>NZ_FOBF01000012.1 GCF_900109355.1 Nonomuraea pusilla
GCGCCCGGCCCGCTGGTCGCCATGCACACCCCGACCTTGCCCGTGGCCTGCGCGTACCCCTCGGCGGCGTGGCCCGCGCCCTGCTCGTGCCGTACGAGCACGTGCCGGACCTCGGCCGAGTCGTGGAGAGGATCGTAGGCGGGCAGGACGGCGCCGCCAGGGATCCCGAACACGGTGTCGACTCCCACGTGCTCCAGCGCTCTCACGAGAGCCTGGGCGCCTGTCATCTTCTCGGTCATCGCTCGTTCCTGGTGATGGGACTCCAGGGGCAGCGCTCGACGCGGCCCCCTCCAGGGTCGCTCACCGGGCTTGTGATCGGGTTGGAATCGCTTGCGAAGGGCGGTCAGCGGCGGCCCTCGCGCTGGCCGAGCGCGACCAGGCCGGCGACCGCCGCGCCCGCGGCGAACGTCAGCGGGTCGAGCGCGTCGGCGAAGAACAGCGCCGACCAGCAGACGGTCAGGATCGGCTGGATCTGCTGCACCTGGCCCACCCGGGCGATGCCGCCCCGCGCGAGCCCCGCGTACCAGGCGAAGTAGCCGAGCAGCGTCGAGGCGACGGCCAGGTAGAGCATCCCGGTGACGCTGCGCGCGCTCCACGCGGGCTCCTGGACGAACACGGTCACGATCCCCGCCGGGATGCTCAGGGGCAGCAGGGCGACCAGCGTCCAGCACATGCTCTGCGGCGCGCCGAGCACCTTGGCCCGGTCGGCGCCGAGGACGTACGCCATGGCCGAGCAGCAGGTCGCCCCGAACATCGCCACGTCCCCGCCGCCGAGCGTCAGGCCGCCCGCCCCGCCGCGGGTCGTCAGGTAGGCGAGCAGCACGAGAAGGCCCGCCCCGCTGATCATCCAGAACCGCGCGGAGGGCCGTTCCCGGCCGAACGCCGCCGCGAACGCGGCGGTGAGCGCGGGCAGCAGGCCGAGGATGACCGCCGCCCTGGCCGGGTGGATCGTGGTGAGCGCGATCGAGGACAGCAGCGGGAACCCGACGGCCACGCACAGTCCCGCCGTGACGAGGTGCGGCCAGGACCCCCGGCCGGGCACCGGCGCCCGCATCCGCCACAGGATCGGGACCGCCAGCAGCCCCGGGATCAGGGCGCGCCAGACGGTCACCGCCAGCGGGTGGAAGCCCTCGACCGCCCAGGCGTTGGCGGGGAGCGCGAAGCTGAAGATCAGGACGCCCAGCGTGCCGAGCAGCCACCCGCCGGGAGCCGGTCCGCCGTTATCCGTGACCGCCTTGGCATCGATAACGCTATTCTCATTCGACATGCACGACGATAACAGCAGGGCGCTGCTAGCGTCTGCCCTGGGCGAGCTCATCAGCGCATCCCCGGTGGGCACCCGCCTGCCGTCCGTCCGGGAGCTGCAGCAGCGTTATCAGGTATCGCCGCTGACCGTTCAGCACGTCGTCCGTGACCTGGCCGCCAAGGGGCTCGTGACCGTACGTCCCGGCAGCGGCACGTTCGTCGCCGCCGCGCCGCCGCGCGGCCCAAGGCCCGCCGACCTGGCCTGGCAGCACGCCGCGCTGGGCGGGCGCACGCCTCAGGACATGACCCGCCACCTGGCGCTCCTGGAGGCCCCGCACCCCGACACGATCCGCATGTCCGGCGGCTACCTCGACGACAGCCTCATCCCGGAGAAGGCGCTCGTCGCGTCCATGACGCGGGCCATGCGCCGGACCGGCGTGTGGGGCCGCGCGCCCGTCGAGGGCACCGCCGCCGCCCGGCAGTGGTTCGCCCGGCAGAGCGGCGGGTTCGACCCGGCCGAGGTGCTGATCACGTCAGGAGGGCAGATCGCGCTGTCGATCGCCATCAGGGCGCTGACCAGGCCCGGCGACGCGATCGTCCTGGAGACGCCGACCTACCCCGGGTACACCGCGATCGCGCGCGGGCACGGCCTCGACATCCACCCCGTCCCCACCGACCGCGACGGCCTGCGCACCGACCTCCTGGAGGACGTCCTGCGCGCCCGCGTCGCCCGGCTCGTCGTCGTCCAGCCGCTGTACGCCAACCCCACCGGCGGCGTCCTCGCCCCCGACCGGCGCCGCGAACTGCTCGACCTGGCCCGCAGGCACGGCGTCTTCGTGCTGGAGGACGACTACGCGCGCGACCTGTCCATCGGCGGCGCCCAGCCGCCCACCCTCGCCTCCCAGGACCAGCACGGGCACGTCGTGTACGTCCGCTCGATCACCAAGCCGGTCGCGCCCGCCGTGCGCCTGGCCGCCCTCGCCGCCCGCGGCCCCGCCCTGGCCAGGCTGAGGGCCGCCAAGACCCTGGAGGACTTCTACGTCTCGGGCCCGCTCCAGGAGGCGGCCGTCGACTTCCTGTCCTCGCCCGCCTGGCAGCGGCACCGCCGCACCGTCTCCCGCGAGCTCGGCCTGCGCAGGGACGGCCTGCTCGCGGCGCTGCGCTCCCGCCTGCCCGGCGTGGAGGTGGCGCACGTGCCGGCGGGCGGCATGCACCTGTGGGCGCGGCTCCCCGAGGGGTACGACGACGCCGACGTCGCCGCCCGCGCGCTCGCGGCCGGCGTGATGGTGTCGGCGGGATCGACCTGGTTCACGGCCGAGCCGGAGGGCGCGTACCTGCGGCTCACGTACGGCGAGACGCCGGTGGCCCAGCTCGTCGAGGGCGCCCGCCGCCTCGCCTCCGTCCTCTGATGCGTCGTGACGAGATCCCCGTTCATCCTTCTGATGACGACCTTACGGAAATGATCGTGAATGCCGGGGTGAAACCCTAGGATCCCGGTTCGTGATGATCAGACTTCTGTCCGGCGTGGCGGCGGCGATGGTGGCGTTCTCCGGGACGGCCGCCGCGTACCCCGTCGAGGGCGCGCCCGAGCTCACCGACAACGACCTGTACAAGGCGGCCGAGCTCGCCGGCACGGCGTGCCCGGCCAAGAAGGGCACCAGCAGGGCCTCCACCGAGAAGTACCTGCGCGCGCTGGCCGCCTGCCTCGGCAAGGCGTGGCGGCAGGAGCCGGTCCAGGTCGAGATCCACTACGACCCCGGCACCAGGAAGAAGGTGCACAAGTCATGGCCCTTCCCCGTGCCAGGAGGGCTCTACGTCGCGCTCGCCGACGACTGGGTCAAGGCCAAGAGCGACGCGGCCGTCTTCTACGGCATGGCCGCCGCGTACGGCGAGTACATGCAGATCCAGGCCGGCATCACCAAGGCCGCCAGGTCGCTCGACCACCACGGCGACGACAAGGAGCTCGACGAGCAGGAGCGCCGCTACTCCTACCAGCGCGCCTGCCTGGCCGGGGCCGCCGCCAAGGCGCTCGGCCGCACGCCGAGAACCGGCGCGCCGTCGCTGAAGGGCAACGCGCTGCACTGGTTCACGCAGGGCTTCAAGGCAGGCGGCCCCGGCGGCTGCAACACCTGGAAGGCGCCCTCCTCGAAGGTGTCCTGACCCCGTCGCCCGTGCGGGCCCGCGCGGGCGACGGGACGTCAGCCCTGGGCCTGAAGCCGTTGAACGCAGTCGAGCAGGGCCGCGTGGACCTGCTCCCGGCGGTAGCCGCGGAGGACGACGTCGAACGTGGCGGCGCGGACGAAGTCCGGGGAGACCCGTTCCAGCTCGTCGGCGGTGCCGTTCAGGGTCTTCTCGACACGGTCGAACAGGTCGCGGACCGGGCGCCGGGCATAGCCGCGCATGACGACCTCGAACTCGTAGCGGTGCGGTGGTTCTTGGAGGAATCCATCCAGGGAGTCGTTCACAAGGGTGACGATGGCCTACCTCTCCCGGCTGGGCAACCCCCTCGCGATCGTCCTCCGCCGGGACCAGGGCGCCGGTGTCAGTAGCCGCGGGCCGGGTCGATGCGGCCGAGCAGCGGTTCGCCGCGCACGTAGCGGGCGACGTTCTCGCGTACCCGCTCGGCCAGGCCGCGGGTGAACAGCGCCTCCGGGTTGGCGTCGTGCGGCGTGATGAGGACGTTCGGCTCGTCCCACAGGCCGTGGCCGTCGGGCAGCGGTTCCGGGTCGGTGACGTCGAGCGCGGCGCCGCCGATCTCGCCCGCGCGCAGGGCGTCGAGCAGGGCGCCGGTGTCGACGAGCTCGCCGCGGGCCACGTTGACGAGCCAGGCGTGCCGCGGCATGGCCCGCAGCTGCTCGCGCCCGACCATCCGGTACGTCTCCGGCGTCGCGGGCGCGGCCAGGACGACGTGGTCGGCCCTCGGCCACACGCCGGCCAGCCCGTCGAAGCGCACGGTCTCCGACGCCCCCTCGACCGGCGTGCCGGAGCGGTTGACGGCGACGACGTCCGCGCCGAGCGCGCGCAGCGCGGGGATGAGGGCCCTGCCGATGCCGCCCGCCCCGACCACGGCCACCGTGGCGCCCCGCAGCCCGCCCCGCACCCCGCCCTGCCGGTCGCCCTGCCGCTCACCGCGCTGCTCGCCGTGCCGGTCGCGCTGCCAGGTGCGCCGCCTGGCGGCCCGGTGCAGGCCGTGCACGCCCGCCAGCAGCAGCGCCAGCGCGTGCTCGGCGACCTGCGGGCCGTAGGCGCCGGCCGCGGAGGTCCACAGGCGGGAGGAGTCGACGAGGCCCTCGCGCGTCCAGCGTTCGATCCCGGCCGACGGCAGCTGCACCCACCGCACGCTCGGCGTCAGGTACTCCCGCACGCCGTCGGGGCGGGAGTCGGTCCAGACGAGCGCCTCGGCCCCGTGCGGGTCGCCGACGACCTGGCCGCCGCCCGCGCGCACCGCCTCCTCGATCAGCGGCTTGCCCCCGGGGGCCACGCAGACGGTGAGCACGGGCCTGTCCCTTCGTCGCGGCGGTCGCGGGCGTCGTTCGTCCGGCGCCCGCCTGCCTTTCTCACCCTAGAACCCGGGGCTGTTCGACGGGGGAGGCCCACCCCGTGCGTCAGCCGGACGCCAGGCCGGGCAGGGCCGTGAGACCGGCGGTGGCGCCCGGGTAGGCGGTCACGCGCCGGGCCCGCCCGGTGGTGACGTCCACCGCGTAGCCGCTCATCCCGTCACGGTCCTCGACCAGCAGGGTCAGCTCCGTGCCGCTCCGCCACAGGCCGGTGCCGCCGATGGCGCCCTCCCGCGGCAGGCCGGTGACGGCGACCTCGCGCAGCTTCCTCCCTGTCCTGGTGTCGAGCAGGGTGATCCTCCGCTTCGCCAGTTCGGCGTGCTCGACCGCGGCGACCGTGCGGCCGTCGGGGGCGAGCTCGCTGAAGAAGATGAACGCGCCGCCGAAGCGCACCGTGCGGCCGGGCCGGCCGGTGACCGGCATCAGCCGCAGGTCGGTCCTGACGTACCTGACCAGCTCGGCGACGCCGTCCTTGACGGTGACGACCTCGTACCTGCCCGGCACCGGCACGGTCCTGCCGGTGCGGACGTCGATGAGCGTGCCCGGGTCCTTGGTCCCCTCGCGCGGGTCGAACACGAGGTGACGGCCGTCGTCGGACACCGCGAGCATCGACCCGATGCCGATCCGCCGCTCCTCGATCTTCACAGGGGAGACGGTCTCGGCGCCGGTGGCCAGGTCGCGCACGACATGCGCCCCGGCCTGGCGGCTGTAGTAGGCGAGCCTGCGCCCGTCCCGGCTGATCGCCAGGGGGATCCGCCGGTTCCCGGCCAGGGCGAGCGCCTGCGGCACCCGGTACCTCTTCCCGTCCTGGGTGACGACCTGCCACTCGACCGCGCTGCAGTCCAGGGTCTGTTCAGGGTTCTTCTCCACCGTGCACTGCGTCAGGTACGCGTACCTGAGCGGCCCGACCGCGCCCGCCGGCAGGTCAGGGAGGGGCCCCGTCGCCGACGCGGCCGGCCGCGCGCCGGGCGCAGGCGGCAGGACCAGGGTCACCGTCCCCGCGGCGGCCCCCACGACGAGCGCGACCCCGGCCGCGGCCAGCGCCGGCAGCCAGCGCCGGGGGCGCGGACGTCGGGTGACGATGCGGTCCGCCAGGTCCGACAGGTCCACCGGCGGGGCCTCGTCGGCGATGCCGTCGAGCGCCCTGCGCAATCTCGTGGTCATCGCAGCACCTCCTGCATCTCGGACTCCTCCATGAGCTCGGGGGCGAGGGCGCGCAGCCGCGCCAGCGCGTGATGGGTCTGGCTCTTCACGGTGCCGACCGAGCAGCCGAGCGCGGCGGCGGTCTGCGCCTCGGTGAGGTCCTCCCAGAAACGCAGCACGATCACCGCCCGCTGCTTGCGCGTGAGCCTGTCCAGCGCCCGGCGCAGCACGATCCGGTCGAGCGCCGCCTCGTCGTAGGAGACGGACCGCTCGGGCGGGTCAGCGCTGGGCAGCTCGTGGCGCGGCCGGCGCCGCCACGAGACGTACTGGTTGACCAGGGCCTTACGGGTGTAGGCCTCGGGGTTGCCGTCGCGGGCCAGCTTGGGCCAGTGCCGCGCGACGTTGACGAGGACGCTCTGCAGCAGGTCCTCGGCCAGGTGGGCGTCGCCCGTGAGCAAGTACGCGGTTCGCATCAGCGCCTGCTGGCGCGCGAGGACGAACTCGCGGAAACCATCGTGACCGGTCAATCTGATCTCCTCTCGCCCGTTGCCAACGCCGCCCGGCGGGCGGAAGGTTGCAGGCCGTCCGCGGCCGGCCCCGTCACGTCCGGGCCGCTGCCCGGGTCTACCCTGCTGGAACGCGCGTACGGAAGGGGTTCTGGGCGGGGTGGACGATCGGGAGTGGCTGGCGGAGCGCTTCGAGGAGCACCGGGGGCGGCTGCGGGCGGTGGCGTACCGGATGCTCGGGTCGGTGAGCGAGGCCGACGACGCCGTGCAGGAGGCGTGGCTGCGGCTCAGCCGGGCAGGCGCCGACGGCGTCGGCAACCTGGGCGCGTGGCTGACCACGGTGGTGGCCCGGGCGTGCCTGAACGTGCTGCGCTCGCGGGAGCACCGGCGCGAGGAGCCGTACGCGGCGCACGTTCCCGACCCCGTGGTCGGCCCAGAGTCGGGGCTCGACCCCGAGCACGAGGCGGTGCTGGCCGACGCGGTGGGTCTGGCGCTGCTGGTGGTGCTGGAGACGCTGTCGCCCGCGGAACGGCTCGCGTTCGTGCTGCACGACATGTTCGCGGTGCCGTTCGAGGAGATCGGGTCCATGATCGAGCGGTCGCCGGAGGCGGCGCGGCAGCTCGCGAGCAGGGCCCGCCGCCGGGTGCGCGGCCGGGCGCCGGTGCCCGACCCGGATCCGGCGCGGCAGCGCGACGTGGTGAACGCGTTCTTCGCGGCGGCGCGCGGCGGCGACTTCGAGGGGCTCGTCGCCGTGCTCGACCCCGAGGTGGTGCTACGGTCGGACGCCGGCGCCGGCTCCCGCCTCTCGACGGTGCTGAGCGGGGCGCGGACGGTGGCCGCGCAGGCCGTCACGTTCGGGCGGCTGTCGCCGTTCGCGCGTCCCGTGCTGGTCAACGGGGCCGCGGGGGTGGTCGTCGTGGCGAACGGGCGGCCGCTTTCGGTCATGGCCTTCACGGTGGCGGGCGGCAGGATCGCCGCCATCGACGTGCTCGCCGACCAGGACCGCCTTTCCGCGCTCGACCTGGGGGTCCTGGAGGCGGGACCGGAGTGGGGTAAGCACTACCTACGTACGTAGAAATAGGTATCCATATGGGGATTTATCACGTCCCACTTGCCAGGGCCCCGGAGGGACTGTGGAGTCGAACCACTGGAAGTGAGGACGGAAGGTAAAGCACATGTCTCAGACCCTCGCCGTTCCCGCCGGGTGAGATCGATGACCATCGGGCGGATCTGGGACCGGCTGGCGGCGCTGATGAGCGTCGGCTCGGCCGAGCCCGAGCAGGTGTCGTGGAAGCTGAGGGCCAGGCCCACCTCCGTGGCCAAGGCGCGGCGGCTCACCCGCGACCGGCTCGCCTTCTGGGGACACGACGGGGAGATCGCGATCGTCGAGCTCCTCGTCAGCGAGCTGGTCACCAACGCGCTGCGGCGCGAGTGCGGGCCGGTGCGCCTCAGCCTCTCGGTCGAGGACGGCCTGCTGCGCTGCGAGGTCGAGGACGCCGACCCGGAGCTCCCGTGCATGCGCGCCGTCTGGCCCGACGACGAGAGCGGGCGCGGCCTGCACCTGGTGGACATGCTCGCCTGCTGCTGGGGCAGCGTCCGCACGCTGAAGGGGAAGGTCGTCTGGTTCGAGTTCCCGGTCGTCGGCCAGTGCGCGGAGCAGCCGCTGGAGGCACAGCCCGCCCTGGCCGCCTGACCCCACGAGCTTGCGGGGCCGCCGCCGCGCCGCGGCCCCGCACCGAGGCCCCCGGGGGCGCCGGAGCCGACAGGTCACCCGTCTCGGGTCGGCTCCGGCGCAGCCCCCGGCCCCACCTCGACGGCCCGCCGCCTCAAGGGCGCGTGCCGCCGCCCACCTCGCCCGTGCCGCCGCTTCAGGCGGCGGCTTCCTCCATCGCGGACGCGAGCGCCCGCTCCAGGCCCAGCCCCGCCCCCGCGCGGAACGCCGCCGCGTACCCGCGCTCGCCCAGCGCCTCCCGCGCGGCCGCCACGCACCGCTCGTGCCCCTGGACGTGCGGCCACAGCCGGTCCGGCGAGGCCCCCATCGCCCGCCACAGCGGCTCCACCGCGCCGAGCCCCCGCGCGGCGCGCCCGTGATCGCCGCGCGCCCCAGCGATCCAGGCCAGGACCTCCAGGCACTGGGCGAGCCCCCACCGGTCGCCGATCGCGCCCCTGAACGCGGCCGACTCGCGCATCAGCGCCTCGGCCCTGCGCCAGTCGCCGCGGTTCCAGGCGGCCAGCCCCACCGCGAACAGCGCGTACGCCCGTGACACCTCGGCATGGTGCGCCTCGGCCAGCGCGAGGAACCGCTCGCCCTGCTCGGCGACCCGCTCGGGGTGGGCGGCGGCGCCGTACGCGGCGGTGTAGAAGAGGTTCAGCGCGAGCGCGTCGCGCTCGCCGCACGTCTCGTGCCGGGCGTGCGCCTCCTCCAGCAGCGCCAGCCCCCGCGCGGCGTCGCCAGCGGCGAACGCGGCCAGCCCGGCGGTCTGCACGGCGCACGCCAGCCCGGCGTCGTCCCCCAGCCGCCGCGCCAGGGAGGCGCACTCGCCGAGCGGCGGCTCCGCCGCGGCGAGGTCGCCCTGGTGGAGGGCGAGCAGCGCGCTCACCCACAGGCCCTCCACCCTGGAAAGGGACGGCTCGGGCGACAGGGACAGCGCGCGTCCCAGCCAGTGCCTGCCCTCGGTGAGCGACCCGGCGAGCAGCCAGTAACCCCACAGCCGGGCGGCCATCTCCAGCCCGGCGCGCGGCTGCCCCAGCAGGCCGAGGGACAGCTCGATCGCCACGCGGACGTTGGCCAGGTCGGCCTGGAGCCGCCGGTAGCGTTCGCGCTGGTCGGGGGCGAGCCGGTCGAGCCGGTTGGCCTCGACGAGGCGGCGGTGGTGGTCGAGGTAGCGGGGGCGCAGCGCCTCGGCGTCGTCGCGGGTGAGGCGTTCCAGCCCGTACGCGCGCACGCTCTCCATCATCCCGTACCGGGGGACGGCCTCCCGCGTCTCCGGCACGAGCACCGACTTGTCCACGAGCCCGGCGAGCAGGTCCACCACGTCCTCGCGGCCGATCTCTCCTCCGCCGCAGACCGCCTCGACGGCCTCCAGTTCGGCGCCGCCCGCGAACATCGACAGCCTGCTCCACAGCCGCTGCTCGGCGGGGGAGCACAGCTCGTAGCTCCAGTCCAGGGTGCCGCGCAGCGACCGCCGGCGCGGCGGCCCCGGAAGGGTGCTCTCCTCCAGCACCTCGACGTGCCGGTCCAGCTCGCTGACCAGCTGGTCGAGGGGGACCGTGCGCAGGCGCGCCGCGGCCAGCTCGATCGCCAGCGGTATCCCTTCGAGCCGGCGGGACAGCCTGGCCACCGCCGGGGCGTTCGCGGCGTCCACGGCGAACCCGGGCCGTGCCCGCGCGGCCCGCTGCTCGAAGAGCCGGACGGCGTCGTGGCGCGCGACGTCGCGTGCCGGGCCCTCGCGGGGCGGCACCGGCAGGGGCGGCACCCACAGCACCCGCTCGCCGGTCACGGTGAGCGCCTGGCGGCTGGTCACCAGGATCCGCAGGCGCGGGGCGCCCCGCAGCAGGCCGTGGACGAGGCGCGCGCACGGGTCCAGCAGGTGCTCGCAGTTGTCCAGCACCAGCAGCGTCCGGTGGCCGGCCAGGTAGTCGGCGAGCGTGTCGAGGGTGCTGGGGCCCGCCTCGCGCAGGCCGAGCGCCGCCGCGACCGCCGACTCCAGCAGGCCGCCGTCCTCCAGGCAGCCCAGGTCGACCGTCTCGACGCCGTCGGGGAACGTCCCGCGCAGGGCCTCGGCCGCCCACCTGGCCAGCCGGGACTTGCCGACCCCGCCGGTGCCGGTGAGGGTCAGCAGGCGGGTGCTCGACAGCGCCCGCCTGATGGCGGCCATCTCGTGCCTGCGGCCGACGATCGCGGGGGCCTCCAGGGTGGACGGCCCGCCCGGCCGTGGGCGGGACATGCGGCGCACCGCTCCTTCCGTCGTGCTGTCTCCGCCTTCCACGGTAGGAGCGCCACCTTCAGGTCCAGGGGGGCGTAACCCCATGCCGGGTCAAACCGGGGTCACGTCCTCGTCAGGACGGGCGGCGGGGGAGAGGGCCTGATCCCGGGCCAGACGCCGCGCCAGGTTCGGGAAGCCGTGCCGACGGGACGTCACCGTCACCAGGAAGGCCGCCGCGACGAGGACGAGGGCCCACCACGGCAACGATCCGCTGCCCGCCGTGCCGAGGAGGACGCCGCCCGCGGCGGCTCCGCCGGCGATGCCGATGTTCCAGCAGGTGACGATCAGGGACTGGGCGACGTCGCCCGCCGCTCCGGCCGCTTCGGCGGAGGCGGTCTGCAGGACGGTGGCGGCCCCGCCGAAACCCGCGCCCCAGATCGCGGCGCTGACGTACACGAGCGCGGGAACGTCCCCGAGCAGGCCCAGCAGCAGCGCGGCGGCGGCGAACAGGGAGCAGCCGGCGATCATGAGCCGGCGCAGGTGCCGGTCGACGAGGGCCCCGGTGGCGAGGATGCTCCCCAGGGAGGCGACGCCGAAGGTGAGCAGCACCACGTCGACGCGGTCGGCCAGGCCGACCGGGCCGAGGAAGGGCGCGATGTAGGTGTACAGGAGGTTGTGCGCGAGCACGAACGTCAGCGTCACCGTCAGCACCGGCGCCACGCCGGGGATCGCCGGCACCTTGCGGAGGGGGAGCCTGCTCTCCCGGACGGCGCCCGGGAAGGAGGGGACCGCGAGGATCACCCAGACGACGAGGGCCAGGCTCAGCAGGGTCATGATCCCGAACGTGGACCGCCAGCCGACGAGCCCGGCCAGGGACGTCCCGGCGGGCACGCCGATCGACAGCGCCACCGGCGTGCCCGCCATCGCGACCGCCGTGGCCCTGCCGCGCCGCTCGGCCGGCACCATGCGGCGCGCGTATCCGGCGACCAGGGCCCACAGCAGACCGGCCACGACCCCGGCGAGGAAGCGCGCGGTCATCGTGAGCGGGTAGCTGCTCGAGACGGCTGTGACCGTGTTGGCCAGTGCGAATCCGCTGATCGCGGTCAGCAGCAGCCGCCTGCGTGGCCACGTCGCCGTCGCCGCCGTCAGGGGAACCGCCGCCAGCAGCGAGCCGACGGCGTAGACCATCACGGACTGCCCGGCGGCGGACTCGCTCACACCGAGATCGGCGCTCATCGCCGGCAGGATGCCCGCGGGAAGCGCCTCGGTCATGATCGTGACGAACCCGGCGGTCGCGAGCGCGAGGAGGCCCGCCAGCGGGAGGCGATCATCGCGTGGTGACGGGCGCCTGAAGCGCGTGGCATGAGTCATGAGCCGTATCGTTGATGCTTCACATCAATGTGAAGGTCAACGCGCCGGCCCCTGGAGTCGAGAGTGAGGGTGGTCACATGCGCATCGGCGAACTCGCGAAGCTGACGGACACGCCGACCCGGTTGCTGCGGTACTACGAGGAGCAGGGCCTGATAGAGCCGCACCGGCGGGAGAACGGGTACCGCGACTACGACGACTACCTGGTCGACCGCGTCATCCAGATCCGCGGCCTGCTCGACGCCGGACTCCCCACCCGCATCATCAAGCAGATCCTGCCCTGCCTGGACAAGCCCCGCACCATCCACTTCGCCGACGCCACCCCGGAGATGCTGGCCACGCTGGAACGCGAGCGCGACCGCATGACCCGCCGCATCACCTGCCTCAGCCGCAATCGCGACGCCATCGACGACTACCTGAGAACCGTCAGGGCTCTGGCGTGACGAGCCGTCGGCCGCCTGGCCCTCGTGGCGGCGAGCAGGAGTGGCCGGGCCCCGTCTTGACCCTCACACTTGTGTGAAGGTTCTACCGTCCAGGCATGACGACGCACCACATCTGGCACACCACGCGTGGCGAGGGCATCCCCCTGGTCATGATCCACGGCTACACCATCGACCATCGGCTGCTCCTGCCGCTCGAACCCGTCTTCGACCGGCGCCCCGGGTGGCGGCGCCTCTACCTCGACCTCCCCGGGCACGGCAGGAGCCCTCGGCTGCCCGGCACGACGTCCGCGGCGGCCCTCGCGGAAGCCGTCGCCGACTGGGTGGCCGACACCGTGGGCGACGAGCCGTTCGCCGTGCTCGGCCAGTCGTTCGGCGGGCAGATCGCCCGTGCGGTCACCGCGCGGTTCGGCCGGCAGGTGCTCGGCTCCGCCCTGCTCGCCCCCGTCGTACGGTGGGGCGCCGAACGGACCCTGCCGGACGTGACCACCCTTGAGCGCGACGAGGCGCTCCTGGCAGGACTGCCCGCCGAGGACCGCGACCTGTTCGGTCTCGTCATGGCGCGCCTCACCCGGTCCGACCACGAACTGTTCACCCGTCACCTCCTCCCCGGCTGGCGGGCCCACGATCGCGGGGCCGCGGCCGAACTGGAGGCGGACTTCCTGCTCCCCGAGTGGCCGGAGAGGCACGCGCCCGCCCATCAGGGGGCGCACCTGCTGGTGACCGCTCGGCAGGACGCGCTCGTGGGGTGGGAGGACCAGATGGAGCTGCTCGGCCACTATCCGCACATGTCCGCTGCGATCCTCGACGGGGCCGGCCACAACCCGCAGGTCGAGGTCGCCGGGAGAGTCCACGACCTCGTCGCCCACTGGCTGGATGCCCTGCGTCAGGGGGCGTAGCCGTTCCATCCGGCCCGCCTGGGAACTCGGAGGGGAACCCGGAAACGGGCGGCGCATAAACTCGAAAGCGACGGTCCGATTCCGGGAACCGGTGACCTGCCCGGACGAGCCGTCCCGAGGCGGTGATGACAGAAGTGACACGCGCCTCCCGGCGCCGCCCCACGGGCAGGCTGCCGGCCGAGGTGACGAGTTTCGTGGGCCGACGGCACGAGGTGTCCGAGGTCAAGCGACTGCTGTCGAGTTCGCGCGCCGTGACGCTCGCCGGGATGGGCGGCGTGGGCAAGACCAGGCTCGCGCAGCGCGTCGGGCAGGAGGTGTGCCGGGCCTTCCGCGACGGCGTGTGGCTGGTCGAGCTGGCCGCCCTGGAGAACCCCGGCATGCTGCCGAGGGTGGTGCTGGAGGGCCTGGAGGTCCGCGACCGCACCGCCAGCCCGCCCATGCAGGTGCTCGTCGACCACCTGCGCGGGAAGCAGGCGCTGGTGATCCTCGACAACTGCGAGCACCTGGTCGAGGCGTGCGCGACCCTGGTGGGGACCCTCCTGCGCGCCGCCCCCGAGCTGCGCGTCCTCGCCACCAGCCGGCAGGCGCTCGGCATCGCGGGCGAGAGCACCATGCCGGTGTCGACGCTCCCGCTGCCCGAGCCGGGCGGGCCCAGGCCGTCCGTCGAGTCGCTCATGCAGTGGGACGCGGTGCGGCTGTTCACCGAACGCGCCCAGGCCGTGCTGCCGACGTTCACCGTCACCCCCGGCAACCAGGACCAGGTCACCGAGATCTGCCGCCTCCTCGACGGCCTCCCGCTCGGGATCGAGCTGGCCGCCGTCCGCCTGCGGGCGCTGTCCGTCCAGCAGCTGCTCGACCGGCTCGACGACCGGTTCCGCCTGCTCACCTCGGGCTCGCGCGCCACCCTGCCCCGTCACCAGACGCTGCGCGCCCTCATCGACTGGAGCTACGGGCTGTGCTCCGAGAAGGAGCGGCTGCTGTGGGACCGCGTGTCGGTGTTCGCCGGCGACCTCGACCTGGACGCCGCGGAGGCCGTCTGCTCCGGCGACGGACTGGCCCGCGAGGAGATCATGGACCTGGTGATCGGCCTGGTGGAGAAGTCCGTCCTGATCAGGGAGGAGCACCGGCCGGGCGTGCGGTACCGGCTGCTCGACACCGTCCGCCAGTACGGCCGCGAGCGGCTCGCCGAGTCGGGCCAGGAGGGCGCGCTGCGGAGGCGCCACCGCGACTACTACCGCGACCTGGCCGCCCGCGCCAGGCGGGAGCTGTTCGGCCCCGCCCAGGTGGACTGGTTCACCCGCCTCCACCTCGAACACGCCAACCTGCGCACCGCGCTCGAACACAGCGTGACGGAACAGGACGAGGCCAGGACCGGCCTCGCCATGGCCTCCGACCTGCTCTACCACTGGATCACCAGTTACTACCTGGGCGAAGGCAGGAACTGGCTGGAGCGGCTGCTCGCCGCCCACACCGAGAAGGACGACGTCCGCGGCCGCGGCCTGTGGGCCGCCGCCTGGCTGGCCGTCCTCGAGGCCGACACCGACTCCGCCGCCCGCCTGCTCGACGAGAGCCGCCGCATCGGCGACCTGCTCGGGGACGAGTCCGTCCGCGCGTACGTGGCCCTCTACTCCGGGATGATCGAGATGTGGCGCGGCGAGACGCGGGCCGCGGTCGGGCTGTACGAGGAGGCGCTGGCCGGGCACCGCGCCTGCGGCGACCCCGCCGGCACCGCGCTGGCGCTCATCCGGCTGTCGCTCGCCTGCTCCTTCCTCGGCGACTCGCCACGGGCCATCGCGCTGGGGGAGGAGTGCCTGGCCCTGTGCGACGCGCACGGGGAGGGCTGGCACCGGGCGTACACGACGATGGCGCTCGGCGTGGAGGTGTGGCGGCAGGGCGACGCCGACCGGGCCGCCGACCTGGAGAAGCAGAGCCTCGCCTTCAACCGCTCGCTGGACGACCCGCTCGGCGCCGGCGTCAACCTGGAGGTGCTGGCCTGGATCGCGGCCACGCAGGGGCACTTCCAGCGGGCCGCCCGGCTGCTCGGCGCCGTCGACACCCTCTGGCGCACCACGGGGGCCTCACTGTCCGGATACGGGCACCTGGCCGAGTACCACGACGCCTGCGAGCGGGCCACCGGCGACGCGCTCGGCGAGCAGGCGTACGCGGCGGCCTTCACGCGGGGCGCCCGCCTGCCCTACGACGACGCGCTCGGCTACGCGCTGCAGGAGGACACGAAGGAGGAGGGAGCCCAGGACAGGAAGCCCGGCCGAGCCGACCAGCAGCCGCTGACCAGGCGCGAGATGGAGATCGCCCAGCTCGTCGCCCAGGGCATGACCAACAAGGAGATCGCGGCGACGCTGGTGATCGCGCAGCGCACCGCCGAGGGGCACGTCGAGCACATCCTCACCAAGCTCGGCTTCAACTCGCGCGCCCAGGTCGCCGGCTGGATCGGCGCGCGCAACCGCGCCGCCGAGGAGCCCCCCGGCGACGCTCCGGCCTGACGACCGGCCGCCGGGGTCAGGTGGGCCGCTCGCCCGCGGCGATGGCCTTGACCTGGTCGGCCGTCATCCGCTTGCCGCCGACCGCCCAGTCGCCGCCCTTGACCTCCTCCAGGATGACCAGCGTCAGCGAGCGCATGTTCTCGCCCTCGACGGCCACCATCGCTTCGGTCAGCCTCTCCACCATCTCGGCCTTCTGCGCTTCGCTGAACACGCCCTCGATGAGCTTCACGGTGACGAGCGGCATGAGTCCGGCCCCCCTCTGACGTCGCGGTACGCCCCCCGGCACCCGCGCCGACCAGCCGACCTGCCCGCACCCGCGCCGGGCAAACCCGCCGCCGGCCGAGTCGCGGAGCTGACGGACGCGGTGGGGCGGGGCGGTGGCGGGCCGGTGCCTAGACTGGGAGGTGTCGAGCCTCCGGGCGGGCCCGTCCAGCACCACGCCGGGCCCGGCCGGAGCCGGGAGGCCGCCATGATCGAGAGCATCGCCCGGCACCTCCTCGGCCTGTCCGGCTGGGCGGCGCTCGCGGTGATCTTCGCCTTCCCGCTGCTGGAGTCCTCGGCGTTCATCGGCTTCGTCGTCCCCGGCGAGATCGCCGTGCTGCTCGGGGGAGTGCTGGCCGCCGAGCACCGCGTCCCCCTGGCCGGGGCGCTGGCCGCCGCCTGCGCCGGGGCGGCCATCGGCGACAGCATCGGCTACACGGTCGGCCGCCGCTACGGCCGCCGCCTGCTCACGGGGCCGCTCGCCCGGTTCGTCAAGCAGGAGCACCGGCGGCGGGCGGAGGAACTCCTGGCCCGCAGGGGCGGCTGGGCGGTGTTCCTCGGCCGCTTCACCGCGGCGCTGCGCGTGCTCGTCCCGACGTTCGCCGGGATGGCGCGCATGCCGTACCGCACGTTCGTCCTCTGCAACGTGGCGGGCGGCGTGGTTTGGGGCGGGCTGATGGTGCTGGCCGGGTACCTGGCGGGCGCGAGCTGGCAGCGGGTCGCCCACTGGGCGGGCAGGATCAGCCTGTCCCTGCTCGTGCTGGCCGGCGCGCTCCTCGCGGGCACGGCGGCGGTCAGGGCCCTGCGCAGGCGCGCGGCCGGAGGCGGTCCGGCGCGGCCGGGGCGCGGCCCGGTCCTCCTCCTGGTGTCCCGCTTCCCCAGGCAGGCCGCCTGGCTGGGACGCCGCCTCGACCCGGCCGCGCCGCGCGGGCTGGCCCTGACCGTCTCGGCGGTCGTCGCCGCCGTCGCGCTGTTCGCCTTCGGCGGGCTCGTCCAGGACGTCGTCGCCCGGGAGGAGACCGCGCGCTGGGACCCTGTCGTGCAGGCGTTCGCCGTGGCGCACCGCACCCCCTGGCTGACCGCCGTCATGACCACCGTGACCTGGGCCGGTTCCGCCCTGCTCCTCGTCCCCGCCCTGCTCCTCACGTCGTGGCTGCTCCTGCGCCCCAGGCGGGGCGTGGCGCTGCCCGCGTGGCGGGCGGCGGGCGCGCTGTGGGCCGCGCTGCTCGGCGCGGCGGTGCTCGCGCGGGCGGCGAAGCCGCTGGTGGCGCGGCCCGCCCCGCCGGCCGGGCAGGCGCTCGCGCACGCGAGCCGGTTCACCTTCCCGTCGGCGCACGCCACCCAGGCGCTCGCCACCTGGGGCATGGCGGCGCTGCTGCTCGCGAGCGGGCGCGGCCCGGCGGCCCGCGTCGCGCTCGGCGTCCTCGCGGCCCTGGTGGCGCTGGCGGTGGGGGCGTCGCGCGTCTATCTCGGCGTCCACTGGTTCACCGACGTGCTCGGCGGCTACGCCCTGGGCGCCGCCTGGCTCGCGGCGCTGGCCGCGTTCCTGCTGCTGCGCCGCCCGCGCTGACCCTCCGCTCCCGCGACGCCGCAAGGCCGCGGCGCCCGCGGCCGGGCTCAGCCGGTGAACGTCTGCACCAGGAAGAACACGCTGACCGCCGTCACCGTCGCCACGATCAGCCAGCCGAACACGGCCATGCGGCGCGTGATGCGCCACCGGCCCATCAGCCGCGCGTCCCTCGCGACGACCATGAGGAAGCCGAGCGACACGGGGGTGCTCAGGCCGCCCGCGAGGCTCGCCAGGAACAGCAGCGTGATGGGCCGCAAACCGGTCACGACGCAGATCACGCCCAGGAGGAGGCTCGCGGCGATCACCGCGTAGAAGCCGCGCGCCCGGCGGACCGGCTGCGACAGGCCGCGCCGCCAGTTGAACTCCGCGCCCATCACGTACGCCGTGACGGCCGCCAGGATCGGCAGGGCGATCAGGGTCGAGGCCAGCATGCCGACGGCGAACAGGTACGTCGCCGCCGGCCCCGCGACCGGTTCCAGCGCCTGCGCCGCCTCCCTGGAGCTCTGCACCTCGTGCCCCTTGACGCCCAGCGTCGCCGCGGTCGCGACGAGGATGAACCAGAACACCGCGACCGCGACGACGATGCCCAGCACCGACTGGAACGACTTCACCCGCGTCTGGCTCATGTCGGGCTGCTCCTCGGCCCGCTCGATCGACTGCCACATGTAGACGTAACCAGTCAGCGTGGTGCCCAGCAGGGCGAGCGTGGCCGTGAGATGTCTCGGCTGCAGCGAGAGCTCGGGCACGAGGGTGTGGTGCAGCACCTCGCCCCAGTCGGGCTCGGCCAGCACCGCGGCCGCGCCGAAGGCCAGCAGCACCAGCACCACGTACTTCAGCACGGACTGCACCTCGTCGAACCCGCCCGCGAGCAGCAGGGCGAGCACCGCGACGGCCAGGACGGGCGTCATCAGCCGCCAGTCCACCCCGGTCAGCAGCTCCAGAGCCGACCCGCCGGCGGCGACGTCCGCGGCGATGGTGAAGAGGTTGACCGGCACCACCGCCGCCAGCAGCACCACCTGGGCGATCCTGCCGTACCGGCAGACGACGTCGTGCTGGAGGTCGCGGCCGCTCGCCATCCCCACGCGGGAGGCGATCGCCTGAACCAGGCCCAGGATCGGGATGAGCAGCAGCACCAGCCACGACAGCGAGTAGGTCGTCGTGGAGCCGACGACCGCCAGCGTCCCGACCGTGGTCGGGTCGGCGTCGGACGCTCCCGCGATGATCGCAGGACCGGCGGTGGCCAGCAGCATGGCCGGCCCGCCTGACCTGGCCAGTTCCCGGCGCATACCCTTCCGACCTGCCACAGGGTATGGCCGTCAAACCCCGGACCCGCCCGGCGGACCGCCGCCAGCAGCGCGCCACGGGCGGGCGCGTGCACTACTGTCGCTGTTCGTCAGCCGAGGCGGGAGTGGCGGGAGGGGCCTGCGACACGATGGGCGGCAATCACGGGCACGGCGCGGCCGTGCCGGGCTCGCGGCGCGCGGTCATGGCGAGCGTGGCCGTGCTGGTTCCGCTGGCGGTCATCACGCTGGCGTGCCTGGTGTGGCTCTGGCCGTCGGGAGGCGCCGCGGGAGACCCCGCGGGCGGCGGTCCTGGTGCCGGAGCGCCGGCGCAGGTCGTCAGGGTGACCGGCACGATCACGTACGTCCAGCTCGGACGCTGCCAGAAGACGGCCGAGGGCGCCCCCAAGCCCGACCCCGCCACCTGCGGCAAGGCCACGGTCAAGGTCGCCGACGGCCCCGACGCGGGCAGGGAGGTCACGCTGCGCCTGCCCAGCGGGCCGGGGGCGCAGCGGTTCTCGGCGGGCGACGACGTGGTGCTGGTGCCGTCGGGCGGGGGCGGGGAGGCGTACCAGATCTCCGACCACGACCGGGGGTCGTCGCTGTGGCTGTTCGGGGCGGCGCTGGCGCTGGCCGTGATCGCGTTCGGTCGCTGGCGCGGCCTGTCGGCGCTGGCCGGGCTGGCCGTGACGTTCGCGCTGCTGCTGACGTTCGTCATCCCGGGCATCGTCGAGGGCAGGCCGCCCATGCTCGTCGCCATCGTCGGCGCCTCGGCGATCATGCTGACGGTGCTCTACCTCACGCACGGCTTCTCGCTCGCCACCTCGACGGCCGTGCTCGGCACGCTGGCCAGCCTCGCGCTCACCGGCCTGCTGGCGTACGCGGCCATCGGCCTGGCCAGGCTGAACGGCGTCACCGACGACACCGCGCTGACCGTGGGCATGAGCCTGTCGATCGACACGCAGGGGCTGCTGCTGGCCAGCATCATCATCGGCGCGCTCGGCGTGCTCGACGACGTGACGGTCACGCAGTCGGTCACGGTCGCGGAGCTGGCCGCCGCCAACCCGTCGTACGGCTTCGCCCGCCTCTACCGGGCCGCCGCCCGGGTGGGCCGGGCCCACATCGCGAGCGTCATCAACACGATCATCCTGGCGTACGCAGGGGCGTCGCTGCCGCTGCTCCTGCTGTTCAGCATCGGCGAGCAGCCGCTCGGCGAGGTGCTGACGACGCCGGTCATCGCCCAGGAGATCGTCAGGAGCGTGGTGGGCACGCTGGGGCTCATCGCCGCCGTGCCGATCACCACGGCGCTCGCGGCGCTGGTCGCCTCACGCCGCGACCCCGGCACCGCCCACCCCGGCGAGGAGCACGGGCACCCGCACGGACCCGGGCACGGGCACGCCGGTCAGCCGGACTCGGGGTTGCCGTCGACGCGCAGCTTGCGGCGGGCGCGCTCGTAGAACGTCGTGCCGAGGCGTACCACGTTGGCCGCGGCCGGCCAGGCGCTCACCGTGATCCGGTCGCCGGGGCACAGGTGCGCGACGACCCTGCCGTCGACCTCGACGGCCAGCCGCCCGCTCGACGACAGCACGTCGAGCGTCACCTCCTCGTCGGCGGGCAGCACGAGCGCCCGGTTGAACGCGGAGTGGGCGGCGGCGGGCACCACCAGCACGGCTTCGACGCGGGGCGAGACGATGGGGCCGCCCGCGGAGAAGCTGTAGGCGGTCGAGCCCGTGGACGTGGCGACGATGACGGCGTCGGCGGCGTACCGGACGAACGGGCTGCCGGCCGGGGTGACGCTGACCGCGGCCAGCCCCTCGCCGGGGATGCGCACCAGCGCGATGTCGTTGAACGCGGTGACCCGGGTGCCGGCGACGTCGCTCGTGATGGCCATGCGCGGCTCGGTCGTGTAGCGGTGGTCGTCGATGGCGGAGAGGGTGGCGGGCAGTTCGTCCACGTCGATCTCGGCGAGGAAGCCGAGCTTGCCGAGGTTCACCCCGAGGATGGGGGTGGGCCGTCCGGCGACCAGCCGCATGGTGCGCAGCATCGTGCCGTCGCCGCCGAGCCCCACCATCAGGTCGGCCTTCTCCGCCAGCGTGTCGGCGTCGACCGCCACGGCCGTGCAGTCGATGCGGTCGACCTCCTCGTGCAGCCCCAGCACCGTGACGCCGCGCCCGGCGGCCCAGCGCAGGATGACGTCGATCGCCTTCCTGGAGTCGCGGCGTGGGTGCAGCACCAGCCCGACCGTCCCGACCATGCCCATGCACCCCACCCTACGACCCGGCGAGAAGTCGCCGTCCTGACACGTAGGCGGGCCGCCTCTGGGTAGGCGTAGGGCATGGCGACGCTGGTGGGCACCTCGGGGTGGCAGTACAGGCACTGGCGCGGCGTGCTGTACCCGGAGGGCGTGCCGCAGCGCCTGTGGCTGGAGACGTACGCGAGGACGTTCCCGACGGTCGAGAGCAACAACGCCTTCTACCGCCTGCCGACGCCGGAGTCCTTCGAGCACTGGCGCGAGCGCACCCCGGACGGGTTCGTCATGGCGGTCAAGGCCAGCAGGTACCTCACTCACATCAAGCGGCTGGCCGACCCGGAGGAGCCGGTGGCGCGGCTCATGGGGGCGGCGTCGGCGCTGAAGGAGAAGCTCGGCCCGATCCTGCTGCAGCTGCCGCCCACCCTGCAGGCGGACCCCGCCCGGCTGGACCGCTGCCTGCGCTGCTTCCCCGCTGACACGCGGGTGGCCGTCGAGCCCCGGCACGCCTCCTGGTGGACGGACGAGGTGCGGGCCCTGCTGGAGGAGCACGGGGCCGCCCTGTGCTGGGCCGACCGGCTCGGCCGCCCGCAGTCGCCGCTCTGGCGCACCACCGGCTGGGGGTACGTGCGGCTGCACGAGGGGCAGGCGTTCCCGCCCCCGTCGTACGGGGAGGCGGCGCTGCGCAGCTGGGCGCGGCGGGTGCGCGAGGCCGGGTGGAGCGACGCCTACGTCTACTTCAACAACGATCCGGGGGGAGCGGCCGTGCGCAACGCCATCCGCTTTGCCACACTCTGCTAGTGCGTACGCGTCTCTACAGGAACGGGGTCCTGGAGAAGGAGGACTTCCCGATCGAGGAGGTCTCCGACCACCTGGCCGATCCCGACAGCACGGTCTGGTTCGACCTGTGCTCCCCCGACCCGCGACAGCTCGCGATGATCAGCGAGGAGCTGGGGCTGCACGAGCTGGCCGTCGAGGACGTCCTGTCCGACCACCAGCGTCCCAAGGTGGACATCTACGACAACCACCTGTTCATCACGGTCTACGGCGTGTACTGCGACGGCGACCGGCTCGAACCGGTCGAGGTGAACGTGTTCGTCACCTCCAACGCCCTCGTCACCGTGCGCGAGAACGACCACTTCCCGATCGAGGAGGTGGTCGCGCGCTGGGACGCCGCCTCCCGCCTGGCCGGGCAGGGCGTGCCGTTCCTGCTGCACGGCCTGCTCGACCACGTCGTGGACAGCCAGTTCGACCTGGTGCAGGACCTCGACGCGCAGGCCGAGGCGCTGGAGGAGGAGCTGTTCGACGACGAGCCCGCCGACGCCAGGGAGCTCCAGCGCCGGATGCACCGGCTGCGCAAGGACACCGCGCGGATCCGCAAGGTGGCCCTGCCGATGCGCGAGGTGATCGGCACGCTGGTCAGGCGCGACCAGCGGCTGGTGTCCGACCCGGTGATGATGCCGTACTTCATGGACATCTACGACCACGTCCTGCGCATCAGCGAGTGGGTGGAGTCGATCCGCGACATGCTGGCGAACATCAGGGAGACGCGCCTGGCCCAGCAGGGGTTCAGGCTCAACGAGATCATGAAGCGGGTCACGAGCTGGGCCGCCGTCATCGCCGTCCCCACGGCCATCACCGGCTTCTACGGGCAGAACGTCCCCTACCCGGGGGCGGGGCAGTGGTGGGGATTCCTGTTCTCCACCGTGCTCCTGGTGGGGGCGTCGGTCGCCCTGTACGCGGTCTTCAAGAAGAAGGACTGGCTCTGACCGCCCCCCGGCTCAGCGATGAAAGGTCCAAGATCCGGCAGGCTGATATAAAGAGGCGGTGGCCGAGATCTCGCTGGACGTCCACCAACTGCAGGCGTTCGCCGAGGTCGGATACCAGGTCGCGGGCGGCGGCGGCGCCCGGGGCGCCATGGCGGCGCTGCGCCGCGTGGTCCCGCTCGACGCGTACGAGTTCGTGGCGTACGACCCCGCCACCGGGCGGCACCGCAGCGTCGTCTCCGACGGCCACCCGCGCATCGACGGCGACGCCGCCGAGGAGTACGCCGCGCTCGACGCCTACCGCACGGCCCTGTCCACGCGCGCGCCGGTCCGCATGCCCGCCCCCGGCACCGAACGCTACTTCCGCCGCCACCTGGCCCCCTACGGCTGGCGGGCCGGGCTGACCGCGCCGCTGTTCCTGGCCGAGGGCCGCTACACGGGGCTGCTGCACCTCACCTCCAGGGAGCCGTTCCCCGGGCGCACCGGCGCGCTGGTGGCGGCGGTCGCGCCCATGCTGGCGCACGTCACCGACCTGACCAGGTGCGTGATCGACCCCGTCGGGCTCCCGCCGGACTTCCGCGCCGTCGCCTTCGACCGGCTGGGCGCGCGCCGGGAGGTGCCGGGGCGGGAGGTCTCCGCCGCCGTCCGCGACGACCCCGGCATGGCCGCCTTCGCCCGCGCCTTCATCGACTCGCGCGAGCTGAGCAGGCACGGGCTGTGGCTCGACCGGGCCGGGCGCTGGCACGAGGTGCGGGTGCTGCGGGCCGGCGTCGGCTACCAGGGGACCCTGCAGGGCGCCGTCGTCGCCGAGCGCCCCTGCGTCCTGCCGTACGAGCTGACCGGCAGGGAGGTGGACGTCCTCACCCGGGTGGCCGCGGGCGACTCCAACCCGCAGATCGCGGCGGCCCTCGTGCTCAGCGTCCGCACCGTGACGACCCACCTGGAGCACATCTTCGCCAAGCTCGGCTGTGACAGCCGCACCAGGCTCACGACGAAGGCCCTCGCCGAGGGCCTGTGCCGGCTGGACGTCTGAGCCCGTGGAAGGGGCCGGGACCGGAGGAGGGATCCGGTCCCGGCCGTCCGGGGGTGCTGTCAGAACTCGGTCTTGACGGTCGCGCCGGAGAAGGACTGCGCGGCGTGCAGGCTGATGTAGACGTAGCCCGCCGGCGGGTCGGTGACGGTCAGCGTCTCGCCGTTGCCGGCGTTGGCGGAGCGCTGCGTGTACGACGAGGTGGTGGCCCAGGAGGACGGGTTGAAGTACAGGTCCGCGTTCCCGGTGCCGCCGGAGGAGGTGATCGTCAGCTTCCGCACCCCCGACGGGAGGTACAGGTACAGGTAGGCGTAGTTCCCCGACGTCGCCGACAGGTTGCTCCGCTGGCAGTTCCTGCCGAGCTGGCGCGGGTCGGCGCCGGTGCACTCGGGCACGGACGACCCGCCGCCCGACACGGTCACCTGCTTGCTGGTGGTGCCGGTGGCGCCGCCGTCGTCGGTCACGGTGAGCTTGACCGTGTACGTCCCCGCTGCCGCGTACGTGTGCGACGGGTCGGCGGCGGTGGAGGAGCCGCCGTCGCCGAAGTCCCAGCTGCGCGCGGCGACGGTGCCGTCGGCGTCGGTGGAGGTGTCGGTGAAGGCGGCGGTCAGCCCGTTCGCGGTGAACGTGAACCCGGCCGAGGGCGCCTGGTTCGTCCCGCCGCCGCCCGAGCAGGACCCGGCGGCGCAGGCGGCCAGCCAGGTGGACCAGTCGGAGTCGTAGCGGCTGCCGATCGAGCTCGTCAGGAAGGTCCTGGCGGAGCTCCACGCGCCGGTGCGGTAGTGGCCGAGCACGGTGTCCACGTCGCCGCGGTGCCGCTCGTACATGTAGCGCACGGCCAGGTAGCCCCAGCGGTAGATGCGGGTGGTGTCGTGGCCGTAGGTCGTGTCCCACAGGGTGCTGAGCGCGTACGTCCGCCTGCCCGCCTCGGTGATGGCGGCGTCGTAGACGACCTTCCTGTAGGAGTAGGAGACGTACTCGGCGAAGCCCTCGATCCACCAGACGGTCGGGGTGGAGACGCCGGCGGCGAAGTCGCCGTACATGTCGAACCGGCCGTCGAGGTAGTGGGTGTACTCGTGGTTGAGGTTCCAGATCTGGAAGTCCGGCCGCACCCATTCGGCCTCGTAGGCGATGAACCTCGGCTGGTTGCCGGCGGCGGCCGGGTCGCCCTCCAGGTACATGCCGCCGTTGTTGGTGTCGATGCCGAACATCGGCCCGGCGTAGGTCTGGTAGTCGGTGCTGGAGTCGAACACGACCACTTCCAGTGTGGTGTTGTCGTCGTCCGCCACCGGCCGGCCGCCGTCCCTGGCCAGGTCGTGGAAGAACGCGTCCTGGTTCGCCAGGCTGGAGCAGGTGCTCGTGAGCTGCGCGGACGTCATGTCCTGCGCCCTGATGCGCAGGCTCGCGCCGCAGGTGTGGGTGATCGGCAGCACCTCGGCGGCCAGCCGGGTCTGCAGGTCGCAGGTGCCGTAGTAGGCGCAGTCGGCCTTGTCGTACGAGTCGGTCATCTCGGCCACGCCGACCCACAGCGCGGCGGTCGTGCCCTTGATGCTGCTGCGGTCCAGCAGGTCCTTGGCCATCGGCCGCACCGTGTCGCGCAGCGTGGCGTGCTGGAGGAAGCGGCCGAGCTCGCGGCCGGCGTTGGAGGTCAGGTAGGCGCGGCCGGTGCCGAGCAGGGACAGGTGACCGACGGCGAAGCGCTGCAGCGTCGTCAGCACGCTCGGGTCGGACTGGACGGCCGTGACGAAGGCGGGCACCTGGTGGCCGCGGAACAGCACGGTGTAGACGCCGTTGACGGCGTTCAGCATCCACCAGGACGCGTCGTAGCTGCTGTCGTAGCCGTCGAGCAGGCGCTTGACGACGTGCAGGTAGCGGTCGTTCTGCTCGGCGCTGTCGATGAGGATGACCGCCTCCGACAGCACCTCGCCGTTGGCGTCGCTGACGGTCCAGGCGCGCGAGGAGCCGAAGAAGGAGTCGAGGCCGGCCTGGATCGCGGTCCTCAGCGTCGTGCCGTAGGCCCCGACGTCCGCCGGGTGGTACCAGTGCACGTAGTACCCGGCCCGCAGGTAGAGCACGAGCTGCGCGGTGCCGGTGGTGTTGTCGCCCGGGTACGACGTGCCGTTGTCGCGCAGCGCGTACGCCACGGAGGCCATCTGCGACTCGCGGAAGGCGGCGGACGCGTCGGCGCCGGTCAGGCTGAACAGGGTGTTGACGCAGTCGGTGGTGGACGACTTGATCTGCTGCACCAGCGCGCCGCCGGTCCTGCTGGTGAAGTCGGAGACGGCGCAGGCCGCGGCGGTCCTGGCCGCCTTGCCCGTGGCTGACGGGCGCGGGTGCTTGGACGCCTGGGGCGGCTGGTCGTAGTCGCGGCGCAGCGCGTCCTTGGAGGCGGGCAGCGGGGCGCGGTCGCGCACGTCGAGCCGCCCCGCCCGTACGTGCTCGGGGTCGTCGGCGGCGGACGGGGTGAGCGCGGCGGCGGGCGGCGGCTCGGCCGTGGCGGCGGCCGTCACGGCGGCGGCGGTGGTGGCGGTGGTGGCGGCGGCGGGTGTCGCGGCGAGGGGCTGGAGGAGGAGGCCGAACGCGGCCAGGGGCACGAGCAATCGCCGGCGTGAGAGGACATGGGGCACGGGGGGACCTCCGGGGGGTGTCCTGTCCATCGCGGGATGCGAGGTTGCCCCGAAGTGTGGTGCGCCCGCCCCGGCCGCGGTCATAGCGCGTGACATAAGTGTTGGCTATGAGTTCACCGGAAGGTCGGGCCGCAGGAGGTGAAATGTCACATAATTCGGACATGGACCTTGAGCTCAGGCATCTCCGGATGATCTGCGCCATCGCCGAGACCGGCAGCGTGACCAGGGCCGCGGCCCGCCTCGGCCTGACCCAGCCCGCCATGACCACCCAGCTCAGGAAGGTCGAGAAGATCGTCGGCGGCGAGCTCTTCGTCCGCAGCCGGTCCGGGGCCGCCCCCACCCTCCTGGGACGCCAGGTCGTCGCCCGGGCGAGGATCGTCCTGTCGGAGATCGACGGTCTGTTCTGCGACCTGCGCGACGCCCACGCCCCCGCCACCCGGCTCCAGCTCGGCAGCGTCCACACCGCGTGCGTCGCCACCGTCGTGGACCGGGTCGGGGAGGAGCTTCCCGGCCGCGCCGTCTCCCTGCGGATCGAGCCGTCGGCCGTGCTGCTCGCCGACGCCCTGGCCCAGGGCGAGCTGGACGCCGCCCTCATGGGCATGATGGAGGGCTTCGACGTCCCGCTCCGCGCCCCCGTCGTCAGCAGGACGCTGATCCCGCACCACCCGATCTTCGTCGCGCTCTCGGCGGCGCACCCGCTGGCCGAGCTCGCCGAGATCCCGCTCGGCGCGCTGCGCGAGGAGTCCTGGATCAGCCCGCCCGGCGCCGACGACGGCTCGCTCGCGGCGCTGCGCGCCTCCTGCCGCGCCGCCGGTTTCGAGCCTGACGTCCGGTACGACGCGCCCAGCGGCGGCGGCCACCACCTCGTGGCCGCCGGGCACGGCGTACGCCTGGTGGACCCCACCTGGCCGCCGCAGCCCGGCACCGCCGTCCGCCCCCTCGCCGGGGAGCCGCAGGCCGCCAGGCTCGTCGTCGCCTGGCGGCGCGACCGCCTGAGCACCCAGGCCGCGGCGGCCGTCTACCGCGGGCTCGCCACCGCCTTCCTCGGCCACGTCGACGACAATCCCGCCTTCCGCCGCTGGTGGGACGCCCACCCGGAGACCCACCCCCTGCTGTAGCCGGAGCGGGGGCGCGTGAGGCGGCGACGGCCGGGGGAGACTGGCGGAATGGAGACGTACTCACTGGAGAGCCGGGCACGGGGGCTGCTGGAACGGGCCGCCGCCTCGTCGGGGCGGGCCGCGGAGACGCTCGTCGGCGGGAGCGGGCGGGTGCTGCGCCAGACGCTCCTGGCGCTCACCGCGGGCACCTCGCTCGCCGAGCACGACAACCCGGGCGAGGCGACCCTGCTGGTGGTCAAGGGCAGCGTACGGCTGCGCAGCGGCGAGGAGTCGTGGGAGGGATCCGCCGGAGACCTGCTGACGGTGCCCGGCGCCCGCCACAGCCTGGAGGCCCTGCAGGACGCCGCGGTGCTGCTCAGCGTCGCCAGGACGGGGAGCTGACCCGCGCGGCCGGGCGCGCCGGCGTCCTCGCGGACCCCGGCCGTCCGCCCCTCACGGCTTGCCCTCCTCCCGCAGCAGCTCGAACCAGACCGTCGTCGAGCCGTCGCTCCTGGCGAAGCCCCAGCGGTGGCTGAGCGCGTCCACCAGCGGCAGGCCGCGGCCGGTCGTCGCGCCCGCGCCCGTGCGGCACACGCACGGCGGGCCGTCCGACCCGGCGTCGGCGACGTACACGCGGACGAGCTCGTCGGAGCTGCGCACCGCCACGGTGAAGGAGCCGCCCGCGCCCGACCGGGAGTGCAGGACCGCGTTCGTGGCCAGCTCGCTGGTGAGCAGCAGGCAGTCGTCGTGGAGCGGGTCGTCCCTGCCGAGTGCCGCGGTCACGAGGGCCCTGGCCCTGGACACCTGCGACGGCAGGCCCGCCAGCACGATCTCGCGGCGTCCCTGCCCCGGGCCGGCCGCGCGGGCGGGCCTCTCCTGGGCGGGACGGGCTCCGTTGACGCGGTGGGACTCCAGCGGTGTCACGGCGATCTCCCCCAATGATGGCCCCGATGATGGCGACGTCATGAGACGCCCCAGACCGCCGCCGGAGATTATCGCGAAAAGGTAGGAATGCTCTTTCCCGTGGTCGCCTGCGTGACCGGTTCCGGCGACCGAGTACGCTGCGATCGACGAGTCGTCTAGGAGGGGTGCCTGCCCGTGGGGGAGCGCAGCGAACACAGCAGCCAGCCCGCCCGGCCGTCCGGGGAGGCCGCGTGAGCAGCCTGGAGGCCGTCTGGGTGCGGCCGTACGACGAGCCCGGGTCGGCGGTGGTCACCGGCGTCTTCGACATCCTGCACGTCGGCCACGTGCGCTACCTCGGCGCCGTGGCGGCGCGCGGGCTCCCGCTCGTGGTGGGCGTCGAGGACGACCCCCGCGTGCGGGCGTGGAAGGGGCCGACCCGGCCGTTCAACCCGGCCGCCGAACGCGCCGAGGTGCTGGCCGCCCTGCGGTTCGTCACCGGCGTGTTCATCGTGACGGGGCCGCCGCAGGCGCACGGGCCCGAGGACTACATCGACCTGCTGGCCCCGATGCGTCCCGGCGCGCTCGCCCACACGAGCGGCGACCCGCACGCGGGGTCCCGCGCGGCCGCCGCGGCCATCCTCGGGGCGGAGTGCTGGGAGATGCCGGCCATCCCCGACCGCTCCACCACCCGCATCGTCAAGGCGGCCGGCAGAGGCTGACCCCCACAGGTTCGCGGCCCGGCGGGCCATGATCGCGTACTGTGTCGTGACATGACAGGCGATGTGCTGGCTCGGCGGGTGACCGACCTGCTGGCGCCCCAGGTGCTGGTCATCGGGATGCCCCCGGCCGTCGGGCTGCTCGGCCAGGGCTGGGCGGGCGCCGCGTGGGGGCTGATGGCGTCCGCGCTGTGCGGGGGCGTGCCCGCCGCGGTGATCGCGCTCGGCGTCCGCTCGGGCAGGCTCGACTCCCACCACATCGTCGACCGCGCCCGCCGCACCGGCCCGCTGCTCGCCGCCGTGGCGGCGGTGCTGGCGGCGCTGGTGCTGCTCGTCGCGCTCGGCGCGCCCACGCTGCTGGTCGCCACCGTGACCGCGATGCTCGTGGCGCTGGCCGTGACGGTGCCCGTCACGCTGCGCTGGAAGATCTCGTTCCACGCCGCGGTGTGCGCGGGGACGGTCGTGGTGCTGGCGCACGTCCTGCCCGCGGTGCCCACCCTGCTCGCCGGGGCCGCCGTCGTGGCGCTGGTCTGCTGGTCGCGGGTACGCCTCGCGCACCACACCTGGCCGCAGGTCGGGGCGGGGGCCGTGACGGGGGCGCTCGTCACGTGGGGCACGCTCGCCGCGTTCGGCCTCGGCTAGGCCGCCCGTACGTCCCCTGGCCCGGAATAGGGGCGGACGGCGCGGGGTTGGCGCGAGCATGGATGCCACGAGCCGCGGCCGGGTGCGCGTCGAGCGCACGGCCAAGCGTGTCAGGACCTATCTGGGCGGGCGGCCGGTGGCCGACACCACGCGCGCCCTCCTGGTGTGGGAGGTCCCGTACTACCCCACCTACTACTTCCCGCTGGAGGACGTCGAGCCGTCGGCGCTCAAGCCCACAGGGGAGACCAGCCACTCGCCGAGCAGGGGCGACGCGGAGGTCCACACGGTCGTCTCGGGGGCGGCGCAGGCGCCGGGCGCCGCCCTCGTCCACCGGGAATCACCGCTGGAGCAGATCCGGGGGCACGTCCGCTTCGACTGGGACGCCATGGACGCCTGGTTCGAGGAGGACGAGGAGGTCTACGTCCACGCCCGCGACCCGTACACGCGCGTGGACGTCCTGCCCAGCTCCCGCCACGTCCGGGTGGAGGTCGACGGCGTGACGGTCGCGGACTCGCGGAGCCCGCGCATCCTGTTCGAGACGGGCCTGCCGCCCCGCTACTACCTGCCGAAGACCGACGTGCGGCTCGACCTGCTGGAGCACACCGACACCGTCACGCGCTGCCCGTACAAGGGCACGGCCGAGTACTGGTCGGTCAACGGCCGCCGCGACCTGGCCTGGTCGTACCGGACGCCGCTGCCGGAGAGCCGGGGGATCGCGGGGCTCGTCGCCTTCTACGACGAGAAGCTCGACGTCTACGTGGACGGCGTGCTGCAGGAGCGCCCCGTCACGAAGTTCTCCTGAGCGGTTCTCCTGAGCGGCGGTCACGCCGCCCACAGCGGGTCGCGGCCGAGGTGGCGGAGGAGGGCGGCCACCTCGTCGTCGCCCTCCTGCTCGGGCAGGGCGGCGGCGTACGCGCCCCACGCGCGCAGCGGCTCGACGACGGGGGAAGAACGGCCGGCAGGCGGCCGGCCGGATCTCCCCGGGACGTCCCGGATCAGGTGAGCAGGCGCGTCAGCACCCGGGTCCCGAACTCCAGGCCCTCCACCGGCACCCGCTCGTCCTTGCCGTGGAACATCCCGAAGTAGTCCAGGTCGGGCCTGAGCATGAGCGGCGCGAAGCCGTAGCCCTTGATGCCGATCCTGGCGAACGACTTCGCGTCGGTGCCGCCGCTCATCACGTACGGCACGGGCCTGGCCAGCGGGTCCTCGGCCAGCAGCGAGCCGGCCAGCTCGTCGAAGAACGCCGACGGGTACGGCGCCGACGGCGCCTCCTCCAGGTTGACGAACTCCCGGGTGATCTTCGGCCCGAGCAGCTCGTCGATCGTGTCCAGGAACTCCTCCTGCAGGCCCGGCAGGTAGCGCCCATCGACGTGCGCCTCGGCCGTCGAGGGCACGACGTTCACCTTGTAGCCCGCGTGGAGCATCGTCGGGTTCGCCGAGTTGCGGATCTGGCCCTTGAACAGGCTGCCCAGCGGGCCGAGCCGGGCGGCCTCCTCGTCGAGCCTGTCGAGGTCCACCGGCTGCCCGGTGATCTCCGACAGGCTCTGGATGAGCGCCGCGACCGACGGCGTCAGCCGCACCGGCCACTGGTGGGCGGCCACCCGCGACAGCGCGTGGGCCAGCGTGGCGACCGGGTTGTCCACGGCGGGACGCGACCCGTGCCCGGCCACGCCGTGCGCCGTCAGCTTCATCCACGCGGTGCCGCGCTCGCCCACCGCGATCGGGTAGACGCGGTGCCCGCCGGACGCCACGCTGAAGCCGCCCGACTCGCTGATGGCCTCGGTCACGCCGTCGAACAGCTCCCGGTGCTCGGTCACCGCGTGCCGCGAGCCGTAGTCGCCCGTCGCCTCCTCGTCGGCCAGGAACGCCACCACCAGGTCGCGCCGGGGCCGCACCCCCCGCGCGGCCAGGTCGAGCACGGTCGCGAGCGTCATCGCGCACGACCCCTTCATGTCGACCGCGCCCCGCCCGTACACGCAGTCGTCGTCGATCTCACCCGAGAACGGGTGCATCCGCCACTCCGCCGGGTCGGCCGGCACGACGTCCAGGTGGCCGTGGATGAGCAGGGCGTCGGGCGAGTCGCCGTCGATCCTGGCCACGACCGTGGTCCGCTTCGGCGCCGACTCGAACACCACCGGGTCCAGCCCGGCGTCGGCCAGCAGCGTGGCGACGTACTCGGCGGCCGGGCGCTCGCCCGAACCCGGGTTGGTGGTGTCGAACCTGATCAGATCCGAGCAGATCTCCGCGACGTTCTTCACGCTCTCCCCTTCAAGGTCAACGGCCGCACCTCGGGGAACTCCATGTCGAAGATCAGCCCGTAGAAGGCCAGCTCGGCTTCCAGCACCGCAACGATGGTCTCTTCCCTTCGCCAGCCGTGCTGCTCGCCAGGGAACGTGAGCAATGCCCACTCTTTGCCGTGCTTGTCCAGTTCGGCGACGAACCTCTCGGCTTGGCTGACGTCCACGATGGCGTCCTCCAGACCGTGCAACATCAGACATGGGCCCGACGCCTGGTGCGCGTGCAGCAGCGGCGACCGGTCGGTGTACCTCTGCCGCGTCTCGGGAAGCGGGCCCACCAGACCGTCCAGGTAGCGCGACTCGAAGTCGTGCGTCTCCGCCGCCCAGCTCTCCGGGTCGGTGATGGCGTAGTGGGCGACGCCGCCCGCGAAGACGTCGCTGTGCACCAGCGCCGCGACCGTGGTCCAGCCGCCCGCGCTGCCGCCCCTGATCGCCAGCTTGCCCGCGTCGGCGCGGCCCATCGCGACCAGGCCGCGCGCCACCCTGGCGCAGTCCTGGACGTCCACCACGCCCCACTGGTGGCGCAGCCGCTCCCGGTAGGCCCGGCCGTAGCCGGTGGAGCCGCCGTAGTTGACCACCGCGACGCCCAGCCCCCTGCTGGTGAAGTAGGCGATCTCCAGGTCGAGGACGATCGGCCTGCTGCTCGTCGGCCCGCCGTGCACGAAGATCACGTACGGGGCGGGCCCGCGCACGCCGCGCGGCGGGTACAGGTGCGCGTGGACGCCCTCGACCGTGACCGCCTCCGGCTGCGGCAGCAGGTCGCGGTCCGGCAGCGGCTTGGGCGCCGACACCACCTCGCACGCGCCGCCGCCGAGGTCGGCGAGCACCACCTCCAGCGGCGTGTACGGGGTCCCCCGCACCGCCGCCACCTTGCCGCCCGCCACCGAGACCGTCGAGGCCCAGTACGTCGCGTCGCCCCCGACGTCCCCGATCTCCCCGGTCTGCGGGTCGAGGACGCCCAGGCGGCGGTGGTCGGCGGTGCCGTACACGACGGCCAGGCGGTCGCCCGCCGGCGCGAGGTAGGTGTTGCCCGGCTTCCACGCGGGCCCGCCGAACTCCAGCTCCACCGGCGTCAGGTTGCGCGCCGGCGTGCCGTCGAGCGGCACCAGGTGGACGTTCCACCAGCCCGTCGGGTCGGTCACCGCGTACAGCGAGGACCCGTCGCGCCACTCGGCCTGCGCCACCGACTCCTCCGGCCCGCCCGCCACCACCCGGTACGGCCCGGCCGTGCCGTCGGGCAGCAGCGGGGCCACGCACAGCTCGGTGCCGTCCCACGGCATGTCGGGGTGGTTCCAGCCGATCCACGCGACGTGCCGCCCGTCGGGGGAGACCGCGGGGTTCATGAGGAAGTGGTGCGCCCCGGCCACCACCACGCGCGGCGGGCCGCCGTCCAGCGGCACCGCGACCAGGTCGCGCACGTCGTCCGTCTCGCGCACCGCCCACACCTCGCGCAGGCCGCGCGGCAGGCGGAGGTCGGCGTAACGCGACGGGCCCTCCGGCGTGAGCGGCACGGGCTCGGCGCCCGGCCCGTCGACGCGGTAGAGGCGCTGGTCGGCCCAGTTCGTGAAGACGAGCCCGCCCCCCGGCAGAGGACGCCACGACCGGCCGCCGTACTCGATCACCCGGTTCCTCGCGTTCCAGCCGGGCGGCAGCGCGTCGGCCCGCGAACCGTCCGGCAGGCGGCGCACCACGCAGCGCCTGCCGCCCTCGTGGGGCCGGGGCTCGTCCCACCAGACCTCGACGCCGGAAGGCGTCTCCACGGCCTCCACCCACTGGGGGCCGCCGTCGGTGCGGGCGACGTCGATCGGTCGAATGCTCATTTCTTTCACCAATTGCCATCAGGGGAGTCGGGCAGGGAGACGTCGGGCGGGTGGAGGACGTACACGATGCCCCCGCTGCCCCCACTGCCCCCGCTGCCCGGGCTCCGCAGCCACACGTTCTCGAACGCCGCGCGGGGGTAGACGCGGCGGACCCCCGCGTCGTCCGGCGCGGCCGGGTCGTTCACGACGACGTCGCCACCGGCCGTGACGCCGGTCACGACGAGGAGGTGCCCGTTCGTGGAGTAGCAGGACCCCGGCAACTCCGCCGCCTTGAACGACAGGGACGCCACCAGCGGGATCCCGGCCCGCGCGAACAGCTCAAGCTCGGCGGCCGACCGCAGCCGCGTCACGAACCCGGACAACCCGTAGCGGCCCGCGTAGGCGACGTTGAACGGCCAGTTGCCCGTGCCCTGGTAGCTGTGGTCGTACACGCCCGCCGCCGCGTGGTCCACGGCAGGCGCGGGGTCGTCGTCGCCCATCAGGGCCAGCTCGTCGGGGCCGGGGCCGCGGCCCCAGAAGCCCAGCACCATGGCCACCGACGCCGGGCTGCACCAGTTCGCGCCGCCGCCGTCGAGGTGCGGATGGTGCCCGGCGTGCGCGTGCTGCGAGTGCCTGGGCACGTCCAGTTCCACCGCGTGCCTGGGCACGTCCAGCTCAACCGCGCCGCCGCCCGACGGCCTGCCGGTCGTGACGGGACGCGGCGGAACCGCCGAGGCCAGCACCCCCAGCCCCGTCAGCAGCGCGCCCTCGCCGTGCGCCGTGACCCGCACCTGGTAGGCCACCACGGGCCGCCGCGCCACGAACGTGTCCACGGCCACGTCGCCGTCGCCGTCGCCCTGCCCCGGCACCGAGGTGCGCGGGTCGCCGTGCTCCGACCAGCGGCCCATCACGTACCACTTCGACCACGAGGGGCGCTCCGCCGTGCGGACCCGCAGCTCCACCTCGATCCAGCAGCCGGCCGGCGTGCGGGCCGTCCACGACGGCACGAGCTGCGTGGCCGCGAAGCCCACCGCCCGCTCCTCGCCGGTCCACGCCTCGCCGCCACGCAGCGCCTCGCCGGGCACGGCGAAGCGGGTGAAGGCGACGGGCGCCAGATCGACGGTGAGCACCGGACCCATTGTGGCCGGAGGCTCCCCACGGCGCATCGGTTGGTTTACGTACCAGGCACGACGGGCCCTCCCGATTGTGTCGGTGACGATCTCTATGGTTCCCGGCATGACTCACGCGGTACAGGCGTATTCCCACGCCGGGCCGTCCGCGCTCGCCGGCGGCCGCCTCGGCCTGTCCACGTCCGGCGGCACGGCGTCGTCCGGCCCGCAGACGCACCCCCTGCTCCTCAGCGGCCGGCTCGCCCAGCCGGCCCCGGCCGCCGTGGAGGTGGACGCGTGAGCGCCTGGGAGGCCGTCGAGGCCGCGATCGACGCCGGCGACCACCGGCTGGTGGCCGCCCGGGTGCTGGAACTCGACGACGAGGGCCGCCGCCAGGTGGCCGCCGCCCTGCCCGGCCACCTCCCGGTCGCGAGGAGCCGGGCCGAGGCACGCGCGGAGGAGCGCCGCCTGCGCAGGGAACGCAAGGCGGAACAGGCCTGGCAGGAGCACCGGCTCGCGGCCTCGAAGAAGGGTCGCGAGCTCGGCGACCACGACCGCTGGCAGTGGGAGTTCAAGCAGGGCTGGTACTGGGACCCCGTCCGAGGCGAGGACAACGGGTGGATCCACGCCATGCGGGTCGCCGGCGCCGGCGCCCTGGGCGGGCCCGCCGCCGTCGTCTCCTGGCTGAACCGCCGCGACTTCCGGCTCTGGCGGAGCCGCGTCGACCTCGTGCCCGTGCTGGAGCGCGTCCTGGCGGCCCGGCCCCACGAGTGGCAGTCCGACTTCGCCGTACGCGCCGCCCGGCGGCTGCGCGGCGCCCGCGGGCCGGCCCGCGCCGGCGACGCCGCCCCGCTGGCCCTCGCGATGCTGCGGCGCACCGGCGCCACCCCGCCCGAGCACGACCCCCTCGTCGTCGCCTGGGTGACCGAGCCGGGCGCCGCGGAGCGCCTGCACGACGACCCGCTCCTCGACCACCTGCTGCCCCGGCTGTTCGAGGCGGAAGGCGTCGGCAGGGCGCTGCGCGACGAGCGCGCCGACCGGCCCGACGAGGGGAACCTGCTCACCGCCCTGCGCCGCCTCGCCGGCAGCGGCAGGGTCTCCCGCGACCTGCTCCTCGACGGCTGCGTACGCCGCTTCCTGCGCGGCGGCGCAGCCCCCGACCTGCGCTTCTTCGTCCGCCTGCACGAGCTGCTCGAACCCGCGCCCGACGAGGTCGCGGGGCGCGCCCGCGACTACCTGCGGCTGCTGCCCGCCGCGCCAGGCCCCGTGGCCGAGACGGCGCTCAGGCGCCTGCGCGGCATCGGCCCGCTCGACCCCGCCGACTCGGTCGAGGCCGTGCAGTCGCTGCTGGTCCGCGCGGAACGCAAGCTCGTCACGGCGGGGCTCACCTGGCTCGACCGGCTCGCCAAGGAGACCCCCGGCGACCTGGACGAGCTGGCGCCCGCCCTGGCGTACGCGTTCGCCTGCGAGTCGGCCGACGTGCAGGGCAGGGCGGTGCGGCTCGCCGTCAAGCACGCCAGGCGGTTCACGCCCGCCGGGGCCAAGGCCGTCAGGGACACGATCGGCATGCTGCCGCAGGACCTCAGGGAGACGCTGGCCTCGGTGTACGGGGGCGCCGAGCCGGGCGATGCGCCGTGGGAGGCGGAGGCGTACGACGGGTTCGAGCCCGCGCCGCTGCCCGTGCCCGTCGCGACCCGGCCGCTGCCAGCGCCCGTCACGCGGGCGGAGCAGCTCAGCGACACCTCCTGGCACGGCGAGGCCGACCGGTGGGAACGGTGGCTCGCCGGGTTCGTCCGGCTGTGCGCCACCGACCCGGCCGGCCTGCGCGAGGCGCTGGCGCGACTCCTGCGCGAGCCCGCGCACCTGCACGGCCGCCGCACCTGGTCGCACCCCTCGCAGTGGGCGGAGGCGATGGCCAGGGAAGCGGTCGCGCCCGGCGCCGAGCCGCCCGCCGGGGAGGGCGGGCCCCGGGCCGTCCCCTCACTGCCCGAGGCGCCCGCCGCGTCGTGGGAGCGGCCCGTGCCCGTGCATCCGCGCATGCCGGGCGCCGACCGGATCTCGACGCCGCACCTGCTCCTCCTGAGCCGCTGGGCCGAGGCGTACGTCGCGCTGCGGGCGGGCGCCCTGCCCCCGTACCTGCTGGCGGAGCCCACCTCGGGCACCGGCCACCTCGACCCCGCCGTGCTCGTCGAGCGGCTGGCCGGCTACGAGCGGGCCGGCGCCGAGCCGATGCCCGCCGACCTGCAGCAGGCGCTGCTGCGGCTGCCCCGCGACGTCCCGGCCGAGGTCGCGGCCGCCGCGGCGGCGCTGCCGTCCGCGGCCGGGCAGGCCGCCGCCCGCTGGATGGCAGGAGGACGGCCCCGGCCGGTCTCCGGAGTCCGCTGGGCGGACGGCTCGGGCGACGCCCCCGACGGTGGCCGGCACGGGGGCGGCCCGCACGCTGATGCCGGGAACGGCGCCGTCCCCGCCATCAGCGCTGAACCCACCGGGCTCGGCCTCGTCGACGCCCTGTTCTCCGACCCCGGCCCGCGGCGCTGGGACGAGCACGGCTGCTGCGCGAGCATGTGGCCCGGCCTGCTGCCGTCCGACAGGGAGACCGTGGCGCTGCACCTCGTCCCGCACCTGGGCGACCAGTGGGGCTCCGGGAACGTCGCCCCCGACGACGCGCAGGCGCTGCTGCGGTGCGAAGGCCCCGCGGGCGACGGCGTGGCGCTCGTCCTCGCGTCCTTCCTCGGACGCCGCGCCTGGGACGGCGACCTCGCCCCCGGCACGAAGCTGCTGCTCGACCTGGCCGCGAGGGGCGGCCTGCCCGCCGAGCGGGTCGGCGCGCAGCTCGCGGCGCAGCTACGCAGGTCGTGGCAGAAGCTGGGGCCGGTGCTCGCATCCCTGGAGGGCGCCGCGCTCAACGGGGCCCACCGGGAGGTGTGGGAGGTGCTGACCGGGTTCCTGCCCGGATACCTGCCGGGGCCGGGGGAGCGGCCGCACTCCGGCCACACGCAGGCGCTCGCGTTCGCGCTGCGCGCGGCGCGCTGGGCGGGAGCCAGGGGCACGCTGCCGTGCGTGTCCGAGCCCGCCGCCCGCAAGGCGTCGAGCAACTACGTGCGGGAGGCCAGACGCCTCCACGCCTACCTGAGCTGAGCCCCGCACGCCGCCCTCTCGCCGTGGGGGCAGGGAGGGCGGCGGCCCGGACGGGTCAGAGGTAGAGGCCCGTGGAGTCGTCCGCGCCGCTGGGCGGGATCTCGCGTCCGGCGCGGAGGGCGTACAGCTCGGCCAGCGTCGCGCCGGACGGGCTCACGCCCTGCGTCGAGCCGAGCCACGCCACGGCCTCGTCGCGGGTCAGCGGGCCGATCTCGACCTGGGCCAGGCAGCGGCCCGGCCGCACCACCGCCGGGTGCAGCCGGGTGAGGTCCTCGTTCGTGGTGATCGCCACCAGCACGTCGCGGCCCTGGCCGAGCAGGCCGTCGGTGAGGTTGAGCAGGCGCGACAGGCCCTGCCCCGCCTGCGCCTTCGCGCCCGCGCTGATGAGCTCGTCGCAGTCCTCCAGGACGAGCAGCCGCCAGCGCTGCGTCTCGTCGTCGGTGTCGTAGCCGACGGCGACCTCCATGAGGTAGCCCGGGTCGTTGAACAGCCGCTCGGGGTCGAGCACGCAGTCGACCTGGCACCAGTCGTGCCACTGCTTGGCCAGGGCGCGCAGCAGCGTCGTCTTGCCGGTGCCCGGCGGGCCGTGCAGGAGGATCAGGCGTCCGCTCACCTCGGCGGGCTTGACCGCCATGAGCCGGTCGAGCGCCGGCCTGGCGCGGCCCGGGTAGTTGCGGCCGATCTCATCCCACGGCTGCGCCGTGATCGGCTTCTGCGACCGCGTGCCGCCGTGCGCGCCCCGCCACCAGAACCCCATGTCGATGTGGTCGGTGTCGGGCACCGGCTCCTCGGCGCCGTCGATGCTCTCCTTGAGCACCGACGTGGCCAGCTCCTCGCTCACCGCCGTGACGCTGACGGTGGCGGTGCGGTTGCGGTGCCGCACCACGCGCAGCGTCCACCCCTCGCCGCAGATGAGGCGCGACTCGGTGCCGTCCTCGACCTGCGCGATGCGCAGCAGCCGGCCCTCGGCGGGCCGGAGCGGCGCGTCGGGACGCACGCGTTCGAGGTTGGCCAGGCGGGAGCACGGCTGGACGCCGGTGGCGAACGGCGACAGCGCGAGCGCGTCGATGACGTCGATGGCGGAGTCGGCGTCGTCGACCCAGATGTTCATCGGGAGCTCGCCCGACGGGTCGCGGCTGGGGAACGGCACCTCCCTGATCACGGACATGACCTCAATGATCCGGCCCGGGGCGGCCGATGTCGAAGGGTTTTGCCGGAAAACCCAGACGAATCTCAGCCTTCCGGAGTCTCAGCCTTTCCCGAGTCTCAGCCTTTCCCGAGCGAACCGCTCTGCGTGACGGCGCCCGCGCCGGGCGGATCGTGCCGGGTGTAGGTGAGGACGCCGCCCTTGAGCGCGAGCACGAGCGTGCCGCGGGCGCAGACGTGCTTCCTTCCGTCGAGGAGGAAGGTGAGCGCGTCGGGACGGGCCTCGGCGAGCCTGATCGTGGTCGCGCAGCCTGACTGGCCGTCCTTCTCCTCCCAGACGGCGGTGGACGCACCCGCCTTGAGCGTGACGGTGTCGCGCGCGCCGTCGGAGTCGCGGGGGTCGGTGCTGGTGGTGCGGCCCGTCCAGGTGCCCGCGAACGCCGCCGGGATCCTGGGCGGGCCGCTCAGGGGCGGCGCCGTGGTGGGCGGGGGGCTCCCGGGGGCCGTCGCGCCGGTGGTGGGCGGGGCGGAGGCGGGCCCGGAGCCCGTGGGGCCGGGGCCGGACGGGCCGGGGGACGCCGTCGCCGCCGCCGCGGCGGCGGAGCCGGTGGACCCGCTGGCGGCGGTGGACGTGGTGGACGCGGACGACGTGGCGGAGGAGGCGGACCCGGAGGACGTGGAGGACGCGGTGGACCCGCTGGTCGCGGTGGACGACCCGGCGGCCTCGGCCGGGGTGCCGCCCGGCCCGGCCGCCGGGGCCCGGTTCACGAGCAGCAGCGCGCCCCCTGCCACGACGAGCGCGACGACGCCGGCCACGCCCGCGACGAGGGGGCCACGGCGCCGCACCCGCCCGCCGGATCCGGCACCCCGGGCCGGACCGGGCGCGCCCGTGCCGACGGGGGAGGAGGGAGGGACGGAGAGGCCGGTGCGTCCGGTGGCGCTGGCGGGGAAGGCGGGCGGCGCGGTCGATCCCGAGAGGCTCATAGGACCAGCGGCGCTTACGGGAAGGGCGGGCGGCGCGGCCGTTCCGGCCAGGCCGGTGGGTCCGGTGGTGCTGGCGGGGAGGGCGGGCGGCGCGGCCGTTCCGGCCAGGCCCGTAGGACCAGCGGTGCTGCCGGGGACGGCGGGCGGGGTCGATCCCGAGAGATCGGTGGGGGCGGTGGGGACCGAGGCCGGGTCGTCGGCGGCCTCGGTGGCGGCGGGAAGGGAGGGAGGCGCTGCGGGGGCGGTGGTGCCCGGGGGTAAGGAGGGCGGGGCAGCGCTTGGGGCGGTGGGACCTCCGGCGGAAGGCGGCGTCGGACCTCCGGCGGAAGGCGGTGTCGGGCCTCCGGGGGAAGGCGGCGTGGGGCCTCCGGGGGAAGGGGGCGTCGGGCCTCCGGGGGAAGGTGGCGTGGGGACGGCGCCCGTCGGCGACGGCGTAGTGGGCGAGGGCCCTGCGGGCGGTCCCGCAGGCGGGAGTGAGGGGGAGGCGGGACGGCGGTTCGGGGTGACCAGGGTGACCATGAGGTCGCGGGCCGCCGGGCGCCGGGACGCGTCCTTGGACAGGCAGGCGGCGACCGGCTCGCGCAGGCGGGGCGGCAGCGCCGACAGGTCAGGCTCGGCGTGCAGGACGCGGTGCAGGACGGCCGGCACGGTGTCGGCGCCGAACGGGCTGGCCCCGGTGGCGGCGTACAGGACGGTCGAGGCCCAGGCGAAGACGTCGGAGGCGGCCGAGGCGGGCGCGCCCGCGATCTGCTCGGGCGCCAGGTACGCCGGCGTGCCGACCAGCCCGGACGTGAGCGTGGCGGCGCCCTCGGCCCTGGCGATGCCGAAGTCCACGACGCGAGGGCCGTCGGGCCCGAGCAGCACGTTGGACGGCTTGAGGTCGCGGTGGACGACCCCGGCGGCGTGGATGGCGGCGAGCGCGGTGGCGGTGCCGACGGCCAGGCGTTCGAGGTCGCCGCCGCGCAGCGGGCCGCGTTCGCGTACCCGGTCGGCGAGGGAGGGGCCGTCGACGTACTCGCTCACGACGTACGGGCGCGGCCCGCCGGTGGAGACGTCGAGCACGCGGGCGGTGCAGAAGGACGCGATGCCCGCCAGCGCGTCGAGCTCGCGGGCGAGGCGGGCGCGGGTCGCGGGGTCGCCGGCGCCGAGCAGCTTCACCGCGACGGGCTCCCCGGACGCGCCCCGCCCCAGGTAGACGACGCCCTGACCGCCTTCGCCGAGCCGGCGCTCAAGGCGGTATCCGCCGAGGGCCACCGGGTCGTCGGGGGTCAGGGGGGTCACCATGGCGGATACGTTACCTTTCGCCCTGCGCGCAGCAAGATCGCCCGGTACCTTTGATCGCTGTCAAACTCTCCCTAAAGCGGAGGTATCGGGGTGTCAAAGGCGACGTTGCGGGAGCGTGCCCGTTACTGGTTCGACAACACCATGTCGAAGGGGACGGCGTCGCTGATCGGCTGGCTCGCGGTGGCCTCCGTCGGCCTCATCTTCCTGGTGACGGGGCTGGCGCTGTGGCTCGCCCCCAACGAGCCCGAGGGGGCGAGCGGCCTCTGGCAGGTGCTGTGGCTCTCCCTCATGCACGCGCTCACCCCCGGCAAGGTGGCCAGCGACAAGGGTTCGACGGCGTACATGGCCGTCATGTTCGTCGGGTCGCTCGGGGGCATCTTCATCGTCAGCATGCTCGTCGGACTGCTGTCGAACGGGTTGAAGGAGAAGGTGGACCGGCTGCGCAGGGGCCGTTCCCGGATCGTGGAGTCGGGGCACACGGTGGTGCTGGGCTGGTCCGACCAGGTGTTCACCATCGTGGGCGAGCTGGTGAAGGCGCACGCCAGCCGGCCGGGCTCGGTCATCGCCGTCCTGGCCGACCGCGACAAGCTCGCGATGGAGGAGGACATCCGCGACCACCTCGACGACCTCGGCAGGACGCGCCTGGTCTGCCGCACGGGACGCCCGACGGAGCCGCACGACCTCGACCTGATGAACCTCGACGCCGCCAGCTCGGTGGTCGTCCTGTCGCCTGAGGGCGAGGACCCCGACGCGCACGTCATCAAGATCCTGCTCGCGCTGGCCAAGCGGGCGGGCAACCACCCGCCGGTCGTGGCCGCGCTCGCCTCCAGCCGCAACCTCGCCGCCGCGCGCCTGGCCGGCGGCGAGGACGTCCACCTGGTGGACTCCGACGACACCGCCTCCCGGCTCATCGTGCAGTCGTCCCGGCAGTCCGGCATGTCGGTCGTGTGCATGGACCTGCTGAACTTCGACGACAGCGAGATCTACCTGCGCGCCGACGAGGAGCTCGCCGGCCGCACGTACGGCGAGGCGCTGCACGCCTACGAGACGGCGGCCGTCATCGGCCTGCGCAGGCCGTCGGGCGTGGTGCTGAACCCGCCGGGCGACACCGTGATCGCGGCCGACGACCAGGTCGTCGTCATCGCGCACGACGACTCCCACATCCGCCTGGCCGCCGGCCCGCCCCAGGTGGACGAGTCGGCCGTCGTCGCGGCCGCGCCGCACCGGCCCGAGGCGGAGCGGACGCTGCTGCTCAACTGGAACGGCAGGGCCGAGCAGATCATCCGCTACCTCGACGGCTACGTCGCTCCCGGCGCGGTGCTGGACGTCGCCACCGACCACCCGAAGGCGGCGGCCGACCTTGCGGGGCTGCGCCGGCTCACCGTGAACGTCAAGGACTGCGACACCACCGACAGGTTCGCCCTGGAGTCGCTGGGGGTGGGCCTCTACCAGCACGTCATCGTCCTGTCTGACGACAGGTACGAGCCGCACCACGCCGACACCCGCACCCTCATGACGCTGCTCCAGCTCCGCGACATGCAGCGCGTGCTCGGCGAGCACTACTCGATCGTCAGCGAGATGCACGACGAGAGCAACCGGGCGCTGGCCGAGGTCACCGAGGCCGACGACATCGTCATCAGCGACACCGTCATCGGCCTGCTGCTCGCCCAGCTCGCCTGCAACCGGCACCTCGCGGACGTGTTCGGGTACCTGTTCGACTCGCACGGCTCGGAGATCTACCCGCGCCCGGCCGGCTCGTACGTCAGGCCCGGCGAGGCCGTGACCTTCTCGACGATCGTGGAGGCGGCGCGGCGCAGGGGCGAGACGGCCATCGGCTACCGGCACGCGGCCCGGCGCAACGACCCCCCGCACTACGGCATCGTGCTCGGCCCGGCCAAGTCGGAGCGGGTCGTGCTGGGGGAGAAGGACGCCGTGATCGTCCTCGCCGAGGGCTGACGTACCGGGGGAGCCGAGGGCTGACGTACCGGGGGAGCCGAGGGCTGGCGTGGTGGGGCGGAACGGGACGAACTAGCGTGTGCGGCGTGAGGACCATCGACTGGGCCGACGGCGCCATCGAGATCATCGACCAGACCCGGCTCCCCGAGGCGTGCGTGACGCTCCGCCTGACCACCGTGGACGAGCTGATCGACGCGATCCGGCGGCTCGCCGTGCGCGGCGCGCCCGCGCTCGGCGTCGCCGGGGCGCTCGGCGTGGCGCTGGCGGGCGGCGACCGCGCGCTGATCGCCCGGCTGCGCGCCGCCAGGCCCACCGCCGTCAACCTCGCCTGGGGCGTCGACAGGGCCGCTGCCCACCTGGACGAGGGGCCGGAGGCGGTGCTGGCCGCCGCGCTGCGCGTGCGCGACGAGGACCTCGCCGCCTGCGCCGCCATGGGCGAGCGCGGCGCCGACCTGCTGGAGGGCGACCGGCTGCGGGTCATGACGGTGTGCAACACCGGCGGCCTGGCCGCCGTGGAGCGGGGCACCGCGCTCAGCGTGGTCCAGACGCTGCACGAGCGCGGACGGCTGGAGGAGGCGTACGCGCTGGAGACCCGCCCGCTGCTCCAGGGCGCCAGGCTCACCACCTGGGAGCTGGCCAGGATGGGCGCGCCGCACCGGCTCGTCGTCGACTCGGCGGGGCCGTACCTGGTGTCGAGGGGCGGCGTGGACGCGGTGCTCATCGGCGCCGACCGTGTCGCCGCCAACGGCGACACGGCCAACAAGATCGGCTCGTACGCGCTGGCGCTCGCCGCGGAGCGCGCCGGCGTGCCGTTCGTGGTCGTGGCCCCCGAGTCCACGATCGACGCGGCCACGCCGACGGGCGACCACATCGAGATCGAGGACCGCGGGCCGGAGGAGGTCCTGACGCTCCGAGGTGTACGGCTCGCTCCCGAGGGAACCCGGGCGTTGAACCCGGCGTTCGACGTGACCCCGCACGATCTCATCACCGCGATCGTGACGGAGAAGCGCGTGATCAGGCCCTAGGACGAAATATCGCGATCTCGGGACCCGATCGCATCGGTCGCGTTACGCTCTGTCGTCACACCCCCGACCTTGGAGATCCCCGTGCCCATCGACCTCGTGTTACGGCGTGACTGGCAGGCGCGCCCGCCGCGCGGCGCGTACACGCAGCTCGACTCCACGAAGGGGGTGAAGGTCCACTACACCGGCGGACGCGTCGATCCCGGCATCGTCGAGGACCACGCCGGCTGCGTGAACCTGGTCCGCGAGATCCAGCGCTACCACATGGACGGCAACGGCTGGATCGACATCGGCTACTCCTTCGTCGCCTGCCCGCACAGGAAGGTGTTCGAGGGCAGGGGCCTGCACCACCTGCCCGCCGCGAACGGCCCCGGGCTCAACTCGGGCCACTACGCGGTGCTCGGCCTGGTCGGCAACGCCGGGCTGGTCCAGCCGCCCGACGCGCTGCTGCACGCCGTCCTCGACGCCGTCGACCACGTCAGGAAGGACGGCAGGGCGGGCAAGGAGATCAAGGGCCACCGCGACGGCTACCAGACCGACTGCCCCGGCGAGCCGCTGTACGCGTGGGTGAGGCGCGGCGCGCCCCGCCCGGCCGGCGGCGGGAACGGCGGCAACGGCGGGAACGGCGGGAACAACGGTGGTGGCGACGGCGGTGAGGGCGGCGGCCCCACCACTCCGGCCGCGCCGCCCTTCCCCGGCCGTCTGCTCAGATACCCGCCCGTCATGCGCGGCGACGACGTCCGCACCTGGCAGGAGCAGATGCGCAGGCGCGGCTGGGAGCTCACCGTCGACGGCGCCTACGGTGAGCGCTCGCGCGACGTCGCCCGCCTCTTCCAGCGCCAGCAGGGCGTCGACGACGACGGCGTGGTCGGCCCCGTCACCTGGCGGCTCGCCTGGGAGGCGCCGCAGCGCTAGCCGGGGCGGGGTTCGCGCTTCACCTGGGAGGCGGCGCAGCGCCAGCCGGGGCGGGGTCCGCGCTTCGCCCGGCAGGCGGCGCAGTGCTCGCCGCGCGGGGCTCCCGAGTGGTCTCAGCTGCTGAGACGCCGCAGGGGCGGCCCTGGGGTACCCGCCGGTAGGCGGCACCGCCTACTATCCGAACCATGGAACTGGCAGCGGGCTTTCCCACCACCACGCGCGACGACTGGCGCGCCCTGGCCGCCGAGGTGCTGCGCAGGTCGGGTGTCGAGGCAGCCGGTCCTGAAGAGGCGCTGTCCAGCCTGACGTACGACGGCCTGACGCTCGCCCCGCTGTACGACGCGGGCGACCTGCCCGCCGCCGCCCCCGGCGTCCCCGGCGAGCCGCCGTACGTGCGCGGCGCCCGCGTCACCACCGGCTGGGACGTCCGCCAGCGGCACGCCGTCCCCGACCCGGAGGCCGTGCTCGCCGACCTGGAGAACGGCGTCACCTCGCTCTGGCTGGTCACGGGTGAGGGCGCGATCCCGCCCGCGGCGCTGCCCGGCGTGCTCAAGGACGTCTATCTCGACCTCGCGCCCGTCGCGCTGGAGCACCGCGACCGCGCCTGCGGCTCCGCGCACGCGCTGCTCGCCCTGGCCGAGGAGCGGGGCACGCCGCCGCGCGGCACCCTCGGCGTGTCGGCCCTGTGGGAGGGCGGCGACGGCGCCGCCGCCGTCGCGCTGGCGGCGCGCTGCGCCGCGGAGTTCCCCGGCCTGCGGGCCGTGACGGTCGACGCCACGCCGTACCACGACGCGGGCGGCAGCGACGCCGAGGAGCTCGGCTGCTCGATCGCGCGTGGCGTGGCCGAACTGCGGGCGCTCACCGGCGGCGGGCTGAGCGTGGAGCAGGCGCTCGGCCAGATCGAGTTCCGCTACGCCGCCACCGACGACCAGTTCGCCACCGTCGCCAAGCTCCGCGCCGCCCGCAGGCTGTGGGCCAGGGTCGCCGAGGTGTGCGGCGCGCCGGGGCACGGCGGCCAGCGCCAGCACGCCGTCACCAGTTCCGCCATGATGACCCGCCGCGATCCGTGGGTGAACATGCTGCGCACCACCGTCGCCTGCTTCGCCGCCGGGGTGGGCGGCGCCGACGCCGTCACCGTGCAGCCGTTCGACGCCTGCCTCGGGCTGCCCGGCGCGTTCTCCCGCCGCATCGCCCGCAACACCCAGTCGCTGCTGCTGGAGGAGTCGGGAGTGGGCCGGGTGATCGACCCGGCGGGCGGCTCCTGGTACGTCGAGCGGCGCACCGCCGACCTGGCCGAGCGCGCCTGGGCCTGGTTCCAGGAGATCGAGGCGGCGGGCGGCCTCCCCGCCGCCGCCCCGCTGGTGTCCGCGCGCGTCGCCGCCACCCGCGAGCGCCGCGCCCGCGACGTCGCGCACCGCCGCTTCCCGATCACCGGTGTCAGCGAGTTCCCGGACGTCGCCGAGAAGCCGGTGCCCGCCCAGCCCGCCCCCGCCGAGCCGTCCGTCTCCGCCGAGGGGCTGCCCAGGATCCGGTACGCCGAGGAGTTCGAGGCGCTGCGCGACCTCGCCGACGCCCGGACGGAGCGGCCGAAGGTGTTCCTGGCCACGATCGGCCCCGTCGCCGCCCACACCGCCCGCGCGTCGTTCGCGGCGAACCTGTTCCAGGCGGGCGGGCTGGCCGTCGAGACCGCCGGGCCCGGCGCCGACCCCGAGCAGATCGCCACGGCCTTCGCCGTCAGCGGCAGCACGGTCGCGTGCCTGTGCTCCAGCGACCGGCTGTACGCCGAGCACGCCGAGGCCGTCGCCGCGGCGCTGAGACGGGCGGGCGCGCACCGGGTGTGGCTGGCGGGGAAGGGGGAGTACGCGGGCGTCGACGCGTACCTGTACGCCGGGTGCGACGCCCTGGCCGTGCTCCGCACGACGTTCGAGGACCTGGAGGTGGCCCGATGATCCCCGACTTCTCCACCGTCCCGCTGCTGGGAGCGGGGGAGGCCGCGGCGGAGCGGCCCGCGCCCGTGCCGGCGGCCGAGGTGTGGGAGACGCCCGAGGGCATCGGCGTCAAGCCGCTCTACACCGCCGCCGACCTCGACGGGCTCGACTTCCTCGGCACGTACCCGGGCGCGGCGCCGTTCCTGCGCGGCCCGTACCCCACCATGTACGTCAACCAGCCGTGGACGGTCCGCCAGTACGCGGGCTTCTCCACGGCCGCCGACTCCAACGCCTTCTACCGCCGCAACCTCGCCGCCGGTCAGAAGGGCCTGTCGGTGGCCTTCGACCTGGCCACGCACCGCGGCTACGACTCCGACCACCCGCGCGTGGCGGGCGACGTCGGCATGGCGGGCGTCGCGATCGACTCGATCTACGACATGCGGCAGCTGTTCGACGGCATCCCGCTCGACCGGATGTCGGTGTCGATGACCATGAACGGGGCCGTGCTGCCCGTGCTCGCCCTCTACATCGTGGCGGCGGAGGAGCAGGGGGTGGCGCCCGAGCAGCTCGCGGGCACCATCCAGAACGACATCCTCAAGGAGTTCATGGTCCGGAACACCTACATCTATCCCCCCGGGCCATCCATGCGCATCATTTCGGATATTTTCGCGTATACGAGTGAAAAGATGCCGAAATTCAACTCCATCAGCATTTCCGGGTACCACATCCAGGAGGCCGGGGCCACCTGCGACCTGGAGCTCGCCTACACGCTGGCCGACGGCGTCGAGTACCTGCGGGCCGGCGTCGCCGCCGGGATGGACGTCGACAGGTTCGCGCCCAGGCTGTCGTTCTTCTGGTGCATCGGCATGAACTTCTTCATGGAGGTCGCCAAGCTCCGCGCCGCCCGGCTGCTGTGGGCCCGGCTGGTGTCCCGGTTCGGGGCGAGGAACCCGAAGTCGCTCAGCCTGCGGACGCACTCGCAGACCTCCGGCTGGTCGCTCACCGCCCAGGACGTCTTCAACAACGTCGCCCGCACCTGCGTCGAGGCGATGGCCGCCACCCAGGGCCACACCCAGTCGCTGCACACCAACGCCCTCGACGAGGCGCTCGCCCTGCCCACCGACTTCTCCGCCCGCATCGCCCGCAACACCCAGCTCCTCCTCCAGCAGGAGTCCGGCACCACCAAGGTGATCGACCCGTGGGGCGGCTCCTACTACGTCGAACGCCTCACCCACGACCTCGCCGAGCGCGCCTGGGCCCACATCGAGGAGGTCGAGGCCGCAGGAGGCATGGCCAGGGCCATCGAGGCCGGGCTGCCCAAGCTGCGCATCGAGGAGGCCGCCGCCCGCACCCAGGCCCGCATCGACTCCGGCCGCCAGCCCGTCATCGGCGTCAACAAGTACCGCCCCGCCTCCGACCAGCCCGTCGAGGTGCTCAAGGTCGACAACAGCGCCGTACGGGCCGAGCAGATCGACAAGCTGCGCAGGCTCAGGGCCGAACGCGACGAGGAGGCCGTGCGCCACGCGCTCGACGCGCTCACCAAGGCCGCCGACAACCCCACCCCCGGCCTGGAGCACAATCTGCTCAAGCTGTCGGTGGACGCCGCCCGCGCCAAGGCCACCGTCGGCGAGATCTCCGACGCGCTGGAGCGGGTGTTCGGCCGCCACGCCGAGCAGGTCCGTACGATCTCCGGCGTGTACCGCGACGAGAGCGGCCCGGCCGCGAACATCGAGCGGGTCCGCGAGCTGTGCGCCGAGTTCGAGCGCGCCGAAGGCCGCCGGCCCCGCATCCTCGTGGCCAAGATGGGCCAGGACGGCCACGACCGCGGCCAGAAGGTCATCGCCACCGCGTTCGCCGACCTCGGCTTCGACGTCGACGTCGGCCCGCTGTTCCAGACGCCGGAGGAGGTCGCCCGCCAGGCCGTGGAGGCGGACGTCCACATCGTCGGCGTCTCGTCGCTCGCCGCCGGGCACCTGACGCTGGTGCCCGAGCTGCGCCGCGCGCTGGCGGAGCTCGACGCGGACGACGTCATGATCGTGGTGGGCGGCGTCATCCCGCCGGACGACCACGACGCGCTCCGCGCGGCCGGCGCCGCGGCGATCTTCCCGCCCGGCACCGTCATCGCCGACGCCGCCCTCGACCTGCTCACCACCCTGGTGCGCGAGCACCACGCCTGAGGAGGCGGAGGCGATGCGCTCGCTGGCGGACTACGCCGACGGGGTGCGGGCCGGGTCCCGCACCTGGATCGCCCGCGCGATCACCCTGGTGGAGTCGACCAGGCCCGACCACATGGCCCTGGCCCAGCGGCTGCTCGTCGAGCTCACCCCGCTCACGGGCCGGGCCCGCAGGGTGGGCGTCTCCGGCGTGCCCGGCGTGGGCAAGTCCACCTTCATCGACGCCCTCGGCACCCTGCTCACCGGGCGCGGCCACCGGGTGGCGGTGCTCGCCGTCGACCCGTCCTCCACGCGGACGGGCGGCAGCATCCTCGGCGACAAGACGCGCATGGCACGCCTGTCGGTCGATCCCGCCGCTTTCATCCGCCCGTCGCCCACGTCGGGCACGCTCGGCGGCGTCGCCAAGGCGACCAGGGAGGCGATGGTCGTCGTGGAGGCGGCGGGGTTCGACGTGGTGCTCGTCGAGACCGTGGGCGTCGGCCAGTCGGAGACGGCCGTGGCGGACATGGTGGACACGTTCCTGCTGCTGGCCCTGGCCCGTACGGGTGACCAGCTCCAGGGCATCAAGAAGGGCGTGCTGGAGCTCGCGGACGTCATCGCGGTGAACAAGGCCGACGGCGAGCACGAGCTCGCGGCGCGCAAGGCGGCGCGGGAGCTGGCGGGCGCGCTGCGCATGCTGCGCTCGGACTCGGTGCCGCCGCCGGTGCTGACCTGCAGCGGCCTGACCGGGCGGGGGCTGGAGGAGCTGTGGGAGCAGGTCCTGGCCCACCAGGAGTCGCTCGACCTGCCCGCCAAGCGCCGCCGCCAGCAGGTGGGATGGACGTGGACGCTGGTGCGCGACCGCCTGCTCGCGGAGCTGAACCACGACCCGGCCGTCGCGGCCGTGCGCGAGGAGGTCGAGCGGGAGGTGCTCGCGGGCGAGCTGACGCCGTCGCTCGCGGCGGACCGCCTGCTCGCCGCCTTCAAACGCCCCTGAACGCGGCGGGCCTCGCGGGTCAGCCGCGTCCCGGCGGCTCGGGCAGCCCCAGGGCGCGGCGTCGGGCGTCGATGCCGTCGAGCAGGCGCTGCAGGCCGTACTCGAAGACCCTGTCCAGGTCGTAGTCGAACCCCTCGCGCATGACGTACTCGATGCCGGGGTGGCGGGCGGGCGAGACCACGCGGCGGACGTCGTCGCCGGTGTGGCGGGCCCAGTCGTCGGCCGACATCCCGGTGTCCTCCTCGGCGTGGGTCTCGGCGAGGCGGACCAGCGCCATGTTGCGTACGTGCCCGAACAGGTTGACGTGCGCGCACACCATGTCGTCGGCGCCGAAACCCATCGCCCGCAGCGTGCTGAAGGAGAACTCGGCGAACGGCAGCGCGTTGGGGAACATCTGCGGGCGCGTCAGCGAGAACAGCTCGGCCGCCCAGGGGTGGCGGCGGAAGACCGCCCAGAACTGGTGCGCGGCCGTCTCCAGGCGCCGCCGCCACCCGGCGGGCGGCGGGTCGGGCAGCCGCGCCTCGGCCATGACGGCGTCGGCCATCCTGAAGGTCAGCTCGCCCCTGCTCGCCACGTGGCGGTACAGCGCCATCGTCGAGACGCCCAGCGCCCCCGCCACCCGCCGCATGGTGACCAGCGCCAGCCCCTCGGCGTCGGCGATGCGCACCCCGGCCGCGACGATCCGCGCGGCCGAGAGCTCCCCGCGCCCCGTCGCCGCCGGTGGTGTCTCCTCGCGGGCCCGGACGACGGTGCCCCTGCCAGGGACCGTCTCGACGAGCCCCTGCTCGCGCAGCGCCCCGATGACCTTGGTGGCGGTCGCCATCGCCACGCCCCGCTCGCGCACGATCCGCCGCGTCGAGGGCGCCGCCTGGCCCGGCGCGAGCCGTCCCGCGCGGATGTCGCCGGCGATCTCGTCGGCGATGCGAAGGTAGGGCGGTCGCTCGCTCATGTCCCTCCAGTGCACTAGTGCGCTTCACCGGGCCTTCCCGCCGCCGAGCTGGGGCGACGCCCCGAGTGCACTACCCCCGACGGCCGTCCGCTGCCGGTCCGCGCGATGGCTGCGTACATTGTATGCGCGGCGCCCGGACGGGCCGGGCGGCGGCAGGAGAAGGGGTGGACCCATGTCCGATCGGCCGATCAGCGGCGGCGGCGCGCGTCTCGTCTCACGGACGGTGACCTCCGCCGACGGCACCGCCGTCGAGTACCTCAGCACGGGACGCGGGCCTGGGGTGATCGTCGTGCCGGGCGCGCTGGCCGAGGCCGCAGACCTGGGCGGGCTGGCCGCGCTGCTGGCCGACGCCGGCCACGAGGCGCACGTCGTGCAGCGGCGCGGCAGAGGCGCCAGCGGCCCCCAGGGCGCGTCGTACGGGATCGAGCGGGAGTGCGAGGACGTCGCGGCGGTGCGCGCCGCGACCGGCGCCCGGATGCTCTTCGGGCACAGCTACGGCGGTCTGGTCGCGCTGCGCGCCGCGTGCGGCGACCCCCGCTACGAGGCCGTCGCCGTGTACGAGCCCGGCGTCTCGGTCGAAGGGTCGATCCCGCTCGGCTGGATCGGCCGGGCGAGCAGGGAGGTGGCGGCCGGTGAGGCGTTCGAGGCGTTCGTCACCTTCGTCAGAGGGGTCAACCCGGAGCAGTCGGGACGGTTGCCCCGCTTCCTGCTGAAGGCCGTCCTGCGCCTGGCCATCCCGAAGAAGGACCTGCGGCGCAACCTCGCGCTCATGCCGCAGGCCGTCAGGGAGCACGCCGAAGTCCTGCGGATGGAGCCGCACCTGGCCGACTACCGCAGGATCGGCGCGCCCGTCCTGCTGCTGCGGGGCAAGGGCCAGGGCGGCGACCGGCAGGTGGCCGCCCTGGCCCGGCTCGAACGGGAGATCCCGCGCGCCCGGACCGTGGCCCTGCCGCGCCTCGACCACTTCGCGCCGGAGAAGAAGCCCGAGGAGGTCGCCGCCGCGCTCGTGCCGTTCCTCGCCACGCGCACCCCCGCGAACTCCTGACCTGCCGAGCAGCGGGACGGCGCGCGCCCTGCAGGTCAGGGGGAGGCGTAGAAGCCGTCGAGCGTCTCGGCGTGGCGCTCCTCCACCGCCTTGCGCCTGATCTTGAGGCTGGCCGTCAGCTCGCCGGTCTCGACGGTGAAGTCCTGCGCCAGGATGGCGAACTTCTTGACCGTGGCGTAGCTCGCCTGCTCGGCGTTGACCTGCCGGATCGCCTTGTCGACCTCCTCGCGCATGCGCGGATGGCCGCGCAGCTCCTCCGGGTCGGTCGGCAGCGACTCCGACTCGGCCCACGGCCTGACGACGTCCATGTCGAGCGTGACGAGCGCCGTCACGTAGTTGCGGCGGTCGCCGTGGACGAAGACGTGCGACAGGTACGGGCAGGCCGCCTTGATCCGGCCCTCCAGGTAGGTGGGCGCGACGTACTTGCCGCCCGAGGTCTTGATGAGCTCCTTCTTGCGGTCGGTGATGACGAGCCGGCCGGCGGAGTCGAGCTCGCCGATGTCGCCGGTGTGCAGCCAGCCGTCCTCCAGCGCCTCGGCGGTCTCCTCGGGCAGCCCGTGGTAGCCGCGCATGACGCCCCGCCCGCCGATGAGGATCTCGCCGTCGCCGGCGATGCGCACCTGGGTGCCGGGCAGCGGCAGCCCGACACTGCCGAACCGCACCGACTCGGGACGGTTCAGGAAGCTGCCGGCCGACGACTCCGTCAGCCCGTACCCTTCGAGGATCGTGAGCCCGGCGGCGTCGAAGAACTCCGCGACGTCCTTCGACAGCGGGGCGGCGCCCGAGATGAAGTAGCGGATGCGTCCGCCGAAGCGCTGCCGCAGCTTGGCGAAGACGAGCCGGTCGGCGAGGGCGTACTCGGCGCGGGTGGTGAGCGGCACGGGCGCGCCGAGCCGGCGGGCCCTGCTCACCCTGACGCCGGTGCGCCGCGCCCACTCGAAGATCCGCAGCTTGACGCCGCCCTCGCGCTGGACGGTGGCGACGACGGTGTTGTGGATCTTCTCGAAGATCCGCGGCGCGGCGGCCATGAACGTGGGGCTGAGCTCGCCGAGGTTGTCGGCGATGCGGTCGAGCCTGCCGTCGATCGCGGTGGGCACGCCGATGTCGATCATCACGACCTCCAGCAGCTTGCCGAACGAGTGCGACAGCGGCAGCCACAGGAAGTGCAGGTCGGCGGGGGAGATGATGTCCAGCTCGCGTACCGCGCCGGCGGCGTACAGCCAGTTGTCGTGGGTGAGCTCCACGCCCTTGGGGCGGCCGGTCGTGCCCGAGGTGTAGATGAGGGTGGCCAGGTCGCCGGGGCCGATGGCGTCGACCATCGCGTCGTAGCCGCCCCCGCCCTCGTCGCTCACCGACTCCAGCGGGACCACCCAGCCGTCGTCGCTCGCCTTGCCGTCGATGACGATCACCTTGGTCACGTCGGGCAGCTCGGCGCGCACCGAACGGAGCTTGGCCACCTGCTCGTCGTTCTCGGCGACGACGAGGGTGCTGCCGGAGTCGTTGATGACGAAGGCCGACTCGGCGGCCGTGTTGGACGGGTAGATGGTCGTGGTGGCCGCGCCGGTGGCCAGCACCGCCAGGTCGGTGAGAATCCATTCGAGCCGGGTGGAGCACAGGATCGACACGCGCCTCCCCGGACCGGCGCCCAGCGCCGCCATGCCCAGCGCGAGCCCGCGTACCCGTTCGCCCACCTCCCGCCAGGTCAGCGAGGTCCAGCCGCCCTCGGACGGCGTGCGATAGGCCTCGGCGTCGGGAGTGGCGGCGATGCGGTCGCGCAGCAGGGCGGGAATGCTGGACATGCCTGACCTCCTGGAGGGGTGTGGTGCCGACTCTAGGACGCCGGGCGGTGATCAGTCGATGCCCGCGCGGCGGCGAGTCCGACGAGGCCGGGCGTGCGCACCTCCCAGGCGCCGCAGGCACAGCGCAGGTACGACACCACGCCCTCCGAGGTGCGGTGCGAGGAGACGAGGGTCAGCGCGAAGGGGTCGTGCAGGTGTCTGGAGTGCATGACTCCAACCTGATGTAATGACCTTATGCATTTCAATGCTTACGGCGGCAACGGGGCGGCACTCGCGGCGGCCCTCGTCAACGCCACCGACTTCAGCCCGGGGGCGGTCGAGGCGATGCTGACGGAGCACCAGATGCTCCGCACCGCGGTCACCGCCGGGCAGGCGGAGGAACTGCGGGCGTGGGCGCGCCGGCTCGACCCCGTCTTCGGCGAGACCGACCAGGACGTGCAGATCAAGCTCGTCAACGACCTGCTCGACGTCACCGCGTCCAAGCCGTACGTCAGCGCCCACGACGGCCGCGAGCCGCACCTGCACTTCTTCTCCGTCGACGCCGACGTCGTCAGCAGGGCCAAGGACACCACGGCGGGCGGGCTGGCGATGGCCATGTCGTTCGCGGGCGGACGCCGCCTCGGGCGCTGCGACAGGGAGGGCTGCGCGACCGTGTACGTCGACACCTCGCGCAACGGCCGCCGCCGGTTCTGCTCGCTCGCCTGCGCCAACCGCGTGAACGTGGCCGCCCACCGCGCGAGAGGCACCACCCGCTGACCGCGCGCCGCGCGGGCGGCCGGCGCGCTTCCCGTTCCGTGGCGGCGCCGTTCCTGGAGACGCCGGGCATCACCAGGTGGCTGCGCGTGGACCGGGAGGTGGGACTGTCGGAGTCGTGATTGACGTGCGGGGATCAATCGGGCAATAGTGTGGCAGGTGTCTGTTCCCCGGTTGATCCCCTGCGTTCTCGCCCTGGCGACCCTCACCCTGGGCGCCTGCTCCGCTTCCGCCCCTCCGGTCACCGGTGGGGAGCCGTCGATGAGCGGGGTCGCGGGCGGCAAGGGCGGCGCGGTCGCCGACGGTGGCGGCGTCACCACCACCGCCCCCGGCACCGACGCGAGCCCGAGCCCGAGCACGAGCGCGCTGACGGCGGAGGCGTACAAGGGCGAGCTCGACGGCAGGTACAAGGCGATGCTCGACGCCATCGACTCGATGGCGTCGGCGCGCAGCGTGAAGTCGCTCAACCAGCGGGTGGGCCGCGCCGAGGAGGCGATCAGCGGCGCCGCCGACGCGCTGTCGGCGCTCACGCCGCCCGCCGAGGTGCAGGCGCAGCACGACGCCTACGTGGCGGGCCTGCGCGACTTCGCGACCGAGCTGGGTTCGGCGGCGGGGAAGGTCGGCAGCCGTGACCTGTGCACGTCCTCGGCGGTGCTCGCCGACATCGGCGACAAGCTGGCCGCGCTCGACCGGGCCGGCGAGGCGCTGCAGAAGGCCGGCGGCTACCGGGCGGACGTCGTGGACGTCAAGGCCGGCAAGAAGCAGACCAGGCGGCTGAGCAACGGCGTGTTCGCCCGCAAGGACGCCCTGAACGGGCGCAGCTCCCTGGAGATCGACAACGGCGGCGACCGCGACGCGGTGGTGACGCTGGTCAGGGGCGGCACGAAGGTGTTCAGCGTGTACGTGCGCAAGAAGGGGTCGTACAAGGTCAGGGGCGTGCGCGACGGCACGTACAAGATCTACTTCACGCACGGCGTGGACTGGGACGGCAGGAGCCGCCAGTTCACCCGCCGGTGCAGCTTCGAGAAGTTCCAGAAGACCGTGAAGTTCAAGACGACCTTCACCGCCACGCAGATCCTGTGGCACGACTGGAAGATCACGCTGCACTCGATCGCGGGCGGCAACGCCAAGACCTCGGACGTGGACCCGGAGGACTTCCCCGCCTGACGCGAGCGGGCCGCGCCTCCCCAGCGGGGAGCGCGGCCCGTCGTGACGTGCGGATCGGGCGGATCAGGTGGAGAAGAGCATGCCCACCCAGCTGCGCTGGCCATGGTGGCCGTGGTGGCCGTAGTGGCCGCCGTGCGGGGCGCCCCAGGCCGGGCCCGCGGCGGGCGGCGGCGGCGGGGGAGCGGCGTGGAAGCGGGACTCCATCTGGGTCAGCGTCTCGAGCTCGCCGTAGTCGAGGAAGATCCCACGGCAGTTGTCACACTGCTCGATGTGGACGCCGTTACGTTCGTACGTCCGCATGTTGCCGCGGCACTTCGGGCACTGCATCTGATCTCCTTGGGCATCGAGGTCTCGTGGGAGAAACCTACCGCGCGCAACGCCCGTCAGACTCTGACGATTCTGTTGCACGCCTCGATTAACGAATGTTCGACCTCGTCGAGTTCCCGGCTCTCCCCGGCGGCGTTCACCACGGCCACCGCGGCGAGCTGGACGGTCAGCGCCCGCGCCGGCACGTCGAGCCGCCGCCACGGGTCGTCGCCGCGCCCGAGCGCGGGGCCGCCCGACGCCAGGTACGCCCCGAGGAAGCGTTCCCACACGGCCGGGTCGAGCAGACCGGCGGCGTACCAGGCGGCGGGCCTGGCGAGGTCCCACGCGGGGTCGCCCACCCCGAGGTCGTCGACGTCGATGAGCAGCCAGCGGCCCCGGCGGACCAGCTGCCCGAGATGCCAGTCGCCGTGCGTGAGCAGCGCGGGGAGCGGGCCCGCCTCCCCGACCGCGCCGAAGGGCTCCGGCGCCGGCCCGTGGAAGAGCTCCTGCGGCAGCCCGTCGAAGGCCCGCCTGACCAGCCGCTCCACGGGCCCGTCGGCGGTCATGCGGCGCACCGCGCGGGCGGCGCGCGCCGGGCCGCCCGCCGCGGGCAGGCCGGGCAGGCCCGTCAGCGGCACGGCGTGCAGCGCGGCCAGCAGCCTGGCGCCCTCCTCCCAGGGGGCGTCGTCGAGCTCGTCCTGCGCCACCGGGCGGCCCGCGGGCCACACCGTCACGGCGCGGCCCGCCACCTGGAGCACCTCGGGGGTCAGCGGGGGCAGCATCACGCCGGTGAGCGCCGCCGACGCGGCGGCTCGCAGCCGGGGGCGCAGCGCCTCGGCGTGGTCGCGCGCGGAATGGGCCTTCACCACGACCTCGCCCCTGCGGACCACGACGACGTCCGTCCTGGTGGGATGCACCACGGGTGCGCCGGTGCCGCCGTACGCGCCGGCGATGCCCGCCAGCTCCTCCTCCAGACCCACTCGTACAGACTAGGGGGCAATATAGGCGGTTCATGCCGCCGGACGCGATCGCCGGATCGGGCCGAACCCCCGACCACACCTGCGCTGACGGCGGCCCGCCCACGTTCGGCGTGTGCCATCGTGTGCCATCGTGTGCCGGTCGATGTCCGCGAGTGCCGCTGGTCGCGGAACACCCGCGGAATGATCTTTCAGCCCCCCGCGGCTCCCTGCGCAGGGGTCCGAGTGACTCTGTGGCCGGCTCGGCCGAAGTCCTGTCGCCTCCGAGCCGCTCATCCGCGCGTCTGTGCCGTGCGGCCGGAGCATCGCGCTGTCCGGCCGGGCGGGGCTGATGGAGGGCGACGAGGAGGCCGCCGGCGCGCCGCGGCGGCGGCAGCCGTGGCCGGGCGAGGAGCTTCACGTGGTGGTGCGCGTCCATCCCGAGCTGGTGACCGGCTTCCTGATCGACGCGCCTGGCGCACCGTGAGCGCCGGCGGGGCTCGCCGCCGGGGCGACGTCCCCGCTCAGCAGTGCCTGCTCGGACAGTGCCTGCTCAGCAGTGCTTGCCCAGCGACATCCGCTCGACCAGGTCGAACAGCTCCGGGTCGAACTGGCCCTTGGCGAGCCACCGGTAGCTCCGCTCCCTGTTGGGCAGGTTCTTGACGAACTTCGTGCTGGAACTGCCGTAGACCTGGATGTCGGCGAGCAGGCTGCCGCTGTCGTCCTTCAGGTGCGCCCACATCAGCCAGGCGTCGTCGCCGTCGAGGCTGGAGACGGTGGCGTCCAGGCGCGCCGTGCCGTTGGAGTACAGCGTCCACGTGGCGCCGGGCTCGATCGTGCAGGAGCCCGACGTCATGTAGGAGCGCCAGACGAACCTCTTCTGCTCCAGTGTGGCCGCGGCGGCCGTCGCCGTGGTCGGCAGCGCCAGGCCGATGGTGACGGCGGCCGCGGTCACGACCGCGACGACCATGCTGCGGATCTTCTTCAAGGTGATGCTCCCCTTCCTCGGTCTCCGGACCCCGTGACCCAGGATGCGCAGGGGCGGCCCCGGCGCGGCAACCCCTCATCTGGGGGGAATCGGCCGGAAGGCGCTGGGGGAAGGATGATCGATAGGGCGCCGCCACGGAATGTGCGCGGAACGGCCGCGTCGGCGGCCGACTGGTCTCGTTCGTCCTCGCAGGTCACGGGCTGGTGGCTGGGGCGAACTCGTGGCGGTCAGACTAGGGTGCATGAGGATCGGTTTCGCCGTGCCCCAGTCGGGGCCGTGGGCCACGCCAGGAAACATGCGCCGCATCGCCGTACGGGCCGAGGAGCTGGGCTACCACGAGCTGTGGACGTTCCACCGGCTGCTCTACCCGGTCGGCCACCCGATGGGGCCGATCTATCGCAGCGTGCACGACCCGGTCGTGACGCTGTCCTACCTGGCGGGCGTGACAGGCAGGATCAGGCTCGGCCTCGCCGTGATCAACGTGTACGTGCAGCCGGTCGTGCTGGCCAAGCAGCTCGCCACCCTGCAGGACGTCTCGTCGGGGCGGCTGAGCGTGGGCGTCGGGCTGGGCTGGCTGCGGGAGGAGTTCGAGGCGGCCGGGGTGGGGTTCGAAGGGCGCGGGCGCAGGGGCGAGGAGTTCGTCCGGGTGCTGCGCGAGGCGTGGGAGGACGAGGTCGTGGAGCACACCGGCGACTTCTACCGGGTGCCGCCGTCGCACATCGACCCCAAGCCGCGGCCGGCGCCGCCGATCCTGCTCGGCGGCACGGCGGACGTCGCGCTGCGGCGGGCGGGGCGGCTGGCCGACGGGTGGATCAGCTCCAGCCGCGAGGACCTGCCGGCGATCGGCGGGCGGATCGAGCTGGTCGGGCAGGCGGCGCGCGACGCCGGCAGGGACGTCTCGGCCCTGCGCTTCGTCTGCAGGGGCGTCACCCGGGTGCGGGAGGCGGGGCGGCCGGACCGGGCGCCGCTGACCGGCTCGTACGAGGAGATCAGGCGGGACGTGGAGGAACTGGGGGCGCGCGGCGTGACCGAGGTGTTCCACGACCTGAACTTCGACCCGGAGGTGGTGACGGCAGCCCCGGAGGAGGCGATGCGCCGCGCTGAGGAGGCGTTGGAGGCGCTGGCCCCGTCCTAGCCGTCCTCGGTCAGGAGGTGAGGCGGAGGGCCTCCTCGGCGACCGCGTGGCGCAGCCCCCGGATGCCGTCGCGCCCGCGCACCGGGTGCACGGCGTTGGTCAGCAGCACGACGGTCAGCCGGCGCGCGGGATCGACGACGAGGGACGTCCCGGTGAAGCCGGAGTGCCCCCACGCGCCGGACAGCGGCCCCACGATGGCGGGGTCGCCGATCCGCACGCCGAGCCCGTGCCTGAACGCCGCCCCCTCGGCGCCCTGGTCGCGCGTCATCTCGGCGACGGTCTGCGGCCGCAGCACCGGCCCGCCGCCGAGCCGCAGCGCCTCGCCGAAGGCCAGCAGGTCGTCGGCGGGGGCGAAGAGCCCCGCGTGCCCGGCCACCCCGCCGAGCGCGTACGCCGTCTCGTCGTGCACCTCGCCGCGCACGCACCCGGGCCCCGGCCGCTCCGGCAGCCACTCGGTGGCGGCCGCCCGCGCCACGTCGCGCGGACGGTAGCCGGTGCCCGCCAGGCCCAGCGGGCCGGTGACGCGCAGCCGTACGAGCTCGTCGAGCGGCGCGCCTCCCGCGACCTCCGCGAGCCGCCCTGCCATGACCATGCCGACGTCGGAGTACAGGTACAGCCCGCCGACGGGCCCGGTGACGGGGGTGCGCAGCATGGCGGCCATGCGCTCCTCCGGGCCCGCGCCGGGCAGCTCCAGGTCGATCCGGCGGGTGGGCGGCAGCCCGGCGGTGTGCGTGAGCAGGCGGCGCGCCGTGACGCGCGGGTCGGCCGCACCGGGCGGCTCGCCCGCGCCGAGTGGCCCGCCCGCACCCGGCGGGTCGCTCGCACCGCGTGGGCCGGTCGCACCGCGTGGGCCGGCCAGGCCGAGTGGGCCGGCCACCGGCGCGTCGAGGTCGAGGCGGCCCTCCTCGGCCAGCGACAGCACCACGGCCGTGGTGAAGAGCTTGCTGACCGAGGCCAGGTCGAAGATCGAGTCGCGGCGCGCGGGAGGCCGCCGCTCCGCGAGTGTCCCCCCGGCGTCCGTGTAGCGGACGAGTTCCCCGGCCGTGGACGCGGCGGCGACGGCGCCGTCCACGGCGATCAACGCGACCGCCGCCGAGCAGACGCGCGGCACCCCGTCCGCCAGGATCGCGTCGAGCCGGTCCGCCATGTCCCCCTCTTCCCCCTGCCTGTGCCCTTGCCCCTTGTTCCCGCCCGGCCCCGCGCTCAGCCGCTCAGCGCGTCGCTGAGCCGCTCACCGTGCGACTCCAGCAGCGCCCGCGCGCCGTCCGCGTCGAGGCCGTGCCTGATCATCAGCACCGCGATCTTGGCCTGGCCGTCGGCGGCGTCGAGGGCCCGCGCGGCGGTGTCGCGGTCGGCCCCGGTGATGTCCACGACCATGCGCAGGGCCCGCCCGGCGAGCTTGCTGTTCATGGCCGACATCTCGATCATCTTGTTCCCGTACGTGCGGCCGAGCCGCACCATCGTGATCGTCGAGATCATGTTGAGGACGAGCTTCTGCGCCGTCCCGGCCTTGAGCCTCGTGGAGCCGGTGACCACCTCGGGGCCGACGACGACCTCGATGGCGTGCTCGGCGGCGGCCGACAGGGGAGCGCCGTCGTTGCAGGACAGCCCGACGGTGAGCGCGCCCCGCTCCGCGGCCTCGGCGAGCGCGCCGAGGACGAAGGGCGCCCGGCCGCTGGCGGACACGCCGACCACGGAGTCGAGCGGGCCCACCTCCAGGTCCTTCATCGCGGCGGCGCCGGCTTCGGCGTCGTCCTCGGCGCCCTCGACGGAGCGGGTGAGCGCGTCGGGGCCGCCCGCGATGACGCCCTGCACGAGCGAGGGGTCGGTGCCGAACGTGGGCGGGCACTCGGAGGCGTCGAGCACGGCGAGCCTGCCGGAGGTGCCCGCGCCGACGTAGAACAGCCTGCCGCCCTCCCGCATCCTGGCGGAGATCGCGTCGATCGCCCCCGAGACGGCGGGGATGGCCACCGCGACGGCGGCAGGCACGGCGGCGTCGGCCTGGTTCATCAATCGGGCGATCTGCTCGGTGGGCAGCCGGTCGATCTGGCTGTACCGGGGATCGCTCTGCTCGGTCGACAACTCGGGTAGCGGATCAGTCATGACGCTAATTTCCACCCTAACCTTCTCTGTTGTAAATATCTTTCAGACAATGGGGTGCATGACGCACGTACGAACCGGAGCCGAACGGCTCGCGACGGACCCGGCGCTCGCCGGAGGTACCCGCCTCGGCCTGATCACGAACCCCACCGGCGTCCTGCCGGACCTGACCCCCACGACCGACGCGCTGCTGGCCGCGGGACTGCCTCTGACCGCGCTGTTCGGGCCCGAGCACGGCCTGCGCGGCACCGCCCAGGCCGACGGCAGCGAGGCCGACTTCACCGACCCGAGGACCGGCCTGCCGGTCTACGACACGCACAAGCTCTCCGGCGCGGCCCTGGACGAGGTGGTGTCCCGCTCCGGCGTGGACACGCTGGTCTTCGACATCGCCGACGTCGGGACCCGCTTCTACACCTACGTCTGGACCATGTACGACCTGCTGGCCTCGGCCTCGCGGCTCGGCCTGCGGTTCGTGGTGCTCGACCGGCCCAACCCCCTCGGCGGCGACGTCGAGGAGGGGCCGCTGCTCGACCCGGCGTTCGCCAGCTTCGTCGGCAGGCACCCCCTGCCGGTCAGGCACGGCAGGACGGCGGGAGAGCTGGCGCTGGCGTTCGGCTTCGACGCCGACCTGCACGTCGTCACCATGGAGGGCTGGCGGCGCGGGATGACCTGGGAGGAGACCGGCCTGCCGTGGGTGATGCCCTCGGTCAACATGCCCACTCCGGACACCGCGCTGGTGTACCCCGGCACGGGACTGTTCGAGGGCACCAACTTCTCGGAGGGCCGCGGCACCACCCGGCCGTTCGAGCTGGTGGGCGCACCGTACGCCGACGACGCCTTCGCGCCCGCGCTGGCCGCGCTCGACCTGCCCGGCGTGCGCTTCAGGGACGTGTGGTTCACCCCGACCTTCCACAAGCACGCCGGGACGCCGGTGCGCGGGGTGCAGCTCCACGTGCACGACCGGCGGGCGTTCCGCCCGGTGCTGACCGGCCTGTCGATGCTGTACGTGGCCCGCACGCTCTACCCGGACGCCCTGGTCTGGCGGGGGCCCGAGCTGTTCCTCGACCACCTGTGGGGCTCGGACAGCCTCGCCAGGCGCCTGGACGCCGGGCAGGACCCGCGTGACCTGTGCCCGCCCCCCTCCCGGCCGGCGGGAGCGCTCCTCTACGCGTGACATCAGGCCAGGTCGCGCCGGTAGAGCCAGAAGACGCGTTCCGCTCGCGCGCCGACCGCGCGCGAGTAGAACCGCAGCGGTCCGACCCAGCCGATCTGGGACTCCGCCTGGCCGGCGGCGCGCTGCTCGGCCAGGCACCTGCGCAGCAGGACCCGCCCGAGGCCCAGGCCACGGGCGGCCTCCGCCGTGCCCATGGGCCCGAACCAGCCGGGCCGCGCCCCCCAGGCGGCGAACGCGATGATGCGACCGTCGCGCTCGGCGTAGTGCGCGCCGCTCGCGTTGGCGGCCTCCCAGGCCCAGCGCTCGTTCCAGTGCTCCTCGACGAACGCCGTCAGCCGCGCGCGGTCACCGGCGCCTGCGGCGCGCAGGGTGACCCCGGCGGCGGCCAGGCGCGCGAGCTCGTCGTCGCCGTCGGACAGGTCCACGCCGAGGTCGGCCGTCATGTTCCAGGCGACGTGGTAACGCTCGTAACCGAGGCTCTCGGCCAGGCAGGCGGCGGGGGTGTAGCGCACGTCCACGCCGGGCCAGGCGTAGCAGGGCGGGTTGCCGGCGAAGCGCGCCTCGCGCGCGCCCTGGCCGCGCAGCCACTCCTCGGCGGCGCGCACCAGCGCCCTCCCGCGCCCCTCGCCCCGGGCCTCGGGGTGGACGGCCAGCAGGTCGACGTGCCCGAGGCCGGGGTCCTTGTGGGACATCGACGTCATGACGACGCCGCCGTCGGTGACGAGCGCCGTCCAGCGGCGGTCCGCGGGCGGCGCGGCGAGCCTGTCGACGAGCGCGGGGGCCTCGGCGGCGTCCAGGGTCAGCGCGGCGGCGGCGACGGCGCGCGCCGCCTCCAGGTCGCCGGGCCCGGCGACCCGGACCCGGTGGGCGGCGGACCGCGAGCCCGCGCCCACGCGCGGCTCCATGCCCCGCTCTGTGCCCGGCCCCATGCCTGCGCCTGGTGCCGTGCCGTCCTGGGGGAGCGCGCTCACGACGCGCTCACCGGCCGGGCGATGACGCTGCGCCGCTCGGGGTGGAAGCAGGCGTGCTCCTGCGGCACGCCGTCGGTGCGGCCCAGCACGGGCAGCTCGCTCTCGCACCGGTCGGTGCGGAACGGGCAGCGGCGGGCGAACAGGCAGCCGGTGTCGGCCTTGCTCTCGTCCAGCGACTCCAGCGGCACGACCGGCTGCTCGCCCGGCTCCTCCAGGCCGTGCAGCACGGGGATGGCCGACAGCAGCGACTGCGTGTACGGGTGCACCGGGTCGGCGATCACGGTGTCGACGGGACCCCGCTCGACCACCTGCCCCCGGTAGATGACGTACAGCTCGCCGTCGTCGCCGATGTAGCGGGAGGTGGCCACGTCGTGGGTGATGAACAGCACCGCCACGCCGAGGCGCTCGCGCAGGTCCTTCAGCAGGGCGAGGATGCCGAGCCGCAGCGACACGTCGATCATCGAGACGGCCTCGTCCGCGACGAGCATCTCCGGGTCGACGGTGAGCGCGCGGGCGATGACGACGCGCTGGCGCATGCCGCCGGAGAGCTGGTGCGGGTAGCGCGCCAGCACCGAGCCCGGGTCCAGCCCGACCAGCGACAGCACCTCGGCCGCCCGCTCGTCGATCCACGCCTTCGACCGGCCGGTCTGCCTGGCCCGCAGGGCGAGCGGCGCGTACAGCGTCTGGTGGATCGTCCGCGTCGGGTTCAGCGCCGAGTACGGGTCCTGGTGGATCATCTGGATCTTGCGGAAGTGCGGCTGGCGCTGCTTGGGCCGCAGCGACGACATGGGCACGCCGTCGATCGCGATCTCGCCCTCGTCGTGCGTCTCCAGGCCGGCGATGATCCGGCCGAGCGTGGTCTTGCCGCAGCCGGACTCGCCGATGAACGACGCCGCGCCGCCCTTGGGGATCGAGAAGTCCACGCCGCGCAGCGCCTTCACCTCGCGGCCGCCGAGCACGTCGCCGCGCTGCTTGAACGTCTTGACGATGCCAGTTCCGGTGATCACGCGTGCTCCTTCACGGTCACGGCGTGGCAGGCCACGACGCGCGGGCCGTCGGCCACGGCCTCGGGGTCGACGGTGTCGCACACGTCGAGCCGGGCGGCGCACCGCTCCCTGAACACGCAGCCCTCCTTGGGCACGGTGGCCAGCGTCGGCGGGCGGCCGGGCAGCGCCCGCGCCTCGTCGATGTCGCCGACCAGCCGCGGGATGGCCTTGATGAGTCCCTTGGTGTACGGGTGCCTGGGGGCGCCGAGGACCTCCCGGGTGGGGCCCTGCTCGACGAGCCGGCCGCCGTACATCACCGCGAGCCTGTCGGCGACCTCGGCGACCACGCCGATGTCGTGCGTGATGACGAGGGTGGTCAGGCCGCGCTCCGCGTGCACCTCGCGGACGATCTTGAGGATGTTCGCCTGGGTGATCATGTCGAGCGCGGTGGTCGGCTCGTCCAGCACCACGACGTGCGCGTTGAGCACCAGCGCCAGCACGATGCCGACGCGCTGGCGCATGCCGCCGGACAGTTCGTGCTGGTGCGAGTCGAGCACCCGGGCGCCGTCCAGGCCCATCCGGCCGAGCAGCTCCTTGGCGTCGCGGACCAGGCCGCGCAGGTCGTCCACGCCGTGCGAACGGCCGAGGTCGAGGAGCTGCTTGCCGACCGTCTTGAGCGGGTTGAGGGAGTTCTGCGCCGCCTGGAACACGTAGCCGATGTGGCGTCCGCGGGCCTTGCGCAGCTCCTCGCCCTGCAGGCCGACGACGTCGCCGAGCCCGTCGATCTCGACGCTGCCCGCGGCGATCCTGCCCGGCGGCTGCACCGCGTTGAGCAGCGACAGCGCCAGCGTGGACTTGCCGGAGCCGGACTCGCCGACGATGCCGGTGATGGACCCGGGTTCCAGGGTCAGGCTGACGTTCCGCACCGCGGGCAGCTCGCCCGCGGACGTCTTGTAGACGACGGTGAGGCCGTCGATGCGCACTCCCGGCGCTTGCTGTGCCACTGCTACTCCTCACGCAGCCGGGGGTTGAAGATCTCGTCCATGGCGTCGACCACGAGCACGATGCCGAGCGTCAGCAGCAGGATCGCCAGCAGCGGGCAGAGCAGGTAGCCCAGCGCGTACGGGGTGATCATGGCGCCGGCCTGGAACACGGCCAGGTTGAGCATGACGCCCCAGTTGTTCGACTCGTACGGCAGCACGCCGAGGAAGAACAGGCCGACCTGCGCGTAGACGGCGCCCGTGACCGCGATGAGCATGTTCATCGCGATGTACGGCGCCATGCTCGGCAGCAGTTCCTTGCCGATGATGTGCGAGGTGGACAGGCCGAGCCCGCGCGCCGCCTCGATGAAGCCGCGCTCGCGCAGCGAGAGCGTCTGCGCCCGCACCGCGCGGGCCACGCCGCCCCAGCCGAGCAGCCCGAGCACGAGGCCCATCTGCACCGGGTTGCCGAACTTCCACACGGTCGCCAGCACCAGCAGCAGCGGCAGGCCGGGGATCGTCAGCTTCATGTCGGTGATCCGCATGAGCACGGTGTCCCAGCGGCCCCGCTTGAAGCCGGAGAACAGGCCGAGGCCGGTGCCGAGCACCACCGTGATGAGCGCGGTGACCGCGGCGCTGAGCAGCACGTACCTGGAGCCGGTGACGACCAGCGCGAGGACGTCCCTGCCCTGCGGGTCGGTGCCGAACCAGTGCTCCCAGCTCGGCGGCTTGGTGATGGCGTTCGTGTCGCCCGGCAGGTGGTCGGGGTAGAACATCGGGCCGAACACCGCCATGAAGGCGAACCCGACGATGATCACCACGCCGACCATGCGGCTGGGCTTGCGCCGCATGACGCGCCAGACGCCGCGCCAGAAGTTCCTGCGCATGCTGGCGGCGGCAGAGCCGGTCTCGGGGATGAGCGTGGCGCTCACGACGCCCCCTCTCCGCTACGCACCCGCGGGTCGATCACCGTGTAGAACAGGTCGGCCACGATGTTGGCGACGACGACCGCGACGGTGATCAGCAGGAAGGCCCCGCCCATCAGCGCGTAGTCGCGGTCGTTGACGCTGTTGATCAGCAGCAGCCCGAGCCCGGGGTAGTTGAAGATCTTCTCGATGAAGACGGCGCCGCCGAGCAGCATCCCGAGCGACAGGGCGAGGATGGTGAACAGCGGCAGGATCGCGTTGCGCGCGATGTAGCGGAAGATGATCGACCGCTTCATGCCGCGCAGTTCGGCGGCGAGGATGAAGTCGTCGCCGAGCACGGTGACGACGCTCGACTTCATCGCGAGGATCCAGCCGCCGTAGGCCGACAGCGCGTACGTGGCGACCGGCAGCACCGCGTGCTCGATGAGCGAGCCGATGTAGGCGGCGTTGAAGCCCGGCTCGAACAGGATGTCCACCGGCCCGTCGGCGGGCAGGATGGGGATGAGCGTCGCGAAGATCACTCCGAGCAGCATCGCCAGCACGTACTGCGGGACGCCGTGCAGCAGCGAGCCGGAGATGGCCAGCGCGTCGCCCAGCTTGCCCTTGCGCTTGATCGCGGCGTACACGCCGAGGATCACGCCGACGAGGAAGCTGAGCAGCGTGCCGGCCAGCACCGGGAGGATCGTCCACTTCGTCGCCTCCATCAGCACGTCGAGCACCGGGGTGCCGGGGCGGGAGACGGAGACGCCGAGGTCGAGGTGGAACAGCCCGCCCATGTAGTCGGTGTACTGCTGCCACAGGGTGCCGTTCGGCTGGAAGCCGTACAGCACCTTGACGTTCTGGGCCGCCGCCTCGGGTGACATGCCCTGCTCGATCAGCTTCTCGTAGCGGGCGGCCATCGGGTCGCCCGGGATGTTGTTGACGATGAAGAAGCTGATCGTGGCGACAACCAGGATCATGACGAACCCGCGGGCCAGGTGGCCCGCGAGTCGCCGTGCGATGATCGTCATGAGCTCCTACTGCTTTGGCTTGATCATGCCGAGCTGGATCCACACGCCCGACGCGAGCACGCCAGAGCCGAGGCGGAGGATCTCGTCGTCGTGCGGCCAGCCGGTGAACCGGCTGTTGTTGACGAACTGGTTGTTGACGTAGTCCCAGAGCTGGATGACCGGGAGGTCCTGGTTGGCGGCCTTGGCGAGCTGAACCATGATCGGCTTGGCCTCCTCGGCCGGGGCCGTGTTCAGCTTGGCCGTGAGCTCACCCGGGTTGATCTTGGTGCCGTCGACCTCGATCTCCTCGGGGCCGCCCATCCAGTTGCCGTTCTTGCCGGGGGCGGCGTGCTGCACCTTGCCCGCGACGTTGGTCCAGCCGTTGGAGGCGCCGTACAGGCGCTGGAAGATGTCGTACGGCGCGGGGCCGAGCGCCATCAGCCAGAAGCCGACGTCGTACTTGCCCGCGGCCAGCTCCTCCAGGTACAGCGGGTAGTCGGCGGTGGTGACCACCTCGGCGTCGACGCCCGCCTTGATGAGCTGGCTCTTGATGTTCTCCTGCGCCGACAGCCAGTCGGAGAAGCCGGCCGGCGCGTGCATGGACACCTTCCACGGCTTGCCGTCGGCGAGGGTCCACTTGCCGTCCTTCTTCTCCAGGCCGGCCTGCTTGAACTCCTCCTCGGCCTTGGCCAGGTCGGGCTTGTACGGCTCCAGCTGGGCGGCGGTGTCGCCGATCCAGGCGGGCGCGGCCTTCTGGTGGATGCCGGACGTGGTGACCGCCGGGGTGCCGCCCTCGGGGGAGGCGACCTTGGTGACCTCGTCGCGGTTGATCAGGTAGGCCAGGCCGCGGCGCACGTGCACGTTGTCGTACGGCTTCTTGGACTGGTTGAAGGCCATGCCGACCGCGACCGGCGAGTAGCCCTTGATGACCTCGTTGCCGGGGGCGGACTTGATCCGGTTCATGACGTCCGTCGGGGCGGCGACGAAGCCGGAGTGGTCGAGCTTGCCCGCGGTGAGGTAGTTCCAGATCTGCTCGTTGCCGGTGTAGTTGAGGAACTTCACCTGGGCGGGGGCCACGTTGGCGGCGTTGAAGAAGTTCTTGTTCTTGACCAGCAGCGCCTCGCCGGGGTTGACCCGCTCCAGCACGAACGGGCCGGCGGAGACGTCCTTGGCGGGGGCGAAGGCGAGCACCTTCTCGCCGAGCGCGGTGACCTCCTCGCGGGCCTTCTCGGCGTCGGCGCCCTCGCCGCGCGCGGCCTTGAGCTTGTCCCAGAAGTCCGCGGGGAGGACGTCCTTCCACACGTGGGCGGGGACGACCGTGGTGTCGAGCACGCCGCGGGCGAACTTGGGGCTCGGGTTGGCCATGTCCTGCGTGATCTTCAGGGTCTTGTCGTCGACGACGGTGACGTCGGCGGCGGCTCCGGCCGCGCCGGGGGTCACCGCGAAGGCGGTGCTGCCCTGGGTGTAGGCGATGCCGATCGACAGCTTGACGTCCTCGGCGGTGACGGGCTGGCCGTCGGACCACTTGGCGTTGGGCTGCAGGTGCAGGGTGATCGAGGAGTTGTCGGGAGCGATCTCCCAGCTCGCCGCGATGCCGGGGAGGGCCTGGTTCGGGTCGGTCAGGTGGTTCTTGACCCACCCGATCTTCATGGCGTTGAACGCCGAGAAGGAGTTGCCCTTGGGGTTGTACGGGTTGGCCGGAGCCGACGCGTCGAGGCCGGGCCGGTTCACGTCGATCGTCGTGAACAGCCCGCCACCGCCGCCCGAACCGCCTCCGGAACCGTTGGAGGAACCACCGCTGCACGCGGTGGCCGTGGCAAGGCCCAGCAACGCCACTACCGCTGCCAGTCGTTTCATGCGCCGCTCCGGGGAGTGTCTGACCTGATGAGGATCTGTAGGGATTGACCGGACCCTACGATCGCGGACGTGCCGCGTCAATAATCTCCAGATGTTGTGAGGTTAATGTAACTTTCCTTCATGGCTGCCTTCAAGACGCCGAGCGTCATCGGGGACCGTCACTCTATGCGCAGTACGGCAGCGCCTTTGACCAGGTCAGAGGCGAGATCGGCGAGAGCCTGGTCCGCGGACCCGAACGGGTAGGGGGTCGTCGCCACCCGCGGCGGGTGCGCCAGCGCGAGCTCCAGGTACGCCCGCCCGTCCTCCCGCGTGTTGGCCGTGACGCTGCGCAGCGTGCGCTCCTGGAACAGGTGCCTGTCGTAGTTCAGCGGCGGGATGTCGGTCAGATGGATGCCCGCCACGGCCAGCGTCCCGCCCCGGTCCAGGGCCTCCAGGGCCGGCGGCACCAGGTCGCCCACGGGCGCGAACAGGATGGCCGCGTCCAGCGGCTCGGGCGGCCGGTCGCCCGCCGACGCCGCGCCCAGCTCCAGCGCGAGCCTCCTGGAGGCGGCCGACCTGGTCACCGCGTGCACCGTCGCGCCCTGCGCGATCGCGGCCTGCGCCGTCAGGTGCGCCGACGCCCCGAACCCGTAGATGCCGAGCCGGCCGCCCGGCGGCAGCTCGCAGCGCGCCAGCGCCCGGTAGCCGATGATGCCCGCGCACAGCAGCGGCGCCAGGCGCTCGGCCGGGACGTCGTCGGGCAGCGCGTAGACGTAGGCGGCGGGCGCGACCACGTACTCGGCGAAGCCGCCGTCGGCGTCCCATCCCGTGTAGGTGGAGGCCGGGCACAGGTTCTCCGCGCCGCGCAGACAGTGACGGCAGTGGCCGCAGGTGGAGCGCAGCCAGGCCACGCCCACCCGCTCGCCGGTGCCCACCACCCGTCCCACCACCTGGTGGCCGGGCGTCGTACGGGGCCGGCGTGGGGCGAGGTCGCCCTCCGCCAGGTGCAGGTCCGTACGGCACACCCCGCAGACCTCCACCTGGACCAGCAGCTCGCCCGGCCCCGGCTCGGGCACCTCCCGCTCCACCATCCGCAGCGGCCCCGTCGCCATCGGCCCCGGCCGATCCACCACCCAGGCGCGCATCTTCCTCTTCATGAGGGCTTCCTGCCTCAGGGGCGGCGGGCGCAACCCTTCCGCGCGGCCGATCTTGTGCTGCCCCGTCCCCGGCTGAATAATGGCCCGTAACTTAGTTATGACCATTAACGTAAGGGGAGTGGCCATGCGACGGTGGGCACCGGCGTTCCTGGTGGCGTGCGGCGTCCTGGCGGGTTGCTCGGGAGAGCCGGACATGACCCGGGCGGAAGCGGCGGACGTCGCCGAGGTCGGGCGCGAGGAAGGGGAGCGAGGGGCGCGTCAGACGCTGGCCGCGTGGCTGAGCGCCGTGACCGCGGGCAACGGCGAGGTGGCGTGCGAGCTGATGACCGGCGAGTACCGCAGGCGGATCGCCGCCCGTCACGAGGCGAGCGACTGCCGGACGGCCGTCGCCGCGTTCGCCCGCGACCTCGACGAGGGCGAGCGGGCCGCGCTCACGTCCTTCGAACCCTCGGAGCTCTGGGTCTCCGACGACGGGCGCACGGCGGCCGCCGGGGCGGCCCAGGAGAAGGGGGCGGCCTGGCCCTCGTCGGTCGGCGTCAGCGCCGAGTACCCGTTCATGTTCGAGCGGCTGCGGGACCGGTGGCTGCTGACCGACCAGGACGTCGGCCCGGGGGAGGACTCGGTGGCCCCGCCCGCGGTGGTCGCCTCGTGAGAGGTGGTGCGAGGGGCGGGGCCGCGGGGGTTCAGGACAGTCGGGAGTGCGCGAGCGCCGCGTAGAGCGCGGCGCCGTCGGGCAGCACCCCGTCGTCGAAGAGCGCCTCGGGCGAATGGTTGTACGGCGCCGTCGCCGGGTCGAGGTCCGGCGGGCAGGCCCCGAGGAAGACGAACGCCCCCGGCACCTCCTCCAGCACGTACGAGAAGTCCTCCGACCCCATGACGGGCTGCGGCGCGACGAAGTACCTGCCGGCGCCGAACAGCTCGTCGGCGGTGCGCCCGGCGAAGTCCGCCTCGCCGGCGTCGTTGACGGTGACCGGGTAGCCCATGCCGAACGACGCCTCCGCGTGCAGCCCGTGCGCGGCGGCGACGCCGTGCACGACCTCGACCAGCCGCCGCTTCACCAGCACGCGGTTCTCCTTGCTGAACGTGCGGACGGTCGCCTCGAAGCGGGCCTCGTCGGGGATGACGTTGTCGGCCGAGCCGCCGTGGAAGCTGCCGACGGTCACCACGACCGGGTCGAAGACGTCGAACGTGCGCGTCACCATCGTCTGCAGGGCCGTCACCATCTCGCAGCCGGCCTGGATCGGGTCGAGCGCCCGGTGCGGGCTGGAACCGTGTCCGCCGCGGCCCTTGACGGTCACCGAGAACACGTCGGCCGCCGCCATGATCGGCCCCGGCCGCGACGCGAACAGGCCGGGCGGCAGCATCGAGGAGACGACGTGCATCCCGTACGCGGCGACGGGCCGGCCGCCGGCCGCCTCCAGCACGCCTTCGGCGATCATGTGCTTGGCGCCCTCGTGCCCCTCCTCGCCCGGCTGGAACATGAAGACGACGTCGCCGGCCAGCTCCTCGCGCCGCGCGCTGAGCAGGTGCGCCGCGCCTGCCAGCATCGTCGTGTGCAGGTCGTGGCCGCAGGCGTGCATCTGCCCGGGGAGCTGGGAGATGTACGGCAGGTCGTTGCGCTCGGCCACCGGCAGCGCGTCCATGTCGCCCCGCAGCAGCACGGCGGGCCCCGGCCTGCCGCCGCGCAGCACCGCGGTGACCGAGCTGAGCGCCGTACCCGTCGTGACCTCCAGCGGCAGCCCGTCCAGGGCCGCCAGGACCTTCTCCTGCGTGCGCGGCAGGTGCAGGCCGACCTCGGGCGTGGTGTGCAGGGAGTGCCGGAGCCGGATGAGTTCGTCCCGCATGTCCTGGGCGGCTTCAGTGAACGACATAGAGCACATTGTTCACGTACCGGGCGGGAAGTCGAGAGCACCGGATCGGTACGATGACGACGTGACTCAGCGTAAGCGGATCGACTCCTGGTTGTCCGACATGGACGGCGTTCTCGTCCACGAGGGACGGCCGATCCCCGGTGCGGACGAATTCATCAAACGGCTCAGCGAGTCGGGCAAGCCCTTCCGCGTCCTGACCAACAACTCGATCTACACCCAGCGCGACCTGTCCGTGCGGCTCGCCGCGGCCGGGCTCGACGTCCCTCCCGCCTCCATCTGGACCTCCGCCCTGGCCACCGCCCAGTTCCTCGACGACCAGCGGCCCGGCGGCTCGGCGTACGTGATCGGCGAGGCCGGGCTCACCACCGCGCTGCACGAGGTCGGCTACGTCCTCACCGACCTCGACCCCGACTACGTGGTGCTCGGCGAGACCCGCACCTACAGCTTCACCCAGATCACCCGCGCCATCCGGCTGATCGAGGGCGGCGCCCGCTTCATCGCCACCAACCCCGACCCCGTCGGCCCGTCCACCGAGGGCTCGCTGCCCGCCTGCGGCGCCGTCGCCGCGCTCATCACCAAGGCCACCGGCGTCGCCCCCTACTTCGTCGGCAAGCCCAACCCCCGCATGATGCGCAGCGCGCTCAACGCCATCGAGGGCCACAGCGAGACCACCGCGATGATCGGCGACCGCATGGACACCGACATCGTCTCCGGCATGGAGGCGGGGCTGTTCACCATCCTGGTCCTGACCGGCGTCACCCAGCGGGAGCAGATCGAGCGTTTCCCCTACCGGCCGTCGCTCGTCGTCGAATCCGTGGCCGACCTGATCGACCTCGTCTGAGCCGCCGGCGGACGGGCCGTCGCGGACGGGGCCTGTAGCGGGGCGGGCCTCCGGAACCTGACAGGGCCCGGCAGGATTCCCTGCGACACTCGTCCCATGACCCGTATCTACCTGGAGGAAGGCCCGAAGAAGGTCTTCGCCTGCTCGATCGACTGGCCCGGCTGGTGCCGCGTCGCCAAGGGCGAGGAGGTCGCCGTCGGCCTGCTCATGGAGTACGCGCCGCGCTACCGGGCCGTCGCCGACCGCGCCGGGCTGCCGTTCGCGCCCGGCGACCCCGTGATCGTGGCGCGGGTGCCGGGCGACGCCACCACCGACTTCGGCGCCCCCGGCGTCGTTCCCGGCCTCGACCTGGAGCCGATCGACGCCGGCGAGGCGGAGCGGCAGGTGCGGCTGCTGCGGGCCGCCTGGGAGCTGTTCGACGAGGTGGCCGCGGTCTCGCCGGAGGAACTGCGCAAGGGGCCGAGGGGCGGCGGTCGCGACCTGTCCAAGGTCGTGGACCACGTGCAGGAGGCCGAGCGGTCGTACGCGCGGAAGTCGGGGGTGCGGCACCGGCCGTACGCGTCGAGGGAGGACCGCGACGCCATGCGCGCCGAGCTGGCCGGCGTGCTGGCCCGCCCGTGGGAGCCGCCGCTGGAGCAGGGCTGGCCGCCCCGCTACGCGCTGCGCCGCGCCGCCTGGCACGTCGTCGACCACCTGTGGGAGATCGAGGACCGCTCCCGCTAACCCGGCACGGGTGCGATCAGGCGGGGGAGTGTCGCGATGTGCGCCGACAGGTACGCCGCCACCGCCTCGGGGACGAGGTGCCGCGAGGTGATCTCGGTCTCCCGCAGCGGCACCCGCTCCACCTCGTACAGGCCCCTGGCCGGGTCCTCGAACTCCGGCCCGTGGCGCAGCCCCGGGTCCATCGTCAGCAAGCGGCAACCGTACACGTGCTGTGTCTTGACGCCCCCCTGCCAGGCGTATGTGACCGTGGTGAGCGGGGTGACCGAGGCGACCGTCGCACCGAGCTCCTCCAGCATCTCCCTGCGCAGGGTCTGCTCCAGGGACCCGTCCTCAGGCTCGACGTGGCCTCCGGGCACCGACCAGTAGACGGCCCGGCCCGGCACCGTGCGCCGGAAGAGGACGAGGCGCTCGTCGTGGTCGAGGAGGACGCCGCGGACGCTGGGTCGCATGCGGACACCCTATTTGACCAGTACGTCCTTCCGGTAGCCTAACCTACGGTACCGTAACCTGAAAGGGAAGATCTTTTATGGCGATGTCTCAGACGGAGCTGCTGCACGAGCTCGAACCCGTCGTCGCAGGCGAGCTCGACCGCCATCACGCCATGGCCAAGGAGTGGTTCCCGCACGAGTACATCCCGTGGAGCGAAGGCCGCGACTTCGACGGCATCTACGGGGGGCAGCCGTGGCAGGACAGCGACTCGAAGATCCCCGAGGCCGCCCGCATCTCCCTCGTCGTCAACCTCCTCACCGAGGACAACCTCCCCAGCTACCACCACGAGATCGCCAGCACCTTCGGCCGCGACGGCGCGTGGGGCACCTGGGTGCACCGCTGGACCGCCGAGGAGGACCGCCACGGCACCGCCATCCGCGACTACCTGACCGTCACCCGCGCGGTCGACCCCGTCGCGCTCGAACGCGCCCGCATGGCCCACATGGAGCAGGGCTTCATCACCGACTACCGCACGATGCTGCAGCAGCTCGCGTACGTCTCCTTCCAGGAGCTGGCCACCCGCATCGCCCACCGCAACACCGGCAAGGCGTCCGGCGACGAGGGCTGCGAGCGCCTGCTCGCCAGGATCGCCGCCGACGAGAACCTGCACATGCTCTTCTACCGCAACCTGCTCAAGGCGGCCTTCGAGCTCGACCCCAACCAGACCATGCGGGCCGTCACCGACGTCGTCACCACCTTCCAGATGCCCGGCCAGGGCATGTCGGGCTTCGCCCGCAAGGCCATGATCATCGCCAATGAGGGCATCTACGACCTGCGCCTCCACCTCGACGACGTGCTCATGCCCGTGCTGCGCCAGTGGTCGGTGTTCGACAAGACCGGGCTCGACGCCGACGGCGAGCGCGCCCGCGAGGAGCTCGCCGCGTTCCTGGCCAAGACCGAGACGACGGCCACGAGGTTCGTCGAGCGCAGGGAGGAGCGCCGGGCCAGGGCAGCCGACATGAGATGATCCGTGCCCGTGGACCTACCCCTCGGGCTGGCGCTCTCCGTCACCGCGCTGCTGATGATCCTCGCACTGGCCGCGGTGACGCGGCGGCTGCTCGGCGTACGGCTCGGCGTGGTCAGGACCTTCCTGGCCGCGCTGCTCGCCTTCGCGCTCGCCCCGCCGATGCTCTCGCCGATACTCGACAGCTTCCGGGGCGTCGGCACGGGCGCCGACCCCGGCATCGGGCCGATGTGGCTGCTGTTCCTCGTCGTCATGTGCGTGGTGCTCATCCCCATGGTGATCCTCGTGCTGGCCGAGGCGCTGGTGCCGCCGGGCTCCGTCCCCGGCCCGCTGGAGGCGTTCCGCTCCTTACGCGGACGGGTGCGGCGAGGGCGGCGCTACTCGCAGATCACGCGGATCGCCATCAGGCACGGCCTCGGGCCGTACCTCAGGGGCAGGGGAGACCGGCCCGAGGACCGCACCGCCACGGTGCGCCTGGCCACCTCGCTGCGCCAGGCGCTCGACGAGGGCGGCGTCACCTTCGTCAAGCTCGGCCAGGTGCTGTCCACCCGGCGCGACCTGCTGCCGCCCGACTTCGCCGACGAGCTCGGGCGCCTGCAGGACCAGGTGGCGCCCGCGCCGTGGGAGCAGGTCGAGCCGGTGCTCGCCGCCGAACTGGGCGGGCCCGTCGAGGAGGTCTTCGCCGCGTTCGACCGCGTGCCGCTGGCCGCCGCCTCGATCGCCCAGGCCTACACCGCCCGCCTGCACTCCGGCGAGGACGTCGTGGTCAAGGTGCAGCGGCCCGGCATCGGGACCGTCGTCGCCAGGGACCTCGACATCGTCAGGAGGCTGGCCGCCACGCTGGAGTCCAGGACCCGCTGGGGCCGCTCGCTCGGCCTGCGCGTCCTGGCCGACGGGTTCGCCGCCGCCATCACGGAGGAACTGGACTTCCGGATCGAGGCGGCCAACATGGCGGCCGTCGCCGCCTCCGCCGGAGACGGCGCGGTCCACCCCGTCACCTACCCCGTCCCGTTCACCGGCCTGTGCACCGGACGCGTGCTCGTCATGCAGCGCCTGTCCGGCAGGCCGGTCACCGCCGCCTCGCCCGAGCAGGGCCCGAGGCTCGCCCGCGACCTGCTCGACTGCCTGCTCAGGCAGATCCTCGTCGAGGGCGTCTTCCACGCCGACCCCCACCCCGGCAACCTCATGATGCTCGACGACGGTACCCTCGGCCTGCTCGACTTCGGCTCCGTCGGACGCCTCGACGCCTCCGTGCGCGCCGCGCTGCAGCGCTTCCTGTTCGCCATGAACAGGCAGGACCCCCTCGGCGTCACCGACGCCCTGCTGGAGGTCGTGCCGAGGCCCGAGGAGATCGACGAGCCCGCGCTCGAACGCGCGCTCGGCCAGTTCATGGCCAGGCACCTCGGGCCCGGCATGAACAGCGTCCAGATGTTCACCGACCTGTTCAGGATCGTCTCCGTCCACGGGCTGTCCGTCCCGCCCGAGGTGGCCGCGGTCTTCCGCGCGCTGGCCACCCTGGAGGGCACCCTGGTCAGGCTGTCGCCCGGGTTCGACCTGATCGGCGAGGCCCGCGCGTTCGCCGACCGGTACCTCGCCGCGCAGGTCGCGCCCGGCACCGTCAAGGAGGCCGTCACGCAGGAGCTCACCGCGCTCCTGCCGACGCTGCGCCGCCTGCCCCGCCGGGTCGAGCGCATCGCCAGCGCCGCCGAGCACGGCCGGCTCGCCCTGAGCGTGCGGCTCCTCGCCGACGAACGCGACCGCCGCTACCTCACCGGGCTGGTCCACCAGGTGCTCCTCACCGTGCTCGGCGCCACCGCCGGGCTGATGGCGGTGCTCCTGCTCGGTGTCGAAGGCGGCCCGCGCGTGACGAGCACGACCACGCTCTTCCAGCTCATCGGCTACAACCTGCTGGTGATCTGCGCGATCCTCGTGCTGCGCGTGCTCATCCTCGTCTTCCGCCGCCCCCGCGACGGCGGCGCCGCCTGACCTCTCACGCTTCCTGAGGTCCCGGAGTTAGACGCGGGACGGCTGGGGCAGCACAAGCCGGTGACTCCCCATGCCAGGCCCGATCACGGACGCCCTTGCTCCCCGTGGCGCGCGAGGTTCATCCCTAGTGCGCCTCTTGACCAGCAGCTGGTCTTGGACATCCACGGCATCGGGCAGTTTTCCGCTAACACCGAGCCCCATGGGAGTAGAGGGTGAAAATCACCGGAATCGCCGCCAGCCTCCACGCGGGATCGTTCATCAACAGACTGCTGGACGCGGCGGGCGGCGAGCTGCCCGTGGGCGTGCGCCTCACCCGCTGGGACGGGCTCCGCGACATCCCGCCGTACGTCCCGCCGCACGCCGCGGGGCGGCCGCCGGAGCCGGTGCGCGACCTCGTCCGGGCCGTCGCCGGGTGCGACGGCGTCCTGCTGACCGCGCCCGAGCACAGCCTGCTGCCCGCCGAGCTGGCCCACGCCCTGGACTGGCTGACCGCCGCCGGCGAGCTGTCCGGCAGGCACGTCGCGGTCATGAGCGCGAGCGCGCGGGCCTGCGGCGCGATGTGGGCGCAGGCGGAGCTGTACAAGCGGCTGCTGGCGGCGGGCGCGGTGGTGATGGGCGGCGAGCTGGTGATCTCGCCCGACTGCCGCCACTTCGAGGACGACGGGCGCCTCGCGCCGTCGTACCTGCGTGACCAGGTGGTCGCGGTGCTCGCCCAGCTCTGCCCGGCCCCCGTCCACGCGCGCCTCCACGTGCCCGAGCCTGCGCCGGGGGCCGTGCCCGCGTCGGTGCGTGAGACTGTGTGCGAGCCGGTGCGTGAGCCGGTGCGTGAGACCGTGTGCGAGCCGGCCGCGATGGCCGTGCCGATCGCTGGGCCGATCGCTGGGCCGCTGGCCGTGCCGCTCGCCGTGCCGCTCGCCGTGCGCGAGCGTGCCCCTCTGGTGCGCGAGCCCGCCCTGTCCCGCTGAGCCCTGGCGGGTCAGAACTCCCTGCGCAGGCGCTTGACGTCGGAGCGGTGCTTCTTGGCGGCGATGCGCCGCTCCACCGCGCCCCTGCTCGGCTTCGTCGGACGCCGCCGCTTCGGCGGCGGCGCGATCGCCTCGCGCAGCCGCTGCGCCAGCCGGTGCTCGGCCGCCTCCCTGTTGCGCAGCTGGGAGCGGTACTCCGACGCGACGACCGTGATGGTCGCCGCGCCCAGCCGCTCCAGCGCGCGGGCCTTGAGCACCGGGGGCAGCGCCGTGCTGGCCGCCACGTCGAACACCAGCTCCACCCGGCTGTCGGTGGTGTTGACGCCCTGCCCGCCCGGGCCGGACGAGCGTGAGAAACGCCAGACGAGCTCGGCGTCGGGGATGACGACGGCGTCGTTGACGACCAGCGGGCCGGGCATGGGAGTGCGCTCCTGTTCGCGTCGCGGATATCGCGTATGTCTTCTGCCACCGTATCCGGGCGGGGTGGGCCCGCCGCAACGGCATTTCCCTGCCAAGATGGTCGATCATCCGGTACGGGAGGGGAAGGGGCGCCGTGGGCGGCATCGTCGGCGTGCACGGGATCGGCAAGTACGGCTACTACCTGGACGCGGGAGGGTCGGCCGGAGGCGCGGCCGAGGCCATGCGGCTCAAGTGGGACCGTTACCTGCGGGCGGGGCTCGGCGGGGAGGCCAGGCCGTACTTCAGCGAGATCGCCTTCTACGCCCACCACCTCCGCGAGGGGCAGCAGACGGGCGGCCCCAGGACGCGGGCGGCGGCGGAGGAGGCCACGCAGCGCGTCCTCGTCGAGTGGGCGAGGAACCTCGGGGTGGGCGAGCACGTCACCGGCGCGCTGAAGTCGTTCACCGGCTGGCTGCTCGGCAGGCTCGACGCGCGCTCGGCGGCGTTCGCCGAGCTGTTCGCGCCCGAGGTGGCGGTGTACCTGACCGACCAGGCGCGGCGCGAGCGGGCCCGCCAGGCGGTGGCCGACACCATCCGCAGGCGCGAGCCCTCGGTGGTGGTCGCGCACTCGCTCGGCAGCGTCGTCACCTACGAGGCCCTGTGGGCCAACCCCGAGCTGCGGGTGGACCTCCTCGTCACCCTCGGCAGCCCGCTCGGCATGCGCAACGTCGTCTTCGAGCGCCTGCTGCCCGCCCCGGTCGACGGGCGGGGCGAGCGGCCGAAGGGGGTCGCCCGCTGGGTGAACATCGCCGACAAGGACGACATCGCGGCCATACCCCCCGATCTGCGTGAAAGTTTCGCCGGCGTGGACGTCGAGGAACTGGTCAACCTCGACTGGATCGACTTCCACACGGTCGAGAAATACCTGGGCTGCCCCGCGCTCGATCCGCATCTGCGACCATTCCTCGTATGACGTGGATTGTCTTCGACTACGGCAGCGTCCTGTCCCTGCACCAGCCCGAGTCCGACGCCGACGCGATGGCGCGGGCGGTGGGCGCGGAGCCTGAGGCGTTCAAGCGCGCCTACTGGGAGCACCGGCTGGAGTTCGACCGGGCCGCGCTCACGCCGGCCGCGTACTGGTCGGCGGTGCTGGGCAGGCCCGCGGCCGCGGCCGAGGTGGCCCGCCTGGTCGCCATGGACATCGCGAGCTGGGCCTACCCCGACGAGGGCACCGTCGCCATCCTCGGCGAGCTGCTCGACGCGGGCGACGACGTGGCGCTGCTGTCCAACGCCCCCGTCTGCATCGCCGACGGCCTGGACGAGCTGCCGTGGGTCAGGTCCATCGCGCGGCGCTTCTACAGCGGCAGGATGGGCCTGGTGAAGCCCGACAGGGAGATCTTCGACGAGCTCGCCCGCGAGCTGGAGACCCACCCGTCCGAGATCGTCTTCATCGACGACCGCGCCGAGAACGTCAAGGGGGCCGAGGAGGCCGGCATGACCGGCATCCACTTCACCGGCGCCCCCGCCCTGCGCGAGTCGCTGCGGTCGGTGCGGCTGGCCGCCCAGGAGCCCTGACGCCGCGACCCGCGGGATGTCAGAGCCGTGATCTAGGGTGGCGCGGATGGACAACGCCTTCCAAGTCGACCTGCGCGGCGTGGTCGACCTGCTCAGCCGCCACCTGTACTCCAGCCCGCGCGTCTACGTGCGCGAGCTGCTCCAGAACGCGACCGACGCGATCACCGCGCGCCGGGCCGCCGAGCCCGGCGCGCCCGCCGCGGTGACCGTCACCGTGACCGACCCCGGCGGCGACGCCCGGGGCGGCGGCCTCGTCAGCGTCAGCGACACCGGCATCGGCCTGACCGAGCACGAGGTCCACGTCCTGCTGGCCACCATCGGCCGCTCGTCCAAGCGCGACGAGCTGGGCTTCTCCCGCCACGAGTTCCTCGGCCAGTTCGGCATCGGCCTGCTGTCGGGCTTCCTCGTCGCCGACGAGATCACCGTCGAGACCAGGTCCGCCCGCGGCGGGCCCACCATCCGGTGGACCGGCACGTCCGACGGCCGCTACCGGGTCGAGCCCGCAGCGACGGAATGGGCCGAGCCCGGCACCACCGTCACCCTGAGGGCCCGCCCCGACGCCGCCGAGTGGGTGACCGGGCGCACCGTCACCGAGCTGGCCCGGCTGTACGGCGCCCTGCTGCCGTTCGAGGTGACCGTCAACGGCCGCGGCGTCACGCTCGACGGGCCGCCGTGGCTGGCCGGGCACGCCTCGCCCGCCGCCAGGCGCTCCGCGCTGCGCGCCTACGGCGAGGAGCAGTTCGGCTTCGTCCCGCTCGACGTCGTCGACCTCGCCGTGCCCGAGGCCGGGCTCACCGGCGTCGCCTGCATCCTGCCCGCCCCCGCCAACCCCGCCGTCCGCGGCGCGCACCGCGTCTACCTCAAGCGCATGCTCCTCAGCGACAGCGCCGACGGCCTGCTGCCCGACTGGGCGTTCTTCGCCCGCTGCGTCGTCGACGCCACCGAGCTGCGCCCCACCGCCGGCCGCGAGGCGCTGTACGACGACGACCTGCTCGCGCACACCCGCGACGAGCTGGGCCGTCAGCTGCGCGACTGGCTCGTCCGCCTCGCCGAGACCGAGCCGGAACGCCTGCGGGCCTTCCTCGCCCTGCACCACCTCGGCGTCAAGGCGCTCGCGCTGCACGACGACGACCTGCTCAGGCTCGTCGACCGGCGGCTCGAGTTCGAGACCAGCGCGGGCCCGATGACCCTGGCCGCGTTCAGGGCCGTCCACCCGCAGGGCCGCTACACCACCAGCGTCGACGAGTTCCGCCAGCTCGCCGCCGTCTCCGCCGCGCAGGGCGTCGGCCTGGTCAACGCCGGCTACGTCCACGACGCCGAGATCCTCGCCGCGCTGCCCAGGATCGACCCCGCCGCCCGGCTCGACCGGCTCGACCCGGGCGAGCTGGCCACCCGCCTCGGGCCCGCCGACCCGGACGCCGAGCTGCGCGCCCGCCCCTTCCTCGCCGCCGCGGCCCGCGCGCTCGACCCGCTCGGCTGCCAGGTGGTGCTGCGCGACTTCGACCCTGCCGCGCTGCCCGCCCTCTACCTGACCAGCCGCGCCGCCCGCCACCACGCCGAGCTGCGCGACGCCCGCGACGCCGGCGACGAGCTGTGGGCCGACGTGCTCGGCGCCCTGGAGCGCTCGGTCGCCGCCGACCGGCCCAGCCTCGTGCTCAACCACCGCAACCCGCTCGTCTGGCGCGTCACCGGCCTGCCCGACCTGTCGCTCGCCGCCACCGCCGTCGAGGCGCTGTACGGCATGGCCCTGCTGCACGGCCACCACCCGCTGCGGCCCGCCGACACGGCCGCGCTCAACCGCTCGTTCCTCGGCCTGCTCGACTGGGCCGTCCAGGGAGGCCACGGCCGTGACTGAGGCGTACCAGGTGTACCGGATGCTCGCCGACGCGTGGGACCTGCCGTACGGCGAGGCCAGGACGGTCCTGCTCGAAGGGGCGCTGCGCGCCGCCGAGGACCTCCGCGACCCGAAGCTCGTCATCCAGGCGCGGCTCGACCTCACCAGGGCCTACCAGCACGGCGGCGAGCCGGTGAAGGCGTTCGCCACGTTCACGCGCAACCTCGCCGCGTACGACGCCGAGCCGGGCTCGTTCGAGGAGCGGCAGGTCAGGGGCCTGCTCTGGCAGTTCAAATGGATCATGGGCAGCATCCGGCGGTTCCCCGAGATCCCGCTGCGGCGCGCCCTCGACGCGCTCGACGACATGGAACGCCGCTACCGCCAGGCCGGTGGCCTCCTGCACGCCGTGTACGCCGCCCGCTGCGGCATGGCCAGGCACCTCGGCGACGACGAGGGCCTCGCCGAGTGGTTCCACCGCTGGCACGTCCAGCCGCGCGACGACCTGTCCGACTGCCAGGCGTGCGACATCGGCGCGCGCGCGTCCGCCCTGGCCTGCCTCGGCCGCGACGAGGAGGCGGTGGCGCTGGCCGCGCCGGTCGTGTCCGGCACGTTCACCTGCTCCTCCCAGCCGCAGGGCATCCTCACCGCCATGCTGCCGATCTACCTCAGGACCTCCCGGCCCGAGGAGGCCGCCGAGGCCCACAGGAAGGCGTACCGGCTGTGCCAGGGCGACCTCGCCTCCCTCGACGACCTCGGCGAGCACCTGGCGTTCTGCGCCCGCACCGGGAACGAGGCGCGCGGCCTGGAGATCCTCCAGCGCGAGCTGCCCCTGCTCGACCGGCCGCCGTCGCCCGGCCACGCCCAGCCGTTCATGGTGGGGGCGGCGCTCGTGCTGCGCCGCCTGGAGGAGACCGGGCACGGCGGCCTGACGGTCCTGCGGGGCGGGCGCGAGGTGCCGGTGCCGGAGCTGCGCGCGGCGATGGAGGCGGGCGCCAGGGAGATCGCGGCCAGGTTCGACGCCCGCAACGGCACCGACGTCCACACCCGCCGCCTGGAGGCCGACCTGGCGGCCCCGCCCATGACGCGGCCCCTGCCCCTGCTGCCCGGCGACGCCTGACCCGGCAGAAGAGGCCGCCCCTCCCTCTCGGGGTCGCGGCGTGACCGGCCGGGAGGGACCGCTTCTCCCTCTGGGGGGCGCGGCGTGACCGGCCGGGAGGGACCGTTTCTCCCTCTCGGGTCGCGGCGTGAGCGGTCGAAAGGGACCTCCCCTCCACTTCGCGTCGCGGCGTGACCAGGGCGGAGGGGGAGAGGAGGACCGACGTTGTTCATCCGTCCTTGACTCGGCTGTCACGGCAGGGTCAGCGCGGCGGGACATACCTGGTGGCGTGGACCGCAGATCCTTCCTCGCGGCTTCGGCCGCCACCCTGCTCACCCCGCGCACCACCAGAACCCTCGCGACCGACCCCTTCACCCTGGGCGTGGCCTCCGGCGACCCGTCCGCCGACGGCTTCGTCCTGTGGACGCGCCTGGCCGCCGACCCGCTGAGCGGCGACGGGCGCGGCGGCATGCCGTCGCGCGACGTGGACGTGGAGTGGCAGGTCGCCGCCGACGAGCGCTTCTCGACCGTCGTCAGGTCCGGCACCGCCGCCGCCCGGCCCGGGGCGGCGCACAGCGTCCACGTCGAGGTCGCCGGGCTCGAACCCGGCCGCGACTACTTCTACCGGTTCAGGAGCGAGGGCAGGGTGTCCCCGGCCGGGCGCACCAGGACGGCGTCCGCGGGCGAGGCGCCGCTGACGTTCGCGGTGGCCGCCTGCGCCCACTACGAGCACGGCTACTACGGCGCCTACCGCCGCCTCGCCGAGCAGGAGCCGGAGCTGGTCGTCTTCCTCGGCGACTACATGTACGAGTACGCCCCCAGCGGCTACACCGCCCTGGCCGGCCGGGTCCGCACCCACAGCCCCGGCAAGTGCGAGACGCTGGCCGACTACCGGCTGCGGCACGCCCAGTACAAGAGCGACCCCGACCTGCAGGCCGCGCACGCGGTCGCGCCGTGGCTGGCGGCGTTCGACGACCACGAGATCGAGAACAACTGGGCGGGCGACGTCTCCAGCACCGGCGCCGCCGGGTTCACCCGCCGCAGGGCCGACGCCTTCCGCGCCTACTACGAGAACATGCCGCTGCGGCGCGGCAGCCTCCAGGGCGCCGTCCTGCGGGTGAACCGGCGCGTCTCCTGGGGGACGCTCGCCCGCTTCCACCTGCTCGACACCCGGCAGTTCCGCGACGACCAGGCGTGCCTCGACGGCGTGCGGGCCGGTTGCGACGAACGGCTGGACGCGCGGCGCACCCTGCTCGGCGCCGGCCAGTGGCGCTGGCTGGAGGAGGGGCTGCGCGGCTCCGGCACCCGGTGGAACCTGCTCGGCCAGCAGATCATGATGGCGCAGCGCGACTACAAGGTCGGCCCGGGTCGTGAGGTGAACCTCGACTCGTGGGACGGCTACGCCGCCGAGCGGACGCGGCTGCTCGGGTCGCTCGCGGGCACGTCCAACCCGGTCGTGCTCACCGGCGACGCGCACATGCACCACCTGGCCGAGCTGAAGACCGACTTCGACGACCCGGACGCGCCGGTGGTGGCCAGGGAACTCGTCACCACGTCCATCGCCAGCGACGGCGACGGCTACCGCGACAGGACGTGGATCGCCGAGGCGCTCCAGGAGAACCCGCACATCTCCTTCATCGACCAGCGGCGCGGCTACCTCATGGCCAGGTTGACCCGCGACGAGCTGTCGGTCGACTTCCGCACTCTCGACTACATCTCCCGCAAGGGCGCCCCGGCGAGGACCGCGCACCGCGTGACCATCCCGGCCTCCGAGCGGCCGCCGTCGCAGGCGGCCCGGGACGCCGCCGCGGCCCACGCGGGCCCGCCCGGCCGCGACTGACCATCTTGCCCTCTCCGGCCGTCCGGCCGCGACTGACCGTCTTGCCCTCTCCGGCCGTCCGGCTGGGCAGGCGCGTCACCGCTTCGGGTGGCCCCGGTACACGCGCCGCCTGTTCAGCCGCGCGGGCACGCCGCCTCCCCGTCCCGTCCGGGGCGCGGGTTCCCCGGTTCGCTGGGAGGAAGCTGAAAGCGGGCTGCGGATTCGCTTCAGGCCCCCGGCCAGCTCGGGTCAGGGAACTCGCCGGAGGCCCCGCCGGAGATCACCACCTGGTCGCGCTCGCCCAGCCCGGACACCACCTCGACGTACTGGTCGCCGCGCACCCCGGTCTTGACGGTCCTCGCCGCGTCCCTCCCGCCCGACCGCACGGTCACGACGGAGGTGCCGTCGGGGCGGCTGCGCACCGCCGACGCCGGGACGTACAGGGCGTCCTCGGAGGTCCCCGTCGTCACGGTGACCGAGGCGGACTGGCCGAGCATGAGCCCGGCGGGCGGGTCGTCGAACGAGACCGTCACCGCGTACCGGACGAGCCTGCCGTCCACGGTCGCGGTCGGCGCGATGTGGGTGACGGCGCCCTCGTACGTCTCGCCAGGACGGGTGGCCAGGGTGACGCGGGCCCGCTGGCCGAGCTTGAGCCGGTTCACGTCCGACTCGGTGACCATGGCCTCGACCTGCAGCTCGTCGAGGTCGCCCAGGCTGATGAACGTGCTGCTCCCCGCCGCGTCGCCGGGGGAGCCGGCGACCGACAGCACGGTCCCGGCGACGGGGGCGACGATCCTGGTCGCCCGGACGGCGTCGGCCGCCTCCTCCAGCGCCGCCTCGGCGCGGTCGACGTCCGCCTCGGCCTGCTCCTTGCTCGTGCCGCCCGCGCCGCAGGCGCCGCCGTTCCCGGACGTGCCCGGCGTGGCGTCCGTGCCCGGCCGGCCGGAGGTTCCGCCGTTCTTCCTGCCGCCGGGCCCGGTGCTCGGCCCGGTGCTCGGCCTGGTGCTCGGCCCGGTGCTCGGCCTGGTGCTCGGGCCGGTGCTCGGGCCGGTGGTGGGCCGTCCGCTCGGCGGGCGCGTCCCCGTGGGGGACGGGGAGGCCGACGGGGCGGGGGACGGCGCCCCGGACTCCCGCGCGCCGCCTCCGGGGACGTCACCGGGCGCGCCGTCGCCGGGCGTGCCCCCCGGCTCCCCACCGCCTGAGGCGCCGCCCCCAGGGGTTGCGCCGCCGCCCGGAGGGGCGGTGACGGTCGAGGTGGCCCTGGCCGTGGCGGTGGCCGTGGTGGTGACGGTCGCGGTGACGGTGGCGGTGGCCGTCGCGGTGACGGTCGCCGTGGCGGTCACCGTGACCGTGGCGGTGGCCTCAGGTGCGGGCTGCGGCTGCGTGGGAGCCGCACCGGCGTCCCGCGTCGCCGGCGGCGACGCTGCTCCCTGCGGCGGGCCGGACGGGCCGAGGGCGCCCCCGGCTCCCGGCGCGGCGGGTGACGACGGCGTGCAGGTGGCCGACGAGGCGTCGGTGAGGGCTTCCTCGGCGGCGGCCAGGTCCGCCTTCGCGGCGGCGTGGCCCTCGCGGGCGGTGCGGCTGTCGATCCTGGCCAGCACCTGCCCCTTGCGTACCCTGGCCCCGGCCTTGACGTACACCTTGGTCACCGTGCCCGGCGCGCCGAAGGCCAGGTCCCTGCGGGAGCCGTCCACGGTGCTGCCCGCCGCCGTCACCGAGGCCGTGACCAGGCCGCGCCGCGCGGCGGCCAGCCGTACCTGGACGGCGGGCGGGGCGTCGTCCCCGAGCGCGAGCGCCAGGCCGCCTCCGGCGGCGAGCACGGCGAGGGCGAGCCCGCCCAGCGCGAAAGTCCGTCTCATGGCGTTCCATCATGGCCGCGCAGGTTCACGCGGGCCTGCGAGCGGGCTCAGAGTTCCCCGGGAGCGCCGGGACGCCCGCCGCCGTTGTCAGCGAACCTTCAGCTCGCTCGCGGCTGCGGCGCAGGCTCGTGTGCAAGGGTCACCGGCTGTGAAGGTGTCGACGAGGCGCAGAGCGCTGATGACCAACGGAGCGCTGACGGTGCTCCTGCTGGGCGGTGCCGTGCTCGCCTACGCCCAGCTCGGCACGGACCCGGCCGCGGGCGACGTGACCGTCAGGACGGTGACCGCGGGACGCGGCACGGTGGTGGCGGCGGTGTCCGCCTCCGGCGCGGTGGAGAGCGCGCGGAGCAGGTCGCTGTCGTTCGGGGTGAGCGGCACGGTCGAGCGCGTGTACGTCAAGGCCGGGGACAAGGTCGCCAAGGGCGACATCCTGGCGACGCTGGACGACGCCGTCGCGCGGGAGAACCTGTCGGCCGCGAAGGCCGCCTACGACGGCGCGGCCGAGGACGGCACGTCCACCGCGAAGCTCTACGCCGCCTACGTCAAGGCACGCAACGCCTACAGGGAGGCCAGGCGGGCCGTCGCGGCGACCGTGCTGAAGGCGCCGTTCGCGGGCACGGTCACGGCCGTGAACGGGGCGGTCGGCGGGTCGGCGTCGGGGACGTCCTCGGGCTCGGCGTCGGCGGGGTCCGGAGGTTCCGGAGGTTCCGGGGGAGCCGGGGGGACGGCGTCAGCGGCGTCGCAGACCTCCGGCCAGGGGTCCGGCTTCGTCGAGCTGGCCGACCCCGCGAAGCTGCGGATCGTCGGCTCGTTCACCGAGTCGGACGTCGCCAGGCTGAAGAAGGGCCAGACGGCCGCGATCACGTTCGACGCCCTGCCCGGCGTGACCGCCGCCGGGAAGGTCACCCAGATCCAGCCGGTCGCGGCCACCAGCGACAACGTCGTGCAGTACCCGGTCACCGTGACGTTCGCGAAGGCGCCCGCGCAGGTGCGGCTGGGCCAGACCGCCACGGTGGAGGTGGAGGTCGGCCGGGCCGAGAACGTGGTCACGGTGCCGTCCACGGCGGTGTCCACGAGCGGCGGCCAGACGACGGTGACGCTGCTGAGGGACGGCCGCCAGGTCAGGACGCCGGTCGAGGTCGGCGTGCGGGGCGGCGCGCTCACCGAGATCACGTCGGGCGTGTCGGAGGGCGACCTGATCGTGCCCCCCGCCACGGCGACGACGGGCACCATGGGCAACGGCCCGCGCCAGGGCGGTTTCGGCGGCGGCGGCTTCCCCGGCGGCGGCATGCCGGGAGGCGGGCGATGACGGCCCCCGTCCTGCAGGTGAAGGACCTCGTCAAGGAGTACGGCGAGGGCGACGCGAAGGTGCGCGCGCTGCGCGGCGTCTCGCTGGAGGTGGAGCGCGGCGACTATGTGGCCGTCATGGGCGCGTCCGGCTCAGGCAAGTCCACGCTCATGAACATCCTGGGCTGCCTGGACGTCCCCACCTCCGGCCGGTACCTGATCGACGGCGCGGACGTCGGCAGCCTGGACGAGCACCGGCTCGCGGTCCTGCGCAACCGCAGGGTGGGGTTCGTCTTCCAGTCGTTCAACCTGATCCCGCGCATGAGCGCGCTGGCCAACGTGGAGCTGCCGCTCGTCTACGGCGGCGTCGGCCAGGCGGAGCGCCGCGCCCGCGCGCTGGAGGCGCTGGAGCGGGTCGGCCTGGCCGAGCGCGTCCACCACGAGCCGAACCAGCTCTCGGGCGGCCAGCAGCAGCGGGTCGCGGTGGCCAGGGCACTGGTGACGGCGCCGGCGCTGCTGCTCGCGGACGAGCCCACCGGCAACCTCGACACCGCCTCCACCAGGGACGTGCTGCGCATCCTGGACGAGCTGAGCGAGTCAGGACGCACGATCGTCCTCATCACGCACGAGGACGACGTCGCCGCGCACGCCAAGCGGGTGATCAGGCTGGTGGACGGCGAGATCGTCGAGGACCGCCGCCAGGCGCCGGTGGGCGGGCCGCCGCCCCGGCGGACGGGGGCGGCCAGGTGAACCAGGTCGAGATCCTCCGCTTCGCCCTGCGCGGCCTGCTCGCCAACAAGATGCGCAGCGCGCTGACCACGCTCGGCATCCTCATCGGCGTGGCGGCGGTGATCCTGCTGGTCGCGGTCGGAGAGGGGTCGTCGCGCAGCATCCAGCAGAACATCCAGCGGCTGGGCGCCAACACGCTGACGATCTCGCCGTCGTTCTCGGGCGGCGGCGGGTTCGGCGGCCCCGGGGGCGGCGGGGGCGGCAACACCGGGCCGCGCACCCAGGCCAGGCCGCTCACCCTGGCCGACGCGAAGGCCCTCACCGACAGGGCGGCGGCGCCGTCCGTCAGGAGCGTGTCGCCGGTCGTCACGGCCGGTTCCGCGACCGCCGCGTACGGCGCCGCCAGCCACTCCGTCGCGCAGCTCGTCGGCACCTACCCGAGCTACTTCGAGGCCACCAACAAGCCCGTCGAGCAGGGCACGTACTTCTTCAACGACGACGTGCTCGCGGCGCGCAAGGTGATCGTGCTGGGCCGCACCGTCGTCGAGGAGCTGTTCGGCACGGTCGATCCCGTCGGCAAGCAGGTCAGCGTGTCGGGCGTGCCGTTCACCGTGGTGGGGGTGCTGAAGGAGGCCGGCTCCAGCGGGACGCAGGACGCCGACGACGTCGCCGTCGCCCCGCTGCCTGCCGTGCAGCAGAGCCTGAGCGGGTTCGGCTCGCTCAGCTCGATCGTCGTGCAGGCCACCGGGGCCGCCGCCACCACGACGGCCCAGGCCGAGGTGACCGCGGTGCTCAACCAGCGGCACGGCGTCACGACCAGCCCCGACTACCGCATACTCAACCAGGCCACCCTGCAGGAGACGGTCAGCGAGGCGACCGGCACGTTCACGGTGCTGCTCGCCGCCGTCGCGGCCATCTCGCTGCTGGTGGGCGGCATCGGCATCACGAACATCATGCTGGTCACGGTGACCGAGCGCACCCGCGAGATCGGCATCCGCAAGGCCGTCGGCGCGCCCAGGGGCGCGATCCTCGGCCAGTTCCTCATGGAGGCCACCCTGCTCAGCCTCGTCGGCGGGCTGCTCGGGGTGCTGGTGGCGTTCGCGGGGACGAGGTTCGCCATCGCCGGCATCCAGCCGGTCCTCGTGCCGTCGTCGGTCGCGCTCGCGCTGGGCGTGTCGGTGGGGATCGGGCTGTTCTTCGGTGGTTACCCCGCCAACCGGGCGGCTGGGCTCAGGCCGATCCAGGCGTTGCGTCACGAGTGAAGGAGACACATCACATGGCGGAGCTCGACTCCTCGCCGTTCCAGGACGACCTGCGGGAGGAGCTGGCGGCGCAGCCGCGCAGGGGCGTGTCCAGGCTGACGGTGGGCCTGGCCGCGGGCGTCGTCCTGGTCGCCGGGATCCTCATCGGCATCCAGGCGGGCCGGCTGTCCGGCTCGCCGTCCGCGGCGTCCGCGCCGTCCGGGCTGTCAGGGACGTTCGCCGGGCAGCGGCAGCCCGGCGCGGGCGGCCTGCCGGGCGGCTACGGCCAGCGCGGCGCGGCGCAGGGCGGGGGCGGCACGATGGGGACGGTGGAGAAGGTCGAGGACGGCAAGGTCTACGTCTTGACGACGGACGGCTCCACGGTCACGGTGACCACCACCGGCGAGACCGCCGTCCGCGTCACCGCCCCCGGCGAGGTGTCGGACCTGAAGCCGGGCAGCACCGTCGTGGTCCGCGGGCAGCGGGGGCAGGACGGCACGGTGGCGGCGTCCTCGATCACCGAAGGGGGAGGCTTCGGCCGATGAGCGAGCCCGAGGCCAGACTGCTGGTCGTCGACGACGAGCCGAACATCAGGGAGCTGTTCTCGGCGAGCCTGCGCATGGCCGGGTTCGAGGTGCTGACGGCCGCCGACGGCAGGCAGGCGCTCAAGGTGGCCGAGGAGAGCAGCCCCGACCTGGTCATGCTCGACATGATGCTGCCCGACATCGACGGCATGGCGGTCGCGGCCCGGCTGCGCTCGCGCGGCCGGCGGGTGCCGGTGCTGTTCGTCACCGCCAAGGACACGCCGGAGGACCGCCTCGCCGGCCTCGGGCTCGGCGAGGACTACGTCACCAAGCCGTTCAGCCTGGAGGAGGTCATCGCCCGCATCAGGGCCGTGCTGCGCAGGACCAGGCGCGGCGCGCCCCCGCCGAACCGGCTGCGGGCCGGCGATCTGGAGCTGGACGAGGAGAGCCACGAGGCGTGGCGCGACGGCACGCCGGTGAGGTTGTCGCCCACCGAGTTCCGGCTGCTACGGTACTTCATGCTCAACGCGGGGCGAGTGCTGTCGAAGACGCAGATCCTGGACAACGTCTGGAACGGTGACTGGCGCACCGACGTCGGCCTGGTCGAGTCGTACGTCTCCTACCTCCGCCGCAAGATCGACACCGGCGACCCCAAGTACCTCCACACCCTGCGCGGCGTCGGCTACATCCTGCGCGCGCCGAAGGAATGAGGAAGCACCTCGCGCGCACCCCGCTGTGGCTGCGCCTGGTCTCCGCCACCCTGTTGCTGGTCACCCTCGCCATCGCGCTGACCGGGCTGTTCGCGGTGCGGCTGCTGCGCGGCTACCTGGTCGAGCGGGTCGACCAGCAGCTCAGGGCCGCCAGCACGCCCATGCGTGAGCCGCCGCCGCAGCGCGAGCCGCCGGCCGCGCCGCGCCCGCAGCGCTTCTTCGGCCTGTTCCACGCCGTCGTCCTCGACGCGAACGGCCTGGTCGTGCGGACCGTCAGCGAGTCCACCGAGACGCACACGCCCGACCTGCCGCGGCTCACCGCCGCGGGCGTCGCCGCGCTCGGGGGACGGCCGTTCACCGTGGAGTCGCGCGGCGGCGAGGGGCCGAGCTGGCGGGTCGTCGCCATCCCGGTGCGCGACGGCGAGAGCCGCGTCATCGCCGTCAGCCTGGGCGACGTCGACGCCACCGTCTCCCAGCTCGGCGTCATCGTGGGCGTCGGCGGCGGCGGCATCCTGCTCGTGCTCGGCTTCGCCTGCTACTGGCTCGTACGCCGCAGCCTGCGCCCCCTCGGGGAGATCGCGCGGACCGCCAAGGGCATCGCGGGCGGCGACCTGTCGCGCCGGGTGCCGCTGTGGGCGGCCACCACGGAGGTCGGCAAGCTGGGCAGGGCGCTCAACACCATGCTGGCCCGCATCGAGGTGGCCGTGCGCGAGCGCGAGGCGGCGGCCGAGTCGGCCCGCAGGTCGGCCGACGCGGCGCGGCGCTCCGAGGAGCTGATGCGCAGGTTCATGGCCGACGCCTCGCACGAGCTGCGCACGCCGCTGACGTCCATCAGGGGGTTCGCGGAGCTGTACCGGCTGGGCGAGGACAAGGACCTCGGAGAGGCGGTGCGGCTGCTCGGCAGGATCGAGGGGCAGGCCGCGCGGATGGGGCTGCTGGTCGAGGACATGCTGCTGCTGGCCAGGCTCGACCAGCGGCGCGCGCTCGACCTGCGACCCGTGGACCTGCTCAGCCTCGCCGCCACCGCCGTCATCGACGCGCAGACGCTGGCCCCCGAGCGCAGGATCGACCTCGTACGGCTCGACGGGGGAGAGGGCCCGGTCATGGTGACGGGCGACGAGCCGCGGCTCGGCCAGGTGGTGGGCAACCTCGTCACGAACGCGCTGACCCACACGCCGCCCGGCACGGCGTTCCAGGTCCGCGTCGGGGTCGAGGACGGCGCCGCGGTGCTGGAGGTGGCCGACGAGGGGCCGGGGTTCCCGCAGGAGGTGGCCGAGCGGGTGTTCGAGCGGTTCTACCGGGCCGACCCGGCCCGCGGCGCCGGAGGGTCCGGCCTCGGGCTGTCGATCGCGGCCACCCTGGTCGAGGCGCACGGCGGGACGATCTCGGCCACGTCGAGCGAGGGCAAGGGCGCCACCTTCCGCGTCACCCTCCGGCCCGCCTGAGCCGGGCGTCGCCTTCCGGCCCGGCTGAGCCGGCCCGGTGCCCGGGCGTCCGCAGGGTCAGCCGAAGGCGTAGCCGTACAGGCCGGTGCCCTCGGTGAGCCGGCGGAGCCTGCCGAGCCGGAGCGAGGAGCCGCGCACCCCCGGCGCGTACAGGACGAGGCCCTGGTCGGGGGCGGCGGCCACGAGCGCGTCGAGCGGGCGGCCCGCCGACAGGGGGCGGAAGCGGCCGCCCCGGGCGGGCACCGCCGCCAGCGCCGCGCCGAAGTCGCGTCCCTCGCCCTTGACGAGCAGGTCGCCCCGGCGGGTCAGCCCGCCCGGCCGCCCGCCGCGCACCACCTGGACGGCCCGCTCGCCCGGCACGCCGATCGCGAGGTCGTCGTTCCCGTCGCCGTTGAAGTCGCCCGCCGCGAGCGCCGCGCCGAACCGGTCGTAGTAGCGCGGAACCCCGGTGAGTGAGCGCTGCGACCACGCCTCGCTGCCCGCCGCGCGCAGGCCGCCGCCCGAGCCGTACAGGACGTCCACGGTGCCGTCGCCGTAGTCCATGGCCCGCTGGTTCGCGCTCAGCCCCTCGCCGGGCACGCCGACGGCCAGGTCGTCGCGGCCGTCGCCGTTGAAGTCGCCGGTGGCCAGCGCCGCGCCGAACCCGTCCCACTTCTCCGCCGCGCCCGCGATGCCGGGCGTCGCCTGCGTGAACCGCCGCGCCGCGTGCGCCTTCACGTCGAGCACGGTGACCGACCCCTGCCCGTCCAGGGGGGCGCTGTCGGCGGGGGCGCCGACGGCCAGCTCGTCGCGGCCGTCGCCGTCGAAGTCGCCCGCGGCGAGCGTGGCGCCCCACTGGTCGGTCACGCCCGCCGCCTGCCGCACCCAGCGCGTGCCCTGCGTGACCTGTTCAGGACCGCGGCCCTTCATCCAGTACACCGTCACCGCCCCGCCCGTACGGTGGCCGGGCGCGCCGACGGCGAGCTCGTCGCGGCCGTCGCCGTCGAAGTCCCCGGCCGCCAGCGACGCTCCGAACCTGTCGCTCGACGGCCGCCGCAGCGCGAGCCCGCTCTTCCAGGCCAGCCCGCCGGGCGAGCCGTGGAAGACCTCGACGACGCCGTTGCCGTCGGCCCCGGGCACCCGGGCCCCCGCGAACTCCTCCGACACCCCGACCGCCAGGTCCGCGCAGCCGTCGCCGTCGAAGTCGCCCACGGCCAGCGCCGAGCCGAACGCGTCGCCGGGCTCCGCGCCGTCCTGGGTGAGCCTGTCCTGACGCCCGGAGCCATACAGGACGGTGACGGACCCGGCGCGCCGGTCGTCGTACGGGGCCGCCACCGCGAGGTCGGGACGCCCGTCGCCGTCGAAGTCGGAGGGGTGGCCGCCGCAGCCGCGCGTGACGGCCTGCGCCGCCACGGAGACGGGCCCCGGGACGGGGCCGGAAGCCGTGCCCGGGAAGGCGCCGATCCCGAGGGGGAGAGCCAGGCAGGCCGTGAGCAGGAGCTTCATACCGCGATTAATGTCCGGCCCACCCGAACCGGGTCTTAACGCCGCGGGAACGTGCCAGGATAGTCCGGTGGACATCGACCTCGCGGATTTGGATTTCTGGCGCAAGCCACTCAAAGAGCGGAACGAAGCGTTCGCCCGGCTCCGGCAGATCGAGCACCCGGTGTTCTTCCCCGAGAAGAAGGTGCCGTTCCTGCGGTCCGGAAAGGGCTTCTACGCCCTGGTCAGGCACGCCGACGTCGTCGAGGCCAGCCGCAACGCCAAGGTCTTCTCCAGCGAGCCGGCCGTCACCAATCCCGAGCCGCCCGGCTGGGTGAAGCAGGTGTTCGGCGAGTCCATGGTGAACATGGACGACCCGCGCCATGCCCGCCTGCGCAGGATCGTCACCCGCTCGTTCAGCCCCCGCATGCTGGCGAACCTGCAGGGCGACATCGAGGCGGCCTGCGCCCGCATCGTCGACGACGTCGTCAGCGACGGCGCCCGCGACTTCGTCGGCCAGGTCGCCGCCCGGCTGCCCATCCACGTCATCTGCGACATGCTGGACATCCCCGAGGAGATGCGGGAGCGGGTCCACAAGCACGTCGACATCTCCACGGCCTACACCGGCATCCGTCCCAGCCTGGCCCGTACGATCCAGATGGCCGGGCAGAACATGCTGGCCCTGCTCGCCCTGCAGCGCATGGTGATCAAGCTCGGCCACGACCGCGCCGCCGACCCCAAGGGCGACCTGATCTCCCTGCTCGTCACCGCCAACCCCGACGGAGAGAAGCTCACCGACCGCGAGCTGGGCTCGTTCTTCGCGCTGCTCCTGGTGGCGGGCAACGAGACGGCCCGCAACACGATGGCCCACGGCATCAAGCTGCTCACCGACAACCCGGCGCAGCGCGAGCTGCTGACGAGCGACTTCGACACCCACATCAACGGCGCCATCGAGGAGATGGTCCGCTACGTCTCGCCCATCATGCAGTTCCGCCGCACCGTCACCCAGGACTACTCGCTGCGCGGGCTGGAGCTGAAGAAGGGCGACAAGGTCGTGCTGTTCTACGGCTCGGCCAACCGCGACGAGTCCGTCTTCCCCGACCCCGACACGTTCGACATCACCCGCGACACCAAGCCGCACGTCGGCTTCGGCGGCCCCGGGCCGCACTTCTGCCTCGGCGCGAACCTCGCCAGGCAGGAACTGCGGACCATGTTCCGCGAGCTGCTGACCAGGCTCCCCGAGGTCCGCACCGTCGGCGAGCCCGAGCTGCTGCTGTCCAACTTCGACAACAGCGTCCGCAGCCAGCCCTTCACCTTCTGACGGCGCGGGCGGGCCCGCCTGGCCCGCCGCTCGGGGCCCGGGGTCAGGGGCGGGTGGGCGGCTGCTCGGTGAGGACGTTGGTCCTGATCGTGAGGAACGTGATCAGCGCGGACGCGAGCATCATCGCGGCGCTGACCAGCATCGCCGTGCGGAACCCCGCGTCGAACACCGGCGGGTTCTCGAAGGCGTCGCCGACGAGGCCCACGAGCGGCGGCACCGCCGCCACCGACAGCAGGCTGCCGGTACGCGCCACCGCGTTGTTGACCCCGCTGGCGGTGCCCGCGTAACGGTCGTCGGCCGTGGCCAGGACGGTGCTGGTCAGCGGCGCGACCGCGGCCGACAGCCCGAGCCCGAACACCGTCACCGACGGCAGCACCTGCAGGGCGTACGACGCGCCGAACCCGATGGTGGACATCCACAGGAACGAGGCCCCGGCCAGCAGGATCCCGGCCGTCATGAGCAGCCGGGGCCCGTACCGCCTGGCGACCTCGCCCGCCCTGGCCGACAGCAGCAGCATGAGCAGCGTGGCCGGCAGCAGCGCCAGCCCCGCCGCGAGCGGCGAGAACCCCGACACCACCTGGAGCTGGACGACGAGCAGGAAGAACACCACGCCCATGGCGGCGTACATGATGAGGGTGACGACGTTGACCGCGGTGAACACGCGGCTCCTGAAGAGCCCGACGGGCACCAGCGCGGCGGGCGACCTGCGGATCTCCGTCACCACGAACGCGACGGCCAGGGCCACGCCCGCGACCAGCGGCGCCGCCGCCTCCTTCCTGATCAGCCCGTACGCGATGAGGGTCAGCGAGAGCGCGGCGAGCGCCGCGCCGAGCACGTCGAAGCGGCCGGAGGCCCGCTCGTCCCTGCTCTCGGGCACGTGCCGCAGCGCCACCGCCACGACGACCACCGCGAGCGGCGGGTTGATCAGGAACACCCAGCGCCAGCCGACGGTCTGCACCAGCCAGCCGCCGAGGAACGGGCCGACGGCGGCGGCCACCCCGCCGAGGCCGGACCACAGGCCCACCGCCCTCGGCCGGTCCTCCCTGGCGAACGACGCCTGGATGATCGCCAGCGAGCCCGGCGTCAGCAGCGCGCCGCCGACGCCCTGCAGCGCCCGCGCGCCGACGAGGAACTCGATCGTGGGGGACAGGCCGCACAGCGCCGACGCGACCGCGAACCAGACGGTGCCGACGAGGAAGATCTTGCGCCTGCCGTACCGGTCGCCGAGCGAGCCGCCCAGCAGGATGAGCCCCGCCAGGGTGACCATGTAGGCGTTGACCGTCCACTGCAGGCCCTCCATGCCCGCGTCGAGCTCCCTGCCGAGGAAGGGCAGGGCGACGTTCACGACGGTGCCGTCGAGCAGCGCGAGGCCGGAGCCCAGCACGGTCGCCGCGAGGATCCACCGCCCTCGCGGCGACCGCAGCGCGGTGGAGGCGTTGTCCATGGGTGTCATCCTGTCATCCCTGCTCGCGCAGGGGTTCAGCGGGCCGGAGTGATGACGATCTTGCCGATCTGCGTGTTCGACTCCAGGTGCCGGTGCGCCTCGACGACCTCCTCCAGCGGGAACACGCGGTCCACGACGGCGCGGAAGACGCCGGTGCGCAGTCCGGAGGCGACGAACGCGGCACCGCGACGCAGCCGCTCGGGATCCCTGGTGATCTCCAGCACGGTGTACGTCCGCAGGTTCAGCGCGGGCATGCCCAGCTCGAACCCGGGGTACGGGGTCGGCTGCCCGCTCTGCGCGCCCCACAGGAACAGGGTGCCGCCGGGCGCCACGGCCCTGGCGAGGCCGGTGACACCGGGCCCGGCGACGGCGTCGAAGACGTACTCGGCGCCCCGGCCGCCGGTGAGCTCCAGCACGCGGGCCGGCACGTCCTCCTCGTCCGAGACGATCACCTCGGCCGCGCCCTCCTCGATCAGCCGCTCCCTCTTGGCCCTGGTGCGGGTGACGGCGACGGGCGTGGCGCCGAGGCGGTTCGCGGTGTGGATCGCGGCCACGCCGACGCTGCTGGAGGCCGCGTTGACCACCGTCACGTCGCCCGGCCGCACGCCGCCCACCTCCACCATCGCGCCGTACGCGGTCAGGTAGGGCATCCACACGGCCGCGCCGGAGACGGCGTCCAGCCCGCCGGGGCGGGGCAGGAGCGCCGACGCGGGGACGAGCGCGCGCTCGGCGTACACGCCGTAGTCGTTGGGGGAGAAGGCCGGCAGGACGCTGACGGGCTGTCCCTCGCCGAACCCGGTGACACCGGGCCCGACCGCCTCGACCACCCCGGCGGCCTCGGTGCCGAGCCTGGCGGGGAACCGTTTGACGGGCTCGATGTACGTGCCGCGGCGGAACAGCGCCTCCGCCCGGTTGACGCCGATCGCGTCCACCCGGATCAGTGCCTCGCCGGGGCCGGGCCGGCCCGGGTCCAGGTCCTCCACCCGCAGCACCTCGGGCCCGCCGGTCTCGTGGAAACGCACTGTCGTGGCCATGTCACGTCCTTCGGTCGTGGGAACGGGCCCACTGTGGCCCAGAAGTACGATGGCTGTCAAACTTCGATGGCCGTCGTACCATTGGGCCATGGGACGTACGCCGCCGCATCCTGACTCCTCGCAGTTCGACCTCCAGCGGGTGCTGGAGGCCCTCGTCGACCCGGTGCGCCGCAGCATCGTCACGCAGCTCGACGCGTCGGGCGAGGACGTCGCCTGCGGCGGCTTCGACCTCCCGGTCAGCAAGTCCACCGCCACCCACCACTTCACGGTGCTGCGCGAGGCGGGCCTGATCAGGCAGTACTACGTCGGCACCTCGCGGATGAACGCCCTGCGCAGGGCGGAGCTGGACGACGTGTTCCCCGGCCTGCTCGACGCCCTCGTCAGAGCGGGACGCGCCAGGCCTGGACATGACGAGGCCCGGACATGACGAGGCCCGCCGGCGACCCGAGGGTCGCCGGCGGGCCGGTGAGGTCTCGCTACTCGCCGCTGGGTGAGGCGGCCCGCCGGGGCTTCTTGCCCGCGCGGCCGTCGGGCACGGGGGCGCGCCCCGCCGCGTGGTCGGCGAACGCCTCGCCCGCCGCGACGGGGTCGCCGTCGCGCAGCAGCGACACCAGACGCCCGTGCTCGTCGGCCATGGCGTGCCAGTCGCCCTCGAACAGCGGGTCGGCGATGGCGCGCAGCGCGCGCAGGCTGGGCTCCAGCACCTCCCACATGCGGAACAGGAACGGGTTGGCCGCGATCTGGCTGACCCGCGTGTGGAACGCTATGTCGGCGTCGCGGAACTGGCTGACGTCGTTGGCCGCCACCGCGCGGTGCATCTGCTCCACCAGCTCGTCGAGCTCGGCGAGGTTGTCCTCGGTCATGTGCTCGGCGGCCAGCTGCGCGGCCAGCCGTTCGAGGGGTTCGCGCACCTGGCGGGCGTACTCGGCGTCCTGCGTGGAGATCTCCACGACGAAGTTGCCGCGCCGGGGCACGTGCATGAGCAGGCCCTCGCGGGCGAGCTGCTTGACCGCCTCGCGCACCGGTGCTTGACTCACCCCGAGACGGCGCGCGATCTCCGACTCCACCACCCGCTCGTTCGGCGCGAGATCGCCCTCGACGATGGCCTGGCGGAGCAGCACGTACACCTGGTCGGAGATCAGGGTGTTGCGAAACCGGTCCTTGTTGGTGGCCAGGGTGGAGGCGAAGCCGCCGGTCGTGCGATTCGCTTGCCGTGTCGATGCCATGAAAGTCCCATCATGCGATACCGCGAGCCGCCGGATCCATGATACTGGCGATCATCGCCTAGCAGGTATCGATGGACAACACCGGGCGGCTTCACGCCGTCGTCTCCAGTTGCCGCGCGAACCACCCGAGCTTGACGACCTCGTGGTCGGGCCCGCCGCCCTCGTGGTCGTTGAACGGGTACACGCTGATCTGCTTGTGCTCCGGCCGCACACCGCGCAGCGCGCCGTAGTGGTTGAACGCGGCGTACACGGTGGACGGCGGGCAGATGCGGTCCATGAGGCCGACCGAGAACAGCGTCGGCGCCGTCGCCCGGCGCGCCAGCGTGGCGGCGTCGAAGTAGGACAGGGTCCGCATCACGGTCGCCGCGTGCTCGCGGTGCAGCTTCACGAACCTGGTGATCTCCACGTACGGCGGCTGGTCGGTGAAGGTGGCCGCGCGCTGGAAGTGGCACAGGAACGGCACGTCGGGCAGCGCGGCGACGAGGCCGGGAACGAGACCGGCCGCGGCGAGCGCGATGCCGCCGCCCTGGCTGGTGCCGGTGACCGCGACCCTCGACGGGTCGACCGCCGGGTGCGAGCGCACCGCCTCGACCGCCCGTGCCGCGTCGGTGTAGAGGCGGCGGTAGTAGTACCGGTGCGGGTCGAGCACGCCGCGGGTCAGGAAGCCGGGCGCGGCGACGTCGCCGGTCGCCGGGTCGGGGTCGGGCGTGTCGGCGCCCTGGCCCCGGGTGTCCATGACGAAGTGCGCGTACCCGGCGCACGCCCACAGCCGCTTCTCGTGCGGCACGCCGCGGCCGCTGCCGTAGCCCAGGTACTCGACGACGGCCGGCAGCGGGCCGCTCCTGGTCACGGGCAGGTGCAGCCAGCCGCGGACGGGGTGGCCGCCGAAGCCGGCGAACGTGACGTCGAAGGTGTCGATCGTCGCCAGCCCGTTGCGCACCGGCTCCACCGTCAGGCCGAGGTCGAGGACGGAGTTCTCGGCGAGCGTCTTCGCCCAGAACTCGTCGAGGTCCTCCGGCTCGGGCAGGGCCGGCAGGTACGTCTCGAGTTGATCGAGGGGCAGGTCGAAATGGGCCATCAACAACTCCGGACACAGTCAGCGATCATCGCTTATCGATGGGAATCACATCAGGGCGCCCGATCGTTGTCAACCGCGGCCGCCCAGGCCGTACACGCGCTCGGCGGTCGTGCGCGTCACCCGCGCGACCTCGTCCGCGGTCAGGCCGGAGAGCCCGCGCAGCGCCAGCTCCAGCGACTGCCGCCGTGAGCCGCGCGGCAGGCAGATCGGCCAGTCGGACCCGAGCAGGCACCGGTCGGGGCCGAACGCCTCGACCGTGTGGCCGACCAGCTCCGCCACCCGCTCGGGCGGCACCCCGTGCTGCTGGGTGAGCAGCCCGGAGATCTTCATGACCACGTTCGGCAGCCGGGCCGCGCTTCTGACCTGCGCGCGCCAGTCCGAGAGGTCGGAATCCAGGAGGTTGCCCGGGTTGCCGAGGTGGTCCACGACCACCGTCAGGCCCGGGTGCCGTCCGGCGACGGCCGCCGCGGCGGGCAGCGCGTCCGCCAGGAGGTTGAGGTCGAGCGCGAGGCCCAGCTCGGCCAGCACGGGCACGAGCGCCCTGGCCCGCTCGGGCGTCTCCTCCCACGAGGGGCCGCCGAGGCGCATCCCGTCCGGGCGGGCCGGGCCCATGCCCTGGAGCAGGTCGCGCAGGCCGGGCGGGTCCAGGTCGGCGTGGACGTGGAGGTTCCCGACGTGGCCGAGGATCAGCCCGGGGTGACGCAGCCGCAGGTCGCGCAGCAGGTATGTCTCGCCGGCGTCCCCGCGCGACGCCTCGACCAGGACGGTGCCCGTCAGCCCCAGCCCGGCCCCCGACGCGGCCAGGTCGTCCACGGTGAACGCCCGGAAGTGCGGAGAGCCCGGACGGATCCAGGGGAACCCCTCGGCGGGGTTCCAGAGATGGGCATGGCAGTCGATCACGCATCCTCCACGCGCTCGGCAAGTATTGACACGTCTGCCCCCAGGTCAGGAGGATCTTAATCATCGGGTATCGATCAGCGATTGTGAAAGCGGGTGTTGTTCTTCATGGCAGCGAGACTCGGCGGCGGCCCGGCGGCGGGGGCGGCGAAGCGGTGACGGCGTCCGATCAGCCGCGCGTACCGGCCCTGGAGACGACCCGCACGGCCCCGGAGCCGGCGGTGACCCGCCCGGCCCCGCAGCCGCGCGTCCCGGCGCTGGAGGCGACCCGCGTCACCGTGGAGCCGCCCGCCTGGGCCGCGCTGGAACGGGAGCTGTTCGCCGTCCAGGACAAGGCGTGGCGCGTCTTCTCCGACCGGTACACCGAGCGCGACGGCCGCCTGGTCTTCCGCGACTCGCTCGGGCACGGCCTCGACGGCCGCGACGGCGTGGACGACTTCTACGAGGCGTTCTTCAACTGGCCGACGCTCTACCTCCTTGGCGGCAGCGACGACCTCCTCGCCGCCACGCGGCGGCACTGGCGCGGCGTGTCCGCCCAGCTCGCCGAGATGGGCATGCTGATCGACGGCATGGAACGCGGCTACGACTGGTTCCACCAAGGCGAGGGCATGCTGCTGTTCTACGGGCTGTGCCTGGCCGAGCCCGGCGACGCCGAGCTGCGCGGGCTCGCCCGCCGCTTCGCCGATCTCTACCTGCCCGGCGGCCCCAACTACGACCCGGAGCACCGCGTCATCCGCGCCCCGCACAACGGCGCGGGCGGCCCGCGCTGGGGCTTCGCCGACGACGAGGCGTACTTCCCCTGGAGCCTCGCGCTGCGTCCGTACGGGATGCCGCTCGACTGGATCGACGGCTTCACCTCCTTCGACGAGCTGGCCGCCGCGCCCGAGCGGGCCCGCGCGTACGGCCGGGTGATGTGGGACCGGATGGGACGCGGCGACGTCATCGTCAACCTGGCCGCGACCAGCCTCGTCACCAACGCCTACCTCCTCACCGGCGAGCGCCGCTACGCCGACTGGGTGGCCGAGTACGCCGGCGCCTGGCGCGAACGCCTCGACGGCCGCGACGTCGTGCCGGACAACGCCGGCCTCACCGGCGTCGTGGGGGAGTACCTGGAGGGCCGCTGGTACGGCGGGCACTACGGCTGGTCCTGGCCGCACGGCCTGCCGCCCGTCGGCACCGGCGCCATCGTCGGCGCCGCCAACGCCACCCTGCTGACCGGCGACGCGTCCTACCTGGAGCTGGCCCGCAACCCGCTGGACACGGTGCTGCGCCACGCCGAGCGCCGCCGCCCCGCCGACGTGACCACCATCACCAGGCGCTGGCGTCCGCACCTGCGGGGGCTGGAGCAGCAGGAGACGCTCATGGCGCCGATGCGGCGCGGCGACCGCGGCTGGTTCGACTGGAACGTCATGCCGACGCAGTTGCCCGTGTCGCTGTGGCACTTCAGCCGGGACGGCGCCGACCGGGAGCGGATCGACCACCTCAGGGAGGGCTCGAGCTGGGACTGGGCGGCCGTCCACACCCAGCGGACCAAGGAGGAGGCGGGCCACGAGGAGCCCTGGTACGAGTTCCTCGCCGGCCGCAACCCCGGCTTCCCCGAGCGGATGCTGCGCAGCGCCATGGACGCCTGCGCCCAGCGGGTCGAGTCGATCGAGGACGACCGGGTCGACCCGGCCGTCGGCCCCGACGCGTTCGGCATCCACCACTGGCAGGACCGCAACCCGGTGGTCACGGAGGCGCTGCTGCAGCTCACCACCGGCTCGCCGCAGGTGCTCTACAACGGCGGCCTGGCCCAGATGCACGTCCGCTACCACGACGCCGCGCTGCGCCGCCCCGGCCTGCCCGCGGACGTCGCCGCGCTCGTGAGCGACATCCGGCCGGACCACACCGTGGTCGAGCTGGTCAACCTCGGCCAGGAGCCGCGCGAGGTCGTCGTGCAGGCCGGCACGTACGCCGAGCACGTCGTCCACACCGTCCGCGCCGACGACGGGCCGGCCCTGCCGGTCGAGGGACCGTACGTGGCGGTGAGCCTGCCCGGCTCGGCGCAGGTGCGGCTCACGCTGACGATGACGCTCAGGGGCGGGCGGCCCGCCTACGGCACCCCCTGGGAGGCCGTGGACCAGGGGCGGGTGACGGCATGACCGGCCCCGGCACGCACAGGGCGCCCTCCAGGCTCGCGGTCGAGCTGCCGCCCCTCGGCATCGGCACCGCGCCGATCGGCAACCTGTTCGCGGAGGTGAGCGAGCAGGACGCCGCCGCCACCGTGACCGCCGCCGTCCGCGAGGGCATGACGTACTTCGACACCGCCCCGCGCTACGGGCACGGGCTGGCCGAGGAGCGGCTCGGCCGCACCCTGGAGGCGTCCGGCGCCGGTCGTCCCGTGATCTCGACGAAGGCGGGCTGGCTCCTGCGGCCCGCCGCGGGCTCCGAGGAGTCGCGCGTGGACGTCGTGACCGACTGGACCGAGCGCGGCATCCGCGAGTCGCTGGAGTCGAGCCTGCGGCGGCTGCGCCGCTCGTCGGTGGACATCCTGTACCTGCACGACCCGGACGACCACCCCGACGAGGTCCGGCGGACGGCCTACCCGGCGGCGCGCAGGCTGCGCGACGAGGGGCTGGTCAAGGCCATCGGCTTCGGGATGAACCACAGCGGCCCGCTCGCCGCGCACGTGGCGGAGTACGAGCCGGACGCCGTCCTCGTCGCGGGGCGGTTCACCCTGCTCGACCACGAGGCGCTGGGGACCCTGCTGCCGCTGTGCCTCAAAACGGGCACGGCGGTGGTCGTCGGCGGCGTGTTCAACACCGGGCTGCTGGCCGACCCCCGCCCGGACGCGATGTTCAACTACCGTCCGGTGCCCGGCGAGGCGCTCGCCCGGGCCCAGAGGTGCAGGGAGATCTGCGCCGGGTTCGGGGTGCCGCTCACGGCGGCGGCGATCCGGTTCCCGTTCCTGCACCCGGCCGTCCGGTCCGTCGTCCTCGGCTGCCGGTCGGAGGCGGAGGTGACGGGGAACGCCGAGTCGTTCCGCGTGAGCGTGCCTGACGAGCTGTGGGAACGGCTGGCCGAGGCCGGGTTCGTCCCGCCGGAGCTGCTGGCCTGACGGTCCTCCAGGACGCGGAAGAACCCCGCCGGGCACGCTCCCGGCGGGGTTCTCGTCCGTTAGGGGTCAGGGCCGGAGCACCGCCGCCCTGACCGTCGGGTCCTGGGTCAGAGCGCGGCGGCCTGCTCGTCGCCGCCCGCGCGGGCGGCCAGGTACTCGTCGAGGCCGGCCCCGGTCAGCGGGTAGTAGTCGGACAGCCGGCCGCCCTCGTCGAGGCGGCGGCGGGCGAACGCCTCGCGGTCCTGGTGCCGCAGGGCGTCCTCGGCCACGGCGACGGCGCTCTTCTGCGGCACGACGACCGCGCCGTCCTCGTCGGCCACGATGATGTCGCCCGGCGTCACCAGCACGCCGCCCACCCCCACGGGGACGTTGAACGCCGACGGCCACAGCTCGGTCTGCGACGCGTAGTGCGGGGTCACCCCCGTGCACCAGATGGGCACGCCGAGCGCGCGCACGCGCGCCGCGTCGCGCACCCGGCCGTCCACGACGATGCCGGCGCCGCCGCGCAGCTTGAAGTAGCGGACGAGCATGTCGCCGAGGCAGCCGGTGAAGTGGCTGGCCTGGGCCGACACGACGAGCACGTCGCCCGGCCTGATCGACTCCAGCACCCCCCACAGCGCCGTCTTGCGCTCGGCGTCCTCCTGTTCGGTGCCGGAGAAGACGTCCTCGCGGCGGGGCAGGAACTGCAGCGTCACGGCGCCGCCGGTGACGTGCACGTCGGGCGTCCTGTGCAGCGGCACGGGACCGTCGATGAAGGTGCGCGTGATGCCCATCTGGTGGAGCTTCGCGCACGCGGTGGCGGCGCTGACCTCGCCGAGAGCCTCGATCATGCCGGCCGTCGGCCGGACGAAGGACGAGGTGTGCACCGGCGCGAGCATCGACTCGTACGTCTCCGTGCCCCCGGTCGCCGGCGCTTCCCCATGTCCAGTCGCGTTCATTCCCCATGCCTCTCAGCGCAACAGCAGTGACATTATCGCCTATCGATGATAGATGTAACTGCCGATCGACGAGGGCTGTCAACCTCGGGAGGAGACTTCAGTGTCAGCGGCATCCAGCGAGTGGTTCGCGGCAGCGCGGTTCGGCATGTTCGTCCACTTCGGCCTCTACAGTCTCGCCGCCAGGCACGAATGGGTGCGCAGCCGCGAGACCATGTCCGACGAGCAGTACGACCGCTACCTGGAGCAGTTCGACCCCGACCTGTTCGACGCGGGGCGGCTGGCCAGGGCCGCCCGCGAGGCCGGCATGCGCTACGCCGTCCTGACCGCCAAGCACCACGACGGGTTCTGCCTCTTCGACTCGAAGCTGACCGGCTACACCTCCGCCCGCGCGACCGGCAGGGACCTCGTGGCGGAGTTCGCCGAGGCCATGCGCGCCGAGGGCCTGCGCGTCGGCCTGTACTACTCGCTGCTCGACTGGCGCCACCCCGACTTCACCGTCGACCGCTTCCACCCGCTGCGCGACAGCGCGCCCCCCGACGTGAACGCCACCAGGGACATGGCCCGCTACCGCGCCTACATGCGGGGCCAGGTGCGCGAGCTGCTCACCGGGTACGGCCCGATCGACCTGCTCTTCTTCGACTTCACCTACCCGCCCGCCCCCGACGGGCGCCCGGGGAAGGGGCCGGAGGAGTGGGGCGCGGACGAGCTCATGAGGACCGTCCGCGAGCTGCGGCCGGGCATCCTCGTCAACGACCGCCTCGGCATCCCGGGCGACTACGTGACACCCGAGCAGTACCAGCCCGACCAGCCGCTCACCCGCGACGGCGCCGAGGTCATGTGGGAGGCGTGCCACACGCTCAACGGCTCGTGGGGCTACGACCGCGACAACCACGACTACAAGGACCCCGCGCTGCTCGTGCGGATGCTCGTCCAGTCGGTCGCCTGCGGCGGCAACCTGCTGCTCAACGTCGGCCCCACCGGGCGCGGCGCGCTCGACCCCCGCGCCCGCGGCACCCTGAGCGCCATCGCCGCCTGGATGGAGCTGCACGAGCGCGCCGTCCACGGCGCCGGGCCGAGCCGGTTCCAGCCGCCGCCCAACGCCCTCTACACCCAGCGCGGCCGGCGCCTCTACCTCCACCTGCTCGCCTGGCCGCTCAAGCACGTCCACCTGCCCGGCCTCGCCGGTCGCGTCCGGTACGCGCAACTCCTCCACGACGGGTCGGAGGTACGCGTCCAGCAGCTCGACGGCGGCCTGCACGAGCACAACAACCTCGCGCCTCCCGGCCGGCCCGCGGGCACGCTCACGCTGACCCTTCCCGTGTCGGCGCCCGACGTGCTGCTTCCCGTCATCGAGCTGGTGTTGGAGGAAGAGGAGGAGCACCGGTGACCGGGCCCGCCCCCGCCCCGCACTCCACCCCCGCGTCGGGGGACACGGGTGCGTCCCTGCGGGTCAGGCTGGGGCCCGTGCTGGAGCGGCGTGGGGCGCTCGCCCGCCTGCTCGCCGACCCCGCCGCCGGGATCGGCGTCCCCGACGTGACCGGCCGGTCCGTGTGGGACGCGGTGCCCGCGGCCGAGCGGGACGCCGTCCTGTCCGCCGCCGCGGACGAGCTGACCCGTCCCGCCCCGCAACCGCTCGCCTCCGACTGGGCGCGCGCCTTCCGCGACGGCGCGCGCACCGTCCACGAGGACAAGGTGCGGCGGCTGCGCGAGCGGGTGAACGTCCTGGCGCTCGCCGCCGTGCTCACCGGCGAGACGGCCCCCGCGACCGCCCCGCCCGGCGCCTGCCCCCACCTCGACGCCGCCGTGGACGGGCTGACGCTGCTCGCCGAGTCGAGCACCTGGTGCTGGGCCCCGCACGACCGCGGGGCGGCGGCCAGGGGCGAGGTCGTGCCCGACCCCCGCGAGCCCTTCCTCGACCTGGGCGCCGCCGAGGTCGCGTCGCTGTTCGCGTGGGCCTGCCACGCCCTGGGGCCGCACCTCGACGTCCGGGCGCCCGGCCTGCGCCGCCGCCTGGAGCGCGAGGTGGACGCCCGCGTGCTCACCCCGTTCGAGCGGGTGCGCGACTGGCAATGGATCGGCCTGACCGGCGACGCCAACAACTGGAACCCGTGGATCCACGGCGCGGTCCTCGCGGCGGCGCTCCTGCTCCGCCACGACCGGCGGCGGCGTGCCCGCCTGGTCCGGCTGGTGATCGAGGGCCTCGACCGCTACCTCGCCTGCCTGCCCGACGACGGCGGCATCGACGAGGGCATCGCCTACTGGTGGCAGGGCGCCTGCAAGCTCCTGGAGGCGCTGGACCTGCTGGCCGGCGCGGGCGGCCCGGCCCTCGACGCCAGGGACCTGCCCGTGCTGCCCGCCGTGCTCGCCTACCCGCAGCGGGTGCACCTCGGCGGCGACTGGTACGTCAACACCGGCGACGCCCCCGCCCGGCTGCCCGGCGAGCGGCCCTGGCAGGTGCCGTTCCGTTGGGGACGGCTCCTCGGGCGGCCGGCCACGGCGGCGTACGCGGTGGCAGGAGCCCGCGCGGCGGGCGGGGCCGCGCATCCCGGGGCCGGGCTGGGGTCCGCGCTGGCGGCCCTGGCGGACCGGCGGTGGTGCCACGAGGTCGCGTCCCCTCCGGAGCCGGAGGAGCAGGGCCCCTGGCTGGCCCGCGAGACCTGGCTGCCGCGCATCCAGCTCCTGGTGGCGCGCGAGCGGGCGGGGAGCCCGCGCGGGCTGGCCGTCGCCGTCAAGGCGGGGCACAACGGCGAGCACCACAACCACCTGGACGTGGGCTCCTACTGGGTGGCGCTGGACGGCAGGCCGATCGTCGTGGACGTCGGCCAGCCCACGTACACGACGGCGACCTTCGGCCCCCGCCGCTACGACGAGTGGCCCTTCCAGAGCGCCTGGCACAACGTGCCGGAGCCGGGGGCCGGGCAGCGGCCCGGCGCGGGCCACGCGGCGCGGGACGTCGCCGTGGAGCTGGGCGAGCGCGTGGCGGGCCTGCGCGCCGACCTCGCCGGCGCCTACCCGCGCGGGCTGCTGGAGCGCTGGGAACGGTCCGTCCGCCTGGTGCGCGACGGCGCGGAGCCCCGCGTCGTCGTGGAGGACGAGTGGGACGGGCGCCCGGAGTCCGTGGCGCTGCGCCACGTGCTCTCCGGCGACGTCGCGTACGGCGACGGCTGGGCGGTCGTCACCGTGGACGGCGGGCGGCGGCTGGCGGCGCGCTGGGAGCCGGGGGCCGCCGTGGCGGCCGTGGACCACAGGGAGCTGGACGACGCCCGGCTGCGGCGGAGCTGGGGCGGGCGGCTGACCCGTCTGACGCTCACGCTCACAGCCCGGACGGTGGCCGGCGGCCGGTTCGCCGTCACCTGGTCGGAGAGCCGCGACGGTTACTCACCGGATGACTCTTGATCCTGTGAGTCGTGCCACATAAAATCACCTATCGATAGACGATGAACGCCAGGGATGGTGGTCGATGCGGACCGGCAGCCGTTCGGCGTACCTCCCTGTCAGAGCGTCAGACGGCGACCCGCCATCATGGTCGCCGGTGAACCCGCGGACCGGCGTCCGGCCCGCACCGGGACACCGCCGGACCCGCGCGTCCGGCCCGGCACCCGCCCCCGCCCACGAGGCGCACCGGGGGGCGGGCGCCGTGACAGGAGCCCGAGGGCGGCCGGCCCGCACGCGGGCGGCTCCGAGCGCGACAGCCCATGCCCGACGACTTCGCGATCACTCACACGTACCGATCACTCACGACAATTCACTGGAGCGTGCAGCACAATGGGAACACTCTGGCGCCGGGCCTGCACTGCCGCCCTCGCGGCGACGACGTTAGTGGCGACGGCCACCGCCTGCGGCGGCGGCTCGGAGGAGTCCTCCGGTAGCACGACCCTGCGGATGATCGTCAACATCACGCCGAACCTGACGGAGCAGTACTGGAAGGGCCTGTTCGCCAAGTACGAGCAGAGCCACCCCGGCGTGAAGGTCAACCTGGAGCTGACCGGCACGATCTCCGCGACCGCGAAGCTCACCCAGGACCTCGCCGCGGGCGACCCGCCGGACGTCGCGCAGCAGATCACGCCGACGAAGGACAACGCCACCCTGTTCGCCGACCTCACCGGCGAGGCGTGGACGGCCGAGACCCCCCTCGCCGACCAGTACGCCATCGACGGCAAGCGCTACCTCGTCGGCGTCGGCTCGCAGATCCAGTCGCTCGTCTTCTACAACAAGGCCGCCTTCGCCAAGGCGGGCCTCGACGCGACCGGCATCAAGACGCTCGACCAGTTCCAGGACGCCATGGCCAAGCTCAAGGCCGCCGGCTACACGCCGCTGCAGACCGCGGGGCAGTGGGTGCCGGGCGCGCAGTTCTCGTTGCTCGCCGACTCCGGCGTCATGACCGAGGACCCCGACTGGATCCTCAAGCGCAAGGACAACCAGGTCACCTTCGCCGGCAGCGGATACGTCAAGTACTTCGAGCGCTACAAGGGCTGGATCGACCAGGGCTACCTCGACAAGAGCTCCCTCGGCGTCACCTACGCCGACGGGCAGACGGCGTTCCTCGACGGCAAGTCCGCGATGTACATCATGGGGTCGTTCTTCGTGCCCGCCGCCGACGCCGCCAAGAAGAGCGACGAGATCGGCGTGTTCACCATGCCGAGCGACGGCGCCCACCCGACCGGCCAGGTCGGCAACATCGCCAACTCGTACGTCGTCGTCAACCAGTCCAAGCACAAGGCCGCCGCGATCGACCTGGTGAAGTGGCTCGTCACCGACCCCGCCGCCATCGAGAGCCAGCTCGCCGCCGACGGCAACCTGCGCAAGGGCTTCACCTACAAGATGTCCAGCCTCGGCACCGAGGTGCAGAAGATCCTGGACGCCGCGCCGTCCCTCATCGTCAGGTCGGGCCCGCGCCAGCCCATCGACGGCTACTCGGGTGAGCTGAACACGCAGGTCCAGTCCCTGTTCACCGGCGCCACGGCCGCGAAGGTCGCCGAGAGTCTGGACAAGTGGTGGAACTCGCAGAGATGACCCAGCGGACCCGGCCGGCTCCCCAGCCGGCCGGACCCCGGCGCGGCGAGGCCCGCGCCCGGCGGCTGGCCAGGTACCGGGAGGGCGCGGTCACGTTCGCGCTCGTCGCGCCGTCCGTGGCGCTCTACACCGTCATGACCGTCGTGCCGGTGGGCGTCGCGATCTACATCAGCCTCACCGACTGGAACGGCTTCTCCGAGGCCATGTTCGTCGGGCTCGACAACTACTGGCACCTGTTCGACGACCCGAACTCGACCAGCGCCTGGTACGTGACCGCCATCGTCGCCGTCACCGGCACCGTCCTCATGATCGGCGGCGGTCTGGCGTACGCGCTGCTGCTCAAGGAGCGCTCGCGGACGAACTCGTTCTTCCGCACCCTCGCGTACTACCCGCACGTCATCAGCGCGCTGATCCTCGGCTACCTGTGGGCGGCCATCCTCGGCACGAACGGCGCCATCAACAGCACGCTCAAGCAGTTCGGCATCGGCCCCGTCGGCTTCCTGTTCGAGGAGAACCTCGCCCTGATCACGCTGATCGGGGTGATCGTGTGGGCCGGCTTCGGGTTCAACGTGGTGCTGTTCGTCGCGGCGCTGCAGACGGTCCCGGCCGAACTCCTCGAAGCCGCCGCGATCGACGGCGCCACCAAGCGCCAGATCAACCTGCGCGTGGTGATCCCCATGATCGCCCCGGTGGTGACCGTCGCGACCGTGCTCAACCTCATCGGGCTGATCAGGACGTACGACCTGGTCGTCAGCCTCACCGGCGGAGGGCCGGCGGGCGCCACCCAGACGTACTCGTTCGTCATCCTCGCCCGGTCCTTCGAGGGGACGAAGGTCGGCTACGCGACCGCGCAGGCCGTGTTCCTCATGGTCGTGTCCGCCGTCCTCGCCCTCCTGGTCACCGCGATGCGCAACCGGCAAGACCGGGCCGCGACGAGTTAGGAGCCGGTGATGGTCGTACACGCGGAAACCGAACGCGGGCGCACGGCGGCGCGCGAGCCGCGCCGCCCCCGGCGGCCGGTGGTGCGCCCGGTCATGCTGGCCCTGCTCTTCCTGGCCATGACCGTGCCCATCTACCTGCTGGTGGTCAACAGCTTCAAGACGCAGGAGGACATCCTCGGCAGCCCGTTCTCGCTGCCCCTGGGCAATCTGACGCTCGAGTACCTCGGCAACGCCGTCAGCAGCCCCCAGTACAACGTGATCGGCGGCTACGGGTTCACCCTGTTCCTCGTCGTCGTCGTGGACATCCTGTGCATCGTCATGGCGGGACCCGCCGCCTACGCGATCGCGCGCAGCCTCAAGCGGCGCACCCAGCTGCTGCTGCTGTACTTCCTCGCCGGCACGTTCATCCCGGGCGCGGCCCTGATCATCCCGGTGATCTACGTGCTGCGCTCCGTCGGCCTGGCCAACACCGTGACCGGCCTGGTGGCGCACGACGTCGCCTCGACGCTCCCGGTGAGCATCTTCCTGTTCGTCGGGTTCATCAGGACGATCCCGCCGGCGATCGACCAGGCGGCGATGATCGACGGCGCCGGGAGGCTGCGTACCTTCTGGACGATCATCTTCCCGCTGATGCGGCCCGCCGTCGTGACCGTGCTGATCCTCAACTCCATCGGCATCTGGAACGACTTCGTCAGCCCGCAGATCCTGCTCAGCCCCGGCTCGGGGCGGTACACGGTGACGACGGCGATCTACGCGGGGATCAGCCAGTACTCCACGGACCTGACGAAGGTCTTCCCGAACCTGCTGCTCGCCGTGGCGCCGGTGATCATCTTCTTCGTCTACATGCAGCGCCACATCATCAGCGGCCTGACGGTCGGCGCGGTCAAGGGCTGAACCGCCCCCACGCCACGGCGCCGCCCCCAGGTGGCCGCGCCGTCAGGCCGTCATGCCTTCAGCCACACATCCGTCATGGACGGAAGAGGGAGGAAATGAAGTGTTAGGTAACTGGCGGCCGGTCGCGGCCGTGCTGATCGCGTCGGTGTGCGGCGTCGCCGCGGCCGTCCCCCCGGCCGCCGCCGACACCGCCGACGGGGCCGACGGCGGCGCCACCTACTACGTCGCGCCCTGGGGCAGGGAGTCGTCCAACGGGCGCTCCACCGTGGCGCCGTACCGCCACATCCAGCAGTGCGCCGACGTCATGGTGCCCGGCGACACCTGCCTCATCATGGGAGGCACCTACGAGGAAACCGTCGTGCCCGCCCGCTCGGGCACCGAGGGCAAACCCATCACCTACCGGGCCTTCCCCGGCGCGAAAGTGACGCTGAGCGGTACGACCCGGCTGCGCGGCTGGGCCCGCCTCACCGGCGACGACGTGCAGCGCATCGCCCAGACCGACCCGTACGCGCTCGACTCGCCCTTCAGCCAGGCCGTCGAGGCGGGCCACGTCTACAGCACCGCCGCCGACCTCGGAACCGACGTCACCACCGTGCAGACGTTCACCGACAAGAAGATGAACATCGAGGCCCAGTGGCCGTACCCCGGCCTCGACCTGCTCGACCCGGCGGTGCAGTACGCCGCCGCCGGCAGCGCGGCCGCCACCATCGTCGACCCCGCGCTGACCCGCCCCGCCGGGTACTGGAACGGCGCCCGCGCCCAGACGAACTACTGGTTCATCACCGCCACCGGCACCGTGAAGAGCTCCGAGGTCGGCTCCGTCACCCTCGACGTGGCGCCGCCCTGCAGCCACAAGATCGTGCCCAAGGACACCCGCTACGCGCTCTCCGGCAAGATCGGCGAGCTCGCGCACCCCGGCACCTGGTTCTACGACCCCGCCGGCAAGCGCCTCTACCTCTACAGCGAGGACAACCCCAACCTGCACGTCATCGAGGCCAAGACCCGCAAGCTCGCCTTCGACCTGCGCAACGTCGGCCACACCACGATCGCCGGGGTCAACCTGTTCGCCTCCACCATCGAGACCGGCGTGGGCAGCAGCCACGTCGTCATCGACGGGATCACCGCCAAGTACCTCTCCCACTACACCGACATCACCCGCGGCGCCGCCGACTGCGGCTCGACCGTGACCCGCGGCGTCGCCGACACCGGCATCGTCGTCAACGGCACCGACAACCAGGTCGTCAACAGCGACCTGTCGCTCAGCGCCGGCAACGGCATCGCGCTGCGCGGACAGCGCAACACCGTCTCCAACAACGTCATCCACGACGTCAACTACCTCGGCACCTACGCCGCCCCCGTCGCCGTGCAGGGCAACAGCCAGACCATCACGCACAACACCATGTACCGGGTCGGCCGCAGCGGCATCAACCTGCAGTGGGACACCGCCATCGGCGGCACCCCCGGCCCCGACCACATCGCGTACAACGACATCTCCGACTACGCGCGCCTGAGCCTCGACACCGCGGCGATCTACACCTGCTGCGGCTCCGACATGCTCGGCACCCAGATCCACCACAACGTCCTGCACGACCCCACGCCGAAGAAGGGCGCCACGTCGTTCGGGGTCACCGGCGTCTACGCCGACAACGGCCAGAGCAACATCGTCATCGCCAACAACGTCGGCTGGGGCAACCCCGAGGGCACCGTCATGCTGAACGGCCTCGGCGGCGGCTCCAAGAACAACGGCGTCTACAACAACACCGGCGGCATGACGATGTTCTACGTCAAGGAGCCGGGCAACTCGACCGGCACCAAGGTCTACAACAACATCGGCCCCATCCGCGGCATCAAGGACGCCACCAACGGCGGCATGGTGCTGTCCAACAACCTGCCCGACGGCGTCGACCCGCTGTTCGTGGACGCCGCCAAGCACGACTACCGCCTGTCGGAGCCCTCACCCGCCCGCAACGCGGCGATCCCGCTGCCCGGCGTCAACGACGGCTCGACCGACCCCGTCCCCAGCCTCGGCGCCTACCAGTACGGCGCCCCGAAGTGGGAAGCCGGCGCCACCCGCTGACCCCCTCAAGACCACCCAACCACAACCACCCCTCCGAAGGACCACCCCTCCGAGGAACCACCTCTTCGAAGGACCACCTCTTCGTGGGATCGCCCCTTGTGGCGACCACCCTTTGAGGGACGACCCTTGAGGCGACCAGTTCTCTGGCGGACCACCCCGCATGGTGGCCACCTCTTCGAGGCGGCCACCACCTGGGGCGGCCACTACCCGGGGAAGCCACTACCGGGGGCGGCCACCATGCGGTGCGGCCACCACCCGAGGTGGGCATTACCCGGGGCGGCCACCATGCGGGGCGGGCACTGCCCGGGGAACACACCGACACTTGGGGTGGACACCACCGGACCGGTGCACCACCCGGCCGCGCACCGACACCCGGCAATCTGCGCCGCGCCCGAGCCACCCCGGCCCGGGCGCGGCGTCTTTCTCGCCGCCTGGAGTGTGCACGCCCTGATGTGCGCATTTCCTGGGGCGGGCGGGGGTGGTGTGCGTCGTGTCCGTGTCGCCCTGGCCCGGGTGCGGCGTCTTTCTTGTCGTCTGGGTGTGCACGCGCTGATGTGCGCATTTCCTGGGGCGGGCGGGGGTGGTGTGCGTCGTGTCCGTGTCGCCCTGGCCCGGGTGCGGCGTCTTTCTTGTCGTCTGGGTGTGCACGCGCTGATGTGCGCATTTCCTGGGGCGGGCGGGGGTGGTGTGCGTCGTGTCCGTGTCGCCCTGGCCCGGGTGCGGCGCTTTCTTGTCGTCTGGGGTGTGCACGCCCTGATGTGCGCATTTCCTGGGGCGGGCACGGGCGGTGTCCGCCGTGTCCGTGCTGCCCTGGCCCGGGTGCGGCGCTTTTCTTGTCCTCTGGGTGTGGAGGTCCTGGTGCGTGCGCCTTCTGCGGTGAGTACTGGTACGACTGGCGGTCTGCGCCGCGTCTGAGCCCCCGGCGTGGGCTCGGCGTCCTTTGCCACCGTGGGTGTCGAGCCCCGGGGGAGTGTGCGCCCAAGGGGATGTGCGCCCAGACAAGGCGCACCGACGTGAGCGTGAGGATGATCTCGGTGGCGCGTCTGGTGAGGTGGCCATTCCGCAACGTCAGCACCGCATCCGGTTCGGCCGTGGACGACTGTCCGCAGATCCAAGTCCTGCGAAGAAGCGCGCCGACTACCGTGGCGCCGTCCCGGCAGTAGCGGCGCCTGCGACGCCCGCCCTCGGCCGGTCGTCCTCGGCGGCCTGCAGGTCGGGGTCAGCGGTGGGGAGGCGACAGCCGGGCGTCACCGTACCGATGGGCCTCGCCTCCCAGGCCGGACGCGGTACTCGGTCTCGCTGTCGTCGAACCCTGTTACGGCCCAGCCAGCCATGGCCCAGTGGACCCGACGACTCCATCTGGATCCACCGGGCGTGCAGATGTCCCTGGCATCCGGTAAGCGGTCAGGCTTCAGCCGCTGGTGTCGTCCGAGGAGTCGCGGCCGACGTTCGGCTCCGAGCCGGCTGTGTCGCCGTCCGAGCCCACCGCGGGCGTTCTGCGTCGTGTTGGCGAAGCGCAGCTTCTTGGCGTTGCCACCGATGGTTCCAGCAGGCGTCGGACCCGCGCCACGACCTGGTGGCCTGCCGCCGACGCCGACGCCGACGCCGACGCCGACGCTGCGCGGCGTCGTGGCCGCCGGGCGGTTGCCGACGGCACGCTGGCCGACGGCACGCTGGCCGAAGGCACGCTGGCCGAAGGCACGCTGGCCGACGGCACGCTGGCCTTCGCCGCCCGCCACGCGTAGCTCGACGGCCGTGGTATCTCGCCGCTCCCGTGCCGTTCCCGGAACGGAGTTCAGCATGGCATGATCCGTTGGGGCCGAGCTGGACGTGAAGGGGACTTTCGCATGAGTGCCAGGGCGTTGGCGTTCGCGGCTTTCCTGCTGATCGGCTCGGGTGCTCTCACCGGCCTGCTCCCGGTCACCTCGGGCGGAGAAGGATGCGGGTCGGCTTTCGTCCAGGCCATGCCCGGCGAGTCTCCTTCCCCATTCGCCACCTTGGTGGAACAGAACAGCGCGGTGGGATGCGTGGACGTTCGTAACCTCGTGAGGATTCCAGCGATAGTCCTCATGGCGGCCGGTGGTGCCACTCTTTGTGCCGCGGGTGCGGCTCGTTGGCGTATCAGTCTGGCCAGAGGCTAGGAGGTCCCGCTGGGTGCGCCCCCTCCGGGATGTCGCGGCGCAGGTGGGCGAGGCGGTGGTGACGCTCGGGGTCGTTGCAGGAGGAGCCGGCGCGGCGGCTGACCGGGAGCGGCAGCGGATCGCTGAGCTTCACGAGCAGTGGGCCGCGGAGTGGGCGCGGCTGGACGTCGAGAAGGTCGACCGTCGTGGTTGGAGAACACCGGGAGCAGCGGAGGCAGGTCGGCCGTCGTCTCCGGGGTGGGCGGCGAGCGGAATCCGGTCAAGATCCAGATTTTGTCGGCGATGGATGCTTGGCTGGATCAGGTGAACCAGCAAACCGAACTGACGCGCATCCGCGAGGTGTGCGTCGAACGCCTGGGAGATCATCTCGGGCCCCAGGTGGCCGCGCTTGCCAGACCCGGATTCGGCCTGGAGCCCGCCAGTGAGAACCGGCCGGCGACGGGACGATGCCGTCTGGGCGGCCCCGCCCTGATGGACCCGGGAACGCCGTGGCCGATGTACGACGATGATCTACCGCTCACTCTGTTCGCCGTCCTGGACGTCGACGCGCTGGCGCCGTGGCTTGGGGACTCGCTGCCCCGCCGGTTCGGTCTGCTCAACTTCTTCTGTCACTACGCGATCCCCCACGGCTTCGAGCACCGCTATGTCGATCACCAGGATCCCGCCTACTGCCGCGTCGTTCCCGCTGATCCGGCCCGTGCCACGGAGGTCTCGGGGCCGTCGCCGGTGGCGGACGGCTTCACGCCGGTGCCGCTGCACGCCGACCCCTGCCTCGGGTTGCCGAACGTCCCTGCCGACGCGAGCCTGGAGCAGCTCATCGAGGAGTTCGGCCTCGACCCAGGGCCCGACCTTCGCAGCCTGGGGGATCCCGAAGAGAGTGTTCTGGGACCGGAGTGGTTCGACGCGTGGCCTCCGGGCGAGGGCTACTATCCGGCGGCCATGCACGACGATCAGGCCTTCGGGTGGCTGCTGAACACCGACCAGCTCTCGTCGGACGGGCACACCCACCTGCTCCGGATCTCCAGCAACCTCGGAGAGTGGGAGTTCTCCGAAGGAGGAGCCGTGCTGTTCGTCATTCCCACCGAAGCCCTCCGTGACGGCGACCTTTCCCAGGCGTTCATCGAAGCGGACATGTGGTAGCGCCTGTTGTGCGCTCGCGCCGTCTTCGGTCCGATCGACGCGGCCAAGGCCACGACCGGCTTGTCCGGAACGAACCACACCCCGAGCCCGGGCGCCCGTCTCCAGGCGGTCGCCTTGGTGGGGTGGCTACGGGGTTCTGGGTGCGGCGGTCACCTTGGTGGGGTGGCCGAGGGTGATCCAGGTGAGGTTGCGTAAGGAAGGGGTGCCGGGGGTGAAGTAGTCGCTGTGGCCGCCTGCTCCCGCGTCGAAGTGGCGTGCTCCGAAGCCCGGGCTCATCGGGTCGGTGCCGAAGCCGACCGGGCCGATCCTGGTGTGCGGGACGAACCGGATCCAGTCGTTCTGCCCCCGGGCCGCCCACACCCTGAGGGCGCTTCCTTGTACGGCTGCTCCGGTGGCGGCTGCGACGGCCCTTCGGGGCGTGCCGGCCGATGCGGTGAGAGCGGCGCGGGCGTCGATGCGCGAGCCGGTCGTGGCCGGCGGGCGGTCGCCCGAGGAACGCTGCTCGGCGGGGGAGCCGGCGAGGTCGGCGGCGGTGCGGGCCCCGCCGAGGCCCGGGCTGCCGAAGACCGCCAGGTCGGAGACGGGCAGGCCCGGCGCGGCGGCGGCGCACAGGACCGAGCCGTAGCTGTGGCAGAGCAGCGCGATGGGCGCGGCCGTGTGCCGGCGCAGGTCGTGCACCGTCCGGCGGAGCTCGCGGGCGCCCTCGACGGCCGCGCTGGAGGTGAGCGCGCCGAAGCTCCACGTGGCAGGCGCGTCGTAGCCCAGCCACGCGACCACCGCCAGCCGGGTGCCCGGGGAGAGCCTGGCAGCCTGGGCCAGCAGCGCTCGGGCGGCGCCGCCCGGACGTCTCGCGCTGTTCTCGAACGTCGCCGCCGTGGTGTCGGCGCCGGGCACGATGACGGCCACCCGGTCGGCCGAGGCCAGGTCGGCGCCGTACACCTTGATCATCCGCCCGGACGCCTGGGCGGGAGTCATCAGGACGACGGCGGCGCCCGCCAGGACGGTGGTGATCGCGAGCTTCTTCAGCATGCGCCAGAACCTACGGAAGCGGCCCTGTCACCCGCGTCACCGCACGGTCTGAACTTCTCTGTCATACCGGGGGGTGACGCCGTCTGCCCTGGGCGTGATCCGGCCGGCCCCAGGTGGTGAGGGGGCGCGTCGAGAAGTCCGGGCAGCGGTGCTGGCTGCGGGTCACCGGGGCAGTGGTCAGCGGCCTGGGCTGAGTGCTGTGAGGTAGAGGCGGGGTCGGGGCAGCGGCCTGGGCTGCGCCTGGGTGATGTGAGGCGGGGCTGGGGCGGCGGCCTGGGTCGCGGGGGGTAGTGGCAGGCGGGCGCGGGCGCCGAGGTCAGCGGGTGTAGCGGTGTTTGGCGCCCGGCGGGAAGTAGTCGGGGTCGCCGGATTCGCGGAGCCGGATGAGGGGCGTCTGCTGGCGCGGCGGCACGTACGCGGCGAACTCGCTGTTCAGCCGCAGCAACTGCCCGAGGATGGACTCGCCAATGGTGTGCGCGATCTCGTCGGACGGCTTCTCGCCGGGCATCAGCTCCACCGTCACCATGAGGTGCGGGTCGTGGCGGGTGTCCTTCACCACCTCCGTCACGAACTTGCCGGTCACCAGCCCGCTGACCTGGGGCTGCTCCAGGCCGACCGCGACGTTCTCCGGGTACACGTTCGCCCCGTAGTAGGACACGATGTCGTGGGAGCGGCCGAAGACATACACGAAGGGACGTTCCGGGCTGGACGTGGAGGGCTCGAAGCCGTGTCCGCGCACGAAGGCCAGCATCTCGTCGTACGGGACGACGCCGCCCTCGTCGGCGATGTGGTAGCGGATCAGCGGCACCCCGTTGTCGCCGGAGAACAGCAGCGTGCCCTCGTGCTCCTCGAAGAAGCGGATGTCCGGGTCGTACTGGACGAGGGTGGGCAGCCGGGGCTCGCCGAACAGTTCCTTGGCGGTGTCGGGACGTTCCGCCAGGAAGTGGCGGATCTCGATCGACAGCGGGGTCTCGTTGCCGAGGATCCCGGCGTCGGCGGTGCCGTACAGGGAGGCGATGCCGTGGACGGGGTCGTCGATCCCGGCGCGCGCGGCGACCAGGGCGCGCCACTCCTCGCTGAACACCTCGCCCGCCGTGACGATCTTCACGTTCCACTCGTGCCAGGGGAGGTCCTCGGTGTCGATGACGTTCTTCAGGTACGGCGGGTAGCCCATCAGGACGACCTGGTCGAAGTAGGGCGCGAGCTCGGGGAGGATGCGGCGGATCTCCCTGCGGTTGGTGCCGGGCGCGACGGCGGTGATGGGGTAGCCGCGTTCGGCGAGGTGGCGGCAGCAGTTGAGCGTGAACAGGCCGCCCACCCAGGTGCCGAGGGAGAAGCAGACGACGGCCAGGGTGCGGCGTTCGTGCGCGGAGAAGGTGCCGCGGAACACCTCCTCGAAGCGGTCGGCGATCATCCGCTCGTCGGAGGCCGAGCGCGGCCAGAACGACGGCACGCCGGTCGAGCCGGACGACACCGCGATGATGTCGCCCATCACGCCGTGCCGGCACAGCTGGGGCAGGGGGTGGCGGCGGGTGTAGCCCTCCTTGGTGGTCATGGGCAGCCGTACGAAATCCTGAAATGTCCGGACGTTGGCGGGATCGATGTGGTTCTCCGCCAGGAACGCCCGATAGGCGGGAACCGTGCGCGCCACGTCGTGGAAGAGATCGACCGGGTTCATCAGCCGACTGTACGACCCGGCGGTCGCCCGGGGAATGCCCCACGCCCCGGCCCGTCAGCCGCCGGGACGCACGAGGCCCGTCTCGTACGCGTACACGATGGCCTGCGCCCGGTCGCGCAGCCCCAGCTTGCTGAGCACCCGCCCCACGTGCGTCTTGACCGTCTGCTCCGCCACCACCAGCCGTGCGGCGATCTCCTGGTTCGACAGCGCCTGCGCCATCAGCGTGAGCACCTCGGTCTCGCGCTCGGTCAGCCCCTCGGCGCGCCTGACGGGGGGACGGGGCCCGCCCATCCTGGCGAACTCGTCGATGAGCCGCCTGGTGACGCCGGGAGAGATGAGCGCGTCGCCCGCCGCCACGACCCGCACCGCCTCGGCGAGCTGGGCCGCGGACGCGTCCTTGAGCAGGAACCCACTGGCGCCCGCGCGCAGCGCCTCGTAGACGTAGTCGTCGAGGTCGAACGTGGTCAGGATGAGCACCCTCGGCGCCGGCCCGTGGCGGCCGGACAGCAGCTCCCTGGTGGCTTCGAGCCCGTTCATGACCGGCATGCGGATGTCCATGAGCACCACGTCGGGGCGCAGCTCGGCGGCGCGCAGCAGCGCCTCGCGCCCGTCGGCCGCCTCGCCGGCCACCTCGATGTCGGGCTGGCTGCTCAGGAAGACGGTGAACCCGGTGCGCACCATCCCCTGGTCGTCGGCTATCAGCACCCTGATCAAGCGCTCTCCCTCTCCTCGGCCGAACCGGCGGAAGCGGCGGAACCGGCGGAACCCCCGGCCGAACCCTGGACCGGCAGCACGGCGTGCACCTCGAACCCCCCGCGCGGGAGCGGCCCCGCGTCGAGCGCGCCGCCGAGCAGCGCGACGCGTTCGCGCATGCCGACGAGGCCGTGCCCGGCGCCGGGACCGGACCCGGAACGCGAGCCGGGCCCGTTCACGACGCGCAGGCGCACGCTGCGGGCGTCGCGGGCGATGCCCACGGCGACGTCGCTGCCCGGCGCGTGGCGCATCGCGTTGCTCAGCGACTCCTGCACGATCCGGTACGCCGACAGGCTGACCGCGGGCGGCAGCCCCTCGAGCGCGCCGGACCGCCCGACCCGTACGGACAGGCCCGCCGAGCGGGCGTGGGCGACCAGCTCGTCGAGGCGGTCGAGCCCGGGCTGCGGCGCGGTGTCGGTGCGGCCGTGCTGGTCGCGCAGGACGCCCAGGACCTGGCGCAGCTCGGCGATGGCCTCCAGCGACAGGCGCCTGATGCCGCCGAGCCCCGCCTCCAGCACGGCCGGGTCGCCGGACGCCTGCATCGGCACCGCCTCGGCCTGGATCGCGATGACGGACAGGTGGTGGGCGACGACGTCGTGCAGCTCGCGGGCGATCCTGGCCCGCTCCTCCAGCACCATCTGGGCGCCCTCGGCCTGCCGGGTGCGGCGTTCCTCCTCGACGAGCCTGGCGGTGGCCAGGCGCCGCGCCCGTACGTTGTGGCCGAACAGCACGACCCCGCCGGTGACCACGGCGACCAGCGGCCCCGAACCGGGGTGGACGATCCAGGCGGTCAGGACGGTGATGACCCAGATGCCGAGTGAGGCGCCGCCGGGGGCCCGGGCGGCGGCGGAGTACAGGACGAGGAGGTACATGAGGATCGCCGTGACGGGGTACGGCGCGTCGCGGGGCGTGTCTCGCGCGGTGGCGGTGACCCACAGGACGAGGGGCAGCAGCGCGGCCGCCAGGCGCCAGGCGGCGAGCGGCCCGCGGTGGCGCAGGACGAGGGGCAGGGCGCACCCAGCGGCCGCCGCGTACGCGAGCAGCAGGGGGTGGGGCGCGTCGAAGCGGGCGGGGGAGCTCCCGAACCAGCCGGCCAGCAGGTTGACGGTCGAGGCGAAGAGGATCGCGGCCAGGAGGGTGTCGGCGACCTGGACCAGGTGGAAGGTGCCGAACGGCAGCACGCGCAGGAAGCGCGGCACCCGGAACGTCAGGCGGCTCGCGGGCGGCGGCGGGTCGGGGGCGGCGGCGTACAGCGCGAGCGCGAAGGGCGCCACGATCGCCGCCGCGACGCCGCGCACCGTCACCGGCCGGTGCCGCCAGGGCCGGCGAGGCCGGCGCCCGCCCGCACCCGCTGCTCCCGCGCCGCGCCGCCGGGCGGGGCGCGCGCCGCTCCCGGGACCGGGCTCGTGCTGCGGGGTGATCACGACGCCAAGCCTACGAGCGAGCCCGCCTCCCGGCATCGGACCGGGGTCTGATCCCGCCGATCCCCCTCAGGTAGTGCTTACACCATTACGATCGCCCTGAGCGAACACAGGCAGACTTGGGAACAACGCCGGGCTCCAATGAATTGAGTCGGTATAACTCAACCCTTTGGAGTTCGCATGAGTGAGAGCCTGACCCTCCCGGTCCTGCCGCTGGACGACGCGGTGGTCCTGCCGGGCATGGTGGTCCCGCTGGACCTGTCCGACTCCGAGGTGCGGGCCGCGATCGACGCCGCACGCGCATCCGGTGGCAACAAGCCGCGGGTCCTCCTCGTTCCCCGGATCGACGGCCGCTACGGCGCCGTCGGCGTCCAGGCCGTCGTCGAGCAGGTGGGGAGGCTTCCCGGCGGCGAGCCCGCCGCCGTGGTCCGCGGCGTCGGCCGGGCGCGCGTCGGCACCGGCACGACCGGGCCCGGCGCCGCCCTGTGGGTCGAGGCCATCGCGGTCGACCCCGTGCCCGCCGGGGAGCGCGCCCAGGAGCTGGCCAAGGAGTACAAGGGCCTGGCCACCACGATCTTGCAGAAGCGCGGCGCCTGGCAGGTGATCGACCAGGTCAACCAGCTCGACGACCCGTCGGTGCTGGCCGACAGCTCCGGCTACACCCCGTGGCTGTCCACCGCGCAGAAGGTGGAGCTGCTGGAGTCCCCCGACCCGGCCGACCGGCTGGCCAAGCTGATCGAGTGGTCGCGCGAGCACCTCGCCGAGCTGGACGTCGCCGAGACGATCCGCAAGGACGTCCAGGAGGGCATGGAGAAGCAGCAGCGCGAGTTCCTGCTGCGTCAGCAGCTCGCGGCGGTCCGCAAGGAGCTGAAGGAGCTCAACGGCGACACGGCCGAGTCCGAGGAGGAGGACTACCGGGCCCGTGTCGAGGCCGCCGACCTGCCGGAGAAGGTGCGCGAGGCCGCGCTCAAGGAGGTCGACAAGCTGGAGCGCACCTCCGAGCAGTCGCCCGAGACCGGCTGGATCCGCACCTGGCTCGACACCGTCCTCGACCTGCCGTGGAACGTCCGCACCGAGGACAACTACGACATCGACGGCGCGCGTGCCGTGCTGAACGCCGACCACACCGGCCTCGACGACGTGAAGGACCGCGTCATCGAGCACCTGGCCGTGCGCAGGCGCCGCCAGGAGAAGGGCCTCGGCGTGGTGGGCGGCCGCCGCAGCGGCGCCGTGCTCGCCCTGGCCGGCCCTCCCGGCGTCGGCAAGACCTCGCTGGGCGAGTCGGTGGCCCGCGCCATGGGGCGCAAGTTCGTCAGGGTGGCGCTGGGCGGCGTCCGCGACGAGGCGGAGATCCGCGGGCACCGGCGCACCTACGTCGGCGCGCTGCCAGGCCGCATCGTCCGCGCGATCCGCGAGGCGGGCTCGATGAACCCGGTCGTCCTGCTCGACGAGGTCGACAAGGTCGGCGCCGACTACCGCGGCGACCCCACGGCGGCGCTGCTGGAGGTGCTCGACCCGGCGCAGAACCACACGTTCCGCGACCACTACCTGGAGGTCGAGCTCGACCTGTCGGACGTGCTCTTCCTCGCCACGGCCAACGTCCTGGAGGCCATCCCCGGGCCGCTGCTCGACCGCATGGAGGTCGTCACGCTCGACGGCTACACCGAGGACGAGAAGGTCGCCATCGCCCGTGACCACCTGGTGCCCAAGCAGCTCTCGCTGGCCGGCTTCGCCGAGGGCGAGGTCGTCGTCGAGGAGGACGCGCTGCGCAGGATGGCCACCGAGTACACCAGGGAGGCCGGGGTCCGGTCGCTGGAGCGCTCGATCGCCAGGATCATGCGCAAGGCGGCCGCCAAGGACGACGTGCCGGTGACCGTGTCCGCCGACACCCTGGTCGAGTACCTCGGACGGCCGAGGTTCGTGCCCGAGTCGTCGCTGCCGGAGTCGAAGCAGCGCACCTCGGTGCCCGGCGTGGCGACCGGCCTGGCGGTGACGGGCGCGGGCGGCGACGTCCTGTACGTGGAGGCGTCGCTGGCCGACCCGGAGACGGGCGACACAGGGCTCACGCTCACCGGGCAGCTCGGCGACGTGATGAAGGAGTCCGCGCGGATCGCGCTGTCCTACCTGCGCTCCCACGGCGCGGAGCTGGAGCTGCCCGTCACCGCGCTGAAGGACCGCATGGTGCACGTCCACTTCCCCGCGGGCGCCGTCCCGAAGGACGGCCCCTCGGCGGGCGTGACGCTCACGACCGCGCTGGCCTCGCTCCTGTCGGGCCGCCTGGTCCGCTCGGACGTCGCCATGACCGGCGAGATCTCGCTGACCGGCCGGGTGCTGCCCATCGGCGGCGTGAAGCAGAAGCTGCTCGCCGCGCACCGGGCGGGCATCACCACGGTGCTCATCCCGGCCCGCAACGAGCCGGACCTGGACGACGTGCCCGAGGCGGTGCGCAATGAGCTGACCATCCACCCGGTCAGCGACGTGCGCGAGGTCCTCGACATCGCCCTCGCCCCGGCTCAGGTGTCCTCGACGGTCGCGGCCTGACCCGCGCGCCGTCCGGCTCCCCCCACCGCGCTCAGCCGCGGTGGGGGGAACCGCGCTGTCAGGGGTCGGGGGAGCCGCGCTGTCAGGGGTGGCCGGGGTCGTCGAGCAGCAGGCGCTCCAGCCGTGGCCGTGGCCCCGGCCGGGCGGACGAGGGTGCGGCGACCGTCGGCGGGGCCGATGTATCGTCAGGCGGGCGGTCACGTGACACAGGTCACGGAACGAGTCGGGAATAAGGGGATCTGAAGCCGCCGTTAGCACCGTCGTGAACGAGGAGTACGCGACCGGCATGAACGCCCATCGGTGTGGTCGTCGTCGTCCGCGTATGGGGTGTCTGTGTTGCATGGGGCGAATGTCCGTCATGACGGCCCGCTAGCACCCGACCCCGCCCGCTCTCCTCGAAGGTCCCCCATGATCGCACCGCATTTCGTGCTGCGCAGGCTCAGCCACCTGCCCTTCCACCCCGGCACGCGCTAGACCACGCCTCGCCTTCCCGTCCGGTGATGTCCGAACCCGGCGGTCGCGGCGCGGCCGCCCTCAGTCGTGGGGTATGTGGTGATCCAGGCTTCCGGCCTGCGCAAGCAGTACGGCGAGACCGTCGCGCTCGACGGCGTCGACCTGCACGTACGCGAAGGTGAGATCTTCGGCGTGCTCGGGCAGAGCGGCGCCGGCAAGAGCACGCTGCTGCGCTGCGTCAACCTGCTCGAACGCCCCGACGCGGGCACCGTCACCGTCGCCGGCCAGGACCTCACCGCGCTGCGCGACCGCGAGCTGAACCGGGCCAGGCAGCGCATCGGCATGATCCACCAGCACTTCGCGCTGCTGTCCTCGCGCACCGTGGCGGGCAACGTCGCCTTCCCCCTGGAGGTCATGGGCGTGCCCCGCGCCGAGCGGCGGCGCCGCGTGGCCGAGCTGCTCGACCTCGTCGGGCTCGGCGGCCGCGCCGGCGCCAGGCCGCACCAGCTGTCCGGCGGCCAGAAGCAGCGCGTCGGCATCGCCAGGGCGCTCGCGGGCAACCCGTCGGTCCTGCTCTCGGACGAGGCCACCTCGGCGCTCGACCCGGCCACCACGCAGTCCATCCTGTCGCTGCTCAAGCGGCTCAACGCCGAGCTGGGCCTGACGATCCTGCTCATCACGCACGAGATGAACGTCGTCAAGAGCGTCTGCGACTCCGTCGCCATCATGTCCAGCGGCCGGATCGAGGAGTCGGGCGCCATCGCCGACCTGGTCAGGACGCCCGGCTCCCGCCTGACCAGGGAGATCTTCCCGCTGCCCGAGCCGCCTCCGCCCGGCTCGGTGACCCTGACGTTCACCGGCGACCCCGGCCGGTCGCTCGTGTCGGAGGTCGTGCGCAAGTTCGACGTGGACGTGAGCATCCTCGGCGGCGCGATCGAGGAGCTGGCGGGCGGCGCGGTCGGGCGTCTGCGCGTGTCCATCACCGGCGCGGAGTCGCAGGCGGCCGTCGCCCACCTGAGCTCCGCCGGCCTGCTCGTGGAGGTGGCCCAGTGACCTGGGACGAGATGGCGCCGCTGCTGTGGCAGGCGTCGGGGGAGTCGGCCGTCATGGTGGCCTGGTCGACACTCTTCACCGTGCTGTTCGGGCTGCCGCTCGGCGTGGCGCTGGTCGTGCTCGACCGGGGCGGGCTGCGCCCGATGCCCGCGCTGAAGTCCGTGCTCGGCTTCCTCGTCAACAGCGGCAGGTCCCTGCCGTTCATCGTACTCATGATCGCCATCACCCCGTTCACGCGGCTGGTGGCGGGCACCACGGTCGGCACGGCCGCGTTCGTGGTGCCGCTGACGGTCGGCGCGGTGCCGTTCTTCGCCCGCCTGGTGGAGACGGCGCTGAGGGAGGTCGGCCCTGACGTGGTGCAGGCGGCCCAGGCGATGGGCGCGAGCCGGCTGGCCGTCGTCCGCAAGGTCCTGCTGCCGGAGGCGCTGCCCGGCCTGGTCGCCGGCCTGACCGTCACGGTCGTCGCGCTCATCGGCTACTCCGCGATGGCCGGCACGCTGGGCGGCGGCGGGCTCGGCGACCTGGCCGTCCGCTACGGATACCAGCGCTTCGAGACGGCGCTGATGATCGTCACCGTCGTGCTGCTCATCGTCATCGTGCAGCTTCTGCAGAGCCTGGGCGACCGCGTCGCCCGGCGGTTGTCCCACAAGTAAAGGAAAAATCATGAGAATCAGCCGCATCTTGGGTGCTGTCACGCTGGCGCTGTCGCTCGCCGCATGCGGAACGTCGCAGTCCGCGACGTCCGACAAGCCCGCGGAGAAGCCCGCGGACGCCGTGCTGAAGGTGGGCGCCAGCCCGGTGCCGCACGCGGAGATCCTGAAGTTCGTCAAGGACAACCTGGCCCCCGCCGCCGGGCTGAAGCTGGAGATCGTCGAGTTCACCGACTACGTGCAGCCGAACGTGCAGCTCGACGAGGGAGAGCTGGACGCCAACTTCTTCCAGCACAAGCCGTACCTGGACGACTTCAACGCCTCCAAGGGCACCAAGCTGAGCTTCCTCACCCCCGTGCACCTGGAGCCGCTCGGCCTGTACAGCAAGAAGATCACGTCCCTGGGCGCGCTGGCCTCCGGCGCCACCGTGGCCGTCCCGAACGACGCCACCAACCTCGGCCGCGCGCTGAAGCTGCTCGCCGACAACGGCGTCGTCAAGCTCAAGGACGGCGCGGGCACCGCGGCGACCGAGCGCGACGTCGTCGAGAACCCCAAGAACCTGCAGTTCAAGCCGGTCGAGGCGGCGCAGCTGCCGCGCACCCTGGAGGACGTGGACGCCGCCGTCATCAACGGCAACTACGCCATCGAGGCCGGGCTCAAGCCGGCGAGCGAGGCGCTGGCGCTGGAGAAGACCGAGGCGAACCCGTACGTGAACGGCCTGGTCGTGCGCCAGGGACACGAGAAGGACCCGAACATCGTGACCCTCGGCAAGCTCCTGCAGGACCCGAAGGTCAAGGACTTCATCAACCAGAAGTACCAGGGCTCCGTCATCCCGGCGTTCTGACGCCCCGCCGCCAACGCCCCCTCCGGACCCCGGAGGGGGCGTTCGCGTTCTCCGGTCCTGGCGTACCGTGAAGCGGCCGAATAGTGTTCGGTTCATGTATCCGGGAGCCATCGCAGCAGCCACCCCCGACAAGCCCGCTGTGATCATGGCGGGCTCCGGCCGGGTCATCACGTACCGCGAGCTCGACGAGGAGTCGAACCGGCTGGCCCACCTGTTCCGCGCCGCCGGGCTGCGGCCGGGCGACCACGTCGCCTTCATGCTGGCCAACCACCCGCTCTTCCTGTCCGTCGCCTGGGCCGCCCACCGGTCCGGCCTGTACTACACCGCGATCAGCTCGCGGCTGCAGACCGACGAGCTTGCCTACGTCGTCGACAACTGCGGCGCCCGGATCTTCATCACCAGCGCCGACCTCGCCGACGTCGCCACCTCCGTCACCGCCGCCACGCCCCGCGTCGAGCGCCGCCTCATGCTGGACGGCGTCGCCGACGGCTTCGAGTCGTACGAGGAGGCCGTCGCCGCCCAGCCCGCCACCCCCATCGCCGACGAGTGCCAGGGCGTGGACATGCTCTACTCCTCCGGCACCACCGGCCGGCCGAAAGGCGTCAAACCCGCCCTGTCGTACGAACCGCTCACCAAGCCCGGCTTCCTGGTCAGGTTCATCCAGGGGCTGTTCGCGCCGTCCGGCGACAGCGTCTACCTCTCGCCCGCGCCGCTCTACCACGCCGCCCCGCTGCGCTACTGCATGTCGTTCCAGCGGCTCGGCGCGACCGTCGTCGTCATGGAGCGCTTCGACCCCGAGAGGTACCTGGAACTCGTCGAGAAGTACCGGGTGACGCACACCCAGCTAGTCCCGACCATGTTCATCAAGATGCTCAAGCTGCCCGAGGAGACCAGGAAGGCGTACGACGTCTCGTCGCTGCGGTGCGCGATCCACGCCGCCGCGCCGTGCCCGGTGCCGGTGAAGGAGCAGATGATCGCCTGGTGGGGGCCGATCATCCACGAGTACTACGCGGGAACCGAGGGCAACGGCTTCCTGTACGTCAACTCAGAGGACTGGCTCCGGCACAAGGGCACCGTCGGGCGCTCGCTGCTCGGCACCGTCCACATCCTCGACGAGGACGGCGAGGAACTGCCCCCTGGCGAGCGCGGCACCGTCTACTTCGAGAGCGGCGTCCGCTTCGAGTACCACGGCGACCCCGACAAGACCCGCTCCGTCCAGGACCCGAAGGGACGCGGCTGGACCACCCTCGGCGACATCGGCCACCTCGACGAGGACGGCTTCCTCTACCTCACCGACCGTCGCTCATACATGATCATCTCGGGCGGGGTGAACATCTACCCGCAGGAGGCCGAGAACGTCCTGGCGCTGCACCCCAAGGTCGCCGACGTGGCGGTCTTCGGCATCCCGGACGAGGAGATGGGCGAGCAGGTCAAGGCCGTGGTGGAGCCCGTCACGGCCGAGGACGCGGGACCGGGGCTGGAGGCGGAGCTCATCGCCTACTGCCGCGCCCACCTCGCCCACTACAAGTGCCCCAAGTCGATCGACTTCCGCGCCGAACTCCCCCGCCACCCCACCGGCAAGCTCTACAAACGCCTCCTCCGCGACGAGTACTGGCCCACCAACCCCTGACCGGGCGTCGCCGGGGACGCGGCCGGTGCACGGTTCGTGTACGGCGTGGCCGTTCTGGCGGTCCTGCTGGTGGTTCTCGGCCTCGGCCTGGCCGGACTCCTTGCATGATCGAGGCGAAGGGGCGCAGGCTCAGGCGGGGCGGCTCGTGGGGACGGGCCTCCGGATCGAAGCCGCGATCCGCGCGACCCGCGAACGCTGAGCTGCCCCTGCCCGCGGCCGCTTTCATGGTTCGCTCCGGCGTGCCATGATCGTGAGCGTGACCCTGATCGCGTCGACGCAGAGAAAGATCACCAGCGCCTCCAAGTGGTACGGCACGCGGGTGCACGCACGTCCCGTGGCCACGCTCGCCATCAGCGGCGTGATCCTGGCGTCGTTCTCCTTCCTCCTGGGGGTGTCGGTCTCCGTGGCGGCAGGCGACGCGTCCATGCCGTGGGCTCGGTACGTCACCATGGCCCTGACCCAGGTGGGGATCTGTCTGGGGATAGGCCTGTACCTGCGCGACCGCCGCTGACTGCCGTCGAGCCCCGCGCGTGAAGGGGCGGTCCAGGTGCAGCCCGGAGCCGCGGTGTCGCGGGGCGGGCGGTCACACGCGATCGGCCGGGGCCGGTCCGCCCGGATCGGGGTGGCGCCCACGCCGGTCACCTTGGGAGCGCGCATCATGAGGGGCACCACCCGTGTGGACGTCGCGGGAACCGGTTTCCCGCCGTGGGCACACGGGGAAGCGGGCTTCCACCAGCATCGATAAGGCGGCCGTGAACCGTCTCATTCTTCTTCGATCATCCCCTTAAGCTGGTCTTACGCGTGTCTTGCCACCCTTGAGTCATAGGGATTTGAGGGAGATGACAATGAACGCGAACGAGCCTCGCGAGCAGGGCACCGGCGGGTGGAGCCAGTTCGGCGCCACGCCGCCGACCCCCGGGGGCTTCCCCCGGCGGGACACCATCACCATGGGGCAGCCGCTGCCGCCGCCGCCTCCTCCTGCGCCGTCCAGGAAGTTCGGTTTCGGCGGACGGAAGGCCATCGCCGGGCTCGCGCTCGCCGCGACGGCGATCGGCGGCGGCGCGGTGGGGGCCGTCGTCGCCACCGCGTTCCAGCCGGAGCGGCAGGTCGTCAGCGCGCCGAGCCCCGTGTTCAAGCAGGCGTCCAACGAGATGACGGTCGCGGACGTGGCGGCGAAGGTGCAGCCGTCCGTCGTGATGATCCAGGGGCAGACCGGTGAGGGCTCCGGCGTGGTGCTGTCGGAGGACGGCCTCATCCTGACCAACAACCACGTGGTCGTGGGCGCCGGTCAGGGCGGCGGCCAGATGACGGTCAAGTTCAGCGACGGCAGGACGGCCAAGGCGAGCGTCGTCGGCACCGACCCGGCCACGGACCTCGCCGTGATCCGGGCGGAGGGGGTGTCCGGGCTGACGAAGGCCGCGCTGGGCGACAGCGACCAGCTCAGGGTGGGCGACTCGGTGCTCGCCATCGGCAGCCCGCTCGGCCTGGACGGCTCCGTCACGATGGGCATCGTCAGCGCGCTCGACCGCACCCTCACGGTCGGCGGCGAGCAGGACCAGCAGGTCCCGCCGGGCTGGGGCCGGCAGGGCCAGGACAGCACCACCACGATCGGCGGCGCCATCCAGACCGACGCCGCCATCAACCCGGGCAACTCGGGCGGCGCGCTGGTCAACGCGGCGGGCCAGCTGATCGGCATCAACACCGCCATCGCGACGAACGGCGGCAGCAGCGGCAACATCGGCGTCGGCTTCGCGATTCCGATCAACACCGCCAAGCAGGTGTCGGAGCAGCTCATCAGCAGCGGCAAGGTCAGCCACGCGTTCCTGGGCGTGAGCGTCACCGACGCCACGGGGGACGTGCCGGGCGCGCTGATCAGGCAGGTGACGCAGGGAAGCCCTGCGGAGAAGGCGGGTCTGCGCCAGGGAGACCTCATCACCAGGATCGGCGACAAGGCAGTTGACGGAGGAGATACTGTAGTTGGACAGGTCAGAGGTTTCAAACCCGGCCAACAGGTCAAGATCACATATATGAGGGACGGCAAGGCCAACGAGGTCACGGTCACCCTCGACGCGAAGAAATAACCCAAAGACCCCCTCATGGACGGGTGTGCCGTTGAGATCGCTGCGGACTCGGCGGCACACCCCCGTCCCTCAGGTGAATCGGCGGCCCTCGTCGCGGCGGTAGGCCCACGCGGCGGCGGCCGCCGCGCCGGCGGTCCAGACGGCCAGCATGACCAGCGGCACCGGGCCGGGCGTCACGCCCGAGGTGGCCGCCCAGATCAGCTCGGCGGCGCCCCGGCTCGGCACGTACGGTGACACCGCCTCGACGAAGCCGGGCAGCGTCTGCGGCGGCAGCAGCAGCCCGCCGAGGATCGCCACCGGGAAGAACACGATCTGCGACACCGCGAGCGCGGCCTTGAACGTCAGCAGGAACCCGAGGAACAGGCCGATCAGCATGAACGGGACGCAGCCCGCGACCAGCGCCGCCAGTCCGAGCGCGAGGCGTCCCGGCGTGATCGTGGCCTCGGTCAGCAGCGCCGCCACCAGCAGCACCGGCACCACCGAGACCAGCATGACGGCCAGCGTGGACAGGATCCGCCCGGCGAAGCGGGGGAACGGCCCTGCGGGCAGCGTGCGGACGTAGGTGTTCCACGGTTGCTCGCGGTCCTGCGCCACGGAGAGCGCCAGCCCGATCAGCGCCGACGACATCGCGCCGAACAGCATCATCGAGCCCGTGGCCGCCGTCGCCGCCCGCGGGTCGCGTCCGGCGAACGGCACCACGAAGGCCAGCATGGAGATGGCGGGGAACAGCGAGCCGGCCAGCAGGCCGATCGGCACCCGGAGCTGTTCGAGCAGCTGGTAGCGGGTGTGGGCGAGGACCAGGCTAGGCATGCGAGCGCTCCTTCGTCTCGTCGGACGGCCCCGCCCCGCGCGTCTCGTCGGACGGCTCGGTCCTGCGGGCGGTGATGGCGAGGAACGCCTCCTCCAGGGTGGCCGGCCTGATCTCCAGGCCGGAGAACGGGACGCCGCTCAGGACCAGCGCGGTCACCAGCCGGTCGGAGTCGGGCGTCACCAGGTGGATCCGCCCGTCCGACCGCTCCACGCCGGAGACCCCGGGCAGTTCGGGCAGGTCGTCCGCCACGAGGGAGACCCGCCTGACGCCCACCGTCTCGCGGATGGCGCGCACGGTGTCGTCGGCCAGGACGCGGCCCTCGCCCACCACGACGACCCGCTCGGCCAGCGCCTCGATCTCCTCCAGGTAGTGGCTGGTCAGCAGCACGGTGCCGCCCGCCTCGTGGAACGCGCGCACGCCGTCCCACAGCGCCCGCCTGGCCTCGACGTCCAGGCCGGTGGTGGGCTCGTCCAGGAAGACGAGTCGCGGGTCGCCGGCGAACGCGAGGGCCACGGCCAGCCGCCGCCGCTGCCCGCCTGACAGGCCGCCCACCTGCCGCCTGACCAGGCCGTCCAGCCCGAACCTGGCGAGCAGTTCGTCCCTGTCGGCCGGGCGCGGGTAGTGCGCCGCGGCGAACGCGACGATCTCGCCGACACGTAAGGACTCCGGGAGGCCGGTCTCCTGCGGCGTCACGCCGATGGCGCGCCGCGTGACCGGGTCGGCGGGGGAGCCGCCGAGCAGCTCCACCGTGCCCGACGTGGGCCTGCGCAGTCCGGCGAACAGGTTGATCAGCGTGGACTTGCCCGCGCCGTTCGGGCCGAGCAGTCCCACCAGCTCGCCCGCGCGGATGTCCAGTGAGACGCGGTCGAGCGCCAGCACGTCGCCGTAGCGGCGGCTGGCCTCGACGGCGCGCGCGAGTACGGTCACGTGATGCCTCCCGAGGCGTCGAGCAGGGCGCGGATGGCCTTGGTGTAGTCCTCGAAGGCCAGCCGGCCGCGCTTGGTGAGCGAGACGTAGGTGACGGGGGTGCGCCCCCTGTGCGTCTTCGTGATGCGGACGTATCCGGCGTCCTCCAGCTTGCTGAGGTGCACGGACAGGTTGCCCGCGGTCATGCCGAGCAGCTCCTTCAGCGCGGGGAAGGCCAGCTCGTCGCCGCCGCCCAGGGTGTTGAGCGCCGCGACGACCCGCAGCCGGGCCTGCGCGTGGATCACCGGGTCGAGTTCGGGCAGCTCCTGGTGCGCGGTCATCCGCGGCGCCTCAGCCACAGGCTCATGACGATGAACCCGCCGCCCAGCAGCACCGCCGTCAGCAGGGCGTGCCATCCGATGCCCAGCAGGACGCCGAGGGCGTTCACGGCGGCCACCCAGACGCCGGCGAAGAACATCCGCCAGTCGAGCCAGATGGCGCCACCGGCCATGTACAGCACGGCCACGACGAGCATGGACATGCCCGCCCAGATCAGGGTGGCCTCGGCGGGGGGAAGCTGCGGGCTCATGCGCGAGGCGATGATCCCCATGAGCAGCATCCCGGCGCACCAGGCGTAGCCGAACATCGCGCCCTTGGCGGTGCTCTCGCCGCGGGTGAGCCTGCTCGCCCGTACGATGCCGAGCGCGGCCACCCCGCCCGCGACGATCTGGGCCGCCATGAGCACGGCCAGGGCCTGGCCCTGGCTGATCGGCGCGTACGGCCGGCCGTCCAGCCCGTAGTGCAGGAAGAACGCGGTGAAGCCGATCAGCCAGGCGGTGCCCCAGGGCGCGTAGAACAGCAGCGGGTCGCCCTTGAGCCGGCGTACCGTCGCCGCGCGCTGCTCCTCGATGAGGCGCAACGTCTCCTCGGGGCCGGGTACCGCGTCGTCGTCCACCATGGCCGTCCCTTTCCTCCGCAAACTGGTTTGTATCGTAAACCTGTTTGCCGTGCAGGGCCAAGGGGGAGGCGCGGAGACGGCGACCGCGGGGTCAGGCCCTCGTGAGGGCTTCGGATTCCCAGAGGTCGCGGTAGTAGCCGGGCGCGGACACCAGGTCGTCGTGGCGGCCGCGCTGGATGACGCGGCCCTCGTCGAGCACGACGATCTCGTCCACCGACTCCAGGCCCTTGAGCCGGTGCGTGACGAGCAGGGTCGTGCGGTGCCTGGTGACGTCGAGCAGGTCGGCCATGAGCCGGTCGGCCGTCTCCTCGTCCAGGGCCTCGGCGGGCTCGTCGAGCAGCAGGACGGGCGGGTCGTACAGCAGCGCCCTGGCCAGGGCGAGGCGCTGGAGCTGCCCGCCGGACACGGTGGTGGCGTCCTCGCCCAGCTCGGCGTCCCAGCCGGTGCGTTCCACCCAGGCGTCGAGCCGGGCGTCGCGCACCGCGCGCAGCAGCCGCTCGTCGTCGGCGTCGGGGCCGGCCAGACGCAGGTTGTCGCGCACGGTGGTGCGGAAGACGTACGGGTCCTGGGTGAGGCCGGTCATCAGGGTGCGCACGTCGTCACCTGACAGCTCGCCGAGGTCGACGCCGTTGACGCGGATGGCGCCCGACTCGGGTTCGACGAGCCGCATCAGCGCCGCGAGGAGCGTGCTCTTGCCCGCGCCGCTCGGACCGACGACGGCGACCCGCTTGCCGGGGGTCAGCCGCAGCGACACCCCGTCGAGCGCCGGCCTCGCCGCCGCCTCGCCGTCGCGGCCGGGCGTCGCCGTCTCGCCGTGCCTGGGGGTGTGGCGGACGACGAGGTCGTCGATCTCGACGGTCAGCGGGGCCTCGGGCTTCGGGGCGGGCGCGGCGGGCTCGGTGACGGCCGGAGGGGTGGAGCGGGCCTCCCTCAGCCGCCTGAGCGCGGCGAGGATGCCCGCGAGCCGCTCGCCGGCCGCGGCGAGCGGCAGCACCGGTTCGAAGGCCACGAGGGACGTCAGCGCGAGCACGGCGGTGCCGACGGAGCCGACGCCCGCCCCCTGGGCGAGCAGCACCACGGCGACCACCGTCAGCACCTGCACGAGCACGCCCCCGGCGAGCGCGGCGGCGTGGACCCGCGCCTGGCGGCGCTCCAGGGCCGCCAGTTCCTCGTCGGCGGCCAGCGCCCTGGCCAGCGCGGCGTCGTCGGCGCCGTACGCGGCCAGGTCGGCGGAGCCGTGGACGAGGTCGGCCACGCGCCCGGCCAGCGCCGCTCGGGCGGGGGCGATCCTGGCGGACCAGCGCCTGGCGGCGGCGGCCGTGCCGGCGGGCAGCAGCACGCCGGCCAGCACGAGCCCGGCGACGAGCACCAGCGCGGCCACGGGCAGCAGCGTGAGCCCGGCGACGACCGCGGCGAGCCCGGCGACGGCCGCCGCGGCGGCGGGCAGCAGGCAGCGGACGAGCAGGTCCTGGACGGCCTCGGTGTCGTCGACCATGCGGCTGAGCAGGTCGGCGCCGCCGTGGCGGGGCTGCTGCGGCGGGATGAGCGCCTCGTAGAGCCGCTCGCGGGTGCCGGCCTGGGCGCGCAGCGCCACGTCGTGGCCGGTGAGGCGTTCGGTGTAGCGGAAGACGCCCTTGCCGGTGGCGAACGCCCTGGTGGCGACGATCGCCACGCTGAGCGCGGCCAGCGGCGGCTGCTGGGCGGCGCGGGTGATCAGCCAGGCGGCGGCGGCGATGAGCCCGAGCCCGGCCAGGTCGGCGGCGGCTCCGGCGAGGACGGCCCACAGCAGCCTGACGCCGGTGCGGCGGTTCATCGCCGTCCTCCTTCCAGGGGGGCGGCGGCCCGGTCGCCCGCGCCGGTGTCGGACACGACGCGGCCGTCCTGGACGCGGACGACCCGGTCGGCGAGCGCGATCATGGCGGGCCGGTGGGCGACGACGACGGCCGTGCGGCCCTCGGCCAGCTCGGCGGTGGCGGACACCACGGCGGCCTCGCTGCGCCCGTCGAGCCGGGCGGTGGGCTCGTCGAGCAGCAGCACCGACGCGCCGGGACGGCAGAAGGCGCGGGCCAGGGCGACGCGCTGGCGCTGCCCGGCGGACAGGTTCGCGCCGCGCTCGCCGAGCACCGTGTCGAAGCCCTGGGGCAGTTCGTCGACGAAGCCGGCGGCGTGGGCCGACTCGGCGGCGCGGCGGACGTCGCCGAGCGACGCGCCGGGGGCGCCCAGCCGGATGTTGTCGGCGACCGAGGTGGCGAACAGGTGGGGGCGCTGCGGGACGAACGCCAGGTGGGAGCGCCAGGCGGCCGGGTCGAGCTCGCGCAGGTCGACCCCGTCGACGAGGACGCGCCCCTCGGACGGCGTGACGAAGCCCATGACGAGGTGGAGCAGCGTGCTCTTGCCGCCGCCGCTCTCGCCGACGAGAGCGACCCGCTCGCCCGGGGCGATGGTGAGGCTGACGTCCCGCAGGGCGGGGACGTCGCGGCCGGGGTAGCGGACGGTGACGTGCTCCAGGCGGATCTCGGGGGCGCCGGACCGCTCGGGGGCGCGGGTGCCACGGGGCTGCTCGGCGGCGGCCTCGTCCAGGACGGCGAAGGCGGCGTCGGCGGCGGCGACGCCCTCCATGGAGGCGTGGAAGCGGGTGCCCATGGCCCGCAGCGGCAGGTACGCCTCGGGCGCGAGCAGGAGCACCAGCAGCGCGGTCGTCAGGTCGAGGGAGCCGCCGAGCAGCCGCAGCCCGATCGGCACGGCGACGAGCGCGAGCGACAGCGACGCGCACAGCTCCAGCACCAGCGCCGACAGGAACGCCACGCGCAGCGTGCGCATGGTGGCGGCGCGGTGGGCGTCGGCGACCTGCTTGATGACGGTCGCCTGGTGGCGGGCCCTGCCGAAGGCGCGCAGCGTCGGCAGCCCGCGCACGACGTCGAGGAAGTGGCCGCCGAGCCGCGCGAGCGCGTGGAACTGCCGCTCGGTGACGGCCTTGGTGGTCATGCCGACGAGCGCGCCGAAGACGGGGATGAGCGGAAGCGTGACGAGGACGATGACGGCGCTGCTCAGGTCGGCGGCGAAAAGCCGGACGAGCACCGCCAGCGGCACCACCCCGGCGACGGCCATCGACGGCAGGTAGCCGGTCAGGTAGGCGTCGAGGCCGTTGAGCCCGTGACCGGTCAGGGTGACGAGCTCGCCGGAGCGGTGGGAGGTGAGCCGGCCGGGGCCGAGCTCCTGCAGCCGGGCGAGCAGCCGCCGCCGCAGCGCCGACTTGACGGCGGTGGCGGTGTGACCGGCGAAGACCCCCTGCGTCCAGGCGAGCAGGGCGCGGGCGGCGACGACCGCGGCCACGCCGCCGAGCGCGACCGCGGTGAACCGGCCGGACAGCACCCCGGCCAGCAGCTCGGCCTGCACCAGCACGAGCAGCCCCGCCAGGACGGCGGCGGCCAGGGTGACCGCCAGGTGGCGGCGCACCGACCGCTCGGCCCGCATGAGCCGCAGGAGATCCTTGTGCACGTGGCCTCAGAAGAACGACGGGGTCCGGGGGGCGTCCTCGCCTGGACGGAAAGTGCGCCACACCCATACTTGCGCGCCCAGCATGACCGGTGCGAAGGGGAGCACCATGAGACTGAGCACATTCAATGTAGTGCCGGGGGTGGTGTGGTCCAGCAAGTGGGGCGCGCTCAGGGCGATCACCGCGAGCGCGGGGAGCGCGGCCACGACGGCCGACACCAGCAGCGCGCGTCCCGGCCGTGCCGTGCCGGTGAGCGCGGGGGCGCGCCAGGCGAGGAACGTCCACCCGTGGAAGGCCATCAGGAGGGTGGTGACCACGCCGAGCATCAGCCCGAGCGGGTGCAGCGGCGAGCCGGTGGCGGCGCCGTGGAGCGCGGGGCCCCAGCCGTACGCCAGGCCGAGGGAGCCGAGCCAGACCAGGCCGTCCCAGAAGGCGCGCCAGCGCGGGCCGCCGAGCCTGCGCCTGAACCACAGCCCGGTGTCGCGCACGATCCAGCACAGCAGCATGGCGACCACGACCGGGTAGAGCCCGAACAGCACCGGGCCTTCGAGCAGCGGGTAGACGCCGAACAGGGTCCCCGCGAGCGCGACCAGCCACACCTCGTTGGCCAGCACGTACGGCGCCATCGCGGCGACCATCCGGTCGCGGCGGTCGCGGCTCCTGCCCAGCACGGGCAGCAGCAGCCCGACGCCGAGGTCGAAGCCCTCCAGGGCGAAGTATCCGGCGAGCAGCAGCGCGAAGACGGCGAACCAGATCACGTCCATGTCTCTCCTACAGGCTCAGGGCGGGGGAGCGGGGGGCGTCGGCGGCCGGGGCGCCGAGGGCGAGGTCGCGCGGCCCGCGGCGGACCATCCGGGCGATGAGGGCGTAGTCGACGATCGCCAGCAGCCCGAGCACGGCGGTGAAGCCGATCAGCGAGGCGGTGACCATGCCGGGGGTGAGCCCGGGGGACAGGGCGTCGGCGACGGTGAGCTTGCCCCAGATCATCCAGGGCTGGCGTCCGACCTCCCTGGCCAGCCAGCCGAGGACGGCCAGGACGAACGGCACGGGCGTCATGATGATGAGCAGCGGGTGCGTCCAGCGCCACCGGTGGAGGACGCCGATCATCGGCAGCATCACGAAGAGCACGACGAGCGCGAGCAGCTGCCCGAACTCGATCATGAAGCCGAGCGGGACGGCCGCCCATGTCTTGGCCGAGAACTTGTCCTCCTGCACGCCGGCGAACTGCGCGTACCCGAAGGCGACGGTGATCATGATGCCGACGGCGGCCATGACCACGCCGGTGCGCAGCGACCTGGTGAAGAACTCGGCGTCGGGGGTGCGGCGGCGCAGGTGGTACGCGCTCGCGCCGACCATGACCATCGCGCCGGTGAACAGCCCGGCCCCGACGACGTGCGGGAAGGAGAAGACGAACGCCTTGTTGGCCACCAGCGCGCCCCAGTCGACGAGCTCCAGCCTGCCGCCCCTCTCGACGGTGCCGGCGGGGTTCTGCAGGAACGAGTTGGCGATCATGATGAAGAACGCGCTGGCGTACGCGGTGAGCGCGACGAGCCAGATGCAGGCCAGGTGGAGGAGGCGGGGGAGCCGGCCCCATCCGAAGATCCACAGTCCGAGGAAGGTGGACTCCAGGAAGAAGGCCAGCAGCGTCTCCATGGCGAGGGGCGCGCCGAACACGTCGCCGGCGTAGTGCGACAGGCCCGCCCAGGACAGGCCGAACTGGAACTCCATCACCAGGCCGGTGACGATGCCCAGCGCGTAGTTGACGACGTAGATCTGCCCCCAGAACCGGGTCATCCCCTCGTGGAGGGGCCTGCCGGAGATCGCCCAGCGGGTGTGCATGATCGCCACCAGGGGCGCCAGGCCGAGCGTGAGCACGACGAACAGGAAGTGCAGGCTTCCCGTCACGGCGAACTGCGTCCGCGCCAGTTCGAGTACGTCCATTCCCCGTCCACCTTCTTGTTGTGTCTGTCTACATATAGAGAGCCTACATGTAGACTGTCTACATGAGGAACGGTTGCCTAAGATCTGAGCCATGAACCCTGACGCGCTGCGCGGGCACATGGACGCCCTGCTGCTCTCGGTGCTCGAGCGGGGGCCCCTGCACGGCTACGCCATCATCGAGGCGCTCCAGGAGCGCAGCGGCGGCGTGCTGAACGTGCCGACGGGCACCGTCTACCCGGCGCTGCGCCGGCTGGAGCGCATCGGCCACCTCGACAGCGAGTGGGCCACGGTGGGCGGGCGCAAGCGGCGTACGTACCGGCTCACCGAGTCGGGAAGGAAGCAGCTCGAAGGGGAACGGTCGGCCTGGCGCGAGTTCGCGGGCGTGATCGGCAGCGTGCTGCGCGCCGACGTCAGGCCGTCGTCGTCCGGCTGATCCGCAGGCAGCGCGTCGCGCCGTACATCTGCATGCCCCACAGCGCCACCGTCACGAGGTTGGCCGGCACCGAGGGCAGGAAGCCGAGCGTGTTGGGCGCGGACGTGCCGTGCGACAGCAGCAGGCTGAGCGCGAAGGTGACGGGCAGCATGGTCCAGACGAGCACGCCCAGCGACCTCGTCACCGGGCGGGGCCGCAGCCACCGCACGCCCCGGCCCAGCGCGAACAGCGCCAGCCCGCCGTACAGGCCGGTGCCGAGCTGCAGGACGTCGAGCAGCCGGGAGACCGGGTGGTACCAGGCGGGCTGGCGAGCCCACGAGACCGGGTCGGCCGGGTAGAGGCGCCACAGCACCGACCACATGAGCACGGTGACGGGCACGCTGATGAACAGCAGCATGCCGAGCCGCCGCCCGGCGCACGCGGTGAGCTCGGCCTGGTAGCCGGGCGCGACGACCGTGACGGGCCCGAACTCCTCGACCGCGCGCCGCTCGGCCTCCGCCCGGTCGAGCCCCTCGTCCTCCAGCGCGTCGGCGGTGTCGACCAGGCTGTCGCGTGCCTCGACGACCAGGTCGCGCTTCGCGCCCGCCGGCCCGGACAGGGCCCGGCCGAGATCGGCCACGTAGTCGTCGATCAGCATGATCCGAGTGTACGACCCGGCCGGCTCCCCGGCCATCGGGGATCTCCCCTACGGGTTGTGATGTAGGAATTTTCCTACATATAGTGTCCGGCATGGTGATTCCGGCATGACGGCCGACCCCGTGTTCGCGGCGCTGGCCAGCCCCGCCCGGCGCGAGCTGCTGCGCCTGCTGCTGGAGGAGGGGGCGCAGCCCGCCGGGCGGCTCGCCGAGCGGTTCGACATGAGCAGGCCGAGCGTCTCCGAGCACCTGAAGGTGCTCAGGGACGCCGGTCTCGTGGCCGAGACGCGCAGAGGCAGGGAGCGGCACTACCGCCTGGAGGCGGCGCCGCTCATGGAGGTCCGCGACTGGCTCACGCCGTACGAGCGGTTCTGGCGCGAACGGCTCACCGGCCTGAGCGCGCTGCTCGACGAGCTGGAGGAGACGGACGCGACACAGGAGAGCGAGGAGAACGATGGATGACGACCAGCGGGCCATCAGGCTCGACCAGTACGTGGCCCACCCGCCGGAGAAGGTGTGGCGGGCGCTGACCGAGCCGGAGCTCATCGCCCGCTGGCTCATGCCCAACGACTTCAGGCTGGAGGTGGGGCACCGCTTCACGTTCACCACCGCGCCGAGGAGGAACGTCGGGTTCGACGGGGTCGTCCACTGCGAGGTGCTGGCGTTCGAGCCGGGTGAGCTGCTGCGCATCAGCTGGAGCGACGGCAGGCGGGCCGACTGGACCGTCACCTGGCGGCTGCGTCCCGAGGGCCGGGGCACCCGCGTCCTGTTCGACCACGAGGGCTTCGACCCCGGCGACGAGGCGCAGGTGCTCGCCCGCAAGATCATGGGAGGCGGCTGGCGCTCCCACTTCTCGAAGATCGAGGAGATCGCGGGCGAGCTGTAGGCGGCGCGCCGGCTCCCACGGCCCGGCGTCAGCCGTGGACGGACGGGACGTGGGTGCCGGCCCGCCGCTCGGCGTGCGACGCCGACGTCCACAGCACCGCGCCCGCGGTGACCGCGGCCAGCAGGGCGAACCAGGCCGCGAACCGTCCCGTCCTGCGGGAGGACACCAGGCAGGCCGCCCGTGAGGACACCAGGGACAACACCAGGAAGGACGCCAGGGAGGACGCCGACAGCCACGGCATGATCGTCCAGCGGCGGCCCGCGGCCTGCCGGCGCATCTCCAGCGCGGCGAAGGCGAAGTCGTCGGAGGTGCCGCGGTCGTCCACCCGGCCGCGCAGCTCGGCGTAGAGGTCGGCCAGGCCGCCCGGTGTCGCCCACGGGCCGTCCTGCGGGTCGCCGGTGAGCAGGGTGCGCTCGTCGGCCAGGGCGCTGCGGCGGGAGAACCAGCGCACCATCGGCCTGCGCACGCTGACCCGCAGCCCGCGCGGCGTCAGCGCGAACGTGCAGTCCTTCACCCGCACCCCCGACGGGTGTGCGAGCCCCGCGAACCTGCAGGCCGACAGGTCCAGGCCCGATAACGCCAGGCTGGGCGCGTCCACCCCGCGCAGCGACGTCACCCTCGACCTGCCCCTGCCCGTCACCGTGGCGGGGCCGCGCAGCACCGCGCCCTCCAGGTCGGCGTACGAGTCGGTGAGCCGCAGCGTGGTGGCGCCCGCCACCTCGGTCCTGCGCAGGTCCACGCCGCACCCGGCGACCGTCATGTCGAGCAGGCCGTCGGCGCGGGCCCGCACGAGCGACAGGCGGCCCGTGGCCGACAGGTACGCGTCGGCGGCGAAGTGCGCCCCGTCGAACCCGGCGCTCCCCGTCACCTTGCGGAACGACAGCGTGCGGCCGAACCTGGCGCCGCGGAAGGCCGCGCCGTCGCCGATCCGCGCGCCGTCGAACGTGGCGTACCCGTCGAACCTGGCCCGCTCGCACGACAGGCCGCGTTCGAGGACGGCCTGGCCGAACAGCGCGTCACGCGACATCACGGCGCGCTCCAGCGAGACGTGCCCCCGCGCCCGCACGCCGTGGAAGGACAGCTCGCGCGCGAAGACGGCGCCCGCCAGGGAGACGTTGCGTTCGAAGCGGGCGCCGAAGAACGACGCCAGCCGGTCGAACCTGGCGCCGTCGAGCGAGACGTCCCCGGCGAACGTGACGCCGGCGAGCCTGACGTCGCCGGTGAACCTGGCCCGGTCGAGGCGGGTGCGTCCGGGGCGGTGGCCGGCCGCCTCCAGCACGCGGGCGAGCAGGTCGCCGGTGAGCACGGTCCCGCGCAGGTCGAGCAGGCGGCCGGGGGCCATCCCGGCGAGCGCGGCGGCCAGGTCGTCGGGGGGCAGGTGGGCGAGGCAGTGACCGGACGGCTGGTGGGCGACTCCGGTGCATGCGGCCGAATACGCGCAGGTGACCCAGTCCATGCAGTGCTCATACCCGCCCCGGAGCACTGTCAAGGTTCGATGATTTAATGTTCTAGCCACATTTACGTGGAATTATGTGGTCAAAACTGGCTCTACAGTGCCGGTCATGCGTGTTTTACCTCGGGCCTCCTTCGGCGCCCTCCTCGTCGTGGCGCTCGGCGCCACCCCGGCTCTCGCCGACTCGGCCGCCGCGGCCGCCTGCGACACCCCCGCGACGCACCGCGTCTCGCAGGTGCAGGGCGCCGGCGACGCCACCCCGGTCCCCGGCCAGACCGTACGGGTCGAAGGCGTCGTCACCGGTGACTTCCAGCGCACCGACCAGCTCAGCGGCTTCTTCATCCAGGACCCGCGGCCCGACTCCGACCCCAGGACCTCCGAGGGCCTGTTCGTCTTCGCCCGGGAGTCCTTCAAGGACGTCAAGCCCGGCGATCGCGTCCTCGTCACCGGCAAGGCGACCGAGTACAACGGCTGGACCGAGCTGTCGCCCGTCAGCGCCGTGGACGTGTGCGGCACCGGCGCCGTGACGCCCCAGCCGTACACGCTGCCCGGCGACGGCCTCGAAGCCGTCGAGAACATGCTCCTGACCTTCCCCCAGCCGCTGACCGTCAGCGACACCTACAACCTCGGCCGCTACGGCGAGGTCACCCTCGCCGCCGGCGGGCGCGTCTTCCAGTCCACCGACAGGCCCGGCGTCGACCCCGCCGCCGACAAGCGCCGCTCCCTCCTGCTGGACGACGGCTCCACCCGCGAGAACCCCGCCACGCTGCCCCCGATCGTGCGGCTCGGCGACGTCGCCACCGGCCTGACCGGCGTGCTCGGCTACGGCTTCGGCCAGTACCGGCTCCAGCCCACCCAGCCCGTCCCGTACGCCGGGGCCAACCCGCGCACGCCGCGCCCGGAGCCCGTCGTGGGCAACGTCACCGTGGCGTCGTTCAACACGCTCAACTGGTTCACCACCGTCGGCACGCGCGGCGCGAGCAACCCGCAGGAGCAGCAGCGGCAGCTCGCCAAGCTGGTGGCCGCGCTCAAGGGCGTCGACGCCGACGCGGTCGCGCTGATGGAGGTCGAGAACAACGGCCAGACCGCGCTCCAGGCCCTCGTGGACGCGCTCAACGCCGAGGTCGGAGCCGGCACGTACGCCGCGCTGCGGCACCCGAACCCCGGCACCGACGTCATCCACGTCGGCCTGATCTACAAGCCCGCCAAGCTGAAGCCGGTCGGCGAGGCGTCCTCCTCGCAGGACCCGGTCTTCACCCGGCCGCCGCTCATCCAGACCTTCCGCAGGGTCACCGGCGGCCAGCCGTTCACCATGGTCGTCAACCACCTCAAGTCGAAGGGCAGCTGCCCCGCCGGCGGCCCGGACGCCGACCAGGGCGACGGGCAGAGCTGCTGGAACGCCACCCGCGTCAAGCAGGCGCAGGCGCTGCTGCAGATCGTGGACGACCTGCCGAACCCGATCGTCCTCGGCGACCTCAACGCCTACGGCGAGGAGGACCCGATCGACACGCTGGAGGCGGGCGGCCTGACCAGCGTCACCAAGAAGTTCGTGCCCGAGGAGCAGCGCTACAGCTACCTGTTCCAGGGCCAGTCGGGCGAGCTCGACCACGCCTTCGTCGGCCGGCAGCTGCTCAAGCGCGTCACCAGCGCCACGATCTGGCACATCAACGCCGACGAGCCGCGCGTCCTCGACTACAACACCGAGTACAACCCGCCGGACCTCTACCGTCCCGACGCCTACCGCTCCTCCGACCACGACCCGCTCGTCGTCGGCCTGACCCTGCCGGGCGGCCGCTGAGCCCGTCCCGTCGCCGCAGGTCGAGGCCCGGGTCGCGCGCGGCGCGCGGCCCGGGCCCGGGCATGGAATGCTGGTGATGGGTACGTGGTTGACAGGTACTGCGACAGAGTCCACCGACGAGCGAGGAGCCACTTGTGGCGACCATCGAAGTAACCGAGAAGAACTTCAACGACATCGCCGACAAGGGGATCGTCCTGCTCGACTTCTGGGCGACCTGGTGCCCGCCGTGCCGGAAGTTCGGGCCGATCTTCGAGGCCGCGTCCGAGAAGCACGAGGACATCACGTTCGGCAAGATCGACACGGACGCCGAGCAGGGGCTCGCGCAGGGCTTCGACATCACGTCCATCCCCACGCTCATGGCGATCCGCGACGGCATCGTCGTCTTCGCCCAGGCCGGCGCCGTCCCGGCCCCGACGCTGGAGGACCTCATCCGCCAGGTCCGCGCGCTCGACATGGACGCCATCAGGGCCGAGCTGGCCGAAGAGCTCAAGAACGCCCAGCAGGGCTGAGAACGTGAGGAAGGCCCCGCCGACCGGCGGGGCCTTCCTCACGTCCGGAACGTCGACGGGGTCAGAGCTTGCGGCCGACCCCCGCGTAGCCGATGGCCGTGCCGCCCGTCACCGGGCCCTCGGGGCGCCAGTCCTTCGGGTACACCAGCCCCGGCTCGGCCAGCTCGTAGCCGTCGAAGAAACGCGCGATCTCCTCGTGGGTGCGCAGGTTGAGTGCCGCCGTCGACTGCCTGTACACCTCCAGCGCCTGCGGCGTGGTGTCGGGCTTGGCGTCGATGGCGTGGCTGATCACGAGGTGGCTGCCCGGCGCGCTCGCCTCACGCAGCTTGCCCACCGCTGGGTAGGCGACGTCGTCCGGGATGAAGTGGAGGATGGCCAGCATGAGGAAGGCCACCGGGCGGTCGAGGTCGATCAGCCCGTCCAGCTTCTCCAGGAGCGCCCCCGGCTGCCTCACGTCGGCCTGGACGAAGTCGACGTTCTCGCGCCTGGCCAGCAGCGCCCGTCCGTGCGCGCACACCACCGGGTCGTAGTCGACGTAGACGACGCGGGCCTCGGGAGCGATCTCGTGGGTGTTGCCCTGCGTCGGCAGGCCCGCGCCCACGTCGACGATCTGCCGGATGCCGGAGTCGGCCAGGTGCCGCACCGCCCGGCGCAGGAACGCCCGGTTCTCGCGCGCGGAGTCGCGCGTCGCGGGGAACAGCTTGAGTATCTGCTCCGCCGCCTCGCGGTCGGCCGCGAAGTTGTCCTTGCCGCCGAGGTAGTAGTCGTACATCCGCGCGACGTTGGGGACGCTGGGGTCGACCCCCTCCGGGGCACTGTCCACGGTTTCTCCCGAAAATCCATGCTTTTCGGGTGATCATAGCCGTACTAGAACGGCATTCGCCGGGTTTCTTGCAGGTTGTGAGCTATGTGCGTCGGGCGCGGGCACCGAAGGATGCCCGCGCCCGGAACGGTCGCGCAGAGGGTCGCACAAGGACGGGCCGGACCGTTGGATCAGGCCGTGAGCCAGGCCCTGCAGGTCAGGCGCGGTAGAGCTCCGCCACGCGGAAGGCCAGGTCGAGCGACTGGCCGCGGTTGAGGCGCGGGTCGCAGGCCGTCTCGTAGCGGGTGGCGAGGTCGTCCTCGGCGATCTCGTGTCCGCCGCCGACGCACTCGGTGACGTCGTCGCCGGTGAACTCGATGTGGATGCCGCCCGGGTGGGTGCCCAGCGCGCGGTGCACCTCGAAGAACCCGGCCACCTCGTCGAGCACGTCGTCGAGCCGGCGCGTCTTGTGCCCGCTCGGCGCCTCGAAGGTGTTGCCGTGCATCGGGTCGCACAGCCACGCCACCTGCGCCCCGGCGGCCGTGACCTCCTTCACCAGCGCTGGCAGGAGCTCGCGGACCTTGGAGGCGCCCATGCGGGTGATGAACGTGAGCCGCCCCGCCTCGTTGTGCGGGTTGAGCTTCTCCACCAGGGACAGCGCCTCGTGGGGCGTGGTGGTGGGGCCGAGCTTGACGCCGATCGGGTTCTGGATGCGGGAGAAGAAGTCGACGTGCGCCCCGTCGAGCTGGCGGGTGCGCTCGCCGATCCAGACCATGTGCGCCGACACGTCGTACGGCAGGCCCGTACGCGAGTCGATGCGGGTGAGCGCGCGGTCGTAGTCGAGGATCAGGGCCTCGTGCGAGGAGTAGAACTCGACCGTGTGGAACTCCTCGGGCTCCGCGCCGCAGGCGCGCATGAACGCGAGCGCCTGGTCGATCTCCCTGGCGAGCTGCTCGTAGCGGCGCCCCGCCGGGGACTCGCCGACGAAGTCCTGGTTCCAGGCGTGCACCTGGCGCAGGTCGGCGTAGCCGCCCTTGGTGAACGCGCGGGCCAGGTTCAGCGTCACGGCCGACGAGTGGTAGGCCTTCAGCAGCCGCCACGGGTCGGGCGTGCGCGCCTCCGGCGTGAAGTCGAAGCCGTTGACCATGTCGCCGCGGTAGGCGGGCAGCTCGACGCCCTCGCGGATCTCGGTGGGCTTGGAGCGCGGCTTGGCGAACTGGCCCGCCACCCGGCCGATCTTCACGACCGGCACCTTGGCGGCGTAGGTCAGCACGATCGCCATCTGCAGCAGCGTCTTGAGCTTGTTGCGCACGTTGTCGGCGGTGGCGCCGGAGAACGTCTCCGCGCAGTCACCCCCCTGCAGGACGAACGCCTCGCCGCGCGCGACGGCCGCCAGCTGCTGCTTGAGCTGGTCGCACTCGCCCGCGAAGACGAGGGGAGGCAGGCCGCCGAGCTCGGCGACGACCTTGTCGAGCTCGCCGCGGTCGGGCCAGTCGGGCTGCTGCGCCGCGGGGAGCGCTCGCCAGGAATCGAGATCCACGAGTTTGCTGCTCACGAGATACGAGGGTATTCCACTGGGTCGTGCGTACCGACCTACCTGTCCACCTACTGAGAAGCCTATGTCACGTCCGTACGTGCTCCGGGAGCACGCCGAAGCCGATGAACCGCCGCGTGACCTTGCTGAGCAGCGGGAACTCGCTGACGTCCGACGGCAGGAAGGACGGATCGAAACTCCGGCTCAGCGCCGGGCGGATCACGCGGTTCTGGACGATCCGCTGCGCCGCCTGCGTCACGACCGTGGGGGGCGTGCGCCGCCGCTGCAGGAGGGCGAGGGTCCGCTCCGGGATCGGCGCGCCCGCCGCGAGGGGGCGCGCGAGGAGGTTCGCCGCGGCGACCGCGTCCTGGACGGCCAGGTTGATGCCGACGCCGAACACCGGCGACATGGCGTGCGCGGCGTCGCCGATGCACACGAACCCCGGCCGGTGCCAGCGGCGCAGCCGGTTCAGCGCCACCGTCAGCATGCTGACGTCCTCGTAGCCCGCGATCTCGCCGATCCTGTCCCGCGTGAACGGCAGCAGCTCCGCCACCGGCCCGCGCAGCGCGTCGATGCCGGAGGCGGCCAGCCGCTCGTACGCGCCCTTCGGGATCAGGTAGGCCAGCTGCCAGTACGTCTCCCGGTTGATCGCGACCATGATCCGGCCGCTCGAGATGCGCAGGAACGGCTCGTCGGGGTCGGACTCCTTGCGGGGCAGGCGGAACCACAGCACGTCCATGGGCGCGCCGAGCTCGCGCGGTCTCAGGCCGGCCCGGCGGCGCAGCACCGAGTGCCGTCCGTCGGCCGCCACCGTGAGCGCCGCCCTGATCTCGTGCTCGCCCGAGGCGTCGCGGTAGCGCAGGCCGCGCACCGCGCCGCCCTCGCGCACCAGGTCGTACGCCTCGGCCTGCATGAGCAGGCGGAAGTTCGGGTAGCGCCGCGCCTGCGACGTGATGAGTTCAAGGAAGTCCCACTGCGGGACGAACGCGATGAACGGGAACCGCGTCCGCAGGCGGCGCAGGTCCGCCAGCCTGATCCGCCGGCTGTCGGTGAGCATGCTCAGTTCGTTCGCCTTGCGGTGCGGCAGCTTCAGGAACTCCTCCGCCAGGCCGATCTCGTCCAGCACCTCCATGGTGGACGGATGGATGGTGTCGCCCCTGAAGTCCCTGAGGAAGTCGGCGTGCTTCTCCAGCAGCGTCACCTCGACGCCGGCCCTGGCCAGGAGCAACCCCAGCATCGCGCCTGCGGGCCCTCCGCCCGCGATCACACACGACATAATTCATCACCCGTTGACATTCTCTCTCGCCCCAACCCCTGTGACAACCCCTACCCAGGGCCGGGCGCCCGCGCCGTTGCGGGAACAAGCGAGGGGCGCTGCGGCGCGGCACGGGGCGGAGTCGCGCGCGCCGCCCCCGGCGGGCGTCCTTCGGGGAAGGGGCGGTATGCGAGGCCGGGCGGCAGGAGAGCCTTCGGCGGCGGGTCGTCAGGAGGGGAGGGGCGGGCGGCCGTGGAGCGCGGTCCAGGCGGTGTAGGAGGGGCTGCGCGCGGCCACGGCGGCGTGGGCGGCGCGGGCGCTCTCCAGCAGGGCCGGCGCGTGCGGCGCGAAGCTGGGACGCCAGATGAGCAGCAGCCGCATCCACAGCGGGTTCCCGCGCAGCGGCAGCACCGCCACGCGCTCCCCGGGGTCGTGCAGCGCCTGGCAGGCCGACACCGCGTGGCCCGCGCCGATGAGCTCCTTGCGGACCCCCGCCTCGACGAGCTGGTATCGGCCGCGCGGCGTGAACCCGGCCCGCGCGCACGCCTCCAGCAGGTGGTCGGGCCAGCCCATCCCGTCGGGAGGCGGCAGCACCCACGGCTCGCCCGCCAGGTCGGCCAGCTCCACCTCCTCTCGCCGGGCGAGCGGGTGCGCGGCGGGCAGCGCCACGAACACCGGCTCCACCGCCACCACCCCGAGCCCCCTGGACGGGTGGGGCCGCAGCTCGTGCCCCGGGTAGTCGGCGACGAGGGCGACGTCGAGCCGCCCGTTGGCGACCATGTCGACGAGGACGCGGACGAAGTGCTCGGTCTGCAGCGTCACCCGGGACTCCGGCAGCGCCCTGGCCAGGTTGGCGACGAGGGTGACGACGACCGGGTTCTCGAAGCTGCCCACCCGTACGGCCTGCCCCGCCAGCTCGTACGGCCCCGCCGCCAGCAGGTCGTCCACCCCCGCGAGCACGACGCGCGTCCTGGCCAGCACGAACTCGCCGAACGCGGTGACGGCGACGCCGCGGTGGTCGCGGGTGAAGACCGCGCCGCCGAGCAGCCGCTCGATGCGCCGGAGCTGCGCGGTGAGCGCGGGCTGGGAGACGCCGAGCGCCGCGGCGGCCTTGGTGACGCTGCCGTGGTCGGCGATGGCGCGGAGCGTCCTGAGGTGGCGCAACTCCAGCTGCATCCCGCAGAAGCTATCACGCCGGAGTTATCCCCTTATGGGATGAGACTGCGGGCCCTGCCGGGCCGATAGTGCTGGGCATGCGTAGATTAGCGGCCCTGGTGCTGGCCGCCGCCGTCGTCGTGTCCGTGCCTCCCGCTCACGCCGCCGCCGCGAACGGGACGGCCGCCGAGCCCGGCGCGGCCACCGTCGTGCCGGTCCAGGTGACGGGCGCCCCCGCCAAGCGGTTCAACCTGATCGTCATGGGTGACGGGTACACCGAGGCGGAGCAGGAGAAGTTCCGGCAGGACGTGGACCGCCACCTCAACGTCATGTGGTCGATCGAGCCGTTCAAGTCCTACCGCAACTACATCAACGTCTACCGCGTGGACATCGTCTCGGGCGAGTCGGGGGTCAGCTGCGACCCCGGCCTGGACGCGCCGCGCCGCACCACGCCCCTCGGCATGGGCTTCTGGGGCCAGTGCAACCCGGGCAGCGTCCAGCGGCTGATCACGATGAACAACACCGCCGCCACCCGGTACGCCAACCTCGTGACCGGCACCTCGTCCGGCAACAGGCAGATCCTGGCGCTCGCCAACAGCTCCACCTACGGCGGCGCGGGCGGCTCGTACGCCACCGCCTCCGGCAGCAACGCGATGTCGGCCCTGATCAGCCCGCACGAGCTGGGCCACTCGCTGGGCGGCCTGCAGGACGAGTACGACTACTACCAGCGTGGCGTCCCCGGCGGCGCCTACGCGGGCCCCGAGCCGTCGAGCGCCCACCACTCGCTGCTGACGGAGCAGCAGATGGGCGACCAGAAGAAGAAGTGGTGGCGCTGGCTGGGCGAGCCGAGCGAGTCGGGCGGCCCCATCGGCCGTTACGAGGGCGGCCTGTACCACACGTCGGGCGTCTGGCGGCCGAGCAGGCACTCCATGATGAAGACCCTCGGCTACTACTTCGACCAGGTCAGCCGCGAGGTGATGGTGCAGCGCATCACGGCGAAGACCATGGTCGTGCACGACTCGGCGCCCACGGACGCCCCGGTCGGCGCCGACCGGGTGCTGTGGGTGGAGCCGATGCGCCCGGTCAGCCACGCGCTGACGGTCACCTGGTCGGTGGACGGCAAGGAGCTGCCCGGCCGTGCCGAGTCGCTCGACCTGCGCACCCTCGGTCTCGCCGCGGGCAGGCACACGGTCACGGCGACGGTGTCGGACCCGACGGAGTTCGTCCGCGACCCCGCCGTGCGGGCGGCGCTGACCCGTACCCGCACCTGGACGGTGGACACCGCGGTCACCACCCCGCCGGACGGCACGGCGACCGCCATCGTGTCGTCCACGCCGACGGACCGGGCGCTCGGCCGTGACGAGGTCGTGTACGTGGAGACCACGCACCCGGCGGCCGTCGTCCCCGAGGTCGCCTGGACGGTGGACGGCCGCGCCGCGGGCGACGGCGGGAGCGACCTCGACCTGGGCGCCCTCGACCTGGCGGCGGGCGCGCACACGGTCACGGCGGCCCTCGGCGGCAGGACCCTGACCTGGACCGTGGACGCCGCCCCGCCCGCCACCGCGTACGAGCTGTCGGAGCCGCTGGCCCGCTCCGGCGACACCTACGTCTACAACGGCCCGTTCACCATGCGGCTGAAGAGCGACGACGACCGCGACGGCTACGTGGTGTCGGAGTCGCGCGTGGACGGCGACGGCTGGTTCAACTACTTCGGCTGGCCCACCTCGTCGGAGCTGCCCTGGACGTTCAGCGAGGAGGGCACCGTCATCGACTCGCTCGTCTACGGCAGGTTGCCGCGCGGCCGGCACACCGTCGAGTACCGCTCGATCGACGCCGCCGGCAACGCGGGCGAGGCGGGGAGCTTCACGGTCACGACGATCGCCCCGCCGCCCGCCTGCACCCGCACGGTCACGGGCGCGCACCGCGGCGCGCTGACCGTCGCCGACGGCGTGACCTGCCTGGACGGCGCCGAGGTCACCGGCCCGGTGACGGTGCGCGCCGGCGCGTCGCTCGTCATGAAGGGCGGGCACGTGAACGGCGCCGTGACCGCCGCAGGGCCCGCCGCGGTGCAGCTGCTGCGCGCCAGGATCGACGGCGCCGTCACCGTGTCAGGCGCCGGCTCCCTGGTCGTCGCGGGGACGCAGGTGCGCGGCGCGGTGACGCTGACCGGCGGCGCCGCGCCGATCGTGACCGGCTCGGTGATCCGCGGCGCGCTGTCCTGCTCGGGCAACGCCGCCGAGGCCGCCGACCTCGGCGTGCCGAACCAGGTCACGGGCGCGGGCGCGGGCCAGTGCGCGTCACCCTCCCGTGGCGTCACGTCCAAGGGGAAGGCGTACGAGGCGGTCCAGCACCCCGGCCAGTGAGGCCGTCGCGATGTCGCGGATCCTGGCGTACTCCGACTCGGGGTACTGCCGGGGGCCGTTCTCGACGAGCAGGATGAGGTACAGGTAGGCGCGGTACAGGTCGAACCTGGCCAGCGCGCGCGGGGTGAGCTCCAGCGGGCTCACCTCGCGGTACCCGGCGAGCAGCGGGTCGTCCTCGCTCAGCTCGCCGAAGAGCGTCGGCGTGACGAACTCGGCGAGCGGGTCGCCCCAGAACGCCCGCTCGTGGTCGATGATGGCCTGGATGCGCGGCGGCCCCGACAGGTCGAGGAACACGTTGCCCGCCCACACGTCGAAGTGGACGAGCCGCGGCGTCGTCACGTCGTCCAGCACGGGGGAGGCGGCCGTCACCACCGCCATGATCTCCCCGGCGGGGCGCGGCAGCGGCGTCGGGTAACGCTCGGTGTCGCCCAGCAGCGCCGCCGTCATCGCGAGGAACGCCTCCCGCCAGGTGCGGCCGACGATGCCGGCGTGCGGGTAGCCGAACACCTCACCCGTCACCGTGTTGAACCTGGCCAGGTGGCGGCCCAGCTCGCGGCGCAGGTCGTCCTCGGAGTCGGGTTTGACGGCGTTCCACGAGACGCCGTCGAGCGCCGCCATCAGCAGGTAGTCGCCGCCCAGCACCGGGTCGTCGAACCCGGCGACCAGCAGCTCGGGCACCGGCACGCCGGCCGCCGCGGCCAGCTCGTACGCCGCCGCCTCCATGCGCAGCAGGTTGCGCTCGTAGCTGAGCTGCTCCAGCTCGGGCGGCGGCGACAGCTTGAGCACCACCCGCCGCCCGTCGTCGAGCTCCAGCCGCCACACGGCGTTGGCGAAGCCGTCGGTCAGCTCGGTGGCCGACCTGACACCCGCCCCGACGGCCCTCCTGGCCAGCGCGTCGAGCTCGCCGCCCGACAGCCGGCGCTTCGTCCTGCTCTCCACGGGCACCCCGTTCCGGTCTGTGAGGTCGTCCGTCAGGCGAGGCCGACGGTCCAGCTCGCCGCGTGCTCCGCGCCCGGCTCCAGCACGACCAGGTCGTCGCCGGAGTTGAACGCGTCGGGCGGGCAGGTCATGGGCTCGACGGCGACGCCCTCGTAGCCGAGCTGCCCGCCGGTGCACACCTGCACCCACGGCAGGACGGCGGCGTCCCACGTCATGAGCACGCCGCCCACCCGGGCCCGGCCCTCGGCCAGCCCGGTGAAGGCATGGTCGAGCCGGGTGCCGCCGACCGGGCGGCCCCGCCCGAAGTCGTACGGCGAGCCCGCCACCCGCGCCCGCCACTTCGGCAGCAGCCGCTCGTCGGTCTCCAGGTACTCGGCCGCCGCGAGCTCCAGCTCGTCGCCGAGCAGCCACGGGTGCGGCCCGCAGCCGTAGGGCGCGGGCCGGTCGCCGCCGTTGCGCGCGGTCAGCGTGGTGGTCAGGCCCCGCGGGCCGAGCCGGTGCTCGACCCGCAGGTGGAGCGTGAACGGGTAGCCCGGCGCGCCGCTGACCGTGTGCTCCAGCCGGGCCGAGGACGGGCCCGCGGCGGCGACGCGCCACTCGGCGTGCGCGACGAGCCCGTGCAGCGCGTGGCCGCGGCCGGACTCGGTCACGGACAGCTCGTGGGCATGGCCGCCGAAGGAGTAGCGGGCGCCGCCCACCCGGTTGGGCCAGGGGGCGAGGATCGTGCCCGCGTAATAGGGCACGGGCCCCTCCTCCGGCCACGACGTGATCAGGGGCCGCCCGGAGTGCGCCAGCCCCCTGACGGCGGCGCCGCGCGTGCTGATCAGCGCGGTGTAGCCGTGGGACGCCAGCGCGGGCACGCGGGCCGCGCCCGCGCTCACGCCGACTCCCGCAGCACCAGGTGGGTGTCGAGGATGACGACGCGCTGGCGCAGCTCCTCGCCGTTGATGCGGGCGACCAGCAGCTGGGCCATCTGGCGGCCCATGGCCTCGGTCGGCTGGTGCACGGTGGTCAGCGGCGGGTCGGCGTGCAGCGCCGCCTTCGAGTCGTCGAACCCGATCACCGCCACGTCGCCGGGGATCGCCCTGCCCTCGGACTTGAGCACGCGCATCGCGCCCAGCGCCATCGGGTCGGAGGCGGCGAAGACCGCGTCGAGGTCGGGGTGCCCGGCCAGCAGCTCGGCCATCGCCGTGGAGCCGCTCTCCTCGGAGAAGTCGCCGTACGCCACCAGCTCGGGCAGCCCGGACGGCAGCAGCGCGTCGCGGTAGCCGGCCAGACGGTCGACGCCCACCCCCATGTCCTGGGGGCCGGCGATCGTCGCGACGCGGGACCGGCCGAGGCCGAGCAGGTGCTTGACCGCCTGCCGGGCCCCCGCCCTGTTGTCCATGTCGACGTAGCTGTACGGGTCGAGGCCGACGGGCCGGCCACCGAGCACGGTGGGGACGCCCATCGCCTCCAGCCGGCCCGGCAGCGGGTCGGCGCCGTGCAGCGACAGGAGCAGCACGCCGTCGACGTGCTGCCCCGACAGGTAGTTCTCCAGCCGCTCGTGCTCCTCAGGGGCACGGGCCATCGCCAGGATGAGCTGGAGGCCGGTCTCGGCCAGCGCGGAACCGATGCCGCGGATGGTGCCGGCGAAGTACGGTTCGTCGAACACCCGCAGCTGCGACTCGGAGACGACCAGGGCCACCGTGTCGGTACGGCGCGTCACCAGGGCGCGCGCCGCCCTGTTGGGCACGTAGCCCAGCTCGCGGATCGCCTGCTCGACGGCTTCGCGGGCCTTGAGGCTGACGTTCGGCGAGCCGTTGATGACTCTCGACACCGTGCCCCGGCCCACACCGGCCCGAGCCGCGACTGCCTCAAGAGTCGGTCGGTTCATGGTGCCTATTCTGCCGGATGATCTCCGAGTACCAGAGCGCGCTGTCCTTGAGCAGGCGCTCCTGCGTCTCGAAGTCAACGTGAACCAGGCCGAAACGCTTCCCGTAGCCCCAGGCCCACTCGAAGTTGTCCATCAGCGACCAGGCGAAGTAGCCCTCCAGCGGCACGCCCGCGTCGATCGCCTCCCTGCAGGCGGCCAGGTGGGCCTCGACGTACGCCTGCCGCTCCGCGTCGTGGACACGGCCGTCCACGATCACGTCGTCGAACGCGGCGCCGTTCTCCGAGACCACCATCGGGATCGGCGGGTAGTCGCGCGCCACCCTGGTGAGGATCTCCACCAGGCCGCTCTCGTCGATCTCCCAGCCCATCGCGGTCACCGGGTGGCCGCCGTTGACGAACGAGACGTGCTCGCTGCCCACCCACGGCGAGGCCGTCTCCGTGGGCGCGGCCGCCGCCGAGGCCTTGCCGCCCGGCGCCCCGGAGACCGTGAAGCGGCTGTAGTAGTTGACCAGCAGCACGTCGATGGGGGCGTTGACGGTCTTCATGTCGCCCGGCTGGACGAAGTCCATGTCCACCGGCAGGTCGGCGAGCACGTCCTCCGGGTAGGCGCCCTTCAGCAGCGCGTCCAGGAAGAACCTGTTCTGCAGGCCGTCGATGCGGCGGGCGGCGTCGAGGTCGGCCTCACTGCCCGTGGCGGGCGAGATCGCGTACAGGTTGACGCAGCCGCCCACCCGGCGGGCGTTCATCGCCTGGACGGCCAGGCCGTGGGCGAGGTTGAGATGGTGCGCGCCCCTGATCGCGTTCCCCGGCTCACGCCTGCCCGGGGCGTGCTCGCCCGAGGCGTAGCCGAGGAAAGCGGCGCACCATGGCTCGTTCACCGTGCTGAACGTGTGGACGTGGTCCTTCAGCGCGTCGTGCACGACGGCGGCGAACTCCGCGAAGCGGTAGGCCGTGTCGCGGTTGGGCCAGCCGCCCCGGTCCTCCAGCTCCTGCGGCAGGTCCCAGTGGTAGAGGGTCAGCCACGGGTCGATGCCGTGCGAGCGCAGCTCCTCGGTGAGCCGCTTGTAGAAGTCCAGGCCCTTCTGATTCACCTGGCCGGAGCCGTCCGGCTGGATGCGCGGCCACGACACCGAGAACCGGTAGGCGGACAGGCCGAGGTCGGCCATGATCCGCACGTCGTCGCGGTAGCGGTGGTAGTGGTCGATGGCCACGTCCGCGTGGTGGCCGCCCAGCACCCGGCCCGGCGTCCTGGTGAACGTGTCCCAGACGGAGGCGCCGCGGCCGTCCTCGGCCACCGCCCCCTCGATCTGGTACGCCGAGGTGGCCGCGCCGAACGCGAACCCCGGGGGGAAGCGCAGACCTGGACGCGTCTGTTCCTCTTGAGTCGTCACGCCTTGACCGCACCTTCCATGAGTCCGCCGACGATCTGGCGGCCGAATGCGATGAACACCGCGATGAGCGGGATGATGGACAGCGCCGTTCCTGCGAAGATCAGCGTGTAGTTGGTGGAGAACCGCGCGTTCAGCGAGTTGATCGCGATCTGCACGGTGGGGTTGTCCGGGGTCAGCACGATCAGCGGCCACATGTAGTCGTTCCACAGCAGCATGAACGTGTTGATGCCGAGCACGCCCATGCCGGGCCTGACGGCCGGCAGCACCACGTTCCACCAGATGCGCAGCGTCGCCGCGCCGTCCACGCGGGCCGCCTCGACCAGCTCGGCCGGCACCGCCTGGCGCGTGTACTGCGTCATCAGGAACACGCCGAACCCGTTCAGCAGGTACGGCAGGATGACCGCCTTGAGCGTGCCCGTCCACTCCAGGTTCACCATGAGCCGATAGAGGGGCACGACGCCCATCTGCTGGAGCGGCACCGCCATCGTCAGCAGGACGAGCAGCAGCAGCGCGTTCCTGCCCTTGAACGACAGGCTGGCGAACGAGAAGCCGGCCAGCGTCGAGATGACCACGACGGAGACGGTGACGACGGACGCCACGACGAAGGAGTTGGTCAGGCCGACGAGGAAGTGCGCGTCCTCGTTGTCGAGCACGGCGACGATGTTCTCGCCGAGGTTGCCGCCGGGAAGGAACGCGGGAGGCACCGACACCGCGTCGGAGTTCGTCCGCGAGGCGATGACGAGCATCCAGTACAGCGGGAACGCCGACAGCACGATGGCCAGGGCCAGCATGAGCCGCGTCATGAGGGTGGGTCGCCAGACGGTCACTTGCTGCCCCCGATCCTGCGGACGAACAGGAAGTTCACCAGCGCGCCGATGAGGATCAGCAGGAACAGCAGCCACGCGGCGGCCGCGGCGTAGCCGTAGTCGAACTCGCGGAAGCCCTGCTTGACGATGAACATCGCGACCGTCTGGAACTGGCCCTGCGAGCCGCCGTCGACGTTGCCGTTGTAGAAGGTGGTCGGCTCGGAGAAGAGCGTCAGACCGCCGATCGTGGAGTTGAGCACCACGAAGATCATGGTCGGGCGGAGCATCGGCAGCGTGATCTGCCAGAACTGCCGCCTGCGGGACGCGCCGTCGATCGCCGCGGCCTCGTACAGGTCGCGCGGGATCGTCTGCATGCCCGCCAGGAAGATGATGGCGTTGTAGCCGGTCCATCGCCAGTCCACCATCGTGGCGATGGCGATCCAGGACGGCACCCGCTCGGCCCGCCAGTTGGTCGGGTCCACGCCGAACCAGCCGAGCACCCAGTTCACCAGGCCCCAGTCACGGGCGTAGAGCTGCGTGAACACGACGGCCACCGCGACCACCGAGGTGACGAGCGGCAGCAGCACGCTCATCCGGATGGCCAGGCGGAACCTGAAGCGCTTGTTCAGCGCGTTGGCCAGCATCAGCGCCAGCAGCATCTGCGGGACCGTGGCGAGGAAGAACATGCCCACCGTGTTGACCACGGCGTTCCAGAAGTCCTCGTCGGTGAGGAGCTCGGCGTAGTTGCCCAGCCCGGCCCACTCGGTGGTGCCGGCCAGGTCGTAGTCGTAGAGGGAGTAGTAGAGCGTGAAGACGAGCGGGAAGAGCCCGAACGCCGCGAACAGCAGGAAGTAGGGAGACACCAGGACGTACGGCATCGCCTTGACGTCCAGGCGTGAACGCCAGCGGCGGCCGGGCGGGCGGTGGCGATGGCCGGAGCGCGCCGTCCGCGGAAGGGTGTCGATGCTCATAGCAGACCTTTCGGCGGCATGAGCCCGGCCCGCTCGTGGCGGGCCGGGCGGGCGGGGATGATCAGCCCGCGGCCTTGACCGCGTCGTCGACCAGCTGCTGCCAGGCCTTGTCGTAGGCGACGGAGCCGTCGTCCATGCCCTGGACGACCGACTCGATGGCGTTCTTCACCTGGGCGTGCTTGACGCCGAGGAAGACCGGCTGGAGGCTCGCCGCCGACTTGGCGAAGATCTCACCGATGGGGGCGTCGTTGAAGAACTCGTTCTTCGCGCCCTGGACGGCCGGGTCCTGCTGCGCCTTGGTGTTGCTGGGCATGTTGCCGAAGGTGCTGAAGATGCTCGCCTCGGTCTCGGCGTTCGTCAGGTAGTCGGCGACCATCGCCGCCTCCTTCGGGTGCTTGCTCTGCTTCGGCACCGCCAGCCAGGAGCCGCCCCAGTTGCCGCCGCCGCCCGGCACCGACGCGACGTCCCACTTGCCCTTCGCGTCGTCGCCGGCGTTGCCGCTGACCACGCCGAGCATCCACGACGGGCAGCCGACCGTGGCGAACGAGCCCTTCTGGGTGCCCGTCGCCCACTCGTCGGTGAAGTTGCGCAGCTTCGCGGTCAGCCCGGCCTGGCTCATCTTCGACGCGAAGTCGAACGCGTTCTTCACCGCCGGGTTCTTGTCGACGATGAGGTTGTTGTCCTTGTCGAAGTAGGTGACGTTGCCGTTCTTGGCGGCCTCCTGGTACAGGTACACCTGGTAGAGGGTGTTCGTGCCGTCGGTGAACTTGGTGTCCTTCACCTTCGACTGGAACTGCTGCCCCACCTTGATGAAGTCGTCCCAGGTGGGCCACAGGGCGCTGACCTTGTCGCGCTCGGACGGCAGGCCGGCCTTCTTGAACAGGTCGGCGCGGTAGCACAGGCTCATGCCGCCGATGTCGGTGCCCAGGCCGAAGATCTTTCCGTCGGCCGTGACGCCGTTCTCCCACTTCCACGCCGGGTAGTCGGCCTTGCGCGACTCCAGGCCGTACTCCTTCAGGTCGGCCCACCACTCGGGGTGCGCCTTGGCCAGGCCCATGCCGCCCTCGTCGATGCCGACCACGTCACCCGCGCCGTTGCCGGCCTGCAGCCACTGGATCATCTGGGGCCAGTACTGCTGCTCGAACTGGTCGGTCAGGTGCTCTTCCTTGATCTGGATGTCCTTGTGCTCGGCGTTCCACTTCTCGATGGCCTTCTTGTAGCCGAAGTTCGAGCCGCTGCCGAAGGTCTGCACCCGGATCGTGACCGGCTCCGCCGCGGCGGAGGAGGCGGGGGCGCCGCTCGCGTTCGAGCTCGTGCCGCCGCCGGAGCTGCAGGAGGCGACGGCCAGCGCCGCGGCGGCGAGGGCGGAGGCCGCGGCGAGAGGACCGCGACGCTTGCTGATCATCATGGTGGACCCCTTCTCGGGTGAATGGTGGGAGGTGCACCGCGGCACGCGCTCAGCCGCGGTGGGAGTGTGTGGGAGCGCTCCCACAAAGGGTGCACTCGCCGCCTCTGCGCGTCAATCCGCTGAAACGCAACCGTTACCTGTCGTGCGTTTTAGCCGCAGAGAAAGCGGCGTATGGTGACGAACGGTGCAAAGGGGGAATTGGGAGCGCTCCCACCACAAGCGGCACCTTTCGTGGCCGTTGATGGCCATGTCACCCACAAGCTGCGGCTTTGCTACTTCTTACGGGAAGCGGTCACGCGTGCACGCCCCTGAGAGGGGCGACGTCTGGGGGCGATGGTGGCCCTCGAGAGCGATGACGTCAGGGGCGAGGGTGGTGGCGCCGAGAGAGTGAGGTCAGGGGGACCGGCGGTGGTGGCGGCCGAGAGAGCTGACGTCGGGTGGGCGGGGTGCCGCCCCGTCGAGAGGGTGCCGTCAGGGGCAGGGGTGGCCGCTGAGAGGTGACGTCAGGTGGGTGGGGTGGTGGCGGCGCGGTGCCGCAGGAGGGCGCGCTCGCGGGCGTTGCGGGTCAGGGCCGCCGCCCGCTCGAACTCCGCGCGGGCCTCCTCGTGCCGTCCCAGCCTGGACAGGAAGTCGCCCCGGACGCTCGGCAGCAGGTGGTAGCCGCGCAGCGCCGGGTCGTCGGCGATCTGGTCGAGCAGGTGCAGCCCCGCCTCCGGCCCGTACGCCATCGACAGCGCGACCGCGCGGTTCAGCTCGACGACGGGGGAGCGCGCGAGCCTCGCCAGCGCGTCGTACAGCGTGGCGATGCGCTCCCAGTCGGTGGCGGCCGGGTCGAGCGCCCGCGCGTGGCAGGCCGCGATCGCCGCCTGCAGCGTGTACGGCCCCGGCTCGCCCGCCAGCCCCTCGGCCCGCTCCAGCGCGGCGAGCCCCCGGCGGATGAGCAGGCGGTCCCAGCGGGCCCGGTTCTGCTCCATGAGCAGGATCGGCTCGCCCGACGGCCCCACCCTGGCCGCCGAGCGCGACGCCTGGATCTCCATGAGCGCGAGCAGGCCGTGCACCTCGGGCTCGCCCGGCATGAGCCCGGCCAGTACGCGCCCCAGTCGCAGCGCGTCCTCGCACAGGCCGGGACGCATCCAGTCGTCGCCCGCGGTGGCGGAGTAGCCCTCGTTGAAGATCAGGTAGATGACCTCCAGCACCGACGCCAGCCGTTCGGCGAGCTCCGCGCCCTGCGGCACCTCGAACGGGACGCGCCTGGCCGCGAGGGTCCGCTTGGCCCGCACGACGCGCTGCGCCGCGGTCGCCTCGGGCACGAGGAACGCGCGGGCGATCTCCTCGGTGGTCAGCCCGCCGAGGACGCGCAGCGTCAGCGCCACGCGAGAGTCCATCGACAGCGCCGGATGGCACGCCGTGAACACCAGCCGCAGCAGGTCGTCCTCGATCCCGCCCGGCTCCGGCGGCTGCTCCTCCGCGCCGTCGGGCAGGTCGAGCAGGCGGCCCAGCTCGGCCAGCTTGCGCTCGTGGATCTCGTTCCTGCGGAACAGGTCGATCGCCCTGCGCTTGGACACCGTCATCAGCCAGGCCCCCGGGTTGCGCGGCACGCCCGTACGCGGCCACTGCTCCAGTGCGTTGACCAGGGCGTCCTGAGCGAGCTCCTCGGCCAGCCCGACGTCGTGCACCAGGGCGGCGAGCCCGGCGATGAGGCGTGCGGCCTCCATGCGCCAGACCGTCTCGATCGCGCGGTTGGTGTCGGTCGCCATCACCGACCCATGAGACCAGCGCCGCACCGCCGCCGCAACCCACCCTCGTCGTTCAGCCCGGGGCGTCGCCGCCGACCGGACGATCTCCCTCCGGAAAGGGCCGATGCGGGAGAATGCCGCGAACGTGTTCCGGCCGAGGCGTCGATCCGCCTCCGGCTCGTTCGACGTGCTGGCGAGACGAGAGGAGACACCCGATGAAGTTCATGATCGTCGGCAAGGCCAACGAGGACATTGAGGCGGGCGCGCTGCCCGACCCCGAGTACGTCGAGCGGATGCACGCCTACAACGAGGAACTGGCCAAGGCCGGCGTCCTGCTCGCCGCCGAGGGGCTCTACCCCAGCTCGCGCGGGGCCAGGATCGCCTACAGCGGTGGCAGGGCGAGCATCGTCGACGGGCCGTTCACCGAGGCCAAGGAGCTGATCGCCGGGTTCTGGCTGATCCAGGTGAAGTCGAGGGAGGAGGCGGTCCAGTGGGCGCTGCGCGTGCCCATGCCGCCGGGGTACGACGGCGTCGGGCTCGACGTCTGGCAGGTGTACGACGCCGCCGACACACCCGACACGGCCGGCATGTCGCCGGAGGCGGCGGAGTGGGAGTCGGCGCTGCGCGAACGCCTGGGTGACCGCGCCTGCTGACCCCTTCGGGCTCTGCCGCGTGCCCTCGGCGGGCCCTGCCGCTGGCCGCTTTCGGGTCTGCCGTGCGCCTTGGCGGGTCCTGCTGCTGACCCGATCATTGCTCTGCCGCTCGGCCCTGTGGCTCCGGCCGGCGAACGGCTACGGGCCCCGCCCCGGGAGGTCCGGGGCGGGGGCCGTCGCGACGCGCGGGAGGCGACGTCGAAGTGTGTTGGAGACGGGGTCCGGCAGGGGGACGGGATGGCGGGCCCTCCGGTACGGGGGCGTGCCCGCCCCCCGTACGGGGGGACGGGCCCTTCCGCACGGGGGACGGGCACTCCCGCACCGGGGACGGGCCCTCCCGTAGAGGGGGCGGGCCCTCCCGTGACGGGGGGTGGCGGGCCGTCCTGCAAGGGGGGGTGGTCGGACGGCACGGGGGGGCGTCCGGCACGTCCTCGGGGGAGGGGACGTACCGGGGCCGGGGCAGGGGACGTACCGGTGCCGGGCCGGGGGAGGTGTGGGTGCGGCCGTTCCGTGGGGGAGGCGGGCGGGCGCGGTCCGGTCGGCGGGGGTGGGTGAGTCAGGCGGCGTAGTGCGGGTAGCCGTAGCCGACGACCTGGGAGGTCGGGCGGACGCGCTCCTCCACCTTGCCGTTGCCGGTGTTGCCCTCGATCGTGGTGATCGTGCCGTCGCCGTTGTCCTTCTCGACGAAGCCGACGTGCTGGATCGAGTCGAGGTCCTTGCTGCCGTCCCAGGCGAAGAAGACCACGGCGCCCGGCTTGGGCGTGCTGCCCCAGCGGCCGTTGGCCTTGAACCACTTGGCGTGGGTGACGGTGTAGGCGTCCCAGCCGATCTGGCTGCGGGCGCCGCTGTGCTCGCCCACCCAGGAGACGAACATGGAGCACCAGGCGGCGTTCAGGTAGTCGCGGGGGGCGCCGCCGTCGCGCTTGACGGTCTCGGCGGCGCGGGGCGAGGTGGCGTACCACTCCTGGAACTTGGTGCCGCCGCCCTGGGCGTTCTCGCTGGTGCCGATCTGCTGCCTGGCCAGGGCGAGGACCTGGGTCGCCGTGGCGGTGACGGCGGTCTGGCTGCGCTGCGCGGAGGCGTTCTCGTGGACGTCGTGGCCGGCGATTCCCGCGGCCTGCGCGGTGTGCTGGGCGCCGGTCTGGAGGGTGTCGGCGAGGGCGGCGGTGTGGCCGCCGAACGCGGTCAGGAGGACGGTGGCTCCGAGGGCGGCGCCGGCGTAGTTGATCTTCGGCGCACGGGTAAAGCGGTGCTTGGCCATCGAGGGGTCAGACTCCTTGCTTCCATGCCGCTTACCGGGTTAGCTGACGGGTTCGGACGTGGAAGCTGCCCTACGGCACCGGAGTGCCGATTCACCCCAAGGACTTGGGTCCCCGGTTCCGCCCGAGGGTGGATTCAGCGGTCACAGGACGTTCCTGTGATCAACGCGATGGTTTGACATCGCCGGAAAAATCCGGACGTATGCCGCGAGATGTCCCATAAGGTAATAGATGCGGCAAGGAACTTACAAACTCCTAAAAGTAAAGTTTGTGATCCTGGCCTGGGCGTCCCCCAGGAGCCCCATCATGGCAAGGGACTCGTCAAGGGGCATGATCGCGCTCTCGGTGCGGCCCTCGGCCATCGCGGAGCGCACCTCGCGCAGCTCGCCCGCGTACCCGTTGTCGGCCGGATCGAGCACGTACTCCTCAGGCTCCATGGACGGCCCGCTGAGGACGAGGCGCCGCGGCGCCCAGAACGGCGCGTCGAGATGGGCCCGCATCCCGGTGCCCACGACGCTGGCATGGTTGGGGTAGTTCCCGAGCAACGACGCCTCCACCAGAGCCCGCCTGCCGCCGGGGTAGAGCAGAAGCCCCGCCGCCTCCGCGTCGACCCCCGTGGGCGCCAGCGAGCCCGTCACGTGCATCTCGGCCGGCATCCCCAGCAGGAGCTGTGCCAGCCCGAACGGGTAGATCCCGAGGTCGAGCAGGGCGCCGCCGCCCAGCTCCGGCGCCCACAGCCGGTGCGCGGGGTCGTACGGCGCGGCGAAGCCGAAGCAGGCCTGCACCGAGCGGATCTCCTCGAAGCGCGGATCGTCCGCGAGCCTCCTGACGAGCGGGTTGAAGCGCATCCACATGGCTTCCATCAGGAAGACCCCGGCCTCGCGGGCCAGGCGCACCATGCGCTCGGCGTCGGCCGGCGTGGCGGCGAGCGGCTTCTCGCACAGCACGCCCTTGCCCGCCGCGATGGCGGCCTCGGCCACCTCCAGATGCTGGGCGTGCGGGGTGGCGACGTACACCGCGTCGACGGCCGGGTCGGCGCACAGCGCCTCGTAGGAGTCGTACGCCGACTCCGCCTCAAGGGTGTCGGCCAGCGCCCTGGCGCGGCCCAGGTCGCGCGAGCCGACCGCCGCCACCCGCATCCCCGGCTCCGCGGCGATCACTGCGCCGACCGTCCGCGCGATGCCACCCGTCGCCGCTATTCCCCAAGCGAAATCCCGCACGCGGCGATGGTACGGCCTTTACCTCAGGTTGAACGTCTCGGGGTCGGGGCCGAACCTCTGATGCCTGCTCATCGCGCCGATCGCGGCCATGTCCTCGCCGTCCAGGATGAAGTCGAACACGCTGACGTTCTCCTTGATCCGCGACGGCGTGACCGACTTGGGGATGACGACGTTGCCCAGCTGCAGGTGCCAGCGCAGCACGATCTGCGCGGGCGTCCTGCAGTGCTTCTCCGCCAGCACCGCCAGCGCCGGGTCGTCGAGCAGGCCCCTGCCCTGGCCGAGCGGGCTCCAGGCCTCCGTCAGGATGCCGTTCGCCTCGTGGAAGGCCCGCATCTCCCGCTGCTGCAGGTAGGGGTGCAGCTCGATCTGGTTGATCGACGGCGTGATGTCGGTCTCGTCCATGAGCCTGGTCAGGTTCGCCACGGTGAAGTTCGACACGCCGATCGCCCTGGCCCGGCCGTCACGGTAGATCTTCTCCAGGCTCCGCCACGCCTGCACGTACCTGTCCTGCTCCGGCACCGGCCAGTGGATGAGGTACAGATCCACGTAGTCCAGGCCGAGCCTGGCCAGGCTCTCGTCGAAGGCTCGCTCGGCCCGGTCGTGGTCGCCGTTCCACAGCTTCGTGGTGACGAACACCTTCTCGCGCGGGACGCCGCAGGCGCGCACGGCCGCGCCCACGCCCTCCTCGTTCTGGTACGCGCTGGCGGTGTCGATGTGGCGATACCCGGCACGCAGCGCGGTCGCCACGGCCTCCTCGGCGCCCTCGGCGGGCACCTGCCAGACGCCGAACCCCAGCTGCGGGATCTGGACGCCGTCGGTGTTGAGCATGAGCGAGTTCATACCGTCCATTGTTCACGCCGCGTTCCTTACGGCTTAAGCCGGTAGGGCTACCTTGAAGCGGTCGTGAACGGGCGATTCCCCGGCTGGGAGAACAGAGTGGTCAAGCAGGCGTCGGCCTGGGTGGAGTCTCCGCTCCAGATGCTGTGCGCCGTCGAGGCCCACCACGCGGGCCTGCTCGGCCCGGCCACCGTCGTCGTGCCGCGCGCCGGGCTGCGCGCGCTGAAGGCCACCAGGCGGGAGCTGCTGCGGCTCGGCCCGCCCCCGGGCCTGGAGCTGGCCGAGCCGCGCGAGCGCATGCCGCGCCGGCTGAACGCCGTGGGCGACGCGTTCTCGGGGCGGGTGCAGGTGCGCTGGCTCACGTCCCTGCCCGGCGAGGTCGTCGTCGTGGACGACGGCCTGGCCACGCTGCGGCTGCTCGAACTGCTCGCCGAGGGGCCGTTCCGGCCGCTGCTGCGCGCCCGCGCCGAACCCGGGCCGCTGCGCACCGCGCTCGGCCTGGCCGCCGCGCTGCGCCTGCGCGCCGGCCGCGTGTCGGTGTTCACCGCCCTGCCGGTGCCCGAGCCGCTCGCCGCGTCCGTACGCGCCGCGGGGGTGCGCCTGGTGACGCACGACTTCGCCTGGCTGCGCGCCCAGCCGCCCAGCCCGCAGGGCCCCTCCGAGCGCACCGTCGTGCTCGGCACGTCGCTGGTCAGGAACGGCCTGGTGCACCGCGACCGCTACCTGCGCTGGCTGACCGGCCTGGCCGAACGCGAGCCGCTCGCCTACTACCCGCACCGCCGCGAGGACCCCGTGGACGTCGCGCTGATCCGGGAGAGCCCCGGCATCACCGTCCACGACGCCGGGGTGCCCGCCGAGCTGACGCTGCGCGGCCTCGACCCCGGCCAGCGCGTGCTCAGCCTCCCCTCGACCGCGATCTCCTCGCTGCGGGTGCTGCTCAGCCCGCGAGGCGTCGCCGTCGAGCCCGTGGACGTTCCCGACGACTGGTGGACCAGCAGGGCGGCGCCCGCCCTGCGCTCGCATTTGACAGGAGTTACCGGGTGAAGGTGCTGGCGGTCGCCGACTCCGACTCGTACCTGAAGTGGGCGGCCTGCCTCCTCGGCGACCTGCCCGCGGGCAGCTCGCCGGAGCTGGTGGTGGTGCGGACCCCCATCGCGCCCTCGCCCGACCAGATCGCCGCCGCGGTGAACGGCGCGGCGGGGAGCGGGACGGGGGTTCCGCCGGTGCTGTCGGCCAGGGCGCTGCGCCGGGCCGCCGAGCGGCTGCGGCCCGACGTGATCCTCGTGGCCTGCACGGGTCCCGTCGTGGACGTGCTGGTGGCCGACGTGCTGGCGGACCTGAGGCCGCGCCCGGTGTTCGTCAGCGGGCTGCCGGGCATCTCGGTGCCCGCCACCGAGAAGGCGTGGCTGTTCCGCAGCGGCTGCGACCTGTTCGTGCTGCACAGCGAGCGCGAGGTGGCCGAGTTCTCGCAGATCGCCGGCAGGCTCGGCGGGGGAGGGGCGCTGGGCCTGGCCCGGCTGCCGTTCCTGCGTCCGGCGGCGGAGCGGGGCGGCGGCGGCTCGGCCGTCGTGTTCGCCACCCAGGCGAAGGTGCCGCGCGAGCGGGCCGAACGCGAGCGGGTCCTGCTGGCGCTCGCCGAGCTGGCCGTGCGCCGCCCCGACCTCGACGTCGTGGTCAAGCTGCGCGCCCTGGAGGACGAGCGGCAGACCCACAGGGAGCGCCACCACTACCAGCGGCTGTGGCGTGAGATGGGCGAGCCGGGCCGGCTCTCCTTCGCGGCCGGCTCGATGCACGACCAGCTCGCCCGCGCGGCGGGGTTCGTCACGGTCAGCTCGACGGCCGCGCTGGAGGCGATCGCGCAGGGCGTGCCGTCGCTGGTGCTGAGCGACTTCGGCGTGAACGCCGAGATGATCAACCTGGTGTTCGAGGGCAGCGGGCTGCTCGGCACGCTCGACGACCTGGTCGAGGCGGACTTCCGCGACGCCGACCCGGCCTGGTGCGCGGCCAACTACTTCCACCCGCGCGAGCGCGGCGACTGGGCCGCGCGGCTCGCGGAGCTGGTGGCGGAGGGGCCGAGGGAGCCGGCGAGGTCGCTGCTCGACGGTCCCGAGCACGCGGCGGCCCGGCGCAGGACGCGGCTGCGGGTCGAGGTGCCGCCCCGGATGCTGCGGGCGGGCTACCGGGCCAGGCGCCGGGTGCGCCGCTACCTCAAAGCCCTCACCTGACCGCCTCACCTGACCGCCTCACCGGGCGCGCCTCCGCCGTGAGGGGCGCGCCCGGTCAGGAGGGCGTGCGGGTCTGGAGGATGTGCGGGTCTGGAGGGGCGCGCCCGGTGAGGGCGTGCGGGTCCGGAGGGGCCCCGCGGCCGGGCGGTGGGCGTCGGCTCGTGCGCCGCCGCCCAGCGACGCCCACCGGCGCCCGGCAGGCGCCCGCCAGGCGGGTCGGGCGGGCCGGGCGCGGGCCGGGCTAGAGGGCGGCGCGGAGCTTTCTGCGCAGGCGGGCGAAGCCGCTCGGGCGTTCCGCGAGGCCCAGCGTCTCCAGGCGCTTGCGCTTGAAGTAGCGCGGGTCGAAGTCCATCCGCTCGGGCCGCAGCTCCGGGTACGCGTCCGCCTGCATGCAGTACCCCACCGCCCGCACCAGCGCGGGCAGGTCCACGGCGGGGGGCCGCTCCACCGAGCCGTCCTCGGCGAGGCGCGGCAGCAGCGCGTGCACGATCGTCGCCGGGATCCTGTTGCTGTTCTCGTACGGCGCCAGCCGGTCGAGCACGAGGTCGGCCCCGTACGAGGCGACCTGCAGCCCGAAGTGGCGCCAGGCCGTCACCAGCGCGGTGGAGAAGCAGCCGACGACCAGCTCGGGACGCAGCGCGGAGAAGCACACCTCGGCGGGCACGCTCTCCCCGGCGACGGACAGCCGCACGCCGAGCCGCCCAGCCGCGGCGCGCAGGAGCTGGGCGTGCCGGCGGCCCGCCGCCGGGTGCGGCTTGAACACGACCGCCTCGTGCCCGCGGGCGGCCAGCGCGCGCAGCATGGTCTCGTGCAGCGCGGCCTCCTCGTCCGGCGTGACGATCTCCAGCGCCGACAGGTACTGCCCGAGGATCATCGCCTGCCCGGCGGGCAGGCCGGGGGCGGTGGCGGCGACCTCGTCCACCACCGGCAGGAACGCCTCGGCGGGCAGGACGGCGGACGGCACGCCGTACTCGCTGAGCAGCAGCGGCGCCAGGCCCGGCACCAGGTCGAGGTGGAGCAGGCGGCCGATGCGGCGGAAGATCTCGGCGGGCAGCGGGTCGCGGGTGGGGCCGTAGCTCATCAGCCCGTCGGAGTAGACGGTGATCGGGCAGTCGCGCACCAGCCCGGCGATCGTCCGCGCGGGCGGCACCGCGATCGACTCGAGGACCAGCTCGTCCACGCCGTCGAGGCGCAGGTGGGAGCGGATGAGCCGCTCCATCATCGGCACCTCGACGATGCGGGCCTTCCAGTCGGACGGGTGCAGCGGCGCGATGAGGTCGTTCCAGGAGTGCACCTCGTCGAAGCGGTGGCGCAGCGCCGCGAAGCCGGGGGTGGCGTCGAGCGGGGCGGCCACCTCGGGGATCGCCGCGTTGTTCGACACGACCAGCACGCGCCGCCCCTCGCCGAACCGGCCGTCGTCGATCGCGGCGGCCAGCGACATCGCCCCGAACAGCGTCGAGGCGTAGAAGACCTTCACTTACGTCTCCTCCCGGTCCCGGCGGAGCCGGATGTGGGGGCTGGGGGGCAGGTCGGGCACGAGGGCGCGCAGCGCCGTCTCGCGTTCGACGGCCATCCGCGACACCGCCTCGACCACCAGGTCCGCCGGCAGCGAGCGCACCATCTGCGCGCCCCGCTCCTCGAACCTGGCGCGCAGCGCGGGCGTGAAACGGCCGGCGATCTCCAGGTGGTGGGCGAGCAGCGCGCAGAAGTTGCGTACCGCCTTGGGCAGGAACTCCGGCTCGACGTCCTTGAGCACCAGCTCGAAGGCGTCGAAGAAGTGCAGCTGCCGCTCGTCGCCGACCTGCGTCAGCGAGCCGGACACCTGGCGGCGGTAGAAGACGCCGGCCAGCGACACCACGGCGAACGTGGCGGCCTCCCTGTGCAGCCGCCAGATCCACGGCCGGTCCTCGGCGGTGTGCAGCGAGCCGGGGAAGTGCAGCAGGTCACGCAGCGAGCGCCGGTAGATCCCGGCCCACGCGTACGGGTAGTCGACCATGGTGCGCACGCTCGCGGGCAGGATGGCGCCGCGGGGGTCGAGCACGACGCCCCTGGGAGCCGACAGCGGGGCGCGGTGCACGACCCGTTTGCGGCCTTCGACCTGGACGTGGTCGGCCCGGACGAAGTCGCAGCCGAGCCCTTCCGCGGCCTCGACGAGCAGCGCCAGGTAGCCGGGGGCGAGCCAGTCGTCGCCGTCCATGAACGTGACGTACCGGCCGGAGGCGGCGGAAAGGCCGATGTTGCGGGCGTCGGCCAGGCCGACGGGGGCCGGGTTGCGCACGACGGTCAGGCCGGGCAGGTCCCGGCGGAAGTCCTCGGCGATCTCGGCGGTGGCGTCCACCGAGCCGTCGTCCACCACGATGAACTCGAAGTCGCGCCGGGCGTTGCGGCACAGGGAGGCGAGCGCGTCCGCGAGGAAGCGCTCGCCGTCCCGCACCGGCAGGATGAGGGAGAGCGTCGTCTCTGCCATGCTCGGCGGGCTCAGACGGTCACGCGGCGCAGCCGGGCCTTGGGCGCCTCCTCACCGGGGAAGACCCTCTTCACGCCGTCGCCGAGGGCCTGCTCGATGATGCGGATGTCGCGCACCAGGTGCTCCAGACCGGCCGGCTCCAGCGAGGCGGCGTGGTCGGAGCCCCACATGGTGCGGTCGAGCGTGATGTGCCGCTCCACGCACACCGCGCCGAGGGTGACGGCGGCGAGCGAGATCTGCAGGCCGCGCTCGTGGCCGGAGTAGCCGACCGGCACGCCGTACCGCTCCTTCAGCGTGGTGATGGTGCGCAGGTTCGCCTCCTCCGGCGGCAGCGGGTACGTGGAGGTGGCGTGCATCAGGATCAGCTGGTCGGTGCCCAGGATCTCGACGGCCTGGTCGATCTCGGACAGGGTGGACATGCCGGTCGAGAGGATGACCGGCTTGCCGGTGGCGGCCAGGGCGCGCAGCAGCTCGTGGTCGGCGACGCTGGCCGAGGCCACCTTGTGCACCAGGACGTCCATCTCCTCCAGGAACTCCACCGACGGGACGTCCCAGGGGGAGGCGAACCAGTGCAGGCCGCGCTCGTCGCAGTACTTGGCGATCTGCCGGTACTCGTCGTGGCCGAACTCGGTGCGCTCCTTGTACTCCAGGTAGGTCATCTCACCCCAGGGCGTCTGCCTGATCTGGCCGCGCTGCTCCACGGGCACGCAGATCGACGGGGTGCGCTTCTGGAACTTCACCGCCTGGCAGCCGGCGTCGGCGGCCACGTCGATGAGGCGGCGGGCGATGTCCAGGTCGCCGTTGTGGTTGATGCCGATCTCGCCGATGACGTACACCGGCTCGCCGTCGCCCACCAGGACGTCGCCGACGGCGACGGGGCCGAGCCGCGGCCGGCTCTTGACGACGGGGGCGGCCGGCTCGGGCCGGGCGGCGAGGACGCGGTCGCACAGCTCGCGCACCGCGCCCGACCCGCCGGGCCTGGTGAGCACGACGCGGGCGGCGGCGCGCACCCGCGGGTGGGCGTCGGGCGTGGCGACGGGCCAGCCGACCTCCGCCATCGGGCCGAGGTCGTTGACGTCGTTGCCGACGTAGGCGACGCGGGCCGGGTCGAGGCCCTCGATCGTCAGCCAGTCGCGCAGCACCGTGCGCTTGTCGGCGAGGCCCTGCAGCACCGGCACGCCCAGCTTGCGGGCGCGGGCGGCGACGACCGGGTTGTGCTCGGTGGACATCACGAGCACCTTCACGCCGGAGCGGCGCAGCAGCGAGACGCCCATCCCGTCCGAGCGGCTGACGAGGACCATCTCCCGGCCCTCGGAGTCGACGTAGGCGCGGTCGTCGGTGTGGACGCCGTCGAAGTCGGTGATGACCGCGTCCACGTCGATCGGCTCGGGCGCGTCGACGAACGGGGCCAGCGCGCGCACCAGCTCCAGGTCCTCGGGGTCGTCCACCTCGATGGCGTGCCGCGGCGACACCGGCTGCACGGCGACGGCGCCGAAGAAGCGGTGCCCGTGCTCGCGCAGGCCGGAGGCGCGCATGACGTAGAAGGCGCCGTTCTCACGGAACTGCGGCTCGCGGTCCTGCCTGCGCGGGCGGACCGCCGGGTCGTGGTTGACCCCGGAACCTGCGGCCGTCCACAGGAACTCGTGGGTGGGCAGGCCGGAGACGACCGAGTCGGCCTCGCCGTCGAGGACGCGGCGCACGGCGGCCGACAGGTCGGCCGGGTCGATGAACGCGCTCGTGCACTGCACCAGCACGACCACCTCGGGGTCGGCGCCGAGCGCGTCGAGCGCGTGCAGCACGGCGGACTCGCTGGAGGCCGTCGCCCCGCTCAGCTCCTCGGGCCGGTCCACCACGGTCGCGCCCGCCTGCCTGGCGGTCTCGGCGATCGCGGCGTGGTCGGTGCTGACGACCACCTGGTCCACCAGCTCGGCCCGCTGACACGCGCGCACGGCGCGGGTGACCAGCGGGACACCGCCCACGAGGGCGAGGTTCTTCAGGGGGACGCCCGCCGAACCTCCGCGGGCGGGAACTACGGCCAGGACTCGCAAGGTGAACTCCTCCACGCTTTCGGATTGCACCCAGAAGCTAGAGGCCCGGATTGAACGCCCAGCGTCACCTCCATTAACTTTCCATGGGGATCCGGTAGAGCAACTCTGGCCTGCCGACCCCGCCGTACCTGGGCACGCGCACCGCCACGCCCAGCTCCACGAGGTGTTCGAGGTAGCGGCGCGCGGTCACCCGCGACACCCCGGTGGCGTCGGCCACGGCCTGCGCCGTCAGGCCCTCGGGCCGGCCGCTCAGCTCGGCGGCCACGGTGTCCAGGGTGTCCCTGGCGAGCCCCTTGGGCGGCTCCGAGCTGCCGCGCAGGTTCCCCAGCACCCGGTCCACGTCGCCCTGGCCGACGATCAGCCCCGCTTCCTCCCTGAACCTGGCATAACGGGCGAGCTTCTCGGCGAGTGTCGCGTACGTGAACGGCTTCAGCAGGTACTGCGACACCCCCAGCGACACGGCCGAGCGCACCATCGCCAGGTCGCGGGCCGAGGTCACGGCGATCACGTCGCACAGCAGCCCGCCCGCCCGCGCCGCCCTGCACACCTCCAGCCCGTGCATGTCCGGCAGGTACAGGTCCAGCAGGACGAGGTCCACCGGCCGGGCCCGCAGGAAGCGCAGCGCCTCCCCGCCCGAGCGGGCCACCCCGGCCACCTCGAAGCCCGGCACCCGCTCGACGTACACGCGGTTGGCCTCGGCGGTGATCTGCTCGTCCTCGACGACCAGCACGGAGATCATCGGACTGGCTCCTTCACGGGCAGCCGCACGGTGAACACCGAGCCCGCGGGCGACGCCTCCACCTCGATGGCGCCGCCCAGCCGCCGCACCGCCTGGCCCACCAGCGCCAGGCCGAGCCCGCGGCCGTCGCCCTTCGTGGTCCAGCCCTTCCCGAACGCCTCCGGCGGCACCAGGCCGGGACCGTCGTCCGCCACCCTGATCACCACCCCGCCGGGGCCCGACCGCAGGTGCACCTCGACCCGGGCCGCCGCGTCGATCGCGTTGTCGATGAGGTTGCCCGCGATCGTCACCAGCTCTCTCGGGTCGAGCCCCAGGTCGTCCAGCTCGCTGTCCTCGCTGATCACCAGCTCGCCGCCCCGCTCGGCCGCCTCGGCGCTCTTGCCCAGCAGCAGCGCCGCCAGCACCGGCTCGCGCACCGCGCCCACCACCCGGTCGGTGAGCTCCTGCGCGGCGCGCAGCTCCGCCGTGCCGAACGCCACCGCCTGCTCGGTCCTGCCCAGCTCCACCAGCGTGATCACGGTGTGCAGTCGGTTGGCGGCCTCGTGCGCGGCCGAGCGCAGCGAATCGGCGAAGCCGCGCTCCACGTCGAGCTGCCCGGCCAGCGTCTGGAGCTCGGTGTGGTCGCGTACGGTCACGACGGCGCCCAGCCTGCTGGCCGCGCTGTTGACCGCGAGCACCCGATCGCCCACCAGGTGGACGCGTTCCTCGTGGTCGCCGAGCACCTCGGCCAGCCCCAGCTCGGCGACGTGCCGGCCCTCGGCGTCGGAGGGCAGGCCGAGGAGCTGGCGCGCGGCGTCGTTGCAGAGGGTGAGCCTGCCGTCGCCGGACACGAGCAGCAGGCCCTCGCGCACCGCGTGCAGCACGGCGTCGTGGTGGTCGTGGATGCGGCCCAGCTCGACCGGGCCGAGCCCGTGCGTCTGCCGGCGCAGCCGCCTGGTGACGAGCCAGGTGCCTGCCGCGCCGAGGGCGAGCGCCAGCGCGGCGACGGCGCCCGTCCACGGCAGCAGCAGGCGCAGGCTCGCGTCGATCCTGTCCATGATGATGCCGGCGCTGACCAGCGCCCGCACCGAGCCGTCCACCGTGACGGGGGCCACCGCGCGCACCGACGGCCCGAGCGTGCCGGTGTAGGTCTCGACGAACGTCCGGCCGCGCAGCGCCTCCTCGGTGTGGCCGAGGAACCGCTTGCCGATCTCGGCGACGTTCGGGTGCGTGTAGCGGGTGCCGTCGGGCTTCATGATGGTGACGAAGTCGACGCCGGTGCGCGCCCGCACCCGCTCGGCGAACGGCTGGAGCCGCCCGGACGGCGACGGCTCGCCGAGGGCCTTCAGCACCTCGGGCGAGGCGGCCACCGTGGACGCGACGGCGCTCGCCGTCGCCCCGGCCTGCGTGGAGACCTGCCGGTGGGCGAGCGCCACGACGAGCGCGGTGCCGCCCGTCACCGTCACCGCCACGACGAGGAGCTGCAGCACCAGCATCTGCCCGGCCAGGCTCAAGCGGCTCATGGCGACCTCTTCGTGAACGAAACTTACGCAATAGTGACGTACGTCACTGCGCCCCGCATAGTCGCACAGCCGGACGTCTGTTTCCAAACCTGGGAGCGCCCTATGCGTGATCGCACCCGATACCTGTACCTGGCCGTCATCGCGGCGGTGTTGCTCGGCATCCTCGTCGGCTTCGTGTGGCCGGAGGTGGGCAAGGAGCTGAAACCGCTCGGCACCGGCTTCGTGGCGTTGATCAAGATGATGATCAGCCCGATCATCTTCTGCACGATCGTCCTCGGGGTCGGCTCGGTCCGCCAGGCCGCCAAGGTGGGCAAGGTCGGCGGGCTCGCCCTCGGCTACTTCATCGTGATGTCCACCGTCGCCCTGGTCATCGGCCTGCTCGTGGGCAACCTGCTCGACCCGGGGACGGGCCTGCAGCTCACCGACGCCGCCAAGCAGGCCGCCGAGGCCGAGGCGGCCAAGGGCGGCGAGAGCGGCACCACCGACTTCCTGCTCGGCATCATCCCGACGACGCTGGTGTCGGCCTTCACCGAGGGTGAGGTGCTGCAGACCCTGCTGGTGGCGCTGCTCGCCGGTTTCGCGCTGCAGGCGATGGGCCGGAAGGGCGCGCCGATCCTGCGCGGCGTCGAGCACGTCCAGCGCCTGGTGTTCCGCATCCTGGCCATGGTGATGTGGGCGGCCCCGGTCGGCGCGTTCGGCGCGATGGCCGCCGTCGTCGGCGCGACCGGGATCGACGCGCTCAAGAGCCTGGCCGTCATCATGATCGGCTTCTACGTGACGTGCCTGCTGTTCGTGGGCGTGGTGCTCGGGGCCGTGCTGTGGATGGTCGCCCGCGTCAACCTCTGGGCGCTGCTGCGCTACCTCGGCCGCGAGTTCCTGCTGATCCTGTCCACCTCGTCGTCGGAGTCGGCGCTGCCGCGCCTCATCGCCAAGATGGAGCACCTCGGCGTCAGCAGGACGGTCGCGGGCATCACGGTGCCGACCGGGTACTCCTTCAACCTGGACGGCACCGCCATCTACCTCACGATGGCCACGCTCTTCGTCGCCTCGGCCACGGGATCGCCGCTGGAGTTCGGCGAGCAGATCGGGCTGCTGCTGTTCATGATGATCGCCTCCAAGGGCGCGGCGGGCGTCACCGGCGCCGGCCTGGCCACGCTCGCGGGCGGCCTGCAGTCGCACCGCCCCGAGCTGGTGGACGGCGTCGGCCTCATCGTCGGCATCGACCGGTTCATGTCGGAGGCCAGGGCGCTGACGAACTTCGCGGGCAACGCCGTCGCCACCGTCCTGGTCGGGACGTGGACCGGCGAGCTGGACAGGGAGCGCGCCGCCGAGGTGCTCGCGGGCCGCGTCCCGTTCGACGAGGCGACCCTGCTCGACGAGGACGAGCGCGAGGAGCCGCCCGGCGAGGACGCGCGTGAACAGCCGCCCGGCGAGGAGTCGCCGCGCACGATGGCTCCCGCGTAGCGGGCCGGCCCGCCGCCCGGTTCCCGCCGTGTCCACGGCAGGGGGCCGGGCGGCGTCGTCACGCCGTGGGCCGGGTGCCCTCCGCGCGGCGCCGCGCGCCGGTCTGGGCGGCGCCCTGGTCGTCTGCGCTCTGCACCCCGCTCTGCACTGCGGTCTGTACCGCGCTCTGGGCGGCGCTCTGGGCGGCGAGGGCGCGGGCGGCCGCCATCACGGCCTCGCGCCGCCGCGCCAGCGCCGCCCGGTCGTCGCGTTCGTCGAGGACGAGCCGGCACAGCTGGGGCACGGCGAAGTTCCACGCGACCAGCCCGAGCACGGTGAACATCCAGTCCTGGGCAGCCCGGGTGCGCTCGGCCTCGGGCAGCCCGGCGGCGACGCCCGCCTCGACGAGGTCGCGCACGTTCTCCCTGTAGCCCGCCCGGCGCTCCTCCTCGCCGTGCAGGGGGTCGCCGGCCGACTCCAGCGCCTCCCACATCAGCAGCCTGATCAGATGGGGATGCTCCTGGTACCAGTCGAAGAGCTGGCCCACCGACTCGGCCAGCGCGCCGGGGTCGATCGCGGCGCCGTGGCAGACCTCGTCCACCTTGGCGCTCACGACGGCGGCGAACAGCTTGTCCTTGCCGCCGAAGTAGAGGTAGATCGCCTGCTTGTTGGCCTTGGCGGCGGCCGCGATGCGCTCGACCCTGGCCCCGGCCAGGCCGTGGGCGGCGAACTCGGCGCTGGCGGCCTGGAAGATCCGCCGCCGGGTGGCCTCCGCGTCGTAGCTCATGGAAGGAATTAAACCATCCGGTTGACTTCTCGGCGAAGCGCGAGCATGCTCTAAACCAACCAGATGGTTTATTTGCTGACGAGGAGTTCGCCGCATGTCCGTTCTCACCACCGACTCGGCCCCCGCCCCCGCCCCGGTGCCCGTCCGCTCGCCGCTGCCCTCCGGCCTGGCCGGCTCCACCGCCGTCGTCGTCGGGGGCACCTCGGGCATCGGGCTCGCCGCGGGCGTCCTGCTGCGCGAGGTCGGCGCCCGCGTCGTGCTGGCCGGCCGCGACGCGGCGAGGCTGGAGGCCGCCGTGGCGCGCGTACGCGGCGACGGGCCCGCCGACGCCGTGCTCGGCGCCATCGCCGACGTCACCGACGAGGACGCCCTCGCGCGCGCCCTCGACCTCGCGGACACAGCCCACCACGTGCTGGTCACCGCCGGCGGCCTGACCGGGGCCGGGCTGGTCACCGGGCTCGCCGCGGCCGACGTCCGCGAGGCGTTCGACAGCCGGGCCTGGGGCGCGCTGGCCGTGGCCAAGGCGGCGGCGACCCGGCTGCCGGCCGGCGGCTCGATCACGTTCAGCTCGGGCGTCTACGTGACCCGCCCCATCCCCGGGATGGCGGGCGCGCTCGCGGCCGTCGGAGCCGTCGAGACGGTCACCAAGGCGCTCGCCGTCGAGCTCGCTCCGCGCAGGCTGCGGGTCAACGCCCTGCGCTTCGGCAGCTTCGACACACCGCTGCTGCGCGGGGCGGCCGGTCTGGGCAGCGACGAGGCGGTGGCCGCGGCCGGCGCGTCCACCCCGCTCGGCCGGTACGGCACCGCCGACGAGGCCGCCGCCGCGGCCCTGTTCCTCATGGCGAACACGTACGTGACCGGCCAGGTGATCACCGTGGACGGCGGCCAGGCCCTGGCCTGACATCAGCCCGCTCGGGCCCGCGCAGAGCCGGTTCAGGTGCCGGTTCAGGTGCCGGTTCAGGTGCCGGGTCAGGTGCCCTCGGCGGCGGGCAGCCGCAGGACGAACCTCGCGCCTCCCTGGCAGTCCTCGACGCGGACCTGCCCCCGGTGCGCCGTCGCCACGTCCCGCGCGATCGCCAGGCCCAGCCCGGTGCCGCCCGCGTCGCGGCTGCGGGCGGCGTCCAGGCGGGTGAAGCGCTCGAAGATGCGCTCGCGGTCGGCGGGCGCGATCTGCGCGCCGTCGTTCTCCACCGCCAGCACCGCCGTGTCGCCCTCGCGCGAGACCGAGACGCGCACCCCGGTCTCCGCGTGGCGCTGGGCGTTGTCCAGCAGGTTCGCCAGGACGCGGGCGAGCTGGAGCCGCACGCCCCGCACCACCACGCCGTCGGCGAGGTCCACCCGCACGGGCACCGTGCCGCCGCGCCCCGCGAGCTCCTGGCGGACGAGGCAGGCGAGGTCCACGGGCTCGTGGGCGGTGTCCATGCGCGAGCCGATCCTGGCCAGCAGGAGCAGGTCGCTGATGATCGCCTCCAGCCGGTCGGTGTCGCGCAGCGTGCTCTTCACCAGCGACTCGACGTCGGTCTCCGCCGGGTAGAGCTGGGCGCTCTCCAGCTGGGCGCGCAGCCCGGCGATGGGGGTGCGCAGCTCGTGCGAGGCGTCGGAGGCGAACTGGCGCTGCTGCTCGGCCGAGCGCTCCAGCCTGGCCAGCGTGCGGTTGACGGACCTCGCGAGCTGGGCCAGCTCGTCCTCGCCCGGCGGCTCGGTGACGCGGCGGCTCAGGTCGCTCGCCTCGACCGCGTCCAGCTCGGCGCGCAGGGTGGCGACGGGCCGCAGCGCGCGCCCGGTGACGAGCCAGGTGGCCCAGCCCGTCAGCACGATCAGCGCGGCGGCCTGGGCCAGCGTGATGACCTCCAGGCTGTGCGAGGCCAGGACGTCGGGCGCGCTGCGCGCCGCGTACACCACGGGGTCGCCGCCGGCGGCGCCGACCCTGACCGCCGACAGGTAGACGCACTCGGACGGCAGGCAGGCGCGCGTGCTGACGACCTGCGCGCCTCCGCGGGGCTCCGCCCGGCTCAGCCGGGGCAGGTTCCTGGCCGCGTCGCTGGTGGCCACGATCCTGCCGTCGGCGGCGACCACCTGGATGAGGTCCACGGCCGGGTCGCGGACCGCGATCGAGCCGTCCGGGGCGAGGCGCCCCTCGCGCAGCTCGGCCGCCACCTGCTCGGCCACGTCGCGGGTGTCGCGGTGGACGCCGGAGGTCACCAGGGCGCGGGCCACGACCCCGGCCGCGATGGCCACGGGGATGAACACGAGGGCGGCGATGGCCGTCGCGATGATGGTGACGCGCCCGCGCAGGGACCTCGCCCACAGTGACACGAACCGAGGCTACTCACCGTCATTACCGGTACATGTCGGGTGAAGGGAAAGATTGCCCCAACGTCACCGTTCGAGCCAGACCGTGGTGTCCGGCGGGATCGTGCCGTCGCCCGGCACCGGGCCGCTGGACAGCAGCACCCGTCCCGCGACGTCGAGGCGCACCGGCTCGTCCCCGGTGTTGAGCACGACGACCAGGCCGGGGTGGCGCTCGATCGCCAGGACGTCCTTGGGGGAGTCGAGCCAGGTGAGCGTGCCCCCGCCGAGCGCCGGGTGCTCCTTGCGGACGCGCAGCGCCGCCCGGTAGAGGTTCAGGGTCGAGCCGGGGTCGTCCTGCTGCGCCTCGGCCGACAGCGGCCCCCACGAGCCGGGGATCGGCAGCCACGGGTCGCGCCAGCCGAAGCCCGCCTCGGACGTCCACGGGATCGGCACCCGGCACCCGTCGCGGCTCTCGCCCGTGCGGAGGAACGCGGGGTCCTGGCGCAGCTCGTCCGGCAGGTCGAGCACCTCGGGCAGGCCCAGCTCCTCGCCGTTGTAGAGGTAGGCGGAGCCGGGCAGCGCCAGCATGAGCAGCGTGGCGGCGCGGGCCCTGGCCAGGGAGCCGTGGCGGGTGACGTGGCGGGGCTTGTCGTGGTTCGACAGGACCCAGGTGGTGGGCGCGCCGACCAGCTCCGCCTCGGCGAGCGCCTTCTCGATGACGGCGCGGAACGACTTGGCGTGGAAGTCGGCCATCATGAAGTCGAACGAGAACGCCTGGTGCAGCTCGTCGGGGCCGACGTACCTGGCCAGCCGCTCGGGCGACGACACCCACGCCTCGGCCACCGCCATCCGGCCGCCGGGGTAGGAGTCGAGGATCGGCCGCCACTCGCGGTAGATGTCGTGCACGCCGTCCTGGTCGAAGTACGGCAGCCGCTCGTCGCCGAGCAGCTCGGCCTGCCGGCCCTCCTTCGGCCCGACGTCGGGCAGGCCCGCGGCCTTGACCATGCCGTGGGCGACGTCCACGCGGAAGCCGTCGACGCCCCGGTCCAGCCAGAAGCGCAGGATGTCGCGGAACTCGGCGCGCACCTCGGGGTTGTCCCAGTTGAGGTCGGGCTGCTCGGGCGCGAACAGGTGGAGGTACCACTGGCCGTCCTCGGCCTGGGTCCAGGCCGGGCCGCCGAAGATCGACTCCCAGTCGTTGGGCTCGTCACGGAAGATGTAGCGGTCGCGCAGCCCCGCCCTGAACCAGGGGTGCTGGTCGGAGGAGTGGTTGGGGACGAGGTCCACGATCACGCGGATGCCGAGCGCGTGGGCGTCGGCGACGAGCGCGTCGAAGTCGGCGAGCGTGCCGAACACCGGGTCCACGTCGCGGTAGTCGGCCACGTCGTAGCCGCCGTCCGCCATGGGGGAGGTGTAGAAGGGGCTCAGCCAGACGGCGTCCACGCCGAGGTCGCGCAGGTAGCCCAGGCGGTCGCGCACGCCTGCCAGGTCGCCGACGCCGTCGCCGCTGGCGTCGGCGAAGCTTCGGGGGTACACCTGGTACACGACGGCGTCGCGCCACCAGTCGTCGTCACTCAGCATGGTCGTCCTTCCCCCGGGATGTCCGTGATGTCTGACGCAGAATGGCGGCTGGCCTCGCGCCGGGTCAAGTGCAAGTTGCCGAAAGTTGCAGACCCGGTCTCATCTGTGCCGAAGGGTCCTCGACGGGGGCATGTCAAGCCCTGGAGATCTGGATCGGGTAACGCTTTTCGCAAGTTCTTCCACTTCTTGCAAAGAGCGGCTAACGTCCCGGAAATGTGAGCCGTGAAAGCGGCCGACAACGGAACTTCGGCGGTGGCGCACGCGTGCCACCGCTCCCTCCATGACCTCAGGAGGTCCCATGCGCATGCGGGCTCTGGGTGTGGCCGCGCTCGCGACCCTCGCGTTCTCCGCCACGGCCTGTGGCGACAACGGCACGGCACAGCCCTCGGCCGCGCCCTCGGCGGCGTCGAGCGGGCCGGCCTCGGCCCCCGCCGACAAGGGCAACGGCAAGCTCGTCATCTGGGCCGACCCCAGCCGGGTCACGGCGCTCAAGCCGTTCGCCGACCAGTTCGGCACCGAGAACGGCGTGACCGTCGAGGTGAAGGAGATCAGCAAGGACAACCAGCAGACCTTCCTGACCGCCTCGCAGCAGGGCAGCGGGCCCGACATCATGATCGGCGCGCACGACTGGATCGGCAACCTCGTCCAGAACGGCGCCATCGACCCGGTCACGCTCACCGAGGAGCAGAAGGCCGCCTTCCCCCCGATCGCGATCAAGGCCGTGACGTTCGACGGCCAGATCTACGGCGCCCCCTACGCCGTCGAGAACGTCGCCCTGATCCGCAACACCAAGCTCGTCCCCGACGCGCCCGCCACGTTCGACGAGGTGGTCGAGAAGGGCAAGGAGCTCAAGAAGGCGGGCAAGGTCAAGGAGGTGCTGTGCCTCCCCGTGACGCAGAAGGGCGACGCCTACCACGTCTACCCGCTGTTCGCCTCCGCCGGCGGCTCCCTGTTCGGCTCCACCGCGAGCGGCGACCCCGACCCCAAGAAGGTGCTCGTCGGCTCGCCCGAGTCGATCAAGGCGTTCGGGAAGCTCAAGGACCTCGGCGAGAAGGGTGACGGCGCGCTCAAGACGTCGATCACCAACGAGAACTACATCGTCAACTTCGCCGCCGGCAAGTGCGCCTTCCTCGTCTCCGGCCCCTGGGCCATGGCCGACGTGAAGAAGTCCGGCCTGTCCTACGACGTCACGCCCGTGCCCGCGTTCAAGGACGGCAAGCCCGCCACCCCGTTCGTCGGCGTCCAGACCTTCTTCGTGGCGTCCAAGGGCAAGAGCAAGGCCCTCGCCCAGGAGTTCGTCGCCAACTACGTCACCAACAAGGACGTCGCCAAGGCCCTGTACGACGCCGACCCGCGGCCCCCGGCGCTGACCGCCGCGCTCCAGGACGTCCAGGCGAGCGACCCCGACGCCGTCAAGTTCATGGACGCGGGCAAGGACGGCCTGCCGATGCCCGCCATCCCCGAGATGCAGGCGATCTGGGAGCCGTTCGGCATCGCCGAGACCGCCGTCGTCAAGGGCGGCGACGCGGACAAGGCGGCCACGGCCGGGCAGAAGGCCATCGACGGCTCGCTCAAGAACTGACGTCATGACGCTCGACGTGCGCGAGGCCGCGGAGACCCGTGAGGCTCCGCGGCCCCGCCGGGAGGTGACCACGGCGTTCGTCGTGAGCAGGATCGCGGTGCTCGCCGTGACCGCCGCGGTCCTGCTCTACGCGGCGCCGCCGCTGGTGGCGTCGCGGTCGTGGGCCGCGCTGGCGGTGCTCGCGGTGACGGCCGCGGTCCTCGCCTTCCTGTACCTGACCCGGCGCTTCATCCCGGCCAAGTACCTCATCCCCGGCACCGTCTTCCTCATCGCCTTCCAGGTGTTCCCCGTCCTGTACACGGTCAGCACCGCCTTCACCAACTTCGGCGACGGGCACCGCGGCGACAAGGCGTCGGCGATCACCGCCATCGAGACCGGCTCGGTGCGCCAGGCCCCCGGCTCGCCCGAGTACAGCCTGACCGTGGCGCTGCGCGACGGCGAGATGGTGTTCCTCCTCGTCGACCCCAAGACCAAGCAGGTCTCGCTCGGCACCGGCGAAGGGCTGACGGGACTGTCCGGCGCCCAGGTGGGCGTCACCGGCAAGGTGCTGAGCGCCCCCGGCCTCACCGTGCTCAAGGCGCCCGAGGCCGCCGCCCGCGCCCAGGAGGTCTCGGCGCTGGCCGTGCCCACGCGGGGCGGCGTCATCAAGGCCAACGGCCTCAGCCGCGCCGTCGAGGGCAGGGCCGCGCTCACCTACGACGCCGCCTGCGACTGCGTCAAGGGCGAGGGCGACGTCTGGAAGGCCGACGAGTCGCAGGGCTACTTCGTCAACGCCAAGGGCGAGCACCTCGCCCAGGGCTGGCAGGTCAACGTCGGCTTCGCCAACTTCGCCCGCGTCCTGACCAACCCCACCATCTCCGGGTACTTCGCCGGGGTGTTCGGCTGGAACCTCGTGTTCGCGCTGGCCTCCGTCGCGGGCACGTTCGCGCTCGGCATGAGCGTCGCGCTCGCCCTGCACCATCCGCGCATGCGCGGCACGAAGGCGTACCGGATCGCGCTGATCCTGCCGTACGCGATGCCGGCCTTCGCGATGCTGCTCGTCTGGCGCGACATGTTCAACCGCGACTTCGGCCTGATCAACCAGTTCTTCGGGCTGGACGTGGACTGGCTCGGCCAGCCGTCCACCGCCAGGCTCGCGGTGATCCTCGTCAACCTCTGGCTCGGCTTCCCCTACATGTTCCTGGTGACGACCGGGGCGCTGCAGGCCATCCCGCGCGAGCTGACCGAGGCCGCCTCCATCGACGGCGCCACGCCGTGGAAGGCGTTCCGCAGTGTGACGCTGCCCCTGCTGCTCGTGGCGCTGACGCCGCTGCTGATCTCGTCGTTCGCGTTCAACTTCAACAACTTCAACGCGATCGCGCTCACCACCGAGGGCGGGCCGTTCCCGGCCGAGAGCCCCCAGGTCGGCTCCACCGACCTGCTGATCACCTACACGTTCAGGCTGGCGTTCGGCACCGGCGGCGCGCAGTTCGGCTTCGCCGCGGCGATCTCGGTGTTCATCTTCGCGATCGTGGCCGTGATCTCGGCCGTGGCGTTCCGCCGCACCCGCAGGCAGGAGGAGGTCTACGCATGAAGCTCGCCCTGCGGCACGTCTTCGTGCTGGTCGTGTGCGCGTTCGCGCTGTTCCCGATCCTCTTCGTGATCTCCGCCGCGCTCAACCCGCTCGGCACGCTCGCCTCCACCGACCTGCTGCCGTCGGGGGCGAGCCTGAACAACCTCACCAACCTGCTGACGTCCGACACCTACCCGTTCGCCCGCTGGTTCTTCAACTCGGTGTTCATCGCGCTGACCGCGTCGTTCGCCAGCCTCCTGCTGTCGATGTTCGCCGCGTACGCCTTCAGCCGCATGCGCTTCGCCGGACGGCGCGTCGGGCTGCTGGCGCTGCTGCTCATCCAGATGTTCCCGCAGTTCCTGGCCATCGTGACGATCTTCATGATCTTCACGAGGGTGACCGAGCTCTACCCGGCGTTCGGCTTCGACACCGTCTGGGGCCTCATGCTGCTCTACCTCGGCGGGGCGCTCGGCGTGAACACCTGGCTGATGAAGGGCTTCCTCGACACCGTGCCGAAGGAGCTCGACGAGGCCGCGACCGTCGACGGCGCCACCCACGCGCAGATCTTCTGGCGCGTCATCATGCCGCTCGTCACGCCCATCCTCGCGGTGACGGCGCTGCTCGCGTTCATCGGCACGATGAGCGAGTTCCTCATGGCCAACGTCTTCCTGCGCGACCCCGAGAGCAAGACGCTCGCGGTGGGCATGTACGGAATGATCGCCGGAGACCACCGCAACGCCAACTTCGGCATGTTCGCCGCGGCCACGCTGCTCACCGCCGTGCCGACCGTGAGCGTGTTCCTGTGGCTGCAGAAGTACATCGTCTCCGGGCTGACCGCGGGAGCGGTGAAGGGATAGAGCAGGCGCTCCCCGGCGACGGCCCATCGGTGCGTCTGTGGCATCCGGCTCGCTGATCACGCTACGGTTGGACCTCCCGTCGTCCGGTTTGATTTTGAACTAGATAGTGGTGCGTCCGCATGAGGTTGCTGTCCGTCGTCGTCGCGACGTCGTTCCTGCCCGCCCTGCCGTCGCCGGCCATGGCCGCCGGGGCCGCCTCGTCCGCGACGGCGGGCACCACCTACTACGTCGACTCCAGGGCGGGCGACGACTCCGCCGACGGCACCAGCGCCGCCAAGCCCTGGAAGACGCTCGACCGCGTCAACGACGCCGACCTCAAGCCGGGCGACGCCGTCAGCGTCAAGCGCGGCAGCAGCTTCCGGGGCGAGCTCAAGCTGTCGGCCAGCGGCACCGCGGCCCGGCCGATCGTCGTCCAGCCGTACGGCACGGGGCCGCTCGCCAGGATCACCGGCGAGTGCGTCGTCGTCAACGGGAACCACTGGCGCGTCAGCGGGCTGCGCGCCACCGGCTGCCGGTGGGCCGGCTTCGAGATCGGCGGCGACCACAACGAGCTGTCCGGCGTCGAGGCCGACAAGAACATCGCCGGGGTCTGGGTGACGCCGTCCGGGTCGAGCAACACGATCAAGGACAGCACGTTCCGCCGCAACAACCGCATGAGCGTCAACGACGAGGGCGGCGACAACGACTCGGGCGCGTTCGGCGTGCTGCTCAACGGCGACGACAACGTCGTCACCGGAAACACGATCACCGGCAGCTACGCCAGGAGCGCCGACTACGGCACCGACGGCGCCGCCGTCGAGATCTTCAACGGCGACAGGAACCGCGTCACCCACAACCGGGCGCACGACAACGAGACGTTCACCGAGCTGGGCGCGGAGAAGGGCAAGACCGCCACGGGGAACCTGTTCGCGTTCAACGTCGTGACCTCCGGCCGCAAGCGCGGCTCGTTCCTCATCACCCGCGGCCCCGGCCACATCGTGGGGCCGGTCAAGGGCACCGTCGCCGTGCACAACTCGGTGTACCTCCCGGCGCGTGACACCATCGGGTGGTCCTGCCACGACGGCTGCTCGCCCGGCATACTCAAGCTGCGCAACAACGTCATCGTCGTGGGCGGCGAAGCGGGCTGGGAGGACGGCCGCGGCGCCGACGAGGCGGGCGGCGTCTACCAGGGCCGAAAGGCGACGTTCAAGCTGGGGCCGAGGTCGGTCATGGCCGACCCGCGCTTCGTCTCGCGCACCGACCTGCGGCTGCGCCCCGGCTCCCCGGCGATCGGGCGCGCCCTGCGGCTCGGCCCGCAGTGGTTCGGCGGCGCGGACCTCGCCAAGGACATCGCGGGCAAGCCCCTGCCCGACGCTCCGGACGCCGGCGCCTACCAGCACTGACTCCCGGCGCCCACCAGCCCTGACGCCTCAGGGGTGCGGCACGAGCCGCTCCGCGGCCTCGGGGGTCAGGCGCTCTCGGCGGGGCCCCAGCGGTCGAGGATCTCCTCGTCGTGGTCGCCGTCGTGCCAGGCCTGCTCCTCGGGCACCGCGTGGGGCAGCCAGCGCTCGTAGTCGGGGGCGCCCGGCGGCACGTCGCGCGTGCCGTGGACGGTGGTGCCGTCGTCGAGGACGTCGACGGTGGGCACGCGCAGGACGCCGCCCGGCAACCTGACCACGCTCATGGGCATCCCCTCCCGCGGGTCCTCCTGGGCACGTCCGCCAGGATAGCCGCCCGCCTGCGGCGGGGGACCCGTTCACCTCATCCCGTACGTCGCCGCCATCCACTGGTAGACCTGCTGGGCCGCGTGCTCGTCGCCGAGCAGCCGGATGAGCCGGCCGGCCCGCCGCGTCAGCACGCACGCGAACGACTCGGCGAACAGCTCCGCCACCTCCTGCCGGTACGGCGGGGCCAGGTGCCGGCGGCAGGACGCGTGCAGCAGCAGCCACCAGCGCGACGCCGACGGCCGCCCGTCGAGGTCGTCGACGGCGTGGCCGAGCTCGTGGCCGCACACGCTGGCCGAGGGCGAGGGGACGCTGCCGACACCGATGCGGCGCAGCGCCGGGTCGTACACGCCGGCGCTGCGCTCCCACGTGCCCTCCTGCAGGGGCAGCGGCACCTCCCGCAGCTTCTCGAACCCCGGCAGGTCGGGCACCGCGCCGGGGCCGACGACCAGACCGCCGCTCAGGTGCCCGGCCAGCCGCGCCCCGAGCGGGCGGGGCACCGCGGCGAGCGTCATGACCGCGAGCAGCGACTCGGACGGCGGGAAGGTCCCGGGCCGCCAGGCGCGGGTGAGCCGGATCTCCAGAGCACCGACATGCAGCCACCCGGGCCGTCCTCTGCTGTGGGGCACCACACCGCGCTCTCTGCACTCCATACCGTCCGTAGCGATCACCATGATTGCTCATCACGGGACGGCAGGTGATGCGATCCGGCGAGTCTAGAGTGGGGGACGTGTTCCCCGATCTCCGTCAGCCCCTGATCAAGCAGCTCGCCGAGTCGGGCGCGCCCCGCCGCCACTGGCACGCCGCCGACGAGGACGGCGGCGTGTGGCTGTTCGAGAGCGTCGAGGGCGACGGCGAGCACTGGGCGATCAGGCAGGTCGAGATCGACGCCCGGCGGTCCGTCCACCGGTACTGGTGGGGGCTGCTGCAGGACGACCACGGCTTCCTCACCGACCAGCCGCTGGAGATCTGGGACCTCACCGAGATCACCGAGGAGGCGTTCGAGGCGGTGTGGGCGGCGGGCGGGCCCGCCTGACTCAGGCTTCCCGCGAGACGTTCTCCAGGATGAGCGCGTTGGCCAGGCCGCCCGCCTCGCACATCGTCTGCAGCCCGTAGCGGGCCCCGCGCTCGCGCATCGCGTGGACCAGCGTGGTGGCGATGCGGGCGCCGCTCGCCCCCAGCGGGTGGCCCAGGGCGAGCGCGCCGCCCTTGACGTTCACCTTGGCCGGGTCGGCGCCGGTCTCCTGGAGCCAGGCCAGCACCACGCTGGCGAACGCCTCGTTCACCTCGAACAGGTCGATGTCGCCGAGCTCCAGCCCCGCCCTGCGCAGGACCTTCTCGGTGGCGGGGATGACCCCGGTGAGCATGAGCAGGGGGTCGGAGCCGGTGACGGCGAAGCTGTGCAGCCGGGCCAGCGGGCGCAGGCCGAGCCGGGCGGCCGTCTCGGCGGAGGCGACGAGCACGGCGGCGGCGCCGTCGTTGATCGGGCTGCTGGTGCCCGCCGTGATCGACCAGTCGATCTGCGGGAAGCGCTCGGCGAACGCGGGGTCGCGGAAGGACGGCTTGAGCCCGGCGAGCACCTCGGGGGTGGTCGAGGGGCGTACGGACTCGTCGTGCTCCAGCCCGGCCACGGGGGCGAGCTCGGCGGAGAAGTCGGCGGCGGCGGCCTTGGCGTGGGAGCCGGCGGCGAAGACGTCCATCCGTTCGCGGCCGAGCGACCACTTGGCGGCGATGAGTTCGGCGCTGACGCCCTGGGGGATCAGCCCGTCGGGGTAGCGGGCGGCGACGCCGGGGCCGAACGGGTCGGCGCCGGGCGGCACGTTCGACCACATGGGGACGCGGCTCATCGACTCGACGCCGCACGCGACGACCAGGTCGTACGCGCCGGACATGACGCCCTGCGCGGCGAAGTGGAGCGCCTGCTGGGAGGAGCCGCACTGGCGGTCCACGGTGACGGCGGGCACCTCCTCCGGGAACCCGGCGGCCAGCCAGGCGTAGCGGGTGGTGTTCATGGCCTGCTCGCCGACCTGGTCGACGCAGCCGCCGATCACGTCGTCGACGAGGAGGGGATCGACGCCGCTGCGCTCGACGAGGGCGCGCAGGGCGTGGGCGAGCAGGTCCACCGGGTGGACCCCGGACAGCGCGCCGCCGGGTTTGCCCTTGCCGATGGGGGTGCGGACGGCTTCCACGATGACGGCCTCGCGCACGGCTGCCTCCAGGGGGTCGGTAGGAAAACTGGACCCACTGTAGCGTCGTCCGTTGGAGATTCCAACGGAGCCGGTCAGAGTCCCTTCACGATGATGTCCATGGCCTGTTCGAACGCCCGGTCGATCTCGTCCGGGTCGTCGGACATGTGGCCCTGCACCTCCGAGAAGATGAAGCCGGTGACGAAGGCGTGCAGCACGTCGCTCGTGCGGCGCAGCTCCTCCTCGGCCACCCCGGCGGCCCGAAGGATGCGGTAGAGCACCTCCCAGAGCCCGAGCTTCCTGTTCTCGATCAGCTCGGGGTGGCCGTGGACGTAGGCCCACAGGGCGGGGTGCGCGCGGACGTGCTCGTGGTAGGCCCGGCCGAGCGCGCGCAGCTGCTCCTGCCAGGGTGTGCCGTCGTCGGGAGGCAGGTGCAGCCGCTCCGCCATGTTCGTGCACACCTCGACCAGCAGCGCCTCCTTGTTGTCGACGTGGTGGTAGAGCGACATCGGGTTGACGTTCAGCTCGGCCGCCAGCTTCCGCATCGACAGGGCCTCGACGCCGCCCTCGTCCACCAGCCGCAACGCCGTGGCCCTGATCTCTTCCCTGGAGAGGGGCGAACCCCTGCGCGCACTCACTGCCATACACCGTATGGTAGCTTCATCCATACGGTGTATGGCTGAATGTCCGCCATCCCGTTCGGCTACTCAAGGGAGCACTCCATGGCGCGGATCCCCGCCCCGCAGGGCCTGCCGATCCTGGGCAACACGCTGCAGATCCCCTCGCACGCCCCCATCGAGCACTTCGTCCGCGTCGCCGGCGAGTACGACGAGGGCATCTACCGGCTCGACATCGCCGGCCGCCGCATCGTCCTCGTGTACGACCCCGACCTCGTCGCCGAGGCGTGCGACGAGACCCGCTTCGTCAAGCGGATCACGCCGCCCCTGTCGATCGTCCGCGACTTCAGCGGCGCCGGCCTGTTCACCGCCGACCACGGCGACCCCCTGTGGGGGCAGGCGCACCGCATCCTCATGCCCGCCTTCAGCCAGCGCTCCATGAAGGCGTACTACCCGCAGATGCTGGAGGTCGCCGAGCGGCTCGTCGCGTCCTGGTCGGCCCGGCAGGGGCAGGACCTGCCCGTCGCCGACGACATGACCAGGCTCACGCTCGACGTGATCTCGCTGACCGGGTTCGGCTACCGGTTCGGCTCGTTCGACACGCCCGAACTGCACCCGTTCCTGCGCGCCATGGGCGGCGCGCTCACCGAGGCCATGCTGCGCAACCAGCAGCTGCCCCTCGTCACCAGGCTCCAGCCGTGGCGCGAGGAGAGCTACCGCCGCGACATCGCCACCATGCGGGAGCTGGTGGACGACGTCATCAGGCGGCGCCGCGCCGAGGGCGCCGCCGACGCCGGGGCGGGCGGCGGAGCCAAGGACCTGCTCGGCCTCATGCTGGAGGCCGCCGACCCCAGGACCGGCGCCCGGCTGCCCGACGACAACATCCGCGACCAGGTCCTGACCTTCCTCATCGCCGGCCACGAGACCACCAGCGGCCTGCTGTCGTTCGCGCTGTACAACCTCCTGCGCGAGCCGCACACGCTCGCCCGCGCGTACGAGGAGGTGGACCGCCTGCTGCCCGGCGACGAGCCGCCCACCTACGAGACGATCATGAAGCTGGACGTCATCCCCAGGATCCTGGAGGAGACCCTGCGCGTCTGGTCGCCCATCCCGGCCTTCGGCGTGAACGCCGTCGCGCCCACCACGATCGGCGACTACCCGATCGACGCCGGGCAGACCATGGTGGTCCTGCTGCCCGTGCTGCACCGCCACCCCAAGGCGTGGGAGCGTCCCGACGAGTTCGACATCGACCGCTGGCTGCCCGAGCGGCGCGCGGAGCACCACCCGGCGGCGTACAAGCCGTTCGGCAACGGCGAGCGGGCCTGCATCGGGCGGCAGTTCGCCCTGACCGAGGCCAGGCTGGCGCTCGCGATGATCCTGCAGCGCTTCGCGCTGTCCGACCCGGACGCGTACAAGATGAAGATCAAGCAGACGCTCACGCTCAAGCCCGAGGGGTTCACCCTCAGGGTGCGCGAGCGCAGGCCGCACGAGCGGGCCTCCGCCGTCGCCGCGCCGGCCCCGGAGGCCGAGCGCGAGGACCTCGCCGTGACCGGCGGCGTCCCCCTCACCGTCGCCTACGGCTCCAACCTCGGCACCGCCTCCGACATCGCCGAGCGGCTCGCCGAGCGGGCCGGGCGCGCCGGCTTCCGCACGACGCTGACCACCCTGGACGACCTCGTGCCGCCGTCCGAGGGGCTGCTCGTCGTCGTGGCCTCCAGCTACAACGGCAAGGCCCCCGACAACGCCCAGCGGTTCGACGCGCTCGAGACCCTGCCCGACCTGTCCGGCGTGCGGCTCGCCGTGCTCGGCTGCGGCAACACCCAGTGGCCCACCTACCAGGCGTTCCCGCGCCGCGTCCACGACAAGCTGACCGCCGCGGGCGCCGTCCCGCTCGTCGAGCGCGGCGAGGCCGACGCCGACGGCGACTTCGACGGGGCCGTCTCCGCCTGGACCGCCGCGCTCTGGGCCGCCGTCAACGACGTCTACAGCGCCTCCGCCGAGGACGCCGGCCCCCGGTACGCCATGGAGGTGCTCACCGAGGCCGAGGTGCGGCCCGCCGTCGTCTCCGAACGGGCCGTCCCGCTGACCGTCGTCTCCAACGAGGAACTGACCCGCGACCCGGCCGGGCTCTGGGACTTCTCCGTCGAGGCGCCCAGGCCCGGCGTGCGCTCCGTCGTCGCCCGGCTGCCCGAGGGCGTCACGTACGAGGCGGGCGACCACCTGGCCGTCTTCGCCAAGAACGACCCCGAACTCGTCGAGTGGGCGCTGCGCTGCCTGCGGGTGCCGAGGGAGCAGGTCGTGCGCCTGCGCGCCGCCGGGCCCAGCCACCTGCCGCTCGACACGCCGGTGACCGCCGGGCTGCTGCTCACCGAGTTCGCCGAACTGCAGGACGTCGCCACCAGGTCCGACCTGGAGACGCTGGCCGCCCACACCGCGTGCCCGTGGACCAGGGAGCGCCTCGCCGCGCTGTCCGCAGGGTACGCCGAGGAGGTGCTGGCCAAGCGCGTCTCACCGCTGGCGCTGCTGGAGCGCTTCCCGGCGATCGAGCTGCCGCTGCCGGTGTTCCTGGAGCTGGCCGGGCCGATCAAGCCGAGGTACTACTCGGTGTCGTCCTCGCCGCTGGCCGATCCCGGGCTCGTCCGCGTCACCGTCGGCCTCGTCGAGGGACCGGCCTGGTCCGGCAGCGGCGAGTACCGCGGCATGTGCTCGGCCTACCTGGCCGGGCTGCGCGAGGGCGACGTCTTCTACGGCTACGTCCGGGTGCCCGCGCCGCCGTTCCGCCTGCCCGCCGACCCGGCCACGCCGGTGGTGCTCGTCGGCCCCGGCACCGGGTTCGCGCCGCTGCGCGGCTTCCTGGAGGAACGCGCGCTGAGCGGGGCGACCGGGCCCGCCGAGGTGTTCGTCGGCTGCCGCCACCCCGAGCACGACTGGCTGTACCGCGACGAGGTGGAGGAGTGGGCCGGGGCCGGGCCGGTCACCGTGCACACGGCCTTCTCGGCGGTGCCGGGGCATCCGTACCGGTTCGTCCAGGACGCCGTGGCGGCACGCGGCGACGCGCTGTGGGAACTGCTCGAAGCGGGCGCGTACGTCTACGTCTGCGGCGACGGGCTGCGCATGGCTCCCGCCGTACGCCGGGCCCTGCTGAGCCTGCACAGGGAGCACACCGGGGGCACGGCAGAGGACGCCGCCACCTGGCTCACCACGCTGGAGGACCAGGGCCGCTACCAGCAGGACGTCTTCGCCTGACAGCCCACCGGTGCTGAGCCGCCGGCTGAGCTGCTTCTCGGCGGATCTCGCCGGGCCAACCCGGCCTTGACCAGGGCCAACGCAGTGGGATGCTCCGGCAAGGAATGTCCCTGGGGTCTGGCATGAGTCGGACTTAAAGCAGCATGCTGGGAAATAACCGCAGCATCTATGACATGTCTGTGGAACATTCCTGAAACGTGTCCACGGCACTGTAGGAGCCTCTGGAAAGGGGGCGGCCATGCTGCTGCGACTGAGGGTGTCGCTGCCGGACCGGCCGGGCGGGCTCGGCCAGGTCGCGAAGGCGCTCGGAACGCTCGGAGCCGACATCCTGCAGGTCACCGTGCTCGAACGGGAGGCCGGGCGGGCGGTGGACGACTTCACCGTCTCCTGGCCCGGGCAGATCGGCGCGGCGGAGGTCCGCGAGCGGCTGTCCGGCATCCCCGGCGTCCGCGTGGAAGGCGTGTGGCCCACCCGCGAGGTGCCGGGCTCCGCGCCCGACTACGACCTGCTCATGCACGTCGCCAGCGAGCCCGCCCGCGGCTTCGCCACCCTCGTGGACGCCCTGCCCGGCCTGTGCGGCGCGGAGTGGTCCCTCGCGCTGGCCGACGGAGCGGTGCGGCACGCCTCCCTGGCCGCCCCCGCCTCCTTCGACCTGCCCGAGGCGCCACCCCGCGTCGCCACCCTGGAGTCCGCCGAGTTCCGGCTGATGCTGTTGCCGGTCGAGGCGCACGGGCTGCACGTCGTCGTGGCCCGCGCCGAGGGCCCCGTGTTCCACCGCGCCGAGGTGGAGCGCGTCGCCCGCATCGTGGACGTCGTCTCCAAGCTCGCCAAGAGCTGACCCGGCGGGCCGCGCGGGAGCGTTGACCCGTCCAAGATCGGACGATTAGCGTGGCGGTCGGAGCAGCGCGCGAAGGAGCGGCCCGTGACCGTCCACGAACCGAGCATCGGCCGTCACTACGAGGACTTCGTCGTCGGGGACGTCTACCGGCACCCGCTCGGCCGCACGATCGGCGAGGCCGACAACACGTGGTTCACGCTGCTCACGATGAACACCAACCAGAACCACTTCAACGCCCACCTGGCCGCGCGGTCCCCCACCGGGAAGATCATCGTCAACTCCGGCCTCACCGTGGCGATCGTGCTCGGCCTCTCGGTGATCGACGTGAGCCAGACCGCGATCATGAATCTCGGCTGGGAGGAGATCAGGCTCACCCACCCGGTGTTCGTCGGCGACACCCTCTACGCCGAGTCCAAGGTCACCGCCAAGCGCGAGTCGGCCTCGCGCCCCTACGCCGGCATCGTCACCTGCCGCACCCGGGGCCTCAACCAGGACGGCGACGAGGTCCTGTCCTGGACCCGCGCCGTCATGGTCTACAAGCGCGACGCGCCCCACGACAAGGGGTACTTCCCCGAGGCCAGGACCGGCCCCATGTGATCCCGAGCCCGGCGGCCCGCCCGCCGGGGAGGAGCGAGGCGATGGACTTCGAGCTGACCGACGAGCAGAAGGCGTACCGCGAGACCCTGCGCGCCTTCGTCGAGAAGGAGATCCTGCCGGTCGCCACCGAGTGGGAGCACTCGGGCCGCTACCCGGCCGAGATCGTCGCCAGGATGAAGCAGATGGGCCTGTTCGGCCTGACCGTGCCCGAGGAGTACGGCGGCATGGCGGCCGACATGGTGTCGTACGCGCTGACCTTCGAGGAGATCGCGCGCGGCTGGATGGGCGTGGCGGGCGTGCTCGGCTCCCACTCGCTGGCCTGCTGGATGATCGCCAGGCACGGCACCGACGAGCAGCGCCGCCGCCACCTCCCCGACCTCGCCACCGGGGCCCGCCGCACCGCCATCGCGCTCACCGAGCCCGGCGCCGGCACCGACCTGCAGGGCATCGCCACCCGCGCCGTCGCCGACGGCGACCACTACGTCGTCACCGGCACCAAGACGTGGATCACCAACGCCAGGCACGCCGACCCCCTGCCCGTGCTGGTCAAGACCTCGGTCACCGAGCCGGCGCACCGGGGGATGTCCGTGCTGCTCGTCGATCCCGGCTCCGACGGCTTCAGCGTCAGCCGCGACCTGCCCAAGCTCGGCTACAAGGGCACCGAGACGTGCGAGGTCGTGCTCGACGGCGTGCGCGTCCCGCGCTCGGCCCTGCTCGGCGGCGTCGAGGGCCGCGGCATGCAGCAGGTGCTCGGCGGGCTGGAGATCGGCCGCCTCAACATCGCCGCCCGCGCCGTCGGCGTCGCCCAGGCCGCGTACGACGCCGCGCTCGGCTACGCCCGCGAGCGGACCGCGTTCGGGCAGCCCATCGCCGAGTTCCAGGCGATCCAGCTCAAGCTGGCCGACCTCGCCACCGAGATCCAGGCGGCGCGGCTGCTCACGTACTGGGCGGCCTCCCGCGCCGACGCCGGGGCCGCCACCGGGGCCCGGGTGGACATGGAGGCCGGCATGGCCAAGTACTTCGCCTCCGAGGTGGCGCTGAAGGCGTCGCTGGAGTCGATGCGCGTCCACGGCGGGTACGGCTACTCGCAGGAGTTCGTGGTGGAGCGGCTGTACCGGGACGCGCCGCTGATGGCGATCGGGGAGGGCACGAACGACGTCCAGCGCCTGGTGATCGCGCGCGCCCTGATCTCCGGCAAGGGGCATGTCGGCTGGTGACCGCAATGCGGGCCCGGCTTCTCCCGGCTGGGCCGGTCAGTCGTGGCGGGGGAGGCCCGACACCTCGTGGTCGGCGTGGAACATGGCCTCGGCGATGAGGGCGCGTACGTGGGAGTCGCGCGCCCGGTAGAGCACGCGGCGGCCGTCCCTGCGGGTGTCCACCAGCCCGGCCAGACGCAGCTTGGCCAGGTGCTGCGACACCGACGGCCGTGCCACGCCGATCGCCCCGGCGAGGGAGTTCACATCGCTCTCGCCCGAGGAGAGCAGCCACATCAGCTTGAGCCGTGTCGCGTCGCTCAGCATGCGGAACGCGTCGACGGCGGCGTTCACCTGTGCGGTGGTGGGCTGCTCCTGCGACGGATTCGCACCTGAGACGTTGTCGCGTGCGTACATGACTACATATGATGGCCGAAAGCGGCATCGTCCGCAAGCGAGGGAGCGTATGTCTGACCACCGCCATCCAGGCACATCACCAACCGGAGCCCCTCAGGACGGCCCCCAGCATGATCACGGTCACGGGCACGGCCACGGTCATGGGCAGGGTCATGGTCACGGGCAGGGTCATGGGCAGGGTCATGGTCACGGGCACGGTCATGGGCATGGGCTGAGGCGCGGGCGTGGGTGGCGCGGGTGGGCGGGGGTGCTCGCCGCCGTCACGCACGCCTTCACGCCGCACAGCCACGACAGCGCCGGCAAGACCGACTCCGCTCTGGAGTCCAGCAGCCGGGGCCTGCGGGTCCTGGCCGTGTCGTTCGTCGTGCTCATGGTCACGGCCGCCGTCCAGGCCGTGATCGTGGTGGCGTCCGGCTCGGTCGCGCTGCTCGGCGACACCCTGCACAACCTCGCCGACGCCCTCACCGCCGTACCGCTCGCCATCGCGTTCTCCCTCGGGCGCCGCGCCGCGAACCGCCGCTTCACGTACGGCTACGGCAGGGCCGAGGACCTCGCCGGCATCGCGATCGTCCTGCTCATCGCCGTGTCCGCGGCGCTCGCCGGGTACGAGGCGGTGACGCGGCTGCTCGACCCGCAGGAGATGCGCAACCCCGGCTGGGTCGCCGCGGCGGCCGTCGCGGGGTTCGCCGGCAACGAGTGGGTCGCCCGCTACCGGATCAGGGTGGGCAGGGAGATCGGCTCGGCCGCGCTCGTCGCCGACGGCCTGCATGCCAGGACCGACGGCTTCACCTCGCTGGCCGTGCTCCTCGGCGCGGGCGGCGCCGCGCTCGGCGTGCCCCTGGCCGACCCGGTCGTCGGCCTGCTCATCACGGTCGCCATCTGCTTCGTCCTGCGCGACGCCGCCCGCGAGATCTACCACCGGCTCATGGACGCCGTGGACCCGGCGCTCGTGGACGCCGCCGAACGCATCCTGGCCGGGGTCGAGGGGGTGCGTCGCGTCGGTACCGTACGGCTGCGCTGGATCGGCCACGCCCTGCACGCCGAGGTGGAGATCCTGGTGGACCACGGTATGTCGGTCGTCCGCGCGCACGCGGTGGCCGTGGAGGCGGAGCACCGGCTCATCCACGACCTGCCGCGCCTGCGGGCCGCGACCGTCCACACCGACCCGGACGGCCCGGACGGCGCCGACCACCACGAGGCTCTGGCCGGGCACCGGATGGCCGGACGCCGCATCAGGTGAGCCGGTAGGGGTAGGTTGGGGCGGGTGTCCGAGCCCTGTGGAACACCGCCGGCCTCCCCTCACGGCTCCACCCCGGAGCCCCGCGCGCCCGGGGCCGCCCCCGAACCACCGCCCACCGCGTCCGCCCCGAAGCCGCCCGCGATGAGCTCCACCGCGCAGCCACGGGCGAGCGGGAGGCCGGTGCCTGTCGCGTCCGTCGCCGAGCGGCCGGGCGGCACTCTCGGGGCGGCGCCCCGGGGGGAGGCGCACAGGCTGGCGTGGCTGGACGCGCTGCGCGGCATCGGTGCGCTCGCCGTCGTCGCCGAGCACCTGCTGCCGTGGTTCCTGCCGTCGCTGCGCCCCTACTGGTTCAGCCTCGGCGTGTACGGGATCATGGTGTTCTTCCTGGTCAGCGGCTACATCATCCCGACCTCGCTGGAGCGGCACGGCGACGTCCGCGCCTTCTGGATCGGCCGCGCCTTCCGCCTTTACCCGCTGTACCTGGCGGTGATCGCGCTTGTCCTCGCCGTCTCGTGGTGGGTGCCGGTGCGGTCGGACGTGCCGCGCGACGGCAGCGCGGTGGTGGGTCACGCCACCATGCTCCTGGACGTCGTCGGCGTCGGCGGCGTCGCCGACACCATGTGGACCCTCTCGTACGAGATGGTCTTCTACCTGCTGGTCACGGCGCTGTTCCTGCTGCGGGCGCACGGCCGCAGCGGGCTGCTGTCGATGCTGTTCGCCGCGGCGGCCGTGCTGGTCGGGCTGGTGGCGTCGGGCGCGGCGTTCACGGGAGGGTTGACCGCCTACGTGTCGTGCGCGGTGTTCGCGGCCGGGCTGGCCTGCGTGGTGACGGGCCGGATGCGTACGGCGGCGGCCTGCGTGCTGGCGCTGATGGCGCTGGCGCTGCTGCTGCTCGGCAGCCGGGTGCCGTGGCTGGGCACGGCGGTGGTGGCGGTGATGTTCGCCGGGACGGCGGTCCGCCGGTGGGAGCGCGGCGACGGCGGCCTGTGGCCGGTGGCGGTGACCGCGGCGCTGGTGGCCGTGGCGCCGCTCTGGGCGGTCGAGGGCGGCTGGTGGTGGGTGCGGGCCGACGTCTGGATCACGACGCTCGTTCTCGCGGGGCTGACGTTCGCGGGCGGGATGGCGCTGCGGGGGCGGCGGCTGCCGCGCGCCCTCACCTGGCTGGGGCTCGTCAGCTACTCCCTCTACCTGGTGCACCACCCGCTGCTGAAGTACGTGGCTGAGCTGACCGGCGACCTGCGGCGGGCGCCCCTCGCCCAGCAGGCGGCCGTGTCGGCGGTGACCGTGGCGGGGGTGCTGGCGGTGAGCGCCCTGTCGTACCGGTACGTCGAGCGGCCCATGCAGGAGCTCGGACGCCGGTTGGGGCTCAGGTCGGCGCCGGCGCCCGCGCGGTCTGCGGGTGGCGGGCCGGTGCCCGTGCCACCACCCGGACCTCGGCCGTGAGACGGGCCGGCTGCCTGACGGCCACGTAGGTCAGGACGATCTCCCCCTGCGGCAGGTACCGCCGGCTCGTCGGATGGACGAACGTGTGGGGGTCGGAGGCGGACACCCCGCCGTCGCGCCGTCGCGCCGACGCGCCGTCGCGCCTCCCGCCGGGGTCCGGCACGGTGACGGCACGGGGCGAGAGAGGGGCCGGAGCAGCCATGCCGGGTCTGCTGGTGCTCATGGGCTCGGGCGAGACCAGCCCGACCATGGTCGAGGTGCACCGCGCCGCCGCGCGCGCCCTGCCGCCCGGCGCGCGGGCCGTCCTGCTCGACACGCCGTACGCGTTCCAGGAGAACGCCGCCGACATCTCCGCCCGCGCCCGGCGGTACTTCAGGCACAGCGTCGGGCTCGACGTCGAGGTGTCGTCCGGCGTCGCGGGGGCCGGCTGGGTGTTCTCCGGGCCGGGCAGCCCCACCTACGCGCTGCGGCGCTGGCTCGGCTCCGGCGTCGCGGGCGACCTGAGGGCCCGCGTCCGGTCCCGGCAGGGCGTCACCGTGCTCGCCTCGGCCGCCGCCTGCACGGCCGGGCTGGCCACGGTGCCCGTGTACGAGATCTACAAGGCCGGCGCCGAGCCGCACTGGCGGGAGGGACTCGGCCTGCTCGAACCGTTCGGCCTCCGGGCCGTGATCGTCCCGCACTACGACAACGCCGAGGGCGGCACCCACGACACCCGCTACTGCTACCTGGGCGAACGGCGGCTGTCGCGCATGGAGCGCGAGCTGCCCACGGGCGCGGTCGTCCTCGGGCTCGACGAGCACACCGCCCTCGTCGTCGATCTGGAGGCCGAGACCGCCGAGGTGGCCGGGCGGGGCGGGCTCACCGTACGCAGGGGCGGCGCGCAGGCCGTCCTGCCGGCCGGGGCCCGCGTCACGCTCGCGGAGCTGCGCGGTCTCGCCGAGGACGGAGCCCGGACGCGCGCCCCCGTGACACCCCCCTCCGCGCGCCGGCAAGCCACCCTGGAGGAGGCCGTCGGCTCGTGCGGGCGGCGCTTCGACGCCGCGGCGGCCCGGCCCGACCCCGTGGCCGCCGCCCGCGCGGTGCTCGACCTCGAAGCCGAGATCGTCAGGTGGGCGGCCGACACGGAGGAGGACGCCGGGGGCGTCGAGCAGGCCAGGGAGCTGATGCGGCTGCTCATCGGCCGCCTCGGCGAGCTGGCCGCCACGGCGGCACTGGGCCGTCTGGCCGTTCCGCTGCTGGAGCTCCGCGCCGAGCTGCGGGCCCAGGGCCGCTACGACGTCGCCGACGCCCTCCGCGCCGTTCTCCTCCAGGCCGGCCTGAAGGTGGAGGACACCCGGCAAGGCCCTCACCGGCTCCCGGCCCCGCCGTCGCGCGAACCCGAGACGCCGCCGGAGAAGAGCGGCTGACCTCGACCTGTCACTCGACGTGCTCGCCCCACCACGCTTGGCCCACATGAGCTCGCGTGCCAGACTCGAACCCATGGAAGGCGATGAGGTGATGCGTCCTCTGCCCGATGACGGCTGGCTGGTCGCTCATCCGCCTCCGCGGCGCGCCCGGCTCTTCGCCATGGCGCCCGACGCGGACGGCTACACCGTCGAGGACTGGCTGAAGCTGCCCGAGACCGGGGAGCGGATCGAGTTGATCGACGGGAGCTTCGTGGTGAGTCCCGTGCCCGGCTACGACCACGCGATCGCGGCCAAGCGCCTGGTGCGTCTCCTCGACGACGCCCGTCCGCACGACCTCGAGGTGGTCGAGACGGGAAACCTCCAGGTCGGCGACGACGGTTTCATCCCTGACATCGTCGTCGGACACGCCGAGTCCATGCTCTCGGGCGCCACCAGGCTGGCACCCGGCGACGTGGTCTGCGTGGCGGAGATCGTCAGTCCGGGCAAGGGCAACCACCTGCGCGACTACGACGTCAAGCCACCCAAGTACGCCGCCGCGGGCATCCCGGTCTTCATCCGGGTGGAGCTGCTCGGCGAGAGCGCGCCCCGCGTCGAGGTCTTCACCCTCTCCGCCGAGGGGTACGTGCTGGAGGCCGAGGCCAAGGCGGGCGACACCCTGACGGTCGGCAGGCCCTTCCCGCTCTCCTTCGACCCGGCCGTCCTCGCCGGGCCGGGCCGGCGATAGCAGCCTGCATTCCTGCAGGTCAGAAGGTGCGGGCCACCTCACGGGCGCGGTCCTCGGCGCGCTTGCGCTCGTGCTCGTACGAGCCGGTGAGGGTGGGGTGGTGGCGAATCTCCTGGACGTCGGCGACGCCCGCCCAGCGCAGCCAGTCGAGGAAGTAGGTGGACTGGAAGTCGTTGCCGAAGCGGGAGTCGAGGCCGGGGCCCCAGACCGCGCTGGTGTAGACGACGGCCGCCCGCTTGCCCGCCAGCAGGCCGGTGTAGCCGGTGTCGGGGTGCACGTCGAAGACCATCGCGGGCTGGCTCACCACGTCGATGAACTGCTTCAGCTTGTACGGCACCCCGCCGTTCCACATGGGGACGCTGAAGAGGTAGCGGTCGTAGGCGTCGAAGCGTTCGAACGTCGCCACGGCGGCGGCCCAGGCGGCGGCCTGCGCGCCCTGCGGCGTCCCGCCGCCGAACACCGTCATCTTGGCCGCGGCGGCGTCCGGGCCGAACTCGGGCAGGGAGCCGTCCCACAGGTCGAACCTGTCGACCTGCGCGCCGGGGTGGGAGTCCTGGTACTCCTGGACGAACGTCTCGGCGATGCCGAGCGAGATGGACTCCGTGCCGCGCGGGGAGGCGGAGACGTGCAGCAGGCGTGACATGGTGATGCCCCTTTCCGGACTGTGGTCCGATTAGCTCTCCTGGAGAATACGGACTGCGGTCCGGATAGTCAATCGCGGTCGCCCGCGGGGTTACGCGGGGGAGGGGCGGGCCGCAGGTCAAGGGGCCCGGCCTTGACGGATCGGAGGCAGGCGTAGGACGGCTGCGCCTCTGGAGTCTGCTCTCGGTGGAGCTGCTGGAGGGGCGTGCCTGGCGAACCGCCTGCGGACGGAGGGGCGGGCGGGGCTCAGGCCGGGCCCGGGGTCGGCTGCCGGTGGAGGTCGGTGCGGGCGTCCCGTGCGAGGTTTCGGCCTGCTCCTGGTGCTCCGTGGGAGTCCGTGGACGACCGCCCGCGGACTCCTGGCCGGCCGGGCTCCCGGTCTCCGGCGGCCCGGCTGCGGGACCGGGAAGTGGCGGGCGGCCCTGGTGGGGACCCGAGCCCTACGGCTGGGCGTGGCGAGGAGAGGAGCCCGTTGCCGGGGGTCTCCGGTGGGGACGGCGGGTCGTCAGCGGCGGGGTGGGTCGATGCGGGAGCCGTCCAGGGTGAAGACCATGAGGCGGGCCAGGTCGACCCCTACCTTGGCGGCGTCCCCTGTGCGCCAGACCGGGCGGCTGCCGAGGCGGACGATCAGGTCCGAGCGGCGGTGGATGCCGCTGCCGGCGTTCTGCCCCACCTGCTCCTGGTCCTGGAACTCCTCCTGCTGGGCCGAGAACAGGCGGCGGACGAGCCCGCCGAGCCCGCCGGGGCCGCTCTTCCGGCCGTTGCGGTTGGCGCGGGGGTCCGGCGGCTCGGGGACGGGCGCGGCCGGGATGCCGCACTCCAGGTACGCCAGCCACTCGTGGCCGTGGTACTCCAGCGCCCGCACCCGCCCGTAGAAGGACGGCCCCTCGTACGACTCCGGCACGGCGGCGAGGCCGTCGGGCCGCAGCCCGACCAGCACCTGGTTGCCGACGTGCTGGGAGATGGCGTACGACCGCGGATCGCTCCACGGCAGGACGAGCTGGTGCGGCCCGAAGTCGAGCATGACGTACTGGTTCTGCGGGGTCCTGACGGTGGCGGCGGCCAGGTTCAGCTGCTGGGAGTTGAGGAAGGCGGCGACGAAGGCGGTGGCTGGATCGTTGTAAATCTGGGCCGGGGTGCCGACGTCCTGGAGCACCCCGCGGTTCATGATCGCGATCCTGTCGGCGAGCGTCAGCGCTTCCACCTGGTCGTGCGTGACGTAGACGGTGGTCACGCCGAGGGACCTGACCAGCGCGGAGATCTCCATGCGCAGCTCGGTCCGCATGCCGGCGTCGAGGTTGGACAGCGGCTCGTCCATGAGGAAGAGCTTGGGCTGGCGGACGATCGCCCGGCCCATGGCGACCCGCTGGCGCTGGCCGCCGGACAGGGTGCCGGGGCGGCGGTCGAGCGTCTCCTCGATCTGCAGCACCCTCGACAGCTCGTTGACCCGTTCGCGCACCAGCGACGGGTCGGACTTGGCGATCTCCAGGGGGAACGCCATGTTCCCCCGCACGGTCCTGTGGGGGTAGAGGGCGCCGTTCTGGAAGACCATGGCGACGTCGCGGTCGCGCGGCGCGAGGTCGTTGGCGAGCTGGCCGTCGAGCCAGAGGTCGCCCTGGGTGATGTCCTCCAGCCCGGCGATCATGCGGAGCAGCGTCGACTTGCCGCATCCTGAGGGGCCGAGGAGGACGAGGAACTCGCCGTCCTCGGCGCGCAGGCTCAGCCGGTCGACTGCCAGGTAGTCGCCCGGGTACACCTTGGTCACTTTGTCGAGAACGACCGAGCTCATGGGCCCACACCTTGCGCGCGTGTCACCTGTGACGGGGCTGATTGATGAGGTAGTACATCGCGCCTTAACACTCCATGTCCACCCTTGACATAAAGAATCTGCTCCTAAGGCGTTTCGGGCCTGGGCTTATGGGCGACCGTAGGCGGAAATTTCGCGATATGTCCAGCCTGGAAAGGCTTGCGTAAAGTTGCCGCAAGAGCTTTCATAGTCCAGAACCGATCGGGGGGGTAAGCATGACCGCGTGGTGGCGGAACGCCGTGATCTACCAGGTGTACGTACGCAGCTTCGCCGACGGCGACGGCGACGGCGTGGGCGACCTGATCGGCGTGCGCGACCGCCTGCCGTACCTCGCGCGGCTGGGCGTGGACGCCGTCTGGCTCACGCCGTTCTACCCCTCGCCCATGGCCGACTTCGGCTACGACGTGGCCGACTACCGCGACGTCGACCCGCTGTTCGGCACGCTCGCCGACGCCAAGGCCCTCATCGACGAGGCCCACGACCTCGGCCTGCGGCTGATCTTCGACATCGTCCCGAACCACACCTCGTCCGCGCACCCGTGGTTCCAGGAGGCGCTGCGCGGCGAGAACCGCGACCGCTACATCTTCCGCGACCGGCCCAACGACTGGGAGTCGATCTTCGGCGGACCGGCGTGGACCCAGGTCGAGGACGGGCAGTGGTACCTGCACCTGTTCGACTCCTCCCAGCCCGACCTCAACTGGGACAACCAGGAGGTACGGGCCGAGTTCGAGTCGATCCTGCGCTTCTGGCTCGACCTCGGCGTCGACGGCTTCCGCGTGGACGTCGCCCACGGCATGGTCAAACCGCGCGACCTGCCCGACATCGGCCACTCCGGCCAGACGCGGCTGATCGGCAGCGAGCCGGTGCCGTACTTCGACAACGACGGCGTCCACGACATCCACCGCGCCTGGCGGCGCATCCTGGACTCCTACCCGGGCGAGCGCGTCGGCGTCGCCGAGGCGTGGGCGCCCACGCCGGAACGGCTCGCCCTGTACGTCCGGCCCGACGAGCTGCACCAGGCGTTCAACTTCCACTACCTGTTCACCCCGTGGGACGCCGGCGAGCTGCGCCGGGTGATCGACTCCTCGCTCGCCACCGCCTCCAGCGTCGGCGCGCCCACCACCTGGGTGCTGTCGAACCACGACGTCAAGCGGCACGTCACCCGCTACGGCAGCCTGGCGAGGGGCCGCGCCGCCGCGCTGCTGACGCTCGCGCTGCCCGGCTCCGCGTACGTCTACCAGGGCGAGGAGCTGGGCCTGCCCGAGGTCCTCGACCTGCCCAACGACCTGCTGCAGGACCCGCAGCGACTGCGCGACCCCGACAGCGGACGCGACGGCTGCCGGGTGCCGCTGCCCTGGACGCGCGAGTCGGGCTGGCAGGACCCGTGGCTGCCGATCCCCGGCGACTGGGCGTCGCTCAGCGTCGAGGCGCAGGAGGGCGACCCCGGCTCGACCCTGGAGCTGTACCGCGGGGCGCTGCGGCTGCGCCGCGACCTCGACGGCGAGCTGGTCTGGCACGACTCGCCGCAGGGCACGCTCGTCTTCTCGCGCGGCGACGTGGTCTGCGCGGTGAACCTCACCGGCGAGGCCGTCGACTTCGGCGTCGAGGGCGAGCTCCTCATCGCCTCGGATGTCCCCGGAGCGGCGGATTCGGCGGCCTGGTGGAAAGTAAAGTGTCTGCCATGAACGGTCACGCTCGCCTCGCCGACATCGCCGCCCAGGCCGGGGTGAGTGAGGCCACGGTCAGCAGGGTGCTCAACGGCAAGCCGGGCGTCTCGGCGGCCACCCGCCAGGCCGTGATGACGGCGCTCGACCTCATGGGCTACGAGCGCCCGCCCCGGCTGCGCCAGCGCAGCAACGGCCTCATCGGCCTGGTCACGCCCGAGCTCGACAACCCGATCTTCCCTGCGTTCGCGCAGGCCATCGAGAAGGCGCTGACGCAGCACGGCTACACGCCCGTGCTGTGCACCCAGCTGCCCGGCGGCGCGCCCGAGGACGAGTTCACCGAGCTGCTGGTCGACCGCGGCGTGAGCGGCATCGTGTTCGTGTCCGGCCTGCACGCCGACACCACGGCCCGCATGGACCGCTACACCCGCCTCACCGACCGCGGCCTGCCGATCGTCCTGGTCGACGGCTACAGCGAGCACATCGACGCGCCCTTCATCTCGCCCGACGACCGGCTCGCCGCCCGGCTGGCCGTGCAGCACCTCGTCGACCTCGGGCACGAGCGCATCGGCCTCGCGCTCGGCCCGCGCAGGTTCGTCCCCGTCATCAGGAAGATCGAGGGCTACCGGCAGGCCATGACGCAGCTCCTCGGCGCGTCCGACCTCGACGACCTCGTCGCCCACTCGCTGTTCTCCGTCGAGGGCGGGCAGGCCGCCGCCGCGCAGCTGCTGAACCGCGGCTGCACCGGCATCGTCTGCGCGAGCGACCTGATGGCGCTCGGCGCGATCCGCGCCTGCCGCCAGGAGGGCCTCGCCGTGCCGGGCGACGTGTCGGTGGTCGGCTTCGACGACTCGCCGCTCATCGCGTTCACCGACCCGCCGCTCACCACCGTGCGCAAGCCGATCGGCGCGATGGCGTCGGCGGCCGTCCAGACCCTGCTCGAAGAGGTGAACGGCGCCCCCGCCAAGCACATCGAGCTGATCTTCCAGCCGGAGCTGGTGGTCCGCGGCTCCACCGGCTCGGGCCCGCTCGTCAACCGCTGACCCGCCCGGCTCCCCCCGCACCCCGCCGCCGACAGAAGGAACCGACAGATGCGTGACGTGCTGGTCCTCGGCGGCTCCGGGATCGACACCACCGTGTACGTGCCCGGGCTGCCCCTGCCGTACAAGGACACCTACCACGTGCCCCCCGTGATCGACCGCATCGGCAACACCGGGGCCGGGGTGGCGCTCGGCTGCCGGGCGCTCGGGCTCGATGTGGCGTTCGCCGACCTGGTGGGCGACGACCCGCAGGGCGGGCTGGTGCGCCACGCGCTGCGCGGCGTGGACTGCTCCTGGGGCACGGCCGCGGCGGGCACCCCGCGCAGCGTCCTGCTCGTCGGCCCCGACGGCCGGCGCACCTCCCTGCACGACCCCAAGGGCACGCCGGGCGAGCGGCTGCCGCGCGACCTGTACGCGGGCGTGCGCGCCAGGCACGTCCACGTCTCGATCGTGGACTTCTGCCGCGACGTGTTCGACGACCTCGACGGCGTGCCGGTCTCCACCGACCTGCACGACTGGAACGGGCGCGACGACTATCACAAGGACTTCGCCCACCGCGCCGACCTGGTCTTCCTGTCGGCCACGGCGCTCGACGACCCGGCGGCCGTGATGCGCGGCATCCTCGACGACGGCCGGGCCCACACCGTGGTGTGCACGCGCGGCGCCGACGGCTGTCTCGTCCTGACCCGCGACGCGCCGCTGCGCGCCTTCCCCGCCGCGCCGCTGCCCGGCCCGGTCGCCGACAGCAACGGCGCCGGCGACGCCTTCGTCTCCGGCTTCCTGTACGGCACGCTGAAGGGCCTGCCGGTGGAGGAGCGGGTCCGGCTGGGCGCGATCGCCGGGGCGCACGCCTGCACGTCGCCCGGCACCCACGAGGCCCCGATCACGGAGGCGGAACTCCTGACCCGCGCCGCCTGAACCCGGCCGGTCCGGCCAGGACCGTCGACCTGACCGGCCTGACCGGCCTGCCCCGCTCAGGTCCGAACGGGCGATCGGGGGCGGTCAGCCGAGGGTGACGCGGACGCCGGCGCTCAGCCCCGAGTCGTGCACCTCAAGCCCGGCGGGCTCGGCCTTCCTCGGCACCTCGAACACCAGCGCCCCGGTGAACGACTCGCCGGGCCCGATGCGTACCGGCGTGACCTCCGCGCCGCTCCGGTCGAGGAGCCGCGTGCCGCCGTGCCGCACGTCGTCATCGTCGATGAGCTTCTGCTGCCCGGGGTACAGGACGCGTGGTTCCTGGCCCCGGTTGTTCACCTTCACCCCGACCCGGCAGGTACGGACATCGGCTGACTTGGCGGCCTTGCCGCACGTGGAGCCCGTCACGGCGAACTCGAGCTTGCCGTCCCGCACCGGGCCGTCGGCGCCGATGGCGGGGGAGCGGATCAGCCACGCCAGCAGGGCCAGCAGCCCCACCAGCAGCACGACCGTGATGATGAGCGCCGTCACGCAGCCGTTGAGCACGCCGCGCCTCGGCTCGGCCTGCCGGTACACCGGGGGCGGCAGCGGGCCCTGGCCCGTCTGGTGATGGGAGAGCGGGCCGTGCGCGGTCTGCGGGTGGGGCAGCGGCCCCTGCACGGTCTGGCGCGGCGGCAGCGGGCCCTGCCCCGTCTGGTGGTGCGGCAGCGGCCCCTGCCCGGTGCGGTCGTGCTGCGGCACGGGCGGCCGGGGGCCGGTGCGCTCCGCCGGCGGGACGGCCGTGGGAGGCCGCGGGCCTGTGCGCTCGGCGGGCGGCACCTGGGCGTGCTGCGCCTGCCCCTGGGACAGAGGCCCTTGAGGGGCCTGCCCTTGGGGAGCCGGCCCCTGGGGCGAAGGGCCCTGCGGCGCCGGGCCGGGCGGCACGGGCGGCCGGGGGCCGGTGCGCTCGGCGGGTGGGACGGGTGCGGGAGGCCGCGGGCCCGTGCGCTCGGCGGGTGGGACGGGCGCCGGTGACCGGGGGCCGGTTCGTTCGGCGGGCGGGACGGGTGCGGGCGGCCGGGGGCCCGTGCGCTCGGCCGGGGGCACCTGCGGGGCGGCGCCCGGAGGCGGCATGACGCCCGGCCGGTCCACCTGCGGGGGAAGGACGCCCGGCCGGTCCGCCTGCGGGGGCATGACGCCCGTGCGGTCCGCCGGAGGCGGGGGAGGGGCCTGGCGGGCGGGGCGCGGGATGTCCGAGAAGTTCCAGCTGTCGGTCAGGTGCCGGGTGGCGGCGAGCTGGGCGGCGGGCTCGTCGGCCGCGCCGACGAGCTCCAGCAGGAGCTGCCTGGCCGCGGGCCGGCGCGCCGGGTCGGGGTGGATGGCGGCGGCGACCAGCCGGTCGAGCGGCGCGGGCAGCCCGCGCAGGTCGGGCGGCGCGGTACGGGCCCTGGCGGCCATCACGTACGCGTCGCCCTCGCCGAACGGGTGTCCGCCGAGCCCCGCGTACGCGATGAGCGACCCCCAGGCGAAGACGTCGCCCGCCGGGCTCGTACGGCCCTCGAAGACCTGTTCGGGAGCGATCCAGCCCGGCGTGCCCATCACCATGCCGGCGTTGGTGTGCCGCGAGCTGACGTGCGTCGAGCGCGCCAGCCCGAAGTCGATCACGCGGGGACCGGCCAGGGTGAGCATGACGTTGGCGGGCTTGAGGTCGCGGTGCACCAGCCCGGCCGCGTGGATGGCGGTGAGCGCCGCCGCGACCCCCACGGCGGCGGCGTGCAGCACGGACGGCGACAGCGCGCCGTGCTCGATCAGGTGGTCCTCTAGGGAGACGCCGTCGATGTACTCGGTGACGAGGTACAGCACGCCGTCGTCCTCGCCGTGGTCGAGGACCCTGGCGGTGCAGAACGAGGCGACCTTGCGGGCGTTGGACACCTCCTCGTGGAAGCGCGCCCGGTAGACGGGGTCGGCCGCGAAGTCGCGGCGGATCGCCTTGAGCGCCACCCGCGGGCCGTCGGCGGCCCTGGCGAGGTAGACGGTGCCCATGCCGCCCGAGCCGAGTCGGCTGACCAGCTCGTAGGGCCCGATCGCCGGCGGGTCTTCGGGCTTCAGTGGAGAGCCTGCGGAGCGCCCCAACGTCGCCGTCCTCTCGCCGTCGCCATCACGACTCAAACCGCCCGTTCCTCCGCCCGGCATGCCCCGATTCCACCCCAGACTCTAACGGAGGACGGGGCTTCCCGGTGGCGACGCGGGATCCTCGGCACCGTACGAGCTGATCATGCCGTGGAACCGCGCCGCGCGCACACCGGACGCGTCACCGGGCGGGGACGGCCGCGCGGGTGGCGGCGCTCAGCGCAGCGCCGCCGCCTCCGCCGCGAGCTTCTCGACGCGCGCCCAGTCGCCGGAGGCGAGCGCGTCGGCGGGGGTCAGCCAGGTGCCGCCCACGCAGCCGACGTTGGGCAGCGCCAGGTAGGAGGCCGCCGTGTCGGGCCTGACGCCGCCCGTCGGGCAGAACCGCACGTCGGGCAGCGGCCCGGCCAGCGACTTGAGGTAGGGCACGCCGCCCGCGGCCTCGGCGGGGAAGAACTTCAGCTCCTTCAGGCCGCGCTCGGCCAGCGCCAGGACCTCGGACACGGTGGTGGCGCCGGGCAGGTACGGCACGCCGCTCCCGGCCATGGCCTCCAGCAGCGCCGGCGTGGTGCCCGGTGACACGAGGAACGTGGCGCCGGCGGCGACGGCGGCCGCGATGTCGGCCGCGGTGCGGACGGTGCCCGCGCCGACCGTGGCGTCGGGGACCTCGGCGGCGATCCTGGCGATGGCCTCCAGCGCGCCGGCGGTGCGCAGCGTCACCTCGATGGCGGGCAGGCCGCCCGCGACGAGCGCCCTCGCCATGGGCACGGCCGTCTCGACGTCCTCGATCACCACGACCGGGATCACCGGCGCGAGATTGAGCAGGCTCATGTGTCTCTCCTCATCGGCCCCTCGGGCCGTCGTCCTCGTGAAGCTCGTGCGTGCCGGCCCGTCAGCCCACCAGCTCGGCGGCGGCGCGCCGGGCCAGCCAGGCGGCGGCGCCGGCCAGGCCGGGCTGGGGGTTGACGATCAGGGCGGTGGAGATGCCCCGCAGGTACTCCGCCATGTCCGGGTTGTCGGTGAAACGGGCCCGGAAGGCGCTGGCGCGCACCCGGTCCACGATACGGGGCAGCACGCCGCCGCCCAGATAGACCCCGCCCCTGGCGCCCAGGGTGAGGGCCACGTTGCCGCTGAAGCTGCCCAGCATGCCGCAGAAGACCTCGACGGTCTCGGCGCACAGCGAGTCGTCCAGCCTGGCGACGATGTCGGACGCGGTCAGCTCCGGCGCGGTGACGCCGTTGACCTCGGCCAGCGCCCGGTGCAGCCGCACCAGGCCGGGTCCGGACAGGACGTGCTCGGCCACGACGTGCCGCAGCCCCCGCGACTGGAGCACCCGGACGATCTCCAGCTCCCGGCGGTCCACGACGGGCACGGTGACGTGGCCGCCCTCGCCGGGGACGGGCGTCCAGCCGTGCTCGGTGGGCACGAGAGCGCCGACGCCCAGCCCGGTGCCCGGCCCGAGCACGGCCTTGACGCCGTGCGCGGGGTCGGGGCCGCCGAGCGACACCAGGTCGGCGCCCTCCAGGTGCGGCAGCGACACCGCCAGCGCCTCGAAGTCGTTGAGCAGGGCGGCGAACGGCACGGCCAGGTCGTGGACGGAGCCCGACCAGGGCGAGTTGGTCAGCCGGTAGCGGTCGCCGTCGATGGGGCCCGCCACGGCGAGGCAGGCGGCGCCTGGCCTGGCCCCGCCCGCGTGCTCGGCGAGGTAGGTCTCGACGGCCTCGGGCAGGGACGGGTGGTCGGCCCCCGCCAGGACGGCGACGTGGGAGGGCCGCGCGCCGGCCGAGGTGACCAGGCCGAACCTGGCGTTGGTCCCTCCGACGTCGGCGACCAGCCAGGGAAGGTCGAATGCGCTCACCGCGTACCTCCAGGGGCTCCGGCGGCGCCAGGGGGGTGGTGCGCCGCGTCCCCGGCAACGGTAGGCGAGCGGCCGGCGCCCAGGACAGGGTCCCCGGGCGGGGCCGCCGCAGGAGCGGGCCGAGCCGGTGTCCGGCGGCGGCCCGGGACAGGGCCCCCGGCAGGGGCGGGGAAGGGCCCTGTGAGGGGCCCGGCAGCCGGGGGCCCCGCCAGGGGCCCGCTCGGGCGCCCGGCGGCGGGCGCCCTGAGGGTCATCGGGCGGCCTCGGCGTGCCGCGGGGAGACGGCCGTGCCGGTCTCCAGGTGCGACAGCCCGGCCTCGGCCGGGAAGCCGAGCCCCGGTCCGTGGTGGGACGACTCGGCGCCGCTGACGCCGAAGATGCCCGCCCCGCGCTCGGCCGGGCCCGCCATCCGGCGGAACGCCGCGAACAGCTCGCGGCCGGTGCCCACCCACTGCGCGTCGCTCAGCGCGCGCCCGTCCGGTGTGCGCGCCGCCAGCTCCTCGGCGGGCACCAGCAGCTCCAGCGTGCCCGCGGCCGAGTCGAGCCTGATCGGGTCGCCGTCGCGGACGAGCGCGATCGGCCCGCCGTCGGCGGCCTCGGGCGACAGGTGGATGGCGGCCGGCACCTTGCCCGACGCGCCGGACATCCGCCCGTCGGTGACGATGGCGACCCGCTGCCCGCGGTCGAGCAGGACGGCCAGCGGCGGCGTGAGCTTGTGCAGCTCGGGCATGCCGTTGGCGCTCGGGCCCTGGTAGCGGATGACCGCGACGAAGTCCTGGCCGTCCAGCTCGCCCGCCTCGAACGCGCGCAGCAGGTCGAGCTGGTCGTCGAACACCTTGGCCGGGGCCTCGATGACGAGGTGCTCCTGCTTGACCGCCGACACCTTGCTGACGGCGCGGCCCAGGTTGCCCTCCACCATGTGGATGCCGCCGTCGGCCGAGAACGGGTCTGACACCGGGCGCAGCACGTCCAGGTCCTTGCTGCCGCCGGTGACGGGCGTCCAGACCAGTTCGCCGTCCTCCAGCGAGGGGGCGTCGCGGTAGCGGTCGAGGCCGGGGCCGGCCACGGTGAGCACGTCCGCGTGGAGCAGGCCCGCGTCGAGCAGGTCGCCGATGAGCACCTGCATGCCGCCCGCGTCGCGGAAGTGGTTCACGTCCGCCTGGCCGTTGGGGTAGATCCTGGTGAGCAGCGGCACGACCTTCGACAGGCAGGCCAGGTCGTCCCAGGTGAGGACGATGCCCGCGGCGGCGGCCATGGCGACCAGGTGCAGCGTGTGGTTGGTGGAGCCGCCGGTGGCGAGCAGCGCCACGCAGGCGTTGACGATCGACTTCTCGTCCACCAGCTCGCCGATCGGCGTGTACGCAGGGCCGTGCGCGGTGATCTCGACCGCCCGCCGCCCCGCCGCCTCGGTCAGGGCGTGGCGCAGCTCCGTGTGCGGGTTGACGAAGGTCGAGCCCGGCAGGTGCAGGCCCATGACCTCCATCAGCGCCTGGTTGGAGTTGGCGGTGCCGTAGAAGGTGCAGGTGCCGGGCGAGTGGTACGACTTGGCCTCGGCGTCGAGCAGCTCGTCCCTGCCGACCTTGCCCTCGGCGTACAGCTGGCGGGTGCGCGCCTTGACCTTGTTCGGCAGCCCCGACGTCATCGGCCCGGCGGGCACGAACAGCGCGGGCAGGTGGCCGAAGTGCAGCGCGCCGATCAGCAGGCCCGGCACGATCTTGTCGCACACGCCGAGCAGCAGCGCCGCGTCGAACATGTCGTGCGACAGCGCGATCGCCGTCGACATCGCGATCACGTCGCGGCTGTAGAGCGACAGCTCCATGCCGGCGCGGCCCTGCGTGATGCCGTCGCACATGGCGGGCACGCCGCCCGCCACCTGGGCGACGCCGCCGGCCCGCCGCACGGCCGCCTTCAGCTCCGGCGGGTACGTCTCGTACGGCTGGTGGGCGGACAGCATGTCGTTGTAGCTGGTCACGATGGCCACGCCCGGCTTGGCCGAGCCGCGCAGCGCCGGCTTGTCCTCGCCGGAGGCGGCGGCGAAGCCGTGCGCGAGGTTGGCGCAGCCCAGGTGGGCGCGGGCCGGGCCCTTGGCGCGGGCCGCCTCGCCGTCACGCCTGATCCGCTCCAGGTACGCGGCCCTGCTGACCCGGCTGCGCTCGGCGATCCTGTCGGTGATCTCCTGGATGGTGCGGTTCACAGTTCCTCCTCGTGCCAGGCGCGACCGCTGCGGCCGAGCAGTTCGTGGGCTCCGGCGGGGCCGGTCGAACCGGCGGGGTAGGGCTCGGGCAGGTCGGCGTGGGCCTCCCAGGCGTGCAGGATCGGGTCGATCCAGCGCCAGGCGGCCTCGACCTCGTCGCGGCGCATGAACAGCGTGGGGTTGCCGGAGAGCACGTCGGTCAGCAGCCGCTCGTACGCGTCGGGCACGCGGGCGGCGAACGTCTTGCCGAAGCTGAGCGACAGCGGCACGGGCTTCAGCGTGACCTCGCCCGCGCCCGGCTCCTTGGCCATGATGTGCAGCTCGATGCCCTCCTCGGGCTGGAGCCGCAGCACCAGGCGGTTCGGGGTGCCGCCGGGGAAGATGGAGTGCGGCACGTCCTTGAACTGCACCACGATCTCCGAGCGCCGGTACGGCATCCGCTTGCCGGTGCGCAGGTAGAACGGCACGCCGGCCCAGCGCCAGTTCCTGATCTCGGCGCGGATCGCCGTGAACGTCTCGACCCGGCGGGAGGCCTCGGTGGGCGGGGTGGAGCCGGGCTCGTCGAGGTAGCCGGGCATGCCGTCGGCGCCGACGTACTGGCCGCGCACGGTGAACCTGTCCACCTCGCCGCCGACGATGGGCCGCAGCGACTGCAGCACCTTGACCTTCTCGTCGCGGATCGCCTCGCGGTCGTTGCGGGCGGGCGGCTCCATGGCGGTCAGCGTGAGGAGCTGGAGCAGGTGGTTCTGCACCATGTCGCGCAGCGCGCCCGCGTGGTCGTAGTAGCCGCGCCTGCCCGGGGTGCCGACGGTCTCGGCCGCGGTGATCTGGACGTGGTCGATCCACAGCGAGTTCCAGATCGGTTCGAGGAAGGCGTTGGCGAAGCGGAGGACCAGCAGGTTCTGGACGGTCTCCTTGCCCAGGTAGTGGTCGATGCGGAAGATCTGGCGCTCGTCGAAGATGGCGCCGACCTCGTCGTTGATCCGCTGCGCGCTCGGCAGGTCGCGGCCGAGCGGCTTCTCCAGCACGACCCGCGAGCCGGGCGTGACCAGCCCGGCGGCGTGGAGCTCACGGCAGAACGGCCCGAACGTCATGGGCGGGCTGGCCAGGTAGAACACCCGGTCGCGCTGCTCGTACCCGGACAGCAGGGCGGCCAGCGCCTGCCAGCCGGAGCGGTCGCTGCCGCCGACGTCCACGGAGACGTGGTGGAGCCGGCCCAGGAAGCGCTGCCACATGGCGTGGTCGTCCACGGGGACCTGGTCGCGTACCTCGGCGTCCACCTTGCCGCGGAAGTCGGCGTCCGTCAGGCCGCCCCTGGACATCGCGATGACGCGGGTCTCCGGTGCCAGGCGGCCGTCCCTGTCGCTGTGGTACAGCGCGGGGATCAGCTTGCGCATGGACAGGTCGCCGGTGCCGCCGAAGACGACGAGGTCGGCCGTGTGGGCGCCGGCGTGATCTGCGGGTGAGGTCGAGAGGGGAGACAAGACGGGAGCTCCGATGATCTACCAACCTGTGGACAGAACGGACACTAACCAGAGTTTGGGTCCCGCACAAGCAGAGTTTTGGCATTTGAGATAAAAAAGTAGCGGCTTTTCATGACGTAAGTGCGTGTGGTTCACTTAGCCGATGCCTCGACGTACCGCCGCGACCCTCGCCACCAGTGGCGAGGTGCTGCGCCTCATCCGCACGGGTGAGGCCGTGACGCGGGCCGACCTCGGCCGGGTGACCGGCCTGTCGCGTCCCGCCGTGCAGCTGCGCGTGGGCGAGCTGCTGGAGCGCGGCCTGGTCGTGGAGCGCACCGACGCCCCCTCCACCGGGGGCCGCCCGCCCGTCCGGCTGGAGTTCAACGCCGGGGGCGGCGTCGTGCTCGTGGCCGCGCTCGGCGCGAGCCGCACCCGCGTCGCCGTCTGCGACCTCGCCGGGAGCGAGCTCGCCGGGCGCGACTTCGCCATCGACGTCGAGCAGGGCCCCGACGTCGTGCTGCCGCTCCTCATGGACACCTGGGACGAACTGCTCGGCGACCGGCCCCGCTCCATGATCAGGGGCGTCGGCATGGGCGTGCCCGCCACCGTCGAGTTCGCCCAGGGCCGCACCGAGAGCGCCCGCGTCATGGCCTCGTGGACCGGCGTGCTGATCCCGCCGATCATCCGCGAGCGCTTCCCCGTGCCCGTCCTCGTCGACAACGACGTCAACGTGCTCGCCATCGGCGAGCACCGCGGCGCCTACCCCGACCTCGACGACCTGATGTTCGTCAAGGTCTCCACGCGCATCGGCGCGGGCATCATCGCGGGCGGGGAGATCCTGCGCGGCGCGCTCGGCGCCGCCGGCGAGATCGGCCACATCCCGGTGCTCGACGGCGCCGGCGTGCTGTGCCGCTGCGGCAACACCGACTGCGTCGACTCCGTGGCCAGCGGCACCGCGCTGCTGCGCGACCTGCGCGAGGCGGGCAAGGACGTCAAGACCATCGCCGACGTCACCGCCCTGGTCCGGGCCGGCGACGCCGAGACCATGGCCATGGTGCGCACGGCCGGGCGCAGGATCGGCGAGGTGCTCGCCGGGGCCGTCAACATCCTCAACCCCTCGGTCGTCGTGCTCGGCGGCGACGTCGCCGAGGCGTTCGGGCCGCTCGTGTCGAGCATCCGCGAGGTCGTCTACCGCCGCTCCACCGCCCTGGCCACCCGGCGGCTGCGCATCGAGCCGAGCAGGCTGGGCTCGGGCGCGGGCATCGGCGGCTGCGCCGTCATGGTCCTCGACCACGTCCTGTCGCCTGAGGCGGTCGACGAGAGCATGACGCTCTCCGCCGTACGCCGCTGAAGTCCTACCGGAAGCGGCTGCGACGGCCGGCGGCGGCACCCCGCGGCCGCCCAGCCCGGGTATCAACGCCCTCCCCCGCGAGGGGGAACGGTCGCCGCTAGACGTCCCAGCGGGGGTCGTCGCTCTCGCGTACGACGCCGTCGGCGCCGAAGATCAGGTAGCGGTCGAGGTCGTCGGCGAACCAGCGGTCGTGGGTCACCGCCAGCACCGTACCCTCGTAGGCGGCCAGCCCCCGCTGCAGCGCCTCCGCGCTCGCCAGGTCCAGGTTGTCGGTCGGCTCGTCGAGCAGCAGCAGGGTGGCGCCCGACAGCTCCAGCAGCAGGATCTGCAGCCGGGCCTGCTGGCCCCCCGACAGCGTCTCGAACGGCCGCCCGCCCGCCGGGGCCAGCTCGTAGCGGGCCAGCGCGGCCATCGCCTCGTTGCGGGTCAGCGCGTGCCGCTCCATCACCGTCTCGGCGATCGGCCGCCCCGTCAGGTCGGGCCGCAGGTGGGTCTGGGTGAAATGCCCGGGACGCACCCGCGCCCCCAGGGCGGCCGAGCCGGTGTGCGGGATCGGCTCGCCCGCCAGCAGCCGCAGGAAGTGCGACTTGCCGGTGCCGTTGAGCCCGAGCACGCCCACGCGCTCGCCGTAGAGCACCTGAGCGGAGAAGGGTCGCAGCAACCCGGTGAGCTCCAGTTCCTCGCACGTCACGGCGCGCTTGCCGGTCCGTCCGCCCCGCAGGCGCACCCGGACGTTCTGCTCCTTCGGGGCGCGCGGCGGCGGGCCCGCCCGCTCGAAGCGCTCCAGCCGCGTCAGCGCCGACCGGTACGCCCCCGCCAGCGCGTCGTTGCCGGCCGAGCCCCTGCGCAGCGTGTCGGCCAGGCGGCGCAGCCTGGCGTGCTCCTCGTCCCAGCGCCGCCGCCGCTCCTCCAGCCGCTCCTTCCTGCGCGCGCGGGCCTCGGCGTACCCGGCGAAGCCGCCGCCGTGCACCCACACCCCGCGGTCCTCGACGGTGATCACCCGGTCGGCCGCCTCCGCCAGCAGCCGCCGGTCGTGCGAGACGAGCAGCACGGTCTTGGCCGACGCCCTGATCGCCCGCTCCAGCCACTGCTTGGCCGGGACGTCGAGGTAGTTGTCCGGCTCGTCCAGCAGCAGGATCGGGTCGGGGCCGCGCAGCAGCGCCTCCAGCATGAGCCGCTTCTGCTCGCCGCCCGACAGGGTGGCGAGGCTGCGCCCGCGGACCTCCTCGTACGGCAGGCCGAGCGCCTGCGTCGCGCACGCGTCCCAGGCGACCTCCAGCTCGTAGCCGCCCGCGTCGGCGTAGTCGGCGATGGCCTGCGCGTAGGCGAGCTGGCGCGGCTCGTCGTCGCGCGACCGCAGCGCCGCCTCCGCCGACCCCAGCGCCCGCGCGGCGGCCCGCACCTGCGGGGGCGCGACCTCCAGCAGCAGGTCGCGGACGGTCCCCACGCCGAGGAACTGCCGCATCACCCCGACGCCGCCCCCGGCGGACACCCGGCCCTCGGCGGGGGCGAGCTCGCCCGCGATCAGCCGCAGCAGCGTCGTCTTGCCCGCGCCGTTCGGCCCGACGAGCGCCGCCTTCGCGCCCGGCCCGACCTTGAACGACGCCTCCCGCAGCAGCGGACGCCCGTCGGGCAGCAGGTACGTCAGTCCGCTCACCTCGATGTGCCCCACTCGATCCCCGTTCGATTAACTAGACCAACGATCCGGTTCCAGTACAGCGTATTATCCGGTCGTGGACAACGTGTGGCTGCGCCCCCCGCGCGAACCCCGGCAGACCCTCAGCCTCGGCAGGATCGTGGCCGAGGCCGTCGCCCTGCTGGACGAGGAGGGCGTCGCGCGGCTCACCATGCGCCGGCTCGCCGAGCGGCTCGGCACCGGCTCCACCACGCTCTACTGGCACGTCAAGACCAAGGACGACGTCCTCGACCTCGCGCTCGACGCCGTCTTCGGCGAGGTGCCGCTGCCCGACGCGGGCGGCGACTGGCGGGAGCGGGTCCGCGAGGTGATCGGCGGCTGGCGGGCGGCGCTGCTGCGCCACCCCTGGTCGGCCACCATCCTCGACCGGCCGCTCATGGGCCCCCACGCGCTGGACCACACCGAGGCCCTCTACGCCGCGCTAGCCGCCGCCGGGCTGGAGGGGCCCCGGCTCAAGGCCGCCGCCTACAGCCTGGCCAACTTCGTCATGGGGTCGGTCATCATGCAGGTCACCGCGGAGGGACACGGCGACGCCGCGGCGTTCCTGCGGGAGCGCGCCGCGCGCTACCCGCTGCTGGCCCGCCACGGCCTCGACTGCGACTGGGACGCCGCCTTCGCCGACGGCCTGGGCTTCCTGCTCACCGGCATGCGCGACGGCGGCGGCACGGGCGCGCCCACCTGAGCGGCGCCCGCACCCGCGCGATCTCGGGCCGGTCAGGACGACGCGAAGGTGCCCTCGCGGCGGATCGTCTGCCACGGCAGCCGCACGCCGAGCAGGGCCGTGGCCAGCGACTGGATGACCACCAGGTACATGAGCTGCCGGTAGACGAACTGCTGCAGCGGCAGCACCCACAGCACGCGCGCCCGCTCCCCGTCCAGCCGCAGCGCGTACGCGCCGGTCAGGGCCTGCACCACGACGAACCCGGCCCACACCGCGACCACCGGCAGCGGGTCGCCGACGAGCACGCCGTAGAGCGCCATGACGTCCACCACCGGGGCGAGCAGCGGCAGCAGCACCTGGAACAGCACCAGGTAGCCGAGCCCGCGGCGGCCGAACGTCCCCGGCTCGGTGACCGCCCCGCGGTGCTTCCACATCGCCTGCAGCGTGCCGTAGCACCAGCGGTAGCGCTGGCGCCACAGCTGACGCAGCGAGGTGGGGGCCTCGGTCCAGGCGAGGGCCTTCTCCTCGTAGACGACCCGCCAGCCGTCGCGGCAGATCGCCATCGTCAGGTCGGTGTCCTCGGCCAGCGTGTCGACGCTCAGCCCGCCGACCGCGCGCAGCGCCGACCTGCGGAACGCGCCGATCGCGCCCGGCACCGTCGGCATGCAGCCGAGCAGGTCGAAGGCGCGCCTGTCGAGGTTGAAGCCGATGACGTACTCGATGTGCTGCCAGCGGCCCAGCATGCCGCGCCGGTTGCCGACCTTGGTGTTGCCGCTGACCGCGCCCACCTTCGGGTCGCTGAGCGGCGCCACCAGGTGGCCGATCGTGGCCGGTTCGAACACGGTGTCGCCGTCGACCATGACGACGATCTCGTGGCCGGAGTTCGCGATGCCGGTGTTGAGCGCCGCGGGCTTGCCGCCGTTGGCCTGCCTGATCACCCTCACGCCGGGCAGGCCGAGCGCCGCCGCCCTGGCCGCCGTGGCGTCGGTGGACCCGTCGTCCACGACGATCACCTCGACCTCGCCCTGGTACGTGGTGTTCACCAGCGACCGGACGGTCGCCTCGATGCCCGCCTCCTCGTTGTAGGCGGGGACGATCACGGTGACGGGCGGCGGCTGCGGCCAGGCGGGCGGCCGGCTCGCCCGCCTCCTGCCTCCACGTACGCGCTGGACGTGCGCCCAGGCCAGCACGAGGAAGAACAGCAGCCTGGCCAGCGTGAGCACGCCCGCGACCGCCAGGATCCAGGCCAGGACGTCCGCGAACGCCGAGGAGGCCCGCTGCGCCAGGCTCAGCGCCTGCCCCACGAGCCGGTCGCCGCCGGACGCCGGCACGTACGCGCTGTCCAGCCCCAGCCCGTCGGTGAGCGTGGTCGCGCGGTACCCGTCGCGTTCCAGCTTGGTGAGCAGCCGGTCCACCGCCTCGACGGTCTGGGCCCGGTCGCCGCCCGCGTCGTGCATCATCACCACGGCCCCGCGTCCCCTGGCCGGCGTGCCCGCCTTGACCACGGCGGGCACCCCTGGGCGGCTCCAGTCCTTGGTGTCGAGGTCGGTGAGGGCCACCAGGTAGCCGTCGGCCCCGAGCTCGCGCATGGCCTGCCACTGGGCGCCGGACACGCTCGCCGGCGTGGAGGAGTACGGCAGGCGCACCAGCCGCGTGTGCACGCCGGTGGCGCCCGCGATGGCCTTCTGGGTGAGCGAGACCTCCAGCCTCAGCCGCCAGGCGGGCACGCTCGCCAGGTCGGCGTGGGCGTAGGTGTGGTTGCCCAGTTCGTGGCCCTCGTCCAGGATCCTCCTGGCCAGGGCGGGGTTCTCGGAGACGCGGGCGCCGACGGCGAAGAACGTGGCCCTGGCGCGGTGCCGCTTGAGCACGTCGAGCAGGCGCGGCGTCCAGACCGGGTCGGGGCCGTCGTCGAAGGTGAGGGCGACGGTCCTGGCGGGCAGGCGCAGGCTGCGCGGGCCCTGGCCGGTGGCGTTGACGAGGGGGCCGCCGCGCCGCACCCGCTCGGCCTCGGGGGAGGAGCCCGCGTCGGCGGCGGGCGCCACGGCGGTCTCTCCCACCTCGTTGGTGGCGTAACCGTGCAGCACCAGCGCGCCGGTCATGAGCAGCAGGGCGACGGCCACGAGGAACCAGTGGCCGCGCGGGTCGGCCTTCCTCGACCGCCCGCCGGCGCCGGAGGCGCGGGACGGCGCACCGGTGCGCCGGGAAGGGCGCTCGGGCGCGGCGGCGGCGCCGGCGTCGTGGGACGGCGCAGAGGGGTGGCCGGGCGCGACGGCGGGCCCTGAGGCGTGGGGTGGTGGGGAGGGGTGGCCGGGCGCGACGGTGGGCCCCGAGGCGTGGGGTGGTGGGGAGGGGTGGCCGGGCGCGACGGCGGGCCCCGAGGCGGGGGACGGCCGGGAGGCGGGCTCGGGCGCGGCCGGGGGGTCCGGCGGGGTCGGCTCGGCGGGCCAGACCCGGGTGTCGGCGTGGCTCATCGCTTCGGGCCCTGGGTCCTGACGTCCTTCCCCGGCGGCTCCTTGGCCTGGCCGGGCGGGGTGCGGTCGGCGGTGGGCGACGTCACAGGGTCGCCGGAGGTGGGGCCGGTGCTCGCCGGCGCGGTCGGTTCCGCCGTGCGCCGGGTCGAGGAGGGGGAGGACGTGGGCGTGGAGCCCACGACCTGCCGGTCCGACGGGTCGGACGATCGGGTGGGGGTGCGGGTGGGCGAGGCGGTGGTGGTCCTGGTGGGCCGCGCCGGCTGGGACGTGCCGGGGCCGGTGGGCGTGCCGGACGGCCTCGACGACGTCCGGGTCGGGACGGCGGGCCTGGTGGCCTCGGGGCCGCCGGTGCCGGACGGCCAGCGCACGGCGTCGAGCGTGGTGGAGGTGAACGCGCCGCCGACCAGGAGCGCCGCCCCCGCCAGCATGAGTGTGCCCAGGAGCACCCCCGCGATCATCAGGACCCGCCTGCGCCGGCCGCTCTGGTCGACGAACACGGCGGTGCCCGGCGCTCGATGGGTTCTGCTCACGTCCTCAGATCGTAGTGACGTGGGTGGGCTGTTCTTGCAGATGTAAACAGATGAGCGGAAAGTAACAGCAAATCGTGATCCTCCGCCCGGGAAGCGGGGCTGGACGGAGTGGCGGGCTGGGTGGAGTGCCGGACTGGGCGGAGTGGCGGGCTGGGGGTAGTGGCGGGCTGCCGATTCCTGCGGAGGTGAGCGGGTGGCCGGCGACGGTGAGGTCAGCAGCCGCAGACCAGGGTGCGCAGGGCCGTCTCCAGGCAGGCGTGGGAGTGGGCGGGCGACGGCCAGGCGAAGCGCACCAGCCCGCCGTCCACCCGTACGGTGACGCCGAGCCGGTCCAGCTCCCACAGCCACACCTCGCGCGCCTCCTCGCCGAGCTGCCTCGACACCCCGGCGGCGAGCTGCTCCCTGTGGGCCTCGTTGACGTGCGCGAGCACCCGTTCCGCGGTCTCGGCCAGCGGGTCGGGGGCGGCGTCCAGGTACTCGTCGGCGTCGAGCACGCCCGACTCCTGCCCGGTCAGGTAGACCACCTGGCCGACGTCGACGCGCAGCAGCCGGGGCGCGTCCGGGTGGCCGTGGCGCTCCAGCGCCTCGAACAGCGCCTCGTCGGCGTCGTACGCGGCCACGGCGACGGCCGCGTCCCGGGCCTCGGGCTCCGGCACGGGTTCCGCCCAGCCCTGCACCTCGATGATCCCGCGCGGGTGGTCTTCGGCCCCCAGCCTGCGTGTGACGGTCAGGTGCGCCGACACGACGGCGTCACCGCGCAGGCCGTGCAGCTCCTCGCCGGGGTGGACGAGGAGCACGGGACGGCCGTGCCCGTCCACGCCGCCCCGGGCGGGGCAGGGGGCGCCGTCCAGGAAGAGCCGGGCGACGGGCGCGGTCGCGGCGAGGGTGCGGATCCGCTCGGGGAGCGGGAGCATGACGTTCTCCTAGAGTAGGTTAGGCTTACCTAAGTAAGGATTACCTAACCACATTGAGGTGAACGTGCGCTACACCGGCCCCAAGGTCCGCCTGTCGCGTCGCGCGGGCGTCCCGCTGACCAGGAAGGCCGTCCGCCACTTCGAGCGGCGCCCCTACCCGCCCGGCGAGCACGGCCGCACGACGCGCCGCCGCGACACCGGCGACTACGGCCTGCGGCTGCTGGAGAAGCAGAAGCTGCGCTGGTACTACGACGTCTCGGAGCGGCAGCTACGCCGGTACTGGGCCCTGGCGCTGCGCAGGCCGGGCGCCTCGGGCGCCGAGCTGGTCGGGCTGCTGGAGACCCGCCTGGCGTCGCTCGTCGTCCGCGCCGGCCTCGCCCCGTCGATCTACGCCGCCCGCCAGTACGTCGCCCACGGGCACATCGCCGTGGACGGCCGCAAGGTGGACATCCCCAGCTACCTGGTCAAGCCCGGCCAGGTCGTGTCGGTGCGGGAGCGTTCGCGGCGGCTCGCGCCCTTCGTGGCCGCGGCGGAGGGCGTGCACGCCGACGAGCGCACCGCCCCCTACCTGGAGGTGGACCACGCGGGCCTGCGTTTCACGCTCATCCGCAGGCCGGAGCGCGCCGAGATCGCGGTGCCGGTGGACGAGCAGCTCGTCGTGGAGTTCTACTCCCGCTAGCCCGCCGCGGCCCGCTCCTGGCGGCGCTTCTGGCCCGACGGCCGGCCGCGTTTCTGGCCGGGCTTCTGCGCGGGCTTCTGTGCGGGCTTCTGCGCGGGCTTCTGCGCGGGACTGCGACCCGGCTCCTGCGCGGGCTGCTCGGCGCCCTGCCAGGCGGGCGGCTCCTGCCCGCGCAGGGCCGCCACCTCGCGGCGCAGCTCGGTCAGCTCCTCCAGGATGCGCCGGGTGTGGGCGGAGGAGTCCTCCTGCAGCGCGGCCCGCTCCTCCGCCGACTCCTCGTCCATGGCGCTCACCACGACCGCCATGAAGAGGTTCAGCACGACGAACGTGCACACCAGGATGAAGATGGTGAAGAAGATCCAGGCGGTCGGGTGCTCGGTCATCACGTCCCGCGCGATGTTGCCCCAGTCGTCGCCCGTCATCGTCTGGTAGAGGGTGAACAGCGACGTCGGCAGCGTGCCGAAGCGCTCCGGCGCGGCCTGCCCGTACAGCTTGGTGGCCATGACGGCGGCCACGTACAGGACGAGGCCGAGCAGCACCACGATCGAGCTCATGCCCGGCATGGCGCGCAGCAGCGCCGAGACCACCCGGCGCAGGCTCGGCACCACCGACAGCAGGCGCAGCGCCCGCAGGATGCGCAGCGACCGCAGCACCGACAGCCCGCCGGTGGCGGGCGCGAGCGCGATGCCGACGATGAGCGTGTCGAAGAGGTTCCAGGGGTCGCGCAGGAAGGCCCGGCGCTCGACGTACACCTTGGCCAGCAGTTCGGCCACGAAGACGTAGAGCGCCGCGTGGTCCACCGCGGCCAGCAGGTGGCCGTGGCTCGCCGCGAGCGACGGGACGGTCTCCAGGCCGAGCGTGGCCGCGTTGACGAGGATCACGGCGACGATGAAGCGCTGGAAACGCCGGTCGTCGAGGACGGCGCGCATGCGTTCACGCACGGGTTCGGCTCCTGGGAGGGATCGGTCTGGCTGCCCTCCCATGATGGCGCATGAAGATCACTGCCGAGTGATCAACGTGGTCCCGTGGTATAAAAACCACCTGAAACCGGACGAGGAGACCGAGGGGCATGTCGTATCCGAACTACGGGCCGTCGTACTACGGCCCGCCGCCGCAGAGTCATCCCAACGGCACCACCATCCTGGTCCTCGGCATCCTCAGCCTCGTGGTGTGCAGCTTCCTCGGCCCGTTCGCCTGGGTCATGGGCAACAGGGCGCTGCGTGAGATCGACGAGAGCGGCTACCTCTACGAGAACCGCGGCTCGGTGCAGGCCGGCCGCATCTGCGGGATCATCAGCACGGTCCTGCTAGCCCTCACCCTCGTGCTCGTGGTGCTCGTCCTCGTCGCCGCGCTCCTCACCAGCACCACCCGCTAGCGCCCGCGCCGGCCGCGTGCCGTAACCGGCCAGGCCCGACTCCAGCAGGTCGAAAGCGCGCTCGGCCGCGGCCCTGACGCCGGGCGCGATGTCGTCCCACGGTTCGCCCGCGAGCCTCCTGCGCACCGCCCGCTCCGAGACCACCCTCGTCGTGTCGAGGATCACGGCGGCCACGACGTGCGGGGTGAGGTCGTCGGGGCTCGCGTCGAGCTCGTCGGCCAGCGCCTTCGCCAGCTCCAGCTCCCGCCGGTCGTGCAGTTCGCGCATGCGCGCCGTCAGCGCCTGGCTCGCGCCCACCATCCGCGCGAAGACGTCGTTGCCCTCGTTGAAGCCGTAGCGCCAGTCGCGCGTGTCGAGCGCGTCGAGGAAGTCGCGGCGGAACGCGCCCACCACGCTCTCGCCGGGCCGGCGCCCCCGTACGACCTGCGCCGGCAGGTCCACGGCGACGTCCTGCCGGTCGGCGAAGAGGTCTTCCTTGGTGCCGAAGTAGTTGAACACCGTGTTCACGGACACGTCGGCGGCCCGTGCCACGTCGGCGACCGTGACGTCGTCGAACCCGCGCGCCATGAACAGGCCCATCGCGATGTCCGCGATGCGCTGCCTGGTCTCGCGTTTCTTGCGCTCCCGCAGCCCCTCCGCCATGCCCTCGATGATACCTGTGTTGCTGTCGCCCCAAACTTGTAGTTACTCTAATTTTGGAGGCGATGAAATTTGATCGAGACGCTGGGTCTGTCCAAGACCTTCAGGAACGGCGCGCACGCCGTGCGCGGCGTGGACATCCACGTCGGCCAGGGGGAGATCGTGGGGTTCCTCGGGCCGAACGGCGCCGGCAAGACCACCACCATGCGCATGCTGACCACGCTGCTCAGGCCGACGTCCGGCACGGCCGTGGTCGCCGGGCGCGACCTGCTGCGCGAGCCGGCCGAGGTGCGGCGGCGCATCGGGTACGTCTCGCAGGGCGGCGCCGTCAACCCCTTCACGCCGCTCGGCGAGGAGCTCGAACTCCAGGCGATGCTCCACGGCCTGACCCGCGACCGGGCCCGCGCCCGGGTACGCGAGGTCCTCGCCGGGCTCGACCTCGCCGGGACGCGGGACGCCATCGGCGCCACGCTGTCGGGCGGCCGGCGCCGCCGCTTCGACATCGCGTTCGCGCTGCTGCACGAGCCCGCCCTGCTCTTCCTCGACGAGCCCACCACCGGGCTCGACCCGCAGAGCCGCGCGAACCTGTGGGACCACGTCCGCAGGCTGCGCGCCGAGCACGACGTCACCGTCTTCCTCACCACCCACTACCTGGACGAGGCCGACGCCCTCTGCGACAGGGTCCTGATCATCGACCACGGCCTGATCGTCGCCGAGGGCGCCCCCGCCGAGCTGAAGACCGGCGGGCGCACCCTCGACGACGTGTTCCTGGACATCACCGGCAGGTCGCTGCGGGAGGAGGCCGGTCATGGCGCGTGAGACCTGGCTGCTGTTCCGCCACCACCTGCGGGTGACCCTGCGGCAGAAGGCCGGCGTCGCCTTCGGCATGATCCAGCCGCTGCTCTTCCTCGTGCTGTTCGGGCCGATCTTCGCCACCATCGGCACCTGGGAGACGCTGGTCCCCGGCCTGATGGTCCAGCTCGCGCTGATGAGCACGGGCCTCGCCGGGTTCGGCGTGGTCTTCGAGCGGAGCTCGGGCGTGCTGGAGCGGATGCGCGTCACCCCGGCCTCCCGCCTGGCGCTGCTGCTCGGCCGCGTGCTCGGCAACGCCGTCACGATGACCGTCCAGGCGCTGCTGCTGGTCGCCGTCGGCTACGCCTTCGGGCTGCGCGCGCCCGCCGCCGGCCTGCTGGCCGGGCTGGCGCTCGTCGTCGTGCTCGGCGTGAGCCTGGCCGCGCTGTCGTACGCCGTCGCCCTCACCATCGACGAGAACCTGTTCGCGCCCGTCATGTCCACGGCGGTCGTGCCGCTGGTCCTGCTGTCGGGCGCGTTCCTGCCCATGTCGATGGCGCCCGGCTGGCTCGACGCGCTCTCGCGCGTCAGCCCGTTCAGGTACACGCTGGAGGCGCTGCGCGACCTGTTCGCCGGGCACTACGCCACCGGCGCGGTGGCCGCCGGGGCCGCCGTGACGGCCGCCTTCGCCGTGGCCGGCCTGGCCGTCGGCACCAAGGTGTTCAACCGCGAGAACGCCTGAGCCGCGCGGGGGGCGGGCGTGGCGGCCCGCCCCGTGGGGGCCTTCCGCGCCGGATTCCCGCTCACGTCCTGCCGCGTCGGGCTTCCGCGCGCCCCGGCGTTTCACTACGGTGAACGACCATGACGCTCCAGGCGAAGCAGGCGGCGGCGGACGGGGAACGCGCTCACTGGCTGGCGGTGCGGCCGAGGCTCGTCCTCGCCAGCGCCTTCATGCTCTTCCTCGAACTGGCGCTCATCAGGTGGACCGGGTCGAACATCGTCCACCTGAGCTACTTCACCAACTTCGTCCTGCTCGGCTCGTTCCTGGGCATCGGGCTCGGCTTCCTGCGCGTCGGACGCACGCGCCGGCAGCCCTACTACTCGCCGATCGTCCTGTTCGTGCTGGTCATGGTGGTGCTGACGTTCCCGGTGACCGTCGACAGGGAGACCGAGGGCGTCCTGTACTGGACGAGCCTGTCCACGAGCGGGCCGCCCGCCTGGCTGATCCTGCCGGTGATCTTCGGCGCGGCGGCGCTCGTGCTCATGGGGCCCGCCGAGCTGGTCGGCCGCTGCTTCCCGGAGCTGCCGCGCTTGGAGGCCTACCGCTACGACCTCATCGGCAGCCTCACCGGCATCGCCGCGTTCACCGCGCTGTCGTTCCTCAGCGCCCCGCCGGTGTTCTGGGGGATCGTCGCCGCCGCCTGCTACGCGGTGCTGCTGACGCCCCGGCCCGCGTCGCTGTACCTCGGGCTGGTGATCGCGCCCGCGCTGGCCGTGGTCGCCCTGCTGCTGGGCGAGACGCTGACCGCGGGCGCGCTCTGGTCGCCGTACTACAAGGTCACCTACAAGCGGTTCGAGCAGCTCGGCGTGCCCGTCACCGACATCTCGGTCAACGGCATCCCGCACCAGCAGGCCGTGCCCGCCCACGTCCGCCTGCAGTGGGAGGGCCAGTACGGCCTGCCGTACGAGCGCACCACCAGGCCGCCGAAGGACGTCCTCATCGTCGGCGCGGGCAGCGGCACCGACGTGGCCATCGCCCTGTCCAAGGGCGCCGCGCACGTCGACGCCGTCGAGATCGACCCGAAACTGCGCGAGCTGGGCGCCTCGCTCCACCCCGACAGGCCCTACGCCGACCCGCGCGTCACCACCCACATCACCGACGGCCGCGCCTTCCTGGAGCGCACGGACAAGACCTACGACCTGATCCTGTTCGCGCTGCCCGACTCGCTCACGCTCGTGTCGGGCGCCAGCTCGCTGCGGCTGGAGAGCTACCTGTTCACCGAGGAGGCCATGCGGGCCGCCCGCGCGCACCTCAACCCCGGCGGCACGTTCTCGATGTACAACTACTACCGCGAGAGCTGGCTGGTGGACCGCCTGGCCGCCACCATGGAGCGGGCCTTTGGCCACCGGCCCTGCGTCGACGTCGTCAGCACCGCCGGGCAGCAGGCGGTCATCACCGCGGGGGTCACCGCCGAGGCGCAGCGCTGCGCCTCCGCCTGGCCGGGCGCCGCGCCCGGCACCCCCGAGCCCACCGGCGACGACCGGCCCTTCCTCTACCTGAAGGACCACACGATCCCGCCGATCTACGTCGTCACGCTCGGCCTGATCCTCGTCGTCAGCCTGCTCGCCGTGCGCGTCGTCGCCGGGCCGTACCGGCGGATGCGCCCGTACGCCGACCTGTTCCTGCTGGGCGTGGCGTTCCTGCTGCTGGAGACCAAGAGCGTCACCGGGTTCGCCCTGCTGTTCGGCACCACCTGGGTGGTCAACGCGGTCGTCTTCGCCGGCGTCCTCGTCGCGGTGCTCGCCGCCGTCGAGGTGACCCGCCGCTTCCGCGTCCCGCCGCTGCCCGTCATGTACGGCGTCCTGCTCGCCGGCCTGGCGCTCGCCTGGCTCGTGCCGAACACGTGGCTGCTGTCGCTGCCACTGCCGCTGCGTGCCGTCGCCGCCGTGACCGTGGCCTTCCTGCCGATCTTCGCGGCGAACGTGGTGTTCGCCAAGCGGTTCGCGGAGACGGCCGACGCCACGACGTCGTTCGGGGCGAACCTGCTCGGCGCCATGGTGGGCGGCTGCCTCGAGTACCTCGCCCTGGTGATCGGCTACAAGGGGCTGCTCGTCGTGGCCGCCGTGCTCTACGTCGGCGCGTTCCTGCTGCTGCCCCGCAGGGCCGTCGCCGCCTGAGCACCGGTCACGGCGTCCAGGCGGCGACCGCCCGGAGTCCGGGCGGTCACAGGCCTCACAGGCCGCACAGCTCCGACAGGGACTTGGCGGCGGCCCGCTGCGTGTTGCGCGTCGGCGTCTGCGTCGGCGTCGCGGCACGGGTCCTGGTCGGCGTGGCCGAGGGGCCGCCGGCGGTGGTGCCGGGGGAGGCCGTCACGCCGGCCGCCTGCGCCCTGCGGGCCGGGCGGCCGGAGTCCTCGATCGCCTTCTTCGTGTAGCGGCGGATCTTCATCCAGTCCGGACGGCCCGAGTAGAACTCCGGCGGCACGAACTGCAGGCTGGTGATCTTGGCGTCCTTGACCTTGACGGCCAGCTCCACCAGCGGCTGCACCAGGTGCTGCGGGATGTTCGTCTGGGCCATGCGCTTGGCCGCACCGGCGATCTTGGTGAAGTTCGTCAGGATCACGGCGGGGGTGGCCTGCTGGGCGAACGCGCCGATGACGCAGCGCTGGCGCGCCATCCGGGAGAAGTCGTCGCTGTCGACGCGGGAGCGGCCGTACCACAGGGCCTCCTCGCCCGACAGCTTGCGGTAGCCCGCCTTGATCGTGCCCGCGGTGCCGAAGTGGCCGCCCCACTTGACGTCCCGTTCCACCCGGATCTTCAGGCCGCCGATGGCGTCCACCAGGTCGGCGAAGCCGTACATGTTCATCAGGGCGTAGTAGTCGATCTTGAGGTCGAGCGTGTAGCCGATGGCGTCCATGAGCGCCCGCGCGCCCTTGTTCCTGCCGCCCATGAGCTGCGGGTTGTCGTTGGCGTACTGCCAGACCTCGTTGAGCAGGCCGCCGTTCGGCAGCTCCGCCATGAAGCCGTTCGGGAACTGCTTGCGCAGCGGCGAGGAGGGCGGGAAGTGCACGTGCTGGAGGTTGCGCGGCAGGCTGAACAGGACGGTGTCGCCGGTCCTGACGTCCACGCTGGCCACGTTCATGCTGTCGGTCCGCACGCCCGTGCGGTTGCCCGCCGCGTCGCCGCCGATGAGCAGGAAGTTCACCCGGGTCTTGCCGTTCCACGGGTCCTCGGGGTTCTTCACCGGCTCGTTCGGGGTGTCCGGGTCGGGGGCGGACGGGAAGATGGTGTGGATGGTGTCGCGCAGCGTGAGGACCGTGTTGGCGGCCACCGCGAACGGCGACATGACGGCCACGCACAGCACGCCGACGGCGACGCCCGACAGGATCTGGCCCATCTGGTTCAGCCGCCGGGGGTTGAGCACCACGTACGACAGCACCACGATCGCGAACCAGGCCAGCCCGAGCGCCGACAGGCCGACGATCGCCGCCACCATCATGTTGTCGGCCGCGAACGTGGGGGCCAGCTGCTGCACGCCGTTGACCAGCACGTACGCCAGCGCGGCGAGCAGCAGCACGGCGTACACGGCGAACAGGACGAGCCCCGTACGGCGGCGCCCGGCCCGCAGGTGTGCGGCGCCGGGCGCGATGACGGACAGCGCGGTCCAGCCGAGGATCCCGGCCGGGGAGAGCGGCTTGGCGAAGCGGGGCCCGGAGGAGCGGGGCCCGGAGGAGCGGGGCCCGGAGGAGCGGGGCCCGGAGGAGCGGGGCCCGGAGGAGCGGGGCCCCGAGGAGCGGGACGCGGAGGAGTCCGGCGCGGTGGGGCCGGAGGCGTCCGACGGCGAGGGGCCGGACGCCGGTCGCGGACGGCGGGGCGAGCGCCGTTTCTGCTCTCCAGGCACGGCGTCAACCCCGTCGCGCTTGCTCACACCGGCTCCTTCACACGCCTACCAGGCAAAACCGTGAGGTCTGCCCCCCGTTGGGCACAAGATTGGCAGGATTCTAGTCCCCATATATGGACATCAGAGACAACTCCCCAACTTGCGATGAACAGAACTTGTCAGGAGGTCGTCGAAGACGGCGCCAGCCAGGTGTTGCACTGGAAGGTCTTGTTCTTGTCCCAGCCCTGGCGGAACCACAGGTTGTTGTTCCTCGGCGTGCCGTGGTCGCGCGGATAGCCCGGGTAGTCGCCCACCTGCCCGTAGAACCAGAACAGCCGCGCCCGGTCCGACGTGCCCACCGGGTACGACCCCGCCACCGACCGCATCCACATGCCGCCGAAACAGGTGGCCTGCAGCTCCAGCTTCCGGCTCAGCGCCAGCTTGGCGTTGCTGCTCGACGTCGCCAGCGTGCCGTTCCACCAGGAGTCCATCAGGCCCGTGATGTTCTGGATGTGGTGACCGTACTCGTGGGCCATCATGCTGATGATGCCGCCGTGCCAGGAGATGATCTCGCCGTAGCCGCGGGCGTTGCCGTTGCCCCGGGCCATCGCCGAGGTGGAGGCGTAGATCGTGTTGTTGCGCGGGCAGTAGTACGGCACCATGCTGCCCGCCGACGGGTAGTCGCCGCACGCGCCGCGGCCCCGCCGCGAGGCGATCGCGTAGCTCGGCGGGCTGAACGCGATGCCCTGCTTGCGCAGGATCGGCCCCCACGCGCGGTCCATGCACTTGCCCGTCTTCAGGATCAGCGCCTTGAGCTGGCTGTGGTTGAAGATGTTCGCGCTGCCGGCCGGGCAGTTCAGCCTGGGCAGGCCGCCCGCGCGGTACATCGTGTTGTTCTTCAGGCTGGTGTTCAGCGTGACCTGGGCCGGCGGGTCCACCGTGGTGTCCTGCGTCGGCTTCTGGGTGGGGGTGTCCGTCTCCTCCTGGGTCGGCTGCTGCGTCGGCCGCCTCGTCGGCTTGCGGGTCGGGACCGGCTCCTGGCTGTGGCTGTCGTACGGCGAGTACGTGGGGACGGCGACCGGCGTCGTCGTGTCCTGGCCCGCCGAGCTCTTGAAGACCGCCGCGCCGATGACGATCAGCACGAAGAGCGCCGCGACGCCGCCGAAGACCGCGCCGAGCACGCCCGCCACCCGCCCGCCCGACCGGCGGCGCGGCGGCTGCGGCCACTGCGGCATGGGGGGAGGCGGCGGCGGGGGCGGTGGGGGCGCCTGCCGGTGCTGGCCGCCGTGGGGCTGCGGGTACTGCGCCCCCTGCTGGTACGCCCCGCCCTGGGGATGCGGCGGCTGCGGGTAGGCCGGCTGCGGCCGGCCCTGGGGGAGGGTGGGGTGAGGCGGATGGGGCCGGCCCTGATGGAGGGAGGGCTGGGGCGGGTACGGCTGGCCCTGGGGCTGCGGCGGGTACGGCTGTCCCGGCTGGGGAGGGTACGGCGGGTGTCCCTGCGGGGGAGCCTGCGGGCCCGGCTGCGCGGGGTGGTGGCCGCCCTGCGACGGCAGGCCAGGATGCGGCCCGCCCTGCGAAGGCCCGCCCGGATGGGGGCCGCCCGGCGAGGGCTGGGGCGGGTAGGGCTGGGGCGGGTAGGGCCCAGGCGAAGGCTGCGGCGGGTACGGCGCGCCCGGGGAGGGCTGGGCGGAGTAGGGGCCGCCTTGGGAGGGCGGAGTGGAGTAGGGGCCGCCTTGGGAGGGCGGAGTGGAGTAGGGGCCGCCCGGGGAGGGCTGGGCGGAGTAGGGGCCGCCCTGGGAGGGCGGAGCGGAGTAGGGGCCGCCCTGGGAGGGTTGCTGCGGATGGGGGACGGCGGCCTGGCCGGGGTGGGGCTGGTACCCGCCCTGGAGGCCCTGCGCCGCGTTCGGGTCGCCGTGGGGAGGCTGGTGCGGCTGCCCGTCCTGAGGGTCGTGCTGCCGGTCGCCGTAGCCGGGCGGCGGCCAGGGTAACGAGGGGGGCCTCTGCGGCTGTCCGGGTCCTTGCGGCGGCGGAGGATAATGCCCGTTCCCTGTCACCGTGTTGCCCCCTCTACCCCGTTGTCCGCGATGCCATGGTTTGCCAGGCGACTTGACGGACCTTTGCCAAATTCGGGGCAAAAGCATACTGACGTATCACCCGTCACGGATGTAGCAGTGCTCGGTCACAGTCCGAAATCATTCGAGGTGATCTCGGTTATGTCCCGGACCGCGCGGGGGCCCGTGTCCTAGCTTCTTTGGCATGAATCTCCAGCAGCTCCGCTACGTGGTCGCGACTGCGGAGCACCGCACCATGACCGACGCGGCCAGGTCGCTCTACATCGCGCAGCCCGCGCTGTCCCGCGCGATCCGCGATCTCGAACGCGAGCTCGGCATGACGCTGTTCGCCCGATCCGGCCGCGGCGTGGTCGTCACCGCGCAGGGCCGCCGGGTGGTCAAACTGGCGCGGGAGGCACTCGAGGCCGTCCACGAGATCGAGGGCCTCGCCACCCACGGCGCCGCCGCGGAGGCCGAACTGCGCATCGCCTCCACGCCCACCCTGGAACCCGGCCTCGCCGCGCGGCTGCTGCCCGCGTACACGGCCGAGCATCCCGGGGTGCGCGTGCACATCGTCCGCTGCGACGGCCGCGACGGCGTCGTCAGCGCCATCAGGGACCAGCGGGCCGATCTCGGGCTCACCGACCTGCCCGTCCCCCCTGACCTCGTCACCCATCCGCTCGAACGCCAGGAGATCGTCCTGATCTCCCCGCCCGGGCTCGACCTGCCCAGCCCCGTGCCCATGGCGCGGCTGCACGGCATGCGCCTGGCGCTGCCCCCGAGGGGCACCGCGCGGCGCAGGGAGCTCGACGCGATGTTGGGCAAGTACGGCGTCACGCCGGCGGTCGCGCTCGAGACCGACGAGCGCCACGGCTGGCTCCAGGCCGCACGCTCCGGGCAGGCGTCGCTGCTGTGGTACCGCGGCATGGCCGAGCAGGCCGTACGCGCGGGCCTCGTCGTCCGGTCGCTGGACCCCGCGGTGCGTCGCGTCATCGCCGTCGTCCACGCCCGCCGCCGGCTCACCGGCATCGCCCAGGACTTCCTGAGCGCCATCGAGAGGGGGAGGGCCGCCTGACCTGACCGACGTACGGAACGCTCCACACCCGAGCCCCGCCCGGGACACCCCGGGCCCGCCTCCTCGAAGAACGCACCCGAGGTCCGCGACCCCAGCGGACGCCCGGCAGGACCCCGTGATCCCCCCACAGGCGACCGGCACGGCCCCCCGCCCAATCGGGCGGGCAGCACGGCCCGCCGCCTCAGCGGGCGACCGGCAGGCGCACCACCGCGCGCAGGCCGGGCACGGCGTCCTCCAGACACACCGTCCCCCCGTGCGCGCGCACGGTCTCGCGCACGATGGCCAGGCCGAGGCCGGCCCCGCCCTCATCCCTGCTGCGGCCCGAGTCGAGCCTGGTGAACCGGTTGAACACCCGCTCGCGGTCCTGCTCCGGGATGCCGGGGCCGTCGTCCGTCACCGTGAGGACGCCGTCGGCGGTCAACGCCACCTCCACCTTCGACGACGTGTGACGCGCCGCGTTGTCCATCAGGTTCGTCAGGACCCGGCTGAGGTCCAGCGCGTCGCCCCGCACCACCACCGGCTCGCACGCGGTGAGCCGCGCCTCGGCGTACCTGTCGGTCACCTGGCGCACCACCTCGTCGAGCTGCACCGGCTCGCGCCTGGCCGGGACCCCTCCGCGCTCGTCCAGCCTGGCGAGCGCGAGCAGGTCCTCGGCCAGGCGCGACAGCCGCATGGTGTCCTCCAGGACGCCCTCCGCGGTCTCGCTCCAGTCCTGGCCCTCGGGATGGCCGAGGGCCACCTCCAGTTGCAGGCGGATGCTGGCCAGCGGGCTGCGCAGCTCGTGCGCGGCGTCGGAGACGAGCGCCCGCTGGCGCTGCTCGGCCTCCTCCAGCCTGGCCAGCATGCCGTTCAGCGTGGTGGCCAGCGCGTGCACCTCGTCGTGCGACTGCGGCACCGGCAGGCGGCGCGACCTGGCCGTGTGCGTGATCTCCGCCGCGCCCGTGCGCAGCGCGGTGATCGGCCGCAGCGTACGCCCGATCATGATCCAGCTCGCCACCGCGAGCAGCACGATGAGCACCGGCGTCCCGGTGAACAGCACCCGCCCGGCGACGGCCAGGCTCGTCTGGATCTCGCCGACCGGGCGGGCCGCCACCACCGTCTGGCCGCGGTCGGCCCGCAGCACCATCACCCGCAGCGGCCCGGGGATCGCGTACGGCCGCCCGTCGAGGAACGTCGCCCGGCCCTGCGCGAGCACCCGCTCCCTCGCCCGGGCGTCCAGCAGCGGCACCAGGCGGTCCGTGCCGTACGTGACGTGCGTGATGCGGCCGGAGGCGTCGATCACCTGCACGATCGTGCCGTCGTGGGTGCTGATCGGGCTGGTCAGCGTCCCGGCGTCGGCCTGCACGCGCACCGTCTGAGCCTGTTGCCTCGTGGTGTCGTCCACCGTGTCGATCAGGGCCCGGTCGAGGACGTTGAGCAGCACCGACGCCGACAGCGCGAGCGCCAGCGCGAGCACCGCCGCCGCGGCCACCGTCAGGCGGAAACGCAGCCCCTGCCGCCGCCACCACCCGAGTGGTGACTCAGCCACCGTCGCCCGCCAGCCGGTAGCCGGCGCCGCGCACGGTCTGCAGCGCGTTCCTCCCGAACGGCCCGTCGATCTTGCGGCGTAGGTAGCCGACGTACACCTCGACCACGTTCGGGTCGGTGTCGAAGGTGTCCCAGACGTGCTCCAGGATCTCCGACTTCGACACCACCTCGTCCCGCCGCCGCATCAGGAACTCCAGCAGCGCGAACTCCCTCGGCGTCAGCTCGACCTGCCGCCCGGCCCGCTCGACCCTGCGCCGCGCCGGGTCCAGCGACAGGTCGCCGGCCACCAGCACCGGCGGCCGCCGCCCGGCGTCGCGCCGCAGCAGCGCCCGCAACCTGGCCACCAGCACCACGTAGGAGAACGGCTTGGTCAGGTAGTCGTCGGCGCCCAGGTCGAGCCCGTCGGCCATGTCGTACTCGCCGTCCTTGGCCGACAGCATGAGGATCGGCACCCAGTTCTCCTCGGCGCGCAACTGCTTGCAGACGTTGTAGCCCGACAGCCTCGGCAGCATGATGTCGAGCACCACGACGTCGTAGTCGCCCTGCCTGGCGGCGTGCAGGCCCTGCTCGCCGTCGTGGGCGAGGTCCACGGCGAACCCCTCGGCCTGCAGCCCCCGCTGGAGCGCGGCCGCCATGCGCCGCTCGTCCTCGACGACAAGCACTCTCATGTGGCGATTCTCCCTTCCCCGGGCTGAGACGACGCTGAGAAGCCTGAGAGCCGTCTCAGCCGTCTCGGCCTTCCGCCGGGCCCGCCCCAGCATGCCGGACCGGCCCTCGACGTGCGAGACCAGCCCTCCCCGCCCGCGCTCGCGCCCGTCTCGCTGAGAGAGGTCTCAGACAGTCTCAGGTCCGCCTAAGGAAGCATCACGCAGGCTCGGGACATCGACATACCGTTAAGGAGTGAGATGCGTAGAGGCACGTTCGTGAGGTGGGGAGTGCCGATCGCGGCGGCGGCCGTGATCGGGGGCGCGATCGGGGCCGGCCCCGTGATCGCCGCCGTGAGCGGCGACCCCGTCCTGCCGGAGCGTTCGGCCCAGCAGTTGCTGGCCGACGCCGTCGCCGCCAGCGGCAAGTCAGGCGGGATCTCCCCCATGTCGGGCACCGTGCAGCAGACCGCGTCGCTGGGGCTGCCCGCGCTGCCCCAGGCCGCCGGGGGCTCCCCGATGAGCCTGCTGTCCGGTTCGCACGAGGTGAAGGTCTGGTACGGGGGCGCCGACAAGGTCCGCGTCGCCATGCCGACCCAGCTCAGCGAGACCAACCTGATCGTGAACGGCGACCAGGCGTGGTACTGGGACAGCTCCGCCAACACCGCCACCAAGATCACGGTGAAGGCGGGCGAGGGCTGGCGGAAGGCCCCGGCCACGCCCCGGCCCACCGACCTGACGCCGCAGCAGATCGCCGCGCACCTGCTGGCCTCGGCCGACAAGGACACCGCGGTCCGCGTCATCAACACCGCCGAGGTGGCGGGCAGGCCCGTCTACCAGCTCGTCCTCGCCCCGAAGGCGGAGGGCTCGCTGGTGCAGGAGATCCGCCTCGCGCTCGACGGCGAGACGTACGTCCCGCTGCAGGTCGAGGTGTACGCCAAGGGCTCGGCCGAGCCGGCGTACCAGATCGGCTTCACCCAGGTCACGTTCACGCCGCCCGCGCCGGAGAACTTCACCTTCACCCCGCCCGCGGGGGCGAAGGTCGAGGAGAAGACGTTCGGCGACACGGGGCTCGGCGCGCAGGCCGAGGAGCGGGCCGAGCACGCCAGGGAGGTCGCCGGTCAGGCGAAGGTCGTCGGTTCGGGCTGGACGTCGGTGGCGGTGCTGCCGCTGTCCGCCGCGGACCTCGCCAAGACCGGCACGGAGACCGGCACCGGGACCGGCGCCGCGAACGGCGACGGGAACGGCGACAAGAACGCGGGCGCCGTGCTGGACACGGTGCTGAAGTCCGCCAAGCCGGTCAGCGGCCCGTGGGGAACGGGCAGGGTCGTCACGACCAAGCTCGTCACCGCCCTGCTGACCGACGACGGCCGCCTGCTGGTCGGCGCGGTCACCCCGGAGGAGATCGTCAAGGCGGCGGGCGTCAAGTGACGACCGCGACGCGGGAAGCGGGGGCGCCCTTCGGGGCGGCCCCGCCGTCGTCCGGGCACGCCGCCACGGACGCCGCCACGGACGCCGCCACGGACGCTGCCATCGTCACCCGGGGGCTGACGAAGCGCTTCCGCGGCGGTCAGGTGGCCGTCGACGCGCTCGACCTCACCGTGCCCCGCGGCTCGGTCTACGGCTTCCTCGGGCCGAACGGCTCGGGCAAGACCACCACGATCCGGATGCTCCTCGGCCTCGTCACGCCCACCGAGGGCGAGCATGCCATGCTCGGGCTGCCCCTGGCCAGGGCCCTGCCCAAGGTGGGGGCGCTGGTGGAGGGGCCGGCCTTCCACCCCTACCTGTCGGGAACGGCCAACCTGATGCGCCTCGACGCCGCCGACCCGACCGCGCCCAGGTCCACCGCGGGGCGGCGCGTGGCGGAGGCGCTGGAGCGGGTGGGCCTGTCGGCCGCCGCGGGCAAGCGCTACCGGGCGTACTCGCTCGGCATGCGCCAGCGTCTGGCCATCGCCGCCGCCCTGCTCGGGCCGCGCGAGCTGCTCATCCTGGACGAGCCCACCAACGGGCTCGACCCGCAGGGCACCAGGGAGGTGCGGACGCTGGTCAGGGAGATCGCGGCCGACGGCACCACGGTGTTCGTCTCCTCGCACCTGCTGGCCGAGATCGAGCAGATGTGCACGCACGCCGCGATCATGCGGGCGGGGCGGCTCGTCGCCGACGGCACGATCGTCTCGCTGCGCGGCGGCCTGGTCTCCAGGATCAGGGTGGAGACCTCCGACCCGGCCGCGGCGGCCCGGGCGCTGGACGCGCTCGGCCTGGCCGACGTGCGCCTGACGGACGGCGCCGCCCTGGCCCCCGGACTGGCCGGCGAGGTGACGGCGGAGCTGGGCGGGCACGCGCCCGAGCGGATCAACGCCGCGCTGGTGGGCGACGGCGTGCCGGTGCGGGGGCTCGCCGTGGTGCGGCCCAGCCTGGAGGACGTGTTCGTGGGACTGACGGGAGAGGGTTTCGATGTCGACGGCTGACACCCGGCACCACGACAGGACGGCCACCGGCCCCCAGGACGGTCCCGAGACGGCGGGGGAGCGGCGGACGCCCGGCCTGGTGCCGGTGACCGAGACGCTGCGCAGCGTCGAGCGCCGGCCGCCCGTCCCCGGCGAGGCGGGGCCGGGGGAGGCCGCGGGCCGGCGGGCAGGGGCGGGGGCGGGCCGGCGGCCGGGGGCGGGGGCGGCGTTCCTGCGGCTGCTCGGCTCCGAGCTGGGCCTGACCTTCCGCCGCCCGCGCAACCAGGCGATGCTCGGCGTGCTCGCCGTCGTCCCCGTGGTGGTGGGCGTCGCGCTGCGGCTCTTCGCCGGCGACGACGGCATGGGCGGCGTCATCGCGGCCGTCGCCGGCAACGGCCTCATGCTGACCTTCGCGTCGCTGTCGTTCCTGACCGTGCTGCTCATGCCGGTCACGGTCAGCGTGGTCGCGGGCGACGCGCTCGCCGGCGAGGCGGCGGCCGGGACGCTGCGCTACCTGCTGGCCGCGCCCGCCGGGCGCACCCGGCTGCTCATGGTCAAGTACCTGAACGCCGTGCTGTTCTCGTTCGCCGTGACGGCCGTCGTGGCGGCGTCGGCGCTGCTCACCGGGCTCGTGCTGTTCCCGACCGGACCCGTGACGCTGCTGTCGGGCACGACGGTCTCCGTGGCCGAGGGGCTGCTGCGTGTCCTCCTCACCGTCGGGTACGTCGGGGCGGGGATGGCGGCGCTGGCCGCCGTGGCCCTCGCCATGTCGGCGTTCACCGAGGTGTCGATCGGCGCGATCGCCGGCACGGTGGTGTTCGTCGTCGTCAGCCAGGTGCTGCGGGCGGTGCCGCAGCTCGACGGGCTCGCGCCGTACCTGCTGCCGACCTGGTGGATGCGGTTCGACGGGGTGCTGCGCGACCCGGTCGCCACGGGCGACATGGCGCAGGGCCTGCTCGTGTTCGGCGCGTACGTCCTGCTGTTCGGCTCGATCGCCTGGGCCCGCTTCACCGGCAAGGACATCACCTCGTGACGCCCTGCCAGGACCGGCGCCCGCGCGGGAGCGGGCGCCGGGGGCCGGGTCAGGACGCGCGCCTGCGCAGCCCCAGCAGGGCGAGCACGACGGCCACGACGCCCGCGGCCAGGCCCGCGCCGCCCAGGAGCCGGGCGGTGCCGTCGGAGGAGGACGCGGCCACCACCGTCGGCGCAGTCGCCGTGGCGGGCTGAGCCGCCGCCTGGGCGCTCGGCGAGGCGGCCGCCCCGTGCCCCGCGCCGCCCGACGCGGGCACCAGCTTCAGCACCGGCGCCGGGCGCTCCGGCTCCGAGCCGTCGGCCTTGGGCGCGTCGGACCAGTCGACGACCTCGCCCCCCGAGTACGTCTGCTTCGTCGGGAACAGCAGCGAGTCGGTGTCCTCGGGCAGCTGCCCCATCGACACCTCGAACTCCTGGAACTGCCCCGGCTTGATCTCGCCGCCGGACCAGACGACCTTGGTCACGGCCTCCTTGAGGTCGCCGTACTCCGTCTTGACCGGCGTGGGCAGCTTGCCCTCGGTGACCTTGACGTCCCAGCCGGGCACGGGCTTGACCGACACGAACGCGAGCGGGTGGTCGGAGGGGAAGGCGACCTCGACCTTGACGGTGGAGGCGTCGTCGCGCTCGTTCGGGACGCGGAAGGCGACCTTGCTGAAACCGCCCTGCTCGGCGGTGCCGGGGTTGACGCTGACATGGGCCAGCGCGGGCACGGCCAGGGCGGCGGTGAGCGCGGTGGCGGAGGCGAGCACGGTCGCCGCGCGGCGGGCGCCGGACAGGGCGCGGGGGCCGGAGACGAGCCCGGAGATACGCATGGTGGAACTCCACTTGAGAAGGAAGAGCCGGAAAGGGTGTCAGAGGTCAGGCGGGAAGTGGAGGACCGCGCCTGGCCAGGCTGTGGCGGAGGGCCGGGGCCGCGGGGACGGCCCTGGTGCGTACGACGGGGACGAGGGACGGCGGCGCGGGCACCGCGACCGCCCTCAGCGGTGTCAGCCTTCGGCCGAGCCGGCGCAGCAGCGCCCAGAGCGCGGCCTCGCCGCGGGCCAGCCACCAGGCGGTGAGCAGCGACGCGGTCAGGTGCGCGAGCAGCATGCCGGCGCCGACCGCGAGCCCGCCGCCGTGGCCGTGCACCGCCACCGGGCCCCCGTCGGCGAGCAGCGAGGCGTCCTGACCGGCCAGGGCCGGGGGCGCGCCCGCGCTCACGTCTTCGAGCGGCGGGCCCGGTGAGGCGGCCGGGCCGGCGGCGCTCCCGAGGAGCCTGTGCAGGGACGTGTAGGCGTTGGTGTCGTCGGCGAAGAGCTCGTGCAGGCCGAACTGCGCCGCCACCAGCACCGCGCTGATGGAGCCGGCCGAGCGCTCCCGGCCGGCGAGCGCCAGCCCTGCCGCGAACGCGGCGGCGAACCCGGCCGTCGCCGTGGCGGGCGCGGGCCCCGAGCCGCCGCCCAGCCGGTGGGCGAGCGCGGCGAGGGTCACGCAGACGGCGGCGAAGGCGGCGGTCCGCGCGAGCCGGAGGGGGAGTCGCGCACGCATGGCAGTGCTCATGCTCTCACGCGGGCACGCCTTCGGGAGGGCCCCATGCGCAAAGGCTCTGGCCGCCCGACGCCGAGCCGCGTGACGCCTGTCGGTGGACGGCCTTTGTCGCTAGTGTCTTGCCGACCGCGTTGACATGAGGTGAGAACGTTGCGGCATTTAGGTGGTCTGTTCATCGGCTTGGTGGTGACCGCGGGCGTGCTGGGCGGCGGCGGGTGGGCGGTGCGGCAGCTGTCCGGCGCGGCGGGCGGCCCTCCTCCTCAGCAGACGCTCTGGGTCGCGCTCGGCGCCATGGCCGCGGTCGGCCTGGTCGTCGGGCTCGTCATGGCGGGGCGGGTCTCGCCGATCGCCGCGTTCGTGCCCTCCCTGGTCCTGCTGGCCTGGACCGTCGTCTACGCGCTCGACACCGCCCGCGCGCTGTCGTTCGTGCCGTCGGACCCGTCGCTGGACCCGCTCGTCAGGGACGTGGGCGCGGGCGCCGCCACGCTGCTCACGACCGGCGTGCTCGCCCTGCTCGGGGTGGCCCTGTTCATCCCCGTGCTGATGCCGTCGCGCTGGTCGCGCGGCGGCGACGCCGACGACGACTACGAGTCCGGCCAGGAGGGTTACTACTGATCCCGCGCCCGTCGGAGCGCCCGCGCCGGCTCCTCCGCGGGTGACGCGGCCGCCCGGCGCCCGGCGGTGTAGAGGTGGGTGACGACGTCCTCGATCGTCGTCCGGCCGGGGACGGTGGCCATGAGGCCGGCGAGCGTGCCGTCGAAGGCCAGCCGTCCGTGGTCGATGAGCACGACTCGGCGGCAGAGCCGCTCGACGTCGCCCAGGTCGTGGGTGGTGAGCAGCACGGTGGTGCCCCGCTCGGCGTTGAGCCTGAGCAGGAAGTCGCGGATGCCGGCCTTGCTCACGACGTCCAGGCCGATGGTGGGTTCGTCGAGCACGAGCACCTCGGGCGCGTGGAGCAGCGCGGCGGCGAGGTCGCCGCGCATGCGCTGGCCCAGGCTGAGCTGCCGCACCGGGGTGCGCAGGAAGGTCCCGAGGTCGAGCGTCTCGCACAGCTCGTCCAGCCGCTCCGCGAACGTTCTACGATCTACTTTGTAAAGGTGCCGGACCAGCTGGAAGCTGTCGGCGAGCGGCAGGTCCCACCAGAGGGTGGTGCGCTGGCCGAAGACGACGCCGATGCGGCGCGCGAGCGCCGTGCGGCGGCGCGACGGGTCGAGCCCCGCCACCCGCACGCTGCCCGACGTGGGCGTGAGGATGCCGCAGAGCATCTTGATCGTCGTGGACTTGCCCGCGCCGTTGGGGCCGAGGCAGCCGACGAACTCGCCCCGCCCGACGGTGAACGACAGGTCGCGCACGGCGTGGACGACGGTCCGCCTGACCTTGAAGGAGCGTCCCGCCCGGTCGAGCTCGATCATCCTTGACTCCCTGTGGAGCGGTAGTGCCTGATGCCCTGCCGCCAGGCGAGCGCGGCGAGCAGGGAGAGGAGGAGCGCGGCGGCCGGGCCGAGGAAGCGCGTGAACTCCGGCGTGCCGCACGGGTCGGGCCTGCCCAGCACGTACAGGCCCGGCTGCCAGTTGACGAAGGCCAGCGGCAGGACGTACGTGACGCCGCGCACCAGGTCGCGGCCGTACACGCTGAGCGGGTACTGGGTGAGCTGCTGGCCGCCGTAGGTGAAGGAGTTGACCACCTCGGGGGCGTCGGTGAGCAGGAACTGCAGCGCCCCGGCGAGCGTCCAGAGCGCCGCGAAGATCACGATGCCGGTGGCGAGCATGACGGGGATCATCCAGGCGCGCCGCCAGTCGGGCCCGATCACGGCCACGGAGTGGCCGAGGACGGCCGCCGCCTGCAGGACGCGCCCGATCCGAGCGGGGACGAACCGGTCGGCGGCGAGCTGGACCCACGCGGCCGCGGGCCTGATGAGGACGACGTCGAGCGTGCCGGCCCTGATGTGGCCGCTGACCCGGTCGATGTTGCCGATGAGGAGGTCGGTGACGCAGAAGGCCAGCGACGCGGCGCCGTACAGGAACAGGACCTCGTCGCGGGAGAACCCGGCCAGCGCGGTGGTGTTGGCGAAGACGACGAGGATGACGCCCAGGTCGACGGCGGCCGTGACCGTGGTGAACACGGCCGCCAGCGCGAACGAGGCGGGGTAGGCGGCGGCGGAGCGGGTCCACGTCCAGATGAGCAGCGCGTACGTCCTAACCACCCTGGATCACCACCCGGTGGCGGATCGCGCGGGTGCCGAGCACGCCGAGCCCGGCCAGGACGACCGTCCAGAACGCCTGGAAGGCGAGGGTCGGCCCGATGGGGGCGGTGCCGAGGTAGAGGTCGGCGGGCGCCTGGACGATGGCGGCCCAGGGCAGCGCGGCCGCCACCTCGCCGAGCGCGCCGGGGAAGAGGCCGAGCGGCAGGAGCATGCCGCTGAAGAACGTGGTGAGCACGAGCGACAGGACGTTCACCCCGCGGTCGTCGGTGAGCCAGCACACCGACAGGGCGACGAGGTAACGCCAGCCGAAGCTGACCGCGAAGGCGGCGAGCAGCCCGGCGGCGAGCGCGGCCCAGCGGGCGGGGCCGTCGGGGGCCGTGATGCCGAACAGCGCCGCGCCGGCCAGCAGGGGCGGCACGCCGCGGACGGCCAGCAGGTACGCCGCCCTGCCGAGGTCCTCGGCGAACGCCCAGAGCTGGAGCGGCGCGGGACGGACGAGGTCGAGGGCGATGTCGCCGCTGCGGATGCGTTCGGGGATGCCGAGGCCGCCGCCGAAGAGCTGCATCGGCCCGATGAACGCCTGCGTGACGAAGCAGAAGGTGACGGCGTCGGCCACGTCGTAGCCGGCCAGGCCGGGGCGGGCCTGCCAGAGGGCGATGAGCGTGTACGCGCGCAGGACGCCGAAGACGGTGTTGGTGAACGCCCCGGCGAGCGCGGCTCCCGGGTAGGCGGCGTGCCTGCGGAAGCCGTGGCGGACGAGGCGGGCGTAGAGGGCGGGCGTGGTGTCCTCCGGAGGGTGACGGCACGGTGACGGAACGTGCGGGGAGTGGGGCATGGGTGCGGGAGGGGCCGTGGGTGCGGGAAGGGGCCGTGGAATTATCCGTCGCTGGTCGGGGCGGGGCAACGGGTTAAACGCGAGGTCGATCCCCATGGAGGTTTGACCCGAAATATCCGTGTAAGGGATGAGATTCTTACCGACCGGTAGAAGGATGTTGTTGAGGGAAGAAATCCTTCGGAGGGCCCATATGCGCATCGACAGGGACGTGACTCCGGAGTACCCGTACAGCTGGCAGGCCCGCGCCGTCACCGGCCTCATGCACGGGACGGTGAAGCCTGCCTCCCACCTCCTGCTGCGCCATCCGATCGCCCTGCTCGGCGCCGCCCGCCTGGGCGGCGAGCTGGCGCGCCTCGTCCCGGTCGCGGCGCCCGCCGACGTCTGCATCGTCCCCCACACCTTCTCCGCCTGCGGCGGCGAGTGGGTGCGGGCCGGAGGGGAGCTGGACGAGGGCAAGGTGCTGCTGTACTTCCACGGCGGCGGCTACTTCTCCTGCTCGCCGCGCACCCACCGGCCCATCACCTGGCGGCTGTCGCTGGCGGCCCGCCGTCCGGTGCTCGCGCTCGACTACCGGCAGGGTCCGGTGCACAAGCTGGCCGACTCCCTGACCGACGCGCTGGACGCGTACGAGTGCGTGCTGAGCCAGGGGTACGCCGGGCGCGACATCGTCGTGGCGGGCGACTCGGCGGGCGGCCACCTGACCCTGGCCACGCTGCTCGCCCTGCGCGACCGGGGCATGCCGCTGCCGTCCGCGGCGATCTGCCTGTCGCCGTGGGCCGACCTGACGGACTTCCCGCGCCGGGCCAACCGCTGGCAGGACCCGATGCTCCCGGCGGGCCGGGTGCGGTGGCTGGCGGCGCGCTGGACGTCGGGGCTCGACCCGAGCGACCCGCTCGTGTCGCCCGTGCACGGCAACTTCACCGGTCTGCCGCCCCTCATGATCGTCACGGGCTCGACCGAGGTGCTGCGGGACGAGGCCAGGCGGGTCGCCGTCCGCGCCAGGCAGACCGGCACGCCCGTCTGGTACGAGGAGTGGCCGCGCATGCCGCACGTCTTCCCGATCCTCGCCGACCTGGTGCCCGAGGCCCGTACGGCGTTCCGTCACATGGCGAGCTTCCTGTCGGCGGTCGGGGTCAGGCCCGTCCTCCTGGACGGTGAGGCCGCCGCCTGAACCCTGGCTGTGATCCGCGTCTCCCCCCGCTCCTGCCGGGACCGGTTCCCGGCGGGCAGCGTGTAAGGTTAGGTATGCCTAACTCGTCAGGGTGGGGAGTGGTTCGATGAGTGAGAAGCCCAGGGATCATCACAAGGGCGTCGTCCTGCGCACCGAGCGCGTCTCGCGGTACATGGTGCGGGTCGTCGTCGGCGGCGACGGGCTGCGGGACTTCGCCTGCGAGGGCTTCACCGACCACTACGTCAAGCTCGTCTTCCCCTGCGAGGGCGTCGACTACCCCGAGCCGTTCAGCGTGAGCGAGGTGCGCCGGACGATGCCGCGCGAGCTGTGGCCGCGGCTGCGCACCTACACCGTGCGCGCCTGGGACCCCGACGCCTGTGAGCTCACCCTCGACTTCGTCCACCACGGCGACAAGGGGCTGGCAGGGCCGTGGGCGGCGCGGGCGGTGCCCGGCGACGCCGTGCTGCTGCTCGGCCCCGGCGGCGGCTACGCCCCCGACCCCGGGGCGGACTGGCACCTGCTGGTGGGCGACGAGAGCGCCCTGCCCGCCATCGCGGCGTCGGTGGAGGCGCTGCCCGAGGCCGCGCTCGCGCACGTCCTCGTGGAGGTGGACGGCCCCGAGGACGAGCAGAAGCTCGACACGCGCGCCCGCGCCCAGGTCAGCTGGGTGTACCGGAACGGCGGGCGGGTCGGCGAGGCGCTGGTGCGGGCCGTGCGGGAGCTGGACTTCCCGGCCGGGGACGTGCACGCGTTCGTCCACGGCGAGGCGGGGTTCGTCAAGGAGCTGCGCCGCCACCTGAGGCTGGAGCGGGGGCTGCCGCTGGAGCGGCTGTCGATCTCCGGTTACTGGCGCGCAGGCGTCGACGACGAGACGTGGCGCGCGGTCAAGAAGGCGTGGAACCACCAGGTGGAGGCCGAGGAGGCCGCCGCCATCGCCTGAGAACGGCCCTGACCACGCCCTACGCCCTTCTCGACGGCCCGGCTGTTCCACGCTGTTCCACGGCCCGGCGGCTCCGGACAGGAGAACGGCCGCGCCGGAGGGGAGCCGGCGCGGCCGCGTCGCCGGGGAACCGTCCCATGCCCTGGACGTGTCCGGCGAGGTCCTCCTGTCGAGGACGTCCTTTTAGTGGAACTGCTCCTCCTCGGTGGAGCCCTTGAGCGCCGTGGTCGAGGAGTCGGGCGCCACGGCGGTGCTGACCAGGTCGAAGTAGCCGGTGCCGACCTCGCGCTGGTGCCTGGTCGCGGTGTAGCCGCGCGACTCGGCCGCGAACTCGGCCTCCTGCAGCTCGACGTACGCCGTCATGCCCTCGGCGGCGTAGCCCTGGGCGAGGTCGAACATCGAGTAGTTCAGCGAGTGGAACCCGGCCAGAGTGATGAACTGGAACTTGTACCCCATGTGGCCGAGCTCGCGCTGGAACTTGGCGATGGTCGAGTCGTCCAGGTGCTTCTTCCAGTTGAACGACGGCGAGCAGTTGTAGGCGAGCATCTGGTCCGGGTACTCGGCCTTGATGGCCTCGGCGAACTCGCGGGCCACGTCCAGGTCGGGCGTGCCGGTCTCCATCCAGAGCAGGTCGGAGTGCGGCGCGTAGGCCAGGCCGCGGGCGATGCAGGCCTGCACGCCGTTGCGGACGCGGTAGAAGCCCTCGGAGGTGCGCTCGCCGGTGGTGAAGGCCTGGTCGCGCGGGTCAACGTCGCTGGTCAGGAGCGTCGCGGCCTGGGCGTCGGTCCGCGCGATGATCAGGGACGGGACTCCGGCCACGTCGGCCGCGAGCCGGGCGGCGTTGAGCGTCTTGATGTGCTGCCCGGTCGGGATGAGCACCTTGCCGCCCAGGTGGCCGCACTTCTTCTCCGAGGCGAGCTGGTCCTCCCAGTGCACGCCCGCGGCGCCGGCGGCGATCATGCCCTTCATCAGCTCGAACGCGTTGAGCACGCCGCCGAAGCCGGCCTCGGCGTCGGCGACGATGGGCGCCAGCCAGTGCGGGGCCTCGACGCCCTCCGCCCAGGTGATCTGGTCGGCGCGCAGCAGCGCGTTGTTGATGCGGCGCACGACGGCCGGCACGGAGTTGGCGGGGTAGAGGCTCTGGTCCGGGTAGGTCTGGCCGCTCAGGTTGGCGTCGGCGGCGACCTGCCAGCCGGACAGGTAGATCGCCTTCAGGCCCGCCTTCACCTGCTGGACGGCCTGGTTGCCGGTGAGCGCGCCGAGGGCGTGGACGTAGTCCTCGGTGTGCAGCAGGTTCCACAGCCGCTCGGCGCCGAGCCGGGCGAGCGTGTGCTCCTCCTGGACGCTGCCGCGCAGCCGGATCACGTCCTCGGCGCTGTAGGTGCGCTCGACACCCGCCCAGCGCGGGTCGTTGTCCCATTCGTCCTGCAGCTGCTCCGCAGCTCCCTTGAGGCGATCGTTCATTATTCACTCCTTTGTCGTCCCCTGGGGCCTACGCCGAGTTTCTGCCCTCGTGACCGGGGTCGACCAGCCTGGTGTCGAGAGAAGAATCGCGAAAGTTTCCGGTTTCGTCACTACCGGCGGGTATTCAGCCAGGAAGAAAACGACAGTTTTCCCTTTGGACTAGACCACTGCCGTCGCGCGGTCGTGATCATCACGGGTGGCGGTCCGGTGGCCGCACTCCCGGTCCCCTGCCCGGCAGGCTGGAAAATAGGCCGATTTTCCGACTAGGATGCGCGCATGGCGTCGTTGCTGGGTGAAGAACCGCTGTCTTTGACGCAGGAGCTCGATCTCATCGCGTTTGGCCAGCGCCTGCGGCACCTGCGCAAACAGCGGGGCCTCACGCTGTCCGACCTGGGCACCCGGGTCAGCAGGGCGCCCAGCCAGCTCTCGCTCCTGGAGAACGGCAAGCGCGAGCCGAAGCTCTCGCTGCTCAAGTCGCTCGCGTCCGCGCTGAACGTGCCCGTCGAGGAGCTGCTGCGCCGCCAGCCGCCCAACCGGCGCGCCCAGCTGGAGATCGCACTGGAGGAGGCCCAGCGCGACCCCCTCTACGCCGGCCTGGGCCTGCCCCGACTGAAGGTCTCGGCGCGCGTCCCCAACGACGTGCTGGAGCACCTCCTCGGCCTGTACGGCGAGCTGCGCGCCCGGCAGGCCAGGGGCACCGCCACGCCCGAGGAGGCCAGGGTCGCCAACGCCGAGCTGCGCCGCAGGCAGCGCGAGCTGGGCAACTACTTCCCCGAGATCGAGCAGGCCGCCGCCGAGGCGCTCGCCGCCGTCGGCTACCGCGCCGGCGCCCTGTCGCAGAGCATGATCCAGAGCCTGGTCACGCACTTCGGCTACACGGTCCACACCGCCCAGGACCTCCCCAGGTCCGTACGCTCCATCACCGACCTTCGCAACCGTCGCGTCTACGTCAAGCACGAGCAGCTCGGCATGCACACGCCGCGCACGATCCTGCTCCAGACGCTCGGCCACCTCGCGCTCGGCCACGACAAGCCCCGCGACTTCGCCGACTTCCTGCGCCAGCGCACCGAGGCCAACTACTTCGCCGCCGCCGTGCTGGTGCCCGAGAAGGCCGCCGCGCCGTACCTGCAGGAGGCCAAGGCCGACCGGGCGCTGTCGGTGGAGGATCTGCGCGACGTCTTCGCGGTGTCGTACGAGATGGCGGCCCACCGCTTCACCAACCTGGCCACCCACCACCTCGGCCTGGTCTGCCACTTCGTGCGCAACGACGCGGGCGGCATCATCTACAAGGCGTACGAGAACGACGGCATCGTCTTCCCGGCCGACGAGCAGGGCGCCATCGAGGGGCAGCGGATGTGCCTGCAGTGGTCGGGCAGGCAGGTGTTCGCCTCGCCGGACCGCTTCTCCGTCTACTACCAGTACTCCGACTCGCCGACGGGCACGTACTTCTGCGTCGCGCACGTCGATCCGTCGCGCGAGCGCGACTTCGCCATCACGCTGGGCGTGCCGTACAAGGAGTCGCGCTGGTTCCGCGGGCGTGAGACCACGCACCGCACGAAGTCCAACTGCCCGACCGGCGACTGCTGCCGCCGCCCGCCGGCGGAGCTGGCCGAGCGGTGGGAGGGCTACGCGTGGCCGTCGGCGCGGGCCAACTCGCACGTCCTGGCCGCGCTGCCGCCCGGCTCGTTCCCCGGCGTGGACGAGGCCGACGTCTACACGTTCCTGGAGCGGCACGCCATCAACGGCTGATCCTCCGACATTTCATTCTTCTATTCGGACATTTCGGGGCATATAGGACTCCGGGAGGTGTTCGGATGCTGTCTGAAGTGCGCGGATGGCTGCGGCGCCGCACGTCGTCGGCCGCCGACTGGCCCATCGAGGCCCTCGTCGAGGCCAAGGGGCGGACCACCGTGAGCGTCGTGCTCCCCGCCCGCGACGAGCGGGAGACCGTGGGCGACATCGTGCGCACCATCAGGCGCGACCTCGACCGGATCGTGGACGAGCTCGTCGTCATCGACTCCCGCTCGCGCGACGACACCGCCGCCGTCGCCGCCCGCGCCGGCGCCGACGTGCACGCCCAGGACGAGATCCTGCCCCACCTGTGCCCCCTGCACGGCAAGGGGGAGGCGCTGTGGAAGTCGCTGGCCGTCACCTCCGGCGACGTCGTCGCCTTCGCCGACGCCGACATCCGCCGCTTCCGCTCATCGCTGGTCGGCGGCGTGCTCGGGCCCCTGCTCGCCGACCCCACCGTCGCGTACGCCAAGGCCTGCTACGACCGGCCGCTGAACGGCACGCGGAACGGCGGCGGGCGCGTCACCGAGCTGGTCGCCCGTCCGCTGATCAACCTGCACTGGCCGCAGCTCGCCGGGTTCGTCCAGCCGCTCGCGGGGGAGTACGCGGGGCGCCGGTCGGCGCTCGAACGCGTCCCCTTCCTCACCGGATACGGCGTCGAACTGGGCCTGCTGGTGGACCTCCTCGACCTGGCGGGGCTCGACGCGTTCGCCCAGGTGGACCTCGGGGCGCGCGAGCACAGGCCGCAGTCGACGGAGGCGCTCGGCGCGATGGCGGCGCAGATCATGCTGGCCGCGTGGAGCAGGCTGGAACGTCAGGGCAAGATCGAGGCGCGGCACGACCCGGCGGCGCTGCTGACGCAGTTCCGGCGCGTCGAGGCCGGGCACGACGTGCTGACCAGCGAGGTCGGCATCGCGGAACGGCCGCCCATGATCACCGTGGCGGGCGCCGCCCGCCCGTCCGCGCACGCGCCCACCCGCGCCGGCCCCGCCGTGGCGGTCGCCCGGCGAGCCGGATGAGCCGGCCCCGGACGAACGCGGCGGCGGCTCTCACTTGAGCGCGGCGGCGACGAAGGCCGAGACCTGCTCACGCATGGCGTCGTGGTCGTCGGCGGCGTCGCCCAGCATGATGCGGGCCAGCTGCGTCATCATCGACGGGAACAGCGCCAGCCCGGTCAGCGTGAACAGCAGCCGCCCGGTCTCGGCCGACGGCGTGCGGCCCATGCCCCCGGCCAGCGAGGCGTTCTTGCGGGCGCACCGCCCGACCCTGTCCTCCTGCCCGGGGAGGAGGTCCTGGCCCCGGTAGTTCAGCGCCTCCCACATCAGCAGGCGTACCAGGTCGGGGTGGGTGCGGTAGTAGTCGGTCAGCCGGGCCACGTAGTCGACGGGGTCGGTGCCCGGCAGCGCGATGCGTGCCGTGAGGTCGTCGAGCGCCTCGGCGATGACCGCGTCGAACAGCTTCTCCTTGCTGCCGAAGTGGCCGTAGATGCGCTCCTTGTTCACTCCGGCGCGCTCCGCGATGCGGTCGACGCGCGCGCCGGCCACGCCGTAGGAGGCGAACTCCTCGCGCGCGGCCTCCAGGAGCGCGGCCCGGGTGGCGGCGGTCGAGACCTTGGGTGCCATGGCGCCCATCTTATCCGGGACCAACTGAACAGTTGCAATCCAACTAGTTAGTTGACATCCAACTAGTTGGTTGGCTACGGTCCCAGGCCATGACGATGACCTCTCCCCGCCCGGCGCCCGGCGTCGCCGCGGCCCCTTCCCCTGGCGCCCCCTCTGACGGCACCTCCGGCGCTCCCGCTCATGCGCCCTTCGGGCGCACCCTGACCGCGTTCGTGCTCACCGCGGTGCTGGTCAGCGGTCAGCTGTACGTCGTGATCCCGCTCCTGCACGCGATGGCCGACGACTGGGGCGCCTCGCCCGGCGCCCTGACCTGGCTGGTGACGGCGTTCGGCATCGGCTACGGCGTCGGTTTCCTGGTGTTCGGCCCCCTGTCGGACCGGTACGGCCGCCGCCGGATCCTGATGGTCGGGCTGCCGCTGGCGGCGTTGACGACGGCGCTGGTCGCGGCCGGCACAGGCCCTGAGGTCGCGCTCGCGCTGCGAGCCGTGCAGGGCGTCGCCGTGGCGATGTTCCCGCCCGCCGGCATGGCGTACCTGGCCGAGCGGCTGGAGCCGCGCCGCCGCGTGGTCGCCATCGCGGCCGTGACCGGCGCCTTCCTCGCCTCCGCCGTGGTGCTCCAGGTGGCCGCCCAGCTCCTGGTGGACGTGATCGGCTGGCGCGGGCTGTTCCTCGCCATGGCGGCGGCGTTCGCCCTGGCGGCGCTGGGGGTGCGCGCGGTCATGCTGCCCGACCTGCCGCGCGCCGGCGCGGGGTCGCTGCTGTCGGCCTACCGGGCGGTGCCCGGCCTGCTGTTCCACCGCGTGCTCGCCCTGCGCTACGTCGCGACCGTGCTGCTCATGGTGACCTTCGTCGCCCTGTACACCGGGCTGCAGATCCACGGCGGGCTCTCCCCGGCCGAACTGCTGACGCTGCGCGCGAGCGGCCTGCCGTCGATCGTGCTGGTGCCGCTGGTCATGCCGTTCCTGGCGCGGGCGTCCAGCGCGGCCAGGGCCGCGTCGTTCATGGCGGCGGGGGCGCTCGCGCTCGCCGCGACCGGCGTCAGCGGCGCCTCCGGTCTCGTCCTGGCCCTGCTGCTCGCCGCGTACGTCGCCGCCATCACCGGCGGGCTGCCCAGCATGAACGAGGCGATCTCGGCCCCCGCGGGCCCGGCGAGGGGCACGGCGCTGGCTCTGTTCTCGGCGGCCCTCGCGGTGGGCGGCAGCGTCGGCCCGCAGGTGGCGGCCGCGTTCGGCGGCTTCTCCACCCTCACGTACGGCCTGGCCGCGAGCCTGCTCCTCGCGGCGCTCGCCGTGCTCGTCTCGGCCCGCCGTCCCGCGTGAACCTCACCCCACAGGAACGTCCGGCCCCGCGGGGGTATCGTGACGGCGACGTGCGTGAGACGCCGACGCTGACGGGCCTGGTCGCCACCGCGCCGTCGGCCCTGCTCGGCGGCGTCTACGTCGCGGCCTCCCACCCCGCTCCTGGTGACGCCATGGAGGCGCCGGCCTTCGCCGCCACGGCGCCCGACGGCGACTCCGTCGCCCTGCTGGGAGCGCACCGTACCGGTGGCGCCGATACCCGGGCTGGTGACGCGCCTCAGGTGGAGGACACGGCCGCCGGGTTCAGGCGGGCGGCCGCGGCGCGGGCGCGGCGGGCGTACGTGATGGTCCAGGTGACCAGCCCGGCGGTGACCGCGATCGGCAGCACCGTGGAGATCAGCACCATGGCGGAGGTGGACAGCGTGTACGCGAGCACGACGCGCACGGCCGCCTCGGCCAGGTAGGCGACGCCCCAGACCACGGTGAGGACGCGCTGCACGCGGCGGAACCCGGCGTACTGCCACAGGTCGTTCCAGCGCGCCAGCCCCTCGTCGGTGCCGTCGGTGCCGAACTTGCGGCCGAAGTAGAACATCAGCGGCCGGGGCGCGAGCAGCGAGCCGAGCAGCACCAGGCCGAACAGGCCGGTGAGCGCGGAGTCCTTGACCAGCGCCATCCGCTCGTCCTGGAAGACCAGTGTGGCGGCGACGCCGAGCCCGACGACGACCAGCGCGAGGACGCCGAAGTCGTCGATCCTGCGCCGGATCAGGAACACGCCGAGCACCTCGAGGGCCGGCCACACCGCCGAGATCGCGAGCGCGGTGACCGCCGGCATGCCGCGGTCGGTCAGCACCTCGTACGTCAGCCACGGAAGGGCGACGTTGAAGACGATCGTCGGGCCCCAGTTCAGGGCCACGGCCTGGAGTCTCGCCACCGGACCTCCCGTATGTGTCGACTATGCTCACGATCGTGAACGAAAATGTACCATCGCGAGGCCCGTCCGTACGACCCTCCCGCGGGCGTTCTCTCGGTCTCGTGCCGTTCCTGTTCGGGGTCGCCGGGGAGTCCGAACTGCCCGGCAGGGCCCTCGTCAGGCTGCTGGGCGACCTCGGGCTGACCGAGGCGGCGGGACGGGCGCTCGTCGCCCGGATGCGCCGCGACGGCCAGCTGACCGGCGAGCGGCGCGGCGGGCGCGCGTACTACCGGCTGGCGGGCGGCACGGCCGCCGGCTTCGCCAGGATCAAGAGCGACGCCTCCGCCGGGGCGCCGGAGTGGACCGGGCGCTTCCACGCGCTGCTCTACCAGGTGCCGGAGAGCGAGCGCGCCTACCGCGACGCGCTGCGCCGCACCGCCCTGCTCACCGGCTACGGCCTGCTCCAGCAGGGCGTGCTCATCGCGCTCACCGACCGCTCCGCCCACCTCGGCCCGCTGCTCGACCCGCCGCAGGGCGTGCGGCTGCGCACGGCCGAGATCGCCATGACGGACGACGAGGCCGCGCGGGCCGCGTACGACGCCTGGGACCTCGGAACGCTCGACGCCGCCTTCGCCGCCCACGCCGCCGCGATGGACGCGGCCCTCGAACCGGCCGGGGGCGGGTCCGGGGCGGGGGCAGGGTCCGGGGCGCTCGCGGCGGACGCGGAGGCGTTGCGTACCTTCAACAGGCTGCTCGGCGCCGCACTGGTCGACACGCTGCGCGCCCCTCGGCTGCCGGAGCGGCTGCAGCCTCCCGGCTGGTCGCTGCCCCGCCTGCACGCCGCCATCGGGAAGGTGCACCGCGTCTACGGCGGCCCCGCCGCCGCCTACGTGCGCGGGGTGCTGGCCGAGGAGGGCACGCCCGCGCCGTCCTCAGTGCAGAGCCGGTGGAGCGTCCCGCCGCCGTGACAGAAGCGGCCGCCGCTCCCCAGCCCTTAAGGTCGGGACATTCACCCCGCCCGGAGAGGACGATCATGACCGATGTCAACGCCGTGACGCTGGAGCCGGTGGCCACAGTCGTCGGCGGCCGCACCGAGGCCTACGACGACGACTGGGACAGCGTCGAGGCGCTGATCCGCCTCGACGCCGCGCGGTTCACGCCCGACAGCCTCGCCGGCCTGGACGCGTTCTCCCACCTGGAGGTCGTCTTCCAGTTCCACCTCGTCGACCCCGCCGCCGTGGAGACCTCCGCCCGTCACCCCCGGGGCAACCCGGACTGGCCGCTGGCGGGCATCTTCGCCCAGCGCGGCAAGAACCGTCCCAACCGGCTCGGCGTCTCCCGCTGCCGCCTGGTCGCCGTGGACGGGCTCGACGTCCACGTCCGCGGCCTCGACGCCGTCGACGGCACCCCCGTGCTCGACATCAAGCCTTACATGGCCGAGTTCGGCCCCCAGGGCCCCACCGCGCAGCCCGCGTGGGCGACCGAGCTGATGCGCCACTACTACTGATCGGCGTGCGCTGGGCGCGGCGCCCGATCGCTGTTAGCGTGCCGTCCGTGGATCAGGTGCATCGTGTGGAGCGGGCCGCGGGCGCGGTCGTGGGGTCGGCGGTCGGCGACGCGCTGGGCGCGCCCTTCGAGTTCGGGCCGGCCGGGGCGTTCTCCTCCCGGTTCCCGTGGCCGGGCACCGGGGGCGAGATGTGCGGGGGCGGAGTCTGGGCGCCCGGCGAGGCCACCGACGACACCCAGATGGCGGTGCACGTCGCCGCGTCCCTGGTGGAGCGCGGCGGCCTCGACCTGCCGGACGTCTTCGACCGCTTCCGCCGCTGGGCCTCCGACCGTCCGAAGGACATCGGCCTGCAGACGCGCGACGTCCTGTCCCGCCGCCTGCCCTGGGACCGGGCCGCCGACGCCCACTTCCGCGCCACCGGGCGCGCCGCCGGCAACGGCGCGCTGATGCGGGCCGCCACCAGCGCCGTGTACTTCGCTCCCGACGGACGTCCTGCCACGATGGAGGCCGCGCGCAGGATCGCCGCGCTCACCCACGGCGACCCCGCCGCCTGGGAGGGCAGCGCCATCTTCCACGACCTGGTACGCGTCGCCCTCGACGGCGGCGACCCGCTGGCGGCCCTGCCGGACGTCCTGGCCGCCGTCCACCCCGTCCACCGGGAGCGTTACGCCGTCGTCCTCGACCCGGGCTGGCACCCCGGCAGGGCCACCGAGCCGAACGGCGCCGTCTGGCCCTGCCTGGGCTCGGCCGTCTGGGCGCTGCGCACGACCGGCGGCTTCGAGGACGCCGTGCGCGCCGCCGTGGACCTCGGCGGCGACACCGACACCGTCGCCGCCGTGACGGGCGGCCTCGCGGGCGCCGTGTACGGGCTGGACGCGATCCCCGGCCGCTGGACCGATCCCCTGCACGTCCCGCTGCCCGGCGGGGGCGGCGCCGTCCTCACCCTGCCGGACCTCCTCGACCTCACCCACCGCCTGCTGAGCCGCCCCACCGGCCCCGCCTGAGCACCGCGCTCCCGCGGGTCAGGACGGGGTGCGCGGCTGCCACGGCAGGCGGTTCTCCAGTTCCACCTCCAGCGAGAAGCTGAGGAAGGTACGCACCAGGACGATGAGCGCGAGGACGCCCACACCGGCGAAGGTCGGGGCGACGGCGACCGTCTTGATGATGTCGCCCGCCACCAGGAACTCCAGCCCGAGGAGGATTGCGCGGCCGAGCCCCTGCCGGTAGGCGCGGTACGACTCCTGGAGCGGCTGCCGCCGCCGCCCCACGAGCTGGACGAACCGGGCGGTCGCCAGCAGCGCCCCCAGCACGATGATCACCACACCCGCCGCGTCCACGCCCTGGCCCACCCGCTCGACCACGCCGGCGAAGCTCACGGCCCGCCTCCCACGGGGCTCACGGCCCGCCCTCCGGGCCGTGGCCGGCCGGTTCCCGGCTCATGGGCGGGCCCCCGGCACGTCCTCACCGTCGAGGAGGGCGCGGGCCTGCTCGACGACCTCGTCCACGGGGATGTCCGCCACCCACGACACGTCGTGCGGGCAGCGCCTGGTGAGGTCCACGCCGCTCGTGCCGCAGGACGGGCAGGTCAGCGTCCACGAGATCAGCGGACGGTGCCCCGAGCAGGTGAGCGGCCCGGCGTTGATGAGGTTGCCGCACCAGTAGAGCCCGACGGTCGGCGTGCCGACGGCCGCCGCGAGGTGGCGGGCCCCCGTGTCGTTCGAGACGACCAGGGAGCAGCGCTCGTACAGGGCGGCCAGGCCCCCGACGCCCAGGTTCAGCACGGGGACGGCGGGCCTGCGCATGGCGGCGACGGTCCGCGCCACCAGCGCCGCCTCGGCCGGCGTGCCGGTGACGACGGCGGGGCGGCCGAGCCGGTCGGCGACGGCGGCGAAGCTCGCGGCGGGCCAGCGGCGGCGCGGGTCGCTCGCGCCCGGATGCAGCGCGACCAGGCCGGGCGGCGGCTCGCCCAGCGTGCGCGCCAGCTCCTCACGGTCGGCCCGGGTCACCGCGATACGCGGCTCCATCCGTTCGGCCGTCGCGCCGACCAGCGCCGCGACCTCCAGCGAGCGCAGCGTCTCCTGCTGGAAGTACAGGTACGGCACCGACCTGTCGAGCGGCGTCGCGTCCGGGGCGCGCAGGCCGGCGGTCACGCGGGCCCCCAGGGAGCGGACGAACGGGTTGGAGTAGCGTCCTCCGCCGTGGATCTGCACGGCCAGGTCGAAGCGGCGCCGCCGCAGCCTCGTCACGAACCCCTCCGGCGCGGCGTGCCCGCTCTCGCCGGTGGACACCCCGGTGATCGGCGGAAGCGCCACCACCTCGTCCACCGGTCCTGGGCGGCCCTTCAGGAAGCCGGCGTGCCACGGCTTGCCCAGCAGCGTCAGGGTGGCGCCGGGGTAGGCCAGCTTGAGCGCCTCCAGCGCCGGTACGGCGAGCACGAAGTGGCCCAGGGCGTCGGCCCTCAGCACCGCGATCCGCTCGACGCCGTCCACCAGTCCGTCCGCGCGCCCCCGTACGCTCATGGCCGCTGGCTACCCCCGGCCGACCTGGGCAAACGGCGCCGCCCCTCCGCTGCCAGGACCCGGCGCGCCGCGTCGGGCACCTCGTCCACGGCGATGGCGAGGAGGGCCGGGTCGGGCGCGTGGGTGAGCACCTCCCGCTCGTCCGTGCCGTGCCACAGGGCGGCGTGCACCGGCTTGCGCGGCGGCCCCCAGATGCGCGGCGACGCCGGGCCGAGCAGCCACCACCGAGGGCCGCTCGTACGCGCCGGCCAGGTGGGCGACGCCGCTGACGACCAGCGCGGCCCGGCGAACCAGCGCGGCGAGCCCCGCGAGGTCCGTGCGCCCGGCCAGGTTCGCCGCGCATCTCTCAGCCGGCCGCCGCTTGCCGCCGAACGCCGCACCGGGATGCACGATCGCGACCCCGCCCGTGACGTCCGGGTCCGTGTGTGTCCCGGTGGTGCGAGGAGGAGGTCGTCCTCGCGGGGGTCGGCTCCCGCGTGGCGTACCAGGCGGCGCCACTTGGCCACCCCGTGCTCGACGTCGCGCAGCGGCGGCCCGTCGTGCCCCGCCTCCGGGCAGGCGAACGCCACCAGCCGTCCCGTCCGGGTGGCGAGCAGGGCGCGCACGCTGGCGGGCAGGACGCCGTGCAGGTCGACGGCCACGTCCGGCGCGGGCACCGGCGGCGCGGATCAGCGGGGGAGCCGGTCGGCACGTCGGTCGGCATGGTGGTCGGCACGGTGGTCGGCACGGTGGTCGGCACGGTGGCGGCCGTCGCCGAGGACGTAGTCGTAGCACTCGGCGGTCCGGTCGCGCACGGTCGTCGGCAGCTCCATGTGGTACGCGCGGCTCGGCAGCAGCCCCGCCCCGCCGTACCGCTCCATGACGCGCAGCTCCGCCACCACGTCCTCCCCGGCGTGCGCGGGCGGCACCGACCGCCAGAACCCGAAGCCGCCGCACTCCTCCAGCCGCCGCCGGTCGTACAGGACGCAGCCGCCGATCCACGCCACCTTGTACGCCCACCACCGCCGCCCCTTCGCCACCCGCTGCGCCAGGTGGAGCGGGTTGGAGGCGTTGTGCAGCGTGAAGCGCCGCCAGGCGGAGCCGCCGCGCCGCACCCGTTCCGGCCGCACCCGTGACGTCCACTCCTCGTACGGCGCCAGCTCGTGCGGCCGCACGTCGTGCCGGTAGGACAGCCCGTGCAGGGCGTAGCCGACGAACCCGCACCGCAGCGCGTCCATGGCGGACAGCAGCACCTCGACGGCCGCGGGTTCCAGCCACACGTCGTCGTCCAGGTAGAGGACGAGGCGGCGGCGGGACTGCTCCAGCAGGAACTGGCGCTGCTCGGCCAGCCCGCGCGGCGGGACGTGCCGCAGCACCTCGGCCGGCCGTCCGAGGTGGTCGAGGATCCTGACCGTGGACGCCACGAGCGGGTCCTCGGACGCGGGCTCGGCCGACTGGTCGGAGACGACCACGCGGAAGCCGCTCACGGTCTGGGCGGCCAGTCCGGACAGCGTCACGGCCAGCGCGGCGGGACGGTCCTTGCTCGGGATCAGCACGTCGAGGTCGGCTGGTCGGCTCATGGCGGCCCGGCTACCCGGCCCCGACCTGGGCAAACGAGCACGGGCGTCCGGCGCGGCACCGGTGCGGCGGGCCCGCCGGGCGGGTACGCCCCGGTCAGCGGGGAGCCTGCTGGGACCGGAGGGGAAGGGCGAGATGATCCGAGGCTACGTCGAGCAGCCGAGCCCGCGCGCCGGGGACGGCATGACGCTCCGGGTCGCCACGGACGCCCCCTGGTTCCGGGTGGAGTTCCACCGGTGCGGGGCGCTGCTGGAGCGGTGCGGCGTGTCGGAGTGGCTGCCGGGCCGGGACGCGCCGCCGCACCTGCCGTTCCAGGACTGGGGCCGCCCGGGGACGGGGCTGCGCGGCGAGCTGCTGGAGCCGTGGACCGGTTACCGGCTGACGGCCCCGTCCCGGCCAGGCGTGTACGTGGCGATGCTGGTGGAGGGGGACGCCGCCGGGCGGGAGACGGCCGTGCCGGACCGGGCGACGCCGGACGGGCGCGACGCGAAGGCGCTGTTCGTGGTGCGCCCGCGCGAGCCGTCGGCGCCGGTCCTCTACAAGCTTCCGCTGCTGACGTACCACGCCTACAACCTGGCGGACGGCGAGCCCTACGACCGGGGGGCGGGGCGCGGGCAGTGGTGCCTGTACACGGCGCCGGAGGACCTGCCAAAGGACCCGGCCCCGGGGGTGGGGCTGCACCGGCCGGGCGGCGGCACGGGCGGCACCCCGTTCGACGTCTTCAACTTCGACCCGTTCGACCCGACGCCGCGCCAGACGTTCGCGCACTGGGACGCCCGCTTCGTCCGCTGGATGGAGCGGCGCGGGTACGCCGTGGACCACTGCACGGACGTGGACCTGCACAGGGAGGGGCCGGAGCTGCTGCGGCCGTACCGGCTGCTGGTGAGCGCGGGCCACGACGAGTACTGGAGCGACGCCATGCGCGAGGCGGTGGCCGGGCACGTGGCGGGGGCGGCAACGCGGCCTTCTTCGGCGGCAACACCTGCTGGTGGCGGGTCGTCTTCCACGACGAGGTGACGTTCTCGCGGGTGGCGTTCTGGCACGAGACCGGGCGTCCGGAGAACGAGCTCATCGGCGTCAGCTTCCGCAACGGCGGCGAGCGCGACGGGGACGACCATCCGGTGCCGGTCGGCTACCGCGTCCAGCACGCCGGCCACTGGGTGTACGAGGGCACGGGCGTGCGCGACGGCGACGTGTTCGGCGAGGAGGGGTACCTGGTCGGCTACGAGTGCGACGGCGCCGAGTTCGACCGGGGGCTGCTGGAGGCGGGCAAGCCGGTGCACCCGACGGGCGCGGACGGCACGCCGCAGGAGTTCGTCGTCCTGGCCGTCGGCGACGCGAGGGCGAGCGGCTGGGGGCTGGGCAACGGCGCCGCCACCATGGGCCTCTACACCCGGGGCGGCACCGTGTTCAACGCGGCCACCACCGACTGGGCGCGGGGCCTGGACGGCGACGCGGTCGTGGCCCGCGTCACCGCGAACGTCCTGGACCGGCTCGGCGGCCCCGCCCCGGCGGGCCCGTCCGGCGAGCCCCGCTAGACGGGCTCGGCCGGGCGCTCCCAGTCCTCGCCCGGCACGGGCGGCTCCTCCCGCTTCCTGATCAGGTACGGAGGCATGACGAGCGCGTGCATGTTCGTCCCGCGCAGCGTCTCGACCGAGTGGGCCGGGCTCTCCGTCAGCGGGTCGCCGGGGCCGTTGAGCGAGGTGTTGACGAGCACCGGGCAGCCGGTCCTGTCGTGCCAGCGGGTCAGCAGCGCGTGCAGGAACGGCGTCGTCTCCGGCGTGACGGTCTGCAGCCTGGCGGTGCCGTCGACGTGCGTGATCCCGGGGAGCCCCTCGCGGTGCTCGGCGCGGACGCGGGCGGCGTACTGCATGAACGGCGCGGGACGGTCCACCTCGAAGATCCGCTCGGCGTGGTCGGCGAGCACGAGCGGCGCGAGCGGGCGGAACCACTCGCGGCCCTTCACCTCGAAGTTGACGTAGTCCTGCATCTCGGGCCTGCGCGGGTCGGCGATGATGCTGCGGTTGCCGAGGGCGCGCGGGCCCGACTCGCTGCGTCCCTGGTGGAGCCCGACGACGCGGCCGCGCTCCAGCAGCTCCGTCATCGCGCCGACGAGGTCGGCCGGACGCTCGGCGACGAGGTCGTCCGGCAGGTCGCGGACGGCCGCCTCGATCTCCGCCGGGTCCGGCTCGGGGCCGAGGAAGTCGTCGGTCCAGCGGAACCGGCTCTCCACGCCCAGGCAGGTGACGAGGCCGTAGAGGGCGCAGCCGACGGCGGTGCCGCCGTCGTGCGGGCTGGGCGGGATGAACACCTCGCTGAACGGCGACTCGCGGAGGAGGATGCCGTTGGCCGAGCAGTTCAGCGCCGTGCCGCCGGCGAAGACCAGGTCGTCGAGCCCGGTCTGCGCGTGCAGCCAGTCCACCAGGCGGGTCAGCGCGTTCTCGAACGCGCGCTGCCCGGCGGCGGCCAGGTCGGCGCAGCGCTTGAACCGCTCGGGCGCGTCGCCGGCGTAGCGGTAGGTCTCGCTCCGCTGCCCGAACGTCTCCATCCAGGCGTCGGGGATGAACACCTCGTGGCCCTTGACGTCCAGGTCGGGCAGGCCGAGCGCGTCCGGGTCGCCGAACGGGGCGAGGCCCATGACCTTGCCCTCGTTGCTCTCGCCGGTCGGCCAGATCATCTTGGTGAGCAGCGCGTAGAAGCAGCCGAGCCCGGCCGGGTGCGCCCAGTCGCCGTCCCAGAGCTGCTTGGCCAGGCACTCCACCAGCCCCCTGCGGCAGCGGTAGAACGAGCTGATCTCCAGCATCCCGTCAGGGGTGCCCGGCGGCAGGTCCACCTGCTCGGTGAAGTCGCGCACGCGGCTGCCCTGGGCGTCGACGACCAGGCCCGCGGCCTCCTCGAACGGCGACGGGTAGAAGGCGCTGTAGAGGTGCGACAGGTGGTGCGAGAGGAGGACGACCGCCGCGTCCGGCTTCAGGCGCAGCGTCCTGCGCAGCTCCTCGTGGTAGGCGCCGAGGTTCTCGATCTCGTCGTCGGACGAGTAGCCCTCGACCACCAGGTCCACCGGCTCGTTCAGCAGCGGCATGCGCGGCAGGTAGCGGTCGGGCAGGTCGCCGAGCCGTCCCCAGTGGTGCTTGCGGCGGCTGACGCGCTCCTTCTGCAGGCTGTAGATGTCCGAGTCGCCCCTGGCGACCGCGATGGAGCCGTCCTGGGTCCTGTTGATGCCCACCACGATGGGGACGTCCGTCATCTCGGTCCCTCCTGACTGGAAATACGGCTACCCGTACCCGTCACTCCGGTAAATCCATCTCTAGGGGACGTAAGGGAACAGAGGGAACCTCCGGGTCAGAAGGTGCAGCGGTGGAGGGCGCAGCCCCGGCACACGTCCGGCGGAGAGCCGTCCAGCAGCCGTCGTCACGTACGCCGCCTCCCACGGCCACGGGCAGCCCGGCTCCCCGGGGGAGCGCGCCTGCGGGCGCCCGTCGAGCAGGGGCAGCCGCAGCCGCGCCCGCCCACGGGCGCCTGCCGTTTCTGTCGGAGGTGTGCGGCAGGGTGTGACGCGTGATCTCCTTCGTCTACCGCACCCACTACGAGGGCCCCCTCGGCAAGCGCGTCCGCCGCCTGCCCGACGACAGCGTCCTCCACTGGTTCCGCCGCGCCTGGGCCGCCGTCGTCGACGAGCCCGGCCGCGACATCCAGCACTGGCTCGACGCCGAGCTCGGCGGCCCCGTCTACGGCCTGCACACCGTCTTCCGCGAGGCGCGCGAGCAGCGGCTGCCCGCCCCCCGCGACTGGCGCGAGCTCGCCACCGTGCTGCGCGATCACCTGTACTACGAGGGCGAGCTGCGGGCCGACGAGCACGGCGTGCGGGTGTGCACCGACGACGACGAGGTCGAGCTCTGCTACTTCTTCTTCGACGACGCGCTGGCCGGGCTGCGGCCGGAGCGGGCGGCGTACCTGCTGCACGAATCCTGGCCCCTGCCGGGCGACGCGGCCGGCGACCCGCTCCCCGCCGGTCCCGGCGAGACCCACGCCGCCTTCCTCACCTTCTACGACAGCGACAGCATCTGCTGGCAGCCGCCGATCACCTTCCCCGGGGTCCGGCTGCCCGACCTCGCCGCCCACCTGCGCGCCGCGACGGCCGGGCTGGAGGGGTGGCCGCTCGAACTCGTCGTGCTGCGGGCGCTGCTCGCCCCGCACGACACCGGGCTGGGCGAGGCGCTCGCCCGCTGCAACCACTGGCCGTCGTTCGGGGAGCGGACCCCGTCCGAGCTGTACGGCCCGCACGAGACCGCCCACGCGTACGCCATGCGCGTCCTGGAGGGCGGCAAGCCCGACCGGGGGCGCGACCCCGCGCGCACCCTGCTGGCCGCCGACCCGCACCTGGCGCAGATGTCGATGCACGCCGACGACTACTTCGGCCACCAGCAGTGGTTCCTCTTCGACGACGTCTGGGCCGCCCGGCACGAGCACCTGTCCGGCTCCCTCCTCCACTACGCCGCCGAGTGGGACCCGTTCTGCTGAGCCGCCCGGCCTGACGGCGACGACGCGCGGGCGGCGCGCTTCCCCCGCCGCCCGGCGAAGACAGGGGAGACCTCGCCCAGCGTCACCGGCGTGACCTCTGCGCGGGTGCCGTCGCGGAGCTCCACGAACCGCTGCTGGAGCTGCGCCGGCGCGGCCTGGACGTCGAGGGCGTCCCTGGCTGCCCCTGTCCACCCCCGACCCGGCCCCGGCAGACCAGATCGGGTTCCCAAGAGGCTAGAAGCAGTATTTCTGCGGGGTGCGTCCCGATGCCTCGATCTGGACGACCTTGCTCTCGGAGCTGCCGGGGGCCGTGAGGATCATCGCGATGTGCAGCTTCTCGCCAGTGCGGCTGCCGCTGCCGCCGCCGCAGACCGCGCGCGCCCGCTTGGTGAGGTGGTGGAAGCGGTGGATGACCTTCTTCCAGTTCTTCTTCGGCGTCATGACCATCCACGCCTCGCCGTCGGTCTTCTCGTCCGTGCAGTGGCTGACGCCCTGGCAGGGGTGGCTGTACTGCTTGACGGACGCCTCGGCGGGGTGGGTCAGCAGCGCTCCCGTGACTGCCGCGGCCACCAGGCCCAGGGCAAAGGTCTTCATCATGTCCATTGAGATGTCTCCGGCAACCTCAAGGTTCAGGCTTTCCAGGATTGCTCGCCATGCCTCAGGGCAGCCTGTCGGGACGGCTTCCAGCGGTCCGCCGGGGCGGGCAGGTCAGTGCGAGAGCGGGGCGTCCGTGGTGTCCACCAGCCGGCAGTCGGCCACCGGCCCTTCGGCGACCCGGGCCCAGATGCCGGCGACCTGCTCGTCGTCGCTGACGCTGAACTCCAGCACGCCGGTCTGCCCTTCCTTGATCACCTTGGGGTCGATCACGAAGGCGGCGTCGTGGCTCTCGGGCGGGGGGAACACCGACAGAGGCGCCTCCTCGTTGCTCAGGAAACGGGTGGCACGTGGTTCGGGGCCGCACTTCTTGCCGGAGGGCACGTAGCTGACCACGACCTTCGCGCCCAGCGCCTGCAGGTCGGCCTGGAGCTTGAAGGGGTCCTTGGCCTCGTTGATGGTGATGTCGATCAGCCCGTCGGAGGCCCTGTCCACCGCGTACGCGGGGTTGCCGAGCAGCAGCGGGGCGGCCACGACTGCCGCGGCGGCGAGCGCGCCGGCGGGGACGAGCAGCGTGAAGCGGGACATCCGGGTGCGAGGTCTCTTGGCGATCTCGGTCATCACGAACTCCTTGAGCAGTCGGTGACGGCCCTCGGGAAGATCACGCTCAGCCGGGATGTTCATCGGATCTCCTCCTTGGCGGGGCCTCGGTCACCTGTTACCTGTCGAGTCGTGGCGGGGAGTTCCCCCGATCCCGCGAGTTTCTTGCGGGCTCTCGACAGGCGGGACCTGACCGTGCCCACTGGGACGCCCAGCGCCTCGGCGGCCTCGGCGTAGTCGAGCCCGGCCCAGACGCACAGGGCGAAGACATCCTGTTCCTGCTTGCGCAGCCTGCCGTACGCCTGCTTGATCGCGGACAGCCGCTCGGCGTCGTCGACGCGCCCGACCACCTCGTCGGCGAAGTCCGGCACGGATCCACCTCTGGGCATCCTGGCCAGCGCGTCGTCGTGCCGGCGGGCGGCTCGCCTGGTGTTGCGTGCCACGTTGGTCGCGATGCCGAGCAGCCACGGCCGCAATGAGCCGCCCTCGGCATCGATCCTGCCGCGTAACCGCCAGGCCTCGAGGAACGTCAGCGCCACGACGTCCTCGGCCTCGGGCCAGTTGGCGGTCAGCCGGAAGGCATGGTTGTAGACGGCCTTGGCGTACTCGTCGAAGAGCTGCGAGAAGGCCGCCTGGTCCCCAAGGCGAATCCGGGCACGCATCGATGTATCCACATATCACTACTGTCCGCTCGCGCCCCCGAGTTCCCGGTGCGGCGCCGCTGAAGGCGGCTTGCGACAATCGGCGGCGCGCGCCGGCGCCTCCACCGGCAACCGCGCCCGCCCTGGCGCGCGGACGGCCGACCGGCAGGCGGATGACCGCCGGCCGACGGATGCACCTTGCTGGGCACCCCGCCCGCGAGCGGCCCGGCTCGGCCGCCTTCAGCCGGAACCGGTGCAGGCGTCGTAGTAGCTGCCTTCGCCCGTCCCTCAGCTCACCGTCCAAGACCATTCCGGTGGCATGACGGCGGGCGCGGGCGGTGGTGGAGTCGCGCTGACCAGGTCGAGGTCGGCCTGCCCACAGGCTGCGGCCTCGGCGCCACGGGCTGCCGGTACGAAACCGCCACATCACACCGTTGTGGGGTCTGCGCCCGCCATGCCCCATGGCCTGCACCGGGACCGCAGGCAATCCCTCCGACTCAACTCCATACAGGCCGTGGCGGAGACGTTCGGGAAGCGGGGCGTCACCAGAAGACGATCGCCGTGCCCGTGCCGACGGAGTGGCGGGCGGCGGCGATGAGCTGGAGGCAGGTGAACGCCGCCACCCCGTGCCGCCGCCAGGCCGCGCCGCCCGGCAGCGGGTCCTCGACCGCCTCCTCCATCTCGTCGGACCACGGGTCGAGGTCCTCCGGCAGCTCCATCAGCGCGGCGAGCCCGCGGCACTCCTCCAGCAGCCGCTGCGACGACCCGACGTACGCGCCGGTGATCCGCTCGTCCACCAGCACCGGCGCGAAGTCCACCGGGACGTAGTAGCCGTCGCAGTCGCTGTGGTGCACCAGATGGTCGAACCCGCCGGCGGCGTCCCCCGGCGACCCGATCACCCGCGGGCCGCCCGGCCCGGCCGACACCGCGACGGCGTGACGCGGGCCGTGCACGTACTCGGCGGCCAGCAGCGGGTCGGCGGTGGCCCGCGTGGAGTCGCCGAGCGGCTTGGGCAGCGCCCCGGTCGCGGCCCTGTGGGCGGCCAGGCGGCGCAGCTCGTGCAGGCCGCCGTACCCCCACATCTCGTAGTCGCGGCGGGCGGACCCGGCGGGCTCCGGCTCGTGCCAGGCGGGCAGGCCCGCGGCCGCCAGGGCGTCCTGGACGAGGGAGAGCTCCTTGCGCGGACCGTCGCCGTCGATGCGCGTGCCCACCATGATGTCGAGACCCATGCCCGCATCATGCCGCCCCCGCCCGACATTCCGGACGGCGGCGTGAGCCGGCCGGCCCTCCGGGTCAGACGGTGTGGCCGACGCGGAAGAAGGCGTCCGGGTCGTAGGCGTGCTTGATCTCGCGAAGCCGCCGCAGGTCATCCGGTGCGAAGGCGGACGCCGTCCTCGACGGGTCGGTCAGGAAGTTGAGGAAGGTCCCGCCGTTCGCGTGCGGGCGCAGCGCCTCGGCCAGGCCGGGCGGCGGCGTGTCCACGATGACCGACAGGCGCGTGCTGCGGCGGCTCACCGGTCCGGCGTCCGGCCCGGGTCGGCCCATCGCGCCGCCCCAGTGCCGCACCTCCACCGTCCGGGCGTGCTCGGACGCCTCCACCAGCGTGCCGATCACCTCGTCGGGCAGCGCGTCGAACAGGTCCAGGTGCCTGGCGGCCGTGCCGCCCATCGCGGTGCGCGCGTACGGCATCGAGGCGGTCTCGTCCAGCAGCGCGGGCCCGGCGGCCCGCCACAGCGGGGCGAGCAGCCGCCTGGCGTCGTCCGCCTCCCCGGCGTGCACGGCCTTGACCATGAGGACGTGGCGGCCGCGCAGCGGCTCCGGCGTCGCCGCGTCGTCCGGCATCCACCGCAGCACGATCGCGGTGCTGAGCGCGTCGGGGATCCGCTCGATCCAGTCGCGGTACGCGGCCAGCGTCTCGGCCGCCCCCTCGATCGGGAAGTACGCGAAGCCCGCGTACACCTCCGAGACCGGGTGGAGGCGGAACTCCAGCGACGTGACGACGCCGAAGCCGCCGCCGCCCCCGCGCAGCGCCCAGAACAGGTCGGGGTGGCGGCCCGCGTCGGCGGTGACGTGCCTGCCGTCGGCCGTCAGGACGCGGGCGCGCACCACGCTGTCGGCGGCGAAGCCGTGCCTGCGCGCCAGCCAGCCGAGACCGCCGCCGAGGGTGTAGCCGGTGACGCCGACCGACGGCGACGAGCCCGACAGCGGCGCCAGCCCGAACGGCGCGCACGCCGCGATCACCTCGCCCCACCGGGCGCCGGGGCCGACGCGCGCGATCCGGCGACCCGGGTCCACCAGCACCGACGCCATCGCGGAGGTGTTCACCACGATCCCGCCGTCGCACCCGGCGTGGGTGCCGTGGCCGGTGGCCTGGACGGCGAACGGCAGCCCGTGCCGCCGGGCCGCCAGCAGCGCCGTACGCACGTCGTCCTCGTGCGCCGCCTCGGCGACCAGCAGCGGGCGGGGGTCCACGGACGGGTTCAGCGACCGCCGCCGCTCGTCGTAACCGGCTTCGCCCGGCAGGTGGACGGGGCCGGAGAAACCGTGGAGCAGGCGTGCGGGGTGAACGTCGCCCTGGATGGCGTACGGCTGGGTCATCTCGGGTCCTTCTCACAGGCGGGGCGGGGAGCGGCCGCCCGGGGCCGGACGGCTGACTCCACAGTGGTAGAAGCCCCTTACGACCCGGTTCCGACAGCCTTACCACCACTGAGTAAGCCCCCATAAGCCACATGACTCCCGATCAACCTGCAGCCCGATCAACCTGCAGTCCGATCAACCTGCAGCCCGGTCAACCTGCAGTCCGATCAACCTGCAGCCCGGTCAACCTGCAGCCCGGTCAACCTGCAGCCCGGTCAACCCGCAGCCCGGTCAACCCGGAAGCGCGGATGCCAGCCAACCCGCAGCGCTGTAGCTCGGTAAGGCCGGACCCGGTCGAAGGTTCTTCTGGTGGGGTGGGTCGTCCGTCTGGGGGTGTCTGGTGGTGGGGGCTGTTCGTTCGGGGGGTCAGGTCGTTCGCCTGGTGGCATCGGGGGGCTGACGGTCGGGCGGGGGCTCCTCGCCGGGGGTCGGGTAGAGGTAGACCGTGGTGGCCAGCGGGACGCGGCTCCTGATGCGGCGTTCCGTCTCGGCCAGGGCGCGGGCCGCCTCCTCCGTGTCGCGGGCGGACGGCAGGGTGACGCGCGCCGCCACGAGCAGGTCCTCCGGTCCGAGGTGCAGGGTGCGGAGCTGCGCGAACGACTCGATCGACGGGTCGTCGCGCAGGACGTCCATGATGGCGTCCTCGACGGCGGGCGACGCCGCCTCACCGATGATCATGCTCTTGGTCTCCCTGGCCAGCGTCACCGCCACGGCGACCAGCAGCAGCCCGATGGCGACCGACCCCAGCCCGTCGAACGCCCCGTTGCCCGTCACCAGCGTCAGCGTGACCCCGGCCAGCGCGAACGCCAGGCCCGTCAGCGCCGCCGCGTCCTCCAGCAGCACGACGGGCAGCTCCGGCGCCTTGGCCTCGCGGATGAAGCGGGCCCACGACCGTCCGGCGCGCACCGGGTTCGAGCTGCGTACCGCCGTCCGCAGCGACAGCCCTTCCAGGACGATGGCCGCCACCAGCACCCCGACGGCCCACGGCCAGCTCTCCAGCGGATGCGGGTGGACGATCTTCTCGTACCCCTCGTATAAGGCGAAGAGCCCTCCGCCGAAGAACAGCACCACCGACACCAGGAAGCCGTAGAAGTACCGCTCGGCGCCGTAGCCGAAGGGATGGGCGCGGCTGGGGCGGCGCGTCGCCCGGCGGCGGCCCAGCATCAGCAGCCCCTGGTTGCCCGAGTCGGCCACGGAGTGGATGCCCTCGGCGAGCATCGCCGAGGACCCGGTGAAGAAGAACGCCGCGAACTTCGACGCGGCGATGCCGAGGTTCGCGGCCAGCGCGGCGAGTGTCGCCTCCCGCGATCCGTCCTCGCTCACGGACGCCGCCTCCCGCGATCCGCCCTCCCGCGATCCGTCTTCACCCGATCCGTCTTCACGCAGGCTGTCTTCACGCAGGCTGTCTTCACGCAGGCTGTCTTCACGCAGGCTGTCTTCACGCAGGCCGTCCTCCCGCAGACCGGCCCCACGCAGCCCGTCTCCGCGTGTGGAGTCCCGACCCAGCCCGTTTCCTCGCGTGACGTCCTCACGCGGGCCGCCTCCGTCTGCGCCGTTCTCGCTCACGCCCGGCCGCCTACCCAGGCGAGATCGCTTCTATCGCCCGTCCTGGAAGCCCCTGGTGGCGGGCGGTCCGGATCCGGCGAGATGCCGCGGGGCGCGCCGTGTTGTTACAGTGGCGGCGGCGCGCCGGGAACTGTGGGCGGGCGGCGTGCCGATCTGTCGTGGAGGGCGCGCGTGGCGAGGGGGAGGCGGGCGAGTGCGGCCCGGCTGGCGCAGGTGCTGATGGCCGCGTGGCCGTTCGTCATGATGGGCGGCGTCGTCGCGGTCGACCTGCTGGCCGGCCCTCAGTACGGCTACCTGACCCTGCTCGCGCTCGGTCCCGCGTTCGCCAGCCTGGTGGGCCGCGTCCGGCGCACCGTCGTCATCGGCCTGCTCGCCGCCGTGCTCTCCCTGGTGCTCGCCGTGTACGACGACCTGCTCGGCGCCCGGCAGAGCGACCTCAGCCTCCTGTCGATCGCCGGGGTCACCGTGGCGGGCGTCCTCGCCGCGATGGGCCGGCAGCGGCGCGAGCAGGAGCTCGCCGACGTGCGGTCGGTCGCCGAGGTGGCGCAGCGGGTGCTGCTGCGCCCGGTGCCGCGCCGGGCCGGGCACCTGCGCGCGGCCGTCTCCTACACCTCGGCCAACGCCGAGGCCCGCATCGGCGGCGACCTGTACGAGATCGTCACCGGCCCCGGCGGCGTCCGCGTGATCGTCGGCGACGTGCAGGGCAAGGGCCTGGAGGCGGTCGAGACGGCCGCCACGGTCCTGGGCGCGTTCCGCGAGGCGGCGCACGACGAGGCCGACCTGCTCGGCGTCACCAGGCGGGTGGAGCGGGCGCTCAACCGGCGGCTGTCGGGTGAGGAGTTCGTCACCGCCGTGCTGGCGGAGGCCGCCACCGACGGCACGCTGACCCTGCTCAACTACGGCCACCCGGCGCCGCTGCTGCTGCGCGCCGACGGCGAGACCCTGCTCGCGGAGCCGGGCGCCACCGCGCCGCCGCTCGGCCTGTCGGAGCTGAACGCCCCGGGGCCGGCCCCGTACCAGGTGCCGTTCGCGCCCGGAGACCAGATCCTGCTGTACACCGACGGCGTGGTCGAGGCGCGCGACCGCACCGGCTCCTTCTACCCGCTGGTGGAGCGTTCCTTCCTGCTCGGCGACGACGACCCGGAGCAGGCGCTGGAGAAGCTGCGCCTCGACCTGGTCGCCCACGTCGACGGCCCGCTGCACGACGACGCCGCGATGCTCCTGCTCCGCTGCAAGGACCCCGCCCTGCCCGACGCCGCCTGACCGGGCGGCCGGGCCGTCCGGCCGGCGGGGTGTCAGGGGCGGGTGACGAGGATGCCGTCGTCGTCGCTCCACAGGTGGGCGCCGGGGTGGAAGGTGACGCCGCCGAACGTCACCGGCACGTCGCGCTCGCCGGTGCCGAGCTTGCCGCCTTTGCGGGGGTTCGAGCCGAGCGCCTTGACGCCGAGGTCGAGGCCGCGCAGGGCCGCCACGTCGCGTACGGCGCCGTTGATCACCACGCCGGACCAGCCGTTGCCCGCGGCGATGCCCGCGATGACGTCGCCCACCAGCGCCGCGTGCACGGAGCCGCCGCCGTCGACCACCAGCACCCTGCCCTCGCCCGGCTCCGACAGCACCCACTTGAGCAGCGCGTTGTCCTCGTGGCAGCGGACCGTCACGACGGGGCCGCCGAAGGCGTGGCGGCCGCCGTACTGGCGGAACTGCAGGTCGCAGGAGTCGAGCTCGTCGCCGTGCTCGTCGTACAGGTCGGCCGTCACGATATCCCTGGATGGGTCCATGAATGGCCTTTGTAGCACGTCGCCGTCACCCGCAGAAGCCCGCGACGATCTTCCTGACCGATGCCGCCGTCAGGGGTGTTCCTCTTCACGTCTTGACGGATCCGGGATGAGACGCACGGTTTTCCCCAAGAGTCATGAGGAGACGCTACAGCAAGTAGCTATACGTGACTTTCTGGAGCGAAAGGAGGTGCGCCATGGTTAGGGGCATCGTGATTCTCATGGGCATGGCCGCGGCGGCGACTCTGATGACGCTGGGCGTCATGAACATGCGCAACGGCTCCCGCCGTCCTGGCAGGCGCGCCTGACGCGCGTACCCCGGGGCGTCCCCCCGCCGACCGGCGCGGACGCCCCGGGATGACACCCCCCGCCGATCACCCTCAGGCCGCCCCGGGGGCCTTCCGCCTGGTCCGCCGAGGGGAATGAGCCACGGCGACGTGCGGTTGCAGGGCACGTCTGATCCGCGAACCGGCTGCGGGACGGAACGTCTCGCGGGATGGGGGCCCGCCATGCCTGACTATGGACACGACCTGCTGTTCGGCTCGTTCATCACCCCGGCCGGCGCCGACCCCCAGCAGGTCGTCGGCCTGGCTCAGGCGGCCGAGGAGGCGGGGCTCGACCTGGTGACCTTCCAGGACCACCCGTACCAGCCGGCCTTCCTCGACACCTGGACGCTGCTGTCGTACGTGGCCGCCCGCACGGAGCGGGTCCGGCTGTCGGGCAACGTCGTCAACCTGCCGCTCCGCCCGCCCGCGGTGCTCGCCCGCGCCGCGGCCAGCCTGGACCTGCTGAGCGGCGGACGCTTCGAGCTGGGCCTGGGCGCGGGCAGCTTCTGGGACGCCATCGAGGCCATGGGCGGCCGCCGGCTCGCCCCCGCGGAGGCGGTGCGGGCGCTCGACGAGGCGATCGACGTCATCCGCGGCGTGTGGGACGCGGGGGAGAAGGCCCGCCTCCGCGTGGACGGCGAGTTCTACCGGGTGGACGGCGCCAAGCGCGGCCCCGCCCCTGCCCACGACATCGGGATCTGGCTGGGGGCGTACAAGCCGCGCATGCTGCGGCTCACCGGCGCGAAGGCCGACGGGTGGCTGCCCTCGCTGCCGTACCTGTCGGGGCTGGGGCAGATCGAGGAGTCCAACGCGGCCATCGACGCGGCGGCGGAGGAGGCGGGCAGGGATCCGCGCGCGGTGCGGCGGCTGCTGAACGTCAGCGGGCGGTTCGGCGGTTCCGGCGACCGGCTGCTGCAGGGGACGCCGCGCGACTGGGCGGAGCAGCTCGCCGCGATCGCCCTCACGTACGGGGTCAGTGGCTTCATCCTCATGGGGGACGACCCGGACGCGATGCGGGTGCTCGGCCAGGAGGTGGCGCCGGCGGCCCGCGAGCTGGTGGCGGCGGAGCGCGCCCGCAGCTGACCGCGTCCGCCGCGTCGTCTTTCGTACCGGCGTACTGCGCCCTTCGATGTACGCCGGCCGCCGCCAAAGTCGCAGATGACGCTGGCCGTTCGACCGAAGCCCGGCCCCGGGCGCGGTCGGGAGCATGGGCGCCATGGAAATCACGATCAAACGCGGCGCCGGCCTGGCCGGGGCCGTCACCGCGAGCCTGCTCGCCCTTCTCACGGCCGTGCCGGCGCAGGCGGCCGAGACCACGGCCGCGAGCCAGGCCAGGGCCGGTGCCACCACGGTCGCGAGCCAGGCCGGGAGCGGGGCCACGGCGGCCGCGAGCCGGGCGCGCACCGATGACGCGAGCCTGGAGCTGCCCGTCCCGACCGGGTCCCAGCCGGTGGGGACCGTCAGCCTGCACCTGGTCGACCGCGGCCGTCCCGACCCCTGGGTGCCCACGGAGAAGGCCAGGGAGCTGATGGTCTCGCTGTGGTACCCGGCCGCGAAGGGCGGCGGCGCCACCGCCCCGTACATGACGGACGCGGAGGCCAAGGCCCTGCTGGAGGGTCAGAAGATCACGGGGGTGCCGAGCGAGGCGGTCAGCGGCACCAGGACGCACGCCGTCAGCGGGGCCCGTCCGGCAGGCCGCAGGGGGACGCTGCCGCTGGTGGTGCTCTCGCCCGGTTTCACGATGTCGCGCACGTCGCTGACCGCCCTCGCGGAGGAGCTGGCCAGCCGGGGGTACGTGGTGGCCGGGATCGACCACGTCCACGAGTCGTACGGCACGACCCTGCCCGGTGGGCGGTTCGCCCGCTGCGTCGCCTGCAAGGAGCTGGAGGCCGACCCCATGACGGGCGGAGCCAAGGTGGTCAGGGGGCGGCAGGCGGACGTGTCGTTCGTGCTCGACCGGCTGCTCGGACGGCATCCCGTCTGGAAGGGCGCCCGGCTGATCGACCCTTCGCGCGTGGGCATGGCCGGGCACTCG
>NZ_FOBF01000008.1 GCF_900109355.1 Nonomuraea pusilla
CGGGTGCGGCGTGGCGACTACCGCAGGTACGGGTTCCGCTTGACGATCTCCAGGTTGCCCAGGCCGAGGGTGGCTCCGGCGTTGGCCATGGCCAGGCCGACCAGGACGACCGCGTAGACGATGTGCTCGTCCATGAACGGGTTGTTGGCGAGGGGCAGTTCGGCCGCCCACATCAGGGCCAGCATCAGCGGGCCGGCCACCGCGGCGATCCTGGTGCCCACGCCGAGGACGAGGGCGGCGCCGATGCCGAGCAGGCCGAGCATGAACAGCCAGTCCACCCACGCCTGGCCGGCCAGCGCGCTGAAGAAGCCGCCGAGCGCGTTGTCGCCGGTGCCCTTGAGGAAGCCGGTCGTCGGGCTGCCGCCGGCGATCCACGCCTTGTTCGCGGGGGTGGCGAAGCCCCAGCCGAAGGTCTTGTCGAGGAAGGCCCACAGGAAGATCCAGCCGATCGCGATCCTGGCGACCGCCCAGACGTAGTCGACGGGGTGGCGGGCCGCCGTGGCGGCGTGCGTGTGGAGGACCGGGGGGTGGAGGGTGGTGGCCATGACGGCCTCCTTTGTCAGGTGGGGGTGTCCTGGTGACACCATCAGCATCGCCGCGCCGCCCCCTCCCCCGTCAGAGCCGTACGTCACCGGCGCCATGGGACCTTCGGCCCCACGGGCGTGGGACCGCCGGCGCACACGGGAGCGGCCGGCGCCCACGGGGGCGCCGGCCGCTGCCTGGAGGCACGCAGGGGTCACATGCGGAAGACGAGCCGCGCCGGGACCTCGCTGGCCAGGACCTCCTCGAACGAGCGGTTGATGTCCGCCAGCTCCCGGGTCTCGTAGATGACCTTGGTACGTCCGGCGGCGTGCAACTGGAACACCTCGGCCAGGTCGCCGCGCGTGCCCACGATGGAGCCGATCACCGTCAGCCCGCCCAGGACGGTCTCGAACACGGGCAGCCGCATCACGTTGTCCTTCGGCAGCGACACCAGCACGAGCCGGCCGCCGCGCCGCAGCGACGCGTGGGCCTGCTCCAGCACGCGCGGGCTGGCCGCGAGCACCACGGCGACGTCCGCGCCGCCGAGCTCCTTGATCCGCGCGACGGGGTCGGCGTCGGCGGCGTTCACGGTGTGGTCGGCGCCGAGCTCCCTGGCGAGGGCGAGCTTCTCCTCCGTGATGTCCACGGCGATGGTCTCGGCGCCGAAGATGCGCGCGTACTGCAGGGCGAGGTGCCCGAGGCCGCCGATGCCGAAGATCGCGGCGCGTTCGGTGGGACGCAGGCCCGACACCTTGACCGCCTTGTACGTGGTCACGCCCGCGCAGGTGAGCGGCGCGGCCTCGGCGGGATCGACGCCGTCGGGCACGGGCACCACGTAGTCGGCACTGGCGACGGCGTACTCGGCGTGGGCGCCGTTGACGGCGTACCCGCTGTTCTGCTGCGACTCGCACAGCGTCTCGCGCCCGCCGACGCAGTAGGCGCAGGTGCCGCAGGCGCGGCCGAGCCACGGAATGGCGACGCGCTCGCCCACGACGCGTCCGGTCACGGCGGAGCCGACCCGCTCCACGACGCCGACGCCCTCGTGCCCGGGGATGAAGGGCAGGCCGGGCTTGACCGGCCAGTCGCCGTGCGCGGCGTGGATGTCGGTGTGGCACAGGCCGCTCGCCTCGATCCTGACGAGGACCTGGTGCGGCTCGGGCTCGGGTACGGGGATCTCCTGGATCTCCAGGGGCTTGTCGAAGTCGGTCACGACGGCTGCGCGCATCTCATCTGCTCCGCTCTCCTCCGGTTACGTCTCCGACGCTCCTCGGCCGTCCGGGCCGGGGACAGGGGCGAAGGTCCCAGGTCGGACAGCCCTCCGTCCCTGCCGCCCGCCCCCGAGGGGCTGGACGTCCCGGGCGGGTGGGACCTTCGGCACCGATCACCGGGGTCCTCGGGCTCTGCCCCGGCTCCGGCGCGCCGGGCAGCCTGGACTCCGAGGACGGCTGCGCCGCGAACGGGCCGTTCCCCCGACGTCAGACCGCTCGTTCGCACACACGAGGGAGATCGACCATGTTCGCCAGCAAGGACGGCGCCACCCGGGACCAGCGGACCGAACCGGCCCCCGAGGGACGCGGCGAGGGGGGCGAGGAGCGCGCCGCGCTGGCCCGCCTGCTGGCTCCGCGTTCGGTCGCCGTCATCGGCGCGGGCCGCGATCCGCGCGGTGCCGGGCACCGCGTCCTGCGCAACCTGATCGACGGCGGCTTCGCCGGCCCCGTCTACCCGGTGAACCCGAACGCCGACCAGGTGGCCGGCCTGACCTGTCACCCGTCGGTCACGGCGGTGCCGGGGCCGGTGGACCTGGCCGTCATCGCCGTCCCCGCCCGGTACGTGCTGGACGTCGTCAGGGAGTGCGCGGACGCGGGCGTCGCCGGGCTGGTGGTGCTCACCGCCGGCTTCGCCGAGACCGGCCAGGGCAGCGCGCAGCGCGACCTGCTGAAGATCTGCCGCGCCTCCGGGATGCGCCTGGTCGGCCCCAACTGCCTCGGCGTGATCAACACGGCGGCGCGGCTGAACGCCACGTTCCTGCAGGGCGACCCCACGCCGGGCCGGGTGGCCGTCATGTCGCAGTCGGGCGCGGTCGGCGCGGCGCTGCTGCAGCGGCTGCCCGTCTCGTCGTTCGTCTCCGTCGGCAACAAGGCCGACGTCAGCGGCAACGACCTGCTGGAGTACTGGGCGGACGACGACGGCACCGACGTCATCGCGCTCTACCTGGAGTCGTTCGGCAACCCGCGCAAGTTCACGAGGATCGCCAGGCGGATCACCGCGACCAAGCCGATCCTCATGGTCAAGAGCGGCCGTTCAGGCTCGGGTGACCGGGCGGTGCGCTCGCACACCGCCGCCGCGGCCACCCCGGACGTCGCCGTGGACGCGATGGTGGCGGCCTGCGGCGTGATCCGCCTGGACAGCGTCCAGGAGCTGCAGGACGCCGCCAAGCTGCTGTCCACCCAGCCGCTGCCGGGCGGCAGGCGGGTGGCGATCGTCGGCAACTCGGGCGGGCCCGAGGCGATGGCGGCCGACGCGTGCGAGCGCCGCGGCCTCGTCGTCCCCGAGCTGCCCCGCGACCTGCTGGAGGGCCGCGTCTCCTCGTCGGCGGCGCTGGCCAACCCCGTGGACCTCACGGCGGACGCCGACGCCGACGAGATCCGCCTGGCGGTCGAGACGGTCGCCGCCGCGGACGAGGTGGACGCCGTCCTCGTCGTGTACACGCCGCCGTTCGGCTCGGGGCTGGAGCGGACCCGGCAGGCCATCGCGGCCGCCGCCCGCACCACCGGCAAGACGGTGCTGGCCTGCGTCGCCGGCCACGACGGGCTGATCGACGGCCGCGTCCCCGCCTACGCGTACCCGGAGCAGGCGATCGCGGCGCTGGCCCGCGCCGCCGAGTACGCCGAGTGGCGGGCCCGCCCCGCCGAGCTGCCGGAACCCGTGCCCGGCGTCGACGCCGAGGCCGCCCGCCGCGTGGTGCGGGCCGAGCTGGCCGTCAGGTCGGCGGGCGGCTGGCTGTCGCCCGAGGCCACGGCCGACCTGTTGCGCTGCTACGGGCTGAACCTGGTGCCGTCGGTCGCGGTCGGCTCGGCCGACGAGGCCGCCCGCGCCGCCGCCCTGGTGGGGCTGCCGGTCGTGCTCAAGGTCACCGGCCCGGTGCACAAGAGCGACGTCGGCGGCGTACGGCTCGGGCTGGCCTCCGAGGACGAGGTGCGCCTGGCGTACGACGACATGGAGGAGACCATCGGCGAGGAGATGACGGGGGCCGTGGTGCAGCCCATGCTGCCGGGCGGCGTCGAGATCATCGTCGGCGGGCTCAACTACCCGGCGTTCGGGCCGCTGGTCATGGCCGGGATGGGCGGCGTCATGGCCGACCTGCTGGCCGACCGCGCGTTCCGGGTGCCGCCGGTGTCGAGGGCCGCGGCGTCGGAGATGATCGCGTCGCTGCGGTGCGCGCCGCTGCTGCACGGCTACCGCGGGGCCGCTCCGGCCGCGGTGGACGACCTGCTCGACCAGATCGTCCGGGTGGGCAGGCTGCTGGAGGACCTGCCCGAGGTGGCCGAGCTCGACCTCAACCCGGTGATCGTCACGCCGGACGCGGCGACCGTGGTGGACTTCCGCGTCCGCGTCGCCCCGGTGGACCAGCCTCCGGCGTGACGCCAAGGACCGGCGCCGGCCGTCCCCCCGCGCGGGGCGGCCGGCGCCGCCGTGCCGTCAGAGCGTTCCCGCGTACACCCAGTGCCCGTCGAGGCGGACGAACCTGCTGTGCTCCTCCATCTGCCCGGGACGCCCGCGCTCCAGGTAGTGGGCGCGGAACCGGACCGTGCCCTCGGCGTGGACGACGCTGCCGCCCCCGGTCTCCAGGATCTCCAGCCGCACCCAGCGCAGCCTGCGGTCGAGCCCGAGCCGGGCGGGCCGGTCGGCCGGGTGCCAGGTGCGCAGCAGGTACGCCTCGTCGCCGACGCTGAAGGCGCTGAAGCGCGACCGCATGAGCAGCTCGGCCGTGGGGGCCGCCGCGTCGCCCCGGTGGAAGCGGCCGCAGCAGTCGTCGTACGGCGCGGGCAGGCCGCAGGGGCAGGAGGAGGGTCGAGGCATGCCCTTCATTGTGCCCCACCCCGCCTCGACCGTGCCGCCGCCCGAGGGGCGGGCTCGCCCGGCTCCGTCACAGGGTCATGGCGCCCCGACGCGGCGGGCCAGCTCGCCGAGCGCCGTGCCGAGCGGCGCGTCGAGGAGCAGCGCGGCGTGCTCGTCGCCCCGGGTCGGCCCCTGGTTGACGATGGCGACGGGGCGCCCCAGCTCGGCCGCCCGCACGACGAACCGCAGCCCCGACCGCACCGCCAGCGACGAGCCCAGCACCAGCAGCGCCCGCGCCCCGCCGACCAGGGCGAAGCACTCGTCCACGCGCGGCTTGGGCACGTTCTCGCCGAAGAACACGACGTCCGGCTTGAGCACGCCTCCGCACGAGCGGCAGCCGACCACCTGGAACCCCGCCACCTGCTCGTCGGTGAGCGCGGCGTCACCGTCGGGGTTGACCAGGCCGGTGGCGTCCCAGCCGGGGTTGGCCGCGCGCAGCCGCCGGTCGAGCTCGGAGCGCGGCGTGCGCTCCCGGCAGGACAGGCAGGCCACCCGGTCGAGGGCGCCGTGCAGTTCGACCACGCGGCGCGCGCCCGCCGCCTGGTGCAGGCCGTCGACGTTCTGCGTGATGACGCCCGCGAGCAGGCCGGCCCGCTCCAGCGCGGCCACCGCGCGGTGACCGGCGTTGGGCCGCGCGCCGCTGATCTGCCGCCACCCGGCGTGGCTGCGCGCCCAGTACCGCCGCCGCGCGTCGGCGCTGGCGACGAAGCTCTGGTACGTCATCGGCTGGGCCTTCCTGGCACGGCCGGTGGGCCCGCGGTAGTCGGGGATGCCCGACTCGGTGGACAGCCCCGCCCCGCTGAGCACCGCCACACCGCCCCCGGCCACCAGCTCCGCCAGCGGCTCGATCCCGGTGGAGTCGAGGGGCGTGCTCTGTGCGGTTCGCGTCACCTCTCCATGGTGCCCGACCGCCGCCGCGCTCCGTGCCCGGGGCGGACGCGGCCGTCACCCGGCTCCAAGCCGATCACAAGTGCCGGCCGGTATCCCTGGTGACCGTGCCTGTGTCCCATGAGCAAGGGAGTCCCCCGATGCGTGTCGCGATCCGCGTGCTGACCGGCGTGAGCGCCGCCGCCGTCGCCCTGGCCGCCCTCGCGCCGCCCGCCGCCGCCGCGCCCTCCTGGAAGTGGGGCAGGATCGTCTCCGCCGACGGGATGGGGGCCGCGTGGGGCAAGGTCACGGCGCGCGGGGCGGGCCTGGTGGTGTCGGGCTACGTGGACGACACCCGCGGCAGGGGCTGCACCTGGCTGCTCATCCGGTACCAGGACTCCGGCAACGGCCGCTGGCGTACGCACGGGGTGTACAACTGCGTGCCGGGCGCGGGCTCGTTCAGCAAGCGCGTCGGCGACCCGCTGCAGATCAAGGCGCAGGTGTGCCGAGGCACGGCCCGCAGGCCGGTGGACGAGTGCTCCCGCTGGAAGACCGTGTTCACCCAGGGCGGCTGACGCGGAACGGCCCCGCCCGGACGTGCCGGACGGGGCCGTTCCCGCGTACGCGACGGGTCTATTCGACCCACTGGGTCTCCCAGCGTGGAGGCTTCGCGGTCGAGAGCGGATCGGAGCAACTGCAGTTACCGCAACCTGGCCTCATGGACCCTCCTCACATCGGGGAACGGGGTTCGTACCCGCCGCCCGGCGCTCCTACTCTGACCGCCGTGCCAGACTTCCGGTCCCCCTGGCGGGGCAGGCGGGCGAAGGGCGCCGGTGAGTTGGCCGTTCCATGACCTGCCACGCACGCGAATCACCGAGGGCGGGCGGCGGCCACGGGCGATAGTGGGGCCCTGCCCGCGTCTCGCCCGTGTCGTTCACCATCACCCTGAGGGACCGTCATGCGCCCGTCGATCCGGCACCTGCGCCACCCGCTCCTGGCCTTGGCCCTGCTCCTCGCCGTCCACCACCCGGCGGTCGCGGCGGCCGCCGGCCGGCCGCCACGCCCCTCCCCCGCCCGCCCCTGGGTGACGCTCTGTCTCAAGCTCAAGCAGACGCCCGAGCACCGCCGCCTCCGCTGCGACGCCCCATCCACGCCCCTGCGCCCCCAGGGCGCCCTGCGCCGGGAGCACCTCACCATCGACGAGCTGCCCATCCCGACCGGCCCCGCCACCCCGGTGGGGATCACGACGGGCCCGGACGGCGCGCTCTGGTTCGCGGAGAACCACGCCGGCCAGATCGGCCGCGTGACCACGTCCGGCGTGTTCACCGAGTACAGCCTGCCGGCCGCCGGCTCCGAGCCCGCGCACCTCACGACGGGCCCGGACGGCGCGGTCTGGTTCACCGAGGCCAACGGCAACAGGATCGGCCGCATCACCACCGGCGGCGTCGTCACCGAGTACCCGCTGCCGACCGCGGGCGCCTACCCGTGGGGCATCACGGCCGGCCCCGACGGCGCCCTGTGGTTCGTCGAGCAGCTCGGCAACCAGGTCGGCCGCATCGACACCGCGGGGAACATCACGGAGTACCCGCTGCCCACCGCGGGGGCGTACCCGATGCGCATCACGACCGGCCCCGACGGGAACCTGTGGTTCACCCAGCCGCTCTCCGGCAGCATCGGCCGCATCACCCCGGACGGGGTCATCACCGGGTTCCCTGTGCCGTCGTCGGGCGCGATGCCGGTGGACATCGTCACCGGCCCCGACGACGCCCTCTGGTACACCGACGCCAACGGCAAGATCGGCAAGCTGACCGTCGGCGGCGGCTTCACGGAGTACGCCCTGCCCGACGCCGACACCTTCCCCTGGGGCATCACCTCCGGCGCGGACGGCAGGATCTGGTTCGTGGAGCAGGCCGCCGGCATCGTCACCAGCTCCACCACCGAGGGAGTGATCGACCGCGAGCCGCTGCCCACGAACGTCGCGGGCCCGTTCGACATCACCGGCGGCCCAGACGGCAACGTGTGGCTCACCGAGGACTACGTCGACCAGATCGCCGTCGTCGTCCTGTGACGCGCAGCCGCCGTCCGGCTGCCGTCCCTTCGAGGGAAGGGGACGGGAATGACGCCCCCGGGTCCGCTTCGTCCTTCCGGGAAGCGGGTGCGCGGCGGGCTACGGCGGCTGTCGCGTTCCACCGGTGAAGCGGGCGTGGGTGGCCGCGTCGCCCAGGTGGCCGAGGGCGGCCAGCCAGCTCGCGCCGGCCGCGCCGTCCCGCGCGGTGACCACCTCCTGCCCGGCCAGCAGCTCCATGACCGCCGCCCGTACCGGGCCGTCCACGGTCAGCACGCCGCCCGCCAGCACGATCGGCCCCTCACCGTGCACGCGGCCGGCCGTCTCCGCCAGCCGCCGCGCCGCCGCGCCGACGATCTCCGCCGCGCAGCCGTCCCCGGCCGCCGCCGCCTCGGCCACCAGCGGCGACGCGGCCGCCACCAGCATCCGGTCGGCCTGCGCGAGCCGCACGATGCGGTCGGCCCGCCACCGCGGCTCCCCGATCACGCCATCCGAGCCCGCCGCGCCTGCGCTCGCCGCGCCTGGCACGCCGAAGTGGGCGCTGACCAGCTCCACCAGGGGTCCGGGTGGCAGGCCGCGGTCCAGCGCGCGCACGGCCGCCCGCACCCCGGCCCGGCCGATCCAGAACCCTCCGCCCTCGTCGCCGAGCAGCCACCCGAGCCCGTCGGCGACGGCGACCACCGCGCGGTCGCGGAAGCGGGCCGCCGCGGCCCCGGTCCCGGCGAGCAGCAGCGTGCCGGAGGGGGCCGGGGTGCCGGCCGCGTAGGCGACGTCCACGTCGCCGACCGTCCGGGGCGGCGCGGCGATGCCGCAGGCGGCCCAGACGCGCCGCAGCATCCCGGCGAAGTCGTCGTCGCCGCCCGCCACGCCCGCCACGGAGGCGGCCACGAGCGACGGGTCCAGCCCGTCGAGCGCGCGGCGCAGCGCCTGCTCGATCGCCGCCCCGGCCGCGGCGTGCCCGTGCGCGGCCGGGTTGCCCGGACCGGCGGTGCCGTGGCCGAGCCTGGTCCCGTCGGCGGCGTGGACGGCGGCCCGGGTGGTGGTGCCGCCGGCGTCGACGCCGGCGAAGAGGATCACCGGACCAGCCTCGCCCCGCCGGGCGGGAGGGTGAAGGCGGTGCCGCAGGGCTCGTACGACCCGGTCGCCGGGTCGAAGGCCTCGGTGACGCCGTCGAGCGTGACCTCGACCGGCCCGTCGAAGCGGGCGTTGCAGACGAAGCGCAGGCGTTCGCCGTAGTGGCCCACGAGGACGTCGCCGGCGTGCTCGACCGACGTCCAGCCGCTCAGCTCGGCCGCCACCGGCCGCAGCCAGCGGGTGTTGAGGTCGCGCACGACGCCGTAGCGCTCGGTCGGCCTGCCGTCGCCGCCGATCAGCGCCGGCTGGAAGCCCTCGCCGCGCGCCGGGTCGGGGGTCCAGTAGGTGAAGTACTGGATGCCGGTGTAGCCGTGGGCCAGGGCGGTGTTGACCTGCCAGGCCAGTTCGGCGGCCGACGGCTCGCGGTGCCCGTCGTAGGCCAGGGTCTGCACGTACATCCAGGCGGGCAGCCCGGCCAGGCGCGCGTGCTCGCGCACGGTGGCGAGGTCGGCGAGGTAGCCGTCGTCGAAGCCGTCGGCGAGGAACGGGTAGCGGTCGAACGAGAGCACGTCGGGGCGGACGATCCGGGCGAACTCCCCCACGTACGCGTCGTACGGGCCGGTGGCGTGGCTCGGGAAGAGGTTGGCGTAGGCGAAGGCGCCGGCGGCGCGCACGGCGGCGACCCCGGCCGCCAGCCTCGGGAACTGCTCGGCGTGCGGCTCGTCCATGAGACTGATGCCGCGGAAGGAGCGGAACGGCCGGTAGTCGTCGACCACGCGGGCGAGGAGCGGCGCCGGGTCCACGTCCAGGTCGCGCATGAGCACGTCCACGCGTGGGTCCGAGGCGACGAGCACGCCGAGCCCCGCCTTCTCCGCGCAGGCCAGCGCGTGCCGCAGGATGACGCGGTCGTTGAGGTAGTTGCCGGTGATGACCAGGTCGATGCCGGCGTCGGCGATCTCCCGGTAGCGGGCGGCGGTCGTCTCGTGGGGAGGCGGCGGCCAGAACGCGGCGATCGTCAGGTTCACAGCGCCCCGGTCCTGATCCGTCCGGCGTAGCGGGCCACGAGGGCGTCGTTGTGGGCGTCGGCGCCGGGGATGTTCGCCGACAGGTAGACCGGCGGGGCCGTGCCGTCGGCCAGGAGCAGGCCGATCGCCTCGGCGACCATCAGCTGCACGATCAGCGCGGAGGTGATCGAGGAGATGCCGCAGACCGGGCCGTGCTCCGTGGGCAGGACCGCGTCGCCGTACGGGGCGAGGTTGTCGATGACGAGGTCGGCCAGCTCGAACAGCCGCTCCCCCGACGGGTGGCGCGAGGTGATGGCGCGGGAGTGCTCCAGGGAGGTGATCGCGATGAGCGGCAGCCCGCGCTCCTTGACCAGCCGGGCCATCTCCACGGTCGAGCCGTTGCCGCCCGAGTTGGAGGCGATGACGAACGCGTCGCGGTCCTCGATTGTGTGCAGGGCGAGCACCTGGTGCGCGGTGGCCGGGTCGCGCTCGGCCAGCGGGTCGAACTCCCCCGGGTCGGCCGAGCCGAGCACCACCGGGTCACGCAGGGTGAGCCGGTTGGTGGGGATGAGCCCGCCCGCCCGGCCCGCCACCTCCAGCGCCACCGCCTCGGAGTGCCCCGTCCCGTAGGCGTGCAGGACGCCGCCCGCGCGCACGGTCGCGGCGATCATCGCGCCCGCCTGCCTGATGACGGGCAGCTGGCCGGTCACCAGCCCGTCCAGGCGGGAGCGTGCCTCGTCGGCGAAGGCCATCACAAGATCCATGAATTGTCCCTCAACGGTTCATGCCGGCGGTCAGCCCGGCGACGATCTGGCGCGTGGCCAGGACGAAGAGCACGACCAGGGGGATCGTCGTCATCACCAGGCCGGCGAAGAGCGTCCCCCAGTCGTTCTGGAACTGGCCGAAGAAGTGGGTGAGCCCGACCGGCAGGGTCAGCTTGGTCTCATCCCGCATCAGCACCAGCGGGTAGAAGAAGTCATTCCAGATCGGTACGAACTGGAAGACCACCACGGTCGCGAGCGCGGGCCGGACCAGCGGCAGCATCACGTGCCAGAAGGTCGCGAACGGCCCGGCGCCGTCCAGGGAGGCGGCCTCGTCCAGCTCGTGCGGCAGCTGGCGGAAGAAGGCGGTCAGCACGAAGACGTTGAACGGGACCGACCCCGCCGCGTAGACCAGGACGAGCCCGGTCAGCGAGTCCACCAGCCCCATGCTCTCCAGCAGGTAGAACAGCGGCAGCACGCCCAGGTGGGCGGGCAGCGTCATGCCGGAGACGAAGTAGGCGGCCAGCGCGGAGCGCCCGCGGAACTCCCTGCGGCCCAGCGGGTACGCGGCCAGCAGCGAGACCCCGGCGCCCAGCAGCACCGCGCACACCACGACGACCGCCGAGTTGACGACGTAGGTGGAGAACGACGCCTCCGTCCACGCCTTGGCGTAGTTGCCGAACCCGGTGGGCCAGCCGAGCGGCTGGTCGAAGATGTCGCCGGTGGGGCGCAGCGAGCTGAGCACCATGACGACCAGGGGCGCCATGGAGAAGGCGGCGTAGCCCCAGAGCAGGATCCTGACGGCCGCGGCCTTCACGCCTTCCTCCTCAGGACCCGCTCCAGCAGCAGCGTCGAGCCGAAGATGAACGTGAACATGAAGACGGCGAGCGCCGACGACGTGCCCATCGCGTTGACGTCGCCCGAGGCGAAGGCCGTGCGGTAGAACAGCAGGCCGAGCACGTCGGTGGCGCCCGCCGGGGCGCCGTTGGAGCCGCCGAGCGCGTACACCAGGGCGAAGGTGCCCATGCTGCCGATGAAGCTGAGGATCGTGACGGTCGCCATGGCCGGCTTGAGCAGCGGCAGCGTGATCCGCCGGAACACCTGCCAGGAGCCCGCGCCGTCGGTCCTCGCGGCCTCGGCGTACTCCTGCGGGATGCCGCCGAGGGCGGCGCTGAACAGCAGCATCGGGAAGCCCACCCACTGCCAGGTGGTGATGAGGACGACGGTCGGCAGCGCGGTGTCCGGGTCTCCCAGCCACGGCATCGCCAGGCCGAGCGGCTTGAGCAGCGCGTTGACCGGGCCGAAGGCGGGGCTGAGCAGCAGGGTCCACAGGTAGCCGATGACCAGGGGGTTGACCAGGTACGGCAGGGCGAACATGGTCTGCAGCGCCCGCTTGCCGCGCCGGGCCCGCGACAGCGCGAGCGCGAAGACCAGGCCCAGCGTGTTCTGCACCGCCATGGTGCCCGCGAACAGCAGGACGTTGTGCCCGAGCGCGGGCAGCAGCTGGTCGAGGAAGGCGCCCGACAGCAGGCCGGCGTAGTTGTCCCATCCGGCGAACCCGGCGCGCAGGGTGCCCTTCCAGGAGAAGAAGCTGTACGTCAGGCCGGTGAACAGCGGGTAGACCACGAAGGCCGTGTAGAGGAGGAAGGCGGGGACCAGGAACACGTACGACGATCCCCGCCGCGCGCCTACAGCCATGTGGACACGCTCTCGTCGAGCTGCTCGGCCGCCTCCTTGGCGGTGAGGCGGCCCAGCAGCATCTCCTGCAGCGCCTTGGAGAACACGGCCGCCGACGACGGGTTGCCGTAGGCGAACTCGTTCATGAAGTAGGTCGCGCCGTGCTGGTCGAAGGCCGTGGCCACCTCGGCGAGCAGCGGGTCCTCGGGCGTGACGCCGGGCACGGCGGAGAAGATGCGCAGGGTGTCGGTGTAGAGCCGGCCGTAGTCCTTGGAGGCCAGCCAGGCGGCGAACTTCAGCGCCTCGGCCTTGTGCCTGGTCTTGACGTTGACGCCGTACGAGCCGTCGGTGAAGCCGGGCATGAGGCCCTGGCCCTCGGGCGTGGGCGGCGTGAACACGCCCAGCTCGACGTCCTTGGCGTTCTCGCCGAAGAAGTTGAGCTCCCACAGCCCGCCGGGGAACATGGCCGCCTTGCCGGAGGAGAACAGGATCTGCGCGTCGGTGTAGGAGACGCCGGCGACGTTCTCGGGGAAGTACGGCTTGAGCTTGTTGAGCTGGTCGATGCCTTCGACGAAGCGCGGGTCGGCGAACTTCTTCCGCTTGGCCTTGACGTCGGCGAGGAACTCGTCGCCGCCCCAGTGGGCGGTGCCGAAGATGCTCGCCACGATCGGCAGCATCCAGTCGTCCTTGCCGCCGAAGGCGAACGGGATGACGCCCTTGGCCTTGAGCTTGTCGGCGGAGGCGAGCATCTCGGCGTAGGTCTTCGGCGGGGTGATGCCGTTGTCCGCGAAGATCTTCTTGTTGTAGATCACCTGGAGGGTCTGCACGGCGAACGGGACGCCGTAGACCTTGCCGTCCTTGTCGCCCTTGGCGGCGCGCAGGACGCCCTCGTCGAAGTCCGCCAGGCCGGGCACGTCCTTGGTGTCGAGCGGGAGCAGCCGTCCCGCTTCGACGAGCGGCTGCAGCTGGGGTCCCGCGCGCAGCCAGGCCAGGTCGGGGCCGCTGTCGCCGGCCAGTCCTGTGGACAGGATCGTGTCGTACTCGGTGGAGGTGGTGAAGGAGCGGGCGTCGACGTCGACGCCGGGGTTGAGCTTCTCGTACTCGGCGAACATCTTGTCGAAGTTGGCCTCGGGACCCCACCCCCAGACGGAGAGGGTGATCTTGCCCTGGTGGCCGGCGCTCGCGGTGGTCGAAGGGGCGCAGGCTGTGACGGCTGCCGCCAGGGCGACAGCGGCGACGGCGAGGCGCATGGGGGGCTCCTAGCGTGGGGGGAGGCGGTGCTTGGCGACCGCCTCGGTGGCGGCGGTCAGCAACTGGTCGCTGGTCTCGTGGGTGCGCTGGACGACGCCGATGTAGAGGCAGTCCAGGACGAGCATCTGGGTGTGCCGCGCGGCCACCCCGCCCGCCCGGAAGGGGGTGTCCTGCGCGGCGGTGGTGAGGACGATGTCGGCGGCCTCGGCGAGCGGGCTGCGGGGGAAGTTGGTGACGGCGACGGTGGTGGCGCCGCGTTCCCTGGCGATGGTCAGCGGCTCGACGACCTCGGCCGTGGTGCCGGAGTGGGAGATGCCGACCGCCACGTCCCGCTCGTCGCGGGCGTTGGCGCTGCAGACGGCGCTGTGCACGTCGGTCCACAGCGCGCACGGCCGGCCGACGGCGTGCAGCCGCAGGTGCAGGTCCATGGCCACGCCGGCGCTGCCGGCGACGGCGAAGAAGTCGATGAACCTGGCGCGGACCAGGGCGGAGACGGCGCGGTCCACGGCTTCGAGGTCGAGCTGGGCCGCCGTCTCCTCCATCGCGCGCAGGTCGCTGGCCAGCAGGCTGCGCAGCACGAGGCTCGCGGGGTCGTCCGGCGAGAAGGCGATCAGGCCGTGCTCGCGCGGGGCGGCGTCGTTGCGTCCGAGCTCGGCCGCCAGCGCGAGCCTGAGCTCGGGGTAGCCGGTCAGGCCCAGCTCGCGGCAGAAGCGGGTGACGGTGGTGAGCGAGGTGCCGCACCGCTCCGCCAGCTCGCCGATGGTCGAGGCGGCCACGGCGGCGGGCTCGGCGAGGATCGTCTCGGCGATGCGCCGGTGGGTCGCGGTGAGGGTGGGCTCGACCCCCCGGATCGTGGCCAGGATCGTGGACATGGGAGGAACCCTCCCGCGTTCCATCTCGTATGTCAATAATTCACATTAGACGGATGATGTTAGAAATTTACCCTCTTGTGTGATCTGTTGGGAGTATGTCACTTTCGAGGCCATGCGCAACCTCCTCCTGGCGCTGGTGCTCGGGAGCACCAGCCTGCTACCCACGCGTGCCGACACGGTGGACATCCAGTTACTGGCGTTCAACGACTTCCACTCCGGCTTCCCGACCAGCTTCGGCATGACGCCGTCCGGGCCGGTCCCGGCCGGCGGCGCCGAGTACCTCGCCGCCCACATGGACCGGCTCCAGCGCGACAACCCCGACGGCACGCTGCGGCTCTCCGCCGGCGACAACATCTCCTCCAGCACGATGAACGCCACCGCCCTGCACGACGAGCCGGCCATCCAGGCGCTCAACCTGATGCGCATCGACGCCTCCAGCGTCGGCAACCACGAGTTCGACGAGGGCCTGGCCGAGTTCCGCCGGATGGAGAACGGCGGCTGCCACCCGATCGACGGCTGCGCGATCCCGAACTTCAAGGGCGCCGACTTCCCCTACCTGGGCGCCAACATCGTCGACACCACCACCGGCAAGCCCGCGATGACCCCCTACGTCGTCAAGGAGGTCAAGGGCGTCAAGGTCGGCATCATCGGCGTCAGCTACAAGAACACGCTGAAGGAGGCCCCCGGCCCCACCGCGCCGCTGGAAGGACGCGACGAGGCCGAGGCGGTCAACACCTACGCGGCCGAGCTCAAGGCCAAGGGCGTGCGAACCATCGTGGTCCTCGTCCACCAGGGCGGCGGGCAGACCGGCGGCGGCCTGCCCAACGAGTGCAACAACCTGGCCGGGCCGATCAAGGACATCGTGCAGAGGTTCGACCCCGAGGTCGACGCCGTGATCTCCGGGCACACCCACAACCCGTACAACTGCGTGATCAACGGCATCCCCGTCACCCAGACCTCGGCCCACACGCGCGAGCTCACCAGGATCGTCCTGACCGTCGACCGGGCGACCGGCAACCCCACCTCCTCCAAGGCCGAGAACATCACCGTCACCCACGACGTCAAGCCCGACGGCCAGATCGCCGCGCTGCGCCGCAGGACCGACCGGCAGGCGCAGACGCTGCTCGACCGGCCGGTCGGCCTGCTCGGCCGCGACCTCACCGCCCAGCGCAACGCGGCGGGCGAGTCCACCATCGGCCACGCCCTGGCCGACGCCCGGCTCTTCGCCACCTCCGCCCCCGAGAACGGCGGCGCCCAGATCGCGATCCAGCCTCCGTACGGCGGCGGCATCGGCGGCGACCTGATCGTCAACCCCACCGGCAACGAGATGTCGAACCTGGTGACGCACGGCAAGGCGCTGCGCGTGCAGCCCTTCGGCAACATGCTCGTCACCATGACGCTCACCGGCGCCCAGCTGGAGCGGCTGCTGGAGCAGCAGTGGTGCGGCCAGAGCACCGCCCGCGTGCTCGGCGTCTCGCAGGGGCTCACCTACACGTACGACAACGCCAGGCCCGCCTGCGACAAGATCGACCCGGCCACCGTCAAGCTCGACGGCGCGATCGTCGACCCGGCCGCGCGCTACCGCCTGACCGCCAACTCCTTCGTCGCCACCGGCGGCGACGGCTTCTCCGTGCTGACCGAGGGCACCGAGCGGGTGGAGAAGGTACGCGACATCGACGCCTTCGAGTCCTACATCCGGGCCAGGACCCCGCTGCAGGCCCCGGCCCTCGGCCGGGTCACCCGGGTGAACTGACCCCTGCCCCGCGGCGGCCTCAGGACCGACGGCACGCCGCGGGGCAGAACCTCACCTCCGGGTGACGCGGCGACGGCCCGTCCAGAAGGGGCCCCGGCCGCCCCTTCAGGTGCCGGTCGAGGAAGGCCGCCACGTACGCGCGGGTGAGCTCGGCGCCCCGAGCCGCCGGCAGAACGCCGGAGGCGGGTTTGATGCCGAGGGCTTCCGCCAGCAGCGGGAGGTCCGTGAAGGACCCGTGTTCCCCGCCCGACAGCACGATCCAGCGCTTCCAGCCGGTCAGCAGCCTCCAGTCGCGGTCCCATGAGGAGTCGCGTCCGCCGGGGACGTGCTCCGCCGAGCCCAGGAACATGAACGGCCGGGAGAACCCGCTCCTGGGGATCCGGGCGTAGGTGGTGCCGTCCATGTCGATGCCGGCTCGCACCCGGGAGTCCTTCACCATGGCGGCCAGGGCGGCGGCCCCGCCGATCGACTGGCCCGCCATCGCGATCCTGGAGCGGTCGATCAGGCCCGAACGGTCCCACGCCGAGGTCAGCTGGTCGAGCACGAAGGAGACGTCGGCCGCCCGGCCCCGGACCACCCCCGTGCCGAAGCCCGGATCGGTGTCGCTGTCGCAGGCGAGGCACTCGGCGACCCGCCCGTCAGGGAAGGTCGTGGCGTGACTCTCGTAGGTGTGGTCGATCCCGGCCACGACGTACCCCCGGCTGGCCAGCTCCTCGGCCAGGGACGTGAGCGTGTTCATCGGCTTGGTGAAGCCGGGAGAGAGCACCACCAGCGGAAGGTCGCGCCCCGCGGGCCTGGCGTCCTCGACGGCGTTCGTCCGCGTCCTGCTCAGCGTGTCGTACGGCACGCCGGTGATCCCCTCCCTCCTCATGAGGATCTCCGATTCCTTCGCCGTCATGTACGGCGCCCGCCGCCCGTCGCGCCGCTCGGCCGGGTACCACAGGGTGACCTTGAGCTCCCTGGCTTCGGCGTCGGGGTTCCAGGGGTCGGGGCGGGAGGTGTCCTTCAGGTACAGGACGGTGGTGCCGACCGGACGGGGGCCGGTGGGCGCGGGCAGGGCGGCCGGCCCGGCCGGCGGGGCCGAAGGGGCGGCGGACCTGGGCGGCACGGGTGCCGAGCAGGCGGACGCGGCGAGGACGGCCAGTCCCGCGGCGAGTGCCAGGATCTGTCTCATCGAACGTCCCGTCCTCACTCGTGCAGCAGGGTCAGGGCCTTGGCCAGGGCGGGGTCGCGCCCGGCCGCGGCGTCCTGCGGCGTCAGGGGCGTGTGGTGGTCGGGGGGCACGCCGATCCGGTCGATCGCCTCGCGGGCGGGCCCGAGATGGTGTCTCGCCGGGAAGGCCAGCACGGTGTTGTCGCGGAGCAGGTACCCCTGCGACGGGCCGGAGATGACGCCGGCGGTCCTGGCGCCGACCAGCCGGCCGGCGCGCAGGTCCTTGACCGCGGAGCTGAAGTGCTCGCAGGCCGAGGCGCAGCCGCGGTCGGTGAGGACCGCCAGCGGCAGGCCGAGCAGTTCGACGGTGTCGTCGGTCCGCACGGGCTCGCATCTGCCGTCCGCGGTGCACAGGTAGGCGGTGACCTCGCCGTGGACGAACGCGCTCAGCAGCCGGGCGGCCTCCTTGACGCTGCCGCCGGTGTTGCCGCGCAGGTCCAGCACGACGCCGGCGAGGGTCCGGCCGGTGCGCAGCCTGGTCATGGCCTTCAGAACCCTGGTGGCGGAGTCGGGCGCGAACGCGGTCAGCCGTACGTAGGCGACGTCGTCGTCGAGCAGCTTTGACGTCACCACTCGCAGGGCGGCCGGATCCCGCTCGTAGAGGCCGGGCTTGAGGGTCACGCTCCAGCGGCGGCCGGTGGACTGCCGCAGGAGCCGCAGCCGGACCGGGCGCGCCTCCGGGTACCGCGGGTAGAGGGCGGCGATCGCCGGGGTGGCCTTCCCGTCGATGAAGGGCGCCGACCCGGTGACCGATTCGACGACGTCGCCGGGGCGCAGCCCGGCGGCCCGCGCCGCGCCGCCCAGCACGGCCGTGACGAACAGCGGGGGGAGGGCGGTGCCGAGGTCGCCGGTCGCCTGGGAACGGGTGACGTTCGCCTCGAGACCGAGGCCGTAGCCGTCGCCGTCGTACATGTCGGGCGGCCGTCTGCCACCGTGCGTCCAGGAGGCGTGATCGTCGCCGAGAGCGGCCACCATGGACTCGAGGGTGACAACGGCCAGCCGGTCGCGCAGGTCCGGCACCCGATCGGTGATCTTACGGTAGGCGGCCTCGAAGGCGGCCCAGTCGGCTTTCCTGTCGCCGGTCAGCGGCGGCATGCCGGCTTCCGGCAGGTCGCGCCCGTTGCGGTTGAGCTCCTGCGTCAGGGCGGCGAAGCCGGCGACCAGCAGCGAGCGGGCGTCCAGCGTGGCGCCGCCGTAGTGGTTGCCGAGGATGCAGAAGTACGCCTGCTCGACGACGTCGATCGTGGTGGCAGTCTCCGGCCCAGGGGAGCCCTGGGGCTGTGTGCAGGCCGCGCTGCCCGCCGTGCTCGCCTGGCTGCGCGGCGGCGTCGGCGCCGTGCAGGCCGCCGCCAGGAGCAGGGCGAGCCCGGCGGCGGCGGTCCTGGTGACGGTCATGACAGGCGTCTCCTGATCCACCAGAAGCAGAGCCAGGTGAGGCCGAGGGTGAGCAGGGCGTAGATCCCGGTCTCGATCCACTGGAAGGGCCAGAAGCGATCGAGAGGCTGGTAGGTCGCCCGCTGCCGGTAGCCGAGCCGGTTGATCTCGGCCATACAGGCGTCGCCCCTTCCCACCGCTCCCGACGGTGAGCAGGGTCCCGACGTCGTGGAGACCTGTAGAGCGGCTTCGCCGTCGCCGTCGGAGATCGCGCGTCCGGACCGATCGACCAGGGTGCTGGACAGGACCCAAGCGCCCGCCTGGCCGGGAAGGGCCGATCTCAGGAGAATCCGCACAGGTCCGCCTCCCTCCCGTGTCATGCCGAGGTTCTCCACGTTCGCCCTGCCGAGCTCGAAGGCCGACGTGACCGGAGGCATCAGGTGGGGACGGACCAGCAGCGGCATGGCGAGCTGGACCGCGGCGAAGACGGCCAGGGTGAGGGCCATGGCGGGCAGCGCGCGGCGCACCAGCATGCCCACGGTCACGCCCAGGACGAAGGCGAAGGCCGCGTACCCCATCGGGGCGATGCCGCGCGCGCCGAACACCAGGGGCGCCATCAGGGCGAGGCTCTCAGCGGCCGACTTGTCCAGGGGGTCGGACCACCAGGTCACCACGAGGCCGCACAGGCCGGCGGCGGCCACGGCGACCAGGCCGGTGAGCCCGAGCTTGACCGCCAGCCAGCGGCCGCGGGTCACGCTCTGGTTCCACACCAGCAGGTGCGTGCCGGCCTCCAGCTCGCGGGCGATCAGCGGCGCTCCCCAGAAGAGCCCGATGAGCGCGGGCAGCAGCAGCACGACGAGGGTGACGGCCATGAACGGCAGCTCGTACGCGCCGAAGAACTGGTCGTAGAAGCGGTCGCAGGTGCCGTCCTGGGCGCACTCGGCGATCCCGGCCGTGTAGCGGGTCGCCAGGTCCGGGCCGGTCAGGGCCAGGACGACGGCGAGAACGAGCAGGGCCGCGGCCGTCATCGCGGCCGAGCCGCGGAGCTGGCGCCAGGTCAGCCAGATCATCGCCGCACCTCCAACGCGACTCGCCGCTCCGCAACGGTGCGCCTGTCCATGTAGGCCAGGACGAGGTCCTCCAGGCCGAGCCGGGTGACCGTCCAGGCGGGGTCGTGGATCGGGGCGTCGGTGCGGACCACGAACGTGCTCTGCCGGTCGGTGTGGCTCGCGGAGACCACGTGCTGCCCGGCGGGGAGCCGGCCGGGATCGCGGCGCGGGCCGGTGAGCCGGTGATGGGTGTCCAGCAGCCTGTCGGTCTCCCCCGCGACCCGCACGCGCGAGTCGACGAGGACGACGAGGAAGTCGCAGACCCGTTCCAGGTCGGAGACGAGGTGGGAGGAGAGCAGGACGCTGAGCTCGTGCTCGGCCGTCGCCTCCATCAGCCCCTGCATGAACTCCCTGCGGGCCAGCGGGTCGAGCGAGGCCACGGGCTCGTCCAGGATCAGCAGCTCGGGCCGCTTGGCCAGGCCCAGGGTGAGGGCGAGCTGGGCGCGCTGGCCCCCCGACAGCCTGCCCACCCGGTGGGAGGGGACGAGCCCGAGCCGCGCGACGCGCTCCCGCGCCACGGCGGCGTCCCAGCGGGGGTTGAGCCGCGCCCCTAACCTCAGGTGGTCGGCGACGGTCAGCCCCGCGTAGACGGGGGTGTCCTGGGCGACGAACCCGACCCTGCCGAGCTGCTCGGGCGTGCCCGCGGGGCGGCCGCCGAGCACGGTGATGGCGCCGGCCGTCGGCTGGAGCTGGCCGGCGGCCAGCTTCAGCAGCGTGGTCTTGCCGGCTCCGTTGGGGCCCACCAGACCGACGACGCGGCCCGCCGGGATCTCGACGGTGCACTCGCGCAGCGCCCAACGCTTGCCGTACTTCTTGCCCAGTCCCTGGGCCTGCAGGACAGCGGTCACGCGATGTCCTCCTGGGAGGCGGTTCGGAAGGTGGTCGTGAAGAGGGCCTCGATGCTCTCGTCGTCGAGGCCCGCCCTGCGGGCCTTGGCCAGCCAGCGCCGCAGCTCCAGCCGTAGCGGGCCGTGCGCGGCGAGCGACGTGCCGGCGAGCGTCGCCGTCACGAACGTGCCCACCCCTGGGCGGGCGGCGACCAGACCCTCGTGCTCCAGTTCCCGGTAGGCCTTGAGAACGGTGTTGGGGTTGATCGCCAGTTGCGCCACGACCTCCTTGACGGTCGGCAGCCGGTCGCCCTCGCGCAGCAGGCCCAGCCGCAGGGCGTGCCGTACCTGCTGGACCAGCTGCAGGTACGGCGAGACTCCGGACTTCGCGTCCAGATGGAACTCGATCACCGATTCCTCCATACATCTAATGTCCTAGCACTATAGATATATGGGATGTATGGCGCCGGTTAAGAACCGGGCCGCCGGGCGGCCGCCCTCGACCATCAGGTGGACGTCGCCCTGCTGGACATCCGCATGCCCGGCGTGGACGGCCTGACCGCCCTGCGGGAGCTCTCCCGCGCCGCCCACGCCGGGGAGGTACGTTCTGGCCATGGGATCACCGTCCGCCGGGGACGTCCGGGACCTGCTGCGGCGGGCGGCGCGGCTGCTGGGCGACGCACGCGGCCTGGTCGCCGAGCACGACAGGGCGACGGCGGAGGTCCGCGCCGCGCTCGAACCGCTCCGCGCCCGGCAGGCCAGGGCCGAGCTCGGCGCCATGCCGGTGTCCCGGCTGAAGGACGTCACCGGCGGGCGCCTGCGGTTCGGGGCCCTGCGGGACGCCGGGTACACCACGGTGCTCGACGTGCTGGAGGCGACGCCGTACGAGCTGCAGAGACTGCCCGGCGTCGGGCCGCAGACGCGATGGCGGGCGCAGAGCGCCGCGCAGCGGATGGCGCGAGCCACCGCGGTGTCCTGCGTGCCCCACGTCGACGTCGGCAGCCGGGACGCCGAGACCGGCGCTCTGCTGATGGCGCTGTACCGGCTGGTCGCCGCCGGCCCCGAACTGCCGCGCGCCCGCCGCGCGGCCGACACGCTGGCACGGCGGTTCGGCCGGCTGATCCCCGAGGCCCGCCTCCTCAGGAGCCGGTTACGCAGGCTCCTGTCGGGGAGCCGCCGGCGCGGCCGCGCGGAGACGGCGGCGGAGCAGATCGCGGACCTGCTCGCCGACGAGACGGCGACGCGGCTGCTCCTCACCCAGGCCACCACGGACCTGCTGCGCCCGCCGCCCGGCGAGGCTCTGGCGTGGATCGACTTCGAGGTTCGCGCGGCCGACTACCACAACCTGCTGGCGGAGCTCTCCGCCGCGGCTCCGAAGGACCGGGCCGCCGCCGAGGGGTTCCTGCCCGAGGACCTGGCCGCGCGGGTGCGGGCGCAGGAGCTCGACGACACGCTGCGCCGGGTGTCCCTCCGCGGCTACCAGGCGTTCGGGGCGCGGTTCGCGCTCTGCCTGCGCCGGGTGATCCTCGGGGACGAGATGGGGCTGGGCAAGACGATCCAGGCGATCGCCGCCCTGGCGCACCTGCACGCGCGGGGGACGACGCACTCCCTGGTGGTCTGCCCGGCGAGCGTGCTGGTCAACTGGCTGCGGGAGATCGAGAGCCGCAGCACGCTCACGGCGTACCGGCTGCACGGCGACGAGCGGGACCTGGCCAGGGCGGCCTGGCTCCAGCGCGGCGGGGTGGCGGTCGTGACGTTCGACGGGCTGCGCGCCCTGGACCCGGTTCCCGAGGTGGGGATGCTGGTGGTCGACGAGGCGCACTACGTGAAGAACCCGCGTGCCCTGCGCTCCAAGGCGGTGGCCAGGTGGTGCGGCGAGGCCGACAGGGTGCTGTTCATGACCGGCACGCCGATGGAGAACCGCGTCGAGGAGTTCCGCGCCCTGGTGGACCACCTCCAGCCCGGGTTGTCCTGGCAGGTGGAGCCCGGTGACCCGGCGAGTCGGGCGCGGGCGTTCCGCCGCGCCGTCGCCCCCGTCTACCTGCGCCGCAACCAGAGGGACGTGGTCACGGAGCTGCCCGATCTGGTCCATGTGGACGAGTGGGAGGAGTTCGGCGCGGCCGACGCCGTCGCCTACCGGGAGGCGGTGGGGTCGGGCTCGTTCATGGCGATGCGCCGCGCGGCCTACGCGGTGCCGGAGACGTCGGCGAAGCTGGAGCGGCTGCGCGAGCTGGTCGAGGAGGCGGACGGCGCCGGGCTCAAGGTCGTCGTGTTCTCCTACTTCCGCGACGTGCTCGCCGCCGTCGGCGCCGCCCTCCGCTCCCCCGTGCACGGCCCGCTCTGGGGCGGACTCGACCCTGGACGCCGTCAGGAGGTGGTCGACGCCTTCACGGCGGCCCGGGGTCACGCGGTGCTGCTGGCGCAGATCCAGTCGGGCGGGGTGGGGCTCAACCTGCAGGCGGCCTCCGTCGTGATCATCTGCGAGCCGCAGGTCAAGCCGACCCTGGAGAGCCAGGCCGTGGCCCGCGTGCACCGCATGGGCCAGGTACGGCGGGTGCGGGTGCACCGGCTCGTCACGCCCGGCAGCATGGACGAGCGGCTGCTGCGGATCATGCAGGCCAAGACCGCGCTGTTCGACGCCTACGCCCGGCGCAGCCACCTCGCCGAGTCCACGCCCGACGCCGTGGACGTCACGGACGAGGCGCTGGCCGAACGCATCGTCAGGGAGGAACGGCGCCATCTCGCCGAAACCACCGACCGTGCCGAACCCGCAGAACGTGCGGAGCCCTCCGCGCCGTCGGCGTCCCAGGCCCCTGGATCACCTTCGGCGTCTTCGGCGTCTTCGGCGTCTTCGGCGTCTTCGGCGCCGAGGGATGCCGAGGCCACCTGAGCCGTCGGGGGGTTCCCCGGGCCTCCCTCAGCCGGGTGGGAGGTGGGGCGGCAGGCCGAGGCGGTCGCGGACGCGCTGCTGCACCGCGTCCATGCCGGCGCTCGCGTCCACCGTCACCACGTGCTCCTTGCGGCGGAACAGCTCCAGCACCGGGCCGGTGGTCCGGTGGTGGTCGGCGAGCCTCCTGTCCAGCGCCTCCGGCGTGTCGTCGGCGCGTGTGACCAGCTCGCCGCCGCACACGTCGCAGCGGCCTTCCACCTCGGGCCGCCGGGAGATCAGGTTGTAGTCCTGGCCGCAGCGTGAGCAGAGCCGCCGCGCGAGCACCCTCCTGCGCACCTCCTCGTCGGGCAGGTCGAGGTGGATCACGGCGTCGACGTCGTAGCTCTCCAGGAAGAACTCCGCCTGCCGCCGGTTGCGCGGGAACCCGTCGAGGACGAACCCGTGGTTCCAGTCGTGCTGGGCGAGCCGTTCCCTGACGACGTCCTCCACCAGGTCGTCGCCGACCAGCTCGCCCGCCGTGACCAGGCGGCGCACCCGCGCGCCCAGCTTGGTGCGGTTCTTGACGTGCCAGCGGAAGACGGCGCCGACGCTGATGTGGACCAGGTCGAGGCCGCGGCAGAGCAGCTCGCTCTGCGTGCCCTTTCCACTGCCCTGCGCGCCCATGATCACATATTTCCGCATGCCTGACATTTGCCCGGACGCAGATCATTCATCCGGACGAATCCCCCCCTTGCGGGAGACACGCACACTACGGAAAGATCACCCCTCGGACCCCGCCAGTCTCCCATTTCCCTCTGGACAGGCGCAGATAGCCCCGAAAGTTGATAAATCACGATTAAGGGAACCGCAGTGCAGCCACAGGTGAATATTGAACAGTTCGGCTACCGTCAGGAGCTCAAGCGGGGGGTCGGCCTGGCCGACCTGGTGTTCTACGGCCTGATATTCATGGTGCCGATCGCGCCGTTCGCCATTTTCGGTCAGGTTTATAAGCACTCAGGCGGAATGCCGGTTCTGGCGTACCTGGTCGGCATGATCGCGCTGCTGTTCACGGCCGTCTCCTACGCCCAGATGGTCAAGGCGTTCCCGCTGTCCGGCTCGGTCTACAACTACGCGGGACGCGGCATCGCCGCCCCCGTCGGATTCATGACCGGCTGGGCCATCCTGCTCGACTACCTGCTCGTCCCCAGCCTGCTGTACCTGATCGCGTCCATCGCCATGAACAGCGCCGTGCCTGACGTGCCCGTGTGGGCGTGGCTGATCCTCTTCGTGGTGGTCAACACCGTGATCAACCTGCGGGGCATCCGCATGACGGTACGGCTCACCAAGGTCCTCATCACCGCCGAACTCGTCGTCCTCGGGCTGTTCCTGCTGGTCGGCGTCACGGCGCTGCTGCAGGGCCGCGGCCACGGATTCAGCCTGTCGCCGCTGTTCAACGCCGACACCTTCTCCTGGCCCGTCATCTTCGGCGCGGTGTCGGTCGCGGTGCTGTCGTTCCTCGGCTTCGACGGCATCAGCATGCTCGTCGAGGAGTCCACCGGCGGCTCCGCGCAGGTCGGCAAGGCCATGCGGCTCGCGCTCCTGCTCGCCGGAGCGCTGTTCATCGTGCAGGTCTGGGTCGCGGCGCTGCTCGTGCCCGATCCGCAGGGCCTGCTCGAAACCGGGTCGAGCACGGCGTTCTACGACGCCGCCGCCGTCGCGGGCGGCGACTGGCTGTCGCACACGACGTCCGTCGCGACCGCCATCTCCTGGGGGCTGGCCGACACGCTGGTGGCGCAGGTCGCCGTCTCGCGCCTGCTGTACGCGATGGCCCGCGACCGGCAGCTCCCGTCGTTCCTGGCCAGGATCTCCGTCAGGCGGGCCGTCCCGGCCAACGCCACCCTGCTCGTCGCCGCGCTCTCCCTCGGGCTCGGCCTGTGGATGTCCACCCGCGCCGACGGGCCCGACCTGCTCAGCAGCCTCATCAACATGGGCGCGCTGGTGGCGTTCATCGTCCTGCACGTCTCCGTGATCGTCCACTACGTGGCGCGCGGGAAGTCCCGCGACCTCTGGACGCACCTGTTCGTGCCGCTGATCGGCATGGCGATCCTGATCTTCGTCGTGGTCAACGCCAACATCCTGGCCCAGACGCTCGGCCTCGTGTGGCTCGGCGTCGGCGCGCTCGTGCTCGGCGGGCTCTACGTCGCCGGCCGCGGGCCCTCCGTGCAGGGGCTCGGCCCGGCCGCGGACCAGGGCGCCGTGAAGGAACGCCTGTGAGCGGCGGCGGGCAGGCCGGGGCGCCCGGCGCGGGACACAGCCCGGCGCAGGGCACGGGGTACGGCCCCGGACTGGGCTCGGGATACGGCCCCGGACTGGGCTCGGGATACGGCACGGGACAGGCCATGGGTTACGGCGCCGGGTACGGCCCAGGACAGGGCCCGGGGCGGGGGCTGGCGCTGCACGAGGAGCTTTACCTCATAGCGCACGACCAGTCCGGCAAGCCCGCCGTGCACCAGACCTCGATGGCGCTGGGCCTCGCCGGGGCGGCGCTGCTCGAACTCGCCCTCAGCGGCCGCGTCGCCCTGGCGGACGGGCGCGCCGCCGCCGTCCCCGCCGCGCCGCCGCGACCGGGGCCCGGCGACGGCGGCGTCGCGGACGGCCTGCTCGCCCTCATCCAGCGGGACGGCGCCCGCCGCGACGCCCGGCTCTGGATCAAGAAGACGGCCGAGGACGTCTACCCCCGCACCCGGGACGGCCTGGTGTCCGCCGGGGTGCTGGCCCGGGTGACCGGCCGCCGTCTCGGCATGCTGCCCCGCACCCGCTACCAGGTCACGGACCTGGCGCACGTGGTACGGGCCTCGTACGGGGTGCGCTCCGCCGTCGAGGGATGGAAGGAGCCCGACGCGCGCGCCGCCGCCCTGTGCGGGCTGGTCGCGGCGCTGCGCGTGGAGGGCGAGCTCTACCTCGACCAACCGTCAGCCCAGCTCGTCGGCCGCCTGCGCGCCATCGCGGAGGCGAGCTCGCCCGCGGTGCGCGACGTGGTGACCGCCGTGGACGCCTTCATCGGCGAGGCGGCGGTGGCCGTCTACCGCTGACCCCTGCCCTCGTCAGTGAGCCCATCGGTGAGGGCGTGGCGGAGCAGGGCGTGGGCGGTGGCCGGGTCGGGGAGGCCGGCCGTGTCGCCGGAGGTCGCGACGACGCGCCCGGCCAGCTCGGCGCCGAGGCGGGTGGCCGCGCCCGGCCCGGCTCCCGACAGCCGGGCCGCCAGGTAGCCGCCGAGGAACGCGTCGCCCGCGCCGACGGGGTCGCGTACCTCCCGGGCGGCGGTGGGGACGTGCTCGGGCCCCGCGTCCCCGGCGTACCAGGCACCCTCTGGCCCGCCCTTGAGCACCACCTCGCCCACCCCGGCGGCCCTGGCCGCGGCGAACACGCGCGCGGGGTCGCTCTCGCCGAACAGCACCCGCGACTCGTCCTGCCCGAGCACCAGCAGCCCGACCCTGGGCAGGAGCGGCGCGAGGTCGGGCGCCGGCAGGGCGGGCCGCAGGTTCGGGTCGAGGACGACGAGCGCGTCCCCCGCCTGCTCGCACAGGGCGGCGACCAGCCGGGCCGGTCCCGGCCCGAGCGCGGCGGTCAGCCCGGACACGACGAGCGCGCGGGGCCGCCGCGCCAGAATGGCCCCCGCGTCGGGGACGTCCATCGCGGAGGCGGCCGAGCCGGCGCGGTAGTAGTGGACGCGCCGCCCGCTGTCCGGCCTGATCTCCTTGAAGAACACGCCGGTCGGACGGCCCGGGTCGGTGATCACCAGGCCGGTGTCCACGCCCCTGGCCTCCGCTTCGCGCAGCACCCGCGTCCCGAACGGGTCGGGCCCGACCCGCGAGGCGAACGCCGCCCGCAGGCCGAGCCTGGCCACGGCCGTGCAGACGTTCAGCTCGGCGCCGGCGACGGAGGCGTCGAAGCGCGCCGCCGCGGCGAGGTCGTCCGCCTCCAGCAGCACCATGGCCTCGCCGACGCCCACCACGTCGGGCCGCCCTGCGCTGACATGAGGGCCGGTCACGGGAGGAACCGGGCCCGGAGGTCCGGGCGCAGGTAGGCGGCGGGCGAGGCGATCGACAGGCCGCCGTCCACCGGCAGGACCGCCCTGCGCTGACATGAGGGCCGGTCACGGGAGGAACCGGGCCCGGAGGTCCGGGCGCAGGTAGGCGGCGGGCGAGGCGATCGACAGGCCGCCGTCCACCGGCAGGACCGCCCCGGTGATGAACGCGGCGCCGGGCGAGGCGAGGAAGGCGACCGCCTCGGCCACGTCCCGCGGCGTCCCCGTACGGCCGAGCGGGTAGCCCTCCGCGGCGTTCTCCAGGTCCTCCCCGCCGATCAGGCCGGGGGCGACCGAGTTGACGCGGATCCCGGCGGGGCCGTACTCCAGGGCGAGCTGGCGGACGAACGCGTCCAGCCCGCCCTTGGCGGCGGCGTACGCGGGCACGCCGGGCGCGGCCAGGAACGCGTTGACCGAGCTGACCGCCACGACGGCGGAGCCCGGCGCCAGGCGGGGCAGCGCCGCCCTGCACAGGTGGAAGGCGGCGTCCAGGGTGGCGCCGATGGCGGTCCTCCACTGCGCGTCGGTGGTGCGCACCACCGGGGCGACGGGCATCACGGCCGTGGCCAGCACCAGGACGTCGAGGCGGCCGAGCAGGCCCTCGGCGTCGGCGACGGCGGCGTCCGCCTCGGCGGGGACGGCGCAGTCGCGTACGAGGAAGGCGTCGTAGACGGGGTCGGCGCACGGCTGCAGGCCGATCCCGGCCACCCGGTCGCCCCGCTCCGCGAACGCGGCGGCGACGGCCAGGCCGATGCCGGAGTTGCCGCCCGCCAGCAGCACGCCGCGCGCTCCGGGCCCGCCCGCCGTCACCACAGCTCCGCCGTGATCGCGTCGAGGAGGGCGCGGCTGTCGCGGTCCAGGGGGCGGGCCGGGGAGCGTACGGCGGCCGAGTCGATGAGCCCGCGGCGGACCAGCACCTCCTTGTGCACGGCCCAGGCCAGGCCGGGCTGCATGCCGAAGCGGATCAGCGGCAGCAGCCTGGCGTGTCCCGCGCGGGCCTGCGCGGCGCGCCCGGCGGCCCAGTCGGCGAGCACCGGCGCGAGCAGGTCGGTGAACTCGCAGGCGGGCATCGTTCCGACGGCCCCCAGCGCGTACTCCTCCAGGCAGAACAGCGCGTTCTGCCCGCCGAAGACGGCGAAGCCGTCGGGGACGCCCGCGGCCACGGCCCCGACCTTGGGCGCGGTCGGCGGCGCCTCCACCTTCACGGAGGTGACGCCGTCGAGCTTGCTCAGTTCGACGATCAGCGGCTCGGGCATGCTGACGCCGGTGGCGCCGGGCGCGTCCTGCACCATCACGTCGATCCCCGCCCGCTCGGCCACGGCGCCGTAGAAGTCGACGAGCTGCGCCCCTGACGGCTTGACCAGGTACGGCGGCAGCACCATGAGCGCGTCGGCGCCGCCGTCCCTGGCGGCGAGCGCCTGTTCGAGCGCGGTGGCGGTGCTGGTGGCGCCGACGCCCGCGACGACGGGGGCGGCGCCGGCGGCGGCCCGCACCTCGGCGAGCACGCGCGCGCGGTCGTCGGCGGTCAGGGCGAAGCCCTCGCTGGCCATCCCGAACACGGCCACGCCGTCGGCGCCGGAGGCGAGCTGCCACTCGGTCAGCCGGCGCAGGCTCGGCAGGTCGAGCTCGCCGCCGTCGGTGAAGGGGGTGGCGAGGATGGGGATCAGTCCAGACAGAACCAACGGAGTTACTCCCTTTCAGGTGCGTCGGAGGTGCGTGGCCGCAGGGCGCCGGGGTCGGCGTCCACTGCGTCGGAGGTGCGTGGTCACAGGGCGCCGGGGTCGACGTCCACGCCGAGGCCGGGCCCGGCGGGCACGGGGAAGCCGGTCGCGTCGCCGGGCAGCGGCGCGGTGAGGATCGAGCCGGCCGCCTCGCAGGTGGTGGGCTGGTACTCGAAGTAGGCGAGGTTGCCGAGGGCGGCGCTGACGTGGACGCCGGCGGCGAGCGCCACGCCCAGCCCGGTGGAGTGGTGCGGCGCGACCCGGACGTGGTGGGCGGCGGCGAGCTCGGCGATGGACATCAGCTCGGTGATGCCGGTGCGCCCCACGTCGGGCTGGGCCAGGCCGACGGCGCGGCGGCCCAGCCAGTGGGCGAACTCGTACCGGTTGCGCAGGGTCTCGCCGACGGCGATGGGCAGGTCGGCGCGGCGGACCAGCTCCCTGTGGCCCTCGACGTCCTCGGGGGCGAGCGGCGCCTCCAGGAACAGCGCGCCGCGCTCGGCCAGCCCGCGGGCCAGGCGGACGGCCTGCGGCACGTCGTAGACCCAGTGGGCGTCGACGGCGACGCGCAGCCCGGACGCGGCGACGGCGTCGTACGTGGCGAGGTCCTCCTCGACGCCGTGCCCGAGGTGGAGCTTCACCATGGTGGCGCCCTTGGCGGCCCACTCCCTGGCCAGCTCGGCGCGTTCGGGGTCGGTGGGGCGGGGCAGGCCGCTCACGTACACGGGGACGGTCTCGCGGAAGGCGCCGCCGAGCAGGGAGGCGACGGAGCGTCCTGTGAGGCGGCCGGTGAGGTCCCACAGCGCGATGTCCACGGCGGCGAGCGCGTCGGCCTGGTGGCCGGTGAGGTGGCCGCGCTCGCGCATGAGGCCGGTCAGCTTGTCCCAGAGGGGGCGGATCCGGGTGGGGTCCTCGCCGACGAGCACGGGGGCGAGCAGCTTCTCGACGATCGCGGCGGGCACCTCGGGCGCGACGGGCGCGAGCGCCTCGCCCCAGCCGGTGGTGCCGTCGTCGGCCGTGATCGAGACGAGCAGCGTCTCGAAGCGGGCCGAGTAGAGGCTGCGCCAGGGCGGCCGGACGAAGTAGCCCTCTTCCTGCGCGGGTGCGCCGAGGTAGGCGTCGCGGTGCCGTAGCTTCACCGGGAAACATCGCACTTGACGAATTTGCGGCATGTGCGTGACCATCCCACATAGTGCAAGTCGATTGCAATGGAGACAGGGTGGCTTCCGATCAGAGCAACAACCAGAGCGTGGAGCGGGCCATCTCGGTCCTGCGGGCGTTCCTGACGGGCCGGCCGGAGCTGCGCGTGTCGGACGTCGCCAAGGCCACCGGGCTCGGCGTCTCGACCGCGTCGCGCCTGCTGGCCACGCTGGAGACGCTGGAGTTCGTCGAACGGGACGAGGTCAGCGGCCTCTACCGGCTGGGCACCGCGCCGATCACGCTCGGCGGCGTCGCGCTCAACCAGAACCCGGTGCACCGCGAGGCCCGACAGGTCGCCCAGGACCTCGCCGCCGCGCTCGGCCTCGGCGTCAACGTGGCGGTGCGGCGCGGCGACTCGATGTTCTACCTGCTCAACTTCGAGGGCAGGCTGGCGCCGCGGTCGTTCGTGCTGACCGGGCAGCGCAAGCCGCTGTACGCCACGGGCATCGGCAAGTGCCTGCTGCTCGCGCTCACCCCGGAGGAGCGGCGCGAGCTGATCCCCGAGGCGTCGCTGCGGCCGTACACGTCGCGCACGATCGTCACGCACGAGCGGCTCGACCAGGAGCTGGCCACCGTGGTCGGCCGCGGGTACGCGACCGAGGTGGAGGAGCTGGCGTTCGGCCGGGCCTGCGTCGCGGCCCCCATCCGCGACATGTCGGGCGCGGTGGTGGCCGCGATCTCCATCTCCGGCCCGCTGTCGGCGATCGACCTGGAGGCGCGCGAGCCCGAGCTGGCCCGCACGGTCATCGAGACGGCCGACTCCATCAGCATCGGCCTCGGCTACGTCGGCCCGGTGCACGCCGTCGCGGCGGGCACGGCGTGAACCGCCGGCTGACCGACGGCCAGTTCGCCTGGCTGCTGATGGTGCCGGGCCTCGCGCTGTTCCTCGCCATCATCGCCTACCCGCTGGTGTCGGCGCTGGTCACGGGCTTCTTCGAACAGAGCCTGGTGCGTCCGGGACGCGCGTTCGTCGGGCTGGCCAACTACGCCGACCTGCTCGGCGGCGACTTCTGGCCGGTGCTGCGCAACACGCTGGTCTTCACGCTCGGCGCCACGATCGCGCCGTTCGTCATCGGGTACGCGCTCGCCCTCGCGCTCAACGCCGGGCTGCCCGGCTGGCTGCGCGGCGTGTTCCTGTTCCCCTGGGTGATCCCCGGCGTGGTCGTCTCGTTCCTGTGGCTGTGGATCTTCAACGCCAACTACGGCGTGCTGAACGGCCTGCTCGGCACGCACGTGAGCTGGCTCGGCGACCCCACGACCGCCATGATCGCGGTGATCGTGACGAAGACCTGGGCGAGCTTCCCCTGGATGATGGTCATGCTGCTCGCCGGCCTGCAGACGATGCCGAAGGAACTGCACGAGGCCGCCTCCGTCGACGGCGCGGGCGCCATCCGCCGCTTCAGGTCGGTCACGGTGCCGCACATGCGCGCCATCGCCGGCATCGCGTTCCTGCTGGAGTTCATCTGGAACTTCCAGCACTTCGACACCATCTACGTCCTCACCGGGGGCGGCCCCGCCGGGGCGACGAAGACGTTCGCCGTGGCCGTCTACGACACCGCGTTCAAGGGCTTCGACCTGGGCCACGCCACCGCGCTCGGCGGCCTGTGGATGCTGCTGCTGCTCGTCCTCATGGCCTTCTACCTGAGGAAGGAGAACGCATGACGGCGACGCTGTCGCGGTCCGTCCCGATCGCCCGCGCGCCGAGGCGGAGGAGGCCGCGCTCGCGCGCCGCCGCCTGGGCGGCCGTCGCGGTCATCGGGTTCTTCGGGCTCGCGCCGATCTACTGGCTGGTGGTCACCGCGTTCACGCCGGACGAGCGGGCCTTCACCTTCCCGCCCTCCCTGGTGCCGACCGAGATCACCTTCGACCACTTCGCCCGCCTGGCCCAGAACGAGCAGCTGTTCGGCTACCTCGTCAACAGCGTCGTCGTGTCGGTGGTGACGGCCTTCCTCAGCGTGCTGGTGTCGGCGTACATGGCGTACGCGTTCTCCAAGTTCCGCTACCGCGGGCGCAAGTCCCTCATGCACCTCGTGCTCGCCTCGCAGCTGTTCCCGCAGGCGCTGCTGCTCGTCACCCTGTACGCCGTCTTCAGCGCGTCGGGGCTGCTCGGCAGCTACGGCGCGCTCATCCTGTCGTTCACGACGTTCACGCTGCCGCTGTGCGTGTGGATGCTGAAGGGCATCTTCGACACGGTGCCGTCCACGCTGATGGAGGCGGCCGCGATCGACGGCGCCTCCCGCTGGCGGACGCTGCACCAGATCGCGCTGCCGCTGGCCGCGCCCGGCCTGGTCGCGGCCGGGCTGTTCGCGTTCGTCCGCGCGTGGAACGACTTCATCTTCGCCCTCACCCTCACCGACCCCGACCGGCAGACCCTGCCGCCGGGGCTGGTGCACACGTATCTCGGGGAGTTCCAAACCGCCTGGCCGGACCTCATGGCCGCGTCCTTCGTCGTCTCGCTCCCGGTCATCGCCGCGTTCATGTTCCTGCAGCGGTACCTGGTCGGCGGGCTCACGGCGGGCGCGGTCAAGGGCTGACCCCATCCCCCACCCGTAGGAGAGACATGGAAACGCTCAACCGCCGCGCCGCCTTCCGCCTGGCCGGCCTGTCCGCGCTCGGCGCCGCCCTGGCCGCCTGCGCCCCCGACGCCGCCGGGGGAGGCGCGCCGAAGGGCGACGCCGCGGCCAGGACGTTCGGCTTCACCTCGTGGTCGCTCAACGAGGAGGCGCAGAAGGCCGCCGTGCAGGCGATCGTGGACGCGTACGCGGCCAAGGGCGGCGTGAAGATCGACACGGCGTCGTTCCCGTACAACGAGTACCTCAACCAGGTGACGCTGAAGCTGCGCGGCGGCCAGCTCTCCGGCGCCGTCCAGCTCGACATCTCCTGGCTGGCGGCGCTGGCCGCCATGGGCAGGCTGAAGGACCTCGGCGCGCAGGCCGCCAAGGGCGGCTACACCGACGTCGCGCTGTCCAGCGGCCGGTTCCAGGGCAGGCAGCTCGGCCTGCCGTGGACGACCGGCTCGATCGGCCTGGTCGCCAACACCGAGATCCTGAAGAAGGCCGGCGTCGAGGGCATGCCGGCGACCGTCGAGGAGTTCGAGGACGCCCTGCGCAAGGTGGCGAAGCTGGGCGGCGGCATCACGCCGTACGCGGCGGCGACCAAGGCGGCGCAGCTCAAGGACATCCTGCCGTGGATGCGCACGTTCGGCAGCCCGCTGCTGGAGGGCGACACGATCACGGTCGGCGACGACGCGTCCGTGGCCGCGGTCGAGTGGTACAAGAAGCTGTACGACGCCAAGCTCATCGCCCCCGACGTCGACCGTTTCGACGCCCGCGCGCTGTTCGCCCAGGGCAAGGCCGCCTTCTACGACGACGCGATCATCACGCGGGGCGTGGTGGCCGCGCAGTCGCCCGACAAGTCGCTGACCGGGAAGATGGCGCCGCTCGCCAGGCCGGTGCTCAAGGCGGGCGACACGCCGCAGGCGCTGCTGTGGGGGCACGTCATCGTGGTGGTCGAGGGCGAGGGCTCCGACGCCGCTGCCGACTTCGCCTCGTACGCGACGTCCGACACGGCGACGGTGGCGGCGTTCTTCGAGAAGGTGAAGCTGCCGCCCACGACGACGGCGGGCCTGGCCGACCCGAAGGTCGCGGGCGACACGTTCACCACCGAGTGGACCGAGAAGATCACCAAGACGGCGACGCCGAACCCGTTCTGGCGCTACGCCGGGTACGCCCAGATCGAGACCGCCATCGCCGAGCAGGTGCAGGCCGTGCTCGTGGGGCAGTCATCGGCGAAGGACGCGCTGGCCAAGGCCGCCGAGACGGCCAAGCCGCTGCAGAAGTAGGACAGCCGCCCGGCAGGGGGCGCGTGGCGGGGAACCGCGACCCCCGCCCCGGCGCGGCGGGGAGCGGCAACTCCCCGCACGCCGACGCCACCGGGAGCGGCGACTCCCGGGTGGCGGCCCCGGCTCCGCCGGGCGGCCTCCGACGACACCGCATGCCCTCTTCGACACAGGTGGTCCTCGTCATGCTCGCACGAACCCGCGCCCGGCGCGCCTTATCCGTCCCGCTTCCCGCCCTGGCCCTGGCGGCGGCGCTCGCCCTGCCGCCCACCCTGCCGCCCACCCCCGCCGCCGCCTCCCCCCGCCCTGCCGCCGCGCCCCAATCGGCGGCGGCGGCGCAGACCGTCGTCACCACCCGCGACCCCGGCTACCGCGAGACCGGGACGTGGACCCAGGCCCAGCGCACCGGTTACGAGGGCGGCACCACCCGCTTCACCAGGGAGGTGGGAGCCACCGCCACCTGGACGCTCACCGCCCCCGCCGACGGCGAGTACGGGCTCGACGTCTGGATCCCCGCCTCCTCCGACGTCAACGACCCCAAGGTCACCTACGCCTGGGCCGGCACCCGCGTCACCGCCGACCAGGCCGCGTTCGGCGACGCCTGGCACCGGCTCGGCCCGGTGCGCCTGGCCGCCGGGCAGACGCTGGAGGTGACCGTCACCGCCGCCACGCAGGGCAAGGTGACGAGGGCCGACGCCGTGCGCCTCGGCCCCGCCGAGCCGCAGCAGGACGTCCTCGTCAACCAGAGCGGCTACGACCTCACCGGGCCCAAGCGCTTCACCGCGCCCGGCGCGGCCGACGGCACGCCGTTCACGGTCAGCGGCGAGGGCGGCACGTTCACCGGGGTCGTCCGGGGCGGCGCCGGCGACTTCACCGCCTTCCGCCCCGCCTCCCCCGGCCCGTACACGGTGGCCGTCGGCAACGGGGTCTCGCACCCGTTCGGCGTCGGCCCGTACTGGACGTACCGGGTGGCGATCCGGCGGGCCGTGGACTTCATGGTGGAGAGCAGGTGCGCCCACGGCGACGCGTCGAAGCTGGTCTTCTCCGACCCGAAGGGCGACCACTGCAACCGCGGCAACACGGGCGTGGCCTGGCGGGACGACCACCAGTTCTCGTTCACGCTGCAGAGCCTGATCGAGCTGTACCTGTCGAACCCGGACGCCTTCACCCGCGCCCCCGGCACCGGCCGCTACGACGGTCTCGCCGTGGCCGCCGCGCAGGACGCGCCCGAGATCGTCAAGCTGATCAACTGGGGCGTGGACCTGTACCTGCAGGGGCGGGTCAACCACGACCTGCTGAAGGAGCAGCTCGCCTGGTTCGTGTGGGCCTACCCGCACCTGGAGCGGTGGATCCCGCGCGAGCAGTACCTCAAGGCGCGCGACCACCTGACCGCGCTGTGGGGCGACGCGGCGCGCGACCGGTGGAACTGGTACGACGTGCCGCACAGCGCCGACCTGTTCCAGACGTACACCGTCTTCGGCACGGGCAAGGGGCAGCTGCCGCCCGGCCACTCGATCGTCCCGAACCTGATGATGCACGACGTGGCGGTGCGCGACGGGCTGCCCGGCGCCGGGCGTCACCTGGACGCGGCCCGCGCGCAGGTGGACTGGATCATCGCCCACCTGGACTGGAACGACCCGGCCACCACCAAGGGCCAGCGGATGAGCGAGCACGTCACGATGGAGTCGCTCGCCTTCTACGCCGCCAGGCACCCGTCGCGGGAGCTGCGGGCGAAGATCGAGCAGTGGGCGGACGTGGTGATCGCCCGGTCCCAGAACATGTGGGATTTCCGGAAATATTCGGACTCACTGTGGATCATCCCTGAGTACAACGAGCCGGGGAACGTCGCGGGCCTGCCCGCCGCCGCGCTCGCCGCCGCCCGGACGCTGACCGGCGACACCGCGCGGCAGGCCGCCCTGCGCCGCATCGCCGCCGGCCAGATCGACCACGTCTTCGGCCGCAACCCCGCCGACGCGCACTTCTCCCACGACGCCGCCACCCCCGACGGCTTCGAGGGCGTCGAACGCGGCTGGCCCAAGGAGTACCCGCCCGGCCACGGCGCGGGCGAGCTGGAAGACGTGCGGGGCGTGCTCGACGGCTCGCCCAAGGAGGCGTCCTACCCCTACCGCCCGGGGGCCGACCTCGGCTACACCGAGGGCTGGGTCGCCTTCAACACCGCGTGGAACGCGAGCCTGGCGCAGCTCGCCGTCGACCGGACCGCCCTCCGCCACTCCACGCCGCGCCCCGGCGGGCCCCTCTCGGTGCGGCTGCGCGCCCCGCTCGACCTCGACGCCGCCGCCAGGGAGACCGGCCTCGTCCACGTCACCTCCTCCGGGGGCGACAGCGAGACGATCACCGTGACCGAGGCCGGGCCGAGCGCCCTGGACTTCACGGGCACGATCAGGACCGACTCCGGCAGGCCCCGTCCCGGTGACGGCCGCCTCCAGCTCGGGCCGCACGAGACCGTCACCCTCTCCTACGGCCTGGCCGACTTCGCCACGAAGACCACCTTCCGCCCCCTCCCATGAAACGAGGAACGGTGCTCCGTCCAGTCATCCTCTCGGCCGTCGCGCTGCTCGCGGCCGCCCTCGCCCCCCTGCCCGCCGCCGCCGCGCCGACCGATGTCGCGGCCGTCGCCGAACCCTCCGTCGAACAGGTCCCCGTCACCGTGGACTCCTCCAACCAGTCCGGCTGGTGGCGTCCGCTCGACTCGTTCGCCGGCACCGACTACTTCGCCTACAACGCCCCCGCCTCCACCGCGGGCCGCCACGAGGTGCACATCGCCGCCCGCGCCGAGGACGGCACCTGGCGCGACGGCTGCCTGCCCGACGTGTCCGGCGCCTGCGTCACGTACGTGGACGACGTCGGGCACAACCAGCCCTCGATCGTCCTGGACGGCGAGGGGATCATCCACGCCTTCGTCTCCATGCACGGCGACGGCTGGCGCTACTACCGCGGCACCAGGCCGGGCGACGTCACCTCGCTGACCGAGGCCAGCGCCACCCTCCCCGACTCGGGGCTGGGCTTCACCTACCCGGTCACCGCGCGCGGCAAGGACGGCTCCGCCTACGTGATGGTCAGGGCCCACCGGGACGCCGCCGCCGTCCGCGACGGCCGGCTGTACCGCTTCGACACCGCCACCCACGCCTGGAGCCGGGTCGCCGTCATCGGCTCCGGCACCAACCACTCCTTCTACCCCGACGACCTGCAGGTGGACGCCGCCGGGCGGGTGCACGTGCTCTGGGAGTGGGGCCCGTGGCCCGCGACCACGCACCGGCACCTCGGCTCGTACGCCGTGTTCGACCCCGCCGACGGCTCCTGGCGCGACGTCACGGGCGCCGCGCTGACCGTGCCGCTCGCGCCCGGCGCGGGGAACACCGTCGTCTACCAGCCGTACGAGGACGGTGAGACGATCACCTCGACCAGCCGCGCCGTCCAGACCGCCAAGCTCGCCGTGTACGGCGACCAGCTCGCCGGCATCGCCTACCGGTACCTGACGGCCCGCTCAGGCAGCACGTTCGCCGGCTTCGACGTGCGCTACGCCACCTGGGACGGCGCCGCCTGGAAGCGGGAGACGGTCGTCGCGCGGGCCGACCACGCCGTGGACAACTCGGCCACGATCGGCGTCACCCGCGCCGGAGCCAGCACCCGGATCTACTTCGTCGCCGAGGCGGGCGGCTGCGGCGGCGTCCGCAGCCAGGTCGTGCGCGCCGAGCGGCCGGACACGGGGCCGTGGGCGTTCAGCGCGCTCGGCGACGTCCGCCAGGGGCTCCAGCGGCTGCGGGCCCAGCGCTCCGTCAACGGCACCGACCTGCTGTACGTCACCGCCCCCGCCACCGGCTCGCTGTGGCGGGCCACCGTGCCGCGCGGCGGCGAGCCCGGCGCCGGCGGGCCGTTCTCGGACATCGCCGACCGGCTGCTCGCCTCCGGCGTCGGCGGCGTGAACGTCGCGCTGAACGCCTCCGTCACCGTGTCGTCGGTGCTGCGCGCCGGGACCGAGGGCGCCAAGGCCGTGGACGGCCTGTGCTCCGACGACAGCCGGTGGATCTCCGCCGAGGGCGACACCGCGCCGACGATCACTGTGAGCCTCGCCCGCGAGTACCCGATCAGCGAGATCCGCGTCCACTCCGGCTACTCCAAGTCGCCGGTCCCCGGCACGGACGTGCTGCGCGACTTCGCCGTCGAGGCGCACACCGCGTCCGGCTGGCAGCGGGTCGCCGCCGTCACCGGCAACACCGCGGGCACCGTCCGCGTCCCTGCCTCGGTGACGGCCGACCAGGTGCGCCTGTCGATCTCCGACCCGTCGGGCAACACGATCGACGTGGCCCGCGTGTACGAGATCGAGGTCGTGTCGCGTGGCTGAGCACCGCTGGGCGCTGACCGCCCGCCTCGTGGAGCGCCGGGTCATCGGGATCATCCGCGCGCCGTCGCCGGACGCCGCCGTCGAGGCGGGCACCCGCCTCGCGGCGGCAGGCGTGACGGCCGTCGAGATCTCGTTGACCACCCCGGACGCCCTGTCCGCCATCACCGCGCTCTCCCGCGCCGCCGCCGTACGGACAGGCGAGGGGGCGCTCGTGGGGGCGGGGACGGTGCTCGACGCGTCCCAGGCGGCGCTCGCGATCCAGGCGGGGGCGCGCTTCCTGGTGTGCCCCTCGCTCAGCCGCGACGTCATCAGGACGGCGCACCGCCACGGCGTGCCGGTCGTGGCGGGGGCGTCCACGCCGACGGAGATCGTGACGGCCCTGGAGGAGGGCGCCGACCTGGTCAAGCTCTTCCCTGCCGCGCAGAGCTCGCCGCAGGCGCTGCGGGACGTCCTGCAGGCGCTGCCGCACGCGCCGCTCGTGCCGACCGGCGGCGTCACCGCCCGTACGGCTCCTGACTGGATCGCGGCGGGCGCGGTCGCCGTCGGCATGGGCGGCGAACTCACCCGCGCCACCCCCGCCGAGGTCCGCACCTTCCTGTCCACCCTGACTCCGTGACCCCTGACCCCCTGACCCTCCGACCTCCAACCCCTGCCCCCTGCCCCTCCGACGCCTGACCCCGACACCCTCGGGTCAGCCCAGCAGAAGCAGCGCCGCCTGGAGGAACCGGCCGCCCCGGGGCCTCCAGGCGGCAGGGGCGCCTTGCCGTCGTGAGCGACATCGACCGGAGGCGTTGGTCGCGAGGACCCGTACCCGCCGGGCGGTGACGGCGGAAACCGCACGACGTGGTGGTCGGCCACGCGCCGCCGTCGTGGTCGAGACAGGGGGCGCGGAACTCGGGACCGGTCATGAGTTCGCGTTTCTCGGCGATCCACAGGGAAGCGTCCTCGGGCCGTCCGCATGAGGATCCAGCCGTCGCGTTCCACGCGGATCGGCGGCGAGGTCGGTGGATGCTGGCGATGCCGCCGGGAGTCACAGCGCCCATGCGCCCCCGGCGACGACGGGGATCTCGTCGCCGGCGTCGGTCACCGCGAACGCGTCGACCGCGATCCGGGCGCGCAGCCCGTCAGCCGCACCCTCGCCTCGGACCTCGACCACACGGCCGTCCTCGAATCGGCGCAGCGCGTCCTGGACGACACGACCATCGGAGAGAGGCCGACCCCGCCAAATCGTGAGGTACCCCGAGACCCGGTCCGGATCCGGCGTCGTGAAGATGTCTTCCGATGGCAGGTTCGCGTAGTGGTCGTGCCCGCTCGTGGTCCGGTCGGCCGCCGAGACCCAGCGCGATGTCCCGAAGAGACCGACCTCGAGGTCGGTTCCGGGGCCGCGGAAGCGGAGCGCGCGCCGGCGACCGGCGTTGGCGATCGACGCGAGCCGGTCCAACTCCGCGGCGCGGGTCTTCCACTCCGCCACCGGATCATCGGCATCGAGCCGGCAGGCGTGTGCTACATCGCGCCAGAGCGACCTGGCCGTGAGCGATCGCCGATACCACCGGGTCGATACCGGCCGAGAGTCGCGGATGCGTCGGAGCGGACAGGAAGATCAGCGCGCCGTCCGCCTCGGCGAGCACTCTCAGGCGTCCTGAGAGCCACGGCGGCGCGAAGCCGAGGTCTTCGCGGCGGCTCTGCCGAGCAGCCGCGCCCGCCGAATCTGCGGGTCGTAGTACTGCACAGCAACATAGCGGGCACCGCGTGCGTACGCAGCGTCCGCCGTCGCACGCGCCAGTTGCTCGTGGCCGATCGCGGCCTCAACCGCGACGATCTGGCCGGGCCGTAGGCGATGCCGAACTCGACGGCCAGCGCGGCCAGAGCCTGCTCCGGTCCGCTGCCGCACGGGACGGCGGATGGTGTGTTCATTGGCGATCGTCGGCGTCCGGCTCGGGCCGGATCGGGCGATCGCGTGCTCGTCGGCTCCCAAGTACGCGCTGACGACCGCCGGATGCCGGCGCACGTCCTCGGGCCCGCCCTGGGCGATGACCCGCCCGGCTGGATGGTAAGGGGACACGTCGTCGACAGCGCGAACTCCACCGTAGCTCTTGCTCACGTTCTGGAGTTCGAGCGTGCCGCCGGTCCGGACCGGGCGGCGTTCAGGATCCGGCTTCTCCTCATCGACGGCTGTAGCCGGCCCCTCCGCCTCCGCCGGCGAATACTCCGGCGTCGCGGAACCTGGCTGCCCGGTCTCCGGTCGCACCTGGCCGAAGAGCCGTCGTCGCAGCGGTCCCAGAACGCTCGCGAGCCCTCCTGGGACGTAGAGCACCAGCAGCAGCCACCCGACCGACGACGTCGCGAGCGCCGCGGAGTCCAGTGGTATGAACGCCGGCAGCGCGATCACGTAGAGCGCGCCGAGCAACGGCCGGTGGAGCACCGCGATCCCGCCGAGCACCGCGAGCGCCACGACGTCGATGCTCGACTGCGGCGCGAAGTCGGCCGGCGTGACCAGCTCGAGCGAGTGGACGAGGACCGCGCCGCCGACGCCGGCGATCGCGCCGGCGATCAGGAACGCCTGGAGCTTCACCCGGAATCGGGCTCATGCCGAGCGCACGCGCCGAGTCCTCATTGTCCCGCATCCCGATCAGGCGCCGACCGGTTGGGCCGCTCCGGACACGGGCGGCGACCAGCAGTAGCACCGCCAGCCAGCCGAGCGCGAACAGCGCGTAACCGCGCCCGGTGTCGAAGGCGATCCCGCCGATCGCGCAGCGCCGGAGCCCCGACGATCGCCGCCGTCGCCCCGCCGACCACGGCGGCGGCCGCGAACCCGAGCCAAAGGTTGCTGGTCGTCTCGGTGATCCGTACCGAGACGGCTGCGGCGACGCCCGCGACCGCGAACTGTCCGAGGCTCGGTATCCCCGCGAGGCCGGCCAGGATCACGATGGACAAGCCGACGATCGCCATCGCCACGATCAGCGTCAACTGTCCGTGCCCACCAGCACGCTGCCGGGGCACGAAAAGGCGGGACCTGCAGTAGGAGCCGCCCGGCGGCGTCGCCACGGAGCCGGCCGACCACGGCCTCGGGCGCTCGCGCGACGGCCTGACCACCAAGCTGCACTTGGCCGTCGAGCAGCGACAAAAACCCCATCGTCATTACGGCGGGGCAACGAGGCGACTCCCCGCAATTCGAGATAGTCCTGAGCCGTATCCGAGTCTCCCCGCCAGGGCCGGGCAGGACCCGTACCCGGCCGCGGCGGGTCCGCGCGGACAAGGCGTACGCCTCTCGCAAGAACCGCGCCTACCTGCGACGGCGTGGCATCCGCTGCACCATCCCGGACGAGGCCGATCAGGCCCGCAACTGCAAGCAACGCGGCTCTCAAGGTGGCCGGCCGCCGAAGTTCGACCCGGTCGACTACGGTGAGCGGCACGCCGTGGAATGCGGCATCAACCGCCTCAAGAGGCACCGCGCCGTAGCTACGAGATACGACAAGTTGGCGGTCCGCTACGAGGCGACCGTGCTCGTAGCGGCCATTAACGAGTGGTTATGATCCACCGCTCTCAATCAGCGGGTCCACGTTCCACTTCTCGGGCAGATCACTGCCGCAGAAGACGCAGACGAAGTCGCTCTCGCGCACGATGTTGTGCTCCTGGCACCCAGGGCAGCGTCGAAACACCACTTCGTGAGTGAAGCTGGACGGATGCCCGAGCCCTACACAATCGAGAGCCTGGGCGACCGACGACCAGGAGCTAATGTCCGGGCAGTACCCGGTTGATTGGTTGGTCACCTCGCGCACGACCCATCTGCCTGCCTCGGGGGCGAAGCTGATCTCGCCGGCGCTCAGGACCCATCGTCCACCGGCACAGCTCACATGCTCGCTTCGTCGCGGCGCCAGCAGAAGCACGCCGTCCGCGCCGACCACAAAGGTGAACGGCTCGACCAACTCCGCCGCAGAACGCTCAGCGACCCAGCGGTCGAAATCGGCCGCCGAGGCGATCCGGCAGCCCCCGCTGCCAGGCCGGACCGCGGCCTTCAACTCGGCCGGTCCCACGTACCGATAGTTCCACCCCCGCATGCTCACCTGAGCCAACCTAGAACACTTCCGATACACGCCCTAGCTGCAGTACCTCCACTGGGTGGTGGTGCCGTAGATTCCGCCGCCGTAGATGGCCTTGATGGAGCCCGTCCACCTGATGCACGTGCCGGCCGCGTATCCGGCGGCCGCCGCGTAGTGGGCGTAGTTGCCCTCGTCTCTGATCGTGGACCCGCCCTGGCGCTCCAGGACGGCCTCGGTGTAACTGGCGACGCCGTCCGCCCGGCCCACCCTCAGCGTGACGACACAGTTCTCCTGGTAGGTGCCGTTCCACAACGCCCACACCTCACCCAAAGGCATGTTGTTGCGGTCGTCCCACAGATCCTCCCTGGTGAGGGTCGTATACCGGCCGTTGGGCCAACCGCAGCCCTGCTCCGAGACGACGGCTTCGCCGATGGTGTGGGCCGAGGCGGGCGAGGCTGCGAAGGAGATCGGGGCGAGCACAAGGCCAAGGGCCAATCCGATGCGCAGGAGGATGCGGCGGTACGTCGGAGGCATGTCAGGTCCTTCCGGCTCTGGCTAGGGATCTTCGCTCATCGATCTTGGCGTCCCCCGCGCAGCCCGACGCAGTGACCCCCATAAGCCACATTCCGGACGCGTCCGGTTCACCAAAGCGTTACTGTGGTGACATCTGTGCGTGAACAAGACGAAAGGATGCGTCTGTGACGGACGTGTTCCGTGCGACGATCGACGAACTGGCCGGCGAGGTGAACCGGCAGATCGCTCGTGTACGGGAGACCTACGCCAGGCTCGGTGAGGTCGAGTCCACGGCCACCTCGGCCGACGGGCTCGTGAGCGTCACCGTGGGCTCGAACGGCCAGGTGCGTGGTATCGAGCTGAACCCGCGCGTATACCGCAAGCTGGACCCCTCCGAGCTGGCCGGGTCGATCATGGCCCAGGTCGACCGGGCCACCGCAGTCGTCTCCGAGGAGCGCAAAAAGCTCATGGAGCCGCTCATGCCGGACGGAGTGCCGTACGAGGAGGTCTTCGGCGAGCGCGTCACCCTCGACGCCTTCCTGCCCCAGCCCGTCAAGCCCGAGCCCGCCGAGTGAGCGGTTACTACGTACGCGCGCAGTCCCTGCGCGACCAGGCCGTCGCCTACGACAAGCACGCCGTCGACGTCACCGACGTGCGCAACACCCTGCGCGCCGCCTTCGACCGCGACAGGAGCAGCCTGGGCAACGACGAGTACGGCGCCGAGCTGGCCAAGAAGCTGCCCGGTATCGAGAGCGGCATCTTCGACGGCTTCAAGGCGTTCATCGACGAGCTGGAGGGCATCGCCACCGGCCTGCGCGCGAACGCCGGAAACTACGAGCGGGCCGACAGCCCCGGAAGCCGCGACGCCTGACCGCCGATGGGGTTCGATGGGTGGGCGGTTCCCGACTGGGCCAAGCCGTACGTCGGCTGGGTCGTCGGCATGGACTGGCCGGAAGGCGACGAGACGGGCTGTTTCCGGCTGGCCGACGCCTGCGTGACCGCCGCGCACGGGCTCGTCGAGGGCACCGCCGCCGACCAGCCGGGGAGCGCGGACAAAATCGGCTCCGACTGGGACGGCGACGCCCACCTGGCCTTCGCCAAGTACGTCGCCCAGGTCGCGGGCGGGCGGCTCGGAGACCTGGTCAACCGGCTGATCAACACCGCCGTCGCGCTGAACGGCGTCGGCGTGCAGATCCAGTACGCCAAGTACATGATCGAGGTCACCGTCTGGCTGCTGATCGCCCAGATCGGCTACCTCCTCGCCGCCGCCCTCGCCAGCGGCGGCGCCAGCCTGGCGCTCATCCCGCCGCGCGTGGCGCTCGCCCGCATGACGGTCGCGCAGATCGCCAAGCGCACGCTGCTCAACATCGCCATGTTCGCCGGGATCGTGGCCGGGATGGACGCCGGGATCCAGCTCACGCAGCTGGCCAAGGGGCGCAGGGATGAGCTCGACCTCAAGCAGATCGGGATCTCCGCGCTGACCGGCGGCGCGATGGGCGGCATGATGGGGCTGCTGTCGGGCGGGCTGACGCGACTCGCCACCCCTGCTCTGAGGGCCGGGCTCACCCGGGCGGAGATGACGACCGCCGAGCGGCTGCTGTCGGCCGCGTCGTCCTCGCTGTACGGGCAGGCCGGGCAGTACGCGGTGACCGGCGGCATCACCACCGCCGGGACCATGCTGGCCCAGGGGAACTTCAGCTGGGACATGCTCGCCAAGGGCATCACCTCCAGCGCGCTGGGCGCCGACGGCCAGCATCTGACCACCAGCCTGCCCAACTCCTCCTCCGGTTCCGGCCCTGGGATGACGGGGCTGCTGAGCGATCCCTACCAGAGCGGGCCCGCCCACAGCACGTCCGGCTCTCGGGACGCGCGTTCCGAGGCCGGTCCTGGCGCAGACTCCGGGCGTACGGATACGGGTTCCGTGAGTACGAGTAGTCGTGCCGCCGAGCCGGTTTCCGGGGCCGGCCCTGCGGACACGGGCTCGGGGAACGTTCGTTCCGAGACGAGCCAGGTCTCCGACCCCGGCCGGTACACCACGCTCAGCCAGGCCGCCGACCCGGTCACTGACCCGGGTCGCCAGCCCGCCTCCGCTGCTGGTACGGATTCCGGCACGCGAGTCCCTTCCCCCCAGGAAGCTCCCGACCGGCCGGTCACCCAGACGGGCGGCACCACGGTGACCGCCCCCCACGCCTCTCAGGCTCCTCATGCCGCGACCGACCAGGGGGTTCCCAGGAGCGGGCCGGGTGCGGACGCGCCGGTGCGCGGGCGTACGCCGGTGACGCCCGTCCACGCGACGGACTCCGGTGCCGCGCCCACCGCTCGTCCCGCCGAGCGCGGAGAGCCCGCACCGACGCGCCAGAACGAAGCACCTTCCTCCCGCCAGCCTGCAACGCAGAGCGATGGTGTTCCGGCTCGTCAGGGGAGTGATGCCGTTCCGGCCCACGACACCGTCCCGGCGCGCGATGGTGTTCCGGCGCGTCAAGAGGACGACGGTGCGAGTGCGGCGCGCAGGCCGGTTCAGAGCGAGGGCGACACCGGGAACAGGCGGATCGAGCAGCTGCTCAACCACGAAGACCGGCCCTCCGGCACGCCCCGGGACACCGCCCAGACGCGCACTGCCGACAACGGTCCGGACCCGGCCGGCCCCGGAGCCCGTCAGGTCGCCCCGACTGTCCACCTGGGAGCCGACCCCGCGCGCCCGTCCGAGAACGGGGACCGGGCGACTGCACGCCCGAGTGACGGTGCCGAGAATGCCGCGAATGTCGGCACTCGCGGTGCGGACCCGCAGGTGCCACACCGCCGCGATGGCGCCCCGACCGCACGCGACGGTGCTCCGGCCACCGCAGACAGGGGGCCGGCCGCACGTGATGGCGCGCGTGACGCGGACGGCGCTCCCCGTGATGGCGCGCGGGCCGCGGACGATTCGCGGCCGGCGCTCGTCGATCCGACCTCTGGCCGGGCGCTCACCGAGCGCGACCTCCGCTTCCTGAACCTCACCGACGAACAGGTCAGGTGGTGGAGCGACCAGGAGGCGCCCCTCGGCATGCGCCCGGAGGAGTTCCGGGAGTTCCGCTCCAGCCTCGCCGACGTGCTCGACCTGTACGGCGTCCGCCCCGAGGACGTACGCGTGCTGCTCGTCGGCTCGGCCGTACGCGGCTGGTCCGGCTGGACCAAGACGATGGACAACATCCCGCACACCCCGGAGAGCGAGGCGATCCTCCGGGCGTGGCTGGGTGACGACCCGGGGCCGACACGCCGCCCGTTCGACGTGATGGACCGGCTGGGCCTTGGCAAGCCCAGCGACTACGACCTCGGCTTCCACTCCGACCGGATGGTGGAGATCGCGAGGGCGCGGTGGGAGGCGGAGGGCTCTCCGGGCGAGTTCTCCCACAAGTACGGCTTCGTGGACAAGAACCTGTTCCGCGAGGCGTTCCCCGAGCTGCACGACTGGGCGAACGAGTGGGGCGAGCGGGTGGGCCGCAAGGTCGGCGGCCGGCTGTTCGGGCTGGAGAACGAGCCGTTGCAGCGGCGCTCGTCGAACAGCTCCAGCAAGGACGAGGCCTGGGTCCTCGATCTGACCCCGGACGTGCCGGTGCCCGACACCGGCCCGGCACCGGCGCTGGGTCCCTGGCCCGCCGACCCGGCGAACGGCTACCAGATCCGGCCGCGCGACATGGACTTCCTCGGTTACACCGAGGACATGATCAACTGGTGGCGTTCCCGCGAAGCGCCCATGGGGATGACGCCGGAGCAGTTCAGGGGTTTCCGGGCCGAGCTGCTGCAGGCGCTGGTCCGCGACGGCGTCGATCTGGAGCGCATCGACGTCCGGCTCAAGGGCTCCAGCATCAACTTCTTCTCCAACCAGCGCAAGTCGCTGCCGACCCTCGAGGACCTGGCGGACAACCCGGCCTCAGCCGAGGCGTTGCGGCAGTGGCTCGGTGACGACACGGAGCGCCCGGCGTCGCGCCCCTTCGACTCGATGTACAAGCTGGGGCTGGACGACGCCCGCAGCGACTACGACATCCAGATCCGCTCCGACGACATGGTGGATCTGGCCAGGAAACGCTACGAGTCCCATCCGCCGGGGGACCTGGGCTACTTCTCGCACGCGAAGTACGACTTCGTCGCCAAGTCGCTGGTGAACACGGTCTTCCCGCACCTGGATGCCTGGGTGCGCAAGTGGGAGGGCGAGCTGGGGCGCGAGGTCGCTCCCGCGTTGTTCGGGCTCGACAGCGACCCCAGGCAGCCCAGGTGGCTGGAGGCGCCGGACCGGGGCTGGCGCGGCTGGCCGATCCTCGGCCCCGACGCGCCCCCGATCGAGGCGCCGGTACGCCCCGAGCCCGAGAACGCGCCCCCTGCGGCGGCCGACGAGGGCCAGGCTTCCGCCGACGCCGCGCCTCCCGTTTCTCTCGACCGGACCGCGATGCCGCTGCCCGAGGTCGAGCCTTCCCGCATCGCCCCCGACGGCTCGTGGCACTGGAAGGGGTTGAGCCTTCCCGCCGAGACGAACGCGGCGGTGGACACGGCCATGAACTACTACCGGGAGGCCAGGGACGGGACGGGTGAGTCCCCCGGCATCCGGGACCGGCTCACCGACATCGAGCAGTGGGTGCCGGGCGCGCGTATGGAAGGATTAGAGCATGATCTCAAGAGCGCGGACCGGCTCAAGGAGAAGGTGGCGGACCGGCTCGAAACGCGTCCCGGCGCGGCCGCGACGGACATCCTGCGCGACATCGCCGACGCCGTCCGCTACACCTACGCCGTGGACACGGAGAACTACGTCGTGGGGGTGCAGCGCATCCAGGCGGAGATGCGGGCGGCCGGCTTCGACCAGGAGCAGTTCCGTAATTTCTGGACCTACGATGACAATCCCTACCAGGGCATCAACACCAGGTGGCGTGATCCGGCCTCCAATGTGCTCTTCGAGGTGCAGTTCCACACGAGGGAGAGCCTGGAGGCCAAGACCCTGGAGCACGACGTCTACGAGATCCTCAAAACGGCCGTCCTATCGGAGGAGGAGCGCAACGCGCTGGAGCAGTACCGGCAGCAGCTCTATTCGAGGATTCCGCTGCCTGAGGGCATCAGGGAGCTGGCTCCTTGAGCGGTGACACCTCCTACTATGCCGTGGTCATGCACACCGTGAGCTCCGGTCCCGGCGGGCTGATCCGGCGGCGCGCCCTCCCCCAGGGTGGCTTCACCGACGAGGCGTACACCCGCAGCGGCACGTGGAAGCCCACCGACGACGTGGTCCGGTGGCGGACGCGGGGCGACGCCGACCTGAGCCTCGTCCTCATCAGCGAGGACGAGGCGGAGGCGCTGCGCGCGTGGTTCGGCGACCGTGCGGGCCGGCCGCCGCTCATCGGCGGGCGCTCGCTGGCCCGCGTCTGGTCCGTGGTGCTGTCCGGGCCCGTGCCCATCGACGCGCTGATCGACCGGCTGGACCTGCTCCCGCACGGCTCGCCCGCCGACCCGGGCGAGCGCGACCCGGCCTTCCGCGTGCTGCGCAACGACGAGTCCGCCCGGCACTGGCTCGCCGTGCACAGGGCGGGGGACGACCGGTGGGTGGTCGCGCTCGAGTTCCTGGGCGCCCCGCCCGCCGAGCAGACGGTCCGGCGGGTACGCGGCCTCGTGGTCGCCGCGGCGGCCGAACTCGGCTTCGCCGCCGGCGACGAAGGGTTCTTCCCCGCCGAGTCGAGCGCCATGCGGCCGTCCATGCCCCGGCGCCCGGCACCCCGGCGCGTGCTGACCCTCTCGTACGGCGGGCCGCTCGACCCCGCCCGCCTCGTGGCGCTCCAGGACCGCCTGGCGCTCGGCGAGCGCGATGGGCAACTCGACGACGAGGAGGAGACCGACTTCGGCGAGCGGTACCTGCCCAACGACGGCACCTTCCGCGCCCGGCTCTGGCTGGCCCGCGACGACGTCGAACGCTGGACCGCCGGAGTCACCGTGGAGGGCGGTCTTCCCACGGCGGAGCGCGTCGACCGGTGGCGGAAGGAGATCGCCGCGGCGGCGGCCGAGGCCGGACTCACGCCCGCGGGCGAATGGCGTACGCCGTCCCTCCCCAGCGAGGCGCCCCTTCCCAGCGAGGCGTCCCTCCCGGGCCGGCCCGAGCCGCGTCCGGCCGGCCCCGTGGATCGTCCCGTTCACCAGGACTACGGCGTCGTGCTGAGCGGCGCGCTGACCAGGACCGCTCTCGATCTCGTACGCGACCGGCTGGGGCTGAGCCGTCGCGGCCGGCTCGACGACGACTGGGACGAGGAGTTCGGGGTGCGGGCGCTCCGCGACGCCCCCGAGGCGCCGATGTTGCTGCGCCTGTACCGGAAGTCGCCGCAGGAGTGGCTGATTGCGCTCACCCACCAGGGCGAGCCGCCGGCGTCCGCGCTGCTGGAGGAACTGCGGCGCGAGATCCGGGCGGCGGCGGCCGAGGCCGGGCTGACCGTGGAGCGGGAACTGGGCAGCCGCTGATCAGCCGGTGCCGGGGCGCCAAATCGGCCAGAACAGCGCTCCGTCCGGCCGGGCGAACGGTTCGCGCGCCTCGTGGCCGTGCCGCGCGTACAGGTCGCGGTTGCGCGGGTCGTTGGCCTCCAGGTACGCCGGCAGCCCGCCCAGCCGTGCGTGCTGATGGTGCAGCAGCGTCGTGCCGAGCCCCTGGTTCTGCGGGCCGGGGTGCACCGCGAGGAAGGCCAGGTGGTGTGCCTGCTCGGGACGGTTCTTCGACGACAGCCCGTCCAATATGCGGAAGCGCTCGGCCCACTCGCCCGTGGCCTCCTCCATCCGCCGGTTGGCGCGCTCCTGCTCCCGCCGCCGCTCCTCCTCCTCGGCAGCCTCCAGCCGCGCGAGCGTGACCTTCCAACGGGTGTCCAGGTCGGCCCGCTCCATTCGGGCCTCCCGCGCGGCGTGGCGGCGGGTCGCCTCCTCACCCTGGTACAGCGGGCGCAGCGGCTCCGCCCCTCGACCCCGCCGGTCACCCGACCATCACCGCGGGAACCAGCTTGCGGACGCTCCGGTGATTACGGCCGAGGTCTTCAGGATCGTGGCCATCCGGCCCTGGCACGACGCCGACTCGTTCAGATCATGCCTCCGGCGGCGTTGATGGTCTGCCGGTGATCCAGCGGGCGGCGTCGGAGGCCAGGAACGCTACGACGTCGGCGATGTCGGCTGGTTCGCCCGGGCGGCCCAGGTGTGCGGGCTTCGGCGTCGTCAATGACGTGCGGGGGCACGCTGTCGATGACGTCGGTACGGGTCAGGCCGGGCAGGACGCTGTTGACTGTGACGGATCTGGAGCCCACCTCCCAGGCCAGTGTGCGGGCGAGTTGGTCACCGGCGGCCTTGCTGGCGGCCAGCAGCGCCATGCCGGGCAGCGGCGACACGGTCAGCGCGGAAGAGATCAAGATGATCCGGCCGTGGTCGCTGATGCGCTGCGCGGCCTCGCGCAGCGCCACGAACGTGGCCCGCACGTTGGCTTGCAGGTACTGGTCGAAGTCGTCATCGGTGGCGCGGGCCAGCGGCCCAGCGGTCGCCGTGGCTGCGTTGTTCACCTACACTGGTGGGCTGCCGCCGACGGCGACGCCGATGTCCATCCAGCCGTCGCCGTTGACCGGGGCGTACCAGTTGTAGCGGCCGCCGGCGCCGCGCTCGACCTCGCCCGCCCAGGCGTCTCGCCGACCACGAGGGCCGCCGGGTCGGCGGTGTAGAGGGCGGTGTGATCGGCGGGTCGGCGAGGGCGGGCCGCGCGGCGCCGAGGAGGAGCAGGAGCACCGCGGCGAGCGCGGGACGGTGGAACTGAGAGCTTTTCGGGAACGCGAACCGGAAGCCGAACCGTGTCACCAACCCGGAGGACCCCCTGTTTCTGGGAACTCCCGGATCGTGAGCACCCACTGAGCTCTGATCAGGTAACAAGCGATTGGTCACGATTTTCCTTCATCGAGAAGGGTTTCGGTGAGCTGGCAGAGCCTTTGCCGAAAACGGGAACCGCTCCCCCCATAGCCGCCCGTCCGCCGGGCAAGGGAGCCGGATGACCGTCCAGGACGCCGTGGACCGCATGATGTCGGGCCTCCTCCAGGCCAGCCATCAGGTCACCCTCGACCGGCTGCCCGGCGTCGTGAGCGAGCACGCCAGGATCGCGGGCATCGACCAGGTCGTCATCTACCTGGCCGACATCCAGCAGACCGTGCTGCGCAGGCTCGGCGCCCACTGGCACCTCCCGCCGCCCTCGGGCGGCGCGGTCGCGGCGGACGACGCCCCCGACGAGCTGCGCATCGACTCCACCTACGGCGGGCGGGCCTTCCAGGAGGTGCGCGTCCTGCGCAAGACCACCGACACGGAGGTCCTCTGCTGGTGGGTGCCGCTGCTCGACGGAACCCAGCGCCTGGGCGTGCTGCGCGTGCACACCTCACGCCCCCCGGAGGAGGTCGAGACCGTCATCCGCGACCTGGCGTCGCTCGTGGGGCTGATCGTGGTGCACAGCCGCCCCTACAGCGACGGTTACGCCCGCATCGTGCGCTCGCGGCCCATGAACGTGGCCGCCGAGATGCTCTGGAACCTGATGCCGCCGATGACGTTCGCCAACCCGGAGGTCACGGTCAGCGGCGTGCTGGAACCCGCGTACGAGATCGGCGGCGACGCCTTCGACTACGCCCTGGACGACCACACCCTCCACCTGGCGATCTTCGACGCCATGGGGCACGACCTGGCCGCCGGGCTCGCCGCGAACCTCGCCATGGCCGCCTCCCGCAACCACCGCAGGCAGGGCATGGACCTCGCGGGCAACAGCGCGGCCGTGGAGGAGCTGCTGGTGCGGGAGCTCGGGGAGCACACCCGGTACCTGACCTCCGTCATGGCGGACCTCGACCTGCGCACCGGCGAGCTCACCTGGGTGAACCGGGGCCACCACCCGCCGGTCGTCATCCGCGGCGGCCGGTGGGTCACCACCCTGGAGTGCCCGCCCGCGCACCCCATCGGCATGAGCCTCGACCTGCCCGTGGTCGTGTGCAAGGAGCAGCTCGAACCGGACGACCGGCTGCTGCTCTACACCGACGGCATCGTCGAGGCGGGCAGCGGCGAGGGCAGGGAGTTCGGCATGAGCCGCTTCGTCGACTTCATCATCCGCCACTGCGCGTCCCGCATGCCGGTGCCGGAGACGCTGCGCCGCCTCGTCAAGGACGTCCTGGACTACAACGAGGGGCGGCTGCAGGACGACGCGACGGTGCTGCTGACCGAGTGGCACGGCCCGTCCGCCGCCCACGCGTGCTGACGCGGCCCGCGCCGCCGGGCCCGGGTGCCGGCCGCTCCGCTGCTCTCAGACGTGGCCGGCCAGCTCCTCCAGCGCCTGCTCCAGCAGGGGCGGGAGCTGCTCGGCGCGCGGGAGCGAGGTGCGCGCGACCAGCGAGACCGTCACGGCGCGGCCCAGGTCGAGGAAGGCCGCGGCCAGCGGCACCCCGTCGGGGAGCACGGGCACGGGGAAGGTGTCGAGGGCGTTCACCGGCGTCGTCGCGGGCGCCTGGAGCATCGTCGCGACCACCCGGTTCCTGACGGCCCGCCGTCCGACGTGGCGGGCGGCGCGCATCCACAGGTGCGGGACGTGGTCGGCCAGGGCCTGCCGCTCGCGGACCCGCTCGGCGCGCTCCTGGTGGGCCTGCTCCATCACCGCGCGCAGCCGGCCCAGCGGCGAGGGTTCGGCGCACGGCAGCGTGACCGCGATCAGGCCGGTGCGGCTGCCCGGCCCCGGACGCCCGGCCTCGCCGCGGCCGACGGGCAGCCAGATCGTCAGCCCTCGGCGGCGTCCTCCGCCCGGCCCGCTCCACAGGTGCGGCGACCAGGCGCGCAGCGCGCCGCTCAGCACGGCCAGGTTGATCTGGGCGACGGTCGCGCCGGTGGCGGCGGCGAGCCGTCTGAAGGGCCCGCCGTCGAGGCGGACCGTCCGCATCCACCGCCCATGGCCCCCGGGCGTCCGTCCGTCGTGCCAGCGGGCCCGGGGCGCGAGCAGCCGCAGCAGCTCGGGCACGGCCGGCAGCAGCCCGGCGGCCGTCCTGAGGAGCGGTGGCGGCTGCGACGGCGCGGGAGGCGGGAGGCGGCGGCTCATCGGGAGCGAGCGGAACACCGTGGCGGCGCCCGCGCCGCCCTGGAAGGCGTGGTGCGCCCGGTAGCAGACGACGTGCTCGCCGTCGGCGTGGCCGTGCAGCACGAGCAGGCTCCAGAGCGGGCGGTCGCGCGGCAGCGGGTGCCGCAGCCCGTCGAGCACGGCCTGCTCGACGTGCTCACCGGGCAGGACCCGCTGGTAGGTGAGGTGCCGGGCGGCGTCGAAGTCCGGGTCGGGCTCCCACCGGGCGCGCGCCCCCCGCCCCGCCGGCCGGTACGTCAGCGCGGGCAGCCGGTCGGCGGCCTGCGCGAGGAGCTCGCGCACGACCTCCCTGCCCGGCGGCGGCCCCGGCAGGCGCGCGGCGACGCCGAGATGCCAGTACGACTCGTCGGGGACGGCGTCGCCCTCCAGGAGCAGCGCCAGGTCGACGGGCCCGAGCCGCAGCGGGGGCAGGCGCCGCTCCTGCCCCTGGACGTCCTCACCGGCGGCGCCGGTCATGGGGAGCGGACGGCGCTCCCGGCCGCCGCGCCGCACGAGGCAACCCTCATCGCCTTCCCCCCGCCGAGTCACGTGATCAGTCGCCTCCAACAGGTAACACAGGCAGCCCGCGGCGCGGCCGCGGACACACGCGCCGCCCCCGCCCGGGACGGCGCCTTCACCGCCCCTATCAGGGCATGAAGGTAGAATGCGGCGCGTCGGGTGAGGGCTGTCCGGGGGCGGCACGGACAGGGCCCCCAGCCCGGCCCGGCGTTCTGCGAGGGGTGACATGCGCGGACGGCTGCGGATCTACCTGGGGGCGGCCCCGGGGGTGGGCAAGACGTACGCGATGCTGGGCGAGGCCCGCAGGGCGCGCGAGCGCGGCAGGGACGTGGTGGTCGGCTTCGTCGAGACGCACGGCCGGGCGCGTACCGAGGCGCTGCTGGAGGGGCTGGAGGTGGTCCCGCGCAGGACGGTCACCCACCGGGGCGCGGTGTTCACCGAGCTGGACGTCGACGCGGTCGTCGCCCGCGCGCCGAAGGTGGTGCTGGTCGACGAGCTGGCCCACTCGAACGTGCCGGGCTCGCGCAACGCCAGGCGGTGGCAGGACGTCGAGGAGATCCTGGAGGCGGGCATCGACGTGGTCTCCACGGTGAACGTCCAGCACCTGGAGTCGCTCAACGACGTGGTCGAGCAGATCACCGGCATCGCGCAGCGCGAGACCGTGCCCGACGAGGTGGTGCGCCGCGCCGACCGGGTCGAGCTGGTGGACATGTCGCCGGGGGCGCTGCGCCGCCGGTTGGCGCACGGCAACGTGTACGCGCCGGAGAAGGTCGACGCGGCCCTGTCGAACTACTTCCGTGAGGGCAACCTCACCGCGCTGCGGGAGCTGGCGCTGCTGTGGGTGGCGGGCACGGTCGACGAGCAGCTCGACCGCTACCGGGCCGCCCACGGCATCGAACGCACCTGGGAGGCGCGCGAGCGGGTGGTGGTGGCGCTGACCGGCGGGCCCGAGGGTGACACGCTGATCAGGCGGGCCGCCCGCATCGCCGCCCGGGGCAGGGGCGCGGGCCTGCTGGCCGTCCACGTGACCGGGGCCGACGGCCTGGCCGGGGGCGACCCGGCGAACCTGGCCGGGCAGCGCGCGCTCGTCGAGTCGCTGGGCGGCACCTACCACCAGGTGATCGGCGACGACGTCCCGCGCGCCCTCATCGACTTCGCCTCCGGGGTGAACGCCACCCAGCTCGTGCTGGGGGCGTCCAGGCGGGGCAGGTTCGCCCAGCTTCTCTCCCCCGGCGTGGGCGTCGGGACGACGGCGCTGTCCGGCTCGATCGACGTGCACATGGTGCCGCACGAGGAGGCGGGGAGCGGGCGGGCGCGCCCGTCCACGTCGCGGGCGGCGCTGACGAGGAGGCGCAGGCTGGCCGGCTGGGCCGCGGCCGTCCTCGGCATGCCCGCGCTGACGCTGGCGCTGCTGCCCTTCGCGGGCGCGCTCGCGCTGCCCAGCGAGATCCTGCTCTACCTGAGCCTGGTGATCGCGGTGGCGCTGATCGGCGGCACCTGGCCCGCCGTCACCGCGGCCGTCGGCGGGTTCCTGCTGCTCAACTGGTTCTTCACGCCTCCCCTGCACACCTGGACGATCGGCTCCCCCGAGAACCTCTTCGCCCTCGTCGTGTTCGTCGTCGTGGCGGTCGCGGTCAGCGCGATCGTGGACCTCGCCGCGCGGCGCACCAGGGAGGCGGCCCGGGCCAGGGCCGACGCGGAGGCGCTGTCCACCCTGGCCGGGCACGTCCTGCGCGGCGAGGCCGCGCTGCCCTCGCTGCTCGGCCGGCTGCGTGAGACGTTCGGCCTGTCCTCGGTCACGCTGCTGGAACGCCGCGGCGACGCCGCGCCCGACGACCGGTCCGACCCGGACGCCTGGCGGATCGCCGCCACGTCCGGCGCCGCCCCCTGCACCAGCCCGGCCGCGGCGGACACCGACGTGGTGATCGACGAGCGGCTGGTGCTGGCCGCGCGCGGGCGGCTGCTCGACGCCGGCGACCGGCGGGTGCTGGAGGCGTTCGCCGCCGAGGCGGCCGTGGCGCTGCGTCAGGAGCGCCTGCGGAAGGAGGCCGAGCAGGCGGCGCCGCTCGCCGAGGCCGACAGGATGCGCACCGCGCTGCTCGCCGCCGTCAGCCACGACCTGCGCACCCCGCTGTCCGCCGCCAAGGCCGCGGTGGAGAGCCTGCGCGCCGCCGACGTGCGGTGGTCGGAGGAGGACAGGGACGAGTTGCTGGCCACCGCCGACGAGTCGCTCGACCGCCTCGGACGGCTGGTGGACAACCTGCTCGACATGAGCCGCCTGCAGGCCGGGGTGCTGGGCCTGGCGCGGCAGCCGGTGGCGCTGGAGGAGGTCGTGCCGCACGCGATCGACGACCTCGGGCCGCTGCGCGGCCGGGTCGAGAGCGGCGTGCCGGTGGACCTGCCGGAGGTCGTCGCCGACCCCGCCCTGCTCGAACGGGTGCTGGTCAACCTGATGAGCAACGCCGTGCGCCACAGCCCGCCCGGGAGCCGGGTGCTCGTCACCGCGAGCGGCCACGGCGACCGGGTCGAGATCCGGGTGATCGACCGGGGTCCCGGCATCCCTCCGGAGGAGCACGAGCGGGTGTTCATGCCGTTCCAGCGGCTCGGCGACCGCGGCAACGGCAGCGGGGTCGGCCTCGGCCTCGCGCTCTCCCGCGGGCTGACCGAGGCGATGGGCGGCACCCTGGTGCCCGAGGAGACCCCGGGAGGCGGCCTCACCATGATCGTGACCCTGCCCGCATCGAGGACGGCCCCATGACCAAGATCCTCGTCGTCGACGACGAGCCGCAGATCCTGCGCGCGCTGCGCATCAACCTGGCCGCGCGCCACTACGAGGTCGCCGTGGCCGCCGACGGCGCGTCGGCGCTGCGCGAGGCGGCCGACTGGCAGCCCGACCTGGTCGTCCTCGATCTCGGGCTGCCCGACATGGACGGCGTCGACGTCATCCACGGCCTGCGCGGCTGGACGCGGGTGCCCATCGTCGTGCTGTCGGGACGGGCCGACAGCCAGGACAAGATCGACGCCCTCGACGCGGGCGCCGACGACTACGTCACCAAGCCGTTCGGCATCGGCGAGCTCCTCGCCCGCGTCCGCGCCGTCACCCGCCGCACGGCCGTCCACGAGAGCGAGCCGGTACGCGTCACCCTGGGCGAGCACACCGTGGACCTCGCCGGCAAGACCGTCTCCGGCGGCGTCCGGCTCACGCCCACCGAGTGGCACATCCTGGAGATCCTGCTGCGCAACCCGGGCAAGCTGGTCCCGCAGCGCTACCTGCTCGCGCAGGTGTGGGGCAGCAGCCACGTCAAGGAGACCCACTACCTGCGCCAGTACCTGGCCCAGCTGCGCAAGAAGCTAGAACGCGACCCGGCGCACCCCGAGCACCTCATCACCGAGCCGGGCATGGGGTACCGGTTCACCCCGTGACGCCGCGCGAACGCTCCTCGTAGAGCAGGCCGAGCCTGTCGATGCGCCACAGCTGGCCGAACACGACCAGCGTGGCGCCGAAGACGGTCGGCCAGACCTCCAGCGCCACCAGGCCGTACGCGACGAGGGCGAACCCGGCCAGGCCGGTGCACACCAGCAGGCGCAGCACCGCGCGGTGGTCAGGGGAGACCGCGCCCCTGTCCTCCAGCCACATCCGCTCGCCGTAGATGCCCTTGGCCGCCCAGCTCCGCGGCACGGAGACGGGCGGGAAGACGTGCGGGTTCAGCCAGAGCCAGACGGCCACGGCCGCCACGCCCGCCAGGCACCACCAGCCGATCCACTGCCTGCTCCAGATCGCCAGGAGCATGAGCGGGATCGCGGCGAAGCGCGTCCAGACGCTCCACGGGTTGGCGTGCCGCCGCCACGCCTCGTCGCTCATCCTGAACGCGCTCGCCACCTTCGCGACGCCGTCCATGTCATGCTCCCTTCTCGCCGGTTCCGTGGGTGCCCGGTGTGGTCAGCCCCCGGGCCAGGGCGCTGACGGTCGCGTCGAGCACCTGCTCGTACGCGTCGCCGAACAGGTGGCGGTTGACGGTGACGAGCCCCGCCGCGCGCAGGACGCCCACGATCACGTCCGGGCCGGCGTCGCGGACCACCAGGCCGTCGCGTTGCGCCCGCGCCACGTAGTCGAGCAGCGGCGTCAGGACGTACGGGGTGATCCGGGCGACCTCGTCGGGGCCGACCCGTCTGGCGACGGCCGCGAGCTCGTCGGGACGGGTGATGAGCCGCCGGTAGAACGGGTCGGAGGTGAGCACGTCGGCCAGGTCGCGCATGAGGGCGGCCAGCGCCTCCGCCCCCGGCGGACGGCCGAGCGACGCCGCGAGCCGCTCCCCGACGAGCGGCGCCCTGCGGATCATCACCTCCTTGTACAGCTCCTCCTTGGAGTCGAAGAAGGCGTAGAAGCTGCCCTTGGCGATGCCGGCGGGCGCGACCAGCTCCTCCAGGGTGGTCTTCTTCAGTCCCTGGGCGGCGAAGAGCTCCTCGGCGGTGTCGAGCAGGCAGGCGGTGATGCGTGCCCGCTCCTCCGCCGTGAAGGCGACTGCCATGACGTTTCCCTGCTATGACCGGATCGGATATTGGGTCATAGCCTAGCACCGCCTCCGCAGCGGGGGACGTCACCACCCGGGAGACCGCCCGCGGCGGCGCTTCAGCAGACGTCGCGGAACGGCACGGCCCAGCCGGCGGGCGGTTCAGCAGACGTCGCGGTACGGCACGCCACCCAGGTGGCGGGCCCACTCCGCCCGCGTCAAAGCCCGGCCGGCTCGCGCGCACACGGCCTTCGCCACCAGGTCGCCCGACACCGGCAGCCGCGACAGCGTGCCGTCCTGCCCGGCGGCCGTCAGCGTGGCGCCGCCGTCGGTGAAGGCCAGCGCGGTGACGAACACGTCGCCGAGCCGGACGGTCGCCAGGCGGCGCTTGGTGGCGACGTCCCAGATCTGCGCCAGGTTGACGGCGTCGGACGCCGTCACGGCCGCCAGCAGCGACCCGTCGGGCGAGAAGGCGAGCCGCGCCGGCGCGGCGGTGTCGACGCCGCGCAGCACGGGCGGCAGCGGCAGCCGGCGCCGGGAGTCCCAGAGCGCGACGGCGCCGTCGGCGCCGGTGACGGCGAGCAGCGGCCCGGCGGGGCTGGTGGCGACGATCGCGTTCTCGCCGGAGGTGTTGAAGCCGGCGCCCACCCTGCGCCCGGTCACCGGGTCGAGGATCCTGCCGTAAGCCGAGACCAGCGACGTCCCGTCGGCGGTGAAGGCGATGGCGCCCGCGTCGGTCTCCAGTGCGGCCGTCCTGAGCTGCCGCCCGGTGGCGGCGTCGAGCGTGACCAGGCGCCACGCGCCGCCGGCGGGGGCGTCCAGCCGGTTGACGGCGACCGCCACCGTCCTCCCGTCGGGGGCGAACGCCACGCCCGACAGCTCGAACGCCTGCGACCCGGTGGACAGGTCGCGGGTCCAGAGCCGCTTCCTCGTCGCCGTGTCCCAGGCGGACAGCCGGCCGCCGGCCCTGCCCGCCAGCAGGGTGCGTCCCCGCGCGTCGAAGTCGAGCCTGTCCCACTCCCCCTGCGACCCCGCCAGCGGGCCGAGGGGCTCGCGGGTGCGGGCGTCCCACAGGGTGACGGGGGACCGCTCGCCGGAAGCGGCCAGCAGGCGGCCGTCGGGGCTCACCGCCCCTGCCGTGACGCCCGCGCCGAGCCTCGCCTTCTCCACGCGCGAGCCGACGTCCAGGCTGATCACGGTGTCGTCCTGCAGGTAGCGGACCGTCCGCAGGTCGGGGTCGATCCAGGCGTCCGACGCGCGGCCCTCCGCGCGGTGGGCGAACACCGGCGCGCCGGTCGCCGCGTCCCACACCCTGACCGAGTCGTCGGCGAAGCCGAGCAGGAGGCCGCCGTCGGGGCTGAAGCGCAGGCCGCGGCGCGCGGCGTCGTCCACCTCGGCGGACGAGCCGTCCTCGGCCCACGTCCACCTGCCACCGGTGACGGGCACGCGCGCGCCGGTGGCCGTGTCGTACCTGGTGATGACGCCGCGCGCGCAGACCAGCCGGGCGCCGTCGCGCGTGAACGCGACCAGCCCGCCGCAGGGCCTGCGGAGCCGGGCGTCCTCGGTCATGCCCGGCAGCCGCAGCACCCGCAGCACGCCCTGCCTGACCAGCGCGAACCTCCGGCCGTCCGCCGAGACGGCCCAGCTCCCCACCAGGTCGAGCGGCACCTTCACGGCGCGCCCGCCGCGCACGTCCCACAGGCTGGTGAGGTCGCGCTCCAGCGAGATCGCGACCGTCCACTCGTGGTCGCCGAACTCCACCCGCACCAGCGGCGAGCCCTGGGGCAGGCGGTGCTCGCCCCGCCCTGCGCCCGTCATGGCGTCGTACGCGGTGACCTCGGTCGGCGTGGCGACGACGAGCAGCCGCCCGCTGGGGCTGAGCGCCGCCCCCGTGGGGAACCTGCCCTGGCCGGGCGGCCAGGCCCAGGACGCGGTGCGCCGGCCCGAGCGCACGTCGTAGACCCGCACGCCGTCCTCGCTCACGCTGGCCATCGCGCGCCCGTCGCCGCTGACGGCCCGCAGCGTGACGCCCTTGGCGGGCGGCTGGCGGAAGGCGGCGCTCTCGGGCCGGTGGAGGGAGTCCATCAGCTCGGCCCTGGTGTCGGCGCCGGGCGCGAGCCGCCAGGCGGCGACGCTCAGCAGCATCGCCGCGACCGGGTCGGAGGTGCGCAGCCTCCCGGCCTCCGCGGCCACCTGACGCCCGCTCGCCCGGTCGCGCTGCTCGGCGGCGACCGCGCCCTGCCGCACCGCGAGCCCGCCCGCGGCGAGCGCCGCGACCAGCAGCACGCCCAGCGCGGCCGTGGTCAGCCTCCTGCGCCTGGCGCGCTTGCGCGTCAGCAGCGTGCCCGCGCCGAGGAAGTCGCGCTCCTCGGGGGTGAGGGTGACGTGCCTGCGCCCGGTGGCCGCCCAGCTCAGCGCCTGCTCCAGCCGGGTGCCCTGGAACAGGTCGCCGTCCTTGCGGCCGTTGGTCGCCCACTCCCTGGCGGCGGTGCTGACCTGGGCGAGCACGGCGAGACCCGCCCGGTCGTCCTCGACCCACTGCCGCAGGCGCGGCCAGGCGCGCAGCAGGGCGGGCCTGGCCAGGGTGACGGTGCCGTCCCTCTCGCTCACCACGTACGAGAAGACGCGCAGGATGTGCTCGACGGCCTCCGCCTCGCGCGGCGGGCGGCCCTGGAGCAGTTCGTCCTTGGCGGCGCGGCGGCTGGACTCGCGGCCGTCCTCGTCTACCGCGACCAGGCGCAGGAACACCTCGGGGGCCAGTTCGCGCGCCTGCGGGCCCAGCGCCAGGAAGGCGTCCTCGGCGAGGGTGCCGAGCCCGGGGTCGGCCGGGTCGGGCAGGTGCAGCGCGCCGGCGGCCCGGCTGCCCTCGGCGAGCAGGCCGCTCCCGCCCGCGCCGTGGCCGCCGCCGAGCAGCGCGAGCAGGAGGTCGCGCGCCCGGGGGCGCTGCGCGGGGTCCTTGGCTAGCGCCGCCTCCACCAGGGGCCGCAGGTCGGGCGGGAACACGCCGAGGTCGGGGTGGAAGGACAGCACCCGGTGCATGACCGCGCCGAGGTCGTCGGCCCTGAACGGGTCCTCGCCGGTGGCGGCGAACAGCATGATCGCGCCCCAGGCGAAGACGTCGGACTTCTCGCCGGCCCGGGTGCCGGTGAAGACCTCGGGCGCCATGTACGTCGGCGTGCCGGTCACCATCCCGGTCGCCGTGAGCGACATGTCGGCCGTGCGCGCGATGCCGAAGTCGATCACCCGCGGCCCGTCGGGCGACAGCAGGACGTTGTCCGGCTTGAGGTCGCGGTGCACCACGCCCGCCTCGTGGATCGCGGTCAGGGCGGTGGCGACGGCGGTGCCCAGCCTGCGCAGGTCGTCGCCCGCGAAGACCCGCCCGGCGGCGCGCAGGCTCGGCCCCGGCACGTACTCGCTGACGATGTACGGCTTGCCCGCGTCGAGCCGCGTCTCCAGCACCCTGGCGGTGCAGAACGACGCCACCCGCCGGGTGGCCTCCGCCTCCTTGGCCAGCTGCTCGCGTCCCTTGTCGTCGGAGGTGTGCAGCACCTTCAGCGCCACTCTGCGGCCGGCCTCGTCGTACGCCTCGTAGACGACGCCCTGCCCGCCCGCGCCGAGCCGTCCTGACAGCCAGTACGCGCCGACGCGCTGCGGGTCCTCCGCCACCAACGGTTCCACGCCCCTTGGATACCAGTGATCCCGGCGGCGGGTGGGGCCGGGGACGCTTTGCGGCGGTTTCGCGGCACCGAGGGTGATGTTTCGCCCTATAACTGCCGATACTGATAGCTTTAGGACTGGAGCGCCGGGAAGTCTGGTCGGCAATGTCTGAATACGGTCGTCCGTCGGCCGTCCGCCGACCGTCCCGAACGGAGCGCCCGTGCCCGCCGTCCCGCCCCGCCTGTTCAGCCGCGGCTCCTGGATCGAAGCCGGTCGCGTCGCGGCCATCCTGCGCAAGGAGACCATCGGCGGCGCCCTGCTGCTCGTCGCCGCGACCGTCGCGCTCGTCTGGGCCAACTCGCCCTGGTCCGGCGCCTACGAGTCCCTGCGCGACCTGCGGGTCGGGCCCGAGGCGCTGCACCTCAACCTCGGCCTCGGCGCGTGGGCGGCCGACGGCCTGCTGGCCGTCTTCTTCTTCGTCGCCGGGCTGGAGCTGAAGCGCGAGTTCGTCGCCGGCGACCTGCGCAACGTCCGCCAGGCCGTCGTGCCCGTCGCGGCGGCCGTCGGCGGCGTCATCGTCCCCGCCGCGCTGTACCTGCTCGTCGCGGGGGGCGACGGCGCCGGGGCACGCGGCTGGGCCATCCCCACCGCCACCGACATCGCGTTCGCGCTGGCCGTGCTCGCCGTCATCGGCCGGCACCTGCCGCCGGCGCTGCGTACCTTCCTGCTCACCCTGGCCGTCGTGGACGACCTGCTGGCGATCTGCGTCATCGCCGTCTTCTACACCGCCCACCTGTCCGTGCTGCCGCTGCTGGGCGCGCTCGTGCCGCTCGCCGTCTTCGGCCTGCTGGTGCGGCGCGGGGTGCGCTCGTGGTGGCTGCTGCTGCCGCTCGCCGCCGTCACCTGGGGGCTGGTCCACGCCTCCGGCGTGCACGCCACCGTCGCGGGCGTGCTGCTCGCCTTCACCGTCCCCGTCCACCCGCGCGGCGGCCCGGTGGCGGAGACCGTACCGGACGCGCGGCCGGACGCGGGGCCGGACGCGGGGCCGGACGCGGGGCCGGACGGGCGGCCGGACGCGGGGCCCGGCCCGGCGGAGCACTTCGAGCACCGCTTCCGCCCGCTGTCGGCCGCGGTCGCCGTGCCCGTGTTCGCGTTCCTGTCGGCCGGCGTGCCGCTCGGCGGCCTGGACGGCCTGGCGGCCGCGCTGCGGGACCCCGTCACCGTCGGCGTGCTGGCCGGGCTGATCCTGGGCAAGCCGCTCGGCGTCCTCGGCGCCGCCTGGCTGGTGGCCCGCTTCACCCGCGCCCACCTCGACGAGGGCCTCACCTGGACCGACGTCGCCGCCCTCGCCGTCCTCGCCGGGATCGGCTTCACCGTCTCCCTGCTCATCGGCGAGCTCGCCTTCGGCGCGGGCAGCGCGCGCGACGGGTACGTCAAGGTCGCCGTCCTCGGCGGCTCCCTGACGGCGGCGCTGGTCGCGGGAGTGCTCCTGCGGCTGCGCGACCGGGCGTACCGGCTGATCGAGGAGGCCGAGCGGGTGGACTCCGACGGCGACGGCGTCCCCGACGCCTACCAGCGCCCCTGACCCCGCCGGACCGCGGCGCGCGGCCCGGCGGGAGGCTCCTGACGCCCGGACGCGAGGGGGCGCCAGGAGCCGGTCCTGGGCTAGGCCGCCTCGTGGCGGCGCTGGCAGTCGATGCAGTAACGGGCCAGCGGGCGGATCTTCAGCCGCTCGAACGGGATGCCCGCGTCGCAGTGCCCGCACCGGCCGTACGTGCCCTCCGACAGCCGCTCCAGGGCCTGGCCCAGCTCCGCGATGGTGCGGTCGGCGGCGGTGATGGAGGCGAGCAGTTCCTGCCAGTTCCCGTCGGCCGCGCTGACCTCCTTGCTCGACTCCTGCAGTTCCAGCAGCTGGCTGTTGCGCCGGGCCAGCTGCTCCTGCAGCTCCTGGCGCAGCGCCTGGGTCTGCACGCTGCTGAGGTGGTTTCCGGTCATGGCAGACGTCCTTTCCTGGACGAGAGATGGTGAGGACGAGAGAAGGTGAAGCCGCGGCTCAGCGGCCGCGAGCGGTGACCCGGGCGGCCAGCGCCGGCTCCAGGCACAGGCGGACCAGGCCGCGGATGGTGGCGTGGGCGGGCTCGGGCGCGACGGTCACGGGCATCCGCAGCGCGCCCCGCAGCCGGTGCGCGAGCTCCGCCTGCGGGGCTCCGCCGCCGGTCAGCAGCAGGCCGTCGTCCCGCACGGCGGCACGCAGGTGGGCGGGCAGGCGGCGCAGCAGGCCCGCCGTCATCTCGACGACGGCCTCCACCGCGTACGGCGGCAGCCCCGACCGGGTCGTGGCGCTGAGCTGCAGCGCCACCGCGTCGGTGATGGCCCCGTCGCGGATCGCGGCCGCCTCCACGATGCCCGCGCCCACGTCGAGCAGCAGGCACGGGCGCGAGCCCGTGACGTCCACGCCGTTGCCGACCGCCGCCGCGAGCGGCTCCTCGACGAGGACCACCTCGCACCCTGCCGGACCCTCGGCGGCCTCCTCGACGGCCACCCTGACCGCGCGGCGGTCGCTGGCCGTGGCGGCGACGGGCACCCCGACGAGCACGCGGCGCGGCGGCCACGTCCCGGCCAGGCGGGCGTCCTGCAGGACGACCCGCGCCAGCCGGTGGCAGGCCCCCGGATCGGCCACCATGCCGTGCCTGATGGGCCAGACCGAGCCGAACCCCTCGGCCCCCGGGGACGCGGGAACCTCGGCGAGGCCCGGCGCCCCGGCGGACCGCGACGACCCGGCGGAGAGCGGCGCCCCCGCGGAACGCGACGACCCTGCGGAGACAGGCGCCCCCGCGGAACCGGACGATCCCGAGGAACCGGACGACCCCGAGGAGGCCGGCGGCCGGGCGGGACCCCGGCGGCGCACGGCGCCCCGCCAGCCCGCCGTGGCCGCGGGGGGGGTGAGCCGCACGGCGGGTCCGGTGGTGGCGGCCGTCGCCCCTGCCGGGGTCCCGGACCGGGCGGAGGGCGCCGATTCCACCGGGCTCCCGCCGGCCCCGGGGACCGTCCTGCGGGCGGAGGCGCGCGGGGCGGGCGGGACGGCCGACGGCCGGTCGGCGATGGCGAAGCCGCCCTCGACCAGGGAACGCGTCCTCGACGTCCCCAGATCGAGCGCCACGAAGCCGCGCCGACCGCTCCCGGCGGACACCGGCGACAGGGCGCTCATGCCGCCTCCACGCCCGGACGCCCCGGATGCCCCCGGGACGCCCCGCCGGGCGCGGGGGCCGTGCCGGCGCGGGGCGCGACCGGCCGGCGGTCGTGCTCCGCGTCCGGGCCGGTGACGCAGGCGTCGCAGGTCGGGCGGTCGAAGGTCCGGAGGAGCCGCTCGTACGGGATGAAGGCGCCGCAGCGCCCGCACACGCCGTACAGGCCGCGGTCCATGCGGTCGAGCGCCGCCTCGATGCGGGCCGCGCGGGGGCCACGGGCGCCGGCGAGCTCCTCCTCCAGGATGGCCCGCAGCCGGTCGAGCTGGGCGAGGTGGCGCTCGTAGTCGTGGAGATGCGTGTGAACCGATCTGGCGTCGGACATGACGATGATCCGCTCCTTGCTCATGGTGAAGGGCCGCGCGTGCGGCGCGGCTGCCCGGCGGCGCGCGGGCGCGTCAGGACGCGCCGGGCGTGCCGGTGGCGGCCTCCGGCGCCGGTGCCCGCGGCAGGCCCCGGGCGCGCGGAGAGCGCGGCCGGGGCGTGCGCGAACGGCCCGGGGCGCGCGAGCACGGCCCCGGGCCGCGCGGCGGCGCGGAGGCGGGAATCGGGAGAAGGAAGGCTAGATCAGCGGCGGGCTGCGCGACCCGGCGGCGCGGTGCCCCAGTTGCTGGGGGTCGCGGATGCCGCCGGGGTCGAGGCCCGGCGAGGCCAGGAGCGGCAGGTGGGCGGCCAGGGCGTGGCGATCGCCGCGCAGCGGTCGCCACAGGCTGAGCACGTGGTGCTCGCGGGCGCCGCCGCCCTGCGGAGGCAGGCCCGAGAGCTGCGCGTCGGACGCCCCGAGCGCCCACGACTGCCCGGACGCGGCGGCCGACCGGTGAGCCGGGTCGCTGCCGTACCAGGCGGGGCTGGAGGCGACCAGCAGGAAGGCAAGCAGCAGCAGGCCCATCACGCCGATGAACGCGATGGACCTCCGTGGCGTCCTCCACGAGCCGGTCATGTGTTGACCATAGCCCAGCGTGCGCGAAAAGGCATGTGGGCGGCGTCCGGGGTACGGTGTGCGGGACCCCCGGTGTCAGGCGAGTGGATCTCCGATGAGAGGAGGGGCCCGTGCGCACCAGGCTGTCCGCCGCGCTGCTGCTCCTCCTGTCGGTGTTCGCGATCGCCGGACCGCGCGCCGACGTCGCCGGCCCCGTTCCCGGTGGCGTTCCCGGCGGCGTCCACGACGCCGTCGTCCGCGCCTGGGCGGTCCACGGGGGCGGCCCCGCCCACGGGCGAGCCGCAGCGCCTCCTTCGACCGGGGGTGACGAGCCGCCGGCGCCGCATCGGGCGGTCTTCCGCGCCCACGGGGCCGGCCGGGCGGGCCTGCAGGGCCACACCGTCTTCCTCGTCCATCACGACCCGACCCCGCACGTCCGCGTCCCCTCGGGGCCGCACGCCGCGCCCGCCGCCGCGGCGCTCCCTCCTGACGCCTGGCACGGCGGCGACCACCGGCGGTCCTTCGCCGCCGTTCCCGCGTTCCTCGCCCCGCCGCAGCCGGCCGCCGCGGGCGGCGCGGCGCGCGCTCCACCCTCCACGACGCGCTGACGTCCCTTTTTCCCTTTTCAGCCCGTGGAGGGTTCCATGTCACGTGCGCCGATATGGCGCGCGGCGGTCGCTTGTGCGCTTGTGATCGCCGCATTCCTGCTCACGTTCACCGTGCCGCCGCGGCTCGGGCTCGACCTGCGCGGTGGCACCCAGCTCGTCTTCGAGGCCCGCGACTCCGCCACCGCCAAGGCCGACGCCGACGCCACCGACCGCGCGCTCGACGTGCTCAGGCGGCGCGCCGACGCGCTGGGCGTCACCGACCCGACCCTGGTCAGGTCCGGCGAGCGGCGCATCATCGTCGAGCTGCCCGGCGTGCTCGACCCGCGCAAGGCGGTCGACACCATCGGCAAGACCGCGCAGCTCAGCTTCCACCCCGTGCTCGGACCGGCCGAGCAGGGCGACACGAAGGCCCTGCGTGACGAGTCGGGCGCCCCGCTGTCGCTCGGCCCCGCCGCCATCAGCGGCGACGGCGTGACCGACGCCTCCGAGCGCAGCGACCCGCAGTACGGCCCGAGCTGGTTCGTCACCGTCGGCTTCCGCGACGGCGCCGCCTGGCAGCGGCTGACCGGCACGGCGGCCTGCGAGGCCGTCGGCGACCCCAAGCGCAGGGTCGCCATCGTGCTCGACGGCGAGATCATCTCCTCGCCCCAGGTGGACCAGGGCGTGCCGTGCAAGACCGGCATCCCGGGCGGCTCCACCTCGATCACCGGCTCGTTCACCCACGAGGAGGCCCGCGACCTCGCGGTGCTCATCAAGGGCGGCGCGCTGCCCGTGCCGCTCACGCTGGTCGAGCAGCGCACGGTCGGCCCGACGCTGGGCGCCGCCGCCATCGAGGCGAGCGCGCAGGCCGGCATCGCCGGGGTGCTGCTGACCGCCGTGTTCATCGTCGCCGTCTACCGGCTGTCGGGCCTGCTCGCCACCATCGCGCTGGCCGCCTACGGGCTCATCTCGTACGCGGCGCTGGTGGCGCTCGGCGCGACGCTCACGCTGCCGGGCCTGGCCGGGTTCGTCCTGGCGATCGGCATGGCCGTGGACGCCAACGTCCTGGTCTTCGAACGGGCCAGGGAGGAGTACGCGCAGGCGCCGCAGCGGGGACTGCGCGCGGCGCTGCAGCGCGGCTTCGGCAACGCGTGGAGCGCGGTCGCCGACTCCGCCGTCACCACGCTCCTGGCCGCCGGGCTGCTGTTCTGGCTGGCGTCGGGCCCGGTGCGCGGGTTCGGCGTGACGCTCGCCATCGGCGTGCTCGCGTCGCTGGTCTCCGCGATGGTCATCACGCGGGCGCTCGCCCAGCCCGTGGCGGGACGGGTCGGGCCGCGGCTGTCGGGGCTCGGCGGGGCCGGGCGGGTCAGGAACTGGGTGACCAGGCGTGACCCGGCCCTGATGGCGCGCCGCAAGGTCTGGCTGGCCGGCGCGGCCGTGCTCGTGGCCGCCGCCGTCGCCGGGCTGTGGACGCAGGGGCTCAACCTGGGCGTGGAGTTCACCGGCGGGCGCATCGTCGAGTTCGCGACCGGCCGGACGGTCTCCGCCGAGGCCGCCAAGCAGGTCGTGACCGAGGCCGGGTACCCGTCGGCCGTCGTGCAGGCGTCGGGCGACGCCGTCTCGGTGCGTACGGGGCCCATCAGCGCGGCCGAGGTGGCGGCCGTGGAGCAGGCGCTCGACGCCCGCTTCGGCGACGTCACCAAGCAGCGCGACGAGCTGATCGGCCCGAGTCTGGGCGAGGAACTGCGGCGCAACGCGCTCATCGCGCTGTGCGTGGCGCTGGCCGCCCAGCTCGTGTACCTCGCGGTCAGGTTCAGGTGGACGTTCGGCGCGGCCACGGTGCTCGCCCTCGTCGTGGACGTGGCCGCCGTGGTCGGCGCGTTCGCGTGGCTGGGCAAGCCCGTGGACGGCGTGTTCCTGGCGTCGATGCTCACCATCATCGGTTACTCGATCAACGACAAGGTGGTGGTGTTCGACCGGGTGCGCGAGATGTGGGCGGCGCGGCGCGGCGAGCCGTTCGAACGGATCGTCAACGCGGCGATCCTGCAGACGGTGCCGCGTACGGTCAACACCGGTCTTGGCGCGCTGTTCATCCTGGCGGCGCTGGCGGTGTTCGGCGGCGACTCGCTGCACGACTTCGCCATCGCGCTGATCGTCGGCATCGTGGCGGGGACGGCGTCGTCGGCGTTCGTCGCCGGTCCCGCGGCGATCGGGCTGGAACGGCTCAACCGGCGGCCCCCGCCGGAACCGGCCAAGCCCAAGGCTCCGCGCCGACGCGAGGGCTCGGGCGCCGTCGTCTGACGGCGCCCGTCCCCGGGAGCACGGCACCCGCTCCCGGAGTCGCGCGTCCCCTGCCGCCCGTCGCGGGCGGCGGGGGACGCGCCACGTCAGCCGGCCGTGGCCAGGTCGATGGCCTCCCGCACCCCGGCCGCGAACGCCGGCTCGAAGTGCGGCGTGAGCAGCAGCATCGAGTGGAGCACGCCTTCACGGGCGTCGAGCTCGTGCAGCCGCGTGTGCCCGCGGAAGGCGACCGCGAAGCTCGTCCAGTTCCAGATGATGATGAAGACGTCCTCCGCCAGCCGCCGCCGGTCGTCGGGCGCGAGCGCCGCCATGGAGCCCTGCTCGATCAGCCCGTCGATCGCGGCGGTGGTCCAGTCGAGGATCCACCCGGTCAGCGCCCTCAGGCGGGAGGCGAGGAGCTCGTCCCGCCCGGCGATCTCCACGATGTTGGCGAAGAAGAAGCGGTACCGCCACACCGTGTCGAGGCCGCGCAGGAAGACGTCCGCCCACTGCTGGGGGGTCACGGGGTTCGGCAGCGGTGCCATGACGGCGCGGGCCTCGGCGTCGATCCGTTCGAAGAGGGAACGGATGATGTGCTCCTTGCTCCTGTAGTGGTAGTAGAGGTTGCCGGGGCTCATGCCGAGGTGGTCGGCGATGTGGTTGGTGGTCACCGCCTGCACGCCCCTGCTGTTGAACAGCTCGAGGCTGCCCTCGAGGATCCGGTCCTTCGTACCCGCCATGGCTCCTGTCGTCCTCTGTTCGTGACGCGCCCCCGCGTGGAGGGACGGCGCCCCCTTGCCGTCGTTGACACCGCCTCCTCTAGAGCTAATACTCTAGAGCCAGCGGCTAGAGCATTTACTCTAACCTTCCTGTCGGGAGCCGTGCTCCCGGGCATTCCGCGTCCGCCACCGTGCGGAGTAGGGAGTCTCCATGTCCGCAACGTCCTTCGAACCGTCCGCGCCCCCGGCCCGCCGGCGCGTCCTCGCCCCGCCGATCCCGCCCGAGGGTGAAGGCGGATTCTCCCAGACCTGGTTCCCGATCTGCCTGTCCTCCGACGTCCCCGCCGGGAAGGTCGTGGGCCGCGACTTCCTCGACGGCCGCGTCGTCGTGCACCGGGGACCGGACGGGGCGGCCAGGGTGCTGAGCGCCTACTGCCCCCACCTGGGCGCCGACCTTTCCGTGGGCGACGTCCACGAGGGGCAGCTGCGCTGCGCCTTCCACCACTGGCGCTTCGACGCCGACGGCGGCTGCGTGGCCACCGGCTGCGGCGACCCCGCGCCGGCCCGCGCGCGGCTCTTCGCCTTCCCCGCGCAGGAGCGGTACGGGCTGGTGTGGGCCTTCAACGGCGAGACCCCCACCTTCGACCTGCCCGACTTCCCCTTCCCCGACGACGAGCTCGTCGTGCGGACCCTGGAGATGGACGACGTCTTCCCCGTGGACCCGTGGGTCTTCTGCGCCAACACGCCCGACATCCAGCACATCAAGGCGCTGCACGGCATCACCTTCGACCACGGCGACCCCGACCCCGACGACTTCACCTGGACCGACCACTCGTTCCGGTACGCCTTCGAAGGCCGCCTGCCCTCGGGCGACCCCATCGCCTACGACCTCGGCATCACCGCGACCAACATCTTCTACCAGTCGGGCTCGGTCAACGGCCGCTGGTTCGGGTTCGTCATGCCGTTCGGGATCCCCCGGCCCGGGTCGATCACGTCGTTCCTCGTGCTGGCCGCGCGCCGCGAGGACGCGTCGGACGACGACACCGAGAAGTTCCTGGACGCCGTGCAGGCCCTGGAGGAGAGCATCGTCGCCGACGACCGCCCGGTGCTCAACACCATCCGGTTCCGGCCCGGCACCACGACCCGCAGCGACAAGGCGCTCAACCGGTTCCTGCAGTACGTACGGGACTTCCCCCGGACCCACCCGTCCCGTGACTTCATCAACTGAGCCAGTGGCCCCCGCCCGGCACGGAAGAAGACGATGACCGAGCTGCGCGTCCTGCAACTGCGGTGGGAGGCCGAGGACGTCGTCTCCGTCACCCTCGCCGACCCCGGCGGCGCGCGGCTGCCCGCCTGGGAGCCCGGCGCGCACGTGGACGTACGCACCCCGGCGGGCGTCCGCCAGTACTCGCTCTGCGGCGACCCGCGCGACACCGGGAAGTGGCGCGTGGCGGTGCTGCGCGAACCCGGGGGGCGCGGAGGGTCGCAGTGGATCCACGACGCGCTGCGCGTCGGGCGGCTCGTCACCGTCGGCGCGCCCCGCAACGCCTTTCCCCTCGTCGCGGCGCCTCGGTACCTGTTCGTCGCCGGGGGGATCGGCGTCACCCCCCTGCTGCCGATGATCGGGCGGGCCGAGCTGTCCGGCGTCCCCTGGAGGCTGCTCTACGGCGGCAGGCGCAGAGCCTCGATGGCGTTCCTCGGCGAGCTCGGCGCCTACGGCGACCGCGTCGCCGTCCGGCCGCAGGACGAACAGGGGCTTCCGGACCTGCGGGCGGAGCTGGAGCGCCTGCCGGAGGGGACGGCGGTGTACTGCTGCGGCCCCGCCGGGCTGATCGCCGCGGTCGAGGAGCTGTGGCCCGGCGACCGTCGGGGAACGCTCCACGTCGAGCGCTTCGCCCCGGCCGCGCCGCCCCGCAGGGCGTCCGACACGGCGTCGGACACGGCGTTCGACGTGGAGCTCGCCCGCTCCGGGGTCACGCTGCGCGTGCCGGCGGGCGGTTCGATCCTCGACGTCGTCGAGGGCGCGGGGCTGGCCGACCTCGGCAGCTGCTACCAGGGGACCTGCGGGTCCTGCGAGACCAAGGTGCTCGACGGGGTGCCCGACCACCGGGACTCCGTGCTCTCCGCCGCCGAGCGTGCCGCCGGGACCAGCATGATGCTCTGCGTCTCCCGCTGCTCCTCGTCCCGGCTCGTGATCGACCTGTAGGGCCGCCGCGCGCACGCGGCGCGCCCGCCCCGTCGCCTCTCCGAGGAGAGGCTCAGAAGAAGGGACCCCCCATGTCCGCCCAGCTGTCCGCGTCCGGGTATCTCGGCGCGTCGGTCTTCGACACCTTCGCGTTCGCGCAGACCGTGGTCGCCGGCGACACCGTCCACCTGTCCGGGATGACGCCCCTGCGCGGCGAGGTCGGCGCGCTCGAACTCGTCTGCCCGGGAGACCTGCGGGGCCAGACGGAGTTCGAGCTCGACATCCTGCGCCGCTCGCTGGAGCAGGCCGGTGCCCGGCTCGCCGACGTCGTGGCGCTCACCGTGTACACCACCGACATCGACGGGCTGACCGCGCACGCCGACCTGTTCCGCGCCTGTTTCGGGGCGGCCCCGCCGGCGGCGACGTGGGTGCAGGTGCAGCGCCTCCTGCACCCCGGCCAGCTGGTCGAGATCACCGCGACCGCCGTCAGGCGCTAGCCGCCCCGCCGCACCACACCGCAAGGAGACACCCATGGCACGCGTACTCATCCTCGCCGGCGACGCCTCCGAGGCCCTGGAGACGGTGTACCCGTACCAGCGCCTGCTGGAGGAGGGGCACGAGGTCCATCTCGCCGCGCCCTCGAAGAAGAAGATCCAGCTCGTCGTGCACGACTTCGAGGAGGGCTTCGACACCTACACCGAGAAGCCCGGCTACCTCTGGGACGCCGACCTCGCCTTCTGCGACGTCCGCCCCGAGGACTACGCCGCCCTCGTCATCCCCGGCGGCCGTGCGCCGGAGTACCTGCGCTACGACACGCACGTACGGCGCATCGTCGACCATTTCATCGGCGAGCGGAAGCTGGTCGCGGTGCAGTGCCACGGGCCGCTGATCCTCGCCGCGACCGGAGCGCTGAAGGGCCGCAGGACGGCGGGCTGGCCGACCGTCGCCGCCGACCTGGAGGCGGCGGGCGCCTGCTACTCGGGCGACGAGGTGGTCGTCGACGACAACCTGGTCTCGGGGCTGGCCTGGCCGGCCCATCCGGCGTGGATGCGCAAGGTCGTGGCCCTGCTGAGGGAGCACGCCCCGGCCTGACCGGCCCGCGCGGCGCCTGCCCGCTGACCGGCGGCCGCCGGTCAGCGGGCGGGCGGGTAGGCGGCCGCCAGGAGGGCGGTGAGGCGGGGGACGAGCCGGGTGTAGCGGCCCTCGTCGTACGTGGCCCCCGGCTCGTTGGCGAGCTGCTGGGAGACCACGCCGGCGATGAGGCTGGAGGCCAGGTCGAGGCCCTCCTGCCCGGCCGCGTCGGGGTGGAGCTCACCCCGGGCGACGGCCCCGCGTACGAGCCCGGCGAAGTGCTCGTGGACGGCCAGGGCCGGCGCGTAGGCCTCGGGCGACGGCGTGTAGCCGGGCACGGGACGCCAGAAGAGGAGCTGGGCGAGGGTCTGGTTGTCCATGATCCAGCGCGCTCCGGCCGCCAGGGCGGCGCGCATGGCGTCGAGGCCCGGCTCGTGCGGCCGCGCCGCCCCGCGCACCGCCGCCAGGTAGCCCTCCTGCCCGCGCGTGAACAGCGCGTCGTACACGGCGTGGCGGGACGGGAAGTACTTGTACAGCGAGGGCGGCCGGACGCCGAGCCGCCTGGCCACGGTGGACAGGCTCAGCCCCGCGACCCCTTCCTCCGCCATCACGTCGAGCGCGATGCCGAGGATCTCCTCCTGCGTCTCGGCCCGCCGCCGGGCCCTGCGACCGGAAATGTCAGCCATGGGTATTAGCTTAAGCTACAAGTATTAGCTAAACCTGGGAGGGGACATCGTGTCGCGGGACATCGTGCTCACCGGCCTCCGGCAGAACAACCTCAAGGACGTCTCGCTGCGGCTGCCCAAGGAGCGGCTCACGGTCTTCACGGGCGTGTCGGGGTCGGGCAAGTCGTCGATCGTGTTCGGCACCATCGCCGTGGAGTCGCGGCGGCAGCTCAACGAGACGTTCGGCGCCTTCATCAGGAACCGGCTGCCCCGGTACGAGCGGCCGCGCGCCGACCGCATGGAGAACCTGACGGCGGCCGTGGTCGTCGACCAGAAGCCGGTCGGCGGCAACGCGCGCTCCACGGTCGGCACCATGACGGAGATCCACCCGATGCTGCGGGTGCTGTTCTCGCGGCGCGGCGAGCCGTCGGCGGGGCCGGCCACCGCGTACTCGTTCAACGACCCGCAGGGCATGTGCCCCGCGTGCGACGGGCTGGGCAGGACGATGGAGCCGGACCTCGACCGGCTCATCGACCCCGCCCTGTCGCTCAACGAGGGCGCCCTGCGCCCCTACCCCGTCGGCGGGTACGTCTGGCAGCTCTACGCCAGGTCCGGGCTGTTCGACCCCGACAAGCCGCTGCGCGACTTCACCGAGGAGGAACGCGAGCTGCTCCTGCACGGCGGCGGGTTCAAGGTGGACCGGGGCGGCTACACCAACACGTACGAGGGCGTGGTGGTGCGTTTCACCCGCGTCCACCTCAAAGGCGGCCTCAACGACCTCGACGAGGCGGTCAGGCCGCTGGTGCGCCAGGCACGCTGCCCGGCGTGCGGCGGGGCGCGGCTCAACGCGGCGGCCCTGGCCTCGCGCATCGACGGGCTGAACATCGCCGACCACTGCGCGATGGAGGTCACCGACCTCATCGGGCTGCTGGAGCGGCTGGACGACCCCGTGGCGGAGCCGGCGCTGGCGTCGCTGCGCAGGATCGACGCGGTCGGCCTGGGCTACCTGACGCTCGACCGCGGCACGTCCACCCTGTCGGGCGGCGAGGCGCAGCGCCTGAAGACGGTGCGCCACCTGGGCAGCAGCCTGACCGGCATGACGTACGTGTTCGACGAGCCGAGCGCCGGGCTGCACCCGCGCGACGTGCACCGGCTCGGCGAGCTGCTGCTGGAGCTGCGCGACAAGGGCAACACCGTCGTCGTGGTCGAGCACGACCGCGACGTGATCATGCTGGCGGACCACGTCGTGGACATGGGCCCGGGGGCGGGCGCCGACGGCGGGCGCGTCGTGTTCGAGGGCACGCCGGGAGAGCTGGCCGCCTCCGGCACCCTCACCGGCCGCATGCTGCGGCGCAGGAAGCCGCTCAAGGCCGCGACGCGCCGGCCGCGCGGCTGGCTGACCGTCGCGGGCGCGAACGCCCACAACCTCAAGGACGTCACCGTACGGGTGCCGCTCGGCGTGCTCACGGCCGTCACCGGCGTGGCCGGGTCGGGCAAGAGCACGCTCGCGACGCTGGAGCTCGCCGCGCGGTGCCCGGAGGCGGTCCTCATCGACCAGTCGGCCATCGCCGCGTCGTCCCGCTCGACCCCGGCGACGTACCTCGACGCCATGGACCCTCTGCGCAGGCTGTTCGCCGAGGCGCACGGCGTGCGGCCGGGGCTGTTCAGCTTCAACTCGGCGGGCGCGTGCCCGGCGTGCAAGGGACGCGGCGAGATCAAGACCGACCTGGCGTTCATGGACCCGGTGACCCGGGTGTGCGACGTGTGCGGCGGCTCCCGCTACAGCGCCGAGGCGCTGTCGTACCGGGTGCACGGCCGGACGATCGCCGACGTGCTGGCGATGACGGCCGACGAGGCGGCCCGCGTGTTCGACCTGCCAGGGGTGGGCAGGCTGGGCGAGCTCGGCCTCGGCTACCTGACACTGGGGCAGCCGTTGAGCACGCTGTCGGGCGGCGAGCGGCAGCGGCTCAAGCTGGCGCACCGCCTGCACGAGCGGGGCGGCGTGTACGTCTTCGACGAGCCGACCACCGGCCTGCACATGGCCGACGTCGACACCCTGCTCGCGCTGCTGGACAAGCTGGTCGACGCGGGCAACACGGTCGTCGTGGCCGAGCACGACCCGGACGTCGTCAAGCACGCCGACTGGGTCGTGGACCTCGGGCCCGAGGCGGGGCGGTTCGGCGGCGAGGTCGTGTTCGAGGGCACGCCCGCGCGGCTCGCGCGCGCGGCGACGCACACGGCCAAGCACCTCGCCGCCTCACTCCCCTGACGGTGCGCCGCGGCCCCTCAGCGGGCGGTCTCGCGCAGGTCGAGCGCGATGTCCACGAGCATGTCCTCCTGGCCGCCGACCATCCCGCGCCGCCCGGCCTCGACCAGCAGCGCCCGCGTGTCGAGCCCGTAGCGGGCCGCCGCGTCCTCCGCGTGCCGCAGGAAGCTGGAGTAGACCCCGGCGTAGCCGAGCGTCAGCGTCTCCCTGTCCACCCGCACCGGCCTGCTCTGCAGCGGCCTGACCAGGTCGTCGGCCGCGTCCATCAGCCCGAACAGGTCGCAGCCGTGCTCCCAGCCCATCAGGTCGGCCACCGCGACGAACGCCTCCAGCGGGCAGTTGCCCGCCCCCGCGCCCATCCCGGCGAGCGAGGCGTCCACCCGGGTGACGCCGTTCTCCACCGCGACGACGGAGTTCGCCACGCCCAGGCCCAGGTTGTGGTGGGCGTGCACGCCGATCTCCGTGCCGGGGTCGAGCACGTCCCTGTAGGCCCGCACCCGGTCGCGCACGCCGTCCATCGTCAGCCTTCCGCCGGAGTCTGTGACGTAGACGCAGTGCGCCCCGTACGACTCCATGAGCCTGGCCTGCCGCGCCAGCTCGGCCGGCGGCGCCATGTGCGACATCATGAGGAACCCGGCGACGTCCATGCCGAGGTCGCGGGCCACGCCGATGTGCTGGGCGGCGATGTCGGCCTCGGTGCAGTGGGTCGCCACCCGCACCGAGCGCACGCCGAGCGCGTGGGCGCGGCGCAGGTCGGCGATCGTGCCGATGCCGGGCAGCAGCAGCGTGGTGAGCACCGCCGACGACATCGCCGAGGCCGCCGCCTCGATCCACTCCTCGTCCAGGCAGGCCCCGGGGCCGTAGTTGACGCTGCCGCCCGCCAGCCCGTCGCCGTGGGCGATCTCGACGGCGGCGACGCCGGCCCGGTCGAGCGCGGCGGCGATCTCCGCCACCTGCGCGGCCGTGTACCGGTGCCTGATGGCGTGCATGCCGTCGCGCAGGGTCACGTCCTGCATGTAGAGCCTCATCGGGCCGCCATCCTCTCCGCGACGCGCAGCGCCGCCGACGTCATGATGTCGAGGTTCCCCGCGTACGCCGGCAGGTAGTGGGCGGCGCCCTCCACCTCCAGGAACACCGAGACGAGCAGGCCCTCCCCGCCGAGGTCGGCGAGCGGGTCGCCGGCCGCGACCGGGCGGAACTGCACCTCCTGCTTGAGCCGGTAGCCCGGCACGTACGCGGCGACGTCGGCGACCATCTCCTTCACCGACGCGGCCACGGCCGCCTCGTCGCAGTCCTCGACGAGGCAGTACACCGTGTCCCGCATGATCACGGGAGGCTCGGCGGGGTTGAGCACGATGATGGCCTTGCCCCGCGCCGCGCCGCCGACCTCCTCCAGTGCGCGGGACGTGGTCTCGGTGAACTCGTCGATGTTGGCCCGCGTGCCGGGACCCGCCGACCTCGACGCGATCGAGGCGACGATCTCGGCGTACCGGACGGGCGCCACCCGGGAGACGGCGGCGACGATCGGCACGGTCGCCTGGCCGCCGCAGGTCACCATGTTCACGTTGGGCTCGGCGAGGTGGCTGCCGAGGTTCACGGCGGGCACCACGTACGGCCCGAGCGCGGCGGGCGTCAGGTCCACCACCTGCTTGCCGTACGGGCGCAGCGCGGCGTCGTTGCGCCGGTGCGCGCCCGCCGAGGTGGCGTCGAGCACCACCGCGACGTCGTCGAAGCACGGCATCCCGATGAGCCCCTCGACGCCGTCGCTCGTCGTGGCCACGCCGAGCCGCCCGGCCCGCGCCAGGCCGTCGGAGGCCGGGTCGATCCCGGCCATGGCCGCGACCTCCAGCGTCTCCGACGTCCTGATCACCTTGATCATCAGGTCGGTGCCGATGTTGCCCGACCCGATGATCGCGATCTTGGCCTTGTTCATTCCTCTGCCTCCCCGCCGCGGCAGAACCGGGCGAACTCCTTGCTCATGGACCGTGCCTGTTCGTCCACCTCGGGGCCCGAGCCGGTGAGGGGGGTGCCGTGCGTGCCGAAGTAGAGGGGCACGTCCACCAGGTGGCACGCGCCCAGCTCGACCCCGCCGTGGCTCATGGGCGAGCGGTGCCCGCACACCAGGTGCCGGGCGGGGCCGCGGTGGGCGGCGACGACCTCCTCGGCGGGACCGGCGAAGATCTCCCGCGTGTCCAGGCCCGGCTGCCCGATGGCGGTGAACAGCCTGGTCTCCTCGGCCGCCGTCGTCACCAGCAGCGGCACCGGCGCCGCGACGCCCGAACGGATCGCCTGCACGGGGTGGACGGGCAGCAGCTCGCCGTCCACGACGGGCGCGACGGGCAGCAGGCCGCCCACCGGGCCGCGGGCGCCGGCCGCCGCCGCCTCCGCCGCCAGCAGGTCCGCGAGCGGCGCCGTGCGCGGGTCGCCCGGGATCGCCGCCCGCGCCGCCGCCGTCCAGGCCGCCGCCTCGTCCCGCGTCATGAAGCCGTACGGGACGGGGCTCATCGCCGCCGCCCTGGCGAACAGGCCGCGCGCGCACGACAGCAGGGCCAGCACGCAGGTGCCGCCCGCCGAGTGCCCCGCCAGCGTGACGTTCCCTGGGTCGCCGCCGAACGCCGCGACGTTGCCGCGCACCCACTCCAGGGCCGCGATCTGGTCGCGCAGCGCCAGGTTGGCGGGCACGCCGTCGCCGTACCAGAAGCCGGGCAGGCCGAAGCGGTAGTTCACGGTCACGACGACGAGCCCGTGGTCGCGGGCGAGCGCCGTGCCGTCGTACATCGCCTGGGCGCCCGAGCCGAACACGAACGCGCCGCCGTGCAGGAACACCAGCACCGGGCGGCGCCCCTCCACGGACGGCGTCCAGACGTTCAGGAACAGGCAGTCCTCACGGCCCGACGCCGGGTCGATCTCCAGGCCGGGCACCCACGCCATGCGGCCTGGCCGCTGCGGGGCGGGCGCCCCCGGCGTCACGGCGTCCCTGACGCCCCGCCACGGCTCGGCGGGCTCCGGCGCGGCGAACCTGCGCGCGGGGACGGCGTAGCGCACCCCCTTGAACGCGGTCACCCCGCCGGAGCCGGCGCCCCGCAGCGTGCCCAGAGGCGTGTGCGCGAGCGTCATCCCCCGAGCCCCAGGAAGCGGGCGGCGTTGCCGCCGAGGATCGCGGCCCGGTCCGCGTCGTCCAGCTCGGCGCAGGCCCGGACGACCGAGCCCGGCTCCTGCTCGCCCAGCGGGAACGGGAAGTCGGTGCCGAGCATCACCCGCTCGGCGCCCATCACCTCGACCAGCAGCCGCAGCGCCCGCGGGTCGAACACCGCCGAGTCCACGTAGAAGCGGTCGGTGTACGCCGACGGCGGCCGCGGCGAGTCGGCGCGCACGATGTCGCGGTTGTGCCAGGCGTTGTCGGCCCGTCCCAGCAGGTAGGCGAAGCTGCCGCCGCCGTGGCAGAAGCACAGCCGCAGCGACCCCGGCAGCCGCTCGAACGCGCCCGAGAGCATGAGCGACAGGATGCCGAGATGGGTCTCGGCCGCCATGCCGACCAGCCACGGCAACATGTGACCGCGCATGCGGTCGCCGCCGAGCATGTCCCACGGGTGCACCAGCACCGGCATGTCCTCGGCCGCGCAGTGCGCCAGGAACTCGACGATGTCCGGGTCGTCCAGGTTGCGCGGGCCGACGTGGTTGCCGATGTGCACGCCCCTGTGCCCGGCCGCCCTCGCCTCGGTGACGGCCTTGGCCGCCAGTCCGAGGTCCTGCAGCGGCACCTGGCACAGCGGCAGCAGCCGCTCGGGGTCCTCCTGGCAGTACGCGAGGACGCGGTCGTTGACCATGGCGCACCAGTCGGCCGCCCTGCCCGCGTCGGCCGCGTAGCCGAACAGCAGCGGCGTCGAGGACACCGCCTGCACGTCCACGCCGGTGCGGTCCATGGCCTCCAGGCGGGCGCCGGCGTCCCACAGCTCCGGCGTGACCGGGCGGTAGTCGTCCTCGCCGCTCATCATCATGCCGTCGCGCAGCCACGGCTCGCCCGCGCCGGCGAGGATCCTGGCCTCGTCCCTGGAGATCCTCGGGAAGACGTGCGCGTGGACGTCGATCACGGCGCCCGGCGCGCCGGACGGCAGGCTCACTGGACCACCGGCCGCAGATGGTCCGGCCAGTCCTTGCCGGGGTGCTCGGCGCCGCAGTGGGGGCAGGTGCGGTCGCCCTCGTGGAAGGCGCGGAAGACCGGCGGCAGGTCGTCCACGATCGACTGGAGCTGCACCTCGGCGCGGTGGACCAGCCGGTGGCAGTTCACGCAGTACCACTCGAAGGCGTCGAGCTCGCCCTGCGGGCGGGCGAACTCGACGACCAGGCCGATCGAGCCGGGCACGGGCCGCTGCGGCGAGTGCCTGACGTGCGGCGGCAGCAGGAAGACGTCGCCCTCCCTGATCTGGATGTCCACGGGAGGCTTGCCCTCCTCCTCCATCACCCGCAGCACCATGCCGCCCTTGAGCTGGTAGAAGAACTCCTCGATCGGGTCGTCGTGGAAGTCGGTGCGCTGGTTCGGCCCGCCCACGACGGTGACCATGAGGTCGGCGTCCTTCCAGATCTGCGCGTTGCCGACCGGCGGCTTGAGCAGGTCCTGGTGCTCGTCGATCCACTTCTGCAGGTTGAAGGGGGGCATCATGCGGGGCTCCTTGGCGGGATGTGGGCGATGCAGGAGATCTCGATCAGCAGGTGCGGGTGCGGGAGCTGGTGCACGGCGACGGTCGTGCGGGCCGGGCCGCTCTCGTCGAAGTACTCGCCGTAGACCTCGTTGTAACCCCCGAAGTCGTTCATGTTGACCAGGTACGTGGTCACGCTGACCACGTCCCGCAGGTCGCCGCCGGCGGCGGCGAGCAGGTCGGCGATGTTCTCGATCACCGCCCTGGTCTGGACGCGGATGTCGAGAGTGGTGGTACCCATCTCGTCGGCGCTCGCCCCGGCGAAGGAGCCGTCGGGGCGGCGGGAGCTCGTGCCCGAGACGAACACGAACTCGCCCGCCCGCCTGACGTGCGGGAACCTGCCACGCGGCCGGGCCTTGCCCTCGACCAGCAGCGCGTCGTCACTCATCGGGTGGTCACCTCCACGTGGCCGAGGCCGGCGGCGCTGACGCGGACGTGCGCCCCGGCGGGGAGCGGGACGGCGGCCGTGGCCGCTCCCGCGAGGACGACCCAGCCGGGCTGCAGCTCGACGCCCGCGGCGGCGGCCAGCCGGGCGGCGGCCGTCAGCGACCGCAGCGGGTCGCCGAGGACGGCCGCCGACGAGCCGGACGCCACCGGGCGGCCGTCGATCTCCATGACCAGGCCGAGGTTGCCGACGTCGCGCAGCGGACGCCAGGGGCCGTGGCCGAAGCCGCTGGCCGAGGCGTTGTCCGCGATGACGTCGGCCAGGGTGAAGCTGAAGTCCTCGTAACGCGAGTCGAGCACCTCGTAGCCGACCGCCACGCCGCCGACCGCCGCGACGGCGTCGGCGGGGCCGCGCACCGGCCGCTCCAGCAGGAACGCGATCTCCGGCTCGATCCGCGGGTGGATGAGCCCGGCCGTGTCCAGGTGCGACTCGACGAGCATGGCGTCGGTGAGCAGGCCCCAGATGACGTCGTCCACGCCCATCTGCACCATCTTGGCGCGGCTGGTGAAGCCCATCTTGACGCCGATGACCCGCTCGCCGCGGGCCAGCCGCCGTTCGATCACCGCCCGCTGCACCTCGTACGCGGCGGGCACGTCGAGGTCGGCCGCGTCGGTGAGGCGGGGGACGGCGCGCCCCGCCAGCGCGGCGTCGTCCAGGATCTCCGCGAGCCCGTTCACCGGGCCTCCTTCCAGGGTCTCCGCGAGCGCGTTCACCGGGCCTCCTCCTGCTCGGAACCGGCCTGGACGAAGGCGACGCGGACGTCGCCGAGCCCGTCGATACGGGCCTCCAGCACGTCGCCGGGCGCGACGGGCACGACCGGGCCGAGCGCGCCGGTCAGCACGGTGTCGCCCGCCCGCAGCGGGCTGCCGAGCGCGGCCAGCGTGTCGGCCAGCCACACCGCGGCGTGCAGCGGGTGGCCCAGGCAGGCGGTGCCGACGCCGGTCGAGACCTGCTCGCCGCGCCGCTCGATCACCATGCCGGCCAGGCGCAGGTCCACGTCGCGCAGCGGCACCGGGCGGGTGCCGAGCACGTACAGGCCGGACGAGGCGTTGTCGGCGACGGTGTCGGCCAGGGTGATGTCCCAGTCGCGGATGCGGCTGCCGACCACCTCGATCGCGGGCAGCGCGAACGCGGTGGCGTGGATGACGTCGGCGACGGTGTGCCGCTCGTGCGGCAGGTCGCGCTCCAGCACGAGCGCCACCTCGGCCTCCACGCGGGGCTGGAGCACCGCGCCTGCGGGGATCTCCTCGCCGTCGGGCACCGCCATGTCGGCGAACAGCGCGCCGAAGTCGGGCGAGCCGACGCCGAGCTGCCGCTGCACCGCCCTGCTGGTCAGGCCGATCTTGCGGCCGGCCAGGCGCCTGCCGCCGGCCAGCCACCGCTCGGTGAGCAGGCTCTGCACGGCGTACGCGGCCTCGACGCCGTCGACCAGGTCGCGGACCGGCTCGCACGGGCGGCCGGACGCGTACGCCTCCAGCAGCCGCGCCGCGGCGGCCTCATGGTTGTCTGTCACCGCAGTCCTCATATCTTGACGCACACGTTGACGGGCTCGGAGAAGAAGTCGAGCGAGTACTCGCCGCCCTCGCGCCCGATGCCGGAGGCCTTCACGCCGCCGAAGGGGGTGCGCAGGTCGCGCAGGTTCCAGCAGTTCACCCAGACGATGCCGGCCTCGATCCTGGGCGCCACCCGGTGGGCGCGCGACAGGTCCGTGGTCCACACCGTCGCGGCCAGCCCGTACGGGCTGTCGTTGGCGAGCCGGACGGCCTCGTCCTCGTCGTCGAACGGCGCGACGTGGCAGATCGGGCCGAAGACCTCCTCGCGGACGGTCCGCGCGGTCTGCGGCAGGCCGGCGACGACGGTGGGTTCGACGTAGTAGCCGCCGTCGCGGGCGTCGCCGAAGACCGGGACGCCGCCGCCCGCCAGCACCGTCGCGCCCTCCTCGACGGCGAGCCGGTAGTAGGACAGCACCTTGTCGCGGTGCTCCGCCGAGATCATCGGCCCGTAGTCGCGCAGGCCGCGCGCCCGCTCGGCCAGCGCCTCGACGAACGCGTCGTAGACGGGGCGCTGCACGTAGACGCGCTCGGTGCACAGGCAGATCTGGCCGGAGTGGGTGAAGCTCGACCGCAGGGTGCCCTCGACGGCCTCCTCCAGGTCGGCGTCCTCGAAGACCAGCGCCGGGTTCTTGCCGCCCAGCTCGAACGAGACCGGGGTGACGTGGGCGGCGGCGTTGCGCATGATGGCGCTGCCGGTGGCGGAGGCGCCGGTGAAGGCGATCGCGTCCACGCCGGGGTGCGCCGTCAGGTGCTCGCCCGCCGCGTTCGCGCCGTGCCCGTGGACGAGGTTGAACGCGCCCGCGGGCAGCCCCGCGGCGTCGATCACCTCGGCCAGCAGGGTCGCGGTCGAAGGGGTCTCCTCCGACGGCTTGGCGACGACGGCGTTGCCCGCGGCCAGGGCGGGCGCGACCTTCCAGGTGAGCAGCAGCAGCGGCAGGTTCCACGGCGAGATGACGGCCACGACGCCGAGCGGGCGGCGGACGGTGTAGTTGAGCGCCCGGCCGCTGCCGCTCCACCCGGGGACGGTCGTGGGGTAGGCGCGCTCGGGACGGCCGTAGGCGAGGTCGGCGTAGGAGCGGAAGTTGCCGATGGCCCGCGGGATGTCCACGGTGGCCGCCAGGTCGCGCGGCTTGCCGGTGTCGGCGACCTCGGCGGCGACGAACTCGTCGAACCTGGCCTCGATGCCGTCGGCGATGCGCCGCAGGTAGGCGCAGCGCTCCTCGACGCTCGTCCGGCCCCAGGGGCCCTCGACCGCGGCCCTCGCGGCGCGCACCGCCTCGTCCACGGTCTCGCGCGAGGCCTCGGGCACGGTGCCGATCTCGCGGCCGTCGACGGGCGAACGTAGCGGGAATGCCGTCCCCGCCGCCGTGAAGGCGCCGTTGACGTAGTGGGCGGGCTTCATGGCCGCCATTCTGCTGACGATCAGGGATAACAGTCCAATACCGGCTTGCAGCTCAGCTATACATATCTCGTCATATATCCGTCGTGGTATAGCTGCCGCGCATATCGGTATTCGCCCTGGCATACCACCTGCGTGCATCCTCATCCCTACCCCCATCGGAAGGCACAGGTGTGATGGACACAGACCGCCGCCAGGCCGCCCGCCGCGTCTCGCGGGCCGCCTTCATCGGCACCGCCATCGAGTGGTACGACTTCTTCCTGTACGGCACGGCAGCCGCCCTGGTGTTCAACAAGCAGTTCTTCCCGGCCATGGACCCCGTCGCGGGCTCCATCGCCTCCTTCGGCACCATGACCGTCGGCTTCCTCGCCCGCCCGCTCGGCGGCATCGTCTTCGGCCACTTCGGCGACAGGATCGGACGGCGCAACACGCTCGTCGCCTCGCTGCTCATCATGGGGATCGGCACCACCCTCATCGGCGTGCTCCCCACGTACTCCAGCATCGGCGTGTGGGCCGCCGTCCTCCTCGTGGTGATGCGCATCGCCCAGGGCATCGGGCTCGGCGGCGAACTCGGCGGCGCCGTCGTCCTCACCATGGAGCACGCGCCCAAGGGCCGGCGCGGCCTGTTCGGCGCCTTCCCCATGATGGGCACCCCCGCCGGCATGCTGTGCGCCAACGCCGTCTTCCTCGGCACGTCCTCGCTGCTCGGCGAGCAGGCGTTCATGGCCTGGGGCTGGCGTGTGCCGTTCCTGCTCAGCATCGTGCTGGTGGCCGTGGGCCTCTACCTGCGGCTGCGCATCGAGGAGAGCCCCGACTACGCCGACCTGGTGGAGCGCCGCAAGCCGGTCAAGCTGCCCATCGCGGTCGTGCTGCGCGACCACTGGCGCGAGGTGCTGCACACCATCGGCGTCATCATCGGCAACAGCGCGCTCGCCTACATCTTCATGGTCTACATCCTCGGGTACGGCCAGTCCGCCGCCGGCCTCTCGCGTACGTTCCTGCTGACCTGCGTCATCGGCGGCGCCGCCGTCTGGCTGGTCACCGCGCCGCTGTGGGCCCACCTCGGCGACAAGGCCGGGCTGCGCGCCGTGTTCACCTGGGGCTCGGTGGTGCTCCTCGCCGGCGCGCTCGCCATCCTGCCGGTCATCAACACCGGCAACACCACGCTCATCGCCATGTTCATGCTGGTCATGGGCGCCGTGCTGGCCATGACGCACGCGCCGCAGGGCACTCTGACGGCGAGCTTCTTCCCTGTCGCGATCCGGTACTCGGGCACGTCGGTGGCGTACCAGCTGGCCTCGCTGCTCGGCGGCGGCATCACGCCGCTGGTGGCGGCGTCGCTGTTCGCCTCGTCAGGGACGTCCCTGTCGATCACCGCGTACCTGGCGGTGGTGACGTTCATCAGCCTGGTCGCGGCGCTGGTGATCCCGCGCAACGACGCGGAGCGGCTGGGGGACCAGCCGGTGACCGCCGATATAGCCAAGTAAGCCCGGATTTATCGGCTCATATACTGCTTTGGTGATATCGCGTCCGCTGGACCTGCTGAGCGGCCGGCTCAAGCTCAGGCACCTCGTGCTCGTCACCGCCATCGCCGAGCAGGGCAGCGTCCTGCGCGCCGCCGAGCATCTCCACCTGGCGCAGCCCGCCGTCACCCGCGGGCTGCGGGAGGTCGAGCAGATCCTCGGCGTGGAGCTGTTCACGCGCGGGCCCCGCGGTGTCACCCCCACCCTGTTCGGCGAGGCGTTCATCGACCACGCCCGCGCCGTCCAGGCCGAACTGCGCAGGGCCGGCGAGCGCATCGCCGGCCTGGCCGACGGCGAGGCCGGCACCGTCACCGTCGGCACCCTCCTCGCCGCCACGAACGTGCTGCTCCCCCGCTCCATCGCCGCGCTCAAGGCCGACAGGCCCGGCATCACCGTGATCGTCAGGGAGGGGACGTTCGACTCGCTCGTGCCCCGCCTCGTCGACGGCGACACCGACCTCATCCTCGGCCGGCTCAACCCCATCGAGGACCGCACCGGGCTGCGCCAGATGCCCCTCTACAACGAGCCGGTGCTGCTCGTGGCCCGCGCAGGACACCCCGCCGAGCAGGTACGCGCGCTCTCCGGCCTCCTCGGCTACCCCTGGATACTCCCGCTGGAACAGACCTCGCTGCGCCAGGAACTGGAACAGGTCTTCCACAAGGAGGGGCTGCCGCTGCCGGACGACCGCGTCGAGTGCACCTCCATGCTGACGATCCGCTCGCTGCTCCTCGAGACCGACATGATCGCCGCGCTGCCCGCGCTGTTCGTCAGGACCGACACCCGCCTGGCCGAACTGCCGGTGCCGCTGCCGTCGGTACGCCGCTCCGTCGGCGTCACCCTGCCCGCCGGCCGCGCGCTCACGCCCGCCGGCAAGGCCATGCTGACCCACCTGCAGCAGCAGGCGGAACGCCTCCAGCCCGAACTCCCCGCCCAGCGCTGACCACCGCCCGCCCCTCCGTACGTCAAGGATCGCCCCTGCGTCGGACGCCATGCCGCGTCGTTCCCGCACCCTGACGTCACACTGCGAGACCCTTGCCTCACCAACGGTGAGAAGGGAGGCCCATGCAGTCCGACCAGACCCACCCCCACCTCCCTCCGCCCACCCCGGCCACGGGCACCGCCACCGAGCCCGGCGACGGCACCGCCGCTCCTTCCTGGAGAGACTGGCGCACCGGCGGCACCGGCACTTGCGCAGTCCCCCACTCCGACCATCGACCGCCGCACGACCAGGACCCGGTCCCCCGATCCGACCAGCGATCGGCACACGACCAAGGCCCGGTCCCCCCATCCGACCAGCGATCGGCGCACGACCAGGACCCCCTGCTCGCCGCGCTCGACTTCCTCACCCGGCGCCGCTACGCCACCCCCACCCCGCCCAGGGCGGCCCGCCTGCGCCGCCGGATGCGTCCGATCCGCCCGATCCTCCTCGCCCCCCTCCAGGGAGCCACCCGCCTGCTCCCCCATCCGCGCGGCAGGAGCAGCCGCCTCCAGGAGGACCGCACCGCACCGAACCAGGGCCCGCAGCGACAGCCCCTGCACGACCAGTCCCTTCCGGAGGGCTCCCTACCGGTGCGATCCCTGCTGGATCGGCTCCTGCCAGACGGATCCCCACCAGAGCCAACCCTCCCGAAGAGGTCCCCGCTGCGGCCGGCCTCGTCGCGTCGTTCCTCGCCAGGCAGTCCCCCGCCCGAGGGACCGCTGCCCGAGGGACCGCTGCCCGAGGGGCCGCTGCCCAGGCAAGCCCCGCCAGGCCGGCGTGGGCAAGGCCGTTTCCTGCCAGACCGCTTGCCGGGAGGACGGTTCCTGCGGGAACGGCTGATACCACACCGGGCTCTCAGAAGCTGGCCGCCAGCAGGGCGGGCACTGCCTCGGCGGGCTGCTGGAAGCTGGTGGCCGGCGCTGACCAGGCGCACTACTGCCGACTGGTGGCCTGCGGGGCCGGCACTGCCGCGGCGGACTCTCGGAAGCCGGCCGCCGACCCGGCGGGCGCTGGCGCGGCTGACTGCTGGAGGCTGGTGGTGGCCTGCGGGGCGGGCGCTGACTCGGCAGGGGCTGCTCGGGTGGCTGCGGAGGGTGCGGCCGGTCCTGGTGGCCGCGGTGCTCGTCTGTGCGGCGCTCGGCGCTTGGTGGAACGCCCAGGGCGCCGGCCCGACCCCGGGAACCGCCGCCGCCCCGGGCGACCTGCCACTCCTGAAGGACACGCCGGGCACAGGCGCCACGGCGGGCACGGGCGGCACGGCGGGGCCAGGGGGCACGCCCGGCAAGGTCGTTCCCGGTGCAGGTGGCACGTCAGACCTGGGCAGCCTCGGAGGCACGCGGCGCTCAGGGGCACCAGGCCGCAGTGGGGCGACTGGCCTCGGGGGGTCGCTCGGCCGGACGACCCCCGGGAACCCACCCGGCGTCACCCCGCCTCCTGCGGCTTCCCACCCCATGGCTCCGCATCCCGCGACCGGACGTCCGCCGGGCTCGGCGCCCGTGCGCGTTCCCCGGCCGCTGATGACGCCGTTCCCGAAGCGAGAGGTGCTGGTGACCTGGGCGGCACCGCGGGAGAGGCGACGGCATGCCGTCCCGCACAGGGCCCACCGCCACCGGCACCCAGGAAAGGGCCACGCAACCTCGGCGGGCAAGGGCCGGGCGGCCTCGGGGAGCGCGCCGGCGCCGTCGGCGAGCCCGGCGGCGGGCACCACGGTCCCCGTCCCAGGCGGGACCACCGGGGCCGCCGCGCCCCGGGCCCCCGGCACCGGAACCGTGCTGGCGCCGTCCACCGGCGCGGCGGCCCGCGCCAGGCAGACCCTCGCACCCACCACCGCGGCGACCGTCAGGCAACCGACGCCCGCCCCCGCCGCTTCGCGCCCGAGGCAGACGCCCGCGACGGCCACCCCGGCCCGGGGCAGGCCCACCACCGGCACCACCACCGGCAGCCGCCCGCCCACCTCACCCGGCAGACCGACCACGCCCGGCAGACCGGCCACGACCACCGCGCCGGGCAGCCGCCCGGCCGCCGCCCCTACCACAGTCGCCAGGCCGACCGGCGCTCCCGTGACCTCCGGCAGGCCGGCCGGCGCTTCCACTACAGGCGGCAGACCGGCCGGTGCTCTCTCGACCCCCGGCAGGCCGGCCGGCGCTTCCACCGCCCGCGGCAGGCCGGCGGGGGCCACGTCCGGCGCCAGGCAGACGCCCGCCGCCGCGACGTCCCGCACCCGGCGGACCCCGGCGAGCGGCCGCAAGACCCGCACGAGGCAGCGCGCGGCCAACGGCGCCAAGTCCCGTGCCAGGCACGCCGCCGCGGTCGCCCCCAGGACCCCGGGCGGGGAAGCCCCGGCGGCGGAGCGCAAGGCGCCCACCGGCGCCTCCGGTGCGGCCCCTCCCCTGGCATCGCGGTGCGAGGCGCTCTTCCCGTCGTCCGACCCGGCCGCCCGCGCCCGCAACCAGGCCTGCCACCAGGTGCTGGGCTGAGCACCCGTCCAGAAGCGGCGAACGTTCGGTGGCACCCGGCCGCGAGATCTCCGGCGCCACCGGCGATCGGAATCACGGCGCAGGCTCCTGCTCGCCACGTCCCGAGTCGTTCGCCGACGTGGTACCCATGGTGCTGGCGGCATGGCACGCTCGCGCCGTGGTGGAGGCGCCCTCGCACATGCGCACCCACCCGCGCGAACTCACGGTCCTGTCGTTGGCGCTGATCCACGACGGCCAGGTCACGGGCCGCTTGGTGGACACGCCGCGCTTCTCCAGGTGAACGGCGGCTTCCTCAACCGTCAGGTCGATGTGACGCACGGTCCGGCGGAGTGCTCGGGTGAGCTCGGCGGCGATCTCATCATGCGTAGGCGCCACCGGCCCGGTGAGATCGTAAGTGGCGTCAGCTCCGACGGGGCGTGTGAGCAGTGCGGCCGCGGCCGCCGCGATGTCACGCGCGTCGATGTAGCCGACGCTGCCCCTGCCGTACGGGCCGAAGATCCTTCCCTCCGCGTCGACGTCGCCCGCGAGATTCTGCATGAAGCCGACGGGCGCCAGGCTCGACCACGGCACCCCCCGACGCCTTGAGATGCTCGTCGACCTGCCCGTGCATGCCGAACCCGAGCAGACTGCCCGACGTCACGCCGCGCACGGAGACGGTCACCACCTGCGCCACGCCTGCGGCCGCCGCCCGATCGATGACCGTCTTGCGCGCTCGTATGAAACCCGGCCACAGCGCACTGTTGAGAAGGAGCCGGTCACCCGGCTCTAGCGGGATGCTCTCCGGCCGCTCCAGGTCGCCGACCACATAGTCGCATCCCGGTTCCTCGCCCTGTTCCGCGCGCCGCACCGCCCAGTTCCTCGATCGGCGCCCGCCCGATCGTGCCAGTCGCACCCGTCACCACGATCATCGCAACCTCCTTGACCGGAACGGCACGCGACGCGGTGGCCGAGCAGCGCGGACGCGCCGATGGAGCTGATCGCCCGCCGGGCCGGCGTCGGCGTCGGCGTCGGCGTCGGCGTCGGCGTCGGCGTCGGCGTCGGCGTCGGCACGCTCTACCGCCGCTTTCCCTACCGCGGCGCACTGCTCGCTGCCCTGGCCGAGCAGTAGGTTCACGAGCTCATGGACGGCCTCGACCGCGCCGGGGCGGCCGAGCCTGACGCGTGGGCGTTCGTTCGCGCCTTCGTCGTCTGCAGCGCGGGAAAGGGCCGTGGCGCCATCGCGGCCGTTAGCCGGGACCTCCGCGCCGCAGGCAAGACAGGCGCTGGTGCAGCAACTCGACGAGCTGGTACGGCAGGCGCCGGCGGGCGTCGTCCCGGAGCGATTCCTCCCCCTGATGCCCGACGGCCTCGACCGGCGTCAGCCTTGCCGCCTCAGTAGGTGATCGGGGCAGCAGCGTGCCCCTCCTACGCCGGGACCGGCGTCGAGGTGGCCGGCAGATCGTGGCGCGGCTGACGCCGAGCCGGTCAGCGATCTGCTGGACGGTGTAGCGGCGCTTGCCGTCATCGCCCTTCATCTCGTACAGCGCGCGGGCCATCTCCACGCCGTGAGAGTCCAGGGGCCGGGGGACGCCCCGCTCCTCGCATCAGCCCTACCCTCCGTACTCGACGGGGACATCGCTGGCGACGATCACCCGGTTCATCGCCGGATACGACTCTGACCTGCGCACCCGGCTCGGCCTCCTGTCCACGGTCCGACCGGCCGTCCCCACCCTGCGACGGCTGCCGGCCCTGGACGGTGGCGCCTTCGACGCCGCGATCTGCGCCTACCTCGCCACGTTGACCGCCGCTCACCCACCACGGACCACCGCGAGCCCCCGGACGCCGCTGCTCGGCCTGGCCGTGGACGGCAAGACCCTGCGCGGCAGCCGTGCCAGAGATGGCGCGGTCCACCTGCCGACCGCCATCCGCCACGACACCCACACCGTGCTCGCCCAGCGGCAAGTGGAGACCAAATGCAATGAGATCCCGCATTCACACCCCTTGTGAGCAGCCTGAACCTCGCCGGCATGGTCATCACTGCCGACGCCCTGCACCCCCAACACGACCACACGCGGCAGATCGCCGCCGGCGGCCACTACCTGTTCATCGTCAAGGGCAATCAGCCCACGCTCTTGCGCCGCCTCAAGGCCCTGCCCTGGCGCGAGGCCATCCTCAACAACCGCACCGATGAGACGGGCCACGGCCGTCGCGAGGTCCGCCGGATGAAGATCCGCACCGCCCGCCCGGACCTGCCCATCCCACACGCCCTGCCATCCAGGTCAAACGCCGCTGCACCACCACCCCACCGACAAGACCACCATCGTCACGATCTACGCCATCACCAGCCTCCCACCAGGCCGGATCACCCACGCCCAGCTCGCCGCACTGATCCGCGGCCACTGGAACATCGAAGCCCTGCACCGCATCCGCGACGTCACCTACCGCGAAGACGCCTGCAAGGTGAGAACGGGCGCTCCCCGCGTCTTGGCCGGTCTCCGCAGCCTGGCCATCGGCCTGACCCGCCTGCTCGGCTGGACCAATATCGCCGCCGTCGACCACTACCGCAGCCACCCCGCCGATGGCCTTCACCTACTCGGGTTCACAACAAGAGAACGCTTCGGCCCTGGGCACGGAGACCCGGCACCGGGTTCACAGACCGCGGACCCGTCGTATCCTCAGGTTGAGACGTCAATTATCGGACGCCGAACCTCGATCGATCCGCCGGCGTTTCTCTATCATAAACCCGGGCGGTGCCCGCTTTTTCCTTGACACCTTCCGTCAGGCGTGACTAGGGTGACGGAAAGCGTGGGGTAATCGCCAAACACAAACAGACGTGCTGCCGTTCCGCTGGGGGCGTGATGAGAAGCCGTATCTGTTCGCTTACCAATCCATGGATAGGATGGAAAATCGCATGACGGCGCGGCGACGCGACGTCGAGCGGGTGGATCGGATCGTTGACGCGGCAGCGGAGCTGCTGCCCGAGCGGGGATACCGGCGCGTGACGGTCGAGGAGGTCGCAAGCCGGGCGGGCGTCTCCAAAAGCAGCGTCTACCTGCACTGGAACACCAAGGACGAGATCTTCTACGCGGTGCTGGACCGCGAGTTCACCGTACTCGCACAGGCGGCCGTGGACCAGGTCAGGCGCGATCCGGCCGAAGTGCTGGCGCACCGGACGGCGACCAACCTCTTCCACATCGTCGCCTGCCGGCCACTGCTGCAGGCGTTGCTGGTCGACGACCGGACGACGCTCGGACCGCTGCGGCCCGCGAAATCCGCTGTTTTCCGATCGAGCCTCGCAAATCTCAACGAACTGCTGTATCGCTATCTTCACGCACTGCGCATAAACGGACTTCTCTGCTCCGAGGTCGATCCGCGTATTATGCGAAAAGCGACCTGTGAAATGCTGCGCGGAATGACGTTCTCAGCGGTCGCGAACTCCACGGGCGCGAAACCGTTGGCCGAGACACGGCTGGCCAAGTTGTCCCAGGTCGTCGCGGTGACCGTGCGGCGCGCCTTCGAACCGGGCGGCGTGCCCGAACTCGACCGGATCAACGCCGCCGCGGCGGAGGTGTTCAAGGCGTTCGACGAACTCATGCCGGCCGAGGAGACGATGCGCGCCGAACGCCCGGTGGCGCTGTGACCGTGCTGCGCGCGCACGTCCGACAGGACCCGGGCGCGCTCGTCGTCGGTCGCGGCCTGCTCGCCGACCGGCTCGCGGCGGTGGCAGGCCGGCTCGACCCCGAAGTGGTGCTGGCGGTGTCGGACGCGCCGGACCCCGCCGTGCTCGCGGAGGCCCGGGCGACGGGCCGGCCCGTGCTGCCCGTGCTCGCCGAGCCTGGCCGGGTCCGGGTCGGGCCGCTGGAACGGCCGGGCGAGCCGGGCTGCTCCGACTGCCTGAGCCTGCGCAGGCACCGCGCCGCCAGCCGGTCGGCCGAACGGGCCGCCGCCTGGCTCCGGCACGGCCCGCACCTGGCCGCCACACCGTCGCCGCTGCTCGCGCCGGTGGCGCTCGACCTGGTGGCCGCGCTGGTCACAGCCCCTGCGCCGGCCCATCGGGGCATCCTGCTGGTCGACGTGGCCGACCTGAGCGTGACACCGCACGCCTTCCTGCCCGATCCGTTCTGCCCGCGCTGCGGCGCCCTGCCCGACGACGACACGGCGCGGGCGCGGATCACGCTCGTGCCGCGCTCGAAACCGTCGCCGGACCGGCACCGGGTGTGGGACGCCGAAGGCCGGCTCGACCGGCTCAGGCAGATCTACGTCGACGACCACTGCGGCCTGGTCCACTCGCTCAACCCGGCCGCGCTGGGCTCGCTCGCCGTCGCCGGCGCGCCGATCCGGCTGCGCGGCACCACCGCCTTCGAACCCGGATTCGGCCGCTCCCGCAGCTACCGCCGGAGCTCCGTCATCGCGCTGCTCGAAGCCCTGGAACGGTACGGCGCGATCGGTCCCGGTGGCAGGCGCGGCACCGTGCGCGCCTGCTACGCCTCCCTCGGGAACCTGGCGGTGGATCCCCGGTCGCTGGGGTTGCACCCGCCCGAGCACTACGCGCTGCCGGGCTTCCCCTACCGGCCGTTCACCCCGGAAGCGGTGTGCCGCTGGCTGTGGGGGCACTCGTTCGCCACCGGCGGCCCGGTGCTGGTGCCCGAGCGCAACGTCCACTACGGCCCGTCCGCCGACGATCGGCCGTTCTGCTACGAGCTCGCCAATGGCTGTGCTCTCGGCTCGTGCCTGGAGGAGGCCATCTTCCACGGCGTCCTGGAGGTGCTGGAACGCGACGCATTCCTGCTGACCTGGTACACCCGCGCCCGCGCGCCGCGGCTCGACCTCGGCACCGCCCGCGACCCCGCGATCCCGCTGGTCGCCGCCGCGATCACGGCGGAAACCGGCTATCTCGTCGAGTGCTACGACATCACGCCCGACCACGGGGTGCCCTGCGTGTGGGCACTGGCCCGCCATCCTTCCGACGGCGAGCCGGCCACGATCAGCGCCGCGGCGGCCGGCCCCGGCCTGGAACCCGCCGCCGCCGGCGCGCTGGCCGAGCTCGGGCCGATGGTGCCCACCGTACGCGACCACTTCCCACAGCACGCCGGCCGGGCGCAGGAGCTGGTCGCGGACGGCCGGCGGGTGCGATCCATGATCGACCACTATCTCGTGTACGGCGTGCGGTCGGCGGCGCGCCGCCTGTCGTTCCTCACCGACGGCACGGAGGAGGTGCCCTTCGCGCCGGCACCGGAGGGCTTCCGGCACGACGACCTCACCGCCGACCTGAGGTTCCTCCTCGACCGGCTGGCGGACAGCGGGCTCGGCGTGGTCGTGGTGGACCTGACCACGCCGGAGCACCGCGCGGGCGGGCTTCGCTGCGTGAAGGTGCTGGTGCCCGGTACGGTGCCGATGACGTTCGGCGAGCAGAACCGCCGCACCTGGGGCCTGCCGAGGCTGCTCGACCCAGCCGCGGTGCGGGGGCGCGGCATGCCGGTGCGCGGCCACGCTGATCTGAACCCCGACCCCCACCCGTTCCCGTGAGCCGCCCCGCGCCGCCCGCCGTCGCCCGGGTGGGCGGGCTGCCGGCCGCCGCGCTGCACGGGCTGGCCTGCCCCGAGGCGACCCGGCTCGCCGGCCGCGTGGTCCACCTCACCGAGGAGCTAACCCGACGCGCCGCGGTGCTGTCCGACGCTCTCTACGAGGTGATCGGCGCCACCGGCGCGCGCAAGCCGATCCTGGTGGCGATCCGCCGCGACCTGCACGGACTGCGCCGGCCCAAACGCGTCGAGGTGCTGCCCGCGCCGCTGGCCGAGCTGGTCCGGACGTGGATCTCCCTGTGGGAAGAGCGCGCCCGCGTTCGCGCCGTGCTGCCGGACGTGCTCGCCCGCGAGGAGCGCTCGGCCTGGAGCGCGTTGCGGGAGCTCGCCGCGACCCCGGCGGTGCGGCACGGGCTCGCGCACGCCAGCCCGGACCTCTCCGCCGGCCTGGAGAGATGGCTTGCCGATCCGGGGTGGCGGCCACGACCGAGCACGCTGGCGAGCCTGCTGCGGTACGTGACGCGCGTGGCGGCCAAGACGAGCCCCTTCAGCACGTTCACCACCGTCCACGAGGTCCGCTGGGTGGACGGTGGCGTGGCCTGGCAGGTGCCGGACACGGCGCCGACCGTGGTGGTGGAGGCCGACGTGGGGCTCCGGCTGCTGGTCGAGTCCGTGCTGCCGCGCACGCCCGAGGTGGCCGCCGCGCGGGTGGTGCGGCTGTCGCCGGCCGCGTACGCGTCGGGGGATCGGCTGACGTTCCCGGAACCCGGCGGGCGGATGCGCGCGGTGGACCGGACCTCCGCACTGGACACCCTGGTCGAGCTGCTGCGCGGCGAGCAGCGGTGGGACGCGGCGATCGCCAAGCTCACCGGCGCCGGCCTGGCAGGCGACGGAGCGGACGACGGTACGCGTGACGGCGCGAGCGACGGAGCGGCGGCGGCCGAGCAGGTGCTGAGCGGGCTGGTGCGCGGCGGCCTGGTGGAGGCCGTCGTGCCGGTGCCCGGCCAGGCGGCCCGCCCATTCGCGCGCCTCGCCGACTGGGCGGCGCCCGCTCCGCCCGCCGGCCCGCTGCACCGCATCCAGGTGGCCTTGGACCAGGCTGGGCCGCTCGGCGACGGCGACCCGTCGGCGTCGGCCTGCGCCCACGTGGCCCGCCGCCTCACCGCCGAACTCCCCGCACTGGGCCTGCCCGTCATGCCGGTGCCCGACCTGCGCCGCCGTGTGCTGCGCGAGTCGGCGCTCGGCCCGCCGGTCGCCTGCGCGCTGCCGGAGTGGCGGCCCGCGCTGGCCGACCTCCGACGGGTCCGCCGCTGGCTCGCCGTGCACGACCCGATGCTGCCGCTTCGCCTCACCCTTGCCGACCGGGTACGCGACTGGTTCGGCCCCGGCTCGGCCGCGCCCCTGCTGGACGTGTACGCCAGGGTCCGGACCGCCGAACCGGGCACGCCCCTGGATCCCGACTTCCTCGAACACCCCGACCCGCTCGCCGGAGCCACCGACCCGTGCCTTACCCGCCTGCGCGAGTTGCGCGCCGCGTCGGTCGCCGCGCTCACCGGGGGGCGGGCGGAGGAGGCGCTGAGCGAGCCGCCGGCCTGGGTACGCGATCCGGGGCCGGTCACCTGCTATGTCCAGCCGTTCCAGGGGCAGGACGGCCTGCGGCTGGTCCTCAACGCCGCGCACGGCGGCCACGGCCGGGGCATCACCCGCTGGACCAGGCTGCTGGGCGCGGAGCCGGCGCCCGCGCCGCCGCCCGGCGGGCCCCCGGCCGCCGAGTCCCCGCCCGGTGAGCTCCCGCCCGGTGCGTGCCTGGTGGCCGAGCTGCCGGGCACGTTCGGCCACAGCCTCAACCTGCACGCGCCCGGCATCGGCTGGGAGCTGACCTACCCGGGCGCGGTGAACCAGACCCCGCCGGAGCGCCGCGTCCCGCTGGCCGAGCTCCAGGTCCGGCACGACGCCGGGCGAGGCGTCGTCGAGCTGTGGTGGCCGCGCGCCGGCCGGCGCGTCGTGCCGGTGCACGCCGGCATGATGTCGGAGACGCTGCTGCCGCCCCTGGCTCGCCTGCTCGTCGAGGCGTTCGGCACCACCCACCTCACCCATCCGACCCTGCCGGCCGTGGCGCGGGCCGCCGGTCCGCGCATCGACCTGGGCCGCGTCACGCTCGCCAGGGCCCAGTGGACGGTCCGCCGCGAGGAGATCCCCCGGCGGGGCGGCGACGACGCCGCCCACCTCGTCGCCGTCCACGCCTGGCTGCGCGCCGCCGGGGTCCCGCGCCGCTGCTTCGTCCGGGTGCGCGAGCCGCAGGTGCGTAGGGATCGGCTCGCCTTCGACAAGCGGCACAAGCCGGTGTTCGTCGACTTCGGGAGCTGGCCGTCGGTGCTGGAATTCGACCGGATCGTCACCCGGGCCGCCGGGGACCTGGAACTGACCGAGGCACTGCCCGACAGCGAGTGGGCGGTGGAGCTGGCGATCGAGATAGGAGCCCGGTGACGCGGTACCCGCTGCCCCGCCCCCACCCCCTCGGCATCCACCCCGGCTACGCCCGGCTGCGCGAGGGCTGCCCCGTCGCGCGGGTCGACTCGCCGTACGGTCCGGCCTGGCTGATCACCCGGTACGCCGATGTGGCGGCGGTGCTCACCGACGCCCGGTACAGCCGCGCGGCGGCGACGGAGGACGACGGCGGCATTCTGCTCAACACCGACCCGCCCGAGCACGACCGGCTGCGCAGGCTCGTGGTGGCGCACACCGGCGCCGCCGCCGTCGAGCGGCTCCGGCCGCGGGCCGCGGAGATCGCCGCCACGCTGGCGAAGCGCATCCCGGCGGAGGCCGAGTTCGTGAGCGCGTTCGCCGAGCCGTACTCACATCGGGTGCTCGCGCTGTTCGTCGGGCACCTGGTCGGCCTGCCGGTCGGCGAGCTGAGCCCGATGGCCACCGTGCTCACGCTGGCGCGGGTGCCCGACCGGGAGCGGGCGGCGGCGTTCGCCGAACTGCGCCGGCGGCTGCGGAGCCAGGTGGACGACGAGACGCTCGCCGTGGTGCTCAACATCGTCTTCGGCGGCCACGCGGCGGTGGTGGCCGCGCTGGGCTACTGTCTGCTCGCGGCGCTGGCCGAGCCGCTGCCGAGCCTGGCCGGCGACGCCCGGCGGATCGCCGATCTGGTCGAGGAGACGCTGCGCCTGGCTCCGCCCGGCGACCGGACCTTGCTGCGCCGCACCCTCGAGCCCGTCCGGCTGGGCGGGCGGGAGCTGCCCACGGGAGCACTGGTGATCCCGTCGATCGCGGCGGCCGGCCGGGACCCGGACCGGCCCGCCGGGGGGTTGGCGGGCCGGCACCTGGCGTTCGGCCGCGGCGCGCACGCGTGCATCGGCATGGCGCTGGCCCGGATGGAGCTCCGGGCCGCGCTCCAGGCGCTGGCCGAGCACGTCCCCGGACTGCGGCCGGCGGCCGGCCCGGCCACGCTCAGGCGTACGTGCGAGGAATTGGCGGTCAGCCCGCTTGCGGGAATCCCGATTCGTGTGTAGTGGCCAGAGAACCGAATAAACGAATTTGGTCAGCGGGTGTCCGTTTCTTGCCGCGGATCATACCCGGGTCATACTCTCGATTCCGGGAATGGTGCACGAATTCGGTGCGAGAATCCGAGGGAGAATCGTGTCGGCAGAACACCCATATCGTGACAGGCTTCGCGCACTGTCCGCATATCTACGCAAAGTCGACAATGAGCCGGAGGCCGCCGCCGAGCTGCGCGCCGAACCGGAAAAGGCCCTCCGGGAGGCCGGGGTCGACCAGGCGTTCAACCGCCCTGAAGCGTTCCAGGCATTCGTCGGAAAGCTGGCGGCATTAAGCGGAGAAGCATGGCTCGCGACCATTCACTCGATGATTGAATTGTGCGAGATCGGTGCGGATCCGCAGCCGCCTGCCGGGCCCAACATCTCATTCCGCATATCCTCCGACGGAGGGGTGACAGCCATCGCCAATCGCGGTGAGATCGCCAAGAAGGTGCAGCCCAACCCCTTTCACGCCGGCTCCGCCGCCGCGTCGCCGGGCGGCCGGCTGCGCATCTATCCAGGCTACGCCACCAGCGAACTGTCGGCCCGCCTCGGTGAGCGTTACCTGTCCACGTTCTACCAGCGCACCCTGCTCAAGCGCGTCGTGCTCGACCCGGGCACCGTGATCGAGGACGCCGACGCCGGTGAGGGCATCACCGTCAACCGGGCGCAGTACCGAGGCGTCGCGTTCGAGCTGCACACCAGGGCCGACGGCGCGGACCGCGAGATCGTCGCCGCGCTCGTGCGCTGACCCCGCCACGAGATCACGACATCACACCCCATGGAGGCGGGATGCTGAGCAGCGCGCTCGAAGTAGACATCGACGAGGCGGCCGTCGCCGCCGACCTCAGGGAACTGGCCGCGGCGCTCGACCGCAGCGGCTACGGCGAGATCCTGACGTGCTTCCTGCCGCACAAGGCGCAGGCGCACATCTGGGCCCAGACCGCCGCCAAGATCGACGGTCCGCTGCGGACGCTGATGGAGCTCTTCCTGCTCGGCCGGGCAGTGCCGCAGGACGACCTCCCGGCCCGGGTCGGCGACGTCGTCCCCGGGCTCGCCGCCGCGGGCCTGGTGCAGACCGGGCAGGGCGCGGTGTGGCTGCCCAACCTCATCCTGCTGCGGCCGATGGGCCAATGGCTGTGGTGCCAGCGCCCGCACCCGTCGCCCACGATGTACTTCGGCGACGACTCGCTCGCGCTGGTGCACCGCATGGTGACCCATCGCGGCGGCCACACCCTCGACCTGTGCGCGGGGCCGGGCGTGCAGGCGCTGACCGCCTCGCTGCGCAGCGACCGCGTCACCGCCGTCGAGATCAACCCCGTCGCCGCCGCACTGTGCCGCACCAACATCGCCATGAACGGCCTGGGCGACCGGATGGAGGTCCGCCTCGGCGACCTCTACGGCGCGGTGCCGGGCGAGGTCTTCGACGACATCGTGTCCAACCCGCCGCTGCTGCCGGTGCCTGAGGACGTCCAGTTCGCCTTCGTCGGCGACGGCGGCCGCGACGGCTTCGACATCTCCTGGACCATCCTCGACGGCCTGCCCGAACACCTGTCCGATCGCGGTGCGTGCCGGATCGTCGGCTGCGTGCTCAGCGACGGCTACGTGCCCGTCGTGATGGACGGGCTCGGTAAGTGGGCCGGCGAACACGACTTCGACGTGCTGCTCACCGTGACCGCGCACGTCGAGGCGCACCGCGACTCGTCCTTCCTGCGCAGCATGTCGCTGATGTCCAGCGCGATCTCGGGCGAGCCGGCCGAGGTCCTGCAGGAGCGCTACGCCGCCGACTACGCCGAGCTGGGCGGCTCCCACGTGGCCTTCTACGAGCTGTGCGCGCGGCACGGCGGCGGCACGGCACGGCTCGCCGACGTCTCGGCGACCAAACGCTCCGCCGAGGTCTGGTTCGTCTGACGCCACCCACCGACAGGACGGGACCGCGATGCCGACCACACTCCCGCAGACCCTGCGCGGGTCGGACGGCGCGCTCGCCGAGCAGCCGCTGCTCATCTACGTGAACGTGCCGTTCTGCAACTCAAAATGTCACTTCTGCGACTGGGTGACCGAGGTCCCGCTGGCGGATCTGCGGCTCACGCCGGACTCCTCGCCACGCCGCCGCTACGTCGCGGCGCTGGTCAAGCAGATCGAGACGCACGCGCCGACGCTGGGCGGACTCGGCTACCGGCCCGAGGTCATGTACTGGGGCGGCGGCACGGCCAGCATCCTCACCGTCGAGGAGATCGAGGCGGTGGCCGGGGCGCTGGCGGCGCGGTTCGACCTCGGCGGCCTGGTCGAGGCCACCATCGAGGGCAGCCCGGAGTCCATGGACCCCGGCAAGCTGAAGCTGTTCCGGGCGGCCGGGTTCAACCGGATCAGCATCGGGGTGCAGGCGTTCGACGATGCGCGCCTGCGCCGCATCGGCCGGGTGCACACCGCCGAGCAGGCGGAGCGCGCGGTCCGGATGGCCGCCGGCGCCGGCTTCGACAACATCAACATCGACCTCATCGTCGGGTTCCCCGGCCAGGGTGCCGACGAGGTGTCACGCACCGTCCAGCACGCGGTAACGCTGCCGGTCAACCACTTCTCGGTCTACCCCTACCGGCCGACCGGCGGCACCGTGATGCGTCGGCAGGTGGGCCGCGGCATGGGCCGGATCGACGTGGCGGAGCAGCTCCGGTCGTACGACCACGCCCGCGACCTGCTCGCCCGGTACGGGTTCGAGGAGTACGCCACCGCCTACTTCGGCGCTCCCCGTTGCGAGTCCGACGAGGTCTACTACAAGCTCACGATGGACTGGATCGGGTTCGGCTCCGGGGCCAACTCCCTCGTCGGGACCCGCTTCCTGCTGAACGACCGAGGCGGGCTGCACCGCTTCAGCACGGCCCCGCACCGCTTCGACTCCGACACCCCGGCCTCGGCCCCCCACCTGACACGCCACTTCCTGGCCCAGGCGCTGACCACGGTCGACGGCATGGACGCGCGCACCTTCCAGCTGCGCACCGGCCGTTCGCTGCGGGCGGCGTGCGAGGAGCCCGCAGTGCGCCGGATGCTCGAACAGATCAACCGCCGCGGCAGGCTGATCGTCGACTCGCGCGGCATCCGGCTGCACCGCGACGACATGGCCTCGGCCTACATCACCATGAACAGCGTCGATCTGTACGCCGCGACCGAGCAGCCCGGCGGATGACCGCGGTCCTGCGCGCCTGCTCGCACAGTCTTCGTGAACCCGTGTGCCCTTCCCGCGTGGGGACGGGTGTGCCGGTCGACCGCCGCGGGCTCGCGAAGGAATGAGGGTCACAACGGAAAGGAGATGAGCGAGATGGAATCCAAGCTGGACCTCAGCGACCTGCCCATGGACGTCTTCGAGATGGCCGACAGCGGCATGGAGGTCGAATCCCTCACCGCGGGCCACGGGATGCCCGAGGTAGGCGCCTCCTGCAACTGCGTGTGCGGCTTCTGCTGCTCCTGCAGCCCGTCCGCGTAGCAGTCAAGGAGTGCCGCCGGCCCAGGCCGGCGGCACTCCGCCCGGGGTGAGGAGACAGATCATGGAGGTGGGCCGCGAAATCGTGGTCCGCGTGGCGGGGCTGCCCGCCGCCGTGCTCGCCGACCTGCGCCTGCCGCACACCGCCGAGCTCGTCACGCACCTGTCCGCTGAGCGGCGGCGGCTCGCCGCCGAGGCGTCCGCGCTGTCCTGCGAGCTGTTCGACCTGATCGGCACCGCCGGCTCCGCCCGCGCCGCGCTGGTGGGCCTGCGGCGCGCGCTCGCCCCCGGGCACCGCCCCCCGTCGCCGCGGCTGATCGGGCTGTGCCCCCTGCCCGCCCCGCTGGCCGAGCGGGTCACCGCCTGGGTGCGGGCCCGGCACGACTGGGAGGACCGGCGCCGCGACCTTGCCGGCACGCTGGACAAGGAGCGCGCCGACGCGCTCGACCGCGTACGCGCCGCCTGCGCCGCCCCGGCGTTCCGGCGGGGTCTGGCGTTGTCCGGCGGTGAGCTGACCGGCACGCTGGAGCGCTGGCTCGCCGACCCCGGCCGCGCGCCCCGGCAGGGGAAGGTGCTCCGCCTGGTCAAGTACCTGACACGCGCCGCGGCCAAGACCAGCCCGTACGGCTCCTTCATGGTCAGCGCGCTGGCGGGGCGGCCCGGCGACGGCCCTGCCGTCCCGGAGCTGCTCACCGTGGCCGAGCCGCCGGGGGCGTTCCTCGACGCCGTCGGCGACGCGCTGCTCGCCGGCCTGGCACTGGCCGGCCAGGTGCCGCTGCGCCCCAACCCCAGCCTGACGCGGACCGCCCAGGGGCTGCTGTTCGTCCGGACCGTCCGCGCGGCGGCGGGAGAGCAGGCCGGGCCGAAGGAGGAGATCGCCACCGCCGGGCGTGCCGCCGCGCTGGAGCTGTGCCTGCGGCACGCCGAGACCCGGCCCACCGCGCCGCGGCTGGCGGAGCTGCTGGCCGAGGCAGGGGCGGATCCGGGCGAGGCGGCCGCGTTCGTCGACCGGCTGGTGGCGGCGCAGCTCCTGCTGCCGTGTCCGCCGGTCCACGACGACGAGCCCGACCCGTTCGGCGCCTGGGCCCGCCAGGTGTGCGCACCGGAGCTGCGCGAGCTTGCGGCCGCGTCGCGGCCCGTGGCCGCCACCGTGGACTCGCCCGGCCGGCGCCGCGCCAGGATCGCCGCGGCCGCCGCCGCCGTGGCGGACCGGCTCGGCATCGACCCGCCCGCCGATCCCGCGCACGAGCACGACGTCAGCACCGGACGTCCGGCGCCGCCACCGCTGCCCGCGGGCGTGCTCGCCGACCTGGACGCGGTCCGGCGCTGGCTCGCCGTGTTCGACTGGAAGGTGCCCGTCCGGGTGGGGGTCGGCGCGTTCTGCCGCGAACGTTTCGGCTCAGGGTCCCGCACGCCCTTCCTGGAGGCGTGCCGGGCGGCGACGGCGGCGCTGCCGCACCTGTTCGGCCCCGCCGCGATGCCGTGGTTCCTCGACCTGACCGGTGACGGTCGCCTGCGTGAGCTGGACCGTCTCCGGACGCGCGCCCGCGATCTCGCCCGCTCCGGCGTCCTCGAGCGGCGGCAGGTGCTGGCTGACACGGCCGACTGGCCCGCCTGGCTGACCTGGCCCGCCTCCACCGGTTTCTACCTGCAGACCCTGCCCGGTGGGGTGGTGCTGAACGCGGTGCATGCCGGGCACGGCCGCGCGGCGGGCCGCGTCCACCACCTCCTCGCCCGGGCGGGCGCCGCGACGCCGCGCCCGCCCCGCTCCGGCCTGCCGCGTGCCGAGTTCGGCGGCAGGTTCGGCTCCGCGCTCAACACCCGCACGCCGAGCACGCTGTACGAGATCGATCACCCCGGCGCGACGTCCGGCCGCGACCCCCGGCACCGTGTCCCGCTCGGCACACTCATGGTCGTGCACGACCCGGACACCGACCTGGTCCACCTGCACAGCGACCGGCTCGGCCGCGTCGAACCGGTGCACCTCGGCATGATGGGCGAGCTGGGGCTGCCGGCCGTGGCCGGTTTCCTCGAACGCGCCTTCGCGCCCACCTACCTGTTCCACCCGAGCGCGCCGCCGTTCATCGCGCTGCGTGACCTGGCCGGCGCCCCCTCTGCGCGGCGCTTCCCCAGGGTGAGCGTCGGCGACGTGGTGCTGCAACGTGCCCGCTGGACGGTGCCCGCCGGCCTGCTGCCCACGCGTACCGGGGTGGACGGTGACCACCTGCTCGCGCTGGCCGAGTGGCGGCATGCGCACGGTATCCCCGAGCGGTGCTTCGTGCGCGGCTGGAAGCCGGGCGCAGCGCTGGGCAAGGCGCGCAAGCCGCTCTACGTCGACTTCGCCTCCTGGCATCTGGTCGCCCTGTTCGAACGGGAGGCGCGAACCAACGCCGCCCTCGTCATCGACGAGGCCCTGCCGGACCCGCTGGCCGACGGCTCGCCCGCGCACGTCACCGAGTACCACGTCGAGATCGGCGACCGGGGGAGCGAGCAATGACCGAACGGCCCGGCTGGTTCGCGGCGCACGTGCACTACCGCGGCGACCTCGACGCGCTGCTGCGCGACGCGGTCGCGCCGCTGGTGCGCGCGCTCGCCGCCGACTTCTTCTTCCTGCGCTACTGGGACGGGGGCAGCCACCTGCGGCTGCGGCTGCGCGGCGCGGACCAGGTCGCGGTCGCCCGGCACCTGGACGCCTACCTCGCCGCCCACCCCGCGCCGGAGACCACCTCCCAGGAGGAGTATGCCCGCGTCGCCCCGGTGCTGGCCGCCCGCGAGGGCATGACGGGCCACCTGACGACGCTGCGGCCGAACAACACCGTGGAGTTCGCGGCGTACCGGCCGGAGACCGCGAAGTACGGCACCGGCGACGCGCTGCGCGCCGTCGAACGGCACTTCGTCGAGTCCAGCCGGTACGCGCTTGACGTCCTTGACCGCCGCCCGACCGGCAACCAACGCGAGCTCGCAGTGCTCGGCGTCCTGCTGCTCGCCTGGTACGCCGCCCGCCCACTCGATGAGCCGCCTGGTGAGCCGGTCGATGCCGAGCTGATCGGCGCGGTCGAGGCGCTGTGCCGGGGCTGGCGCGGCGGCCGGGACCTGCCTGAGGGGCGCGTGGCGGAGGAGTACGGCCGGGTGCGGGAGCGCGTGGCCGGGCTGGCCGGCGCGCTGCGTGACCTCGTTCCTGACCCGGACGCGCCCGGCAGCAGCCTGCGCGCGTGGGCGGCGACGTTCGACCGACTCGCCGCCGCGCTGGCCCCGCCCGACCGGCTGCGGGTGCTCGACATGTGCGCGCACCTGGCGGCCAACCGGCTGGGCGTGTCCATGGCGGCCGAGGTGCGGCTGCGGCTGCTCGCCGCGCGGGCCCTGCGCGAGGTCGCGCCCGTGGGGAGGCGATGATGAGCTGGCGACGCGTCGACGTGGCCTACCACGATCCAGACCTCGACGGGCTGATCCTGGCCACCCGGCCGCTGCTGGCCGGGACGCCCGGCCGCGGCTGGTTCCAGCGGCACTGGGTCCGCGGACCGCACCTGGAGCTGTGGTTCGACGCCGCGCAGCCGTCGTGGGAGCGGGTCCGCGACCTGCTGGAGCCCTGGCTGCACGTCCACCCGTCGCGCGCCCGGATCGACCGGGACCGGCTGCTGGCGCAGCACCGGCACCTCGCCGCCGCCGAGTGGATCGACGAGCCCCTGCTGCCGTTCTACGCCGACAACACGCTGCACCGGGCGGCTCCGCGCTCCCGCGCACACGTGCTCGGAGGTCCGGCCGCCGAGGAGCTGTTCCACGACTTCCACACCGCCGCCAGCGCCGCGGCCTACGATGAGCTCGACGCCGTGCGGGCGGGAGAGTCGCGGCTGGTGACGGCATTGGAACTGATGGTCGCCGCCGCGCACGCGCACGCCGAGGGCGGAGTCCGCGGCGGATTCGTGTCGTTCCGCTCGCACGCGGAGGCGTTCCTGGCGAGCGCGCCCGGCCTGCGCGAGCGCTGGGACACCGAGTACGCCGCCCGGGCGGGGGCGCTGCGGGCGCGGATCACCTCGGTGGTCGCCGGAACGCCGCGCGGCCGGGCGTGGGCCGGGCTGCTCGACCGGTTCGCGGGCCGCGGCGACGAGCTGATCGCCTCCGGCGCGCTGCTGGTCGAGCCCGTCGGGCCGGACGCGGTCGCCCGGCCCGACACCGCCTTTCACCGGGCGCTGCGCGGCAACCGCACCTGGCACGAGGAGGTGCTGCGCTCGGCGCCGTTCCGCCGCTACCGGCTGCTGCTGAACCTGACGTACCTGCAGCTGTCCCGGCTCGGGGTGAACGCCGTGCAGCGGGCGCTGCTGTGCCACTTCGCCGCGTCGGCGGTCGAGCAGGAGTACGGGGTGTCCGCCATCGAGATCGCCATGGGAGGCGCGTGATGTCAGTACAGGTCGAGCCCGCGGTGACGCACCGGTGGGCACTGCGGCCCGGCGTCTACCGGGCCACCGCGCCAGGCGGCGATCTCATGCTCGCCGCCTGGCCGCACGCCACGCCGCTCGGCCGGGCCACCCCCGAGCTGCTGGCCCTGCTGGACGGCCTGGCCGCCGGAGCGCTGCCGCTGAACGAGCCCGGCGACCTCGCGCCCGCCATCGAGCTGCTGCGCGCGGGCGGCTGGCTGCGCAAGACGGTGGCGTACGCGGGACGCGACCTCTACACCGTCACCCCCGTCGCCGCCCCCGCCGACGCGCCGCCACCGCCGCAGGACGAACCGGCGCTGTCGCGGTTCGCGCTGCTGCGCAACACCGCCGACGGGCTGGTGCTGGAGATGCCCGGCTCCTGGTGCGACGTCCACGTGCACGACCCGGCGGTGGCCGCGCTGCTCGCCGACCCGTCCGGCGACGGCGGCCTGCCCGCCGAGGCCGCCGCCGCGCTGCGCGCCGACCTGGCCGCCGCCGGCATGCTGGCGGAGCGGGATGAGCCGTTCGAGCGGCGGCAGTGGAGCACCCACGAGCTGTGGTTCCATGAACGCAGCCGGCTCGGGAACCGGGGCTGGTTCGGCGCGCACTTCGGCGGCACGTTCTGGGCCCGCGGCCGGCACGACCCGCCGCCCGCGCGGCCGTCCCCCTACCCCGGCCCGGCCGTCGAGCTGGCCCGGCCGGACCTCGCGGCGCTGCGGCGCACCGACCCCACGCTCACCGCCGTGCTGGAGGACCGCGAAAGCGTCCGCGACCACGACGACGACGATCCGATCAGCGCTGAGCAACTCGGCGAGCTGCTCTACCGGTGCGCACGGGTGCGGCTGCTGCGTAACCTGGAGGGCTTCGAGTACGCCGGCAAGCCGTACCCCGCCGGTGGCTCGGCGTACGAGCTGGAGGTGTACCCGGTCGTGCGGCTGGCCCGCGGCCTCGACCCCGGCATGTACCACTACGACGCGCACGACCATCGGCTGCGCCAGGTCCGGCCCGCCGGCCACCCGGCGGTGCGCAGGATGCTGAAGGTCGCCACGGAGTCGTCCGCCGCCAAGGCGCCGCCCCAGGTCCTGCTGGTGATCAGCGCGAGAGTCGGCCGGATTCTGTGGAAGTACGAGGCGATGGGGTACGCACTCATGCTCAAGCACGTCGGCGTGCTGCAACAGACGCTGTACGCGGTCGCCACCGCCATGGACCTGGCCCCGTGCGCGCTCGGCAGCGGGGACGATCTCGCCTTCACCGCCGCCACCGGCCGGGACCGGCTGGTGGAGTGCGCGGTCGGCGAGTTCATGGTCGGCAGCCGCAGGAAGGAGCCCGCGGCATGGGAGCTCTGAACCTCCTCCTGCGCCCCGACGCGCACTACGCCGAGGTCGACGGCGGCGTCTACGTGCTGAGCCACCAGGGCGAGACCTTCATCTCGGGCGCCTCGGTGCACCGGTGGCTCGACCGCCTCGCGCCGCTGCTCGACGGCACCCGCACGCTCGACCAGCTCACCGCCGGCCTGCCCGCCGACCGCGCCGGGTTCGTGGCCAGACTGGTCAGCACGCTCACCGAACTCGGCCTGGTGCGCGAGGTCGGGCCGACCGTGCCGGACACGCTCACCGACACCGAACGCGCCGAGCACCGTGCCCTGCTGGCCTACCTGGGCTACTTCCACGACTCGCCCGGTCGCGTCCTCGAGGACGTGCGCGACACCCCGATCGCGATCGTGGGGTCCGGTCCGCTGGCCGCCGCGGTGGGCCGCGCCTGCGCCGCCGCCGGGCTGCGCCGGGTGGAGATCGGCGAGGAGGCGGGCTCGGCCCGGGTGGTCGTTCACGTGGCCGAGCGCGCCGAGCCCGAACGGGCGGCGCAGCTGGAACGGCGGTGCGCCGCCGACGGGGTGCTGCTCGCGCAGGTCATGCCGGGGCCGGACGGCATCTGGTGGCAGCCCGCGGCCCGCGGCAGCTGCTGGGCGAGCGCGTGGCGCCGCCACCGGGCGCTCACGGGCGTGGATCGGACGGGCACGCCGCTCGATCCGGTAGCGGTCGCGGTGGTGGCCGGCCAGGTGGCGCACGACGTCTTCCGCGTCCTCGCCGGGCTGCGCGAGGAGGCGCCGCCCCGGTTGGTGGTGCTCGATCCGCGGACGCTGGCGAGCACTGCGCACCCGGTGGTGGCGCACCCGTTCGAGCTGCCCGCCGCACCGCTGGACGAGGCGGCGTTCCTCAACCGGGTCGCCGCGCTGCGGGCGGCGCCCGCGCTGAGCGAGGCGGAGTTCTCCCGGCGGGCCAAGCGGCTCATGGACTCGACGGTCGGGCTGTTCGCCGAGATCGACGAGGGCGACCTCGCGCAGTTGCCGCTGCACGTCACGGCGACCACGGTGGCCGACCCGTGCGGGCTGATCGGCTCCGCGCCGCGGCCCGCGGTCACCGGCGCGGGGCTCACGTTCGAGGAGGCCCGCTACCGCGCGGCGCGCGCCGCCCTCGCCCTGGCCGGCACTCTCGCGCTCGACCGGCGGAGGCTGGTCGACGGCCGGGTGTGGGCGTACGACCTCGCGGACGGGGCCGCCCGTCTGGTTCCGGCCGACGAGGTCTTCGCAAGCACGGCGGGCGGGAGCACGGCGGGCGTGCCGCTTGGTGCGGCGGCAGCCTACTCGTGGGCTGAGGCGGTCGCGGAGGGCCTGGTCGCGCAGGCCGCCGCGCTCACTCTCGCCGGCGCCGGGCACGCCGGCGAGCCGTACGGACGGGCGGACCTCGCCGGGGCGCCTGCGTACCTCCTCGCCATGGTGGGGGCGCTCGGCGAGGAACTGACCGTGCACGACGTCACCGGGCCGCTGGGCGTGCCGGTCGTGGTGGGGACGCTGTCCGGCGGGGCGACCGCCTGCGGCGCGGGCATGACCACGGACGCCGCCGTCACCGCGTGCCTGCGCGACCTGCTGCTGCTGCGCCAGGCCGAGATCAACGACCAGCCCGTCTACGCCCCACCATCTGACAGGCCCTTGCCCGGGCACCTGCGCGGGAACCACCCGGCGCCCACCGTGCCCGGCACGGACGCCGACCGGCTGGCGGCCCGCCTGGCCGAGCGGGGGCACCGCCCGCTGGCGGTGCCGCTGGACCACGACCAGGCTGTGCACGCGATCCTGCCCTTCGCCGTCCGAGTGGTGTGCCGATGATCCGCCTGCCCGACCACGGCGAGCTTGCCGTGCCGATCGGCGACGGGCCGGTGCTGCCGCTGCGCACCGAAGTCCGCCGGGTGGTCATCGGCCCGCTGGAGCGGCCCGGCGTGCCCGGATGCCGGGCCTGCGTGCGCATCCGGGCGGCGCGGGTCCAGCCCGACGCCCGCAAGGCCGAGGCCGTACGCGCCCGGCACGCCCCCGAGCCCAGCCAGTGGCTCACCCCGCTCGCCATCGACCTGGTGCGCGTCCTGGTCGCGAGCGAGACCGCCGCGCTGGTGGCCGACGCCGACGCCCGCACCGCGGGCGCCGTGCTGGAGATCGACCTCGCCACGCTGGAGATCAGCAGGCACCGGTTCCTGCCCGACCCGCTCTGCCCGCGCTGCGGCGGCCTGCCGCCGGACGGCCCGGCCGAGCTGACTCTGCGGCCCCGCCGCAAGCTCGGCGGCAGTCCCCGGACCCGGCCGGTCGAGCTGGACGCGCTGCTGGAGACGTACGTGGACGGCCGGGTCGGGATGATCCGGCCGCTGAAGTCGGGCGTGCAGGGCGGACTGACGGTGGCCAGCGCCATGCTGCCGATCCGCGCAGGCGACGGCCTGGAACCGGGGGTCGGCCGTACCCGCAGCTACACCGCAAGCAGGCTGGTCGCCGTGCTGGAGGCGCTGGAGCGCTACGGCGGCGTCAGCCCCGGCGGCCGCCGCACCAGCGTCACCGCCGCGTATCGCGACATCTCCGGCCACGCCGTCCATCCCGACACCTTCGGCACACACCCCGAGGAGAACTACGACCGGCCCGGCTTCGCCTTCCGGCGCTTCACCGAGGACACCGTGTGCCGGTGGGTGTGGGGCTACTCCTTCGCCAAGGCCCAGCCCGTGCTGGTGCCGGAGAACCAGGTCTACTACTACGCCAGGCACCTGCCGGATGGCGAGCAGCCATTCGTCTTCGAGGTCTCCAACGGCTGCGCGCTCGGCTCGTGCCTGGAGGAGGCGATCCTGCACGGCCTGCTGGAGGTGGTCGAGCGGGACGCGTTCCTGCTCACCTGGCACGCCCGGCGGGAGGTCCCGGTGCTGGACCTCGCGCTGGCGAGCGACCCGGTCCTGCCCATGCAGGCCGCCGCGATCACCGCCGAGACCGGGCACCGGGTGCTGTGCTTCGACACCACCGCCGAGCACGGCATCCCCAGCGTGTGGGCGATGGCCGTGGACGTCGAGCACCGGTCGGACCGGCCCGCCACCGCCCATGCCGCCGGCGCGGCGCTCACGCTGGAGCAGGCCGCCATGAACGCGCTGAGCGAGCTCGGCCCGCTGCTGGCCGACGTGATCCGCCGCTACCCCGAGGAGCGGGAACGGGCCGAGGCCATGGTCCGCGACCCCGAGCAGGTCGCAACCATGCACGACCACTCGCTGCTCTACGCGGTTCCCGCCGCGGCCGAACGGCTGTCGTTCCTCACCGGCCGCGCCGACGGCCCGCGGACCGGCTTCGGCCCGGCCCGGTTCACCGGCGACGACCTCACCGCCGACCTGCGGGCCATGATCGACGCGTTGATCGCCGCCGGGATGGACGTGGTGGTCGTCGACCAGACCACGCCGGAGCACCTGGCGGGCGGGTTCCGCTGCGTGAAGGTGCTGGTGCCCGGCGCGCTGCCGATGACGTTCGGCCACCAGTACCGGCGGCTGGACAACCTGCCGCGGCTGGCGGCCGCGCGCACCACCGACCCGCACCCGTTCCCGTGAGCGGGCGCCTGGACAGCGGAAAGGAGCCGCCGTGTACGTGGTGATCGTCGCGTTCGACCTGAAGGAGTCCTCCGCCGACTTCGCCGAGCTGCGCGCCTGGGTGCGGGGCCGGGCCGCGGACGACTACTCCCGGCTGCCGGGGATGCGCTTCAAGGCGTGGTTCTCCGACGAGCGCAAACGGCTCTGGGGCGCGGTGTACCTGGTGGAGTCGATGTCGTCGTTCGACCGGGACAACCTCCCGCTGCTGCCCGACGGCAGGACCGGGCCGGTCGGCACCCGGCCGACGTCGATCATGGTGCTGGAGCTGGAGGCGTTCGTCACCGGGCCGGACGGCCTGGACGGGATCGAGGCGCTCGCCCGGCAGGGGCTGAGCATGGCGGGAGGCGGCCATGACCACTGAGGCGACGACTGCGGTGACCACTCGTGCGACCGCCGGAGCGCTGTCCCTGCCGGCGCGTGGCACGGACCGGCCGCTGCTGCTCTACGTCAACATCCCGTTCTGCAACTCCAAATGTCACTTCTGCGACTGGGTGGTGGACGTGCCCGTCTCCGACCTGCGGCTTGCCCCCGCGGCGCCGCGCCGGGTCGACTACCTGGCCGCGCTGTGCACCCAGATCCGCACGCACGCCCCCGCCTTGCGGGCCGCCGGTTACCGCGGTGAGGTCATGTACTGGGGCGGCGGCACCGCCACCGTCCTCACCGCGGCGGAGATCGAGCAGGTCCACGCCTGCCTCGCGGCCGAGTTCGACCTGAAGGCGCTGGCCGAGGCGACGATCGAGGGCAGCCCCGAGTCGGTGGACCTGGCCAAGCTGAGGCTGCTGCGGGACCTCGGCTTCGACCGGGTGAGTCTCGGCGTGCAGTCGTTCGACGAGACCAGGCTGCGCCGCATCGGCCGCGCCCACTCCGCGGGCCAGGCCGTGCGCAGCGTCGAGGACGCGCACGCGGCGGGCTTCGACAACATCAACATCGACCTGATCGTGGGCTTCCCCGACCAGTCGCTCGCCGAGGTGGAGCAGACCGTGCGGCGCGCCCTCTACCTGCCGGTCAACCACTTCTCGGTCTACTCCTACCGAGCGACCGAGGGCACGGTGATGCGCAGGCAGATCGAACGCAGCGGCACGGCCATCGAGCTGGAGCACCAGCTCCGGTCGTACCGGCTGGCGGGTGACATGCTCTCGGCGGCGGGACATCCCGAGTACGCGGTCTCCTACTTCGGCGCGCCGCGCTGCCTCGCCGACGAGGCGTACTACCGGCTCAGCATGGACTGGATCGGCTTCGGCACGGGCGCCAACTCGCTGATCAACCAGCGCTACCTGCTCAACGGCCGCGGCCGGATGCGTGACTTCACGAGCAGGCCGGCCGAGTTCGAGGTGGACCTGCCGGCCGGGGTGCCGTCACTCACCGTGCAGTGGCTGCCCAGGGCGCTGGGCACCACCGAGGGCATCGACGCGGCGACCTTCCAGCGTCGCACCGGCACGTCCCTGCGTGCGGCCTGCGAGGAACCCGAGCTGAACGCGTTCCTCACCCGCGTGAACGAGTTCGGCCGGCTCGTCGTGGACCGCGACGGCATCCGCCTGGCCGACGAGGACCGCTCGGACGTGCTGTCGCGCACGTTCGCCGCGATGGGCTGGGTGTCCTGACGTGGAGGCGATGCGCACGCTGCTCGCGGCCGCCGACCTGGTCACGCCGATGGCGCTGCGGGTGGCGGCGACGCTGCGGCTCGCCGACCACCTGGCCGCCGGCACGACCGGCGCCGCCGAGCTCGCCGCAGCCGCCGGGGCCGACGAGGCGGCGCTGACCCGGTTGCTGCGCTACCTGGTCGCGCGCGGCGTCTTCGCCGAGCCCGCGCCCGGTGAGTTCGGCCTCAACCCCACCGCCGAACTGCTGCGCGGCGGCCGCCCGGACCGGCTGCGCGACTGGCTCGACCTCACCGGGCCGATCGGCCGCGCCGACCTGGCGTTCGGGTCGCTGCTGGACGTCGTACGCACCGGCAAGCCTGGTTACCCGATGACCCACGGCCGGGGCTTCTGGGACGACCTCGCCGCCGAGCCTGCGCTCGCCACCGCGTACGACACCCTGATGGGCGGCAAGCGCCAGTGGGCCGCGACCACGCTCGCCGCCTTGGACTGGAGCCGCTCCCGGCACGTCGTGGATGTCGGCGGAGGCAACGGCACATTGCTGTCGTGCGTGCTGGCCGCGCACCCGCACCTGCGCGGCACCGTGGTGGACCGGCCCACCTCCGCGGAGGCCGCCGGAGCAGTACTGGCCTCGGCCGGGGTGGCGGACCGTGGCGAGTTTCGCGCGGGCGACTTCTTCGAGCCGCTGCCGGTACACGGCGCCGACACGTACCTGCTCAGCTCGATCCTGCACGACTGGGACGACGCCGCGGCGACGGCGATCCTGCGCCGCTGCGCGGAGGCCGCCGCGCCGGGCGGGCGGGTGCTGCTCTGCGAGCTGGTGGCCATGGCCGGGCCGGACCGGCGGACGGTGACGCACATGGATCTGTGCATGCTCGTGTACTTCGGCGGCCGGGAGCGCACCGCCGCCGACTTCGCCGCGCTGGCCGGGGCGGCCGGGCTGGAGCCGCGCTCGGTTACGCCGCTCCCGCCCCACGGCTGGGGCAACGCCCTCGTCGAGTACGCGGTCCCCGCCGCCCGCTGACCGGAAAGGACCCCTGCCGACGGTCAGCGCGGCGCGGCTCCGTGATCGCGGGCGACGGGCGGGCACCACAGACCCTGATCGGCGCGATCCCGCTCAGGGCGCGGTCCCTCGCCCGGGCATGGGACATGAGTACGGGTCGCGCCCTCCTGGAATCCGCACGACGAGCTGGAGCGCTGGTCCCACTCGACCGGAATCGCCGTGGGAGGTGTGGGCACTTCCCGGCGAGCCCCTGTCCGGCGATGTCGCGGAGCTTGTCCGTGCCACGATCCTCGACGTACTGGACGGCTTGGGACGGGACGGATCGGTGCGGTGGAGGTCGGAGCTGTGTTACGGGCGGGGGCCCGGGTCGCGGGAGCGGCGGGAGGCGGCGCGCAGCACCAGCCAGATCGTGACGCCGACCAGCGCCTGCCACAGCAGCAGCGCCACGGCTCCCCACGTCCATCCGGCGCCGGTCGGCCAGCCGGCGCCTGCCATGTCCCCGCCCATGCCCTTTCCTCCCCGCCCAAGCCTGGCGGCGAGGAAGGGGGCGCGGTATGGACGAACGTCCCGCCTCAGCGGGACCTCCGGCACCAGGGCGTCAGGAGTGGGGCTCCCAGACCGGGCGGATCTCGATGCCGGCGCCCAGCGGGCAGCGACGCGCGATCTCCTCGGCCTCGTCCAGGTCGGCGCACTCCACCAGGTAGAAGCCGGCGAGGTCCTGCGGCAGCGGCAGGAACGGCCCTTCGGCCGCGACCGCGCCCTCCCCCGAGGGGCGCAGCGCCCGCGCCTCGCGTCCCGGCCGCAGCGCCTCACCGGAGAAGACGACGCCGAGGTCGCGCAGGTACTGGGCGAACGCGGCGTGCTCGGCCAGCGCCGCCCGCAGTTCCTCGTCGGTGACGGACTCCCAGTAGCCCTCGGGGTCGTACAGCAGCAGCGCGAACCTCATTCACCGGCCTCCTCTGGCCCTACGCCCCGCCCCCAAGGCCGCCAGGGGGCGGGGCGCAGGACACCGCGAAGGCACGGCGCAGGGCCGGGCAGCCGAGCTGCCCGGCCCGCCATCGGTGGCGTGCCGCTCGCCATCCCCCCGATGTGGCGGCGGCCCCCGGAGCCGCGTCCGCCCTGGCGGGCGGGACGGCGGCCTGCGTCACACGTACCCCGGCGGACGTCAGCGGCCGCCCCGCGCCCGGTGATGGCACGGCAAAGACCACGGCGGGCGGTCAGCGCACTTCGTGAAGGATGTCCTGTTCGAGGACGGTGTCGAGGGCGAGCTCCCGGTAGCCGGCCGTGTCGAACAGGACGGTCAGGCGGTCCTCGTCCCTGCGGATCACCTCGCCGCGCCCCCAGGAGGCGTGCTCCACGGTGCTGTGCACGGGGAACGGCCCGTGCGCGGGCGCCTGGCCGGGCAGCCCGGCCCGGCAGTTGTCGCAGTTGCCGCACGGTTCGGGCAGTTCCTCGCCGAAGTACGCCAGCATGAACACCCGGCGGCAGTCCTCGGTCTCGGCGTAGCGGCGCATCATCTCGACGCGCGTGCGTTCGACGTTGCGGTACTCCTCGGCCAGGCGCCGCGCCCGCTCCGCCGCGGCGCGCACGCGCGGGTCGCCGTGCCGGGGCGGCCCCGCCCCGGGGTGGGCGGGCGGCTCGGCGGGCGGCAGGGGCAGCGCCGTGACCCTGCGGGTGCCGAGGCGTACGGCGCCGACGCGTTCGAGCAGGTTGAGCAGCGCGGTGACGCGGCGCGGCGACAGTCCGGCGTCGGCCGCCAGGGTGCGCCTGTCGGTGCCGTCCCCGCTCTCGCGCACGGCGGCGAGCACCCGCTCCAGGTCGTCGGCGCCGGGCGCCCCGCCGGTGAAGAAGCGCTGCAGCCGCAGGTCCTCGGGCCGGTAGAAGAGCGCGGCGACGGCGGGTTCGCCGTCCCTGCCCGCCCTGCCGATCTCCTGGTAGTACGCGTCCAGCGACCCCGGCACGTCCGCGTGGACGACCCACCTGACGTCGGGCTTGTCGATCCCCATGCCGAACGCGCTGGTGGCGGTGACGGCGTCGAGCTCGCCCGCCATGAAGGCGCGCTGCACCCGCTCGCGCTCGCGGCGCGCCATCCCCCCGTGGTAGCCCTCGGCCCGCAGTCCCGACGTCTCCAGCAGGGCGGCGTACTCGCCGGTCTCGCGCCTGGTGGCGACGTAGACGATCCCGGGACCGTCCCTGGACGAGGACGCGGACCCGCCTCTGGAGGCGACCCACGCCGCGACGGCGTCCTCCTTGTCGTCGCCGGCGCGGCGTACCTCCAGGGCGATGTTGGGCCGGTCGAAGCCGCGTACCACCTCGACCGGGTCACGCATGCCGAGCCTCGCGACGATCTCGGCCCGGACGGGCGGCGTGGCCGTGGCGGTGAGCGCCGCGACGACCGGGTGCCCGAGCGCCTCGATCACGGCGCCGAGCCGCAGGTAGTCGGGCCGGAAGTCGTGGCCCCAGGCCGAGACGCAGTGCGCCTCGTCCACGACGAACAGCGACGGGCGGGCGGCCTTCAGCTCGTCCATGACGTCGGGGCGGGCCAGCTGTTCTGGGGCGCAGAACAGGAACTCCGCCTCGCCCGCGCGCAGCGCCTCGAAGGACGCGGACCTCTGCCCGGCCGACTCGCCCGCGTCGACGCTCACGGCCTCCTCGTCCCTGTGGCGCAGGCTCAGCACCTGGTCGCGCTGGAGGGCGATCAGCGGGGAGACGACCAGGGTCGGCCCCGGCAGCAGGAAGGCGGGCACCTGGTAGACGGCGGACTTGCCGCCTCCTGACGGCATCACGGCCAGCGTGTCGCGGCCCTCGGTGAGCGCCGTCATGGCGGTGAGCTGCCCGGGGCGCAGCTCGACGAAGCCCAGGCGCTCACGGGCCGCCGCCCGGACGCGGTCGCGCCACGCGGCCTCGTCGTCCGTCATGACCGCCTCCTGCCCGCCGGGCCGGGCCGCATGCCGCGCCGACCGGAGTCGGGCCGCGCGTCCGCCCGCATCGACTTCGCAGAGCATCCACGCGAACGCGTTCGGTAGCCGTACTCTCTCAGCGCACAGGCAAGGTCAGCAACCCTGAACGGGAGAGTGCATGCACACACCCACGCCCCGGCCCGGCCACCGCTCAGCCGGGCGCCTCGTCACTCGCGCCGCGAGAGCCGCGACGGGCGCCGCCGCAGCCGCCGGGCTGCTGCTCGCCGCGGCCGGCCCCGCCCACGCCGCGACCACCAGGGCGTACACCACCCCCGGCACCTACACCTTCGCCGTCCCCCAGGGCGTCTCCCAGGTCAGAGTGGTCCTGACCGGGGCCGGAGGAGCCGGCGGCAGCGGCATGAAAGACGTCGCCGTGCCCTCGGGCGGGGGTGGCGGCGGGGGTGGCGCCACCTCGGCGTGCACCCTGGCCGTCCGCCCTGGCGACACCCTGACGATCACGGTCGGCGTCCGAGGGGTGGGCAAGTCCGTCGGCTTCGGTGGCGCGGGATCGAACTCCACCGTCAGCTACCCCGGCGCCGGGGGCGCGAGCGCCGAGGGCGGCCACGGCGGCGGGGCGGAAGGCGGCGCCGGAGTCTACGGGGCCACCTGGTGCGCCGGCTCCGACGGCCGCCTCTCCTTCGGCCAGTCCGGCACCAACGGCAGCCCCCCGTTGAGCCCGCGACTCACCTATGGGGTCGGGGGCGCTCCCGGGGCCGGGGTGCACGGTGCCTGCCCGGCCGGGACCGGCGCCGGCGGGCATGGGGGAGCCGGCCCGACTCTCGCCGGCCCTGGCGGAAACGGCTGCGTCGTCCTCACGTACTGACACCGGACGGCACCACACCCGGCTCCATCGATCTGTCGCGCCACCATGGGCGCCGGCGCGCGTCCCGGCCGTGCGCGACCACGCCCGCGAGCCCGAGCCGGGCGGCGCGGGGCGGTCAGTGGGCGGAGGTCAGGAAGGCGACCGCGTCGACGTCGCCGAGCTGCGCGGGGTCGAGGGGGAAGTAGCCGGGCCCGGAGTCGGCGCGGGCGCGCACGCCGGGGTGAGCGGCGAGGGCGCCCGCCAGCGCCTCGGCAGGGAAGAACGCCGGGAACGGCGCCAGTCCGGACGCGGCGTCGGCCAGCACCGCCTGGAGGCTGCCGGGGCCGGCCCGGCCCGCGGGCTCGCCCTCGACGTCGCCCGCGTCGGCCGCGACGACGGCGTACCCGTCGCCCAGCGACTCGGCGGCGAGCGCGCCCGCGCTCCACCAGCGCAGCTCCATGCCCGCGAGCTCCCAGGACGACTGCCCCCGGTGCAGGTGGTGGTTGTGGGCGAAGACCAGGCAGGGTCCCCTGCGGGCCTGCGCGCGGGCGATCGCCACGAGGTTCTCGGCCATCATGAGGTCGCGCAGCCCCAGCATGGACGACACCCTGCCGGGCGCGGACGACGCCATCGCCGCGTGGTAGCGCAGCAGCCCGCGGGCGGTCCGCGCGGCCGTGAGCGCCCGTTCGTACGCGGTGCGGGTGCCGGCGGCCCGCAGCCGCGGCGCCTCGGCCTCGAACAGCGCCACCAGGTCGTCGGCGGCCAGCCGCAGCGCGCGGGCCTCGGCCGTGTCGCCGACCGACAGGGACGGGTCGGTGAGCGCCCGCGGGTCGGTCCAGCGGGCGTCGTCGCCGAGCAGGGCGTCGAGCGCGGCGGCGTCGTGGGTGACGCGCCCGGCGCCGAGGTGCGCGGCCAGGTACGCGTGGGCGGCCAGCAGGGAGGCGCGCGGCCCGGCGGCGCCGGTCATCTCCAGCGGCGCGTCGAAGCCGTGGAAGCGCACCTGGTCGTCCGGGTCGCGGCGGGCGTTGTGGTCGCGCAGCCAGGTGACGAGCTCCCGGTTGGCCGGCGAGGCGCCGAAGCCGTGGCTGAACCCGGTGGCGAGGACGTCGTCCAGGTCTCCCTCGCCGGTGGTGACGTGGTCGTCGACGGCGGTCGCGGCCAGGCAGTCGCTCTCCAGGGCCACGGACCGGAAGCCGTGGCGCTCGACGAGGTGCGCCAGCAGCTCGTTGCGCAGCCGCGGGAACGCCTCCACGCCGTGCGTCGGCTCGCCGAGCGCGAGCAGGGCGGGCGGCCGTTCACGCGCGGCGAGCAGCCGGTCGAGGGCCGGGCCCGGCCGCGCGTTCGGGCCGCCGGGTGGGCCGGCCGTGCGGTCGCCGCCGGCGGGCAGCGCGACCTCGCGGACGGCCGCCAGGAGGGACGCGGTCTGGACGGGCATGGGAAGCCCTCCTCTCGGGACGCGGGAACCTGCCTTCGACCGTATCCTTGAACTGTATGTTGAGACCTGTGGGCCGTTCCGCAAGGGAAGGCCCGCGCGAACCCTCAAAGCAGAGGACATGGCACGACGATCCCTGCGGCCCACCGACCTGGCCCGTGAGCACGGGCTGTCCACCCAGGCCGTCCGCAACTACGAGGACGACGGCATCCTGCCTCCCGCCGGACGCAGCGACGCCGGGTACCGGCAGTACTCCGAGGTCCACGCCCAGGCCCTGCGCGCCTTCCTCGCCCTGCGCCGCGGCTTCGGCCACGGCACGGCGGCGGCGGTCATGCGCGCCGCGCACCGGGGCGACGAGGAGAGCGTGTTCCGTCTCATCGACCGGGCGCACGCCGACCTGCTGCGTGAGCGCGACACGCTCGACGAGGTGGCGACGGCGCTCGACGCGCTGGCGGCCGCCCCCGCCGCCGGCGACGGCCGGCGCGGGCCGCTCACCATCGGCGCGCTGGCCCACCAGGTGGGGATGCATCCGGCGTCGCTCCGCAAGTGGGAGAAGGCCGGCATCCTGCGGCCGCAGCGCGACCGCGCCACCGGCTACCGGCTCTACCCGCCGGACGCGGTGCGCGACGCGCAGATGGCCCGCCACCTGCGGCGCGGCGGCTACCTGCTGCCCCAGATCAGGGTCTTCATCGAGCAGTTGCACGCAGCGGGCGGCACGGCCGACCTGCGGGAGATGCTCCACGCCTGGCGGGCCAGGCTGCGGCACAGGAGCCGGGCCATGCTGGCCGCGGGACGCCACCTCGACGCCTACCTCGACCTGGTGGCGCGGGCCGGGCCGCCCCCGCCGGAGCCCGGCGGGGGCGGATGAGCTACCGGTCCGGTTCGCCCGCGGGCAGCGGGGCGGGCGGCTCCTGGCGGGACCGCGTGACGGCCCAGCTCGCGCCGACCGCGACCGCGAGGATCGCGGCGACCACCGCCAGCGACAGCCCGGTCGGGATCTTGTAGACGTCCAGGAGCAGCATCTTGACCCCGACCCAGACCAGCACCAGGGACAGGCCCAGCTTCAGGTAGACGAAGCGGTGCATCAGCCCGGCCAGCAGGAAGTACATCGCGCGCAGGCCGAGGATGGCGAAGGCGTTGGAGGTGAAGACGAGGAACGGCTCGGACGTCACCGCGAAGACCGCCGGGATGGAGTCGACGGCGAACACGATGTCCGACACCTCGACGACGACGAGCACGGCCAGCAGCGGCGTGGCCGCCCACCGGCCCGCCTGCCGCACGGTGAACGCGCTGCCGTGGTAGTCGCCGGTCACCGGCATCAGGCGGCGCAGCAGCCGCAGCGAGGCGCTGCGCGAGGGGTCGAACTCCGCGTCCTTGTGCAGCGCCATCCGGACGCCGGTGAGCACGAGGAACGCGCCGAAGACGTACAGGATCCAGGCGAAGCTCGCGATCAGCACCGACCCGGCGGCGATGAAGACGCCGCGGAAGACCAGCGCGCCGAGCACGCCGTAGAACAGCACGCGGTGCTGGTAGCGGGCGGGCACCGCGAAGTGGGAGAAGATCACCGCGATGACGAAGACGTTGTCGACGGCGAGGGACTTCTCGATGAGGTAGCCCGCGTAGTACTGCCCGGCGTACTCGCCGCCCGCCCACCACCAGACGACGGCGCCGAAGGCCAGGCCGAGCGTCACCCAGACGCCCGACCAGAGCGCGGCCTCCCGCATGCCGATGGCGTGGGCGCGGCGATGGGCGAACAGGTCGACGGCGAGCATGGCGACGATGACGCCCAGCACTGCCGGCAGGGCCCACCAGGGAACGGTCAAGGATCTCCCTCCGGTCCGTGAAACGACCGGAGGTCTCCCCGCCGCCCCCGCGGGGACGGCGCCAGGACCGGGCGGGCCACGATGCCTGCCGTACTGACGACCCTGGCGGGATGGGTACTCCCCTCCGCGCCCTCCATCATACGAAGTACACTTCGTATGTCAAACACCGATTTTTCGTGAAAGGGCAGGATTGACCAGCGACGGCGATCATCCCGGGCGGCACTCCTGGACGTTCCTCAGCAACCACGCGCACGTCCTGGCCTGCCTCGACCGCGACCCCGACGCCACCATGCGCGAGGTCGCCGCCCAGGTCGGCATCACCCTGCGCGGCGTGCAGGCCATCGTCGCCGACCTCGCCCGCGAGGGTTACGTACACGTGGAGCGCCAGGGCCGCCGCAACCACTACACGGTGCTGCGCGACCGGCCGCTGCGGCACCCGCTCGAACGCCACGCCAGCGTGGGCGGCCTGCTGGGCGCCCTGCGGCCCGAGCAGGCGGCACACCGGGCTGACGTGGGGTGATGCGCTAGCCTCGTGGCGATCACGAGCTGAAGGAGCGCACTTTCATGATCTTCATCACCGCCAAGTTCCGTGTGCGGCCCGAGCACGCCGACCGGTGGCCCGAGATCACCGCCGAGTTCACTGCGGCGACCCGCGCGGAGCCGGGCTGCCTGTGGTTCGACTGGTCGCGCAGCCTGGAAGACCCGGCCGAGTACGTGCTGGTCGAGGCGTTCCGCGACGACGCGGCCGGGGCGGCGCACGTCGGGTCCGAGCACTTCGCCGAGGCCAGGCGGACGCTGCCGCAGTACCTGGTGGAGACGCCGCGCATCGTCAACATGACCGTCCCGCAGGACGACTGGTCGGAGCTGGGCGAGATGGCCGTGACCGCCGGGTAGCGGGCGACCGGCTGGGAGGTATGTCGGGTTTCGCCGTCGGATGGGTATTAACGGCCACGATGCGACAATCCCGTGCGCATCATCCGTACAGGGGGGAAACCATGGCAGACACCAAGAAGAAACCCGCCGCCAAGTCCGCCAAGTCCAAGAAGCAGGCGATCAAGGAGAACCGCCAGGCGAAGGACATGAAGAAGGACACCACCAGGAAGACGGACGAGGCGTAGTCCCATGACGGCCGGGCAGCCGGGGGCGCGGTCCCCCGGCTGCCCGCGCACGTTCGGGAGGTGCTGATATGTCGGGCTACCTCCGCTTTCCATCCATATTTCAGGACGTGGTGGTCTTCGCCGCTGAAGACGACCTCTGGATGGTCTCCGCCCGGGGCGGCCGGGCCTTCCGCCTGACCGCCGGCGTGGCGGAGGCAGGCTACCCGCGCATCTCGCCGCGGGGCGACCACATCGCCTTCGTCGGCCGCGAGGAGGGCCCGGAAGAGGTGTACGTCATGCCGTCGGGCGGCGGCGCGGCGCGCCGCGTCACCTTCCACGGCGCCCGCTGCACCGTCACAGGCTGGGACCCCGAAGGCCGCATCCTGTACGCCAGCGACCAGTCCCAGCCGTTCGAGGGCCGCAAGTGGCTGCACCGGGTGGCGCCGGGCGGCGTGCCGGAACGGCTGCCGTACGGCCCCGCCAACTCCATCGCGTACGGGCCGCACCACATGATCGTGCTGGGCCGCAACACCGCCGACCCGGCCCGCTGGAAGCGCTACCGCGGCGGCACCGTCGGCGACCTGTGGATCGACGGGGACGGCTCGGGCGAGTTCCGCCGCCTCATCAGGCTGCCGGGCAACCTGGCGGCGCCCTGCTGGAGCGGCGGGCGCGTCTGCTTCCTGTCGGACCACGAGGGCGTCGGCAACGTCTACTCCTGCACGCCCACCGGCGACGACCTGCGCAGGCACACCCACCACGACGACTACTACGCGCGCAACCTGTCCGGCGACGGCCACCGGCTCGTCTACCACGCGGGCGCCGACCTGTACCTGCTCGACCCGGTCGAGTCCGGCGAGCCGCCGCGCCGTCTGGACGTGCGCCTGGCCAGCTCCAGGACGCAGCTGAACCGCAGGTTCGTCGACGCCGCCGACTACCTCGACAGCGCCCGGCTGAGCCCCGACGGCAGCGCCCTGGCGGTGACGGCCCGCGGCAAGGCGTACGCGATGGCGGGCTGGGAGGGCCCCGTCCACCAGCACGGCGCGCAGGACGGCGTCCGCTACCGGTTCCTGACCTGGCTCAACGACGGGGAGCGGCTCGTCGCGGCGGCCAGCGACGAGGGCGACGAGGAGGAGAAGATCGTCCTGCTCGACGGCCGCGCGCAGCCCGACGGCCACGGCGGCGCCGAGGTGGCCCGGCTGGGCCGGGTCGACGAGCTGGCGCCCGACCCGGCGCACGACCGGGTGGCCGTCGTCAACCACCGCGACGAGCTGCACCTGCTCGACCTCGCGACGGGCGACTCGACGCTGGTCGAGTCGAGCCCGTACGGGCCGCCCGCCGATCCCGCCTGGTCGCCGGACGGCGAGTGGCTGGCCTACGCCTGCCCGCTGAACCCGCAGACCACCGCCATCAGGCTCTACCACCCCGCGAGCGGCCGCCGGGCGGACGCGACCGAGCCGGTGCTGGAGGACTCGCGTCCCGCGTTCGACCCGGAGGGCCGCTACCTGTACTTCATCGGGCAGCGCTGCTTCTCCCCCGTCTACGACCAGCTCCAGTTCGAGCTGGGCTTCCCGCTCGGCACCCGCCTCTACGCGGTGGCGCTGCGCGCCGACGTGCCCGACCCGTTCGTGCCGCGGCGCCGCCCCCTGGAGGAGGACAAGGAGGACGAGGAGAGCGGCGGCGAGGAGCGGGTGCGCGTGGACCTGGAGGGGCTGGCCCGCCGCGTCACCGCCTTCCCCCTGCCCGAGGGCCGCTACGAGCGGGTCGCCGGGCTGAAGGGCAAGGTGCTCGTCATGACCAGCCCGCTGGAGGGCGACAACACGCTGCACCTGTTCGACGTGGCCAAGGGCAGGAGCGAGACGTTCGCCGAGGGCGTCACCGACTTCGAGCTCGGCCGCGACCACCGGACCCTGCTCTACCGGGCGGGCGACCGGCTGCGCGTGGTCAAGGCCGGCGAGGTGCCCGGCCACGACGACGACGCGCCGGGCCGCGAGAGCGGCTGGATCGACCTGTCGCGGATCAAGGTGTCGGTCTGCCCGGAGGCCGAGTGGCGGCAGATGTTCCGCGAGGCGTGGCGGCTGCAGCTGGAGAACTTCTGGACCGAGGACATGGCCGGCGTCGACTGGCCCGCCGTCTACGCCCGCTACCGCCCGCTCGTGGACCGGGTGAGCACCCGGGGCGAGTTCTCCGACCTGCTGTGGGAGCTGCACGGCGAGCTGGCCACCAGCCACGCGTACGAGAGCGGCGGCGAGTACCGGCCGGGACCCGACTACAGCCAGGGCAAGCTGGGCGTGGACTGGGACTACCGCGACGGCGTCTACCGCATCCGCGCCATCGTCACCGGCGACCCGTGGGACCCGGAGGCGACGTCCCCGCTCAACCGGCTCGGCCTGGACGTGCGGCGCGGCGACGAGGTGCTCGCCATCAACGGCGCCCCGATCGGCGAGCGGGCCACGCCGAACGAGCGCCTGGTGAACCAGGCGGGCGAGGAGGTGGAGCTGACGCTGCGGCGCGGCGAGCGCGTCTTCGCGGTGACGGTGCGGGCGATCGGCGACGAGCGGCCGGCCCGCTACCGCGACTGGGTGAACCTCAACCGCGCCCTGTGCCACCACCGCTCGGGGGGCCGCGTCGGCTACCTGCACGTCCCTGACATGGGGGCGGAGGGCTTCGGCGAGTTCCACCGGGGCTTCCTCGCCGAGTACGACCGGCAGGCGCTCGTCGTGGACGTGCGCTTCAACGGCGGCGGGCACGTCTCGGCGCTGCTGCTGGAGAAGCTGTCCAGGCGGCGGCTCGGCTACGACTACCCGCGCCGGGGCGCGCCCGAGCCGTACCCGCAGGAGTCGCCGCGCGGCCCGCTGGTGGCGATCGCCAACGAGTGGGCGGGCTCGGACGGCGACATCTTCAGCCACACCTTCAAGCTGCTCGGGCTGGGCCCGCTTGTGGGCAGGCGCACCTGGGGCGGCGTGATCGGCATCTGGCCGCGCCACCGCCTGTCGGACGGCACGGTCACCACGCAGCCGGAGTTCTCGTTCGCCTTCGACGACGTCGGCTGGCAGGTGGAGAACTACGGCACCGACCCGGACATCGAGGTGGACATCACGCCGCAGGACTACGCGGCCGGGGTGGACACGCAGCTCGAACGCGCCATCGACGTCGCACTCGACCTACTTGCCCGAAATCCCCCGCATACCCCTGATCCAACGCATCGCCCCCGTATGCAACCTTAGGTTGCCGAACAGCGTCTAATGATCAGAGGCGGGGATAGCACACGGGGAACAGACGGTGCTCTCCGCCGCGTCGAACGACGGGCCGGTGGCGAGGGACGCCCTCGCCACCGGCTGTGTGTTGTGACCGCTTCCGACCTGAGGGGGAACGCTCAAGTGCGCGCACTCGCACGCAAGGGCAAGTCGGCGGCACGCCGGCTGTACAGGGGATACACGCGGCGCCGCGCGGAGAAGGCGCCGCCGCCGTCGATCCGCCAGGTACGCATCCTGCTGCTGCACGCCAACGGCATGGGCGGGACGATCAGGACCGTGTTCAACCTGGCGAGCTACCTGGCCAGGGACCACGACGTGGAGATCGTGTCCATCCTGAAGGAGGCCGAGGAGCCGTTCTTCCCGATCGACCCGCGCGTACGGTTCCGCTTCCTCGACGACCGGCTCAACCCCGGCCCCGACCCGCTGCGCGCGATGCTGTCGAAGCTGCCCAGCCGGCTGATCCCCAAGGAGGAGTCGGCCTACCACCGCTTCAACCTGTGGACCGACCTGAAGCTCGCCCGCTACATCCGCTCGCTCGACACCGGCGTCCTCATGGCCACCCGCCCGGGGCTGAACCTGGCCATGGCCCAGTTAGCCCTCCCCAGCGTGATCACCGTCGGGCAGGAGCACGTCGCGCTGCGCACGCAGCCCGAGCCGATCCAGGCGCTCATCAAGTGGCGCTACCGCCGCTTCGACGCCCTCGTCACCCTCACCAAGGCCGACCTGCGCGACTACCGCAACACGCTGCCCAAGAAGCCGAGACGGCTGGCGCGCATCCCGAACGCGGTGCCGCCGATGACCGGCGGCCTGGCCGACCTCGACGCGAAGGTCGTCGTCGCCGTGGGCAGGATGACCAGGATCAAGGGCTTCCACCGGCTCATCGCCGCCTGGCAGACGGTCGCCGAGTCGCACCCCGACTGGACGCTGCGCATCTACGGCGCCGGCCCGCAGGAGGAGAACCTCGCCCAGCAGGTCGCCGAGCTGGGCCTGCAGGGCAAGGTCGAGCTGCCCGGCCCCACCTCGGACGTCGGCGCCGCCCTGGAGCAGGCGTCGATCTTCGTGCTCAGCTCCCGGCACGAGGGCTTCCCCATGACGATCCTGGAGGCCATGGCCAAGAGGATGGCCATCGTCAGCTTCAACAGCCCGCACGGCCCCAAGGAGATGATCACCGACGAGGTGGACGGGCTGCTGGTCAAGCCGCGCACGAACGCCAACCTCGCCGCCGCGATCATCCGCGTCATCGAGGACGGCGAGCTGCGCCGCAGGCTCGCGGCGAACGCGCTCGACACCGCCCGCACCTACGACGTGGACGCCGTCGGCGCGCAGTGGGACGCGCTGCTGGAGGAGCTGCTGGCGCGCCGCGACGGCACGTACGTCAGGCCCCAGACCCCGTCGGCTCCGCCGGCTCTGCTGTGACGTCGGCCAGGACGCCGTCGCGGTAGGCGGTGACCGGCAGGGGCCGCCCGCGGCGCCCCTGCCCGCCCGGTGCGGGCGCGCCGCGCCGGGCGGCGTGTCAGAGCCGGCGATGGCGGGAATTCTCTAGACAACTCACGCCAAGCCCCCATGGAGGCGTGCTTTGACCACGAAGGCCGCCATCGCGCTCCTGACCGGAGCCGTCATCGTCGTCTCCCTCGCCGGCAACGCCACCACGACGCCGGTCACCGCGGCGACCCCGCTGAGCAACGCCGGCGGCACCCGGCCGGGCCTGGCTCCCATCAGATCCGACGCCGACAGAGCCGCGGCACGCGCCCTCATCAGGCGGTTACGCGTCAAGGACCGCGGCCCGAACACCGGCTACGACCGGCTCAACTACGGCGACAACTGGGCCGACACCGCTCCCGGCGTGCCGTACGCGCGCAACGGCTGCCGGACCCGCGACGACCTGCTGGCCCGCGACGGCCGCGGCGTCAGGTACCGGGCGGGCTCCAGGTGCGAGGTCGTCGAGATGGAGCTGGACGACCCCTACACCGGCACCACGATCGCCTGGAGCAAGAAGCACGCCGACGAGGTGCAGGTGGACCACGTCGTCCCGCTGAACTACGCCTGGCGGATGGGCGCGCCGCGCTGGCCGATGTCCAAGCGGCTCGACTTCGCCAACGACCCGCTCAACCTGCTGCCCGTGCAGGGCGCGGCCAACGAGGAGAAGGACGCCTCGGGCCCCGCCGGCTGGCTGCCGCCGCTCCGTGGCGTGCGCTGCGCGTACGTCACCCGCTTCGCGCAGGTGGCGCTCAAGTACGACGTGCCGGTGACCGGGCCGGACAAGCGGACGATGCTCGCCCAGTGCCGCTGACGCCCCAGGCCGGGCTGCGGGCGCCAGGCGAGGCTGAGGAGCGCCAGGCGAGGCTGAGGGGCGCTAGGCGGGGCTGAGGGGCGCGATCCACTCGAAGCCGCGCTTGAACGTCTGCTCCGCCAGCGCCTTCTGCCCCGCCGAGTTGGGGTGGAAGTAGTCCCACTTGCTGACGTGGTCGAGCGTGAACGGGAACGAGAAGATCGCGCCGCCGTCGCTGCGGCAGGCCGGGCCGAACGCGGCGCACGCGTCGGCCGCCGCCTTGTTGTACGCCATCACCCGCGCCCGCACCCTGGCGCGCCGCTGGACGTCGGCCTGGCGCGTGGAGGACGGGTTGGCCAGCATCGCCTGGCAGATCCTGCCGGCCGTCCAGAACGTGCGGGCCAGCGGGCTGTCCTTGCCGACCTGCCACAGGCGGCGCAGGTCGGGCACGCTCGCGACGAACACCCGCACGCCCGGCACGCCCGCACGCAGCTCCTTCAGCGCGGCCTCGAAACGCTGGCGGTACACCGCGACCGGGGTCATCTCGCGCTCGGTGCGCCTGCAGGCGTCCTGCGCGCCGATGAGGACGGTCACGTAGTCGGCCTTGGCCTGCACCGCCTTGGTGACCTGGCCCATGAGGTCGGCGCTGGTGGAGCCGGGCACGGCGAAGTTGTGGACCTGCCCCTGGAGCGTTCCGTCGAGCTCGGACAGCCGCAGGTAGTGGCTGGCGACGGCCGGGCTGTCGCCCGCGGCCCACGAGCGGGCGGGGCAGGAGACGTACCAGCCGCAGGCGTTGAAGCCGGTGCTGATCGAGTCTCCGAGCGCGGCCATGACGGCGGGCACCCGCTCGGCCACCGCGGCAGGGGCCGCGGACTGGGTCGCGGACGGGGTCGCGGCCGGGGTCGCGGACGGGGTCGCGGACGGCCCGGCGGCCCGCGCGGGCGCCTGCGTGACGGCCTGGGCCACGGCGGGGGCGGTGAGGACGGCGACTGCGGCGAGAACGCGACCGATCATGCGCCTCACCGTAGAGAAACGATCTTGGGTGGGCAGGCGGGTTCCGGCAAGTCTGGGGTTTGCGGACCCACTTCATATCACCGCTTGACAGTGCCGCAGGCTCACCGCTCCGCGTCGGGGGCTCTCGGCGCCGCCGACGGTCCGGGGTGAGACGGAGCTCATCGTCCGTAACGGCGCATTCACGGGGGTCCGAGTCGAACGCGTTCAGTTCCGGCATAGAGTGTCTTGAGTGAGTGTCGCGCTCGGAACAACCCGCCCGCTACCGGTTCGCACCACCCCCGTCGGCGACCCCGGTGACCTGCTCGCAGCCCTGCCGGGCACCGCCCCCTACGCCTGGGTCAGGAACGGCGAAGGGCTGGTCGGATGGGGCGAGGCCGCCAGGGTGGACGTTCCTCCTGGGCCGGGACGCTTCGCGTGGGCCCGCCAGTGGCTCACCACCGTCCTCGGCGAAGCCGTCGTGGACGACGCCGTGCGCACCCCCGGCTCGGGCCCCGTCGCCTTCGGCAGCTTCACCTTCGACGAGGACGCCCCTGGATCGGTCCTCGTCGTCCCCAGCGCCGTGCTCGCCAGGCGCGACGGCCACGCCTGGCTCACCACCGTCGGCGACGCGCCGCTGGAGACGTTCACCCCGGTCCGCGACCCCGGACGCATCAGCTACGGCGACGGCAGCCTCACCGCGCCGGAGTGGGAGCTCGTCGTGGCCCGCGCGGCGCAGCGCATCCGCGGCGGCGAACTGGAGAAGGTCGTCCTCGCCCGCGACCTGCTCGCCACCGCCGAGCACCCCATCGACGTGCGCCTGCTGCTGACGCGCCTGGCCGGGCGCTACCCCGAGTGCTACACGTTCTCCGTGGCCGGGCTCGTCGGCGCCACCCCCGAACTGCTGATCCGCCGCACCGGGCAGGACATCGAGTCGCTGGTGCTGGCAGGCACCACCCAGCGCGGCACCACCCCCGCCGACGACGTCGCGCGCGGCGCGGCGCTGTTCGCCTCCGCCAAGGACCGCCACGAGCACGAGTGCGCCATCGCCTCCGTCAGGCAGACGCTGGCGCCGCTGTGCTCGTCGCTGCGCACGCCGGACGAGCCGGAACTGCTCGTGCTGCCGAACGTCCAGCACCTGGCCAGCCACGTCACCGGCCGCCTGCGCGACGGCGCGTCCGTGCTGGACGTGGTCGCCGCCATGCACCCCACGGCCGCCGTCGGCGGCACCCCCACCGCCACCGCGATCGAGGTCATCCGCGAGCTGGAGGGCATGGACCGCGCGGGCTACGCGGGCCCCGTCGGCTGGATCGACGCGCACGGCGACGGCGAGTGGGGCATCGCGCTGCGCTCGGGCATCGTCGAGGGCCGCCGGGCCCGGCTGTTCGCGGGCGGCGGCATCATGGGCGACAGCGACCCGGCGTCGGAGCTGGCGGAGGCGCAGGCCAAGTTCAGGGTCATGCAGTACGCGCTGGAAGGGTGAACCGCTGACGCCCCGGCCCGGACGTCAGTGCCGGGGCGGCTCCGGAACGTGGATGTCCTCGCCCGGCTCCACCCTGGCGCGGCCCGCGGTCAGCGTCGCCACCCAGTCGGCGAACGCCGCCACGTCGTCCTCCCCCACCGCCACGGAGAACACCACCTCGGCCCCGTACGCCACGTCGCGCACCGCGTGCCGCGAGGCCCGCAGGTCGTTCTCCACCCGGCCCGCCTGGTCGTGGGCGACGGCCACCCGCACCAGCCGGGCCGGCACCATCCGCACCGGCTCGGCCCGGTCGAGCGTCTCGGTGACGGCCGACCCGTACGCCCTGACCAGGCCGCCCGCGCCGAGCAGGACGCCGCCGAAGTAGCGCGTCACCACGGCCGCCACGTCGTTGTAGCCCCTGCCCACCAGCGCCTGCACCATGGGGGTGCCCGCGGTGCCGCCTGGCTCGCCGTCGTCGTCGCCCTTCTGCAGGCGCTGCCCGATCACGTACGCGGTGCAGTTGTGCGTGGCCGACGGGTGGAGCGCCCGCCGCCGCGCGATGAAGGCGGCGGCCTCCTCGACGGTGCGCGCCGGGGCGACGGCGCAGATGAACCGCGAGCGCCGCACCTCGGTCTCGTGTTCGACGGTCTCGTTGAGCGTGAGGTAGGGCGATGGCACCGTCCGAGATTACCGGGCGGGGCCGCCGCGACCGCCCCCGGCCCCGCGGCCGTGCCAGGCGCGCGGGCGGGCGGGCCGCACTGCCGGCGGGGCGCTTGTGTGCATCCGGCACATGCGGGCGCACCCGCCGCGGAATAACGTTCGGCGCATGAGTTTTCGCGTCGCCATGGACATCGGCGGCACCTTCACCGACGTCGTCTGCTACGACGAGCGCACCGGGGCGGTCACGGCCTCGAAGGCGCCCACCACTCCAGGAGACCTCGCCGAGGGCGTCTTCTCCGCGCTCGCCCGGGTCGTGGATGATCCGTCCCGGATCTCGTTCTTCGTGCACGGCACCACGCAGGGCCTCAACGCGCTGCTGGAGCGCAAGGGCGCCCGCGTGCTGCTGCTGGCCGGCGAGGGCGCGAGGGACGTTTACCAGATCGCCCGGGGCAACCGCGACCGCATGTTCGACCTGCGCTACCGCAAACCCGAGCCGCTCGTGCCGCGCCGCGACGTGATGGAGGCGGGCGGCAGGCTCGACTACCGGGGCCGCGAGCTGGCGCCGCTCGACGAGGAGTCGGTGCGCGCCGCCGCGCGGCGGGCCCGAGAGGAGGGCTTCGACGCCGTCGCCGTCTGCCTGCTGTTCTCGTACGTCGACCCGGCCCACGAGCTGCGCGCCGGCGAGATCCTGCGCGAGGAGCTCGGCGACGGCGTCCTCGTGGTGCTCTCGCACGAGGTGGCGCGCGAGTGGCGCGAGTACGAGCGGACCTCCTCCGCCGTGCTGGAGGCGTACACGGGGCCGGTGGTGCGCGGCTACCTGTCGAGGATCGAGCAGCGCTTCGCCGGGCGCGGCCTCGGCGTGCCCGTGCACGTCATGCAGTCGTCGGGCGGGCTGGTCAACGCCTCGTACGCGATGCGCAGGCCGCTGCAGACCCTGCTGTCGGGGCCCGTCGGCGGGACGATGGGCGGGGTCGCGGCGGCCCGGCTGCTCGGCCGCGACAACGTCATCTGCGTGGACATGGGCGGCACCTCGTTCGACGTGTCGCTGGTCGTGAACGGGCGGCCCGACGTCAGCGCGGAGGCGCGCGTCGAGGGATACCCGGTGCTCATGCCGATCGTGAACCTCCACACGATCGGCGCGGGCGGCGGCTCGATCGCGTACGCCGAGGCGGGCGCGCTGCGGGTCGGCCCCGAGTCGGCGGGCGCGGTGCCCGGCCCCGCCTGCTACGGCAGGGGCGGCACGCGGCCCACCGTCACCGACGCCAACGTGGTGCTCGGCCGGGTCGATCCCGCGTGGTTCGCGGGCGGGCTGATGACGCTCGACGTCGAGGCGGCGCGCACCGCGGTGTCGGGGCTCGCCGCTGAGCTGGGGCTCGACCCGGTGCGGCTGGCCGAAGGCATCTGCGACGTGGCCAACGCCAAGATGGCGCAGGCCATCCGCACCCTGACCGTGGAGCACGGCGTGGAGCCGCGCGAGTTCGCGCTCGTCGCGTTCGGCGGCGCGGGCGCCATGCACGCCGTGTTCATCGCCCGCGAGCTGGGCGTCTCCGAGGTGGTCGTGCCGCGCTTCCCCGGCGCGTTCTCCGCCTGGGGCATGCTGGAGGCGGACGTGCGGCGGGACCTGACGCTGCCGTACTTCCGGCCCCAGGACGACCTCGACGCCGCCGACCTGTCCGCGCGGCTCGCGGCGCTGGAGCGGGAGGCGCTGGACGCGCTGGCCGGGCAGGGCGTCCCCGAGGAGCGCCGCCGCGTCGAGCACGCCCTCGACATGCGCTACGAGGGCCAGGACTACACGCTCACCATCCCCCTGCGCGACGCGGCCGAGCCCGCCGGGCCCGGCTTCCTGGAGCGCGTCGCCGCCCGGTACGCGGACGCCCACACCGCCAGGTACGGCCACGCCACCCCCGAGGCCCCCGTCGAGTTCGTCATGCTGCGCAGCACCGGGTTCGGCTCCTTCCCCAGGGCCGCCGCCACCGTGCCGCCCGCCCCGCCGGAGGCCGCCCCCGCCGTCCGTGACGTCGTCTTCGACGGCGTGCCCCACCGCACCCCCGTGCTGCGCCGCTCCGCCCTCGACGGCTCCTTCCACGGCCCCGCCGTCGTCGTCGAGGAGACCGCCACGACCGTCGTCCCCCCGGGCTGCCTCGTCACCGTCGACGACAACGGATTCCTCATCGTGAAAGTGGACCAGTGATCGACCCCGTCACCACAGAGATCATCCGCTGCGCGCTCCTGCAGGCGGCGGAGGACATGAACACCACCCTCATCCGCAGCTCCTACACCCCCGTCATCTACGAGGCCAAGGACTGCGCGGTCGCCCTCCTCGACCGCGACCACAACGTCCTCGGCCAGTCGTCCGGACTGCCCATCTTCCTCGGCAACCTGGAGGTCTGCACCCGCGAGACCGAGGCCCGCCACGGGCGCGACGTCTGGCGGGAGGGCGACGTGTGGGTGCTCAACGACTCCTACATCGGCGGCACCCACCTCAACGACGTCACCGTCTACGGCCCGATCTTCGTCGACGGCGAACTCGTGGGCTTCGCCGCCTCCCGCGCCCACTGGCTGGACGTCGGCTCCAAGGACCCCGGCGGCTCCATGGACTCCACGTCCATCTTCCAGGAGGGGCTGCGGCTCGGCCCCGTCAAGGTGTACGAGGGCGGCGAGCCGTGCCGCGACCTGCACGAGGTGATCGCCCGCAACGTCCGCTTCCCGCACGCCACGCTCGGCGACATGCGGGCCCAGGTCAGCTGCGCCATGACCGGGCAGCGGCGGCTCAAGGAGATCGTCACCCGGTGGGGCCTCGGCACCGTCCTGGCCGCCCGCGACGAGATCTTCGCCCAGACCGAGCGGATGGAGCGCGCCGCCATCGCCGCCATCCCCGACGGCGTGTACGAGGCGTCAGGCCACCTCGACAACGACGGCATCGACCTGGCCACCCCGCTGCCCGTCACCGTCCGCGTGACCGTGGAAGGCGAGTCGATGCACGTGGACCTGACCGACTGCGCCGACCAGGCGCTCGGCCCCGTCAACTGCGGCGCCGCCCAGGCCGTCGCCGCCGTGCGCGTCGGCTACAAGCTGCTCGTCTCCGGCGACGTGCCGCTCAACGGCGGCTCGTTCCGCCCGCTCACCGTCGAGACCAGGCCCGGCTCCATGCTGGCCGCCGAGTCGCCCGCCGCCTGCCAGTACTACTACTCGCACCTCGGCCTGCTCATCGACCTCGTCGTCAAGGCGCTCGCCCCCGTGCTGCCCGACAGGGCCGCCGCCGCCTCGTACGGCGACTCCCTGATCGTGCAGTTCACCGGCATCGACCCGCGCACCGGCAAGCTGTACGTCTCGCAGGAGGCCACCGTCGGCGGCTGGGGCGCCTGGGAGGGCGGCGACGGCGAGTCGTGCCTGATCAACAACGTCAACGGCTCCCTGCGCGACATGCCGATCGAGGTGCTGGAGACGCTGTTCCCCGTACGGGTGCGCCGCTACGAGATGCGTCCGGGCACCGGCGGCGCGGGCCGCTGGCGCGGCGGCAACGGCGTCGTCCGCGAGTACGAGTTCTGCGGCGACACGTCCCTGTCGCTGTGGTTCGAGCGTTCCGTCACGCCCGCCTGGGGGCTGGCGGGCGGCGCGGCGGGCGCTCCCCCGCGCGTCACGCTCAACCCCGGCACGCCGGACGCTCGGGAGATGCTCAAGGTCAACGCCCTGCCGGTCAAGGCGGGGGACGTCCTGCGCTGCGAGTCGGGCGGTGGCGGCGGCTACGGCCCCGCGGAACTGCGCGCCCCCGAGGCGATCGCCGCCGACCTCGCCCAGGGCATGACCCTCACCTGACGCCTCCGGCAAGGACGGAGGCCGAGGACGGCCGGGCGTCTCCAGAAGGGACCGAGCCTGATCGGTCAGGAGGGGCCCGCCTTTCTCCTGGGAGGAGGGGCAGGGCTTCCGCTCCCGGAAGGGCGGGGTCCGCTCCCAGGAAGGGCCGGGGTTCCTCCCTCCAGGAGAGCCGGAGTTCCTCCCCCAGAAGAGCCGGGGTTCCTCCCCCCAGAAGGACCGATGTTCCGCTCCCAGGACGGGCCGGGGTTCCTCTCTGTCAGGAGGGGGCGGAGGTGAGGTGGCAGGCGAGGTGGAGGGCGAGGCGCGTGGCCGGGTCGGCCAGGTCGTAACCGGCCGCGCGGATGCGCTCCAGCCGGGTCGTCACCGTGTTGCGGTGCACGCCCAGCCGTTCGGCCGCGCGCAGCGAGCCGCCTTCGTCCAGCACCGCGGTCAGGGTCTCCAGCAGGGAGCCGTCCCTGTCGACGTCGAGCAGCGGGCGCAGCACCACCGCGGCGGGCGCCCGCAGCGCCCCGGCGGGCAGCGCGCCGAGCAGTTCGGCGGGCCCCATCCGGTCGGCCCGCACCACCGAGCCCGCCACGGCGACGAACGCACCCGCCTCGGCGCCCAGCAGCGACTCGCCCACGGCGTCCAGCCCGGACACCCGCGCGCCGACCCCGGCCGCGCAGGGCCGCGGCATCGCCTCCACGCAGCGGCGCAGCCGTTCCGCGAGCCGTCCGGGGTCCAGCGCCGACCAGCCCGCCCAGCCCTCGCCCCTGCGCAGCACCGGCACCTGCCCGACGACGGCGTTGACCACCGCCTGGGCCTGGGCCGCCTCGTCCGCTCCCTGCGGCCCGCGCGACCCGGCCTGCGCCGGTTCGCCGAACGGGCGCAGCAGGAAGCCGGTGACGGGCCCGCGTGTCGGCCAGCCGAGAGCGACGGCGGCCTCGCGTGCCGCCGCGTCCGCCTCCTCCCCCGGCTCGCCCGGCTCGCCCGCCCTGAGCAGGCGCTCGGCCAGCGCGGCCTGGAGCGCGAAGTCGCGTGACGCCCTGAGCCTCTCGGTGGCGGCCCAGGCCGCCAGCGGAGCGACGGCGAGCCCCAGGACGGCCCGTACGACGGCGGGCCAGCCCGCCGACCTGGACGACCCGCTCGCGACGAGCCTGCCGAGCACGTCCCCCTCCTGGCCGGTCACCTCGACCTCGGCCAGCACCGCGCCGCCGCGCTGCGCGGCCTGCCGCCGCTCGTCACGGCCGCGCTCCGGGGCCTGCCGCCCCTCGTCGCCGCCCCGCCCGCCACCGTCGCCGCCCGCCCCGGCCGCCGCGGGCCGCGAGCCCGACGCGGCACCGGCCCCCGGGCCCGTCGCCGCGCTCCCGGCCGCGTCACCCGCCGGTCCCGCCTCCGCGCCCGCCCGGCCCGTACGGGACCCGGGGCCTCCGGGACGCGGCACCGCCTCCCACGCGGCAGGGGCCGACGACCGGCGCGACCCGGCACCGGAATCGCCCGATCGAGGGCCGTGAGCAGGGCCCGAGCCACCCGTATGGCCGGTGCGGGACCCGCCGCCGGGGTCCGCACCAGTGCCAGACGGGCCGCCGGTGACAGGCCTGGCCCCCCTGCCGGTGCCGGGACCGGCGCTGGGGGCGGACGTGGCGCCGAGGCCCGAACCGGGGCCGGGGGCGACACCTGGCGTGTGGCCGGAGCCGGGCGGCTGGGGCGCGGGCGACGGGTGGGCGGCGCGGCGGCCCGCCACGTGGGCGCCGTACCGGTCCAGGAAGGCCACCGACGTGCCGGGCAGCTCCGCGTTGAGCACGCCGAGCACCCGCCGCGCCGACGGCCCCGCCTCCGCCAGCCGCGTCGCGCACCGGGCGACGAGCTGCGTACGCGCCGCCTCGGGCCGCGCCGCCGCCGACGCCACCCGCACCGCCGTCACCAGCGGGTCGCCGTCGACGAACACCAGCGTGATGCCGAGCCGTTCGGCCAGCACCTGCCCCGAGCCCTCGCTCGGCCCGCCCGACGGCGCGATCACGCACGCCGCCGCCTGCTCCCAGGCCCTTCTGACGGCCATCTCCACCGCCCAGCCGCCGCCCGCCGCCGCGCCGATGAGGACGACGGCCGTGTGGGGGGCGACGGTGGCGAACACGGCGAGCTCGTCCACGATGCGCACCTGGTGCACCGGCTGGTCGCCGGCGCCGTACATCCTGGCCCCGGCCAGCGGGCCGGCGTCGACCAGCTCGGCGACGGTGACGGGCGCCTCCCACCCGGCGGGCCGCGGCCGGTTCACAGCGGGATCCCGAACGCGCGCAGCCCGCCCAGCGCGAGCCCTTCCTGGGTGTGCCAGACGGGCGCCGCCTTCACCACCATGACCTCCACCTCCATGCCGGGCGCGGCCTTGTCGACGTCCACGACGAGCCCGCCGGTCGCCGCGATCATGCAGATCTGGTCGGGGGCCATGGCGACGGCGGCGCCGTCGGCCAGGGCGAGCACGATCTCGTTGTGCGCCTCCAGCCTGATCAGGCGGCGCAGCCCGTCGGACTCCTGCACGAGGATGCTGGACGGCAGCGACGGCAGCGCCAGCTCGCCCCCGTGCCCGGTGCTGCCCTCGACGGCGAGGATGCGTCCCCTGCACAGGGTGCGGACGCCGTAGGGCGCGGCGGCGGAGCGCGGGGCGCCCGGCGTCCCTGCCCGCAGCAGCAGGCTGACCGTGCCGGGCACGACGACCCTTGCGAGGTCGCGGGCGGCCATCGGGTAGCAGGCGGCGACCGCCCATCCGCCGAGTGACAGCACGACGGGCCGCAGCAGGTCCTCCACCCGGTCGGGCGCGGTCTCCAGCAGCACCAGCTCCCCCGACGCCCCGGCGAGCGCGAGCGGCGCCGCGCTGATCCCGCCCAGCGTGTACGTCGTCTGCTCCACCAGGGGGAACACGCGCCCGGTGCCGTCGCCGTCGATGAGCGGCACGCCGAGCGCGGCGGCGGCGATGAGCGGGATGAGAGCGTTCTCGGCGGCCAGGTTGAGCGCGACCACGGCGGCGGCCCGCGTGCCGAGCCGGCGTTCCAGCGCCCGTACCGCGCGTTCCGGCTCGTCGCCGCGGGGCAGCTGCTCGCCGAGGGCGGTGGTGGAGCCGGCCAGGGTGACGGCCACGCACAGCGCGCCCGGGTCGAGGTCGGACGCCTGCCGCACCGGGACGCCGTCGCCGATGACGGCGCGGGCCCAGTCGTGCGCCAGCGCGTAGGAGGAGTCGGCGGCGCCGGTGGCGAACAGCCGCGACCCGGCCGCGAACCGCTCCAGCTCGCGCGGCCCGACCGCGGTCACGGCGCGGCCCCCCTGGCGGTGACGAGCACCCGGTAGAGCCCGTCGGGCAGGTACGACAGGGGGTTGACGATGGTCTCGGCGATGGCGGCGGAGCCGGGGGCGGCGCCGGCGCTGACCACGCGGGTCAGCACCTCGTCCCTGACGTCCTGCAGGACGCGGTCCAGCTCGGCCCGCCCGCGCGCCTGCACGATGCGTTCCACCTGCGCCTCGGGCACGGCCAGTGTGGCGCCGTACGCGGCGGCCACCGGGCCGGGGACCCCGGCGGCCTCGCCGAGCGCGGCCAGCCCCCTGGCGTGGCTCGCGGCGGCGCCGCGCAGGCAGGCGAGCGGGTAGCGGCGGAAGTAGTGCTCCGACACCAGGCCGCTGCCGGAGCGGGCGAAGTACAGCGGCACCCCGGGCAGCCGGGCGGCCACCTCGTCGGCCAGCCGCCCGGCGGCCGGGCCGAGCGCGGCGTTGCGGATCGCGTCGCCCTCGCGTTCCCGCAGTCCTGGCCGGCCGAACTCGTACGACAGGGTGATGCGCGCGCCGGGCACCTCGGCGGACACGACGGCGGCGACGGCCAGTTCGTGGTCGGCCAGCACGGGCGAGCCGGTGGCCGTGACGGCGAAGTCGGTGAGCCCGCACCCGGCGGCGAACGCGCGTACGGCGTCGGTGTCGAGCGGGGCGAGCGGGCGGCCGGTGAGGCTGTGACCGCCGCGGACGATCGTCGCCACCCCCGACCCGTCGGGCCAGCCGGCGAGCGGGCCGAGGACGGGCGGGCACGGCCCTCCGACACGGATGACGGCGACGGGCGCCGCGCCGGCCGGCTCCAGGTCGACGGCGACGCAGGCGGCGCGGGCCGCCCGCGCCGCCCGCGGGTCGGCGGGGCCCGCGAACGCGCCGTCGCGTACGGCCACCGCCACCGGTGCCCGCCCGCCGAGGGCCACGCCGAGGATCACTCCAGTTCGCGTCCTTCCGTCTCGGGCAGCGGGATGGCCAGCAGCGCCGTGACCACCATGAACGCGTTGATGACCAGCATGGTCGGGGTGAAGCCGGTGGCGTGCGCGAGCAGCGCGCCGACGGCGGACGGCGCGACCGTGGTGGCGACGAGCTGCGCGGCCGTGGCCCAGGAGTAGCCGGTGCCGCGCAGCGCGGTCGGGAAGAACTCGCCGTTCCAGGTGTTCCAGACGCCCCAGGCGCCGAGGCTGAAGAACGACAGCACGAAGTTGCCGAGGTAGAGGCCGACGGTGGAGCTCGCGGTCGCGAACCACAGGCCGCCGAGCACGGCGGCCACCACGTAGACGAGGAAGACCTTCTTGCGGCCGAACCGGCCGGTCAGCAGCGACGCGCTGACGTACCCGGGGATCATCATGAGCGCGCTGAGCGCGGCGAAGCCGAGCGAGGCCGACAGGCTCAGGCCCTTCTCCTGCAGCAGCGTGGGCAGCCAGGTCTGCAGGCCCCAGTAGCCCCAGTTGAAGGCGAAGTTCAGCACCAGCATCACGACGGTGATCTTGGCGAGGCCGCCGCGGAACAGGTCGAGGGGGCGTCCGACGCGGTCGGTGGCGACGGTGAAGGTGGCGTCGGCGTCTGGGCTGGACAGGCCGCGCAGCACGGCGCGGGCGTCGTCCTGCCGGCCTCGGGCGGCCAGCCAGTACGGCGACTCGGGCACCCACGCCCTGATGGCGAAGGCCCACAGGCCGGCGACGGCGCTGGCGATGACGACGACGTGCCAGCCGAGGTCGCCGAGCGTCACGGACGCGCCGATGGCGGCGAGCATGCCGATGGGCCACCCGATCGACAGGTAGACGGCGGCCCGGCCGCGGTGCCTGGTCGGCAGCAGTTCCAGGAAGTACGGGAAGGTGATCGTGTAGACGCCGGCCAGGGCCAGGCCCGAGGCGACGCGCAGGGCGACGAGCGTGGTGACGTCGGGCGCGAACGCCGAGGCGAGCGCGAGGACGCCGTACGCCAGCAGCGACCAGAAGCTCGCGGGCTTGCGGCCGACGCGGTCGGCGAGCGGACCCCAGACGAGCACGCCGGGGATCATGCCGAACGCCACGGCCGACAGCACGACGCCGATGCCGGCCTCGTCGATGCCGAGGCCGGTGCCGAGGTCGCCGGAGACGTAGATGAGGGCGAGCTGCTCCCACGACTCGATGACGAACGCGATGAACAGGGCGAGCGCGATGAGGACGTGCCTGCGGGTGAACGGCATCCGGTCGAACGCTGCCCCGATGGGCATCGTCCTGCTCTCGACGGCGGTCATGGAAGCTCCTCGGAGGGGGGCGCGAAGTATTGCCGCACGATAGGGCCGCCCTCCTTCCTCGCCGCTGTGCGGACCGCCCTGGCGGGCCCGCGCGGGTTGTGCGTGATGCCCGCACCGGCGCGCGGGTCCGGTCCCAGGGTACGGTCAGCGCCGCAGCCAGCGGCGCAGCGTCGCGGTCGCCAGTTCCATGGCCGCCTGGTAGGCGCGGGTCTCGCGGAGCGCGTCCAGCATGGCGAAGTCGTGGATCATGCCGGCGAGCCGCACGGCGGTCACGTCCACGCCGGCCTCGCGCAGTTTCGCCGCGTACGCCTCGCCCTCGTCGCGCAGCACGTCGGCCTCGCCGTTGAGCACGAGCGCGGGCGGCAGGCCGCGCAGCTGGCCGGTGCTCGCGCGCAGCGGCGAGGCGTGGATCTCCTCGCGCTGCCGCGGGTCGGTCGTGTACTGGTCCCAGAACCACTTCATGCCGTCGCGGTTGAGGTAGTAGCCGGTGGCGAACTGCCGGTACGAGTCGGTGTCGAAGGCGGCGTCGGTGACCGGGTAGAACAGCACCTGCCCGAGCAGCCGCACGTCTCCGCGCTCCTTGGCCATGAGCGCGAGCACGGCCGCCATGTTGCCGCCGACCGAGTCGCCGCACACGGCCATGCGGGAGGAGTCGAGCCCCCTGTCGGGGCCGTCGCGCATCACCCACTGGGCGGCGGTGTAGTTCTGCTCGGTCTGCGTCGGGTACCTCGCCTCGGGCGCGCGGTCGTACTCGGGGAAGACGACGGCGGCCTCGCAGCGGACGGCGAGCTCGCGGACGAGCCGGTCGTGGGTGTGCGCCGAGCCGAACACCCAGCCCGCGCCGTGGATGTAGAAGATGACCGGGAGGGCGCCTGTGGCGCCCTTGGGTCTGACGACGCGTACGGGCACCGTGCCGGTGGGGCCGCCCTGCACCTGGACCCACTCCTCGTCGATCTCGGGCTTGGGCACGCCGTCGCCGGACTGGACCTGCTCCAGGATCTCCCGTCCCTGCTCGGGGGGCAGCTCGTAGATGAAGGGGTGCTTGGAGTTGGCGTCGGCGAAGTCCTGCGCGGCCTTCTCGAGCACGACCTTACTGATCATCGTGGTCACGGCGGATCCCCCGGATGTCGGTGTCGGTACACGTAGTGGGTGTTTTGCCCTTTCTGCCCGTCTCGTTCATCGCCCGAACCAGTCAAATTCCCCCCAAGCGACGTCGCGGCACCAGCAGCGACCCGAGCACACATCATTACAGTGCGTCACGAACTGATCATGTGGAGGCGTGATGCGTGGTGCCGGGCAGCGGATGGCGGCGGTCCTCGCCGCCGTGACCACATGCGGGGCCCTGACCGCCTGGGGGCCCGCGAACGCGCGCTCGGCGCCCGACCCGCCTCCCGGCGGCTCGGTCGTCACCGTCAAGACCGGCGGCGACCACACCGGCCCCGACACCGCCGGCCCGCTCGCCGCCACCGTGCTCGGCCTGTACGCCGACCCCGCCGACCCCCAGCCCGCCGGCCCCTGGGCCACCTGCGTCTCCGACGCCGACGGCGACTGCTCCTTCCTCGTCCCCGGCACCGGGGACGTCAACGAGGGCGCGCGGTTCTGGGTGAAGCAGATCAGCGCCCCGAACGGCCGGTACACCGACCCCGAGCCGCGCACCGGGCCGGGCAGCGGCTCCAGCTCCACCGCCACGCCCTACCTCTTCCGGACGCCGCCCCTCGCCGAGGGCCGGACGTACACCTCCCAGCTCGACTTCGCGATCAGCGACGCCAAGGTACCCGACGCCTCCTCGGGCGCCGACGTGACCGTCACCGAGACCCGGCACCCCGGCCACACCCTCGTCACCCCGGGCGGCGCCCCCACCCCGCTGGCGTGGGGCGCGCCCCAGGAGGGGTACGAGGTGGGACAGTCGGTGACGATCGACGAGGACGTCGAGGTGACCGACGGGCGCTGCCGCCTCACCGGCAGGGGCGTGACCGAGGACGGCGGCCGGCCGGACGCCGGGGACCTGCCCCACACGGCGGTGCTCCACCGTCCGCACAGCGCCTACACCGTCACCAACACGGTCACCTGCGAGGGTGGCGACTGGACGGTGTCCAAGCGCAGCGACCCGCCCTCCGGCACCCCCGTGGAGCCGGGGGACGTGATCACGTACCGGATCGAGGTGCGGCCCCAGGGGCGGCCGGCACGGAACGTGGTGGTCACCGACGCGCTCAGCGGCGGCACTCCCGAGGGCGAGGCCGCCGCCACCGCCGGGACCGTCCGTTCCGGGGAGGACGGCCTGACCTGGCGCATCCCGCTGCTGACGCGGGCGCAGACGCTCACGTACACGGTGCGGGCAGGGGACCTCGGCAGGAAGCACGGCCACGCCACGGCCGGCGGCCCCACGCCGGCACCAGGAAGCGGACCAGTCGGCCCTACCCCCGCGCCGGGCAGCGGACCAGGCGGCGTCACCCCGGCACCGGGCAGCGGACCGGGCGGCGTCACCCCCGCACCGGGCAGCGGACCAGTCGGCCCCACCCCGGCACCGGGGGGCGCGGCCGAAGGCGACGAGGCGCTCGACGAGGCGGACGCCGACGACGCCGTGGCCGGCGTCGTGGTCGGCGTCGTGGTCGGTGCCGTGGTCAACGTCGTGACGCCCGGCCGCCACGGCCACTGCGACGGCCGGTGCGCCACCCGCCATCCACTGGTCGTGCCCGGCCCGGAGGAAGCCGGCTGGGCCTGGGGGCCGGGCGGGCCGGGGTGGCCCGGATGGCCCCCAGGCCCGGCCGGCCCCGGACCCGCCGCGCCCACGCTGCCGTTCACGGGCGCGCCCGTGGAGACGGCGCTGCGCTGGTCGGCCGCCCTGGTCGCGGCCGGGCTCCTGCTGCTCGCCCTCGCCCGACGCCTGCGCCGGCCGCTCCTCGGACCAAGACAGCCGCGGTTCCCCGGGCTGCCGCGGTTCCCGCGCTGACCCGTCCGCCGCTTTCGCCGACCCGCCCGCCGTCGGCGGTCGGCCGTGGGCCGGCGGGTGATCCCGAGCCGGGCGCCTTTACAAAGTAGATCTCATGGGCGGCGCAGCTCGTGGGAGAGCTCGTCCAGCTCCGCGCCACCCGCCATGAGGCCCGTCAACTCCTCCTTCGTGATGTCGGACTTGCCGTACTCGCCCAGGCTGGTGCCGCGGTTGAGCAGGAGGAAGCGGTCGCCCAGCGGGTAGGCGTGGTGCGGGTTGTGGGTGATGAGGACCACGCCGAGTCCCCTGTCCCTGGCCCTCGCGATGTAGCGCAGCACCACGCCGGCCTGCTTGACGCCGAGCGCGGACGTGGGCTCGTCCAGGATGAGGACGCGGGCGCCGAAGTACACCGCCCGCGCGATGGCGACCGACTGCCGCTCGCCGCCCGACAGCGTCCCGACCGGCTGGTCCACGTCACGGATGTCGATGCCCATCGCGCGCAGCTCCTCGCGGGCCACCCGCCTGGCCCTGGCCACGTCGAAGGCGAGGCGCCTGCGCGGCTCCGAGCCGAGGAAGAAGTTCCGCCACACCGACATCAGCGGGATCATCGCGAGGTCCTGGTAGACCGTGGCGACGCCGCGGTCCAGCGCCTCGCGCGGGCTGGAGAAGCGCACCTCGGCGCCGTCCACCAGGTACGCGCCCGCGTCGTGCGCGTGCACGCCCGACAGGATCTTGATGAGCGTGGACTTGCCCGCGCCGTTGTCGCCCAGCACGCAGGTGACCTCGCCCGCCGCCACACCCATGGACACGTCGCGCAGCGCCACCACCGAGCCGAACGACTTGCCGATGCCCCGCGTCTGGAGGATCACCGCCGCACCTCCTCGGCGTAGCGCCGCACCAGCCGGTTGGCCAGGGTCGCCAGCAGCAGCATGGCGCCCAGGAAGAACTTGAACCAGTCGGCGTCCCAGCCGAGGAAGACGATGCCCTTGTCGGCCATGCCGAAGATGACCGCGCCGACGGAGGCGCCGATCGCCGAGCCGTACCCGCCGGTGAGCAGGCAGCCGCCGATGACGGCGGCCACGATGTAGATGAACTCCTGGCCGATGCCCACGTTGGCCTGCACGGACGTGTACCGCAGCGCCAGCGTCGTGCCGACCAGCCAGGCCGCCGCCGCCGTCGTCATGAACAGCGCGATCTTCACGCGGGCCGCGGGCACGCCCATCGCGCGGGCGGCCCGCTCGTCGCCGCCCACCGCGAAGATCCAGTTGCCGGCCCTGGTCCGCATGAGCACCCAGGTGGCCGCGGCCGTGACGAGCACCCACCACAGGATCGCCACGCGGAACGACGTGCCGCCGATCTCCACGGTGCCCGCGAGCACCGCGCTCGCCTGCTCGTACCCGGGGGCCCGGCGCAGCCCCCCGACCTGCACCGTCCCCGTGATCGCCTTGGTGGCGCCCAGGTTGATCCCCTGCAGCATGAGGAACGTGCCGAGCGTGACGACGAAGCTGGGCAGCCGGGTCCTCGTGACCACGATCCCGTTGGCGAACCCGACCGCCAGGGCCACCACCAGCCCGGCCGCCATCGCCGCCCAGACGTCGAAGCCGTACCGGGTGGAGAGCGTGACCACGACGAGCCCGCTGGTGCCGGTCAGCACGCCCGCCGACAGGTCGAACTCGCCGCCGATCATCAGCAGCGCCACCGCCACCGCCATGATGCCGAGCGTCGCGGCGGGGTCGAGCCAGTTGGCGACGCCGTCCGGGGAGCGGAACACCGGGGACTGCGCGCCGAAGAAGGCGAACACCGCGACCAGCCCGACCACGGCGCCCAGCTCGGGCCGGACGAGCAGGCGCCGGGCCAGGCCGGGACGGACGACCCGCTCGTCCGCCGCGGCCGTCACCGGGTGCCCGCCTCGGCCAGCCTGGCCACCCTGTCGGCGTTGTCCTTGGTGACGAAGCCCGGCCCGGTGTTCACCGGCAGGCCGCCGCCGACCGTGTTGAGGTTGTCCTTGTAGAGCAGGAGGAACGTGATCGGCAGGTACCCCTGCAGGTACTGCTGCTGGTCCACGGCGAACAGGATCTCGCCGTCCTTGATCGCGGCGACCACGTCGGCGGACAGGTCGAACGTGGCGAGCCTCGCCTGCGACCCCGAGTCCCTGACGGCGTCCCTGGCGGCGACGGCGACGGCCGGGTTCAGCGCCAGCACGCCGTCGAGCTGCTTGTCGGACTGCAGCTTCGCCGTGACCTTCGAGGTCACGTCGGCCAGGTTGCCCACGTCCACCTGGAGCCGTTCGACGGTGCCGCCGAGGGTCTCCTCGGCGCCCTTGCACCGCTGGTCGAGCCCCACGTTGCCGGCCTCGTGGACGACGCACAGCAGCTTGGTGACCCCGGCCGCCTTCAACTGCTCGCCCGCGCCGCGCCCGGCGACGTCCTCCGACTGCCCGACGTGCGTGATGGCGCCGAACTCCTTCGAACGGTCGGCGCCCGAGTTGACGGTGACGACGGGGATGCCGGCCGCCACGGCCTTGCCGATCGACTCCTTCAGCGCGTCGGGGTTGGCCATGGAGACGACGAGGCCGTCCACCTTCTGCGACACCGCCTGGTCGATCAGCTGCGACTGCTTGGCGGGGTCACCGTCGCCCTGGTAGGTGACCGTGACGCCGTACTGCTTGCCGGCCGCCTCCGCGCCGTTCTTGACGACGTCCCAGAAGGAGTCGCCGGGGGCGCCATGGGTGATGACGGCGAAGGCGCCGCGCGGCGCGGACGCGGCGGCGGGCGCGGATCCGGAGGCCGGGCTCTGCGCCGCCCGCCCTCCCGAGGAGGAGCAGGCGGTCAGCGCGAGAGCGCCTAACAGGGCCAGCACGATCGGGGTACGTCTCATCGGCACCTCCAAGGCCAACGGGCTCGCCCCGGTTGTACCTCAATCACCTTTCTATGTATAGACATGCTGACCAAGGAGTGATCTCCGCCCTGTACGACGCCGCGGCGCGGGCGGCGACGCCTGCGGAGAGATGTAGAACGGAATCATTCGTTCCCATATGCTGGGAGGATGACAGCAGCACCGATGAGCGGCCGCAAGGCGCAGGCCGCGCGGAACGACGAGTTGATCCTCCAGGCGGCCAGAACCGTGTTCACCGCCGATCCCGGCGCCCCCATCGCGGCCGTGGCCGAGCGGGCAGGCGTCGGGATCAGCGCGCTCTACCGGCGCTACCCCAGCAAGGAGGCGCTGCTGCGCAAGCTGTGCGGCGACGGGCTCAAGCAGTACGCCGCCATCGCCGAGAAGGCGCTGGACGCCGCGGGCGACCCCTGGGAGGCGTTCGCCGGCTTCCTGCGGCAGATCGTCGACGCCGACATCCACTCGCTCACGATCCGGCTCGCGGGCACCTTCCAGCCCACCGAGGAGCTGACCCAGGACGCCGTACAGGCGGGGCGGCTGGGGACGGAGGTGCACCGGCGGGCCGTCGAGCAGGGCGTGCTGCGGCCCGACGTGACCATGGCGGACATCGCGCTGCTGTTCGAGCAGCTCGCCTCGATCAAGCTGGGCGACGAGGAGCGCACCGCCGAGCTGCGCCACCGCTACCTGGCGCTGCTGGCCGACTCCCTGCGCACTCCCCCGGCCCACCGCCCCCTGCCCGGCCCGCCCCCGGAGGACGAGGAGCTCCGCTCCCGCTGGACCCCCGCCTGACCGCCCCCTCCAGGAGAAAGCGGCCGACGCGCCGGGGCACGGGCCTCCGAAGGCGCGACAGGCGGACGGCCCTCAGGCAGCGGCCTCCGAAGGGGCGACAGGCGGGCGGCCCTCAGGCAGGGGCCCCCGAGGGGGCGGCAGGCGGGCGGCCTCAGGCGGGGGTGGGGGTCTGCGAGGGGGACGACAGGCGGGCGGCGAGGGCCAGGGTGCGGCGGGCCCTCGCCACCACCGGCGCGTCCACGAAACGCCCGTCGGGCAGCGCCACCGCCCCCGCCCCCGACCGCTGCGCCCGTTCGGCCGCCTCGACGACCTCCAGCGCCGCCGCGGTCTCCTCGGCCGACGGGCGGAAGGCCCGCCTGATCGCCGGGATCTGCCGCGGGTGGATCGCCGTCCTGCCGAACAGGCCGATGGCCCGCCCCGCCGCGCAGGAGGCGAGCAGCCCCTCCTCGTCGTCCAGGAGCGGGTAGACCGACATGGGCACCGGCGGCAGCCCCGCGGCGGCGGCGGCGAGCACCACCTGGAGCCTGAGGTGGTTCATGGCGTCCTCGCCGGTGACGGACAGCTCGGCGGCGAGGTCCTGCTCGCCGAGGGCGACGCCGGCCACGCGCGGGTGCGCCGCGATGGCGGCGGCGTGGAGTATCCCGGCGGCCGACTCCAGCAGCGCGTAGGCGGGCGCGGCGACGCCGTCCAGCGCGCCGAGCACGGCGGGCGAGTCCACCTTGGGCAGGCGCACGGCGTCGGCCAGGTCCCCCACCGCGGCCAGGTCGTCGAGGCCGCGCCCGCCGGACAGGTCGTTGACCCGGACGTGGACGGCCGGCCCTCCGGGGGCCGCCGGTCCGCCGGTGGCCGCGCGCCGCCGGCTCAGGTACGCCACGGCGTTCTCGCGCGCCTCGTCCTTGCGCGCGGGCGCGACGGCGTCCTCCAGGTCGATGATCACCACGTCGGCGCCGGACGCGGCGGCCTTGGCGAACCGGTCGGGGCGGTCGCCCGGCACGTACAGCCAGGTGACGGGCACCCAGGACGGGCCCGGAGCGGCGGGCGCGGCGCTCACGCGATCACCCCCGCCTCGCGCAGCCCGGCGATGCGCCCGGCGTCGTAGCCCAGCTCGCCCAGCACCTCGTCGGTGTCGCGGCCGAGCGGGCGCCCCGGCCAGCGGATCTCACCGGGCGTGTCGGACAGGCGGAACAGCACGTTCTGCATGGTGACGCCGCCCAGTTCCTCGTCGGGCACGTCGACGAAGGTGCCGAGCGCCGCGTACTGGGGGTCCTCGGCGATGTCGGTGACGTCGTAGATGGGGGCGACGGCCGCCTGGGCCTCCTCGAAGCGGGCGATCACCTCCTCGGCGTCACGCTCGGCGATCCAGGAGGCGACGGCCTCGTCCAGCTCGTCGACGTGCTGGACCCGCCCGTGGCCGGTGGCGAACCACGGCTGCTCCACCAGGTCGGGACGGCCCACGAGGGTGACGACGCGCTCGGCGATCGGCTGGGCGCTGGTCGAGATGGCCAGCCACCGGCCGTCGCGGGTGCGGTAGGTGTTGCGCGGGGCGTTGCTGGCGGACCGGTTGCCGGTGCGCTCAGGCACCACGCCGAGCGCCCGGTAGGCGCTCATCTGCGGCCCGAGCAGCCCGAGGATGGGCTCGATGATGGCCATGTCCACGACCTGGCCGCGCCCGGTCCGCTCGCGCGCCTGCAGGGCCACCATGATGGCGTACGACATGGCGAGGCCCGCGATGCCGTCGGCCAGGGCGAGGGGCGGCAGGGTGGGCGGCCCGCCGGGCTGGCCGGTCATGGCGGCGAAGCCGCTCATGGCCTCGGCGAGCGTGCCGAACCCCGGACGCCCCGCCATCGGCCCGATCTGCCCGAACCCGGTCATCCGTGCCACGACGAGGCGCGGGTTGAGCTTGAGGAGGTCCTGCGGGTCGAGGTTCCAGCGCTCCAGGGTGCCGGGGCGGAAGTTCTCGATGAGGACGTCGGAGCGCTCGGCCAGCCCGCGCAGGATCTCCTGGCCGTCGGGGTGCGACAGGTCCACCGCGGCGGCCCGCTTGTTCCTCGACAGCGTCTTCCACCACAGGCCGACCCCGTCGACGGCGGCGCCGTGGCCGCGTGACGGGTCGCCCCGCCGCGGATGCTCGATCTTGACGACGTCGGCGCCGAAGTCGCCGAGCATCATGGCGGCCGAGGGGCCGGCGAACAGCGTCGCGGCGTCGATGACCCGGAGGTCGGCGAGGCTCGTCACGGGGCTCGTCACGGGGCTCGTCACTGGGCTCGTCATGGTTCTGTAAGTTATAAGAAATATCTGATAGGTCAAGTCGCGACAAAGAGCGATAGTGCGGGACACTGGATGACATGGCGATCAGCGAGCCGGAGCCCATGAGGCCGCCCATGAGCAAGGCCGACTACGTCTACGGCGTCCTGCTCGACGAGATCCGCACCGCCCGCATCCCCGGCGGCACGGCCCTGCGGGCCGGCGAGGTGGCCAGGCGGCTCGGGGTGTCGGTGACGCCCGTGCGCGAGGCGCTGCGCCGCCTGGAGAAGGACCGCCTCATCAGGTACGAGACGCACCACGGCGCGACCGTCGTGGACCTCGGCGACGAGGCGCTGGAGGAGTTCTACGGCCTGCGGGCCGTGGTCGAGGGTCTCGGCGCGCGGCTCGCGGCGGCCAGGATCACCCCCGAGGAGCTGGCCGGGCTGCGCGACCTGCACGCCGCGATGGCCCGCGACGCCGGGCAGGGCAGGTACGACGCGCTGGGCGAGCAGAGCAGGCGCTTCCACCTCCGCCTGGTGGAGATCGGCGGCCCCGCCTTCCTCGGCGCGCACGCCAGGGCGGTGCTCGACAGCTTCCCCGTGCCCGCGTCGGCCTCGCTGTGGCTCGACCCCGACCAGGTCGGACTCCAGCTGGAGGCGCACGAGCGCGTCCTCGACGCCCTGGAGGCGGGCGACGGCGAGACCGCGGAACGCGTCATGATCGACCACATCCGCCAGGCCGGCGACCACCGCAGGCACCACTGACCCCACCCCCGGTTGCACCCCGCCGGGGCCTGTTGCACGATGGCCGTCCGGGCGCCGGAGGAGAGAGGGGCGAGGGACGTGCACGAACCCGCAGGACCATCCGCCCACCCGCGGCCGCGACCTGTCGTGACGTTCGAGCCGGTCGCCGCGGGGGCCGGGCCGTGATCAGGGGCGTCCTGTTCGACCTCGACGGCACGCTGCTCGACCACCGGTCGGCGGCCGACGCCGCCATCACCGGCTGGGTGTCGGCGTACGCGCCGGGTCACGCCCGGCTGCCCGAGGTGGCCGGGCTGTGGGAGGAGCTGGAGCTGCCGCACCTGGCGGCCTGGCACGCGGGCGAGTGCACCGTGGAGGAGCAGCGACGGCGCCGGGTCCGGGCGCTGTGCGAGGAGCTGTGCGTGCGCGTGCCCGCCGACCTCGACGCGGCGTACGAGGAGTTCTCCCGCCGCTACCGCGAAGGCTGGCGCGCCTACCCCGACGCGGTGGCCGCCCTGGACGCGCTCGACGCGTTCGGCGGGCCGGCGCTCGGCGTCCTGACGAACGGCACGCAGCGCGTCCAGGAGGCGAAGGTCCGCGCCATCGGCCTGGAGGGCCGGGTCGGCCCGGTGCTGACCGGCGAGGTGCTCGGCGGGCACTTCAAGCCCTCACCCGCCGGCTACACCGGGGCGGCGGCCGCGCTGGGCCTGGAGCCGCACGAGGTGCTGCTCGTGGGCGACGACGTGGTCAAGGACGTCACCGCCCCCGCGGCGACCGGGATGCGCTCGGTCTGGCTCGACCGCCTGAACCTGGAGCCCCCGCCCGAGGGCTTCCCTCGCATCACCACCCTGGCCGACCTGCCCGCCCTCCTCGCCTGACCGGCGCCGGGGCCGGTCAGCGGGGGGCGGCGCCGGCGAGGCAGGAGCCGGCCAGGTCGAACCCGCCGACGTGGGCCAGGTAGCCGCCAGGCGCGAGCGGGTCGCCCAGGTAGACGCCGCCCGCCTGCCGCACCAGCAGCGCCCCCGCCGCCACGTCCCAGGGGCTGACGCTGGTGCCGTACGTCACGTCGGACCACCCGGCGGCGACGTGGGCGAGCTGCAGCGCGGCGCTGCCGGTGCGGCGCACGGAGGCGAACGACTCGACGAGCCGCCCGAACCCGCGCAGCGCCTCCTCGCCCTCGAGGGCCAGGTCGTGCGGGCCCGGGTAGCTGGTGAGGAGCATCGCCTCGCGGTCGCGCCCGGCGCCGGCGCTGCGGATCGGGACGCCGTTGCACCAGGCGCCACCGGTGGTGGCGGTGAACTCGTCGCCGCGCACGGGGTCGTACACGACGCCCGCGAGCACCTCGCCGCCGGCGGCCGCCGCGATGGAGACGCAGAAGAAGGGCAGGCCGGCCGCGAAGTTCGCGGTGCCGTCGATCGGGTCGACGTACCAGGTGAGGTCGCCTGAGCCGGTCGTGCCGCCCTCCTCCCCGACGATCGCCCCTGGCGCGCGGGAGGCGATCACGGCGCGGATCGTCTCCTCGGCGGCCCGGTCGTGCTCGGTCACCGGGTCGTGGAAGTCGCTCTTGGCGCGCACCTGCGGCCGGGATCTGAAGGCGTCGCGCAGGAGCGGGCCGACGGCTCTGGCCGCCTCGGCGGCCGTCTCCAGCAGGTGCGTCACGTTCATCCTCCCAGCATGCCCGCTCCCCCGCGCCCCGCGGCCCCACCTGGGGTGCGACCCGCCACAGACCGGACCTCGCCCTCCCTTCGAGTCCGGACGGCGCCCAGGTGCGGACGATGACGGCTTGACCGGCGATGTCAGCATGCATGAGCAGTTTGTCTGGACATTCTGACCTCGGTTAAGCTGATCGGCATGACCGCGAACCTGGCCATCGACCTCGACCGATCCAGCCCTGTGCCGCTCTACTTCCAGGTGGCCGAGCAGATCGCCGAGGCGATACGGCGCGGCGACCTCGCGCCCGGCGCGCGGCTCGACAACGAGATCCTCCTGGCCGACAAGCTCGGCCTGTCCAGGCCGACGATCCGCCAGGCCATCCAGTACCTCGTGGACAAGGGCCTGCTGGTGCGCAAGCGCGGCGTGGGCACCCAGGTGGTGCACGGCCAGGTCAAGCGCTCGGTCGAGCTGACCAGCCTCTACGACGACCTGCGCAGAGCAGGCCAGGAGCCCGCCACCCAGGTGATCGCGCTCGAACCCCGGCCCGTCGAGGACGACATCGCCGCCATCCTCGGCGTCGAGGCCGGCGCCGAGGTGCTCTACCTCGAACGCCTGCGCTTCGCCGCCGGCGAGCCGCTCGCCGTGCTGCACAACTGGCTGCCGCTCGGCCTGGCCCAGCTCGCCGCTTCCGACCTGGAGGCGCGCGGCCTGTACGAGCTGCTGCGCGCGGCCGGGGTGCGGCTGCGCGTGGCCAACCAGCGCATCGGCGCGCGCGCCGCCACCCAGGCCGAGGCCAAGCTCCTGGACGAGCGCCGCGGCGCGCCCCTGCTCACGATGATCCGCACCACGTACGACGACCAGGGCAGAGCCGTCGAGCACGGCTCACACGTCTACCGGGCCTCGCACTACTCCCTCGAGGTCACGCTCATCGAGCGCTAAGGCCGCCCGCCGTTTGAGGTAGAGGGTGGTGCCGATGCCGAACAGCACCGCCACCACCAGGCCCACCCACGAGAAGCCCTTGAGCCACTTCTCGGCCACCAGCCCGAGGTAGAAGACCACCGCGGTGGTGCCGCCCGCCCAGACGATGCCGCCGAGCACGTTGGCGACGACGAACTTCCAGTACGGCATGCGCAGCGCCCCGGCGAGCGGCCCGGCGAGGATGCGCAGCAGCGCGATGAACCGGCCCACGAAGACCGCCCACATGCCGAACCGCTGGAAGTACGCCTCGGCCTTGGCCACGTGCCTGTCGCCGAAGTGTTTGGGGAAGCGGCGGCCGAGCCTGGTGAACAGGGGCCGTCCGCCCTTGCGGCCGATGGCGTAGCCGGCGGAGTCGCCGACGATGGCGCCCGCGCTCGCGCACACCCCGACCCAGACGGGGCTGACCACGCCCTTCGCCGACAGGATCGCGGCGCTGACCAGGACGATCTCGCCCGGGAGCGGGATGCCCAGGCTCTCGAAGCCGATCACGAGGGCGACGGCCACGTAGAGCCAGCCCGGCGGAACGGCCTGCAGCCACTCGTCGATGTGCACGCCGTAACCTTAACCCCGCCCCGGAGGCGCCCCGGCCCAGCGCCAGGCCGGCACGGCCGAGGGCAGCAGCACCGACGTGAGGATCGCGCCGCCGATGAGCGGCTCCCAGGCTACGCGCACCACGCCGCCGTCGATCACGGCCGCGACGAACAGCAGGCCGAGCAGGAGGCCGAGCAGCGGGTGGACGACGCGCAGCGCCTCGCCCCGCCCGAACCGCTCGCGCTCGTCCAGCGCGTCCTCGGACGCCTCGGACATCAGGCGGGTGGCGCGGCGCAGGCGCCCGGCGGGAGTGCTCATCAGATACCTCCGTAGAGCTGCTGCGACATGGGCTCGAACGGGCGCCTGGAGAAGACCGCCTCCACCGGCAGGCCGAAGAACTCGCTGATCCGCAACGCCAGGTCGAGCGACGGCCCGTAGTCGCCGCGTTCGAGGAACCCGACCGTCTGCGGGTTGACCCCGACGGCCGCTGCGAGCTCGGCCCGTGACACCCCCCGCTCCGCGCGGAGCACCGCGATCCTGTTGTGGAGTTCAGATCTCCGGTCTTTGCTTACCACACGCTGATCGTTGCGTATACACAACGACTTGTAAAGAGCCGCAACGCTTCTTTGCGAGTCTCCCCGGCCCTTGCCGGGATGGTGGTCAGCAGGGTTTCTCCCGCCCCGCCCATGAGGGTTCCTTCTCCCGGCCCCGACCTGGGGACCTGTACACTCCTTTCCGAAAGCAGGCAGTCGCTCACAGTCACGAGCATGGTCCGGGTGTGCCCCAGAGCGTCCCCGCAGTCGGCAGTACGTTCCCGGTCCTCAAGACAGCGGGGAGCCGTGTATGGATCCACTCCACCTGACGACGAGCCGCCACGAGGGCACCCTCACGGTCACGGTGTCCGGCGAGCTCGACATCGCCACCACCGAGCCGCTGCGCGCCCTCCTGCTGGAGCTGCTGGACGAGGCGCGCGCCGAACCCGAGCCCGACGCGGCGGTCGTCGTCGAGGTGAGCGGCCTTTCCTTCGTCGACGCGGCCGGGCTCGGCGTCCTGGTCCACGCCCACAACCGGGCGAGCGGCCAGCGCACGCCGCTGCTCGTCGCCGGCGTCCCGCCGTCCATGCAGCGCCTGCTCAAGATCACCGGCCTGGACGCCCACCTCGTCACCGTGGCCTGACCGGCCGGGCGCGTACACCAAGATCTTCCCTGCGACGGGTCTGCACTTGCCAGGAGGACGCGTGTCGCCCGCCGGTGCGGGACGCCGCCGGGCGAGCATTCCGCTCGCACGAAGGCAGTCTTCTGCCCGACGAGAGGAACGAACGCACATGAGGCACATCCCACGGATGTGTTACCCGGTCGCCGTCCTGGCCGCGGCCGCGGCGTCACTGGCCCTGCCCGGCACGGCACCGGCCGAGGCCGCCCCGGCGGCGGCACCGGCGGCGGCCCGCACGGCACTGCGCGCCCCCGACCCCGCCACCTGCCCCGAGCAGGTGTCCCTGCTGAACGGCGGCTTCGAGCAGCCCGCCATCAGAGGCACCTGGAGCATGTTCCCCGACGCCTCCCGCCCCGGCGTGCCGAACAGCGTGCCCGGCTGGACGACCAGCGCCACCGACCACGTCATCGAGCTGTGGAACAGCCCGCCGAACCCCACCAACACCCCGCCCGCCGAGGGCAGGCAGCTCGCCGAGCTGAACGCGAACCAGGTCTCCACCCTCTTCCAGGACCGCCCGACGACGCCCGGCCAGACGCTGTACTGGCGGCTCGCCCACCGGGGCAGGGCAGGCGTCGACACGATGGCCCTGGACATCGGCGCCCCCGGCGCGCCGGTGCAGCAGGCCACCATGTCCGACGGCACGGCCCGGTGGGGCGTCTACTCCGGGACGTACACGGTGCCGGCCGGGCAGACCGTCACCAGGTTCGCCTTCCGCTCCGTCTCGGCGGCCGGCGGCAACCGCGCCATCGGCAACCTCCTGGACGACATCTTCTTCGGCACCCCGCCGTGCGTGATCGTCACCAAGTCCGCCGCCCCCAAGGGCCCGGTGAACGTGGGTGACGAGATCACGTACCGGCTGACCGCGGTCAACGGGGGCGGCGGGCCGGCCGAGAACGTGCGGCTCACCGACGCCGTCCCCGCCGGCACCACGTACGTGCCCGGCTCGATGAAGGTCGTGGACGGCCCCAACAACGGCCCCAAGACCGACGCGGCCGACGACGACCAGGCCGCCTTCGACCCGGCGACCGGCACCGTCTCCTTCGGTCTCGGCGAGGGCGCCGGCGGCGCGCAGGCGGGCCGGCTGGCCAGCACGAGCAGCCTGCCGGACGGCACCACCGTCGAGTTCAAGGTCAAGGTGGGCAGGGCCGCCGCCGGCGGGAAGGTCACCAACCGCGCCTCCGTCGGGTACGAGAACCGGCTCGGCGCGGAGCCCCAGGCGCTCACCTCCAGCAGCGGCGACGCCGTCACCGACGTCAACCCGGCGGTGGACCTCGCCGTGGTCAAGTCGGCCGACAAGACCAGGGTCACCGTGGGCGAGACCGTCACCTACCGGGTGGCCGTCAGCAACGGCGGGCCCAACGACGCCACCGGCGTGACCGTCAAGGACGCGCTGCCCGCGCAGCTCCGTTTCGTCTCCGCGACGGCCTCCAAGGGCTCGTACGCGGCCGGGGACGGCGCGTGGACGGTGGGCACGCTGCCGAACGGCGCCACGGCGGTGCTGACGATCCGCGCCAAGGCCGTCGCGGTCGGCGACACGACGAACACGGCCACGGCGGGCGGCAACGAGCTCGACCTCGACCCGTCCAACGACGGCGACGGCGTCAAGGTCTGCGTCGACCCCGAGCCCTTCTGCCCGTACTGCACACCGGACAAGGGCCCCCGCCCGCGCCCCGCGACCCCCTGACCCACACCCCGGCCCGGCCGACGAACGACCGGGCCGGACGCACCGAACGGCCCGGCCCGATCCGGCGGGGCCACAGCCCAGCCTCACCCAAGCCCGGCCGATCCAGGCCCGCTCGGGCCCGGCCGGGCGCGGTGTGCAGGATCGCACCACCAATACGGCGCCCCGTCACGAGAGCCTCGCGACGGGGCGCCGTCGTGCCGTCGGGGGGCCGGCGATCCGGGGGGCCGGCGATCCGGGGGGCCGGCGATCCGGCGAGGTCCGGCCCAGCCGCGCCAGCCCCGCCGATCCAGGCCCGGCCCGGGTGTGCGGGGCGGTGTTCTCCGGCGTCCCGGGTATCAGGGTCGGCGGGATTGGGCCGACGGCAGCCGCCGGTTTTACACCGAAATTTCACCCCACGCCGGTATATCTCTGACCGGTAGGTTGTGGGACGTGTCGATGATTCAGGTCCCCGCGGCGATGCCCACCAGGCTCGAGGACGGTTTCGAGCGGATCCGGCGGGAGCTGAGGCTCCCCGACGGCTTCCCCAAGCCCGTGCTCGACGAGGCCGCGTGGGTCGCGCAGGTGCCCAGACTGGCCGGCGAGGACATGACCGACGTCCCGTTCGTCACCATCGACCCGCCCGGCTCGATGGACCTCGACCAGGCCGTCCACCTGGAGCGGCTGCGCGGCGGCTACCGCGTCTGGTACGCCATCGCCGACGTCGGCGCCTTCGTGCGTCCCGGCGGCGTCATCGACGCCGAGGCCCGCACCCGGGGCGAGACCGTCTACTTCCCCGCGGGCAAGGTCCCGCTGCACCCCAAGGTGCTGTCGGAGAGCGCCGCCAGCCTGCTGCCCGGCGCCGAGCGCCCCGCCGCCGTCTGGCGCATCGACCTGGACGCCGACGGCCGCACCGTCGGCGCCGACGTGCAGCGCGCCCTCGTACGCAGCCGCGAACGCCTCGACTACGCCTACGTCCAGGCCGCCGTCGACACCGGCACCGCCGACGGGACGCTCGGCCTGCTGGCCGAGATCGGCCGCCTGCGGCTGGAGCTGGAGCGCGAGCGCGGCGGTGTCACCCTCCCCACCCCCGAGCAGGAGGTCGTGACGGACGACGGCGGCTACCGGCTGGAGTTCAGGCTGCCGCTGCCCGCCGAGGCGTGGAACGCGCAGATCTCGCTGCTGACCGGCATGGCGGCGGCGTCCATGATGCTGGACGCCGAGATCGGCGTGCTTCGGGTGCTGCCCGAGCCGAGACAGGAGGACCTGGCGAAGGTGCGCAGGGTGGCGCGGGCGCTCGACGTGCCGTGGCCCGACGGTGTGGCCTACGGCGAGGTCGTCCACGGGCTGGACCCGGAGAACCCGCGGCAGGCGGCGTTCCTGCACGAGTCGAAGGTGCTGCTGCGCGGCGCCGGGTACGTGGCGTTCAACGGCGCGCCGCCGAAGCTGGCCGAGCACGCGGCGGTGGCCGCGCCGTACACGCACGTGACGGCGCCGCTGCGGCGGCTGGTGGACCGGTACGCGACCGAGGTGTGCCTCGCGGTCGCGGCGGGCGAGCCGGTGCCGTCGGACGTCGGGGCGGCGCTGGAGGCGCTGCCGGAGATCATGGCGGGCACGGGCCGCAGGGCCTCGGCCGTGGACCGCGCGTCCGTGGACCTGGTGGAGGCGTTCCTGCTGCGGGACAAGGTCGGGCAGGCGTTCGACGCGGTCGTGATCGACGTGGACGGGCAGCGGGGCGGCGGCCAGGTCCAGCTCGTGGACCCCGCCGTGATCGCCAGGTGCGACGGCGACCTGCCGCTGGGCGAGCAGGTGACGGTGCGGCTGACACGCGCCGACCCGGCGACGCGCGAGGTCCGCTTCACCCTGGCCTGACCAGGCCGGGGGCGGAAGGGGTGGACGAGCGGGGCGGCCGTCCGCGAGCCCCGGGAGGCGCGGCTCGCGGGCGGCGGCGAAGGGGTGCGCGGAAGGGGTCCGGAGAGACGTGACGGACCCGGGGAGGAGACGTTCAGCGCTTGAGCGGGCTCCAGGACGCGCCGAGGCCCATCAGGTGGAGGGCGACGCAGAGCAGCCCGGCGGTGGTGAGCGTGCCCACGGTGACGACGCCGCCGAGCGCGACGCCGGCGATGTCGAAGACGAGGGCGAGCAGGAAGAGCACGGCGGCGATCAGGGCGAACATGGTCAACCTCCAGGAGGGCCGGCCGGACGTCGGGATCCGCGGGGGTGGGCCTCAGCGGCTGCGTCCTGGGATGCGGATGTGTACGACATCGGGATATCCCCGCCGATCAACCGGGAAACTGCCCTGAAGGTGACGTTACGTGTACAGGTGACGACAGTACCTTGACCGGGCGGTCAGCCAGGCGGTCGCAGCCCGGCGCACACCACCGCGACCGCGCGCCCGCCGCCGCCTCTCGCCCTGGCCCTGCGTTCGGCGGCCAGGCAGCCGAGCAGCAGGTCGTGGACGTCGTCGGGGCCGAGGTCGCGCCGTACGGCGCCGGCCTGCTGCGCCCTGGCCAGGAGCGGCCCGAGGGCGGCGGCGAGGTCGCGCGCCGCGGGATGGTCCCCGTCCTCCAGCAGGCCGCCGAGCGCCCGGTGCGCCCCGGCCTGCCCGGCCAGGCGCGCGAACCAGCCGAAGAACGCCTCCCCGGGGGCGGCGGCGGTCGCCAGGGCGCGCGCGTCGGCGGCGAAGCGCTCGACGCGCGCCACGAGCACGGCCTCGACCAGCGCCTCCTCGGTGGGGAAGTGCCGGTGCACGATGCCGAGGCCGAACCCGGCCCGGCGGGCGATCTCGTCGAGCGGGACGGCCAGGCCGTCGCCCGCCAGGGCGTCCTGGGCGACCTGCAGCACCCGCTCGCGGCTGCGCCGGGCGTCGGCCCGTAACGGCCGGCCGGCGGAGTGATCGTCCCCCATGGGAGGAACCTACACACACCTACCGCAGCGGGCGATGCCGGGCACACGCCTGAGGACAGGCCCCGCAACAGCCCCGCCCAGGGCCAGGTGGCGGACATGCGGGGAAGGCCCCCGGCGTGCCGGACACGCGGAGAGGATCCAGCCGTGGCGGGCACGCGGGGAAGGCCCCGGGTGTGGCGGGCACGCGGAGAGGGCCCCGGCGGTGCCGGAGCCCTCCCCCCAGTGCGTGCCCACCGCTCAGATATGGGCAGCCGGGAGGCGTTTGAGCCGCAGCCCGCCCGAGGCCCGGGCCGGCTCGAGTGCGATCACGCGGGCGTCCTCGGGGAGGTGCCGCAGATCGTGCGTGATGAGAATGGTGGTCCGTCCGTGCATGAGGCGGCGCATCGGTTCCATGATCCGCGCCGCGGTGACCTCGTCCAGGCCCGTCATCGGCTCGTCGAGCACCAGCACCGGCGTGTCGCGCAGGATGGCCCTCGCGATGCCGATGCGCTGCCGCTGGCCGCCCGACAGCAGCCGGCCGCGCTGGCCGACGGGCGTGTCGTAACCCTGGGGCAGCCTGAGGATGAACTCGTGCGCTCCCGCCAGCTCCGCCGCCCTGACGACGTCCTCGGACGAGGCGCCGGGACGGCCGTAGGCGATGTTCTCGCGCACGGTGCCGGAGAACAGCAGCGTCTCCTGGTGCAGCACCGTCACCGCGTCGCGCAGCGAGTCCCGCCGCAGGGTGCGGATGTCGGCGCCGTCCAGCAGGATCGCGCCCTGGTCCGGGTCGTAGAACCGCAGCAGCAGCTTGGCCAGCGTCGACTTGCCCGCGCCGCTCGGCCCGGTCACCACCAGCAGGTCGCCGGGTTCGGCGACGAAGGACACGTCCCGCAGGACGGGACGCGGCCTGCCCGGGTACTGGAATCCGACGTTCTCGAACTCCACGCGCCCGCGCGCCCGCGAGACGAGCGGCGCCGCGTCGGGGCTGTCCGTCACCGACGGCCGGGCCTGCAGGACCTCCATGACGCGGTCCGAGCCCGCCGCCGCCTCCGACACGTTCAGCGCTAGCTCCCCGATGTTCTGGACGGCGGGGTAGAGCAGCGCCAGGTACGCCGCGAAGGCGAGCAGGCCACCGAGGGTGAGGCGGCCTTCCGCGATCTCCCAGGCGCCGACGCCCAGGATGACGATCAGGCAGACGGTCTCGATGACCTTGACCGCCGGACCGTACAGCCCGGACAGCCAGGCCTGGGACATGTTGGCACGCAGCCACGAGGAACCCTCGGCGTGCAGCCGGTCCGACTCGGCCCGCTGCTGGTTGTACGCCTGGACGAGCGCCTGGTTGGCCAGGCCCTCCTCGATGACGCTGTTCATCGCGCCGTTGCTGAAGCGCTCCCGTGCCGCCGCGTTCCTGAACCTGGCCGCGAACAGCTTCGAGACCAGCAGGAACGCCGGGACCAGCGCCAAGGTGATCAACGCGAGGTCCCATCGCAGGAAGAGCGCCGCGCCGGCGAAGAACACGGCGCTGGCCAGCGTGGTCAGGGCCCTGACCGGCCCTGATCCGACGAGTTGCTCGATCGCTTGGATGTCGTCGGTGAGCCTCGCCATCACGTCGCCCAGGCGCCGGTTCTCAGTGAAATCAGGCGACAGCGTCTGGATGTGGGCGAAGACCCGGTCACGCAGCCCCAGCAGGAACCGTTCGGCTCCGAGCGCTGTGACGTACGTGCCGACGAAGGACGTCAGGCCGGCGAGCGTGGCCAGTCCCAGCCACAGCAGGGCCGGGGACCAGAAGGCGGACAGATCCCGGGTGGCCAGCACCGTGTCGGTGATGTAGCCGAACAACCGGATCGCCGCCACCTCGCAGAGCGCGGCAAGGATCGCGAGCACCACGCCGGCCACGAAGAACCGGCGCAGGCCGCGAGTGTCCGGCCAGAACTCGCGGAAGGTCCGCCGCACCGTGACCGCCGGTGCGAGGGCCCGCTCGTTCTCGGCACTGAGCGAAAGGGAGAGCCGGCGGCTGAGCCGCCGGCTCTCCTGGGGTGGATCTACCACCACCAGCCCCACCAGCGGCGGCCACCGCAGCCACCGCCCCACCAGCGGCGGCAGCCGCATCCTCCGCCGCCCCACCAGCGGCGACGCCAGCCGCAGCCACCCCAGGACTGGAATCCGTTCTGGATACCCATGGTTCCTCCCGTGCTTTGACGGTGTCACTAATTGGACATTAGCACTCATTCCCAGCCGAATCGCCATAATCACCACCATTAAAGGACATTTGACTGCTAATCACATAAAAGCCACATAAGCGTAGTCATGCGAAAAATCGGCTTAAAGATGGATGAGTTATATAAACCTGGAGAAACGTGAGGTAAGCCGCGCACCAAGGCGGTAACCAGCAAAACTGGTGATGCTGGTGCGCAAGGACGGGCCAGGCTCGTGAAGACGTTCAGAAGATGCGCGGGAGAGGCGGTTCGCCGCCCCTCTCACCGGCCGCGTCCCCGCCCCTGCGAACGCCAGAAAACCCGCCGTACACGGAAAAAGCGGGCGTCCGTAGCTCTCGGACGCCCGCACACCACCGCCGCCGCCCACAGGCGGCGCCCCGGCTCAGGAGAGGGACGAGTACGCCACCACGCCGCGGCGCATCGCGTCGATGGCCTTGTTCGCGGTCTGCCTGATCTTGCTGCCCTCGGGGGCGGCGGCGCCGAGCTGCCCGAGGAGGTCCATCAGCTGCTTGACCCATCGGACGAAGTCGCCGGCGGCCAGCTCGCTGCCGTTCACACCGTCCATCAGCACGGCGTCGAGGCTGTGCCCCTTCGTCCAGCGGAACGCCGCCCACGCGAAGCCGAGGTCGGGCTCGCGGATCGTGGACAGCCCGTGGTCGGACTCGATGCCCTCCAGCTCGCCCCACAGCCGGATCATGGCGGTCAGGGCGTCCTGGGCGCGGCCCGCCGGGATCTTCGGCCTGCGGGCGTCGTCGGACGCCCGCGACTCGAAGACCAGCGCCGACACGCAGGCGGCCAGCTCGGCGGGGTCGAGGTCCTCCCACAGCCCGCCGCGCAGGCACTCGGCGGTGAGCAGGTCGAGCTCGGTGTAGAGGCGGCCGAGCCTGCGGCCCTCCTCGGTGACGGTCTCGCCCCGCAGGTAGCCGAGCTGCTCCAGCACGGTGCAGATGCGGTCGAAGGTGCGCGAGATGACGTACGAGCGGCTCTCGACGCGGCGGCGCAGCCCCTCGGTCTCGCGCAGCAGCTTGTAGTAGCGCTCGGCCCAGCGGGCGTGGTCCTCGCGCTCGTCGCAGCCGTGGCAGGGGTGGCGGCGCAGTTGCTTGCGCAGCTCGTTGACCTCGTCGTCCTCGACGGTGTGGTCGCGGGCCCTGACCGGCTTGCCGAGGTCACGGTCGCCGATCTTGGCCAGCAGGCTGGAGACGAGGTTGGCGCGCTCCTTGGGCGAGCGCGCGTTGAAGTTCTTGGGGATGCGCAGCTTCTCCAGCGGCTCGACCGGCACCGGGAAGTCGGCCGGGTCGAGCTTCTTGACCTGCTTGCCGATGGTCAGCACGAGCGGGCTGGGGCCCTGGCCGCGCGGGTTGCGGCCCGGGTCGAGCACGATGGCCAGGCCCGCCCTGCGCCCGCCCGGCACGCGGATGACGTCGCCCGGCTGCAGCGCCTCCAGCGACCTGACGGCGGCGGCGCGCCGCGCGGCGCCCCGCTGCCTCGACAGCTCGGCCTCCCGGTCGGACAGGCGGCGGCGCAGCGCGGCGTACTCGGAGAAGTCGCCCAGGTGGCAGGTCATCGCCTCCTGGTAGCCCTCCAGGGCCTCCTCGTGCTTACGCAGCTGCTTGGCCAGGCCGACGACGGCCCGGTCGGCCTGGAACTGCGCGAACGACTCCTCCAGCAGGGTGCGGGCGCGCTCCCTGCCGAACTGGCCGACGAGGTTGACGGCCATGTTGTACGACGGCTGGAAGCTGGAGCGCAGAGGGTACGTACGGGTGCCCGCGAGGCCCGCGACCGACAGGGGGTCCATGCCCTGCTGCCACAGCACCACGGCGTGGCCCTCGACGTCGATGCCGCGCCGCCCGGCCCGCCCCGTGAGCTGGGTGTACTCCCCCGGCGTCAGGTCGGCGTGGGTCTCGCCGTTCCACTTGTCGAGCTTCTCGATCACCACGCTGCGCGCCGGCATGTTGATGCCGAGGGCGAGGGTCTCGGTGGCGAACACGGCCTTGACCAGGCCGCGCGTGAACAGCTCCTCGACGACCTCCTTGAACGCGGGCAGCATGCCGGCGTGGTGGGCGGCCAGACCGCGCTCCAGGCCCTCGCGCCACTCCAGGTAGCCGAGCACGGCGAGGTCCTCGTCGGGCAGGTGCGAGGTGCGCTCGTCGACGATCTGCCTGATCTCGTGCCGCTCGCGCTCGCTGGTGAGCCTGATGCCGGAGTAGAGGCACTGGGCGACGGCCGCGTCGCAGCCGGCGCGGGAGAAGATGAACGTGATCGCGGGCAGCAGGCCCTCGGCGTCGAGCTTCTCGATGACCTGCACCCGGTCGGGCGGCCTGGAGCGCTGCGGCCTGCCGTAGCCGCGCCTGCCGCGGCCCTGCGTGAGCCGTTCGGCGTCGCGCGTGACCCGCATCAGGGTGGGGTTGATGCGGGGCGTCAGGTCGTCGTTCATGAACAGGTCGTAGATGCGGTTGCCGACCATCATGTGCTGCCACAGCGGCACCGGGCGGTGCTCGTCGACGATGACCGTGGTGTCTCCGCGCACCTCGCCGAGCCACTCGCCGAACTCCTCGGCGTTGCTGACGGTCGCCGACAGCGCCACCAGCCGGACGGACTCCGGCAGGTGGATGATGACCTCTTCCCAGACGGCGCCGCGGAAGCGGTCGGCCAGGTAGTGGACCTCGTCCATGACGGCGAAGCCGAGCCCGGCCAGCGTGGCCGACCCGGCGTAGAGCATGTTGCGCAGCACCTCGGTGGTCATGACCACGATGGGGGCCTCGCCGTTGACGCTGTTGTCGCCGGTGAGCAGGCCGACCTTGGCGGTGCCGTAGCGTTTGACCAGGTCGTTGTACTTCTGGTTGGACAACGCCTTGATCGGGGTGGTGTAGAAGCACTTGCGCCCCTGCTCCAGGGCCAGGTGCACGGCGAACTCGCCGACGACCGTCTTGCCCGAGCCGGTGGGGGCCGCCACGAGGACGCCGTCGCCCGCCTCCAGCGCGCGGCAGGCGTCGGCCTGGAAGTCGTCCAGCGGGAACTCGTACAGACCTCGGAACGATCTCAGGGCGGCGCCGTCGTCACCGTACTTCTGACGGAAGGCCGCGTAGCGTTCCGCTGGCGTTGTCATACCGTCAGCCTACCGAAATCACCATTCCGGTCGGTCCGGGCTAGGGCGCGAGATAGCCGTGCAGGCCGGACTCCAGGAGATCGAATCCGGTGCGGGCGGCGGCCACCGCCTCGGGGTACGCCTCCTCGGCGCTCTGCCCCAGGTAGATCCTGCGGGTGTTCTGCGTCTGCAGGGTGCGCAGGAGCGCGTACAGTTGCCCGGCCGCGAACGGCGCGTACGGGTCGCCGGGGCGCTCCTCCTCGATGGCGGCGGCGATGGCGGCCTCGGTCTGGACGTGCAGCATCAGCACCCGCGCGGCCAGCGAGGGCGTGTCGCGCACGAGCCGCAGCAGCGAGCGGTAGTAGGGGCTGTCGTCGAGGCCGGTCTCGGGGGCGTGGCGGGCCAGCCGGTCGAGGAAGTCGCGGCGGGCGCCCTCGACCAGCGACTCTCCCGGCCGCCTGCCGCGGACGAGCTGCGCGACGTCGCCGAAGTCCTCCTCCAGCGGGATGAGGACGATCGCCTCCTTGGTCGGGAAGTAGTTGAAGACCGTCATCTTGGACACGCCGGCCCGTTCGGCGATCTCCAGCACGGACACGCCGTCGAATCCGCGCTGGGCGAACAGCTCCATGGCGGCCAGGTGGATCGCCTGCCTGGTCTCCCGTTTCTTGCGCTCCCGCAACCCCTCACGCACGCTCCTCACCCTATCGAGTTTGACTCGGTATAAATTTTGACTCAGTCTAAACTCATGACGCAACGGCAGAGAGCGATCGCCATGCTGGGCGTGCTCGTCACGCTCGTCCTGGCCGTCCTCGACCAGAACATCGTCTCGACCGCCTCCTGGGCGATCGTCCGCGACCTCGACCCCGTCCACGGCCTGGAACGCCTGCCGTGGCTCGTCTCCGCGTACGCGCTGGCCGCCACCGCCGCGCTCCCCCTGTACGGCAAGCTGTGCGACGTCCACGGCGCCAAGCGCGTCTACCTGGGCGCGCTGGGCGCCTTCCTGGCCGGTTCCGCGCTGTGCGGCCTGGCGCAGGACATGGCTCAGCTGATCGCCGCCCGCTCCCTGCAGGGGCTCGGCGGCGGCGGCCTCATGAGCGTCACGCTCGTCGTGGCCGCCCACCTCACCCCGCCCAGGCAGCGCGCCGCAGCCGGCGGCGCGGGCGGCCTGCTCGCCGGGCTCGGCCTGGTCGCGGGGCCGCTGCTCGGCGGCGCCTTCACCGACCACGCCGGCTGGCGATGGATCTTCCTCGTCAACCTGCCCGCCGGGCTGCTCGTGCTCGTCTCCGCCGCCCTCGTCATCAGGCTGGACGACGGCGGGCGGCGGCCCCCCGACCGGCCCGGCATCGACTACCCGGGGGCGGCCCTGGTCGCCGCCGCGTCCGTGCTGCTGCTCCTCGTCGTGGAGTGGGGCGGCGGCACGTACGCCTGGGGCTCCCCCGTCATGCTGGGCCTCGTCGCGCTGGACGTCCTGCTGTTCGCCGCGTTCGCGGTCCGTCAGCTCACCGCCGCCGAACCGGTCATGCCGCTCACCCTGTTCCGCGACCCGACGCTGCGCGTGGCGCTGCCCCTGCAGTTCCTCACCGGGTTCGGCATGGCGGGCGGGCTGCTCTACACCGTCATCTACCTGCAGGCCGCGCTCGGGATCGCGGCCACCGAGTCGGGCCTGTACCTGGTGCCGATGGCGGCCGGCATGGTGCTCTCCGGCGCCGTCTCCGGCGTGCTCATCGCCCGGGGCGCGGCGCCGAAGCCGTTCCTCGTGGCGGGCACCGCCCTGATGGCGGGGGCGATGGCGCTGATGGGCCTGCTGCGGTCCGGCACCTCGCCCTGGACGCTCCGGCTCGATCTGCTCCTGCTGGGAGCGGGCCTCGGGCTGGTGCTCGGCATCGTGATCATGCTGGTGCAGAACGCGGCGCCGCCCGAGCGGCTGGGCGTCGCCACCACCGCCGTACGGTTCGTCCAGGTGCTCGGCTCGGCGCTCGGCACGGCCGTCTTCGGCGTCGTGCTCACCCGGGTGACCGAGGCCCGCCTGCCGCCCGGCGTGACGGCCGGCGACCTGAGCAGGGCGGGCGACCTGGCGCCCGGCCTGCGGCAGCGGCTGGTGGACGCCCTGGTGTCGGGCGTGGACGCCGTCTTCGTCACGGGCGCCGCGGTGATGGGCCTGGCGCTCCTGCTGGCCGTGCTGCTGCGCACCCCCGAGGCCGCCGCCGAACCGCCGCCGCCTGTGCGGGTGCCCGCCTGAGCCCGCCCCGGCTCAGGCCCGCGAGGCCGGGGCGACGGGCGGCGCGCCGTCAGGCGATGACGCGCAGCGCGCCCGGACGGATCTCGCAGGTGACCGGCACCGGGCCGACGCGTTCCCCGTCGGCGTACGCCACCGCGTCGCCCGCCTCCAGCCGGACGCTGCGCGCCCGCCGGATCGACACCGCCGGGTGCGCCGCGTGCGTCCCCCGGTACACGCTGGGGAACACCCGCAGGAACTCCGCCTTCGACACCACGTCCAGCATCATCACGTCGAGCAGCCCGTCGTCGGGGCTGGCGTCGGGGCACACCCGCATGCCGGCTCCGTACGAGCGGGTGTTGGCCACCGCCACGAGCATCGCCTCCCGCTCGATCACCTCGCCGCCGTCGAGGGTGACGCGGAACGGGATCGGGCGGAAGCGCCGCAGTTCCTCCACCAGGGCCACCAGGTACTTCGCCATGCCGGGCGGCCAGGTGAGCCGGTTGGCCCGTTCGTTCACGCGGGAGTCGAACCCGCAGGCCACCACCCCGGCGAACAGCTCCTCCGAGTCCCCCGCCCGCACCAGGGCCGCGTCGACGAGGCGGGAGCGCATGCGCAGGACGGTTCTGGCGGCGGCGAGAGGGTCCCCGCGCGGCACGCCGAGCGCGGAGGCGATGTCGTTGCCGGTGCCCATGGGGATGATGCCGAGCGGCACGTCGGTGCCCGCCACGGCCTGCACGGCCAGGTGGACGAGCCCGTCGCCGCCGAAGGCGACCAGCGCGTCGGGGCGTTCCGCCACAACGGCGCAGGCGCGCTCCAGCGCGTCGGCGGCGTCGTCGCCGATGACGACCGTCAGTTCGGCCCCGCCCGCGCGCAGGCGGCGGGCGACGGGTTCGAGCAGCGGCAGGGTGCGGCCGCCGCGGGCGGCCGGGTTCACGAGCAGGGCGAAGTGAGGGGGCACGCCCGGAACTTATCGCCTATCGCACGGATCGCCTATCGCTCCGGACCGGAATCCTCCTGCAGCGGCGACGCCTCGTCGTCGGACAGGTGGGAGAAGTCCTCGCCCGCCGGCGCCCTGCGTTCCCTGAGGAACATGAACAGCTCGGCCGCGAAGTACAGGATGATCATCGGCATGGCCAGCGCCATCATGGTGATCGGGTCGCCGCCGGGCGTGATGACCGCGCCGAACACGAACATCAGGAAGACGACCGTGCGGCGGTGTTTCTTGACCGTGGCGTGCGACAGCACGCCGACCACGTTGAGGAACACCAGCAGCAGGGGCAGCTCGAACGACACACCGAAGATCACCAGCATGATGAGCACGTAGCTGACGTACTCGTCGATCTGGATCACGGCCACGGTGTCGCTCGGCGCGAACCCCAGCAGGATGGCCAGGCTGGTGTCCATGATGTAGTACGCCAGCAGGGCGCCGATCAGGAACAGGGGGATCGCGATCGCGAGGAAGGCGACCGAGTAGCGCTTCTCGTTGCGGTAGAGCGCGGGGGTGACGAACGCCCAGATCTGGTACAGCCAGACGGGCGACGACACGACCACGCCGACCAGAGCGGAGACCTTCAGGGTCAGGAAGAAGGACTGGAAGATGCCGCCGTAGGTCAGCGTGCACTCACCCGAGCGGAGCTGGTGGGCCTGCGGCGTGGCGCAGAACGGCTCCTTGATGAAGGACCACACCGGATCGAAGAAGATCCAGCCGATGATGATGCCCACGACCACCGCGATCGTCGCGATGAGCAGCCTGTTGCGAAGCTCGCGCAGGTGCTCCATGAGGGGCATGCGGCCCTCGGGATCGCGGTCCTGGCTCGACCGTTTGAGCAGCGCCATCTAGTAGTCCAGTCCGGTGACGTGAGGCGGGGGATCAGGCGCGCTTGTCGCTCTGACCGGCGGCGGCGCGCAGCTTGGCGGCCTGCTCCTCGAGCTGGCGGGCCTGCTCCTCCAGGGACACCGCGGGCGCGGCGGGCTGGATCTGCGGCTGCGCCACGGGCTGGGGCTGCGGCTGCGCCTGGGGCTGGGCCACGGGCTGCGCCTGGGCCTGAACGACCGGCGCGTCGTCGTCATCGTCACGCAGCTTGGCGGTCTCCGACTTGAAGATGCGCAGCGACCGGCCGACGCCGCGGGCCATCTCCGGAAGCTTCTTCGCGCCGAACAGCAGGACGAGCACGCCTGCGATGATCAGAAGTTCGGGGACTCCGAGTTGCGACATGGAACGTCCTTCGTGAGCGAGTGCCTCTGTCAGGCACGATGGTACGCCGCCAGGGGTCCGGTCTCATCCCCCTAGGGTGACGAATCAGTCGTTCGCAGCTTAAGTCTGGCTTGCGCCGCGGCGACTTCCTTCCTCAGGGTACGTGCCGCGGCGACGACCCGGACACCCGCGACGGCCAGCACGGCCAGCCCGGCCACCCCCAGGGCGACGGACACCAGGATCCACGTCATGACTGGTGAGCGTACAGCGCGAGGGCCCGCTCGGCCTCCCCGCGCACGGTCTCGGCCATCGCGGGCGGCGCGACGACCCTGCCGGTCTCGCCCAGGCGCAGCGCCAGCTTGACGATCCAGTCCTCGTCGCGGGCGCGCAGCGCCACCCGCAGGCGCCCCTCGCCCAGCTCGGTGACGCGCTCGCACGGGTAGTACTCGGCCACCCAGCGGCCCGCGGGCGTGACCTCCAGCTCGACCAGCTCGTCGGTGGGCGAGGGACGGAAGACCCCCTGGGTGACGTCGATCGGCTCGGCCTCGGCGGGCGGGTCTGCGGGCACGTCCAGGACGTCCACGCCGAGCACCCTGTCGAGCCTGAACAGCCGCATCGCCTCGGCCCTGTAACACCACCCCTCCAGGTAGGTGCGGCCGTCGACCACGACCACGCGCATCGGGTCGACCTCGCGCGGCGTCACCTCGTCGCGTCCGGGCACGTAGTACCGCAGCGACAGCCTGCGCCGCCGGGTCAGCGCGTCGCGCACCCGCGGCAGCGCGTCGGGGGCGGCGTCGACGTCCACGGCGACCTGGCTGCTCACCGCGGCGGCGGCCTCGCCCGCGGCCCGCTCCAGCTTCGCCATGACGCGCGGCAGCGCGTCGCCCGGCACCTCGGCCAGCTCGGGCGTGGCGGCCAGGGTGCGCAGCGCGACCAGCAGGGCGCTGGCCTCGTCGATGCCGAGCCGCAGCGGCCTGGCGATCGTGTCGGCGTTGTCGATGATGATCTCGCCGCCGTCCCAGGAGACGTCGATGAGGTCGCCGGGGGTGTGGCCGGGCAGCCCGCACATCCACACGAGCTGCAGGTCGTCGATGAGCTGCTTCTCGGTGAGCCCGAACACCTCGGCCACCTCGCCGACCTGCGCCCCCGGGTGGGACATCAGGTACGGCACCAGCGCGAGCAGCCTGGGCAGGCGGTCGGCGGACCCGCTCATGACAGCGCCCCCTTCAGTCGGCGGATCACGGCGTCGCGGGCGTCGGGCGGCTCGACCACCTCGACGTCGGCGCCGAGGCTGGCCATCCAGCCGGCCAGCCGTTCGGAGTCGGTGAAGGCCAGTTCGGCCTCGTCCCAGCCGTCGCGCCCCTCGCGGACGGCCCCGGCGAGCTGGCGCAGGCCCTGGCAGGCGCCGCGGCGCACCCGGATCAGCGCCACCCGCTCCTCGGCGGGCTCCTCGGGGAAGCCCACCATCTCCCGCAGGTCCACCCCGCCCGGCACCCGCACCACCCCGGGCCTGCCCACCGGGGTGACGGGCCCGGCGACGCGGCTCAGGCGGAACGCGCGCGGCGCCTCGCGGTCGCGGTCGTACCCGGCGAGGTACCAGCGGCCCCGGCGGGAGACCACGCCCCAGGGCTCCACCGTGCGCGTGCGGACGCTCTCGCTGCCCGCGCCCCGGTAGTCGAAGCGGACGACCCGCCGGTCGCGCACGGCGTCCCACAGGGCCGGGAAGGCCGGGTCACGGGTGTCGACGCGCAGCTCCAGCGCGCCCGCCCCGACCGGCTCGTCGGTGTCGACCCCGCCCGCGCGCAGCTTCAGCAGCGCGCCCGACGCGGCCTCGGCCAGGCTCGCCCGCTGCCACACCTGCGCCGCCAGGCCGAGCACGGCGGCCTCGTCGGCCTCCAGCGTGATCTCCGGCAGCTCGTACGACTCCCGCTCGATCCGGTAGCCGGGCTCGTCCTCCCACGGGTCGCGGACGACGTCGATGGGGATGCCCAGCTCGCGCAGCTCGTTCTTGTCGCGCTCGAACATGCGCTGGAACGCCTCGTCGCCGTCGCGGTCGTAGCCGGGGACGGCCTGGCGGATCTGCTCGGCCGACAGCGGGCGCCGGGTGGCGAGCAGGCAGATCACCAGATTGAGCAGCCGTTCGGTCTTCCGGCGCGACATCTGCCTCACTCCTCCTTCAGCGACGCTACCCTGCCCCCGTGATCAGATGGCGCAAGGGCGAGGTTCTACGGATCCGACGCGAGTGGACGGGAGCGGTGGAGCTGGACGTCGCCGTCCCCGAGGGTGAGTGCCGGGCGCTGGCGTACCCGCTGTTGGTGGGCCGCCCGGAACCCGGTGACGAGGTGCTGCTCAACACGACCGCGCTCGCGATGGGTCTCGGTACGGGAGGTTACGCCATGGTGGTGGCCGTCCCGAACCGTTTGCCGGAAGATCCACACGGTCCGGGCCATCTGGTGAAGGCCCGCTACACGCCGTTGCAGGCCACGGTGCTGGGCGCGGACGAGCAGGACTCCCCCCACCACGAGGTCCTGCGCGAGGCCGACTCGCTCGACGGCATGCCCGTGGTGGTGGCCGACCTGCACTCGGCGCTGCCGCCGATCCTGTGCGGCCTGTACGCCTCCAGGCCCGGCACGAGGGTGGCGTACGTGATGCTCGACGGCGGGGCGCTGCCCGCCTGGTTCTCGATGGCGGCGGCCACGCTGCGCGAGATCGGCTGGCTGGCCGGGGTGGTGACGGTCGGCCAGGCGTTCGGCGGCGACGTGGAGGCGGTGACCACGCACACGGGCCTGCTGGCCGCCAGGCACGTCCTGGGGGCCGAGGTGGCCGTCGTGGCCCAGGGGCCGGGGAACCTGGGCACGGGCACGCGCTGGGGCTTCTCCGGCGTGTCGGCGGGCGAGGCGGTCAACGCGGCCGCCGTGCTGCGCGGGCGCCCGGTGGCGGCGCTGCGGGTCAGCGAGGGCGACGGCCGTGAGCGGCACCTCGGGGTGTCGCACCACTCGCTGACCGCCTACGGCCGGGTGGCGCTCGCCCCCGCCGACGTGGCGGTGCCGATGCTGCCGGGCGAGTTCGGCGAGCGGGTGCGCGACCAGTCCGAGCTGCTCGCGGTGCGTCACCGGCTGGTGCCGGTGACGCTCGACGGCCTGCACGAGGCGCTGCGCGCGGCGCCGGTGCGGCTGTCGACCATGGGCAGGGGCCTGGAGGAGGACCTCGCCTACTTCCTGACGTCGGCGGCTGCCGGCAGGCTGGCCGCCTCGCTGCTGTCGTAGGGGTCCCTGAACGTGAACGCCTCGGGGCCGGGACCATCGGCCTTGAGGCGTCCGAGCCGTTCCATCCCCTCGGCCAGGGTCGGGATCACCCCTTCGGGGATCCACCACATGACCGTGGTCGGCTCCGCCATGCGCAGGAACCACTCCCTGCGGCGGCGCAGCACCGGCAGGTGCTCGCTGCGGTAGGTGAAGTTCCACAGGCTCTCGACGGAGTCCCAGACGGAGAAGTTGAGCAGCAGGTGGTCGCCGTAGCCGTGGCTGAGGGTGAGGGTGGGGTCGTCGTCGCTCTCCTTCAGCCGCCAGACGAAGCCGGGCGCCCGGTCGGCGACGGCGTTGACGGGCTCCAGCAGGGCGACGAACTCGGCGAGCTCGGCGGAGTCGATGGGGGCGCGCAGGTGCGCGACGTTGAGCTGGGCGAGATGCATGGGAGTCAGCACACCACCCTCGCCACTTCTATGTCAATCTCCATTTGTTTTAGAAAGCGCCACGCAGCACTCCCCCGGCCGCGGATCCAGCCGCGCCCGCCCAGGGTCGTCGCCGAGACCGCCCAGCAGCCCCTGGCACAGCGCCAGGTTCATCGAGCACACCAGCAGCGGCTGCTCCTCCGCCAGGACGTGGAACGGGCAGTTGCGCAGCCGCAGCGCCCCACCCTCCTCGTACGGCTCGTACCCCCGGGCCCCGAGCACCCGCTCGACCGGCTCGCCCGCGTACGCCCGCGCCAGGCGCTCACCCGCCCGCCTGGCCGCCGCCTCCGCCTGCTCCTCCGCGCCGAGCTCCTCCACCACGTCGGCCAGCACCGACGCGAGCGCCGGGTAGTCGCGCGGCGGCAGGCTCACCGACCGCTCGCCCCGTGACCTGCGGTAGACCTTGGCCGGACGGCCGCTGCCCGGCCCCTTCCTCTCCTGCGGGCGGAAGCCGCTCTCCAGCAGCCCCGCCTCCACCAGCCGGTCGAGATGGTGCCCGGCGAGCGTCCTCGACACGCCCGCGGCCTCGGCCGCCTCGCCCCTGCCCACGTCGCCGCCGCTCGCGGCCACCGCCTCGTACAGGCTGCGGCGCACCGGGTCGTGGAGCAGGGCGAGCGCGTCGAGGTCGTCCAGGCCGCTGCCGGCGCCGGCAGGAGTCGTCACAGGCGGAGTCTCGGTCACAGGCGGAGTCTACGGAAGCGTGAGCCCGCAGGAAGCCGCCCAGAGCTCCCCAGGGCCGCCTGAGGGCCGCTCAGTACGCGCCCAGCACGTCCGCCACCACCACCAGGGTGTCGGACCCCGTGACGCCCAGCCGGGCGTCGCCCGCCGCGCCGTACCCGTACGCCGGCGGCACCACCATCAGCACCCGGCTGCCCACCGGGACCCCGGACAGCGCCCGCTCCCACGCCCTGACCACGCCGCCCTCACCGATCCTGAACGCCTCCGGCCTGCCGGAGGACCAGGTGCCGCCGACGACCGCGCGCCGGCCCCACACCACGGTCTCGTACTGGACGACGACGAGCTGCCCCGCCGCCACGGGACGGCCCGCGCCCCGCGACAGCACCCGGGCGGCGAACCGCGCGGGCGGCCCGCCCCTCGGCACCGTGAGCACGGGCCGCGCCCCTCCGGTGACCCGCACGCCCGCCAGCGACCCGGCCGGCCCGCCGGCGGAGGCCCCCTTGGGGTGCACGGCGAGGACGTCCACGACGTAGAGCAGCGTCTCGTCCCGCCCCACGCCGTCGGGCGGACGGGCGCCGAAGCCGTCGCCCGGCGGGATCACGGCCACCACCCTGCTGCCCGCCGCCCGGCCCTCCAGGGCGCGGTCCAGGCCGGGCAGGAGGGCGCCCAGGGGGAACGCCGCCGGAGCGCCCCTGGTGAAGGTGGAGCCGACCAGGCGGTTGCCCGCGCCGTCCCAGACGTGCGCGGTGTACTGCACGATCGCCACGTCGCCCCTGCGCAGCCGGGGGCCGTGCCCGGCGGCGGGCTCGTCCGCCCGGAAGGACGCCGGGGGCCCGCCGTCGGGGAAGACGACCGACGGCCTGGCGCCGAACGGGCCGCCCACCCGCGGCGCCTCCTCCCCCGCCGCGCCCGTGCAGCCCGACAGCAGCAGCGCCGACAGCAGCGCCAGCGACGGCAGCGCGAGGGCAAGGCGGCGCATCGGGCCCCTTCCACTGGTCCCTTCCACTGGTCCCCTTCACGGCGAACGGGCCCCGGCGCGCCGCGCGAAGGCGGCGCGCCGGGACCCGCGATGCTACCGCCCCGCCGGGCGCGCGATCGGCGTGACCGGCGTGATCAGGACGCGGCCAGGACGTCCACCACGAACACCAGCGTGCTGTTGGCCGGGATCTTCTCCTGCGCCTTGTCGCCGTAGCCCAGGTCCGGCGGGATGCTCAGCACGACCCGGCTGCCGACCGGCACCCCGGCCAGGCCCTTCTGCCAGCCCTGGATGACCTGGCCCAGCGGGAACTCGGCCGGCTGGCCGCGGCCCCAGCTCGAGTCGAACTCGGAGTCGGTGCCCCAGACCTTGCCCGTGTAGTGGACGGTCAGCGTCTGGTTCGGCTGCACCTTCTCGCCGGTGCCCTCGATGACCGTCTTGACGACGAGCTCCTTCGGCGGCTTCAGGTCCGTCTTCGTCGTGAGCGTCGGCGCCTTGTCACCGCCCGGGTTCGTCACCTCGACGCCCTTGATGCTCTCCTTGGTCTCCTTGCCCGTGGCCGCCGCCAGCGGCTTGGGACGGGCGCCCACCACGTCCAGCACGAACACCTTCGTCGGCTCGGCCGGCTGCGACTGCTGCACGCCGCCCGCCGCGTCGTTCGCCAGGACCGCGAGCAGCCTGCCGCCGTGCTTCACCTTCGTGAAGCCCTCCTGCAGCACCTTCGGGATCTGCGTGTCGACCGGGATCGTCTCCGGCTGCTTGGTGTCGTACGACGAGCCCTGCTCGGCGTTGCCCTTGCCGTCCCAGTTCCAGACGGTCAGGTTGACGATCAGCTTGTCGCCCGCCTGGACGGCGGGGCCGGTGCCCTCGTCCACCACGCGGTACGACGACGTGGTGGCGGGCGAGCCCGACGGGAAGGTCACCTTGGGCTTGGCCCCCTGGTTCCCGGTGACCTGGAAGGCCGCGGCGGAGCCGCCCGCGGCGGCCTCCTTCCCGCCGGACGCCCCGGCGTCGGAGTCGCCGCACGCGGCGGCGAAGAACATCAGAGGCACGGCGGCCATGACGGCCAGAGCGCGGCGCATGTACGTATTCCTCGGAACAGACGGCAGATTCGCGTCACCCTACCTGACTCCTCGGTAGGGCCGAGGTAAACAGCGCGCCTACATCCCGGCGATCAACTTGTCCACCCGCTCGTCCACGCTGCGGAACGGGTCCTTGCACAGCACCGTGCGCTGCGCCTGGTCGTTCAGCTTGAGATGCACCCAGTCGACCGTGAAGTCGCGGCGCTTCTCCTGCGCCTTGCGGATGAACTCGCCGCGCAGCCGCGCCCGCGTGGTCTGCGGCGGCACCGACTTGGCCTCGAAGATCTTCAGGTCGGACGCCACGCGCTCCACCGAGCCGCGCTTCTGCAGCAGGTAGTACAGGCCCCGCTTGCGGTGCACGTCGTGGTAGGCCAGGTCGAGCTGGGCCACGCGCGGCGACGACAGCGGCAGGTCGTACTTCTTCCTGTACCGCTCGATCAGCTGGTACTTCGTCACCCAGTCGATCTCGCGCGAGACCAGGTCGAGGTCGCCCGTGTCGACGGCGCGCAGCGTGCGCTCCCACAGCTCCAGCACGCGGTCGGTGATCGGGTCGCCGCCGCGCCTGTCGACGAAGTCCTTCGCCTTCGACAGGTACTCCTGCTGGATCTCCAGGCTCGACGCCTCGCGGCCGTTGGCCAGACGCACCCGCCGCCGCCCGGTCATGTCGTGCGACACCTCGCGGATCGCCCTGATCGGGTTCTCCAGCGACAGGTCGCGCATGACCGTGCCCGCCTCGATCATCCGCAGCACCAGGTCGGTGGCGCCGACCTTGAGCAGCATCGTCGTCTCGCTCATGTTCGAGTCGCCGACGATGACGTGCAGGCGCCGGAACCGCTCGGCGTCGGCGTGCGGCTCGTCCCTCGTGTTGATGATCGGCCTGGACCTGGTCGTGGCCGACGAGACGCCCTCCCAGATGTGCTCGGCCCGCTGCGAGACGCAGTAGACCGCGCCGCGCGGCGTCTGCAGCACCTTGCCGGCGCCGCACACGATCTGCCGCGTCACCAGGAACGGGATGAGCACGTCCGCCAGCCGCCCGAACTCGCCGTGCCGCCCCACGAGGTAGTTCTCGTGGCAGCCGTACGAGTTGCCGGCGGAGTCGGTGTTGTTCTTGAACAGGTAGATGTCACCCGCGATGCCCTCCTCGCGCAGCCGTTTCTCGGCGTCGACGAGGAGGCCCTCGAGGATGCGCTCGCCCGCCTTGTCGTGGGTGACGAGCTCGATGACGTTGTCACATTCGGGGGTTGCGTATTCAGGATGGCTGCCCACGTCGAGGTAGAGACGCGCGCCGTTGCGGAGGAAGACGTTGCTCGATCGGCCCCAGGACACGACCCGCCGGAACAGGTACCGCGCGACCTCGTCCGGGGACAGCCTGCGCTGGCCCCGGAACGTGCACGTCACGCCGTACTCGTTCTCCAGCCCGAAGATGCGACGATCCATCACCTCACACTATGCCCACGGATCGGCCGGCGGGAGAGATCTCCCGAGTGTTTTCCCGCGGCGCGTCGCCGGGTCAGGGCGTGTAGATCTCCTGAACCTTCACGATCTTCCCCTTGTAGACCGTGATGAGCGACGGCATGCGCATCTTGGCGTGCCGCTTGATCAGCACCGACCTGGCGCAGCGCTTGGCGCCGAGCCCCGTGTTCCTGTCGACCGTCATGCTCCCCATGGTCTTGCAGCCGAACGCCGACAGGAACACGACGTCCTTCGCGATCGGCGAGGCGTAGGCCATCGCGTCGCCCTCGGCCGGGCCCACGAATTGGCCCTCGGTCACGGTGCCCTTCTTCCACTTGATCGGCACGTACTCGGCGGTGCCGCCGCGCACGGTGGTGATCCAGCCGCGCAGGATGCCGTCGCGGCGCGAGTGGATGCCCTTGGTGAAGTCGTGGCCGGGGTCGGGCTGGAACGTCGTCCCGAAGGTCTTCGGCGGCTTGAAGTCGGGGATCGCGGAGCCGGCGGCGCCGGTCAGGGCCGCCGCGCCCGAGGTGGAGGCCGTGGCGGCCGTGGCGGCCTGGGCCGCCGCGCCGGAGGTCAGGATCACGGCCCCGGCGGCGCCCGCCGCGAGGAGCCCGCGCATCGAAGTCATCACGCACACTGAGATCCCCGGCCCCCGGGCCGGGTTCACGGGCACGCCAGTGATACAGCTCACATTCCGCCCGCCGTCCGGACCTCGCGCCCGGGGAGTGTCACCGGTCCAGCAGGCCCACGCGCCGTCCGGGACTCGCCCCCGGGGAGCGTCACCGCTCCGGCAGGCCTAGGCGCAGTGGGCCCACGCGCCGTCCGGCGTGCCGCCCCGGACCAGGGGGCCGGAGCCGACCCTGACCGCCCCGGCGAAGCGGACGCACAGGCCGTCGGCGGGGGCGTACACCGGGCCCGCGAACCACTTGTACTTCTCGCTGCCGTCGGCCACCGCGGTGTCGCCGCGGCCGTAGGCCCTGTCGCGGTTCCTGTCCACGAACAGCTCGACGTACAGGTACTTGGTCCTGCCGACGTACGTGCCGCTCACCCGGGCGATGGCGCACTTCCTGTGCGCGGTGGGGCTCTGGTAGAGCGTCACGGTGCCGTACGACGCGCCGTCCTTCGCCCCCGCCTTCAGCGGGTGGACGGCCACCTTCCGGTACGACTGCCCGCAGGAGCCCTGGGGGAAGGCCTGCGCGGGCGTGGCGGACACCGCGGCCAGCACGGCCGCGCCGGCCACCCCGGCCACGCCCGCGACCCAACGCCTGATCGTCACGATTCCAGCCTCACTGTCGGGGGAACGGCGGGGAACGCCAAGGGGAACCCCGCGGGGGAACCGCGCGGGGGGGGAGCGGCGGCATCCGCCCGGTGCGCGCCTCCCCCGCTGCCCGAGGGGGGAGCCGCACACGCGGGCGGCCGGCGCCCGAGACCGCGCCGAAGCGGGTCAGAGCGGGTCAGGGCGGATCAGAGCGGGGAGGAGCCGTCGTCGACGTCGCCTTCCGGGCCGGTGGGGGGCGGCGTGTCGGACGGGCCGGCGGAGAGCGGGGTCTCGGACGCGGGCGGCTCCTCCCGCGGCGTCTCCGGCTCGGCCGCGGGCTTGGCGGCGCCCGCGAGCAGCCGCTCCAGGCGGGCCCCCGTCAGGCGCTGGAACTTGCGGTGCTCGCGCTTGCGGTCGAGCACCGCGACCTCCAGCTGAGCCACGGGCGGACGCTCGCCGCCCGGCTCGGTGAGCGCGGTCAGCGCCACCTCCAGGGCCTCGGCCAGCGTCATCGACTCGCGGTAGTGCTCCTTGAGCCGCCCCGCGACCGCCTCGGCCTGGCCGCCCATGGCGGCGAAGCCGTGCTCGTCGAAGACGGAGCCGTCGAAGGTCAGCCGGTAGATCGCGTCGCCCTCGCGGGTGTCGCCCACCTCGGCGACCACGACCTCCACCTCCAGCGACTTGATCGACTCGGTGAAGATGCGGCCCAGGTTGGAGGCGTACAGGTTGGCGAGCCCGCGGCCGGTGACGTCGGAGCGGTCGTAGGTGTAGCCGTTGATGTCGGCGTAGCGGATGCCCGCGAGCCTGAGCTCCTCGAACTCGTTGTAGCGCCCGACCGCCGCGAACCCGATGCGGTCGTAGATCTCGCTGATCTTGTGCAGCGCCCTGGACGGGTTGGGCGCGACGAACAGGATGCCGTCGACGTACTGCAGCACGACCACCGACCGGCCCCGCGCGATGCCCTTGCGCGCGTAGTCGGCCTTGTCCCGCATGATCTGCTCAGGGGACGCATATCCAAAAGGCATGGACACCGGTAGAGGTCCTTTCTAGCGCAGCGGGGCGATGGGGCCGTCGGGCGAGATCATCCGGGCCTCGAGCATGCGCTCGACGTAGCCGGAGACCTCCTCGTCGGTCAGTCGGCGGAAGCCGTCGGCGTCGATCACCCCCACGATCGGCCAGATCCTCCTGGTGACGTCGGGGCCGCCGGTCGCGGAGTCGTCGTCGGCCGCGTCGTAGAGCGCCTGGATGAGCGTCATCACCATGTCGTCGGCCGAGGCGCCCTCGCGGTAAAGCTTCTTGAGCGAGCCCCGCGCGAAGATCGAGCCGGAGCCGATCGCGTCGAACTTCTCCCGCTCGTACGGGCCGCCCGCCACGTCGTAGCTGAAGATGCGCCCTTCGTCCCTGTCGGGGTCGTACGCGGCGAACAGCGGCACCACCACCAGGCCCTGCATCGCCATCGCGAGGTTGCCCCGGATCATCGTGGCCAGCCGGTTGGCCTTGCCCTGCACCGACATGGTGCGGCCTTCCAGCTTCTCGTAGTGCTCCAGCTCCACGCGGTACAGGCGCGCGAACTCGATGCCGGTGCTCGCGGTGCCCGCGATGCCCATGCACGAGTAGTCGTCGGCACGGAACACCTTCTGCACGTCGCGCTGGGAGATGATGTTGCCCGAGGTGGCGCGCCGGTCACCCGCCATGACGACGCCGCCGGCGAAGGTGGCCGCCACGATCGTGGTCGCGTGCGGGACCTGGTCGCCGATCGGGGTGGCCAGAACCTCACTTCTGCGCGGCAGCAAATCCGGCGCGTACGAGCTGACGAACTCCGTGAACGAGGAGCTCCCGGTGTTCCGGAAAAGCTGGTCGACCAAGCCGGCGGGCAGATCCCTGTTCTGTGCCACGCGACCTCCAAACGTCAGTGTTTCCTAGGGCGACCCTACTCATGTTGCGTTGCTGTCTGCACTTCCCACGATCAGCTCACGGCGAACCGTTCCTCAGATCGTTTCTTTACGCACCCGAGAACCACCCGTCACCCCGCGCCCACCCCCGGCCGGGCCGGGCCGCGGGGCGCATACTGGACGGTGTGCCGGTCAGGGACTGGGTCCTGCACGTCGACCTCGACCAGTTCATCGCGGCGGTCGAGCTGCTGCGCCGTCCTGAGCTGCGCGGCAGGCCGGTGGTGGTCGGCGGCTCCGGCGACCCCTCGGCGCCCCGCACGGTGGCGGCCACGGCCACGTACGAGGCGCGCGAGCGCGGCGTGCACTCGGGGATGCCGCTGCGCACGGCGCTGCGCCGCTGCCCCGACGCGGTGTTCCTGCCGAGCGACCCGCCCGCCTACGAGGCGGCCTCGGCCCGGGTGATGGCGACGCTGCCCGAGTTCCCCGTGCTGGTGGAGGTGTGGGGCTGGGACGAGGCGTTCGTGGGCGCGACCACGGACGACCCCGAGCGGCTGGCGGCGGACATCCGGCGGGCGGTCATGGACAGCACGGGCCTGTCGTGCTCGGTCGGCATCGGCGACAACAAGCACCAGGCGAAACTGGCCTCGGGCCTCGCCAAGCCGGGCGGCGTCTTCCGCCTGACCGGGGAGACGTGGGCCGCCACGATGCACCACCGGCCCACCGACGCCCTGTGGGGCATCGGGCGCAGGACGGCGGCGAAGCTCGCCGCGATCGGACTGCGGACGGTCGGCGACCTCGCCGCCGCCGACCCCGAGGAGCTGGCGGCCCGGTTCGGGCGCACGAACGGGCCCTGGTACCGCTACCTGGCCCTCGGCCGCGGCGAGGCGGAGGTGTCGCCGGCGCCGTGGGTGGCGCGCGGCCACGGCCGCGAGACGACGTTCACCGAGGACGTGGCCGACCCGGACGAGATGCGCGGGCACGTCGCGGAGCTGGCGGCGCGGGTGGCCGGTGACGCGGCGGAGGCGGGCCGGCGGGTCGTCCGGGTGACGGTCAAGGTGAGGTTCGTCCCGTTCGACACCAGGACGCGGCAGTCCACCCTGCCCGCGGCCACGTCCGACCCGGCGGAGGTCGTCGCCACGGCACGCGCCCTCCTCGACCGCTTCGCCCTGGACCGCGCCGTCCGCCTGCTGGGCGTCGCCGTGGAGTACGCCCCGCCGGACGACACCCCACCCGGCGAAGGAGCATGAGAGCCGACCCACGCGGAAGGACGTTGGACTCAGCGGGAAAGCGGGAGGCGGACGGAGTCAGGACCCGGCATGGGCGTGAGGTCCCCCGGGTGGGCATGTCCGTCCGGGCCTGTGCGGGGCCGCCGTGGCTACGTGCACACCGGCGCGCGCCCCGCCGTGAACCGGCGACGGCGCGCGAGCGGCTGTCCACCCGCGCAGGCCTGTGCGCGCATGCGGGTGCGTTCCCGGCGGTCCGCCCGCGCCGGTGCGGGCGCGGGCGGCGGCCCGGTGTGCCAGACCCTGTGGGTCTGTGTTACTCGCCACCCTTCTGGACGTAGCTGCGCACGAACTCCTCGGCGTTCTCCTCGAGGACCTCGTCGATCTCGTCCAGGATGGAATCGACGTCGTCGGTCAGCTTCTCGTGGCGCTCCTGTACGTCGGGCGCCGTCGAGGCCTCGGTCTCCTCAACTTCGGCCTCACGCCGACCGGCCTGCTTCTGGCCGCCGGTGTCCTTGGTTGCCATGTCCTACCTCCGCGTGGGGGACTGCCTCTACGCATATCTTCCCCGAACGGGACGACATTTCGCGCTCGGCTCCTGCCGATCTTGCCGGGTTGACCAGATAGTGCCGCTATCCAATAATGGATGCCTCGTCCCCACAGGAGGTTGCGATGTCCCCCTCGTCCCTGGCCACGGCCGGTGTGGTTCTCGTCACAGTCCCGGGAGTGGCCTTCGGCGGCGTCACCCTGCTCAAGTTCCTCACCCGCGACGTGCCGGGGTACGCCGACAACCCGGTGCGCCGCGGGCTGTGGCGGGCGGGGCACGCGCACGCGGGCGTGCTCGTGCTGCTCGCCCTCGTGGCGATGATCTACGTGGACCAGGCCGCGCTGCCCGACGGGCTGAAGGCGCTCACCAGGACGCTCATCGTCGCCGCGCCGATCCTCATGCCGCTGGGGTTCTTCCTGTCGGTGGTGCGGCCGTCCGACACCAGGCCCAACCGGCTGATCCTGCTCACGACGGCCGGCGGCGCCTGCCTGGCGGCGGGCACACTCATGCTCGGCGTCGGCCTGCTCCTCGCGTGAGGCGTACCGCCCCGACCGTGCCAGGAGCCAGGGACGGCCCGGCGCGGGGCACGGCCCGCGGCGGACAGGGGCGGCCCGGCGGGGGCGGCCCTACCTGGGTCAGGAGTCGCCGGTGAGGGCCGCCACCAGCTCGGCGGCCGTCTCGCAGCGGTCGAACAGCTCCCCCACGTGCGCCTTCGTGCCGCGCAGCGGCTCCAGGGTGGGGACGCGCTGCAGCGACTCCCTGCCGGGGATGTCGAAGATCACGGAGTCCCAGGACGCGGCGGCCACGGACTCGCTGTACTGGCGCAGGCACCGGCCGCGGAAGTAGGCGCGCGTGTCGGTGGGCGGGTGCTCCACCGCGCGCAGCACCTCCTCCTCGCTCACCAGGCGCTGCATGCGGCCCCTCGCGACGAGCCGGTTGTACAGGCCGCGGTCGGGCCGGATGTCGGAGTACTGCAGGTCGACGAGCTGGAGCCGCGGGTGCGACCAGGGCAGGCCGTCACGCGTGCGGTACCCCTCCAGGAGCTCCAGCTTGGCCACCCAGTCGAGCTCGCGGGCGAGCTGCATCGGGTCCTCGGCCAGGCGGGTGAGCACCGACTCCCAGCGGTCGAGGACGTCCTTGTTCATCTCGTCCTGGGCGGTGCCGCGCTCCTCCACGTACTTGCGGGCCTGCTCCAGGTACTCCATCTGCAACTGCACGGCGGTGAGCCTGCGCCCGTCGCGCATCGGGATCTCGTAGCGGCAGCTCGGGTCGTGCGAGACGGCCCGAAGGGCCTGCACCGGGTTCTCGACGGCGAGGTCGCGGGTGAGGAAGCCGTCCTCGATCATGGCGAGCACCAGCGCGGTCGAGCCGAGCTTCAGGTACGTCGAGATCTCGGACATGTTGGCGTCGCCGATGATGACGTGCAGGCGGCGGTACTTCTCGGGGTCGGCGTGCGGCTCGTCCCTCGTGTTGATGATGGGCCGCTTGAGCGTGGTCTCCAGGCCGACCTCGACCTCGAAGAAGTCGGCGCGCTGGCTGATCTGGAAGCCCTCGCCCCTGGAGTCCTGGCCGATGCCGACCTTGCCCGCGCCGACGACGACCTGGCGGGAGACGAAGAACGGCGTGAGGTGCCGCACGATGTCGGCGAACGGCGTGGCCCGCCGCATGAGGTAGTTCTCGTGGCAGCCGTACGAGGCGCCCTTGGCGTCGGTGTTGTTCTTGTACAGCTGGATCGGCGCGTTGGTGGGGATGGCGGAGGCCCGCTGGGCGGCGTCGTACATGACGCGCTCGCCCGCCTTGTCCCAGATGACGGCGGCACGCGGGTTGGTGCACTCGGGTGCGGAGTACTCGGGGTGGGCGTGGTCGACGTACAGGCGGGCGCCGTTGGTGAGGATGACGTTGGCGAGCCCGAGGTCCTCGTCGGTGAGCTGCGTGGGGTCGGCGACCTCTCTGGCCAGGTCGAAGCCGCGCGCGTCGCGCAGCGGGTTCTCCTCCTCGAAGTCCCACCGCGCCCTGCGCGCCCTGGCCGCCGAGGCGGCCAGGTAGGCGTTCACGACCTGGGAGGAGGTCACCATCGCGTTGGCGCCTGGCTGACCTGGTACGGAGATGCCGTACTCGGTCTCGATTCCCATCACCCGACGCACCGTCATGCAACACCCTCTGTTCGTCCGGGTCTGTCTATCCGCCGTTTATATGCCCGAGCCTATGCCCTTCACAGTGCCCAGGGGCCAGAGAGTTATGGCACCGACGCCTTTTCGACCTGTATGCCGGGAGTGGCGGCGGTTTGCCGCCGCGCCCGTGGCTTGAGGAGCCGCTGGATGGGACGCTCGGCAAAAGTGTGGACGAGATATGACAGGAGAAGGGCCGCGAGTGTCGTGACCGTGGCGACCGCCCAGGGGGGCAGCGTGCCGGTCAGCGCCGGGATGAGCGCGACCGCGACCACGCCGTGGAAGAGGTAGAGCGGGTAGGTCGTGGCGCCGAGCGCGGTCAGCGCCCGCGTCGCCGGCAGCCGCAGCAGGCCGAGCGCGACCAGCGCCATCACGCCGAACACGAGCGTGATGGTGATGATCACGCCGGTGTCGGTGACGGGCATGTTCTTGAACCCGGCCACCTTGATCCGGCCGTGGACGCGCTCCAGCGCCGAGTGGATCGAGATGCCGTAGCCGGCGACGACGTACACCCAGGGCAGCCAGGCGCTGCCCCGCTGGTGGATCAGGTAGAGCGCCATGCCCGCGACGAAGTACGGCGCGTAGCGCGGCATGACGACCTCGTTCACGATCTCGTTGCCGAGCAGCTCCGCCCCGACGGCCGCGGCCAGCCACACGCCGCAGAACGCCAGGACCCGCCCGTACGTGACGCCTGCGATGACGAGGATCGAGATCAGCAGGTAGAAGCGCAGCTCGGCCCAGAGCGACCAGTAGACGCCGCTGGCGTCGCCCACCTGCACCAGGCGCTGGAACATGGTGGCGTTGACCAGGTAGCCGCCGGTGGAGAGCTTGGGGTCGAGCGCGGTGGCGCCGGTCAGCCCGTACAGGGCGGCCACGGCTCCGAGACTGATCCAGTACGCCGGGTAGAGGCGGACGAACCGGGACCTCGCGAACGCCCCGAGCCCCCGCCCCCACACCGTCATGAGGATGACGAACCCGCTGATGACGAAGAACAGCTCGACCCCGAGGATGCCGAGGCCCGCGACGGGCGCGACCGCCGGGAAGAGCGCGGCGGGGCGGTCGCCCCACACGGAGGCGTACGCGACGAGGTAGTGGAAGGCCACCACGGCGAGCGCCGCGATGAAACGCAGGAGGTCGAGCTCGGCCAGCCGGCCGTCTCCTCGGGAATGCTTCGGCCGGTTCCGTTGGTGCACGCCCCTTTGACGATCACTTCGTCACATCGGTTCCCTCAGTCACTTTCTTCCCTCATGTCGCGGCCGAGGGTTTCGACCGTGAGCTCCCACAACAGGTGGCACAGGGTCGTCTGGACCTCCTGGACGCGGTGCACCGACGGCGACGGCACCACGAACAGGTGCTCGATGCTGTCCAGCTCCGCCATCCTGCCGCCGTCGTAGCCGGCCAGGCCGACGGTGAGCAGCCCGCGCGCGGCGGCGGTGTCGAAGGCGCGCAGCAGGTTGGCCGAGTTGCCGCTGGTGGACAGGCCGACCGCGATGTCGCACGGGCGGCCGAACGCGGCGACCTGGCGGGAGAACACGACGTCGGGCCCGACGTCGTTGGACAGCGCGGTGATCACGGCGATGTCGCCGGTGAGCGAGAGCGCGGGCAGCGGCCGGGCGCCGCCCGCGGGGGCGCAGAACGCGCCCGCGACGGCCTGGGCGTCGGTGGCGCTGCCGCCGTTGCCGAACGCGAGCAGCCTGCCGCCCCGGGCGAAGCGGTCCGCCATCGCCGCCGCGCAGGCCCGCAGCCGCTCCTCCTCGGCGGCGACGACCCGGGCCCGCAGCTCGACGACCTCCATCGCCTTGGCAGCGGTGGACCGGCGTACCTGCTCGATCAGCGACTCGGTGTCGGTCTCCCCCTCGCGCAGGAACGGGTAGAGCGTCTCGGTCACGGTCGCCTCCCCCTCACGGCCCTCACGGCCGGCGTCCCGGTCACGGGCGCCTCCCTGTCACGGCTATCGCCTCGCCCGCGTGGACGAGCACGGTGTCGCCCGGCCGGGCCTCGACCAGGGCGACGCTCACCTCCTCCGGGCCCGACCCCGTGTCGACCAGGGCCATGCCGCCGTCGAGCAGCCGCAGCACGGTCACGGGCACGGCGGCGTCGGAGCAGGTCACGCAAACCTCGTCACGGCACTCGCGGCCGTTCACCGCAGCGTCCCCGGCTGCTGGAGGAAGACGTGCACGAGCTCCCACAGCACGTGGTACATCGTCACGTGCACCTCCTTGACGATCCTGGGGTCGGTGGCGGCGGCGGTCAGCACGTGGTGGGCGGCCTCGGGCGGCGGCCCGTGGGCGGCCGTCATGGCGACGCACAGCAGGCCCGTGCCTCGCGCCTGCTCCAGGCCGCGCCGCACGGCGGCGTCGTCGCCGTCGGCGGCCAGCCCCAGCGCGATGTCGCCGGGGGCGGCCAGGTGGCGGATCTGGTGGGCGTACACCTCGGCGAAGCCGTCGCGGGCGGCGACGCCGGTCATGGTGGAGACGTCGGCGGTGAGCGCGAGGGCGGGCAGCGCCCGCTTGCCGACGATCACCGGGTGCACGAACTCGACGGCGACGTGCTGGGCGTCGCTGCTGGAGGTGCCGTCGCCGAAGACGAGGAGCCTGCCGCCGCCGTGGAAGCGCACGGCCATGGCGTGGCAGGCGCGCGCCACGTCGCCGGCGTGCTCGGCCAGGTGGCGCAGCGGCGCCGTCCTGCTCTCCAGCGCGATGGCCATGCTCTCCCCTTCCGCCGCCCGCGGTGACGGTACGTCGTCATCACGCTACGGTGCGGCGGCGGCGCGCCCCGGGAGCGACGCGCGGTCAGGGGCGGGTGCGGGCGGCGGCGATCGCGGCCTGGCCCAGGCTGACGCCGCCGTCGTTGGCGGGGACCCGCCGGTGGGTCAGGACGCGGAAGCCCTCCTCGCGCAGCCGCCGTACGGCGCGTTCCAGCAGCAGCACGTTCTGGAAGACGCCGCCCGACAGCGCCACCGACTCCAGCCCGGTCGTCTCGCGCAGCGCGGCGCAGCAGCGCACCAGCGCCTCGCCCAGGCCGTTGTGGAAGCGCGCCGCGATCACGGCAGGGGGCACGCCGCCGGCCAGGTCGTCGGCGGCGGCGCGCACCAGGTCGCCGCCCTCCACCACGAGGACGTCCCCGGTCGTGATCTCCACCGGGTAGGCGCCCTGTTCGGCCGGGTCGGCGAGCTGCTCCAGCTCGATCGCCGCCTGCCCCTCGTACGTGACGGCGTCGCGCACGCCGAGCAGCGCGGACACCGCGTCGAACAGGCGGCCCGCGCTGGAGGTCAGCGGCGCGTTGACCCCGCGCTCGGCCATCACGCACACGTCGGCCCAGCGGGCGGCGTTGCGGCGGGCGACGTCCAGCTCCGGGCGGGTGTCGCGCAGGTGGGCGGCCGCCATCCGCCACGGCTGGCGGATGGCGGCGGCGCCGCCCGGCATGGGCACGCGGGCCAGGTGGCCGAGCCGTTCGAACGAGACCAGGTCGGCGCGCAGGAACTCGCCGCCCCACAGGGTGCCGTCGGGGCCGTAGCCGAGCCCGTCGAAGGCGACGCCGATCACGGGCCCGGTCTCGCCGTTGTCGGCCAGGCAGGACGCGACGTGCGCGTGGTGGTGCTGGACGCCGACCAGCTCGATGCCGGGGATCTCCAGGGCGTGCTTGGTGGACAGGTACTCGGGGTGCAGGTCGTGGGCCACCACCTCGGGCCTGATGTCGAACAGGCCGCAGAAGTGGTCGATGCCCTCGACGAACGAGCGCAGCGTCTCGTGGTTCTCCAGGTCGCCGATGTGCTGGGAGACGAACGCCCGCCCCCCTTCCGCCAGGCAGAACGTGCTCTTCAGCTCCGCGCCGCAGGCCAGCACCGCGCGCGCGGCGGGCAGCGGCAGGGGCAGCGGCTCGGGGGCGTAGCCGCGGGCCCGGCGCACCATGACGGCGGCGCCGGCGACCGGGCGCACCACGGAGTCGTCGGCGCGGACGTGGATGCCCCTGTCGTGGACGAGGAAGGCGTCGGCGATGCCGCCGAGCCTGGCCAGCGCGTCGGCGTCCTCGTACGCGATCGGCTCGTCGGAGACGTTCCCGCTGGTCAGGACCATGGGGGCGGCGAGGTCGGCCATGAGCAGGTGGTGCAGCGGCGTGTACGGCAGCATGAGCCCGAGGCTGCGGTTGCCGGGCGCGACCTGCGTGGCGACGGGCGCGCCGGCGCGGCGCGGCAGCAGCACGACGGGCCTGGCCCGGGAGGTCAGCAGGGCCGCGGCGGCGTCGTCCACCTCGCACAGGGCGCGGGCCTGTTCCAGGTCGGCGACCATGACGGCGAACGGTTTGTCCTCGCGGTGCTTGCGCCCGCGCAGCGCCGCCGTCGCCTCCTCGTGGCCGGCGGGGACGGCGAGGTGGAAGCCGCCCAGCCCTTTGATCGCCACCACCTTGCCCGCGTGCAGCAGCGCCGCGCAGGCCGTGACGGGGTCGCCGCACAGTTCGGTGCCGCGGGCGTCGAGCAGCCGCAGCCGGGGGCCGCAGGCGGGGCAGCAGGTCGGCTGGGCGTGGAAGCGGCGGTCGGCCGGGTCGTGGTACTCGGCCGCGCAGTCGGGGCACATGCCGTACGGCGCCATCGTCGTGAGCAGCCGGTCGTAGGGGACGCCGCGCACGATCGTGAAGCGCGGGCCGCAGTTGGTGCAGTTGACGAAGGGGTAGCGGTGGCGCCGGTCGGCCGGGTCAGCCAGCTCTCGCAGGCAGTCGTCGCAGGTCGCCGTGTCGGCGGAGACGAGGGCGCGGCGCCGTCCCGACGGGTCGCTCTCGGCGATGGTGAAGCCGGTGCGGCCGGTGGGCGGGGCGCTGACGACGGTCACCCGGTCGATGCCCGACAGGGCGGGCGCGTCGCGCTCCAGCGCCGTGAGGAACTCCTCGACCCCGGCCAGGGCGCCCTCGACCTCGATGCGCACGCCGTTGACGTCGTTGCGGACCCGCCCGGCCAGGCCGAGGCGGGTGGCCAGGGCGTACACGAACGGCCGGAAGCCGACGCCCTGCACGACGCCCTCGACGTGCACCTCCACCCTCTTGGCCGCGTGTCCGGGCACGCTCTCCTGCGTCGTCACAGGCCCAGTGTGCGCCTCCGCGGGGCCGCGCGCATGCGTATCGCGCGTGTCGCGCCGCAGGTGCGCGCACCGGGGCGGGCCGCGCGGGCGGAGCGACCGGGGAGACGCCGGGGAGCCCGCCGGGAGACGCGGAAGGGCCGCGCGGTGCTGTCCGCGCGGCCCTTCCTCGACGGGTCAGAGGTACTGGCCGGTGTTGGCGACGGTGTCGATCGACCGTCCGGCCTCGGTGCCCTGCTTGCCGGAGACGAGCGTGCGGATGTAGACGATCCGCTCGCCCTTCTTGCCGGAGATGCGGGCCCAGTCGTCGGGGTTGGTGGTGTTGGGCAGGTCCTCGTTCTCGGAGAACTCGTCCACGCAGGCCGTGAGCAGGTGCTGCACCCGCAGGCCCTTCTGGCCGGTCTCGAGGAACTGCTTGATGGCCATCTTCTTGCCCCGGTCGACGATGTTCTGGATCATCGCGCCGGAGTTGAAGTCCTTGAAGTACAGGACTTCCTTGTCGCCGTTGGCGTACGTCACCTCGAGGAAGCGGTTCTCCTCGCTCTCGGTGTACATGCGCTCGACGGCGCTCTGGATCATGCCGTGGATGGTCGCCTCACGCGAGCCGCCGTGCTCGGCGAGGTCGTCGGGGTGCAGCGGCAGGTCGGCGAGGAGGTACTTGGAGAAGATGTCCTTGGCCGCCTCGGCGTCGGGCCGCTCGATCTTGATCTTGACGTCCAGGCGGCCGGGCCGCAGGATCGCCGGGTCGATCATGTCCTCGCGGTTGGAGGCGCCGATGACGATGACGTTCTCCAGGCCCTCGACGCCGTCGATCTCCGACAGCAGCTGAGGGACGATGGTGTTCTCGACGTCGGACGACACGCCCGAGCCGCGGGTGCGGAAGATGGAGTCCATCTCGTCGAAGAACACGATGACCGGGGTGCCCTCGGAGGCCTTCTCACGGGCGCGCTGGAAGACCAGGCGGATGTGCCGCTCGGTCTCGCCGACGTACTTGTTGAGCAGCTCCGGGCCCTTGATGTTGAGGAAGAAGCTCTTGCCGGACTGGCCGGTCTTCTCCGCGACCTGCTTGGCCAGGGAGTTGGCCACGGCCTTGGCGATGAGCGTCTTGCCGCAACCGGGCGGGCCGTAGAGCAGCACGCCCTTGGGCGGGCGCAGCTTGTGCTCGCGGAACAGGTCGGCGTGCAGGTAGGGCAGCTCGATGGCGTCCCTGATCTGCTCGATCTGCCTGCCGAGGCCGCCGATCTCCTCGTAGGAGATGTCGGGGACCTCCTCCAGCACGAGCTCCTCGACCTCGGACTTGGGGATGCGCTCGTAGACGTACCCCGAGCGGGGTTCGAGAAGCAGGGAGTCGCCGGCGCGCACGGGCTGGCCGACCAGGGAGTCGGCGAGCCGCACGACGCGCTCCTCGTCGGCGTGCGAGATGACGAGGGCGCGCTTGCCCTCGTCGAGCAGTTCCTTGAGCATCACGATCTCGCCGACCTCTTCGTAGCCGAGCGCCTCGACCACGTTGAGCGCCTCGTTGAGCATGACCTCCTGGCCACGCCGCAGCGAGGAGACGTCGACGGACGGGCTGACGTTCACCCGCAGCTTGCGGCCGCCGGTGAACACCTCGATCGTGCCGTCTTCCCTGGCCTCCAGGAAGGTGCCGAAGCCGGACGGCGGCTGCGCCAGCCGGTCGACCTCCTCCTTGAGAGCGACGATCTGGTCCCGGGCTTCCTTCAGTGTGGCGACCAGACGCTCGTTCTGGCCGGTGACGGCCGCGAGGTTCGCCTGTGCCTCATGAAGACGCTCTTCGAGGACCCTGGCCTGACGGGGTGACTCGGCCAGCTTCCGACGCAGCGCCGTGATCTCCTCTTGGAGGAAGGAGACCTGTGTTGAAAGATCGGCGACCTCCCGTTCGCGCTGCGCGGCTCGAGCCTCAGCATCATCGCGAGCTGCCACGCCCCGTCACCTCCTTCCCAGTCGAGGGCGACTACTAAGGACCTTACCTATCTCGGGCCCCTCCGTAACCTGGCCGGGCAGTGTTCGTATCCTGACACTCCGTATTCGGTGATTAATCCCTAATAGTGCGTTTAATACTCCCAGCATAGGAACACGACCATCTGTTCCCGTGTCACGCACGAAGGCACTCTTGTGGCCAAATTGTCATAGTTCTTCAGTGGTTCCCTTCGGTCGGCGGCGTCGCGGCGGCGGCGTCACTCCGTCCGCCATGCGACGGGCGGAGACGAGGAACCCCGTGTGGCCGATCATCCGGTGATCGGGCCGTACCGCGAGCCCTTCGACATGCCAGTCGCGAACCAGGGTCTCCCACGCATGGGGCTCGGTGAAACTCCCGTGATCGCGAATGGCTTCGACCGTTTTGGACATCTGCGTGGTGGTGGCGACATAGCAGCAGATCACGCCGCCGGGCGTGAGCGCCTTGGCCGCCGCGTCGACGCACTCCCACGGGGCCAGCATGTCGAGGATCACCCGGTCGACGTCGGCCTCGTCGAGGGAGGCGACCAGGTCGCCGACCACCAGCCGCCAGTTGTCGTCCATCGGGCCGCCGAAGAACTTCTCGACGTTCTTGCGCGCCACGTCCGCGAACTCGTCGCGGCGCTCGTACGAGGTGACATGGCCCTCGGGGCCGACGGCGCGCAGCAGGAAGCAGGTGAGCGCGCCCGAGCCCACGCCGGCCTCCACCACCCGCGCGCCGGGGAAGACGTCGGCCATGCCGACGATCATCGAGGCGTCCTTCGGGTAGATCACGGCCGCGCCGCGCGGCATCGCCAGCGTGTAGTCCTGCAGCAGGTGACGGAAGGCGAGGTACTGGGTGCCGCCGGACGAGCGCACCACGGAGCCCTCGGGCTGCCCGATCAGATCGCTGTGCGGGATGGCGCCCTTGTGCGTGTGGAAGACGCCGTCCTCCTTGAGCGTGATCGTGTGGCGCTTGTTCTTGGGGTCGGTGAGCTGCACCTGATCCCCCACCTGGAACGGCCCATGCCTGCGGAAACCCATGGCCGCAAGGTTATAGGGGTTTCCGGGGGCTCCGGACGCACGGTATCTATGGGGGATGCTTGCGCGCGACGTGATCTCCGCCGGGCCGCTGGTGCTGCGGGCCCCCACCGAGGCCGACCTCGGCGCCATCGCCGAGACCTGCGGCGATCCGGTGACCGCGCGGTTCCTGCCGCTGCTGCCCGAGCCGTACGACGTCGACGACGCCCGCGCCTACCTGAAGCTCGCCAGGGCCAAGTGGGACGACGGCGGCGCCGAGTTCGCGGTCACCGAGGACGGCCGCTACGCGGGCTCCGTCGGGGTGCGCCCGCCCGACCGGTGGGGCGTCACCGAGATCGGCTACCTCATGGCGCCGTGGGCGCGCGGCAGGGGCGTGGCCACCACCGCGGTGCGCGCCGTCACCGAGTGGCTGATCGACCAGGGCGTGCGCAGGGTCGAGCTGCAGGCCGAGGTCGAGAACACGGCCAGCCTGCGCGTCGCCTGCAAGGCGGGCTTCCACGAGGAGGGCCGCAGGCGCGACGCCAAGCTGCTGCGCGACGGCCGGGCCGCCGACCTCGTCGTCTTCGCCAGGCTCGACCGCGACTCCGGCGCGCCGGTGGAGCCGTACCTGCCGCTGTTCGAGGGCGGCGAGCTGAGCGACGGGGTGGTGCGGCTCACCCCACTCGCGCCGTCCGACGCGGCCGACTACCACCGGGTGATGAACGAGCCCAGCGTCCAGGCGTTCTCGGTGAGCCCCGGCACCTCGCCGGAGGAAGACGAGCGGCGCTGCCGCTACACGATGTACTGGTGGGTGACCGGGCAGCGGATCGAGCTGGCCGTCAGGGACGCCGCCGACGGCGCCTTCGCCGGGCACCTCCAGCTCATGCAGGTCTCGCCGGTGATCGGCCAGGCGATGATCGGCTACTCGCTGGCGCCGGGGTTCCGGGGGCGGGGGTTCATGACCAGGGCGGTGCGGCTGCTGGTCGACTGGGCGTTCGCGCGGACGCCGCTGCACCGCGTGGTGGCCGGCACCGACGCCGTCAACCGCGCCTCGCACGCCGTGCTGGAGCGGGCCGGGTTCGTCCGCGAGTGCGTGCACGCCCAGTTGCTGCCGCGGCAGGACGGCTCGCGGGCCGACGACGTCTCCTGGGTGCGCGTCCGCCCCTCCTGACGGCGTCGCGCGCGAGATCCCGCCGCGCCGCCGCAGGCGCCCTCCCGCCCGGCGGCCCCGCAGGAGGGACCGCCGTGGCGGGGGTGTCAGCCCCTGTGGGCCTCGTAGCGCAGGGTGCGGGACACCCCGACCCTGACCGTGGTGCCCGGGGCGATCGTGACGGGCTCGTTCGGCGGGATGTCGTAGAAGTTGGGGTCGCCGGGCGGCTGGATCTGGGTGCCGTTGACCGAGCCGAGGTCCACCAGGTTGACGTCCCAGCCGTCGAGCGCCACGCGCAGGTGGCGGCGGGAGACCGAGCCGTCGGGGCTGGTCACCTTGGCCGGCCTGGCCGAGCCCCCTGCCACCTCGGGAGCGCGCTCGGGGTCGCGGCCCAGCAGGTAGTCGCTCTCCAGCGGCAGGGCCGTGCCGTCGTCGAGGATGAGGACGCCGAGCGACGGCCGCGGCCCCTTGTACGGCACGAGCGTGCGCTGCACCAGGGCGATGCCGCAGACGGCGCAGTACGGCGACCGGGGGTCGTTGAAGTGGTCGTTCTTGCAGTCGACGCCGTAGACGAGGGGCCGGTCGCCCTGCTCGGGGTGGTCCTGCGGCGGCTGGCCCATGGGGTCGGACGGCCCGAGGACGGGCGGCGCGGGCTGGTCGCCCAGGCCGCCGCCGGCGGGGTCGTCGAAGGAGTCGAAGGAGCTGTACGGCTGGGGCTCGGGGTGGGCCTGCTCGTGCGGCGGCAGGTAGGGCGGCGGCTCCATCGGAGGACCGGCGTGCTGGCCCTGCGCTGCGGGGCCGGGCATCCCCGGGCCGGGCATGCCGGGGTGCGGCCCGGACATCGGACCCGACATCGGACCCGGCATCGGCGGGGACATGGGCATGGGCGGGGACATCGGCCCGGAGACGGGCGGCGGCTGCATGGGGCCGGACCCTCCGCCCATCGGCGGCCCCGGCATGGGCTCGGGGACCGGCACCGGCTGCGGGCCCGACAGGGGCTGCGGGGCGGGCGCCTGCTCGGGGCCCGGCGCCGGCTGCGCGTGGGCGGGCGCGGGCTGGGGACCGGACGGCGGCTGGGCGGGCATCGGGTACGGCGGCCGCTGGTCCTGCTGCGGGGGCTGGGGCATGAGGTCGGGCTCGAAGTGCAGCGCCGTGTTGGGCATCTCGGCGGTGAGCGGCCTGGACGCCTCGGGCGCGGGGGCGGCCTGCGGCTGCGCGTTCACCTCGCCGACCTCGCCGACGAGGCCGCCGCCGTGGACGACGCCGCCCTCCAGGCGGACGGCGGGGTGGGCGGAGCCGGCGCCCGGCAGGCTCAGCTCGACGCGCTCGACGGGACCGGCGACGAGCCGGTCGGCCCAGGTGAGGGAGTCGCTGCCGGCGAGGCGGGTCTCGCCGGACGCTGTGATCACGGTGGCCGAGGCGGATCCGCTGACCAGCACGGCCACGCCGCCGCTGACGGGGCCCGCGACGGCGCAGGTGGCGGGGTCGCCGGTCATGGTGGCCGCGAGCACCTGCGCGGCCCTGCGGGCCAGCGCCCGCCCGTCGCCGCCCGCGGCGGCCGTCTCGCGCAGCGCGTCGAGCAGGCCCTCGCCGGTGGCCTCGCCCGCGTCGCACACCAGTAGCAGCCCGCCCACGTAGGCCACGAGCCCGTCGCCGGGAAGCGGACGCACGACTCCGAAGCCCTGGTCGGTCATGCGTCCTCCCTCATGACCAGGGTGCCCTCGCTGCGCTCGGTCACTTGAACTCTCCTCCCGGAAGCCGGCGATGTGACGGCACCCGCACTGCCGTGCTGTACCACCAGCCATACGCATACCCAGCCGGCGAGGCCGTGTCGCGGCCACGCCGTCTCGATTCGGTGTATCGGCGGACCGCGGCAAACCCCTTAACTGTGCAAGTTTGGCCAAACAGAACACTATCGGCCACTCGTCCCAGCAGAGAACTCACCAGGTCACCGGAAACGGCTGGAGACGACCCTAGCCCGGCCAGGTCCCTTTAACGAGTAGGACAAATCAGACGCCGCTGAAGACCCGGTTCACGTCGGAGGTGGCGAGCACGCCGTAGATCTCGCCGCCGCGCTCGACCAGGAGGTACTCCCCCGCGGGCGCCTGGCGCATCGCGTCGATGAGCGGCTCGCCCGACAGGTCGGCCTGCAGCACGGTGGACTCCTCCAGCGCCTTCGCCAGCGTGCCCACGGTCACCCACGGACGCCGGTGCTCGGGCGTGGCCTGGACGGCCGCCTCGTTGACGATCGCGACGGGCGCGCCCTCGTGGTCGACCACCACCAGCGCCCCCGCCCGCCGCTCGGCGGCCTGGCGCAGTGCCTCGGACAGCGGCGTCTCGGCCGTGACCGGGATCGCCCTGCGGGCCAGGGCCCGTGCGTTCACCTGCGGGATCCTCGCGCGGATGCGGGCCACCCGCAGCGACTGCGTGGCGCCCATCCAGATGAACGAGGCCAGCACCACAGGCCAGAGGAGGTCGGTGGGGTCGAACTGCCCGCCGTCCGTCAGCGCCATGGCGATGGGCCCGGCGACGAGGAGCACGGCCAGCACCCGGCCGCCCCACGCGGCCACGACCGTGCCGGAGCCGGGGTCGCGGGTCAGCCGCCACACGCCGGCGCGCAGCATCCTGCCGCCGTCGAGCGGCAGGCCCGGCAGCAGGTTGAACACGCCGACGATGAGGTTGGACACCCACAGCTGCCAGACCAGCACCTCGGCGATGCCGCCGCCGTTGACGAAGTAGACGTCGCCGGCCAGGCCCAGCCCGGCCAGGCCCAGCGACAGCACGGGGCCCGCCGCGGCGACCATGAACTCCTTGCCCGGCGTGGGCGGCTCCTTCTCGATCTCGGAGACGCCGCCGAGCAGGTAGAGCGTGATCCGGCGGACCGGCAGGCCGAACGACTTGGCCAGCACGCTGTGGGCCAGCTCGTGCAGCAGCACCGACACGTACAGCAGCACCGCGAACAGGAACGCCATGGCGTAGGAGGCGAAGCCGTCGAGCTCGGGCAGCATCTGGCGGAAGCGGGAGCCGAACATCATGGTGATGAAGGCGGCGATGATGAACCAGGTCCAGGAGACGTACACGGGGATGCCGAACGGTCTTCCCATCGGAAGACCGGAGAACTCCTGCCGGGGGCTCTGCTCGCTCACCGCGCTCCTTGACGTCCACTCCGTGCCGTTGCTGCCTTGATGCTACGCGGCGGATGCCGTGATCCCTTCGCCGCGCCGGTTATTCTGTCGGCCCGTTGACCTAGAGTGCGGTGCATGACGTTGACCGAGCCGGTGATCATCGGAGCTCTCTCCCCGTCCCGGGCGGGCGACTTCATGACGTGCCCGCTGCTCTACCGCTTCCGCGTGATCGACCAGCTCCCGGAGAAGCCGTCGCCGGCCGCCGTGCGCGGCACGGTGGTCCACGCCGTGCTGGAGCGCCTGTACGACCTGCCCGCCCCCGGCCGTTCCGTGGAGGCGGCGCTGGAGCTGCTGGAGCCGCAGTGGCGCCGGCTGCTCGACGACGACCCGCAGTACGCCGGGATGTTCGCCGACGAGGCCGAGCAGGCCGAGTGGCTGGCGCAGGCGCGGGCGATGCTGGAGCGCTACTTCACGCTGGAGGACCCCACCCGGCTGGAGCCCGCAGAGCGCGAGCTGTACGTCGAGGCGGTGCTCGACAGCGGGCTGATGCTGCGCGGCTACGTCGACAGGCTCGACGTGGCGCCCACCGGCGACGTGCGGGTGGTCGACTACAAGACGGGCAGCGCCCCGGGGCCCGAGTTCGAGGCCAAGGCGCTGTTCCAGATGAAGTTCTACGCCCTCGTGCTGTGGCGGCTGCGCGGCACGGTGCCGCGGCTGCTGCAGCTCGTCTACCTCGGCGGCGGGGGCGAGGTGCTGCGCTACGCCCCCGACGAGGCCGACCTGCGGGCCACCGAGCGCAAGGTGACGGCGCTGTGGGCGGCGATCGAGCGGGCGCTGGAGTCGGGCGAGTGGCGGGCGCGCCGCAGCAGGCTGTGCGACTGGTGCGACCACCAGGCGCTGTGCCCCGAGTTCGGCGGCACGCCGCCGCCGGTGCCCGACCGGCAGCCGGGCGACACCGTGCGCAGCAACCGGCGGGCCGCCACGGATGAGCTGTGACCCGCCGCCCCGGGAGGAGCGGGGCGCGGCGCGTGCGGGGGCGGGGCGTCGGCACGCGTAGGGGCCGGGCACGGCACGTGTAGGGGCCGGGCGCGGCGGACGCCCCTTCGGCGGGCCAGGGACGAAGCCCTCGCATCGGGCGGCGCGGGCCGGCCGTAATCCTCCCGTGGGAGGAGTCGTGCCCGGTGGGGCGGGTCCTACAGTGATGCCGTGCGCATCGACAGGACCACGCTCCACGACACGGTGTTCGCCGCCGTGCTGGCCGCGGCGTCGGTGGCGCTGTTCTTCCTGTACGGCCCCCAGCGGCTCGTGGCCGAGGGCCTGCCCACGGGCGGTGTGCGCGACCCCGACGCGCTGGGCGCCGCCCTGGTGGTGGCGGCGTGCGCGCCGGTGGCGGTGCGCAGGCGGCGTCCGCTCGCCGGGCTGTGCGCGGGCCTGGTGCCCGAGACGCTGCTCGCGGCCTTCGGCTACGGGGGCGGGGCGGCGGGCCTGGCCGGGTTCGTGCTGCTGTACTCCGTGGCGTCCTCCGGCGGTCTCGCCGCGGCGCTCGGCGGCCTGCTGGTCTCGCTGGTGACCTACGCGGCGGGCGCGGCGGCGACGCCGGTCAGGGCCGGCTGGAGCGAGCACGTGGTGGTGGTGATGGCGCTGGCCTCCGTGTGGGGGGTGGGCAGGAGCCTGCGGCTGCGGAGGGCGTACCTGGAGGAGCTGCGGGAGCGGGCGGGCCGGCTGGAGCGGGCGCGCGCGGCCGACACGCGGGCGGCGCGGGCCGAGGAGCGCTCGCGCATCGCCAGGGAGTTGCACGACGTCGTGGCCCACCACGTGAGCGTCATGACCGTGCAGGCCGCAGCGGCGCGCCGGGTGCTCGGCAAGGACCCCGAGCTGGCGCGCGAGGCGCTGTCGGCGATCGAGCACACCGGCCGCCTGGCGATGACGGAGATGCGCAACATCGTGGGCGTGCTGCGTACCGACGCCCGCGCCGAGCTGGGGCCGCAGCCGGGCGTGCGCGACCTGCCCGCGCTGCTGGAGCAGATGCGCGAGGCGGGGCTGCCCGCGCTGCTGCACGTCGAGGGCGAGCCGCGGCCCCTCCCGCCGGGCGTCGACCTGGCCGCCTACCGGCTGGTCCAGGAGGGGCTGACGAACAGCCTGCGGCACGCGGGGCCCGGCGCGACGGCGGTGGTGACGCTCACGCACCGCCCCGGCGAGCTGGACGTACGGGTCGAGGACGACGGCACGGGCCAGGCGGCGCCGGCCGAGCGCACCGGCCACGGCCTGGTGGGGATTCGCGAGCGGGTGGCCCTCTATGGTGGAATCCTGAGCATCGGTCCGCGAACCGGGGGCGGTTTCGAGGTGCGGGCGAGGTTCCCGTTGAAGGACGGCCAATGACGATCAGAGTGCTGCTGGTGGACGACCAGCCGCTGCTGCGTACCGGTTTCCGCCTGATCCTTGAGGCCGAGCCCGACATCACGGTGGTGGGCCAGGCGGGCGACGGCAAGGGCGCCCAGGAGCAGACGCGGGCGCTGCTGCCCGACGTCGTGCTCATGGACATCCGCATGCCGGGCGTCGACGGCATCGAGGCGACCCGCAGGATCGTGCGCGAGGCGGCGCCGTCGGCGCACGTGCCGAAGGTGCTGGTGCTGACGACGTTCGACCTGGACGAGTACATCGTGGAGGCGCTGCGTTCCGGCGCGTCCGGCTTCCTGCTGAAGGATGTGCCGCCCGACGAGCTGGTGCAGGCGATCCGGGTGGTGGCGGCGGGCGACGCGATCGTGGCGCCGAGCGTGACCAGGCGGCTGCTGGACAGGTTCGCCTCGCGGCTGCCGTCGGCGCACGAGCAGCCCGCCCCTGCCAGGCTCGACCGGCTCACCGAGCGGGAGCTGGAGGTGCTGCGGCTGATCGCGAAGGGGATGTCCAACGCGGAGATCGCGGCCAAGCTCGTGGTGAGCGAGACCACGGTGAAGACGCACGTCGGCAACGTGCTGACGAAGCTGGGGCTGCGCGACCGGGTGCAGGCGGTGGTGCTCGCGTACGAGACGGGGCTGATCACGCCGGGCGCGATGTCCTGACCTCCCCGCCCCGGCGGGCCCGGCGCGGGCCTGGGGCGCGGGGCCGGGGCAGTACCCGGCGCGGGCCTGGGGCGCGGGGCCGGGGCGGTGCGCGGCGCGGGCCTGGGGTGGTGCGCGGCGCGCCCCCTCCCGGTGGGCGGAAGGGGGCGCGGGCGGAGCGTGGGTCAGGAGGCCGCGGCGGGCTCCTGCGCGGGGCCGCTGCCGACGCCCACGGCGTTCTCCGGGAAGTGGCAGGCCACCTGGTGGCCGCTCGCCATCTCCTGCAGCGGCGGCTCGACCGTCTTGCAGATCTCCTGCGCCTTCCAGCAGCGGGTGTGGAAGCGGCAGGCGGGCGGCGGGTTGAGCGGGCTGGGCACGTCGCCGGTCAGGCGGATGCGCTCGCGCTCCTTGCGCGCCTTCGGGTCGGGCACCGGCACGGCCGACATCAGCGCGTTGGTGTACGGGTGCATGGGCGAGCCGTACAGGCGATGGCGGTCGGCGATCTCGACGATCTTGCCGAGGTACATGACCGCGACCCGGTCGCTGATGTGGCGCACCACCGACAGGTCGTGGGCGATGACCACGTATGTCAGGTCGAGCTCGTTCTGCAGGTCCTCCAGGAGGTTGACGACCTGCGCCTGGATCGACACGTCCAGGGCGGAGACCGGCTCGTCGGCGATGATGAGCTTCGGCTTGAGCGCGAGCGTGCGGGCGATGCCGATGCGCTGCCGCTGGCCGCCCGAGAACTCGTGCGGGTAGCGGTTGTAGTGCTCGGGGTTGAGCCCGACCAGGGCGAGGAGGTCCTGGACGGCCTTCTTGACGCCGTTCTCGGTCTGGACGCCCTGGATGTGGAACGGCGCGCCGACGATGGTGCCGACGGTGTGGCGCGGGTTGAGCGACGAGTACGGGTCCTGGAAGATCATCTGCATGTCGCGGCGGAGCGGCCTGAGCCTGCCCTGCCCGAGGTGCGTGATGTCCTCGCCCTCGAAGACCACCTTGCCGCCGGTGGGCTCCAGCAGGCGCGTGACCAGGCGGCCGGTCGTGGACTTGCCGCAGCCGGACTCCCCCACCAGGCCCAGGGTCTCGCCCTTGAAGACGTCGAAGCTGATGCCGTCGACGGCCTTGACCGCGCCGACCTGCCGCTTGAGCAGGCCCTTGGTGACGGGGAAGTGCTTCTCCAGGTCCTGTACGGAAAGCAGCGGCTCGGCGCCGCCCTTCGGCTCGCTCACTGGGTCTCCAGCATTGGCTTGATCTCGTTCTCCCACAGCGTGCGCCGCTCCTCCTGGTCCATGTGGCAGCGCACCAGGTGCCCGCCCGAGGTCTCGGCCAGGGCGGGGACCTCGGTGGTGGCCTTGCCCTTGGTGCGTTCTGCGTACGGGCAGCGGGGGTGGAAGGCGCAGCCGGGCGGCACGTTGATCAGGGACGGCGGCGAGCCCTTGATCGGCATGAGCCGCTCGGTGGGCTCGCGGTCGAGGCGGGGCATCGACCCCAGCAAACCCCACGTGTAGGGGTGCTCGGGACGGTAGAAGATGTCCTCGGCGGTGCCGTACTCGATGCACTTGCCGGCGTACATGACGAGGATGTCGTCGGACAGCTCGGCCACGACGCCGAGGTCGTGCGTGATGATGATCAGGGCGGAGTTGAACTCCCGCTGGAGGTCGACCATGAGGTCGAGGATCTGCGCCTGTACCGTCACGTCGAGCGCGGTGGTGGGCTCGTCGGCGATGAGCAGCTCGGGGTCGCAGGAGAGCGCCATGGCGATCATCGCGCGCTGCCGCATGCCGCCGGAGAACTCGTGCGGGTAGGAGTCGACCCGCCGCTGCGGCTCGGGGATGCCGACCCGGCCCAGCATGTCGATGGCGTGCTTCTTGGCCACCGCCTTGGTGACCTTGTTGTGGATGCGGTACGCCTCGATGATCTGGTCGCCGACGGTGTAGAACGGGTGCATCGCCGACAGCGGATCCTGGAAGATCATCGCCATCTTCTTGCCGCGCAGCCCGCGCACGTGCTCCTGCGAGGCGCCGACGAGCTCCTCGCCGTCGAGCCAGATCTCGCCGGAGATGTTGGCGCCCTTGCCCTTGTGCAGGCCGAGGATGCCGAGGCTGGTGACGGACTTGCCGGAGCCCGACTCGCCCACGATGCCGAGCGTCTTGCCGCGTTCGAGGCTGAACGTCAGCCCGTCCACCGACCTGACGAGGCCGTCGTCCGTCGAGAAGTGGATCTTCAGATCCTTGACGTCGAGGAACGGGGTCACGACAGCCTCACCCTCGGGTCGACGACCGCGTACAGCATGTCCACGATCAGGTTGGCCACGATGATGAACGTCGCCGCGAGCAGGGTGACGCCCATCACCTGGGGAAGGTCGTTGTTGCCGATGGCGTCGACCGCGTACTTGCCGATGCCGGGCAGCGAGAACGTGCTCTCCGTCAGGACGGCGCCGCCGAGCAGCAGGCCGAGGTCGAGGCCGAACATGGTGAGCACGGGCGTGAGCGTGGCGCGCAGGCCGTGCTTGAGCACCACCACCCGTTCGGGCAGGCCCTTGGCCCTGGCGGTGCGGATGTAGTCCTCCGACATGGTCTCCAGCATGCCCGCCCGGGTGAGCCGGGCGTAACCGGCGGCGTACAGGAAGGCCAGCGTCACCCAGGGCAGGATCAGGTTGTTGGCCCAGGTGAGAGGGTCCTCGGTGAACGGCACCCAGTCGGCCACGTCGCCGACCAGGCCGAGCTGGTCGCGGAAGATGGCCAGGGAGACGATGCCGGTGAAGAAGATGGGCAGCGACACGCCGGCCAGGGCGACGCCCATGGACAGGCGGTCGAAGAAGCTGCCGCGCCTGAGCGCGGAGACCACGCCGGTCGCCACGCCGAAGACGAGCCACACGACGGCGGCGCCGAGCGCCAGCGACAGGGTGATCGGCAGCCGGTTGAGCAGGTCGGGCAGCACCGGGTTCTGCGTGACGTACGAGTAGCCCAGGCAGGGCGCCGGGCAGTGCTCGACGCCGGGGCCGTAGTTGCGCTCGACGCCGACGAAGATGCCCTTCACGAAGCGCCCGTACTGCACGATGATCGGGTCGTTGAACCCCAGCCGGATGGCCGTGTCGTGGATGATCTCGGCGTTGGCCGCCTTGCCCACGTAGCGGGAGGCGAGGTCGTCAGCAGACATCCCAGCGAGCCGAGGCACGAGGAAGAAGATGGCGAACGTCGCGATGCTCACCACGAAGAGCAGCATGACGGCCGCTATCAACCGTCTGAGAATGTATGTGAACACTGATCTCGGCCACGGCGGCCGGGCCTTGTGGACCCGGCCGCCCAAGCCTTCACCTGCTTTCGACGGACGTTCCGGCGGGACTCCCCGTCCGGGGTGCTACTGGGTGCTCAGCGTGAGGTACTCGTACATGCCCCAGTTCTGGCTGACGAAGACGTTCTTCAGGTGCGGCGGCCGGTAGAACAGGCCGTGGGCCCACACGTACGGCAGGATGAACGCGGAGTCCATGACCTGCTTGTCGACCTCGGCCCAGATCTGGCTGCGCTTGGTGGCGTCCGTCTCGGCGGCCGCCTGGTCGATGAGCGCGTCGATCTTCGGGTCCTTCACGGTGAGGTTCGTGTTACCGGAGGGACGGATGACCCGGCTGTCGACGATCTGCTGGAAGAAGCCGAAGCCCTCGGGGTAGTCGGCGCCCCAGCCGTAGACCATGAGGCCGAGGTTGTTCTTCTTGGCGAAGTCGGGCTTACCGGCATACAGCCTGAAGTAGTCGCCCTGCGGGTAGCCCTTGAGCTCCAGCTTGATGCCCACGCGGGCGAGCGACTGCTGCAGCGCCTCGGCGGTCTGCTTCTCGGCGGCGCGCTCGTTGCGGAAGGAGATGGTGGTGCTGAAGCCGTTCGGCTGGCCGCAGGCCGCCAGCTCCTCCTTGGCCTTGGCCAGGTCGCCGGTCGGGTTGGCCTCGACGCCGTACGGGTCGATCTTCTGGTAGCCCGTCATCTTCGGCGGCATGAGGCTGAGGGCGATGTCGCCACCGGCGTCGGGGCCGCCGTAGGCGCCCTGGATGGCCGAGCGGTCGGTCGCGTACATGACCGCCTTGCGGCAGTGGATGTTGTCGAACGGCGGGACGTCACCGTTGATGTTGGTGAACCAGGTCCGGTCGATCAGCGCGGAGTCGGCGTACTGCTTGACCTTGGGGTCGGTCAGCACGGTCTTGCGGGCGTTGGCGCCGACGCCGGTGCTGTTGACCTTGATGTCGATCTTGCCGGAGAGGAGGCGCTGGTCGAGGTCGTCCTCGTTCTGGCCGAGCAGCACCTCGACGGAGTCGTTGAGCTGCTTGCGGTTCGGGTCGGTCGCCGCGTCCCAGTTCGGGTTCTTCACCAGCTCGATGCGCTTGGTGAGCTCGTGCGCCTTGAACATGTAGGGGCCGGTCGAGACCGGGTGCTCCTTGTACTTGGAGCCGGTGTCCTTCGCCTCGGGGACGGGGGCCGTCTGCGGGAGCATGGCGAAGTAGTCGAAACCGCCGTACGGCTTCTTCAGGTGGAAGACGATCGTCCGGTCGTCGGGCGTCTCGATGCCCTTCCAGTCGTCGAGCTTGCCCTTCATCTTGTACGGGCCGGTGTAGTCGCCGAGGTCCAGCCAGTCGTTGAAGTAGGTCGGGCCGCTGGGCAGGATGTCCTTGTCCAGGGAGCGGGCCACGGCGTACTTCACGTCCTTGGACGTGACGGGGGTGCCGTCCTCGAACTTCACGCCCTCACGCAGCTTGTACGTCCACGTCTTGCCGCCGTCGCTGGGCGTGCCCAGGCCCTCGGCGAGGTCGCCGACGAGCTGCAGGCCCTCCTCGCCGGGCACCGGCTTGAACATGGTGAGCGCGCGCGTGTACAGGCGGGCGAAGTTCCAGGCGTAGCCGTAGTACATGTCGCCCGGGTCCACCGAGTCGAAGTCGCCCGGCATGCCCATCCGCAGCGTGCCGCCGGTCTTCGTCGACGGGTTGACCACCTGCGTCACCGCGGCGTTGTACTGGCTGGCGGGCGCCTCGTCCTTGCCGCCGCCCGTGGAGCCCTTCGAGCCACCGCCGCCGCCACCGCACGCGGACACGACCAGGGCGAGAGCGGCGGTCATCGCGACCGCCGACGCCGTTGATCTGATCTTCATGGACCTGACACACCCCTTGATCTAGGAGTTCGTAGAACTTGCGGAAAACTCACGAGGGCCTATCGGGCCTTCGGGTCGAAGGCGTCCCTCAGACCGTCACCGAGCAGGTTGAACGCCAGCACGGTGACGAAGATCGCCAGACCGGGGAAGAGCATGAAGTTCGGTGCGACGTCGTAGTTGTGCACCGCCTCGGCCAGCATGCCTCCCCACGTCGGGGTCGGCGGCCGCACGCCCACCCCCAGGAAGGACAGCGCGGCCTCGAACAGGATGTTCGAGGGGATGAGCAGCGTCGAGTACACGAGGATCGGCGCCAGCAGGTTGGGCAGGATCTCCTTGAACAGGATGACGTGGTTGCGCGCGCCCAGGCTGCGGGCGGCGTCGACGAACTCCCGTTCGCGGAGCGACAGGGTCTGCCCTCGGATGATGCGCCCGATGTAGGGCCAGTTGAAGAACCCGATGATGAACACCAGCAGGCTGATTCTCAGCGTGTCACCTGACATGCCGAACGCCTTGTCGGGGATCACGCCCGCCAGCGCCAGCGCGAACACCAGCAGCGGGAAGGCCAGGAAGATGTCCATCAGGCGGCTGATGATCGTGTCGACCCAGCCGCCGAAGAAGCCGGCGATCATCCCGAGCACGGTCCCGAGCAGCACGCACAGCAGCGTCGCGAAGAACGCGATCAGCAGCGAGACGCGGGATCCGTACAGGATGCGGCTGAACAGGTCACGGCCCGTGGTCGGCTCGACACCGAGCAGGAAGTCCCAGCTCATGCCGCCGAACGTGCCGATCGGGGCCTGGATCGCCGGGTCGATCTTCTCCCTGTGCCACTCGGCCGGAGGGTGCCCGAACCATGACACCAGCAGCGGAGCGAAGATCGCGCCGAGGATCAGCAGGAGGATGACGATGCCACCCGCCATGGCGACGCGATCGCGCCTGAGGCGCATCCAGGCGATCTGTCCGAGGGAACGCCCTCGGATGACGTTGGACTCCGCCCCCTCAAGAACGGTCTCCGGTCCGGCCTCGATGGCCGAGTCCGGAAGATCGAGCGGTGCGGTCATGCCAGTTGCCCCCTGGATTCCAGACGACGTCGTCCGTGTGCGGCGCGATCCCGGTCAGGGTATGCGCCCGTGCGAGGTCGGCCGCCCTGTCGCGGCCCCAGGAGGCAGAATCTATGGCCTGAGCTGCTGTGACTAGCCCCTCAGCGCTCGATGTGGCTCAACTGTGATTGACGCGAAACTCATTCGTATCGATCTTGGAGGGAATGTCCGGGGCCCGTACCGGTTGGGTCTCGGAACTGTGACACAGCCCACCCTCAACTGATGCCGTGACGCTTGAGGATGTCCTCGACGTCAGAGAAGTCGTCGTCGGAGGCGGGCTTCCGGGCTGTGCCGGGCGCCTGCGCGGGCTTGGACCGGCCCACCGCCGGGGTGTCGCCCCGGCCCGCCACCGGCTGTGTCTTCGCCGCCGGCTCCTCACCCTTGGGCCTGCCCCGCGACAGGGTGCGCCCGCGCAGCACGCCCGAGACGAGGAACAGCACCACCGACAGGCCCGTGACCGCGATGCCGGCCCAGACGAGCGGGTTGAGCACCAGCCCGGTGACGAACCCCACGAGCGTGGCGCCCACCGTCCACAGCGCCTGCAGCGCCCCCGTCAGGTACGCCGCCACCGGCAGCAGCGCCCACGCCGCCACCCGCATGCCCGAGGCCGCCCCCCTGCGCCTGAACGCCATGAAGCTCATCACCAGCCCCACGGCCGTGACACCGGCGCACAGCGGCAACCACGCGATCTGTTCGAAGGACATTCCGGCCGCTCCCCGTCCGTTGGCTGTCGTCGGCTACCTCTCCATCCTGGCACGCCGACCGGCGGACGCAGCTCCTCCGGAAGCCGGACTTCTCCCCTAAGGGACAACCCTCAGACGCGGACGAGACCCCGCAGATCGGTCACCGAGACGGCGGTGAGCGAGTCGACCACGAGCCGGCCGGGCGCCGGGTCGATCGGCAGCAGGCTCGGCACGGCCACCACCGCGCAGCCCGCGGCCGTGGCCGCGGCGACGCCCGTCGGGGAGTCCTCCAGCACCACGCAGCGCACCGGCTCCACGTCCAGCATCGCGGCCGCCGTGAGGTACGGCTCGGGGTCGGGCTTGGTGCGCCGCACGTCGTCGGCGGTGACGACGGCGTCGAACAGGTGCCTGCCGACCGCGCCGAGCGCCGCCTCGGCGATGTCCTTCAGCGACGAGGTGACCAGCGCCACCGGCACGCCCTCGGCCCGCAACGCGGCCAGCAGCTCACCCGCGCCCGGCATGACGGGCACGCCCAGCGAAAGCCGCCCGACCATGCCCTCGACCATCCAGTCGCGGACCGTGCCCGGCGGCACGTCGGCGCCCGAGACCGCCAGCATGTACGCGACGGCCCGCTCCATCGACCCGCCCACCAGACGCGCCTGGTGCTCGATCGTCCAGACCGCGCCGAGGCGCGCCATGACCTCGGTCTCGATCTCCAGCCACACCTTCTCGCTGTCGACGAGAAGCCCGTCCATGTCGAAGAAGACGGCTTCCACCGCTCGTTACCCCCGATTCCCTGCCGCGCCGGCCGTCAGACGTTGAAGTACTTGGCTTCGGGATGGTGCGCGACGAGGGCCGAGGTGGCCTGCTCGGGGTGGAGCTGGAACTCCTCCGAGAGCGTGACGCCGATGCGCTCCGGCTGCAGCAGCTCGAAGAGCTGCACCTGGTCCTCCAGGTTGGGGCAGGCCGGGTAGCCGAACGAGTAGCGGCAGCCCTGGACGTTGACCTTGAGCATGTCGTCGAGCGACTCGTCGCCGCCGATGCCCCACTCGGAGCGCACCCGGGCGTGCCAGTACTCGGCGAGCGCCTCGGTGAGCTGCACGGACAGGCCGTGCAGTTCGAGGTAGTCGCGGTAGGCGTCCTTGGCGAACAGCTCGCCGGTGGCCTGGGCGATCTTCGAGCCCATGGTGACGACCTGGAAGCCGACGACGTCCACCTCGCCGGAGTCCTTCGGACGGAAGAAGTCGGACAGGCACAGGTGCCGGTCGCGGCGCTGGCGCGGGAACGTGAAGCGGGTGCGCTCGCGCCCCGCGTCGTCGAGGATGATCAGAGAGTCTCCGTCGCTGACGCACGGGAAGTAGCCGTAGACCACGGCCGCCTCCAGCAGGCCCTCGGTCTGCGCCCGCTCCAGCCACATGCGCAGCCGCGGCCTGCCCTCGCCCTCGACGAGCTCCTCGTAGCCCGGCCCGTCGCCGCCCCTGGTGGGCTTGAGCCCCCACTGGCCGAGGAACAGCGCGCGCTCGTCGAGGAAGGCGGCGTAGTCGGCGAGCGGGATGCCCTTGACGATGCGGTCGCCGTGGAACGGCGGAGCGGGCACCCGGTTGTCGGCGGCCACGTCGGAGCGGGAGGGCAGCTCCTCGACCGGGGTGCGGGTGAGCACGGCGCCGGTCTTGACGCGGCGCTCGCGCAGCGGCGGCAGCGTGGCGCCCTCGACGCCGCGCTTGACCGCCATGAAGGCGTCCATCAGGCGCAGCCCCTCGAACGCGTCGCGGGCGTAACGCACCTCGCCCTCGAACAGCTCCGCGAGGTCCTGCTCCACGTACGCGCGGGTGAGCGCGGCGCCGCCGAGCAGCACGGGGTACTTGCCCGACAGGCCCCTGGAGTTCATCTCCTCCAGGTTCTCCTTCATCACGACCGTGGACTTGACGAGCAGGCCCGACATGCCGATGACGTCGGCCTTCTGCTCGTCGGCGGCCTCGAGGATGGAGGAGACCGGCTGCTTGATGCCGAGGTTGACGACCTCGTAGCCGTTGTTGGACAAGATGATGTCGACGAGGTTCTTGCCGATGTCGTGGACGTCGCCCTTGACGGTGGCCAGCACGATGCGGCCCTTGGTCTCGCCCTCGACGCGCTCCATGTGCGGTTCGAGGTGGGCGACGGCGGTCTTCATCACCTCGGCCGACTGCAGCACGAACGGCAGCTGCATCTGGCCGGAGCCGAACAGCTCGCCCACCGTCTTCATGCCGTCGAGCAGCACGTCGTTGATGATCTCCAGGGCGGGGCGCTCGGCCAGCCCGGCGTCGAGGTCGGCCTCCAGGCCCTTCTTCTCGCCGTCGACGATGCGCCGCTTGAGCCGCTCCCACAGCGGCAGCGCCGCCAGCTCCTCGGCCCTGGCGGAGGCGGCGGAGGAGCTGTCGACGCCCTCGAACAGCTCCATGAAGCGCTGCAGCGGGTCGTAGCCCTCGCGGCGGCGGTCGTAGACCATGTCGAGGGCGACCCTGCGCTGCTCCTCGGGGATGCGCGCCATCGGCAGGATCTTCGAGGCGTGGACGATCGCGGAGTCGAGCCCCGCGTTGACGCACTCGTTGAGGAACACCGAGTTGAGCACCACGCGGGCGGCCGGGTTGAGGCCGAAGCTGATGTTCGACAGGCCGAGGGTGGTCTGCACCTCGGGGTAGCGGCGCTTGAGCTCGCGGATCGCCTCGATGGTCTCCAGGCCGTCGCGCCTGGTCTCCTCCTGGCCGGTGGCGATGGGGAAGGTGAGGCAGTCGACGATGATGTCCTCGACCCGCATGCCCCAGTTGGTGACGAGGTCCTCGATGAGGCGGGTGGCCACGCGCACCTTCCACTCGGCGGTGCGGGCCTGGCCCTCCTCGTCGATGGTCAGGGCCACGACGGCCGCGCCGTGCTCGCGCACCAGGCGCATGATGCGCTGGAAGCGGGAGTCGGGGCCGGCGCCGTCCTCGTAGTTGACGGAGTTGACCGCGGCGCGCCCGCCCAGCATCTCCAGGCCGGCCTGCAGGACGTCGGGCTCGGTGGAGTCGAGCATGATCGGCAGGGTGGAGGCCGTGGCGAAGCGGAAGGCCAGCTCCTTCATGTCGGCCACGCCGTCGCGGCCGACGTAGTCGACGCACAGGTCGAGCATGTGGGCGCCGTCGCGGGCCTGGTCGCGGGCCATCTCGACGCAGTCGTCCCAGCGGCCCTCCAGCATGGCCTCGCGGAAGGCCTTGGAGCCGTTGGTGTTGCAGCGCTCGCCGATGGCCAGGTAGGAGGTGTCCTGGCGGAACGGGACGGTCTGGTACAGCGAGGACGCGCCGGGCTCGGGGTGCGGCCGCCTGGCGGCCACCTCCCTGCCGCGCACCCGCTCGACCACGCGGCGCAGGTGCTCGGGCGTGGTGCCGCAGCAGCCCCCGACCAGGGCCAGGCCGTAGTCGCGGGTGAAGGCGTCGTGCGCCTCGGCCAGCTCGTCGGGGGTGAGCGGGTAGTACGCGCCGTCGGCCGTCAGCACCGGCAGGCCCGCGTTGGGCATGCAGGAGAGCCTGAGCCTGGAGTGGCGGGCCAGGTAGCGCAGGTGCTCGCTCATCTCGGCCGGGCCGGTGGCGCAGTTGAGGCCGACGATGTCGACGCCGAGCGGCTCGATGGCGGTGAGCGCGGCGCCGATCTCGGAGCCGAGCAGCATGGCGCCGTTGGTCTCGATGGTGACCTGGGCGATGATCGGCACGTCGCGGCCGGCGGCCTCGATGGCCGTGCGGGCGCCGACGACGGCGGCCTTGACCTGCAGGAGGTCCTGGCTGGTCTCGATGATGATCGCGTCGGCGCCGCCCGCGACCAGGCCGGCGGCGTTGTCGCGGTAGGCGTCGCGCAGGCTCGCGTACGGCAGGTGGCCGAGCGTGGGCAGCTTGGTGCCGGGGCCCATCGAGCCGAGCACGAAGCGCGGGTGGTCGGGCGTGGACCAGTGGTCGGCCCGCTCGCGGGCGATCCTGGCGCCGGCCTCGGAGTACTCGAACACGCGGTCGGCGATGTCGTACTCGCCGAGGGCGGCGAGGTTGGCGCCGAAGGTGTTGGTCTCGACGCAGTCGACGCCGACGGCGAAGTAGGCGTCGTGGACGCCCTGCACGATGTCGGGCCTGGTGACGTTGAGAACCTCGTTGCAGCCCTCGTGGCCCTCGAAGTCGTCGAGGGTCGGGTCCTGGGCCTGGAGCATCGTGCCCATAGCCCCGTCGGCCACGACGACCCGCTGGGACAACACTTCTCGGAAGGATGGGGAGATGCTCATGGAACAGAGCTTATCCGCTGCCGCCCGCCCGGCATCGCGTTGACCACGTATCGGACGCCCGTGGAGCCCCGCGCCGCGTGCTCTCCCGCGGCGTGTCCCGCGCGGCGGGGATCGGGCGCGTCGCGACACGCCGCCCCACCTGATGTCCCCCTTGTCCCATCAGCCCCGAATGCCGACGTCAGCCGGGCCGCCGGGAGCCGCGGCGGCGGCCGCGACGGAGATCAGTGACGCCGACGGCCCCCGACCGCATAGGCTTAGCGCGACGGAGGAGAGAGGAGGCGACACGTGATCGAGTTCGAAGGGCTGCCCGAGCTCGTCGAGCCGGTGCTCATTGCCGCGTTCGAGGGCTGGAACGACGCGGGCGAGGCTTCCAGCGGTGTGATCGCCCACCTCGAGTCCGCGTGGAAGGCCGAGCCCCTGCTGGCGCTCGACCCCGACGACTACTACGACTTCCAGGTCACCCGCCCGGTCGTCGAGATGGGCGACGGGCTCACCCGGTCCATCGTGTGGCCCACCACCCGGCTGCTGCGGGCCAGGCCGCCGGGCAGCGAGCGCGACGTCGTGCTGCTGCGCGGCATCGAGCCCAACATGCGCTGGCGCTCCTTCTGCTCCGACATCATCGGCGTCTGCCGCGAGCTCGGCGTCGAGATGGCCGTCATGCTGGGCGCGCTGCTCAACGACTCGCCGCACACCCGTCCCGTGCCCATCCTCGGCGGCGCCACCGACGAGGGGCTGGCCCGCTCCACCGGCCTTGAGCTCAGCAGGTACGAGGGCCCCACCGGCATCGTGGGCGTGCTCCAGCACGCGTTCGGCGAGGCGGGCCTGAACGCCGTCTCGCTGTGGGCGTCCGTGCCGCACTACGTGGCGCAGCCGCCCAACCCGAAGGCCACGCTGGCGCTGCTGCGCCGCCTCGAGGACCTCCTGGAGATCCCGATGCCGCTGGGCGACCTCGACGAGGAGGCCAGGGCGTGGGAGCGCGGCGTCGACGAGCTCGCCTCGCAGGACAGCGAGGTCGCCGAGTACGTCAAGGAGCTCGAGGAGCGCAAGGACGCCGCCGAGCTGCCCGAGGCCAGCGGCGACGCCATCGCGGCGGAGTTCGAGCGTTACCTGCGGCGCAGGGACCGCGACACCGACGGCTGACCCGCGGCCTGCGGCCCGTGCGGCGCCGAGACCGTGCGCGGGCCCCGTCCGTGGCCCGCTGCCGCCCGCGCCTCGTCGTACCGGCGCCAGATCAGCGCGGCCACGTCCGGGTCGGCCCCCAGCGGGCCGCTGACGAGGTCGGCGCCCGCGGCGGCCAGCCGGTCGTGGAAGAAGCCCGGGGCGAGCAGGTAGGAGGCCACGGCCACGCGGGCCACACGCGGCGCGGGGGTCGCCCTGAGGCGGTCCAGCGCCTCCTCGACGGTCGGCGTCCCGGAGGCGGCGAACGCGGCCGTGACGGGCCTGGCCAGGCGCGCCGCGAGCCTGCGGGCCGCCGCGCGCACGTCGGCGAGCGCGGCGGGGTCCGACGAGCCTGCCGCCCCCAGCACCACCGCGTCCGTGGGCCGCAGGCCCGCCTGCGCGAGCCCTCGGGCCAGCGCCGCCGTGAGCAGCGGGTGGGGGCCGAGCCGGCCGGCCACCACGGCGTCAGGGCGGCGGCGGGCCACCACGGCGGGCAGGTCGATGTGCGCGTGGTAGCCGCCCGCGAGCAGCAGCGGCACGACGACCACCGGCCCCGGCACGCGGGGCAGCACGTCGGCCAGCGACGGGCTGCTGATCTCCAGGTGGGCGAGCTCCACCCGGCGCCCCGGCCGGGCGGCGCGGACGGCCCCGGCGAGCGCCGCGAGCGTGCGCTCCCCCGCGGGGTCGCGCGTGCCGTGCGCGGCCAGGACGAGCGAGGCCGTCACGACCCCGCCCCGGGCCGGCTCGGCTCCCGGCCGCTCGGCTCCTGGCGGCTCGGCTCCTGGCGGCTCGGCTCCTGGCGGCTCGGCTCCTGGCGGCTCGGCTCCTGGCGGCTCGGGCCGTAGTGGCAGGCGAGGCGGTAGCCGCGCTTGACCACGGTCTCGACGATCCCGGAGGGGCCGAGCGCGCGGCGCAGCCTGGTGACGGCCATCTCGACGGCGTGCTCGGCGGAGTCCCTGGACACGCTGCCCGGCAGCACCGTCCGCAGGTCGGCGCGCGAGACCACGTGCCCGGGACGCTCGGCCAGGCGCTTGAGCACGGCCATGGGCGCGGGCGGCAGCGGTCTCAGCTCGCCGTCCACGGCCACCGCGTGGCCGCGGATCTCCAGGTGGTGCTCGGCGGCGACCAGGCGGGTGACGCCGTGCTCGGGCAGGTGCCTGGCCAGCGCGCGGGCGAGCGCGCCGAGCCGCGCCCGGTCCGGCTGCAGGGTGCGCACGCCGCGCGAGACGAGCGGCGCGGCGGTGACGGGGCCGACGCACGCGGCCACGACCGTCCCGGAGAACGCGGCGAGCAGCCGCTCCTCCAGCCCTTCCGCGCGGGCCGCGCCCAGCATGGCGTGGACGGCGGGCGCGCTGGTGAAGGCGACGGCGTCCACGGCGCCCGACACGGTCTGGGTGATGAGACGGCGCAGCGGCGCCATGTCCCGGTACGGCAGCCACCGGTAGACCGGGATCTCGATCACCTCGGCCCCGGCGCTGCGCAGGTCGGCCACGAACTCGGTGAGCGGCTCGCCGTGCTGCTGCACCGCCAGGCGCCGCCCGCGCAGGTCCTGGGCGAGCAGGTACTGCTTGACCTCCTCGCAGGACTCGCCGGCCGGGGTCCAGTGGTCGCCCAGCCCGGCAGCGCGCACCGCGCCCCTTGCCTTCGGGCCGCGGGTGAGCAGGCGGGCGGCGGACAGGTGCCCCACGAGGTCGGCCGACAGCCCCCAGCCCTCGGCGGCGGCCATCCAGCCGCGGAACCCGACGCCCGTGGTCACCACGACGTCGTCCAGGGGCGCGGCGAGCGCGGCGCGGGTGGCGGCCAGCAGGTCGGCGTCCTCGGCGAGCGGGACGAGGCGGATCGCGGGGGCGCTCAGCACGCGGGCGCCGCGCCGCTCCAGCAGCGCGCCGAACTCCTCGCGCCGCCTGGTCGCGGTGACGCCGACCGTGAACCCGGCCAGGGCGTCCGGCGCCGTCTCAGGAGAGGGACCGGTCTCCAGGGGAGGAGCGCTCACGGACACACCTCCGGATGGTCGTCGCGCAGCGGGTACGGGCCCGGCCGGGCCCCGAGCACCCAGCCGGGCATCACAGGAACGTGTGCCGGAAGTGAGATCACCCCCCGATACTGCTTTCGGGTGGTTTCGCCGCTGGGTCTCCTCTGTTACCGCTGTGCTACAAGGCGGGCGCCCGGGGATTGGCCGCCGCCGCCCGGGGGAAACGTGACCATGGCGTCGATCCCGACGCCGCGACGATCGGGGAGTTGCGGGTGACTGTGCGGCCCATACGCCTGTTCGACGATCCGGTGCTGCGCTCGGTGGCCGAGCCGGTGCGGGACTTCGACCGAGGGCTACGCGACCTGGTGAAGGCCCTGACGGCCACGCTGCGCGCCGGGCCGGGGCGCGCCGGCCTCGCGGCCCCTCAGCTCGGGGTGCCGCTGCGGGTGATCGTCTACTCGTACGACGGCAGGTCGGGCCACCTGGTGAACCCCCGCCTGGAGCTGTCGGAGCGGCGCGTGACCGCCGACGAGGCGTGCCTGTCGGCGCCCGGCGTGTGGTGGCCGCTGGAGCGTTCCTACATGGTCACGGCGCGCGGCCGCGACATGTTCGGCAAGCCGGTGACCCTGCGGGCGCTCGGCGTGCTGGCGCGGGTGCTCCAGCACGAGGCCGACCACCTCGACGGGGTGCTGTTCAGCGACCACCTGGCAGAGGACGAGCGGGAGCGCTTCCTTGCCGAGGCACTGCCGACGCGGCGATGAGCGAGCGCCGCTCGTCGGGGTCGGTGCCTCCCCACACGCCGTGAGCCTGGCGGGTGCTCAGCGCGTACGCCAGGCACGGCTCGCGCACCGGGCAGCCGTTGCAGATCTTCTTGGCCTGCTCGACCTGTGACTGGCACGGACCTTCCATCGAGATCGGGAAGAACAGCTCCGGGTCCAGGTCGAGGCAGGCGGCCCTGCGTGACCAGTCGAGCATCATCATGCCGATCGCGCCTACCCACCGGACCAGGGCTCATACCTCGGCGAGCAGGGCGTCCCAGTCCCGCAGGAACCTGTCGAGCCCGTAGCGCGCCAGGGCGGCGGTCCTGGCGGCCTTGCCGGCCTGCGCGGCGCGCTCGGGGTCGGCGACGAAGGCGGCCAGCGCGTCGGCCAGGACGTCCACGCGGGTCGACAGGACGCCCGCCTCGGGCGGCACCGCCTCGACCGCCTCGGTCGCGGCCAGCGCCACCACCGGCATGCCGAGCGTCATCGCCTCGATGAGCGCCAGGCCCAGCGACGTCCACCGGTACGGGTGCAGGTAGACGCGGCGCCTGGCCAGTTCGGCGTGCATGACGTGCTGCGGCAGGTCCTCGAAGGTGCCGTACGGCAGGCCCTCGACCTTCATGCCGAAGACGTCGAGCGGCGCCCTGGCGTGGAAGCGCGGCAGCAGGTCGGTGCCGGCGACGCGGGTGCGCCGCACCGGCTCGTTGACGACGACGCCGGCCCTGGGCAGCTCCCCGGTGTACAGGTGGCCGGGGTCGGGGACGCCGTGCTCGATCACCCGGGTGGGCGCCCTGCCGTTGTCCCAGAACAGCTCGTTGAAGTGGGTGACGTGCACCAGGGTGACGTCGTCGCGGCCGGCCAGCGGGTGGCGGGTGGCCGGGACGTCGCCCTTGGGGGTGTTGTGCTCGACGTACACGCCGGGGACGCGGCGGCCCAGCCACTCGCGGGCCAGGTCGAGCTCGTGCGGGCGCTGGTGGACGACGACGTCCACCTGCTCGTGGCGCAGCCGGTCCCAGGGCACCTCGCGGGCGTTGCCGGGCCAGTCGTAGGTCTCGGCCCTGCCCCGCCCGTCGGGCCCCCTGCCGGGGACGAGGGGCAGCAGGTAGTCGTGGCCGCCCCTGACGAACGCGCTGGTCCACGAGCCGTGGACGTGCCAGACGAGGATCCTCACCAGCGGCTCCAGCCCAGCGCCCGCGCCCAGGTGGACGCCCCCGCGGCCGCCACCGGGCCGTCCAGGTCGCTCAGCACGCGGTCGACGGCGTCGAGGAGGTTCCCCGCCACCTCGGGCGCGTCGCGGATCTCCTCCTCGCGGGTCACCGCGGTCGGCACCAGGATGCCCCGGGCGCCGGCGGCCCTGGCCGCCTCCATGTCCCTGCCGATGTCGCCCACGACGACGCACTCGCGGGGGCTGACGTCGAGCACGGCCGCCGCCCTGATCACCAGGCCGGGCGCGGGCTTGCGGCAGGTGCAGCCGTCGGTGTCGTCGTGCACGCAGATCGCCCAGGCGTCGAACGGGCCCAGCAGTTCCTCCACCCTGGCGTTCACCTGGTCCATCTCGTCGGGCGTCAGCAGGCCCTTGGCCACGCCCGACTGGTTGGTGACCACCGCCACCGGCACGTCGGCGCGGCGCAGCCGCGACACGGCCTCCACCGCCCCCGGCATCGGCTCCACCTTGGCGGGGTCGCCGTTGTACGGCACGTCCCTGATCAGGGTCCCGTCCCGGTCGAACAGCACCGCTCCTGGACGCCGCTTCTCGAACACCTGCCACCTCCGTCCGTCCACCCGCGCCACCCCTGTCGCGTGCCGGGCAGCTACCCGGGGCGTCACCCGGCAAACAACTACTCAGCGTGACCAACCGCAGGAGGTGAGGGCCGTTTCCGCACCTCCTGCGTGTACGTGAGGTTTGAGAGCCGCTTCTCTCGGTAGCGGTTCTCGACATCTCGCAGGGAGGGAAGATGAAGTTTCTCGGCATCAACGCGATCTTTCACGACCCCGCGGCGGCGCTGGTGGTGGACGGGAGGATCGTGGCGGCCGCCGAGGAGGAGCGATTCAGCCGCCGCAAGCACGGCAAGCGGCCTCTGGCCTTCTCCGCGTGGGAGCTGCCCGAGCAGGCCGCCGCCTGGTGCCTGCGGGAGGCCGGCCTCTCCCCCGAGGACCTCGACGCGGTCGCCTACTCCTACGACCCCTCCCTGGTGACGGGGCGCCCCGAGGGCGACTGGGAGGACCTGCGCACCCGGTACGCGGTGCGCGCCCCCGCCTTCCTCGCCACGGCGCTGCCCGGCCTCGACCCCGGCCGGGTGTCGTACGTGCCGCACCACGTCGCCCACGCCGCGTCGGCCGGGCTGGCCTCGCCCTGGCGGGACTGCGCCGTGCTCGTGTGCGACGGGCGCGGCGAGAACGTCTCCCACCTGGCGGGCCGCTACCGGGACGGCGAGCTGGAGGTGCTGGCGGCCCAGGAGCTGCCGCACTCGCTCGGCCTGATGTACGAGGAGGTCACCGAGCACCTGGGCTTCCTGCGCTCCAGCGACGAGTACAAGGTCATGGCGATGGCGTCGTACGGGCGGCCGCGCCACCTGGAGGCGCTGCGCGAGGTCGTGCACGCCACCGGCGACGGCGGGTTCCGCGTCGAGCCGGTCGACTGGGGGTCGTTCGCCAAGCGGCTGCCGAAGGGCGGGGCGTGGACCTCCGACCACGCCGACCTGGCGGCGAGCGTGCAGGCCAGGCTGGAGGAGGTGCTGCTCGACCTGGTGCGCTGGCTGCACGAGCGCACCGGCGAGCGGCGGCTCGCCCTGGCCGGCGGCGTGGCGCTCAACTGCGTGGCCAACACGCGGCTGCTGCGTGAGGGGCCGTTCGAGGAGATCTGGGTGCAGCCGGCGGCGGGCGACTCGGGCACGGCGCTCGGCGGCGCGCTCCACCTGGCCCAGGCGTACGGCGAGCCGGCCGGCCCCATGCCGGGGGCGGCGCTGGGGCGGGGCTTCACCGACGAGGAGCTGGGCGCCTGGCTGGACGTGGCCAGGGTGCCCCACACCAGGCCGGCGGACCTGGGCGCGGCGGTCGCGGCCGAGCTGGCCGCCGACAGGATCGTGGCCTGGTTCCAGGGGCGCTCCGAGTACGGGCCGCGGGCGCTCGGCCGCCGCTCGCTGCTCGCGCACCCCGGGCACGCCCGCAACACCGAGCGGCTCAACGACGTCAAGGGGCGTGAGCAGTTCCGTCCGGTGGCGCCGATGGTGCTGGAGTCGCGGGCGAGGGAGATCTTCGGGCGCGGGCCGGTGCCGTCGCCGTACATGCTGTTCGTGCACGACGTGCACCCGGACTGGCGCGACCGCATCCCGGCGGTCGTGCACGTGGACGGCACCGCGCGCATCCAGACCGTCTCCCCGGCCGCCGACCCGCTGATGGCGCGCGTGCTCAGCGAGTTCGAGGCCCGCACGGGGCTGCCGGTGGTGGTCAACACCAGCCTCAACACGGCCGGGCGTCCCATGGTGGACGACCCGCGTGACGCGCTGGAGTGCTTCGGCTCCGCGCCCGTGGACGTGCTCGCGCTCGGGCCCTACCTGGTGCGGCGCGGGGAGGTGTTCGCTTCATGATCACTGTGGTGATCCCCACGATCGGCAGGCCGAGCCTGGCGGCCACGCTGGCCGCGCTGGAGCCGTCCCTGCCGGTGATCGTGGTGGACGACCGGCCGGACCGGCAGGCGCGCGAGGCGCTCGCCGTGCCGGGCCACGTCACGGTGGTCCGCTCGGGCGGGCTCGGCCCGGCCGCGGCGCGGAACGCCGGGTGGCGGGCCGCGCGCACGCCCTGGGTGGCGTTCCTGGACGACGACGTCGTCCCCGAGCCCGGCTGGGCCGAGGCGCTGGAGAAGGACCTGACGGACCTGCCCGCGGACGTGGCGGGCAGCCAGGGCCGGCTCGTCGTGCCGCTGCCGGAGGGCCGGCGGCCCACCGATGCCGAGCGGAACACGGCGGGCCTGGCCGAGGCGCTGTGGCCGACCGCCGACATGGCCTACCGGCGCTCGGCGCTGGAGGACGTCGGCGGGTTCGACGAGCGCTTCCCCCGGGCGTACCGGGAGGACGCCGACCTCGCGCTGCGCGTCGGGCGCGCCGGGCACCGGCTGGTCGTGGGCCGCCGGCGGACCGTCCACCCGGTGCGCGACGACGGCTTCTGGGCGAGCGTCCGCCTCCAGCGGGGCAACGCCGACGACGCGCTCATGCGGCGCCTGCACGGCCCCGCCTGGCGGCAGGCGATCGGGGGCGCGCCGGGCCGGCTGCGGCTGCACGCGGTGACCACCGCCGCCGCCGCGGCGGCCGTCCTGGCCGTGGGCGTCTCGGCCGTGCTCGCCGGCGCGGGGGACCGCCGCGGGGCCCGGCGGGCGCTGTCGGCGGCGGCGTCCGCCGCCGGGCTGTGGGCGGGGCTGACCGCCGAGTTCGCCTGGCGGCGCGTCGCCCCGGGGCCGCGTACGCCGGGCGAGGTGCTGCGCATGGCCGTCACCAGCGTCGCGATCCCGCCGGTCGCCTGCGCGCACCGGCTTCGGGGTGAATGGAGGGTGCGGCGATGACCAGGCACGGCGCGAGGACGGCCCGGCAGGCGGCGAAGCCGGAGAAGGCGCGCGCCGCCTCCGGCAGGGGGCGGCGCCCCGCCGGCACGGGAGGCCGGGGACGGGTGCTGGTGGCGCGGCTCGACGACGTCGGCGACGTGCTGCTGACCGGTCCCGCCGTCCGCGCGGTGCGCACGCTCGCCGACGAGCTGCTCTTCCTCGCCGGACCCAACGGCCGCCGCGCCGCCGAGCTGCTCCCCGGCGTGGACCGGGTGATCGAGTGGCGCGCGCCGTGGATCGACCACACGCCGCCGCCGGTCAGCGGCGCCGAGGTGGACGCGCTGGTGTCCGGGCTGCGCGGCGTGGACGAGGCGGTCGTCCTGACCTCGTTCCACCAGTCGGCGCTGCCGCTGGCGCTGCTGCTGCGCCTGGCCGGGGTGCGCAGGATCACCGCCATCAGCAACGACTACCCGGGCTCGCTGCTCGACGTCCGGCACCAGGTGGACGAGAGCGTGGACGTGCCCGAGGCCGAGCGCATGCTCGCCGTGGCCAGGGCGGCCGGGTTCGACCTGCCACCGGGCGACGACGGCGGACTCGCTGTTCGGAGGCCCCTTCCGGATATCCGCGGCCTGGCGGGGCAGCTTACGGGTGTCGGCGCCGGTGCCGACGAAGGCACGTACGTCGTGGTGCACCCCGGAACGACGGCTCCCGCGAGGACGTGGCCCGCCGAACGGCATCGGCAGGCGGTGCGGGAACTGGCCGACGACGGGCACCGGGTCGTCGTGACCGGCACGGAACGTGAGCTCACCGCCTACGTGGCCGGCGACGTCGCCGTCGATCTGGGCGGCGCGACCACGTTCCCCGAGCTGGCCGCGGTCATCGAGCACGCCGCCGTGCTCGTCGCGGGCAACACGGGGCCCGCGCACCTCGCGGCCGCTGTCGGCACGCCGGTCGTGAGCCTGTTCGCCCCCGTCGTCCCCGCCGAGCGGTGGGCGCCGTACGGCGTGCCCACGGTGCTGCTCGGCGACCAGCACGCGCCCTGCAGGGGGAGCAGGGCGCGGGTCTGCCCGGTCCCGGGGCATCCGTGCCTGTCGCAGGTCACCGGTGAGCAGGTGGTCAAGGCAGTGAGGGAGCTGATGCAGTGAAGGTCGATCTCATCTCCGAGCACGCGGACCCGCTGGCGGCGATCGGCGGCGTCGACTCCGGCGGCCAGAACGTCCACGTCGCCGCCCTGGCCGTCGAGCTGGCCAGGCGGGGGCACACGGTGCGGGTGCACACCCGCCGCTGGTCGCCCATGCAGCCCGACCGGGTCGCCGTCGCGCCCGGCGTGAGCGTCGAGTACGTCAAGGCCGGCCCCGCCGCCCCGGTCCCCAAGGACGAGCTGCCGCCGTACATGCCGGAGTTCACCGAACGCCTGGCCGAGCGGTGGTCGCAGAGCCCGCCGGACGTCGCGCACGCCCACTTCTGGATGAGCGGCCAGGCCGCGCTCCGCGCCGCGGGCGGGATCCCGGTGGTGCAGACCTTCCACGCGCTCGGCACGGTGAAGCGGCGCTGGCAGGGCGAGGCCGACACGAGCCCGGCGCACCGCCTCGACACCGAGCGCGAGATCGGCAAGCGGGCCGACGCGGTGCTCGCCACCTGCAGCGACGAGGTGGGCGAGCTGGTCGCGATGGGCGTGCCCGAGCACCGCGTCGCCGTGGTGCCGTGCGGCGTGGACCTGTCGATGTTCTGCCCGGAGGGCGAGGTCGCGCCCCGCCCCGACGGGCCCATGGTGCTGAGCATCGGCCGGATGGTGCCGCGCAAGGGCGTCGACACGCTGATCGCGGCGATGCGCCAGATCCCCGGCGCCCAGCTCGTCATCGCGGGCGGCAGCCAGGAGGACGCGGAGGCCGTCCGGCTGCGCGACCTCGCGGCGGCGTACGGGATGGACGACCGCGTCCACATCATCGGCAGCGTGCCGCGCGACCGGGTACCCGCGCTCATGCGGTCGGCCGAGGTCGTGGCGTCCGTGCCCTGGTACGAGCCGTTCGGCATGGTGCCCGTCGAGGCGATGGCCTGCGGGGTGCCGGTGGTGGCCTCCGCGGTCGGCGGCCACCTGGACACCGTGGCGGGAGCCGGGGTGCTGGTGCCGCCGAGGAAGCCGCGCGCGCTGGCCAGGGCGCTGCGCCTGCTGCTCGACGACCCGGCGAGGCGGCGGGCCGTCGGCGAGGCGGGAGCCCGCCGGGCGCGCGAGCGCTACGGCTGGCCGCGCGTGGCCGAACGGACCGAGGCCGTGTACGAGCAGGTGATCGACGGCAAGGTGTGCCGTCTGGCGGCACTGGGGGGTTGACCATGGACACGCATCTGCTGAAGCTGCGCGACGCCCTGGAACGGGTCGATGACCACGTGGTCACCGTCCGGGCCTGGGGCGGCAAGCTGGCCGGCGTGCTGTCGGCCGGGGGCAGGCTGCTGGCCTGCGGCAACGGCGGCTCCGCGGCCGAGGCGCAGCACCTGACGGCCGAGCTGGTCGGCAGGTTCAGGGCGGACAGGCCGGCGTACGCGGCGATCCCGCTGCACGCCGACACCTCGTCGATCACGGCGATCGCCAACGACTTCGGCCACGAGCAGGTGTTCGCCCGCCAGGTGCAGGCGCACGGCCGTCCCGGTGACGTGCTGATCTGCCTGTCCACGAGCGGCGGCAGCCCGAACGTGCTGGCGGCGGCCAGGGCGGCGCAGGAGCGCGGCATCCTCGCCTGGGCGCTGACCGGGCCCGCGCCGAACCCGCTGGCGGGCATGTGCGACGAGGCGGTCGCGGTGCCCGCGGAGGAGACCGCGACCGTCCAGGAGGTGCACCTCGCCATGATCCACATGCTGTGCGACGCGGTCGAGGAGGCCCTGTGACGGGGCCCCTCGTCGTCATCGGCGACACGCTGCTCGACGTGGACGTCGAGGGCGGCACGGAGCGGCTGTGCCCGGACGCGCCCGTCCCCGTCGTGGACGTGGCCGCCGAACAGGCCAGGCCGGGCGGCGCGGGCCTCGCCGCGCTGCTCGCGGCGCGCGACGGCGCCGACGTCGTGCTGGTCACGGCCGTCGGCGACGACCCCGACGGCCGGCGGCTGTGCGGGCTGCTGGCGGGCGAGGTGGATCTCGTCCGCCTGCCGCTGCGTGGCGGGACCGTGCGCAAGGCCAGGGTGCGGGCCGGCGGGCAGACGCTGCTCAGGCTGGACACCGGCGACGGCCGCGCCCGGTACGCCCCCTCGGCGGAGGCGGCCTCCGCGATCGCCGAGGCGGGGGCGGTGCTGGTCTCCGACTACGGCAGGGGCGTGGCCAGGATGGCCAGGGAACTGCTGGCCGGGCTGGACGTGCCCGTGGTCTGGGACCCGCACCCGCAGGGCGAGCGTCCCGTGCCCGGCTGCGCGCTGGTGACGCCGAGCGAGTCGGAGGCGCGGCTGCTGTGCTCGTCGGGCTCGTCCGGCTACCACGGACCGGACCAGGCGGCCCGCCACCTGGTGCGGTCGCTGGAGGCGCGGGCCGTGTGCGTGACGACGGGCGCGGGCGGCGCGGCGCTGGCCGTGCGGGGCGGCCCGCTGACGTCGGTGCCGCCGCCGGTCAGGGCGAGCGGCAGGGACGCCTGCGGCGCCGGTGACAGGCTGGCCGGGGCGGCGGCGCTCGCGCTGCGCGACGGCGCGGGCGTGCGCGAGGCCGTGACGGCCGGCGTGGCCGCCGCGTCGCGGTTCGTGCAGGGCGGCGGCGCCGCCTCCGTCCGGGTCAGGGAGCAGCGGCTCGGCGACCGGCCGCGTACGGCGCTGGAGGTGGCCGAGGTCACCAGGGCGTCGGGCGGGCGGCTGATCGCGACGGGCGGCTGCTTCGACCTGCTGCACGCGGGGCACGTCAGCCTCCTGCGGCGGGCCAGGGCGCTCGGCGACGCGCTCGTCGTCTGCGTCAACTCCGACGACTCGGTGCGCAGGCTCAAGGGCCTGTCGCGGCCCATCGTGGACGTGCGCGACCGGGTCGAGGTGCTCAGGGCGCTCAGCTGCGTCGACGCGGTGATGGTGTTCGAGGAGGACACCCCGGCCGCGGCGATCGAGCGGCTGCGCCCCGACGTGTGGGTCAAGGGCGGCGACTACGAGGGGGAACGCCTGCCCGAATCAGAGGTCCTCGGCCGGCTCGGCGCGGAGATCGTCGTGCTGAGCACCCTGCCGGGACGTTCCACCACGAATCTAATCAGGGAGATCCGATGAACATTCTCATCACCGGGGGCGCCTCCGGACTCGGCCTGGCCACCGCCGAGGCCGTGGAGAAGGAGGGCTGGCGGGCGCTCGTCGTGGACGTTCGCGCCCCCGACCAGCGGTTCGACCACGTCACCGCCGACCTGGCCGACAGGGGGCAGGCCGAGCGGGCGGTACGCGAGCTGGCCGAGCGGGCCGGCGGCCTGGACGGCGTGGTGACGGCCGCCGGCATCGACGCCTGCGGCCGGCTGGAGGACGTGCCCGCCGACGACTGGGAGCGCGTCGTCAAGGTGAACCTGCTCGGCACGGCGTCGGTCGTGCGGGCGGCGCTGCCGTACCTGAGGCGCAGCCACGGCAGGATCGTCACCTGCGCCTCGACCCTCGGGCTGCGCCCGCTCAGCGACGCCTCCGCCTACAGCGCCTCGAAGTTCGGCGTCATCGGCTTCACCCGGGCCCTGGCGATCGAGCTGCGCGGCGAGGTCGGCGTGACCACGCTGATCCCCGGCGGCATGCGGACGAGCTTCTTCGACGGCCGTCCCGAGCAGTACAAGCCGGGGCCGGAGGCGGGGCTGAACGACCCGGCCGACGTCGCGCAGACCGTGGTGTTCGCGCTGCGCCAGCCCGCCGGATGCGAGGTGAGGGAGCTCGTCGTGTGTCCTTCCACGGAGACGTCATGGCCCTAGAACTCCTGGTGCTGCGCGGCCTCGGGCTGGGTGACCTGCTCACGGCCGTGCCCGCGCTGCGTTCGCTGCGCCAGGCGTTCCCCCGGCACCACGTCACGCTCGCCACGCCGAAGGTGCTCGGCGCGCTGCTGCCGTACATCGGGGCGGTGGACGACCAGATCGACGTGTCGGGGCCGGGGCCGGTGCCGTTCGAGCGGCCGGACATCGCGGTCAACCTGCACGGGAAGGGCCCGCAGAGCATCGAGGCCCTGCGGGCCACCCGGCCGGCGCGGCTGATCAGCTTCGGGGTGGGCCCGCCCTGGCGCGACGGGGTGCACGAGGTGCGCCGCTGGTGCGGCCTGCTGGAGTGGCACGGCATCCCCGCCGACCCCGAGGACCTGACGCTCGGCATCTCCGACAGGTCCGGCCCGGTGATCGTCCACCCCGGCGCGGCCTACCCGGCCCGGCGCTGGCCGCCCGAACGGTTCGCCGAGGTGGCCGCCGCGCTGGACGACGTCGTCGTCACCGGCAACGCCGAGGAGGTGCCGCTGGCCAGGCGGGTCGCCGAGCTGGCGGAGCTGCCCGGGGACCGCGTGCTGGCCGGGCGCACCGACCTGGCGGACCTGATCGAGCTGGTGAGCACGTCGCGGCTGGTCGTCTGCGGCGACACGGGCGTGGCGCACCTGGCCACCGCGTTCTGCGTGCCGTCCGTGGTGCTGTTCGGTCCGGTCTCCCCCTCCGAGTGGGGGCCGCCACCCGGCTGGCGGCACGTCGCCCTGTGGGCGGGGCACCGGGGCGACCCGCACGCGGACCGGCCCGACCCCGGCCTGCTGGAGATCGAGGTCGACGAAGTCGTCGAAGCCGCCTTGGAGGTCACGTCATGAGGGCTCTGGTCACGGGAGGCGCCGGTTTCCTCGGCTCCTACCTCTGCGAACGCCTGCTGGAGGCGGGGGCGGAGGTCGTGTGCATGGACAACTTCCTGACGGGCGGGCCGCGCAACGTCGAGCACCTGCTCGACCGGCCGGAGTTCCGCCTGGTCGAGAGCGACCTGGCGGGCTACGTCCACGTGCCCGGCCGGCTCGACCTCGTGCTCCACTTCGCCTCGGCCGCCTCTCCCGTCGACTACCTGCGCTACCCGATCGAGACGCTCCGCGTGGGCAGCGTCGGAACGCTCCACGCGCTCGGGCTGGCCAGGGAGAAGGCCGCCAGGTTCGTGCTCGCCTCCACCAGCGAGGTGTACGGCGACCCGCTCGAACACCCGCAGAAGGAGACGTACTGGGGCAATGTCAATCCGGTGGGCCCGCGCAGCGTGTACGACGAGGCCAAGCGCTTCGCCGAGTCGCTGACCACCGCCTACCGGCACTCGCGCGGCACCGACACCGGCATCGTACGGATCTTCAACACGTACGGCCCGCGCATGCGCCCCTTCGACGGCAGGGCGATCCCGACGTTCATCCGGCAGGCCCTGACGGGCGAGCCGATCACCGTGACCGGCGACGGCTCGCAGACCCGCTCCATCTGCTACGTGGACGACACCGTCTCCGGGATCATGGCGATGGCGGAGAGCGACTTCGCCGGCCCCGTGAACATCGGGAACCCGGACGAGGTGACCATGCTGGAGCTCGCCACGACCATCAAGGAGTTGAGCGGGTCGTCGTCGCCGATCGAGTTCGTGGAGCGCCCGGCGGACGATCCGAAGGTGAGGCGGCCCGACACGACGCTCGCCGCGGAGCGGCTGGGCTGGCGGGCGCGGGTGCCCGCCGCCGAGGGACTGGCCAGGACCATCGGCTGGTTCACCGAGGAACTGCACCGCCACGGCCACCTCGACCACGCCGACGCCTGACCCCGGCACCCGCCACCGGCACCTGGCCTCCGCGCCTGACCCCGGCACCTGGCCTCGCGCCTGACCCGGCACCTGACCCCGGCACCTGGCCTCGCGCCTGACCCGGCACCTGGCCCCGGCACCTGGCCTCGCGCCTGACCCGGCGCCTGACCCGGGCGCCTTTCCGGCCGCCAGGGTCAGCCGACGGCCGGAGAGGCAGGGGCAGGGGCAGGGGTCAGAGGGCGATGCCGAGGAGGGCCTCCGTGAGGTCGCGGACCAGGCCGGGGGCCCCGGCGTCGGAGCCGCCGCCCGCCAGCGCCGCCTCGGCCCAGGCGTCGACGGCCGCGAGGGCGCCCGGCGCGTCGAGGTCGTCGGCCAGCCGGGTGCGCACCGCGGCCAGCGTCTCCTCCGCGGGCGGGCCCGCGGGCAGCGCGACGGCGGCCCGCCAGCGCTCCAGCCGCCGCCCGGCCTCCACGACCATCTCGGGGAGGTACTCCCAGTCGGCCCGGTAGTGGTGGGCGAGCAGCACCAGCCGCACCGCCATCGGGTCGTGCTCCTTGCGCAGCTTCGAGACGAACACGAGGTTGCCCCGGGACTTCGACATCTTCTCGCCGTCGAGCGCCACCATCCCGGCGTGCGTGTAGAACCTGGCGAACGGCCACTCCCCCGTCGCCGCGTGCCCCTCGGAGGCGCCGCACTCGTGGTGCGGGAAGATCAGGTCGCTGCCGCCGCCCGCCACGTCGAAGCCGGGGCCGAGACAGTCGAGGGCGATCGCGGTGCACTCGACGTGCCAGCCGGGGCGCCCCCTGCCCAGCGGGGAGTCCCAGGCCGGCTCGCCGGGCCGCTCGGCCCGCCACAGCAGCCAGTCGAGCGGGTCGCGCTTGCCCGGCCGGTCCGGGTCGCCACCGCGCTCGGCGAACAGCTCCAGCATCTCCTGCTCGCCGTACCCCGACACCTGGCCGAACTTGGGGGCGTCGGCGACGGCGAAGTACACGTCGCCGTCGAGCTCGTACGTGACGCCCTTGGCGGCGAGCCTTTCGATCAGCCCGGCGACCCGGCCGACCACGTCGGTGACGGCCACGTAGTCGCGGGGCGGCAGGATGCGCAGGGCCTCCATGTCGGTGCGGAACAGCTCGATCTCGCGCTCGGCCAGGTCGCGCCAGTCGATGCCGGTGGCCTCGGCCCGCTCCAGGAGCGGGTCGTCGACGTCGGTGGCGTTCTGCGTGTAGTGGACGTCGTGGCCGCCGTCGCGCCAGACCCGCCCGACCAGGTCGAAGGCGAGGTAGGTGTTGGCGTGGCCGAGGTGGGTGGCGTCGTAGGGGGTGATGCCGCAGACGTACATCCTGGCGGTGGGACCGGGGTCGGTCTGCCGCACCTGCCTGGCCGCCGTGTCGTAGAGCCGCAGCGGGATGCTCTCACCGGGGAGCTTGGGAACATTCGGGGCAGACCACGATCTCATGCCTTGAGCCTATCTGTCACGATCAGCGGTGAGGTCGGTGAGCTGGTACGTCGCGCTCTCGTCCGCGAGCGTGACGCGCATGACCGACAGGGAGGCGAAGACCCGCCCGTCGGGCAGCTCGCGCCGGACGAGCAGCGCGGCCGGGTCGCCGGAGTGCTCGCCCTCGGGCAGGGCGTCCCAGCCGGCCGCGGCGGCGAAGCGCGGCAGGTGGGCCTGGACGCGCGGGTGGGCGGGGTCGAGACCCGAGTTGACGACCATGCTGGTGCCGTCGGGCAGCGCGGTGGCGGCCAGGCGTTCGCCGTCCCAGGTGTGCAGGCGGGCCCCGGACGGCCCGGCCAGCACGAGGTGGAACGGGTCGTACCGGGTCAGGTCGACGTCTGGGAAGGTTCCCGCGGCGACGGCGCGCAGCGCCAGGTCGCCCCTGGAGCGCCTGACGGCCTCGGGCGCGGCGGCGCCGTACGCGTTGAGCAGGGCGGCGGCGCGCCGGGCGGCCGGGAGGACGGCCAGCCAGGTGCCGCCCGCCTTCAGGTCGCGCCCGCCGATCACGCCGGGGTACTCGGGCCAGTGCTCCCCCGCCCCTTCCCAGGGGCGGTCGGTGATCTCATCGCGTACGCCCAGGAGGGTGAGCGGCGGCCCCGTTCTGACGACCAGCGTGCACATGGGGCACAGCGTAGTAAACGCCCTCAGATGGGCGGCCAGGGGATGGCGGGCCAGCCTTCCGACGGGTACGGGTGCACCCCGGTGTCGAGCAGCCGCCTGACCCGCTTCCAGGTGGCCTGGACCTCCTCCTCCGTCAGCAGCTCGCGCAGCCTGCGGCCGAGGTCGCCCGACTCGATGTCGCGCTCCAGCTTGGCCAGCACGGCGACCGCCTCGCGGGAGAGCGGCTTGCCGCGCCACTGCCACAGGACGGTGCGCAGTTTGTCCTCGACGGAGAAGCAGACGCCGTGGTCGACGCCGTAGACGTGCCCGGTGGGCAGCGGCAGCAGGTGGCCGCCCTTGCGGTCGGCGTTGTTCACGACCGCGTCGAAGACCGCCATCCTGCGCACCACGGGGTTGCGGCTCTTGACCAGGCGCATGAGGTCGATCTCGCGCTCGGTGTCGATCCACAGCTGGCACATGCCGGGGCCGAAGGGACCCTCGCGGTAGACGGTCGGCGGCACGATGCGCCAGCCGGTCGCCCGCGACACCTCGAACGCGGCGACCTCGCGGGCGGCGAGGGTGCCGTCGGGGAAGTCCCACAGCGGCCGCTCGCCGCGCACCGGCTTGTACACGCAGGCGACGCTGCGCGAGCCGAGCGTGACCGAGCAGTAGAGCGTCATGTTGGTGGCCTCGACCAGGCGGCCGGCCACCTCCAGCCGGCCGTCGCGCAGCAGCGCCAGCGCCTCCTCGTCGCCCATCATGGGCGTACGGGAGGGCTTGATGGCCGGTTCGCTCTCCGGAGCGGTCATGAAGCCGCCTCACCCCCGCGGTATCCGTTGAGACGTACGCACACGTGCCCTTCGGCGTCGAGCGGCTGGCCGCACAGCGGGCAGGGCGGGCGGCCCGCGGCGACGATCCGCAGCGCCCGCTGCGTGAACGCGCGCGCGGCACCCGGGCTGATGCGCACGCGCAGCACGGCCGGGTCGGGCGCGCCGACGTCGTCCTCGTCCACGATCTCCTGCGCCTCGATCACCACCTGCGACCGCTCGGAGTCCCAGGCGAGGGCCATGGTGCCGACCCTGAAGTCCTCCGAGACGGGTGTGTCGAGGGGGGCGTCGTCGGCCAGGCCGGTGGGGGCGACGGCGGGCACGTGGGCGGTGCCCCCGCTCAGCCTGAGCACCTCGTCGAGCAACTCGTCGAGCCTGCCCGCGAGCGCCGCGACCTGAAGCTTCTCCAGCGACACGGTGGTCAGTCTGCCCTCGCCCCTGGCCTGCAGAAAGAAGACCCGCGCACCGGGCTGCCCCAGAGCACCGGCGACGAATCTCTCTGGTGGGTCGTAGTCGAAGACCGGCATAGCCTGACCTTACGTGGTCCCGGGTCCGCCGCCGACGGCGGCATCGCTCCCGGTGAGGTTTTCTCCCCCGTCTTTCTCCTCCGAATCCTTCGGGAGCCGCAATTCCCCCATATCGTTAAGTTTGAGAAGAAAAGGACGCAAGCGGGCATAGCGAATCACGGTGACGGCGGCCGGATCAGCAGTTATGCGCTGAAACTGATCGAGGTGCAGCCCCAGGGCGTCGGCCACGATGGCCTTGATCACATCGCCGTGACTGCAGACCAGGTAGACACCCTTCTCCCCGAGGCGGCGATTCCACTCCCGCACGGCCGCCACCGCCCGGTGCTGCACCTCGGCCAGCGACTCCCCTCCCGGGAACGTCACCGCGCTCGGGTGCGCCTGCACCACCGGCCAGAGAGGGTCCTCGGCCAGCTCCTTCAGCGGGCGGCCGGTCCACGCGCCGTACCCGCACTCGACGAAGCGCTCGTCCGTCACCAGCTCCAGCCCCCGCTGCCAGACCAGCGGCCCCGCGGTCTCCCTGCAGCGTTCCAGCGGGCTGGACACCACGGCGTCGAGCCTGACGCCCGCCAGCCGGACGGCCAGGGCCTCCGCCTGCGCCCTGCCCTCCTCGGTCAGATGGACTCCCGGCGTGCGCCCGGCGAGCACCGGGCCGGTGAGGCGGGTGAGCCCGTGCCGGGCGAGAAGCAGCGTGGTCACCCAGCAAGTGTCGCAGCCGTGTATCACGGCTTTCGCGCCACCCGGGCGGTAACCTGGCGGGACCATGCAGCAGCGCTTTGTCGGCCACAGCGGCCTTTCGGTCTCCCGCCTGGGGCTGGGCACCATGACGTGGGGGCGTGACACCGACGCGGACGACGCCGCCGCGCAGCTCAGGACGTTCATGGAGGCCGGCGGCACCCTCGTCGACACCGCCGACGTCTACACCGGCGGCGACTCCGAGCGCCTGCTCGGCCGCATGCTGCGCGACGCGGCGCTGCGGGCCGAGCTGGTCGTCTCCACCAAGGCCGTCGTCACCCCCGCCGGGCGGCGCCCGCGCGACGCCTCCCGACGCCACCTGATCGCCGCCGTCGACGAGTCGCTCAACCGGCTCGGCCTCGACTACGTCGACCTGTGGCAGCTCCACACGTACGACGACGAGGTGCCGCTGGAGGAGACCCTGGCCGCGCTCGACGCGATCGTCTCCTCGGGCCGCGCCGTCTACGCCGGGGTGTGCGACTACGCCGGCTGGCAGCTCGCCGCCGCCGCGGTCACGCAGCGGACGATCCCGGGCCGCATCCCGATCACCTCGGCCCAGGTGGAGTACTCCCTGCTGGCCCGCGAGCCCGAGCGCGAGCTGCTGCCCGCCGCCGCGCACCTCGGGGTGGGGGTGCTCGCCTGGTCGCCGCTCGGCCGGGGCGTGCTCACCGGCAAGTACCGCACGGGCGTCCCCTCCGACTCCCGGGCCGCCACGCCGCACTTCGCCGACTTCGTCCGCCCCTACCTCGACGAGCGCTCCCGCCGGGTGGTGGAGTCGGTCGTCACCGCGGCCGACGGGCTCGGCGTCTCGCCGGTGGCCGTGGCGCTGTCGTGGGTGCGCGACCAGCCGGGGGTGGCCTCGGCCATCATGGGCGCCCGCACCCACGCGCAGCTCGCGGCGGCGCTGCCGGCCGAGGACGTCGAGCTGCCGATCGAGATCCGCGAGGCGCTCGACGACGTGTCGTCGCCCGACTGACCGAACGAGAGACTGTCTCGCGTATCACTAGTCGATACCGAATCGAGACTTTACCGGGAAAACACCTGCGTCTGACGGCGATGTCCATAAAGATTTCCTCCGTAAGCAACGCAGGAGGGGACGGATGGGGAGCAGAACCGCGATCTCGGCTGGAGTTCTCGCGGTGGCGCTGGCGGCGATCCCCGCGGCCGCGCCGCCCGCGTCCGCGTCGGCACAGGACTGCTCGCGCGACGGGGGTCTGCTCTCGGGGGTGACCAACACCCTCTGCAACGTCGTCGACACCCTCACCGACACCGTCGACGGCCTGACCGGCGGCGCCACGGAACCCGTGACGAAGGGCCTCGGCCAGACCACCGACGGCGTGCTCGGCACCGTCGGCGAGGCGCTGCCGACGTCCAAGCCCACCAGCTCGGGCACCGGCGGCTCCACGCCGAAGCCGTCGTCGGAGCCCAAGGCGTCGTCCGAGCCGAAGGGCGAGCCCTCCCCCACGAAGGACGGCCAGGAACGCGAGGGCGGCGGCCTGTGCCTGCCGGTGCTGTCGTGCGACGGCGAGGGCGTGCTCGGCAGCCTCACCCCGCGCCCCACCCCCGACGCTCGGGCGACGCAGACGCCGCGGCCCCGCGACGACAGGCGCGACGACGGCCGTGACGCCGACGAGTCGGCCGTGCTGCCCACCGAGCCCGTCAGGCCCACGCCCCTGCCGCCCGCCGGCGAGCCGCAGACCGTGCCCTCCACCCGCCAGGAGGTCACCGGCGAGAAGCGGCCCGCCGACCGCGGCGAACCGCAGGTGGACCTGCTGTGGCCCAACCCGTTCGCGCACGAGCTGACCGTGCCGATGCAGAACGAGCGCGCGGTGCGGCCCAGCCCGCCCGCCTCCGACGTGCTGGGCACCGTCCTGACCATCGTGCTGCTCGGCTCGGCCGTGCTGGCCACGCGCATCGTGCAGCAGCGCCGGCACCGGCTGGAGCCGCCGGAGACCATCCCGTTCGAGCCCGCCCCGGCGGGCAGCGGCGGCCGCCACCGCCTCGCCTGACCGTCGCGGCCTCCCGTCCACCCGCTCTCCCCGCAGACGACGGCGGGCCGCCCCCGTGGGGAGCGGCCCGCCGGCGAGACAGGTGCGCGTCAGGAGCCGATGGCGTGCACGCCTCCGTCGACGTGGACGATGTCGCCCGTCGTGGCGGGGAACCAGTCGGACAGCAGCGCCACGCACGCCTTCGCGGCCGGCTCGGTGTCGGACAGGTCCCAGCCCAGCGGCGCCTTGCCCGGCCAGGCCTCCTCGAACTCCTGGAAGCCGGGGATCGACTTGGCGGCCATCGTGCGCAGCGGGCCCGCCGCGACGAGGTTGACCCGGATGTTGTGCTTGCCGAGGTCGCGCGCCAGGTAGCGGTTGCACGACTCGAGGCCCGCCTTGGCCACGCCCATCCAGTCGTAGACCGGCCACGCCTTGGTGGCGTCGAAGTCGAGGCCGACGACCGCGCCGCCCTCCTTCATCAGCGGCAGGCACGCCACGGCCAGCGACTTGTACGAGTACGTGGACACGTGCAGCGCCGTGGAGACGTCCTCCCACGCCGTGTTGAGGAAGTTGCCGCCGAGCGCGGTCTGCGGCGCGAAGCCGATGGCGTGGACGACGCCGTCGAGGCCGTCGACGTGCTCGCCGACCCGGTCGGCGAGCGTCTCCAGGTGCTCGGTGTTCTGGACGTCCAGCTCGATGACCGGCGGCGGCTCGGGCAGCCGCTTGGCGATGCGCTCGACCAGGCTGAGCCGGCCGTAGCCGGTGAGCACCACGGTGGCGCCCTCCTCCTGGGCCAGCCTGGCCACCGAGAACGCGATGGAGGCGTTGGTGAGCACGCCCGTCACGAGGATGCGCTTGCCCTGCAGGATTCCCACGTCAGTGCCCCATTCCGAGTCCGCCGTCGACCGGGATCACGGCCCCGGTGATGTAGGAGGCGTCGTCGCTCGCGAGGAAGCGGACGACGCGCGCGACCTCCTGGGGGGACGCCTGCCGCCCCAGGGGGATGTTCTTGACGATGGCCTCGGTGTCGAGGTCGGCCGTCATGTCGGTGGCGACGAAGCCGGGCGCCACCACGTTCACCGTGATGCCGCGCGAGCCGTACTCGCGGGCCAGCGAGCGGGCGAACCCGATGAGGCCCGCCTTGGAGGCGGCGTAGTTGGCCTGGCCCGCCTGGCCGAGCATCGCGATGACCGACGAGATGAGGACGATGCGGCCGCGCTTGAGCCTCATCATGGGCCTGATGGCGCGCTTGGCCACGCGGTAGGCGCCGGTGAGGTTGGCGTCGACGACCTCGGTGAAGGTCTCTTCCTTCATCATCGCCAGCAGGGTGTCCTTGGTGATGCCGGCGTTGGAGACGACGACCTCGACGGGGCCCTGCTCGGCCTCCACCTTGTCGAACGCGGCCTCGACGTCGGCGGTGCTGGTGACGTCGCAGCGCACGCCGAACAGGCCCTCCGGCGGCTCCCCCGATCGGTAGGTGACCGCGACGGCGTCGCCTGCCGCGGCGAGTTCACGGGCGATCGCGAGGCCGATGCCGCGATTGCCCCCGGTGACGAGTACAGAGCGTGCCATGAGACACGACGCTATCCCCTACCGGCCGGTATCCGGTTGTCCGGGTGAGACAAGATCGCGGCGTTAGGATCGTGGACATGCGCCAGATCGACCCCGATTTCCTGCAGCTGCCGCTCAGGCGGCTCGCGGACGCCGCACTCCAACGCGCTCGCGACCTCGGCGCCGAGCACGCGGACTTCCGCCTCGAACGTGTCCGCGCCGAGACGCTCAGCCTCTACGACGCCCGGCTCGAAGGCGCCATGGACGCCGACGACCTCGGCTACGCCGTCCGTGTCGTCAAGGGCGGCACGTGGGGGTTCGCCTCCGGCGTCGTCCTGACCCCCGAGGCCGCCGCGCGTGTCGCCGAGCAGGCGGTGCGGGTGGCGGAGGTGAGCGCCCCCATCAACAGGGAGCCGATCGAGCTGGCACCCGAGCCGGTGCACGCCGAGGCCGTGTGGGTGTCCGACTACGACGTCGACCCGTTCGAGGTGCCCGCCGCCGAGAAGGTGACCCTCCTCGCCGAGTGGTCGGCCGGGCTGCTGAAGGGCGCCGACCACGTCTCGGCCCGGCTGCTCCAGGTCAAGGAGCAGAAGTTCTACGCCGACACGGCGGGCACGGTGACCACGCAGCAGCGGGTGCGCGTGCACCCGAGCCTGAACGCGATGAAGGCGCAGGACGGCGGCTTCGACGACATGTCCACGCTGGCGCCGCCGGTCGGCCGGGGCTACGAGTACCTGACGGGCACGGGCTGGGACTGGGCGGCCGAGCTGGCCCAGCTGCTCGAGCTGCTGGCGGAGAAGCTGGCGGCGCCGTCGGTCGAGGCGGGCGACTACGACCTGGTGGTCGACCCGTCGAACCTGTGGCTGACGATCCACGAGTCCGTCGGCCACGCCACCGAGCTCGACCGCGCGCTCGGCTACGAGGCCGCGTACGCGGGCACCAGCTTCGCCACCTTCGACCAGCTCGGCGAGCTCGTGTACGGCTCGCCCCTGATGAACGTCACCGGCGACAGGACGGTCAGGCACGGCCTGGCCACGGTCGGGTTCGACGACGAGGGCGTCGAGGGGCAGAGCTTCGACATCGTCCGCGACGGCGTGCTGGTCGGCTACCAGCTCGACAGGCGGATGGCGCTGATGAAGGGGTTCGGCCGGTCGAACGGCTGCGCCTTCGCCGACTCCCCCGGCCACATGCCGATCCAGCGGATGGCGAACGTGTCGCTGGCGCCCGCGCCCGGCGGGCCGTCCACCGAGGAGCTGATCGCGGGGGTCGAGCGCGGCCTCTACATCGTCGGCGACAAGAGCTGGTCGATCGACATGCAGCGCTACAACTTCCAGTTCACCGGCCAGCGGGCCTACCGCATCACCGGCGGCAGGCTCGACGGCCAGGTCAGGGACTTCGCCTACCAGGCGACGACCACGGACTTCTGGCAGTCCATGGAGGCCGTCGGCGGGCCGGGGACGTACGTGCTGGGCGGCGCGTTCAACTGCGGCAAGGGCCAGCCCGGCCAGGTCGCGCCGGTCAGCCACGGCTGCCCGTCCGCCCTGTTCAGGGGCGTCAGGATCCTCAACACCGTGCAGGAGGGCGGCAAGTGAGCGAGCACAGTCCTCAGGAGATGGTGGAGAAGGCCCTGGGTCTCTCCACGGCCGACAGGTGCGTCGTGCTGGCGGACGAGCGGTCCACGGCCAACCTGCGCTTCGCGGCCAACACGCTGACGACGAACGGCGTGGCCCGTTCCTCCAGACTCACGGTGATCTCGATCTCGGGCCGGGGCGTGGGCGTGGTGTCGCGCGCGGCCGTGCGTCCCGAGCAGCTCGCCGGCGTGGTGGAGGCCGCCGACCGGGCGTCCAGGGAGGCCCAGCCGGCCGAGGACGCCCGCGAGCTGGTCGAGGGCGTGCCGCCGTCGCCGCACTGGGACGAGCCGGTGCGGCCCACCGACATCGACGTGTTCGCGGCGTTCGCGCCCGCGCTCGGTGAGACGTTCGCCGCGGCCCAGGCCGGCGGCAGGAAGCTGTACGGTTTCGCCGAGCACCGGCTGACCTCGACGTTCCTCGGCACCTCGACGGGCCTGCGGCTGCGCCACGACCAGCCCACCGGCCGCCTGGAGCTGAACGCCAAGTCGGGCGACCTGAAGCGCTCGGCCTGGACCGGCGTGTCCACGCGCGACTTCACGGACGTGGACGTGGCCGCGCTCGACTCGTCGCTGGCGCAGCGGCTGGAGTGGGCCAAGAACCGCATCGACCTCCCCGCGGGCCGGTACGAGACCCTGCTGCCCCCGAGCGCCGTGGCCGACCTGATGATCTACCTGTTCTGGTCGGCGGGCGCCAGGGACGCGCTCGACGGCCGCTCGGTGTTCTCCGGGCCGGGCGGCGGCACGCGCGTCGGCGAGCAGCTCGCCACGCTGCCCCTGACCCTGTCGAGCGACCCGGCCGCCGAGGGGCTGGAGTGCGCGCCGTTCGTCATGGCGCACGCGTCGAGCAGGGAGAGCTCCGTCTTCGACAACGGGCTGCCGCTGGCGAGGACCGACTGGATCAGGGACGGCAGACTGGAGGCGCTGCTCCAGACCCGCTACTCGGCCGAGCTGAGCGGCCTGGCCGTCACCCCGGCCGTCGACAACCTCGTCATGGGCGGCCCCGAGGGCGGCCGGTCGCTGGAGGAGATGATCGCCTCCACCGAGCGCGGCCTGCTGCTCACCTGCCTGTGGTACATCCGCGAGGTCGACCCGCAGACGCTGCTCGTCACCGGGCTCACCAGGGACGGCGTCTACCTCGTCGAGCACGGCGAGGTCGTGGGCGAGGTGAACAACTTCCGCTTCAACGAGAGCCCCGTGGACCTGCTGGGCCGCGTCACGGAGGCGGGCGCCTCCGAGCGGACGCTGCCGCGCGAGTGGAACGACTACTTCCAGCGCACGGCCATGCCCCCGCTGCGGGTGCCGGACTTCAACATGTCCACGGTCAGCCAGGCGAGCTGACCCTCCGCCGTCCGCGGGCCGCGCGCCCGCGGACGGCTCCCGGGGCGCTAGGAGGCGTCCTCCAGGCGGAAGCCCACCTTCATGCCCACCTGGTAGTGGGCGATCTCCCCGTCGTCGAGGTGGCCGCGGATCTCCGTCACCTCGAACCAGTCCAGGTGGCGCAGCGTCTCGGCGGCCCGTCTGAGGCCGTTGCGTATGGCTTCGTCGAGGCTCTCCCCCGACGTGCCGACTATCTCGGTGACCCGGTACGTACGATCCGTCATGTCGCTGTCCTTACCCTGAGGCCACGGTCGCATGACCCCCTTCCCCGGCCGGGGGCCGTGTCCTGACCTGGCCCCTCCGAGGTCTAACGTGGGAGTCATGAAGTGGGGGCGCAGGAAGCGGGACGTCCACCAGGTCACGGACGCGCGACCGTCGCTCACGTCGGACATCCACCGGCGCGAGATCAGTTACCTGATCAAGATGGGCATCCGTACGCTCTGCCTGATCCTGGCCGTGGCGGTGCCCGTGCCGTGGCCGTACCGGCTGCTGTTCATCGCGGCTGCCGTCTTTTTGCCATACATAGCCGTTATCGGGGCCAATGAGAGGGGGAAGGGCACCCCGCCTCCTACCTTTCAGAGCCCTGAGGCTAACCAAACCGAGATACCGCTGCATCGACGCGAGATCGGGTCGTGACTAAGTCTTGACGCATCCCACGGGTTGTAGGTGTACGCTTTAGCCAAGCGCTCCGGTCCCCCGTCGGAGCGCTGGTGCCGGCGTTCCGGGCCCCCGTCGGAACGCCGATGACGCGGCGCCGGGTGGTTTGCCCCCGTAACCACCCGGCGTCGCCTTTTTTCAGGGCAAACACCGATCATGATGATCGTTTTCATGCTGCCCGCGACCGTTCGATAGGGCCGCTTTCCCGAAATCGTTGACGAGGCGGAGATCCGAACTTTTCTCAGGAAATCCCCAGGATCCCCGCCTCTTGACAACGCGAGTTCGCCTGAGTGTCAGCTGTCGGTCAAGGTCTGGGCGGTGGCCTCGCCCCAGTTCCTGGCCAGCTCGGTCAGCCGGGCCGCCGCCTCGCCTGGCGCCGCGCCCGCGCCCTGCGCCAGGCCCAGCAGGTAGGCCGTCAGCGGCGCGGCCGGCCTGGCCACACCGTGGGCGACCTCCTTCGTCAGGTCGAGGATCAGGTCACGGTCGACGTCGGCGGGGTCGATGCCCAGCTCCTTGCACGCCAGGGCGGTCCACTCGTTCAGCACGTTCATGCGAGCCTCCTTCAGGTCGTCCATTGTGTCGCAGTCGAACCAGGGGCGGCCCGGGAGGGAGAGGCGCGTGCCGACGAGGGGGGCGAGCAGGCCCTTCAGCGAGCGGCCCGCGTAGCCGGCCAGGGCCGCCCTGAGCGGCGCGGACGGCCAGACGCCGAGCAGCCACTGCTCGTGCCCGCCCTCGTCCACGGCCACCACCCCGCGCCCGGCGGCGGCCTCGGCGGTGGCGGCGGCGAGGAGGGTCGCGACGTGGCGCGCGGTCAGCAGGGGCATGTCGCCGGCCAGCAGCGCCACCAGGGGCGCGCGCACCTCCGCCAGCCCGGCCGCGAGCGCCGGCACCGGGCCGCCGAACGGAGGGTCCTCGCGGACCGGCACCACGCCCGGCAGGCCCCGGTCCGGCCCCACCACGATCACCCTGCCCGCGTCCAGGACGGCCGCCACCGCGATCTCGGCGAGCGTCCTGCCTCCCACGGCCAGACCCGGCTTGTCGACGCCTCCGAGCCGCCTGGCGGCTCCGCCGGCGAGGATCACGGCGTCGAACGCCGCACCGCCAGACCCGCCGCCCGGTCGCGCTTCCATGGAGCAGACGCCCTCTCTCCCGTGCGGCGCGGAGGTCAGCCGCCGATGGCCGACATCGGCCGCGACGGCTGCAGGAAGGACGGGTCGTCGATGCCGTGACCCGCGCGCTTGCGCGCCACCGCGGCCCGCCACCGCTCGGCCAGCTCCTCGTCGGAGGCCCCCGCGCGCATCGCCGCCTTCAGGTCGGACTCCTCCGTGGCGAACAGGCAGTTGCGCACCTGGCCGTCGGCGGTGAGCCTGACCCGGTCGCAGGCGCCGCAGAACGGCCGCGTCACCGAGGCGATCACCCCGACCCTGGCCGGGCCGCCGTCGACGACGAACCGCTCGGCGGGCGCGCTGCCGCGCTCCTCCTGCTCGTCGGGGGCGAGGTCGAACGACTCGGACAGCAGGCCGAGGATCTCGTCGGCCGTGATCATGTTCTCGCGGCTCCAGCCGTGCTGCGCGTCGAGCGGCATCTGCTCGATGAAGCGCGCCTCGTAGCCGCGCTCCAGGCAGAACCTCAGCAGCGGCACCGCCTCGTGGTCGTTGAGCCCGCGCATCAGCACCGTGTTCACCTTGACCGGGCGCAGGCCCGCCTCGTGCGCGGCGGCGAGCCCCGCGAGGACGTCGGGCAGCCTGTCGCGGTGCGACAGCTTCCTGAACGTCTCGCGGTCGAGGGTGTCGAGCGACACGTTGACCCGGTCGAGCCCCGCCTCGGCCAGCGGCCCGGCCATCCGCTCCAGCCCGATGGCGTTGGTGGTGAGCGTCACCTGCGGGCGGGGGCTCAGCGCCGTGGTGCGGGCGACGATGTCGGTCAGCTCGCGCCGCAGCAGCGGCTCGCCGCCGGTGTAACGGATCTCGGTGACCCCGAGGAGCTCCACGGCGACGCGTACCAGCCTGACGATCTCGTCGGCGGTCAGCAGCTGGGCGCTCGGCAGCCAGTCGAGCCCCTCAGGCGGCATGCAATAGGCGCAGCGCAGATTGCACTTGTCCGTGAGGGACACCCGCAGATCGGTCGCCACCCGTCCGAACGAGTCTCGCAACACGGGGCGTCACCTCCAGTCCGTTCACCCGGTGGCCAGCCTACGACGCCTGCCCCGCCGCGCCCAAAACGCCCTGCCCCCGTGACAACGCCGCGCTCCCGAGATCGATTCCTGCGGCGCGCCGGCGTCCCCGCGTGTCGCCGCGGCGGGCAAAGCCAAGGTCGTTCCACAGGCGGACATGACAGCGCGTGACGTAGGTTTGACGCGGCGTCGCGGTCCGGACTCGGCGATGGGAGGGGCGGTGCGGGCAGGTCGGCTCATCGCGGGACGGTACCGGCTGCAGGAGCAGGTCGGGCGCGGCGGCAACGGCATGGTGTGGCGGGCGCTCGACGAGGAGCTCGGCCGGGTGGTCGCGGTCAAGCGCGCCCTGCCCGGCGACGACGCGCGGGCCGCGCTGCTGCGCCGCGAGGCCCGCATCCTCGCCAGGACGAACCACCCCAACGTCGTCACCCTCTACGACCTGGTCGCCGACGGCGGCGAATGGTGGCTCGCGATGGAGTACGTCCCCGCGCGCAGCCTCGCCGCGTACGGCAGGCTGCCGCCCGAGCAGGCGGCGGCCGTCGGCGCGCAGATCGCCCGCGCGCTGCGCGCCGTGCACGCCGCCGGGGTGCTGCACCGTGACGTCAAGCCGGGCAACGTCCTGCTGACCGAGGAGGGGAACGTCAAGCTCGGCGACTTCGGGGTGTCCAGGTCGCCCGACAGCGGGGGCACGCTGACCGGGGGCGGCGTCGTCATCGGCACGCCCGCGTTCGTGGCGCCCGAGGTGGCGCGCGGCCAGGGCTGCACGGCCGCCTCCGACGTGTTCTCGCTCGGCGCCACCCTCTACACCGCCATCGAGGGCGAGTCGCCGTACGGGCCGTCCCACCGGCCCGTGGTGCTGCTGTACCGCGCGTCCAAGGGGCAGATCGGGGTGCCGTCGCGGGCCGGGCGGCTCGCGCCCGTCCTGGCGGCGCTCATGCATCCCGACCCGGCGGCCAGGCCCACCGCCGCCCAGGCGGAGCGGATGCTGCTGGAGGCCGTCCACGCCGAGCTGCGGCCCTTCCCCGAGCCCCCGGCCGACCCGCTGCGGTGGCGGCGCCTGGCCATGGTGGCGGTCGGCGTCGCCGCCGCGGTGGCCGCCACCACCTGGGTCGTCGCCCGGGTGCACCGGCACCCGCCGCCGGCCGGCTTCCCCGCCGCCGTGGGCGATCCGCGTACCGCCGACCCGTGCGCGCTGGCCGGCCCCGGGCCGCTGTCGCGCTTCGGCCGGGCCGGCCTGGAACCGCGTCTCGGGGGCTTCAACCGCTGCGACGTCATCGTCCGCACGGGCGGCGCCGAGGTGGACGTACGGGTCGAACTGCTCGCGCCGCGCGCGTCACCGCACCGCGCGTCGCCCGGCGGCACGCTGAGCGTCATCAGACCGCCCGCGGACGGCGCGACCGCCTGCGCCCGCACGCTGCTCCTCACCGACGGCCACCGAGTACGGATCACGGCGAGCACGCCCGGGGACACCGAGGGACACGAGACCGGCCAGAACGGCGAACGGACCGGCGACCGGCGGGCGGAACGGGGCGGGGAGCGGCGTACCGCCGGAGACGGCACAGGCGACGGCCGCCAGGAAGCCGAGCCAGGTGGAGATCGGTCCGGCCACCGGAGTGCCGAGCGGGACTTCGAGCTCTGCGCCATGGCCGACGCCGCCGTCGACGCCGCCGTGGGCGCGCTGGCCCAGGGCGAACTCCAGCGCCGCGCGCCAGAACCGGGCTCGCTGGCCCAGGCCGACGCCTGCGCCCTGCTCCGCGCCGCCGACCTGGCCCGCTTCCCCGGCGCCGACACCCTGCACCCGGAGCGCGGGTTCGCGGGCTGGCAGTGCCGGTGGCCGAGCGTCACCAGGCGCGCGTCCCTGCTCGTCCGCTTCGACAGGGAGGAGCGGCTGACGGCCGCCCACGGCCGCAGAACCCCGCTCGCCGTGCCCGGCGCCGGGCGGGAGCCGGGGCGTACGGCCGGGCGGGAGCCGGGGCGTACGGCCGGGCGGGTGGGGGCGCGGGTGGCGTACGTGCGGGGCGAGGGCGACGCGTGCCTGGCGCGGGTGCCGCACCGGCGCACGCTCGACGGCGACGGGCGGCCGGTGGTGGAGCTGCTGACGGTCGCGGTCAGCGGCGAGGTGGGAGGGCTGGACCCGTCCGGCCGCCGCTGCCTGCTCGCCACCGCCCTGGCGGCCCCCGCCGCCGCCCGCCTCCCCGACCCCACCCCACGTCCATGACCCCACGCGCCCACACCGTGCCCACACCGTGCCCCGTCGCCGCCGAGAGCCTCGGCCGCACCCCCTCCTGGCCCCCGCCCCGGCTGCCCCGGACGCCTCCCGGCCGGGGCGGGCGCCGCTCACGAGGCGGAACGGCCCCTCCAGGAGGCGCGGACGACCAGGAGAGGCGACCTCCTCCCAGCTGCGAGGCGCGGGGCCCCGGGCCACCGTCACACGGCTAGGCGCTCTCCTCCCAGGAGGTGCGGGCGTCCAGGACCTCGGGGAGGTGGCGGCGGGACCAGGCGCAGGCCGCCTCCAGGGGTTCGAGGAGGCTGCGGCCCAGGTCGGTCAGGGTGTACTCGACGCGCGGCGGCACCTCCGGGTAGGCGGTGCGGGTGACGAGGCCGTCGCGTTCCATGGCGCGCAACGACTCGGTCAGGACCTTCGGCGTGATGCCGCGCAGCGGGACCTGCAACTCCGTGAAGCGCCTCGGACCCGACTCCAGACAGCGGATGATCTTCGCGGTCCACTTGTCGCCGACGCGGACGATGGGGGTGACGGGCGCGCATCCGGCGAACATGTCGGGATTGAGCGGCCCGGCCGTGGCGGTCATGACCGCCATGCTAACCGCGCCGCCTCTCCGCCCTCGTCGGCCGCCCTCCGCCGCCGTCGTCCCCCGTCCTCCGCCGTCGTGGGCGGCCGTCGCTATCGTTGCGGGAAGTGACGGGTCGCCCGTTACGGTCGCCGCGGCGGCCGGGAAGCAAGCCCGGCCGCGAGACGGGAGAGGACGGGCGATGAGCAGGATCGTGGTGTTCGGGGCGGGCGGGCGCGCGGGCCGCCGGGTGGTGGCCGAGGCGGCCGGACGCGGGCACGAGGTGACCGCCGTCGTACGGTCGGCGGCCGCCCACCCCGGCCTGGCCGCGGGCGGGGTGCGGGTGGTCGAGGGCGACGTGACCGACGAGGGCAGCGTGGCCGCCGCCGCGCAGGGCCACGACGTGGCCGTGCAGACGACGGCGCGCATGGACGTGCCGTCGGAGGAGTTCTACGGCGCCGCGACGCGGGCGCTGATCGGCGGGCTGGCCGAGGCCGGGGTGCGCAGGCTCGTGGCGGTCGGCATCGGCACGCTGCTGGAGGTGTCCCCCGGCGTGCGGCTCCTCGACACGCCTGGCTTCCCCGCGGACGCCCGCGCCTTCTCCCTGGGCCACGCGGCCGAGCTGGACCTGCTCCGAGGCGCGGACGGCGACCTGGACTGGGTGGTGCTCGCCCCGCCGCCGGTGGTCCTGGACGACGAGGCGCCGCGCACGGGGACGTACCGGATCGGTGACGGACGGGTGACCGAGGGGCCGTTCTCGTACGCGGACCTGGCGGTCGCGCTGGTCGACGAGGCGGAGCAACCGCGGCACCACCGCGTCCAGGTGTCGGTCTCGCCCTGAACGGCTGGAGACACCGGCGGGGGCGCGAGGACGCCCGGCCGGGCCGGGACGGAAGCGGGGCACGACGGCGTCCGGGGCCGGGACGGAAGCGGCCACGACGGCGTCCGGGGCCGGGACGAGGGCGGGCGCCCGGCCTGTGTCGGCCGGGCGCCCGCCCTGCTGTGGCGCCCGCGTCGACGGGCGCCGGGTGTTCCGGTGTTCCTAGTGACGGCCGACGACCTTCACCCAGTCCTTGCCCTCGGAGGGGGCGAGGTACCTGCTGCCCTCGAACACGGCCCGCCAGGTGCCGGACGTGTACGCCGGGACCTTGGTGCGGAAGTAGCCGTTGCGGCTGGTCCGCACCGACTCGACGTAGTCCCAGCCCCGGCTGCCGTCGGCCTGGAACAGGATCACGATCCGCTTCCAGCCGAGACGGTGCCAGCGCTCGCTGTCCTTGCAGTAGTCGGCGTGGTGCACCTCGACGAAACCGTTGATGTAGTCCTCGTCGCACTCCACGGACAGCTTGCCCTCAAGGGTGAGGCCCCTGCCGCGCCAGGCGGGCTCGGGTCCCGCGTCGAACTGAAGGCTGGTGTTACCGCCGACGAAGTCGGGGTCGGGCTCCGGGTCGGCCAGCGCGGGCGAGGCGGCGGTCGCCACCATCGTCGCGCCAAGGGCGGCCGCCGCCAGACCGGCGGCGAGACGTCGCTTCATGTGTGAACTTCCTTCCCCGTTCTGAGACGCGTTTCGCGACAAAACACGTCAAAGCCAATGACGCGTAAGGGAAAGGAAAAGTTTGCGCAAAGAAGGTCACGGTTAGATAACGGCCGTGTCCGTCCGGGCTCCCGGTCCCGACCCGGGCGATCCCCGGCCCGCCCCGCGCGGGGCGGGCGTCAGCGGCTGGCCTGGTGGATGCGGGAGACCTCCGCGGCGTAGTGGCCGGTGCCGGGGAAGCGGACGCGCCAGAACCCCGCGGGCCGGGCCCGCACCCGGCCGACGAACGCGCCCGCCGCGTCGGTGGTCGTCCGTCCGACGAGCTCCCAGTCGCTCTCGGCGGTACGCCGCCACAGCAGGTGGAGCCGCTGCTCGCCGAACGGCCCGTACGTGCCGAGCCCCTGCGGGTCCACCCTGGTGAGCGAGCCCCGCAGGCGCACCCCGCCCTGGACCTTCTCGGCCCGTACCGAGGTGAACTTGCTCTCCCGCCTGAGGTGGAAGGTGGCGTACTCGGTGACCTTGGCGTCCGTGCCGCGGACGGTGGCGGCGACCGTCCAGGTGCCGGCCGGGTAGAAGCGGTTCAGCCGCTTGTCCGGCAGGAACCGCCACGTCTCCCAGGCCTCGGCCGGGGCCGCCGCGATGCGGGCCGCCTGGCGGGGCAGGAGCTGCGCGGGGGCGCCGGTCCGGACGGGCGCCGGGGCGGAGGTCGTCCCGGGAGCCGGAGCGGGCGTCCCGGTGGCGGGCCTGGGTGGCGTCGGCCCGGGTGGCGCGGGAACCGGTGGTGCGGGGGGCGGCGGGGCGTCCTCCACGGGCGGCTTCGAGCTGAGCACCGGCCCCGGCGGCGGGCCCGGCTCCACCGTGACGGTGACGCCGTTCCTCCCCTGCGCGCCCCTGGCGACCACGTCGATCACCAGGCTGACGGAGTCCTTCGGGCCCACCACGGGCTCGGCGGGACGTACGGAGATCGAGCGGACGGCGGGCCCGAGGCCGGGCTCCTTCACCGCGGCCTGCGGGAACCCGTGCTCACGCCCGGGCAGCGCCATCGCCGCGGGCACGGCTCCCAGCGCAGGCACGGCCCCCGGCGCAGGCACGGCTCCCAGCGCAGGCAGGGTGCCCGGGAGCCGCGCGGCGCCCGGCGCGGATGCGGCGAGCGGCATGGACGCCGGAACGGGCGCAGCCGCCATCGGCGCGGGGGCGGCCCCCGGCGTGGAGGCGGGGGCCGGCGTCGCCGCCGTCGCGGGCGCCGTGAGCGAGCCGGCCGCGAGCGAGACGAGAAGGAGGCTTCTGGTCATGATCGAGACGCTAGGAACCGGCCGGTCATGGCGGTCTCCCCGACACGCGCCCCGATGGCAAAACCGCCGTCAGCGCCCGCCCTGCACCCGGCCCCGCACCCCGCCCCGCGCTTCCCGCGGCTCCCGGGTCGCGTCCCCCGGCCCCATGCCACGCTTCCTCGCCGGAGGCCGGGCGTCCGGCCTGGACCCGACCCCCGGCGGTCAGGTGGCGTCGCCGTAGAGGGCTTCGATGGTCGTGGCGTACCTGGCGTGGATGACGCGGCGCTTCAGTTTGAGGCTCGGGGTCAGTTCCTCCGTCTCGGCCGTCCACTCGGCGCCGAGCAGCGCCCACCGTTTGACCTGCTGGACGCGGGCGAGCCTGGCGTTGGCGGCCTCGACGGCCGCCTCGACCTCCTTGAGCACCTCGGGGTGTCCGGCGAGTTCGGCGAGCGAGGCGAACGCGATGCCCCTGGCCCGCGCCCAGCCGGGCGCCACGTCGGCGTCCAGGGTGAGGACGGCCACCGGGTAGGGCCGGTTGTCGCCGTAGGCGAGGGCCTGGCCGATGAGGACGTGCTCCTTGAGCCGGTTCTCGATCTCGGCCGGGGAGATGTTCTCGCCGCCGGAGGTGATGATGAGCTCCTTCTTGCGGTCGATGACGCGGTAGAAGCCGTCGGCGTCGACGGTGCCGATGTCGCCGGTGTGCAGCCAGCCGTCGGCGTCGACCAGGCCGGCGGTGGCGTCGGGGGCGTTGAGGTAGCCGCGGGTGTTGAGCGGGCTGCGGGTGAGGATCTCGCCGTCCTCGGCGATGCGCACCTCGACGCCGGGTTCGGCCCTGCCGACGGTGCCGAGCCGGTAGCAGTCGGGGGCGTTGCCGGTGAACGCGCCGGTGGTCTCGGTCATGCCGTACACGTCGATGACCTTCAGTCCGAGGCCTGCGTAGAAGCGCTGCACCTCGGCGGGGAGCGGCGCGGCGCCGGTGGCGGTCCACTCGGCGCGATCGAAGCCGATCATGCCGCGGATCACGGACAGCAGCCCGGCGTCGGCCTCCTGGTACGCCGCCTCGATCTCGGGGGTGAGGGCGCCGCCGAACTGGCACGCCTCGACGTACGCGACGCCGGCGGCCATGGCGCGCCGGACGGCGGCCTGCCGCTCCTCCGGCTGGGTGGCGAGCACGGCCTGCAGGCGGGCCATCATCTTCTCCCACACGCGCGGCACCCCGAAGAACAGCATGGGCCTGACCTGGCCGAGCGCGGCGCCGAGGCCGGCCAGGTCGGTGCAGAAGGAGACGTGGGACGCCTTGACGAGCGGCAGGTAGAGGCTGAGCACCCGCTCGGCGATGTGCGCGTACGTCAGGTACGAGATCTGCGTGCCACGCTCGGGCAGGCGGGTGACCCGGTCGGTGGCGGCGACCTCGTACAGCACGTTGGCGTGGGTGAGCGGGACGCCTTTCGGCCTGCCGGTGGTGCCGGAGGTGTAGAGGACGGTGACGACGTCGTCGGCGGTGACGGCCCGCCAGCGGGCCTCGACGGGGGCCGGGTCCTCGGCGAGCCGGGCCCGGCCGAGGTCGAGGAGGTCCTGCCAGGACAGGAAGCGTTCGTCGTCGGGGGCGCCCTCCAGCATGACGACTTTGCGCAGGCCGTCGAGGCGGTCGAGCGCGGGACGCCAGCGGGCGAGGTCTGCGGGGCCGCCGAGCACGGCGTACCTGGCGCCGACGTCGGCGGCGACGTAGGCGATCTGGTCGGGGGCGAACGTGGCGTACACGGTGCAGCCGACGCCGCCCGCGTGCACGGCGCCGAGGTCGGCCAGGACGTGCTCGCTGCGGTTGACCATCATGAGGGCGACGGCGTCGCCGGGTTCGAGCCCGAGCGCGGCGAACCCGGCGGCGATCTCCAGCACCCGCTGCCGCGCCTCGGCGTAGGTGAGGGTGGCCCAGCCGTCGCCCTGGGGGTCGGAGTAGGCGGGGGCGTCGGGGTGCCGCTCGGCGGTGCGTCTGAGCTGCTCGCAGACGGTCAGGCCGGCGATCTCGCGTTCGATCTCGGCCCGGATCTCCAGGACGTCGGTCATGGCACCCGCCTTCCCCGTCAGTGTTCACTTGCCGGGCAGGCATGCATCGCACCACACGGTCCGGGTAGCGGCAAGACCCAAAGCACGCAGGTCCGGGTTTCGGGGGGCGGGATGCGCAGCGGCGAGAGGACCTTCTTCGGGCATCCGTGGGGGCTGGCGACACTGTTCGGCACGGAGCTGTGGGAGCGGTTCAGCTGGTACGGCCTGCGCGCCATCCTGGCCACGTTCCTGATCGCGTCGCCGGCCAACAAGGGCCTCGGCATGACGCAGGAGACGGCGCAGGCGGTGGTCGGGGTGTACGGCGCCCTCATCTACCTGGTGGCGCTGCCGGGCGGCTGGGTCGCCGACCGCATCCTCGGGGCACGCAGGTCGGTGCTGTGGGGCGGGTTCGTCATCATGTGCGGGCACATCAGCATGGCGATCCCGGTGTCGACGCCGGCGTTCGTGTGGCTGGGGCTGCTGCTCATCATCATGGGCACCGGCCTGCTCAAGCCGAACATCTCGGTCATGGTGGGACGGCTCTACCCGGAGGAGGACGACGCCCGCAGGGATGCCGGCTTCTCGCTGTTCTACCTGGGCATCAACCTGGGCGCGTTCATCGCGCCGATCGTGGTGGGCTGGCTGGCCGATGGCGACCGCTGGCATCTGGGCTTCAGCGCGGCGGCCGTCGGCATGGCGCTGGGCCTCGCGCAGTACCTCTGGGGCGGCAGGAACCTCAGCGGCGTCGGCGAGCGGCCGGGCGTGCTGCTGTCGCCGCGCGAGCGCAGGCGGTTCGGCGGCGTCGCGGCGGGCGCGGCGCTGGCGGTGGCGGCGGCGCTGGGCCTGTGGGCGGCCAGCGGGACGCTGACGGTGAGCCGGCTGACGCTGGCGATCACGGTGGTCATCCTCGTCGTGCCGGTCGCGTACTTCGCCTACATCATGCTCGGCAGCCATGATCTGACCGAGGACGAGCGGATCCGGATGAAGGCCTACATCTGGCTGTTCGTCGCCGCCGCGATCTTCTGGATGATCTACGACCTGGCGCCGAGCAAGCTGCTGTTCTTCGCCGAGAACAACACGCGGCTGTCGCTGTTCGGGGTCCCGATCCACGCGGCCACCACGCAGGCGTTCAACCCGCTGTTCATCATGATCTTCGTGCCGGTGTTCGCGGCGCTGTGGATGAAGCTGGGCAACCGGGTCAGCACGCCGCAGAAGTTCGGGTTCGCACTGGTCATGGTCGGGCTCAGCTTCGTGATCATGGCGGTGGCCGCGCGGCTGGCCGAGGGCGGCAAGGTGTCGGTGTGGTGGCTCGTGCTCGTGTACCTCGTCCAGGTGTTCGGCGAGCTGTCGCTCAGCCCGGTGGGGCTGTCGGTCACGACCAAGCTGGCCCCCGAGGCGTTCAAGGGGCAGATGCTCGGCGTGTGGTTCATCGCGGTGTCGGTGGGCGACGCGGTGGGCGGGCAGACCGGGCGGCTCACCCGCGTGCTGTCGGAGCCGATGTACTATCTGGTGCTCGCCGTCATGGCCGTGGCGGCGGGGGTGGCGCTCTTCCTGTTCACCCGCAGGCTGAGGGAGATGATGGCCGAGCACCATGAGGCCGCGATCCGGTAGAAATTCCCATCGTGTCTGAAATCCTCGACCTCGTCGGCATCTTCGTCTTCGCACTCTCCGGCGCGCTCATGGGCGTGCGGAAGCGACTCGACATGGTCGGCATGGCGGTGCTCGCCGAGATGACCGCCCTCGGCGGCGGCCTGGCCCGCGACCTCATCCTCAACGTCCGCCCGGCCGCGTTCCAGAGCGTCGGGTACGTGCTCGTCCCGGTGGCCGCCACCGTGATCGTCTTCTTCTGGCACCCGCACGTGGCCAGGGTGATGCCCGCGATCCTCGTGCTCGACGCGGCGGGTCTCGGCCTGTTCTGCGCCGTCGGCACGGAGAAGGCCATGGTGTACGGGCTGAGCCCGCTGCACGCTGCCCTGCTCGGGGTGACCACCGCCGTCGGCGGCGGCATGATCCGCGACGTGCTCGCCGGCGAGATCCCCACCCTGCTGTACGACCGCCAGCTCTACGCCGTGCCCGCCATGCTGGGCTCGGCGGTGATGGCGGGGCTGTCGTGGGCGGGGTGGCACGGCTGGCCGGCGACGCTGGCGGCCGCGGTGCTGGCGTTCGGGCTGCGGCTGGCCGCCATGCGGCGCAACTGGCGCGCCCCGCTGGCGAGGGGCCTCGGCGACTGACCGCCGCCCCGCGCTCACACCATAGGGATGACGTCGTCGAAGGGACGGCGGTCGCCCGCCGGGCCCCGGGCGCGGGCGGCGGCGACGCGGGCGACCGCCTCCCGCAGCACCTGCGGCGGCTGGGTGAACGGCAGGCGCACGTAGCCCTCCAGCGTCCCCTCCAGGCCGAACCACGGGCCGGGGGCCAGCCGCACGCCGTGCGTGGCGGCGGCCTCGGCCAGGGCGCCGGCGGGCACGCCGTCGAGCCGTACCCACAGGGTGCCGCCGCCGCGCGGGACGGCGAACGTCCACGCGGGCAGCTGCTCCCCGAGCGCCGTCACGAGCGCGTCGCGTGAGGCGCGCAGCGCCCGGCGGCGCTCGGCCCTGGTCTCCTCCAGCCGGTCGAACAGGCGGGCCACGACGAGCTGCTCCAGCACGGGGCTCGCGATGTCCACGGCCGACCTGTACGCGGCCAGGCGCCGGACCAGCGCGGCCGTGGCCCGGATCCAGCCGATGCGCAGCCCGCCCCACCACAGCTTGGACGCCGACCCGATGGTGACGACCCGGCTGTCGGTGTCGAAGGCGGCCATGGGCGCGGTGCGCGGCACGTCGTCGAGGGCCAGCTCGGCCCACGCCTCGTCCACCAGCACCATCGTCCCGTAGCGGCGGGCCGCGCCGGTCACGGCGGCGCGGGTGGCGTCGTCCATGAGGGCGCCCGTGGGGTTCTGGAAGTCGGGCATCAGGTACGCGAGCCTGGCCCCCGACTGGCGCATGGCGCCGGCCAGCAGGTCGGGCTCCCAGCCGTCGGACGAGATGCCGACGGGGACGATCCTCGCGCCGCGCTGCCTGGCCACGTCGATGGCGTGCGGGTACGTCGGCGACTCGATCAGCACGGCGTCGCCGGGCGCGACGAGCAGGGCGAGGACGAGCTGGATGGCGTGCTGGGAACCGGTGGTGACGAGGATCTGCTCGGGCCGGGTGGCGACGCCGCGCGCGGTGTAGTACGCGGCGATCCGCTCCCTGAGCACGGGCAGGCCGACGGGGTCGTAGCCGACGCCCATGCCGTACCTGGGGAGGTCCTCGACGGCCTGGGCCATGGCGGTGAGCAGCGCGGACGGCGCGGGCGGGGCGGCGCAGTGGAGCTGCACGAGGCCGTCGCCGTCGCTGCCCAGCCAGGGGTTGTCGCCGGTGGTGGCGGGGTCGGGCAGGGCGGTCCAGCTGCCGGAGCCCTGCCTGCTCTCCAGGTAGCCGCGTTCGCGCAGCAGGTCGTAGGCGGCGGTGACGGTGGTGCGGCTCACCTTGAGCGCCTCGGCGAGGTGGCGTTCCGCGGGCATGCGGACGCGTACGGGGATCTGGCCGTCGAGGACGCGGGCGCGTACGGCGTCGGCGAGCGCGCGGTAGTAGGGGCGGGCGGCGGGATCGACGTCGGCGAGCCTCGCCACCTGCAGTGCCGACAGATGCCTCATAAGGCCATTTTTCGTGATTGGCTCTGTTGAGGCAACCAGGAACCCTGCCATCGTGGGACCACTATGAGCGAAGCGACCGTCCCGCGACTGGGTTCACTCCCCGCCAGGCTCGTCCGCCTCTACGGCGGCCTGGCCCTGTACGGCACCGGCATCGGCCTCCAGGTCGAGTCCGGCCTCGGCAACGACCCGTGGGACGTCTTCCACCAGGGCCTCGGCATCAGGACCGGCCTGTCCATCGGCACCGTCATCATCGCCATCGGCGCCCTGGTGATGCTGCTGTGGATCCCGCTGCGGCAGCGGCCCGGCCTCGGCACGATCAGCAACGTCGTCTTCCTCGGCCTGTTCGCCGACGCCGCCATCCTCCTCCTGCCCACCCCCCACCACCTGGCGCTCCAGGCCGCGTACGTGGCCTTCGGCGTGGTGGCGATCGCGCTGGCCACCGTCCTGTACATCGGCGCCGGCATGGGGCCGGGCCCGCGCGACGGGGTCATGACCGGCCTGGTCAGGCTCGGGCTGTCGGTGCGGCTCGCCCGGTTCCTCATCGAGATCACCGTCCTGGCCGCCGGCTGGCTGCTCGGCGGCACGGTCGGCGTCGGCACGCTGGTGTTCGCCCTGGCCATCGGGCCGCTGACCCAGCTGTTCACCCGCTGGTTCCCCCTCACCTGAGCGTCACGCGGAGCGGGGAGCCCGCTGTCAGGCGGGGCGGCGTCGAGTAGCGTCGAAGCATGCGGATCGAGGACTACGCGCTCATCGGAGACATGCAGTCGGCCGCGCTCGTGGCCAGGGACGGTTCCATCGACTGGCTGTGCCTGCCCCGGTTCGACTCCCCCGCCTGCTTCGCCGCCCTCCTCGGCAGCGAGCGCAACGGCCACTGGTGGATGGGCCCGGCCGGGAAGCGCCGGCCCGCCACCAGGCGCCGGTACCGGCCCGACACGCTGATCCTGGAGAGCGAGTGGGACACCCCCACGGGCACCGTCCGGGTGATCGACTTCATGCCCCCGCGCGACCGCAGCCCCGACGTGGTGCGCGTCGTCGAGGGCGTCTCCGGCGAGGTGGAGGTGTCCACGCAGCTGCGGGTCCGCTTCGACTACGGCAGGATCGTGCCCTGGGTGCGCCGCACCGACGGCCACCTGCAGGCCATCGGGGGCCCCGACTCCGCCTGGCTGCACTCCCCCGTCCCGCTCAGGGGCGGCGACTACGCCCACCGGGCGACGTTCACCGTCAAGGCGGGCGAGCGGCTGCCGTTCATCTTCACCTGGCACCCGTCGCACGAGCCGATGCCACCGCAGATCCACTGCGAGAACCAGCTCGCCGAGACCGAGGCCATGTGGGCCGACTGGGTGAGCCGCTGCACCTACGAGGGGCCGTACAGGGAGGCGGTGGTGCGGTCGCTCATCACGCTGAAGGGCCTCACGTACGACCCGACCGGCGCCATCGTGGCCGCGCCCACCACGTCGCTGCCCGAGGACCTCGGCGGGGTGCGCAACTGGGACTACCGCTTCTGCTGGCTGCGCGACGCCACGCTCACCCTCGACGCGCTCATCAGCTCCGGCTACCTCGACGAGGCCGCCGCCTGGCGCAGCTGGCTGCTGCGCGCCATCGCCGGACGCCCCCAGGACCTCCAGATCATGTACGGCGTCGCCGGGGAGCGCCGCCTGAGCGAGCTGCGCCTCGAATGGCTCGACGGCTACGAGCAGTCCCGCCCGGTCAGGATCGGCAACGACGCGGTGCAGCAGCTCCAGCTCGACGTGTACGGCGAGGTGATGAACTGCCTGTTCGTCGCGCGCAGCCGCGGCCTGGCGGCCGACGAGCGCGCCTGGGCGATCCAGCGCCACCTCCTCGAGTACGTCGCCGCCCACTGGGACGAGCCCGACGAGGGCCTGTGGGAGGTGCGCGGCCCGCGCAGGCACTTCGTCCACTCGAAGGTGATGTGCTGGGCGGCGTTCGACCGGGCGGTGCGCTACGTGGAGATCTTCGGCCGCTCCGGCCCCGTGGACGAGTGGCGCAGGCTGCGCGACGAGATCCACGCCGAGATCTGCGCCAAGGGCTACGACCCCGACCGCAACACCTTCACCCAGTCGTACGGCTCGACCGAGGTGGACGCCGCCCTGCTCATGATGCCGATGGTGGGCTTCCTGCCCGCCGACGACCCGAGGATGGTGGGCACGGTCGCCGCCATCGAGAAGGAGCTGCTGTCCGACGGCCTGGTGCTGCGGTACCCGCTGGCCGAGGACAACGACGTCGACGGCCTCCCCGGCGGCGAGGGCGCGTTCCTCGCGTGCAGCTTCTGGCTGGTGGAGGTGATGGCCATGCAGGGGCGCAAGAGCGAGGCGAAGGAGCTGTTCGAGCGCCTGCTGGAGCTGCGCAACGACCTCGGGCTGCTGGCTGAGGAGTACGACCCGCGCTACGGCCGCCTGGTGGGCAACTTCCCGCAGGCGTTCAGCCACGTCCCCCTGATCCACGCCGCCCGCGCCCTGTCGTGAAGCGGTGTCGTGAAGCGGTGTCGTGAAGCGGTGCCCTGAAGCGGTGCCCTGAAGCGGTGCCATGAAGCGGTGCCATGAAGCGCCGTTCCGACGCGCTGGCCCCGCGTGCCCGCGCTTCGCGCGCCCCTGACGGGGAAACCTCCTTATAAGAGCAGGTTTCCCCCAGAAAGGAGAACCGCGATGCTTCCCATCAGCTCACCGGCGGACGTGGAGCACCGGGCCGTCGTGGGCTCCTACCCGACGTACGAGCAGGCCCGCGGAGCCGTCAGGTTCCTGGCCGACCATTCCTTCCCCATCGAGCGCACCAGCATCGTCGGCACCGGCCTGCGGCTGGTCGAGACGGTGCTCGGGCCGTTCAGCCGCAGGCGCGCCGTCGCGGGCGGCGCGGCCACCGGCGCCCTGTTCGGCGCGGTCGCGAGCCTGCTGTTCGGCGTGTTCGCGGGCAGCGCCGCCCTGGCCGTCGCCGGGCTGCTGTACGGCGCGATACTCGGCGCCGTCTTCGGCCTGACCGTCTCCGCGGCCTCCCCCGGCCGGCGGGACTTCCTGTCGCGGGAGGCGCTCGTGGCCGACCGTTACGAGGTGTACGCCGACCACGCCGTGGCCGAGCAGGCGCGCAACCTCCTCATCACCTACGGGTGGCGCACCGGCTGACCCGGCGCCAGGTCACGGCGTCCAGCGCAGCGCCAGGAGCACCGTGTCGTCGCTGTGCAGCACCCTGCGGTGCAGCACGGCCACGACGGTGTCGACGAGCTCGCGCACCGGCAGCGCCCGGTGCTCGCCGGCCAGCTCCGCGAGGCGGTCGAGGCCGGCGTTGAGGTCGCGCGTGGCCTCCACCAGGCCGTCGGTGTAGAACAGCACGAGCGTGCCGGGCTCCAGCCGGCACTCGGCGACCAGGTCGCTGCCGGGGTCGGGGTAGCCGACGCCGCGTCCCGTGGCCGGCGCGTACGCGGGCGGCCCCTGCGGGGCGACCACCAGCGGCGGCGGATGGCCGCCCGTGGCGACGCGCAGCACGCCGCGGCGCACGTCGAGCCTGGCCACGAGCACGGTGGCGACGAGGTCGGGGTGGACGGGCCGGAAGATCTCCCCCACGCGCCGTACGAGGGTCTCCAGCGGACAGCCGTCGAGGGCGAGCACGCGCACGGCGTGGATGACGTCGAGCGCGGCCCTGGTGCTGGTGACGCCGTGCCCAGCGGCGTCGACCACGACGACGTGCAGGTCGCCGCCGGGGAGCACGAGCACGTCGTACAGGTCGCCGCCGGTGGGGGCGTCGTCCTCGGCCGAGGCGTAGTGGACGGCGAGCTCCACCGCGTCGAGGTCGGGCAGCGGCGGGCACAGCAGGTCCTCCAGCTCACGGAAGGTCGTGCGGTGCGCGTGGCGCGGCCGCGCGGGGAGCGCCTCCTCCCGGCTCTCCCCGGCCCGGGGGCGGCTCTCCGCCATGTCACCCAGCATGGAAATCTCTCCCGCCCCGCAGCCCTTACTTGTCGTGTGGCAAATATATAGCCGGCGAGATCCCCCTTGCCTGGTGGCAGAGGATCACCGTACGGAATGTTTGCTATTGTGCAAATTTCGTCGGCTGCTTAAGCACCGCGCTATGGAGAAGAGGACAACGGTGGGAACCGTTCCCGAAGGGGTTTACGCGGTGCAGCAGGCGATGCGCGCCGCCGCGCCGTACGCAGTCGTGGAGGCGCTGCGAGACGCCGTGACGCTCCACTTCGCGATCGAGGAGATGGAGGTGCTGCTGGCGGACTACGCGCTGGTGGCCCTGCGTCCCGTGCTCGATCCGTTGCCGCCGGGAGCACCCGGCGTGACCATCGACGGCACGCCGGCGGGCCGGTGCTTCGCCGCCCAGCTCACCCAGCTCGACGGCGACCGCCTCGCGCACTTCCCCGTCAGCGCCGACGGCGAGCGCATCGGCGTGCTGCGGGTCCGCTTCACCGGGCCGCCCGGCGCCGCGGCGCTGGACGACCTCGCGCAGATCGCCACCGCGCTCGGCCACGCGCTGCGGGGGGCCGACCGGATCACCGACCGCTACCAGCGGGCACGCCGGATGGCGAGGCTCACCCTGGCCGCCGAGATGCAGTGGGGGCTGCTGCCCGGCTGCGGGCACCAGGGCGAGGGGTACCGTCTGGCCGGCCAGCTCGAACCCGCCTACGAGGTCTACGGCGACAACTTCGACTGGACCTGCGGGCCCAGGCAGCTGATGCTCTCGGTCACCGACGGCATGGGCGAGGGCATGGAGGCCGCGTTGCTGACCACCCTGGCCATCACCGCCCTGCGCAACGCCCGCCGCTCGGGCGCCGGGCTGGAGGAACAGGCCGGGCTCGCCGACGAGGCGATCTACGCCCAGTACGGCGGCGGCAGGCACGTCTCGACGCTCCTGCTGGGCTTCGACGCCACCACCGGCCACGTGACCATGGTCGACGCGGGGTCGCCCCGGGTGCTGCTCATGCGCAACGGGCGGGTGAGCGAGGTGGAGCTGGACAAGCAGCTCCCGCTCGGCATGTTCGGCAACACCGCCTACACCGAGCAGCACCTCGACCTGGCCCCCGGCGACCGCCTGATCGTCGCGAGCGACGGGGTGTACACCACGCGCTCGCACGCGGGCGCCGAGTTCGGCGGGACGCTGCGGGGCCTGGTGAAATCCACCCGGATGCAGCCCGCCGACGAGGCCGTGCGTACGATGATCCGTGGCCTGCTGGACTTCCGGCGGGGCACGGAAGTGGTCGATGATGCTGTCGTCGTCTGCCTCGACTGGACCCCTGACACGAAGACGGGATAATTCCATTCATAGGGGTTCCAGGCAGTCCGCCCATGGCCCGCACCACCTCATCGAGTGGATACCGACGTGCAGGATCAGCCCGTTCCAACCGCCGAAACGTCGCAGTCCGATGTCGGCCGCCTGCCTCCGGCCGAGTGGGCCGTCATCGAGCGGGAGGCGGCGGCGCTGGTGGCCGTGTGGGGCCGCTCCCGCCAGGCGTTCGCCACGAAGGTGTCGTCCATCCAGCTGCAGGCGATGCTCGCGATCGAGCGGCACCAGGCGGTCAACCTGGGCCGGCTGGCCGCCACGCTGAACATCGTGCCGTCCTCGGCCAGCCGGCTGTGCGACCGGCTGGAGGCGGCCGGGCTGGTCAGGCGCTCGCACAGCGAGGAGGACAAGCGCGAGCTCACGCTCACGCTCACCCCCTCGGGGCGGGCCCTGGTGCAGGAGCTGGAGCAGCGCCGCCGCTCCGACCTGGCCCGCGTGCTGAGCGAGATGCCCCCGGCGGGGCGCATCGCACTGCTGCGCGGGCTGCAGGCGTTCGCGGCGGCGGCCGACCAGATCATGGAACGCCAGGCCGAGGAGCCCGAGGACGACTGGACCACCATCGCCGCCCGTCTCCTGGCCTGACCCCGCGCCCCATCCCGGCGGCGCGGGCCTTCACCAGGCGACGTCCTCGTCCCTGACGGTCAGCGTCCGGCAGTACGAGGTCGGGCCGCGGAGGCCGTCGGCCACGCAGATCCGCACGTCCACCCGCCTGATCGCGCTCCTCGACTCGAACAGGTAGCCCGCGCGGCCCTTGCCGTACGAGGCGCAGTGCCTGCGCGCCGGCGACCAGCCCGTCCCTCCCCCGAGGTAGTGGAACCGCGCCCGGATCGAGGCGCAGTGCCCGGGATGCCGGTCGCGGTCGTGGAGGCTGCCGTACACCTGGAAGTGCTTCTCGCTGAAGCTGCTGATCCACACCCTGGCCGTGGCCCGGCCGACGTGCCCGGACGACGACGAGATCGTCCCCATGTCGTACGCCCGGTCCCCCGCCTCGGTGTGCACCGCCGCCCGCGCCGCCGTCGGCGCCCCCGTCACGAGCGCCCCCGCCAGGACCAGTGCCCAGCCCACCGTGCGCATCGCGCCTCCTCTCCTTCGACTCCCCTCAGATGTAGGCGCGACGGCTTGGAACGACCTTGCATCCGGCTGCAGCCGCTCCGAGATCTTGAACATACTGGGCAGACCGGGCAAGATCGGGACGGCTCCGAGGAGGTCTTACCCATGCGCGTCATCATCGCGGGAGCGGGCATCGGAGGGCTCACCACCGCCCTCAGCCTGCACGCCGCCGGCATCACGGACGTCGTCGTCCACGAGGCCGTCAAGGAGATCCGCCCGCTCGGCGTCGGGATCAACATCCTGCCGCACGCCGTGCGCGAGCTGGTCGAGCTCGGACTGGGCGAGCGCCTGGCACGGATCGGCGTGCCCATATCCGAGATCACCTACGTCAACCGCTACGGCAGTCTCATCTGGTCGGAGCCGCGCGGCGCCGCGGCCGGGTACGCCTGGCCGCAGTACTCCGTCCACCGCGGCAGGCTCCAGCTCATGCTGCTGGAGGCCGTCAAGGAGCGGCTCGGCCCCGGCGCGGTCGTCACCGGCTCCCCGGTCACCGGGCTCGACCACGACGCCGACCTGCTGGTCGGCGCCGACGGCATCCGCTCGGCGGTCAGGGCGGCGCTGTTCCCCGAGGAGGGGGAGCCGGTGTGGAGCGGGCAGGTGCTGTGGCGCGGCACCACGTACGCCAAGCCGTTCATGACCGGCACGTCCATGCTGATGGCGGGCGACGACACCCAGCGGGTCGTCGTCTACCCCATCGCTCCCCCGGAGCCGGACGGCCAGGTGCTGATCAACTGGGTGATCCAGCGCAAGGCGCCGGAGACCGTGCCGCGCGGCGACTGGAACCGGCAGGTGGCGCTGGAGACGTTCTTCCACCACGTCGCCGACTGGCGCTTCGACTGGCTCGACGTGCCCGGTCTCGTCTCCGCCGCCGAGGCGGTGTACGAGTACCCGATGGTGGACCGCGACCCGCTGCCGTACTGGTCGACCGACCGCGTCACGCTGCTCGGCGACGCCGCGCACCCCATGTACCCGGCCGGCTCCAACGGCGGCACCCAGTCGATCATCGACGCCCGCGTCCTGGCCCACGCCCTGGCGACGGGACGCGGGGTGGCGCACTACGAGAGCCTGCGCCGGCCGGTCACGAGCGAGATCGTCCGCTCCAACCGCGGCGACGGGCCCGAGGCGGTCCTGCGCCTGGCGCACCAGCGCGCCCCGCAGGGGTTCTCCGACATCGAGGACGTCATCCCGCGGGCCGAGCTGGAGGAGATCGCGATGAGCTACAAGAGGACGGCCGGGTTCGTCCCCGAGGAGCTGAACAACCGCCCGTCCTGGTCGGTGTAGCGGCGACCGCCCCGCCGGTCACCCGGGCGGTGGGTCCCTGGTGAAGGAACCCGTGCTCCCGCCGGGGAGCGAGCGGCCGGGCATCAGTGATCGATCGGATAACGGGCCGACGGGAAGCAGGAGCGAGCCGGGCCCGGACCGTACACCCTGGGAAGGTGTCGTCCTCTCGCGAGCACAACCCTGACGGCCGGCGCTCCGCGCGCCGTCCGATCATGCGGGCCGTCGGGCTCGTCTCGGTCCTGTTCCTCCTGGCCGGCCTGATCATGTTCTTCGCCGATCCGCTGGGCCTGCCTCCAGAGCTGCTCGACGTCCTGGACAAACGAGCCAGCGTAGGCAGCCTCCTCCTCGGCACGGCGGGGCTGTTCGCGACGGCGTACTCCCTGCTGCAGCAGGGTCAACGGCCGCCCGTCCAGCCGGCGCCCGAGCAGACGCCGCCGGACCAGGGCCCGCCACCCGCCGTGCGGGACACCGCGAATCCGGCGCCGGCCGGGGCGGAACAGCCGGCCGACGCCGAGGGGGCGCTGCGCGCCTCAGCCGTCCGTGTCACCGGCCGTGCCGGCGTGTGGGGCGGAGGCTGCCTGGTGGGGTCGCGCGAGGTCGTCACCTGCGCACATGTGGTCAGCGCAGCGCTCGGCCTGCGCGGCGACGCACGGCCTGCCGGTCCTGTCATGGTCGACTTCCCCTTGCTCGGGCAGTCGTACGAGCCGGTCGCCGCACGTGTGGTGGCCTGGGACGCCGCACGCGATGTGGCCGGGCTGCGGCTGGACGCGCCGCCGCCGCCGGGGGCCGCCCCCACCCGCCTGGTCACCGCGCCGGCGCACTGGGGCCACTCCTTCCGGGTGCTCGGTTTCCCGCCAGGGCGCACGGGAAGCGGGGTCTGGGCGTCGGGGCGGCTGCTCGCCCGGCTCGCCGACGGCCGGCTCCAGGTGGAGCAGGGTGACGGAACACGCCGGTTGCGGCGCGGGTTCAGCGGCGCCGTCGTCTGGGACGACGTGCTGGACGCCGCCGTCGGCATCGTCGCGGCCCAGGGCCACCCGAAGGGCGAGGCGGGCGTCATACCCGCCGACGTGCTGACGACCGCCTGGCCCTGGCTGGGCGGCCTTGCCCACGGCAGCTCGCCGTACCGTGGACTGGAGGCGTTCGGCGAGGGCGACGCCGAGGTCTTCTTCGGGCGGAAGGAGGAGAGCCGCCAGCTTCTCACCCGGGTGTCCGGGCCGGGACTGACCGTGGTTCTCGGCCCCTCAGGCAGCGGCAAGTCGTCGCTGGTCATGGCAGGGCTACTGCCCCGCCTGCGAGCCCGGTCCGGCGTCCTGGTGCTCACTCTGCGCCCGTCCGAGGGGCGCACTCCCCTGTCCGCACTCGCCGCCGCCCTGCTGCCCGTCCTGGAGCCGGACACGGGCGAGACGGCCCGTGTGGCGGCCATCCCCGCGCTGGTGGGCGTGCTGCGCGACGGAGAGATCGTCGAAGTGGTCCGGCGGCTGCGGGAGCGCTCGGGAGCGAAGCTGGTGGTGCTGGTCATCGACCAGTTCGAGGAGGTGTACACCTCGCGCCATCCGCACGAGGAGTTCGTGGCCGCGCTGCTGCCGGCGCTGCGGACGCCGTCCGCGGGAACGCATGTGCTTGTCACGCTGCGTGCCGATTTCGCCGGGAGGCTGCTGGAGCATCCGGGGCTCGCCGAGGTGCAGCGTGACGCGCTGTACCCGGTCGGGCCGCTCGGGAGGGACCGGTTACGGGAGGCGATCGAAGGCCCCGTCGAGCGCGTCGGCGGCGTCGCCTTCGACCCCGGGCTGGTGGACCGCATCCTCGATGCCGTCGGCGACGAGCCTGGCGCGCTGCCGCTCGTGGAGTTCGCCCTCACCCTGCTCTGGGACCAGAGCCGGGGCGGGCGGCTGAGGCACGAGACCTACCGGCGGCTCGGCGGCGTCGAGGGCGCGGTCGCGGCGTACGCCGAGCGCGTCTGGGGCGAGCTGCGGGACGAGGACCGGCCGCGCGCCCGCTCCCTGCTCCTCCAACTCGTGCGCCAGGCGCACGGGCAGGAGCCCACCTGCGCCGTGCTTCCGAGGGAACTGCTCGGCGAGGAGGAGTGGCGGCTGGGCCAGGACCTGGCGGCCACCCGTCTGCTCGTCGCCGCCGAAGGCCCGCAGGGCGTGCAGACGCTGCGCCTGGCCCACGAGTCGTTGATCACCCGGTGGGATCGGCTGCGCGGCTGGGTGGAGGCCGACCATCCGTTCCGGGTCTGGCACTCGGAACTGCAGCAGGCGCTCGAACGGTGGACGGCCCGGCCCGACAAGGACCTGCTGCCGCGCGGCACCGACCTGGACGCGGCGCTGACGTGGCTGGAACGCCGCGGCGAGGACGTCCGGCCCGCCGAGCGCGCGTTCATCGCGACCGCACTGTCCGAGGCGGACCGCGCCCGGCGCGCGGCACGGCGGCGGCAGGTGACCCTGACGGCCCTGCTCGTGGCCAGCATGGTCCTCGGCCTACTGGTCTACCGCGGCTACCTGTCCGGGCAGGAACAGCTGCGGGCGTCCGCGGCACGCGTCCTCGCGGGCAGATCGGAACTGCACTACGCACCGCGGGCCGACCTCGGCATCCTGGAGGCGCTGGCCGCCTACGCGAGCGACCCCGACCGGCCCGAGGCCCGGCAGGCCCTGTTCAACCGCTACGCCGATCACGTCACGAAGGACCGCGGCCTGTCCGGCTCGGCCGTCACCGCCTCGACGGTCCTCGCGAGCGAGGGCGGCGATCTCGTCCTGCAGGCCGTGGGCCGCGAGGTCAGGATCTGGCGGCCTGAGTCCGGCCCGCCCCTGCCTGAGCGGATCTCCGTGTCCTCATGGGTGATCGGAGCGGCGCTGACGCCCGACGGCCGCCTGCTGGCGATCGTCACCGACGACGGCACCGTCGAGCTGTGGAACCCCCGCGACCGCCGGCTGGTGGACAAGGTCACCTCGCCACGCCCGGCGCCCGGGACGCGGGCGCTGGTCGCCCTCGCCCCTGACGGCGGCCAGGTGGCCGTGCAGGCCGGCGACACGCCTGGCGTCACGGTCTGGGACCTGCGCCGGCGCCGGTCCCACGATGTTCCGCTGCCTGGCGCGGCCGTCACGCTGCGCATCGCCCGCGACGGCCTGCTGTCGGTCGCCTTGACCGGCGGAAGGCTGCTGGTGTTCGAGCCCCGGGCCACCCGCCCGGCCCGCACGCTCCGCCTGCCCGCCGCGTTCGGCCACGCCGACACCGCGGTCGCGATCTGCAGGGACTCCGGCACGGGCAGCAGGGTACGCGTCGTGGACCTGCGCACCGGCGGGGACGGCGCCGACGCCCTGTTCCCCCCGCTGCGATGCGGCGAGGTGTCCGGCTCCGGCGCGCTCACGCACGGAGGAAGGCTGCTGCTTCTCCCGCACGTCCTGGTGGATCTGCGGGAGCGGCGCATCCTCGGCGCCCCCGGCGACGGCGCGCAGGATCTGCTCGTCACCGGCGAGGAGGGGCGCTGGAGCATCTGGGCGACCGGCCAGCCGGGCATCGTCAGGTTCCCCGTGGCGCGCTCGATCAGCGCGAACCCGTACCGTGCGCTGGACAGCGCGGTGACCGGCGACGGGAAGTACGTCATCACGGCCGACGACGACGGGCGGGTGCGCGCCTGGGACGCCACGTCGGGGCTGCTCGCCGGTGAGCGGCTCCCGACGGTGGGCAGCGGCCCGCCCACCGAGGACAAGGCGGAGACCCGGGTGGCGCCGGTGGCCGGCCGCGGGGAGGTCGCCGTGCTCAGGGCGGACTCCCGCGACCTGGTGCTGCTGTCGGTGCCGGACCTGCGGCCCACGGGGTCGGCCGCGCTGCCGGCCGATCCTGACCCCGCCATGCCGCTGGCGCTGCACGCCGTCGCAGGCGGCCGCCTCGTGGCCTTCGCCGGGGGCCTGGTCAGCGCGTGGGACACCGCGCCGCTGCGTCAGGCGGGGCCGGGTCTGGACCTGCGGAGGCGGCTGCCGGCCCTGACAGCGCCGCAGCCAGGGGTGCCCGGGCCCGGCCTGCTGCCGAGCGGTGACGGCGGCGCCGTCCTGGTCTCCGACCCGGCGACCCGTACGGTGGAGCGCTGGGACCTGGCGCTCGGCCGGGTCACCCGCAGCCACGTCCTGCCGGGCGCCGACCAGCTCACCGTGGTGGCGGCCAGTCCCGACCTGACCCGGCTGGTGACGTACGAGACCACGGAGGACCGGCCTTTCACGAGCTGGCGGCTGTCTGCGCCGGGACAACCGGAGTCCTCGAAGCCAGAGGGTCCGGAGGAGGGCCGCGCCTACGACCTGTTCCTGCTTCAGCAGGCGAACCCGGACCTGGTCTACGACGCCGGTTTCGCCATCCCCCGACTGAACGACGCGCCGGGCCACGTCACCCTGTTCCGTGACGGCGAGCGGCTGCTGTACCGGGCGGGCGAAACCCGCCTCATGTCCGCCCGGCCGCAGGACTGGGTACGGCATCTGTGCCGGGTGCTCGCCGGGCGCGCGTTCACGCCCGCGGAGGTGCGGGAGCTGCCCGCCGGCGCGGAGGCGGAGCCGTGCCGGGAGGTGTAGGGGGCGGGTCAGGTGTCGAAGTCGAGGGTGACCTCGTCGGTGGCCGGGGTGGACTGGCAGGTCAGGACGTAACCGGCGGCCAGTTCGGCGGGGTCGAGGGCGAAGTTGCGCCGCATCTCCACCCGGCCGCCGGTGAGCCTGGCCCTGCAGGTGCCGCAGACGCCGCCCCTGCAGGCGAACGGCAGGTCGGGGCGGAGCCGCTGGGCCGACTCCAGCACGGTGGCGTCGCGGGGCTGGCGGACGGTGGTGGACCGGCCGTCCAGAACAATGGTGACATCACTCGCGAGTCCCGAAATTTCGGGATCGGTGTGGCGACGCGGCTCCGGCGGCGCGTCCTCCACGTAGAACAGCTCCTGGTGGACGCGCTCGCCCGGCACCCCGAACCCGGCGAGCGCCTCCCGCGCCCCCGCCACCATCCCGTACGGACCGCACAGCCACCAGTGGCCGACCTCCGCCACCGGGTAGAGCAGGGGCAGCAGCGTCCCCAGCCGGGCGGCGTCCAGCCTGCCGGTGAACAGCTCGGCCTCGCGCGGCTCCCTCGACAGCACGTGCGCCAGGTCGAAGCGGGCCGGGTGGGCGTCCTTGAGGTCGGCCAGCTCGTCGGCGAACATCACGGTGCTGCTCGCCCGGTTGCCGTACAGGACGGAGACCCGCGAGCCCCGCTCGCGCAGCGCGGTCGCGGCGATCGACAGCAGCGGCGTGATGCCCGAGCCCGCGCCGATCAGGACGTGGTGGGCGGGCGCGGTCAGGTCGGCCGTGAACGTCCCCGACGGCGGCAGCACCTCGACCTCGTCGCCCGGCCGCGCCCGCCTGACCAGCCACGACGAGAACAGCCCCGACGGCACCTCGCGCACCCCGACGCGCGGCGCGGCGCCCTCGGGCGCGCAGATCGAGTACGAGCGCCGTTCCTCGCGCCCGTCCACGACGCGCCGCAGGGTGAGGAACTGCCCGGCGCGGAAGGCGTACGCCCCGGCCAGGTGGCCGGGCACGTCGAAGGTGACGGCGGCGGCGTCCTCGCACAGCCGCTCGACAGCGGCGACGCGCAGCGTGTGGAAGCCGGAGCGGGCCGGGCGGGTGTCGAGCACGGTCACGGTCAGATCTCCTTGAAGCGCTCGAAGGGCTCGGCGCAGGCCCGGCAGCGCCACAGCGCCTTGCACGCGGTCGCGCCGAACGGCGACAGCTCGGCCGTGTCGCCCGAGCCGCAGCGGGGGCAGCGCACGCCCCGGCCGGGCGGGCGCGGGCCCAGGGTGAGGGGGACGGGACCGGGGGCGCGGCGGGGCGCGGGGCCGGGCGGGGCGACGCCCGCGGCCTCCAGCTTGCGGCGGCCGGACGCGCTGATCCAGTCGCTCGTCCACGGCGGGTCGAGGACCACCCGCACCTCCACCCCGGTGAAGCCCTCGCGCAGCAGCCGGGCCCGCAGGTCGTCACGCATGGCCTCGACGGCCGGGCAGCCGGTGTAGGTCGGCGTGATCGTCACGGTGACGCCGCCGCCGGGCTCCTCGCGCACGTCGCGCAGGACGCCGAGGTCGGCCAGGGTCAGCATGGGCAGCTCGGGATCGGCCACGCTCGCGGCGACCTCCCTGGCCCGCCCGGTGGCCGTCTCCCCTGCCGGTGCCGCCGGCCGCCCGGCCTGTCCCGACGAACGGCGGCCGGTCACCACGTCGCCTCCGGGTGGGCGCGGGCGACCTCCTGGAGCTCGGCGAGCAGGGAGTCCAGTTCGGGCGTGTGGACCCCGTACCGGCCGGTGCCGCCGTCCGGGGCCCGGCCGGGCGGGCGGTGCCGCAGCGTGGCGGCCTCGGCGACCCTGGCCAGGACGTCCTCCAGCTCGCCGCGCGCCGTGGAGGGGTCGGCGGCCACCCCGGCCGCGGCCAGGCGCCCTTCCACCTCGTGGACGTGCAGCAGCTCGGCGGCCTCCGGCAGCACGGCGTCCCACGCCCGCTGGGCGCGCAGGTGCGACAGCTCGGTGCCGTCGCCGAGCCGCACGGTCCAGCCCGCCGCGTGGTCGCGGTGGTAGGCGACCTCCTTGACGCCCTTGGCGGCGACGGCCGCGAGCACCGGGTCGCGGGAGGAGGAGAGCCGGTCGAGCAGCGCGAGCCGCCAGGCCGAGAACACCAGCAGCCGGACCATCGCGTGGGCGAAGTCGTCGTGGGGCGCCTCGGCGAAGCGCACGTTGCGGAACCCGGCGGCGTCCCTGAAGAAGGCGAGCCGGTCCTCGTCCCACCGCCCGGCGGCCGCGCCCTCCGCGGTGCCCCGCCCGGCGTCCCCGGCGCCGTTCCGGATCTGGGCGGCGCGCGAGAGCAGCAGCCGGGCCTGGCCGAGCAGGTCGAGCGCGATGTTGGCGAGCGCCACCTCCTCCTCCAGCTCGGGCGCGCGGGTGCACCACTGCTGGAGCCTGTGCGACATGACGAGCGCGTCGTCGCCCAGCATCAGGCAGTACGCGGCCAGGTCGGCGGGCGCGGCGCCCTCGGGCAGCCGGGAGTCCACCCCGGCCAGCGGGTCGCGGAAGCCGAGGTCCCCGGTCGCCTCGATGATCGCGTGCAACGCGTTGTCAGATGTGTGGGACATCATCGGGAATGTCGTAGAAGGTGGGATGCCGGTAGATCTTGTCGCCGCTGGGCGCGAAGAACGGGTCCTTCTCCTCCGGGCTGGACGCGGTGATGCGCGCCGCCTCCACCACCCAGATGCTGACCCCCTCGTTGCGCCTCGTGTACAGGTCGCGCGCGTTGCGCAGGGCCATCTCCGCGTCCGCTGCCCGCACCGAGCCGGCGTGGACGTGGTTGAGGCCGCGCTTGCCGCGCACGAACACCTCCCACAGCGGCCAGTCGCCCGCGATCACGCCGCCTCCCCCTCTCGTCCCTGCTCCGCGTCCCGCCGCGCCGCCTGCTTGGCGGCGTACGCGGCGGCCGCCTCGCGCACCCAGGCGCCCTCCTCGTGGGCGGCCCTGCGCACCGCGATCCGCTCGGCGTTGCACGGCCCGCCGCCGCCGACCACGCGGCGGAACTCGGCCCAGTCCACCTCGCCGAAGTCGTGGTGGCCGCGTTCGGGGTTCCACCGCAGCTCCGGGTCGGGCAGGCGCACGCCCAGCGCCTCGGCCTGGGGGACGGTCATGTCCACGAACCGCTGCCGCAGCTCGTCGTTCGTGTGCCGCTTGATCTTCCAGGCCATCGACTGCGCGGTGTTGGCCGACTCGGCGTCCGGCGGGCCGAACATCATCAGCGACGGCCACCACCACCGGTCCACGGCGTCCTGCACCATCTCCCGCTGCTCGGGCGTGCCGCGCATCATGGTCATGAGCAGCTCGTAGCCCTGCCGCTGGTGGAACGACTCCTCCTTGCAGATGCGGATCATGGCCCGCGCGTACGGCCCGTAGGAGGTGCGGCAGAGCGGCACCTGGTTGCAGATGGCGGCGCCGTCCACCAGCCAGCCGATGACGCCGACGTCGGCGAAGGTCAGCGTCGGGTAGTTGAAGATCGACGAGTACTTCTGGCGGCCCGAGATGAGCTTGTCCGTCAGGTCGGCGCGGTCGGCGCCCAGCGTCTCGGCCGCCGAGTACAGGTACAGGCCGTGGCCCGCCTCGTCCTGCACCTTGGCCAGCAGGATCGCCTTGCGCCGCAGCGACGGGGCGCGGGTGATCCACGCGCCCTCCGGCTGCATGCCGATGATCTCGGAGTGCGCGTGCTGCGCGATCTGCCTGACCATCGTCCCGCGGTAGGCGTCGGGCATCCAGTCGCGCGGCTCGATCCGCTGGTCGCGCTCGATCGCCCGCTCGAACGACTCCGCTCCTTGCTCCGTGGCGCCGCTCATCGCTTCGCCACCAGGGTGAGCACGTCGTAGCGGGCGACCACCTCGCCCTTCTGGTTGGTGACCTCGGTGTCCCAGCGCACCTCGCCGTGGTCGGCGTCCTCGCGCGGAGTGATCTGCTTGGCCGTGAGCCGCACGGTCAGCTCGTCGCCGGGGAAGGTCGGGGTGAGGAAGCGCAGGTTCTCCAGGCCGTAGTTGGCCAGCACGGGGCCGGGCTCGGGCGAGACGAACAGCCCCGCCGCGAACGACAGCACCAGGTAGCCGTGCGCCACCCGGCCGCCGAAGAACGGGTTCGCGCGGGCGGCCTCCTCGTCCATGTGGGCGTAGAAGGTGTCGCCGGTGAACCGGGCGAAGTGCTCGATGTCCTCCAGCGTCACGGTGCGCGGGCCCGCCACCACCGTGTCGCCGACCTTCAGCTCGCGCAGCGGCTTCCTGAACGGGTGCACGCCCTCGTCGCGCGGCGCGCCCGGCACCCACCGGCCGGTCAGCGCGGTCAGCATCGACGGCCCGGCCTGCACGGCGGTGCGCTGCATGTGGTGCAGCACGCCCCGTACGCCGCCCATCTCCTCGCCGCCCCCGGCGCGCCCCGGGCCGCCGTGGACGAGCATGGGCAGCGGCGAGCCGTGCCCGGTGGACTCCCGCGCGTCCTCCGCGTTCAGCACGAGCAGCCGGCCGTGCCAGGGCGCGGCGCCCAGCACCACCTGACGGGCGAAGGCGGGGTCGGCGGTGACGACCGAGCCGACCAGGCTGCCCCGGCCGCGCGCGGCCAGCTCCACCGCGTGGTCGGCCGACCGGTACGGCATGAGCGTCGCGACCGGCCCGAACGCCTCGACCTCGTGGACCTCGCCGCGCTCCGGGTCGTCGGCGCGCAGCAGGATCGGCGGCAGGAACGCGCCCCGCCCGGCGTCGGCGCCGACCACCTCGACCCTGTCGGGGTCGCCGTGCACGATCGCGGCGGCGGCCAGCAGCGCCTTGAGCGAGCGGCGCACCTCCTCGCGCTGTTCGAGTCCGGCCAGCGGGCCCATGCGGACGTCCGGGTGCGCCGGGTGGCCGACCGTGATCGCGGCCAGCCGCTCGCGCGCGGCCTCGGCCACGGCGTCGAGCAGCCCGGCGGGGACGAGCGCGCGGCGGATGGCGGTGCACTTCTGCCCGGCCTTGACGGTCATCTCGGTGACGAGCTGGCCGACGTACAGGTCGAACTCGGGAGTGCCGGGGCGCGCGTCGGGGCCGAGCACCGCGCAGTTGAGCGAGTCGGCCTCGGCGTTGAAGCGTACGGACCTGCCGGTGACGGCCGGGTGGTGGCGCAGCCGCTCGGCCGTGGACGCCGACCCGGTGAACGCCACGAGGTCCTGCTCGGTGAGGTGGTCGAGCAGGTCGCCCGCCTCACCGCACAGCAGCTGCACGCTGCCCTCGGGCAGCAGCCCCGACTCCACGACCAGCTCGACCAGGCGGGCGGTGAGGTAGGCGGTCTGGCCGGCCGGCTTGATCAGGCTGGGCATCCCGGCGAGGAACGCGGGCGCGAGCTTCTCCAGCGGCCCCCAGACGGGGAAGTTGAACGCGTTGATCTGCACGGCGACCCCGCGCAGAGGGGTGCAGACGTGCTGCGCGGCGAACGTGCCGCCCTTGCCCAGCGGCTCGACCGGGCCTTCGACCAGCACGGTGTCGTTGGGCAGCTCCCGCTTGCCCTTGCTCGCGTACGACAGCAGCACGCCGATGCCGCCGTCGACGTCGATGCGGGAGTCGGCGGGGGTGGCGCCGGTGCGGGCCGACAGGGCGTACAGCTCGTCGCGGTGCTCGCGCAGGTGCAGCGCGAGCGCCTTGAGCATCGCCGCCCGCTGGTGGAAGGTCAGCTCCCGCAGCGCCGGGCCGCCCACCCTTCTGCCGTACGCCAGCGCCGCCGCCCGGTCGATGCCGGACGCGGACAGGCGGGCGACCTCCTCCCCGGTGGCGGCGTCCGTCAGCGGGACGCCCTCGTCCGACGGCGCCTGCCAGCCGCCCGACACGTAACTGCGCAGCGGAGTGACCACGCGGCCCTCCCTCCTGAATTACCGACCGTACGTTCAGTCAGTAATTCTAACCGGGCGCCCCCGCCCTGGGAAGGCACGCACCGGGCGGGCGTGGCGGGGAAGGCGGGGCGGGGAAGGCGGGGCGCCGGGTCAGTCCCAGTCGTAGAAGCCGCGGCCCGTCTTGCGGCCCAGCTCCCCCCGCTCGACCTTCTCCCGCAGCAGCCGGGGCGGCGCGAACCGCTCGCCCAGCCTGCCGTGCAGGTACTCCGCGATGGCCAGGCGCACGTCCAGCCCCACCAGGTCGGTCGAGCGCAGCGGCCCCATCGGGTGGCGGTAGCCGAGCTCCATCGCCCTGTCGATCGAGGCGGCGTCGGCGACGCCCTCCTCCAGCATCCTGATCGCCTCCAGGCCCAGCAGGACGCCCAGCCGGCTGGTGGCGAAGCCCGGCGAGTCGGCGACGACCACCTCCGACTTGCCCAGCGCCCGCACCCACCCCCTGGCCCGGTCGCGCGCCCACCCGGAGGTCGCGGCGCCCACCACCACCTCGACCAGCAGCGACGCCGGCACCGGGTTGAAGAAGTGCAGGCCGAGGAACCGCTCGGGCCGCCGCAGCACGGCGGCCAGCTCGTCGATCGACAGGGAGCTGGTGTTCGTGGCGAGCACCGCGTCGCCGGCCACCGCCTCCTCGGCCGCCGCCAGCACCTCCGCCTTCAGCCCCGCCTGCTCGGGGACGGCCTCCACGACCAGCTCCGCCGTCGCGGGCAGCTCCGCCGGGCTCGCGGCGAAGGCCACGCGCTCCAGCACCGCCGCGGGGTCGCCGTCGAGCGAGCCCTTCTCGGCGGCCCTGCGCAGCCCCGACGCCACCCTCTCCCGGGCGGCCCGCTCCTCGGGCTCCACCACGACGACGCGCGCCCCCAGCGCCGCGAACACCTGGGCGATGCCGGAGCCCATGCGCCCGCCGCCGATCACGCCCACCACGCCGGGGACGCCGCCCCGCTCCACCGCTCCGCTCACGTCGCCGCCCCGCTCCACCGCTCCGCTCACGTCGCCGCCCCGCTCCACCGCTCCGCTCACGACCCCGTCCGGCTGCACCGCTGCGCTCACGAGGACGCCCCCTTGTCCAGGAACGCCCGCATCCTGTCGCGTTTCTCCTCGCTCTCGAACAGGATCGCCTGCGCCAGGTCGTCCGCCAGCGGATGCGGCCCCCTCGCGTCCAGGACGAGCTTGGTCAGCCGCAGCGCGCCCGGCGCGGACCGCGCCATCCTGTCGAGCAGCCGGTGCGCCCGGCCCAGCAGCTCGCCGTCAGGAACGACCTCGGCGACCAGGCCGAGGCGCAGCGCCTCGGCGGCGTCCAGCCGCCTGCCGCCGAGCAGCACCTGCTTGGCCACGGACACGCCGGCCAGCTCCGCCAGCCGCCAGCACGCGCCCGCCGCGGCCAGGATGCCGAGGCCGGGCTCGGGGTTGCCGAACACCGCCGACTCCCCCGCCAGCCTGACGTCGCACGCGTACGCGAGCTCGGCGCCGCCGCCCAGCGCGTAGCCGTCCACGGCGGCCACGGTGGGCATCGGCAGGCGGGCCACCCGGTCGAACAGCCGGCTGTTGATGCCCGCCAGCGCCTCCTCCCTGCCCCGCTCCAGCAGCTCCTGGATGTCGGCCCCGGCCGCGAACACGCCCTCCGCCCCGGTCAGCAGCAGCAGCCTGGGCCGCCGCTCCAGCCCGGCGCAGACGGCGTGCAGCTCCTCGACCATGGCCGCGTTGATCGCGTTGCGCGCCCGCGGCCTGTTCAGCGTGACGACGACCCGGTCGTCGCGCTCCTCCACGAGCAGGGTCTCGTACCCCGCGCCGCCGCTCACACGCGCTCCAGCAGCATCGCGACGCCCTGGCCGACGCCGACGCACAGGGTGGCCAGGCCGAGGCGGGCGTCCTCGCGCTCCATGCGGCCGAGCAGGGTGACGACCAGCCGGGCGCCCGAGCAGCCCAGCGGGTGGCCGAGGGCGATGGCGCCGCCGTCGGCGTTGACGCGGTCCTCGTCCAGCTTGAGCCGTCTGATCACGGCGAGGCTCTGCACGGCGAACGCCTCGTTGAGCTCGACCGCGCCGATCTCGTCCACGCGGCGCCCGGTGCGGGCGAGCAGCTTCTCGGTGGCGGGCACCGGGCCGAGACCCATGAGGTGCGGCGGCACCCCCGCCGCGGCGGCGGCGACCACGCGGGCGCGCGGCGTCAGGCCGTGGCGGGCGACGGCGTCCTCACCGGCCAGCACCAGCGCGGCGGCGCCGTCGGACAGCTGCGACGACGAGCCCGCCGTGACGATCCCGCCGTCGCGGAAGACCGGGCGCAGCGCGGCCAGCTTCTCCAGCGACGAGCCGCGGCGCGGCCCCTCGTCCACGCGTACCTCGCCGTCGCGGACGGGCACCGGCACGATCTCACGCTCGAACCTGCCCGCGTCGGTGGCGGCGAGCGCCCGCTCGTGGCTGCGCAGCGCGTAGGCGTCGGAGTCGGCGCGGGTGACGCCGTCGAGCGCGGCCACCTCCTCGGCCGTCTCCCCCATCGACAGCGTCACCTTCCGCGCCTGCGGGCCCGCGTCCGGGGGCACGCGGCGGTCGGCCGCGAGGAAGCGCGGGTTGGTGAAACGCCAGCCGAGGGACGTGTCGGACACCTCGCCGGGACGCGCCCACGGCGTGCCCGGCTTGGCCATCACCCAGGGCGCCCGCGTCATCGACTCGACGCCGCCCGCCACCACGACGTCCGCCTCGCCGGAGCGGATCGCCTGCGCGGCCGACGCGACGGCGGTCAGCCCGCTCGCGCACAGCCGGTTCACCGTGTACCCGGGCACCTCGTCGGGCAGGCCGGCCAGCAGCACCGCCATCCTGGCCACGTTGCGGTTGTCCTCGCCCGCCTGGTTGGCCGCGCCCAGGATCACCTCGTCCACGACCTCGGGGGGCGCCCCGGCCCGGCGCACCGCCTCACCCACGGCGAGTGCGGCCAGGTCGTCGGGGCGCACCCCGGCCAGCGCGCCGCCGTACCGGCCCTGGGGCGTACGCGCCCCGTCGACCACGAAGACCTCACTCATCCTGCCTCCTGCCATGGACCTATCCTTAACCGTCCGTTCGGTCAGTATCAAGGCGGGAGGCGGCCGCTGCGATACTGGTGCGCATGGCCACCCTGGACAACCGCCGGCCCGCCCGGCGCGGACGCCCCGGTTACGACAAGGAGTCGCTGCTGCGGGTGGCCGTCCAGGTGTTCAACGAGCGCGGCTACGACGGCACCAGCATGGACGACCTGTCCAAGAAGCTCGGCATCACCAAGTCGGCCATCTACCACCACGTCGCCAGCAAGGACGAACTGCTGCGCATGGGCGTCGACCACGCGCTCGACGGCCTGTTCGCGGCGGCGGCCGAGGCCACGGCCATGCCGGGGCGGGCCATCGACAAGCTGGAGCGGCTCGTGCAGGCCAGCGTCGAGGTGCTGGTCGAGCGGCTGCCGTTCGTCACGCTGCTGCTGCGCGTACGCGGCAACACCGAGGTGGAGCAGCGGGCGCTGGCCAGGCGGCGGGAGTTCGACCGGCTGGTGGCCAGGCTGGTGTCCGAGGCGGAGGCCGACGGCGACATCAGGCCCGACGTCGATCCAGGGCTGGTCGCCCGGCTGCTGTTCGGCATGGTCAACTCGCTGGTCGAGTGGTACCGCCCCGACGGGCGCACGGGCGCGGCCGAGCTGACCGAGGCGGTGCGCAAACTCGCCTTCGACGGCCTGCGCCCCCAGCCCCGCGCGTCCCGCTAGACGGCGAGGCGGGCGAGGACCCGGGCGAACTCCGGCGGCGGCGCGACCACGAGCCTGGTCTGGCCGTGCTGCGAGACGATGTCGGCCTTGATGAGGGTGAGCCGTCCCCGGTGCCACCAGTACACCTGGGAGCTGAGCCCGCCGGTGCGGGCCGCGTGCACGCGCAGCCGTTCGATGGCCCGCACCACGCCGATGCCGTCCACGGGGTGCACGAGCAGCGTGTACGGGTCGGGCAGCGCCACGAGGGCGCCGTCGCCCGGGACGGGCAGGTAGTCGCCCAGCCAGCGCAGATGGGTGGCGGTGGACGGCGTGCGCCCGGTCAGGCGGGTGACGGGCGTCCCCGACAGCTCGATGCGCTCCACGAGCAGGCGCTCGTCCCTGCGGACGTTGGAGGCGGCCAGGTCGAGCGCCCGCGCCGACGGCAGGGGCCAGCAGCCCGCCTCCTCGGGGCGTACGGCGCGGGAGCCGACGGTGAGCAGCTCGACCAGGTCGGCGTTGAGGTGGCGGCCGACGACCCTGCTGAGGTCGGCGACGTCGTCCACCGACTCGACGCGGGTGCGCAGCAGCGGCCTGGCCTGGCGCAGGTCGCAGACGTCAGGGGTGCGTCCCGCGCCGGCGACGGCGTGGGCGAGGTGCTCGGAGACCAGCACCGGCCAGTCCTCCCTGGCCCTGCGCCCGGCCTCGCGGCGCAGCCCGGTGAGCCTGACGGTGATGACGCGCTCACCCCTGAGCTTGAGGGTGGCGCCGTCGCGGGAGAAGTCGCAGGCGTAGCCGAGGGAGTCGGCGACCAGGGAGAGCAGCGAGTCGAGGTCGACGTCCTCGACGGGCCTGCGCGAGCGGTGACGCCTGAACAACCCCACGCCGCCGTGTCCCCTCTGCCGGATTCGTCCCTATGCGTTCTCCTACATTGCCTGCTGCTCATCCCGAATCGAGCCAGTCAGGGAGCACGATTCGGTATCGATACCACAAAGCGCTCCCAGCCACACGCTCATCTGTGGTGTCCCGTGGCCGACCGCGAGCCCGGCCAGCACGGGCACCCCGAGCGGGACGAGCCGGTCGCGCAGCACGGCGTACGGGTCGCCGCAGTCCACCCAGGAGCCGAGCACCACGCCGCGCACCCCGCCGAACGCCCCCGCCTGGAGCAACTGGGTGATCATCCGGTCGATCCGGTACGGCTCCTCCCCGATGTCCTCCAGCAGGACGATCTTCCCGTCGAACGACGGGCGGTGCCGGGTGCCGCACAGGGAGGCGAGCAGCGACAGGTTGCCGCCGGTCAGCACCCCCTCGGCCCGGCCGGGCGCCAGGACCAGGTCACCGGAGACGGGCAGCGGGGCGCCCGACAGCGCGGCCCGCAGGCTCTCCAGCGTGCGCGGCTCCGCGCCCTCCTCGTCGGCCAGCGTCTGGCAGGCCGGCATCGGCCCGTGCAGCGTGGGCACGCCCAGCTCGACGGCGAACGCCTGGTGCAGCGCCGTGACGTCGCTCGACCCGAGCAGCACCTTCGGCCCGGCGGCGCGCATGGCGTCCCAGTCGAGCAGGCCCAGCAGGCGGGCGGCGCCGTACCCGCCGCGCGAGCAGAACACCGCCGAGACGGCCGGATCGCACCACGCCTCCTGCAGGTCGGCGGCGCGGGCGGCGTCGGAGCCCGCCAGGTAGTCGAGCTCCTGACGGTCGTGCGCGTGCGCGCCCACGACGACCTTGAACCCGAGGCCCTCCAGCCGCTCGACGCCGCGCGCGAGCCGGACGGCGTCGGGCGGGCCCGAGGGCGAGACGATCGCGACGGTGTCGCCTTGCTGCAGCAGCGGGACGCGTGGCTTGTTCACCCACCAAACGGTGCCACACTGGTGGTCCAGTATGCGAGTTCCGCCCCACATTCTCGTGGTCAACGGCATCAAGGTCCGTAAGCCGGTCTTCCTGCTCGGCGCGCCCCACTCCGGCGCGGACCTCGTCGCCCGCGCCCTGAAACGCTCGCCCGGCTTCCACGTCACGATGGGCCGCCCCGGCGTCGCCCACGTCGTGTACGCCTTCGCCCGCAAGCCGTCGATCGGCCGCACGTCCGGAGCCGTGCGCGTGCTGCGCGACGCGCTCGCCGAGGCGTGGCAGGTGCTGCCAGGCGCGTGCGGGACGTGCGCCGAGCCGTGCAGGGAGGCGGGCGGCGTCACCGGCGCCGGCCCCTGCGTGGCCGCCGAGGAGGTGACCCGGTTCGGCGACGGCGGCCCCGACCTGCTCTACAGCGCCCACGTCCTGCTCGGGGCGTTCCCCGACGCCCGTTTCGTCCAGCTCATCCGCGACGGCAGGGACGTCGTGGCCGACATGCTGGACGACCCCGCCTGCCTGGCCTGGTTCAAGCCCGCCATGCTGTCGGAGCGCACCGAGTTCCCCAACGCGTTCCTCGGCGTCAACCGTGACGAGCACCTGGAACGGTGGAAGACCATGCCGGCGGCGGGCAAGAGCGCGCTGCGCTGGCGCAGCGCCGTGCGCATCAGCGCCGAGCTGCGCAGGGAACTGCCCCCGGCGCAGCTGCTGACCCTCCGCTACGAGGACCTCGCGCTCGACCCGGCCGGGCAGGTCGCCGCGCTGACCGAGTTCCTGGGGACGCGGGTGTCGAAGGTGGCGCTGCTGTCGGCCCGCCTGCCCGCCGTCGGCGGGTGGCGCACCCGGCTGCGGCCCGCCGACCTGTCGCTGGTGGAGAAGGTCGCCAGGCAGGAGCTCACGCGGCTGGGCTATCTGACGAGCTGAACTGGGTGCGGTACAGCTCGGCGTACAGGCCGCTGCGCCCCAGCAGCTCCTCGTGCCTGCCGCGCTCGGCGATGCGGCCCTGGTGGACGACGAGGATCTCGTCGGCCTCCCTGATCGTGGAGAGGCGGTGCGCGATCACCAGCGACGTACGTCCGGCCAGCGCGGTCTTCAGCGCCCGCTGCACCGCCGCCTCCGACTCGGAGTCGAGGTGGGCCGTGGCCTCGTCGAGCACCACCACGCGCGGCGCCTTCAGCAGCAGCCTCGCCAGGGCGAGGCGCTGCTTCTCGCCGCCCGACAGGCGGTAGCCGCGGTCGCCCACGACCGTGTCGAGCCCCTCGGGCAGGCCCTTCACCAGGTCGCCTATCTGCGCGGCCCTGAGAGCCTCCCAGATCTCCTCGTCGGTGGCGTCCGGCCTGGCGTACCGGAGGTTGGCCGCGATCGTGTCGTGGAAGAGATGAGGGTCCTGCATGACCACGCCCACGGTCTCGCGCAGCGAGTCGAGCGTGGCGTCGCGGACGTCCAGCCCGTTGATCCGCACCGCGCCCTCGTTGACGTCGTACAGACGGCTCACCAGGGACGTGATGGTGGTCTTGCCCGCGCCCGAGTGGCCGACCAGGGCGACGAGCCGCCCCGGACGCGCCGTGAACGACACGCCCTCCAGCACCGGGTGCGACGGCGCGGAGTCCTGCCTGGCCACCGACTCCAGCGACGCCAGCGAGACGTCCTCGGCCGCCGGGTAGCGGAAGTGGACGTCGTCGAACTCGATCGTGACCGGGCCGTCCGGCACCGGCACCGCGCCGGGCCGCTGCGCGACCATCGGCTTGAGGTCGAGGATCTCGAAGACCCGGTCGAAGCTGACCAGCGCCGTCATCACGTCAACGTGGACGTTCGACAGGGACGTCAGCGGACCGTACAGGCGCATGAGGAGCGCGGCCAGCGCGACCAGCGTGCCCAGCTCGAAGAAGCCGCGCACGGCCAGCACGCCGCCGATGCCGTAGACGAGGGCCGTGGCCAGCGCGGCGACCAGGCCGAGCGCGACGCGGAACACGGTGCCGTACATGCCGACCCGCACGCCGACGTCACGGACGCGGGCGGCCCGGCCGCCGAACACGGCGGCGTCGTCCTCGGGGCGGCCGTAGAGCTTGGCCACCATGGCGCCCGCCACGTTGAAGCGCTCGGTGGTGACCGAGCTCATCTCGGCGTCGAGCTGCATCTGCTCGCGGGTGAGCGCCGACATCCTGCGCCCCACCCACTTGGCGGGCACGACGAAGATCGGCAGCAGCACCAGCGCGACCAGCGTGACCTGCCACGACAGCGCCAGCATCGCCCCGAGCACCAGCACCAGGCTGACGACGTTGGAGACGACGGACGACAGCGTGCTCGTCAGCGCCCGCTGGGCGCCGATGACGTCGCTGTTGAGCCTGCTGACCAGCGCGCCGGTCTGCGCCCGCATGAAGAACGCGACGGGCATGCGCTGGACGTGGTCGAACACCTCGGTGCGCAGGTCGTAGATGAGGCCCTCGCCGATGCGGGCGGAGAACCACCGCTGCACCAGCGTCAGCCCGGCGTCGACGAGCGCGAGCGCGGCGATCGCCACGGCCAGGCCCACGACGACGTCCGCGCGCCGCTGCATGATGCCGTCGTCGATGACCGACTTCATCAGCAGCGGGTTGGCGACGACGATCACCGCGCCGGCCACCACGAGCAGCAGGAACGCCAGCATCTGCCGCGTGTACGGCCTGGCGTAGCGCACGATGCGCCGCACCGTGCCCGGCGTCAGCCGCTGCTGCATCACCGAGCCGTCGCGTCGCAGCGAGGCCCACACATGGGGGCCGAAGCCCCCTCCCATCATCGCCATACGGGGAGTCCCTCCACCGGGGTCAGCGTCGGGCGGGCGCCGCGGGATTCCCGCGTCAGCTCATCGCGAAACCCGCCGCCCCGCCCGAGCCCGGCGCGGGCGCCCTGAAGGGACGTCGGGGCATGCCCGTGCCGCGCCGGCGGCACCCGCTCAGCCGAACAACACACGAACGGTCGCGGCACCCGCTCAGCCGAACAACACACGAACGGTCGCGGCGCCCGCTCAGCCGAACAGCGCACGGACGCGGGCGGCCTGCTCGGCCCGCTCGGCCGCGCACTGCTCCTCCAGAGTGCGCCCCCGCGCACCCTGCAGCAGACGCTTGGTGGCGACGGCGGCGTCCCTGTTGGTGGACAGCAGCTCGGCCGCCTTCTCCGCCACGGCCGCGGCGAGATCGTCGCGGGCGACCACGCGTTCGGCCAGGCCGATGCGCAGGGCCTCGTCGGCGTGGACGACCCTGGCGGTCAGGCAGATGTCGATCGCCTTGGCCGGGCCGACCAGCTCGACCAGCGGCTTGGTGCCCGTCAGGTCGGGGACCAGGCCCAGGGCGGGCTCCTTCATGCAGAACTTCACGTCATCGGCGACGACGCGCAGGTCGCAGGCGAGCGCGAGCTGGAAGCCCGCGCCGATCGCGTGCCCCTGCACGGCGGCGATGGAAACGATCTCCGGGCGGCGCAGCCACAGGAAGGCCTGCTGCGCCTGGTCGACAAGCTGGTCGAAGGAGGTGTCGTCGGCCTTGGCGGCCGAGGCGAACGAGCCCTGTCCGGGCACTCCCTCGGGTGTGAACATCCGCAGGTCGATGCCTGCCGAGAAGGACGGTCCCTCACCTTTCACGACGACGACGCGCACCCGCTCCGGCAGGCTCTCGCCGATGCGGGCCAGGGCTGACCAGGTCGCGAACGTCTGGGCGTTGCGCTTGTCAGGCCGGTCCAGCGTGATCGTCGCTATCTCACCGTCCACCTCGAATCGGATCCCGACCTCCGCCAGTTCGGCGGCGGAGACGTTCTCCGCGTACCCCCCGCGCTGCTGCTCCTGTGCTTCCGCCATCGCCTGCTCCCTGCTGTCAAGGCCGTGCCGCGAACGGCCGCGCACGGGGTGCGCGCCACGCTGACCGTCGCGCCCGAGCCTACAGAATGTCATTCTGGGAATGGCATCCCGTGCCCGGGCGCGACGTCGGCTGACTAGGGACGAGCGGCTGCGGTCGCACGTTCCGAGGCGGCCGTCAGCGCTTGGACTTGCCTCGGGTGGCCCCTCCGCGCCCGCGCAGAGTCACGCCGGACTCGCTCAGGATGCGGTGGATGAACCCGTAGGAGCGACCGGTGGAAGCGGCGAGGGCGCGGATGCTCTCACCCGCGGCGTAGCGCTTCTTCAGATCGCCGGCCAGCTTCTCCCGGTCGGCCCCGGTCACCCGGGTGCCCTTCTTCAGTGTCTCGGCCACGAGTACCTCCTGTAGTGCCGGACTTCCGCAGCGTTACTCCGCCATGATCAGTCATTTCAGCGGGATCGGCTACCTACTCCACGGGAAAAGATCCGTACCCACTCAAATTCAGATCAGGCAAGTGCCACAAGATCGGAAAATTCGTCGCTCCACGCGTCTTCAGTTCCGTCAGGCAGCAAGATCACCCTATCCGGTGAAAGGGCGTCAACGGCACCCTCGTCATGTGTGACCAGGACGATTGCTCCTGAATACGATCTCAGAGCGTTCAGCACCTGCTCCCGGCTGACCGGGTCGAGGTTGTTCGTGGGCTCGTCGAGCAGGAGGACATTGGCGCTCGACAGCACCAGCATCGCCAGCGCCAGACGCGTTTTCTCCCCGCCCGACAGGACCCTGGCGGGCTTGTCGACGTCGTCGCCGGTGAACAGGAACGAGCCGAGCACCTTGCGCAACTCGGTGTCGGTGAAGCCGCCGCCGGCCGACTGCATGTTCTCCAGAAGCGTACGATCGCCGTCGAGCGTCTCGTGCTCCTGGGCGTAGTAGCCGATCTTCAGGCCGTGCCCGGGGCGTACGGCGCCGGTGTCGGGCTGCTCGATGCCGCCGAGCAACCGCAACAGCGTCGTCTTGCCCGCGCCGTTGAGCCCGAGGATCACGACCCTGTGACCTCGGTCGATGGCCACGCTGACGTCGGTGAAGACCTCCAGCGAGCCGTACGACTTCGACAGGCCCTCGGCCGTGAGCGGCGTGCGGCCGCACGGCTGCGGCTCGGGGAAGCGGAGCCTGGCCACCTTGTCGCTCACGCGCTCCTCCTCGGTGCCCGCGAGGAGGCGGTGCGCGCGGCGCATCATGTCCTGCGCAGCCTTGGCCTTGGTGGCCTTGGCGCGCATCTTGTCGGCCTGGGCGAGCAGCGCGCCCGCCTGCTTCTCGGCGTTGGCGCGCTCGCGCTTCCTGCGCTTCTCGTCGGTCTCCCGCTGCTCCAGGTACGCCTTCCAGCCGACGTTGTAGTGGTCGATCACCGACCGGTTGGCGTCGAGGTGCAGGACCTTGTTGACCGTCGCTTCAAGAAGGCCCACGTCGTGGCTGATGATCACCAAGCCACCTTGATGAGATCGCAAAAATTCACGAAGCCAGCCGATTGAGTCCGCATCTAGGTGGTTTGTCGGCTCGTCGAGTAGGAGAGTTTCGGCTCCGCTGAAAAGAATTCTCGCCAATTCGACCCTGCGCCGCTGCCCGCCGGAAAGAGTTTCCAGCGGCTGGCCGAGCACCCGGTCGGGCAGGCCGAGGCTGGAGGCGATCGACGCGGCCTCCGACTCCGCCGCGTACCCGCCGAGCACGTGCATCTGGTCCTCGAGCCTGCCGTACTGCCTGACCGCCTTCTCGCGGGTGCGCTCGTCGGCCGAGGACATGCCGATCTCGGCCTCGCGCAGCTTGCGCAGCACCTCGTCGAGGCCGCGGGCGGACAGGATGCGGTCGCGGGCCAGCACCTGCAGGTCGCCGGTGCGGGGGTCCTGCGGCAGGTAGCCGATGCTGCCGCTCGTCGTGACCGCTCCCGCGGCGGGCAGGGCCTCGCCCGCCAGCACCTTGGTGAGCGTGGTCTTGCCGGCGCCGTTGCGGCCGACCAGACCGATCTTGTCGCCCGGGTTGACCCGGAACGAGGCCTTCTCGATGAGCAGCCGCGCGCCCGCGCGCAGTTCGATGTCACTCGCAATGATCATGGTGAAAGGGACACTCCCGGCTAGGAATGGAGTCGGAGGGAGGGGGGACGGCAGGCCGCGCCGGGTCAATCGGGAGTGCGCATACCGATCAGTCTACGGTGGCCACCGGAACGGTCACCCCAGGTTGACCTGGCTGCGGCCACCACGGCCGTCAGGGCCGCCCCGCTCCGCCTCCGCCCGCCCCGCCTACCCGCACCCACCTTCCACCCGCCCCGCCTCCCCACACCCACCTTCCACCCGCCCCGCCTCCCCGCCGTCACCTTGCGCCCGCGCGGCCTCCCCGCGCCCCCTCTCCCCGCCGTCACCTTCCACCCGCGCCGCCTCCCCGCGCCCCGCCTCGGACCGGTCGGCTTCCGCGCGCCGGAGATCCGCGTCTCGCAGATCGTCGCCGTGTCGGTGCTCGGCGCCGCGCCGGGCGCGCCCCTGGCCGGGCACCTGCACGGCCTCGTGGACGGCCACCTGCCGGCGTCCGGGGTGCCGTACGCGATCCTGCAGCCCACGGGCTTCATGCAGAACCTGCTCAGGGACCTGCGGGGCGACCGCTTCCACGGCTCCTGGGGCGAGAGCCGCGCGAACCACATCGACGCCGCCGACATCGCCGCCGTCGCGGCCGCCCTGCTGACCGCCCCCGTCGGGCCGTCGGCCGACCACGTCCTCACCGGGCCCGGGTCGCCCACCGCGCGCGAGATCGCCGCCGCGATGAGCGCCGTGGCCGGACGCCCGATCACGTACGTGGACCTGCCGGTGCCCGAGATGGCCGCGCGCCCGGCCGGGGAGGGCGTCCCCGAGCCGTGGGCGACGGAGCCGGCCGCCACGCAGGCGTCGATGGGCCCGGGGTGGGCCCGGGGTGGGCCCGGGGTGGGCGCGGGTCACCTCGGCCGTACGGGACCTGACCGGCCGCCCGCCGAGGACGCTCGCCCAGTTCCTCACCGCCCACGCCGCCGCGCTCACCGCCCGACGGGAGGGACCGGCCCCTCGCCAGGCGCCCGCTCATGGCGCGGCAGGAGGGCCGAGCCCCCTCCCAGGCGCGCGCTCACGACGAGACGGGACGGGACGTCCTCTCCCGGGCGCGCGCTCACGGCGAGGCGGGAGCGTCGACCACCCTGATCTGTACGGCGCGGAACTCGTCGGGGGCGCCCCGCAGCACCGCGAGCTTCGGGTCGGGCACCACGAGGAACGGCCCCGACTCCAGCGCCAGCAGCGGGGCGAGCCGCCGGTCGGCGCGCAGGGCGTCCACGGCCCTGCGGTCGCCGCCCAGCACCACCGCGTCCAGCTCGGCGAGGTGCGGGGACAGGACGCGCAGCGCGACGTCCGCCGCGCTCTCCACGGCCTGGGCCGCCTGGTTGCGCCTGCGCCTGGCGAAGCGCTGCTGCGACCAGCCGCCCGCGGCGGTGCGGCCCTGCACGAGCCTGGAGCCCACCTTGGAGGCCACCAGTGCGCGGCCGTGGAAGACGCCCGCCGCGTACCCGCCGAGCCTGACCAGGACGACCCCCACCCGCCGGTCGGCCGTCGCGTGCGTGACGAGCCGGGTGACGTGCGGCGGCCCCGGCGTCATGGGCGGGAAGGGGACGTGCAGTTCGGCGAGCGCGCCGTCGGCGGCCGTCAGCCGCACGACGTGCCCGTCGCCCGCCGCCTCGAACGGGCCGTGCCGGTCGGCGAACCCGTCGATCCAGGGGTGCAGGCGCTCCGGCGGCACGCCGACCCACCGGCCGCCGCCCTTCGCCGGTCGAGCGCTCATGACGGAAGGCTAACCGAACGGCATTCCCCTCACAGCAGGTGGGGAACTTAAGGGTAAATGTCGGTGAACTTCGTTTCGGGGGGCTTCTGCCAGGGGCGACGGGCTCGGATCATCTGTGTACGTGTCCTCCCTGCTCACGAGCCCCCTGGTGGATCTCGACAACGGGGCCGTCCTCGCACACGCCGCCGTTGTGGACAACACGGGCACCCTTCGGGCGGCCCCCCTGCCGATGATGATGGAACTGCCCGTCGGCGTGATCCTGTCAGGGGCGGGGGCCCTCGCCCCGCTGCACGAGGCGCTCAGGAGGGCGGGCAGGCATCCCCGCGAGGCCATCCTGCTCGTCACGGGCACCTGCCAGGAGCCGGAGCGGCGGCTGCTCAAGGTGGGGCTCGACGGGCTGCGCACCATCGGCTACCTGCTCGGCTTCGCCGGGGTGGGCGGGAGCGGCGGCGCGCCGCTCGACCTCATCGGCGACTGCTCGCCGTACCTGCTGGCGCTCGACGGCGAACTGGTCGCCCGCATCCCCGGCGACCACCGGGCCGCCGCCGTCGCCAGGGCCGTCGTCACCCTGGCCCGCGGCATCGGCGCGCACGTCATGGCCCCGGGCGTGGAGCGCGAGGCGCAGGTCGCCGTCGTCCGCGGCCTGGGGGTGCGGCTCGCGCACGGGCCGCTGCTCGCCCCCGGCCCCGACGGCAAGGTACGGGTGCCGCTGCCCGCCGCCGACGAGTCGCCCACCGCGATGATGCTCGGCCCCCGCGTGCAGGAACTGCTGCTGCCCGCCGTGACCCTGCCCGAGAAGGCCAAGGCCGAGGAGGTGGTGGCCGCGTTCGGCCACGAACCCACCATCACCAGCGTCATCCTCGTGGACGAGTACCAGCGGCCCAAGGGCAGCCTGGACCGCAGCAGGTTCCTGCTGTCGTTCGCCGCCCGTTACGGGCACGCCCTGCACGGCTCCAAGCCCGCGCAGCGGCTCGCCGACCCGCCCCGCACCGTGCCGAGGACCACCCCGGCCATCGCCGCCATGCAGGCGGCCAGCAGGGACGCCTCCCGCGTCTACGACGACCTGGTGGTGACCGACGAGCTGAACCGCTGCCTCGGCATCGTCAGGGTGTCGGACCTCATCAGGGAACTCGCCACCCTGCGCGCCTGACCCGGCCTCCGGCCTCGGGCCGGGCCTGCCCGGTCAGAGCCATCCGGGTCAGAGCCAGCCCTGGACGCGGGCCCGCTGGACGGCCTCGATGCGGTTGCGCGCGTGCGTCTTCTGGATCGCCGACGACAGGTAGTTGCGCACCGTGCCCTCCGACAGATGCAGGCGGCGGGCGATGTCGCCGATCGTGGAACCGTCCACGGCGGCCGACAGGACGTCGCGCTCCCTGCCCGACAGCGGGTTCGGCCCCGCGCTCAGCGCGGCCGCCGCCAGGCCGGGGTCGATGACCCGCTCCCCCGCGTGAACCCGCCTGATGGCCGCGGCCAGCTCCTTCGCCGGGCTGTCCTTGACGAGGAACGCCGCCGCCCCCGACTCCATCGCCGTACGCAGGTAGCCCGGCCGTCCGAACGTCGTCAGGATCATCACCCGGCAGCCCGGCACCCCGGCGGTGATCCGCGCCGCCGCCGCCAGGCCGTCCATGACCGGCATCTCGATGTCGAGCAGCGCGATGTCGGGACGCACCCGCTCCGCGACGTCCACGGCCTGCGCGCCGTCGGCGGCCTCGCCCACGACCTCGATGTCGGGCTCCAGCCCGAGCAGCGACGCCAGCGCCCCGCGCACCATGCCCTGGTCCTCGGCCAGCATCACCCTGATGACGCCCTCGCTCACGCGGGCACCTCCACGGGGACCGTGACCAGCAGCCGGAAGCCGCCCCTGCCCCGGGGGCCCGCCGTCACCGTGCCGCCCGCCCCTGCCACCCGCTCCCGCAGGCCCGCGAGGCCGCTGCCCGCGCCGTGCGGCGTTCCGCCGTTCCCGTTGTCCATGATCTCCAGATTGGCGTGTCCGCGGTCGTACGTCACCTTGATCTCGCACCGGGTGGCCCGCGCGTGCCTGACGATGTTCGTCGTGCCCTCGCGCACCGCCCAGCCGAACAGCTCGTCGAGCAGGCCGGGCAGCGGCATCCCCGAGACCCGGACGTTCGCCTCGACCCCTGCCGCGCGCAGCACCGACCTGGCGTTGTCGAGCTCCTCCGCCAGGCTGCGCTGCCGGTAGCCGGTGACCGCCTCGCGGACCTCCAGCAGGGCCTTCCTCGCGACCGACTCGATGTCGGCGATCTCCCGCCGCACCTGCTCACGCCGCGCCCGCTCACGCGCCGCGTCGTCCTCGGCGAGCCGTCCGGCCAGCTCGCTCTTCAGCACGATCAGCGACAGGCTGTGGCCCAGCAGGTCGTGCAGGTCGCGGGCGATGCGCAGCCGCTCCTCCGCGGCCGCGAGCCGGGCCACCTCGCCCTGCGCCTCCCGCAGCCTCACCGTCAGCACCCGGCCGTTGCGCACGCTGATGAACAGCACGCCCAGCGTGAGCACCTGCAGTGCCATCACGACGATCGTGGCGACGTCGCTGCCGGTGCCGAACCCGGCCGCCACGACGGCGGCCAGGAGCCCGGCCACGCCGGCGAGCGTCCACCGGGCCGGCAGCGTGAAGCTGGACAGGACGACCGTGTAGACCGGCAGCGACAGCCAGGGACCGCCGAACGCCCACGCCCCCGCCAGCCCGAGCACCGTCGTCGCCGCCAGCAGCGGGTACGTGAACCGTCCCCGCTCCCCCACCCCCTTGGCGGTGAGGACGGTCGCGACGAACGCGGCCACGAACCCCGCGAGCGTCAGGCCCGCCCACGCGGCGCGCGCCCCACGCAGCTCGCCGCTCAGGATCTGCCCCGCGGGGAAGACCAGGTATACCAGCCCTATCGACACCCCGACGAGCCGCCGCCTCGGGGCGTTGACGTCGTCGGGGTCGCCCAGCCCCCGTCCGAAGCGCCGCGCGATGCTCATGACCGAACAGTAGCCCTGCGGTAGAGGAACACCGCCGCCGCGCCCAGCGCCAGCCCCCAGGCGCCCACGACCAGCAGGTCCGAGGCCGGCAGCCCCTGCCCGGCGATGACGCTCCAGCCCAGGTCGGCGTAGCGGTACGAGGGCGTGAGCTCCGCGATGGTCCGCATCGTGTCGCCGAACGCCTCCGGCGGGAACCACAGGCCGCCGGCCAGCGCGAGCGCGAACATGGAGATCATGGCCGCCGGCTGGGCCGCGTCCGCCGACAGCGTCGAGCCGATGGCCAGCCCCAGCGCGACGAACGGCAGCGTGCCGAGCCACAGCGCCAGCAGCAGCGGCACCCAGGTGCCCACCGGCAGCGAGACGCCCTCCACGACGACCCCGACCACGCTCACCAGCAGCAGCGACGGCAGCACCAGCAGCATGGCGGCGCACAGCTTCGTCACGATGATCGCCCAGCCGGGCAGCGGGGTGATCTGGAGCTGCCGCAGCCAGCCGGTCTGCCGCTCCTGCGCCCACGGCACCGCCGAGCTCATCATGGACGCCGCCAGCGCCCCGTACGCCGCCATCGACACCATGAGCGCGACGCTGTACGGCACGCCGGAGTCGTCGGTCTGCTTGCCGTAGATCCCGGCGTTGATCAGGTAGAGCACGACGGGGAAGGCCACGACGAAGATCAGGTAGCGCCGGTTGCGCAGCATCCGCAGCGCCTCGGTCTTGGCGTAGTACAGCATCAGGACTCCCGGGTGAGGGCGAGGAAGGCGTCTTCGAGACCGGCGCCCGCGACCTGCAGGTCGCGCACGTCGAGGGTGGTGCCGCGGTACAGACCGGCCAGCGTGGCGTCGGTGTCGGCGGTGCGCAGCGTCACCGCGCCGGCCTCGACCTCCACCGCCGTCACGCCGGGCAGCAGGTCGAGCCCCGCCGCGGGCTGCTCCCCGAGCGTGAACCTGACCGTGCGCCCGCCCGCGCGGGCCTTGATCTGGGCGGCGGTGCCGTCGGCCGCCAGCCGCCCCCTCGCGATGACGATCACGCGGTCGGAGTGCTGGTCGGCCTCCTCCAGGTAGTGCGTGGCGAACAGCACCGTCCTGCCGCCCGCCGCGTAGTCGTGCATGCCGCGCCAGAACCGCAGCCTCGACTCGACGTCCATGGCGGCGGTCGGCTCGTCGAGCAGCAGGACGCGGGGCGCGCCCGCGACGGCCAGGGCGAAGCGGACCCGCTGGGCCTGACCGCCCGACAGCTTGTTCGCCCGGCGTCCGGCCAGCTCGCCCAGGTCGGCGAGCTCCAGGACCTGGTCCAGGGGCAGGGGGCGGGGGTAGAGCCTGCGCACCAGGTCGACGAGCTCCTTGACGGTCAGCTCGGGGATCAGGGCGCCGTCCTGCAGCATGGCGCCGAGCTCGCCCGCCGCGACGGCCTGCTCGGGGGCGTGGCCGTGCACGCTGATCTCGCCGCCGGTCGGCTTGAGCAGGCCGAGCAGCATGCCGATGGAGGTGGACTTGCCGGCCCCGTTCGGGCCGAGCAGCGCGACCGTGGTGCCGGACTCGATGGACAGCGACAGGTCGTCGACGGCGAGCACGTCCCCGTAGCGCTTGCTGACCTGGTCGAACACGATGGCGTTCATGGGTTCGACGCTACGGCCGCCCGCCCTGCCCGGATAAGTGTGATCCTTCCGGGGATCGCCATGACATTTGTCAGTACGCCGGGCCCTGCCGAGAGCCACCGGCCCGCCCGCGCATCGGCCCCGGCCGACGGGCCCGGCCCCGCGCCTCGGCCCGAGCCGGGCCCGCCTGCCGGGGCCCGTCCGCCCCGCCCCGCGGCGCGCGCGGAACCGGGCCGCGGACGCGCAGCGGGACAAGGCCGCGGGCGGGCACGGAACCGGGCCGCCGGACCGCGGGCGGGACCGGAGGGGGCGTCAGATGCGGCAGGCGTAGATGTCGGTGACGAGGATGGCGCGGGCGCCGATGTCCCAGAGCTGGTCCATCACCTGCTGGTGGCCCTTGCGGCGGACCATGGCCCGCACCGCCACCCAGCCCTCCCGGTGCAGCGGAGACACCGTGGGGCCCTCCATGCCGGGCGTGAGGGCGATGGCCTCCTCGATGCGCTCGGCGCGGATGTCGTAGTCCATCATCACGTAGTCGCGGGCGTGCACCACGCCCTGGAAGCGGCGTACGAGCTGCTGCACCCCCGGGGTGTCGGCGGCGCCCTGCCGCTTGATCAGCACGCCCTCCGACTTCATGATCGGCTCGCCGAACACCTCCAGGCCGACGTTGCGCAGCGTCGTGCCCGTCTCGACCACGTCGGCCACGGCGTCGGCCACGCCCAGCCTGATGGCCGTCTCGACCGCGCCGTCGAGCTTGATGACGCGGGCGTCGACGCCCTGGTCGGAGAGGTACTTGTCGAGCAGGCCCGCGTAGGAGGTGGCCACGCGCATGCCGTCGAGGTCCTTGACGGACGTCATCGTGCCCGCCCTGGCCGCCAGGCGGAACGTGGAGCCGCCGAACCCCAGCGGCATGATCTCCTCGACCGGCGCCCCCGAGTCGATCAGCATGTCGCGGCCGGTGATGCCGGCGTCGAGGGTGCCCTCGCCGACATAGACGGCGATGTCGCGCGGGCGCAGGAAGAACAGCTCGCAGCCGTTGTCCTGGTCGACGACGACGAGTTCCTTGCTGTCTCTGCGGGGCCGGTAGCCGGCCTCCTTCAGCATGTTCTGGGCGCCCTCGCTGAGGGCCCCCTTGTTCGGTACGGCCAGACGCAGCATGGTCAGGTGCTTCCTTCGGTGTCTCGCTTTCGGCAGGGGCGGCGGGGCGGGCGCGTACGCGCCCTAGAGATGCTTGTACACCTCGTCGAGCCCGATGCCCTTGGCGATCATGAGCACCTGCACGTGGTAGAGGAGCTGGGAGATCTCTTCGGCTGCTCTGTCGTTCGACTCGTGCTCGGCCGCCATCCAGCTCTCGGCGGCCTCCTCGACGACCTTCTTGCCGATGGCATGGACGCCGGCGTCGAGCTCGGCGACGGTGCCCGAGCCCGCCGGCCGGGTGCGCGCCTTCTCTGACAGCTCGGCGAACAGCTCTTCGAAGGTCTTCATGGTCTCTCTCGTCGGTCGGCTGGCGTGCGAGACAAGCCTAGTCCGCCCGTACGGGTGACCCGGCCCCGCGTCCGCCTGCCGAGACGACGCACGTCCTGCGGCCGGATGTCCATGCCCATCCGCCGCCCCGGCGCAGATCTGGGCCAGGACACGCGGAAGGCCCCGCCGGACACGGCGGAGCCTCCAGATCACGCAGAACGGCGCGGGCCGAGCGAACGACCGCACAGCCGCACCACGTACGCCTGCACGCCCGACACCCTCACCCTGTGAACCTCAGGCCTTCCCCTGTGAGCGTCCGCCCACGAAAGCCGCGAGCGATCGGGGTGGAGGCCGGGCAGGCAGTGGCGCGGCCGCCCGCTGGACGACCGGCGAACCGGGCGGTCAGCGGTGCAACCGGCGGCTGCACGACCGCCGGACCGGCCGGTCAGCGGTGCGGCCGCCGCTGTCAGCGGTGCGGCCGCCGCTGTCAGCGGTCGTCGCGGTCGCCGCCGTCAGCGGTCGAAGCGGCGGCCGCCGGAGTTGCGGCGGTAGCCGCCGTTGCCCCGGTCGTCGGAGCGGTAGCCGCCCCTGGTGGAGCCGCGCTCGTCGCCGCGCGCGGCGGCCGGACGGTAGCCGTCGCGGGGACGGTCGTCGGAGCGGAAGCCGCGGTCACGGTCGCCGGCGAACGGCCTGCGCTCGCCGGAGTGCCGCGCGCCGCGGTCGTCGGAGCGGAAGCCGCCGCCGCGCTGCCCGTCGCGGAACCCGCCACGCTGGCCGTCGCGGAACCCCTCACGATGGCCCTCACGGTGGCCCTCGCGGAAGCCGTCACGGTGGCCGCCGCGCGGCCCGCGGTCGTCGGACGCGCGGAAGCCGCGGTCCTCCCGGGAGGGCCGGTCGTCGGAGCGGAAGGGGCGGTCATCGGAGCGGAAGGGGCGGTCGTCGCCGCGGTGCGGGCGGTCGTCGGAGCGGAAGCCGCCGCGCGGACGGTAGCCGCGCTCACGGTCCTCCCCGACGGTGCGCGGCTGCTCCTGGGAGCCCTCCGCGTACCTGCGGCCGCCGAACGGACGCTCGCCGTCGTCGTGACGGCGCGGCGTGTAGGAGCGCTCGCCGTCGAAGTCGCGGCGCCTGCGGCCGCCGCGGCGCTCCTGGCCGCCGTGTCCCTCGCGGCGGGCCCGCAGCGGCTTGCGCACGTCGGGCTCCCACACGGGGATCGCCTCGCCGCTCGGGGTGCGGGCGCCGGTCACCTCGGCGACCCGCGGGTGGCCCGGGGTGGCCTTGAGGCGGAACGGGTGGATGCCCGCGCGCCGGGTGAGCGCGTCGGTGGAGCGCCGCTCGTTGGGCAGCACCAGCGTGACGACGGTGCCCTTCTCGCCGGCGCGGGCGGTGCGGCCGCCGCGGTGGAGGTAGCTCTTGTGGTCCTGCGGCGGGTCGAGGTGCAGCACCAGGCTGATGTTGTCGACGTGGATGCCGCGGGCGGCGACGTCGGTGCAGACGAGCACGTTGATGGCGCCCTCGCGGAACTCCGACAGGATGCGGGTGCGCTGGTTCTGCCGCTTGCCGCCGTGCAGGCCGCCCGCCTTCACGCCGACCCTGGCGAGCTGCTTGCACAGGCGGTCGACGCCGTGCTGCGTGCGGACGAAGATGATGGTGCGGCCCTCGCGGTTGGCGATCTCGGCGGCGACGTCGAACTTGTCGTCGCGGGTCACCTGCATCACGTGGTGCTCCATGGTGTCGACCGGGGAGGTCGCGGGCGCCACGGAGTGGGTGACGGGGTCCTTGAGGAAGCGCTGCACCAGCTTGTCGACGTCGCCGTCGAGCGTGGCGGAGAACAGCAGCCGCTGCCCGTCGGCCGGGGTCTGCGCGAGCAGGTCGGTGACGACGGGGAAGAAGCCGAGGTCGCACATGTGGTCGGCCTCGTCCAGCACCGACACCTCGACCTCGGACAGCGTGCACTCGCCCTGCCTGATGAGGTCGCCGAGGCGGCCGGGCGTGGCGATGACGACGTCGACGCCGCGGCGCAGCGCCTCGATCTGCTTGCCCATGGACATGCCGCCCACGACCACCTTCATGCGCAGGCCGAGGCCGCGGCCGAGGGGTTCGAGCGCGTCGTGCACCTGCAGCGCGAGCTCGCGCGTCGGTACGAGGATCATGGCGCGGGGCCGCCCGGGGACGGGCTTGACGCCGGCGAGGCGCGCCATGGTGGGCAGGCCGAAGGCGAGGGTCTTGCCGGAGCCGGTCTGGCCGCGGCCGAGCACGTCGATGCCGGCCAGGACGTCGGGGATGGTGGCCCGCTGGATGGGGAAGGGGCTGTCGATGCCCTGCCTGGCGAGCCCGTTGACGAGCGGCCTGGGCAGGCCCAGGAGCTCGAACTCGGAGGGGCCGGGCTCGGTGGCGGCGGACTCGCCCGCGGGGGCGGTCTCGGCCGACTCGTCGAGTTCGGGCATGACAGCGTCAAGCATGGTCACGAAATTCGTGCCTTTCAGTCGAAGTGGCACGTCACTTCTGCGAAAGGACGAGCCGGGACGTACGGCCTGGCCGTACACGATTCAGGGGCGCCCTGCCATCGGGGCGGGGCGAGTCATGGGATACACACCGGGCACCGGCCGCAGGCGATGCGAGACGCGCGATGAGACGTCGGGGTGTACCTGGTGCCAACGTTGGGGATGGTAGCGGATATTCCCCGCGGGATCCGGGCCTTCCGGAAATCCCCTGGCACGCTGAAGAGGCTGGCGGGGGAACGCCAGCCCTGCAGCAAGATGATCTCAGACGTTGAAGCCTAGCATACGGAGCTGCTCGCGCCCCTCGTCAGTGATCTTGTCCGGGCCCCACGGCGGCAGCCAGACCCAGTTGATCTTGACGTCCGACACCATGCCGTCGAGCGCCGAGTGCGCCTGGTCCTCGATCACGTCGGTGAGCGGGCAGGCGGCGCTGGTCAGCGTCATGTCGATGGTGGCCACCGGCGGCTGCCCCGCCTCGGCCGGGTCGAGGTTCAGGCCGTAGACGAGGCCGAGGTCGACGACGTTGATGCCCAGCTCGGGGTCGACGACGTCCCTGAGCGCCTCCATGACCTCCTCGACGGTGATCTCCCCATCGTAGCCGGCCGTCGGGGTCTCGACTGGCTTGCTCATCGGGCACTCCTCACAACAGCGTCCTTGTAGGCCATCCAGGACAGCAGCGCGCACTTCACGCGCGCCGGGAACTTGGCCACGCCCGCGAACGCCACGGCGTCGCCGAGCACCTCCTCGTCGGCCTCCACCTGCCCCCGGCCCTGCATGAGCCGGGTGAACTCGTCGACCACCGAGAGCGTCTCCTCGACCGTGGAGCCCGTGGTGAGCTCGTACAGCACGGAGGCGGCGGCCTGGCTGATCGAGCAGCCCTGGCCGTCGTAGGAGACATCCTCGATCTTACCGGAGTCTCCCACCTTGACCCGGAGCGTGATCTCGTCGCCGCACGTCGGGTTCACGTGGTGGACCTCGGCGTCGTACGGCTCGCGCAGCCCCCGCCCCTGCGGGTGCTTGTAGTGCTCCAGGATCAGCTCCTGGTACATCGACTCGCCGATCATGGCTATGCGAACACCTTCTGAACGTGATGGAGGCCGCGCACCAGGGCATCGATCTCGCCCGTGGTGTTGTACAGGTAGAACGACGCCCTGGTGGTCGCCGGTATTCCGAACCGCAGGTGCAGCGGTCGCGCGCAGTGGTGCCCGACCCGGACGGCGACGCCGAAGCTGTCGTCGAGTATCTGCCCCACGTCGTGCGGGTGGATGCCCTCCAGCGTGAACGACAGGGTGCCGCCCCGCAGGTCGAGCGAGTCGGGGCCGATGAGCCGCAGCCCCGGCACCTCACGCAGGGCGTCGAGCGCGTACGCGGTGAGCGAGCGCTCGTGCGCCTCGATCGCGTCCATGCCGATCTCGGTGAGGTAGTCGACGGCCGCGCCGAGCCCGATGGCCTCGACGATCGGCGGCGTGCCCGCCTCGAACTTGTGCGGGACGGGCGCGTACGTCGAATGGTCCATCCAGACCGCCTCGATCATCTCGCCGCCGCCCAGGAACGGGGGCATCGCCTCCAGCAGCTCGCGCCGGCCCCACAGCACGCCGATGCCGGAGGGGCCGACCATCTTGTGGCCGGTGAAGGCCACGAAGTCGACGCCGAGCTCGGCGACGTTCACGGGGTGGTGCGGCACCGACTGGGAGGCGTCGAGCATGACGAGCGCGCCGGCCGCCCGCGCCAGCCGCAGCACCTCGGCGACCGGGTTGACGGTGCCGAGGACGTTCGACTGGTGCGCGATCGAGACGATCTTCGTGCGCTCGGTGATGACGTCGCCGGACAGGTCGAGCCTGCCCTCGTCGGTGACGCCGAACCACTTCAGCGTCGCGCCGGTGCGCTGCGCGAGCAGCTGCCACGGCACGATGTTGGAGTGGTGCTCCATCTCGGAGATGACGATCTCGTCGCCGGGGCCGAGCGCGAAGCGCGGGTCGCCCTCGGCGCCGCGCCACAGGTGCGGCCCGAACGCGTGGGCGACGAGGTTGAGCGCCTCGGAGGCGTTCTTGGTGAAGATCACCTCGTCGCGCGAGGGCGCGCCGACGAACGCGGCGACCTTGTCGCGGGCGCCCTCGTACGCCTCGGTCGACTCCGAGCCGAGGACGTGCATGGCCCGCCCGACGTTGCCGTAGTGCAGCGCCAGATGCTCACGCATGGTCTCGATGACCTGCGCGGGCTTCTGGGATGAGTTGCCCGAGTCGAGGTAGACGAGCGGACGCCCGCCGGGCAGCTCGCGGGACAGGAACGGGAAGTCCTTCCTGATCCTGTCCACGTCAAAGCCGGCGGAGGTCATGCAGACACCTTGGTGTACTGCTCGTAGCCCTCTGCCTCCAGCCGCTCGGCCAGCTCGGGGCCGCCCGCCTCGACGATCCTGCCGCCCGCGAACACGTGCACGAAGTCGGGCTTGACGTACCGCAGGATGCGCGTGTAGTGCGTGATCAGCAGCACGCCGGTGTCGGCGGAGGCGCGGAAGCGGTTGATGCCCTCGGACACCACGCGCAGCGCGTCGACGTCGAGGCCGGAGTCGGTCTCGTCGAGCACCGCGATCTTCGGCTTGAGCAGTTCGAGCTGGAGGATCTCGTGGCGCTTCTTCTCGCCGCCGGAGAAGCCCTCGTTCAGGTTGCGCTGGGCGAAGGCGGCGTCGATGGAGAGCGCGTCCATGCCGGCCTTGAGGTCCTTGGCGAACTGGCGCAGCTTCGGCGCCTCGCCGCGCACGGAGGTGACGGCCGAGCGCAGGAAGTTCGACACCGAGACGCCGGGGACCTCGACCGGGTACTGCATGGCGAGGAACAGGCCGGCGCGGGCCCGCTCGTCGACCGACAGCTCCAGCAGGTCGACGCCGTCGAGCAGCACCTGCCCGCCGGTGATCGTGTACTTGGGGTGGCCCGCGATGGCGTACGCGAGCGTGGACTTGCCCGAGCCGTTCGGGCCCATGATGGCGTGGGTCTCGCCGGCCTTCACGGTCAGGTTGACGCCGCGCAGGATTTCCTTGTCCTCGACGGCGACCTTCAGGTCACGGATCTCAAGGGTGGACATGTGTTTATGACTCCTTCGAGAGCGAGACGAGGACGTCATCGCCGTCGATCTTGACTGTGTAGACGTTCACGGGCTTGGTGGCGGGCGGGCCGGTCGGCTTGCCGGACCGGATGTCGAAGCACGAGCCGTGCAGCCAGCACTCCAGGGTGCCGTCGTACACCTCGCCCTCGCTGAGCTTCACCTCGGCGTGGGAGCAGACGTCGTGCAGGGCGAACACCTCGCCGCCCTGGCGCACCAGCGCCACGGGGGTCTCGCCCACCTCGACGCCGAGGACGCCCCCGTCGGGGATGTCGCCCAGCGTGCAGACCTTCTCGAAACTCATCGGGAGAGCTCCGCCTCCACCGCGGCGAGCACGCGCTCGCGGATCTCCTCGACCTCGATCTTCTCCACGAGCTGGCCCAGGAAGCCCCGGACCACCAGGCGGCGCGCCTCCTCGTACGGGATGCCGCGGGCCTGCAGGTAGAAGATGTGCTCGTCGTCGAGGCGGCCGGAGGCGGAGGCGTGCCCCGCGCCCGCGACCTCGCCGGTGAGGATCTCCAGGTTCGGCACCGAGTCGGCGCGGGCGCCGTCGGTGAGGATCAGGTTGCGGTTGAGCTCGTAGGTGTCGGTGCCCTCGGCCTCGGCCCTGATGACGACGTCGCCGATCCAGACCGCGTGCGCGGCCTCGCCCTGGAGCGCGCCGCGGTAGTCGACGTTGCTCCTGCAGTTGGGCTGCGAGTGGTCGACCAGGAGGCGGTGCTCCAGGTGCTGGCCGGCGTCGACGAAGTAGACGCCCGACAGGTCGGCGTCGCCGCCCGGCGCGGTGTAGGCCACGCTGGGCGACAGGCGCACCAGGTCGCCGCCGAGCGTCACGACGAAGCCGCGGAAGGTGGCGTCCTTGGCCAGGCGCGCGTGGTGGTGCGAGACGTGGACGGCGTCGTCGTCCCACTCCTGCAGGCTGACGACCTTGAGCGTGGCGCCCTCGCCGACGACGAACTCGACGTTGTCGGCGTAGACCGCGCTGCCGGAGTGCTCGATCACCAGCGTGGCCTGGGCCATGGGGCCCACCTCGACCACGACGTGGCCGTAGGCGGCGCCCTCGCCGCCGTTGCCCTTGACGTCGATCCAGATCGCCTCGGAGAGCTCGGCCTCCTTGGGCACGCTGACGACGAGCGCCTTGTCGAAGGAGGCGTAGGCCTGCGCGCTCACGCGGTCGGCCGGCACGTACGCCGCGCCGACGCGGGAGTCGTCGCGGCCGACCCACTCGGCCTGCACGCCCTCGGGCGCGCGGACGTGCACGGCGACCTGGCCGCCGGGGGCGGCCTTGCCGTTGTGCAGGCCCTTCAGCCGCGACAGCGGCGTGAAGCGCCACGCCTCCTCGCGGCCGTTCGGCACCTCGAAGTCGGCCAGGTCGTACGACGCCTTCTCGTGCAGGGTCGACAGGGGCTTCTCGTTCAGGCCCATCAGCCGACGGCTCCTTCCATCTGCAGCTCGATCAGCCGGTTCAGCTCGAGCGCGTACTCCATGGGCAGCTCGCGCGCGATCGGCTCGACGAAGCCGCGCACGATCATGGCCATCGCCTCGTCCTCGCCGAGGCCGCGGCTCATGAGGTAGAACAGCTGGTCCTCGCTGACCTTGGAGACCGTGGCCTCGTGGCCCATCGACACGTCGTCCTCGCGGACGTCGACGTACGGGTAGGTGTCGGAGCGGCTGATCTGGTCGACGAGGAGCGCGTCGCACTTGACGGTGCTGGCGCTGCCGTGGGCGCCCTCCTCGATCTGGACGAGACCGCGGTAGGAGGTGCGGCCGCCGCCGCGCGCCACCGACTTGGAGATGACGGTGGAGCTGGTGTTCGGCGCCAGGTGCACCATCTTGGAGCCGGCGTCCTGGTGCTGGCCCTCCCCCGCGAACGCGACGCTCAGCGTCTCGCCCTTGGCGTGCTCGCCCATGAGGTAGACGGCCGGGTACTTCATCGTGACCTTGGAGCCGATGTTGCCGTCGATCCACTCCATGGTCGCGCCCTCGTACGCCACGGCGCGCTTGGTGACCAGGTTGTAGACGTTGTTCGACCAGTTCTGGATGGTCGTGTACCGGCAGCGGGCGTTCTTCTTCACGATGATCTCGACGACCGCCGAGTGCAGCGAGTCGGAGGAGTAGATCGGCGCGGTGCAGCCCTCGACGTAGTGGACGTAGGAGTTCTCGTCCACGATGATCAGGGTGCGCTCGAACTGGCCCATGTTCTCGGTGTTGATCCGGAAGTAGGCCTGCAGCGGGATCTCGACCTCGACGTTCGGGGGCACGTAGATGAACGAGCCGCCCGACCACACGGCGGTGTTGAGCGCGGCGAACTTGTTGTCGCCGACCGGGATGACCGAGCCGAAGTACTCCTTGAAGATGTCCTCGTGCTCGCGCAGGCCGGTGTCGGTGTCGACGAAGATGACGCCCTTCTCCTCGAGGTCCTCACGGATCTTGTGGTAGACGACCTCGGACTCGTACTGGGCGGCGACGCCCGCGATGAGGCGCTGCTTCTCGGCCTCGGGGATGCCGAGCTTGTCGTAGGTGTTCTTGATGTCGGCGGGCAGCTCGTCCCAGGAGGCGGCCTGCTTCTCGGTGGAGCGCACGAAGTACTTGATGTTGTCGAAGTCGATGCCGGTGAGGTCGGAACCCCAGGTGGGCAGCGGCTTCTTGTGGAACAGGCGGAGCCCCTTCAGGCGAAGGTCGAGCATCCACTCCGGCTCGTTCTTGAGCGCGGAGATGTTGCGGACGACCTCCTCGGACAGGCCTCGCTTGGCCGCCGCGCCCGCGGCATCCGGGTCGGCCCAGCCGAACTTGTAATTCCCGAGGCCTTCCAGCTCCGGGCGGTCGGTGACAGTCACCTTCCGGTCTCCTTGCTCTTGTCTCTCTGTGCGGATTCGCCCAGCGTCTGCGGGCTCACGTGCGTCGTGCAGACCCCGTCGCCGTGGGCGATCGTGGCCAGGCGCTGCACCGGTGTGCCGAGCAGCTGCGCGAACGCCTCCGTCTCGGCCTCGCACAGCTGCGGGAACTCCGCGGCCGCGTGGGCCACCGGGCAGTGGTGCTGGCAGAGCTGGTCGCCGCCTGACTTGGCCTTGCTGGCCGAGGCGGCGTACCCCTCCGCCGACAGCGCCTGCGCCAGCACCTGTACGCGCTGGTCGGCCGGCACCGTCCGCATGGCCGGCTCCAGCCGCCGCAGCAGGCTCGACACCTGCGTGCGGGCGAAGTCGGCCACGGCTTCTTCCCCCATGCGTTCGGCCAGGTAGCGCAGGGCGCTCCCGGCGAGGTCGTCATAGGCGTGCTCGAAGGCACTGCGCCCCGCGTCGGTGATGGCGAACAGCTTGGCCGGCCGCCCTCGCCCGCGCTGCCCGCGCGGCCGCACCGTGCGGGGCTCGATCATCCCGTCGGCCAGCAGCGCGTCGAGGTGGCGCCGGACGGCGGCGGGGGTGAGCCCGAGCCGTTCGCCGAGCGCGGCCGCGGCGACGGGACCGTGCTCCAAAATCAGCCTGGCGACGCGCGCGCGGGTGCCGCGCTCGCTGCCGGGCTCCATCGTGGGCACGTTTTTCACAACATCAGTGTGCCGTAATTCCTTCCCGGTTCACAAACGGATCGGAGCAGGCCGGGAATGGAATTTCTCACGCAGGTAAGGCTTACCTAACGGCCGCCTCGGCCACGGGGCGGTTCCGCAGGAAGACGAAGGTGGCGGACGCCCCGGCGAGGAGCACCGTCATCACGACGGCCATGGGCACCGCCGTGCCGGCGCCGGCCAGGCCCACCAGCGGGGCCGACAGCGCCCCGAGCGCGAACTGCAGCACGCCGAGCAGGGCCGAGGCGCTGCCCGCGACCTGCTGGGGCTGCCCGGCGAGCGCCAGGGCCCCCGTGCCGGGCAGCACCAGGCCCTGGCCCAGCATGATGACGAACAGCCCGGCCACGATCGCGGCCAGGCCCAGACCCGACAGCGCCGCCGTGAGCAGCAGCGCCGCGCCCGCCACGGTCACGACCAGGCCGGCGGCGACCAGGCGCGCCGGCTCCACCCGGCCCGACAGCCTGCCGCCGAGCTGCGCCGTCGCGGTCAGCGCGAACGCGTTGAGCCCGAAGATGAGGGAGTACTGCTGGGGCGTGGCGCCGTAGACCTCCTGGAGCACGAACGGCGAGCCGGAGATGTAGCCGAACATGGCGGCGAAGGCGAGCCCGCTGGTGAGCGCGCAGCCCATGAACGCGCGGTCGCGCAGCAGCCTCCAGAACGTGCGGGCGGTGTGGGCCAGGCCGCCGCTCTCGCGCCGTTCGGCGGGCAGCGTCTCGCGCACGCCGAGCAGGACGGCCACCAGCAGCACGAGCCCGGCCAGGCCGAGGGCGACGAAGACGCCGCGCCAGGAGGTGAACGACAGCAGCTGGGCGCCCGCGATCGGGGCGAGGATCGGGGCCAGGCCGCTGACCAGCATGAGGGTGGCGAAGATGCGGGCGATGGCGGCGCCGTCGTACAGGTCGCGGACGACCGCCCGCACGATCACCAGGGCGGCGCCGCCGAGCAGGCCCTGGAGCAGGCGCAGGGCGATGAGCACGGGCACCGACGGGGCGAGGGCGCACAGCAGCGAGGCGACCATGAAGCCGGCCACCCCGACGACGAGCGGGACGCGCCGCCCGCGCACGTCGCTGACCGGGCCGGCGATCACCTGCCCGGCCGAGACGCCGATGAGGCAGGCGGTGAGCGTGAGCTGGACCTGAGCGGGCGCGCTGAGCATCTCGCCGGTGATGGCGGGCAGCGCGGGCAGGTACATGTCGATGGACAGCGGGCCGATCGCCGAGAGCGCGCCGAGGATGACGAGGAGGAGTCCGCGGCGGGTCTTCTGCCGGCTTCCCTCCGCACCGGCCTCCGACACCGCTTCTGCCACGGACATGCGCGTACCCCTCTTCCTCGTAAGACCGGCGGCCCTACGAGGGGCCGAGGGGACCGAACGCACGACCGGTCCTCTGAATTCCCGATTATCCGACATTTCGCGAAAACTCAACCGGCAGCGGGGGCGAGGCACACCCTCCGAAGCCTGGGCTGCGGGCCGGAGCGCGCCGGGCAGTCCCTAGACTCGTGGCCATGGAGTCCCCGGCCGTCGAGATCCTCGACCTGGTCAAGCGCTACGGCGGCGCGACCGCCGTCGACGGGCTGACGTTCCGCGCCGAGCGGGGTGAGGTCACGGCCGTTCTCGGCCCCAACGGCGCGGGCAAGACGTCCACCGTCGAGATCTGCGAGGGGTTCCGCAAGGCCGACGGCGGCGTCGTCCGCGTGCTCGGGCTGCCGCCCGACGCGCCCGAGCTGCGCGCCAGGGTCGGCGTCATGCTCCAGGCCGGCGGCGTCCCGCCCGCGGCGCGCTGCGGCGAGTGGCTGCGCCTGGTCTCCCGCTTCTACGCCCGCCCGCTCGACCCGGAGGCGCTGCTCGGCAGGCTCGGGCTCACCGAGCACGCGCGCACCCCGTACCGCCGCATGTCGGGCGGGCAGCAGCAGCGGCTGTCGCTGGCGGCGGCCGTCGTCGGCCGGCCCGAGCTGGTCTTCCTCGACGAGCCCACGGCCGGTCTCGACCCGCAGGCCAGGCACGCCTGCTGGGACCTCGTCGCCGAGCTGCGCGCGGCCGGCGTCTCCGTGGTGCTGACCACCCACCACATGGAGGAGGCCGAGCGGCTGGCCGACCACGTCGTCATCATCGACAGGGGCAAGGTGGTGGCCGAGGGCACCCCGGCCACGCTCACCGGGGCCGAACGGCAGCTCAGGTTCAGGGCCAGGCCGGGGCTGGGGCTGGAGGAGCTGCTCAACGCGCTGCCGTCGGGGAGCGCGGCCAAGGAGTCGCCGTCCGGCCACTACATCATCGAGGGCCAGGTGGGTCCCGAGCTGCTCGCCACCGTCACGGCCTGGTGCGCCGCCGAGGGCGTCATGGCCGACGACCTGCGCATCGAACGCCGCACGCTGGAGGACGTCTTCTTGGAGCTGACCGGCAGGGAGCTGCGATGACAGCCGCCGCCACCCCGCTCGACCTCACCCCGGCGCCCGGCGCGGCGCCGTTCCCCCGCATGGTGGCGGCTCAGGCCGGCGCCGAGATCCGGGCCACCCTGCGCAACGGCGAGCAGCTCCTGCTCACGCTGATCATCCCGATCCTGCTGCTCGTCGGGTTCTCGCTGGCGCCGCTCGTCGACGTCGGCGGCGGCCGGCGGGTCGACTTCCTGGTGCCGGGCGTGCTGGCGCTCGCGGTGATGTCCACGGCGTTCACCGGCCAGGCCATCGCCACCGGCTTCGAGCGCAGGTACGGCGTGCTCAAGCGGCTCGGCGCGACGCCGCTGTCACGGGCGGGGCTCATGCTGGCCAAGACCGCCGCCGTGGTGGCCGTCGAGGCGCTCCAGGCGGTCGTGGTGGTGTGCGTGGGGCTCGCGCTGGGCTGGCGTCCCCACGGGTCGTTCCTGGCCGTGGCGCTGCTCCTGCTGCTCGGCACGGCCGCCTTCAGCGGGCTCGGCCTGCTCATGGCGGGCACGCTGCGGGCCGAGGCCACGCTCGCCGGCGCCAACCTCGTCTACCTGGTGCTGCTGGGCGCGGGCGGCGTGATCTTCCCGCTGACGAAGTTCCCCGCGGGGGCGCGGCAGGTGCTGGAGGTGCTGCCGATCTCGGCGCTCACCGGCGGGCTGCGCGCGGTGCTGGTGGAGGGCGCGGCGGTGCCCCTGATGCCGCTGGCCGTGCTGGCCGCCTGGGCGGTGCTGTCGCTGGGGCTGGTCTCGCGGACGTTCCGCTGGGAGTGACCGGCCGCCCGAGGTCGGGGGCCGGAGGTTGGAGGTCGAGGGCCGGCGGGTGACCGGCCGCCTCTGACCGGCGGGCGCGCGCGTCAGGCGCGGTCCAGGGCGCCGTAGCGGCGCCTGCCGAGTGCGGCCACCGCGACGAGCGGCGCGGCCACGGCCGCCGCCAGGCCGAACAGCAGCCCGTACCTGCCGTCCTGGGCGAGCGGACCGGCCGCCCAGGAGGCGGCGGCGCTGCCCACGAACAGCGCCGCGGCGAAGAAGGCCACGGCGGTCCCCCTCGCCTCCGGCGCCACGGAGGTGGCCCACGTCTGCAGCGACGAGTGCATGAACGACCAGCCGCCGCCGAACAGCACCGCCGTCACCGCGACCGTCGCCAGGCTGACGTGCGCGGCCACCAGCGCGTGCCCGGCGACGACCTGCGCGCCGCCCACGGCGATGAGCACGGGCGCGGGCAGGCGCCCGGTGAGCCGCTTGACCAGGCGCGTCAGCAGCCACACCCCCATCCCGTACGCGGCGGTGGCGAGGCCCGCCACGGCCGCGGTCACGCCGTCGTGCTGGAGCGCGGTCGCCAGGTACGGCAGCGTCCCCAGCAGCACCGCCCCCTCGCCGAAGGCGAGCGCGAACACGAGCAGCGCCCACCGGTGCCGCAGCACGCCCAGCAGGTGGCCGCCGACCCCCGCCATGCGGGCGCGGGGCGGCTCCTGCAGGCGGCCCAGCGCGAGCGCGCACGCCAGCGCGCAGGCGGCAGGAACGGTGAACACCAGCCGCCAGTCGGTGAAGTCGGCGAGCACGCCGCCGAGCCCGGTGGCGACGGCGGTGCCGAGCGCGGTGGCGGCCATGAGGTCGGCCAGGGCGCGCTGGCGCCCGTCGGGCGGCACCGTGTCGCCGACGTACGTCAGGCCGGTGGGGATGACCGCGCCGAAGCAGGCGCCCGCGACGACCCGGGCGGCGACGAGGGCGCCGAGGGCCGGCATGAGCGCCGACGCGAGCCCGGCGAGGGCGGCCACGGCCAGCGCCGCGCGCATCACCCGTACCCGGCCGAACCGGTCCGACAGCACGCCCCACAGGGGCTGGGTGAGCCCGTACGCGAGGTAGTAGCCGCTGGCGGCGGCGACCGCGGCGGCGAGGGGGACGCCGAGGTCGGCCGCGATGAGGACGAGCATGGGGCTGACCGCGAAGCGGTCGAAGCTGCTGACGAAGGAGGCCGCGGACAGAGCGCGGGGCGGCCCGGCCAGCACGGAGGGGGCGGCGGTCGAGGTCATGAGGAACCAGTCATATCACCCGATGAGCGGAGAATTTCGGGCGGCCCCCTTCCCCACCTACGGCCCCCCAGTAAGCTCAGACGGTTGTTCGTGTCCATGTAAGGAGCCACATGTCGGCTTTCGCGTTGGATGACCTGTTCGGCGGCGGCAACCGGCTTCCGGGACCGGCCCGACTGCTGCGCACGGCCGCGGGCTCCGTCCCGCCCTCCGGCCTGGTCATGCTGGGCATCGTCTCCGTGCAGCTCGGCGCCGGATTCGCGAAGGAGCTGTTCGCGACGCTGCCGCCGAGCGCGGTCGTGTTCCTGCGCATCGCGGCGGGCGCGCTGATCCTCGGCGCGGTGGCCAGGCCGAGGCTGCGCGGCATGACATGGCGCGACTGGGCGGTCGGCCTGGGCTTCGGCGCGACACTCGCGCTGATGAACCTGTCGTTCTACGAGGCGCTGTCGCGCCTGCCGCTCGGCGTCGCGGTGGCGATCGAGTTCCTGGGGCCGCTCGGCGTGGCCGTGGCCGCCTCGCGGCGGCGGCTCGACCTGCTGTGGGTGGCGCTCGCGGGCGCCGGCGTGGCGCTGCTCGCCCCCTGGGGCGGGCAGGCGTCGACGAACTGGCTGGGCATCGCGTTCGCGCTGCTGGCGGGGGTGTGCTGGGCGGCCTACATCCTGCTGGCGGCCGCGGCGGGGAGCCGGTTCCCGGGGACGACGGGGCTGTCGTTCGCGATGGTGGTGGCGGCCCTGGCGATCGCGCCCGTGGGCGTCGTCACCGGCGGCGCCGACCTGCTCCAGCCGCACCTGCTGCTCATCGGCCTCGGCGTGGGGCTGCTGTCGTCGGTGATCCCGTACTCGCTGGAGCTGCAGGCGCTGCGGCGGATGCCCAAGCACGTCTTCGGCATCCTCATGAGCGTCGAGCCGGGCGTGGCGGCGCTGATCGGCGTGCTGCTGCTGGGCGAGGTGCTGCATGTCGTGCAGTGGGTGGCCATCGCCTGCATCGTGGCGGCCAGCCTGGGCTCGACGAGGACGGCGAGCCGGACCTGAGCCCGCCCTCCGGCGGCGCCCCCTGGGGCCCGCCGCGCGCCCGGGGGATGGGGCCTTCGGGCGCGCGGCGGAGGGCTCGGCTGTTCGGTGGGCGGGGCGCCGAGCCCGCGAAGGTCAGCGGAGCGCGGACGTCCGCTTGACCAGGCCTGACTTACCGCCAGGGTACCTCAAATCAGACAAAACTCCGCATAACGGACAGGTTCAGTGCTCGGCCCAGATGCCCCTGACGTGCCCGATGTGCTCGCCCATGATGCGCTGGACCGCCTCCGCGTCGCCGCGCTTGAGCGCGTCGAGCAGCGCGAGATGCTCCCTGGACGACTCCCCCAGCGCGCCCCGCGCCGCGAGCTGCGACAGGCCGTACAGCCTGGCCCTGTTGCGCAGGTCACGCACCACCGTGACCAGGTGGGCGTTGCCCGACAGCGCCAGCAGCTCGACGTGGAAGCGCAGGTCGGCGTCGACGTACGCGAGCAGGTCGCCCCGCTCGGCGGCGGCCACGATCTCCTCGGCCACCGGCCTCAGCCGCTCGAACTCCTCCGCCCGCGAGCTGTCGGCCATGCGCGCGACCGTGGGCACCTCGATGAGCTGGCGGATCTCCGTGAGCTCGTCGAGGTCGCGGTCGGACAGCTCGGTCACCCTGAAGCCCTTGTTGCGCACCGCCTCGACCAGGCCCTCCTTGGCGAGGTCGAGCATGGCCTCGCGGACGGGCGTGGCCGAGACGCCGAACTGCGCGGCGAGGACGGGCGCGGAGTAGACCACGCCCGGTCGCATCTCGCCCGCGATCAGCGCGGCGCGCAGCGCGTGCGCCACCTGCTCGCGCAGGCTCTGCCGCTCGCCCACCATCGGCAGGTCGAGCCGGTCCTCGGCAGCCATCGGCCCATCCCTTCGCTAGGTCCACGCCTCGTAGGCGGCGGCAGCGACCACCAGGTCCTCCCAGGCCATGCCCGTGCTCTTGAACACGCGCGGCCCGGCGCCGGCGGTCACCCGGCCGGCTATCAGGTCCGCGAGGTTCCCGGCGAGATGACCAGAGGTGATCGTACCGTGGCGGATCGGGATGATCACATCGCCGGCCTCGGCCAGCGCCGCGGACCTGGCCTCGACGACCACCGTGGCGCGGGCGACGAGGTCGTCGTCGAGCTCGCGGGCCTCCGGCTCGTGGGAGCCGACCGCGACGACCGTGACGCCGTCGCGGGCGAGCTTACCGGGGAACAGCGGCTCGCGGGCGGTCGTGCAGCAGGCGACCAGATCGGCCGACGCCACCGCCTCCCAGGCCGCCTCGCCCGCGGGCCTCGCCGCCGCCGCGAGACCCAGGTCCCGGCAGCGCCCGGCGAGCTCCTCCGCCCGCCCGGCGTCGCGCGCGACCACGGTGACGCGCTCGACGGGCCGCACCTCGCGCAAGGCCAGCACGTGGCCCCACGCCTGCGGGCCGCTGCCGAAGACCACCAGGTGGCGGGCGTCCGGCTCGGCCAGGTGCCGCACGGCGAGCGCCGACACGGCGGGCGTGCGCAGCGAGGTGAGCGCGATGCCGTCCATGGCGGCGAGCGGCGCCAGCGTCTCGCCGTCGAACAGCAGGTACGTCCCCTGGATGCGGGGCAGCCCCCGCTCCGGGTTGCCGGGCGCGATCGTGACCGCCTTGACGCCCGCGTGGCGGCCCGCCGTGGCCGGCATCAGCATGAGCTGCCCGGCCGGGACGTCCACGATGGGCCGCCGCGGGGTGTCCTCGGGGTCGAGCCCGGCCCGCAGCGCCTCCTCCAGCACGTCCACGGCCCGGCCGAACGGCACCAGGCGCTCGATCTCGGCGGCGCCGAGGTAGGGAAGGGCGCTCATCGCAGCGTGAACCCCGTCCCGATCGGGTCCTCAGGGTCGAGCTCGAAGACGTGCCTGCCGGTGCGGTACGCCATGCCCTCGATCTCGGGCACGATCCCCTCCTCGGTCACGCCGGCCACGCGCGCCAGGAAGACGCTGCCGACGACGCTCTCGTGGACGAGCGGGCCGCGCAGCCCCTCGTCGTGCAGCAGGGCCAGCCGCGCCGCCGTGCCCGAGCCGCACGGCGAGCGGTCCACCTCGCCGTCGGCGAACACGGTGACGTTGCGCTGGCGGGTGACGCCGTCCGCGTCCGGCAGCGCGTCGTGGAAGATCACGCCGTACACGCCGGACAGCCGCTCGTCGGACGGGTGGCGGGCGGCCGGATGGGCGGCCAGGTCCGCCTTGATCGCGCGGGCGCGGGCGATGAGCGCGGTCAGGTGGCGCGGCTCGACCGACAGCCCGAGCGCGCCGGCCGGGACGCTGGCGTAGATCGCCCCGCCCCAGGCCAGGTCCACCTCGACGCCGCCCGCCCGGACGCCGCGCGCGATCACGTACGACGGCACGCTGACGAACGTCACCGACCTGACCGCGCCGCCCGAGCAGCGCACGCGGGCGGTGACCCGGCCGGACGGCACGTCCACGACCACGTCCGTCTCGCCGTCGGGGTCGGCCCGCACCAGGCCCTCGCGCACGGCGTGGACGCCGAGCGCGATCGTGCCGTGGCCGCAGGCCGTGGAGTAGCCGTCCTTGTGCCAGAACAGCACGCCCAGGTGCGCGCCAGGGTCGTCGGGCGGCACGAGGAAGCAGCCGTACATGTCGGCGTGGCCGCGCGGCTCGTGGCAGAGCAGGCGGCGCACCCGGTCCACGTCCTCGGCGGCGGCGCCGCCGGCGCCGAGGAGGGCGCGCCGCTCCAGCACGGTCGCGCCGGGGACGTCGGGGACGCCCCCGGTCACGATCCTGAACGGCTCGCCGGCCGTGTGGTAGTCGACGGTGGTGATCACAGCTCGAACCCCGCGGGGAACGGGTCGCGCGGGTCGAGGAAGTACTGCGCCGTGCCGGTGATCCAGGCCCGCCCGGTGATCGACGGCACGACCGCCGTCCTGCCTCCGACCTGTGTCTCCTCCAGGAGCCTGCCGATGAACCTGGTGCCGATGAACGACTCGTTGACGAAGTCCGTGCCGAGCGGCAGCTCGCCGCGGGCGTGGAGCTGCGCCATGCGGGCGCTCGTGCCGGTGCCGCAGGGCGACCGGTCGAACCAGCCCGGGTGGATCGCCATGGCGTGCTGCGAGTGGCGGGCGTCGGAGCCCGGCGCGGCGAAGTAGACGTGGTGGCAGCCGCGGATGCGGTCGTCCTCGGGGTGCACGGGCTCGTCCGCGGCGTTGATCGCCTCCATCGTCGCCAGGCCCGCCGCGATGATCTCGTTCTTGGCCTTGCGGTCGAACGGCAGGCCGTACCTGTCGAGGTCGACGATGGCGTAGAAGTTGCCGCCGTAGGCCAGGTCGTACGGGATCTCCCCGAAGCCGGGCACGGTGACGCTCGCGTCGAGCCTGTCGCAGAACGACGGCACGTTGCGCAGCGTCACCGACATGGCCATGCCGTCCTGGACGGCGACCTGCGCCTCGACCAGCCCGGCGGGCACCTCCAGCCGCACGGTGGTGACCGGCTCGACCACCTCGACCATGCCGGTCTCGACGAGGACGGTGGCCACGCCGATCGTCCCGTGGCCGCACATCGGCAGGAGCCCCGACACCTCGATGAACAGCACGCCCCAGTCGGCGTCGGGCCGGGTCGGGGGCTGGAGGATGGCGCCGCTCATGGCGGAGTGGCCGCGCGGCTCCGTCATCAGCAGCGTGCGGATGTGGTCGAGGTTGTCGCGGAAGTGGACGCGCCGCTCGGCCATCGTCGCGCCGGGGATCACGCCGATCCCGCCCGTGATGACGCGGGTCGGCATGCCCTCCGTGTGCGAGTCGACGGCGTGGAAGACCCGCCGGGTCCTCATCGCAGGCCCTCCGCGAGCGCCTTCTCCGTGGCGGCGCGCACCGCGGCCGCCATCTCGTCGGTCAGCGGCAGCCTCGGCGCGCGGCAGGGGCCGGCGGGACGGCCGACGATCTCCATCGACAGCTTGATCGCCTGGACGAACTCGGTCCTGGCGTCCCAGCGCAGCAGCGGGTGCAGCTTCCTGTACAGCGGCAGCGCGGTCTCCAGGTCGTGGGCCAGCGCGGCGTGGTAGAGCGCGGCGTTGGAGACGGGCAGCGCGTTCGGGTAGCCGGCGATCCAGCCGACGGCGCCGGCCAGGGCCAGCTCCAGCAGCGCGTCGTCGGAGCCGATCAGCACGTCGAGGCCGGGGGCCAGCTCGGCGATCTCGTACGCCCGCCGCGGGTCGCCGGTGAACTCCTTGACGCCGACGACCAGGCCCTCCTCGTACAGCTTGGCGAGCAGCGCCGGGGTGAGGTCCACCTTGGTGTCGTACGGGTTGTTGTAGGCGACGATCGGCACGCCGGCCTTGGCCACCTCCCGGTAGTGCTCGATCACGGCCCGCTCGTCGGCCCGGTAGGCGTTCGGCGGCAGCAGGAGGATCGAGCCGCAGCCCGCGTCGCGGGCCCGCTCGGCCCAGCGGCGCGACTCGCCCGAGCCGTACGCGCCGGCGCCGGCCATCACGTTCTGGCCGCCGACGGCCTGCACCGCGGTCTCCATGACGGAGATCCGCTCCTGCTCGGTCAGCGTCTGGTACTCGCCGAGCGAGCCGTTCGGCACCACGCCGTCGCACCCGTTGTCCACCAGCCAGCGGCAGTGCTCGCCGTAGGCGTCCAGGTCAACCGACAGGTCCTCGCGCATGGGCAGCGCGGTGGCCACCATGATGCCGCGCCAGGGCTTGTCGCGTTCGATCATCACGTGCTCCTCATTCATCCGGGGTGTTGGGGGTCGTCGGTTCGTCGGTGGAGCGGGCCAGCGCGCCGAGCGTGATCGGCTGCGCGATGGGCCGCTTGGGCGGCCGGGGCTCCTCCCCTGCCAGGCAGGAGACGGCGTAGCCGCAGATCCGCCCCTGGCACCAGCCCATGCCGGGCCTGGCCAGCAGCTTGATCGAGCGCGCGTCGGTGGCGCCGAGCCGCTGCGCCTCGCGTACGCGTGACACCGGCACCTCCTCGCACCGGCACACGAGCGTGTCGTCGCGCAGCCAGCCCTGCCAGCCGGGGGCGACGGGGTAGGCGCGCTGGAGCGCCTCGGCGAAGGCGCGCATCCCGCGCCGCCGGGCGAGCAGCGCGCGCGGGGCGCCGTGCCCGCCCCCGGAGACCGCAGGAGCGCCGGTCGAGGCACGGGTCGAGGCACGCGTCGAGGCACGGTGCTCGGCGGCGACGGCGTGGCCGGCGACGCGGCCCTCCACCTCGGCCAGCCGCCAGCCGCCCACGCCGGTGGGCTCGCCCGCGGCCCACACGCCGGGGACGGTGGTGCGCTGGGCGGCGTCCACCACGAGGACGGGGCTGCCGTCCGCGTCGGCGCGGGTGCCGCAGCCCAGCTCCACGCCCAGCTCGATCTGCGGGACGAAGCCGTGGCCGACGGCCAGGGTGTCGCACTCGACGACGCGGGTGTCCACGACGTTCCAGCCGGCGTCGATCCTGGCGACGGTCACCGCCTCCAGCGCGCCGTCGCCGTGGGCGGCGACGACCGCCCGCCTGGTCAGGTACGGCACCCGGTGCCTGGCCAGGGCCAGGGCGTACCCGGCGGCCTCGCCGGCCTTGCCGAGGGCGAGCACGGGGTGCCTGGCCAGGCCGAGACCGCGGGCGGCCTCGTACACGGCGAGGACGTCGGCGCCCGCCCCGGCGAGCCCGGCGGCGACGGGCAGCAGGAACGGCCCGGTGCCGGCCACGACGGCGCGCCGGCCGGCGAGGACGCCGCTGCCCTTGAGCAGGGCCTGGGCGCCGCCCGCTGTGAGCACGCCGGGCAGGTCCCAGCCGGGGAAGGGCACGACGCGGTCGTGGGCGCCGGTGGCGATGAGCAGGCGGGCGCCGCGCACGGTCAGCGGCTGCTCGTCCGGGGTCACGCAGTGCACGGCGAGGCCGCCGTCCTCGCGGGAGACGTGCCAGACGCGGTGGCCGAGGAGCAGGTCGGCGCGCTCGGCGAGGGCGCGGCCGCGCCGCAGGAAGCCGTCCAGCTCGGGCGCGCCGCCGGGCGCGTCCTGCGCCGCCCGGGAGTGGCGGAAGTACTGGCCGCCGAGCCGGGCCGAGGAGTCGACCAGCGCCACGCGCAGCCCGGCCAGGGCCGCGGTGAGCGCGCCGGCGACGCCGGCGGGTCCCCCTCCGACGACGACGAGGTCGTGGCGGAAGCCGCTCATGAGGTGGTCACCTCGTCCCCGGGCGCGGCCTCGCGCAGGCAGGCCCGCTCTGCCGGCCGCCCGTTGACGCTGACCAGGCAGTCGAAGCACACGCCGATGCCGCAGAACAGGCCGCGCGGGCGCCCGCAGAAGCGGGTGGAGCGCCAGGAGCGGATCCCGGCCGCGTGCAGGGCCGCGCCGATCGTCTGCCCCGGCGTGACGGCCACCTGGCGGCCGTCCACGGTGATGGTGAAGGGTTCGGTCACTGCGGCTCCTCCGGGAAGCGGTCCGGGCGGAACGGTTGCGGGTCGAGGTCGGGGGCGGCGCCGGTGAGGAGCTGGGCCATCAGGTGCCCGGTGGCGGGGGCGAGGCCGATGCCCGCGCCCTCGTGGCCGCAGGCGTGGTAGAGGCCGGGCGCGCGCGGGTCGGGGCCGATCACCGGCAGGTGGTCGGGGCAGTACGGGCGGAAGCCGTGGTACGACCTGATGGCCCGCACGTCGCGCAGCGCGGGGAAGAGCGCGACGGCCTGGGCGGCCAGGCGCGCGAGCACCGGCACCGAGGTGGTGCGGTCGAAGCCGACCCGTTCCCTGCTGGCGCCGATGAGGACGGTGCCCGCCTGGGTGCTCTCGACCACGGCGGACGTCTCCAGCCCGGCCGAGTCGCTGGCCACGTTGGTGACGTAGGCGGCCGTGTAGACCTTGTGCCTGATCATGGGCGGCAGCGGCTCGGTGACGAGGATGAACCCGCGCCTGGGCAGGATCGGCAGGTGCACGCCCGCGAGGGCGGCCACCTCGCCGCCCCAGGTGCCGGAGGCGTTGACGACGGCGCCGCCGAGGATGTCGCCCTGCGAGGTGCGCACGCCGGTCACCCGGTCGCCCGACCTGACGAACCCGGTGACGGTGACGCCGAGGCGCAGGCGCAGCGCGCCGTGGCCGTAGCTGCGCGCGCCGAGTTCCAGCAGCCTGGCGGCGGCCAGCATGGGCTGCACCTGGGCGTCCTGCGGGTAGAGCACGCCGCCGGCGAGCCCCTCGGCCAGGTGCGGTTCGAGGTCGCGCAGCTCGGACGCCGCCACCACGGCGTGCTCCACGCCCTGTTTGCCGGCCAGCCCGACGAGTGCCCGCTGGACCTCCTCGGTCTCGGCGACGACCAGGCCGCCCTTCGGCTCGAACTCGAAGTCGCCGGCCTCGGCCAGCGAGTGCCAGAGCCGGTTGGACAGCAGCGCGAGCTCCAGCTCGGGGCCGGGCTCCTTGTCGGACACCAGCACGTTGCCCTCGCCGGCCCCGGTCGTGCCGCCGGCCACGGGGCCGCGGTCCACGACGGTCACGTCGAGCCCGGCACGGGCCGCGTAGTAGGCGCACGCGGCGCCCACCATGCCGGCGCCGACCACGATGACGTCGGACATTCTCACCTCCCCCAGTAATATGTCACATATCCGGCGAGGTGAGAAGCCCGTGGAAGGACCGGCCGGTCCCGCCCGTACCATCGATGACGTGAAGGTACCCGCGGACCACCCCAACCCCGTCGTCCGGAGCCTGCTGTCGTTCTGGACGCCCACCGCCGAGTCCATGCGGGGCTGGGCCCTGGCCTCCGTGGTGGTGAACGCCGGCATCGCCGTCACCGGCGCGGGCGTGCGCGTCACCGGCTCCGGCCTCGGCTGCCCCACCTGGCCGCGGTGCACCCCCGACAGCTTCGTCCCCGTCGCCCACCCCGAGACGTCGATGCTCAACATGGCGGTGGAGTTCGGCAACCGGCTGCTGACGTTCCTCGTGCTCGCCGTCGGGGTCGCGTGCGTGGTCTCGGCCATGCGCATGGCGCCGCGCCGCGTCTCGCTCGTGCGCCTGGCCTGGCTCCAGCCCGCCGGCGTCCTGGCGCAGGCCCTGTGGGGCGGGCTCGTGGTGCGGACGGCGCTCAACCCCTTCACCGTGGGCATGCACTTCCTGATCTCCATCGGCCTGGTCGCGGCCTGCTGGATGCTGTACGCGCGCAGCGGCGAGGGCGACGCCCCGCCCGTCCGGCTCGCCCACCGCGACATCAGGCGGCTCGGCCACGTCCTGGTCGGCGCCGTCTCGGTGCTCCTCGTCCTGGGCGTCGTCGTCACCGGCACCGGCCCGCACTCCGGCGACCTGCGGGCCTCGCGCTTCGACTTCGACATGGAGGCGGTGGCGCGGCTGCACGCCGACGTCGTCTACCTGGTGGTGGGGCTGACGTTCGCGCTGCTGCTCGCCCTGCACGTCACCGACGCGCCGCGCGCCGCCCGCCGGGCCGCCCTGGCGCTGCTCGGGGTCGAGCTGGCCCAGGGCGTCATCGGCTACACCCAGTACTTCCTCGCCGTCCCCGCGGCGCTCGTGCTCCTGCACGTCTTCGGCTCCACCCTGGTCTGGATCGCCACGCTGCGGACCGTCACCTCGCTGCGCACCCGGCAGCCCGTCCCCTCCCCCGCCCAGGTGCCCGCCCCCGTCTAGGCCTTTATGCCAGGCTATGCGGTGATAAGTCCGCCACTCCCCCACCGCGAGAGGGGTGCGATTTGCTGGGAGATGTCCGCCCCGATCGCAGGACGCTGCGGCGGGCGTACCAGGGGCTCGTGCTCCTCAGCGTGCTCGCCCTGGCGCCCATGACCTGGGCCTGGCTCACCAGCTCCGGCCACCGCGTCACCGCCGGCGCCCCCGGCTGGCTGGAGCGCACGCCCCCGGCGCAGGCCGCGCTCGTGCTCGGCGCCGGCCTCGCGGCCGGCAGGCCCAGCCCCATGCTGGCGCGCAGGCTCGACATCGCCGCCGACCTCTACCGGGCCGGCCGGGTCAGGGCGCTGCTGCTGTCGGGTGACAACAGCACCACGGCGTACGACGAGCCCGGCGCGATGCGCGACTACCTGCGGGCCAAGGGCGTGCCCGACGCCGCCATGGTGCTCGACTACGCCGGCTTCGACACCTGGGACTCCTGCGTCAGGGCGCGCAGGGTGTTCGGCGCCGAGCGCGTCACCGTCGTCACGCAGGTCTTCCACCTGCCGAGGGCCGTCGCGCTGTGCCGCACGGCGGGGCTCGAGGCGTTCGGCGCGGGCGACGACTCCAGCCGGGCGTTCGCCGGCCCGACGTACGTGTACGCCGCGCGCGAGCTGCTCGCCACCGCCAAGGCGTTCGCCGACGCGCGCGTGCTGAACTCCGACCCCGTCTACCCGGGGCCCCGCGAGGTGTCGCTGACGACGATCCTCTCGCGGCCCGGACCGCCTCCCGGCGCTCAACCGGGCGCGTAGCCGGGCGGCGGCGTCCTCCTCCTCGTCCTGGTCGGCCGCACGGGCACGGGGGGCGGGAAGCCGGCGCGGGCCGCGCTCATGCACTCCAGCAGCGCCCGCTGCTCCTCGTGGAAGGTCTGCTCGTCCACCACGTGGCGGGCCGCGCGCTCGTGCAGCAGGCCCAGCTCGGTGGCGGCGAGCTGGTAGTCGCGCATGGCGCGCAGCCCCTGCTTGCCGCCGTGGGCCTTGGCCCACTGCCTGGCCCGCCGCCTGCGGGAGATCGTCGAGAGCATGTGGATGTCGGCCTCGCCCACCAGCTTGGTCGGCTCGTACGGCGGAAGGTAGCGCTGGATGAGCGCCACGATGCGCCGCCGGTCCCTGAACACCACGCCGATGAGCACGACCAGCACCACCAGCAGCGTCAGGTACGCGGTGACCAGGCCGGGCAGCCCGCCGTACGACGCGAGACCGTTCCACAGGCCGTGCAGCACCATGGCGCCCGACCACCCGGCCAGCACGACGAACACCCGGTCGGGCCCGTTGCGCAGGGCCGCGTACGCCACGCCCACCCCGATCATCGAGCTGAACAGCGGGTGCGCGAACGGCGACAGGATGCCGCGCAGCACCACGGTCACCGCGAGGTCCCTGACGCCGGAGCCGTTGGCGGAGTTGAGCGCGGCGATGTAGTAGCTGACGTTCTCGCTCATGGCGAAGCCCAGCCCCACCATGCTGGCGTAGATGATGCCGTCGGTGGGGCCGTCCAGCTCCGCGCGGCGGAAGCGCAGCAGGCCGAGCAGCACCAGCCCCTTCATCGTCTCCTCGACGACGGGGGCGCCGAACGTGGCGGCGATGTTGCGGGCGCTGGCCTCGGAGAGCTTGGCCGTGTCGATGATGTAGTGCAGGTTGAGCGAGTTGACGACGCCCGCGACCAGCACGGCGATGCCGGCGCCCCAGGCGAAGGCGAAGGCGAGGTTGCTGCGCGGCTCGGGCTCCATGCGGTCGAGCGCGAGCACGGCCGCGAGGAGCAGCGGCACCGGCGCGAGCGCCAGCACCAGCGCGATGAAGAACTGCACCGGCTCGCCGTTGAGCACGTCGAACGAGAACGAGACGAGAGCGCAGATGCCGGTGACGACCAGCCCGGTGATCAACGCGAACGACGGGCGGTCCTTGAACACCCAGCGTGGATCACGGGTCGCCATACGGTGACTTTAACGGATCAGGTGCCCGGTGTCCTTCCCAGGTGGCGGGGGCCGTGCGGATCGACGCAGTGCCGCTCGCGGTCGGGCTCTCCGTGGTCGACCTGGAGCGTCGTGTGGCCGATGGCGAACCGCTCGTGCAGCAGGTCGGCCAGCCGGGTGCGCACCCGGTGGCAGTCCGAGCCGCGCGCCACGATGACGTGCGCCGACAGGGTGGGGTAGCCGCTCGTCACCGTCCAGACGTGCAGGTCGTGCACCTCCACGACGTCCGGGTCCGCGGCCAGGACCCGGCCGATCTCGTCGGGGTCGAGGTCGCTGGGCGCGGCCTGCAGCAGCACCCGGGCCGAGTCGCGCAGCAGCGCCCAGCCCGCCTTCAGCATGAGGGCGGCCACGACGAGCGCGGCGATCGCGTCGGCCCGGGTGAAGCCGGTCAGCCAGACCACCACGCCGGAGACGGCGGTGGCGATGAAGGCGTACATGTCGTTGAGCACGTGCTGGAAGGCGCCCTCGACGTTGAGGCTGCGCCGGTCGGCCCGCGACAGCAGCCAGGCGGCGGCCGCGTTGACCACGATGCCCGCCACCGCCGTGACCACGACCACGGGCCCCTGCACCTCGGGCGGCTCGGCGAGCCTGCGCACGCTCTCGTAGACGAAGTACGCGACCAGCAGGAGCAGCGTCAGGCCGTTGATCTGCGCGGAGAGGATCTCGGCGCGCTTCCACCCGAACGTGTACGCGCCACGCGCCGGCCTCGCGGCGATGCGCATGGCGATCAGCGCCAGGGCGATCGCGCTGGCGTCGGTGAGCATGTGGGCGGCGTCGGAGATCAGCGCCAGGGAGTTGGCGGCGATGCCCGCGACCACCTCGGCCGCCATGTAGGCGAGGATGAGCGCGAGCGCGCCGGCCAGGTAGCGACGGTCGGCGTTCGCGCTCACCCCGTGACCGTGCCCGTGCCCGTGCCCGTGTCCGGCGCTCATCCCGTCTCCTTGAGGTGTTCGCGGCTGAGGTCGAGCAGCATGCGCACGTGGGCGTCGGCGAGCCGGTAGTAGATCATCCGGCCTGCCCTGCGGCTGGCCACGATGCCCGCGGTGCGCAGCAGGCGCAGGGCGTGGGAGACGGCCGTGTCGGTGACCTCGACCGCGTCGGCCAGGTCGCACACGCACAGCTCGCCCGCCTCCAGCAGGGCGTACATCAGGCGGGCCCGGGTGGGGTCGCCGAGCAGGCGGAACAGCTCGGCCAGCCGGGTGGCCTCCTCGGGCGTCACCAGGCGGTCGCGGGTGGCGGCGACCCTGTCGGCGTCGGGTTCCTGCACCACGCAGCCGTCCAGCGCGGCTACAACACCTGAAGAGCTATTCATATGTGCACTATAGGAGCATGCGAGGACCCGCCGCAACGCCCCCGTACGGGTCAGGCGAGCAGCGGGTCGATCGCGACGGCGAGGAAGAGCAGCGCCAGATAGGCGTTGGACCAGTGGAAGAAGCGCATCGGGCGCAGCGCCACGCCCGTCTTGCCGGCGTTGAGCCTGGCCAGCAGGCGGTGGACCTCCCACAGGCACAGCACGCCCAGCACCCCGGCGACCGCCGGGTAGAACAGCGTGGTGTGCGCGACCGGCCACAGCAGCAGCGAGCACAGCACCGTCGCCCAGGTGTAGGCGATCGACTCCATGATCACGCGGCGCTCGGTGGCCACCACCGGCAGCATCGGCACCTCGGCCGCCGCGTAGTCCTCCTTGTAACGCATGGCGAGGGTCCAGGTGTGCGGCGGCGTCCAGAAGAACACCACGCCGAACAGCACCAGCGGCGCCCAGTCGAGCCGGTCGGTGATGCCCGCCCAGCCGATCAGGACCGGCATGCAGCCCGCGATGCCGCCCCAGACGATGTTCTGCGGGGTGCGCCGCTTGAGCAGCATCGAGTAGACGAGGACGTAGAAGAGGATCGCGGCGGTGGACAGCAGCGCGGCCAGCAGGTTCGTCGTCAGCCACAGCCCCGTCGCGGACAGGATGCCGAGCACGACGCCGAAGATCAGCGCGCCGCGCGGCGACACCTGGTGCCTGGCCAGCGGGCGGCGCCTGGTGCGGCGCATCTTCTGGTCGATGTCGCGGTCCACGTAGCAGTTGAGCGCGTTGGCGCTGCCCGCCGATAGGGTGCCGAACACCATGACAGACACGGACGTCCACAGCGGCGGCAGGCCGCCCGCCGCGAGGAACATCACCGGCAGCGTCGTGATCAGCAGCAGCTCGATGATCCGCGGCTTGGTGAGCGCGATGTAGGCCTTGACGACCATGCCGAAGGTGCGCGGCTCGTCCGCGCTGGTGGCGGGGGCCGTCGTCTGCCTGTTGGTCAGCACCGTCAAGGCGCTTCCAGCAAGTGCGGGGTCAACGCGTAACCTCTGAATAGAGCGGATCCGTGGATGGGCGCCGTGACGCCTCTGCGAACAAACAAACTGTAGTCGCAGGGGCGGCCGGTCCGGCCAATGGGGGGCTTGACCCGCTCGTGGAGACGCCGGAGGCAGACCGGGAATCGATCGTCGCTTCCACTCGGTTAGTGTCCCGTGTGGGCGGGATAGCCAAGCAGTACCAGCAATGACAACTAGATTCCGGAGATCGAGCACTTGAGCACCGAACTCGTGCCAGCCCTTGAATGGACCGACCTCGACAAGCGTGCGGTCGACGTCGTTCGAGCCCTGGCGATGGACGCTGTGGAGAAGGCGGGCTCGGGTCACCCCGGCACCGCGATGAGCCTGGCCCCCGCCGCCTACCTGCTGTTCCAGCGGGTCATGCGCCACGACCCGACCGACCCCTCCTGGCTCGGGCGCGACCGTTTCGTGCTGTCCTGCGGCCACTCCAGCCTGACCCTCTACATCCAGCTCTACCTGTCCGGCTACGGCCTCACGCTCGACGACCTCAGGCGCCTGCGCCAGTGGGACAGCCTGACGCCCGGCCACCCCGAGCACGGCCACACCGCCGGCGTCGAGACCACCACGGGCCCCCTCGGCCAGGGCCTGGGCAACGCGGTCGGCATGGCGATGGCGGCCCGCCGCGAGCGCGGCCTGTTCGACCCCGACGCCGAGCCCGGCGCCTCGCCGTTCGACCACCACATCTGGTGCCTGGTGAGCGACGGCGACATCGAGGAGGGCATCAGCCACGAGGCCAGCGCGATCGCCGGCCACCAGAAGCTGGGCAACCTCGTCGTCATCTACGACGACAACCACATCTCCATCGAGGACGACACCCTCATCGCCAAGTCCGAGGACGTGCTCAAGCGGTACGAGGCGTACGGGTGGCACACCGAGAGCGTGGACTGGACGGCGGGCGGCGAGTACGCCGAGGACGTCCAGGCCCTCTACGACGCGCTGGAGGCCGCCAGGGCCGAGACCGACCGGCCGTCGTTCATCCGGCTGCGCACGATCATCGGCTGGCCGTCGCCGAACAAGCAGAACACCGGCAAGATCCACGGCGCCGCCCTGGGCGACGCCGAGGTGGCCGCCACCAAGCAGGTCATGGGCATGGACCCTGCCAAGACGTTCGACGTGCCCGACGAGGTGCTCGCGCACGCCCACGCCGTGGCGCAGCGGGGCCGCGCGGCCCACGCCGAGTGGGAGAAGCGCTTCTCGCAGTGGCGGGCGGCCAACCCCGAGCGGGCCGAGGAGCTCGACCGCATCTCCCACCGCGAACTGCCCGCGGGCTGGGCCAAGGCGCTGCCGTCCTTCGAGACCGGCTCCTCCGTGGCCACCCGCAAGGCCTCGGGCGAGGTGCTGAACGCGCTCGCCCCGGTGCTGCCCGAGCTGTGGGGCGGCTCGGCCGACCTGGCCGAGTCGAACAACACCACGATGAAGGGCGAGCCGTCCTTCATCCCCGAGGAGTACCAGACCAAGGAGTTCCCGGGTAACCGGTACGGCCGCACGCTGCACTTCGGCATCCGCGAGCACGCGATGGGCTCGATTCTGAACGGCATCGCGCTGCACGGCGGCACCCGCCCGTACGGCGGCACCTTCCTGGTCTTCTCCGACTACATGCGCCCGGCCGTGCGCCTGGCGGCCCTGATGAAGCTGCCGGTCGTCTACATCTGGACGCACGACTCCATCGGCCTCGGCGAGGACGGCCCCACCCACCAGCCCATCGAGCACCTGTGGTCGCTGCGCGCGATCCCCGGCCTCGACGTCGTCCGCCCGGCCGACGCCAACGAGACCGCGTACGCGTGGAAGGCCGTGCTGGAGCACACCGACAGGCCCGCCGCGCTGGCCCTGACCCGCCAGAACCTGCCGGTCTACGAGGGCACCACCGCCGAGGGCGTGGCCCGCGGCGGCTACGTGCTGCGCGAGGCGTCCACCGGCGAGCCGAGGGTCATCGTGATCGCCACCGGCAGCGAGGTCGAACTGGCCGTCCAGGGCCGTGAGCTGCTGGAGGCGCAGGGCATCCCGACGCGCGTCGTGTCGATGCCGTGTGTCGAGTGGTTCAACGGGCAGGACCCTGCTTACAAGCAGACCATCCTCCCCTCGTCGATCAAGGCGCGGGTCGCCGTGGAGGCGGGCGTCTCCCTGGGCTGGCACGCCTTCGTCGGCGAGTGCGGCGAGGTGGTCGGCCTGGAGCACTTCGGCGCTTCCGCGCCGTACAGGACGCTGTACGAGCAGTTCGGGCTGACGGCGGAGCGGGTGGCCGCGGCGGCCAGGGCCAGCCTCGCGAAGCTGGGCCAGGACAAGGGCGAGACGACGGGAAACTGACAATGAGCGAGAACCTGAACAAGCTGACCGGCCAGGGCGTCTCCATCTGGCTGGACGACATCAGCCGCGAGCGGCTGCGCACCGGCAACCTGGAGCAGCTGATCCGCGAGAAGAACGTGGTCGGCGTCACCTCCAACCCGACGATCTTCGCCTCGGCGCTCGGCAAGGGCGACGCCTACGACGCCCAGATGCACGACCTCGCCGTGCGCGGGGTCAGCGTGGAGGAGGCCGTGCGCGCCATCACCACGTACGACATCCGCTGGGCCGCCGACGTGCTGCGCCCGGTGTACGACGCCACGGGCGGGGTCGACGGCCGCGTGTCGCTGGAGGTCGACCCGCGCCTGGCCCGCGACGCCGAGAAGACGGTGGCCGAGGCCCGCGCCCTGTGGTGGCTGGTCGACAGGCCGAACCTGTTCATCAAGATCCCGGCCACCCAGGAGGGCCTGCCCGCGATCACGCAGGCGCTGTCCGAGGGCATCAGCGTCAACGTCACGCTGATCTTCTCGCTGGAGCGCTACCGCGCGGTCATGGACGCCTGGCTCGCCGGCCTCGAGGCCGCCCAGGCCAAGGGGCTCGACCTCGCGGCCATCGAGTCCGTGGCCTCGTTCTTCGTCAGCCGCGTCGACACCGAGATCGACAAGCGGCTCGACCAGGCGGGCAAGCCGGAGCTGAAGGGGCAGGCCGGCGTGGCGAACGCGCGCCTGGCCTACGCCGCGTACGAGGAGGTCGTGGCCTCCGAGCGCTGGCAGCGGCTGCGCGCCGCCGGCGCCCGCCCGCAGCGCCCGCTGTGGGCCTCGACCGGCGTGAAGAACCCCGACTACTCCCCGACGCTCTACGTCGACCAGCTCGTCGCCCCCGGCACGGTCAACACCATGCCGGAGAAGACGCTCGACGCCACCGCCGCACGGGCCGCCATCACGGGCGACACCGTGCGCCCCTTCTACGAGCAGGCGTGGAACACCATGGCCGCGCTCAAGGAGGCCGGCATCGACTACGACGACGTCGTCGCGGTGCTGGAGGAGGAGGGCGTCCAGAAGTTCGAGGCGTCCTGGGACGAACTGCTCGAGAGCGTCACCAAGAACCTGGTTCCGTGATGGAGGTGTCCTACCGCGGCGAGGAGGTGGCTGCCGCCGCCTCCTCCGCCGCGGTGCGGCTCGCGTCCGGCGGCGTGCCCGAGCGGCTCGCCGCGGGCGACCCCGCCCTGTGGGGGCAGGGGGCCGAGGGGGCGGCGGCGCCGCGCGTCCCCCGCGAGCTGCTGCCCGAGCTGGCCGAACTGGCCGGCCGGGCACGGGCCGAAGGGCTCACGAACGTCGTGCTGGCCGGCGCCGGCGGGGCGGCCCTGGCGGCCGAGGCGATCTGCGCCACGGCCGACGTGCCGCTGACCGTCCTCGACACGACCGACCCCGGCCAGGTGCGGCGCGCGCTGTCCGACCGGCTCGACGCGACCGTGGTGGTCGTCACCGGCGGCGAGGGTCCCGCCGTCGAGCAGGACAGCCTGCTGCGGGTGTACGACGCGCTCTTCCGCGACGCGGGCCTGGCGCCCGCCGCCCGGATCGTGGTCGTCGCCGGCACCCGGTCGCCGCTCGCCGTGGCCGCCGTGGGCGGGGGCCACCGCGTCGTCCGCGAGGTCGTCCACGAGGACGTGCCAGGGCGGGCGCTGTCGGCGTCCGCGCTCGTGCCCGCGGCGCTCGCGGGCGCCGACGTGGAGCGCCTGCTCGGCGACGCCGCCGACGTGCTGCCGCTGCTGGGGTCCGCCGAGGGCAACCCCGGCCTGGCGCTGGGCGCCGCGCTGGGCGGCGCGGCGCTGGCCGGGCGCGACAAGCTGCTGCTCGACGACCGGCTGTCGGCCTCCAGCGGGCTGCCCGAATGGATCGAGCAGCTCGTCGCCGGCTTCACCGGCAAGCAGGGCAGGGGCATCCTGCCGGTGGTGGGCGCCGACAGGAACGACACCCGCGACGAGCTGGTCGTCGCCATCGAGTCCGACGACGGCGACGTACGCGTCGACGGGCCGCTCGGCGCCCAGTTCCTCGTGTGGGAGTACGCCGCGGCCGTGGCCGCGCACCTGCTCGGTGTCGCGCCGCTCGACCGGCCCGACGCGGCGGAGCCGGAGGGGAACACCGCCGCGCTGCTCGCGCTGCCCGTCCTGCCCGCCGGGGCGCCCGCGCTGGTCGACGGGCCGGTCGAGGTGCACGGCCCGGTCACCGCCAAGGACCTTCCCGGGGTGTTCGCCGAGCTGCTGCACGCCGTCCCCGACGACGGCTACCTCGCGATCACCGCCTACCTCGACCGGCTCGCGGCGTTCGACGCGCCCGTGCCCGAGGGCGCCGACTTCGAGCAGATGACCGACGCGTGGCTGGCGGCCGACGCCGCCACGCTGCGCCCGCTGCTCGCGCTGCGCACGAACCGGCCGGTGACGTTCGGATGGGGGGCCAGGTCGCTCCACGCGACCGGCCAGTATCACAAGGGCGGGCCGCAGAACGGGGTGTTCCTGCAGATCACCGGGGCCGTGGACGACGACGTCCCGGTGCCTGGACGGCCGTACACGCTGGGCGGGCTGCAGCTCGCCGGGGCGCTCGGCGAACTGCAGGCGCTGGAGACCCGCGGACGGCCTGTCGTACGCCTGCATTTGACCGACCGCGCGGCGGGAGTCGCGCGTCTGCTCGCAGCCGCACAGGAGGCTTGACATGACAGACCCGGCAGCGCCCGCGGAGGAGGCCATGACCGTGGCCGCCGCCGTCGCGGGCACCGCCACCACCATGGAGGCGGCGGCCGCCAACCCCTTGCGCGACCCGCGCGACAAGCGGCTGCCCCGGGTGGCGGGACCATGCGTGATGGTGTTGTTCGGCGTGACGGGGGACCTGGCCAAGCGCAAGCTGCTGCCGGCGATCTACGACCTGGGCAACCGGGGGCTGCTGCCGCCCGGTTTCTCCCTCGTCGGCTTCGCCCGGCGCGACTGGCAGGACCAGGACTTCGCCCAGCTGACGCACGACGCCGTCAAGGCCCACGCCAGGACGCCCTTCCGCGAGGAGGTCTGGAAGCAGATCCTGGAGGGCATCCACTTCGTGCCCGGCGAGTTCTCCGACGACGGCGCGTTCGACGCGCTCGCGATGGCGCTCGCCGAGATCGACGAGACCCGCGGCACCGGCGGGAACTACGCGTTCTACCTCTCGGTGCCGCCCAAGTTCTTCCCCGTCGTGGTGGAGCAGCTCAAGCGCACCGGCCTCGCCGACGCCCCGCCCGGGTCGTGGCGCCGCGTCGTCATCGAGAAGCCGTTCGGGCACGACCTGCAGTCGGCGCACGCGCTGAACGAGATCACCACGTCCGCCTTCCCGGAGAGCTCGATCTTCAGGATCGACCACTACCTGGGCAAGGAGACCGTCCAGAACATCATGGCGCTGCGGTTCGCCAACAACCTCTACGAGCCGATCTGGAACCGCGGCTACGTCGACCACGTCCAGATCACCATGGCCGAGGACATCGGCATCGGCGGCCGGGCCGGCTACTACGACGGCATCGGCGCCGCCCGCGACGTCATCCAGAACCACCTGCTCCAGCTCCTCGCGCTCGTCGCCATGGAGGACCCGACCTCCTTCGACGCCTCCGCGCTGCGCCGCGAGAAGGAGAAGGTGCTCAAGGCGGTGCGGCTGCCGTCCAACCTGGCGCTCTACACCGCGCGCGGCCAGTACGCCGCCGGCTGGCAGGGCGGCGAGAAAGTCGTCGGCTACCTGCAGGAGGAGGGCATCCCGCCCACCTCCACCACCGAGACGTACGCCGCGGTCAAGCTCGAGATCGCCAACCGGCGGTGGGCGGGCGTGCCGTTCTACCTGCGCACCGGCAAGCGGCTCGGCCGCCGCGTCACCGAGGTGGCCGTGGTGTTCCAGCGCGCGCCGCACCTGCCGTTCAGCAAGGACGACACCGAGATCCTCGGCCAGAACGCCCTCGTCGTCCGGGTGCAGCCGGACGAGGGCATCACGGTCAGGTTCGGCTCTAAGGTGCCCGGCACCGCGATGGAGGTGCGCGACGTCTCCATGGACTTCGCCTACGGCGAGTCGTTCCTCGAGTCGTCGCCCGAGGCGTACGAGCGGCTGCTGCTCGACGTGATGATCGGCGACCCGCCGCTCTTCCCGCACCAGCGGGAGGTCGAGCTGTCGTGGAAGATCCTCGACCCGATCGAGGAGTTCTGGGCGACGCAGGGACAGCCGGAACCGTACGAGGCCGGCTCGTGGGGGCCGGAGTCGGCCGACGCGATGATGGCCCGCGACGGCCGCGTGTGGAGGAGACTCTAGTGACGACGTTCATGCTGTCGGACACGACGGCGGGCAAGATCTCCAACCAGTTCACCCTGCTGCGCCACCAGATGGGGGCGCCCGCGATCGGCATGGTGCTGACGCTCGTCGTGGTCAGCGACGAACGCAACCAGTACGACGCGCTGCGCTCCGCCACCGAGGCGGCGCGCGAGCACCCGTCGCGCATCATCGTGGTGATCTCCCGCGAGCCCGACGAGCCGAACCGGCTCGACGCCGAACTGCGCATCGGCGAGAACACGCCCGGCGAGGTCGTGGTGCTGCGGCTGTACGGCGAGCTCACCCAGCACGCCGACTCCGTCGTCAGCCCGCTGCTGCTGCCCGACACCCCGGTCGTCGCGTGGTGGCCCGGCACGGCGCCCGAGGTGCCGTCGAGAGACTCCATCGGCGCGCTCGCCCAGCGCCGCATCACCGACGCCCGCAGCTACGGCCCCGACGGGGTGAAGTCGCTCGTGACCCGCGCCAGGGGGTACGCCCCCGGCGACACCGACCTGGCGTGGGCGCGGCTCACCCCCTGGCGCAGCCTGCTGGCCGCCGCGTTCGACCAGCCCGTCGGCAAGGTACGCAAAGGCGTCGTCGAAGGCGCGCCCGGCCACCCCAGCGCGCCGCTGCTGGCCGCCTGGCTGGCCGAACGGCTCGGCGTCCCCGTCAAGGTGGCCGACTCCGCCGGCCCCGGGCTGGCCGCCGTACGGCTGCAGGTGGGCGAGCAGGAGCTGTCCGTCGTCAGGAACGACGCCCGGCTCGCCACCCTGTCACGCCCCGGCCAGCCCGACCGCAACGTGGCGCTGGCCAGGCGGCAGACGTCCGAGCTGATGGCCGAGGAACTGCGGCGGCTCGACCCCGACGACACCTACGGGGGCGCCGTCAAACGGTTCGCCCGCAACCACAAGGGGTGAGGCGAAAGTGACCACTCCCAACGTCGTCGTGCACCGCGACGCCGACGTCCTGGCCAAGGCCGTGGCGGCGCGGATCATCACACGCCTCGTGGACGTCCAGTCGGCCACGGGGTCGGCGTCGCTCGTCCTGACCGGCGGCAGCGTGGGCATCGCCACCCTCGCCGCCATCGCCGACACGCCCGCCCGCGACGCCGTGGACTGGCGCCACCTCGACATCTGGTGGGGCGACGAGCGGTTCCTGCCCACCGGCGACCCCGAACGCAACGAGACCGGCGCCCGCAAGGCGCTCCTCGACCACGTCGACCTCGACCCGGACCGGGTGCACGTCATGCGCGGCCCCGACTCCGGCATGACCGCCGAGGAGTCGGCCGAGGCGTACGCCGCCGAACTGCGCGCCGCCTCCAGGCCCGAGGACCACGGGCCCGTACCGGCCTTCGACGTGATGCTGCTCGGCATGGGTCCCGACGCGCACGTCGCGTCGCTCTTCCCCGGCCTGCCCGCCCTGTACGACACCCGTCCCGTGGTGGCCGTGCACGGCTCGCCCAAGCCGCCGCCCACCCGCATCTCCCTGACCCTGCCCGCCATCCAGGCGGCCCGCGAGGTCTGGGTGGTGGCCGCCGGCGAGGAGAAGTCAGGCGCCGTCCGCCTCGCCCTGTCCGACTCAGGGCCCGTCCAGGTGCCCGCGGCGGGCGCGCGGGGCCGCGGCAGGACCCTGTTCCTGCTGGACCGCGCCGCGGCCACCAAGATCCCCCCAGGTTTGGGCCGCCTCGCGTCCCCCTGACCCACCTAGCCGGGCGGCGGCCCGCCGAGCTCACACGAGAACATCTCGGCAAACCGCCGCTCGGCAATCCTCACCAACTGCACAAGATCATAATCCTGATCCCGCCCAGGATTCTTCTTCACCGAGATCAGAACAAGCGGTCTCTCTCTTCCGCAGCGGAACCAGGCGGCCGCCGAGCGGACCGGGAATCCGGCGATCTCCCCGTCACCTATTTCTCCGGCTCCCAGTTCGGGGGCTAGTTTCACCCGGCCTTCCTCTTCCATCGCCTTGAGATAGTTTTCCAGCAGTTGCCGATCACCCGAGCGGTCGTATCCCGTGGCGAGAATGGTCTGCACCTCATTGGTGACCACGCAGAAGGGGCCCGCGGCAGCACCCTTCCGGGGGCCTTCCGTGTACTCACCGGTATAGCCGGTCAACTCCGCCACGGCTGCCTGCGGAATGAAATGACACAGGTAGGGAGGCCTGTCGGCGACAGGATGCCGCGCCGCCGAGGGCGTCGGCGAGGGGTTCCGGGCCTTGTCGGGGGTGCACGCGACGACCAGCATCAGCGCTGCCATCAGGCAGAGCCACGCTCCTGGGCGCCTACCCACGGCTCTCTCCTCCTGCTGTGAGATTGTTCGTCAGGTCGCGGGCGCCTGTGAAGACATGTTCTTTCGCTTGCCCCAAGTCGGCGGGAACTCTGGAATAAACCTTCATCCAGTTCGTGAACGCTCCGTATTCCTGCAGATTCATAGCATGTGGCGGTTTGATCCTCGGCGGGTCTCCGGTCACGAAGTCCTGACCCCGCAGATTGGTGCGCCGATAATATTCATGGGCCACCGCCGACGATTCCAGCATCTGTCTCACAAGCTGTTCGACGGCTTTTTCGTTGGTCGAGGCGTCGCCGAAGGCCTTGGTGGTTTTGTCGCCCTCGTGGCCGCTCTGTTTCGCCAGCCAGTCCCCGGCCTTGGCGTAGCCGCCCTGCACGAATTTCTCGTACGCGGACTCCGCCGCCTTGACCCCCAGTTTGCCGACCTGGCCGCTGAAGGGGATCGGGACGAGGCCGATCCCTTCCTCGACCAGTTTCTTGAAGGCGGCGTCCGTCTCGTCCGCCTCCTTGCCGCGGGCGACCAGGGCGAGCTTGCGGGCCTCCAGCACGTGGCCGAGCGTGATGGAGTCCCAGGTGATGGCGTTCTCCAGGTATGTCCTGTTGTGGGTGGCGATGGCCTCGTCGACTTCCTTGCGCATGTGGGCGATCTGGCCTTTGAGCAGGGCGTCGTAGCCGGTGTCGTCGGCTGTCACGTCGAGCAGGACGAGGTCGATGTCGGGCGGGCTGAACTCGCCGACGTTCTTGGCGTCGAACATGCTGACGAGCTGGCCGTCCTCCGGCCGTTTGAGGTTCTTGTAGTACGCGCTGACGATGTCGTCGGTGTGCTCGGCGAGGATGGCGCCCATCGCGGGGCGGATGCCGGAGAGCGCGTCGAGCTGTGAGGGCTCCTTCACCTGGATCGTCCCGTCGGCGCCCACCGACACGGACGGCTTCACGTCGTCGGCGACGAACCGGGTGGCGAGGACGGCCAGGCGTTTGGAGTCGGCGTCGGCGCCGGTCATCGCGGTTCGCATCGCCTCCCCCAGTGCTTCGCCCCGGTCGCCCTGCGCCCACTGGGGGCGCCGGTCGTGCAGCAGGTACTTCAGGTTGTCGCCATGCCGGAGCAGCGCCTGGGCGCCGTCGCGTGAGGCGCGGGCCTGGTGCAGGAGCGCGGCGACGGGGTCGACGGTGCCGGGGACCGCGGAGTCGGCGAAGGGCCGCGTGTCGGCGGGGGCGGCCAGGACGTAGGTGAAGTCCCGGTCGTTCACGAGGGGCAGGACGCCGTGCGCGCGCAGGTAGTCGCGGTCCCAGCGGATGAGGTCGAGGCCGACGGTGCTCATGAACCACGCGCTGTACGGCGTGGCCGGGCGGGACGCGAGGAGCTGGCCGAGCGCCCAGTAGCCGGGGACGCCTTCCTGTTCCAGGAACGCGACGGGCTGCCTGCCCTGTCGCTTCAGCTCGTCGAGGAACCGGACGTCGACCCTGGGCTGCTCGCCCGGGGTGGTGGCCGTGGCGAGGGCGGTGCTCAGCGCTTTCAGCACCTCGCCGTTGTCGCGCCGCATCGCCTCCACGGAGTCCTGGCCGGCGGCGAGCGCCTTGCGTACGCGCTGGGCCATGAGGGCGGGCAGGGTGACGATGAGCTGCGGCCCGAGCTCCTCGACCAGCGCGGTGGCGAACCCCGGGTCGGACATCCGCTCCCGGTAGGCGGCGAGCTGCTTGAGCGCGGCGGCGTCGCCGTTGGCGGCGGCCTGGAACAGCGGCGCGGCGAGCGCGGCGGCGGCGCGGGCCTCGGCGGGGATGAGACGTGACTCGTGGATCCGCACCTTGCCGGGCGGGACGACCGCGCCGGCCACGGGATGGCCGAACACGTCGACGCGGACGCCTTCCGCCTCGTAGGCGAGGTCGCGTCGCCGGTACAGGTCGGGTGCCTGGTCGGTCAGCCAGCGTCCGGCCCGGTCGATCGCGGCTACGCCGGGGTGGCCGACGCCGAGCATGTCCATCAGCCCGCGCAGCTGGGCGGCGCAGTCGGCGAGGTCACGTCCCGCGGTCTGCACGCCCGCCCCGAGCCGGTGCATCTCGCGCGGGTCGATGGAGGAGTAGGTCATACGGTCTCCCGCCCTTCCGCCGGCATGCGCGCGAGCAGGTCGTCCAGTTCGGCGATGACGTCGCGCAGCGCCTGCCACACCTCCGTCCTGCGCCGGGCGAGCTCCCCGGCGAAGGCGTCGGCGGCGGGCCCGGTCCAGGTTCTTCCGCCCGCCATGAGGGCCACCGGCTGGTCGAGGCAGTGCCAGTGCCGGTCGGAGAGCTCCTGGGCGCGGCGCAGGGCCATCACGACCTCTTCTCTCGTGGACATCGGAGCCTCCCACCGACCTGGTACGCGCGGTGCCGCCTCCCCGGTTCACCGCCGGTTCCACGGTGACACGGAGGAGGCGGCGGCGTCAGCCGATCAGACCGAGGCGGCAGGGTCCGGCCGGTGGGTCTCCGGCCCGCGCAGCAGCGCGTCGATCTCGTCCAGGAGGGCCTGCTTGCGGTGGTCCGGCAAGTACGAGGCGCGCACGCCGTTGCGGGCCAGCCCGGCCAGCTCCTCCTTGCCCAGGCCGAACACGCGGGCGGCGACGCGGTACTCGTCGGCCAGGGTGGTGGCGAACATGGGCGGGTCGTCGCTGTTCAGCGTGACGTACAGGCCTTCCTCCAGCATGCGGGGCAGCGGGTGGTCGGCGATCGCGGCGACCTGCCCGGTGCAGACGTTCGACGTGGGGCAGACGTCGAGCGGGAGCTGCGTGTCGCGCAGGTACGCCACCAGCCGCGGGTCGGCGAGGCAGGCGATGCCGTGGCCGATGCGCTCGGCGCCGTACCCTTCGATGACCTCCCAGATCGTCTCGGGCCCGGTCATCTCGCCGCCGTGCGGGACGCTGTGGAGCCCGGCGGCGCGGGCGGCGCCGAACGCGTCGCGGTAGGCGTCGCGGTACTTGGGCCGCTCCTGCTCGATGCCGCCGATACCGAAACCTACCAATGCTGCGGGAGGTTCCTGGAGGGCGTGCTCGACGGTGATCCTGGCCGCCTCCTCGCCGTACTCGCCGGGGATGTCGAAGATGTACGCCATCTCGACGCCGTGGACGTCGAGCGCCTGCCTGGCCGCCAGGTCGAGCGCCTCGGTGACGGGCCGCATGGGCATGCCGACCAGGTGGTGGGCGTACGGCGTGACCTGCAGCTCGACGTACCTGCCGCCCTGGGCGGCGAGGTCGCGGGCCAGGCCGGTCACGAGGGTGGCGACGTCCTCCGGCTCGCGGACGAGGGAGTTGACGGCCTGGTAGACGCGGGCGAAGTCGGTGAAGTCGCGGAAGGTGTAGAAGCGGCGCAGCTCCTCCTCCGTCGCGGGCACGCCGTTGCCGGGGTGACGGCGGGCGAGCTCCAGCACGGTGGGGACGGAGGCGGAGCCGACCAGGTGGACGTGGAGCTCCACCTTGGGGAGGGCGTCGATGAAGGCGTCGAGGTCGAGCGTCATGCCGACGACCCTAGGACGGCTCCGTCCTAGGGCGACAGCTCTTTCGCCGTAATCTCACAGCAAGATGTGAGATTCTGCCGCCCTCCTGCCCGGGTGGGCGTCCTCAGTGGCCGGGGAGGGCGTCGAAGCGTACGTCCGTCAGCTCGGCCGACACCTCCCACAGCCGGGCCGCCAGCTCCTCCGAGCGGGCCGCCGGCGAGGGCTTCATCGGCCTGAGCCGCGGCCCGACGAACTCGCCGCCGCGGATGTCCGGCGAGGTGGCGGCGTACAGCGAGGTCCGCGCCCCCGCGGCGGCCGGCTTCGTCAGCAGGCGGAACAGAGGCCCGGCCACCGGGATCTTGATGATCTCGGTGGACGTCATGCCGGGGTGGGTGGCGACGCTGAGCAGGTCCGCGCCCGCCCGGCGGGCCCGGCGCTGCAGCTCCAGCGTGAAGAGCAGGTTCGCCAGCTTGGAGCGCGCGTACGCGCTGAGCCTGCCGTAGCCGCGCTCCAGCGTCAGGTCGTCGAAGTCGATGCGTCCCGCCACCTGGGCGTTGCTGGACACCGTGACGACCCGCGCCCCCGGCCGGGCCAGCAGCCGCGGCAGGAGCAGCCCCGTGAGCGCGAAGTGGCCGAGATGGTTGGTGCCGAACTGCAGCTCGAACCCGTCCTTGGTGAGGCCGCGCGGGGGCATGCTGACGCCCGCGTTGTTGATCAGCAGGTCCACGGTGTCCACCGTCGCGGCGAAGGCCCGCACGGAGGCCAGGTCGGCCAGGTCGAGCCGGCCGTACTCGACCTTGGCGCCGGGCACGGCCCGCACGACGGAGGCGACGGCGGCCTCGCCGCGCTCGCGCGAGCGGGCGGCCATGACGACGTGGGCGCCGCGCCTGGCCAGTTCGAGGGCGGTGGGCAGTCCGATGCCGCTGTTCGCGCCGGTCACGACGGCGGTCCTGCCGGTCAGGTCGGGCATGTCGGAGGGGGTCCAGCTCGTCATCGCCACTCCAGGGATGAGCAGTCAGAAACGGTGAAGGTACGCCGGACACTAGCGGGACAGCCGGGCGCGCGCGTGACGCTCCTCCCGCCGGGCGACCTCCAGCCGCTGGTCGCTCTCGGCGAGCCGGTCGCGCGCCCCGGCCAGTTCGCGCTCCAGCGTCGCCACCTTCTCGGCGCGCTCGTCCCGCTCGCGCTGCGCCTCCTCCAGCGCGGCGGCCCACTCCCGGTGCGCCTCCTCGGCCTCCTGCCGTTCCCTCGCCTTCCTGGCGGCGATCTCCTCGCGCCGCCTCGCCTCGGCGGCCTCCTGCTCACGCCGCCGCGCCTCGTCCTCCGCCGCCCTCCCGGAAGGAGCCGCCCTCCCGGAAGGAGCCGCCCTCCCGGAAGGGGCCGTGCGGTCCGGAGAAGCCGCCCTGTCCGCGGGGGCCGTCCGGCGGCGGCCCTGCGCTCCCTCCCTCGGTACGGGCGCGGGGGCGAACCCGCTGTAGCTCAGCGGCCTGACGAGCCGGCCGCGCCGCACCTGGTCGGCGGCGTCGGCGTCCACGACGGCGGCGTCGAGCGTCTGGTCGGCCTCGCTCGCGGCGGCGGCAGACAGGCCGGCGGACTCCCTGAGGAGCCTGCTGAGGCGTCCCGTGACGGCGCCGCGCTCCCGGGTCAGCTCGGCCAGCGCGGCGGCGTCCTGCGCCTCCCAGGCGGCCCTCAGGCGCTCCCCCAGGCCCAGCAGCTCGGCGAGCTCCTCGGGGTGCTCCCTGGACAGCCGGTTCACGGCCCAGGCGGACACGGTGGGCCTGCGCAGCCTGCCGATGTCGCGGGCCAGCCGGATGTCGCCCGCGTCCTTGGCCGCGCGCGCCCGCGCGTCGCGGGCCGCGGTGAACTCGGACGGCGGGAGCGCGTACAGCCGGCCGGCCACCTCGTCGAGATCCACGCAGAACGCATACCCGCCCGGCCGGGACGGGTCACCCCGTGACGGCGTCCCCCGGCCGCGGCTCGGGCACCATCCCGCCGATCGCCATGCGGGCCTCCAGGACGCCCGGGTCCTCGGTGTACGCGACCGTGGCCCCGAGGCCGATCATCAGGCGGCGCATGCGGACGTTGTCGGACAGCAGGGTCGCCCGGATCTCGGCGAAGCCCTGGTCGCGGGCGCTGTCGACGAGCACGCGGGCGAGCCTGGCGCCCAGGCCGCGGCCCTGCCACTTGTCCTCGACGAGGAGGGCGATCTCGGCGGCGCCCGGGTCGGCGCAGTACATGAGGTTGGCCAGGGAGACGACCTGGCCGTCGTAGCAGGCGACGACGGACTCGCCGCGGTCGCGGTCGCACAGCCGCTCGAAGACCCTGTCGGGCAGCGCGGGCATGGAGGTGAAGTAGCGGAAGCGGCGCGACTCGGGGGTGCAGCGGTCGTGCAGGTCGCGTACGGCCTCGCGGAAGGCGGTGGTGAGCGGCCGCACCTCGACCTCGACGCCGTCGGCCAGGCGCACGGCGCGCTCGGCGGGGGCGGGCTCGGCCGGCGGCTGGGCGAAGCGGGCGAAGGCGGCGGCGCGGGCCGCCTCGGTGAGGGTGAACGGCAGCCCGGCGCGGCGCAGGCTGATGGAGCGCTTGGACGCGACGGGCACGACGAGCCGGTGCGGATCGGGCAGATCACTCACCGGATCACCGTACGACCAGCGGGCGGAGTCGGCGCGCAGCAGCTCGGCGAGGAGGTCGGGCAGGCGCCAGGGCTGGGCGCGCAGCCGCAGGGCGAGGAGCAGGGCGCGGGTGGTCTCGTCGGCCAGCTCGTTGGCGGCGGCGGAGACGACGTGGACGCCGCGGCCTCCTGCGGCCTCGATCGCGGCGGCGACGTCGGCGGCGGTGGCGGGGACCTCGGCGACGAACTCGTCCACCGTGCCGCTCGTGTCGGGCTGGACGGACAGGCCGAGGATGTTGCCGCCGCGGGCGGCGAGGGCGGCTGCGAGCGAGGCGAGACGGCCGGGCCGCTCGTCGACGGTGGCGCGGATGCGCAGGAATGGCATGTGGGCTCCCCTCCGATGCGCTTCCAGCATGGAGGGGTCGTGTTACGCACCCGCTACGCGGGGGTGCCCGCCCCGTTTCTTCTGCCAGAATCGCACCTCTTGCACCCTGTGCTCGAGCCGTTCGTCCGCAGGGCGGGGATGCGCGAGAATCCCAGGGGACGGGGGGAGCGGCTCAGCGTGGCGATCGGAACCATGGATCACGAATTTCGTCGTGGGATGCGTCGCTATATCCGGATATATCCGGATATAGCAGGATATGAGGCTATGACCGCGCATGTTCCTCTGTCGTCCGGTTTCGTCAACGGCGACGTGTCCTTCTGGTACCGCTCCTCCGGCGTGCCCTCCCCCGGCCCCCGCCTGGACGCCGACCTCGAGGCCGACGTCGTCATCGTGGGCGCCGGCTACACGGGCCTGTGGACCGCGTACTACCTCAAGCGGGCCCGCCCGTCCCTGCGCGTGGTCGTGCTGGAGCAGGAGTTCGCCGGCTTCGGCGCGTCCGGGCGCAACGGCGGCTGGCTCACCGGCGACCTGGCGGGCTCCCACGAGCGCTACGGCCAGGACGCCAGGAGGCTGCAGCGCGAGATGTACGCCTCGATCGACGAGGTGATCGCGGTCTGCGAGCGCGAGGGCATCGACGCCGACCTCGTCAAGGGCGGCGTCGTCACCGTGGCCCGCACGCCGTCGCAGGCGGCCCGGCTGCGCGCCTCGGTGTCGTCCGCGCGCGCCTGGGGCATCGGCGAGGACGACCTGCGCCTGGTCGAGCCCGGCGAGCACCTGAGGGTCGCGGGCACGCTCGCGGCGTCCTGGAGCCCGCACTGCGCCCGCGTCCAGCCCGCCAAGCTCGTCCAGGGCCTGGCCCGCGCCGTACGCGGCCTCGGCGTGACGATCCACGAACGCACCCCGGTGACGGAGATCTCCCCCGGCCGCGCGATCACCCCGTACGGCACCGTCACGGCCCGCCACGTCATCCGCGCCACCGAGGGGTTCACGGCCCGGCTGAAGGGCCTGCGGCGGCAGTGGCTGCCGATGAACAGCTCCATGATCGTCACCGAGCCGCTGCCGCCGTCCTTCTGGGACGAGGTCGGCTGGCAGGGCGCGGAACTGCTCGGCGACATGGCCCACTACTACATGTACGCCCAGCGCACCGCCGACGACCGCATCGCCTTCGGCGGGCGCGGCCGCCCCTACCTGTACGGCTCCCGCGTCGACACCCGCGGCCACACCCACGAGTGGACCGTCGAGGCGCTGTGGCGGCTGCTGCTGGACTTCTTCCCCGCCGCGCGCTCGTCCTCCGTCGCCCACACCTGGTCGGGGGTGCTGGGCGTGCCGCGCGACTGGTGCTCGACCGTCCACGTCGACCCGGTCACCGGCCTGGGCTGGGCGGGCGGCTACACCGGCCACGGCGTCACCACCGCCAACCTCGCCGGACGCACCCTGCGCGACCTCGTCCTCGGTGAGCGAACGGAGCTGACGTCGCTGCCGTGGGTGGGCCGCAAGGTGCGCGCGTGGGAGCCGGAGCCGCTGCGGTGGCTCGGCGTGCACGCGATGTACCGCCTGTACCGCGTGGCCGACCACCGCGAGCGCTCGATGCCCCGTACCTCGGCGCTGGCCCGCTTCGCCGACCTGATCACCGGTCACTGACCCCGAGAGAGCGAGACCCCATGACCATCCTGTTCCGCGGCGGCCGCGTCTTCACCCCGCGCGGCGTGCTGGCCGAGGCCGTGCTCGTCCGCGACGGCGTGATCGCCGCCGTCGGCCCCGAGGCGGAGCTGGCCCGCCTGGCGCCCGGCCACGACACCGTGGACCTCGGCGGCGGCCTGCTGACGCCCGGTTTCGTCGACGCGCACGCCCACCCGGTGCAGGCCGGGCTCGAACGCGCCAAGTGCGACCTTGCAGAGATCTTCGGCCTGGACGCCTACCTTGAGCGCGTCCGCGCGTACGCCGCCGCGAACCCGCACAAGGAGTGGATCGACGGCGGCGGCTGGGACATGTCCGCCTTCCCCGGCGGCCTCCCCCACCGCAGTCAGCTCGACTTCGTGGACCGCCCGGTCTACCTCATCCAGCGCGACCACCACGCCGCCTGGGTCAACACCAGGGCGCTGGAGCTCGCCGGCGTCACCAGGGACACCCCCGACCCGGCCGACGGCAGGATCGAGCGCGACCCCGACGGCACGCCCTCCGGCGTGCTGCACGAGGGCGCGATGGACCTGGTCGGCCTGCTCACGCCGCGCCCCACCGCCGCCGACCTGGACGCCGCGCTCGCCGACGCCGAGCGGCACCTGTTCTCGCTCGGCGTCACCGGCTGGCAGGACGCCATCGTCGGCTCGTACGCCGGCTCCGACGACCAGCTGCCCACGTACCTGTCGGCCGCCGGCTCCGGGCGGCTGCGCGCCCGCGTCGTGGGCGCCCTGTGGTGGGACCGCACCCGCGGCCTCGACCAGGTGGAGGAGCTGCTGGAGCGGCGCCGGTCCGCCGAGGGCCTGGAGCGCTTCAGCGCCGGCTCCGTCAAGATCATGCAGGACGGCATCACGGAGAACTTCACCGCCGCCACCCTGGAGCCGTACTGCCGGTGCGGCGGCACCGGCCTGTCCTACGTCGACCCGGGCAAGCTGAAGGAGTACGTGGCCGAGCTCGACCGGCACGGCTTCCAGGTGCACTTCCACGCCATCGGCGAACGCGCCGTGCGCGAGGCGCTCGACAGCTTCGAGGGCACCCGCCCCGCCAACCGCCACCACATCGCCCACCTGCAGATCATCGAGCCGTCGGACGTGCCCAGGTTCGCCGCGCTCGGCGTGACCGCGAACCTGCAGATGCTGTGGGCCACCCACCACGCCCAGATGGACGAGCTCACCCTGCCGTTCCTCGGCGAGCCGCGCTCGTCCTGGCAGTACCCGTTCGCCGACCTGCTGGCGCACGGCACCCGGTTCTGCGCGGGCAGCGACTGGCCCGTCTCCAACGCCGACCCGGTGCAGGCGCTGCACGTCGCGGTGAACCGCACCGAGCCGGGCGGCTCCGTCCACGCCGGCTACCCCACGGCGCGGACGCCGTTCCTGCCCGAGCAGCGCATCGACCTCGCCACCGCGCTGACGGCGTACACGGCGGGCTCCGCCTGGATCAACCGCTCACCGGCGGGCGTCATCGAGGTGGGCCGCCCCGCCGACCTGGCCGTGCTCGACCGCGACCCGTTCGACCTGCCCGAGGCGGACATCTGGACGGCGAAGGCGCGCATGACGTTCGTGGACGGCGTCGCCGTGCACGAGGACTGAGCACCGCCAGGACCGCACACGAGGAGCCCCCGGCGCACGCGCCGGGGGCTCCTCGCCGTCTGCCGTCCTACCAGGGGGACTTGTTGTTGCGCAGGCGCTCCAGTGCCTCTTCGAGGATCGCCTTGCCGTCCTTGTCGCTCCTGCGCTCCTTCACGTAGGCCAGGTGCGTCTTGTACGGCTCGTTCTTGGGCGGGGCAGGCGGGGCCTGCTCGTCCTGTCCGGCTGGGAGGCCGCAACGGGGGCAGTCCCAAAGCTCGGGGACTGCCGCGTCACTGGCGAAACTGGGGCGCGTCTCGTGCATGTTGGCGCACCAGAACGAGACCCGCACTCTCGGAGCTGCCTCGCCGCGCTCGGCCTCCCCCATAGGGCCGGCGCCGACTCGGCTGCCACGGATCGCGTTGCCACTACCCACGGATGAACTCCTCGCTCGATCGCCCCGCGGGACACGGGGGGAGAATCACTGTCACGCGTTGACTTGTGCTCAGGGCCTCAAGAGCAGGCCGAGAGCGATGATGCAGACGAACCAGACCGCGCCCGTGATGATGGTCAGGCGGTCGAGGTTGCGCTCCACCACAGAGGAACCACCGAAGTTCGACGAGAAGCCGCCGCCGAACATGTCGGACAGGCCGCCACCCTTGCCCTTGTGGAGCAGAACGAGCAGGATCATGAGACAGCTCGCCAGGATGAGGGCGATGGAGATTCCGATAACCACGGTATGCCTGTTCCTTCAGTGCTCTGTTACGCGTGACGATTCAAACTTGCCTCTTGAGGGTACGACCTGGTGTCAAGTCGCACCCCCAGAACGGCTCAGTTAGCTAGGCGTCTCCCAAAAACGGCAGATCTTGGCAAACTCCCCGGCGTCGATGCTGGCGCCACCCACGAGCGCGCCGTCGACATCCGGCTTGGCCATGATCCCCGCGATGTTGCCTGACTTGACCGAACCACCGTAAAGGATACGGACCGCCGAGGCCACTTCGGGGGTGTACAGCTCCGCGAGTCGCTCCCGCAGCGCGCCGCACACCTCCTGGGCGTCCTCGGGGGTGGCCACCTCGCCCGTGCCGATCGCCCACACCGGCTCGTACGCCACCACGACCGACTGGGCCTGCTCGGCCGTCACCTTGCGCAGGGCGCCGTCGAGCTGCGCCACGCTGTAGGCGATGTGCTGACCCTCCTGGCGCACCGCCAGGCCCTCGCCCACGCACAGGATCGGCGTGATCGAGTGCCGGAAGGCCGCCAGCACCTTGGCGTTGACGACCTCGTCGTCCTCGCCGTGGTACTGGCGCCGCTCCGAGTGGCCCACCGTCACGTACGTGCAGCCCAGCTTGGCCAGCATCACGCCGGACACCTCACCGGTGTAGGCGCCGCCGTCGTACTGCGACAGGTCCTGGGCGCCGTAGACGATGCGCAGCTTGTCGCCGTCGACCAGCGTCTGCACGCTGCGGATGTCGGTGAACGGCGGCAGCACCGCGACCTCGACCCGGTCGAAGTCCTTGTCGTTGAGCGCGAAAGCCAGCTTCTGGACGAGCGCGATGGCCTCGAGGTGGTTGAGGTTCATCTTCCAGTTGCCGGCGATGAGCGGCTTGCGCTGGCTCACTCACTCCTCCAGTGCGGCGAGTCCGGGGAGGGTCTTGCCCTCCAGGTATTCGAGGCTGGCCCCGCCACCGGTGGAGATGTGGGAGAAGCCGTCCTCGGGCAGGCCGAGCCTGCGCACGGCCGCGGCGGAGTCGCCGCCGCCGACCACGGTGAACGCCTCGGCCCTGATCAGGGCCTCGGCGACCGCCCTGGTGCCGCCGGAGAACGCGTCGAACTCGAACACGCCCATCGGCCCGTTCCAGAAGACGGTCCTGGCGTCGGCCAGCCTGCTCGCGAACAGCTCACGCGTCCTCGGCCCGATGTCGAGCCCCTGGCGGTCGGCCGGGATGGCGGTGGCGTCGACGGCGTCGTACTCCGCGTCGGGCGAGAACTCGGTGGCGGCCAGGACGTCCACCGGCAGCACCAGCTCCACGCCGCGCCGCACGGCCTCGTCCAGGAAGCCGCGCACCTGGTCGAGCTGGTCCTCCTGCAGCAGCGACCCGCCGACCTCGTGGCCCTGGGCCTTGAGGAAGGTGTAGGCCATGCCGCCGCCGATGAGCAGCCTGTCGACCTTGGTCAGCAGGTTGGCGATGACGCCCAGCTTGTCGGACACCTTCGCGCCGCCGAGCACGACCACGTACGGCCGCTCGGGGTGCTCGGTGAGCTTCCTCAGCACCTCCACCTCGGCCACGACCAGCCCGCCCGCCGCGTGCGGCAGCAGCTCGGGCACGTCGTAGACGCTGGCGTGCCTGCGGTGCACCGCGCCGAACCCGTCGCCGACGTACAGGTCGGCCAGCGCCGCCAGCTTCTCGGCGAACGCGCGCCTGGTGGCGTCGTCCTTGGACTCCTCGCCCGGCTCGTAACGCAGGTTCTCCAGCAGCGCGACCTGGCCGTCCTCCAGCGAGCCGACGACGGCGCGGGCGCTGTCGCCCACCACGTCGGCCGCGAACGCGACGTCCTGGCCGAGCAGCTCGCCCAGGCGCCCGGCGACGGGCTTGAGCGAGTACTTGGGGTTCGGCTCGCCCTTGGGGCGGCCCAGGTGGGCGCAGACCACGACCTTGGCGCCCCTGCCGGCCAGCGCCTTGATCGTGGGCACCGACGCGCGGATGCGGCCGTCGTCGGTGATGGTCTCGCCGTCGAGAGGGACGTTGAGGTCGGCGCGCACGAGCACGCGCCGCCCCTTGACGTCGAGGTCGTCGATGGTGCGCATGGTCATGCCCGTGCTCCCGTTCCCGCGGGGCGCGCGGACCGCGCGCCCCGCCGCGTCAGCAGCTCCATCAGAGGTCGCGGCCCACCAGCTCGATCAGGTCGACGAGACGGTTGGAGTAGCCCCACTCGTTGTCGTACCAGCCGACGACCTTGACCTGGTTGCCGATGACCTTGGTGAGGCCGGCGTCGAAGATGCACGAGGCCGGGTCGGTGACGATGTCGGAGGAGACGATCGGGTCCTCGGTGTAGCTGAGGATGCCCTTGAGCGGGCCCTCGGCCGCCGCCCTGACCGCGGCGTTGACCTCGTCGACGGTGACCTCGCGGCTGACGTCGACCGTGAGGTCGGTGGCCGAGCCGGTGGGGATCGGCACGCGCATGGCGAAGCCGTCGAGCTTGCCCTTCAGCTCGGGCAGGACCAGGCCGATGGCCTTGGCGGCGCCGGTGGAGGTGGGCACCACGTTGAGCGCGGCGGCGCGGGCGCGGCGGAGGTCCTTGTGCGGGCCGTCCTGCAGGTTCTGGTCCTGCGTGTACGCGTGGATGGTCGTCATCAGACCCTTCTCGATGGTGAAGGTGTCGTGGATGACCTTGGCCATCGGCGCCAGGCAGTTGGTGGTGCAGGAGGCGTTGGAGATGACGGTGTGGTTGGAGGGGTCGTAGTCGCCATGGTTGACGCCCATGACGATGGTGACGTCCTCGTTCTTCGCCGGGGCGGAGATGATGACCTTCTTGGCGCCGTTGTCGGCGTGCACCTTGGCCTTGGTGGCGTCGGTGAACAGGCCCGTGGACTCCACCACCACGTCGACCCCGAGGTCGCCCCACGGCAGCTTGGCCGGGTCGCGCTCCTCGAACACCTTCATCGCCTTGCCGTCGACGGTGATCTCGTCGCTGGAGGCCTTCACGTCGTACGGCAGACGGCCGAGGATGCTGTCGTACTTCAGCAGGTGGGCGAGCGTCGCGTTGTCGGTCAGGTCGTTGACCGCGACGATCTCGATGTCCTTGCCGCTGGCGGCGACAGCGCGCCAGAAGTTGCGGCCGATGCGGCCGAAGCCGTTGACGCCTACGCGAATGCTCACGGAAACCGATCTCCTCGAACAGATGGCGGGCTTGAAACCTCACCACGAACACTATCGGACCCAAATTGGTTTAGACCACGTCAGCCCCCGCCCTGCGTATGGGCGTTCACGAGGCAGGATTTGTGCACTTCGAGTAAAGTGCCCGACTCGTCGGAGTAAATTCGTGCATTCTCTGGGGGCTGAGATGTCACACCCGAAGTCCGGCCTGCTACGCGGCCTCGTCACCGGCCTCGTCGTCGGCCTGCCGCTCGGCGCCGCCGGTCTGGTGGGCTTCGCCCACTTCGCCTGGCCCGCGCTGCCGGACAACGTCGTGCATGTCGGGGGGCGTCTCCCCCTCCAGTGCGCGCTGGCGCTCCTCACAGCTCTCCTCGTCGCCGTGCCCATGCTGCTGGTGAGGCCCCGCAGTCTCGCGCTCCCCTGGGCGGCCGCCTGTTACGGCGCCGGTGCGCTGGCACTCGGCTTGATCGTCGTCGAGGCGGCGACCCCCCTCGTCCTGGGCGGCGGCCGGGCACCGCTCGACTTCGGCCTGCTGCGGACACGGACGCCGGAGGCGGCACGGGAACTGTGGCCGACCATAACCTCGAACTGGCAGGCCCAGCTCGCCTTCGGAATCGCCGCCCTGGTGCCCCTGCTGCTGGTGCTCCTGCGCGCCCTCCGGCTCCGCGCCAAGGCCCGCGCCGCCGTGGCGGACACCACGACGGGCACCGCGGCGGAGGCCGCGCCGGCCGGGCAGGAGCCGGAGTACCGGGCCCCGTTCGAACCGGCGCAGGCGCCCGTGCAGCAGCCCACCGCCGACCTGTTCACCCCCCGCAGGCCGGCGGGCGACTGAGCGTCAGGGGGCGAGCATCTCGACGGTCAGGTTGGCCTCGGTGTTGGGGATGCCGAGGTCGCCCGCCCGCTTGTCGGCCATGGCGAGCAGCCGCCTGATGCGGCCGGCGATGGCGTCCTTCGTCAGCGGCGGGTCGGCGATCTGGCCCAGCTCCTCCAGCGACGCCTGCTTGTGCTCCACGCGCAGCCGCCCGGCCACCACCAGGTGCTCGGGCGCCTCGTCGCCGAGGATCTCCAGCGCGCGCTGCACCCGGGCCCCGGCCGCGACCGCGGCCCTGGCCGAACGGCGCAGGTTGGCGTCGTCGAAGTTGGCCAGGCGGTTGGCGGTGGCGCGCACCTCGCGGCGCATCCGCCGCTCCTCCCAGGCGAGGACGCTGTCGTGCGCCCCGAGCCGGGTGAGCAGGGCGCTGATGGCGTCGCCGTCGCGCACCACCACGCGGTCGACGCCGCGCACCTCGCGGGCCTTGGCGTGGATCTTCAGCCGCCGGGCCGAGCCGACGAGCGCGAGCGCGGCCTCCGGGCCGGGGCAGGTGACCTCCAGCGACATCGAACGTCCCGGCTCGGTCAGCGAGCCGTGCGCCAGGAACGCCCCCCGCCAGGCCGCCTCCGCGTCGCAGGCCGCGCCCGCCACCACCTGGCGGGGCAGGCCGCGCACCGGGCGGCCGTGGTTGTCGATGAGGCCCGTCTGCCGGGCGAGCGCCTCGCCGTCACGGTAGACGCGGACGACGTAGCGCGAGCCCTTGCGCAGACCGGCGGGCGCGAGCACGAGCACTTCGGCCTTGTGGCCGAACACCTCGCCGATGTCCTTGATCAGCCGCCGCGCGGTGGCGTTGGTGTCGAGCTCCGCCTCGATCACGATGCGCCCGCCCACCAGGTGCAGGCCGCTCGCGAACCGCAGCAGCGTGGACACCTCCGCCTTGCGGCAGCACGGCTTCAGCACCGGAAGGCGGCTCAGCTCGTCCTTCACCACACCCGTCATCGCCATAAGCGTTAGTCCTCCCCCATTCAGACCGGCTCCCGCCAGTCTCTCGCACCTTCGCGCCACGCCGACCAGGATCAACGCTTCTGGAGGAAAATCTCGTCCAGGACGGAGGCAAGACGTCGTGGGTCGTGCCGGGGGGAGCCGTCGGAGGCCGCCACGTCGGCGATCACCAGGCGCGCGCCGAGCGCCGCCGCGGCCTTCTCCAGGGCGTCGTGGTCGTCCACGACCTGCGTGTCGGCGAGCACCACATCCATGGACAGATCGGGCGCATGCTGACGCAGCACGTCGAGGTGTTGCTGGGGGGAGAAGTCGTCGGTCTCGCCCGGCTGCGGGGCCAGATTGAGCGTGACCAGCCTGCGGGCCTTCGTCCCGTGCAGGGCCCTGGCCAGCTCGGGCACCTTGAGGTGCGGCAGCACGCTGGTGAACCACGACCCGGGCCCGAACACCACCCAGTCGGCGTCGCGCACCGCCGCCACCGCCTCGGGACGCGCAGGAGGGTCCTCCGGCACCAGCGAGACCGACAGCACCCGGCCAGGCGTGAGCGCGCACGCCACCTGCCCGCGCACGGTCGAGACGACGCCGTCGAGCTCCACCTCGGCCACGATGTCGAGCGGCACCGACGCCATCGGCAGCACCCGGCCGTGCGCGCCGAGCAGCCTCCCGACCCAGTCGAGGCCCGCCACGGCGTCGCCGAGCAGCTCCCACAGCGCCACGATCAGCAGGTTGCCGACCGCGTGGCCGTGCAGCTCGCCCTCGCTGCGGAAACGGTGCTGGACGACCTCGCTCCAGGTGATGCCCCACTCGTCGTCGTCGCACAGCGCGGCCAGCGCCATGCGCAGATCGCCCGGCGGCAGCACGCCCAGCTCGCGGCGCAGCCGCCCGCTGGAGCCGCCGTCGTCGGCGACCGTGACCACGGCCGTCAACCGGCCGGTGACCATCCGTAATGCCGACAGCGACGCGTACAGCCCGTGGCCGCCGCCGAGTGCGACGACCCGCGGCCCTCCGGCCTGGGCGTCCTTGCCTGGGAGGTGCGCCGCGCCGCCGCGGCCCGCGCGTTCATGGATCACTCCCGGCCCACATCCCGGTGGCTCACCTGGACCTCCATCCCGCGGTCGCGCAGCCGCCCGGCCACCTGCTCGGCCATCGCGACGCTGCGGTGCTTGCCGCCCGTGCAGCCGACCGCGAGCGTGGCGTAGCTCTTGCCCTCGCGGGTGTACCCGGCCGCGACGACGCGCAGCACCTCCTCGTACGCGTCGAGGAACTCCTTGGCCCCGGGCTGGCCGAGGACGTAGTCACGCACCGCCGCGTCGAGGCCGTTCATCGGCCGCAGCTCGGGCACCCAGTGCGGGTTGGGCAGGAACCGGCAGTCGACGACGAGGTCGGCGTCGACGGGAAGGCCGTACTTGAAGCCGAAGGACACCACGTTGACGCGCAGCCCCGGGCGGTCCTCGCCGCCGAAGTACGCGACGATCTTGTTGCGCAGGTCGTGGACGTTGTGCGAGGAGGTGTCGATCACCAGGTCGGCGTTCGCCCGCACCTCGCGCAGGATGCCGCGCTCGCGCGCGATGCCGTCGACCAGGCGGCCCTCGCCCTGCAGCGGGTGGGGCCTGCGCACGTTCTCGAACCTGCGCACCAGCTCCTCGTCGCTGGCCTCCAGGAACACCACGCGCACCCGCACCCCGCGGCCCTCGAGCTCCTCGATGGCGGCGTTGAGGTCGGTGGTGAAGGCGAGGCTGCGCACGTCGACGACGGCCGCCACCTTGTCGGCGGCCAGCTTGACCTTGCCCGCCTCCTCCGCCATGGCGAACAGCAGGCCGGGCGGCAGATTGTCGATGACGAACCAGCCGAGGTCCTCCAGCGCCTTGGCTGCGGTGCTGCGTCCCGCACCGGACATGCCGGTGACGATGACGAAGGCGGGATCGGCGCCCCCCGCCTGCCGCTCTCCGGCCTGGGCACCGGCACTCCCTTGCGGGGTGTTCACGGTGACTCTCCCTTCAGCTTCGACACGATGACCTCGGCGATGGACGGTCCGATGCCGGGAACCTCGCAGATCTCGGCGGTCGTGGCCTCGCGTAGCTTCTTGACGGAGCCGAAGTGCTTGAGCAGCGCCTGCCTGCGTGCCGGACCGAGCCCCGGCACCTGGTCGAGCACGCTCTCCTTGACAGTCTTCGACCTCTTGGTCCGATGGTAGGTGATGGCGAAGCGGTGCGCCTCGTCGCGGACACGTTGCAGGAGGTAGAGACCCTCGCTTGAACGAGGCATGATCACCGGCTGGTCGTCGCCCGGCAGCCACACCTCCTCCAGGCGCTTGGCCAGGCCGCACACCGCGACGTCGTCGATGCCCAGCTCGTCGAGCGCGCGCTGCGCCGCGGCCGCCTGCGGGCCCGCGCCGTCGACCACGACCAGGTTCGGCGGGTAGGCGAACTTGCGCGGCCTGCCCGTCTCCGGGTCGATCGGCCCGTGGCCGTCGTCGTCGTCGGGAGCGAGCTCCCCGGTGGCCGAGCGCTCCTCCAGGTAGCGGCGGAACCTCCTGGTGATCACCTCGTGGATCGAGGCGACGTCGCCCTCCTTGGTCTTCACCGCGAAGCGGCGGTACTCGCTCTTGCGGGCCAGGCCGTCCTCGAAGACCACCATGGACGCCACCACGTTCTCGCCCTGCAGGTGGGAGACGTCGTAGCACTCGATACGCAGCGGCGCCTGGTCGAGGTCGAGGGCGTCGGCGATCTCCTGCAGCGCCTTGCTGCGCGTGGTCAGGTCGCTCGCGCGGCGGATCTTGTGCTGGGCCAGAGACTCCTTGGCGTTGCGCTCGACGGTCTCCATGAGCGCCTTCTTGTCGCCGCGCTGCGGCACGCGCACCTCGACCCTGGCCCTGCGCTGCTCCGACAGCAGCTCCGCCACCGCGTCGCAGTCGGGCGGCAGCGCGGGCACCAGCACCTCGCGCGGCATCGACTCGGCGTTGGCCTCGGCGTACATCTGCAGCAGGAACTGCTCGACCAGCTCGCCGGGCGAGGTCTCCTCGACCTTGTCGACCACCCAGCCCCGCTGGCCCCTGATGCGGCCGCCGCGGACGTAGAAGACCTGGACGGCCGCCTCCAGAGGGTCCTCGGCCAGGGCGATGACGTCGGCGTCGGTGCCCTCGCCGAGCACGACCGCCTGCTTCTCCAGGGCGCGCTGCAGCGCCTGGATGTCGTCGCGCAGCCGGGCCGCGCGCTCGTACTCCTGCTCGCCGGCGGCCTCGCGCATCTCCTTCTCCAGCCGCTTGATGAAGCGGCCGGTGTTGCCCGCCATGAAGTCGCAGAAGTCCTCCGCCAGCGCGCGGTGCTCCTCCGGGGTCACCCTGCCGACACACGGGGCCGAGCACTTGTCGATGTAGCCGAGCAGGCACGGCCTGCCGATCTGCCCCGCCCGCTTGAACACGCCCGCGCTGCACGTACGCACCGGGAAGACCCGCAGCAGCAGGTCGACCGTCTCGCGGATGGCCCACGCGTGGGAGTACGGGCCGAAGTAACGGGTGCCCTTCCGCTTGGCGCCGCGCATGACCTGCACCCGCGGGAAGTCCTCGCCCATGGTCACGGCCAGGTACGGGTAGGACTTGTCGTCGCGGTACTTGACGTTGAAGCGCGGGTCGTACTCCTTGATCCAGGAGTACTCGAGCTGCAGCGCCTCGACCTCGGTGGCCACGACCGTCCAGTCGACGCCGGCGGCGGTGGTGAGCATCGTCTGCGTGCGCGGGTGGAGCGCGGAGAAGTCGGCGAAGTACGAGTTCAGCCGCTGGCGCAGGCTCTTGGCCTTGCCCACGTAGATCACCCGGCCGTGCTCGTCACGGAACCGGTAGACCCCGGGGGACTCGGGGATCGAGCCCGGTCGGGGCCGGAAACTCAGGGGGCTGCCCGATGCTCTCGCCACGCTCGTAGCCTAATAGCCCGCACCGACAAGCAGTCCCGTCCAGCCCGCACCCGGCCCCCGGGCCCACGGCCCCGCGCACACCCCGGCAGGGCCACCGGACCCCGGCCCGAAGCCCGCCACCCGCCGCCCCTCCCGCCCGCGGCGGAAGACGCCGAAGGCCGGACGGGGCGCCACGCGCCGGGCAGCGCGGCACGGCGCGAGCAGTGCGACGCGGGCAGTGCGACGCGGGCAGTGCGACGCGGGCAGTGCGACGCGGGCAGTGCGACGCGGGCAGTGCGGCGCGGGCAGTGCGGCGCGGGCGGTGGGGCGCGGGCGGTGGGGCACGGCGCCGGGCGGACGGGCGGCGGCAGGCTCAGGCGAGGGTGATCTGGTCGCCTTCCACCTTGATCTGCTGCTCGGGCAGCGGCTTGTCGGCGGGCCCGTTCGCGACGGAGCCGTCCTCGATCTTGAACTTGCTGCCGTGGCACGGGCAGCCGATCAGCCCCTCGGCCACGGCCGCGACGACGCATCCGCGGTGCGTGCACACCGCGCTGAACGCCTTGAACTGCCCGGCCGTCGGCTGCGTCACCACGACCTTCTGCTCCTTGAAGACCGTGCCGCCGCCGACGGGGATGTCGGCGGTGGTGGCGAGCGCGCCCTGCCCGGCGCCCTGCCCGGCGCCCGGCTGGGCCGAGCCGGTGCCGCCCGACCCCGCCGTGGGGGCCGTGGCAGAGGCGGTGGACGAGCCGGTCGCGCTGCCGGCCGTGTCGGTGCCGCCGCAGGCCGTGAGCGCGAGCGCCAGTCCGCTCGCCCCGACGCCCGCGATCACTGTCCTGCGACGCGTGAGGTCATCTCCCATGCGGACACCCAACCGCACCCGGCTGAGAATTTCATGAGACGGCTCAGGCCAGCCTGATCGTGTCGCCGTCCACGCTGATCTTCTTCTCCTCCAGCGGGGCGCCGGCGGGGCCGCGCGCGACCGAGCCGTCCTCGATCTTGAACTTGCTGCCGTGGCACGGGCAGTTGATCGTGCCGTTGGAGACGCTCGCGACCGTGCAGCCCGCGTGCGTGCAGACCGCCGTGAACGCCTTGAACTCGCCCTCCACCGGCTGCGTCACGACGATCTTCTCGCGTTCGAAGACCTTGCCGCCGCCCGTGGGGATCTCGTTGACGTCGGCCAGCGCCCTGGCCTTCTTCTGCTGCTTCTTCTTGTGCGGGGCGCCCGAGGTCTGCTCCCCCGCGGGCTCCTGCCCCTGCGCGGGCGCCTGCTCCGCCTGCGTGGCCGTCGTGCCGTAGCTCGCGCAGGCCGTCAGGACCGCCGCGAGCCCGGCGCCTCCGGCGCCCAGCACCACCGCCCGGCGCGTCTTTTCCGTCATGGTGCGTCCTCCCAGGTCTGGTTCCGCCTAGAGGTACGCCCGCCGCCGGGCGCCGGTTCAGCGCATGCGAGACCGATCGGGAATCGGCGCCGTGGCGGCGGTTCAGGCCACCACGATGCCGTCGCCCTCGACCTTGACCTGGTAGGCCGTCAGCGGCGCGGTGGCCGGGCCCTTGGTGGGCTTGCCGCTGTCGGCGGCGAACTCGCTGCCGTGGCAGGCGCAGGTGATGACGTTGTCCTCGGGAGTGCCGACCGTGCAGCCCTTGTGCGTGCAGATCGCGCTGTACGCCTTGTAGACGCCCTGCGACGGCTGCGTCACCACGATCTTCCACTCGTCGACCAGCACGCCGCCGCCCACCGGCACGTCGGCCGTCTTGGCGATGACCTTGCCCTTGATGCCCGAGGCCTGCGTCGGCCCGGCGCTCGCGCTGCCGCACCCGGCGAGCGCCAGGCCGCAGACCGCCACGCCCGCCGCCCCCAGCACCTCGCGCCGTGCCGGCCCGCCGCAGCCTCGCGTGCCGTTTCCGGGCATGGCTGCGCCCGGCTCAGTAAGCGTCATGATGGTCCCCGACCCTCCGCGTCGCCGCCGACCCCCTGCAGGCCGTCCGCAGTGCTTCAACTTTAGGGGCGGTACCCGTCGGTCCGGTCAGCGGGTGGTAGGCGATCGGTCAGCGGCCCGCGCGACGCTCACCGCATGACCCTCACCACGAACCCCGCCCGTCCCGCCGCCGGTCCTTCGCCCCGCCGCCGCTGGTGGCGGCGGCCCTGGGTGGCCCCGCTCGCGGTGGTGGCGATCGCGTTCGTCGCCTTCTCGCTGCCGCCGTACCTGTCACTGGACCCCGCCGCGTCACGGGTGCCCGCGCCGGAGTCCTTCCCCCCGCACTTCGCGGTGCTCTCCCTGCACGTCGTCTTCGGCTCCGTCGCCATGGTGACCTGCTGCCTGCAGGTGTGGCCGTGGTTCCGGCGCCGCCACCCCAGGGCGCACCGGCTGCTCGGCCGCGCGTACGTGTTCGGCGGCTGCCTGCCGGGCGGCGCGCTCGGGCTGGTGGTGGGCCTGGCCACGCCGTTCGGGCCGGTCGCGCGGGCCAGCCACGTCGTGCTCGCGCTGCTGTGGATCGGCTGCACGTACGCGGGCTGGCGGATGGCCAGGCAGCGGAGGTACGCCGACCACCGCAGGTGGATGGTGCGCAGCTTCGCCCTGACGATGTCGATCGTCACCAACCGGCTGTGGGGCGCGGTGTTCACCGTCGCGCTGTGGCCGCAGCTCGGCACCACCTTCCACGGGGACGAGGCGTTGCTGGGGAGCACGGTGGCCGCGCTCAGCTCGTGGCTGGGCTGGGTGCTGCCGCTGCTGCTGGCCGAGTGGTGGCTGGAGCGCGGGGACGCCGCCAGGCGCCGCCGCCGCGTCCCGACCCCCTGACCGGCACGGCTCGGGACGGCCTCGCCCCGGCCCCGCGTGCCCGCCGGAGCCCGGATCTCACCAGCCGGGCTCCAGGGTCCGGCAGCCGGGAACCGACCGGGACGCGCGGCATCGCCGCCTCGGTAGCCGGACCGCCGACCGGGACGCGCGGCATCGCCGCCTTGGCAGCCAGACCGCCGACCGGGACGCGCGGCATCGCCGCCTTGGCAGCCAGACCGCCGACCGGGACGCGCGGCATCGCCGCCTTGGCAGCCGGACCGCCGGCCGGGACGCGCGGCATCGCCGCCCCGGCCGGCGGGACGGGCCGTCAGACCCCGAGTATCTTGCGCAGGAAGCGGCCGGTGTGGCTCTCCTCCACGAGCGCCACCTCCTCCGGCGTGCCCGCCGCGACCAGGGTGCCGCCGCGGGAGCCGCCCTCCGGCCCCATGTCGATGATCCAGTCGGCCGTCTTGATGACGTCGAGGTTGTGCTCGATGACGATCACTGTGTTGCCGCCGTCGACGAGCCGCCCGAGCACGCCGAGCAGCCTGCGGATGTCCTCGAAGTGCAGGCCGGTGGTGGGCTCGTCCAGGACGTAGATCGTGCGCCCGGTCTGCCGCCGCTGCAGTTCGGAGGCGAGCTTGACGCGCTGCGCCTCGCCGCCCGACAGCGTGGTGGCGGGCTGGCCGAGCCGGACGTAGCCGAGGCCGACGTCGTGCAGGGTCTGCAGGTGGCGCTTGATCGCCGGGATCGCGTCGAAGAAGCCCAGCGCCTCCTCGATCGGCATGTCGAGGACCTCGGAGATCGTCTTGCCCTTGTAGTGGACCTCCAGTGTCTCCCTGTTGTAGCGGGCGCCGTGGCACACCTCGCAGGGGACGTAGACGTCGGGCAGGAAGTTCATCTCGATCTTGATGGTGCCGTCGCCCGCGCACGCCTCGCAGCGCCCGCCCTTGACGTTGAAGCTGAACCGGCCGGGCTGGTAGCCGCGGACCTTCGCCTCGGTGGTGGCCGCGAACAGCTTGCGGACGTGGTCGAACACCCCGGTGTAGGTGGCGGGGTTGGAGCGCGGCGTGCGGCCGATGGGCGACTGGTCGACGTGCACGACCTTGTCGACCTGGTCGATGCCGTTGATGCGCGAGTGCCTGCCCGGCACGGTGCGCGCGCCGTTGAGCTCCTTCGCCAGCGCGCTGTACAGGATGTCGTTGACCAGCGTGGACTTGCCCGACCCCGACACGCCGGTGACCGCCGTGAACACGCCCAGCGGGAAGTCGATGTCGACGCCCTTCAGGTTGTGCTCGCGCGCGCCCTTCACGGTGATCTGCCGCTTCCTGTCGCGCTTGCGGCGCGCGGCGGGGATCGGGATGCTCCTGCGCCCGGACAGGTACTGGCCGGTCAGCGACTCCTCGCTGGACAGGAGGTCCTGGACGGTGCCGGACACGACGACCTGGCCGCCGTGCTCGCCCGCGCCCGGCCCGATGTCGACCACCCAGTCGGCGGCGGCGATGGTGTCCTCGTCGTGCTCGACCACGATGAGCGTGTTGCCCATGTCGCGCAGCCTGATCAGGGTGTCGAGCAGGCGCATGTTGTCGCGCTGGTGCAGGCCGATGGACGGCTCGTCGAGCACGTACAGGACGCCGACGAGGCCGGAGCCGATCTGCGTGGCCAGCCTGATGCGCTGCGCCTCGCCGCCCGCCAGCGTGGCGGCGGCGCGGTCCATCGTGAGGTAGTCGAGGCCGACGTCGAGCAGGAAGCCCAGCCTGGCGTTGATCTCCTTGACCACCCGCTCGGCGATGTGCATGTCGCGGTCGGACAGCGTCAGGTCGCCGAGGAAGCGCGCGCACTCGCCGATGGACATGGCCGACACGTCGGCGATCGACCTGTCGGCGACCGTGACGGCCAGCGTGACCGGCTTGAGCCTGGCGCCCTTGCAGGCCGGGCACGGGATCTCCCGCATGTAGCCCTCGAAGCGCTCGCGCGTGGAGTCGCTCTCGGCCTCGGCGTGCCGGCGCTGCACCCAGGGGATGACGCCGTCGTAGGTGGTGTAGTAGGAGCGCTGGCGGCCGTAGCGGTTGCTGTAGCGGACGTGCACCTGCTCGTCGTGGCCGTACAGCAGCGACTTCTGCGCCTTCTTCGGCAGCTTCTCCCACGGCGTGTCGAGGCCGAAGCCCATCGCGAGCCCGAGCGCCTCGATCAGCCTGACGAAGTACTCGCTCGTGTGGCCGCCCGACCAGGGGTGGAGCGCGCCCTCGCCGAGCGTGCGCTCGGGGTCGGGCACGACCAGGTCGGGGTCGACCTCCATCTTCGTGCCGAGGCCGGTGCACTCGGGGCAGGCGCCGTACGGGGAGTTGAAGGAGAACGAGCGCGGCTCCAGCTCCTCGAACGACAGGTCGTCGTACGGGCAGTAGAGGTGCTCGGAGTAGAAGCGCTCGCGGTTGGGGTCGTCCTCGGCCAGGTCGACGAACTCGAGCGTGATCGTGCCGCCGGACAACTGCAGGGCGGTCTCCACCGAGTCGGTGAGCCTGCGCCGCGACGACTCCTTGACCGACAGCCGGTCGACGATGACCTCGATGTCGTGCTTCTCGTACTTCTTCAGCGCGGGCGGCTCCTCCAGGCGCACGACCGTGCCGTCGACGCGTGCCCGCGCGTAACCCTTGGTCTGCAGCTCGCGGAACAGCTCGGTGTACTCGCCCTTGCGGCCCCTGATGACGGGCGCGAGCACCTGGAAGCGGGTGCCCTCGGGGAGGTCCATCACGCGGTCGACGATCTGCTGCGGGGTCTGCCTGGCGATGGGGCGGCGGCACACCGGGCAGTGCGGCTTGCCGATGCGGGCCCACAGCAGGCGCAGGTAGTCGTAGACCTCGGTGATGGTGCCGACAGTCGAGCGGGGGTTCTTGCTCGTGGCCTTCTGGTCGATGGAGACCGCCGGGGAGAGGCCCTCGATGAAGTCGACGTCGGGTTTGTCCATCTGCCCCAGGAACTGGCGGGCGTACGCCGACAGGGACTCGACGTAGCGCCGCTGGCCCTCGGCGAAGATCGTGTCGAAGGCCAGGCTGGACTTGCCCGAGCCGGACAGGCCGGTGAAAACGATCAGAGAGTCTCGCGGCAGGTCGAGCGAGACGTCCTTGAGGTTGTGTTCTCGTGCACCACGCACGATCAGGCGGTCTGCCACGGCGATCCCGGAAGTCGAAATGCGGATAGGTCCACGGGGGATGGTAGACGGGGGCTCCGACAGTTTCGGCGGACCCGGACTCCGGCCCCCGAAAATCCGTCCCTCTCAGGTTACGTGCAACTCCCACCCCGGCAGGTGGTCTTTCCGTGGTCAACCGTCTGGCCTGCGGTTTTATGCCCGATGCGATCGCGGCCCTGCCGGATGATGGAATGGGCCGACATGAGCGTGCTCACCGTACTCCAGGCCGAGCTGGCCTCGGCGACCAACCAGTTGCTGGCCACCGCCGCGTCCCTGTCCGACGCCGACGTCGCCGCCCCCTCGCTGCTGCCCGGCTGGACGAGAGGCCACGTCCTCGCCCACGTCGCGAGGAACGCCGACTCCCACCTGAACCTGCTCACCTGGGCCCGCACCGGGGTCAGGACGCCCCAGTACCCGACGTTCGCCGCCCGCAGCGCCGAGATCGAGGCGCTGAGCGGGCGCCCGGCCGCCGAGCACCTGGCCGACCTGGAGGACAGCGCGAGCCGGCTGGCCGCCGCGTTCCACCACCTGCCCGAGGACGCCTGGAGCGCGACGGTCGAGGGCATGGGCCCGCCGCCGCACCCCGCCTGGTACCTGCTCGTGCGCCGGCTGCGCGAGGTGGGCCTCCACCACGTCGACCTCGCCGCCGGGTACGGCCCCTCCGACTGGACGGAGCCGTTCGTCCTGCGCGAGCTCCACGACTGCGTCGCCTGCTGGCGGCCCGCCGCGAGCCAGGTCGGCGAGGTGCGCCTGCTCGGGCCGGGCGGCCGGGTGACCCGGACGTGGACCGGCCTCGGCGCCGGCCCCGCCGTGCAGGGCGAACCCGCCGACCTGTTGGCCTGGCTCACCGGCAGGTCCGGGGGCGAGGGGATTAGTGTGGTGCCGCTGGGGCAGTCGGAGGCGCGGGGCGGCGAGGGAGCAGGGCTCCCCGTGCCGCCGCCGTGGCCGGCCCTGCCCGCCCCCGCTGATCTGCCCGCGACGCCACCAGAGGACTACCCATGACGTACACAGGCGACGTCCAGGTCGGCGGCCCCGCCGATGTGCGCGAACTGCCGAAGCTGACCGTCTCCAAGCTCGCGGTCGGCCCGTACGACAACAACGCCTACCTGCTGCGCTGCACCGACACCGGCGACGGCCTGCTCATCGACGCGGCGGCCGAACCCGACCGCCTGCTCGCCCTGATCGGCGACCGGCCCATCAGCACGATCGTCACCACCCACCAGCACGGCGACCACTGGCAGGCGCTGGAGCAGGTGGCGAAGGTCACGGGCGCCCAGGTGATCGCCCACCCGCTCGACGCCCCGGGGTTGCCCATCGCCGTCCACCGCACCGTGGAGCACGGCGACAGGCTCACCGTCGGCGTGGTCACCCTGGAGGTCATCCACCTGCGCGGCCACACGCCCGGCTCGATCGCGCTGCTGTACGACGGCGGTGAGGAGGCCGGGCAGCACCTGTTCACCGGCGACTCGCTGTTCCCCGGAGGGGTGGGCAACACCTGGAAGGACGCGGAGCGGTTCGAGCGGCTCTACACCGACGTGGTGGAGCGCGTCTTCGACCGGCTGCCCGACGGCACCTGGGTGTACCCGGGCCACGGCAAGGACACCACGCTCGGCGCCGAGCGCCCGCACCTGGCGGAGTGGAAGGCGAGAGGCTGGTGAGCACGGGAGCCGCCGCCCGCCTCTGACTGGAGCCCGCCGACGGCCTGCCGGTGGCTGGGCGGTGTGTACACGGCTCGGCGTGTGTGTCGCCGAGCCGTACGCGGAGTGCTGCTAGGGGTGGTCGGCGCGGCGGGCCAGGACACGGACGACGCGGTCGGCGGCGGTGCCGGGATCGTCGGCGCTGCCGACCAGGTCCCCCCAGGACCAGCGGTAGAACCAGCCCTCGGCGAGCGGCACGCAGTCGATGGTCTCGGCCAGCATCGCCGCGTCCGGATCGCTGATGCGCAGCGCGGGCGGGTACGACCGCAGGGTCACCTCAAGCCCGCGCTGCTCCAGTTCCACGGCCAGCTTGCCGAGGAAGTACGTGCGCGTGTGCTCGCGTGGCGTTACTGCCATGCCTCCATCAAAGCCGATATGAGACGAAAAATCGCGTCAGTGGCTGATTCGCTCGGCAGCTTCCCGGCGCTGCTCCCGCTTGTAGAAGAGCATCCGCAGCGGGATCGCCGCGACGAGCGCGATCTGCATGCTGGCACCGATCTTGATCGGCATGTCGCCACCCTCAGGCCAGGCGACCCAGAAGGTGAGGAACGCCACATTCACCATAATCCACCCGAGGACGACCGCCGCGAGCTGCCCCTTCGGCTTCGGGTACTCGATGCGGCTCACCATCAGCCAGGCCACGCCGAGCATGCCCATCAGGGCCCAGATGCTGGGCTGGAACAGCAGCACGATGGAGATCACCGTCATGGCGCCCATGGGGATGGGCAGGCCCATGAAGTCGCCGCTCTTGGTCTTGACGCAGGCGAACCTGGCCAGGCGGACGACGCCCGCGACCAGCACGGCCGCCGCGACGCCCAGCACCGCCGTGAACGGCACCTGGTCGGTGAAACCACCCCAGACGACGACCATGAAGGCGGGCGCGAAGCCGAAGCTGATGACGTCGGCGAGGTTGTCGAGCTCGGCGCCCATCGCCGAGGCGCGGAAGCGCCGCGCGACGAGCCCGTCGAACAGGTCACAGGTGGCGCCGATGAGCAGCAGCACCACCGCGGTGGCGAAGTGGCTGGGCTGCGGCGTGAAGTGACCGTCCTTGATCTGCTGGAAGGCCGAGTAGGCCAGCACGCACACGGCCAGGAAGCCGCAGATGGCGTTGCCCAGCGACAGCGAGTCGGCCGCCGACAGGCGGAACGCCTTGCCGACCGGACCCCGTGGTTCCTCTCCCTCGGCCTGCCAACTGCCGGCGTCAGCCGTGGTCAATTCTGGTCACCCCCGCAACCGTCTTCTCGCCCACGGTCACCGCGGGGGAGATCCCTTCGGGAAGGTAGGTGTCGACCCTGGAGCCGAGCCTGATCAACCCGACCCGCTCGCCCTGCGCGACCTTCACCCCGGGGCTCACGTACGGCACGATCCTGCGCGCCACGGCGCCCGCGATCTGCACCATCTCGATGTCGCCGAGCGCGGTGTCGAAATGCCACACCACGCGCTCGTTCTGGTCGCTGTCCTTGTTGAACGCCGGCAGGAACCCACCTGCCACATGCTGCACGGATGCGACATTTCCCGCAACTGGCGCCCTGTTGACGTGAACGTTCAACGGGCTCATGAAGATCGCGACCCGGGTGCGGCCGTCCGGCCAGGGATCGATGCTCTGGACGACACCGTCGGCCGGCGACAGGATCCGCCCCTCACCGGGAACCCGGTCGGGGTCGCGGAAGAACCAGAGCATGCCTCCGGTGAGCGCGCCGAGGGGCACTGCCGCGAGCGCCCAACGCCGGTCCCTGCCGGTCATGAGCGCGGTGGCGGCCGCCGCGGCCGCCGTCGGGAGGAGCCACGGGGAGACCCCGCGCGCGAGCCTGACGCGGCTCGACTTAGCAGAATCGTCTGACACGTACAACCTTTGGTGGTGACTGGACTAGGCGCTTTGCCGTGCTGTTACGCGGCTCGCCACTATGACACGGCACGACCAGACAAGCAAAGCGCCTCGAAAGCCGCTGCGCTAGACCTGCTCCGGCTGGGTTTCCTCGCCCTTGGAGCTCGTCAGCCGCGCGTTGATCAGGCTCGCCACCGTAGTGATCACCATGGTGGCACCGATGATCGTGAGCGACACCCAGATGGGGATTTCAGGCGCCCAGGAGACCCCGCTGGCGTGCAACGCCTCCAATATCAGCTTAACCCCGATGAACCCCAGGATGAACGCGAGGCCGTAGCTGATGTAGACCAGCCGCTGTAGCAGCCCGCCCAGCAGGAAGTAAAGCTGACGCAGCCCCATCAGGGCAAATGCGTTGGCGGTGAAGACGATGAAGGAGTCCTTGGTGAGCCCGAAGATCGCGGGAATCGAGTCGAGCGCGAACAGCAGGTCGGTGGTGCCGATCGCGACCATGACGATGAGCATCGGGGTGACCATGCGCCGGCCGTCGATCTTCACGGTCACCTTGGAGCCGACGTACCCCTCGGTGGTGGGGAAGGCCCGGCGAACCCAGCGGAGCAGGAGGTTCTCGTTGAACTCCTCCTCCTCGTCCTTCAGGTGCTCGCGGATCAGGTTGACCGCCGTGTAGACGAGGAACGCGCCGAACACGTAGAACAACCAGCTGAACCGCTCGAGCGCCGCCGCGCCGAGCGCGATGAACACGCCGCGCATGACGAGCGCGAGCAGGATGCCGACGAGCAGCACCTTGTGCTGGTAGGCCCGCGGCACCGCGAACCGGCTCATGATGATGAAGAAGATGAAGAGGTTGTCGACGCTCAGGCTGTACTCGGTGATGTAGCCCGCGAAGAACTCCCCGGCCTTGCCGGCGCCGAAGACACCCCACAGCACCCCGCCGAAGACGACCGCCAGCGCCACGTAGAAGGTGACCCAGTACCCGGCCTGGCGCATCGAGAACTCCCGCGCCTCGCCGCGGTCGACGATCCAGAGGTCTACGGCCAGGACGACAAGGAGACCGCCGATCACGGCGATCCAGGCCCACATGGGTACGCTCACGTCAAACCTCCGGCATGCATGCTTCAGCGCCGGAGGTCTCTCCCGCCCACGGCAACCCGCGGACCGGCAGCCCCGGGGGCCCCGTGGAGCGGGGCGAACCGTGATGACGAGGCTGCCGCGAAGGGATACTCCCCTCCCTAACCCACGCAGTATACGAGAACGCTTTGACGCGACCTAATCGTCCGTTGGAACAGGCCGGGCATACACGTCGAGCACGCTGCCGACGGCCTGGTCACCGTCCGGGAGCTCCCGTCCGCGCCGCGCCGCCGCTCCGGCCAGCCGCGCCGCCGTCGCCGGATCGCCCACGACGTCGCGTACGGCCCGGCGCAGGCCCTCGACGTCGCCGTACGGCACGAGGATCCCGCCGTCGCCCACCATGTCAGGGATGCCGCCCACGGCGGAGGCGATCACCGGCCTGCCCGCCATGAGCGTCTCGCTCAGGCTGAGCGGCTGCCCCTCCCACCGGCTCGGCATGACCACGGCGGTGGCGGCGGCGAGCAGGTCGGGGACGTCGTCGCGGCTGCCCAGCAGCACCACGGGCAGTCGCTCGGCCGCGATGCGCGCCTCCAGCGCCCCCCGCAGCGGCCCCTCTCCGGCGACGACGAACAGCGGCGGCGCCTCCGGGCCGCCCTCCGCCGTGGGCCAGGGCCCGGCGGCGGCGTCGAGCAGGGTTTCGAGGCCCTTCTGCTGGGCGAGCCTGGCGAGGGTGAGCAGCACCGGCCGCTCCCCCGCGCCCAGCTCGGCCCTGACCTCCGCCGGGGTGCGCCTGGCCGGCCTCAGCGGGGGCGCGGGCACCACGGCCGCGCGTACGTCGCGCGCCCCCAGCGCCGCCATCCGCTCGCCCAGGTCGGGCGACACCACCAGGACGTGATCGGCCGCCCCGGCGACGACCCGCTCCAGGACGCCGTACACGAAGCCCACGAAACCACCGGCGGTGAGCGCGTTGTGCAACGTCACCACCAGCCGCCCCCTCCCCCACCCGGACCGGCCCGCACCGTACGAACGACCGCGCTCCCCTTCGAACCCGCCTGGCCCGGCCCCCTCCGCAGCCACACCACCCACACCGGCGGCACCAGCGGACACGGAGTCACCACCCGGGGCCGTACCGGGCGAGACCGGGCGATCCGTACCGGGCGAGACCGGGCCATGCGTGCGGGACGCGCCGAGGAGCAGGCGCGCCGGCGCGGACGGGCGCAGGGCGAGGGCGGCGAGGGCGCCGGCGCGCAGGCCGTGGGCGTGCACGACGTCCGCGCCGCGCGTCAGCCGCCGGACGGCGAGCACCGCGCGCAGGTCGCCCGCCGGTCGAGGCCGGTCGGAGACGGCGACCTCCGCGAACCTGGCCCCTGCCGCCGCGAACCCGAACTGCTCCTCGACGCTGCGCGGCCCCACGACGAGCACCTGGTGGCCCCGCCGCACCAGCCCTTCGACGAGCATCAGGACATGCCGTCCTGTCCCCCCGGACGTGGTGCCCAGCACGAACGCCACCCGCACGACCCGCTCCTCCCCCGCGCCCACCACGCGGTACACCTTCGCCGACACACCCGCCCCATCATGACCGGAGCGACAGGAACGATCAGCCTGGACTGCCGGGCAGCGCGAACGAGCCGAGCCGAGCCCGGTCTCTCAGCCGCCGCCATCCCACCGCCGTCATCGCGGTCACTGCCGTCATGTTCACTGCCGTCATCGCGGTCACTGCCGTCATGTTCACTGCCGTCATCGTGGTCGCGTGTTCACCAGCCTCTGCGCGGCCCCGTCCCTCCGGCGCCGGCGCCATGCCGGCGGCCACGGCGTCACGCGGGGTGCGCGGCAGGCCGGAACGCCGTGACCAGCGTCACCCATGGTGACTGCCGCCACTGCGGTCGCCCTCACCGCGTCACCGAACATCACGGCCGTCACTGCTTCCGTCACCGCCGTCCGCGCCGTCGCCCGCACCGCCGCCACGTCGCAGGAGGCCGATGACGGCGCGGGCGTCGGCGCGGTCGGTCAGGGCGGCCACCGCCGAGCCGACGGCCAGCGCCACGGCGGCGGCGAGCACGGTGGCGAGCACGGTGACCACGACGCTCGGCCCCACCCCGTGGGGAGCCAACAGGTCGGCGACCCACGCGCCCGCCAGGTACCCCAGCAGCCCCCCGGCGCCCGCCGCGAGCACCGCCCGGCCCAGCCCGGCGGCGGCCGCCCGGCCGCGCGCCCTCACGACGGCCACCAGCAGCAGCACGCCCCCGGCGGTCATGCCCGCGGTCATCCCGAGGGCCATGCCGCCGATCTTCCATGCCTCGGGCAGCAGCCACACGAACCCCGCCTGCGCCGCGATGACGACCACCCAGCCCGCCACCGTGCCGGCGGCGGACTCCCTGCCGCGCCCGGCGGCGTACAGCACGCGGCCGAGGTGGGCGAGGAGGCCGTACCCCACCAGCCCAGGGGCGAACAGCGCGACGGCGGCGGCCATCTGACCAGGGGGAACGTCGGACTTGCCGCCGAGGAACACCACGGAACCGGGCCCGGACGCGGCGGCGAGCACCCCGCCGGCCAGCCCCGACACCAGGACGACCGCCCGCGTGGTGCGCGCCGCGAGCGCCGCGAACGCCTCCCGGTCGCCCGCCTGCGCCGCGAGCCGGGGGAAGGCGCTGGTGGCGATGGGCACGGCCAGCACCGCGTACGGCACGACGTAGATCGCCCACGCGTAGTTGTAGACGGTGAGGGCGCCGTTGCCGATGGCCTTGTTGGACAGCAGCACGACCACGACCATCGCGGCCTGCTGCGCGAGCAGCGCGGCGACCCCGGCCAGTGCGAGCCTGCGCACCTGGACGGCCACCCCGTCGGGGAAGCGCAGCGTGGGCCGCCATCGCAGCCCGAGCGCCGACGTGGGCCGCAGCACCGCGAGCACCAGCGACAGCACGCCGAGGCTGGTGCCGACCGACAGGGCCAGCTCGGCGGGTCGCGGCAGGCTCGCCAACACGTCCCTGTCGTCGCCGTGCGATGCGAAGCCGTCGCTGAGCGGCACGAACAGCAGGTACGCCACGATGACGACGATGCTCGACACGAGCGGCGCCACCGCGGGCCCGGCGAAGCGCCTGTGCGCCTGGAGCACGCCGTAGAGCACGACCGCGACACCGTACAGCGGGATCTGCGGGGCGAAGACGACCAGCATGCGCGCCGCGACGGCGGTGATCTGATCCACGTCGCAGTTCTTCAGCGCCTCGCCGAAGAACAGGCCGACGATCGGCCCGGCGAACAGCGCGGCGAGCACGGCCAGCGGCACCAGCACCGCCACGACCCAGGTCAGCAGCGCCGACCCGATGCGGCTCGCGCGGGCCCGCTCGTGCTCCGACCCGCCGGTGGTGCCCGCCAGCACGGGCACGACCATGCCGGCCAGCGCCCCGCCGACGACGACCTCGAAGACGATGTTGGGGATCTGGTTGGCCGTCATGTACGCCGTGGACAGGCAGTTCGTGCCCACCGTCTGCGCGAAGACGTACTGCTTGGCGAAACCGGTGACGCGGGCCAGCACCGTGATCGCGCCGATGAGCATCGCGCCACCGGCGACGCCGCGCGCCGTCACGACACCCACCGGGCCTCCCTCGCCTCGCTCACCGGACGTCCTGGGAGGACATCCTGGCAGGCCGCACCGACAGTCCGCGCGTCAGGCGGGCCCGGCGGGACGCCGCCCGAGCATGTCGATCCGGTTGAGCACGGGGTTGCCCGCGATGACCTTGGTGAAGCTGACCTTCTCCGAGGCGGCCGTCAGCGCGGCGACGCCGCCGAGCACGGCGATCCTGCCCGGACGGCCGAGCCGGGTGACGGCGGCCAGGCCGAGGAGCGCGCCGAGGGCGTTGGCCCCCGCGTCGCCGAGCATCGCCCGCTCGCCGAGGTCCTCGGGCAGCAGTGCGGCGGCCGCGCCGAGAGGCACCGCGGCCAGCGCGGCCGCGGCGGGCGCGTCGCGCAGCAGCGAGGCGGCCAGCAGCGGACCGCCCGCGAGCAGCCCGACCTTGATGGCGCGTCCTGGACGCAGGTCGAAGAGGTTGGCGAGGTTCGCGGCCCCCGCGATCACGGCGCCGTTGACGAACGTGTCGAGCGGCCCGCCCGAGACGAGGGCGGCCGCGCCGAGCCCGGTGGCGCCGATGCCGAGGATCTTGACGGCCCCGCTGGTGACCTCGCCCCTGGCCAGCGCGGTCAGGTGGCCCTTGAACCCTTTGGAGGCGGTGGTGCCGTACAGGTCGTCGTAGGCGCCGAGCGCGCCGCTGCCCCCGCCCGCGAGCAACGCGGCCGCGCGGACCCGGCCGGGCAGGCCGGGCGCGAGCGCGGCGGCCGCCGCGGAGCCCGCCACGAACGCGGGCCCTTCGAGCAGGGTGACGGGCTCGCCGCGGTGGTTCTTGCGGGTCCAGCGGCTCGTGAGGTCGGCCGGGCGGTTGCGGGTGAAGGCGGCGTGCGCGGCGCGGGCGGCCACGGCCCCCATGGCGGCGCCGGCGAGCGCGTAGAGCAGGCCACGGGCCATGTCAGCTCCCTGACTGGGTGGGTGTCGGTGTCGCGGACGGCAGCGGGGGCTGCATCACCGAGGCGCCCTTGCCGACGCCGTAGTGCCCGGCCCGCCCGCTCAGTTGCTCATGGAGAGAGTAGACGAGGACGACGCGGCCCGCGGGCATGTCGAGCGTATCGACGGTGGACACGCGCTTGGAGATCTCGCTCTCGTCGCGTACGGCGGTGATGCCGCCGCCCGTGACGGCGGAGGTGGCGGCGGCCCCGGCGACGACGGCGCCCTTGCCCGCCGTGTCGAACCCGGCGGCGAGCGAGACGAACGCCGCCGCCTGCGTCTCGGCGTTCTCCCCCTCGTAGGCCCGCTCCGGCGCGAGCACCACGGCGAGCGTGGCCCGCTTGGCCGGGTCGCCGTCGATGTTGATCAGGCCGCCGGTCTCGAAGCCGGTGACGACGCCGTCGGTGGCGGTGTTGACGGTGCCCGCCTGGGCCGGGTCGGTCGTGACGAACGTGGACGCGAGCAGCGTCGCGGCCTTGTCGAAGGGCGTGGCGGCGGCCGGGAAGACCATGCTGACAGGCTTGAGCTGGCCGACCAGGCCGTCGAGCACGCCCGAGCGCTTGGGGTCGAAGTACTTCTCGGTGAGCGTGACGCGGCCGGTGATCTCGGCGCCGGACTGTTCGAGCACCTGCTGGGCCGACTCGCGGAAGGTGCTGCTCGCGCCGGGCGCCTCGACGATCACGACGCGCTGGCCGGCCAGCTGGCCGGCGACGAGCGCGGGCGTCGCGGCGGCGACGAACGCGTCGTTGCCCGCCTCCCTGCCCTGCAGCGTGTCGATCTGCGCCCGCAGATCCTCGTTCGTCTTCGTGAGCTGTGCGGTCAGTTCCTGCGTCAGCCGCACGGCGGGCTCCTGCAGCAGCGTGGTGCCCAGCACGATGCCCACCGCCAGCGCGAGGAAGATCGCGACGATGGAGACGAGGTGATAGCGGAAATCGATCACGAGAAGAGTCCGACCAGCCAGAAGATGAACGCGTTCCAGACGTCTTGCAGTCCGTTCAGCCAGGTCTGGCTGAGTGGCGAGATGAACAGGGCGACCCCCATGGTGATCAGCGCGGTGATCACCAGGAGGAGGAGCTGGGAGGTGGAGATGCGGCTACGGTACAGCCTGCTGACGCCCTTCGCGTCGATGAGCTTGCTGCCGATGCGCAGCCGGGTGAGGAAGGTGCTGGCCATGCCGGAGCGGCCCTTGTCGAGGAACTCCTCCAGCGTGCCGTGGGTGCCGACGGCGACGATCAGCTCGGCGCCCTTGTCGTCGGCGAGCAGCATCGCGATGTCCTCGCTCGTGCCGGTGGACGGGAAGACCACGGCCTCCTGGCCGAGCTGCCGCACGCGCTCCAGGCCGGGCGCCCTGCCGTCGCGGTAGGCGTGGACGATCAGCTCGGCGCCGCAGGTCAGGGCCTTCTCGGAGACCGAGTCGAAGTCGCCCACGATCACGTCGGGCAGGTATCCGCCTTCCATGAGCGCGTCGGCGCCGCCGTCGACGCCGACGAGGACCGGGCGGTACTCCCTGATGTAGGGGCGGAGGGTGGCGATGTCCTCCTTGTAGTGGTATCCGCGCACCACGATGAGGACGTGCCTGCCCTCCATCCGGGTGCGGATCTCCGGCACTCCCACGCCGTCGATGAGCAGCTTGCCCTCGCCCCGCACGTACTCCATGGTGTTGACGGCGAAGGCCTCGATCTGCACGGCGAGCCCCGCGCGGGCCTCGGCCATGGCGGCCTCGACCGCGTCGGTCGTCTGCTCGTCGCCCTTGCCGACGACCTCGTCGCCGAGGTAGACGACCCCCTCGTGCAGGCGGACGACGTCGCCGTCCCTGACCCGCTCGAACAGCTCGGGGCTGGCGTTGTCGACGAACGGCACGCCGGCTTCGAGCAGGATCTGCGGACCCAGGTTGGGGTAGCGGCCGCTGATGCCGGAGGCGATGTTCACGACCCCCGCCGCACCGCACGCGACCAGCGCCTCCGCGCTGACCCGGTCGACGTCGACATGGTCGATAATCGCGATCTCCCCGGGCCTGAGCCGTTTGGTCAGCCTCTTGGTACGACGGTCGATTCTCGCCACTGCCGTGACGCCGGGAAGGTCGCCGACCTTCCTGCCGCGGAGGCCCGGCATCTTCCTTCCCGGAACCTTCATCATGACCATCCTGCCACGCTGGAACAGTCCGCAGGCCACGCACTACCCGGCGTGTCCGCTATGTCACCTGAGATCACCTGTCGGCGGCGGCCAGTTCCAGCAACTCCTCCGCATGTGCCCGGCCCAGCTCGGAGTCCTCCATGCCGGCCAGCATGCGCGACAGCTCGCGGACCCGTCCCTCGTGGTTGAGCGTGACCACGCCGCTGCGCACCACGCTGCCGTCGCTCGACTTCTCGACCACCAGGTGCTGGTCGGCGAACGCGGCCACCTGCGGCAGGTGGGTGACGACGATGACCTGCGCCGTGCGGGCCAGCCTGGCCAGCCTGCGCCCGATCTCGACGGCCGCCTTGCCGCCCACACCCGCGTCGACCTCGTCGAACACGAACGTCGGCACGGGGTCGGCGCCCGCGAACACCACCTCGATCGCCAGCATGACGCGGCTCAGCTCGCCGCCGGACGCGCCCTTGTTCAACGGCAGCGGCGGCGCTGCCGGGTGGGCGGCCATGCGCAGCTCGACGTCGTCGACCCCCTCTGGGCCGAACTCCTCGCTCCTGCCGAGCTGGACGACCACCCTCGCGTGGGGCATGGCGAGCGCGGCCAGCTCCTCCGTGACCGCGCCGCCGAACCGCTCGGCCGCCGACTGGCGGATGCGGGTCAGCTCGGCGGCCAGCTCGGTGAGCCGCGCCGTCAGCTCCTCCTGCTCGCGGATCAGCTCCTCGATGCGCTCGTCGTCGCCCTCCAGCTCGGCCAGCCTGGACGCCGCCCGCTGGGCCCACGCCAGCACGCCCGCGCTGTCGTCGGCGTACTTCCTCACCAGGCCCGACAGCAGCGACCTGCGTTCCTGCACGGCCGCCAGCCGCGCCGGGTCGGCCTCGACCGACTCGGCGTACGACGCCAGGTCGGTGGCGACGTCGGAGATGAGGTAACCGGCCTCGGCCAGGCGGTCGGCCATGCCGGCGAGCTGCGGGTCGAACGCGCGCACCGCCTCGACCGCCGCCCGCGCCTCGCCGAGCAGGGAGATGACGTCGCGGGCGCCCCCCGACGCCTCCATGGGGTCGCCGAGCAGCGCCCCGTGCGCGGCCGCCGCGGCGGTGCGCAGCGCGTCGGCGTGCGACAGGCGCTCCTCCTCCTCGCGCAGCTCCGCGTCCTCGCCCGGCTTGGGGTCGACCTTCTCGATCTCCTCCAGCCCGAACCGCAGCAGGTCGGCCTCCTGCGCCCGCTCCCTCGCCCTGGTGGTGAGCTCCTCCAGCAGCGCGGCCACCTGCCTGTGCCGCTTGTACGCCTGCGTGTACGCCCTCAGCGGCTTGACCAGCTCCTCGCCCGCGTACCTGTCGAGCGCGGCCCGCTGCCTGGCCGGCTGGAGCAGCCGCTGCTGGTCCATCTGGCCGTGCACGGCCACCAGGTCGTCGGCCAGGTACGTCAGCGTGCCCACCGGCACCGTGCGGCCGCCCAGCCAGGCCCGCGACCTGCCCTCGGCCGACACCGTCCTGGAGATGATCAGCTCGCCGTCCTCGACCTCGCCGCCGATGTCCTCGACCTGCTGGGCGACGCGGCCGCCCGCCTCGATGACCAGCGTGCCCTCGACCGTCGCCCTGTCGGCACCCGGACGGATGCGAGAAGGGTCGGCCCGGCCGCCGAACAGCAGGCCGAGCCCGGTGACGACCATCGTCTTGCCCGCCCCGGTCTCGCCGGTGACCACGTTGAAGCCGGGCGAAAGCTCGAGCACGGCCTCGTCGATGACGCCGAGCCCCTGGATGCGGACCTCCTCGACCCTTGGTCGCACTGGCCACTCCCGTCACTGCCGTGTCTGATGGTCGGACTGCTCTCCGAACACCTGTGCCCACGGAATCCTACGCGCTCCGTCCCCCATTCACTCAGGGTCGGACTCTTCCGCGCCACCCCTGCACGGGCAGCTCGAACTTGGCGACCAGCCGGTCCGTGAACGGCGCGCCCGTGCTCTCCACGCCGTGCAGGCGGGCCAGACGCACCGGCTCCGACGACCGGCGGACCTCCACCCGCGAGCCCGACGGCAGCTCGAACCTGCGCCGCCCGTCGCACCACAGGACCCCGCCGGGCGTGTCGGGCAGGATCTCCACGGCCAGCGTGGAACGCGGCGAGACCACCAGCGGCCTGGCGAACAGCGCGTGCGCGCTGATGGGCACCATGAGCAGGGCCTCCACCTCGGGCCAGACCACCGGCCCTCCGGCCGAGAACGCGTACGCGGTGGAGCCCGTCGGCGTGGCGCAGATCACGCCGTCGCAGCCCCAGCGCGACAGCGGGCGGCCGTCGATCTCGGCGACCACCTCCAGCATGCGCTCCTGCTTTTCGACCGTGACCTCGTTCAGCGCCCACGTGTCGGCGAGGACCCGGCCGTTCTGCCTGGCCAGCACCTCGATCGTCATGCGCTCCTCGACGTCGTAGCGGCCCGCCACGACGTTGTCGACCGCCGAGGCCAGGTCGGCCACCTCGGCCTCCGCCAGGAACCCGACGTGCCCCAGGTTGACCCCGAGCAGCGGGGTGCCCGCGGGCCTGGCCAGCTCCGCCGAGCGCAACAGCGAACCGTCGCCGCCCAGCACGATCATGACTTCGGCGTCCTTGGCCGCCCCCGGGTCGGCCGGGACCACCTCCGCCCCGCTGCAGCCGATCTCGGCCGCCTCCGTGTCGAGCACCCGCACGGTGATGCCGGCCTGGATCAGCCGGTCGACGACCAGGCGGGCGCTGTCGACGGCGGCCCCGCGTCCCGTGTGGGCCGCGACCAGCACCGTCCGTCTCATTGCGGCCCTTCCGCCACGGCGCGCAGGATCTCGGCGTCGAGGTCGGCGACCCGCCGGCCGCCCGCAACCTCGCCCTGCCCCTCGCTGCGCCCCTCAGCCTCGCCTCGCCCGCCGTTGTGACCCTCAGCCTCGCCTTGCCGCCCGTTGTGCGCCTCGGTCTCGCCCTTGCCCAGCCACAGCAGGTACTCGACGTTCCCCGACGGGCCGGGCAGCGGACTCGCGGTCACCCCCTTGACCGTCAGCCCCAGCTCGATCGCCTTGAGCGCCGCGTCGCGCACCGCACCCGCCCGCAACTCGGGATCGCGGACGACACCGCCCGCCCCCACGAGGTCCTTGCCCACCTCGAACTGCGGCTTGACCAGCATCACGAACTCGGCCCGCGGCGCCGCCACCGACGCCAGCGCGGGCAGCACCAGCCGCAGCGAGATGAACGACAGGTCACCCACGATCAACGTCGGCGGCTCACCCACCATCTCGGGGGTCAGGTCGCGCACGTTGACCCGTTCCATCACGGTCACCCGCTCGTCCGTGCGCAGCGACCAGGCGAGCTGGCCGTAGCCGACGTCCACGGCGAGGACGTGCGCGGCGCCGTGACGCAGCAGCACGTCCGTGAACCCCCCCGTGGAGGCGCCCGCGTCCAGGCAGCGGCGGCCCTCCACCGACAGGCCCTCGAACGCCTCCAGCGCGCCGAGCAGCTTGTGCGCTCCGCGCGAGACGTAGTCGGGGCCCTCCTCCGAGGCGGCCACCACGATCGCCGACGCCGTCTCGACCTGCGTCGCAGGCTTGCGGGCCGTCTGCCCGCCCACCGTGACCCTTCCGGCCTCGATCAGCTGCGACGCCTGCTCACGCGAACGCGCCAGCCCGCGGCGCACCAGCTCGCTGTCGAGCCGTACTCTGCGGCTCACAGGTCGTCCACGGCGGCCAGCCTGGCCTCCAAGGCCGAGAACGCCTCCTCGAAGACCGCCACGTGCTCGCCGACCGGCAGCTCGGCCAGACGGCCGAGCGCGGCCACGACCGCGTCGGCCCGCTCGTCGCCCGTCTCCTCCGGCACCACACTCATGAGACGACCGTAACGCCTCCCGCGGTCGTCCGGCACCTCAGCCGCCCCCTCGCCCGTTGAAGGGTCATGGGTCGCGCCCTGATAACTTCCCGATGAACGTGGAAAGGATGCTCAACATGGCAAGCGTCGAGGAATGCCGGGTGGCTCTGGCCAAGCTGGTGGCCCAGTTCGACGAGATCGACGAAGCCGACCGCGCCAAGCACGTGGTCGAGCGCACGCTGAGCTGCCGCATCCCCGACCTTGACCTGATCTTCTACGGACGGCTGCACCACGGAGGGCTCGACCCGTTCTCGGAGGCGCAGCCCGAGGGGGGCAGGCCGGCCGACGTGAAGCTCACGGTGGCGAGCGACGACCTGATCGCCCTGGTCGAAGGCGAGATGGACCTCACCCGCGCGCTGCTGGGGGGCCGCGTCAAGATCGACGCCAGCTTCGGCGACCTCCTCCGCCTCCGCCGCCTCCTCTGAGCAGAGCCACGGCCTCCACACGCCAGGACCGGCGAACGCCCCCAAGGCCCATGTGACACCCGCGGTCGCACCCATGGGGGCACCGCCTCCCCGCCGAACCCACCGCCTCAGCCCAGCCAGTAGGAACACCGGCTCTGACCGTCTCGACGAACGACGGGACTCCTCCGCCACGAGCGGTCTCCGCCCCGCTCCAGGAGACGGTCTCCCAGCGGCAACCCACCACCATCGGCCACCACGCTGAACGACACCGCAGACCAACTGCCCCCTGCCACGAACCACCACAACCAAGCCGACATGGGCACCGCCAGCGAGCAGGAAGCCCGCACCGTCATCGCGGCACCGCCAGAGCGCGCCTGATCGGGCGAGCACGGTCAGACGGGTCCAGTCAGGCGGGCCGGATCAGAGGGGCACGGTCAGACGGGCCGGTCGCATCCGCGATCCAGCCGCGGGCCTGCCCGATCAGGCCCGTGACCAGACGCACGCGATCGGGCTGACACGGTCAGCCGGCCAAATGCGCAGGCTGAGCGGTCAGGCCGGGGCCGTCAGGCGGGGCCATCAGGCGGGGCCGATTGGGAGGCGGGGATTGGGAGGGGAGACCGGCGCGGTCAAGTGAGGCGGGCGAGGGCGGGCTTGACGGCGTCCTCGTCGGCGCGCCCGTCGCCCGCCGCAGCCCAGGCCGCGTCGCAGGCCGCGCGGAGCGCGTCGACGCGGCTCCCCGCCCCCTCCAGGCGCAGTTCGCCGTCCTCCCAGCGGGCCCGCCACCCGCCGCACGTCCCCCGCTCCACCTCCGGGTACGGCGCGAGCAGCGCCGACAGGTCCTCGCCCAGGTAGGTGGGCCGGTGCTCGGGCGGCGCCGTCAACAGGTCCACGGGACGGGCGACGCCGGTCAGCACCAGCAGGCTGTCCACCCCCGCGTTGTGCGCCCCTTCGATGTCGGTGTCCAGCCGGTCGCCCACGACGAGCGGCCGCCGCGCCCCCGTACGGATCATCGACTCGCGGTGCAGCGGCGGGTCGGGCTTGCCCGCGTACACCGGCTCGACACCGGTCGCCGTCACGATGACCTGCACCATCGCACCGTTCCCCGGCACCACCCCCCTGTCGGTCGGCATGGTGCTGTCCCTGTTGGACGCCACGAACAGCGCCCCCTGCCGCACCGCCAGCGCGCCCTCGGCCAGCAGCCCGTACGACAGTCCTGGCGCGATGCCCTGCACCACGGCCACCGGGTCCTCAGCCGCCGTGGACACCGGCCGCAGCCCTCGATCCCGCACCGCCGCGCGCAGGCCGGTACCTCCGACGACCAGCACGTTCGCCCCGGCGGGCACCTGCTCCGCCACCAGTCGCGCCGCCGCCTGGGCCGAGGTCACGACGTCGGCCGGCTCGGCGGGTACGCCAAGTTCGCGCAGGTGTGCGGCGATCGCCGAGGGGGTCCGCGAGGCGTTGTTCGTCACGTACGCCAGCCGCACGCCCCCGCGCCGCGCCTCCTCCAGCGCCTCGGGCGCACCCGGCACCGCGTGCCTGCCCAGGTAGACGACACCGTCGAGATCCAGCAACAACGTGTCATAGCCGTCGATGAGCAAAGCCGCCTCTTCCTCCGTCGGACCCTCGCGCCGCCTGTCCGGCTTTTACGCGTTTGACTCTTACGTCGCGTGAGACTTTAACGTCGCCCCCGTACCCGACCGACGAGAGGACGACCATGTCAACCCCACTCAACCTCACCCCGGAGGACCGCGCCGAACTCTTCGACGGCTTCGACCCGGACACCCACGCCGCCGAGGCGGAGCGGGCCTGGGGCGGCACCGCCGCGTGGGCCGAGTCGCGTCGCCGCACCTCCTCGTACACGAAGGAGGACTGGCGGCGCCTCACCGAAGAGGCGGCGGCGATCTCCGCCGGGCTCGCCGACGTGATGCGCTCCGGTCTGCCTGCGGACGGCGCCGAGGCCATGGACCTGGCCGAACAGCACCGCGCCCACCTCACCCGCTGGTTCTACGACTGCACGTACGAGATCCACCGCGGCCTGGGCGACCTGTACGTCTCCGACCCCCGCTTCACCGCGGCCCTGGACGCCACCACCCCCGGCCTGGCCGCGTACCTGCGGGACGCCATCACCGCCAACGCCGCCCACCACACCGAAGCCCACTGACAGTGATGACGGGGAGGAGCGCTTCCTCCCCCCTGGGAGGTCGGTGACGGCCGCACCGAGTGAACCCCCTCCCACACACCGACAATCACCACACCACACCCACCGCCTCCGCCCTCTCCGAGCTTGGCGACCACCGCACCAAACAGACGGCCTCCGCCCCAGGCACCGACGATCACCACACCACACCGACCGTCTCCGCCTCTTGGAGGTTGGTCGCCGCCGCACCAGACAAAGCCTCCACCCCTCCCAGACAGCGACGATCACCACACCGCACTGACCGTCTTCGCCCCCTCCGAGACTGGTGATCGCCGCACCAAACCAACCGCCTCCACCCCGCTCGGAGGCTGATGATCACCCTGCCCCGCCGTACGGACCGCCCCTGAACCAGTGCACTTGAACGTCCGGGAGGCGGCCCTCACGAAAAAGGCGATCATCGGCATCCGAGCGGGAAGGGCGAGCGGTGGGCCATGCGTGCCGCCCCCTCTGGCCGCACTGCCCGGCCCGCCAAGCCGCGACAGCGCGCCTTACGCAGCTCAGCGACCCGAACAGCCAACGACCGCCCACGCCGGCGATCCCAGGCCCCCGCCCTCGGGCTGGTGAGTTCAGTACGCCCCGTACCGACCCGCAACGACTCGAACGGCGGGGCGATAGCAGGCAAGGGGGGAGGCTTGGCAGGGTCGCTACATCTCCCGGCGGGCACGCAGCGTGGCCCGCACGCTCTTCAACGCCGACACGTAATGCCGTTCGTCCGGCCGCATGGCGACCGCGATGGCAAGCGGCTCCTGCGCACCCTCAAGATCCCCTGTGCGCCACAACGACAACCCCAGTCCGAAATAGGCGTAATCCTCCGCCGGATTGGCGTCGACGATCTGCCGGAAACTGGCGGCGGCCTCCGCGTACCGGCGCGAGTTGAACTGCGCCCGTGCCAGCGCCTCCAGAATGCTCCGCGATTCGGGTTCGGCCGCGGCGGCCCGCTCCAGCAGCGCGGCCGCCGCGGCCGGACTGCCGTCCTTGAGGAGCTTCACCCCACGCTGATACCAGTCGTAGACGCCCCCGCCGGGGTTTCCTTGTGATTCTCCGTGTACGTTGCCACTTGGACCCATGCGTGCGGCCTCCTTCGCGGATCGGCGGATCCCGCACCGAATCCTCTGCGGGCGGGCGCGGCTGGAACGAGGGGGCGATTCCCAGAAGCAGCAGGCATTTATGGGAACATGCCCGGTATGGGGATTCCTGAACGGCCGGGACAGGACGGGCTGGTGCTGCGCCCCTTCCGCGGCGTGCGATTCACTGTCGAAGATCCCGCCAAGGTGACCTCCCCACCGTACGACCTGATCTCCGACGCCGACGTCCGCACCCTCCTCGACTTGCATCCCAACAACGTCGTCCGTCTGATCCTTCCCTGCTCGGCAGAGATCGACTCCGCCACGACATCGTCAACCATTCCCCCTCAGCAGGACGCGAAAGCCACGACGGCCCCCGCGACGGGTCGGCCGGGGGACGCCGAACGGCAAACCGCCGGCCAACCCTCCCGCCCTGAGGGCGACGGCGAGCAGTCGTGGCCGTGCGCGCCCCTCACTCCGTCGGGCCGCCGCCCCCTGCCCGCCACGGCCCCGCTCCACCTGCGGTACGTACAGGCCCGCGACACGCTCCGTGCCTGGCTGGAGGCGGGCGTGCTGGTGCCCGACGAGGAGCCGGCGTTGTACGTCTACGAGCAGTCCGGCCCGGGCACGCTGCAGCGCGGCCTCATCGGCGACGTCGGGCTGCGTGACCCGGCCGACCACGTCATCCTCCCCCACGAGGACGTCATGCCGGGCCCCGTGGCCGACCGACTCGCGCTCATGAGCACCACCCAGGCGAACCTCGAACCGATCTTCCTCCTCTACGATGGCGGGTACGGCGCCGCCACCCGCCTGGTGGACGAGACCGCCGACAACCGGCCTCCCTTGGTGGAGGCCCGCACCGAGGACGGCCTGACGCACCGCCTCTGGGCCATCACGGACCCGGCTGAGATCGCCGCCATCAACGCCGACCTGCACGACCGCCAGGCCCTGATCGCCGACGGCCACCACAGGTACGCCACCTACCGCGTCCTCCAACGCCAGGAACAAACCACCCACGAGCAGCCCACCACTTCCCAATCCCCCACCCCGCCGGCTTCCCCCGCCGAGAGCGCCACCCCTGCCGAACCCGGCACCTCTCCCCTTCGCCCCACTGCGGACGAAAGCCGCCCTCCGCAGAGCGACCGCCAGGCCGAAGGCCGGACATCCCACGAGGGCGTCGGCACGTCACCGACCGGCGACAACGCGCCGCCCGGTGGGAGCGAACCCGGCGAAGGCGGCGGGCTCACGAAGAGTGGCGAGCTCGCGAACAGTGGCAGGCGAGGCGAGGACGCCAGCCCGCAAGAGCGTCACCGGCCGGTCGCCGGCCCGTGGGACTTCGGGTTGGCGCTGCTCGTGGACTCCTCCGCGTACCCTCCCGTGCTCAAGGCGATCCACCGCGTGATCCCCGGCCTCCCGCTGAGGGAGGCCGCGGCGAAGGCCAAGGGCGCTTGGCGGGTCGAGGACTTCCCCGACCTGGCCCAGGGCCTGGCCGCGCTGAAGGACGCCCCTGACCCGGCGTTCCTGCTCGCCGGCGCCGAGGGCGCGCACCTGCTCACCAGCCCCGACCCGTTGCAGCTGGCCCGCGCCATGCCGGCCGACCGATCCGACCGCTGGAACTCGCTCAACACCTCGATCCTCAGCGAGTTCGTCCTCCCCAAGGTCTGGGGCATGCAGGACGACGAGCAGGCCGTCCGCATCGTCCACCACGACGCGGAAGCCGCCCTCAGAGTGGCCGTCAGCACCGGCGGCACCGCCGTCATCCTCAAACCCCTGGCGGTCGAGGATGTGCTGGCGGTGGCGGCCGGCGGCGAGCGTGTGCCCCGCAAATCCACCTCCTTCGGCCCGAAACCCCGGACAGGCCTGGTGCTGCGCACCTTCGCCATCGACTGACGCGGGCCTCCCGTCTCCTGAGAGCTCCCCCTGACAGTCGGACGAGGCGAGCGGGCGAAGCGCCGGCTCACGTTGCGCCCACCGGAGAGGGCGCGTCGCCGGTTGCCTGGACAGGCCCCTTCTCGGTCGCCTGCAGCGGGCTGGGCGGGAGAAGCACGCCTCGCCCGCCCAGCCCACCGGGCACATGCCGGAGAAGCCCGCCGCCGACCTCCTGCGAAGGCTCTTGCTCGGCCGTTTCCGGTGGGGCCGCCGGAAGAGGCGCGCCTTGCCCGTCCAGCTCACGGTGCGCCGTCCGAGATGGCGCATCGCCGACCTCCTGCGAGGGCTCCTGCTCAGTCGCCTCCGGCGGGGCGGGTGGGAGAGGGGCGGCGCTGCGTGCCTCCACCTCGTACCGGAACATCTTGGCCCCCGGCGGGCCGTAGACGCGGCAGCGGACGGAGCCCTTCACCTCCAGCCGATCGCGCGGTTTGAGCCCGCGGACGATCTCCGCTGTCGCGGCGTCGAACGTCACGCACGGGATGCTGTCGGCCAGGGAGCCGCCGCGTTTGCCGGGACGTTGCCCCGCCCAGCGGCGGCGCACGATGACGCGCCACTTCGTCACGGTGTCGCCGCTCGGCATGACCTGCTCCTCGGCCGCCGCGGACAGCCTTCCAACCAGCACGACCTCGTTACGGTCCACTTCGTCCTCCCATCGGTGTCCAGACGCCGATCAGTCTTTACGATGAGGTGAAGCCCGATCGGCACGAACGCCGTTCTGGGGATAACCGCTGGGTAGCCGGGAGTGCCTGTGGAGAACATCACCGCGCTGGGCGGCGACGTCTATGAGATCGACACGAAGATGGCCGGGTACTCCGGCATCACGGCCGGTTACCTGATCCTGAGCGACCGGCCGTGCCTGGTGGAGACGGGAACCTCCACGTCGGCGCCCGTCGTACGCGACGCGCTGGCCTCTCTGGGCGTCGGGCCGGACGACCTCGCCACCGTGGTCGTGACGCACATCCACCTCGACCACGCGGGCGGCGTCGGCGACATCGCCAAGGCCTTCCCGTCCGCGCAGGTGGTGGTGCACGAGAAGGGCGCGCGTCACCTGGCCGACCCGTCGCGGCTGATGTCCAGTGCGCGGATGGTGTGGGGGGACAGTCTCGACACGCTTTTCGGCGAGATGACGCCCACCGAGGCCGAGCGGATCGTCGCCCTCGGTGACACCGGCGCCATCGACCTGGGCAACGGCCGCACGCTGAGCAGCCACTACTCCCCGGGCCACGCGAAGCACCACGTCGGCCTGATCGACTCCGCCACCGGCGACCTGTACGTCGGCGACGCCGCGGGCGTCTACCTGCCGCAGACCGGCGACCTGCGCCCCGCCACCCCGCCGCCGGACTTCGACCTGCAGACGGCGCTCGGCTCGATCGCCCTGTTCGAGGCGCTCGGCCCGCAACGGCTGCTGTTCAGCCACTACGGGCCGGTAGAGGCGGTGAAGGAGACCCTTGAGCGGTCCGCCGAGGAACTGCGCATCTGGGTGGACCTCACCCGCCAGGCCCACGCCGAAGGCATGGACCTGGACCACGCGGTGGCCATGGTGAGGGACCGGACCAAGGAGCGTTACGCGGCGCTGACATCGGAGGACCCGGGGGTGGCCGAGCAGTTCGAGCTGCTGAGCGGCGCGCCGTCGAACGTCGCGGGCATCCTCCACTGGCTGGACCGCGTCTCCCCCTGACCGCCGGCCGCCTCATCCAAACTCCCAGCGAAAGGCACATTTCCTCGGCAGTGCGCCGACGACAGCCGTGACTCGTCCCTGCACCGAGCCGGTGGCAGGCGGACCTCACTACTGGACCGCTGGTGAAAGACGCACCTCGCCCTGGAGCGCCTAGTGAAAGGCATGCCTCGTCCCTCCGTTGTGCTGGTGAGAGGCGGACGTCACACTGCCCTAGCGGTGACAGACAAACCCCGGCCTGGAGCACCTGGTGAAAGGCATGCCTCGTCCCTCCGTTGCGCCAGTATGAGGCGGACGTCACACTGCCGTTCCGGTGGTAGGCGCACCTCGGCCTCTACTTCCGACGGGGCGTGACCTCGGACTGCGCTGCCGGGGAGAGGGGGACGTCACGCTTGGTGCGGGTCTCGCCCCGAACCGCCCACGAAGGGCGCCTCGCCCGCCGCCGCGAGGCCGCGCCGGGAGGCCGCCGACCTCCCCGACCTCGCGGTCTCACTCACGACTACAGCCGGAACCGGCCCACCCCGCCCTGAGCGTCAGGCGGCAGGCAGCGAAAAGCCCCGCCGTGCCGGACGGATCCGGCACGGCGGGGCAGCAAGGACGTCAGTCGTTCTTCGCGTCCTTTCGGGACGTCTCGTCCAGTTCGTCGGCGAAGTGCGGCTCGATGAACGCGGGCGTGATGCCAGGCGCTTCGGTCGGCTCCGCGACCCGGGGCTGCTCTCCGGAAGCCTCACGAGCGGCGGCAGGGGCAGCCTTCGTGGCCTCGCCCGAGGAGGCAGGTGCGTCCTCGGCGCCGGACTCGTCGCTCAGGTCCGACTCCTCATCCTCATCGGACTCGTCATCCAGCTCGTCCTCGTCGTCCGGACCGGACTCGTCGTCGAATCCGTCGGACTCGTCGGACTCGTCGAGGTCGTCCGACTCGTCGAGGTCCTCGAAGTCGTCTTCCTCGTCCAGTTCGTCGGACGCCTCAGGCCGCTCCGCCTCTTCGTCCACGTCGTCCGCGTCGTCCGCGTCGTTCTCGGACTCCGCCGTCTCCTCGGACACCGACGTGGCCTCGGGCTCCCCCTCGAGGAGGTCGCCGGCGGCGTCGTCGTCGAGGTCCTCGTCGAAGTCCTCCTCGATGTCCTCGATGACGGCGCCGGTCAGCTCGGCGTACCGCTCGGCGGCGTCGGTCTCGCCGTCCTCGTCGAACGCCATCGCCCTGCCGAACCAGTCGGTCGCCGCCTCCTGGTGGCCCGCGTCGGCAAGAGCGTCGGCGTACGCGAACGCCAGACGCGCCGACCACGGCTTCGGCTGCGGGTCGCGCAGCTCCGGCAGGCGCTGCAGGGTGATGACGGCGGCGTCGTGCTGGCCCAGGTCGCGGCGGGCGCCGGACTCGACGATGGTCAGCTCGATCCGCCCGGCCCGGTCGAGACGCTCGGCCTCAGGCGAACGTACGAGGTCGATGGCCCGCTCCGGACGGCCGAGGCCGCGCTCGCAGTCGGCCATGATGGGCAGGTACGCGTCGGAACCCGTCATCCGCCTCGCGGCGCGCAGGTCGCTCAGCGCCTCGGAGAAGTGCCCGGCGCGGTAGGCGACGATGCCCGCCGCCTCGCGCACGATGCCGATGCGGGCCGCGAACCTCCGTGCCACCTTCGTGTGCTCGTGCGCCCGCTCGGGGTCGTCCTCCTCGAGCGCGCGCTCCGCCGCCACAAGGTGGTTTCCGACCAGCTCGGCGAGGTCACCCGGCAGGGAGCGCAGCTCGTCGCGCACCTCCTTGTCGAGCTCGTCCACGCTGATGTCGGGCGCAATCTCGGGCAGGCGCTCGCGCCTCGGCGCCTCGCCCTCACCCTCGGGACGTCCGTACCGGGAACGGCTGCCACCCTCAGGACCCTCCTCACGGGAGAAGGGACGCCCCTCGCGGTGGGGTCCGCGCTCCTGGCGGAAGCCCTCACGACGGTCGTCACGGAACCCGCCCTCGCGACGCGGACCGCGGTCATCACGGAAGCCACCCTCGCGACGGGGGCCCCGGTCGTCACGGAAACCGCCCTCACGGCGGGGACCACGATCACCGAACCCGCCCTCACGGCGAGGACCACGGTCGTCACGGAATCCGCCCTCACGGAAACCACCCTCGCGACGCGGACCGCGATCAGAGCGGAACCCGCCCTCAGGACCCGGGCCACGCTCCTCACGGAAGCCACCCTCACGACGGGGACCCCGGTCGTCACGGAAACCGCCCTCACGACGGGGGCCCCGGTCGTCACGGAAACCGCCCTCACGGCGCGGACCACGATCGCCGAAACCACCCTCACGGCGAGGACCACGATCGCCGAAACCGCCCTCACGACGGTCATCGCGATCACGGAACGGACGACGCTCATCCCGGTCACGGAACGACGGCCGCTCACCGCCCTCACGACGGTCGTCACGGAACCCGCCCTCACGACGCGGACCGCGGTCATCACGGAAGCCACCCTCACGACGGGGGCCCCGGTCATCACGGAAACCGCCCTCACGGCGAGGACCACGATCACCGAACCCACCCTCACGGCGAGGACCACGGTCGTCACGGAATCCGCCCTCACGGAAACCACCCTCGCGACGCGGACCGCGATCAGAGCGGAACCCGCCCTCAGGACGCGGGCCACGCTCCTCACGGAAGCCACCCTCGCGGCGAGGACCCCGGTCGTCACGGAACCCGCCCTCACGACGCGGACCACGATCACCGAAACCACCCTCACGGCGAGGACCACGATCACCGAAACCGCCCTCACGGCGCGGACCCCGGTCGTCACGGAACCCGCCCTCGCGACGGGGACCACGATCGTCACGGAACCCGCCCTCACGGCGAGGACCACGATCACCGAAACCGCCCTCACGGCGAGGACCACGATCACCGAAACCGCCCTCACGGCGAGGGCCGCGGTCGTCGCGGGAGCGGAAGGAATCACGGTCGCGGAACGAGTCGCGGTCGCGGAAGGGGCGGCGCTCCTCGCGGTCGCCGGAGGGGCGGCGGTCGTCGCGGTCGCCGTAGGAACGGCGCTCCTCGCGGAAGCCGCCCTCTCGCCTCTGGCCCCGCTCACCCTGGGAGCCCTCGTCGCGTCGGGGCCCGCGGTCGTCCCTGCCGTACGAGCGCGGCCTGTCGTCGGAACGGAACGGACGATCGCCCCTGGAGTCTCGCTCGTCACGCCCGCGGGAGCCGTAGCCACCGCTGCGACCGTCTCCGCGTCTGTCCCCGTAGTCGCCGCGTCCGCGCTGTCCGTCGTCCGGTCCGTTATCTCTGTTCACTTCTGGTCCATTTCGTTGGCTCACCCAGCGGACTCACAACGACGGTCCACCGTGGCTGGTCGCCGCCCGCCTTCGGGCCTTACGCGACGAAGGCCACCCGTGGGGTGGCCCGGTCCCTCCAGCCTAGCAAGCCCGGGAACCTCCACGAGCCTGCCTCAATCCCGATAATAGTTGCCCGGATTCAGCGCACTTCGAGGACACTTCTCCCCATGTCATTACGCTTCCACGAGATCGCCGAATCCCGGCACCGCATCCTGAACCCGCTGACCGACGAGAAGCTCGACCTCCTCGGCAGGATCTGTCGCATCGCGCCGGGCTCCCGCCAGCTCGACCTCGCCTGCGGCAAGGGTGAGCTGCTCTGCCGCTGGGCCGCCGACCACGGCGTGACCGGCGTCGGCGTGGACATCAGCAACGTCTTCCTGGACGGCGCCAGAACGCGCGCGGAGCACCTGGGCGTGGCGGACAGGGTCGAGTTCGTCGAAGCCGACGCGGCCTCCCATCCGGTGGCGTCCGACCCTTATGACATCGTGTCCTGTCTGGGGGCGACGTGGATCGGCGGCGGTCTCACGGGCACCTTGGAGCTCATGCGCCGGCACCTCCGCCAGGACGGCCTCCTGCTCGTCGGCGACTGCTATTGGACGTCCCCGCCTCCGCCGGAGGCGTGCGAATCCCTCGACATCCCGGAGGACGCCTTCACCTCGCTGGCCGGCACGGCGCAGCGGTTCGAAGAGGCCGGTTTCGAACTGCTGGACATGGTCCTCGCGGACCAGAACTCCTGGGACCGGTACGTGGCGAGCCAGTGGTGGACGATCAGCGACTGGCTGCGCGACAACCCCTCGGATCCCGACGCTCCCGCCATGCGTGACTTCCTGTCCAAGGCCCGCCGCTCGCATCTCGAATACGGCCGGGACTACCTCGGCTGGGGCGTCTTCATCCTCCGGACCGCAGCCTGATCCACCCACAACAAAAAGGGCCACTCATCAGGGTGACCCTTCAACATCAGCCCGGCTCAGGAACCGGCACAAATGAAAAAAGGCCCCACGCGTAGGCGTGAGGCCCTTTCTCATCTAAAGTTTGTGCGGCGGCGACCTACTCTCCCACACCCTCCCGAGTGCAGTACCATCGGCGCAGAGAAGCTTAACTTCCGGGTTCGGAATGTAACCGGGTGTTTCCTTCCCGCCATAACCACCGCAACACCATGAGACCGTTTGCTGTCTCAGAATTGCGTAGCGGACGCGAGCAAGAAAAGCTTTATGGTCAAGTCCTCGGCCTATTAGTACCGGTCAGCTCCACACGTTACCATGCTTCCACCTCCGGCCTATCAACCCGGTCGTCTACCGGGGGCCTTACCCACTCTCGTGGTGGGAGACCTCAT
>NZ_FOBF01000011.1 GCF_900109355.1 Nonomuraea pusilla
GTGGGCATGGCCGGGCACTCGATCGGCGGCGCGAGCACGTCGTGGACCATGGTGAAGGACCGGCGGGTGCGGGCGGGGGTCAACATGGACGGCACGTCCTTCGTGCCCGTCCCTGAGCAGGGACTGAAGCGGCCGTTCATGCTGATGGGCGCGGGCGACGAGCACGAGCCGGGCGGCAAGGACACCACCTGGGGCCCGCGACTGGGCCCGCATGACCGGCTGGAAGCGCTGGATCACGCTGGAGGGCGGCGACCACGGCTCCTTCACCGACTACGCGATGATGACCAAGCAGTCGGCCAGGGAGCTGGAGGTCACCCGGGCCTACGTGGCCGCCTTCATGGACCGGCACCTACGCGGGGACGACGAGCAGTTGCTGGACGGCCCCTCCGAGACCTACCCCGAGGTGAAGTTCCGGAAGTGAGCCCGCACGCGTGCCGGCCGGGCAGACCGACCCCCACCTCGTCCATGAGCCGCTCGCAAGCCCCCTCGCCACAACACCACCACCCGCATCGCCGTGGACGCTGGAGGATTCCGGGCCGGCAGTGCCAGCGCCGGCCCTGCGAGGGCGAACCGTGACCCCCTGGTCCGCGCCACGGGGTCCCTGTGAGCTGCCAGGCGCACCCGATCCTCCCATCGCTTCTGCGATGCAGACGACCATTCAGTGGCCGCATATGCCAGGAATGCCGGAAGAAGAGCGAGGGCGCCACCGAGGCCGATCAACGGCCCCGGAGGCCAGAACGAGTCCATCAGGTCAGGAAACGAACGCCCCTTCGGAGGGCCGGGCCAGGCGGTGCAGCCAGGCGCAGGCCGATCACGGCCGCGAGCACGAGCTGTCCGCCGCCGGGTGGCCTGCGGCGAGCCTTCCCCAGCTTCCCCTCCGAAGAGCCGTGGATGATCTCCGCCGAGCGCTACCACGCGGTCCTGACACCGCTGATCATCCTCACCGGGGAGTGAACCGCCACAACGGCATCGTGGAAGGAGACACCGTCCACATCCTGAAGACGCTCATCCCCGAGATCGGCCCGTTCCACGCGGACGGCGGCTTCAAGGACGTGTGCCGTACCGACGGAGCTTGGCACTGACCGTCGCCCCGCAGGCGTGCGCCAGTCATGGCAGCCGTCGGCTCCAGCGCCCGCGACAGCGGCGCGGAGGCGTTCGACGCCACACCCCCTTGACGCGCCCGGAGCGGTCGGCCGCTGTGGCGGTGCGTCGCTCAGACCCAGGTGTAGTTCTGATCCGTGACGGCCGGCAGGTGGGGCCGGCCGGGATGGGCCTGAGGGGTGGCCAGGGCGCTGACGGCGGGCCCGATGAGAGGGAACAGCGGCAGGTCCTCGGCCTTCCTGTAGTCGACCCATTCGATGATCCCCGGTTCGCTGCTGCCGTCGGGCAGTTCGTCGTGCTCCACCGTGGCGAGCTGGGCGCGCACATCCGGCGTGATGTGGCAGCGGAAGATCAGGTGGATCTTCCGGGCCGGCGGGGTGGGGCCGGGCCGGGTGACCATCTGGTCCTGGATCCAGCAGAGTTCGGGTGGGGTCGCCTGGTCGAGGTCGAGCCGGAGTTCCTCGGCGAGTTCCCGGCGCAGGGCCTCCAGCAGGTCTTCCCCCGCGTTCACGTTGCCGCCCGGGGGCGTGTAGTGCGAGCCGGTGGGCCGGTCGCGGCGGATCAGCGCGATGTCGTCGCCGCAGAACACGAGGGCGCCGGTGCGGATTCTGACGCGGGAGAACGGCGTGGTCGGGTCGGTCATACGGGAAGTACTGCCCCGTGGGCGCGCCGGGACTGACCGCCCTCGACCACTTGTGGTCAGGCGGTCTCGGCGCGGCCGAGCCAGTCGTCCACGACGTCGATGGCGACACCGGCGAGCCCCGGACCGTAGGCGGCGGCGTCGGCGCGAACGCGGTTGGGGTCGATGCCGGCGGCGGCCAGCTCGTGGGCGTGGCCGATGAGCCAGGGTTCCAGCCGGGTGTGGTCGGCTTCGAGGTGGAACTGCAGCCCGAGCACCTCGTCGCCGAGGCTGAACGCCTGGTTCGGGAAGCCGGGCGTCTCAGCCAGCCGTGTCGCGCCCGGAGGGATCGCGAACTGATCGCCATGCCAGTGCAGCACGGGCACCCCGTCGAGGGGCGCGAGTGCCGAGTCGCGCCCTGCCGGGGTCAGGGTGAGGGGTCCGTAGCCGATCTCCTTGCGGCCGGTGGATCGCACCTCGGCTCCGAGTACGTCGGCGATGAGCTGCGCGCCGAGGCATACCCCGAGTGTCGGCCCACCCGCGCGCAGACGGGCGGCGATGGCCTCCTTCTCCGCTTCCAGGAACGGGTACGCCGCCGTCTCGTACACGCCGATCGGCCCGCCCAGCACGACGACGAGGTCGGCTCGCAGCAGGGCTTCCGGGGTGATCCGGTCGATTCCGGCGTCGAGATGGGAGGTGCGGTACCCGCGCGCGTTGAGCAGCGGGGCGAGCAGCCCGAGGTCCTCGAAGGGTACGTGCCGGATTGCCAGGGCGTTCCCGGTCATTCGCTGTATCTCCGTTCTTTCTTCTGCTCGGCCGGTGTCGTCGGGTTCCTCGCGCGGCTACGCGCGTGCGTGATGTCCGGTGCTCAGCCCGGGGTCGCGACGGAGCGGGCGCGTAGCGAGCGGCAGACCTCTTCCGCGGCCGCCGTGGTCGCGTCGATGATGGACGCGCCGTGGTGAAGTTCGCGGACGAGGGAAGCGGCGAACACGTCTCCGGTGCCTTTCGCCGCGGTGTCGACGCGCTCCTCGATCACGACGGTGTGGTCCTCCGGAGTGACGACCAGGTTGATGACCTGTTCGGTCACGTCGGCCCGCTCGGGTAGGTCCGCGCCGGTGACGACGACCCATTCGCCCCGGGGCCCGAGCAGGCCGCGGGCCAGCTCGGCGAGGGAGGACTCGTCGAGGTCTCGGAGGGGGTGGGCGGGCAGCAGCCGGTCGAGCTCGTACAGGTTGGGTGTGAGGCCGTTCGCCAGTGGAAGCAGCTGGTCGCGCAGAGCGTCGGCCACGTGATGGTCGGTGTACGCGCCGACGTCGTCGTCGCCCAGGGTGGGGTCGACGACGACTCGGAGGCCGGGTCGGTGAGCCAGGAGCTCGCGCAGCCATTCGGCCACGACGCGCACCTGTTCGGGCGCGGCGAAGTACCCGGTGCAGATCGTCCCGGCCGCCTCGGCGACGCCCAGCGCGGTGAGGTCGTCGAGGGCGGACGCGAGCCAGGACGACGGGACGGTGTGGGTGTGGACGCTGCGGTACGACGGCAGGTTGCTGAGCAGGGTGGTGGGCACGGTGGCGACCCGCAGCCTCGCGCCCGTCAGGACCGGTAGTGACGCGTTCGTGCCGACCGTGCCATAGGCGAGCTGGGAGCCGAACACGATCACGTCGACAGGGCGAAGATCGAGCTCCCACCGTTCGCTTGTCCCTTTCACGGGCTCCTCGGTGGAGCTCACGTTGTGCCTCGGGGAGGTGTCGTCCTGCACCGTGTCATCCGATCCCCGCCGCGCCGGGCCAGTAGTCGCCCGCGGGGGTGGCGCGGGCGCCGAAGATCGCTTGGCCGACGCGGACGACGGTGGCGCCTTCTTCGATCGCGACCTCGTAGTCGCCGGACATGCCCATCGAGAGCTCGCCGGGGCCGATGAGGTCGGGATCGGCTTCGCGGGCCCGGTCTCTGAGCACGCGCAGGAGCGTGAAGCACCGGCGCACCCGTTCCGTGTCCGGGGTGAAGATCGCCAGGGTCATGAGCCCCCGCACCCGCAGGCTCGTGTAGCGGGGCAGGGCCGCCAGGAAGCCTGGCAGTTCCTCGGGCTGGATGCCGTACTTCTGCGGCTCGGCGGAGGAGTTGACCTGTACGTACACGTTCAGGCCGCGCCCGAGTGCCTGGAGGCGCCGGTCCAGCGCCTCGGCGACGCGGATGCTGTCGAGGGCCTGGAACTCGGCGGCGTAGGCGGCCACCTCCCGTGCCTTGTTCGTCTGGAGGTGGCCGATGATCGACCAGGTCACGTCGAGGTCCGCAAGGGCCCGGTGCTTGCGGGTGGCCTCCTGGACCTTGTTCTCTCCGAGCTGTCGGCAACCGGCCCGCACCGCCAGGCGGATGCGTTCCTCCGGCACGGTCTTGCTCACCGGCAGCAGGCGAATCTCGGAGGCGGAGCGGCCGGACCGCTCGGCCGCGGCGGCGATGCGCGCCCGGACTGCGGCGATGTTCCGGGCGAAGTCGTCGACACTGTTCGCCGTGGCGTGGGGAACACCGGCGACCTCCTCATTTGGCATAGGTCAAACCTTAGCATAGGCTTATGCCGAATTCCGTGGGGCTCAGGAAGGAAGGGTGGCCCATGAGCGGCCAGATCTCAGGTCACACCGCGAGCGACATCGCGGCGAGCGTCCGTCGCCTGGTCGACAGCGGAGCCCTCGTCGCGGGTGACATGCTGCCGTCGGTGCGTGAGCTCGCCGGGCAGCTCGGGGTCAACCGCAACACCGTCGTGGCCGCCTACCGGCAGCTCGTCCAGGCCGGGGTGGCCGTCACCCGCGGACGGGGCGGGACGTCGATCGCACAGCCGGCCGTGATCGCCCAGGAGGGGTTCGCGTCGAACACGGTGCTGCGCGACCTGGGCAGCGGCAACCCTGACCCGCGGGCGCTTCCCGATGTCGCGTCGGCGCTCGCGTCCATCTCGGCGACCCCGGTGCTGTACGGGCAGGCCGTCGCCGACCCCGAGCTGGCACAGTGGGCGACGCGGTGGCTCGCCGCGGACCAGCCCAGGGAGTTCGGCCTGCAGGTGACCTCCGGCGCCGTGGACGCCGTGGAGCGCCTCCTGGCGCAGGCCCTCACGCAGGGCGACGCGGTGGCACTGGAGGACCCGTGCTTCCTGACCAGCGTGCACACCGCCCGACTGGCGGGCTACCGGACCGTGCCGGTGCCGGTGGACGACGAAGGAATGACCGCCGACGGCCTGCGCGCGGCTCTGGCGGCGGGCGTACGGGCCGTGGTGTGCACACCCCGCGCCCACAATCCCACCGGCACGGCTCTGACCGCCGCCCGTGCCGCCCAGCTCCGCGAAGCGCTGGCCGAGCACCCCTATGTCCTGGTGATCGAGGACGATCACTTCTCCCTGCTGTCCTCGTCGGCGTATCACACCGTCATCGGCCCAGCGCACCGGCGCTGGGCGCTGGTCCGTTCGGTCTCGAAGTTCCTCGGCCCCGACCTGCGTCTGGCTCTCGTGGCCGCCGACCCGGAGACCTCCACCCGGCTCTCGGCGCGGTTGACCCCCGGGACCATGTGGGTCAGCCACCTGCTCCAGCGGCTCGCCCACGGGCTCCTCACCGATCCGGAGGCACGGGAGCGGATCGCTCGCGCCCGAGAGCACTACAGGAGTCGTAACGCATCGTTCGTCGCCGTCCTCGCTCAGCGGGGCATCGCCGCCCAAGCCGCCGACGGGCTGAACGTGTGGGTCGACGTGAACGCGGACGCCCGATCAGTGGCCGAACAGCTCATGCGCCGCGGCTGGCTGGCCCGCACCGGCGACGAGTTCGCCCTGAACCGGGACGGGCCCAGCGCCCGGCACCTGCGGTTGACCGTGCACGACCTCGACGAGACCGCGACGCAGAACCTCGCCGACGACCTGGCCGCCGCGATCGCCGCTCTGCCCCGCCTGACGGGCGCGCACGCATGACCCAGGCGCTCACCGCGCTGTACGACCTGCGCGGATCCGTCCAGGAACGCCCGGTTGAGCGGGTCGCCGGATTCCGCGCCGGGCGCGTCCGTACCCGCTCAGCACGCCATCACCGCCGCGCCGCGCCAGGACGGCGCCTTGCCTGCCCCCCTCGTGCCGGGAGGACGGCTGCGTGAGCGGCGAGCCGCCGCGGCCGGGACCGACCCGATCACCTGCGCATCGCGACGCGATCGGCCGCCTGGGTCGGTTCCCGGCCCACCACACTCCGAAACCACACACCACACAGAACAGGCGTGACCGCCCACGCCACGCCGCCGCCGCCACGACAGGAGAACCCGCCATGTCCGTCCTCGACATCCCCGACACCGCCGTGGAGCCGGAACCGCTGCTGCGCACCGAGATCCCCGGCCCACGCAGCCGCGAACTGCACGCCCGCCGCGTCGCCGCGGTGTCCCGCGGCGCCGGCTGGGCGCTGCCCGTCTACATCGACTCCGCCGAGGGCCCGTGGCTCATCGACGTCGACGGCAACCGCTTCCTCGACCTCGGCTCAGGCATCGGCGTGACGACCATCGGCCATCGCAACCGCTCGGTCATCGCCGCAGCCGCCGAGCAACTGGAGAAGGTCACCCACACCCTGTTCACCGTGACCCCCTACGAAGGCTACGTCCGCCTCGCCGAGCTGCTGGCCCAGAAGACCCCCGGCACGCACGCGAAGAAGAGCCTGTTCGTCAACTCCGGTGCGGAGGCCGTCGAGAACGCGGTGAAGATCGCCCGCAGACACACCGGCCGCCGCGCCGTCGCCGCCCTCGACCACGCCTTCCACGGCCGTACGAACCTCGCCATGGCCATGAACCACAAGGCCGTGCCGTACGCGACGGGCTTCGGCCCCCTCGCCCCCGACGTCTACCGGGTGCCGAACTCCTACCCCTACCGCGACGGGCTGAGCGGTGAGCAGGCGGCCGCGCGGACCATCGCCTACCTCGAACAGCGGATCGGGGCAGCGGACCTCGCCGCCGTCATCGCGGAACCGATCCAGGGAGAGGGCGGCTTCATCGTCCCTGCCGAGGGCTACCTGGCAGCGCTGCAGGAGTGGGCGACCGCGAACGGGGTCGTGTTCATCGCGGACGAGATCCAGTCCGGGCTCGGCCGCACCGGCACCTGGTTCGCCGCCGAGCACTTCGGCCTCGTGCCCGACCTCGTGCTCACCGCGAAGGGCATCGCCGCGGGGCTGCCCCTGGCCGGGGTCACCGGCCGCGCCGAGATCATGGACGCGGCGCAGCCCGGCGGTCTCGGCGGCACCTTCGGCGGCAACCCCGTCTCCATCGCCGCGGCCCTCGCCGTCTTCGCCGAACTGGAACGCGGCGACCACTTCGCCGCTGCGCAGCGGATCGGCGCGACCCTCCGGAAGGGCCTGACCGCGCTCGCCGCCCGCCATCCCGTCATCGGGGACGTCCGTGGCCACGGCGCGATGATCGCCTTCGAGCTGAGCGTCCCCGGCACCAACGAGCCCCGCCAGGGGCTCGCGCCCGCGGTCGCGGAATCCGCCGCGCAGCGCGGAGTTCTGCTGCTCACCGCGGGCAGCGACGGCAACGTGATCCGCTTCCTGCCCACCCTCGCGACGACGGACGCACAGTTGGAGCACGCACTGACGATCATCGACGAAGCCCTCGCCGCCCACGCCTGACCGGAGCGGCAGGACCGGGTGCCCGCGGCGAAACCGCGGGCACTCTCCGGTGGAGTGACCGAGAGGCAAGGTAACGACTTGCAACGCCGTGCACGCGGGTTCGACTCCTGCCTCCACCTCAAACCCGGCCACTGAGCCGTTTCCCTCCTGACGGCGGCGAGCGTCGAGGCTTGCAGCGGGCGGGCGGGCGGGCGGGCGGTGCGGCCGGACGGCGGCGCCGCCCGCTCCCGCCCTAGCGGTCCTCATGCCGTCGGATGAGGCTCCCCTCCCCGTGGTGGGCGGGGGCGGGTGGCCTGCCGCCGCGGTCGGCGCGTCTGTTTCTGCGGGGCCAGGTCCTGATCCGACGTCTCGGGACGTTCGGTGCGGATCGGGTTGCCGCGTACCAGTTCGTCGTGGATGTGCCAGCGGGCGGTGGTGACGGCGCGCTCTGCCGCCTCGTCGCCGTGTTCGACGCGCTGTCGCAGCAGCCGCATCGCGATGCGGCGGTTGAGGCTGAACTGCCGCTCGGTGTCGACCACGATGACGATCCCCGTGGGCCGGTGCGTCGCCCGTACGGCCGTGCCGGCCTTGTTGCGATGTTGACCGCCGGGGCCGCCGGTGCGGCAGGCGACGACGTCGACGTCCGCTTCCGCGAACGTCGTGCGCGGGGCGTCGACCTGGCACGGCCGGGCGATGACGTACCAGTTCTTCCGGCCGGTGCCGGCCCGGTAGGGGCTGGGGGCCTGCCAGCACAGGGTTCCGGTCCACGAGGCGGCGAACGCCTCGGCGCCGTCTCCTGCGATTCGGATGAGGACCGATCGGTAGGTGCCGGCCCGGTCGCCGGGAACCGTGTGGGCCCGCTGGATCTCCAGGCCCTGCCGGGTGGCGTCGCCTTCCAGGCGGTGCAGCAGCCGAGCCAGCGCCCACGCGCACTCCTGCGGGCCGCGCCCGGCCGACAGGAGCAGGTGGACGGTCACGGCCGGCCTCGCTTGCGGCGCTGGTCGCGGTGGTCCCGCTGGGGGGCCGGTCCGAGGTCGGGCGTCTTGTAGGTGACCAGAGGGATCGTGGTGGCCACGGGTGTGGCGAGGTCGTGGTGGACGAGGTCGGCGATCACTTGCTCGATGCGCTTGTAGGCCGTCGGCGCCTCCTCGAAGAGGAGCTGGCGGTCGCCGCACACCACCAGCGACCCCATCGGCGTGCGGCGCAGCTCTTCGACCGTGTGCTTGGCCCGTCCGCGGCGCAGGGCGTCCGCGCGCGACATCTTGCGGCCCGCGCCGTGCGCCACGGAGTGGCCGGCGTCCGGCCCGGCGTGGGCGGCCACCAGGTAGGAAGGGGTGCCTCGCGTACCGGCGATGAGCACGTCGCGGCCGTCACCGGGCGCCGCCCCCTTGCGGTGCAGGTAGCTGCCGTCGCGGAGCTCGACCAGGTTGTGGCACTGGTCGAGGATCGGCTCGGTGGGCTCGGCCCCCAGCGCGTGGGCGACCCGGGCGGCCAGCAGCCGCCGGTTGAGCGACCCCCACCGTACGGCCTCGTCATGCATCGCCAGGTACGCGCCGGGATCAGGGGCGGGACCAGCGCCGTGGACCGCGGTGTGCTCGCGCAGGATCCGTTCGCCCAGCCCGCGGGAACCGCTGTGGACGATGAGAACCAGGTCGCCGGCGGCGAGGCCGAGACGGGCGGCGTGGCCCGGCTCGAAGACGGTCCCGACCCGCGCCAGCTCGACGAAGTGGTTGCCCCGGCCGACCGTCCCGAGGCCCTCGACGTGACCAGCGGGTATGCCGTCCTGCGCGACGGCCCAGGCGGGATCGTCGGCATCCCGTTCAGGGTCCAGCGCGCGGTCGAGGTCGGGGAACCGGGCGGCGAGCTTCTCGGGTACGGCGCGCTTGAGCTTGACGGGGAACACGGCGATGCCGCAACCGATGTCGGAGCCCACCAGGAACGGGTACAGGACGGTCGACGCCATGGCGGCGCCGATGGGGGCGCCCTTGCCTGGGTGCAGGTCCGGCATGGCGGCGACGTGCGTCATGCCGTCGAGCGCGGCCACCTGATGGCACTGCGCGACGGCATCGGACTCGATCCAGCTTGCGGGGGAGGCGAACACGGTGACGGTGGCCGACCCCGTGGCCGGAGGGGACGGCGGCAGGAGCTCCTGCCGGGAGTGTCGCTCAGACAAGGACGCTCTCTTCGCTGAAGAAGGGTATGGGCGGGCGGCATCACGGCACGAGTCGGCGCCGTGGCATCTCGAAGCAGCGGGGTGCTGTCCGTCAGAGCCTCATGGACACAACGTTCTCTGAGCTCCGCCATGCCAGGCAAGCCATTTTCCGCCGTACGGACCTGCACGGCCGCGCGGCCACCGGCACGGCTGCGCAGATCGGGTGTCTGGGGCACTCGCTTAGGAGTGCGGTGAGCCGGGGGAGTGGCGGGCGCCGGTTTCGGGGATTCCGATCGCCCGGAGGGGAGGGCGGTCGTCTGGTTGTGCGGGTCAGGGGTGGCGGAGGGCTGTCACCAGGCGGTCGAGGCCGGGCTCTCCGGACGCGTGGTCGAGGGCTGTGGAGAGGGCGTGTTCGTACGTCGAGGTCGCCTCGGACTTTCTGGCGCGGCCTTCGTCCGTGATCACGCTGTAGACGCCGCGCCGGTCGTCCGGGCACAGGTCCCTGCGGGTCAGCCCGGCCCGTTCCAGCCGTCCGACGAGCCGGGTCACCGAGCTCTGGTTGAGTCCGAGCAGGTCGGCGAGGTCCTGCATGCGCAGTTCGCCGCCGGGCGCGTCCGACAGGTGGCACAGGGCGCGGTACTCCGACAGGCCGAGCCCGTGCCGCTGGAGCGCTACGGCGAGTTCGTGCTCCACCCGGGCGTGCAGCCGCACCACGCCGACCCAGACCTCGTCGTCCCTGCTGCTCATGACTGCGTACCTCCCGCGTTGACAGCCACCCTACATGCATGTACAGAATATGCATGTACAAGCAAGTAAATGAAGGGAACCGGCATGGCCTGGATCCACCTGCTCGTGGCGGCCGTCTTCGAGGTCGTCTTCGCGCTCGCCACCAACGCGAGCGAAGGCTTCACCCGGCTCGGGCCGTCGCTGCTGACGGTGGCCGCCGCCGCGGGCGGCATCTTCTTCCTCAGCCTGGCGCTGAAGACCCTGGACGTCGGCGTCGGCTACACCGTCTGGACCGGCATCGGCTCGGTGGGCACGGTCGTGTTCGGCACGCTCGTCTTCGACGAGCCGCTCGGGCCCATGAAGATCGCCGCGTTCGTCCTGATCATCGGCGGTGTCATCGGGCTGAAGCTCGCCGACCGCCTGACCGCCGCGCCGGCACCCGCGTCGCCCCCGGCGTCCTCGTCCGCGGCGACATCCTCGTCCTCGTCCTCAGCGGCGTCCTGACCGGCGGTCTGACAACCGCCCCGCCCGAACCGGAGAATCCCCATGGCCTGGATCTACCTCGGCATCGCCACCGTCTTCGAGATCGCCTTCGCCCTCGGCACCAACGCCACCCACGGCTTCACCCGCCTGTGGCCCTCGGTCTTCACGCTGCTGGCCGCCGCCGGCGGCGTCTTCACCCTCAGCCTGGCGCTGAAGACGCTGGACGTCGGCGTCGGCTACACGATCTGGACCGGCATCGGCTCGGTCGGCACGGTCCTGCTCGGCGCGCTGCTGTACAAGGAGCGGATCACCCCGCCCAAGCTCGCGTCGTTCGCGGCGATCATCACCGGCGTCGTCCTGCTCAAGCTGGCCTCCGGCGCCTGAGCGGCACGGGCGCGCGGAGACGCGGAGACCCGGAGACCGCGGAGACGCGGAGAGGCCCCGCGGCGCGTGGCGCCGCGGGGCCGGGCCGGGCTCGCCGGTGCCCGTCTAGTAGATGCTCACCCCGTAGGCGCTCAGCGCCTCGGTGACCGGCTGGAAGAACGTCGTGCCGCCGCTCGAGCAGTTGCCGCTGCCGCCCGAGGTCAGGCCGAGCGCCGTGCCGCCGGAGAACAGCGGGCCGCCGCTGTCGCCGCCCTCGGCGCACACCGTCGTCTTGATCATCTCCCGTACGGTGCCCTCGGCGTAGTTGACCGTGGCGTTCAGCGCCGTCACGGTGCCGCTGTGCAGGCCGGTGGTGCTGCCGCTGCGCTGCACCGACTGGCCGACGTACGCGTTGCCGGCGCCGGTGATGTCGCGCGAGCCGCTGTAGAGGTTCACGCTGCCCGGCTTGGCGATGCTCGTGTTCGTGTAGCGGACCAGGGCGTAGTCGTTGCCGGGGAAGCTGCTGCCGGAGACGGTGCCGAGCACGGTGGTGCGGCTGGAGTTGGCGTACCAGGTCGAGGCGATGTTGCCGCAGTGCCCGGCCGTCAGGAAGTAGTACGTGGAGCCGCTCACCACGTTGAAGCCGAGGGAGCAGCGGTAGCCGCCGCCGTAGATGGCGTCGCCGCCCTGGATGAACAGCTGGAACCTGCCCGGCTCGTTCTCGACGCGCACCGCGGGCGAGGCCTCGCTCGCCGCCGCGCCGAGCTGGGCGGCCGACTGCTGGTTGGCCTGCTGGACGGCGCCTTCGACCTTGCCGCGCGCGCCGCCGCCGACCGTGCTGTCGACCCACACGACGACCTGGTTGGCGGCGGGGTCGACGGCCCACGCGGTGCCCGGCACCCGGGCGGTGCGGTCGAGCTGCGCCATGAGGCCGGCCAGGTGCTCACCGCTGCGCGGCACCACCTTCGGCACGGCGCCGGCGTCGGTGACCGCCTGCGCGTCGGCGGGGTCGGTGATGGTGACGACCATCTTGCCCTGGGCCTGGTCGAAGTACGACCCGGCGGTGCGGTCGCCGAGCCTGCTCTCGGCCGCCGCCGCGGCCGCCGCTGGGTCGGCGCCGGGCTGCGACGGGGGCGGCGACGCCTGGGCGGGTGAGCCCAGCAGCGCGCTCGCGAGGAGCCCGGCGGCGGCGATCAGACCTGCGCGCCGGGTGCCTAATCCACGGATGCTCACGGAAAGCCTCCTGGGGGGTGGGGGTGACCTTCCGCAAATATGAACACATTCGCCGACAGGAGCAAGACCTTTCCGACTGCTTTTTTGACTACAAGTCATGACCGATGTAGAGGTCGATTTCCTGGCGAATGGGATCTCCTATCGGATCGGCTCCCGCCCGTTCTACGCCGAACCGACCGCGCTCATCGCGGCGCGGCCGCCGGCCTGGCCGCGTCCAGCGGAACGCTCTCCGGGCGCAGCGTACAGGGCGAGCATCAGCAGCAGGAGCGGCTGGGAGGCGAGGTCGCGCCGCGCGTCGAGCGCCGCGCGCCGCCCCGCCTGGCGTCTTCCCCCACCCTGCCGATGTGCGTGACCGGCACGTCGTGACAGGGGCGGCGTGGTGGACCGGGCGGGGCAGGTTTCGGGGGCGCTGGGCGGGAACGGGGAGACGACTGCCCCCGACTGCCCCCGTATCGCGAAGGAGAGGATGTCACCGTGAACGCTCAGCAGGACGTCATCGACGTGCTGGTCACCGACCACCGCGAGGTGGAGGAGATGTTCACCCGGCTGGAGGCACTGACCGGCACCGGAGGTGAGGAGGCCAAGCACCTGGCCGAGAAGGTGGTGATCGAGCTGGTGCGCCACTCGGTGGCCGAGGAGGAGTACCTGTACCCGGCGGCGCGCGAGCACGTTCCGGGCGGCGACGAGGTCGCCGACCACGAGATCAAGGAGCACGCCGAGGCCGAGCGGACCATGAAGGACCTGGAGCGGCTGGAGCCGGGCGACGCGGAGTTCTGGCCGACGGTGCACCGGCTGATGGACGAGATCCGCCACCACATCCGCGAGGAGGAGGGCGACCTGTTCCCGAAGCTGCGGCAGGCGTGCACGCCGCAGCAGCTCGTCGAGCTGGGGGAGAAGGTGACCAGGGCGAAGAAGCTGGCCCCGACCAGGCCGCACCCGTCGGCGCCCGACACGCCGCCCGCCAACAAGCTGCTCGCGCCGGGCGCCGGCCTGGTGGACCGCCTGCGCGACGCCCTCACCGGCCGCGGCCGTTCCTGATCCCCGCTCCCTCCGCCGCCGGCGGCCGCCCGGGGGCCTGCCGCGGTCAGGGCGGGGGCAGGAGGTGGCGCGACAGCCAGGACACCACGGTCCCGACGTACGAGACCCGGTTGGACGTCCGCCGGATCTCGTGCCCCTCGTCCGGGAAGATCAGGTGGTCGCACGGCAGGCCGCGCGCCGCGGCCGCCGCGATCACCTGCTGGGCCTCGTGCAGCGGGACGTTCGTGTCGCGGGCGCCGTGCACCACGAGCAGCGGGGCGGTGATCCGGTCGAAGGCGCGCAGCGGCGACAGCGCGCGCAGCAGGTCGCGGTCGGCCTCCGGGTGGCCGTACTCGCTGACGGCCGCGGCGGCGATCCACGGCTCCGTCCTGGCGTAGAACGTCTCGAAGTCCGCGATGCCGCACACGTCCACGCCCGCCCGGAACATCCCCGGGTGGGCGGTGAGCGCGGCGAGCGTCAGGTAGCCGCCGTACGACCAGCCCATGCAGGCGATCCTGCCCGGGTCGGCGGCGCCCGTGCGGACGAGCGCGGCGACGCAGTCGGCGACGTCGTCGATCGCGCGGAAGCGCAGCGCCAGGTCGTCGGCCTCCCGGAAGGCGCGCCCGTAGCCGGCGGAGCCGCGCACGTTCGGCGCGAGCACGCCGATCCCGGCGGCCAGCAGGTTCTGGTAGAGGGGGTTGAAGGCGGGCCGCTCCTGGTCCTCGGGGCCGCCGTGCAGGTGCACCGCGAACGGCGCCGGGCCGCGCGCGCCGGGCGGCCGGTAGAGCCAGGCGGCCAGTTCCAGCCCGTCCCTGGCGCGGATCCGCACCGGTTCCGCCCCCGCCGCGCCGGGCAGCGGCCCCGCGCCCGCCACCCGCGCGCAGCCGCCGCCGTCCAGGTCGCACACGAGCACATGGGACGGCTCGGTCGGGCTCTCGGCCGCGAGGACGGCCAGGGAGCCGTCCAGGGACGTCCGCACCGAGGTGACGACGTCGGCGGGCGGCGGGGGAAGCGCCCTGGCCCGCCCGGTCTCCGTCTCGACGACGGCCAGCTCGGAGCGGCCGTCCACGTTCCACACGAGGACGGCCCTGCGCCCGTCGGGGCTGAGCGAGAACCGGTCCAGCTCGGCGTCGGGCCGCTCGGCCAGCACCGCGGCCTCGCCGCCCGCGGGCACGGCGACGAGCGCGGCCCTGTCCCGCCCCGCGTCCGACAGCAGGTACGCCACGTCGCCCAGGGGCGGCAGGGCTCCGTGGTCGGTCGTGCCCGGCAGTCCGGGCAGCAGCTCCCGCTCCTCGCCTGGCGGGTGCCCGGAGGGCAGCGCCGCCAGGGACATCCGCCTCCTGCCGCGCGGCCCGCGCCGCAGCAGCACGGCCGCGTGGTCGCGGCTGGCGGCGGCGGGCCACAGCAGCGGGCCCGCGGCGACGACCTGGCGCGCCCCGGTGGCGGCGTCGGCGAGCACCGCCTCGGTGCGTCCCTCCGCGGAGGTCTCGGCGAGGAGCAGCACGTCGCCGCGGTGGGTCCAGCGCACGAACGACGCGGACCCGCCCGGGGGCGCGGCGAGGGGGCGCAGGTCGCCGCCGTCGGGGCGTACCGTCCAGACCTGGGTGTGCTCGCCGCCGCCGGGGGCCACCAGCACCGCCAGCCGCTCGCCGGTCGGCGACCAGCTCACGTCCGCCACCGGCTGCGGGCCGGTGTCCACGGGGTGCGCGGGCGCGCCGCCGGCGAGCGGCGTGATCCAGACACGGGGCGAGCCGTCCTCGTCGCCGACGTAGACGACGGCGTCGTCGCCGGGCGCGAGCGCCGGTCTGCGGCAGCTCCACGCGGTCAGCGCCGCGTGGGCGGGCAGGCGGGCCCCGCCGGTCAGCAGCTCCGCCATCACACCCCGTGGGCCTGCAGCCACAGCTCCAGGAGCCCGATCTGCCACAGCGTGCTGACCCCGGTCGGCGTCCTGTGCCCGTCCGGTTCGGCGAGCAGCCGGTCCACGCACTCGCGGCGGAACAGCCCGCGCGCGGCGGGGCCGGTCAGGGCGTCGCGGACGAGCTCCAGCACCGGCCCGTCCACGTGGCGCACGGCGGGGACGGGGAAGTAGCCCTTGGGACGGTCCACGACCTGCCCGGGCAGCAGCCCGCGGGCGGCGTCCTTGAGCACGCCCTTGCCGCCACCCGCCAGCTTCAGCTCGGGCGGGCAGGCCGCGGCCAGCTCGACCAGCTCGTGGTCGAGGAACGGCGTGCGCGCCTCCAAGCCGTGCGCCATGGTCATGTTGTCCACCCGTTTGACCGGGTCGTCCACGAGCATGGCGGTCGTCTCCAGGCGCAGGACGGCGTCGAGCGCGGTGTCGGCGCCCGGCCGGTCCAGGTGGCCGCGGACGAACGCGCCGCTCGCGTCGTGACCGGCCAGGTGGGCGGGGGCGACGACGCCGGCCAGCTCGGCGTGCGGCCGGTCGAAGAACTCCCTGGCGTACACGTCGGCGGCCCGCTCGCGCGGCACCCCGGCGAGCGGCGGGAACCAGCGGTAGCCGGCGAACACCTCGTCGGCGCCCTGCCCCGACTGCACGACCTTCACGTGCCTCGCGACCTCCCGCGACAGCAGGTGGAAGGCGACGCAGTCGTGGCTGGCCATCGGCTCGCTCATCGCGTGCACCGCCTGCTCCACCGCGGACGCCACCCGGTCGGCGGGGACGCGGACGCGCTGGTGCTTCGTCCCGAACCGCTCGGCCACCAGGTCGGAGTAGGCGAACTCGTCGCCCTGCTCGCCGCCCGCCGCGTCGAACCCGATGCTGAACGTCAGCAGGTCGTGCTGCCCCTGCTCGGCCAGCAGCGCGACGATGACGCTGGAGTCGAGGCCGCCCGACAGCAGCACCCCCACGGGCACGTCGGCCACCATGCGCCTGCGCACGGCGGCGCGCAGCGCGTCGAGCACCGCCTCGCGCCACTCGCCCGCGCCCATCCCCGCCGCCCCCGGGACGGCGTCGCGGGTGTGGGACGGCTCCCAGTAGCGCACGTCCGCGGTCGTCCCGTCGGCCTCGACGGTCCGTACGGTGGCGGCGGGCAGCTTGCGCACGCCCGCGAGCACGGTCCGCTCGCCGGGCACCAGCGAGTGGAACGTCATGTAGTGGTGCAGCGCCACCGGGTCGACGGAGGTGTCGACGCCCCCGGCGGCGAGCAGCGCGGGCAGCGTGGAGGCGAAGCGCAGCCGCCGGGCGTCGCGGGTGACGTACAGCGGCTTGACGCCGAGGCGGTCGCGGGCCAGCGTCAGCCGCCCGGTGCCGCGCTCGTGGACGGCGAAGGCGAACATGCCCTGGAAGCGTTTGACGCAGCGCGGCCCCCACCGGTGGAACGCCTTGACCAGCACCTCCGTGTCGGACGTGGACGCGAACCGGTAGCCGGCGCGGCGCAGCTCGTCGCGCAGCTCACGGTAGTTGTACAGGCAGCCGTTGAAGACGGCCGCGAGGCCCAGCGCGGCGTCCACCATCGGCTGGGCCGCCTTGTCGGACAAGTCGATGATCTTCAACCTGCGGTGCCCGAAGGCGACGGGGCCGAGCGACCAGTGGCCGGACCCGTCGGGGCCGCGCTCGTGCATCGTCTCGGTCATCCGGGCGACCGCGCCGATGTCGGCCGCCTCGCCGTCGAACCGGATCTCGCCGCTCACGCCACACATACGTCTCCTCTGGAGTCGGTCGGTCAGCCGGATCGGCCCGGTCGGGCGCTCAGGCGGCGCGCGGGCAGGGGGAGGGGGAGTGCAGGGTCGGGCCTCCCGCGGGCCGGTCCCAGCGCGCGGAGCGGGTCTCCTCCAGCAGGACGTCCACGACGTCGGACAGCCGTCCGCGCCGGGCGAAGGCCAGCCGCTGCCGGTGCGCCGAGCTGCCGCGCGCCAGCGCCTCCGCCGTCAGGGCGCGGATCAGCTCCCAGTCGCCGGACGCCTCCAGGTGGGGCCGCAGGTCGTCCAGCAGCCGCCGGATGACGGCGGGGGCCGGGCGCGGCACCCCCTCGACGGGGTCCACCAGCTCGCCCTCCAGCCCCGACCTGGCCGCCTGCCAGGTGGCGGCCCGCACCGCCGCCAGGTGCACCTCCCTGTCCGGGTCGGCGCGCACCGCCTCCAGCTCCCTGGCCACCAGCGCCCGGTACAGCCCGGCGATCAGCACGATGTCCTCGACGCGTGGGCAGGAGTCGCAGATGCGCAGCTCCACGGTGGGCGCGTGGGACGAGGGGCGGATGTCGAAGTAGATCATCCCGGGGTCGGCGATCACGCCGGAGCGGATCAGCCCCTTGATCATCTCCTCGTACTCGGCGGCCGAGCGGAAGCGCGCCATCGGGCCGGCGGTGGGCCAGCGCTGCCACACCAGGGTGCGGTAGCTGGCGTAGCCGGTGTCGGAGCCGTCCCAGAACGGTGAGCTGGAGCTGAGCGCGAGCAGCGGGGGCAGCCACGGCCCCAGCCGGTGCGCGACGGCCACGGCCAGGTCGCGGTCGGCCACCTCGGCGTGGACGTGGGTGCCGCAGATGAGCTGCTCGCGGGTGAGGAGCTGGAAGTCGGTCAGCATCTGCTCGTAGCGGGGGACCGGGTACACCTTCAGCTCGTCCTTGTCGACGAGCTGGGGCGTCCCGGCCGCCATGATGCCCAGGCCCAGCGCCTCGGCCTGCCTGACGGCGGTGCCGCGCAGGTTGCACAGGTCGCGGGCCAGCTCGTCGAGGGTGAGCCAGGGGTCGCTGTTCGACTCCAGCATCGACCGCTGCAGCTCATGGGTGAAGCGGCCGCGCGGCAGCGTTTCGAGCAGGAGGTCCGACCGGGGCGCCAGCCGCCGCGTCGCGGCGTCGACGATGTGGAACTCCTCCTCCACGCCGACACGAATCGCTCCCATGGACCCCGGCACACCCACCACTCCCAACTTATGCGTATTTATCCAGATTTAGGGCTTATGCCCGAAAACGTATGTTCTGCACCTAATAACGGTTTTGCTCGGACCGTACGGGCGCATGACGACCCCGGCCCGCCGCCCTGTCCGGCGGGTCGCTCCTCACGTGGCGCTAGTCCTCCTCGCGGACCACCCGGACGGTCCTCAGCGAGCCGTCCATCGCGTCGGGGACCACCATCCCGGCGTCCACCCCGGTCCTCAGGTAACGCAGCACCGCCTCGTCCAGCCGCTCGCCGGGCAGCGCCGCGGGCACGCCCGGCGGGTACGGCGTCAGTAGCTCCGCCGTGACCCGGCCCGCCGCCTCCTCCCACGGCACCTGCTCCGCCGGGCCGAAGAAGGCGTCGCGCGGCGGCATCGCCTGCTCCAGGCGCAGCTCGGCGGGGCCGGGCACCTCGACGGCCGCCCGAGGCAGCTCGTGGGCGTGCTCGACCAGGTCGCCCAGCGCCTCCAGCAGCCGGCGCGCCGTCCCCTCGTCGTCGGCGTGACTGAGCTGGACGCTGATCCGCCGGTGGTCGGAGACGTGCAGGTTCACCCGGTGGCGCTCGCGCAGCCAGTCGGCCATCGCGTAGCCGGCCCTGTCCAGGGCGCTCACGTCGATGATCACCTGAAGCGGGTCCATGTCGAAGGCGCGGCCGGGGCCGCAGAAGTCCTCGCGCCCGTGCGCGCGCAGGCCGTCGAGGTCGCCGACGGCGGCCCTGACCTCGGCGGCGAGGGCCAGCGCCCGGTCGTACAGCTCCTGCCCGTGCTCCACCATCTGGCGGCGCCAGCCGTCCAGCGCCGCGTGGACCAGCACCGACGGGCTGGTCGTGTCGAGCAGGTCGGCGCGCGCCTTCAGCACTCCCGGATCGACGAAGTCGCTCTTCAGGTGGAACACCGACCCCTGCTCCAGCCCCGAGCCCATCTTGTGCACCGACGTCACGCAGAGGTCGGCGCCCGCGTCCATCGCCCAGCTCGGCAGGTCGGGGTGGAAGGGCAGGTGCGCGCCCCACGCCTCGTCCACGATCAGCGGCCTGCCGTGCTCGTGGCAGACGCGCGCGATCGCCGAGAGGTCCGCGCACGTCCCGTACGGCGACGGGCTCGTCACCAGCGCCCCCTTGGCGTCCGGGTGCTCGCCGAACGCCGCCTCGAACGCCGCCGCCGCGGGCGGGTGGGCCAGGTGCAGGCCGGGGTCCCAGCGCGGCTCCACCCAGACCGGGCGCACCCCCGACAGGATCAGGCCGGACGCCACCGACTTGTGCACGTCCCGGCCGATGAGCAGCTTCTCGTGCGGCCCCGCGACGGCGAGGATCGCCGCCTTGACCGACAGGGAGCTGCCGCACGTCGAGAAGAACGTGTGGTCGGCGTCCACCGCGTCGGCCATCAGCTCCTCGGCCCGCCGCAGGACGCCGCGCGAGCCCCTGCGGTCGTCGAGGCCGGCCGTGGCGAGCACGTCGTTGAGGAAGACGGACTCGCCGAGCACGGCGCTCACGCGCGGGTCCGTCCCGCGCCCCTGCTTGTGCCCGGGAGGGCCGAAGACGAGCTGGCCGGTGCGGTGGTAGTCCAGCAGCGCGTCGAGCACGGGCGCCTGAGAGTGATCCATGCCCTACGCTTCCCGCCCCGTTTGACGGGAAACGCCAGTGTTGCGGTAGGTTCTCCTGTCAACCAGCGAGACGGGAGCGCGCCCTGTGGAGAACGGCTACACGGCCGGCTGGCCGGGGATCATGCGCGGCGCCGGCGCCTACGACGACGAGGCCACGCACGCCAGGGAGGTGCTGCGCCGCGTGACCGAGGCGTTCGCCAGGGCGGGCAGGCCCATGGGGCACGACCACTACGGCGCCGAGCTGGAGAAGAGTTTCCCCCAGCTCAAGGCCGACGTCATCGACGCCTTCCACGCCCACATCGCCGACCTCGACCGTACGCGCGACGGGCTGCGCGTCACCGCGGCCGGCTACCGGGCGGCGGACGCGCCGGAAGCCTGACCGCCGCGGTGTGGCTGGACGGCGTGCCCATCCCGTCCTGGGCGCGCCCCTGGGTCGGCTGGGTGGTCGGCATGGACTGGCCGCAGGCGCGCGAGGCCGACCTGTTCGCGCTCGCCGACGAACTGGTCGCCGCCGCGCGTGACATGGCGCGGGGCGCGCACGGCGGGCGGCTCCCCGGGGAGCCCGACCCTGCCGTCTGGGACGGCGAGGCGCTGCGCGCGTTCGCCGCGTACGTGAACGACCGGATCGGCGGCGGGCGGGCCGACGTGGTCGCCCGCCTCGTGCGGCTGGCCGTCGCGCTGAACGACCTCGGCGTCCAGGTGCAGTACACCAAGCGGATGATCAAGCTCTCCGTGCTGCTGCTGGTCGTCCAGATCGGCTGGCTGCTGTGGGCGCTGCTCACGCCGGGCACCTCGGGAGTGGCGTTCAGCGCCATGGTGCTGCGGGCCCGCGCCGCCAGGATGACCGTCAGGCAGCTCGGCAAGCGGCTGCTGTTCAACATCGCCCTGTTCGGGGCGCTCATGGGCGGCATGGACCTGTACCTCCAGGCGAGCCAGCGCCGCAGGGACGGCATCGACGTCGGGCAGCTCCTCGGCTCCGTCGGCACCGGCATGCTGACCGGGGCGCTGCTCACCGGCGTGACCTGGCTGCGCCCGCCCCGGTCGCTCCTCGGGCTGATGGGGGAGTCCGCCCTGGCCGGGGGCGCCGCCACGCTCGTCACGCAGGTCGCCTCGGGGCAGCCGCTCGACTGGGAGGCGGTGCTGAAGGGCGCGACGGCGGGCGGCATCGGCATGGCCGACGCGCACTGGGCGAGCTGGGGCGGCGCCCCGGCCCACCACGCCTCCTCGGGCCCCGGCGGCGCGCCCGGCCACGGCGCCCCCTCCGGCCCCGACGGCGCGCCGTCCGGTGCGTCGTCCGGTGCCTCGCCCGGCCCTGACGCCACCAGGCTCGCGCGGGCGCTGCCCTCGCTCGACGACCTGCCGCCCGAACCGTCCGGGCACCTCGACGCCCTCCTCAACCGCGACGGCGGCGGCACCGGCGCCGTGGGGGAGCCGGTCAGGCTGCCGCTGCCCGCCGGACGCGAGACCGTCAGGGCCGAGCTGATCGACGGCCGGCACGGCGCCGAGGTGGAGAAGGAGTTCTCCGGCGCCGAGCGGCGCGACAGGGAGCACTTCGGCTCCAAGCTCGGCAGGGCGCTCGGCGCGGACGTCGCCCCCACAAGGATCACCGGCGACCGCACCGTACGGGTCGGCTGGGTCGGCGGCGAGGAGCCCGTGATCGTGCGCCGCCCCGGCGGCGCCTGGGAGGTCCCGGGCCACGACACCACCCGGCACGGCGTCCTCATGGGCGCGCTCGACACCGTCACCTCCAACCACGACCGGCTCGGGAACGGGCCGGGCGGCAGCGGCCTGCGGGTCGAGCACGGCGTGCTGCGCGGGTTCGACCACGACAAGGTCCTCGAACACGTCCTGCCCGACACGGCGAACCCGATGGTGCGGCACTTCTTCCGCGAGACCGAGCCCGGCGGCCTGCCCCGTTTCGTGGACAACCCGCTGCACCCGCGCGACATCGAGGTGCTGCGGCCCCGTGTGGAGACGGTCCTGCAGGAGATGCGGGCCGCCGGGCGGGGCGACTGGGCCGCCAACGCCGCCTACCTCTTCGGCAAGATCGCCGAGCACGCGAGCGGCCCGGTGCCGATCCTCGACGCGCCGCCCGGCGTCCCGCTGGCCTTCTCCGACGCGCCCACGGCCTTCACCGGCCTCGGCGACCGCGCCACCGTGCCCGCCGCCCCGTCACCCGACCCGGGGATCCCCGGCGGCGCCCCGCACGAACCCACCGGTACCCCCAGCGGGGTCCGGGCGCGCCCGCCCGACCCCGACCCCGACACGAGGACGCCGCACCGCCTCGTGTACCCGGAGCGGGAGCTGGCCGTGCTGCGCGACGGCCGCGCCTACGCGGTGGACCCCGGCTCGGCGCTCCAGGCCAGGCAGTGGGCCCACCTGCGCGCCGACGCCCCCGTACGCGTCCTCGACCGCCGCACCGGAGTCCCCGAGGTGGACGGCGCCGCGCACGTCGAGGTCCGCCGCTTCCGCCTCGACGCCGGGGACGTGACCGAGCTGAGCGTCCGCGTCCGCCACGTCACCGCCCCCGGCCTGGACGAGGGCGCGCTCGCCCTGCTGAAGCGCCGCGCCGCCGAGGCCGCCGACCTGTTCTTCAACCACCGGCACCGCCTCTCCGACGGCAGCCAGCTCCACGTCAGGCTCACCTTCGAGGAGGTGGCGAACGCCGCCCCCGGGGCCGACGGCGTGGTCACGTTCGCGCCGGGTCACGGCAGGTCGGACGCCCTGACCTGGCACGCGGCGGAGGCGCCGGACACGCTCGCCCACGAGATCTCCCACCTGCTGGCCCTGCCCGACGAGTACCGGCACCCGGGCGAGCCCGGCAGGAGGACCCCGACCTCCGCGGCCGTGCCCGGCGACCCCGGTCTCATGGGCGACGCGCTGCGGCACCAGTGGTGGGCGTCGGGGGAGCTCATGGCCGACCGCGCGGGCCGGCCGGTCGTCCAGCTCTCCGGGCTGCGCGACCGCCACCTCGCCGCCCTCGAACACCTGGTGCGGCTGGACGACCCCCTCCCGGCCGCGCGCGGCGAGGCCGCGCCCCGGGGCGGGTTCGCCGAACGCACCCGGGGCGCCGAGCGTCTCGTGCTGCCCGCCGAGCTGCGGGACCTCGACCGCCGCTTCCCCGCCGCGCCAGGGACCGACCCCGTCGGGCACGCCAGGCGGCTGGAGCGCGTCCACCACCTGTTCGGCGGCGAGGACGTCACCTCCGCGCACCTCGCCTACACCGACGCGCTCACCGACGCCGCCGCCCTGCTCTACGGCAAGGACGTCACCGTGCTCGGCCCCCGCGACTTCCTCCGCTTCCACCGCCTGGCCACCCTCCTGGGCGGCACGCCCGACCACGGGATGCCGTACGGGTTCCTGATCAGGGGCATGCTCGGCGACGCCCTGGGCGGGCGCGAGCACGTGACTGCGCGCACCGTCGAGGGCCTGGCCAGGCTGGCCGAGTGGTTCACCGCCGACGGCGGCAGGACGCTGCCCCGCGACAACGGCGCCGGGGTGCTGCGGCGGGCCGCGGGCGAGCTCCTCGGGGAGCCGCCCGGCGCGGAGACCGCCCGCAGGGCCGCCGTCTCCTTCGCGTACGCGGGCGAGCACTCCTACGCCCTCGCCGCCGGGACCGCCGACCTGCGGGCCCTCACCGACGGCCTGCGGAGGCTGCGGGCGTCGGGCGGCGAGGTGAGCGGACCCGACCTCGCCCACCTCGCGGACCTCGCCCATCCGCCCGGCCCCGCCGTCCCCCGCGCCTCCCCTGACGGCCCCGGCCGGGGCCCGCTGGCGCCCGACCCCGTCACCCGGGCCGCGCTGCGCGAGGGGCAGAACCACGCGTACGCGCTCGACCCGCGCCACGCCGTCCGCGCCGAGGCGTGGGAGCAGGCCAGGGCGGACACCGTCCCCGAGCAGGTCGAGGGCGGCCTGCCCGGGGCCGCCGACGTCGAGCTGCGCAGGATGTGGGCGCGCGGCCCCGACGGCACGCTGCGGCCGGTCAGCGAGTTCACGGTGACCGTCCGCTACCAGGCGCAGGCAGGGATGACGCCGGACGAGCTCGCCGCGCTCAGGTCCGACGTGCGCGACGCCGTCGACCTCCACTTCAACCACCAGCACACGCTGCCCCTGGACGGCTCCCAGCTGCACGTACGGGTCGAGTTCGAGCCCGCCCCGCCGGGGACGCGGCCCGAGCAGCGCATCGGCCTCAGACGCGCGGACCGGACGCAGCAGTCGGGCACCATGTCGTTCTCCTCCACGTCGCCGCTGGTCACCCACGCGCAGCGGGTGGGGCACATGCTGGGGCTCGACAACGAGTACCGCGTCCACGGCGACGGCAGCAGGCGGCCCGCCACCGACGACGCCCCCCGCGACGCCAGCCTCATGGGGGCCAACCGCCGCGACCTCGCCTACCCCCACGCCCACAGCCACGCGCTGCGCGGCGCGGACGGGCGCCCGCTGCCCGCCCTCGCGGGGCTGCGCGACCGGCACCTCGTCACGCTCGGCGGCCACCTGCTGCGCGGCTTCCCGTCGGCCGTCGAGGTGCCGCTGCACCGGCTCGGCCGCCCCGAGCCGCTCGAACCCTCCGCCTGGCAGGGCCCGGCGCCGGTGGAGCGCAAGGGCCTGCCCAAGCACGTGCGGACACTGCTCGACACCGGGCGCTTCCCGCAGGGGGACCGGCCGCTGGCCGACCACGTCCAGCGGCTCGACAGGGCGGCCACCCTCTTCCTGCTCAGCGGCCCCGGAGGCGGCCTGCGCCTGCCCGACCTGATGCCACGCCACCTCGACTACGTGGACGCCCTGACCGAGACCGGACGGCAGGCGTTCGGCGCGGGGCCCCAGCACCCGTACACGACGCCGGAGCTCACCCGGCTGCACGCGCTGGTGTGGCAGCTCGGCGGCGGGCCGGAGAGCCGCGCGCCCGACGCGGCGTGGCTGCACGGGAGCGTCAACGCCCTGCTCGGGCGCCCGCCCGAGCACGTCGTGACCGCGGCCGAGGTGCGTTACCTCGGCTGGGTCGCCGCGGGCGGGGAGCCCCCCGGGCAGCAGGCCAGGCGCGGCGTCCTGCCGGAGCTCCTCGTCAGGGCCCTCGACGGGTACGAGCACCGGCGGGCGAACCCCCTCCCGCCCGTCCACGGCAGCCGTGCCCGCTCGCAGACGCCCGACCCGCCGCTGACCGTCCGCGCCGCCGTGGGCGAGGCCACGCCCGCGGAGCGGGCCGCGGCGCCGTGGGGCGACCGGGCCGAGGCGGTCGCCGCGGCGTCACCCCGCGACGGGGAGTCGTCGCCGCTGGGCGCCCTCAGGGGCGAGGCGCGGGAGCCGGCGGTACGCGCCTGGCTGGAGCGCGTCACCGCCTTCACCGACCCGGTCACCGGGGTGCGCGGACGGCTCGACGACCTCCGCCTGACCTCCGGACGGGCCGAGTTCACCGTCGCGCTGACCCCCGCGTACGGCGGCCCGCCCGCGTACGTGCGGCACACGCTGGAGCTCGGCCCGGGCGGCCGCGCCGTCGCCACGCACGGCGCGCCGGAGTTCTCCGCCCCGGAACGGCTCGCTCCCATCGAACGCCAGGCCGTGGAGCTGGCCTGGCGGCTGCGCCTGGAGCAGGTGGAGAACCTGCTCGTCGCCGCGGGCGCCACGGAACTGAACGCCCGCCCCCTGACCCCGCCCCGCGCCGCCGCGCCGGGCGCGCGGGCCGGGGAGGGCGGGTGAGGCGTGCTCGCGCGGGTCGCCGGGCGGGGAGGGCGGGTGAGGCGTGCTCGCGCGGGTCGTCAGCCGGGGAGGGTGGCGAGCCCCTGGAGGCCGGCGGCGTAGCCGTCAGGGGAGAGCGCCAGGGGCGTCCAGCCGACGCGTGACGCCGTCAGCGGCTCGCCGCCGGGCAGCCGCCACCGGCGCACCACGCCGTCGTGGCGGCCCGCCAGGAGCACGTCACCGGCGAACCGGAGCGAGACGACCATCGCCGGGCCGCACTCCAGGACGCCCGCCGCCTCCCCGGACCGCGCGTCCCACAGCAGGACCGCCCCGTCGAGCCCGCCCGAGGCGATCAGCGGACGCCCGCCGGACGAGCCGACGGCGAGCGCGTACACCGGGCCGGGGTGCGCGTCGGGCAGCGCGAGCAGCAGTTCGCCGGTAAGAGGGTCCCAGACGCGCACCTCCCGCCCGTACCCGGCCGACACCAGCACCTCCCGCCCCTCCACCCGCCCGGCGGCCAGCGCCGCCACCCCGCCGTCCCGCCCGGACAGGCGGCGCAGCGGGACGCCCGTGCCGGGGTCCCAGAGCCGCACGGAGCCGTCCACGCCGCCGGAGGCCAGCATGCCGCCGCAGAACGCCAGCGCGAGCACCTGCCCGGCGTGCGGCGTGAGCACGGCGGCCGCACGCAGCACCCCGTCGTGAACCCGTACGGCGCCGCCGGCCGTTCCGCACACCAGCCGCGGACCGCCGGGACCGCCGCCGCCCTCCGCGGGCCCGGCGGACGCGGTACCGTCCGGCTCCACCCCGGCCCCGGCCCGCCCCACGCCGTCGAAGGCGAGCGCGGTGACCGCGCCGTCGTCCGAGGACGCCTCGGCCAGCAGCGTGCCGGTCTCCAGGTCCCACACGCGAACGGCGCCGTCCGGCGACCCCGCCGCCAGCCTGCCGCCGCCCGCCGTCACCGACGTGCAGGGCACCGCCAGCTCCCGCACGGGCGTGCCGTCAGGCCGCCACACGCGCAGGGCCTCCCCGGACGTCACCAGAGCCGCGCGCCCCCCGACCAGGGCCGCCGCCAGCCCGGTGGGCCAGGCTCCGCCCACCCGCCAGGCCGCGGCCCGCTCGCCGCCGCCCAGGTCCCGGACCGTCACGGAGCCGTCGAGCGCGCAGGACGCCAGCGCGGGCCGCCCGTCCAGGACGGTGAAGGCCAGCCCCACGACGCTCGCCCCGTCACCTCGCAGGTCGTGGACGAGCGCGCCGGTGGCGGCGTCCCACACCCGCACGACGCCGCCGCGCCCGCCTCCGGCCAGCGCCCCGGAGGGTCCCGCGGCCAGGACGGCTCCCGGGCCGAGGGCGCCGTCGAGGGCGCGCAGCGTCCGGCCGGTGGCGGGGTCCACGAGGCGTACCGCGCCCTCCGCGCCGGCGACGGCCACCGCGCGCCCGCCTGCCGCCTCCACCACGCACACCGCGCCGCCGTCCCGGTCGAGCGGGCCGTACGCGTGCCCGCTCGCCGTGTCCCAGGCGTGGACGCCCCCACCGGCGGAGAAGACGGCGCCGTCGTGGCAGGCCAGCGCGCGCACCGGGCCCGCGTGCCCCGTCCGGGCCGCCTCCAGGCGTCCCGAGCCCAGGTTCCACAGCCTGACGACGCCGTCGTCGCCCGCGCACGCCGCCAGTCCGCGCCGCAGCGCGACCGCCCGCACCGCCGTGCCGGCCGGGATCGGCACGGTCAGCGGCTCGCCCCCGGGCACGGCGTACACGCGCAGCGTCCCGTCCTCGCCGCCCACCACGCACGCCGGACGGCCCCGGAACTCGCCGAACGCCGCCGCCCCAGGCTCGCCCCTGCCGCTCCCGGTCCGCGCCACGTGCCCGTACGCCACCGCGGGAGGCAGCGAACCGGCGCCGCCGCGTACCGCCGCGGCCAGCTCGTCCAGCAGCTCCAGCACGGGCGCGAGCCGGCCGCCTCTGGCGCTCCGCTCGTCGGTGACCACCCGGCCGCCCGGCTCGCGCTCCAGCGACACCGGGACGAACCCGGGCCGGGCCTCGCGGACGGCCACGAACGGGAACCCCGACCCGGCGAGCGCGGACTCGAGGCGCGGCCAGACGACGGGGTCCAGCGTGGCCGTCCAGGTGCCGGGCGGAGCCTGCGCGTGCAGGACGGCCCGCCCGTCGTCGGCGACGGCGAGTTCGACGGTGTTGCCCAGCCGGTAGACGATGCGCGCCACGCCGCACGACTGTAGGCCACCGGCGCCCGCCCCCGGGCAGCGGGAGCGGCGAGCACACAGGCCGGGGGTTTCGAAGCGGCGGCGGCGGGCACCTGCCGACGACGGTGGACGGGCGGGACGGCGCCGAGGCGGAGGTGGTCGCATGCGGAAGCTCGTGGCGCTGGGGAACCCGGCGGCCGGCGGCGTGGACGGCGACGCCCGCCGGGCGGTGCTGGAGGTCCTGCGGGGCGGCGCGGACGTCGAGGACGTCGTCTTACGGAGCCCCGGCGACCTGGACGCCGCCCTGGACGCGCACGCGGACCGGGTCCCGGTGGTGCTGGGCGGCGACGGGACGTTGCACGCCGTCGTCGCGGCCCTCCTGCGGCGCGGCGAGCCGGCCGCCAGGCCGGTCGGCCTGGTCCCGCTGGGTACGGGCAACGACCTGGCCCGCGCCCTGGGCGTCCCGCTGGAGCCGAGGGCGGCGGCCCGGATCGTCCTCGACGGCCGCGAACGGCCGCTCGACCTGCTGGTGGACGAGCGCGGCGGCGTCGTGGTGAACGCCGTCCACATCGGCGTGGGCGCCCTGGCCTCGGAGCGGGCGGCGCCGCTCAAGCCGGTGCTGCGCCGCGCCGCCTACCCCGCCGGCGCCCTGATCGCCGGGGTCAGGGGGCGCGGGTGGCGGCTGCGCGTGACGGTGGACGGGCAGGTGGTGGGCGACGGCCGGCGCAGGGTCCTCATGGTCGGCGTCGGCAACGGGACGTCGATCGGCGGCGGCACCCCGCTCATGCCTGGCGCGCGGCCCGACGACGGCCTGGCCGACGTCGTGGTCTCGTACACGGTGCCGCCGTGGTCGCGCCTGGCGTTCGCGCTGCTGCTCCGGCTGGGACGGCACCAGCGGCGCGACGACGTCCTGACCTTCCGCGCCCGCGAGGTGCGGGTGGAGGGCGAGCCGGCGCCCGCGAACGCCGACGGCGAGCCGCACCCGCCCGCGCCCCGCCGCTCCTGGACCGTCCACCCGGCCGCCTGGCGCCTCATCGCCCCGGTCGAGTAGAGGGCGCGTCGTGCCGGCGGCGGCGGTGGTAGCAGACGGCGGCAGTGGCGAGCGCGGCGCCCCAGAGCGGCCAGAAGCACTCAGGCAGCCAGGCGCCCCACTCCGCCAGGGAGAACCGGCCGGCGACGGTCCAGCGGACGTAGGTGAGCCCGGCCACGGTGATGATGATGGAGACGAACCCGGCGGGGACGACCGCGAGCAGCGGCGGCACCCGCCTGCCCCGCAGGCCGGGGATCCAGCGCGGGAAGACCTCGCCCCACCGCTGGACCAGCCCCAGGGTGAGCACGCCGCCGAGCGCGCCGAACGTCGCCAGGTAGGCGCCCGCCAGCCACAGGCCGTCCTCGCCTTCGGCCAGGAACTCCTCGCTCACGCCGAGGGGGACGCCGAGGGCCCACGCCCACCGGGTGGCGCAGTACAGCAGAGGCACCGCGACCGCCACGGCCACCGCGACGCGCCCGCGCTCCGGGGTGAACCAGCTCCCGCGCTCCTGACCCCGGGCGCGGGCCAGCGCCGCGGCGGCCAGCAGCAGGCCGCCCAGCACGCACACGAGCTGGTTGAGCACCGGCCACGGCCAGGCGTCGGCGAAGGTCGCGCCGCCGAGGCTCCAGCCGAAGGCGGGAGCCGCCAGCAGCAGCGGCGTGTACGCGACGCCCATCATCAGCCGGGAGTCGGGGATCACCAGGACGAGGAGCGCGGCGATCGGCCAGGCCAGGAACAGCGGGGCGCGGCGGCTGCTCCGGCGGGTGAGGGCCAGCGCCGTGCCGGCGGTCAGCAGGCCGAGAGCGGCGACCGCCCAGCCGAAGCCCGGCGCCGTCCAGGCCAGGATCGACAGCGCCCCGTCCGGGTCGGGGTCGGAGGCGCCCCACGGGTATCCGGGCGCGCCGAGCGCCCACGCGGCCCCGAGCGCGCCGTAGGCGAGCGCCCACAGCGCCGCCGCGTACGCCGGCCGGTGAGAAGGGGAGATCGTCATGCCATCAGCCTTCCGGCGCGGCGGGAGGGCGGGCCAGATGCCGTTCGGCACCCTTGGCGGCCGGAGCAGGTGCCGTCCGGCACCCCTCGGCGCGGCACCCGATGCGCGTATCGTCGCCTGGGTGAGCGTGATGGGGGTTCTCGCCCAGATGTCGGCGGTGGCCGCCGCCTGGCTGGCCGCGGCAGGGATGTCCTGGCCTCGGTCCCGGCCACGGCTGTCCCGGTGGGCTCTGCCGGCGGCGGGCGTGTCGGTGGCGGTCACGCTGGCCCAGGTGGCCGGCTGGGTGCCACCGGTGCCCGGGTCCGACCTGCTGGGCATGACCGAGAGCGTGGCGCTGATGGCGCTGACCGGCCTGGTCGCCCGCCACACGCCGGTCCGGATGGCCCTCGTGTCCGCTCCGGTGGCGGGCCTGGCGGCGGCCACCTGGCCGCTGCGCGTGTTCACGCCCGCCTCGGCGCTGGAGGGGGTGGGCGTGTGCGCGTTCTGGGGGCTGGGCGCGCTGCTGGCCGCCGCCGTCGGCGCCTACCTGCGGCTGCTCGCCGTACGGCAGGAGCGCGCGGTGGCCGAGACCCGTCTGGTGCTGCGGCTGCGGCTCGCCAGGGACCTGCACGACTATCTGGCGCACGACATCAGCGAGATGGTGGCGCACGCCCAGGCGGGCGGGGTCGCGGGCGATCCCCGGCAGGCGCTGGAGCGCGTCGAGGCCGCGGGCCGGCGAGCCCTGTCGATGCTGGACCGGACGCTGGACATGCTGCACCACGACCGGCCGCTCGGGCCCACCGGCGACCTGGACGGCATCCGGGAGGCGGCCGCACGGTTCTCCGCCGCCGGCCCGGCCCAGGTGGACCTGCGCATGGACGCGGCGGTGGCGGTCCCGCCCGAGACGGCGTCCCTGGCGCACCGGATCGTGATCGAGGGACTGACCAACGTCCGGCGGCACGCCCCGCATGCCGGACGCGTGACCCTGAGCGTCAGCGCGTCGCCCGGCGGCTTGCGGGTCACGATGACCAACGACGGCGTGGCCCGCGCCCCGGCCACCCGAAGGGGCGGCACCGGCCTGGCGGCCCTGGCCTCGCTCGTCCAGGCCCAGGGCGGTGAGCTGATCGCGGGAGCCGCGCCGCAGGGGTGGTCGCTGACCGCCCGGCTGCCGCTGGCACAATCGCCGGAGTGGTCACCCGCATCCTCATCGCCGACGACCAGGCGGGCATCCGCGGCGCCTTCCGGCTGATCCTCGACGCCCAGCCCGACATGACCGTGGTGGCCGAGGCCGCCGACGGGCGCACCGCGATCGACACCGCCAAGGCGGTACGGCCCGACGTGGTGCTCGCCGACATCCGCATGCCCGGGGCCGACGGGATCGAGGTGACCCGCGCTCTGGCCGGCAGCGGCATCCACGTCGTGGTCGTCACCACGTTCGGGCTGGACGAGTACGTGCACGCCGCGCTGCGGCACGGCGCCGCCGGGTTCGTGCTCAAACGCTCCGGCCCCACGCTGATCGTCGAGGCCGTCAGGGCCGCGATGAACGGCGACGTACTCATCAGCCCGCAGCTCACCGTCCGGCTGCTGCGCCGGGCGGGCCCGCCGCGCGAGACCTCCGACGTCGTCCTCACCGAGAGGGAGGACGAGATCGTCGCCCTGGTCGCCCAGGGCATGACCAACGCCGAGATCGCGGCCGAGCTCTTCCTGTCCCCGGGCACCGTGAAGAACCACATCGCCTCCGTCCAGCGCAAGACCGGCGCGAGGAACCGGGTCTCGATCGCCGCGTGGGCCTGGGCGACCGGCAGGGCCAGGCCCTGATCCCGCCGCGGGCCGGCCTGGGGCTCCTGGCGACCTGAAGACACGCGTGGGCGCGTCCCTGCCCGGCTGAGGGCGGGGACGCGCCGCTTCAGGCCCGGGTCAGGACTCCGGAGGGGTGTAGCAGGAGGGGCCGTTCGGCCCGCCGACGCGTACGGACTCGAAGAAGTCGCGGTAGCTGACGTAGAAGTTGCCCTTGCCCCCGGGCGAGGTCGCGGCGGAGCAGCCGCCGTAGTTCGCGTCGGAGTAGAGGTGGACGTACACGCCGGTACGGTTCCAGTCGGACTTGCCGCGGTTGCTCATGTTGAGGGCGGCCAGATCGGGAGTGTCGGCCTTGATGGTGATCATGTCGCCCGAGCCGTCCAGGCCGGAGAACATGCAGTAGTAGGTGTCGGGGCAGCGGTCGTAGCCTTCGGCGGCGTGAGCGGGTGCGGTCGGCAGGAGGGTCAGCGCGGCGGCCGCGGTCGTTAGCACGAGCATGTGAAGCTTTTTGCCCATAACCCCTCTTTGGTGAAGGTTTCCTTCGGCGACGCGATGAACGTACATGACCTTCAGGACTGACGGAAGAGGGGTGAAAGGCGCAAACCCGCATTGCGTCGTGACCCAAATGTGGGGCGGAATGTCATGCTTTCCCGCTTTGAGCCCTTTTAGGAGGTCGGAGAGCATGAATCGACCGTCCGGAAAGGACGCCCCACGCTGATTCCGGTCATGCGGTTCCCGGCCCGAGTCCGGGCCTTGCCGGCAGCGAGAGCCGGGCCGGGTTCCGCACGGAACGGTCGGCGACCGGTGGATCAGGTCTGGCGCCGGGCCGCGGCGGCCTCCCACGTCCGCAGGTACGACTCGGCGCCCGCCGCCAGGTCGCGCACGATCTGGTCGCCGGCGAGGAGACGCATGTCCTCGACCCAGTCGGGCACCAGGCCGTAGTTGGCGACGCCGTCCGCGTTGACGTCCCAGACCCGCTCACCGGTACGCAGCCGGTCCAGCGTGACGCCCTCGAACGAGGTGAACGGGTAACGCACCGGGTTCGCGGCGCTGCCCGCTCGGGGCCCGGGGAGCCGGCCCATGCCGTTGACGTCCAGGCCGTAGCCGTACCCGGACACCCCGTGCTGCTGCCGCTCCGCGGCTCCGCGGCGCCACTCGGCGACGAAGTGCTCGGCGTCGTGCCCGTACTGCGTGATCATGCCGCCGAGCGCGTAGATCCTGGCGAAGAAGCCCGGGTCGGCCCAGCTGTGCGAGGAGACCACGCCGGGGTAGCGGGCGGCCTCCAGGAGCTCCAGCGTCCTGGACGCGGCCTTGACGCTCATGTGGTCGATCTCGACGAGCATGCCGCGTTTGACCAGCCCCTGGACCATGTACTCGCCGAGCGAGGTCAGCCCGCGCGTGTTGCAGTGCGGCGCCGGCGGGTACGCGGGCAGCGAGACGCCCGGGGGCAGCCACCCGGCGATCTGGTCGGGCAGGACGCCGCCCGGCTCGATCGGGTTGTCGTGCTGCGGCCCGGTGCAGGTGCGGGCCTTCCAGAACGTGCCCGTCGACAGGAAGTTGCCCAGGTTGACGATGGCGCCCTGGGTGCCGGAGTCGAAGCGCACCCCGCACAGCGCGTTGTCGTACTTGTGGCAGACGAACATGCTGCGCACGCCCAGCGCGTGCATCTCGTCCAGGCCGCGGTCGATCTGGGCCTTCGTGCACTGCGGGACGCCGAGGATCTGCCGGCAGCCGAACGGCTCCGACGTCTCCACGCCGAGGATGACGGCGAGCTTGCCCGCCTTGACCGTGCGCCTGGCCTGCGCCGGGTCGTCCACGATGCGGAACCAGCCGCGGCCGGGTCCGCCGTTCTCGGCGTCGATGTGGTCCTGCAGCTCGCGGGCCCGCTGCGCCTGGAGCCTGAGCGTGCTCATCTCGTCGCAGGAGTTGCGCCTCAGCGGGTAGATCGCGCAGAGCTGGCGGTTGGCGACCAGGTGGTTGACCAGCACCCGCAGGCCGCCCTTCCACGCGCGCTCCACCCAGGTGTAGTACGCCTGCTGGTGGGTGAGCGAGTCGTGGGCCGGCCAGTCGCGGAACGTGGGCCAGCCGGCCGGGTCGTGGGTGCCGGTGGGGGAGCCGGTCCTGGTGAAGTTCTCGAACCAGGCCAGCTCGCCGTTGGGGTGGTGGTCGGGGCAGTCGGCCAGCGCTTCGGAGATGCCGTCGGGGTCGAACGGCTTGCCGCACATCAGCATGCCGCCGAAGGCCTCGTACGAGAACAGGTGGCTGTGCCCGTCGACGAACCCGCGCACCTCGGCGGCGGAGGCGGCGGACTCTGCAGTGGACTGTGCGGCGGACTGTGCGGCGGACTCTGCGGTGGCGGGCCGGTGGGGGGCGGCGGCGGCCGGGCCGGCGGGGGAGATCAGCGAGCCGGACAGCAGGAGCACGAGGGCGATCAGCCAGCCGGCGGAGCGGCGGGCGGCGGATCGGCGGCGCATCGCGGTCACCTCGCAGGGGACGGGGTCGAGGGGGATGCCGTCAGCATCCGCCGCCCGCGCCGCCCCCGCAAGACCCAAACATGAGTGGCACTCGGGTTGCCGGGTCGGCGCCGGAGCCGTCAGCCCCCGGTCCTGGGCGAACCCGCGGTCAGGCTGCTCCACAGCGCGGCACGGCCCTTGTACGGCACGAGGCTGCCGTCCTCCTTCCGGCGCAGGGCGTACTCGCCGTCGGCCGAGCGCACCGAGTCGCCCGCCTTGAGCGTCTGGCCGGGCTCCACCCAGGTCGTACGGACGGCCGCGGCGGCAGGAGGCGAGGTTGTCCGGAGGCCGTCCGCGTCCATGGTCATTTCAAAACTTGTGGAACCGTCGCCCAAAACATTGACGATGCGTAGCCGAGCGATTACTAATCGGAGGCGTCACTCGTCGTCCAGTGAAAGGAGAACCCGTGCGCATCCTTGGCACGGGGGCCGCGCTCGGCGCGGCCGCCCTCACGGTCTCGCTCGGCCTTCTCTCCTCGCCCGCGCAGGCGGCGCCCGCACTCCCCGCGGGCAACGCTCCCACCTGCGTCACCGTCTGGGAGAAGGTCGGCACCATCACCAAGACCGGCTACGCGAGGAACGACTGCGGAAGGACGCTCAACCTGAAGATCATCTGGGCGCACGGCACCGACGGCTCCTGCCAGACCGTCCGTGCGGGCGGGACGATCAGCAGCAAGGTGCCGCGCGGCATCCGCAGCTTCGACGGCGCCGACCTCTGCTGACCCTCCGGCGGCCGGCCCTTCCGTGAGGGCCGGCCGAGGAGGGCCGGACGGGGGACGGCCGGCGGACGGCGCCGCCGAGAAGGGGCGCCAGGAAGCCGCCGCCCCCCGACCGGCCCGGTCGCGGGCCACACCCACGTCGCCCGCCAGCCGGCGGTGCGGGCATGCGTCAGCGGGGCCGGGGCCGGCTGTCCTGCCGGTCCGCGCCCCGATCCGTACCTTCCGTGCTATTCGAAGTCGTCCGGGTTGAGCTCCTTGAGGCGGTTGAACTCCTCGTCCAGTTCGTCCACCTCGTCCACCTCGTCCACCTCGTCGTGGTCGCTCTCGTCGCCGCCGTCGCCCGGATGGCCGTCCGGTGTGACGCCGGGCGTGATGGTGGGCGGGCTGCCCGGAGGGCGCCGGGACGCCTCCTCCTCGCCCTGCGTCAGCGGCGCGCCGCTCGCCTCCTCGCTGCCCCCTCGGCTGACCGGCCGTTCGCCGCCGCTGTCGGTGCTCATGCTGGTCTCCTCGTCGTGCGGGTCCCCCGTCCCCGCCCCTCTCCCCTCGGGGCCGGGGCACAAACCGGGCAGGTCACAGGTGTGGACGGCCCCCCGCAGGGGCACCCGTACCCAGATGACGATGGTCACGGTGTCGTCCTGGCGCGAGCTGGACGACGCGATCAGCGAGGCCGGCCGCGGAGAGGGGAAGAGCCACGCGCACTCCACCCTGGTCTTCCGCGGCCTGGCCAGGAGCTCCTACTCCCACGTGTCCGGCCTGGCCAGGCTCGACGGGGAGTACGCCTCCCTGGAGTCCCATCTCATCCGCAACTTCCGCAAGTACGCCCACCGGCAGGCCCCCGGCCCGACCGTCTGGGACTGGCTGGCGCTCGGCCAGCACCACGGACTGCCCACCCGGCTGCTCGACTGGTCGTTCTCGCCGCTGGTCGCGCTGCACTTCGCCACCGCGTCCTGGCCGGCCGACGACGCGGTGCTGCTGGCCGTGGACTGCGCGGGCACGCACCGGCTGCTGCCGGACCCGCTGCGGTCGGTGCTCGACCGGGAGGGCGCGCTCGTCTTCTCCACGGAGATGCTCGCCGAGAGCGCGCCCGACCTGGCCTGCTTCGACGAGCTGGGCCACGGGCGGCCGTTCCTCGCGTTCTTCGAGCCGCCGTCGCTGGACGAGCGGGTGATCAACCAGTCGTCCGTGCTGTCGGCGATCTCCGACCCGACGTTCCAGCTGGAGCAGTGGATGGAGGAGCATCCGGGGCTGTGGCACGGGTGGTCGATCCCGGCGAAGGTCAAGGCCGAGATCAGGGCGCGGCTCGACCAGGCGAACATCACCGAGCGGGTGCTGCTGCCCGGCCTGGACGGGCTGGCCGAGTGGCTGCGCCGCTACTACTCGCCCGGCGGGGTGGCCGAGCGCGGCGACGCCGACGGCGGCGCGGTGATGAGCGGCAGGGAGCGCCACACCCAGCGCGAGGGCTGGATGAGCGGCTGACGCCGGGCCGCCCGGCGAACCCCGCGCGCACCTCCGTACAAGACCGCGTGCCGGTGTGGCGCTACAACGGTGCGCGGGCGGCGCGGCGCCGCCCGGACGGCCGGAGGTGGTAGGCGTGGAAACGGGTTTCATCGGTCTGGGACTCATGGGCCTTCCCATGGCGCTCAACCTGGCCCGCGCGGGCACCCCGCTGGTCGTCTGGAACCGTACGGCGAGCAGGTGCGAGGAGCCTCGGGCGGCGGGCGCGGACGTCGCGGCCGGCCCCGGCGAGGTGTTCCGCAGGGCGCGGACGGTGATCCTCATGCTGGCCGACGGCCCTGCCATGGACGACGTGCTCGGCCGCGGCACCCCCGCCTTCGCCGAGCGGGTCGCCGGCCGGATCGTCGTGCACATGGGCACCACCTCACCCGGCTACTCTGCGGAACTGGCCAAGGACGTCGCGGCGGCGGGCGGCGCGTACGTCGAGGCGCCCGTGTCGGGCTCGCGCGTCCCGGCCGAGTCGGGGCAGCTCGTGGCGATGCTGGCGGGCGAGCCGGAGGCGGTCGAGGAGGTACGGCCGCTGCTCGCCCCGATGTGCCACGAGACGATCGTGTGCGGCGCGGCGCCGTCGGCGCTGCGGATGAAGCTCGCGGTCAACCTCTTCCTCATCACGATGGTCGGCGGCCTGGCCGAGTCCGTGCACTTCGCGCAGCAGCAGGGGCTCGACCTGGACCTGTTCCTGCAGGTGCTCGGCTCGGGCCCGATGTCCAGCGCCGTCTCCCGGGTGAAGGCGGGCAAACTCGCCGCCCGCGACTTCTCGCCGCAGGCCTCGGCCGCCGACGTGCTGAAGAACAACCGGCTCGTCGCGGAGGCCGCGCGGGAGGCCGGCACGGCCTCGCCCCTGCTGGACGTCTGCCACGACCTGTTCAAGGAGACGGTCGCGCTCGGCCACGGCGCGGAGGACATGGCGGCGGTCGTCCGCGCCATCGAGGCGCGGACGGCGCACGCCCACCGCTGAAGGCCGTACAGCGGCGGCGGTCAGCGGCGGAACAGGTCCAGCAGCTCGTCGGCCCGCGCCGTCCTGGAGATCCACACCTCGCGGCCGCGCCGCTCCCTGGCGACGAGCCGGGCGGCGCGCAGCCGGTCGCAGTGGTAGGTGAGGCCGCCTGGCGCGAGGTTCAGGCGCGTGGCCAGCGCGCTCATCGTCATCGGCCGGTCGAGCGCGAGGAGCAGCCGGGCGCGTACCGGCCCGACCAGCGCCGACAGCTCGCCGGCGACGCGGGCCGCAGGGGCGGGCGCGGGAGCGGGGGCCGCGGGCCGGCGCCACAGGGCCGCCGAGCCGGGCAGCGGGTAGGCGATCCACACCGCGTCGGGGCCGTCCAGGCTGACGATGACGGAGTCCTCGCCCGCCAGCATCGGCACCAGCACGACGGGCCGGTCGCCCAGGTCGTACGCGCTGGGCTCGATGTCGGCGACGAACAGCGAGCCGCCGGTGCAGACGACGCGCCGGTTGAGGGAGCCGAGCAGCAGCTCGGGCGCGCCCCGCATGCTCGCGACGCCGACCCGCGCGATCTCGCGGTCGAGCAGCGGCCGCGCCCGCCGCCACATCGGCTCGACCGCGCTCCAGACGTCGGCGAGCGCGTTCGCGTAGCCGCGCAGCCAGCGCTCGGGGCGGGCGGCGGCCGGCCGCCAGTGCGCGGGTACGGCCGCAGGGCCGAACGCCTGCTCCAGGTCCCTGATCAGCCTGTCGGGCGGGGCGTCGCGCAGCGCGTCGAGCTGCTCCCGCATCGGGACGTCGCCCAGGGGCGGCGCCAGCGGGACGACGCTGTCAGGGACGACGGAGTGACCCGGCGCGCCGATCGGGCGGGCCGCCTGATGGCCGGTGGCCCGCACCCTCGCCGCGATCGCCTTCCTCCAGGCGTCAGGCAACCCCCGCCGCCGCCCGGCGAGCGCGTCGGCCACGACGGCCAGAGCGGTGAGGTTCGGAGAGATCGAGACGGACACGCGCGGCACGGAGGAGAGCCTCAGCTCGCTCCGCACGGTGGTCCTGCTGACGTTTGCCCCCATGGTCCTGCTGGTGGTCGGTGCTCGGCTGGTCGCTGGTCGGGACGGTAGGTCCTGACGCTTGCCCCCGACTTACAGCCGACTTGAACGCTCTTGACTCCCGGGAGTCCATCCTGGAGCGCCTTGCCCCGCCGCAGGGGCGGTGCGGACGCGCGACGGCGGCCTCGCAGGGCCGACCGGCCGAATCCAGGCGGGCGGGGTCAAGGCGGGCGAGGGTCAGGCGGGCCGGGGTCCAGGGGGGCAGGGGCTCGGCGGGCGGGGGTCAGGTGGCCGGGTCCAAGCGGGCGAGTCCAAGCGGGCGAGTCCAAGCGGGCGGGGTCAGGCGGGCGGGGTCAGGCGGGGGCGAGGCCGTGGCGGTGGGCGTAGGCGGTGGCCTCCGCGCGGTTGCGGGCGCCGATCTTGGCGAAGACGTTGTTGACGTGCGTCTTCACCGTCGTCTCGGCGATGAACAGCGCCGCCGCGATCTCGCCGTTGGGCAGGCCCCGAGCGACCAGCCGCAGCACCTCCACCTCCCGGGCGGTCAGCCCGTCGGGCGGCGGCACGGCGGCTCCCGACCGTACGAGGGCGTCGACCAGACGGCGCGACACGGACGCGTCGAACGTGGACTGCCCGGCGGCGGCCGACCGCAGCGCCGCCGCGATCTCGGCGCGCCCCGCGTCCTTGGTGAGGTAGCCGCGCGCGCCCGCCGCCAGCGCGGCGTGCACCGACTCGTCGTCGGAGTAGGTGGTCAGCACGAGGACCGCCACACCCGGATGGTCGCGGGTGATGCGCCGGGTCGCGGTCACGCCGTCCATGACGGGCATGCGCAGGTCCATCAGCACCACGTCGGGACGCAGTTCGGCGGCCAGCCTGAGCGCCTGCTCGCCGTCGCCGGCGTCGCCGACGACCTCCACCCCTTCGACCAGGCCGAGCAGCGCGACCAGGCCCTCACGCATGATCTGCTGATCGTCGGCCACCAGCACTCGCACTCCCCGGCCCCCCACCTCACCGGCCCCCCGAAGGCCACCGGCCTCCGCCGCGCCGCTCCAGACCCGGCCCTCCGCCGCGCCGTCCCGCTCCTGGGCCCGGCCCTCCGCCTGGCCGGGCCGGTCGTTGCGCGGGAGTCCCGTCACGCGGGTACCTCCGCCGTGACGGTCCAGCCCCGCCCGGGGCCGTCCGTGCCCGCCCGGAGCGTGCCGCCCACCAGCGCGATCCGCTCACGCATCCCGGCCAGCCCGAACCCCGCCACCCCGGCAGGACCGGCGCAGGTCACCGGGTCGGCCGAGCCGGCCGAGTCGGCCGAGTCGCCCGTGCGGGCGGTGGTCGCGGGGACGGACGGCGGAGCGGGGTTGGTGACGGCGAGGCGTACGCACCGCTCCTCGAAGGACAGCGCGAGCTCCACCGGCGCGCCCGGCGCGTGCTTGGCGGCGTTCGTCAGGGCCTCGCGCGCCGTCCGCAGCAGCGAGACCTCGGCGGGCGGCGGCAGCCGTCGCGGCGTTCCCTCCACCCGGACGCCGACCGGTGTCCCGTGGTGCTCGCGGTGCTCCCCGGCCAGCGCGGCGAGCGCCGGGCCCAGCTCGGGGACGTCGGCGCGCAGCGCCGCGACGGCGGCCCGCGCCTCGCGCAGCCCCTCGGCGGCCAGCCGCCGGGACCGGCGCAGCCGCTCCACCGCCCCCGCCCTGTCGTCCCTCTCGGTGAGGAGCGCCTCGGCCAGTTCCAGCTGCACGCCGAGCGCGCCCAGCGAGTGCGCGAGCACATCGTGCAGCTCACGGGCGATCCTGGCGCGTTCGTCCATGGCGGCCGCGCGGGCGCTCTCGTGCTGCGCCCGCCGCGTCTGCTCCAGCAGCAGCCGGGTCTGCCTGGCCTGCGCCCGGTGCTGCCTGCGGTGCAGCGCCAGCAGCAGGCAGATCGCCAGCACCGCCAGGTAGAGGGCGATCGCGCCCGGCGCGACCCCGTACAGGACCATGCCGGCCAGCGCGACCGCGCCGCCCAGGAGGCCGAGCGGGAGCACCGCGCGCAGCGGCGGCCGCAGGTCCGAGGCGAACATGAGCTGGAACACCACCAGGAACGCCAACCCGGTGCCGCCGCCAGGACCGGCCGCCGCGGCGGCGGGCACCGAACCGGCGGCGAGGGCCGCGAAGGCGAGGCGCGGCGCCCGCCGGTCGAGCGCGAGGAACACCAGCCAGCAGGCGAAGGAGACGGCCAGCGCGCCGGTCGTCCACGCCGCGCCGGGCCCGGGACGCGCGGTGGCCAGCGACCAGGCGAGGAAGCCCGTGGTCAGCAGCCGGATCAGCCACCCGGTCTCCGGGTCGTCGGCCGCGAGCAGCCGCACGACCCACCGCCAGACGTCGGCCATCTCCCCCCGCCCCGTCGTCGTCCGCCTACCGCCTACCGTCGCACCGCCTGCATGATGACGTCCAGCATGACCAGCCGGAACACCACGAAGCCGGCGACCACCACGATCGCCACCACGGCCACGGCCAGCAGGAACTTCCCGTTCATCTTCCCCCCTGAGGACTTCAGCAGGAGCTCCAGCAGGACGATCGCCAGTCCGGCCCGTGGCCGTCCGCCGCCGTCCCGCAGCCTGCGCATCCGCTCGTTCATGGACGTGACGGTACGGAGCGGCGGGGGAGGAGCGGCACCTCCGTACGGCGGACTTCCGGGTGGACGCGCTCTCCACCCGGGGCCGTCCGTGAGCAGGCCCGTGAGCAGGCCCGCGAGCAGACGGGCGGCCTGGATCCGGTTCCGACGTTCCTCAGGCCCGTCTGATGCCGACGCGGTGAAGCCGATGCGGGGCCCGCCTGTAACCGGTTGCGCGCCGGCTGGTGCGCGCACGCCCGACCCCCGGCTGGCTAGCCTGATCAGTAGAGGGTGAGGAGGGGCCTCGATGACTGTCTCGACGGCCGTGGCAGCCCTGATGCTGCTCGCAGTTGTGGCGATCGCTGTCCGTTCGGCGTGGTCGCTGCTGTTCCGCAAGGCTCCTGTGCCCAGGCGCCGGGCCCGGGGCCGCCGCCTGCCGTACCAGGGTCCGACGGACAACGCCGGCCAGTACCCCATGCCCGGCGCGGACGGCATCGGCTGTGACTCGGACAGCTCGGGCGGCGCCGGCGGGTGAGACCGTGCCCGGCGAGCCGCCGCCAGGTCCGCTCCGAGGGCGGCCGCCGGTGTCCGGGCCCCGGGCCTGCCGACGCCGCGGGCGTCATGGCGAGGTGGGATCCGGAGGCCGAGGAGCGTCTGAAGCGGGCGGCCCTGGAGCTGTGCCTGGAGCGCGGCCACGACAACGTGACTCCACCTCGCGGGACGGCCCTCCGGCCGCGGGGATCACGGCGTCAGCAGTCCGGCGGGCGTGTAGTCGGGCGCGGCGGCGATCGGCGCGAACACGTCGATCACGGTGCCTCCTTCTGCTGGACGGCGCGGTCACGGGCCGGGACGGCCGCTGCCCGGACGGCGGCTGCGGGCCGGTCACGGCGCCTCCGGCAGGCCGTAGAAACGGGTGGCGGTGCCGCCCAGGACGGCCGCGCGCTCGGTCTCGGACAGGTGCGACAGCACCGCCCCCGTCTCCCGCCACACCTGCGCGTAGTCGCCGGCGAGCAGGGCGACCGGCCAGTCGCTGCCGAACATCAGCCGGTCGGGGCCGAACAGCTCCAGCGCGTGCTCCACGTACGGACGCAGGTCGGCGGCGCTCCACGTCGCGGGGTCGGCTGCCGTGTTCAGCCCCGACACCTTGGCGTGCACCTGCGGGTACTCGGCGGCCCTCGCCATGAGCGACGCCCACGGCTCCCAGCCCTTGTCCTTGATCGGCGGCTTGGCCAGGTGGTCGATCACCATGCGCAGGCCGGGCACCCGCTCGGCCAGCACCGGAATGTGCTCCAGGTGCCGTGGCAGCACCGCGACCACGTCGAACGGCAGGCCCGCGTCGGCCAGCAGCCCGAGGCCCTCGATCACGGAGTCCTGGAGCAGCCAGTCGGGGTCGGGCTCGTCGTGGATCAGGTGCCTGATCCCGGCGAACTTCGGATGCTCGCGGTAGCGCGCGAGCGCCTCGGCCGCCTCACCGGGACGGTTCAGCGGCACCCAGCCGACGACCGCGCCGATGACGTCGTACGCGTCGGCCTGCGCGAGCATCGCGTCGGTGTCGGCGTAGGAATCCATCGACTGCACCAGCACCGTGCGGTCGACCCCGGCCGCCGCGAGCTGCGGGATCAGCTCCTCCGGCTCGAAGGTGCGGCAGATGGGGGCGAGGCCGGGAGTCAGCCAGGGGTAGTGGCCCGTCTCCAGGTTCCAGAAGTGCTGGTGGGCGTCGACCACGGACATCCCGGCCTCCTCACAAGATCAAGCGATTGAGCGTGCACAACGTAGAGCCGTCCGGCGAAGGGTGTCAAAGCCGTTGCGCGGGCGGCTGCACCAGTTCCAGGGTGATGTCGTCGGGGTCGAGGAAGCAGCAGGCGTACCCGCCCCGGTTCACGCCCGCCGTGATCTCGCCCGGCGGGGTCGCGCGGCCGTACAGGCGGCGGCGACGGCGGTGTGGCGCAGCACCGCCCACGTCACCGCGGCGATCACGACGAGGTAGTACGTCGGCTTGCTGAGCCGCAGCTCGAACCCGAGCACCGGGCTGAGCGCGATCGCGGCGAGACCGGCCGCCGCCACCGCGTACGGCCGCCCGCGGAGAAGGCGGCCGCCGACGCCACCGACAGGTCGAAGTTCCCGCTGGTCAGCACCACGGTGGTGAACACGGCGAGTATCGCGCGGTGGGTACTCGGGTGGGTGGCTCCGGTGGGGTGGGTCAGGGCGCGGTGGCCGGGGGCGGCCAGCCGAGTTCGGCGGAGAAGGCGGCGAGGGCCTCCGCGAAGGCGGCGCGGTCCAGGACGGCGCCCGCGTGCGGTCCCGCCGTCACCGGCTCGTCGTGGAAGCGGGCGGGCAGCTCGTCCGGCCCGCCGCCCTCGCGCTCGGCGTACGCCCGCAGCTCGTCGAGCCGCCGCTGCCCCGCCTCCAGCAGGTCGTCCTGCGTGAACTCCTCGCCCAGCACGGCGGTCACCAGCGCGGTCAGGTGGTCGATCGTCAACGGCCGGGTCGGCGAGGACGCGAAGACGCAGAGGTTGAGCGCGTCCAGGCCGCTCCACAGGCGCAGCAGGCGGGCGGTGCGGCGGCCCCGCTCGGCGTCGAGCACGCCCACCGGGGCGGGCTCCGCCCCGACGCGCTTGGCCTCGGCGAAGCTGTAACCGAGGCCGAGTTCGGGGTCGAAGTCGAGGTCGTGCTCCAGGGCGTCGTAGCGCGGACCGGCAGGAGCGGCGGCGTACCCGAGGCCGAGGCCCGGCTGGACGCGCGGGTCGAAGCAGGGCAGCTCGGCCCCCTTGACCGTCATCGCGTACGGCACCGTCCGGGGGCCGAGCCAGCGGGCGGCCCGCGCCGCGCCCTCGGCCAGCAGGTCGCCCAGCGGGCCGCCGCGCCGGGCGACGTCCCTGACCAGGCGCGGCAGCGCGGCGGCGTCGCCGAACGCGGGGCCGCCGGGCAGCAGGCCGCGCTCCGCGCACTCCATGGCGAACGCCAGCGCCCCGCCGAGGGAGACGGGGTCGAGCCCGAGGTCGTTGCACAGGGCGTTGGCCGTGAGGACGGCGTCGAGGTCGTCGATGCCGAGGTTCCAGCCGAGCGACAGGAAGGCCTCCTGTCCGAGCCCGCCGGTCCTGCGCTCCGGCAGGTCCCGCGGCGCGTACACCTTGAGGCAGTCGTTGGGGCAGCCGGGGCAGGCGCCGGAGGTGGCGACGGCCAGGCCGTCGTAGCCGGCGGCGGCGGGCACGCGCAGGCCGTGCTCGCCCGGCACCGAGGAGTTGCGGACGGCGGCGTAGCCGGGGGCGGGCCGCTCGCCGGTCCAGCCCGCGAAGCCGGGCTCGCCGTGCTGGAGCGCGGCGAGCGGGTTCGAGCGGAGGGAGGCGCGGTAGTGGGCGGCCACCGCTGCGACGGCTGCGGGGTCGGCGACCGCGGCCGGGGCGTCGCCGACGCAGACGACGGCCTTGAGGTTCTTCGACCCGAGGACGGCGCCGAGGCCGTAGCGCGCGGCGGGGTAGGCGAGGTCGGTCACCACGGAGGCGTACCTGACCAGGTTCTCGCCGGCGGGGCCGATGACGGCGACGTGCGCGCCGTCGCCGTGGCGGGCGCGCAGCGCGTCGGTGGCGGCGGCCACGCCGTGCCCGCGCAGGTCCTCGGCGTCGTGGACGGTCACGTCGCCGTCCTGGACGAGCAGGTACGACAGCCGTTCGGCGCGCCCGACGACGGCGAGGGCCATGGCCCCGGCCCCGCGCATGCCGGCGGCGAAGGGCCCGAGCGCGTGCGCCTCCCCGGCCACGCCGGTCAGCGGCGACTTGGCGAGGAAGACGGCTTTGGCCAGGCCGGGCGCCGCCGTGCCGCCGAGCATCCCGGCCGCGACGTAGAGGAGCGCCCGCGGGTCGTACGGGTCGAGCCCGGCGGGGGTGCGTTCGGCCAGAAGGCGCAGGCCGAGGATCGACCCGCCGTAGTGCCCCCTCTCGGCTGAGCGGTACTCGCGTTCCACGGTCCCGCTGGTCAGATCGACGATGAACGGCACGGAAACTCTCCTCGGGCATGGTGGTGCGGGGGTCGGGACGGCTCGCGGCGTCCCGCCGCTCGGCGCGGGGCGCGGGGAACGGTCCCGGGAGCGGCACGACATCACATAACCCTCAAACGGCGCAACTCACCTCACGCCGCGCATCTCACCCGAGCAATTCAGGAAAGGCAGGGGAAGGTCAGGCGGGGGGAGACGGGGACCCCGGGTCGTCGGGCCCGGTCCGCGACAGCAGTTCGGCCAGCGGCGGCCGCGTCCCCTGGAGAAGGAGCCGCCCCCCGGCCGCCGCGAGGGCCCCCGCGACGAGGCGCGCCGCCCCCAGGTCGGCGGAGACCAGCTCGGACACGTCGAGGACGAGCGGCCCGCCCGTGCTGACCGCCTCGGCGGCGAGCGGCTCGACCACGGCGGCCAGGGCGTCGCGGTTGGTGTGGTCGGCGGTGCCGCGGAGGGCCAGACCGGTCGGCGTGCGCCGCACCCGCAGCAGCGGCGCCCAGCCGGCGAGCGTGCCCGCCCCCGCCCTGGCCGTGCCCGGGTGGGCGGCGCTGACGAGGTCCAGCTCGGCATGCGTGAACAGGCGGCGGTCGTAGCAGCACAGCGCCAGCGCGTAGCCGTCGGCGAGCACCGTGTTCACCCGCGCCTCGTAGCGGGCGAGGCGGTCGGTGCCGGGGGCAGGCCTGGTGGTCCAGCCCATGTCGGCCGCCACCCGCAGCCCGGGGTAGCCCTGCCCGCGCGCCTGCTCGATGGCGTTGGCCCAGCCCTTCAGCGCCTGCTCGGGCTCGAAGGGCCCGCTCGCCAGGTACGAGTCCTCGGCGTTCATGACCTGGAGCTGACCGGTGCGGCGGGGCTCGGTCACGTCCACCCCGTACGCCTGGACGGCCGCGAGGAACGCCTCGGGCAGGAAGGTGTCGGTGAGGTACAGCACCTGGTCGCCGCGCTCCAGCCCCTGGCGAAGGAACCGGGACAGGGCGCGCAGGTGCCGCTCGTGGTCGTCGAAGGTCCAGCAGACGTGGTCTCCGGGCAGGAGGTTGTCCACTGTGGTGGGATCTGCCATGCACCGCTTCTCGTCGTCAGGGGGCTCGGCAGGACGCCCGGCGCGCCGCGCCCCGAGGGTCTCGTCGCACCCCGCCAGTCTCCTCACCTTACAGGCCGCCCCCCACCCGCTCTCCTCGCCGGGACGGGCCACCCCGCCCGCGACGACCCGGCTCAGTGATATCGTCCGGAACCGTGAAGTGATACAGGCCGTCCCGCCACCCGACGCCGCCGCAGCGGCGCCGGCGTCCGCCGTTGCCCGTGCCCGCACTTCACCGTCAAGGGGAACCCATCCATGACCGCCGACGACCGGCTCTTCCTCGACCACGTCTCCGACCGGCTCGCCGCGCTGCCCGGTGTGCGCGCCGTCACCCTGGGCGGTTCCCGAGCCCAGGGCACCCACGGTCCCGGCAGCGACTGGGACCTCGCCGTCTACTACCGCGGCGCCTTCGACCCCGCCGACCTGCGCGCCGTCGGCTGGCCCGGCGAGGTCTCCGAGCTCGGCGCCTGGGGCGGCGGCGTCTTCAACGGCGGCGCCTGGCTCACCGTCGAGGGCCGCCGCGTGGACGTCCACTACCGCGACCTCGACGCCGTCGAGCACGAGCTGGCGGAGGCCGGGCAGGGGCGCTTCCACTGGGAGCCGCTCATGTTCCACCTGGCCGGCATCCCCAGCTACCTGGTCGTCGCCGAGCTCGCGCTGTGCCGGGTCCTGCGTGGCGAGCTGCCCCGTCCCCGCTATCCGGAGGCGCTGCGCCGTACCGCCCCCGCCTTCTGGCGGGGCCGCGCCGGCCTGACCCTGCTGTACGCGAAGGACGGCCTCGCGCCGCGCGGCGCCATGACCGAGGTGGCGGGCGCGCTCGCCACGGCCGCGGCCGAGACGGCGCACGCCGTCCTGGCCGCCAGGGGCGAGTGGGTGACCAACGAGAAGACCCTGCTGGGCCGGGCGGGCCTGCGCGGCGTGGACGAGATCGTCGCCCGCCTCACGCCCGACCCGGGCACGCTCGCGCGCGCCGTCACCGAGGCCGCCCGGCTCCTCGACCCCGCCGCCTGACGTCGGCACGAGGACGAGCCGGCGGGCCGCCCCTGCGGGGTCAGCCCGTCGCGGGGCCTGTCGCCGACTCCGGGTCGCCCGTCAGGTACGGCAGGGTGCCGCTGATCGACAGCAGCCGGTCGAGCGCGGGGCCGCGCCGGTCGAGCCGGATCCTGACGCCCTTCTCGGCGGCCCTGCGGCGCAGCACCAGCAGCGCCGACAGGCCGCTGGAGTCGCACAGGCCCAGCTCCGCGCAGTCGATGCGCAGGTCCCGCAGGCCCTCGTGCTCGGACAGCGCGGCGGTGGCCGTGTCGGCGAACTCGCCGGCGGACGCGTAGTCGAGGTCGCCCTCCAGGACGATGCTGAGCTCGTGGGGAGCGGTGCGGACGAGGGTCAAGGTGAGCGGGTACTGCGGGTATGCGGTCATTCTGGCTTTCCAGGGCCGGGAACGGGGGCAGGGACGAGGCCGCCGCACAGGACCTCCCGCGCGTGCGCGAGGACGCCCGCGGCGCGGGGGAGCCCCGTGAGCCGCCGGGCGAGGAGGTCGAGCGCGGAGAGCAGGAAGCCCGTGGGGACGTCCCGAGCGGTGAGGATACTCGCCGTCCAGGTCAGGAATCCGCTGAACAGCTCGGGATCGTCGACGTACAGCGAGGCGGCGAGGAACTCGACGACGTGCGCGAGGTCCTCGGCGGTGGCCTGCCGCTGCCGCGGCGTGTAGCGGGCCACCGCGGGGTGGCGCCGCTCCAGCTCGTCCATGAGCTCGCGGACGAGGTCCGCCGAGGACCGGGTGAGCAGCGTGTACTCCTGGTCGTCGAGGTGCGGCAGGCGGCCGGCGGCCTGCGGGGGCGCAGGCGGGCGGCGCGGCAGGCCCCGGGCCAGCAGGTCCGCGGCCGCACGCGCGTCCGGCGCCCAGGCGTCCGCGCCCAGCAGGCGGGCGTAGCGCCCGCCCGGCCCGTACGCCGCCCCGCCGACGAGCACGGGCGTGCCGGTCGCCCGGCAGGCGGCGATCGCCGCGTGCGCGGCCGGCAGACGGGTCGCGATCGAGCTGGACAGGGCGATGGCGTCAGGGCCGGTCCGGTGCAGGTACGACACCAGGTGCTGGGTGGGCACCTGGGCCCCGAGGTAGTCGACCGTCCAGCCGCGCAGCCGCAGCACCTCGGCCAGCAGCCGGGCGGGCAGGGCGTGCCACTCGCCGTCGACGCAGGCCACCGCGAGGCGGCCCCGCGCGGAGCCCTCGCGCCGCCGCGCCCCCGGATGGTCGGCCAGCGCCGCGATCACCCGCTCGTTGACGGCGGTGACGACGTGCTCCTGCGTCACCGAGATCCGGTTGGCCGCCCACTCGGCGCCGACGCGCGCCTGCACCGCGCCCACGACGTCGAGCAGCAGCGCCTCCATGTCCACGCCGGCGTCGAGCGCGTCGCGCGCGACGCCGACGGCGGCCTGCTCGTCGCCGGCCGTGGCCGCCGCCCACAGCCGGTCCGCCCACCGCCCGAGGTCCCGCCCCCCGCTCACGCGGGCCCCCTACCCGGGGACGGCGGCCGGACACTCCGAGGGGCGGGCGCGGTCCCGCCCCCGGCGGTGGCGCGCGGGGCGGTGATGGCGATCACCGCCATGTCGTCGTGGTCGCCGCCGCCCACCCACTCGGAGGCCAGCATCTGGACGCGTTCCGTGAGCGCCTCGGGCGGCATGCCGGAGCATCCCTCCAGCTCCTCGACGAGCCGCTGCTCGCCGAACATCTCGTCGCCGAGCGGCCCGCCGAACGCCTCGGTGATGCCGTCGGTGTACATCAGGCAGGTGTCGCCCGGCTCCAGGTACACGGTGGCGGTCGTGCTGGTGATGTCGTCGAGCATGCCGACGAGCGTGCCCTGCGTCGGGGCGCTCTCCACCCCGCCGCCGGAGCGCAGGATGAGCGGCGGCGGGTGCCCGGCGCTGGTCAGCCGCAGCCGCACCCGGTCGTCCTCGCCACGCACCGACGCCAGCACCATCGTCACGAACCGGTCCCTGTCGCCGGTCAGCAGCACCTCGTTGAGCACGCCGAGCATCCGCTGGTGGTCGGCGGCCAGCGGCAGCAGCGCGTGCAGCGTGTTGCGGATCTTGCCGGTGAGCACGGCGGCCTCCAGGCCCTTGCCGCACACGTCGCCCAGCACGACCAGCGACTCGCCGCCGGGGTCGGCCGCCGGGTGCAGGTCGTAGAAGTCGCCGCCCACCAGGTCGGTCGCGGTGGCGGGACGGTACCTGGCCGCCAGCTCGGCGCCACCCAGGTGCTGGGTGCGCGGCGGCATGAGCTCGCGCGTCAGGGTCTCGGTGACGGCGGCCTGCTCGGCGTACAGGCGGGCGGCCGAGATGGCGGCCCCGGCCCGCGCCGCGAACAGCCGCGCCGCCAGCTCGTCGCCCTCCGAGATCGGGGCCCTGCCGGGCCGCCGCAGCAGCACCAGCGCGCCCGCGGGCACGCCCTGCCCGGGGAGCGCCGTCACCATGGCCGAGCCCGGCTCGCCCAGGTCGCGCGCCATCCACGCGGGTACGGCGGCGGGGTCGATCCGGCGTGACGGCGCCGACGGCAGCCCCTGCAGCGCCTCGGCCAGCCCCGGCACCAGGCGGACGTCCACCGCCAGCTTCTCGCGGGTCACCGTGCCGCCGGGCCCGCAGTACGCGACCGGATACCGGTGGCCCTCCTTCGGCAGGATCACCATGGCGGCGTCCGACAGGTGCCGCGCCGCCAGCGCCGCCACCACCTCCACGCAGCGGTCCGGGTTCAGCGACGACAGCAGCTCGTTGGACGCCTCCGACAGGAACGCCGTCCTGCCGCGCTCGGCCTCCAGCTCCCCTGACAGCTGGACGAACTCGGTGCTGTCGGCCAGCCACCACACCACGACGCCCGGGTCAGGGCCGGCGACGGGACGGGCCTCGAACACCCGCCCGCCGATCACGCCGCAGGCGGGCTGGGGGCCTGCGGGCGGGTGACGGTGCGGCCCGCGGTCCGGCGCGGCGGGCGGCGGGACGGTGACGACGCCCGCCGTGTGCGCCCGCGCCAGCCAGACGGGGACGGCGTCCTGCAGGGCCGCGCCCGGCACCGCCCGCGGCAGCAGCCGGCGCAGCGCGTCGTTGGCCCGGACGATCCGGCCGCGGACGTCGGCGACCAGCGCGGCGTACGGCGCGCTCTGCCACGCCCATCCGGCCGCGTCGTGCTCCAGGCCCCTCATCAGACTCGTCACAGCTGCGAGCCCGGTGCGGGCTCCGCCCCCTCAGTGCAAGTCGCCCATCTGACACTTTTCCTTACTGTATCCGACAGGCTAGGCCAACCCTTTCGCCGCGCGGCCGGGCAGGCGGGCCAAGACGGGGCGATGCATGGGTAATTTCCGCGTTCGCCCCGGTGCGGGGGTGGCGGCCGGCGCGGTTCCGTCCCGGAGCATGGCACGGGACGCATCCGAAGGCGGGACGGTTCGTGGACGATACGCGCAGCGCGTGCGGGCGCGCCCCGGGCGGGTCCGAAGCCGTGTTCCGGCAGGGCTCCGCGTCCGCGCTCGGGCCGTCGCTGGGGGCGGCCGCGGTGTGCGCCATGGTGGCGCTCCAGGTGGCCTCCGGGGTGAGCGCCGACCCCGTGCCGTTCACGACGCCCGTCGTGGGCCTGCTGGCCCTGGCCGCCGTCTGCCTCACCGCCGCCTCGTACGGCTGGGCCCGCTCGTCGGCGGCGTTCGCCGCGGCGGCGCTGACCGGCTACGCCGCCGAGTTCGCCGGGGTGCGGACCGGCCTGCCGTTCGGCGAGTACCGCTACACCGGGGTGCTGCGGCCCGAGCTCGCCGGGGTCCCGACGGCGGTGGCGGCCGCCTGGGGCGGGATGGGGCTCGCCGCGTACGCGGTGGGCCGGGCCGCCTTCGGGCAGGGGGCCGCTTCCCCGCCGCGCGCCGCCTCCCGGCGGGGCCGGTTCCTCCGGTCAGGGTGGCCGGCGCTGGCCGGCGGGGCGTGCGCGCTCACCGCCTGGGACCTGTTCCTCGACCCCCAGATGATCCGCCTCGGGCTGTGGGAGTGGTCCGGCGCGGGCGCCTACCGGGGCGTGCCGGTGAGCAACTTCGCCGGCTGGCTGGCCGTGTCCCTGCTGGTCATGGCGGTGATCCGGGGCGTGCTCGGCGAGCCGCGCCGCAACGCGGGACCGGTGGTCCCGTACGGGGTGATGGCGGCGATGGAGACGGTGGGGTTCGCGGCGGTGTTCTCGCCGCCCGACCCGCTCGTCGCCGCCGCCGGGGGAACGGCGATGGGGGCCTTCACGGTGGCCGCGGCGAGCCGCCTGCGACGCGGCGGGCGCGAGCGCGGCGCACGGGGCGAGGCGGCAGCCGCGCGCCGGACCGGACCTGAGCGGGTGAGGGGGAGACGGCGTGGGTGAGGTGACGGTCGTCGGCGGAGGGGTCGGCGGGATGGCGGCGGCGCTGCTGCTGGCACGCCAGGGACGCCGGGTGCGCCTGTACGAGCGGCTGCCCCGGCTCGGCGGCAAGCTGGCCGAGCACCGGCGCGACGGCTTCACGTTCTCGCTCGGCCCGTCGCTGCTCACCATGCCGGACGTCTTCCGCGGCCTGGGCCTGCGCAGGGACCTGGCGGAGCCCGCCGAGCTCTGCCGCTACCGGTTCGCCGACGGCCGCGTCCTGACCGCCCGCCGCGACCCCGCCCTCATGGCCGTGGAGGTGGATCGGCTGGCGCCGGGCGAGGGCGCGTCGTGGCGGGCCTTCCACGCCTGGGCGGCGGGCTGCCTGGACGCGGCGGGCCGCACCGTCTTCGCCGGGCCGCTGCCGCGTTCCCCGCGCGGGGGCCGGCTCGCGGACCTGCGCGCGGTGGCGCCGGGGCGGACGCTGCACGGGCAGGCCAGGCGCTTCTTCCGCGATCCCCGCCTGGTCCAGTACGTCGACCGCTACGCCACCTACGCCGGCTCCGACCCGTTCCGGGCGCCCGCCGCGCTCGGCTGCATCCCGGCGCTGGAGCACGGCCAGGGCGGCTGGTACGTCCCCGGCGGCCTGGCGCGCCTGGCCGAGGATCTCGCGGCGCTGCTCGACGAGGCCGGGGTGGAGGTCCACCTGTCGGCGCCGGTGGCGGCCGTGGAGGAGCGCGGCGGCCGGGTGACCGGGCTGCGGCTGGCCGGGGGCGAGCGGGTGCCGGCCGACGTGGTCGTGGTCAACGCCGACGCCGCCCAGCTGTACGGCCACCTGCTGCCCGACCGGCGGCGGCTGCGCCGGGTGGCCGCGCTGGGGACCTCGTCGTCCGTGCTGCTGCTGCTCGCGGGCGTGGAAGGCCGCACGCCGGGGCTGACGCACCACACGGTCGTCTTCTCCCGTGACTACGCGCGCGAGTTCGCCGACCTCTTCGGCGCGCGGCTCCCGCCGCGCGACCCGACCGTCTACATCGGCTGCTCCGCCGTGGACGACCCGTCGCAGGCGCCGACGGGCGCGGAGAACTGGGTGATGCTGGTGAACGTCCCCGCGCGCGACCCGGAACGGTGGCCGCAGAGCGTGGAGTCGTACCGCGACATGGTGCTGGAACGGCTGGCCGAGCGCGGCCACGACCTGGCGGGCAGGCTCCGCTTCGTGGACGTGTTCACCCCGGCCGACGTGCGCGACCGCTACGGCTGCTGGGGCGGAGCGGTCTACGGCGGCGCGAGCAACAGGGTGCTGGCGCCGTTCCTGCGGCCGGGGAACCGCGGCCCCCGGCGCGGGCTGTACCTGGTGGGAGGCTCGGTCCACCCGGGCGGCGGGCTGCCGCTGGTGGTGCTGGGCGCCCGCATCGTCGCTGACCTGGTGGCCCAGGACGTCCCTCCCGGGGGTGGCGGACGGTGAGGCCGCTGACGCTCGCGCAGGCCGTCGCCGCCGCGGCCGTCGCGGCACGGCTGGCCAGGGGGCGGCGCAGGCTGCCGCCGCTGCGCCCCCGGCACGCGCCGGGCCTCGCGCTGTCGGTCGTCGTCCCCGCCCGCGACGAGGAACGCCGCATCGGCCCCTGCCTGCGGGCCGCGCTCGCCGACCCGGCCGCCGCCGAGGTCGTCGTGGTGGACGACGCCTCCGCCGACGGCACCGCGGCGCTGGCGGCCGAGCTGGGCGCCAGGGTCGTCGCCGCCGGGCCGCTGCCCGGCGGGTGGGTCGGCAAGCAGTGGGCGCTCCACCAGGGGGTCGCCGCCGCCCGCGGCGAGATCGTCGTCACCCTGGACGCCGACGCCCGGCCCGCGCCCGGCCTGTTCGGCGCCCTGGCCGCCGCCCTCGACCGGCACGACCTGGTCACCGCGGGGCCGAGGTTCGTCTGCGACGGGACGCTGGAGCAGGCGCTGCACGCGGCGTTCCTGGCCACGCTCGTCTACCGGTTCGGGCCGATCGGCCCGGCCACGCCGCCACCGCCGCACCGCACCGTCGCCAACGGCCAGTGCATGGCGTTCCGCCGGGACGACATGCTGGCCGCCGACGGGTTCGCCCGGGTCAGGGACCGCATGACCGACGACGTCGCCCTCGCCAGGCACCTCGCCGCGCGCGGCTGGCGGGTGGCGTTCCTCGACACGGACGGGCTGCTGGAGGTGGACATGCACGAGTCGGCCGCCGAGGTGTGGCGGGAGTGGGGCCGCTCGCTGCCGCTGCCCGACGTGACCGGTCCCGGCTGGCGGGCCGCCGACCTGGCGGCGGTCTGGCTGACCGCCGCCCTGCCCGTGCTGCGGCTGGCGGCCGGCCGGCCGTCCGCGCTGGACCTGTCGCTGCTCGGCATGCGATGGCTGCTCGCCGCCGCCCTGCGCCGCAGCTACACCGCCCCGGGGCCGGGGCTGTGGCTGTCGCCGCTGCTCGACCCCGCCGCCGCGCTCCGCCTCACCACGGCCACCCTGCGCCCGGTACGGACCTGGCGGGGCCGCTCCTACCCGCCCGCGGGGAGCGCGTCCCCGGACGCGTCCGCCCGCACGAAACCCGCTCGCCGTGACGTCAGCGGCGGCGCGCCGCCAGTGCGGCCTGGCCGAAGCGCAGCGCGATGAGGCACATGAGGGCGCCCGTCGCCGCCACCTGCTCCACCGGGGTGAACGGCAACTGCGCCACGGGCAGGCCGAACACCGCCACCCGCGCCCCCACCGCGAACGACCGCGTCACCGCCGCCACCAGGGCCAGCGCCAGGAGCGCCAGCAGGAAGGCGGGCAGGCACACCACCGCGAACCCCCCGGCGAAGGTCAGGACCGACCGCCCGCCCCTGAACCCGGCGAACACCGGCCACGCGTGGCCCGCCATCGCCGCCGCCACCGCCGCGTACACGGGCCCCGTGCTCGGCGGGACGACCACGCCGAGGGCCTCGGTGTGCCAGCCGCTCACGAGCAGGCCGAGCAGCCCGGCGGCCGTGCCCTTCGCCAGGTCACCGGCGAACACGGGGGCCGCCGCGCGCCACCCCAGCCGCCGGCGCATGTTCCAGAAGCCGGGGTTGCGGTCGCCGACGTCGCGCGGGTCGAAGCCGCGCGACCGCGCCAGCAGCACCGCCACCGGCACAGAACCAGCGAGGTAGCCCCCGATGAGCGACACCGCGACAGCCATCATCGCGTCATTCCACCTCGTTCGCTACGAAACCCTCGGCGCCATGCGCCACATGGCCTTCGACCGGCCGCTGCTGCGGGCCACGCCAGGGCTGCGGTTCTGGCGGCTGCTCGGCACCGGGAAGGGGATGTCCATGTCGCTGGGGGCGGACCTGCGCCGCTGGGCGCTGTTCGCCGTGTGGCGGGAGGAACGGGACCTGGACGCCTTCCTGCGCCGCTCGCCCGTCCCGGCCCGCTGGCGGGACGAGGCCGTGGAGCTGTGGCAGGTCCGCCTGCGGCCGCTCGCCTCCAGGGGCGCCTGGGGCGGCGTCGATCCCTTCGCCCCCGACGGCCTTCCCGACGGCGGCCCCCTCGACCCCGCGCGCGGCGCCGGCGGGGCCCGCTCGCGCCGCACGGGCGGGCCCGTGGCGGTGCTGACGAGGGCGTCCATCAGGCCGGGCAGGCTGGTGGCGTTCTACCGGTCGGTCCCGGCCGTGGACCGGGCGCTGCGGGACCAGGACGGGCGGCTCGCCTCCGTCGGCGTCGGAGAGTGGCCGCCGGCCCGCCAGGCCACCTTCTCCCTCTGGCGGGACGCCGAGGCGGTGGACCGTTTCGCGTACGGCGCCGCCGAGCACCGCCGGGTGATCGGGCTGGTACGGGCCCAGGGCTGGTACGGGGAGGAGCTGTTCGCCCGCTTCGCGCCGTACGGCGGCGAAGGCCACTGGGACGGCCGCGACCCCCTCGCCCGCCGGCCGCATCCCGACCCGCGCGACCCCCTCGCCCGTCGGCCGCATCCCGACCCGCGCGCCCCGTTCTCCACCGGGTCGTAGGCCACCTCGCACGCGCGGGCGACCGCGGCCGCCCCCGACGGGCCGCGCGCCACCGCCACCGCCCCGCCGTGACGGCCGCGCGGCGCCGGTCACGACAGCTCCACGGCGGCGTGCCGCTCCGCCCTGGACCTCGCGGTCGCGGCCAGCAGGTGACGGGCGAACGTGGCGAGCCTCCTTCGCCTCGGCACCCGCGCCCGCCGCTCCAGCACGGCGAACCCGCTGCGCTCGATCTCGTCCAAGATGCCGCCGTACAGCTCCGTCGCGGCCCGCACGCAGGGGCGTGACGAAGGGACGAGCAGGTCCACGCCGCCCTCCGCGGCGCGGTAGTGCTCCCTCGCCCGCTCCGCCTCGAACGCCAGCAGCTCCCGCAACCGGCCTCCCGTGTACGGCCGCCCGAGGTCCGACAGGTCGACGCCGAACGCCGCGAGGTCGTCGGCGGGCAGGTAGACGCGGCCCCTGGCCAGATCCTCGGCGACGTCGCGCAGGAAGTTCGTGAGCTGGAACGCCAGCCCGAGCTGCCTGGCCGGCTCCCTCGCCAGGGCGGCGGCTCCGGGCAGGGGTTCGAGCACGGGCAGCATCATGGTGCCGATGGCGGCGGCCGACCCCTCCATGTAGCCGAGCAGGTCGTCGTACGTGCGGTACCGGGTGACCGACAGGTCCGCCCTCATGGAGCGCAGGAACGCCGCGACGTCCCCGTGCTCGATGCCGAACGACCGCACGGTGTGCAGGAACGCCGGCAGCACCGGGTCGCCGACAGGTCGCCCGGCCAGCCCCGCGCTCACCTCGGCCGCCAGGGCGTCGAGCGCCGCCGCCCGGTCGCCCGTCATCGTGAAGGAGTCCGTGATCTCGTCGGCGTGGCGGGCGAAGCCGTACAGGGCGTGGACGTGCCGGCGTTTCCACGCCGGCAGCAGCCGGGTGGCCAGGTAGTAGGAGCGGCCGTGCCGGGCGTGCAGGCGGCGGCAGCGCTCGTAGCTGGCGGTGAGCGTCACGGCGCCGGCCCCAGGACGCGGCGGGCGGCCAGCCGCCCGGAGATCAGCACAGGCGGCACCCCCACGCCGGGGGCCGTGTGCATGCCCGCGACGTGCAGCCCGGGGACGCGCCGTACGACGCCCGAGGGGCGGAACCAGGCGGTCTGGGTGAAGCGGTGGTCGAGCGCGAACGGGGTGCCGGCCGTGTGGCCGAGCCGCTGCCAGGCGGGCGGGTCGAGCACGAGCCTGGGCGCGCTGGACAGGTCGCCGTAGCCGAGCGCCTCCAGCCTGCCGAGCAGCCGGTGCTCCAGCTCGGGGCGGAGCCGCCGCCAGTCGGCGCCGAGCAGGTTGGGCGCGGGTTCGAGGACGCTCAGCGTGGCGTGCCCGTCGGGCGCGGCGTCCGCGTCGGCGGCCGGGCAGGTCACGAGCAGGCTCGGATCGGGCTGCGGCAGCCCCGACTCCAGCGCCGCGAACGTCTCCCTCCAGGCGCGTCCGAAGTGCAGCGTGTGGTGCGCCTGGCCGGGCAGGGTGCGCGGGAGCCCCGCGTGCACCACCAGGCAGGACGGCGAGAACCGCGGCCTGCGCAGCCGCCAGTCGGCCGAGCCGGGCGGCAGCAGCCCGCCGGCGTGCGCGGCGGGCAGGTCGCAGGCCAGCACGACATGCCCGGCGGGCAGGAACTCGCCGCCGTCCAGCCGCACCCCGGTCACGCCGTCGCCGTCCGTCTCGACGCGGCTCGCCCGCACGCCGTACCGCGGCACCGCGCCGAGTTTCCCGGCCAGGGCGGCGAGCGCCTCGGGGACGGCGTGCATGCCGCCGCGCTCGGGGAAGTAGACGCCGCCGACGGTGTCCATGTGCGCGATCACGGCGTACACGCCGAGCGCCCGCTGCGGAGCCAGCCCCACGTACAGGGACTGGAAGGTGTGGGCCCTGATCAGCCGCTCGTCGGTGAGGTGGGAGGCGACCAGGCGGTCGAGGCGGCGGAAGCCGCCGAGCGCGGCGACCCTGAGCAGCCGCAGCGGCCGGGCCAGCGCGGCCGGCCTCGTCATGTCGGCGTCGACGAACGTCCCCCACTCGGCGTCGAACAACTCCCCGAGCCGGCGGCGGTAGGCGAGATAGCGGGCCGCCTCGGCCGCCCCGCACAGGTCGCGCACCCGCTCCGCCATGGCCTCGCGCCCCGCGACGACGTCCAGGTGCGAGCCGTCGGGGAAGGCCAGCCGGTAGGCGGGGTCGAGGCGGCGCAGCGGCAGCCAGGCGTCCAGTTCCTCGCCCGCCGCGCCGAACGTCTCCTCCAGCACCTCCGGCATGGTCAGCACCGACGGCCCCGTGTCGAACCGGTACGGTCCGAGCCTGGCGGTGCCGCAACAGCCGCCCGGCACGTCACGCGCCTCCACGACGGTCACCTCGCGGCCCGCCGCCGCCAGGTGCACCGCCGCCGACAGCCCGGCCAGGCCCGCGCCCACCACCACGACGGGCCCGTGCCGCCGCATCACGCCCCCGCACCCGGCCGCAGCGCTCCGCCTGCGGCGCGACTGGGCGCCGCGCCCGGCGCGGCCCTCCACTTCAGCATGGTCACGTACGGATTTCCTTGATCGGTGCGGCCGCCTCGCGGCGGGCGACGTCGGGCACGCGCTCCTGCGACGTGACGCCCCTTGGTCCCACCTGTGCCCGATCAGCGGTATGCGGGCGGCCCGCCGGACGTAAAGATCACCTCATCAGCGGGCGGCCCGGTGGAGGTGAAGACCACCTCATCAGCGGGCGGCGCGCCGGACGTGAAGACCACCTCATCAGCGCGCGGCGCGCCTGGCGTGAAGATCACCTCGGCGGCCGTCCTGCCGCGGCGCCAGGCGTCACGTCCGCTCCGCCGCCTCCTCACGGGCGGCCGCGGCGGCGACGTTCACCGGCATCCGGCCGAAGATCAGCCCGTGGAACGGCGAGATCGACCACCAGTACAGCTGGCCGAGCAGCCCGCGCGGATGGAAGACCGCCCGCTGCGTGTAGACGGTGCGTCCCCCGTCGTCGCCGACGCCCAGCTCCAGCCAGGCCAGCCCCGGCAGCCGCATCTCGGCCCGCAGCCGCAGCAGCCGGCCGGGCAGCAGCTCCTCCACCCGCCAGAAGTCGATCGAGTCCCCGACCCGCAGCCGCCGCGGGTCGCGCCGCCCGCGCCGCAGCCCCACCCCGCCGACCAGCCGGTCCACCAGGCCGCGCAGCCACCAGGCGCCCGGCAGCGAGTACCAGCCGTTCTCGCCGCCGATGCCCTCGATCACCCGCCACAGCGCCGCCGGGCTCGCCGCCACCACCCTGTTCCTGCTGTCGACGTAGAGGCTGCCGCCCGCCCACCCCGGGTCGGTGGGCAGCGGGTCGCTCGGCGCGCCCGGCGTGGACGCCGACGACCACCGGGTGGCCACGTCCGCCTCCTTGATCTTCTTCAGCGCCAGCGTCAGCGCGTCGAGGAAGCCGGTCAGGCCGCCGGGAGGGTCGGGCACGTACCGGGCGACGTCGTGCTCCCGGCAGACGGCCTCGGCGCGCAGCGACTCCACGAGGGGCCGCGCGATGCCCGGCGGCACCGGCGTGACCAGCCCCACCCAGAGGCTGGACAGGCGGGGCGTCAGCATCGGCACCGGGATGATCACCCGGTGGGGCAGCCCCGCCACGGCCGCGTAGCCGTGCATCATGTCGGCGTACGTGAGCACGTCGGGCCCGCCGACGTCGAACGCCCTGTTCACCGTCCCCGGCACGTCCGCCCAGGCCACCAGGTACCGCAGCACGTCACGTACCGCGATCGGCTGGGTGCGGGTGCGCACCCAGCGCGGCGTCGTCATGACCGGCAGCCGCTCCGTCAGGTACCGCAGCATCTCGAACGACGCCGAGCCGGAACCGATGATCACGGCCGCGCGCAGCACCACGGCCGGCACCCCGCAGCTCAGGAAGATCTCGCCCACCTCGGCGCGCGAGCGCATGTGCGGCGACAGCTCCCCACCGGCGGTGAGCCCGCCGAGGTAGACGATCCGCCGCACGCCCGCCCGCTCCGCCGCCCGCGCGAACGTCCGGGCCGCCAGCCGGTCCCGCTCCGCGAACCGGCCCGTCGCGCCCATCGCGTGGATCAGGTAGTACGCCACCTCGACGCCGTCCAGGGCGCGCAGCGTCGCCTCCGCGTCCGTGGCGTCGGCCTCGGCCACCTCCACCCGTCCCGCCCACGGCAGGTCCCGCAGCCTGGCGGGGGAGCGGGCCATGCACCGCACCTCGTGACCGGCGGCGAGCAGCTCGGGGACCAGCCGTCCCCCGATGTAGCCGGTCGCCCCCGTGACCAGGCAGCGCGCCATGACGTCCCCCCTCGCCGCGCCTCCGCACCGCTGCCCGGCCCCCTTCCCGCCGCCCGGCGCGCCATGCCTGACCTGCCCGTACGCCTCCGTCGCGCGTCGTAGGCTCGTCCAGGTCACGTTCTTGTCGGTGGAGGGCGTGACGGAGACCGCGTTCTTGTCGGTGGGGGGTTGGCGCGTGACGGAGACCGCGATCCTGGCGGCGGGGGCGGGTGTGTGACGGAGACCGCGATCTTGTGGGTGGGGGCGGGCGTGTGACGGAGACCGCGATCGTGCTGTTCACCAGGGACCTGCGCGTGCACGACCACCCGGCGCTGGCCGCCGCCTGCGCGCGGGCGCGCACGGTGGTGCCGCTGTTCGTGCTCGACCCCGCCGTGCCCGCGGGCCGCAGGACCGGCTTCCTCCTCGAATGCCTGGCCGACCTGCGCCGCTCGCTGCGCTCGCTCGGCGGCGACCTCGTCGTCAGGCGCGGCGACACGGTGGCCGAGACCGCGCGGCTGGCCCGCGAGACCGGGGCGACCACGGTCTGCGCGAGCGCCGACGTCAGCGCCCTGGCCAGGCGCAGGGAGGACCGCCTCGCCGCCGAGCGGATCGAGCTCCTGCTCTTCCCCGGCGTCACCGTGGTACCACCCGGCGCGCTCCTCCCGTCCGGGGGCGGCGACCACTACCGCGTCTTCACGCCGTACTGGCGCGCGTGGACGCGCCACCCCCGCCGCCCCGTCGAACCGCCGCCCGCCGCGCTGCGGCTGCCCGACGAGCTCGACCCCGGCCCGCTGCCGGACCCGGGACGCGCGGCTTCCCCGTTCCCCGGCGGGGAGAGCGCGGCCAGACGGCGCGCCGACGCGTGGCTGCGCGACGGCCTCGACGGGTACGCCGCCGGCCACGACGACCTGGCCGGCGACCGTACCTCGCGGCTCAGCCCGTACCTGCGGTTCGGCTGCCTGTCGCCGCTGGAGCTGGCCGAGCGGGCCGCCCGCGCCGAGGACTTCGTCAGGCAGCTGTGCTGGCGCGACTTCCACCACCAGGTGGCGTACGCCTTCCCCGACCTCAACCGCCGCGACTACCGTCCGCGCGGCCGGACCTGGCGGCGGGACGACGACGCGCTGCAGGCGTGGCGCGAGGGCCTGACCGGCCTGCCCATCGTGGACGCCGGCCTGCGCCAGCTCCTCGCCGAAGGCTGGATGCACAACCGGGCGCGGCTCATCACCGCGGCGTACCTGGTGCGGACCCTCGGCATCGACTGGCGGGCCGGGGCTCGGCACTTCTTCGAGCACCTGCTCGACGGCGACGTGGCCGACAACTCGGGCAACTGGCAGTGGGTCGCCGGCACCGGCAACGACAGCCGGCCCAACCGCGCCTTCAACCCGCTCCGCCAGGCGGCCCGCTTCGACCCGTCCGGTGATTACGTGCGACGCTACGTCCCGGAACTGGCGGGCCTGCCCGCCTCCGCCATCCACGAACCCTGGCGCCTCCCCACACCCCCGCCCGGCTACCCATCCCCGCTCGCCTCCTGAACGCCGCCCCCACCGCCCCCGCGTCCGCCGCCGCTTCCGGGGCGTCCGCTTCCGCTTCTGCTTCCGCGGCGTCCGCCTCCGCCGCCTCGGGCGCCGCGTCGGCCTCCGCCGCCTCCGGCGCCGCGTCCTCTTCCGGCGGGAAGCGGTGTGGTGGTCAGGACACGGTGATCAGCCGGATCAGCTCCTGGCGGAATCGGTCGTAGTCCTCCACGGCGCCGAGCAGGTCGCCGGAGTCGCGCTCCTTCTCCCGCGCGTGCGCCAGCACCCCCGCCCCCGCCGGCGTCATCTCGACGAGGACCCGGCGCCGGTCGCGCGCGTCCGCGCGCTTGCTGATGTAACCGGCCTTGCGCAGGTGCTCGATGGTACGGCTCATCGTCTGGTCGGTGACGCGGCACGCGGCGGCCAGCTCGCGCTGCGTCAGGCGGCCGCCGGTCAGGTGGTGGAGCGCGATCAGCCCGGCATGGGTCAGGCCGTGGGCGGCCAGGAAGTCGTGGAACCGGCCCTCCACCAGGCGCGCCGCCACCGACAGCAGCCGCCCGGTGGGCCAGGAGCCGATGTCGGCCCTGATGTCGTCGGCCCTGATGTCATCCGCGTTGATCCCGTCGCCGCCGACGTCGCTCGTGCCGACGCCGCTCGTGCCGAGGTCGCCCGTGCCGACGTCGCCTGTGCTGATCCCGCCTGTGTTGATCCCGCCCGTGCTGATCGTGTCGGCCCGCGTCTGCCCGGCCGAGGTTCCGTCATGGAGCGGGTGGGGCGGGTCCGGCTCGGCCATCGGCCCATTGTCCCACGCCCCGCGTGACGCGCAGGCCGAGCCACAGCAGCAGCGCGAGGACGCCGACCAGGACGTACTCGATGGCAGGGATCCGCGCCACGGCCGAGACGCCCGCGAGTTCGCCGCGCGCCGCGTACACGGCTGCCGCGGCGGCCCCGTACCCGAGGCCGATCGCCCAGCGCGCCGCGCGGGACAGTCCGAGCCCGTGCATCTGCGTGACCACGAACACCCCGAGGAACCCGAACAGGAACATCGGCCACTGGCCGCCGGGGCCGCTGTTCATGACGGCGACGAGCGTGCCGTGCGCGGCGACGGCCAGTTCGAGGGTGAGCGTCCACCAGCGGCCGGTGTGGGCCCTGGTCAGGAACAGGCTGCCCTGGAACAGCAGCAGGAACATGTAGAAGAAGCCGACCAGGTGCCCGCCCGTCGCCTCCATGGGGTGGTACCAGAAGGTGTAGACGGCCGCCCAGCTGAACAGGTAGCCGTGGTAGCGGCGGGCGAAGTCCACGATCTCGCGGCGGATCGGCGCGGGCCGCCCGAGGAACAGCCCCCTCCGCCTGTTCTCCATGAGCAGCACGGCCACGAGCAGCAGGATCACGGAGCCCTGCGAGCTGAAGATGGAGACGTCCTGGGCGAGCCCGTCGTAGAAGAGCTGGGTCTGCGCCAGGTGGAGGGCCACGAACCCGCCGTTGACGGCGAGCGCGACCACGTTCACGCGATGCAGGCCGGAGGTGTAGCGGCCGACCCTGGTCCGCGCGTGGTGGACCAGCCACCAGAACGCGACCTGGTGGGCGGCGTAGCAGAGCCAGGCCGACAGCCTGGTCCAGACGGTGGGGTCGGGGAGCTTCCAGTAGTACCAGGCCACACCCTGGTCGGGCGGCAGGACGATGCCGTCCAGCCGCAGGCCCAGCAGCCACACCAGGCCGGTGAGCGTCGCGCTGGCCGCCACACCGGTGAGGAGCACGCGCCCGGGCGCGGCGTTCTTCAGCATGCTGAGCATTATTCGGAGATTCAGCCCGCTGAACAATGCCCGGGTTTCCTTCCCCCGTTCTCGGATAGGGGAGAGGTCTATCCAGTTCCGTCCACTTTCTGATGGAGGGGAGCGAGCATGAGCGGCGAGGACGAGCTGTCCAACAAGGCCGAGGAGCTCAAGGGACAGGCGAAGGAGGGGCTGGGCCGCGTCACCGACAACGAGAGCCTGCAGGCCGAAGGCCAGGCCGAACAGTCGAAGGGCAGGCTCAAGCAGGCCGGCGAGAAGATCAAGGATGCCGCCGCCCACGTCAAGGACGCCTTCAAGCACTGATGACACCTGACCGGCGGGCCACGGCCGCACCGTCACCCGCCCCTCGCGCCGCCGGACCGCAGTGGCGATCCGGCCCCACCGCGAAGGGGTGGGCGGCGGGAACGCCGGCGCGAGCCGGAGAATTCGCAAAGTAAGGTCACCGGCACTCTCCGTGGTGAATCATGATGGCGGGGCAGGCAACCGGCCTCCCCTCGGCACCTCATCACCGCGGAGACCGCATGCGAGCAGCCGCCATCCTCACCGGCGCCCGACCCCTGACCAGGATCACCACAGCGGCCGTGGGCTGCGCCCTGGTGACGGCGATCACGTCCGCGCCGGCCCACGCCGCGACCACGCAGGCCTACACCACCCCTGGCACCTACACCTTCGCCGTGCCGAACGGCGTCTCCCAGATCAAAGTGGTCCTGACCGGGGCCGGAGGAGGCGGCGACGGCAGCTTCTCCAGCCAGCAGGGCGTCCCCGCGGCGGGGGGCGGCGGTGGGGGCGGCGGCGCCACGTCGACCTGTGCCCTGCCCGTACGCCCCGGTGACACGCTCACCGTCACCGTCGGCGCGGGAGGCGCCGCCGGCTCGCGTGGCGTCCCGGGCGGTCGCGACTCCCGGGACGGCGGGAACTCCACTATCAGCTACACCGGCGCCGGCGGCGCCAGCGCCGAGGGGGGCCACCGAACGCTCCCCCATGATTCCTACAGCGAGGGCGGCGCCGGCGGCTTCGCCCAGACCTGGTGCGCCGGCACCGATGCCGCCCTCAACTTCGGGCAGAAGGGCGCCGACGGCGAGAACATCGGGGCCCGTGCAGGGGGCAGGCCGGGCATGCCCGGAGCCGGGGTCCACAGCGCCTGCCCCCGGGGCACCGGTGTAGGCGGCTACGGCGGCAGCGGCCCCGAGCGCAATCCCGGCCTCCCGGGCCAGAACGGCTGCGTCGTCCTCACTTACTAGCCCGCTCCCGGGCGCGGGCGCGGTGGACGCGTCCTCCACGGGCGCGTTCGGAGTTCGGCGCGATACCACCCGTGATCGTTTCCCTGCGGCCGTGCCTGCCGTTCGGTCGCCGGCAGGCACGGCCACAGCGGGGCGACGGGATCGCGGACGCTGACGGTCACTTCGCTGCGTCCGCGCACGCGTGTCAACGCCTGTCGGCGCCATCGAGAGACGCCACCACCCAGGAGGGATGATGCCGCTCACGGCCACTCCGTTCGGTGGCCGGGGTGGCGCCGGGCTTGAGCGTCGCTCATGTGTGCTCGCCCGCCTTGCGCAGCGCCACCAGATGCGCTTCCTGCCGAGCGTTCAGCTTGCCAACTCGCGCGCATAGGCGGGTGTCATGGCCGGCATCCGGGGCGTGTGTCCCAGCGGTGGGCGGCCCAGGCTCGGCGGATCGGGCTACGGACGGTGATGAGCGTGCGGCGAGATCGAAGAAGGCTCCGATGACGTTGACGCGCCGTTCGCGGCAGCGGGCGAGCCGGTTGAAGGCGTTCTGTCAGGCGTGGGCGCGCTCGACGTACCGCCGCTGGGTGGCTTGGACGGGCGCCTGGATGCCCTCACGGGCGATCCAGCCCGCGGGCCCCGCCGACCGAGGGACACCGTTGGCGAAATAGATCAAACAGAAGCGGCCCCATGATCGAAAGGAAGCCTGGCGATCCGCATTCGAGATGCGCTGGGTGTCCTGTTCCAGGACGAGGACTTCGCCATGGCCTTCTCCACTCGTGGCCGTCCGGCGTTGTCACCTGCCCGGCTGGCGTTGGTGTCGATCCTGTAGTTCGGTGAGGGGCTGTCCGGCCGGCAGGCGGCCGAGGCCGTGCGAGCACGGATCGGTTGGAAGTACGCGCTCGGGCTGGAGCTGACCGACGCGGGCTTTGGCTACTCGGTGCTCAGCGAGTTCCGGGATCGCCTGGTTATAGGGTCGCTTGAACAAAGCCTGCTCGACACCATCCTGGAGCGCGCGGTAACTGCCGGGCTGCTTCGCGCCGGCGGTCGGCAGCGGACCGACTCCACCCACGTGCTCATGGCCATGCGCACGATGAATCGGCTGGAGCAGGTGCATGAAACGGTGCGCGCCGCGCTCAGCGCGCTGGCCGCCGCATCCCCGACTGGCAGCTGGCCCAGGCCGAACCCGGATGGTTCGAGCGCTACGAGGCCCGCGTTGAGGACTATCGACTGCCCAAGAACAAAGCTGAGCGCATCCAGCTCGGCCACGAGATCGGCGCCGACGGGAACGGCGTCCTGCGTGCGGTGTACTCGCAGAGCGCTCCTGGATGGTTGCGCGACATCCCCGCGGTGCAGGTCCTGCGCCACGTATGGATCCAGCAGTACGTCACCATCGACGATCAACTGCGCTGGCGAACCCCTGACGAGCAGCCGCCAGGCACTCTCCGCCAAATCTCGCCCTGCGACACCGACGCCCCGCACCTGATCACCAACGTGATCACCGCCCCGTCGCCCGGCAGCGACTACGAGGCCACCGGCCAGGTTCAGGAGCCTCTGGCTTCACGGGAGCTGACGCCGACGGTGCATCTGGCCGACAAGGGTTACATGAGCGCGCACAACCTCGCACGCGCCGATCGCCGCGGCATCGAACTGCTGGGACCGATGATGCCCGACAACGCCTGGCAAAGCGCCGAAGGCAACGGCTTCGGCGTCAGCGACTTCGCCATCGATTGGGACAACCGTGTCATGACCTGTCCGACCGGAGCCACCAGCTTGCCCTGGGCCAGCGAGATCGATCAAGGCGGAACTCCGGTCATTCGTGTGCGGTTTTCGATGCGTGACTGCAGGGACTGTCTCAGCCGGGACCTTTGCACCCGTGGGACCAAGGCCGACGTATCACCCTGCGCCCGCGAGAGGAGCATGAAGCTCTGCAACGTGCCCGGCAGAGACAAAGCACCGACGAATGGCAGCAACGCTACGCTCACCGAGCAGGCATCGAGGGCACCATCGCACAAGGTGTCACAAAGGCTTCGGCCTGCGGCGGTCGCGCTACCGCGGGAACGCCAAGACCCATCTCCAGCACCTACTCATCGCCGCGGCGATGAACCTCACCAGGCTCGACGCCTGGCTGACCGGAACGCCTCTGGCCCCGACCCGCACCTCTCACTTCGCCACTCTGCGTCCAGCAGCATGAATAGGCGTTTCGTCTTGTCTGCTCCCGGGGAGTGAAGGCCGCACGGCAAGCGCAGTGAGGACGGCCTCACTCTGCAGGCTGGCTTGTGGATAGCGGTGGCGTCTGCGGAGCAGGAACCTGTTCGAAGGCGTTCGAGACCCCGGGCATGCTCTTCGCCCTTCTGATCACTGGGCTGTAGTCCGCGCCGGGCTCCATGGTGAGGAGAAACGACTCGTTCATGGCTTCGATCCCTACGTCCGTCATCTGAGGAGCGAATTTGCGGAATCTGGCGAGTGCGGCGGCCTGATCCTCGAAGGTGACCCTCAAGACCCCTGGTAGTTCGCCCAGCCTTCGCTCGACGTCCGCCTTTTGCTGTTCGGTGATTGCCGTACCCCTGCCCGGCGGGTCGGCCATGATGCCTCCGCACGCGGGCCATGGGGAGTCCTGCTTGCACAGAAAGACCCTGATCCCCGGCTCTTTCGAGCTCATCAGAACGAACTGGTGCAGGCTCGCCGCCCTGACGTCCTGGTCCGTTGCGGCACTGTGATCCGGTGACAGGGTTCCGCTGGGTGCCAGTGCGACCGCGGCCACGATGCCGGCGAGGGCGACAGGTGCGGCCACGGCCACAAGCCGCAACCGGAGGGAGAAGCCGCGACGGCGACGGGTGGCGAAGGCGCGCGCGAGGTCGGCTTCGCGGCGGCGCTGGTAGGCGTCCTCGGTGTTGGGGCGCAAGGAGGTGATCAGGCCGTTGAGGTCCTTCATGACTGCTCCAGGAACGTGGGCTGGGTGAGGTTGAGCGCGTCGGTGAGACGGCGACGGGCGCGGTGAAGCCGTACGTTGAAGGTGCGAGCCGAGCAACCGGTGATCTTCGCGGCCTCGGCCGGGGTGAGCCCGTACCAGCTGGCCAGCAGCACGGCCTCGGCATCGAGCTCGGATAGCTCCGCGAGCGCTGTCAGCGCCGCCTGCCGCTCGGCCACCTGCTCGGCCACGTCGTCAGCAGGGGCAAGTTCGGCGAGCCGTGCGACCAGATTGTGCCTGCGCGCGGTGGTACGGCGTTGCGTTCGTACCAAGTTGCGAGCCACGCCGAGCAGCCACGGCAGCGGCGGTTCCGGTAGGCGGCCGAGTTTTCGCCACGCGATCACAAAGGTCTCGCTGGCGATGTCCTCGGCCGTCTCCTGATCGGCTCGCAGCAGCACGTAGCTGAGCACGCTGCGGTAGTGCTGCTCATACAGCGCGGTGAGTCGCGCTTTTGAATCGTCCACGCTTGGTAATGACCTCTACAGCCCCTTGATTACCTGTCCGGGGAGAAATGATCTCTAGGTTCCCCTCCCGACGTTCTTGGTATGTGTGATCTCAGCGGTGGGCCGGGCCAGGCCCACGTCCCCCGACACGTAATACACCCCCGTCATCACAGTGATGATCACGGGGGCGCTTCCGTCTCATCTACTTCGCCAACGGTGTCCCGAGGAGGGCGCGGGCCCTGTCACGGCCACGACGCTCCGCCGTGGAGCGCCCGGAAGTGCAGCAGTGTCCGATGGTCCGATTCGGATTCCGTGAGCGTGTAGTCCTCTTCGAGGACGCCGTTCTCATCCCACTGCTTCGCCCACAACGTGATGCCGTACTCGTACTCGCCGTCCTCTGCGAGCTGCCCGTTCCTGTGCCACTCCCGAGCCCGTCCGTGCAGCGCCCCCGCGCGAAGGCCGAGTCCACCATGGGCTGCCCCGACGGATAACACTCCTTCGTCGGCCCCCACTGCGGACCCGCCCGGTAGGTCGCCTCGGACCTGAGGACGCCGTCGTTCTCCGTGAACGCGATCCCGGTGAAGGGCACGCCATCCAGGTAGTGAAGGCCGTCGTCTTCGTGGACGACTCGGTCTGCTGGGACTCGGTCCATGGAGGCTTCCTAGCTGTCTGGTCGTCCGGTTCGACGGGCGCGTCCTGCCTGCTGCCGGCCCGGGCCACGGCAAGACCCGATCGATCCCCCCAACCCGCGCCTATTCGACCAGCTCAGCGTCACAAGGATTTTTCTCGCCGCCGATGCCTGTGCCGGTGTTTCTCCACCCGGCGTTCCGCCCTGCACGTCTACATGCCATCAATGAAACGTCCAACTGCCCTCTTTACTTTCGTTGTCATGAGAACCACAGCCAAGGCCGCGTTCACCGCGGCCCTGATCATCGCCACCATGTGGCCGGTAGGCGCGGCCACGGCCGCGGCCTCCCCACCCGAAGCCAAGCACTGCGTGGTGACCGGCACGGCCGGCCAGGTCGCGGAGGCGTCGGCGCGCAGATGCTTCGCCACTTTCAGGGAATCCATCGCGTTCGCCACGAACGGCAAGATCACAGACGCCCCGGTCAGCCCGGCGCAGGCGATGAACGACCGGGACTTCGTCGAGCGGCTGCGCCTGCCCGCCGCCCCCACGCCCGGCATCAGCGCCGAATACCGCAGCCTGGGCATCGCCTACGAACATGTCAACTTCGGCGGTGGCAGCCTCACCTTCCGCGGCTCCGTGGGCTGCGGATGGCGGTATCCGGAGTTCGGCCAGCTGGGTGACTGGAACGACAAGATCAGCTCGGTGATGCCGTTGGCCTGCAACCGCATGGTCCTCTACGTCGACTCCGACTTCGGCGGCGCCTCCCAGCCGTACGGCGCTTCGCCCCAGCTCGACATGAACGACCAGGCCAGTTCCGTCTCTTTCGAGTGAGGACGACCCCATGGCGAAGATCGCACGTGCCCTCAGCTTCGCGACGGCAGCTGTCGCCGTCCTGACCTTGTCCGCCCCCTCGGCCGCGTGGGCCGGCGCCGACGAGCTCATCGCGGCCACCGACTGCGACGCCCGCAACGGCCGCTATCAGGCGAACGGCGGCACCTACATGGAGGACCGGAGCTACTACCTGTACGACACCGTCAGCTGGTCCTCCAACGGCGAGACCCTCGTGAAGAACCGCTACAGCTTCCAGGGAACGGTCTCCACGTGGACGACGGGGCAATGGGTGGACAGCCCGATCGCCGGACGCGCCCTGTGTGTCAAGAACACCTCCACCGGCCAGATCCTCGACTCCTGGGAGGAGATGTGGGAGGACTGGTGACCTCCCCTTACCTGGCGGGCTGAGGTCCGCATTCTCCGTCCATGAACCGTACTGCGGACCGGTTCATGGACAGGGAGCCTCATCAGCAGTTTGCTGCACGTCTTCGCCCCGTTCCGCGGGGCGGAGTCCGTTTCCCTGAGCCTGAGCCAGACGCTCCCTGGCATCGCCCCATCCGCATCGCCCCATCCGCCTCGCCGCCTCCGTCGCAGCCAGCCTGCGTGATCGGCCACTCCTCGTCCTTCCGCGGGCAATGGCCTTCTCTCACGTTCGGCGGCGACTCCGGAGAGGATTGCGCATCTCGCCGGAGAATGGCGGTTGAGCAGGAGAAATACCCAGCAGAACCCAATCTCCAGGCTCTCTGGTCCACGACGGGTTCACGGCCGAGAACCACACGGCTTCTTGCGGGCTCGGCCGCGTCCGAGCGGCGCTCAGGGGTTCTGCTCCGCCTTACGGGGAGCGAGGCTTGGGGGCATGTCCCGTGGCGGCTCGGCGTGGAAGGCATGGGCACGCTCCACCTCACGCTGCCACGCCTTTCCCTCCGCTGACGTCACGAGGGCGGACAATGTCGGTCCTGATGTGGCGCCGGTCCTGTCGGCACTGACGAGCGCGTTCGCGCATGACGCACCGTCGGCATGAACCTGCTCCGCGAGCTGCTTCAAACTCATGGTGGCTTGAGCGCGGGCCGTCCTCTGCAGCACGGCCGTCATGCGATCCGCCGACTCATGCGGGCGGGGGCGGGCACTCCTTTCCGATAGGGGGATGGAGGCTCCGCTCGTGTTCTCGCCGCTCGCCGGACGGGTCGCCAGCCACTGCGCAGTCACGTCGAGCAGGAATTTGGCAGAAGGCACGAGAACCGCGAGGCCGCGCGCATATCGCTTACAGCGGGGAGAACCTACGAGGTGTGCGATGAACGGGGGCCATGCGAGAAAGGCACCTGGGTGGTGCCCAGTGGCATCAGCACGCCCGCCATCGCGGTTCCCGCCTTCACGGTCCCTCTGCCGGGAACGGCCGAAGACTATTCGCGCGTAAGAGTCAAAGCCGTCGTCCGAGACCAGGACGGGCGGGAAATCGGGCAAGGGCAGGCAACTTTTCCCGAATATCGGCCTATTGAGCGAAAAGAAGTCTGCCAATGTTATGACGCGTTCGTCGAACTTCATATGAAGGCGACAACCACCCGATCCTGATCACGCAGGTCGATCGGGGGCAGGACCCGCTCTCACCCACTGCCCAGGCCAGTGTCCACCCGTTGTTGTCCCGATCGGCGGGTGCGTCTTACGGTTCGTGCTGGTCGACGGGCGGCAGGACCTCGACGACACGGACCACGCCGAAGAGCGCCGGCAGCGGGACGTCCTCGGGCATGGCCAGTCGCCTGGCCTGTCGGCCGCTCGCGGTCGGCGGCCTCAGGCACGTACGGCGCGGCAGAACGCGGCCGCCAGATCCGCCGCGAGGCGGGCCCGTGCGGCCGGGGTCAGGCGTTCACCCGTGGCCAGCGCGGCGACGCTCCGTGCCAGCACCGGCCCGGCGAACAGGCTGAGCAGCGTTTTCTCCGGCAACTCACGCACCACCCCGGACTCGACGTACACCGCCAGCCGGCCCGTCATCAAGCTGACGAACCGGGGTGCGTAGTTCTCCCGCACATGAACGGCCAGCGCGCCTGAGGGCCGGGAAGCGAGTTCGGCGAACATCGCGGCCATCACCCGCCCCTCGCCCATCAACGCGTCGAGCACACGCTCATAGAGCAGGCGCACGTCCGACTCGAGATCTACCGGCGGCTCAGCCAGCACCTCCTCCACGCGCGGCATCGGGCTGTAGCGGTCGAAGACCGCCGCGAGCAGGCCGTCGCGGCCGCCCAACTGTCCTTGGATCGCCTGCACCGTGCATCCCGCGTCAGCGGCGATCATCTCCAGGGTCACCTCGCCGACCCCGAACTCGCCGTAGAGCCGGGCCGCGGCCTCCACCGCCCGATCCCCGGCGGACCGGCGGGGCGCGCCCGCGCCCTGCCTGGTCAGGATCTCGTCGAGATGGCGCCGGTGGCCGATGCGGCGGATGAGAGTGCTCCGCGAGACCCCCACCACGGCGGCGATGTCCTCCAGGCTCAGCTCGCCCGGCTCCGCCCCGGTCTCGGCCAGATGGCTCCGCAGGGCACTCGCCACTTCCTCAAGGTGCGTGCTGCTTTCCATGCCTGAAACTTACACTTGTCTTTAGTTAAAGACAAGTATTAGTCTCATCGTGGGCTCACCGAAGGGAACGATCATGTACGCATTCATCCGGCGGTATCGCATGGGGGCCGGCTCCGTCGACGACCTGATGCGCAAGGTCAACCAGCAGTTCGCACATCAGATCTCGGCCGGCGGCGAAGTCCGGTCCGACGTCTCTGCCAGGGTGCCCGCCGGCATCGTCGGTTACCAGGCAATCGACACAGGTGACGGCACGATCGTCACCGTGACGCTGTTCGAGACCGAACAGGCCTGCCGCCGGGCGGCGCAGGGAGCGGAGAACATCCGCCTCAGCCTGGCCGAGTTCCAGGTGGAGGAGATCGGCACCTTCACCGGCGAGGTGATGTTGTCCCGAGTCAGTGACACGCTCCTCGCGCCTATTGCGTGCTGACCCTCCAGCCTGCCGGAGAGTGCGGCGCCGCCGAGAGCGCGGCGGGCCGCCAAGCCGGGCGGCCCCTCCCGCGAGACGAGCGGGGCCGCCCGGCTTGGCGTATCAGGGGGCCGTGCGACGCAGGTGATCCAGTCGTGAGCGTGAACCGGTCACGCGGCCGACTCCGGACGCCGCAGGCCCCGGCCGGCGGAGGCAGGGTCCGTCACCCACCGCGTGGCGGGGGTCTTCTCCCGCCCTGCTCACAGCAGGGTGAGTTGCTCCGGGTCTGATCGGGCGGCTGGCGGGCGGCGGGGGAGGCGGCGGGCCGCCGCCGGGGTGGCGCGGCCGACGCCGTGGCGCTCGGCCAGCTCCCTGACCTGCGCGACCACGCGCTCCTGGTACGCGCGCGGCGCGTAGGCGCCCCTTCCGTACAGCTCCAGGTAGCGGGGCACCAGGCGCGGGTGCTCGCGGCCCAGCCAGGCCAGCCACCACTCGCGCGCCCCCGGCCGCAGGTGCAGCACGATGGGCGCGATGTGCGTGGCGCCCGCCTCGGCGATCTCCTTCACCGTGCGGTCGAGCTGGGCGGGGGAGTCGGTGAGGTACGGCAGGATCGGAGCCATGAGGACGCCGCACGGGATGCCGTGGTCGTTGAGCGTGGCGCAGGTCTCCAGCCGCCGCGCCGGGGCGGGGGTGCCCGGCTCCACCGAGCGCCAGGCGGCGGGGTCGACGAAGCCGACCGAGACGTTCGCGCTGACGTCGGTGACCTGCGCCGCCTCGGTGAGCAGGTCGAGATCGCGCAGGATCAGGGTGCCCTTGGTGAGGATGGAGAACGGGTTCGCCGCGTCGCGCAGGGCGGACAGGATGCCGCGCATCAGCCCGTAGCGGCCCTCGGCGCGCTGGTAACAGTCGACGTTGGTGCCCATGGCGACGTGGTGGCCGCCCCAGCGTGGCGCGGCCAGCTCCTGCCGGGTCAGCTCGGGCGCGTTGACCTTGACGACCACCTTCGAGTCGAAGTCGGCCCCCGCGTCGAGGTCGAGGTACTCGTGGGACTTCCTGGCGAAGCAGTAGACGCAGCGGTGGCCGCAGCCGCGATAAGGGTTGATCGTGTACTGGAACGGCACCCGGCTGGCCCCCGGCACCTTGTTGATGACGGAACGCGCCCGGATCTCGTAGAAGGTCATCCCCTTGAACTCGGGCGTGTCGAACGTGCGGGTCACCGCGCCGCGCGCGAACAGCGGCACGGCGGGCTCGTCGTCGCCGGTGCCGGCCAGACGGAGGTTGTCCCAGCGCATGCCTTGATTAGAACAGAGGTTCGATAAAGATCGCAAATTCAAAAGACGTGGCAATTCCCTGGTCTCCCCGGGGGCTAATGATCTTCATGCTTGGGCAGAAAGACGCCACAGAGCTTGCGTTCCGGAGGTATATCCATGGCCTGGTCGCAGGACGAGGAGCGGATGCTGGCCCAGATCGAGCAGCACCTCGTCGACGACGATCCGCGACTCGTCGCGCGCCTCGAGTCGTTCAACGAGCGGGCACTCCGCCGCGAGGAGAAGGCGAAGGCCAGAGCGGCAGGACAAGGCGGGGGCGGGCGCAGGCCCCGCCGCTCCACGATCATCATCCTGATCAGCTGGCTGCTCATCGCCACCCTGGTCGCGACCCTCCTGGTCATGGTCCTCCGGCACGAGGCCGCCGCCCTCGCGCTGGCCGCCTCCTTCTGACCCCTACCCCCGTCACGCCGTCCTTCCCACCGGCGGCCGCGACCCCCGTCAGTCCTCCCCGCCCTCCACCCGGCCCTCGACGTCGCCCTCGACTCGTACGACGGGTTCGTGCCGCACGGGGAAGTTCACGGAGGCGGCGACGAAGCACGCCTCGTGGGCGTCGTGATGGAGGCGCAGCGCGTCCTCGGCCATCTCGGCGGCCGCCACCGTCACCTCCGGGCGCAGGACGGTCTCGGTGAAGTGGCCGCCTCCCGCCGTCTCGGCCATGGTGCCCACCGCGTGGTCGGTGTAGGAGGTGACGACGACGCCGGCCTCGGCGCACTTGTGCAGGTACGACAGCATGTGGCACTGCGACAGCGCCCCGACCAGCAGCTGCTCGGGGTTCCAGCGGCCGCGGTCGCCGCGGAAGGCCGGGTCGGAGCTGGCCGCGATGGGCGCCGGGCCGTCCGCGGCGACCTCGTGGTCGCGCGCGTAGTCGCGGTAGCCGCTGGTGCCGGTGCCGCGATTGCCCGTCCAGGTGACGGTGACGGGGTAGGAGTGCGTGCGGGTCATGACGTTCCTCGCTGTGGGTCGTGGCGGTGTGCCGGTGCTGGGGGGCGTACGGGTGGCTGGTCAGGCTTCGCCGGACGTGGCGGCGCGCGTGTCGAGGACGTGGGCGCGGGCGATGCGGGCCGCGTCCTCAGGACGGGCCTCGGTGATCGCGGCGAGCAGCTGCTCGTGCTGCGCGGAGACGTGCCCAGGACGCGACGGCGGCGCGAGCGACCGCAGCGTGGACACCTGGATCTGGTCCCAGAGGCGGTCGAGGGTGCGCAGCGCGATCATGTTCCCTGACAGCTCGGCGACCCGCCGGTGGAAGCGGCGGTTCAGCGCCACCGCCTCCGCGAACCGTCCGCGCGCCGTCGCCTCGGCCGTGGCCTCGTTCACCTCGTGCAGGGACCGCAGGTCGGCGGGGGCGATGCGGCCGTCGCGCTGGCGTTCGGCCGCGGTCTCCGCCGTCAGCGCCTCCAGCGCGGCCCGCACCCGGTAGGCGTCGTCGAGGTCGTCGCGCTCCAGCGCCACGACCACCACGCCGCGGCCGGTGGGGCGCACGAGCCCGTCGGCCGTCAGCGCCCGCAGCGCCTCCCGCACCGGAGTACGGCTCATCTCCAGCGCGGCGGCCGCCTCCAGCTCGGTCAGGCGGGCGCCCGGCGGGTACGTGCCGTCGAGGATGAGCTCCCGCAGCCGCTCCCGCGCCACATCGTTCTGCACACGGGCACCCTAACCTTCGCATGCATTGCATGCAATGCATGCGGTACGGGTATCTCCGGTCCATGGACAACACCTGGACCTCCGCCTCAGGCGCCCGTCCCGCCGCCGCGTACGCCCGGCACACCGGAACGCTGCGCGGCGTCGTCCGGCACGAGCTCGTGGCCCGTGCCCTGCGTACGCACCTGCCCGCCGGGCCCGCCCGCGTCCTGGATGTCGGCGGCGGCGACGCCTGGCAGGCGGTGCGGATGGCGCGGGACGGGCGGGAGGTGACCGTCCTCGACCCCGACCCCGAGATGCTGGAACGGGCACGGCGGCGGCTGCTGGGGGAGCCGGACGCCGTCAGGGCGCGCGTCCGCCTGGTGGAGGGCGACGGCGAGGACGCGCCGAGGCTCGCGGGCGGCGGGTACGACGCGGTGACCTGCCACGGCGTGCTCATGTACCTGCGGGACCCGGGGCCGCTGGTGGACGCGCTGGTCGCGGCGGCGCGTCCGGGCGGGCTGCTGTCCGTCATGACCAAGAACGCCGCCGCCCTCGCCCTGCGTCCCGGCCTGGAACGCCGCTGGCCCGACGCCCTCGCCGCACTGACGGCGGAGGACGGGGACGCGAGCGGCAGCAGGACGCAGCCGGTCGGGACGCAGCCGGTCGGGACGGAGCCGGTCGGGACGGAGCCGGTCGGGACCGAGCCGGGAGGGACGGAGCCGGGCAGGACGCTGCCGGGCGGCGCCGAAGTGGGCACGGCGCGGGAGGGAGCGGCGCGGGAGAGGCCGGTCGGGGCGGGGCCGGTGGAGATGGGCAACGTCGGCGTGCCGACGCGCGCCGACACCGTCGAGGGGCTGGCGGCGCTGCTCGCGCGGTCCGGTGCGGAGACCGTCACCTGGTACGGCGTGCGGATCTTCACCGACCACCTGGGCGACGAGCCGGTGCCGCCCGACGTCGACCGGGTGGTGGACGCCGAATGGGAGGCGGGACGGCGCGACCCCTACCGCAGGGTCGCCCGCCAGATCCACCTGATCGCCCGCGCCCGCCCCCGCCCGACCGGGTAGCGCCCGCCTCCGCCCGACCGGTTGGCATCCGCCCGCGACCCACCAGGTGGCGCCCGCCCACGAACCGCCCAGGCCCTCCCGAGCCGGGCTTCAAGCGGCCCGGCCTCCGGAGCCCGGTCGGCTCTCCGGGGACGGGCTTCGAATGGGCCGGTCCATCCGAGGTGAGCTTCAAGCGGGCGGCCCGGGTGTCACAGGAGGTCGGGTTCAGGCGGCTGGCGCTGTCTGTAGGCACCCGGGGTGGGCTTCGAGTGGGCGGCCCGGGGTTCGGGAAGGCGGGGGCGAGGTGTTCATTCGGTGTCAGGGGGTGGCTGTGGTGCCGATGGCCACGAGGGTGTTGCCGTCCTGGTCCTGGAAGGTGAACATGGGTGGCACGCCCGGCCACCGCAGCAGTTCGCCCACCTCCACCCCGCGCGCCAGCAGGTCGGCGTGCAGCAGTTCGGCGTCGGCGGTCGTGAGCCTGATGCCGGTGTCGACCCTGCCGGAAGCCGCACCGGGGCCCTGGGCCTGCCCCGCGTCCACGCCGGAGGCCGCGCCGAGTTCCCGAGCCTGCCCCGCGGCCCCGGCGGAGGCGGTGCCGGGTGCCGGGGTCTGCGCAGGCGTGTCCCGGGCGGACGGCCGCGGGGGCGTGGCGACCAGTGCGATCGTGGTGTCCGCGCCCGGCGGCGCCACCTCGATCCAGCGCCCGCCGACCTGGCCGAGCGGCGCGTCCAGCCGCTTCTCCATGCCCAGCGCGCCGACGTAGAAGGCGAGCGCGCGGTCCTGGTCGGTGACGGGCACGGCGACGGTCCTGACGCCCGTGATGGGGCTCTTCGCGGTCATGACGACCTCCCGGTGGGGTGCTTTCCCTTACAGACCTGCCCGCCAGGTGGAAATCATCGGCCGCGACGGACAGTCCGCCCGCCGGATCACAGGTGGCGCAGGAACGTGGCGGCGGCCGGCGCCGCGACCTTGCCGCCCGCTCCTCCGCCCTCCACCACCACGGCGAACGCCACGTCGCCCTTGAAGCCCATGAACCAGGCGTGGGTGTCGAGCTTGTCGCCGGTGCCGAACTCGGCCGTGCCGGTCTTGCCGCGCGTACCGGACGGCAGCCCCGCCGACTTGGCGGTGCCCTTGGTGACGACGGCCGCCATCATGGCGTGCAGGCCGTCCTTCACGCCGGCGGGCAGCTTCTGCTCGCGCGCCTTCTGCTTGAGCTCGGGCACGAGGGTGGGCGGGCGCCAGGTGCCGTCGGCGATGGCGGCGGCCACCGAGGCGATCGACAGCGGGCTCGAGGTGATGCGGCCCTGCCCGAACGACTCGGCGGCCAGCTCGGCGTCGGACTGGGCGCGCGGGAAGCTGGCCTTCGTGGCGGGCACGCCGATGGACAGCGGCTGGTTGAACCCGACGCTCTCGGCCGTCTTCAGCAGCTTGTCCGCCCCGAGCCGCTGTTCGGCCAGCGGCGCGAACGTGGTGTTGCACGAGTGCGCGAACGAGTCGAGGAACGACAGCGGCCCGAACGCCTCCTCCTCGGAGTTGCGGATCCGCAGGCCGCCCACGCTGACGTACTTGGGGCAGGTGACGGTGTCGCGGGGCGACAGGCCGTCGGCGAGCAGCCCGATCGCGGTGACGGCCTTGAACGTCGAGCCGGGCGGGTAGCGGCCGTCGAGCGCCCGGTTGAACCCGCCCCGGTTGTTGACGACGGCCAGGATCTCCCCGGTGCTGGGCCGGACCGCGACCAGCGAGGCGGGGTCGTCGAGGTCCTTGACGGCGGCCACGGCGGCGGCCTGGGCGCGCGGGTCGAGCGAGGTGCGCAGGCGCTTGCCGGGGGCGCCCTCGACGGTGTGGAGGGTCTTGCCGCCGAGCTGGATCTCGGTGGTGGGCGTGCCGGCGAGCTGCTTCTGGAACGTCTCCTGCAGGCCGCCGCGCCCGATCGCCTGCCCCACACGGTAGGAGGGGCCGAGCCGGGCGACGTCCTTCTTGGTGGCCTTGTCGAGGAAGCCGACGAGCTGCGCCACCGAGCCGCCCCTGTCGCCGGTGTCGATGCGGTCGCCCTTGGCGTCGGTGATGGACGCCCGCTCGGGCCAGTTCGTCTTCACCGAGAACGTCGAGCCCGCCGCCATGGAGGGGTGCAGCGTGCGGGGCGACCAGTCCACCTTCCAGGCGCGGTCGGCGACGACCAGGTCGATCTGGCCCTGGTACGTCCACGCCCCGATGTTCTCCAGGGTCAGCGTGGCGGTGTAGGGGACGCGGGCGCGGCCGTCGCCCTCGGCGGGTGCGCCCAGCTCGACCGCCGTGGCCTGCACGCCGAGCGCCTCGCGCTGCTGGGCGTACGCCGACAGCGGTTGGGATTTGGCCAGTTCGGCCGCCATGCGGGCGGTGTCTCCCGCCTCCCACGCGGCGGCGAAGCGCTGGGCCGTCTCCGCGGGCGTGCCGCGGGTGTGCAGTAAGTAGTACGCCCCTCCGCCGGCGGCGGCGACCGCCAGGACTCCGGCGACGGACACGATCACAACGGTACGGCCACGCGCCACGGATCAGCCCCCAGTGTTCGACATCGCGGTCATGACATCCCGATGGCCGCCTTGTAGCTGGCGGCGTAGGTCGGTACGTACTCCTGGCCCGACAGCTTCTGGATGGCCGCCATGATCTCGTCGGTGACGCGGCGGCGGTCGCGCGCCTTGGCGTGGTCGCCCTCGAACCGCATGGGCGCGCCGATGGTGATGCCGATCTTGGCGGGCCTCGGCACCTTCGCCCCGAGGGGCAGCACCTTCTCGGTGCCGCGGAGCGCCACGGGCAGCACGGGCGCGCCGGTCTTGAGCGCGAGCCAGGCGACGCCGATCTTCCCGCGGTACAGCCGCCCGTCGGGGGAGCGGGTGCCCTCGGGGTGGATGCCGAACAGCTCGCCGCGCTCCAGCAGCTCGGCCGCGGCGTCGAGCATGGCCTGAGCGGCGTGCGCGTCGTCGCGGTGGGTGGGGAGGCTGCCGCCGAGCTTCATGAACCAGCCGGAGACGGGGTTGCCGGAGAAGTACTCGTTCTTGGCGGCGAACGTCACGTGGCGGGGCAGCAGTGCGGGGAGCAGGAAGGAGTCGAGCACCGAGAGGTGGTTGGCGGCCAGGATCGCCGGGCCCGTCCTCGGCACGTTCGCCGCCCCGGAGATGTGCGGGCGGCACATCGCGTGGGCGACCGGCGCGGCGGCGAACTTCACCACTTGGTACAGCAACGGGCTCTCCTGGATCTTCGGCTGTCAGCGACCCCACCATAGAACAGGCGCCCCGCCCGGTGGGCGGGGCGCCTGGGAAAGCAGTAAGGCCGATGTGGCGGTCGCCTCCTCGGCGAGATGCACAACACGGCTCCAGCCGAACGGTATTCCGTGAAGGCGGTAATTTGCGGCCCGGGGGACACAGACCACATCGGCCTTTCGATGCTAACGGACATCTGGCAGCCGGTATTCCATCCGCCCCAAAGATTCGGTCATGTTCTCCTTCGGCGGCGTGCCGACCCGCCGGGGAGCTGCAGCTCAGGGGCGCCTGCCAGGGCCGGCGGCCCGCCACGAAATCCGCGCGGGACATCCGCGCGGGACATCCGCGCCGGACATCGGGGCTTGAACAGGCGCGCGGGACATCGGGGCGTGAACGGGCGTGTGAACAGGCGCGCGACAACGGCGTGCGGCATCGCCGTAGGAGAGGCGGGCCGCGCTGACGCGGCCCGTCCCCGGGTCCCGGCCCCGCCCGGTCTCCGGCTCTGCCCCTGCCCGGTCTCGGGCCTGGCCGCGCCGGGTCTCGGGCCTGGTCGCGGCCGCTGCTTCCCCAGGGCCCGGCCGTCGCGCGTCAGGTGCGCATCAGGCCGAGGACGACGGCGCCGAGCACCATGCCGAGGACCATGCAGATGCCGGAGGCGATGGCCGCCCACTTGCCGAGCGACTCGCCGCGGGTGTGGCCGACGATGCCGAGCACGATGCCGGCCAGGCCGAACAGGATCGGGATGAACAGCACGCTGACGGCCGCGCAGACGAACCCGATGATCGACAGCACCTGGGCGCCCGACCGGCCGGCCTGGACCGGGTAGGGCGGCGGGTAGGAGGGCGGCGGCCCGCCGTAGGGCTGCTGGAAGGACTGGTGTCCGGGCTGCCCCGGCTGCCCGGGGTGTCCGACGGGGCCCGGCTGGTCGAAGGCCGACCGGCCCGCGCCCGGCTGCTCGAAGCCCGGCCCTGGCTGCTCGTGGCGGGCGGGTTGGTCGAAGGCGGACCGGCCGGGTTGCCCTGGCTGCTCCCAGGGCGGTGGCTCCGGTGTGGCCCACCGGCCGCCTCCGTCGCCCGGCGGGACGTCGCGGGCCCTGGGCTCTTCCCGGGGGTCTGGACGTGGCTGGGGGTCGTCGCCGCGCGGCGGCTCCTGCGAAGAGGTCACGGGTCGCTCCTCTCGTGAGGTGAACCACATCACACACCGGCCCCGCGGTCCTGTCGAGCCGATGTAACCAGGACATCTGCCCATTTCGCCGCTCTTATCCCGGGCGGCTCACGCCGCAGACCCCGCGGAACGGCTCTTCGAACGTCCCCGCCGGCACCGCTCCCGGGGCCCCGCCGTACGGCCCTGCCGGACGGCCCTCCGAACTGCCCCGCCGTACGGCCCTGCCGGACGGCTCCCATACGGCTCCCGTGCGGCACTACCGTGCGGTCATCCCGAGCGGGGCGGGGAGCGGGTCGGCGTGGACGACGTCGAGCCGGGAGACCGCGCGGGTCAGCGCCACGTACAGGCGGTTCGGCCCGCGCCGCTCGGCCGCCACGATGGCAGCGGGCTCGGCCACCACGACGTGGTCGTACTCCAGGCCCTTGACCATCGACGCGGGCTGCACGGTCAGCCGCCCGCCGAGGTCGAACCCCTCGTCCCACAGCGCGGACGCCAGCGGCTCGACCTGGTGGTCCGCGGCGACGACGCCGATGGAGCCCTCGTGCGCCAGCGCCTCGCGCGCCGCCTCCACCACCCCTTTCGCCAGGTCCGCGACGCGGGTGACCCGGAGCCTCCCGTCCCGCCGGTACGAGCGCGTGGGCGGGACGTCCGCCCCGAGCGCGGCCAGCAGCCGGTTGGCGAGCTCCACGACGGCGGCGGGCACCCGGAAGCCCGTCGTCAGCGCGACCACGCGGCCCTCCGGCTTGCCCAGCAGCTCCAGCCGCTCGGGCCAGGAGGAGGCGGCCCACGGCGTCGTCCCCTGCGCCAGGTCGCCGAGGACGGTGAGCGAGCCGTGCGCGCTGCGCCTGGCCACCGCGCGGCACTCCATCGGCGACAGGTCCTGGGCCTCGTCCACGATGACGTGGCCGTAGCCGCGCGGGCGCTCCAGCAGCCCGCCGACCTCGTCCAGCAGCACCAGGTCGGCGCGGGTCCACCGGGCGCTCCTGGGGCTGCGCGGCGGCCTGGCCCAGGCGACGGCGGCCCGCTCGGCGTCGGCCAGCACGCCCGCGGGCGGGTCGCGCAGCACGTCGTACAGCACCTCCTCGGGGCGTACGGACGGCCAGACGGCGTCGAGGAACGGCGTGACGGCCCGGCCGATCCGCTTGGACCAGGCCGCGCCGCAGGTCTGGCCGCGTGCCTCGGCCTGCCTGCGCACCGACTCGACGATCCTCGCGCGCACCCGCTCCCTGCCCACCGCGTACGGCAGGGACTCGCGGCGGGTGTCGTCCACGATGCGGCGCAGTTCCTCCGCGGGCACGCGCCGCCGGGCCGGGCCGTCGGCCACGGTCAGCGGCTCGGCGGGCTTGCCGACGCGTCCGTACAGGGCCCGGTGCAGCACCTCCGCCATGCGGGCGTCGTGCTTGACGGCGGCGGCGGCCTCGGTGTCCTCGCCGGTCACCGGCACGACGCCGAGCAGCCGCTCCAGCGTGGTCTGCTCCACGTCCACCTCGCCGAGGGCGGGGAGCACGGCGGAGACGTAGCCGAGGAACGCGGGGTTCGGCCCGAGCACCAGCACGCCCGAGCGCTCCAGCCGCTGCCGGTGCGTGTAGAGCAGGTAGGCGGCGCGGTGCAGGCCGACGGCGGTCTTGCCGGTGCCCGGCGCGCCCTGGACGCAGATCGTGACGTCCAGGTCGGCGCGGACGAGCTCGTCCTGCTCCGGCTGGATCGTGGCGACGATGTCGCGCATCGGCCCGACGCGGGGGCGCTCGATCTCGGCGGCCAGGATGCGGCTCTCGCCCTGCCCGGCGGGTCCGCCGAGGTCGAGGCGTTCGTCCTCGAAGCTCGTCAGCGTGCCGCCGGACCAGCCGAAGCGGCGCCGCGCCGCCACCCCCTGCGGGTCGGAGGCGCTGGCCCGGTAGAAGGCGCGCGCCACCGGCGCGCGCCAGTCGATCACGAGCGGCGGCCCGCCCCGCTCGCCGATGTGCCGCCTGCCGATGTGGTACGAGCGCCCGCGGTGCTCGGCCGACGCCTCCCCGAAGTCGAGCCGCCCGAAGAAGGGCGGCCCGTCGGGCTCCTCGGAGAGCTCCTTGGCCAGGCTCTTCAGGTGGCGGCCGAGCCGTTCGGCGCTGTAGCGGTCGGCGGCCACGGACTCGCCGACGATCACGTTGTCCCTGGCCGCGTCGAGCATCCCGCGCAGGCCCGCCCTGCACCGTTCGACGTGCCGTCGCTCCTCGTCGAGCGTCGCCATCGCACCCCCTCAAAGTGTTAACTCGGTTAAGAGATTAACCAGGTTAACACTTTGCTAGGGTGTCACCATGACGGGACTGAGGGAGCTCCAGCGGCAGCGCCTCCACGAGGCGATCTCCGCGGCGGCCATCGCGCTCTTCCTGGAGCGCGGCTTCGACGAGGTGCCGGTGACCGAGGTCTGCGCCGCGGCGGGCGTCTCCAAGCCGACCCTGTTCAAGTACTTCCCGACCAAGGAGGACCTCGTCCTGCACCGCATCGCCGACCACCAGGGCGAGGCGGCCCGCGTGGTGCGCGGGCGCGCGCCCGGCCGCAGCCCCGTGGACGCCCTGCGCCGCCACTTTCTCGACGGCCTCGCCCGCCACGACCCCGTCACCGGGCTCAACGACCGTCCGGAGGTCGTCGCCTACCACCGCCTGGTGTTCTCCACGCCGAGCCTCGTCGCCCGGCTCTTCCATCACATGGCCGAGGACGAACGCGAGCTGGCCGCGGCGCTCGCCGAGACCCTGGACGGCCTGACCGCCGGCCTGCTCGCCGGGCAGGTGCTGGCCGCTCAGCGGGTGCTGGCCCGCCGGACCTGGCAGCTGCTGGCCGACGGCGCGCCGCTGCGCGAGGTGGAGCCCGAGGCGGTCCGCGCCGCCGAACACGCCTTCGCCCTCCTGGCGGCCCAGCTCGACGTCCCGCCGCCCGCCCCCTAACGGGGGAGCCAGGTCTCCTGCAGGTGGAGCCAGCGCAGGGCGGGCTCCCGCAGGAGCACGGCGGTGGCGCGCCGCCCCCGGCCCGCCCCGCCGCCCGGCCGGTGGTGCCATTCCTCGTACGCCGCCACGAGCAGCCCGTCCGCGTGGGCGACGAGCCGTACGTCCCTGATCGTGACGCGCAGGCCCGGCGCGGTGCCGCGGGCGGCGCGCACCTGGTCCAGCACCTCCTCCAGCCGCAGCACGGTCCCGTCGGGGCCGGCCAGCGTGAACGCCGGCGCGTGCGCCGCCCCGAACGCCGCCAGATCGCCCGGCCCGCCGCCCAGCCAGTCCTGGAGCACCCGGTGGTGCCGCTCGACCTCGGCCCGCACGGCCTCCTCCAGGCCGCCGCTCACGCCGCCGCTCATGCCGCCTCCCCGCGCCAGGCGGCCAGGCGGGCGCGCAGCGGCGCGGGACGGACCCCGAGCAGGTCCCAGGCGGCGGGGTCGGCCAGGTAGAAGCCGGCGGGCGCGTGGTCGCGCACCCACCGGTACGTCCCGGCGACGCCCGCCGCCGTCCCGGCCCCGAGCGCCGGGGCCAGCGCCCGTTCGAAGTCGCCGGGGTCCTGCTCGGCGTAGCGCGTGCCGGGCCCGAACGCCGCCGCCAGCTCCGGGCCGGTGACCGCGTCGGCCCCGCCCAGGTCCAGCGTCACGCCGTCCAGCCCGTCCCGTACGAGCGCGGCGGCCGCCGCCTCCGCCAGGTCGGCGTGGCTCAGCCAGGCGACGGGCAGCCCGGCGGGCAGCGGGTAGCGCAGCACCCCCTCGGCCGCCGTCCCGGCGTGGACGCCGGGGGCCCGCAGGTTCTCCAGGTACACGGGCGGGCGCAGCACCACCAGCGGCAGCCCGGCCGCGGCCATGGCCCGCTCCGCCCACCGCCGGGTCTCGAACGCGGGCACGTCCGTGACCTGGCCGGGGATCCGGTTGCCGGTGACGAGCACGACGCGCCGCACCCCGGCCGCGAGCGCCGCGCGGGTCACGTTGCCGACGTACGCCTCGACGCGCGCCCGGTCGTACACGAGGGGGAGCGGCAGCACCGCGTGCGTGACGTCCTCGAACGCCTCGGCGACGCGCACCGCGTCGCCGAGGTCGCCCTGCACGCCACGGACGCCGCCGGGAAGGCCGCCGGGGAGGCGGCCCGGGTGGCGGCTCAGGCCGCGCACGTCGTGCCCCTGCGCGGCGAGGCGGCGGGCGATCGCGCCGCCCTGGGCGCCCGAGGCGCCGATGACCAGGAATCTCATGCGGCCAGTCTCGGGCCGCCCCACGATACGCTCCATAAACCGACATCTCCGGAAACATAAGGATCGTCCGTGGACGGTGACCTGCTGAGCGACCTGCTCGCCCCGCTGCGGCTGCGCGGCGTCTTCCACAGCCGCTGGCAGGCCCGCGCCCCCTGGGGCGTGCGCGGCGAGCGCGAGAGCTGCGCGATCGTCCACTACGTCCAGGACGGCGGCTGCGTGGTGCGCCTGCCCGGCTCCGACCCCGTGCGCCTCGGCCCCGGCGACCTCGCCGTGTTCCCGCACGGCAGCGCCCACCTCCTCGCCGACGCGCCGGGCAGCCCAGCCGTGCCCCTGGAGACCGTCCTGCCGGGGAGGGAGCCGGGGGAGATGCGGACGGTCCACATCGACGGGCCAGGGCCGGGGACCACGATGCTGTGCGGCGGCCTGCACTACGAGGCCGACGCCGCGGCGCCGCTGTACCGGGCGCTGCCGCCGCTGCTCGTGCTCGACCGCCCGGCCGTCGCCGCCGAGCCGCTGCTCGGCGACATGCTCGCCCGGCTCGCCGGCGAGTGGGAGTCCGGCGCCCCGGGACTGCGGCTCGTCGCGGTGCGCGCCTTCGAGCTGGCGTACGTCCTCGCGCTGCGCGCCGCGCTCGCCCGGCCGGGGCGGGACGCGCCGGTGCTGCGGGCGATGGGGCATCCGGGGGTCGCCGCGGCGCTGCTGGCCGTGCAGCGCAGGTACGCCGAACCATGGACGGTCGGGACGCTGGCCGCCGAGGCCGGGATGTCGCGCTCGGCGTTCGCCGCCGCCTTCCGCGAGCTGGTGGGCGAGGCCCCGATGCGCCACCTGACCGCGCGGCGGATGCAGGAGGCGGCCCGGCTGCTGGCCGAGACGCCGCTGCCGCACAGCGGCGTCGCCCGTCGCGTCGGCTACCACTCGACCGTCGGCTTCCACCTGGCCTTCAAGCAGTGGCACGGGACGACCCCCGGCGACTACCGCAGACGGCGCCGCGCCGCCTGAGAACGGCGGGTGACCGGGGCGGCCCGGTTGACGCCACGGCCGCCCGGCGCCGTGTCGTCGCCCCTACCGGGGGTTCCCCGGCTCGTCCCGGCCAGGGGCCGTGCCGAGGTGTTCCGCGTGGGCGAGTGCCACGTCCGTCGCGCGCCGCAGGTAGTCGGAGATGATCCCCAGTTCCTCGTCCGAGTAGGCGCCGAGCACCTGACCGTAGGCCGTGCCCGGCCGCGACCAGGCCGCCGCGATCCTCTCGCGCATGCCGGGCGCGAGCGCCACGAGGGCGCGCCTGCGGTCGCCGGGATCGCTCTGCCGCACCGCGAGCCCGGCCTTCTCCAGCCGGTCGACCAGCCGTGACGCCGACCCCGGCGTGAGCCCCGTGAACTTCGCGATCTGCCCGGTGGTGACGGGCCCGCCCTCCAGGTCGAGCATCGACACGCACTGCAGGTCGGTCGGGTGCAGGCCGAGCTCGTCGGCCATCGCCTGGTTGAACAGCACGTACGCGGCGTAGTGCCGCTGGCTCTCGGCGATGATCCGGCGCATCAGCTCCTGCCTGTTTGACATGAGCCCTCCTTGTCGGCCACATTTGTGTGCGCCACGCAAATTGTGTGTGACGCAGTATATCTCTGAGGAAACATGACCATTCTCGTCACCGGCGCGCGAGGCGCCGTCGCCCGCCGCCTCGTCGCCCTCCTGCGCGAGCGCGGCCTCGACGTCCGCGCCGGCTCCTCCGCCCCCGGGGCGGACGTCGTCTGCGACCTGTCCGACCCCGCCACCTTCCCCGCCGCGCTCGACGGCGCGACCTCCGTCTTCCTGTACGCCAGCCCCGCCCACGCCGGCGCCTTCGCCCGCGAGGCCGCGCGGGCCGGGGTGGGGCACGTCGTGCTCCTCTCGTCGTCCTCGGTCCTCGGGCCGGACGCGGAGTCCGACCCGCTCGCCAGGTCGCACCTGGAGGCGGAGCGCGCGCTCCTGGCGTCGCCGACGACCGCGACGATCCTCCGGCCGGGGTCGTTCGCCTCGAACGCCCTCGCCTGGTCCCGCGCCATCGCCTCGGGCGCGCCGGTCAGCCTGCCGTTCCCCGGCGCGTACGCCGACCCGATCCACGAGGCCGACATCGCCGAAGCCGCCCTCGCCGTGCTGACGGACCCGGGGTTCCAGGCCGGCGGGCCGTACACGCTGACCGGGCCCGAGTCGCTCACCTTCGCCGAGCAGATCGAGATCCTGGGCCGCGTGCTCGGGCGGGAGATCCCGATCAGGCGGATCGGCCGCGAGGAGTGGAAGGCGGAGAACGCCGCCCACATCCCCGAGCGGTACGCCGAGCCGCTGCTCGACTGGTGGGAGTCGTGCGACGGCAGGCCCGCCGCGCTCACGCGCTCCGTGGAGGAGCTGACAGGACACCCGGCCCGCACGTTCGCGACCTGGGCCGCCGACCACGCCGCCGCCTTCGCCGTCCGCCCCGCCTGACCCTGCCGACCCTCGCGCCCCTCCCACTCCTCCCGATCGCGAACGTTCGCGCGGGCCGCGAACGGGAACATCGTCTGGCGGTGATCCCGTGATCCACGCGCGTCCCACAGGGCGGGCCCCGTCCCGGAATGTGACGGGGGCCACGCACAGCCGGGCGTTGGGTAGCGTGGAAAACGAGGACGTACGCGAGCGAGGAGAAGGTCTTGTCCCAAGCAGCAGAGGTTCTCGAGCTTGACGAAGAGCTGGCCGACGGTGGCGCGGCCGTCGGCGCCGACTCCGTCAAGACGTACCTGAAAGAGATCGGGCGGGTGCCGCTGCTCAGCGCCGAGCAGGAGATCGAACTGGCCAAGCGCATCGAGGCGGGCCTGTTCGCGCGGGAGCGGCTCGACACCGAGCCAGGCCTGTCCGACGAGCTGCGTGCCGACCTCGAGTGGGTCGCCGACGACGGTCTCCGCGCCAAGCGCCTCATGCTGGAGGCCAACCTGCGGCTCGTGGTCTCCATCGCCAAGCGCTACACCGGGCGCGGCATGCTGCTGCTCGACCTCATCCAGGAGGGCAACCTCGGCCTGATCCGCACGATCGAGAAGTTCGACTACCGGCTCGGCTACAAGTTCTCGACGTACGCCACCTGGTGGATCAAGCAGGCCATCACCAGGGCCATGGCCGACCAGGCGCGGACGATCCGCATCCCCGTCCACATGGTGGAGCTGATCAACAAGGTGGCCCGCGTGCAGCGCCGCCTGCAGAGCGACCTGGGCCGCGAGCCCACCCCCGAGGAGATCGCGGCCGAGGCCGAGATCGACCCCGAGCGCGTGGCCGAGATCCAGGGCTACGGCCGCGAGCCGATCTCCCTGCACACGCCGCTGGGCGAGGAGGGCGACAGCGAGTTCGGCGACCTCATCGAGGACACCGAGGCCATCTCCCCGGCCGACGCGGTCTCCTTCACCCTGCTCCAGCAGCAGTTGCGCGCCCTGCTCGACCAGCTCTCCGAGCGCGAGGCGGGCGTCATCACGATGCGCTACGGCCTCACCGACGGCAAGCCGATGACCCTCGACGAGATCGGCAGGGTCTACGGCGTCACCCGCGAGCGCATCAGGCAGATCGAGGCCAAGACCATGTCGAAGCTGCGTCACCCGTCGCGGGCGCTCGCCCTGCGCGACTACCTGGCCTAGCGGCGCCCGTCCCGCCACCCCGGCCCGGGGGCCGCCCCCGGGCCAAGGCCCGCAGAAAGGCTGCGCAAACGGAGCGCCAACAGTGCCTCCGGCGTCCCGTGCGGGGCGCCGCCGGTGACCTACATTCCGACTCGTGACACGCACCCGCTCCAGCCTCGCCCACCAGATCACGTACGCGCTCAAGCACCCCGCCAGGATCGCCCCCCACCTGCGGCGGCTGGCCCGCGACACGTGGCTGCGGCTGCGCACCGACGACCACGTCTCGTACTACCGCGCCGTGATGAGGCACGACACCGCGCGCGACCCCGGGGGCGCGGTCGGCTCGCACAACCAGCGGCGGTGGCTCGCGATGGGCCGCATGCAGTTCGACTACCTGGTGGAGCACGGTCTCAAGCCGGAGTGCCGGATGCTGGAGATCGGCTGCGGCAACCTGCGGGCGGGGCACCTGTTCATCGGCTACCTGCACACCGGCAACTACTACGGCGTGGACATCTCGCCCGACATCCTGCTCGCGGCCCAGGACACCCTGGCCGAGCACGGCCTGCAGGACAGGCTGCCGCACCTCACGCCGGTGCGCGACCTGAAGTTCGCGTTCCTGCCGGACGAGCACTTCGACGTCGTCCACGCCCACAGCGTCTTCTCGCACTCGCCGCTGGAGGTGATCGAGGAGTGCTTCGCCCACGTCGGGCGGGTGATGAAGCCGAGCGGCTGGTTCGACTTCACCTTCGACCGCACCGAGGGCAAGGAGCACCACGTCCTGCGGGAGGACTTCTACTACCGCACCGAGACCCTCGTCGCCCTGGCCGCCCGTTACGGGCTCAAGGCGACGTTCATGGAGGACTGGGAGCGGTCTCCGCACAAGCAGTCGAAAATCCGTGTGACCAGATGACGGCCGCCCGCTAGGGTGGCGCGGGTGAGAGACGTCCGTTCGCTGCCGAAGGCTCACCTGCACGTTCATCTGGAGAGCACCGTCCGGCCCGAGACGGTGCGCGAGCTGGGCGGTGTCCCGGAGCCGGAGGAGGGGTTCACCGGCTTCCGCGCGTTCGCCGACGCCCGCGCCCGCGTGCGCGGCCTGCTGCGCACCGCCGACGACTTCCGCCGCGTCGCCCTGGAGTTCTGCGAGGACGAGGCTGCCCAGGGCACCCGCTACGCCGAGGTGACGTTCACCGCCGCCTCCCACGGCGAGCGGGTCGGCGCGCCCGAGCTGCCGCTGGAGGCCGTGCTCGACGGCCTGGCGGAAGGGGCCGCGTACGGCATCGAGTGCCGGGTGCTGCTCGACCACTCCAGGCGGCGTCCTGTGGAGCGGTTCCGGCGGACGTACGAGCTGGCCGCCCGCTACGACGCGGTGATCGGGCTGGGCCTGGCGGGCGACGAGGCGTACCCGCTGGAGCCGTTCGCCGGGGTGTGCGACGCCGCCAGGGACGCCGGGCTGCGCCTGGTGCACCACGCGGGGGAGTCCGCGGGTCCCGAGAGCATCCGTGAGGCGCTCGTCCTCGGCCACGCCGAGCGGCTGGGCCACGGCATCCGGGTGCTGGACGACCCGGCGCTGGTGGAGGAGGTGCGCGAGCGCGGCGTGCCGCTGGAGGTCTGCCCGTCGTCGAACGTGCTGCTGGGGCTGGTCCCGTCGCTGGAGAAGCATCCGCTGCCGCTCCTTCGCGCCGCCGGGCTGGCGGTGACGGTCAACACGGACGGGGAGACGGCGCTCGCCGACGAGTACGCCCGCCTGCGCGACGTCTTCGGCTGCACCGACGCGGACCTCGCTGAGCTGGCCCTGGCCGGGGTCGAGGCGTCGTTCGCGCCGCCGGAGCTGAAGGCGGAGCTCCGGGCGGGCGTGGCCGCCTGGCTCGGATCTACTTTGTAAAGGCGTCCGGCCGGGCAGGCGCGTCACCGGCCCGAACCCGCGCACGATCACGTCCCCGCCCAGCCTGGTGGCCACCATGAACGCGGCGAACACCGTGTAACAGGCCGCGCCCGCGCCCTCGCTCGCCCCCGTCACCTTGACGGTGGAGATCGCCGCCCACTGTGCCCCCGGCAGTTCGGTCACCGTGGCGCAGAGCCCGACGAGGCCGATCGCGAGCACCGCGCGACGGCACGGCGAAGCGCGGCGGCGCCTGCTCGCCCGGCTCGGGCCGCGCCTCGGGCGTGCGCGACGAGGGTCCGCCGGGCGCGCTTCAGGTCACGGCGACGATCTCGGCGCTGACCAGCCTGCCCGCCTCGATGGTGAGCAGGCCCAGCGTGCCGTGCGGCTGGCGGCGGCGGTCGGTGGGGGAGCCGGGGTTGAAGATCCGCAGGCCGCCGCCAGACTCGTCCAGGGGGATGTGGGAATGCCCGAAGACGACCAGGTCGGCGTCGGGGAAGCGGCGGCGCAGGCGCTCCAGCCGGCCCTTCGCCGGGCCGCTGTCATGGATCATGCCGACGCGCAGGCCGTCCAGGGTCAGCTCCAGGGTCTCCGGCGCCGCCACGTCCGGGCCGTCGTTGTTGCCCTTCACCGCGTGGACGGGCGCGTAGGCGGCCAGCTCGTCCAGGACCTGGGCGACGCAGACGTCCCCGGCGTGCAGGATCACGTCCGCGCCGCGCAGGTGCTCCGCCACTCTCGGCGGGCAGGAGCGCCAGCGGCGCGGCGCGTGCGTGTCGGACAGCGCGACGACCCTCATACGGTCGTCATGCCCTCCCGGCGAGCAGTTTCTCCAGCCACGCCGCCCACTCGGCCTCGACGCCGGACGGAGGGGCGGTGAACAGGTGGTGCGCGGCCACCACGCGGCCGTCGAAGCCCCGCATGAACCGGTAGATCGCGTCGCCGGTGCGGACGCCGAGCGTCTGTGAGTCGTGCCGGTAGACCACGCCCTCCGCCGGGGGCAGGCCGGGCGGCTCGACGCGGGCCGTGTCGCCGTTCAGGCCCAGCTCGGCGCGCAGGATCTCCCAGGCGCGCGGCCAGTCGCGCACCTGCGGCCCGAACGCCGTGACCGGCGTGGCGGCACGCCCCCGGAAGTGGGTGAGGTACTGCACCAGCGTGGCGAAGAACAGGCCGAGGCCGAGGCCCATCGCCTCGAACTCGTCCTCCCAGTCGTCGCCCGGCAGGAAACCGCTGGTGACCATACGGAGGACCGTGCTGTCGCGCGCGCGGCCCTCGACGAGGAACTCGTAGGCGACGAACCGGCCGTCGGGGGCGGGCTCGGCGGCGTGCGCGAAGCGGTGCGGCGGCTCGGACGCGGTCACCGCGGTCTCGGGCGCGTACCCGCCGAAGGCGGTGCGGACGACGCCCCCGGCCACCTCGGTGCGTCCCATGAACCAGGAGTCGATGCCGGGGCCGGTGGCGATGGCCTCCCACACCTCCTCGGGCGTGGCCCCGACCTCGGCCTCCTGCGGGAGCTCGAAGGAGTGGCCCATCAGCCCTCGCTCGGCACGGACGGGTGGACGGCGACGACGATCCTGTGCGGCCGCCCGCCTTCCGCGGACTCGTCGTGATATTTGCTGACGAGCGAGGTGACGCAGTGCGTCAGCTCCTCGGCGAACGCCGCCCGGTCGGCGGCCGAGGCGAAGCGCACCTCGCCGTCGATCGCGAACGTCGCCACCCGCTTGTCGGCCTTGGCCGCCCCGGTGATCAGCGTGCCCACGTCGCGGACGAGCTGCGCGGCCAGCGCCAGCAGCCAGCGCGCCGACAGCCGGTCGGGCGACCGCGCCGGGTCGGGCTGCACCGCCGCCAGCGCCGTGGGCGAGATCACGAAGGACGCCGCGGTGGCCCGCATCACGCGTTCGGTGACGTTGCCCTTCCTGCGCTCCTCGACCAGCTCGACCAGGCCGTGCTTCTCCAGCGTGCGCAGATGGTAGTTGACCTTCTGCCGGGCCAGGCCCACCTTGGCGGCCAGGGACGTGGCAGAGCCGGGTTCGGCCAGCTCGGCCAGCAAGCGCGACCGCATCGGGTCGAGCGACGCCTCTGCCGCGGCAGGGTCCTCGATCACTGCCACTTCATGCATGAACTCACCCTCGCACCGAAAAAAAACCTTGTCAAGAAGGGGTGGAGAGCGGGGCGGACACGCGAAGCGGGTCCACGGGCTCGTCCTGCTGCTTCGGCGGCCGGCGCCGGCCCGCACCGCGACGCCGTAGGGCCACGCGGGACGCGTCGGCAGCGACGGTCCAGGCGCTCTCCCCTCCGGTCCCGAACCTGCACCGCCGTCAGCCGGCCCTCGCCCGGGGGCGGGCGCGCTCGGCGGGTTCGCCGAAAGGGCGGCGCGGGAGGCGGGGGTCGGCTAGCATCCGTAGCGGCAGTGTCACGCTGGGCGACGGCGGCCGGCGGGCTCCGTCCGATCCGCCGGGCCGCGCGAGCGGCCCCGGCGCACTGGGTCACATCGGACGAACCCCCGGCCGCCCTCCGCTCAGACCCTCACGCGGCGCCCCTCACGTCCCGGCTCCGTCTCGCGGCGGGCGCACCATGAAGACGTCCACCGGGTCCTCGCTCTCCACCACGAAGCCGTGGCGCTCGTAGAGCCTGCGCGCGGCGCTGCCTTGCAGGACCTGGAGCCGTACCGCGGCGCGCTGCTCGTCCGCCCGCTCCATCAGCGTCCGCAGCACGGCGGAGCCGAGCCCCCGGCCCTGGTGGCGCGGCGCGAGGTAGAAGTGCTCCAGCAGCCGCCCGCCCTCCGCGGGCCTGACCGTCACGCAGCCCGCGAGCTCGCCGCCGGTCATGATGACCGACGTGTGCAGCGGCGAGAACGAGTCGCGCAGGCGCTGCCGCACCCGGTGGGCGTCGTAGCGGCCGACCCGCTCCAGGTCCGCGCGCAGCACGGTGGCCCGCAGCTCCGCGAGCGTCTCGACGTCCGCCGCCGTGGCGGCGCGCAGCGCCCAGGCCGGGTCCCTCGAATCCATGGCCCGCAGTATCCCGTACGCCGCCACGACGCCCGCCACCGGCCACCCGGCGTCAGCCGAGCGACCGGCCCCGGGGCTCACCGGCCGGAACCGGCGGCGGCTACGGGCGTCGGCGGAGCGGGCAGGGGTGGGGGACGTGCCGGTTGGGGCAGCAGACCACGCCGAGGGTGACGAACCTGCCGCCCTGCAGCCATTCGCCCCACTGCACGTCCACGCCGCGGGCGAGCAGGTCGCGGGCGGTGTCGAGGCGTTCGGCGAGCGGGACCCGATCCGGCGTGAGCAGCGCCGGAACGGCCTTGGCGTACTCGGCGGCCAGCCAGCGCGCCGCCGCCTCGACGTCCTCGAAGGTGGCGGCGACGTGGGAGGCGGGCTTGGCCAGCCAGTCGCCGGTGCGCATCGGGGGCAGCGGCGAGGTGGCGAAGCCGGGGGAGGAGGTGCGCCGCCCGGCCTCGTCGGCGCGGTCCGCGCCCGCGCCCGTCCACTGGTAGGCGTGCCAGTGCATGCGTGCTCCCTCCCCCGTCGCCGCTTCGACGCCGCGCCCGCCTCGATGGTGGCGCGTGGCGGGGCTCGGAGCCCGGCACCGGTGAACCGGCGCGTCCCGGCAGGTGCGAACGGATCAGGACGCAGGCCGAACGCGGCACCTTTCCTTCCGCATTCCTCCCTAGCCTGCCCGTGGCGGACGGCGAGGAGGCTGTCCCGGTGAGGAAGAAGGCGGAGCCGGTGGAGCTTTCGTGGGAGCAGGTCAGCGCGCGGCGGCTGGAACGGGCCGGGCTCGGCGCGCGGTGGCGGGCGTCCGCCCCTGCGGCGGCCGCGGCGGCGATGTGCGGGGTGCACGCCCAGGTCATGTCCGCCGCGGAGCTGTCACTCGGGCTGAGGGTGCCGGGGCTGACCCGGTCGGGGGTGCGGGCGGCGCTGTGGGAGGAGCGCGAGCTGGTCAGGACGTACGGGCCGCGCGGCACCGTCCACCTGCTGCCCGCCGCGGACCTGCCCCTGTGGCTGGACGCGATGTCGTCGCTGCCGTCGGCGCGCGGAGCCGGCCCGGAGGGGCTTCGGCTGACGCCCGAGCAGACCGAGCTGGTCGTCCGGGCCGTCGCGGACGCGGTGGCGGGCGCGGAGCTGACCATCGACGAGCTGGACGAGGCCGTGGTGGCGGGCGCCGGGCCGTGGGCGGGCGACCTGGTGATGCCGGCGTTCCAGACGATGTGGCCGCGCTGGCGGCAGGTGATGGCGGTGGCGGCGCACCGGGGCGCGTTCGTGTTCGGGCGGGGCAGGGGCCGCAAGGTCACCTACACCGCGGCCCCGGCGGGGCGCGCGGCCGCGGGCGGGCGCGACCACCTGGTGCGGAGCTACCTGTGGGCGTACGGGCCCGCCACCCCGGAGGACTTCGCGCGCTGGACGGCCGCCCCGGTGCGCTGGGCGGCCGAGGCGTTCGCGGCGGCCGGCGCGGAGGAGGTGCGGTTCGAGGGGCGCAGGGCGTGGGTCGCGGCCGGCGACACGGACGCGCCGGCGGAGCCGCCCTCAGGGGTGCGGCTGCTGCCGCACTTCGACGCCTACGTGGTCGCGGGCAGGCCGCGCGAGCTGCTGTACGCGGGGCCGGCGGCGGCACGGGCGCTGAATCGCGGGCAGGCGGGCAACCACCCGGTGCTGCTGGTGGACGGCGTGGTGGCGGGGGTGTGGCACGGGCGCAGGTCGGGGCGGACCCTCCACGTCACGGTGGAGCCGCTGGACGAGCTGGGAAGCGGGCGGACGCGGGCGCTCGGCGAGGAGGCGGAGCGGGTGGCGGCCGTGCTGGAGTGCGAGGCCCGGCTGACGATCGGGACGGTGACGGTCGGCCCGCACGCCTGAATCATTCCCTATCACTCCCTATCTTGTGCCATGATGGGGAGTGATATGGAGTACTACACCGTTGATCAGGTCGCCGCGCTGCTCGGGCTGCACGTCAAGACCGTGCGCGGCTACGTGCGCGAGGGCAGGCTGCCCGCCGTCCGCATCGGCAAGCAGTACCGCATCGGCAAGGACGACCTGGCCGCCTTCACAGGGCTGCCCGCCGAGTCCATGGCCCCCGCCGCGCGGCGCGAGGTGGACGTGTCGTCCGTCGTGCGGATCGACGGCATCGGCCGGGCCGACGCCGACCGCGTCACCACCACGGTCACGTCGTCGCTCAAGGGTGCCCCGCGCGGGGCGTTCGTCGAGTGCGCCTACGACGAGGAGCGCGGCCAGCTCAAGGTCGTCGTTCTGGCCGGCCTGGAGACGAGCGCGACGGTGTTCACGATCATCGACACCTTGCTGAATGGGAGACCGTGAGCGACGTTCGCGGAGGGATCTACCGCTCGGAGGCGGGCGCGCTCGCCGTGCTGCGGCGCTACGAGGAACTCCTCGCCGCCTGGCCCGTGCCCGCCGAGCACACGCGCGTGCCGACGCGCGAGGGGGAGACGTTCGTGGTGACCTGCGGGCCCGCCGGCGCACCGCCGCTGGTGCTCCTGCACGGCTCCGGCGCGTACGCCGCCTGGTTCGACGACGTCCTGGACGGACTCGGCGTCGGGCGGTTCTCGGCCGTGGGCGTCTCGCTGGGCGGCTGGCTCGCGCTCGACCACGCGATCCGGCGTCCCGGCCGGGCCGAACGGCTCGCCCTGCTCTGCCCGAGCGGCGTCGGCCGGCAGCGTGTGCTCCCGCTGCTCGCCGCGCTGCCCCTGCTCGCGCTCGGCGAGCGCGGCCGCAGGCGGGCCATGCGCATGGCCGTCGGGCCCGCGCCGGACGCCGACCCCGCCATCGGGGCGTACACGCTGCTCATCCACCGCAGCTTCCGCCCGCGCGGCGGCCGGGTGCCGTTCTTCGCCGACGAGGCGTTGCGCGGGCTGACCGCGCGGCTGCTGCCCGAGGCCGGGTACGTCCTGCCCGGCCAGACCACTGAGATCATGGAGTTCCTGGAGGCCCGCCGTGGGTGACGACCGCGTGTTCGTGTACGAGCAGGACAAGCCCCGGCTGCGCGGCGGCGACGACGTGCTCGACCTCATCGGGGAGGCCGGTTACCGGGGCGCCACCTGGGTGGCGGTGCCCGTCGGCCGCCTGCCCGAGGACTTCTTCTCGCTGCGTACGGGCGTGGCGGGGGAGATCGTGCAGAAGTTCGCGAACTACCGGCTGGGGCTGGCCGTGGTGGGCGACGTGGCGGACCGGGCCGCGGCGAGCGAGTCGTTCGCGGCCTGGGTGAGGGAGGCCGACCGGGGACGGCAGGTCTGGTTCGTCGCCGACCTGGACGAACTGCGGACACGTCTCGGCCGGGACACCTGACCGGGACGCCCCTCCTGGCCGTGGCTCGCGAGCCGCCCCGGGCGCGGGCGGGCTCAGGGGCGGGCGGCGGTGGCCTCGATGCCGTCGAGCAGCACCCGCAGACCCACGGCGAACGTCCCCGACACCTTCTGCTCCAGGAAGGTCCCTTCGGCCGCCGGAGGCGCGGGAGCGCGATTCGGCGGCTCGGGGGCCGGGTCCGACGGCTGGAGGGCGCCCTGGAGCCAGGCGACCTGCGGGTAGCGTTCCGGGAAGCCGGGCGCCACCTCCTCCAGCAGCGCCGCCCGTGCCTGCCACCACTCCTCGTCGGAGACGCCCGTCGCCGACGGCGCCTGCCGCGACTCCGCGACCGTCGCCGCCGCGCCCCGGACGAAGTCGTACAGCAGCGCCACCACCGCCCGCAGCTCACCTGGAGCGAGGCCGGTCTCGCGCAGCACCCGCACCAGCGACTCCAGCGCGGCGAACTCGTTCGGCCCCAGCACCGGCCGGGCCTGCGACACCTGGAGCACCCAGGGATGCCGCAGGTAGAAGGCGAGGGTCCGCTCCGCCCACGCGGTGAGGGCCGCGCGCCAGCCGCCGCCCAGGTCGTACTCGGCCGGCAGCTCGCCCATCGCGCGGTCGTACATGAGATCGACCAGCTCGCCCTTGCTCGGCACGTACGTGTAGAGCGCCATGCCGGTGCGGCCCAGCCGCTCGCCGACCTTGCGCATGGACAGCGCCGCCATGCCCTCCGCGTCGGCCAGGGCGATGCCGGCGTCGACGATCGCGTCGACGCTGAGGCCGGGCTTCGGGCCGGGCCGCGCCTCGGCGGGCTCGCCGCCGCTCCACAGCAGCGCCATCGACCGGCGCGGATCGCCCTGCCCGGCGTAGACGACCAACCCCGTGCCTCCCGCCACAAGATCTCTTTACGTCATAAGCCTATCAGCGGGACGTGACCAGGACGGGGCGGCCGAGCGGTGCGGCGGCAGCGGCAGCGGCTCCCCCAGCAGGAACGACGTGACCGCCCGGTCGTGGAGAGCGGGACGGTCGCCCACGAGGTCGTGGCCGGCGCCGCGCACCGCCGGCATGACGGCGCCCGGCAGCACGTCAGTCCCGGTCGGCGGCGGGCCCGGCCGCTGTCACGACCCTCGCGTGGGTGACGTGGTCGAGGAGCCGGCGCCGTTCCCCGGAGAGGAAGGGCAGCCAGTCCAGCCAGGCGGCCGGGCCGAGCAGGAACGACAGGCGGCGTACCAGGGCCTGGCCCGGTCGTAACAGCAGCCCCGCCTCGGTGACGACGCGCAGCCCCGCCAGCCGCTTGCCCGGCGTCGCCCCGGACCGGCTCTCCAGCAGCGCCAGGCCCACGATCGACCAGGCGAGCGCGAGCGGCAGGCCGATCGCGTGCAGCAGCCCGCCGTCGTCCTGCGAGCAGGCGGTGGGCAGCAGCGAGACGCAGAAGTCGCGGCTGCGCACGTACACGAACGGCGGGAACGCGCCCGCGATCGTCCCGCCCCGGCTCGCGCTCTGGACCAGCAGTCCCACGGCGACGGCGACGAGCGGCAGGTTGTCGACCAGCGCCGCCCCGATCCGGCGGCCGAACGACGCCTCGGCGGCGGACCCTCCACGGGTGAAGGCCTCCGCCGCGTGTTCGGGGTCGCCCAGCCGGGCGAGGGCGTCGTCGAGGTCGCCCGCCTCCGCCGCGTCGGTCAGGTGCTCGACCAGTTCGGCCCGCCGCCGGGCGCGTTCGGCGGCGGAGCAGGCCAGCCGCCGTTCGAACGCGTCGGCGTAGTGGTCGATGCGGCGCTGGTCGTCGTTCATGTCGCCTCCTCCTCCAGTGCGTCGAGCAGGTCCCGCATGCCGTTGACCAGCCCGCTCCACTCGGTGCGGAGCAGCCTCAGGTGGTCGCGGCCGGATGGTGTGATGGCGTAGTACTTGCGCGGCCTGGCCCGGCCGTCGGCCTCCCAGACGGCCGTGATGTGACCGGCGTCCTCCAGGCGGTGCAGCAGGGGGTAGAGCGTGCCTTCCTTGATCTCCAGCACGCCCTCGCCCGCCTGCTGGAGGGTCTTCATCAGGTCGTAGCCGTAGCGGCGCCCGGTGCCGAGTATCGACAGGACGGCCAGTTCGGCGGTGCCCCGGGCGAGCTCCCGCCGCAGCCGGGCGAGCGTCGCGGATCCGGAGTCGGCGGTGTCGGGCACGTCATCATCGTACGACCCGATACCTTGCGCGACAAGGCATCGGGTCGTACCTGGTCAGGACAGGGTGAGGAGGGCTTCGGCGCCCATCGGCTGGTATCCGGCGGCGAGGAAGGCGCGGACGCTGGCCGCGTTCGCGGGCGCGACCTGCGCCCACAGCGGGCCGGGCGCGAGGTGCCGCGCGGCCCGCGCCAGCAGGCGGCCCGCCCCGCGGCCCCGGTGCTCGGGCGCGACCTCGACGGCCGCCTCCCACCGCCCGGCGACGCCGCGTCCCACCGTGACGACGCCCTCCTCGGACGTCCACACCCGTACGGAAGTACGGTGGCGGCGGGCCCGTACGACGCGGGGGTGGGCGCTGTCGGTGACCTCGGTCAGGGGGAGCGGGGGAGGGCCGGTCAGCGGACCGGCCAGGGCGAGCAGGTCGACGCCCTCGGCGCGGCGGCCCGTCAGCTCCTCCAGCGCCCGAAGGAACGGCGGGGCGAGCGGCGCGGCGACGTCGTCGCCGGGCAGCCGGTCGCGGATCCAGGCGTGATCGACGTCGGCGAACACCACGTTGTGCCCGGTGAAGGCGATGACGCCCAGGTCGCGGGGCGACGGCTGGGGCAGGACCGTGAGGGAGCCGTCGGGCGCGGGGGGACGCCCGTCCGCGGCGGCGGTGAGCAGATCGGCAAGCGTACGCATCCGGCCATTCCAGCACCCGACGCCTCTCCAGGGTGAACACCCGCCCAAGGACAAGCGATCTGGCGCTCACCGGCTGCGGGCTGCGGCGACGACCGCCGGCACGATGGCCAGCGCCAGGACGCCGCCGCCGATGGCGAGGACAGGGTAGCCCGCCACGGCGACGACGAGGCCCGACGCCAGGCCGCCGGTGGCGCCGGCGATGGAGACGGAGACGTCCACCAGGCCCTGGGTTCTGGCGCGGGTGGCCAGCGGGACGGCGTCGGTGATGATCGCGGTGCCGCTGACGAGGCCGAGGTTCCAGCCCAGCCCCAGCAGCGCGAGGGCCACCGCGAACGAGGCGACGGAGTCGTCGGGGGCGCGGGCGGCGACGACTCCGGCGGCCAGGAGAGCCGATCCGGAGGCGGCGGCGATCGTGAGGCTGCCGTAGCGGTCGGCGAGCCAGCCGGTCAGGGGCGAGGGCAGGTACATCGCGCCGATGTGGACGGCGATCATGAGGCCGGAGGCGGCGGCGCCGTGCCCGTGGTCGTGCATGTGGACGGGTGTCATGGTCATGATCGCGACCATGATCAGCTGGGTGACCACCATGATCAGCGCACCGACCAGCACAGCTGGGCGGCGCCTCTCGACAGCCGGACGTGGCCGGCCGTCGGCGTCGCCCGGTTGCCGGTACGGCGCGGCGGCGGCTTCGGCCTCCAGAGCGCGGGCCAGCCGCAGCGGGTCGGGGCGTAGCCAGATGGCCAGGACTGAAGCGGCCAGGGCGTAGGCGGCGCCGGCGAGGAGGAACGGCCCGGCCAGGTCGGGGATGCCGAGGGCGTGAGCGAGGTGGCCGGTGGGCGCCGCGAGGCTGGGCCCGGCCACGCCGCCCAGGGTGGTGGCGACCAGCACGGTGGAGGCAGCGCGGGCTCGGTGCGCGGGGGCGGCCAGATCCGCTCCGGCGTAACGGGCCAGGAGGTTGGTGGCCGTGCCGGCGCCGTAGACGAACAGGGCGAGGAACAGCAGGACGGGGCTGCCGGCGACGGCGGCGGCGATGACGCCGACGCTGCCGACGGCGCCGGCCAGGTACCCGGCGGCAAGGCCAGGGCGGCGGCCGTGGGCTTGGGACACGCGTCCGACGGCGACTGCCGCGAGCGCGGAGCCGGCGGTGCCCACGGCGCTGGGCAGGCCGGCGAGGCCGGTGGAGCCGAGCATGTCCTGCGCGAGCAGGGCGCCGACGGTCACGCCGGCCGCCAGCCCGGCGCCGCTGAGGACCTGGGCGGCGACCAGGACGATCAGGGAGCGGCGCTGCGCCTGACGGCGCGGGAGGTCCTCGATCCGGGCAGGCACGTCAGTCGTCACGGGAGAGTGTTCTTTCGAGAGGGGCGACCGGACCGGACGCCGAGGGAGGCGCGGTTCCGGCACGTCGGGCCGGCGGGGAAGCGACATTGGGCGTGGCCTGGTGGGAAGCGGCAGTGCACCGCGCTCGACGTCCGCACCGTGGTGGACGACGTGGGGCACACCGGGCGGGCAGCCGAGCCGGAGATCGACCGGTCCCGCAGGGGGCCGGTCGGCGGCGCGCCCGCCCGGTCGCGGGGTCAGCCCCGGTGGCCCAGGTCCAGCCGGTCGAGCAACCCGGCGTCGGCGAAGGCGGCCACCAGTTCGTCGCGGCCCTCGGTGAAGTGGGCCCAGCTGTCGTAGTGGACGGGAACCACCCGGCGGGCGCCGAGGATCTCGGCGGCCTCGGCGGCCTGTGCGCTGTCGATGACGATCAGCTCGCCGTCGAAGAGGACGGGGAACCGGGGGCCTCCGGCGAAGAGGACGGCGGTGTCCACCGGGCCGAATCGGTCGGCGATCTGCCTGACCAGGTCGAGCGAGGCGTTGTCGCCGCTGACGTAGATCGTGGGCAGCCCCTCCCCGGTCAGGACGAATCCGACGACCTGGCCGGTGATCGGTTCGACCTCCTCGCGTGGACCGGGTCCGTGGACGGCGGGTACGCCCGTGACGGTGACCGTGCCGCCGCCGGGACGGTTCAGCTCGATCGGCTCCCAGTCGGCCAGCCCCTTGGCCCCGTTCCCCAGGCGCTGCCCGCCCCCGGGCGTGGTGAGCGTGAGCGGGACGCCGGCGAGCAGCGCGCGCCCGGAGTCGTCGAGGTTGTCGGGGTGCTCGTCGTGGGAGAGCAGGACCACGTCGATACGGCCGAGGTCGGCCGGTACGGCGGCGGGGGGAGCCGTCTTGGTCAGCCGGCCGCCCGGTACGTCGTAACAGCCGGGAGCGTCGAAGGTCGGGTCGGTCAGGAACCGCAGGCCGCCGTACTCGAAAAGGGCGGTCGGGCCGCCGAGGACGCGCACGGGGATCTGCTCGGTGGTCGTGCTGAAACTCGCCATCCAGGCACCTCACGGATTAGCAATGATTTATCCGTGATGACAGTAGTGGCGTCTCACGGACGAATGCAAGCCGTACCATGAGAGCCATGAGCCGCACCCCGACCGCCGAACCTGTTCTGCCGCCCGCGCCAGGGGCGGAGGACTACCTCGCCCTCGACTTCGTCAACAGCGCCATCGCGCTGCCGGGAGGGCAGTTCATCGATCTCCTCGGCACCCCGGAGACGACGAACCACTGGCTCGCCGAACGCGGTCTCGCTCCGGCCGACGCCGGGGTGCAGGAGATGTGCGCCACGCAGTTGCGCTCGCTGCGCGAGCACGTCAGGGCGTTGTTCGCGGCCCGCGTCGCCGGGCTGCCCGCCCTGCCCGCGGCTCTGTCCGCCGTCAACGACGCGCTGAGCAAGGCCCCCACCGCCGCCCTGCTGCACTGGGACGAGAAGAACGGCCCCTACCGCGCGACGCCGTGCCCCACCAACGAGATCCTCGACCGCGCTCTCGCGACCCTCGCGGCCAACACGGCGGACCTGCTCACCGGCCCCGACGCCGAACGCCTCACCGACTGCGGATCCACCCCCTGCAACCGCTACCTGCTGCGCCACGGCCGCCGCCACTGGTGCTCCGTCCGCTGCGGCGACCGCGCCCGCGCTGCCCGTGCCTACGCCCGCCGCACCCAGCCGAAGCCAGGCTGACGGACCCTCATCCCCGATTCGACCGCCGCGGCGGTGCCTCATGCGGCATCGGGACGAGCATGCTCCTCCACGCCTGGATCGGCTCGTCGGGGCCCAGGCGGGATGCATGCGCCTGCCGTCTACCGCTGTCCGGGTGGCTCTCCTCGGCGGCGTCGATCTCCACCCGGCGCATCCAGTGTCCGCCGCGCCTCTCGGCGGCTTGCGGGAACCGCGGCTTCCCGTAAACGGCCTTGCGCACTTGTGAACGCCCTTGGATGCCTGGAACCGGTGCGCCGACCAAGGCCCCACCGGTGCGACAGCGCCCCCACGCCGGTGGCGAGCGGGCGGGGTGGGCGCGGCTCTGACAAGCCTGGCCCGCACCGCCACGACAGACGCCCGCAGGGCTAACCGTTCTGCACGGCAGGCTGTGCGCACGGGCAGGTGTTCGTCATGACCTGCCACAGCGTGCACCAGCACGTGGTGGGGGCGGGCGTCGGGTCGGTAGGGGCGACCGCGAGCAGCGACGCACCCATGAGAGCGGTGACGGCAAGACGCCGGATCATCTGTAGCCTCTGTTCTCCTTGTAGTGGATCACTCTGCGATCGAGTGATCGGTCGATCGCAGAGTGTAATCGACTGTTGCGTGATCAGCGCGAAGTGTGCAGCGCGCATGGGGGCGCGGCCCTCCTCGGTGCGGGAACCGCCACATCCTCCAGCCGGCGAAGCTCCGAGCCGCGTCCAATCGGGCAGGGCTTTCGGCACCTAGGCTGCGCGACGAGACAGCGGCGAGGCCTGCCGGTTGGAGCATCGGATCTCCCCGCGCCCATCACCACGCTGCCGGGATGGTCCTGGACGGCGAGTTGGCCGCAGCGTTGCGAGAGGCGGCCGACCAGGAGAAGGGGCTGCGTCGAAGGGGCAGAACGCCCGCGATGGTGACCCCGGCCGGGACAGGGCCGGGAGCGGGGACGGGCGAATGGCGTGGGCCGGCCTTCCGGTTCGACAAGACACCCGACAGCTACCTGGCCGGCCTGCACCTACGCGGAGCCGTCATGTGGATTCGAAGCCGGCACGTTGCAGGCTCTGGATGCCCGTTCGGGCGAGTGGCCTCTTCAGGTGATGGTGAGTGTCGTCAGCCCGGTCGCCTTGGTGAGCCCGGTGGTGAAGCATCGCAGGAGTTGCGTCTGCGCGAGCGTGATCGTCTGCACGGCCGGCTCGCCCTGGAAGCGGCCCTGGACGACCGTGCCGGTGAACGTGGTGGCGACCTGGCCGGCCACGGCGGTGCTGCTGCCGGTGCCCTCGATGACGCTGCTGTCGCCGGCGTTCCACTCGACGACCCGCTGCCCCTCGAAGTCGTCGAACAGGTCGTTGCAGCCGACCGAGATCGTGAACTGCTCCCCGTACGTCCCGCTCTTCGCCTGCCCCGTGCCGTCGACGCAGGAGCTGAACTCGCCGCTCACCGTGAGCTGGACGTCGTGCGGCGTGAAGGTGACCCCCGGGTCGTACGTCACCGTCTCGGTCCCTTGGCACTGCACGAGGGTGACCGCGTAGGCGGGACCCGCGGCAGGTACGAGCACGCCGAGGGCGGCGACGGCCGTGACGACGGCGATCAGGACACGCGTGCCTCGGCTCTGCCGAGAGGAACGAGAGGTCACCGGAGCGCTCCCTGTCGGGGTATGGGGGGTTACCAAGACATGACAGCTTCATCGGCGGTTACTTGCTATGCCCGCGAAGGTTGCAGATTCATGCCTTGCCGACACTCTCGGTCATCTCTCCTGTCCCGCTCTGGCTCTTGGTGAGAGGGGTGCCGTACGGCTCGCCGGGGTCAGCCATGTCGGGATCGCGGTCCGCCGCGCTGCAGTCTCTTGCCGGCCGCATGGTCAGGGTTCGGTCATCCGGGAGGTCAGGCGGGCCAGCAGGGGAACGCAGTCCCGGAGCAGCTGCTGCTCCTCGGGGCGGAGCGTGTCGGTGATCGCGGCGTTGAGCCGGGCGGCGCGCTGGGCGCGTTCCCGCTGAAGGTGGGCGCGGCCGACGTCGGTGATGTGCAGGAGGAGCTTGCGGCCGTCGCGGGGGTCGGGTTCGGCGCGCACCAAGCCGTCGCAGAGAAGTTCCTTCACGGACTTGGCGGCTGCCTGGTGGGTCACGCGGCGCAGGCGGGCGAGGTCGGCCGTGGTGCGGGGGCCGTCGCGGTCGAGGTGGCCCAGGATGGCGGACTCCCCGGAGGGCATGGTGTCCGAGACCCGCACGGCGCGGACCAGTTCCCCGATCACCTGTCGCAGGTCTTCGGCAAGCGCGTCGTCGTCCATGGTCTCATCCTATCCCAATCTATGTAACCTAGTTGTACAGTCTGGTTGTATAGTTTGAAGGGTCGTCATGAATCTCACCAAGTTCGGCCACGCCTGCGTCCGCGTTGAGAAGGACGGCCGCCGCCTGGTCGTCGACCCGGGCGGTCTCACCGAACCGGCGGCGCTCGACGGCGCCGACGCGATCCTGGTCACCCACGAGCACTTCGACCACTTCTCGGAGGAGAGGCTCCGGCGAGCGGCTGAGAGCAACCCGGCCCTGCGGATCTGGACGAACGCCTCCGTCGCCAGGCAGATGGACGGCCTCGGGACTCGGGTCACGTCCGTCGGCGAGGGCGACGCCTTCACCGCGGCCGGCTTCGACGTGAAGGTCCACGGGACCTGGCACGCGCTCATCCACCCCGACATCCCGCGCATCGGCAACATCGGCTTCCTGATCGACGATGCCCTGTTCCACCCCGGGGACGCGCTCACCGTCCCCGACGCCGCCATCGACACGCTGCTGCTGCCCGTGCACGGCCCCTGGTCCACCACCGGGCAGCTCATCGACTACGTACGCGCGGTGGCCCCCCGACGGACCTGCGCCATCCACGACGGCGCCCTCAACGAGGTCGGCGCCACGATGATCGCCGGCCTGCTGGGCGACAAGGGGCCCGGCACCGGGGGCCGCTTCCACCGCCTGGTCGCGGGCGCATCCATCCAGATCGGCTGAGTCCGCCGGGGCGGCCGGTGGTGGCGGTGTTCGCCCCGGAGAGGAAGGCCGGGACCAGCGACGCCATCCACATGAATCGCTCGGCGGGACGAGCGCTCCAGCGAAGGAGAGCGGCCGCGATGACGATGCCCACGACCGAGAAGACGAACGCCTCCCCGACGATCTCCTCCAGATCGTCGGCCGGCGGCGGCCGGCTCCGGCGTCGGCGAGCTGGGGGCGTGCTGATGCGGCGTCCGGCGGGAGTCCGCCGTCCGCGTCGAAACAGGCCTGTACGAGATCCAGCCGGCCGCAGGCGGCGTACGTCCGCAGGGCCTGCGGGACGATCCCGTGCTCGGCGAGCAGGATCGACGATCTCCGTGCTGCGGGAGAGAATGGCGTTCTCCAGCGGGGTGCTGCCCAGAGGCGGGCGCCAGGGTCGGCGCCGGCTTCGAGCAGCAGGCGCACATAGTCGGCCGGAGGCCGGAGGGTCGGCGCGCCGGCTCACCGTGGGTATGGCTCGGGTCTCCAGCTGACGGTGGGCACAGCCTGGCGGTGCGTTCGTCGCCCATGAGGACGTCGGCGCCCCTGCCGGGAGGACGCGGTTGCCGAGGAAATCGTGCACCGGCGACGAAGGTCCACTTCACCCTCCTTGATCACGACTTGACCGGGCGCCGGCGGGCGTGCGAGCTCGGCCTGCGGCAGGCACTCCAAGGAGTCGCTGCCACAACCCACCTCGTGAGGGGCACCGGATGGCGAACTCGGACCCGAAGACGGCCGCATGCTCGCTTCTCCGCACCAGCGGCGACTCAGATGGCGATCGGGATCTCTTCGACCCAGGAGTCTGCGACCACTGGCTTGAGTCGCGCCTGGAAGTCCTCGGCCTCGCTGCGAGTCAGGAAGGCGCCGGCGCCGGCGATCTCGATCTCGGGTGCGCCGCTCCTGGTCTGGTGCTCGACGCGCGTCACCACCGTGTAGATGGTTCGGTACTTGCCTCTGGGCTTGGAACTGGTGTCGTCCGTGGTGAGTTCGTGAACGAGTTCTTCGGCCGACGCGATGTCGAGGCCGGCGTCGTAGCCCGGGCCGAGGGGATGCCGGGGCCATGCCGGCTGGTCGGGGAGGATGCCGGCGAAGAAGCTCAGTCGGGTTGGGCTCAGGACGCCCTCGTGCCAGCAGATCCCGCCGGTCACGACGTGATCGCGGATGCCTCGGCTTTCGAGGATGAGGACGTGTCCGCCACCGTCGAGACGTGCTGCGGCCTTGATGCCGTCGGCTTCTTCGAGTGTCGCGCGTCTGATCGTCAGCCCGTCATAGACGGAGTTGACCTTGATGGCGTCCACGGGCGCGAAGAGGATCTCCACGGTTGTCTCGTGCAGGTCCGGCAACTGCGGGTCGGGGTCGGCCGAGCTGCGCAGCAGCAACCGGCTGTGCGAGGGCGAATACGCCCAGAGCTTGAACGCGCGGTGGCTGCTGAAGAGCTCCGTGCCGGGTTCTGGCCCTTCGGAGAGATTCAGCCGGGCGCCGTTCGTCATGGCCGTGAGCATGTCGATCACAGCGAGTCGGCGTCAACTGGCGCGGCGAGGTGGGGCGTGAGACCGCGTCGATGATCGAGTGGACCGAGGTTCTCTCCCCGAAGTCCTGGGCGCGGTGGTGCGGGGATTCCGAGGTCGGCGAGGGTTGTTCCCGTCAGACCATCCGCTTGGACGGTTGACGCTCAGCATCGGCAGTGGATGCGGGCTTCTCTGAACTCTCGATGTCAGGGCGCCGAACGAGTGGCCTCGCACCTGGTGTCATCGCAGTGCCGCTGCGAAGTCGGGGCGGTTGGTGCTGGTGTAAGCGTATTCGCGTTCGGACCACGCGATGATCTCTCCGGGACTGGCTGGACCGGGGCCGGGGTCGGTCAGGCGCTCTGTCCACCAGCGGATGTTGCGGGACTGGCGGTCGAGGATCGCGTCGACAACGGCAGTGCGGCGCGCGGCGGTGAGTCCGTAGGCATCGACGAGGACCCGCACCTGGGCGGCTTGCGCGGCGGCCGGCGGCGCGGTGGTCTTGGAGGAGACGCACCACGTCCAGGCCATGTATCCGATGTCTTCGAGCGGATCGCCGGGGGCGGCGGTGTCGAAGTCGATGAAGGCGACCGGAAGCCCGGCCCGGAACACCGTGTTGTTCGGTCCGGGGTCGTGATGGCAGACGACCGGGTGCTCGCCGGTGAGGCCGCTGTCGCGGGTGGCGTCGTGAAACGAGCGGAGAAGCACGCCGGCTGAAGCGATCTGGGTGTCGCTCCAGTGCCGGAACTTGGCTGGAACCCAGCCGGGCAGGTAGCTGAGAACGTCACGGTCGGCTTCGTCCCGTCCGAGATAGCGCGGTGCGCCGGGGAACTGGTGTTGCTGAAGGTGTGCGAGCAGTTGAGCGACGAAGGCGGAGGAGTCGGTGGCGGGGCGTCGAACGGTATCGGCGACGCGGACGACACCTGAGGTGATGCGCCCTCCGGTCAGGGGAAGTTCAGCCGGGACGTCTCGCATGGCGGGAGTTCTCCTCTTCGGCGCCTGAGCGGGGACGGTGTTGATCCCGATGATCCCCCACGCCATCGAACCTGGCCGAACCCAGCCCATCGTTCTTGATCAACTGACGGGTGCAGCAGCATGCGTGGTCGGCCACGCACGGGCGGCTGCTCGGCACAGGGCTGCTCCGGCGGCGGGTCCAGCGCCACCGCGGTGGGCTGCGAGGCCCGGGACGCTGCGGGCGACGGGTTCGAGATCCTCGCCCCGAACCGCACCGGCCCGCAGCGGGACACGTCGTTCCAGCGCCTGATCAGTGGCACGGTGGGCGCTCACTCGTCGGTCTCCGCCATCGGCTGACAGGAACTCGTGCCCGCCGATCGGGAACCGAGAGCCACGGTTCCCACCCCGAACCGGTGGCCCGCTAACGCCGTCCTGGCGGCTCGCGTGGCGTGGCGGCATGGCCGCCACGCCTGAGTACTTGCAGACGATGGTCGGCCGCCTGCCCGAGGGGTCGATCTGGCGGGTCATCGCCATCGGACGGGCCAACCTGCGACTCGCCGCCATCGGTCTCGCCCTCGGCGGCGACGCCCGCGCCCGGTTGGAGGACGTCCTGTACCTGGGCGAGCTCAGACTGGGGAACCTGCCGCAGGTCGAGCGCGCCGTACGGCTGGCCCGGGACCTCGACCTGGAGATCGCCACCGTCGAGCAGACCGAACGCCTCCTCGCCCTCCCCGCACCCCGGCCCACCTGCGCCCGCCGGGCGCGGACGGACCGGACCTCCGTCGTCGGGCCTCCCCGCCCCTGTGGCTCGCCGTGATCGCGCCACATCGTGATGTTCCGTCAGAGGCCGCGGAGGTCCAGCTCCGGCGGCCCCGTCAGGAGGGTGAGGCCTCGTCGTACGCGGCCCGCGCCGCCACGACCGCGGTGATGTGCCGTTCGGCCCAGGCGCGGACGGCGGCGAGCGGTCCGTCGAGCGAGCGCCCGAGAGGGGTCAGCGAGTAGTGGACGGCGGGCGGCACGGTGGGCTCGACCCGCCGTCGCACCAGGCCGTCGCGCTCCAGCGACCGCAGCGTCTGCGACAGCATCTTCTGCGAGATGCCCGTGACGCGCCGGCGCAGTTCGGCGAAGCGGACCTCGCCGGGCTCCGCGTCCGCGAGCACCTTGATGAGCATCGACTCCCATTTCCCGCCGATGCGGTCGAGCACCTGCCGGGTGGGGCAGGCCGGGTCGAAGAGGTCTCCGGGGGAGGGGTGCGCCGCCGGGGTGGTCACCTGTAGCTCACCTCGTATCAGAAAGTGCCGTCTTCCTAGGATATCGGCAGTCTCCTACGGTTACCAGGTGTCCAATCGATATCAGCAAAGGGGTAACAGGTGACCAGATCCACCGCGCTCACACAGGTGCGCGTCGTACAGGGACGGCTGGAGGGCGCGCTGGGTGCCGGCCGCGACGTCCGCGTCTTCAAGGGCGTGCCGTACGCCGCACCGCCCGTCGGGCCGCTGCGCTGGAAGGCGCCTCGGCCTCCCGCGTTCTGGGAGGGCGTGCGCCCCGCCACCGCGTACGGGCCCGTCGCCCCCAGCAGCCCGTCCCGCCCTCCTCGCTGTACTTCCCCGGCGAGCGCCCGCAGAGCGAGGACTGCCTCTACCTCAACGTGTGGAGCCCGGCCGAGCCGGAGGAGCCGCGTCCCGTCATCGTCTGGTTCCACATCGGCGCATTCCTGTACGGCTCCGGTTCCGCGGGCGCCGGTCCCTCGTCCGACTACGACGGCGAGGCGCCGGCCCGCGCCGGCGTCGTCGCCGTCACGGTCAACCACCGGCTCGGCCGCCTCGGATTCCTCGCCCATCCGTGGCTGACGGCGGAGTCGCCCGAGGGCGCGTCGGGCAACTACGGCCTGCTCGACCAGATCGCCGCGCTGCGCTGGGTGCAGGAGAACATCGCGGCCTTCGGCGGCGACCCCTCCCGCGTCACCGTCGCCGGCGTCTCGGCGGGAGCGGCCGCCGTGAGCGCGCTGATGAGCTCGCCCCTGGCGCGCGGACTGTTCCACCGGGCCATCGTGGGCAGCGGCGGGCTGTTCGGACCGGTCGCGGAGAGCGTCGGCATCAACGACCTCCTGCAGGACCTGCCCGCGGCGGAGCGCAGCGGCACGCGCCTGACCGGCCTGCTCGGGGTCCGCTCGCTGGACGAACTGCGCGCGCTCGGACCGGCCGAGCTGCGGTTCCTCTCGCTGTACCCGGCCGAGACGGACGAGGAGGCGGTCACCGCCAGCGCGACGGCCAACGGCGACCGGATCTTCACCTGGCAGAACCGGACCTGGGCGCGGCTGCACGCCCGCACCGGCGGTGCGACGTGGCTGTACCGCTGGGAGCACGAGCCGCCGGTGCCCGACGGGTACGCCGAGGGCCGGCCCGGCGCGTTCCACGCCTGCGAGATCCCGTACGCCTTCGGCACCCTCGACGCCCGCGACTGGGAGTGGCGGCCGATCGTCAGGGAGCTGGCGGCGACGCTGTCGGGCTACTGGACGGCGTTCGCCGCGACCGGCGACCCGAACGGCGGCGGGCGGCCGTCGTGGCAGCCGTACGTCCCGGACCGCCCGGCCGCGCTCAGCTTCGCCGCCCGCATCACGCAGGGCCCGCTGCCGGACGCAGCCCGGCTGGCCTTCCTGGACGAGCACTACTCCCGCCTGCGCGACCTGCCCTCGGGCCGTATGAACGCCTGACCCTCCAGCGTCAGGAGGCGGTGTGGCGCAGGCGTTCCGTCACCGCGTCGAGGTAGGCGCGGATCGCGTCGTGGTTGCGGCTCAGGCAGTCGATGCGGGCCTTGATGCGGTCGGCCTCCGCGCGCACCAGCTCGACCAGTTCGGGCGTCACGCACTCCGGGTGGACGTGGAGGTCGGTCGGCTTCTCCAGGAAGGGCAGGACGCGCCGGATGATGTCGGTGGTCAGGCCCGAGTCGAGCAGGCCGCGGACCTGCCGCACCCGGTCGACCGCCGACGGCGGGTAGTCGCGGTAGCCGTTGCCGGCCCGGTCGGGCCGCAGGAGGCCCTGCTCCTCGTAGTAGCGCAGCATGCGGGCGGGCACGCCGGTGCGCCGCGACAGCTCGCCGATCTTCATGGTGTTCCTCCCGGTGAGCGCCGTTTGCCTTCACACTGATGTGAGGGTTTCAGCATGGTCGCATGACCGGTACGACGATCGCGAACGCTCCCCGCGCGGCCCGGCTCCCGCTCGGGAGCCTGCTCGCGCTGTTCTGCGCGGCGTTCACCGCGGTGATGACGGAACTGCTGCCCGCCGGGCTGCTGCGCGGCATGGCGGGCGAGCTGGGCGTGACCGAGGGGCGGGCGGGGTTCCTGGTGTCGGGGTACGCGGCGGCCTCCTTCCTCGCCGCGATCCCGCTGACCGCGGTGCTGCGGGGCGTGCGGCGGCGGCCCCTGCTCGTGGGCGTGCTGCTGGCGTTCGCCGCCTGCGACGCCGTCACCGCCGCCTCCTCCTCGTACGCCCTGACCTTCGCGGCGCGGCTGCTCGCCGGGGTGACCGGCGGCGTCATGTGGGCGATGCTCGTCGGGTACGCCGCCAGGATGACGCCCGAGGAGCGGCGGGGCCGGGCCATCGCCATCGTGTCGGCCGGCATCACGGTGGCGCTGTGCGCCGGCATCCCGGCGGGGGCGGCGCTGGCCGGGGCCCTCGGCTGGCGGGCGGCGTTCTGGACGCTCGCGGTCGCGGCGGCGGCGCTGGCCGCGTGGGTGCGCCTGCGGGTGCCCGACTTCCCCGGCGAGGCGGCGGGGGCGCGGCTGCCGCTGCGCGGCGTCGCGACGCTGCCCGGGATCAGGACCGTGCTGGGCGTGACGGTGCTCGCCCTGTTGGGGCACCAGGCGGTGTACACGTACCTGGCGCCGCTGGTGGAGCGTACCGGCTGGGGAGAGGCGAGTCCGGCGCTGCTGGTGTTCGGCGTGGCGACGGTCGCCGGGATCTGGGTCGTGGGCGCGGTCGTCGACCGCCGGCCGCGCGGCACGCTGCTGGCGGCGCTCGGCGCGGTGGCCGCCGCGATGCTCGCGCTCGGGACGGCGGCGCCGGGCCCGGCCGGCGGCCCCCTCGCGCTGGCCGCGGTGGCGGTGTGGGGCGCGGCGTTCGGCGGCGTGCCGACGCTGCTGCAGACGGCGCTGGTGCGCGCGTCGGGGCCCGAGGGCGCGGACGTCGCCACGTCCATGCAGACGACCGTCTACAACCTGGGCATCGCCGCCGGGTCGTTCACCGGGGGGCTGGTGCTGGAGGGCGCCGGGGCGGCGGCGCTGCCGTGGACGGGCCTGCCGCTCGCCGCCGCCGCCCTGGCGGTCGCGGCGGTGTCCCGTCGCCACGCCTTCCCCGCCCGCCGCTGACCCCTCGCGGCGGCCGTTCCGTCACATCCCGTGCCTGGCCAGGGGTTCGACCAGCTCGCGCTCCTCGTACGACAGGTGCGACAGCAGGCTGTCGGTGAGCAGGTCCACGGCGGCGCGCAGGCCGTCGAGGGCGGCGGGGTCGGTGACGAACGCGACCAGCGCGCGATCCACCCGGTCGAGCAGCTTGTGGATCTCCTGGTGCTCCTCCTCCAGCCGGTCGATGACGGGCGTGAGCGCGGGCTCGGCGCGGCGCAGCCGGGGGAACAGCATGGCGTCCTCGGCGGTGTGGTGCATGGTCACCAGGCGGCAGTACGACTCGCAGTACGCGCCGAGCGTCCAGTTGTTCTGCCGCATCGTCATCTCGCTGATGTGCGAGCGGGCGGTGGCGGCGTCGAGGGTGCCCGCCGCGACCTGGGCGACGAGGTCGCGGAGCTGGGCCAGTTCGGCGCGCAGGTGGTCGTGGACGTCCACGAGGTGCTGCCCGGCGGCCTGCTCGGCGGGGGTGTAGCGGCGGCCGGGGTCGGGGGCGGGCCCGGTGGGGCGGGTGGACTCGTCCCAGACGCGGGTCCGGCTGAGGCGTACGCCGTCGTCGGGGGTGGGGACGGCCGCCAGCGGGACGGCCGTCAGCGGGGCGGCGGCCCGGGAGGCGCGGGCCTCGGGAGGCGTCGGCGTGGGAGCGGTCTTCCCCTCGCGGGCGGCGGCGACGAGCTCGCGGGTCGCGGGAGCCGTCTCGGCGGCCCAGCGGCGCAGCTCGCGCGGGTCGCGCACGATGAGCGTGAACACGCTCACCCCGTACGTCAGCGCGATCTCGGCGAGCCGCTCCGGCGGGAGCGGCTCGGCCAGGTTGAGCAGGCGGCGGACGGCGCGCGGGTCGCGGCCCGCCTCGGCGGCGGCCTCGTCGATGACGGCGTTGCCCGCGGCCAGCTCGGCCGGGTCGCGCAGGTGGGGGAGCGAGGGCAGCCAGCCGTCGGCGAGCCTGCCGGTGACGCGCAGCATGCGCGGTTTGTACGCGCCGAGCCAGACGGCGATGTCGTGGGCGGGCCGCGGCCCGCGCGGCGCGCCCACCACCCGGTGGTGCCTGCCTTCGTGCGTGATGGGGCCGGGGGCGTCGACGTCCCAGGCGGCCCGGATGATCGCGATGGCCTCCTCCAGCGCGTCCACGGCCTGGCCGGGGGTCAGGCGCGGGGCGCCCATGGAGGCGATGGCGTCCTGGTACCCGCCGGTGCCGAGGGCCAGCTCGAAGCGGCCGCCGCTGAGGATGTCCAGGCTGGCGGCGGCCTGGGCGAGCATGGCGGGCGGCCGCAGCGGCAGCGGGTGGACGTTGCCCGCGATCCGGATGCCGCTCGTCGCGGCGGCGACGTAGCTGAGCAGCGTCCAGGTGTCGAGGAACGCCGGCTGGTACGGGTGGTCCTGGAAGGTGACCAGGTCGAGCCCGTCGCGTTCGGCCCGCTGGACCAGGGCGACGACGGCGTCCGGCTGGTCGGCGGCGGGCATGAGGTTGACGCTGAACATCAGGTCGTGACCGTAGTCGGGCATGGGGTCGCTCCTCGGGGCACGCCGTTATGTGGCGGTACGAACTGTTCGCGGCGCGAAGTAAAAGTATTTCGTATCGCGAAGCAGTGTCAACTAGACTTGGGTGTCAGGGAGGTGCGCGTGGTCACGACGGCGGAGCCCGCCCAGCGGCGGATCGCCCAGGCGCTGGTACGGCTCGCTCATGCCGTGCAGCAGGTGTTCTCCGAGGTGAGCAGGGAGCACGAGCTCACGCCGCAGCAGGCGCAGCTGCTCTGCCTCCTCATCGACGGCCCCGTCGGCATGACCGGCCTGAGCCGGGCGCTGCACCTGGAGCGGTCGAGCCTGAGCGGGCTGGTCGACCGGGCCGAACGCCGCGGACTCGTGGCCCGCGCCCGCGACTCGCGCGACCGCCGGGCCTGCCGCATCGAGCTGACCGGCGAGGGCGCCCGGGTCGCCGCCCTGGCGCACGACGCCGTCACCGCCCGCCTGGAGACCCTGACGGCAGGGCTGCCGCCCGAACACCACGACCTCCTGGCGGCCACGCTGGACGACCTGCTCTCCCGCCCGGCGCCCCCCGGGCCCTGACCTCCGCGTCCCGGTCCGGCCGTCACGCACCGCGCGGCTGTTCAGCGCTGGCACAGCTCCCGGACGACCTCCCGCAGGTACGCGTGCAGTTCGTCCTCCTCGCCGTCGCCGAGGGCCGCCATGGCGGTGGGGAAGGCGTCGGTCAGATCGACCATGACGTCCAGCACGACCTCGTCCATGAACTCGCCGGAGCGCCCGGTCCCTGTCTTGGACCGCGCGCTGTCCAGCCGCGGCCCGTTCACCATGGTCCGGGCGATCCGGCGTAAGTCGCTCAGGGCGAGGTGCGTGTGCCGGTCCCAGGGCCGGCTCTCGTCGAAGCGTTGCTCGTCGAACTCCTCGATCTTCATCTTGAGGATCGGCCGCTGTTCCGCCGTCGCGGGGACGTCGGGACGCATGACGATGCCTTCCGCGAGGTTGCCCGGAATGTCCGGCAGGCCGTGCAGGCGTGGCACCCGGGTCGGGAACCGCAGCGGCAGGGCGTCCAGCTCGTGCCTGGACCCCCTGCCGAGCAGGGGCACGACGTCGAGCCCTGCCGACGCGGCCACCGCCGCCACGTCGGCATAGGGCAGGAAGAGCCCCGCGTCGTCCGGATGGTCGTGCCGGAGCACGTCGAAGAGCGCGAAGCGCAGGTCAGGGCTGTACCAGACCCCGGTCTGCACCGCGCCGACCCCGGCCACCGGCGCGACGTCGGGATGCGGATAGCGGCCGCCGTACAACTCCCCGTAGACGCGCACCGCCGCGCCGCCCGACGACAGCGCCGCCCTGGCCGCCTGCCACAGCCGGCCGCGCAGCAACTGCCAGCCGAAGAACGCCTCCTCCCCGCGCAGCCACGCCTTGCGCTTGCCGACGCGGAACTCCCGGCCGTCGTGGGCGACGACCAGTTGCGCTCCGTGGATCTTCTCGGTCGCGATCCAGCTGCCGCCGGGGCCCGCGGCGGCGCTCGACGCGACCGGGATCTTGGGGAAGGGCACATGACGCATGGCATGATTCTCGTTCTCCACACGTCGTGCCCGAACCTGGTTTTCGCTCCGGTCAGCCCAGCTTCTTCAGGTCGGCTGCCTCCTTTAGGAAGACGATGCCGTCGATCGTGTCGAGCTGGGCCGGGTCCAGCGGGAAGTACGCGAAATCGCGGGAGACGCGCGCGGCGGGTTCCGTGACGGCCCCGGCCAGGCGGCGGGCGTCGACGACCGAGCGGCCCCACGGCAGCGTGGACAGGACGCCCTCGACGGTGTCCGGGGGCGGGGTGTCGCCGTCGACCGCGCCGAAGGCGGAGGCCAGGAAGGCGTACCGGTCGCCCAGGTGGGTCTCCGCGATCGCCCCCGCGCTCCACCACTCCAGCACCTGGTCACCGAACCGCATGAGGCTCTTGCTCCGCTGCAGGTGGAGGTTGCTGGCGAAGACCAAGGCCGGGCCGCGCTCGGCGACGGCGCGCAGGTTGGCGGCCATCATGGCGTCCCGCAGGGCCGACAGCCGGGTCCACCGCACCGGCGACGCGTCGGCCATCCAGTAGTGGTAGCGGAGCAGGCCGGTGGCGGTGCGCCCGTACAGCGCCGCCCGCTCCCTGTCCTCCGGGCTCAGCTGCGGCGCCTGCGTGTCGAGCAGCGCCACCAGATCGTCGGCGATCAGCCGCAGCCGCTCGGCGTCGGCGGACCGGCCGATCGATTGGGACGGGTCCATGGCCGCGGCCTCGTTCGCCCACCGGTCGTCGGGGCCCAGCAGCGCGTCGAGGGCCTCGCCGGTGACGACGGCGCGGGGGAGCGGGCCGTCGAGGAGGGCGTGCAGGGCGGTGAGCGCTTGGCGCGGGCTCGCCGCCCAGTACTCCAGCGGGCCGTCGAACCCGAAGAACCTGAGCTTCTCGTCGTGCTCCTCGTTGTACGCCCGCATCCAGCGGACGAGTTCGCGGTTGGCCGGTGCGGCGCCGAAGCCGTGGCTGAAGCCGCGTTCCATGACGTCGTCCAGCGTGCCCGCGCCCGTCATGACGTAGTCGTCCACCACGAGGCCCATGAGGCAGTCGCTCTCGACGGCGAACGACCGGTAGCCCTCGTGCTCGACCAGATGCCGGAAGATCTCGTTCCGGGCCTCGCCCAGCTCGCCGACGAAGTGCCTGGCCTCGCCGAGGCCGAGCAGCAGGGGCTCGGCGGGGAGCGACCGGAGGAACGCCGAGATGCCTTCGCCGTCGAGCGGCCAGGCCATGTCCTTGATATCCATACCTTGACGGTATCGTTGAACATTCGAGGTAAACTTTTCGCGGAAAACCCCGCCCCCACCGCGCTGAACCTTCAATCGGGGGTGCAGCGGAGACGGACGCGCCCCCCGGTGCTAGTCCACCGTGTAGTCCGGTGTCATGGCGGCGGCCATGGCGAGGTGGGTGGCCGCCTCCTCGTGGCGGCCCTGCCGCTGGAGGGTCCGTCCGAGCAGGTGGCGGGCGTACGAGTCGTCGGGCGACTCGGCCACCAGCCGCTCCAGCGAGGTCCGCGCCCGGTTGAGCTGGGCGGAGGCGAAGTACGCGCGGGCCGCCAGCATGCGCACGCCGCGGTCCTCGCCGTGCTCGTCGAGCAGCGGGCCGAGCAGGGTCAGCGCGCCCAGCGGGTCGCGCATGTCGAGCAGCGACTCCGCGCGGCGCAGCCGCTCCACCTCGGCGGGCAGCCGGCGCGGGGTGCGGCCGGCGGCGTCGGCCAGGAACTCCGCGATCACGGCGGGCGGCTGGGCGCCGGCCAGCGCGATGCCGTTCGCGACGATGGTGGGCGACGTGGTGACCCCGATCGCCTTGCCGACCAGCAGCAGCTCGCGCAGCAGGGCCTCGCCCGCGCCCGCCGCGAGCAGGGCCGGGCCGTCGGCGAACCCGGCCTCCTCCGCCAGCCGGGCCAGCACCGCCGGGTCGCCGATGTCGACGACGTCCACGAAGTGCGCCCTGAACACGCGCTCCACGACGGCGTCCTGGAGCGCGGAGCCGCCCGACTCGTACGCCAGCGCGATGAGCCGGTGCGCCGGGCGGCTGTCGGCCCGCCACTCCGCGCCCGAGGCCGGCCCGAGCCCTTCGACAGCCCCGGAACCAGCCCCGGAACCAGCCCCGGAACCAGCCCCGGAACCACCCCCGGAACCAGCGCCTGAGTCAGCGCCGAAACCGGCACCGGCACCGGGACCAGTGCCGAGGTCGGCGGCCGGAGCCCCGGTCTCCGCGGGCGGCGCCCCGGGGACCGCGCAGGCGGCCGGCGCGTCAGCGTCCTTGGGCTCGTCCGCGGGCGACGCGGCCCGCGACGGGGCCGTGGGGTCGATCAGGTACGGCCGCCAGACGGTCTCGACGGGCTCGCCGTCCCACGAGGCGAGGGCCTTGGCCAGCCGCCGCCTGCCGACGTGGGCCCATCCGCAGATGACGTCGGCCCAGATCTCGATGCGCATACCTGTCAACGTAGGCGACCCGGACACCTCCTGACGAACCTCCCGCCCGTGCGCGGGAAGGCGCCGGCGCTTGGTAACCTCCCGCAGGCGCCGCCGACCGCCCCGTGCCGAGGGCGCTCACCGGCCGGACGCGCCCGGCCTCCGCAGAACCCGACCCGAGGTGACCGTTGCTGCTGCCCGACGAGCTCAGGACCGCGCTGGACTCCGCCCTGTCCCGCTTCTCGCCCCAGGACCTGTCCCAGGCCGCCGAGCAGCTCACCGAGCGCTACCGCGCCCACGACCCCGGCGGCGCCGTCCCGTTCATGCGCACCCCGCAGGACGTCGCCGCGTACGCCGCCTACCGCATGCCCGCCACGTACGCGGCGTGCACGGCGGCGATGGGCCGGGCGGCCGCGCTGGCGCCCGGCTTCGCGCCGCGCACCCATCTCGACGTCGGCGGCGGCACGGGCGCGGCCGTGTGGGCGGCGAGCGGGGTGTGGCCTTCGCTGGAGCAGGTCACGGTCGTCGAGCAGGACGCGAAGGTCATCGAGCTGGGGCGGCGGCTCGCGCGGACCGCGCCGTCCACGGCGGTGCGCGGGGCGTCCTGGCGGCAGGCGTCGGTCCGGGCCGGTCTCGACCGTCCGGCCGCCGACCTGGTGACCATGTCGTACGCGCTGGGCGAGCTCCCCGAGCGGGACGTCCCCGAGGTGGCCGTCTGGCTGGCCGAGCGGGCCGCGCTGGTCCTGATCGTCGAGCCGGGCACGCCCGCCGGGTACGCGACGATCGCCGCGGCCCGCGACGCCCTGCTCGGCCGGGGCCTGGCGGTCCTGGCGCCCTGTCCGCACGGCGGGCCGTGCCCGATCGAGCCGGGACGCGACTGGTGCCACTTCTCGGTACGGCTGCCGCGCACGTCGCTGCACCGCCGGGTCAAGGCGGGCACGCTCGGTTTCGAGGACGAGAAGTTCTCGTACCTGGCGGTCGCGGGGGAGGGGGCGGCGGCCGGCGCGGTCCCGCCGGGCGCCCGCGTGCTGCGCCACCCCGGCAAGCGCAAGGGCGTGGTGTCGCTGCGGCTGTGCACGCCCGGCGACGGCGTCCGCGACGTGATCGTCTCCAAGCGGCAGGGCGAGGTGTACCGGCTGGCCAGGGACGTCGAGTGGGGCGACGCCTGGTCCCACTGAGCAGAACGCGCAGAACGCTCGGACGCGGTCCCGTACGCGCACCCGTAGACTCGGACGACCGTCCCGATCGCCGACGAGGAGTGCCGCGCGTTGTCCCCGACCACCCCACGTGAGCTCGGCCTGCTGGCCGACTGCGCGAACTGCTTCGGGTTGTGCTGCGTCGCGCTGCCGTTCTCGGCCTCCGCCGACTTCGCCATGGACAAGGACGCCGGCCGGCCCTGCCCGAACCTCGCCGCCGACTTCCGCTGCTCCATCCACGACCACCTGCGTGACAGGGGCTTCCCCGGCTGCACGGTGTACGACTGCTTCGGCGCGGGCCAGAAGATCTCCCAGGTCACCTTCGGCGGGCGTGACTGGCGGTCGGAGCCGGGGTCGGCGGGTCGGATGTTCGCGGCGTTCCCCGTCATGCGCCAGCTCCACGAGCTGCTGTGGTACCTCGCCGAGTCACTGACCCTCGACGCCGCCCGCCCGGTCCTGCCCGAGGTGCGGCGGGCGCTGGAGGAGGTCGAGCGGCTCACCCGCGGCGACGCCGCCGACCTGGCCGCGCTCGACGTGGCGGCCTGCCGCGCCGCGGTCAACCCGCTGCTGCTGCGCGTCAGCGAGCTGGTCAGGGCGGGGCTCGGCGGCAAGGACCACCGGGGCGCCGACCTCATCGGCGCGAGGCTCGACGGCGCCCGGCTGCGCGGGGCCGACCTGCGTGGCGCGTACCTGATCGGCGCCCGGCTGCGGGGCGCCGACCTGCGGCAGGCCGACCTCATCGGCGCCGACCTGCGCGGCGCCGACCTGTCGGGCGCCGACCTCACCGGCGCGATCTTCCTCACCCAGTCCCAGGTGAACGCCGCCGCGGGCGACTCCGCCACGCGGCTGCCCGAGGGGCTGAGCCGCCCGTCCCACTGGACGGACACGCCGGCGGCCTCGCGCCCGGCTCCGGGCACCCCGCGCTCGGACTCGGGCTCGCGCTCGGGCTCGGGGACGCGACGCCGCCGCCCGCCCCGCCGGCGCTGACGTGGAGCCGTGACGCCACGGCGGCCTCCACCGCCTGGCTAGGCGGAGGTGTCGCCCAGGGATTCGAGGAGGTCGCGGAGGGCGGCGGCGAGGTCGTCGCGCCGGTCGGGCGTCAGGCGGGAGAGCACCCGGGCTTCGGTCTCGAGGTGCGCGGGCAGCGTCCGCTCGATCAGGGCGAACCCCTCGTCGGTGAGCGTGACGTGCACGACGCGGCCGTCGGACGCGCTGGGTGTGCGCCGGACCAGGCCGCGGGCCTCCAGCCGGTCGAGCCGCTGCGTCACCGCGCCCGACGTGATCATGGACGACCGCATCAGCTCGGCCGGGGTGAGCCGGTGCGGCGGGTCGCTGCGCCGCAGCGTGGCCAGCACGTCGAACGACGCCCGGTCGAGCCCGTGGGCGGCGAAGGTGCGCCCCAGTTCGGCGTCCACGAGCCGGGCCAGCCGTGACAGCCGCCCGATGATCCCCATGGGGGAGACGTCCAGGTCGGGACGTTGCGCCTGCCACTGCGCGAGGACGAGATCGACGTGATCGGCCACGGGCCCAGCCTAGCCGTTCTCTTAGCAGTGAGGTAAATCACGCTGCGCTTTGCTTAGTGCTAAGTTACTTTGTCTTAGTGCTAAGAAATCGCTTCGGCGTCGTCGCCGTGACGGCGCTCGCCCCCGCCGTCTGGGGCACCACCTACCTCGTCACCACGGAACTGCTGCCGCCGGGAAGGCCGCTGCTGGCCGCCGTCGCCCGCGCGCTGCCCGCCGGGCTCCTCCTCGTCGCCATCACCCGTACGCTGCCCTCCGGCTCGTGGTGGTGGCGCGCGGCCGTGCTCGGCGCGCTCAACATCGGGGTGTTCTTCGCGCTGCTGTTCGTCGGCGCGTACCGGCTGCCCGGAGGCGTGGCCGCGACCGTGGGCGCCGTCCAGCCGCTGCTCGTCGCCGTGCTGTCGGCCGGGCTCCTCGGCGAGCGGCTGACCGCGCGCACCGCCGTCGCCGCCGCGGCGGGCATGGGCGGCGTCGCCCTGCTGGTGCTGCGCGCCGACGCCCGGCTCGACGCGCTCGGCGTGGCCGCCGCGCTCGGCGGCGCCGTCGTCATGGCCGCCGGGGTCGTGCTCAGCAAGCGCTGGACCTCGCCCGCGCCGCTCCTGGCCACCACCGGCTGGCAGCTCGTCGCGGGCGGCCTGCTGCTGCTCCCGGTGGCGTTCGCCGTCGAAGGGCCCCCGCCCGCCCACCTGACCGCCGCCAACCTCGCCGGGTACGCCTACCTGACCCTCGTCGGCGCCGCCCTCGCCTACACGCTGTGGTTCCGCGGCATCAGGGCGCTCACCCCCACCAAGGTCACCTTCCTCGGCCTGCTCAGCCCGGTCGTCGCGACCGCGCTCGGCTGGCTCGTCCTCGGGCAGTCGCTCGGCGCGTGGCAGGGGCTGGGGGCGGCCGTCGTCCTCGCCGCGCTCGTCGCCGTCCAGCTCCAGCCCACCCGTACGGCGCCGCCCGCGCCCGGCGACCCGGGCACTCCCGCCCTGGTGCCGAACACCCCGATCGGAGAGAGGTCATGACGACGATGCGCATCACCGTGTTCGGCGCCGCGGGAGGCGTCGGCCGCCGCGTCCTCGCCGAGGCCGTGGACCGGGGCCACGACGTCACCGCCGTCGTCCGCGACCCCGCGCGCCGCCCCGGACTGCCCGGCCGGGTGGTGGCGGGGGACGCCGCCGCCGTCGAGGACGTCGTACGGCTCAGCGCCGGGCAGGACGTCGTGATCAGTGCCACCCGGCCCGCCCCCGGCCATGAGCGGGACCTGGTCACCACCGCCGAGGCCCTGCTGGCCGGGCTGGCCCGCACCGGGGTGCGGCTGCTGCTCGTCGGCGGCGCCGGCAGCCTGACCGTGCCCGGCGGCGGCACCCTGGTCGACACGCCTGACTTCCCGCCCGCCTGGCGGCCCATCGCGCTGGCCTGCGGCGACCAGCTGGACGCCTGCCGCGCCGACACCGCTGTGGACTGGGCCTACCTCAGCCCGCCCGCCCTGCTCGAACCCGGCGTGCGCACCGGCCGGTACCGGCTGGGCCGCGACGAGCTGCTGACCGACGCCGCCGGCAGGTCGGAGATCTCGATGGAGGACCTGGCCGTGGCGCTGCTCGACGAGGCCGAGCGGCCACGGCACCGCCGTGCCAGATTCACCGTGGCGTACTGATTTTCCTGGAAAAGGCCAACAATGTCATGACACTGTAATTGAAATGAACTGAATAAATTTCTTTCTCATGATATGATGGGAACAGGAATGAAATAACGGATATAGCCTTCCTCGCTGTGACCAACGTTTCATCCCCGAGCGCGACCGCGCTCACCGCAGCGGCCGCCCGCGCGGCCCACCTGGTCGTCGACCAGGCCCCCTTCCTCTTCGCCGACCCGCTCGCGCACCGCCTCCTCGGCGAGCAGGCGGACACGCTCCTGGGCTACCACCGCGCCCACGGATCGCACCCCGTGCTCGCCGGCGCGCGCACCGCCGTCGTGACCCGCGCCCGCTACACCGAGGACCGGCTCGCGGAGAGCACGCGCCGCGGCGTCGCCCAGTACGTCATCCTCGGCGCCGGGCTCGACACCTCCGCCTACCGGCCCGACGCGCCCCGCGGCACGCGGGTCTTCGAGGTCGACCGTCCGGCCACGCAGGAATGGAAACGCCTGCGCCTGGCCGAGGAGGGGATCACGGCGCCGGGCACCGTGACCTTCGTGCCGGTCGACCTCGAACGCGACTCGCTGCCCGGCCGTCTCGCGGCGCACGGGTTCGACCCGTCGGCGCCCGCGTTCGTGGCCTGGCTGGGCGTCAGCATGTACCTCACCCGCGAGGCCGTCGGCGCGACGCTTGACGCCGTCCGCGCGTTCGCGCCCGGCACCGAACTCGTCATGGACTACCTGCTCCCCGAAGAGCTGCGCGACGCGGACGGCCAGGCGTACGCCGAGGCCGTGATGGGGATGGCCGCCCGGAACGGCGAGCCGTGGCTGTCCTTCTTCGCCCCCGCCGACCTGACGTCCCTGCTCGGACGGCACGGCCTGGAGGTGGTCGAGCACGTCGGGCAGCGTGAGTGCGTCGCCCCGGAGCTGTGGGAACGCTCCGACGCGCTGCGGCCGTCACGGCTCGCGTGCCTGGCACGCGCCCGCGTCGCCCCGCCCTCCCGGACGGTTGACTCCACAGGGTGAGGATCGGCCGCTCGGCTGCGCTACGCCGGCGCCCACCTGGCCTGCGCGGAGCCGCTCAGGCGAGCCGGCGAACACCCGGCGCACCCGTTCGAGCCGCCCCCGTCCCAGCGGCGGCGGTCACGGGGCGCGCCGGGCCGCCGGGAGCGCTAGTCCACCGACCAGAGCGGCCTGTTGTCCTTGGAGTAGAGCACGATGTTGCCCTGGTTCTGCACCGCCAGGTACGCGCCGGGGTTGCCCGCGGTCCTGGTGATCCACAGGGCCGTGTTCGACGAGCTGTAGACGACCAGGTTGCCTTCCTTCTGCATCACGGCGTAGGCGCCGGGCTTGCCGGCCGTCGGGGTCGTCCAGAGCGCCTTGCCGGCCCGGCTGTACAGGACGAGGTTGCCCTCCTTCTGCATGAGCAGCTTGTACTCGCCGTTGCGCGACTGGACCCACTGCCCGGCCTTCAGCGTGTGGCCGGACGGCAGCGACCCGGCGTAGGCGTGCCGCGACCACAAGAACTCGTTGCCCGCCGAGTAGATGACGAGGTTGCCGTCGTTGTGCACCTTGAGGTACGCGCCGGGGTTGCCGGCGGTGCTGGTGCCCCACAGCGGCCGGCCGGACGTGCTGTAGACGACGAGGTTGCCCTCGCGCTGCATCGTCGTGTACGCGGTGGCGCCCGACGTGGGCGTCGCCCAGAGGGCCGTGTTGCCGGGGCCGTAGAGGACGAGGTTGCCCTCCGTCTGCTGGATCAGCCGGTACTGGCCGTTCTCGGACTTCACCGACTCGTTCGGCTTGAGCACCTCGCCCGCGGTCAGCCTGTCGTCCGTCTTGTCCGCCGCCGGACCGGCCGTCGTGCCGGCCGTCGTGCCGGCCATCGTGCCGGCCGTGCCGGCGTGGGCCGCCGCCGACAGCGGCAGCGCCAGCGCCGCCGCCAGGAGCGCGCACACTCCCGCCCCGCGCAGGTCCGCCCGTCCGAGTGAACGCCTTCGTACTCGCCTCACGAAACGAACTCCGAATCTTCTCGTGCTTGTCTGACGGGCCACGACCTTAGGGACCCGGACCGGGCCGCGGTGACGGTCGTTCGACCCGCAATGCGTACCGTGATCACCTGGTCACAGGTCGCCCACGTCGATCAGCCCGTCCTGGATCGCCCGCGCGACCAGGTTGGCCTTGGTCCTGGCCTCCCGCCCCACGTTCGCGTACTTGACCCTGACCCGGTCCAGGTAGGAGCTGACCGTGCGCGGCGTGATGCCGAGCCTCTGGGCGACGAGCTCCTTCGACTCGCACTGGAACCACTCGATCAGCACCTCCTCCTCCCGCAGGGAGAGCTTGGGCCGGTCCGGTGCGGTGTCGGCGCCGAACGCCCCGGCCAGCGCCGGCGGCGTGTACGGCCGGTCGTGCGCCGCCGCCGCGGTGGCCGCGATGAGGTGCTCCTCCCCCTCGGCCTTGGTGAGGAAGGTGAAGGCCCCGAGGTCCATGCAGGTCAGCGCGGTCCTCTCGTCGTCGCGCATCGTGTACACGACGACCTGCCGGCCCGCCTCGACCAGCCGCCGCAGCTCGTCGTAGGCGGGCGGGCGGCCGCCCAGTTGCAGGTCGAGCACGACGACGGCGGCCGTGTCCCCCGGCGGCGTCCACGCGGTCTCCACGCCGGCGCCTGAGGCCACGACCTTGATCGGCGGATCCGCCGTCGAGTACCAGTGCTCGGCCCCCGCCAGGACCACCGGATGGTCGTCGATCATCGTCACCGTGATGGCGTCGCCTGTCGCCACACCGCCTCCACCCACACTCGATTCTCCGCAACCACAGCGTTCACCGCGACCCGCGGCGATCCGGACTCCAGGCGCGGCGCCGCCCGTCCTTCAGCCGCCGATCCTTCAGGCGCGGGCCCGTCGCCGAGGGCGCTGACCCGGACCGTGTCCGGCGTGCGGACCACGGTGACCCGGGCACCGGCCACGGCCGCGGCCAGCACGGCCGCCACCGGGTCGATCAGCTCCCGCCGCACGTCCCTCGGCAGGTCGCGCGGCTCGCCCCGCGCCGCGAACCGGACGGTGACCCCGCGGTGCTCCGCGACCTCCATGACCGCGCGCAGCTCGTGCACCAGCCGGTCGGCCACGTCGTCCTTCTCGGCGAAGAGGCGCCGCATCCTGGCCGCCTCCTGCGCGCAGCGGCGCCGGACCTCCGGGTCGGACGGGTCGAGCGAGCCGTACCCGAGCCCGGCGAGCAGCGGGACGACGGCGCCCAGCAGCGCGACGTAGCGCTGCCGGTGATCGCGGTGGACGTGCTCGGCCACCGCCTCCGCCGTACGGAACCGCTCCTCCTCCTCGGCGGCCTGCCTCGCCCGCGCGGCGACGCGCCGCACCTCCCGGATCACCAGGCTCAGCGCGAGCTGGAACCCGTAGACGGACACCACGGACACCGCCATCGCCGCCCACGCCCGCGCTTCGGGCGGGCCCGACACGACGGCCTTGGCGAGGGCGATGGCGAGGTTGGCGCCGAGGAAGGCGGCCAGGTGCGCGAGCGGCCGGTCGAACAGCAGCAGCACGCCGTACCAGCCGACCAGGCCGAAGTACCAGTGGGCCCGGTCCAGATAGTTGCCCGGCGGCGCGGCGGCGGCCGCCGCGACCGCCGCGAGCAGCACCAGCGCCAGGCCGGCGCGCCGAGCGGGGGACGGGATCCGGCCGTCCCGCGCCAGGCACGCGGCGGCGACGGCCGCGACCCCGGCCATCAGCGCGAACCCGGCGATCTCCAACCAGAGCGGCTGGTAGCGTCCGCCGTGCTCGACGAACGTGGGCAGGCACAGTCCGAACTGCACGCCGACCGTGACCGCCAGGACCGACAGGCGGGCGCCGCGCAGGAGCCGGTCCTCGACGCGGGCGGCCGGCCTGTCGCGGCGGCGCTCAGCTGTCCGCGTCATCCGCCCCCGTCCCATCCGGCCCCGCGTCATCCGGCCACGTCCATGTCAGCGTGGTGCCCTCGCCCGGCCGCGACCCGACCAGCACCCGGCCGCCCGCCCTGGCCATCCGCTCCACGATCGAACCCCGCAGGCCGCGCCGGTGCGGGGCGACCCGCAGCGGGTCGAAGCCCCGTCCCCGGTCCCGCAGCTCCACCACGACCCTCCCGCTCACGTCGAGCCCGGCGCGCAGCGACGCCTCGAGCACCCCCGCGTGCCGCTCCACGTTCGTCAGCGCCTCCCGCACGCCGTGGAAGATCGCGAGCGCCGGCGTGGCGGGCACGGCAGGCAGGTCGCCGGCCTCCACCTCGACGCGGACGGCGGGGTGGCGGGCCGCGGTGCCCAGCAGCGGCCCCAGCTCGACGCGGCCGTCGTCCGATCCGGGCACCTTGGCGAGCTCCTCCAGGTCGTGGCGTGCCCGCTCCGGCACCCAGCGGTTCCCGCGGGCTCCGTCACGCGCTCCCACGGCGACCAGCAGCAGGGTGGTGCTCGCGGTGTCGTGCAGGGTCGCGAGGTACTCGCGCTCGCCGGAGCGCCTGGCCGCGGCGACGGCGGCGCGCCGGCGCCGGGCCGCGACCCGCGCGGTGAGCCGGTCCGCCGAGCGCGCCTGAGCGCGGACGAGCACGTAGGAGAGGCGCGACAGCGTCAGCTCCAGCAGCAGACGCAACCCCGCCGCCGCGACCGGCACCGGCTGCCGCGAGTGGGCGTAGGCGCCCGCGACGAAGGCGACGATGCCGAGCAGGCCCAGGCCGCACCCCACGAGCGGCCTCGTCGGCCACTCGTACGGGCACGTGACGGCCGTGATCGAGACCAGCGCCACCACCCAGCCGCCGGGGTCACCGGCGCCGGTCACCACCTGCCCGAGCCCCACCGCCACGAGGACGGCCGCGTCCAGCGCGGCGGCGGCCCACGACCGCGAGAGCGCCGGGTTCCGCGTCCAGGCCAGGCGCAGTGCGCACCACCCGGTGGCGAGGGTCGCCATCGAGATCGTCGCCGCCGTGTGCCCGTCCGGCGTCGCGAGGATCCCGAAGGCGGCGCACGGCACGACCACCGCGGAGCGGAACCAGACCGCGTAGCGCTCGGCCGCCCGGTTCAGCTCCCGCTCGGCCACCCCTGTTCCCGCACGGCCGCGCGGGACGGGCGCGGCTCCCGGCTCCGCCTCACCGGGGAGGCCCACCTCCAGGGGATCCGCCGCTGGCAGGTGCTCCTCGTGCTCTCCTCGAACCATCGGGTGAAGATTATCCACGGCGGACAGCCGGACCGATCATCGATTCTCCGGCCGCGAGCGGTCAGGCCGCGCGGGAAGGCCGCCAGCCGGCCCCGTCCTCGGCCGAGGGGACGTCCTGCGAGGCCCTCGCGCTGCCCGTGAGCGCGAGCATCCGACGGGGAGTCACTGCCATGGCCACGACCACCACCGCTGCCGTACCACTCTCGGAGGACGACCCGCGATCAGCCGTGCTGACGACGACGGGTCGCGACTAGCGGCGGGCGTAGTCCCCCACGGCGGGTTCCAGGAGGTCGTAGGCCTGCCGAGCCGTCCCGGCGAGGGCGGCGAAGATGTGCTCGGACTCCTCGCCGTCGAGAACCAGGCGCTGGCCTTCCTCGAACAGCAGCCGTTCCACATCGGCGAGCGCGGCTGCGACGAGACGGGGTGCGAGACCGGTGTCCCCGGTCTCCCGTGCGAGCACCGCGGCGAGCTCGGCCTCGGCCTGGTCGAACAGCTGGCGCAGGCGTGCCCGGAGCACGGGCGTGCCCAGCACCATCCGCTGCCAGCCGGCGTCGGCGTCGGGGATGGCCGGGTCGCGGCGGCTCAGCCGCTCGCCGTAGTCCCGGCGGACCGCGTCGAGGGCCGACTCGCCGGGCGCGCGCCGCGACACCGCCCGGGCCATGCCGTTGACCAGTTCCTCCTGCAGGTCCAGGACGAGGTCCTCCTTCAGCGGGAAGTGATTGGTGACGGTCATCCTGGCCACTCCGGCGGCGGACGCCACGTCGGCGATGGTGACGTTGTCGTATCCGCGTTCAAGGAACAGACGGGTCGCGACGTCGGAGATCAGCTGCCGGGTCTCGCGTTTCTGGCGTGCCCGCAGACCTTCCGGCCGTTCACCCACGATCTTCACCCTTCCTTCGAGTAGGCGTGACCCGCTCAATAGGTTTGACCAATTGACTAGGTCGGACCTAGCGTTTGGGACTGTCCTAGTCAATCGATCCTAAGGGTGCTCGATGACCGCCACCTCCACGCCCGGCGCCACGCGGGAGCCGCTCGATCCGCGCCTCCTGCGCATGGGGCTCGTCCTGATCGCCGCCCCCATCCTGGCCTCCGTCGACGCCACCGCCGTGGGCATCGCGTCGGCCTCGATGGCGGCGCACTTCGGCGCCTCCCTGACCGACGTCCAGTGGGTGGCCGCCGGCTACCTGCTCGCCATCGCGGTGGTCATGCCCCTGTCGGGCTGGCTGAGCGAGCGATACGGGGCCTCCAGGATGTGGATGATCGCCGTGGCGGTCTTCACCGCCGGATCGGCCCTGTGCGGCCTGGCCTGGTCGCTGCCGGCCCTGATCGGCTTCCGGCTCGTGCAGGCGATCGGTGGCGGCCTGATGAACCCCATCGGGCAGTCGATCCTGGCCCAGGCAGCCGGCCCCTCACGGATCGGCCGGGCCATGTCCACGCTGACGATCCCCGTCATGTTCGCCCCCGCCCTCGGCCCGATCGTCGGAGGCGTGGTCGTCCAGCAACTGGACTGGCGCTGGATCTTCTACCTCAACCTGCCGATCTGCCTGGTCGTCCTCCCGCTCGCCGCGCGGCTGCTGCCCCGCGACGGCTCCGGGCCGTCCGCCGCGGCACGGCTCGACACGCTCGGCCTCGCCCTGCTGTCGCCCGGACTGGCGGCCCTGGTGTACGGGCTCACCATGGCCGGCGGACGCGAGGGGACCGGCTCGCTCACCGTCGCCGTCGCGCTCTGCGGCGGGCTCGCGCTGGTCGCCGGCTACCTCGTGCATGCGCTGCGCACCAGCCGCCGGCCGCTGATCGACCTGCGCCTGTTCGGCCGAGGCGGCTTCACCGCCGCCTGTGTGACCCTGTTCCTGCTCGGGGCCTCGCTGTACAGCTCGATGATCCTGCTGCCGCTGTTCTTCCAGCAGGTCCGCCACGCCGACACGCTGTCGACGGGGCTGCTGCTCACCCCGCAGGCGCTCGGGGCGGCGGCCGGCACCTTCGTCGCCGGGCGGCTGGCCGACCGGTACGGTCCGCGCGCCGTCGTGGCCTGCGGCCTGGTGCTCTCGCTCGCCGGGCTCCTCGCCTTCACCCAGGCCCCTGCCATGCCCGAGACGTGGGTGCTGACCGGGTGCCTCGTCCTTTACGGGCTGGGCATCGGAGGGGTGTCCGCGCCCACCATGGCGGCGGCGTACGGCTCCGTCGAGAAGCACCAGACACCGGGCGCCGCCGGCGCGCTGAACGTGCTCAACCGGCTCGGCGGTTCACTGGGCACCGCCGTCCTCACCACCGTCCTGGACGGCCGGCTGCTCCGGGTCACCGACCCGGCGGCGGCCTACGCCACCGCCTTCTGGTGGGCCTTCGGACTCTGCCTGATCACACTCGTTCCGGTGACGTTCTTCCCGCCGTCGCGGTCGCCGAGCAGATGAAGCGGACAGCTATGACCACGCGTACCGACGTCCCGCCGGAAGCCCGCAGGTGCTCGGGCAGGCTGACGGCGGTGTCCGGGCAGCAGCGTGTGCGAGCGCGTCACCTGTGACCTGCCGACACAGCCGCCGCCGCTTCCGTCCAGCGTGCCGCGGACTGGCTGCTGTCACCGTGGCAGCAGCCAGTCCGCCACCTCGTCATCCCACGAGGGCTGCACGCAGTCACCTGCTGGACGTGCCCTTGTCCTAGAGCAGGCCGCGGGCGGTGAAGGCGGCGGTCACGGCGGCGGCCGCGTCGGTGCCGCCGTGCCGGCGGGCCGACGCCACCGTGGCCTGGGCGGCCGCCTTGAACGTGGTGTCCGGGGCGAAGTCGAACTGCGCGTCGACGATGATCGTGCCGGCCAGGCGGTCGCCCAGTTCGGCGCGGATGGCGTACAGGGCCGCCGACCAGATCTCGCCGTCGGCGTGCACCTCGCCGGCCATGTCCTCGGGGTAGTGCTTGGTGCCGTCGAGGCGGCGCAGGCAGTGGGGGACGGCGGAGGTGTAGGCGACGGAGTCCCAGTCGGCGACGCACGCCTCGGGGGTGCCCGTCGGCGTGCCGGTCTTCCACGACGTCACGGCGACGGCCAGGTAGTCGCCGAAGGCCTCGCCGATGGCGCCGGACTCCAGCGTGGTGCCGAAGCCGGACACCTGGCCGTCCTGCACCGAGTGGCCGTACTCGTGGACGATCACCTCCGCGTCCTCGGCGTCGTCGACGCCGCCCTTGCCGAGCGTGATGTTGGCCTTGTCGTCGCGGAAGAAGGAGTTGTCGCCGCCGTACTGGTTGATGCGCAGCTCGATCTGGCGCTGGTTGACCGGGCGCAGGCGGGAGCCGAAGCCGAGCGACTGCAGGTAGTGCTGGGCGGTGGTCACCCAGTAGTAGCCCATGACCTGCTCGAACTGGTCGGTGTCGCGGCGGAAGTCGTAGGAGCCGTTCACGGCCTTGCCGGTCTCGCTCTTGACCCTGACGTACCGGCCGGTGAGGGTGCCGGAGCCGTCGAGGTCGGTGAGCGTGACGCTGCGGTAGGCGGCGGCGAGGGCGGCGCTGTCGCGGTCCTTGTCGTCGGTGAGCGACTCGTCGCCGAGACTCTGCACGGGATTGGGGTAGAAGACGGTGGCGACCGGATCGGTGGCTCTCACGGAGGAGGCGTCGGCGGCGGCGGTGCCGGAGCCGAGCAGCGCCGCGGCGGCGGCCAGGGCCAGGCAGGCGGTGGACGTGCGACGTCGGGGGGTGTGCACGGTGCGTGTCCTCTCACGGGGGGAGACCATCGTAGGCCCGGAGACGCGCCACGCGCCCGCCCCGATCGGGGGCGGGGCCGGGACGCGGCGTTCCGGGAGTGCGCCATGATCGGAACCGGCGCGCGGCCCGGCCGCACCCGCCGCCGGGCCGGGCCCGGGAGCACGAGCACGACCCAGCGAGGAGAGCAGCATGACCGTTTCCGCCCACCCCGTGACCGATCCCGTCTGCGAGCACGGCGAGGGTCCCGTCTGGTGCGCCAGGTGGGGCGGGCTGCGCCTGGTGGACATGCTCGCCGGCGACGTCCTCGCCCTGGACTCCTCGGGCGCGGTGCGCCGCCGCCACGTCGGGAAGGTCGCCGCGGCCCTGCGTCCGAGGGCCGCGGGCGGGTTCGTGGTGGCGGGGGAGCGCGAGCTGCTGCTCGCCGGCTCCGACGACCTGGACGCGCCGCTGCGCTCGCTCGGCGAGGCGTGGACCGACCCGTCGGTCCGCATGAACGACGGCGGCTGCGACCCGGACGGCCGCTTCTACATCGGCACGATGGCCTACGACGCCGCCCCGGGACGCGGCACCCTGTACGTGACGGAGCGGGACGGCACGCTGAACCCGGTGCTGACCGGGGTGACGGTGTCCAATGGGTTCGACTTCAGCCCCGACGGCAGTCTGGCGTACTACAACGACACCGCCACCGGGCGCGTGGACGTCCTCGACTACGACCCGGAGCGGGGGCTGAGCGGCCGCCGCCCGTTCGCGGTGATCGAGCCGGGCCACGGCACGCCCGACGGGCTGACGGTGGACGCCGAGGGCGGGGTGTGGGTGGCGCTGTGGCAGGGTTCGGCGGTGCGCCGCTACGCCCCCGACGGCACCCTCGACGCGGTCGTCACGCTGCCGGTGACCAAGGTGTCGGCGGTGGCGTTCGGCGGCGACGGCCTCGACCGGCTCTACATCACGACGTCCGCGCTGGACGTGGACCGCGCCGAGCAGCCGCTGGCCGGGGCGGTCTTCGCCGCCGACCCGGGGGTGCGGGGCCGCCCCGTGCTGGAGACGACGCTCTGAGCGGCCGGTCGAGGGTCAGGTGACGCGGGCGGCCTCGACGACGAGGTGGCGCGGCCCGCGCAGCGACGCGCTCTGCCGGTAGGGCGGCGGGTCGGCGGCCAGGCGGGGCGACTCCAGCCGCCGCACCAGCGCGCCCAGCGCGACCCGCGCCTCGATCCGCGCGAGCGGCGCGCCGACGCAGTAGTGGATCCCGCCGCCGAACCCCAGGTGCTGGTTGTCCTGCCGCAGCGGCTCGTACCTGTCGGCCTGCGGGAAGCGCTCGGGGTCGCGGCTCGCGGAGGCGAGCAGCAGGGCCACGTTCGCGCCCGCCGGGACGGTGACGCCGTCCAGCTCGACGTCCGTCAGCGTCGTACGGGTGCGGAACTGCACCGGCGGGTCGTAGCGCAGCACCTCCTCCAGCGCGGGCGTGATCAGGTCGGGCCGCTCCCGGAGCAGGGCCAGCGCCTCCGGGTTGCGCAGCAGCGTGAGCATGCCGTTGGTGATGAGGTTGACGGTCGTCTCGTGCCCGGCGATGAGCAGCAGAGCCATCGTGGCGATGATCTCGGGCGGGTTCATCCGGTCGCCGGAGGCGTCGGTGAGCAGCCCCGACAGCAGGTCGGGACGCGGGTGGGCGGCGCGCTGCCCGGCCAGCTCGACGAGGTAGGCGCGCAGCTCGGCCGCGGCGGACACGGCGCGGGCCACCTCCTCCTCGGACATCCCCTCCGGAGGGTCGAGCGTGCGGGCCAGCGCGGTGGCCCAGACGTGGAAGCGCGGCTCGTCCTCGCGGGGCACGCCCAGCAGCTCGCAGATCACGGTGACGGGCAGCGGGTAGGCCAGGTCGTCCACGACGTCGAGCGTGGTCTGGCCGGCGCGGCGGTCGAGCAGCTCGTCCACCAGCGTCTCGACGTGCCGGCCGAGCAGCCTGATCCGGTGCGGCGTGAACTGGCGCATCACGACGGCGCGCAGCCGGTCGTGCTCGGGCGGGTCGAGGAAGATGAACCCCGGTCTGCGCTCGTCGCCGTCCTCGATGAGCCGGCCCGACGCGGCGAGCGCGCCCGCGCCGGTGCGGCTCTTGCGCTCGTCCGAGCTGATGCGCGGGTCGTGCAGGAGCGCGGTGACGGCGCGGTAGGTGCTGGCGGCGTACAGGTTCTCGCCCTGCCGGGAGACCGGGGTCCGGCGCAGCTGTGCGTACAGCGGGTACGGGTCGGCGCGGCTGGCCTCGTCGAGGACCTGCGCGAACAGGGTGTCGGTCATGGCGGTCCTCGTCACAGCGGCGGAGCGGTCAGGGGCGAGCGTGGGTCGCGGTGGGTGGAGCGGTCGCTCGCGGTGGGCCCGTCGCCGGTCACCGCGGCGGTGGGGCTGTGCGTGGCGCGGTCGTCGAGCGCCAGCCCGGCCGGTACGGGCCGCAGCGGGTCGGGCGCGTCGGAGGCGTGCAGGTCGGGCGGGAACGGCAGGTTGGCCGCGACGAACCCGGCGTAGGCGGGCAGCCAGCGCGGCGAGTCCACGGCCACGGCGGCGACGGTGCGTCCCTGGCGGCCGTAGGCGGCGACGAACCGGCCGTCGGCGACCGCTCCCTGAGTCACCACGACCTCGTCGGCGATCGTGGGCAGGCCCACGGACTTGATGTTCACGCCGAACTGGTACGACCAGAACGCGGGCAGCCCGCGATGGGGGCGCAGCGGCGCGGGCGGTTCGCGCAGCAGGTTGGCGGCGGCCGTCTCCGCCTGGCGCACCGCGTTGTCCCAGTGCTCGACGGCCAGCAGGAGCCCGTCGTAGTGCGGGTGCGGCCAGCGGGCGACGTCGCCGGCCACGTACACGTCGTCGGTGACGACGGCGTCGGCGTCGAAGGCGCGGCAGGCGGCGTCGCAGACCACGCCGCGCGCGTCGGCGGCCAGCCCGGACCCGGCCAGCCACTCGGTGTTGCGGACCGCGCCGAGCGCGACGACGGCCACGTCCACCTCGACGACGTCGCCGTCGGACAGGTACGCGGCGCGCAGCCGTCCCGAGCCGTCGCCCTCCAGCGCCATGACGGTGGTGTTGGCGCGCAGGTCCACGCCGTGCGCGCGCTGCATCCTGGCGGCGACGCTGCCGGCCGCGGCGCCCAGGGCCCCCGAGAGCGGGGCGGGGCCCCGCTCGGCGAGGGTGACGGGCAGCCCGAGCTCCCGGCAGACGGACGCGATCTCCGAACCGGTGAACCCGCCGCCGATCACGAGCACCCGGCGCGGACCGGCGGCGAGCGCGGCCCGCAGCCGTTCGGCGTCGTCGCGCCCGCGCAGCGTGAACACGCCGTCCAGCGCGGCCTCCTCGGCGGCGGGCCAGGGCCTGGCGCGGGTGCCGGTGGCGATGAGCAGCCGGTCGTAGCCGATCTCGCGGCCTCCGGCCAGCGTGACCGTCCGCGTGTGCGGGTCGAGCGCGGCGGCGGGCTCGCCGAGCAGCCACGTCGCCTCCAGGTCGGGGGCGCGCACGAGCGCGGTGTGCGCGGGCGAGGCGCGTCCGGCCAGCACCTGCTTGGACAGCGGCGGCCGGTCGTAGGGCTCGTGGGGTTCGTCGCCGATCAGCGTGAGCTCGCCGCGGAAGCCCTCGCGGCGCAGCGTCTCGGCGGCGCGCAGGCCGGCCAGCGAGGCGCCGACGATCACGACGCGGCCCGGCGCGGCGGGGCTACTCACCGGAGGGCTCCTCGGCGTAGGTGATCGCCTGCACGGGGCAGGCGGCCGCGGCGTGGCGCACCTCCTCGGCCAGCGCCCGGCCGGGCGCGTAGTCGTACTCGAGCGACTCGGCGCCGTGGAAGCGGAAGACCGACGGCGCGGCGAACACGCACTGCCCGTAGCTCAGGCAGCGGTTCAGATCGACGAGCACTCTCATGCGGGTCACGTTACGTACGGCCGGTCCAGGCCCTGATCAACGCCGTGCCAAGTGTCGGGTTGCGGCAGTAAACCTAGATGGTCTAGGTTTGCGCCTAGAGATCCTAGGTTTCCGGTGACGGGGAGGCGCGATGATGGCACGAGCGGGACTCAACGCGGAGCGGCTGACGGCGGCCGCCGCCGAGCTCGCCGACGAGATCGGCTTCGCCAACGTCACCGTCTCCGAGCTGGCCCGCCGCTTCGGCGTCAAGGACGCCAGCCTGTACTCCCACATCAGGAACCTTCAGGACCTGCGCACCCGGGTCGCCCTGTACGCGCTGCGCGACCTGGCCGACCGGCTCACCGACGCGACAGCCGGCAAGGCCGGCAAGGACGCCCTGGCCGCGTTCGGCGGCGCCTACCGGGCGTTCATGGTGCGCCACCCCGGCCGGTACGCCGCCTCCCAGACGCCGCTCGACCCCGAGGCGGTCGCCGGCTCCGAGGCGGTGCAGCGCGTCTTCCGCACCACCTACGCCCTCGTCACCGCCTACGGCCTGCGCGAACCCGACGCCACCGACGCCGTCCGGCTCCTGCGCAGCACCTTCCAGGGCTTCGCCGGCATCGAGGCCGCCGGGCAGTTCGGCCACCCGCGCCCGGCCGGAGAGTCCTGGAACAAGATCATCGACGCGCTCGACTGCGCGCTCAGACATTGGCAGGTTTCCCCATGACCACCCGCACCGAGCCCCCGCCGGGCCTCGGCCGCCCGCTCGCCGGGCTCGCCTGCGCCCTCGTCGTCGGCGCGTTCGCCGCGCTGCTCGACACCACGATCGTCGGCGTCGCCGTCCACACCCTCGCCGGCGCCTTCTCCGCCGACCTGGCCGCCACGCAGTGGGTGACCACTGCGTACCTGCTGGCCGTGGCGGCCGTCATCCCCGCCACCGGCTGGGCCGCCGCCCGCTTCGGCGCCGGCCGGGCGTGGACCGTCTCGCTCGCCGTGTTCCTCGCTGGGTCCGTGCTGTGCGGGGCCGCCTGGTCGCTGCCCAGCCTCGTCGCCTTCCGCGCCCTGCAGGGCGCGGGCGCGGGCATGCTCTTCCCGCTCAGCCGGATCATCGTCGTCGAGGCGGCCGGGCGCGAGCGGCTCGGCAGGATGATGGCGCTGATGGCGATCCCCGTGCCGCTCGCGCCCGTGCTCGGGCCCGTCGTGGGCGGTCTCGTCCTGGAGACGCTGTCGTGGCGCTGGGTGTTCTTCCTGAACGTCCCGTTCCTGCTGGCGGGCATCGCGCTGTCCGCCGCGTGCGTCCCCGGCGGGCGCCGCGACGGCGGCGCGCGGCTCGACGTCGCCGGCCTGGCCGCCGTCAGCGGCGGCGTCACCCTGCTCGTGCTCGGGCTGACCGGCGACCACGCCTGGCCCTCGGCGGCGGGCGCCGCGCTGCTCGGCCTGTACGCCTGGCGGCACGTCCGCGCCCGCCACGGCGGCCCCCACGTCGTCGACCTCGGCCTGTTCCGCGACCGGGCGTTCAGCGCCTCCGCCGCCCTGGGCCTCCTCGCCAACGCCGCCCTGTACGCCGCCGTGTTCCTCGTGCCGCTGCTGTTCCAGCAGGCCGGGGGCACGGGAGCGCTGGGGGCGGGGCTCGTCCTCGCGCCGCAGGGGCTCGGCATGCTCGCCGCCGTGCTGGCGGCCGGGCGGCTGGTCGACCTGCGCGCCAACCCCCGGGCGCTCGTGCTCGCCGGGCTCGCCGCCGTCGCCGCGGGCACGCTGCCGTTCGTCCTGCCGTTCGCGCAGGACGCCTCCGCCCCTGGCGGAGTCACGCCGCTGCTCGCGGCGGCGCTGTTCGTCCGCGGCGCCGGCATGGCCTTCGCCGTCGCGCCCACCATGACCACCCTCTACCACTCGCTGCCAAGGTCGAGTACGGCCGACGCGACCACCGCCAACGCCGTCCTCCAGCAGGTGGGCGCGGCGGCGGGCACCGCGGCCGTCGCCGTCCTGCTCGACCGCGCCGACGGCTTCGCGCCCGCCTTCTGGGCGACGCTCGCCGCCGTCGCGCTGTGCGCCGTGCCCGCGCTCTTCCTCCCCGGCCAATCGACGGAAAGGTGACCACCGTGAACCCGCTCACCGAACGGCAGATCCGCGACTCGTTCGTCAACTGCTCCAAGGGGGAGGCCCGCCGCGCCGGGCTCCCGCCCCGGCTCGCCGACCTGCCCTGGCCGCGGCTCGACTTCCTCGGCTGGCGCGACCCCGGCGCGCCCGAGCGCGCCTACCTGGTGGCCGAACGGCCCGGCGGCCCCGTCGGCGTCGCGCTGCGCCTCGCCCAGGACGTCCGCAGGAGCTTCACCAAGAGCACGATCTGCTCCGTCTGCCTCACCCCGCACAGCGGCGCCGGCGTCGCGCTGTTCGCCGCGCCCCGGGCCGGCGAGCGCGGTCGCCACGGCGACACCGTGGGGGCGTACATGTGCGCCGACCTCGCCTGCTCGCTGTACGTGCGCGGGCTGAAGCGCACCGACGGCGGCATCCGGCTGGAGGAGTCGCTGACGGTGGAGGAACGCGTCCTGCGCGCCGCGGCCAACCTGGACGCCTTCCTGGAGAAGGTGGTGGCGGACCGGGCGGGCGCCGCCCGGTAGCGCGTCCTGACGGCGCACGCCCGTTATGCTCTCGGTGGCATGAGCGAGCCGAACGACGACCGCGCCCCCGTGAAGACCCCGTCCGCCGGTCGGCCGCGCAGCGGCGAGGCCGACCGGGCGATCGCCGCCGCCGCGTTGAGGCTGCTGGCCGAGCGCGGGCCCGCCAGGGTGACGGTCGAGGGGGTCGCGGAGTACTCCGGGGTGGCGAAGACCACCATCTACCGCCGCTACCGCAATCGCCGTGAGCTGCTGCACGCGTCGCTGCGTTCCGTGGCCGACCTTCCGGAGCCCTCGCCGTCGCTGCCGGTCGCCGACCGGCTGGCGGTGCTGCTGGAGCAGTTCCGCGAGGGGGTCGAGAGCGTCGGGCTGCGGGTGGTGGCGACGCTGTTCCTGGAGGCCGAGGACCCCGAGTTCGCCGAGACGTTCCGGCAGTGCGTCCTGACGCCCCGGCTGGAGCTGCTGCGGCGCGTGTTCCGCGACGGCGTGGCCGCCGGCGAGCTGCGTCCGGACGCCGACTACCGCAGGGTGGGCGACATGCTGTTCGGGTCATACTTCGCCCGCTTCGCCATCGAGGGCGGGGTGGACCGGGAGTGGGCTCGTGCGGTGGTGTCGCTGGCGATGCCCTTGATCGAGCGGACCCCGCCCGGCCAGGGCGGCCAGGCCCCGTGACCCTCGCCCCGCCCGGCGTCCCGCGTGGTCGCCGCCGGCGTGTGCGGCGCGATCAGCGGGGCGGGCCGAACGTGGCCCGGAGGTGCCGCCACATGCGCTCCGCGGCCGCCCCCTTGCCGTCGCCGCTCCTGATGGACGCGGCCAGGTCGCCGGCGCGGCGCCGGTAGGAGGGCGTGCCGAGCACGGTCTTGACGGCCTCCCTGATCACCGGTGCCCGCCAGCGCCGTGCCGGGATCCTGATCCCGGCACCGCGTGCGGCCACGTGATCGAGGTTGATCTGCTGCTCGACCTGCATGGCGACGCCGATGATCGGGGTGCCCGCGGCGAGCGCGGTCTGCACGGTGCCCTGGCCGCCGTGGCCGACCACGAGGTCGGCGAGCGCGTTCACGGTGGGCGCGGGCACGAACGCGTCGGTGATGACGACGCCGGGACGCTCGGCCACCTGGGCCCGCGCCTCCTCGATCGGGCAGACCGACGGCGAGGCGAGGATGACGGCGTTCCAGGGGTCGCCCGCCGTGCCGGCGACGGCGCGGACCGCCTCCAGGAAGGCGTCCTTCGTTCCCGAGCTGCCCATCGTGCAGAAGATCACGGGGACGTCGTCGCCGGCCGTCAGGACGGCCCGGAGGGCGGGATCCAGGGCCGCGGGCCCGTCCCCAGGCGCTCCGGGCGCGAACAGCGGGCCGGTGATCGCCATGTGCCCGGGGACCACGCAGTCGGCGTAGAACTCGGGCAGATCGTTGACGAGGGTCAGGTCGGCGCGCAGCATCTCGAAGATCGTCCTGGGTGGCTCGCCGGGCCAGCCGCACGCGGCGATCGCCTCGCTCAGCCGGCGCTGCGTGAACGCGCCGAGCCCCGTCTTGACGCCCGCGGGAACCATCCTGACGATCGTCTCGCGGACGGGGCGCGGCAGCCTGGGGAGCACCGGGACCACGTCGGGAAGGTCCCGCAGCAGGCCGCCCGCCACGCTGGCCGGGTCCAGCGGGATCGGCAGGAAGCACATCGTACGGATGCCGAGCAGCCGGGCGGCGATGTTGCCGAACGGCCAGAACCCGTGCAGGACCACGTCGGGCCGCAGCGCCTCCAGGGCCTTGCGCTCGCCTTCGACGAGCTCCCGTGCCAGGGCGGCGGACCCGACGATCTCGGGCGGATCCCACTGCAGGTCATGGGCGATGCTGCGGCCCTCCAGGCGGGGCGCGCAGTGTGTGATGCCGAATCCGGCCCGCCGGATCATCGGCTCGAACCGGCTGCCGTGCGACAGGAACGTGACGTCCAGGTCCCAGCCGTCGGGCGTGCGCTCCCGCAGCCCGTGGGCCAGTTCCACGGCGCGCGTCGCCTCGCCGGCGTCCTGGAGGGCCACGGCGACGGCCATACGAAGACTGATCATGCCGGGCATATTACGCTACGGTCGTCGTAGCGTAATAACGGCGTGCGGGAAACCCGTGGGGATGGTGCAATGAGGCCACGCGGCGGGCGCCCGGCGGTGTCAGAGGCCGCTGCTCGGTGGTGTGCTCCCTGGAGTTCGCCGGCCGGTCATGTCGAGGAAGAGCCTGAGTAGCGCGACGACGGTCCGCGGCGCGTCCTCGGGGCTGTAGTGGCCGGTGGCGGGCAGTTCGCTGACGATCCCGTGGGGGAAGGCGGCGCGGAACAGGGGCAGGAAGTGTTCGGCGGCCAGGGTGCGGTCCTCGGCCCCCCAGATCGCGAGGGCCGGGATGCGGGAGGCCCGGTCGCGGGCGGCGGCCGTGGGCTCCTCGAACCGGTGGGCGCCGAGCGCGAAGCCCTTCGCCCAGCCGAGGGCGCCGGCCGCCTCGGCGGGGGTCGGGAAGGCGTCGGCGTAGGCGCGGATCCACGTCGGGGTGATGATCCGGTTGTCGTGGAAGCCGTTGAGCTTGAGCGTGCTGAGGATGTTGTAGCCGAGGCCGCCGAGGGTCCCATCGAGGCTGCCTTCGGCCTGGGCGCGCGCGATCCAGGTGAACCAGGGGGCCTGTGCCGCGTTGGCGGCCAGGGTGGCGGCGAGGTCCTGCTGCCCGAAGGGCGTGGGCCCGTTCAGGCTGACGACGCTGGCGATCCGGTCGGGGTGGCGGGCGAGCAGGCCCATGCCGACCGGGCCGCCGAAGTCGTGCATCACCAGGGTGATCTCGCGCAGGTCGAGATCCAGGACCAGCGCTTCGAGGTTGTCGACGTGGTCCTGGAGCCAGTAGGTGCGCTCGGCCGGGGTCTCGCTCTTGCCGAAGCCCATGTGGTCGGGCGCGATGACGCGGTGCGTGGGCGACAGGCCGGAGATCAGGTGGCGGAAGAGGTAGCCCCAGGTGGGCTCGCCGTGCAGGCAGAGCACCGTGGGGCCGGAGCCCTCGTCCACGAAGTGCATGCGGAATCCGGCGGCGGAGCTGAAGTGCGGCGGGAACGGGAACGTTCCTTCGAAGGTCTCGCCTGCGTCGATCACGGGTGGTGTCTCCTCGGACGGTGGCGGGTGGGGCGTGGGCAACCCTAGACCCAGGTGGTTTTTATTTGCAACCGCGATAGTCTTCATTCGCAACCGGAGGACGAGCAGTGGAGGCACCCAGGTGACCAGGCCCCAGGCGAGCGCGACCCCCTGCCCCGTGATGCGGACCGTGGACCTGGTGGGAGACCGGTGGACGCTGCTGATCCTGCGCGACGCCTTCGACGGACCGCGCCGCTTCAGCCAGTTCCAGCGCGACCTCGGCATCGCCAAGAACGTCCTCAGCGACCGGCTCGCCGGACTCGTGGCGGCCGGCATCCTGCGCACCGAGCCCGCCGCAGGCGCGGCGCCGTACCGGGCCTACGTCCTCACCGAGAAGGGCCAGGACCTGTTCGACGTGGTCATCGCGCTGCGCCAGTGGGGCGAGCGCCATGCCTTCGGCCCCGACGAGGAGTACCGGCCGCTGATCGACAGGACCACGGGCGACCCGCTGCGGCGGCTGACGTACACGCGGCCCGACGGGACCGGCGTGCGTCCGGGTGAGACGGCGCTCGGCGAGCTCCGCCCCATCGGGGCACCAGGCTCCAGCTAGGCACCGCGCTTCGGGAGCCGGGCGCGCTCCGTCCGGGCTACCGGTCCTCCGCCGCGGCCTTGACGTGCCGGTTGCGCAGCTCGATGAGACGGCTCATGTAGCGGCGCAGGACGAGCGCCTCGGCGAGCGCCCCCAGCGGCCCCGCCGGGGCGGAGAACTCGACGACGTCGCGCATGAGGGTCCCCGCCGCGCCGCCGTTCCCGTCGCCCGTGCCGTACGCCGCGAAGTGGTGCTCGTGCCGCCAGTGCCGGAACGGCCCGGTCACCTGCTCGTCCACGAAGAACCGCGGCCGGTGCCAGGCGCTGATCAGCGAGGTGAGCCGCCACGGCAGGCCGAAGTGCGTGGCCTGCCAGGTGACCCGGTCGCCGAGGGCGAGGCGGCCCGAGGTGACGCCGGCGACCGCCCGCTCGCGGGAGCGGCTCATGGACGACGTGTGCACCTCGACCGACAGCGAGACGTCGAAGACCGCCGCGGGCGGCGCGAGGACGACCGTGCTCACCTCGAAACGGACCACACGGACGATCATCGCACGGCGCCCGGCCGGGAGGCGGCGGGGGAGGACCGCCTAGCGGGCCGGCGGGAGGTGGCGGCGGAGGAAGTCGAGCTGGTGCAGGAGCATCCCCGCGAACACCGTCTCGTCCGACGTCGGGGCGTGGCCGGAGCCGGCCAGCGGCAGCACCTCGTGCGGGCGGCCCGCCGCCAGCAGCGCCGCCGACAGCCGCAGCGTCCCCGCGGCGAACACGTTGTCGTCGGCCAGCCCGTGGACGAGCAGCAGCGGCCTGGACAGCCGGTGCGCCTCCCGCAGAGTGGAGCAGGCGTCGTACCGGCCGGGATGCTCGGCGGGATGGCCGAGGAAGCGCTCGCGCCAGTGCGTGTCGTACAGGCGCTGGTCGCTCACCCCCGCCCCCGCGACGGCGGCGTGGAAGACGTCGGGACGGCGCAGCACGGCGGCGACGGCCAGCGTCCCCGAGAACGACCAGCCGCGTACGGCGACCCGCCCGAGGTCCAGCTCGGGGCGCCGCTCCGCGACCGCGAGCAGCGCGGCCACCTGGTCGTCCAGCACGGGGCCCAGGATGTCGCCGTGCACCTCGCGCTCCCAGGCGGGGCCGCGCCCGGGGGTGCCGCTGCCGTCGGTGACGAGCACCGCGAAGCCCTGCTCGGCGAACCACTGCGACACGAACGTCATGGGCGCCTGCTCGGCGGTGACCCGCTGCAGGGCGGGCCCCGCGTACGGGTCGACGAGCACGGGCAGCGCCGGGTCGCCGGGACGGTGCCAGGACGGCAGCAGCAGGTGACTGCGCAGCTCGCGCCGGGTGGTCACGAGGGCCGTACGGCGCAGCTCCAGCAGGGGGCGCTCGGCGTAGGAGGCGACGCGCACGCCGGGGCGGCCGGGGCGCAGCACCGTCACCTCGGCGCCGGGGCGGGCGGCGGTGCGGGCGGACAGCACGAGCGTCCCGTGCCGCAGCACGCCCGTGTGCACGCCCGGCGCGGACGTGAGCCGCTCGGGACGGCCGCCGGGGCGGCACCTCCACACGTGGGTCTCGGTGGGGTCGGAGGACGCCGTGAACAGCACGTCGTCGCCGTCCACGGAGAGGATCTCGCGCACCTGCAGCCCCTGCGGGGTGGCGGGGACGCCGTCGAAGGTCAGGCAGCGCGTGCCGTCCTCGTCGGCGTGCGCCGCCAGCGCGCCCCCCGCGGTGCGGGCGGGCGCGCCGGGCAGCAGGTGCACCCAGTGCTCGTCGCGTTGGACGGCCAGCCGCACGGTCCGCCCGGTGCCGGGGTCGATCGCGTACGTGACGACGGCGCGCTGGTCCCGGCTCTGCACGGCCAGGTACGGCCCGTGGGCGTCCCAGCCGGCCGCCACCAGGTACTCGTGGGCCAGGCGGTCCCACGGCACCTCGGTGCGCCGGCCGTCGAGCGTGACGATCCAGAGGGTGACGTCGGCGTTGGCCGTGCCCGCCGCCGGGTAGCGCACGGCCCGCGGCGGCCGCGCCGGGTCGGACGGGTCGGCGACGTGCCACAGCGCGACGGGGCTCTCGTCCACCCTGGCGACCAGCAGCCGGGAGCCGTCGGGCGACCACCAGTAGCCCCGGGTGCGGCCCATCGACTCGCGGGCGGCGTGCTCGGCGACGCCGAACCGCACCTCGGGGCCGTCGGGCTCGGCGAGGACGCGGTCGGCGGACCCGTCGGCCTCGGCCACGCGCAGCGCGCCGCCGCTCAGGTAGGCGACGCGGCGGCCGGACGGGTCGGGGCGCGGCTCCGACGCCCGGCCGGCCGTGGGGAGCGTCCTGTCCGCGCCGGAGGGCACGTCCACGACGTGGAGCTCGCCTTCCAGCGTGTACGCGGCCAGGCCGCCCGCGTCGTCGGTGGCGTACGCGCCGATGCCGGCCCCGGAACGGCTGCCGGGGCCGGCGACCAGCCGCTCGGCGGCGGTGTCCAGGTCGAGCTCCCACAGGCAGGTGGCGGGGTCGTCGCCGGAGCGGCTGCGCAGGAAGAGCACCGCGCGGCCGTCGCGGACGACGGTGAAGCCGGAGGGCGCCCCGAGGCTGAAGCGGCGGGTCCTGGCGAACTGCCGGGGAAGCCCGGTCGCCGCGTCGCGTCCAGGGGCGTCGGGGTCGTGGGGAGCGGCTGGGTGCCGGGGGTTGACGGGCATGCCGAAGGTCCTCTCGGGGAGACGCGGGATGCGGGCACGCGTCGAGGACGCGGCCCGCGGTGGGGGAGTGGTGCGATCGAGACCGGCGGCCGGTGTGCCGGGGATCCGCCGGAGGCGGTGGGGCCGGGCCCGTGCCTGTGAGGCTTCCGCCGAGCCGCTCGCCGGGCCTTCGCCTGCGATCGAGCGGTGCGGCATTGTAGGTACAAGATCGCAAAAAGCGCAAACGCCGCCCGGGGCGGACGTCAGAGGATGAAGAAGATGAACAGGACGCAGACCACGACGTTGAGCAGCCACCCATGGCCGTTCATCCAGTCACGCACCTGCGGCATCGCCCGCACGGCGCGCCGGTGGAAGACCAGGTAGGCCAGCAGCGGCAGGGCCGCGATGAGCAGCGTCGCCACGAGGAAGGGGAGGGCGGCGACGGCGGGCAGGTCGTGCTGCGTCAGGTGCACGCCGACGGTGAGCATCGCCATGATGTCGGTCGGCATGACGAGGATCAGCAGCAGCCCGGTGGTGAACGCCCGGTCGGGCCCGGCGTCGAGCAGCGTGCCGAGCCAGGCGGGCGGCTCCGACGTCTCACGTCCGAGGTAGTTCTTGACGGCGAAGGCGATCAGCAGGCCGACCAGGGCCACCTGGACGAGCGCGCCGACCGAGCCGGGGTCGGCCGGGTCGCCCAGCGTGACGGCGCCGCCGAGGAGCCCGGCGAGCCAGCGGGCGATCGCGGTGCCGATGACGGCGGCGATCGCGACGCCGGCGAGGTAGGCGAGCGACATCCGCACCGCCTGCCGGTGGGTCACCAGGATGATCGCCGTCATGATCTGGGGGCCCGCCATCATGGTGACGGCGAGCGGCAGCACCTGCAGGTCCATCGGCGCCCTTCCGTCGCGTCGCTCCGGCGCCCGTGGGACGGGCGGCACGGCGGGCCACGGCCCGCCGTGCGCCTGCCGGCCGCGCCGTCCGCGCGTGCCCGTCTACATCATGGGGCGGTTGAGTGCCCGCATCTCCCGGCCGTGGACGGCCAGGGCGTAGATCACCAGAGCGTCGACGATCATGACGATCAGCGACCAGAGCGGGTAGGCGGGGAACCAGGCGAAGTTGACGATCGCCTGGATGGTCGCCAGCGCGATGCCGACCACCCGTCCCCAGGTCTGCCCGGCGATGATCGCCGCGCCCGCGAGGGCCACGATGACGCCCATGATCAGGTGGACCCACCCCCACGCCGTGAGGCTGGCCGGGATCGCGAGGCCACCCCTCGTGATGAGGTAGAAGCCGCTGTTGAAGAGCGCGACGAGCCCCATGACGGCCTGGAAGCAGCCGACGACGATCATCGCGACGCCGGCGAACATGACCCAGCCCGCCCAGCCGGTGACCTGGGCCGGCTCCTCCGTCTCAGCCCGGGCGGGCCCCGGACGCTGCTGGGGCACGGTGGGCGGCACCTGCTGCTCCCTGGCCGTCGGCTGTGTCTGCGCGTAGCGCGGGTCTTCCATGGTCGGCTCCTTCCGTAGCCGCGCCTCCGGGCCGGTGCGCCGGAGACGGTTGACGCCTACCCCAGCAGTCACCCCAGGCCTCACAAAATGCACTAAAACTGCACAAACTAGACAGAGGTTTGGTGTGGTGAGGAGAGCATCGCCGCCGCCCGGCCCTGATCGTCCTGACCAGGGTGATCCTCGCCGTGCGGGGGGTAGACCGGGCAAAACCCGGGTCCCGCGCGGGCGGCGCGGGCCCCGCTTTGGTACTGTTGCCGTCCCAGACGTGATCGTCCCCAGGAGGTGAGACCCATTACCGCTGTGTCAGGCTGGGTGCTCCCCTCCAGAGAACGGTCCACGGGAAACAGGTGACCGCGGGAGCGCCCATCGGCTTTCCGAAAGGCTCCCATGTCGCTTTCCTGCTCACCTTCCGCCACGTCCGCGCTCGTCGCCAGGCTCCGCGCCGCCGGCTGCGTCTTCGCCGAGGACGAGGCCGAGCTCCTCATCGCCGCCGCCCGCACCCCTGACGACCTCGACGCCATGGTCGAGCTGCGCGTCGCGGGCCGGCCCCTCGAACACCTCGTCGGCTGGGCCGAGTTCCGGGGCCTGCGCGTGGCCGTCGAACCCGGCGTCTTCGTCCCCCGGCCCCGCTCCGAGTTCCTCGTCGAGCAGGCCGCGCGCCTCGCGCGGGCGGCGGCGCCGGACGGGCGCGCGCCCGTCGTGCTCGACCTGTGCTGCGGGTCGGGGGCCATGGGCCTCGCCCTGCTGGCCGCGCTCGGCACGGCCGCCCTGCACGCCGCCGACCTCGACCCGGCCGCCGTCCGATGCGCCCGGCGCAACCTCACCCCCAGGGGCGGCCACGTCTACGAGGGCGACCTGTACGAGCCGCTGCCCGCCGCGCTCCGCGGCCGGGTGGACGTCCTGATCGCCAGCCCCCCGTACGTGCCGTCGGGCTCGATGGGCCTGCTGCCGCCCGAGGCGCGCCTGCACGAGCCCCTGGTGGCGCTCGACGGCGGCCCCGACGGCCTCGACGTCGTGCGCCGCGTCATCGCGGGCGCGCCCGGCTGGCTCGCGCCCGGCGGCCACCTGCTCGTGGAGACCAGCGCGCGGCAGGCGGAGGCGACGGCCGCGGCCCTCGCCGCGACGGGCCTCGCGGCCCGCGTCACCCGCAGCGACGAGTTCGACGCCACCGCCGTGGTCGGCACGAAGCCCGGCTCCTGAGCCGCGCCCCCGCGGCCCCTCGCCGGGTGAACACGCCGGACCGCCGAGCATATAAGGACCAACGGCACCTCCATTAGGGACTTCGTCCCCGGGCGCACCGCCCGTGCCGGACGGCTAATGGAGGTGGAGGGAAGTCCGCTGGCGAAGAGGAGATCGTGATGGCCGGACGGATCGTGGTCGGAGTGGACGGTTCCGCCCCGGCGACGGCAGCGGTCGAGTGGGCCGCCGACGACGCCAGACGCAGGAACCTCGGGCTGCGGCTCGTCCACGTGTGCGAGCAGTGGCCGCACGCCGTGGGCGGCACCAAGTACTGCGCGGGGGCGCTGGAGGCCGCCGCCGACCGGGCACGCCAGATCGCCCCCGGCGTCGACGTCGTCACCGACCTGCTGGCGGGCAACGTCATCGAGGACCTCGTCCGCGAGTCCACGACCGCCGACAGCACGGTGCTGGGCAGCCGCGGGCTCGGCGGGTTCACCGGCATGGTGCTCGGCTCCGTCGGCATGGGCGTGGCCGGGCACGGCGCGGGCCCCGTCGTCATCGTGCGCGGCGCCGGGCCCGTCCACGGGCGGGTCCTCGTCGGGTACGACGGCTCCGAGCACTCCGACGCCGCCATGCGCTACGCCTTCGAGCAGGCCCGCGCCCGCAAGGCGCAACTGCACGTCGTCTACGCCTGGGAGATGCCGATCCTGTCCCCGTACGCCGCCGCCTACAGCAGCCTGGTGGAGGAGGCCTTCGAGGAGGAGTCGCGCAAGGCGCGCGAGCGCGTCGTCCCCTGGCGGGAGAAGAACCCCGACGTCGAGTGCGTCGACGAAGGGCTGTGCGAGCACCCCGCCGCCGCCCTCATCAGGGCGTCGGAGTCGGCCGACCTGGTGGTCGTGGGCACGCGCGGCATGGGCGGGTTCGCGTCGGCGGTGCTCGGCTCCGTGAGCCACGCCGTCCTGCACCACGTTCACTGCCCGGTGGCCGTCGTACGGCCGCGGGAGGAGGAGTCATGAGTGTCGAGACGCTGACCGCCGAGCAGGTGATGAGCCGCGTGCTCGTCGCGGTCAGGCCGGAGGAGTCGCCGCTGATGGCGTGGGAGCTGATGCGGCGCGCCGAGGTGCACCACCTGCCGGTCGTGGACGGGCAGCGGCTCCTCGGCATCCTCACCCGTGAGGACCTCGCGGGGTCCTGGTCGGGCGGGCCGCGCGAGCAGTCGAAGCGCCAGGTGCGCTCGCTCCTGGAGGGCGAGCGGCGCCCCCGGGTGCGGCCCGACTGCCCGCTGCCGCGCGTCGCCGCGATCATGCTGGACGCCGGGTGCGACGCCGTGCCCGTCGTCGCCGCGGAGGGCCTGGTCGGGCTCGTCACCGCGCGGGACGTGCTGATGGCGGTCGCCGGTCGCGCCGCCGCGCGGGAGGTCGCCGGCGAGGTCGTCACCGGGATGTTCCACCTCGAACCGGTGCTCCGCGTCAAGGAGTGACGGCGGGCGGGAAGCCGGGCGCCCGCGGGGAGGCGCCTGGAGGAGGACGAGGACGCGTACTCGCCGCGCGCGTCCAGGAGCCGGCCGCCGCGCGGGCGGGCGGACGGCGGCGAGCAGACGGCAGGGTCGAGAGGGAGGCGCGTGATGGACGCGCTCGTCGTGTACGAGTCGATGTTCGGCAACACCAAGCAGATCGCCGAGGCGGTGGCCGAGGGCCTGGCGACCAGGATGCGGGCGGAGGTGGCGGAGGTCGGCTCCGCGCCCGACCTCATCGGCGACCAGGTCGCCCTCCTGGTGGTCGGCGGGCCCACGCACGCGTTCGGCATGAGCAGGGAGTCCACCCGGCAGTCCGCGGCGCAGCAGGCGCCCGGCGGCCTGGTCTCGAAGGGACGCGGGCTGCGCGAGTGGCTGGGCGGCCTCGGGTCGTCGTCGGCCACGCTGGCGTCGGCGGCGTTCGACACGCGGGTCTTCAAGCCGCGCATGCCGGGGTCGGCGGCGCGCGGCGCGGCCAAGCGGCTGCGCCGCGCCGGGATCAGGCTGGTCGCGCCGGCGCAGAGCTTCTACGTCGCGGGAACGCCGGGCCCGCTGCTGGACGGCGAGCTGGACCGCGCCCGCGCCTGGGGCGAGTCGCTCGCCGCCTCGGTCGCCGTCCCCACCCGCTGACCCCCGCGCCGGACGTCTCCCCTGGCTGACGAAGGTCCCGGCGGGCAGGGCACAACGGCTCTGCCCGCCGGGACCGCCGCGTCGGACGATGGAGCCATGACACGCATCGTGGTGGGCGCGGACGGCGGCCCCGGCTCGGAGGCCGCGCTGATGTGGGCGGCGGCCGAGACGGAGCGCCGCGGGGGACGGCTCGTGATCGTGCACGCCTGGGAGAGCCGGGCGGAGCAGCTGGCCGCCTACGCCCCCCACCCGGCGGGGGCGGAGCCCGGACGCCGGCGCGCCTGGGAGAGCGCGGCGCTCACGCGGGCCGTCCACACGGTGGAGGACGCGTTCCCGGGCCTGCCGGTCGAGCCGCTGCTCGTCCTGGGACGGCCGGAGACGGCGCTGCTGCAGGCAGCCAGGGGCGCCGACCTGCTCGTGCTCGGCTCGGCCGCCCACCGGGCGGGTGACGGCAGGCTGGGCGCCGTGCTGCTCTCCTGCCTGCGCTGGCCGCCCTGCCCGGTCACGGTCGTCCCCGCGGACCATGTGGCCGCGCCGCGCGACCCCCTGGCCGGGCTGCTGACCGAGCCGGTGAGCCGGCTCGCAGCCCGGTAGGGCGGCAGGTGGGGCCCGCGGTTCCTCAGGGGAGCCCGGGCCGGGGCGGTGGGCCGGGCCGGCCTCGGTCAGCGCGCGCCGGCCGGCGCTTCCTCGGGCCGAGGGGACCTCAGACGGTCGCCCGGCGTCCGGCCGGCCGCCCCGCCGTCGTCCTGCCGGTCGGGCGGGGGCAGGGCGGCCGCGGTCAGCGCGCGTACCTGCTCCTCCAGTCGGGTGACGCGTTCGCGCAGCGCCGCCAGTTCCACGTCGAGCGCCGACGCCTCCATGATCATCCGGCTGCCGATCATGATCGGTTCACCTCCGCTGGGGCCGTGTGACACCCCCAGGGTGAGCGACCGCCGCGCGCGGCGACAGCGCCGAACGTCCCCGGTGGCGGGGACCAAAGGCACTGCCCGGGGCGCGGGCCACGACCCGGCGCGGGAACCGCCCGGCAGGCGGTCGCGGCCGGGGCCGAAGGTCCCGGGGGCCCGGGGCCTTCGGCCCCGGCGCGGCGGACGTCCCGGATGATCTGGTGGAGCCATGGACGCCTTGACGCACGCCGCCGACGGCCCGCCCGCACCCGCCGCGGACGGCCTGCCCGACGAGGAGGCCGTGCGCCTGCTCGCCGAGTACGGCCCCAACGAGCTGCCCGCCGCCAGGCCGCCCTCGCTCCTCGCGCGCGCCGCGCGGCAGCTCGCCGACCCCCTGTCGATCCTGCTGCTGGCCGCCGGGCTCGTGACGCTGCTGGTGCTGGGCGAGGTGCCGGAGGGCGTCGCGATCCTGGCGATCCTCGCCGTGAACGTCGCCATCGGCGTCACCCAGGAGGCGAAGGCCGAGCAGGCCGTACGGGCGCTGCGCACGATGACGGCCCCGATGGCGAAGGCGCGGCGCGGCGGGGCGGTGCGCAGGATCCCGGCCGCCGAGGTGGTGCCCGGCGACGTGATCGAGGTGGCGGCGGGAGACCGGGTCCCCGCGGACGCCCGCGTCGTGGAGGCGGCGTCGCTCGCCGTGAACGAGGCGATGCTGACCGGCGAGTCGCGTTCGGCGGGCAAGCGGGCGGGCGGCGCCGTGGACGGCGCGCTGGGCGACCGCGACGGCCAGCTCTTCTCCGGGACGATGGTGGTGCGGGGCTCCGGCGTCGCGGTGGTCACCCGCACCGGGGCCCGGACCGAGATGGGGGCGATCGCCTCCGCCCTGCACGGCCAGGTGAAGGGGCCGCTGGAGGTGGAGCTCGCCCAGGTGTCCAAGCGCATCGGGCTGCTCGCGGCGGCGGCGGGCGTCGTCATGGTGGCGCTCGGGCTGGCCAGGGGCGGCATCGCGCCGTTCGACCTGGTGCTGGCGGGCGTGGCGCTGGCCATCGCCGCCGTTCCCGAGAGCATGGCGGCGGCCGTCACCACCGCGCTGGCGCTCGGGTCGCAGCGGATGGCGCGGCTCGGCGTGATCGTCCGGCGGCTGTCGGCGATCCAGGCGCTCGGCGCGACCACCGTCATCGCCTCGGACAAGACGGGCACGCTGACCACCGGCCGCCTGACCGTGGCGGATCACGTCGCGGTGCCGGGGGAGGACCTGTGGCGGGCCGCCGTCCGCTGCAACGACGCCCGCGACGGCCTCGGCGACGCCGTGGACGTGGCGCTCCTCGCCGCCGCCGCGGAGCACGGGACGCGCAGGAACCCCGCGGAGACCCGGCTGGCGGCCCGTCCCTTCGACGCCGAGACCCGCTCGATGACCGTCCTGACCGGGACACCGGGGGAGACGCCGGTGGTGACCGTCAAGGGAGCGCCCGAGGCGGTGCTGCCGCGCTGCGTCCCGGGTCCGGAGACCGAGCGCCTGGCCGCCGCCGTGCCCGAGCTGGCCAGGCGCGGCCTGCGCGTGCTGGCGCTGGCCCGCGCCGACGCCCCCGGCCATCGGCCCGGTGACGGCGCCCGGTCCGCCCGGCCTGGCGAGGCCGGTGACGGCGCCCGGCCCGCCCGGCCTGGCGAGGCCGGCGACGGCGACCGGCCCGGCGAAGGCGGGCCTCCTGACGGGTGGGACGCGCTCGACGCGGCCGGGTTGCGGCCGGTGGGGCTGGTCGGGCTGAGCGACGAGGTGCGGGCCTCCGCCGGCCGGGCCGTGGCGGAGTGCCGTTCCGGGGGCATCCGGGTGATCATGGTGACCGGCGACCACGCCGACACCGCCCGCGCCGTCGCCGAGGAGGTCGGCATCGACCCCGACCCGGTCGTCACGGGCGCGTCCCTCGACGGCCCCGACCGCGCGGCGCTGCTGCGCCGGGCCGGCGTGCTGGCCCGCGTCGATCCGGCGACCAAGCTGGAACTGGTGCGTGAGCTGCGCGAGCACGGCGAGGTCGTGGCCATGACCGGCGACGGGGTCAACGACGCCCCCGCCCTGCGCCACGCGGACGTCGGCGTCGCCATGGCCGGCGAGGAGGGGACGGACGTCGCCAGGGAGGCCGCGTCCGTCGTCGTGACGAACGGCGAGCTCGGCACGATCGTGGCGGGCGTGCGCGAGGGCCGCCGCCTCCACCGCAACGTCGGCTCCATGATCGGCTACCTGCTCACGGGCAACCTGGCCGAGATCCTCATCGTGCTCGTCGGCATGTTCGCCTGGCCGGACCTGGTCATCCCCCTGCTGCCGGTGCAGCTCCTCTGGATCAACCTGGTGCTGGACGGCATCCCGGCCATCGCGCTCGGCGTGGACCGCGCGCCCGGCGACCCCCTCGCGAGCCGTCCGCGCCGTGACGGCCTGCTGTCCGGCGCGGTGCTCGGCGGCATCGCGCTGCGCTCGCTCGTGGTCGGCCTGCTCGTCGTCGCGGCGGTGGAGGCCGCGAGGGCGCTCGGCTGGGACAGCGAGCAGGTCAGGACGCAGGCGGTGCTCGCGCTCGTCTTCGCCAGGCTCACCCTCGCGTACGTGGCCAGGGCGCGCCGCTGGACGTTCGAGCCCGGCTGGTGGCGCGGGCGCGCGGTGCTGGCCGCCGTGGCGGGGACGGCGGCGCTGCAGGCCCTCGTCACGCTGGTCCCGCCGCTGGGCCGGCTGCTGGCGCTGGCGCCGCTCCCGCCCGCCGGGTGGGCGATGGCGGCGGCCGCCGCGCTGCTCACCCCGCCGCTGTGCGACCTGGCGGCCCTGCTCACGCGCGCCCGCCGCTCGACCCCGGCTGCGGCGGGGTGACGGCCGGCCGATGTTCGGGTTCCGGCCGTACGGGCACATGGTCCGGTGCGGGGGCCCGGTCACCGGGCGGCCGCCGGTGCGGCATGCGACCGGCATGCGGTCGGCATGCGGTCGGCGAGGCCGGGGGGACCGGGGAGAGGGCCGAGGAGGTCGGTGATGAGCAGGCCCATCGTGGTCGGACTTGACGGGTCGGAGTCGTCGTACGAGGCGCTCGACTGGGCGGTGGACGACGCCGTCAGGCGGGGGCTCTCCCTGCGCCTGGCGCACGTACGCCAGCCGTGGCAGGCCGAGCGGTCCGGAATCGCGGCCTCCGACCACCAGACGCTGACCGAGCGGTGCGAGGCCATGCTCGCCACCGGCACGGAGCGGGCCCGGCGGCGCGTGCCCGAGCTGCGCGTGGAGAGCGCGCTCATCACCGGCGCGCTCGTGGAGCGGATGCGCGAGGAGTCGCGCGCCGCCGACTCGATGGTGCTCGGCAGCAGGGGCCTCGGCGGGTTCGCGGGGCTGGTGCTGGGGTCGTGCGGGCTCGCCCTGGCGGGGCACGCCGTCTGCCCCGTCGTGATCGTCAGGCGGCCCGAGCATCCGGGCGGCGAGGTGGTCGCCGGGTTCGACGGCTCGCCCGACGCGGAGGCGGGGCTGGAGTTCGCCCTGGAGCAGGCGGCGGCGCGGGGCGTGCCGCTGCGCGTCCTGTACTCGCAGCCGTCGCCCGTCGTCGCGCCGCACCCGGTCGGCTACGGCCCCATCCCGGTGGGGCCGCCGGTGAAGGAGATCTGGCAGCGGCTGGCCCCGTGGCGGGAGAAGTACGCGGACGTGGAGGTGGCCGAGTCGGTGGCCACCGGCCAGCCGGCGACGGCGCTGTCCCACGCCTCCCGCCGCGCGTCCCTCGTGGTGGTGGGGTCGCGCGGGCTCGGCGGTTTCGCCTCGGCGGTGCTGGGGTCGGTCAGCCACGCCGTGCTCCAGCGGGCCCGCTGCCCGGTGGCCGTCGTCCACTCCCCGTGGAACCGCACCTGACGCGCCCGGGCCGGGCCCGCGAGCGCGGTTCAGCGGCGTGGAGACCCGGCGCGGGGGTCCCGCGTCAGAGGCCGTGGATGCGGCGGCCGGTGATCTGGGTGGGCAGGATCCTGATATAGAGCAGACGGGCGCCGCCCGCCCACGGGCTGATGCCCGCCTCGGCCAGGTCGCCCGCCTCCTCCGGCGGCACGTGGTGCGCCGCCCCCTGGACGAGCACGCTCCACCCCTCGTGCCTGGCCTCGTCGATCCTGTCCACCTCGAACCCGACCTTGATCTCCACGCCTTCCAGGCCGGTGCGCAGGTCCTCGTCCATCGGGCCGTGCGGCGCGGTGCGGAAGACGATCGCGCCCTCGCGCACCTTGTAGTTCACCGGCAACACGGTCGGCCCGTGGGAGCCGCTGAAGGCCACCCTGCCGACGCCGCCCGGCGAGATCAGCCGCAGGCACTCCTCCTCCTGCAGCACCTCCAGCGTGGGGTGCGCCATGGCGGGGCCCCGCCCCGGCGGGCGGTCCACGTCGCTGCCCAGCAGGTCGTCCACGGTGGTCTGCAGCGCCTCGGCCAGCCGGTACAGGACGCCGCTGCTCGGCGGCTCGGCGCTCTCCTCCAGATAGCCGAGGTAGCCGGCCGACATCTCGGCGCGCTCGGCCACCTGCTCCCTGCTCAGGCCGAGGCGTTCGCGGTGGTGGACGAGCCGTCGTCCGAGGTCGCTGGTCCGGGTCATGATCGGTTTCTCCTCGGTGAAGACGCGGGACTCGACGCCGTTGACGCGCGCCCGCCGGTGGTCCGCGTCGATGAAGATCTGCGACCCGCGGTAGCGGATCGACATGGACAGCAGCCCGAGCTGGTCGGGCAGGAGCGGGTCGAGCCGCAGCTCGCCGCGGCCCACCTCCAGGCCGAGGTAGCAGCGCTGCAGCAGGTCGAGCGTGCCGCCCATGGCGCCGAGGTGGATGCCCTCGGCGGTGGTGCCGCCCTGGACGTCCTCGATGTCGCTGAGCAGCGCCTCGGTGAAGAACAGCCAGGACGACGACCGGTCGTACCTGGCGAGGACCCAGGCGTGGACGACGGCGCTGAGCGTGGACCCGTGGCTGGTGCGCTCCAGGTAGTAGGCGATGGTCCGCATGATCAGCCCGTGGTCGGCCGGGTAGCCGAGCCCGCGCAGGATCTCCAGCAGCTCGTCGGCGGTCAGCAGGTAGAACAGCATGAGCGTGTCGGCCTGCTTGGACGCCTTGTAGCGGTTGACGTCGTCGCCGTCGGCCTCCAGCGCCCGGTCCAGGCGGCGCACCCGGCTGTAGCGGCTCCAGTCGAGCTCCAGCAGCGCGGCGTACCCGGTGAACTGGCTGATGACCCCGTCGTGGAAGTCGACGCGCATGCGGCGCGCGATGTCGTCCCAGCGGGCCAGCTCCTCGGCGGGCGGCGCGAGCGCGGGCGCCAGCCGCGCCGTCTCGCGGGCGCGCAGCAGCAGCCACGCGGTCATGACGTTGGTGTAGGCGTTGTTGTCCAGGCCGGGGGAGGAGGCGCCCGGGTAGGCGTCGTGGTACTCGTCGGGGCCCATCACGCCGTGGATCTCGTACCTGTCGCCCACCCTGACGCACAGGGAGGCGAAGAAGCGCGCGATGTCGAGCAGCAGCTCGGCCGCCCACGGCGGCATGGAGCCGGTGGCCAGGTGGTGGTGCCACACGTTGTAGGCGACGGCCAGGCCGACGTGCCGCTGCAGGTGCGAGTTGTCGGGCAGCCAGCGGCCCGACTCGGGGTTCAGGTGCAGCGTCTGCGTCTCCTCGCGGCCGTCGCTGCCGCTCTGCCAGGGGAACATGGCGCCCTCGCGCCCGGCCTCCCTGGCCGCCTTCCTGGCCTGCGGCAGCCGCCGCCACCGGTACCGCAGCAGGCCGAGCGAGACCTCGGGGAAGCGCAGGTTCATCCACGGCAGCACGAACAGCTCGTCCCAGAAGACGTGCCCCCGGTACGCCTCCCCGTGCAGCCCCCGCGCGGGCACGCCCACGTCCAGAGCGGCGGTGTGCGGCGAGAGCGTCTGCAGGACGTGGAAGACGTGCAGGTGGACGATCTGCGACACCTGGGGGCCGTCCACGTCGAGCCGGGCGCGCAGCCACAGCCGCTGCCAGGCCTCGACGTGCTCCCGCATCAGGACGCCGAAGCCGGGCGCGCGGGCGGCCCGCCGCAGCGCCGCCGCCCGCGGGTCGTCCACGCCGGCGTCGCGCGACGACACCAGCGCCACGACCTTCGTCAGCGTGACCGGCTCGCCCTGGACCAGGTCGAGCACGTGGTCGGTGTGCACCTCCGCGGCGCCGGCGGTGGCCTCGCCAGGACCGGTCGGCGCGTCGATCCTGGAGGCGAGCGCGACGGCGACGCGCGAGGTGCGGGTGGTCGCCGTCAGCCACGTCAGGCCGTCGCCGGCGCCCGCCGCCTGGTCGGTCAGGTGGTCGCCGCGCAGCGACCGGTAACGCGCCACGCCCCGGTTGGCGACGTCGCCGTCGATCCCGGCGCGCACCCGCAGCGGCCCCGACCAGTTCTCCGCGACGAACGTCGTCTCCATCGCCGCGAGGAACGGGTCGGCCATGGACACCAGGCGGCGCTGCCGCACCAGCGTGACCCGGCCCGCGCCGTCCTGCCAGCGCAGCTCGCGCAGCAGCAGGCCGTGGCGCAGGTCGAGGTCCTGCCGGTACTCGGGCAGCCGCGCGCCGCCGGGACGGAACCAGGCCGACCCCGGCGTGGCGAACGTCAGCGGCAGCCAGTCCGGCAGGTTCACCATGTCCTCGTTGCTCACCGTGCGGCCGGCCACCTCCGACTCCAGCCGGTCGTAGCAGCCCGCGAGGTACGTGCCGGGCGCGCGCTCGGGCCCGGCCTCAGGGGTGGCGCCCCTGGTGGCGAAGCGGCCGTTGCCGAGCGTGCACAGCGCCTCCCGCCGCCCCTCCGACGCCGGGTCGAAGCCCTCGTAACGCAGCACCCACGGGTTCATCGCAGCTCCACCGGCACCCGTCCGGACACCGCCAGCTCGGCCAGGTCCTGCACGACGACGTCCGCGCCGGCCGCCTCCAGCGCGCCCGCCTGCGTCCCCGAACGGTCGACCGCCACCACCATGCCGAACCCGCCCCTGCGTCCCGCCTCGACGCCGGGCAGCGCGTCCTCGACGACCGCGGTCTCGGCGGGCCGCAGGTCGAGCCGGCGCGCCGCCTCCAGGAACAGCGCGGGGTCAGGCTTGCCCGGCAGGCCCAGCCTGGCGCTGTCGTTGCCGTCGACCACCACGTCGAACAGGTGCGACAGCCCGGCCGAGGCCACGACGGCGCGGCAGTGCCTGCTCGCCGACACCACCGCGGTGCGGCAGCCCCGCCTGCGCAGCTCGTGGAGTAAAGCCACGGTGGAGGGGAACGGCGCCACGCCGTGCTCCTCGATCTCCCGCATGAACAGCGCGTCCTTGGCCATGGCCAGGCCGCGCACCGTCGGCGCTCCCGGCGGGTCGGACGGCGCCCCCTCCGGCAGCGCGATGCCGCGCGAGGCGAGGAACGTGCGCACGCCGTCGAGGCGCGGCCGGCCGTCCACGTACCGCAGGTAGTCGGCCCGGATGTCGAAGGGCGCCTCAGGGGATCTCTGCTGAGGCTCGCCCGAGGGCTCCGATCGGCCGCGCAGGAAGGTGTCGAAGACGTGCTTCCACGCGGCGGCGTGCACGCGGGCGGTGTCGGTCACCACGCCGTCCGTGTCGAGGACGACGCCGCGCAGCCTGGTCAGGTCGATGGCGGCCATGTCTGGACGCTACCCCCCGCTGACGTGGGCAGGCATGGGCCGTTGGACCCGCCCCGCGGGGACCTCCGGCCCTGCACCCCGCACCGCCCCCCGAGGTCCGCTGGAGGTGAGAGGAGACCGCCCGCGAAAGGACGCGCCGGCGGTGAGCACGAGGAGGCCCGTCATGATCGTTGTCGGTGTGGATGGCTCGGTGGCGGCGCGTGCCGCCGTCGAGTGGGCGGCCAACGACGCCTTCAGGGCGCACGAGCCGCTGCGGATCGTCCACGCGGTGGACAGGACGCCGTACCAGGTGCGCAGGTTCCCCGAGGAGGACCTGCCGGACGCGCTGAAGCGCCAGGGGCGCAGGATCCTCGACGAGGCGCTGGCCCTGGCGCACGAGCGCCAGCCCGGGGTCGAGGCGACCACCCACGACATCGAGGGCTCGCCCGCCGCGGTGCTGCGCGACCAGGCGCAGGACGCCAGCGAGATCGTCGTCGGCAGCCGCGGGCTCGGCGGCTTCCGCGGAGCGCTCCTCGGCTCCGTCAGCATGCACGTCGCCGGGCACGTCACCTGCCCCGTGGTCGTGGTGCGGGCCGAACACCGGCCGGTACGCGGCCAGGTCGCCGTCGGCCTCGACGACTCGCCCCAGTCGGAGCCCGCCCTCGACTACGCCTTCCGCCAGGCCTGGGTGCGCGGCGCCACGCTGCGCGCCGTCCACGCCTGGCAGCTCCCCGTGCACGCGTTCGCGCCCCAGATCCCGTACGACATGGACGACGTCCGCGCGGCCCAGCACCGGGCCGTCGTCGACCGGCTGGAGGCGTACAAGCAGCGCTACCCCGAGGTCAAGATCGTCGAGGACGTGCAGTCGGCCCACCCGGTGGACGCGCTCACCGAGGCGTCGGAGGAGGCGGACCTGCTCGTCGTCGGCTCCCACGGGCGCGGCGGCCTGACGTCGATGCTGCTCGGCTCCGTCAGCCGCGGCGCGCTGCACCACGCCGAGTGCGCCGTGGCTGTCGTGCGCGGGACCTAAGTCTCCCCCGGCGGGGACCTTCGCCGCTGCCCGGCCCCGCCGGGCGGCGGCAGCCTGAGGAGTGGAAGGAGAGGTGGACACCATGGCAATCGAAGTCAAGGACGTGATGGGCCGCGTGGCCATAGCCGTCCTGGAGGACGCTCCGTTCGCCGACATCGTGGCCGCGATGAAGCGGTTCGCGGTGGGAGCGGTGACGGTGATCGACGCGGACCGGCGCCCCGTCGGGGTCGTCTCGGAGGACGACCTGCTGCTGAAGGAGACCGACGCGGTCAAGCACAGCGTCTCCATCTTCGAGTCGCGCAGGCAGCGGCAGGAGCACCAGAAGGCGTCCGGCGTCACGGCGGGCCAGCTCATGACGACGCCCCCCGTCACCGTCACCCCGGGCACGCCCGTGCGCGAGGCGGCCCGCATCATGCACGACAAGCACATCAAGCAGCTCCCCGTGATCGACCCCGTCACCGGCCGCATCATCGGCACGCTCCACCAGCAGGACGTCCTGCGGGTCTTCGCCCGCCCGATGGAGCAGCTGGAGGCCGACATCCGCGCCGCGATCGACGACCTCGACGACTACGCCGTGGAGATCGAGAAGGGCGTCGTGCGGATCTCCGGCAAGGTGCAGTGGAAGTCCCAGGCCATCGCCCTGGTCGAGCGCATCCGGGCCGTCGAGGGCGTCGTGGACGTGCTCTCCGAGCTGACGTACGAGCACGACGACCTCGTCATCGTCCCGCCTCTCCTCTGACCGCCGGGGCGGTCAGGCGCCGCCCCGGACCGGGACGTCCACGTCGTCGTCGAGGCGCCAGGCGAGACCGTCGCGCACCGCGACGACCCCGTCGACGCCTTCGGCGAGCCGCACGGCCGCGCGGGCCTGTGCGCGCCGCTCCACGGTGCCCGACAGGGTGACGAGCCCGTCGCGCACCGCCACGTCCACGCCGTCGGGCACGCTCTCCAGCACCAGCCGCCTGATGTCCGCGTCGGGACGCAGGAACACCTTGATCAGGTCGCGGCGGCTGACGATGCCGGCGAGCCTGCCCGAGGCGTCCACGACGGGCAGCCGCTTGACGCCGTGGCGGTCCATCAGCCGGGCGGCCAGCACCACAGGGGCGTCGGGCGTGGTGACGTGGGCGGGGGACGTCATCAGCTCGCCCGCGGTCTCGCCGTGCGCCTTGTGGTAGCCGCTGCCCTCGCTGCCGAGGTTGTGGCGCATGCGGGTGCGCAGCGACGGCCGGTACCCGTCGCCGGGCGAGCACTCCTTGTACTCCTCCTTGGCCAGCAGGTCGCACTCGGAGACCACGCCGACGACGCGGCCGTCGCCGTCGACCACCGGCAGGCCGCTGACGCCGTGCCCGAGCAGCTCCTCGGCGACGGCGTGGAAGGAGGTCTTCTCGTGGACGGAGACCACGTCGGCGGTCATCACGTCCCTGACGGTCATGCGCATGCGGTCACCTCGGGGACACCTCAGGAGCGCGTCAGGAATCTGACCCGGACGATCCCGGGCACGGTGCGGGCGAGCAGACCGGCGATCCTCGCGGTCTTGTCCGCGTCGTCGAAGCCCGCGTTGTCGAAGCCCGCGTTCTCGGGGCGCGCGGGTTCGTCGCCCGCGTGGTCGAAGGCCCCGGTGAGCTCGGCCACGCCGTCGCGCACGGCGACCTCCCAGACGGGCCCGCCGGGGTACTGCTCCCGCAGCGCCTCGACGACCTCGCCGCGCAGCTCCTCGTCAGGACGGGCCAGCATCGCCATGAGGTCGCGGCGGCTCACCACCCCCACGACGGCGCCCCCGCCGTCCACCACGGGCAGGCTCTTGATCCGCCGGCCCACCATGAGGTCGATGGCGACGGTGACGTCGGTCGTGCCGGTGACGGTCGCGACGCCGGCCGTCATGACCTCCTCGACGCGGTGCGGCGGAGGCGCCCCGCCGCCGGACGGCGGGATCGCCGTCGCGCGGGGGTCTGGCTCGAACTCGTCGCGCAGCAGGTCCATCTCGCTGACGACGCCCACGAGGCGGCCGGAGTCGTCCAGGACGGGGGCGGCGGTGATGTCGTGCCCGTGGAGGACACGGATCGCCCGCCGCACCGTGTCGGTGCGGCGGACGGTCACCGCCGGGCTGGTCATGACCTCGCGTACGAGCATGGCGGCCCGGCCTCCCACCTGGATCCGGCGGTCGCGCGCGGCACGGCTCAGCCCTTCTCGGGCTTGCCGATGGCGATGCGGGTCGCGCCCTGCTTCTCCTCGGCCAGCTTGACGCTGACCTCCAGGATGCCCTTGTCGTAGGTGGCCTTGACGTCGCTCTCGTCGGCCGTGGACGGCAGCGCCACCGAGCGGGTGAACGAGCCGTACCTGAACTCGGTGCGGTGGGCGTGCTTCTCCTCGGTACGGCGCTCGGCGTGGATGGTGAGGACGCCGTTGGCCAGGGTGATCTCGACGTCCTTGTCGGGGTCGAGGCCGGGCAGCTCGGCGCGCAGCACGTAGCGGCCCTCCTTGACGTACTCCTCCAGCCGCATGGGGGCCTCGGGTCGCGTCCCGGCGAACGGGGCTTCCAGCAGGTCGAAGATCTCCGGGAAGAACCCGCGCTCACGGCGTGCGATCGAACTCATGCTTGCCTCCTTTGTTCGCCTTCATCACACCTCGTGCTGGTCGAGGGGTTGTAGGGGCGGAAGTCCCGAATGCCGTGCCGTTGGTCAGGCCGCCGGAGACGCGGGTCAGCGCAGGCGGCGCAGCAGCGGCGACGGCTGCGGGCCGCAGGGCGCGAGCCTGACCCGCGCGTCCACGACGGGCGCGCCGGCGGCGCCGACGATCACGGGGTTGAGGTCGAGCTCGGCCACCTCGGGCAGGTCCTCCAGCAGGCGGCCGACGCGGGCCACCTGGAGTGCCAGCGCGTCCGCGTCCACGGGCGGCGAGCCGCGGTAGCCGTGCAGCAGGGGCGCGCAGCGCAGCTCGTCGACCATGGCGGCGGGGTCGGCGACGGGCGGCACCCGGAACACGCGGTCGGCCAGCAGGTCGGCGGCCACGCCGCCCATGCCGACCATCAGCAGGGGGCCGAACACCGGGTAGTTGACGCCGCCCACGATGATCTCGACGCCGCCCGGCAGCATGCGCTGGACGACCCCGCCGGTCATCTGCCCCCCGAGGCGCGCCGCCATGTCCTCGTACGCGCGGCGCACGTCGCCGGGCGTGGCCAGGCCGAGCATGACGCCGCCCACGTCGCTCTTGTGCACCGGCCCCACGGCCTTGAGCACGGCGGGCAGGCCGGTACGACCGGCGGCGGCCGCGGCGGCGTCGGGGCCGTCCACCTCGACCGTCTCGGCGAGGTCCACGCCGTAGCAGCGCAGCAGCCGGGCGGCCGTCGCGGGCGGCAGCCAGCGGCCGTCGGGACGGGCGGCCAGCTCGGCGGCGACGAGGGCTCGCGCGGCGGCGACGTCGGCCGGGGGCACGTCCGGGGGCACGTCCGGGGGCACGTCCGGTGGCACGGACGGTGGCGCGGACGGTGGCGCGGACGGTGGCGCGGACGGTGGCGCGGACGGTGGCACGGGCGGCTCCAGCAGGCCGGCCCGGTGCCTCGCGTACGCGACGGCCGTGGCCAGCGCCGCCACCGCCTGCTCGGGGAAGGCGTAGCTGGGGACGAGCCCGTCGATCAGCCCGTCGTGGCCGACGACGCAGGCCAGGACGGGTTTCGCGGAGCCGCGCGCCGCCGCGGCGAAGGCCCGCCGCGTCTCCTCCAGCCCCGACCCGAACGGCGGCGTGTAGACCGCGAGGACGGCGTCCACGGCGTCGCAGGCGGCCAGCGCCGCCACGGCGGCCCGCAGCTCCTCGGCTCCGGCGTCGGCCGTCAGGTCCACCGGGTTGCCGAGCGCGGCGTTGGCGCCGCCGCGCAGCAGCCCGGCGGGCAGCTCTGGCACGATCAGGCCGTGCTGCTCGCACGCGTCGGCGGCCATGGCCTCCGGCCCGCCCGAGTTGCCGACGACGGCGACGCGCGGCCCGGCGGGCAGCGGCTGGTGGGCCAGCAGCCGGGCGGCGTCGATGAGCTCGTGGACGCTGTCGAGCCTGATCACCCCGGCGGCGCGGGCCAGCGCGTCCACGGCGACGTCGGGCGAGGCGGCGGCGGCCGTGTGCGAGCGCACCGCGCGGTCCCCGGCGCCGGTCCTGCCGCTCTTGACCATGAGGATCGGCTTGCGGGCGCTGACCCTGCGGGCGATGCGGGCGAACTTGCGCGGGTTGCCGAACGACTCCAGGTACAGCGCGATGACCCCGGTGTCGTCATCGTCCTCCCAGTATTCGAGCAGGTCGTTGCCGCTGACGTCGGCCTTGTTGCCGACGGAGGCGAAGGAGGAGACGTCGAGGCGCTCCAGCAGCGCCGCCCCCACCGCGCCCGACTGCGACATGAGCGCGACCCGGCCGCGCGAGGGCGACAGCGGCAGGAAGCTGGCGTTGAGCCTGGCCCCGGTGTTGACGACGCCCAGGCAGTTGGGGCCGACCAGGCGCATGCCCGCCTCGCGGCACACGCGCAGCAGCTCCTGCTCGGCGTCGCGCCGGCCCGCCTCGGCGAAGCCCGAGGTGAGCACGGCGAGACCGCCCACCGCGGCCTCCGCGCAGTCGCGGGCCACCTGGAGCACCAGGTCGGCGGGGACGGCGACGACCGCGAGGTCCACCCGGGCGGGCACCGTGGTCACGCGCGGGTAGCAGGCCAGCCCCTCGACCTCGGCGGCGTTGGGGTTGACCGGGTAGACGGGGCCGGGGAATCCGCCGTCCAGCAGGTTGCGCAGCACCCGGTGGCCGAGGCCGCGCGGGTCGCGCCCGGCGCCGACGACCGCGACCGAGCGCGGCGCGATCACGGGACGCAGCGAGGCCCGCTCGGCCTCGTGGTCGCGGGCCTCCACGCCCGCCCGCAGCCGGGCCGTGGGCGTGACCTTGATGACGAGGTGCACGGTCCCGCTGTCGTAGCGGTGGACGACGTCCAGCCCGAGGTCGCGCAGCACGCGGATCATCGGCTGGTTCTCCGCCAGCACGTCGGCGGTCAGCTCGGACAGCCCCTGCGCGGCGGCGTCCACGGCGACGTGCTCCAGCAGCAGCGTGCCGAGGCCGTGGCCGTGCACGGCGTCGTCCAGGAGGATCGCCAGGTCGGCGCGGCGGCCCCCGCCGTCCGGGATGTACTCGACGACGGCGACCAGCTTCCCCTGCACGGTGGCGACGAGCGCGCGGCCCGGGTAGCCGGGGCCGGTGAGCCGGTCCATGTACGCGTGGGCGGTGCTCCTGCCGCCGGTGAAGAAGCGCAGGTACGCCGAGCGGTCGGAGGAGCGGTCGACCAGCTCGTGCAGGGCCGCGCGGTCGTCCGGCGACAGGGGCCGCACGTGCGCGATGCCCCCGTCGCGCAGCAGCACGTCGTATCCGTCAGGCATGCCGCTCCAGTTCCGTCGCGGGACGGCGCGGGCTGCGGCCCACGGGGGCGCCGTAGCCCAGCCTGATGATCATCTGGGGGTGGCCGCGGCGGTGGTGCGGGTCGCGGCGGGCCCGCATGTCGCGCAGGTCCAGCGGCTGGTTGAGGAACGACGCCGACAGGCCGCGCAGGGTGGCGAGCAGCAGCACCCGCTGGAGCGCCTGCCCGGCGCGCAGCCAGTCGAGGGGGCGGTCGCCGGGCGTGGTGAGCACCGCGAGCTGCGGGCGCTCCTCGAAGCGGGCGGCGTAGGCGTGGCGGCCGAAGTCGCGCACCGGCGCCGGGTCGCGCAGCGGCCGCGGCCCCTGGACGTGGTCCGGCATGCCGTCGAACCGGGCGCCCGGCATCGTCCAGGCGCGCAGCTCCGCCTGGTAGTCGTGGTCGTGGGCCAGCTCCTCCTCGGCGATGGCGGCGTAGTCGAGCGTCTCGGCCACCCCGCGCCGGTCGAGCCGCACCAGCGTCGCGCCCTCCCTGGAGGCGGCGGTCCGCAGCTCGTCCCAGACGGCGGCGGGCACCCGGTCCCCGGTGAACGGCAGGCGGTTGGTCCGCCGCACCGGGAGCAGCTCGTACAGCTCGCGCTGCTCGGCGGTGGCGGGACGGCGGTCGCCGGCGCGGACGGCGGCGAGCAGCTCGGGCTCCTCCTCCGGGTCGGGCAGCAGCCACACGACGGGCCGCCGCCCCGACGTGCTGACGGCCAGCCGCAGGTTGAACAGTGCCGCCCCGCAGCTCACGTGGAGCGAGCGCCCGCGCGGGTCACTCACCCGCAGCCGCCGGTCGGGGTCGGCGAGCAGCTCGACGAACTCGCGGTGGACCACCTCGAAGCGCCACGGCTGGGTGTTGAGCACCGAAGGCGCCTGCCCGGCGGCGGTCAGCAGCCGCCTGACGCCGAGGTCGGCGGCGAGTGTAGTTGACATGACACACCTCCCACCCGCGACGCTCGCGCAGCCCCCCGGCCGCCCGGCAGGGCCCTACGGCCCGCGCGCCCGTGCCAAAGGTCCTGCCCGCCGGGGCCGCCGCACCCCTCCGCAGGGCTCGGACGTGCGGAAAGAACCTCCCAAGTAAGGACCAAGGTCCTCGCCCGCCGGGACGGCCGACCCTACGGACAAGGTAACGAGCTGCCCCAAAGTTGCTGCCATGGACGTCTTGGACCTCTCCCGCTGGCAGTTCGGCATCACGACCGTCTACCACTTCCTGTTCGTGCCCCTCACGATCGGGCTGTCCGTGGTGGTGGCCGGGCTGCAGACCGCCTGGTACCGCACGAAGAAGCCGGAGTACCTGCGGCTGACCAAGTTCTGGGGCCGGCTTTTCCTCATCAACTTCGCGATGGGCGTCGTGACCGGCATCGTGCAGGAGTTTCAGTTCGGGATGAACTGGAGTGACTACTCCCGCTTCGTGGGTGACGTGTTCGGCGCCCCGCTGGCGATGGAAGGGCTGGTGGCGTTCTTCCTGGAGTCCACCTTCCTCGGCCTGTGGATCTTCGGCTGGGACAAGCTGTCACCCCGGCTCCACCTGGCCACCATCTGGCTCGCCGCCATCGGCACCAGCCTCTCGGCCTATTTCATCCTCGCCGCCAACTCGTGGATGCAGCACCCCGTCGGCTACCGCGTCGTCAACGGCAGGGCCGAGCTGACCGACATCTGGGCGGTGCTCACCAACTCCACCACCCTCGTCACCTTCCCGCACGTCCTGTTCGGCGCGTTCCTCACCGCCGGGGCGTTCGTGCTCGGCATCAGCGCCTGGTTCCTCCTGCGGGGGCGCGACGTCGCCGTCTTCCGCACCTCCGCCAGGCTCGCGCTCGTCGTCGGCCTCGTCGCCGGGATCGGCGCGTCCTTCTCGGGCCACTGGCAGGCGCAGATCATGACCGAGCAGCAGCCGATGAAGATGGCCGCCGCCGAGGCCCTGTGGGAGGACGAGACGTCCGCCGGCTTCTCCCTGTTCGCGATCGGCGACGTGGAGAACGGCCGCAACCACGTCAACGTGCAGATCCCGTACGGCCTGAGCTTCCTGGCCACCAACACCTTCGACGGCAAGGTCCAGGGCATCAACGACATCCAGGCCCGCTACGAGGCCGCCTACGGCCCCGGCGACTACCGGCCGGTCGTCGGCCTGGCGTACTGGTCGTTCCGCCTGATGATCGGCTTCGGCGGGCTGTCGGCGCTGCTGGCCCTCGCGGGGCTCTGGCTGACCAGGCGCGGCAGGCTCCCGTCCGGCCGCTGGTGCTACCGGATCGCCATCGCCGGCATCGCGCTGCCGTTCGTCGCCAACTCCCTCGGCTGGATCTTCACCGAGATGGGCCGCCAGCCCTGGACCGTCTTCGGTCTCATGAGCACCGCCTCCGCCGTCTCCCCCGGGGTGGACGTCACCGAGGTCGCGATCACGCTCGTCGGCTTCACCCTCGTCTACGCGGTGCTCGCGTTCATCGAGGTGCGGCTGCTGCTGAAGTACATCAAGCTCGGCGCGGAGGAGCGGAGCGAGCCCGAGAGCCCCGTCCCCGCCCTCTCCTACTAAGGACGTCCGGCCATGGAACTCACCACGATCTGGTTCTTGCTCATCGCGGTCCTGTGGACCGGGTACTTCGTCCTCGAAGGCTTCGACTTCGGCGTCGGCATCCTGCTGCCGTTCCTGGGCCGCACCCCGGGCGAGCGCGCCACCGTCGTCAAGACCATCGGGCCCGTCTGGGACGGCAACGAGGTGTGGCTGCTCGTCGCGGGCGGCGCCACCTTCGCCGCGTTCCCCGAGTGGTACGCCACCCTGTTCAGCGGCTTCTACCTGCCGCTCTTCCTCATCCTGCTGGCCCTGATCGTGCGCGGCGTGGCCCTGGAGTACCGCAACAAGAGCGACAGCCCGAAGGGCTGGGACCGCGCCTTCTTCTGGGGCTCGCTCGGCCCCGCGCTGCTGTGGGGCGTCGCCTTCGCCAACATCGTCCGCGGCGTCCCCCTGGACGCCGCCCACGAGTACACCGGGAACCTGTTCACGCTGCTGAACCCGTTCGCGCTGCTCGGCGGCGTGGCCACGCTGCTGCTGTTCACCCTGCACGGCGCGGTCTTCCTCGCCCTGCGCACCACCGGTGAGCTGCGCGAGCGCGCCACCAGGGCGGCCAGGACGCTCGCGCCGCTCACCGTGCTCGTGGTGCTCGGCTTCCTCGTCGCCGCCCGCTCCGGGACGGTCTCCTGGGCCGCGGTGGCCGTGGCCGCCGCCGGCATGGCCGTCGCCCTGGTCGCCACCCTGCGGGGCCGCGACGGCTGGGCGTTCACCGGCAGCGCCCTCGGCATCGCCGCGTTCGTCGCCACCCTGTTCACCAGCATGTGGCCGAACGTCATGCCGGCGCTCGACCCGGCCAACAGCCTCACCGTCACCAACGCCGCCTCCGGCCCGTACACGTTGACCGTGATGACGTGGGTAGCTGCCATCTGCACGCCGGTGGTCCTCGGCTACCAGGCGTGGACCTACTGGGTCTTCCGCAAGAGGCTGACAGGAGCGAACTGAGATGACTCCCATCGTGCTCGGCTACGACGGCTCGGACTTCTCGGTGCAGGCGCTCGACTGGGCGCTGGACGAGGCCGAGCTGAGGAGGCTGCCGCTGGTCGTCGCCCACGCCTGGCAGTGGCCGTACGGCGACGCCGCGGACGAGGACAAGGCGCACCTGCGCAAGGCCGCCGAGCACGTGCTGTGGCACGGGGCCGAGTGCGCCCGCTCCACCGGGGCGGGCGTGCAGGTCACCACCGACCTGTACGAGGGCCCTGCCGCGCGCCGCCTGGTCGAGCTGTCGGCCGACGCGGCCCTGGTGGTGGTCGGCTCGCGCGGCCTGAGCGAGCTGCCGAGGCGCGTGCTCGGCTCCGTCGCCGGGTACGTGGCGGCGAACGCCCGCTGCCCCGTCATCGTGGTGCGCGGCCCCGGCCCGCTGCCCGCGCCCGTCAACCCCGGGCCCGTCGTGATCGCCGACGACGAGCCGGACGACGCCGTGCTCGGTTTCGCCTTCGGCGAGGCCGCCATGCGGCAGCTCACGGTGGCCGCCGCCGACCCCGGCAGGATCCCGGCCAGGCCCGGCGTGGAGGTCAGGGCCGCGCGGGAGGGCGAGACGGCCACACTCCTCGTCGTGGGCCGCGCCGGCCGGCCGGTGGACGACACGCTCGTCCAGCACGCCCCCTGCCCCGTGGCCGTCGTGGGCGGCTGACCGGGCCGCCGGGTGTTCCTGGGGCCGATGTCCCTACGCGGCAGGGACCTTCGGCCCTCACCGGCGGTCCACCGGCGTGATGCTCTGGAATCACCGGCAGCGGGAGGTGGAGTCATGAGCATCCTTACGGAGCGGCAGGCCGTCGAGGCCGCGCTGGACGCGGCCCGCTGGGCCCCGTCCGTGCACAACACGCAGCCCTGGTCGTTCGCCGTGAAGGGCGACGAGATCGCGCTGCGCGCCGACGTGGACAGGCAGTTGCGCGTCGAGGACGTGCCAGGCAGGGAGCTGCTCATCAGCTGCGGCGCCGCGCTCTACACGATGCGGACCGCGCTGCGGTGCGCGGGGTTCGAGCCGGTCGTCCGCGTGCTGCCCGACCCCGACCGCCCCTCCCTGGTCGCGACCGTGCGGCCGGGCGCGCCCGCCGAGCCGGACGAGCTCACCCTGCTCATGGGCGGCGAGATCGAGCGCCGGCGCACCCACCGCGCCGCGTTCACCGACCTGACCGTCCCGGAACGGCTCCTCGACGCCCTCGCGCTCGGCGCGATGGGCGAGGGCGCCAGGCTGGCCGTGGTCGGCGAGCCCACGGCGGTCGAGGTGATCGCCGCGCTCACCCGGGCGGCGCAGGGCGTGCAGGCCCAGGACAGGCGCTTCACGCTGGAGGTCATCCGGTGGGCCAGGCCGCCGGCCGCCAGCCGCTCCGACGGCGTGCCCGCGGGCGCCTACCCGCGCACCGCCCCCCGCACCGACCCGTTCTTCCCGCAGCGCGACTACGCCTGGCGGCACGACTGGGGGACGGAACCCGACAGGAGCGCCACCTCCGCAGGGGTCGTGGCCGTCCTCACCACCGCCCGCGACGGCAGGGAGGACTGGATCACCGCCGGTCAGGCGCTGCAGCGGGTGCTGCTGCACGCCTCCGCCCACGACGTCAGCGCCGCCTTCCACACCCAGGCCCTGGAGATGCACCACCTGCGCGAGTTCCTGCGGCACGAGCTGCTGTCCGGCGAGTTCCCGCAGATGATCATGCGGTTGGGCATCACGTTCGAGGAGAAGGAGAGCGTCCGCAGGCCGCTGTCGGACCTGCTCGGCTGACCCCGCTCCGCCCTCCCGGCCCGAGCGGCGGCACTCCACCCCCGATACCCCTGGTGGGAGTTTCGCCGTTTGGATGGAAAACTGGGAGTATGTCGGAGGACGAGGGGCGCGCCTTGATGCCCCACATGAGGCTGGACGAGCTGCTCGCCGAGCTGCAGGTGCGGCTGAACGCGGTGCTCGCCACGCGTGACCGTGTGCACGCCCTGCTGGAAGCCGTCGTTTCCGTGGGCAGCGACCTGGACCTCGAGACGGTCCTGCGGCGCATCGTCGAGACCGCCACCAGGCTGGTCGACGCCAGCTACGGCGCCCTCGGCGTCGTCGGCCAGGACGAGACCCTCATCCAGTTCATCCCCGTCGGGCTGAGCGAGGAGGAGATCGCCAGGATCGAGCACTGGCCGCACGGCCTCGGCCTGCTCGGCCTGCTCATCAAGGACGCCAGGCCGCTGCGCCTCGGCCGCATCTCCGACCACCCGGAGTCGTACGGCTTCCCGCCCGGCCACCCGCCCATGGGCACCTTCCTCGGCGTCCCCATCCGGGTGCGCGACGAGATTTTCGGCAACCTTTACCTGACCGAGAAGCGCGGCGGCGGCGAGTTCGACGAGGAGGACGAGTCCATCGTCATCGCGCTGGCCACCGCGGCCGGCGTCGCCGTCGAGAACGCCAGGCTCTACGAGGAGACCCGCAGGCGCGAGACCTGGCTCAAGGCGTCCTCCGAGGTGACCACGAGCCTGCTGTCGGGCGCCGACCCGCAGGCCGTGCTCGTCACCGTCGCCACCCGCGCCAGGGAGATGACCGGCGCCGACCTGGTCAAGATCCTGCTGCCCGACCCCGCCAAGCAGCGCCTCACGGTGCACTACGCCGACGGCGAGCGCGCCGGCGAGGTCCGCGACCTCACCTTCGACCTGGAGGAGACCACCGCCGGACGGGTGTTCACCAGCGGTGAGCCGCTGGCGGGAGGCGAGCTGCTCGACTCCTCGTCGGGGCTGGAGGAGCTCGGCTTCGGCCCGGAGCTGCTCATGCCGCTCGGCGCGGGCCAGGCCGTACGCGGCGTGCTCGGCCTCACCAAGCGCACCGGACGCCTGCCGTTCAGCACGGCCGACGTGCGCATGCTGGAGGCGTTCGCCGGGCAGGCCGCCATCGCGCTCGAACTGGCCGAGGCCCGCAAGGACGCCGAACGGCTCGGCCTGCTGGAGGACCGCGACCGCATCGCCAAGGACCTCCACGACATCGTCATCCAGCGGCTGTTCGCCACCGCCATGACCCTCATGAGCACCGTCAAGCTGGTGGACCACCCCGAGGCGTCGGGACGGCTCCGCCACGCCATCGACGAGCTGGACGAGACCATCAGGCAGATCCGCTCCACCATCTTCGCCCTGCAGGGCCCCGTCGAGGGCGCCGGGCCCACGCTGCGCACGCAGATCGTGGACCTCGTCGAGTCCGCGCGCGGCCACCTGGGCTTCATGCCGGGGCTGAAGATGGAGGGCCAGATCGACAACCGCATCCCGGCGGACGTCGCCGATCAGCTGCTCGCCGTCGTGCGCGAGGCGCTGTCGAACATCGTCCGCCACGCCAAGGCCAGGAAGGCCGAGGTGGCGGTGGAGGTGGCCGGCGGGCGGCTGTCGCTCACGGTGCAGGACGACGGCGTCGGCCTGCCGTCCACGGGCAGGCGCAACAGCGGCCTGCGCAACATGGAGCAGCGCGCGCTGAACCTGGGCGGCTCCTTCGAGATCACCTCTCCTGACGGAGGAGGGACCTGTCTGCACTGGAGCGTCCCTCTCTGACCAGGTGGCGATCTCGGGCCGGCCGGCCCGGGATCATGCGCCCGGACACCTGCTCGGTCTGCACCACCACGTAGTGGTCGCGGCTGCCCGGCGCCCACGGCCGCAGCGGCAGCCCGGACAGCCGGGCCACCTCGTCGGGGTCCTGCACGGCCCGCGCGTGCCCCACCGCCGTCACCGACCAGCCGGTACGGGTCTCGCGGTCGAACTCGTCCGCCTCGAAGGCCACGACGGCCTGGCGGGTGGCGGCCGCCAGCTTCGAGCCGGCGGCGGTGCGGATGACGATGCTGTCGCCGTCGAGGCAGAAGTTGACCGGCTGCACCGCCGGCAGGGCGCGATCCGTGAACACGATCCGCCCGATCGCGGCTGAGGACAGCAGGCGCAGGCACTCCTCGCGGGTGAGCACCTTCAGTCCGGACGAGTCGAGTGGCATGCCCCTACTCTGCCGGGCGGCGTCACCCGCGCCTTAGGGCCGAAGGTCCCGTCATTGCTGCCGATCAGCCCGCAGCCGGGCGGCGAGCGCGGCGGCCTGGGTGCGCCGCTGCATGTTCAGCTTCGACAGCAGGTTGGAGACGTAGTTCTTGACCGTCTTCTCGGCCAGGAACAGCCGCTCGCCGATCTGCCGGTTGGTCAGGCCCTCGCCGATGAGCTCCAGGATGTGCCGCTCCTGGTCGGACAGCGCCGCGAGAGGGTCCTTCCTGGCGGCCTGGTCGCGCAGGCGCTGCAGCATGGCGGCGGTGGTCTGCGGGTCGAGCAGTGACTGCCCCGAGGCCACCGTGCGCACCGCGCCCACCAGGTCGGAGCCGTGGATCTGCTTGAGCACGTACCCGGACGCGCCCGCCATGACGGCGTCGAACAGGGCGTCGTCGTCGGCGAAGCTCGTGAGCATCAGGCAGGCCAGGCCGGGCAGCCGGGAGCGGACCTCCCTGCAGACGTCGACGCCGTTGCCGTCGGGCAGGCGGACGTCGAGGACGGCGACGTCGGGCTTGAGCGCGGGGATGCGGGCGACGGCGGACTCGGCCGTGCCGGCCTCGCCGACGACCTCGATGTCGTCTTCTGAGTCGAGCAGGGCGGCCACCCCGCGCCGCACCACCTCGTGGTCGTCAACGAGGAAAACGCGAATCATACGCTGACGTTAACATCCCGGCGGGCAGGGCGGGCCACGCCCCTCGCCGCCCGCCGCAGGGCCGAAAGTCCCTGCGGGGGCCGTCCAAGGGCTCTGCGCGCCCGCGCCGCGCCTCTGGGAGGCTGGAACCCCGCGGCGGCGAGCCGCGCCCCGGCGCGGGGTAGGAGCCGGAACGGACAGGGCCGCGGCACCGGGCCCGCCACGAGGGGAGCAATCATGATCATCGTAGGGGTGGACGGCTCGCGGGCCGGGCTCGACGCCGTCGCCTGGGCCGCCAGGGAGGCCGCGCTGCGCGGCGTGCCGCTCACGGTGGCGTACGCGATGCCGAGGTGGGCCATCGAGACGCGCAGCGGCAGGTACGCCGACGTCGCCGCCTGGATGCGCGACGGCTGCGACACCGTCCTCGCCGCGGGCCGGGAGCGGGCCCGGCGCGAGCAGCCCGAGCTGGAGGTCGTGACGGCGGCGCTGCCCGGCGACGCCCGCGACGCGCTGACCAGGGCCGCCGAGGACGCGCAGCTGCTCGTCGTCGGCAGCCACGGGGTGGGCGGGGTGCGCGGCATGCTCATCGGGTCCGTCGCCTACGGGGTCACCGCGCACGCCACCTGCGACGTGGTCGTCGTCCGCGCGCTGCCCTCCCTGCCGCGCGGCGAGATCGTCGTCGGGGTGGACGGCTCGCCCCGCTCCCGCGCGGTGCTGGAGTTCGCCTTCGCCGAGGCGGAGCTGCGCGGCGCCGAGCTGCGGGCCGTCCACGCCTGGGCCTGGCCGCGGCCGGAGGGCTTCGACCCGGCCGACCCCGAGAGCGAGCGCGACGAGCAGCTCGTGCTCAAGGAGACGCTCGCCGGGTTCGGGGACCTGCACCCCGACGTGACCGTGATCGAGGAGCTCGTGCACGGCCACCCCGTGGAGGTGCTCCGCCAGGCCGCCGCGGGCGCCGACCTGCTGATCGTGGGGACGCGCGGCTACGGGACGTTCGCCGGGATGGTGCTCGGGTCGGTCAGCCAGGCCATGCTGCACGAGTCCCCCTGCCCGCTGGTGGTGGTCCGGGGCGACCGCCCGGCTCTGTAGCGGGCTCAGGTGCCGCGTGGGGCGTCGCGGCCGCCGAGGGCGTCGCGGGTCCAGGTGCCGAGCACGAGCAGCGTCTTGGTGCCCGTGACGTCGCCCGCGCGGCGCAGCCGGTCGATCACCTGCTGGAGGTGGCCGAGGTCGCGCACCCGTACGTGGATCAGCGCGTCGGGGTCGCCGGCGATCGTGAAGACCTCCTCCACCTCGGGCACGTCGGCGGCGGTGCGGACGATCTCGCTGACCGGCGTCGTGCCCGGGTAGCGCAGCTCGGTGAACGCCTCGATGGCCCAGCCGAGCTTGGCGTAGTCGATCTGGACGGTGAACCCGGTGATGACGCCGAGGTCGCGCAGCCGGTCGACGCGCCGTTTGACGGCCGCCACGGACAGCCCGATCTCGCCCGCCATCTCCGAGAACGTCCTGCGGCCGTCCTCGCGCAGCAGGCGCAACACCTGATGGTCGATGTCGTCTATGTCGGGCATGCCGAAACTCCTCACTGCGACGCAAAGAACATAAGACACCACGCCCCACTGCTCAAAGTCTTTGCGTCTTTGTCGCGGCTTGTCCTGCGATACTTGCGCGAACAGCGGCGTCGTTGCTGTGCTTGGGATCCCCCAACGTACGTAAGCCAGGAGGTTCGCGGTGAGCGTGACTCCCGCAGCGGTGTCATCGGACGTGTCGCTCGACGACAAGTACGCGGCCGACGACGGCACAGTGCTGATCTCGGGCATCCAGGCCCTGGTCCGCCTGACGCTCGAACAGCGGCGCCTGGACGGGGAGCGCGGGCTGAACACGCGGGTCTTCGTCTCCGGCTACCAGGGCTCCCCGCTGGGCGGGGTGGACCTCGAGATGGGCCGGGCCAGGCGCTTCCTGGACCCGGCGGGCGTGGTGTTCAAGCCCGGACTGAACGAGGAACTGGCCGCCACCGCCGTCGCGGGCACCCAGCTCCTCGCCCAGGCGCCCGGCCGCCGCCACGACGGCGTGACCGGCTTCTGGTACGGCAAGAACCCCGGCCTCGACCGGGCCGCCGACGCCATCAGGCACGGCAACGTCTCCGGCACCTCCGCCCGCGGCGGCGCCGTGGCCTGGATCGGCGACGACCCCGGCAGCAAGTCCTCCACCGTGCCCAGCTCGTGCGAGCCCATGTGCCAGAGCCTCGCCATGCCGCTGCTCGCCCCGGGATCGGTCGCCGAGATCATCGAGTTCGGGCTGCACGCCGTCGCGCTGTCGCGCGCCAGCGGCCTGTGGACCGGCCTGAAGATCGTCGCCGACATCGCCGACGCCTCCGCCACCGTGGACCTCGCCCCGCTGCGCGCCGGCATCCCCGCCCCCGACCACCCCGACCGGCCCGTCACCCCCGCGCTGGTCGGCCCCGCCTCGCTCGACGCCGAGCACGACATGCTCACCCGCAGGCTCGACCTCGCCCTCGCGTACGCCTCCGCCCACGGCCTGAACCGCGTCATGGCCGGAGGGGAGCGGGCCACCCTCGGCGTCCTCGCCTCAGGCACCTCGTACGCCGTCGTGCTGCGCGCCCTGGCCGACCTCGGCGTGGACGAGTCCATGCTCGGCGACCTCGGGCTGCGCCTCATCAGGGTCGGCATGCCGTTCCCGCTCGCGGACGCCGAGCTGGCCGCGATGACGTCCGGCCTGCACAAGGTGCTCGTCGTCGAGGACAAGACGCCCTTCCTCGAAGGCCGGCTCAAGCAGGCCCTGTACGGCGGCGAGCACACCCCCGCCGTCGTCGGCCGCTTCGACGAGCACCGGCGCGAGCTGCTCACCGCCCGCGGCACCCTCGGCGCCGAGGACGTCGCCAAGGCCCTCGCGGCCTGCCTCGGCCCGGAGCGGCTCCCGCACGCCGCCGTCCGGCTGAGCGCCCCCGCCAAGCCCGCCGGCGCGGGACGGCGCCTCCTGCCGATGGTCGCCGCCCGCACGCCGTACTTCTGCTCGGGCTGCCCCCACAACACCTCCACCCGCGCCGACGAGGGCACCCTGGTCGGCGTCGGCATCGGCTGCCACGCCATGATCGCCCTGGACGGCCACGGCCGCGGCAACCAGATCGGTCTCACCCAGATGGGCGGCGAAGGCGCCCAGTGGATCGGCCTGGCGCCGTTCACCGACGACCGGCACTTCGTCCAGAACCTCGGCGACGGCACCTTCCACCACTCGGGCTCGCTCGCCGTCCGCGCCGCCGTCGCCGCCGGCGTCACCATGACGTACAAGCTGCTCTACAACGACGCCGTCGCCATGACGGGCGGGCAGCGCGCCGAAGGCCGGCTCGACGTGCCCGCGCTCACCCGCTCGCTGGAGCTGGAGGGCGTCCGCAGGATCATCGTCACCACGCCGGAGCCCGAACGCTACCGGGGCGTCCGGCTCGCGTCCGTCGCGAGCGTCCGCCACCGCGACGAGCTGGCCGCCGCCGAGAAGGAGCTCGCCGCCGTCGAAGGCGTGACCGTGCTCCTCCACGACGACCGCTGCGCCGCCGAGGAGCGGCGGCTGCGCAAGCGCGGCAAGCTCCCGTCCGTCGCCGAGAAGGTCGTGGTGAACGAGCGCGTCTGCGAGGGCTGCGGCGACTGCGGCGACGTCTCCACCTGCCTGTCCGTGCAGCCCGTCGAGACCGAGTACGGCCGCAAGACCCGCATCCACCAGGCGTCCTGCAACTCCGACCTGAGCTGCCTCAAGGGCGACTGCCCGTCGTTCCTGCTGGTCGAGCCCGGAACGCGGGCCGCCAGGCCGCTGCCGCCGCTGCCCGTCGAGCTGGCCGAGCCCGCCCGCAGGGTCACCGGGCAGGAGACGCTCGTCAGGATGCCCGGCATCGGCGGCACCGGCGTCGTCACCGTCTCCCAGATCCTGCAGATGGCCGCCCACCTCGACGGCCTGTACGCCGCCGGGCTCGAACAGACCGGCCTGGCGCAGAAGGGCGGCCCCGTCGTCAGCGACCTGCGCCTGTCCACCCGCCCCGTCAGCGGGTCGGTGAAGGCGACGCGCGGCACCGCCGACGTCCTCATCGGGTTCGACCTGCTCGGGGCCGCCGCCGACGCCAACCTCGCCGTCGCCGCGCCCGGCAGGACCGTCGCCGTCGTCAGCACCGGCCTGGTGCCCACCGCCGCCATGGTCACCGGCCGCGTCGCCGCGCCCGGCTCGCCCACCGACGCGCTCGTACGGATCGAGTCGGTCACCCGCGCCTCCGACAACCTCTACCTCGACGCCCACGCGCTCTCCGAGGCGCTGTTCCAGGACCACATGCCGGCCAACATGCTGCTCGTCGGCGCCGCCTACCAGCACGGCTGCCTGCCCGTCTCCGCCGGGGCGATCGAGCGGGCCATCCGGCTCAACGGCGCCGCCGTCGAGCAGAACCTCGCCGCCTTCCGCTGGGGCCGCGCCGCCGTGCTCGACCGCAAGGCCGTGCTGGAGGCCGCCGACCCCGGGCGGGCCGAACCGGAGCCGGACACGCTCGACCAGGTCGTCGCCACCCGCGTCGCCGACCTCACCGGCTACCAGAACGCCGCCTACGCCGGCACGTACGAGCGGGAGGTGCGCCGCGTCGCCGCCGAGGCCGTCGAGCGCGCCGGCGAGGAGGCGGGCGCCGCCGTCGCCCTCGCCTACGCCCGCGGCCTGCACAAGCTGATGGCGTACAAGGACGAGTACGAGGTCGCGAGGCTCCACCTCGACCCCGGAGAGCGGGCCAGGCGCGACCAGGAGTTCGGCCCCGACGCCACCGTCTCCGTGCTGCTCCACCCGCCGGTGCTGCGGGCCATGGGCATGAAGCGCAAGATCCGGCTGCGCCGCTCGGCCGGGCCGCTGTTCCACACCCTGCGCGCCGCCCGCGTCCTGCGCGGCACCGCCCTCGACGTCTTCGGGTACGCGAAGGTGCGCAGGGTCGAGCGCGAGCTCGTCACCGAGTACCGTGACCTGATGCGGGATGCCTTGTCCAAGCTCACCCCGGACACCGCCGCCACCGTCGCCGAACTGGCCGCGCTGCCCGACCTCGTCCGCGGGTACGAGGACATCAAGCTCGCCCGCGTCACCGAGTTCCGCGACCGCGCCGCCGCCGCCCGCGCCCGGCTCGCCCGACGCTCCGAGGAGACCCCGTGACCGTTGACCGCCTGCTGCCCGACCAGGACGCTCGCGACCTCATCGAGCTGACCCGCGAGATCGCCGACAAGGAGCTCGCCCGCCGCGTGGACGAGCACGAACGCGCCGAGACCTACCCCGAGGGCCTGTTCGCCACGCTGGGCGCCGCCGGGCTGCTCGGCCTGCCCTACCCCGAGGAGTACGGCGGAGGCGGCCAGCCGTACGAGGTGTACCTGCAGGTGATCGAGGAACTGGCCGCCCGGTGGGCCGCCGTCGCCGTCGCCACCAGCGTGCACACCCTGGCCTGCCACCCGGTGCACGCCTTCGGCACCGACGCGCAGCGCGAGCGCTGGCTGCCCGACATGCTCGCCGGACGCCTCGTCGGCGGCTACAGCCTGTCCGAGCCGCAGGCAGGCTCCGACGCCGCCGCCCTCACCTGCAGAGCCGACAGGACCGGCGACGGCTACCGCATCACCGGCAACAAGGCGTGGATCACCCACGGCGGCAAGGCCGACTTCTACGCCCTGTTCGCCCGCACCGGCGAGGGCAGCCGCGGCATCTCCTGCTTCCTCGCGCCCGGCCACGCCGACGGGCTCACCTTCGGCCGTCCCGAGGAGAAGATGGGGCTGCACGCCGTCCCCACCACCAGCGCCCACTGGGACGGCGTCGTCATCGACGCCGACCGCCTGCTCGGCGAAGAGGGGCAGGGCCTGCAGATCGCCTTCAGCGCCCTCGACTCCGGCCGGCTCGGCATCGCCGCCTGCGCCACCGGCCTCGCCCAGGCCGCGCTGGACGAGGCCGTCGCCTACGCCAAGGAACGCACCACGTTCGGCCGCAGGATCATCGACCACCAGGGGCTCGGCTTCCTGCTGGCCGACATGGCGGCCGGCGTCGACACGGCCAGGGCCGCCTACCTCGACGCCGCCCGCCGCCGCGACGCGGGCATGCCGTACGGCAGGCAGGCCAGCGTCGCCAAGCTGGTCGCGACCGACACCGCCATGAAGGTCACGACGGACGCCGTCCAGGTGCTCGGCGGCTACGGCTACACGAGGGAGTTCCGGGTCGAGCGCTACATGCGCGAGGCGAAGATCATGCAGATCTTCGAGGGCACCAACCAGATCCAGCGCATGGTCATCAGCCGCCACCTCGCCAAGTAGCCCATTGACCTGGCAGAACTCCGTCCAGACGAAGACCATCGGGCGACACTGGGCGTTGCCCGATGATCTCCAGTTCTGTCTCAGTTCTGCCCGGTGAGCAGCCGGGGGCGAGGCATGCGCCGGTCGAGGTTGTCGGCGAGCGCGACCGGCGAGGCGGGCAGCCCAGCGTCCTCGTCCTGCTCTTCATCACCCCCGCGCGCGGCACCTGGAACGATGGGCCCGGGGGAGTGGACGAGCCGATCCCCGCGCTCACCACGCGGGAGGCCAACGCGCTCGTCGTGCCCTGCGAGGGCCGCGACGGCAAGAGGGCCCGCCCGTCCGGCCTGCCCAAGCGGACCAGCACAACCAGGCCGGAGGACGGCATCACGATCGACCCTGATGCGCCGACCAGGGCGTTCCCCGCGTTCCTGTCGCTCAGGCGGTCCGGTCGGCCGCGGAACACGAACCCGGTCAAGCTCCTACGTCGGCGACGAGCCGTACATGCGGTGGCTGGAGGAACGCGCGCCGTTCGCCGACCGACGCCTGTTCGCGACCGCGCCCGACGTCGTCGGCAACGCGTTCGCCACCGTCAACCGGTCGTACCCGTTCCTGGGACGCATCCGGGACATGGGGTGTCCGGCCGCGCTGGTCGCCCAGGACTACCTGGAGTTCTGCATCTGGTGGAGCTGGGACGACCTCGACTGCCTGTTCATCGGCGGCTCGACGGGCTGGAAGCTGAGCCCCGCGGCCGCCGTGCTCACCCGCGTGGCCGCCTCGACCGGCAAGTGGGTGCACGTCGGAAGGGTCAACTCCTTCAAGCGCTACCGTTACGCCGCGGTGGTGATGGACGCCGACTCGGCAGACGGGACGCTCCTCGCGCACGGCCCGGACAAGCATCTGCCGTCCGTCCTGTTCTGGGCGCAGCGCCTGTCGCTCGATACGTCGTCCCTGCTCGGCGCCGATGACCTGGTCTACGACCCGTACGACGGCCGCTACGAGCTCACGCCGAGGCCTCCCGCTGCGGCCCCGCCGCTTGCCCCCGCTCCCGCCCTCGAACTCGAACAACTCGCCCTGATCTGAAAGGACCCCTGATGGTTACGTGCTTCCACTGCCGCGAACCGCTCGACCAGCGCAGGCGAGCCCTGCTGCAGGACGTCACCACCACCCGTGCTGTCAACGAGATCGTAGCCACCGACGGCCCGGGCTGCGGCCTCCACCGCCTGGCCCCACCCGCGAGCTGTGGGTGAGAGGACGAAGCCACCTCGGGGATCGGCGAGGCTGCACACCCCCGGACGAGGGCTCACTCCACCCACTCGTCGCCGGAGTAGAGTGTGCCGCCAGTCCAGATGTAGCGGTTGGCGAAGAGGTCCCAGCGGGAGAACTGTGCTTGGACCTTCGTCCGGTACCAGCCAGGCCCACCACACCATGTACTCGAGCCATCTGGAGACGTTGTGCCGATCCTGTAGGTCGAATCTACGCTGGGCCCGGTGGGGCCCCAGGCGTCGCTGCCCGTCGTCCCCTCTCGCCAGTAGCCCCCTCCTACGCACCAGTCCCACCTGGTTCCATACCACCTCTGGACCTCCAGGCTGATCCTGGCCTGCGTGACCTTCGGGGTGACGCAGTCCGCCTCGAGTACGTAGGTCGTCCCCCAGGCGTGGTTCGAGGACCAAACACCAGGCGTGTAGTGGTCGATACCTGCCGTGGCCTGAACGCAGTAGGAGGATCCCTGCGCCACCGTGACGAAGGTCCTTTGCGTGTACGCCTGCGCAGGTTGCGGCAGCGTGATCATCAGAAGCAGCGCGAGGATGGTGGATAACGGGCCGAGGAGCAGGGTGCTTCGTCGCGACATGGCGTCCTCATTGGTGGGTCGAACATGGAGTTCACGTATCGCGTCGGCGACACGACGAACATCAGGGCACACGCGCAGTGGGCCGATGCTGTGCAGGAGCATCGCCTCATGACCGGCAGGCCGATGCGGGAGGACCCCTTCCCCTAAGGTGATCGGCGGCCCGAGCAAGCGCCAACCCCCCTTATGGGGGGTTTCGGCGCTCGGTCGCCTCGTCATGCACCCTGGCGTGCGACCCGTGCACATTCCGCGATGTGGCACCGCCACCCTCGGCACGCCGGATGGCGCCAGGAACGCCAGCTCCAAGATGTACGCGCGGGCCCGGCAGCCGGCTCAGCTGTTCGGCTACCACCGGCCGATCACCTGCAACCACACCATGGTCTACGGCCCGTCTGCGCCGAGCCGTGCGGGCACTGGTCGTGCAGCGGGTCACGTCCGTGGACGTGACCGTTCGATTCCCTCGTCGGCTCTGCTGGGAAGCCCGGGTCATCTGGCGGATGACCTGGGCTCTCTGCTGTCGTGGATCGCTGAGAGCTGTCCGGCGCCGTCCGGCCGCGAACGGCCCGCAGCGACCGTCCGCGGCGATCCTTCGGGATGCATCTTCAGAAGACAGAGGTTCGTTGAAGCCGTCGGCGGTCAGGAGTTCCGGAGAATCCGAGGCCACGCGAACCCGGGCGCGGAAGTACTTCCCCACGCGGCGACGCCCCACAGAGGTATCGCGCCTATCGCACTGCCGGTTGCGGCTCCGGGCACCGGACGGGCGATGAGCACCAGCACGTGGGAGGTCCTGGTCACCGTCAGTGTTCGATGAGCTCGCACGCGGTCCGTCAAGAACCCGCCGACTCGTATGCCGATGATGCCGCCGAGGCCGAAGAGGAGGAGGCCGACGCTCACTGCGTCACCGTCAAGACGACGACACTGACCAGGTATGGCGTGAAGTACGTGTTCAACGGCGTACAGGCCGTTTCAGCTCGGCGGCCGGGTGTGGTTACAGATGCGCGGCCAGGAACGGAAGGACGACGTCGGCCATCTCGTCGGGTACTTCCTCCGCCAGGTCGTGGCCGGCGTCGAAGACGTGTCCGGTGACGTTGTGGGCCATGAGCCGCATCTGGGACTCGTTGCGATCGCCGATGAACGCGGATCCCCCGAGCGCCAGGACCGGGATGTCCAGTTTCTTCTGTGCGGCCTGCCGGTTCTGTTCGGCGTCGACGAGCATCGCCCGGTAGATCGAGAGCATCGCACGGATGCCGCCGGGCATGGAGTAGCAGCGCACGTACTCGTCGACCGCGTCGGGGGTGGCGGTGTCGGGGCGGCTACGCTCGTACTTGATCATGTAGGTGATCAGCTCGCGCTCGTGCCCGCTGATCAGCATCTCCGGCACGTCGGGCTGGAAGTAGAAGCCCAGGTGCCACAGGTGCATGCCGCTGGAGACGTTCTCGGGCGTGAGTGCGGTGTGGTCCTCGAAGCCGAATCCGGGGAACAGGGCCTCGGCGAACACGAGAGCGGTGACGTGGTCGCGGTGGCGGGCCGCGAGCTGGTAGCCGATCACCGCTCCCCAGTCCTCGCCCACCACGGCGTATGTCTCGTGTCCGAGGTGGGTCATCAGTTCGGCGATGTCGTCGCTCATCGTCGCTGAGTCGTAGCCGTCCGACGGGCGGACGGAGTCGCCGAGACCGCGGAGGTCCGGCACGACGACGGTGTAGTGGGGCGTCAGCTTCGGGACGAGGTGGCGCCAGTGGTAGCTGGTCTTGGGCACGCCGTGCAGGAGTACCACCGCGGGGCCGGACCCGGCTGTGCGGTAGTGCAGGCTCGTTCCGTTGACTGCGGCTCGGCCCGTGCGGACGGGCGTTCCGTCATGATCGAACATCGTGTTCATCCAACCTGTCTGTTTGCGCTTTGCGATGCGGGTGTCAGGGGGCTTGCGGAGGGTCGACGACTGTCACCAAGCGGCTCGCTCCGGTGCCTCCCGAGGTTGTCCGGGAGGCGGAACGGCCGGCGGGGCGCAGGGTGACGTTCTCCGGGTGGAGCCGGCCGAGCAGGGCCAGTACGACGGGGTTGTCCTGGCCGGCGGCGTTCAGAGTGACGCCACCTGCTCGCGTCCACACCAACCCCGGTGCGCGCAGTGCGGACCACACGGATGCGGTGCCGGGCGCGGCATCGGATTGTGTGTCGCCTGCGGTGGGGTCCGGTCGGTGGGCGAAGCGGTGGCCGCGCAGAGCCTGGCCGAGGTCGACGTGGGCGGTGGTGCCGTCGTGGGTGATCTCGATGCCGGCGCTGCGGGTCCCGTCTGCGACCGGCCTGGTGATGATCCGGGCGGTAAGCGGCCCCGATGCGTTGTCGTCGGGCGGCAGGTCCTCGACGAGGGTGCGGGGCGCGGCGTAGTAGTCCTGTGTTTCGGCGACATACGTGACGGTGTCTTCAGCGGCCAGGGTCGGGACGCCAGGTCAGCAGGTGCCCGGTCGCGGCCAGGGGCGGCTGGTCGAGGACGGTGGGCAAGGCGGCGCCGCCGCCTGCCTCGAAGCCGTGGCCACGGGGACCGCCGGTGCCGGTGACGACATGGCGGGCGAAGTCCACAATGCTGGAATGCCGGATCTGGCGGACCACCAGTTCGGTGAGGAACGCGTCGCGGGCCGGTTCGGTATACCGCAGCCCGGACGGGATGATCAGGAATGGAACGTCCTGCCAGTTGGTGAAGGGCACCAGGGCGTCGCGCAACAGGACGATCTGGTGCGGCCACTCGTTGTAGAGCTGCATCGTGACAGGCCCGCCGCGCGAACCGCGGAGCAGATCGGCCGCAGGAGGGGTGAGCAGGTGGCCATGGCAGTGGCCGCGGACGACCAGCGGGTGCGGCGGGCAGCGGTATCCGGGTGATGAGCAGCCTCTCCAGGGCCGAGGTGGCCCACGAGGTGAGCTCCCGGCCGATCGGCTCAGCCTGCGCGGCCAGTTCACGTGCTGCCGAGGCACTGTCCGGGCGGATGGCCGGCGGCGGGGAGGTCTCCCGGGTACCGAGAGCGAGTGTGGTGCGGATCTGGTCCTCCAGCACCTCGCCGTCTGCGCTGGTGAGGGCGTTGTCATCGATGATGCCCTGCAGGAGCGGCTCGTGGCGGTGAAGAAATCGCGGGCGGTCAGGGTGGTGCCGACGGCGGGCAAGGTGTTCCAACGGCTGCCGCCGGAAGCGGGTGTGCTCGGGGTGGGTGCGGGGAGCATGAGTCCTCCTCGGTGGTCGATGAAGCAGGGTGGGTGTCGCCGGGCCTGGGCGTGCGCGGGGTCCGGACCTTTTCTGGATCGACTGATACAGTTTGAGGCTGTGAAAAAGTCAGCCGAGGGCGGCCAGGGCGACCTCCACGAGGGGCTCGAGGGCGTGGACATCTGGGGTGATCTTCGAGGAGACCAGTAGGCCGTTGAGGAACGTGACGAGGAAGGCGGCCAGTGTGTGCGGATCGTGCCGCGCCGCGATCTCTCCCCGCTCCGCCGCGACCCGCAGCACCTCGGCGAGCGCGTCCCGACTGGCGTCCTGCATGTCCCGCACGGTGCGCCGGATCGCCGTATTCTCCGGCAGACGCTCGCAGGCGGCATTGATTGCCAGGCAGCCCCGGCCGTCGCCTCCCGCGGCGATCCGGATCCGCTCGACCAGCATGGTGCGGATCGCCGACCGGGCGTCCGTCCCCTCCTTGAGGCTGCGCAGGGCTGCCGCCGCGAGGGTGGTGCGGTAGTGCTCCAGTGCCGCCCGGTACAGGCCCTCCTTGTCGCCGAACGCGGCGTACAAGGATCCCTGCCCGATCCCCAGCTGCTGGGTCAGGTCGCGCACCGAAGTCGCCTCGTAGCCGTTCATCCAGAACAACTCCATGGCGCGGCTCACCGCCGCCTCGGTGTCGAATTCCCGGGTCCTTGCCATGGCTCCACTGTAGCTTATCTGGATCGCCCGTTCAAGAAACGGAGCTGCGACCTGACCATGCACTGACGGGCCGCAGGCCGGACCCACGGCTACTCGTCGCCGGCCTCCTCCAATCGGTCGGCCAACTGCCGCCATGCCGCGTCCAGGCGACCGCCACCTCCTTGCGTAGGTCGGGCGGGAGGTCCCGTGCCGGGCGATCCTCGTGCTGAAGCTCGTCGAAGAGGGCTGTTACCCAGGATGAAAACGGCTCAATATAGAAGCAATAAATGGGCCAGACCAAATCATGTATTCGGAATCCAGCATCCTGCGTTGTGGCCGAGATCACTTGATGTGCAGCCCTGTCGATCAATAGTGGTCAACGTAGCGCGATTTACACATTCTTCGATTAATTCTCTTAGTGCGTAGTCGATGACGAAAGAGGATGCACCGGAGACCGTCTAATGATCGCGAAGGAGATGTCGGCGCTGACGCTGACGTTCGATGAGTCGATTTCGGCTGCGAAGGCAGAGGCGGTTCGCAAATCCGTAGCGGGGGACCAGAAGGTGAACGCAACGGCCTCCGGCGCGCCGATGTGGTGTGGCAGCAAGTGGAGTTCGGGCGACGCCAACGGATCCTGGACCATCGGCTACCAGTGCGGAAGTACTCGAACCCTCCCTTGGGAGTACCAGCTCTCGGCCGCCGTCCGAGCCATCGTCGTCGGATACGTCGGCGAAAGCGGCCTCGACCGGTGGCGTAACGGGTCCTTCGCGGGACACCTGGCACCACATGTGGAACCGCCCGACTATCACTTCCATGGCACTATGAAGCCGGTTTACGTCGGAACGACATCAATTATCGGGATCTTTCCGCGTATCGGCATACTATCGGCAGTGGAGGCACTGCTAAGCTCGGCGTGGCTTACTCTGTTGTTCTGCAGAGCTGAATGACGCGCTAATGCTCTCGAATCGTAATTCGGGGGCATTGATGCATTTCTACCCGAAATCTCGCTATGGCATAATGGTAAACATGAGTGTAAGAGGAACCATACGGGAGTGGCACCAGGACGAGGGGTGGGGTGTTATCGACTCTCCGGAGACCCCTGGCGGTTGCTGGATGCACTTCGGCGTTGTCCAGGTTGAGGGATACCCCGCTTTGTTCGTAGGGCAGGACGTTCGATTGGAGTGGGAGGCGCCCGGTCAGGACGGCTATCACTTTCGGGCGGTTCGCGTAGATCTGCTGTGAGCGCGGTTGCAGGGGTTGCTCATGCGCATGGCAGGGCCCCCCGGATCGTCAAGCGCGCGGGCAGCAGGCCGTAAGGCCGGAATCGTGTACAGGAGTAGAAGGGTGCTGTGCCGGCGCGGATGAGACGTGGGCGCGAGCCAACCGCGGAACGGCTCGCGCCTCACCGGCTACGAGGATCGGTCCACGCCCAACTCGTCGAGGTACGCCTCGATGGCGTCGTTGACAATGGCCTTGCCGCCCATCTGCTCCTGCTTGCACGCGGCGAGGAGCCTGGCCCGGGTGTTGCGTTTGAGCCGTACGACGCAGGCTTCGCGGTGGCCCGGTCGGCTGGTGTGCCGGGCGGCGGCTGGTTGGGGTCGCGCGGCAGCTCGATGTCGGCGTCCTCGGGCATGTCCGCGGGGATGGGTGGCTGCAGCGCGCCGCAGTAGGTGTTGATGACCGCCTCGAACGTCTCCTGTAGGCCGTCGCCGGTGGCTTCAAGGGTGTAGGTGAGGCGTTCGTCGGTTTCGGTGTACAGGTGGGCGATGGCGGGGTGAAGGTTCGTCCACGTGGGCTGTCGAATGCGGCGCCCTCCTGATTGCGGTTCCGCTTTCGGCTGTTGTGGGGGCTTCGGTGGCTCCGGCTTGCGCGGCACGGCGGTGTCGCTCCTGTGGTGCGTGGCGTGCTTCCAACGGTACGGGTTTCTGTCGCCTTGTCGCGTCGGACGGGAGCGCACGTGATCTGACTCGTCACAATGCCCGCGCCCTGCAGCCAGGAGATACGGCCTAGCCAGTGGCAGACCTTCACCTCGCTACGAGCGCCAAGCCCACGCCCGGCCAGACGCCGGTTCCGTCCTTGCGGCGCCGGACGCACGCTCTCGCCGGAGACGCTTCGCTCCCTCAGAGCGGCTTCGAATCCCGACGTCGGCGATCAGCGTCATGCAAGGACCAACGGCAGCAGGATCAGGGCGACGCCGGACTCCCATCATGAACTCGGCCACACGGCAGGAATCGATCATCATTTCCCCTCGCGTCACCTCCCGAGCCGCCAGGCGCGTTCGGTCAGCCACAGGACTGCATGGCCGGCGGAGATGTGACACGGATCGGTAACCCCAGCGGCTCCTGGATCCACACCTACAATGCTCACCACATCGCCGACCTGAACCCGCACTGGGCCTGACTCGCAGGAGGAGGACAACAATGAGAAAGCACACTCTTCTCGTACTCGCCCTCGCTGCGACAGCGGCCATGTCCGCCTGTGGCGGGCCCAGCGGAAGCGCACCCGCAGCGAACGCGGGCCCGAGGCAGGAGCAGGCTCACAGCTCTGAGGCGAAAGGCTCTTTGGACCTGTCGCTGTTGCGTGTCGCCGAGGCCGACTTCGACCCTTATGGAACGCCGGAAGAACTCGCCGCGGACCGTCCGATCGTGGCCGCCGGGGTCATCGACGGCTGGCAGCAGGGCCCGATTCTGAGATCTTATCCAGGCGGCCCTCTGGACTATCGGGTCGTCCTGAGGATGCGTGTCACGGAACCGCTCAAGGGTGTCAAGGGCCGGAAGACGATCCCTGACGGGCTCGTTTACATAGAGCTCAGCCAAGGTGGGGTCGCCAGCGACCCCGCGGTCCCAGCCGAGCAGTGGAAGCCGCGTAAAACCGTCGAAGATTTCGAAAAAGCTCTTCCTTCCGGTACGAAGATGCTCGCGTTCCCGCGTGAGCGTCCTGTCCAGGAATTGGAGGTACATGACCCAGGGGAGCCTCTTCCGCCGGACGCCAAGCTGATGCTCGTACCCCCGCAGGGCCTGATATTCGAAGATCCGCAACTGCTGAATCAGCGATCCGGGGCCACCGCCCTGGTGGGCGGCAAGGAACGGCTGAGCGTCGGGGGCGAAGCCTGGGCCGCCCCCAAGAACATGGGTGAGCTGGTCGCCCGCCTGAAGCAGCACGGAATCACCGAGTGACTCAAGGTTCTCAAGCCGCCGCCTGCAACGCCCCAAGGCGGCGCAGGAGGTGAGCGGACGTGTCAGCCGCGGCGGTTGGGGAGCATGGCCAGGGCCTGGGAACGCTGCGCGACGAGGTCGTCGTAGGTGCCGTCGCGCTCAGCCCAGCGGTGCATGAGGACCCGCTCGACCAGGATCTCGTCAGGGGTGGGGTCCTGTGAGAGCAACCGCGTGACCTCGGCGGCGAAGTCGTCGAGCGGCAGTGCGCGCGGGTTCACCTTCTCCTGTCCCGCCGTGGCGACGGCCGGGGGAACGAGTTCGACGACGCTGACGCCGGTGCCGTCGAGTTGCGCGCGCAGTGCCTCGGAGTAGGCGTGCACCGCGGCTTTCGAGGCGGCGTAGGTGGGCATGGGCGGGAACGGCAGGAAGGCGATGCCGGAGGTGACCGTGATGAAGGTGCCGGCGCCGCGTTCCACCAGGTGGGGGGTGAAGGCGTCGATGACCCGGATGGTGCCGAGCAGGTTGGTGTCGATCGTCCTCTCCGCCGCCTCGAAGTGGGCGGGGTCGCACAGGTCCTCCAGGAGCATGACGCCCGACATGGTCACCACGGTGTCCAGTTCGGGGTACCGGGCGAGCACGGCGTCACGGGCAGATGCGACGGAGACGCCGTCGGTGACGTCGATGCGGAACGTGCCGAAACCTTCCTCGGCGAGCTCCGAGAGCGCCTCCGGGTTACGGCCGCCGACGGCGACGGCGCTGCCCGCCGCGGCGAACCGGCGGGCCAGTTCCCGCCCGATGCCGGACGTCCCGCCGACGATGAGAACGGTGCGGTTGGAGAGATCCACGAGATCTTCCCTTCAGTTCATGGCGCCGACGGCGTTCAGGCTCGCGGCGCACTCGGCGATGCTCTCCGTCCTGCTCGGAGAGCGCTGCCGCAAGTCTTGACGGCATCCGCCGGGCGCGGCAGGGCCCCCCTCTTCCGGGGTCCTGCCAGGGCCCCCTCTGCGTCGGGGGCGCCGCATTACCGTGTCGGTTATGAAGGATGAGGAATCCGGCAACCGGCTCGGCAGCTACCTTCGTGCCCGGCGTGAGCTGGTCTCCCCGGCGCAGGCGGGGCTGCCGCCCGGTGGCAACCGTCGCGTCCCCGGCCTGCGCCGTGAGGAAGTCGCCCTGCTCGCCGGAATCAGCGCCGACTACTACCTGCGCCTGGAGCGGGGCCGCGACAAGAACCCGTCACCTCAGGTCCTCGAATCACTCGCGCGCGTCCTGCACCTCGACGACATCGAGCGGACGTATCTGCTCGGCCTCACGGCGGCACGCCCCAGGGCGCCGCGCCGCAGGCGACCCGAGCAGGTACCGCCACGGGTGCACCAGCTCCTCGCCCACCTTCAGATCCCCGCGTTCGTCGAAGGACGCGCCTTCGACGTCCTGGCTTCCAACCCGATGGCCGTCGCGCTCTCCCCGCGCCTGCGGCCCGGTGAGAACCGGCTCCGTTCCCTCTTCCTGGACCCGGAGGAACAAGCCTTCCACCAGGACTGGACGAAGGCCGCCGCCGGCTTCGTCGCCGCCCTTCGCACGACCATCGGGGACGACACCGACAACCCGCGGTTCGTCGAGCTCGTCGGAGAACTCGCGCTGTCCAGCCGGCGGTTCCGCACGCTGTGGGCCCGGCACGACGTCCGCAACCTCGACGGAGGCACCACCACCGTCCGCCACCCCGTCGTCGGTGAACTACGGCTCCACCGCGACAAGCTCCCCGTGGACGACGTCATCCTCGTCGTCTACTACCCGGACAAGGACAGCGACAGCGACGAGAAACTCCGGCTCCTCGCCGCACTCTCACAGACCGACCCCACCGACCCGGCACAGCAGGTCGGCGGGCACCCCGAAGCCGCGGACCCCCTGACGAACACCGCCCGTCCGGCGCCGCGGCCAGAATGACGCCGCCGCCGTTTCGGCCATGGAGCGGCGGACTGCTCACCGCGGAAATGGGACACGGGGACGGTGCCCTGGCAGGACCGCTACCTCGCCCGGCAGGCGCCGCTGGACGGTTCCGGCGTCTGCCGCACGCCGCCCCGCGTCCGGGTCCCGGACACCGCGCCCGGAGCCTCGGCGCTGGTGAGCGTCACCGTCGAGGCGCCGGACGTCCCGGGCTCCTGCAAGGTCTTCTGGAAGATGGTCGACGCCGGGGGCACCCTCTACTTCCCCAACCGGTCCGGGATCTTCTTCGACGTGCAGGTCACCCGGTGACCTGCGCCTTCACTCCTCCTTCACTCTTCCCGCGCGCTTCCTGAAGGCCGGGTGCAGGTCTCGTGCAGTCTTTCGGCGCACGATCGCCTCGACCCCCCGCCGCCCCCCTTCTCCTGGTGGCGGGATCGCCGCCTCCCCTGGGGGCTCCTAGGAAGGGAAGACCATGAAGGTTCGCACCGCGTTCCTCGCGAGCGTCGCCGCGCTCGCCACAGCAGCCGGGCTGGTCACCGCCGCCGCGCCCGCGAACGCCGCCGGCCCCTGCGGCGCGGGCTACCGGCTGTTGGACCGCGTCCGGCCGGTCACCAGCGCGGGCGGCGCGACCGGCGGCTACCTCTACGTCTACTGGAACGGCTCCACCGGCAAGAGCTGCGCCGTCGTGCGCCCCATCGACGCGTGGGCCGGGAAGGTCGTCGACATCGCCGTGGCGATCTCGACGTCCACGGCCTCCGACTCGGACGTGAGCGAGAGCGGCAAGGGCTACCGCTACTACGCGGGTCGGGCCTACGTCTCCGCGCGGAACACCTGCATCAACGTCTACGGCGGCGTGCTGTACGGGGACGTGGTGTACACGGGCAGCTACCGCAACATCCACTGCGACTGACCCGGCTCTCTCGCCGTGGGCGCCTCGGCCCGCCGCGTACGGGGGCGGCGGGGGCCGGGCCGGGGCGCCCACGAAGGCCCGCCGGGCGAGCCGTTCGCGTCGCGCTGCTCGCCCCCTCCAGGAGGGCACCGGCTAAGGAGCGGAAGGCGCCCGGCCGGCGCCCGGCTGGTCACGGCTCCAGATCTGGGTGCATCGAGGGAGGTCCCTGATGCCGCCGCCTTCCGGGATCATGCCCCAGAGGAAGGGGATCAGGTACTGAGGCGGTTCGCCCAGGAGCGTGGCCAGTTCGTCCTCGGTGACGGTGAGAGTGAAGGCGGAACCAGGTCGCCCCGGGTCCCATCCTTCCTCCAGGGCCCGCCGGACGCATCCGGCGACGAGGACGGGACGGATCACGATCGTTCGCTCTCCTGCCCAGTTGTCGGGCCGGGCGCAGGGGAGCGACACCACGAGGACGCCTGCCGGGTCCTCTGCCCGCTCGACGGCGAAGGTGAGGGGGCCGGGGCCGCTGTCCCCGCCGCGGGCCGGCCGGTGGCCTACCCGCCAGCGGAACACGCCGCCGTCGACGGTGATGAGCCGCGAGCCCTTCTTCGGCATCGCCACGGTCGCCTCCAAGCTCGGGTCCTGGTCCGCGCGCAAGCGTAACCGCTCCGGCCTCAGCCGGTACGTGGCGACACCAGGCGGAGGGCCTGGGCGGCCGCCCACTGGCTGGTGTGGACGACGCTGTCGGTGAAGGGCAGTCCCAGGTAGTCGCCGGCCAGGATCACCCGCGGCGCGGCGGCGGCGACCGACTCCCGGTACGCGGCGACGCGGGCGGCCTGCCCGACGGGCGTCCAGGGCAGCGCGGCGCTCCAGCGGTGGACGGTCGCGCCCGTCACCTGGGAGCGCGCCTCGGGCACCAGCGCCGCGAGCTCGTCCAGGGTGTGCTCGATCACGGTGTCGTCGCCCGCGTCGCGCAGGCGCGACGCGGCGGACTCGCTGAGCATGACGTTGAGCAGTTCCCCCTCGGGCACGAGCGCGCGGGCCTTGCCGGACTCGACGCCGATGGCCGCGACGGTCCGGAGCTCGGTGACGGGGACGAGCACGCCGTACACGCCGTCGAGCCGCCTGCTGCGCCATCTCGGGCCGTAGCGCAGGGCGACCAGGATCGTCGAGCTGTAGGGGGTGGAGAGGAGGCCGGAATCGGGTGAGCCGGGAAGGAGCCGCGCGGCGGCGGGCCCCGGCGTGGCGATCACGGCCGCGCCGGCCGCGATCGTACGGTCGGGGGTCGCCACCTCGACTCCGCCACCGGCCTCCCGCACCTCCAGGGCGGGCGTCTCCAGGAGCAGGGGCGCCCGCTCGGCGAGCGCCTCGGTGACGGCGCCCAGCCCGCGCCGCAGTGCCATGGTCGCCGCCCTGCGGGCGGTGAAGCCCGTGAGGATCGCCGGCAGGGCGGCGGAGTTCCCGGCCACGTTCTGGAAGTAGAAGCCGCTGACCATCGCGTCCATCACCCGGTCGGTGAAGACGTCGCCGAAGACGGCGCGGCTCCAGCCGTCGCCGGATCGCGTGTCGAGGTCCTGCCACTGCGCGAGGTCGTGGAGCGCGCGGCGGCGCAGGCGCGGACCGGTGCGGGCGAATCCGGCCCCGGCCCGCAGCGCCGCGCCGGCGGGCAGGAGGCCGGCGGTGACGAAGGTGGCAGGGTTGGCGGGGGACACCGTGACGATCTCGCCGTCGCGTACGAACCCGGCCCGCGTGCTCGTGGGGACGAGCTCGTCGGCCAGCCCGAGCCGCCGCAGCAGCGGCATGAGCCGCTCGTAGCCGGTGGAGACGAACTGCGCGCCGCGGTCGACGACGAAGCCGTGCGCGCGGTCGCTGGACATGCGCCCGCCGGGGCGGTCCGCGCTCTCCAGCACCAGGACGTCCACGCCGCGCGCCCGCAGCTCGTACGCGGCCGTCAGGCCGGCCAGGCCCGCGCCGATCACCACGACGCCGGTGGTGAGGGTTCCCCGGTTCACTGGCGCCCCGGCTGCGGCGCGGAGGCGTCCGCGGCCGTCGGGCGGGCGGCCGGGACGTCGGCGAGGCCGGTGTAGACGTCCTTGCCCTGGGCGCGGGCCTGGGCGACCATGAGGTCCGCGCCGGCGGAGGGGCCGCCGATGCGCAGCACGGCGTCGCAGCGGGTGAGCAGCCGCTCGGCGACGGGGTGGAAGATCTCCTCGAAGAGGGGGTCGCCGGGACGGCCGCTTCCCGCCGTCTCGAGGAGCGGCAGGGCGAGGGCCTCACCGGTGACGGGCAGGTGCCCCGCGCGGAAGAGGACGAGAGCGGTCTCGTTCATCGCGCGGACGTTGGCCTCCAGCAGGGCGGGGTCGTCGCCGGTGCCCGAACGGTAGGGGCCGGCGACGAGGATCATCAGGGGGTGTGGCGCGGTGGTCATGAGGGCGGCTCCCCGGCGGGTTCGGAAGGTGGAGTGGTCAGGCGAGGAGGGTCTCGACGCCCGCGTCGCGCAGGGCGTCCAGGGTGCGCGGGCCGTTGGGGTGGGTGGCGGTGTCGGCCGCGGCCGCGTCGGTGACGAAGCAGTGCGCCGCGTCGAGGGGAGCGACCTGGCTGAACGCGCGCACGCCCAGCTTGGTCGCGTCGGCGACGACGACGGTGCGCGCGGCCTGGCGGAGCCCGGCCTGCTTGACGGCGGCGTCGTCGAGTGAGAACTCCGACCAGCCGTGCTCGGCGTGCACGCCGCCGATCGACATCAGGAAGCAGTCGAACGCCAGCGACTCCAGCGTGCGCAGCGCCAGCGGGCCGACGAGGGAGCGTTCGCCGGGGCGGGAGCGGCCCCCCGCGACGAGCAGCTCGATCCCGGGCCGGTCGGCGAGGCGGGTCGCCGCCTGCAGGCTGAGCACGGTGACGGTCAGCGGGGCCCGCGCGGCCAGCTGCTCCGCGACGTGGACGGTGGTGGTGCCGGCGTCCAGCAGCACGCGCGACCCCGGCTCGACGAGCCGGGCCACAGCCGCCGCGAGGCGGTCCTTCGTGGCGGCCTGCCACATCTCCCGGGCGGAGAACCCGGCCTCCTCCTCGCGGGCGCGGGTGGGGACGGCGCCCCCGCGCACCCTGCGGACGAGGCCCTGACGGTCGAGCGCGTCGAGGTCCCTGCGGACGGTCATCTCGGACACGCCGAGGCGCTGGGCGAGCTCGGACACGGACACCCGGCCGGCGCCCTGGACGAGCCGCAGGGTCAGGTCCAGACGATTGGCGACACCCATGACCCATTTCTAACACATCGATGTTCGAATGAACATCGACTTGAGCGAAACAGCCGGATCGCCGCAGAGCGGGGGAGAGATCCGCGCGAATGTCGACGCGGAGGGCGGGCGGCCGCGTCGAGGGAGCGCGGCCGGTGGCCGGTCAGGCGCGGGGCAGGGCCAGTTCCAGCTGGATGTGGTACACGCCCGTCATGACGGGGGTGAAGCCGGCGACCACCTCGTCCGCGTAGTCGCCGCCGTCCCTGAGTCTCACCCGCAGCGGGCGGCCCTCGTGGTCGGCGGTGATGCGGTAGCGGCCGATCGGCACGTCCTCCAGGCCGGAGCCGTCGCCGTTCCTGCCGGCCCGCCGGGAGATCGCGGCTCCGGGCGAGCCGTCCACCAGCGGGCCGTCCGGGGTGAGGCTGAGGCGGACCTTCTCGTCGTCCAGGAAGGCGTCCGGGTCGTGCGGGTCGGTCGGGTCGAGGTGGAAGAGCACCTTGCCGCCGTAGAAGCCGAGGCCGTCGGGCCGCTCGCCGGAGAGCTTCCAGGTGAAGTTCCTGATCGCGCCGCTCGGCCCGGCGAACGGGGCGTCGTCGTCGGGGGCCAGGCTCATCGTGTACTCCTGGCCGTTGTAGCGCCTGGTCACCGTCGCCGTGGCGTGGAAGGTGACGCCGATGTTCGTCCGGACCCGGTAGGTGCCGTCGGCGCCGGTCCTCACGACGGCGTTGCTGTCGTGGAGCACCTGGTTGTCGGCGACGACCTCGGCGCCCTCGACCGGCCTGCCCTGCGCGTCGGCCACCCGCCCCTTCAGCACGCCCGGTTCGACGTCCTCCGTGCCCGCGCGCGGGCCGTCGCCGACCGCGCCGTCCACCCGGCCGGTGCTCAGCCGGCCCGTGCTCGTCTGGCCGGTGTCCACCTGGCCTCCGTTCCCGATCCCCGTCATCCCGCATCCGCTGAGTGCCACCAGCAGGACGCCGGTCAGCAGCCGTCTGTCCACACCCGGGACGTTAAGATCACGATCTTGCAGGCGACTTGGAAACGAGTGCGCTACGCGGGGACGGCGGCCGCGCGGCGGGACGGCCAGAGGGCGCTCACGCGCATCAGGCTCACGCCGAACATGAGAACGCCGACCGGCACGTGCAGGACCTTGAGATGGGCGACGGCCAGCGCGATCTGAACCACCGTCATCAGCAGCATGGTGACGGCCGGCATGATGACCGCGCGGCGGCGCGTCATCACCGCGGCGACCAGGTGGACCAGCACGGTGACGACCACGGCGATGGCGGTGGCCGCGTGCGCCGCGCGCCCGCCGGGTGACGACAGCAGCATGCCCGCGGTCACCGCCTGGACGAGCAGCGCGACAGTCTGCAGAGCGAGCGCGACACGTAGGAACATCAGGGGATCTCCTTCACGACTGGTGCGGGCCAGGGAGGGTTCCCGCACGTCGTCATGGTGCTCCAACGGGGCCCGCGAGGCGTCCGCCACGCGGAGGCATCTCCCGCTACCGCAGCGGGACGATCCCCACCCCGCCCGTACCACGCCGGGAGTAGCCGCTCAATGCTCCGGCCGCTTCTCCGGTGGGGGATGGGGGCGCTGGAAGGTGGTGTAGAGCCACCACAGCGACGGCGCCAGCAGCAGCGCGCCCAGGGCCAGGGCGGCGAGGGTCGCCGCGAGCACGGCGTCGGTCGCCGCCGCCGTCCTCAGGGGGAGCCCCGGCAGCAGCATCGGGTACTGCCCGGCGCCCCAGCCCCACAGCAGCCCGGCCACCGCGAGCGCGGCGGTGACACGGACGGCCAGGTAGGAGCGCCGCCACAGCAGGACGAGCGAGGCCACGCCCGCCACCGCCGACAGCACCACGAACGGCAGCGCCCACCCCGACGTCAGCTCGCGGAAGAGCCCCGGGCTGTCGGCCCGCAGCACGAGCAGCCCGGCGACGGCCAGCGCCCCCGTCACCAGCCCGGCCAGCAGGGCCCGGTGGCGGAAGAGCCCGGCCAGGTCCTGGTCGCCCGCGCGTTCGGCGTCGCGGGTCAGGTACACGGCGGCGAGGTACGCGGCGGTGGCGACGGCCAGCAGCCCCGTCACCACGGAGGTCGGGTTGAGCCAGCTCGCCACCAGGTCGCCGCGGGCGAGACCGGGCGGGACGCGGCCCGAGGCGATCCCTCCGGCGGCCGTCCCGAGGAAGAACGGGGTGACGAGCGACGAGAACGCGAACGTCGCGCCGAACAGCCGCTGCCGCCACACCTCGGTGCTCGCCTTGCGGAAGGCGAACCCGGCGCCCCGCGCGATGATGCCGAGCGCCGCCAGCGTCAGCGGGATGTAGAGGGTCGAGGTCACCGCAGCGAACACGGGCGGGATGCCGGTCCACATGAGGACGATCACCAGGATCAGCCAGACGTGGTTGGTCTCCCAGACCGGCCCGATGGAGTGCTCGACGAGCGCCCGCTGCCGCCGCCCGCGCGCCGCGCCCCCGGCCAGCAGGTCCCACACGCCGCCGCCGAAGTCGGCGCCCCCGAGCAGCACGTACGCGGTCAGCCCGATCCACAGGACGGCCATGAGGACGTCGGCGAGGGTGAGGGACATCGTCAGATCACCTTGTACCCGGACACGTCGGCCTCCTGGGGCGCGATCGGCACGGGCACGTCACGCGAGAGCCTGCGCATGACGTACACGGTGCCGACGGTCAGCACCAGGTACACGAGCGCCACCAGCACGAACCCCCACACCAGGCCGGGAGCGGGGTTGACGGCGTCGCGGACGCGCAGCACCCGGTAGACGATCCACGGCTGCCTGCCCACCTCGGTGACGATCCACCCGGCCTCGACGGCCAGCGCCGCCGCGGGCCCGGCCACGGCGGCGGCCCGCAGGTACCAGCGGGTGCCGGGCAGGTCGCGGCGGCGCCGCCAGGTCACCGCCGTCCACGCCGCGAGCGCGAGCAGCGCGAACCCGATCGCCACCATGATCTGGAACGCCCAGTGCACGACGTTCACGGGCGGGCGGTCGCCGGGCGGCACGGAGTCCAGGCCGACGATCTCGGCGTTGGGGTCCCAGTGGGCGAGCAGCGACAGCCCGTACGGGAGGTTCAGGGCGTAGCGCATCTCGTCGTCGATGTACAGGCCCCCGAGGTGCAGCGGCACGCCGCGGTCGGTCCTGTACACGCCCTCCATGGCGGCGAGCTTCACCGGCTGGTTGGAGGCGACCGCGTGGGCCGCCCAGTCGCCGACGCCGATCTGGACGGGCGTGACGAGCGCCGCCACGGTGAACGGCAGCAGGAAGCCCACCTTGTGGTAGCGGTCGCGCCGGCCGCGCAGCATCGCCACGGCGTACACGCTCGCCATGGCGAACCCGGCCACCATGAAGGCGGCCAGGATCATGTGGATGGTCAGCGTCGGCACGGCCGGGTTGAACATCGCGCGCAGGGGCGAGACCTGCGTGACCCGCCCGCCCTCCTGCGTGAACCCCACGGGCTGCTGCATCCAGCCGTTCGCGGTGACGACGAAGAACGCGCTGATCACGCCGGACAGCACGATCGGGATGCCGGCCAGCATGTGCGGCACGGGCGGCATCCTGTCCCAGGCGTACAGGTAGACGCCGAGGAAGATGGCCTCGATGAAGAACGCGACCCCCTCCATGGCGAACGGCAGCCCGATGACCTGCCCGTACGTGCCCATCATGCCCGGCCACAGCAGGCCCATCTCGAACGACAGGATGGTGCCCGACACCGCGCCGACGGCGAACAGCACGCCCATCGCCCGTCCCCACCGCCTGGCGAGCAGCCGGTAGGCCACGTCGCCGGTGCGGTGGCCCCGCCACTCGGCGATCAGCATGATCGCGGGCATGGCGGCCCCGAAGCAGGCGATCACGATGTGCCATCCGAGCGACAGCGACATCTGCATGCGCGCCGCCCACAGGTCGGTCGCCGTCACCGCCAAGGTCCCCGTCGCCATGGCGCCCCCGTCCGCTCACTGTACGTAGGTGATCGATATCTATATGTCACCAGAAGGGGCGAGGTCATGCCGGAACGGGCGAAAGTTCAGGCCGAGGCGGGGGAGCGTCACCTCGACGACGAGCGCGCCAGGAACATCAACGGCCTGGGGAAGGTGCTGGCCGGATGGACGGCCGAGGAGGTCGCCGACTTCGCCGTCTACCTCAGGCGCTTCAACACCGACGTCGAACGCCTCGCCGGCCACCCCTGACCCCGTGGTGGGCGGCCCCGGTCAGGCGGCGGACCAGCCGCCGTCGACGGGGACGATCGCGCCGTTGACGAACGAGGCGGCGTCCGAGGCGAGGAACAGCGCCGCCGCGGCCATCTGCTCCGGCCGGGCCATGCGCTCGCCCAGCGCGAGCACGGGAGCCAGCCGGGCGGCGCCCACCGGGTCGGCCCGGGTCGTCCGGAGCCGACCCGGCCGCCAGCATGCCCAGACCCGCCAGTACGAGGACGGCCAGCCCTCGCGCAGCATTCCCCATGCCCACCACGATCCCACGGTGATCGCCGGCCTCCCGAGTCGTTCTCGCGGGGGAGCGGGCCTCAGGAGTCCGGCCGCAGGCCCGCCAGGAGGTTGAAGGAGCCGGTCAGCAGGTTGAGCGCCACCAGGCCGGGGATCTCGGCGATGACGCGGTCGCTCCAGCCGTGCCCGCGCAGCCCGGCGACGTCCTCGTCCGTCAGCGCCGACGGCTCGGCGAGCACGCGCAGGGCCACGGCGATCAGGGCGGTCTCGCGTGCCTCGGTGGAGGCGCCACGCCGGGCGAGGGCGATGTCGTCCTCGCTCAGGCCGGCCGCGCGGGCGCCCTGGGCGTGCGCGTCGAGGCAGAGCCCGCAGCCGATGCGTTCCTGCAGGGCCAGGGAGACCTTCTCGCTCACCGCGCGGGGCAGCTTGCCGCGCCTCATGGCGCGGGAGAGGTCGAGGTACCCCTGCAGCAGGGCGGGCGAGTGGGCCATGGCCGACACCATCTCGCCGGCGCCGCCCCTTCGCGCCACGATGTCCTCCAGCAGTTCCCTGGACCTGCCGGGCGCGGCGGCGGGGTCGAGCGGGGTCAGGCGTCTCATGTGCTTCCTCCCGAGATCGTGAGCTGCCGATGCTATACCCCCTCCCCGTATATGGCGAAGGGTTGCATACCCCATGGGGGTGTGTTACGTTCCCTGCCGCAGATACCCCCTACAGGTATGAGAAGGAGGACGCCATGTGCACGGCATGCGCGTGCGGAACGGGTGAGAGCACGACGGCCGCGACGGTGGCCGAGGGCGACGCGAGCGTCTACACGGTCAGCGGCATGACCTGCGGCCACTGCGTCTCGTCGGTGTCCGCCGAGATCGGCAAGGTCGGCGGCGTCGCCGGCGTCTCGGTGGACCTGCCGACCGGAGCCGTCACCGTCAGCGGGGCCGGGTTCTCCGACGAGGAGATCCGCGCCGCCGTCGAGCGCGCCGGGTACCGGCTCGCCGGAACCGGGGCCTAGAACCCCGGGAGACCGGGGGGCAGGGTCCTGAGCGCCCGGGTGGCGGGCCGCGCCGCGCGTCCCAACCGCAGCGCGCCGGTCCGCCGCCCGGCCCAGGGCCCCCTTTCACCACATCGAACCGCACCCCACCTCAGGGTGCGAGAAACCAGGAGAACGGTATGAACGCCGTCAATCCCCGCAGGTGGTGGGCACTGGTCGTGCTCGCCGCCGCGCAGTTCATGGTCATCATGGACACGTCCATCATCGGTGTCGCGCTGCCCGGCATGCAGCGCGACCTCGGCTTCACCCAGGGCGGCCTGCAGTGGGTGTTCAACGCCTACGTGATCGCCTTCGGCGGCCTGCTCCTGCTCGGCGGCCGGCTGTCGGACCTGCTCGGCGCCCGCCGGGTGTTCGCCACCGGCTGGGTCGTGCTGATCGCGGGCTCGGTCGTCGCCGCCGCGGCGGGCGGCGCCGGCGTGGAGATCCTCGGGCGCGCGATCCAGGGCGTCGGCGGCGCGCTGATCGCCCCCTCCGCCATGACCCTGCTCATGATGCTGTTCGGCCACGACCAGCGCGAACTCGGCAAGGCCATGGCCCTGTACGGCGCCGCGGCCCCCGCGGGCGGAACCGCCGGTGTGTTCCTCGGCGGCGTGGTGACCGAGTACCTGAGCTGGCCGTGGGTGTTCATCGTCTACATCCCGATCGGGCTGGCCACGCTGGCCGCCGTCCCCGCTCTGCTCCCCGCCGTCCGCGGCAGGCGCGGCTCGGTGGACGTGCTCGGCGCCGCCGCCGTCACGGCGGGCATCGCCCTGGCCGTGTTCGCGGTCGTCCGGGCGCCGGAGCAGGGCTGGGGCTCGGCCGCCACCCTGCTGGAGCTGGGCGGCGCGGCCGTGCTGCTCGCCGTCTTCCTCGGCGTCCAGCGGGTGGTCCGCGAGCCGATCATGCCGCTCGGCGTCTGGCGGACCCCGGGCCTGGCCGTCGCGAACCTCGCCATGGCGCTGCTCGGCGCGGCGTGGATCCCCATGTGGTACTTCCTCAACCTCTACCTGCAGCAGGTCCTGGGGTACGGCGCCTTCCCCAGCGGGGCGGCGCTGCTGCCGATGACCGTGGCCGTCATGATCTTCATGATCGGCATCACGGCGCGGCTGCTCGGCCGGTTCGGGGCCAAGCCGCTGATCGTCCTCGGGCTGGCGGTGCTGGCGGCGGGTGTCGGCGGGCTCTCGCTGGTCAGGGCCGACGGGGGCTTCGTCGTGGACGTCCTGCCCGCCTCGCTGGTGGCCGCGGTCGGCATGTCGCTGGCCTACATCCCGGCGATGATGGCCGCCATGTCGGGCGTACGGCCCGAGGAGAGCGGCCTGGCGTCCGGCATCGTCAACACCACCTACAACGTGGGCTCGGCGCTCGGCCTGGCGGCGATGACGGCGATCGCGACCTCCGGGGGAGCGGAGCCGGGCGACCTGGCGGGGCTCACCGAGGGCTTCAGCGGGGCGTTCGCCGGGGCGGCCGTCGTGGCGCTGGCGGGCGCGGTGCTCGCCCTGGTGCTGATGCGCGGGCGCCGTGCGCGCGCGGCGGGCGAGCAGACGTCCGAGACGGAGTCGCTCGGCGTGTGACGGAGCCCACATCCGCATGGGCGCGGAATACCCTACGGGGGTATAGTGTTGGAACAGGCGGGACGGAACCCAGGGGGAGGAGGCTGAGATGGCCGGATACACCGAGAGCAGCCAGGAGCACCTCCGGCGGCTGCGCCGGATCGAGGGGCAGGTCAGGGGCCTGCAGCGGATGGTCGAGGACGACAAGTACTGCATCGACATCCTGACCCAGGTGTCGGCGGCCACCAGCGCACTGCGGTCCTTCGCCCTGGTCCTGCTGGAGGAGCACATGGAGCACTGCGTCGCCGACGCGGTGGCCGACGGCGGCGCCGAGGCGCGCGCCAAGGTCAAGGAGGCGTCCGACGCGATCGCGCGGCTCGTCCGCTCGTGACCGGCGGCACAGCGGCGACGGCGCGGCGGCGCGGAGACGACAGAGAGATTCCGGGAGAGATCGATATGAGCACCACATCCACGTACACCGTCAAGGGCATGACCTGCGGCCACTGCGTCAGCTCGGTGAAGGAGGAGGTCGGCGCGGTCGCGGGGGTCACCTCCGTCGAGGTGGACCTGGCCTCCGGCCTGCTGACCGTGACCAGCGACGGCCCCGTCGAGAGCGCGCGCGTCGCCGCCGCGGTCGAGGAGGCCGGGTACGAGCTGGCGGGCCGCTCGTGAACGCGCCCGTCAAGCTCGGCGCCTACGTCCTGGGGCTGGCCGTCGTGTTCGGCGGCGCCCTGGGCGTGGGCAAGGCCGTGGGCCCGGTCGCCGCCGCACCGGCGGACCCGGCCCCCGGCGCCGCCCACACGATGACGACACCCGAGACGACGGCCGGGCACGGTTCCCCCGGGGAACCGGCCGGGCACACCGGCGGCCACGCGGAGCAGGCCGCCGCCGATACCCCCGGAGGGCTCCAGATGTCCGAGAACGGCTACACCCTCAAGCCTCTGACCGGCGAGATCAAGCCCGGCGAGCCCGTCGACTACCGCTTCACGGTCACCGGCCCCGACGGCAAGCCCGTCACCGACTACCAGGTCCAGCACGACAAGAAGCTCCACTTCATCGTCGTCTCCCGCGACCTCGCCACCTTCCAGCACCTGCATCCGTCCGAGGCGGGCGACGGCGTCTGGTCGGTGAAGCTGACCCTTCCCGAGGCGGGCGCGTACCGCGCCTTCGCCGACTTCGCCCCCACCGGCGGCAGCCCGCTCACGCTGGGCACCGACCTGTTCGTCGCGGGCGACTACAAGCCGAGGCCGCTGCCCGCGGCGTCGCGCACCGCCACGGTCGACGGCTACACGGTCACGCTCGACGGCGACCTCGTGCCCGGCCGGGCGAGCAAGCTCACGCTCACCGTGAGCAAGGACGGCGAACCCGTCACCGACCTGCAGCCCTACCTGGGGGCGTACGGGCACCTCGTGGCGCTGCGCGCGGGCGACCTGGCCTACCTCCACGTCCACCCCGACGGCGCGCCCGGCGACGGCAGGACGGCGGCGGGCCCGCAGATCACCTTCTACGCCGAGGTCCCGAGCGGCGGCGACTACGGCCTGTTCCTCGACTTCCAGCACGGCGACACCGTGCGGACGGCCGCCTTCACCGCGACGGCGGGCGCCGGCCACGGCGACGACCACACCGAGGACCACACCGAGGACCAGGGCGACGAGCACAGCGACGGGCAGTCCGGTGGGCACGGCCACTGAGGCCGGACGCCAGATGTCGGAACGTCAGAAAGGAGAGGTGATGAGCTCCGTCACCGAGGACAGGCAGCCGGTCTCCGGCGGGTCGGTCGAGCTCTCGATCGGCGGCATGACCTGCGCGTCCTGCGCCAACCGCATCGAGCGCAAGCTGAACAAGCTCGACGGCGTCACCGCCACCGTCAACTACGCCACCGAGAAGGCCAAGGTCAGCTTCCCCGCCGGGCTCGACCCGCAGGTGCTGGTCGGCGAGGTGGAGAAGGCGGGCTACACGGCCGCGCTGCCCGCCCCGCCGCAGCCCGCGGACGCGGGCCCGCGGGCGGCCGAGGACGACGACGAGCTGCGCCCCCTCAGGAACCGGCTCGTCACCTCCCTGGTGCTGGCGGTCCCGGTGATCGCCATGGCGATGGTCCCTGCGCTGCAGTTCACGTACTGGCAGTGGCTGTCGCTCACGCTGGCGGCGCCCGTGGTCGTGTACGCGGGCTGGCCGTTCCACAAGGCCGCGTGGACGAACCTGCGCCACGGCGCCGCCACCATGGACACCCTGGTGTCGCTCGGCACGATCGCCGCGCTCGGCTGGTCGCTGTGGGCGCTGTTCCTCGGCACGGCCGGCACGCCCGGCATGACGCACCCGTTCGAGTTCACCATCACCCGGGGCGACGGGTCGATGAACATCTACCTGGAGGCGGCGGCGGGGGTGACGGCGTTCATCCTCGCCGGCCGCTACTTCGAGGCGCGGTCGAAGCGGCGGGCGGGGGCGGCGCTGCGGGCGCTGCTGGAGCTTGGCGCCAAGGAGGTGGAACTGGCCGACGGGCGGCGGGTGCCGGTCGAGCGGCTGGCCGTTGGTGAGCTGTTCGTGGTGCGTCCGGGTGAGAAGATCGCGACGGACGGCGTGGTCGAGGAGGGTTCCTCGGCGGTGGACGCGTCGATGCTGACGGGTGAGTCGGTGCCGGTCGAGGTGCGGCCGGGTGACCCGGTCACCGGCGCCACGGTGAACGCGGGTGGCAGGCTCGTGGTGCGGGCGACCCGGGTGGGGTCGGACACGCAGTTGGCGCAGATGGCCAGGCTGGTGGAGGACGCTCAGACGGGTAAGGCGCAGGTGCAGCGGCTGGCCGACCGGATCTCGGGGGTGTTCGTGCCGGTGGTGATCGCGCTGGCGCTCGGCACCCTCGGCTTCTGGCTGGGTACCGGTTCGGGTGCGGCGGCGGCGTTCACGGCGGCGGTGGCGGTGTTGATCATCGCGTGCCCGTGCGCGCTGGGGTTGGCGACGCCGACGGCGTTGCTGGTGGGTACGGGGCGTGGTGCGCAGCTGGGGATTCTGATCAAGGGTCCTGAGGTGCTGGAGTCGACGCGGCGGGTGGACACGATCGTGCTGGACAAGACCGGCACGGTCACCGAGGGGAAGATGACCCTCGTCGAGACGCACGTCGCCGACGGCGAGGACGCCGACGAGGTGCTGCGCCTGGCCGGCGCGCTGGAGCACGCCTCCGAGCACCCCATCGCCCAGGCCGTCGCCCGCGGCGCCGCCGAGCGGGTCGGCGACCTGCCGGCCCCCGAGGACTTCGCCAACGTCGAGGGGCTCGGCGTCCAGGGCGTGGTGGACGGCCACGCGGTGCTCGTCGGCCGCCCCCGGCTGCTCGCCGAGTGGTCCCAGCACCTGCCCGTGGAGCTGGAGCGCCGCCTGCAGGCCGCGCAGGCCGCGGGACGCACGGCCGTGGCCGTCGGCTGGGACGGAAAGGCCCGCGCCGTCCTGGTCGTGGCCGACGTCGTCAAGCCGACCAGCGCGGAGGCGGTCGCCACGTTCAGAGGGCTCGGCCTCACCCCGGTGCTGCTGACGGGCGACAACGAGGCCGTGGCCCGTCAGGTGGCGGCCGAGGTCGGCATCGACGAGGTGATCGCCGAGGTGCTGCCGCAGGACAAGGTGGACGTCGTCAAGCGGCTGCAGTCCGAGGGCAAGACGGTCGCCATGGTCGGCGACGGCGTCAACGACGCCGCGGCGCTGGCGCAGGCGGACCTGGGGCTGGCCATGGGCACCGGCACGGACGTCGCGATCGAGGCGTCGGACCTGACGCTGGTGCGCGGTGACCTGCGGGTGGCGGGCGACGCGATCCGGCTGTCGCGCAGGACGCTGGCGACGATCAAGGGGAACCTGTTCTGGGCGTTCGCCTACAACGTGGCGGCGCTGCCGCTGGCCGCGATGGGGTTGCTCAATCCGATGATCGCGGGTGCGGCGATGGCGTTCTCCAGCGTCTTCGTCGTCACCAACAGCCTGCGGCTGCGCGGCTTCAAGTAGGCCGCCGGCCCGTCGCGGACGCCCCGGGGACATCCCTCCCGGGGCGTCCGCGTGTCCGGCGGGGGAGCGGGAATGCCGGGGAGGTGGACCACGGGCCGGACCGACAGGCCGGGCCGTCGAGATGCCGGGTGAGACGGGCCGGATGAGATGGGCCGGGTGAGACGGACCGAGTGAGATGGGCCGGTCGTGGCCGGTGAGGAGGTGGGCGGGGTGCCGGAGCTGCGGCAGGACCCCTGCACGCGCGACTGGGTGGTGCTCGCGCCGCAGCGGGGCGAGCGTCCCCTGGAGTGGGGCGAGCCGGTCCCCGTGCCGGGGTCCAGGGAGACGTGCCCGTTCTGTCCGGGACGTGAGGAGCGCACCCCTCCTGAGCTGTGGCGCAGGCCGGGCCCGGACGGCGGCTGGTCGATCCGGGTGGTGCCCAACCGCTACCCGGTCGTCACACCCCCGACCGGGCCCGCGACGGAGGCCGTGGCCGGGGCGCGTCGGGTCCGCGGGCTGTTCAGACGGGCCGTCGCCGACGGCTCCCACGAGGTCGTCATCGAGACGCCCGACCACGACTGGGACATCGCCGACGGCGGCACCGACACGGTCGCCGCCGTGCTCGACGCCTGCCGGACCCGCACCCGCGTCCTGCGTGAGCGGGGCCCTGGCCTGGTGCTGCCGTTCCGCAACCACGGCGCCGCGGCGGGCACGTCGCTGGCCCACCCGCACTCCCAGATCGTCTCGACGCCCGTGGTGCCGCTGCGCCACCGCCACCTGCACGACGTCGCCCGCGCCTACCACGACGACACCGGCGGCTGCCTCTACCTCGACCTCGTCAGGGCCGAGCTGGACGACGGCGCCAGGGTCGTGGCCGCGCGGGAGCGCGCCGCCGCGTTCGCCCCGTACGCGGCCAGGACGCCGTACGAGACGTGGGTCGTGCCCACCGAGCGCCGCGCGTCGTTCGCCGACGCCTCCGACGAGGCATTGGCCGACGTCGCCGCGCTGCTGGTCCGCGTGCTGGGCGGGCTGCGGCGGCTGCTCGGCGACGTGCCGTACAACTACGCGATCGTCGGCGCCCCGAACGGCGGGGAGGGGGCGCGCTGGTTCCAGTGGCACGTCCAGATCGTGCCGAGGCTGACGATCGCGGCCGGGTTCGAGCTGGGCTCCGGCATGGCGGTCAACATCGTGCCGCCCGAGCGGGCCGCCGCCGAGCTGCGGAACGCGCCGTAGCCAGGCACCCCGGCCGCTCAGACCCGGCCGCTCAGACCCGGCCGCTCAGACCCGGCTGCTCAGACCCAGCCGTTCGCCTTGAGGGCGAGCTTCACCACGTCGGCGACCGCGCCGTCGGCGCAGGCCGCCGCCACGACGTCCGCCGCGGCCCGGACCTCTGGGTGGCCGTCGCCGACCGCCACCCCCACGCCCGCCGTCCTGATCATGTCCAGGTCGTTCGGGTTGTCGCCGACGGCCGCGACGTGCTCCAGCGGCACGCCACGGGCCGCCGCCAGGTCCCGCAGCGCGCTCCCCTTCGTCGCGCCCTCCGGCAGCACCTCCAGGTACGTCGCCTCCGACCGGACCGTGACGGTGCCGGCGACGGCGAGCTCCGGCAGCGGGTCGCCGATCAGCATGCACTTGGTGATCTCGCCGGGCGGCAGCGCCGTCCAGTCACCCGGGTCGCGCAGCGTGATGCCGTCGCGGCGGGCGAAGTCCCGCAGCTCGGGCACGTCGTGGACGGCCAGCGCCTCCCCCCGGCAGAACGCCACCGGGTACGCGCCGGAGGGAAGCTCGTCGAACAGCCCGAGCAGCGTCTTCCAGGCGGCCTCGGGCAGCACGCGCGAGCGCAGCACCGCCCCCGTCACCAGATCGACGGTGCGGGCGCCGTTGTAGAGGATCGCGGGTCCTTCGAGGTCGAGCTCCTCGTAGTAGCGGCGGGCCGAGTCCTCCATGCGCCCGGTCGCGACGACGACCTCGCCGCCCGCCGCGCGGAAGCGGAGCAGGGCGTCCCGGCTGGCCGGCACCATGGCCAGGTCGCGGCCGACCAGTGTCCCGTCCAGGTCGGTGACGATCCACCGGATCACGCGCCCGCTCCCGCGATCTCGGCCATGACGGAGCCTTCGAGGTCGAAGCCGCCGACGCAGGCGAGGTACCCGCCGGGCGTGAGGACGCCGCCCGACAGCGGGATGTAGACGCCGCCGGCCTGCCGGACGAGCAGCGACCCGGCGGCGACGTCCCAGGCGTTGACCCGGGTGCCGTACGCGACGTCCGACCAGCCGGCGGCGACGTGCGCGAGCTTCAGCGCGGCGCTGCCGGGGCGGCGGGTCGACGCGAAGGCGTTGACCATGCGGGCGAAGCGGTGCAGCGCCTCCTCGCCGTCGGCGGCCAGGTCCCGCGGGGTGGGGTAGCTGGACAGCAGCACCGCCTCCCGGTCGGTACGGGCGCCGGAGCTGCGGATGGGCGCGCCGTTGCACTCGGCGCCGCCGAGCCAGGCGGTGAACTCGTCGTCGCGTACGGGATCGTAGACGACGCCCGCCACGACCTCGCCGTCCACGGCCGCCGCGATGGAGGTGCAGAAGAACGGCAGGCCCGCGGCGAAGTTGGCGGTGCCGTCGATCGGGTCGACGTACCAGCTGATCGTGCCCTCGCCCCGGGTGCCGCCCTCCTCGCCCACGACGGCGCTGTCCGGGCAGCGCTCGGCCAGCACCTCCCTGATGCGTTCCTCGGCCGCCTTGTCGTGCTCGGTCACCGGGTCGTGGAAGTCGCGTTTGGTGCTGACCTCCGGGCGCGAGCGGAAGGCGCCGCGCAGCATGTCGCCGACGGCCCTGGCCGCCTCGGCGGCGACGGCGGCCAGTTCGCGCGAGGTGTTCACGTCCATGTCTCCTCCAGGAGGTTCAGCAGGCCGCGCGGGTCCTCCACGGTGGCCTGCGGGGTCTGCCGCACCCGGTACGGGATCTCGTCGGTGCTCCGGGACACCATCAGCACGGTGGCGCCGGCTCCCGCGCGGGCGCCGCAGACCACGTCCCGGTCGTAGTTGTCGCCGACGTACCAGACGTCGGCCGGGTCCACGCCGAGCGCCCGGCAGGCCAGCCAGATCATCTCCGGGTTCGGCTTGCGGACGCCGGCCTCGTCGCTGTAGACCTGCGCGGCGAACAGCCGGTCGAGCCCGGTCTCGGTCAGGTAGTCGCGGTGCACGGCTCCGCACAGCGCGTTGCTGACGATCGCGGGCCTGACGCCGCGCTCCCAGCAGGCGGCGAGCAGTTCCTCCATGCCGTCGCGGGTCTTGCGGCCGCTGCGCAGCTCGCCCATGCGCCTGCACAGCGGCGTCGCCTCGACGCCGACGAGGGCGCGGGCCTGCGCGGGCCAGTCGGTGGCGACGAAGTCGGCCCAGAAGCGGCGGTGCGTCATCTCCTCCGGGTCGAACTGGCGGGAGGTGGAGTCCTTCCAGTACGAGTCGGCGCGTGCCCCGGCGAGGATGTCGCTCTCGACGTCCTCGACGCCGAGCCCGTCGCAGCCGGCCCGCACGAGCAGCTCGTGCACCTCGGCGGCCAGCTCGGCCGCCCAGGACGGCCGCCTGGCCGTCTCCACGATCACGCCGCCGAAGTCCAGCAGCAACGCCTTGGGCCGGATCACGCGCGCACCTCCGCCGCGTCCCAGGAGGACATCCTGGCGCCGTCGGCGCCGAACAGGTGGAGCTGGTCGGTCCAGCAGGTCAGCACGTCGCCGGGGGCGGCCTCGACCGGCGTGTACGACAGCGCGTACAGCTCGGCGTCGAGGATGCGCAGCCGCACCGTCCAGGAGGAGCCGGCCGGGAGCACCGCCTCCACCAGCGCCTCCTCCCGCCAGGCCGAGGCGGGCGGGGCGCCGAACCGCAGCGCCTCCGGCCTGATGCCGACGCCGCCCGGCCGCTCCGGAGCCCCGCGGGACTCGACGTGCCGCAGGAGCGACCCGGCCAGCCCGGCGGGGGAGGGGCCGACGTCCACGATCGCCATCGGCGGGCTGCCGACGAACTCGGCGACGAACCGGTTGGCGGGCCTGGCGTACATGTCCATCGGGGCGGCGAGCTGCTGCAGCTCGCCGTCGCTCATGACGGCCACGTCGGTGGCCATGGTCAGCGCTTCGAGCTGGTCGTGGGTGACGAACACGATCGTCGCGCCCGACTCCTCGTGGATGCGCTTGAGCTCGGCGCGCATCTCCAGGCGCAGCCGGGCGTCGAGGTTCGACAGCGGCTCGTCCAGCAGCAGCACGGACGGGTTGACGGCGAGCATGCGGGCGAGCGCCACCCGCTGCTGCTGGCCGCCCGACAGCTGCGACGGGTAGCGGTCCATCGCGGCGTCGACGTGGACCATCTTCAGCGCCGCCTCCGCCCGCGCCCGCCGCTCGGGCGCGGGCACCTTGCGCATGCGCAGCCCGAACTCGACGTTCTCGCGCACCGACAGGTGCGGCCACAGCGCGTAGTTCTGGAAGACCAGGCCCATGCCCCGCTTCTCCGGCGGGACGTACAGGCCGCGCTCGACGCAGTCGAGCACCCTGTCGCCGACGGCGATGGTGCCGCCGGTGGGCTGCTCCAGCCCGGCGATCATGCGCAGGGTGGTGGTCTTGCCGCAGCCGGACGGGCCGAGCAGGCACATGAACGCGCCGTCGGGGACGACGAGGTCGAGGTTCTTGACCGCGTGGTCGCCGCCGCCGTACGACTTGGAGACTGCGCTCAGGGTGATGTTCGGCATCTAACCTCCTAGGCCGGACGCCAGGCTGCTCTTGGTCAGGCGCTGGGTCAGGGACGTCATGGTGAAGGAGAGCAGGGCGATGATGAGGACGACGGCGTTGGCGAGCTGCGTGTACCCGTAGTCGACGAGGCCGATGGAGAGCGTCGTGAGCAGTTCGGTGCCGGTGGTCGTCAGCATGACGACGATGCTGAGCTCCTTCAACCCCGAGATGAACGGCAGCACGACGCCCGTGACGAGGGCGCCCCTCTGGATGGGGAAGATGATGCGCCGCATCCGCTGCCACCAGGAGGCGCCGGCGATCTGCGCGGCCTCCTCGGGCTCCCTGCCCAGCTGCATCATGGCGGCGATGCCGGAGCGTGAGCTGTACGGCAGGTGGGTCACCGCCATCACCAGGATCAGCAGGAACGTCGTGCCGTACAGGGCCGGGACGGGGCCGCGGGCGACGGCGAACAGCGACAGCGACGCCGCCGCGAACGCGATGCCGGGGATCAGGTACGGCAGGAACGACACCTGGCGCAGGAAGGCGGCGATGCGGGGGGCGGTGCCGCGCACGACCACGTACCCGACGAGCAGGCCGGCGACGGCGCAGATGATCGAGGCGAGGCCGACGATGCGCACCGAGTTCCAGGCGGCCTCCCACACCTCCGAGCCGCGCAGCACCCCGTGCGGGAAGCCGACCGCGCCGGGCAGGCGCTCGGCGAACCAGTAGTCGAGCGTCAGGGTGGACAGGTCCAGCGGGGTGCGGGTGAGCGTGGACAGCAGCAGCGTCAGCACCGGCACCAGCACGCTGACCGCGAAGACCACCATGCCCAGCGCGAACGCGGGCCAGCGCCAGCGGCGCAGGTCGCCCAGGCGGTCCATGGCGCCCTTGCCGCCCACGGTGACGAACCTGCGGTGCTCGCGCATCAGCCGCATGTCGGTGAAGACGATGAGCACGCCGATGATCACGATGACGGTGGCGATCACGGAGGCGACGCCGGTGCTGCGGTCTCGGATCGACTGGTAGAGCCCGGTGGACAGCACCCGGTAGTCCGCCGGCAGGCCGAGCACGTACGGCGTGCCGAACGTGCCCAGCACCCGGCCGACCACCAGCAGCACCGCCGACGACAGCGCCGGGAGCATCAGGGGCACCACGATCCGCCTGATGACGGTGCGGCGCGGCGCGCCGAGGATGCGCGCGGAGTCCTCCAGCTGCGCGTCGATGCGCCGCAGCGCGTTGCCGACCAGGAGCAGCACGAACGGGTAGTAGTGCAGCCCCAGCGTGACGATGATCGGCAGCGCGCCGTAGGCCAGCCAGTCGGGCGTGCGGACGCCCTGCGCCTGCAGGAAGCCGACCTGCCCGCCGGAGCGCTCGTTCTTGAACAGCGTGAGCCACGCCAGCGAGAACGTCCACGACGGCAGCATGTACGGGATCACCAGCGCGCCGGCCATCCACTTGCGGCCCGGCACGTTCGTCCGGGTCACCAGCCACGCCATGCCGCCCCCGAGCAGCAGCGCGAACAGCGTGGTGCCCACCGCGACGACCACCGTGTTGAGCAGCGGCTCCCAGAACAGCAGGCCGCTGATCTGCGAGCGGAAGACGCGCCACAGGTAGTAGCCGGTCCACTCGCCCGGCTGCTGCCCGGCGTGCACCTCGTCGCCGAACTGCAGGCGGAACGCGTCCGACAGCACCGCGACGAGCGGCGCCACGACGAGGTAGGCGAGCACGACGACGAGGATCAGGCCGAGCGCCGCGGTCGGGTCGTGGCGCAGCACGCGCAGCCGGTAGACCATCCTGCGCCGTTTCGGCGGGGGAGGCGGCGGCTCCGTCTTGGTCAAAACAGCCATGGGACTTCCTTCAGGGGTCATCTCGGGGGGTAGGGGGGTCGGCGGCTTCGCCAGGCGGGTCAGACGGTCAGGCGGTCAGGCGGGGCAGGCGGGCGGGCTCGGCTCAGTGACTTCGCTTGAGCATCGCGTCGGCCAGCGCGTCGGCGGACTCGCCCAGCCTGCGGCCGACCGCGTCGAGGCGTGACAGCAGCTCGCGCTCGCGCAGGGTGTCCATCCGCAGCGGCCCGGTGAACAGCTCGGTGAGCCTGGCCTGGGCGAGCTGGCGGACCCTGGTGCGCGACTTGCGCGTGGCGAGGACCGCCATGGTGACGGAGCCGGGGTCGCGCAGGATCCGCAGCAGCGCCTCCTCCAGCTCGTCCAGGCCGTCGAGCACCGCCCGCAGCGGTTCGACGGCGAAGCCCAGGTCGGTGGGGCCGAACAGGTCGGCCTCGCGGACGAAGTCGCGCAGGTGGTCGAGGACGTCGTCGATCGAGCGGGACAGCCGGAACAGGTCCTCCCTGTCGATGGGGGTGGCGAGGATCCGCCACAGGGCCCGCACCAGCGCCGCCCTGGCCGCGTCGCCCTCGTGCTCGATCTCCGCCATGCGGGCGCGGGCGTCGGAGCGTCCGATCGTGCCCGACGCGGTCGAGCAGGCGAGGGCGGCCCCGGTGCGCACCACGGCGATCTGGCCGCGGATCAGGTCCACGACCCGCTGGCCGGATCGGCCGCGCAGCTCGTCCCACACGCGGACGAGGCGCCGGACCCTGCTGGACCGGCCGCTCACAGCAGCCTCACGGCGAGCCCCGCCACGCAGCCCAGCAGCATGGACGACGGCAAGGTCACCACCCACGCCGTACCCACGTTCAGCACTCCCTGCCATCTCACCCTCCTGGTTCCTTCGCTTGCCACCACGCCGACGACGCCGGCCGTGACGGACTGGGTCATGCTCACGGGGCTGCCGAGCGCCGAGCTGCCGAGCACGGCCGCGGTGGCCGCCGTCTCGGCCGAGACGACGTGCAGCGGCCTGGTGATGACCAGGCCGCGGCCCAGCCGCTCGCCCACCCTGGTCAGGCTGGTCAGCGCACCGGCGAGGAACAGCGCGGTCAGCCCCGCCATCCACGCGGGGGACACGGCGACGTCGCCGACCCGTCCTGGCCCGTCGCGGTTCACGTCCACGGCGACGCTCACCACGGCGATCATCTTCTGGCCGTCGTTCACCGCGTACGCCGCGCACTGGGCCGCGTACGCCAGCAGGTGGCCGCCGAGCACCAGCCGGGGCATCCGCCGGTACGACGGCGCCCGGCGGGAGGCCGCGCCGAGGGCGTAGCCCAGGACGAGGCCGGCCAGGGGTGCGGCGAGCCCGATGGCGAGGACGGTGAGCAGCCGGCCCCACGACACCGGCAGCCCCGCGCCCAGCCCGGCCCCCGACACGCCGCCGATCAGCGCGAGCGTCAGGCTGGTCGGCAGGCCCCTGCCGGTCAGCACCGCGACCACGGCCACCGCGGTCACCACGCCGGCCAGGAACACCAGGGCTCCGTCCCTGGTGCCGAGCCCGGCCAGGCCCTCGGTGAAGGTCCGCGCGACCGCCACGCCGAGCGCGTACGGCCCGGCGAACAGGACGGCGCCGAGGATCACGGCGGCGACCCACCCCGGCGTGTGGGGGAACCGCATCCCCAGCCCGATCAGGGTCGCCCCGTCGTTGGCGCCGCTGATCAGCACGAACAGGGCGGCCACGGCGGCGAAGGCGAGCGTCCAGCCCGTCACCGCGAGGACCGCCGCCCGCCAGGGCCGTCCGGCGGCCCGGCCGGGCGGGGAAGGGGAGCGGGGCCGGGAAGCGGAGCGGGGCGGGGGCGGCCGGTCACGCGGCCTCCAGCAGGCTCACCGCGGCGTCCACCGCCGCGGCGACGTCGCCGCCCGGCGGGTAGAGCAGCGTGCGGCCGACGACGAGCCCGCGCACCCCGGGCAGCCGCAGCGCCTTGCGCCAGGAGTCGTACGCCTCGCCCGCCAGGTCGCCGGGGTCGCCGCCGAGCAGCAGGACGGGCAGGGTGGTGGACTCCATGACGCGTTCCATCTCCGGCACGACGGGGAGCTTCAGCCAGGTGCGCGCCGACGTGGCTCCCAGCCCCTGCGCCACGCTGATCGCGTGGATCATCGCCTCGGGCGACAGGTCGTGCCTGACCGCCCCGTCGAGCCGGCCGGACCAGAACGGCTCGACCATCGCCATCAGCCCGCGCCGCGCCAGCTCCGTCACGGCCTGGCCGCAGCCGGCGAGCGTGCTGACGGTGGCCGGGTCCTCCAGGGCGATCCTGCACAGGACCTTGCCGCCGTCGAGGCCCATGCCGGCGATCGAGTCGGCGTCGTAGGCGGTGAAGCGGTCGTCGAACTCGAACACCGCCCCCTGCACGCCGCCGCGGTTCATGGAGCCGATGACGATCTTGTCGTCGAGCGCGCCGAGCAGGAGCAGGTCCTCGATGACGTCGGCGGTGGCGAGCACCCCGTCCACGCCGGGCCTGGCGAGCGCGACGACCAGCCGCTCCAGCAGGCTGACCCGGCTCTGCATGGCCATGGGCCGCCCCGCCACGCCGAGCGCGCCGCGGGCCGGGTGGTCGGCCGCGACGATGAGCAGCCGGTCCCGGGGGCCGCGGAGCGGCCTGCGCCTGCGGGTGGCGGCGGCCTCGGCGACCCGCTCCGGGTGCCAGGCCCGCTCGTCAAGCAGGCGGAGGTAGTCCTGCTCACGCATGCGTGAGGGCTCCTTTCGAGGGGGCGCGGGACGGGCCGGCGACGGTCGGGGGACCGGTGGCGCGCGGGGTGCCACGGCCGGGCCGGCTTCTCGTCCAGGGGTCTTCAGTTCTAGATGAACGGAAGGTGAACAGTCAATACTTTGTCATGACATTCGGACCTCTGTCCGTGTGTACAGGTTCGGGTGCCGCGAGGCTCTTGTTCACTTGCACGTCAGTATGTCTTGACAAATTATTCACCTAACGTTCACTGTGGAGCGCACCGCGGCGCCGGGTCGGGGCTCTGGCGGCGCCTGTGATTCTGAGAGGCAGAGGAGTGAACGCCACCATGAGGCGTAGCCGGAAGATCGTTTCTCTGGCGCTGCTGGCGCTCGCCGCCGCGGCCTGCGCGCCCTCCACGGCGGGCGGGCCTTCGTCGTCGGCCGCGACGGCCAAGGCCCTGCCGGGCCCGTCGCTCGACGCCGTCTTCGATCTCGACGCGCTCGTCGCCGCCGCCAAGAAGGAGGGCAGCCTGCTGGTCTACGACTCCAGCGGCGACATCGAGGAGGTGGCGAAGGCGTTCACCGAGAAGTACGGCATCGCCATGGAAGGGGTGAAGTCCGACACCCCGCAGACAGCCGAGAAGATGACCAGGGAGCACGCGGCCGACAACGTCACCATCGACGCGGCCATGTACGAGGACGGCGGCGTGCTCGTCGGCCAGCTCATGCCGCAGGGCGTGGCGCAGACCTGGATCCCGTCCGACCTGAAGGCCCAGATCCCGGACGAGAACCAGAACCCGCTGCTGGCCCTGTCGAAGGCGACCGTCTTCGCCTACAACAGCAGGCTGTCGCCCGACGGCTGCCCCGTCAAGAACGTCTGGGACCTCACCGAGCCCGCGTGGGCCGGCAAGCTCGTGATGCAGGACCCGCTCGGCAAGCCCACCGTCCTGTCGTTCTTCACCCAGCTCGACGCCCATGGCAACCAGGCGCTGGAGCAGGCGTACCAGCAGAAGTACGGCGAGCCGCTGAAGACGGAGGAGAAGAGCGCGGCCTACGAGTGGGTCAGGCGGATCGCGCGCAACAAGCCCGTGCTGACCGGCTCCGACGAGGACATCTCCGCCGCGGTCGGCGCCCCGGGCGCCACCGACAAGAAGATCGGCTTCATGTCGATCTCGAAGTTCCGCAACAACGAGGACAAGGGCTTCGCCCAGAAGACGTGCGAGGGCCTGGCGCCGTTCGTCGGCTTCAGCTACCCCAAGTACGTCGCCGTGGCCGGCAAGAGCAAGCACCCCAACGCGGCCAAGCTGTACGTCCACTTCATCATGACCGAGGAGGGCGTCAAGCACGAGATCGGCGAGGGCGGCATCTCGGGCAACAGCACGGTGAAGCCGATGGTCACCCCGCCCGGCCTGCCCGACTGGCAGGGGCAGCTCTTCCACACCGATCCCAAGAGCCTGCTGGGCGACCTGCAGAACCGCCAGACGGTGTCGGACTTCTGGCGGGTCAATCACGGCTGACGCCTGACCGATGTGGGCTCGACGCCCGGCGGAACCGCCCCGCCGGGCGTCGTCGGCATGCCTGCGTCTCGGCATAAGCCTTTATGTCATGACATATACACATCCTATTGATTTGTCGTTAAGTGCACGTTACGTTGCTGGCATCACCCACCCCCCGAACGAGGAGGCGCGATGCGTCCCCTGTCCAGGCTTCTCCTGGCAGCCACCACGTTTTCACTGGTAGGAGGGTTAGCACTTCCGGCGTCCGGCAGCGGCGTCGCGACGGTCTACCCCGAGGTCGAGACCCCCGCCCTCTACGACGACGACGCCGGCGGCAACGCCAACGGCGACGACCCCGCCATCTGGGTCGACCCGTCCGACTCCGACGACAGCGTGGTGATCGGCACCGCCAAGAAGGCCGGCCTCTTCGTGTACGACCTCGACGGCCGGCAGCTCCAGCACCTCCCCGCGCCCGCCGCCCCCGGCCCCGACGACGAGCCGGGCCGCTTCAACAACGTGGACGTCGTCTACGGCTTCGGCGGGCGCGACCTCGCCGTCGTCTCCGACCGCGGCCGCGACCAGCTCCGGATCTACGCCATCTCCGACGGCCACCTCACCGACGTCACCGACCCGTCCGCGCCGTACGTGTTCAGCGCCGACCAGCAGCAGGTCAACGACGCCGAGACCGCGTACGGCCTGACCACCTGGAAGGACTCCACCGGCACGTACGCGCTGGTCAGCCGCCGCCACAAGACCTCCATCGGCCTGGTCAGGCTCGTCGCCGAGGCCGGCGGCACCGTGAGCTACCAGCTCGTCAGGACGCTGAGCCTGCCCGCCTCCTTCACCCTCCCCAACGGCCAGAGCTGGGCCCCCTGCATGGAGCCCGACGAGCTGGCCCAGGTCGAGGGCATGGTCGTGGACCAGGAGAAGGACGTCCTCTACGCCGCCCAGGAGGACGTCGGCATCTGGCGGATGAGCGCCGACCTCACCGGCACGCCCGTCCTGGTGGACAAGGTCAAGGAGTACGGCGTGCCCGGCACGTACGACCCGGCCACCGAGGAGTGCACGCCCGGCGCCGACCCCGGCTACGGCGGCACCCACCTGACGGCCGACGCCGAAGGGCTCACCATCTACTACCGCGAGGACGGCAAGGGCTACCTGCTCGCCTCCAGCCAGGGAGACAGCACCTTCGCCGCCTACCGCAGGGAGGGCGCGAACGCCTACCTCGGCCAGTTCAGGATCAGCGAGAAGGACGGCGTCGACGGCGCCGAGCACAGCGACGGCTCCACCGTGCTGAACGTGCCGCTCGGCGACTTCGACGAGGGCCTGTTCGTCGCCCACGACGGCGAGGGCACCCCGGCCGAGCCCGACCGCGAGATCACCGGCTTCAAGCTCGTGAGCTGGGGCGACATCGCCGACCAGCTCGACCTGGACGTCGACACCGACGGCTGGGACCCGCGCGACTGATCCAGGGCCGCGGCGGCGCCCCTCCTCCGCACGCCGCCGCGCCGCACCGCCACCAGATCCGCCCTCCACCGGCACCGTGGCACAGCGCCGAGAAGCCCGGCACCGTGGCACAGCGCCGAGGAGCCTGGCACGGTGGAACGGCACCGGCGGCTCAACGGCACCGGCGGCTCAACGGCGCCGGCGGCTCAACGGCACCGTGGTGCGGCGCCGGTGGCCCGCGGGCATGCGGTGCGGCGTCGGCGGCGAGCGGGCACGGAGGTGGCCCGCTGGCATCTTGATGCGGCGCAGGTGGCGCCCGGGCATGGTGGTGCGTCGTCTGGCCTGCGGGCATGGTGGTGGGGGCGCTGGTGGCCCCCCGGCATGGTGGTGCGGCGCCGGTGGCGGCCCCGACCGGCGCTGGCGCCGCCTGCCCCCGGGCGCCGCCCGTCAGCTGACGGGCGGCGCCCCTCCGCTTGTCCGGGACCTGCCCGGACCCTAACCGGACGCGACCATGACGGTCGCTTTGCGACCAAAATGGTCGCAACAGGGCTATGCTGGAGACATGCCCCGGCAGACGCAGCAGCAGATCGACGACGAGATCATCGACGTGGCCGCCGCGCTCTTCGCCCGACACGGCCTGAAGGAGACCTCCGTCCAGCGCATCGCCGACGCGGTCGGCTACTCCAAGAGCGGGCTGCTGCGGCGCTACCCCTCCAAGGAGGCGCTCCAGGACGAGGTCGTCGCCCGCTGCCTGGCCGAGGTGCGCGGCATCGCCGGCGCGGTGGCCGGGTTCGCGCCCGGACCGTCCCGCGACAGGGAGGCGCTCGTCCGGCTGGCCGCGCTGGCGGTGCGCCACCCGGGCTTCGTCGCCCTGATCCTGTCAGGCGTGTCCCACTCCGACGCCGACGCCGATGGCGGAGCCGCTACCAGGGCCGCTACCAGGGCCGCCGGGAGCATCGCTGCCGGAGCCGCGCAAGGGGCCGCCATGCCGCCGGCCGCGCAAGAGACGGCCAGGAGCGGCACCGGGCGAGAGGACACCGGGAGCGGTGCTTCGCTGGGGCTCATCGCCGATGCGCTCGCCGACGCCTTCGCCGTCACGCCGGAGACTGGGTTCGCCCGCCGGGCGCGCGTCACGGGCGCGCTCGGCGCGCTGGCCGTCGTGTGCGTGGCGATGCGCGGCCGCCTGCCGCACGACGCGGCCCGCCACCTCGTGGACGTCGCCTACGACGCCCTCGGCCACGCCCGCACCGAAGGTGAGAGCGCCGCGCCGCCCATGAGCCGCCAGGACGTACCCACGCAGGAGAGAAGGAAGCCATGACCGAGATGCTCGCCGCCCGGCTGCACATCCCCACCCGCGAACTGCGCATGGAGCGCGTGCCCGTCCCCGAGCCGGGGCCCGGCCAGGTGCGCGTCCAGGTGCGCGCCGCCGGCGTCTGCCTGTCCGACGTCCACCTCGTCGACGGCACGCTCAGCCCGCTGTGGCTGTCCGGCGACAGTGTCACCCTCGGCCACGAGGTGGCGGGCGTCGTCGACGCCCTCGGCCCCGGCGTCGACGGCTGGTCGGTGGGACAGCGGGTGCTGCTCCAGGCCGGCGAGGTCAACCTGCGCGGCACCGTGCTCACGCGCGGCGTCGACTACGACGGCGGCTACGCGGAGTACGCCCTGGCCAGCGCCACCACGGTCGTGCCCATCCCCGACGGCCTGCCGTTCGAGCAGGCGTGCATCATCCCCGACGCCGTCTCCACCCCGTGGGCGGCCGTGACCGCCACCGGCGCGACCCGTCCGGGCGAGGCGGTGGCCGTGTGGGGCGTCGGCGGGCTCGGCGCCCACGCCGTGCAGTTGCTGAGGCTCGTCGGCGCCGCCCCCGTGATCGCGATCGACCCGCTGGAGGCCGCCCGCGAACGCGCCGTCGCCCTCGGCGCCGACGTCGCGCTCGACCCGGCCGACCCCAAGCTGCGCGACAGCGTCATGGACCTGACCGGCGGCGAGGGCCTCGGCGTCGCGTTCGACTTCGCCGGTGTCGCGCCGGTGCGCGAGCAGGCGCTGTCGCTGCTGGGCAAGGGCGGCAGGCTGGTCGTCGTGGGTCTGGCGAACAAGCCGCTGACCATCCCCAACGACCTCGGCTTCGCCTACTTCGGCCAGTCGCTGCACGGCCACTACGGCTCGCAGCCCGAGCACGTCCAGCAGCTCGTGACGCTCGCCGGGCGCGGGCGGCTCGACCTGAGCGGGTCCGTGAGCGACGTGCTGCCGCTGGCCGACGCACCCGCCGCCATCGAGCGTCTGGCCCGCAAGGAGGGCAACCCCATCCGCCTCATCCTCCGCCCCTGACCGAGCCCCGCCGTCCAGGAGGGCCGCCCCACCGCCCAGCAGGGGCGGTCTGTGTTACTGACCCGGACCGTCCAGGAGGGGCGGTCTGTGGGCGCCGCCCCGCAAGAGGGGCGATCTGCGGCCTGTGAGCCGGCCGTCCGGGAGGGGCGCGTCGTGTTCGTCTCTTCGGTGGGTGCCGCGGGCGGCGGGCGCGGCGGGGGTGCGTATGCTCCCCGGCATGGGTGAGCGCGGTGGCCGGGGCGGGGGCCGGTGGATCAGCCTGCGCGAGCTGCTCGCCTTCGACGAGGGCGGCGTGCTGCGGTTGCTGCTCGCGCCGTCCGGCGAGGACGTCCACGTCAACGGCATGATCATCGGCGACGAGGGCCCGGCGCGCTCGTACGCCCACCGCGTCGTCCTGGCCGCCGGGCTGTTCCACTCCACCGGGGCCGCCACCGCCTCGATCAGGGAGGCCGCGGCGCGCGGGGCCGCGGCCGTGGTCGTCAGGGCGGGTGACGACCTGCCGTCCGAGCTGGTGTCCGCCGCCGAACAGGTGGGCGTCGCGCTGCTCGCACGGGCCGAGTGGGCCGACTGGGACGACGTCGCCACCCTGCTGCGCTCCGCGCTCGCGTACGCCGACGCAGGGCGCGGCGACCGGATGGCCGACGCCACAGCGGGCGGCGGCCTGGCCGCGCTCGCCTCGGTCGTCGCCGAGTTCACCGGCGGCTCCATCACGATCGAGGACACCGGCTTCCGCGTGCTCGCCCACTCCGCCACCGGGCCGGAGGCCGACGAGCTGCGCCGCTCCACCATCCTGGGCGGCCGGGTGCCCGACTGGCGGGTCGAGGAGCTGCGGCGCAGCGGCCTGCTGCGCGCCCTGTGGTCCTCGGACGAGGTCATCCACCGCCCCGCCGACGGCGACTCTCCGGAGCGGCTCATCATCGCCATCCGCAGCGGCAGGGAGATGCTCGGCTCCATCTGGGCCGCCGCCGACGGCCGGGGGCTGAGCCCGAACGCCGCCAGCGCGCTGAGTCGCGCCGCCGAGGTGGCCGTCCCGTACCTGGCGCAGCACCGGCTGCGCGAGAGCGCGGCCCGCCGCCGCGAGGAGCACGCGCTGCGCGGCCTGCTCGGCGGCGACGGCGACATGAGCACCCACGCCTGGACCCTCGGCCTGCCGCCGGACCTGCGCTGCGGCGTCGTGCTGGCCGAACTGGACACCTCACCCCAGACCCACACCCAGACCCATGTCCACGCCCAGGGCCAGAACTCGGCCCAGGCCCAGGCCCAAGGACAGGGGCAGGCCCAGGGACAGGGGCAGAACTTGGCGCAGGCCCAGCGACCGGGACCGGGACCGGGACAGGCCCATGTTCAGGCATTAGGACAGGAGGAGGGGCAGGGCCGGGGAACCCGGCCGAGTCAAGGCCAGGGGCTCGAGCAGCCGGGGCCAGGCCGGGGGCTCGGGCAGCCCGGGCCGGGCCGGGGACCTTTGCCTGGGCCGGGTCTGAGGCCGGGGCAGGCGCGGGGGACCGGTCCGGGGCCGGGTGCGTCGGCGGTGGAGCGGACGGTCGAGGTGCTGGCGCTGCAGGCGGCGGCGTACCGGAGCGGGGTGCGGGTGCTGCGCGAGGGGACGCGCGTCCTCGCGCTGCTGCCGCTGGAGCGCGGCGACGACCGCGACCTGCTGGGCCTGGCCCGCGACCTCGATGGGCTGGCCTCGTCCATGCCGGGGGCGAACCGGGTCCGGGTGGGCGCCGGGCCCGCGGTGGCGTCGCCGCTGCTGGCGTCCGCCTCACGCGAGGAGGCCGAGCTGGTCGTACGGGTGCTGCGCGCCGAGGAGGCGCGGGGACGCGGCGAGCGCCGGTACGCGTCGGCGGCCGACGTGCGTCCCGCCCTGGATGTCCTGCGCGTCCTGGACGCCGTGCGCCCGGTGCTGGAGAGCGGCAGCGGCCCGGTGCACGACCTGGTCAGGACGGACCTGGCGACGGGCGGCGAGCTGGTGCGCTCGATCGCCGCCTACCTGGACGCCGGGGGCGACGTCCGCGTGGCGGCCCGCCGGCTCGTCCTGCACCCGAACACCCTGCGCTACCGGCTGCGCCGCGCCCGGGAGCGCTTCGGCGTCGACCTCGACGACCCTGACACCCGCCTCCTGATCACCCTGGCCGTCCGCCTGACCGAAACCCCCTGACCAACTCCTCACCCCTCAGCAACCCCTGACGCCGCACCACACCTGCCCGCTCCTCACGCCTGTCACGGCCGCTCCGGCCCCGGCCTGTCACGGCCGCTCGGGCCCTGCGTCTGTCATGTCCGCTCGGGCTCCGGCCCCTTGCGGTTGCCCCGGCCCTTCGGCTCCTGTGGCAGCAAGGGCCCCGGCCCCTTTCGGTTGCCCGCTCTTCGTGCGTGTCGCGGTTGCTCGGGCTCCGCCCCTTGTGGTCGCTCAGGTCCTCCGGGTCCTCCGGGTCCTCCGGGTCCTGCGGTCGCCGGGGCCCAGCTCCTGCGGTCGCAAGGGGCCCAGCCCCTGAGATCGTCCGCTCTTCGCGCGCGTCGCCGTTGCTCGGGCCCCGGCCCTTGCGGTCGCCCCAGCCCTGCAGTCGCAGGGGCCGGGCCCTGCCGTCGCTCGTCCCCTGTTGGCGGGGTCGTCCGGTCCTTGGAACGGTTCTTGGCTTCGGGGCCAAAGGCAGGCGATCACTTTGGCCGCTCGGATAACGACGTGCGGGGGTCTTATGCCCGAATCTCGTGATGTTCCCTTCCATGATTGCCAGTCGCCTGACTTATCCCGTTATGGCGGGCGGCTGGCGTTTTGATGCCCTCAGGAGTCCTGGACGTGATCCAGAGCAGCGCCACGCTCGCCCCCGCACCCACCTCCCGCGCCGCCAGGGTGGCCCCCGTGGTCCGCCACGCCGTGCGGACGGGCGCGCTGGGCGCCGAGCACCCCGTCGCCGGGTTCGTGGACGTCGAAGGCGTGCGCGAGTCCGTCGCCGACCTGCAGGCCGCCTTCGACGCTGCCGCCTCCGGCGCGGCGCCGGGCGTGCTGCACACGTTCGCCGCCAAGGCCGCCTCGCTGATCCCCGTCCTGCGGCTGCTCGCCGACAGCGGCATGGGCTGCGAGGTGGCCAGCCCCGGCGAGCTGCGCATCGCGCTCGACGCCGGGTTCGCGCCGTCCGCGATCGTCTTCGACTCGCCCGCCAAGACCCGCGACGAGCTGCGGCAGGCGCTCGCGCTCGGCGTGGCGGTCAACGCCGACAGCTTCTCCGAGCTGCGCCGCGTCGACGAGCTGCGGCCCGAAGGGTGCGCGTCGGTGCTCGGCCTGCGCGTGAACCCGCAGGTCGGAACCGGCTCCATCGGCGCGATGAGCACGGCGACCGCCACGTCGAAGTTCGGCGTCCCGCTGCGCGACCCGGGGGCGCGCGAGCGCGTGGTGCGCGCCTTCGCGGAGCGTCCGTGGCTGACGCGCCTGCACGCGCACGTCGGCTCGCAGGGCTGCCCGATAGAGCTCATCGCGGCGGGCATCGCCGAGACGTACCGGCTCGCCGAGGAGATCAACGCCACGCTGGGCGTCAGGCAGGTGACGAGCATCGACATCGGCGGCGGCCTGCCCGTCAACTTCGACGGGGACGAGGTGCGGCCCACCTTCGCCGAGTACGCGCGGGCGCTGCGCGAGGCCGTCCCCGGGCTGTTCGACGGCTCGTACGCGCTGGTCACCGAGTTCGGCCGGTCGCTTCTCGCCAAGAACGGCTTCATCGCCGCGCTGGTCGAGTACACCAAGGACGCGGGCGGGCGGCGCGTCGCGATCACCCACGCGGGCGCGCAGGTCGCCACCAGGACCGTGCTCATGCCGGACGCCTGGCCGCTGCGCGTCGGCGCGTTCGACGCCGACGGCCTGCCCAAGGACGCGCCGGTGCTCCCGCAGGACGTCGCGGGGCCGTGCTGCTTCGCGGGCGACGTCGTGGCGCACGCGCGCGAGCTGCCCGAGCTGGAGGAGGGCGACATCGTCGTGCTGTACGACACGGGGGCCTACTACTTCTCCACCCCGTGGGCGTACAACAGCCTGCCCTACCCGGCGGTGCACGGCTACACGGTCTCCGGCGGCGGCGAGGTGCGGCTCGCGCCGGTGCGGCCCGCCCAGACGCTCGACGAGATCGCCGCCGCCAGCGGCCTGGCGCACGCGGGAGCGCTGACCGGTCTCCTCGCGCCCGCCTGACGTGCTCGGGAACGCGCGCCGGGGCCACCGGCGCGCGTCCTGTACAGGGGGCCGTCCGCGATGCTGTCGTGGGAGCGGCCGATCATGGCGCGAGCAGAGGAGGGACGACCCGTGCCGTACCCGAACCACGACGTCCTCATCAGGGGCGGCACCCTGGTGGACGGCACCGGCGGGCCGCCCCGCCGCGCGGACGTCGCCGTGCGGCAGGGCCGGGTCGTCGCGGTCGCCGAGGCGGACGCCCGCGGCTCCGGCGCGCTCCCGGGCGGCGACGGGAGGGTCGCATCCGGCGGGCGGGCCGCACCCGGCGACCAAGGCGGGCCCGACGGGCGGGCCGTGCTGGTGATCGACGCGGACGGGCTCGTGGTCGCGCCCGGCTTCGTGGACCTGCACTCGCACGCCGACTTCACCGTCCTCGACGCTCCGGAGGCGGAGGCGTGCCTGCGCCAGGGGGTCACCACCCTCGTCACCGGCAACTGCGGCATGTCGCCGTTCCCGGCGCACGGCCCCGCCTCCCAGGGGTCGCCCCTCGGGACCGGCAGGGACGCCTGCCTGCCCGGCATGGACGCGTTCGCGGCTGCCGTGGACGCGGCGCGGCCGGCCGTGAACATCGCGCCCCTGGTCGGGCACGGCGCGCTGCGGGCCGCGGTGCTCGGCCAGGACCGGCGCGCGGCGGGGCGGGACGAGCTGGCCCGCATGCTGCGGCTGCTCGCCGAGGCCGCGGAGCAGGGCGCGTTCGGCCTGTCCAGCGGCCTGATCTACGCCCCCGGGCGCTTCGCGGCCACCGGCGAGCTGGTGGCGCTCGCGGCAGAGGCGGCCCGCCGCGGCCTGCTGTACGCCACCCACCTGCGCGACGAGGGCGACCACCTGATCGAGGCGGTGGAGGAGGCGCTGAGCGTCGCCGCGCGGTCGGGAGCCCGCCTGCAGATCTCCCACCTGAAGGCGATGGGCCCGGCCAACCACGGCAGGGTGGCGTCCGCGCTCGGCCTGCTCGACGCCGCCCGCGCCGCCGGCGTGGACGTCGCCTGCGACGTCTACCCCTACGCGGCGTCGTCCACGACGCTGACCTCGCGGCTGCCGGCGTGGGCGCTCGACGGCGGCGTCCCCGCCCTGCTCGACCGGCTCGCCGACGCGGCCGTCAGGCGGCGCGTCCTGGACGGCCTGCGGCCCGCCGTGGGCCGCACGTTCCTGCCCGAGGGCGTGGTCATCGCCTCGCTTCCCCCGGGGCCGTACGCGGGGCGGGTGGGCGACAGCATCGCCGCCATCGCCGCCGACCTGGGCGTGGAGCCTGCCGCCGCCGTGCTGGAGGTGCTGGCCGCGCACCGCGGCCAGGTCATGATCGTCAACCACGCCATGGCGGAGCGGGACGTGGACGCCGTGCTCGCCCACCCATCGACGGCCGTGGCGAGCGACGGTTGGGTGCTGCGCGCCCCGGGCGACGGCCACCCGCACCCGCGCAGCTTCGGCACGTTCGCCCGGGTCCTCGGCCGCCACGTCCGTGAACGCCGCGTGCTCGGGCTGCCCGAGGCGGTGCGCAAGATGAGCGGGCTGCCCGCCGCCCGGCTGGGGCTGACCGGCCGCGGCACGGTCGCGCCCGGTCAGGTCGCCGACCTGTGCGTCTTCGACCAGGACGCCGTCACGGATCTCGCCACCTACGCCGACCCGTGGCGGTACGCGGACGGTGTGCGGCACGTTCTGGTGTCCGGCGAGCCGGTGCTCCTGGACGGCGAGCCCACCGGCCGCCGTCCGGGCCGCGTCCTGCGCCGCCCCGCCTGACCGGGGCGGCCCCGGCGGGCAGCCGTACGCTGCTGGTGAAGGACCCCCGGCGGCCGAGGAGTGGTCATGTGGCATGACATGCTGACGATGCAGGTGCCGATCCTGGAGAAGGTGGCGCGGACGGTCCTCGTCTACGCGCTGATCGTCGTGCTGTTCCGGCTCGCGGGCAAACGGGGCCTGGCCAACCTCAACACCTTCGACTTCGTCGTGATCTTCCTGCTGTCGAACGTCGTGCAGAACGCCGTCATCGGGCCGGACGACAGCCTCCTGGGCGGCGCGGTCGGCGCGGTGACCCTGGTCGTGGTCAACGCGGTGCTGACCCGCTGGCTGGCGCGCGACGAGCGCGCGGAGCGCATCCTCGAAGGCACGGCCACCGAGGTCATCAGGGACGGACGCGTCGTCGAGAGCGCGACCAGGCGGCTCTCCCTGCGCCGAGGGCAACTGGCGACGGCCGTCCGCCTGCAGAACGGCGAGACGATCGACGACGTCGCCGTGGGCAGGCTCGAACCCGACGGGCACCTCGTCATCGTCCTGAAGCCGGAGGAGACGGGCGCCACGCGGGCCGACGTCCACCGGCTGGAGGAGCGGCTGGCCGCGATCGAGGCGCTGCTGCGGGACCGTCACGCCGGTCACGGCCACGCCTCCTCCTGAGCCAGCCGCCGGCGCCGCCCGACCCCGGTCAGCCGGTGGCGGGGCGGCTCCAGACCTCGGCGTCGGCGAGGAAGGCGTGCGTCGCGTCCCCCGCCACCGGCGCGCCGCCCACGGTCAGCGTGCCCGAGGGGCACGGCATGTAGACGTTGGTCAGCAGGTGCGCGACGCCGCCGAGGTCGAAGTCCTCGACCCGGCAGGCGCGGCGCTCCAGCGGCGGCCCGTCGATCGTGACGGTCACGTCGGCGGCGGACGCCCGCAGGCCGGCGGTGAGGTCCAGCTCCATGTCCACCGGCGCGACCGTCACCTCGGGGTCCGGCCAGGGCAGGCCCGCCACCTCCGGGAAGTGCCTGGTGAACTCGCCGGCCAGCCAGCGGGCCAGCTCCGCGTCGGGGCCGACGGCCCTGGTGCGGCCCTCGTGCCACAGCACGACCGCCCTGCCGCTCCCGGCCTCCGACCAGTCGGCGCGCCAGACGGAGGCGAACGCCACGCGCCGCCCGCCGCCGGTCACCGTCAGGCCGGGGTTCGCGCCGATCAGCCGAATCGCCATCGCTGCTCCGTCCTCCCGCGTCGCCAGGCGGCCGCCGGGCCATGACCGGCCGGGCGGCCCCAAGGACGCTACAGCGCCCCGGCCTCACGGGGGAGGCCCAGCGCCCGGAACCTGCCCACGCCTGCGAGACCCCGAGGCCACGGCGGCAGAGACGTCCCCGGAGACCCCGGCCCCTCACGCGCCTTGCCGAGAGCGGCCGTGAGGCGGCCGGTTTGTTTCGTGATAACGGTGTTGATAATCGTTTTCATTAGTGTTAGACATGACATCGCCTGTTTGGTCGGCCCTCGCGTCGATTCCCCCGCCCACGTTCGTGGAGGTCTGGTGACCCCTTTTCCGCTGGCTGATTCGTCGTGCCCGTCCCTTGGCGAGGTCGTCTCGTGCGTGGCACAGGTGCTCGGTGTCGAGGAAGGGGAGGTGGACCCCGACGCCAGGCTCACGGAGCTGGGCCTGGAGTCGTTCACCGCGGTGCGCCTGCGCCGCAGACTGCGTGAGCGCGTCGGCGCGGACCTGCCCATCGCGTCCTTCCTGGGGGCGGCGTCCGCGCGTTCGATCGCGCGGCGGGTCACGCCGGAGGACGCCGCCTTCCCCCTGACCGCCGCCCAGTCCGCGTACTGGGTGGGCCGGGACCGGGCGTTCCCGCTGGGCGGCGTGGCGACGTTCTTCTTCCACGAGTACGACCGGCGCCCCGGCGACCCGGAGGCCGATCTCGACCGGCTGGAGCAGGCGTGGAACGTGCTGGTCGAGCACCATCCCATGCTGCGCATGGTGGTCGGCGACGACGGCAGGCAGCGCGTGCTCGCGTCGCAGGGGCCGTACCGTGTCGGGCGCACCGACCTGCGGGAGGCGTCCGCCGAGGAGGTCCGGCAGGCGCTCGACCGGCTGCGCGCGGAACGTTCGCACCAGCTCCGCCCGGCCGATGTCTGGCCGCTGTTCGACATCCACGCCGCGCTGCTGCCCGACGGCCGGACACGGCTGTTCGTCGGCATGGACATCCTGGCGCTCGACATGGCGAGCTGGCTGCTCCTGATGCGCCAGTGGGGCGAACTGGTCGCCGACCCCGCGGCCCGGCCCCGTCCGTGCGCGACCGACTTCCCCACCGTGGTCAGGGAGCGGGAGTCGGACCCGGAGGAACGCGAGCGCCGGGCGCTGGCCGCCGCGTACTGGGCCGAACGCGCGCCGGACCTGCCGCCCGGGCCCACGCTCCCGCTGGCCGCGCCGATCGAGGAGCTCGGCGTGCCCAGGTTCGCCCGGCACGAGGGCCGGCTCACCGCCGAGGAGTGGACGCTGCTGCGGGCCCGCGCGGCCGAGCACGGGCTCAGCCCGACGGGGGTGCTGCTCGCCGCCTTCGCGCTCACCCTGCACCGGCGAGGCGCGTCCGACCCCTTCTGCCTGAACGTCACGCTCTTCGACCGCCCCGACCGTGAGGAGCTGCGCGACGTGGTGGGCGACTTCACCACGACGGCCCTGGTCGGCGTCCCGGTCCCCGACTTCTCGCGCCCGTGGACCTTCTCCGCGTGGGCGGCCGAGGTGAACCAGCGGTTCTGGACCGATCTGGAGCACCGCGCCGTCTCCGGCGTCGAGGCGCTGCGGGCGGCGGGACGCACGAGCGGTGCGCCGACGCATCCGGTCGTCTTCACCAGCGGTGTCGGACTGGCCGACGAGGAGGCCACGGCCTGGCTGGGGGAGGAGGTGTTCGGGGTGTCGCAGACCCCGCAGGTGCTGCTCGACCACATCGTGCGCGACGACGGAGGCCCGCTGAGGATCGCCTGGGACGTGGTGGAGAGCGCGCTTCCCCAGGAGTGGGTCCAGGGATGTCTCGCCGCCGAGGTACGTCTCCTGCGCAGGCTGATCGACCCGGCCGCCTGGACGTCCGCGACCCTGGCCGCCGATCCGGGCTTCCACGCGGACGAGCCGCTGGAGTGCGTGCCGTTCCCCGACGCCGGGCCCCTGCTCGACGAACCGTGGGCCGAGGCGGCCCGCCGTGACCCCGGAGCCCGGGCCCTGCTGGGCCCCGGCGGCGCGATGACGCACGGCGAGCTGGCGGAGGCGGCCCGCGGGCTGGCGGCGGCGATCAGACCGGGGGAACCGGTCGCCGTCGCCCTCGACAAGGGGTTCGACCAGATCACCGCGGTGCTGGCCGTCGTCGCCGCCGGCGCCTGGTACGTGCCCGTCGAGCCGTCCTGGCCCGCCGCGCGGGTCGCCTCCGTGTGCCGGCAGGCGGGCGTCGCAGCCGCGATCGCCGCCGGCGGCAGCCCGGTCACCTGGCCCGAAGGCGTGACCGTCCATCAGGTCGGCGACCGCCCGTCCCCGGTCGACGGCTGGGTCCCGGAACGGCCCGCGCCGGACGAACTGGCGTACGCGATCTTCACCTCGGGCTCCACCGGAACGCCCAAGGGGGTGGCGATCGAGCACCGGGCGGCCCGCACCACCGTGGACGACATCGTCGACCGGTTCGGGATCGGCCACCACGACCGCGTGCTCGGGCTGTCGGCGCTCAGCTTCGACCTGTCGGTCTTCGACGTCTTCGGCGTGCTGGGCGCGGGCGGGGCGCTGGTGCTGCCGGAGCCGGCCCGCCAGCGCGACCCCGAGCACTGGCTGGAGCTGGCCGAGCGACACGGCGTCACGATCTGGAACACCGCGCCCGCGCTGCTGGAGATGCTCGTCGAGTACGCCGAGCTGGACCCGGACGCCGCCCGCCGCCAGTTGCGCTCGCTGCGCCTGGTGATGCTGTCCGGTGACTGGATCCCGGTCACCCTCCCCGAACGGCTGCGCGCGCTCGCGCCCCAGGCCCGGCTGTTCAGCCTGGGCGGGGCCACCGAGGCGTCGATCTGGTCGATCTGCCATCCGGTGGAGGAGGTGGACCCGGCGTGGAAGAGCATCCCGTACGGCCGGGCGCTGCGCGGGCAGAGCTTCCGCGTCCTCGACGAGGACGGCGTGCCGGTGCCGCTGGGCGAGCCAGGGGAGCTGTACATCGGCGGAGACGGGCTGGCCCGCGGCTATCTGGGGGATCCCGAGCAGACCGCGGCCAGGTTCTCCGTGCACCCGGGCCTGGGCGAGCGGCTGTACCGCACGGGCGATCTCGGCCGGTGGCGGCCCGACGGCACGATCGAGTTCCTCGGCCGGGTGGACCGGCAGGTCAAGATCCGCGGGCACCGGATCGAGCTGGGCGAGATCGAGGCCGTGCTCGCCCGCCAGCCCGGTGTCAGGGCGTGCGTCGCGGCCGCCGTCCCCGGGCCGGACGGGCGGCCGAGGCTGGTCGCGTACGTGGTGGGGAAGGAGCCGCTGTCCGAGGAGCCGCTGTCGGAGGAGCGGCTGACCGCGGCGCTGCGGGAGCGGCTGCCGTCGTCCATGGTGCCCGCGCGGCTGGTGATCCTGGACCGGTTGCCGGTCACGGCCAACGGCAAGGTGGACCACGCCGCCCTGCCCGGCCCGTACGCACGGACGGGCCACCCCGCCGCCGAGAAAGCCGCCGGGCAAGGCACTGGGAAAGCCGTTGAGCAAGCCGCTGACGAGCACGCGGACGTGCGGCCGGACGGCGGGCGCGACCTCGCGGACTGGGTGGCGCGGGTCCTCCGCGAGGCCCGGGAACGCGGCCTGGAGCTGGCCCTGACGATACGCCCCGGCGCGCCGGAGCCGTCCGCGGTGCTGCGCCCGCCGGGCCCGGAGCCCGCACAGAGCGCGCCGGGCGTGGAGCCTGCACCGAGCGCGCCGGGCCTGGAGTCCGTACCCACCGCGCCGGGCGTGGAGCCCGCACAGAGCGCGCCGGGCGTGGAGGCCGCACCCACCGCGCCGGGCGTCCCGCGCGCACCCGGCGCGCGGAGTGACGTCCCGGCTGATCCCGAGGTGCTGCGGTCCATCGCCTCTGTCTTCGAAGAACTGCTGGGGCACCACGTCGATCCCGACGCCACCTTCTTCGACCTCGGGGCCACGTCGATCACCCTCGTCCTGGCCCACCGCGAGCTGCGCCGCCTGGCTCCCGCGCTCTCCGTCGTGGACCTCTTCGACAGGCCCACGGCCCGTGCCCTGGCGGCCCACATCGCCCGCCGCGAGGCGCCACCGGAGCCTGCCCGCGTCGCCGGCTCCCAGCCTGCCCGCGACACGGGCCCGGTGGCGGGCCGGGCGGCGGGCCGGGTGGAGGGCCGCGGATCGCGGCTGCGGGCCCGCGCGCACGCCGAGGAGGTGTCCCGTTGAGCACCGCCATAGCGGTCGTCGGCCTCGACTGCCGCTTTCCCGGGGCGCCCGATCCGGAGTCGTTCTGGCGCATGCTGGTCGAGGGCAGGCAGGGCCTGACCCGTTTCGACAGGGGCGAGTTGCTGGCCAGGGGCGTGGACCCCGCTCTGCTGAGCAGGCCGGGATACGTCCCGGTCGGCGGGCTGATCGAGGGCCTGGACCTGTTCGACCCCGACCTGTTCGGCATGACCGAGGCCGAGGCCGCGGTCGCCGACCCGCAGCAGCGGCTCTTCCTGGAGTGCTGCTGGCGGGCGCTGGAGTCCTCCGGTCACGGGGGCGGCGCGGGCGCGGGCACGGTCGGCGTCTACGCCGGGGCCGCGCACAGCTCCTACCTCATGGCCAACCTGCACGATCGCTACGACCCCACGGGCGGCGGCGCCGACCCGGTCGGCAGCCTGCAGACGGCGATGGCCACCGTCGGCGACTACCTTCCGCTTCACGTCGCGTACCGGCTGGGGCTCACCGGGCCGGCGCTCGCGGTCAACACCACCTGTTCGACCTCCCTGGTCGCCGTGCACGTCGCCGCGCAGGCGCTGCTCAACGGCGAGTGCGACACCGCGCTCGCGGGCGGGGTGTCGCTGACGGTGCCGCAGGGGCACGGCTACCTGCACGTGCCCGACGCGATGTTCTCCGCCGACGGCCGGGTGCGGGCGTTCTCGGCGGAGGGCAGCGGCATCGTCTTCTCCCAGGGCGTGGGGGCCGTCGTGCTGCGCCGCCTGGACGACGCGCTCGCCGACGGTGACGAGGTGCTGGCCGTCCTGCTCGGCTCGGCGGTCAACAACGACGGCGCCGACAAGGTCGGCTTCACCGCCCCTTCGGTGCGCGGTCAGGCCAGGGTCGTCGCGGAGGCGCTGTCCGTCGCCGGGGTCGAACCCCGCGCCGTCGGGTACGTGGAGGCGCACGGCACCGCCACCCGCCTGGGCGACGCCGTCGAGGTGGCGGCGCTGCGCAAGGTGTTCGGCGCGGAGGGGCCGGCGTGGTGCGCGCTCGGCTCGGTCAAGGGCAACATCGGGCACGCCAACTCCGCGGCCGGCGTCGCGGGGTTCGTCAAGGCCGTGCTCGCTGTCCGCCACGGTGTCATACCGGCCTCGCTCGGCGCCGAGCCGCTCAATCCGGCGCTGGAACTGGACGGCTCGCCGTTCGAGGCGGCGGTGGCGACCCGGCCGTGGGAGGGGCCGCGGTACGCCGGCGTGAGCGCGTTCGGCATCGGCGGCACCAACTGCCACGTCGTGCTCGGAGAGGCTCCGGACCGTCCGCCGGCCCCGGCGGACGACCGTCCCCAGCTGCTGCTGGTCTCGGCTCGCTCCGCCCCGGCGCTCACGCGGGCCGTCGAGGGGCTCTCGGCGTCCGAGCTCAAGGATGTCGCCGACGCCGCGTACACGCTGCACACCGGGCGCGAAGCGTTCGCGCACCGCCTCGCAGCGGCCGTCACCGGTCCTTCCGACTTCGCGGGCGCGCTGCGCGCCGCGGTGCCCGTCACCGTGCCGGAGAGCCCGCCCCGGGTGGTGTTCGCCTTCCCCGGCGGGGGCGCGCAGTACGCGGGCATGGCCTCCGGCCTGTACGGCGACGAGCCGGTCTTCGCCGAGACCGTCGACCGGTGCGCCGAGGCGCTGGCGCCGCTCCTGGGCGCTGACGTGCGCGAGCTGATTCTCGCCCGCCGCGACGACCCGGCGGCACGGACCGCCGCCCGGGATCCCGGGGTCGGGCTGCCCGCGCTGTTCGCCGTCAGCGTGGCCACCGCGGCGCTGCTGGAGTCCTGGGGCGTCGTGCCGGACGCCGTGCTCGGCCACAGCCTCGGTGAGTACGCGGCGGCCGTGGTCTCGGGCGCGCTGTCGACGGAGGACGCGGCGTCCCTGGTGGCGGTCCGGTCGACCGGCATGGCGGCGGCCGCGGGAGCGATGCTCGCGGTGTCCCTGCCCGAGGAGGCGGTCGCCGAGCTGATCGGCCGCCACCCGGACCTCGACCTGGCCGTCGTCAACGCCCCCGGCTCGTGTGTGCTCTCGGGGCCGGCCGAGGCGGTGGAACGCCTCCACGAGGAGCTGCGGGCGGAAGGCGTCGACGCCACGCGGCTGCGTCTGGACGCCGCCGCCCATTCGCGGTTGATCGAGCCGGTCATGCCCGCGCTGCGCCGGGCCGCCGAGCGGCTCACCCCGCGCCGGTCGAGGGTGCCGCTGGTGACGACGCTCACCGGGGACTGGGCGGGCGACGCGCTGTCCGATCCCGAGCACTGGGTACGTCACCTGCGCTCCACCGTGCGCTTCTCCGGCGCCCTGCGGACCGCCGTGGGGGACTCGCCCACCGTCCTCGTCCAGGTCGGCCCCGGCAGCGGGCTGGTCAGCGCGGCCCGCCGCCACGGCCTGCCCGCGCTGCGCGCCGCCCTGGCCACCTTCCCGGCGCCCGGCGACGACCAGCGGGACAGGGCCACCGTGCTGTCGGCCGCAGGACACCTGTGGACGCAGGGCGTGCCGCTCGACGCCGCGGCCCTGCACCGGCCGGGGCGCCGCCGCGTCGCTCTGCCCGGCCACCCGTTCCGGCGCCGCCGCCTGTGGACCGGCCCGCCCGCTCGGACCGCGGCGCCAGTGCCGTACACCGGGGACCTGCTGCAGATCCCGGTGTGGCATCGGGCGGTCCCGGCTCCGGCTCCCCGGCTCCCGGCCGGGGAGCGGTGGCTGGTCGTCGGCGGGTCCGCCGAGCTGGCGGACGCCCTCGCGCGGGCCGGGGCCGAGCCCGTCACCGCCGCGGATTACCCCGGCGCGAGCTGTGCCGGAGCCCTCTACGTCCTCGATCACCAGGACCAGGGGGAGAGCCTGGACGGGCGGGTCCGCGACGCCGTCGCCGGCTTCGCGCGCTTCGCCGCCCTGCTCGCCTCCCACCCCGACCCGCCGCGACGCCTGCTGCTGGTGACCGCCGGGGGCGAACGGGTGGAGAGCTCCGACGTGCTCGACCCGGCAGCGGCGGCGGTGCGGGCGCTGCCACGCGTCCTCGCCCAGGAGAGCCCCGGCTTGACCTGGCGGTCCGTCGACCTTTCCCTCGGTCCCGTGGACGCGTGCGCCGTGGTCGCCGAGGCCGCCGACCTCGTCGCCGCCGAGACCCGGCAGGCCGGGGGCGCGGCCGAGCCCGGCCCCACAGCCGCGGAGATCGCCGTGCGGGGCGTGACCCGATGGCTGCGTTCCTTCGCGCCCTGGCGGCCCTCGACGGCCCCGGACGCGGCCCGCCAGGGTTCGGTGGCGGTCATCCTGGGCGGTCTGGGCGACGTCGGGTTCACGATGGCGGAGCACCTGGCCGGTCAGGGGGTCGAGGTGGTGCTGACGTCCCGTACCGGGGTGCCCGCGCAGGCCGCTCCCGGCAGCGGGGACGCGGGGCGGCTGGCCTGGCTCCGGCGGCTGGCCGGGCTCGGGCTGGAGGTGGAGATCGAGGTCGCGGACGCCGCCGACGCCGGGGCGACCCGCGCGCTCCTGGACGGCGTGGCGCGCCGGCACGGGCGGCTCGACCTCGTCGTGCAGGGCGCGGGCGTGGTCGCCTCGGCCGGGATCGGTCCGCTGCGAGAGGCCGACGCCGGCGTCGCCGACGCGCACGCCCGCGCCAAGATCGGCGCCGCGGTCGCGCTGCGGGAGGCCGTCGACGCGCTGCCCGAGCGGTTCAGGCCGCGCACCGTGCTGCTGATGTCGTCGGCCACCGCCGCGGTCGGCGGGCTCGGCCTCGGCCCGTACGCGGCGGCCAACCGCGCGCTCGACGCCGTCGCCGAGCAGACGGGAGCCGGTGCCGGCACCCGGTGGGTCAGCGTGGCCTGGGACGGCTGGCGGGTCGGCCCGGCCGGGCGGGAGCGCACGGTCGCCTCGGCGCACTCCATCGGCGCCGCCGACGGCATGCGTGCCCTCGACCGGATCCTCGCCGCCGTCGCGGACGGCAGCGCGCCGCCCGTGGTGGCCGTGTCACCCGCCGACCTGGCCGCCCGCCTGGCTTTCGACGCCGCGGCCGTCCCCGGGGAAGCGCCTTCGGAGGAGGAGACCGGTGACTGGCGCCCGGCGGAGCGGCTCGTGGCCGCCCTCTGGTCCGAGCTGCTCGGCTTCCCCGTGAACGACCGCGACGCGGACTTCTTCGCGCTGGGCGGGCACTCCCTGCTGGCCACCCGCATGCTGGCCAGGCTGGCCGACGACCACGGCGTGCCTCTGCGGCTGAGCGACCTGCTGGCCAGGCCGACGGTGGCCGCGCTCGCCCAGCTGCTGCCGGACAGCGTGTCCGGCGGCCCGGTCCAGGTCTCGGAACCCGCCTCGACGGGGGAGACCGACTTCCCGCTGACCCGGGTGCAGCACGCGTACTGGGTCGGCGGCGGAGGCGGATACCGCCACGGCGGCACGGCCTGCCACTTCTCCCTCGAGTACGACTGCCCCGATCTCGACATCCCGCGATATCAGCGGGCGTGGAACCGGGTCATCGCCCGTCACCCGATGCTGCGCGCCGTCATCACCCCCGAGGGCCGCAACCGGATCCTGGACCGGGTGCCCGAGTACCGCATCCGCGTGCACGACCTGCGCGAGGAGGCCGATCCGGCGGCCCGGCTGGCGGCGCTCAGGGAGCAGCTGTCGCACCGGGCGCCGCGTCCCGACCGCTGGCCCCTGGTCGAGCTGCGCGCCGCCCTGCTGCCTGAGGGCACCGTCCGCCTGTTCGTCGGCGTGGACGTGCTGATCTGCGACACCGCCAGCTACCTGCTGCTCGACCGGGAACTGAAGCACTTCTACGAGCACGACGGCGGCCCCGACCTGCCCCCGATCGGCACGGATTTCGCGGCCTGCGTGCGCGCGATGCAGGAGAGAGCGTCCGGACCGGCGGCCGGGTACTGGCGGGCCAGGCTCGACGACCTGCCGGGCCCGCCCGCGCTCCCCGTGCGGGACGGCGACGCGGCGACCCCGAGGTTCGCCAGGCGCAGCGCCACGCTGCCCGCCGAGGCCTGGGAGCGGCTCAGGCGGCGGGCCGCCGGCCACGCGGTCACCCCCACCGCCGTCCTGCTCGCCGCGTACGGCGACGCGCTGCACGCCTGGTCGGGCAGCGACCGGTTCTGCGTCAACCTCACCCTGTTCGACCGGCCGCGCATCCATCCCGACGTCGGCAAGGTCGTCGGCGACTTCACCTCACTGCTGCTGCACGAGGTGGACCGGAGGACACCGGCCACGTTCGCCGAGCGCGCGAGGACGGCTCAGCGCAGACTGTTCCAGGACCTCGACCACCGCGACTTCTCCGCCCTGGACGTGCTGGCCGAGCAGTCGGCCCGCACCGGAAGGCTGGCCCAGGCGCCCGTCGTCTTCACGAGCGCACTCGGCCTGGACGACACCCACGACCTGGACTGGGTCGGCACCCCCGTCCACGGGGTCAGCCAGACGCCGCAGGTCGTGCTGGACCACCAGGCGTTCGTCCAGCACGGAGAGCTGCTCCTGCAGTGGGACGTGGCCGAGACCGCGCTCCCCGCGGACGAGGCCGACGCCGCCTTCGAACGCTACGTGGCCGAGGTGCGCCGCCTGGCCGACGACGCCTCGGCATGGGAGAGCACGTACGGCGACCTGACCCTGCTGCTGCGCGAGGGCGCCCACCCGCGCCCGCTGTTCCTCGTCCATCCGTCCGGCGGCGACGTGCTCTGCTACGCGGAGCTGGCCCGCCTGCTCGACACCGACCGTGCGGTCGTCGGCCTGATCGACCCCGTCTTCGCCGGAGTCTCGCCGCCCGGCGACATGGAGGCCCTCGCCGACCTGTACGTGCGGGCGGTGCGCGCCTGGCAGCCCGCCGGTCCGTACGCGCTCGGCGGCTGGTCCATGGGCGGCACCCTGGCCCAGCTCATGGCCTGCCGCCTGGCGGAGGCGGGCGAGCGGGTCGAGCTGCTGGCGATGCTGGACTCGAACGTTCCCGACCGGATCCGCCCGCTCCCCGCCGAGAGACCCGACGCGCACGCGGCCGCCCGCTACGTGCGTTCCCTGGAGGCGTTCCACGGCGCGGACCTCGACCTGTCCCCGCCGGACCTGGAGACGCGCCTGGCGGCGCTGCCCGAGGCCGACCTGCCGGACGAGGTCTCCGGGATGCTGCGGCGGGCCGGACTGCTCGGCGCCCGTGACTCGATGGCGGAACGGCTGGAGGTCTTCACCCGCCACCTGCGCGTCCTCGGCGAGCACCGGGCCCGCCGCCTCGGCGGCGACACCCGGGCCCTCCTCGTCCGCGCCGCGCTGCCGTCCCCGCTCAACGGCGGGATCGGCATGGGCGTCGACGACGTGCCCGGCCACCACGACCTCGGCTGGGGCCCGTTCCTGCCCGGGCTCCGGACGGAGCCGGTCGACGCGCACCACTACTCCCTGCTCCGCGGGCCCGCCGTACGCCGGGTCGCGGAACAGCTCGACGAGCTCCTTCGCGAGCCCTGACCCTTCAGAAGAGGAATCCATGACCCTCAAGCAGCGACGCCCCGTCCTGCTGATCGCTCTCGCGGCGCTCGCCGCCGGTTGCTCGGCCCCGCCGCCGCCCACCTCGGGCAGCACCAGCACGCTGCGGTACGTGGCCGCGGGCAGCCCCGCCGCCGCCAGTGACGACCCGCACGGCGGGCTGGCCAACGAGTCGGACGCGCTGCGCTTCTCCCTGCTCTACGACGTCCTGACCGTGCCCGGGGACGACGGCACGGCCAAGCCCCGCCTGGCCGCCTCCTGGGAGCCGGACCGGACTCTCACCCGGTGGACGTTCCGGCTGCGCCCGGAGGCCACGTTCACCGACGGCCGCCCCGTACGGGCCGCCGACGTGCTCTACTCCCTGCGGCGCATCGAGCGCAAGGCGGCCGAGAACTACGGCAGGCTCGCGTCGTTCGACACCCAGGCCTCCACCGCGCCCGACGACCACACCGTCGTCCTGGTCAGCAGGACCCCGAACGCTCTGGCGCCGGAGGCGCTGGAATCGGTCACGTTCGTCGTCCCCGAGGGCAGCGAGGACTTCGGCAGGCCCGTGCCGGGCTCAGGGCCGTACCGGATGGCGGGCGGGGACGCGCGGACCGCCGTGCTGATGCGCAACCCCGCATGGTGGGGCCCCCGCCCGAGCCTGGACGGCGTCGAGATCCGGGCCATGGCCGACCCGCAGGCCAGAGCCGCCGCCGTCACCTCCGGCCAGGCGGACGTGGCGGGCAGCGTGAGCCCCGCCGCCGCGAAGGCCGCCGGCACGGGCGTCCGGGTGGTGCGCCGCGCACCCGTGACCGAGTACCCGTTCGTGATGCGCCTGGACCGCGAACCCTTCGACGACCCCCGCGTCCGCGAGGCGTTCAAGCTGGCCGCCGACCGCCAGGCCCTGGTCGACACCGTCTTCCTCGGGTACGGGAAGGTCGCCAACGACCTGCCGACGCCGTACGACGCCTCCTATCCCGAGGACCTGGCGCAGCGGCCCCGCGACGTGGCGCGGGCCAAGAAGCTCCTGGCCGCCGCCGGACACGCGGACGGGCTCGAGGTGACGCTGCGCACCACCACGTCCTACCCCGGCATGGACGGCGCCGCCGCCTTGTACGCGCGTCAGCTCGCCGACATCGGCGTCACCGCCACCGTCCGCAACGAGCCCCCGGACACCTACTGGACCGACGTGTGGGGCAAGGCCGACTTCTACACCGGCTACTTCGGGGGCATCCCCTTCACCGACGTGGCCAGGGTCGCGCTCCTCTCGGCGTCCCCGGCGAACGAGACCGCCTGGAAGCGGCCCGCGTGGGACGAGGCGTTCGCCGCGGCGCTCGCCGTCCGCGACGCCGCCGGCCGCAACGGCCGCCTCGGGGCGCTGCAGAAGGAGCTGTGGAAGGACGGCGGCTACGTCGTGTGGGGCCTCGGCGAGGGACTCGAACTGACCTCGCCCGCCGTCCACGGCCTGCCCACCGGCCCCGGGTTCCAGCGCTTCCTCCTCGACGGCGTCCGGCTCGGCGACGCGGGCTGAACCGGTGATGCGTCTCTCCGCGCCGGCGGGGCTGTCCCGCGCCGTCCTGGCGCCGTTAAGGGCGGTCGTCCTCCTGGCCGTGGTCTCGGTCGCGGTGTTCGCCGCCACCGAGCTGCTGCCGGGGGACGCCGCCGACGCCGTGGGCGCCGGCCGGGCCTCGGCGGCGCAGCTCGCCGGCCTACGCGCCGAGCGCGGTCTCGACCGGCCCGGCTGGGAGCGCTGGGCGAGCTGGGCCTCGGCGCTGCTCCACGGTGACGCGGGCCGGTCCCTGCTGACCGGCCGCCCTGTCGTGGACGTGATCGGCGGGCGGCTGCCCGCCACGGCCGTGCTGGCCGGGTCGGCGTTCGCGCTGACCGCGCCGCTCGTCCTGCTGGGCTGCGTCCTCGCCGGCCGCCGGGCGCTGCGCCGTCCGGGTGACGCCGGCGGCGGCCTGGCGACGGCGCTCACCGCGGTGCCTCAGGTGGTCGTGGCGGCAGCGCTCGCGGCCCTGCTCAGCGGGGTCCTGCGATGGGTGCCGCCGGTGTCCCTGCTGCCTCCGGGCGGCGGCCCGCCGGATCCGTCGATCCTGGTCCTTCCCGTCCTGACGCTGGCCCTGCCCTCGGCCGCGTTCGGCGTGGCGCTGCTCGGCGGCGTCGTGGCCGACGCGCTGCGCAGGCCCTACGTGACGGACGCGCTCGTCCGCGGCGTGCCGGCCGGCCGCGTCCTGCGGCGTCACGTCCTGCCCGTGCTCGCCGCGCCCGCGCTGCGGGTGCTGGCCGTCGTGGTCGGCGGCCTCGCCGCGGGCGGCGCCCTGGTCGAGACGGTCTTCGGCTACGCGGGAGCGGGCGAGCTGCTCGTCAGCTCGGTGGCAGCCCGGGACACGCCCGTGGTGCAGCTCCTGGGGCTCGGCTCGGCCACGGCCGTCCTGGCGGTGCTGCTGCTCGCCGACCTGGTCCCGGTGCGGTCGTGAACAGGGTCTCCCTCGCGTTCGCGTTCGTCGTCGTCGCGGTGACCCTGCTGGGACCGGCCCTCGCCCCGTACGACCCGGCCGCACCCGTGACCGCGCCGTGGCAGGCGAGCTCCGTCGGCCACCCCCTCGGAGGCGACGTGCTCGGCAGGGACGTGCTCTCGCGCCTTCTGGCGGGCGGGCGGCGCCTCCTGGTCCTCTCGCTCGTGGCGGCGGCGGCCGCCACCCTCGTCGGCACGCTCGGCGGGCTCGCGGCCGGGTGGGGCGGGTCCCGCGTGCTCGCGGCCGGTGCCGACCTGCTGCTCGCCGTCCCGGTGCTGCTGCCCGCGCTGGTGCTGGCCGTGTCCCTGCCGGGGGACGCGGCCGTCGTGGCCGCCACCGTCGTGGCGGGAGCGCCGCTGACGCTGGGCGTGGTCAGGGACGCCACCGCGGGCGCACGGGAACGCGGGTACGTCCGCGCGGCGCGGCTGCGCGGCGAGCGCACCCTCGCGGTGCTGCTGCGCGAGGTGCTCCCGGCCGTGGCCGGAGTGCCGGCCGCCGACCTCGGGCTGCGCTTCGTCACCGCACTGCAACTGGCCTCGGCGCTCGCCGTGCTCGGCCTCACCGACGCCCCCGCCACGGGGGACTGGGCCGCGATGCTCCGCGAGAACCTGGCGGGCGCCGCGCTCAACCCCGCCGCCCTCGCGGCTCCCGCGCTGCTGCTCGCCATGCTCTCCCTGTCCGTCGCCGCCGCCGCGCACGCGGGGCTCCGCCACGCGTTCGGAACGGGAGACGCCTCGTGACGGCGCACGAGGGGGCGCACGAGGGACTGCGCGCCGACCGGGTCCGCGTCACCGGCCCTTCGGGCCGCGTCGTCCTCGACGGTCCTGGCGTGCACGCCGCGCCCGGCCGCGTCCTCGCGCTGACGGGACCCTCGGGCAGCGGGAAGACCACCCTGCTGAGGGCCCTGCTCGGCTGCCTGCCGCCGGGGCTGCGGCGCACGGCCGGCGCGGTGCGCTGGCGCGGCCGCCCGGTGCCCACCGGGCGGGCCGGTCGCCGCTGGCGTCTCACCCAGGTCGGCTGGCTGGCCCAGGACCCCGCCTCCACCCTCGACCCCTGGCGGTCCGTCCTCGACCAGGTCGCCGAGGCCCTCACCGACCGCGGCGCCACGGGAACCGCCGCACGCGCCGGCGCCGCCGCGCTGCTCGAACGCCTCGGCCTCGATCCCGCGCTGCACGCGAGGACGCCGGGTCGGCTCTCCGGCGGGCAGGCCCAGCGGGCCGCACTGGCCCGCGCCCTCGCCGGCGACCCGCCCCTCCTGGTGCTGGACGAGCCCACCAGCGGCCTGGACCCGGACTCCGCCGGGCTCGCCGCCGAGGCCGTGCGCCGGCGGCGGGGCGACCCGTCGCGGGTCACGGTGCTGGTCTCACACGACCTGCGGCTGGTGGAGGACCTCGCCGACGACGTGACGCAGATCGGCGCCGTGGCCCCGCCCCCCGTCCCGGCGACGGCACCCCGGCCGGCGGGCACGCCGGCGGTCCTGACCGTGCGCGGGCTCGTCCTGGACCATCCGGCGGGCGGCCCGCCGCTCCTCACGGCCGACCTGACCGTGCACGCCGGAGAGCTCGTCGCGCTGCTCGGGCCGTCCGGCAGCGGCAAGAGCACCCTGCTGCGCGCCCTCGCCGGGCTGCACCCGCCCGCCGCGGGAACCATGGTCCTCTCGGCGGCCGGCACCACGGGACCCCTTCCGCACCTGGCGAGCGAACGCGGCCACGCCCAGCTGCGCCGCGTCCAGCTCGTCGGCCAGAACCCCCGCGACGAGCTCAATCCCGCCCACCGGGCCGTGACCGCGGTCGCCCGCCCGCTGCGCACGCTCGCGGGCCTGGGCCGCGCCCCGGCGCGGGCGCGGGCCCTCCGCCTCCTGGCGGACCTCGGCGTGGACGCCGAACACGCCGAGCGCCGCCCGGGACGGCTCTCCGGCGGCCAGCGGCAGCGCGTCGCCGTGGCGCGCGCGGTGGCCCCGGGCGCCGCCGTCCTGCTCGCCGACGAGATCACCTCGGCCCTGGACGCGGCCACCGCGACGCGGCTGCTCGACGTCCTCGACCGGCTCCGCGCCGACGGTCTCGCCGTGCTCCTGTCGACGCACGACCCGGGCGTGGCGGCCCGCGCCGACCGGGTCCTGCGCCTGAGCGCCGGAGCCCTGCACGAGCAGGACGTGAGCGCGCATCCATGAACACCATCCGGACGGAGGACCGGCCTTGACCGACGAAGCCATCCTTGACCTGCTGCGCGACCACCCGTGGGTGGCCACCGCGCGCCGCACGCCCCAGGGCGTCCTGGTGCGCCCGCGACCCGAGACGCTCGCCGTACGCCCCCGCCCCGGAGCGCTGCTGCGCGAGTTCCTGGAGCACTGGGGAGACGTCTACGACTGGGTGTACGAAGCGTCTCCCGAGCCCGGCGAGCCGGACTTCTCCGGCTGGCGCGCCTCCGACACCGGCCGGCCGTTGCCGGAGGAGCACATGGCCGACTGGCTCCGGTGCACCGTGGACCTGGTGCTGAGCCGCCGCCCGTCACGCGTGCTCGAACTCGGCTGCGGCAGCGGCCTGCTGTTGCACGCCCTGAGAGAGCGACTGACCGCCTACGTCGGCACCGACGTCTCCGCGGCCGCCGTCGAGCGGCTCGGCCCGATGACCACAGCCGGCATCGCGGTCGTCAGGGCCGCCGCCCACGAAGCCCGGTCGGACCAGGTGACGAGGGCGCTGGCCGACACCATGGGACCGCGGGCCCGGCCCGACTGCGTCCTGCTGAACTCCGTCACCCAGTGCTTCCCCCACCTCGGCTACCTGCGCGCCGTGCTGCTCGACGCCCTCGACCTGGTCGCCCCCGGTGGCACCGTGATCGTCGGCGACGTCCGGCACGCCGGGCTCCTCGGCCACTACTGCCGCTGGGTCGAACGTGCCAAGGACCCCGAGGCCGACCCGGCCGAGATCGAGCGGCGGGCGGCGCGACGGGCGGCCCAGGAGGAGGAGATGCTGCTCGACCCGCGTGCGATCGCGCGCGTCGCGCTGGAGGCGGGCCGTCCCGTCGCGGTGTCGGCCCACGCCCGCACCATGGCCGCCGACACCGAGCTCACCCGCTACCGCTACGACCTCGTCCTGCACGCCGACGCCGACGAGGCCCCCGCCTGGCCGGGCTCCGGACCGCGCGACGGCATCCCGAACGCGCTCCTGGACGACTCCCCGGACGCGAGCACCCCCCACGCCCTGCGCCCGCGAGGACCGGTCCTGCTCGATCTCGCCGATCCGACCCGCCTCGCCGTGGCACGACCCCCATCGACGGGGCGGTTCACGGCGAAGAGCGTCGCCCTCCTGGCCGAGGGCGTCGAACCCGGCCTGCTCGCGCACGAACCCATGACCGCGTTCGTGGCCCGGCGGCTGCCCGAGGTGCTGCACGACCACCTGCGCGCGGCCCTGCCCGGGACGCCGCTTCCCGTCATCGGCGTGGAGGAGGCGGCAGGCGATGCCCGTTGAGCCGCCCTCGCGCGACGATCTCCGCCTGGTCCGCCGCACCCTCGAAGCGCTGCCCGGCGTGGCGGAGGCGGAGGTCCTGCTCATCGGCGACGGCCCCGGGGCGGCCGTGTCGGCCCTGGTCTCCGACGGGCGCCCGCTGCCGGAACCCTCGGTCGCCGCCCCGCCTTCGGCCCGGCTCGACGACGGCGAGACCCGCGTCGTGCCAGGCTGCCTGGCGGCCATGGAACGGGCGGCCGTGCTGGCCATCGCGCACACCGTGCACACCGTGCAGACCACCGGCCTGTTCCGCCACGGCGCGGAGGAGGTCGCGGACGCGCTCCGGGCCGCCCCACGCCACCGGTGGATCGTCCGCCGCTGGCTGGCCGCGCTCGCCTCCGAGAACCTGCCGGCGCCTCCGTCCCGCCAGGAGCTGGCCCGCGCCATGCGGGACCTCGACGCCGCCCGGCAGGAGCTGGGCTACCCCGCCGAGATGGGCCGCTTCTTCCAGACGGCGCTGCGCAGCCTGCCGCGGCTCGTACGCGACGAGATCAGCCTGCAGTCCCTGCTCTTCGCGGGCGGAGGCATGACCGCCGCCCGGGGCAACTACCGCGACAACCTGATCAGCCGCCGGCTCAACAGGGCGGCGGCCGAGGCCGTCGCGGCACGCGCCCCCGCCAGGGTGCTGGAGATCGGCGCGGGGGTCGGCGCCACCACCGACGCCGTCCTCGCCGCCGTGGGCGAGGTGGACTACCTGTTCACCGACGTCTCCGCCTTCTTCCTGGACGCCGCCCGCGAACGCTTCGCGCACCGGACGGGGCTGCGCTACGCCCACCTGGACGTCAACGCCCCGATGGCGCTCGACGAGCAGCCGTTCGACGTCGTCCTGGCCGCCAACGTCCTGCACAACGCCCGCCACGCCGGCCGCACCCTGGCCGCGATCCGCGAGCTGCTGGCACCCGGCGGCACGCTCGTGCTGATCGAGTCGTGCGTCGAACACCACCTGGTGTCGGCCTCGATGCACTTCCTCATGTCGCCGCGGGCCGACGCGCTCCTGCCCGGCTTCGCCGACGTCCGGCAGGGTCAGGACCGCGTGTTCCTGACCCGGACCGAATGGATCCTGCAGCTCGCGGCGGCCGGATACCGGGACCTGCGCGTCGAGCCCGCTCCCGACGGCCCGCTCGCCGCCGCCGGACAGCACGTCTTCACCGCCGTCCGCGGCGAGCGCCACCCGGCCCCCGCCCCGCTGCCGCCCGAGGCGGCGGAGGCGCTGCCCCCACACCTCGTCCCCCGCGAGATCCACACCGTCGACGCCCTCATCACCGATCGGAGCCACCGCCCGTGACCGTAGACCCCGAACCCACGCTGCGCCGGATCTGGGCGGACATCCTCGACCTGCCCGAGAGCGACATCTCTCCGGGCGACAGCTTCCTCTCCCTGGGCGGCGACTCCGTGCTCGCCGTCCGCACCGCCGCCCTCGTCCGCAGGCGGCTGGGGGTGGTGCTGGCGATGTCCGACCTCCCGGTGCAGCACACGCTCGCCGACCTCGCCGCCGTCGTCCGGGAGCGCGGCACCGTGCGCGCCGCCGACGTGCCCGACCTCAAGGTGACCCGCCGGGACGACCCGCTCGCGCCGTTCCCCCTGCTGCCGCTCCAGCAGGGCTACTTCGTCGGCCAGCAGGACGGCTGGGAGCTGTCGTACGAGTCCGCGCACCACTACGCGGACCTCGGCCTGACCGGCGTGGACGGCGACGAGGCCCCCGAGGCGTTGAGCGACGCCCTGCACCGGCTCGCCGCCCACCAGCCCGCGCTGCGGGCGCGCGTCCTGCCCGACGGCAGCCAGCGGATCCTCGACCTGGACGCGCCCGGCGCGATCCCGTCCCTCACCGTCCACGACTGGCGCGCGCTCGACCCCGAGGAGGCCGCCCGGCGACTGGCCGGGCTGCGCGCCGACATGCGCGCGCACGGCCCTGACCCCGCCGCCGGACCAGGCGTCGACCTGCGCCTCAGCCTCCTGCCGGGCGGGCGCGGCAGGCTGCATTCCTCCATGAGCCTGCTCCTGGTGGACGGATGGTCGTCCGGCGTCTTCCACCGCGACCTCTTCGCGTTCGCCGCCGACTGGAACGCCGTGCTCGCGCCCCTGGACATCGACTTCGGCGACTACGTCACCGCCGTCCAGCGGCTGCCGGAGACCCCGCAGTGGCAGGCTGACCGCGACTGGTGGTGGCAGCGGCTCGACGCCTTCCCCCAGCCGCCCGCGCTGCCGCTCGCAGCCGAGCCGGACGCCGTACGGGCCGACGTGATGCGCAGCCTCGAAGCGCGGCTGGCTCCCGAGCGCTGGGCCCGCGTCCAGGAGCTGTGCCGCGCGCACGGGGTGACGCCGTCCGCCGCGGCGCTGGCCGCCTACGCCGTCGCGCTCGCGCGTACCGCGGGGCACCGGCGCTTCCTGCTCAACAGCCTCCAGCTCAACCGGCTGCCGCTGCATCCCGACGTGCACCGCATGGTGGGCGCCTTCTCCTCCACCGTGCTGCTGCCGGTCGAACTGCCGGGGCAGGCCTCGTTCGCCGCCCTCGCCCGCGACCTTCAGACCCTCACCGGCGAGGCGCTCGCGCACAGCCTCGTCTCAGGCGTGGAGGTGTCCAGGGAACTCGCCCGCCGATGGGGCACGACCCGGCCGGTCGCGCCCGTCGTCTTCCAGAGCACGCTCGGGGTGGACGCGGCCATGGGCAGCTCGATCCCGGAGGAGGCCGGGCCACTGGGCCGCATCGACCTGGCGGACCACCGGCAGGAGCTGCGCACCCCGCAGGTGGCCGTGGAGGGGCGCCTGTACGAGGCCAGGGACGAGCTGGTGATCGTGCTGTCGCTGGTGGAGGAGCTCTTCCAGGCAGAGGACGTGGAGCGGCTGTTCGCCACCTGGACGACGCTCCTGCGATCACTGGAGACCCGGGAGGGCTGGGAGAGCGCCTGCGACCTGCCGGGGGCGCTGGACCCGGACGGCGGCCTCCGGCTCGGCGCCCGGCCCCGCGCGACCACGGGGCAGGACGGCGGGGCGCCGCGCGACGAGCTGGAACAGGCGGTGGCCGGCTGCTGGCGCGAGCTGCTCGGCCTGCCGGAGCACCATCCACTCGACCGGGCGGCGGAGTTCTTCGCGCTCGGCGGGGATTCGCTCGTCGCCATCAGGATGCTCACCCGCCTGGCCCGCTCAGGACTTCCGCAGGTCACGCCCCGGGCCTTCCTCACCGCGCCCACGGTCGCGGGGCTGGCCGCGGCCATCCGCGCGAAGCGCTGACCTGACGGCCCCGGCGGCCGCGCGCCGCCGGGGCCGTGTCGTGCTCCGGTCCGCGCCCGGGGCGGCCGGGAGCCGGGCGAGCGTGCTCCTGCCGGAGCCGCGTGCTTCAGCCGGCGGCCAGTCCGGCGTCCTCGCGGAACAGCTCCTGGTCCACCCAGATCGCGGCCCTGGCGCCGTCCGCCGCCCCCGTGACCACGAACGTCATCGCGTCCGGCAGCGCCTCCAGCCGGGCCATGTCGCCCGCCGCGTACACCCCGCGCACCGAGGTCTGCTGGAACTCGTTGACCCGCACGCACCCGTCCGGCAGCAGCTCACACCCCAGCCGCTCGGCGAGGTCGGAGTGCTGCCTGGTGCGCGTCCGGTGGAACACCGCCCCGCGGAGGAGCGGCGTGCCGCCTTCGAGGCGCAGCTCAAGGGCGCCCGGCTCGCCGCGCAGCTCCGTGACCCGTTCCTCACGCACCCCCACCCCGGCCTTCTCCAGCCGTTCCCGGTGCTCGTCCGGCGGTGCCTCGCCGTTGCCGCACAGGACGACGTCGTCGCTGAAGCGGTCGGCGACGTACAGGGCGAGCATGACACTTGGGAAGTCGGAGCCCAGAACGGCGATCGGCTGCTCCCTCGCCTCGTAGCCGTGGCAGAAGGGGCAGTGGAACACGCCGCGGCCGAACCGCTCGGCCAGGCCGGGGACGTCGGCGAGGACGTCGGTCTGACCGGTGGCGAGGACCACTTTCCGCGCGTGTTCCCGGCCGCCGTCCGCCAGGGTCAGCTCGAAGCCCGAGGCGTTGCCCGACGTGAGGGCCGACGCGTCGACGACCTCGGCGGAGCGGGTCTCGACCGTGGGATAGGCCCGCAGGTCCGCCTGCCCCGCCTCCCTGAGCGCCGTGGGTGAGAGACCGTCGCGGGACAGCAGCATGTGCGTCTCCTGCGCGGGGGCGTTGCGCGGCGCGCCGCTGTCCACCAGCAGCACGCGCCGCCGCTGCCGCCCCGACACCAGCGCCGCGTTCAGCCCCGCGGGTCCTCCGCCCACCACGACGACATCGAACATCGCGTACGCATCCCTTCTGTCACGATGATCAGTTTCATGTTTGCGTTGACCGCGCGCGACTTGTCAGGCGGGCGATCGGGTGATGCACCACAGCCCGAGGCCGGCTGGGCCGGTGGGGCGCAGGTGCAGGCCGTGTTCGGCGAGTTCGGCCCTGAGCCCGTCATGGCCGAGGACCCACCAGGTGTACTCGACCTCCACTTCCTCGGTCGGTTCGCCGTCCTGGAAGGCGCGGTAGGTCATGCGCCAGGTGACCTGCTCGGGTCCGGCGGGTTCGGCCCGGCCCCAGCCCTCGTACCGGCGCCGCCCGATGCGCAGTTCGGAGAAGCGGGTGCGCGGCACGGCGACGGGTTCGGCCGGGGGCTGGAGGTTGAGGACGGCCCGGCCGCCGGGCAGCAGGCGTTCCGTCAGCAGCTGCCAGGTCATGCGGCGCTCGGCGGGGTCGAGGTGGCCGATGACGTTCATCATGACGAGCGTGCCCAGGCGGGGCGGGAGCGCGGCGCGGCGCAGCTCGCCGGGCAGCACGGTCACGCGGTCACGCAGGTCCGGGTCCTCGCTGACCCTGGCGAGCAGGACCGCGCGCAGACCTGGCGACGGCTCCACGGCGAAGATCTCGGCCTGGGGCACGGCCCGCGCGATCACCCGGGTGCCGTGGCCGCCTCCGGCCCCGACGTCCACGACGGGTCCGGGGGCTCCGCGCAGCGCCTCGGCCAGCACCGGCTCCAGCGCCGTCCAGGCCGGGGCGAGCATCACGTCCACGTACTCGGCGGAGCGTTCGTACGGGTCCGTCCCGGTGGGGAGTCGCCGCTGCCGCCGTGCGTGGTGAGGCTTCACGCGCTCTCCTCCGTGTTCACGCGCTCGGGCGCGAGGCGTAGGGGAGCAGGGCCATCTCGCGGGCGTTCTTGACGGCCCTGGCGATCAGGCGCTGCTGCCGTACGGTGACGCCGGTGACCCGGCGGCTGCGGATCTTGCCGCGGTCGGAGATGAACTTGCGCAGCAGGGCGGTGTCCTTGTAGTCGACGTGGTCGACGTGCAGGAGCGGGTTGGGCTTCTTGCGCGGGGCGCGGCGGGTCTTCATGCGCTCTCCTTGACGAGGATGGGGGCGAACGGGTCGTCGTAGCGGCTCCAGGCGTCCTGCCCGGCCTGTTCCTCCTCCTCTCTGAGCAGGCAGGAGTCGAGGAGCGTGCGGAAGCGGGCGGCGTCGAGATCGGGACCGGTGAAGACCAGGTGCTGGACGCGGTCGCCGCGGGCGGGGTGCCAGTCCAGGTCGGCGGCCAGACGGCGGGCCGGGGACACCAGGTCCCAGGCGGCTCGGGGCAGTGCGGCCAGCCAGGGGCCCGCGGCCTCGACCGAGACGACGCCGGCCACCGCGTCCCAGGCCAGCAGCTCGTCCGGGCGGTTGGCCAGCCAGAAGCGGCCGCGCGAGCGCACCGACTCGGTCACCAGCTCGTCGACGGCCTCGAACAGGCGGGCCGGGTGCAGCGGGCGGCGGCTGCGCCAGACGGCGGTGACGATCTCGTCGGTCTGGAGGTCGCCGGGCAGCTGGGCGGTGGCGGGGTCCACGCGTTCGGCCAGTTCGCCGGCGCACACCCGTGCCCCCATGACGGGAGGCAGGGACTCGACGGTGTGGACGGAGGCGAAGGGGGCGAGGTGGGCGAGCACCGCGCGGGACAGCTCCCGGTCGTCCTCGTCACCGCCGTGCAGCACGAGGGTGGCCGGGTATTCGAACTGCCGCGCCAGCACCTCGGCCAGGTGACGCCGGTCACCGGCGGCCGCGGCCCTGCCGACCTCGCTGAGGCGTTCGCCGCGGGTGATGTCGTCGGGCAGGGCCGCGGCGTCCAGCGCGGTGAGTACGGCGGTGAGCCGCAGGGTCTCCCGGGCCTCGGCGCAGTCGATCGCCTCGGCCACCGAGCGGGGCTCCACCGAGTCCCACAGGTCCACGATCAGGAGTGCCGCACCGGGCGCCAGCATGACGAGCTGGGGGAGGAGGTCCTCTCGCACGGTGCAGGTGACGCAGCCGTGCGCGAGCCGCACCTCGGCCGTGTCGAGGACGCCCGTCCTGTCCCGGACGCCGCGGCGGACGCGCCCGTGGGTGACCTGGCTCAGGTCGTGGTGGATGGCGAGTGAGCCGGGATGCGCGGCGAGCAACCGTTCGACGGCGGCGGTGCGAGCCGTGGCGTGCAGGCCCGCGACGAGGACGACCGGGGTTGGCACGAAACCTCCAGAAGTTGGTATGAAAACCGTTTTCGTTATCATGGCATACTGCCGCAAGTGGAAAGGAACTGTTTTGGCCAGAGATGAGGTGCGCCCCGTGATCAAGCTCAGATCCACGGCCGGCACCGGCTACACCTACGTGACCAGGAAGAACCGTCGGAACACCCCCGACAGGCTCACCCTCCGCAAGTACGACCCGACCATCCGCCGGCACGTGCTCTTCAGGGAGGAGCGATGAAGAAGGGCGTCCACCCCGACCACCGCCCGGTCGTCCTCCACGATCGCGTCGAGCGGTTCGACCAGCGTCACGGGAGGCTCTGATGTCCACGCACTGCCAGCTCACCGGGGTCAAACCCGCCTTCGGCAACAACGTCTCCCACTCCCACCGCCGCACCCGGCGGCGCTGGAACCCCAACATCCAGCGGCGCCGCTACTGGCTGGAGAGCGAAGGCCGCCACGTCCGGCTCACGCTCAGCGCCCGTGCGATCAAGACCATCGACAGGATCGGCATCGACAAGGCCGTCGCCCAGATCCGTGCGAGAGGAGAGCGGGTCTGATGGCCAAGAAGAGCAAGATCGCCGCTAACGAGCGGCGCAAGGCCGTGGTCCGGCGCTACGCCGAGCGGCGGGCCGAGCTGAAGGAGGTCGTCCGCACCGGCACGTCCCAGGAGCGGGCGGAAGCCGTTCGGGCGCTGGCTCGCCAGCCGCGCGACGCCGGCGCCACCCGCGTCCGCAACCGTGACTCCGTCGACGGCCGTCCTCGCGGGCACCTGACCAGGTTCGGGCTCTCCCGGGTGCGCTTCCGGGAGATGGCCCACCGCGGTGAGCTGCCCGGCGTCAGGAAGGCGAGCTGGTAGCCATGGCCGTCCCCAAGCGGAGAACCTCCCGCGGCAACACCCGGCACCGCCGCAGCCAGTGGAAGGCGACGGCGCCCGACCTCGTCCCGGTCACCGTGAACGGACGGCGGCTGCTCGTGCCCCGCCGCCTCGTCCGCGCCTACCAGCGGGGTCTGATCGCCGTCGAGTGAGCCGGCCCGGCCGCCGGGCTCCTGCCTGCCCCGCGTGGCGAGCCCCGCGCGATGGCACGGCGGGATGCCCGGTGGCCGGGAGACCGCCGATTCGCAGGCGCGGGGTCAGGCGGGGGCAGGGGCGGGGCGGGGCTCGCCGAGGCGGGCACGGCGGTCCAGGCGGCGGAGCGCCGCCGCCGAGGCCAGGCCCGCGCCCGAGAGGAGCAGCCACGGCAGGCTCGCCCACCCCGACGCCCTGGCCGCGTCCAGCGTCACCCCCGCCAGCAGGTTGCCCGCCAGGATGCCCACCCCTGACAGCAGGTTGTACAGCCCGTAGTAGGTGCCGATCAGCCGGTCGCCCGCCATGTCGGCGATCGTGGCCATCTCGAACGGGAAGGCCACCAGCGTGCCCGCCGTGAGCAGCACGACGCACGCGGCCACCGGCAGCAGGCCCCACGGGGGCGGGAGCGCGAGGTGCGCCGCCGCCGCGACCGGCAGGAAGGACAGCCCCATGAGCGCCATGCCACGGGTGACGGCCCGCCCGCGGCTCCAGCGCGCCGAGCACCAGGACGTCACGCGGACCTGCCCCGCGATGCCGAGCAGGGCCGAGACGACGTACAGCGCCGTCACGCCCGCGTCGCCGCCGCCGAGCCGCTGCACCTCCAGCGGCAGGCCCAGGTACATCTGGTACGACAGCGCGTACGAGGCGGCCATGGCGGCGGCGAACGAGACGAAGGCGCGGTCGCCGAACGCCTGCCGCCAGTCGCGCAGCACCGGCGGCGCGGCGTCCTCCGCCGGGGCGCGCCGCGCCGGCAGGTGGACCGCCTGCAGGACGGTCAGCGCGGCGAAGATCCCGGCGGCGGCCAGGCACACGGCGGTGAAGCCGGCGTCGAGCAGCGCCACGCCGACGACCGGACCGAGCAGGATGCCGCCCTGGTAGAACACGTTGAACACGGCGAACGCCTCGACCTTGCGCTCGCCCGCCTCGGCGGCGAGGTAGGCGCGGGCCGCCGGGTTGAACAGGGCCCCGGCGAACCCGGTCACGACGGCGGCCACGACGAGCAGCGGCAGCGACGTCGTCAGCCCGAACAGCGCGAAGCCGAGCGTCCGCAGGGCGCAGCCCGCCATGATGAGCGGCTTGGGCCCCAGCCGGTCGGACAGGGTGCCACCGATGAGGAACAGCCCCTGCTGGCTCATGTTCCGCAGGCCCAGCACCAGCCCGATGGCCCACGCGGCCAGCCCCGCCCCGGCCGACAGGTGGTGGGCGAGGTACGGCATCAGCATGTAGAAGCCCAGGTTGATGCCGGCCTGGTTGACCTGCAGGACCTGGATCGGGCGGCCGAAGGAGCGGAACTGCCGCAGCGCGCCGGTCATCGACCGGCCGCCGGGGTCGCGATCAGCGGGTCGACGACGGTGCGGCAGCGCGTCCAGCGGAGCACCTCGCGCTCCCCCGGGTGCTCCAGGACGTCGGGCTCGTCGGCAGGGACGGCGTCGAGCAGCCCGTGCGCGTGGCAGTAGTCGTCGTCGAAGACGGTGTTCCAGTACCTCCACGGGCCGTCGGGGAACACCGCGACGACGGTGTGCCCGGGGCCCCGCACGCGCGCCAGCCAGCGGGCCACGAGCGCGACGGCGCCGGTGCTCCAGCCGCCGGAGACGTAGTGCCTGGCCGCCAGGTCCCTGCACGCCCACACCGCCTCGGCGGGCGCCACCCAGTGCACCTCGCTGAACGACCCGTACGCCACGTTGCGCGGATGGATGCTGCTGCCCAGCCCCCGCATCAGCCGGGGCCTGGCGGGCTGGCCGAAGATGGTGGACCCGACGGTGTCGACGCCGACGAGCTCCATGTCCGGGAAGTGGCGGCGCAGCTCGCCCGAGATGCCGGCGCTGTGGCCGCCGGTGCCGACCGAGCAGACCAGCGCGTCGATGTGCGGCACCTGGGCGAGCAGCTCGTGCGCCAGCCCGGCGTAGGCGCCCGCGTTGTCGGGGTTGTGGTACTGGTCCGGCCAGTACGCCCCCGGGATGCGCGCAACGAGCTCGGCGACCCGGCGGCGGCGCGCCTCCTGCCACCCGCCGACCGGGTCGGGCTCGGTCACCAGGTCGAGACGCACCCCGTACGAGACGAGCAGGCTGCGCATGAGCGGCTCCATGCCGGGGTCGCCGACCAGGACGACGGGGTGGCCGAACACGATGCCGGCCAGGGCCAGGCCGAGCCCGAGCGTGCCGCTGGTCGACTCGACCACGGTCGCGCCCGGCTTGAGCTCCCCTCTGGCCCTGGCCCGCCTGAGCATGTGCAGGGCGGGCCTGTCCTTGATCCCGCCCGGGTTGAAGCCCTCCAGCTTGGCCCAGAAGCCGGTGCCGCCGGGCTCGGCGACGAACGTCAGCGGCGTGTTCCCGACGGCCAGGGAAAGGGAGGGCCGCCCGGCGGGAGGAGCGCCGCGAAGGCGTGTGGAAATGGTGTGCGATGACATGAGGAATCTCCGATGTGAATGCTTTTGCGGGCGCGGCGGAACGGCTCGCCCCGCGCCGGGAAAAAGGGACGTCGATCTCGCTTGTCGTCCTATATGCGAATCACACAGAGAAGGGCGCGGACGGGCCCGGAGAAAAGGATCGCGGAGGGAAATTCCAGCGGGGCGGCGCCGGCCGTCACGGCGGGAACGACCCGTGCGGCGGCGGGCGTGCCGGCCTCGGGGCGCGGCGCCTGACCGGCGTCCGAGCCGCCGGGCTCGGTGCCGTGGTGGTGCAGTTCGGGCAGGTCGCGGTGCGAGCAGTGCCCGTAAGCGGCGGTGAGCGGCCCGCTCACCGGCCCGCTCACCGGGGCGTTCACCGGCGCCTTCATCGGCGCGGTCGTCGGCGCTGCCTGCGACTTCGTGCCGGCGTGCGCGGCGTGGCCGGGGTGGACGGGGTGGGCGGGGTGGGCGGGGTGGGCGGCGGCCATGTGGGCGCGGTGCGCGCCCGCCTCCGACAGCACCACCGCCGCGCACGCGCCGCCGTGGGCGAACACCGCTCCGGCGAGCAGGGCGAGCGCGAGCGCCGCGTTCACCGCCCACCCGTGTCCCGGGAAAGGGGCCGGAACGCGGAATCGCATCCGTCCTGTCGCGCGCATCACCGCCGATGATGCCCGGCGAAAAGCAGGACGCGCCCAGCGAAACTGCAGTTCTTTGCAAAACGCGCCGCCTGCCGCCCGCGCGGCGCGGGCCCGGGGCGGAATGCTTGGCCTTCGGCCGGGCGCGGAATGCCCGGCCCTCCGGCCGGGACGGACGGCCGGAAAGAGTAATCGGAGACGTACGGGGGAACTTGCCATGGCCCTGCCCAGGCGCATGATGCTCACGGGATTCGGCGGCCTGGCCGCGGCGCTCGCCGGCGCGGCGGCCAGACCCGCGGCGGCCTGGCCGGGCGAGGAGGAGCCGCCGCGCCGGGCGCCCGCGGCGCCTCCCGGCGTCACACCCGGCGAGCTCGCCCGCGACGAGCGCTTCTGGTCGTCGGTCGCCCGGCAGTTCCGCGTGACCGACGAGTTCGTCAACCTGGAGAACGGCTACTACGGCATCATGCCGGAGCCGGTCAGGCTCGCCTACCACCGCAACGTCGACCACCTCAACGCCTGCAACTCCTACCTGCTGCGCACCTCGTACAAGGAGCGCGCCGACCGGGTGCGCGACAGGATCGCGGCGCTGCTCGGGGCCTCCGCGGACGAGATCGCGCTCACGCGGGGCGGCACCGAGGCGCTGCAGAACCTCATCTCCTGCTACCGGCGCCTGCGCCCCGGCGACACCGTCATGTACGCCGACCTCGACTACCCGACCGGCCGGCAGACCATGGACTGGCTGCGCGGGCGGCGCGGCGTGGACGTCGCCCAGGTCGTGATCCCCGAGCCCGCCCACCGGCAGGCGGTGCTCGACGCCTACGAGCGGGCGCTGCGCGCGCACCCGAGGGTCCGGCTGCTCCTGCTCAGCCACATGAACAACGTGACGGGCCTGGTCACCCCGGTGCGCGAGATCGTCGCCATGGCGCGCGAGCGCGGCGCCGACGTCATCGTCGACGCCGCCCACTCCTGGGGCCACCTCGACTTCACGATCGGCGACCTCGGCGCCGACTTCGGGGTGTTCTCGCTGCACAAGTGGATGGGGGCGCCGCTCGGCTCCGGGTTCCTCTACGTCAGACGAGGGCGGCTGGACGACGTCGAGCCGGTGTTCGGCGACGCCTCCACCCCGGATCCTGACATCCGCACCCGCGTCCACTCCGGCACCATGGACGTCGCCCCGATCCTCACCGTGGACACCGCGCTCGACTTCCACGAGGCGCTCGGCGGCGCCGTCAAGCAGGCCCGCCTGCGGTACCTGCGCGACCGGTGGGTGGGGCGGGTGCGCGACATCCCCGGCACGGCGATCCTCACCCCCGACGACCCCGCCGCGTACGGCGCGATCACCGCGTTCCGGCTGCCCGGCCGCACGTCACAGGCCGACAACCTCGCCGTCGCGAGGACCCTCATGGACAGGTACCGCATCTTCACCGTGCAGCGCAGCGGGCCGGTGGGCGGCGACTGCGTCCGCGTGACCCCGGCCCTGTTCACGTCGTCGGCCGACGTCGACCGCCTGGCCTCCGCGCTCCGCGACCTGTCCCGCACCTCCTGACCCCCGCGGACAGGAGGCCTTCCCCGGGCGGGGGGCTCGCCGGGCGGCCCTCCTGCCTTCCCCGGGCGGGGCTTGCCGGGCGAGCGAGAATGTGTCATCAATGGGTAATCAATCACATACGAAGCGTAAACATCGCAGGTCCTGCCCCCCGCCCTCGGGTCCCGTAACGGAACGAAGGAGAGGCCCATGCCGATCGCCGAGCTCCGCGGGCGCGCCGCCCCCGCCGCCCGTCCCGGGGACACCCGCCGGGCCCCGGCGGGGAGGTGACGTCCGTGACCTCCCCCGCCCCGGCGGCCCGCACGCGGCGGCGCATCGTACGGGGCACGCTGGCGGGCTCGCTGCTCATCGTCCTGTCGCCGGTCGGGGTCGCGAGCCGTCCCGCTCCCGCGGGCGCGGCGCCGAAGCCGGGGGCGGGCCGCTGCCTCCTCCCGGCGCCCGTGTCGCACCGGGGCTACGACAGGGGGATGTCCGAGAACACGCTGGGCGCGTTCCGCCAGGCCCTCGCGGCCGGCTCGCGGCGCGTCGAGTTCGACGTCCGCTTCACCAGGGACCACCATCCGGTGCTCATGCACGACGCCACCGTGGGACGCACCACCACCGGCTCCGGCGCGGTCGCGGGCATGAGCCTGGCCCGCTTCCTCTCCCTGCGCACCGAGGACGGCCAGCGTCCTCCGACCCTGCTCCAGGCGCTGTCCATGCTGCGCGGCAAGGTGGCGGAGGCCCTGGTGGAGCTGAAGGTCGTCCCCGGCCCCGCCGACCTGCGCGCCCTGAAGGACGCCTACCGGCGCGCCGACGCCTACCGCTGGGCGAGCCTGACCTCGTTCTCCCCGGCCGCGCTGCAGGCCGCCCGGTCCGTCCCGGCCCGCAAGGGGCTGCTGTCGGCCACGCCGCCGCCGAACGCGCTCGCCCGGCGGTTCGGCTTCGTCGCCGTCCGGTACGACCACCTGAGCGGGGCGCGGCTGCGCGCCTACCGGGTCGCCGGCCTGCCGGTCTACGCGTGGACGCCCGACGACCCCGCCGACTGGCGCCGCCTCGCCGACGCGGGGGTGACCCGCATCGTCACCGACAGGACCCCCGCGTACCTGGCCTGGGCCAGGCGCACCTGCGCCCGCGGCGCCCCGGACACCTGACCCGCCCGGCGCTCAGCGCGGCACGGGTGAGAAGAGCCGGTCGAGGTGGGCGGTGAGCAGGGCGACGGCGGTGGGGCCGCTGTGGCGGCCGGCCAGCACCGCCGACTGCAGCCCGGTGACCAGGGCCAGCGCGACGGAGGCGGACGTCCGGGGGTCCTCGTCCACGGCCAGCTGACCGGCCTCGCGCGCCTCGCGGAACCGCTCGGCGAGGAAGTCCAGCAGGGCGTTGGCGTACGCCAGGCCTTCGGGCGCGAGGTGGGGCTCGGTCAGGGTGAGCGTGTGGTGCGCGGTGTAGGCGAGCACGACGCGGTGGCTGTCCTCGTCCACGGGGATGAGGGCGGTGAGGGCCGCGTACAGGACCTCGCGGGGGCCGGCGGGGCGGGGGAGCGACTCCACGCCCCGCGCGACGCGCGCGGCGATCCGCCCGCCGAGGTGCTTCAGCACGCCCCGCAGCAGGTCCTCCTTGGAGTCGAAGTAGTACTGCACCAGCCGGAGCGACACCCCGGCCTCGGCCGCCACCTCGCGCATGCTGGCGGCCCGCAGGCCGCGTGAGGCGGCGACGCGCGCCGCCGCCTCGGCGATCTGCCGCCTCCGCTCTTCATGATCGACGGTCTTGGGCATGGTTCGACCATACGCATCCGCCGGGACGGCGGCAGGGCGACCGGCGGGTCGCGGGGCGGGTCAGGGGGCGGTGGTGGTGTCCTGCCCGGCGATCCAGCGGTCGAGTTCGGCGTTCTCGGCCCGCAGGCGGGCCTCCAGGACCGCGAGCCAGGCGTCCACCTCGCGGGGATCGTGCCCCCGCAGCTCGCGCACGGTCTCGTCCCACTCCTGGACGGCCCGCCGGACCGCCTTCCCGAACGCGTCCTCCAGCCTGCGGCGGGCGGCCGGCAGGGCGGCGGCCGCCACCGGACGGGCCCAGCCGCGCCCCCGGACGGTCAGGGTGACGACCACCCGCCACCGCCCGTCAGGCGCGGCCGCCGGGGAGAGCCGCAGCACGCCCTCGCCCAGAGGATGGCGCAGCGCCGCCGTGAACGCCTCCGCCCGGCGCCGCCCGCGGCCGTTCGCGGATCGGCCGAGCCGCCCCGGGCCCTTCGCCCAGGACGGCCAGGACCAGCCGAGCCGCCCCCGGCCCTTCGCCCAGGACGGCCAGGACCGGCCGAGCCGTTCCCGGCCCTCCGTCGCGGTCCACCACCGGCCGGCGTCCAGCCGCGCCGCCCAGGAGAGCCGCTGCCACCGCTCGACGCCCCGGTACGAGCCGCCCGCCCGGACGGTCTCCGCCCTGGCCGGGCTGTGCAGGTGCGCCGTCCAGGTGGCCAGGCCGCCGTCGTCGAGCCAGGTCTCGCCCTCGGCGCTCACCGGTCCGTGCCGCTCCCAGGACCTCAGCACGACCTCCGTCGTCGTGCCTCCACGGTCCTGCGGCTCGCCGTCCTCGCCCACCCGGTCCACGTGCCACTGGTAGCGCGCGCCGGCGGTCAGGTGCTCGCCCTCGACCAGAGCGACGTCCGCGTGCCGCTCGATGTCCCGGATCCAGCCGTCGCCGTCCAGCTCCAGCCGCCCGGCCCGCTCGTACAGCGCGTCGACGCACTCCTCGAACCACCGGCGCGGCAGCGCCTCGACCACGACCTCGCACCGGAATCGCGCCACATCGTGATGATCCACGAGAAGACCGAGGGGGTCCAGTCCTGCCCCGGACCACCCCCGTACGGTGTATCGTACGTCGTACGGACCAGAGGAGGGGCGTGATGGAGGTCATCCGGATTCGCGGCGCGCGGGAGAACACGCTGAAGAACGTGGATCTCGACCTGCCGAAGCGGCAGCTCACCGTCGTCACCGGGGTGTCGGGCTCGGGCAAGTCGTCCCTGGTCTTCGACACGCTCGCCGCCGAGTCCGGGCGGCAGCTCAACGAGACGTTCTCCGCCTTCGCCCAGAGCCGCCTGCCCACCTACGGGCAGCCCGATGTCGACCACCTGGAGAACCTGCCCGCCGTGATCGTCGTCGACCAGAACCGGCTGTCGGGCGGTCCGCGCTCCACCATCGGCACGGTCACCGACATCGGGGCGCGCCTGCGGCTGCTGTTCTCCCGCGCGGGCACGCCGTCCGCCGGGCCGTCCAACGCCTACAGCTTCAACGACCCCGCCGGCATGTGCCCCACCTGCCAGGGCCTCGGCGTCGCCGCCACCGTGGACGTGGCCGCACTGGTGGACGACGACAGGTCCCTGGCCGAGGGGGCGATCACCTTCCCGCCGTTCGCCCCCGGCCAGTGGATGTGGAAGGCGTACGCGCGGTCGGGCTTCTTCGACGTCGAGAAGAAGATCCGTGACTACGGCCCGCGGGAGCGCGACATCCTGCTGAACGCCCCCGCGGGCAGCCTCAAGCCGCCCGCGGGCGTCGACGCCGCGGGCAGCGCGTACGAGGGCCTGCTGCCCCGCTTCACCCGCCTCTACCTGCACCGCGAGCCCGAGTCGTTCAAGGGCGCGCAGCGGGAGGCGTTCGAGCGGATCGTCGTACGACGCCGCTGCCCCGACTGCGACGGCACCCGGCTGGCGGCGCCCGCCCGCGCCTGCCTGGTGGAGGGCCGCTCCATCGCCGACTGCAACGCGATGCAGGCCGACGAGCTGCTCGCCTTCCTGGAAGCTCTCGACCGGCCCGAGGTCGCCCCGCTGCTGGCCGTGCTGCGCGGCCAGCTGCGCCGGCTGGCCGCCCTCGGCCTGGGCTACCTCAGCCTCGACCGGGCGACGTCCACGCTGTCCGGCGGCGAGTCGCAGCGCGTCAAGATGGTGCGCCACCTCGGCAGCGCCCTCACCGACCTGCTGTACGTCTTCGACGAGCCCACCGCCGGCCTGCACCCGCGCGACGTGCGCGCGCTCGGCGCGATGCTGCTCGACCTGCGCGACCGCGGCAACACCGTCATCGTCGTCGAGCACGACCCGGAGATCATGTCCATCGCCGACCACTGCGTCGACATGGGGCCGGGGGCGGGCGCGGCGGGCGGCCAGGTGGTCTACAGCGGCGACTACGCCGGGCTGCGCCGCGCCCCGACCCCCACGGGCAGGGGCCTGCGGGCCGTCAGGGCCGAACGCCCCGCGCCGAGGCGCCCCGCCGGCTGGCTCGTCATCGAGCACGCCCGCACCCACAACCTGCGCGACGTCACCGTACGCATCCCGCGCGGCGTCATGACGGCCGTCACCGGCGTGGCGGGATCGGGCAAGAGCAGCCTCGTCCTCGGCCACCTGCCCGCCGCCGAGCCAGGCGCCGTCGTCATCGACCAGAAGCCGCTGCGCGGCTCCCGCCGGTCCAACCCCGCCACCTTCACCGGCCTGCTCGACTCCGTCAGGCAGGTCTTCGCCAAGGCGACCGGGCAGCCGCCCGGCCTGTTCACCCCGAACTCGTCCGGCGGCTGCCCCGGCTGCGAGGGCGCGGGCGTCGTCTACACCGACCTGGCGTTCATGGAGGGCGTCACCACCCGCTGCGAGACCTGCGAGGGCAGGCGCTTCACCGCCGAGGCGCGGCGCCACACGGTCGGCGGCCGCAGCATCGCCGACGTCTTCGAGATGAGCGTGGACGAGGCGCTGCGCTTCTTCACCCAGCGGCCCATCCTGGCCACGCTCGGCCGCCTCGCCGACGTCGGCCTCGGCTACCTCACCCTCGGCCAGCCGCTCAGCTCCCTGTCGGGCGGCGAGCGGCAGCGGCTCAAGCTCGCCGCCGAACTCGCCTCGCCCGGCCGCACGATCGTCCTGGACGAGCCCACCACCGGCCTGCACCTCGCCGACGTGGACCACCTCGTCGGGCTGATCGACCGGCTCGTCGACTCCGGCTCCACGGTCGTCGTCATCGAGCACAACCTCGACGTCGTCCTCGCGGCCGACTGGATCGTCGACCTCGGGCCGGAGGCGGGACGGGACGGCGGCAGGGTCGTCTTCGAGGGCACCCCGCACGAGATGATCAAGAACGCCTCCACCCACACCGCCGTCCACCTGCGCGGATACGTGTCAGCGAGCGCGGAGGCGTCCGGGGCGGCGTCCAGGGACGAAGGGGCACCGGCCAGGGACCTTCGGCCCTGACGGGCGGCCCGCGCCGCGCCGCACGATGGAGGGTGGCGTCCAGGTGCCGAGGATCCGTCCACGGAGGAGGCGTATGCGGCTCGTCCAAGAGACCCCTTACCGGTTCCGCCTCGACAGGACCGGCCCCATGCGGGTGCCCGGGGTCGTGTTCGCCTCCGCCACGCTGCTCCTCGAGGACGAGGCGCTGCGGCAGGTGGCGAACGTGGCCACGCTGCCCGGCATCGTCCGCGCCTCCTACGGCATGCCCGACCTGCACTGGGGCTACGGCTTCCCCATCGGCGGCGTCGCGGCCACCGACGTGGAGCAGGGCGGCGTCGTCTCGCCCGGAGGCGTCGGCTTCGACATCTCGTGCGGCGTCCGGCTGCTCGCCTCCGACACGCGCCGCGACGGCCTGCCGCTCCACCGGCTCATGGACCTGCTCGGCGACACCGTCCCGCGCGGCGCGGCCACCGGCGCCCTCTGGACGCTGTCCGGCCGTCCCGAACTGGAGGCCATCCTGCGCGACGGCGCCCGCCACGCCGTCGGACAGGGCAGAGGCGTGCCCCGCGACCTGGAACGGTGCGAGGACTTCGGCGCCCTGCCGGGAGCCGACCCCGCCCAGGTCGGCGCCCGCGCGATGGAGCGCGGGCTCGGCCAGGTGGGCAGCCTCGGCTCCGGCAACCACTTCCTGGAGCTGCAGACCGTCGAGCAGGTCTACGACGAGGCCGTGGCCGCCGCGTTCGGGCTGCGTGCCGGGCAGGTGTGCGTGATGATCCACTGCGGGTCACGGGGGCTCGGGCACCAGATCTGCACCGACCACGTCCGCGCCATGGACAAGGCGATGGCCGGGTACGGCATCGACGTGCCCGACCGGCAGCTCGCCTGCGCGCCCGTCGAGTCGCCCGAGGGGCGGGCGTACCTGGGGGCGATGGCGGCGGCGGCCAACTACGGCCGCGCCAACCGCCAGGCCCTCGGCCAGGCCGCCAGGGACGCCTTCTCCTCCATCGCCGGGGCCCGGCTCGACCTCGTGTACGACGTCTCCCACAACCTGGCCAAGATCGAGGAGCACGACGGCAGGCTCCTGTGCGTCCACCGCAAGGGCGCCACCCTGGCGCTGCCCCCCGGGCATCCCGGCCTGCCCGGCGACCTGCGACTCGTCGGGCAGCCCGTCCTCATCCCCGGCACCATGGGCACCGCCTCGTACGTGCTGGCCGGCGTCGCGGGCGGGGAGGCGTTCCACTCCACCTGCCACGGCGCGGGCCGCACCCAGAGCAGGCACCAGGCCGCCCGCGCGATCAGCGGCAAGGAGCTGCGCGCCCGGCTGGAGTCGCGCGGCATCGCCGTACGCGGCCTGGGCTGGCGCGGCCTGGCGGAGGAGGCGCCGAGCGCGTACAAGGACGTGGACGCCGTGGTCGCCGCCAGCGAGGGCGCCGGACTGTGCCGCAGGGTCGCCAGGCTGGTGCCCATCGGCGTGGTGAAGGGCTGAGCCGGTGCGCGGGCACCGCACCCTCCCGCACACGGCCGACAGCCGCGTCCAGGCGTGGGCGCCGACGCGGGACGAGTGCGTGGCCGAGGCCCTGCTCGCCGTGACGGACAGCTTCCTCGACACCGCCGGCGCCGTCCCCGTCGCCGGGCACCTGCTGCGCCTCGAACCGGCCGAGCCCGAGGACCGCCTGGTCGCCGCCCTGGAGGAGATCATCTACCTCATGGACACGACCGGCCGTGTCCCCGTCCGCGCCGCCGCCGAGGATGACGTCCTGCGGCTCGGCATGGCCGACACCGGCGCGCTGCCCCAGATCGGCGCGGTGCCCAAGGCGGTCGCGCTGAGCGGGCTGTCCTTCACCGAGGGACCGAACGGCTGGACCTGCGAAGCCACCCTCGACGTCTGAACCCACCCTCCGGAGTCACCGCGGCAGGCGGTAGGCGCGGCCCTCCACGCCCCACTCGCCGAACGGCAGCGGCTCGCCCGCGTCGATCGCCCGGATCGACGGCCTGCCGACGTGCGCGAACACCAGGCGTCCCACGCCGAGGGCGCGCGCCCGCGCCGCGGTGTCTAGGACCGCCGCGTGCCCGCCCACGCCGCCCGCGAACCTGATGGGCCTCCGCCACCCGGCCGCGTCGGCGAACATCACGTCCACGCCCGCCGCCCAGCCGGGGAACTCCCAGAACTCCGGCGCCCACGCCGCCGTCCCGCCGCCGTACTCCAGCAGGTAGCCGTACGCCGGATGCGAGGTGTGCGCCACCGGCAGCGGCGTGACCGTCAGGGCGCCCAGGCGCAGCGCCTCCACCGCCGGACGCAGCCCCAGCGCGCCGGCGCGCCGCCGGATGTCGGCGATCAGCTCGCACCGCGGGTCGCACACGAGCCAGGCCGCCACCGGGCCGGACGGGCTCGCGTCACCGCCGCCGTCGAGCATCACCGCCCGGCCGCCGGCTTCGACCAGCAGCCCGGCGGGCCTGAACCGCGGCGACGCCGCCGCCCCGACCCCCAGCAACGTCATCCGCACGCCACCACCCCCCGCACGGGCCACCACCGGCCTGCGCGCACCGGCGAAGGGCTCGCACGCATCGCCGGCGCATCGTCAACGTATCAACGGCCGGTCCCAGACTCCGGAGACATGAGGGACGCACGCGAAGGAAAGTTCCGCGCCGGCGTCCCTGTCCGCGAATGATCAGGAGGAATCGCCATGTTCACCGCTCACGTCGTCATCACCGTCGTGGCCGCCGTCTGGGTCGGCTTCTCCGGCTTCTCGCTGCTGCGCAGGGCCGACTTCGTCGCCAAGCCACTGATCGAGTACGGCGTGCCGCAGTCGTGGTGGCTCTGGCTGGGTGCGGCCAAGGCCGCCGGAGCGATCGGGCTGCTGGCCGGTCTGGCGGTTCCCGCGATCGGCGTCGCCGCGGGGATCGGCCTGGTCCTGTACTTCGCCGGAGCGGTCGTCACCGTGCTGCGGGCCCGGTCGTACAGGACCGTCGTGTTCCCGCTGCTGTACCTGGCACCCGTCATCGCCGCCCTGGCCGTGGGCGCGGCGGCATAGGGCGAGGACGTCACCTGGTCCAGACGGCACGGGCCCCCGCCGCTCCGACACGGGTGCGGAGGGCGGGGCCGCCGCCGGGTCAGGTGCGCCGGCAGCCGGGGAGCGTCGTCATGCCGCTCTCCGTGTGGTGGATGGCAGTGGATCGTCCACAGGCCCGGGTTGTCCGCGTCGATCTCGACGCGGACCCGGCCCGAGCGGCACCGCGAGGACCCTCATGCCCGCCGCCCGCCGTCGACCGACATCGCGATCCCGGTGACGTAGGACGCGGCGTCCGAGCAGAGCCAGACCGCCGCCGCCGCGACCTCCTCCGGCGTGGCCAACCGGCCGAGCGGCGTGATCCGCCGGCTCTCCTGACCAGCTCGGTGGTCTCGGCCGCCGTGCTCGCGTCGATGTCGAGCACGGCCACCGCGGCGTCGCCGCGGGCGCACTCCAGCGCCGTCGCGCGGCCGATCCCACTGCCGGCGCCCGTGACCAGCCCGACCTTTCCGGAAAGGTCGCTCATGCCAGCGGCTCATGGTTCGCCCAGGCGACCCTGTACGGGTGCCGCGACTGCCAGTGGTCGATGACCTCGTGCAGGCCGGGCGCCGTGAACGCCTTCGCCAGCGCCTCGATGTCGGCCACGGCCACCTGCACGATCGCGGTCGCGATCAGCGCCGGGATGGCCTCCTCTCCGGGGACGGGGATGTGGCGCCGGGCCGCGACCGACTGCGCGAAACCGGTGTCGAGCATGACCCGTTCGATGTCTGCAAGGTACTGATCGAGCTCACTCGCGGGCAGCGGACGCTCGAAGGAGACCATCATCGTGTGCGTAATCATGCAGCAATTCTCGATGGCGTACGCCGCTGAAGTCCAAGACCCGCTCACTCTTCGGCGATAACCTGGAGGCATGGTTGAACTGGAGACCAGAGAGCTCGCGTACTTCATCGCGGTCGCCGACGAGCTGCACTTCGGCCGGGCCGCCGCCCGGCTCTCGATCGCCCAGCCGGCACTGTCGAAGGCGATCCGGCGCATCGAGACCCGGCTCGGCGTCCCGCTGTTCATCCGCTCCAGCCGGCACGTCGAGCTCACCCCGGCAGGGGAGGCGCTGCGCGAACACGGGCGGCACGCGCTCAACGCGGTGAGCGTCGCCGTCCGGAATGCCCGGCGCGCCGGCGACCCCCAGGCCCACCTGCGGCTGGTGATCAAGCCCGGCGGCGACGCCGGCCTGTTGTCCGGGATCCTGGCCGCATACGCCCACCAGCCCGACGCCCGCCAGGTGGACATCCTGTTCAGCGGCCCCGCCGACCGCGCCGACATCCTGCGCGACGGACGGGCCGACGCCGGCCTGCTGTACGCGCCGTTCGACGACCTCGACGGCCTGGCCCACGAGACACTGCTCGTGGAGGACCGCGTGGTCGTCGTCCCGTCCGGTCACCGGCTGGCCGGTCACGCTTCGGCGCGCATGTCCGACCTGGAGGGTGAGACGCTGCCCCGCTGGAAGGGGATACCCGGGGGCGACGGCAGCGGTCCCGAGGTCGCCGACGTGGTCCAGATGCTCCAACTCATCACGGTGGGCCGGATGGTCGGGGTGCTGCCCCGCTCGCTGGTCGAGCCGGTCCCGGCCGGCCTGGTCTGCGTCCCGGTGACCGACGCGCCGCCCAGCCGCCTGGTGCTCGCCTGGAACGAGCAGGACCGCCGGCCGCTGGTCGCCTCGTTCGTGGCCGCCGCGCTCAGGCCGCGCCGGCACGCGACCCGATCAGACCTCGACGGACCCGACGCGCCACCCGGTTCGGACGGCGAGCGGCTCGTGCCGGAGGGCGAACGCCGGGAACCTTCGTGAGGTTCTGGGCGTCCTACGTGTCATGCGTATGATCGTTACTGCGGCCGTCACCGGGGCCGGCATCCTCGTCTTCCCGTCCGCCTCGGCCGCGACCGCCGTATCGGCTCCGCAGAAGGCGTGTACGTTCACCTGGTTCAACATCGACGACCGTGACGTGCTCACCGCGGTCTCCGAGGCGAAGACGTTGGCCAAGGGCGAGACGTGGGTGCCGTCCATGCAGGTGTTGCGGTCGGGCGTCGCGCAGGTGACCGGGGTGAAGCTCGACCAGCCGCAGGCGGCGATCACGTCGTTGGGCGAGCAGATCCGCCGGCCGTTGGCGCCGATCGGCGGGACGTACCCGTCCAGGGGGCGTCACGGTGAGAACTCCTTCGGCGGCGCCGGCCGGTATGTCGTCTACCAGATGGTGTCCCGCCTGGTGGACGCCGACTTCGTGGTGGAGTGCGGCGGTAAGCGGCTCGGCGCGGGACACGCCACCTCCTGGCAGCCGGGCGACGCCGGCGGGACGGCCCAGTGCGGCGTCAAGACGGGGGACAAGACGCGCATCGCGGACCTGGCGCTCCGGCTGGCCTGCTAGCAGCCAGAGCCGATCCCCGCGAAGCAGGTGACGTTCGTCGCGCCGGCTGTCGCTCGGCGGCGTCTGTCAGCTTGGGGCGGCGGCCTCGGCCGTGACGGCGGCCATCCGAGGTCGGCATGATCGGCCCTTCTCGTAGGGCCTGGAGATCATATGGAAGGGCCGGGCGTCCTCGGCGAGCATGCCAGGACGGGTCGGTCACCCGGGTGCCTGATCGTCCTGCGCCGGGACCGGCAGGACGTTCTCGGCGCGGCAGGACCGGCCGGTGAGCAGGTTGGTGGTGGCGCCGGTGATGACCGAGTCGAGCCGGTCACGGGTCTCGGTCAGATCGGCGATCCGCTTGTCGATGTTGTCACGCTGAGTCGCCGGCCGGGCGAGCGGCTCGGGCGTGGCGCGACCGTCGGCGACGCACGGCATGAGCTCGACGATGACCGCGGCGACCGGCATCATCAGCGGCCTCGCCGCAACGCCGGTCGTCTCGGCCGAGCCGATCGTGCTGCCTGCCCGCGAGCGCGGCGACGACCTGCGCGTACGCGTGTCCGCGCCGGTCACAGGACACGACCTGCTGATCATCTGGTTCGCGCACGGGTTCGGCTCGAACCCGGACGGTTACGCGCCCCTGACCGACTACTGGGCCGCCCACGGCTTCGTGATGATCCAGGCCACCCACCTGGCCCCAGAAGGCTGAACCTCGCCGCGGACGACCCGCAAGCCCCGGCTGTGGCGGTTCCGCGTCGCCGACATGAAGCGCGTTCCTCGACGACCTCGACGTGCTGGAAGCAGCCGTCCCAGGCCCGGCCGGGCAGCGTGGACCGCGGTCGCGTCGCCGCGGCCGGGCACTCCTTCGCCGGCCAGACCGCCGCGGTCCTGCTGGGCCTGCGCGTCGCCGACCCGCGCACCGGAGTCGCGGAAGACCTGTCCGACCCGCGGATCACCGCCGGCCTCCTCCTGGCCACGGCCGGAAAGGGCGGCGACCATCTGTCGCCCTTCGCCGCCGAGAACCTCCCCTGGCTGCGGGAGATGGACTTCTCCCACGTCACCGCGCCGGCGCTCGTGGTAGCCGGCGACAAGGACGCCCTCCCGCCGACCACCCAGGGACCGGAATGGACCATCGAGCCCTACGCCCTCAGCCCTGGCCCCAAGAGCCTGCTCACCCTCTTCGACGCCCAGCACTCCCTCGGCGGCATCTCCAGGTACGAGGCCGCTGAGACCACCGATGAGAACCCGGCACGCGTCGCCCTCGTCCAGCAGGTCACCCTCGCCTGCCTGCGCCACGTCCTCGGCATCGACGGCTCCGCCTGGGCCGCCGCGCAGGCGGCCCTCGCCGGCACCCGCCATCCGACGGGACGACTCGAATCCAAGTGAGGCCTGCACCCGTACGACGGCAGCCTGCCAGGGACGGCCACCCAGGCGAGCACCGGCCGGTTCCGTCGGTAGGGGGCGACGAACGTGGAAGAAAAACTTCAGTCGCCACAGTAGATATTCGTGCCGCGGGCGGCTAGAGTTCCTGTCATCGCAAGGAACGGATCCACGAGGGCAGCGCAGGACTAGCACCACGACGGGGCTGCCCGGACGGACGTGGACAGCAGTACGGAACACCGCAGTACAGAACGGAGTGAAGGCAGAAGGTCGGACTGCCGGGGCCGGCGTAGTGGAACAGGGCCCGGGCGGTGGACGCGCTGCCTGTCGCACGAAGCCGGCACCACATGTCGAGGTGCCGGGGTATCAGGTAACCGGAAGGGAGTGTTGAACGCCATCGGGATCGCCCGTCGCCGGCCGCACTGGGCCGCACGGGTACCGCAGCTCCATGAACAGGATGGTGGTCTACGGTCACGCTTACGCGATCCCCGCATCCTGCCCCAGGCGGCAGGTGTATGCGGAACAAGTGAACCGGCCTTCAGAGCCGGTGGATGGTGTTGAACCTCATTCGGGCCCCGGCGCATCATGGCGCCGGGGCCCCTGTCCGCATTCAGGAAGGTTGTATGGATCAAACACATCAGGCTCCGGCATCGAGCACCGTCAAGCGACACCTGCCGAACCACAGCCCAACGGAACCGGCCAACGCCTCTGCCCTCTCCGGCGGCAGCCCCGAGCAGCGGCTCGATGACGAGGACTACCCCGCCTACAGCATGGGCCGGGCCGCGGAGATCCTCGGCGTCACCCCGGCCTTCCTGCGCAGTCTCGGCGCCGCCAAGCTGATCGAGCCGCTGCGCTCGGAGGGCGGTCATCGCCGTTTCTCCCGCTACCAGCTACGCCTGGCCGCCCGCGCCCGCGAACTCGTCGACGCCGGCACGCAGCTGGAGGCCGCCTGCCGCATCATCATCTTGGAAGACCAGCTCGCCGAGGCCCTGCGCATCAACGAGGAACTGCGCCGGCGCGACTGACCGCCGCATCGCGGCCCCGGCCATGCTCCGGCCATGCCCCGGCCATGCCCCGGTCACGGGGACCGGCCCGCACCAGGGGAGGTCATGACGGCGAGGGCTACCTGGCACTCTCCTTCGCAGGCCGGCCACCTGCCTCCAGGATGGAAGCCCCCTGATGGAGGACAGTCGCCGCGCGACCTGGTCACCATGGTCGCCGAGCTACGGCGGCGGGAGGCGGCCCCCGCGAGAACCTCGACGCCACCATCCCGGCGGCGCCCCGGATGCGGAGGACGGTCGCCGGGTCAGGCCGCCGCGCGTTCGCCGGCCGGCCGCCGGCGCAGCGACGCGCGGGTGACGGGCGGCGGGTCGTAGGACACGTCGAGCGGGCCGATGTCGGCGCCCGGAGGCACGATCTCGTCGATCCTGTCGAGGAGGTCGTCGCCGAGCACGGTGCCGGCGCCGGCCAGCAGGTCGTCGAGGTGCTCCATGGTGCGTGGCCCGATGATCGCCGAGCTCACGCCCGGGTGGGCGACCGTGAACGCCGTCGCCATGTGGGCCAGCGGGATCCCTGCCTCCTCGGCCAGCAGGGCGAGCCGCTCCACGGTGTCGAGGGTGCGTTCGTCGGTCATGTGCCGGGGCACCCAGGCCATCCGGCGCTCGGGGACCTCGGCCGCGCGGCCCTTGCGGTAGCGGCCGCCCAGCAGGCCCATGCCGAGCGGGCCCCACACGAGCGCGCCCATCCCGTAGCGCTCGCAGACGGGCAGGACCTCACGTTCGACGCCGCGGTTGAGCAGCGAGTACGGGGGTTGCTCGGTGCGGAAGCGCGCCAGGCCGCGTCGCTCGGCCACCCACTGGGCCTCGACGATGTCGGAGGCGGGGAAGTTGGAGGTGCCGATGGCGCGTACCTTGCCGGCGGCCATCAGGTCGGTCAGCGCGGCGAGGGTCTCCTCGATGTCGGTCAGGGGGTCGGGGTGATGGATCTGGTAGAGGTCGATGTGGTCGGTCCGGAGGCGGCGCAGGGAGTGCTCGACCTCGGTGACGATCCAGCGCCGGGAGTTGCCCGCGCGGTTGGGGTCGTCGCCCATCGGCCCGTTCACCTTGGTGGCGAGGACGACGTCGTCGCGGCGGCCCTTGAGCGCCTTGCCGACGATCTCCTCGGTCTCGCTGTACGAGTACACGTCGGCGGTGTCGATGACGTTGATGCCGGCGTCGAGGGCCCGGTGGATGATGCGCACGCACTCGTCGTGGTCGGGGTTGCCGGCCCGCCCGAACATCATGGTGCCCAGGCAGTAGGGGCTGACGTGGATACCGGTCCGCCCCAGGGGTCGCGTCCTCATGCTGGTCGTTCCCTTCGATGCTGTCGGTGGTCCTGGGGGCGTGGCGCGGGAGGCGCGCTCCCGCACCACGCGTGAGGGTCAGCCGTTGTACTCGCTGGCGACGTCCACGACCCAGACGACGCCGAAGCGGTCCTTGAGCATGCCGTAGAGCGGGGCCCACTGCGCCGGGGCCAGCGGCTGCACGACGGTGGCGCCCTCGGAGAGCTTCTCCCAGTACGCGGTGATCTCCTGCGTGGTCTCGCCGCGCAGGGAGAGGAAGAACGCGTTCTCGCCCGGGTTCCACGGCATCCGCGAAGGCACGTCGTACGCCATCACGTGGAAGCCGTCGTCGGCGAGCACCTGGCCCCACATCACCTGGTCCGCCTCGGCGGGTTCCTGCACGTTCCCGGCGTCCTTGTACGTGACGACGGCGAGGGCGCCACCGAAGACGGACCGGTAGAACTCGAGCGCCGCGCGGGCATCCCCACGGAAGTTCAGATGAGTCACGGACTTGACGGCCATATCGGCTCCTGACCATTGGTTGTCGTTTCTACGCGCCGTTGTCCGGCGCGAGACGACAGTCTCAGGGGAACAGGTCAGGTTGTGGCCGCTTCTCACGGCGACATGGACTCATGCCCGAGAGCCTCGGGGCGCGCGGGCGTTCAGTCCAGGGAGACGACCGTTCCCGTCAGGCGGGAGTGTTCGGCGGCCCACACCACGCGGTGCGTCATGAGGCTCTCGGTCGCGTCGGAGCGCAGCAGGGCCGGGTCGCCCGAGGCCACGGCGGCGAGGAAGGCGTCGGTCAGCCCCTCGTCGCCGCCGCCGTGCCCGTCGGCGGCCGACGGCCCCGCGAGGCCGCCGGTGGCGACGATCTCCTCCTGACCGGTGCGGAAGTCCACCACCCGCAGGTCGCGGCCGTCGCCGTCGATGTAGCCGTGGGTGCCGAACAGGCGGGTGCGCCGGTGCTCCATCGGTGTGAACGCGCTCATGGTGAACGAGCACGTCGCGCCGTCGTCGAACTCCATCAGCAGCTCCTGGTGGTCGACGACGTCGTTGTCGCACGCGTAGACGCACCTGCCGTACGGGCCGGTGCGCAGGGCGTCCAGCACCTCCTCCTCGGTGCGCCCGGGGGTGACCGCCGACAGCGGCCAGAACTCGCTGTCGGGGTCGCCGAGACAGCCCAGGTAGAGCCGGGGCGCCGAGTACGGGCACGACGGCTCCAGCGGGCAGTCCAGGCACCGGTCGGCGGCGGCGGGGGGCCGGTCGGCGGCGCGGAAGTGCGACAGCGAGCCGAACGACGACACCCGGGTCGGTGGCCGGCCGAACAGGTGCACGAGCCAGTCCACGTCGTGGCACGCCTTCGCGAGGAGCATCGGCGCGGAGGTGTCCTGCCGCCGCCAGTGCCCGCGCACGAACGAGTGCGCCTGGTGCCACCAGCCGACCGGCTCCAGGTGCTGGACGCTGACCAGCCGCCCGATCCGCCCTCCGTCCAGCAGCTCCTTGACCACGCGGGTGTACGGCGTGTACCGCAGCACGTGGCAGACCGCCAGCATGATGCCGTTGCGCCGGGCCGCGGCGGCGATCATGGCCGCCTCCGGCTCGCTGGTGGCCATCGGCTTCTCCAGGAGAATGTGGTAACCGAGGTCCGCCAGCGTCACGGCCGGATCGGTGTGCAGCTGGTCGTGCGTGGCGATGACCGCGGCGTCCGCCACGCGGCCGGCCGCCGCCAGCTCCTTCCAGTCCGCGTGTGCCCGGTCCGGCGCGATCCCGAACTCGGCCACGAACGCCGCCCGCCGCCGCGGGTCGGGCTCGGCCACCGCCACCACGCGCCCCGCGCCCGTGGCGTGCGCGCGGCGCGCGTAGGTCAGGCCTCGCAGGCCGCCGCCGACGACGGCTAGAGTCACCTCAGTCATGGAACCTTCCCCGATAAATATCATGGAGAGCATCATTATTCGGTCTTGGGAAGCTGGCAGCAAGGGGGTCCGATGACGGGGGAACCGGCCGGGGGCGACCTGTCGCGGTTGCGTCAGCTCAACGCGCTCGCCGTGATCAGGGTCCTGCAGGGCCAGGAGTCGCTCACGCTGACCGAGGTCGCCAGGCGCACGGGCCTGTCGCGCGCCTCCGCCGAGGACGTGGTGCGCGAACTGCTGCGGATGGGCTGGGTCGCCGAGGCAGGGGCGACCGCGGGCGGTGTGGGCCGCCCGGCCAGGCGCTACCGGTTCAGGGCCGACGCCGGCCGGGTGCTCGGCGTCGACATCGGCGGACACAAGGTGCTGGCCGTGGTCGCCGACCTCGACGGCGACGTGCTGCACAGCGCCCGCCTCCCGGTCACGCCGGAGATGGGCCGGCTGGAACGCCTGGAGGCCGTCGACCGCGCCGTCGCCGAGTGCCTGGAAGGCGCGGGAATGTCCGGGGGAGAGGTGTGGGCCTCCGGCGTCGGCACGACGGGCCTGGTGGACGGCGTCGGCAAGGTGCTGCTGTCCGAGGCGCTGCCCGAGTGGACGGGCGTCGACCTGGCCGCCCACGTACGCCGTCTGGCCCCGGCCCCCGTGCTGGTCGAGAACGACAGCAAGCTGGCCGCCCTGGCCGAGCGCTGGCGTGGCGTGGCCCGTTACGCCAAGGACATGGTGTTCCTGCTGGCCGGGCTGCGTACCGGCGCGGGCCTGGTCATCGACGGCAAGCTGCACCGCGGCTTCGCCAACGCCGCGGGCGAGATCGGCGCGCTGCCGGCACTCGGCTGGATCCGCGCCCAGGAGCACCTGAGCGCCGCCAGCGGCGAGGCGGGCGACGTGTTCGCCGCCGCGCGGGCGGGCGACAGGGCGGCGGCGACGGCGGTGCGGCGCTACGTCAAGGACCTGGCCCTGGGCGCGTCCGCGCTGGTCCTGGCGCTGGACCCGCAGATGGTCGTGGTCGGCGGCGGCTTCTCGCGCTCCGCGGACGTGCTCATCGAGCCGCTCAGGCGGGAGCTGGACCGCTGGTGCATCCGCACGCCCGAGGTCCGCATGTCGGCGCTCGGCGACGAGGCCGTGGTGCTCGGCGCCGTACGGCTGGCGCTCGACGACGTCGAGGAGCGGGTGCTCGACGGCCGCACACCCCTCGTGAGCCATCTGTAACACGTCCACTCTTGCCAACAATTTCACTGGACTCCATGATTACTCCCACGTTCTAGGAGAGGACATGGGAGATGTGGAAGTCGGTACGGAGCGGTGCGGCCGTCCTGTGCGCGGCACTGCTCGCCTCCGCGTGCGGCGGCGGTGAGCAGTCCGGCACCGGCGCGCGGCCGCAGGAGAAGGTGCAGCTGTCCTACGGCGTCTGGGACGCCACCCAGCAGGCCGTCATGCAGGAACTGGCCGCGGAGTTCACCAGGACGCACCCGAACATCGCCGTCGACGTCCAGCTCACCCCGTGGGCCGACTACTGGACCAAGCTCAAGGCCGCGGTCAGCGGCGGCGCGGCGCCCGACGTCTTCTGGATGAACGGCCCCAACTTCCAGCTCTACGCCTCCAACGGCGTGATCAGGCCGATCGAGGAGCAGGTCGACACCTCGGTCTACCCCAAGGCCCTGGTCGACCTCTACACCTTCGACGGCAAGCTGTACGGCCTGCCCAAGGACATGGACACGGTCGGCGTGTGGTACAACAAGACGCTCTTCGACGCCGCGAAGGTGAAGTACCCGGCGGACGACTGGACCTGGGCCGACTTCAAACAGGCCGCCGCCAGGCTCACCGACGCGGGGAAGGGCGTCCACGCCGTCGGCGCGCAGCTGACGAGTTTCCAGGAATACCAGTACAACACCATCTACCAGGCCGGCGGCTACGTGATCTCCCCGGACGGCAGGAAGTCCGGGTACGACGACCCCAGGACGATCGAGGGCCTGAAGTTCTGGACCGACCTCATCGCCGCCAAGCAGTCGCCCGACCTCAAGACCATGACCGACACCGCCCCCATCCAGCTCTTCGAGGCCGGCAAGCTGGCGATGTACTGGGGCGGCTCCTGGGACGTGGCCGAGTTCACCAAGAACGACTACACCAAGGACAAGGTGGACGTCGCCCCGCTGCCCAAGGGCGAGAAGCAGGCCACGATCATCCACGGGGTGGCCAACGTCATGTCGGCCAAGACCGAGCACCCGGCGCAGGCGTGGGAGTTCGTCAAGTTCCTCGGCTCCAAGCAGGCCGCCGACATCCTCGGCAAGAAGGGGCCGATCCCGGCCTACAACGGCACGCAGGCCGACTGGGTGGCCGCCCACCCCGAGCTGAGGCTGCAGACGTTCCTCGACTCCGTCGCCTACGCGGTGCCGTACCCGGTCAGCAAGAACACCGCCGCCTGGCAGGAGGCCGAGCTGACCCACCTGACCAAGGCCTGGACCGGCGAGGTGCCGGTGGACAAGGCCGCCGCCGGCCTCGCCGCCGCGATGAACGACCTGCTCGCCAAGGAGTGACGTGACGACCACCGCCGAAAGGAGGCCCGCCCTGGCGGGCCGCACGGCGAAGCGGCGCCGTCCCCGCACCGAGGCCCTGTGGGGATACGCGTTCATCGCCCCCACCGGGCTCGGCCTGACGATCTTCTACCTGTGGCCCGTCCTGCAGACCGCCTACTTCTCCTTCACCGAGTGGGGGGCCTTCGGCGGGCACACCTGGACGGGCCTGGACAACTACGCCAGGCTGCTCGGCGACCCCGAGGTCGGGCAGGCCATGCTCAACACGCTGATGTACACCGTGCTCGGCCTGGCCGGGATCCCGCTCGCCATCGTCTTCGCCGCGCTGCTCAACCGGCCGGGGCTACGCGGGGTGAGCGTCTACCGGACGGCGTTCTTCCTGCCCGTGGTCACCATGCCGGTCGCGGTCGCGATGCTGTGGCGCTGGCTCTACAACGGCGACTACGGCCTGGTCAACCAGATGCTCGCGACCGTCGGCGTCGACGGGCCCAACTGGATCGCCGACCCGGCCACCGCCATGTACGCGCTCGTCGTGGTCGGCATCTGGTCCAGCGTCGGCTACAACCTGATCATCTTCCTGGCGGGCATGCAGGCCATCCCCAAGGAGCTGTACGAGGCGGCGGCCATGGACGGCGCGGGCCGCGTCCGGCAGTTCTTCCGGATCACGCTGCCGATGCTGTCGCCGACGGCGTTCTTCATCTCGATCGTCTCGGTGATCGGCTCGCTGCAGCTGTTCGACCTGGTCTTCGTGATGACCGGGTCGGGGCAGTCGGCGCGGGCCAACCCGGCGTACTCGCGGCTGCAGACCGTGGTGCAGCTCTTCTACGAGCGCGCCTTCGTCACCGACGACCGCGGCTACGCCGCCGCCATCGTGATCGCGCTGCTCGTGCTCATCGCGGCGCTGACGATCGCGCAGTTCAGGCTCCAGCGGAGGTGGGTGCACTATGTCTGAGCGCCGGCCGATCGGCGTGCACGCGGTGCTCGTCGCCTCGTCCCTCGCGATGGTGGCGCCGTTCGCCTGGCAGGTGATCACCTCGCTCAAGACGCTGAGCGGCGCGACCGCGGTGCCGCCGTCGCCGCTGCCCGAGTGGCGCTGGGACAACTACGCGAAGGTGTTCGAGCTGCTGCCGTTCGGCGACCAGTTCCTCAACACCGTGCTGATGGCCGCCGGGCGGGTGGCCGGGCAGGTGCTGTTCTGCTCGATGGCCGCCTACGCCTTCGCCCGGCTGCGCTTCCCCGGCAAGAACGTGCTGTTCGGCGTGTTCCTGTCGGTGCTGATGGTGCCGCCGCAGCTCTTCGTGATCCCGCAGTACCAGATCATGTCCTCGCTCGGCTGGCTCAACAGCCTGCAGGCCATCATCGTGCCGGGGCTGTTCAGCGCGTTCGGGGTGTTCCTGCTGCGGCAGTTCTTCCTGGGGCTGCCGCGCGAGATCGAGGAGGCCGCGCGGCTCGACGGCGCGGGGCCGGTGCGCGTCTACTGGTCGATCATGCTGCCGCTGGCCCGGCCGGGGCTGGTGGCGCTGTCCGTCCTCGTCCTGCTGTGGGCGTGGAACGACCTTTTCTGGCCGCTCGTCGTCAACACCGACCCGGACAAGATGACCCTGTCCGCGGGGCTGGCCGCCTTGCAGGGCCAGTACCAGACCGACTACCCGGTGCTGATGGCCGGCTCGCTGATCGCCTCGCTCCCGGTGATCGCCGTGTTCGTGTTCCTGCAACGCCAGTTCATCCAGGGCATCGCCCACACAGGCAGCAAAGGCTGACCATGCCGCACCGCGTCCCTGCGCTTCGCCTACGGCACCTACGAGAACGCCGCCGTCGAGTACCCCTACCTCCGGTCGCCCGGCGGCGCGTTCCCGGTGAGCGTCACGATCAGGAACGACGGCTGGGCCGCCCCCGTCGACCCGCGCGGGCTCGCACTGGTCTGCGGAACACCGCCACCCTCCGCCGGCCCGCAGCTCGCCGGCCGCGCCGAGTACTCGATCCGGCTGGCCAACCAGGGCACCTGGGAGGCCGCGACCGGCATGAACGACCTCCTGCACACCGTGACGGTGAACTGACAGCCCCCTAGGAGGCGCCGGCTCGCCCGCGGCCGGCGCCCTGGCCCTGGACGGCCCCCAGCTCCACGACCAGGTCGTGGTCCTCAGGGCTGACCGACGCGCCCAGCCGGGCGCAGGCCGCCGTGAACCTGTCGCGCACCCACCGCCACTCGTCGTCCCTGGCCGCCTCCGTGCGGCAGTAGCCGAGCTTCAGCGGCAGGGCGCGCAGCCGGCGCGGGCCCCGCTCGTCCAGGGTGACCTGCCACAGCAGGCCCAGGTCGTTGCGCAGCAGCGGATGGGTCGCGTAGTCGTCGATGAAGTCGCCCAGGTCGTACAGGACGGGCGGCGCGACGCCGTGGAAGACGTGCGCCGAGTGGCCCGCGACCAGCGTCGCCCCGCACGCCACCAGCTCCTCGGCCGCCCTGCGCACGTACGGCAGCGGCTCCTCCACCATGTTGGGCCCCCAGTGCGGGGTCACCAGCACCACGTCGGCCTGCTCCCCGGCGTCGGCGACCGCCTCCCGCACCCACGAGGGGAGCCCGGCGTTCAGGTCGGCGTAGGCGATGCCGGGGCGCCTGGCGGTGGCGGCGAAGTCGCTCGGATGGTCGCTGAGCGCCACCACGGCCAGCCGCAGGCCGCCCGCCCGCAGCACGACGGGCGTGCGCGCCTCGGGCAGCCGGTCGCCGGCCCCGACGCAGCGGACGCCGGCCCGCGCCAGGTGGTCCAGCGTGTCGTGCAGCGCCTCGTAGCCGTAGTCGAGCGCGTGGTTGTTGGCCAGCGTCACGCAGTCGACGCCCAGCTCGGCCAGCAGGCCCGCGGCGCGCGGCGGCGCGCGGAAGTGGAACGGCTTGCCGGGAGCCGTCCAGCGGGCGCCGCGCGACGAGACGCAGCACTCCAGGTTCAGCAGGACGAGGTCGGCCTCCGCCAGGCGGGCGCGTACCTCGGCGGAGAAGAGGTCCTCCACCGTGGACGGGCGGTCGAGCCGCTCGGCCACGCCGCGCCCGAGCATGGTGTCACCGGCCAGCGCCATCGTGACGGACATGCCCATCACCCCCTGACCTGGCCCTACCCACGCAGAGCCCCGCCACCGGGCGCACGCCAGGGCCCGCCGTCAGGCCCGCCACCGGGGACCTGGCGGCCTGGTCACTCGCTCACGGCCACGTAGTGCCACTCCACGCCGCCGGCCCCGTGGCGCCGGGCCTGATCGGACAGGTCGAGCTCCACCCCGGGCAGGGCGTCGGTGAGGCGCCGCGTCATCGGGTCCGACAGGAAGTGGTGGTGCAGGTCGAGCCGGCGCAGATGGGTGAGCGGCTGCCCGGCGAGCAGCGCCTCGGCCCCGGCGTCGCCGAGCGTGCCCATCGACAGGCTCAGCGACTCGAGGCGCGCCACCACGGGCGCGTACGCCACCGCGGCGGCGATCTCGTCCTGGATCTCGCTGTCCTGCAGCCCGAGGTGGCGCAGCCGGGGCAGCCGCGCCCCGGACAGGATCGGCTCCAGGTCGGCGACGGTGGTGGTGCCGCCGTAGTTCTCGACGCCCAGCCACAGCTCCAGGTGCTCCAGCTCGGGCAGCGTGGACGCCCCCACCGCGCGGGTCACCTCGCCCGGCAGGCCGCCGGTCTCCAGGCGCAGCACCCGCAGCGCCTCGTGCGTGACCGGGCTCAGCCGCAGCCCGCCGCCGCCGCGCACCTCCAGCCGCTCCAGCCTCGGGTACGCCTCCAGCAGCGGCGTGACGTCGGACTGCTCGATCCACGAGATCTCGGCCTCCTCGGCGTGGATCGCGCCGAGGAAGAGACTGCGCAGCGCGGGCAGCCGGCCGGCGTTGTCGGCGAGGATCCGCACGATCTGCTCGGAGGGGGTCTCGTAGGGCTCCTCCCACGCGCCGACGACGATCGCCCGCACCCGCTCGGTGTCGACGTCGGCGAAGAACTCCTCGAACGACTCGGCGATGGAGTCGTGGTCGTCGCCGTCCTCGGAGGCGGACAGCCGCCAGGCGACGGCCGCGTGGTCGGCGGGGAGGGGCTCCCTCACGTCCTCGGGCAGCAGCTGCGTGACGGGCAGGCCGGCGTACTCGCGCAGGTAGGGGTTCCTGTAGCCGTACCAGTCGTGGTCGGTGGTCACGATGCGGGTCCTCGGGGTCGGTCGGTCGTGGCGCGTCCTGTCCTACCAGAGCCGGCCGACAGTTCCACGATCATCACCTGCCGGACGACGATCTCGGCCCGGTCAGCGGGCGATCTCGGCGACGTTGCGCAGGAGGAGGGCCTCGGCCAGGCAGACCCGGGCGAACTCGCCCAGGTGCAGGCTCTCGTTCGGGCCGTGCGCCCTGGCGTGGGGGTCCTCGACGCCGGTCACCAGGATCGCGGCGTCAGGGAACACCTCCTGGAAGGTGGCGATGAACGGGATGGACCCGCCGAGGCCCACCTCGACCGGCTCCACGCCGTCCCAGGCCGCCTGGTACGCCGCCCGCGCCGCGTCGCCGTACGGGCCGGACGCGTCGATCACGCTCGGGCTGCCGCTGAGCTCCAGCTCCACCGACACCCTCGCGCCCCACGGCGCGTGCTTGTCCAGATGCGCCACCAGCGCCTGGTACGCCAGGTCGGGCGCGTCGCCGGGCGCGATGCGCATGCTCAGCTTCGCCCTGGCCCTGGGGACGAGCGCGTTCGGCGCCTCGGACGTCCGCGGCGCGTCGATGCCGAGCACCGACAGCGACGGCTTGGCCCAGATCCGGTCCACGAGGCGGCCGGTGCCGATCAGCCCGACCCCGTCCAGCAGGCCCGCCTCCGCCCTGAACCGGTCCTCCGGGTAGTCGAGCGGCGCCGCCCGCCCGCTCACCAGGCCGTCCACGGCGACGTCGCCCTCGGCGTCGTGCAGGGTGGCGAGCAGCCGGCACAGCACGGTCAGCGCGTCGGGCACCGCGCCGCCGAACATGCCGCTGTGCGCGGCCGACTCCAGCACCTCGACCGTGACGAAGCAGTTCACGATGCCCCTGAGCGACGTGGTCAGCGCGGGGACGCCCACGTCCCAGTTGCCCGCGTCGGCCAGGACGATCACGTCGGCGGCGAGCTCCTCGCGGTGCGCGGCGAGCAGCGCGGGCAGCGACGCCGACCCGTACTCCTCCTCACCCTCGACGAACACGGCCACGCCGACCGGCAGCCGGTCGTCGCCGGTGCCGCAGCCGAACGCGCGCAGCGCGGCGACGTGCGCCATCACGCCCGCCTTGTCGTCGGCGGCGCCCCTGCCGTAGAGGCGGCCGTCGCGCTCGACCGGCTCGAACGGGTCGGAGGCCCACATGCCGCGGTCGCCCGTCGGCTGCACGTCGTGGTGGGCGTAGAGCAGCACGGTCGGGGCGCCAGGCGGACCCTCGCGGCGGCCGATGACCGCCGGGTGCCCGCCGCCCGCGCGGGTGACGCGCGCGTCCACGCCGGCGCCGCGCATGAGCTCGGCCACCGCCTCGGCGGAACGGGCGAGCGGAGCGTGGTCGAAGCCCTCGAAGGCGATGCCGGGGATGCGCACCAGGCGTTCGAGGTCGGCCCGCACGCCGGGCATCTCGCGCTCGATGGCGGCGCGTAGCTGGTCCACCGTCATGGTCGTCATGCCGGCATCCTGCCAAGGCCGCGCTCGCGCCGTCGAGCCCCGGGGCGGAGGCTCGTCAGCGGTGCCGGTCGCCTGGGAGAGGACCAAGGTCCCCCCACCAGGGGACCTACGGGCGTCCCGCCCCGCCGGGCGGGCGCGCCAGTGTGGGAATGAGGAGGTGGCTCCGTCCGGGAGCGCCCGGTGGAAGGGAGGCCGGTATGGGCCTGGCCCGCCGCATCGCCGACCTGTTCCGTGCGAAGGCGAACAAGGCGCTGGACGCCGCCGAGGATCCGCGCGAGACGCTCGACTACTCGTACTCCAGGCAGCTCGACCTGCTGACCAGGGTGCGCAGGGGGGTGGCCGACGTGGCCACCAGCCGCAAGCGGGTCGAGCTCCAGCTCGCCCAGGTGCAGGGGTCGGCGGAGAAACTGGAGGGGCAGGCCAGGCAGGCGCTGTCCCAGGGCGCCGAGGACCTCGCGAGAGAGGCGCTGGCCCGCCGCACCGCCGCGCTGGGGCAGGCCGACGACCTGCGGTCCCAGCTCGCCTCGCTGCACGACGAGGAGGACCGCCTCACCCTGGCCAGCCGCCGCCTGGAGGCCAAGGTGGACGCGTTCCGCACCCAGAAGGAAGTGATCAAGGCGTCGTACACGGCGGCCGAGGCGCAGACCCGCATCAACGAGTCCGTCAGCGGCATCTCGGAGGAGATGGGCGACGTCGGCATGGCGGTGCAGCGGGCGCAGGACAGGACCGCCGAGCTGCAGGCCCGCGCCGGCGCGCTGGACGAGCTGCTCGCGTCGGGCGCGCTGGAGGACGCCACGCGGCCCGCCGCGCAGGACGAGCTCCAGGCGCGGCTCGACGAGGCGGGCGCCGCCGGCCAGGTGGACCGGGAGCTGGAGCGCATGAAGCGCGAGCTCGAGGCCGCGCCGCCGGCGGGCGAGCCGCGTGGCCGGGAGGAGCCGTCGTGAGGGGCATGGGACGCCCCCTATAGGATAGGGGGGTAGCGTATGAGCCGGACGGCACGGGGGAGCGGCCGGGGCGAGAGCCACCGAGGCCGCGCCGTGCCGGCCCGTTCCTGATGAGAAGGGTTCGCCTGCATGAGCACTGCCACCTATACCGTCAAGGGCATGACCTGCGGCCACTGCGTGAGCTCCGTCAAGGAGGAGGTCTCCGAGGTGTCGGGCGTCACCGCCGTGGAGGTCGACCTCGACAGCGGGCTGCTGACCGTCACGAGCGAGAACCCGGTCGAGGACGCCGCGATCGCCGCCGCCGTCGAGGAGGCCGGGTACGAGCTGGCGGGCCGTTCCTGAGCGGGGCGGTGTGAGACCGGCCCGCGCGCCCCGGCCACGCCGGGCGCGCGGGCCGGGCGGAAGGGAGAGGCGATGGCTGAGCCGACCGGCGCGGTCGAGCTGTCGATCGGCGGGATGACGTGCGCGTCCTGCGCGAACCGGATCGAGCGCAAGCTGAACAGGCTCGACGGCGTCACCGCCACCGTCAACTTCGCCACGGAGAAGGCCAAGGTGACCTTCCCGGCCGGGCTCGACCCGCAGGTGCTGGTCGGTGAGGTGGAGAAGGCGGGTTACACGGCCGCGCTGCCCGCCCCGCCGCGGCCCGCCGAGGAGACCGGCGAGCGCGAGCCCGAGGACGACCTGCGGCCGCTGCGTGAGCGGCTGATCACCGCGCTCGTGCTCGGCGTCCCGGTGGTGGTGCTCGCGATGGTCCCTGCGCTGCAGTTCACGTACTGGCAGTGGCTGTCGCTCACGCTGGCGGCGCCCGTGGTCGTGTACGCGGGCTGGCCGTTCCACAAGGC
>NZ_FOBF01000028.1 GCF_900109355.1 Nonomuraea pusilla
ATCGCGATCGGCTGGATCTTCCTGTGGGCCTTCCTCGACAAGACCTTCGGCTGGGGCTTCGCCACCCCCGCGAACAAGGCGTGGATCGCCGGCGGCAGCCCGACGACCGGCTTCCTCAAGGGCACCGGCGACAACGCGCTCGGCGGCTTCTTCAGCGCGCTGGCCGGCCAGGCGTGGGTGGACTGGCTGTTCATGCTCGGCCTGCTCGGCATCGGCGCCGCCCTCGTCCTCGGCGTGGGCACCAGGATCGCCGCGGTGGCCGGCCCGCTGATGCTGGCCCTGATGTGGGCGGCCGAACTGCCCCTCGCCAACAACCCGTTCATGGACGAGCACATCGTCTACGCGGTCGTCCTGGTCGGCCTGGCCATGGCCAACGCCGGAGCCACCCTCGGCCTGGGCAACCTGGAGATCGTCAAGCGGAACCCGTACCTGCGGTAGTCGCCACGCCGCACCCGACGCCCGCCCCCGGACACCCCGGGGGCGGGCGTCGTTCTGCGTGGTGACGACCGACCGCCGCGTCCTCGCCTGCCTGAACGACGTCTGACCTTCCCGCCAGGCCGGGTGGCGTCCGGGTGAGGCCGTCCTGGCTGCTCGGCGGTATTTCCTAGTAAACCTGCAGGGAATGTTGACTTCTCGCGCGGTGAGCGCGTAGGTTCACGGCATGAGCCAGGGTCTGAGCCTGATCCGGCGCCCGCACGTGGACCACGGCCACGTCGCCAGCGCGCAATGTCGTTGATCACGAACGCACTCGTCCCCTTCCTCTGACGATCTTCGTGAGGACACTCGTGATCACAATCGAACGAACCCATCGGTACGACCTGACGCACGACACCCGGGCGGAGTCATGAGCGGCGGCATCGTGGCCCTCGTCGGCAACCCCCGCGGGGGATCCAGGACGCTCGCCGTCGCCACCGGGGCGGCCGAGGCGCTCACCCGGCGCGCCGGCCACCCCGGCCCGATCGACCTCGTGGACCTGTCCGCCCTCGGCCCCCAGATCCTGTCGCCCCTTCCGTCCCCCGGCGTCGAGGTGGCGCTCGAACTGGTCGAGGACGCGAGCGTGCTCCTGGTGGCCAGCCCCACCTACAAGGGCAGCTACACCGGCCTGCTCAAGGCGTTCCTCGACCGGCTCCCGCCGAACGCGCTGGCCGGGACGGTCGCGCTGCCCCTGCTCGTCCTGGGCGACCCGAGGCACGCCCTCGCCGTCGAGGTGCACCTGCGGCCCCTGCTGGTCGAGCTGGGCGCCTGCGTCGTCACACCCGGCCTGGCCCTGCTCGAGACCGACCTGCCGCGCCTGCCCGACGTGCTGAACGGCTGGTTCGACCGCGTCCTTCCGCAGGTCAGGCCCGCGCTGCAGGAGGTGGCCCGCGCATGACCGACACGCTTCCCGACCGCGTCGTCGACGGCGACGGGTTCCGCCGCGCGCTGGCCGTGCACGCCGCCGGCGTCGTCGTGATCACGGCGCGCAGCGAGGGGGTCCCCGTCGGGCTGACCGCCACGTCCTTCTCCTCCGTCAGCCTCGACCCGCCGCTCGTCTCCTTCTACGTGGACCGCTCCTCCACCACCTGGCCGTCGCTGCGCGGCGCCGGCCACTTCGCCGTCAACGTGCTGAGCAGCGACCAGGCCGACGTCGCCGCCCGCTTCGCGAGCAAGGGCGTCGACAGGTTCGCCGAGCCGACGCGCTGGCGTCCCGGCCCCCTCGGCGCGCCGCTGCTGCTGGACGTGTCCGCCCACCTCGTCTGCCTGCCGTACGAGACCCGGGACGTGGGCGACCACGTGCTGGTGGTCGGGCTGGTCGCCGAGGCGAGCGTGGGCCGCCCCGGCCGCCCCCTGCTCTACCACCAGGGGCGTTTCGGCCGCTTCACCGCCCATCCCTGACGGGAGCACCATGAGCGTAACTCCACGCCGCAGGCTCCACCTGGCGGCGCACTTCCCCGGCGTCAACAACACCACCGTCTGGTCCGACCCGCGCTCCGGCAGCCAGATCGACTTCGCCTCGTTCACCCACCTGGCCAGGACGGCCGAGCGCGGCAGGTTCGACTTCTTCTTCCTGGCCGAGGGCCTGCGGCTGCGCGAGCTGAAGGGCCGCGTCCACGACCTGGACGTCGCCGGCAGGCCCGAGTCGCTCACCGTGCTGAGCGCCCTCGCGGCCGTCACGCGGCGGCTCGGCCTGGCCGGCACCGTCAACACCACCTTCAACGAGCCGTACGAGCTGGCCAGGCGGCTGGCCACCCTCGACCACCTGAGCGAGGGCCGCGCCGCCTGGAACGTCGTCACCACCTCCGACGCGTTCACCGGTGAGAACTTCCGCCGCGGCGGCTTCCTCGACCGGGCCGACCGCTACAAGCGGGCCGCCGAGTTCGTTCGCCTGTCGCGCGAGCTGTGGGACTCGTGGAGCCCCGACGCGGTCGCCGCCGACCAGGAGGCGGGCGTCTTCGTCAGGCACGGCGGCATCGGCGCCGTCGAGCACCACGGCGAGCACTTCACCGTGACCGGCCGCTTCACCGTGCCGCGCAGCCCGCAGGGCCGGCCGGTCATCATCCAGGCGGGCGACTCGGACGAGGGCAGGGAGTTCGCCGCCGCCACGGCCGACGTCGTCTTCAGCCGCCACTCCACGCTGGAGGCGGGCAGGGCCTTCCAGACCGACGTCAAACGCCGCCTCGCCAGGCACGGCAGGCGGCCGCACCAGCTGAAGATCATGCCGGGGGTCACGTACGCGCTCGGCGACACCGAGGAGGACGCCGCCGAGCGCGCGGCCGAGATCCGCCGGCAGCAGGTCGGCCCGCGGACCGCCATCGCCTTCCTGGAGCAGGTGTGGGGCCGCGACATGTCGGCCCACGACCCGGAGGGCCCGCTGCCCGACGTGGAGCCCGACCTGTCGGGCGAGGTCTCACAGGGCCGCGTCCCCCTCGCCGACCGGGCCGCGACCGCCGCGGCCTGGCGGGCGCTGGCCGAGGAGAAGGGCCTGACGATCCGCGAGCTGGTGATCGAGGTGACCGGGCGGCAGACGTTCGTCGGCACGCCCGAGAGCGTCGCCCGCCAGATGATCGCCCACGTCGAGGCGGGAGCGGCCGACGGGTTCGTCCTCGTGCCGCACCTGACGCCCGGCGGCCTGGACGAGTTCGTGGACCGGGTGGTGCCGCTGCTGCAGGAGCGCGGCGCCTTCCGTTCCGAGTACGGCGGCGAGACCCTGCACGACCACCTGGAGCTGACATGACCCTGCATCTCGCCGTCGCCCTGGACGGCGCGGGCTGGCACCCGGCCGCCTGGCGGCGGCCGCCCGCCACGCCGAGCGCGCTCTTCACCGCCCGCTACTGGGCGGCGCTGGCCGGGGAGTCCGAGTACGGCCTGCTCGACTTCATCACCATCGAGGACGGCTTCGGCCTGCAGTCAACCCGGGCAGACGGGCCCGACGAGCGCGCCGACCAGGTGCGCGGACGGCTCGACGCCGTGCTGACCGCGTCCAGGATCGCCCCGCTGACCAGCAGGATCGGGCTCATCCCGACCGCCACGACCACGCACACCGAGCCGTTCCACGTCGCCATGGGCATCGCCACGCTCGACCACGTCAGCGGCGGCAGGGCGGGCTGGCGTCCCCAGGTCTCGGCCAGACGCAGCGAGGCCCGCCACTTCGGCCGCAGGGAGTTCCCGCCGCTCGACCCCGTCCACCGGGCGGACGACCCGCACACGCGCGCCCTGTTCGAGGAGGCCGCCGACGCGGTGGAGGCGGCCAGGCGGCTCTGGGACAGCTGGGAGGACGACGCCGAGATCCGCGACCTCGCCACCGGCAGGTTCCTCGACCGCGACAAGATCCACCACATCGACTTCGCCGGGCGCTTCTTCTCCGTGAAGGGCCCGGCGATCACGCCGCGCCCGCCCCAGGGTCAGCCGGTGGTGGCGGCGCTCGCCCACTCGAGGCTCCCGTACGAGTTCGCGGCCGCCGCCGCCGACCTCGTGTTCGTCACGCCGCACTCGGCCGACGAGGCCCGTGCCGTCGTGGCGGAGGTCAGGGAGCTCTCGGCCGACCTGAAGATCTTCGCCGACCTGGTCGTCTTCCTCGGCGACGGCGCCGCCGCCCGCAAGGCGCGGCTCGACGAGCTGGACGGGGCCGAGCTCGCCTCCGACGCCGCGATCTTCACCGGCACCGCCTCCGAACTGGCGGAGCTGCTGCTCGACTGGCGGCGGGCCGGCGTCCAGGGGTTCAGGCTCAGGCCGGGCGCGCTGCCGTACGACCTGGAGCAGATCACCCGCGGCGTCACCGCCGAGCTGCGCCGCCGCGGCGCGTTCAGGACCAGGTACGAGGCGGCGACCCTGCGCGGGCTGCTGGGCCTGCCCCGCCCCGCGAGCAGGTACGCGAGCGGCCACCTGGAGGTGCGGTGAAGGTCCTGCTCATCACCCTGATCACGCACCACGGCGGCCCGGCCACCGAGCGGTTGCGCGAGGTCGTGCGCCACGCGGAGCTGGCCGAGGAACTGGGCTTCGACGGGTTCGGCGTGGGGGAGCGGCACGAGCGGCCGTTCATCTCCTCCTCGCCGCCCGTCGTGCTCAGCCACATCGCCGCCCGGACGTCCAGGATCAGGCTGTTCACCGCCGTGACCACGCTCAGCCTGCTCGACCCGGTGCGCGCCTTCGAGGACTACTCCACGCTCGACCACCTGTCGGGCGGCAGGCTGGAGCTCATCATCGGCAAGGGCAACGGCGCCGCTCAGGCGCGCCTGTTCCACGTCACCGCCGAGGACCAGTGGGAGCGCGCCAGGGAGGCGTACGAGCTGTTCCGCCGGTTGTGGCGGGAGGACAAGGTCACCTGGCAGGGCCGCTTCCGCCCGCCGCTCACCGACGCCGAGACCTGGCCGCGCCCGCTGCAGCAGCCCATCAGGGTGTGGCACGGCAGCGCCACCAGCAGGGACTCCGTGGACCTGGCGGCCCGCCACGGCGACCCGCTGTTCAGCGCCAACGTCACCAACCCCGTCGAGCCGTACGCCGAGCTGATCGACCACTACCGGGAGCGCTGGGCCCACCACGGGCACGACCCGGCGGACGCGCTCGTCGGCGCCGGGCACGCCGGCTACTACGCGGCCCGCACCTCGCAGGAGGCGCTGGAGACGTACCGGCCGATCTACCGGGCCCGGCTCGACCTCCTGGCCCGCCAGGGCGTGCGGCCGGTGTTCCCCACCCTGGAGGACGCCGTCGAGCGCAGCTCCCTCCTCGTGGGCAGCCCGCAGCAGATCGTCGACAAGGTGCTGCGCTACCACAAGCGGTTCGGGCACGAGGTGATGCACCTGCCCGCCGACGCCGACGGGCTCACGCCCGAGCGGCACCGGGCCTCGCTGGAACTGTTCCAGTCCGACATCGCGCCCGCGCTGCGCGCCCAGATCCCGAGCCGGCCCTTCCCCGGGAGCACCCCTTGACGCGCCCCGCACCTCACTCCGCACCTCACTCCGTGCCGCTGTCCGTGCTCGACCTCGCCCCGATCCCGTCGGGCGGCACCGCGGCCGGCGCCCTGCGCAACACCATCGACCTGGCCAGGCGCGCCGAGGCGCTCGGCTACCGCCGCTACTGGGTGGCCGAGCACCACTTCGCGCCCGGCGTGGCGAGCTCCGCGCCCGACGTGCTCGTCGCGCTGCTGGCCGCCGCGACCAGCCGGATCAGGGTCGGCTCTGGAGCCGTCCAGCTCGGGCACCGCGCGCCCGTGTCGGTCGTCGAGTCGTTCGGGCTGGTCGACGCGCTGCACCCCGGCCGGATCGACCTCGGCATCGGCCGCTCCGGGCAGCGGCGCGCCGAACTGGCCGCCGGCGCGCCCGCCCCCGTGCCGGCCGCCCCTGTGCCGGCCGCCCCTGTGCCGGCCGTCCCCGTGCGGGCCGTCGCCGTGCGGGCCGTCGCCAGGACCGTGGACGGCCTGCTCGTCCCGCCCCCGTTCGACTGGACGGCCCTCGCCAGGGACCCGCGCCTGGCCCGCCAGGCGGCGCTGCTCCAGCAGCCGGGCGCGGTCACGCCCGCCTTCGCCGAGCAGGTGGACGACGTCCTCGCCTTCCTCAAGGGCACCCACGAGGCGCACGCCGTGCCGGGCGAGGGAGCCGGCCTGGAGGTGTGGATCCTCGGCAGCAGCGGCGGGGAGAGCGCCAGGGTCGCCGGCGAGCGGGGGCTGCCGTTCGCCGCGAACTACCACGTCAGCCCCGCCACCGTGCTGGAGGCCGTGGACGCCTACCGCGAGGCGTTCCAGCCGTCCGACCTGCTCGCCGAGCCGTACGTCGTCGTCTCCGCCGACGTCGTCGTCGCCGAGGACGCCGCCACCGCGCGCGAGCTGGCCGCGCCGTACGGCGTCTGGGTCCGCTCCATCAGGACGGGAGCCGGCGCGCCCCCGTTCCCCACCCCCGAGGAGGCCGCCGCGCACGCGTGGACCCAGGACGACCTCGACCTCGTCAGGGACCGGCTGGACACCCGGTTCGTGGGCTCGCCGCGCGAGGTCGCCGACGGGCTGGAGACGCTGCGCCGCGTCACCGGGGCCGACGAGCTGCTCGTCACCACGGTCACGCACGGCCACGCCGACCGCGTGCGCTCGTACGAGCTGCTCGCCCGCGCCTGGGCAGGCCGGTCGTGAGGCGCGCCGCCGCCCTGGCGTCGTCCGTGGTCCTGTCGGCGGCCGTCCTCGTCGGCTGCGGCGCGCAGGCCGCCCCGCAGGCGGGGGCCACGTCGCTGACCTGGGCCGTCGAGACGCAGCCCGTCACGCTGAACCCGCACCTGTGGGCGCAGAACAAGGTCAGGCTGCTTGTGTTCAACCAGTTCGACGCGCTCGTCTCGCGCGGCGCCGACGGCTCGTTCCAGCCGTGGCTGGCGAGGTCGTGGAAGGTGTCGGACGACGGGCGCGCCTACACCTTCGAGCTGCGCGACGACGTGACCTTCCACGACGGCACCAGGTTCGACGCCGCCGCCGTCAAGGCCAACCTCGACCAGCTGCTCAAGCCGGGCTACAACCCGGCCGTGGCCGCGATCCAGCTCGGCTCGTTCTCCCGGGCGGAGGTGCTGTCGCCGACCAGGTTGAGGATCACGCTGAAGCGGCCGGACGCGCTGTTCCTCGACTTCCTGTCCTCCCCGTACGCCGGGCAGGTCTCGCCCGCCTCGCTGCGCGCCGCCAAGGACCTCAAGTTCGGCGGCACCGAGCTGGCCGGGACCGGGCCGTTCATCCTCGACAGGTACGTCCAGGGCCAGGAGTTGCACTACCACCGTAACCCCGCCTACCGCTGGGCGCCGCCGGGAGCGGGGCACCAGGGCCCCGCCCACCTGTCCGAGATCACCTACCGGTTCCTGCCCGAGGCGGCCGTCAGGGTCGGCGCGCTCACCTCCGGCCAGGTGCAGGTCATCGAGGGCGTCCCGGCCACCGAGGTCGCCCTCGTCGAGAAGGACCCCGGCCTGACCTTCCTGAGGGCGCTCAACTCCGGCACCTCGTTCTCGTACTACTTCAACACCTCGCACCCGCCCTTCGACGACGTCCGCGTGCGCAGGGCCTTCCGCGAGGCCGTGGACCTCGACGCGGTGCTCGCGTCCGTCTACCGGGGCACCGCCACCAGGGCGTGGAGCGTGGTCGCCAGGAGCAGCCCGTTCTACGACGCCGGGCTGGAGGGCCGCTACGGCGGGAACGCCGCCGAGGCCGGCGCCCTCCTCGACGCGGCCGGGTGGAGGCAGCGCGACGCCGAGGGCTACCGGGTCAAGGACGGCAGGCGGCTCACCGTGCGCAGCGTGTCGTCCGCCCCGTTCGTCAGGGACCGCCGCGACGTCCTCGCCCAGGCCGTCCAGGCCCAGGTCAAGCAGAGCGCCGGCATCGACCTCCAGATCAGGATCGTCGACCAGGGCGCCGCCCAGCAGGCCGCGGACGACGACCAGTACGAGATCTTCGAGAACTCCCGCGGCGACTCCGACGCGGGCGCCGCGCTCAACCTGATCCTGCGGGGCGACGGCGCGATCAACCGCACCAGGTACTCCGATCCGGAGCTGGACGGGTGGCTCGCCGCCGCGTCCGCGACCTCCGACCCGGCCGAGCGCCGCCGGCTCTACGCCGAGGTGCAGCGGAAGGCGGTCGAGGAGCAGGCCCTCGTGTTCCCGATCTACGTGCCCGGCGACCAGATCGCCGCCCGCAGGAGTGTGCAGGGGCTCGGGTTCGACCCGGTCACCGGCACGCCGCGCGGCGCCTACGACGTCCGGGTGGGGACATGACCGGCGCGGGGCTCGCCGCCGCCCCCGGCCGGGCGGCCGTCCTGCCCGCGTGGGCCCGGTTCGCCGCCAGGCGGACACTGGCCGCCGCCGCCGTGCTGTGGGCCGCCGCCACCACCGCGTACGTGGCGCTGCTGCTCGCCCCCGGCGACACCGTGGACATCCTCGTCGGCGACGGCCCCGACACGCCCGGCATCCGGGCCGGGATCGTCGCCGAGTGGGGGCTCGACCGGCCGCAGGTCGTCCAGTACCTGTCGTACCTGTGGCGGCTGCTCCACGGCGACCTCGGCCGCTCCTACCAGCTCCAGCGGGGAGTCGCGGACGTCCTCGCCGGCCAGGTCGGCCCCACCGCGCAGCTCACGCTCGCCGCGGCCGGCGTCGGCGTGACCCTGGCCTGCGTCATCGCGACGGCCACGGCGGGCAGGGGCCGCCTGGCGCGCGGCGCGGCCTCGGCCGCCGAACTGGCGTCGGTGTCGGTGCCGCCGTTCCTCATCGGGATCGTGCTGCTCGCCGTGTTCTCGTTCACGCTCGGCTGGTTCCCCGTCTCCGGCGCCGAAGGGGCGCGGGCGCTCGTGCTGCCCGCGCTCGCGCTGGGCCTGCCCATCGCGGGCGTCCTCGGGCAGGTGCTGCGCGGCGGGCTCGAACGGGCGCTGGAACAGCCGTTCGCCGTCACCGCGCGGGCGCGTGGGCTCACCGAGCGGGCCCTCGTCACCAGGCACGCGCTCAGGCACGCGCTGCTGCCCGCCGTGACGCTGGCGGGCTGGTTCACCGGGACGCTGCTCGGCGGCGCCGTGATCACCGAGGCGCTGTTCGGCCGCCCCGGGCTCGGCCAGGTCGCCATGCGGGCCGTGACGGGCCGCGACATGCCGGTCGTGATGGCCGTGGTGCTGCTGTCGGCCGTCGTGTACGTCACCGTCAGCACGCTGCTCGACCTGGCCTACCGGGTGATCGACCCGCGGACGAGGGGGTGAGGGGGTGCGCCTGGTCCTCCCCGGGGCGGTCCTCGTGCTGCTGGCGGTCGCCGTGGCCGCGCCAGGGCTGCTGGCCGCCTCCGACCCGCTCGCGGCCGACCCGGCGGCCGCGCTCGCGCCGCCCGGCGGCGCCCACTGGTTCGGCTCCGACCACCTCGGCCGGGACGTGCTGTCGAGAGTGGTGCACGGCGCCCGCCACTCCCTCGGCATCGGCGTCGCCGCCACCGCGCTGTCGGTCGCCGCGGGCGTCCTGCTCGGCCTGGCCGCCGGGCTGTCGCCCGCCTGGCTGGACGAGGCGCTGTCCCGCGCGTTCGACGTGCTGTCCACCCTGCCCGAGCTGCTGCTCGCCCTGCTCGTCGTCGCCGTCACCGGGCCCGGCACGGGCAACGTGATCGCCGCCATCGCGGTCGCGCAGATCCCGACGTACGCGCGGGTCGTCAGGGCGCAGACCTTCGTCGTCAGGCGGGCCGGCTACGTCGAGCACGCCGTGACGTCCGGCCGGTCCCGCTGGGCCGTCACGGCCGGGCACGTCCTGCCCAACGTGCTCGGACCGATCCCGGTGCTCGCCACCATCGGCCTGGGCACGGCCGTGATCGCCTCGTCCGGCCTCAGCTTCCTCGGGATGGGGCCGCAGCCGCCCGCGGCCGAGTGGGGCGCGATGCTCGCCGGCGCCCGTGACTACCTGCGGGTCGCCTGGTGGGAGGCGCTGTTCCCCGGCGCCGCGATCACCCTGACCGTCGCCTGCCTGACCGTCGTCGGCCGCGGGCTCCAGCGCCGCTTCGAAGGGAGGACGCCGTGACCGCCGTCCACGGATCCGCTGACGCCCGCCCGTCCGCCGCAGCGCCCGCCGGGCCGCTCGTGGCCGTCGAGGACCTGCGCGTGAGCTTCGGCGCGGCCGAGGTGGTGCGGGGTGTCTCCCTGTCCGTCGCGCCGGGGGAGTGCGTGGCGCTCGTCGGCGAGTCGGGGTCGGGCAAGAGCGTCACCGCGAGGTCCCTGCTCGGCCTGGCGGGTCCCGGCGCCGCCGTGCGCGCCGCCGCGTTCTCCGTCGCCGGGCGCGACGCGCTCGCCTTCCGCGAGCCGGACTGGCGGCGGCTGCGCGGCTCGTTCGCCGGGCTCGTCCTGCAGGACGCGCTCGGCTCCCTCGACCCGCTGCGCACGGCCGCCGCCGAGATCGGCGAGGTGCTGTCCGTCCACGGCGTGGTGCCGCGCCGGGCCCGCGCCGCCCGGGTGCTGGAGCTCCTGGCGGCGGCCGGCGTGCCCGAGCCCGCGCTGCGCGCCGGGCAGCGGCCCCACGAGCTGTCCGGCGGGCTGCGCCAGCGCGTGCTCATCGCCTCCGCCGTCGCCGCCGGCCCCCGCCTGATCATCGCCGACGAGCCCACCACCGCGCTCGACGTCACCGTCCAGGCCCGGATCCTGCGCCTGCTCGCCGAGCGCCGGGCGGAGGGCACCGCGCTGCTGCTCATCAGCCACGACCTGGCCGTGGTCGCGTCGGTCGCCGACCGGGTCCTCGTCCTGCGCGACGGGCAGGTCGTCGAGCAGGGGCCCACCCGGGACGTGCTGTCCTCTCCCGCCCACCCCTACACCCGCTCCCTCCTCGCCGCCGTGCCCTCGGCCGCGACCAGGGGCGCGCGGCTGTCGGACGGCCCGCCGCCGCCGCCCCGGCGGCCCCCGGGCGGGGACGTCCCCGTGCTCGCCGCCACCGGCCTGGTCAGGTCGCACGGGCCGCGCCGCGCCGTCGGCGGCGTCTCCTTCGCGCTGCGCCCCGGCGAGACCCTCGGCGTCGTCGGCGAGTCCGGGTCGGGCAAGACCACGCTCGCCCGGCTCGTCCTCGGCCTGCTCGACCCCGACGCCGGCGAGGTCACCCTGCACGGGCGGCCGTGGAGCGGCGTGCGGGAACGCGCCCGCCGCCCCCTGCGGCCGTCCATCCAGCTCGTGTCGCAGAACCCGCTCGACTCGTTCGACCCGCGTCACACCGTCGGCAGGCTCGTCGCCGAGCCGCTGCGGCTGCCCCGGCGCGAGCGCCGGGCCCGGGTGCTCGACCTGCTGGAACGCGTCGGCCTGCCGCCGGGCACGGCCGCGCGCCACCCGCGCGAGCTGTCCGGCGGGCAGCGCCAGCGCGTCGCCATCGCGAGGGCCCTCGGCCCGCGCCCCGCCGTGCTTGTCTGCGACGAGCCCGTCTCGGCGCTCGACGTATCCGTGCAGGCCCAGGTGCTCGACCTGCTCGCCGAGCTGCAGGCGGAGAGGGGCCTGGCGATGCTGTTCATCTCGCACGACCTCGGGGTGGTCCGCCACGTCAGCGACCGCGTCCTGGTCATGAAGGACGGCGAGGCCGTCGAGGAGGGCGACGTGGAGGAGGTGTTCCTGCGCCCGCGCCACCCGTACACGCGGGCGCTGGTCGCCGCCGTGCCCCGGCTGCCGCCCGCCCGGCCGTCCCGTCCCGCGCCGTCACCCTCGTATGATCATCCGGAACGGTCGAGGACGAGCTGATGCGGGGGCGACGGGACGATGTGGCCAAGGGTCAACGGGATGCGGGCGATGGAACTCGGCACGCCGGACGAGATGCGGGTCAGGCTGAACGCCCTCGTCCTGTCCGGGGCGAAGACCGCGACGACGGGTCTGCTCGCCGAGTACGCCGAGGAGGCGGAGGGCCTGGAGTACCCCGGTGAGCGGATCGCCCTCCTGGACGTCGAGGGCCACCACGCCGCCACGCTGGAGGTCACCGGGGTGGAGGTGAAGCCCTTCATCGAGGTGACGTGGGAGCACGCGGCGGCCGAGGGCGAGGGCGACGCCTCCCTCGACGACTGGCGCGCCGGCCACCGCCGCTTCTGGAGCCGCGTCGGCACGCCCGTGGAGGACCACACCCCCGTCGTGTGCATCGCGTTCAAGCTGGTCGAGCAGGGCTGACGCCCGCCCCGATCAGGGGGCGATCGGCGGCCGCCGCTTGTGCTCGGTGAGCCGGTAGCGGCGGACGATCGCGTCGAAGGCGTCGTCGCCGACCGGCTTGCCCTCCAGGAAGTCGTCGATGTCGTCGTAGGTGACGCCGAGTGCCTCCTCGTCGGGCCTGCCCGGGTTCAGCGTCTCCAGGTCCGCGGTCGGGGTCTTGCCGACCAGCTCCGACGGCGCCCCCAGCGCCTGCGCCACGGCCCGTACGCGGCGCTTGGTCAGGCCGGTGAGCGGCACCACGTCGGCCGCGCCGTCGCCGAACTTCGTGAAGAAGCCCGAGACCGCCTCGGCGGCGTGGTCGGTGCCCACCACCAGGCCGTCGTCCGCGCCCGCCACCGCGAACTGGGCGATCATGCGCTGCCTGGCCTTGATGTTGCCGAGCACGAAGTCCTGCTGGTGCGCGTCGCGGAACGCCATGCCGCCGGCGAGCAGCGCCTCCATCGCGGCGTCGGCGGCCGGCTTCACGTCCACCGTCAGGACCCGGTCGGGCCGGATGAACTCCAGCGCCAGCCGCGCGTCCCGCTCGTCGGCCTGGACGCCGTACGGCAGCCGCATCGCGACGAACGTCGCCTCCCGCCCGGCGGCCCTGGCCCGCTCCACGGCGAGCTGGCACAGCCGGCCCGCGGTCGTGGAGTCGACGCCTCCGCTGATGCCGAGCACCAGCGAGCGCAGTCCCGCGGAGGTCAGCCGGCCGGCGAGGAAGGCCACCCGGCGCTCGATCTCCTGCCGTGCGTCGAAGGACTCGCTCACCTGGAGATCACGGGCGATCTCCTGCTGCAGGGACATGGACGCCAGGTCGGTCACGCTCGCTCCTAGGTCGGGCCCCGGGGGACGGGGCGGCACGCGCCGCCGAGCCGGAAGGCGCGGGCGCGCGGGGGACGAAAGCACTCTAAAGGAGCCCCCCGAACCACCACATGCCGCCCACCCCGGGACGGAGGGCGGTGGGTCCGGGCCGAGATTGACGGGCCGCGGAGCGGCACTCTAGGGTCCTCTCGCTGAGAAAGCGCTTTCCAAGGTTCGCCGATCAGGCACTGGCAATCACAAAAGGGGCGTTCCGTGCGCGTGTTTTCCATCGACGACGGCTCATTCCGCCTCGACGGCGCCGAGTTCAGGGTGCTGTCCGGCGCCCTGCACTACTTCCGCGTGCATCCCGAGCAGTGGGGGCACCGGCTCGCGATGCTGCGCGCGATGGGGCTCAACACCGTCGAGACGTACGTGCCGTGGAACCTGCACGAGCCCAGCCCGGGGGAGTTCCGCCGGTTGGAGGAACTGGGCGCCTTCCTGGACGCGGCCGCGGCCGAGGGGCTGCTCGCGATCGTGCGGCCCGGCCCGTACATCTGCGCCGAGTGGGACAACGGCGGCCTGCCCGCCTGGCTGACCGGCCGACCGCGCACCAGCGACCCCGAGTACCTCGCGCACGTCGACCGCTACCTCGACCAGGTCCTGCCGCCGGTGACCGAGCGGCAGATCACCCGCGGCGGGAACGTGATCATGGTGCAGGTGGAGAACGAGTACGGCTCCTACGGCACCGACCACGCCTACCTGCGGCACCTCGCCGACGGCCTGGTCGCGCGCGGCGTCGAGGTGCCGCTGTTCACCTCCGACGGCGCCGCCGACCACTACCTGACCGGCGGGACGATCCCCGGCGTGCTGGCCACGGTCAACTTCGGCTCCGAGCCGGAGCAGGCGTTCGCCGCGCTGCGCGCCCACCGCCCCGACGACCCGCTGTTCTGCATGGAGTTCTGGTGCGGCTGGTTCGACCACTGGGGGCAGCAGCACGTCACCCGCGACCCGCGCGACGCCGCCGACACCCTGGAGCGCATCCTCGCCGCCGGGGCGTCGGTCAACATCTACATGGCGCACGGCGGCAGCAACCCAGGGACACGGGCGGGCGCCAACCGCGCCGGCGACCAGCCCGACGGCGCCTGGCGGCCCACCGTGACCTCGTACGACTACGACGCCCCCATCGACGAGCGCGGCGCGCCCACCGAGAAGTTCTGGCTGTTCCGCGAGGTGCTGTCCCGCTACACCGAGGACCTGCCCGACGTTCCCGAGACGCCGCCCCTGCTGCCGCCCGCGACGCTGCACCCGGCCGGGACCGTCCCGCTGCGGCAGGCCATGGACGTCCTCGCGCGGCCCGAGGTGGTCTCGCCCGTTCCGCCCACGTTTGAGGAACTGGGACTGGAGCACGGGCTCGTCCTCTACCGCACCACCGTTCCAGGGCCGCGCGAGCCGCACCCGCTGACCCTGCGTGAGGTGCGCGACCGCGCCCACGTGTACGTCGACGGGCGGCTCGCCGCCGTGGTCGAGCGCGACGCCGACGACCGTCCGCAGCCGGTCGCGGGCGGGTTCGCCACGGTCGAGGTGCTGGTGGAGTCGATGGGACGCACCAACTACGGGCCGCTGCTCGGCGAGCGCAAGGGGCTCCTCGGCGGCGTCCTGCACCGCCTGCAGTACCTGCACGGGTACGCGGTCCGGGCGCTCCCGCTGGAGGACGTCTCGGGGCTGACCTTCGAGCCGGGGACGGCGGGGGAGCCGCCCGCGTTCTTCCTCACCACCCTGGAGGTGGCCGAGCCGGCGGACACGTTCCTGGCGCTGCCGGGATGGGGCAAGGGGTACGTCTGGATCAACGGCGTCCTGCTCGGACGCTACTGGGACAGGGGGCCGCAGCGGACCCTCTACGTGCCCGCCCCGCTGCTGAGGGCGGGCACCAACGAGATCGTCCACCTGGAACTCGACCGCGCCGGCTCCGCCCTGGAACTGCGCGAGACCCCCGACCTCGGCACCTAACCCCCGCCCGCCCCCTGATCCGCCGTGCCCGGCACGGCGCCCACCCGACCCTCCGCCGGGCCGGGCGCCGTGCCCGCCCGACCCTTCGTCTCCCGGGTCCAGCGCGCGTCCGCCTGACCCCTGATCCGCCGAGCCGGGCACTGTGCCCGCCCACCCCTTCATCCGCCGAGCCCGACGCGGCGCCCGCCCGGCCCCTGATCCGCCGACCCCGGTGCGGCGCCCGTCCCTTCATCCCCCGGCCCGGTGCGGCGCCCGTCCCTTCATCCGCCGGGTCCGGCGCCATGCCCGCTCGACTGCCTCCCACCTGCCGGCCCTGCCCGCCGTCGGGAAGGCCGTCGCCCTGCCGCCACGTTCGCCCTTCTGCCGCCCGTGCCTCAGACCGCCCTGACCCGCCGCCCTTCCCCTGCCCGCCGTGACGGACCGGGGCGTGCCGGGGTGTGGCGAGGCGGGCCGGGGCCTTGGGCGGGCCGGGGCGGGCAGGTGGGCGGCCCTGCCAGCTTTGGGTGTGTGAGGTGGTCAGGCGGGTGGGGCCGGGAGGGTGAAGGTCTGCGTGAGGCCGTCGGGCCAGGTGATCGTGAACGTCTCCCCGGCGGCCTCCACGGCGGGCAGCGGCGCGGGGCCGTGCGACGCGTCCTCCTCCCCGGTCAGGACGGCGACGCACGCCACCCAGCCGTCCTCCGCGATCCCCTCCAGCACCGGCACCAGGGCCGGACGGCCGAACGCCGTGCCCTCGGCCTCCTCGGCGACGAAGGCGCGCGAGTAACCGTGAACGGCCGCGAGGAACGAGACCAACCCGCCGCCGGTCCGCCCACCCCTCCCGCCGGGGAGCCCGCCGTCGGTCCGCCCACCGCTCCCGCCGTCGAGCGCGCCGTCACATCGCCCGCCGGGCCGCTCGCCGGTCTGGCCGCCGTTGAGCCCGTCGCCGAGCGCAGGGTTGAGCCGATCGCGGGGCGCGGGGCCGAGCCCGTGGCCGGGCGCGCGGTCGAGCCCGTCGCCAGGCCCGTCGAGGGGTGCGTCGTCGAGAAGGGTGCCATGCCTGTCGACGGGTGCGTCGTCGAGAAGGGTGCCATGCCTGTCGACGGGCCCGTCGGCGAGAACGGCGTCTGGCTCGTCGGCCGGGGCGTTCGTCGCTCGCAGGGTGACCGTCAAGGGGGCCTGGGTGGTCGAAGCGGTCGTGTGCGTCAGGGCCCAGCCGGTCTGGCGGACCGCCGCGCCGCGCGGCACCCGGTGGACGCGCAGTTCCACCTGGCCGCGCAGCACGCTCAGGCTCTCCATCCCGTCGCCCGCCGACGCCGCCCACGCCGTCCCGCCCGAGGTCCCGGCGCCCCTCGGCGTGAGCGGGCCGCGCGGCGTGACCGTGCCGTCGTCCAGGACGAGGCCCACGTGGTTGTCCGGCACGTTCACGGTGGGCCCGGTCCTGCTGGAGTAGGCGTACCGGTCGTAGAGGGGGTCGCCGGCGTGGTGCCGGCTGCCGTGGTTGAGCAGCCGGGCCACGCCGCCGCCGTTGCCGAGGATCAGGCCGGGACCGGGCAGCGCGACGGTTCCCTCCGGTCCTGGCTCCTCGACGGCGGTCCACACCGGATGGTCGGGCGGCAGCAGCAGGCCGAGGAACGCCTTGGAGGCCCAGTACGGCGAGGCGGACCCCGAGTAGTCCTGCAGGGACGGCTCGTGGGGGCCGTACCAGCCGAGGGTGAGCAGCCCTTCAGGTGACAGTGCCCGGTGCTCCAGGAAGTGGCGCAGGAGGCCGGACGCGACGCGGCGCGTCTGGCCGGGTGTGAGCGGGGTGGCGTCGATCAGGGCTCCGGCGAACAGGGAGGCCGCGGACGCGAAGCGGTAGGTGACCGAGCGGCCGTGGTACAGCATGCCGCCCCCGCTGTCGAAGGCCAGGGAGTAGCCGGCCAGGAACGTGCGCAGCCGCTCGCGGTGGCGGGGATCGACGGTGCCCGACAGGTGGCCGAGCAGGGCGGGGTAGAGGTGCATGGCCCAGCCGTTGTAGTGGTCGAAGGAGCGGTTGTCGCCGTCGGAGTACCAGCCGTCGCCGACGTACCAGCCCTCGATGCGGTCGAGCCCCCGCCTGACGGCCGCCTCCGCCGCCCCCACATCCGGGCCGCGCGTGACGGCGGCCCCCGCCGCTGCCATGGCCGGGTCGCGTGTCACGGCGGCCTCCGCCGCTGCCATGGCCGGGCCGCGTGTGACGGTGGCCTCGGCCGCTGCGATGGCCGGGTCGCGCGTCACGGCGGCCTCCGCCGCCGCCACCTCCGGGCCGTTCGTGGTGGCCGCGCCGTCCGGCACCCGGCCGTCCGGCATCGGGCCGTCTGGCACCCGGCCGTCCGGTACCGGGCCGGGCGGCTGTGCGTCCAGGCCCGCCGCGGTCAGGAAGCCGCCCACCACGGCCGGGAACAGCCACCAGTTGTTGTCGACCGGTTCGTGCCGCAGAGCGTCCGACAGGTAGCCGGCGACGCGTTCGCGCGTCCGCGCGGGCAGCCGGTCCCAGAGGCGGTCGCGGGTGAGCCAGAGCGACAGGGCGATCGAGGCGGCCTCGACCATGGGCTGCGTGCGGTCGCCGATGCGGGGCCACACCTCGGGGCCCGCCTCCAGCCCCTCCTCGTACGGGGCCAGCAGCGCGGCGGGGCCGCCCCCGGCGACGCGGAAGGCCGCGAGGAGGAACGTGCGCGCGTACCCCTCCAGCCCGTCGCAGCGCGACCAGCTCTCCCGGCCCGGCAAAGTGATCAAGGCGCTGTCGGCGGAGCGGTACGGTTGCACCGCGGCGAGCAACCCGTCGGCCACCGCCTCCCAGTGGGCACGGGTCCAGCCGGTGTACGGGCTGAGCGTTCGATCGTCCGTCGGGAGCGGAAACATGCGGCACTCCAAGAGGTATGCGGTTTGCGGCGGACCTTAGCACTCTGATCGAACGAAAGTATTCGTTCACAAACGAAAGCTCGGCCCGGTAGGATGGGTTCGTTCCCTCAGAAGGAGTCGCCGTGTTCGCAGAGCAACGCCATGAACTGATCCTGCGCGAGGTGCGCGAGCGTGGCTCGGTACGCCTGGCCGAGCTGGCCGACCGGCTGAACGTCTCCATGGTCACCCTGCGCAGGGACGTCGAGCAGCTCGCGGCGCAGGGTCTCGTCAACCGCGTGCACGGTGGCATCACCAGGCCGGACCCGGCGCAGGAGGCCGCGAAGGGGCGCTCGCTGACCCTGGGCATGCTGGTCCCCTCGGCCATGTACTACTTCCCCGCGGTCATCAGGGGTGCCCGCGAGCAGGCGGAACGCCTGGGCGCCAGGATCGTCCTCGGGGTGTCCCGCTACAGCGACGACGAGGACCGCACGCAGGTCAAGCAGCTCGTGGACGGCGGCGTGGAGGGGCTGCTGCTGACCCCGAGCAGACAGCCGGACGCCTCGCACGAGGCGTGGCTGGGGGAGCTGAGCGAGCTGGGGGTTCCGGCGGTGCTGGTGGAGCGGCGGGCCGAGCTGGGCGGCCCCGCCTCGCTGCTGGACGCCGCCGCCTCGCACCACGCCCACGGCGCCTACCTCGGCACCAGGCACCTCGCCGAGCTGGGGCACCGGCGGGTGGGCCTGATGTCCCGCCGCAGCCCGACGGCGCCGCGGGTGCGTCACGGCTTCCTGGCCGCCGTGGACGACCTGGGGCTCGAACCCGTCCACCTGGCCGTGGAGCAGGAGGGGCCCTCGCGCGAGCAGGTCGCCGAGGTGGTGGAGGCGATCAGGGACGGCGTCACGGCCCTGCTCGTGCACAACGACGAGGACACCCTCCTGCTCGTGCAGCACCTGCGGGTGGCGGGCGTGCGGATCCCTGACGAGGTGTCGATCGTGGCGTACGACGACGAGGTGGCGCTGCTGAGCGACCCGCCGCTGACGGCGGTCGCCCCGCCCAAGGCGGCGGTCGGCAGGTGTGCCGTCGATCTGCTGGTCAGCAGGATCGAGGAGGGGCCCGATCGCGCGGCGAGGCAGGTGGCGCTGCTGCCCGAGCTGAGGGTGCGGGAGTCCACCGCGCCGCCGCGCTGACCGGTTTGCGCGTTCATTTCGTTACTGATCGATTGATCCTCAACTCTAGACAAACGATCGATAGTGAGCGAATGATGCTTTATCGATCGAAACCGATGAGGAGCAATCGATGGGACGTAAGAGCACCGGCATCGCCGGAGTGCTGGCCGGTGTGAGCCTGCTCGCCACCGCGTGCGGCGGCGGGGGGCAGGCGGAGCCCGCGGCTGAGGCGGGCAAGCCGGCCCAGGTGACGTTCTGGGGCTGGGCCAAGGGCACCCAGCAGGTCGTGGACGCCTTCAACGCCTCGCACAAGGACGTCCAGATCAAGTTCGAGGAGATCCCCTCGGGCAACGCCGGCGGCTACGCGAAGTTCTCCAACGCCGTCAAGGCGGGCAACGCGCCCGACATCATGTCCGTGGAGTACCCGCAGCTGCCCGACTTCGTGAACCAGGGCGCGCTGCAGGACATCTCGGCCGAGGTCTCCGACGTCAAGCCCAAGTACCCCGCCGGCGTCCTCGGCCTGGTGGAGCTGGGCGGCAAGACCTGGGCGCTGCCCATGGACGCCGCGCCGCAGGTGTTCTTCTACCGCAAGGACCTGTTCGAGAAGAACAAGATCGAGGTCCCGAAGACCTGGGACGACTTCAAGGCCGCCGCCGAGAAGGTGAAGAAGGCCGACGGCAAGGCCCGCATCGCCACGTTCTTCCCCGACGACCCCAGCGTCCTGGCCGCGCTGTCGTGGCAGGCGGGCGGACGCTGGTTCGGCACCGAGGGCGACGCCTGGAAGGTGACGATCAACGACGAGCCCAGCAAGAAGGTCGCCGCCTACTGGCAGGACCTGGTGAAGGAGGACCTGGTGAAGGTCCAGCCGTCCTTCAGCCAGGAGTGGAACGCCGCCTTCGAGGACGGCACCCTGTGGGGCTACGTCGGCGCCAACTGGGGCGCGGGCGTCATGAAGGGCAACCACGCGGGCCAGTCCGGCAAGTGGGCCATCGCGCCGATCCCGAACTGGGGCACGCCGTCCAGCGGCATGCTCGGCGGCACCACGTTCGCCGTGAGCAAGGGGTCGAAGAACACCAAGGCCGCCGTCGAGGTCGTCAAGTGGCTGACCGGCTCGCAGGAGGCGTGGAGCGCCCGCCTGTCCTCCGGCACCTCCAGCGGCTTCCCCGCGATCACCGACCTCGTGCCGGTCGCGGCCAAGAGCTTCGACGCCTCCTTCTACGGCGGCCAGGACATCTACAAGCTGTTCTCCGAGTCGTACGCGACCATCCAGCCCGGCTGGACGTGGGGGCCGAGCATGGTGCAGACGCTGACCGCGTTCAAGGACGCCCTGGGCAAGGTCGGCTCCGGCGAGACGACGATCCCGGACGTGTTCGACACCGTCCAGACGGCCACGGTCGCCGAGATCAAGAGCCGTGGCCTGAACGTCGCCCAGCAGTAGGCGGCGGCCCGGCCGCGTGAGCAGGGTGAGATCCGCGCGCCGGCGCGGGCGCGGGTCTCACGTGTACCAAGCGGGTCTCACGCGTACTCAGCGGATCCCACGTGTACCAAGCGGATCCCACGCGTACTCAGCGGATCTCACGTGTACCAAGCGGGTCCCACGCGTACTCAGCGGATCCCAGGCGTATCAAGCGGGTCTCACGCGTACCAAGCGGGTCTCACGCGTACTCAGCGGGTCTCACGCGAAGTCAAGGGAAGGTGGAGATGACGACGAGTCCGATGACACAGGCCAGAGCGCCGGGCGCGGCGCGCGAGGGCGACGAGGCGTGGCGCAGGCGCGGGGCGATCCTGCTGTTCGTCGGGCCGTTCTTCGCGCTGTTCCTGGCGGTCATCGTGGCGCCGCTGGCGTACGCGGTGTACCTGAGCCTGTTCGCCGAGAAGTCGTCGGGGCTGGGCTTCGGCGGCGCGGAGACGGTGTTCGTCGGGCTCGGCAACTACCTCGACACCCTGAAGGACGAGGCGTTCACCGACGGCTTCCTGGTGATCCTCGGTTACTGCGTCCTGTACATCCCGCTCATGATCGGCGGGGCGCTCGCGCTGGCGCTGCTGCTCGACTCGGGGCTGGCCAGGTTCGGGAAGGTCTTCCAAGCCGCGCTGTTCATGCCGCACATCGTGCCGGGCGTCATCGCCGGGCTCATCTGGCTCTACCTGTACCTGCCGGGCATCAGCCCGATCGTGGACCTGCTGGGCGACGCCGACTTCCTCGGCGGCCGGGGCGCGCTCGGCGCGGTGGTCAACATCGCCCTGTGGGAGTGGCTCGGCTACAACATGATCATCTACTTCGCGGCGCTGCAGGCCATCCCCGCCGAGGTGGTCGAGGCCGCCAGGACGGACGGCGCGGGCGGCGCCAGGATCGCGTGGAGCGTCAAGATCCCCATGATCCGCGGCGCCGTGGTCACCACGGTCCTCTTCACGATCATCGGCTCGCTGCAGCTGTTCACCGAGCCGACCGTGCTCGACAACAGCAGCGACGGCATCGTCAGCACCTGGACGCCCAACATGTACGCCTACAACGAGGCGTTCGGCAACAACGACATCGGCCAGGCCGGCGCCGCGTCGATCATCCTCGCGCTGCTCGCCGCCGTCCTGTCGTACGCCGTCACGAGATGGGGGAACCGGCGATGAGGTGGATGTCCCGGACGGCGGTGAACGCCCTGCTGGCCGTCTCCGCCCTGTACACGCTGCTGCCGCTCACCTGGCTGCTGTTCGCGTCCACCAAGTCGCTGTCCGACCTGTACGCGACGCCCGGCTTCGCCTTCGGCGAGTTCAACCTGTTCGCCAATGTCGAGGCGGTGGCGCGGGAGGGCGGCGGCGTGTTCTTCCGCTGGTACCTCAACAGCCTGCTCTACGCGGGCGTCGGCGCGGCGGTGAGCTCCCTGATCACGGTGGCCTGCGGCTACGCGTTCGACAAGTACCAGTGGCTCGGCAAGGAGAAGCTGTTCGGCGCGGTGCTGCTGGGCGTGCTCGTGCCGACCACCGCCACGGCCGTGCCGCTCTACCTGCTCGCCTCGAAGATCGGCGTGGTGAACACGTTCTGGTCGGTGTTCGTCCCGACCCTGGTGCACCCGTTCGGCGTCTACCTGGCCCGCGTGCTGTCGGCCGGGTACGTGCCGCGCGAGGTGCTGGAGGCGGCCAGGTCGGACGGCGCGGGCGAGATCCGCACGTTCGCGTCGGTGGCGATGCCGATGCTGCTGCCCGCGTACGTGACGATCTTCCTGTTCCAGTTCACCGCCATCTGGAACAACTTCTTCCTGCCCCTGGTCATGCTCAACGACCAGAACCTCTACCCGCTCAGCCTGGGCCTGTTCGCCTGGGAGAAGCAGGGCCACGCCTTCCCCGAGTTCCACAGCCTCGTGATCACCGGGTCGCTGCTGTCGGTGGTGCCGCTGCTCGTGGTGTTCCTGCTCCTGCAGCGGTTCTGGAAGGCCGGCATGACGGCGGGCAGCGTCAAATGACCGAAGAATCGGGGGAGAGCATGACAAGGCCAGTGACCGTCGCCGCCATGGGCGCGGACGTCGCGGAACGGCTGATCACGGGCGAGGTGCGCGAGCGTCTGCACCGCGTCGCCGACGTCCAGGGCGTCGTGGACGACTTCGCCGGGGTGGACCTGTCGCGCACCGAGGTGCTGTTCACGTCGTGGAGCTGCCCGCCCGTCACCGCCGAGGTGCTCGCCCGGGCGCCGGAGCTGCGGGCCGTCGTCCACGCGGCCGGCTCGGTCAAGCACCACGTCACCGACGCCTGCTGGGAGCGCGGCATCGCCGTGTCGTCGGCGGCGGCGGCCAACGCGCAGCCGGTCGCCGAGTTCACGCTCGCGGCGATCCTGTTCGCCAACAAACGCGTCGTCGACATCGCCCGCGCCTACCGCGCGGCCAGGGCCAACGACGACTGGGACGCCCGCTACCCCGGCTTCGGCAACTACCGCAGGACCGTCGGCGTCGTCGGCGCGTCCAGGATCGGCCGGCGGGTGATCGAGCTGCTGCGGCCGTTCGACGTCGAGGTGCTGGTCAGCGACCCGTACCTGGACGACGACCTGGGCGTGCGGCGGGTCGGGCTGGACGAGCTCGTCGCCGCCTCCGACGTGGTCACCCTGCACGCGCCCGACCTGCCCGAGACCCGCCACCTGATGGACGCCGGGCGGCTCGCCGCCATGCGCGACGGCGCCACGCTCATCAACACCGCCCGCGCGGCGCTGGTCGACCAGGAGGCCCTGACCCGCGAGCTGGCCGCCGGCCGGCTGTTCGCCGTGCTCGACCACACCGAGCCCGAGTTCCTGCCCCCGGGTTCGCCGCTGTACGACCTGCCGAACGTCCTGGTCACGCCGCACATCGCCGGCTCGCTCGGAGGAGAGCTGGTCCGCATGGCGGACCTCGCGCTCGACGAGCTGTCGCGCTACGCCCGCGGGCTGCCGTTCGAGCACCCGGTGGAGCGCGGCAGCCTCTCCAGGTCCGCCTGACCCCCTCCGCACCGCACGTCAACCCCCCAGAGAGGAAGCATGCGCCTTCATCGACGCGTGGCCGCGCTCGCGGTCACGGCCATGGTGACGGGCGGCCTCGTCGCCGCCCCCGCCGAAGCGGCTCCCGCCAGGAACTTCTTCGTCGACTGCCAGGCACAGGACGGCGGCTCCGGCCGCAACGCCGCAGAGCCGCTGAACAGCCTGGCCGCCGTCAACGCCATCGAGCTCCGCGCCAAAGACAAGATCATGTTCCGGGCCGGGACGGTCTGCGCGGGCCGCCTCGAACCCGTGGGGTCGGGCAGCGCCGAGCACCCCGTCCTGTTCACCTCGTACGGCGAGGGGCCCAAGCCGATCATCCAGGGCGACGGCGGCGAGTGGGCCGTCCACCTCGTCGACAACAGCCACCTGACGCTGGAGAAGCTCCACATCACCAACCCCGCCGCCACCACCGCCAAGCGGACCGGCGTGCAGTACAACTCCACCACGCCCGAGCCCAAGGCCGGCCTGGTGCTGCGCGACCTGGAGATCTCCGACGTGGCCGGCTGGGGCAACAAGACCGGGGCGAACTCGTCCTGGTTCGCCTACTCCGCGGGGATCAGCGTCCAGGCGCTGCCCGAGGGCCAGGTCGGCTACCTGGACGGCATCACCATCACCGGGAACTACATCCACGACACCGGCGGCGGCGGCATCAAGATCAGCCGCAAGGGCACCGACTACCACAGGAACGTCCACATCGCCCGCAACACCATCCGGGCCGTCGGCGGCGACGGCATCGTCGTCCACGCCTCCGACCACCCCCTGGTGGAGCACAACCTCTTCGACGAGGGCGGCGCGGGCAGGTACCCGTACGTCGACGGCAACTTCGCCGGCATGTGGCCCATCAACTCCGTCGATCCCGTCTTCCAGTACAACGAGGTCACGCGGCAGCGGCCGACCATCTTCGACTCCACCGCCTGGGACTGCGACGGCGGCATCAAGGGGTCGTGCGTGTACCAGTACAACTACTCGCACGACAACGCGGGCGGCTTCTACCTGGGCTGCCAGAGCTGCACCGAGTTCCCCAACTACCGGGCCACGGCCGTGCTGCGGTTCAACATCGCCCAGGACGACTGCCGCATCGCGGGCAACGCCTCCGGCGACAACAAGAGCCCGCTGCGGCTGTACAACAACACGTTCTTCTGCCCCTCGCAGAAGCTCGACGTGGCGGTGCCCACGGGCGACTCGACCATCGCCAACAACGTGTTCTACGCGCCGTCCGGCACGCTGCCCGCCGCGCCCGGCATCGTCTACGACTCGAACGTCTACCACGGCGGGGTCGCCGCCCCCGCCTCCGACGCCCGCGCCGTCACCGCCGACCCCGGCCTGGCCGCCCCCGGCACCGCCGACGGCGCCGACGACGTGGACGGCTACAAGCTGCTGCGCGGCTCTCCCGCGCTCGGCTCCGGCGCGGCGCTCGACGGCCTCGGCGACCGCGACTACTTCGGCAACCCGGTGAGCGGCGCGCCGTCGCGCGGGGCGTACAACGGGCCCGCCGTCGAGCCGGTCGTCTTCGGCTCGGTGGAGGAGGCGTACAACAACGTCGCCGTCAGCTCCGACCTCAACCCCAACACCGGCGGCTTCTCCACCAGCGGCCGCAGCTACTCCGGGCAGGCGCTGGAGCAGGCGGGGCTCGCCCCCGGAGCGACGGTGCGGGTGCTCGGCGCCGACTTCGTCTGGCACCCGCGCCCGTACGGCTGGACGGACAACGTCAAGGCGGCCGGGCAGACCATCGCCCTGGCCGGGCGCGGCTCTGCGCTGGTGCTGCTGGGCGCGGGCGGGCTCAAGGCGCGCGAAGGCGTCGTCACCGTCACCTACACCGACGGCACCGCGGAGGAGCGGACCGTCCGCTTCGGCGACCAGTGGGACGCGAGCGCGCCGGAGGGCGGGGTGCTGGTGGCGCGTGCCGCCTACCACAACCGCACCCAGACCAGCTACAAGAACCCCGCCAGCGGGCAGACGTACGAGTCGGGCGTGTCGGTGTTCGGCTACGCGGTGCCGCTGGACCCGTCCAGGACGGTCGCGACCGTCACCCTGCCCGAGGGCAGCCCGCTCGCCGACGCGGGGCTCCACGTCTTCGACATGAAGATCGCGGGCTGACGCGATGAGCAGCGCCACGACCAGGCCCTCGACCAGGCCCAAGACCAGGCCGGGGGGCGGGGGCGCGGCGGGCGGTACTGTGCCGCGCCGGCGCCGCGCGACGGTCCTGGTCCTCGCAGGGACCGTCCTGGCCGTGGCGCTCGCCCTCACCGCCGTCCTCGCCCTCGCGGGGAACCCGTCGGGCGGGACGTCCCCGGCGGGAGCGGCCGGCGCCGACGCCTCGGCGCCGGCCGAGCGGGTGCTCGGGATCCGGCCCGCGGACGTCGTCACCACGGTGGCCGGCGAGCCGGTGACCGGCGCCGAGGTGCTCAGGGCGGCCCGCGCCCTCAGGGCGGAGGTGATCTCCGAGTTCACGGGACGCGACCTCGGCCCCGGCTTCTGGGAGCGCGTACAGGACGGCGTGACCCCCGCCGCGCGGCTCAGGGAGCGGGCGGTGGACGCCGCCGCCCTGGACAAGGCGCGGCGGACCTGGGCCCGCGAGGCCGGGCTGCTCGCCGACGTGAGCGAGCGGGGCTTCCAGCGCGAGCTGACCGCCGGGAACCGGCGCCGCGCCGAGGCCGCGCGCGCCGGGCGGCCCGTCCCCGGCGTGCCGTCCTACGACGAGTACACCTACGCCCAGGTCCGCGCGGCCGAGCTGGACTCGGCGCTCAGCAAGCTGTACGCGCACGGCCTGGACCTGTCGGAGCGGAGGCTGCGCGAGCAGTACGCCCGGGCAGCCGTCCCGGGCGCGCCGCCGTTCGAGCAGGCGAGGGAGAACGTCCGCCGCCAGATCGTGCTCCAGGAGTACGAACGCGCCCTCCGCGCCCGCGCCGCCACAGACCCCTCCGAACCTCGGGCCGCAGCCTCGCCACGACCGTCGGGCGGACCCTGAGCTCTGCGGCCCCGCCCCGGCGTCCTGAGAGCGAGGACGCGGCCCGGCGTCAGGCGTCCTGGACGGTGAGGCCGACGACCCGTGCCAGCGCGGGGGCGAGGTCGAGGAGCTGCACCGGGCTGATCGTCGCGCCCTTCAGGTCCTCCAGCCCTGAGGCGATGCCCAGCCCCTCGGCCCGGCGCAGGTCCACCCCGCTCAGGGTGGCCTTGTCGAACCGCGCCCGGTCGAGCGTCGAGCCGGGGAACGAGACCCCGGTCAGGGTGGCGCCGCCGAAGTCCACGTCCCGCAGCAGGCAGTCGGCGAACGTGACGTGCCGGAGGGTCGCCGTGCGCAGGTTGACCGAGTCGAACTTGCAGCGGTGGAAGAGCGTGCGGTGCAGCTGGGCGCCGTAGAGCTGCGCGCCGGCGAGGACGCTGTCGCGGACCTCGCCGTCCAGCCAGGTGGTCTCCGCGAGGCTGCTGCCGACGACGCGGACGGCGTGCAGCCACACGTCGTCGAAGCGGGAGCGCTGGTAGCGGCCGCCGGCGAAGGTGACCGAGGAGAAGGCGGACTCGCCGAAGCGGGAGCCGCGGGCGTCGGCGTCCTCGAACGTGCCGCCGTCGAAGTGGACCCACTCGTGGTCGCCCTCCCGGTCGAGCTCGCCGTCGAACGGCTTGAGGCGGGCCGCGTACGGGAGTGCGGTGAGGTCACGGGGCGCTCGGGCCGGCATCGGCGTCCTTCCGACGGAGGTCTCATGGCGTGCGGACCTCACCGGGGGAGCCCCGGCCGGGCCCGCAGGGGTGAGGAGAGGCACCTCATGCTTACCGCCGCCGGCCCGCTTCCGCCTAATCGGCGCACGACCGCCGCGCCGCTCTGGGCAAGGGCGGCTCCCACGCCCGATGGTGGAGGGGACGAAGCGGAGCCACGGTCAGGAGGACCTTCATGACGCTGAGGACCGGACGTGCCGCCGCCCTGCTGGCCGTCCTGGCCGTCCTGGGCGCGGCGGCGGGCTGCGGCGGCGCCCCTAGCGGGGGCACGGCGACGGCCACCGGCACGGCGACGGCCACCCGCCCCACCGGGGGAACGCCCTCCGGCACGCCGCCGTCCGCGTCCCCGGGCGCGCGGTCCCCGGCCGCACCGTCTCCGACGGGTTCCCCGGCCGTGAGCCCCGGGCGGCCCTCGGGGACGCCCGTCCCGGGCGGGGGCGACCGGCTGGTGGCCGGCCGCTACCAGCCGCTGTGGCCGTTCTCCACGCCGGACGAGGCCCGCGCCTGGCAGCGCGCGTACCGGTCGGGCGGCCACCAGCCGTGGCACCTCGACCCGGCCGCCACCGCCCTCCGCTTCACCAGCGACCACCTGGGCTTCCGCGACCTCGACCGCGCCGTCAGCACCCGGGTCGAGGGCGACCACGCCCGCGTCCACGTCGGGCAGGACACCCAGGAGGGCCGGCTGGTCGCCGCCGTCGTCCACCTCGTCAGGTACGGCTCCGGCGACGACGCCCCCTGGGAGGTCGTGGGCACCGACGACACCACGCTCACCCTGACCGTCCCGCGCTACGGCGCGGCGGTGCGCTCGCCGGTGAAGGTGGGCGGCCGGATCACCGGCGTGGACGAGAGCATCAGGGTCGAGGTCAGGCGGCCCGGCTCGGCGGCCCCGGCCGGCGAGCGCTGCTGCCTGCCCGCAGGCGGCGAGCGCGAGCCGTGGTCCACGTCGGTGACGTTCCGCGCCGTCCCCGGCACCACCGTCACCGTCGTCGCCTCCACGGGCGGGCACGTCGCGGACGTCGAACGCTTCGCCGTCACCGGCGTCACCGTGGCGGGCCCCTGAACCTCCGGCTCCTGGCATGCGGGCCGGGCGACAGGGCAGGCGCCTCCCGGGGAGAGGGGGCCGGATGATCGGCAGGCTGGCCCAGCTGCGCGGGTTCGGGCGCGAGGCGGTCGGCACGTACACGAGGAACGGGCTGCTCAGCCCCGAACGCCCCGCCGTGCCGGCCCGCGTGGTCGAGGCGTACCGCGACGTGGTGTTCGTGGAGGAGGTGCCCCGCAACCAGACCGGCAAGGTGGACCGCTCCCGCCTGCCCTGACCTCCGCGAGCCGCCGGGCAGGGGCGGGCGTCAGGCGTGGTGGGCCGGGCGCCAGGCGAACCAGTCGATGCGCAGCCGCTCGTACCGCTGCGGATCGACCTTGACCGGCAGCACCGTGCCCGTCGCGACGACGCCCATCGGGATGCGCGGCAGCGACTGCCGGTGCGTCACCCGGTACGTCTCGCCGCTCGGGAGCCGTACCTGCAGCACGAAGCTCACCACCGGCCGGTGGTTGACCGACATGCCGGTGTCGGCCATCGACTCGACGACCGCCTGCGCGGGCAGGCCGGTGGCCAGCAGCCGCCGCCCGTTGCGGGCCACGACCAGGAACGGCAGCCACACACCCACGCTGATCAGCAACGTACAGCTGACGATCACCAACGTCATCAGGCTCGCCACTCCCACTCCCACTCCCACCTCTGCCCCGCCTCACGGGCGGCGGCCTTTCGAAGATCTCTGGACCTGGTTCTATCCACGGCGCATTGCACCCGGCTTGACCGCCGGTTGCACGCGTCACCGCCGCCTTCAGGGGAGGAATCGGGGCGCATACGTCGAAAGGTGACCATTGCATGAGGTGTCGATGATCGGGTAGGCCTGCTGCCATGTCGGGTGAGCGGTGTGAGGGATGGTTACTGGCCGGACGGTACCGGCTCCTGGGTGAGCTGGGCCGGGGCGGCATGGGCACGGTGTGGCGCGCCCACGACGAGCTGCTCGACCGCGAGGTCGCGGTCAAGGAGGTCGCCCTCGCGGGACCGCCCGGCCCGGCGCGCGAACTCGCCGTCGAACGCACCATGCGCGAGGCCCGCCTGGCCGCCCGGCTCTCACACCCGCACATCGCCGCCGTCTACGACGTCGTCCTGGCAGACGACCGCCCGTGGATCGTGCTCCAGCTCGTCCGCTCCCGCAGTCTCGCCCAGGTGATCGCCGAGCGGGGGCCGCTGCCCGTCCCCGACGTCGCCAGGATCGGCCTCCAGCTCCTCGGCGCGCTGGAGGCCGCCCACGAGGCAGGCGTCATGCACCGCGACATCAAGCCCGCCAACATCCTGTTCGGCCCCGGCGGCCACGCCTTCCTCACCGACTTCGGCCTGGCCAGCACGCTGGACGAGGAGTCGTCGCTGACCGAGGCCGGTATCGTCGTCGGCACCCCCGCCTACATCGCCCCGGAACGGGCGGGCGGGGGCAGGTCCGTCCCGGCGTCGGACCTGTGGTCGCTCGGCGTCACCCTGTACACCGCCGTCGAGGGCCGCACCCCTTTCGGTGACAACGGCGGCAGACTGGCGACGATCAGCGCCGTCCTGACGGCGGACCCCGCGCCGTTCTGCCGGGCCGGGCTGCTGACGCCGCTGATCGGCGCCCTGCTCGTGAAGGATCCGTCGGAGCGGGTGGACGCCGTCCGGGCCCGTGACGAGCTGCGCCGCCTCGTCGCCCGCTACGACGGGAACCTCCCGGCCGCGCTGCCGGGCGGGGAGGAGGGCGGGCGACCGGCCAGGCCGGGCCGCTCCTGGGGGGCGGTGACCAGTCCCGTCGCCGGCCGCCTGCGCGCGAGGACCCGCCGCCGCCTCAGCCCGGACGCGCCCGCACCCCGCGGCCTCCGTGTCGCCCTTGGTGGCGCCGCCGGCGATGGCGCGCACGGGGACGGCGGCACGCTCGGCGACGGTGACGGCTTCGTGCCCGTGGCGCTGGGCGCGCCGACCCGGCGCCCGCTGGGGAGCCTGGGAGGCGCGGACGCGTCGGCGGCGCGGCCGGGCGCGGCCGTCGCGGCGCTGCGTGCCCGCTGGCGCGAGGCGACCGCCGTGACGGCGCTCGTCGTCAGCGCCGTGGCCACGACCACCTGGTGGAACGCCGCCCCGGAGCAGCCGCACCGCATCGTGCTCTCCGACCCCGCCCCGCGCACCCCGGAGCAGTCGAACGGCGCCATGGTCGCCCGTCCCATGTCGAACCACCGTTCCGGGCCGCCGCAGGGACACCGCCGGCGGGACGACACCGGCACCACGCCGCCCGCGACGCCACGGAAGACCGCCACCCCCTCCCTCCAGCAGCAGGGGACGACCCGCGGCGGGGGCCCGCCTCCGGCGGCCGCCTCGGCGGCGGCGTCCAGGGGCAAGTCGGCCGAGCACCGCCCGGCGAACCGCGGCAGGGGCCAGGGGAAGCCATCCAAGCACTGAGCCCAGGGGCCGGCGCCGGCCCCCTGGGCTCCTGAGTGGTGCGGAGGCGGTCAGGCCAGGGCGAGGAAGAGCTTCTCCAGTTCGGAGACGCTCATCGGGGGCTGCTCGCCGCGGTCCTGGGCGGTCTGGCAGTGGCGCAGGCCGCTTGCGACGATCTTGAACCCGGCCCGGTCGAGTGCCTTGGAGACGGCGGCCAGCTGGGTGAGCACCTTCGTGCAGTCCTCTCCCGCCTCGATCATCGCGATCACCCCGGCGAGCTGGCCCTGGGCCCGCTTGAGCCGGGTCAGCGCGTCACCGACCATGCCCTCGTTCAGTTCCATGCTCCGACTATACCCCCGAGGGTAAGGAGCGCGGCAAACGCCGAGACCAGGGCGGACTGCACCGGCGCGGGCGGGAGGCGCCCGGTCGCTCAGCGGGTCCACCTGCCGACCCGTACGGGTACGCCGGGGGAGGCGTGCAGCACCGGGGCGCGGTCCGGCGCGGGCAGGCCGGCGAGCCGGACCAGGTCCTGGTCCAGGTGCAGGAGCCGGGCCTGGCGCAGCGGCCAGGGCGGGTGTTCGACCTCGGCCGCCGCGAGCCGTCCCGCCACCACCGTGAACAGCCGGAAGCGGGCGGTCAGGAAGTGCGCCAGCTCGTCGCGTTCGCCCTCCGTGAGCGGCCGTCCGACCTCCACCTCGGCGTCGCAGCGCCCGGCGGGTCCGGCCGCGCCGGTGGGGCGGTGGCGGCGGCCGCGGTAGCGCACGAGGCGCCCGGCCGCGCGCACCTCCATGTCCGACCAGTGGTACGGCAGCCCGTACCCCACCCGGCCGGCGAGCACGGCGGCCAGGCGGCCGGCGTCCAGCGACAGGAACCACAGGCCGGTGCGCCCGGGCCCGTCCCGCACGTACGTGCGCAGATTGGTCTCGGGGAAGCGCGACAGCCACGGCAGGGCGGGCGTGCCGGGCGGCCGCACGCCCTCCATGAGGAAGGGCGTCAGCCCGACCCAGGCGTCGCCGTCGAACGTCTCGGGCTCCAGGCCGCCGGGCAGCAGCGGACGCACCGCCCCGGGAGGGTACCGCCAGTGGACGAACGTCATCCGTGACCAGCGATGGTGCATCACCGGCCGGGAGACGCGCGGCGACGGCGGCGGCCTCACCGGCGCGCCCCCGCCGCTGGACGGACGGGCATGGCCACCCGCTACCCCCGCTTCCGCCCGGCAATCGCCCCGCGAGCGCTGGCGAAAGCACCGGTGAACGCCCCGACTTGGTAAGGACGGGCGTGACCGGCGGCCGCCCGGGTAGTCACGGGCCGTAGCTCGACAGGGGGGAAGGACCATGGCACGTCAGAAGACCATGCCGGAGACGATGGAAGAGAGCGACGTCATCGACCTGCTGCTGGCGCAGCACGCGATGATCACAGACCTGTTCGACGAGGTCGAGCAGGCGCCGCGGGACCGGCGCGCCGAGGCGTTCACCCGGCTGGTGCGGCTGCTGGCCGTGCACGAGACGGCCGAGGAGGAGATCGTCCACCCGTACGCGCGCAGGAAGCTGGAGGGCGGCGAGGGGATCGTCGCGGACCGGCTGGAGGAGGAGCACCAGGCCAAGGAGCTGCTGCAGCAGATGGACGAGGCGGGCGTGGAGGCCCCCGACTTCCTCGCCAACCTCACGCTGCTGCGCGGCGCCGTGGAGGCGCACGCCCGCAGCGAGGAGCGGTACGAGTTCACCAAGCTGCGCGCCCAGACCAGCGCGGCGGAGCGCAGGGCGCTGTCGGTGGGCGTGAAGGCGGCCGAGGCGCTGGCGCCGACGCACCCGCACCCCGGCACCGAGTCGGCCACGAAGAACGTGCTCGTGGGCACGCCGGTCGCGATGATGGACCGCGTCCGCGACGTCATCAGGAAGACCATGGGCAAGGAGCACTGACGACCGGGCCGGCGTCCCCCCGCGCCGCCGCACCCTCGACACCCTCGACGACGCCCTCGACGACGCCCTCGACGACGCCCTCGCGCGGCTTCGCGGGGGGACGGCGTCCGGAGGGCCGAAGGACCCGCGCTCGCGAGACCTACGGCCCTGCCGCCGTGCCCGCGCCACGCGCACCCTTGGAGGCATAGGGGAGTCGTTCATGAGCGCGAGAGGCGGGGGAGCACCGGGCAGCGCGGCCGGAGCCCCGGCCCTCGCGCGCCGGTCGTTGGAGGAACGCGATGACCACCGAGAGGCCGTGGATCGCCAGGTTCGTACCGTCGCGTCACCCGACCGGAACCGCGAAGCCGGGGCCGGGGAAGGAGCCGCCCCAGCCGAGCGGCGAGCAGCCGCCGCCCCGCTGGAGCCGCTGGCTGTGGGTGGTCGGCGTGCTGGCCCTGCTGGCGTGGCTGGTCGGGCCGATGCTGCTGGCGGCGCAGACCCCGGGCAGGACGCCGTACACGGACTTCGTGGCGAAGGTGGACGCCGGCCAGGTCACCGCCGTGACGATCGACGACGGGGGCGCCGTCTCGGCCACGTTGAAGAGCGGCGACAGGATGCAGACGCAGATCCCGACGGCGCTGAACAACGCGGGGCTGGAGCAGGACCTGCGCGCCCACCACGTGGCGATCACCGCGACCTCCTCGTCGGGGTCGCTGACCTCGCTGCTGGTGGCGTTCCTTCCGCTGCTGCTCATCATCGGGCTGTTCTGGTGGATGGGCCGCAAGGTCGGGGGCGGCCTCATGGCGGGGATGGGCGGGTTCGGCCGCTCCCGAGCCAAGATCATCGAGGCGGAGCGCCCGGCCACCCGCTTCGCCGACGTCGCCGGGTACGAGGGCGTCAAGCAGGAGATCGGCGAGGTCGTGGACTTCCTGCGCGACCCGGAACGGTACGCGGCGGCCGGGGCCAAGCCGCCCCGCGGCGTCATCATGGTCGGCCCTCCCGGCACCGGCAAGACGCTCATCGCGAGGGCGGTCGCCGGTGAGGCCGAGGTGCCGTTCCTGTCGGTGACGGGGTCGGCGTTCGTCGAGATGTTCGTCGGCGTGGGCGCCTCCCGGGTGCGGGACCTGTTCGAGGAGGCGCGCAGGCGGGCGCCGTCCATCATCTTCATCGACGAGATCGACGCGATCGGCGGGCGCAGAGGCGCGGTCGTCACCGGCGGCGGCAACGACGAGCGCGAGCAGACCCTGAACCAGCTCCTGGCCGAGATGGACGGGTTCGACCAGTCCAGCGGCATCGTCGTGCTGGCCGCGACGAACCGGCCCCAGACGCTCGACCCGGCGCTGCTGCGCCCGGGACGGTTCGACCGCCAGGTAACCGTGCCGCTGCCGAACCAGGCCGAGCGGACGGCCATCCTGGCCGTCCACGCCTCCGGCAAGCACCTGGCGCCCGAGGTGGACCTCGCCCTGGTGGCCAGGGCCACGCCCGGCTTCTCCGGCGCCGACCTGGCCAACCTCGTCAACGAGGCCGCGATCAACGCGGTGCGCGACGACCGCACCACGATCACCGTCGCCGACCTGGACGCCGCCCGCGACCGCGTGCTGCTCGGCCGCAGGGACACGACGAACGCGCTGCTGCCGCAGGAACGCCGTTCCGTGGCGGTGCACGAGTCGGGGCACGCCCTGGTGGCGGCGCTGTGCGAGCACGCCGACCCGGTGGCGAAGGTGACGATCCTGCCGGCGGGGCTGACGCTGGGCGTCACCGAGCAGCTTCCCGAGGCGGAGCGTCACCTCTACAGCGAGGGCTTCCTGAACGACCTGCTGGCCGTGCGGCTCGGCGGGCGCGCGGCGGAGCTGCTCGTGTTCGGCGAGGGCTCCACCGGCGCCGCCAACGACCTCGCGGGCGCCACCCAGGTCGCCACCCGCATGGTGCGCGACTTCGGCCTGTCGAGCGAGCTCGGTCCCGTCGGGTACGGCTCGGAGAGCCTCGACTTCGTCGGCCAGGACGAGGCGTCGCCGCGGCAGCAGTACTCGGAGCACACCCAGCGGCTCATCGACCAGGAGGTGGCCAGGCTGCTGCGGGCCGCCGAGCAGCGGGCGCTCGGCCTGCTGCGGTCGCACCGCGACGCCCTGGAGCGGCTGGCCGCCCTGCTCGTGGAGCAGGAGACGGTGGACGGGGACGCCGTCATCAAGGCGCTCGCCGACGAGCACCTCCCCGCGGGCGCCTGACCCGGCCGCCCCGGCTCACCCCTGTCGCCCTGCTCACCACCCGGCCGCCACCCGGTCGCGCGGCCCTCGCCCCGGCGCGGGGGAGGGCCGTGTGGCCGTCCGAGGACGGGCCGAACGGCCCTGTGACCGGGGCGGGAGCCGGGGCAGGGTGGAGGGATGAAGAAGCTCTGGCTGACGGTCTTCCTCAGCGGGACGGTGGCGGCGCTGGCCGCCGGAGGCGTGCTCCACCTGGCGGGACTCCCCGGATGGGGCGACGCCGTGTGGGCGGCGGCGACGGCCGCGGCCGTCCTGCCCGCCCTGTGGTGGGTGATCTCCGCGCTGCGCGCCCGCAGGCTCGGCGTGGACGCGATCGCCGTGCTCGCCCTGGTCGGCACGCTCGTCGTCCAGGAGTACCTGGCCGGCGCGCTGATCGCGGTCATGCTGTCCACGGGCCGGGTGCTGGAGGAGTACGCGCTGGCCCGCGCGGGGCGCGACCTGACCGCCCTGTACGAGCGAGCCCCCCGCTGGGCGCACCGCTACGAGGACGGCGTGCCGAAGCGCGTGGACGTCGCCGCCGTGCGCAGGGGCGACCTGCTGGCGGTGCCCGCCGGCGAGATGGTGCCGGTGGACGGCGTGGTGGCGGGACACACGGCCGTGCTGGACGAGTCGGCGCTGACCGGTGAGTCCATGCCCGTCGAGTACCCGGAGGGGGAGAGCGTCCGCAGCGGCGTCGTGAACGCCGGCTCGGCCTTCGACCTGCGCGCGACGGGCACCGCCGAGGAGAGCACGTACGCCGGGGTGGTGCGGCTGGCCCGCGAGACGGAGGCGGGCAGCGCGCCGGTGGTGCGGCTGGCCGACAGGTTCGCCGCCTGGTTCCTCCCGGCGACGCTGGTGATCGCCGGGCTGGCGTGGGCGCTGTCGGGCGACCTGGTGCGCGCGGTGGCCGTGCTGGTCGTGGCGACGCCGTGCCCGCTGCTGCTGGCCGCCCCGGCCGCCATCGCCTCCGGTCTGTCGCGCACGGCGCGCCACGGGGTCGTCGTCAAGGGCGGCGGCGCGCTGGAGTCGCTGGGCAGGGCCCGCACGCTCGTCCTCGACAAGACGGGGACGCTCACGGAGGGCCGTCCGCAGGTGCTGGACGTCGTGCCCGCGCCGGGGTACGCGGCGGACGAGGTGCTGAGCCTGGCCGCCGCCGTCGACCGGGTGTCGTCGCACGTCCTGGCCACGGCGATCGTGCACGCGGCGGAGGCGCGCGGCCTGGACGGGGTCACGGCGGCGGGGGTGCGGGAACGGCCGGGCTCCGGCACCGAGGGGACCGTCGGCGGACGCCTGGTCCGCGTCGGCAAGCTCCCCGCGAGCGCCGTCCCCGCGGACACCGACGCCACCGGCGACCCCGCCGCAACTGGCATCGCCGACCCCGCTGCGACCGGCACCGCCGACCCCGCCGCCACGGACGCCCCGCGCACGGACGCCCCGCGCACGGACTCCGGGTGGGTCGCCGCGCAGCGGGCCAGGGCCGCGCTCGACAGCGCCATCACCGTCTGGATCACCGTGGACGGCGTGGTCGCCGGGGTCGTCCTCCTGCGCGACGCCGTCCGCGCCGACGCCTCCCGCACGCTGCGCAGGCTCAGGACGGCCGGCATCGACCGGGTCGTCATGCTCACCGGCGACCGCGCCGAGGTGGCGCAGGGCGTCGCGGCCGTGCTCGGCGTGGACGACGTCCTGGCGGAGCGCAGCCCCGCGGGCAAGGTGGAGGGCGTCCGCGAGGAGGCGGAGCGGGCCCCGACCGTCATGGTGGGCGACGGCGTCAACGACGCGCCCGCCCTGGCCGCCGCGCAGGTCGGCGTCGCCATGGGGGCGCGCGGCTCGGCCGCGTCCACGCAGGCGGCCGACGTGGTGCTGACCACGGACCGGCTCGACAGGCTCGCCGACGCCATGGACGTCGCCCGCCGCGCCAGGCGCATCGCCGTCGAGAGCGCGGGCGTCGGCATCGGGCTGTCGCTGCTGGCCATGGCCTTCGCGGCGTTCGGCTTCCTGCCGCCCGCCGCGGGCGCGCTGCTGCAGGAGGCCATCGACGTGGCCGTCATACTCAACGCGCTGCGCGCCCTCGCCCCGGGACGCGGCACCCGGCTGCGGGTGGACCGCCCCACCGGCGAGCTGCTGCAGCGCTTCGACCAGGAGCACGCCACGCTGAGGCCGGCGCTCGAACTGCTGCGCGAGGCCGCCGACGCGCTCGACGGCCCGCCGCGGACCGCCCTGACGCTGCTGCGCCGCGTCCACGACGCGCTCGACACCGAGATCATGCCGCACGAGCAGGAGGAGGAGCAGCGCCTGTACCCGGCGCTGACCAGACTGCTCGGCGACCCCGAGGCGACCGTGACGATGAGCAGGGCGCACGCCGAGATCGGCAGGCTCGCGGACAGGCTGGCCCGCCACCTGGAGCTGGCGGGCGAGGACGGCCCGCGCCCGGAGCAGCGCGACGACCTGAGGGCCTGCCTGTACGGGCTGCACGCCGTCCTCACCTTGCACTTCGCCCAGGAGGAGGAGGCCTACTTCTCCCTGGCCGGCCACGCCGACTGACCGGCGTCGCTGCCCGCGCCCGCCGGAGCGATGGCCATCCGCACGCCCGCCACGATGAGCGCGCCGCCGCCGACCAGCAGCAGACCGGCCGCGACGAGCAGGCCCGCGGTGAGCCCGCGCAGCCCCGGCAGGGTGGCGGCCACCCGCAGGTCGGTGGTGACGCCCGCCGAGCCGTCGGCGTTCATGACGACGACCGCCCACTCGCCGGGCCGCAGGTTCCAGGTGACGGCGCCGGTGCCGCTCGCGCTCCAGAAGCGCTGCGCCGCGGGCTGACCGGACGGCGCTCCGCCCGCGTGGCGCTCGTACCCGACGTCGGCGGGGCCGGAGGAGGAGCCGGGGGCGGGGAAGGACAGCCGGGTGATCCGGTCGTGGCTCACACCGTTCAGGTACCGCTGCACGTCGGCCTTCGGCGCGATGCCGACGAACGCCGGCGCGCCCGTGCCCGTCGCGGTCAGCCTGACCGTGCCGACGGCGTCGCCCATCAGGTCCACGCCGCCGCCGGTGACCGCGCCGGGCTCCAGGGTCAGCGCGTACGCGGAGGTGCTGACGCGTTCGGGGCCGCTGCTGAGGAAGCCGTCGTCGCCCCGCGCCATGGAGACGAACGTGCCGCCGGTGCCGGCCGCCGCCGCGCCGAGGCCGCAGAAGACCAGCACCGCGCCCGCGGCGACCGCCACGACGGAACCGGCCCGGTGCCGTACGTGGGGGTGCGGCGCCGGGGGCGGCTCCATGCGGGGCAGCTCGCGCTCGCCCTGCTCCAGGCGGAACGGCGGGTAGGCGTCGGTCATGAGCAGCGCGTAGGCGGCGACGCGCAGCGACCAGCGGTTCATGCCGACGACGAAGTCGAGGACGCCGTGCGGGTAGCGGCCGGTGAACAGCAGCGACAGCGCCGCGACGAGGACGAGCAGCCCGATGAGCCCGCCCCAGTCCAGCGTGTACAGCACGCCGCCGCGGTCGGGCAGCGCGCCCGTCCAGGACACGATGCTGCCGCTGGTGAACAGGCCGACGACGAGGTAGTGCGGGACGGCGAGCAGCCACCACTTGACCAGGACGAGGCCGCGCGACAGCCGCTCCGGGTAGTCGATCTCCAGCGTCGCCGGGTAGCCGGGGGCGGGGCCGAGGGTGAAGGGCGGGTAGCGGTCGGTGCCGAGCGCGCCGTAGCTGTAGAACGCGACCCGCCAGGTCCACCGCAGCACGCCGAGGTTGAAGTCGAACAGCGCGCGGGGGTACCGGCCGGTGAAGAGGATCGCGAAGAACGCGACCACGGTGAGGACGGCCATGGCGATCCACAGGAACGCCAGCACGACGTAGTGGGGGATCGCGAGGATCCACTTGACGATCCAGAGGCCCCGGTTGAGCGGCTCCTCCAGCCGGGCCTCGACGCGTACGGGATAGGTGCTCATGTCCCAAGCGCAGCACCGGACGCGCTCCGTCACACCGGCCGAAGGTCCTCGGACGCCCCGCCGATCGGCCCCGGGGCCGATCGGACGGGACGAAAGGCACGGCGGCGCGGGACCTCCGCCTCCCCCGGGCGGCGCGGCGCGGTGCCAGGCTCCGAGTGGGGGAGCGCGAAGGGCCCGGCGCGTGAGGGGAACCCGGGCGCACCGAGGGAAGGGGTACGGCCATGCGATGGGACGAGATGCCGCGCGGGCGGCGCGCGGCGCTGCTGGCGCTGGCGTCGGTGGAGGTCGCGCTGACCGCGACCGCGGCGGCGGACCTGTGGTTCAGGCCGCGCGAGTCGGTGCGCGGGCGCAAGGCGCTGTGGGCGGCCGGCATCCTCGTGCAGCCGGTGGGGCCGCTCGCGTACCTGCTGTGGGGCCGGCGCGGGAGCGGGGCGCGGTGCCGCGGGCGGGCAGGGGACGAAGGTCCCGCGGCTGAGGGGACATCGGCCCTCACGACGCCGCCCGCCTGAGCGGACCGTAGGGGTATGCGGCAGCTCAGCGCGGTCGACGCGCAGTTCCTCAACTTCGAGACGGACGCCGACGTCGCCAACATCGGCGGCCTGGCGATCCTGGAGCGTCCGCTGCCCCTGGACCGCGCGCTCGCCCGCCTCAGGGACCGGGTCGCGGTCGTCCCCCAGCTGCGCCGGCGGCTCGTCCCCGTGCCGCTGGGGCTCGACCACCCGTACTGGGCGGAGGACGAGGAGCCCGACCTCGGCCGCCACGTCCACCAGGTCACGCTGCCGCCGCCCGGCGACGACGTCCGGCTGGGCGAGCTGGTCGCGGAGCTGCACGGGCGGCGGCTGGACCGCGACAGGCCCCTGTGGGAGATGTACGTGATCGACGGCCTGGCGGGCGGGCGCGGCGCGGTGTACACGAAGCTGCACCACGCGGCCGTGGACGGCGTCACCGGCGCGGCCGTGCTGACGGCGCTCATGGACCCGGTGCCCGGCGTGCCGCCGCCCGGCCCGCGCGAGCCCGACCTGCCGCCCGACGGCTGGACCATGCTGCTGCGGGGCGGGCTGCACCTGGCGGCGGCGCCCGCCCACCTGGCGCGGTTCGTGGCGGGGGCGATGCCGCACCTCGACCAGATCCCGGTGCTCTCGCAGCTCCCGGGCGCGGGCCGGGTGTCGCGGCTGCTGCGCGGCGACCACCTGCCGGAGCTGCCGCGCGCGGTGGCGCCGCGCACGCCGCTCAGCGGCCCGGTCTCGGAGCGGCGCGGCTACGCCTTCGCCGAGCTGCCGCTGCCGGAGGTCAAGCGGGTGAAGAACGCGTTCGGCGTGACCGTGAACGACGTCGTCCTGACGCTGGTGGCCTCCACGCTGCGGCGCTGGCTGCTGGCGCACGACGGGCTGCCGGACGAGCCGCTGGTGGCGGGCGTGCCGTTCGCGCTGCCCGCGCAGGCGGGCGACGGCAACCAGGTCACCATCATGACCAGCCCGCTCGCCACGCACCTGGCCGGCCCCGTGGACCGGCTCAGGGACGTCAGCGCGGGCATGCGGGCGTTGAAGGAGCGCTTCGGCCCGGTGCCCGCCTCGTGGCTGCGCGAGCTCAGCGGCGCCCTGCCCGCGGCGCTCAACGGGCTGGCCGACCGGGCCGCGTTCGCGCTCGCGGGGCAGGCGTTCCCGCCGGTCAACGTCGTCGTCTCGAACGTGCCCGGCCCGCAGTTCCCCCTGTACGTGTCGGGGATCCGGCTGCTCGCGCACCACCCGGTCTCGGTGGTCACGGGGGTGAGCGGCGCGCTCAACATCACCGTGTTCTCCTACGACGGCCGGCTGGACGTGGGGTTCACGGCCTGCAGCGACATGGTGCCGGACGTGTGGGACCTGCCCGGCCACCTGCGCGAGTCGCTGGACGAGCTGACCGCCGCCGCCACCGACGCCCGCTTGTGACGCCCGCCTGTGACTGACTCCCGCTCGCGACCCCCGGGACGCGCCGCGGGCCGGGCGCGCCCCCTCCGGCACGCCCGGCCCGCACTCACCAGGACACGCCCTGCCAGGACACGGCCTACCAGGAGCGCGTGGGCACCGACGGCCCCGAGTACTCCGCGATGTCCCGCTGGGTGACCACACCCAGCTTCTCGGCCAGGTCGGCCAGCGCGCGCGAGGCGGCCAGCTCGTCCCCGATCTCCGGCACCGACGGGTCGGACGGGTTGCGGCGCGCACGCCCCTTCCCGACAAGACGCGTGCCGTCCCTCGTGGTCAGGGCCGCCTCCGCGGTCGTGTCGTCGCCCTCCTCGTTGAGGAAGACCTGCACCGTCCACTGCTTGGCTTCCATGACGGCGAACCTCCTGCACTGCCACTGCACTGCCACTGCACTGCTGCCGTTACGGCTCCTCCCTCCATCGTCGCCGTGGGAAGGGACGGGCCGCCAGAGGCCAACGCCCGGCCCTGTCAGGACCAACGACCCTACTGACCTGCGGCGACGCCGGTCCGGCCCGGCGGTGGAGATCCTGCGGGTAAGGGACCTTGGTCGCTACCGGCAGCAGGACGTCTCTTGCCATCCTCGCCGTGAGCGCGGACTCTCGGGGGGAGAGGTCGCGGTCCATCCAGGGCGCGAGGAGGTGGGGATGTCAGTCGCCGCCGCGGCACGCCACGCGACCGGCGCGTTGACGCTGGGCGTGGAAGAGGAGTTCCTGTTGCTGGACCGCGTCACCGGGCGCCCGGCGCTGCGGGCGCCGGCGATCCTGGAGCTGCTCGACGACGATCTGCATGTCAAGCCCGAGCTCATGCGCTACCAGCTGGAGACGGTCACCGGGGTCTGCGCCGACCTCGACCAGCTCGGCGCCGAGCTGTCGGCGCTGCGCCGGCGCGCCGCCGCCGCAGCGGCGGAGCTGGGCTGCCACCTGGTCGCCTCGGGCGTCTCGCCGGGGCCGCTGCCCGGCATCGCCGCCCTCACCGACGACCCGCGCTACGCCGAGCTCGCCCGCCGGTACGGCTCCATGATCGTCGAAGCGGGCACCTGCGGCTGCCACGTCCACGTCGGCGTCCCGTCGCGGGAGGTGGGCGTGCAGGTGCTCTCCAGGCTGCGGCCGTACCTGGCGACGCTGCTCGCGATCACGTCGAACTCGCCCTTCGCCGACGGCCGCGACACGTCGTGGGCGAGCCGGCGCTACCTGCGGTGGAGCCGGTGGCCGTCCGCGATGCCTCCAGGGGTGTGGCAGACGCCCGCCGACTACGACGCGGCGGTGCGCCACCTGGTCCGGCGGGGCCGGGCCCTGGACGAGCGCAGCGTCTACTTCCACGCCAGGCTCTCGCCCCGCTATCCCACGGTGGAGCTGCGGATCATGGACGCGTGCCTGTCGGCCGAGGACGCCGTGCTCGTGGCCGGCACCGTCCGGGCCCTGGTGGACCTCGCCATGCGGGACGCCGAGGACGGCGTGCCGGTGTTGCCGATGCCCGACGTCACCATCCTGGCCGCGCTGAACGCCGCCGCCCGAGACGGGCTGGACGGGCTCGCGCCCGACCCGTACACCGGGCGGTGGGTGCCGCAGCGGGTGCTGCTGGGCCTCGTCCTCGACCGGGTCGCCGACCCCGGGCCGCTGGAGCGGCTGGTCGGGCGGCTGCTGCTGCGGGGCAACGGCGCCTCCAGGCAGCGCGAGCTGTGGACGCGGGCGGGGACGCCGCACGCGTTCGCCGGCCTGCTGGCCGCCGCCACCCTCGACTGACCCGCGGAGGTCAGCCGGGGGCCGGCGGCTCGCCCTCGGCGGGCTCCCTGTCTCGCGGCAGGTCGTGCTGGGCGAACAGGTCGATGAGGAGGCGTACGGGGAGGTTGGCCTCGGTGCGGTACCGGAAGCGCTGGTCGGGGTTGACGCTGTAGTGGTTGCGCCGGCCCACCCTGTCGCGTGTGAGGTACCCGGCCTCGTGCAGGTCGGACACGATGCCCTGGACGGCCCGCTCGGTGATGCCGATGGCCGCGGCGATGTCCTTCAGCCGGGCCTGCGGGTCGCGGGCGATCTCCAGCAGGACGCGGGCGTGGTGCGTCAGGAACGTCCATGAGGAGCGGTCTTGAGGCTTACTCGCGGCCATGTTCCACCTTCAGCCCCGGCAGGGGACGGATTCCAGCGGGCTTCTTACGAGAAGATCCTATAGCGAAATAGCTTTCCGGTAACTGTCTTCTGGAATTAGTGTGTGATTCGTGACAGGCAACGCCGCCGTCACAGGGCCGCGAGAACACCGAGGTGCCATGCCCCCGTCCCGCACCGGCTCACCGCCGCTCGCCTCCCGCGCGAGGAGGTCGTCGCCGCTCGTCCTCACCCTGGGGAGGACGCCGTGACCGCCGCCGGCGCGGGCCGCCGCGGCGCCCCCGCCGGCACCGCGCCGTCCTGCCACCTGCTCCACGCCGACGACCTGGTCCGCGTCACCTGCACCCGGGGCTCGGGCCCTTCCGTGGTCCGCCTGGCCGGGGAGGTCGACGCGTCCAACGCCGCCGAGGTCGGGCGGGCGCTGGCCCGCGCCAGGCAGATCGACGAGCTGATCGTCCTCGACGCCGCCGGCCTCGCCTTCGTCGACGTGGCCGGGGTGCGGACGCTCGCGCGGTTCTGCCGCGAGGGCTGGACCCGCCTGGACAACGTGCCGCCGCGGATGATGCGCCTGCTGCGCGTGCTGAACTGGCCCCTGGTCTGACGGCGGCAGGATGGAGGTGATCCCGGCGTGCCCGTCGCGTGCCGCCCCGATGATCACGCCGTCTTGGCTGGTGTACGGGCCGGGGGAAGGGGCAGATACAATCTTCGGCACTCCGGGGTCCTTGATCCGCCTCTGCGTGCCCGCCGGCAGACCGGCAGGTCGAGCCGTCCGCTGCCGTCCCCCCGAGGAGGTCCTCCTGGAGCCGCGCGTTCGAGCGGTCGTTCGGAAGCCGCTACCCTCCCGTGGGGATAATCTCCTGACTTGTCCGCGCAACGGGCTGGTAATCACTTGTGTGGCGGGATGGGGCCGTGTCCACCCCTGGTGGTGGATTCCCGTGGAAGCGAAACGGAATAACGAGGGTGGACATGAGTGACACGACGGTTGGCGGCTCACGGTCCACAACCGGCGCCGACGCCGGGGAGCGTGAGCTCCGGCAGCTGCTGGCCGGCCTGACCGCCGTACGCGACGGTGACTTCGGCACCAGGCTGCCGGACGACGCCGACGGCCTCATGGGCGAGATCGCCTCCGTGTTCAACGGGATGGTGGACCAGCTCTCGCTGTTCACCTCCGAGGTGACCCGCGTGGCCCGCGAGGTGGGCACCGAGGGCCGCCTGGGAGGCCAGGCCGAGGTGCCCGCCGTCTCCGGCACCTGGAAGGACCTCACCGACTCGGTCAACGCCATGGCAGGGAACCTGACCGACCAGGTGCGCAGCATCGCGCAGGTCACCACGGCCGTGGCGAAGGGCGACCTGTCGCAGAAGATCACCGTCGACGCGCGCGGCGAGATCCTGGAGCTGAAGAACACCGTCAACACGATGGTGGACCAGCTCTCGTCGTTCGCCGACGAGGTCACGCGGGTGGCCCGCGAGGTCGGCACCGAGGGCCGCCTCGGCGGCCAGGCCGACGTCAAGGGCGTGGCCGGCACCTGGCGCGACCTCACCGACTCGGTGAACTTCATGGCCAGCAACCTCACCGACCAGGTACGCAACATCTCGCAGGTGGCCACCGCCGTCGCCCGCGGCGACCTGTCGCAGAAGATCACCGTCTCGGCCCGCGGCGAGATCCTGGAGCTGAAGAACACCCTCAACACGATGGTCGACCAGCTCTCGTCGTTCGCCGACGAGGTGACGCGGGTGGCCCGCGAGGTCGGCACCGACGGCAGGCTGGGCGGCCAGGCCGACGTCAAGGGCGTGTCGGGCACGTGGAAGGCGCTCACCGAGTCGGTGAACGTCATGGCCGACAACCTCACCGCGCAGGTGCGCAGCATCGCCGAGGTCACCACCGCGGTCGCCAGGGGCGACCTGACCCAGAAGATCAGGGTCGACGCGCGCGGCGAGATCCTGGAGCTGAAGGAGACCATCAACACGATGGTCGACCAGCTCTCGTCGTTCGCCGACGAGGTCACGCGCGTGGCGCGCGAGGTCGGCACCGAGGGCAACCTCGGCGGGCAGGCCATCGTCCGCGGCGTGTCGGGCACCTGGAAGGACCTGACCGACAACGTCAACGTCATGGCCTCCAACCTGACCAGCCAGGTGCGCAGCATCGCGCAGGTGGCCACCGCCGTCGCCAAGGGCGACCTGTCACAGAAGATCACCGTCGAGGCCAAGGGCGAGGTCGCCGCGCTGGCCCAGACCATCAACACCATGGTCGACACCCTCGGCGCGTTCGCCGACGAGGTCACCCGGGTGGCCCGCGAGGTCGGCACCGAGGGCCAGCTCGGCGGCCAGGCGCACGTCCCCAACGTGGCCGGCACCTGGAAGAACCTCACCGACAACGTCAACTCGATGGCCGACAACCTGACCAACCAGGTGCGCAGCATCGCGCAGGTCACCACGGCCGTCGCCAGGGGCGACCTCACCCGCAAGATCGACGTGGACGCCCGCGGCGAGATCCTCGAACTCAAGACCACGATCAACACGATGGTCGACCAGCTCTCGTCGTTCGCCGCCGAGGTGACCCGGGTGGCCCGCGAGGTCGGCAGCGAGGGCCGCCTCGGCGGCCAGGCCGAGGTCGAGGGCGTGTCGGGCACCTGGAAGCGCCTCACGGAGAACGTCAACGAGCTGGCGGGCAACCTCACCAGGCAGGTGCGCGCCATCGCCGAGGTGACCAGCGCGGTGACCTCCGGCGACCTGACCCGCTCCATCACCGTCGACGCCGAGGGCGAGCTGGCCGACCTCAAGGACAACATCAACTCCATGGTGGAGTCGCTGCGCCAGACCACCCGGGCCACCGAGGAGCAGGACTGGCTCAAGTCCAACCTCGCCCGCATCTCCGGCCTCATGCAGGGCCAGCGCGACCTCACCACCGTCGCCGACGTCGTCATGAACGAGCTGGCGCCGCTCGTCGCCGCCCAGTACGGCGCGTTCTTCCTCGCCGAGGAGCACGAGCTGCGGCTGATCAGCGCCTACGGCTACCCCGCCGACCCGGGGCGGCCCACCACCTTCCGGCTGGGCGAGGCGCTCGTCGGCCAGGCCGCGCGCACCCGCCGCGCCATCGCCGTCGAGGACGTCCCCGCCGGGTACGTCACCGTCTCCTCCGGCCTGGGCCAGGCCGAGCCCGCCTCGCTCATCGTGCTGCCCATCGTGTTCGAGGAGCAGGTGCTCGGCGTCATCGAGCTGGCCTCCGTCCACTCGTTCACCCAGGTGCACCGGGCGTTCCTCGGCCAGCTGATGGAGACCATCGGGGTCAACCTCAACACCATCGTGGCCAACGCCCGCACCGACGAACTGCTGGTGGAGTCGCAGCGCCTGACCGCCGAGCTGCAGGCCCGCTCCGAGGAGCTGCAGAACCAGCAGGAGGAGCTGCAGCGCTCCAACGCCGAGCTGGAGGAGAAGGCGCGGCTGCTCGCCAGCCAGAACCAGGACATCGAGACCAAGAACCTGGAGATCGAGCAGGCCCGCCAGGAGCTGGAGGACCGCGCCCAGCAGCTCGCCCTCGCCTCCAAGTACAAGAGCGAGTTCCTCGCGAACATGAGCCACGAGCTGCGCACCCCGCTCAACTCGCTGCTCATCCTCGCCCAGCTGCTGGCGCAGAACCACACGCGCAACCTCACGCCCAAGCAGGTCGAGTACGCCGAGATCATCCACTCCGCCGGCTCGGACCTGCTGCAGCTCATCAACGACATCCTCGACCTGTCGAAGGTCGAGGCGGGCAAGATGGACGTCAACCCCGAGCGGGTGCCCCTGCGGCAGCTCCTCGACTACGTGGAGGCCACGTTCCGTCCGATGACCACGCAGAAGGGGCTCGACTTCCGCATCACCACCGCCCCCGGCCTGCCCGTCGACCTCATCACCGACGACTCCAGGCTGCGCCAGGTGCTGCGCAACCTGCTGTCGAACGCGGTGAAGTTCACCGAGACGGGCACCGTCGAGCTGAGCATCGAGCCCGCCGGCCAGGGAGAGCTGCCGCCGTCGGTGCGCCCGCACGGCGCGGCCGTCGCCCTGCGCGTGGCCGACACCGGCATCGGCATCCCCGAGCAGCAGCTCGAAGCCATCTTCGGGGCCTTCCAGCAGGCCGACGGCACCACCAGCCGCAAGTACGGCGGCACCGGGCTCGGCCTGTCGATCAGCCGCGAGATCGCCTACCTGCTCGGCGGGGCCATCACCGCCCAGAGCACGCCGGGCGAGGGCAGCGTCTTCACCCTGTACCTGCCGATCGCGCGGCCCGACTTCCAGGAGTCGCCGGTCCGCCCGGCCGCCGCGGAGGCGCCCGGTGAGGAGCCGGCCGGGGAGCCGGCCGTGGGCGAAGCCGCCGCCGGGGACGACCCGGAGGAGGCCGAGTCGGCCGCGCCGCTCCACCGCCGGCTCCTCGTGATCGAGCACCGCCCGCACGGCCTGCTGTCGCTCGTGGCCGAGAGCGTGGTCAACGACCTCGACTCCGGCTACGACGTCGAGCTCGTCACCGCCGCCGGCCCGCAGGAGGCCGCCGCCACGCTCGCCGACGAGCCGTGCCACGGCATCGTCCTCGACCTGGACATGCCCGACGGGGCGGCCTACCAGCTCCTCGACGCCATGGACGGCGACCCGGCGCTGCTCGCGGTGCCGGTGCTGGCGTACAACAACTGGCGGGCCACGCCGCAGCAGCTCACCGGGCTGCAGGAGCGGGCCGGCAGCCAGCCGCTCGAGCTGCTGTCCAGCCTGGACGAGCTGCGCGAGCGCATCGCCCGCCACCTGACCGCCGACGAGCCGGGCGGCGCGCGCACGCGGGACGCGGCCGGGGAGCCGCTGCCGCGCGAGCGCGGCGACGGACTGACCGGGCGCACCGTGCTGGTCGTCGACGACGACACCAGGAACCTGTTCGCGCTGACGAGCATCCTCGAGATCCACGGCATGAACGTCCTGCACGCCGAGAACGGCAGGGCCGGCATCGACACGCTCCTCGCGCACCCCGAGACCGACCTGGTCCTCATGGACGTGATGATGCCCGAGATGGACGGCTACACCGCGACCACGGCGATCCGCGCCATGCCGAGGTACGCCGAGCTGCCGATCATCGCGGTCACCGCCAAGGCGATGCCGGGCGACCAGGAGAAGAGCCTGGCGGCCGGGGCCAGCGACCACGTCACCAAGCCGGTCGAGCCGGACGAGCTCATGGAGCGCATCCGGCGCTGGCTCGCGCCCTAGCCACGCCGCCTCCCGCCGGGCACGCCGCCGGCCCCGGCGGCAGGCACGCCACGTCCAGCTCGCCGCAGCAGCAGAAGGAGCAGCAAGTGCAGAGCCCACAGCAGCCGGCCGTCCCGACCCGGCAGGGCGCGCCCGCGCCGGCTGGCTCCGAGACGAACGTCGGCAGGCTGGCCGCCACGATCGAGCGCCTGCGCAAGGAGGTCCAGGAGGCCCAGCTCGCCGCGGAGGGACGCGCGCTCATCGAGCTGGCCAAGGGCATCCTCGTCGAGCGGCTGCGCTGCGGCGTCACCACCGCCGCGCAGCAGCTCGCCACGCTCGCCGAGCAGGCGGGGCTGACCCAGCTCGAACTGGCCGCCGACATCATCAACCAGGCGGCCCAGGACCGCATCAGCGAGGCGGCCCGCGCGTTCCTGGCCTCGGCGGGGCCGGCGCCGGCCCCGGGCGGGGCCACCGGGGAGGCGTCCGACGTCGCGGTGCGGCTGCGCACCGCGGAGAGCGGCGCGCTCAAGGCGACCGACGTGCAGGCGGCGGCGGAGTCGCTGCTGGAGCATGCGCTCGCGCCGCTCGGCGCGACCGTGGTCGCCGTGTGGGAGGCGGGTCCCGACGCCTCGCTCACGCTCGCCGGGTACGCCGGCCTGAGCGCCGAGGAGGCCAGGCGGTGGCGCTACGTCCCGCCCGGCGTCGCCACGCCGGCCCGCCGCGCCCTCGTCGAGCGGCAGACCGTCTGGCTGGATGAGCTGGCCGCGGTCGGGCTGCCGTCCATCGGCCAGCGTGACACGCCCGGCGGCCGCGTCACCGTGCCCGCCGGCACCGGAGGCAGGATCCTCGGCGTGCTGGAGATCGGCTGGCCCGACCCGCTGCCGCCGCAGCCGCCGCAGATCAGGAAGCAGATCGAGGCGCTGGCCGAGCTGTGCGCGCACACCCTGGAGTCGCCCGGCGGCGCCGAGCCGCGGGGGGACGTGCTGCCCGAGCTGGCCGGCCTCGCCGACGCGCTGCCCGACGCGGCCCTCGTGCTGAGCCCCCACCTCGACCCCGACGGCCGGCTCACCGACTTCCGCATCCAGCACACCAACGCCCGTTTCGTCGATCCGGCGGGGCGGCCGAGGAGCGTGGTCACCGGGGCGCTGCTGCTGGAGGCGTACCCGCTGGCCGCCGAGGACAACGGCCTGTTCGCCAAGATCGAGCACGTGCACGCCACCGGCGAGCCGTTCCGCGCCGAGCGGATGACGCTCACCGCGCTGGTCGACCAGGTGGCGCTGCCCAGCGTGGCGAGCGTCAGCATCGTCAGGCACGGCGACGGCGTGCTGCTCATCTGGCGCCTGCAGGACGAGGCCGCCCAGCTCGCCAGCCTGCTCCAGCACGCGCAGCGGCTCGGCCGCATCGGCGGCTTCGAGGAGAACGCGCTCACCGGCGAGATCCTCTGGAACAGCCAGCTCTACGCGCTGTACGGCATGGCGGGCGACGAGCCGCCCATCCCGCTGGAGCGTCTGGCCGGCCACGCCCACCCCGACGACGCGGTGGCCATCGGCCGTTTCCTGCGCACCGTCCTGCACCACCGCCGCTCGGCCTCCACCGCCTTTAGGCTGCAGCGGCCCGACGGGATCGTCCGGCACATCAGGGTGGTGGCCGAGCCCGTCTTCGACGCCGACGGCCGGCTGCTCGCCGTCCGCGGCGCCTACCAGGACATCTCCGCTCAGCACTGGACAGAAGTGGCACTGGCCGCGACCCGTGACCAGCTCGCGCACACCGAACAGCAGGCCGCCGAGCGCAACCGGCTCGCCCTCCAGCTCCAGCAGGCCATCATGCCGCCCAGCCGGGAGCCGATGGAGGCGTTCAACCTCAAGATCGCCGTACGGTACCGCCCGGCCGAGAAGGAGCACCTCGTCGGCGGCGACTGGTACGACGCCGTGGTGCTGCCGTCCAAGCAGATCCTGCTGTCGGTCGGCGACGTCGCCGGTCACGGCATCGAGGCGGCCACCGGCATGGTCGTGCTGCGCAACGCCCTGCGCGGCCTGGCCGCCACCGGCGCGGGCCCGGGCCAGCTCCTCGCCTGGCTCAACCTGGTGGCCCACCACCTCACCGAGAACGTCACCGCCACCGCCATCTGCGCGCTGTACGACCCCCACACCCGGGCGCTGCGCTGGGCCAGGGCGGGCCACCTGCCGCCCATCCTGGTGCGCGGCGGCGACGCCGCGGAACTCGACCTCACCGGCGGCATCCTGCTCGGCGCCGTCTCCGAGGCCGACTACGAGGAGGGCGAGATCCAGCTCGCCGCCGAGGACGTCCTGCTCATGTACACCGACGGCCTCATCGAGCGGCGCGACGGCGCGCTGCAGCACTCCCAGCAGCAGCTCCTGGAGACGGCGCGGCACCCGACGCCGGACCTGGAGCGCCGCCTCGACCACCTGCTGACGCACAGCAACTCCGACACCGACGACGACACCTGCCTCGTCGGCATCCAGCTCCACTGACGCGCTCCCCGGCCGGAAGGACAGGCCGGGGACTCACCCCCTGCCGGGGCCGCCGGGTGGCCACCAGGGCGGCGGCGAGCAGGAGCCCGGCGATGTCGCCGCCGTAGTCCATGAGCTCCGCGCCGCCGCGCACCTGGGCGACCGGGGCGCGGGAAGGCCGCCGTGCGCCACGGCGGCCAGGCGCGCCGCCCGGCGCGGGCGGCGCGGCGCACCAGCAGCAGGTACGCGACCGCCGGCAGCACCGCCAGGGCCGCCGGCACCAGGGCGTCCCAGGAGCCGCCGCCGTGCGCGCGCATCGGATGGTCGTGCATCACGAACCCGCCGAGCCCCACCCCCCAGGACGATCCCGGGCAGGCGCAGACTCGCCGGTGCCGTGTTCGCCTCGGTGCTCTCGGCGGCGGATGTCATGGAGCCCCCTGCGACGACGCCCTGCGAAGCGTTGATGCCGGGCGACAGGCAGGGCAGGCATCGGCCGCGACGGGGTGACCGGGCCCTGCGAGTCCTCAGTCGCCCTCGCCGACGGCCGGACGCAGGTCGCGCAGCGCGTCGGCCAGCGACGCATGCAGGGTCAGGCAGCCGTCCAGCCCGCGTTGCCGGAAGGTGGCGAGCAGCAGGTCGCCGGCACCGCACACCGACATCCCGCCGCCCGAGGCCCGTGCGTGCTGATCGGCGGCGACGAGCACGGACAGGCCGTACGAGTCGGCCGACAGCAGCCTGCTGACCTCCACCGCGACGAGGGGTGGTTGGTGAAGCGCCAGCGCACCGGCGAGCCTGACCTGGAGAAGCGGGTATGAGTCCAGGTCGAGAACGCCTTCGAGCGTGAGCACGGTGATGCGGAAGCCGGCAGTGAACTCCGTGATCCGCAAGGGTCCGGTCACGAGGTCTCGTCCGCTCGTGAGAAGCGGGGCGCCGCGCGCTCCCCGGCCACGGCGTGGGGACCATCGCGACCTGGGCGCCGGTCTGGGGACATCTGTGGACCTTCCGCGTGGCACGGCGTGACGTGCCGACCCGACTTCCCGGCTCACCTGACAGGTGACGGTAGCAGAACTTTGCTCAGGGCAAGAATCCCGCAGGATCGCGACAGGAACCCGGGCCCTCCGCCACCTGGCCGTCCACGGCAGGGGGAACGAGCATGCGCATCGGACCGACCTGGACGGACGCGGCGACGTGGCCGCGGTGATGCTGGAACGCACCGGCGACATCAGCGTGCTCCGCCGGGGTGAGGCCATCGCCACGGAACTCCTCGCCGACGTCAAGGGCGGCGACCGTCTCCGGCCTGGGCGCCCGAGCGCGTGAGCCGGCGTTTGCGCTGGACACGGCGGGGCACGGGCTTCCGGAGGGCCCGGCTGCGGCGGTTGCCGTGAGGCGCCCCCGCGAAGTGGCCGGCCGGGCCGGACCGCCGTTCGTCTCCGGGGTGGCGAGCCATGTTGTCGCACAGGATGAATGCCGTGGCGGCGGCGAGCCTCGTCGCGCTCGCCGGACTCGGCATGGGAGGACCGGCCGCCGCTTCGACGACCGCTCCCCACCGGCAGCCGTCGCCCGCGTGCACGGCGCCACCGCTGCAGGGCCAGGTCGTCGACGTGACGACGGCTGACATGGGGCCCGGCATGATGGGCCCCGGCCCCTATCCCGGCACCCCGGGCCCTGGCGGGCCCATGCCGGGGACTCCGGGCCCGTACGGTCAGTGGCCGCACGGCATGCGCATGACGCTGAGAGCCACGCCGCAGGCCGTTCCTGCGGGGAAGGTCTCGCTGAGGGTGGTCAACGACGGCGTCTACACCCACGAGGTCGTCGTGCTGCCCCTCCAGCCGGGGCAGACGCCGGGGCGGCGCGTGACGAATCCGGACGGGCGCGTCAGCGAGGCGGGCAGCCTGGGGGAGGCGTCCCGTACGTGCGGGGCGGGCGCGGGGAGCGGGATCGCCCCCGGATCCACCGGCTGGACCACCCTGACCTTGCGGCCGGGCCGCTATGAGCTGGTCTGCAACTTCCCCGGCCACTACGCCGCCGGCATGTACGCGGAACTGGACGTCACCCGGTAACCACCCACCCCCGGCCTCGCGGCCCGCCATGCCGGGCTGGGCGGGGCCTTACAGGGTCAGCGGGGCGGGTGCTGCTCTTCCCAGCGGCGCAGCAGGCCGGGCAGTTCGCCCAGCAGGAACCGGTAGAAGTCGCGCATCCGCGTCAGACGCTCGTGGGCCGGGTCGCCGGACGCGGTGGCGGCGATCCCGGTGTCGGCCGCCTTCAGCATGACGCCGACCACCGTGTTCTGGGCGGAGAACAGGGTGGACCAGGCGTCGTCGCGCAGGCGGTAGTGCTCGCGGCGGCTGCCGGGCGCGGGCAGTCGTTCGATCAGGCCGACCGACAGCAGCGCCTTGACCGCGCCGGACACCGAGCCCGCGCTGACGCCGAGCCGGTCGGCGATCTCCCCCATGGTCACCGTCTCGTCGCCGGTGAACAGGAACACGGCCAGTGCCCGTGCCGGCATCCGCTGCAGGCCGCCCTCGGCCAGCGCCAGCGCCAGCTGTTCCGCGGCCTGCCACCGCTCCGTCTCGCTCACCTGCCACCTCCCACGGCAGAATAGCGGATTCCTAAGCCTTCAGAAATTTCTGAAATTTCGCTATATTGCGGGCATTCGGTTCCTCGGGGCCGACGGTGTGCCGGGAAGCCTGGTCGGCGAGCGCAGCAGCAGTCCTCCACGCAAGGAGCGCCGATGAAGGTCCTCATCCTCACCCATGGCACCCGCGGCGACGTGCAGCCGTACGCCGCCCTCGCGCTCGCACTGAGAACGGCCGGGCACGAGCCGGTCCTGGCCGGCCCGGCCGCGATGGCCTCCCTGGCCGAGCCGCACGACATCACGTTCGCGCCGCTCCACGACGGGCCGAACACCCTCATCGACGACCCGGACATCCGCCAGGCCGTCGAGACCAACTACCGCGGCCTGCGCGGCAAGAAGGTCGCCCTGCGGGTGATGCGCCGCACCAAGCCGCTCATGGCGGCCGTCCTCGACGACCTCGTCACCGTCGCCGAGCAGGGGGCCGACCTGGTCGTGCACGCGCCCGGCATCCCGGGACAGCACGTCGCGGAACGGCTCGGAGTCCCCGCGGTGCCCGCCGCGCTCCAGCCCGTCTGGGTGCCCACCGCGGCCTTCCCCAACCCCATGCTGCCGGTGCCGTTGCCCGGAGCGCTGAACCGAGCCTCGTACCTGCCGATCAGGCTGATGCTGCGCTCCCTCGGCGGCATCGCCGACGACCTGCGCGAACGCCGGCTCGGCCTGCCGCGCCGACGCGGGCGGCACGACATCCTGCGCGGGCCCGACGGCCGCCCGGCGACCGTCCTGCACGGCTTCAGCAGGCACCTCCTGCCCGGCCGCCTGGACTACCCGGCGTGGGTGCACACGACCGGCTTCTGGTTCCTGCCCGCGCCGCCCGGCTGGGCGCCGTCGCCCGAGCTGGCCGCGTTCCTGGAAGCCGGGCAGCCGCCGGTGTACGTGGGGTTCGGCAGCATGGCCGGCACCGATCCGCGGCGCGTCGGCCGCATCGTGACGGAGGCGGTCAGGCTGGCCGGCGTGCGCGCCGTGCTGGCCTCCGGCTGGGGCGGCATCCAGGCCACGGACCTGCCGGACACCGTCCACCAGCTCGACCAGGCCCCGCACGACTGGCTGTTCCCGCGCATGGCCGCGATCGTCCACCACGGCGGCAGCGGCACCACCGGCGCGGCGCTGGCCGCCGGACGGCCGCAGGTCGTCTGCCCGTTCGTCGCCGACCAGCCGTTCTGGGCGGCCCGCGCGCACGCGGCCGGCGTCGCCGTGCCGCCCCAGCCGCAGCGACGCCTGACCCCGGAGACGCTCGCCGCCGCCATCCGCCTGGCCGCCACCGACCCCGGGATGGCGGCCGCCGCCGCCGATCTCGGGCGCCGGATCCGCGCCGAGGACAGCACCGGGCGTGCCGTGACGATCCTGGAGTCGCTGTCATGATCGGTACGACCTGCGCGGCCTCGTCACCGGCCACGCCGAGAGCCTGGCGGCGCTGACCGGCGCGCGCTCCGGCAGCGACCCGTCCAGGCAGAGCAGCCATGCCCGGGGCCGGGCTGTACTTGCCCGCTCAGGTGTCCTGAGCGGGCAAGTACAGCCCGGCCTGGCGGTGGACGGCGGTCAGGTGGCGCAGCATGCCGGCGGCGTCCGGCGGGTCGGGCTGCAGCACCCGGTAGGTCACCGCGCCGGCCATCATGTCGATCAGCACGTCCAGGTCGGCGTCGGCCGCCATCGTGCCGTCCCGCTGGGCGCGCCGCGGCATCGCGGCGGCCAGCTCGCGGTGATCGTCGTGCTGTCGATCCTGCCGCACAGCTCGACCGGCATCGTGGTGGCCCGCGGCTTCGACGACGAGCGCGAGGTCCCGGCCTGGTACGGAGGTGTCACCCGCGAGATACGCCGACCGCGGTGACCATGTCGGGCAGACGTCGGCGGCTCGCCTGCCGTCTGCCCGTCGGCTGCCGGACTTCGCCAAGGAGACGCGATCATGTCCACTTCCCGCACAGCCTTCTCCGAGCGCGCCACCGCCCTGGCCCGGCTGCCGGCGGGCACGGTGGAGTACCGGCTGGAAGGCGAAGGCTCCAGGACAGTCCTGGTGTTCCACGGCGGTCACATGCGGGCGGGGCTGGCGCTGGGCGAGGAGGTCTTCGCCGACGCCGGTCTCACGGTGCTGGCGCCCTCACGCCCCGGTTACGGGCGTACGCCGCTGACCACCGGCGCCACGCCGGCCGGCTTCGCCGACGCCACCGCCCAGCTGTGCGGGACACTGGGCATCGAACGCCTCGCCGCGGTCGTGGGTGTCTCGGCGGGGGGACGCACCGCGCTGACCATGGCCGCCTGCCATCCGCACCTGGTCGAACGCGTCATCCTGCAAAGCGCGGTCGGATTCCTGCCCTGGCCCGACCGGCTGACCCGGCTGGGCGGCAGGGCGTTGTTCAACGCGCGCGTCGAGGCCGGAACCTGGGCGATCATGCGGTCCCTGATCCGGGCCGCGCCGTCCTCGGCGCTGTGCCTGCTGCTGCGCGACCTGTCGGTCCTGCCCGCGCGGCAGGTCCTGGCGGGCCTGTCCGTCAGCGAGCGGGCGACGCTGACCGGACTGTTCACCATGATGCGCTCGGGCCACGGCTTCGTCGCCGACATGCTCCCCGTGCCGGACTGCGCCGCGCAGGTCGGCCAGCCCGCACTGGTCATCGCCAGCCGCCGCGACCGGTCGGTGTCCTTCGCCCACGCCGAGTCCCTGGCGGCGGCGATGCCGAACGCCGAACTGGTGGACAGCCGGGCCGACAGTCACATGATCTGGTTCGGCCCGGACTATCCCCGGATCGCCGCGAAGATCCGCGATTTCCTTGGCGCAGGCTGAGGCACCCTGGCCCTTCACCTGAGCTGTGGCCCGAGGCGGTCGCCTCGCCCTGGGGAGGTCAGGGGTGCTTCGGGGTGAGGCCTGCGGCGACGATGTCGACGAGCAGGTCGAGGATCTTCGGGCGGAGCGCGGGATCGCCGAGGCGTTCGGCGAACATCGGCACCAGCAGCACGCACTGCAGCACGCCGACGATCACGTCGGGTTCGGCGTCGACGAGGTCCCCCCGCTCGGCGCGGGCCACCAGGAACTCGCGCAGGGCGGTGGCGGGGTTGTCGGAGGCGGCGGCGGCCAGCCGGTCGGGGCTGAGCTTGCGGGCCACGGCCTCCATCTCCTCCGGGTGCGTCGTCAGCCGCCGCCACAGCGGGTTGACCGACAGCTCCTCCAGCGTGGCGCGCAGGAAGCGGCGCAGCCCTTCCCGGGTGTCGTCCGCGCTGAGCAGGGCGCCGTCGACGACGTGCCGCTTGACCTCGCCGGACTGGCGCAGCATCAGTTCCAGGTACAGCGCCTCCTTCGAGTCGAAGAAGACGTAGAAGCTGCTCTTGGCCACGCCGGTGGGGGCCATCAGCTCCTCCAGGGAGGTCTTGCGCAGCCCCTGGCCGGTGAACAGCTTCTCGCCGGTCTCCAGCAGCAGGGCGCTGATGCGGGCCTTCTCCTCGGCGGTGAATGCGGGCGGCATCGCGGGCACCTTCCTGGGAACGCTGGGAACGTTTCGGTTATATGGTTTCACGACTGCGTCGTCGCGGCGGCGCGGCGCAGGCCCTCTTCGTAGATGGCGACGAAGCGGTCGATCTGCCACAGCTGGGAGACGAAGACCAGTGCCCAGCCGAAGACGGCCGGCCAGGCCTCGACGCGGACCAGCCCGTACACCATGATGGCGGCACCGGCGGCGGCCATGGCGATCAGCCAGCGGAGCGCCGGCCGGTGCGCCTCGGCCGCCAGGGAGTGGTCGGCGGCGTACATCTTCTCGCCGTAGATGCCCTTCTCCGCCCAGCTGCGCGGCTCGTGGACCGGCTTGAACGCGTGCGGGTTGATCCACATCCAGATCACGCCCGCCGCGATCGGGGCCGCCGCCCACCAACCGAGCGTGTCGCGGAAGTAGATCGGCAGCAGGATCGGCGCCAGACCGGCCATCCGGGTCCACACGCTCCAGGCGTTGGCGTGCCGCTTCCAGGAGTCGTCGTCGAGTCCGAACGTGGCGGCGGCGGCCTGGGTGAGCTTCATCGGTGCTCCTTGGGGAGGGAGGGTGCCCGGACGCTTCCCGGGCGATGAATCCATAAAACCAGATTCGCTGAATGTTTTCAAAGGCGCGTGCCGGCATCGCGTCCGGCGCGGGTCGCGCTGGGGGTGCTCGGGGCGGTGGCCGTCCTGACCGCGTTCACCGTCGCCCGCGTGCGGGACGGGGAGGGCCGGGGATGACGGATGTTGTCGGCCAGGCGCGGGCCCCGGCCTCCTTGAGCAGGGCTCCTGCTGGCACGGATCGGTCCTGATGTCCGCCGGCCTGCGACCGGCCGCATGGGAGCCGATCGGCGCCGACTACCGCAGCGACATGATCGTCCTGCGCAGACGGGGGTGATCGTCGAGCCGGAGCACAGGGGGCAGGCGGCGAGCGCCAGGCGAGCGGTCCGTCAGCGGGTGTCCCGGCCCTCGGGGCGGTCCGCGCCGTCGTCTCCCCGCTCCGCCCGGACCCTGCTCCACCAGGAGGGCCTCGCCTCCTTCGCCCCGCCGACGTAGCGGTGCACCTCGACCTCGTCCACGATCACGAGACCCTCTTCCACCAGTTCGTCCAGCACGAGCAGGAAGTTCGCGACGTTCTCCTCGGTGTCGACGACGACGACGGCGACCGGGAGGTCGCTGCTCAGGGCGAGCAGGTGACCGGTGTGGATCCGGGACGAGGCGCCGAAGCCCTCCACGCCCCGGAAGACACTGGCGCCGGCCAGCCCCATCGTGTGGGCCCGGTGCACGATCTCGGCGTACAGCGGGCGGTGACGGTAGAGGTCGCTCTCGCCGATGAAGATGGTCACGCGACAGGCTCGGCCACGCAGTCTCATGCCGGCTCCTTCGTCCACCAGGCCTCCAGCGTAGAATGGTGACCCGGTGATGGACCCCGCCGGGGCGGCGCCGCCGCCCGAACCGCCGCCAGGCTGATGGCTCCTGATCCAGCAGGGCCAGCGCGACGAGCGTCGAGCTGGTCCGGGGAGAAGGTCAACCGGCCGGAGGTCATCGTGTCGTCACGTCCGTCCAGTGACCGGGACGTGCCCGTCGATCCCGGCGCCGAGGTGGCGTCCGAGCAGTCACACGCCACGCGCGACGTCTTGCGCGCACCCCGGCCCAGGCCCGGCGGCCGTCCCGCCAGGGTCCTGGCCGCGATCGCCCTCGGCGGCGGGCTCGGCAGCGTCGCACGCCACCTGATAGGCGAAGCCGTTCCCGCGCAGGCCGGCCACTTCCCGTGGGCGACCTTCCTCATCAACGTCTCCGGCTGTTTCGCGCTGGGCCTGCTCATGGTCTACGTCCTGGACGTGTGGCCGCCCAGCCGCTACATCCGCCCCTTCTTCGGGGTCGGCCTGCTCGGCGGGTACACCACCTTCTCCACGTTCACCGTGGAGATCCTGCGTCTGGCGCAGCGAGGCGCGTGGACGGTCGCCGACTCGTACGCGCTCGGCAGCCTCGCCGCCGGTCTGGCGGCGGTGTGGTGCGGCATGGCGCTGGCCCGTCGTACGGCGGGCATCCCTGTGCGAGGAAAGGAGCCGCGATGAGGCTCGAAGGCCCCGCGATCCGCCTGACGATCATCCTCGGCGAGGACGACCGGTACGAGCGCCGCCCGCTCTACACGGAGATCGTCCGTCGAGCTCACCGGCAGGGCCTGGCGGGGGCGAGCGTCTTCAGAGGCGTCGAGGGCTTCGGCGCCTCCTCCCTGGTCCACACGGCCCGGATCCTCTCGCTCGCCGGCGACCTGCCCGTCTCCGTCGTCATCGTCGACACCGAGGAGAAGATCAACGCGTTCCTCGCCGACCTGGACGAGCTGATCGACGAGGGCCTCGTCGTCCTGGACCCCGTCGAGGTCCACCGCTACGTCGGCAGGAAGCCCGCATGACGGTCGTCCTCGTCTTCCTCGGGGGCGCCGTCGGGGCGCCCGCGCGATACCTGCTCGACCGGCTGATCCAGAAGCGGCACGACACCGTCTTCCCGTGGGGCACGTTCACCGTCAACATGGTGGGCTCGCTGGTGCTGGGCTTCCTGCTGGGGGCCGGATCCGGCGTGGGCGTCCCGAGGGAGCTGTCGCTGCTGCTCGGCACCGGCGTGTGCGGGGCGCTGACGACGTTCAGCACGTTCGGGTTCGAGACCATGAGGCTGGTCGAGGAGGGCTCGCTCCTCGAAGCCGGGCTCAACGCCCTCGGCAGCCTGCTCCTGGGCGTCCTCGCCGCGTTCTGCGGCTACGAGCTGGCGACGCTGCTCTAGCCCGCGCGGGGCGGAGCCTCCGCGATCACGCGGACTTCCGGCCTGTCCGACGGGGCAGCCGCGCATGGGCCCGCGGCCGCGGCCGGTCGCGCTGCGGGGGCGCCGCCGCGCCCCGGGACCGGGGACGGGACTTTCGACTCTGGGGGTCGGCGGGGCCCGCTGGTGGAATCGGTGATGCCCCCCAGGAGCCCGTCCCGGGGGCGACCCCCAGGAACCCCCGCCGACCCCCGTGAGGTGTGCTCGTGGAGCCCCATGTCCCGGTCGCCGAGCTGCCCGAGCCGGCTGAGCGTTCCCCTCGCGGGCTGTCGTCGGAGGAGGCGCGCCGCAGGCTGGCCGAGCACGGGCCCAACACCGTGGGCGCCCCGCGCCGCCACCGGGCGCTGCGCCTGCTGCTGACCCAGTTCACCAGCCCGATCGTGCTGATCCTCATCGCCGCGACCGTGGTGTCGATGCTGCTGGGCGACCTGACCGACGGGCTGGTCATCCTGGTCATCATCGCCGCGAGCGGGCTGCTGGGCTTCTTCCAGGAGCGCACGGCCGGGCGGGCGGTGGACGCGCTGCTGGCCCGCGTGCGGGTCGAGGTCGAGGTGGTGAGGGACGGCTCCGAGGTGTCGGTGCCGTCGGAGGACGTCGTCCCCGGCGACCTGGTGGTGCTGCGCGCGGGCGACGTCATCCCGGCCGACTGCCGCGTGGTCGAGTCGCACGGCCTGCAGGTGGACGAGTCGGCGCTGACCGGCGAGTCGTTCCCGGTGGAGAAGTCCCCGGGCCCGCCCTCCTCGCAGGCCGCCCCGGGGGAGGCGGTGGCCGGGCGGACCGGCACGTTGTTCGCAGGCACGCACGTCGCGGGCGGGTCCGGCGCCGCCGAGGTGCTGCGCACCGGTGGTGACACCGAGTTCGGCGCGCTCACCGCCGAGCTGGCCGCCCGCGACGTCACCACCGGGTTCGAGCGCGGCCTGACCCGCTTCGGCATGATGCTGGTGCGCGTCATGGCGGTGCTCGTCTGCCTGATCTTCGCCGTGAACCTGCTGCTGGACCGTCCGGTCGTGGAGGCGGTGCTGTTCTCGCTGGCGCTGGCCGTCGGGCTGACGCCGCAGCTGCTCCCCGCGATCGTCGCGGTCAGCCTGTCGTCGGGGGCCCGCCGCATGGCGGCCGAGCAGGTCATCGTCAAGCGCCTGGACGCCATCGAGGACTTCGGCGCGATGACGGTGCTGTGCACCGACAAGACCGGCACCCTGACGGGCGGCGTGGTCCGCCTGGACGGCGCGTACGACGTGGACGGCCGCGACAGCGCCGAGGTGCTGCGCCTGGCCGGGCTGAACGCGGGCCTGCAGCACGGCTTCGCCAACCCGCTGGACCAGGCGATCCTGCGGGGGACGCCGCCGCCCGACCCGTCGGCCAGGCTCGACGAGGTGCCGTACGACTTCGAGCGCAGGCGCATCTCGGTGCTCGCCCTGGACGGCGGCGTCCCGACGCTCGTGACGAAGGGCGCGCTGGAGGAGGTGCTCGGGGTGTGCGCCTTCGCGCGGGCGGGCGGCGCGGTGGTGCCGGTGGAGTCGGTGCGCGCGGCGGTGCTGCGGCGCCTGGCCGAGCTGAGCGCGGCCGGCTACCGGGTGCTGGGGCTGGCCACGGCGGAGCTGCCCGGCCGGGAGCGGGTGAGCGCCGCCGACGAGGCCGGCATGACGCTGACCGGCCTGCTGGCGTTCCGCGACCCGCCGAAGGAGGGCGCGGCCGAGGCGGTGGCGGAGCTGGGCGCGCTGGGCGTGTCCGTGCGCCTGGTGACGGGCGACAACCGGCTGGCCGCCGAGCACGTCGCCGGGGAGGTCGGGCTCGCCGGGCCGGCGCTGACCGGCGCGGAGATCGACCGCCTGGACGACGCCGCGCTGACGGCCCGCGCGAGGGACACGCAGGTGTTCGCCGAGATCGCCCCGCTGCAGAAGGAGCGGGTGGTGCGGGCGCTGCGCGCCGCCGGCGAGACCGTGGGGTTCCTCGGCGACGGCATCAACGACTCGCCCGCGCTGCACGCCGCCGACGTCGGCATCTCGGTGGACACCGCCGTGGACGTCGCCAAGCGCTCGGCCGCGATCGTCCTGCTGGACAAGAACCTCGGCGTGGTCGCCGACGGCGTGCGGCTGGGCCGCCAGACCTTCGCCAACACCCTCAAGTACGTGCGGGTCACCACCAGCGCGAACTTCGGCAACATGGCCAGCATGGCGGCCGCGGCGGCGTTCCTGCCCTTCCTGCCGCTGCTGCCGCGCCAGATCCTGCTGCTGAACTTCCTGTCGGACATCCCGGCGACCACGATCGCCGCCGACGCCGTGGACGAGGAGCAGGTCGAGCGGCCCAGCGCCTGGGACCTGCGCCGCATCCGCGCCTTCATGATCGGGTTCGGGGTGCTGAGCAGCCTGTTCGACGTCGCCACGTTCCTGGTGCTGCGGCTGGGGTTCGACGCGGGCGCCGACCTGTTCCGCACGGGGTGGTTCATCGAGTCGACCGCGACCGAGCTGGCCGTCATGCTGGTGCTGCGGACGCGGCGGCCGTTCTTCCGCTCGCGTCCCGGCAGGGCGCTGGTGTGGAGCAGCGTGCTGGTGGCGCTGGTCACGGTGGCCGTGCCGTTCACGCCGCTGGCCGGGCCGCTGGGGCTGGTCGCGCCCCCACCGGCGGTGCTCGCGGCGCTCGCGGGCCTGACCCTGCTGTACGTCGCGGTGAACGAGGCGGCCAAGCGCTTCCTGCCGGTGACCTAGCGGCGTCGTGGGTCGAATCCCCAGGTGACAGGCCCTGCTGTGGGGGTAGCAGGAGCTCACGTCGTCACGCGGGAGGCGAGATGCGCTCATCCCTGACTTTGGGCCGCATCGGCGGAGTCCGGATCGGGCTCAACATCAGTGTGGTGTTCATCGTCCTGATCCTGGTGTTCGGGCTGGCCTTCGGACGCTTCCCCGCTGTGTACCCCGGCTACTCCAGGGCCGTCTACCTGCTGGCGGGCGTGGTGGCCGCCGTGCTGTTCATGGCGTCGCTGCTGGCCCACGAGGTGGCGCACGCCCTCATGGCCAGACGCCAGGGGGTCGAGGTCGAGCAGATCACGCTCTGGCTGCTCGGCGGGGTGGCGGAGCTGCGGGGCGAGCCCCGCTCGCCGGGAGCCGACCTCAAGATCGCCGTGATCGGGCCGGTGACCAGTTTCCTGGCCGGGGCGGTGTTCGCCGGGGTGGCGGTGCTGGCGGCCTTCGCGTCGGCGCCGGGGCTGCTCGTCGGCATGTTCGCCTACCTGGCCGCGGTCAACGTCATCCTGGCGGTGTTCAACCTCATCCCCGCCGCGCCGCTCGACGGCGGGCGGGTGCTGCGCGCGGCCCTCTGGGCGCGGTGGGGCGACAGGACGCGCGCCGCCGTGTCCGCCGCCCGCGCCGGGCGGGCGTTCGGCTTCGTGCTCATCGCGCTCGGCTTCGTCCAGGTGGTCAGCGGCCAGGGCCTGGACGGCCTGTGGCTCGCGCTGATCGGCCTGTTCCTCGTCAACGCGGCCAGCGCCGAGGAGCAGCAGACGCAGATCAGCGCGGCGCTCGCCGGGGTGCGCGTCGGCGACGTCATGTCGGTCGAGCCCGTCGTGGCGCACCCGGACGAGACCGTGCAGGGGCTCGTCGACCGGGTCGTGATGCGGGAGCGGCTGTCCACGTACCCGCTGGTGGGGCCGGACGGCTCGTTCGCCGGCCTGGTGACGCTCAACAGGATCCGCGCGGTCGACCCGGACCACCGGGAGACGACGCGGCTGCGCGACATCGCCTGCCCGCCGCAGGACGTGCCGCAGGCCGCGCCCGAGGAGGCGCTGACCGAGCTGCTGCCGAGGATGCAGGGGGGCGCCGACGGGCGGGCGGTGGTGGTGGACCCGTCCGGGCGGCTGATCGGGCTGCTCACCCCCAGCGACATCAGCCGGCTCATCCAGACGGCCGGCCTGCACAGGACGCTGTCGGGGCCGCGTGGCGCCGACCTCGCCCCGCACTACCGCCGCCGGCACCACGACGGTGGCGACGGCGGCTGAGGGGGGCTCAGCGGACCGAGGTGAGGTGGCCGTAGGCGATGAGGTTGTCGACGTAGTGGCCGGAGCCCCGGTCGAAGGCGCCGCCGCAGGTGATGAGGCGGATTGCGGCGTACGGCAGGTCGCCGTAGACGCGTTCGGTGGGGAACGCGGTCTTGCGTACCGACTCGAACCGGTCCAGCCGGTACGTGGCCACCTTCCCGTCGGCTCTGACGACGCGGACGCGGTCGCCGGGCCGCAGGTCGCCCAGCCTGGCGAACACGGCGGGGCCGGTGGCGGTGTCGACGTGACCGACGATCACGGCGGGGCCGGCCGTGCCGGGGGCGGCGCCCCGCTCGTACCAGCCGGTGCGGTCCGCCTGGGACAGCGGCGGCACCTCCAGCGTGCCGTCGGGGTTGGTGCCGAGCCGCATGACCTCGGCCCGTACGCCGATCGCGGGGATCTCGACGCGCACGGGCGGCGAGGAGCGGGCGACCGGCCTGGCGGTGGGCACGGCACTGGGCACGGCCGTGGCGGGGACGTCGGCAGGCGGCGGAGGCGGGGGAGCGGCGGGCGCGGGCGGCGCCGGACGCGTCCACAGGGTCACGGCGAGGGCGCCCGCCCCGAGCAGGGCGGCCACGCCGGGCACGAGGGGGCTGCGGCGGCGAGAGGGGGGCAAAGCGGCCACCTCACGAATTAACGGCAAAGTTGATCATAATACTCTCACATGATCACGTTTAGGGTAAAAATCCCCTAAACTGTGCTATAGACTCATATCGTCTCACGCCTGGTCAGGCGCCCCTTCTCTCTCAGGCGTAACGGAAACCGCAGTGACCTCCCCTCCGCCGGTGCGGCGCCGCCCGGGCGCACACCGGTACGACGGCAAGACCGGCCTCCCCCCGGCGCCGATCCACCGCATGCGGGTCACCGCGCTCGTCCCCGCCCACGACGAGGCCGGCCAGATCGCCGAGAGCATCGCCTCGCTGCGCGCGCAGACCAGGCCGCCGGACCGGCTCGTCGTGATCGCCGACAACTGCACCGACGCCACCGCCGCCATCGCGCGCTCGCTCGGCGCGGAGGTGTTCGAGACCTCGGGCAACGCCCACAAGAAGGCCGGGGCGCTCAACCAGGTGCTCGACCGGCTGCTCGGCTTCCTCGGGCCGTTCGACGTGGTGCTCGTCCTCGACGCCGACTCGGCGCTCGACCCCGGCTTCGTCCAGGCGGGCCTGGAGTGGCTGGCCGGCGGCCGCTACGCCGCCGTCGGCGGCACCTTCACCGGCAAGGACGGCGGCGGCCTGGTCGGAGCGTTCCAACGCAACGAGTACGTCCGCTACGCCCGCGACGTGCGCAGGCTCAAGGGCAAGGCGCTCGTCCTGACCGGCACCGCCACCATGTTCCGCGCCCTCACCCTGCAACTGGTGGTGCGGGCGCGGAACGAAGGGCGGCTGCCCGGCGCCGCCCACGTGTACGACGTGCGCGTCCTGACCGAGGACAACGAGCTCACCCTGGCCATCCTCCACCTCGGCCTGCGCATCCTCGCCCCCAAGGAGTGCACGCTCACCACCGAGGTGATGCCGACCTGGCGCGACCTGTTCAGGCAGCGGCTGCGCTGGAAGCGGGGCGCCCTGGAGAACCTCACCGACTACGGCTGGACGAAGGTGACGCGGGAGTACTGGGGGCGGCAGCTGCTCTCGCTCGTCGGCGTGATCGTCGTGTTCGTCTACCTCGCCACGATCGTGTGGTCCTTCGCGGTGGCGGGCGGCCTGCGGATGCATCCGCTGTGGGCCGCCATCACCGTGATCTTCGCCGTGGAGCGCGTCGTCACCGTCCGCGCCCGCGGCCCCGCCCAGATGCTGCTCGCGGGGCTGCTGGTGGTCGAGATGGTCTTCGACGTGTTCCTGCAGATCGTCCAGGCGAAGGCCTTCTGGGAGGCGGCCTGGCGTAGAGAAAGGAAATGGTGACCATGTACAACAACCCGATCGGAGGGGTCGCCGCCGGCTTCGGCGGCCTCGTCTCCGCACCGTTCGCCGGGTGGAACGCCCTCTGGATCTCGCTGGGGCTGTTCACGCTCTTCTCCGCGGGCGTGGCCGTCAAGCGGCTCCTGCCCAAGCGTGAGGCCTGAGCGCGCGGCCTGAGCGCGTGACCCGTGGCGCCGGGCCGGCGGATCAGCCGCCCGGCGTCCCGGCCACGACCAGCGACAGCGGCAGGTCGCCGACGGGGTGCCTGGCGAAACCGGGCTCGCCCCTGTAGACCGAGCCGCCGAGCCACTTCGCCGTGGTGGACGCCACCACCCGCCCCGCCGCGTTGACGACGAACGCGGGCGCGGGCACCTCGCGCAGCGCCGGCACGACGGCGCCCTCGAACCGGCGCACGAGCACGTCGGCCGCGGCCACGCCGGCGAACACCCCCTCCACGGTCACCGGCACCGACAGCGTGAGGCTGTACTCGTCCGTGCACAGGTAGTCGACGTACGGGCCGCAGATCGTCCGCTCGGAGCCCTCCAGGGGACCGGTGTACCAGCCCCAGTGCGTGTAGTCGTAGAACGCGCTGCTGGCCGGGTCGAGGTCGCGCAGGAGCTGGACGCGCGAGCCGGAGGCGTCCTCCTGCCACCACTCCAGGTACCAGGGCGCGTCGGCCAGCAGCCCCGGCGCGGCGATGAACCCGATGCCGGCGATGAGGCCGCCGAGGTAGCCGAACAGCACTGGACGCAGCTCCGCCAGGTCGGACCTGGACAGCCCGGCCGGGCCGGGGGAGCGGCCCGCGACCAGCGCGGCGGTGCGGTCGCGCACGTCGAGCAGGGCGGCGAACACGCCCTCGACGGTGTCGCGGACCCGTGCGGCCGCGCGGCGCACCGCCTCGGCGTCAGCGGGGTCCGCCGCCGCCGTGGCTCCCGCTGGGCCGCTGTGCATGCCGGTCTGGGGCATTTGTTCACCTCTGTACCCACGGCGCCGGGCCCCGGGCGGCGGTCAGTCCACCGCCAGCCGCAGCTCGATCAACCGTTCCATCGCTTCGCACACATGCCGCTCGGCCAGGTCCCGAGCCTGGTCTGGGTCGCCGCGGAGGATGGCCTCGACGATGGCGCGGTGCTGGGCCGTGACCTCATCGTGCCCGTCAGCGTCGCCGTAAGGAAGCCACAGCAACGGTCCGATGTCGGCCTGTGACCGGATCTCCTCCTGAGTGAGTCGTGCCGACTGCGACGCGGCCGCCACCTCGACGTGGAAGCGCCCCTCCAGCCTGATCAGCGCCGCGCTCCCGGCGTCGACGGACGGGCCCCCGGAGGGGCCGCCGGCCGCGCGGCCGGCCACGCGGCCGGACACGGCGGCCATGTCGTCGAGCGAGCGCAGCAGCGGCGCCACGTCGGCGGGCAGGGCCCGCCGCGCCGCCAGCCGGGCGGCGGCGCCGGCGATGGCGGCGTAGTGGTCACCGAGGTCGCGCAGCTCGTCCACCGCGTACGCGCGCAGCCGGGCGCCCAGTTCCAGCGGCTCGCTCGGCGTCCGGACGAAGCTGCCGCCGCCGCGCCCCCTCCTGGTCTCCACCAGGCCCTGCTGGCGCAGCGCCATGAGCGCCTCCCGCAGGGTGACGGTGGAGACGCCGAGCAGCCCGGCCAGCTCCGCCTCGCTCGGCAGCTGCTCGCCGTCGGCGAGGACGCCGAGGGCGATCGCGTCGGCGAGCCGGCGCACCACGGCGTCGACCCTGCCGGTGGCGCCGACGGGGGCGAAGACGGCCAGGTGGGACCCGCTCGCCGCCATCGCCACCCCTTCTGCCGCCGTTCACCACATTGGTACACGAAACCCCCTTGATGCGAAACATTTAAGACCATATGTTTTCGGTCATGCCTCAGAGCGAGACAGCCGTGCGGCTGCGCGGGCTGCGCAAGGAGTTCGGGACGGTCACCGCCGTGGACGGCGTGGACCTCGACGTACAGGACGGCGAGTTCTTCGCCATGCTCGGGCCTTCCGGCTCGGGCAAGACCACGGTGCTGCGGATGATCGCCGGGTTCGAGACGCCCACGGCGGGCAGCGTCGAACTGGGCGGCAGGGACGTCACCCGGCTGGCCCCCTTCGAACGGGACGTCAACACCGTCTTCCAGGACTACGCGCTGTTCCCCCACATGAGCGTGCTGGACAACGTGGAGTACGGCCTGCGGGTCAAGAAGGTGCGCAGGGCCGAACGGCGCGAGCGGGCGCTCGACGCGCTGCGCTCCGTCCGGCTGGAGGGCATGGAGGGGCGGCGGCCCGGCCAGCTGTCCGGCGGGCAGCGGCAGCGCGTCGCGCTCGCCAGGGCGCTGGTCAACCGGCCCCGCGTGCTGCTGCTGGACGAGCCGCTCGGCGCGCTCGACCTCAAGCTGCGCGAGGAGATGCAGGTCGAGCTGAAGGCCCTGCAGCGCGAGGTGGGCATCACCTTCCTGTTCGTCACCCACGACCAGGAGGAGGCGCTGACCATGAGCGACCGCGTCGCCGTGTTCGGCCACGGCAGGATCGAGCAGGTCGGCACCCCCGCCGAGATCTACGAGCGCCCGGCCAGCGCGTTCGTCGCGGGCTTCGTCGGCACCTCGAACCTCGTCTCCGGCGAGGCCGCGCGCGCGGTGCTCGGGCGCGACGGCACGTTCAGCATCAGGCCGGAGAAGCTGCGGGTCGTGCTCGACGCCTCCGACGCAGGCCCGGCGCCGGACGTCGGCTCGGACGAGCACGCCGCCGCCGGCACCGTCGCCGAGGTCGTCTACGCCGGGCCCGCCACCCGGTTCGTCGTCGACCTGGACGCGGGCGGCCGGCTCATCGCGCTCCAGCAGAACCTCCAGGTGTCGTCCATGGACGTCACCGGGCTGAGGGGCGCCCGCGTGCGGCTCGTGTGGCAGCGACGGCACGAGTTCGCCATCACCTCGTAACCCCGGACCCCCTCAGGAAGCACCGGCCCTCCGCAGCCCCTCACCAGCCCCCGCAGCCGCGCCCCGCGGCGCACATCCCCCAGGAGGAACACCATGCGATCCACCGGATCCCCCCGAGCCGGACAAGCCGGGCGTGCCGGCCGCTACGTGGTCGCCGCGGCGGCGCTCGCGCTCGCCGCGGCCTGCGGCAGCGGCGGCGGGACCGCCTCGGGCGGCGGCGCCCCCGCCCCCGGCCACGGCGGCTTCACCCCGCCCAAGCTGGAGGCGCTGAAGAGCCTCGGCCCCGGCGAGGGCCAGGTGAACCTCGTCGCCTGGGCCGGCTACGCCGAGGACGGCACCAACGACCCCAAGGTGGACTGGGTCACCCCCTTCGAGAAGGCCACCGGCTGCCAGGTCAACACCAAGGTCGCGGGCACCTCCGACGAGATGGTCAACCTCATGAAGACCGGCCAGTACGACGCCGTCTCCGCCTCGGGCGACGCCTCGCTGCGCCTCATCGCGTCCGGCACGGTGGCGCCGGTGAACACCGCCCTCGTCCCGAACTACGCCGACGTGTTCGACGGGCTGAAGAACAAGCCCTGGAACTCGGTCAACGGCGTCTCCTACGGCGTCCCCCACGGCCGCGGCGCCAACCTGCTCATGTGGCGCACCGACACGGTCAAGCCCGCCCCCGACTCGTGGAGCGTCGTCTTCGACCCGAACTCGCCGTACAAGGGCAAGGTCACCGCGTACGACTCGCCGATCTACATCGCGGACGCCGCCGTCTACCTCATGGCGACCAAGCCCGAACTCGGCATCAAGAATCCGTACGCGCTGGACGACAAGCAGTTCCAGGCGGCCGTGGACCTGCTGAAGCAGCAGAAGCAGATCGTCGGCGAGTACTGGTCCGACTACACCAAGGAGATCCAGGCGTTCAAGGGCGGCGACTCCGTCGTCGGCACCACCTGGCAGGTGATCGTCAACGTCGCGCAGGGCGAGAAGGCCCCGGTCGAGGCGGTCCTGCCGAAGGAGGGCGCCACCGGCTGGTCCGACACCTGGATGGTCGCCGCCAAGGCCGCGCACCCGAACTGCGCGTACAGGTGGCTCGACTGGATCATCTCGCCGAAGGCGAACGCGCAGGTCGCCGAGTACTTCGGCGAGGCGCCCGCCAACACCAAGGCGTGCGCGCAGACCGCCGACCCCAAGCACTGCGACACCTACCACGCCACCGACGAGGCGTACTACTCGAAGGTCTTCTACTGGACGACGCCGATCGCCCAGTGCCTCGACGGGCGCACCGACGTGACGTGCAAGGACTACTCCGAGTGGACGCGCGCCTGGACGGAGATCAAGGGGTGAGCGCGCAGGCCGCGGAGGCGGCCGGGTTCCGCAGGGGCCTGGCCGCCTTCCTCCACCGCCGGCCCTGGGTGCGGCTGTCGCTGCTGCTGTCGGCGCCGCTGCTCTGGCTCGGCGTGGCGTACCTGGGAGCGCTCGCGGCGCTGTTCGTCACCGCGTTCTGGACGACCGACACCTTCACCGGCGAGCTGGTCAGGACCTTCACCTGGGCCAACTTCCGCGACCTGCTCACCGGCGAGGTCTACAGGACGATCACGCTGCGCTCGGTCGGGGTCGCGCTGGCCGTCACCGTGATCGACCTGGCGATCGCCTTCCCCGTGGCGTTCGCGATGGCCAAGGTGGCCTCGCCGCGGTCGCGGCGGTGGCTGGTGATCGCGGTGCTCACGCCGCTGTGGGCGAGCTACCTGGTCAAGGCGTACGCGTGGCGGGTCATGCTGTCGTCCGGCGGGCTGCTCGGGTGGGGCTTCGGGCTCACCGCGACCGTCCTGACGCTGGCGTACCTGTGGCTGCCGTACATGATCCTGCCCATCTACGCGGGCCTGGAGCGGCTGCCGGACTCCCTGCTGGAGGCCGCGGGCGACCTCGGCGCGCGCGCCGGGCGGGTGTTCCGCACGGTCGTGTGGCCGCTCGCCTTCCCCGCCGTCATCGCCGGGTCGATCTTCACGTTCTCGCTGTCGCTCGGCGACTACATCGCCGTCAAGATCGTCGGAGGTAAGAGTCAGCTCATCGGCAACGTCGTGTACGACAACATCGGCGCCGCCAACAACCTGCCGTTCGCCGCCGCCGTGGCCACCGTCCCCGTCGTCATCATGCTGGTCTACCTCGCCGCGGTCCGCCGCACCGGCGCCCTGGAGAACCTGTGAACCTGTCACGCCCGGCCAGGCTGCTGTTCCGCCTGGTGCTCGCCGCCGGGCTCGCCGTGATCTACGTGCCGCTGCTCGTCGTGCTGCTCAACTCGGTCAACGCCGACAGGACGTTCGGCTGGCCGCCGTCCGGGCTGACCCTGCGCTGGTGGGCCGCCGCCTGGGACTCGGCGGGGCTGCGCGACGCCCTGTGGACGTCCGTGCAGGCCGGGCTGGGCGCCACCGCCGTCGCCCTCGTGCTCGGCACCATGGCGGCCTTCGCGGTGCAGCGCTACCGCTTCTTCGGCCGCGACACCGTCTCCCTGCTGATCATCCTGCCGATCGCGCTGCCCGGCATCGTCACCGGCATCGCGCTGAACAACGCCTTCCGCGCCGTCCTGGAGCCGTTCGGGGTGGGGCTCGGGCTGTTCACCGTCATCGTCGGGCACGCCACGTTCTGCGTCGTGACCGTCTACAACAACGTCCTGGCCCGGCTCAGGCGCACCGGCACCCGGCTGGAGGAGGCGTCCGCCGACCTCGGGGCCGACACCTTCACCACGTTCCGGCTGGTGACGTTCCCGATGATGCGGTCGGCGCTGCTCGCGGGCGGCCTGCTGGCGTTCGCGCTGTCGTTCGACGAGATCATCGTGACGACGTTCACCGCGGGCGCGGGCGTGCGCACCCTGCCCATCTGGATCTTCGAGAACCTCTTCAGACCCAACCAGGCCCCCGTGGTCAACGTGGTCGCCGCCGCACTGATCCTGGCCTCCGTGGTGCCCATCTACCTGGCCCAGCGCCTGTCGGGCGAGGTCGGCACCCACTGACGGGGACGACGCGGGCGAGCGGCGCGGGCTTCGACGCTCGAACCGCTGGACGGGGCCGGTGCGGCAGCGGGTTCAGGCCGGACCGGCCCCGTCGGCCAAGTACGTCAGAACCATCTCGACCAGTGCCTCGACGTCGGCGTCGACCATCGGCTCGCCGGTCATGCCCATCCGGTGGAGCAGGGTTCCGACGACGACGTCGATGAAGAACAGCACGCGGTTCTCCGGCTCGCCCAGCGCGTCCTGCAGCGCGAGCCGGTACGGGTCCTGCAGCCGCGCGGACAGCAGTTCGCGCAGGGCCGGGTCGCTCACGGCGTCACTGAACACGCCCGCGAACGCGTCGCCCACCCCGGGCTCCCCGATCTTCGCCGCGATCCAGCGGACGGCCGAGGCCATGATCTCGGCTCGACCCGCGCCCTCCAGCGGCACCGGGCCGAACGCGTCGAGCAGGCAGTCCACGATCAGCGCACCCTTCGAGGGCCAGCGACGGTAGATCGTCGTCTTGGCGACGCCGGCCGCGGCGGCGATGCGGTCGACGGTGGCGCGCGCGTAGCCGAGCTCCTGGACCGTGCTCAGCGTCGCGGCGAAGACCACGGCGTTGACGCCGGAGCGTGGACGACCGGGCGGTCTGGCGGATGTGGCCGATGTCATACCCACAGGATACCCTTTTTCGCTACCTTGGGTATCGATACCTCAGGTAGTGAAACTGTCCGACGAGGAGAAGAGCATGAGCGAGGTCACCGACACGCGGTCGCGGCAGGCCCGGGGAGCGGAGCCGGACTGGTCGGCGATGACGGCCGAGGAGCTGGTCGCCTACCGTGACGCGGAGAACCGCAGACGGTCGTCCCCCGAGGCGCGGGCGATCACCGGGCTTCCTGATCCCGGCGCCGCGATCCAGTGGCAGGAGGTGGCGCTGCCCGGCCGCGATCTTCCGGTCAGGGTGTACCGGCCGTCACCCGGCGGCGACGACCTGCCGCTCGTGCTCCACGTGCACGGAGGCGGGTTCGTGGGCACGGCGGTGCAGAGCGACTGGGTCAACAGCCACCTCGCCGCCCGGCTGCCCGCGGTCGTCGTCTCGGTCGAGCACCGCCTCCTCGACCAGGAGACCCCGCTGTCGGCGGCCGTCGACGACGGCTGGGACGTGCTCCGGCACGTGGTGCGGCACGCGGCGCAATGGGGGGTCGACCCGGCACGGGCCGCGGTCTTCGGTGAGAGCACCGGCGCGTTGATCAGCGCCCTGGCGGCGATCCGGGCCAGGGAGTCCGGCCTGCTCCTGCGGGCGCAGGTGCTGGTCAACCCCGCCGTCGACGTGACCGGGACGATGTTCGACCACGACTCGTTCACCGAGCACGCCCACACCCCCACCCTCACCGTGCCGCAGCTGCGACTGGTTCACCGGTTCGCCGTCCCACCGGGAACCGACCCCCGTGCCCTGTCGCCGCTGTACGCCGACGACCTGGACGGGCTGGCCCCAGCGCTCGTGGTGGTGCCGACCCACGACCCGGTGGCCGATCACGGCCGCGCCTACGCCGAACGGCTGCGAGCGGCCGGGACCCCCGCGCGGCTCACCGAATACCCCGGAGCCGGGCACGCGTTCCTCAGCATGCCGGGCGTGGTGCCGCAGGCGAAGGCCGCACGGGCGGAGATCCTCGAGTTCCTCCGAGGGGCTCTTCCCGGATGACGGGGTCCCGACCCGCCGGTTCGCGTTCGACTGCCCCCGGATCATCCGACCCTCCCAGTAATCGAAACCAGCGTGAGGAATCCTCGATGCCGCACCAGCAGCACACCGCCACCACCGGCGACACCACCGCCGACCACTCCCGGCTGGCCGCCTTCGGCGACCATCTGATCGCCCTTCACGACGAGCTCCGCCGCGACATCGCCGCCCTGCGGGAGGCGGCGGCGCAGCTGCCCGCCGACGGCGATGCCCCCGGCCCGCTCGTCCTGCCCCAGCGGCTCCACAGCCACTGCCTGTCCTTCTGCGAGGCCCTGGACGCCCACCACACCACCGAGGACCAGTCGGTCTTCCCCTTCCTGGCCCAGGAACACCCCGAGCTGTCCGAGGTGCTGGACCGCCTGACCTCCGACCACCGCACCATGGCGACCCTCCTGGCCGGTCTCCGCGAACTCGCCGCGGCCCCCTCCGCGCCCGGCTTCCACGCGGATCTGGAACGCCTGTCGGTCGAACTCCTCAACCACCTCGACCGCGAGGAGCACTACCTCGTCCCGGTCCTCAACTCCCTGACGCACTTCCCCGGACACTGACGCACCGGCCCGCCACCCAGGGCCTGCTTCGTGGATCAGGAGGTGTCATCAGCCTCCTGATCCACCGCTTCCGGACAGCCCGTCGGGACGGGCCCTAAGGCTTCTCCTGGAGATCCGAGCGGATCACGCTGTAGAGCACGCCGTCACGCCACTGCCCGGCGCGGAAGCCGCACCCGCGCAGGACGCCCTCTCGCGTGAACCCCGACTTCTCCAGCGCTCGCTGCTCCGCCAGGTTGCTGATCTCCGTGGACGCCTCGATCCTGTTGGCCATCGAGTGGTCGAACAGGTAACGCACGAGCAGCCGGTGCGCCTGAGTGCCATGCCCCTGGCCGCGATGCTCCGGCGCCACGATCAGCCCCATCGACCAGTAATAGCTGGCGCGGTTGGCGACCTGCTTGCTCCACGACACGAAGCCGACTCTGACGTCACCGTTCGCGATGACCAGGATGCCGCCGTCGTCGCTCAGCATCCCGTTGTCCTGCCAGCGCTCGCGCAAGCGGTGCGGATTCTGGAAGCCGTACCACTGGAACTCGCCCGTGCTGTCAGGATCGCTCGTGAGCCGGTGCAGGAAGGGCAGATCGTCCTCTTCGACCGAGCGGAGACGTACTGTCATGATCGGGACACTAATCGATCCAGGGGACCTACCCCGACGGCCGCAGCGCGACGGTGGACGTCGACGTTCCGTCCAGGGTGAGCCTGAGCGTCGGTGCGATGGTGCCGCCGAAGTTGGCGCGCGCACGCGCGGCCACCGCGTGCCGGAGATCCGCGCCCTGGTGCGATCTGTAGTTGGCGAAGCTCACCACCCGGAGGTCGGGCAGCACCAGCCAGGCGTAGGCCTGGTCGGGTTCGCGCGGCGGATTCCGGATCACGAGTCCTGAGCCGTTGAGCGGCTCGTACGGTCCTGTCAGGGCGGGGGCGACGAAGCCGTACAGCCCTGTGGGCGCGCGATCGGCGGGGTGGAAGGTGTGGCGCTGCGTGCAGAAGAACAGGTAGTACCGCGACCGGTGGACGATGACGTGGGGCCGTTCCAGCTCGTGGTTGACGCCGTCCGCGACGACGAGGGGAGGGAGCAGGGACCAGGCGCCGGCCTGTGCGCCGGCCAGCGCGATCGCGCCGTCGAAGCGGTCGCGTGCGGCGACGGACGCGGCGATGAGCAGGTACTCGCGCCCGTCCGACGGGTCGCGGAACCAGCCGGGATCGCGGAAGGCCTTGATCCGTCCCGGCGCCCCTGTGGCCTCGTCGGTCGGCAGGTACGTGACGCCGTCCGAGCGGAGGATCTCCCGGTGTCCGGACTCGTGCTCCAGCGAGATCCGGCCGTCGTCGGCGGTCAGGATGAGCCGCGTCTCGACGACGCTCTGCCCGAACGTCGGGCGCGATTCGCCTCTCCGCCCGGCGGCCGTGTAGAACACCGAGACGGATCCGTCGGGCCTGCGGACCGCCGATCCCGACCATTCGCGGCTGCCCGGCGAGGCGCCATCGGAGAACGCGGGCCCCAGGTCCGCCCAGCCGTCGCCGTTCTTGGCGAGCAGGCGGATGCGGGCCTGGTCGTGGCGCTCTTCCGGGTGGGCGGGGGACGGAGCCGACAGCGCCATCCACACCTCGTGGCCGCCGATGAGAGAGGTCGAGCCGTCTTCCTCCTGTACGGGCCACAGGTCCCACAGGTCGTGGCCCGGCAGGATCCGGGGGACCGCCGTGGGATCGAAGACGGGCGCCGTGGTCGCGGCGCTCTCGGCGAGCAGGTCGAGATGCCGGCGTGTCCAGCGGGCCGGTCGCCCGGAGCGGGTGGGCATGGGCTGCGCCGCGTCCGGCATGGGGCCGCCGCGGCGTGGTGGCGTCGCGCTCATCCCGTCAGCCCTTCAACGAGCCCTGGAGCAGGGCCTTGACGAAGTGCCGCTGGAACACGAGGAAGATCGCGAGCGTGGGCGCCAGGATCAGCAGCGACCCGGCGCACAGCAGCGGGATGTCGGTGCCCCACTGCCCCTGGAAGGCCCCGAGCGCGCCGGACATCGTGCGTTCGGCGGGGTCGTCGACGAGGACGATGGCCAGCAGGAACTGGTTCCAGGTCCACAGGAACAGCAGGATGCCCAGCGACGAGATCGCCGGCATGGCGAGGGGGACGTGGATGCGCCGGAACAGCTGCCAGAGGTTGGCGCCGTCCATCCGCGCGCTCTCTGACAGTTCCCCTGGCATGTTGACGAAATGCGCACGCATCCAGAAGACGCTGAACGGCATGAACAGGCCGATGAGCGGCAGGATGATCGCCCATCGGGTGTTCAGCAGCCCCATGTCGCGGACCTGGTAGTACAGGGGCGTGATGACGCCCTCGAAGGGGAGGGTCAGGCCGAGCACGAACAGCAGGAAGACCGGGCGGCCGCCGGGCACGCGCAGATGGCCGATGGCGAAGCCGGCCATCGTGCTCAGCAGGACCGAGATCGGCACCACCCCCAGCACGATGAGCAGGCTCGACAGCAGCAGCTCGCCCATCTTCGCGGCTTCGAAGGCTCGCAGGAAGTTGCCCCACTGCGGGTCGGCGGGCCAGGCGAACCCGGCCGGGTACGTGCCGGAGGGGTGCAGGGCGGTGACGAACAGGCTGAGGAACGGCAGGATCGTGACCGCCATCAGCAGGACGAGCAGCAGTCTGCCGGTCCAGGACTCCCGCCAAGAGATGATCATCGCTTGCCGTCCTTGGTGAACCACTGGATGGGGAGGGCGCAGGCGATCACCAGCAGCATGAGCACCACGGCCAGCGCCGAGGCCATGCCCACCTCGCGCTCCGAGAAGGCCAGGTAGTAGATCTGCAGACCGGGCACCATGGTGGCGTTGCCTGGGCCGCCCTGGGTGGAGATGTAGATGATGTCGAAGCTCGCCAGGGCCGCGATCACGGTCACGGTGACGCAGACCGCGATCTCCTGGCGGAGGCTGGGGACGGTGATCGAGACGAACTCGCGCCACGCGCCGGCGCCGTCCAGCCGGGCCGCCTCGTACAGGGCTGGATCGATCTTGCTCATGCCGGCCAGGAGCAGCAGCGTGCACAGGCCGAGGAGCACCCAGGCGCCGATCATCCCGACCGCGGGCAGGGCGGTGGAGAGGTCACCCAGCCAGGCGCGCGTCACCCCGCCGAGCCCGAGGAGCGAGAGGAACTGGTTGACGGCTCCGGTGGACGACAGCAGCCAGCTCCAGGCGATGCCGGCCGCGACGAGCGGGATGACCTGCGGCAGGAACAGCACGGTACGCGCCACCACGGCGAGCCGGGTGTGGGCGATGCGCCGGATGGTCGCGGCGATCGCCAGGCCCAGCAGGACCGGCACGGCGCTGAAGAACACGATCAGCTTGACGGCGTTGATCAGCGAGTCGTACAGGGCGGGGTCGGTGAAGACCTTCCCGTAGTTGGCCAGCCCCGCCCACGTGGACGGGCCGATGCCGTCCCAACGGTAGAGCGAGTACTGGAACGTGAGGCTGATGGGGCGCAGGACGAAGACCGCGTAGAAGGCGAGTGCCGGGACGACGAACAGCCAGCCTGCCCATCCGCGTGTCTTCGCCCCGGCCCCCCGTCTGCGCGCGGGCCGGCCGGGGGCGGGCGGCGTCATCGGTGCTCAGTTCCCCTCGATCTGGCGGGCGTAGTCGGCCTGGACCGCCTTCAGCAGCCCCTGCGGAGTCTGCTGACCGGCGGCCAGCTTCTGCAGCTGCGGGGTCCAGCTCTTGGCGTAGATGGCGCCCGTGGCGTTGGCGATGAAGTCCATCGCGCCGTTGTCCCTGGCGATGTCCGCCCCGGCGGCGAGCGTGTCGGCGGTGACCGTGCCGGGCTTCACGGCGGGCAGGTGGGCGTCGGCGGGCCCCATCGGGTGGGATCCGCCGACCTCCACGCCGATCTCGCGAGCCCGCTTGTCGGTGGCCACCCAGTTGAGGAAGAAGGCGGCGCAGTCGGCGTTCTTGGCGTTCGCCGCGATCCCGAAGGCGAGGGGGGCCGACATCGCGGCCCGCTTGCCGCCCTGCCGCGCCGGCGGCATCAGCGTGAAGCCGACGTCGCCCGGCAGCTGCTTGTCCAGGTTGCCGGACTCCCAGTCGCCGTTGAACATGAACAGGCCCTTGCCGCCGATGAAGCGGCTCATCATGGTCGCGTAGTCGACCGCGTTGACGTCCTTCTGGAAGTAACCGGCCTTGATCCACCGTTCCAGGTGCTGGACGGCCTGGAGGTTCGTGGGGGTGTCGATGCCGGCGCCGGGCTTCTGGAAGATCCAGTCGTTGATCGGGCCGGTCGGGCCGTAGGCGGCCATGAGGTCCTGCAGCGGGAACGCCAGGCCGCCGGTGGCCCCGCCGTTGAACTGCACGATGGGGGTGATGCCCGCGTCCTTGGCCTTGGCCAGCACCGCGTCGAGCTCGGCCAGCGTGGCCGGCGGCGCCGACATGCCGATCTGCTCGGCGAGCTTCTTGTTGTAGAACAGGCCGGTCATGCTGAAGTTGAGGCCCATGGCGTACAGCGATCCCTCACCGCGAGGCCGGCCGCCCGGTCCCATCCGCAGCTGCTCCAGCTGGGAGGCGGGCCACCTGTCCCAGCCGAAGACCCGGGCGTAACCGTCCAGGTTCTTCAGCAGGTTGTCCTTGACCAGCTCGGAGACCTGGGGAACGCGCATCAGGTCGGGAGGGTTGTCCGCCAGCACGCGCGGGGCGTTCTGCGTGATCACCGCGAACTGGTCCTCGCGGATGTTCCACGTGACGTTCGGATGCTGCTTGGCGAACTCGGCGGTCAGCGCCTTGGGCAGCGGGAAACCGGTCTCGAAGTAGCCGCTCATCGTGATCGGCGCCGTGCCGCAGGTGGGCGCCGCGGACACCGGTGACGCGGTGGTGGCCTGGGGCTGAGGGCTGTCGCTGCCGGGAGCCGCGCAGGCGGTGGCCAACGTTCCCACGGCGATCACCATCGCGGCCCCGGCCCTGCCGGAGCGAAGTCGGCGAGCCATGTGCATCTCCTCTGCTGCCTGGGACGGTCCGCCACCGAGCCGACGTCCGTTTCTCGTTGCTAAATCGGGTTAGCGGCGGATAGTCTCACGGCGCACGTCGTACGATGTCAACCCCCCGTAACACACACTTGAGGATCGGAGGTTCTGGGTGAGCCCACGACGGGTCACGCTGGCCGACGTGGCCAAGGCCGCCGGTGTCTCCCGCCCGACCGCCTCGCTGGTGCTGTCCGGCCGCGGGCGTGAGCTGCGGATCTCTGAGGACGTCGCGCAGCGGGTCCTGCGCGCCGCGGACGAGTTACAGTACCGGCCCAACATAGTCTCCGTGGGCCTGCGCACCGGCACCTCCAGGACGATCGGTTTCGTCTCCGACACGGTCGCCACCTCACGGCTGGCCGGCGACATGATCAAGGGAGCGCTGGAGGCCGCCAGGGACCGCGGCTTCATGCTCTTCATCGGTGAGACGGAGGGTGACGCCGAGCTCGAACGCCTCCTGCTCCAGGCCATGCACGACCGGCAGGTCGACGGGCTCATCCTGGCCTCGATGTTCACCAGGACGATCAAGGTGCCGAAGAGCGTCAAGCCGATGCCCACCGTCCTGCTCAACGCGCTGCCCAAGCAGCCTGCCGCACTGCCCGCCGTCCTCCCCGACGAGGTCGAGGCCGGCCGCGTCGCGGCCCGCGCCCTGCTCGACGCCGGGCACCGCGACGGCATCCACCTGATCGGCGCCGGCCCCCGCATGCGGGACGTGCCCCCGGGGAGCGTCGCGGCGGTGGAGCGCCTCGTCGGCATCCGCGAGGCGCTCGGCGAGGCGGACGTCAAGGTGGCGGGCGGCCGCATCTGCCCCGACTGGCAGCCGGAACACGGTCTCGCCGCGACGCGGGAGCTCCTGCGGACCGTCCGCCCGCGGGCGCTCATCTGCCTCAACGACCGCATCGCCATGGGCGCCTACCAGGCGCTCGACGACGCCGGACTGAAGGTCCCCGACGACGTGTCCGTCGTCTCCTTCGACGACCACCCCATCGCCTCGTGGATCCGGCCCAAGCTGACCACCGTGGCACTGCCCCACTACGAGCTCGGCCGCAAAGCCGTCGACGTGCTGTTCACCGAGATCGACGGCGACCCCGCCGCCTCCGACCGGAAGGGGGACGTGCACCGCGTGCCGATGCCGCTGCGCGCCCGCGAGTCCGTCGCGCCGCCGCAGGACGCGGCGCGGAGCGGAGCCGGGTCGTCGTGATCGTGCTCGTCCTGGCACCAGGCACGGGCGCGGCCCGGTCGCAGCCCTTCCACGACCGTCCTCGACCCCGGATTACAATCCGTGTGGTGGTGAGCAGATGATCACGATGTCGGACGTCGCGCGGCACGCGGGGGTGTCGATCTCCACCGTGTCCCATGTCCTCAACGAGACACGCGTGGTCAAGGAGGAGACGCGCCGCAGGGTGCTGCAGGCCATCAAGGAGACGGGCTACAGCCACAACACCATCGCCCGCTCCCTGGTCAGCGGCAGCACCAGGACGATCGGTCTCGCGCTGTCCGCCATCACCAACTTCTACTTCGCCGACCTCGTCTCGGCCATCGAGGCGCGCGCAGGCGAGGCCGGCTACACCCTCCTGCTCGCCGACACCCACGACGACCCCGAGGTCGAACTGCGCGTCGTCACCACCCTTCAGCAGCGGCGCGTCGACGGCATCCTCCTCGCCACCGCCGCCGGGCCGCGCGGAACGGCGCTGCGCCACCTCCAGGAGGCCGGCACGCCGACGGTCCTGGTGGACCGTTGCGCCTCGCCCCGCTTCGACCAGGTCGGCGTGGAGAACGTCCAGGCCACGGCCGACCTGGTCGCCCATCTGGCCGGGCACGGCCACCGCCGCATCGGGATGGTCTTCGGCCGCCGCGGCCTGCGCACCACCGCGGAGCGGCTGGAGGGATACCGCCGCGGGCTGCGGGAGTGCGGGCTGGAGGCGGACGACGCGCTCATGGCCGGCGGCAACTCCAACGCTGACGACGCCGAGCGGGCGGTGCACCTCCTGCTGGAGGGGCCACGCCCGCCGACGGCGCTGGTCGTGGCGAACAACCACATGACCATCGGGGCGATGCGCACGCTGGAGCGGCTCGGGGTCCGCGTCCCCGGCGACATCGCCCTGGCCGCCTATGACGACTTCGAGTGGGCGGCGCTGTTCCGCCCCAGGCTCACCACCGTCGCCCAGCCGATCGCCCACATCGGGGGCGAGGCCGTGCGCATGCTGCTGGAGCGGATCGGCGAGCCGGCGCGCAAGCCGCGGACCGTGCGGCTCGCGCCGCGGCTGATGCTCAGGGACTCCTGCGGGTGCGCGACCGGCTGAGCGCGCGGCGGCGTCACCTCCAGACGGAACGCAGGGGCCGCACCGTCAACGACCGCAGCGTGGCCGTCCCGCCGTCGGCGAACAGGCCGAGGCCGTCGCTGCCGGGGGAGGGGAAGATCTGGTCGGTGATGACGGTCTGTCCCCTGTCGCCGAACACCTCCACCGACGACCGGTCGACGTAGGCGGTGAAGGTGACCCACCGGCCCTGCCGCCGCAGCGGGCCCGACTGGACCCCGGGGAAGTCGGCGTCGAAGCCGGTGTCCCCTGACCCGGTCCGGTCGACGAACAGCGACGCGGTGGCGGCGTCGTACCCGATGAGCGTCCCCTCGCCCGCCTCGCCGCCGCGGACGACCAGGCCGAGACGCCGGGCCGTGCCAGGGTCGAACTCGGCGGTGATCTCCAGGACCGTGCCGCGCGCCCGGTCGGGCAGGGGCGTGGTGCCGGGCTCCACGCGCAGGTCCCGCAGGGTGAAGGCGGGCGCGCCGCGCAGGTTCGCGATCGTCTGGACGGGCCGCTGCACCAGGCGCGGCTGCCCGTCGATCGTCGCGAGGGCGAGCTCGCGGGGCAGGCTCTGCGCGCTGCGCCACGGCGCGGTGGGGATACGCTCGCCGTAGCGCCAGTTGTTCATCCAGCCGATCCAGATCCGTCTGCCGCCGGGCACGTCGTTCCATGAGACGCCGGCGTAGAAGTCCTTGCCGTAGTCGGCCCAGGCGTACCGTCGCAGCCTGCTCGCGGCGGGGCGGTCGGAGAACACGATGTGGTCCACGCTGATGTGGCCCCAACTGTCGGGGTTGAAGTCGTTGACGTGGATCTCGGCCTGCTTGCCGGCGAACTCGCGTACGTCCCATGACGTCCAGTCCAGCCGTTCGCTGTCCTGGCCGGTCGCGGTGCGCACGACCTTGCCGTCGACCACGAGGTTGACGGCGGTCTCGTAGGAGCGGGGCGGCGCCGCCGCGTCCGACAGCACGACGTGGTCGACCAGCAGGTGGCCCCAGCCGCCGGTGGCCTGGTCGAAGATCTCGATGCGGGCCCTGCGTCCCCTGAGCTCGGCGACGTCCCAGCCGGTCCAGTTCAGCAGCCCGTCGGCGGAACCGGAGGCCGTGCGCACGGCCTTGCCGTCGACGAGCAGGCGGACGGCGGTGTCGGGGGTGCTGCCCCCGGCGATGAGGAAGTTGACGTGGTCGCGGGCGAGGGTGAACTCCGGCGATGTGATCGTGCCCGTCAGGGGGTCTCCGCTGGTGCCGGAGCCGAAGAAGGTGTCGACGACCTGCTCGCCGACGCGCCCGGTCCCGCCGCGGTGCGGCACGGCCGCGGCGAAGTCGCCGGTGGCGGTCCAGCCGGTTCCGAACGTCGGACCTTCGAAGTCGGCGAGCACGTCACCCGCGGGCGGCCTGCCGTCCCCGGTCCCGTCCCGGTGCGGATGCCGCCCGCCTCCGACGAGGAAGTCGATGTACGGCTCGCTGATCGTGAACCGGGGTGAGACCATGCGGCCCTGCGGGGCGTCGTGGCCGACGAAGCTGTTGACCAGGCCGCTGCCGAGGTAACCGGTGACCTCCTGCTGGCCGGGCACGGTCCCTCGTACGGGGGCGTCGCCGAAGGGGCCGGGGCCAGGTCGGGATCGCTGTCCACGGTCCACCCGCCGTGGTCCTGGCCTTCGAAGTCGGCGAACACGTGGCCCGGCGGCGGCTCGTCGCCGGTGACGACGTCGTCCGCGGTGAATGTCACGCCGTCGAAGTCGCCGACGAAGTACTGCGTGCCCGAGCCTCCGGCGACGGAGCCGGGGTTGAGGTTGACGACGAGCACCCACTTCTTCCTTCGGGGGTCCCCGTCGACGGGCAGCTCGAACAGGTCGGGGACCTCCCAGATGCCGTCGGTGGCGTTGGCGGGGCCGAACTCGCTGAGCTTCTCCCAGCGCTTCAGGTCGCCGGAACGGTAGAAAGCGATCTTCCTGGCTGTCGGGAGGGCGACGGCCATGACCCAGTAACGGCCCTCGCCGTACCAGAACACCTTGGGGTCGCGGAACTCGGTGGATCCGAGGTCCAGGACGGGGTTGCCGGCGTACTTCGTCCAGGTGCGCCCGGCGTCGAGGCTGTAGGCCAGGGATTGGGCCTGGATCCCGGTCCTGGGGTGGGCGCTGGTGTAGACGGCGACCATGGCGGGCCGGCCGGGTTCGCCGAAGCCGCTGGTGTCGTGCTCGTCGACCACGACGCTTCCGGAGAAGATGTGCTCGTCCTCGGTCGCGGGCAGTGCCACGCCGAGTTCGCGCCAGTGGAGCAGGTCGCGGCTCACCGCATGCCCCCAGGACATGTTTCCCCAGGTAGCGGCCTTGGGGTTGTACTGGTAGAAGAGGTGGTACTCCCCTTGGTACCAGACGAGCCCGTTCGGGTCGTTCATCCAGTTCCGCTCGGGGGTGTAGTGGATCTGCGGCCGGTACGGCTCGTCACGGCCGCTCTGGGCGTGACCGGGCGTGGCCAGGCCCCATGCGCACGTCATGGCCAGCACGACCGGCACGGCGCTTGCCCGTGGCAGACGCATCCGTCCTCCTGGGGTGGGGGGTGGTGGGGTCGGAGGGGCGGCGTTCCTCCCGGGAGTCACCGCCGGGCCGTCTCGCTCGCCTCCGGCGCACCATAACTTCGCGAAAGCGCTTGCGCAAGCGCTTGCGTACGTGGGGGGCGCCGGAACCGCCGCCGACCTGCGGAACGAGCGGCGCGAGCAAGGCGGCGAACCCGCGCCTCAGCGGGCGACGCGTGCGGGCGCCCGCACTGGTTCGGCGGCCGCCAGCTCCCTGGCCCAGGGCGGGTCGGCCCCCGGCACGGAGCACGTCAGCGCCGCGACACGGGCCGCGAACGCGGCGGCCTCGACGGCCCGGTCGAGGTCCAAGGCGCCGAGCCGGCCGCCCAGCAGACCGTGCTCGCCCAGGTGGTGCAGCAGGCCGGCGGTGAAGGAGTCCCCGGCGCCGACCGTGTCCACGACCTCGATGGAGGGGGCGGGGACGCGGACCCGCGCGCCGTCCACCGACACCACCGCCCCCTGCGCTCCCCGGGTGACCACGGCAAGCCGGACGCCCGCCGCATGCCAGGCGTCGCACGCCTCCTCCAGCGACCTGCCTGAGTCGAGGTGCCTCAGGTCGTCGTCGCTCAGCTTCACGACGTCGGCGAGCGCGCACCACCGCGGCATCCTCCGCAGGTAGACGGCCGGGTCCACCAGTCCGGCGCGCACGTTCGGGTCGATCGAGACCGTCATCCGGTCCCGCACGGTCGCCAGCAGTTCCTCGATCCGCTCGCCGCCGGGGGAGCGGACCAGGGCCAGCGACCCGGTGTGCACGCACGCGGCCGCGCCGAGCCGGTCGGGGGTGAGTTCGGCGGCGGTCCACTGCCAGTCGGCGGTGCCTTCGGCGTGGAAGGAGTAGCCGGCCTGGCCGGCGCCGTCGAGGGTGGCCACCGCGAGCGTGCTGGGCTCGGCCGCGCTGACGCAGCCCGTCACATCGACGCCGGACGCGTGGAAGCGGCCGTGGAACAGCGCGCCGAAGACGTCGCGGGAGATCCGTCCGACGAACCGGGTGGGGCTGCCGAGCCGCGCGAGCGCCACGGCGGTGTTGGCCGGGCCGCCTCCCGGGAGCACGCGCAGGGCGAGTTCGCCGAGCTCCGGGCTTCCGCTGGGGAAGGCGTCGGCTACGCATTCGCCGAGGACGGCGACCTGAATGGGGGACATGATCTGCCTTTCCCGCGAAGGGTGAGGGTGGGGGTCTCCGCCGGCGTTGCCGAGTTGTTACGCCGGTAAGCCATTGACGTTTCGTCCCGGGGAGTTCATCATCACGTGGCAGCGATGTCAACGTTGACATATGTCATCGTTGACTTAGGCGCAGCCTGCCCATACACCAGGGAGAACCCCCATGCCTCGAACCACCCGAACCTCCGCTGCGCTCGCCTGCGCCTTGGGAGCCGCCATCATCGTGGGCGGCTGCGGGGGAGGCGGCACCGGAGCGTCAGGACCATCCGCGGCCGGAGGCGGCTCCGGCCAGGTCAAGGTCGGCCTCATCACCAAGACCGAGACCAATCCGTTCTTCGTGAAGATGAAGGAGGGCGCGGAGGCCGCGGCGAAGGCGTCCGGCGTCGAACTGCTGACCGCCGCGGGCAAGTTCGACGGCGACAACGCCGGACAGGTCACCGCCGTCGAGAACATGGTCGCCGCAGGGGTGAAGGGCATCCTCATCACGCCCAGCGACTCCAAGGCGATCGTGCCCGCGCTGCGGAAGGCGCGGTCGGCCGGCGTGATGGTCATCGCGCTGGACAGCCCCACCGAACCCCAGGACGCCACCGACGCGCTCTTCGCGACCGACAACCTCAAGGCCGGCGAACTCATCGGGCAGTACGCCAAGGCGGCCATGGCCGGGAAGCCCACCAAGATCGCGACGTTGGATCTCGCCCCCGGCGTCGCCGTCGGCAAGCTGCGCCACGACGGCTTCCTGAAGGGCTACGGCATCGCGGAGGGCGACCCGTCGATCGTCTGCTCCCAGGACACCGGCGGCGACCAGGCCAAGGGCCAGACCGCGATGGAGAACTGCCTGCAGAAGGCCCCCGACATCAACGTCGTCTACACCATCAACGAGCCCGCCGCCCTCGGCGCGTACACGGCGCTGAAGGCCAAGGGCCGCGAGAAGGACGTCCTCATCGTCTCGGTGGACGGAGGGTGCACCGGCACCAAGGCGGTGCAGAGCGGCCAGATCGCGGCCACCTCCCAGCAGTACCCGCTCAAGATGGCAGAGGAAGGCGTCAAGGCCGTGCTCACCTTCGCCAAGAGCGGGACCAAGGCGTCCGGCTACACCGACACCGGCGCCACCCTCGTCAGCGACAAGCCCGTCACCGGCGTGGAGTCCAAGGACACCGCCTTCGGCCTGCAGAACTGCTGGGGCTGATCGAGCATGACGTCCGCACTCTCCACCCCGCCGGCCCCGGCCAGGACGGGCGCCCCATCGGCCGCCCGCCGCCTGCTGACCACGCCCACCATGGGGCCGCTCGTGGCCCTCCTGCTCGCCTGCGCCTTCTTCTCGCTCAACACCGACCAGTTCCTCACCGGCGGGAACTTCTCGCTCGTCATCCAGCAGGTGATGGTGGTCGGCACCCTGGCCATCGGCCAGACACTGATCATCCTCACCGCCGGGATCGACCTGGCCAACGGCGCCATCATGGCGTTCGGCGGGATCGTCATGGCCAAGCTCGCCGCCGACGGCGCCGTGCCGCCGCTGCTCGCGATCGCGCTCGGCATCCTTGTCTGCGCCGCGTTCGGAGCGCTCAACGGGCTGCTGGTGACCTCGATCCCGCTGCCGCCGTTCATCGTCACGCTGGGCATGCTGAACGTGGTCTTCGCGCTCACCCACATCTACTCGGCCGACCAGACCGTGGCGAACCTGCCCGCGCCGCTGACCGCCCTCGGCGAGACCTTCGCGATCGGCGGCACCCTGGTGACGTACGGCTCGCTGCTGACGATCCTGCTGTTCCTGCTGTTCGCCTACCTGCTGGGCCAGACGGCCTGGGGCCGGCACGTCTACGCCCTGGGCAACAGCTCGGAGGTCGCCAGGCTCACCGGCATCCGCACCCGGCGCCTCACCGTCGGCGTCTACACCACGGCCGGCCTCGTGTACGGCATCGCGGCGCTGCTCCTGGTCTCCCGCACCGGCGTCGGCGACCCGCAGGCCGGGCAGACGGACAACCTCGACAGCATCACCGCGGTCGTGCTCGGGGGCACGAGCCTGTTCGGCGGGCGGGGCCTGGTCCTCGGCACCCTCCTCGGCGCCCTGATCGTGGGCGTGTTCCGCAACGGCCTGCAGCTCATGGGCGTCTCCTCGATCTACCAGACGCTGATCACCGGCGTGCTCGTCATCCTCGCGGTGACCGTGGACCAGCTCTCCCGCAGGAGGATCCGATGACCGACGCACCGGTGACCCCGGTCCTGCAGGCCCGCCGTCTGGTCAAGCGCTACGGGCACGTGACCGCGCTCGACGGCGCCGACTTCGACCTCCTCCCCGGCGAGGTGCTCGCCGTGATCGGCGACAACGGCGCCGGCAAGTCGAGCCTGATCAAGGCCCTGACCGGGGCCCTTCAGCCCGACTCCGGTGAGATCCTGCTCGACGGCGAGCCGGTCAGGTTCCGCGATCCGCTGCACGCGCGCGAGCACGGCATCGAGACCGTCTACCAGGACCTCGCGGTCGCGGCCTCACTCGACATCGCCAGCAACATGTTCCTCGGCAGGGAAGTGCGCAGGCCGGGTCTGCTGGGGAAGGTCTTCCGCCTGCTCGACCACAAGCGGATGCGGGAGGAGTCGGCTCGGCACATGGCCGAGCTCAAGATCGGGCTGCGCTCGCTGACGCAGCCGGTCGAGTCGCTGTCCGGTGGCCAGCGCCAGGGCGTGGCCGTGGCCCGCGCCGTCGCCTGGGCGCGGCACGTCGTGGTGATGGACGAGCCGACCGCCGCCCTGGGCGTCAAGGAGTCCGGCCAGGTCCTGGACATGATCCGCCGCGTCCGCGAGCGGGGCCTGCCGGTGATCCTGATCAGCCACAACATGCCGCACGTGTTCGAGATCGCCGACCGCATCCACATCCAGCGGCTCGGCCGCAGAGTCGGCGTGATCAAGCCGGGGGACCACGAGATGGCAGAGGTCGTGGCGATCATGACCGGCGCCCTCCAGCTCGACCAGGGCACCGGCAGCACCGTCGCCGGCCGTTCCTGATCAGCTCTAGTCTTGGTCCTCGACCCAGTAGATCCGACGTGAAGAACGGTGCCGCCCATGCCCAAGGTTCGCGGCGCGACCATGAGTGACGTGGCCAGAGAGGTCGGCGTCACGGCCAAGACCGTGTCCAGAGTCGTCAACGGCGACGGCCCTGTCGCGGAGGAAACCCGCGCGCGCGTGCTGGAGGCGATGGCCAGGCTGGGTTTCCGTCCCAACCTGCTGGCCAGGAACATGCGCGTCGGCGCGCGCGACTCCACCGTCGGGCTCGTCATCCCCGACATGGGCAATCCGTTCTTCGGCACGCTCGCCGGCGGGTTCGAGACCGCGGTGCGCTCGCGCGGCCTCACGCTGATCGTGGGGTCGTCGAACGAGACGTCCGAACTGGAACGCTCGCTGATCTCCACCTTCCTGGCCCGCCGGGTGACCGCCCTGCTCGTCGTCCCCTCCGCCGACAGCGAGCACCGCTCCTTGCGGGCCGAGCGGGCGGCGGGGCTGCCCGTCGTCTTCCTGGACCGCCCCGCCGCAGGCGTCACCGCCGACTGCGTGGTCAGCGCCAACAGGGAGGGGGCGCGCGCGGGCGTCGCCCATCTGATCGCCCACGGCCACCGGCGCATCGCGTTCATCGGCGACTCGCCCAAGCTGTACACCAGGCGAGAACGGTTCCAGGGCTACCGCGACGCGCTGGCCGAAGCCGGCATCCCGTTCGACCGCGCCCTGGTGGAGATCGGCCACGACCACGAGGCGGCGGCGGCCGCCGTCGGCCGGGTGCTCGGCGGGACCGCCCCGGCCACCGCGGTGTTCGCCGCCAACAACTTCGCCGCCACGGGCGCGGTCCTCGGACTGGCCAGGCTCGGCCGCAGGGACGTCGCACTCGTCGGATTCGACGACCTCCCGCTCGCCGAGGTCCTCGACCCGCCGCTGACCGTCGTCGCGCAGGATCCCGCCGAGATCGGCAGGGCGGCGGCCGGCCTGCTGATGAGCCGCCTCGACGGCGACCGCTCGAAGGCCAGGACGGTGGTCGTCCCGACCCGGCTCGTCGCGAGGGGGTCGGGAGAGCTGCCCGCCCCGTGACCTGCGCCGCCGGGCGGTGTGCCGGCGTGATGGGTCTTTCGGCTCTGGTTCTGACCCGGTCCGAGGCGGAGAGTTGGTCCTGCCCGGCGCACCACGGCGACCGGGGCTGTCTCACTGAGGAGTGTGGTGATGGAATCCGTCCAGGATGCGAACCCGGATGAACCCGGCGTGTCCGTACGGGCCTTGACACGGCGGAAGGTGCTGCGGGGTGTGGGTGCCGGGGCGCTGGGAGTGGCGGTGGCCGGTACGGGCGCCCTATCCTACCGTGCGTACGACACCAAGGCCCTGGGCGGCGACGGCGGAGCCGCGTACGAGGCGTGGCGGCAGTGGCGCGACGACGAAGGGCCGCGCGGCGTGGTGGCGGCGGCGGTGCTGGCGGCCAGCCCGCACAACACCCAGCCGTGGACGTTCCACCTCGACGGCGACCGCATCGAGGTGCACGCCGACCCGGCCCGGCAGATGAGGAACGTGGACCCCTTCGGCAGGGAGCTGCGGATCGGGCTCGGCTGCGCTGTGGAGAACATGGTCCTGGCGGCCCGCGCCCGCGGCTTCGACCCGCGGGTCGCGCTTCAACCTGATCCGGCACAGCCCCTGCTGGCCGCCCGGATCGAACTGCCGGCCGGGCCGCGGAACGTCTCCGCCCTGTACGAGGCCATCGGCCACCGGCACAGCAACCGCGGACCCTACCAGGACAAGCCGGTCCTGCCCGGCGTCCTCGCCGACCTCGCCGCCCTGGCCGAAGACCCGGTCCCGGCAGTGAGCTGGATCACCGCCCGCGCCGACCGGGACGCCCTGGGCACGCTGATGATCGACGCCGCGCAGGCGGTCGTCGACGACGAGGAGCAGTCCCGCGACGGGTTCGCCTGGTTCCGCTCCAGCGCCGGCGCCATCGACGCGCACAGGGACGGGCTCACGCTCGACGGGCAAGGGCTCAACCCGCTGATGACCGTGGTCGCCAAGCTCCTGCCCGCCAGTTCACGCCAGTCGGGTGACGCGTTCTGGCTCGACCAGACCCGCACCGTCCACACCAGGACCGCGGCGGCCTACGGTCTCGTGCTCGTCCCCGACCCGCGCGACCCGGTGCGGCAGCTTCAGGGTGGCCGGCTGCTCCAGCGGATCCACCTGGCCGTCACCGCCCGCGGCCTGGCGCTCCAGCACATGAACCAGATCACCGAACGCATCGACCGGGACGTCAGCCAGGGCCGCGACCCCGTCCTCGCGTCCCGGCTCGCCGCCTTCGTACGCGAGCCCGGCGTCCAGGTGCTGTCCGCCTTCCGCATCGGCCACCCCGAACGCCAGGCCCGCCTCTCCCCTCGCCGGCTCCCGTCCGAGGTGCTGCGCTGACACAGGCTCGGAAGGGGGGACGACGCCGGGGGCGGTGAGCCCGCCGCCACGCGTCCTTCGACGTACGGCGCCGCGGCGAAAGTCACAAGTCACGTGGACGTTCGGCCGAAGGCAGGCTCCGGTCCTGAGCGGGAGCATGGACGCCATGCAGATCACGATCACGCGCGGTGCCGGTGTGGCCGGCACCGTCACCACCGGTCTGCTCGTCCTCCTCACGGCCGTGCCCGCGGGAGCCGCGGCCACGAGCCCGGCGCCCGCCGTGACCACACCGGCCACCAGCGTGACGCTGCCCGCGCCGACCGGGTCCCAGCCGGTGGGGACCGTCAGCCTGCACCTGGTCGACCGCGGCCGTCCCGACCCCTGGGCGCCCACGGACGCGGAGGCCAAGGCCCTGCTGGAGGGTCAGAAGATCACGGGGGTGCCGAGCGAGGCGGTCAGCGGCACCAGGACGCACGCCGTCAGCGGGGCCCGTCCGGCAGGCCGCAGGGGGACGCTGCCGCTGGTGGTGCTCTCGCCCGGTTTCACGATGTCGCGCACGTCGCTGACCGCCCTCGCGGAGGAGCCGGCCAGCCGGGGGTACGTGGTGGCCGGGATCGACCACGTCCACGAGTCGTACGGCACGACCCTGCCCGGTGGGCGGTTCGCCCGCTGCGTCGCCTGCAAGGAGCTGGAGGCCGACCCCATGACGGGCGGAGCCAAGGTGGTCAGGGGGCGGCAGGCGGACGTGTCGTTCGTGCTCGACCGGCTGCTCGGACGGCATCCCGTCTGGAAGGGCGCCCGGCTGATCGACCCTTCGCGCGTGGGCATGGCCGGGCACTCG
>NZ_FOBF01000009.1 GCF_900109355.1 Nonomuraea pusilla
CCACGCGCCACCGGCGGCAGATACCGCGACTTGAGCTCCTCCGACGCCGACAGCAGCAACGGCACCGTACCCAGCTTGTTCACCGCCGGGATCAGCGAGGACGACGCGCAGGCCCGCGCCACCTCCTCGATCACGATGACCGCCGCGAGCGCGTCGGCCCCCGCGCCGCCGTACTGCTCCGGGACATGGACAGCATGCAGGTCGGCCGCGACCAGCGCCTTGTACACGTCCCACGGGAACTCGCCCGTCTCGTCGGCCTCCGCGGCACGCGGAGCGATCTTGTCGTCGGCCAGGGCCCGGACCGTCTCCCTGAGCATGTCGTGCTCTTCGGCGGGCGCGTACAGAGGAAAGCTCATACGCCGATACTAGGACGTCCGAGCATCTTGTTACCAGCCGGTACGGTTTGCGACCAGGAGGAGGTGGCACGAAGGGGATAGCTGCGGGCCGGTAGCATGCCTGGCGATCGAAAGGAGCTCACTCGTGCCATATCGCCTCACGGTGATCGGGACCGGATACCTGGGCATCACCCATGCGGCTTGCATGGCGGATCTCGGATTCGACGTCCTGGGCCTTGACATCGACGCCGACAAGATCCGCCGCCTCAACGCCGGGGAGCTCCCGATCCACGAGCCCGGCCTGGAACCTGTGCTCCGCCGCGGCCTCGAATCCGGCAAGCTCCGCTTCACCACCTCCTACGAGGAGGTCGCGGCGTTCGGCGACGTGCACTTCGTCTGCGTCGGCACCCCGCAGAAGCGCGGCGAGTACGCCGCGGACGTGTCGTACATGGACGGCGCCATCGAGGCGCTCGGGCCGCTGCTCGACCGGGCCTGCCTCGTCGTCGGCAAGTCCACCGTGCCCGTGGGCACCGCCGAGCGCCTCGCCGACAAGCTCGCCAGGCTCGCCCCCGCCGGAGCCGAGGCCGAGCTCGCCTGGAACCCCGAGTTCCTGCGCGAGGGCTTCGCCGTGGAGGACACGCTCAAGCCCGACAGGATCGTCCTCGGCGTACGCACCGAGCGCGCGGAGAAGGTGCTGCGCGAGGTGTACGAACCCCTCGGCGACGTCCCCTTCGTCGTCACCGACTACGCCACCGCCGAGCTGGTCAAGACCGCGGCGAACGCCTTCCTCGCCACGAAGATCTCGTTCATCAACGCCATGGCGGAGGTGTGCGAGGCCGCGCACGCCGACGTCAAGCAGCTGTCCGAGGCCCTCTCGTACGACGACAGGATCGGCGGGCGGTTCCTCAACGCCGGCCTCGGCTTCGGCGGCGGCTGCCTGCCGAAGGACATCAGGGCGTTCATGGCGCGGGCCGGCGAGCTGGGCGCGGACCAGGCGCTGACGTTCCTGCGCGAGGTCGACGCCATCAACATGCGCCGCAGGGCCCGCATGGTGGACCTGGCCAGGGAGCTGGCGGGCGGCTCGTTCCACGGCTGCACGGTGGGTGTGCTGGGGGCCGCGTTCAAGCCGAACTCGGACGACATCCGCGACTCCCCCGCCCTGGACGTCGCCGTGACGATCGGCCACCAGGGCGGACAGGTCACCGTCTACGACCCGATCGCGCTCGGCAACGCCCGTAAGGCTCACCCCGAGCTGAACTACGGCGAATCAGCCGTCGAGGCCGTGCGGGGCGCGCACGTCGTGCTGCTGCTGACGGAGTGGCAGGAGTTCGTGGCGCTCGACCCCGAGGAGCTGGGCGCGGTGGTCGCCACCCGGCGCATCGTGGACGGCCGCAACGCCCTCGACGCCGAGGCGTGGCGCTCGGCGGGCTGGCACTACCGGGCCCTCGGCCGCCCCTGACGCGCCCCGGCGCCGTCCTCCACCCGAACCCTCCGCGCGAAGCAGGCAGGACGGAAGGCCGCCCCGGCTCCGCAGCCGGGGCGGCCTTCCGTCCTGCCTGTTGGAGCCCGGTGAGCACACCTGGGCAGGCCACCGCCGGGCCCGCGCCGGCGTCTCCCGCCCGTGTTCGGTGTTCCTGCCGGGCCGCCGGTCAGATCCGCGCCGTCTCGCCGCGCAGCTGCGCAGCCTCGGCGCGCAGCCGCTCACCCTTCGCGTACGCCTGCTCCTTCAGCTCCGCCTGGAACTCCTGCATCTGGAAGCGCAGCCGCTCGTCCGAGGTCGCGAGGATGCGCACGGCCAGCAGGCCCGCGTTCCTGGCCCCGCCGATCGCGACCGTCGCCACCGGCACCCCGGCCGGCATCTGGACGATCGACAGCAGGGAGTCCATGCCGTCGAGGTACTTCAGCGGCACCGGCACGCCGATCACCGGCAGCGGCGTCACGGACGCCAGCATGCCGGGCAGGTGCGCCGCGCCGCCCGCCCCCGCGATGATCACCTTGATGCCGCGTTCGGCGGCCCGCCGCCCGTAGTCGATCATCTCGGTGGGCATGCGGTGCGCGGAGACGACGTCCGCCTCGAACGGCACGCCGAACTCGGCGACGGCCTCGGCGGCGGCCTTCATCACGGGCCAGTCGGAGTCGCTGCCCATGACGATGCCGACGGCGCCCACGCCGGTGCCCGTGGCGTCGGCGGTGGTGTTGGAGCCGGTGCTCACGTGTACTCCCCGGTGGTCAGGTAGACGGCGGCGTGGCGGGCGCGGGCGCGGACGGTCTCCAGGTCGGCGCCCAGCGCCGTGACGTGGCCGATCTTCCGGCCCGGTCGCACCTGCTTGCCGTAGAAGTGGAGCCTGATGCCGGGGTCGTGCGCCATGACGTGCTCGTACCGGCTGAACAGGTCGGGGTCGTCGCCGCCCAGCAGGTTGGCCATGACGACCACCGGCGCGGTCATCGACGGCGAGCCCAGCGGCAGGTCGAGCACCGCCCGCAGGTGCTGCTCGAACTGGGAGGTGGTGGCGCCCTCGATCGTCCAGTGGCCGCTGTTGTGCGGGCGCATGGCCAGTTCGTTCACGACGAGGCCGTCGGCCGTCTGGAACATCTCCACCGCGAGCAGCCCCGTGACGCCCAGCTCGTTCGCGATCTGCAGGGCGACGCGCTGCGCCTCGGCGGCCTGCTCGGGGTCGAGCCCGGGTGCGGGTGCGAGCACCTCGACGCAGATGCCGTCGCGCTGGACGGTCTCGACGACCGGGTAGCTGACGCCCTGCCCGTGCGGCGACCTGGCGACCAGCACCGCGAGCTCGCGCTCGAACGGCACGAACGCCTCTGCCATCAGCGGGGCCCCGGACGCGAACGCCTCGGCGGCCTCCTCCTGGGTGCGGCACACCCACACGCCGCGGCCGTCGTAGCCGCCGCGGACCGCCTTCAGCACCACGGGCCAGCCGTGCTCGGCGGCGAACGCCGCCACGTCCTCGGCGGACGACACGCGCCGCCAGGCGGGGCAGGGCGCGCCGATCGCGGTCAGGCGCTCGCGCATGACCGCCTTGTCCTGGGCGTGGACCAGCGCCTCGGCGCCGGGGTGAACGGCGTGGCCCTCGGCGGTCAGCGCGGCGATGTGCTCGGTGGGCACGTGCTCGTGGTCGAAGGTGATCGCGTCGCATCCCTTGGCGAACGACCGCAGGTCGGCGAGGTCGCGGTAGTCGCCGATGCGGGTGTCGACGATCACCCGGGCGGCGCTCTCGTCGGGGGCGTTGGCCAGCACCCGCAGCTCGACGCCGAGCGCGATGGCGGGCTGCTGCGACATCCTGGCGAGCTGACCGGCACCGACGATGCCGACGACCGGCCCGATGGGGCTGTAGGAACTCACGTGAGGTGAGCTTACCGGGACGGATCGACTTCCCTGCCAGGTCACCCGCCCAATGCCGCCCCCTGGACGGGGCTGGGGTGGGCCGGGCGGCCGTTCCGGGTCGCCTCGCAGGCCACGACCGCCCGGCGGCTCCTCCACGCGCACGCCGTCCCGTTCTCCACGGTGACGGCGGGCGGTTCGTCAGCGGGCTCCTCCGCGCGCACGCGTGCCGCCCGGCTCCCGCCGGCCGGAGGTTTGTGCGCGTTCGCACCGCAGCGTAGTGCCCGCCATCCCCACATGCCGGTCATAAGCCGATATTTCTGGAAGTGTTCTTTGCGCGGCTTGTCCGCTGCTCTGACACCGACCCGCGACCCCGACCGGTACGCTGAGAAGGTCACCACCCGCGCAGGGAAAGGACCTAACAGAGACGTGAAGGTCGTCAGGCGCCTCTACCAGCGGTTCCGCTCCCTGCTGCACGAGCTCACCAAGTTCGGCACCATCGGCGCCGCCGCCTTCCTCCTCGACACGGGCCTGTACAACGCCTTCCTGCTCGGGATCGGCTGGGGCCCGATGACGTCGAAGGTCATCGCCACCACGCTCTCGGCCACGTTCGCCTACCTCGGCAACAGGTACTGGACGTTCAGGCACCGCGAGCAGAGCGGCCTCGGGCGCGAGTACTTCCTGTTCTTCCTGCTCAACGGCATCGCCCTGCTGTTCGGCGTGCTGGTGATCGGTTTCACCGCCCGGACGCTCAACCTGACGGACGGCCTGAGCCTCAACATCGCCAACTTCGTCGGCGTCGGGCTCGGCACCCTCTTCCGCTACTGGTCGTACAAGAAGTGGGTGTTCCTGGAGGCCACCACGCCCATCCCGGCCGAGCTGCCCGAGATCGGCATCAGGCAGGACCGCTGACCACGCGGTTCCTGCTGTCGTCCTCGGCCGGACGCAGGAAGATCGCGAACGTGGCGGGGCGCCGGCGCACCAGCTCCAGCCGTCCGCCGTCCGCGGCGGCCAGCGCGCGGGCCAGCGTCAGCCCGAGGCCGGTGCCGCCGCCTCCGCTGACGTTCCTCTCGAAGATCCTCGGGGCGATCTCGTCGTCGATGCCGGGGCCCTCGTCCGACACCTCGATCACCACGTAGTTGTCGCCGCTGGTGGTGGTCACGGTGACGGCTCCGCCGCCGTGCCGCAGGGAGTTCTCCAGCAGCGAGGCCACGACCTGGCCGAAGCCGCCGGTGGTGGTCATCGCCTTCAGCCCGCGCGCCCCGTCGAGCAGCAGCAGGCGCCCGGCGTCGCGGAACACCGGCTCCCACTCGGTGATCTGCTGGGCGAGCACCTCGTCGATCGACACCGGCTCGGCCTGGGCGTGCCGCTGGCGGCGCGCCGCGGCCAGCAGTTCGTCGATGACCGCGGTGAGCCGTTCGGCCTGGACGATGGCCGCCTCGCCCTCCTCACGCACGACGGCCTCGTCGTCGGCGGAGGCGACGATCTCCTCCAGCCTCATGGTGAGGCCGGTCAGGGGGGTTCTGAGCTGGTGTGACGCGTCCGTGGCGAACTCGCGCTCGCGGGCCAGCAGGTCGGAGATGCGGGTGGCGCTGCGGTCGAGGACCTGGGCCACCCGATCGAGCTCGGGGATGCCGTACCGGTGTTTGCTGGGCCTGGCATCGCCTGAGCCCAGCCGGTCGGCGATCTTGGCCAGGTCCTGCAAGGGCAGCGTCAACCGGCGCGACTGCACCACCGCCAGGCTGACGGCGACCGCCAGGGCCGCGACGGCGAGGGCCACGATCAGCAGGAGGCGTGCGCGCACGTCCCGCTCGACCTGGTCGCGGTCGCGGCTGATCCGGACGTAGACGCCGGTGTTGGTCTGGGCGTCCTCGGTCATGAGGTGACCGGACGACGGCGCCGTGCCGACGACGGTCACCCGGAGCGGCGTGCCCCGTTCCCAGATCTGGATGTACCGGCCGGGATACTTCTGCTCCAACTGCTGGGGGTCGAGCGGCGTCTCCTGGACGCGGGCGTACTCGACCTCCCCGACGAGACGTCTCGCCTCCGCTCCGAGTTCCTGGGCCGCCTCGTCCACGATCAGGCGGCTGACCACGACTCCGAGGGGAACCCCCAGCAGCAGGACAGCGATGACCGCCACGACCAGGGTGGAGGTGAGCAGGCGACGGCGCATGCCTACTCGCGTTCGAAGCGGAAGCCGACTCCCCGGACGGTCGTGATGTAACGCGGCTTGGCGGCGTCGTCGCCCAGCTTCCGCCTCAGCCACGAAATGTGCATGTCGAGCGTCTTGGTCGAACCCCACCAGTTGGTGTCCCAGACTTCGCGCATGATCTGCTCGCGTGTGACCACCTTGCCGGCGTCGCGGACCAGCACGCGGAGCAGGTCGAATTCCTTGGTCGTCAGATGCAGCTCCTTGTCCCCCATCCAGGCGCGACGGGAGTCGGCGTCGATGCGGACGCCCTGCACCACGGGCGTCTCCGAGGTGCCTCGACGCAGCAGCGCCCGCACTCTGGCCAGCAGTTCGGCCAGGCGGAACGGCTTGGTGACGTAGTCGTCGGCCCCTGCGTCGAGACCCACGACGGTGTCGACCTCGTCGACGCGGGCGGTGAGTATGAGAACCGGGGTGCCGTGCCCTTCGGCGCGGATCCGGCGAGCGACCTCGAGACCGTCCATCTCTGGAAGTCCGAGGTCGAGAACTATGAGATCGATGCCGCCCGACAGGGCCCTCTCCAGGGCCTGCGGGCCGTCGGGTGACACTTCGACCTGGTAGCCCTCACGGCGCAGCGCACGCGCGAGAGGCTCCGAGATCGAGGTGTCATCCTCGGCGAGAAGTACGCAGGTCATGAAGCGATCGTAGGACCTTAAGCGATCGTTTCCCGGGCACAGCGCGCGGTTTGACTCGTCGTTGACCTATCCATTGACCTGGGCAAACGCGGCTAAATATCAGTTAGTCAGGATTAAATTACCGCGATTCGCGAGACGAAACCATTGAGGGTTCGTTTCCTGCTTCGGGTGTGCCTGGAGAAAGGAATTCCCGGCGGAGGAGCAGCGGGCGCGCGCCCCCGGACGGAGCCCCGGAGCGGACGGCGGTGAGAGCTGTGGGAGCCCGCGGAGCCTCACGCGGGTCTTGGGACGGACGACCGTGACAGCAGCGTACGCCCGCCCCGAGTGGCAGGCCAGAGCAGGTGCGTAAAGATATGGGGCGGGGACGACGGGCCCAGGGTGGTGGCCGCGCGGCGGCGTGGCGGGCCCGGCGGGGGGACCGGGCCGCGCGAGCTCAGGAGTCCGGCGACGACGGCCTGGCGTAGCGGGCCAGGTAGAGCTGGATGCCCAGGCTGCCGATCAGGCCGAGCTCGGTCTCCAGGTAGTCGATGTGCTCCTCCTCGTCCTCGAGGATCTCCTCGAAGATGCGCGCCGAGGTGATGTCGCCCTTCTCGCGCATGAGGTCGATCGCCGGACGCAGGCGCTGGACGACCGCGAGCTCAACCTCCAGGTCGGCGTGGAGCTGCTCCTCGACGGTCTGGCCGATGTGCAGGGTGCCGAGCCGCTGGTAGTTGGGCAGGCCCTCCAGGAAGAGGATGCGGTCGGTCAGCCGTTCGGCGTGCCGCATCTCCTCGAACGACTCCGCGCGAGTGTGCTCGGCGAGCCTGGTGTAGCCCCAGTTCTCCTGCATCTTGGAGTGCAGGAAGTACTGGTTGATCGCCGTGAGCTCCGCTGTGAGCTGCTCGTTCAGCAACTCGATGATCTGTTTGTCCCCCTGCATGAACGCGCCCCCGTCGCTATGCGGTCGTCAGTTCCTCCGACCTTTTCAGAATCGCACAGATCTTCCGGACACAAGAGGCACAGTCCCCACCGGCACCAGTGGTGTCGCGGATCTGCTTGGCGCTCCGGGCTCCCGCGGCGATGCAGTCGTGGACCTCGTTCTCGGTCACGGCATGACAAATGCAGACATACATCCCACAGGGCCTCTCGACGGGACAATTAGGTAAGGCACACCTAAGATAACCCACCCTGGCCAGGGTGCCTACGTTAGGTGTGCCACACCGACCTGCCCTTTCGCGCCCTCGCGGCGCCCGGCTCAGTGCCCCCGGGCGATCCACTCCTCCAGATGCGGCGCCTCTGCCCCGATGGACGTGGAGTCGCCGTGCCCCGTGTGCACCACCGTCTCGGCGGGCAGCGTCAGCAGCCGCTCCCTGATCGACGTGATGATGGTGTCGAACGAGGAGTACGAGCGGCCCGTCGCCCCGGGCCCGCCCCTGAACAGCGTGTCGCCGCTGAACACCACGCAAAGGTCGGGCGCGTACAGGCAGACCGCGCCCGGCGAGTGGCCCGGCGTGTGCAGCACCTCCAGCGCCGTGCCGCCCACCATGATCTTCTCGCCGTCGGCCAGCGGCTCGTACGCGGCGCCCGAGCCGTACACCTGCTCCCACAGCACCTGGTCGTCGGGGTGCAGCCGGATCGGCGCGCCGGTCAGGCGGGCGAGCTCCGCCGCGGCGTTGATGTGGTCGTTGTGCGCGTGCGTGCAGACGATCGCCTTGACGGCGCGCCCGCCCACCCGCCTGGCGACGGCTCCGGCGTCGTGCGCCGCGTCGATGACGACGACCTCGCGCGCGTCGCCCACCAGCCAGACGTTGTTGTCGACCTCCCAGGTGCCGCCGTCGAGGGAGAACGTGCCCGAGGTGATGACCCTGTCGATCACAGGACCACCACCGATCGCAGCACCTCTCCCCGGTGCATCTTCGCGAACGCGTCCTCGACCTGGTCGAGCCCGATGGTCTCGGTGACGAACCGGTCGAGCGGCAGCCGGTTCTGCAGGAACAGGTCGATGAGCATCGGGAAGTCGCGGCTCGGCAGGCAGTCGCCGTACCAGGACGACTTCAGCGCGCCGCCGCGGCCGAACACGTCGAGCAGCGGCAGGTCGAGCCGCATCTCGGGGGTCGGCACGCCGACCAGGACCACGGTGCCGGCCAGGTCGCGCGCGTAGAAGGCCTGCTTGTACGTCTCGGGCCTGCCCACCGCCTCGATGACCACGTCCGCGCCGAAGCCGCCGGTCAGGTCGCGGATCGCCTCCACCGGGTCGTTCTCGCGGGAGTTGACCGTGTGGGTGGCGCCGAAGCCGCGCGCCCACTCCAGCTTGCGGTCGTCGACGTCCACCGCGATGACCTTGGCCGCCCCGGCCAGCGACGCGCCGAGGATCGCGGCGTCGCCGACGCCGCCGCAGCCGATGACGGCCACGCTGTCGCCGCGCGTCACGCCTCCGGTGTTGACGGCCGCGCCGAGGCCCGCCATCACGCCGCAGCCGAGCAGCCCCGCGACCTCGGCGGGGGCCTCGGCCGAGACCTTGGTGCACTGCCCGGCCGCGACCAGGGTCTTGCCCAGGAACGCGCCGATGCCGAGCGCGGGCGACAGCTCGGTGCCGTCGGCGAGGGTCATCCGCTGCCGGGCGTTGTGGGTGTTGAAGCAGTACCAGGGCCGGCCGCGCAGGCAGGCGCGGCACTGGTGGCAGACCGCGCGCCAGTTGAGGATCACGAAGTCGCCCGGGGCGACCTCCGTGACGCCCTCGCCGACGGCCTCGACGACGCCCGCCGCCTCGTGGCCGAGGAGGAACGGGAACTCGTCGCTGATGCCGCCCTCCCGGTAGTGCAGGTCGGTGTGACAGACGCCGCAGGCCTGGACGGAGACCACCGCCTCGCCGGGCCCCGGGTCGGGCACGATGACCGTCTCCACCGACACTTCCTGGCCTTTACCTCGGGCGATGACGCCCTGCACTTCGTACGGCATGCGGCCATCCTGCGTCAGGCCGGTGATCTCCGCAAGACATGCGGCTGCACCACGCCGAGCCCTCTCGCGGGCCTGCGCCTGATCGTCCTCACCTCGATGCCGGGCTCGCCTTCGAGCCCTTCGGCCAGGGCGGCGTCGGCGACGGCCGTGCCGGGCCTGGCGATGGCGGTGAGCCTGGCGGCCAGGTTGACGGTGGTGCCGAAGACGTCCCCCATGATGGGCAGCACGGCGCCGTACGCGAGGCCGACGCGCAGCTCTCCCGCGTCGAGGAGGTCGAGCGCGATGCGAGCGGCCTGCACGGGCGTGGGCGCGGTGAACAGCACCTCGTCGCCGAGGGTCTTGACCAGCCTGGCGCCGTGGGCGGCGACGATGTCAGAGGCGCGCGACTCGAAGCCCTCGACGAGGTCGGCGAGCTCGTGCTCGTCCAGCTCGCGGGCGCGCCGCGTGAACGAGACGAGGTCGGCGAAGCCCACGGCGAGGGTCACGCGGGTGTGGGCGGGCTCCTCGCCGCCCTCGGCGGAGGCCGGCAGGGCCAGCAGCCGGGCGCCCGCGGCGGCGAGCTGGGCACGCCAGACGTGGACGAGGACGTGCTGCAGGTCGGGCAGCAGCCCCTCTGCGGCGTCGAACAGCGCGGTGAGGTCGGTGCCGGCCGGCTCGGGCGGCAGCACCGCCCCGATGAGGATCTCGGCCTGCCACTGGGCGAGCCTGGCCGTGGTCTGGCCGAGCGCCCTGGCCAGGCGGATCACGCCCGCCTCGTCGAGGACGCCGCCGTCGAGCATGGCGCGGACGCGGCGCAGCGCGTCGACGTCGGCGTCGGTGAACGCCACGGCGTCGTCGGCGAGCTGGGCGAAGCCGAGCGCGCGCCAGATGCGCCTGGCCAGTTCCTGTGACACCCCGGCCTCGGCGGCGACCTGCTCACGGGTGTGGCGGGGCGGCATGCCGGCCAGCAGGCGCTCGAACTCCTCGGCCGCGGGCCCGCCGCTCGGTGCTGGAGCGTTCACCCCAGCAGGCTATCTGCCGTCGATGTCGCCGTCGGAGGCGTCCTCCACCAGCCTGAACAGGTCGGTGCGCACGTCCTGGATCCTCGGGATGTCGCGCAGGACGATCTGGCCCCTGTCGCCCGCCGACTCGACGGTCAGCGTGCCGCAGGCGAACAGCCGCTCGCCGAACGTCTGGTCGGAGCTCACGGTGTTGACCTTGGCCATCGGGATCTCGTCGGTGGACTTGTTGAGCACCCCGGTGCTGATCGTGAACCGGTGGGTGGTGAGGGTGTACCCGGTGTTGCGCCACCGCAGGTACGGGACGAACGACCAGATCGTCAGCAGGGCGAGCGCGACGGCCGCGGCGGCGATCCTGGCGTAGGAGGCGTACTCCCAGCCGCCGGGGACGAGGTAGATCGCCACGCCGGCCGCGGCGACGATGAGCACCAGCGCGAGTGTCGGGCCGATCAGGCGCTTCCAGTGGGGACGGAAGGACCTGATGACCCGCTCACCCTGCGTCAGATGGTGGTCGGGAAGGGTCATGCGCCCATCGTGCCACCGTCGCCCGCGCCGGGGCTACGCCGCGGGACGGACGTGCACCACGTCGCCCGCGCTGAGCGTGTAGCGCTCGCCGCCCGACTCCACCTGCAGGTGCCCGCCCGGGTCGATGCCGGTGGCCAGGCCGGTCAGCGCCTGGTCGCCGGGCAGCTCCACCCGCACCGGGCGGCCGACCGTGGCGCTGGAGGCCAGGTACGCGGCGCGCAGCCCGCAGGCGTCGGCGTCGCCGCCCGCCGCCGCCCACTCGCGGTAGTGGGTCTCGACCTCCCTGAGCACGGCGCGCAGGAGAGGGTCCCTGTCGAGGCACGCGGCCTGCTCGACGGCGAGCGACGTGGCGGTGGGGACGGGCAACTCGGCGGGCGTGAGCGACACGTTGAGCCCCATGCCGATCACCACGGCGTCGTCGGCGCGCTCGGCCAGGATGCCGGCGATCTTGCGCTCGCCCACCAGGAGGTCGTTGGGCCACTTGAGCCGTACGTCCACCTCGGCCAGGCGGCGTACGGCGCTGGCGGCGGCGACGCCGTACAGGAGGGACAGCCACCCCTGGGCTGCCACCGGGACGGACGGCCTGAGCAGGATCGAGAACGTCAGGCCCGAGCGGGGCGGCGCCGACCAGGTGCGGCCCAGCCGGCCGCGGCCCGCCTCCTGCGACTCGGCGACCAGCACCGTGCCCTCGGGGGCGCCCTCGCGGGCGGCGCGCGCCAGGTCGGCGTTCGTGGAGCCGGTGCTCTGCACCACGGTGACGCCCGTCCACAGGGAGCCTGGGCGCACCAGGGCGCGGTTGAGCGCGGCCGCGGACAGCGGCGGCCGGTCGAGGTCGGAGTAGCGCGAGTCGGGCATCCTCCCATCTTGCCCAACCCGAGCTGTTCCCATGACCTGGGACTTGGGGAAGATGGAAGGGTGAAAAGACGTCTGGACCCCCGCAACTGGGCTTCGTTGCGCCCCTTCGGCCTCGGGTTGCGCAAGCCGAACAATTACCTGGAGCTGTGGAAGGCCTTCCGCTCGGTCAAGGGGAACAGGCGCTACGCCTGGCGCATCCTGAACGAGGGCACCTGCGACGGCTGCGCGCTCGGCACCCGCGGCATGCGCGACTGGACCATGCCGGAGATCCACCTGTGCAACATCAGGCTCCGGCTGCTGCCGCTGAACACGATGGGCCCGCTCGACGTCTCGCTGCTGCGTGACGTGTCGGGGCTGGCCGGCAGGAAGAGCGCCGAGCTGCGGTCGCTGGGGCGGCTGCCGTACCCGATGCTGCGGCGGGCGGGCGAGCCGGGCTTCAGGCGGGTGAGCTGGGACGAGGCGCTGCGCGTGGCCGCGGACGGGCTGCGCGACCGGCGGTTCGGCGTGTACCTGACCAGCAGGGGCGTGCCGAACGAGAACTACTACGCGGCGCAGAAGGCGGTGCGCGCGCTCGGCACGAACAACGTGGACAACGCCGCCCGCATCTGCCACTCGCCCTCGACGGTGGCGCTCAAGGAGACCATCGGCGCGGCGGCCACCACCTGCTCCTACACCGACTGGATCGGCTCCGACCTGATCGTCTTCATCGGGTCGAACCCGTCGAACAACCAGCCGGTGGCGATGAAGTACCTCTACCACGCCAAGAAGGCCGGGACCCGGATCGCGATGGTCAACGCGTACCGGGAGCCGGGCATGGACCGGTACTGGGTGCCGTCCAACGCGGAGTCCGCGGTGTTCGGCACGAAGATCACCGACGAGTTCTTCGGCGTGAACGTGGGCGGCGACATCGGCTTCCTCAACGGCGTGCTCAAGCACCTCGTCGAGAACGACTGGGTGGACAAGGCGTTCGTCGAGGAGCGCACCACCGGCTTCGACGAGGTCAGGCGCGCGGTGTCGGACCAGTCGTGGGAGGAGCTGGAGGCGCTGTCGGGGGCGTCCCGCCAGGACATGTTCCGCCTGGCCAGGCTGCTCGGCGAGGCCAGGTCGGCGGTGCTGGTGTGGTCGATGGGCATCACCCAGCACGCGTACGGCGAGGACAACGTCCGGGCGATCGTGAACCTGGCGCTGGCGCGCGGGTTCGTGGGGCGCGACAAGTGCGGGCTGATGCCGATCCGCGGCCACAGCGGCGTGCAGGGCGGCGCCGAGATGGGCGCGTACGCGACGGGCCTGCCGGGCGGCCTGCCGGTCACGGAGGAGAACGCGGCGCGGTTCGCCGAGCTGTGGGGGTTCGAGGTGCCGGCGACGCCGGGCCTCACCGCGACCGACATGATCGACGCGGCCCACGCCGGCGAGCTGGACGCCCTGGTGTCGTCCGGCGGGAACTTCCTGGAGGTGCTGCCCGACCCCGGCTACTGCCGTGAGGCGCTGGAGCGGCTGCGCCTGCGCGTCCACGTCGACATCGTGCTGTCGTCGCAGATGCTCGTGCCGTCGGAGGGCGACGTCCTGCTGCTGCCCGCGCAGACCCGCTACGAGATGGTGGGCGGCGTCACCGAGACCTCCACCGAGCGGCGCGTGATCTTCTCGCCGGAGGTGGAGGGGCCGCGCGTCGGCGAGGCGTGGCCCGAGTGGAAGATCTTCACCGAGCTGGCCGCGCGGACCCGGCCGGAGATCGCCGGCAGGGTGCGGTTCGCGGGGACGCCGCAGATCCGGGAGGAGATCGAGCGGGCGGTGCCGTTCTACGCGGGCATCGCGGGGCTGTCGCGGTTCGGCGACAACGTGCAGTACGGCGGCCGGCACCTCTGCCCCGGCGGGCGCTTCCAGACGCCCGACGGGCTCGGCAGGTTCTCGGTGGTGGAGCCGCCCGCGCTGGAGCGGCCCGACGGCGCGTTCATGGTGGCCACGCGGCGCGGCAAGCAGTTCAACAGCATGGTGCACGAGCGGCTCGACGCGTTCAACGGCGCCGCCAGGGAGGCGGTGCTGATGAGCCCGTACGACGCGGACCGGCTGGGCCTGCGTGACGGCGCGCCGGTCGAGCTGCGCTCGGGAGAGCGCTCCTACCGCGGCAGGGTGCTGCGGGCGCCGCTGGTGCCGGGCAACCTGCAGATCCACTGGCCGGAGGGCAACGTGCTGCTCGACGAGGCGCGGCGCTCGCCGCAGGCGCGCATCCCCGACTACAACGCGCTCGTCACGGTGCGCCCGCTATGACGGTCAGGCCGGGCCCGAGCACGCGCGTCCGGGTGAGGCGGCTGTCGGGACACTCCGCCCGGGACCGGCGCGACGACCTGGCCACGGAGGAGCCGCTGGAGATCCGCCTGGCCGCGCCCGACGGCTCGCGCAGGACCGTCGCGATCACCATGCGGACGCCGGGCCACGACTTCGAGCTGGCCGCGGGCTTCCTGCACGGCGAGGGGCTGGCGGCCGGTGACGGCATCGCGGCCATCGCGTACTGCACGGACGCCGACCTGCCGCCGGAGGCGCGCTACAACACGGTCACCGTGCACCTGAACGGCCCGATCCCCGAGCTGCCCGCGCTGGACCGGCACTTCGTCACCTCCAGCGCGTGCGGGGTGTGCGGCTCGGCGGGCCTGGACGCGCTGCGCCACCGCTGCGCGCCGGTGCCGGGCGGCACGCTGAAGCTCACCCCCGAGGTCCTGTACGCGCTCCCGGAGGCGCTGAGGGAGGCGCAGGGCGTGTTCGGCAAGACCGGGGGCCTGCACGCGGCGGGCCTGTTCACGGCCGACGGCACGCCGCTCGCGGTGCGCGAGGACGTCGGCCGGCACAACGCGGTGGACAAGCTCGTCGGCTGGGCGGCGCTGAACCGGCGGCTGCCGCTGGCCGAGCACGTCCTCATGGTCAGCGGCAGGGCCAGCTACGAGATCATGCAGAAGGCGCTGGCGGCGGGCGTTCCTGCGGTGTGCGCGGTGTCGGCGCCGTCGTCGCTGGCGGTGGATCTGGCCAGGTCGTTCGGGATGACGCTGGTGGGCTTCCTTCGGGGCGAGCGGTGCAACGTGTACGCGGGCGAGGAGCGCATCCTCATTATGGAATAAAGCATTCCGTTCTGATACTCTTGGAACAGAACGAGCCGTTCCGGCTTGCTGTTCGAGAGGACTCCCCCATGACCATCCGCCCCTTCCGCATCGAGATCCCGCAGGCCGACCTCGACGACCTCAGGGCCCGCCTGGCGATGACCCGCTTCGCCGGCGAGATCCCCGGCGCGGACCAGGGCGTGCCGGTCTCGCGCGTCAGGCGCCTGGTCGCCGCCTGGCGCGACGCCTTCGACTGGCGCGCCCAGGAGGCCAGGCTCAACGCCTACCCGCAGTTCACCACCGAGATCGACGGGCAGACCATCCACTTCGTGCACGTCCGCTCCGAGAACGAGGACGCCCTGCCGCTCGTCCTCACCCACGGCTGGCCCGGCACGTTCGTCGAGTACCTGAACGCGATCGAGCCGCTCTCGCGCCACTTCCACCTGGTCGTCCCGTCGCTGCCCGGCTTCGGCTTCTCCGGGCCGACCCACGAACTCGGCTGGGACAACCTCCGCATCGCCAGGGCGTGGGCCGAGCTCATGGCGAGGCTCGGCTACGAGCGCTACGGCGCCGTCGGCAACGACGCCGGCTCGATGATCTCGCCCGAGATCGGCAGGACCGACCCCGAGCACGTCGTCGGCGTGCACGTCACCCAGCTCTACTCCTTCCCGAGCGGCGACCCCGCCGAGTTCGAGGGGCTCACCGAGGAGGAGCAGGCCGCGCTGGCCGTGCTCGACTGGTTCTGGAAGGAGAAGGGCGCCTTCAACGTGCTGCACTCCCAGCAGCCGCAGACGCTCGCGCACGCCATCACCGACTCCCCCGCCGGGCTGCTCGGCTGGCTCGTCCAGCTCTTCGACGAGGACCTCGACGACGAGTTCGTGCTGACCAACGCCTCGATCCACTGGTTCACCGGCACCGCCGCCTCCGCGCTGCGGCTGTACTGGGAGAACGCCCGCGCCGAGCAGCCGAAGGAGCCCACCACCGCGCCGACCGCGCTGGCGATGGCCGAGGGCGACTTCGCCAGCATCCGGCGCTTCGCCGCACGCGACCACGCCGGCATCGTCTCCTGGCGGACGCTCCCGGCCCCGGCGCACGGCCACTACACCGCGCACACCGCGACCGGGGCGCTCACCTCCGACATCCGCGACTTCTTCGCCGGCCTGCGCTGATCACCGGCGGATGGCCGATCAGCCCGTGTTCTGCAGGCCCGCCGCGACGCCGTTGACCGACAGGAGCAGGAGCGTGGACAGCCGCTCGCGCTCCCGCTCCGACAGGTCCTCGGTCCGCAGCGAGCGCAGGGCGCGCAGCTGCAGGTGCGACAGCGCGTCCACGTACGGGTCGCGCAGCTGCACGGCCCGCGAGAGCACCTTGCGGTTCTCCAGGAGCCTGGAGTGCCCGGTCACCTGGAGCACCAGGTTCCGCGTCCTGTCGTACTCCTCCAGCACCTGCTGGGCGAAGTCGTCCCTGCCGCCGAGCGCCAGGTAGCGCTTGGCGATCGAGCGGTCGGTCTTGGCCAGCGACATCTCGGCGTTGTCGAGCATCGCGTTGAACAGCGGCCACTCGGCGTACGCGGCCCGCAGCTCGTCCAGCGACGACACCGCCGCCAGGCCCGTGCCGAGTCCGTACCAGCCGGGCAGGTTCACCCGGGTCTGCGCCCAGGCGAACACCCACGGGATCGCGCGCAGGTCGTCGAGCGAGCGCGGCGCGCCCAGGCCGCGCCTGGCCGGACGGGAGCCCAGCCGCAGCGACCCGATCTCCTCCAGCGGGCTGACCAGCGCGAACCACTCGGCGAACCCCGGCGCCTCCGTCAGCGCCCGGTACGCGCGCTCCGACGCCGACGCCACCTGCCTCGCCAGGTCGCGGAAGCGCTCCGCCGCGGCGGCCGTGCGCTCGCCCACCGTGGGCGACGAGGCCAGCAGCACCGCGTTGGTCACCTGCTCGATGTGGCGGCGGGCGATGGCCGTGTGACCGTACCGGGCGAAGATGACCTCGCCCTGCTCGGTCACCTTGAAGCGGCCCGCGACCGAGCCGGGCGCCTGCGCGAGCACCGCGCGGTTGGCGGGGCCGCCGCCCCGGCCCAGCGCGCCGCCCCGGCCGTGGAACAGCCGCAGGCGCACCCGGTGCTCGGCCGCCCACGCGGTCAGCGCCTCCTGGGCCTCGTACAGGCGGAGCGTGGCGGCGGCCGGGCCCAGCTCCTTCGCGGAGTCGGAGTAGCCGAGCATGACCTCCATGCGCCGGCCGGTGGCCTCCAGCCGCTCGCGCACCTGCGGGATCTCCAGCATGCCCGTGAGCACGCGCGGCGCGTTCTCCAGGTCCTGGCCCGACTCGAACAGCGGCACCACGTCCAGCACCGGCGCCCGGCCGCCGAGCGCGTGCCGGGCCAGCTCGTACACGGCGGCGACGTCGTCGGCCGAACGGGTGAAGGACACGACGTAGCGGGAGCAGGCGGCGGCGCCGAACCGCTCCTGGATCCAGGAGATCACCCGGATCGTGGCCAGCACCTCCTCCGTGCGCTCCGACAGCTCGCCGCCCGCCCGGCACTCCTCCAGCGCCGCCGCGTGCACCTGCGAGTGCTGGCGCACCTCCAGCTCCGCCAGGTGGAAGCCGAACGTCTCCACCTGCCAGACGAGGTGCTGCAGCTCGCCGTACGCCTGCCGCGGCGCGTGCGCGGCCAGGGACTCCTGCGTCAGGCGCAGGTCGGCGAGCAGCTCCTCGGGCGAGCGGTACGCGAGGTCGAGGTCGCGCCTGGCGGTCGCCGCGATGCGGTTGGCCACGAACAGCAGCCACTGGCGGTGCGGCTCCCTGGGCGAGCGGGTGGCCAGCTCGGAGACCACCTCGGGGTGCGCGTCGATGGCGACGGCCAGCGCCGTGCCCAGCTCCGGCGAGGCCGGGGCGAACTGGGCCGAGGCGGTCAGCGTGCGGGCGATGCGGGTGCAGGCCGCTTCCAGCGCGCTCAGGACGTGCTCCGACTGGATCTGGACGGCCTCGCGGGTGACGCGGGCGGTGACGTTCGGGTTGCCGTCGCGGTCGCCGCCGATCCAGCTTCCGTACCGGATGAAGGGCCTGGCGAGCGGCGGGCGGGTACCGGTGCCCGCGGCGAGGGCGGCGTCGAGCGAGCGGTAGATCTGCGGCACCATGCGGAACAGGGTCTCGTCGAAGGCCGCCATGGCGGTGCGCACCTCGTCGAGCGGGTCGAGCTTGGTCGAGCGGAGCTGGGCGGTGCGCCACAGCAGGTCGATCTCCTCCAGCAGGCGCCGCCTGCTCTCGGCGCGCTCCGAGGCGCCGCGGCCCGGCGCGTTGTACTCGGTGAGCTGGCCGCTGACGCGCTGGATGGCGGTGACCACGGCCCGCCTGCGCGCCTCCGTGGGGTGCGCGGTGAGCACGGGGTGCAGCTCCAGGCCCCGCAGCAGCTCCTCGACGCGTTCGCGGCCCAGCTCCTGCACGGCGTGCGCCAGCGACTCCCGCTGCACCCTGCCCTCGGTGTCGCGCTCGCGCAGCGTGCGGATGCGGTAGTGCTCCTCAGCCAGGTTGGCCAGGTGGAAGTAGCACGTGAAGGCACGCGCCACCTCGACGGCCCGCTCGATCTCCCAGCCGGCGACCATCTCGGTGATGACGTCGGCGGAGACCTCCCCCCTGCGGGCGGCGATGACGGCCTTGCGCAGCCGTTCGACGTCGGCGAGGAGGTCGTCCCCGCCCTGCTCGGCGATGACTTCGCCGAGCAGCTTGCCGAGCAGCCGCACATCGTGGCGCAGCTCGGGCGGCATCTCGGTGACAGCGGCGCTGCGGTGCTCAAGCCCCTGGTCAATCATGTTTCGAAGGGTAGCGAGTCGCTCAGAACGACCGTAGACCGGTCTCACCAAATGGACTAGACCACTGGTCACGCGGCCTTCGAGACGGCCGCCACCAGCTCGGGCAGGCGCGGGAAACCGATCTTCGCGGCGAGGCGCGTGCCGGCGATCTCGACCGCGAGCCCGTACACGGGGGCGAGGACGCACACCCAGACGAGACCAAGCACGATCGGCAGCACGAACGGCAGCGACAGCAGCACGACGGTGAGCATCGCGCCGAGCGACGACGCCAGCGCCTGCCCGCCCTGCCCGGGTGCGGCGCTGTTGAAGGCGTTCACGCGCTCGGGCACCGTGTACGGCATCAGGACACTGGTCACCGCGCCCACGCCGAGCCCGATGCCGAGCGCGCCGAGCCCCGCGAGCAGCGCCGGCACGATCATCGCCGGGCTGCGGGCGTACAGCCCGCCGCCGACGGCGACGACGGCCAGCAGCGGCCCGGCCAGCAGCAGGTTGGCCAGGTGCCGCCCGGCCAGGTCCACCCGCAGGTCGCGTTCCGCGCCGAACGCCACCGCGTTCATCCACAGCGACCGGCCATCGATGCCGAACGCGTTGCCCGACTGCAGGGCGATCATCAGCGCCGCCACGGAGGTCAGGACGATCGGCAGCCACGGCCCCGCGCCGTCCGGCGAGCCGTTGGTCAGCGAGAACACCAGCACGACCGTGACCACGACGGCCGAGAACCAGCCGACGCGGAACTTGGGCTCGCGCCTGATGTACTTCAGCTCCTTGGTCACCACCGCCGCGAGCGGCCCGTCGGGCAGGAGACGGTCGACCAGCCCGCCGCCCTTGCGCACCGAGGCGGCCTGGGTGGAGGCGTCGGGCGTGACGAGCGCCCGGCTCAGCGCCTTGATCCACAGCCAGCCCAGCGCCGCGACGACGAGCGCGAGCACCGCAAGCTCGGCCAGTCCTGTCAGGCCGCCGTCGGCGATGGCGTGCGCGGCCAGGCCAGGCGGCGTCCACCTGAGCGCGCCGGACAGGCCGCGCAGCATCGCGAGCGGGTCGCCGAGGCCGCGGTTGACGAGGAGGTTCGGCAGCTGCGCGAGCACCACGACGAACAGCGCTGCCACGGCGAGCACGTCCCTGCCGCGCCTGCTGCGCAGCGCGCTGGACAGCGAGGTGGTGATCAGCCTGGACGCGACCAGGCAGAGCGCGAACTGCAGCAGCACGGCGGGCACCCCGAGCAGCACCCCGCCGACGCTCCTGGCCAGGCCGACCAGCGCGCCGGACGTGACGATCAGCATGGCGACCGGCCAGACGCCGGTGGCCGACGCCGTGAACATGCCGACCGCCAGCTCGCGGGTGCGCAGCGGGAACAGCGACAGCCGCGCCGGGTCGAGCGTGTCGTCCAGGCCGAACGCCAGCAGCGGCACGATCATCCAGCTCACCAGGAACGACGCGAACGCCACGATCGTGATGTCGGCGGCGACGTCGGGCGGCGCCAGCCTGATCAGGCTCATCAGCGCGAACCCCAGCACCGCCAGGCCCGAGGCGACCAGCAGCGTGAAGACGAACCCCAGCTTGCGCTGGAGGTCGCCGCGCAGGTTGCCGCCGAGGAGCCGGATCTTGAGCTGGGCGAAGAGGAGCGCCGTCTTCACCGGCCCTCCTGCGGCCTCGCGCCGAGCCAGCTCAGGCCCGCCTGGTTGTGGTGGCCGCCGCCGACGAGGTCGAGGAACGCCTGGTTGAGGCTGCGGCCCGCGCGCACCTCGTCGATGGGGCCCTGCGCGACGATGGCGCCGCCGCTCATCACCGACACCCAGTCGCACAGGCGCTCGACCAGCTCCATGACGTGGCTGGAGAAGATCACCGTGGAGCCGGAGGCGGTGAACCCGCGCAGGACGTCGGTGAGGGTGTTCGCGCTGACCGGGTCGACGCCCTCGAACGGCTCGTCCAGGAAGAGGACGGACGGGTTGTGCAGCAGCGCGGCGGCGAGGCCGATCTTCTTGCGCATGCCGGTGGAGTAGTCGACGACGAGCTTGTCCGCGGAGCCGGTGAGATCCATCACGTCGAGCAGCTCGGCCGCCCGCTGCTCGACGTCGGCCTTGGGGATGCCGCGCAGCCGGCCGTTGTAGAGGAGGAGTTCGCGGCCCGACAGCCGCTCGAACAGCCGCAGGCCTTCGGGCAGGACGCCGATGCGGGCCTTGACCTGGACCGGGTCGCGCCACACGTCGAAGCCGTCGATCTCCGCGCGTCCGCCGTCGGGGCGCAGCAGCGCCGTGATCATGCTGAGGGTGGTGGTCTTGCCCGCCCCGTTGGGGCCCACGAGTCCGGCGAAACTGCCCGCGGGGACCACGAGGTCCACTCCCGCGACCGCTGTCTGCCTTCCGTACTGCTTGTACAGGCCGTGGGTACGAACCGCGTCCGTCATGGAACCACTCTATGAGGAGGGATTACCCTTGCGCGCATGACGACAGCCGCGGAGCCCATGCCAGAGATGCCGGACATCCACACCACCGCTGGGAAGATCGCCGATCTGGAGCGGCGGCTGGAGGAGGCCGTCCACGCCGGGTCCGCGGCGGCGGTGGAGAAGCAGCACGCCAAAGGCAAGATGACCGCCAGGGAGCGGGTGCTCGCACTGCTGGACGAGGGCTCCTTCGTCGAGTTCGACGAGTTCGCCAGGCACCGTTCGACGATGTTCGGGCTGGAGAGGAGGCGGCCCTACGGCGACGGCGTCATCACCGGGCACGGCACGATCGACGGCCGGCAGGTGTGCGTGTTCTCGCAGGACGTCACGGTCTTCGGCGGCTCGCTCGGCGAGGTGTACGGCGAGAAGATCGTCAAGGTGCTCGACATGGCGCTCAAGACCGGGTGCCCGATCATCGGCATCAACGAGGGCGGCGGCGCCCGCATCCAGGAGGGCGTGGTCGCGCTCGGCCTGTACGCCGAGATCTTCAAGCGCAACGTCCACGCCTCGGGCGTGATCCCGCAGATCTCGCTGATCATGGGTGCGGCGGCGGGCGGGCACGTCTACTCGCCCGCCCTGACCGACTTCGTCGTCATGGTCGACCAGACCTCGCACATGTTCATCACCGGACCCGACGTGATCAAGACCGTCACCGGCGAGGAGGTCACGTTCGAGGAGCTGGGCGGGGCCCACGCGCACGCCACGAAGTCAGGCGTGGCCCACTACCAGGCGGCCGACGAGAGCGACGCGCTCGACTACGTCAGGGCGCTGCTGTCGTACCTGCCGTCCAACAACCTCGACGAGGCCCCCTCCTTCGAGGCCGCCGCCGACCTGGAGCCCGACCCCGACCTCGACACGCTGATCCCCGACTCGGCGAACCAGCCGTACGACATGCACCGGGTGATCGAGCACGTCCTCGACGACGGGGAGTTCCTGGAGGTGCATGCGCTGTTCGCGCCCAACGTCGTCGTGGGCTTCGGCCGGGTGGACGGGCAGCCGGTGGGCGTCGTGGCCAACCAGCCCATGCATTTCGCCGGATGCCTGGATATCGACGCGTCGGAGAAGGCCGCCCGCTTTATTCGAACATGTGATGCCTTCAATATCCCGATCCTGACTTTTGTCGATGTACCGGGATTCCTCCCGGGGACCGACCAGGAATGGAACGGCATCATCCGCCGTGGGGCGAAGCTGCTCTACGCGTACGCCGAGGCCACGGTGCCCCTCATCACGGTGATCACCCGCAAGGCGTACGGCGGCGCGTACGACGTCATGGGCTCCAAGCACCTCGGGGCCGACATCAACCTGGCCTGGCCCACCGCCCAGATCGCGGTCATGGGCGCGCAGGGCGCCGTCAACATCCTCTACCGGCGCGAGCTGGCCGCCTCCGACGCCCCGGACGCCGAGCGCGCCCGGCTCGTCACCGAGTACGAGGACACCCTCGCCAACCCGTACATCGCGGCCGAGCGCGGCTACGTCGACGCCGTGATCCGCCCGTCCGAGACCAGGCCGCAGGTCGTCAGGGCACTGCGGGCCCTCAGGAACAAGCGCGCCTCGCTGCCGCCCAAGAAGCATGGGAACATCCCGCTATGAGCGCTCATCTGCGGATCGTCCGCGGCGACGCCACGCCCGAGGAGATCGCCGCCCTCGTGGCCGTGCTCGCCGCGCGACACGCCGAACCGGAACCCCTTCCGCCACGCCGACGCCAAACATGGCGAAACCCCGCCAGAGCGATGCGTAAGCCCGTCGCGCCAGGGAAGTCGGCTTGGCGGACGAGCGCACTGCCCTAGATAGATCCCGGGAAACGGGTGTCAAGTTCCCCGGGAGTTGGGACTATCTAGAGAAAGTAGGCGTATATAGTCAGCCGATCAACTAACACCGCGGCCTGGAGGACGACATGGCCATCCCAGACCTCATGCCGCATCCTGTGGCAGCGAAGTACGCCGTCCTAGTGGATGTCGGTTATCTGTACGCTGCCGCAGGCGAAGTGCTGCTCGGCGCGAAGGAACGCAAGGAATATCGGGTGGCCGCGGATGAGCTCATCCAGAGTCTACAGAAACATGCAGAGGAACGTATTTCCGGCGAACTCCTGCGGATCTATTGGTATGACGCCGCCCGTGACCGTGTGCCGACCGTCGACCAGCGGGTGATCGCCCAGCTTCCTTGGGTCAAGGTCCGTCTTGGCAACCTCAACGCCCGCGGCCAGCAGAAGGGCGTCGACGCGCAGATCAGGAGCGACCTGGAGGCGCTGGCCAGGCACCACGCCGTCACCGACACCATCCTGCTGGCCGGCGACGAGGACATGGTGCCCGCCGTGGAGGCCGCCCAGGCGTACGGCGTGCGCATCCACCTGTGGGGCGTCGAACCGCCGTACGGCACCAACCAGGCCGAGCGCCTGGTGTGGGAGTCCGACACCGTGGAAGTGATCTCCGCTGATTTCCTGAGGCCGTTTTTCAGCCGCGCTCCCCAGCCCGTCCCGGTCACGCCGCCCGCCGCCGCGCCCTCGCCCGCGCAGGTCTTCGCCGGACGCACGCCCGTCAAGCCGCACGCCAAGCCCGGCCAGGTCGCCAAGCTCGGTCCGAGCCGCCCCCGCGTCGAGGACGTCGGCGAGCACGTCGCCCAGAAGTGGATCCTCACCCGCGGCCGCGACAACATCCGCGACCTGCTGCCGGGGCCGATCCTGCCGACCGTGATCGACACCGAGCTGCTCATCGAGGCGGAGAAGGAGCTGGGCCACTCGCTCAGGCCGTTCCCCGAGGCCAGGGTGTGGCTGCGCGACGGGTTCTGGGCCCGCGTGTACCGCGAGTTCGACCTGGGGGTCGGGGTCTCGTCCAAGTAGGCGGGCGTCCAGGTCCGATTCCCGCCAGCCGTGCCCTGCGGCGTGCGCGTACTGTCGAAGGCATGTCACCCCTTCAGCTCGACTTCGACGCCTGCTACCGGGCGGTCTCCGCGCGGGACCCCCGGTTCGACGGGCGCTTCTACACCGCGGTGACGACGACACGCATCTACTGCCGCCCGATCTGCCCGGCCCGTACGCCGTCCTCCAGGAACGTACGGTTCTACCGGCACGCCGCCACGGCAGAGGCGGCCGGGTTCCGCCCCTGCAAACGCTGCCGTCCCGAGCTCTCCCCCGGCGACCCCGGCTGGGACCTGCGCGGCGACCTCGTCGGCCGGGCGCTGCGCCTGATCGACGACGGCGCGGCCGACGAGCAGGGCGTCGCCGGACTGGCCAGGCGGCTGCACATCACCGAACGCCACCTGCACCGGCTGTTCGTGGCCGAACTGGGCGTCGGGCCGCTCGCCGTGGCCAGGACGAAACGCCTGCTGCTCGCCAAGCAGCTCCTCACCGAGACCGCGCTGCCCGTGACGGAGGTGGCGTTCGCGGCGGGGTTCGGCAGCGTCAGGCAGTTCAACGCGACCATGCGCGAGACGTACGGGTTCACGCCGAGCGAGCTGCGCGCCACGGCCGGAGGTCCGCGGGCGCGCACGTCGCCCGACGCGGGGTCCGTGACGCTGCGGCTGCGCCTGCACCGGCGGGAGCCGTACGACGCCGAGGGCGTCTTCGCCTTCCTCGCCGCCCGCGCCGTCCCCGGCCTCGAACAGGCCGACACGACGTCCTACAGCAGGTCGGTCCAGGGCGGGACGATCACGCTCACCCCGCGCCCCGGCCACATCGCCCTGGACGTCGCCGTGGAGGACACCCGGCAGCTCGCCCGCGTCGTCGCCCGCTGCCGCCGCCTCCTCGACCTCGACGCCGACCCCGAGGCCATCTCCGACGTCCTCGGGCACACGTCGCTCGAACCGCTCGTACGGGCCCGGCCGGGGCTGCGGGTGCCGGGCGCGTTCGACGGGTTCGAGCTGGCCGTACGCGCCGTCGTCGGCCAGCAGATCTCCGTCGCGGGCGCGCGCACGCTCCTCGGCAGGATCGTCGCCAGGGCCGCCGCGCCCGGCGGGCTGTTCCCCACCCCGGAACGGCTCCTCGACACCGACCTCGGCGGACTCGGCCTGACCAACCGCAGGATCGCCACGCTCAAGGACCTCGCCGCCCACCTCGCCGACGGCCGCCTCGACCTCGACGGCGGCCAGGACCCGGCGGAGGCCGTGGCGGCCCTGCTCGACGTCCGCGGCATCGGCCCGTGGACCGCCGGCTACATCGCGCTGCGCGCGCTGCGCGACCCCGACGCCTGGCCCGCGGGCGACCTCGTGCTCAGGAAGCGCATGGCCTGCCTGGGCATCCCCGAACACCACACCGAGCGGTGGCGCCCCTGGCGGGCGTACGCCGCCCTGCACCTCTGGAGCTCTTCATGATCATCGCACAGGTCCTGCCGACCCCGGTCGGCCCGCTGTCCCTGCTGTCGCGCGAAGGCGTGCTGGTGGCCGCCGGATTCACCGGCGACGTCACCGGCATGTTCGCCAGGCTCACGCCGTCCCTCCAGGCGGAGGGCCTGGAGACGACCGACGACCTCGGGCCCGCCGCCGACGCCGTCCGCGCGTACCTCGGCGGCGACCTGGAGGCGCTCGACGCCGTCCCGGTCGAGCAGCCGGGCACGCCCACGCGCAAGCGCCTGCACCAGGCACTCCGCGAGGTCAAGCCGGGGACGACCATCTCGTACGGCGAACTGGCCGAGCGCGCCGGGCTCCCCAGGACGGCGGCCCGCGCGGCCGGCTCCGCCTGCGCCCAGAACCTGATCGCCCCCTTCGTCCCCTGCCACCGCATCCTTCCGGCGGGCGGCGGCTACGGCGGCTACCTCTACGGCGTCCCCGTCAAGGAATGGCTCCTGTCCCACGAATCTGGACAAGCCAGGTGGTGAGCTCCCGCAGGGCCGCTTCCCGGGCGCGACCAGATCGGCGGGAAGGCGCTGATCGCGAGGGCGAGCGGGGCGAGAGGCATAGAATACTCCTCGGACGACGTTAGTAAGCGAGAGCATTATTTGCACGCGCTAACCAACTGTCGATTCACCGACGTCGAGGAAGGTGTCACATGCCCATCGCCGATGACGCCGTCGAGGCGCGCGCCCAGGGCTGGCGCACACTCGCCGCACTGCACGCGAAGATCGAGGACAGGCTGGAGAAGGCGCTCCAGAAGGAGTTCGAGCTGAGCGTGAGCGAGTACACCGTCCTCGACGCCCTCGCCCGCCAGGACGGCTGGCACATGCGCATGCAGCAGCTCTCCCGCGCCGTGGTGCTCAGCCAGAGCGCCACCACCCGCCTGGTCACCCGCCTGGAGAACCGCGGGCTGCTCAGGCGGTACCTGTGCGAGGACGACAGGCGCGGCATCTACTCCGAAGTCACCCAGGCCGGACGTGAGCTGCTCGACCGCGCGGGCCCCACGCACGACGCGGTGCTTCAGGAGGTGCTGGCCGAGGCGGCGAAGCAGCCCGAACTGGCCCCGCTCGCCGCCGTCATCGCCTGAGCGCCCCGCCTCGGCGCACGCCTACGGCTTGACGTTGCTCTGGATCTCGCCCACCTGCACGTCCCGGGTGGTCTGGACGCGTACGGGAGCGAGCTGCGCCTGCGCCGCCTGGCCCGCGATCTCGACCGGCCACTCCGAGGTCACCGTGAGCCGGTAGGAGGTGCGCGGCTGGTCCAGCGACGCGCGCAGGTAACGCACGCCGCAGGTGAACTGCCCGCCCTTGACGTACGGCTTGCCGGAGGCGCCGCAGCCGTCCTGGCGCACCTCGGCCCGGTCGGAGCCGGCGCCGGGGTCGATCGTGATGCCCTTGAGCGTGGCGACGACGGTCACGCTCATCACGCCGGGGATCGTCGCCGTGACCGAGCGCCGCGGCCGGCCCACGCCCTCCAGCCAGACCCAGGTGGGCAGGTTCACGAAGCTCTTGTCCTCGGGATTGAGCTTGACCGTCGGCTCGGGCACGGTCAGCGCGGCCCTCGCGATCTCGGCCAGCCGCTGGACGGTGATGCCGGACGGCGGCGTGGTGTTCGGCGGCACGAACACGAACAGCTCCAGCCCGCCCCAGCAGGCCGGGCCCTGCGGGTCGCCCGCGTCGTAGGCCGGCACCCACCAGAGCCCGGGCTGCCCGACCTTGTCCTTGAACTGCTGGATGTACTCGAGGAAGCCCCTCTCGTCCGCGATGATCCTGGACGCGTTGCCCCTCGGGTCGCTCTTGAGCTTGAACATGTCCTCGGCGTTGAGGAACGGCTCGTACCAGCAGGGGCTCTTGATGCGGTAGCCGTCCCCGCGGCCGCCCTTCACGTCGCCGGAGAGCTTGATCTGCGAGAAGGTCAGGCGCACCGAGGTGGTCCTGCCCTTCTGCGAGGCGTCCACCTGCGTGCCGCCGCCGCCAGGGTCGTTCTGGAGGAGCAGCAGCCCGGCGGCCAACACGGACAGGAGCGGCCTGATCATCTGCAGCCTCCTTCGCCTGGGACGAACGCCCTGATCCGCCAGCCGCCCTCGGCGTCGCGGTGCGCGACCACGCTCAGCGGGTACGGCGTGCGGGTCCACGCGGGCTGCCGCGGCACCGGCTTCCCCGTGCGCGTGTCGGTCAGGCGCAGGCGTGACTCGTCCACGCACGCGCTGACCTGCGCACCGTTGCCCTGGCGGGACACGACGCGCAGGTCGTACAGCCGGCCCGTGCCGCGCAGCGACCGCTCCTGGTCGGCGAACTCGGTCACCCACGCCGTCGCCTTCAGCGCCGCGTCCAGCTCCAGGCCCTCGTTGTAGCGGGGCTGCCCCTCGACGACCGCCCGGCGCGTGCCGACGTAGTAGTCGGCGATCACCTTGAGCAGCGGGTCGGGGGCGTCGGGCCAGTCGATGCGCACCCGCAGGCCGTCGGCCACGTCGAGCGTCTGCGTGCCGGACGCCGGGGCGCTCGTCGGCGTCGCGGGCGACGTGTGCGGCGACGTCGCGCTCGCGGACGGCTCGGACGGCTCGGACGGCTCGGACCGGGAGCCGCTGGTGACGGGGGCGTCGGCCGCCTCCCTCGGTGTGAACGGTTTGTCCTGCTGGGCGCAGCCCGCGCCCAGCAGGACCGCCGCCAACGCCACGGCGAAGGCCCGCCCGCGAACGCCCGGCACCGGGCGCCGCCCAGGACCGGTCTCAGGACGCGGCGTCCTTTCCCGCGTGATCCCTCTCATGCCACCTCCCTGGCGGGGACTCCCCCCGCTCATGCCGACGACTGCCGCACCACGTGGATGCGCCACGTCGGCAGCAGCTCCTCGATCAGCGCCTCCGTCTCGGGCGCCATGCCGCCGCCGTACGGGTGCGAGGCCGCCCGGCGGGTCAACGCCTCGACCACGGCGCGCAGGCGGACCACGTCGCCGGTGGCGTGCGTCGCCCGCAACAGGTCGCGCCAGAGCCCCTCGTCGTCGGTGGCGAGCAGCAGCGCCGCCCGCACCGCCGCCACCGCCGCGTCGGGCTCCCCCTCCGCCAGCCTGATCTCGCACAGCCGGTGCGCCGTGTCGGCCACCTCGGCGGCCACGTCGTACTCAAGGGCCTCGGCCGCCAGCCAGGCGTAGCGGCCGGGCGGACGGCCGCTCAGCAGAGGGCCGCGCACCAGGGACAGCGCCCGCTCCAGCAGGACCGCCGCCGACGGGCCGGTGTGCGAGCGGCGCACCATCTCGCGGAACAGCATCCAGTCCGTACGCACCCGCGGCCCGAGCACGAGCCTGCCCGCCTCGTCGACGCGCAGGTGCTCGGGGCCGAGCCAGTCGGCGACCCTGCCGATGGTGGCGTCCCTGACCATGTCCTGGACGCCGCGCGGCCACAGCACCCCGCCCAGCACCACCGGGTGGACGCCTCCTGGATGCGTGGCCAGGTAGACGAGCAGCTCGGTGGCGAGCGCCATGCGCCCCTCCTCCAGCGGGGGCAGCCCGGCGATCTCGACGGGCCCGAGGATCCTGATCTCGACCGCGGGACGCTGGAGGGCCGTCAGCGGCTCGGGCGCGGTGACCGGCTCGCCGTCGAGCCGGTCGGCGGTGCGGAACAGGTCGACCAGCGCCCGGTAGTGGCGGCGCGGCAGGAGCTGCGCCTTCACCTCGAAGCCCAGCTCGGGGATCCTGGCGAGGCCGTCCTCGGTGATCTCCAGGGTCCAGGTGGCGTGGGGGACGTCGCCCGCCACCACGTACCCGGCGGTGTCGCGGCGGGCCAGCAGGGCCAGCCGCCTGGCCTCCTCCTGCGTGGGGGCGACGGCCGACAGCAGGTAGTGGGCGACCCGCGGGCTGCCGGAGACGCGCCCCGTCAGCACCTCGCCGCGTGGCGCGGCGCCCGCCTCCAGCTCGGGCAGCACCTCGGCCAGGCCGCCGACCGCCCTGATCCGCTCGGGCGCGATCGCGGTCAGCTCGTCGCCGAAGCCGACGAGGGTGACGCGCATGCGGTCGGACCAGCGGTTCGTCGCCAGCTCGACGGCGATGGCGGCGAGCGCCGCGGTGGTCCGCGGACCGCGTACGTTGATCAGGCCCTGCGCCGCCTCCAGGTCGACGAGCACCCTGCCGCTCGCGTCGGTGCCGATCGAGACCAGCCCCGGGTACGGCGCGCCGCCCGGCTGGTCCTCCAGCAGGCGGGCCTCGTGCGCGGGCAGCCGCCAGACCTGGCCGCCGTCCTGCGCGGTCCAGGGCGCGGGCGGGTCGGCGTCGGGCGGGTGGATCCACAGGTCGAGCGTGCGCGGCGACAGGTGGGCCGCGTAGACGGTGGGCGGCACCCGGCGCCTGGCGGCCAGCTCGGCCCCGAGCAGCCGGAGCCCGACGTCGAGCACGCGCGCGCCCGGCGCGTCGGCGCCCAGCCTGAGCGCCGCCTCGGCGCGGGCGGCGTCATCGGCCGGGGCCGCCAGCCTGCGCCCGAACACCCGCCGCCACAGCTGCTCGCGCCGCCTCCTCGCCAGGACCACGAGCAGCCCGGCCGCCGCCAGCGACGCCCCCGCCAGGTAGTCGGCCAGGTCGAACGTGGCGCCCTGCTCCTGCCCTGCCTGCCGCGACGCCGTGTCGCGCCGCTCGGTGCGCTGCTCGGTGCGCTGCTCCGGCATCCGGTGCTTGGCCTCGCGCTTCTGCGTGACGCTCTGCTCGGCGTTGCGCGCGACCGTGGCGTCGCCGCCGACGTGGGCGCGCCCCGGGTGCTCGCGCAGCGTCTGCCTGCGCGGCTGGTCCACCGGCACGACGTGGACGTTCTTCGCGTCGTCCGGCATGTCGAGCACCCAGCCCGGCCTGATCAGGTCGGCCATGCGCAGACGGCTGCCGTCGGGCTGCTCCTTGGCCTGGTTCAGGCGGTAGATCTCGGGGTAGCGCCGCCCGTCGCCCAGGCACTTCTCGGCGATCTCCCACAGGCTCTCGTGGTGGCGCCCGTGCGGCGGCTGCACCACGTACACCTTCTTCGTCCTGGGCGCCTCCTGGACGTGCTCGACGATCGGCGCGGCGTACGCGACGGTCGTGACGGCGGGCGTGGCGGGCGCGGGCGCCAGCCGGGCGATCGGCGCGACCATCGCCCCCGCCGTGAACAGCAGCAGCGCGGCCGAGACGAGCTTGTTGGCCAGCGCCTGGGTGCCGCCCGACAGCGGCACGCGCGCCGGCATGCCGACCCTGCGCACGCCCGCGTACACCTCGACGACCACGCACACGAGCAGCTGGAACCAGGCCAGCCACACCAGCAGGACGAGCACCGCGAGGATCGTGCTCGGCCCGACCTGGCTGGTCAGCACGCCGAGGTCGAGCAGTTCGGGCGAGACGGGCGGCCCGACGAAGGTCAGCAGCGCGTACGGCACGCCGCCCACGAGCGCCACCAGCGCGACCAGCGCCGCGAGCCCGGCGACGACGTCGCCGGGCGTGCGCCCGGGGCGCGCCCGCGAGGGCGTGCGCCGCCCGTGAGCGCGCGCCTGCTCGCGCGGAGGCTGTCGCGGGGGCATCGTCTCTCCCTTCTGCCGTCCAGCGTCATGCCTGCGACCGCCGCCCATCCACCGAGCAGACGGAATCGGTCTACCTGCCCTCGGGCGCGGCCGTGGCCTCGCCCCGCATCTCCGAACCGGGGAAGCCGAAGGCGCCCAGGAAGAACGCCGTCCACCGCACCGACACCTCGACCGTCACCTGCGTCGCCTCGACCTGGCAGCGGCCGAGCGCCACGCCGTCGCCGCCCTGCGCGGCCACGATCTCCCCCGCCCTGGCGCAGACCTGGTCCTCGCCGAGCAGCCGCACCTCGCCACCGGCCCGCAGGCTCTCGACGTCGACCTGGTCGGCCCCGGCCCGCGCCGCCTGCTCGGCCACGTCGGCGGCCCGCAGCCGGGCGTTGATCGCCGCGCCGCCGTCGACGAGCAGCCCGGCCAGCAGGAACACGACCACGGAGAACAGCACGGTGAACACCGACATCGAGCCCCGCTCGCGGGCCCTCACTCGACCCTCCTGAGCTGCTCGATCGGCACGACGGCCGTGCCCGTCATCCGCCTGGAGCCGCCGAGGCCGAGCACGGCGAGGTCGAGCTCGCAGGTCACCTCGGCCCGTACCTGCCCGCCCTGCTCCCAGCGGGAGCCGTCCAGGGAGACGGCGGGCGCGCGGCACTCACCCGTGAGCGCCGCGCGGACGCTCTCCTCGGCCGCCGCCGTGGCCGCGTCGAAGGTGCGCTGCACCGACGCCGCCCGCGCGGCGTCCCTCGCCGCGCCGTTGACCTCGCCCTGCGCCTCGACCAGCACTCCGGCCGCGGCCAGGAACATGATGAACAGGAGGAAGACGGGCGCGAGCATGACGGTCTCCACGGCCATCGAGCCCCGCTCGCCACGGCTTCCAGCCACGCGCGGCCGCGCTCCGGCTCCGGTCGTCCGCGGTCGTCGCCGCCGCTCTGGTTCCGTCATCCGCAGTCGCCGCCGCCGCTCTGGTTCCGTCATCCGCAGTCGTCGCCGCCGTCGTCGGGACGGAAGCACTCGACCGGCCCCCCGGACGTCGCCGTGATCGTGAACGACAGGTCGGGCAGCAGCGGGATGACCTGCACGGCGCTGCCCGTGACCGTCACCCAGCGCTGGTCGGGATCCCGCTCCGACGTCGTGGCCCGCGCCCCCGACAGCAGCCGCGGGCCGATCGCGTGGACGACGTCCTCGGCCTTCGCCCGCGCCGCGCCCTCCCAGTCGCCCGAGTCGAACGGCGCGGCGCGCGCCACCCTGGCGCCCTCCCTGGCCGCCGCCTCCGCCACCTGGCGCCCGTGGAACCAGAGCGCGACCTGCACGATGAGCAGCACGACCGCGAGGACGACCGGCATGAGCAGCGCCAGCTCGACCACCGTCGCGCCGCGCTCGCGCCCGGCCGGCCGCGGGCGTGCGCGTCCCGCCCGCCCGCGCGCCGTCACTGGTCGCCGCCACCGCCGCCGGTGCCCGTGCCGGTGCCGAAGCTGCCCTCGATGTCGCCCTGCTTCTGCTCGACCAGCGTCTTGATCAACGTGGCCAGGCCCAGGGCGACCCCGGCGATGATGGCGGTGATGATCACCCACTCGACGGCGGACGCGCCCCGGGTGGGGGCGGTACGCGCCCGGTGGATGCGTACGCCCAGGTACGCGGTGAGGTAAACGATCCACGGATGGTTCATCAGGCCCCCAACATCTTCATAGCGGCGGGAAAACTGAGAAAGATCACGAAACCGGCGCAGAGCAGGAGCTGGGCCACGAGCATCGACTGCGAGCGCTCGCCCGCCCGTCCCTCGATCTCGGCCAGCTCCCTGCGGCGCAGGGTGGCGGCCCGCGCGGTCAGCGACGAGCGCACCTTGGCGCCGTCGTCGGCGACCAGCCCGAGCGCGGCCGACAGGTCACGCAGCTCGTCGACGTTGATCTCCTCGCCGAGCCGGCCGAGCGCCTGCCAGGGGGTGATGCCGACGATCCGCGCGCCGCTGAGCGCGTCGCGGATGCGGCCCATCGCCCAGTTGGGGTGCTCGCCGCTGACCGAGACGGCCATCATCAGCGCCTCGGGCACGCCGCGCCCGCCCGCCAGGTTCATCGACACGAGGTCGAGGAACGCGCCGACGACATGGCGGAAGTCACGCCGCCTGGCGGCCGCGTCGCGGCGTACCTGGAGGTCGGGCAGGAGGAAGAACAGCAGCGCCGCGAGCACGGCCGACCAGAACGGCACCGTCAGCGAGGCGCCCCACCCCATGAGCACCAGCCAGCCCAACAGCAGGGGGAAGGCGAGCAGGCCGCTCGCGGCCAGCAGCACCTTGCCCGCCAGGAACGCCTCGAACGACCGGCCGAGCAGGGCCAGGTCCGACTTGATCGAGCGGGCCTCCCAGCCACGGGCCGCGTACAGGCGGGCCAGGCGCTCCCCCAGCAGGCGGCGGAACCTCCCGACCTCCTCCTCGGGCAGGAACAGGCTGACGCTGGGCGCGCCCGCGTCCTCGCGGACCGCGTCGAGCGCGAGCAGCCGCGCCACCAGCCCGGGACGGGCCGGGAACAGCGCCCGCAGCAGCAGGAACAGGCCGAGACCAGCGAAGGCGCCCGCCAGCGCGGTCTCCACCATGCCGTCACCCATGTCCACCTCCCATGAGCAGGCGCGTGGGCTTGTCGAACCTGGCCAGCCGCCGCATCCAGGCGAACCCGGCGCCGAACAGCCCCGCCACCACGACCAGCACCGCCTGGCCGAGCAGCGAGGTGTACTCGGCGACGTACGACGGGTTGAACAGCACGAGCAGCCCCGCGAACACCAGCGCGGTGACCACCACGATCTGGACGCTGCGCCTGGTCGAGCGGCGTTCCGCCTCGACCCTGCGGCGCATGTCGAGCTCCTCGCGGGCCGAGACCGCGAGCGCGCCCAGCACGTCCCGCAGGCCGGGACCGCGCAGCCGCGAGTTGAGCATCAGCGCGGCGACGACCAGGTCGGCGGAGGGGTCGTCGAGCTCGTCGGCGAACAGGGCGAGCGCCTCGGGCAGCGCCATCCTGGTGTGCAGCCGGTCGACCATGGCGCGCAGGTGCGGCCTGAGCGTGGGCGCCGCGGCCCTGATCGAGGCGGGGATGGCCTGTTCGAGACCGGCCGCCCCCGCGATGGTGTCGCGCAGCGACTCGGTCCAGGCGGCCAGGCCCTCCAGCCTGCGCATCGCCGCCCGCTCCTCGGCCGCGCCGCCGGACAGGCCGCGCCAGGCGAACACCAGCAGCACCGTGCCCGCGGCGACCACCGGCCAGCGCGTGACCAGCAGGACCAGGCCCGCCAGCACCGCCGCGACGGCGGTGCGGGTCGTGAGCATCTTGACGAGCGGGCGCTTCGGCTGGGGCGGGCGGGGCCGCATGCCGTACAGGGCGATGAGGAACAGGAACGCGCCGCCGCCGATCGCGGCGCCCGCGAGCAGCGCGAGCGGGTCGAAACCGGCCATCGTCACCAGCCTCCCGGGGTGTAGCCGTGGGCCATCAGCTCGTCCAGGCAGGAGACGGGCGCGTGCGGCACCGCGGGGCCGTCGGGCCCCGGGACGAAGACCTCGCTGGACAGCACCCGCCCGTCGCAGCCGTTGACCTCGCGCACGCTGGAGACGAACCTGCGCAGCCTGCCGCCGCGGTGGTAGTCGTTGCGCTTCTCGACGAAGACCACGAAGTCGATGGCGCCCGCGATGAGCATGTGCGTGGCGTCGATCGGCAGCCGCTCGCTCGCCTGCAGCGCGTACGTGGCGATGCGGTTGAAGACCTCCATGCTGGAGTTGGCGTGGATCGTCGAGAGCGAGCCGTCGTTGCCCTGCGTCATCGCGTTCAGCATGGTGACGATCTCGTCGCCGAGCACCTCGCCGACGATGACGCGGCTCGGGTTCATGCGCAGCGAGCGGCGTACCAGCTCGGCCATGGTGATCTCGCCCTGCCCCTCGGAGTTGGGCAGGCGCTGCTCGAAGGCCACCACGTTCGGATGCAGCTCGGGGAACTGGTCGAGGCCCAGCTCCAGGGCGCGTTCGACGGTGATGAGCCGCTCGTTCGGCGGGATCTCGTTGGCCAGGGCGCGCAGCAGCGTCGTCTTGCCGGCGTTCGTGGAGCCGGCGATCATGATGTTCTTGCGGGCCGCGACGGCGGCCGTGAGGAACCTGCCCAGCTCGGGCGTGAGCGTGCCGTTGCCCGCGAGGTCCGACAGGAACACCTTGCCCAGCCGGGCGCGGCGGATGGACACGGCCGGCCTGACCGTGACGTCCATGACCGCGCTGAGCCTGGAACCGTCGGGCAGCCGCAGGTCGAGCTGCGGGTTCGCGGTGTCGAACGGCCTGCTCGACAGCCCCGAGTAGGCGGCGAGGATCTGGATCAGCTCGACGAGCTCGTCGTCGGAGTCGGCGACGGGCTCGTGCATGAGCTCCTGGCCGTCGGCGTAGCCGACGAACACCCGGTCGCAGCCGTTGATGTCGATGTTCTCGACCTCGGTGTCGTCGAGCAGCGGCTGGAGCCTGCCCACGCCGAACAGCGCCGCGTGGATGCCCGCCGCCAGCGCCTCCTCCTCCTCGACGGTGGGCGGGGTGCGGCCGAGCCCGATCTCGCTGCGCGCGTGCTCCTCCAGCACCTGCGCGATCAGCGCCCTGGCGAACTGGCGCTCGTCCTCGCCGGTCATCGGAGGCAGGCCGCCCGCCTGGTCGAGCCGGCGCTGGTGGGCCAGCCGGTCGCCGACCTCCTGGCGGAACCGCTTGACGAGGGCGTGGTCGATCATCGGTGGCTCACCAGCCTCGCCGCGAGGTCGCGCGCCGTGCGGACGAGGAGGGAGCGGTCGAGCCTGCCACCCCACTGGCCGCGCAGCAGCTCGGCGCCCTTGGGGTCGTGGGCCAGGCCGTGGACGAACTCGACGCTCCCGCCGACGATGCTGCGCACGTCCTCGATGGACGATCGGTAGCTGCGCCAGTCGGCGATGACGACGACGCCGTTCGCCTTGCTGATGGCGAGGCGCTCGCGCAGGTGGGCGACGTGGTCGAGGCTGGCCCTGGTGAGCAGGACGACCTGCTCGGCCTCGGCGATGAGGTCGCCGAGCTGCGGATGGGCGCCCAGCCTGCCGCAGTCGGCGATCACGTCGCCGTCGGGCAGCGCGGCGAGCGTGCGGCCGAGCGGGCCCCACAGCCAGGTGAGCCCGGCGGCCTGCTCGCCGTGGGTGAGCCCGAGGAGGACGTCCAGCCCGCCGATGATCTTCTGCGTGTGCTGGTGGAGCTGGGCGGGTTCCAGGCCGCGGCGGGCGGTGGCCCCCAGCGTGATGAGTCCCCTGGCCGGGTTCAGCACGCCGCCGTCGGCGGCGGGCAGCCGGTAGGCGAGGTCGCCGCCCGCGGGGTCGCACTCGGCGAGCAGCACCGGGCGCGGCCAGACGGCGGCCAGGGCCGTGGCGGCGGTGGTGACGCCGGGCGCCCCCTTGTCGGCGGCCAGCACGATGAGCGCCACGGTCAGCGTCCCCCCGGCAGCTCGGCCACCGCGATCTCACCGCTGGAGGCGAACGCCACGATCTCCGGCGACGCGGACGAATCCACGATGACGGTGATCTGGGCGGAAGTACCGGTTCTGCCGGACTGGTTCACGCTGAAGACGAGGGCGCTCTCCGCGAGGACGCGGCTTTCACCCTGAGCCGACCTGTTGGGGACGTGAATGAGCTGGACGCGGTCGCCTTCCTTCACGCCCGCGGGGATCTGGCCGGGTTTCAGGGAGAGCCCCACGGTGGCCTTTCCCGCACCCAGCTCGGAGCTCGTCCTGACGCCCATCTGGCTGGTGAGCAGCGTGCCGGGCAAGATGGTGACCGCCGCGAAGCTGTCGAGCACCTCGGCCCTGTGCGACCAGCCGACGTAGTCGACGCCCGTGTCGGCGGCGACCTTCACTTCCTCTATCGACTTCTCCGTGAAGCGCTGGCCCGCGCCGACCTGCTGGCTGACGCGGATGGCGGACACCCGGTCGCCGCTGCGCAGCACCAGCAGCGTCGTGGCCAGCGCGCCGCCGAGGACGAGCAGCACGGCGAGCGCCGCGAGGGCCGGCTTGCGCTCTCGGGGTGGGACGGGGAGCTTGCGCGAGGCAGGGCCGGACAACCCCGCCGCGTTGACGGCAGGCTTTTCACTGGTCCTCATGGGTGGGGGGCTCCCGATGTGAATTGTGGAATTCACGCCATTATGTAAGCCGCTTGCTGATGGCGGGGGCGGAATGCGAGGAACCATGCTCGTTTCGCAGGTGGCGCCGTGTCAACCGCGATTCATCGATGCCTGTTGTTTCTACCAAGTTGACTAATACCGATTTTTCATGACCTGGGAGAGATTGAGGTGGCGGCGGGCGCGGGGTGCTGGGGGTGCTGGGGGGTGCTGCGCTGCGACGGGTGGACTTGACTTAATACCATCAGTCCCTTTATTCACAGCTTTTTCAGCGCTTCACATAAACGCAGGTGGCAGGGTCGCGGAGTTATCCACAGATCGCGATTGTCATGCCCGTGCCGTCAACCGGCGGGCCTAACCTCGCTGCGGGCGTTACCTTGGCGCCCGGAGTCGAGCGAGGAGACGGCACATGCGCATCATGCTCACCGTCCTCGGCGAGCAGGGCGGCCGAGACGTCGTGATCGACGGCGCCGACGACGCCACCGTGGCCGCCGTCAGCGCGGCGGTCAGCGACCAGGGCCCGCTGGCCGACGTCGTCAGCCTGCCGCGCACCAGGGCGCCGTACGCGCCGGTCGGCGCCGGCAGTGAGCCGCGGGTGCCGAGGCCGCGCCGCCCCGAGCGGGCCGCCCCCGAGCCCGAGCCGCCCACCCTGTGGCGCGACGGCCGTCCGCTCGACCCGCGCGCCCGCGTGCTGTCCGTCCTGCGCGACGGCGACAAGGTGGCGCTCGACCCCCGGCACGCCCTCGCCACGCTCGTCGCGGAGCCCGGTGGCGTGGCCGAGATCAGGGTCGTGGGCGGCCCCGCCGCGGGCGCCGTGCACAGGCTCGCGCTCGGGGCGCACGTCATCGGCTCCGACCCGGCCTGCGCCGTCTGCGTGGCCGACCCCGCGCTCGCCGCCGAGGCCGTGCTCGTCCGCGTCACGCCCGAGGCCGTCACCGTCGAGCCCGCGCCGCGCAGGCGTCCGGGGCAGGCGCCGCCGCCCAAGCTCAAGGGCCGGTGGGCGGGCGAGGTGGCCGAGCTGAGCGCCCGCACCGCCGAGCGCGAGGCGGCCGAGCTGGCCGCCGAGAGCGGCGACGTGCCCGAGCTCGGCGGCGGCCCGCTCGCCGAGCCCGCGGAATGGCCCGGCGAGACGCTGCTGACCTGCGGCTCCTCGGTCTTCGTGCTGAGCCGGGTCGAACCGGGCGACGCCCACCTGACGCCGCGCCCCGAGGGCGGCCTCGCCTACAACCGGCCGCCCAGGCTGCGCCGTCCAGAGCCGCGGCGCGCGTTCGTCAGGCCGAAGGAGCCCAGCAGGAACGAGGGGCTGCGGCTGCAGCTGCTCGCCGCGTTCCTGCCCGCCGTGCTCGGCCTGACGCTCGCCCTGGCGCTCCAGCAGTGGTACTACCTGCTCGTCGCCCTGATGACGCCGATCATCATGATCGGCCAGTGGTGGAGCGACCGCCGCCACGGCAAGAAGCAGCACAGGAAGGCGATGAAGGAGTACACCGAGCGGCTGCGGGCGTACGAGGAGGAGGTCGAGGCGGCCAGGGCGGCCGACGAGGCCGTGCGCAGGGACGACGCGCCCGACCCCGCGCAGGTCCTGCTCACCGCCACCGGCCCCAGGCGGCGGCTGTGGGAGCGGCGCGTCCACGACCCCGACGCGCTGCGGCTCCGCGTCGGGCTCGCCGACCTGCCCGCCGACCTGGAGCTGTCCGAGGAGCAGGGCGAGCGGCTGCCCCCGCCCGTGTGCCGCGCGGTGCCGGTGGCGCTGCCCATGCGCAGGCTGGGCGTCGCCGGCGTCACCGGCCCCCGCACGGCGGCGATCGGGCTGGCGAGCTGGCTCGTCGCCCAGGCCGCAGCCCTGCACAGCCCGCGCGACCTGGCGATCGTCGTGGTGTCCGCGCACCCCGACGCCGAACGCCGCTGGGGATGGGCCCGCTGGCTGCCGCACTGCGCCCCCCGGGCGGGCGAGGAGTGCGTGGCGCTCGTCGGCGCCGACCCCGAGTCGGCCGCGCGCCGCGTCTCCGAGCTGGCCTCCCTCATCGACGAACGGCAGAACGCCCAGGCCCCCGAGCTGGGCAAGACCCCCACGGGCTGGGACGACCTGGGCGGCCGCGACCGGCCCGCCTTCTCGTACGACACCAGGCCCTACGACGTGCTCGTGGTCCTCGACGGCGCGCAGGTGCTGCGCGGCCTGCCCAGCATGCCGCAGGTGCTGCGGCAGGGGCCGCCCCACGGCGTGTTCACCCTGGCCGTCGACGACGACCAGCGCCTGCTGCCCGAAGAGTGCCAGACGGTGGCCGAGTGCGGCGACGACAACCTCGTCCGGCTGCGCGGCGGCGGCCTCGACGTCCTCGGCCCCGTCCTCGCCGACCTGGTGTCGCCCGCCTGGTGCGACAGGGTCGCCAGGGCCCTCGCACCCATCCGCGACGTCAGCAGGGACGACCCCGCCGGCAACCTGCCGGGCGCCGTCCGGCTGCTCGACCTGCTCGGCATGCCCGCGCCCGACGGCAAGGAGCTGGCCGCGCGCTGGGGCGACCACGGCAGCACCCGCGCCGTCATCGGCGTCGGCCCCGACGGGCCGTTCTCCGTCGACCTGCGGCTCGACGGGCCCCACGGCCTGATCGCGGGCACCACCGGCGCGGGCAAGTCCGAGCTGCTGCAGACCCTCATCTCCGCGCTCGCCGTCGCCAACCGGCCCGACCAGCTCACGTTCGTGCTCATCGACTACAAGGGCGGCGCGGCCTTCAAGGAGTGCGTACGCCTGCCGCACACCGTCGGCATGGTCACCGACCTCGACGGCCACCTCACGCAGCGGGCGCTCGACTCGCTCGCGGCGGAGATCCGGCGCAGGGAACGCCTGCTGGCGGCCGCCGGGGCGAAGGACATCGACGACTACACCGGGCCCGCGCTGCCGCGGCTCGTCCTGATCATCGACGAGTTCGCGGCGCTCGTGGCCGAACTGCCCGACTTCGTCGCCGGGCTCGTCGACATCGCCAGGCGCGGACGGTCGCTGGGCATCCACCTGATCCTGGCGACGCAGCGTCCCGCGGGGGTGGTGACCGCCGACATCCAGGCCAACACGTCGCTGCGCATCGCGCTCAGGGTGACCGAACCGGCCGAGTCCGCCGACGTCATCGACACGCCCGAGGCCGCCCACATCTCCAAGTCCACTCCGGGCCGCTGCTACGTCCGCTCAGGGGTGGGCACGGCCACAGCCGTGCAGACGGCCCGCGTAGGCGGCCGCGCCCCCCTGCCCCGACTCGCAGGCTCCCCACCACCCGCTACGGGCACCGGGCTCGGGGGTGACCTGCTGGCCGGCCTCGGCAGCCCGCTCGGGGCCGGGGCGCAGTCCGCCCCGAGCCGCCCGCTCGCGGGCTCTCCGCCGTCCCGTCCCGGCGCGCCGCCCGGCGGTGGCGCGGGGCCTGGAGGGCGGGGCGGGGGAAGCGTGCGTGCCGTCGAGGTGAAGTGGCGCGCTCTCGGCAGGCCGCTGCCCAAGGCGCCCGAGCCCGAGGAGGCGTCCGGGGTCACCGACCTCAGCCTGCTCGCCGACGCCCTCATCGAGGCGGCCCGCGTCGCCGGGGTGCCCGATCAGCCCAGACCCTGGCTGGAGCCCCTTCCCACCCACCTCGTGCTCGACCTCCCCTCCGCTCCCGGCCACCTGCCGGAGGAGGTCCCGCCGCTGCCGTTCGGCACGACCGACCGGCCGTGGGCGCAGGACCGCCGCCCCCTCACGCTCGACCTGGCGCACGGCGGCCACCTCCTCATCGCGGGCGCCGCCCGCAGCGGCCGGTCCACCGCCCTGCGCACCCTCGCCGGCTCCATCGCCGCGTACGCGTCGCCGGGCGACGTCCACGTCCACGCCGTCGACTGCGGCTCCGGGGCGCTCCTGCCGCTGGTCGCCATGCCGCACTGCGGCGCGGTCGTCACCCGCGACCAGCTCGACCGGGTCGAACGCCTCCTCACCCGGCTGCGTGCCGAGGTGGCCCGCCGCCAGCAGCTCCTGGCCGAGGCGGGGCACGCCTCGCTGGCCGAGTACCGCCAGGCCGGCCACCGCCTCCCCTGGCTGGTGCTGATGCTCGACCGGTGGGAGGGGTTCGTCGCCGCGTTCGAGAGCTACGACTACGGCCGCCTCATCGAGTCGCTGCTCCACCTCCTGCAGGAGGGGCCCGCGGTGGGGTTGCGGGCGGTGGTCACCAGCGACAGGTCGGGGCTGCTCGGGCAGGTGTCCACCGTGTTCGACGACCGCCTGCTGCTCCGCCTCACCGACCAGAGCGACTTCGCGCTCGCCGGCTTCCCCCTCAAGGGGCTGCCCACGTCCATGCCGCCGGGGCGGGCGCTGTCGATGGGCGAGCACGGCATCGTCGAGCACCAGATCGCCCTGCTCTCCTCCGACCCCTCCGGCCCGGCCCAGGTGGCCGCCCTCCAGTCCCTGGCCCGCACCGCCACCATGCCGGGGCCGTACGAGGAGGGGCACGAAGCGGTTCCGGCCGGGCAGGGGGCGTGGCGGTGGGCAGGCGAGCCGCCGCTGCGGGTCGACACCCTCCCCATGCGCATCACCGCCTCCCAGGCCATGGCGCTCGCTCCCGGGTTCCTGCCGCCGTCGCCGCTCTGGGCGCTGGTCGGGGTGGGCGGCGACGCGCTGTCCCCGCTCGGGCTCGACCTGCTGGCCCACGGTCCTGGCGCCGTCATCGCGGGTCCCGCGCGTTCGGGGCGCTCGTCCGTCCTGCTGACGGCCGCCCACTCGCTGCTCGCGCGCGGCACGCCGGTCATCGCGGTGGCCCCGCGGCGCAGCCCCCTGCGCGACCTGGCCGGCGCGGTGGCCGTCCTCGACGGCAACGCCACCGACCTGGCCGACCTGGTGGCGAGCCACCGGCAGTACGTCGTACTCGTGGACGACGCCGAACTCGTCAACCCGGACAGCCCGCTGGGCACGGCGCTGGAAGAGGTGCTCCGGTCCGGGAGAGACGGCGATCACGGCCTGCTGATCGCCGGCTCCACGGGTGACCTGGCGGTGGCGTACCGGGGGTTCGTGGCGGAGGCGCGCAAGTCGCGTACGGGCGTGCTGCTGGCGGTGCAGGGCCAGACGGACGGCGACCTCTTCACGATCCGGCTTCCCCGAGGGGCATCCGGCGGCCCCCCGGGCCGCGGCCTCCTGGTCACCACCGGCACCGTCACCCCCATCCAGTCGGCCCTCCCCGACCCCACCTGACCCCGCCCCAGGAACAACCCGAGGGGAGGAAGAAGAAGCCACGAGCGAGCCGACCACCCCGATGCGTCCGCCACACGGCCCCGCCACAAGCCCTTCCGCCGACGCAGAGGGCAGACCAGCAACGCAGCCGGACTGCCGCCGGGTAAGGAGCTAGGCCACCAGCCGAACCACCACCTGGCAGACACCCCAGGCAACCAGCCGAACCACCGCCGGGCAGGCACCCGGTCCACCAGCCGAACCACCGCCTGGTGAGGAGCAGGGCCACTGGGAAACACCTGGTCGGGGGCCACACCTTGCCGTGGTTCCACCGCCCGGTAGGCGCGAGGGCATCCAGCCTTCCACCGCCCGGTAGGCGCGAGGGCATCCAGCCTTCCACCGCCCCTGAGGAGATGGGGCACCTGGCGGATCCGGTGTCCGGCCGCGTCTTAGCGCTCCTGACAGAAGCGTCCGAACGGAGCGACAGCCAGTTTCAGGTTCATGCGGCGGATACGAAAGTGAAGGTGTCGCGGAAGCTGACGCCCGGGTGGGCACACCGCACCGCCACCAGCACCGGCTCGGGATGGGTGTCGTGGTCGTTCCATAGATGGAAGCAGATGAGCGGGTCCTGCGGCCGCTCACTGGCGTAGCCCAGTGTCTTGGGGTAGCGGGGGTTGGTGCCGCCGAACAGGATGGACGGCGCACCGAAGCGCTCGCGCAGTCGGCTCCAAGAGGAGCCGGTGCGACAGGTGGAGGCGATGCCGTTGCGCAGCTCGTCGTAGACATCAGCAGGCATGCGGTGGTCCAGCTGCAGCCAGGTGCGGCTGCAGGCCAGCGCCGCACAGACCGAGGCCATGGCGTCCTCGGTACCGTAGCCGAAGAGCGAGGCCAGGGCACCGGTCACGCCGGCGGCGTTGAATCCGCCGCGTTCGCGCAGGTCGTCCAGGTCTTCGACCCAAGCCTGCTTGGTACCGCAGGCCACGGCCACCGCGTCCAGGTAGAGGCGGACGGCGATCTCGCCGCCGTACATGCCCGGGCGCCGCAGAGCGGAGTTCGCCTGGTCAACCAGGTAGGCGCGTACGGTCTCCAGCGTGGGCTCGCTCACGCTCACAGCGCTCAGCCTTGGTTCTCGTCGGCGGGGAGGGTGAAGAGGCGGATGTAGAGGGGGCGGGCGTCGGGTGGGGCTTCGTCCTGAGGGTGGCTGTATCTGAGCAGCAGCGCGATGTACGCCTCGTAGAACTCGTCCAGTTCCGCCTTGGTCATCCGGGCGAGGCCGCGGGAGCCTTTGGCCCAGCCGGGGTCGGCGCGGTAGGCGGCGGGGAAGCGGTCGAGCAGGGCGCGGTCCTCCTCCAGGCCGATCCGCTGGAACTCCTCCAGCACCGCGCGGTCGTCGGGGGCGAGCTGGTCCGGCGTGGGGGAACGCAGGTCTCTGGGGAACCGGGCGCGGCGCCACCAGCGTTCGCGGCCGGTGGAGCGTTCGGGGATCTCCTCGATGAAGCCGTGCTTCTCCAGTTGCCGCAGGTGGTAGCTGGTGGTGCCGGTCTTGGCGCCGAGCAGCTCCGCGAGGGTGGTGGAGGTGGCGGCGCCGTGGACGCCCAGGTGGGTCAGCATGCGGCGGCGCATGGGGTGGGCGAGGGCCTTGAGCCGCTCGGGGTCGTGGAAGGAGGTCTGCTCGTCGTCCCTCATGGGGAGCAGGCTAGTCCTTCAGACGGATGTTTGCCGAGAAACCTTTGCCGAGATTTCTCTGCAGACTATCGTCGGCGATATGAGGATGATCAGTGTTACCAGCACGGTGCTGCTCGCCGGGCTCGTCGCTCCCCTGTCGGCGCTGGGTACGAGCGCGGCGACCGCCTCCGCCGGCGCTCCCCCGCGCCTGGTGGTTCAGGACCCGGCAGACGCCCGGCATGGCGCTTCACCGCCCGTCCTGGCCCCGGACGCCACGGATGACCGGCGTGGGGCTTCCCCACCCCTCCTAGCCCTGGACGCCACGGATGACCGGCGTGGGGCTTCCCCACCCCTCCTGGCCCCGGACGCCACGGATGTCCGGCGTGGGGCTTCCCCACCTCTCCTGGCCCCGGACGCCACGGATGTCCCTCGTGGGGCTTCTCCATCCCTCCTGGCCCAGGACGTCGTGGGCGTTCGGCATGGGGGTTCCGCGCGGCTCCGGGAGGCGGGGGTGCCTCTGCCTGCCGGGCTGCGGGAAGTGGGCGTGAGCTTCAGGGGGGCCGGTGGGCTGGCGTTGCAGGGGAGCGTGATCTCGGCGGCCGACGCGCCGCCGGGGCGGCCTGGGGTAGTGCTGGTGCACGGCGCCGGGACGGGGACGCCTCGGGAGAAGCTGCTCGGCGAGGCGGTGGAGTTCGCGCGGCAGGGCCTGTCGGCGCTGATCTACGACAAGCGCAGCGAGGGGTATTCGCGGTACTCGCGGTCGTACGTCCAGCTGGCGGACGACGCGGCCGGGGCCGTCGAGGTGCTGCGCAGGCAGCCAGGGGTGGACCCGGCGAAGGTGGGCGTGTGGGGGCTCAGCGAGGGCGGCTGGGTGGCGCCGCTCGCGGCCACCCGTTCGGACGGCGTGGCGTTCGTCGTCGTGGTGGGCGGCAACGCGCTGCAGCCGCTGCGGCAGCAGACGTGGGCGGTCGCCGCCGGCCTGCGCAAGGCCGGTGTCGGCGGGTCGCTGGTGGAGCGGGCGGAGCCGACGATGTACCGGGTGATCGCCGACGGCGGGCTGTTCCCCGAGCCGTACTACGACGCGGAGGCGACGCTGGCGAAGGTGCGGCAGCCGGTGCTCGCGATCTGGGGGGTGCACGACCTGCTGACCCCGCCCGTGGAGACCCCGCCGATCTTCGCGAGGGCGCTGGAGAGCGGCGGCAACCGCCGGTACACGTTCAGGTTCTTCGACGGCGACCACGCGGCGCACCGGACGCCGGACGGCGGTGTCACCCGGCTGCCGGAGCTGGCGTCCGGCTACCCGGAGCTGGTGGGCTCCTGGGTGCGGGACGCGACCGCGGGGCGGGCCCCGGTGGCGCGGGTGTCGGGCCCCGATCCGGTGCAGGCGGACGATTCGGTGGGGGTGCCGCCGACGGCCTGGTGGGAGTCGGCGCCGGTCCAGGCGATCGTGCTGGTGCTGCTGGTGGCGGGGTTCCTGAGCTGTCCGGCGGTCGCGGTGGCGCGGAGGCTTCGGCGTCGGCGCCCAGGGGCGGGCGCGCGTGTCGGGGGGGCTGCCGTGGTCAGTGGGGCCGGTCTGGTCGTGACGGTCGGCGGGCTGGCGTATGCGTTCACCGTGTTCATGCAAGGGGGCAAGCTGGCCTCTCCCGGGCCGATGCTGGGCGATCGGCCGGTGCTGTGGCTGCTGCTGCAGGTGCTCGCCGTGGTGACGGCCGTCGCGACGGTGCTGACGGCGCTGGCCCGCCGCCGCGTCACCGACCGGGGCGCGCGCCTGCGGGCGGCGGTGCTGGTCGCGACCGGTGCGCTGTTCGTGCCCTGGGCGTTCTACTGGGGTCTGCTGATGCCGTAGGGGGTTTCTGACATCCGTCGCCCGACTGAGGTCCAGGGACCGGCGGCGTGTGGGGTTTGCTGTTGCCGTAGGGGTTCCTGACATTTGGTGGTTCTATGCTGATCCCTCCAGGTTCGGGAGAGGTGAGATGCAGACCCGGAAGGACCTCTACCAGGCGCACCGGCTCATGCAGCAGCGTCTCGGGATGGCGTTGCTGCAGGCGGAGCCGGACGTCCCGGAGTCCCCGATGCGGCGGCACAACGTCGCGATGTTCTCCGGCATCCTCATCGGCGTGCTGATCACGGCGGCGTTCGGCGTCTGGGGCCTGGTGCGTCCGGGCGGGGCGACGAAGCTGGCCGACCCCGGCCAGGTCCTGGTCGAGGAGGAGACGGGCGCGACGTACGTCTACAGCCAGGAGCAGGGGCGGCTGCTGCCGGTGGCGAACTACGTGTCGGCGCGGCTGCTGCTGGACGCCTCGGACGTGAAGGTCCGCAACGTGTCGGCGGCGTCGCTGGCGGAGCTGCCGCGCGGGCCGCTGGTCGGCATCGCGGGCGCGCCCGACTCGCTGCCTGCGCGGGAGAGGCTGGTCAAGGGCCCCTGGTCGGTGTGCGTCACGGAGGCTCCCGGCCCCGCGGGGACCCCGGTCCCGTACGTGACGCTGGTGGCGGGGAGCGACGTCGGCGGGACGCCGCTCGGCGGACAGGCGCTGGTGGTGGCCGACGACCAGCAGTCGTGGGTGGTGTGGAACGACCGGCGGATGAGGGCCGGCACGACGGCCCTGCGGGCGATGAACGCGCGGCCGAGGAAGGTGCCGTCCACCTGGATCAACGCGATCCCGCCGGGCCCTGACCTGGCGGCGCCGAAGATCCGGGGGCTGGGCGCCAGGACACGCGGGCCCGACGGGCGCGCGGCGGCGGTGGGCCAGGTCTTCACGGTGCCTGGCGTGGGCGGCGCCCCGGCCCGCTGGTACGTGCTGCTCTCCGACGGGCTCGCCCCGGTCAACCTCACGCAGGCGACGCTGCTGCTGGAGGACCCGGCCACGAAGCGCGCGTACGGCAAGCGCCGGGCCGTGCCGATCGAGATCGACGCGGCGACGGCGAACGCCAGGCCGTCGGCGGTGACACTCACGGTCGGCGGCATGCCGACGAGCCTGCCGAGGGCGGCCGGTTCGTCCGGCCCGCTCTGCTCGGTGTACGGGGGCACGCAGAACGGCTCGGCCGCGGCGCGGGTCACGGTGGGCAGCACGATGCAGATCCCGGTGCCGGCGACCCGCGGCGACCAGGAGCATTTCGACCAGGTGCTGCTGCCGCCGGGCTCGGCGGTGCTGGGCGGGCTGCTGCCGGGCGACGGCCAGAAGGAGTTCGTGCAGACCTACTTTCTGCTGACGGACCAGGGCAGGAAGTACCCGCTGCTGTCGGGCCAGCAGATCAACACGCTGGGGTACGGCGCGGAGGACGTGGCGCCGATGCCGGACAATCTCGTCCACCTGCTGCCCGAGGGGCCGACGCTGGACCCGGCGGCGGCGCGGGCGCCGGTGCAGATGACCGGCAGATGACATCGGGCTTCCCTGGAGCGGAACTTCCCGTAAAGGATAAAGTGATCCTTTGACTCGGGAGGGATGCCTGTGGGTAATGGCACCAGTGAGGGCTACGAGGTCCTGCCCCTGGACCTGCGCCGCGCGATGGGCGAGTGCGCCGACCAGGCGCCGTACGTGGCCGCCGCCATCAGGGGGTTCGCTCCCGCGGAGCTGACGGTCGGCGACTTCGGCCTGGCCCCGGGCGCCTCGGACATCGGCGAGGCGTACGTGAAGGGCACCGCCGAGATGGACCACCGCGACCGCCGCTTCCACTCGATGAACCAGTACCTGAACGACCTGCACACGGCGCTGCTGGTGATCGGCGAGAAGCTGGACGGCTCCGGGGCCGCCTACGTCAAGGCCGAAGACGACTCCACGCTGAGGGGGACCCGGTGAGCGAGGCGGTGACGCACCAGCCGACGATGAACCCGCTCGGCTGGAACTGGAACCCCGGCACCTGGGGCTGGGGCTTCGACCTCGGCAACGTGCTCAACCCGATGCCGCTGCTCCACACGATCCAGGCGATGTACCGCGCGATCCCGTCGCTGTTCGGCAGCGACGAGACCGAGGGCAGACTGCGGAGCGCCGCCGAGGCGCACCTGCGGCTGGAGCGCGACCTGGACCGCATCTACGACGCGCTCGACGCGCAGGGCCAGGGCCACACCGACGGCTACCTGAACAAGGTGGTCAAGGAGTGGAAGGGCTCGGCGGGCGACGAGTTCCGCCGGGTGTGGCGCACGATCGTGGACCAGGAGACGCGTTACGCGGCCAAGAAGAGCTGCAAGGGCGTCGCCGAGGTGCTGACGGCGGTGGCCGACTCGGCGCACATGACGAAGAAGGCCTTGTTCGAGCTGCTGCGCACGGCCCTGATCTGGGTGGGCATCTTCTTCGCGCTGCGCGCCTTCGCCTTCGTGTGGACGACGTACGTGGCGCAGATGATGGCGTACGTGAAGGCGACGCGGATCGTCGCGATGGCCGTGCAGCTGATCGCCAAGGTCCAGTCGCTGTTCAAGATGTTCGCCGGCATCATGCGGGCGCTGCCGCTGATCGGCAAGCTGCGGGTGCCGGCCGGGCTGGCGAGCATGGCGACCCGGCTCGCCGGGGCGCTCAGGACGGGCCTGGCCAAGTCGTTCGACCCGGCGGTGTGGGAGAGCTACTTCGCGAAGAAGACGTTCGGCGCGTACGCGAAGACGTCGGCGTACACGTTCGGCGGGGTGCTGGCGACGCACGGCCTGGCGCAGGGCATGAAGGGCGAGAGCATCTTCAACTTCGACCCCGCGTCGATCTCGCAGGCGGCCCGCATCACGACGGCGGCGACGTTCATCGGCACGCACGCCCCGGTCGGCGGCCCCTTCACGAAGGGCCTCTTCCAGGGCGGCGGGGCGGCGACGTGGGCGGCGAGCCTCACCAAGTCGGGCGCGGCGGTCGGCGAGGGCGGCATGTCGTTCGCGGCGTTCGTGGCCACCCGCAACTGGGCGAACAAGTTCTGGGCGAAGCCCGCGTGGATGGGCGCCGACCTGCACAAGCAGCTGTGGGGGCTGCCGTTCACGTCGGTGTTCCGCGTCTGGCGGCCCCTGCACACCACCGACCAGGACATGGAGCTGCCGTCCTGGCAGCGCCCCCAGCCTGGCCAGGCCGGCTAGGTGTAGGCGCCGCCCGTTCCCGGCGTGATCCCACCCATGTCGAACGGGTTGTTCTTCTGCTTGAGCGTCCCGAGGCCCGACTTGTCCTGCGGCGACACGTACGTGATGTCGGCCACCGCGAAGTCGGGCTTCGGCCGCTTCTGCTCCATCATCTGAGCCATCATGGCCCAGAGGCCGTTGACGGTCGCCACGATCATCGCCAGGCCGGCGACGACCTTGAGCTGCTTGGTCAGCAGGTTCTGCAGGATCTTGGCCACGCCGGTGAGCACGGCGAGGATCGCCGCCTTCTTCCCGAACTCGAAAGCGCCGAGGAAGGTGGCGCGGTTGAAGATGGCGATGCCCATCATGAGGGGCGCCAGCGCGCTGATGAACAGCGAGATGACGTGGGAGGCGGTGGCGGTCTGGACGAGGCCGTGGCTCACGCCGCCGTGGTAGTTCTTCGCCTTGAGCATTTCCTGGGCCAGGTCGTCGATGGACGAGCTGAAGACGGCCCAGGCGCTGTCGGCGTCCCCCTTCCACCAGCCCTTCTCCCTGGCGGTGTCCCGCAGCTTCAGCACCTGCTCGCGCACGCCGTCGAAGTCGACGCCCTCTCCCCCCGGCTCGAGCCACTGCCTGGCGGCCCCCTGGATGCCCCCGGGGTTGGTGACGAGGATGCCGACCATGACGGCGATGTTCCTGGCGATGGGGAACTCGTAGAGCATCACCGCGGCGGCGGTGATGGTGGAGGCGGCCGTCAGGTTGCGCCAGCGGTCGCTTTCGTAGTCGAGGAAGAGCACCACGCCGCGATCCTTCCTATTCGCCGAGCACCGCGGGGGTGATGTCGATGTCGCTGTCGAGCCAGTCGCTCTCGTCGCCGGACACGATGCTCTTCTTGTCGCGTTCGCGTTCCTGCTCGCCCGCGCCCGCGCCGCCCATCATCGGCGCGTACGGCATGCCTCCGAACCCGCCGGCCCCGTTCTGGCCGCGCAGGCCGGCCGCCTGTCCCGCGGGGTAGCCGGACGCGGGGCCGCCGCCCGGGGTGAGGCCGGTGGAGGGGCTCGCGCCGGGCGGGATCGAGGTGGCGGCGTCGGGCACGGTGATCTTCGGCGGGTCCACCGACGACAGCTTGGTCTTGGACGGGTCGTAGGAGGACGCGTTCGGGTCGGGGATCCCGTTGAGCTTGTCGGCGATGGACGGCGTCTGCGGCAGGTCGGTCTTCGGCAGATCCGTCTTCGGGAGGTCAGTGGACGGCAGGTCCGTCTTGGGCAGGTCGGTCTTGGGGAGGTCGGTCTTCGGCAGGTCCGTGGACGGCAGGTCGGTCTTCGGCAGATCCGTCTGCGGCAGGTCAGTGGACGGCAGGTCCGTCTTGGGCAGGTCCGTCTTGGGGAGGTCGGTCTTCGGCAGGTCCGTGGACGGCAGGTCGGTCTTGGGGCCGCCCATCGGGGGCAGCCCGCCGCCGCCTCCTCCCGGGAAGTCCCCCGGCTTCAGCCCGCCGCCGCCCCCGCCCCCGCCCATGGTGGCCTGGATCACGCCGTCGTTGTCCTTGTCGGCGTCGGTGTAGTTCTTGTCGAGCTTGGCGAGGGCGGTCTGGTAGTCCTCCAGCACGGTCCTGGCCGTCTCCAGGGCCTTGCCGGCGCTCTCCTTGGCCTGGGCGTGGACGTACGCGAGGCTGAGCCCGATCACCCCGAACCCGGGGAACTCGATGTCGATGCCCTTGGTGTTGGCCGCCATCGTGCCGAAGTTCGGCGCGTGCTCACCGAGCTGGACGCCCAGGTCCTTGATCTTGCCGTGGGCGAACTCGATGCTCCTCGTCTGCCCGAGGCCGCCGGCCTGGTACTGCTGCAGGCCGGCGAGGGCGTCCTGACCGCCGCTCATCGCACTCTCCAACCCAAAACGGGGTTATGTCCCAACCTGCCTACGGTATCCACAAATATCAACTTTTCGGGTGAACTCTTCGCGAACGATCTAGACGTGTCAAGGATCCCGGTGGCAGCCTTGCTCCCATGCGGATCAAGACCCTGATTGCGGGGATATGCGGGCTGTCCGTAATCCCCCTCGCCGGGGCGGGCGTGGCCAGTGCCGCGACGCGTTCGGCCGGCCCCACCTTCCAGCTCCCGTTCCCGTGCGGGGAGACCTGGGTAGGCAGCAGCAAGAGCTACGCGCACACGGGCAACGAGATCGACTTCAACGGCAGCGCGAACGACGGCAACGCCGACATCGGCAGGACCGTCGTGGCGTCGGCCGCGGGCACCGTCGTCATGTCCGAGTACCGGACCGCGGACGGCTACGGCAACGTGGTCAAGATCCGCCACTCCGACGGCAGCGTGACCCTCTACGCCCACCTGAACTCCCGTACGGTGTCGAAGGGCGCGAACGTCGCGCAGGGTCAGAAGATCGGCACTGTGGGCAAGTCCTCGGCGAAGTACAACATCATCGCCCACCTGCACTACGAGCAGCGCTCGTCCTCCGGGTCGATCCTCCCCGCGACGTTCAACGGCGCCAGGTACCAGTACCCGAACCAGACCCTGACCTCGAAGAACTGCGGCGGCGGCAGCGCGCCGTCGAACGGCGGCGGCACGAGCTCGGGCAGCTCGTCCAACCCGTACTCGGCCGAGCAGGTCTGCGGCGCCGGCTTCAAGGCGATCGACTCCGCGCCGCTCGGCTCCCAGGGCAAGGTGGTGCTGCTCTACTCGACGTCCACCGGCGAGAACTGCGTCGTGACGCTGCGCAACAGCGCGTCCGGCAAGGCCGCGATGCGCGCGTACCTGGAGGTCAAGGGCCAGGCCAGGAAGACCGACGCGGGCAGCTTCCAGTACTACGCGGGCCCCGTGCGCGCCAAGGCGCCGCGCACCTGCGTGAAGTGGGGCGGCGCCATCGGCTCCGCCGTCTACGACAGCCCGTTCGAGCACTGCGACTGAGCTCAGGCGATCGTGTGGGGGGTGGTGTCCTCGGGCCCGCCCCACACGTCGTCGTCCTCGTACAGCTGGGTGTCGTACTCCGACTCCGAGCTCTGGCCGGAGGGGACGCCGCCCCCGCCGAGCGGGACGACCGGGAAGCCCGTGCCGCCCGCCGCCCTGACCGCGCCCGCCGCCCCTGCCGGGCCGCCCCCCGCCGACGACGGACCGCCGCCGGGGTTCGTGACCGTCGCCGTCGCGCCGTTCGGGCCGCTGCCCGGGTAGCCGGCGTTCGGCACCGTCCCGGGCGGTGAGTGGTCGTAGCCCGCCAGCGTCGTGCGCCCTCCGTCGCCCGGGTACTGCCCGGTAGGTGCCGCCCCGGCGAACGCCGAGGGGTCCTGGGTCCCGTACGAGCCGGTCCCGCCGTCGCCCGGCGTGCCGCTGCCCGAGCCGTACGAGCCGTCGCCCGGGAACCTGCCGTCCGGCTGACGGCCGTCGGGATACTGGCCGGACGGGTTCTGGCCCGAGGGGTACTGCCCCGACGGGTACGCGCCGCCCGCCCCGGGCCCCGTCAGGTCCGGCCCGGAGCCGGGCCCGTACCCCGTCGGATAGGTGAAGTCCTGGTCACCGCCCCCGCCCGGCCCGCCCGACGGGAACTGCACGCCGGGCGGAGTCGGCATCCTCGTCGTGAACGTCGGAGGGTCGGGGATCGTCGGGTCGGGCAGCGCCTGCCTGATGTCGTCGGGCAGCTTCCCGTACGCCTCGACGATCTTCTCGTTGACCCGCTTCAGGTGCTCCACGGCACGCTTGTCGCCCCGGTAGAGCCGGTAGAAGGGGACCTGGCCGGCCCAGTCGATGTCCTGGTCGGAGCGCGAGTCCCGGCCGTGCGACTCCACCACGTTCGCCTGCGCCCAGGCGAGTGTGTCGGCGTACTCCTCCAGCGGCCTGCCCACCGCGCCCAGCTTGCCGCCGAGCTCCCTGGCGCTCGCGTACAGCGCGCGCAGCTGCTTCTGCGTCTCCACCGCGGGCGCGCCCTTGAAGTGCTTGTTCAGCTCCGCCGCCTTGCCCCGCAGATCCTGCGCGAACGACTCCAGCAGCCGCTCGGCCGCCTGGTAGTAGCGCGCCGTCAGCCGGACGGAGGCTGGATCGGTGCCGTCGATCCACTTCTTCACCTGGCCCAGGGTGTCCTGCACCATGCTGCCCCAGAACGAGACGCTGGGCGTGGAGGTGTCGAGACTGTTCAGGTACTTGAGCTTCGTGGTTGAGATCTGGGGTTCCGGCATGGTGAGTCTCCGTTCAGACCGTACGCCCGGAGGCGACGTCCTCGTTGGCGGAGTCGGCGTCCTTCGAGGTCTTCGTCATGTCGAACACGGCGTCGACCGCCGCCTGCGCCTGGCTGACCAGGCTCGCGTACAGGCCGCCCGACGACCCCGTCTCGCCGATCAGCACGCCGTACGCGCTGCTCACGCTCATGGCGAACTGCAGCGCGGTGATCCACTGGCCGAGCTGCGCCTCGCTGAGCGCGCCGTAGCGCTGCAGGTCCGGCAGGGTGCCCGCGCCCTCGGGCAGGATCGGGACGTTCGGCGGCGAGTGGTCGTCCGGCGCGCGGAGCTCGTCCGTCACCGGCACGCCGCTGGTGACCGTCAGCTTCTTCACCAGCTCGCTGATCTCGTCCGCGACGCGCTTCATCTCGGTGCGGTCGGCGTAGCTGCCGCCGTCGCCTGCGGCGTCGTCCTCCTCGCCCAGGCCGGGCCAGTCGGAGGTGATGTCGTCCTGGAGTGCCATGCGCCTTCCTAGCCGCTGATGACCGGTTTCCCAGCCGATGACTGGTTTCTTAGCCGATGACGGGCTTCCTAGCCGGTGATGACCGGCGAGGTGGCGTCCTCGGGCGAGTGCCACATGTCGGGCTCTCCCCTCAGCAGGGAGGAGCCCTCCTGCCCCTGCTCCTGCTCACCGGCCGCGCCGCCCATCGGCATGAACGGCGTCCCCACGCCGCCCGCGCCTGACCTGGACACCGCCGCCGCCGCGGGCGCGCCCGCCGGGCCGAGCGACCCAGAGCCGCCGATGACGGCGGGCGTCCCGCCGGGCGCGGCGACGTAGCCGGGATGGCCCGGCTGGGACGGGTGACCCGGGTACCCCGTCGTCGGGGCGGGCTGGCCGGTGCTCGGCACCGGAGCCGTGGGGGCCGGGGTGGGGGCGCCCGCCGACTCGGTGCCGCGCGGGTCCGTCCCCTGCGTCTGCGTCTGGCGGTCGCCGCCGTCCGCAGCGCCGCCGTCGATGACCGGCGGCGCCGTGCCGTCCGAACCCGAACCGCCCGGCCGCGAACCGCCCTGGCCCGGATCCTGGCCTCCCGCCTGGCCCGGGTCCTGGCCGCCCGCCTGGCCCGCGCCGCCGTCGCTCCCCGTCCCGCCCGGCGGCGTGTCGCCGCCGCCCTGGGCCGGGCCGTCGTGACCGTCCTGGCCGCCGCCGGAACCTCCGGAGCCGCCCGAGCCCTGCGCCGAGCCGGTGCCGCCCGAACCGCCTGAACCGCCTGAACCGCCGGAACCCGCCGAACCGGAACCCCCGCCCTGCCAGTACGAGCCGTCCTCGTACGGCGGCGGGGTCATCGGCGGCAGCTTGCGCTTCCTGCCGGACGACCCGGGCAGGTTCAGCTCGGGCAGGTCGATGGTGACCGACTCCGGCACCACGTTCTCGTACAGGTAGAGGATCTGGTTGTTCAGCCGTTTCAGCGCGTACCTGGCACGCTGGTCGTCCACCTCCGACGCCTGCGGCATCAGGCCCGACGACGGCTCCTCCGGGCCGATCGTCGGCGGCGTCGTCGGCTCGTCCGAACCGCTGCCGCTCGGGCCCGGGCTCGGGGAGGGCGTGGCCGTCGAGCCGCCGCTTGCCTGGAGGTGCTCCAGCGCGTCCGGCAGGTAGTCGCGCCCGTACAGGACGAGCGCGTCACCCATCTTGTCCATCGTGTCGGCCAGCTGCAGGCCGGTGGCGTGGAGCCGTTCCAGCGCGCGCTGCGTCCTGGCCGAGCTGGTGGACTTCCAGGCGTGCGAGAGATCCCTGGCGAGGCCCGGCAGCGCCTCCGTGGCGCTCCTGATGACCGACGCGACGCCCTTGAAGGACATCCCGCGGTCATGCACCTCCAGCGCGGAGGTGGCCTTCAGCCACCCCTCGATCTGCTCCTTCGATGCGGTGACGGCGCCGTTCTCCGGCTTGTGCTGGGAGTCCCTGATGGGGACCGTCCGCTCTGCCACAGCACCCCTCTCCCCGGTCTAGACGGGGTTCGTCCTCTCGTACTCGTCGGCGCTGGTGCGGATCGCCTCGATCACGTCCTCGAAGCGCTCGACGAACTCCGTGTACAGCTCGCCCAGCAGCCTGCCCCGGTCGTCGGGGCCGGTGCCGACGCTGCGCGTCAGCGCCGCCGCCTCCGGCCAGCGGCCGATGTGCTCCTCACTCAGGGAGAAGTACCTGGTGAGCGTCTCCACCGTCCCGGTGATGCCGTTCCTGTTGCCGCCCGGCCCCTGCATGGTGCTGAGCTGGACCAGCAGCTTCTCGGCCACCGTCCGCATGTCCGACACGTCGTAGTAGAGGTCGGCGTCGCTGTCGTCCAGGCCGGGCCACGCCGGCCGCCTGTCGTCGTCGTCCCGGCTCATGGTCCTCCGTTACGGGCTCGGCCACCGGACCCGGTGGCCGAGGGGAAGCGCGAAGGGCCCGATCAGCGCGCGTCCATCCAGATGGCGGTGTTGCGGCGCTCGGCCGCCCGGTAGTTCTCGTTGGCGATCTGGATCGCCTTCTGCAGCTCGTCGAGCTGGCCGCGCATCTTCGCGGCAGCCTCGTCCCAGTCCTTCTGATGCTTGCGGAAGAACCCCTCGGCACCCTCCGGACCCTCCCAGCGGCCCCGAAGATCCTGCTCCAGTTGGGTCATCAGGTCGGAGGTGGCCTTCTCGAAGAGGCCCATGATCTTTACGAGGTCGGCCTGGGCGAGCTCCATGTGCCCGAAGTTGACCTTGGTGAAGTCGAGCTCTGCGGACATCTGCGCGACACTCCTCTACCTGATGTCGACGTTGATGAGGGATTCGACGCGACCAACGGCGTCCTGGACGTCCTGGTCGGCGGCGCTGTAGGTGATCGCGTTGATGCCCATGCGCTCCGCGATGCCCTCCAGGTCCTGGCGCACCGAGCGCATGGACTGGTCCCAGACGGTCATCGCGCGCTGGAACTTGCTGGCGGCCGGGCCCAGCCAGCCGGTGTGGAGCAGACCGTTCGCGGTGGACTCAACCGCCTCGCGTAGACCCTCGACGTACTGGGCCGTGTCCACCACATGTCCCGAGGCCGCCTTGATCTGAGTGGGGTTGGCCCCAAAGAAATCGGTCACTTGTCACCTCCGTGACTCGACGCCTGCTTTTCGGTCGTCCGTCCATGTAAGCACCATGGGTCTCCTCAATAACAGGCGCCCCTATGGCCAGGATGTAACAACTTTCCGACGTAACGGCAAATTTGCTGGTCAAGGGCTCAAGGCCCGGTGAGACCAGCGATGTCGCAGCAGTGACGGATGTTACCCCTGCACCGGAACATAACACTTTCTCCTGTTCTATACGTGCTTGATCCCCTGGGACTAGTGTGAACGTCGGTGCACGGCCAGGAAGGAGCAGCGGGGTTGGCCACGCGCGGAGACATCGATCGCCTGCTCAACTGGGGTGCCGCCGACGAGCCCGCTGCTCCGGCGGCCGCCGGGCCTGGGCCCGGGATCCGGATTTCCGGTCCTGACTCGGGACGGGATGGAGGCGTCCACGTCGCCCTGCCACCCACCGGCGCCTCAGCCCCTCCGATCGGCTCCATCCCGGACGGGACGCCCACGCAAGGAGCGCCCCCCGCGGGGGAGACGCCCTCCGCTGGGGAGGCGCCCTCCGGCGGGGAGACGCCCTCCGTTGGGGAGGGCGCGGTGCTGCAGGGCGACACGATCCGGCACTCCGGCACCCACCCGGACGACACCGGCACCCCCACCACCCCGAACCCAAACGAAACGGGCTCCAACGGGACAGGCCCGGACGGCACTGCGTCAGACGACGCTGGGCCGGACGGCGGTGGGCCGGACGGCGCTGCGTCGGACGGTGGCGATTCCGGCGAGCCGGGCCAGATCGATGGGCAGCAGCCAGCGGCCGACTCCCCCGCCTCGGCCGACTCGGCCGAGGCGATCCCCGACCAGGCGGGCCCCGCGGACGGCCAGGACGGCGTGGACACAGGTACCGCCCTGAACACCCAGCCCGCCGCCGACCCGACGGAGGACACCCAGCCGTCAACCAACGAGCCAACGGACAACCAGCAGACAGACGGCCAACCGACAGACAGCCAACCCTCCGACGGCCAGTCCTCGAACGGTCAGCAGCCCGACCCGGCCACTCCCGGAACAGACCAGCCCTCGGCCGACCATCCCTCGGCCGACCAACCCTCCGGGGACCAGCCCTCCGAAGACCAGCCCCCAGGTGAGGAGCCCACCGCCCCGGCTGACCCCGGCGGCTCGGATCCCGGCGCCCCCGACCCGGGCTCCTCAGGCGACGGCACCGGCACCGGCAACCCGAGTGACGGCGACCCCTCGCAGGGCACCCCCTCAGAAGACGGCTCCGGCACCGGCACCGATCCAGGCACAGGAACTCCCGGCGGAGACGGCTCAAGCACCGGGGGCGCTCCCTCTGGGGAAGGCTCAGGCACAGGGGGCTCTCCTTCCGGAGACAACTCAGGCACAGGGGGCGCTTCTTCGGGAGACGGCACGGGCACAGGAAACGGGACAGGCACGGGAGACGGCTCGGGCACGGACGACAGCGGCCCTGGCACTGGCACTGGAGACGGCTCCAGCGCGGGTAATGGCGCTGGCAACGGTGACGGCTCCGGGACCGGCGGCGGTCCAGGCACCGGCGATGGTTCCGGAGCCGGCGGCGGTCCAGCCACCGGCGACGGTTCCGGAGCCGGCGATGGCTCTGGTGCCGGCGAGGGCGGCCAGCCCGGGGTTGAGGTGCCTGCCGGAGGTGGCCCCTCGGGTGGCGGGGGCTCCGGTGGTGGGGTCTCTGGTGGCGGCCCTGGTGGCGGCCCTGGTGGGGCGGCCGGGGATGGCGCTGGTGGGGGTGCCGGGTCCGGGGGTGGGTCCTCCAGGGGGCGGCAGGGTTCCGGTGGTGGGGCCGGGGATGGGAAGGGCAGGGAGGTCCGGCCCGGTGGTATCGAGGACATCGCCAGGATCGTCTCCGAGAACGCCCTCCCCGCCCTGGAGCGCGCTTTCCACAAGACCAGCGGCAACCGGGCGAACCTGCTCGTCTTCGGCGTCGTCGGCATGCCGGTGAGCACCGCCCAGGAGCAGGCCCGCTCGGACGCCGCAGGCTACCTGGTGGAGGGCGTCAGCCTGCTGGGACGCTGGGACGTCGGCCTGCGCAGTTCCTCGGGCAACTGGCGACGGGCGGAGCAGGTCAACGCGGGGGAGGAACGGTGAAACTGGGCCTGTCGGCGTACATGGGCGCGGTGGCGGCGTCGACGGCGGCGGCGTACCTGATCCAGGGGCCGGCCGCCTGGGCGGTGCCGGTGACGATCGGCGCGATGGCGTGCGACCCGGAGGGCATCGACAAGGTGGCGAAGGCGTGGCTGGACTCCGCGTCGGACCTGCGGGACGCGCACGCGGACCTCGGTCGCGCCGCGAAGGGCGCCCCGCCGGAGACGTGGGACGCCGAGGACGGGAAGGCGTTCGAGACGCACGCGACGGCGTTCCAGGCGACGGTGTTGAAGTCGTGCGAGATCAACCAGGGCGCGGGCCAGGGGCTGACGCAGATACGCACGCTGGGTCAGGCGGGCGCGCTGCTGGCGGCGACGACGAGCACGGCGCTGCTGACGACCGGCTGGGCGGTGGCCGCGTCGCAGGGCGCGTTGCTGGGCAGTCTCCCGGTGCGGGTGGCGGCGATGCGCTTCGCCGCGACGATCAACAGGGTGCTGGCGGGGTCGATGCGCAGGCAGATCCTGGTGACGGCGGCGCTGGCGGGCATCCTGACCGCGTCGGCGGCGTGGACCGCGGGCAGGCGTCAGGAGCTGCTGACCATGGTGCGCGACCCGGCGGGCGGCCGCCCGGACTTCCGGCCGGTGGCGAAGCTCAGCACGGAGCAGGCCTGACCGGGCCCGCCGGGGTGACGCGCGGCCTCCGACGCCTTGGGCCCGGCCGGGCCTGCGACGTCTCTGGCCTGGCGGCGGTCAGAGGTCGAGGCGGCGGCGGATGCGGTCGAGCTCGCCCATCACGTCCTCGAAGGTGCGCTCGTAGGTCGCCTCGGCCTGCCTGACCTGGGACAGCGCGCCTTCCGGGTCGTTGAGGAAGCGCATGGGGTTGTGCTCCTCGCCGTAGATCTCGCTCATCAGCTCGTTGACGCCGCGCTGGAGGTCCGCGGTGGCGGCCTCGATGGTCGCCTTGATCTTCTCGGCCAGCTCGGCGGCGCCGAGCCGCATCGCCTTCGGGTGCAGGTCGAGGGTCCGCAGGCCTTCCTGGGCGTATTCGACGGTGACGAGGCCGTCGGGGTCCTCGGCGCGGCCGACGACTTTGGCCATCTCCTGCTGGAGCTGCTCGGCCTTGGCGAACTGCTCGTCGGTGCCGCGCAAGAGCTTGTCGATATCGATGTTGGCGAAGTCCCCGAACTCCGTCATTCGCCCCAACCCCTTCTTATGCCGACATGTGACAAGCGAGTCAACCGCACCCTTACCAGACGCGCAATCCCGCTACGGCTGGGCCATCTGGACGTCGGGTTCGACCCACTGGAAGTTCTGGTGTCCGGGGGGCAGCGCGCCCTTGGCGGGCGGCTCGTTGTACGACGGGAAGCCCTTGAGGTCGATGGTAGCCTGGCTGAAGTCGATGGCGGCGTCCCCGCTCGGCATGACGTAGCCGAACTGGTGGTCCTTCTTCAGCAGCGTGGACAGGACGTCCATGGCCTCCTTGAGCATGGAGGCCAGCATGCCGGTGAAGACCGCCACCGTGCCGATGGCCAGGGAACCGACCAGCTTCTCCAGGATCATCCCGGTGACCCACACACCGGGCACGGGCACGGCCTTCATCCGCATCGCCGCGATCAGCAGGGTGGTCGCCGTGGCCGCCGTCGTGGCCATCTGCACCCAGTAGCTGCGGTACCCGGCGGCGATCTCGTCGATCACGCCGCCGATCTCGCTCAGCGTGTTGCGCAGCACGCCGATCTCCCGGTGGAAGACCGCGATGACCCGCTCCAGCTCCTGCTGGTCGAGCGCGATCCAGCCGCTGCGGGACGTGGCGATGATCTGCGGCAGGAGCTGCTTGACGCCGTCGTCGAGCCGGGCGGCCATGCCGAACTTCCAGTTGCTCGCGGCCTGCGCCATGCCGGGCTCGTTCGCGATGGCGGTGCCGGCGATGACCGCGACCGGCACCAGGTAGACGGAGAACCGGGCCAGGCTCCTCCAGCTCATGAGCACCCGGGGGCCGAGCGGCTCGGCCTCGGCGGCGAGGGGCGCGAACTTTCCGGTGCCGGGGTTCATGGGCAGCATGGGCGACCGCGGCGAGCGGAGGGAGCCGCCCTTGTTGATCGCGTCCAGGTACGGGTCGCTCATGCTTTGTACCGCACGATGCCGGCGTCCTCGGCGGCGCGCCAGTTGCGCTGACAGACGCCCAAGCTGTGCACCCAGCTGTCCACCGCGCCCTCGGCCTCCCCGAGGAGCTGCTCGGCCCGCTGCTGGATGCCCTCGTACGCGCCGCCGAGGATCATTCCGCCGAGCACGCCGAACCCGAGGCCCCCCACGGCCGTGGTCGGGACGAGTCCCTTGACGAAGGAGATGAGGCCGTCGCGCAGTTCCTCCTGGAGGCGGTCCTGCGTGCGGGAGATCGTCTTGGAGGTGATGTGGATCTCACGGTTGCTTCCCACAAGGGCCGATTCTGTCCGCTGGACGGCGGCGTTCTGCGGTGTTTCATCGTGTATCGCGGGATTTTCTTGATCGCTTCAGCGTCCGGCCAGCCGCCGCTCCCCGGCCGTTAACCCGCGCCCGGTGGCGTGCCCCCATGACCTCCACGGACACCCACTTCGACCCCGACGACCTCGACCGCGTGCTCGGCGACAGCGAGAAGGCGGTCAGAGAGCTGGCCTCCGCGCTGGGCGGCCTCGCCGAGGTGACCGGCACGGGCGAGAGCCGGGGCGGCGCCGTCACCGCCCGCGTGGACGCGTCGGGCCGCCTCGACCACCTGCGGCTGAGCCCGAGGGCGTCCAGGATGGAGCTGGACGAGCTGACCGAGGAGATCGTCGAGGCCGTGCGGGCGGCGCAGGACGACCACCAGCGCCGGGCGACGGCCGTGATCCCGCGGGCCCCGATCGGCGGGGTGTCGGCGCAGGAGGTCCAGCGGCAGTTCGAGGCGCTGCAGGACGCGTTCGCCAGGGACATGCACGAGCGCATGGCCCGCCTCGACGAGATCCGCCGCCGCGCCAGGGACCTGTAGCGCCGGGAGCCGTCAGCCGGCCAGGCCGCGCACCCAGGCGTAGACGTCCAGGGCGCCGAGCGCCAGCGGCACCAGGGCGGCGATGAGCAGCCACTCGACGATGTCGGCCGCCCGCCCCCAGAACGGCGACGGCCTGCCCGTGGGCAGCCACACGCCCAGCCCCACCACGATCATCGCGGTCCACAGCAGCCCGAGCACGACCGCGACGGACGTCACGCCGCCGACCGCCACGCCGACGGCCACCGCGAGCGCGCCCAGGCCGCCGAGCCCGGTCAGCAGCAGCCAGAGCCGCTGCCCGACCCCCTGGAACACGCGGGCCCGCATGAGCTGGGCGAACGCCAGCACGGCCGACATGACGGCGGCGATCCACCGGCCGTCCGCGATGAGCAGGGCGTGGGCGGTGACGCCGACCAGGCACATCGCGACGACCATGCCGGTGGCGTAGCGGCGGGCCGCCTCCGTGCGCTCCAGCACCGAGACGCTGTCGAGCTGCTGGTTGTCGCCCCGCAGCTCCTCCGCGGTGGTCGGCATGCTCGGCAGCGGCACCCTGGCCAGCCGGAACGACAGCACCGGCACCACCGGCCCGAACGCCATCACGAGCGCGACCGCGGCGGCGGCGACCCCGGCGGGCGGCGCGCCCGTGACCATGACGACGGCCGCGGAGACGGCGCCGGCCATCGAGGCGATGGCGGCGCCGAGGAACCCGGGCACGCCGTCGGCGACGGCCGTGCCGCCGAGCGTGGCCACGAGCGCCGTGCAGGCGAGCGCGCCGAGGAGCTGCGGCGCGCCGACAGCGGCGGAGCCGCCGCCCGCGGCGGGGGCGAGCAGCCCGGCCAGGAACGCGTACGGCATGGCGGCGTAGCCGATCAGGGCGCCCGTGCCGGAGTCGCCGACGGCCCTGGACAGGGCGGCGCCGACGCCGACGAGCAGCAGCGCGAGCGCGGCGGCGACGACGGCGGTGACGACGGGCGTGAGGCCGCCGAAGGCGAGCGCGGCGGCGCCCGCGACGAGCAGCCCGCAGGCCGCTCCCCCGCCGACGGCCCTCGTGTGCCTGCCCTCCCACTTGCCGTTGCCTTCGCGCACGCCGGTGGCGACGACGTCGGCGACGTCGTCGAACCTGGCGGGCGGCAGCTCCACGCCGCGCGGCCGCAGGTAGAGGATCTCGCCGTCGAGCACGCCCAGCGCCCCGAGGCTCTGCCCCAGGTCGAACGGCTCGCCGCCGAGCCGCTGCAGCGTCCAGCCCGGCTGGGCGGCCGCCTCGCCGCCGACCTCGCCCATGGCGCGCAGCAGCCCGGGCAGGACGTGCGGCAGCGGGATGTCGGCGGGCAGCGCGAGGTCCGCCTTCCTGCGCGGCCCGACCACGGTGACGTGGCAGAGCGGCGGCAGCGCGGCGGGCGCCTGGGCGAGCGCGCCCTGCTGCGGCGGCGGGATTTCGGCCAGCGAAGTCACATGGACAACATAGCGAGGCAGAGTTAACAATCTCCTCAACTTGGGCGTAAGGCGCATCTGGTAAGAAGGGTCTTCCCAAGCACCAGAAGGGCCGACCAGAGGGTGAGCATCGTCGTCGTACGGCGCCCGGAGCGCCGTCCCAGCCCGAAACCGCCGCGCGGCGAGATCCTGCTGGAGTCGCCTCCGGAGATCCCTGAGGTCCAGTCCCAGGGCATGATGGCGGTGCTCACGTACCTGCCGATGGTGGCGGGCGCGGCGGCGATGGGCCTGATGTTCACGGCGGGCGGCACCAACACCAGCCCCCTCATGTACGTGGCGAGCGGCCTGTTCGCCTTCTCCATGGTCGGCATGACGATCGGCCAGATGGGCCGCCAGGCGGGCGAGCGCAGGCACCGGCTCAACGGCGCCCGCCGCGACTACTTCCGCTACCTGGCGCAGATCCGCAAGCGGGTGCGCCGCGCCGCCGTCCAGCAGCGCGAGGCGCTGGAGTGGAGCGGGCCCCCGCCCGAGACCCTGTGGTGGACCGCCATGGGCCCGCGCCTGTGGGAGCGCCGCCCCCGCGACGAGGACTTCAGCACCGTACGACTCGGCACCGGCGTGCAGAAGCTCGCCGTGCAGCTCATCCCGCCCGACTCCAAGCCGGTCGAGGACCTCGACGCGCTCACGGCCGGGGCGCTGCGCAGGTTCATCCGCACCCACTCGACCGTGTCCAGGCTGCCGGTGGCCGTCGCGCTGCACTCGTTCGCGCGGATCAAGGTGTCCGGCGACCCGGCGCTCGCGCGCGCCATGGTCAGGGCGATGCTGGCGCAGATCGCGGTCTTCCACTCCCCCGACGACATGCGGATCATGGTCTGCGCGGGCCGCGAGTGGATGAGCCACTGGGAGTGGGTCAAGTGGCTGCCGCACGCCCTGCACCCGGAGGAGACCGACGGCGCCGGGCAGGTCAGGCTCATGGCCGAGAACCTGAGCGAGCTCGACCGGCTCGTCGGCGGCGAACTGAAGGAGCGGGCCAGGTTCAAGCCGGGCGCGTCGGCCGACGCGCTGCCGTACCACGTGCTCATCCTCGACGGCGGCCACGTCCCGCAGGAGTCCCAGCTCGGCCACGACGCGATCCAGGGCGTCACCGTCATCGACCTGTCGGACTCCGCCGGCGCCGTGGAGGAACGCAGCATGCTGCGGCTGCGCGTGGACCACCGCGGCTTCCACATGGTCAAGCTCGACCACGCCGGCAAGGAGACCGTCAACCGGCTCGGCGACCCCGACGCGCTCGACTACCTCAGGGCCGAGGGCCTGGCCCGCCAGCTCGCGCCGCTGCGCGCCTCCACCGCCAAGGGCGGCGAGTCGCAGGACGTGCTGTCGATGAACACCACGCTGACCGAGTTGCTCGGCGTCGGCGACCCGATGCGGCTCGACCCCGCGCAGGTCTGGCGGCCCAGGGCGGGCAGGAACCGGCTGCGCGTCCCCATCGGGCTCGGCGCCGACGGACGGCTCGTCGAGCTCGACATCAAGGAGTCCGCGCAGGGCGGCATGGGCCCGCACGGCCTCGTCATCGGCGCCACCGGATCCGGCAAGAGCGAACTGCTGCGCACGCTCGTGCTCGGCCTGGCGATCACCCACTCGTCGGAGATCCTGAACTTCGTCCTCGTCGACTTCAAGGGCGGCGCGACCTTCCTCGGCCTGGAAGGGCTCTCCCACGTCTCGGCCGTCATCACCAACCTGGAAGACGAGCTGCCGCTGGTCGACCGCATGCACGACGCCCTGCACGGCGAGATGGTGCGCCGCCAGGAGCTGCTGCGCGCCGCCGGCAACTACGCCTCGCTGCGCGACTACGAGCGCGCCCGCGAGCAGGGCGCCAACCTGCGGCCCCTGCCCACGCTGTTCGTGGTGCTGGACGAGTTCAGCGAGCTGCTGACCGCCAAACCCGAGTTCATCGACCTGTTCGTCATGATCGGCCGGCTCGGCCGCTCGCTCGGCGTCCACCTCCTGCTCGCCTCCCAGCGGCTGGAGGAGGGCCGGCTGCGCGGCCTGGACACCCACCTGTCGTACCGGATCGGCCTGCGGACCTTCTCGGCGATGGAGAGCCGGGTGGTGCTGGGCGTCGCCGACGCGTACGAGCTGCCCTCCGCCCCCGGCAACGGCTACCTGAAGTACGAGACGACCGGCATGACGCGGTTCAAGGCGGCGTACGTGTCGGGCCCGTACCAGGCGGACCCGCGGCACGTCGCCGCGCCCGACGGCTCGATCGTCGTCAGGGAGGTCGTCGAGTACGGCACCGACTTCGTGCCCGTCCCCATCCTGGAGGAGCCACTGGAGCAGGAGGAGGCCGAGGAGGAGAGCCCTTCGCAGCAGCAGAGCCTGCTCGACATCGTGGTCACCCGCCTCGCCGGGCAGGGCCCCGCCGCGCACCCCATCTGGCTGCCGCCGCTGGCCGAGCCGCCCACGCTCGCCCACCTGCTGCCGCCGCTGTCGGTCACGCCCGAGCTGGGGCTGTCCACGCCCGGCTGGCCGGGCAGGGGACGCCTCCAGGCCGTGGCCGGCATCATCGACCGGCCGTTCGAGCAGCGGCGCGACCCGTACTGGCTGGACCTGTCCGGCGCGGCCGGGCACGTCGGCGTGGCGGGCGGCCCGCAGAGCGGCAAGAGCACGATCCTGCGCACGCTGATCACCAGCATGGCGCTCACCCACACGCCTCGCGAGGTGCAGTTCTACTGCCTCGACTTCGGCGGCGGCGCGCTCGCCTCGCTGGACGGCCTGCCGCACGTCGGCGGCGTCGCCAGCAGGCTCGACGCCGAACGGGTGCGCAGGACCGTCGCCGAGATCGCGACCGTGCTGCAGCAGCGTGAGCGCGAGTTCGCCGAGAACGGCGTCGACTCCGTCGCCACCTACCGCAGGCGGCTGGCCGACGGCTCGCTGCGCGGTGACGGCTGGGGCGACATCTTCCTCGTCGTGGACGGCTGGCTGACCGTCAGGCAGGACTTCGAGGCGCTGGAGCCCGTCATCACCGACCTCGCGGCGCGCGGCCTCGGCTACGGCATCCACGTCGTGGCGGCCACGAACAAGTGGTCGGAGTTCCGTCCCGGCATCCGCGACCTGTTCGGCACGCGGATCGAGCTGAAGCTCGGCGACGCGTACGAGTCGGAGGTCAACAGGAAGAAGTCGCTGGCCGTGCCCGAAGGGGTGCCGGGCCGCGGCCTGACCAAGGACGGCCTGCACTTCCTCGGCGCGCTGCCCAGGATCGACGGGGTGCAGGACTCCGAGGACCTCGCCACGGGCGTCCAGGGGCTCGTGCACGCCGTCAGGGACGCCTGGCAGGGCCCCGCCGCCAAGCCGGTGCGGCTGCTGCCGTCGGTGCTCCCCGCCGCGTCGCTGCCCACCGCCGAGGAGACCGGCAGGAGCCGCGTCGCCCTCGGCGTGGACGAGGCCGCGCTCGCCCCCGTGCTCATCGACTTCGAGGCCGACCCGCACTTCATCGTCGTGGGCGACACCGAGAGCGGCAAGTCGAACCTGCTCAAGGTCATCGCCGAGAACATCGTGACCAGGTACGAGCCGCGTGAAGCCATGATGATCGTCATCGACTACCGCAGGTCGCTGCTCGACACGGCGGTGAGCGAGCACCGCATCGGCTACGCCGCGTCCGGCCCCGCCGCGCTCGAACTCGTCGCCGACGCGCGCAACGCGCTGCTCAAGCGCCTGCCGCCGGCCGACCTCACCCCCGAGCAGCTGCGCGCCCGCGACTGGTGGAAGGGGTCGGACCTGTACATCGTCGTGGACGACTACGACCTGGTGGCGACCGGCAACAACCCGCTGCTTCCGCTGGTCGAGCTGCTGCCGCAGGCCCGCGACATCGGCCTGCACCTGGTGATGTCGCGCGCCATGGGCGGCCTCGGCCGCGCCATGTTCGACCCGGTGATCCAGCGGCTGAAGGACATGGCGAGCCCGGCGGTGATCCTGTCGGGCAGCAAGGACGAGGGCTTCCTCTTCGGCAACGTCCGGGCGCAGCCGCTGCCGCCCGGCCGCGGCTTCGTCGTGGACAGGCGGTTCGGGGCGCGGATGGCGCAGACCGCGCTCTGGCCCGCGCCCGAGCGTGACGAGTAGCGCCTGAGGAGATAAGGGGGAAGCGCGTGGCGACGGGGCTCGACATCCACTTCAGCGCGCTCGACGACTGCAGGATCGTGGCACGCACCGTACGGGGCAAGTTCGGCGACCTCGCCGACGGCTACCCGGCCAGGTCGCCGGACTCGTCCATCTTCGGCAGACTGGACGACTCCGGCGCGCTGGCGGACGCGGTGCACCTGGTGGAGACCACGGCCGACAGCGAGTTCGGCAAGGCCAAGAGCCTGATCGAGGGCGTCGAGACGGCCCTCGGCCAGGTGCAGGACAACGTGAGGCGGGCGAACGACCCCCGATGAGCGCACCCGAGGAGATCTACGACCTGCCGGACGGGGCCACGCTCGCCGCGCTGGCCGGCAAGGTCACCGGAGACCCCGCCGCCGTGCGCGCCATCGCCGAGCGGTGGCGCTCCGCCGCGGGAAGGGTCCTCAGCCACACCGGCGAACTCGGCAAGGCCGTCACCACCGTGGATCTCGCCTGGGAGGGCGACTCGGCCAACGCGTTCGTCGACTACATGGGCGACTACGGCAGGGCCGGGCAGGACCTGCACGACGCGCTGATGAACTGCGCCTCGTCGCTCGACCACGCCGCCGCCGCGCTGGAGAGCGCCCAGGGCCGCGTGGCGGGCGTCTGCGACCGGCTGCTCACCCGCGTCCGCGCCTACCGCGACGCCAACCCCGACGCGAAGGACGCGGACCTGGAGCCGGGGATCAGGACGATGGTGCAGGAGGAGATCGGGTACGCCCGCACGCCGGTACGCGAGGCCGGGGAGGCCGTCACCGCCGCCAAGGACGCGATCGGCAGGTTCCTCAAGGAGCGCAAGACCCGGTTCGCGAAGATCGCGGCGGCGTCGGACCAGGAGTTCGTCCCCGGGTCGGGGCACAGGTTCGACTGGCGGCGCACCCCGAGCTACACCGCGCACTCCGCCACGACCGGGGTCGGCGGCAGCCCGCGCGTGGGCGGCTACGGCGCGAGCGGCCTGCCCCCGGCGGGCGGCGGGCCCGCTCCCACCGGCAAGGTCAAGGAGTGGATCGAGGAGGCGATCGCCATCCTCCAGGAGAACGGCGTGCCGGCCGCCAAGATGAACCCGAACGACATCTGGCTGATCATCCAGCACGAGTCGGGCGGCAACCCCCACGCGATCAACCTGTGGGACGTCAACGCCACCGCCGGCCACCCGTCGAAGGGGCTGATGCAGACCATCGACCCCGTCTTCGACGCGCACGCGCTCGACGGCCACAGGAACATCTACCACCCGATCGACAACATCATCGCCGGGGTGCGGTACGCCATCGATCTCTACGGCTCGGTGTCGGCGGTGCCGGGAGTCGTGAGCACCAAGACCGGCTCGGGCTACCGCCCCTACTGACCGGCGCGACGCCACACGCCGAAGTCCTGGCCGTCCGGGCGCGTACCCCGGAACCGGCCGCCGCGCGGGGCACGGCGACCGCCCCGAGCCCGCCGGCCCCGGCCGTCACGGTCGCTAGCCGCAGTTGCCCCACGCGGCGCTGGTGCTGCCGGAGCCCGCGCTGCCCGAGTAGCGGACGCACTTGCCCTTGGCGGGCAGCTTCACCGGGCCCGCGTAGTAGTCGTAGCTGCCGGAGTCGGTGCGCGTGCCGCCGCCCTGGACCTCCAGGGTGGCGCGGACCGGCGTCCTCCTGCCCACATCAGGGCCGTTCTTCATGGTGACGACGCAGTTCTCCCCCGTGCCGCTGTTGTACAGCTGGTACGTCGTCCCGCCGGTGAAGGAGCTCTGCCGCTGGACGTAGAAGCCCGGCCCGCACACCTGGGTCGGCGTGTACGGGTTCTTCTTCGGCGCGGCCGACGCCGTGGTCTTCGTGGGCGTGGGCTCCGGCTGGGGCTGCTGCGTGGTCGGCCGGCTCGTCGGCGTCCGGGTGGGCGTCGGGGTCGGCGTGGGCCGCTTGGTGGTCTTCGTCGGCGTCGGCGTGGCGCTCGGCGTCGGTTTGACCGTCTTGGTCACCGTGGCCTTCGGGCTGGCCTTCCTCGTCGGCCGGGTCACCGTCCTGGTCGGCCGGGGGTGGCGGGTGGGCACCACCACCGGCTGGGTCGGCAGCGCCGACGGCGTCGGCACCGACGTCAGCACGGGCACCGACGGCGGGTCGGTGTCCGCGTCCAGCACGAGCGGGCCGACGCCGGTGTCGTCCGGGGTGGGCGTCGCCCACGGCGCGGTCACCTCGGCCTGCGGCTGCGTGCCCTGCGGCGCGGCCGTCGGCACGGCGGCCTGCCCGGTGGGCCCGGTGGCGGCCGGCGAGGCGGAGGAGCCGGCCGCCGCGGCGGCGGGCTCGAACTGCACGCGGGACGAGTACGTGCTCGCGCCCCACAGCCCGAGCCCGGACAGCAGCACGACCGCCGTCACGCCGGCGGCCAGCCCGATGGGGAACGGCCTGCGCGCGGGAGCGGCGGCGGCGTGCCCCTGAGCGGCCTGCGCGGGGACACCCTGATGCGGCACCTGCGCACCGGGCGGACCCCACTGCTGCTGCGGAACCTGACCACCGTCCGGACCCCACTGCTGCTGCGGCGCCTGGCCACCGTCGGGGCCCCACTGCTGGTGCGCTCCCTCGGGGCCCTGGGGCGGACCCCACTGCTGCCGCGGCACGGGCGGCAGGTCGGGGCCTCCCTCGACCGGCACGCCGGCGGGCGGCCCGGCCACCGGCACCCCTTCCAGCGGCGGACCTGGAACCCCACCCTGCCCCATGGGAACAAGCCCGCCAGAAGGCGGAGCGACCGCCCCGCCCTGAGCAGGGGGAACAGGCCCGCCCTGAGGCGGAAGCCCTGAGCCTGGGGACTGAGGCGGAGGCAGAGGAGCGCCCGGGGCCGGGAAGGGCGCGCCGGGCGGCGGCGCCGCCGCGCCCGGAGACAAGGGCAGGTCGGCGCCGGGCGGTGGCGGCACGGGCGCGCCCACAGGCGGGGGCAGGGGGGCGCCGGGCGGTGGCGGCGGGAGGGGGACGCCGTCCAGGGGCAGCACGATGGGCGCGATCAACGACGACCCGCCCCCCTGACCACCCTGCCCGCCGGAGGGCTGGGCACCAGGCGTCTGCGGCTCCGCCGGCTCGGCGGTCGGGGCCGCCGGGGCGTTCTGGTGGGGCGTCGCGTTCGCCGGTGGCGGGGTGGCGGCGCTCGGGGGGATGGGGGCGTTGGCGTCGCCGAGCAGGCGCAGCAGGGCCGTGTACGTCGTCGGACGGCCCGCCACGTCCTTGGCCAGGCCCGCGAGCACGACCTGCCGCAGCGGCTCGGGCAGGTCGCCCACCTCCGGCTCGGCGTGCAGCACCGCGTCCGCGTCGTGGGCGAACGGCGCCGACCCGGTGGCGGCGAACACCATGGTGGCCGCCCAGGCGAACACGTCGGCGTACGGCCCGTACCGCAGGCCGTTGAGCTGCTCGGGGGCGCGGTAGCCGAGCTCGCCCGCCGGGTCGCCGATCTCGATGTCGGTGATCTTCAGCGTCTCGCCGGTCATGATCACGTTCGCCGGGGTGAGCCCACGGTGGGCGAACCCGGCGAGGTGGACGGCGGTGAGCGCGGTCAGCGTGCCCACGGCCAGCCGCTCCAGCGCCTCGCCCGCCAGCGGCCCGTCGGCGGCGACGGCCTCGGCCAGCGAGCGGCCCTCCACGTACTCCCTGACGACGTAGACGCGCCCGTCGGCGACCCCGGCGTCGAGGGTGCGAGCGACGTACGAGCTGGACACGCGGCCGACGCCCCTGAGCCGTCCCACGAAGTCGCCGTCGCCGGGCGACTCGGCGGAGGCCCCGGGACCGTCGGAGGGTCCGGCGTCCAAGGTCTTGACGGCGACGGCCTCCAGGACACCGGCGGCGTCGGTGGCGGCGGCGGCGTCCGCGTCGTCACCGGCGGCGACGCCGAGGTAGACGGGACCGCGTGGCCCCTCGCCGAGGAGGCGGGTGATGCGGTAGATGCCGATCCGCTGGGGGATGTCCGGCTGGGACGCGTCCGACTCCGCCATGACAGGACCTTTCAGGAGTGCGTCATGATCGGGGGACATTTAACCAAATAAGCCCCACCCATATCTGCCGTAGCACTTACGACGGCTGACAATTAACCGTCAATTAAGCATTTCCGGCGCGCCACCCTCTTCTCCGCCCCATCGGGACGAAGACGCGGAGCGCGAGCGCCACCCCCGCGAGGCCCAGGCCGCCGGCCGCCACGGCGCCCGCCACCTGCGCCGACCGCTCGTCAGGAGGCGTGGCCTTGCGCACGGCGGAGGCGGGCAGCGGCGACGGCGCCGGCGGCGCGACGGCCACCTGCTCCGACGGCAGCACCATGGTGACGGCCAGCAGCGGGTTCACCATGCCGGCGCCGGTGCCTGAGCCGTTCGCGCCGTCGGCCGTGAGCATGATCCGGCGTCGTACGCGGAGCTGGTCGAGGTGGGGGAAGCGGGACCGGACGAGCGCCGCGACGCCCGCCACGTACGGCGCGGCGTAGCTGGTGCCCTCCAGCTTGCCCTGGAAGCCGCCGCCGGGCCAGGTGGAGCTGACGCCCTGCCCGGGGCCGAGCACGGAGACGGCGTTGGGGTTGGAGAAGGTGGAGCGCGAGCCGTCGGGCCCGGCCGCGCCGACCGACAGCACGCCGTCGTAGGCCGCCGGGTACGACGGGGTGACGGTGCCGTCGTCCTTCTCCTGGTTGCCCGCGGCGGCGACGATGACGACGTCCTTGCCCAGCGCGTAGTCGACGGCCGCCTTGAGGTCGGGCTGGTCGTGCGCCTCGATCGAGACGTTGATGACGTCGGCGTTCTCGTCGGCGGCGGCCCTGATGGCCTTCGCCAGCAGTCCGACGTCGCCGGTGCCGTCCTTGGACTGCTTGAACGACAGCAGCCTGACGCCGGGCGCGACGCCGTGGAAGGGGACGTCCTTGTTGTACTGGGCGGCGATGATGCCGGCGACCGCGGTGCCGTGACCCATGCAGTCGCGGTAGCCGGTGCCGGTCAGGTCGGCCTTGCCGGCCAGGCGGATCTGCGGGTGCCTCTCGTCGACGCCGCTGTCGATGACGGCGACGGTGACGCCCTCGCCCGTGGTGAGCGGCCAGACCCGCTGGACGTTCAGCCGCCGCTGCGCCCACGTCTCGCCGATGGTCACGCTCGCCCTGGGCGGCCTGCACTCCTCCGGCGCGGACCGGGCCGCCACCGGGGCGATCACCGGCTGCAGGGCGAGCAGGCTCGCCACCAGGGCGTGACCGATCATGGTGGAGAAGCGTAGCCTCCCCGTTTCGCCGGGCAGAAGCCCCGGGGGTCACACCAGGGCCTCCGCCTCTCGCTCACCTCGTCGCGGACTCGATGTTCTGCCGGTACGTGCCGATGACGCGCGACGCCTCCTGCAGCTCCTCCGACATCCGCTGGAAGGCGGTGCGGTAGTTCTGCCAGGCCTGCTGGAACTTCTGGGCGCCGGGGCCGGTCCAGGCGGTGCCGACCTTGGAGGCCTCGCGGTCGAGCACGGCCATGGTGTTGCGCACCGCCTCGGACTGCTGGCCGAACTGGGTGGCCATCTGCTGCATCTCTGCGAGATCGCCACCGAACATGCTCTGGCTCATGCCTGCCTCCTGGAACGGGGGGAACACGGTGAAAGCGCCCTCACCCTAAGCGGGGGCACCGGCCATCGCCGCCGTTATGCCGAGCGGCTATGGTCTTCCAGAGGAACATTCGGACTTGAGGAGCTCTCAGCGCCGTCCTGGCACCCCTGCCGACGTGGCGGACACCGCTTTCTTCCCGGCCCGAGCGAGGGCAGGGCGTCTGACGGGGCAGGGGCTGACGTGGACGGCGGGCCCGGAGACCGGGGCGACCCGGGCCGTTGGGAACCACTGCGAGGAAGGACGAAGGTCGGTGCGGAAGGTACTGATCGCCAACCGTGGCGAGATCGCGGTGCGGGTGGCGCGCGCCTGCCAAGACGCGGGGATCGGCAGCGTCGCCGTCTACGCCGACCAGGACCTCGACGCGCTGCACGTCAGGGTCGCCGACGAGGCGTACGCGCTGGGCGGGCAGTCCCCGGCGGAGACGTACCTCGACATCGACAAGCTGCTGGACGTCGCCAGGAGGTCGGGCGCCGACGCGGTGCACCCGGGCTACGGCTTCCTCGCCGAGAACGCCCACTTCGCGCAGGCCGTCATCGACGCGGGGCTGATCTGGATCGGCCCGCCGCCGTCGGCCATCGCCGCGCTGGGCGACAAGGTGCGGGCCAGGCACATCGCCCAGAAGGTGGGCGCGCCGCTCGTCGCCGGCACCCCCGACCCGGTGTCCGGCGTCGACGAGGTGGTGGCGTTCGCCGAGGAGCACGGCCTGCCGATCGCGATCAAGGCGGCGTACGGGGGCGGCGGGCGCGGCATCAAGGTGGCCCGCAGGCTGGAGGAGGTCGCCGAGCTGTACGAGTCGGCGGTGCGCGAGGCCGTCGCCGCGTTCGGGCGCGGCGAGTGCTTCGTCGAGCGCTACCTCGACCGGCCGCGGCACGTCGAGACGCAGTGCCTGGCCGACGCGCACGGCGACGTGGTCGTCGTCAGCACCCGCGACTGCTCGCTGCAGCGCCGCCACCAGAAGCTCGTCGAGGAGGCCCCGGCGCCCTTCCTGTCGCAGGAGCAGCTCGACGTCCTCTACACCAGCTCGAAGGCCATTCTGAAGGAGGCCGGGTACGTCGGCGCCGGCACCTGCGAGTTCCTCGTCGGGCAGGACGGCACGATCTCGTTCCTGGAGGTCAACACCCGGCTCCAGGTCGAGCACCCGGTCACCGAGGAGGTGGCGGGCGTCGACCTGGTCCGTGAGATGTTCAGGATCGCCGACGGCGAGCCGCTGGGCTACGGCGACCCGGTGCTGCGCGGCCACTCCATCGAGTTCCGGATCAACGCCGAGGACGCCGGGCGCAACTTCCTGCCCGCCCCCGGCACGCTGACGGCGATGCGCCCGCCCGCGGGCCCCGGCGTCCGCCTCGACTCGGGGTACGAGGCGGGCATGACGGTGCCCGGCACGTTCGACTCGCTGATCGCCAAGCTGGTCGTGACGGGCGCGAACCGCGGGGAGGCGCTGGAGCGCGCCCGCCGCGCGCTGGCCGAGTTCCGGATCGACGGCATGCCGACGGTGCTGCCGTTCCACCGTGCGGTCGTGACCGACCCCGCGTTCACGTCCGAGCCGTTCTCGGTGCACACGCGGTGGATCGAGACCGAGTGGCACAACACGATCGAGCCGTGGTCGGGCGAGGTCGCCGGCGGTGAGGCCCCGGCGCGCGAGACGGTGACGGTCGAGGTCGGCGGCAAGCGGCTGGAGGTCGTCCTGCCCGCCGGTCTCGGCGCCACGAGTGCTACGCCCACCGCGAACAGGGCGCCGAAGCGGGCCAGGAGCGGCGTCAAGCAGGCGGCGGCCGGTGGCGACGCCCTCGTCAGCCCCATGCAGGGCACGATCGTCAAGATCGTGGCCGCCGACGGCGACACCGTGGCCGAGGGCGACACCGTCGTGGTGCTGGAGGCCATGAAGATGGAGCAGCCGCTCACCGCGCACAAGTCCGGCACGGTCACGGGCCTGACCGCGGCCGTCGGGCAGACCGTCACCTCGGGCGCGACCATCTGCGAGATCAAGCAGACCTGACCGCCCGGGGCCCCGGGATCTCCATGGGGCGGTCCTTCCGCACCGCCCCGTACGGGTAACGTGCCCCTTGAGGAACTTTGCCGATCGCCCGTTCGTCCTCATGGGCGAAGGAGGCTTGCTGCCAATGACCCACTCGCTGCGCCGGGCAGGGGCCGCGATCGCGGCTCTGATCGCCGGCCTCGTCGTCGTTCTCGCGCTGTCCCCCGCCGCCAACGCGGCGGCGCCGCCCGACGCCCAGTCGGTGGTGTCCTACTGGAAGGACAAGAAGGATCCGCTGTACGTGCAGTCGGGCACCCCGCTCAGCTCCGACCAGCAGGACGAGATCCGCGACGCGCTGAAGGGGGCCGACAGCAAGATCTACGCTGTGGCGCTCCCCGACGGCACGTACGACAACTCCACCATCGCCCCGTACATCACCTCACTCGGCAAGGGCCTGGCCGCGGCGGGCCGTCCCCGTGCCACGGTCGTCGTTCTCGACGGCCAGACCCTCTTCGCCGCGTCCAGCGCGCTGAAGCCCGGTGTGGCGGGCAAGCTGTCCGACCTCTCCGTCAACGCCAACTCCGGTGACGTCGTGGCCGGCATGAAGGACTTCGTCAACCGCATAGACATGGCCGTCAAGGGCGACCGCTCCGCGCTCGACTCCGGCAGCCAGTCCAACCCCGGCGCCGGCGGCACCGCGGCGCTCGTCGGCCTCGGCGCCATCGCGGTCGTCGGCGGCGGCGGCTACTTCCTTTACTCCCGCAACAGGAAGAAGCAGCGCGCCATCCAGGAGGCCAAGGACCTCGCGGCCGTCAAGCAGACCGTCGACGAGGACGTCACGAAGTTCGGCGAGGAGATCACCTCCCTCGACACCGACGTCACGCTCGCGGGCGAGGGCGGCCGGCACATCGGCGAGTGGCAGCAGGCGCTCGACTCGTACGAGAAGGCCAAGACGCAGCTCGCCGCCGTCCAGCGGGCCGACCAGGTCCGCGAGGTCACCCAGACCCTGGAGGACGGCCGGTACGCGCTGGCCGTGGTGAAGGCCAAGGTCAACAACCAGCCGGTGCCCGAGCGGCGCGCCCCCTGCTTCTTCAACCCGCAGCACGGCCCGTCCGTGCGTGACGTGCGCTGGGCCCCGCCCGGCGGCGCCGTCCGCGACGTGCCCGCCTGCGCCGGCGACGCCGAGGCCGTGGAGCGCGGCTTCGACCCGCAGATGCGTGAGGTCATGGTCGACGGCCACCGCCGTCCGTACTACGACGCGGGCCCGGCGTACCAGCCGTACGCCTACGGCTACTACGGCGGCTTCGGCGACGTCATGACCGGCATGTTCATCGGCACCATGATGGGCAGCATGCTCAGCGGCGGCTGGGGCTACGGCGGCTACGGCGCCGGCTACGCGGAGGGCTACCAGGACGCCGGCGGCGACTTCGGCGGTGGCGGTGACTTCGGCGGCGGTGGCGGCGGCTGGGGCGACTTCGGCGGAGGCGGCGGCGACTTCGGCGGAGGCGACTTCGGCGGAGGCGACTGGTAACCACCCGCCCATCGCGCGTACGGGCGCGTCCCCTTCGGGGGGCGCGCCCGTCCCTTTCCGGCCGAAAAAGTTCCCCAAGGAGTGGCGGCCCGAATTGACGGCCGTTTGGCAGACCGAATCCGGTTCAGTGGGTAGCGTGACAGCTGACCAGGGGAAACACAGGAAATCCGGAGGTGTCGTCATGACCATCCTCACCTTCCTGCCCTTCCCCTCGCAGGCGGGGTATCTGACCGGTCACGGCCATCGCAGGAGCGCCGGCCACCGGCAGAACCAGAAGCACAAGCACCATCCGTAGCTGCGAGGAGCTGCCCAGGGCAGGGCATGCACGCGCCCGGCGGCGCGTTCGGACCATCCGAGCGCAGGCGCCGGGCGCCTCACCATGAGAGCCACCGCCCCCCGCGTCGTTCGTCTCGACGCCGCGTCGAAGGTCTCCCCGCACGGCAGGGCGGCACCGCGCAGCTCGACGTCCAAGAGGACGAGCGCGGGCTCGGGAGGCTTCGAAACGCCCGTTGACCTGCGCTTACGCCATACCTACGCTGACAGGTGAACCAAGGGGGCACGGGAGATGCGACAGACGGGCCTCGCGCTCGACCCCGTGATGAAGACGTCGCTCATCACCCTCTACGGCAAGGCGCTCGACGCCCGCCGCAGCCCGTCCCTGCTGCACGACACCATGGCGGCCGAGGCGTTCGACAAGCTCGGCGCCGACGTGGCCGCCCTCGGGGTGTCGCCGCGCATGGCGCTGAGCGCCGCCGCCCGCGCCCGCCACTTCGACGACTGGGCGGCCGAGTTCCTCTCCCGGCACGAGCGCGCCACCGTGCTGCACCTCGGCGCCGGACTCGACACCCGCGTCTGGCGTCTCGACCCCGGCCCCGGCGTCGCCTGGTACGACGTGGACCAGCCGGAGGTCGCCGAGGTGCGCAGGAGGCTCTACCCCGAGCGGCCCGGCTACCGGTTGGTCGCCTCCTCGGTGACGGCGAACGCCTGGCTGCAGGAGGTGCGCGACGACCTGCCCGCGCTGGTCATCGCCGAGGGGCTGACGATGTACCTCCTCCCGGAGGAGGGACGAGCGTTGTTCCGGCGCGTCACCGGGCACTTCCCCAGCGGCGTGATCATGTTCGACACGCACAACCGGCTGGCCGCGTGGGCGCTGAACCGGCGGCTGCGCCGGATCTCGCGTACCCCGATGCTGCGCTGGGCGATCTCCGACCCGGGCGAGCTGGAGCGCGCGATCCCGCGGCTGCGCTGCACCGCCGCCGTGAGCGCGCTGGCCGCGCCGAGCACGGCCGGGCTGTCGCGCGCCCTGCGCGCCGTCGAGCTGCTCACGCGCCCCGTGCCCGTCCTGCACGACGCGGGGCTGTACCTGCGTTACGCCTTCGACGGCACGGCGCGCTGACGGTCGCGCCCCTCCTCCCGGACGCGCGGGGCCTGGACCGCGACCCAGAGTGCGACGGCGATGAAGAGCAGCTGCTCGGGCACCCTGATGAGCAGCGGCGTCGCCGGCTCCCCCGCGAACGGCACGTCCGCGACGGCGGCGTGGACGTTGGCGGGCAGCAACGCGACGAAGAGCGCGGCCAGGCAGAACCCGGCGGCGCGCCGGGTGGCGGGGAGCACGAGCCCGGCCGCCCCGGCCAGTTCGAGCACGCCCGTCAGGTACACGACCGCGCCGGGGAACGGCACGAACGGCGGCACCATGCGGACGAGGTCGGCGTGGGTGGGCATGACGGTGACGCCCTCGGGGACGAAGTGGGCGCTCGCGGTGACGACCAGCATCACGGCGAGGCCGTGCGCCGCGCTCGCCCGCCAACCGGCCAGGCGCCGCACCCCGAGCGCCCCCAGCAGCCGGAACGCGAGCGTGGCGACCACGAGCACGATCAACGAGATCACGATGCCTCCTTATTGGATAGCTACACTATCGGATAGTAGAACTATCTAATGCCGGGCGGCCCTCCTCGAATGGACGTCGCCCGGCATGTCGGTGGCCGCGGATCACCGCCGAGGGCTGTCACGCGCACGGGACGGCAGGTGCCCGATGGGCAGGCGCATGAGACGGCGAGCGCACAATGGGCGGGCGCACGGGGCGGCAGGCGTGCGACGCTCAGGCGCCCGACGGGCATGCGATGGCGAGCGCAAAATGGGCGAGCGCGCGCGGGACGGCAGGCGTCGACAGGTGAGCGCCCGATGGGCGGGCGTGCGCGGGACGGCGGGCGTCCGGCAGGTGGGCGCCCGATGGGCAGGCGGCTGGGCGTCGCCTTTCAGCCAGGACCGGTCAGCCCTGGGCGAGCGGGGCCACCCGTCAGGCGACAGCCCCGAGACGGGGGCGGCGCGTCAGATGGTGACCGACCGCCCGGCGGCGGACCCCAGGCGGGGGCCGCGTGTCAGATGGTGGCCGGCTGCATGAGGCGGCGGGCCGCCTCCGTGATCGAGCCCGACAGCGACGGGTACACCGCGAACGTGTGGGCGAGCTGGTCGACGGTGAGGCGCTGCTGCACCGCCACCGACACGGCGAGGATCAGCTCGGACGCCCGCGGCGCCACCACCACGCCGCCCAGCACGATGCCGGTGTGCGGGCGGCAGAACAGCTTGACGAAGCCGTCGTTGAAGCCCTGCATCTTGGCGCGGGCGTTGGTGGCGAGCGGCAGCTTGACCACGTTCGCCTCGATCTCGCCGGCTTCGATCGCCCGCTGCGCCACGCCCACCGCGGCGATCTCGGGGTCGGTGAAGATGTTGGACGCGACCGTGGCCAGCCGCAGCGGCTGCACGGCCTCGCCCAGCGCGTGCCACACGGCGATGCGGCCCTGCATGGCGGCCACCGAGGCGAGCATGAGCACGCCGGTGCAGTCGCCCGCGGCGTACACGCCGGGCGCGGACGTGCGCGACACCTTGTCGACCTTGACGAAGCCGTTCCTGTCGAGCTGGACGCCCGCCTCCTCCAGCCCGATGCCGGACGTGTTGGGCACCATGCCGACGGTCATCAGCGCGTGGGACCCTTCGGCGGTGCGGCCGTCCTCCAGCGTCACCACGACGCCGTCGGCGGTGCGCTTGACGGAGGCGGCCCGCGAGCGGCCCATGACGTTCATGCCGCGGCGCCGGTAGACCTCTTCGAGCACCTCGGCGGCGTCGGCGTCCTCGTTGGGCATCATGCGGTCGCGGCTGGAGACGAGCGTCACCTCGGCCCCCAGCGACCGGTACGCGCCCGCGAACTCGGCCCCGGTCACGCCGGACCCGATCACGATGAGGTGCTCGGGCAGCTCCTCCAGGTCGTAGAGGTCGCGCCAGGTGAGGATGCGCTCGCCGTCGGGCTCGGCGCCGGGCAGGATGCGGGGTGTCGCCCCGGTGGCGACGAGCACCACGTCGGCCCTGATCGTACGGTCGCCCGCCCGCACCACCTGCGGGTCGACGAGCCGCCCCCGCGCTCTGACGATCTCGACGCCCTCGGCCTCGACCCGCGCGGCGATGTCGGCCGACTGCGCCTGCGCCAGCTCCTTGACCCGCTTGTTGACGAGGGGCAGGTCGACGGTCGCCAGGCCGACCTCGCCGTCGCCGCCGCCGTCGAAGCGCACGCCCAGGGACGGCGCGTCGAGCAGCGCCTGTTTGCGGACCGAGGTCGCGATCAGCGTCTTGGACGGCACGCAGTCGGTGAGCACGCAGGCCCCGCCGGGGCCCTCCTGCTCGACCATCGTGACCTGTGCGCCTAGCTGAGCAGCCACCAGGGCCGCCTCGTAGCCGCCGGGCCCGCCACCGATGATCACGATCCTCGTCACGTGTCCCATTCTCCCGCATGCCGCGCGCCGAGGTCGAACGGGGCCGGGTCTCAGGCGCTACTCTTTTCAGCTGTGCCTGTCTACGCCGCCTACGGCAGCAACATGGACCCGGAGCAGATGGCCATGCGGGCCCCGCACTCCCCCATGCGGGGTGTCGGGTGGCTGCCCGGCTGGCGCCTGACCTTCGGCGGGGAGGGCGCGCTCAGCACCATCGTCGAGGACCCTGGCGAGCACGTCTTCGTCGTGCTCTACGACGTTCCCGAGTGGGAGGAGCAGTCGCTCGACCAGTGGGAGGGCGCCGTGCGCGGCGCGTACCACAAGGTGCGGCTGCGGGTGCAGACGCTCGACGGCGAGGTCGTCGCCTGGTTCTACGTGCTCGACGGCTACGAGGGCGGCCTGCCCTCGGCCCGCTACCTGGGCCTGCTGGCCGACGCCGCCGAGCGGGCGGGCGCCCCCGACGACTACGTCAAGGAGTTGCGGGAGCGCCCCTGCACCTCGGTCGGTTAACGCAGCGGCTCGTCCTTGGTCTCGCGCAGCGCGAAGACGTAGACGAGGGTGGAGATCAGCGCGAGCGCCGACATGTACCACGGGAACAGGTGGGAGACGCCGTCCTCCTTCAGCCAGGTGCCGATGAGCGGCGCGGTGCCGCCGAAGATCGCCACGGTGAGCGAGTACGGGAAGCCCGCGCCCGAGGCCCGCACCCGGGTCGGGAAGAGCTCCGAGTTCACCGCGGCCGAGATCGACGTGAAGCAGCCGAGGAAGACCATGCCGACGCACTGGATGAGCAGCAGGCTGGCGAACGAGTTGGTCAGCAGCCCGAGCAGGGGCACGGGCAGCAGGGTGAACGCCACGCCGAAGGCGATGAGCATGGGCTTGCGGCCGACCCGGTCCGACAGCATGCCGAGCAGCGGCTGCAGCACCATGAAGAACACCAGCGAGATCGTGCCGACGAGCAGCGAGGTGGCCTTGTCGAAGTTGACGTTCTGCTGGGCGTAGGTGGGCAGGAATGTCGTCCAGGTGTAGTAGGCGACGGTGCCGGCGAGCGTGATGCCGACGATCAGCGCGGCCTTGGTGGGGTAGTGCAGCAGGAACTCCCACATGCGGGGCCGCTCCACCTTGCCCTCCTGGATGTCCTTGGCGACCGAGCTGGTCTCCTCGGCGCCCTTGCGGATCCACAGGCCCACCAGGCTGATGACGGCGCCGACGACGAACGGGATGCGCCAGCCGTAGGAGCCCATGTCGGCCTCGTCCAGGCTGGAGGCGAGCACGGCGGCCAGGCCCGAGGCGAGGAGCTGGCCGATGGTGGTGCTCACGTACTGGAAGCTGGAGAACAGGCCGCGCCGGCCGGGAGGGGCCGACTCCACCAGGAAGGTGGTGGCGGCGGCGAACTCGCCGCCCACGGACAGGCCCTGGATGAGGCGGGCGGCCGTCAGGATGATCGGCGCGATCACGCCCGCGGCCTCGTAGGTGGGGGTGATGGCGAGCAGCAGCGAGCCGCCGCCCATGAGGATGATCGTGAACGTCATCGCCGCCTTGCGGCCGAACCGGTCGGCGAAGGCGCCCACGAGCAGACCGCCCAGCGGGCGCATGAAGAAGCCGACGGCGAACACGGCGAACGCGCTCAGCACGGGGACGAGGCTGCTGCCCCCGGACTTGGGGAAGATCTGGTCGGCGAAGTAGACCGTGAGGAAGCTGTAGGTGTACCAGTCGAACCACTCGACGACGTTGCCGACGCTGGCTGCCAAGAGCTGCCGGACGCGGCTTCGGGGGATGCCGATGGGCGCCGATGTTACGGGGGTGGTCGCCACGGGGGCTCCTTTGCTGCATGTGCGGTGATGGCCTACTGTGCAGTGGAACGACCGAAACAGTCAAATGTCTGGGAATAGATTTACAAAGCCGACACGGAAACGGTTACAGGTGGATATTCTCGACCGGCGCCTGGTCGCCGCCCTCCAGGTGAGTCCCCGCGCCTCCTGGGGTGAGATCGGCAGAGCCGTGGGCGAGCACGAGCGCACGGTCGCACGCCGCCTCCAGAAGCTCATGGCCGAAGGCGTCGTACGCGTCACCGCCATCTACGACGACCTGCGCACCGGCCACGGCCGCCCGGCCCACCTGCACGCGCAGGTGCGCCCGGGAGCCATCGCCAAGGTCGCGCGGGCGCTCGCCGACCGTCCCGACACGCGGTCGGTCTACTCCCTCACCGGGGCCGCCGACCTGGGCTGCGAGCTGGTCTCGCCGTCGCGCGAGGAGCTGCACCGCATCGTCTTCGACGAGATCAGCCACATCGACGGCGTGGCGCAGACGCTCACCAACGTCGTCCTCCACACGTTCAGGACCGTCGCCGAGTGGCACGCCCCGTTCCTCGCCGACGAGGAGGTGGCCGAGCTGCGCCCCGAGCCGCCGCCCGCCTGCCTGCCCGACGAGGACGGCCTGTCCCCCCTGGAGCAGGAGATCGCCACCCTGCTCACCACGGACGGCAGGATCGCGTTCACCGCGATCGCCGAGCGGCTCGACCTGTCGGTGCCGACGGCGCGCAGGAGGGTGTCGTCGCTGCTCGACCGCCGGCTCCTGCTGCTGCGGGCCGAGGTCGAGCCGGCGCTGCTCGGCCTGGAGGTCGAGGCGCAGCTCTGGCTGAAGGCCCGCCCGCACGGCCTCGACCTGGTCGGCCAGCGCCTGGCCGCGCACCCGAACGTCCGCTACTGCGCGGCCACCACCGGCACCCACTCGCTGATCGTCCAGGTGGCGGTGCCGCACGAGGCCGACCTCTACCGTTTCATCACGGGAGTCGTCGGCTCGCTCGACGACGTCACCGACGTGAACTCGACCCTCATCACCCGCGCCTACAAGCGCGGGCACCTCCGCAAGTCCGGACTCCTCACCCTGGAGAGAACGCCATGACACCCGCCGAGAACGAAGTCGCCGACCTCTGCGCCGAGCTGATCCGCGTCGACAGCAGCAACTACGGGGACGACAGCGGCCCAGGCGAGCGGGCCGCCGCCGAGGTCGTCATGGCCAGGCTGGCCGAGGTCGGCATCGAGCCGGCCTACATCGAGAGCGCCCCGGGGCGCGGCAACGTGGTCACCCGCGTCGAGGGCAGCGACCCGTCCCTGCCCGCGCTGCTCGTCCACGGCCACCTCGACGTGGTGCCCGCCAACGCGGCGGACTGGTCGGTCGACCCGTTCGCGGGCGAGGTGCGCGACGGCTACATCTGGGGCCGCGGCGCGGTGGACATGAAGGACATGGACGCCATGATGCTGGCGGTGCTGCGCCAGATGACCCGCGAGGGCCGCAGGCCGCGCCGCGACATCGTGTTCGCCTGGGTCGCCGACGAGGAGGCGGGCGGCGTGTACGGCGCCAAGCACCTCACCGCGCACCACCCCGACCTGTTCGAGGGGGTCACGGAGTCGATCAGCGAGGTCGGCGGCTACTCGCTGGAGGTCGACCCGTCGCTGCGGCTCTACCTCATCGAGACCGCCCAGAAGGGGCTGGCCTGGATGCGGCTCACCGCCGACGGCACCGCCGGCCACGGCTCGATGCTCAACTCCGACAACGCCGTCACCGAGATCGCCCAGGCGGTCGCCAGGATCGGCGGCCACGACTGGCCGATCACGCTCACCCCCACCGTGCGGCAGTTCCTCACCGAGGTGGCCGACGCGTTCGGCATCCCGTTCGACGAGCAGGACCCGGCGCCCGTCCTGGACAAGATCGGGCCGCTCGTCCGGTTCGTCGGCGCGACGCTGAGCCACACCGCCAACCCCACCCAGCTGGACGCCGGCTACAAGTCGAACGTCATCCCGGGCCAGGCCACGGCCGTCGTCGACGGGCGGTTCCTGCCGGGGCACGAGGAGGAGTTCTTCAAGACGATCGACTCGCTGCTCGGGCCGAAGGTGCGCAGGGAGTTCGTGCACCACGACATCGCGCTGGAGACCACGTTCGACGGCGCCCTCGTCGAGTCCATGATCGCGGCGCTGAAGGCGGAGGACCCGACGGCGCGCGCGGTGCCGTACTGCATGTCGGGCGGCACCGACAACAAGACGTTCTTCGCCGACCTCGGCGTGCGCGGCTTCGGGTTCGTGCCGCTGCGCCTGCCCGGCGACATGGACTTCGCCTCGATGTTCCACGGCGTGGACGAGCGGGTGCCGGTGGACGCGCTCCAGTTCGGCGTCCGGGTACTGGACAGGCTGCTCCTAAACTACTGAGATGTGACCAACGACCCGTACGCCCTGGCCAGCGAGGCCGCCGCCGAGCTCAAGCGAGCCGCCGGCCTCGACACCTTCGACGTCGCTCTCGTCATGGGGTCGGGGTGGGTGCCCGCCGCTGACGCGATCGGCGAGACAGCGGCGGAGATCCCCTTCACCGAGCTGCCCGGCTTCCGCGCCCCCGCCGTCGCCGGGCACGGCGGGAAGATCCGCGTCATCCGCACGCCGGGCGGCAGGCACGCCCTCGTCCTCCTCGGCCGCACCCACCTGTACGAGGGGCTCGGCATCGACGCGGTCGTCCACGGCGTGCGGACGGCCGCCGCGGCCGGCGTCCGCACGCTCGTGCTGACCAACGCCGCCGGCGGCCTGCGCCCCGAGACGCAGCAGGTCGGCGAGCCCGTCCTGATCAGCGACCACATCAACCTGACCGGCGCGAACCCCATCACCGGCACGACGTTCATCGACCTGTCCGAGGTCTACTCGTCGCGGCTGCGCGCCCTCGTCCGCGAGATCGACCCGACGCTGGCCGAAGGCGTGTACGTCGCCTTCCGCGGCCCGACGTACGAGACGCCGGCCGAGATCCGCATGCTGCGCACCCTCGGCGGCGACATGATCGGCATGTCCACCGTGCTGGAGGCCATCGCCGCCCGCGAGGCCAACCTCGACGTGCTCGGCATCTCCCTCGTCACCAACCCGGGCGCCGGGCTGTCGGGCGAGCCGCTCAACCACGAGGAGGTCCTGGAGGTGGGCCGGGCCACGGCCGCCCGCATGGGCATCCTGCTGTCGAAGGTGGTGGACCGGCTGTGAGCCTCGCCGAGCAGGCTCGCGACTGGCTGTCCCAGGACCCCGACCCCGAGACCAGGGCCGAGCTGTCCGCGCTCCTGGAGCGCGGCGACCTCGACGCGCTGCGCGACCGCTTCGGCGCGAAGCTGGAGTTCGGCACGGCGGGCCTGCGCGGCGAGCTGGGCGCCGGCCCCAACCGGATGAACCGGGTCACGGTGATGCGCGCCGCCGCCGGGCTGGCCGCCGTGCTGGGTCCTGGCAGGCACGTCGTCATCGGGTACGACGCCCGCCACAACTCCGACGTGTTCGCCCGCGACACCGCCGCCGTGCTGACCGGCGCGGGGGTGCACGCGTCGCTGCTGCCGCGTCCGCTGCCCACCCCGCTGCTGGCCTTCGCCGTACGCCGCCTCGGCGCCGACGCCGGCGTCATGGTCACCGCCAGCCACAACCCGCCGAGGGACAACGGCTACAAGGTCTACTGGGGCGACGGCTCCCAGATCGTGCCGCCGGTCGACCGGGAGATCTCGGCCGCCATCGACGCCGTCGGCCGGGTGGACGAGCTGCCGCTGAACGGCCCCGGCACCCGCACCGAGCTGGGCGAGGACGTCCTCGACGACTACCTGGCCGCGCTGACGGCTCTGCCGCTGGGCGAGGCGCGCGACCTGAGCGTGGCGTACACGCCGCTGCACGGCGTCGGCGGCGCCGTCCTGCGCAGGGCCTTCCACGCCGCGGGCTTCCCCGCGCCTGCGGAGGTCGAGGAGCAGGCCGCGCCCGACCCCGACTTCCCCACGGTCACCTTCCCCAACCCCGAGGAGCCGGGCGCGATGGACCTCGCCGTCGCCCTCGCCGCCAAGCACGGGTCCGACCTGGTGATCGCCAACGATCCCGACGCCGACCGGTGCGCGGTGGGCGTCCCCCTGCCGGACGGCGGCTGCCGCATGCTCACCGGCGACGAGCTCGGCGGGCTGCTGGCCGAGCACGTCATCGCCCACACCACGGGCGACCGCATGGTGGCCACCACCATCGTGTCGTCCACGCTGCTCGGCAGCATCGCGCGGGCGCACGGCGTGCGCCACGGCGAGACGCTGACCGGGTTCAAGTGGATCATGAAGGCGGGCGACGGGCTGGTCTTCGGCTACGAGGAGGCCATCGGCTACAGCGTGGGCTCCGACGCCGGGCTGCCCGTCCAGGACAAGGACGGCATCGGCGCCGCGCTGACCGTCGCCGCCATCGCCGCCGAGGCCAAGCGGTCCGGCCGCACCCTGCTCGACCTGCTCGACGACCAGGCCAGACGGTACGGGCTGCACGCGACGTCCCAGCTGTCGTTCCGCGTGGCCGACCTGTCGCTGATCCGCGACGCCATGGCGCGGCTGCGGGCCACGCCGCCGCGCCTGCTAGGCGGCCGGGCGGTGACCGGCGCCGACGACCTCAGCAGGGGTGACGGCGGCCTGCCCCCCACCGACGGCCTGCGTTACCACCTGGCCGGCGGGGCCCGCGTGGTCGTGCGCCCGTCGGGCACCGAGCCCAAGCTCAAGTGCTACCTGGAGGTGGTGACCCCGGTGGACGGCGAGCCTTCCGAAGCGCGCGCCGCCGCCGCCCGCGACCTCGACGCCGTCAAGGCCGACCTCACGGCCGCCCTCGGCTTCCCGCCCCCGGCCGCGTAGCCGCCGGAGGTCACCCGCGCAGGGCCCCGCGTGGAGGGGCCCTGCGCGGAGGCCCGGGGTCAGGCCAGGCGGAACTCCAGGTCGATGTCCCAGGTGGCCGGGTCGGGGTGGTCCCGGGGGTCCGACAGGTAGCGCTCCAGGCGGCAGCCCCAGTGCTCGGCGCCGTCCTTCTCGGTCAGGTCCCAGGCCAGCCCCTCCTGCGCGGCCCACGCCAGCAGCGACTCGATCGTCCCTGCCAGCCGGTCGGGGTGGCCGTGGTGGTGGGCGACCGCGTACCGGCCCGCGGGGAGCGTCGCGGCGTGGACGTCGCCCGCGCCCTCGACCGGGTGCGGCACCGGCACGCCCGCCTCCACCACGAGGCGGTCCGCCGCCAGGTCGATGGAGTCGTACCTGAGGAACGGCGCGCCCGCGAGGGCGACGCCGCGCTCCCCCAGCCAGGCGATCAGCTCGCCGATGCGGTCGGCGACCAGGCCGAAGCTGGTCATGGTGATGGTTCTGCGCACCCCGACGTACGGGCGGTCGGGGAACTCGATGATGTCCGGCATGATGTCCTCCTTCACCCTTCAGTACGGAGCGGGCCCGCCGAACTCATCGGGCAGCCCGAACAGCCGGAACAGGCGCGGGTCCAGGTAGGTGGTGACGTGCGCGACGGCGTCGCCGGCCGTCTCCAGCACCACCAGGGCGAACGCCGTGCCGTCGCGGTACTGCGCGAACGCGGGCGACCCGCTGGCGCGCGCCGGCACCGCGCGCGAGCCCCCGCAGGGCGGCCCCGACGCGGCGGCGGCCGTCAGCACGGCGCGCACGGCCTCGCGGCCGGACAGCCACCAGGCGAACGGCGGCATCGACAGGGTGGCGTCCTCGCGCAGCAGCGCCACCAGGGCGTCCACGTCGTACCGCTCGAACGCCTCGACGTAGCGGGCGAGCAGCCGCTCGTCCACGTCCTCGCCGGGCGCGGGCGGCAGCGCCGGGAGCCGCGACCTGGCCCGCTGCAACGCGCTGTTGACGGACGCCGCGCTCGTGCCGAGCAGGGCGGCCACCTCGGCGGCGCTCCAGGCGAGCACGTCGCGCAGGATCAGCACCGCGCGCTGCCTGGGCGGCAGGAGCTGCAGCGCCGCCACGAACGCCAGCCGGACCGTCTCCCTGGCCACCGCCGCCTCGGCGGGGTCGCCGGCCGAGGCGAGCACGCGGCCGTCCGGCACGGGCTGCACCCAGACCCGGTCGGGCAGCGGCTCGCCGAGCGGCGCGCCGGGGACCGCCGCCGGGCCGAGGTCCATCGCGCGGGCTCGGCGCTGGGGGCCGCGCAGCATGTCGAAGCAGACGTTCGCCGCCACGCGGAACAGCCAGGGGCGCAGCGGGCCGCGGCCCGCGTCGTAGCGGCGCCAGGCCCGCACCAGCGTCTCCTGGACGGCGTCCTCGGCCTCGAAGCCGGAGCCGAGCATGCGGTAGCAGAACCCGGTCAGCTCGCCCCGGTACCGCTCCAGCTCGTCCGCACCGGCCCCGAGCCCCGTCACGGGCGCGGCTCCTGGCTCAGGGGCGCGGGGGTGACGGGTTCGGGCGGCGACACCTCCATCTGCAGCTCGGTGACCCAGTCGTCCCGGTTCTCCGGGGAGTGCAGGTACACCTCCCTGGCCAGCCCGCACCCCCGGTGTCCGTGCGCCTCGATCCAGTGCGCCAGGGCCTGGAAGCTGCCGCCCGCCTCGTCCATGGAGCCGTGGTGGATGACGGTGGCGGCGTGCTCCAGCACGGGCAGGTCCGTGACGAGGAAGTCCTGCCCGGGGCGGGGCTCGGCGGAGACCTGCATCGCGGCGTGCACCAGCACCGAGCCGTCCTCCCGCGCCTCGTAGTACGCGATGCCGGGCCCCGTGACGGCGACCCCGGCGACGTCCAGCCGGGAGCAGAGCTCGTCGTAGAGCGGCCCGATCACCGGCGTGATGTCCTCGGGTTCGTAGCTCTTGGCCCGGGCGGCGAGCTCGGCGACCCGCACCCGGGGCACCTTCTTGACCACGACCTCGGCGGCCCCCATGTGTCCCTCCGTCTCGATGGCGCGCAGCCTCGCCTCCACGCCGCGCAGCCTGGCGAGGTCGGCGGAGATCCGCGCCTCGATCTGGGCGCGGCGCAGGCGGACCATGCCGTGCAGCTCCTCGGTGCCCACCTTCTCGTCCAGGATGGCCCTGACCTGTTCCAGGGTGAAACCGAGGTCCTTGATCGCGACGATCCGGTTGAGCCTGGACAGTTGCGCGGCCTGGTACGAGCGGTAGCCGGTGACCGGATCGACGTACGCGGGACGCAGCAGCCCGACGGCGTCGTAGTGCCGCAGCATGCGGACGGACACGAGCCCCAGCCTGGCGAACTCTCCGATGCTGAACATGTCCTCCCCAGGTGTAGGGCCTCACACGGTGTCAGGGTCAAGCTATGGCGTTCCCCATCGGTTTGAGGTAGTTTCCGAGGCAGCATCGACCGAACGTTCGGTAGGAACCTTTGGACCTCCAGGACCGCGACCTCGACCCGAGCCTTCGCATCCGCACCGCGGCAGTGCTGCTCTTCGCCCGGCAGGGCTATGCCGCGACCGGCGTGCGCGACCTGGCCAGGGCCGTCAACATGACCAACGCCGGGATCTACCACCACGTGTCCAGCAAGGAGGCGCTGCTGGCCGACCTGATGCGCGACGGTCACGGGCGGCTGCTCGACTCCACCGCGCGCGTGCTGCGCGACGCCGCGCGGCCCGCCGAGCGGCTCGCCCTGCTCATCGGCTCGCTCACGGCCGTCCACGCGCTCAACCCCCTGATCACCCGGGTCATGGACGGCGAGCTCCGCTCCCTGACCCCCGGCTCCCCCGCCCACGACGAGATCATCGCCCTGCGCGACGCCTACGAGGACCACTGGCGCGCCGCCCTGTCCGACGGGGTGGCCGAGGGCTCCTTCCACGTCGCCGACCAGAGGCTGACCAGGCTCGCCCTGATGTCCATGTGCACCGGCACCAGCGAGTGGTACCGCCCCGACGGCGACTCCACCCTGGAGCAGGTGTGCGCCGAGTTCGTCGCGATCGGCCTGGCCGCCGTCCGCGCGCCGGGCGACGCCTCCGCCCGGGTGCCCGCGACCCCCGACTTCTCGCTGCTGCCTCACTTCCCCTGGGAGCCGCCGGATGACCGACACGATCCCCGACCTGTTACGGCACGCCGCTAGAACCCACGGCGACCACGAGTTCCTCCGCTTCCCCGCGCCCCCGCCCTCTCCTGAGCCCTCTCCCGGGCCCTCTGCCGGGCCCTCTGCCGGGCCCTTCCCCGCCTCGCTGAGCTTCGCCGATGCCGACGCGCTGTCGGACCGGCTGGCCGCCGCCCTCGCCGCCGAGGGCGTACGGCCCGGCGACCGGGTGGCGATCATGCTGGACAACGTGCCGGGCTGGCCGCTGACCTGGTTCGCCGTGCTCAAGGCAGGGGCGATCGCCGTCCCGGTGAACGTCCGCTACCGCGCGGCCGACCTTGAGCACGTCCTGACCGACTCCGGCGCCGTCGCCACCGTCACCACGCCCGAGCACGCCGCCGCCGTGCCCGGCAGGGTGCTCACGCTGACCGGCCTGCTGTCGCGGCCCGCCGCGGGGCCGCCGCCCGAGGTCGAGGTCCGCCCGGACGACCTCGCCAACTTCCAGTACACGTCGGGGACGACCGGCTTCCCGAAGGCCTGCATGCTCACCCACAACTACTGGCTCGCGACCGCCGCGGCCGTCGCCGACCTGGTACGCCTGCGCCCCGACGACGTCGTGCTGATCGCCCAGACGTACTCGTACATGGACCCCCAGTGGACCACCGTGCTCTGCCTCCTCGGCGGCGTCCCGCAGGTGGTGCTCCCCCGCTTCTCCGCCTCCGGCTTCTGGGCGTCCGCGAGGGAGCACGGCGCCACCCTCACGTACGTGCTCGGCACCATGCCCCTGCTCATGCACAAGCAGCCGCCCCACCCGCTCGACCGGGAGAACAGGATGCGGCTCGTGCTCTGCTCCGGCATCGCCCCCGACCTGCACCGAGCCTTCGAGCAGCGCTGGGGCGCCCCCTGGCGCGAGCTGTACGGCTCCACCGAGAGCGGCGCCGACCTGCTGGCCGCGCCCGAGGCGGACGACACCGTCGGCACCGGCGCCATGGGCCTCCCGCCACCCGGCAAGGAGGTCGTGATCGACGAGGAGACCGGCGAGATCCTCGTCCGCGGCGCGCCGATGATGAAGGGCTACTGGAACCACCCGGAAGCCACCGCCCACGCCTTCCGCGGCGGCTGGTACCACACCGGCGACCTCGGCCGGCGCGACGAGAAGGGCTACGTCCACCATGCCGGGCGGCTGAAGGACATGGTCCGCAGGGGCGGCGAGAACATCTCCTGCGCCGAGGTCGAGAGCGTGCTCACCCGCCACCCGGCCGTGCTCGCCGCCGCTCTCGTGCCCATCCCCGACGAGCTGTTCGGGGAGCTGCCGAAGGCGTTCGTCCAGCTCAGGCCCGGCCATCTCGCGGACGCCTCGACGGCCGCGAGCATCGTCGCGCACGCCAGGGAGCGCCTGGCCCGCTTCAAGGTCCCCGCGTACGTGGAGTTCGTGCCCGGCTTCACGCTGACGCCGTCCGCCCGGATCGAGAAGCGCCACCTGCTGCGCCCGGAACGGGACCAGCGCGCCGCCCCCGCCTTCGCCGCCGACCCCGAGGAGCCCCGATGATCGACGTGACCGTGCGCGACGAGGTGGCCGTGATCACCCTGACGCGTCCCGAGAAGCTGAACGCGCTGACCGCCGGCATGCGCAGGCGGCTGGCCGAGGAGGTGCGCGCCCACGGCGACGGCAAGGCCGCCCGCGGGATCGTCGTCACCGGCACGGGCCGGGCGTTCTCCGCGGGCGAGGACCTCCACGAGGCCGCGGGGCGCTCCCTGGTGGAGGAGGTGGAGCTGTTCCACGACATGACGAGGGCCGTGCTGGAGACCAGGGTGCCAGTGGCCGCCGCCGTGAACGGCCTGGCCGTGGGCGGCGCCGCCGAGTGGACGATGTGCTTCGACACCCGCATCGGCACGCCGGCGGCGGAGTACTTCCTGCCCGAGAACCACATCGGCCTGTCGGTCTCGAACGCGGCCAGCTACCTGCTGCCCCGGCTCGTCGGGGCGAGGGCGCTGCCCCTGGTGCTGGAGTCGTCCAGGCTGAGCGCCGAGGAGGCGCTGGCCGCAGGGCTGCTCGACGAGATCGTGCCGCAGGACGAGCTGGTGCGGGCCGCGATCGCCCGCATCCATCGCTGGACGCTCCCCGGCACCGCCACCGCCACCCACCTGGAGCTGCTGCGCCCGCCCCGCTCGGAGGTGGAGCGGGCCTTCGTCGCCGAGACGGAGGCCGCGCGCCACGTCGAGCAGAGCGGCATCGCGAGAGCCGGCATCGAACGCTTCGCCAACCGCCCCAGACCGTGACCGGGGCGGGGGCGGGTCAGGAGACCACGATCGCGATGACCACCAGGGCGACCGCGAGCACCAGCACGGCGACGGCGTCGAGCGACCAGGTCACCCGGACGGCCTCCGCCTCGGCGCCCCGCCGTCTCGCCTTGTCGGCGCGCTCCCTGATCTGCTCGCCCACCCAGTCGGCGTGCGTCTTCCCGGTGAACGCCTCGGCCGCCGCCTGCTCGGCCTTCGTGAGCGTGGGCTCGGTGGTGAAGCGCCCGCGCCGCTCCACCGGCCGGCCGCGGCGCTGCGCCCTGGCCCGCTCGCGGGCGCTGCTCATCGGCGTCCACAGCCGCAGCACCTGCTCGTCGTACGCGACGTTCACCGAGTGCGACACGGTCACGTCGGCGACGGCGGCCCACGGCACGAACGTCGTGCGCAGCGGGTTGCGCCCGAGCAGGCCGTGCTCGGTGAAGACGGTGGCGGGCCTGAGCGCGATGACGTAGACGAGCGCGGTGATGGCGCCCAGCACCGCCAGCGCCACCAGCGACGGCTTGCCGTTGTAGTGGGCCGTCAGGTCCCAGACGTTGAACGCGACGAAGGCCAGCCAGACCCAGCCGAGCACGTAGGCGGTCTTCGACCGGTAGACCTGTTTCACGGCTGCCACTTGAGCTGGGCGAACCCCGGCTTGATGACGCCGTTGATCAGCGCGAGCCGCTCGTCGAACGGGATGAAAGCGGACTTCATCGCGTTCACCGTGAACCACTGCAGGTCATCCCAGCCGTAGCCGAACGCCTCGACCAGCTTGGCGAACTCCTGCGACACGCTGGTGGAGCTCATGAGCCGGTTGTCGGTGTTGACCGTGACCCTGAAGTACAGGCGGCGCAGCAGCCCGATGGGGTGTTCGGCGATGGAGGCGGCGGCGCCCGTCTGCAGGTTGGACGTGGGGCACATCTCGAGCGGGATGCGCTTGTCGCGCACGTACGCGGCCAGCCGGCCCAGCTTGGCGGAGCCGTCGTCGGTGACCACGATGTCGTCGATGATGCGCACGCCGTGGCCGAGCCGGTCGGCGCCGCACCACTGGATGGCCTGCCAGATGGACGGCAGCCCGAACGCCTCGCCGGCGTGGATGGTGAAGTGCGCGTTCTCCCTCTGGAGGTACTCGAACGCGTCGAGGTGGCGGGTGGGCGGGTAGCCCGCCTCCGCCCCGGCGATGTCGAACCCGACCACGCCGACGTCGCGGTAGCGCACGGCCAGCTCGGCGATCTCCCTGGACCTGGCCTGGTGGCGCATGGCCGTCAGCAGCGTGCCGACGCGGATGCCCCGCCCCTGCGAGCCCAGCCTGAACCCGTCGAGCACCGCCTCGACGACCTCGTCGAGGCTCAGGCCCGTGGTGGTGTGCTGCTCGGGGGCGAACCGCACCTCGGCGTAGACGACGCCGTCGGCCGCGAGGTCCTCGGCGCACTCGGCCGCCACCCTGACCAGCGACTCGCGGGTCTGCATCACGCCGACCGTGTGGTCGAACGTCTCCAGGTAGCGTTCGAGCGACCCCGAGTCGGAGGCCTCCTCGAACCACTGGCGGAGGTGGCCGGGGTCGGTGGTGGGCAGCCGGTCGTACCCGGACTCCCGTGCCAGCTCGACGATCGTCTCGGCGCGCAGGCCGCCGTCTAGGTGATCGTGGAGCAGCACCTTGGGAGCCCGGCGGATCTCGTCAAGCGTGGGACTCATCTGGCCATGATACGAGCCCCCGGCCCTGCCCTTCACGACCCGCCGGCCGCCCGCGCGGTGGCTCCGCCGTCACTCGTCGCGGCGGGCGGACTCCGGGGAGAAGGCCGGCAGGCAGACGGCGACGTACTCGGCGCCCTCGGGCCCGGAGCTGTAGCGGATCCGCTCGCCCGGGGACGTCACCACCGACTGCCCCGCGCCCACCTCGACGACGCCGCCGTCGTGCTCGACCAGCACCGACCCGCGCAGCACCACGGTGTACTCGGCGAACTCGGGGGTCTGGAACGGCTCGGTCCAGCCGGGCGGCGCGGTCATGTGGGCGATGGACACCGCCTCGTCGCCGCTGTTGACGCGGCCGACGTGCTCGTCGATGACTTTGCCGCCGGGGACGGGGACGCGGGTCGGGCCCTCGATCTTTCTCACCACGCAGGTCAGTGTGCCACGTCGAGGACGAGCCTGGTCGGGGTGGTCTGCTCGCGTACCTGGAAGGGCGCCTGGCGGGCGAGGACGAGGCCGATGCCGACGTGGCCCTCGAAGTCGCTCGTCCTGATGATCCTGGTGACGTTGGGCAGGTCGGAGGCGTAGACGGGCCCGCCCGCCCAGGCCTGGCCCTGCTCGGTGTGGGCGTTGGCGGGGCTGAGCGTCAGTTCGAGGAACGCCTTGCCCTTCTCGTGGAGGGGCTTGCCCGAACCGTCTTGGATGAGCTCGTTCACCCATTTCACGGTGTATCCCGGCATTTCGCCTTGGAGGTCCACGACCACCCGGTCGTACGACTCCTCGGCCTTGTACGTGACGGCCGACACGATGGCGGGCGTGCCGCCCTCGCGCAGGACCTCCACCTCGGCGGTGCTCGTGGGAGCGGGCTGCGCGGCCTCGGCGGGCGCCTGGCCGGCGCCGGGCGCCGCGGTGGACTGGCCGGCGGTGCCGCACCCGCCCAGGGCGGCGACGCAGGCGGACAGGACGAGTGCGGCCAGCGCGCGGGGCGGCCGGCCGGACACGGATGACGGGCGCATGACCCGATGATGCCCCAGGTCACAGCCCCGGGACGGGCATAGACGCGAACCCGCTCGCCCTTTCGCCGCGCGGGGCCGTCCCGTGGGGGTGATCCGCCACATACATGAGGAGATAGACGGGCTTATCGGCCTTTACCAGGAATCAAGGGCTTTCTGCATGACATGACGAGAGGGCCCCGGCGGCACCGCCGGGGCCCTTCCACCGTGGAGCGGTCAGACGGTTTCGAGGACCTTCGCGTCCTCCTGCCCGGCGACGCCCTCGGCCCTGCGCCCGCGCAGGCCGGTGGCGGAGATCGCCAGGCCGACGACGGCCAGCACCAGCGACACCACGATCGCGGAGCGCAGCGTGCCGATGGACAGCGCGCCGCCGGCGCCCGAGGTGAGCACCGCGGTCACGACCGCCAGCACGATGGCGCCGCCGACCTGGCCCGAGGTGTTGAGCAGGCCGGAGGCGAGGCCCTGCTCGTCGTCGTCCACGCCGTTGGTGGCCTGGATGTTGAGCGACGGGAAGGACAGCGCGAACGCGATGCCGAGCAGGACCATGCCGGGGATGACGAGGCCGCCGAGGCTGGGGGTCTCGTCGATGCCGAGGAAAACGGCGTAGCCTCCGGCGAGCGCGGCGGCGCCGACGACGATCAGCTTGCCGGTGCCGAACCTGTCGGCGAAGTCGCCCATCTTGGTCGAGGTGACGGCGACGAGCAGCCCGGCGGGCAGGAACGCGAGCGCGGTGCCGAGCGGGCTCCAGTGCAGCAGGTTCTGGAAGTACTGCATGGCCACGAACTGGAAGGCGACGTACGAGCCCATCAGGATGAGCAGCCCGAGGTTGGCGCGGACGATCGAGCCCGAGCGCAGGATGCCGAGCCGCACCAGGGGGTGCTTCACGCGCAGTTCGGTGAGGACGAACAGGGTGAGCAGCGCGACCACGGCCACGAGGGAGCCGATGGTGCGGACGGACTCCCAGCCGGCCTCGGGGGCCTGCACGACGGTGAACACGAGCAGCAGCATCGACACGGTGATCAGCACGGCGCCCACGAGGTCGTGCCCGCCCTCGGCGCGCTCCTCGGCGCCGCGCGGCAGCGCCTTGAGCGCGGCGACCAGCGCGATGATCGCGACCGGCACCGGCATCAGCAGCGTCCAGCGCCAGCCGAGCTGCGTCAGCAGGCCGGACAGCACGAGGCCGAGCGAGTAGCCGCTCGCGCCGCAGGCGGTGAACACGCTGAGCGCCCGGTTGCGCTCCGGCCCCTCGGGAAACGTGGTCGTGATGATCGACAAGGCGGCGGGGGCGGTGAACGCGGCGGCCACGCCCTTCACGAAGCGCGCGACGATCAACAGCGTGCCGTCGTTCACGAGCCCGCCGAGCAGCGAGGCCACGGCGAAGACGCCCAGCGCGACCAGGAACACCCTGCGTCGCCCGAGCAGGTCGGCGGTCCTGCCTCCGAGCAGGAGGAGTCCGCCGTAGCCGAGGACGTAGCCGCTCACCACCCACTGGAGGGACGACGGCGTCAATCCGAGGTCGTGCTCGATGGAGGGCAGTGCGACGCCGACCATCGACACGTCAAGAGCGTCAAGGAAGATCACTGCACAGAGCACGGCGAGCGCGCCCCAACGGGAGGAGAAAGAGGACATGGCTCCGTAGACTACATGCAAACGCATCTAATGCAAGTGCATTTAATTCCGTTGCATAAGTTTTTGGGAGATGGTAACCTCCGGGTCATGGACCAGGAGTTCGCGGTCGGGACCTGGCATTACGTCCTCGCCAAGCACGCGAAGGCCATGTGCGCGCTGGAACGCGCGCTCGGCGAGCGGCACGGTCTCGGCCCGAGCGAGTTCGAGGTGCTCGACCGGATCGTCCACCACGACAAGAACCTGCGCATCCAGGAGTTGTGCGAGGAGGTCCACCTCAGCCAGAGCGCGCTGTCGCGCGTGGTGGCCCGCCTGGAGAAGGCCGCGCTGGTGACGCGCGGCGTGTGCGCCGACGACCGCAGGGGCGTCTTCGTGTGCATCACCGACGAGGGCCGCGCGAGGCACGCCGAGGCGCTGCCCACGCAGCGCGCGGTGCTGGCCGAGATCTTCGCCGACGGCCCCGCGGCCTGCCCGCTGCAGCGCGCCGACGCAGCCGCCGCCCACTGACCACCGCCGAGCGCGGGCAGACGCGGAACACGCGGCCGCCCCACTGACCACCGCCGAGCGGCCCCGGAGACGGCGAGGGCCGGCGCCGCGGACGCGGGCCGACCCCATCCGGAGCGGGAGGCTACGGCGTGACGCGGTCGATCACCAGGGGCAGGAGCTCCTGCGCGGACGCGCCCACGGCGTAGCCGCCCTCCAGCGCCTCCAGCGCCCGCTCGAACCTCTCGGGCTCGTCCGTGTGCAGCGTGAGCAGCGGCTGCCCCTCCCGTACGGCGTCGCCCGGCTTGGCGTGCAGCGTGACGGCCGCCCCCGGCGACACCGGGTCCTCCTTGCGGGCCCGCCCGGCGCCAAGCCGCCAGGCCGCCAGGCCCACCGCGTACGCGTCGAGCGCGGCCAGCACGCCGGACGCGGGGGCCGCGACCGTCATGGTCTCGGCCGCCCTCGGCAGGGTCGCGTCGGGGTCGCCGCCCTGCGCCGTGATCATGCGCCGCCAGGCGTCCATCGCGGAGCCGTCGCGCAGCGCGTCCTCGGGGTCCTTGCCGGAGACGCCCGCCGCCTCCAGCATCTCCCTGGCCAGCCGTACGGTCAGCTCGACCACGTCCGCGGGGCCGCCGCCGGCGAGCACCTCGACCGACTCCTCGACCTCCAGGGCGTTGCCCACGGCAAGCCCGAGCGGGCGGTCCATGGCGGTCAGCAGCGCCACCGTGCGCACGCCCGCGTCGGTGCCGAGCGCGACCATGGTCTCGGCCAGCTCGCGCGCGCTCTCCGGCGTCTTCATGAACGCGCCCGAGCCCACCTTCACGTCGAGCACGAGCGAGCCCGTGCCCTCGGCGATCTTCTTGGACATGATCGACGAGGCGATCAGCGGGATCGACTCGACGGTGCCCGTGACGTCGCGCAGCGCGTAGAGCTTCCTGTCGGCCGGGGCCAGGCCGGAGCCCGCCGCGCAGATGACCGCGCCTGCCGCGCGCAGCACGTGCAGCATCTGCTCGTTCGACAGCGACTCGCGCCAGCCGGGGATGGACTCCAGCTTGTCGAGCGTGCCGCCGGTGTGCCCGAGCCCGCGGCCCGACAGCTGCGGCACGTACGCGCCGCACGCCGCGACCAGCGGCGCGAGCGGCAGAGTGATCTTGTCGCCGACGCCGCCGGTGGAGTGCTTGTCGGCGGTGGGGCGGTCGAGCCCCGACCAGTCCATGCGCTCGCCCGAGCGGATCATGGCCTGCGTCCAGTCGGCGATCTCGCGCCGGTTCATGCCGTTCAGCAGGATCGCCATGGCGAGCGCCGACATCTGCTCGTCGGCCACGTCGCCGCGGGTGTAGGCGGCGATCACCCAGTCGATCTGGGCGGTGGTCAGCTCGGACCCGTCGCGCTTGGCGCGGATGACCTCGATGGCGTCCACGTCAGGCACCCCTGCTCAGGTCGTGCGGGCCGAACGCGTACGGCAGGATCTCGGCCATCCGCTTCGGGCCGTCGACGGTCTCGATCAGCAGGTCGTCACCGCCGAACTCGTACAGGAGCTGGCGGCAGCGGCCGCACGGCATGAGCAGCTCGCCGTGGCCGTCGACGCAGGTGAAGGCCACGAGCCTGCCGCCGCCCGAGAGCTGCAGCGCCGAGACCAGGCCGCACTCGGCGCACAGCCCGATGCCGTAGGAGGCGTTCTCCACGTTGCAGCCGGTGACGACGCGGCCGTCGTCGACGACCGCCGCCGCCCCCACAGGGAACTTGGAGTACGGCGCGTAGGCGTGGCGCATGGCGGCCGCGGCCTCGTCGCGCAGGCCGTCCCAGTCGATGTTCAATGCTGTTCCCCCCGGCGATAGCGCACGCCGTCGGCCGTGGGCATCCGCAGCCGCTGCGAGGCGACCAGGAGCACGAGCAGCGTGAGCACGTGTGGCGTGATGAAGACGAACTCGTTCGGCAGTTTGTCTACCGTCAGCCAGAGCCAGACCAGGATAGCCGCGCCCACGGCGGAGGCCGCGAGCGTGGTGTAGTCCTTGGCCGTCCTCGCGGCCAGCTCGGCCGGCCGGCCGGGCGCCAGCATGCCGCGCAGCCTCGCCGCGACGTACAGCACCAGCAGCAGGGCGCCGAACAGGAAGAACGAGGTGACGGCGCCGGAGCTGCGCAGCTGCAGGCCGTCGGCGTAGCCGAACAGCGCCGCGCCCGCCGCGAGCCCGCCGGGCCGCCAGTTGCCGAAGATCATGGCGGCCAGGCCGATGAAGCCGCGGCCCGCCGTCTGCCCCTCGACGTACTTGGTGCTGACGAAGACGAGGAACACGCCGCCGAGGCCGGCGAAGGCGCCCGAGATGACGACGGCGACGTACTTGATCAGGTAGACGTTGACGCCCAGCGACTCGGCGGCCCACGGGTTCTCGCCCGCGGAGCGCAGCCGCAGGCCGAAGGCGGTGTGCCAGAGGACGAAGAACGTCAGCGGCAGCATCAGCACGGCGAGGATCACCAGGATGTTGACCTCGTGGGTGAGCCCGCGCAGGATGCCCGCGACGTCGGAGAGCAGGAAGACGTGCGTGTTCTCCAGGCTGCCCAGCCAGTCCGGCCCGGTCGAGAGCAGCGGCAGGCTGACCTCGGGCGCCTGCGACGACAGGGCGGGCGAGGTGGTGATGCCGGCGCCGCGCGCGGCGGCCCCGGTGCCCTCCTTGTAGAGCACCTCCGACAGGAAGCGGGTGATGCCCGGCCCGAGGAGGTTGATCGCCACGCCGCTGATGATGTGGTCGACGCCGAACGACACGGTGGCCACGGCGTGCAGCAGGCCGCCGACGGCGCCCGCGACGAGGCCGGCGACGAGCGCCGCCATGAAGCCCCACTGGTACCCGGCCCAGCCGGCGAACCAGGTGCCGAGCACCATCATGCCTTCGAGGCCGATGTTGGTGACGCCGGCCCGCTCGGCCCACAGGCCGCCGAGGCCGGCCAGGCCGATCGGCACCGCCAGCAGCAGCGCCGCGGAGAACGTGCCCGACGAGGTGATGTCGTTCTGGCCGGACAGCGTGCGCACCAGCGACAGCATCAGGATCAGGACGGCCGCGCCGATCAGCGCCAGGTGGTACTTGCCGACCCGGGTCATGCTGTCACCTCTACGGGAGTGTTGGCGCCCAGGTGCCGGGCGGCTCGCCGTTCCTCGCGCCGCAGCGCGATCCTTCTCGTGACCTCGTTGGCGATGACCACGAGGAGGACGATCGTGCCCTGCATGATCGTGATGACCGAGGGCGGCACGTCCGCGAACTGCAGCGGGCCCTGCGCGCGGTCGAGGAAGCCGAACAGCAGCGCCGCGATGGCGATGCCGCCGGGCTTGTTGCGGCCGAGCAGCGCCACGGCGATGCCGAGGAAGCCGAGGCCGGGGGTGAAGTTCGAGCCGAACGAGTGCTTGTCGCCGAGGATCTCGGGCAGGCCGATGAGCCCGGCGATCGCGCCCGACAGCACCATGGCGCTGATGACCATCTTCTTGGGCTTGACGCCGGAGGCGAGGGCGGCGGAGGCGTTCAGGCCGCTGGCCTTGACGTCGAAGCCGAACCTGGTGCGCTCCAGCAGCAGCCACAGGCCGACCCCCAGCAGCACGGCCACGAGGAGGAAGCCCCACAGGCCGCCGCCGCGCGGCGCCGGCATGCCGAACATCTCGAAGATCCAGTTGAGGTTCGGGAACCAGCCGGACTCGGGGATCTGCGGGGTGGAGGTGGTGAGCTGGCCCGCGGCGCGCTCCCCGGTGAACGGGCCGCGCACGAGGAACGCCGCCAGGTTGATCGCGATGTAGTTCAGCATGATCGTGGCGATGACCTCGTTCACCCCCCGGGTCACCTTCATGACGGCCGGGATCAGCGCGTACAGGCCGCCGACGGCCGCCGCCACGACGATGATGACGAGGATCTGGATCAGCGGGGGCGCCGTGAACTGCGCGCCGACCCACGCCGCGCAGATCGCGGCCAGCCGGTACTGGCCCTCCACGCCGATGTTGAAGAGGTTCATCCGGAAGCCGACGGCCACGGCCAGGCCCGCGATGAACAGCGGCACCGACCGGTTGACCATCGTGGTGATGCCGTTGACGACCTGGCGTTCCGTCTCGCCGAAGTTGAACAGGGCGGCGAACGCGTCGAGCGGGCTCGCGCCCGCCGCGCTGATCGCCACGCTGGAGATGACGACCGCCAGCACGATGGCGACCGCGGCGCCCGCGACGGTGAGCAGCGCCCGGTAGAGTCCCGCGGGCATCACTTCTCCTCAGCGCCGGTGATCGCACCGGTCATGTAACCGCCCAGCCGCTGTGGCGTGACGTCGGAAGGGTCGAGCTTGGCCACGAGCCGCCCGCGGTACATGACGTGCAGCGTGTCCGAGAGGCCGATCAGCTCGTCGAGGTCGGCGGAGATGAGCAGCACGGCGAGCCCGGCGGCGCGGGCGTTGCGCAGGTGGTCCCAGATGGCGGCCTGCGCGCCCACGTCGACGCCGCGGGTGGGGTGCGCGGCGATGAGGAACGTCGGCTCGCCGCTCATCTCGCGGCCCACGATCAGCTTCTGCTGGTTGCCGCCCGACAGGGCCAGGGCCAGCGTCTCCACGCTGGGGGTGCGCACGTCGTACTCCTCGACGATGCGCCTGGTGTCGGCCTTGGCGGCCCGCCTGCGCAGCCAGAAGCCGGGGCCCGCGGGCGGCCTGGTCTGGTGGCCGAGCACGCGGTTCTCCCACAGGGACGCCTCCAGCAGCAGGCCCTGCCGGTGGCGGTCCTCGGGGATGTAGCCGATGCCCGACTCCCTGCGCTTGAGGGTGGACCAGGCGCTGATGTCGGCGCCGTCCAGCTCGACCCGGCCGAGCGACGGGCGCGTGCCCATGATGGCCTCGATGAGCTCGCTCTGGCCGTTGCCCTCGACGCCGGCGATGCCCAGGATCTCGCCCCGGTGGATCTCGAACGACACGTCGTCGAGGAGCAGGCGCCTGCCCTCGCTGCGCAGCTTGTCCACGTACGCGGGGAGGTCCACGCCCTTGGGGAGCGGGCGGTGGCCATCGGCCTCGATCGTCAGGTGCGAGACGCTGAGGGCGACGTGCTCGGTGACGGTGGACTCGCGGGTCTCCGGGGTGGGCAGCTCGCTGCCGACCATCAGCTCGGCGAGCTGGCGGGCGGTCACGTCCTGGGGGTTCACGCTGGCGACCGTGGTGCCGCGCCTGATCACCGTGATGGCGTCGGCGATGCTCAGCACCTCGTCGAGCTTGTGGGAGATGAAGATGACGGTCAGGCCGTCGGCCTTGAGCCGGCGCAGGTTGTCGAAGAGCTCCTCGACCTCCTGCGGCACGAGCACGGCGGTCGGCTCGTCGAGGATCAGGATGCGGGCGCCCCGGTAGAGGACCTTAAGGATCTCCACCCGCTGCCGGTCGCCGACGCCGAGGTCCTCGACCAGCCGGTCGGGGTCGACGTGCAGGCCGTGGCTGCCTCCGAGCTCGCGGATGCGGGCCCTGGCCGCCTCGAAGTCGAGCCTGCCGGCCTTCTTCGGCTCGGCGCCGAGGACGATGTTCTCCAGCACCGTGAAGTTGTCGGCGAGCATGAAGTGCTGGTGGACCATGCCGATGCCGACGGCGATGGCGTCGCTGGGGGTACGGAAGCTGACGGCCTCGCCGTTGACCCTGATGGTGCCCTCGTCCGGCCGTTGCATGCCGTAGAGGATCTTCATCAGCGTCGACTTGCCCGCGCCGTTCTCCCCGACGATGGCGTGCACCGTCCCGGGTTCCACGGTGATGCGGATGTCACGGTTGGCGACGACGCCGGGGAACCGCTTGGTGATGCCCTCCAGCTCGACGGCGGGTCGCGCCGCGGCGAGGGTGTCGGAGCTCATTCGCCTCTCCTAGAGCGGGGCGGATAGCCCGAAGGCCCGAAGTTACCGACTCCGGGCCCTCAGGCGACGTTCCTGCCCAGATTACGGCTTGGCCGGAACGGTGATCTTGCCGTCGACGATGTCCTTCTTGGCAGCGTCGAGCTTGTCCTTGATGTCGTCGATCTCCCCACCGGTGGTGGACAGGCCGACGCCGTCGACCTTGAGGTCGTAGACGGTGTTGCTGCCGCCCTTCGCGCCGCCCTGGAAGGCCTTGACGAACTCGAACACCGCGACGTCCACGCGCTTGAGCATGGAGGTCATGATGACCGACTGCAGGTCGGCTTCCTTGACGGTCTGGCGCTGGTCGGAGTCGACGCCGATCGCCTTCTTGCCGGCGGCGGCCGCCGCCTGGAACACGCCGAGGCCGGAGTCGCCGGCGGCGTGGTAGACGATCTCCGCGCCGTCCTGGAACATCTTCTCGGCCGCGACCTTGCCCTTGTCGGGGGCCTTGAAGCCGCTGAAGTCGCCGTCGGGGGTGAGGTACTTCACGTCGATCTTGGCGTCCGCCTTGACCGACTTCACGCCGGCCACGAAGCCCGCCTCGAACTTCTTGATCAGGTCGTTCTCGACGCCGCCGACGAAGCCGACGTGGCCGCTCTTCGCCTTGGTGGCGGCCGCGACGCCGGCCAGGTACGAGCCCTGCTCCTCGGCGAACAGCAGGCCGGTGACGTTCGGGGCGTTGGAGGCGGAGTCCACGACCGCGAACTGGATGTCGGGGTACTCCTCGGCGGCCTTCTTGATGTCCTCGCCGTAGGCGAAGCCGACGCCGATGATCGGGTTGTAGCCGGCGTCCGCGAGCTGGCGCAGCAGCTCACCGCGGTTGGAACCGTCGGCGGCGGGGCTCAGCTCCTTGATGTCGGCCTTCAGCTCGCTCTTGGCCTTCTCCAGGCCGGCGTACGCGGCATCGTTGAACGACTTGTCGCCGCGGCCGCCCACGTCGAAGGCGAGGCCGACCTTCAGACCGCTCTTCGACGCCTCGCTGCTCGTGCCGCCGCTCGACGCCGTGCTGGCCGAGGTGTCCCCACCGTTGCCGCTGCCACCGCAGGCCGCGGCCGCCATGAGCAGGACACCGGCCACGGAACCGACCGCAATCCTGCTGAATCGCTTGCCGAGCAAGTCGACTCCCTCCCATTTCACTCGCCGTCGGACTTCATCGCAGGCGCGAAGGAACGTACGGCATCTGCACGGAAGATAGTTGCTTGACCAGGGCACACCAAACCGGCACACAGGGTCGAAACCGCTCCGTTATCGACATCAGTCGCGTCCGTGACCTGAACACCTCGAAGCGGACCCTGGCGCAGGGGTTCCAAGTTTTACCCAATTTTGGGACATCGGGAGCTCTTGCCGTGGAGGCGATCATGGCAGAGATTCCGCTTGTCGGTGGAAATTTCGTCACGGAGTCCCGTATGCGCCCTTGGAAGGCCCTGGCGGTTCCCGCCGCGGTCGCGACGCTGGTCGCGGCCACGGCGGGAACCGCGCCGGCGACGGCCCAGCCCGTCCCGGCCGTCTCGATCGAGGACAACGCCACCCAGCCCGTCTTCTCCCGCGCCGACGCCGTCAAGCAGACGGTGTACGTCGAGGTGGAGGGGACCGACAGCGACCACGACGGCAGGCCCGACCGGGTCGCCGTGGACATCCTGCGGCCCAAGGAGACCGAGCAGGGGCTGAAGGTCCCAGTGATCATGGAGGCCAGCCCGTACTACGCGGGCGGCAACGACGTCCCCAACCACCCGGTGGACGTGGACGAGAACGGCGACCCGCTCCCCGCGCTGCTCGCCGAGCAGAACAAGCTCGCCGCCGAACCGTTCGACGGCTACTACGACAACTACTTCCTGCCCCGCGGGTACGCCGTCGCGCTGGTGGAGAACCTCGGCAGCGGACGCGCCACCGGCTGCCCCACCTCGGGCGACGCCAACGAGACCGCCGGCCCCAAGGCCGCCATCGACTGGCTGAACGGCCGCGCGAAGGGCTTCGACGCGGACGGCCGCCCCGTCGAGGCGACCTGGTCCACGGGGAACGTCGGCATGATCGGCGTCTCCTACAACGGCACGCTGCCCAACGCCGTCGCCGCCACCGGCGTCGAGGGCCTCAAGACGATCGTCCCGATCGCCGCCATCTCCAGCTGGTACGACTACTACCGCGCCAACGGCGGCGTCGTCGCCCCGGGCGGCTACCAGGGCGAGGACCTCGACGTGCTGGCCAAGTACGTCCTGACCAGGGAGAACGGCCAGGAGGTCTGCGGCGGCGTCATCGACGCCATCACGGCGGGCCAGGACCGCGTCACCGGCGACCACAGCCCGCTGTGGGCGGCGCGCGACTACCTCAAGGACGTCCGCAACGTGAAGGCCAGCGTCTTCCTCGTGCACGGGCTCAACGACTGGAACGTCAAGACCAAGCAGTTCGCCCAGTGGTGGTACGCGCTGAGCCGCCAGAACGTCCCGCGCAAGATCTGGCTGCACCAGGGCACCCACATGAACCCCTTCAACCTGCGCACCGCCGAGTGGCTGCGCCAGCTCCACGGCTGGTTCGACCACTGGCTGTACGGCATCGACTCGGGCGTCACGCGCGAGCCGCAGGCCGACGTGGAGATCGCGCCCGGCCGGTGGGAGCGGCACGCCTCGTGGCCGCTGCCCGGCACCAGGCAGGTGCGGCTGCGCCCTGGCCCCGGCGGCACGCTCGGCACGCACCCGCGGCCGGCCGCGTCCAAGGAGTCGTTCACCGACCAGAAGACCCGCACCGCGGAGCAGCTCGCGGGCACCGCGCCGGCGGCCGACCCGAACCGGCTGGCCTACCTGACCGAGGAACTGCCCGCCGACCTGCGGATCTCCGGCACGCCGACGGTGAACGTCCGGGCGTCGCTGCGCGACGGGGCCTCGCCGTACCTGACGGCGCTGCTGGTCGACTACGGCACGGACGTCCGCCCGAACGGCACGCTGGTGCCGACCGGGGAGACGTACTGCTACGGCCAGGGGGTGCCGGGTGACACCGGCTGCACGGCGCTGCGGCGGCTGGGCACGAGCGAGACGCCGTTCACGATCGTCACGAGGGGCTGGCTGGACGTGCGCAACCGGCACGCGGCCGACCGGACCGAGCCGCTGCGCCCGGGCAAGGAGTACTCCTTCACCTGGGACCTCCAGCCGAAGGAGTACGTGGTCAAGCGGGGCCACCGGCTGGGCCTGGTGATCATCTCGACCGATCGCGACTTCACCCTGCGCTACCCGCCGGGCACGACGGTGACCGTCGCACCCGGCCGCTCGTCGCTGACGCTGCCGGTGGCGGGCGACCCGCTGACGTGACCGCCGCCCGCGTCAGGCGACGACGGTGGAGACGGCGTCGAGCGGCGTGACCTCCCACAGCGCGGTCAGCGCCGTGGTGGCCATGACGCGGACGCCCATGGCGATCGACCGCTCGTCGACGTCGAAGCTGCCCTGGTGGATGTCGTAGGTGAGGCCGCCGGGCGTGCGCGTGCCCAGCCGGGCCAGGGCGCCGGGGACAGACTCGAGGTACCAGGCGAAGTCCTCGCCGCCGAGCGACTGCGGCGTGGGCACGGCGGAGCCCGCGCCCAGCGCCCGCTCGGCGGCCTCGCCCAGCATCTCGACGCTGACCTCGTCGTTCACCACGGGCGGGACGCCGCGGGTGTACTCCATGGCCGCCTCGATGCCGTACGCGCTCGCCACGGACTCCAGCAGCGACTTGATGAGGTCGGGGGCGGCGTGCCAGGCCTCCTCGTCGAGGCAGCGGATGGTGCCCTCGGCGATGCCGTCGTTCGGGATGGCGTTGGCCGCGGAGCCGGCCTCGACCCGGCCCCAGACGAGGCTGAGCGAGGAGCGCGGGTCGACGCGGCGCGACAGCGCGGCGGGCAGCTCGGTGAGGATCTTGGCGAGGGCGAAGACGAGGTCGGCCGTCAGGTGCGGGCGGGAGGTGTGGCCGCCGGGCCCGGACACCCTGACGACGACCCGGTCGCAGGCGGCCGTGATGGGGCCGGAGCGGATGCCGAGCTGGCCGACGTCGACGCGCGGGTCGCAGTGCAGCGCGAAGACACGGTCGACGCCGCTGATGCCGCCGTGCGCCATGACCTCGAGGGCGCCGCCCGGCAGCTCCTCCGCGGGCTGGAAGAGCAGGCGGACCCGGCCGGGCAGCAGCCCCGCCGCCGCCTGCTGGGCGAGGAAGAGGCCGGTGCCGAGGAGGGCGGTGGTGTGGACGTCGTGGCCGCACGCGTGGCACACGCCGGGGACGGTCGAGCGGTAGGAGACGTCCTTCTCATCCTGGAGGGGGAGCGCGTCGATGTCCGCGCGCAGCGCCACCGTCGGGCCGTCGCCGCTGCCCACGTCGCAGATGAGCCCGGTGCCGCGTGGCAGCACCGAGGGCGTGAGGCCGGCGGCGGTGAGCCGTTCGGCGATCTTCTGCGTCGTGCGGTATTCCGCGAAGGCCAGTTCAGGGTGCATGTGAAGGTCGCGGCGGAACGCCACGAGGTCCCTTTCGGTCTCCGTCAGGAACGCGTCTAGTTCCCCCAGGAGCTCACGTCCCCGCATCAGTCACCATCCCGTTCATGCCGCCTCTACACCTGCCCGCCGAGCGCGGCTTTAGCACTGTCATTTACGATGTGTCCCGCTGCAGCCACCCGGTGGAGCAGCCGCTCGGCGAAATCACATGCCACAACCGTCTGGTGTCGGTGCGCGAGAGATCGTCAGCACGGGCTTGCGTTCATCGGTCGCCGGTACTGCTGCAGCCCAGGTACGCGACGATCAGCCGCGAGCCCGATGGCGATGGTTCGACTTTATCGCTCTCGCCTGGCTGCTCGCCGACAAGTACACCAAAAGTTAGCCGATTGCACGACCGTAACCGCAGGTCATCACCGTACGTAACCACTTTCCTGACTACGACGTAGTCACAAGGGATCATTAGATGGTGACCCAATGTCGCCACTCCCAAACGTGGTCACGGATTTCGAATCCTGTCACCTTCCGTCATGGTCATCACACTTCGGCGATGGCTGATTTCGGGAAGAATGCGTGTTTCACTCGCCATATGATCACTAAAATCCCGTTCGGGGAGAAGTATGCCGGGTTGAGCATCTTCGAGCCGAGTGAGGGGACCCTGGTGGTCGTGCCCTCGCTCACTCTCCCCCAGGACGAGCTGCGCCGCATCAAGGCGGTCAGGTCGTACGAGGAGCGCCTGCTCTTCCTGCTGATGACCCTCCGCGAACCCCGGGTGAAGGTGGTCTACGTCTCCTCCGTCCCGATCGACCCCGACATCGTCGACTACTACCTCAGTTTCCTGCCCGACCCCGACGGCGCCGCCGAGCGCCTGGAGATGGTCAGCCTCGACGAGCCGTGGTCCCAGCCGCTGACGACGACCCTGCTGAGGCGTCCCGACGTGATCGAGCGCCTCAGGGAGGCCGTCGACGGCGACGCCTGCCTCGTGCCGTTCGTGCTCGGGGAGCCGGAGGAGGAGCTCGCCGCGCTGCTCGGCATCCCGATCTACGGCCCCGCCACGGCGCTCGCCTCCTACGGCTCCAAGAGCGGCGCGCGCGAGGTGGGCCTGACCGCCGGCGTGCCCATGGCGCGCGGCTTCGGCGACCTGCGCTCGGCCGCCCAGATCGAGGAGGCCGTCGAGGCGCTGCCCGGCGAGCGGGTCATCGTCAAGCTGAACGACGGCTACTCCGGGCTCGGCAACGCCATCGTGCTCAAGGCCGACAGGTCGCTCACCAGGTTCTCCGCCGAGGGCGAGACCTGGGAGACGTTCACCGCCAAGATCGCCCAGCGGGGGGCCGTGGCCGAGGAGTTCATCGAGCACCAGCCGCTCCACCACCCCAGCGCCCTCGCCCGCGTCACGCCCGGCGGCCACGCCGAGGTGCTCGCCACCCACGACCAGGTGCTCGGCGGCCCGAACAACGACGTCTACCAGGGCTGCACGTTCCCCGCCGCGCCCGAGTACCGCTCGCTCGTGGGAGAGTCCGCCGCCAGGATCGCCAAGGTCCTCGCCGAGCGGGGCGTCGTGGGCGTCTTCGGGATGGACTTCTTCGCGCTCAAGACCGACGCCGGCTACGCCGCGCTGCTGTGCGAGATCAACCTGCGGATCGGCGGCACCACCCACCCGTACGGGGCGGCCCTGATGACCACCGGCGCGACCTACGACCCCGCCACGGGCCTGCTCATGGCCGGGGACCGGCCGAAGTACTACCAGGCGACGGACAACTGCTCGGCCGCCGGCCTGCGCGGACGCACGCCGCGCGACATCGTGAAGACCGCCGAGCGGCTCGGGATCGGCTTCGACCCGGTGACCCGGACGGGGAACGTGTTCCACCTGCTGGGAGCGGTGCCCGAGTACGGGAAACTGGGCTTCACCTCGATCGGCGACTCCCGCGAGGAGGCCGACGAGCTGCACCGGCTCACGAGAGACCTGCTCTGCGGCTCCTGAGCCCGTGCCAGCCGATCACCGCCAGCACCACCGCCAGGAGGATGTTCACCGCGATCAGGATGCCGTGCACCACGTAGAAGCCGGTCGGATGACCGTCGGCCAGGTTGAACCCCAGGTTCACCCATTCGAAGACCATGAACGCGGCGAGCGCGACGAGGAATCCGGCGATCTTTCGTGACATGACCATCTCTCTAGTATCGAGGGCGGATCTTCGGGGGAAGTGTCGCCACATGGACATTCGAGCGAAGCTACGCTGAGACCGCCATGTGGACCAAAATCGTGCCTGTTACGGCACTTCTCACCGCTGTCACGTTCACGGTCGTACCGGACGCGACAGCGCACGCCACACCGAACACGCCGGTGGGCGGAGAGGCGCTGGGCAGCCACGGCCTGGTGCGGCCGGCGGGCGTGGACGCGCCTCCCAAGACCAAGGCTACGTCCTACGTGATAGCGGACCTCGACACCGGCGACGTGCTCGCGGCCAAGGACCCACACGGCCGTTACCTCCCGGCCAGCACGCAGAAGATGCTGACCGCCGTCACCCTCCTGCCCAAACTGGACAAGAACCGCAAGGTGCGGCCCAGCGCCAACGCCTGCAACCAGGAGGGCACCGCCGTCGGGCTCACGCCCAAGATGACGTACAAGGTGGACGACCTGTTCCGGGCGCTCATGATGTCGTCCGGCAACGACGCCGCCATGGCGCTGGCCGAGACGAACGGCGGCGTCGCCAAGACCATGCGCGACATGAACGCCGAGGCGCACCGGCTGCAGGCGTACGACACGGTGGCCAAGACGCCGAGCGGCCTCGACCAGCCCGGCCAGAGCAGCTCGGCGTACGACCTGGCGCTGATCGCCCGCGCCGGGCTCGCCAACCCCGACTTCCGCCGCTACGTCAGCACGAAGACCGCCAAGTTCCCCGCGCCCAAGAACTACTACGAGATCAGCAACCACAACAAGCTGCTGTGGCGCTACCAGGGCACGATCGGCGTCAAGAACGGCTGGACGTCCAAGGCGCAGGGCAGCTTCGTCGGCGCCGCCACCCGCGGCGGCCACACCGTCCTCGTCGCGATCATGCGCCACGAGGGCTACTTCTGGGAGGAAGTGGCCAAGCTGCTCGACTGGGGCTTCGCCGTGCGGGGCAAGGCGCAGCCGGTCGGACGGCTCGTCGACCCGCTGCCCGACACCCCGCCGCAGGCGCAGCGGGCCCCGCAGGCGGCGGCCCCCACCGGCCAGGCCACCCCGGCCGCCCGGCCCTCGCTGCTCGACGCCTCCGCGTCCAGGCAGAACGGCTCCACGTACACGATCGGCGCGATCGTCATCGGCGGCGGCCTGCTGTTCGGCCTGGTCTGGCTCGGGTACGGGATCAGGCGCCGCAGGAGGCTATGACACGCTCTCCGACGGGATCGGCGTGGGCGACGGCGGCGGGCACAGCCCCGAGGTCGCCGTCCACGCCGCCACGAGGAGCACCAGCCTGGCCGAGAAGTTGATCCAGATCAGCAGCCCCACGATGACCGCGAACGTGCCGTAGACCGGATTGCTCAGCGTGTGCCCGAGCAGCAGCGTCGCGAGCTGCTTGAGCACCCCGAAGCCGATCGCGCCGAGCAGCGCGCCCTTGGCGATGGCGTGGAACGGCGCCGTCGGCCTGGCCACCCAGCCCAGCAGGATGACGAACAGCAGCCAGTCCGCGCCGACCCCGGCGAGCACCGCGGCCACCCTGAGCAGGACCGTCGCGAACGTCGAGTCCGCGCCGAACAGGGCGTGCACCACCTTGTCCGTGGCGGTCGTGGCGAAGCCCGCCACCAGCACCGACACGATCAGCGTCACGCCGATGAGGACGAGCGAGACCAGGTCGCGCAGCTTGCCGAGGAACCAGTTCAGCGGGGGCGTCGTCGTCATCGACATCTCGCGCAGCGCGCCCCTGAGCGCGTCGAGCGCCCCGAGCCCCGCGTACAGGAGGCCGAGCAGGCCGATGATCCCGGCCGTCGCCCTGGCGCTGCCGATGGCCTGCAGGTCGAGCTGGGTGGCGAGGCCGGGCAGCCGCTCCTCGATGGCCTGGGCGAGCGCCCGTCTGGTCGTCTCGCTCGTCGAGACCACGAACCCGAGCACGGCGTACGCCAGCGCCACCAGCGGGAAGAACGACAGGAACGCGAAGTACGTCACCGCGCCCGCCAGCCGGTCGCCCGACTGGACCTGGTACCGCTGGACCGCCCTGATCGCGTGGTCGAGCGAGAGCCTGCGCACCCGCCAGTAGTCCACCCTGCGGCGGCCCCAGGCCCGCGCCGCCGCGATCCGCTCGGTCAGTCTCCGCATCATGCCCTCTCCCAGGGAAGTTCCCTACCCCGGTGAAAGGGTGGCGATCAGGTCATACCAGGGCAGCCGCCGACTCCGCCAGTGCGCCGAGCACCGCGGGCACGTCGTGGTGCAGCAGCCGCCCGTCGCGCTTGACGACCCGCCCGGCGACGAGGACGGTCTCGACGCAGGAGGTGTCGGCGTTCAGCACGACCGCGCCGATCGGGTCCTGCGCGGCGGCCATGCCGAGCGTGGCGGTGCTCAGCAGCACCACGTCGGCCTGCGCGCCGGGCCGCAGCGACCCGGCGACCCCGGCGAGCCCGGCCACCCGCGCCCCCTCCGAGGTGGCCATGCGCAGCACGTCGCGGGTGGTGATCGCGCCGCCGCCCGGCCTGCCCCGCTCCAGCACGTACGCCGTCCGCATGACGCTGAACATGTCGCCGGGGGCGCAGGTCACCGTGTCGATGCCGAAGGCCGTCGGGATGCCCGCCGCCCTGGCCCGGCCGGTGACGGGGTAGCCCATGCCGAGCGTCATCTCGTCGAGGGGCGAGACCGACACGGCGCCGCCGCTGCCGGCGATGCGCTTGAGGTCCTCGTCGTCGTAGGAGGTCGCGTGGATGTAGGTGACGTCCTCGTTCAGCCAGCCGCGCGCCTCCAGGAACGCCAGCCCGCGCGCGGCGCTCTCCGCGCCGCTCACGCCCAGGTGGGCGGTGACGGGCAGGCCCAGCTCGCGCGCCAGGCGCAGCTCCTCGTCGGCGTGCTCCTCGGGGGCGATCTCGGGGCCGAACGCGGCCATGGCCATGGTGAGCAGGCCGCCTTCGGGGATGGCCGCGCGCACCCTGCGGGTCTCGGCGGCGAACGCGCCGGGCTCGCCGCCGTGGCAGTAGCCGAACACCGCCCTGACGCCGGAGTCGCGCAGGGCCTGCAGGGCCGCGTCGGTGTGGCCGGGCGTGAGCTGGATGTGGGACCAGTCGAGCAGCGTCGTGATGCCGGCGTCGAGGCATTCCAGCGCTCCCGCCAGGTTGCCCACGTAGACGTCCTCGTGGCGGTAGCGGGGCGCCAGCTCGCCCAGCACGCGGCCCAGGTAGCCATCGAAGCCGACGTCGGGCACGGCGGCCCTGATGGCGGCCTGCCAGGTGTGGCGGTGGGTGTCGACGAAGCCGGGCAGGACGAGGCGGCCGGCGGCGTCGATGACCTCGGCGCCGGGAGGCGCGTCCAGCTCGGGGCCGACCTCGGCGACGCGGCCGCCCTCGATGCGGACGTCCACGCGGCCGAGCACCACGGGCTCGGGCTCGGTGTCGATGACGGTGCCGTTCTTGATGAGCGTTTGCATGAGCCGGAAGCTTAGAGAAAAGCTTTTAGGAAAGCAATCTGCGTCGTGAGTATCCTCGGAGACGTGCCGCATGACGAGATCGACGCCCTGGTCCCCCGCTGGGAGCAGTCAGGGATGCCGTCGGCCCTCATCGCCGGCATCGAGCTCGGCAAGCGGGTGTCCCGGCTCAACCTGCTCTTCGAACAGGCGCTCAAGACGGAACTGGCCGACCTCGGGCTGACGTACGCGGAGTTCGACGTGCTGGCCGCGCTCACCCGCGCCGCTCCCCCGCACCGCATGAAGCCGAGCGAGCTGTCGAAGTCGCTCTTCCTGACCTCCGGCGGCACCAGCAACGTGCTGCAGCGCCTCGCGGCGGCCGGCTACGTCGAACGCGCCGACGACCCGGGCGACGCCCGCAGCCGGTGGGTGCGGCTCACCCCCGAGGGCGAGCGGGTGGCGAACGCCGCGCTGGAGGCGTCGTCACGGGCCCACGAGGAGGTCATGGCCGGGGTGCCCGAGCAGACCGTCCGTCAGGCCGCCGACGCCCTGCGCGAGGTCCTCCTCGTGGTGGGCCGCCGCCGCTTCCGCTGACGCGCCGCTGGCAACGTCGGGTTCCGCTGACGCGCCGCATGCCGCATGGTGCGCGAAAGCCGGCGCACGTGCTCATGCGAAGGGCCGTCCGGGCGGGTGCCCGGACGGCCCTTCGCGACGCCTGACGCGGCTACGGCTTCGGGAGGAAGCCCACGCGGTCGCGGACCAGCTCCATGGTCTGGCGGGCCACCGCCGACGCGCGCTCCGCGCCGATGGCGAGCATGCGGTCGAGCTCGGCCTCGTCGGACAGGAGCTTCTCCGTACGCTCCCGGATCGGGGCGAACGCGTCGACCACGGCCTCCGCCACCTCCTTCTTGAAGGCGCCGTACCCCTGCCCCTCGAAGCGGGTGACCAGCTCGGGGATCGGCGTGCCGGTGAGGGCGGAGTGGATGCGCAGCAGGTTGGAGACGCCCGGCTTGTTCACCTCGTCGAAGAGCACCTCGGAGCCCGTGTCGGTGACGGCGCGCATCACCTTCTTGCGCAGCGGACCGGGCTGCTCCAGCACCTCCAGGATGCCCGCGGGGCTCGACGACGACTTCGACATCTTCGCGCTAGGGTCCTGGAGGTCGGTGATCTTCTCGACCTCCTTCGGGATGTACGGCTCCGGCAGGACGAACGTGTCGCCGAAGCGGTGGTTGAAGCGCTGGCCGAGGTCGCGGGTGAGCTCCAGGTGCTGCTTCTGGTCGGCGCCGACCGGCACGCGGTCGGCCTGGTAGAGCAGGATGTCGGCGGCCTGGAGGATCGGGTACGTGAACAGCCCGACGCTCGCGGCGCTCTCGCCGAACCTCGCGGACTTGTCCTTGAACTGCGTCATCCTGGCGGCCTCGCCCATACCGGTGAGGCAGATCAGCACCCAGGCGAGCTCGGTGTGCTCGCGAACGTGCGACTGGACGAACACGGTGGAGCGCTCAGGGTCGAGCCCGGCGGCGAACATCTGCGCGGCGGCGACGCGGCTGCGGCGGCGCAGCGCGGCGGGCTCGGTGGGCACGGTGATGGCGTGGAGATCGACCACGCAGTAGAAGGCGTCGTGGGTCTCCTGCAGGGTGACCCACTGCCGGACCGCACCCAGGTAGTTGCCCAGGTGGAAGGAGTCCGCTGTGGGCTGGATGCCGGAGAGTACACGAGGTCTGGCCATAGCAGGCAATTGTGTCAGGAATCCTGGTCGGGCGGCGACTCGACGAGCGCCCGGCGTTTCACTCTCACTCTAGCGATGCGGCGCCCGTCCAGCTCGGTCACGGTCAGGTCGAAGCCGGGGATCTCCACGCTCTCGCCCGCGGCGGGCAGGTGGCCGAGCATGGCCATCACGAACCCGGCCAGCGTCTCGTACGGCCCGTCCGGCAGCTTGATGCCGGTCTCGGCCGCGAAGTCGTTGAGGTTGGTCAGCCCGTCGATCTCAATCTCGCCCGCGGGCAGGACGACGGTGTGGTCCTCGACGTCGTACTCGTCCCTGATGTCGCCGACGAGCTCCTCGACGAGGTCCTCCAGCGTGACGATGCCGGCGGTGCCGCCGTACTCGTCCACCACGATGGCGAGGTGCTGGCCCTCGTCGCGCATCTCGTTCAGGGTGCTGAGCAGGCGTTTCGAGGCGGGCACGAACTTGACGGGCCGGATCGGCACGAGCGCGCCGACCGGCTCGGCGCGTCCCGCCAGGCTCGGGTCCAGCAGGTCCCTGACGTGGACGAATCCCACGATCTCGTCGTACGACTCCCGGTAGACGGGGAAGCGCGAGTGCGGCAGCCCGGCGGCCAGCCGGGCGGCGTCGGCCAGCGGCGTGTCGGCCCGCATGAACTCCACCTCGGTGCGCGGCAGCATGACCTCGCGGAGCTGGCGCTTGCCCGCCGCGAACACCTCGCCGATCAGGTGGCGCTCGTCGGCGGTCAGCTCGGTGTGCCCCACCACCATGTCGCGCAGCTCCTCGGTGCTGACCTCCTCCCTGCGGGCGGCCGGGTTGCCGCCGAGCAGCCGGACGACGCCGTCGGTGGACTTCGACAGCGCCCAGATGACCGGGCGCGACAGGACGGCGATGCGGTCGAGGAAGGGCGCGACGAACAGCGACAACCCCTCGGCCCGCTGCAGCGCGAGCCGTTTGGGCGCGAGCTCGCCGAGCACCAGCGACACGTACGAGATGGCCAGCGTGACCAGCACGAGGGCGAGCACGGAGGCGAGGCCGACCGGTACGCCCCAGCGGACGAGGACGGGCTGGAGCTGCACGCCGAGCCTGTCGGCGCCGAACGCGGCGGACAGCATGGTGGCGACGGTCACGCCGATCTGGACGGCGGACAGGAAGCGGTTGGGGTCGCGCGCGAGCTTGGCCACCCGCTCTCCCCTGCGGCCCTTCTGAGCGAGTTTGCGCACCTGGCTCTCGCGCAGGGAGACCATCGCGATCTCAGCCGCGGCGAAGAACCCGCCGATCAGGATGAACAGCAGGACCAGGGCGATGCTGGCCGCGACGGTGTCAAACATGGTGGTTGGCAGCGTATACGGGAGCTTTCCCGCGTATGCTGAACGGCGAGGCGTACAAAATCAAACATATTCGCTCAGGAGTACACATGAGACTGCTCGTCACCGGAGGGGCCGGATACGTGGGAAGCGTCGTCGCGGCGCAACTCGTCGAGGCGGGCCACGAGGTGACCGTGCTCGACGACCTGTCCACCGGGCACGAGGACGCCGTGCCCGACGGTGCGCGGTTCGTCAAGGCCGACATCGCCGAGGCCGGCGACGCCCTCGACGGCGTGGAGGCCGTGCTGCACTTCGCGGCGAAGTCGCTGGTCGGTGAGTCCGTGGAGAAGCCCGGACTGTACTGGGCGCACAACCTGGGCGGCACGCTGGCGCTGCTGGAGGCGATGCACGCGAAGGGCGTGCGCAGGATCGTGTTCTCCTCGACGGCCGCCACGTACGGCGAGCCCGAGCGCTCCCCCATCGAGGAGAGCGACCCGACCCGCCCGACGAACCCGTACGGCGCCTCGAAGCTGGCCGTGGACACCGCGCTGTCGGCGTACGCCGCCATCCGGGGCCTCGGCGCGGTGAGCCTGCGCTACTTCAACGTGGCCGGCGCCCACGGCCGCTTCCGCGAGCGCCACGCCGTCGAGACCCACCTCATCCCGAACGTGCTCAAGGTCGCCACGGGCGAGCGCGAGTCGGTGAACGTGTTCGGCAGCGACTACCCGACGCCCGACGGCACCTGCGTGCGCGACTACGTCCACGTCTCGGACCTCGCGAGGGCGCACCTCCTCGCGCTCGACTCGATCGCCGAGGGCCGCCACGAGATCTACAACCTGGGCAGCGGCACCGGCTTCAGCGTGCAGGAGGTGATCTCGGTCTGCCGAGAGGTCACCGGTCACGAGATTCCCGCCGTCATGGGGCCGCGCCGTGCTGGCGATCCGGCCGTGCTTGTCGCCTCTTCCGCCAAGATACAGCGCGAGCTGGGGTGGAAGGCGGAGCGGCCGTCGCTGCGCGACATCGTCGCCGACGCCTGGGCGGCGCTCCCCGGCGCGTGAGCGCCCCGCCGTGCCCGGCACCACGCCGCACGGCGACGGAGACGACGGGCGGACACGCGAAAGGCGCGCGCCCCGTGCGTGGGACGCGCGCCTTCGCGAAGGTTCCCGACCGGGCCGCTTCCCGGCCCACGCGAAAAGGGCGCGGGAAGGGCCGGGAAGGGTCAGATCAGGCCGAGGCTCTTGACCGCGTCGCGCTCCTCCAGCAGCTCGCGCACGCTGGCGTCGATGCGCTCGCGGGAGAACGGGTCGATCTCCAGGCCCTGGATGATCTCGAACCTGCCGCCCTGCGCCCGGACGGGGAAGGACGAGATGATGCCCTCGGGCACGCCGTACGAGCCGTCGGAGACGATCGCGGCGGACGTCCAGTCGGTGCCGTTGACCCAGTCGTGGACGTGGTCGATGGCCGCGTTGGCGGCGGAGGCCGCCGAGGAGGCGCCGCGGGCGTCGATGATGGCGGCGCCGCGCTTGGCCACCGTCGGGATGAACGTGTCGCGCAGCCACTCGCTCTCGACCTGCTCGGCCGCGATCTTGCCGCCGACCTCGGTGTGGAACAGGTCGGGGTACTGCGTGGAGGAGTGGTTGCCCCAGATCGTCATGTGCTTGATCTCGGTGACCGGCACCTGGAGCTTGGCCGCGAGCTGCGACAGCGCGCGGTTGTGGTCGAGGCGGGTCATCGCGGTGAAGCGCTCGGCCGGGACGTCGGGCGCGTGCCGCTGCGCGATGAGCGCGTTGGTGTTGGCCGGGTTGCCCACGACGAGGACCTTGATGTCGTCGGCGGCGTGGTCGTTGATGGCCTTGCCCTGCGGGCCGAAGATGCCGCCGTTGGCGCTGAGCAGGTCACCGCGCTCCATGCCGGCCTTGCGCGGCATGGCGCCGACGAGCAGCGCGACGTTGGCGCCGTCGAACGCCACGTTCGGGTCGTCGGTGATCTCGATGCCCGACAGCAGCGGGAAGGCGCAGTCGTCGAGCTCCATGGCCGTGCCCTCGGCCGCCTTCACCGCCTGCGGGATCTCCAGCAGACTCAGCTGCACCGGGACGTCCGCGCCGAGCAGGTGGCCCGACGCGATGCGGAACAGCAGTGCGTAGCCGATCTGACCGGCGGCTCCCGTGACGGTCACCTTGACGGGCGTGGCCATGCCTTCCCCTAACTCGTGGGACGAATCATTGACTTTCGGATGTTACCCGCTCGTCATCGGCAGGGTTCCATCGCGGGCACCTTCTGCTCAGGTGCGAAGTCGACCTTACCGAAGTACCTGGTCAGGAGCCGCTTCATGGTCTTGTCGCGGTAGAGGTCGGCGATGACGCCGCTGACCGCCTTGCAGGTCTTCAGGTCGCCCTGCCTGATGCCGACGGCGTAGCGCTCGTTGCTCAGCTTCACGCCCAGCACCTTGTAGCGGATGCTCTCGCGGCCCGCGAAGCCCGCCAGGATGAGGTCCTCGCCGGGGACGGCGTCGACCCCGCCGCCGCGCAGCAGGTTCATGCACTCGCCGTAGTCGGGGGCGGGCACCGGCTCGACGGCCACGCGGTCCTGGACGTCGCCCACCGACGGGCTGTTGGGCGCGCAGATCCGCTTGCCCCTGAGGTCGGCCAGCGTGTCGATGCCACTGCCCTGGCGGACCAGGATGTCGCGGTGCGCCACGTAGTACGGCCCCGCGAACTGCACCTTCTCCCCCGGGTCGATCGAGTACGTCGCCACGACCAGGTCCACCTTGCCCGAGGCCAGCGCCTCCGCCCTGTCGCCCCTGCTGACCCTGACGACGGAGACGTCCTTGGCCTGCAGGGCGGCGGCGATGCGCCGGGCGAGCTCCACGTCGAAGCCGTCGAACGACTCGCCGTTCTGCAGGCCGATGCCGGGCAGGTCGCCCTTGACCCCGATCGTGATCCTGCCGGTCTGAGCCACCCTGTCGACGAGCGAGGCGGGCGGTAACTTGCCGGCGTCCGCGCCGGTGGACGGCCCTGGGCCGGGGTCGGCGCCGAACGCCAGCCGGTGCCAGCCGTTCAGCACGGTCAGCACCGCTGCGGCGGCGATCAGGAGGATCACGACGGCCAGCGCGATCCAGCGCCCCGTCCTGCGCCGCCCGGCGGGGACAGGCGCCTGGCCGGCCGGCGGCACGGTGAGCGAGCCCGGCCCGTCGGGGACGGAGAGCGCGCCGTGAGCGGCCACACCGCCGCCCGTGTGCCCGGAGGTCGCATTCTGGGGGCCGGGGCCGGGGACGTCGCCGCCCGTGTGCCGGGAGGCCGCGTCGGGAACCCCCGCGTGCGCCTCCCCGCTCTCCCTGGTGGGCCCGCCTGGCGCGCCGCCGGAGGTGGGCTTGTCGGTGACCGTCACGCGGCTGAACGGAGTGGTGTCGTCGCTGGCCACCTGCACGCCCTGGCTGAGCACCGCCGTGGACGCGCCCGCCGTCTCCGGCTGCCCGAGCAGGCGCAGCAGGATCTGGTCGGCGGACGGCCGGTCGGCCGCCGACTTCGCCAGCGCCGAGCGCACCACGCCGCGCAGCGGCTCCGGCATCATGCTGACGTCGACCTCGTGGTTCAGGATGCGGTTGAGCACCACCGCGATCGAGTTGCCGTCGAAGACGGCCCTGCCCGTGGCCGCGTACGCGATGGTGGCGCCCCAGGAGAAGACGTCGGTGTACGGGCCGACGTCGTCGCCCGCGATCTGCTCGGGCGCCATGTACGCGGGCGTGCCGATGGCCCTGCTGGTGATCGTGCCCGTCGAGTCGATGATGCGCGCGATGCCGAAGTCGACCACCCGGGGACCGTCGGCGGCGATCAGCACGTTGTCGGGCTTGAAGTCGCGGTGGACGATCGCGGCGTGGTGGATCGCGGTGAGCGCGGTGGCCGTGCCGATGGCGAGCCGGTCGAGCACGGTGCCGCTGAGCGGCCCGTCGGTCTCGACGATCTCCCTGAGCGGCCGGCCGTCGATGTACTCGCTCGCGATGTACGGGGTGTTGCCGTCGAGGTCGGCCTCGATGACCCTGGCCGTGCAGAACGACGCGACCCGCTGCGCCGCCTTCAACTCGCGCGCGAAGCGCGACCTCGCGATCGTGTCACCGGTGAACTTGACGTGCAGCAGCTTGATCGCCGCGCGCTCGCCCTGATCACTGACCCCCAGATAGACGATGCCCTGGCCGCCCTCCCCGATGCGCCCGGTCAGCCGGAACGACCCCAGCTGAGTGGGATCGCCGGCCACCAGCGGCGATATCTGCGGCATTCGTCATCCCCACGTGTGCTGAACCCCATCGAGGCAAACTTTACGATGCCCCGCAACTTCACAGGCGGCTGTTAACCGTTCGTGACGTCACGGTTCGCCACCCGCGGGCCCCGCCGCCCCGCGGAAGGAGCGGCGGCGGGGCGGGTGCGCCGCGGCGCGCGCTAGTACGGCAGGCTCCAGCTCGCGAACGCCTGCCGCAGGTACGGGCTCTTGAACTTCGGGTACGCGACGGTACGCGGGTCGCCGTCGGACGTGTAGATCATGTCGGGGTTGTTCTTCAGCCAGTCGAGCCACGCCTCGGAGCAGAACTGGACGCAGTCGCCCTTCTTCTCCATCACCCTGATCCGCGGGATGCCGGCCGGGTCGAACGCCTTGCTGAACGGCGCCGGGGCGGGCGTGTAACCGGCCAGGAAGACGCCCTTGTGGTCGTAGCCCTTGCCGTGCAGGGCCCACTGCTTCTTGGTGGGCTGGTTGCCGTACGGGAGGGCGATGGTGACCGGCTTGACCGACGCGAGCGAGTTGATCTGCTGCGCGATGCCGCCGATCTGCTCCTCGACCTCCTTCTCCGACCGTCCGCGCAGGTTGATGTGGTCGCGGGTGTGGTTGCCGATGTCGAAGCCGTTGTCCTTGAGCCACTGCAGCGTCTGGGCCTGCTCCTCGCGCACCGTCTTGCCGAACATGTCGCGGGTGACGTAGAAGGTGGCGACCGGGCGGAAGCCCGGGTGCTTGGCGGCGACCTCGCGCAGGATGGCGACGGCGGTGTCGGGCTTGGGGACGCCCACCTCGTTGAGGGTGAGCTGCGAGGGCGAGGAGTCGTCGAAGGTGAGCACGACCGGGTGCCTGCCCGCGGGGATGTCGATCTTCCCGGTGACCATCTCGGCGGCGGTGATGGGGACGTAGCCGTCCTTGACCAGGCGTTCGAGGTCGTTGCGGAACTGCTGGGGCGTCCTGTCGTCCGTGGTGCCGGGATTGGGGATGATGCGGTGGAACATGAGCACCGGGATCTGCCCGAGCTCGTTGGCCTTGACCTTCGCGGCGGCCGCGACCTTGGCGGCGCGTTCCTGCTTCATCTTCGCCGCCGTGTCGGCCTTGGTGACCACCTTGGTCGTGGCGGGCTCCGAGCCGCAGCCCGCCGACAGCGCTGTGACGGCGACCAGTCCCACTCCCCCGAGAACACGCAGTCGCATCCGAACCCCCCGATACGCGTACGACTGTCACAGCGCCCGCATTGCGCGGGCGGTGTGGGTTGCACTGTGTGCACCTAAAGGGGGCTTCTACCCAGATGATCAACTACGCCACGCCGTGATCACGTCAAGAGATGGTCTGTCCGAAAGCTCCCGCGACCTTCGCGAACCACCTCGCCGGGGTGAACGCCCTTCAAGCGCGAAGGGCGTCGATCAGGGCGTCGACGGCGGCGAGCGCGGCGGCCGTGTCGAGTCCGGCGCGGGAGACCAGGGAAAGGCCCTGGACGGTGAACAGCAGGAGTTGCGCCTGGGCCTCGGGGGTGGCGGCCGGGGTGACCTCGCCGGCGGCCTGCGCGCGCCGTAGGGCGTCGGCGACGATCCGGGTGAAGCGGGCGTGCGAGCGGGCCACGATCTCGCGGGCCTCGGCGTCCTGCGGGACCAGTTCGGCGGTGGTGTTGCCGATCATGCACCCTTGCGGAACGCCGGCGTCGGAGGCGTACTCGTGCGCCCGGGCCGGGTTGGCGAGCACCTCGCGCAGCGCCGGCAGCACCGGCCCGGCCTCCAGCGCCGCGATCAGCTCGCGCTCGTAGGTGTCCCAGTACAACTGGACCGCCGCCAGGTAGAACTGCCGCTTGTCGCCGAAGGCGCCGTACAGGCTGCCCCGCTCCAGCGCCAGCACCTCGACGAGGTCCTGAATGGAAGTCGCTCCGTAGCCCCGGGACCAGAACAGCAGGAGCGCGCGCTCCAGGGCCTGGTCCTTGTCGAATGCGCGGGGGCGTCCCGTCCGTGCCACATCCCCAGGTTACGACTTTTTGACCGCTCGCACAAAAGACCGTACGGTGAGGGCCGGCCGACTTATTGAACGATCACACAGAAGTCGGCGGCGCGCGGACGCGCCAGAGGAGGAGAGGCGGGATCACATGGACTTCCAGGGAAAGACGGCGTTGATCACGGGATCAGGCGCCATCGGCGGGCTCGGGCACGCGACAGCGAGGATCCTCGCCGGCGGCGGGGCCAACGTGATCATCACCGGCACGGACCCGGACCGCGGCGCGCAGGTTGTGGACGACGTGCGGGAGAGCGCGACCGGCACCGTGCGCTTCATTCCCGCCGACCTGGCCGACCCGCAGGCCGTGCGGCGGCTGGCCGAGGACGCCGGGGCGGTGGACATCCTCGTCAACAACGCGGGCGTCGTCCCGTTCAGCGCGACCGCCGACCAGGACATCGCCGCCTACGACGCCGCCTTCGCCGTCAACGTGCGCGCGCCGTTCATCCTGGTCGCCCGGCTCGCGCCGAAGATGGCCGCCGGCGGGGGCGGCAGCATCGTGAACGTCACCTCCACCGCCGCCGGCCTGGGCATGCCGCCGATGGCGGTCTACGGCGCCACCAAGGCGGCGCTCGAATCCCTGACCCGCACCTGGGCGGCCGAGTTCGCCGCCTCGAACGTGCGCGTCAACGCCGTGTCGCCCGGCCCGATGACCACCTCCAAGGTGGTGGCGGCCATGGGCCCGGACCTCGGCGGCATGGGACTGACGACCGCGCTCAAGCGCGCCGCCGACCCCGCCGAAGTCGCCCAGGTCATCGCCTTCATCGCCGGCGAGCAGGCGAGTTACGTGACCGGCGCCGTCGTGGCCGCCGACGGCGGCCGCACCGCCATCTGACCCCGGACATGCCGGTCAGCACCACGTCCGCAGTGAGGAAGCCGGCCTCCGGGGGTGTCCCGTGATGGCGGGGACGGCCCGTCATCGTCACCAGGAATCACGCGCCTCGGCGCGAGTGAGGAAATGAGTTCAATGGGTCGTCTTGCGGGAAAGCACGCACTGATCACGGGCGGGACGAGCGGCATCGGGCTTGAGACCGCCCGTGAGTTCCTCGCCGAGGGAGCCACTGTCGCGATCACCGGCCGCTCGCGGGAACGCCTGGCCGAGGCCGCCCGGCAGCTGGACGGCCCGCTGCTGCCCATCGTCAGCGACGCCGGCGACGTGCCCGGCCAGGCGGCGCTCGCGGCGCGGCTGCGGGAGGAGTGGCCGCGGCTCGACGTCGTGATGAGCAACGCCGCCGACGTCACCCACCTCCCGATCGAGGAATGGACCGAGGAGGCGTTCGACCGGCTCGTCGCCACCGATCTCAAGGGGCCGTTCTTCCTGATCAAGGCCCTGCTGCCGCTCCTGTCACGGCAGGCCTCGGTCATCCTGGTCGGCTCCGTCTCCGCTTTCATCGGGCACGAGAACGCGGCGGTCTACGGCGCCGCCAAGGCCGGCCTGCTGTCCTTCGCCCGCGGGCTGACCTACGAGCTGAAGGACCGGGGCATCCGGGTCAACGGGCTGAGCCCGGGGCCGACCCTCACGGGCACGTTCACGTCGCTCGGCCCCGAGCGACAGGCCGCCGTCTACGACGAGCTCCGGCGGACGGTGCCCCTGCATCGCATCGGCACCGCCACCGAGCTGGCGAAGGCGGCTGTCTACCTCGCCTCCGACGAGTCCGCCTACACCGCCGGCACCGTCCTGCGCGTCGACGGCGGCATCGGAGAACTCGCCTACTGACCGCTACCGCAGTTGGTCGCGACGGCGGGTGAGATAGGCGGTCTCGCCGGTGTTGCCGGCCAGCTCGATGGCGCGGTCGTAGGCCGCGCGCGACTGCCGGCCGCGGCCCAGCCGGCGCAGCAGGTCGGCGCGGGTGGCGTGGTAGGCGTGATAGCCGGCCAACGCCTCGGCGAGGCGGTCGACGATGGCCAGTGCCACCTCCGGCCCGTCGAGCTCGGCCACGGCGACGGCCCGGTTGAGTGCGATGATCGGCGAGGGGTCGAGGCGGACGAGCTGGTCGTACAGGGCGAGAACCTGCGACCAGTCGGTGTCGCGGATGTCGCGGGCGGAGGTGTGCACCGCGTTGATCGCGGCGAGGATCTGATAGCGACCCGGGGCCACCCCGCCGGCGGCGGCGGCCAGGCGCTCGCGCACCAGCCGGTGGCCTTCGGCGATCAGTTCCGCGTCCCAGGCGCCGCGGTCCTGCTCGGTCAGGGGGACCAGTTCGCCTCCTGCCGAGACCCGGGCGGGGCGTCGGGCCTCGATGAGCAGCATCAGCGCCAGCAGCCCGGCCACTTCTCCGTCCTGCGGCAGGAGCGCGCGGATCAGGCGGGTGAGCCGGATCGCCTCGGTGGTCAGGTCGTGTCGTACGGGATCGGTGCCGGGGCCGCTGGCCAGGTAGCCCTCGTTGAAGACGAGGAACAGGACGGCCAGGACGCCGGAGACACGAGCCGGCAGATCGTCGGCGGACGGCATCCGATAGGGGATGCCGGCCGCCTTGATCTTGGCCTTCGCGCGGGTGATGCGCCGCTCCATGGCGGCCCCCTGCACCAGGAAGGCGCGGGCGATCTCGGACACGGTCAGACCGCCGACCATGCGCAGCGTCAACGCCACGCGCGCTTCCATCGCCAGCGCCGGGTGACAGCAGGTGAAGATCAGCCGGAGCCGGTCGTCGTCGATGGCGCCCAGCGGCGCGGGTGGGGTGTTGTCGTACACCATCTGCGCCTCCCTGTGCTTGCCGTCGCGCTTGTTCTCCCGCCGGATCCGGTCGATGGCCTTGCGGTTGGCGGTGGTGGTCAGCCACGCGCCCGGGTTGGGAGGCAGGCCGTCGGCCCGCCACCGCTCGACGGCGGTCGCGAACGCCTCGGCCGCCGCCTCCTCGGCGATGTCGAGGTCGCCGAAGCGCCTGGTCAGGGCCGCCACCACCCGCGCCCATTCGTCGCGATGGGCCCGGATGACCGCCTGCTCGACGTCGTTCACAGGAACGGCCGCACCTCGAGCTTCCGGTCGCAGATCTTCGACGCCTCGGCGGCGAGCCTGAGCGCCACGTCCAGATCGGGGCACTCCCACACCCAGACGCCGGCGAGGTACTCCTTCGACTCCACGAAAGGCCCGTCGCTGAACACCGTCTGCTCGCCCCGGTTGTCGACGACCGTGGCCGCGTCGGTGTCCGCGAGCCCGCCCGCGAAGACCCAGTAGCCCTCGGCGATCAGTCGTTCGTTGAACGCGCTGATGGCAGGCTGCCTGTCCGTGCTGCCGGGATCGCTCTTGTCATCGATCACGGAAACCAGGTATCGCATCTGGAGATCACCTCCTGTGGTGGGCTTCAGGCCGTCGCGTACCGCGGGCGTCCGGCCGGCCGGTAGACCTGGGTCGTCACGCCCTTCGAGTCGACCCGCGACTCGACCAGGTCGAGCGCGAGATCCGGACCGGTCTCGGGGAACAGTCTCGCGCCCTGGCCGAGGATCACCGGGATCACGATCAGCGTCATCTCGTCGACCAGGTCGTTCTCCAGCAGCCACCGGATCAGGATGCCACTGCCGTGCACCTGCAGCTCACCCCCGGGCTTGGCCTTCAGCTCGCCGATGGCCGCCGCGAGGTCACCGCGGAGGACGGTCGTGTCCTCCCAGCGCGGCGTGGTGAGCGTGGTCGAGGCGACGTACTTGGGGGCCTGGTTCAAGGCCACGCCGATGGGATGGGCGCGCATCTGGTCGATCGATCCCCACGAGCCGGCGAACAGCTCATAGGTGTGCCGGCCGAACAGGAACGCCTCGGCGCGCTGGTAGGTCCGCGTGATGAACGTCCTGGTCTCGTCGTCGCCCTTCCCCAGGGCCCATCCGCCGCGCTCGAATCCGTTCCTGCGGTCATCCGACGCGGCGCCGTTTCCCTGCATCACTCCGTCGATGGTGACCTGAGTCATGGTCGTCAGCTTCATGATCGCGGTTCCTTCGCCTTGGCGCCGCCCTCTTGCGGGCGGCCTCACCTCAGCTACGAACACCACCGCCCCGCTCCGACACCTCCTCCCGAACTTCTCCGAAGAATTCTCCGCCGAGACGGCCCTCCGGTCAGGCGGTCGGGCGGCTGCACGAGCTCGGCACCGTTGCCGGTCTCGGCGTGAAGTGACGTCCGGGGCTCTACAGGTAGAGCCGCAGCAGGTCCTCCTCGCTCTCGCGGCGGACGATCGCCCGCGCCTCGCCGTCCCGCACCGCCACCACCGGCGGCCGGGGCACGTGGTTGTAGTTGCTGGCCATGGAGCGCTGGTAGGCGCCCGACACCGGCACGGCGAGCAGGTCACCAGGCCGGACGTCATCCGGCAGCGGCACGTCCCTCACGAGCACGTCGCCGCTCTCGCAGTGCTTGCCGACCACGGTGAACGGGCTGAGCGGGGCATCCGAGGCGCGGCCCGCGAGCGAGGCGGTGTAGGCGGCGCCGTACATGCCGGGGCGGGGGTTGTCGCTCATGCCGCCGTTCACGCTCACGAACGGGCCCTTGACCGTGCCGATCTCGTAGAGCGCCACCGTGGACGGCCCCGCGATGGACCTGCCGGGCTCGACGGCCAGGCGCAGGCCCGCCGTCTCCTTCCTGAGCACCGTGACCAGCTCGGCGGGCGTCGGCGGGGTGGGGTCGTCCGGCGTGTAGCCGATGCCGAGTCCGCCGCCCAGGTCGAGCCTGGTGACGCCGACCTCGGCGGCGAACCCGGCCATCCTGGCGGCGGCGGTGCCGAAGGCGTCCAGCTCGAAGATCTGCGAGCCGATGTGGGAGTGCAGGCCGTACAGCTCCAGCGAGGGTTCGGCGGCCACCCGTTCCACCGCGAGCGCGGCGGCTCCGGCGCTCAGCGAGAAGCCGAACTTGGAGTCCTCGCCGCCGGTGGCGATGAACGCGTGGGTGTGCGGGTCGACGCCCGGCGTCACCCTGATCATCACGCGCTGCCGCACGCCCAGGGAGGCGGCGATCTCGGCGAGCCTGGCGATCTCGGTGAAGGAGTCGACGACCACGCAGCCGATGCCCCACGCCACGGCGCGGCGCAGCTCCGCGGGAGACTTGTTGTTGCCGTGGAAGACGACCCGCTCGGGCGGCATCCCGCCGGCCATGGCCACCGCGAGCTCGCCGCCCGTGCAGACGTCGAGCGACAGGCCGAGCCGGTCGAGCCAGCGCACCACCTCGGGGCAGAGGAAGGCCTTGCCGCCGTAGTGGACGTCGCCGTCGGGAAGCGCGTCCAGCCACGCCCGCGCGCGGGCGGTGAAGTCGGCCTCGTCCAGCACGTACGCGGGCGTGCCGTGCGTCCGGGCCAGTTCGACGGCCCCGACGCCTCCCAGATGCAGCTCCCCGTCGTGCCAAGCGGCAGTTTGCGGCCAGATGTCCAAGCTCATGAGGCGCGAGCGTAGGCAACCGCGACGCATCGGAGGGCCGAGCGTCGACGGATTCGTTGCTGAGGGTCGCATGCCTTCACGAGTCTTGGTGACGCCTGACCGCCTGGCCACCATGAGGTGCCATGCAAAAACACCTGGTCATCGCCCTGGTGGCGGTCTGCGCGCTGGGCGCGGGATGCGGGAGGTCCACCTCGGGTACGGCGGCGCCCACGCCGCCCTCCTCGACCGGCAAGAGCGCCAAGGACCTCGTCCCCGAAGCCGTCAGGAAGTCGGGCGAGCTGCGGATGGCGACCTCGGAAGGCTATCCGCCGATGGAGATGTACAAGCCGGGCACCCAGGAGATGACCGGCGTCGACGCCGACCTGGCCGTCGCCATCGGGGCGCGGCTGGGGCTGCGGACCCGCATCATCAACGCCTCCTTCGACGGCCTCATCCCGGGGCTGCAGGGCGGCAGGTGGGACATCGCCATGGCCGCGCTCAGCGACCTGGAGCAGCGCCGCAAGGCCGTCGACTTCGTCGACTACTTCAACGCCGGCGGCTCGATCATGGTCAGGAAGGGCAACCCGGAGGGCATCAAGACCCTCGCCGACCTGTGCGGCAAGAAGGTCGTCCTGGCCAAGGGCAGTTCCAACCTGGAGATCGGCAAGCGCCAGAACGACAAGTGCGCGCAGAAGATGGAGATCATGCAGAGCGAGGACGCGCCGACCGGCCTGCTCAGCATCGACTCCGGACGCACGGTCGCCACGATCGTCGACTCGCCCGTGGCCGCCATGTACGCCAAGGAGACCGGCAAGTACGAGGTCCTGCCCGAGCAGTACGACGCCGGGCCGTGGGGCATCGCGATCGACAAGAAGCAGACCGGCCTGCGCGACGCCGTCGCGAAGGCGCTGCAGGAGCTGCTCGACAGCGGCGAGTACGGCAAGATCCTGGAGAAGTACGGCACGACGGCGAACGCCGTGGCCAAGGTCACGATCAACACCGGCGCATGACGGAGCTCCCGATCGAGGCGGTGAAACCGCCCAGACCCGGACGGCTCGTCGCGGCGGCGCTCGCGGCGCTCGCGATGGTGTGGCTGGTCTACACCGTCATCGTCAACCCCAACCTGCACTGGGACGTGATCGTCACGTTCCTGCTGGACGGCCGCATCCTCGGCGGCCTGTGGATCACGGTCGCGCTCACGGCGCTGTCCATGGTGGTCGGCGTCGGCCTCGGCGTGATGGCCGCCGTCATGCAGCTGTCCGACAGCCCCGTGCTGCGCGGCGCGGCCGGCCTGTACACCTGGTTCTTCCGCGGCACGCCGCTGCTGGTGCAGCTCATCTTCTGGTTGGACATCGGCCTGGTCTTCCCCGAGATCGGGATCGGTGTCCCGTTCGGCGGGCCGATGTTCCTCCAGTGGCCGGCCAACGAGCTGATCACGCCGTTCACGGCGGCGCTGCTCGGGCTGACCATCAACGAGGGCGCCTACATGGCGGAGATCGTCCGCGCCGGCATCCGCTCGGTCGATCCGGGCCAGCGGGAGGCGGCCGAGTCGCTCGGCATGTCGCACCGGCAGATCCTGCGCAGGGTCGTGCTGCCCCAGGCGATGCGGGTGATCATCCCGCCGACCGGCAACCAGTTCATCTCGATGCTGAAGACCACCTCGATGGTGTCGGTCATCTCCGGCGCCGAGCTGCTGACCGTCTCCCAGCGGATCTACCTGGACAACTTCGAGGTGATCGCGCTGCTGGTGGTCGCCTCCACGTGGTACCTGCTGCTCACCAGCGTGGCCACCGTCGGCCAGCGCTTCCTGGAGAGGAGGTTCAGCCGTGGCCACTAGCATGGTGAAGATCGAATCGGTGCGGAAGCGCTTCGGGCACCTTGAGGTGCTGAAGGGTGTCAGCCTCGACGTTCCGCCGGGCGGGGTGGTCTGCGTGGTGGGCCCGTCCGGCTCCGGCAAGTCGACGCTGCTGCGCTGCGTCAACAGGCTGGAGACCATCGACGCGGGCCGGGTGTGGGTCGACGGCGAGCTCATCGGCTTCGCCGAGAAGGGCGGCAGGCTGCACCTGCTGCGGCCCGAGGAGCTGTGCCGCCAGCGCCAGGAGATCGGCATGGTCTTCCAGCGCTTCCACCTGTTCCCGCACATGACCGCGCTGGAGAACGTCATGGAGGGCCCGTGCACGGTCAGGCGCGTCCCGAAGGCGACGGCCGCCTCGCAGGCGATGGCGCTGCTCGACAGGGTGGGGCTGGCCGACAGGGCTGGGCACTACCCGCGGCAGCTGTCGGGCGGCCAGCAGCAGCGGGTCGCGATCGCGCGCAGCCTGGCCATGAACCCGAAGCTGATGCTGTTCGACGAGCCGACCAGCGCGCTCGACCCCGAGCTGGTGCAGGAGGTGCTGCAGGTCATGCGTGACCTGGCGGCCAGCGGGATGACGATGATCGTGGTCACCCACGAGATGGGCTTCGCCCGGGAGGCGGGTGACCACCTGGTTTTCATCGACGACGGCGTGATCGTGGAGGAGGGCCCGCCCCGCGAGGTGCTGTCCCGGCCGCGCCACGAGCGCACCCGCGCCTTCCTCGGGCAGGTCCTGTGAACGGCTCGCTCCTCATGAAGGGTTCGGCAGCGTGAGCCTCGATGTGCTGATCAGCGGTGGTCTCGTCGCCGACGGTACGGGCGCGCCGCTGCGCCGTGCCGACGTCGGCGTCAGCGGCGACCGCCTCGTCCTGCTGCCCGAGGGCGGCCCGGCCGACGGCGGCGGAGCGCGGGTGATCGACGCCACCGGACTGGTGGTCGCCCCCGGCTTCATCGACGTCCACACCCACTCCGACGCGGTCACCCTGCTCGGCGAGGCGGGCAGGGACCTGGCCGCCGCCCCCGTCCGCATGGGCGTCACGGTGGAGATCTGCGGCAACTGCGGGTCGAGCCTTTTTCCCGCGCTGCCCGAGCGGGTGCCGGCGCTGCGCCGGTCGAGCAGGGCCGGCTTCGGCGGCGACATACCGATATTTCAGGACTACGGGGGGTTCATCGAGGCGCACGAGCGCACCCCCCGGTCGAACCATCTGACCTCCCTCGTCGGCCACGGCACCCTCAGGGCGGGCGTGCTCGGCTACGAGGACCGCCCGGCCACCCCCGCCGAGCTCGACACCATGTGCGCGCTGCTGGACGACGCGCTGGCCGCCGGAGCGGCCGGGCTGTCCACCGGGCTCATCTACACCCCGGGCACCTACGGCGACACCGCCGAGGTGGTGGCGCTGGCCCGGGTCGCGGCCAGGCACGGCAGGCCGTACGTCACGCACCTGAGGGACGAGATGTCCCGCGTCGAGGAGGCGCTGGAGGAGGCCGTCGAGATCGCCCGCAGGAGCGGGGCCGCGCTCCACGTCAGCCACCACAAGACGGCGGGCAGGCACGCCTGGGGCAGGACCCTGCGGACGCTCCCCCGCATCGCGGAGCTGCGGGCCCAGGGCATGGACGTCACCTGCGACGTCTACCCCTACACCGAGGGCAGCACGTCGCTGTCGGCGATGTTCCCCCCGTGGGCCAACGACGGCGGCACCGAGGCGCTGCTCGACCGGCTGCGCGACGCCGGCCAGCGCGACCGGATGCGCAGGGCGATCGAGGAGGGCGTGCCCGGCTGGGAGAACACGGTCGGCAACGGCGGCTGGGATCGCATCTCCGTCGCCTGCGCCGCCCATCACCCCGAGGTCGAGGGCCGCACGATCGCCGAACTCGGCGGCGACCCCGTGGACGCCGCCGCGGAGCTGCTCCTCGCCGAGGAGGGCGAGGTGACGATCATCAGCCACTCCATGCGCGAGGACGACGTCCAGCGGGTCCTGGCCAGCGAGTTCGCCATGATCGGCTCGGACGGCGTGCCCAAGCCGGGCCATCCGCACCCCCGCCTGGCCGGCACCTTCCCCAGGGTGCTCGGCCGCTACTCCCGCGACCGGGGCCTGTTCCCGCTGGAGGTCGCCGTCCACAAGATGACCGGCATGGCGGCCGACCGGTTCGGGCTGGCGGACCGGGGCGTCGTACGCGACGGCGCGCACGCCGACCTCGTGCTGCTCGACCCCGAGACGGTCGCCGACGGCGCCACCTACGCCGATCCGCTGCTGCCCCCCGCCGGCATCCACGCCGTCGTCGTGGCGGGACGGCTCGCCGTCGAAGGCGGCAGGCTCACCGAGCACAGACCAGGAAGGATCATCGGGCGGTGAACGACATCACGCTCGCCGTCGCGACGCGGGATCTGGTGACGGGCGAGTTCCACGGCGTCAACGAGGACGCCGAACTGCCGCTGGCCAGCGTAGGCAAGCTGCTCCTGCTGGCCGAGGTGGCGATGAGCGTCGAAGGCGGCATCCTCCACCCCGACACGCCCGTGACGCTGCACGACGACGACTACTGCGGCGGCTCGGGGCTGCTGCTGTCGCTGTCGGGACGCAGCTGGACGATCGGCGACCTCGCCCTGCTGACGGCCGCGGTCAGCGACAACACCGCGACCAACGCGCTGCTGCGCGAGATCGGCCTGGACCGGGTCAACGCGGCGGCCGCGGCCCTCGGGCTGTCGAGGACCAGGCTGCTCGACCGCATCAGGGAGCCGCGCGGCCCCGAGGACCCGCCGACGTTCGCGATCGGCACCGCGGCCGACCTCTCCTGCCTGGCCGCGCTCGTCGCGGGTGCGGACGGCTGGCAGGTGCTCATGCGCGGCTGGATGCAGCAGAACACCGACCACACCCTCGTCCCCGCCCTGGTCAGGCACGACCCCGAGGGCGCCTGGCTGGCCAACAAGACCGGCACCGACGAGGGCGTCAGGTCCGACGTCGGCATCATGGGCGGGCGGATCGCGTACGCCGTCCTCGCCCACGGCCCCTCAGGCAGCGAGCACGAGCTGGCCTCCGCCGTACGGCGGGCCGGGCTCGACGTCGCCGCCCGCCTCAGCGCAGCGACGGCTCCATCGAGTTCCTGAGCTGGGCCGAGGCCGTGCGCAGGTAGGCCAGGAAGGAGCGGGCGGCCGGGTTGGGGTTGGTCGGCCGCCTGGCCACGCCGATCCTGCGGAACAGGTTCGGCGTGGCCAGGCGGCAGGTGTGCAGCCCGGTCGCGCCCTGCAGGCCGAGGCTCGGCACCAATGCGACGCCGAGCCCGGCCCGTACCAGGCCGATCGTCACCTCGTAGTGGTCGCTGCGGCAGCGGATCTGCGGCGAGAAGCCCTCCAGCGCGCTGGCCCGCTCCAGGATCGACACCGGATGCTCGGCCCCGAACGTGGTGATCCACGGCTGGTCGGCCAGGTCCGCCAGGCGCACCCTGGGCCGCTGGGCGGCGGAGTGGCCGGTCGGCAGGACCAGGAGTTGCGGCTCGTCGAACAGGTGGACGACCTCCACCCCCTCGGGGCACTGCCACGGGTCGAGCGCGTGCTCGAAGACCACCAGCACGTCGAGCGCGCCGCGCTCCAGGTCGGGCAGCAGCTCGTAGGGCTGGCCCTCCACCAGGTCGAGCGCCACGTTGGGGTACCTGGAGGCGAACCGCGACAGCGCCAGCGGCAGCAGGCGGTACCCGGCGGAGGCGAAGAAGCCGATGCGCAGCTCACCGGCGTCGACCCTGGCCTGGGCGAGAAGGTCCTTCTCCGCCGCCTCGATGATGTCGACGACCTCCTGCGCCCGGATGGCGAGGCGGCGTCCCGCCTCGGTCAGCCGCAGGCTCTGCGCGTTGCGCTCGACCAGGCCGACCCCCGCCTCCTGCTCCAGGCGGGACAGCTGATGCGACACGGCGGACGGCGACAGCTTCAACACCCTGGCCGCACCGGCGATGCTGCCCGTCCTGAACACCTCAAGCAGGACACGCAGCCGGTTACTACTCAACACGTGACCAAGCGTATGAGCCTGATCACCACCCGAGGAAGGGGTGACGGCCTCTACCTGGTAGGAAACCCGCAGGTAGAGGCCGTTCTCGCACTAGGCGGACATCTTCTTCTTGAGGTTCTCGTCCAGCGCCGCCAGGAAGTCCTGGGTGGTCAGCCACTTGGCGTCGCCGCCGACCAGGAGCGCGAGGTCCTTGGTCATCTGGCCGCCCTCGACCGTCTCGATGCAGACCTGCTCCAGCGTGTCGGCGAACGCGGTGACGGCGGGCGTGTTGTCCAGCTTGCCGCGGTGGGCGAGGCCACGGGTCCACGCGAAGATCGACGCGATCGGGTTCGTGGAGGTCGGGTTGCCCTTCTGGTGCTCGCGGTAGTGGCGGGTCACCGTGCCGTGCGCGGCCTCGGCCTCGACCGTGCGGCCGTCGGGGGTCATCAGCACCGAGGTCATCAGGCCGAGCGAGCCGAAGCCCTGCGCGACCGTGTCGGACTGGACGTCGCCGTCGTAGTTCTTGCACGCCCAGACGTAGCCGCCCTCCCACTTGAGCGCGGAGGCGACCATGTCGTCGATCAGGCGGTGCTCGTAGAGCAGGCCGGCCTTCTCGAAGTCCGCCTTGAACTCGGTCTCGTACACCTCGGCGAAGATGTCCTTGAAGCGGCCGTCGTACGCCTTGAGGATGGTGTTCTTCGTCGAGAGGTAGACCGGGTAGTTGCGGGCCAGGCCGTAGCGCATCGACGCGCGCGCGAAGTCGCGGATCGACTCGTCCAGGTTGTACATGGCCAGCGCCACACCGGGGCCGGGGAAGTCGTACACGTCGAGCTCGATCGGCTCGGAGCCGTCCTTCGGCGTGAACGTCAGGGTCAGCGTGCCCTCGCCGGGGACCTTCAGGTCGGTGGCGCGGTACTGGTCGCCGAACGCGTGACGGCCGACCACGATCGGCTTGGTCCAGCCGGGGACCAGTCGCGGCACGTTCTGCATGATGATCGGCTCGCGGAAGATGACGCCGCCGAGGATGTTGCGGATGGTCCCGTTCGGGGACTTCCACATCTTCTTCAGGCCGAACTCCTCGACCCGCGCCTCGTCCGGGGTGATGGTGGCGCACTTCACGCCGACGCCGTACTTCTTGATGGCGTTCGCGGCGTCGATGGTGACCTGGTCGTCCGTGGCGTCGCGGTGCTCGATGCCGAGGTCGTAGTACTTCAGGTCGACGTCGAGGTAGGGAAGGATCAGCTGGTCCTTGATGAACGTCCAGATGATCCGGGTCATCTCGTCGCCGTCGAGTTCGACGACAGGACCCTCCACCTTGATCTTGGGCATGCGAATGGTTCCCCTTCAATCAATTGATGCGTCGAGGCTATCGGACCCCCGGGTCAACGGGCGAAAAGGGATAGGATCAACGCCTTCAGCTCGTTGTTGTCCAACAACAGCGAGATCAGCACGAGCACGAAGCCGAACCCCACGAGCGTGGTGACGTCGGTCTTCTTGCTCCGCACGGCGAGCTGGCCGCCGTAGCCCGAGAAGCGGAGCGCGGCGGCGACCATGACGAGGCCGCCCAGGGCGAAGCCGCCCCAGCGCGGGTCCAGGAAAATCATCACGAGCACGCCGACGACCGCACCCGCCAGGATCAGCGGGTACGGTCCCCAGCTCTCGCGCCTGCTCTCTTCGCTCAACGCTCTTCTATCGGCTTCCACTTCTGGTCGCGCTCGCCGATGTACTCGCTGTCCGGGCGGATCAGCCGGTTGTCGGCGTGCTGCTCGATCACGTGCGCGGTCCAGCCCGACATCCGGCTGACGGAGAAGACCGGCGTGAACAGGTCCGTCGGGATGCCAAGGTAGTGGTAAACCGTCGCCGCGTAGAAGTCGACGTTGGGATAGAGGCCCTTCGTCTCGAAGACGACCTCCTCCATCTCCTTCGACATCCGGTAGTACGTGTCGTCGCCGCTCGCCTCGGCAAGCTCCGCGGACATCTTGCGCAGGTGGGTCGCGCGGGGGTCCTCGGTCTTGTAGACGCGGTGGCCGAAGCCCATGATCTTCTCGTGGGCGGCCAGCTTGTCGCGCACGGCCTGCGCCACGCCGGTGGGCGGGATCGACTCCAGGGTCTTCATGACCTGCTCGTTGGCGCCGCCGTGCAGGGGACCCTTCAGCGTGCCGATCGCGGCCACGATGGCGGAGTGCATGTCCGACAGTGTGGCAGCGCACACCCTCGCCGCGAAGGTGGATGCGTTCATCGTGTGGTCGGCGTGCAGCACCAGGCAGGTGTCGAAGATCTCCACCTCGCGGGGCGCGGGCGTCCGGCCGGTGACCTCGAAGAGGAAGTTCGCCGCGATGCTCTGCTCCGGGTCGGGGTCGGGGACGGTGCCCCCGGTGCGAGCGGCGTGGTAGCGGGCGACCAGCAGAGGCTGCTGCGCGGTCAGGCGGGCGGCCTTGCGCAGGTTGGCGTCGGGGGCGATGGAGTCCTTGTCCGGGTCGTCCGCGCCCGCCAGCGAGACCAGCGAGCGCAGCGCCTCCATGGGTTTCTGCTTCTCCGCGATCTCCGCGATGTTGGCCGCGACCAGCGCGCCGAGCTCCCGTCCCTGCGCCAGGTCGGTCCGGTACGCGTCCAGCTCCGCCCGCGTCGGCAGCTTGCCGCGCTGGAGCAGGTACGCGGTCTCCTCGAAGGTCGCTCGGCCCGCCAGGTCGTGGATGTCGTATCCGCGGTAGAACAGGCGACCGGCCTTTCCGTCGATGTCGCTCAGCGCCGTGGACGCGGCTACGACATCGGCCAGGCCTTTCGTGGGCTTGTCCGCCATGAGTGTTTCCTCCGCTTATCTCCGCTCGAAGTCTACCCGTGAGCAGGCAAAACCGGCCGCAGAGGTCCAGACCAATTTCACGCGGGATTCTCCTTATGGCAAAGGCGATTCCGCATCCCCTCGGTTGGGTAAGCCGGAGCTGTAGTAATAGTTACGGCGGGCTACCTGGGGAGGAACTGCCGTGGAGGGGCCGTTCATACGCATCGAGGACACCGGCGAGGTGGTCCCGTTGCGCCCCGAGATCACGACGGTCGGGAGAGGCCGGGGTGTCGACATCCGGCTCACCGACCCCAGCGTGTCTCGACTCCATGCCGAGTTCGTCAGACGAGGACCGTACCTGTACGTCGTGGACCTGGGCCTGTCCAGGAACGGCACGCGGGTGAACGGCAGGCCGATCGCCCGGAGGGTCCTCGACGACGGCGACGTCGTCTCCTTCGGCGCGGCGCGGGCCCGCATCGGCGGGGTGCCCCGTGAGGACTTCACCCCCGAGGTCGAACTCCGCAGGGCGGCGGCGCCCGAGCTGACCAGGCGCGAGGTCGACGTGCTCACCTCGCTCTGCCGCCCGGCGCTGTCGGACGAGGCGTTCGTCGCCCCGGCGACCGCGCGCGAGATCGCCGACGACCTGGTCGTGACCGAGGCCGCGGTCAAGCAGCACTTACTGCGGCTGTACCAGAAGTTCAGGATCCCCGAGGGCACCAACCGGCGCACCCGCCTCGCCAACGAGGTCGTCGCGCTCGGTCTGGTGCGCCCCACCCCCGTGGTGCCGCCGCAGCGGCCAGGGGCTCCTGCCGAGCAGCCGTCACCGGCGGGGCGCAGGGCTTCCTAGACAGGGCCTCCTAGACAGGGCTTCCCGGGCGGCACTCCCGGGCGGCGGATCGCGACCGGGGCTTCGGCGAGGGGTTCCGGCAGCGTCAGCGGAACCCCGATGTCACCGCGCCGTGATGTCACCGCGCCGTGATGTCACCGCGCCGTGATGTCACCATGCCCCCTGGCTGGGGCGGCGGGTGCGCCGGCGCGCCCCTCACGGCGCGCCGGCGACGTGGGACGGTCAGGTCAGAGCACGCGGAAGCCGTTGCTCGGAGCGCTCGTCCGGTTCGCGCGGTCCACGGCCACCACGTAGTAGTGGTCGCCCGCCTTGCCGTCCTGGTCGGCCCAGATGGCCTGGCGGCCGCCCGGCACCACCGCGACCAGGTTGCGCGCGTCGCCGAACGCGTCGGCCGCCGCGTCCTCCGCGAAGCGGAAGATCGCGAACTGGAACGGCTCCTCCCTGCCCGTGGCGACGGCGCGCACCTCGACGCCGCCGGGACGGCGCCGCGCGTACGCGACGACCGGGCGGTGCGGCGCCGTGCCTCCCGCCAGCCTGGGCAGCACCGGCGCGAGCGCGGGCCGCTGGTAGTGGTCGTTCACCGCGGTGGTGATCGAGGCGATCCTGTCCACCTTGACGTCGTTGGCGTTGTACCAGATGTCGCCGCCGATCTCGGGGTGGTTCCTGTTGAGCGTCAGGTGCTTGGACAGCTCCGCCGGGTCCTGCCACTGCGGCGCGGTCTGCGCGGGGTCGCCCGCCTTGTACGCCGCCTGGCCGATCCACAGCAGCGTGCCGGTGCCCTTGGCGACGTCCGACCACCACGGCACGAGCTTCGAGTAGTCGGCGGGAGGCTGGCCGATGTACCAGTAGAGCTGCGGCGCGATGTAGTCGAGCCAGCCCTTCTTGACCCAGCCGCGGGTGTCGGCGTGCAGGCTGTCGTACGACTGGCCGCCGTTGGTGTCGGAGCCGAGCGGGTCGCTGGCCTTGTTGCGCCAGATGCCCGAAGGGCTGATGCCCCAGGCGATCTCCGGCTTGGCGGCGAGGACGCGCTGCTGCATCTCGGAGACCATGAGGTCCACGTTGTTGCGGCGCCAGGCGGCCAGGTCGGGGAAGCCCGCGCCGTACTTGGCGAAGGTGGCGCTGTCGTCGAAGGCCGTCGTGTTGGTCGGGTAGAAGTAGTCGTCGAAGTGCAGGCCGTCGATGTCGTAGCGGGTGACGGCGTCCATCATGGCGTCCTGGCAGAACGCCCGGACCTCCGGCAGGCCGGGGTTGTAGTAGAGCTTGCCGCCGAACGGCACGATCCAGTCGGGGTGCTTGCGCCCGGGGTGGTCGGGGTGCAGCTTGGACGGGTCCGACTGCATCGACACCCGGTACGGGTTGAACCAGGCGTGGAAGGCGAGGCCCCTCTTGTGCGTCTCCTCGACGGCGAAGGCGAGCGGGTCGTAGCCGGGGTCCTGGCCCTGGGTGCCGGTCAGCCACTGCGACCAGGGCTCGAACGGCGACGGCCAGAAGGCGTCCGCGGTGGGCCTGATCTGCACGAAGACCGAGTTGAGCTTGCGCTGCTCGGCCACGTCGAGCCAGGCGAGGTACTCCGCCTTCTGCTCGTCGGCGCTCAGGCCGGGCTTGGACGGCCAGTTGATGTTGACGACGGACGCGATCCACATGCCGCGCATCTGGCGCAGCGGCGGGATCCAGTCGGCGGACGTCCCTGCTGCCGCGCCGGTTTCCGCGAAGGCGGGGAGCGGGGTGGCGGACGCGGCGGCGGCGAGGGCGAGGCCCTTCAGGAGAGTCCTTCTGCTCGGCATGGGGGGTGGCCTCTCGACAGTGGTTGTTTCTGGGGCGACGATGACAGAAAATTACCTTCAGATCAACAACTGTGAAGGAAAATGCCGAATGATCGATGACCTCCGCCGGCTCGCGCTCACCGTGCTCCAGCCCGGCTACGACGGCACGTCGGCCCCCGGCTGGCTGCGCAGGGCGCTGGGCGAGGGGCTGGGCGGGGTCGTCCTGTTCGCCCGCAACGCCATCGACGCCCCCCTCGTCGCGAGCCTGCGCGCCGAGAACCCCGCCGCGGTCATCGCGATCGACGAGGAAGGCGGCGCCGTCACCCGGCTGGAGGTGGGCGCCGGCAGCTCGTTCCCCGGCAACCGGGCACTCGGCGTCATCGACGACGTACGGCTCACCGAACGCGTGGGCCGCCAGATCGGGCGGATGCTGGCCGAGACCGACATCACCCTCGACTACGCCCCCTCCGCCGACGTCAACGCCAACCCCGCCAACCCGGTCATCGGCGTACGCTCCTTCGGCCCCGACCCCGACCTCGTCGCCCGCCACACCGCCGCGTACGTCAAGGGCGTGCAGGGCGCGGGCGTCGCGGCGTGCGCCAAGCACTTCCCCGGGCACGGCGACACCGTCACCGACTCCCACCTGGCGCTGCCCACCGTGCACGCCACCCGCGAGGTGATCGCCGAGCGCGACCTGCCGCCGTTCCGCGCCGCGATCGAGGCCGGCGTCCAGGCGATCATGTCGGGGCACCTGCTGGTGCCCGCGCTCGACCCCGGCCTGCCCGCGACGCTGAGCCGCGCCGTCATGACCGGCCTGCTCCGCGACGAACTGGGCTTCGACGGGATGCTCGTCACCGACGCCATCGAGATGCGCGCCGTGGCGGCCATGTTCTCCCCCGGGGAGATCGCGGTGCGCGCGCTCGCCGCCGGCGTGGACGCCGTCTGCGTCGGCCACACCACCGAGGACGGCCTGTACGAGATCCGCGACGCGATCGTCGCCGCCGTGCGCGAAGGCACGCTGCCCGAGGAGCGGCTGGCCGAGGCCGCCGGGCGGGTCCTCGCGCTGTCCTCCTGGTACGCCGAGCGGCCCGCGCTGCGCGAGAAGGCGTGCGCCGACCTCGACCAGGGCGTGGGCCTGGAGGCCGCCAGGGCCGCGCTGACCACGCACGGCGACGCCGTGCTCGACAGGGCGCCGCTCGTCGTCGAGGTCAACACCCGGCTGAGCCAGGCGGTCGACCCGGCCACACCGACCGGCGTCATGGCGGCGCTCACCGCCGTGCTGCCCGGCACCGCCGTGGCGCGGATGGAGCCCGGCGGCGAGCTGCCGCCGTTCGACGAGCGCCCGGTCGTGCTGGTCGTCCACGACGCCGCCCGCCACGAGTGGGTGCGCGAGACGATCGCGCGGGCCCTGCGGGAGCGCCCCGACGTGATCGTCGTCGACACCGGCGTCCCCGCCGAGCCCGCCGGCGCCGCGCACGTCGCCACCCACGGAATCTCCCGCGTCTCCGCCCAGGCCGCCGCGGAATGGCTGACCCGATGACCTCCGAACCGGCCAACCCGGTCGCCGCCGTGCGGGCCGTGCTGCCGTCGCTGACCCCGGCGGCGCAGGCCATCGCGCGCATCGTCCTGGACGACCCCGGGGTCGTCGTGCGCAGCACGATCACCGAGTTCAGCGCGGTGTCCGGCACCAGCGAGGCGACGATCGTGCGCACCGCGCGGGCGCTCGGCTTCGCGGGCTACTCGCAGATGCGCTTCGCGCTCGCCGCGGCCGTCGCCAAGGAGCCGGAACGGCTCGTCCCCGGCGACCTCGGCCCCGACGACCCGCTGACCGACGTGATCGCGAAGGTGGCGCGGGCCGAGTCCGACGCGCTGGCCGACACCGCCGCCCAGCTCGACCCCGACCGGCTCGGCGAGGTCGTGGACGCCATCGCCATCGCCCGGCGCGTCGACGTGTACGGGGTGGCCGCGTCCGGCCTGGTCGCCGCCGACATGTCACACAAACTGCTGCGCATCGGGCTGTCCAGCCACCCGTTCAGCGACGCCCACCTCGCGCTCACCAGCGCCGCCCTGCTCAGGTCCGGCGACGTGGCCGTGGCGATCAGCTGCACCGGCGAGACACCCGACGTGCTCGTCCCCGCGCGCACCGCCGGCGAGGCCGGCGCCCTGGTCGTCGCCATCACCAACAACCCGCGCTCGTCGCTCGCCGCGCTCGCCGACCACACGCTCGTGTCGGCGGGCCGCGAGACCGCGTTCCGCCCCGGCGCGCTCGCCAGCAGGATCAGCCAGCTCCTCATCGTCGACTGCATCTTCGTCGGTCTGGCGCAGCGCACCTACGACAGGGCCGACGCGGCCATCCGCGCCACCCGCGACGCCACCGACCGCTACCGCAACCGGCCCATGTGACCCCGACTCCCGGGCCGGCCCGCACCCGGACCGCGCGTCGCCGTGCCGTCCGCCCCCGCCGCCGTCATCATGGAGGGCCTGAGAACCGGCACGCCGGGCCGGCGCGCCGGGGATTCCAGCAGGCCGAGGAGGGCCGGTGACGACGACGGTCAAGGACGCCACGTTCGACGTGCTCAGGCGTACCGGGATGACGACGATCTTCTGCAACCCCGGCTCGACCGAGGTGGCGCTGCTGACCGACCTGCCCGGCGACCTCGACTTCGTCCTCGCCCTGCACGAGGGCTCCGTCGTCGGCATGGCCACCGGCTGGGCCCTCGCCCGCCGCACCGCCGCCCTGACCGTCCTGCACACCACCGCCGGGCTGGGCAACGCCGTGGGCGCGCTCGCGACCGCGCGCGTCAACCGGGTGCCCCTCGTCGTCATCGTCGGGCAGCAGGACCGCAGGCACCTCGCGCTGGAGCCGTTCCTCACCGGGCGGCTGGAGGGCCTCGCCGGCGGCTACCCCGTCTGGACCGACCATCCCGTACGGCCCCAGGACCTGCCCGGCGCGATCGCGCGGGCCCGGCACGAGGCCGAGACGTTCCGCGGCCCGGCCGTCGTCGTCGCGCACATGGACGACTGGTCGGCGCCCTGGACGGGCGAGCCGGTCGCCGCGCCGGCCCGGCTGCTGCGTCCCGCGACCGCCGTGCCCGACGCCGACCTCGCCCCGCTCGTGGACCTCCTCGCCGCTGCCCGTACCCCCGCCATCGTCGCCGGGGCGGGCGTGACCGGCGGCATGACCACCGCAAGCGGCACCGGCCGGGACGCGGCCGAAAGGGCCGGTGCGGGATGGGACGCCGTGGCGGCACTCGCCGAGCGGCTGGACTGCCCCGTCTTCCAGGAGCCGTTCGGCGCGCTGGCCGGGTTCCCCCAGGACCACCCGAGGTACGCGGGCGTGCTGCCCTCCGACCGCACCCGGCTGCGGGGCGTCCTCGCCGGGCACGACGTCGTGCTCGCCGTCGGCGCGCCCGTCTTCCGCCAGTACCCGTACGCGCCGGGCCCGCTCGTGCCGGAGGGGACGGCGGTCGCCCTGGTCACCGACGACCCGGCCGAGGCGCACCGCAGCCCGGCCGACCTGGCGTACCTCGCGCCACCCGCCGCCGTCTGCACCCGCCTCACCGCCCTCCTCCCACCACGCCACGGCCCGGCACCCACCGGCGAGGCCTCGGCGCGGAGCGAAGAGGTTCGGGCACTCGGCGGAGAGGCCTCGGCACTGGGCGGGGACGTTCCGGCGCTCGGTGGAGAGGTTCCGGCGCGGGGCGGGGAGGCCGTGGGGGTGGGTGGGTCCGGGGCCGGGGCCGTGGAGGCGGGCGCGGGCGTCCGTGGTGACGTTCCCGCCGGGCCGTTGCGGGCCGCCGACGTCCTGCGGGAGCTGGCGCGGCGGCTGCCCGCCGACGCGGTGCTGGTCGAGGAGACGCCGTCCGCGCGGCCCGACCTGCACCGGCTCGTCCCGGCCAGGAACCCGCTCGGGTTCGTCTCCGCCGCCATGGGCGGGCTCGGGTTCGGCGTGCCCGCCGCCGTCGGCCTCAGGATGGCCCTTCCCGGACGCCCCGTGGTCGCGGTCGTCGGCGACGGCTCCGCGCTCTACGGCGTCCAAGCCCTGTGGAGCGCCGCGCACTACCAGGTGGGCGCGCTGTTCGTCGTCCTGTCCAACGGCCGGTACGCCATCATGGACCGGCTCGCGGAACGGCAGGGCGGCAAGGCTCCCTGGCCGGCGTTCCCCGAGGTGGACATGGGGGCGATGGCCAGGTCGCTCGGCTGCCCCGCCGTCCGCGTGGAGCGCCACGCCGACCTGGTGGACGTGCTCGACGAGGTGCTGCCCACGCTCGCGTCGCGCGACGAGCCCCTGCTGCTGGACATCGCCGTGGCCGTGGACCTCGACTTCCAGCCCTGACCGTCGGGGGCCGGACAACCGGCCTCGTCCCAGGGGTCCGGATATTAGGTTGAGACGGGAAAGCTGATCACGGATCGCTCGCCGCGCGGGCCCGCCGGCGAGATCTCGGCCCCTCGGGAGGAACGTCGATGAGAACAGCTCTGCGCCCGATCGTCGCCGCGTGCGTCGCGGCAACGGCACTGGCGGGCGGCGCCCACGCCGCCGAGGCAGCCACGAAGATCCCGACCGGTTTCCTGACGTACGAGAACGCGTCAGCCAGGTCGGCTGTCGAGTTCGGCGAGACCAGGTGGAAGGTGTCTGATGCCCGGACGGCCCAGTTACTGGTGAATCCCTGCGGGGCACGCAAGACCGCCGACGCCGGGCGGGTGGCCGCCCGCACCGTCACGAGCTCCGGCGACAACGACGCGGGCAACGACGAACAGCTCGTCCTGTACCGCAGCGAGGCACTCGCCCGCCAGGCCATGAAGGGCATCCGGGACGCCCTGGCCACCTGCAAGGGCGCGTCGGACGCGGCCAGGACCGTCCGCCGGGGTCAGGCCGCCTCCATCGGGGACGAGGCACTGCGGGTGATCGTGCAGTCCACGCTGGCGGAGGGGCCGGGCGGCGGCGAGCGCTCCGTCGTCGCCCGCCGAGGGTCCGCCCTGATCATCTACCGGGTCCACACCACCTACGACCCGGCGAAGACCGGGTTCCGGCGGGCCGACTTCAAGCGGCAGGAGAAGGACGCCAAGGCCCTCGCAGGGAAGGTGTGCGGCCTCCCCGGCGTCTGCTGACCTCGCCCGCACCACCGTTCGCCGCCCCGGGGCCGGCACCGGTGTCCGCCGCCCCGGGCCGGGCGGCCGGCCTCAGCGGCCCTGCCGGCCTTCGGCGGCTTCCACGACGTTCGACAGCAGCAGGGCGCGCGTCATGGGGCCGACGCCGCCCGGGTTGGGCGTGAGGAAGCCCGCGACCTCCTCGACGTCCGGCGCCACGTCACCGGCGATCTTGCCGTTCACGCGCGAGACGCCCACGTCGAGCACCGCCGCGCCTGGCTTGACCATGTCACGGGTGATCAGCTCGGGCACGCCGGCCGCGGCGATCACGATGTCGGCCCTGCGTACGTGCCCGGCCAGGTCGTGGGTGCCGGTGTGGCAGAGGGTGACGGTGGCGTTCTCGCTGCGCCGCGTGAGGAGGAGACCGAGCGAGCGGCCCACCGTGATGCCGCGGCCGACCACGCACACGTCGGCGCCCTTGATCGGCACGCCGTACTCCTGCAGCAGCAGCACGATGCCGTGCGGCGTGCAGGGCAGCGGGGCGTCGACCATGTGGACGAGGCGGCCCAGGTTGACCGGGTGGAGGCCGTCGGCGTCCTTGGCAGGGTCCATGCGCTCCAGCAGGGCCATGGTGTCGAGGTGCTTGGGCAGCGGGAGCTGCACGATGTACCCGGTGCACTCGGGCGAGGCGTTCAGCTCGTCGATGGCGGCCTCGACCTCGGCCTGGGTGGCGGTGGCCGGCAGGTCGACGCGGATGGAGGCGATGCCGACCTCCGCGCAGTCGCGGTGCTTGCCCGCCACGTAGATCTGGCTGCCGGGGTCGTCGCCGACGAGGATGGTGCCCAGGCCGGGCGTGATGCCGCGTTCCTTGAGCGCGGCCACCCGGGTCGTGAGGTCTGCCTTGATCTTTGCGGCGGTCGCCTTGCCGTCGAGTTTCACTGCGCTCATGTGGCAATCCTTCCACGAACCGCGACCCGCCCTTCTCACGGGCCGAGGGTTTCCACAGCCGGGAGGCGGAGGGCGGGGCCGTCCACAGCCGGAGATGACACCGTTGTCATCGGCCCTGCGGCTGCCCGCCGACGCCGTGCTGGTGGCTCGTCGGCGACGGCCGGGGTTCCCGCCGGAGCCGGAGCCGAGCCTCACATGAGGAGGCGCCGGTAGCGGACCTCGGTCAGCGGGAAGCCCCGCGTGGCGTCCCGCTTGATCGCTCCGTCGCCGTGCCATCCGGCCGCCTCGTAGAAACGCCGGGCGCGGACGTTGGTGTCCAGGACCCAGAGGGTGGCCTGGCGATAGCCGGCGCCGGTCAGCGCGCCGAGGGCCGCGTTCATCAGGTCCTTGCCGATCCCACGGCCCCATGTCTCCGGTGTCAGATAGATCGTGGTGATCTCGGCGACGGACGCGGGGTCTTCGTCGTCGTCTCGCGTGGGCGTCAACCCCGCGAACCCGACGACGTTCCCCTCGGTCTCGGCCACGAGAACTCCCTTCCTGGGCCAGGCCGTCTCGGCGAGCAGACGCTCCCAGCCGGGCAGCCGCCGCGCGGGATCCAGGTCGTCGAGGTAGTCCTGGGGGACGAGTCCCTGGTAGGCGGCCTGCCAGGACCGGACGTGGACGGCCGCTATCGCGGGGGCGTCAGCCCCTGTCGCCTGTCGGATACGCATCCGTCCGTGGTATCGGCTCTGGCAGGTGGCTGTCGAGTCGATCGGCCGGGACGGGACTCACCGCGGCCGGTGGAGGTCCTCCGAGCCGGAGGACGTGGTACAACCGGGCGAGCCGGGCAGCCCGGAGCGGCAGATGCCGAGGCGCTCGCAGGGCCGCGACCCGCGCTTCTCACGGGCCGGGGCTTTCCCCAGCGAAGCGCGCGGGTACACGGGCGGCCTCCCCGGCGTCCGCTGACCGCTCCCCCGCCGCCCCTCAGCGGCCCCTCAGCGGCCCCTCAGCGGCCCTGCCGACGTCCGGCGTCCTCCACGACGTCCGACAGTCGTCCACAGCTGGGGATGACATCGTTGTCATCGCTCGGCGGACGGCATATGGTTGCGGCGCCAGCAACGCGTCAGCGGAGGTTCCCTGTGCCTGTTCGCCTGTTGTCCGCCGAGTCCACCGACCTGTTCGTCGGCACCGCCGCGGACCCGTACCAGGTGCTTCGCGTCACCGTCGCGCCCGGCGCGCCCGGCGAGGTGATCGACGTGCGGGGCGCCGCCGTGCGCGCCGCGCGGCCGGTTCCCGCGCCCGCCGCCGGAGGCGTCGTCGAGGTGCCGCTCGTCGTCTCCGCCCCCGCGGGCGAGAGCGCGCCGTGCCTGGTGACGCTCGGCGGCGAGTCGCTCGACGCCGCCGTCACGGCCGAGGAGCCGGGCTGGACGATGTTCATGGTGTCCCACTTCCACTACGACCCCGTCTGGTGGAACACCCAGGCCGCCTACACGAGCCCTTGGGAGCTGCTCTCCAGCGACTCCACCACCAGGCCGCTGTGGGAGGCCAACGCGTTCGCCCTGGTCGAGGCCCATATCGAGCTGGCGCTGCGCGACCCCGACTACCGCTTCGTGCTGGCCGAGGTCGACTACCTCAAGCCGTTCTTCGACACCCGCCCCGAGCGGCGGGCCGACCTGCGCGCGCTGCTGGCCGAGGGCAGGGCCGAGCTGATCGGCGGCACGTACAACGAGCCCAACACCAACCTCACCGGCGCCGAGACCACGATCAGGAACATCGTCTACGGCGTCGGCTACCAGCGCGACATCCTGGGCGGCGACCCGCGCACCGCCTGGCAGCTCGACGTGTTCGGCCACGACCCCCAGTTCCCCGGCTACCTCGCGGCGGCGGGGCTCACCGCCAGCGCCTGGGCGCGCGGGCCGTTCCACCAGTGGGGCCCGCTGCTGAAGAACTTCAAGGAGGCCGGGGGCGACGCCACGGTCATGCAGTTCCCGAGCGAGTTCGAGTGGATCTCGCCCTCGGGGCTGGGCGTGCTGACGCACTACATGCCCGCCCACTACTCCGCCGGCTGGTGGATGGACTCCGCGCCCTCCCTCGACGACGCCATGCGCGCCGTGTTCGACCTGTACCGGTCGCTCAAGCCGGTGGCCGCGACCAAGAACATCCTGCTGCCCGTCGGCACCGACTACACCCCGCCCAACAAGTGGGTCACCGACATCCACCGAGCATGGGCGGCCAGGTACGTCTGGCCCAGGTTCGTCTGCGCCACGCCCCGCGACTTCCTCGACGCCGTGCGGGCCTCGGCCGGCGCGTTCAGCCCCCAGTCGCGCGACATGAACCCCATCTACACCGGCAAGGACGTCTCGTACATCGACACCAAGCAGGCGCAGCGGGCGGCCGAGGTGGCGGCGCTCGACGCCGAACGGCTGTCGGCGCTCGCCGCCGTCCTCGGGCTCGGCCACTACCCGCACACCGCGCTCGACAAGGCGTGGCGGCAGCTCGCGTACGGCGCCCACCACGACGCCATCACCGGCTCCGAGTCCGACCAGGTCTACATCGACCTGCTGACCGGCTGGCGCGAGGCGTACGACCTGGCCGCCGGCGCCCGCGACCGGGCGCTCGACGCGCTCACCGGGCAGGTCGCGCTCGACGGGCGCGCCGTGGTCGTGACCAACACCCTGCCGTTCGCGCGCGACGGCCTCGTCACGGTCCGGCTGGCACCCGGCGAGACCGTGGCCGGGGTCCCCGCCGTCGTGGAGGCGGCGGGCGCGGACGGCACCGTCGTGACGTTCCAGGCACGCGACGTGCCGTCGCTGGGGTGGCGCGCCTTCCCGGTGACGCCAGGCGAGGCAGAGCCGTGGCGCCCCGTCCCCGGCGCCACCGTCGAGAACGAGCGCTGGCGCGTCACCGCCGACCCCGAGCGGGGCGGGGGGCTGAACTCCGTCCTCGACCTCGCGTCGGGTCGGGAGCTGCTCACCGGCCTGGGCAACGAGCTGCGGCTCTACGACGAGTACCCCCAGCACCCCGACATGGGTGAGGGCCCCTGGCACCTCATGCCCACGGGGCGGGTGGCCGGTTCGGGCGAGGGCCGCGCCGAGTCCGTACGCGCCGAGGAGAGCGCGCTCGGGCGGCGGCTCGTCGTCACCGGGCGGCTCGGCGACCTCGCGTACGAGCAGGTCGTCACGCTGCTGCACGGCTCCGACCTGATCGGGTTCACCACGCGGGTCCTCGACCACACCGGCGCCGACCGGCTGCTGCGGGTCCGCTTCCCCGCCCGCGTCGAGGGCGCGCTGCCGGTCTCCGACGTCGCCGGAGCCGTCATCGGCCGCGGCTTCGCCCTGCCCGACGTCGACTCGGCCGAGCATCCCTGGACGCTCGACAACCCCGCCAACACCTGGTTCGGCCTGTCGGCGACCGCCCGGGTCGATCTCGGTCACGCGGGGGCGCGGGCGCTCGGCGTCGCCGAGATCGTCGTGCCCTCGCCCGCCGACGCCCCCGCCGTCCGCGACCTGGTCGCGGCGTTCGCCCGCGTGGGCGTCACCGCCACCACCTCCACCGCCTCCGGCTCCCGCTACGGCTTCCTGCGCGTCGACTCCAACCTGCCCGACGTCCGCATCGTCCTCGGCGGTCCCGACACCAACCCCCTGGCCGCCGAGCTCCTCGAACGCGCCGATCCCGCGTACCTGGAGGCGTTGAAGGCCGGCGCGCCCCGCGTGTGGGTGCCCGCCGAACGTCCGCTGACCGAGGTCTGGCAGCCCGGCGCCGACCTGCGTGACGTGCGGTCCCTGCCCGCCCTCGTGGTCGCGGGGCCGGTCGCCGACCTCGTCGACGACCTCGCCGACGCCGTGGTCGAGGCCGTCTGCCCGCTGGGCGCCGAGGCGCTCGACGACCGCACGGTCGCCCTGCTCACGTACGGGCTGCCGGGGTTCGCCGTCGACCCGTCGGGCGCGCTGCACCTGTCGCTCATGCGCTCCTGCACGGGCTGGCCGTCGGGCGTCTGGCTCGACCCGCCCCGCCGCACCGGCCCCGACGGCGCCGCCTTCCAGCTCCAGCACTGGACCCACGAGTTCTCCTACGCGCTGGCCGCCGGGGCGGGCGACTGGCGCGCGCTGCGCCTGCCCGCCGCGGGCCAGGAACACATCACGCCACTGCTCCCGCGCGTCCTCGACACGCAGCCGGGCCCCCTGCCCTCCGTCCACTCCATGCTGGCCGTCTCGCCGGCCCGCGACGTGCTGCTGAGCACCCTGAAGGCCACCGGCAACCCCCACGCGTCGGGCCGCGAACCCGGCGACAGCGGCCGCGTCACCATCCGCCTGTCCGAGGCCACCGGCCTCGGCACCCGCGCCCACCTCAGCTCCCCGGTCCTCGCCCTGGCCTCCCTGACGCCGGCCGACCTCCTCGAACGCCCCGCCGAGCCTCCCGCCACCCTCACGGCTGAGGGCGAGGGCGTCTCCCTCCCCCTGGCCGGGTCCGAACTCGCCACCTTCCTGGCTCCGGCGCCGCCGCAGCCCGCGTCGCCGGAGCTGGGGCAGACCGCAGAGACGGCACAGCCCGTCTACAGCCGCTACTGGCTCCACAACAAGGGGCCCGCGCCGCTGGGCTACCTGCCGGTCTCGGTCGCCGTGTCCCCCGCCCTGGTCGCCTCACCCGAGGGCGCGTTCGAGGTGGAGGTGGTGGTGTCGTCCCAGCTCACCGAGGCCGAGCACGAAGGCATGGCCGAGCTGCGCGTGCCCGACGGCTGGACGGCTCGGCCCGCCGCACGCCCCTTCCGGCTCGCCCCCGGCGGGCACGTCCGCTTCCCCGTCACCGTCACCCCGCCCGCGTCGCCCGCCCCGGGCCTGCACTTCGTCTCCGCCCGCACGTCCACCGGCGGGCAACTCGTCGAGGACGTCACCACCGTGGCCATCGGCGAGCCGCCCGAGCTGCCCGTCCCCGGGGCGCCCCCTGCCTGGGACGGCACCGTCGGAGGCACCACGTCCGACACCGCCCGCCCCACCGGCCTGGAGATCTCACCGCCTCCCGCCGTCCTCGCCGTACGCCCCGGCGAACGCGCCGCCCTGACATTCCGCCTGGCCAACACCACGCGCGACGAGATCCGCGGCGAGGCGCAGCTCGCGTCCCCCTGGGGCACCTGGCACCTGCTCCCGCGCGTCGTCCAGGGCTTCGCGGTGCCACCGGGCGAGACGGCGGAGGTGTCGTTCCCGGTGGAGGCGCCGCTCGACGCGCAGGAGGGCCACGCCTGGGCGCTGGCCAAGGTCATGTGGTTCGGCCGCTGCCAGTACACCCCCGCGGTACGCCTGGAGGTGACCCGATGACCCCCCACGCCCACCCGAGGGCCGACGCCCCCTCAGGGATGATCGGCCGGGTCGGCGGGCAGGAGGTCCCACGGGAACGCCTGGAGCGGCGCCTCACCGAACTGCACGACGGGCCGCTGCACGCCGCCCTCCCCGCGCCTGGCACCTCGGAGCACCGCCAGCTCACCCGCTGGGTCACCCAGGTCATCCTGACGGAGGCGCTCTGCGAGCAGACCGCCGCCGACCTGGGGCTCACCCCGCTGGAAGGCGGCCCCCTCGCCCCGGTCGCCGCCGTCGAACTCGGCTCCATCAACGCCGCCGCCTACAACGGCAACCCCTGGGTCCGAGCGGTGTACGTCCACGTCACAGTGGGGGTGACCGTACCGGAGGAATGGCGCACCCCGCCACCAGAGAGCCAGGACGGGCGGAGCGAACGCGGGGCGTCAGACGAACCCCCCGGGGAAACACGACCCGGATCGGACCAGCCACCGGAAGAGAGGCGACCTGCAACGCACGAGCGACGCGGGGAAGGACAACCCATACGGAACAAGTCACCCCAGAAAGGGCAGCCTGCGGCGGACGAGCCGCCCCGGGAAAGACCTGGGGAAAGGCGGTCTGCGGTGGACGGGCTACCAGGGGAAACGCGGTCTGCGTCCGGTCGGCTTCTTGTGCGTCACCGTCTGTACGCCGATCGGGCGTCCGCCGGTCTCGCCACGCCCGAGGACCTCGACTCCCTGGGCATGGTCACGCTCGACTCGCTGCCGAGGGCCGTGGCTGAAGCGATCCGACGGCACCCTCACGGGACGCTCGTCGGTCCCGTGGCCGACGCCCTCGGCTGGCACGTGGCCACGGCTACCCCATCGCCCGCCCCTCCCCCGCCCTCTCAGCCGCACCACCGCAGGCAGCCCCTCCTGGAGGCGGCCCGCCGGCGGGCCTTCACGCGGTGGCTCGACGACATGCGCGCCAGAAAGGTAGAGCTCGTGCCCGGTCTGGAACACCCTGGCGACCCTCGCCAGCCCGACAACCACCACAAACACTGATGAACTGCGTACTTGCCATCGACATCGGAGGAACCAAGCTCGCCGCCGCGCTGGTGGACGAGGCGGGCTCCGTGCTGCGTTCCGCAACCCGGCCCACGCCGCGTACAGAGGTCATGGCGGCCCTCACCGCTCTCATCGCCGAGGTGACCGTGGACGGCCCGCCACCGCTGGCCGTCGGCATCGGCTGCGCGGGGCCGCTGGACCTCGCCGAAGGCACGGTCAGCCCGGTGAACATGCCGAGCTGGCGCGGGTTCCCGCTGCGCGACGAGGTCCAGGCGCTGACGGGGCTGCCCACCGTACTGGCGGGCGACGCGCAGTGCTTCGCCCTGGGCGAGCACTGGCTCGGCGCGGGGCAGGGCAGCAGGGCGCTGCTCGGCATCGTCGTCTCGACCGGCATCGGCGGCGGACTCGTGATCGACGGTGCGCCGATCCTCGGTCCGACCGGCAACGCCGGACATGTCGGGCACATGAGCGTCGACCCGTACGGCGAGCGCTGCGAATGCGGCGGACGCGGCTGCGTGGAGCGCTACGCCAGCGGCCCCAACATGGCCCGCTGGGCCACCGAGAACGGCTGGACCCCAGGCCGCCCGACCGGCACCCCCACGGAGAAACCAGGAGAACCGGCGGACGAACCCACAGGAGAACCAGCAGTCGCACCGGTAGACACACCGGCAGGCGGACCCACGGGGCAACCCCCAGGCGGACCGACGGACACACGGACGGGCAGACCAGTGGACACAAGGGCGGGCGGACCCACGAGGGAACCGGCAGGCGGAGCGATGGACGCAGCGTCAGGCGGACCAACGGCGGAACCGGCGGACGCCCGGGCCCTCGCAAGGGACGCGGCTGCCGGAGACCCGGTCGCCCTGGCGGCGTTCGAACGGGGAACACGGGCCCTGGCAGGCATGATCGCCTCGGTGACGGCCGGCGTCGAGGTGACCACCGTGGTCATCGGCGGCGGGGTTTCGGCGGCGGGAAAGGTCCTGTTCGGGCCGCTGGAGCGGGCGCTCGACGACATCGCGGGCCTGCCCTTCGTCCGCGCGGTACGCATCCAACCCAGCACCCTCGGCGTACGCGCAGGCCTGGCAGGAGCCGCCAGCCTGGCCTGGCGCCACCACACCCATTCCCCCTGAGCACCCAGAAACCCCTTTCCACCAGAGAAGCCGCGCGCCCCTTCCCACCGGAGAAGCCGTGCGCCCCTTTCCGCCAGAGAAACCGGGAACCCCCTTCCCCTGAACAGCCGGGAGCCCCCTTCCCCCCGAAGCCCCCTTCCTCCAAGGAGCCGGGAGCACATTTCCCCCGAAGCCCCCTTTCCTCGGGGGAGCCGGGAGCGCCGTTTCCACTGCGAGAAGTCGGGAGCCTGGAGCCGGGAGCCTGACCCCACCCAGCCTCCCCCGAAGGACAGGGGACCGATGCCACCCCAACCTCCCGCCAGGACCAGGAGCCCATCCGCCCCAACCCTTCACCCTGAGACCAGGGACGCGGTGCCGTCCCAACCCTTCACCTCTAAGACCAGGGGCGCGGTGCCGTCCCAGCCCTTCGCTCCGAGGTACAGGCGGCCGCATCGCCTCGCCCCCGCTCCTGAGGACAAAGGGCTGCTGGAACTGCTGGACAGGTCGCATGCGTGACGAGGTGGCGGACGACTCCGAGCCGGCCAGGTCGGTGGGGGGCTCAGGGAGTGGCCTTGCGGGCCAGGAGGAAGCCTTGGGAGGTGCGTTCGGTGGAGTCGGGGTCGCGGACGAGACGAGCCGTCACCAGGAGCCCGACCTGCGCGAGCTGGTCGGCGGCGCGGTCCGGGCGCAGGCGGTGGAAGTCCAGGGCGATCTGGTGGCCGAAGACCTCGGAGAAGTGCCGTGGTTCGTCCCCTACCTGGAAGGCGATCAGCAGGTGCCCGCCCGGCCTGAGCACCCGCGCCAGTTCGGCGAAGACGAGCGGCTGTCGCTCCGGCGGCGTGTGAACGACGGAGTACCAGCAGACGGCGGCGGCGAGATGGTTGTCGGGCAGGTCCAGCGCTTCCAGGGACCCCTCCTCGAACCGCAGCTCGGGGTGGTTGCGGCGGGCGACGGCGAGCATGCCGGGCGACAGGTCCACGCCGAAGGCCCGTACGCCGAGGGAGTCCAGGTGCGCCGTGACGATGCCGGTGCCGCAGCCCAGGTCTGCGACCGGTCCCGGGTCGGAGGCCCGGACGATCTCGGCGAACGCCCCGAGCAGGCCCCGGTCCAGCGGCTTGCCGTCGAGTTCGCGGGCGAAGTGCCGGTCGTACTCCTCGGCGAGGGCGTTGTAGGAGGCGCGGGTGGAGAGGAGGTGGGAGGCGTCGGTCATGGCGGGCGATCATAGCCATCGGGATCATCATGCCCGGAGCACATTTCAACGGCCGTTCCTGGCAACCGTCATTCCTGGGATGGCGGCCCAGGATGTGTCGTTGCCATGAAGATCTTCCTCGCGCCGTCTTCCTCGCGCGGTCGCCCTCGCCGGTTCGTTCTCACCCAGATGTCCTCGCCTGACGTCCTCCCGCGGTCGTCCTCACCCAGTCGTCCTCGCCTGACGTCCTCCCGCGGTCGTTCTCACCCGGTCGTCCCCGCACTGTCGTCCTCGCACGGTCGTCTGCGGTGAAGGGGTTTCTGCGCACCGGTGGGGCCGTCCGAGCCCGAGGGCGGCGGGAGCTGCGCGGAGGCGGCGGCCAGCGCTCGACATCAGAGGTCGTGAGCGTCCGTTGGGCTTCGATCATGCCCGGTCGGCTGACAGCGGTGGTGTGAGAGGTGCCGCAGGGTCTTCGGCGGCGACGCGGTGGCGCCGCCAAGGTCGAGGTGGCGACGAGGTGGCGGACGCGTCCGTCTCCCGTATCGCCGGCAGTGCTGCCTCGAACGTCGGCGCCGAGCCGACGATGCGGCGGATGTGGCGGGGTGGCGAGGACAACCAGGCCGAGGGAAGTGACCAGGACTCGCTTTGTGATGGGCCGCTACTCGCGCTCGGCGAGCTGGGCCTCGCGGCGTTCGATGATGCGGCGGGTGAAGGGGATGATCTCGACCACGCGGCTCCCGAGGTACGCGCCGATGAAGGCCAGCACCAGGAGCACGACGGGGCTGGTGGCAAGGCCGTTCATCGTGACGAACGCCTGCAGGACGGAATCGAGCATGGGCATGGAGACTCCGGAGGAGAGTGGCACGGGGCGACGGCCTCAGGCTAACCGGACTTTACCTATGCTCGCCCCAAAAATGGATAAAGGACGATATGTGGACGATGTTGCCCTTTATTGGATCATCGACGTCTCGTACCCATGGGCTCAGTCCGGCGTCTGCTCAGCACTGCGCAGGTATGGAGCTCCCTCCCCGACAGTGGCCGGTACGGACCTCCCTCCCCGGGCGTGGCCAGTACAGAGCTGCCCCCCGGGATTGCCGCACCGTACGCCGCCGACTCCCCCGCGCCGGCCAGCACGTCGCCGCCTCCCCGGTACGGGACCGGGGGCGGTGGCGCCTCGGGCTGGATCGGATGGCAACCGCTGGCTTTGGGGCGGAGAGGTGGCGGCCAGTACCGCGTGGCCTGCCCGGGAGCCGGTGAGGACTCGGTGGGTCTCGCGGTACTGGTCGGGCTCTGGTCAGCGGTACTGGTCGGGCTCTGGTCAGTGGAAGAAGTGGCGGGTGCCGGTGAAGTACAGGGTGACTCCGGCCTTCTGGGCGGCTTCGATGACCAGTTCGTCCCGGATGGAGCCGCCCGGCTGCACGATGGCCTTGACGCCGGCCTCGATGAGCACCTCCGGGCCGTCAGGGAACGGGAAGAAGGCGTCGGACGCCGCCACCGAGCCCGGCGCGCGCTCGCCCGCCCGCGTCACCGCCAGGCGGCACGAGTCGACCCGGTTGACCTGGCCCATGCCGACGCCCACGGTGGCGCCGTCGGCGGCGAGCAGGATGGCGTTCGACTTGACGGAGCGGCAGGCCCGCCAGGCGAAGGCGAGGTCGGCGAGCACCTCGGGCGTGGCGGCCGGGCCGGCCTTGAGCTCCCAGTGCTCGGGCGCGTCGCCGGGCGCGTCGACGCGGTCGACCGACTGCAGGAGCAGGCCTCCGTCGATCCTGCGGAACTCGACCGGCTCGGACGGCCCCTGCGGGCAGACGAGGATGCGCAGGCTCTTCTTGGCCCGCAGGACCTCCAGCGCCTCGTCGTCGTAGGCGGGGGCGACGACGACCTCGGTGAAGACGTCGGCGATCTGCCTGGCCAGTTCGGGGGTGACCTCTCGGTTCACGGCGATGACGCCGCCGTACGCCGACACCGGGTCGCACGCGTGGGCCTTGCGGTGGGCCTCGGCCACGTCGGCGCCGACGGCGATGCCGCAGGGGTTCTGGTGCTTGATGATGGCGACGCAGGGCTCGGAGAAGTCCCAGGCGGCGCGCCAGGCGGCGTCGGAGTCGAGGTAGTTGTTGTACGACATCTCCTTGCCGTGGAGCTGCTCGGCCTCCGCGAGCCCGCCGCGGCCGTCGGTGTAGAGCGCGGCGGCCTGGTGGGGGTTCTCGCCGTAGCGGAGCACGGCCTTGCGCTCCCTGGCGGAGCCGAGGAAGGCGGGCCAGCCGGTCTCGTCCGGCGTGTACGTGCCGGAGAACCAGGAGGCGACGGCCACGTCGTACGCGGCGGTGTGGGCGTAGGCGAGGCCGGCGAGCCGCCTGCGGTCGGTGAGGGTGAAGCCGCCCTCGGACAGCGCGGTGGCGACGTCGCCGTACATGCCGGGGTCGACCACGACGGCGCAGGTGTTGTGGTTCTTGGCGGCGCCGCGGATCATGGCGGGCCCGCCGATGTCGATCTGCTCGACGCACTCGGCGTCGGACGCCCCGGAGGCCACGGTCTGCTGGAACGGGTAGAGGTTGACCACGACGAGCTGGAACGGGTCGATCTCCAGCTCTTCGAGCTGCGTCACGTGGCTGGGCTTGGTGACGTCGGCGAGCAGGCCGGCGTGGACGCGCGGGTGCAGCGTCTTGACGCGCCCGTCGAGGCATTCGGGGAACCCGGTCAGCTGTTCGACCTTGGTCACCGGGATGCCGTACGACGCGATCGCGGCGGCGGTGCCGCCGGTGGACACGATCTCCACGCCCGCGCCGTCGAGTGCCCTGGCCAGCTCCTCCAGCCCGGACTTGTCGTAGACAGCGATCAACGCGCGCCGGATGGCGATGCGAGTCACGTGGGTTCCCCTCCTGTGTTGTTACCGATGCGGACGGTTCGTCCGCTGACTGTCCAGCCCTCGCGGACCATCCGGCCGACGACGTCGACGAGCAGGCGGCGTTCGACGGTCTTGATGCGCTCGTGCAGCGTCGCCTCGTCGTCGTCGGGCAGCACGGGCACGGCCTCCTGCGCGACGATCGGCCCGGTGTCGACGCCGGCGTCGGCCAGCATCACCGTGCAGCCGGTCACCTTGACGCCGTGGGCCAGCGCGTCGCGCACGCCGTGCGCGCCCGGGAAGGACGGCAGCAGCGCGGGGTGCGTGTTGAGCACGGGGAACGCGTCGAGCGTGGGCGCGCCCAGGATCTTCATGAAACCCGCCGACACCACCAGGTCCGGTTCGTACGACGCGATCCTGGCCGCCACCGCGGCATCCCAATCCGCCCTTGTCGGGTAATCGCCCAATTTTTCAACAAAAGTCGGCACATGAGCCCGCGCCGCCCTGGCCAGCCCCTCGATCCCCTCCCTGTCGGCGCCGACCGCCACCACGCGCGCCCCGTACGACGGGTCGGCGGAAGCGTCCAGAAGGGCCTGTAGGTTGGTTCCAGAGCCGGAGACGAGGACGACGAGCCGCCCAGCCTTAGACACGCACACTCCAAAGAAGGAAACAGGGTGGGGCTGACAGGGTATCTGTTCCTCTCCCAGCGACGCAGAGGAGGTCAGGTGTCGACACCGGTGCAGGCACCGGCAGGCCAGCAGCCCGCCGAATCAGCGGGTCGCCGAGCGATCTGGTTGTCCATCGCAGCGCTGGCCATGACGTTCATGCTGCCGCTCGCGGGGCTGGTCATGGCGCTGTTCGCGCTCGTGGCGGGCATCCGCGCGCTTCCCCTGCTCAAGGGGGCGGGCAGGCCCACGGGCACGGCGGTGGGCGGCATCACGGTCTCCTCGCTGGCGCTCGCGCTGTCGCTGATGGCCACGGGCATGCAGCTCTACCTGATGGACGAGTACTCCGCCTACCAGGAGTGCATGAAGGGCGCGGGCACGGTCTCGTCGCAGGGCGAGTGCTTCACGCAGTTCAGGGACTCCGCGCAGCGCAAGCTGCCCCCGGACGTGCTGGAGGTGCTCGGCTCGATGCAGCCTTAGCCCCGAGGCTTCACGGTTCAGGCGTGGCGAGCACCCGGGTGGAGACGTCGAGGATGTCACCCAGAGCGGTGCGGGCCCGGGTGAGGTCGGCTATGCGGGAGTCCAGCTCGGCGTACTGGGCTCTGAGGTGGTCGAGAACGCACGCCTGGAGTCCGGCGCCGTCGCCGGCGAAGCAGGGCATGAGCTCGCGGATGACCTTGGTGGGGAGCCCGGCGGCGAGCAGGGTGCGGATGCGGGCGACGGTGGCGGGGGCGTCGGGGTCGTAGTGGCGGTGGCCGCCTTCGCTGCGGTGGGAGGTGAGCAGCCCCTGGGCCTCGTAGTAGCGGAGGAGACGTACGGCCACGCCGGTCTCGCGGGACAGCTCCCCGATCTTCATGTGACCCACCTCGCAGGGCGGCGGCTTGAATCTGACACCGATGTCACATCCTACGTTGACCACATGACGACGGTTTCGACTGCACCAGCACCGGTTTCGCTCTACGGGTTCCTGACCCCCAAGGCCGGACACGCCGACGAGCTCAGAAGGCTCCTGATGGACCTCGTCGAGCCGTCCCGAGGGCACGAGGGCAACCTTCAGTACCACCTCCACGAGCAGGAGGACGGCCGGTTCTTCCTCTACGAGGTGTGGCGTTCGCAGGAGGACCTCGACCGGCACAACGCGACCCCCCTGCTGCGCGCCTTCATGGACGGGCTGCCTGAGCACCTCGAAGGAGCGCCCGAGGCCTACTTCGGCGCGATGAGGAGCTCCTACCCGGCCGTCGTGGCGTGACGGGGGCTCACAGCGGACTCGTCATCACTGTCAGTCGCGGTCCCAGGCGTACGGGTCGACGTAGATGACGTGGCCGCCGCGGTCGTCGGACTCGTCCACGATGTCCTTGCGCGGCGGGCGCGGCCCCTCGGGGGCGACGGGGCGCGGGCGGGCCTGGGCCAGCGTCTCGGCCTCCGCCGAGGCGTGCTCGTCCTGCCAGTCGTCCCTGATGACGGGGATGGGCTGGGTGTCGGCCTCGGTGGCGTCCATCCAGTGGCCGGGCAGGGGGCGCGGGTCGGCCTCGGCCAGCCCCACCTTGCTCGCGGCCTTGGCGAGCGCGGCGCCCGCCTTGCGCACGGGCGCGGCGGCCTTGTCGAGCGGGACGCGGGCGCGGCGGTTGAGCAGCAGCAGGTTCGTCACCCCGGCGGAGATCCCGGCGGCCACGCCGACCTCCAGCGCCACGGACAGGGCCACCTCCCACGGCGACGGCCCGACGGTCGCGAGCCTGCCGCCGCCGATCGGGCCGCCCGACAGGGCCGCGAGCCCGCCCCAGACCAGGCCGGTGACGACGCCGGTGAGGAACCCCCAGAGCGGGGCGGCCTCGTACGACGGCGAGGGCGAGATGCGCGCCACCATCACTCCGGCCACGGCCCCCGCGGCGAACGGCAGCGCGACCACGGCCATCATCCAGGCGGGCACGGTGCCGCTCTCGGGGAGCGCCCCCAGCAGCGGCAGGCTCGGCACGGTGCCGAGCTCGACGCCCGTGGGCGCGACCAGCGTGTCGGCCCCGATCGCGAAACCGGGACCGGCGATGTACGACGACGCCCAGATGACGGCGTTCAGCAGGTAGAGGAGCTGGAGCAGCACCAGCAGGACGCCGCCGACGAACCCCGGCGACAGCACCGAGGACAGGTCCCTGACCTGCTGGAAGTTGATCACGACGGCGGCGAGCACCAGCCCGAACCCCATGACGAGCAGCAGCGCCGTCGCGACCGCCGTGCCGACGGTGAGGGCCCGCACCCGTTCCGGCAGCAGCCGCGGCATCGCCCGCCACGGCCCGATGGTGCGCGCGGTGGCCAGCGAGCCCGCGAGGAACGCGAGGGCGAAGTGGCTGATCAGCGCCTCACCGATGAAGGGCTGGGTGACGTCGTTGCGCGCGACGACCGCGATGAGGCCGGCGAGCAGCGCGTACGGCGCCGCCAGCGACACGCCGGCCTGCGCCACGAGCACGAGTTGCGCCCGGCGCCGGGCGTTGGCCTGCTCGCGGGGGCTGTTCTTGGGCAGCCGGGCGGGCAGCCTGAGCCGCAGGTCGGCGTCGCGCGCCATCCACCTGGCGGCCCGGTAGAGCAGCGCGGCGGGCAGGACCATCAGGCCGAGCGGCAGCAGCCCGACCCGTCCGCCGGGGATGGCGAAGCCGGCGTGGTGGGCGGCCAGCCAGAGCTGCGCGGCCGTGCGGAACACGCCGGGCAGGCCGGAGCCGAGCGCGCCGCGCGGCGCGGCCATCCAGCCGACGAGGGTGAGCGTGGTCAGCACCGCCAGGCCGACGCCGAGCGTGCAGGCGGCGGCCAGCATCCCCGACACCGGCAGTGGCCGGCGCGACTCGTCGTCGTCGCCGGAGACCCCGGGCAGCTTGCCGAGCACGGATCGGGGGGCTGTCCGCAGCTGGTCGAGAATCGCCGTCACAGTAGGCGATTTTCTCAAGCTTTCCCGACTGCTGCTTGGTTGACGCGCCGCCCCTGCCTACTTTGTCGGGACCCGTACGGGAGCGGCCCCATACCGCGGCACGGCGGAACGCGAGGAGCCCCGCGCCGGACGATCCCGGCGCGGGGCTCCTTCGATCGCGTGAGGGGCCGCCGCCGCGGCCCCCGCTCACGGTGTCTCAGCGCGACTGCATGATCTCGCGCATGAGGCGGGCCGTCTCGGAGGGGGTCTTGCCGACGCGGACGCCGACCTTCTCCAGGGCCTCCTTCTTGGCCTGCGCCGTGCCGGCGGAGCCGGACACGATGGCGCCGGCGTGGCCCATCGTCTTGCCCTCGGGGGCGGTGAAGCCGGCCACGTAGGCCACCACCGGCTTGGTGACGTGCTGCTCGATGTAGGCGGCGGCCCGCTCCTCGGCGTCGCCGCCGATCTCACCGATCATCACGATGGCGTCGGTGTCGGGGTCGTCCTGGAACGCCTGGAGCGCGTCGATGTGGGTGGTGCCGATGACCGGGTCGCCGCCGATGCCGACAGCGGTGGTGAAGCCGATGTCGCGCAGCTCGTACATGAGCTGGTAGGTGAGGGTGCCGGACTTCGAGACCAGGCCGATGCGGCCCTTGGTGGTGATGTCGGCGGGGATGATGCCGGCGTTGGAGGCGCCGGGCGAGGCGATGCCGGGGCAGTTGGGGCCGATGATCCTGGTCTTGTTGCCCTTGGCGGTGGCGTACGCCCAGAACTCGGTGGAGTCGTGGACGGGCACGCCCTCGGTGATGACGACGCAGAGGGGGATCTCGGCGTCGATGGCCTCCTTGACGGCGGCCTTGGTGGCGGCCGGGGGCACGAAGACGACCGACACGTCGGCGCCGGTCTGCTCCATGGCCTCCTTGACGGTGCCGAACACCGGCAGGCCCTCGTGCGTGATGCCGGCCTTGCGGGCGTTGACGCCGCCCACGACCTTCGCGCCGGAGGCGAGCATGCGGCGGGTGTGCTTGGTGCCCTCCGCGCCGGTCATGCCCTGAACGATGATCTTGCTGTTCTCGGTCAGCCAGATAGCCATGTCTCACGCACCTACCGCAGCGAGCTCGGCGGCCCGCTTGGCCGCGTCGTCCATCGTGTCTACCAGCTCGACGCGCGGGAGCGCGGCGTCGGCGAGGATCTGCCGCCCGAGCTGGGCGTTGTTGCCGTCGAGACGGACCACCAGCGGGTGGGTGACGGCCTCGCCGCGGCTCTCCAGCAGCTTGAACGCCGCCACGATGCCGTTGGCCACGGCGTCGCAGGCGGTGATGCCGCCGAAGACGTTCACGAAGATCGACTTCACGCTGGGGTCGGACATGATGATCTCCAGGCCCGCCGCCATGACCTCGGCGGACGCGCCGCCGCCGATGTCGAGGAAGTTGGCCGGGGACGGCTTGCCCGGGAACGACTCGCCCGCGTAGGCCACCACGTCGAGCGTGGACATGACCAGGCCGGCGCCGTTGCCGATGATGCCGACGTCGCCGTCGAGCTTGACGTAGTTGAGGTCCTTCTCCTTGGCCTTGGCCTCAAGAGGGTCCTCGGCGGCCTTGTCGGCGTACGCCTCGTGCTCCGGCTGCCGGAAGGAGGCGTTGTCGTCGAGGGTGACCTTGCCGTCGAGGGCCTTCACCTGGCCGTCGGCCGACAGGATCATCGGGTTGACCTCGACGAGCGTGGCGTCCTCGTCGACGAAGCAGCACCAGAGCTTCTCGATGAGCTCGGCCGCGCCGTCGAGCGCCTTCTCGGGCAGGCCGCCGGCGACCGCGATCTCGCGGGCCTTGTCGCGGTCGATGCCGGTGAGGGCCGAGACGGGGACCTTGGCCACCTTCTCGGGAGTGCTGTGGGCGACCTCTTCGATGTCCATGCCGCCCGCGGCGGAGCAGATCGCGAGGAACGTACGGTTGGCGCGGTCGAGCAGGAACGAGAAGTAGTACTCCTCGGCGATCGCGCTGGCCTCCTCCACGAGCACCTTGTGCACCGTGTGGCCCTTGATGTCCATGCCCAGGATGGCGTTGGCCTTCTCGACGGCGTCGGCGGCGTCGTCGGCCACCTTCACGCCGCCGGCCTTGCCGCGGCCTCCGGTCTTGACCTGGGCCTTGACGACGACGCGGCCGGTCAGTTCCTCGGCGGCCGCGCGCACCTCCTCCACGGTGTGGGCGACGATGCCGCGTGGCACCGGGATGCCGTAGTCCGCGAAGAGCTCCTTCGCCTGATGTTCGAACAGGTCCACGAGGGTCCGTCCTTGCGTTGTCCGACTGATGTTCGACGACCCGGGCCACCCCGTGCGTGCCGGGCGTTTCCGCCAGTGAAGCCTAGCCCCAAGCTTGACCTGCCCTGGTCATCGGGTGGAGGTTCGGCCCCACTGTGACGGTGATCTCACGTCCTGGAGATGACTTCTGCACGAAAAATGCACCGATTTACCGACATAACACCTGACGCGCGATATATGGTCGTGATCTTGAATTGGCAGGCTTCCTGCTCCCCTCCAAAATCCCTCCAAAAAGGAAGCGTATGAAGCGAATCATCGCGGGACTGGCGCTGACGACCGCCGCCGCGCTCGCGACCGCGGCACCGGCGCAGGCCGCGCCCGCGGACCCGGTGAAGGCGCTCAAGAAGCAGTTCTCCGCCGGGCACGGGGTCAGGGTCTCGGAGACCTCGCGCACCTCGATGAAGGGCGAGAGCATGGCGACCACGAAGACCAGCGCCACGCTGGCCTTCGGCGCGAAGGGCGTGGTGGCCTCCGACATCAGGAACCACTCGTCCAAGAAGGACTCCTTCGCGTCGATCTTCGCCCCCGAGCGCATGGTCACGGTGGGCGGCTTCCAGTACGCCAAGGGCGGCCTGTTCAGCGAGGATCTGCCCGAGGGCAAGAAGTGGGTCCGCTACCCCGGCGGCGAGCCCAGCGGCACCTACAACCAGGTCCTCGACATCTTCCGCCCGAAGGTGCTCGACGCCCTGGTGACGCGCGCCAAGACCGCCAAGGGCGGCACGTACAGCGGCGTGATCTCCTACAAGGACATCGCCAAGCTCTACGGGCAGAAGCCGGACAAGCTCCTCGGGAAGATCGAGGTCAAGTACGCCCTGGGCGTGAACGCCAAGGGCCTGGTCACCAGGCTCACGACCGACTGGGCGCTGGACTTCGGCGTGCTCGGCAAGGTGCGCTCGCAGACCGAGACCCGTTACACCGGCTGGGGCTCGAAGGTGACGGTCAAGGCTCCGCCGAAGAGCGAGTGGATCGACATCGCGGAACTCGGCCCCGACGCCGAGGTGCCGAAGGAGATCCCGGACAACTCCATCAACTCGCTCGGCACGGTCAAGTAGCCGCCCGGCCCCTCCCCGCGTGGGAGGGGCCGTACGGCCGCCTGTCCTGGCACGTTCCAAAGGCCCGGGGTTTATTGGCCCCGTTCGTGGGACATTTCCAGATATGGGCAGAGACGTACCCGCGACCGTCTTCAGCAGGGAAGACCGCCGTCGCTACCGCGAGAAAGTGCGGCAGTGCCTCGACGTCTTCGCCCAGATGCTGCGCGAGTCCCGCTTCGAGGTGGAACGGCCGCTCGCCGGGCTGGAGATCGAGCTCAACATCGTGGACGACCGCGGCGAGGCCGCCATGTGCAACGCGGCCGTCCTGTCCGCCATCCGCCGCCCCGACTGGGCAACCGAGCTCGGCCAGTTCAACATCGAGATCAACATCACACCCCAGGATCTCGGCGACGACGGCGCGCTCCGGCTGGAGAACGACGTCCGCGCCAGGCTGAACCACGCCGAGGAGCACGCCCGCTCCCAGGGCGGCCACCTCGTCATGGTCGGCATCCTGCCGACGCTGCGCGAGCGGGACGTCGTCGAGGGCACGCTGTCGGCCAACCCGCGCTACCGCATGCTCAACGAGCAGATCTTCGCGGCCCGCGGCGAGGACCTGCACCTGTGCGTCGAGGGCGTCGAACGCCTCGACACGCGGGCCGCCAGCATCGCGCCGGAGGCCGCCTGCACCAGCCTCCAGCTGCACCTGCAGGTCAGCCCGGAGACGTTCGCCGCGCACTGGAACGCCGCGCAGGCCATCGCGGGCCCGCAGGTCGCCGTCGCCGCCAACTCGCCGTACCTGTTCGGCAAGGAACTGCACCGCGAGACCAGGATCACCCTGTTCGAGCAGGCCACCGACACCCGGCCCACCGAGCTGAAGCGGCAGGGCGTGCGACCGCGCGTCTGGTTCGGCGAGCGGTGGATCACCAGCGTCTTCGACCTGTTCGAGGAGAACGTCGCCTACTACCCCCCGCTGCTGCCCCTCTGCGACGAGGAGGACCCCCGCAAGGAGCTGGAGCAGGGCCGCGTCCCGCAGCTGCACGAGCTCACCCTGCACAACGGCACGATCTACCGCTGGAACCGGCCGGTGTACGCGGTGGTGGACGGCAGGCCGCACCTGCGGGTGGAGAACCGGGTGCTGCCCGCCGGGCCGTCGGTGCTGGACGCCGCCGCCAACGCCGCCTTCTACTACGGGCTGATGCGCATCCTGCCGTACGTCGAGCGGCCCATCTGGTCGCGCATGTCGTTCCCCGCGGCCGAGGACAACCTGAGGGAGGCGGCCAGGCACGGGATCGACGCCCGGCTGTACTGGCCGGGGCTCGGCGAGGTGCCGGCGTCCGAACTGGTCCTGCGCCGCCTGCTGCCCCTCGCCTACGAGGGGCTGGCGGGCTGGGGCGTGGACCCGCGGGTCGCCGACCGCCTGCTCGGCGTCATCGAGGGACGCTGCCTGGCCCAGCGCACCGGCGCCACCTGGCAGGTCGAGTCGGTACGCGCCCGCGGCGACCTCGACAGGCACGAAGCGCTACGGGCCATGACCCTGGGGTACATCGAACGCATGCACACCAACGAACCCGTCCACACCTGGGACGTGTGACCCCGTGCGCCGCCCCCTGCTCCCCCTGCTCGCCCTGCTCCTCGCCGCCCTGCTGGCGGCGGCCTGCGGCGGCGCCCCCGGGCCCTTCTCGCGCGACGCCGACGACTCCTTCGACGACGACGTGCGGGACGCCCGCGCCCTCAGCGAGGAGTTCTGGAAGCAGGAGTTCAGCCGGTACGGCAGGACGTACCGGCCGATCACGGCCTTCATCCCCTACACCGGGAAGGCCGGGCCGAGCTGCGGCGGCCAGAAGGCCGTGCCGGGCAACGCCTTCTACTGCCCGCTCGGCCACTTCGTCGCCTACGACCGCGCGTGGATGGAGTCGCTGTGGAGCGAGATGGGCGACGGCTCCGTCTACGTGATCATCCCGCACGAGCTGGGGCACGCCGTGCAGGCGCAGCTCCGGACCGGCTTCGAGCTGAACGTCCAGATGGAGCTGCAGGCCGACTGCTACGCGGGCGGCACGCTGGCCGCCCTGGTGGGCTCGGGCGCGCTGCAGGCTCAGCCGGGCGACGAGGACGAGCTGCTGCTCAGCCTGGAGTCCGCGGGCGACCCCACCGACGACTGGCTGAACCCGGCCGCGCACGGCACCGCCGCGCAGCGCCAGCAGGCGTTCGCCAGGGGGTACGGCGGCGGCGTCGGCGCCTGCTGAGGGTGTAGCCGCGGTTCACCCCGGAGGATGATGTGCGCGATCATGACCTGGCCGTACGGTGGGTGCATGCCACTGGAGCAGATCGGCTGGCTGCGCCGGGGTGCGTGCAGATCCAGCGACCCCGACCTCTTCTTCCCCCTCGCCTCCTCCCCCGTGCAGGAGGCCAGGGCCAAGGCCGTGTGCGCGGGCTGCCAGGTGCTGGAGGAGTGCCGGGCGTACGCGCTGGGCGCGGGCGAGTCCGAAGGCATCTGGGGCGGCCTCACTCCCGAGGAGCGCCGCCGCAGCCGCTTCCCGGCGGGCTGGCGCAGCGCCGCCGCGACGTGACACCCGGTCCGGCCCGCGGACGTAGCCTGCAAGGGTGCTGATCCGCTCGGCGGCCGTCCTCCTCGCGGCCAACGTCCTGAACAACAGGGTGGCCCCCCGGCTGGCCCCCCTCACCTCCGCCGCCGCCACGGCGGCCCTCGTCGCGATGGCGCGCCGGTCGGGGGTGTCGTGGCGGGAGCTGGGGTTCGAGCGCGGCAGGCGCGGCGCGCTGATCGGGGGCACGCTGGCAGGCGCCGTGGCCGTCGCGTACACGGCGGGGGTGGCGCTGCCGCGTACCAGGCCGCTCTTCCACGACGAGCGGGCGCTGTCGCTGTCGGGCGCCCGGGTGCTGGAGGAGGCGCTCCTGCAGGTGCCGCTCGGCACGGTGCTGCTGGAGGAGGTCGGCTTCCGCGGCGCGCTGCACGCCATGGTGCGGCGGCGGAGCGGCGCGGCGGCGGCCACGGCCGTGTCGTCGGCGCTGTTCGGCCTGTGGCACGTCCTCCCGGCCGTCGACATGGCGCGCGCCAACCCGGCGCTCGGCGCGCTGACCGCGGGCGAGACGCCGAACCACCTCGACACGGCCAGGGTGGTGGCGGGCAGCGTCGTCTCCACGGCGGCGGCGGGCGTGCTGTTCTGCGAGCTGCGCCGCCGCGGCGGCCTGCTGGCCCCGGCCCTGCTGCACCTGGCCACGAACTCGCTCGGCTACCTGTTCGCCCGCGTGGCCGCCCGCCTGCCCCCGGCCGAGACCGCCGGGCGCGGGCCTCAGGCCGTCGGCACCACCTGGAACGCCTCCGCGTAGCGGCCCTCGCCGAACCCGGCCTGCTGGGCCCACGCGGCGAAGCGGCTCCTGACGAAGTCGGCGAACCCCTCCACGTGCGCCACCTGGCTGACGTGCGACTGGAGCGCGGCCAGCTTGCGGTCCATGGCGTCGGTGACGTCCACCCAGTGGTTCGGGGTCGAGCCGCCGTTCAGCCAGACCTCGCGCACCGTCCACGCCTCCAGGCCCTCCTGCTGGAGCAGCTCGGGGAAGGCGTACGGGTTGCGGGCGTCGGGGTAGACCGCGTCGAGCGCGGCGCCGCCCACGGCGCGGTGGTCGGGGTGGCTCGGCGCGACGAACTCGTAGTTGCGGTCGGGGTGGTGCGTGATGACGAGGTCGGGCCTGACCTGGCGGATCACCCTGGCGATGTCGCGCCGCAGATCCAGCGTCGGCACCACGGTCCCGTCGGCGTAGCCGAGGAAGCGCACGTCCGTCACCCCGACCGCCTTCGCGGCGGCGAGCTGCTCGGACCTGCGCAGCTCCGCCATGCCGGCGTGGTCGAGCTCGCGCTCGTTGCCGCCCGCGTCGCCGTCGGTGACCAGCAGGTACGTCACCTGCACTCCCCTGTCGGAGAACAGGGCGACGGACCCCGCCGCCGCGAAGTCCACGTCGTCGGGATGGGCCGTGACGACGAGCACCCGGTTGATCTCGCTCTCCACCAGCATGCTCTCCCCTTTCATGACCTTTGTCCGAGGACAACCGGCCGCCCGCCGATCTCATTCCGGGCGCCGTTTGTCGGTGGGGCGTCTTAACCTAAGGGGGTGCCGACCCACGTCTCCGTAGACCACCACCCCTTGCTCGACGGCCTCAACCCGCAGCAGCGCGAGGCCGTGATCCACCATGGCAGCCCGCTGCTCATCGTCGCGGGCGCGGGGTCGGGCAAGACGCGGGTGCTCACCCACCGCATCGCGTACCTGCTGGCCGAGCGCGACGTGCACCCCGGTGAGATCCTGGCGATCACCTTCACCAACAAGGCCGCCAGGGAGATGAAGGAGCGCATCGACAAGCTGGTCGGCCCCCGCTCCAAGGCGATGTGGGTGATGACGTTCCACAGCGCCTGCATGCGCATCCTGCGGCGCGAGGCCAAGCGGCTCGGGTTCCCGTCCAGCTTCTCCATCTACGACCAGGCCGACTCCCAGCGGCTCATGGCCATGGTCTGCAGGGAGATGGACCTCGACCCCAAGCGCTACCCGCCGCGCTCGTTCTCGGCGCAGGTGAGCAACTTCAAGAACGAGCTCATCGACTACGAGACCGCGCTCGACAAGGCGGGCTTGCACCTGGAGAAGACGCTCGCGCAGGCGTACAAGTCCTACCAGCTCAAGCTCACAGAAGCGGGGGCGATGGACTTCGACGACATCATCATGAACACCGTGACGCTCTTCCAGCTCTTCCCCGAGGTGGCCGAGCACTACCGGATGCGGTTCAGGCACGTCCTGGTCGACGAGTACCAGGACACCAACCACGCCCAGTACATCCTGATCAGGGAGCTGGTGGGGCATCCCGAGCTGCGCACGGCCGACGGCGACCTGGTCCGCTCGGGCACCGGCCAGTCCGAGCTGTGCGTCGTCGGCGACGCCGACCAGTCGATCTACGCCTTCCGCGGCGCGACGATCCGCAACATCCTCGAGTTCGAGCGCGACTACCCCGACGCCCGCACGATCCTGCTGGAGCAGAACTACCGCTCCACCCAGAACATCCTGGCCGCCGCCAACGCGGTCATCGCCCGCAACGAGTCGCGCAAGCCGAAGAACCTCTGGTCCGACCAGGGCGACGGCCCCAAGATCGTCGGGTATGTCGCCGACAACGAGCACGACGAGGCCATGTTCGTCGCGCAGGAGGTCGACAGGCTCTGCGACGAGGAGGACGTCAAGCCGGGCGACGTCGCGGTCTTCTACCGCACCAACGCGGCGTCCCGCGTGTTCGAGGAGATCTTCATCCGCACCGGGCTGCCGTACAAGGTGGTCGGGGGCGTGCGCTTCTACGAGCGCAAGGAGGTCAAGGACCTCCTCGCCTACCTGCGGGTGCTCGCCAACCCGGCCGACGTCGTGTCACTGCGCCGCATACTCAACGTGCCCAAGCGCGGCATCGGAGACCGGGCCGAGGCGATGGTCGAGGCGCTGTCGTCGCGCGAGCGCATCTCGTTCTGGGACGCCCTGCGCAGGGCCGACGAGGCGTACGGCATGGCCACGCGCTCGCTCAACGCGATCCGCGAGTTCGTCGCGATGATCGAGGAGCTGATCGCCAAGGCCGAGGGCGTGCCGCCGTCGGCGCTGGCCGAGGAGGTGCTGGCGGCCACCGGCTACCGCGCCGAGCTGGAGGCGTCCGAGGACCCTCAGGACGAGTCGCGCCTCGAGAACCTCAACGAGCTCGTCTCGGTGGCCTCCGAGTTCGAGGAGGCCAACCCCGAGGGCACCCTGGTCGAGTTCCTGGAGCAGGTGTCGCTGGTCGCCGACGCCGACCAGATCCCCGAGGCCGACGGCGGGCAGGGCGTCGTCACGCTCATGACGCTCCACACCGCCAAGGGCCTGGAGTTCCCCGTCGTGTTCCTCACGGCCATGGAGGACGGCGTCTTCCCGCACGTCCGCTCCCTGGGCGAGCCGAAGGAGCTGGAGGAGGAGCGGCGCCTCGCCTACGTGGGCATCACCAGGGCGCAGAAGCGGCTGTACCTCACCCGGGCGGCGGTGCGCAGCTCGTGGGGGTCGCCGTCGTTCAACCCGGCCTCGCGGTTCGTCAACGAGGTGCCGCAGCAGCTCATCGACTGGCGTACCGACCCGGAGAAGTCCGCGTGGAGCGCCGCCACCAGGCGCGAGCCCGCGACCTCGGCCCGTCCGCCGGCGCGCGGCGGTGGCGGTGGCGGCGGGCGTACGGTGCCGTCGCTCGCCCCGGGCGACCGGGTGACGCACGACGCGTTCGGCCTCGGCACGGTCGTGTCGGTCGACGGCGTCGCCGAGAAGACCAAGGTCAAGATCGATTTCGGCACCGGGGGCGAGAAGACGCTGCTGCTGGCGTACGCGCCGCTGGAGAAGCTCTAAGACCTGAAAGGCCCGCCCGCGGGGTGCGGGCGGGCCTGATCGGTGGTGCGGCGGCCGGTGGGGCAGGCGCCACACCGGCCCGGCCGTCGGCGGGGCGGGCGTCAGCGCTTCGCCGCCGCCCTTCGGCCGCCGGTGGGGAGCGGGCGTCAGCTCTTCAGCGCGCTGCCCTGCTGCCACTGGGTCCAGCTCAGCTGCCAGTAGCTCCAGCCGTTCTGCCAGTCGAGCTTGCGCTTGGTGCCGGTGATCTTCACGACGTCTCCGCGCTGGGCGATCGTGTAGAACCACTTGGCGCCGGCGGGGGTGGCCCTGACGCAGCCGTGGCTCTGGTTCGAGCGGCCCAGGTACTGGTAGTAGCCGGCGCTCTGGTGGACGTACTCGCCGCTGTCGGAGATCCGGACGGCCCAGGGGATCTCTTCCTTGTAGTAACGCGGGTCCTTGGGGTCGGTGACGCCCATCCACGAGGACGTCATCGTCTCCACGGCCTTCTTCCCCATGGTGAGGTGGACGCCGCTGGTGGTGAGGTAGACGTCCACGCCGTTCTTGATCAGGCCGCCGCGGCCGGCGCTGATCGGGATCTTCTTGGCCAGCTTGCCGTCGCGGTAGGTCTTCATGACGTGCCTGCGCGTGTCCACCACGGAGATGTTCGCGGTGCCCACGGCGAAGCGGCGGGTGATGTCCTTGGCGGCGTTGCCGGGGAGCTGGCTGAGACGCGCGGTGAAGAGGATCTTCTGGTGGGGCTTCCAGTAGGTCTTGGTCCGGTAGATGACCTTCTTGGGCGACACCCAGCGCCAGGCGCCCTCGACCGGCTTCTCCGCCTGCACCTCAAGCAGCGCCTCGACGGCCGCCTTGTCTTTGACGTCGCGGTCGAACGTGACGATGATCGGGAAACCGACGCCGACCTTCTCCGTCGTCTCCGCCATCGGAGTGATGTCGGCGATGTCGAGCTTCATGGTCTTCGCCGGGCTGGCCGGGCCGGCAGCGGCGGCGGCGTGCACGGCCGCCGCCTTGGGCTGCGCGGCCGGTGCCTGGACGGCTTCCGCCGAGCAGGCGGTCGCGGCCACCAGGGCGATCAGGGCCAGCGTCGAGGGGACGGGTTTCAAGGGGTTTACTCCTGGACTATGTGCAACTTCTCCTCATGTGTGACTATTGGGACGCCTGTTTCGTAGACGGATAGGCCATAACGGTTTTGTAACGTTCCAGGGCTTATGAGCGACTTGCGCCCTATTTACGCCCAACAGCGACCATCAGGCGACATTTCGCAATAAAACTCCATCGCAGCTAGGTGAATCACCCGACACCGACGGCAAGCACCGCGCAGCGACTGGCCGCCAGGCGGGGACCCTCGCAGCAGCACTGGCCGAGCCAGGCGGGGACCCTCGCAGCAGCACTGGCCGCGCCAGGTAGGGATCCGCGCAGCGGCACTGGCCGCGCCAGGTAGGGATCCGCGCAGCGGCACTGGCCGCCAGGCGGCGACCCACGCCGACGGCCCGAGCAAGAGGCGCGCCCACAGCGCCACCGCAGCCAAGAGGCCGACGTGCGGCGGCGGCCCGAGCAAGCCCGAGCAAGAAGGCGCGCACGGCGTGCGTGCTGCCGGCCACACCCCACTGCCGTCTTCGCCGCCCAACCCCCTGGGACGCCCACCGCCATCGCCCAGCCCGCCACCGCGCGCCCGCCCGCCCCTTCCTCGGACCGCCACCGCGCGCCCGCCCGCCCCTTCCTCGGACCGCCACCGCGCGCCCGCCCGCCCCTTCCTCGGACCGCCACCGCGCGCCCGCCTCTTGGCCGCGGTGGCGCCGTGCACGAGCCTCTTGGCTGCGCAGCGATCTCAGCGCCGCCGGTGCGGACGGGGGTGGCGCAGGTTCAGGCCAAGCGCACCCTCGGACATGAGCCCCAGGGTGCAGGTGCAGGCCAGGCGACCCCCCGGATGTGAGCCCGAGGGGCGGCGCAGGTGCAGGTCAGGTGGCCCCTGGGCGATTGATGCGGGGTGGTGGCGCGGTTCAGGGCAGGCGGGCTGTGGTGGTGGATCGGGGCGGTGGGCGGCGACGGAGATGCGGGGACGCGCGGCATTGGGCAGTGAAGCAGGGGTGCGGCTTGGGGCAGGCGGTGGGTGGAGCAGGCGCTGGGGCGGCGGGGGCCGGCCGGGTGGTTGGGCGTAGGGAAGAGCGTGGGTGGGCCTCGTGGTTGGGGCGGCCGGTGGGGCTCGGAGGGTCGTGGGTCAGACGAGGCGGCGGGCGGTGGCCCAGCGGGACAGTTCGTGGCGGTTGGAGAGCTGGAGCTTGCGCAGCACCGACGAGACGTGCGTCTCCACCGTCTTCACGGAGATGAACAGCTCCTTGGCGATCTCCTTGTACGCGTACCCGCGGGCGATGAGCCGCAGCACCTCGCGCTCGCGCTGCGTCAGCGAGTCGAGCTCCGGGTCGATCGACGGCGCCTCCGACGAGGCGAACGCGTCGAGGACGAACCCGGCCAGCCGCGGCGAGAAGACGGCGTCGCCCTCGGCGACCCTGCGGATGGCGTCGGTCAGCTCCTTGCCGCTGATGTTCTTGGTGACGTAGCCGCGGGCGCCGCCCCTGATGACGCCGATGACGTCCTCGGCGGCGTCGGACACCGACAGGGCGAGGAAGCGCACCTGGGAGCCCGAGCCGAGGACGCGCCGCAGCACCTCCTGCCCGCCGCCCCCGGGCATGTGCACGTCCAGCAGGACGACGTCGGGCTGGTGCTCGGCGATCGCCCGCACGGCGGACTCGACGTCCTCGGCCTCGCCGACCACCTCGATGGAGTCGCCCAGCTCGGCCCGTACGCCGGAGCGGAACAGCCGATGGTCGTCGACGATCAGCACGCGCGTCATTCGTTCTCCACCTTCATCGTCAGCATCACTTCGGTGCCCTCGCCGGGTTCGGTGCGCATCCTCGCCGTGCCGCCGTGACGTTCCATTCTCCCGATGATGGACTCCCTGATGCCCATCCGGTCGGCCGGCACCGCGTCCAGGTCGAACCCCTTGCCACGATCCTTCACGAAAATTGTGACCTCTTCACCCTCTACCTCCGCATAGACGGAAATAGATGGACTCTCAGAGTATTTGGCCGCGTTGACCATCGCCTGCCGGGCCGCCTTCAGCATGGCCGCCAGCCTGCCGCCCGGGTCGAAGGCGAGGTCGCCCACGCAGACCACCTCGATGGGCACGCCGTGCGCGTCCTCCTCCTCGGCCGCGACCCTGCGCACGCCGGCGGCGATCGTCGCGTCGGCGTCCTGCGCCGGCTGGTACAGCCAGTTGCGCAGCTCGCGCTCCTGCGACCGGGCCAGCCTGGTGACCTCCCGCGGATCGTGGGCGACGCGCTGGATCAGGGTGAGCGTGTGCAGCACCGAGTCGTGGACCATGGCGGCCACCTCGGCGCGTTCCTCCTGCCTGATGCGCTCGCGCCGTTCGAGCTGGAGCTCCTTCCACAGGCCCGCCAGCCAGGGCGCCGCGATGACCGCGAGCCCGCCGACCACCACCGCCGTGAACAGCAGCCCCGGCCTGGCCTGCGCCAGCTCGCCCTGCATGACGAGGAAACCGGCGGCGCCGACGACCACGAGCACGACCCCGAGCAGCGTCCGCACCCGGTTCTTGCGCATGGTGCGCGAGGCGCCGCTCACCCAGCTCTTGCGGCGTTCGGGATCGGCCTGCTGCCAGAGGATCAGGGCGCCGATGCCGCCCACCGCGAACGGCAGCATGCCGATGCCGCCCTTGGACGCCCCCGTGAGCCAGCCGAACGCGAACAGCGCCACGCCGATCGCGGTGAACGCCGCGAGCTGGCTCCAGTCGCGCTGCGGCGGCTGGCCCTCGTACGGCTGCTTGGGGGTGATCATCCACAGCACCGCGTACGCGACCACGCCGACCCCGTCGACGACGACGCTGAGCAGCACGAACATCAGCCTGATCACGATGGGGTCGAGCGAGAGCTGCGTGGCCAGCCCCTGGGCGACGCCGCCGAGCAGGCGGCCCTCCATGGGCCGCGTCATCCGCCGGTAGGGCGCGTCGCCGCCGGGCTCGGCGAGAGTCTTCTGGTCAGCCATAACAAGGGACATCGTCACACGTCGGGGACGTGCCGGACATCAGGGAACAACCCCCGGGTCACGTCAGGGGTGTCCCGGATGCGGGGGCGCGGGGACCCGCGCCACCATGGTGGCATGACAGAAGCACCGTCCAGGGAACAGGCCACGAGGCCCCGCGGGCTGCGGCGCAGCAGCGAGGGGCGTTTCCTCATGGGCGTGTGCGCCGGGATGGGCCGCTACACCGGCATCGATCCCGTGGTGTTCCGCGTCGGCTTCGCGGCGCTCCTGCTCGGGTCGGGCGTCGGGCTGTTCCTGTACATCGCGGCGTTCCTGCTGATGAAGGAGCCGAACGGCAAGCCGGGGCTCATCGAGCAGTGGACGCGCCGCGACTTCGACGCCGAGACCGTGATGGCGCTGCTGACGGCGGTGCTCGCGTTCGGCCTCGCGATCAACCTGGCCTCGGTGTGGCTGGACACCGGCACGCTGGTGGTCGGCGTGCTGCTGGCCGTCTCGCTGCTGGCCGCGCACGCCAACGGCGTTGACCTCAAGGGGCTGGCGCGCTCGATGCCCGAACGGCTCAGCCGGCGGGCGGGTCCTGAGCAGGCGGCGCCGCCGTACGAGCCGGGCCGCCAGGCTCCCTTCGTGTACCCGCAGCCCCACCCTGAGCCGGTGCACTCGTACGCTCCCCAGCCCCCCACGGAGAAGCTCCACCCGGCGGCCCGCCCCCAGGATCCCCTCGCCGCCGAGACGCCGTCCGCCGGCGAAGGTGAAGGTGAAGGTGAAGGTGAAGGCGAGCCTGGACGACGTCCGGCGGCGCCGGAGGCTCCCCTGACCAGGGCCGCCTTCGCCGCGGAGACCGCCGCGGAGACCGCCGGAGAGACCGCCGAAGAGACCGTCGCGCAGGCGCCCACCGAGCAGCGCCGCACGGGCGAGGGCACGGGCGAGGGCACGGGCGAGGGCACGGGCGAGGGCACGGGCGAGGGCGCCGGTGACGGTGACGGTGACGGTGGCGGTGACGGTGACGGTGGCGGTGGCGAGGAGGAGCGTCCCGGGGCCACGCGGCTGCTGCCCGCGGCACCGTCCGCCCCGGCCGAGGCCGGGGAAGCGCCCGAGGGGCAGGCCGCGCCGACCGCCGAGATCCCGTCGCCGACCCGCCTGCAGCCGGCCGCGCCGTACGAGGAGCCGGCGACGACCCACGCCGACCAGACGGCGTCCCACGGGGAGCAGGCGGCGTCCCACGCCGACCGGACGGCGTCCCGCACCGAGCAGGCGACGCCCCGCGGGGAACAGGCGCACGGTGAGCAGGCGCACGGTGAGCAGGCGGCCTCGCACGCCGCGTCGGCCCGCTCCTACCGCGACCAGGCTCCCCCGCCCCGGCAGCCCGTCGGGTACGGCGAGCCGTTCGCGCCGAACGGCCCCTTCCGCCCGCTCGACCCCCGCAGGCGGCCCGGCCACTCCCCCTATGACCCCGCCCTGTACGGCAGGCCCGTCCCCAGGCAGGAGCGCAGGCCGCGCCGGAGGTCGTTCATCGGCGTCATCACCATCCTGCTGGCTTTCATCATCGGAGGGATCGTCATGCTGGTCCAGGCGAAGTCGGCCGGCGGCGTCAGCCCGACCGCCGTCGGCGGCGCCGTGCTGGTCACCATCGGGGCCGGCCTGCTGGTGGCCGCCTGGTGGGGGCGCGGCGCCGGGCTGGTGGCGGCGGGCACGACCGTCGCGATGCTCCTGGCGATGACGATGATGCTGGGCGACCTGCCGAAACAGTTCGGCGACTTGCGCTGGCACCCGCTCACGGTCGCCGAGGCGGGCCTGCGCTACGACGTGGGCGTCGGCGACGGCCGGCTGGACCTGTCGGACCTGAAGCTGGAGCCGGGCTCGCGCGTGACGTTCAACGCGACGGTGGCGCTCGGGACGCTGCGGGTGATCGTCCCGCCGCAGGCCAGGGTGGAGGTGCACGCGACGAACAGGATCGGGGACGTGAAGGTGGACCATTCGCTCAGGGGCGGCGTGGACGTGGACTTCAGCAAGGTCCTGGAGCCGGAGGTCCCCCCGCGGGACCGCCCGGCGACGATCGTGCTCAACCTGAGGGGCGGCGTCGGCGACATGGAGGTGCGGCGTGCCGCGTGAGGTGGACAGGCCGCGCAGCCTGCACAGGACGGACTGGATGGCCCTGCTCAGCGGGTTGCTCTTCGTGGTGCTGGGTATCCTGGTGCTGACCGGCGAGCTCAACGACTCTGTGACGTTGGGCGCGCTGGTGGTCGTGGGGCTCGGGTTTGCGGGGGTGGTCGCGATCATCGCGCGGGTGGTCCGCGGTAAGTGACCCTTGACCGGGACAAACACCGGCGTACGGTGGCGTGTATCCGCCTTTCCCCCTGTTCCTAGGGAGGACGTATGCCCCGAATCACCGTCACCGTCGACGGGATCACGTACGAGGAGGACGTGGAGCCGCGGCTCCTGCTCGTCCATCTGCTTCGAGACCGGCTGGGGAAGACCGGCACCCCGGTCGGCTGCGACACCAGCAACTGCGGCGCCTGCACCGTCATGCTCGACGGCAGGAGCGTGAAGAGCTGCTCGGTCCTGGCCGTGCAGGCCGACGGCTGCGACGTCGTCACGATCGAGGGCCTGGGGGCCGGCGGCTCGATGCATCCGATGCAGCGGGCCTTCCACGAGGAGCACGCGCTGCAGTGCGGCTACTGCACGCCCGGCATGGTGATGGCCGCGATCGACCTGCTCAGGGACGATCCCGATCCGTCCGAGGAGGCGATCAGGCACGGCCTTGAGGGGAACCTGTGCCGCTGCACGGGCTACTGCAACATCGTCAGGGCGGTGCGGCGCGGCGCTCAGGAGATGGGGCAGGCGGTGAAGACCTCATGAGCGAGATCGACGTCGGCGTGGTGGCCGAGCAGATCGCGGAGAGCGACCAGATCAGCGAGCCTTCTGGCGCACCGGAGCTGGGCAGGCCGCGGCGGCGCAAGGAGGACGGGAGGCTGCTCACGGGGCGCACCCGCTGGACGGACAACCTGTCGCGTCCTGGCCTGCTGTACGTGACGTTCCTGCGCAGCCCGATGGCGCACGCCAGGATCACCCGGGTGGACGTGTCCGGGGCGATCGGGCTGCCGGGGGTGGTGGCGGCGTTCAGCGGGCGGGACTTCGCGGACGAGCAGGGCAGCCTGCCGTGCGGCTGGCCGGTCAGCGAGGACATCGTGATCCCCGATCACCCGCCGATGGCGGTGTCGGAGGTCCGGTACGTCGGTGAGGCGGTGGCCTGCGTGGTCGCGACCGACCGCTACCGCGCGGCCGACGCGCTGGAGGCGATCGACGTCGAGTACGAGCCGCTGCCGGCGGTCGTGGACATGCGCGAGGCGCTCTCGCCGGACAGCCCGAAGGTGCACCCGGAGGGCAACAAGGCGTTCTCCGTGAAGATCGAGTCCGGCGACGTCGAGGCGGCCTTCCGCGACGCGCCCGTGGTGATCGACCGCACGTACGTGCAGCAGCGGCTCATCCCGACGGCGATGGAGCCGCGCGCGGTCATGGCGGAGACCGACGGCGACTCCTACACGGTGTGGTCGGCGACGCAGATCCCGCACATCCTGCGGGTCATGCTGGCCGTGATCACCGGAATCCCCGAGCACAAGATCCGCGTGATCGCGCCGGACGTCGGCGGCGGGTTCGGCTCGAAGCTCCAGGTCACCGCCGAGGAGGTGCTCTGCCTGCTGCTCGCGCGCCGCCTCGGCAAGCCGGTCAAGTGGACCGAGTCGCGCTCCGAGGGCAACATGACGGTGCACCACGGCCGCGACCAGATCCAGCACGTCAGGCTGGCGGCCGACGCCGACGGCCGCATCCGCGGCCTGCGGGTGGACCTGCTGGCCGACATGGGCGCGTACCTGATGCTGGTGACGCCGGGCGTGCCGCTGCTCGGCGCGGCGCTGTTCAACGCGATCTACAAGATGGACGCGTACGAGTTCGGCTGCACCGGCGTCTTCACCACGAAGATGCCCACCGACGCCTACCGGGGCGCGGGCCGGCCTGAGGCGACGTTCGCCATCGAGCGCACCATGGACGAGCTCGCCGCCGAGCTGGGCCTCGACCCGATGGAGGTGCGGCGGCGCAACTGGATCAGGCACGACGAGTTCCCGTACACGACGGTGTCGGGCCTGACGTACGACTCGGGCAACTACGAGGCGGCGACGGACCGGGCGATGGCCCTGTTCGGCTACGACAAGCTGCGGGCGGAACAGGCCGACCGGCGCGACAGGGGCGACCCGGTGCAGCTCGGCATCGGCGTCAGCACGTACACGGAGATGTGCGGCCTGGCGCCGTCGCGGCTGCTGGGCGAGGCGCGCTACGCGGTGGGCGGCTGGGAGCACGGCTCGGTGCGGATGCTGCCGACGGGCAAGGTCGAGGTCATCACGGGCACGTCGCCGCACGGGCAGGGCCATGTGACGTCGTGGAGCCAGATCGTGTCCGACGCGCTGGGCGTGCCGTTCGACGACGTCACGGTGCTGCACGGCGACACGGCCGTGGCGCACAAGGGCATGGACACCTACGGCTCGCGCTCGCTGGTGGTCGGCGGCGTGGCGGTGCTGAAGGCGTGCGAGAAGGTCAAGGAGAAGGCCAGGAGGCTCGCGGCGCACCTGCTGGAGTGCTCGCCGGACGACCTGGAGTTCCACGCGGGCGCGTTCCAGGTGAAGGGCACCGAACAGCGCAAGACCATCCAGGAACTGGCGTACGCGGCGTTCACCGCGCACGACCTGCCGGAGGGCGCCGAGGCGCGGCTCGACTCCGACGCCACGTTCGACCCGGAGAACTACTCCTTCCCGCACGGCACCCACCTGTGCGCGGTGGAGGTCGACACCGAGACGGGCATGGTGAAGATCCGCTCGTACGTCGCCGTGGACGACGTGGGCCGCGTGGTGAACCCGCTGATCGTCGAGGGCCAGGTGCACGGCGGCATCGCCCAGGGCGTCGCGCAGGCCCTGTTCGAGGAGGCCGTGTACGACGCCGACGGCAACCTGCTGACCACGACGATGGCCGACTACCTGCTGCCGTCGGCGGCGGACCTTCCGGCGTTCGTGACCGACCGCACCGAGACCCCGGCCACCAGCAACCCGCTGGGCGTCAAGGGCGTCGGCGAGGCGGGCACGATCGCCTCGACCCCGGCCGTGGTGAACGCGGTCGTCGACGCCCTGCGCCCGTTCGGCGTCGCCGACGTACGGATGCCGTGCACGCCCGAACGGGTCTGGCGGGCACTGGAAGGAGCAGGGCGATGATCCCCGCGCAGTTCGACTACGTCCGTCCAGGCTCGCTGGCGGAGGCCTGCGCGGAGCTCGCGGCGGACGAGGACGCGAAGGTGCTGGCGGGCGGGCAGTCGCTGCTCCCGCTGCTGCGGCTGCGGCTGGCCTACCCGTCGAAGCTCGTGGACGTCGGCCGCCTGCCGGAGCTGTCGGGCGTGCACGACCGCGGCGACCACGTCTACATCGGGGCGATGACCACCCATGACGAGGTCATCCGTTCCGCCGTGGTCACCGAGGGCTGCCCGCTGCTGGCGCTGGCCACGGCCACGGTGGCCGACCCGGCCGTACGGCACCGGGGGACGCTGGGCGGCTCGCTGGCGCACGCCGACCCGGCGGGCGACCTGCCCGCGGTGGTGCTGGCGCTGGACGGCGTCCTCGTGGCCGGGTCGGAGGAGGGCGAGCGGGAGATCCCCGCCGCCGAGTTCTTCGTCGACTACCTGGAGACGGCGCTGCGCCCCGGCGAGGTCCTGGCCGGGGTGAAGATCCCGAAGCTGGGTCCGGGGTGGGGCTTCCACTACGAGAAGTTCCACAGGACCGCCCAGGCGTGGGCGATCGTCGGCGTGGCCGCCGCCGTGCGGCGGGCCGACGGCGCGATCGCCGAGGCCAGGATCGGGCTGACGAACATGGGGGCGACGCCGCTGCGGGCCGCGGCGGCGGAGTCCGCGCTGCGGGGGGCCGAGCTGGGCGACCAGGTGCGCCAGGCGTGCGAGATGGCGGACGAGGGGACGTCCCCGCCCGCCGACCTGCACGCCCAGCCTGACTACCGGCGGCATCTGGCCAGGGTCCTGACCCGCCGGGCGGTGCTCGCCGCCGCCGGATCGCCCTGACCGCGCGGCGCGGGGACGCCTGAAGGGGCCGCCACGGGGCAGCCGGTGGGCAGCCACTCGGCAGCCGCCGGGGCCTCTTCCTGGCGTCCCCGCGCCGACGTAGTGTCGCAATGACCGGGAGAAGGAGCGGATCGATGGCGATGCGGTTCGAGCACGAGTTCACTGTTCCAGTTCCGATTGAGCAGGCCTGGTCGGTGCTGCTGGACGTCGAGCGGGTCGCGCCGTGCCTCCCCGGGGCCGCGCTTGAGGCGTCCGAGGGCGAGGAGTTCGCCGGGCGGATGAAGGTCAAGGTGGGTCCGATCACCGTCACCTACCGGGGGACGGCCAGGTTCGAGGACGTGGACAAGGACGCCCACGCGTTGACGATCCAGGCGTCGGGCAAGGAGGCCAGGGGCACGGGCACGGCGTCGGCCACGGTGCGGGCGCGGCTGTCGCCTGGCGACGGCACGACGGCGGTGGCGGTGGAGACGTCGTTCAACGTGACCGGGCGTCCCGCGCAGTTCGGGCGCGGCGTGATGCAGGAGGTGGGCGCGAAGCTCATCGACAGGTTCGCGGAGAACCTGGCCGAGCTGCTGACGGAGCCGTCCCACGAGCCTGCGGAGCCCGAGCCACGCCCCGCGCAGCCTGCGGTCGCCGCGGTGGAGCCGACGGCCGCCACGATGGAGCCGACAGCCGCGGAGCCGGCGGTGACAGGGCCCCCGGTGACAGGGCCCGCGGTGACAGGGCCCGCGGTGACAGGGCCCGCGGTCGCGGAGCCGGTGGCGGCCAGGGAGGAGGAGCGGCATCTCGTCGCGGTGCCCGAGCCGGAGCAGCTGCCCGCGGGGACGTCCCGCACGTCGCGCACGGCCGACGAGGAGGCACTCGACCTGCTGGAGATCGCCGGGCAGCCGGTGCTCAAGCGGCTGGCGCCGGTCGCCGGGGCGCTGGCGGCGCTGCTGGTCGTCATCTGGGTGATTCGCCGTCTTATGCGCTGATTTTTCAGGCAAAAACGTCATCAAGTCCGACACTCTGCCCCTGCCTGCGGGCAGTCCCCTACGCAGCCGGCCCTGAGCAGCCGGTTCCGTTGCCGCTTCTCACCAGCGGGGGGACAGGGATGCCGGACTGCACCGTCGTCGTGATCACCTACAACGACGCGGCCCGCCTGCCCAGGGCCGTGCGCTCCGTGCTCGGGCAGACGCTGCGCGACCTGGAGGTCCTCGTCTGCGACGACGCCAGCACCGACGCCACGCCCGACGTCGCCGCCCGGCTCGCGGCCGAGGACCCGCGCGTCCGCTACCTGCGCAGGGACGCCAACAGCGGCGGCTGCGGCGCGCCGCGCAACGACGGCATCGACGCCGCCGCCTCCCCGTACGTGATGTTCCTCGACAGCGACGACGAGCTGCCCAGGCACGCCTGCAAGAGCCTGCTCGCCGAGATCGAACGCACCGGGGCCGACTTCGTGTCGGGACAGATCTCACGCCTGTTCGAGTCGAGCGGGCGGCTGCGGCGGTACTACCCGTCGCTGTTCGCGCGCCGCCGCGTCGTCGGGGGCATCGGCGAGGACCCCGAGCTCTTCCTCGACTCCTTCAGCACCAACAAGCTGTACGACCTGGCCTGGCTGCGCGCGCGGGGACTGCGCTTCCCCGAGGACATCCACTACGAGGACCACGTCTTCGCGACCGGCCTGTACGCGCTGTCGCGGCGCTTCGCCGTCGTGCCGTGGACGGTCTACCACTGGCGCCGCCCCACCTCGAACCGGTCGATCTCGCTCAGCGTCGGCGACCTGGGCAACGTCCGGCAGCGGGTGATCGCCGCCCGCATGAGCGACGACGTGCTGCGCGAGCACGGCCTCGCGGACCTGGTGCCCGCCAGGCAGCGCCGGTTCCTGCGGCAGGACCTGCGGGTGTACCTCAACCCGCTGCCGGCGCGCGACCTGGTGTGGGTCAAGGAGTTCGCCGCCGTCGTGCGGCCGTACCTGGAGGGGATCCCCGAGGAGTCGTACGAGGGGCTGGACCCGCTGGCCCGGGTCTGCTGCCACCTCATCCTGGACGACCGGGCGGACGACCTGCGGGTGGCGGCCGCCTCGCTCACCGGGGCCCGCGCGGCGCCCAGGGCCGCCGTCCAGCTCGACGGGCGTACGTACTGGGGCACGACGGTCAAGCCGGGCATGGACATCACCGGTCTGCGGCTGGCCGAGCTGCCGTACGGCGACTCCAGGCTGCGCCACGAGGTCGGCGAGCTCTCCCGCGACGGCGACCGGGTGCGGATGACAGTGCGGACGTACGACCCGTTCGGGGCGCTGCCCCTCGACTGGCGGGCCTTCCTGGAGGCGGGCGGGGAACGCGTGCCGATCAGGCCGGAGCCGTCGGGCGACGGCGGGTACGTCAGCGAGGTCGTCTTCCGCCCGAAGGGCAGGTGCGAGCCGCGCATCGGCTTCACCAGGCTCTCCGACGGCCACACCACCACCGACCCGCTGCTCGTCGACCCGAACGCCGCGCCCGTGGTGCTGCCCGGCTGCGTGGTCGGCCCGGAGGGGTGCGCGGCGTACCTGTCGGTGCGTACGCGCAGGACCCCGCGCGCCCTGCCACGGGCGGTGGCCCGCCGCGCCAGGAGGGAGCTGGGCCGCCGGCTGGCCGCGCCCCGGATGAAGCTGCGGGCGTACCGGGCGCTGATCAGGGTGCTGCCGCCGCGCCGCGACCTCGCGCTGTTCGAGTCGGACGTCGGCAAGGGCTGCACGGGCAGCCCCCGCGCGATCTACGAGGAGCTGCTGCGGCGCGAGGCGCCGATCCGGATGGTGTGGTCGGTGGCGCCCGGCGTGCGCCACGTCCCCGAGGGCGCCGCCGTCGTACGGCGCGGGAGCTGGCGCCACGTGTGGGCCATGGCCCGCGCCGGCGTCTGGGTGGACAGCCACGGCTTCCCCCTGGACTACCCCAAGCCGCGCGGCACCCGCTACCTGCAGACCTGGCACGGCCAGGGCATCAAGTCGATCGGGTTCGACGCGCCCGACCTGCGGTCCGACTTCGAAGGCCCGCGCAGGCAGTGGCGGGCCGCCGTCGCCCGCTGGGACGCGCTCGTCTCGCCGAGCGCGGAGTTCTCCCGCCTGTTCCTGCCGTCCAACGGCTACACCGGCACCGTCTACCGGTACGGCACGCCGCGCTGCGACGCCCTCGTCAGGGGCGAGAGCACGGGAGACGTGCGGGAGCGGCTGGAGATCCCCGCCGGCAGGAAGGTGCTGCTGTACGCGCCCACCTACCGGGACAGGAACAAGGGCGGCGGCCGGTCGGTCCGCGTGGACCTGGAGCGCCTGGCCGAGGAGCTGGCCGACGAGTGGGTGCTCGTCCTGCGCACCCACCCGGTGGAGCGGTACGAGCCGCCCGAGCACGTCAGGCACTTCGTCCGCTCCGCCGCGGCGTACCCGGAGATCAACGACCTCATGCTGGCCTCGGACGCGCTGCTGACCGACTACTCGTCCGTGATGTGCGACTACGCCCTCACCGGCAGGCCGATGCTGTTCTTCGTCGACGACTGGGACGAGTACCGGCTGTCGGAGCGCGGCGTCTACCACGACCTGCCCGCCATCGCGCCCGGCCCCTGCGTCACCACCACGGAGGAGCTGATCGCGGCGCTGCGCGACCTGCCCGCCGGCCACGAGCGCCACGCCGCGCGCTACGCCGCCTTCCGCGAGCTGTGGTGCGCGGACGAGCGCGGCGACGCCGCCTCCCGGGTCGTCGAGGACTTCTTCGCCGCCCACCTGGGCAGGGCCGCCCGATGAGCGTCGTCTTCGCCTGCCTGGACGCCGACACGCTCGGCGGGATCCAGCAGGTCACCCACACCCTCGCGCAGGGCCTCGCCGGGCGCGGGCACGAGGTGCACGTCATCGGGCTGCACCGGGCCGCCCGGCCGTTCCGTTACGTGGAGCGGCCCCGCTACGAGCGCCACGTGATCAGCTCCCGCCCGGTGGGTCCGCAGGGCCCGGTAGCGCGGGCGCTGGCCGCGCGCAGGCTGCGCGCGCTTCTCGGCGGGATCCGCCCCGGGCACGCCGTGCTCACCTCGCCGTCGGTGGTGAGGCGGCTGGACGGGGTGCTTCCGGAGGCGTTCCACTCGATCGGCCAGTACCACGGCTCGTACGACCACGCAAGCGACTGCTGGCACCTGGCCGCCATCAGGAAGCACTACCCGGCGCTCGACCAGGCGGTCTTCCTGAGCGAGGACGACGCGTGGCGCTTCTCGGAGGACGCCCTGCTGCCGAACGCGTGGTCGCTGCCGAACCCTCTGGCGCTGTGGCCCGAGCGGACGTCGGCCCTGGCGACGCCGAGGGTGCTGGGCGTGGGCCGGTTGGAGGGGGTCAAGCGGTTCGACCGGCTGATCAGCGCGTTCGCCAGGTCGGGCGTCCCCGGGCCGTGGGAGCTGCACCTGATCGGCGACGGCTCGGAACGTGAGCGGCTGCGCGCGCACGCCGCCGCCGAGGGGGTGGCGGACCGGGTCGTGTTCCGCGGCCCGGTGCCGGCCGCGCGGATGACGGACGAGTACCTGGACGCCGCCGTGGTGGGCCTGACGAGCGACCACGAGGGCCTGCCCGTGGTGCTCCTGGAGGCGAGCGCGCACGGCGTGCCCGCCGTGGCGTTCGACGTGTCGGGCGGGGTGCGGTCGGCGGGCCCGGTGCTGGTGCCGCCGGGCGACGTGGACGCGTTCGCGGCCGAGCTGGGCCGGCTGGCCGGCTCGCTGGAGGAGCGGCGGCGCCTGGGCGCCGCCGCCAGGGAACGCGCGCGGGCGTTCCGCCTCGACCGGGTGCTGGACGCCTGGGAGGAACTGTTCACCCATCTCCGCCGCTGACCGGCCGTGACGCCGGTCAGCCGATCCAGGCGGTCGAGCCGGCCGGACGTCGGCCCAGGTCAACGGCGGTCAGACGGCGGGCTCGGCGACCTCGACCGGCTTGTCGTGCCTGTCCGGCAGCCCCGCCAGGGCCCGCTGGCCCGAGGTGAGCATCGCGGCCACCGGGCTGGGCTCGCGCAGCCGGTTGATCCTGTCGCGCATGGCCTTGCGCATGCGGTTGGCCTTGCGCTTCTGCATGGTCTTCTGCGCGGCGGCCACGTGCTCCTTGCTGGGCTTGGGCGCGCCGGTCAGCTCGTAGCCGTTGGCCTCCAGCCGGTCGCCGAGGACGTGCTCGGCGATGGCGATCTCCCAGTCCTCCAGCCGGTTCGCCCAGCTCCCGACGCGGCTGCGGGTGACCTCGCCGTGGGTGTTGCTGTGCCACACCTTGTGCAGGGGCACCGCGACGCTGGCGGCCTCGCGCGGGGAGATCATCGCCGGGGAGTAGTCCTCCTCCAGGAAGTGGCAGATCTTCTTCAGCTCGGTCGACGGGTCGTCGGTGAGGTCCTCGTAGCGCAGCTCGTAGTACGTGTCCGCCGGCAGGGACTTCCTGAGCCTGTTGCCCGCGTCGATGGCCTCCGCCCAGGTGGAGACGGCGTGGAACGAGTCGAGCGTGAACCAGGGCATCTCCTTCAGCGAGGCCACGCAGTCCCGGCCGTCCCTGATGAGGTGGATGAACTGGGCGTCGGGGAACAGCCTGAGCAGCATGTCGACCTGCTTGACGTAGCTGGGCCGCTTGTCGCCCCAGCGCTCCTTGCCGAAGCGCTCGGCGTACATCCGGAAGGCCGTGCCGATGATCGAGCCGAGCGAGCCCGGCCCCTCCACGCACTGGCGGACGAACTCGTCCTTGTCGATCTTCAGCTCGCGGAACTTCGTGGTGCGTTCCGTCGCGATCCACTCCGCGAGCGCCTTGCGCCGCTGCGGGGCGCGCAGGTCACCCCAGCTGCGGCGGCGGTAATAAGCGGGAACGAGGAAGCGCGTCTCCGGCGGGACCGCCATGCGCGGATGCGAGTGGAGCATGAGCTGGAGCATCGTGGTGCCGGACCGCGGGCACCCGATGACGAAGACTGGCCGGTCGGACATGTCGTACTAACCCCCGAAAACTTAGACGAGAACGTGCTCGCGGCTCTTCTCCTGTACGGGCGCGCTGTGCCGGCGCGTGAAGAGCCACATGCGGTAGACGAGGAAGACCTCGTTGGCCAGAAGCAGCACGCCGGCCACCGCCGAGACCGGGATGAGCGTCGCCGGGCCGGCCAGCGGCGCCACCACGAACACCGCCGCGTGGAACTCGATGCCGCTGATCAGGTGCGAGCGGACCCGGCGCCTGGCCAGGAACCGGTTCACCCTGCGGAAGAAGCGCGGCCCCTTGCGCCCCCGCGGCCGCGGCTCCAGGTCGACGTCGAGGTCGATGTCGAGGATGGTCTCCACGACCGGCACCGGGTCCGGGTCCGGCGCCGGATCCGGCACCCGCACCGCACCCGGCACCGCGTCGGCCATCGCGAGCTGGCGCTCCTCCCTGACCACCTCGCGGACCCGCTTCATCTGCGGCGCGTTGACGTACCTGAAGAGATCCAGCACCGCCACCGCGGCGCCCAGGAGGATGAAGTGGACATCCCCCGAAACGGCGTACTGCCCGTACGCCAGGCCCGCCGCGCAGCAGACGACCCTGATCCGGTCCCCCACGTAGTCGAGCCAGAGGCCGAAGGGCGTCCCCGTGCCCTTCAGCCGCGCTATCTTGCCGTCCACGCAGTCGATCATGAAGCTCAGATAGAACATCACAGCGCCCGCGGCCAGCTGGTTCATGGCGAGACAAGCCGCCGACGCCATGCCGAGGACCAGCGAGAACACCGTGAGCCCGTTGGGCGTGATCCGGGTGTGGTTGGCGACGGGAAGGGCGACCCGGCAGGCGACCGGGTCCACGAAATACACGGTCCACCAGGAGTCTCTCCGCTTGCGTGTCTCGTAGACGTCATACAGCGAATAGGTCCTCATGCGTTCCAGGATGGACACGACAAGCCGTCGGACGATTACTCTCTGGAACTACTGGGCCATGTCCATGCCGCTTCTTGACCATCCCGGCACGGAGAACCTCCAGGCCGCGCGCGACTCCCCGTCACGCAGCACATCCGTGAACGTGAGCCCTTTCAGCTCGGCCCGCACCATCACCTTCCAGCTGCGTCCGTGGCCCTTCAGACGGCGGGGATTGATGGTCGTCGTGAAGCCGTGCCTGCCCTCGCGCCGGCACTCCAGAGGCAGCTCGCGGCGGCCGTTGGTCAGCCACATGCTGAGCTCCTCCACCGGCTGCTCGACCCGGTGGATGGACACGTGGCCGCGCAGCCTGAACACGCGCCGCCCCCACTCCCCTCCCTCCGCCCTGGCGACCAGCTTCAGCTCGTCGCGGGCGTCGAACACCTCGTCCGGGATCCGCAGCCGCCAGCTCCTGAAGTACGGGTAGTCGCCGTACCAGCCGACCTTGCGGCGGCCGCGCGGCACCACCTTGGTGCCGTCCACCGACGCCCGGCGGAACTCGCGCACCTTGCGCAGCTCCCTCAGCCGGCCGCGCTTGACCAGGTGCAGTTCGAGCCTGCGCAGCGACGGCGCCGACGCGAGCGCCTCGGGGCTCAGCTCGTCCTGCCAGTCGCGGGCCAGCCGCAGCAGGTGGGCGCAGTCGTCGCGGCACTCCTCCAGGGCCTGGAACAGGAACAGGGTGTCCTTCTCCAGGACGAGCGCGTCGAAGTCAGGCAGCAGGTCCGGCGCCCGCTCGTGGAGGAAGGTCCGTACCGCGCGGATCGCGTTCAGCCGCTCCACCAGGTTCGGCGCCTCCACGCGGCGCTGCGTGATCGAGGTCTCGCCCTCCTCGCGCCTGCGCCAGTGGTAGACGACGTCGCCCAGCATGTCCACGCTGGAGGCCAGGACGTGCGCGCGCATCGCCACCGGCACGTCCTCGTAGATGCCCGGCGGGTACTCCAGGGCGTTGCCCTGCCAGAAGTCCCGGCGGTAGACCTTGTTCCAGATCGTCCTGTCCCTGACGAGCACCCGCTTGTCCGTGATGTGCGTGCACCGCTCGGGACGCCTGAACACCTTCTCGTGCAGCAGCGACTCCTCCAGCCGCCCGTCCACCAGCCTCCGCACCGCGCCGCACGCCAGGTCCGACCCGGTCTCCCTGAGCGAGGAGACCAGCTTCTCGTACGCCTCGGGCGGCACCACGTCGTCGGCGTCGGCGAACGCCAGGTAGACGCCCCGCGCCAGCCGGACCCCGGCGTTGCGCGCCGGCCCCGGCCCCAGCCGCTGCTGGCCGACCAGCGCGAACCGCCGGTCCCGCGCCACGAAGTCCTCCGCCGCCTGCCTGCTCCCGTCCTGGGAGCCGTCGTCGACCATGATGACCTCGATGTCCTCCAGCGTCTGCGCCGCCAGCGACTTCAGGCATTCCGTGATGTACGGCTCCACGTTGTAGACCGGGACGACCACGCTGAGCAGGGGGATCATGCCGTTTCGCTCCTTGGTTCGCGAGATGGGATCCACGGCAGCATGCCGCGCCCTACAGGGGCGATTCCGGACCGATGCCCGTCCATGAAGAGCTCTTTACCGGACACGGAAGCCACCGTGAATCCGCTACGTTGGGCGATGACGCGAGCACTGAACGTAGGGGGCCATGGTGCTGAGACCGGCACGAGACGACGACCTGGCGGCGATGCTGCGCTGGCGCAACCATCCCAAGGTGCGGGCCACCAGCTTCACCACCCACGTGATCGGGCCGGGCGAGCACGCCCGGTGGTGGGAGGCCGTCCGCTCCGACCCGTCCACCCGGGTGTTCGTCTACGAGCACGGCGGCACGCCCGCGGGCGTCGTCACCTACAGCGGGATGCTCGGCGGCAGCGGCTCCTGGGGCTACTACCTCGACCTCGACGGGCTCGGCACGTCCGGCGCGCTCCTCGCCGCCTGGATCGGGCTCGAACGCGCCGCCGTCGAGCACGCCTTCGGCCCACTCGGCCTGACCACGCTGCGCGGCGAGGTGCTGGCCGACAACGAGCCGGTCAGGCGGCTGCACCGCAGGTTCGGGTTCACGGAGGTCATGCGCTACCGGCGCCGCGTCGACGGCGTCCCGCGCGAGGTGGTCGTCGTCCAGCTCACCAGTGAGGAGAACCGATGATCTCGATCGACGGACGGCCCGTGGGGCCGCACCAGCCGCCGTACGTGATCGCCGAGATGTCCGGCAACCACAACGGCAGCCTGGAGCGGGCCCTCGACATCGTCGACGCCGTGGCCGCGAGCGGCGCGCACGCGCTGAAGCTCCAGACGTACCGGCCCGACACCATCACCATCGACGCCGACGGCCCCGCCTTCCGCATCGGCGACGGCCACGCGCTGTGGGGCGGCGAGAACCTGTACCACCTGTACGAGCGCGCCCACACCCCCTGGGAGTGGCACGCGCCGATCTTCGACAGGGCGCGCGGGCACGGGCTGACCGTCTTCTCCTCGCCGTTCGACCCCACGGCCGTCGAGCTGCTGGAGAAGCTGGGCGCGCCCGCGTACAAGATCGCCTCGTCGGAGATCGTGGACCTGCCTCTCATCCGGCTCGCCGCCGCCACCGGCAAGCCGCTGATCATCTCCACCGGCATGGCGACGGCCGGGGAGATCGACGCCGCCGTGTCGGCCGCCCGCGGCGCCGGGTGCACGCAGCTCGCCGTCCTCGCCTGCACCGCCTCCTACCCGGCGGCCCCGGCCGAGAGCAACCTGCGGGCGCTGCCGCTGCTGGCCGGGCTCACCGGCGCCGTGGTCGGCGTCTCCGACCACACGCCCGGCCTGGGCGCCGCGCTGGCCGCCGTCGCCCTGGGCGCCTGCCTGATCGAGAAACACGTCACCGGCGCGCGCACAGAAGGCGGCGTGGACGCCGCGTTCTCGCTGGAACCCGCCGAGCTGGCGGCGCTGGTCGCCGAGAGCACGCGCGCCTGGGAGTCGCTCGGCGAGCCGGTCATCGGGCCGCGGCCGTCGGAACGCGAAGGGCTGCGGTTCCGCAGGTCGCTGTGGGTGGTGCGCGACGTGCGGGCCGGCGAGCCGGTGACCGCGGAGAACGTACGCTCGATCCGCCCGGCGGGCGGCCTGCCACCCGACACCGCCACCCAGGTGATGGGCCGCCGCTTCACCAGGGACACCCCCGCCGCCACCCCCCTGACCTGGGACCTCGTCTGACTTTCCCCGGCCTCGGGCCCCGCGCGCCAGTGGAGAGCGTCGTCGGGGGCGGCGGTCAGAGGAGGGCGTCGGGGGCGGCGGTCAGAGGAGGGCGAGGAGGGCGTCGGCGACGCGCTCTCTGCCCCTGCCATCGACCAGGCCGCTGCCGCGCCGGGCGAGATCGTCGCGGGCGGCCGGGTCGGCGAGCAGCCGGGTGAGCGCGCCGACCGCCGCCTCGCCGGGCTCCCGCCCGAGGCCCGCCGCCGCGCCCCGGCCGACGAGCGCCCGGTAGCCGATCAGCTGGTTCGGCGCCACCCAGGTCAGGGCGGCAGGCACGCCGAGGTGGAGCAGCTCCCACACGGCGGAGCCCGCCGCCGTCACCACCAGGTCGGCCTCGGTCATGAGCTCAGGCAGGCGGTCGGTCGGCGGGACGACGGCGACGTCGTCGGGCGCGTCGAACGGCTCGGGGCTGACGACGGTCGCCTGGAACGGCACCCCCGTACGTCGCAGCGCCTCGGCCCACCGCGGCGCGACCCCGGCACTGTCGGTGCCCCCGAAGAAACACAGCACCCGCGCCACTCCCGCGCAAGACCGCGAACCCCCGGCGAGCTCCCCCGAACCGGCCACCCCCCGGCACCGCAGCCCTCCGGCGGGCCCCGCCGTGGCGGCCGGCCGCGGAACTGCCGCGCGCGCTGGTCGGCTGACGGCGGCGTCCGGCCGCGCCCGGCCGCCGAGCCGGAGGACGGCGTCGCGCAGGAGGACGTACCGGAGGCCCGCCAGGCGTTCGCCGCCGTGCGGCCATGGCGTGAGCTCGGCGTCGAGGTTCTGGTCGAGGTACAGGTCGGCGGACTGCCCGAGCGGGTCGCCGTCGACGATCGCGAGCACCGGCACGCCGGCCGCCCTGAGGGCCGCGCCCGTGCCGGGCGGCAGCTCGTACGAGTCGAGCACCATCGCGCCGAGCCGCAGCTCCACGGCGAGCCGCGCGAGCCCTGCCGGGTCGTGGGGAGCGGCCAGCAGGGGCAGCCCTCTGGCGGTGAGCTGCGCGCACGCCCACGCCGAGCCGGACAGATCTCCGAGGAACAGCACCTCGACGCCCCTGCCGGTCAGCTCCTCGGCCAGCGCGACGCAGCGCACCAGGTGCCCGGCCCCGCCCCGCGCCGTGACGTCACACCGCACGCCGACCCTCGCGCCGGCCGCCGCGTCGCCCCCCGCACCGGCCCTCGCGCCGACCACGGCCCCTTCCACAGGCCCTCCCACGGATCTCTCCGCAGGGCCCTTCGCAGGTCCCTTCGCAGGCTCTGTCACGCGTCCTGCAGCTCCTTCTGCCGTACGTGGGCGTTGAGCGCGCACACCTCGGGCCTCGCGCGCAGCCACGAGACCAGCTCGCGCACCGGGACGCACCGGTCGCCGAGGCCGTCGGCCACGGCCGAGATGAGCCGCCAGTCGTCCTCGGTGTCGAGCGTCACCCGCAGGTCGCCGGCCGACGGCTGGTACGCCAGCCCCAGCAGCCGCGCCGCCCCCGGCTCGGCGTACACGTACGACGTGACGTGCGTGCGGTGGTACCCGGTGGCCTCGCGGTCGGCGCGCCCCAGCGCGGCGGCCCCGACGATCTCCACGTCGGTGCCGCGCGGCAGGGTGCCGGTCAGGCCCGTGCTCAGGTAGTCGAGCCCGGGGACGGCGCGGTAGACGAGCGCCGCCTCCCTGATGACGGCCGGGTCGAGCAGCGGGCAGTCGGCGGTGAAGCGCATCACGGCGTCGCCTGGCCGCCCGGCCAGCGCCTGCGTGAACCGGGTGAGCACGTCGTCGACCGGCCCCCTGTGGCAGGGCACCCCGAGCCTGCGGCACTCGGCCGCCACGGCGTCGTCGGCCGCCTCCGTCGTGGTGGCGACGACGAGGTCGTCGACGGCGTCCGCCTCGCGTACGGCGCGCACCACCCAGCCCAGCACGGACCGGCCGCGCAGCTCGCGCAGCACCTTGCCCCGCAGGCGGGTCGATCCCATCCGAGCCTGAACGATTCCGACAATACGCACCGAAGCCCCAATCCCCCGTGTGACAGTGCGTGAACGAGTCGTCGCGCTATGCTACCGGCCAGCTTGGACGACTACCGCGCGATTTCAGGGGGCCACGCGTGAGCATTCTCAGAGGATCGTCGATTCTGGTCACCGGAGGCACGGGGTCCTTCGGCAAGGCGTTCATCCGGCACGCGCTCGACCACCTCGGCGTACGGCGGCTGGTGGTCTTCTCGCGCGACGAGCTCAAGCAGTACGAGACCCGCCAGCTCTTCGGCGACGACGAGCGGCTGCGCTGGTTCATCGGCGACGTGCGCGACCGCGACCGGCTCACCCGCGCCATGCACGGCGTCGAGCTCGTGGTGCACGCGGCAGCGCTCAAGCAGGTCGACACCGCCGAGTACAACCCGTTCGAGTACGTCCGCACCAACGTCGCGGGCTCGCAGAACGTCATCGAGGCCGCGATCGACTGCGGCGTGCGCAAGGTCGTCGCGCTGTCCACCGACAAGGCGTCCAGCCCCATCAACCTGTACGGCGCCACCAAGCTGGTCGCCGACAAGCTGTTCGTCTCGGCCAACCACTACGCGGCCGCCCACCCCACCCGCTTCGCGGTCGTCCGCTACGGCAACGTGGTGGGCAGCAGGGGCTCGGTCGTGCCGTTCTTCCAGCGCCTGGCCGCCGAGGGCGAGAGCCTGCCCATCACCGACAAGCGCATGACGAGGTTCTGGATCACCCTCGACCAGGCGGTCAGGTTCGTGGTCGACTCGTTCGACATGATGCAGGGCGGCGAGCTGTACGTGCCGCGCATCCCGAGCATGCGCATCACCGACCTGGCCGAGGCGCTGGCCCCCGAGTGCCCCGTGTACGAGATCGGCGTCAGGCCGGGCGAGAAGCTGCACGAGGAGATGATCGGCCCCGACGACGGCCGCAGGACGCTGCGGCTCGCCGACCGCTACGTCGTCCAGCCCACGATCGCCACCTGGGGCTACATCCCGCCCGACGGGGGCGAGCAGGTGCCCGAGGGCTTCAGCTACCGGTCCGACACCAACGACCGCTGGCTCTCGGTCGACGACCTGCGCGGCATGGTGGAGTCGTGATGCTGCCGTACGGGCGCCAGTCGATCGACGAGTCCGACATCGAGGCGGTGACCGAGGTGCTGCGCGGCGAATTCCTGACCACCGGCCCGGCCGTCGCCGCGTTCGAGTCGGAGCTGTCGCGCCACACGGGCGGCGTGCCGTGCGTGGCCGTCACGTCCGGCACGGCCGCACTGCACGTCGCGTACGCGGCGGCCGGGGTGGGCGCCGGCGACGAGGTCGTGACCTCGCCGCTGACGTTCGTGGCCACCGCCGCCACGGCGGCGCTGCTCGGCGCCACCGTCCGCTTCGCCGACGTGCAGCCCGACACCGGCAACCTCGACCCCGGCGCCGCGGCGGCCCTCGTGACCCCGCGCACGAAGGCGGTCACCGCCGTCGACTACGCCGGCCACCCCGCCGACTACGACGAGCTGCGCGCGGTCGCCGACTCCGCAGGGGCGGTGCTGATCGCCGACTCCGCCCACTCCCTCGGCGCGGCGTACAAGGACCGCCCGGTCGGCTCGCTCGCCGACCTCACCACCTTCTCGTTCTTCCCGACGAAGACCGTGACGACGGCCGAGGGCGGGGCGGTGGCCGCGGCCGACCCCGCCTGCCACGCGCGGGCCGCCCGCTTCAGGAACCACGGCCTCGTCCGCGAGCCGGGCGAGCAGCGCGACCCCGGCCACGGCGGCTGGCACCAGGAGGTGCACGCGTTCGGGCTGAACTACCGGCTGCCCGACGTGCTGTGCGCGCTCGGCATCAGCCAGCTGAGGCGGCTGCCGAGGTTCAGCGCGCGCCGTACCGAGCTGGTGGCGCGCTACGACGCGCTGCTGCGCGACGTCCCCGGGCTGACCACGCCCGCCAGGCGCGCGTACGTCACGCCGAACTGGCACCTGTACCCCGTGCGGGTCCACGACGGCCGCAGGCGCGAGGTCTACGACCGCATGCGCGCGGCCGGCATCGGCGTGCAGGTCAACTACATCCCGGCCTACTGGCACCCGGTGTTCGAGGACCTCGGCTACCGGCGCGGCCTGTGCCCGGAGGCGGAGTCGTACTACGCCGAGGAGCTGTCGCTGCCGCTGTTCGCCGACCTCACCGACGCCCAGCAGGACCACGTCGTCGAGACGCTCACCGCGATCCTGCGCTGACCCCGCCGAGTCGGGACGCTCACCGATCCTGCGCTGACCCCGCCGGGAGCCCGATCGCGCGCCCCCGGGAGCGCGATCGGGTGACGAGGCCCGCAGGGCGGGCCTCCCCGCCTCGGCAGGCTCACCGCTCGGCCAGCACCAGGCAGCCGTCCACGCCCCTGTCGATGAGGAAGCGGCGGTCGGCCACCGTCAGGATCGTGCCCCCACGGCCCTTCACCAGGGGGCGCAGCGGCTTGCCCTGGTCGATGACGACCTCCCACCACGACTCCGCGCCGACGGCCTCGTCGATGTCGGCCAGCGGCACGCGGGCGTGGAAGTCCTGGCCGGTGAGCGTCACGGGGAAGTACATCTCCTCGCCGTCGTTCTTGCGCGTGAGCCGCAGCACCGGCTCGCCGTCGCCGACCTTCTTGATCCTCCCCGAGAACACCAGGTCGCCGCCGTCCTCGACGCGGCACTCGCCGATGAACGCGCCCGCCTGCCGCAGCCGCAGGCCCCACGCGCCCTTCGCGTTGCGCACCGGCACCACCCACACCCCGCGACGGCAGGACGGCGACGGAGCCAGCGGCGGCAGCCAGCGCGGGCCCGCCACCCTGCCGTCGAGCTTCAGCCCCTGCCCCCTGAGCTGCACGCGCAGCTCCCAGTGGCCGCGCCTGGCGAGCTGCGCCGGCGTGAACGTCACCGGGTCGAACCTGAAGTGGAACGGGAACGCGTGCTCGCGCAGCACGCCGCCGTCCTCCTGCGCGACGTCCTCCCAGACGGGCACGCCGAGCTGGTCGCAGAGCTCGATCGTCTCCTCGGTCCTGCGTTCCTGCAGCCAGGCGCGGACACGGACGCGGCTCAGCGCGCCCAGGTCGAACCCGCCGATCCCGACCCGTCCCGCGCCGCGCAGCGCGCCGCCCCGCCAGCAGAGCTCCACCAGCCTGGCGTTCAGCCCCAGCTCCCGTGTCACGTCCGACAGCCGCGGCGGCATCGACGGGTGCTCCGCGTGCCAGCGCCTGCCGGCCAGCCCGCCCGGCGAGAGCCGCGGGTGCAGCCTGCCGTCGCGTACGGCGGCGTGGACCTCGGCCAACTCCTCCAACCGTCGCTGGTGCAGCAGGTGCACCTGGAGCCGCCGCGCGAACGGCAGGCTCTCCCACGCCTCACGCGACACGCCGTCCAGGTAGCGGACGGCGAGGTCGATCACCCCGGCGTCGGGCGGGCACTCCCCCGCGGCCACCGCCTCCACGGCGACCGCCATGTCGATGTCCAGCGTGTCGCCGTCGAAGCTCGGCTTCAGCTTCGGCGCGCCCACGCTGAACAGCGCGGCCGTCTCCAGCACCGACAGGATCCTGTCACGCAGGTTCGACGGCTCCAGCCGCCGCTGCGTGATGGACGAGGCCGGCTCGTCCCGCTGCCGCCAGTGGTAGACGACGCACGACAGCACGTCCACGGCCGCCGCGCCGATGTGCGCCGCCATCGCCACCGGCTGGTCCTCGTACATGCGTTCAGGGAACGTCAGGCCGAAGCGGTCCCAGAACGCGCGGCGGTAGACCTTGTTCCACAGCATGCGGTCGCGGACCAGCAGCGGATGGCGCGTGATGTGGGTGCGCCTGAGCGTCCGGGCGAACGCCTCCCTGTGCGCCCACGACGCCGTCAACGCGTTCCGCCACAGGCGCATGACGTTGCCGCAGGCCACGTCCGACCCGGTCGATTCCAGCGACCCCACCAGCCGCCTGAACGCCTGGCGCGGCACCATGTCGTCGCCGTCCACGAAGGCCAGGTACTCGCCCGTGGCCGCGCGCACGCCCACGTTACGGGCGCGGCCCACGCCCAGGTTGTCCTGCCTGATCAGACGGAACCGCGGGTCGTCCTCCTGCCTGGCCGCCACCAGGGCGGCGCCGCCGTCGGTGCTGCCGTCGTCGACGCAGATCACCTCCAGGTCGCGGAAGGTCTGGACGGAGATCGAGTCCAGGCAGGCGCCGAGATACCTCTCGACGTTGTGGAACGGGACGATCACCGAAAGAACCGGCACATGCACTCCTCTACTTCGACGTCCTCGGTCCTGGCTCGGCCGGAAGCAGCCGCGCCGGGCACGTCCGGGAATCCGGCGCGCCCGGCTCAGCCCGAGAGCAGGCGCATGACCCTGCGGGCGACCTTGCGCGGACGGGCGAACCTGCGCGTCAGCCTGAACCCCAGCGTCCGCCGGTACGCGGCCGCCTTGCGCTGGCTCCTCTTCAGCTTCGCCTTCGTCCTGGACAGCTCCCGCTCCCGGTACGACAGCTTCGTCTCCAGCCGCGACACCCTGGACAGGGCGGCCGTGAGCTGGTCGGCGAGCCGATCCCTGGCCCCCAGCAGGTCGCGGTACGTCGGCGTGCCTGCCGGCAACTCGGCCGGACGGCCCAGCTCGGTGTCGAGCTTGCGGGCCCGGTCGAGGTCGCCGGTGTCGCAGGGCCTGCCCGCCATGCCGCAGAGGGTGAGCGTGAGCTGCTCCGGGTCCAGGGGCCACGGCCACGGATGGTGGTGGCCCGCCGCCAGCAGCCGCACCGCGAACCGCCACAGCACCCGGCACAGCACGACCCGTGCCTCGTCGTCTCCCCTGTCCGAGGGGTCCGGGGCGTGCGTGACGGGCGGGGTCGTCAGGGGGATGGCGGAGAAGCGGCGTCCGTCCCAGACGAGCGTGTCCGTGGTGACGGTCGCGTCGCCGCTCGTCTCCAGCCATTCGGCCAGCGCGGCCAGCAGCTCGCGGACGGCCCGCACGTCCTCGCGGGCGCACGCCTCGACCAGCACCTCCTCGACGACCCGCCCCCTGGGGACCGGCCGTTCCCCGCCGTCGGGAAGGCCGCGCAGGCCGCGGCGGGTCAGCTCGTGCACCACCCCGCCGTCCTCGATCAGGCCGAGCGGCAGCACGACGGGACGAGCAGCGGGGGTGACCGTTCCGGCGGCGCCGGACGGGACGAGGACGGCCGGGCCGCCGGAGGCGACCGGAAGGCGCTCGGACGTCTCCGGCGCCTGCTCTTCCCTCGGCCGCTCATGAACCTGGGGCCCCTGAAGCTGGTGCTCATGGCCCTGGGGCTCATGGCCCTGGGGCTCGTGAACCTGAGGCTCGTGAGCGGGCCTCTGGCCATCGGTGCCCTCCCCGGCGGGCCCTTCGTCGGCGGGCCGTTCCTCTGCCGGCCGCTCGTGAACCGAAGGCCGGTGGGCCGCCTGGTCCTCGTCCCCCGGCTCCCCCTGGGGCAGGCCGGGCTGAGGCTGGTCCGGTTTGAGTGCCACGGTGAGCCACAGCGGGGCCAGTTCCGCGCCCAGCCGGTGGCGGAACGCCAGCCGGGTGAGCTGGAGCGGGTCCGCCACGGACATCCGGTCGCCGTCGCCCGCGCTGAGCGGCACCGCCAGCGAGTCGGGCAGCAGGCGGGCCAGCGCCTCACGCGCCACCAGCGCCCTCGGGGACCTGCGTCCCGGGTACGCCCCGTAGAACCGCTCCACCGCCAGCCCGGCGTCCTCCAGCCCGCGGTCCAGCGCCTGCGGGCCGCTCGGGTAGGTCACGTCGAAGCCGTGCGGGGCCCACTGGTCGTCGCCACCCGCGCGCTCGTCGGGCCTGGCTTCGAGGAGGCGGTCCACGCCCAGGTCGTTCCGTACGCCGAGCACCAGCCGGCCGCCCGGCGCGACCAGCCGCGCCAGCGCGGACACCGACTCGGCCCACGACGCCGCCGGGGCCTCCGCCGAGTGCGTGCGCAGCACGCCGTCGAGCGCCAGCACCAGGTCGTACGGTTCGCGCGGCTCGAACGCCTCCAGCCGCCCGCAGGAGACCTCCAGCCCCGGGTGACGCGCGCCGAGCGAGCACGCGTCGGGGTACGACCGCAGCACGATCGCCACGGTGGACGCTGCGGTCACCACCTCGTCCACGAGGGCCTCGGGGTGCGGGCCGACCATCAGCACCCTGCCGCGCGGGGGGAGAACGCGCCGGATCAGCTCCAGCGCCACGCCCCGCCAGTCCGTCATGCCGGACTCATCCGACAGGTCCGACCAAAGCAGCATCTCGCCGCCGATCATCCGCACGTTCCCCGGCACCTCCCCGGCACCGGGAACGTCGGGGGTTCCGGCGACCGTAGGACGGGGGGCATCGGCGCCTCGCGGGATCTCACGGCGGACGGGCGCCTCCTGGGGCCGCCCCGCCTGAACGGGCTGAGCAGGCAGCTCCGCCTGGTCGAACCGGACGGGCTGACCAGGCTGAACGGGCTCGTCCTGCGAAAAGATCATTCCCCTCGCGGAGGGCTGAACGGGCCGGCCGGACCGTACCGGCTGGAGCGGCTGGATCGGCTGGAACGGCCGTGCGCCTTCCCCCGCCGGTTCGCCCACCTCACCGGAAAGGGCCTCACCGAAGGGACGACGACCACCCCCGAACGCCCCCGCAGGGCTCTCACCCAGCGGATACGGCGGAACGCGACCCACCCCACCGGCCGCGTCGTCGTGTGCTGTGGCGGAGGGCGGGGCCGCATCGACTTCCCGGTCGGCGAACCTGGCGTTCAGCCCGGCGCCGTCACCTGCGTCCTCCACCGGGTCGCCCGCCCCCGGCAGGCGCTCATCCGCCGCAGGCGCCTGACTCCGCCATGCGTCGCCGCCGACGTCGGCTCTGACGTCGGAGCCGACGTCGGAGCCGGTGTCCGGCCCACCCGGGGGCGTCGTCACCGCGCGATCGTGCGTCCCGCTCGGCTCGTCCGGGCGCCCCCCGCGCGACACCTCCACACCGGGCTCGCACGCCGCCTCTCCGCAAGTCTCGGGCGCGGCCTCCTCGCGGACCTCGGGCGTGGCCTCGTCGTGGGCCTCGCGGGCCGCCTCCTCGTGAGCCCCTTCGGCCTCCGCCCTTGCCGTGTTCCTCGCGGACGGGGGCCGGTGGGCCGAGGGGTGGGTCCTGGGGGTGGGGATGTGACGGCGGACGTCGTCAGGGATGTCGTTCATGCGCACCGCACCCGCTTCCATCCGAACATGCGCCTCAGCTCCTCCGGTGTGGCCTGATACTCGAATCCCAGCTCGCGCTGCGCCGCCTCCGCCGCCGCCCCGGGGTCGACGGTCGTGCCGTGCAGCTCGGGCCAGAGCCGCAGGCGGCGTGCCGTGCCGCCGTACTCGGGGCGTTCGTCCTCGTACTGCATCGGGTCGCCGTACACGGCGACGTCGCAGCCGACCGAGGCGCCGTAGAACAGGGCGCTGCCGAGGCGGTTGGAGGCGACCCTGCGGTGCCGCCGCAGTTCGACGAGCTGCTTGCGCAGGAAGTTACGGCCCTTCACGTCCCAGCGAGATCCGCGCTCGCCATGGCAGATCACCCGGAATCCCCGCGATTCGTACGCCCGTCTGATGTCCGGATTGGCGAATTCCAGCCAATAAAGGCAGACCGTCACCGGGCCGGTTTCCACGTCCCTGATCTCGTCGGCCAGGCGGGCGTGGTCGCCGCTGACCGAGGACTTCTCCCAGCCGTGAAACGGGTACCAGATCGTCCCTTTCCGGTCGGGTGTGACACCGAGGTCAGGTTCGAGGTGGAGGAGGTAGATCCAGGGGGCACCGACCAGGTAGTGCCCGCGCCGCCCCATCGACCAGCCACGCCGTCGCAGCACGTCGGACCAGACGAACCGGGGGTATCCGGGGCTGCACCAGTGGTCGTTCGGCGGGAATCCGTGGAGGTAGTTCCAGCCGTGCTGAAGGAACCCCTGAATGCGTTTGGGCGTGTCGTCGGGCATTCCGCAGTATTGGGAGAGTATGCGGGAATGCCCATACCAGTGATTGGATTCGTCCATTCTTCCCTCTGTAGCCGTCGGCGCGCTCCACCGACATTTCCAGCCCCGGACGGGCGCCACCGCGCGTTATACGGTTCCATTACTCATGCCGGGCGTTGGTTTCAGCGGACCACCCAAAAGCGGCTACACTACGTCGCGGTACGAGGACAGAGAGTGAGTGATCATGAGTCATCTCGACCGCCTGCGCGCCGTCTTCCGCTCGGCGCTCAACCTTCCGCCCGGCGCCGACGTCGACGGCCTCGAGTACCGCGCGATCCCGCAGTGGGACTCCCTGGCCCACATGTCCCTGGTCGCCGCGATGGAGGACGAGTTCTCCATCATGATCGACACGGACGAGATGATCGACATGAGCTCGTTCGCGAAGGCGACGGAGCTGCTGGAGAAGCATGGCATCGACGCCGCCGTCTGACGGCCACCGCCCCGCGCAGGCGCCACGGTCTGAGGGCCACCGCCCCGCGCAGGCGCCACGGTCTGATGGCCACCGCCCCGCGCAGGCGCCGCCGTCCGACGGCCACCGCCCCGGCTCCACGCCGCTGCCGGGAAGCGATCGCCCTGCTTCCGTGCCGCTGTCCGCCGGTTCAGGCGCGGGAGCGGGCCCGGACTCCGGTGGGAGGGTCGCGCTGGTCACCGGTTCGACGTCGGGCATCGGGCGCGCCACCGCCGCCCTGCTCGCGTCCAGGGGCTACGAGGTGATCGTGCACGGACGCGACGAGGAGCGGGCCGCCAAGGCCGCCGCCGAGGTGGCGGCGGAGACCGGCGGGCGCGCCGACGCCGTCCACGGCGACGTCGCCGACCCGGCGGCCGTCTCGGCCGTGCTGCGCCGCGTCCACGAGCGTCACGGCCGCCTCGACGCGCTGGTGGTCAACGCGGGCGTCCACACCGCGGGCCTGCTCGGCATGGTCGGCTCCGCCGAGGTCGGCAGGCTCTTCCAGGTCAACGCCGCCGGCGCCGCGCACACGCTGCAGGCGTCGGTCAGGCTGCTGCGCAGGGGCTCCTGCCCGGCCGTGGTGCTCGTCTCGTCGATCATGGGCCGCGCGGGCGGCGCCGGGCAGGCGGTGTACTCCGCGACCAAGGCGTCGCTCCTCGGCCTGGCGACGGCGGCGGCGAAGGAGCTCGGGCCCGCCGGGATCCGGGTGAACGCGGTGGCCCCCGGCTACGTCGAGACCGGCATGCTCGACACGCTCGACGACGCGTCCCGAGCGGACGTCGTCGGGGCCACGCCGCTCGGCCGGCTCGGCACCCCCGGCGACGTCGCCCGCGTCATCGCCTTCCTGCTGTCCTCCGAGGCCGCGTTCGTCACCGGTCAGGTCCTCGGGGTCGACGGCGGGCTGGTGGTGTGATGTTCCCGCACCCGCAGGCGCGGCTGGTCGTGGCCGGCGAGCCGCACGGCCTGTCAGGAGACGAGCTGGCCCCCCGGGTGGCGCGCGGCGTCGAGACGATGTCCAGGCTGCGGCCCGGCCCGGTGTTCTGCGGCATGCGCAACAACCTGGCGTCCGTGCTGCGCTACCTCGCCGCCTGGGGGGCGCGGCGGCCCGTCGCGCTGCTCGACCCCGATCTCGCCCCCGGCGCGCTCGCCGACCTGGTCGCCCGGTTCAGGCCCGCGGCGGTGTTCGGCTTCGCGCACGCCCCCGACGGGGTTCCGCCGGCGCGGCGTGACACGCCCGAGCCGCATCCCGACCTGGCCGTCCTGCTCGCCACGTCGGGCTCCACCGGCAATCCCAAGCTCGTACGCCTGTCGCGGGCCGCCGTCGCGGCCAACGCGGAGGCGATAGCGGCGGCGCTGGCCATCGGTCCAGGCGACGTGGCGCCCACGAGCCTCCCGCTGCACTACAGCTACGGCCTGTCGGTGCTCAACAGCCACCTCGCGGCCGGGGGCACGGTGGTGCTCACCGAGGCCGGGCTGCTCGAACGCTCCTTCTGGACCCACCTCGGCCTGCACCGCTGCACCTCGCTCGCCGCGGTGCCGTACCAGTACGAGATGCTGCGCAGGCTCCGCTTCGACCAGTCCGAGCATCCGGCGCTCACCACGCTCACCCAGGCAGGCGGCAGGCTCGCGCCCGACCGGGTCGCCGAGTTCGCGGCGAAGGCCGAACGGTTCTTCGTCATGTACGGGCAGACCGAGGCCACGGCCCGCATCGCGGTCCTGCCGCCGGAACGGCTCCACGACAAGCTCGGCTCGGCCGGCGTCGCGATCCCCGGCGGCAGGCTGGAGATCGACGGCGGCGAGGTCGTCTACCACGGCCCGAACGTCATGATGGGCTACGCCGAGACCGCCGCCGACCTCGCCAGGGGCGACGACCTGGGCGGCGTGCTGCGCACGGGCGACCTCGGCGAGCTCGACGGCGAGGGCTTCCTGCGCATCACCGGGCGGGTGAAGCGCATCGCGAAGGTGTTCGGCGTCCGGGTGAACCTCGACGACGTCGAGCGGCTCGTACGCGACTGCGGCGCGGTCGCGGCGACCAGCGGCGACGACCGCGTCACCGTGTGGGCCGAGGGCCTGGCCGCCGACCGGTGCGCGGCGCTCGCCCGGCGGCTCGGCGCCGAACTGCGGCTGCACTGGAGCGGCTTCGACGTGCGCGGTGTCGAGCGGCTGCCGCTGCTGGCCACCGGCAAGGTCGACTACCGCGAGCTGGAGGCCCGTACGTGAGCGTCGTCTACCGCGAGCTGGAGGCCCGTACGTGAGCGTCGTCACGAGCGTCTTCACGCTGGCCGAACCCGACAGGGAGGCGGCGCTCGTACCCCGGCTGGCGGAGCTGACCGAGCGGCACCGGCGCGCCTGCGAGCCGTACCGGCGGATCCTCGACGCCATCGGGGCGGCGCCGGCGTACGAGCGGGTGGCCGACTTCCCCTGGCTTCCCGTACGCATGTTCAAGACGCACGAGCTGCGCAGCGTGCCCGCCGACCAGGTGTTCCGCGTGCTCGTCTCCAGCGGCACCACGGGGGCGCCGAGCCGGGTCCACCTCGACAGGGAGGCCGCGGCGGCGCAGCCGCGCATGCTGGCGGCCACGCTGCGGGCGGTGCTGGGCGGGCGGCGGCTGCCGATGCTGATCGCCGACACCCGTTCCGTGGTGCGCGACCCGACACTGAGCGCCCGCGGCGCAGGCGTGCTGGGCATGATGAACCTCGGCAGGGACCACACGTTCGTGCTCGACGAGCAGGGGCGCGTCGACACCGAGGCGGTCGGCGGCTTCCTGCGCAGGCACGGCGGCGAGCCCTTCCTGATCTTCGGCTTCACGTTCATGGTGTGGCTGCACCTGCGCGGGCTCGGCGCCGACCTCTCGCAGGGCACCCTGATCCACTCCGGCGGTTGGAAGCGGCTGGCCGAGCAGGCCGTCGGCAACGCCGAGTTCCGCCGCACGCTGGCCGAGGAGTGCGGGCTGACCCGGATACACAACTTCTACGGGATGGTGGAGCAGATCGGGACGATCTTCCTGGAAGGGCCGGACGGCGACGGGCTCTACTGCCCCGACTTCGCCACCGTCGTCGTACGCGACCCCGAGACGTGGGAGGAGGCGCCGCCGGGCACTCCCGGGCTGGTGGAGGTGGTCAGCACGCTGCCGACGTCGTACCCGGGGCACGTGCTGCTGACCGAGGACCTCGGGGTGGTGCACGGCGTCGACGACGGCGTGTGGCCGGGCAAGCGGTTCTCGGTGCTCGGCAGGCTGCCCAGAGCGGAGGCCAGGGGCTGCAGCGACGTGTACGCCCAGGCGGAGCCCGGTGCGGTGGTCCCGGGTGGCGCGCGGGCGGCGGAGCCAGGTGAGGCGGTCGTGGGCGGCCGGGGCGGTGGGCGGGTGTGATGCGGGCGCAGTCAGACCTGGACGAGCAGGTCGAGGTGACGTTCCCGGCGCCTGCGACGGTCCCCGCGGGCGCGCTGATCGGCGAGCTCGCGTCGGCCGGCGCCCTCGGCGTCGGCGACGAGCGGATGATCGCGTTCCTGACGGCGTTCGGCAGGCGGCTCCTGCGCCCGGCGCTCGCCCGCCGCCACCCCGAACTGGGGTCGCTCGGCTTCTTCCTGCGGCCGAGCGAGCTGGTCCGCACGCTCGAGTCCATGCGGGGCGAGCACGTCCGCGTGCCGCGCGGCCTGGTCTTCCACGTGCCGCCCGCGAACGTCGACACCGTGTTCGTCTACTCGTGGGCGCTGTCGGCGCTGATGGGCAACCGCAACGTCGTGCGCCTGTCGCGCAGGGCGGGCGCGGTCGCCACGGCGATCGTCGAGGCGCTGCGCGAAGCCCTGGCCGAGGCCGAACCCGCGGTCCGCGCCGCGGTGTCCGCCACCCAGCGCCTGGTCTCGTACGGTCGCTCGGCCGACGTCACGGCCGCGCTGTCGGCGGCCTGCGACCTGCGGGTGGTGTGGGGCGGCGACCGCACCGTGGACGAGATCAGGCGGCATCCGCTCGCCCCCCACGCCCGCGACCTGACCTTCCCCGACCGGTCCTCGTTCGCGGCGATCAAGGCGGCGGCCTGGCTGGACGCGCCGCGGTCGGCCAGGGTCCGCGCCGCCCAGGGCTTCGCGAACGACGCGTACTGGTTCGACCAGGCCGCCTGCTCGTCGCCGCGCACCGTCTACTGGGTGGGCGAGCCGTCCGGCCGGGAGGCCGCCCTCGCCGACTTCACCACCCACCTGTGGCGGGTGCTCGCCGAGCGCGGGTGGGGCGTCGACGCGGCGATGGCGGTGGAGAAGCGCGTCGCGACGTACGGGCTGGCCGCCGACGGCGTGGCCGGGTCGATCGCCTTCCACGGCAACGCGCTGGCCAACGTCACGCTCGCGGGCGACGGCGTCACCGCGCCGGGGCGGTGGCTGGGCGCGGGGACGTTCGTGCACGCCGGGCTCTCCTCCCCCGCCGACCTGGTGCCCCTGGTACGGCGCCGCGACCAGACCATGACGTACTTCGGCTTCACCCGGGCCGAACTGGAGGAGCTGGCGCAGGCGCTGGCCGGGCGCGGCGTCGACCGGATCGTGCCGGTCGGCGACGCGCTCACCTTCCACCGTGTGTGGGACGGCGTCGACCTGCCGGCCGAGTTCACCCGCCTGGTGACCGTCCTGCCGTGACGCGACCAGCTCGTCGGGCGGCGGGAGGAAGGTAAAAGGATCTCCCGCTGCCGGAATGCGGTGCAGAAACCCCGGCCGCCGAGGCGCGACGGCCCACGACGATGTCGGTGCCCGAAGCCGTCGGACGGCTCCGCCGGAAGCAGGACTCCCGACCACCCGAGACCTGCGCCCCGCGGAGCGCGCCGGGGTGCCCCACCGCACCGGGGCACCCGTCCACGGGGAACTCCGCCGCACGCGGAACCCCGGGGGCAGGGCGACTCCGCCCAGCATGGGACTCGCCTGGCACCTGGGGGCACGGCTTGTGCCGCGCTCCCGGGCGACGGGAAGCACCGCCCGGCGCTCCTGGCCGCCGGCGGTTCCGGCGGAGGCGGCGGTTCCAGCGGAGGCGGCGGTTCCGGCGGGGTGGCGCCGCGACCGTCTGCCGCCCCCTCGGGACGCCCCTCGGCACGCCCCCTCGGCACGCCCCTCGGGGTGTTCCGTCCCCCTCCCGTTCTTTCCATCCCTCCCTTGCAGGAAGCCGTCATGGAGATCACTGAGATCCGCCGACTGATCGACCTTGAGGACACCCACTGGTGGTTCCGGGAACGCCGGGCCGTTCTCCGCGCCGAGGTGCGCGGGCTGGGCCAGGCGCGCAGCCGTCCTGGACGGGCCCTGGACATCGGCGCGGCCGGCGGTGGCAACACGCGGGTGCTGGCCGAGGCGGGCTGGGACGCCACGGCCGCCGACCCGTCCGAGGAGGCGGCAGGAGCGGCCAGGGCGCGCGGCCTGACCACGGTGCGGGCCGACGCGCGGGCCCTGCCGTTCGAACCGTCCAGCATGGACCTCGTGACCGCGTTCGACGTGCTGGAGCACGTCCAGGAGGACTACCTGGTGGCCGAGGAGATCGCCCGCGTGCTGCGGCCCGGCGGGCACGCGCTCATCGCGGTGCCATGCGACATGACGCTGTGGTCGGCGCACGACGCGGCGGTGGGGCACGTACGCAGGTACGGACGTGATTCGCTGACGGTCGTGGTGGAGCGGGCCGGCCTGGAGGTGGAGCGGGTGTGGAGCTGGAACGTCCTGCTGCGGCCGTTCGTGGCGATGCACCGGCGCCGCTCGGCGGGCAGCGACCTGCGCCGGATGCCCGCGCTGGTCAACGCCGGCCTGTCGGCGGTGGTGCGGGCCGAACGGTACCTCCCGGTCAGGTCGCTGAAGGGCGTGACCCTGTTCCTGCGCGCCCGCCTCCGCCGCTAGCGGCCCGCCCGGGAACGTTGACCCGGTGATCGATCTCACCCGGTCAAACCCACCAGGCCGTCGGTCAGCGGCACGGCCTGGTGCGCGGCCATGGTCACCTCGTCGTCGCCCACGTCGGCGTAGAGGTTCCAGTCGCCCCTCGGCAGGCGGACCTTCGCCACGCCACGCCGGCGGGGGTGACGACGACCCGGTCGCCGGTGAGCGACCAACCCACTGCCTGGGCTCATGCGCACCTCTCCGACGGTTGAAGATCGACACGAGGTATCACCGCTGGGCGGCTACGGCGTTCATGACGTTCCTCCAGGCCTCTCCTGAAACGCGCCCGCAGAGCCGGACACCTGCTGGGCCGTGCAGGCCGTTGCTGGAGGGCTCCTGGTGAGGGCAGGCGTCTTCTCGGGGTCGGTGAGAGGCCGGCGCCCGGCGGGACGGCCGTGCGTCACGGGGTTCGCGGGCGGACGGGCGTGGAGCGCGGGCGCGCGGGTTTGGCCCTAGGCTGTCGCCTGTGTTGATTCACGCCATGCTCGCGGCTTCGCTGGCCTTCACCGCGGCGCCCGCGACCGACCAGCGGACGACGATCGACTGTGCCCGGGTGAAATGCCTGGCGTTGACCTTCGACGACGGGCCGGGCGATCACACCCCCGCGCTGCTCCGGGTGCTGCGTGAGGAGGGCGCCAAGGCCACCTTCTTCCTGGTGGGCAAGCAGGTGGAGCGGCGTCCCTCGGTGGCCAGGCAGGAGGCGGAGGAGGGGCACGCCGTCGGCAACCACACCTACTCCCACCCATGGCTGACGTCGCTGCACGACAACGAGATCCTGGAGGAGCTGCGTACCACGCAGGCTCTGATCGCCGACGCCACGGGGCGGCGCCCGACGATGTACCGTCCGCCGTACGGCGAGACGGACGAGCGGGTGCTCGGCCTGGCCGACCAGCAGGAGCTGGCCCAGATCCTGTGGACGGGCACCACGCTCGACTGGAAGCTGCGCGACGCCAAGAAGATCAAGGCCGCTGTGCTCAGGCTGGCCGAACGTGACGGGGTGATCCTCATGCACGACACCGTCCCGCAGACGGTCCAGGCCATGCCGGAGATCGTCCGGGAGCTCAAGAAGCGCGGCTACCACCTGGTGACCGTGCCGACGCTGATGCGCGGCAAGGGGCCGAAGGCTGGAGTGAGTTACTTCTAGCCGGGCAGTCCCCTGGAACGATGCTGAGCGACACCATGAGAAAGCCCGTGCCGTGGGTGGCGCTCGCGACCTTCGCGGTCGTCCAGGGCGTGCTGGCCTGCTGGTGGGCCGCGTTCCACCCGGGGCTGTTCAGCCGCGACTCGGTCCTCTACCTCAGCCACACCATGGTGGGGCCGTGGGTGAGCGACCACTCGGCGCTGTACGACGCGCTGGTGTGGCTCAGCTTCACCAGGACCGGCGACCTGGGCGCGGTGACGCTCGGGCAGACGACGGCGATGGCGGCGGCGCTGACGTACCTGGCGCAGTCGCTGAAGGCGATAGGCGCGCCGCGCCTGCTGACGACCGTGGTGGCGATGCTGCTGCCGTTCGCCCCCACGGTCGGGGCGTTCACCGTCACCCTGTGGAAGGACGTTCCGTTCACCGTCTGCGCGGTGGCGATCGCCGGGGTGTGCGCGCGGATGGCGGCCAGGCGCGCGGTGACGGTTCCGCTGCTGGTGTCGCTCGGCGTGCTGATGACGCTGCTCGGGCTGTTCCGCGCGAACGGCTTCCTGGTCGTGGGCGTGGCGGTGCTGGTGCTGCTGACGGTCGTCGCGTCGGGGCGGCTGCGGCTGCTGCTGACGGGCGTGCTGGCGGCGGGCCTGCCGCTGCTGCTCACGAACGTGGTGCTCCCCCACGCCGGCATCCAGGCCCCGTCGAAGACGTACGTCTACCACACCGCCTTCGGCGACATCGCGGTCGCCTACCGGGAGCGTCCCGACCTGTTCACCGATCGGGACAGGGCGCTCATGGAGGCGGTGGCGCCGCTCAGCCGCTGGTACGAGGGCGGCACCTGCTACACGATCAACCCGCTGATCTGGCGGCGTGACTTCAGCTGGCCGCAGGCGGACGCGCACGCGAGCGAGCTGCTCGACCTGTGGAAGCGGCTGCTGTTCGCCGACCCGAAGGTCGTGGTGGACGCCCGCCTCTGCCGTGGCGCGATCGCCTGGCGGCCGGTGCAGGACGAGTGGGCGGTCGGAGGGCAGACGTACCGGTTCTCGCGGCGGCCGAACGCCGACACGTACGTGGGGCCCACGAAGGTGCCGGACTTCCCTGGCCGTTCGGTGTTCTCGCTCAGGCCGCTGTCGCCGGAGCTCAACCGGGTGGCCGACCCGTGGCTCACGAACGCGCTCGCCCCGCAGTACGACTGGGTGCTGTGGCGGGGCGCGGCGTGGGCGTACCTGGCGTACCTGGCGGTGGCGCTGGGCGCGCTGGCTCTGCGTAACCGCTGGGTGGCCGGGGTGGCGGCGGTGGTGGCGGGGCAGCAGCTCGCGGTGCTCGCCAACATCTCGGCACAGGACTTCCGTTACATGGCCGCGCCGATCGTGATCGGGGCGATGCTGGTGCCGCTGCTCCTGGGCGCGCTGGTACGGCCACCGCTCGCCCTCGTCCGCCGCCTGACGTCACGGCCCCGCCCCTCAGGAGACGACGACCGGCCCGCGCAGCCGCCACCGGAGCCGCAGCGGGGAGGGCCGGACGCGGACGCCGACCGCGAGGGGACGGACACGGCGGAGGCCCGGCCGACCGAGCAGACGCAGCAGCCTCCGCACGTCTCCGACAGACGCGCCCTCGGCGAGGACGACCAGTAGGCGAGCGGGCGCCGTGCTGCCGGGGCGGCGCGCTGCCCGCGCCGCCCTGACCGAGGAGGAGAGCACCGAGCGGGCGCCTACTCCCACTCGATGGTGCCCGGAGGCTTGCTGGTGACGTCGACGACGACCCGGTTGATCTCGCGGACCTCGTTGGTGATGCGGGTGGAGATGCGGGCCAGCACGTCGTACGGCACCCGCGCCCAGTCGGCGGTCATCGCGTCCTCGGAGGTCACCGGGCGCAGCACGACCGGGTGGCCGTAGGTGCGGCCGTCGCCCTGGACGCCGACGGAGCGGACGTCGGCGAGCAGCACCACCGGGCACTGCCAGATCTCCCTGTCGAGGCCGGCGCGCGACAGCTCTTCGCGGGCGATGGCGTCGGCCTCGCGCAGGATGTCGAGGCGGTCGCGGGTGACCTCGCCGACGATGCGGATGCCGAGGCCGGGGCCGGGGAACGGCTGGCGCCAGACCATCGCGGGCGGCAGCCCGAGCTCCTCGCCCGCGCGCCGCACCTCGTCCTTGAACAGGGCGCGCAGCGGCTCGACCAGCTCGAAGCGCAGGTCTTCAGGGAGGCCGCCCACGTTGTGGTGGGACTTGATGTTGGCGGTGCCGGTGCCGCCGCCCGACTCGACGACGTCGGGGTAGAGGGTGCCCTGCACGAGGAAGTCGACGGGGCCGTCGGCCAGGATGGCGCGCTGCTCGTCCTCGAAGACGCGGATGAACTCGCGGCCGATGATCTTGCGCTTCTCCTCGGGGTCGGTGACGCCCTCCAGCGCCTTCAGGAACCGGTCGGAGGCGTCGACGACGCGGAGCTTCACGCCGGTGGCGGCCACGAAGTCGCGCTCGACCTGCTCGGCCTCACCCTTGCGCAGCAGGCCGTGGTCGACGAAGACGCAGGTGAGGCGCTCGCCGATGGCGCGCTGGACGATGGCGGCGGCCACCGCGGAGTCGACGCCGCCGGACAGCGCGCAGATGGCGCGGCCGTCGCCCACCTGGCGGCGGACCGCCTCGACGGAGTCCTCGACGATGTTGAGCATCGTCCAGGTGGGGCGGCAGCCGGCCGCGTCGAGGAAGTGCTTGAGCACCGTCTGGCCGTGCTCGGAGTGGAGCACCTCGGGGTGGAACTGCACGCCGTACAGGCCGCGCTCGGGGTGCTCGAAGGCGGCGACCGGGGTCTCGCCGGTGGAGGCGGTGACGGTGAAGCCCTCGGGGGCGGCGGCGACGCTGTCGCCGTGGGACATCCAGACCTTCTGGGTGGCGGGCAGCCCGGCGAAGATCACGCCTTCGCGCAGCACGTCGAGGGTGGTGCCGCCGTACTCGGCGACGCCGGTGCGGGCCACCTCGCCGCCCAGCGCCTGGGCCATGGCCTGGAAGCCGTAGCAGATGCCGAACGTGGGCACGCCCGTGGTGAACAGGCCCGTCGGCACGGCGGGGGCGCCCTCGGCGTAGACCGACGACGGGCCGCCGGACAGGATGATCGCCTTCGGGTTCTTGGCCATCATCTCCTCGACCGACATCGTCGAGGGGACGATCTCTGAGTAGACGTGGCACTCGCGCACCCGCCTGGCGATGAGCTGTGCGTACTGTGCGCCGAAGTCGACGACGAGCACTGTGTCGAACTCTGACACCGAGAGAACCCCCCAAAGGCGAATGCGGTGACCTCAGTGTATCGGCCCCCGCATTCACCAGGACCTCCCGTACCGGCGCCGCGGAACCTCAGCAGCCCCGTAGGTCGGCTACAGCACCGCGTCGATCAGGCCCAGGGGCGGGGCGCCCAGGTCGAGCAGGGCCTTGTGGAAACGCTGGACGCTGAACCCGGCGCCCCACTCCTTCCTCGCCCGCTCACGCAGGTCGAGGATGAGCAGCTTGCCCCAGGTGTAGCGGCCGTAGGTGGGGTCGAACGAGGCCCGGCGCGCCTCGGACAGGGCCGCGGGACCGGCCAGGTGGGTGTCGGAGGCGAACCGCCGGGCGCCCTCCTCCACCGTCATCTGCCCGGTGTGGACGCCGATGGCGCAGGCCAGCCGCGTGACGCGGATCAGCGCCTCCACCCAGACGCCGATCTCGAAGCGCGGGTCGTCGGGGGCGAAGCCCTCCTCCACGCACAGCTCCTCGGCGTAGTGCGCCCAGCCCTCGATGAACGCCGCGGACTGCAGCAGCCGCCGCACGTCGGAGGGGGCCCTGCGCAGCGCGCGGGCGTGCGAGAAGTGGCCGGGGGCGACCTCGTGCACGTTGATCGCGGGCAGCGTGGTCGCGCTGAACACCTCCAGCCACTCCTCCTGCTCCTGCTCGGGCCAGGACGGGTCGGGCGGGGTGATGTGGTACCACGACGGGCCTTCCGGCTCGCCGGGGCAGTTCCACGACATCATCGCCATCGCCCAGCGGCGCGACTCGGGCGCCAGGCCCACCAGGCACTCGCCGTCGTGGTACGGCACGAGGTCCTTCTCCCTGGTGAACGCGATGGCCCGCTCGGTGCCCACCCTGGCGGCCTCGATCACGCCGTCGGGGCCGGGGTGGTCCCTGACCAGCTCGCGTACGACGTCGAGCGGCGGCCTGCCGCCGTGCCCCAGCTTCTCGCAGGACTCCGTGAGCAGCGCCGTGAGCCGGTCGCGCTCGGCGTCGGCCCGCTCGGCCAGCCTGCCGAGGTCCACCGGCAGGCCCTCGCCGGCGCCCATCAGCCTGGCGAGCGCCTCGCCGCCGAGCGCCGCGTCGGGGTCGCCCTCGGCGGCGGCCCGCTCGACGTGCGCGACGAGCCTGCCGTGCGCCTGGAGCGCGGCGTCGTCCGACACGCCCGCCGCCAGGCCCTTCACCGCGCCCAGCAACGACTGGGCGACGGGCGCCGCGACCCGGTCGAGCGAGGCGACGGCGCACTCGACCGCCTCCGGCCACAGCGCGAGGTGCGCGGCCCTGGCGGCGGCCCGCTCCTCCTCGGGGCCGTAGTCGCGGTCGTAGCCGGCCAGTTCGAGGTTGGACAGGTGGAGGAGGGGGTTGCGGCGGTGCAGCTCCAGCTCGCCGAACTGGACGCGCAGGCTCTCCTCGAACACCTTGACGTGCTCGGCGTCGTGGGGGTCGGCGGGCAGGTCGCCGTGCCCGAGCCGGTCGAGCCCGGCGCGCACGCCGTCCGGCGAGAGGTCCTGGATCCTGCCGTCGTACTCGTGCCTGCCGCCTGCTTCGCGGGCCTCGGCCATCAACATGTCGGTGATGGCGCGCAGCCTGGCATCAAGGTCCGTCATGTGGCTGACGTTACTCTTTCACGCCTTCGTCTTGACCAGTGGACAATGATCGTCATGTTGCGGATCACGACGCTGGCGGAGCGGCCGGAGTTCGGGCCCGGGTTGTGGGACATGGAGACCGGCTGGGAGGAGTTCGTGCTCCACGACCCCCTCGCGGACCTGTTCTACTCCGTCGCGGTCACGACCTACCCGGAGTACGTGCTGGTGGCCGACGACGACCGGGAGCCCGGCAGGCTGGTGGCGCGGGGGTGCATGATCCCGTACCGGACGGACGGCGACCCGATGCCCGACGACGGGTGGGACGGCGTGATCAGGGCCGGGTGGCTGACCGGGGAGACCGGCGCGGAGGCCGACCGGATCTCGGCGCTGGAGATCACGGTCAGGAAGGACCTGCTCGGCACCGGCCTGTCTCCGCTGATGGTGGCGGCCATGCGGGAGCACGCGGCGCGGCGCGGCTTCGCCGAGCTGGTGGCGCCGGTGCGGCCCAACAGGAAGCACCTGGAGCCGCGCACCCCCATGGCGGAGTACGCGTTCCGCACCCGCGAGGACGGCCTGCCGTACGACGCGTGGCTGCGGGTGCACGTACGGGCGGGCGGGACGATCGTCAAGGTGGCGCCGCGCTCGATGGTGGTGCCGGGGACGCTGGCGGAGTGGCGGGCGTGGACGGGCCTGCCGTTCGACGAGACGGGCCCGGTCGAGGTGCCGGGGGCGCTGACGCCGGTGCACTGCGCCGTCGAGCACGACCACGCGGTGTACGTGGAGCCGAACGTGTGGGTCTCGCACCGGCTGCGGTAGAGCGAACGGCCGCGGCTCGTGCCTCCGGCCGCGTCAGGGCGAGCAGGCGCGGGCTCAGCGGCGGCGACGTGAGCTACGTGAGGGCGAGCAGGCGCGGGCTCAGCGGCGGCGACGTGAGCTACGTGAGGGCGAGCAGGCGGGCCTCGTGGGGGCCTGGGTCGAGGCCCTTGGCCGCCGCCCACCGCGGGTCGTGGCACCCGGCGAGGTGGCGGTCGTGCGCGTCGCCGACGAGCGAGACGATCGTGCCGGTCTCGCCGCGTGCCGCCATGCGGCCGGCGAGCTCCAGCGCCGCCCACAGGGCGGTGCCGGTGGACGGGCCCACGGGCAGGCCGGTCACGGCCCTGACCCGGCGGGCCGCGGCCACGCTCGCGGAGTCGGGAACGGGGATCACCAGGTCGACGAGGTCGGGGCGGAAGCCCGGCTCGACGCGCGGCCTGCCCACCCCTTCGACGCGTGACGGCATGCCGGTGGAGTAGTCGGGCGCGTCGAGGGTCCAGCCGGGGAAGTACGCGGAGTGCTCGGGGTCGGCGACGGCGACGCGGCAGGACAGGCCATGCTCGCGCACCCAGCGGCCGAGTGTGGCCGAGGTGGCGCCGGTGTGGGCGCCGGTGACCACCCAGTCGGGGCGGACCTGGGCGAACAGCTCCTCGGCGAGGTCGTGTTCGGCGGCCCTGCCGAACTGGTCGAGGAAGTGGCCTTCGACGCGCCTGGCGGCGTCGTAGATGGCCAGGGGTGGGGTGACGAACCTGCACTCGCCGCCGAGCGCCTCGACGGCCCGCGCCCGCTCCTCGCTGCGCCTGCCCGGCATGACGACGACGTAGGGCAGGCCGAGGCGCCGCGCGAACCACGCCTGGGCGGTGGCGGCGTTGCCGCCGGTGGCCTCGACCACCGTGCCGCCCTCGGTGACGAGGCCGTCGAGCACGGCGCGGCGGAACAGCGCCCTGGCGTGCCGGTGCCGCAGGCTGCCGGTGGGGTGGGCGGACTCGTCCTTCAGCAGCAGCCTGACGCCCGGCGCGCGCACGGGGAGCTCGATCAGCGGCGTGGGCGGGCCCGCCGCCAGCGCGTCGAGCGCCTTCTCGGCCCAGGTCATGCCCGCAACGATGGCAGAGGCGGATCAGCGGATCACGAGGTGTTCGCCCGGGGCGAGCAGGTTCAGCTTTCCGCCGAATCCCGCGAACGCCTTCTCCAGCGTCTCCCTGCCCTGCGTGAAGTGCGTCCAGTGCTCGAAGTGCAGCGGCACGACCTCGCGGGCGCCGAGGATCTCGGCGGCCGTGGCGGCGGCCTCGCTGGTCAGCGTCAGGTAGTCGGCCACGAGCGGGGTGCGGGCGGCGCCTGCGAACAGCACCGCGACGTCCACCGGGCCGACCCGTCCCGCGACGGCGCGTACGACGTCCAGGGAGGCGTTGTCGCCGCTGACGTACACGGTGGGCAGGCCCTCGCCGCTGAGGACGAACCCGGTCACCTCGCCCACCAGGTGCTCGCTGCCGTCGGGTCCGTGCTGGGCGGGAACGGCGGTCACCCGTACGGGGCCGACGTCGGCGGCGGTCCAGGCGGGCAGGGCGCGGACGGGGCCGCCGAGGCGGGCGGCGGCGGAGCCGGTGGAGAGCGCGAGCGGGACGGACCGCAGGTACGCCCGGCCGGCGGGGTCGAGGTTGTCGGGGTGCTGGTCGTGCGAGAGCAGCACGGCGTCCACGGGGCCGACGTCGGCGGGGCCGAGCGCGGGGCCCGCGGTCTTCGTCAGCACGCGGGCGCCGACGGGGAACTCGCCGGGCGGGTCGAACGTGGGGTCGGTGAGCAGCCGGACGCCGCCGATCTCGATGACCGCCGTGGGCCCGCCGATGTAGCGCATCTCCATGCCCAGCTACGACATTCCGGGACATTTCCTTATTCCACCGGGAAACCGGCCCACGAGCCGCACCCCCGAGACCCGGCGGTGCCGCCCGGCCGGGCTCAGCGGCGGAGGGCGGCGGGGGCGTCCTCAGGGACGGCAGGGTGGCGGGGGGCGATCGGGGTCAGCCGGACGTAGGCCCCGCCGAGCGGCGGTCGCGGGTCGGGGTCGCCCGCGTTCGGCCAGAACGACATCGCCCGCTCGGCCTGCGCCGTGATGGTGAGCGAGGGGTTCACGCCGAGGTTCGCCGACACGGCCGAGCCGTCCACGACGTGCAGCCCCTCGTGCCCGTACAGGCGGTGGTAGGGGTCGATGACGCCGGTCCGCGGCGAGTCGCCGATGGCGCAGCCGCCGAGGAAGTGCGCGGTGGTCGGGACGTCGACCAGGTCGAGCCAGGTGCCGCCGGCGATGCCGCCGAGCTGCGCGGCGGCGTGCCGCACCGCCTCGTGCCCGGCGGGGATCCAGGTGGGATTGGGCTCGCCGTGGCCGGGAGAGGAGCGCAGGCCGCCCCAGCGGGTGCCGCGCACGGTGATCGAGTTGTCCTTGGCCTGCATGACCAGCGCGATGACGGTCCGCTCGGACCAGCGGCGCAGGTCGAGCAGGCGCAGCGCGGCGGCAGGGCGCGCGGCCACCTCCCGCGCGAAGGCGCGCCACCTCGACCGGCCGCCGCCCTCGCCCCCGGCCGCACCACCGGCCGCGCCGCCGTCCACGAGCAGGGTGCGCAGCAGGCCCATCGCGTTGGAGCCGTCGCCGTAGCGCACCGGCTCGATGTGGGTCTCGGCGTCGGGGTGGATGGAGGAGGTGATGGCCACGCCCCTGTTGAGCTTCTCGCCGCCCCGCTCCTGGCGCTCGGCGCCGAGCAGCGCCTCGGAGTTGGTCCTGGTCAGCACGCCCAGCCTGGCCGACACGCGGGGCAGCGTCCCGTTCCCGCGCAGCCGGTGCAGCAGCCGCTGGGTGCCGTACGTCCCCGCGGCGAAGACGACCTGGCGGGCCCTGAACACGCGCCGCCGGGTGAGCGAGCCGGTCCTGCGGGCGAGCACCTCGTAGCCGCCGCCGGGCAGCGGGCGCACCGACGTGACCGTGCACTCGGCGTACACCCTGGCACCGGCCCGCTCGGCCAGGTACAGGTAGTTCTCGGTGAGCATGTTCTTGGCGCCGTGGCGGCAGCCCGTCATGCACTCGCCGCACTCGACGCAGCCGCGCCGGGCGGGCCCCGCGCCGCCGAAGTACGGGTCGACGCCGTCCTCGCCGAAGTACACGCCGACGGGCGCGAGGCGGAAGGTGTCGCCGACGCCCATGGTGTCGGCCACCCTGCGCATGATCCGGTCGGCGGGGGTGAAGGTGGGGTTCACGACCACGCCGAGCATCCGCCTGGCCTGGTCGTAGTGGGGCGCGAGCTCCGACTTCCAGTCGGTGATGCCCGCCCACTGCGGGTCGCGGAAGAACGGGTCGAGCGGCTCGTACAGCGTGTTGGCGTAGACGAGGGAGCCGCCGCCGACGCCGGCGCCCGCGAGCACCAGCACCCGGCTGCCGCGCTCGCCCCGCAGCAGGTGGATGCGCTGGATGCCCTTCATGCCGAGCCAGGGCGCCCACAGGAAGTCGCGCGCCTGCCAGGAGGTGGCGGGCAGCGTGGACTCGTCGAAGCGCCGTCCGGCCTCCAGCACGCCGACGCGGTAGCCCTTCTCGGTGAGCCTGAGCGCGGCGACGCTGCCGCCGAACCCCGACCCGATCACGAGGACGTCGAAGGTCACTTGAGCCTGAGCCTCCGCATCGTCTTCAGCGTGGTCGCGAGCACGCCCGCCCACTTCTCGTACGGCATCCCGGCCGGCGCGTCGAAGCCCAGCCAGGACGCCTGCGAGGCCACCGTCTGGGACTCGGTGTAGCGCAGCAGCCCCTCGGCGCCGTGCCTGCGGCCCAGCCCCGACGCCTTCATGCCGCCCATCGGCGCGTCGTAGGAGGCGTAGGCCGAGGCGTACCCCTCGTTGACGTTGACGGTGCCCGCGTTGATCCTGGCGGCCAGCGCCCTGCCGCGCCGCGTGTCGGAGGTCCAGACGGAGGCGTTGAGCCCGTAGCCGGTGTCGTTGGCCAGCTCGACCGCCTCGTCGTCGGTGGTGAACGGGTGGAGGGCGACGACGGGGCCGAACGTCTCCTCGCGGCACAGCCGCATCTCCTCGGTGACGCCGGTGAGCACGGTCGGCTCGTAGAACAGCGGGCCGACGTCGGGCCTGGCCCTGCCGCCGGTGAGGACGGCCGCCCCCTTGGCCACGGCGTCGTCCACGTACGCGCTGACGGCGTCGAGCTGGCGGCGCGAGGTGAGCGACCCCATGTCGGCGGACCAGTCGCGGCCCGCGCCGAGCCTGAGGTTCGCCGCCTGCGCGGCGAGGCGGGCGGCGAAGGAGTCGAACAGGGAGGCGTGCACGTACAGGCGCTCGACGGACAGGCAGAGCTGCCCGGCGTTGGTGAAGCAGGCCCTGAGCGCGCCCTGGACGGCCCTGTCGAGGTCGGCGTCGTCGAGCACGAGCATCGGGTTCTTGCCGCCGAGTTCGAGCGAGCAGCCGACGAGCCGCTTGGCCGCCTCCTCGGCGATCTTCCTGCCGGCCCGGGTGGAGCCGGTGAACGCGACGTAGTCGGCGCCGTCGAGCAGGGCGTCGCCGATGTCGGCGGGCTCGCCGAGCACGACCTGCCAGATCTGGCGGGGCATGCCCAGCTCGGCGAGCAGGTCGATGGTCCACAGGGTGGACATCGCGGTCTGGGTGTCGGGTTTGTGCACGAGGGCGTTGCCGGCGAGCAGCGCGGGCACCGCGTCGGTGACGCCGAGCGAGAGCGGGTAGTTCCACGGGGAGATGAGCGCGACGACGCCCTTGGGCCTGCGCAGCTCGCTGACGCGGGTGGCGACCGGGAAGATGCCCTTGCGGGCGCGCGGCGCGAGCAGGCGGGACGCGCGGCGGGCGTAGTAGAGCGCGCAGCCGGCGACGTCGAGCACCTCCTCGAAGGCGTGCTTGCGGGCCTTGCCGGTCTCGTCCTGGACGATGTCGAGGATCTCGTTCCTGCGGTCGAGTATCGCGTCGTGCAGGAGAAGGAACGGCCTGGCCCGCTCGGCGGCGGGGCGCGCGGCCCAGTCCCGCTGCGCGGCCCTGGCGGCGGCGTAGGCCGCGTGCACGTCGTCCGGGGCGGAGACGGGCAGCTCGGCGATGGGTTCCCCGGTGAAGGGGGCGGTGATGACCCGGGTCTCTCCGCTGGACGTCACATGCATGTCCGAAGGATATTCCGGATTGCTACTCGCCGGTAGTTTTTGCGGATCCGCCGCATGGGGACACAATCCCCTCATGCCATCCTTCGCTCCGCTACGACCCGGAGATCCTCAGAGGCTGGGGGGCCTGGATCTCCTCGGCAGGCTCGGCGAGGGCGGCCAGGGCGTCGTCTATCTGGCCACCGACCCCGCCGGCACGCAGGTGGCGGTCAAGTGGCTGCGGCCCGACCTGTCCGGCGACGAGGTCAGCGTCGAACGCTTCCTGCGCGAGGTGCAGGTCGCCCAGCAGGTGGCGCCGTTCTGCACCGCGGCCGTCCTCGGCACCGGGGTCGAGCAGGACCGCCCCTACATCGTCAGCGAGTACATCGAGGGGCCGTCGCTCCAGCGCGTCGTGCAGGAGGAGGGGCCGCGCGCGGGAACGGTCCTGCACCGGCTGGCCATCGGCACCGCCACCGCGCTCGCCGCGATCCACCAGGCCGGGATCGTCCACCGCGACTTCAAGCCGGCCAACGTCATCATCGGCGCCGACGGCGCGCGGGTGATCGACTTCGGCATCGCCAGGGCGCTCAACGCGACCTCGACGATCAGCAGCATGGTCGTCGGCACGCCCGCGTACATGCCGCCGGAGCAGATCATGGGGCACCAGGTGGGCCCGGCGGCCGACCTGTTCGCGTGGGCCAGCACGATGATCTTCGCGGCGTCGGGCCGGGCGCCGTTCGGCAGCGACACCATGCCCGCCGTCATCAACCGGGTGCTCAACTCGCAGCCCGACCTCGGCGCGCTCGACGGCACGCTGCGCGAGGTGGTGGCCGCCTGCCTGGCCAAGGACCCGGCGCAGCGGCCCACCGCGGAGCAGGTGCTCATGCGCCTGCTCCAGCACCCCGTCTCCAACACCGGGCCCAACTCGGGGATGCTCGCGCAGGCCGCCGCCGCCGCGGCGCCCGCGCCGCTCCCGCCTCCCCCGCCGCCGCCCCATCAGCAGCACCCGCACGGGCCCGCCTACCAGGGGCCGCCCAGCATGCCCGGCCAGTGGCCTCCGCAGCCGCCGTACGGGCAGCTGCCCACGCACCCCGGCTCCTACCACCCGCAGCAGCCGGGACGGCCCAGGAAGAGCCGGGCGCCGCTCGTCGCAGGCATCACCATCGCCTGCGCGTTACTCCTGCTCGCCGGCGTCATCGTCGTCGTGAGCATGGACAGGTCCGGCCGCGTGACCGCCGACCCGCCCGCGACGACCCCCTCGGCGGGGCGCACCACGCCGCAGCGCACCACCCCCTCGCCGTCCCCCACTCTCGGCCCGGTGCCGGAGGAGGGGCCGAGGAAGCAGCTGCCCGGCGGCGCGATCGGCCTGTTCGAGACGCCCGGCGACGCGATCGTGCTCACCTCGTACGAGATCTACGACAAGGCCAACGACGACTGGATCGACTACGCGAGGGGCCCGGAACGCGGCGCCTTCACCAAGTACGCGGCGAACTGGGAGTCGCTGGTCTCCCCCGGCGGGCGCTACCTGGCCACCCGCGGCCGCAGCTACAGCTCCGACGACTACGACTTCGTCGTGATCGCCGACCGGCGCACCGGCGACCGCAAGACCGTCAAGACGGTGAAGGAGCCGATGGTCAGCACGATGCGGGCGTGGTCGAAGGACGGCACGAAGATCCTGCTCAACGTCGAGAAGAAGACGGGCGACAAGACCTGGGTGTACCTGGGCGTCGTCATCATCGACGCGGTGCAGGGAGAGGCGAAGACCATCATGATCGACGATCCCGCCGTCCGCACCACGCCGTACGGCTGGGACGGCGCCGAGCAGGGCGTCGTCAACGTCTACGACATGGCGGGCAAGACCGGCGCCGGCGAGGAGCCCAAGAACGTGGGGCTGCGCTTCTTCGGCGCCGACGGGAAGAAGACGCACGACGCGCCGGGCGTCGGCACACTCTCGGCCGGCACGCAGGACATCTTCTCGATCTCGGGCGAGCAGTTCGTCACCGACTGCCCGAACGGCGGGGACGGCGACCACTGCCTCTGGGACTCCGCCACGGGCAAGCGGGTGCGCAAGTTCTCCTCCGACTGCGACAAGGTGCTCGGCTGGTACGACGACGCCCACCTGTACTGCTGGGAGCAGGACGCGCCGAGCAAGGACGAGGTCCAGGTCATCGACCTGAAGGGCAACCAGGTGCGCAGGCTGCTCGAGGTGCCGAAGAGCATGGACTTCAGCCCGGTGTTCACTGTCAACAGACCCTCCTGAACCACCGAGCCCCCACGGCCGTCGCTTTCACCCCCGAAAGGACCTTTGAACCATCGGGCTCGCGGCGCCGTCATGAGGGCATGAAGACGCTCATCCGTACGGCCGCGGCCGCCGCGCTCCTCGCGGCGGTCACGGCCTGCACCTCCGCCCCCGAGGGCAGGCCGGCTCTCCCGAAGGTCGATCTCGGCGCCGTACGCCTGGTGTCCTACAGCGGCTGCGACGAACTGCTGACAGGGCTGCGGGAGCACGCGGCCGAGAACACGGGACCCTGGGGCTTCGGCAACGCGCCGATCATGTACACCATGGAGGCGCGGTCCGACGCGCGGGCCGAGGCGAAGAGCACGACCAGCACGCCCGAGCACTCCACCACGAACGTGCACGAGGCGGGCGTGGACGAGCCCGACCTGGTCAAGACCGACGGCAACCGGGTCCTCACGGTCGCGGGCGGCACGCTGCGGGTCATCGACACGGCGAGCAGGAAGGTCACCGGGTCGCTGAAGCTGACCAAGGACGGCGAGGCCACGTTCGTGCCCGCCGACCTGCTGGTCTCCGGCGACCGCGCGCTGGTGATGTTCCGCGGCGGCGGCGACGTCATGGTGAAGTCGTTCGCGCCGCTGGGCGACACCCGCTACGTCCTGGTCGACCTGGCGGGAGAGCCGAAGGTGCTGGCCACGGTCAAGCCGCAGGGCACGTACGTGGACGCGCGCATGGTGGGCTCCACCGTCCGCCTGGTGACCCGTGCCCAGCCCGACATCACGCTGCCGCAGCCCGGCCCCGACGACACCGAGGCCAAGCGCACGTCGGCCAACCGCGCGGCGGTGCGCAAGGCGCCGCTGTCGGCGTGGCTGCCGACGGTCGAGATCACCGACGCGTCGGGCAGGACGCGCAAGGACACCATGAAGTGCGAGCGGGTCAGCCACCCGGCCGACTACACGGGCACCTCGCTGCTGGCCGTCCACACGATCGACCTGGCGCGCGGGCTGGACGCAGCGGGCACCGACCCGATCGGCGTGGCCGCCGACGGCGACACGGTCTACGGCACCGGCACCAGCCTGTACGTGTCCAGCAACCCGCGCTGGTGGTGGCCGATGCCGATCGAGGACGCCGTGGCCCCCGCGGACGAGCCGACGCCCCCCGAGCCTGCGCCGGGCGAGCCGGACCCGGTGGAGCCCGACCCGTCGGCCAAGCCCTCGCTCTCGGAGGAGCCGGTGCCGTCCCCGACTCCCCCGGCGGAGGAGACGGAGATCCACCGCTTCGACATCTCCAAGCCGGGCGCGCCCGCCTACGTGGCGTCGGGCAAGGTGCCTGGACGGCTGCTCAACCAGTACGCCCTGTCGGAGTACGACGGCCACCTGCGGGTCGCGACGACGCTCGCCTCGGCCGACGGCAAGGACAGCTCCAGCAGCGTGTACGTGCTGAAGTCCGACTCGCTGGCCAAGGTCGGCGAGGTGGGCGGCCTGGGCAGGGGCGAGCGGATCTACTCGGTCAGGTTCGCCGGCCCGGTGGGCTACTGCGTCACGTTCCGCCAGGTGGACCCGCTCTACACGCTCGACCTGCGCGACCCGGCCGCCCCCAAGGTGACCGGCGAGCTGAAGATCACCGGCTACTCGGCGTACCTGCACCCGGTGGGCGAGGGCCGGCTGATCGGCATCGGCCAGGAGGCGAGCGCGAAGGGCAGGACGCTCGGCACGCAGGTGTCGCTGTTCGACGTCAGCGACCCGGCCGCGCCGCGCAGGCTCGCCCAGATGTTCCAGAAGGACTCGGGCTCGGAGGCCGAATGGGACCCGCACGCGTTCCTGTACTGGCCGAAGACGGGCCTCGCGGTGCTGCCGATGTACGCCTGGGGCGCGAACGGCGACGAGGTCGGCGCGGTGGCGCTGCGCGTGAGCGAGTCGGGCATCGAGCGGCTCGGCATGATCAAGCATCCGCGCCGCGCCCAGGAGGGCGGCGTCTACCAGCCGGGCATCCAGCGCTCGATGGTGATCGGCGACGAGATCTGGACCCTGTCGTACGACGGCATCCAGGTCAACGACCTGGCGACGCTGAAGTCGAAGGCGTGGATCCCGCTGACCTGATCAGCGGGTGAAGCGGCCGGCCGGAGCGCCCGTCATGGGCGCTCCGGCGTGGACAGGGGGACGATGTCGGGCGCGCCGAGCCGCATGGCGTCGGCCTCCTGGTCGGTGTCCTGCTCCTGGGAGCGGCGTTCGGCCTCCACGCGCTTGGTGAAGTACTCCACCTCCCGCTTGACCTGGTCGTCGTCCCAGCCGAGCGGCCCGGCGAGGAGCTCGGCCGCCTCCTGCGCCACCGCCAGCCCCCGGTGGAAGGTCTCGATGGAGATGTGGGTGCGCCGGCTGAGCACGTCGTTGAGGTGGCGGGCGCCCTCGTGGGTGGCGGCGTAGACGACCTCGGCCCGCAGGTAGTCGTCGGCGCCGGTGAGCGGCCTGGCCAGCGACGGGTCGCGGGCGACCAGGTCGAGCACCTCGTGGATGAGCGAGCCGTACCGCTGGAGCAGGTGCTCGATCCTGGCGACGTGCAGGCCGGAGCTCTGGGCGAGGCGGTGCCTGGAGTTCCACAGCGCCTGGTAGCCCTCGGCGCCGGCGAGCGCGATGCGGTCGGTGCACGAGCGCGGCACCCGCTGGTCGAGGCCGTGCGCGACGGCGTCCACGGCGTCCTCCGCCATGACCCGGTACGTGGTGTACTTGCCGCCCGCGATCATGACGAGGCCGGGCACCGGCTTGGCGACGACGTGCTCCCTGGACAGCTTGGACGTCTCCTCCGACTCGCCGTACAGCAGGGGGCGCAGGCCCGCGTACACGCCTTCCACGTCGTCGCGGGTCAGCGGCACCGACAGCACGGCGTTGACGTGGTCGAGCAGGTAGTCGATGTCGCTGCGCGACGCCGCGGGGTGGATCTTGTCGAGGTTCCAGGCGGTGTCGGTGGTGCCGATGATCCAGTGCCGCCCCCACGGGATGACGAACAGCACCGACTTCTCCGTGCGCAGGATGATCCCGGTGTAGGAGTGGATGCGGTCGCGCGGGACGACCAGGTGGATGCCCTTGGACGCCCGTACGTGGATCTGGCCGCGCCCGCCCACGAGCTCCTGGATGTCGTCGGTCCAGACGCCGGTGGCGTTCACGACCTGCCTGGCGTGCACGTCGAACTTCTCGCCGCTCTCCATGTCGCGCACCCGCACGCCGGTGACCCGGTCCCCCTCGCGCAGGAAGCCCACCACGCGGGCCCGCGGCGCGACCATGGCCCCGTACGTGGCGGCGGTGCGCAGCATCGTCATCACGTACCTGGCGTCGTCCACCTGGGCGTCCCAGTACTGCACGGCCCCGGTGAAGGCGCGTCTCTTCAGCGCGGGCGCCAGGCGCAGCGCCCTGGCCCTGGACAGGTGCCGGTGTCCCGGCATGCCCCTGGTCAGCCCGGCCGTGTAGCCGAGCACGTCGTACAGGGCCACCCCGGCGCCCACGTACGGGCGTTCCCACAGGTAGTGGGTCATGGGGAACAGGAACGGCACCGGGCGGACGAGGTGGGGGGCGATGCGCTGGAGCAGCAGCGCCCGCTCGCGCAGCGCCTCGCGGACCAGCTCGAAGTTGAGCTGCTCCAGGTAGCGCAGACCGCCGTGGACGAGCTTGGACGAGCGCGACGACGTGCCCGAGGCGAAGTCCCTGGCCTCGACCAGGCCCACCGCGAGCCCCCTGGTGGCGGCGTCGAGCGCGATGCCGGCGCCCACGACGCCTCCGCCGACGACCACGACGTCGAGTTCCTCGGCCGCCATCTCCTCCAGTGCTGCCGCGCGTTCCGCGGGCCCGAGCCGAGCCACGCCCCTTCCCGCCGTCATAAGTCCCCCCGGAGTGGGCCAAATCGCCTGCCTGGGATACCTACCCGTGGCCGCCGCGCCCAGTAACGCCCCCCTGGTGGCGGGCCCGCTCAGGCGCGGATGACGCGGACGCCCGCGTCGGTGAGCCGGTGCGCCAGGGCGTCGGACAGCCGGGCGTCGGTGACGAGCGTGTCGATCTCGGACAGCGGGCAGATGCGGGCGAACGCCCGCTTGCCGACCTTGGAGGAGTCGGCCACGACCACGACCCGCTGCGCGCGGCTGATCATCAGGTGGTTGACGCTGGCCTCGCCCTCGTGGTGCGCGGACGCGCCCAGCTCGACGTCCAGCGCGTCGACGCCGAGGAAGGCGATGTCGAGCGTCACCTGCTCCAGCACGCCGGAGGCGAGCGGGCCGATCAGCTCGTACGACTGCTGCCTCGCCACGCCGCCGGTGACCACGATCTTGACGTGCCGGCGGACGGTGAGCTCGGAGGCGATGTTCAGCGCGTTCGTGACGACGGTGAAGCCCGACTCCAGTGTGGCCAGCGTGGCGAGGGCGCGGGCCAGCTCGGAGGTGGTGGTGCCGCCGTTCAGGCCGACGACGGCGCCGGCGGGGACCAGTTCGGCCGCGGCGGCGGCGATGCGCTGCTTCTCGTCGGCGTGCCTCGCGGTCTTGTAGCGCAGCGGCAGGTCGTAGCTGACGCTCTGGGCGACGGCGCCGCCGCGGGTGCGCATGAGCATCTGCTGCTGGGCGAGCTGGTCGAAGTCCCGGCGGATGGTGGCCGTGGAGACGTCGAGCGCCTGCGCGGCCTCCTCGACGGAGAGCCTGCCCTCCTGCGCGAGGAGTTCGAGGATGGCGTTCCATCGGTCGTAGCGGGACACCTGGCCTCCTGCTCTGGGATCCGGGACAGGTGCAAGCGTGGCACACGCCACGGTACGCGGCGACCTCTGCCCATAAATGTTCCTTTCTGGTATAAAAGAAGCACAAACAAGCAAAACTTGTGGAGGCGAGTGGTGACCACCCACACCGAGGCCGAGATCGCGTCCCAGCCGGAGTGCTGGCGCCGCGCCGTCGCGAACGTTCCCGCCGACGCGCTGCCGCGGCCCGGAGAGCGCGTCGCCGTCGTCGGCTGCGGCACCTCCTGGTTCGTCGCGATGGCGTACGCCGCCCTGCGCGAGCGCGCCGGGCAGGGCGAGACCGACGCGTTCGCCGCCTCCGAGGCGCCCATCGGCCGCGCGTACGACCGCGTGCTCGCGCTGACCCGCTCCGGCACCACCACCGAGGTGCTCGACCTGCTCGCCACGACCGGCTCCAGGACGGTCGCCATCACCGCCGACCCGGACACGCCCGTCATGACGGCCGCCGACCAGGTGATCGTGCTCGACTACGCCGACGAGAAGTCCGTCGTGCAGACCAGGTTCGCCACCACCCAGCTCGCCCTGCTGCGCGCCAGCCTCGGCGAGGACCTCACCCAGGCCGTCGCCGACGCCGAGCAGGCGCTCGCCGAGCCGCTGCCCGACGTCCTCACCGGCGCCGAGCAGTTCACCTTCCTCGGCAGCGGCTGGTCCGTCGGGCTGGCCCAGGAGGCGGCGCTGAAGATGCGCGAGGCGTCGCGGTCGTGGACGGAGGCGTACCCGGCGATGGAGTACCGCCACGGCCCCATCAGCATCGCCGGGCCCGGCCGCGTCACCTGGATGCTCGGGCAGGCCCCGGAGGGGCTGCGCGAGCAGGTCGAGGCCACCGGCGGCACCTTCGTGCAGAGCGGCCTCGACCCGATGGCCGAGCTGATCCGCGCGCAGCGCGTGGCGGTGGCACGGGCGTTCGCCGCCGGGCTGAACCCGGACGAGCCCATGCACCTCACGCGATCTGTGATCCTTTCCTCATGAGCCTTACTCTCGCCGACGCCCGGATCGTGACCACTGACGGCATCCACGACGGGTGGCTGACCATCGAAGACGGCCGCATCACGCACGTCGGCCGCGGATCCGCCCCCCGTCCCGGTCACAGCCTGGGCGGGCGGCACGTGGTGCCCGGCTTCGTCGACGTCCACAACCACGGCGGCGCGGGCGGATCCTTCCCGGCGGGCGACCCAGGGACGGCGCGCGACGCCATCGCGCTGCACGAGCGCCACGGCACCACCACCATGGTGGCCAGCCTGGTCACCGACACCCTCGACGGCCTGGCCAGGGCGGCGTCCGCGCTGGCCGAGCTGTGCGAGGACGGCCTGCTCGCCGGCATCCACTTCGAGGGCCCCTACATCGCCAGGTCGCGCTGCGGCGCCCACGACCCGTCGCTGCTGCGCGACCCGTCGGCGCAGGAGCTCGCCGGCCTGTTCAAGGCCGCCAGGGGGCACGCCAGGATGGTCACCATCGCCGGCGAGCTGCCCGGCGGGCTCGACGCCATCCGCATGACCGCGGGCGAGGGCGTGATCGCGGCCGTCGGCCACAGCGACGCCGACTACGACCAGACCCTGCAGGCCGTCGAGGCGGGAGCGACCGTCGCCACCCACCTGTACAACGCGATGCCGCCGCTCGGCCACCGCGCGCCCGGCCCCGTCGCCGCGCTGCTGGAGGACGAGCGCGTCACCGTCGAGCTGATCAACGACGGCGTCCACGTCCACCCCGCCATGCTGCGCCTCGCGTACGAGGTGGCCGGGCCCGGCCGCACCATGCTGGTCACCGACGCCATGTCCGCCACCGGCCTGGGCGACGGCGAGTACGTCCTCGGCCCCATGCGGGTCCGCGTGGAGGACGGCGTGGCCAGGCTCGTCGAGGGCGGCTCCATCGCCGGCTCCACCCTCACCATGGACGTCGCCTTCCGCCGCTCGGTGCGCGAGCTCGGCCTGTCGCTGCCCGACGCCGCCCAGGTGGCCTCGCTCACGCCCGCCCGCGTGCTGGGCCTGGCCGACCGCGTCGGCTCGATCGACGTCGGCAAGGACGCCGACCTCGTCGTGCTCTCCGACGACCTGGAGGTGGCCGGCGTGATGCGGCGCGGCGCCTGGATCACGGAGCCCTGATGATCCTCACCGTGACGCTCAACGCCGCACTCGACGTGACCTACGAGGTCCCGCCCGTCGCGTGGGACGGGGTCAACCGCGTCTCCTCCGTCCACAGGCGGGCCGGCGGCAAGGGCGTCAACGTGGCCCGCGTCCTGGCCGCGCTCGGCCAGGACGTGCTGGTCACGGGCCTCGCGGGCGGCCCGACCGGCCGCCTCGTCGAGGCCGACCTGCGGGCCGCCGGGCTGCCGCACGCGCTGTGCGGCGTCGCCGCCGACTCCCGCACGACGCTCGCGGTCACCGAGCCCGGCCGCACCACCCTGTTCAACGAGCCCGGCCCCGAGGTGACCGCCGCCGAGCTGTCCTCCTTCATGGAGCAGTACGACGAGCTGCTGACCGGCGCCGACGTCGTCGTGATCTCCGGCAGCCTCCCCCGTGGCGTCCCCGCCGACGTGTACGCGACGCTGGCCGCCGCGGCGGCCGGCCGCGGCGTGCCCGCCGTCGTCGACGCCGACGGCGAACCCCTGCGCCACGCGCCCGCGGGCCGCCCCTCCGTCGTCAAGCCGAACGCCGAGGAGCTGGCCAGGGCCGTGCCGGGCGGCACGGCCGCCGAAGGCGCCGAGGAGCTGCGCGCCAGGGGCGCCGAGTCGGTCGTCGTCTCGCTGGGCGCCGACGGGCTGCTGGCCGTCACCCCCGAGGGCGTGTTCGGCGCGCGCATGCCGTACCGGGTCGAGGGCAACCCCACGGGGGCGGGCGACGCGCTCGTCGCCGGGCTCGCGCTCGGCCTGCTGGAGGCCACGCCGTGGCCGGACCGGCTCAGGAGGGCCGCCGCGCTCGGTGCCGCCGCCGTGGCCGCGCCCGTCGCCGGCGACTTCGACAGGGACGTCTACGCCGACATCCATCCCCAGATCGTCATCACGTAAGGAGCCGTCATGCCCCTCGCCGGAATCGGCGACATCGTCCGCCAGGCGCCCGCGGGGGTGGGCGCGTTCAACGTGATCCAGCTGGAGCACGCCACCGCCATCGTCGCGGGGGCCGAGGCGCTCGGCCTGCCCGTCGTGCTGCAGATCAGCGAGAACTGCGTGCGCTACCACGGCGCGCTGGAGCCCGTCGCGCTGGCCTCGCTCGCGGTCGCCAGGCGGGCCTCCGTGCCCGTCGCCGTGCACCTCGACCACGCCACCGACCGCGCGCTCGTCCAGGAGGCGGTGGAGCTCGGCCTCGGCTCCGTCATGTTCGACGCCTCCGCGCTGCCCGACGAGGAGAACGTCGCCGCCACCGCCGACGTCGCCGCCTGGTGCCATGAGCGCGGCGTCTGGGTGGAGGCCGAGCTGGGCGAGGTGGGCGGCAAGGACGGCGTGCACGCCCCCGGCGTCCGCACCAAGCCGCACGAGGCCGTCGAGTACGTCGCCAGGACCGGCGTCGACGCCCTCGCCGTGGCCGTGGGCAGCTCACACGCCATGACCACCAAGGACGCCGTGCTCGACCTGGAGCTCATCGCCGAGCTGCGCGCCGCCGTGCCGGTGCCGCTGGTGCTGCACGGCTCGTCCGGCGTGCCCGACGACACGCTGAGCGCCGCCGTACGGGCCGGCATGAAGAAGATCAACATCGCCACTCACCTGAACAAGGCGTTCACCGGCGCCGTACGCGACTACCTGGCGCGCGACGCCAAGGTCGTCGACTCCCGCAAGTACCTCAGGGCCGGCCGCGACGCGGTGGCCCGCGAGGTGACCCACCTGCTGGGCGTCCTCACCGGCTGAGCCGGCCGCTCAGGTCGCCAGTTCCTTGCGCATCATGACCGCGCTGCGCCCCTCGATGCCCACCCGGCCGGTCTCGACGTAGCCGAGCCGGGTGTACAGGGCGATGTTCGACGCCATCTTGACGTTCGTGTACAGGCGCAGCGCGGGCAGCCCCAGGCGGGCGGCCTCGTGCTCGGCGTACGCCAGCAGCCGCCTGCCGACGCCCCTGCCGTGCAGCCCGGGGCGCACCGCGACGTTGTCGACGAGCAGCACGCCGTCCTCGGGGACCAGCACGATCAGGCCGTCGATCTCCTCGCCCACGACGTGCACGCGGCCCGCCCCGATCAGCGCGCCGTAGTCGGCCTCCATCGGCAGCGGGCGCATCCCCACCACGTCGATCCACGGCTCGTACGCGTCGTGGACGAGCCGCTCGACGGCGGCCTGGTCGGCCGCCACGGCGAGCCGCACATCTCCCCAGGATCCGGTCATGCGTCCCATGATCGCAGCATTCGCACGCCCCTGACGGCGGACGGTGGCCGGCGCGAGGCCGGCCACCCCACCTCCGAACGGAGGAGCCGTCAGCGCTGGATGGGCGCCACGACGACCTCGACCCGCTGGAACTCCTTGATGTCGGAGTAGCCGGTGGAGGCCATGGTGCGCTTGAGCGCGCCCATGAGGTTCATCGAGCCGTCGGCCACGCTCGACGGGCCGTGCAGGATCTGCTCCAGCGTGCCCACCGTGCCGAACTCCACGCGGCGCCCGCGCGGCAGGTCGGGGTGGTGCGCCTCGGAGCCCCAGTGGAAGCCGTGCCCCGGCGCCTCGACGGCACGCGCCAGCGGCGAGCCCACCATGACGGCGTCGGCGCCGCAGGCGATGGCCTTGGCGATGTCGCCCGAGGTGCCCATGCCGCCGTCGGCGATGACGTGGACGTACCGGCCGCCCGACTCGTCCAGGTAGTCGCGCCGGGCCGCCGCCACGTCGGAGATCGCGGTGGCCATCGGCACCGCAACGCCCAGCACGTTCCTGGTGGTGTGCGAGGCGCCGCCGCCGAAGCCCACGAGCACGCCCGCCGCGCCGGTGCGCATGAGGTGCAGCGCCGCGGTGTACGTGGCGCAGCCGCCGACGATCACCGGGACGTCCAGCTCGTAGATGAACTGCTTGAGGTTGAGCGGCTCGGCCCGGCCGGAGACGTGCTCGGCCGAGACCGTGGTGCCGCGGATGACGAAGATGTCGACGCCCGCCTCGATGACCGCCTTGTGGTACTGGACGGTGCGCTGCGGCGACAGCCGCACGGCCGCGGTGACCCCCGACGCGCGGATCTCCTCGATCCTGCGGCCGATCAGCTCTTCCTTGATCGGCGCCGCGTAGATCTCCTGCAGCCGCCTGGTGGCCGCCGCCGTGTCGAGGCTCGCGCACTCCTCCAGCAGCGGCAGCGGGTCCTCGTACCGCGTCCACAGACCTTCGAGGTCGAGCGGGGCCAGGCCGCCGAGCCGTCCGATCTCGATCGCCGTGGCGGGCGAGACGACGCTGTCCATGGGGGCGACGACGACGGGCAGCTCGAACCTGTAGGCGTCGATCTGCCAGGCGATCGAGACCTCCTCGGGGTCACGGGTACGCCGCGAGGGCACGAGGCCGATCTCGTCGAGCGCGTAGGCGCGGCGCCCGGTCTTGCCCCGGCCGATCTCCACCTGCTGAGTCATGAACTTACCTTCTGTGATAGTTCGGAGCTTCCACGGTCATCTGGATGTCGTGGGGGTGGCTCTCCTTGAGTCCCGCCGACGTGATCGGCATGAGCTCGCAGTCGGTGTGCATCTGCTCGATCGTGCGGCAGCCGGCGTACCACATGCCCTGCCGCAGACCGCCGACGAGCTGGTGCGCCACGGCCGCGACCGGGCCGCGGTAGGGCACCTGGCCCTCGATGCCCTCGGGGATGTACTTGTCCTCGCCGCCGACGTCGGCCTGCGCGTAGCGGTCCTTGCTGAAGGAGGTGCCGCCGCGCTCCCGGTTGCGTACGGCGCCCAGCGACCCCATGCCGCGGTAGGACTTGAACTGCTTGCCGTTGATGAAGATCAGCTCGCCCGGCGACTCCTCGCAGCCGGCGAGCAGCGAGCCGAGCATGACCGTGTCGGCGCCGGCCGCGATGGCCTTGACGATGTCGCCGGAGTACTGCAGGCCGCCGTCGCCGATGACCGGCACGCCGGCGGGCGCGCACGCCCTGGACGCCTCGTAGATGGCCGTGACCTGCGGCGCGCCCACGCCCGCGACCACGCGGGTGGTGCAGATGGAGCCCGGGCCCACGCCGACCTTGACCGCGTCGGCGCCCGCCTCGACGAGCATCTGCGCGCCGGCCCTGGTGGCGATGTTGCCGCCGATGACCTCGACCTTGCTGTTGGCCTTGATCTTGGCGATCATGTCGGCCAGGCCCTTGGAGTGGCCGTGCGCGACGTCGACCACGACCACGTCGACGCCCGCCTCGATGAGCGCCTTGGCGCGCAGCTCGGCGTCGCCGCCGACGCCCACGGCCGCGCCCACCACGAGGCGGCCGTCGGAGTCCTTCGTGGCCAGGGGGTACTGCTCGCTCTTGGTGAAGTCCTTGACCGTGATGAGGCCGCGCAGCCTGCCCTCGGCGTCGACCAGCGGCAGCTTCTCGATCTTGTTCTGCCGCAGCAGCGCGAACGCCTCGTCACGCGACACCCCGACGGGCGCGGTGACCAGCGGCATCTTGGTCATGACCTCGCGGACGGGCCGCGTCTGGTCGGTCTCGAACCGCATGTCGCGGTTGGTGACGATGCCGACGAGCGTGCCGGACACGTCCGTGACGGGCACGCCGGAGATGCGGTAGGTGGCGCACAGCCGCTCGACGTCGGCCAGGGTGTCGTCGGGGCTGCAGGTGACCGGGTTGGTCACCATGCCGGCCTCGGACCGCTTGACCAGGTCCACCTGCTGCGCCTGCTCCTCCACGGAGAGGTTGCGGTGGAGGATGCCGATGCCGCCCTGGCGCGCCATCGCGACCGCCATGCGGGCCTCGGTGACGGTGTCCATGGCCGCGGAGACCAGCGGGATGGACAGCGTGATGCCCCGGGAGAGGCGCGACCTGGTGTCGGCCTCGCCCGGCTGGAGATCTGAGTACCCGGGCACCAACAGCACGTCATCGAAGGTCAAACCCATCTCGGTGAACTTGGACATGCTGCGGCCCCCTCCTGCCGTTGCGCTGATTGAGCCTAAGTCTAGGGCCTGGGTCCAAAACGCACTGATGCCGGGAGGACGATGACCCCCACGGCCCGTCGTACTCCCGGCATCGAATGGCGCCGGGGGACGGGACGGTCGGTGAATCCGTCACACATCCCCCGGCCGCCGGCATCCGGACAGGCAGGCGTGAGCGCCACCGAACCCCCCTCCGTGTCCTGATGGCCGCGCTGCCTGTCCCTCGGCGAATGCCGACGCTAGGTAAAGCCTGCGTCACTCACCGGCACGGCGGCAATGTGAAAAGGTGCAACTGCACGAAGTTGCAGCCCGCCGCACCGCTCCGGGGGCTCCCGGGGCGCGCCGGTTCCGGGCAACCGGGGGTCGTCCTGCGCAAGACGGGGACAGGCGCGTGCCGCCCGGCTATCCTCTCGGCACGCCCGTGTCCCCCACCGGAGCCGCCACAGATGCCCAACGAGCACCGCACCTCCCCGCACCGGCTGTCCGACCCGCTGTCCGACTCGCTGGAGACGCTGGGCCTCGACCCGGCCCAGACGGCGCTCTACACGGCGGTGCTGCGCCTGCACAGGGCCACCCGCACGGAGCTCGCGCAGGCCATGGACGGCTCCGTGGAGAAGGTGGGACGCCAGCTCGACGACCTCGTCAGGCTGGGCGTGGTCGACGAGCGGTCGGGCGAGTACCTCGCCAGGCACCCGGCCGCGGCCCTCGGCCGCGTGATCGCGCAGCGGCTCGACCGGCTGGCCGAGGAGAGCCGCAGGATCGACTCCGCGCTCGGCTCGATCCGCGGCCTCATCCACGACTACGACGCCGGCCACGACTACCAGAACGGCCGGTTCCCCGTGGAGCTGGTGAGCGGCGCGGACGTGCTGTACGAGAGCGTGGTGGGCATGGCGGTGCAGTCGCCGCCGATGGCGCTGCTGATCGCCATCCCCGACGAGCGCACCATGACGGATTTCGCCCACAAGTTTGCCGATCCTTGGATCGACGCGCAGCAGCGCGGCCTCCTGACCGTCCAGACCGTCGTCCCGGTGTCGACGCTGGCCCTGCCCGGCGTACGCGACCAGCTCACCAGGCTCGTCGAGACCGGCGGTCAGGCCCGCACGCTCGACCGGGTGCCGAGCTGGTTCATGACGGCCGGCGCGGAGACGGCGGGGCTGCCCGCGTTGTGGGGCGGCAACCTGCCCGACCACGCCTACAACTTCTACCTGGTGCGCACCCCGATCGTGACGGGCGTGCTGCGCACCCTCTTCCACGAGCTGTGGGGCCGCGCCGTCCCCCTGCCGTGGGGGCGCAAGGGCGACGGCATGGTGCGCGTGCTGCGCCTGGCCGCGCAGGGCATGTGCGACGACTCCATCGCCCGCCAGCTCGGCGTCTCCGTGCGCACGGTCCGGACCCGGTTCGCCGAGGCGATGGCGGAGCTGGGCGCCCAGTCGCGCTTCCACGCCGGCGTGGAGGCCGCCCGGCGCGGATGGCTGGGGTAATACTCACCGCTCAGCCCTGTTCGGTCATATGGTGGGAAGGTGCTGGAAGACGTCCCCCGCGACCCGTTCGCGGACGATCCGAACGACCCTTCCTCGGCGATGGGCGAGCTCGACGACGCCGAGCCGCTCACCGCGGCCGAACGTGACGAGGCCATCACCGACCTCGCCGACGTCGAGGTGTTCCGCTCGCTGCTCGAACCGCAGGGAGTGCTCGGGCTCGTACTCGACTGCCCGGAATGCGGTGAGCAGCACTACTTCGACTGGGAGCTTCTGCGGGGCAACCTGCGCCAGATGATCGAGAACGGCCGGCCGCAGGTGCACGAGCCGGCCTTCCACCCCGATCCCGCCGACTACGTCAGCTGGGAGTACGCCAGGGGCTACGTCGACGGCGTCATCGACACCGAGGAGCGCCACTGACCCACGTCGCCGAGCCCGTCGTCGAGCCCGTCGTCACCCGCGGCGCCGAGCGTGTCGTCGAGCAGGGCGGCGAGCAGCCACGCGGCGGGATCGCCCGGGTCGGGCAGCTCTCCCCGCGCGAGCGCGTCGAGGAGCGCGTCGCTCTCTTCCTCAGGCGTCAAGCCGACTCCAGCTCGGCCATCTGCCGCAGCCTGGCCAGCGCCCGATGCTGGGCGACGCGGACGGCACCTGGTGACATACCGAGTACATTACCGGTCTCCTCGGCCGAGAGCCCCGAGACCACCCGCAACAGCAGCAGTTCCCGCTGGTTGTCCGGCAGGCGGGCGAGCAGCCTGCGCGCGTGCTCGACCTCGATGTAGCGCACCACCGTCTCCTCCGGCCCCGGCCCGTCGTCGGGCCCGTCCGGGAGGTCCTGCGTGGGCACGGCGGAGCGCACGGAACTGCGCAGGGCGTCGGCCACCTTGTGCGAGGCGATACCGAAGACGAATGACGCGAACGGCCGGCCCATGTCCCGGTACCTCGGCAGCGCTGACAGCACCGCGATGCAGACTTCCTGGGCCACGTCATCGGCAATGTGATATTGCCCGGAAACCCTGCCCAGCCTGGCGCGGCAATAGCGCACCACCATCGGACGCAACTCGCCCAGCAGGGATTCGATCGCGGTGCGATCTCCCTGGACGGCGAGGCTCGTCAGTTCCCTTAGGTCGGAGTCATCCGTCCGTGCCGGAAGTCTCGACGCGAGCCTTACCCCAATTTTGGCGTCGGCGACGCTTCCCTCGCTCACGATAGGCATGATGCCCGTACTGATCCGGCCTGTCGTCATGGCGAACGGCTACGGATTGGTCACATTGGCGCGACGATAACTGTCGGTAATCATCCGATGACACTAAGGCGAATCGGCTGCCATAATGTTTCAGGCCATAAGCCGAAATGCGTGGGAATTGTCAGACCCCCGACGCATAACGCGCCTTGCGGGTTTACCTCAATAAACAACTTCCCGCGACGCCTCCCCGGTGGCCGCCCGCGCGGCCCGGCGCCCGCCCCAATGATCGGGAAACGTTTACAGCTCCCGGACATGGGCTCACAAAAAAGAAAAAGGGTTATGAAAAGGAAGGGCCCGCGCCGTCGAGCGGCGCGGGCCTCCCTCGCAGTGGGTCGGTGACCGTCACCACCGGCCCGGCCTGAGCCGTCGGACCTGGTGGCGGTGGGTCGGTGACCGTCACCACCGGCCCGGCCTGAACGGCCGGGCCTGGTGTGGTGGGTCAGTGGCCGTGGCCGTGACCGTGGCCCTGGCCGGCGGCCGGAGCCTCCTCCTCGGGCTTGTCGACCACGAGGGCCTCGGTCGTGAGCAGCATGCCCGCGATCGAGGCGGCGTTCTGCACGGCGGAGCGGGTGACCTTGACCGGGTCGATGACGCCCTGCGCCACGAGGTCGCCGTACTCGCCGGTGGCGGCGTTCAGGCCGTGGCCGGTGGGCAGCTCGGCGACCTTGTGGGTCACGACGTAGCCCTCCAGGCCGGCGTTCTCGGCGATCCAGCGGGCCGGCTCGACCAGCGCGCGGCGCACGACGCCGACGCCGGTGGCCTCGTCGCCGGTCAGGCCGAGGTCGTCGAGGTCCTTGGAGACGTGGATCAGCGCGGAGCCACCGCCGGAGACGATGCCCTCCTCGATGGCGGCGCGGGTCGCGGAGATCGCGTCCTCGAGACGGTGCTTCTTCTCCTTGAGCTCGACCTCGGTGGCGGCGCCGACGCGCAGCACGCACACACCGCCGGCGAGCTTGGCCAGGCGCTCCTGCAGCTTCTCGCGGTCCCAGTCGGAGTCGGACTGCTCGATGGCGAGCTTGATCTCCTTGACGCGGTCCTCGATGGCCTGCTGGTCGCCGGCGCCGTCGACGATGGTCGTGTTGTCCTTGGTGACCACGATGCGGCGGGCGGTGCCGAGCACCTCGAGACCGACGTGCTCCAGCTTGAGGCCGACCTCCTCGCTGACGACCTGGCCGCCGGTGAGGATGGCCATGTCCTGCAGCATCGCCTTGCGGCGGTCGCCGAAGCCGGGGGCCTTGACGGCCACGGAGGTGAAGGTGCCGCGGATCTTGTTGGTGACCAGGACGGCCAGGGCCTCGCCCTCGACGTCCTCGGCGACCACGAGCAGCGGCTTCTTGGTCTGGGCGATCTTCTCCAGCAGCGGCAGGAAGTCGGCGATGGAGGAGATCTTGCCCTGGGTGAGCAGGATGTAGGCGTCCTCCAGGACGGACTCCATGCGCTCGGGGTCGGTCACCATGTACGCCGACAGGTAGCCCTTGTCGAACTGCATGCCCTCGGTGAACTCGAGCTCCATGCCCATGGCGTTGGACTCTTCGACCGTGAGGACGCCGTCCTTGCCGACCTTGTCGAACGCCTCGGCGATGAGCTCGCCGATCTTGGCGTCCTGGGCGGAGATCGTCGCGACGTTGGCGATCTCGTTCTTGTCGCCGACCTCGCGGGCGCTGGCGAGCAGCTTGTCGCTGACCTCCTTGGCGGCCCTGTCGATGCCGCGCTTCAGCGACAGCGGCGAGGCGCCGGCGGCCACGTTGCGCAGGCCCTCGCGGACCATGGCCTGGGCCAGGACGGTCGCGGTGGTGGTGCCGTCGCCCGCGATGTCGTTGGTCTTGGTGGCGACTTCCTTGGCGAGCTGGGCGCCGAGGTTCTCGTAGCGCTCCTCCAGCTCGATCTCACGCGCGATGGTGACACCGTCGTTCGTGATCGTCGGGGCGCCGAACTTCTTGTCGATGACGACGTTGCGGCCACGCGGGCCGAGCGTCACCTTGACGGCGTCGGCGAGGGCGTTGACGCCGCGCTCGAGCGCGCGCCGCGCGCCCTCGTCGAACTCCAGGATCTTGGCCATGCTGATGAGTCCTCTCCTAGCGTCGAAGGCCCCGGCCGCCCGCAAGAGCGCCCGGGGCCCGACACATCCGGCTTACTTCTCGATGATCGCGAGAACGTCGCGGGCGGAGAGCACGAGGTACTCCTCGCCGCCGTACTTGACCTCGGTGCCGCCGTACTTGCTGTAGAGGACGATGTCGCCCTCGTTGACGTCGAGCGGAATCCGCTTCTCGCCGTCCTCGTCCCAGTTGCCGGGGCCCACCGCGAGGACCTTGCCCTCCTGCGGCTTCTCCTTGGCGGTGTCCGGGATGACCAGGCCGGAAGCGGTGGTCTGCTCGGCCTCAAGCGGCTGGACCACGATGCGGTCGCCGAGCGGCTTAACGGGAACTCTGGTGGCGGTCGTCACGATCGGACCTCCCCTTCAGATTTGACTGATCTAGAAGAGGCGACCAGCGGGGCCTGCCGTCGCGGGTGTCAGACCTGCCTCGTCGCACGTTGGCACTCTCAAGGGGAGAGTGCCAACAGGAAACATATGCAAGAGGGGCTTGACAGTCAACACGAACGCGTCCGCTGAGGGCGATCAGCGGCGAACTGCCCGCGATCAGGCGTACGAGCCCTCGACGAGATCGGCGACGACGCCGGGACGCGTGGGGTTCCAGCCTAGGGCCGCCCTGGTCCGCGCGGCGCCGACACGCTGGCCGAGCGCCAGGGCCTGCGCGAAGCCCTCGCCCAGCACGGCGGCGGCCTCCTCCAGCGGCCACGGTCGCGCCACCGGCTCCGCCCCGGCGGCCCGCGCGGCGGCCACGGCCACCTCGGTGACCGGCACCCCCTCCTCGCTGATGCCGTGGTAGACGGCCGCCCCGCCCTTCTCCGCGGCGGTCACCAGCAGGTCGGCCAGGTCGTCGACGTGGACGAACGTCCAGGTCGGCACCGCGCCCCCCGCGCTGACGTAAACGCCCTCGCCGCGCTGCGCGGCCTGCGCCTTCAGCAGCGCGGCGATGCCGCCGCCGCGCCCGTGCACGACGCCCGGCCGCACGACCGTGCCGCCCGCGTCCAGCACCAGGCGCTCGATCTCCGGCCGGTACGCCACCGCCGGGATCGGGTCCACCGGGCTCTCCTCGTCGCCGCCGTCGGACGGTCCGAGCACCCAGACCCCGCTGACGTACAGGAGCCTCTTGCCGGTGCGCGTCAGGGCGGCGATCGCCTCCAGGTCGGTCTCGCGGTCGCCGGTCAGGTTCGCGGTGTGGACGATGACGTCGATCTCGGGGGTCACGGCGGCGAGGGCGGTGCCGTCGGCCAGGTCGCCGTACCGCTCGTCGGCCACGCCGGGCAGCCTCCTGGAGCCGTCCGCGGAAGGCCGGACCACCGCGGCCACCTCGTGACCCCGCTCGGCCAGGCGCTCCAGCAGGACTCCTCCGATGTATCCCGTCGCGCCCAGAACCAGGACCTTCATTGTCCCACCTCAAAAATTTCGACGTTGAACTTTTCAACGTCGAGGTTAGCGTGCCGGGCATGACATTTCAACATCGAAGCTTTGGGGTACGCTGAGGGGCATGGACGACGCGGTCGACGTGATACTCGGGCAGTGGGCACGCGCGCGCCCCGACGCCAACGTGTCCGCCATGGGCGTGGTCGGCCGGGTCTCGCGCGCCTCGCGCCTGCTCGAACGCGGCGTGAAGGAGTTCTTCGCCGAGCACGGCCTGGAGGCGTGGGAGTTCGACATGCTCGCCACGCTGCTGCGCAGCGAGAACGCCACCATGTGCATGAAGGACCTGTCCGCCTCCGCCATGGTCAGCCCAGGCGCGCTGACCAACCGCATGGACCACCTCGTGGAGCGCGGCCTGGTCGAGCGGCACCCGGCGCCCCACAACCGGCGCATGACGATGGTCGTCCTCACCGACGAGGGCAGGGCCCTCGCCGGCGACCTGCTCGACCTCCACCTCGCCAACGAGGAGCGCCTGCTGGAGGGCCTCACGCAGGACGAGCGCGACGCGCTGGCCGGCCTGCTGCGCAAACTGCTGGTCTCGCTCGGCGACACCCGGCTCTGAGCACGAGCGGGCCTGCTGCGCAAGCTGCTGGTCTCGCTCGGCGACATCGGGCTCTGAACGCGGCATCCCGCGCGAGGCGCTAACGTCGTCGCCGTGGACCTCGACGCCTTCACCGAGCTGCTGACCCCGCGCGGGCAGCGGGCGCTGGCGGAGGCCGAGGAACTCACCGGAGCCGACCCGGTCGCCGCAGCCACCACGCTGCGCAGGACGTACGACGCGGCTCTCACCTCCGCCGCGCTCACGCAGGCCGGGCTGCGGGCGAGGGCGCGGGCCAAGTTCGGCGACGACGCCGCGCGCATGTACTTCACCCCGCACGGCCTCGAACAGTCCACGAGGGCCGAGGTCGCCGCCCACCGCGCCCGCCGCCTGACCGCCACGCCGAACAGCCCGCAGCCCGCACCCCAGCCCGGACAGCAGCCCGTGCGGGAGCCCGTGCCCTCGGGTCGACGGCAGGCCGGGCCGCGCGTCGTCGACGCCTGCTGCGGCATCGGCGGCGACCTGCTCGCGCTCGCCCGCGCGGGATGCGCCGTCGACGCCGTCGAGGCCGACCCCCTGACCGCCGCCGTCGCGCGCGCCAACGCCCGCGCGCTCGGCGTGGCCGACCTGGTGACGGTCTCGGTGGGCGACGCCGCCGACGTCGAGCCCGAACGGTACGACGCGCTGTTCGCCGACCCGGCCAGGCGCACCGGCAGGGGCAGGACGTTCGACCCCATGGCCTACTCCCCGCCCTGGCCCGTCGTGCTCGACCTGGTCGCGCGGGCGGCGCGGGCGTGCCTCAAGGTCGCCCCCGGCATCCCGTACGAGTTCATCCCGGCCGGCGCCGAGGCCGAGTGGGTGTCGTACAAGGGGGAGGTCAAGGAGGCCACGATCTGGACCGGGCCGGGCACGGCCCCGCCCGGCGGGCTGCTCAGGCGCGCCACGCTGCTGCCCGGGGGCCACACCCTCACCGCCACCGGAGTCCAGGCCCCCGTCGGCCCCGTCGGCCGGTACGTCTACGAGCCCGACGGCGCCGCCGTGCGCGCGCACCTGGTGGGCGAGGTGGCCGAGCTGGTGGGCGGCAGGCTCGCCGACCCCATGATCGCCTACATCACCGGCGACGCCGCCGTCGACACCCCCTGGGCCTCCAGGTACGAGGTCCAGGAGGTCATGCCGTTCTCGCTGAAAAGGCTGCGGGCGGCGCTCAGGGAACGCCGGGTCGGAAACCTCACGCTGAAAAAGCGGGGCTCCGCCGTGGACATCGAACGGCTGCGCGCGGATTTGCGGCTTTCCGGCGATGAATCGGCCGTCGTGATTCTCACCAGGATCGCCAACAAACCCTCGGCCATCATCTGCAACCCTTCCCGACCTGCCTGAACGGCAAATCAGGCCATTATCCCGTCAATCGCGATCTTTCACGTCGCCACCGCCTGACCTTGATCGAAAGGCTAAGGTGGACGCGCGGGAGTTCTCCCCCTCTTGCCATTAGTCGCGTTCTCGCCTTTCCATCTGCAAACCGGACCTACCCCACCGCTGCGCGGCACCCCGTCGGCGAGCGAAGGAGCTTTCGGTGGACCATTCCAACCACACCACCCTTCTTCAGGCAGGCGGCCAGACACCCGTCCACGAGAGGATGCGAGACCTGCTGGCGCGCGCCGCTCAGGACCACGTCTACGAGCAGCGCACCCAGGGCGCGATCCTCGACGAGATCCGCCAGCGGCTCGAAGGCATGGAGTGGCTGCTGCGCGAGGTGCGCGAGCGCGAGCTCGGCGGCCTCAGCGGCACCCTGGAGGCCGTGAGCGGGCGGCTCGACGACTTCACGTCCAAGCCGCCGATGTGGGCGGAAGGGCTGGCGCAGCACGTCGAGGCGGTGCGCGACCACGTCGACGCGGTGGGCGAGCAGGTCGGGGCGGTCGACGCCAGGGTGCACAGCGTCAGCCAGACCGTCACCCCGGTGGCCGAGCTGCCGGGCGTGCTCGAAGACCTGGGCGCGATGGGCGAGAGCGTCGAGGAGGCGCTCAGGCGGCTGCAGTCAGTGCTCGACGGCACCGACGGCATCACCAGGGGCATGGCCGAGTTCGCCGCCAAGCTGACCCAGCTCCACTCCGGCATGGAGGCCGCGGCCGGCCGCTTCTCCAGGCTCGACAAGTCGCTGGCCGACCTGACCGCCCGCACCGAGCGCGTCGAGGGCGTCGTCACCGGGCTGGTCGCGGGCGTCGGCGAGCGCGTCTCCGGCATCGCCGAGCAGGTGTGCGTCAAGGTCGACGCGGCCGAGCAGCACCTGACCGTCCGGCTCGACGAGACCGGGCAGCGCGTCGCGGCGCGGCTCGACGCCGCCGACGAGCGGCTCACGTCCCGCCTGGCCGACGCCGACCAGCGCATCACCGCCCGGCTCGACGCCGCCGACGAGCGGCTGGCCGCCCGGCTCGCCGAGGCCGAGCAGCACATCGCCGCCCGCCTCGACGACACCGGCCAGCGCGTCGCCGACCAGCTCGACGAGACGGAGCAGCGGCTCACCGGCCGCCTCGACGGCATCGACAGCAGGAGCGACCGCGCCGAGGGGCGGCTCATCGCCGTCGAGACCCGGCTCACCTCCATCGACGGCCGCCTGGAGACCACCGACGAATGCCTGTCCGAGCTCGACGCCCGCCTCGACGGCGTCGACGGCAAGGTCACCGGGCTCGACAAGCGGCTCACGTCCGTCGACGGGCAGCTCGGCACGCTCGACAAGCGCTTCGGCTCCTTCGACGCCCACCTCGCCCGCCACGACGACCGCTTCGACGCCCTCGACGTCCGCGTCGACAACCGGTTCACCAGGCTCGACGAGCGCATCGGCGAGTCCGCGACGCGCAGCGAGGGCCGCTTCAACAAGCTCGACAACCAGATCGAGTCGATCGACGAGCGGCTGGGCGAGGCCGAGGAGCACCTCATCAGCCGCTTCGACGCCGTCGACGGCGCGGTGGGCGGGCTCGACACCCGCTTCAACGGCCTCGACACCCACCTCAGCGGGCTCGCCACCCGCGCCGAGCGGGCCACCGAGCAGCTGGAGGCCGTCGACGACCGCGTCGAGGCCGTCAGTCAGCGCGTGAGCCAGCTCCCCGCCGCCCTCGGCATCCCCGAGCAGCTCGGCGACCTGCTGGAGACGAAGGCCACCGACCAGGCCGACCGGCTCACGGCCGCCGCCGCCGCGCTGACCGATCTCGTCCGCTCGCGTCCCGACCGCGACGAGCTGGAAAAGACCGTGTCCGGCATCGTCCAGCCCGCCACCACCGACCTCACCAAGCGCCTCAGCGCCCTGGAGGAGACCATGCTGGCGCTGGCCGAAGCCCTCCTGCGCCCCACCCGCGGCAAGGACTGACCACCCGCCCCGCCGGTTACCGGCCTCGCGCGGCGGGCCTGCCGCCGAAGCGCCAGGGGTGCACCTCCACGAGGTCGTCGCCGCCCGCCGGCAGCAGTGCCGCCGCCGACTCCCGGTCGGGCGCCTCCACCAGGGCCGCCCGGCCGAGCCGCGCCACACCGTCGAGGGCGAGCAGCTCGCCCGAGGCGATCAGGTGCGCCGAGGCTGCCGGCGCGGGGCCGGAGCCGCCCATGGCCAGCACCAGGAAGCGGTTGTAGCCGGCCACCGCCCCGGTGAAGTCCCACATCGTACGGCCCAGAACGTTGCGGAAGCGGCACAGCAGCACCGACTCGAACACGCCGGCGCGGTAGTACGGCTCGTCGTAGGCGAACGCGCGGGCGGCCCGCACGTCCGGGAGGTCCACGACGTGCAGGCTGCCCGTCGACTCGGCGTCGTCGTCGTGGCCGGTCAGCGTGGGGCCGCGGGCCACCATCGCCTCGCCGTACCCGTCCATGAAGGCCCAGTGCTCCTCGCTCAGGCTCAGCTTGAGCGGGAAGGCGCCGGGGCGGTCGCGGCCGTACACGAAGAACTCCACGACCGCCCAGCCTAGATCACCGGGAGGGGCCTCAGACGTGGACGGTGGTGATGGGGAGGGAGGAGTCGGCCGGGATGTCGAGCATCGAGGGGGTGATGCCGGCGGCCACCAGGTTGGAGCCCAGGGCGGCGACCATGGCGCCGTTGTCGGTGCACAGGCCCGGCCTGGGGACGCGCAGCCGCACCCCCGCCGCGTCGCAGCGCTCCTGGGCGAGGGCGCGCAGCCGCGAGTTGGCCGCCACGCCTCCGCCGATCAGCAGGTCGTGGACGTCGTACTTCTTGCACGCCGCGAGCGCCTTGCGGGTGAGGACGTCCACGACGGCCTCCTGGAAGGACGCCGCGACGTCGGGGACGTGGATGGTCTCGCCGGCGGCCTGCCGCGCCTCGACCCAGCGGGCGACGGCCGTCTTGAGCCCGGAGAAGGAGAAGTCGAGCGTGCCGTCGTCGATCTTGCCGCGCGGGAAGGTGACGGCGGTGCCCGAGCCTTCGCGGGCGGCCCTGTCGATGTGCGGGCCGCCGGGGAACGGCAGCCCGAGCACGCGGGCCACCTTGTCGAACGCCTCGCCGGCCGCGTCGTCGACGGTGGAGCCGAGCGAGATGACGTCCTGGGCGACGTCGGGCACGAGCAGCAGCGACGAGTGTCCGCCGGACACGAGCAGCGCGACGCAGGGCTTGGGCAGCGGGCCGTGTTCGAGCTGGTCGACGGCGACGTGCGCGGCGAGGTGGTTGACGCCGTAGAGGGGCACGCCGAGCCCGAGCGCGTACGACTTGGCGGCGGCGACGCCGACCAGCAGGGCTCCGGCGAGGCCGGGACCGGCGGTGACGGCGACGGCGTCGACGTCGGAGAGCCTGACGCCGGCGGCGGCGAGCGCGGCCTCGACGGTGGGCGTCATCGCTTCGAGGTGGGCGCGGGAGGCGACCTCGGGGACGACGCCGCCGAAGCGGGCGTGCTCGTCCATGCTGGAGGCGATGGTGTTGGCCAGCAGCGTGTGACCGCGGACGAGCCCGATGCCGGTCTCGTCGCAGGACGTCTCGATGCCCAGGACCAGAGGTTCGTCAGCCATCCAGCTTCCTTCTCATCATGATCGCGTCGGTGCCGTCGTCGTAGTAGCGGCGGCGGATGCCGATCTCCTCGAACCCGAAATGCTGGTAGACGCCGCGCGCCTGCGCGTTGTCGGCGCGGACCTCCAGGAAGATCTCCCTGGCTCCTCGCCTGCGTGCCTCGGCCAGCAGCTCGGTGAGCATGGCGCCGCCGACGCCGGTGCCCTGGTGCTCCCGCAGGACGGCGATGGTCTGGACGTCGGCCTGGTCGGCGGCGCAGGCGAGCCCGGCGTAGGCGACGATCCTGCCGTCGGCGACGGCCACGACGTAGTGCCTGGTGCGCGGCTGGTCGGCGAGCTCGCCGCGCATCATGCCCTCGCTCCAGGCGTCGAGCGGGAACATGGCCCGCTCGATGGCCATGACCTCGGGCAGGTCGGCCTCGGTCATCTGCCGAAGCTTCACGCCGTCACCCTCTTGGGCGCGCCGGGGACGACCGCGTCGGGCCTGCGCAGGTAGATGGGCCTGGGCGGGTCGAGCGGGGCGCCGGAGGCGATGCGCTCGGCGGCCAGCGCCGCGAGGAACCCGGCGTACGGGTACGGCGGCTCCCCGCCCTTGCCGAGGACGTCGGGGTAGAGGGCGGCGCCGGCGCCGACGACGGGCAGGCCGTCGAGCGGCACCTCGGCGGGCCGGTTCACGAAGGGGCCCTCGGCGCGGGTGCGCAGGTCGGCGTACCGGGCCCAGAACACCTCCTTGCGGCGGGCGTCGGTGGCGACCAGGAACGGCTCGGTGCGCCCGCTGCCGTAGGCGAGGGCGTCGAGCGTGCAGACGCCGTACGCGGGGACGCCGAGCGTGGCGGCGAGCGCCTGCGCGGTCATGAGGCCGACGCGCAGGCCCGTGTAGGGGCCGGGGCCGCTGCCCGCGGCGATGGCGGTGACGTCGCGCAGCGTGGCGCCCGCCTCGGCGAGGACACGCTCGACGGTGGGGACGAGCAGCTCGCCGTGGCGCCGGGCGTCGATCGTCGTCGACTCGGCGAGCACCCGCTCCCCGTCGTGGAGGGCGGCGGTGACGGCGGGAGTCGCGGTATCAAAGGCCAGGACCAGCACGACTGTTTAGCCTACCCGCAGGAGGGGGGCCACCCGGCCGGTACGCGCGATCCTCCCGCGCTCAGGCGCGGGAGGCGTACACGATGATGTTGTCGAGGTACTCGCCCTTGGCGTAGTCGAAGACGCCGCCGCAGGTGACGAGCTTGAGGCCGTCCTCCAGGTAGACCTTCCGGGTGGGGAAGCGGTCCTTGTGCACCTGCTCGATCGCGTCCACCTTGAACCGCACGACCTTGCCGTCGCTGCGCTCCACCTTGACGATCTCGCCCTTGCGCAGCTGCCTGAGCCGGTAGAACACGGCGGGCGCGGTCTTGGTGTCGACGTGCCCGACGATGACGGATGCGCCCTTCTCGCCGGGCACGGCGCTGCCGGTGTACCAGCCGGCGACCTTGGGCTTCTCGTACGGCGGCAGTTCGAGCTCGCCGTCCTTCAACCCGAGCTTCATCAGGGGCGCCTCGACGTCGATCGAGGGGATGTCGATGGTCTTGGGCACGACGGCGGCCTGCGCGGTGGTGCCGGTGGTGGTCTGCAGGCTCTTGCCGAACGCGACGAGGAGGAGGCCCGTGACGGCGCCCGCGACGACCACCCGTCCTGGACGGGCCATGGGAGCTTACCCGCGGCCGCGCCGCTTGATGACGTACGCGATGCCGCCCGCCAGGGCGAGCCCGAGGAGCACGCCGGCCGGGCCCAGCGGGAGGGTGGACGCGTCGCCGGCCTCCTGCGCGTACGTGCCGCCGCCGCCCGCCCTGGGCGCCTTCGTGGGCACGGTCGTGGGCAGCGTCTCGGCCGCGTTCACCCGCAGCGTCGCCCTGCCCATGTCGTTGGTGCCGTCGCACTTGACGTCGACGCGGTAGGAGCCGCGCTTGACGGTGCCGGAGACCGTGGCCTCGCCCCGCACCCACGGCGAGTCGCCCGTGGCGCCCGTGGCGGTGGGCGTGCTGCCCCCGGCGGGGACGGGGTTGAGCGCCACGCCGCTGAGGAACGCCTTGGACGTGGCGGTGCCGGTGTGGGCGGGACCGCCGGACGGCACCGGGCAGTTGGCGAGGATCCACACCTTCGATGTCTCGCCCGCGGTGACCTTGTCGGGGTTCAGCTCCACCTGGATGGTGGGCCTGGTGGCCGTGGCGGTGGGCGAGGCCGACGCGGTGGGGCCGCCGGTGGGCGTGGCGCTCGGCGACCCGGACGGTGTGGTGTCGGCCGAGGCTGTGCACCCGGTCAGACCGACGATGACGATGGCTCCCGCGTACGCGACCCGCCTGACCCTGAGCACCGCCGCACCCCACTTTGCCGTTGACACCCAGCCATCCACCAAGATGTGGACGTCGCCCCTCCTGATACCCAGAAAATCCGGGCGAATCCCATACCGTTGATCACGATTTACGTGACCGGCACGGTGGTTCCAGGGTGCCAGCGTTGCCGTGGGACGGCGCGGACTTTACCGTTCGGGCGGCTCAGACGGCGTGTCGGCCCAGCGGGGGCCCACGCCGCGCAGCGTCACGACCCGGATGTCGCCGTCGGCCTCGCGGTCGATGTGGATCTCCAGGCGGTCCTCGGCCAGGCCTTCGACCAGCCCCTCGCCCCACTCGACGACGGTGACGGACTCGTCCAGGCTGGCGTCGAGGTCGAGGTCGTCGACCTCCAGGTCGCCGCCCAGCCGGTACGCGTCGACGTGGACGAGCGGCGGCCCCTGGCGCAGCGACGGGTGCACCCTGGCGATGACGAACGTGGGCGAGGTGATCGGGCCGCGTACCTTCAGGCCCTCGGCGATGCCCTGCACGAGGGTGGTCTTGCCGGCGCCGAGCGGGCCGGACAGGACGACGAGGTCGCCGGGGCGCAGCAGCCCCGCCAGGCGGTGGCCGTACGCGCGCATGTCCTCGGCGGTGGGCAGCTTCATGACAGCTCCACTCGCTTGGCCAGGTCCCGCAGGGCGTCGTTGACGGCTCCGGGACGTTCGAGCTGGATCAGGTGGGAGGTGTCGGGCACCTCGGTGAGCTGGGCCTTCGGCAGCGCCGCCGCGATGGCCTCGCTGTGCTCCGGCGGGGTGAGCCAGTCGCCGTCGCCGACGAGGATCGCGGTGGGCACGGGGTCGAGAACGTGCAGCGCGGCCAGCTTGTCGTGGTTCATCAGCGCCGGGTAGAAGTCGGCGAACACCTCGGTGGGGGTGGCGCGGATCATCGACTCGGCGAAGTCGACCACGGTGGGGCTGACGTTCTTCGAGTCGCCGAAGCCCATGTACCTGGTGATCAGGAAGGCGATGTCGCTGCCCGCGTGGCGGGTGCGGTCGACCAGCGCGCCCCGCCTGCCCAGCATGGAGACGGTGGCGGGCGCGACCTTGTGCAGCGCCTTGGACAGCAGCGCGGGCAGGCCGAGGGTGAGCTCGGCCAGCTTGCCCGCGGAGGTGGAGATGAGGGCGACGCCCCTGACCTTGTCGCCGAACAGGTGGGGGTGGCGGTCGGCCAGCGCCATGATCGTCATGCCGCCCATGGAGTGGCCGACGAGCACGCACGGGCCGGGCACGAACTCCTCGATCAGCTCGGCGAGGTCGTCGCCCAGCCGGTCGATGGTGCTGCCGTCGGGGGTGGCGCGCTGAGAGCGGCCGTGCGAGCGCTGGTCCCAGAGCACGAGGCGGTGGCTCTCGCGGAGGTCCTTGCGCTGGTAGTGCCACGATTCGAGGCTGAGGCAGTAGCCGTGGCAGAAGACGATGGTCAGCGGCGCGTCCTCGGGGCCGTCGACCTCGACGTGCAGCGCGACCTCGTCGGAGGTGATGAGCGTGTGCTCCCTGCCCCCCAGCTCGCCGAACAGCTCGCTGGCCTCGGTGTCGGGCCGCAGCCTGATGCGGCCGACGGCGTAGCGCTTGGCCAGCGCCGCCGCCGCGACCCCCGCGGACGCCGCCCCGACGATCGCTCCGGCGATGCCGACCCTGCGCCGTGTTGTCGTCGTCATGTCCCCGATCCTTCTCCGCTCGTGACCGCGCCGGCGCCCGGGGGCCCGTCGAGGTGGACGCGGGGCACCCGGGAACCGATCCTGGTCACGATCTCATGGGTGATCGTGCCGAGGGTATCGGCCCACTCCTGGAGCGTGGGCTCGCCCCCGTCCCCGGGACCGAACAGCACGACCTCGTCGCCGGCCGACAGCACGTCGTCGCCGAGGTCGATCATGAACTGGTCCATGCAGACCCGGCCCGCCACCCGCCTGCGGCGCCCGCCCGCGAGGACCTCGGCGCGGCCGGTGGCGTGCCGCAGGATGCCGTCGGCGTAGCCGATGGGCACGATCGCCAGCGTGGTGGGGCGGTCGGTGACGTAGACGTGGCCGTACGAGACGCCCGACCGCTCGGGCACGCGCTTGACCAGGGCGATCCTGGCGACCAGGGTCATGGCCTGCCTGAGCCCGAAGTCGCCCTGCTCGGGGATGGGGCTCAGGCCGTACAGCGCGATGCCGAGCCTGACCATGTCGAAGCGGGCCGCGGGCAGCGTCACGGCGGCTGCCGAGTTGGCCATGTGCCTGATCACCTCGGAGCCGGCCGCGCCGGCCTGCTCGGCCAGCTTCAGCGCCTCCTCGTACGCGTCGAGCTGGGCCTGGATCGACGGGTGGCCCGGGATGTCGGCGCAGGCGAAGTGCGACCACAGGCCGACGATCTCGACGGCGCCCTCGGCGCGCAGGGCGAGCGCCCGGTCGAGCAGCGCGGGCCAGCGGGCCAGCGGGGCGCCGCCCCTGCTCATGCCGGTGTCGGCCTCCAGGTGCAGCCGCGCGGGACGCCCGGTGCGGCGGGCGGCCGCGGCGATCTCGTCGAGCAGCCACGTGTCGAACGCCGACAGCTCGATCCCGGCCTCCAGCGCCTCGTCGAGGGGCTCGCCGGGGGTGATCAGCCAGGACAGGACCGGCGCGGTGACCCCGGCCGCGCGCAGCGCGAGCGCCTCCCTGACGAAGGCGGTGCCGATCCTGCCCGCCCCGCCCTCCAGGGCCGCCCTGGTCACGGGGACGAGCCCGTGCCCGTACGCGTCGGCCTTGACCGCGGCCATCGCCTCGACGCCGCCCGCGGCCTCCTTGAGCAGGGCGACGTTGTGCCGGATCGCGGACAGATCGACCCGCGCTTCGGCGGGTGTGGCCATCGGGTGGTGCATCCTTCCAGTCTGGCAGCTCGCTCAGGTGGGCGAGCGCCGTTCGCCGTCAGCGGGCGAACGATCTCCTGCCCGGCGGGGTGCGCTCAGGCTCGCGACGCCCGGCCACGGCGCGGATCGCGGCGGGCACCGCCTCGGCCACGTCGGCCGCCGCGAGCGGCGCTCCCGCTGCCGCCAGCCGCCCCGCCAGCCCGTGCAGGTACGCCGCGCACGAGGCGGCGTCGAAGCAGCCGAGCCCCTGCGCGAGCAGCGCGCCCGCGACGCCCGACAGCACGTCGCCGGTGCCGCCGGCGGCCAGCCAGGACGTGCCCGTGGTGTTCACCCGCGCGGGTCCGGCCCCGTCGGCCACCACCGTGGTGGAGCCCTTCAGCAGCACCGTGACGCCCAGCTCGCCCGCGGCGTCCCTGGCGTGCTCCAGCCGCGCCGCCTCGATCGCGTCGCGGCCCACCCCCATCAGCCGCGACAGCTCGCCCGCGTGCGGCGTGAGCAGCACGGGCGCGTCCCTGCGCAGCAGGTCGCGGTCCCTCGCGACGAGCGTCAGCCCGTCGGCGTCGACGAGCACGGGCACGTCCGAGGCGAGGACGGCGGCGGCCAGCTCGTGCGCCCAGTCGCCGGTGCCGAGGCCGGGGCCGAGCACCCATGCCTGGACCCGTCCGACGTGCTCGATCGAGGGTGCGTCGAGCAGGGTGACGACCGCCTCGGGCCAGTGGGCGCGCACCTGCGTCACGGGGGCGGAGGTGCCGGCGTAACGGACCATGCCCGCCCCGGCCCGCAGCGCGCCGCCGACGGCGAGCACGGCGGCGCCCGTGAACAGGTCGCTGCCGGCCGCCACGCCGAGCACGCCCCTGCGGTACTTGTCGGACTCGGCGACGGGGCGCGGCAGCAGGGCGTGCACGTCGGCGGCCTCCTGCGCCACGGCGTCGGGCTCCGGCAGGTACGGCCCGAGCCCGATGTCCACCAGCTCGACCGCCCCCGCGTACGCGGCCCCTGGGTCGACGAGCAGCCCCGTCTTGTACGCCCCCATGGTGACGGTCAGCGTGGCGCGCACCGCCGGGCCCTCCACGCGCCCGGTGCCCGCGTCGACGCCGCTCGGGACGTCCACGGCGACGACCAGGCCGGGCGCTGAGCCGGCCGCCGCGGCGAGCGCGCCGTACGGCTCGCGCAGCGCGCCCGTCGCCCCGATGCCGACCAGGCCGTCGACGACCAGGTCGGCCTCCTCGATCGCCTCCCCGCCCGTGACCCTGCCGCCCGCGTCCAGGAACGCCGCGAGCCCCGCCTCGTGCGTCCTCGACCCGGCGAGGACCGCGCCGACCCGCGCGCCTCGCCTGGCCAGCAGGGCGCCGGCGTACAGGGCGTCGCCCCCGTTGTCGCCGCCGCCGACGAGCAGCACGACGCGGGCGGCGTACACGCGGCCGAGCAGGTCGGCGCAGGCGGCGGCGAGCCCGGCGGCGGCCCGCTGCATGAGCGTGCCGTGGGGCAGCTCCGCCATCAGCGCCCGCTCTGCGGCCCTGATCTGGTCGGCGGTGTAGGCAGTGCGCATGCGTCCGACGCTATCCCTCGGCGATCACGTAGGCCACGGCGACGCCCGCGTCGTGGCTGAGCGAGATGTGCCAGCGCTTGACCCCGAGCCCGTACGCGACGTCGGCGGCCTGGCCCGTGACGCGGACCTCGGGCTTGCCCGTCTCGTCGCAGCGCACCTCCGCCTCCAGGTGCGACAGCCCCTTGGGCGCGCCGAGCGCCTTGGCCACGGCCTCCTTGGCCGCGAACCTGGCGGCCAGCGAGTGCGTGGGCAGGGTCTTCTCGCCGTCGGTGAACAGCCGGTCGCGCATGGCCGGGGTGCGCTCCAGCGCGGCCTCGAACCGGGCGATGTCCACGACGTCCACGCCGATACCCAGGATCATCGCTCCAGGCTAGCCGCCCGTGCCTCCGCTCCAGGGAGGGCATGGGTTCTTTCCCCGAACCGGGTCTCGGCAATCCCCCGTCTTTGTCCACAGGGTGTGGACGACGGCTTCCCGGTCCCCGGTCAAGATCCGTCCGTGGGCACGTCGTTACGCTGCCTAGGTGAACAACGGCTACGTGGAACTGAGCAGGGAGCAGTGGAGCGAGCTCCGCAAGAACACGCCCTTGACTCTCACCGCAGCAGAGCTGGAAGAGCTTCGCGGCGTCGACGACCCGATCGACCTCACCGAGGTCACCGACATCTACCTCCCCCTCACCCGGCTGCTGAACCTGCACTTCACCGGATCCAAGCAGCGCAGCAGCGTGCTGAACGAGTTCCTGGGTCACCCCGAGCGGCGCGTGCCGTACATCCTGGGCATCGCGGGCAGCGTCGCCGTGGGGAAGTCCACGACGGCGCGGCTGCTGCACACGCTGCTGGCCCGCTGGCCCGAGCACCCGAACGTGGAGCTGATCACCACCGACAGCTTCCTCTACCCGAACGCGGTGCTGGAGGCCAAGGGGATCATGCATCGCAAGGGTTTCCCCGAGAGCTACGACCGGCGCGCGCTGGTGCGGTTCGTGGCGGAGATCAAGGCGGGCGCCCCCGAGGCGTGCGCACCCATCTACAGCCACCTGGAATACGACATCATCCCCGGCGCCCGACAAGTCGTGAAGAAGCCGGACATCTTGATCCTCGAAGGGCTCAACGTCCTCCAGCCCGCCCCGCCCACGGCCCTCGCCGTCAACGACTACTTCGACTTCTCCATCTACGTCGACGCCAAGGTCGAGGACGTCCGCCACTGGTACGTGGAGCGCTTCCACAAGCTCCGCCGCACCGCCTTCGAGGACCCCAAGTCGTACTTCAAGTACATCGCGGAGCTGTCCCACGAGGAGGCGACGGAGTTCGCGGTCAACGTCTGGCGCGACATCAACGAGCGCAACCTCGTCGAGAACATCGCCCCCACCCGGGGCCGCGCCGACCTCGTCCTGCACAAGGGCGCCGACCACGCGGTCAGGCGGGTACGGCTTCGCCGAACCTGAACGCCTCCTCGAACAGATAGGCGGCGAACCTGCCCGCGCACCCCTGGTCGTCGATGTCGGCGAACCAGCAGTCCTCACCATGGTCGTGACACGTGAACGTCCTCATGTGAGGCAGCCTCGCGTACGGACGTCAATACGGGGTCAACGTTGGATCGACAACAATGGCCCGGTGCTGCATTTGCGACTGATCTGCCCGGCCACCCGCACCGAGGAGGCCGCGACGGTGCTGGACGAGTGCACGGGCGTCACCAACATCGTCGTGCTCAAGGGCGCGGCGAGGGAGCCGGCGGGCGACCTGCTCCTCTGCGACGCCGCCCGCGAGGCCGTCAACGAGGTGATCGCCAAGCTCAAGTGGCTGGAGACCGAGGGGTCGATCGCGATCGAGCAGGTCGACCTCTCGCTCTCCAGGGCGGCCGAGCACGCCGTCGAGGAGGCTCCGGGCGCGCCCGACGACGCCGTCGTATGGGAGGAGTTCGCCCACAAGGTGCAGTCCGACTCCCGCATCACCTGGGCGTACCTGGCGTTCCTGGCGATCGCCACGCAGCTCGCCGGCATCGCCGTGGTGCTGAACTCCCCCATCCTGGTTGTCGGCGCGATGGTGCTCGGCCCCGAGTTCGGCGCCATCGCGGCCATCTGCTTCGGGCTGCTCGGCCTCAGGTGGCACCTGGTCGTCGGCGCGCTGCGCACGCTCGCCGTCGGGTTCACCGCGGCGATCGCCGTCACCTTCGCCTGCGCGTACGTGTCGTCCCTGCTGGGGTGGATCGACCTGAGCAGCCTGAGCGCCGACAACAAGGAGGTGCACTTCATCGTCACCCCGGACAAGTGGTCGTTCATCGTGGCGCTGCTCGCCGGCGGTGCCGGGGTGCTGTCGGTCACGGCCGGCAAGTCGTCGGCGCTGATCGGCGTGTTCATCTCGGTCACCACCGTGCCCGCCGCCGGCTACCTCGCCGTCGCGCTCGCGCTGGGCGACTGGCCCGAGGTCGCGGGCTCGGTCTCGCAGCTCGCCGTGAACATCCTCGGCATGGTCATCTCGGGCACCGCGACCCTGCTCGTCCAGCGGAGATTCTGGCCTCAAGTAGGACACCGTTCATCCCTGTGAACGAGGCCGGGCCACCAGCCCTGCGGGTAGGGTCCGGATCATGCACATCCTCGCCACCGAGGGGCTGACCAAACGCTTCCCCACCGTCACGGCCGTCGACCAGCTCACGGTCACCGTGGGGCCCGGCGTGACCGGCCTGGTGGGGGCCAACGGCGCGGGCAAGTCCACGCTGATCAAGATGCTGCTCGGCCTGCTCCCGCCCACCGCGGGCGCCGCCCGCGTCCTCGACATGGACGCCACCACGCGCGGCGCCGAGATCCGCAGGCTCGTCGGCTACATGCCGGAGCACGACTGCCTCCCGCCCGACGTCTCGGCCACCGAACTGGTCGTCCACCTCGCCCGCATCTCCGGGCTGCCCCGCACCGCCGCCCGCGAGCGGGCCGCCGACGTCCTGCGCCACGTCGGCCTCGCCGAGGAGCGCTACCGGGCGATCGGCGGCTACTCCACCGGCATGAAGCAGCGCGTCAAGCTCGCGCAGGCCCTCGTCCACGACCCCAAGCTGGTCTTCCTCGACGAGCCCACCAACGGGCTCGACCCGCGCGGACGCGACGAGATGCTGACCCTGATCAGGCGCATCGGCACCGAGTTCGGCATCAGCGTGCTCGTCACCTCGCACCTGCTCGGCGAACTGGAGCGCGTCTGCGACCACGTCATCGTGATCGACGCCGGCCGGCTGCTGCGCTCGTCCGCGATCGGCGAGTTCACCCAGGTCACGCGCACCGTCACCGTCGAGGTGGACGAGGGCACCGACGCGCTGGCGCAGCGGCTGGCCGCGACGGGCCAGCGGGTCACCCCGCACGGCAGGATGCTCCTGGTCGAGGTGCAGGGTCCGGGCACGTACGACGCCATCCGCGACGCGGCGGCGGACCTCGACCTGGCCCTCATCCGCCTCGAACAGGGACGCCACCGCATCGAGGACGTCTTCAGGGAGGAGGCCGCGAGTGTCTGAGATCTACGACATCGGCTACCGGCACTACGACGGCCCCAGGCTGGGCGCGGGCCACGCCGCGCGGGCGCTCACCGTCCACAGCCTGCGCGGCGTGTTCGGGCTGGGCCGCACCGCGCGCAGCAAGATCATGCCGTTCGCGCTGGGCGTCGTCATGCTGCTGCCCGCCGTCGTGTCCATCGCGCTGATGGCGCTGGCCAAGCAGCGCGGCATCCCCTACAGCGGCTTCGCGGTGATGATGCAGGCCGTGGTGGCGATCTTCCTGGCGTCGCAGGCGCCCACGGTCGTGGCCCCCGACCTGCGCCACCGGGTGCTGCCGCTGTACCTGTCGCGGCCCATCACCGTCGGCCAGTACGTCACCGCCAAGGTGTGCGCCATGACGGCCGCCGTGTTCCTGATCATCGCGGTGCCGCTCGTCCTCATGTTCGTCGGCGAACTGCTGGTGGACCTCGACGAGCCCCTCCCGACGAAGGAGTTCGCCGGCTCGCTGGTCATGGCGCTGGTGCTGTCGCTGCTGCTGTCGGCCTTCGGCCTGGCCATCGCCTCGTTCACGCCCCGGCGGGGGCTCGGCGTCGCCTCGGTGATCGCCGTCTACCTCCTGACGTGGGCGGCCGTCCCGATCCTGTACGCCACCTTCCAGTCCACGGGCGACGAGTCCGGAGCCGCGTGGGCGTGGCTGCTGAACCCGTTCTGGCTGGTCGACTCCGTGCAGTCGTGGCTGTTCGGCACGCCGCCGCACTCCATCGAGGGCGAGTACCCGAGCGGCCCGGCCTCGGCCCTGATCCTGGTGGTGCTGATCGCCGCCGCGCTGGCCGCGCTGGCGCTGCGTTACAGGAAGGCGGCCGCGCGATGAAGATCGAGCTCTCGCAGGTCTCGCGCTGGTACGGCAACGTGGTGGCGGTCAACGACGTCACGATGACGATCGGCCCGGGGGTGACCGGCCTGCTCGGCCCGAACGGCGCGGGCAAGTCCACGCTCCTGCACATGATGGCGGGCTTCCTCGCGCCGTCGAACGGCACGGTCACGCTCGACGGCACCCGCGTCTGGAAGAACCACGACATCTACCGGCACATCGGATTGGTGCCGGAGCGGGAGGGCGTGTACGGCTTCCTGACCGGCTGGCAGTTCGTCCTGTCCGCCGCGAAGCTCCACGGCCTGCCCGACCCCGACGCCGCCGCCCGCAAGGCCCTCGCCACCGTCGAGATGGAGGAGCCCAAGGACCGCAGGGTCGAGACGTACTCGAAGGGCATGCGACAGCGCGTCAAGGTCGCCGCCGCCCTCGTCCACGACCCGGCCGTCCTGCTGCTCGACGAGCCGTTCAACGGCATGGACCCCCGCCAGCGCCTCCACCTCATGGACCTCATCAAGACCATGGGCGCCGCCGGCAAGACCATCCTGTTCAGCTCCCACATCCTGGAGGAGGTCGAACGGGTCGCCCAGCACATCGAGGTGCTGGTCTCCGGACGGCACGCCGCCTCCGGCGACTTCCGCGAGATCCGGCGGCTCATGACCGACCGCCCCCACCTGTTCAAGATCCGCTCCAGCGACGACAGGGCGCTCGCCGCCGCGCTCATCCGCGACCAGTCGGCGGGCGGCATCACGCTGCGCCCCGACGGGCTGGAGGTGCAGGCGACCGAGTTCCGCCGCTTCGCCCGGCTCCTGCCCCGCGTCGCCCGCGCCGAGGGCGTCCACCTGCTCGAGGTCTCCCCCGCGGACGAGGACCTGGAGAGCGTCTTCTCCTACCTGATCAACCGGAGCGCCTGATGAACACCGTGGTCGCCGGCATCACCTACCGCGCCCTGCTGGGCAGGCGGCGCGTCGTCCTGCTCCTGCTGCTGCCCATGGCCCTCGTCGGCCTGGCCGTGCTGCTCCTCGCCTTCGGCGCCGCCGACCAGCGCACGGCCATGCAGCTCATGGACAAGTTCGCGATCGGCACCATGCTGCCCCTGCTCGGCCTCATCGCCGGCACGGGCGTGATCGCCCCCGAGATCGACGACGGCACCATCCTGCACCTGATGTCCAAGCCGATCTCGCGGCCCGTGATCGTCCAGACCAAGTTCCTCGTCGCCGCCTCGCTGCTGGCGCTGTTCGCGGCCGTGCCCACGTACGCGGCCGGCTGGCTGCTCGTACGCAACGAGGACGGCATCGCCCCGGGCTTCGCGCTCGGCGCGCTCGTCGCGGGCGTCGCGTACGCGGCGGTCTTCCTCCTCCTCGGCATCGTCACCAGGCACGCCGTCACCATCGGCATCGTCTACGCGCTGGTGTGGGAGGGCCTGGTGGGCAACTTCGTGCCGGGGGCCCGCAAGCTCTCCATCCAGCAGTGGGCCAAGTCGATCGCCGACCAGATCTCCGACTCCGCCTTCCTGCGCGCCGACGTGACGATAAGCTTCGCCGTCCCGGCGCTTGTCGTCGTCACGGTGATCGCAGTCGTCTGGGCGGGCCGGCGCCTGCGTGTCTTCTCCCTCACGGGCGACGAGTAGCGGCGGGGCGAGACCGCCGCCAACTCATCCCCGCGAGGCCACATCTTGACCGAGATCATCGTCGCGCTCATCGGACTGGTCGGCGTCCTGGTCACGGCCGTCTTCGGCTACGTCCAGTGGCGCAGGACCCAACTCCATGCGATGGCCAGGGAGCGGCCTCCCACAGTGCCCGCGCCGCGGACGAGGACCGAGGAGAAGGCCCTCGACCGGCGGCGCGGCCCGCTCCTGGAGCGCCTGGCCGACGACCTGCGCCACGTCTCGCTGCTCAACCGGGCCAGGCCGCTCGACCTCGACACGCTGTACGTGCAGCTGCGCATGCACAACCAGGAGCCCCTGCGGTACGTGCAGCCGCAGGAGATCCAGGACCTTCGCGGCAAGGAGTTCACCGACCTCCACCGGCTCACCAGGGCCCGCCAGGAGGAGCGGGCAGGGGAGCCGCTCACGCCCGAGGAGGCGCTGACGAGGCTGCGGCGCGTCGTCGTCCTCGGCGACCCCGGCGCGGGCAAGACCACCATGCTCCGCTACCTGGCGCTCCAGGCGGCGCGCGGCAGCCTGTCCGGCACGCCCTGCCTGCCGGTCTTCGTGGAGTTACGGCAATTCGTCCGGACCGAGGCCCCCGACCTGCTGGCCTACGTCCAGCAGGCCTGGGCCGAACGCTACGGCGAGCGCGACGCCGCCGACCTCGCCGACCACGCCCTCACCAAGGGCGAGGCGGTGCTGCTCCTCGACGGCCTGGACGAGGTGCTGGGCGGCGAGAGCCGCGACGCCGCCGACCAGGTCTACCGCAAGGTCGTGCAGGAGATCGACCGCCTGGCCGCCCGCTACCCCGACGCCCGCATCGCGGTGACCTGCCGCAGGGCCGGCTGGCGCGGCCAGCTCCCCGCGTTCAGGACGCTGGAGGTGCTCGACTTCGACGACGCCCAGATCAAGGTGTTCGTCACGCACTGGTTCGAGTCCGACCCGGCCAGGGCGGCAGGGCTGACCGCCGCGCTCGGGCGCAACGCCCGCATCAGGACGCTGAGCGCGAACCCGCTGCTGCTCTCCCTCATCGCGATCGTCTACGAGAGCGACCTCGAACTGCCCGAGCGCCGCTCCGAGCTGTACAAGCGCACGGTCAGCGTGCTGCTCAGCGAGTGGGACGCCCACCGCGACATCAGGCGCTTCGCCCGCTTCACCAGCGACCGCAAGCGCGACCTGCTGGAGGAGATCGCCTGGCACTTCCACCGCCAGGGCCTGGCGTACTTCCCCAAGGACGAACTGCTCAAGATGATCGCCGACTTCCTGCCGTCGATCGCGCTCGACCCCGTCGACGCCCCGCACATCCTCACGGAGATCACCGAGCAGTACGGCCTGCTGAAGGAGCAGGCGCACGAGGTCTACGGCTTCCTGCACCTGACCCTGCAGGAGTTCTTCGCCGCCGAGGTGGCCGCCAGGGTCGGATATCCCGCCATCGAGGAGATCAGCAGGGCCCGGCACGACCCGTGGTGGGAGGAGGTCATCCTCCTGCTGGCCGGCCGCCTGCACGACGCGACGCCGCTCCTGCTCGGCCTGCTCGACCGCACCGGCGAGCCGCCGCCCGGCGAACCCGTGGCGGCCCGCGACGACCTGTTCCACAGCGACCTGTTCCTCGCCGCGCGCTGCCTCGGCGGCGTGCCCAGGGTCAAGGCCGCCTGGCTGCGCGAGCGCGTCGTCGCCGAGGTGCGGGCGATCATGCTGGAGTCGACCCACGAGTTCCTGTACGTCGAGGCCGCCCGCCTGTACGCCGAGATCTGCCCGGGCGAGCCCGTCACCCGCGCGACGCTCCCGCCCGACCGGCGCGAGCGCATCGCCGAGGCGCTGAACCTCGACGACCTCGACCCCGTCGGCACGTTCACCGCGCCCGTCCCGAACGACCTGGCCGCGTACGCCCGCGTCCTCGACGACCTCGGCCTCACCCACGACGCCGGCCCGAAGGCCCTCGCCCCGCTCGCGCCCGAATGGCTCGCCCGGCTCGCGCCCCACTACCGCCACCCGGAGGCGGCGAACGCCCTCGCCGGCCTCGTCGAGGCGGCCGGCGCCGAACGCGTCTCGGCCGCCGTCCCCGCCGTGCGCTCTCTCATGGAGACCGCGCTGGAGGACACCGCGGCCGAACAGCTCCTCACCCCGTGCAGGAAGGCCCTGGTCAGGCTGGAGGTGATCCGGCCGGAAGAGCTCTGGGACCTGCTCGCCTGGGGCCGCTCCGGCCAGGAGGGCGGCCTGGTCGAACTCCTGACCGAGGCCGACCCGTCCGCCGGCTGGCGGCCGCTGTTCGACGCGCTCGTCGATCCGCGCACCGACACGTACTACACCGACGAGCTGAGCAGGCACCTCGCCGCCACCCGCGACCCCGAGCTCGTCGGGCCCGTGCTGTCGTCCCTCCGCAACCACGACATCCCGTGGCCGGTGCGCTGGCACCTGTGCGAGACACTCGACGCCTTCGACACCCGCGAACCGCTCATGAAGATCGTCAACGACGACGGCGAGCACCGCATGGTCCGCATCGGCTGCGCCGCCACCCTGGTCAGGCAGGGCCACAGGGACGGCGTGCCCACCCTGCTCGACGCCGTACGCGACGACGTCATCACCAGCGACAGCCTGCGCACCCGCCACCACGTCAGCCCGTTCGGCTACCTGTACTACTTCGCCAACCCGGCCAGGCGGGTCTTCCAGGCGCTCGGCAAGTGCGGCGACCCGGCCGTCGCCCCCACGCTGCTCGCCTGCTTCGACCTCGCCGTCGCCGCCGCGCCGCCCACCAGCGACCAACCGGCCATCTCCGGCAAGGCCGACCTCCTGGTCGACGCGCTGGCCGACGCCGCGCCCGACGAGATCAACCACAGGCTGCTCGGCCTGCTCGGCGAGATCGCGCCCGTCCGGCGCTGGCGGGGCGTCTACACCCTCGGCTACGAGCTGCGCACCGCGCTCAGGCCCGGGCAGACGGCCCGCACGCTGGCCGCCCTGCGCGCCATGGACCTCCCCATGGGCGCCGCGTCCGACCTGTCCAGGCTGCTCGAAGAGGTCGGCGACATCGCCGGCGACTCCGCCACCGTCGCCGAACTCGTCGCCGTCCTCGACGACCCCGAGCCGCTCTGGGACCGCGCCGCCGCCCTCACCGCCCTCCACAAGGTCAGCAGGCGCGCCCGCGTCCGCATCACGCCGGACATCCGCATGGAGGGCTGACGACAACGCAGAAGGGGCACGGCGTGTCCGCCGTGCCCCTTCCGGGAGAGTGTCAGGCGCAGGCCGTGCGCACCACGTCCGCCAGGCGGCCCGCCACCTCCGTGGCGTGCTCCTCCGACGCGGCCTCGACCATCACCCTGATCATCGGCTCGGTGCCGCTCGGCCTGATCAGCACCCGGCCGGCGTCGCCCAGCTCCGCCTCGGCCTGGGCCACCGCCTCGATGAGCTCCGGCACCGACGCCTTGCCCCTGTCGACGCCCTTGACGTTGATCAGGATCTGCGGGAGCGGAGTCATCACGGAGGCCAGCTCCTTCAACGTCACACCGGACTTGGCCACCACCGCGAGCAGGTGGAGCGAGGTCAGCAGGCCGTCACCCGTGGTGGCGTGGTCGAGCATGATGACATGCCCCGACTGCTCGCCGCCCAGGTTGTAGCCGTCGGACTTCATCCGCTCCAGCACGTAACGGTCGCCCACCGCGGTCTCGACCACGGTGATGCCCGCCTCGCGCATCGCCAGCTTGAAGCCCAGGTTGGACATCACGGTCGCGACCACGGTGTCCTTCGCCAGCAGGCCCTCGTCGCGCATCGCGCGGGCCAGCACGGCCATGATGTGGTCGCCGTCGACGACGACGCCCGTGTGATCGACCGCCAGGCAGCGGTCGGCGTCGCCGTCGTACGCCACGCCGAGGTGCGCCCCGCGCGACACGACCACCTGCCGCAGCCGGTCGAGATGCGTGGAGCCGTAGCCGTCGTTGATGTTGAGCCCGTCGGGCCTGGCACCGATCGCCTCGACCCGCGCGCCCGCCCGCACCAGCGCCTCCGGCGCCACCATGTGCGCCGCGCCGTGCGCGCAGTCGACCACGACGTCGAGCCCGTCGAGCGAGGCCCCGACGGTGGTCAGCACGTGCGAGATGTAGCGGTCGGCCTCGCCGTAGGCGTCGCGCACCCGCCCCACGCCCGAGCCGACCGGGAAGCTCCAGTCCTCGCCGAGCCGCCGCTCGATCTCGTCCTCGACCGCGTCGGACAGCTTGAAGCCGCCCCGGGCGAGGAACTTGATGCCGTTGTCCGGGGCCGGGTTGTGCGACGCGGACAGCATGACGCCGAGGTCGGCGCCGAGCGCGGCCGTGAGGTGGGCGACGGCCGGGGTGGGCAGCACGCCGAGGCGCAGCACATCCACTCCGGACGACGCGAGGCCGGCGACCACAGCGGCCTCGAGGAACTCTCCCGAGGCACGCGGGTCCCGGCCCACGACCGCCACCGGGCGACGCCCGGTGGCGGTGAACACTCCTGCATCGCCGAGGACGTGAGCGGCCGCGACCGAAAGGTCCATGGCCAGCTCGGCGGTGAGGTCGCGGCCCGCGACCCCACGTACCCCGTCGGTGCCGAAGAGGCGCGCCAATTTAGCGCTTGCTGTACTGCGGAGCCTTGCGGGCCTTCTTGAGGCCGTACTTCTTCCGCTCCGTGGCGCGGGCGTCACGGGTGAGGAAGCCGGCCTTCTTCAGCGGCGGGCGGTTGACCTCGACGTCGAGGATCGCCAGCGCACGCGACAGGCCCATGCGCAGCGCGCCGGCCTGGCCGGTCACGCCGCCGCCGTCGATGCGGGCGATGACGTCGAACGCCTCCTCGGCGCCGAGCACCACGAAGGGCTCGTTGACGATCTGCTGGTGGACCTTGTTGGGGAAGTAGACGTCCAGCGAACGACCGTTGATCGTCCACTTGCCGGTGCCCGGGACGATGCGCACGCGGGCGATCGCCTCCTTACGGCGACCGGTGCCGTACGAGTTGCCCGTGGTCACGGGCTTGCGCACGGGAGCGTCAGCGCTGGCGGTGGATTCGGTGGTGTACTCGGAAGGGAACTCCTCGCCGGAGTAGTCCTCCAGCTCGGCCTCGACGGCCTCGACACCGGTGGGCTCAGCCACGGTTCTCCTCTAACTCTTTCGAACTACTACTGGGCGATCTGGGTGATCTCGAACGGCACCGGCTTCTGGGCCTGGTGGGGGTGCTCCGACCCCGCGTAGACCTTCAGCTTCTTGGCCATCTTCCGGCCGAGGGAGTTCTTCGGCAGCATGCCCTTGACGGCCTTCTCGACGGCCTTCTCCGGACGCTTCTCCATGAGCTCGCCGTAGGTGACGGAACGCAGACCGCCCGGGTAGCCCGAGTGGCGGTACGCCTTCTTCTGCTCAAGCTTGTTGCCGCTCAGCGCGATCTTGTCCGCGTTGATGACGATGACGAAGTCACCCGTGTCGACGTGGTTGGCGAAGATCGGCTTGTGCTTGCCGCGGAGCAGGGTCGCGACGTGGCTGGCCAGCCGGCCCAGCACGACATCGGTCGCGTCGATGACGTACCACTGACGCTGGACGTCGGCGGGCTTCGGTGAGTACGTGCGCACGGTCGTAGCCTTCTTTATGCTCGCGTCTTCGGCGCTGTCGGATGCGACAGCAACATTGGTCGGTCGGTGCGGGCACACGACGGCCCGGACCTTCCGTCTCCACGCGATGGGAGATGACGCCGGACGCGCCGCGCATCGGTCACGCGGGACCTATGCACACAACGAACGATTAGGTTACCTGCCCTTGAGGAGCTGGTCAAAGAGACCGGTGACCCTGGGCGAGTCTACCGGACACAGAACGGTTCTATTTCAGTTACCTGGCATCCCTTCTGCCCCACCACCGCTCATCCCTATCGTTGACTGCGCCATGTGGCCGCACTCTCACTCCAGGCACACCCAGCGTGGCGTCCGCCGCCGCAACCACCTGGGCGTCCTGGCCTGCCTCCTGGCGGTGCTGTTCACCGGCATCCTCATCGGCCGGCTCACCGGCGACGAGGAGCAGGAGGGCCACATCGTCCTCAGCGAGACCGCCCCGCCGGCCGCCGCGGCCGGCGTCTCGCCCACGCCGTCGGCCAAGCTGGCGCAGCCGCGCGCCGGCAGGATCGCCAGGCACACCACCAGCACCGCAACGCCGCGCGCCACCAGGAGCACGCCGAGGCCGTCGAGGCCGGCGCACGACCAGATCCCCGGCCAGGACGCCATCGGCGACCCCACCCAGGTGCTCGGCGGCGACGGCGGCGCCGCCGAGCCCGTCAGGCTCCTGCCCGGCATGGCCGCCAGGGTCGTCTCGCTCACCAACGCCGCCAGGGCCAGCCACGGCTGCGGCGCGCTCAGGGTCGACGCGCGGCTCACCCGCTCGGCGCGTACGCACTCGCTGGAGATGGCCAGGACCGGCCGGCTCAGCCACAACTCCCCCGACGGGGCCTCCCCGTGGGACCGCATGGACCGCGCCGGGTACCACTGGGGCGCCGCCGAGAACATCGGCACCGGCTACGGCACCCCCGAGGAGGCCGTGCGCGGCTGGCTCGACAGCCGCGACCACCGCAGGAACATCCTCGACTGCGGGCTGAAGGCCATCGGCGTGGGCGTCGCGTCCGGCCCCGGAGGCCCTTGGTGGACCCAGGACTTCGGAACCTCCTGACGAACATCACGGTAATGTCGCCGCCATGGGTTTCCCCGACGAACGCTCAGGCATGGGTTTCCCCCGCGAAAGCTCAGGCACGGGCCGCCCCGGCGAAGGCTCAGGCGCGGGTCTCCCCCGTGAAGGCATGGGTCTCCCCCGCCACGGCATGAGCCGCCCTGGCGACGGCTCAGGCATGAGTCGCCCCGCAGAAGGCTCAGGCATGGGTTTCCCCGGCGAGAGCTCAGGCATGGGCCGCCCCGCCGGAGGCTCAGGCATGGGCCGCCCCGCCGGAGGCTCAGGCATGAGCGGCTCAGGCATGGGCGGCTCAGGCATGGGCGGCTCAGGCATGGGCGGCACCGGCGACGGCGACGGCGATGGCTTGGGTTTCCTGGACGGCGGCGAGCCCCTCACCGGTGACGAACCCCGCCGCTCCCGCAAGGACGCCGACCCCGCCGACGCGACACGGCAGAGCCGGACCTGGAGCCCGTACGACGAGGGCTCCCGCTCGCGCGGGCCCATCTGGTTCGCGATCGGCGGCGTCCTGGTGCTCGGCCTGCTCGGAGGCGGCCTGGCCGTCATGTGGAACGCGGGCGGCTCCGAAACCGTGGCCTCGCGGCCCACCCGCACCTCCGCGCCCCTGCCCACCGTCCCCCGGGGCGAGTTCGGCTTCGCCGAGGCACGCACCACCGACCCCGACCCGATCACCGTCAAGGAGATCTTCGGCTCCAAGAAGAAGATCACGTACGACGGCCGCTCGTACGAGATGACGATCACGAGCAAGGACAAGAAGTGCACCGACGGAGCCCTCGGTGACAAGCTCCAGAAGGCGCTCAAGTCCGCGAAGTGCACCCAGCTCGTCCGGGCCAGCTTCCGCGACAAGCCGGGCAAGGTGATCGGCACCATCGGCGTCGCGAACCTCAAGTCGAGCGCCACCGCGCGCAAGGTGGCCAAGAGCGGCGACACCAAGAACTACGTCAAACCGCTCGCGGGGAAGGACACTGTCACCAAATACCTCGGCTCGGGCAGCGGCGGGGCCAAGATCTGGACCCACGGCCACTACGCGATCATGGTCTGGTTCCAGAACAAGGACGGCAGCAAACCCGACTCGAAGGCCTCCAAGCTGCTGACTCAGGCCATCAAGGACCTCACCAAGGCCACCGTCTTCAAGGCCCTGGACCACCGCTCCCTGACCGGGAACCCCGCATAGTTTTCCCCCGCCAATCCCCCAAAAAGGGACGGCCGATCCCATCGGGAACGCTCATACCGACGTAACGATCTCGCGTCTCTCGCTAGGCTCGCCCTTATGCGTGGCCAGGAACCCGGGTCTGAGCACGATCGTTGGGAAGCCGACCGCTCGGCCGCCCCGGCGACGCCACCGCCTAGCTTCGGCGGGCGCACGGCCGACGAGCCGAGCGACGCCACCCGTCCCGCCGTCCCCGCCCACCCGGGCCCCACACCGGGCCGCGCCGACGCGGACCCCCCGTACGCACCGTCCGCACACGGGGGGCATTCCTTGCCCGAGGAGACGTCCTCACGCGGAGAAACGCCCTCGCATGAGGGGGCGTTCTCGCGCGCGGGGACGCCGTCACACGGGGAAACCTCCTCCCGTGAGGGGACGTTCTCGCGTGAGGGGACGTTCTCGCGTGAGGAGGCGTTCCCGCACGGGGAGACGTTCCCGCACGGGGAGGACACCTCCCCGCAGGGAGCCGTCACGCCCGCTCACACCTCCGCCGCAACTGACAGCGGCACCCCGAGCGGAGACGCGCACCCCGCCACGCACAACGCCACCTCAGCCGAGCCCACGCCATCTAACCCTGGCCGCGAGCCCACGCGGTCTCACCCTGGCCGCGAGCCCGTGCCGTCCTCCCAGGCCGGGCAGAGCACCGACTCCGAGCCCGCCACGCCGTCCGCCGCCGTGCACGAGGCCGCCACGCCCACCGCCGCCGTGGACGAGCCCGCCATGGACGAGCCCGCCCTGCCCTTGCCCCGCCGCAAGCCCGCGGCGGCGTCCTCACCCGGGCGGCCGGGCACCGGCTCCGGGGCCGCCACGCCCACCGCCGCCACCGACGAGCCCGCCCCGCCTCTCCCCCGCCGCAAGCCAGCAGGCGCAGGGGCCACGCAGGGGCTCCCGAACCAGGGGGACTTCTCGGCCTTCACCTCCCAGGAGCCCGCACCGCCCCTGCCCCGGCGCAAGCCCGGCTCCCGCGCCGCCGAAGCGGCGGCCGCACACGCCTCCCGGCCGCCCGGCTCCCAGTCGCCCGCCTTCCAGGAGGCGGGACACACGTCCCGCGCGTCCGCCGGCCTGCCCGCGCTCCCGGGCACGCAGCCCTGGGAGACCCCGGACGACGAGCCCCCCTACGACTGGTACGCCGACACCGACCCCCTGAGCGCGACGCGTCCAGGAACAACGGCGGCACCCTCGCCCGCGACGCCCACCCGCCAGCCGACGACGGCGGGACAGACCGCGCGCACCACGCAAGGAGCCCATCCCGGACACGCCGCTCAGTTCACGGGGCCGGGACAAGCGACCGCAAGCACCCCCGCCGAGCACCAGGCACCTCCGACGTGGACGGCTGCCGAGCACCAGGCCCCTTCACCATGGACTCGTACCGAGGACAGGGCTCCTTCGGCATGGGCTCCAAACGAGCACCAGCCGCCCGCAGACCGGGACGCCGAGCACCGGCCGCCCGCACGGGTCACCGCCGAGAACCAGCCGCTCCCGGCGGCTCCCGCCCCGTCCGACGGGACCCGGAGCACCCGGCCGACCGCGCCTCACCCGCCGACGGCCCCCTGGGCGCCCCCGTCCCCCACGAGCCCGACGACCTGGCCCCCCACCGCCTCCCAGGACCAGTCCCCCTGGACGGGATCTCCCGCGCAGCCATCCCCAACAGGGGAGCAGCCCCAGCCCTGGCCCGGCCAGGCACAGCGGTCCGCCGCACCCGAACACCAGCAAGCCCCCTGGCCAGGCTCACCCCAGCGGGGCGAGGCTTCCTGGGCAGGCTCCCCGCACCAGGACCAAGCCGCCCGGCCCGGCACGCCCACTCCCCAGAACCAGGGCCAGTGGGCCCCCGGATGGGCCGCCCCTTCGGAGCACCACCGATCTCGGGGGGCAGACACCCCACCGCAGCACGGACAGCCCCAGCGGAGCAGCACCCCGCAGCCAGAGCCGCCCCAGCCAACCGGAACCCCACACCCCGACCCGGCCTCCTGGACCGGAGCACCGCAGCCGGCCTCCTGGACCGGTGCGCCCCTCCAGGGGCACGCCCAGCAGCCCGGAGCACCTCTCCAGGGGAACGGTCAGCAGCCCTGGGCGCCTGCGCAGGGGCAGCCCGAGCAGACCGGAGCATCCCGGCAGGGGCAGGCTGCGTGGACAGGCACGCCCCAGGAGCAGGGGCAGGCTGCGTGGACGGGCACGTCCCAGCACGACCAGGCCCCATGGACAGGCATGCCACAAGATCACGGGCCGTCCTCCTGGGCCGGCACACCTCAGCACCAGGAGCAGCCGCCTCAGGCTCATGCCCCGGAGCACGCCCCGTCGCCATGGGCGCCCGCACCGGAGCAGGGCAGGCCCGGACACCCCGGTTACCTGCCGGCCCCCCTGCCTCCCGCCCCCGCGCCACAGCCCGCCCCCCGGAGCGCCACCGACCCGGCCGCCCCCGGCGCGCCCTTCTGGGAACCGCCCGCGACCTTCACCGCCGCGGCAGCCGGCATGCCCGTGTGGCCGGCCCCGGTGTCCGACCCGCACGCCATGCCGCCCTGGCCCGCCGCGACAGGCGAACTCGTGGCCGAACCCGACGGCGACGACCCCCACTCCCCGCCGCATCCGACCGCGCCACCGCCTCACACCGCCGAACCGTCCCCGTACGGCGAGGCCCACCAGGGAGCGTCCCAGCGTCCCGTACAGGGCGGCGCACACCCGGGAGCACCTCACGCGGCCCCGGCGTCCTCCCACGCCGGGGAACGCCTCGGCGCGCCCCAGCCATGGGACGAGTCATCGCCCTACGGCGACGGGCGCCCGCAGCAAGGCTCATGGCAGCCCGGACCAGCCACACCCGGCACAGGTCCCGACTCCGACCCCTGGCCGGCCCACGTCCAGCGCCCGGCACCGCCGACCGCCCCGGCCCCACGCGCAGCCGGTACGCCACCGCAGGGCGTTCCCCGGCCGGCCGTCCCCCTTCAGCAGGACGCGGCCTACGCCCCCGAGTCGACCTGGCTGTCGGCGCCGACCGACCCGCAGGTCACCCGCCCGGCATCGGCAGGGCAGACGGCTCCCCGTCCACGTCCCGCGGGCGACGACGTCAGCCACACCCTGCCCTCAAGCATGCCCCCGGGCATGCCCGCCCCCGCGTACGGGAACGCCGCGCACCCCGGCGCCACCCCCAGGGCGACGGAGACCGGTCCCACCGGACCTGCTGCGTCGCCTGCCCACCCCCAGACCGGCCACGCGCCCGCCGACCGGGAGAGCAGCCCTGCCCGTGACCGAGCCTCCCGCGCCGGTGACGGAACTCACAACTCCGGTCGGACCGGCTCCGGCCACAGTGACCCGGACGTCCTCGACGCGACTGACCCCACGACAGGTTGGCGACCACCGACCGCCGGCGGCGCACACCAGGGGCCGGGAGTCGAGATCCGGATGCTCTCAGCTGAAGCGAACCAGGGACGCCTGCGCATGCCAGAAGCGGACGAAGGACGTACGGGCGGCCGAGCCCACACCGGCAAGGGACAGCCGTTCCCGCCTGAGACGCACGGGGAACGTTCGGGCGGCCAGGCCCAAACTGGCGAAGCATGGCCTTCCACACCCGACACCGACCATGGACACGCGGGCGGCTCAACCCAGACGGACGAAGCGTGGCCCTTCACGCCCGAGACCGAGTATGAGCATGCGGATGGCCCGCCCCGGACGAGCGACGCATGGCCCTTCACGCCCGACACCGACCATGAGCATGCGGGCGGCCCGCCCCGGACGGGCGAGGCGCAGAGGGCAGCCACCGGCGCGGACATGGGCGCGACGCCCTTCACCGGCCTTTCCGAAGGGCAGACGTCGCCAGCCGAGAGCGTGCCCGGCCCGGCTGCGGCATCAGGACCGGGTGGGACGCCGGGCGAGAGCGAGATGTCGGCCGCTGAGGCGGCCAAGGCGTCCAGGCCGGTTTCTCTCCGCGCCGGCAAGACGTCCCAGGCCGGGCACTTCTTCGACCCCCAGGCCAAGGACAACGCCCCACGCACCCCGCGTCCGCCGGAGCCGGGGGACGTACCCGTCTGGCCGCCCATCGCCCCGCAGCTCCCCAAGCATCCCGGTCCTGGCGACGACCCACAGACCCCGCACTCCCCTGGCGACGTCCTGGCGCAGGAGCCCGGCCTGCACGGTGCCGAGCGACCGCACGTCGGAAGCGACCATCCCGGCAGCGGCGCGCACGACCACAACCCGCACGGCCCCCAACTCGGCGGGCCGGCCGCTCCCGACGCCCGGGGAAGCGCAGGCACGACGAAGCACGACGCGGACACCGCAGACGCCAACGCGCGCGCGGCCTCCGGCCCGACCCCACAACCAGGCGCAGCAACGGGCGCAGGCGCGAACGCAGGAGCGGGCGCGAGCGGGCTGGTGGGCCACCGCATAGACGGCCCCGGAGCCGCCAACCAGCCCAGGGATGCCGACCAGCCCAGGGATGCCGACCGACCCAGGGATCCCGCCGGCCATCCTGCCGACGCCATGAAGCGCCCGGCCGACGGCCCCTCCGCCATGACCGCAGGCGCGGGTACCGGGACCGCCGCCGCAGGCGCAGCCGCCGGGACGGGCGCCGACGGCTCGGGCCGAGGCGCAGCTCCCGGCGGCACCGGCTCCGGCCGGGCTGCCTCAGCCGCAGACTTCGACGGCGCTGGTGCCAGTGTGGGCGACGGTGTCGGCCACGGTGCAGGCGGCGGCCCGCGAATCCCTGCGGGCACGGACGACGGCACAGGCATCCGAACGGGTGACAGCGCAGGCCGCGGCACAGCCGGTAACGCAGCCAACGACGCAGCTGGTAGCGCGGGCGACGGTACAGGCATCAGTACGGGCAACGACGCAGGCAAAGACACAGCCGGTGGCGCCGGCGACAGCGCAAGCATCAGTACAGGCAGCGCAGCAGCCGGTGGCGCGGGCGACAGCGCAAGCATCAGTACAGGCAGCGGTGCAACCGGTGGCGCGGGCGGTGGTACAGGCGGCGGTACGGGCGACGGTGCCGGCGGCGCAGGTGGTGCCGGCGGCGCAGGTGGTGCGGGCGGCGGATCCGGCGGCGGATCCGGCGGCGGTGCAGGTGGTGTCGGCGGCCGTGCGGGGGCTGGTTCGGGTGGCCCTGCCGGCAGCCCCGTCGGCGGCCCTGTCGGCGGCCCTGTCGGCAGCCCTGCCAGCAGCCCTGTCGGCAGCCCTGACGGCGACCGCGCGGGCGGCGGCGGTGAGGTCGGTCGCTTGGATCAGGGGGGCGACGACGTCTCCGACCGGCGGCCCGCGCCTCCGCGGATGGTCGAGGACCCGAACCCCACCATGCACCGCCTGCCCGACCTGCCGTTCGGTTCCGACGGCTGGAGCCGGCGCTCCGACCACCCCACGCCACCCGCTGGAAGCCCTGCCTATCAGGGCGGTCCAGGGGCGCAGGGTGGTCCCGGGGGCCAGGTGGTCAGCCCGGCGTTCTCCCCCGACGGGTACAGGCAGCCGCCGTTCCAGACGCCGCCACCTCCCCCACCGCCGCAGGGCAGGAGCAAGCGGGCGCTGCTGGTGACGTTGGGCGCGCTGGCCCTGGCCGGTGTGGCCACGGGCGGCTTCTTCGCGTACCGGAACATGTCGGCGCCCTCGGCGACGACGGCGGCCCCGCAGCCGACGGACGGCACGCCCACGGCCGAGCCGACGGACGCGGCGAGCGGCGCGCCAACGGACGCCCCCGGCGCCTCGAAGCTGAACTCGGAGGAGACGGACCCTGCCAGGATGGCGCTGTCGGAGGCCTTCCCCAAGAAGAAGGTGCAGGCAGCGGGCATGACGTTCACCAGGGTCAAGACCGACACGGAGACGCGCTGCGAGAAGGCGGCGACGGGCGCGTTCGCCGGCGCGCTGCGCGAGCAGAAATGCGACAGGGTGCTGAGGGCGACGTACGTCGACGGCAAGCGCCGCTTCGCCGTGACGACGGGCATCGCGGTGCTGCCGTCGAAGGAGGCGGCCGAGGCCGCCGACGGGGCGAAGGACCTGGGGCGCAACGTGTGGTTCCGTCCGCTGCCCGGCGCGTCGGGGTCGGGCGGCGACCGGGTGCACATCGCGGGGGGTTACGGTGCGGGCCTGCTGTGGGGGCGCTACATCGTCTTCAGCTACGCCACCTACGCCGACGGCCACACGCCGGGGGCGAAGGACAAGGCGCTGGCGAAGGTGAGCGGCGCCTTCCGGGACCAGGCCTCCGCGGTGCTGGAACACCGCGCCACCGCCGACTGACCCACGCCACGCGGCGGCCCACCCCGAGCGGCACCTCCGGAGTCACCCCGCCACCACCCCAGGCGGCGCCTCCGAAGCCAGCCGCCACCGGCAACCGGACCCCGCCCGAGCACGCCCCCGGGGGCAGCCCGCCACCGCGGCCGCCCCACCCGGGCGGCACCTCCGGACTCAGCCCACCACCGGCAACCGGACCCCGCCCAAGCGCGCCTCCGAGGGCAGCCTGCCACCGGCCCCACGCCGCACGCCGCGGGATCAGGCCTCTGCCGTGCTCGAACCCCGTGCCACCGACGGCTGGTGCTGCGCCGGCGCCGCCGCCTGCGGGCCGGCCCCCGGTCCGGCCGAGGTCGCCGAGGGCGTCGAGGGCGCCGAGGGCGTCGAGGGCGCCGAGGGCAGGGTGCGCACCCGGCGTGTCGCCTCGGCGCGTGCGGCGAGTTCCTCCGCGGGCGGGTAGGCGACCGCCTCCAGGCACAGCCCGTGCGCGGGCGCGACGTGCACCCCGGAGTCGCGTACGGCCCGCGTCAGCACCTGCCCCGGCCATTCGACGGGCCGCCGCCCGTCGCCGACGGCGAGCAGCGACCCGACGAGGGCGCGCACCATGGAGTGGCAGAACGCGTCGGCCACGACGGTGGCCACGACGACGCCGTCGGCCTGCCGTTCCCACTCGAGCCGCTGGAGTTCCCTGATGGTGGTGGCGCCGTCGCGCTTCTTGCAGAACGCGGCGAAGTCGTGCTCGCCGAGCAGCCGCGCGGAGGCGGCGTTCAGCGCGGCGACGTCGAGCGGGCGATTGTGCCAGAGCACCTCGCGGCGCCGCAGCGGGTCGCCGCCGCCGGGCCCGTCGGCCACCCGGTACGCGTACCGGCGGGACAGCGCCGAGAAACGGGCGTCGAAGCCCTCAGGAGCCACGCTGACGCGATGAACCCGCACATCGAGGGGTAGGACACCTCCCAGCCTCCTGACGAGCGCAGCGAGCCGCTCGTCCACGTCCTGCGGCGGGCGGTTGCCGTCGAGCTCGGCGAGGGAGCCGTCGGGGACGTCCACGTGGGCGACCTGCCCGCGCGCGTGCACGCCGGCGTCGGTGCGTCCGGCCACGGTCAGCTCGGCGGGCCCGCCGAGGCGCAGGATCCTGCCGATCGCCTGCTCGATCTCGCCCTGGACGGTACGGCGCGCGGGCTGCCTCGCCCATCCGGAGAAGTCGGTGCCGTCGTACGCGAGGTCGAGACGGAGCCGTACCATGATCACCCTCCTGATACCGGAACGGGCCCGGACCCCCGTGAGGGGGGCCGGGCCCGTTCACCTGGCCTGAGAAACCAGGACCTGAGGAATCAGGGCCTGAGGAATCAGGCCTCGTCCTTCTTTGCCTCAGCCTCGGCGGCCGGGGCCTCCTCGGCGGGAGCCTCGGCCTTGGCCTCCTCGGCCTCGGCGGGGGTCTCCTCGACCTTGGGCTCCTCGGCGGGCGCCGGAGCGGCGGCCGGGGCCTGCGTACGAGTCGTCACCGCGTTCAGGGGCTCCGTCACCAGCTCGATGACCGCCATGGGGGCGTTGTCGCCCTTACGCGGACCGACCTTGGTGATGCGGGTGTAGCCACCGGGACGCTCGGCGAAGGTCGTCGCGATCTCGGTGAACAGGTGGTGGACGACGCCCTTGTCCCTGACGACGGTCAGAACCTGGCGACGGTTGTGGATGTCGCCCTTCTTGGCCTTCGTGATCAGGCGCTCCGCCAGCGGGCGCAGGCGCTTGGCCTTGGCAACCGTGGTGCGGATCTTGCCGTGGCGGAACAGATCGGTGGCGAGGTTCGCCAGGATCAGCCGCTCGTGCGCCGGGCTGCCGCCAAGACGTGCACCCTTGGTGGGCTTGGGCATTTCATTCTCCTTGGAGTTAACCCGCCCCGGCCGTACCAGGTACCGGAGTCGGGCCGCGGGAACCGCCGCGCGGTTCCCGCGTCATGTGAACACGTCCCGGGGGCCGCGCGGCCCCCGGAGGACTAGTACTGCTCGGTCTCGACGTACGCGCTGTCGTCGTCGTCGTAGCCGCCGCCGGCCACCGCGCTCGGGTCGAACCCGGGCGGGGAGTCCTTGAGCGCCAGCGACATCTCGTGCAGCTTCTGCTTGACCTCTTCGATCGACTTGGCGCCGAAGTTGCGGATGTCGAGGAGGTCCTGCTCGCTGCGGGCGACGAGCTCACCCACGGTGTGGATGCCCTCGCGCTTGAGGCAGTTGTAGGAGCGGACGGTGAGGTTGAGCTCCTCGATCGGCAGCGCCAGGTCGGCGGCCAGGGCGGCGTCGGTCGGCGACGGGCCGATGTCGATGCCCTCGGCCTCGACGTTGAGCTCGCGGGCCAGGCCGAACAGCTCGACGAGGGTCTTGCCCGCGGAGGCCACCGCGTCGCGGGGCTTCATCGCCGGCTTGGTCTCGACGTCGAGGATGAGACGGTCGAAGTCGGTGCGCTGCTCGACTCGGGTCGCCTCGACCTTGTACGTGACCTTGAGCACCGGGGAGTAGATGGAGTCGATCGGGATACGGCCGATCTCCTGGCCCGGCTGCTTGTTCTGGGCGGCGGAGACGTAGCCGCGACCGCGCTCGACGGTGAGCTCCATCTCCAGCTTCGCCTTGCTGTTGAGCGTGGCGATGCGCAGCTCGGGGTTGTGCACCTCGACACCGGCGGGCGGCGCGATGTCGGCGGCGGTGACCTCGCCCGGGCCCTGCTTGCGCAGGTACATCACGACGGGCTCGTCGTGCTCGGACGAGACGACGAGCTCCTTGAGGTTCAGGATGATGTCGGTGACGTCTTCCTTGACCCCGGGAACGGTCGAGAACTCGTGCAGCACACCCTCGATGCGGATGCTCGTCACGGCCGCGCCCGGGATGGACGACAGCAGCGTGCGGCGCAGCGAGTTGCCGATGGTGTAGCCGAAGCCCGGCTCCAGCGGCTCGATGACGAAGCGGGACCGGGTCTCGTCGATCGACTCTTCGAGAAGAGTCGGACGCTGAGCGATCAGCATGAGTGGGATCTCCCCTGTTTCGTGTGGCGCCCGCTATATGACGCCACCCCGATAGACAGCTTAGTTCGGGTACGGCATGCCGTACCCGAACTAAACGAGCGGCGAGTGACTACTTCGAGTAGTACTCGACGATGAGCTGCTCCTGGACCTGCGTGTCGATCTGCTGACGGACCGGCAGCTGGTGGATCAGGACGCGGAGCTTGTCCGGCACGACGCCGAGCCAGGCCGGGACCTGACGCTCACCGGCGGTGGCGCGGGCGACCTCGTACGGCATGAGGCTGCGCTTGTTCTCGCGGACCTCGATGATGTCGTGCTCGCGCACGCGGTACGACGGGATGTCGACCTTCTTGCCGTTCACCAGGATGTGGCCGTGACGGACCTGCTGGCGGGCGGCGTCGCGCGACTGGGCGAAACCGGCGCGGTAGACCACGTTGTCGAGGCGGCTCTCCAGGATCTGGAGCAGCACCTCACCGGTCTTGCCGGTCTTGCGGGAGGCTTCCTCGTAGTAGTTGTGGAACTGCTTCTCGAGGACGCCGTAGATGCGGCGGGTCTTCTGCTTCTCGCGAAGCTGAAGCTGGTACTCGGACTCCTTGGGGCGTCCGCGGCCGTGCTCACCCGGCGGGTAAGGACGGATCTCGATGGGGCACTTGGCGGACTCGCACTTGCTGCCCTTGAGGAAGAGCTTGGTCTTCTCGCGACGGCAGAGCTTGCAGTCCGCGCCCGTGTAACGAGCCATTTCTCAATCTCTCCTGGAATTCAGACGCGGCGGCGCTTCGGCGGACGGCAGCCGTTGTGCGGAACCGGGGTGACGTCCTGGATCGAGCCCACTTCGAGGCCGGTGGCCTGAAGGGAGCGGATCGCGGTCTCGCGGCCCGAACCCGGACCCTTGACGAAGACGTCGACCTTCCGCATGCCGTGCTCCATGGCGCGGCGGGCGGCGTTCTCGGCGGCCATCTGAGCGGCGAACGGGGTGGACTTACGGGAGCCCTTGAAGCCCACGTGGCCCGCGCTGGCCCAGGAGATCACGTTCCCGTTCGGGTCGGTGATCGAGACGATGGTGTTGTTGAACGTGCTCTTGATGTGGGCGTGCCCGTGAGCGACGTTCTTCTTTTCCTTGCGGCGCACCTTCTTCGGCGCACCCTGGCGGCTCTTAGGAGGCATTGCTTGCCTTCACTCCTGAGGTGTTCGGTCCTGCGGCTGCGCGGACTACTTCTTACCGGGCTTCTTCTTGCCGGCGACGGTCTTCTTCTTGCCCTTGCGGGTGCGCGCGTTGGTCTGCGTGCGCTGACCGTGGACCGGGAGGCCCTTACGGTGCCGGATGCCCTGGTAGCAACCAATTTCGATCTTGCGACGGATGTCGGCCTGGACCTCGCGGCGCAGGTCACCCTCGATCTTGAAGTTCGCCTCGATGTAGTCACGCATCGGGACGAGCTCGTTGTCGGTGAGCTGGTGCACCCGCATGTCGCCGCTCACACCGGTCGCCTGGAGAATCTCCTGGGCGCGGGTGCGGCCGATGCCGTAGATGTAGGTGAGAGCGATCTCCAGCCGCTTCTCGCGGGGGAGGTCGACGCCAACCAGGCGAGCCATGGTCGGGCATTCTCCTTCGTTGTGGCGGAGGTCTTGCGCGTCACCACCCCTCCCCATGCCCGGGGTGAGGGCCCCGGCCTCCGACCGGGGGTCTCCTGAACGGTTCGGTCGCCCGCCTGCTCAGGTGTGACACGCGATTACTGAATCAGGCTCCTCATGCGTCGAGCCCGCTCCCTGGACGGGGCGGACTCGGAGAAGCCTTGCGGCGACTAGCCCTGACGCTGCTTGTGGCGCAGGTTGTCGCAGATCACCATGACGCGACCGTGCCGGCGGATCACCTTGCACTTGTCGCAGATCTTCTTGACGCTCGGCTTTACCTTCATTGTCCTTCGTGTTCCTCAGACGTCTTACTTGTATCGGTAGACGATCCGCCCACGACTCAGGTCGTAGGGGCTCAGTTCCACGACTACCCTGTCGTCCGGCAGGATCCGGATGTAGTGCATCCGCATCCGTCCGCTGATGTGGGCCAGGACCTTATGGCCGTTATCGAGCTGCACCCTGAACATGGCGTTCGGGAGCGACTCAATCACAGTGCCCTCGATCTCGATGGCGCCGTCTTTCTTGGCCAAAATCCCTCGCGTTTCACTGATCGATCGTCTGAGGCTCCGGTTCACTAAGCAGCCGCGACCTCACGCTTCGGAGAGAGCGGCGACCGGCAAGGGCCACCGACGCGTGATAGTCATAGTGAGCCGACTAAGGAGTGTACGACACCTGAGCCAAAAACGCGAAACGCGTGCCAGGTGTCCTGACACAACCATGTCGAGTGTACCCCACCGCATTCGGCACAATGCCCGCTCCTCCTTGAGAAGGAGCGGCCAGGCGTCTGCTCCCGGCCCCGGTTCAGCCGCCGGGACGAGGAGAACCGCCCTCCACGTCCCTAGGTTCGAACCGTGGGAAGCGTGAAGGGTGTGAGACGCGTGAGCAACCCCAGGCCCCGCAGGCTGCGCAGGGCCGCGGCGTGGTGCGCGGTGGCGGCCGTGCTGCTGAGCGGGGCCGGCTTCGCGTACGAGTCGGCGGCCGAGCGCGACGACGCCCGGCGGTACCCGGCCCCCGGCCGGCTGGTCGGCGTCGCCGGTCACCGGCTCCACCTGCACTGCACCGGCGAGGGATCCCCCACCGTGGTGCTGGAGGCCGGGCTCGCCGAGTCGAGCGTGAGCTGGGCCGGCGTCCAGCGGGCCCTGTCCGCCCGTGGCCGGGTCTGCTCCTACGACCGGGCGGGCTACGCGTGGAGCGACACGGGGCCGGCGCCGCGCACCGCGTCGCGGGCCGCGGAAGACCTGCGCGCGCTGCTCGCCGCCGCCGGTGAGCGGGCGCCGTACGTGCTGGTCGCGCACTCCTACGGCGGCCAGGTGGCCCGCCTGTTCGCCGGCCGGTGGCGGGACCTCACCGCCGGTCTGGTGCTGATCGACGTCACCGACGAGACCCAGCTCGACGCGCTCGCGATGTCCAGGCCTCTGCTGGCCGCCCAGTTCACCGCGTACGGGCTCCTCGCCCGCACCGGCGTGCTCCGCCTCACCGGGGACGCCCTGGCGCCCGGGGACGCGACCGCCGAGGCCCGCGCCGCGGCCCCGGTCGTCTACGGGGCGAGGAGCATGGCCGCCGCCCGGTCGGAGGCGTGGGCGGCGCTGCGGAGCGCGGCGGAGGTGGCCGCCACGGTCCGCCCAGGAGCGTGGGGCGATCTGCCGGTGGCGGTCGTCATCCCGTCGGGGCAGCCGGAAGGCGCCGTCGGCCGGGCGAGGTCCCTCGCCGCGCTGTCCACCCGCGGGCGGGTGCTGACCGCTGCCACGACCGAGCACTACGTGCAGATGCACGAGCCGCGGGTCGTCCTGGGCGCCGTCGGCGAGGTCGTGGACGCGGCCCGCGCGACCCTCCGGAAACGCCCCTGAGACCCCGCGCGACGCTCCAGGAATACCCCGGAGAGGCCGCGCCACGCTCCTGGACGCCCCTGAGAGGCCGCGGCGGCCTCGGGACCGCCAGGAGGACACCGGCCCGCCGGGTCGGGTGTCAGGGACGCCGCTTCGGGCCCGCCAGCGTGCTCAGCAGCAGGACGGCGCCCCACGGGCCCATCACCCACAGCGGCCAGGGATAGATCAGCTCCCCGGAGGTGACGCTGACGATCAGCCAGATCACCCAGTTGATCGCGCTCGCCGCCGCCCAGGTGCCCCAGGCGGCCCGCATGCCCTGGTGCGTCGCGGGCCTGGCCACCTCGGCGTGAGGCTGCGGTCGCTGGCGCAGGTCGACGTCGGGGAGGTCCGCCGTCAGCTTCGCCAGCTCACCGTACGTCCTGCTGGCGTAGACCTGTTCGAGCCGCTCGTTGAACTCCTCCATCGTGATGCGGCCCTGGGCGGTGTGCTCCCGGAGGATGGCGGCGACCCTGTCGCGGTCGACGTCGGAGGCACGCATCTCGGGGCTGTGCGCCATACCACCACTCCCGGCGGCTAGTTCTGGAGTTGGGCCAGGCGCTCCTCGCCGCCGTCGAGGGCGGTGAGCACCCAAGGTCCATTATGTGTCACCGCGACGCTGTGCTCGAAGTGCGCGGACGCCTTGCCGTCGACGGTCACGACCGTCCAGTCGTCGGTCAGGACGCGGGTGCGCTCGGTGCCCAGGTTCACCATCGGCTCGATGGCCAGGCACATGCCCTCCTCCAGCACCGGGCCGCGCCCGGGACGCCCGTGGTTGGCGATCCACGGGTCCATGTGCATCTCGGTGCCGATGCCGTGGCCGCCGTACTCCGGAGGGATGCCGTAGCGGCCCTGCGAGCGGACGTACCGCTCCACCTCGTGGCCGATGTCGGACAGGTGGCGGCCCGGCTTCAGCGCGGCGATGCCGCGCCACATGGCCTCCTCGGTCACCCGCATCAGCTCGGTGAGCTTCGGGTCGACCTCGCCGACCGGCACCGTGACCGCCGAGTCGCCGTGCCAGCCGTCCAGGATGGCGCCGCAGTCGATGGAGATGACGTCGCCCTCGCGCAGCTTGCGGGCGTTCGTCGGGATGCCGTGGACGACCTCGTGGTTCACCGAGGCGCAGATCGTCGCAGGGAACCCCTGGTAGCCCTTGAACGACGGGATCGCGCCCTCGTCCCTGATCGCCTTCTCGGCGATGACGTCGAGGTCGAGCGGCGTCATGCCCGGCTCGACCGAGCGCTTCAGCAGGTCGAGCGTGCGCCCGACCACCAGGCCCGCCGCGCGCATCTTCTCCAACTGCTCGGCCGACTTGATCTGGATTCCGTGTCTGTTTCGTCTGAACAATGTTCCGGCACCCCCCGGGGTCTCAACGGGCGACGTGGGAGCCCAATTCCCCCCACAATAGCCGCGAGGTGGCACGGATCACCGTGCCACCTCCGCAGTAGTGCTGCCGGGCCCCTAACCGAGGAACGGCCGGATCGCCTCCATGGCGCGCTCGGTGACCTCCTCGACCGGCCCCGTCGCGTCGACCCCGACGAGGATGTCCTCGCCCGCGTAGTAGGAGATCAGGGGCGCGGTCTGCTCCTGGTAGACCTCCAGGCGGTGCCTGACGGTCTCCTCCTTGTCGTCGTCGCGCTGGAACAGGGCGCCGCCGCACGCGTCGCACTTGTCGTCCTTCTTGTCGTCGAAGTCGACGTGCCAGATGCGGCCGCACTGGCTGCACGTACGGCGGCCGGCGAGCCGCCTGACCACCTCGTCGTCGTCGACGACCAGCTCCAGGACCAGGTCAAGCGCCTGACCCCAGTCCTTGAGCATCTCGCGCAGGATCTCGGCCTGCGCCACGTTCCTGGGGAAGCCGTCGAGCAGGAAACCGTCCTGCGCGTCGTCCTCCGAGAGCCGATCGCGGACCATGGCGATGGTCACCTCGTCGGGTACGAGGTCGCCGCGGTCCATGTATGTCTTGGCCAGCTTGCCGAGCTCCGTGCCGCCCGAGACGTTGGCACGGAAGATGTCACCTGTCGAGATCTTCGGGACGGACAGGTTCGATGCGATGTACTGGGCCTGTGTCCCCTTACCCGCTCCGGGGGGCCCGACCAGAACGAGACGCACTACCGCAGGAAGCCTTCGTAGTTACGCTGCTGCAGCTGGCTCTCGATCTGCTTGACCGTGTCCAGGCCGACACCAACCATGATCAGAATACTCGTCCCTCCGAACGGGAAGTTCTGGCTCGCCCCGGCCACCGCGAGCGCGACGATCGGGATCATGGAGATCAGACCCAGATAGAGCGCGCCGGGCGCAGTCAGACGGGTGAGCACGAAGTTCAGGTATTCAGCCGTCGGCCGGCCCGGACGGATGCCCGGAATGAACCCACCGTACTTCTTCATGTTGTCAGCCACTTCAGCGGGGTTGAAAGTGATGGACACGTAGAAGTACGTGAAGAAGATGATCAGCACGAAGAACGTCGCCATGTACACCGGGTGGTCGCCGCGCACGAGGTAGGTGGAGATCCACCGCACGACCGCGTTGTCGGTGTTCTGGAACAGCGACGTGAGGAGCTGAGGCAGGTAGAGCAGGGAGGAGGCGAAGATGACCGGGATGATGCCGGCCTGGTTCACCTTGAGCGGGATGTAGGTGGACGTGCCGCCGTACATGCGCCGCCCGACCATCCGCTTGGCGTACTGGACGGGGATGCGGCGCTGGGCCTGCTCGACGAAGACCACCGCGGCGATCATGAAGATACCGACCACCATGACGACCGCGAAGGTGAACTTGTTCGCCTGGAAGATGTTGCTGAGCTCGGAGGGGAAGACCGCGACGACCTGAGTGAAGATCAGAATGGACATGCCGTTGCCGACGCCCCGGTCGGTGACGAGCTCACCGAGCCACATGATCACCGACGTGCCGGCCGTCATGATGACGACCATCGTGACGATGCCGAAGATGTTGTCGGGGTCGAGCAGGACAGGCTGCTGGCAGTTCGGGAACAGCTGCCCGGAGCGGGCCAGCGCGATGAAGGCGGTGGACTGCAGGACACCGAGGCCGATCGTCAGATAACGCGTATACTGCGTGATCTTGGTCTGGCCCGCCTGGCCTTCCTTCTTCAGCGCCTCGAGGCGCGGGATCACCACGACGAGCAACTGAAGGATGATGCTCGCGGTGATGTACGGCATGATGCCCAGCGCGAACACCGACAGCTTCAGAAGCGCACCGCCGCTGAAAAGCTGCACCATCCCGTAGATGTTGCCGGTGTCTCCGCTACGGGCCTGGTCGAAACAGGCGCGGAGATTCTGTACGTGGACTCCCGGAGTCGGAAGAACCGAGCCGAGACGGAACAGCGCGATGATGCCCAGGGTGAAGAGCAACTTCTTGCGCAGGTCCGGTGTCCGGAACGCCCGGGTAAACGCGGTCAGCACGGTCCCTCCTGCGCGCCTATATGGCGGTGTGAGTATGCGATGGTGCGGGGATCTGCCATCTGAAGTCTCAGGTCAAACGAGCGCGACAGAAACCTGCCGTCTCGCGAACTCTAACGCACTACGGGCGTGGGGGCCCATTGTCAAAGCCCCCACGCCTCGTAATAGCTCTTACAGCTCGGTAACGGAACCACCCGCGGCCGTGATCTTGTCCTTCGCGGTGCCCGAGAAGGCGTGAGCCTGCACGTTCACCGCGACCGAGATCTCGCCGGTGCCGAGCACCTTGACGAGCTGGTTCTTACGGACAGCGCCCTTGGCGACCAGCGCCTCGACGGTGACGTCGCCACCCTCGGGGAACAGCTCGCCGAGCTTGTCCAGGTTGACGACCTGGTAGGTCGTCTTGAACAGCGCGTTGGAGAAGCCCTTGAGCTTCGGCAGACGCCTCTGCAGCGGCACCTGACCACCCTCGAACCCGAGGTGGACGTTGGTGCGGGCGTGCGTGCCCTTGGTGCCGCGACCGGCGGTCTTGCCCTTGGACGCCTCGCCGCGACCCTTGCGGATCTTGGCCTTGTTGGCGCCGGGGGCCGGACGCAGGTCGTGAATCTTGAGCGGAGCCTTGTCAGTCATGACTAGTCGACCTCTTCCACCTCGACGAGGTGCGTCACCACGGCGACCATCCCGCGAATCTCGGGCCGGTCCTCCTTGACGACGACGTCGCCGATTCGCTTCAGGCCAAGCGAACGCAGCGAGTCACGCTGGTTCTGCTTGCCACCGATCTTCGAGCGAACCTGAGTGATCTTCAGGCGTGCCATGACTAGCTCACCGCCTTAGCGGCCGCGGCCTCGGCGATGCCCTCGCGCTGAGCCTTGAGCATCCGGGCCGGAGCCACGTCCTCGATCGGCAGGCCACGGCGGGCGGCGATCTCCTCGGGCCGGGAAAGGCCCTTCAGAGCCGCCACGGTGGCGTGCACGATGTTGATCGGGTTGTCCGAGCCGAGCGACTTGGACAGCACGTCGTGGATGCCGGCGCACTCCAGCACCGCGCGCACCGGGCCACCGGCGATGACGCCGGTACCGGCCGACGCCGGACGCAGGAAGACGACGCCCGCCGCCTCCTCGCCCTGCACGGTGTGCGGGATCGTGCCCTGGATGCGGGGCACCTTGAAGAAGTGCTTCTTGGCCTCCTCGACACCCTTGGCGATCGCCGCGGGCACCTCCTTGGCCTTGCCGTATCCGACGCCGACCAGGCCGTTGCCGTCACCGACGACGACGAGGGCGGTGAAGCTGAAGCGACGACCACCCTTCACGACCTTGGCCACTCGGTTGATCTTCACTACGCGCTCGATGTACGAGACGCCCTTGTCGGCGGCGCCACCGCGGCGATCGTCACGACGGTCCCGCCGCTCGCCACCGGTGCCGCCACCGCGACGCGGAGCTGCAGCCATCAGTGGTTCCTCATCTCAACAGTTGCCATCAGAACTCGAGCCCGCCTTCGCGGGCGCTGTCCGCCAGGGCCGCGATGCGCCCGGCGTAGCGGTTGCCACCGCGGTCGAAGACGACCTTGGTGATCCCGGCTTCCTTGGCCCGCTGAGCGAGGAGCTCGCCGACCTTCTTCGCCTTCTCGGTCTTGTCCGCCTCCAGGGTGCGCAGCGAGGCGTCCATGGTGGAGGCGCTCACCAGCGTGTGGCCGACGGAGTCGTCCACGATCTGGACGAACATGTGACGCGTCGAACGGTTGACGACCAGGCGCGGACGCTCGGTCGTGCCGACGATGCTCTTGCGGACACGGCGGTGACGGCGGGCCCGCGAGAGCGTGCGGGCAGCCGTGTGCTTGCTGAACGCAGTCTTCGGAGCCATGCCTACTTACCAGCCTTTCCGACCTTGCGGCGGATCTGTTCGCCCTGGTAACGCACGCCCTTGCCCTTGTACGGGTCGGGCTTGCGCAACTTGCGGATGTTGGCGGCGACCTCGCCGACCTTCTGCTTGTCGATGCCGTCGACGTGGAACAGGGTCGGCTTCTCGACGCGGAAGGAGACGCCCTCGGGGGCGTCGACGATGACCGGGTGGCTGAAGCCCAGCGAGAACTCCAGCTGCGTCGGGCCCTTGGCCTGGACGCGGTAACCGACGCCGACGATCTCCAGGGTCTTGGAGTAGCCCTGCGTGACACCCTGCACCATGTTGGCGATGAGCGTCCGGGACAGGCCGTGCAGCGCACGCACCTTGTTCTCGTCGTTGGGCCGGGTGACGGCGATGGCGCCGTCCTCGTCGCGAGCCACAACGATGGGCTCGGCGACCGTGTGGGTGAGCGTGCCCTTCGGGCCCTTGACCTGGACTTCCTGGCCGTCGATCGTGATGTCCACGCCGCTGGGCACAGGGATGGGCAGCCGTCCGATTCTCGACATGCTGTGTTCCTCCCCTCTACCAGACGTAGGCGAGGACTTCCCCGCCCACACCACGCTTGCCGGCCTGCTTGTCGGTCATGAGACCGGCGGACGTCGAGATGATCGCGACGCCCAGCCCTCCCAGGACTCGGGGCAGGTTGTCCTTCTTCGCATAGACCCGCAGACCGGGCTTGGAAACCCGGCGCAGGCCCGAGAGCGAGCGCTCACGGCTCGGCCCGAACTTGAGCTCCACCACGAGGTTCTTGCCAACCTTGGCGTCCTCGACGGTCCAAGCCTGGATGTAGCCCTCCTGCTGGAGGATCTCGGCGATGTGCGCCTTGATCTTCGAGTACGGCATCGACACGCTGTCGTGGTACGCCGCGTTCGCGTTACGCAGACGCGTGAGCATGTCTGCGATCGGGTCGGTCATCGTCATGGCCAGTGGCCTTCCTCGCCGCGGTTTCCAGTCGGCCAAGCAGCGCTCTGCCGGTGGACCTTCGGCGCGGTCATGGGGCGCTCCCTCCCGGGAGCCCCCTGGGTTTGACATTTCATATGTGGACGGGCCGGTGGCGCGCCCGGGGGCGGCACAGGGCCGCCCCCAAGACTAACTACCAGCTCGACTTGGTGATGCCGGGCAGCTCGCCCCGGTGCGCCATCTCACGGAAGCACACGCGGCACAGCCCGAACTTGCGGTAGACGGCGCGCGGACGGCCGCAGCGCGAGCACCGAGTGTACGCCCGCACCTCGAACTTCTGCTTACGCGCTGCCTTGGCGATCAGCGACTTCTTCGCCATGATCAGGCCTCCTTGAAGGGGAACCCGAGGAGCTTCAGCAGCGCCCGGCCCTGGTCGTCGTTCTTCGCGGTGGTCACGATCGTGATGTCCATGCCCCGCGGCCGGTCCACCTTGTCCTGGTCGACCTCGTGGAACATGACCTGCTCGGTCAGGCCGAACGTGTAGTTGCCGTTGCCGTCGAACTGCTTCGGCGACAGACCGCGGAAGTCACGGATACGGGGCAGGGCCAGCGACAGCAGCCTGTCGAGGAACTCCCACATGCGGTCGCCGCGCAGCGTGACGTGCGCGCCGATCGGCATGCCCTCACGCAGCTTGAACTGCGCGATGGACTTGCGGGCCCGGACCACGGCCGGCTTCTGGCCGGTGATCACGGTGAGGTCGCGGACGGCGCCTTCGATCAGCTTGGAGTCGCGGGCCGCCTCGCCGACACCCATGTTGACCTTGATCTTCACCAGGCCGGGGATCTGCATGACGTTCTCGATGCCGAAGTCCTCGCGAAGCTTGGCCGCGATCTCCTCGCGGTACTTCGTCTTGAGGCGCGGCGTCGGGCGCTCGGTCTCGGTGGTCGTGGCAGTCATCAGCTGTCCTCACCCGTCTCGTCGGCCTTCTCGGCCTTCTTCTCGGCGGGCTTGTCGTCCTTGAGCTTCTTCACGTTGCTCACGTGGATCTTGCCCTCCATGGTCTGCACGCCGCCGGTCTTGGCGCCGCGCGGACCCTGGTGGGTCTCCTTGGAGTGCTTCTTGATCAGGTTGACGCCCTCGACCACCACGCGCTCCTCGGCGGGGTAGGTGGCGATCACGTGACCCTTGGCGCCCTTGTCCTTGCCCGCGATGACCTTGACCAGGTCACCCTTCTTCACATGCAGCTTCGGCATTACAGCACCTCCGGAGCGAGCGAGATGATGCGCATGAACTTCTTGTCACGCAGCTCGCGGCCGACCGGACCGAAGATACGGGTGCCACGGGGGTCGCCGCTGTCCTTGATGATGACGGCGGCGTTCTCGTCGAAGCGGATGTAGGAGCCGTCGGGCCGGCGGCGCTCCTTGACCGTGCGGACGACGACGGCCTTGACCACGTCACCCTTCTTGACGCCCGTGCTGCCGGGGAGGGCGTCCTTGACCGTGGCGACGATGACGTCGCCGATTCCGGCGTAGCGTCGGCCCGAGCCGCCGAGAACGCGGATGCAAAGGATCTCCTTGGCACCCGTGTTGTCGGCGACCTTGAGCCGCGACTCCTGCTGGATCACGTTTACTCCTGTTAGTCGCGCCGGTTCTCAGTGGATCTGAGCCTGGCGGAACCTGCTGTGGTCTTGGTCCCACGGCCACAAACCCCCGAAGGGGATCGCACCGCAGGCGACGCGGGAGCGTGGTGCTCCCGCGTCCTTGGACGCCGTCATGGGGGCTGTCCTGAAGGCAGCCCCCACGAGGCGCGGCATATCCGAGAAGGACTTACTTGGCCTTCTCGAGGATCTCCACGACCCTCCACCGCTTGGTGGCGGAGAGGGGGCGGGTCTCCATGAGCAGCACGCGGTCGCCGACGCCACAGGCGTTGGCCTCGTCGTGCGCCTTGTACTTGGTCGTACGGCGGATGACCTTGCCGTACAGACGGTGCTTGACGCGGTCCTCGACGGCGACGACGACGGTCTTGTCCATCTTGTCGCTCACGACCAGGCCCTCACGGACCTTGCGGAAGTTCCGCGCGTTCTCAGTGCCGGTGGTCTCGGTCTCAGCCATCGCTCGACTCCTTCTCGACCGTGACGATGCCGAGCTCCCGCTCGCGCATCACGGTGTAGATACGGGCGATCTCGCGGCGGACGGCGCGCAGCCGCCCATGGCTCTCCAACTGACCGGTCGCCGCCTGGAAGCGGAGGTTGAACAGCTCCTCCTTCGCCTCCTTCAGCTTCTGGACCAGGGTGTCCTGGTCCTCGAGCCGCAGCTCGCCGGCGGTCAGGCCCTTAGCCATCACGCCTCACCCACTTCACGCTTAACGATCTTGCACTTCATCGGGAGCTTGTGGATCGCGCGCTGAAGCGCCTCGCGGGCGATCGGCTCGGCCACGCCGGACAGCTCGAACATCACGCGTCCGGGCTTGACGTTGGCGATCCACCACTCCGGAGAACCCTTACCGGAACCCATGCGGGTCTCGGCCGGCTTCTTCGTGAGCGGACGGTCGGGGTAGATGTTGATCCACACCTTGCCACCACGGCGGATGTGACGGGTCATCGCGATACGAGCGGACTCGATCTGGCGGTTGGTCACGTAGGAGTGCTCAATCGCCTGAATGCCGAACTCGCCGAAGACGACCCTGGTGCCGCCCTTGGCGGCTCCGCTGCGGTCAGGCCGGTGCTGCTTGCGGTGCTTGACCCTGCGCGGGATCAGCATGGTCAGCTCCCTTCAGCACCCGGCTGCGCAGCCGGGCCGGTCTCGGGGGCGGCCTGCGCGGCCGCCTCGGTCCTGGGGGCGCGGTCGCCACGGCCACCGCGGCGAGCGCCACCGGCGCCACCGCGACGCGGACGCTCGCCGCCGCCGCCCCGACGGTCATCACGCTCACGACGCTGGCCGGCACGGGCGCCGGCGGCGGCCGCCTCGCGCTCGGCGCGGCTCGTCGGAGCCTCACCCTTGTAGATCCACACCTTCACGCCGATGCGGCCGAAGGTGGTGCGGGCCTCGTAGAAGCCGTAGTCGATGTCCGCGCGGAGCGTGTGCAGCGGCACACGGCCCTCGCGGTAGAACTCCGACCGCGACATCTCGGCGCCGCCAAGACGGCCCGAGCACTGCACCCGGATGCCCTTGGCGCCGCTCTTCATCGCCGACTGCATCGCCTTGCGCATGGCGCGACGGAACGACACACGGCTGGAGAGCTGCTCGGCCACGCCCTGCGCGACGAGCTGGGCGTCGATCTCGGGGTTCTTCACCTCGAGGATGTTGAGCTGGACCTGCTTCTTGGTCAGCTTCTCCAGGTCGCCGCGGATGCGGTCGGCCTCCGCGCCGCGACGGCCGATGACGATGCCCGGCCGGGCGGTGTGGATGTCGACCTGGACGCGGTCGGTCGTGCGCTCGATCTCCACCTTGGAGATGCCGGCCCGCTCCATGCCCTTCTGCAGCATGCGGCGGATCGCGACGTCCTCGGCGACGTACGACTTGTACAGCTTGTCGGCGTACCACCGGCTCTTGAAGTCGGTCGTGATGCCGAGGCGGAACCCGTGCGGGTTAACCTTCTGGCCCACTATCGGGTCCTTCCCTTCGGCTCGCGGGACTCCACGATCACAGTGATGTGGCTCGTCCGCTTGTTGATCCGATAGGCACGACCCTGGGCACGCGGACGGAACCGCTTCAGCGTCGGGCCCTCGTCGACCCACGCGCGGCTCACGACCAGCGTCTGGGGGTCGAGATTGAAATTGTGCTCTGCGTTCGCCACGGCGCTCGAGAGCACCTTGTAGATCGGCTCGCTCGCCGACTGGGGAGCGAACTGCAGCACGGCCTGCGCCTCCGAAGCGGGCAGCCCGCGAATAAGGTCCACCACGCGGCGGGCCTTCTGGGGCGTGACGCGGACGAACCGCGCCTGAGCCCTGGCTTCCATCGCTTACTCCTCTGACTTCTGAAGGCTGCTATCGCCGGCTGCGGCGGTCTTCCTTGACGTGGCTGCGGAACGTCCGCGTGGGGGCGAACTCACCGAGCTTGTGGCCGATCATGGAGTCGGTGACGAACACCGGGACGTGCTTGCGGCCGTCGTGCACGGCGATCGTGTGCCCGATCATGTCGGGAACGATCATGGAGCGCCGCGACCACGTCTTGATGACGTTCTTGGTGCCCTTCTCGTTCTGGGCGTCCACCTTCTTCTGCAGGTGGTCGTCCACGAAGGGACCCTTCTTAAGGCTACGTGGCATTTCGGCTGCTCCTACCGCTTCTTCCTCTTGCTCCGACGACGGATGATCAGCCGGTCGCTGGGCTTGTTGGCCTGACGGGTGCGGCCCTCGGGCTTGCCCTTCGGGTTCACCGGGTGGCGACCACCGGAGGTCTTGCCCTCACCACCACCGTGCGGGTGGTCCACCGGGTTCATGGCGACACCGCGGACGGTGGGGCGCTTGCCCTTCCACCGCATACGGCCGGCCTTGCCCCAGTTGATGTTGGCCTGCTCGGCGTTGCCGACCTGGCCGACCGCGGCGCGGCAGCGCACGTCCACCATGCGCATCTCACCGGACGGCATACGCAGCGTGGCGTACTGGCCCTCCTTGGCGAGGAGCTGGATCTGAGCGCCCGCGGAGCGGCCGAGCTTGGCGCCGCCACCCGGACGGAGCTCCACCGCGTGGATGAAGGTACCGGTCGGGATGTTGCGCAGCGGCAGGCAGTTGCCCGGCTTGATGTCGGCGGCAGGGCCGTTCTCGATACGGTCGCCCTGCTTCAGGCCGGTCGGCGCGATGATGTAGCGCTTCTCACCGTCGGCGTAGTGCAGCAGAGCGATGTTGGCGGTGCGGTTGGGGTCGTACTCGATGTGAGCGACCTTGGCCGGGATGCCGTCCTTGTCGTGCCTCCGGAAGTCGATGATCCGGTAGGCGCGCTTGTGACCGCCGCCCTGGTGGCGAGCGGTGACTCGGCCGTGTACGTTCCGGCCGCCCTTGCTGTGAAGGGGTGCAAGCAGCGACTTCTCGGGGGTGCTGCGGGTGATCTCGGAGAAGTCCGAGACACTCGACCCGCGGCGACCCGGAGTCGTCGGCTTGTACTTACGGATGCCCATCTTTTTCGTTCATCCTTCGTCGGTTACATGGGTGAGCCCGCCGCACGGGCGTGCGGCGGTCTCATCCCCGCGGGCCTTGCGGCCCGCTCATTTCTCAGGCTGCTAGCCGATCTGACCGAAGATGTCGATCCGATCGCCCTCGACCAGGCTCACGATCGCGCGCTTGGTGTCGGGACGCTTGCCGAAGCCGGCGCGGGTGCGCTTGCGCTTGCCCTGCCGGTTGATCGTGTTCACGCTGGTGACCTTGACCCCGAAGATCTGCTCAACGGCGATCTTGACCTGGGTCTTGTTCGCGGTCTTCTTCACCAGGAACGTGTACTTGTTGTTCTCATCGATCAGGCCGTAGCTCTTCTCAGAGACGACCGGCTTGATGATGATGTCGCGCGGGTCGGCGATCTTCTCCATCAGGCGTCTGCTCCTTCGCTAGAACCGGCCGACGCGGAAAGCCGCGCCACGACCTGCTCGTACGCCTCCTGGGTGAAGACCACGTCGTCGTTGACGAGCACGTCGTACGTGTTGAGCTGCCCCGCGTCCAGCAGGTGGACCTCGGGCGCGTTACGCAGGCTCAGCGCGGTCAGGTAGTCGGACTCGTCGATCACGACGAGCACGCGCGGAGCCTGGGTGACCTTGCGAAGGGCCTCCAGCGCCGTCTTGGTCTTCGGGGTCTCCCCCGTGACCAGCGAGCTGACCACGTGGACGCGACCGCCGCCGGCCCTGTCGGAGAGGGCGCCGCGGAGAGCGGCGGCCTTCATCTTCTTGGGCGTGCGCTGCGAGTAGTCGCGCGGAACCGGGCCGTGGACGGTGCCACCGCCGGCGAACTGCGGGGCGCGGGTCGAGCCCTGACGGGCGCGGCCGGTGCCCTTCTGGCGGTACGGCTTCTTGCCGCCGCCGCTGACCTCACCGCGGGTCTTGGCCTTGTGCGTGCCCTGCCGGCGAGCGGCGAGCTGGGCCGTGACCACCTGGTGGATCAGGGGGACGTTGACCTTGGCGCCGAAGATGTCTTCGGGCAGGTCAACCGTGCCGGTCTTGGCACCGCCGGCGTCGAGGACGTCAATGCTTGTCACTTCGCAGCCCCCTTCTTGGCAGCGGTGCGGACGAGGACCAGGCTGCCGTTGGCGCCGGGGATCGCACCCTTGATCAGGATGAGGCCCTTCTCGGCGTCGACGGAGTGAACCTTGAGGCTCTGCACGGTGGTGCGGACGTTACCCATCCGACCAGCCATGCGCAGACCCTTGAAAACGCGGCCCGGGGTGGCGCAGCCACCGATGGAACCCGGCGAACGGTGCTTGCGCTGCGTACCGTGCGACGCGCCCAGACCACCGAAGCCGTGCCGCTTCATGACACCGGCGAAGCCCTTGCCCTTGCTCTTGCCCGTCACGTCGACGAACTGGCCCGCCTCGAAGGTGTCGGCCAGCAGCTCCTGGCCCAGGGTGTAGTCGCTCGCGTCGTCGGTGCGGATCTCCGCGAAGTAACGGCGCGGGGTGATGTCGTGCTTACGCAGGTAGTCGCCGAGCGGCTTGTTGACCTTCCGGGGGTCGACCTGCCCGAAGCCGAGCTGGACGGCGGAGTAGCCGTCCTTCTCTGCGGTGCGGACGCGGGTCACCACACACGGACCGGCCTCGACCACGGTCACCGGCACGAGCCGGTTGTCCGCGTCGAAGACCTGGGTCATGCCGAGCTTCTTGCCCAGGACGCCCTTGATCGTCTTAGCCATGTCAGTGCGTTCCCTCAGAGCTTGATCGAAATGTCGACACCCGCGGGGAGGTCGAGCCGCATGAGCGAGTCAACCGTCTTGGGGGTCGGGTCGATGATGTCAATCAGCCGCTTGTGCGTGCGCATCTCGAAGTGCTCGCGGCTGTCCTTGTACTTGTGCGGCGAGCGGATGACGCAGTACACGTTCTTCTCGGTCGGCAGCGGCACCGGGCCCGCGACCTTCGCGCCAGTCCGCGTCACCGTCTCGACGATCTTCTTGGCCGAGCTGTCGATGACCTCGTGGTCATAGGCCTTAAGCCGGATGCGGATCTTCTGTCCCGCCATAGTGGCCTCGGTGTCCTTCGCTGTCGTCTGAAAAAGTATCGTGCGGCCTGTTGCCGCTGATCTTGCAGGTCAGCCCTGCATGGCCCCACGAGACAGACGTGGTGGATCTGTCGTTTTCTTCCGTGATCCGGCAGTTACTTCGGTCACTGTCCGAAGTGACTGCTGGATCACGGGCTCTCCCGTGGAGCCCGTGGGCTGGGCTCTCGCGGTGCGGCGGCCGGCCCCCGTGGGAGGGGCCGACCGCCGCCCCGGCGATCGTGCTACTTGATGATCTTCGTGACGCGACCGGCGCCGACGGTGCGGCCACCCTCGCGGATCGCGAACTTGAGGCCTTCCTCCATGGCGATGGGCTGGATCAGCTCAACGCGCATCTCGGTGTTGTCGCCCGGCATGACCATCTCCGTGCCCTCGGGGAGGTGCACGACACCGGTCACGTCAGTCGTACGGAAGTAGAACTGCGGCCGGTAGTTGTTGAAGAACGGCGTGTGGCGGCCGCCCTCGTCCTTGGACAGGATGTAGACCTGGCCGGTGAACTCGGTGTGCGGGGTGGTCGTGCCCGGCTTGATGATGCACTGGCCGCGCTCGACGTCGTCGCGCTTGATGCCGCGGAGCAGCAGGGCGGCGTTGTCACCGGCGTGACCCTCGTCGAGCATCTTGTTGAACATCTCGATGCTGGTGACGGTGGTCGTGGTCTTCTCCGGCCGGATGCCGATGATGTCGACCTGCTCGTTGACCTTGACGATGCCGCGCTCGATACGGCCGGTGACGACCGTGCCGCGACCGGTGATCGAGAAGACGTCCTCGACCGGCATGAGGAACGGCTTCTCCGTGTCACGCGGCGGCTCGGGCACGTTCTCGTCGACGGCGTTCATCAGCTCGATGATGCTGTCGGCCCACTTCTCGTCGCCCTCGAGCGCCTTGAGCGCGGAGACGCGAACCACGGGCAGGTCGTCGCCGGGGAACTCCTGAGCGGAGAGGAGCTCACGGACCTCGAGCTCGACGAGCTCCAGGATCTCCTCGTCGTCGACCATGTCGGCCTTGTTGAGGGCCACGACGATGTAGGGGACGCCGACCTGGCGGGCCAGGAGGACGTGCTCCTTCGTCTGCGGCATCGGGCCGTCGGTGGCGGCGACCACCAGAATGGCGCCGTCCATCTGCGCCGCACCGGTGATCATGTTCTTGACGTAGTCGGCGTGACCCGGGCAGTCAACGTGCGCGTAGTGACGCTTCTCCGTCTGGTACTCGACGTGCGCGATGGAGATGGTGATGCCGCGAGCCTTCTCCTCCGGGGCCTTGTCGATCTTGTCGAACGGAGTGGCCTTGTTCAGCTCGGGGTAACGGTCGTGGAGCACCTTGGTGATCGCCGCGGTCAGCGTGGTCTTGCCGTGGTCGATGTGCCCAATGGTGCCGATGTTCATGTGCGGCTTGGTCCGCTCGAACTTGGCCTTAGCCACTGGTTCTCTCCTTGAGAATCTGACTGACTTTCGTCTACACACTCGGGCCCGGGATAACCCGAACCCCTAGGCGGTGGGGTGGCTCGCGCCACCCCACCAGGGACCGGAACTTACTTACTCGCCCCGGGCCTTCGCGACGATCTCCTTGGCGATGCCCGGAGGCACCTCCGCGTAGGAGTCGAACTGCATGCTGTAGCTCGCCCGCCCCTGCGTCTTGCTACGCAGGTCACCCACGTAGCCGAACATCTCAGACAGCGGAACGAGCGCCCGGACGACGCGGGCGCCGGCCCGCTCGTCCATCGCCTGGATCTGCCCGCGGCGACCGTTGAGGTCGCCGATGACGTCACCCATGTAGTCCTCGGGCGTGGTGACCTCAACGGCCATCATCGGCTCGAGGAGCACAGCGTCAGCCTTGCGCGCGGCCTCCTTGAAGGCCATCGAGCCGGCGATCTTGAAGGCCATCTCCGAGGAGTCGACGTCGTGGGCGGCGCCGTCGGTCAGCGTCACCTTCACGCCCACCATCGGGTAGCCGGCCAGCACGCCGAACTCGGCGGCTTCCTGGGCGCCGGCGTCGACCGACGGGATGTACTCCCTCGGGACGCGGCCACCCGTGACCTTGTTCTCGAACTCGTAACCGTCGTTGCCCTCGCCCAGCGGCTCCAGGTCGATGATGACCCGCGCGAACTGACCGGAACCACCGGTCTGCTTCTTGTGGGTGTAGTCGACCTTCTCCACCTTGCGGCGGATGGTCTCGCGGTAGGCGACCTGCGGGCGGCCGACGTTGGCCTCGACCTTGAACTCGCGACGCATACGGTCGACGAGGATCTCCAGGTGAAGCTCGCCCATGCCCCAGATGACCGTCTGACCGGTCTCCTCGTCACGGCGGACCTGGAAGGACGGGTCCTCCTCGGCGAGCCGCTGGATGGCGGTGGACAGCTTCTCCTGGTCGCCCTTGGTCTTGGGCTCGATCGCGACGTTGATGACCGGGGCCGGGAACGTCATCGACTCGAGCACGACCTGGTTGGACGGGTCGGACAGGGTGTCACCCGTCGTGGTGTCCTTCAGACCCATGACGGCGACGATCTGACCAGCGATGGCCGACGGGCGCTCCTCGCGCTTGTTGGCATGCATCTGGTAGATCTTGCCGATCCGCTCCTTCTTGCCCTTCACAGAGTTGATGACCTGTGAACCGGACTCGAGCGTGCCCGAGTAGATGCGGATGTAGGTGATCTTGCCCAGGTGCGGGTCGCTGGCGATCTTGAACGCCAGAGCCGAGAAGGGCTCGGTCGGGTCGGCGTGCCGCTCGACCACGACCTCCTCGTTGCCGACCGCGTGGCCCTTGAAGGCCGGGATGTCGGTCGGGGCCGGGAGGAAGGCGACGATCGCGTCGAGCAGGGGCTGAACGCCCTTGTTCTTGAACGCCGTGCCGCACAGCACCGGGTTGATGGCGCTGGCCAGCGTCGCGCGGCGGATGGCCGCGACCAGCTGCTCCTCGGTGGGCTCGGTGCCCTCGAGGAAGAGCTCCATCAGCTCGTCGTCGTTCTCGGCGACCGTCTCGACCAGCTTGTCGCGCCACTCACGGGCGGCGTCGGCGTGGTCGGCCGGGATGTCGACGGTCTCGTACATCTCGCCCTTGGCGGCCTCGGCGCTCCAGATGAGACCCTTCATCTTGATGAGGTCGATGACGCCCTTGAAGTCGGCCTCAACGCCCCACGGGAGCTGGATGACAGCCGGGGTCGCGCCCAGACGGCTGATCATCATGTCGACGCAGCGGTGGAACTCCGCGCCGACACGGTCCATCTTGTTCACGAAGCAGATGCGCGGAACGTCGTAGCGGTCAGCCTGGCGCCACACCGTCTCCGACTGCGGCTCGACACCCGCGACGCCGTCGAACACGGCGACGGCACCGTCGAGGACACGCAGAGAGCGCTCCACCTCGATGGTGAAGTCGACGTGGCCCGGAGTGTCGATGATGTTGATCGTGTGACCGAGCCACTCGCAGGTCGTCGCGGCAGACGTGATCGTGATGCCGCGCTCCTGCTCCTGCTCCATCCAGTCCATCGTGGCAGCGCCCTCGTGGACCTCACCGAGCTTGTAGTTGATGCCGGTGTAGAACAGGATGCGCTCGGTCGTGGTGGTCTTGCCCGCGTCGATATGGGCCATGATCCCGATGTTGCGGACCTTGGCCAGGTCTAGAGCGGTCGTGGTGGCCACTTCTCTCGCGTCCTCGTCGTCTCGTCTCCTGCGGGGGGCGAACCCCCCGCAGGACCCCCGAAGGGGAGATTTGGTCTGTGTTCAGACCACCGCTGGAGCGGTGGATTACCAGCGGTAGTGGGCGAAGGCCTTGTTGGACTCGGCCATCTTGTGGGTGTCCTCGCGCTTCTTCACGCTCGCCCCGAGGCCGTTGCTGGCGTCGAGGAGCTCGTTCATCAGGCGCTCGGTCATGGTCTTCTCGCGGCGGGCGCGGGAGTACTGCACCAGCCAGCGCAGGGCCAGGGTGGTGCTGCGCGCCGCGCGCACCTCGACCGGCACCTGGTAGGTCGCGCCACCGACACGACGGCTGCGGACCTCAAGGGTGGGCTTGACGTTGTCAAGCGCGCGCTTCAGGGTGACGACCGGGTCGTTGCCCGTCTTGTCCCTGCAGCCCTCAAGAGCGCCGTAGACGATCGACTGCGCGATGGAGCGCTTACCGTCGAGGAGCACCTTGTTGATCAGGGCGGTGACCAGCGGCGAGCTGTAAACCGGGTCAGCCATGAGCTGACGACGGCCAGGAGAACCCTTACGAGGCATTGTTAGCTCTTCTCCTTCTTCGCGCCGTAGCGGCTACGGGCCTGCTTGCGGTTGCGGACACCCTGGGTGTCGAGCGAACCGCGGATGATCTTGTAGCGAACACCAGGCAGGTCCTTCACACGACCGCCACGCACGAGCACGATGGAGTGCTCCTGCAGGTTGTGGCCCACACCGGGGATGTAGGCCGTGACCTCGATGCCGTTCGTGAGCCGAACGCGGGCCACCTTGCGCAGTGCCGAGTTGGGCTTCTTCGGGGTGGTGGTGTAGACGCGCTGGCACACGCCGCGCCGCTGCGGACTCCCCTTGAGGGCAGGAGTCTTGGTCTTCGCGACCTTGTCCTGCCGGCCCTTACGGACCAACTGCTGAATAGTGGGCACTGCCACTCCGTTTCGTGCCTTGGCCGGTGTTACGTCATTGTGCTGCGATTCGCAGGTGCTGCCGGTGTCATGACCTGCTGGTTTTCCCCGCTTCCGCGCCCCCGCGCTCGGGCGTGTCGCGCGATTCGCACAGACACATCCGCCGAGGACTGCGAGCCAGGGATTCAGCCGCCGCTCCTGTATGAGCGCACAGCCGAGAGCCCGCCAGAGCGGGCACGATGCTCAAGACTACCCAGGCCCGAGCGACACGTCAAAACGGCGCGACAAAGCAGACAAGCTTGTGTCGCCCCGGGTCGCCAGCGCCTATCCATCAAGCGCATCTACAGCTCCGCCGCACATGATATAGCCCCCGACCCCGCTCGCGCGCCCCTTCCCCCACCCCGGAAGGCAGCCGCACGCGTACGAGTCGATGAACACCCGGAGAACCGGCCGCCCGGCGGCTCAGGCCGCCGCCCACGGGCGGGCCGGCGGCCCCGAGGCAACCGCCGCGGAGAGCCGCCGGAGGACGTGGAGACGCCCCCACAGGGCCGGGAACGGCGAAGCGCCCGGCTCCCCCCGAAGAGGAACCGGGCGCTTCGCGCTGTACGGCTGTCTACCGGTTGTACTGGCCGAAGTCGTACTCCTCCAGCGGGACGGCCTCGCCGCTGCCCGTGCCGAAGGTGTAGTCGGCCGCCGAACCGTCGTAGCCGCCGACGGTGTACATCGCGGCCTTCGCCTCCTCGGTGGGCTCGACCCGGATGTTGCGGTACTGGGGCATGCCCGTACCGGCCGGGATGAGCTTACCGATGATGACGTTCTCCTTCAGGCCCAGGAGCGAGTCGGACTTGGCGTGGATCGCCGCGTCCGTCAGGACCCTGGTGGTCTCCTGGAAGGAGGCCGCCGACAGCCACGACTCGGTGGCCAGCGACGCCTTGGTGATGCCCATGAGCACCGGACGACCCGCGGCGGGCGTGCCGCCCTCGGCCACCGTCTCCCGGTTCATCTGCTCGAAGCGCGGACGCTCGACCAGCTCGCCGGGCAGGAGGTCGGTGTCGCCGGACTCCAGCACGTTCACGCGCTTGAGCATCTGACGCACGATGATCTCGATGTGCTTGTCGTGGATCGACACACCCTGCGAGCGGTAGACCTGCTGGACCTCCGCCACGAGGTGGAGCTGCACGGCCCGCGGGCCGAGGATGCGCAGCACCTCGTTCGGGTTGACGGCACCGGCGATGAGCTGCTGACCGACCGAGACGCGCTGGCCGTCCTGGACGAGCAGGCGCGAACGCATCGAGACCGGGTAGGCGATCTCCTCGGAACCGTCGTCAGGAGTGATGACGATCTTCCTGGTCTTGTCGGTCTCGTCGATGCGGACGCGACCCTCGGCCTCGGAGATCGGGGCGACACCCTTGGGGATGCGCGCCTCGAACAGCTCCTGGACACGCGGCAGACCGTGGGTGATGTCGGCGCCCGCCACACCACCGGTGTGGAAGGTACGCATCGTCAGCTGCGTGCCCGGCTCACCGATCGACTGGGCGGCGATGATGCCGACCGCCTCGCCGACGTCCACGAGCTTGCCGGTGGCCAGCGAGCGGCCGTAGCAGGTCGCGCAGACACCGATCTTCGCCTCGCACACCAGCGCGCTGCGGGTGCGGACGGTCTCGATGCCGGCCTCGACCAGCTTCGTCACGTGCGTGTCGTTGATGTCGACACCCGCCGCGACGACGACCTTGCCGTCGACCACGACGTCCTCGGCGAGGATGCGGCCGTGGACGTTGGACTCGGCGTTCTCGGCCTTGACCAGGTTGCCGGACGAGTCGCGCTCGCCGACGTGCAGCGGGACGGCGCGGTCGGTGCCGCAGTCGATCTCGCGGATGATGACGTCCTGCGCGACGTCCACCAGACGACGGGTCAGGTAACCCGAGTCGGCGGTGCGCAGCGCGGTGTCGGCGAGACCCTTCCGCTGGCCGTGGGTGGCGATGAAGTACTCCAGCACCGACAGGCCCTCGCGGAACGAGGCCTTGATCGGCCGCGGGATCGTCTCACCCTTGGTGTTGGACACCAGGCCACGGATGCCGGCGATCTGACGCACCTGCATCCTGTTGCCTCGGGCGCCGGAGTTGACCATCATCCAGACCGGGTTGGTCGCCGGGAAGGCGTTGACCATGTCGGTCTCGACGTCGGCCGTGGCGTGCGTCCAGATCTCGATGAGCTCCTGGCGGCGCTCCTCGTCGGTGATCAGACCGCGCTCGTACTCGCGCTGGACCTTGTCGGCCCGGCGCTCGTAGCTCTCCATGATCTCGGCCTTGTTCGGCGGCGCGACGACGTCGCCGATGGCGATGGTGACACCCGAGCGGGTGGCCCAGCGGAAGCCGGCGTCCTTGAGCGCGTCGAGCGAGGCGGCGACCTCGACCTTCGGGTAGGTCTCGGCCAGCTCGTTCACGATCGTGGACAGCTGCTTCTTGCCGACCTGGAAGTTGACGAACGGGTAGCTCGCGGGCAGCGTCTGGTTGAACAGGCAGCGGCCGAAGGTGGTCTCCAGGCGGATCGCGTCGCCCTGCTCCCAGCCCTCGGGCGCGACCCAGTCGCGCGGCGGGAGGACGTCCCGCACGCGGATCTGGATCTTCGCCTGGATCTCCAGCTCGCGGCGGTCGAAGGCCATCTGCGCCTCGGCGACGGAGCCGAACACGCGGCCCTCGCCGACCGCCCCCTCCTTCATGGTGGTCAGCCAGTACAGGCCGATGACCATGTCCTGGGTGGGCATCGTCACGGGCTTGCCGTCGGCCGGCTTGAGGATGTTGTTGGTCGAGAGCATCAGGATGCGTGCCTCGGCCTGGGCCTCAGCCGACAGCGGCAGGTGCACGGCCATCTGGTCGCCGTCGAAGTCCGCGTTGAACGCGGTGCAGACGAGCGGGTGGATCTGGATGGCCTTGCCCTCGACGAGCTGCGGCTCGAACGCCTGGATGCCCAGGCGGTGGAGCGTGGGCGCGCGGTTGAGCAGCACCGGGTGCTCGGTGATGACCTCTTCGAGCACGTCCCACACGACGGGGCGGGCGCGCTCGACCATCCGCTTGGCCGACTTGATGTTCTGGGCGTGGTTGAGGTCCACGAGCCGCTTCATCACGAACGGCTTGAACAGCTCCAGCGCCATCTGCTTGGGCAGACCGCACTGGTGCAGCTTGAGCTGCGGGCCGACGACGATGACCGAACGGCCGGAGTAGTCGACGCGCTTGCCCAGCAGGTTCTGGCGGAAGCGGCCCTGCTTGCCCTTGAGCATGTCGGACAGCGACTTGAGCGGCCGGTTGCCGGGGCCGGTGACCGGACGTCCGCGACGGCCGTTGTCGAACAGCGCGTCGACGGCCTCCTGCAGCATCCGCTTCTCGTTGTTCACGATGATCTCGGGCGCGCCGAGGTCGAGCAGACGCTTGAGGCGGTTGTTCCGGTTGATGACCCGGCGGTACAGGTCGTTCAGGTCGGAGGTCGCGAACCGGCCACCGTCGAGCTGCACCATCGGGCGCAGGTCCGGCGGGATGACCGGGATGCAGTCGAGCACCATGCCGCGCGGCGAGTTGGTCGTGTTCAGGAACGCCGACACGACCTTGAGCCGCTTGAGCGCGCGGGCCTTCTTCTGGCCCTTGCCGCTGCGGATGGTCTCGCGCAGGTTCTCGGCCTCGGCGTCGAGGTCGAAGTTGATCAGGCGGTCCTGGATCGCCTGCGCGCCCATGCCGCCCTTGAAGTAGCGGCCGAAGCGGTCGCGCATCTCGCGGTAGAGCAGCTCGTCGCCCTCGAGGTCCTGGACCTTGAGGTTCTTGAAGCGGCTCCAGACCTCGTCCAGGCGGTCCAGCTCGCGCTGGGCCCGGTCGCGGAGCTGACGCATCTCGCGCTCGGCGCCCTCGCGCACCTTGCGGCGCTGGTCGCCCTTGGCGCCCGCGGCCTCCAGCTCGGCCAGGTCGGCCTCGAGCTTCTTCTGCCTGGTCTCGATGTCGGCGTCGCGGCGCTGCTCGATGTGCTGCCGCTCGACGGAGATCTTCGCCTCCAGCGAGGGCAGGTCACGCTCACGCATCTCGGTGTCGACATGCGTGATCATGTACGCCGCGAAGTAGATGACCTTCTCCAGGTCCTTCGGGGCGAGGTCGAGCAGGTAGCCGAGGCGCGACGGGACGCCCTTGAAGTACCAGATGTGCGTGACCGGCGCGGCCAGCTCGATGTGGCCCATCCGCTCACGGCGGACCTTGGCCCGGGTCACCTCGACGCCGCAGCGCTCACAGATGATGCCCTTGAACCGGACGCGCTTGTACTTGCCGCAGTAGCACTCCCAGTCGCGGGTCGGACCGAAGATCTTCTCGCAGAAGAGACCGTCCTTCTCCGGCTTGAGAGTGCGGTAGTTGATGGTCTCCGGCTTCTTCACCTCGCCGTGCGACCACTGGCGGATGTCGTCGGCAGTGGCGAGGCCAATGCGTAGCTCGTCGAAGAAATTGACGTCGAGCACTAGATTCCCCTTTTTGATCAGACCTCGTCGACGGACATCGCGCCCTCATTCGGGCGCCGTGCCAGATCGATGCCGAGCTCCTCCGCGGCGCGGAAGACGTCCTCGTCGGTGTCGCGCATCTCGATGGACATGCCGTCGCTGGAGAGCACCTCGACGTTGAGGCACAGCGACTGCATCTCCTTGATGAGGACCTTGAAGGACTCGGGAATGCCCGGCTCGGGAATGTTCTCGCCCTTGACGATGGCCTCGTAGACCTTCACGCGGCCCAGGACGTCGTCGGACTTGATCGTGAGCAGCTCCTGCAGGGCGTAGGCGGCGCCGTACGCCTCCAGCGCCCACACCTCCATCTCACCGAACCGCTGGCCGCCGAACTGGGCCTTACCGCCCAGCGGCTGCTGCGTGATCATGGAGTACGGGCCGGTCGAACGCGCGTG
>NZ_FOBF01000010.1 GCF_900109355.1 Nonomuraea pusilla
ACCCCGAAGGGCCTTTCCGCTCGACTTGCATGTGTTAAGCACGCCGCCAGCGTTCGTCCTGAGCCAGGATCAAACTCTCCAAACAATGTTTGAAGCTGGTTGAATCCCAACCAAAAGGAATCCGTCAATAATGACGGGGTGTTACATGATAATCATGCACTGGCTTTAAGCACACTGTTGAGTTCTCAAGAAACGGACGCGTTCTTCGTCGTTCTCAAACCGTTCGGCTCTCGAACTTCGAGGCGTTCATTTCGTTTTCGTTGTGTCTTTATTCTTTCAGCCGTTCCAGTCTCTGTCAAATTGACCGGGACTCGATCGACTTTCCGGAATAACCGCCGCCCCGTTTCCGGGACAACCCCTCTAACTTACTCCCAACTTCGCCTCCTGTCAAAGAGGCTCCTCGCGCACGCGAACGTCCACGAGGTGGAAGAGGTGTGAGTGGTCCCCGGGCGAGGCCGACGATCTCCGCCGTCCTCACGGGACTGGTGAACTCTATGTACGGCTCCCGGAACCGTCAAATCGACGGTGTGGCCCGCAGGACAGGGGTAGAACTCCGGGGTGCGAGATCAACCCGTGCCCAGGTCACTCATCATCCTGCTCGGCATCGCCGGAGCGATGATCGTCCTGTTCGGGATCCGCGAGGTCTCCTCCATCGCCGGCCCTGTGGTGCTCGCGCTGGTGCTGGTCATCGCGGTCTCACCGGTGCGCAGCTGGCTGGAGGCGCGCAGGGCGCCGGTCTGGCTCCAGGTCGCCGTGCCGTTCACCATCGTCGTGCTGGTGCTGCTCGGCATGGTCGGCGTCCTCACGATCGCCGGCACCCAGCTCGCGTCGCTGCTGCCCACGTACACGCCGCAGTTCCAGAAGCTGCTCTCCGACGCCCAGCGCTTCGCCGCCGAGCACGGGGTGAGCGCCGACATGCTGAACAAGGGACTGTCCGCCCTCGACCCCGGCAAGATCCTCGGGCTGGTGCAGAGCCTGCTCGGCAGCCTCATCGGCGTGCTGTCGAGCCTCTTCCTCATCGTGGTGCTGCTACTGGCGATGTGCCTGGACGCGCCCCGCCTGACCCGGATCATCATCACCGGCGGCGGCAGCTCCCACCTGGTCGCGGCCCTGGCCACCTTCACGCAGAAGACGCGGCGCTACCTCATCGTCTCGACGGTGTTCGGGCTGCTCTACGCCGTGATCGACGTCGTGGCGCTGTCGCTGCTCGACGTGCCGCTGCCGCTGCTGTGGGGCATGCTCGCGCTCATCGCCAACTACATCCCGAACATCGGCTTCCTCATCGGCCTGGTGCCGCCGGCGGTGCTGGCGCTGCTCGACGGCGGCGTCCAGACGATGCTGCTCGTCGTCGTGACGTACGTCGCCAGCAACGTGGTGACGCAGTCGTTCATCCTGCCGAAGTTCCTCGGCGACGCCGTGGGGCTGTCGACGACGGTGACGTTCCTGTCGCTCATCGTGTGGACGTTCGTGCTGGGCGCGCTCGGCGCCCTGCTGGCCATCCCGCTCAGCCTGCTGGCGCGGGCGCTGCTCATCGACAGCGACCCGAGCGCGGGGTGGGCCGAGGCGCTGGTGTCAGGGAAGGCGCGGGAGGGGTGAGACGAGGGCGCCCATGGTCACCCCGCTGAGCCGTCTGACGTCGTTGGCCAGGTGCGCCTGGTCGGCGTAGCCCGCCCTGGCCGCGACCTCCGCGAACGGCACGCCGGCCCGTGCCATCGACAGCGCGCGCTGGAAGCGGACGACCCGCTGGAGCGTCTTGGGCGCGTACCCGAACGCGGCGAGGGTGCGGCGGTGGAGCTGGCGCTCGCTGAGCCCGAGGCGCCCGGCGGCCTCCGCCACGGTGCGGCCCCGCCGCAGGGCGGCGGCGACGGCGGGGGCGGCCGGGTCGGCGGTGTGGGGGCGGGACGCGAGGGCCGAGCACATGGCGCGGAGCCGGGGGCCGGGCCGCTCGGTGATGCGCAGCCGGGCGAGCCCCGGCAGTTCGGACGCGGGCACGCGCAGGTCGCGCAGCTCGTGCAGCGGCACCCCGAACAGGTCGCCCGCCGCCCCGGGACGGAAGCGGACGCCGTGCAGGACGTCGCCCGCCCGCATCCGCGCGGGCACGGGCCCGGTGTCGGGCCCCGCCACGAACAGGCCGTCGGGGCCCCAGATGAGGTCGACGCACGCGTCGGGCACCACGAGCTGGACGTGGTCGGCGGACGCCGTCCGCAGCCAGACGCACGCCACCCGGTCGGCGAGGCTGGGGCGGGGCGGCCGTTCCGCGTACATGCCCCCACCGTAGCGGCCTGAGCCGGGGCGCCGGGGGGCTTATTGCGTTGCCTGCTCCGCCGGGCGCTGCCTAGGGTCGGGACCATGTCTGCGATGTTCTGCTGCCTGTGCTTCATCCGCATCCGCCGCGGCCGGGCTCTGGCCCGCTAGCGGACGCGGCTTCCTGACACGCGGCGTCCGCGGCGCCCAGGGCCCTTCGAGATCCCTTCATCTCAAGGACCCGAGAGGGCGGTGCCGTGGCGCACATCGACCTGCATGCCAACCAGTACGAAGATCATCAATCCGGCCACGCGCACGCGCGTGGCGACCGCGCCCGGACCGGCGGGCGCACCTCCAGGGACCGGGCCAGGCGCTCGCTCTCGCAGAACTTCCTCGTGGACCGGCGCGCCGTCAGGCTGGTCGTCCGGACGGCGGCCCCCGACGGGCTGGTGCTGGAGCCGGGGCCCGGGGAGGGCGTCCTCACCAGGGCGCTCGCCGACGCCGGCGCCCGCGTGATCGGCTACGAGCTCGACCCGCGGCTGGCGGCCAGGCTGGCCGCGAGCACCCGTGACGACCCGCGGGTGCGGATCGTCAGGGGCGACTTCGCGGCGGCGCGTCCGCCGGGCGAGCCGTTCGCGGTGGTGGGCAACATCCCGTACTCGGCCACGTCGCGGATCGTCGGCTGGTGCCTGCGGGCGCCGCGGCTGACGTCGGCGACCCTGCTCACGCAGCGCGAGTACGCCCGCAAGCGGGCGGGCGACTACGGCAGGTGGACGCTCGTGACGGTGAGGTCGTGGCCGTGGTTCCACTGGCGGCTCGGCAGCGGGGTGCCCAGGGAGAGCTTCCGCCCGATCCCGTCGGTGGACTCGGCGATCCTGCGGCTCGAACGGCGGCCGGCGCCGCTCGTCGGCGACCGGCGCGGCTACCTGGAGCTGGTCGAGCTGGGCTTCGGCGGGGTGGGCGGCTCGCTGCGCGCCTCGCTGCGGCGGCACTACCGGGGGGTGGACGCGGCGCTGCGCGCGGCGGGCGTCGCGAGGGACGCCCCCGTCGGGCACGTCCACCCCGACCAGTGGGTGACGCTGTGGGAGCGGCTACGCGGCTGAGGTGACGCCGCCGCCGGTCCTCGTCGGCGGCGGCCCCACCGGCCGCGCGAGTTCTGGGGCCTCCGCGACGCGGCGGCCCCAGGGCATCGCCAGCAGCAGGATCGGCAGCAGCACGATGGAGGCGCGCGACCAGTCGGCGTGCAGCCCCCACCAGGTGTCGGTGTCGAACTGGGTCATGTAGATGTAGCCGTACGCCGCCCAGAAGGACACGCCGAGGATGGCGGGCCAGGCGAACCGGGTGGGCCTGGCCACCAGGAACGGCATGAACCACAGCAGGTACTGCGCGCCGAGGCGCGGCGTCATCACCATGAAGGCGAGCAGGACGGCCGTGGTGAGGTCGACGGGGTCGGCGCGCCGCCACACCAGGAGCACCACGAGGACGCTCAGGTAGATGAGGTTCGTGCCGATGGAGGCGAGGTCGGCGCGCAGCGCCCAGTCGCCGTTGGTGAAGTGGGGGGTCCAGCCCCATTCGCCGACGATCGGCCTGATGTCGCGGATGATGCTGATGACCTGGGGAATCTGGTTCAGCGACGTGCCGGCGAACACCGGCAGGGTGACCAGGAAGAACAGCGGCACGGCACCGGTGACGAACAGCGCGGTGATCCTGGCCCGCAGGTGGGGCAGGAGCAGCAGCATGCCGGGGATGAGCCAGATGGGCCAGCTCTTGGCGCACAGCGCGAGGCCCATCCACAGGCCGGCGAGGGCGGCTCGCTTGAGGTCTGCCCGGTCGGTGGGGCCGGGCCGCAGGGCGCGGCGCAGCAGGCCGCCGGGACCGAGGACGCGGTGCGCCGCAGAGCGCCAGCCGTAGGCGGACACGCCCCTGCGCATCCGTGCGACGACCTGCGTGCTGACGCCGGGACGGACCTCCGGCCCTGAGCCGCGGGCGACCACGAAGGCGGCCACGCCGAACACCAGCGCGACCGGTTCGACCTGGCCGTGGATGCACGCGACGAGCAGGGCGAGCGGGTTGAGCGCGTACTGCAGGGCGCGCAGCGAGGCGCGCGGGCCGCCGGCGAGCTTGGCGACGAGCGGGATCAGCGCGATGTCGGCGACGACGGTGACGAGCCGGCCCGCGTACTCCCACGGCAGGCCGGCCCAGAGCAGGATGCCGTACACGTACGGGATGGTCGGCAGGAAGTGCCAGCCGCCCTCGCTGGCGAGCACCGGGTCCTGGCCGCGGAGCACGGCCTCGCCGGCGGGTTTGAAGCTCTCGACGAAGTCGACGGGCTGCCAGGTGTCGCGGGCCGCGGTGAACATGAGGAGAACTCGTACGGCGATGCCGATCAGGACGGCGACGTAGAGCGGTGGCCGCCAGTCGCGCCACTGCGCGACGAGAGCGAGCACGACACCGGCGACGAGGACTGTTCCCGTGAGCACTGCGTATTCCATGGCGCCATCTAGCCTGCCCTACGAGCAGGGGTGATGCCACCAAGCCCCTTCCATTCTTATGACCGACATGCGGGGGCGTAACGCGATAGACCACCACCGTCTGTGTTGAACTCTTTCCATGGGGGGATCGCAGGTCAACCAGGCACTGGTCAGGCTGTACTTCGAGGCTCGGGACGGGATGCGCGACCCGGTCGCGGCCTGGGCGAAACTCACAGCAAACTCACAGGCGTACCGGGCCTCCCGAGGGGAACGGAAGGTGCCGCTCGACGACGGCACGGCGGCCGAGCTGATCGCGGCGGCGTTCGCGTACACGGCGGCCGAGCACGGGCCCGACCGGGTGGCCGCCCTCGCCGCCTCGCCGCTCGCCGCGCTGGTCGGGGGTCTGGGCGGGGCCGTGCTCACCGAGCAGCCGTGCGCGTCGGAGCAGGTGCTCGGCCCGCTGTTCCCCGGGCCGGCCGCCGACGACTGGGCGCGGGCGGCGTACGTGCTGCTGTGGGGCGAGAACAACAGGACGGTCAGGGCGCCGGGGACGCCGTGGGTGATCGCCGGGCGGTACAAGGGGCAGAAGGTCGTCGCCGTAGGCACGCACCCCACCCGGCTGTCGGACGAGACGCTGGTGGTGCGGCCGGGCACGGACGGCGCGCTCGCCATGGCGATGGGACACGTCCTGCTGAAGGAGTTCTTCCTCGACCGCCACCCCTTCGACGGGCACGCCATGGAGCGCACGGACCTGCCGTGCCTGGTGCGCCTGCGGCCGCGGGACGGCGCGTACGTGCCGGGCGGGCTGACGGGGCAGGTGGCGGACCGGCTCAGCGTGTACGGCGGCGAGGTGGTGGAGGTGCTGCTGCCCCGCTTCGACGACGGGCCCGGCGTGCTGCGGCGGGGCGTCCCCGTGGTGCGCGCGGACGGCGAGGCCGTGACGACCGTGTTCGACCTGCTCCTGGCCGTGTACGGGGTGGCCCGGGAGGGCCTGCCCGGCGCGTGGCCCGGGGGGTACGGCGACAGGGGCGAGCCGTACACGCCCGGCTGGCAGGAGTGCCACACGGGCGTCGCGGCGTCGCGGGCGGTGAAGGCGGCGCGCGAGCTGGGCGTGACCGCGGAGAAGACGGGCGGCCGCTGCATGATCGTGCCCGGCTGGCTGGACACGCCGCACGCCGACACCGCCTACCGGGCGATGCTGGCGCTGCTGGTGCTGACCGGCTGCGGCACCGGGTGGGGGCAGCCGGGGGCGGCGGGGATCCCGCTGGTGCCGTACCTGTGCCTGCACGCCTGCGGCGAGGACCTGTCGGACGTGGGGGCGCTGAGCTGGGCGCTCGGCGAGGGCCTGTTCGAGCGCAGGACGCCGCGGTCGGTGCTGCTGGAGGCGGTGCGCGACGGGTGGCCGATGGCGCCGCCGCCGCGGGTGCTGGCCGTGCCGCGCCCCATCTACCCGCTGCCGCCCGACGTGGACCTGCTGATCGGCCCGGACGAGCAGTGCGACGTCGCGCCGCCCGACGCGGCGCTGGTGGAGGGGGCGCTGGCGCGGCTCGGCGGCGGGGCCGCCCCCGTGGAGCGGGAGGCGGCCCCCGAGCAGGGGCGCATGCGGCTGCTGGTGGACCACGCCTGGATGCACGAGTACGGCGAGGCGCTGCCCGTCTACCGGCCTCCGGGGCGCGGCCTGCCGCTCAAGCCGACGCACCTCGTCCGCTGAGCCCGCCCCGCTCAGCCGGTGAACCCCTTGAAGATCGAGGTGAACTCGTACGCGGACTGGGAGACGCCGCTGCAGGTCGGCGAGACGCGGCCGTCGGGGCAGCCGCCGTTGTCCCGGCCGATCGACCAGAAGCCGATGAAGCCGATGTGGTTGGCGCTCGCCCAGTCGCGCAGCTTGCGGGCGTCGGCCTGGGTGGTGGTCATGCCGGTGTCGTTCTTGCCGATCATGGGGGTGACGCCGAGCATGCGCTTGAGCTGGGCGTCGGTCTTGCCAGGCCAGACGCCCTTCATCTGGCCGAGCGTCGCCTGCGCCGCGGCGATCATGGCGTCGCCCCAGTTCCCCGTGTAGCCGAAGTTCATCAGCATCGGGTTGACGATCACGTTCAGGCCCTTGGCGGCGGCGTCCTGGAGGATCTGCAGCGAGAACGGGTCCACGCCGTAGTCCTGGCCCTGCACGCGCAGGGTGTAGCTGACGACGGTGCCGCGTTCGTCCTGGAGCTGCTTCAGCGCCGTGTTGACCTTGCCGATGTCGATGGACGCCTCGACGTCGACGTCCAGGTGGTTGGCGCCGACGGTGTCGAGGACCTTCTTGTACGCCCCGAGCAGCGCCGCCGAGGTGCCGCAGTTGTGCTCCAGGTACGGGCCCTGCGCGCCGCCGCTGGCCACGATCACCTGGCCGCCCTGCGCCCGGAGCGCCTTGACGTCGTCGACGACGCGGGGGTCGTCGATCGGGATCGTGCCGCCCCAGGCCGGGTTGCAGCCGGTGCTGTCGCCGAGCGCGAAGGCCAGCGTGTAGGTCTTGACGCCGGTCGCGCTCGCGGCGCTCGCCAGGGAGGGGGTGGCCATGGTGATGTCCGCGTACGGGGCGAAGCGGATGTCGCCCGGAGGTGGCGGGGTGTCGTCGCCGCTGGTCCTGCCGGCGGCGGACGCCGAGTACGGTGAGCAGTTGCCCGCGGCGTCGCAGGCGCGGACGCGGAAGCCGTACGCGGTGTTCGGGGTCAGGCCGGTGGCCGTGTAGCCGGTCGAGGTCGTGGTCACGGGGGCGGCGCCGTCGCGGGAGACCTGGTAGCCGGTCACGCCCCGGTCGTCGGTCGAGGCCGACCAGCTCACGGTCAGGCTGCTCGCCGTCGCGGCTCCGGCCGTCACGTTCCCCGGCACCGACGGGGCCTGGGTGTCAGGGGCGCCGCCGGGGCCGTCGAGCACCACGTCGTCCGCCAGGTACGCCCCCTGGCCGTACCAGCCGTTCACGTACACCGTCACCGACGTCGCCGACGCGCCCGTCGTGAACGACGTCCTCAGCTGCCCCCACTGAGCGCCGGGAGCGCCCCACGTGCTCGCGTTCACCCCCGGTCCTGTCGCGCCCAGGAACACGTAGCTCCCCTGCGCCCAGGCCGACAGCTGGTACGTGGTGTTCGGCAGCACCGACACCGTCTGCCGGCAGGGCGCCAGATCGGTGCCCTCCGGTGTCGCCGGACAGGCCGTCCTCGAAGCCCGGATTCGTCAGGATGTTGTCGGCCGCCCCGGCGGGGGCGGCGTGGAGGGCCGTCAGGCCCAGTGCCAGGGCGGCTGCCGCCGCCGGTCCTCGGAGGTTCATGGGGGGTTCCTGCCTGACTGAAGGAGGGGCGTACGTGGAAGGAGGCCGCCCGCGGCGCCGGTGCGGGGCACGGGGCCGGACCCCGCACCGGCGCCGCGCGGCGGCCCGCCCGGAGGTTCCCGGGCGGTCCGCCCCGCGGGTCAGAAGCCCGCGGTGATCTTGGTGAACTCCCAGTCGGTCTGGGAGATGCCGCTGCACGACTCGGAGACGCCGCCGCCGGGGCAGGGCCGGTCGCGGTTGACCGACCAGAAGGCGAGCCGGGTCAGGCCCTTGGACGTGGCGTAGTCCCTGATCTGCGTCCAGGTGCTCTGGTTCGTGACTTCCTGCTGGTCGGACAGGCCGTTCATGCCGGAGATGCCCATGTGGGCGTACGCCTGGGCGTCGCTCCAGCCGAAGGCGCTCTTCAGCGCGTTCTTCAGGCCCTCGGCGGCGTTGACGGTGTTCTGGTACATGTTGGCGCCGCCGCCGAAGTCGAACGGCATGATCGTGTAGTTGTCGATCGGCGCCGCCAGCTCCTTGGAGCGGTTGATCAGCCGGGTGCCCCAGTAGGTGGGGCCGGTGGTCGAGGTGCCGAACGTCACGACGATCTTGACGCTCGGGTTGGCCGCCTTGACGATCTTCAGGGCGTTGAGGATGCGGTCCTGGACGACCTCGCTCTCGAACTCGTCGGTGTTCTCGATGTCGAAGTCCACGACGGCCGGGCCGACCCCGTCGATGACCTTCTGCACCGCCCCGGCGAACGCCTCGGGCGTGGAGCAGTTGGGGCCGAGCTTGTTGCCCTGCCAGCCGCCGAACGAGATCTGGACGCTGCCGCCCTTCGACTTGATCGTGTTGATGGCCTGCTGGTCGGCGCCGCCGGTGATCGGCCGCTGGCCGTCCCACGCGGGGTTGCAGCCGCCGCTCGACAGGATGAACGCCATCGTGAACGACTTCACGCCGGTCGCGTCCATGACGGTGGCCGGGCTGGGCGGGTTGCCCCAGCCCATGTAGAGGTAGGGGGCGCCGGGCATCCTGCCGCCGGTGGTGCATCCGCCGGTCGTGCCGCTGACGGACGCGCTGGCGGCCGACTCCCCGGCCGCGTTGTAGGCCTTGACCGTGTAGGTGTGGGAGGTGCAGGCGCCGAGGGAGCCGACGGTGGCGCTGGTGCCCGTCACGGTGGCGACGACGCTGCCGCCCTCGTACACGCGGTAGCCGGTGACCGTGCCGGAGGAGGCGCCCCAGGACAGCGAGATCGAGGTGTTCGTGGTGCCGGTGACGCTGGGGGCGCCTGGCTGTCCCGGCGTGCCGGTGCCGCCCGACGTGGTCACCTGCAGGCTGTTGCTCGCCCCGGAGACGTTGCCCGCCGCGTCGCGCGCCTTCACCGTGTAGGTGTAGCCGGTGGACGCGGCCAGCCCCGTGTCGGTGTACGTCGTGCCGGTGACGGTGGCCACCTGGGTGCCGCCACGGAAGACGAGGTAGCCGGTGACGCCGACGTCGTCCGTGGAGGCGTTCCAGGCGAGCGCGACGCTGTTCGACGTGACCGACGTCGAGCGCAGGTTCCCCGGCGCCGACGGGGCGGTGGTGTCGCCGCCGCCGGTCACGGCCTTCCACAGGGCGGGCACGTTCGGCGGCTCCCAGCCGGGCTGGGAGGTGTGGCTCTGCAGGCACTCGTAGTCCACGCCGTTGTAGGTGACGCGGGTGCCGGCCGTGTACGCGGTCCAGGGGGCCCACGCCGCGTACGCGGCGGTCTGCAGGGTCTGGCCGTAGGCGGCGGTCGTCCCGGTGGCGAGACCCGTGGCGAGACCGGTCCCGGTGAGCGTGAGCGCGGCCAGAAGTGCGGTGGTGGTGCGGCGAACGGTCATGGCATCCCCTGGAGGTGCGGCTTGACGGTCTTGGAGAAGGACCAGTTGGCGCTGGCGTCCCAGTTGACGGACCACGTCATGGCGCCACGGATGTCCGGGTAGGCGCGCGGCGGGGTGAAGGTCCCGCAGCGGGTGCGCGTGGCCAGGCAGTCGAGCGCCTGGTTGACGAGGGACGGCGAGACGACGCCGCCGCCGGCGGCGCCGGGGCCTGCGGGCAGGCCCAGCGCCACCTGGTCGGGGCGCAGGCCGTTCTCGAGCTGGATGCAGGCCAGCGCGGTCATGAAGTCGACGGTCCCCTGCGCGTAGGCGAACCTCTGGTCGCAGCCGAGCATCGGGCCCGAGTTGTAGAACTGGGTGTGGACGACGGTGAGGATGTCCTTGACGGACAGGGCGAGCTTGAAGTACTCGGCCCCGGTGGACTGCATGTCGATCGTCTGCGGCGCCATCGTGATGATGAGGTCGGCGCCCGCCTTGGCGCGCAGCGACCGCAGGGCCTGCGCCATGTAGGTGGCGTTGAGCCCGTTCTCCAGGTCGATGTCGACGCCGTCGAACCCGTACGCCGTCATGAGCGCGTGCACGGAGTCGGCGAACGCGCCCGCCGCCGCGGTGCTCGCGACCTGGACGCGGCCCGCCTCGCCGCCGACGGACAGGATGACCTTGGCGCCGCGCCGGTGCAGGGCCTGGATGTCGGCCTTGAACTGGGCGTCGGTGTAGCCGCCGAGCGCGGTGGACAGGGCGGGGTCGAGGGTGAAGGCGACCTGGCCCGGCGTGGCCGTCGCCTCGCCGAAGGCGACGGCCACGAGGTCGTACTCGGCGGGCACGTCCGACAGGCGCAGTTCGGTGGCGGCGTTGACGAAGTTGTGCCAGTAGCCGGTGAGGAAGTGCTTGGGCAGCGTCCCCGTGGCGCAGCCGGGCGTGGTGAAGGAGAGCGGGTCGCTGGGCGGCCCGTCGCCGGTCGTCGCGGTGGCGGTGACGCCGACCGTGTAGCCGGTGCAGGCGGTCAGGCCGGTGAGCGTGTGTGAGGTGCCGGTGACGGCGACGGCCTGGCCGCCGTTCACGGCCACCTTGTAGCCGGTCGCGCCGGTGACCGCGGGCCAGCTCACGGTGGCCGAGGTCTGGGTGGCGGAGGTCAGGGTGAGGGGTCCCGGCTTGCCGAGGCCGCCGCCCGGGTCGGAGCCGCCGCAGGGGGAGCCGTTCAGCGTGCAGCCGGTGATGCCGGGGAAGCCTCCGGGGTTGCCGTTGAAGCCGAAGCTGGTGCTCGCGCCGGGCGCGAGCGGGCCGGCCCAGCTCGGCGGGGTGAACGTGTAGTGCCCGCCGTCGCGGGTCATCACCGCGTCCCAGGCGGACGGGACGGTGAAGCCGGACGGCACGTCGAACTGGACGTTCCAGGCCAGCGGGGAGGAGGTGCCGTTGGTGACCGTCACCTTGCCCTCGAAGCCGGAACCCCAGTCGGCGACCTTGACGAAGGTCGCGGTGGGGGCCGCCGCGGCGTGCGCGGGGAGGGCGGTCAGGCCGAGGGCGAGGGTGACGAGCGCAAGGAGGATCGCGCGTGCTTTCACGGTTCGTTCCTTCGGATGGCGTGCCGTACGGCCCGCGCCGGGGGGTGAGAGCGCGAGCCGTACGGCACGGCCGTCGGGGGGTGCGAGGCAGAGGAAGGAGGAGGAAGAGTGCGTCAGCGGGCGGATGGCGGCTGGGTGGGGGGCGACCGCGTCATGGCTTTCCCTGCATTTTTTAGGAAAGTTTCCTAAGAGTTGCCGCGATCGTAGCCTCGCCGTCCACTCCTTACAAGACCCCGTTCCCACATTCCTGACAGCCGCCCTTACCCGGGGAAGCGGACGAGTGTGTCCTCCAGGGGCTTGCGCGCCAGATCCGGCACCACGGCGTCGGGCGCCGCGTGACCGACGGGGAACAGGATGTACGGCCGCTCCGACGCCGGCCGCCCGCAGATCTCGGTGAGGAACGCCATCGGGTTCGGCGTGTGCGTCAGCGTGGACAGCCCCATGGCGTGCAGCGCCGTGACGAACAGGCCGCAGGCGATGCCGACGCTCTCGTTGACGTAGTAGTGCTTGACCTTCCGCCCGTCCGGGCGGACCCCGTACTTCTGGGCGAAGCACACCACCAGCCACGGCACCACCTCCAGGTAGCCCTTGTCCGAGGTCGTCCCCAGCGGCGCGATCGCCTCGCGCCACTCCTGCGGCAGCCGCCCGCCCTCGTAGTTGCGCCGCTCCTCCTCCTCGGCGGCCTCGCGCACCCGCCGCTTCGTCCCGGCGTCGCCGATGGCGACGAACGTCCACGGCTGCTTGTGCGCGCCGGACGGCGCCGTGTTCGCCGCCCGCACCGCGAGTTCCACGCACCGGTACGGCACGGGCTCGTCGCTGAAGAACCGGACGCTCCGCCGCCGGTTCACGAGGGCGTAGAACTCCTCGCCGCGGCGGATCGTCTCCTCCTCGCCGTACCGCTCGGGGCGGTAGGGGATGAACGGGTACTCATGCTCCATGAGACCCGGAGTGTGGGAGCGGAGTGCCGGTCTGACAACACCCGCCGCGCCGTGCTGCCATATTGGCAGTCGAAACTGGACTTGGGAGTGAAAGATGCCAGCACGGCGGCGCGGGCTCGACGGCCTCGACCTCCGCATCCTCCGCCTCGTCGCCGAACGCCCGCGCAGCGGCCTGCTGGAGATCGCCCGGCTGCTCGGCGTGGCCCGCGGCACCGTACAGGCCAGGCTCGACCGCATGACCGCCGACGGCGTGATCACCGGCTTCGGGCCCGAGCTGTCGCCCGCCGCGCTCGGCTACCCCGTGCAGGCGTTCACCACCCTGGAGGTCGAGCAGGCCGCGCGCGAGCACATCTCCAGGACCCTCGCCGCCATCCCCGAACTCCTGGAGGCGCACATCGTCACCGGCCCCGGCGACGTGTGGTGCCGTATCGCCGGGCGCGACAACGAGCACGTCCAGCGGGTCATCGACGAGATGCTGAAGATCCCCGGCGTGCGGCGCAGCACCACCGTGATCACGCTGTCCACCGTCGTGCCCCACCGGGTACGCCCCCTCGCGGAACTGCCCGCCCCCGCCCTCCGGATGGAGCGGAAACCCACCCGGGGCGAAGAACCCTCCACCTAGCAAGCGACCGGCCACGACAGCGGAACGTCGCCGTCCGCTGGCGTGCCGCGCATGATCTCCACCAAGACCTACCGCTGCCAGTCCGGGTACGCCCTGATGCTCCGAATCCTTGAGGGGCGGCGGCTGTGCGTCTCGGACGCTGAGGGTGGGGCGGAAGGGGCTCCGCCTCGCCGTTGTCTGCTGAGGAGGGCGCGATACCGTGATATGTCATCAGCTTTCGGGAGCAGCGGCATGTTCTTCGGTATCACGGATCTCTGGACCTACGTGCTCGGCGCGTTCTTCATCGTGCTCCTGCCGGGCCCGAACTCCCTGTTCGTCCTGAGTTTCGCGGCCCAGCACGGCGTGCGGCAGGGCTACAAGGCGGCGGCCGGGGTGTTCGTGGGCGACACGGTGCTGATGGTCCTGGCGTCGGCGGGCGCGGCCTCGCTGCTGCGGTCGAACCCGCTCCTGTTCATGGCGGTGAAGTACGCGGGCGCGGCGTACCTGGCGTGGATCGGGTTCCAGATGCTGCGCGGCGCGTGGAGGGCGTGGCGGGCCAGGCCGGGCGACGCCGACGCCACGGCGGTGGAGCCACCGGTCAGGACGGTGCGGCCGTTCCGCAAGGCGCTGACGATCAGCCTGCTGAACCCGAAGGCGATCCTGTTCTTCGTGTCGTTCTTCATCCAGTTCGTGGACCCCGGGTACGCCGCTCCGGCGCTGTCGTTCCTCATCCTGGGCACGATCATCCAGGTGTTCAGCTTCCTCTACCTGACGTCCTTGATCTTCGGCGGCACGTTCCTCGCGAACCAGTTCCGGGCCAGGCGCAGGCTGAGCGCGGGGCTGACCTCGGGCGTGGGGGCGCTCTTCCTGGGGTTCGGCGCGAAGCTGGCCACCACGTCGCTCAGCTGAGTGACGTGGCGGGCCGGTGACACCGCCGGTACGAAATCCGTGGAACGCGGCAAAAGAGGCAGTGGCATGGTCTCAGCTCGGGTACGGTAAGCCACCGGTCCGGTCACCGCCCGGGTAAGGGCGAGCGGTCCGTCCGGCAAGCCTGGTGCGCCGAAGCCCGGGTAGTCGCTGGTCGTCGGCCTATCTGCGGAGCAGCCTTGAATCACGCCCCCGTCACCCTGCCTCGTCTCACGGCCCTGGCCCGTCAGGCCGCCCCCAAACTCCTCGAAGGGGTGGTGGCGCCGCTCGTCGTGTTCTACACGGCCATGGTGGTGCTCGGCTTCAAGTGGGCGCTGGTGGCGACGGTCGGCTGGGTGTACGCGGGCGTGGGCTGGCGGCTGGTGCGCCGGGTGAAGGTGCCGGCGACGATGTACCTGGCGGCGTTCGCGGTCACGGTGCGCGCGCTGGTGGCCTTCTGGACGGGGACGTGGCTGTGGTTCTTCATCCAGCCGGAGTGCGGCACGATCTGCATCAGCATCGTCTTCCTCGCCTCGGTCCGGCTGAACAGGCCGCTCGTGCAGAAGCTCACGCTCGACTACATCCATCTGCCGTCGGCGGTGCTCAAGCACGAGCGGGTGCGCAGGTTCTTCGCCAGGATCACGCTGCTGTGGGCGTTCGTGCTGCTGGCCAACTCGACGTTGAGCATCGCGCTCGCGGTCTACGAGTGGCTGGGCGGCTCGCTGGGCGCGTTCATGATCCTGCGCACGTCAGCGGTGGCCGTGATCAGCGGTGCGGCGATCTGCTTCTCCCTGTACGCGTTCAAGCGGCTGCTGAACCGGCTCCACGTCGCGCACGCCTGACCGTTCCGCCAGCAGGAACGCCCCGCACATCCCCATGACCAGGCCGGTCAGCATGCCGAACAGCTCGATCAGGTCCGGCAGCCCCGCGGCGGCGGAGCCCCCGAGCGGCCCCCCGACGGACCTGAGGATCATGGCGTAGAGCCCCCAGCCGAACAGGCAGCCGCTGCCGAGCCAGGCGAGCGCCAGAGGCCGGGCGAACGGTCCGTGGCCGCGCCGCCGGACGAGCGCGACGAGCGCGACGGCGGCGCCGAGCGCGAGCAGCCCCTTGAGCGCGTCCTGCAGGACGGCGGCCGGGCCTCCCGTGCCCTGGACCGCCCAGGCGAACCTGACCGCCGCGATCGGGGCGACGACGACGAGCGACCCCCACGCCACGACGGTCTGGAACGGCCGGGTGGGGCTGGGGAAGGGGTGGTCGAGGCGGGTGACGAAGACGGCGGGCCAGCGGTCGCGGGCGTAGAGGACGAACCCGGCGATCAGCCCGCACGCCTGCCCGAGGAACCCGCCGTACACCATCATGTACACCCATGGCTGGATGGGCCCGCCCTCGAACGCGGACCCCCCTGTGAGCGTCGCGAGGACGGGCGCGACGGCGGCCACCACGGACAGCAGCCCGGTGCCCACCCAGATCGGCAGCAGCACGAGCCAGGCCGGCAGCCGCATCCCCCACCGCATGGTGAAGGCGAGCGCCAGCACGAGGCCGACGGCGTCCATGCCGAAGGTCATCGCGTTGAGCCCCTCCATGGAGGGGTCGTCCATGAGGGCGGGGTCGTTCACCCCGAGCGGGGTCCCGGTGAGCCACAGCGTCTTGAGCGTGAGGTACGGAAGCATGGCGGCGACCGCCACGGCGCCCGCGGCGATCCGGCCGATGCCGGGTCTGTCGGCGTTCATGCGTCCACGGTGGCGCGGCGGGCCGCCCGGTACCTCCCGACCTGCGGGGATCCGCCTCCCCCTGTGGGGGGAGCCGGTCAGGGCAGCTCGACGGTCAGCTCGAACCCGTCGCCCCTCGGCCCGGCGGAGAGGACGCCGCCGGCCAGGCGGACGCGTTCCCTGAGCCCGTCCAGGCCGAGCCCGCCCTGCCGGGCGACGGGCCTGGCGCGGGGCGCGCCGTTGCGGACGGCGACCCGGCGGGGCGACACGGAGACGGCGACGGCCGCGCCGGGGGCGTGCTTGGCGGCGTTCGTGAGCCCCTCCTGGACCACGGCGCGGGCCAGCGCGGGCACCGGGCCGCCGTCCAGGTCGAGGGTGATCGCCATGCCGGAGTCGCGGGCCCGCCGCACGAGGTCGGCCACGTCCTCGCCGGCCGGGGACAGCGGCGCCTCGTCGGCGTCCTCCCTGAGCAGGCCGATGATCTGCCTGAGCCGTTCGGTGGCGTCGGCCGCCGCCACGCGCAGCTCCCCCGCCGCCTTCACCTCGGCGGGGCCGAGGCCGGGCGCGAGCTCCAGCCCGGCGGCGCGCACGGCGATGAGCGCGAGGTCGTGGCCGAGCGAGTCGTGCATCTCGCGGGCGATCCTGGCGCGCTCGCGCATGCGGGCCTGCGCCTCGGCCGACAGCCGCGCCTGCCGCCGCTGCTGCAGCAGCCTGCGCCGGACCAGGCCCAGCGTGTACGGCACCGCGTACGTGCCGAGCAGCCCGCTGACCATGGACACCCACAGCGCGATGTCGCCGCCCCTCGCCAGCACGGCCGCCGCCCCGGCCCCCGGCAGCACGGCGAACGCCGCGGCGGAGGGCCACACCCTGGCCGTGCGCAGGCCGGTCAGGTAGGAGTACCAGATGATGAAGGGCGAGGCGGCGACCCAAGGGATAATCTTGACGCCGGTTCTGGGCAGCAGCCAGCGCAGGTCCACGGTGGCCAGCCCCTCGCCGAAGGACCAGGGGCCGAGCGGCACCAGCAGCACCAGGGCGGCGAGCGGCCACCGCCTGCCGACGAGGACGGCCACGCTCGCGAGCGCCAGCCTCGGCGCGGTGACCGTGCCGAAGCCGGCCGGGTCGGCGAGCGGGTCGGGCCCCATGGCGGAGACCGACACGCACAGCAGGACCCAGAGGAGCAGGTCGCAGACCACCTGACGGCGGCTCTCGCGGCGTAGACGCTTCACGGCCCCGACGGTAGCCGCCGCGCGGCCCCGCCACGTCCCCCGGAAGTGAGGCGGCGACCCTGACGAAGGTCAGGGTGGGGCGGGATCGACCCCGGGGGTGGTGCCAGCCCCACCTCGAAGGCGGATACCACCCCTGCTGTGCCTGGCTGGGGAAACAGCTTGGATCGATGGTGTCACCCGGAGGTCGGACCCCGGCCCCTGACGAAAGTCGGGGGTGGTGGGCGCCGATCGTCCGATGCGCCGTGATCTGCGGCATTCCTAGCGTCGTGAGGGTACCGGCCCTGACCCGTGTCGGGGACGGTTCCGCGTCCGACCGGGGGCATCCCTGATGTCCGAGGAGGGCGGGTGAAGACACGCTGTGTGAGTGCCCTGACGATCGGAGTAGACCCCACATGTCGCACGCCATCCTCGACCTGGTCCAGCAGGTCATGTCCTCCCCGTGGCTGTACGCGGCGCTGTTCGCGCTGGCGCTGCTCGACGGGTTCTTCCCCGTCGTGCCCGCCGAGACGTCGGTCATCACGGCTGCGGTGTTCGCGGCCTCGGGCGAGACCAACCTCGCGCTGGTGATCCTGGTCGCGGCGCTCGGCGCGTTCGCGGGCGACCACGTGTCGTACCTGATCGGCCGGACGTCGGCGGGCAGGCTGCGCGAGAAGAAGGCGTTCATCTGGGCGCGCGGCGCCCTGGCCGAGCGGGGCGGCCTCGTCCTGGTCGTGGCGAGGTACATCCCCGGCGGGCGGACGGCGACCACGTTGACGATGGGGGCGGTGCGGTTCCCGCTGCGCTCGTTCACCTTCTTCGACGCGATCGCCGCCTGCTCGTGGGCGCTGTACTCCGGGCTCATCGGGTTCTTCGGCGGGATGGCGTTCGAGAACGACCCCATCAAGGGCCTGCTGCTCGGCCTCGGCATCGCGGTGTCCATCACGGGCGCCGTGGAGCTCGTCCGCTGGCTCAGGAAGCGACGCGCCACCGAGGCTTCCCCGGAACGTCTTCCTGCGGACACGTCCGTTTGACCCTGCCTGGCAACCATCCGTCTGAAAGGAGGGCGCATGACTGTGCTGGCCGCGGTGATCGCCCTGGTCGGGTCGCTGTTCTTCGCCCTCGGCGCCGCGCTGCAGCAGTTCGAGGCGTCGGGGTCGGCCGAGCCCGGCCTGCTGGCGCTGCTGCGGCGGCCACGCTGGCTGCTCGGCGGGCTGTCGATCCTGGCGGGCGGCGGGCTGCACATCGTCGCGCTCGGGCTCGGCCCGCTGACCGTGGTGCAGCCCATGGGTGTGGCCAGCCTGTTGTTCGCCCTGCCGATCGCGGCCGCCCTGCACGGGCGCCGTCCCACCCGCGCCGAACTGACCGCCGCGGCCGTGGTGGCCGCCGGGCTGATCGGGCTGGTGCTGCTCGTGCCCGAGTCGGACGGGCCGGCCCGGCTGGAGCCGTCCGGCGTGGTGACGCTGCTCGCCGTGGCCGGCGTCGCCGCCGTGCTGCTGTGGGCGGGGGCCAGGGCCGCCTCCCCGGCGGGCCGGGCCGCGCTGCTCGCGACCGGCTCCGGCGTCCTGTACGGCGCCACCGCCACGCTCGTGCGCGCCCTCGTGGACGGCGGCTGGAACTGGTGGTACCTGCTCGCGCTGCCCGTGCCCGCGCTGCTGGCGCTGATGATGCTCCAGCGGGCGTACGCCGTCGGCCACTTCGGCGTGTCCTTCGCGTCCCTGCAGATCGCCGACCCGCTCACCGCGGTGGCGTTCGGCGCCCTGCTGCTCGGCGAGCCGCTCCCCACCGGCCTCGCCCCCGTCGCGGCGGCGGCCCTGACCGCCGCCGGGACCGTCGCCCTGGCGCGCACCACTCCCCTGGAGACGCGCCACTGATGTCCCCCTCTGTCGCGTCCCCTGCTTCGTCCCCTGCTTCGTCCCGACAGACCCTGGAGTCCCCTGCCATGGCCATGCCCATCCGCTCTCTGACACCAGCACCCCGGCTCGCCCCGCTGCCCGACCGTCCCCGCCGCGTCCTGATCTCCACCGACACCTATCCCCCGGACGTCAACGGCACCGCGTACTTCACCCACCGCCTGGCCACGGGACTGGCCGCGCGCGGCAACGAGGTGCACGTGGTCTGCCAGTCGGACGCCGGCCCGGCCAGCGCCGAGGTCGTGGACGGCGTCGTCGTGCACCGGCTGCGGTCGGCGCCGCTGCTGGTCCACCCCACCATGCGGGTCACCGTGCCGACCAGGCTCGACCGGCTGTTCGCCGCCATCGGCCCTGACGTGCTGCACACGCAGGGCCACTTCGTCGTCGGCAGGGCCGCCATCGCCGCGGCGCGGCGCGGCGGCGTGCCCGTCGTGGCCACCAACCACTTCATGCCCGACAACCTCTTCCAGTTCGGCCACGTCCCCGCGCGGCTGCGGGAGCGGGCGGCCCGGCTGGCCTGGCGCGACTTCCGCCGCGTCTACAACCGCGCCGACCGCGTCACGACGCCCACGCCGCTCGCCGCGAAGCTGCTGGCCGACCAGGGCTTCACCCGCGAGGTGGAGGCCGTCTCGTGCGGCATCGACCTGTCGCGTTTCCACCCGCACAGCGAGCCGAAGGCGTGGGCGCGCCGGGTGTTCGACCTGCCCGACCGGCCCACGGTGCTGTTCGTCGGCCGCCTCGACGAGGAGAAGCGGCTGGGCGACCTGGTGCGCGCCCTCCCGCTGGTGCTCAACGAGACCGACGCCCAGGCGGTGCTGGTCGGCCGGGGCAACCAGCGCGCCGAACTGGAGCGGCTCGCCAGGCGCATCGGGGTCGAGGACCGGGTGATCTTCCTCGGGTTCGTCCCGGACGAGCTCATGCCGCAGGCGTTCGCCGCCGCCGACGTGTTCGCCATGCCGAGCGTCGCCGAACTGCAGAGCATCGCCACGCTGGAGGCGATGGCGTCGGGGCTGCCCGTCGTCGCCGCCGACGCGATGGCGCTGCCTCACCTCGTGGACGGCAACGGCGCGCTGTTCGAGCCGGGCGACGTGGTGGCGCTGGCACGGCAACTGACCTGCGTCCTTGCCGACGACGCGCAGCGCGCACGTTTCGGCAGGGCCAGCAGGGAACTAGCCATGATCCACGACCACCAGGCCTCTCTGGCCCGGTTCGAGCAGATCTACGATGAGGTGACTCGATGACCCGATGGGGAACCGTGATCGGAGCCCTGGTCGCCGCCGCGGCCCTGGCCTACGCCCAGCTCACCCTGCCCGCCCAGACGCTCGTCAGCGACTACGCGCTCGTGACCGGCGGGATGCTGCCCATCCTGGTCGGCATGCTGGCGCTGGCCGCCGCCTGCCTGTCGCTCGCGTACGGGCTGGCCGCCGCCGAGCCGTCGCGGTCCGCGGCGACGCGGGTGCTGCTGGTCGCGAGCGCCGCGGGGCTGATGCTGAGCGCGGTCTTCCCCACCGACCCCACGCCGTCGGACGTCAGCACGCTCTCCGGTGAGATCCACCGCTGGTCGGCGGCGCTCGTCTTCACCGCGCTGCCCGTCGCCGGCTGGACGCTGGCCAGGGGCCGGGCGGCGCTGCCGCGCTGGAACCTGGTGCGCGCCATGAGCGTGACGTCCGCGCTGACCCTGGCCGTGTACCTGGCGGCCCACCCGGCGTCCTTCACCTCACCGCTCATCGGCGGCGCCGCCTACTACGGGCTGCTCGAACGCGCGCTGGTGCTGGCCGAGATCGCGCTGGTCGTCCTGATGGCGTCCGCGTCGGGGGCGGCGCGGGGGGCCGTGCAGGCCGGGCCGGCCGCCGGGGCCGCCGGGCAGGGGCAGCCGAGCACGCCGGACCACGACCACCGCCTGGCCGCCTGACCCCGCACGCCGCCGCTCTCGGGCCCGCACCGGTACGGGCACGCTTCGGCCGCCGGCGAAGGAACGTCGTCCTACCGTGAGGACATGGTCATCACATCGCACGCCGACGCCAGGGCGGTGCTCGCGGACCCCCGCCACGTGCCGCCGCCGGTCCGCCAGGACGGCGCCGAGGGGACGCTCGCCTGGCTGCGCGCCCAGGTGTCACGGTTCAGCGCGGGCGAGACGCACGCGCGCAGGCGCGAGGCGCTGACGGCGCGGCTGGCCGCGCTCGACCCCGCGGCGCTGAGGGCGTCCGCCCGCGAGGAGACGGCGAGGCGCGCGGGGGACTGGCGCGGGGTGCCGACGGCGGTGCTCGCCGCGGCGCTCGGCGTCACGGTTCCCCCAGGCGTCGTCGCCGCGGCCGCGAGCGGCTACCTGAGCGGGGAGGACAGCCCCGGGGCCGACGCCGCCGTGGCCGCGCTCACCGCGCTGGCCGACCTCCCGTCGATCACGCTGCTGCTGCAGGCGCACGCGGCGGTGGAGGGCCTGATCGAGAACGCCCTCCCCCACGCCGGGTCCGGCGCCGGCGTGGAGGCGGTGCTGCAGGAGACCCTGAGGCACGACCCGCCGCTCAAGGCCAGCCGCAGGCTGGACCCGCGGACCGGCGAGGAGGTCGTGATCGACCTGGTGGCCGTGAACCGCGACCCCGAGGTGTTCGCCGATCCCGGGCGCTTCGACGCCTCGCGCGGCCCGTCGCCGCACCTGACCTTCGGGTACGGCGTACGCCCCTGCCCGGCGGCGGACCACGCCCTCGCCCTCGCGGCCGGCGTCCTCGACGCCCTCACCGCGGACGTCACGCCCACCGACGGTCCGATCGACCGGGTTGAGGCGCGCGGCGCCGGTGAGGCGCCGTGACCTTCCGCGACCTGCACCGTCCCGGCGACCCGCTGCTGCTGCCCAACGCCTGGGACTTCGGCTCCGCCGCCTACCTGGCCGCCGCCGGCTTCCCCGCGATCGGCACCACCAGCCTGGGCGTGGCCGCCGTCCACGGCAAGCCGGACGCGGCGGGCGCCACCCGGGCCGAGACGATCGAACTCGCCGAGGCCGTCAGCGGGCTGGGCGTGTTCGTCACCGTGGACATCGAGGGCGGCTTCAGCGACGACCCGGCCGAGGTGTCGGACCTGGTGGCGGGGCTGGCCGCGCTGGGCGTCTCCGGCGTCAACCTGGAGGACGGCCGCCCCGACGGCACCCTGCGCCCCGTCGAACTGCACCAGCGGATCGTCGAGGCGGCCAAGGGGCACGGCGTGTTCGTCAACGCCCGTACCGACACCTGCTGGCTGCGGACCGGCGACACCCGCGAACGCGTCGCCGCCTACGCCCACGCCGACGGGATCTTCGTGCCCGGCCTGACCGGCCTGGACGAGATCGCCGAGGTCGCCGCGAGCACGCCGCTGCCGCTGAACGTCCTGTACCAGCCGGGCGGGCCGACCCTGCAGCAGCTCGCGGCGGCCGGGGTGGCGAGGGTGAGCACCGGGTCGCTGCTGTACCGCGCGGCGCTGCGGGGCGCGCTGGCGGAGGTGCTGGCCGTCCAGGGGCGTGAGGCGCCGCCGATCCCGACGTACGGGGAGATCGCCGCGGTCCTTCCCCAACCCCGATAATCGGGGCATGCGCTTCCAGATCCTCGGACCCACCGTCGCGCTGGACGAGGACGGCGCGCCGGTGACGCTCGGCGGCCCCCGGGGGCGCGCCCTGCTGACGCTGCTGGCGCTCGACGCGGGCCGGATCGTGAGCGCCGGCCGGCTCGTGGACGGCATGTACGGCCCGCACCCGCCCGAAGGCACGGCCAACGCGCTGCAGTCGCAGGTGTCGCGGCTGCGCAGGGCGCTGGGCAGGGATCTCGTGGAGTTCCATCCGTCCGGCTACCGGCTGGTGGCCGACCGGGACGACGTGGACGCCGGCCGCTTCGAGCGCCTCGCGGCCGAGGGGCGCGGCGCGCTGGCCTCGGGCGACGCCGCGCGGGCCGCCACGCTGCTGCGCGAGGCCCTGGCGCTGTGGCGGGGCACGCCGCTGGCCGACGCCCCGCACGCCGCCGCCGCGGCGGCCGCTCTGGAGGAGCTGCGGCTCGCCGCCACCGAGGACCGCGTCCAGGCCGACCTCGAACTCGGCGGGCACCGGGAGGTGGTGGCCGAGCTGCGGGGGCTGACCGCCGCCCACCCGTTGCGCGAGCGCCTGCGCGCCCAGCTCATGCGCGCCCTGTACGGCGCGGGGAGGCAGGCCGAGGCGCTGGCCGTCTACGCGGAGGCGCGGCGCGTGCTGGGCGAGGAGCTGGGCGTCGACCCGGGCCCCGAGCTGGCCGCCGCCCACCTCGCCGTCCTCCGCGCCGACGGCCCGGAGGGCCTGCGGTCCGGCCTGGACGGGGCGCGGCGTTCAGCCGGGCCGGGAGCGGGCGCGGGCGTTCGCGTGGACGGCCCGGCGCAGGCGCCGGGGGGCGCGGCGGTCGACGCCGGGCCGGGCCGGCTGCGGCAGGGCGTGCGGGCGCAGCTCACGAGTTTCGTCGGCAGGGACGAGGAGCTGGCCCAGGTGGGCGCGCGGCTGCGTGACAGCAGGCTGGTCACGCTGATCGGGCCGGGCGGCGCGGGCAAGACCAGGCTGGCGCTGGAGGCGGCCGAGCGCGCGCGGGGCGACGTCTGCGTCGTCCAGCTCGCCTCCGTCGCCACCGCCTCCCCCGCTCTGGGGGCGGCAGGCGGCGCCGCGTCCGGGCCGGCGGCGGGAGGCGACGTCGTCGCCGAGGTGGTGCTGGGCGCGCTCGGGGTGCGGGAGACGGTGATCACCGGGTTGGGCAGGCCCGCCGTGGGGCCGAATGCCCGTCTGGTCACGGCGCTGGCCGACCGGGCGCTGCTGCTGGTGCTGGACAACTGCGAGCACCTCGTCGGGCCCGTGGCCGTCCTCGCGGACCAGCTTCTCGCCGCCTGTCCCTCGCTGCGGGTGCTGGCGACGAGCCGGGAGGCGCTGGGCATCACCGGCGAGTCGATCCTGCCGGTCGCGCCGCTGCGCCTGCCTCCGCCCGACGCCCCCGACCCGCTGGCGTACCCGTCGGTCCGGCTGTTCGCCGACAGGGCGGCGGCCGTCAGGGCGTCGTTCACGGTCACCGGGGAGAACGCCGGCCGGGTGGCGGAGGTCTGCCGCGCCCTGGACGGTCTGCCTCTCGCGATCGAGCTGGCGGCGGCGAGGCTGAGCACGCTGACGCTGGAGGACGTGGCGGACCGTCTGGGCGACAGGTTCCGGCTGCTGGCCAGGGGCAGCAGGACGGCGCTGCCCCGCCACCAGACCCTGCACGCCGTGGTCGCGTGGAGCTGGGACCTGCTCGACGAGGACGAGCAGCGGATGGCCAGGCGGCTGACGGTGTTCGCGGGCGGCGCCAGGCCTGAGGCGGCGGAGCGGGTGTGCGGGCTGCCGGAGGAGGTCCTGTTCTCGCTGGCGGAGAAGTCGCTGGTGGAGGTCGTGGACGGCCGGTTCCGCATGCTGCAGACGATCAGGGCGTTCTGCGCGGAGCGGCTGGACGAGGCGGGCGAGACGGAGCGGACGCGGGCCGCGCACCTCGCGTACTACGTGGAGCTGGCGGAGGAGGCGGACGCGCGGCTGCGCTCCGCCGACCAGCTCGGCTGGCTGGCCAGGCTGGACGAGGAGAGCGGTGACCTGGACGCGGCGGCGCGCTGGGCGACGGAGTCGGGGCGGCTGGAGGCGGCGCTGCGGCTGCTGGCCCGGTGCGCCTACTACTGGTGGCTGCGCGCGCACCGGGGCGCGAGCGCGACGCTGGCGGCGGCGCTGCTGCCGCGCCTGGGCGACGCCGCCGCCGGGGGCTCCGAGATCCCGGATGGGCTGGAGGAGGAGTACGCCATGTGCGTGCTCGTCGCGGCCTGGGCGGGCGAGGCCGACGAGGGGCTGCGCGCGCGGCTGGAGACGCTGCCCGCCGTGCTGCCGCCGACGCGGGTGCCGCGGCGGCTGGAGTTCCTCATGATGCTGAGGTCGGCGTTCACCGGGCCGCCGGACGACTACGACGGTCTCCTGCTCCTGTACGAGGCGATGAGCGATCTCGCCCCGTGGCCGCGGGCGCTGTCGCTCACGGGCGCCGGGTTCATGCTGCAGCTCCAGGACCGGGTGGACGAGGCCAGGGCCAGGTTCGAGGAGGGCCTGGCGGCGTTCCGCGCCATCGGGGAGCGCTGGGGCATGGTGCTGGCGCTGTCGGGGCTGGCGGCGCTGGCGTACGGGCGGGGCGAGTACCGCGAGGCGGGCAGGCTGGCGGGTGAGGCGCTGGAGAAGGCGGTGGAGCTGGGGGCGACGGCGGAGATCGCGGAGGCGTTGTGCGTGCGCGGCGACTGTCGGCTGCGGCTGTCGGACGTGGAGGGGGCCGAGTCCGACTACCGGGCTGCCGAGGAGCAGGGGCGCAGGGGCGGCTCGATGGAGTCGCTGGCGCGGGCGCACGCCGGGCTCGGCGAGGCGGCGCTGGTCCGCGGCGACGTGGCGGCGGCCCGGTCGTGGCTGCTGCGGGCGCGCGCGGAGTGCCAGGAGGGCTGGTACAGCGCGGACGAGATCCGCGCCCGCGTCCTCGCCGACCTGGCGGAGCTGGACGCCAGGACCGGCGGCGCGGATGGGGGCGGGGCGGTCAGCGGGCGGTAGGCGGGCGGTCAGCGGCGGCGGCGACGCTGGGCGGCATGACGAACAGATGGGCCTGTCTGGCCATCGCGTGCCTGGCCACGCTTCTCCTCTCGCTCGACGTCACCGTCCTGCACCTGGCGCTGCCCCGCCTCGTCGCGGACCTGGGCGCGACGTCCACCCAGGTGCTGTGGATCGCCGACGTCTACGGTTTCGCGCTGGCGGGGCTGCTCGTCACCATGGGCAACCTGGGCGACCGGGTGGGGCGCAAGCGGCTGCTCCTCGCGGGCACGGTGGCGTTCGGCGCGGCGTCCGCGCTGACGGCGTACGCGCCCGGTCCTGAGCTGCTGATCGCGGCGCGGGCGCTGCTCGGCGTCGCGGGGGCGACCATCATGCCGTCCACGCTGTCGATCGTCAGGAACGTCTTCACGGAGCCGCGCGAGCGGACGGCGGCGGTCGGGATCTGGAGCGGGATGAGCGCCGCCGGGTTCGCGGTGGGTCCGGTGGTGGGCGGCCTGATGCTCGACCACTTCTGGTGGGGCTCGGTGTTCCTGCTGAACGTCCCGGTCATGCTGGTGGTGCTGGCCGGCGGGATGCTGGTGCTGCCCGAGTCGCGCGACCCCGGCGCCGGCCGCATCGACCTGCCCAGCGTGGCGCTGTCGTTCGCCGGGACGGTGGCGGTCGTGTACGCGGTCAAGGAGGCCGCGTACGAGGGGGCCTGGCAGGCGGACGTGCTCGCGGCGGGGGCGGCGGGCGTGGCGTGCCTGGCGGTGTTCGGCCTGCGGCAGACGCGGCTGCCGCGGCCGCTGATCGACGTGCGGCTGTTCCGGCGCAGGGCGTTCGCCGCGTCCGTCGGCACGAACCTCCTGGCCATCTTCACGATGTCGGCCATGATGCTGATGTTCGCGTGGTACCTGCAGCTGGTGCTCGGCTGGTCGCCGCTGCAGGCGGGGCTGGCGCAGCTGCCCGGCGGGCTGAGCGGCGCGGTCGGCGGCGTCCTCGCGGCCGCCCTGGTCCCGCGCGTCGGCAGGAACGGCGTGGTGGCGCTGGGGCTGGCGCTGAACGCCGGCGCCTTCCTCTGGTACGCGACGCTCGGCACGGAGCTGACGTACGCCACGCTGCTGATCCCGATGACGGCGGGCGGGGTCGGCATCGGGTTCGCCTTCACGGTTAACAACGACAACGTGCTGGCCACCGCGCCGAAGGAGCGGGCGGGCGCGGCGGCGGCGGTGTCGGAGACGGCGTTCGAGCTGGGGGGCGCCCTCGGCATCGCGGTGCTCGGCAGCGTGCTGACCGGCGTCTACCGGTCGGGGCTCGACCTGCCCGCCGAGGTGGCGGGCGGCCCGGCGGGGGCGGCGGCGCGCGAGTCGATCGCCGGGGCGGTGGAGGCGGCGTCCGCGCTGCCGGCCGCGCAGGCCGAGGCGCTCGTCCGGGCGGCGAGGTCGGCGTTCCTCGACGGGATGCACGTCACGTCGCTGGTCACGGCGGTGCTGCTCGCCGTGGTGGCGCTGCTGGCCCTCGCCGGACTGCGCGGCGTCCCGGCCGTCATCCAGGAGACCGAGGGTGCGGCGGTCGAGGAGGACGGGCCCGGGGCGCAGGCGGCGCGGACGAGGTCAGCCGGGGAGCAGTGAGGGTTCCCTCGGTGCGGCGGGCTCCTCGCGGGGGCGGAGGGCTCCGACACGGGCGAGCAGCAGCGCCGCCGCCAGCGCGGTGGCGAGGGGCGGCACGGCGAACGCCGCCGAGGGGCCCACGCGGTCCACGAGCTGGCCCGCCGCGGACGCGCCCGTGGCGATGCCGAGGCCGATGGCGCCGGCGAGCCAGGTGAACGCCTCGGTGCGTACGGCGGCGGGCACCAGGGTCTCGATGATGGTGTAGCCGGTGATCACCACGGGGGCGATCACCAGGCCCGCCAGCGCGGCGGCGCCGTACAGGACGGGGACGGTTCCCGCGGCCGTGAGGGCGCTGGTGGCGGCGGCGAGCAGGGCCAGCCCGGCGACCAGCCGGAACCTGAGTGCCACCCGCCAGCGCACCGCGCCGTAGAGCAGGCCGCCGAGGACGCTGCCGGCCGAGAACGTGCCGTAGACCGGCCCCGCCGCCCCCGGCAGGTGCCACGCGGCGGTGAGCGACGTGATGCCCACCTGGAGGCTGCCGAACACCGAGCCCATGGCCAGGAAGCCGACCGCCAGCGGCACCACGCCCCTGACCCGCCACACGGCGGCGGGCGCGCCGCTCCGCGCGGCGTCCGGGTGGCCTGTCCGGGTGGGGGGCGGGGCGTCGGTTCTCACGAGGGCGAAGGCGACCGTGCCCGCGACGATCAGCACCAGCCCGGCGGCGAGCGCGACGACCGGCGTGTACGCCGTGGACAGCCCGACCAGCAGCACCGGCGCCAGCGTGAACGTGAGCTCGTCGGTGACCGACTCCACCGCGAACGCCGTGGTGAGCCGCCCGGTGCCGCCGAGGCGGCGCGCCCACCTGGCCCGTACCATGGCGCCGACCTGGGGCCCGGAGCCGCCCGCGAGCGCGGCCGTGGCCACGAGCAGGGGCACGGGGGCGTGCGCGGCGGCGAGGGCGAGCAGCGTGCCGAGGGCCAGCGCGTGCAGGGCGGCCTGCGGCAGCAGCACCCTGGCCTGCCCGTGCCTGTCGGCCAGGCGGCCGGTCCACGGCCCGGCGAGCGCCTGGGCGACGGCGGCGGCCGCGGCGGCGATGCCGGCGGGCCCGTACGCGCCGGTGGACCACTGGACGAGCAGCAGGACGCCCATCTGGGTCATGGCGGACGGCACGCGCGCCACAAGCGCGGGCAGCAGGAACCGCCAGGCTCCTGGCGTGGCGAGCACGTCGAGGTAGGACTTCACGGGTCTCCGTCCAGGTCATGACGGAGCCTCCCGGGGGAGCGCACCGTCGCGGTGGGCTTCGACCGGGGTAGATACCGGCGTTGGGGGCCGGCCGCCGAGCGGTCACTCACGGGGCGCACAGCGGGCTGTGAACGCCACGAGTGCTGATCCTAGCGTCTTCTCCCGTATGTCCCGGACTGGGCGAATCGCGGCCGCACCGCGGCCAGGTCTCAGGTCGTGAGGACGACCTTGCCCACCGTACGGCGCCCGGCCAGGTCGGACAGCGCCTGCGCGGCCTCGCCCAGCGGGTACTCGGCCCCGGCGAGCGGCCGGAGGCGGCCCGACGCGGTGAGGCCGAGCAGCTCGCCCAGCACCTCGCGGTCGAGCCCGCGCCGGTCGAGCAGGGGCCTGAGCCAGAAGCCGATCACCCCGGCGTTGCGCTCGGCGAGCCGTGCCGGATCGACGGGGCGGGGGTGCTCGCCCGAGGACGAGCCGTACGTGACGACGCGGCCGAACATGGCGAGGACGTCCAAGGCCGCCTCGAACACCGGGCCGCCCACGGCGTCGAGGACGACGTCCACGGGCCGCCCGCCGTTGGCTTCGAGCACCCGCTCGGCGTAGCCGTCGGCGTGCCCGTCGACGGCGGCGTCGGCCCCGAGTTCCATGGCGAGGCGCCGCTTGTCCTCGGTGGAGGCGGTGGCGATGACGCGCCCGGCCCCGAAGTGCCTGGCGAGCTGCACGGCGAGGCTGCCGACGCCGCCCGCCCCGGAGTTGACCACGACGCTCTCCCCCGGCTGCACCTTCGCGGACGAGCGCAGCAGGTGCCAGGCGGTGAGCCCCTGCACGAGCAGCGCGAGCGCCTGGCCGGGCCGCAGCGACTCGGGGACCTCCACCATGGCGTCCTCGGGCAGCACCGCCTTGGAGGCGAAGCCGTTGTCGGTGAAGCCCATGACCCGCCGCCCGCCGGGCGTGCGCCCGACGACCTCGCGTCCGGGGATGAACGGCAGGGCGGCGGGGGCGCCGTAGTGGCCGGAGACCTGCCGGACGTCGGCGAAGTTCACCCCGGCGGCCTCGACGTCGACCAGCACCTGGCCGGGCCCGGGGACGGGGTCGGGCACCTCGGCCTCTTCGAGCACCTCTGGCTCGCCGAACTGGGCGAACAGGACGGCACGCATGAGATCCCCCTCGTCTCGTCGGACGCGGCCAGCCTAACCGTCAGAGGTGATCGGCGAGGAACCGGGCCGCGGCGTCGGCGGCCTGCCCGACGTGCGGCTCGCGGTCGTAGAGGTCGACGTGCTGCCTCGCGTCCAGCCAGACGATCTCCTTGGGCCGGTCGAGCCGCCGGTACGCCTCCTCGGCGCCCTCCGGGGGGCAGAACCTGTCGATGACGCCGTGGACGATGAGCGCGGGCTTGGGCGACAGGAAGTCGGCGGCCATCATGTGGTCGGTGGTGGCGAGCTCGCGCAGGCCGGCGCGGGTCACCCGGTTCTCCCAGGTGGGCGACGCGCCGCGCCCGGTGCCATAGTAGGCGAAGGGCTCGTCGCCCGGCATGGCGGCCTCGCCCTCCTCGGCGACGGCGGGCAGGTACTCGACGGGGCCACCGAGGTCCTGGCGTTCGACGGCGGCGGTGTGCTCGGCGAGCGCCTCCTGGTAGTGCGGGCTCATGCGCAGGGCGTACGGGTTGGCGTACGCCCCCGCGATGCCGACGAACGCCCCGACCCGAGGGTCGAAAGCAGCAAATCTCAGTGCGTATCCGGCGCCAAGGCCGATACCCACCACGCCGATCCTGCCGCCGTCCACCTCCGGCCGCGACCGCAGCACCGACACCGCCGCCCGCAGGTCGGCCAGCTTGCCCTGAGGGTCCTCGTGCCAGCGGGGCATGCCCTCGGACTCGCCCCAGTTGCGGTGGTCGAACGCGAGCGTGGCGTACCCGCGGGCGGTCAGGAGCTCGGCGTACCGGCCGGTCACCTGGTCGCGCACGCTGGTGAACGGGCCGGTCAGCACCAGCCCCGGCCACGGCCCCGCGCCGCCGGGCACCCGGAGGTCCCCGGCGAGCGTGAGGCCGTCGGCGGCGAACTCGATTCTCATGCGTCCCAGTGTGCCCAGTGCGAGGGGCCACGGGGACGAGGGCGGGCTCGTGCCCGGGTCAGGAGTCGAACCCGAGGCCCATCCGGTCGAGCGTGCGCAGCCACAGGTTGCGCCTGCCCTGGTGCTGGTCGGCCTGGGCGATCGACCAGCGGGTGAACTGGATCACCCCCGACCGCACCGGCTCAGGCGGGAACGGGAAGGGCTTCTCCTTGACCATCCGCAGCTCGGTGCGCTCCGTCCGCTCGCCCGACAGCAGGTCGAGCATGACGTTCGCGCCGAACCTGGTGGCTCCGACGCCCATGCCGGTGTACCCGGCCGCGTACGCCAGCCTGCCGCCGTGCGCCTGCCCGTAGAAGGCGCTGAACCGGCTGCAGGTGTCGATGACGCCGCCCCACCTGTGCGTGAAGCGCACGCCGTCGAGCTGCGGGAACGTCTCGTAGAAGTGCCCCGCGAGCTTGACGAACGTCTCGTCCCGCTGCTCGTACTCGGGCTTGACCAGGCCCCCGTTGTAGTAGACGGCGTCGTAGCCGCCCCACAGGACGCGGTTGTCGTCGGTCAGCCGGTAGTAGTGGAACTGGTTGCCCGAGTCGCCGACGCCCTGCCGGTTGCGCCAGCCGACCTCGGCGAGCTGGGCGTCGGTCAGGGGCTCGGTCATGAGGGCGTAGTCGTAGACCGGCACCACGAAGTGCTTGAGCCGCCGTAGCAAGGGCGGGAACACCCCCGTGCCCAGCGCCACGCGGCGGCCCCGCGCCACGCCGTACGGCGTGCGCAGTCCGATGGTGACGCCGTCGTCGTCCATGGACCGCACGGGGCTGCGCTCGTACACCCTGACCCCGAGCCGCAGGCAGGCCTCGCGCAGCCCCCAGGCGAGTCGGGCGGGGTCGAGCATGGCGCATCCGCTGCGCTCCCACAGGCCGCCCAGGTAGGTGGGCGAGTTCACCTCCGCCCGCACCTGCTCGCGGTCCAGCGGCACGTAGTCGAGCCCCAGGTCGGAGATGAGGTCCAGATGGTCGTTGAGCCCGTCGAGCTGCCACGGCTCGGTGGCCACGTGCAGTTCGCCGGTGCGTTCGAACGAGCAGTCCACGCCGTGACGTTCCAGCGTGCGCTCGATCTCGTCGAGGTTCTCGACGCCCATGCGTTCGAGCCGGTCGATGTCCTCCGGCCACCGCTCCAGGCCGTTGGCCAGGCCGTGGGTGAGCGTCGCCATGCAGAACCCGCCGTTGCGGCCGGTGGCCGCCCAGCCGATCCTGCGGCCCTCCAGCAGGACGACGTCCTGGGAGGGGTCGCGTTCCTTGGCCATCAGGGCCGTCCACAGGCCCGAGAAGCCTCCGCCGACCACGACCAGGTCGGCGCTGGTGTTTCCGAAGAGCCGCGGTCGCGGCTCGGGTCTGGCCGGGCTGTCCAGCCAGTACGGCTTGCGCTCCGCGTCAGCAAGCGCCTTCAGCGGATCCACAAATCCCACTTCCCTACGAAAGTCAGTGTTTTTGATTTTTTATGCAGTCGCGGGATCTCTATCGATCACGCGCGGGTTCCCCCCGCCGAAATCCGATCTCGCCTCCCTGTTCTTTGCCGGAATACACCAAACCCCCCGCGGGGCGCGGGGGGAGCTGGGGTGGGACGCTCTAGGCGCGGCGCCTGGCCGCGACCGCGTTGGCCACGGCGATCAGGACGCCGACCCCGAAGATGAGCGTACCCATGACGTTCACCTGCGGTGGGATGCCGGTCTTCACCGATCCGACGATCCACAGCGGGAACGTGATGGTCGAGCCGTTGACGAAGCTGGTGACGACATAGTCGTCGATGGACAGGGCGAACGCGAGCATCGCGCCCGCCGCCACGCCGGGCATGACGGCCGGCAGCGTCACCTGCCGGAACGTGCCCCACGCGGAGGCGCCGAGATCTCGCGCCGCCTCCTCCATGGACGGATCCAGGGTGATGACCCGGGCCCGCACCGTCACGACGACGAACGACAGCGAGAACAGCACGTGCGCGATGATGATCGTGTTCGCGTTGCGCGGCAGGTTGCCGGACACGAACAGCGACAGCAGCGACGCGCCCATCACCAGCTCGGGCGTGGAGATCGCGGCGAACACGAGGAAGTTCGTCGCGCCCTGGCCGCGGAAGCGGTAGCGGCCCACCGCGAGCCCGAGCATTGTGCCGATCACCACCGTGATGATGGTGCTGACCAGGGCGATGACCAGCGAGTTGCGCAGCGCCGTGGTCAGGTCGGAGATGCTGAAGAGCTCGCCGTACCACTTGAGCGTGAAGCCCTGCCAGCTCGTGTTGGACTTGCTCTTCTTGTCGTTGAACCCGAACAGGATCATCACGGCGATCGGCGACGACAGCCACAGGACGACCAGCCAGGTGTAGGCGTGCAGCAGCCTGTCGCCGAGCCTCAACCCTCGCATGCTCATCGCGCCGCCGCCTCCAGCACGTTCTCGGTGCCGAGCGCCCTCGCGTAGACGAAGATGCCGACGAGCAGCACCGCCATCAGCGTGAAGGACAGCGCGGACGCCGTCGGGTAGTCGAGGTTGGTCAGGTACGCGGTCTGGATGATGTTGCCGATCATCGTGTTCTCCGTGCCGCCGAGCACCTGCGCGTTCACCGGGTCGGCGGTGGCGGGCACGAACGTCATGAGCACCCCGGCGAACACGCCGGGCAGCGACAGCGGCAGCACCACGCGGCGGAAGGCCGCGGTGCGGGAGGCGTACAGGTCCTGCGCCGCCTCCACCACCCGCGGGTCCACCCGCTCCAGCGCCACGTAGATCGGCAGGATCATGAAGGGCAGGAAGTTGTACGTCAGGCCGCCGACCACCGCGACCGTCGTGGCCAGCACGTGGAAGCCCTCGGGCAGCACGCCCCAGCTCTTCAGGGTGCCGAACAGGATGCCGTTGTCCGCCAGCAGGAAGCTCCACGAGATCGTCCGCAGCACGAACGACACGAAGAACGGCAGCAGCAGGAGGAACAGGTACATCGACTTGCGCGCGCCGGCCTTGAAGGCGATCCAGTACGCGACCGGGTACCCGATCAGCAGCATGGCGAGGGTCGCGAGCCCCCCGTACAGCAGCGAGCGCAGCAACTGGGTGCTGTACCTGCTGAGCGCGTCGCCGAAGTTGGAGAAGCTGAACGTCATGACGAACCCGTCGATGGCGTTGCCGGTCTGCAACGACACCGACGCCATCGCGACCATCGGCACGACGAGGAAGATCGCCAGCCACATCCAGCTCGGCAGCGCCAGCAGGTACGGGGTGAGCCGCTTCATGGCTAGGCCTGGGTGATCGACTGGAAGATGGGGTTGAAGACCTGCTCCTGCTGCGTGGTCAGCTTGGTGTAGCTGTGCAGCTTGGCGTAGTCGGCCTCGCTCGGGAACATGAGCGGGCTCTCGGCCATCGCCTCCAGGGCCTTCTTGTCCGCGCCCGCGGCGGTCTTGGCCTTCTCCTTCAGCAGGTCCTGCACGGACGGGACCGGCGTGACGAACTGGATGAACTCGTCCAGCTCGGCGGCGATGGCCGGCTGGTAGAGGAAGTCCATGAGCATGAGCGCGTCCACCGGGTTGGCGGCGCCCTTCGGGATGAGCATGTTGTCGGTCCAGATCGTGCCGCCCTCCTGGGGCACCACGAACTTGACCGGCTCACCCGCGAGCTGGCGCTGGAAGACGTCGCCGGACCACGCCATGCTGAGCCAGATGTCGCCCTTGGAGACGGCGTCGATGTAGCTCTGGTCGTAGTACTTGCGCACGATGCCCGCGTCGCGCTGCGCCTTGAGCTTCTCGCCGGCCTTCTTCCAGTCGGCCTCGGTGGAGTTCTCGGGGTTGGCGCCGGTGGCGATCATGCCGAAGTTGCCGATCTCCTGCGCGTCGGCCATCATGCCGACCCGCCCCTTGTACTTGGGGTCGAACAGCGCCTCGATGCTGGTGATGTCGTCCTTGACGTACTTGGTGTTGTACGCGATGCCGGTCACGCCGGAGGCGAAGGGCACGGTGTAGACGTTGCCCGGGTCGTACGACCGGTTCTTGTACTTCTCCCCCGCGTTGGCCGCGAAGTTCGGAAGCTTGGAGTGGTCGAGCGGCACCACGTAGCCCAGGTCGATCATGTGCTGGAGCTGGACGCCGTTGGTCATGACGACGATGTCGTAGCCCAGCGACTGCCCCGCCCGCAGCACGGGCTCGGCCTTGCCGAAGAACTCGGCGTTCTCCTGGATGACTTCCTTGTACTCGTACGAGATGCCGGTGGCCTGCTTGAACTTCTCCAGCGGGGCCTTGTCCTCCGGCATGTACTCCGGCCAGTTGGCGAAGACGACCTTGCCGTGCTTGGTCTGCTTGGACCAGTAGTCCTGGACGGCGTCGGCCTTGGGCGGCGCCGCCTTCTTGCCCTGGACACCGCACGCGGCGAGGGCCAGGCCGGCGGCGGAGAGGCCGGCCATCCTGAAGACGTCACGCCGGGTGCGGGGCTGGGTCATGCCCCTCACCAGTGCGGGGATGTGCAGGGGTTCCATGAGCTGCTATCAACTTCCAATCACATATGAGTGCTGCGCCTGCCACGACAGCCAGACGGAGTCGCCCCGCTCCGCCGTCGCCGTCGCGTCGTGCGCGTTCTGCTCGAACACCGTGATCTCGGCCCCGTCGGGGAGTTTCACCGAATAGCTGTTGTACGTCCCGAGGTAGACCATCTCCGAGACGGTCCCCCGCACCGAGCTGACCCCCGGCTCGGGCTCCCCGGTGCCGATCGTGATCTTCTCCGGTCGGACGGTGACGGTGACGTCGCCCTCGTGACCCGGCACCAGCACACGGCCGCCGCCGATCTTGAGCGTGCCGCCGTTCGCGGTGCCCTTCAGGAGATTGGAGGTGCCGATGAACCCGGCGACGAACGCGGTCGCCGGACGTTCGTAGATCTCGCGCGGCGCGGCGAGCTGCTCGACCAGGCCGTCGTTCATGACGGCGATCCTGTCGCTCATCGTGAGCGCCTCGCTCTGGTCGTGCGTCACGTACACGAACGTGATGCCGACCTCCCGCTGGATGCGCTTGAGCTCGATCTGCATCGCCTGGCGCAGTTTCAGGTCGAGCGCGCCGAGCGGCTCGTCGAGCAGGAGCGCCCGCGGGCGGTTGACGAGGGCCCGCGCGAGCGCGACGCGCTGCTGCTGGCCGCCGGACATCTCACGGGGCCTGCGCTTCTCCCTGCCGACGAGGTCGACGATCTCCAGCATCTCGCCGACGCGCCGCTTGATCTCGTCCTGCGGCGTCTTCTTCTGCTTGAGCCCGAACGCCACGTTGTCCCACACGCTCATGTGCGGGAACAGCGCGTACGACTGGAAGACCATGTTGACGTCGCGCTTGTTCGGTGGCACGTCGGTGACGTCCTTGCCGTGCAGCCGGACCACGCCCCTGGAGGGCTCCTCGAAACCGGCGATCATCCGCATGGTCGTGGTCTTGCCGCACCCGGAGGGGCCGAGGAGGGAGAAGAACTCCCCCTCGGCGATCTCCAGCGTGACACCCTTGACCGCCTGGACGACCTCGCCGTGCGAGAGGTACTCCTTGACGACGTCCTCGAGTTCGATCGCATTCAGCTCGGTCATACCAGGAAATATCCCTACGTTTCCGTGCTATTCGCCGATGTAGTGCATGACGTGCTTGACCCTGGTGTAGTCGTGCAGACCGAACACCGAAAGGTCCTTTCCATACCCCGAGTGCTTGAAGCCGCCGTGCGGCATCTCCGACACGAAAGGTATGTGGGTGTTCACCCAGACCACGCCGAAGTCGAGCCGGTTCGACATCCGCATCGCACGGCCGTGGTCGGACGTCCAGACCGAGCCGCTCAGGCCGTACCTGACGTCGTTGGCCTTGGCGAGGGCGTCCGCCTCGTCGGTGAACGTCTGGACGGTGATGACGGGGCCGAAGACCTCGTTCTGCACCATCTCGTCGTCCTGCCTGAGCCCGTCCACGACAGTGGGGGCGAAGAAGAAGCCCTTGTCGCCGACCCGCTGACCGCCGGTGACGACCTTGGCGTGCGCCGGGACCCTCTCGATGAAGCCCTGGACCCTGGCGAGCTGGCCGGCGTTGTTGAGCGGGCCGTACAGGGCGTCCTCGTTGGACAGGTCGCCGGTGACGGTCGCCGCGGCGGCCTCGGCGAGCGCGGCCACGAACTCGTCGTGCACGCTCTCCTGCACCAGCACGCGGCAGGCGGCGGTGCAGTCCTGGCCCGCGTTGTACAGGCCGGCCATGGCGATGTTCTCGGCGGCCTTGCGCAGGTCCTTGACGTCCTCGAAGACGACGACCGGCGCCTTGCCGCCCAGCTCCAGGTGGACCCGCTTGAGGTCGTCGGCGGCGCTCCTCGCGACCGACATGCCCGCGCCGACCGAGCCGGTGATCGCGACCATGGAGGCGGAGGGGTGGCCCACCACCAGCGCGCCCGTCTCGCGGTCGCCGGTGACGACGTTGAAGACGCCCGCGGGCAGCACCTCGCCGAGGATCTCGGCCAGCTTGAGCGTGGAGACCGGCGTGGTGTCGGACGGCTTGAGCACGATCGTGTTGCCCGCGGCCAGCGCGGGGGCGATCTTCCAGACCGCCATCATCATCGGGTAGTTCCACGGCGTGACCTGGCCGACGACGCCGATCGGCTCGTGCCTGATGACACTGGTGTGCTCGGCGAGGAACTCACCCGCGGTCGGGCCCTCCAGGGTGCGCGCGGCACCGGCGAAGAAGCGGAAGTGGTCGGCGGCGACCGGGGTCTCGTCCTCCGCCATGCGGGCGCGCGGCTTGCCGGTGTTGCGGCACTCCGCCTCGTTGATCTCGTCGGCCCGCGCCTCGATGGCGTCGGCGACCTTGAGCAGGAGGTTCGCCCGCTCGCCCGGGGTGGTCCTTCCCCACGACTCGAAGGCGGCAGCCGCGGCGGCGTAGGCGGCATCGACGTCGTCGGCGCCCGACACGGGAGCCTGGACGTAGGCTTCCCCGGTGCAGGGGTCGATGATGTCGGAGTACCGGCCGCTCTTGGCGTCCACGAACTCACCGTTGATGAAGTTCTGCAGACGGGTGGTCAACGTTGACCTCCTCGTGAGGTGGCTGAGATGCCGCGACTCTGACAGAGTGAAGGCATCGAGACAAGGGATTTCGTGGCGAATATATCAAATTGCTACGAAATCGCTTGACAGAGAGCCAAGAACTGACAGCATGTCGCACCAGGACGGCAATCCAGCGGGAACGCCCCTGTAACACCGCAGCGCTAGGAGGAATCCTCTCAATGACGACGCCGCCCCGCGTACGCCGCAATCATGGTGACTCCTCGGCGCCCGTCGTACTCGACGAGCTGTCGAAACAGATCATCGAGCAACTCCAGTCGGACGGGCGTAAGCCGTACGCGGCCATCGGAAAAGCGGTCGGCCTTTCCGAGGCGGCCGTGCGCCAGCGCGTCCAGCGCCTCCAAGAGGCGGGTGTCATGCAGATCGTGGCGGTCACCGACCCCCTCACGCTCGGTTTCCCCCGCCAGGCGATGATCGGCGTCAACTGCGAGGGCGACCTCGACTCCGTGGCCGACGAGCTGGCCGCCATCGAGGAGATCGACTACGTCGTGCTCACGGCGGGCTCGTTCGACGTCATCGTCGAGGTGGTCTGCGAGGGCGACGGGCACCTGCTGGAGATCCTCAGCAAGATCCGCGCCATCCCCAACGTGCGGACCACGGAGTCGTTCGTCTATCTCAAGCTGCGCAAACAGACCTATTCCTGGGGCACACGCTAACCGCTGCCCGCGGGTGCTCCGACCAGGCTCAGCCCAGCCGGGCCACGGCGCGCACGGGCGCGCCGTCGGCGCCCCTCAGCCGCAGCGGCATCAGCCACACCTCCACCGCCAGGCCCGCCGCCTGGGCCTCCACGAGCCGCCCGAGGTTCGCCAGGTTCTCCGCGATGACCGCGTGCGCGCCGCACAGCACGCGATGCGCGGGGAAGTCCTCCGCCGGGGTCGGGTCCACGCTCAGCGCGTCGACGCCCACCGTCCGCACCCCGCGCTCCACCAGCAGCGCCGCCGCCTCCTCCGTCAGGTACGGGTGCGCCTCGTACGCCGGGCTCCCCCAGTGGCGCGACCAGCCCGTCGCGACCAGCACGATGCCGCCCTCGACCGCCGCGAACGCCGCGGGCCCGATCGGGGCGCGCGGCCCGAGACCACGCGCGTCCACCACCGTCGCCCGGCCCGCGAAACGCTCCAGCGGCAGCTCGTCCAGCCTCGGCAGCCGGTCGTCGACGTGGTATGGCGCGTCCACGTGCGTGCCCGACTGCGACCCCAGATGCAGGGCCAGCACGTTGACGCCGTCGCGGGCGACCGTGAGCGCCGGGCCGACCGAGACCTCCGGATCGCCCGGATAGACGGGCATCCCGGTCTCGACCGGCACCGACAGGTCCACCAGCTCCATCAGGCGGCCGGCTCCGCGACGGGCCGGGCCGCGTCCACGATCGGCAGCACCGGCGTGTCCGCGGCGCGCACCAGGCGCGGCCCCCGCGGGCCGTACACCTCGCGGGGCTCGGGGAAGGCGTTCAGGAGCACCAGGTAGAGCACCGCCGCGACGGCCAGGCCCAGCGGCAGCGACACGTCCACGCCGCCCGCCAGGCCGCCGAGCGGGCCGACGAACTGGCCGGGCAGGTTCACGAACATCAGCGCCACGCCCGCCGAGGCCAGCCAGGCGGTCATGCCGCGCCAGTTCCAGCCGTGCGTGAACCAGTAGCGGCCGCCGCGCTGGCGCCGGTTGAACACCTGGAGCGCGTCGGGGTCGTACCAGCCCCTGCGCGTCACGTAGCCGAGCACCATGATCACCATCCAGGGCGCGGTGCAGGTGATGATCAGTGTGGCGAACGTCGAGATGCTCTGCGTGAGATTGGCCGCGAAACGCCCGGCGAAGATGAAGAGGATCGACAGCGTGCCGATGAACACCGTCGCCTGCACCCGGGAGAAGCGCGGGAAGACGCTGGAGAAGTCGAGGCCGGTGCCGTACAGCGAGGTCGTGCCCGTGGACATGCCGCCGATCAGCGCGAGCAGGCAGACCGGCACGAAGTACCACGCGGGCGAGACCGCGAGCAGGCCGCCGACGTAGTTCGGCGCGGCCGGGTCCATGTACTGCGCCGCCTTGCCGGCGATGATCGACGCGGTGGCCAGGCCGAAGAAGAACGGCAGGATCGTGGCGATCTGCGACAGGAACGCCGCCGCCACCACCCGCGAACGCGGCGTGCTCGCCGGGATGTAGCGCGACCAGTCGCCGAGGAACGCGCCGAACGACACCGGGTTCGACAGGACGATCAGCGCCGCGCCGATGAACGACGGCCAGAACAGCGGGTCGCCCGGCGCCAGCGTGCCCGCGTACGACGGGTCGAAGTCGCCCGCGAACGCGAACGCTCCCAGCACGAACAGCAGCGACGCCGCCGCCACCGCGATCTTGTTGACGAACAGCATGAAGCGGAAGCCGTACACGCAGACCACGAGCACCAGCACCGCGAACAGCGCGTACGCCACGGCGTACGACAGGTCGGAGTCCGGCAGGCCCACCAGCCGGTGCGCGCCGCCCACCAGGGCGTCGCCCGACGACCACACCGAGATCGAGAAGAACGCGACGGCCGTCAGCAGCGACAGGAACGAGCCGACGACCCTGCCGTGCACGCCCAGGTGGGCGGAGGAGGAGACGGCGTTGTTGGTGCCGTTCAGCGGGCCGAACAGGGCCAGCGGGGCCAGGATCAGCGCGCCGGTGACCAGGCCGAGCACCGTCGCGGCGAGCCCCTGCCAGAACGACAGGCCGAACAGGATGGGGAACGCCCCGAGGACGCAGGTCGCGAACGTGTTCGCGCCGCCGAACGCGACGCGGAACAGGTCCAGCGGGCGGGCGGTGCGGTCGGCGTCGGGGATGCGCTCGACGCCGTAGGTCTCGATCTCGGTGATGCTGTCGCTCATGTCTTCTCCTGCATCGCCAGCAGGCTGACGAGGTCGTAGGCCACGTGGGAGGCGGCGATCGAGGTGATGTCGGCGTGGTCGTAGGCGGGGGACACCTCCACGACGTCGGCGCCCACCAGGTCGCAGCCGGCGAGGCCGCGCAGGATCTCCAGCAGCTCGCGGCTGGTCAGCCCGCCCGCCTCAGGGGTTCCCGTGCCGGGGGCGTGGGCGGGGTCGAGCACGTCGATGTCCACCGACACGTACAGCGGGCGGTCGCCGACCCGCTGCCGCAGCGCGTCGATCACCTCGTCGAGGCCGCGCCGCAGCACGTCGGCCGCCGTCACGATGCCGAACCCGAGCCGGCGGTCGTCGTCCAGGTCCTTCCTGCCGTACAGGGGGCCTCTGGTGCCGACGTGGCCGACCGCCTCGGTGTCGAGCAGGCCCTCCTCGACGGCCCGCCGGAACGGGGTGCCGTGCGTGTACTCGGCGCCGAAGTAGGTGTCCCAGGTGTCGAGGTGCGCGTCGAAGTGCAGCAGCGCCAGCGGCCCGTGCCTGCGCGCGGCGGCGCGCAGCAGCGGCAGCGCGATGGTGTGGTCGCCGCCGATGGTGACGAGCCTCGCGTCGATCGCGCCCGCCGCCTCCTCGATGCTCTCGATCGCCGCGCCGATGTCGAACGGGTTCGCCACGATGTCGCCGGCGTCGGCGACCTGCACCCGCTCGAACGGTGAGACGTCCAGCCCCGGGTGGTAGGGCCGCAGCAGCCGGGACGCCTCCCTGACCGCGGCGGGGCCGAACCTGGCGCCAGGACGGTACGACACCCCGGCGTCGAAGGGCACGCCCACGACCGCCACGTCGCACCGCTCGACCTGGTCGATGCGGGGCAGCCTGGCGAAGGTGGCGGGCCCGGCGAAGCGCGGGACCTTGCTGGAGTCGACGGGACCGATAGGCATGGCGTCAGTGTTCGTCACGCCTCTGACCTGCGGCAATTGTTGCTCCCCCAAAGTAATACGGTGTGTGTTGTGGCTGACCACAAGATGACGGTCGAGGACCTGCTCCGCTCCCCCGCGCTCCAGCTCCGCCTGCTCGCGGGCGAGGCCGGGCTGGGCCGCTCGGTGTCCTGGGCCCACGTGAGCGAGCTGGACGACCCCACGCCGTGGCTGCTCGGCGCCGAGGTGATCATGACGACCGGCATCGGGATCCCCCGCGGCGCCGCCCGCCAGCGGGCCTACCTGGAACGCCTCGACGACGCCGGCGTCTCCGCGCTCGCGCTGTCGGCCCAGCTCCACGTCCCGCCCCTCCACCGGGCCTTCTACGACGCGGCGGAGGAACGCGGCATGCCCGTGCTGGAGGTGCCGCTGGCGGTGCCGTTCATCGCCATCTCGCAGGAGGTGGCGGCGGCCCTGCGCGAGGACTCCAGCCACCGGCTGGCCGCCCAGCTCCAGGTCTTCGGCGCGCTGCGCTGGCTCGCCGCCGAGGACCTCGACACGGCGACGCTGTTCAAACGGCTGGAACGCCTCTCAGGGTACGACGTGTTCCTGTGCACGCCGCAGGGCCGCCCGCTGCTGCCCGGCGTGCCCGTGCCGGCCGCGGACGTGCTGGCCCACGTGCTGCCCGCCGGGCCCGACGCCCCGCCGACGATCCCCGGCGGGTTCGTCCTGCCGGTGTCGGCGCCGGGCGGGCCCGCCGGCCTCCTCGTCGCCTTCGAACGCGAGGGCGCAAGGCCCGCCGGTCTGGCCGTCGTCCAGCACATCGCCACCGTGGCCGCCCTGCAGGTCGCCATGGCCCGCCACGAACGCGAGACCCTGCGCCGCGAGGGCGCCGAGACGCTGGCCGAGCTGCTGCAGGACGTCCTCGACCCGGCCGTCGCCCGCCGCCGCCTGTCGAGGATGGGCCTGCCCATGGACGGCGACCTCGTGCTGCTCGTCGTCCGCGACGCGCCGGACGAGGCGCTGCGCCGCGCGCTCGGCGGCCAGCCGCACCTCATCCTGCGCCGGGGCGACGACCACTACCTGCTGGGGCCGCCCGCGCTGGCCGGGGCGGTCGCGGCGGGGCCCGTCGCCGACGTGCCGGGCGTCAGCGCCGGCGTCAGCCGCCCCTTCCCTCCGGGCGAGTCGCTGCGGGTGCCGCAGCGCGAGGCCGGCTGGGCCGCCACGCACGCCGCGGAGACCGGCAGGACGCTCGCCCATTACGGCGAGGACACCGCCGGCCGCTGGCTGCCCGACGACCCCGCCGTGCTCGGCGCCCTCGTGGAGCACGTGCTCGGCGAGGTGCTCGCCTACGACCGGCGGCACGACTCGCACCTGCTCACCTCGGTGCGCACCTGGATGGAGCGCGACCGCCACATGGAGCAGGCGGCGGCCGCCCTGCACGTCCACCCCAACACCCTGGCCTACCGCCTGCGCCGCTTCGCCGCCCTGACCGGCCGCGACCTGACGTCGAGCGCCTCCTTCGCCGAGGTCTGGCTCGCCGTCCGCGCCGCCCGCCACCTCGGCCTCCACGGCCCCTGACCCGGGGCCGTCCCGGTCACGCGAAGAGCTCCTCGGCCGACTCCACGACGATCGCCCGCTGCAGCCACGCGTCGAGGGTGGCCACGTCACCGCAGCTCAGGACCCGCTCACGCGCATCGTCGGACACGGGGATCCCCCGCATCGACAGCAACTTCAACACGGATTCAGCCTCGCCCCTGACCTCGCCTTTGGCGATCAGACTGCGGGCGTACTCGCTCTGGTAGAGGTAGGTCTCGGTGGCCATGAGTCGACTCATTTCCTTCTGGGCCGGATCCGTGCCTGCGGTCGTCCTCCCCGCGCTGGACCTCCGCGATGACGCCCAGCTTGCCGCGGCCATCACCCTCAGTTCTCCAACTGGATCGTGGCGATCTCCCAGGGGTCCAGGGGGAGGCGGAGGGTGCCGTCCGTGACCGGGACGGGGGCGCCGGGGCGGCCGCGGAGGTCGGCGTGGCGGGCGGCGGTGAAGCGGCCCTCGACGACGGCCTCCGTGGGGGTGCCGGTCATGGCGACCAGGCGCAGCTCCGTGCGGTCGTCGCGCATGCGCAGCGACGTCATCGTCACCCCGTCGCCCCGCACCGACAGGCCCGCCGCCTCGGGCGGCAGGGGCAGGTCGCGCGGGCCCAGGCCGGGCACGGCCAGCAGGTCGTGCCTGAACGTCTCCGCCGCCTCCAGCACGGCCGCCCAGTTCCCCGGCTCGGGCGGCGCGTACGGCATGAGGGCGAGGCTCACCGTCCGGACGCCGCGTGACTGGGCGGCCGGGGTGGGCAGCTGGGGGCCGGCGGGTTCCGGCCTGAGCGCGTTGCGGTTGCGGGACAGGTAGCCGACGCAGCGGAGCAGGGTGAGCGCGAGCTCGCGCCCGTCGTCGGCCAGTTCGTACTCCGTGACGTGCTCCAGCAGGACGGCCACGCCCCCTGCGGCCACCCAGGCGGAGGCGGGGAAGGTGGGCAGCGGGGTCTCGCCGCAGCCGCCCTCGGCGCTCAGCCCGCGCGTGACGACGGCGAACTGGCCCTCGGCGTGCGAGACGTCCGCGCGTTCCGGCAGCGGGACGTGCAGCCGCACGCGGTGGTCGGAGCAGCGGTTGTCGAACGTGACCAGCAGCCGCGCGAACGGCTCCCCGGCCCGCAGCTCCACCCGCGTGTCGACGACGATCTCCTCGGTCCGCGCGGTACGGCGGGCCGCCGGGAGCTCGGGCGTGCCCTCGACGCCGTCGCCGGCGGCGGGCCAGTGGTACGTGCGGCGCACGTCGAGCGCCGCCACGAGCGGCCCAGAGCAGACCGGGACGACCTCGACGGACTCCGGTTCCGACACGAGCAGGTCCTCGGCCGGAGGGGCGTGGTTGTAGGTGTCGCCGACGTCGCCGCCGTCCTCGACGCGGGCGGCCCCGGTCACGGTGACGCCGCCGCCGTGCAGCGAGAGGGTGCCGTCGGGCGCGACCTCGACCCGCAGCAGGCCGTTGTCGAGCGCCAGGTCGTCGCCGCGTACGGGGGCGAGCCCGTGCGGCAGCCCGGCGGCGCGGGCCGCCCCTGCGACGGGCCGCAGGCCGGTGTGACCGAGCGGCGGCACGTCGGCGAGGACGGCGACGGTGCGGCGGGGTTCGGCGACGATGCGGACGCGGGTGACGCCGTCGATCCTGCCGCGCAGTCCGGCGACGTCGAACGCGTTGGACGGCTCGCGGGCCACGGTGAACGTCAGGGTGCCGTCCTGGACGGTCCAGCCGGTGACGTGCTGCCCGTACAGCTCGGTGCCGTGGACGAAGGTGAGGGCGGTGGCGCCGTCCATCTCCTCGTCGAGCAGCAGCGTGGGGGCGTACTCGAGGGGCTGGGCGGGCAGGGTGGCGCCGGAGGGGCCGACCAGGGGGTCGGAGCCGGCGACGTCCACGACGACGACGCCGCGGCGGCGGGCGGGGGTGGGGTTGACGACGAGCACGCCGCCGGACGGCACGGACGCGGCGAGCCGGGCGGTCACCATGTCGCGTACGGCCTGCCCGAGGTGCTCGGCCTCGGCGATGCGGGCGGCGACCTGCTGGGCGGTGTCGTCGACGCCGCAGCCGGTGACGGAGTCGTGGCCGCTGGCGTCGACGAGGCGCCACCAGGCCATGTCGAGGAAGCGGCCGGGCCACGCGCCGCCCCAGAGGGCGGCGAGCGGTTCGGCGTAGCGTTCGACCATGCGCTCGGCCCTGCCCATGGCCTGTTTGAGGTGGGCGCGGACGGAGACGACGCCGGGCAGGATGTTGGCGCGGGCGTGGGAGCGCAGCTCGCCGTGGACGCGCGGCAGTGCCTCCACGTCGGCCGGCTGCGCTCGGAGGTATCCGGACAGGGTGTCCATGCGGGCGTCCAGCGCGGCCACCATCTCGGGCAGGCCGGCCACGGGCGCCGAGTGGTCGGTGCCGTACATCGCGAGCAGCGGCCCTTCCTGGCCGTGCCAGGCGCGCATCCTGCGGGCGAACTCCGCCCCCCGCTCCCGCACGCGGGCGGGGTCCTCGAACAGGTGGGCGCCGTTGCCGTACCCGCCTTCCGGTAGGTACCGGGTGCTTATAGCGGTGCCGTCGGGCGCCACCCAGGCGAACGCGTCGGTGGTGACCGAGGACGGCACGCCCCGGTAGACGCAGGCGTGCGGCAGCCCGGCCCGCCGCAGGATCTGCGGCATCTGCGCGGTGTGGCCGAACATGTCGGGCAGGTACCCCACGGGCATCGCGCCGCCCAGCTTGTCGGCGCGGTCCATGCCCAGTTCGAGGTTGCGGACGATGGTCTCGCCCGAGCACAGGAACTCGTCGAGCAGGATCTGCCAGGGCCCCACGGCCAGCCGTCCCGACTCGACCAGGGCGGCGACGCGGTCGCGCTGCTCCGGCCGCACCTCCAGGTAGTCGTCGACGCAGGCCAGCTGCCCGTCGAGGGTGAAGTGGTAGCCGGGCTCGCGCTCCATCGTGTCGAGCACCTCGTCGAGCAGCGCGACCAGCCGCAGCCTGAAGCGCTGGAACGGCTCGTACCACTCGCGGTCCCAGTGGGTGTGCGGGACGACGACGATCTCGGCGGTCACGCCGCCTCACCTCCGATGGGCAGGCCGTGCAGGACGGCGTAGCGGGCGGCGACGCGCTGGGCGGTGACGACGTCCTCCAGCGCCCCTTCGACGCCGGTGAGCGGGGGCTCGCCCCTGGTGACGTACGCGTGGAAGGCGGCGAGCTGCACCTCGAACGCCTCGGTCACGTCGCGCCACTCGGTGCGCGCCTCGCCGCCGGACACGACGGTGAGCAGGGTGGGCGCGTTCATCAGGTACGGCGAGGGGAAGACGAGCTCCAGCGACCCCCGGTCGTGGTGGACGGCCACGGTCTCGCGGTAGGCGGGGTAGTCCTCCAGGTAGTGCCAGCGGACGGAGAACCGGCCGGCGGCGGGCAGCGGCCCGGAGATCTCGACGGAGCCGGGCGTCTCGCCCCAGGTCTCGACGTACGAGATCTCGGCGGGCGACCCGGTGAAGCGGCGCAGCAGCGAGAAGTCATGGCAGATCGAGCCGAGGGTCACGCCGTACAGCGCCCGCACCCGCTCCGTCGCCTCCTCCCCCAGCGCCCGCGACACCAGTGTGTCCTCCTCCGCCCGCAGCGCCGCGAGCGTGCCAGGCTCCACGTCGGCCGCCCTGACCAGGTTGGCGAAGGCGAGCTGCGACTCCCCGCTCGGGTGCAGCACGGTCACCTCCACCGACCGGATCGCCTCCGGCCCGCCCAGCTCGCCGAGGAGCGCCGCCGCCCTGCGCACCGCGGGGTCGTACTGCTTCATGTAGCCGACCATGAGCCGGCCCTCGGGCAGCGCCGCCACCTCCGCCCTGGTCAGCGCGAGCGGCTTCTCGCACAGGACGGCGTACCCGGCGGCGAGCGCGCGCCGCACCGCGTCGCCGTGCGAGCCCGAGGCCAGCACGACGACCGCCTCGAACCCTCCGGCGGCGAGCATGGCCTCCAGCGAGGTGAACCGTCCGGCGGCGCCGAGCCGGTCGCCCACGGCGTCGGCGAGCGCGCGCGACAGGTCGCACACGGCGGTCACCTCGAACAGGTCGCGGCGTCTCGACAGCAGCGGCACGTACACCGCCTGCGTGACGGCGCCGCACCCGACAAGCGCGATCTTCACAGTCCCAGTTCCCTCAGCTTCTCGCGGTTGGCCGCCTGGTCGGCGACGTTCTGCGCCACCGTGCGGCGGCCTGGCAGCGTGTCCTGCTCGATGACGATCCAGCCCCGGTAGTCGATCTCGTCGAGGGCGCGCACGACGCCGGGCAGGTCGAGCTCGCCCCCGCCCAGCGGGGCGAAGCCGCCCCTGCCCATCAGCTCGCGCAGGTCGGCGCCGTCGTCGAGGGCGCGCGCGTGGACGCCCCTGTCGGCGTCCTTGACGTGGACGTGCCCGACCCGGCCCGCCCAGTCGCGCAGCGCCGCCACCGGGTCGCCGCCGGCCAGCAGCAGGTGGCCGGTGTCCAGGCAGAGCGCCACGTCGGTCAGCTCCAGCAGCCGCTCGACGTCCTGCGGCGTCTCGACGTACGTGCCGAGGTGGTGGTGGAAGGCGGGCTCGAAGCCGCGCTCCCTGCAGCGGTCGGCCGCCTCCTGCACGCGCGCGGCGTAGGCCGGCCACGCGGACGCGCCCAGCCCCGGCACGCCCGCCCCCGGCCTGGCGAACCGCTCGGGCGAGCCCGAGCAGCCGAGCGTGGGCCTCGGGGCCAGGTGCGGCGGCGCGGCGGGGGCGGCGGCGAACACGTCCAGGGTGGCCTCCAGCGCCGGCAGGCCGGCGCGGAACGCCTCCTCGTCGCCGTAGCGCAGGTCGGCCCAGCCTCCGGCCAGCAGCAGGCCACCGAGCCGCTCCGCCAGCGCGCCGCCGGTGCCGAGGTAGCCGAGGGGGCCGAGGTCGACCCCGTCGTACCCGGCCTGCGCCAGCGCCCCGACCAGCTCGCCCGCGGTCAGCGGCGGCGGCGCGTCGCTCAGCTCGAACACCCCGAAGCTCACGGGCGCGCCCGCGACCTTCCACGAGCCCGCTGATCTCATGCGCACAGGGCCATCACCTCGTTGTCGTGGGTCTCCAGGCGGTGGGGTCCGTCCGCGGCGGGCAGCAGCGCGCGGTCGCCGCGGACGACCTGGCGGGAGCCGTCGGGACGCACCAGCACGAGCCCGGCGGCGTCCAGGGCGAGCAGCTCGTCGCCGAGTCTGAGCAGCAGCGGCGCGTCTGGGCCCGCCGAGACGGCGGTGCGGCCCGCCCGCACGCCGTCGAGGACGCGGCCGGCGTCCTCGGCCAGCACCCAGGTCGTCGGCGCGCCGGGCAGGCCGTCGCTTCCGTGCCGGTGGAAGTCGCTGCCGCCGATCGCGATCACGTCGTCGCGCCAGGCGTCGGCCCAGGCGAGCGGCGCGCCCCAGCGGCGGTCCCACCAGCCGGAGCTCCACACCTCGGCCACCCTGGGGCGGCGGGTGAGGGGCAGCAGCCACGCGCAGTCGCCGCCCAGCGGGTGGTTGATCGAGATCAGCCCGCCCGCGCGCTCGGCGTGCTCGACCCAGGAGTCGGCGGGCTCACGGAAGTCCACCCAGCCGACGTCGCCGAACACGTTGGCGTGGCCGCGGTCGGTGGTGACCTCCTGGCCGGGGATGAGCGTGATGCCGTGGTCGGCGGCGGCCAGCCAGGGGTGGTGGCTGACGGTGTTGTGGTCGGTGACGGCGAGGAAGTCGAGCCCGCGCGCGCGGGCCAGCCCGGCGAGCTCGCCGACGGTGAGGCCGCCGTCGCTGTGGACGGTGTGGGCGTGGAAGTCGCCGGCGAACCAGCGCAGGCCCTCCACGTCCGGGATGTCGCGGCGGGGCGGCCGGTCGCCCGCCGGCGGCCCTTCCGGCGGCGCCGGCGGCTCCGGCGGCGCGACGGGCGAGCAGGTCACGTCGAGCGTGTAGTCGAGGCCCTCAGGCGGGATCCGGTGCAGGCGCAGCCAGACGTGCCACGTCCCCGGCTCCGGCTCGCCCGGCAGGTAGCCGGGCGTCGCCCAGCGCGCCGTGATGGTGTACTCGTCGCGGGCGCCGCCCGACCAGCCGCGGAACCCCGCCGGCGATGCGCAGCCGAGGTCGATCACCCCTCGTGAGCGGTCGTGGCCGAGCCGCACGGTCACCGCGCGGGTGCCCGCCGGCACCTCGAACGGCACCTCGCGCAGCGTGCGCTCCAGCCTGTCGTCCAGGCTCCAGTGGCCTCTCACACGAGCTCACCGTCCCGGTAGACGAGCGCGCGGTCGCGGCGGGGCACGGCGTGGCCGTCGGAGCCGACAGCGGGCTCCCTGCCCTCGGGGACGACCGCCTGCACGGCCACGTCGCCGACGTCCAGCGTCACCAGGTAGGACGCGCCCAGGTTCTCCACGATGGCCACCTTTCCCGCCAGTGCGGCGTCGGCGGGCCCGTCCGAGTACGCCATGTACTCGGGCCGGACGCCGTACACGAGCCTCTCCCCGTCCTGCAGCCTGCCCTCCGCCGAGGCGGGGACGGGGACCTTGCACCCCGCCACCTCCAGCGTGTCACCGCGGACGGTCGCGTCGAGCAGGTTCATGGGAGTCGATCCGATGAACGCGGCGACGAAGGTGTTGGCGGGCCGCTGGAACACCTCGGCCGGCGTGCCGATCTGCCGGATGTGCCCCGCCTCCATCACCGCCATCCTGTCGGCCATGGCCAGCGCCTCGGCCTGGTCGTGGGTGACGAAGACGGTGGTGACGCCGAGTTCGCGCTGGAGCTTCTTGAGGAACGTCCTGGCCTCCAGGCGGAGCCGGGCGTCGAGGTTGGACAGCGGCTCGTCGAACAGGAACGCCTGCGCCTGCGTCGCCATCACGCGGGCCAGCGCCACGCGCTGCTGCTGCCCGCCGGAGAGCTGGCCCGGCCGCCGGTCCATGAGCCCGTCGAGGCCGAGCCTGGCGCCCACCTCGGCCGCCTTCCCGCGCCGCGCCCCCTTGGGCACCTTCTTGATGCGTAAGGGGTACGCGATGTTGTCGGCGACGTCCATGTGCGGGAACAGCGCGTAGTCCTGGAAGACCATGGCGACGTCGCGCTCGCCCGGCTGGACCCCGGTGACGTCCCTGCCGCCGATGACCACGGCTCCGCCGGTGGCCGCCTCCAGGCCGGCGATCGTGCGCAGCAGCGTGGTCTTGCCGCAGCCGGACGGGCCGAGCAGGGCGAAGAACTCGCCGTCGGGGACGACCAGGTCGAGCGCGTCGAGCGCGGTCACGCCCCCCGGGTAGACCTTGGTCAGCCCGCGTAGTTCGATTGCCGCCATTACCGCTTGATCCCTCCGTGGAACCGGAAGCCGTACTTTTTGCTGACGAACAGGTACATGAGCACCACAGGGACCGAGTAGAGCAGGCCGAACGTGGACAGCAGCCGCAGGTTCGCCTGCCCGCCCTCGGTGTAGAGCGTGTACGTGATCACCGCCGCGGGCTGCTTCTCCACGTCGCTGAGCAGCAGGTACGGCATGAGGAAGTTCCCCCACACGTTCGCCACCGCCCACACCGCGATCGTCGCCAGCCCAGGACGCACCAGCGGGACCACGACGTGCCGGACGATCTGCAGCGGCGAGGCCCCGAAGACCCGCGCCGACTCCTCGTACGACTTCGGCGTGGAGTCCATGAAGTCCTTCAGCATGAAGATCGCGGCGGGCAGCAGGCCGCCGGTCAGGATCAGCACGAGCCCGAGCCGCGAGTCGATGAGGTCGAGCTCCACCGCGAGCTGGAAGAGCGGCACGATGGCCGCCGTGCCCGTGATGATGGACGACAGCAGCAGCAGCACGTAGAGGAGCGCGTCACGGCCGGGCAGGCGCACGCGGCTGAGCGCGTAGGCCGCCAGCGCCGCGAGGAGCACCACCAGCGCGGCCGTGCCGGCCGACAGCAGCACCGAGTTGTACAGCGACGGCAGCGCGTACGGGTGCTCCAGCACGGCGCGGAAGTTGTCCCAGGTGAAGGCGGCGGTGCCGCCGTCCCCCCGCCCGCCGCCGGGCAGCGGGACGCGCACCTCGTACGTCGGGTCGGCGGTGAAGGGCGCGGTGACCAGCCAGAGGAGCGGCAGGGTGAAGAACGCCAGCACCACCGCGACGAGCGCGTAGAAGCCGATCCGGCCGAGGACGAAGCGGATCATCTCTTGCTCCTGAGCAGCCGCAGGTAGAAGACCGCCACGACCAGGTTGATCAGCAGGATGATCGTGGACAGGGCGGCGCCGTAGCCCAGCTCGCCGCTCTGCACGGCGACCTTGTAGACGTGCACGGCCAGCACCTCGGACCTGCCGTCGGGCCCGCCCGCGGTCAGCATGAACGGGGTGAAGTCGTTGAACGTCCACAGGCTGATGAGCAGCAGGTTCGTCAGGACGTGGCCCTTGATGTGCGGGAAGACGACGTCCCTGAGCTGCTGCCAGCCGGTCGCCCCCGCGAGCCTCGCGCTCTCCAGGTGCGAGGGCGGCACGTTCCCGAGGGCGGCGCCGTAGAGCATCATCGAGAACGCGGTGCCGCGCCAGGTGTTGAAGACGACGATCGACAGCATCGGGTGGTCGAGCAGCCAGGGGAAGCCGGGGATGCCGAGCAGCGCGTTCAGCGTGCCGCTGTCGCGGTCGAGCAGCGCCACCCACAGGAACGACACCACGGCGCTGGGCAGGATCCACGCCAGGATGACGAGCCCCTCGACGAGCCGCTTGAGCGGGCCGCGCCGGTCGCGCAGCAGCCAGGCGATCGTGAAGCCGAGCCCGACCTGCCCGACGACGGCCGAGCCGAGCACGAACTCGACGGTCAGCCAGGTGGAGTCCCAGAACGCGGGGTCCCACAGCGCCTCGACGAAGTTGTCCAGGCCGACGAACTGGGGTTCGGCCGCGTCGGCGCCGGTCAGGCGGTAGGTGGTCAGCCCCAGGTAGAGCACCCACAGCGCGGGGAACACGAGGAACACCGCGATGAGCGCCAGCGCGGGCGCGGTGAACAGGGCCGCGCGCACCCTGCCGAGGCCCGCCGCGTCGGTGCTGTGGCGGCGGGCTCGGGCGTCCTCGCCGGGGGCGGCGTCAGGAGGCGATGTTGCCTGCGCCACCGACGATTCCTTCGAGCTTCTTCTGGTAGTCGGCCGCCGCCTGGTCGGGCGGCGTTCCTCCGGCGACCGCCGCGGTGGCCTCCTGCAGCGCCACCGACACCTGCGGGTAGATCGCCACCGGCGGCCGGTAGGCGGTGAGCGGGAGCACCTTCTCCGAGATGAACGTCAGCAGCGGCTCCCCGGCGAGGATCTCCTTGTTGACGTCGCCGCGCGGGGTGACGCGGACGTTGCCGCCCTTGGTCTCCTGCTTCAGCGCGTCCGCCGAGAGCGTGAAGGCGAGCAGCTCGAACGCCTCCTTGGGGTGCTTGGAGTTGGGGTTGACGGTGCGCAGGGCGCCGCCGGACATGCTGACGAAGTCCTGGCCCCTGATGCCCTTGCCCGGCTCCATGGCGGGGATGAGGGCGTAGCCGACGTTCTGGTCGCGGTCGGGCATCCTGGCCACGCCGTCCTTGGGGTTGACGACGCCGCGCCAGAAGTAGTCGCCCTCCATGAGGATGCCGATCCTGCCCTGGGCGAACTGCTGGAACGACTTGTCGCGGCCCTTGGCCTCCTGCTGGAGCCTGGGGTCGCCGAGCCCGCTGCCGCCGTAGATCTTCTGGTAGAGGCCGAGGACGTCCTTGAGCGCCTGGCCGGCGCCCGTCCACTTACCGTCCTTCTGGATCTCCGCGCCGGCGCCGGCGAGCAGCGGCAGCACGCCCTGCATGGTGGTGGCCTCACCCATCGCCGTGCCGGCGTTGATCTGGATCGGCACGGGCACGCCCGACGACTTGAGCTTCGCGCCCGCGTCGAGGATCTCCTGCCAGCTCTTCGGCTGCCAGTCGGCGGGCAGCCCGGCCTTCTGGAAGAGCGTCTTGTTGAAGTAGAGCACCCGGCCGTCGGTGCCGATGGGCAGGGCGTACTTCTTGCCGTCGTAGGTGGCGAGGCCCTGCACCGCGTCGGGGATCTGCGACCAGCCCTCCCAGGTGTCGGCCTCGGCGCCGACGACCTCGGCCAGCGGCTTGATGTAGCCCGCCTGGGCGAACTCGCCGGCCCAGATGCCGTCGATGTCGATCACGTCGGCGCCCTTGCCTGACTTGAGGTCGAGGGAGAGCTTGGTCTTGTACTGCTCGTCGTCCACGCCGCTGGGAATGAACTTGACCTTGACGTCCTTGCCCTTGGCCTTCTGGGCCGCCTCGAACGTGGGGATCACCCAGTTGGCGATGTGCTCGGCCGACACGGCGTTCTTGCCGCCCGCGATGGCGTTCTGCGTGATCGTCAGCTCGACGGCGCCGCCGCCGGCCCCGCCGGACGACTGGCCGCAGGCGGAGAGCCCGAGACCCGTCGCGGCGACCACCGCGATCACTCCGATCGACCGCTTCCGTGATGCCATGCATATCCTCCATGTCCAAAAGGGAGGTAAAGCCATAGGCCAATATGTCATGACATGTAGATGACGTAAAGCTCTGCATACACTGGGGAACAAGCCCGCGAGCTGCGGTTTCGCCCGCCAGGAGCAGGTCCGGCGATTCCGGTCCACCTGCCGCGCGCGCCCCGGGTTTCGGCCAGGGCACATTCAGCTACATAGCGGACATCCATATGTCATGACAATATGCCATAGTGTCTTAGGCAAGCTGCGTCCCTGGAGGTGCGTTGTACGACCTGATCACGATCGGCCGCTGCGGCGTCGACGTCTATCCGCTGCAGACAGGCGTAGGCCTGGCGGACGTCGAGTCCTTCGGCAAGTTCCTCGGCGGCAGCCCCACGAACGTGGCCGTGGCCGCGGCCCGCCACGGGCTGCGCTCCGCCGTGATCACCGCCGTGGGCGCCGACCCGTTCGGCGAGTTCGTCCGGCGTGCGGTACGCGGCTTCGGCGTGGACGACGCGTACGTCCACACCATCGGAGGAACGCCCACGCCGGTCACGTTCTGCGAGATCTTCCCGCCCGACGACTTCCCGATCTACTTCTACCGGGGCGAGCACCCGCCGGACCTGCGGATCACCCCCGGCCACCTCGACCTCCCGGCGATCGCCTCGGCCCGCCTGTTCTGGTTCTCGGCCACCGGGCTGAGCAAGGAACCGAGCCGCGCCGCCCACAAGGCGGCGCTGGAGGCCCGTAATTCCGGCTGGACCGTATTCGACCTCGACTACCGGCCGACCCTGTGGGCGTCGCGCGAGGAGGCCCACACCGAGGTGCGCGACGCGCTGTCCCACGCGGACGTCGCCGTCGGCAACCTCGACGAGGTCGAGACCGCCGTGGGCGTCCGCGACCCGGAGGCCGCCGCCCAGGCGCTGCTCGACGCCGGCGTACGGGTGGCCGTCGTGAAGATGGGCCCCGCCGGCGTCTTCGCCCGCACGGCCGACGAGAGCGTCGTGGTCGAGCCGGTCGAGGTGAAGGTGGTCAACGGCATCGGCGCCGGCGACGCCTTCGGCGGCGCGCTGTGCCTCGGCCTGCTGCGCGGCTGGCCGCTGGAGCGCACCCTGCGCTTCGCCAACGTGGCCGGCGCGTACGTCGCCGCCCGCCTGGCCTGCGCCGACGCCATGCCGACCACCGCCGAGGTGGACGACCTGCTGAACGGAGCGGCGTCTTGAGCGACGTCACGCTGCCCAGGACCGGCCGCTACGAGCGGCTCACCTCCATCAGGGCGACCAGGCCCGAGGAGATCGCCGCGGCCGCGGCCAGACGGGAGCGGCGGGGCATGCCGGGCGAGGGCGAGCGGCTGCTCGTCATCGCGGCCGACCACCCCGCCCGCGGCGCGCTCGCGGTACGCGACCGGCCCCTCGCCATGGGCAGCCGCACCGACCTGCTCGACCGCCTGCAGACCGCGCTGTCCAGGCCCGGCGTGCACGGCATCCTCGCCTCGCCCGACGTCCTCGAGGACCTGCTCCTGCTCGGCGCGCTCGAAGGCAAGCTGGCCTTCGGCTCGATGAACCGCGGCGGCCTGCTGGGCTCCGTCTTCGAGCTCGACGACCGGTTCACCGGCTACGACGCGGCCTCCATCGACGCCATGCGGCTCGACGGCGGCAAGATGCTCTGCCGCATCGACCCGGCCGACCCGGCCACGGTGTCCACCCTGGAGTCGTGCGCCCACGCGGTCTCCGACCTGGCCCGCCGCCGCCTGGTGGCCATGGTCGAACCGTTCTGGGCGCGCCGCTCCGAGTCGGGCGCGCTGCGCAACGACCTGTCGCCCGACGCCGTCATCAGGGCGATCAGCGTCGCCCAGGCGCTCGGCGTGACCTCGGCCTACACCTGGCTCAAGATCCCCGCCGTGGCGGAGATGGAGCGGGTGATGGCCGCGACCACGCTGCCCGCCCTGCTGCTCGGCGGCGACCCCCCGGACATCGACGCCGCGTACGCCGACTGGAACCGCGCGCTCGCCCTGCCCGGCGTGCGGGGGCTCGTCGTCGGCCGCGCGCTGCTCTACCCTCCCGACGACGACGTCGCGGCCGCCGTGGACGGCGCGGCCGCCCTGGTACGAGAGGCCCGTTCATGACCTACCTTCCGTACGGCGAGACCGCCGGCGGCCCCTGGACGGTGGAGATCACCCCGTCCGTGGCCGGGTGGACCTACTCCGGGCTGCGGGTCGCCGACCTGACCGGCGAGCCGGTGACGTTCGGGACCGGCGACGAGGAGATGGTCGTCCTGCCGCTGTCCGGCTCGTTCACCGTCGCCGCCGGCGCGTTCACGGCCGACCTGGCGGGCCGGGCCTCCGTCTTCGACGGCCCGTCCGACTTCGCGTACCTGCCGGTGGGGGCGGCCGTGACGCTGACCGGCGCCGGCCGGGTGGCGCTGCCGTCCGCCCGCGCCACCCGCGCGCTGCCCCCCAGGCACGTCCCCGCGTCGGACGTCCCCGTGGAGATCAGGGGCGCCGGGCAGGCCAGCCGCCAGGTGCACAACTTCTGCGCCCCCGGCGTCTTCGCCTGCGACAAGCTCATGGCCGTCGAGGTGCTCACCCCGGGCGGCAACTGGTCGTCCTACCCCCCGCACAAGCACGACACGCCGAACCCGGGCGAGGCCGTGCTGGAGGAGATCTACTACTTCGAGGTGGCCGGCGACGGCGTCGGCTACCAGCGGGTCTACGGCTCGGAGCGGGGCCGGATCGACACGCTGGCCGAGGTGTCGTCCGGCGACGTCGTGCTCGTCCCGTACGGCTACCACGGCCCGTCCATGGCCGCGCCCGGCTACGACCTGTACTACCTCAACGTCCTGGCGGGTCCCGCCGAGGAACGGTCGATGGCGTTCTGCGACGACCCCCGCCACGCCTGGATCCGCTCCTCCTGGACCGGCCGCCCCACCGACCCCAGACTGCCGTTCGGGAGGACCTCATGACCCGCTTGACCGTCGCGCAGGCCGTGGTGCGCTTCCTGGCCGCGCAGTGGAGCGAACGCGACGGCGCCGAGCACCGCCTGTTCGGCGGCGTCCTCGGCATCTTCGGACACGGCAACGTGGCCGGCCTCGGCCAGGCGCTCGCCACCACCGACGAGGACCTGCCGTACCGGCTGGCCCGCAACGAGCAGGCCATGGTGCACACCGCCGCCGCGTACGCGCGCGCCGCCGGCCGCCTGTCCACGCTGGCCTGCACCACCTCGATCGGGCCCGGCGCGACCAACATGGTGACGGGGGCGGCGCTCGCCACGATCAACCGCCTGCCCGTGCTGCTGCTGCCCGGCGACATCTTCTCGACGCGCGCCGCGAACCCGGTGCTCCAGGAGCTGGAGGACTCCCGCTCGTACGACGTGTCGGTCAACGACTGCTTCAAGCCCGTCTCCCGCTACTGGGACCGGATCAACCGGCCCGAGCAGCTCCCCTCCGCGCTGCTCGCCGCGACGCGGGTGCTCACCGACCCGGCCGAGACCGGCGCGGTGACGCTGGCGCTGCCGCAGGACGTGCAGGCCGAGGCGTACGACTGGCCGGACGAGCTGTTCGCCCGCCGCGTGTGGCACGTCGCGAGGCCGCGCCCCGAGTCGGCCGCCCTGGCCCGCGCCGCCGACCTGCTGAGGTCGGCGCGCAGGCCGGTCGTCGTGGCCGGCGGCGGGGTGATCTACAGCGAGGCCACGGCCGCGCTGCGGGCCTTCGCCGAGGCGCACGGCGTGCCCGTGGCCGAGACGCAGGCCGGCAAGGGCGCGCTGCCGCACGGGCACCCGCTCGCCCTCGGCGCCGTCGGCGCGACCGGCACCACCGCCGCCAACGCCATGGCCCGCGAGGCGGACGTCGTCATCGGCGTCGGCACCCGCTACAGCGACTTCACCACCGCCTCCATGTCGCTGTTCGCCGAGGACGCCCGATTCCTGAACATCAACGTCACCGCCTTCGACGCGGCCAAGCTGTCCGGCCTGCAGCTCGTCGCCGACGCCCGCGAGGGCCTGGCCGAGCTGGACGCCGCCTGCGCCGGGTGGGCCGCCCCCGGCGGGCACCGGGCGCGGGCCGCCGAACTGATCGGCGTCTGGGACTCCACCGTGGACGCCGCGTACGCGCTGGAGGGCTCGCCGCTGCCGCAGTCGGCCGTCATCGGCGCGGTCAACGCCGCCGCCGGCGACGACGGCGTGGTCGTCTGCGCCGCCGGCTCGATGCCGGGCGACCTGCACAAGCTGTGGCGGCCCAGCGGCCCCGGCAGCTACCACGTCGAGTACGGCTACTCCTGCATGGGCTACGAGATCGCGGGCGGGCTCGGCGTGAAGCTGGCCGCGCCGCACCGCGAGGTGTTCGTCCTGGTGGGCGACGGCTCGTACCTGATGATGGCGCAGGAGCTGGTCACGGCGGTGGCCGAGGGGATCAAGCTGGTCGTCGTCCTCGTCGACAACTCCGGCTTCGCCTCCATCGGACGGCTGTCGGAGAGCGTCGGCGCGGAACGGCTCGGCACCTCCTACCGCTACCGGGGCGACGGCCGCTACGACGGCGGCCACCTGCCGGTGGACCTCGCCGCCAACGCCGCCAGCCTGGGCGCGACCGTGCTGCGCCCCGAGACCGTCGCCGACCTGCGCAAGGCGCTCGACGACGCGCGCGCCGCCCAGGAGACGACCGTCGTGTACGTGCGCACCGACCCGCTGCTCGACGCGCCGTCCTCGCAGGCGTGGTGGGACGTGCCCGTGGCGCAGGCGGGCGACAGCGACGCCACCCGGGCCGCCAGGGAGGGCTACGAGACGGGCAAGCGGTCCCAGCGGGCCCACCTCACGCCCCCCTCCTAGCCAGGGTTGCCCCCGATCTTCCCTGGGAACGCCTGTGACCAGGCACGATCGGGGGGGCGAACGATGAGGCCGTGGCGCGCGCTGGGGTGGATCGCGATCATCGCGGTGATCCTCTACTGCCTGTACCTGGTCCGCACTGTGGCCATCTCGATCGTCATCGCCCTGTTCATCACGTCGTTGCTCATGCCCCCGGCCCGCTGGCTCAGGCGCCGGGGGCTCAGCCACGCGCTCGCCACGTCCCTCGTCTTCGCCGGCGGACTGCTGGTCGCCGCGGCCGTCATGGCGCTGGTCGTGCCCCCGACCGTCAACAGCGTGTCGGAGATGCACGCGAGCATCGGCAAGGTCGTCGACGACCTGCACGGGCTGGCCACCCGGCTCGGCATCGACGACCGGCAGCTCGCCCAGCAGGTCAGGGACTACCTGGCCAAGCAGGGCCAGAAGATCACCAGTGGGGCGCTGGCCGGGGTCAAGACCGTCGGCGAGATCGTCGTCGGGGCGGTGCTCGCCGTCATCCTGTCCATCTACTTCGTGCACGGCGGCGACCGGCTGTACCGCTGGCTCGTCGCCTTCGTGCCCGCCGCGTACCGGCCGCGCGCCCGCGCCACCGGCGCGCTCGTGCTCGGCGTGATCAGCCGCTACATCCGCGGCGTCGCCCTCGTCGGCCTGTTCGACGGCTTCTTCATCGGCGTCGCCCTGTGGATACTCGGCGTGCCGATCGCGCTGCCGCTGGCCGTGCTGACGTTCGTCGGCGCGTTCCTCCCGGTCGTGGGGGCGTTCATGGCAGGGCTGCTCGCCGCCGTCGTGGCGTTCGTGGCCAAGGGATGGCTGGTCGCGCTGATCGTCGTCGCCGTGACCGTGCTCGTCCAGCAGGTGGAGGGGCACGTCCTCGCGCCGCAGATCTACGGCAGGGCGCTCGACCTGCCCGGAGCCGTCATCCTGGTCGCCATCACCGTCGGCAGCGTGCTCATCGGCATCACCGGGGCGTTCCTCGCGGCCCCTGCGACCTCCGTCCTCGTCGCCCTGCTGCGGCACAAGGAGCAGGCCGCCTGACCGCTACCGCAGCGCGAGTTCGAGCTCCAGCTCGTGCCTGACCGGGCGTCCACCAGCTCGCCGCGCCCCAGCGCCATGACCGTGCAGCCGCCCCAGCTCCCCGTCAGCACCCTCGTCACCACCGGCAGGGCGCCCTTCCCGATGGGCCGCACCGCTTCGGCACGCCGGTGGACCGGCGTGCGGCGGGCTCAGCCGCTCTGGGCCCGCTGGTCCAGGACGTCGGCGATGCCCGCGAGGAAGGCGTCGACGTCGGCGATCAGGTAGCCGGCGCGTAACAGCACGGTCGAGAACCTGACCTCGCGCACCTCACCGCCCGACACCGGGTAGGAGGTGGTGCCGCGCAGCGTGGCGACGATCCGGTCCAGCAGCGCGTCGACCTCGTCCTCGTCGTAACCCGCGCCCATCCGCGCCGGCCGGAACGCCGCGCGCTCCACCCGGGCCGCCTGCGCCTCGAACCACTCCTCGCGCAGCAACTGCCCGGTCGGCTCCGCCATGGCCAGCCGCACGGGACGCCTGGCCTGCGTCTCCAGCGCCACCACGAAGGCCTCCAGCGCGAAGTCCACCGCCGTCTCCTGGTAGCCGCCGCGCCTGGCACGGAACGTCGCGTTGCGGACCTCGTCGGCCGTCACGGGCTCGACGTCGGACCGCCCTCTGCCCAAGGTCGACTCGATGCGTGCGATGAGGGTGTCGACGTCCACCGGGTCATAGCCTGAACGCATACCCATGACACGCGGAAAGCGGTTCAAGCGCACTCCTCTTGAGATGTGCTGGGGGATACCTCCATTGTGGGGCTCTTTATCCCGCCGATGCGACCGTACCTATAGCTTGCAGGGCTATGCGTCTCTCCCAGGTCTCCTTCCGCTACGGGCGGCGCGGCCCCACCGTCATCGGGGAAGCCGACGCGGGCCTCGCGCCGGGCGACGTGATCGAGCTGAGCGGGCCCAACGGCGCGGGCAAGTCCACCCTGCTGCGCCTGCTCGCCGGGCTGGCCGAACCGTCGGCGGGCGCGATCACCGGCCGTCCCGCCGTCGTCGGCTTCGCGCCGGACCGGTTCCCGACCGGCCAGCCGTTCACGGTCACCGCGTACCTGCGACACATGGCCCGCGTCCGCGGCGGCGCCCGCTGGGAGCCGTGGGCCGAACGTCTGGGCATGGAGCACCTGCTGCGCCTGCCGCTCGGCGAGCTGTCGAAGGGCAGCGCCCACAAGGTGGGGCTGGTGCAGGCGATCATGTCCGACCCCGGGCTGCTCGTGCTCGACGAGCCCTTCGCGGGGCTCGACACGGCCACCTCGGCCGCGCTGCCCGGCATCGCGGCCGAGGTGGCCGCGCGGGGCGGGGTGGTCGTCGCCTCCGACCACCAGGGCGGCCTGCGCGGCCTGCCCGGCCTGCGCCAGTGGTCGCTGGTGGACGGCCACCTCAAGGAAGGCGCCCCCGCCGGCGGGCACGTCACCGAGCGCGGCGCCGGGCAGGTCACCGTCGCCGTCACCCTGCCCGTCGAGGACCTGCCCGCCTTCCTCACCGGCATGCGGGAGCAGGGTTACCCCACCCGCGAGATCGAGGAGACCCCGTGATCGCCCTGGCCACCTTCCGCGTGGCCGCCTACGTCCGCTCGCACCGCGTCCACCAGGCGCTGCTCCTCATGCTGGCGCTGCTCGCCATCGTGTACGGCTCCCCGGCGCCCCTGGGCGAGGAGGTGGCCGTGGCCGCCGACGGAGCCGCGCTCACCGTCCCCGTGCTGGCCTGGGCCTCGCGCAGCCTCCTCGACACCGAACCCGACGGGCAGCGGGCCATGTCGGCCGTCCTCGTGGGCGGCCGGGTGCGCGAGATCGCGGCCGGGCTCATGGCGGCGTTCGCGGCCTGCCTCGTCCTCGCCGGGCTGGCCGCCTGCTGGGCGCTGCTGCTCGGCGCGAGCGCCCTGCCGGCCGGGGCCGCGCTCCCCTCGGTGCTCCTCCTGTACGTGCTCGGCGCGCTGACAGGCACCGTGCTCGGCGCGCTCACCAGCCGGGCGTCCGTCGCCTCCCCCGCACTGTCGATCATGGCGCTGGTGCTCGCCGTCATCGTGATGCTGCTGGTCAGCGCGTCCAGGGTGTACTGGCTCACGGTGCCGCTCCTGGCGTGGTCGCGTGCCGCCCACGACGGGCTGCTGCTCGACCGGCTGCCGTGGCTCGTGCTCCCGGCCCTGCTGTGGTGCGCGATCGGCATCCTGCTCTACGCGCGACGCCGTCTGCGGCGAGCCCAGTGAGCCGCCGCGGCCCGGCAGGCCCCTGCTACGTCACCGGTACGCCGCGCGCCTACTCGGCGGCGGCGAGCTGGCCGCAGGCGCCGTCGATCTCGCGGCCGCGCGTGTCGCGCACGGTCACGGGGACGCCGTGGAACTCCAGGCGCCGGACGAAGGCCCGCTCGTCCTCCGGGCGGGAGGCCGTCCACTTGGAGCCCGGCGTCGGGTTGAGCGGGATGAGGTTGACGTGCACGAGCTTGTTCTTGACCAGCTTGCCGAGCAGGTCGGCCCGCCACTCCTGGTCGTTGATGTCCTTGATCAGGGCGTACTCGATGGAGACGCGCCGCTTCGTCCTGGCCGCGTACGACCAGGCCGCGTCGAGGACCTCCGCCACCTTCCACCGGGTGTTGATCGGCACCAGGGTGTCGCGCAGCTCGTCGTCGGGCGCGTGCAGCGAGAGCGCGAGCGTGACCGGCAGCCCCTCGTCGGCGAGCTTGCCGATGGCGGGCACCAGCCCGACCGTCGAGACGGTGACGCCGCGCGCGGAGATGCCGAGGCCGTGCGGCGCCGGCTCCACCAGGCGGCGCACCGCGCCGATCACCTGCTTGTAGTTGGCGAGCGGCTCGCCCATGCCCATGAACACGACGTTGCTCACCCGGCCGGGGCCGCCCGGCACCTCGCCGGCCGCGAGCGCGCGCGCACCGGCGACCACCTGCTCGACGATCTCGGCCGTGGACATGTTGCGGGTCAGCCCCGCCTGCCCGGTGGCGCAGAACGGGCAGTTCATGCCGCATCCGGCCTGCGACGACACGCACATCGTCACCCGGTCGGGGTAACGCATGAGCACCGACTCGACCAGCGCGCCGTCGAACAGCCGCCACAGCGTCTTGCGCGTGGTGCCGCGGTCGGTGGTCAGCTCCTTGACCGGCGTCAGCAGCGACGGCAGCAGGGCCGACAGCTTCTCCCTGGACGCGGCCGGCAGGTCGGTCATGGCCGAGACGTCGGTGGTGAGCCGCTCGAAGTAGTGGCGGGAGAGCTGGTCGGCGCGGAACGCCTTCTCCCCCAGCTCGGTGACGGCGGCCCGGCGGTCGGCCATGGACAGGTCGGCCAGGTGCCGTGCGGGCTTGGCCCGGCGCGGCGCGACGAACGTGAGCTGGCCTGGCTGCTGTGACACGGTCCTGCCTTCGCTTGGAGAGTTACGACCAGGGTTAGTGAACGCCCGCGCGGGAGGCGGCATTCCTGCCGAGGACCCCTCGCCCCCGGTTCAGGGTGCGCCACGGGCTCGCCTCAGAGTCTCGGTCCAATCTACAGTCATCTCGTATGGCGATTTCCCGGTCGGCGTCCGGTGAGGGGGCGGCCGAGGTCGTCCTCACCGCCGGCAACCCGTACGGCAGCCGGACGCTCGTGGTCGAGCGCGACGAGGACGCCTCGGTGGCCTACCTGTGCTCGCCCGACGGCACCGTCCACGGCGCGTGCTGGCTCGCCAACCACCGTCCCGCCCCGGCGGTCGTGGACCTCGCCAGGGTGACGTCCAGCCTGCCCCCGATCATGCCGAGGGCCAACACGCTGCACCCGCAGGGCCGCCGCCACCTCGGCCAGCTCACCGCCCTGTGGTTCGAGGAGGGCGACGGCGTCGCGCTGTACGAGAACGACGACCTGCTGGCCGTCATCCCCGGCTGGGCCGACATGAGCAGGGGCATGCCCGGCTACGCCCGCGACGCCGTGGGCGAGTCGCCGTTCGCGTGGGCGCTCTCGGAGGCGCTCGAAGGGCTCGCCCCACGTATCGGGAACGCCAGATCCTACTGGCACTGGCGCTACAGCGAAGGCGCCTGGCCGTCGTTCCAGCAGTTCGCCATGGGCCACCTCGACCGCGTCCTCGGCCCGGCGGGACGGTACTGGGACGCCGGCGGCGACCGCCTTCCCACCGTGGGGATCACCGAGCGCCCGCCCCACGGCGGCCGCGGCTACACCGTGCTGTCGACCGTGGGCATGAGCTGCCAGCGGATGCCGACGATCGAGCAGTGGATCGAACAGCCGGGCGCGTACGCCAGGATCGAGCTGGCCGTCGCCACCCGCGACGACCCGCGCGACGCGGCGCTGCTGCTGGTGTGGCTGGCGCAGTACCCGTGGCACTCGGTGACCTGGCTGGGGCACGGGCACACGGCCAAGTGGTACCACGAGCCCGAGACGTTCCCGCTCGGCCCGCAGTACTCGGGGGTGCTCATGCAGGCCAACCCCCCCGACATGCCGAACATGTCCGGCTTCGCCTTCGCGGGTGAGGCGGTCCGCTGGCTCTGGCTCACCCCGGTCACCAGCGAGGCGCTGGAGGACCAGCGGCACTGACGCCCCGCCCCGGCGGCGCGCACCCGGCGGCGTCGGCCGGAAGCACACCCGCCCTTGGGAGGACAGCCCGCGGTCACCAGGACAGCGGCCCTCGGTACGGCGTCGCGGCGGAGGCGCGGCGTCCCGTCAGAAGAACAGGGTCATCAGGATCCAGACCGGCACCAGCGTCGTGACCAGCGAGTCGAGCCGGTCCATCAGGCCGCCGTGCCCCGGCAGGATGCTCCCGAGATCCTTGATCCCGAGATCACGCTTGATCATCGACTCGATGAGGTCGCCCACCGTGGCCAGCAGCGCCGCCAGCGCGCCGATCACCGCCCCCTGCCAGAGCTCGCCGTGCAGCAGCCACGACACCAGCCACGCCCCGACCGCGACGCACGCCACGACCGACCCGGCGAAGCCCTCCCAGGTCTTCTTCGGGCTGATCGCCGTCATCTTGTGCCGCCCGAACAGCACCCCGGCGGCGTACCCGCCGATGTCGCTGGCCACCGTCACCGCGATGAAGATCAGAACTCGGTGGTCGCCGTCCTCGGGACGCAGCAGCAGCGCCGCGAACGCCGCCAGCATCGGCGGGTAGAACAGCGTGAACACCGACGCCGTCCCGTCACGCACGAAACCGTCGGTGCCGTCGCTGAACATCCGCCAGACCAGCAGCACGAACGCGAACACCGCGAACGAGGCCACCAGCCACACGGCCCCGCCCCAGTACGCCGCGGCCTGCATCACCACCAGTCCGGCCAGGACCGGCGCCGCCGGCACCTTGATGCCACGCGTGCCGAACGCCTTGACCAGCTCAAGCGTGCCCACGCCCACCGCGGCCACGAGCACCAGGAGGAACAGCTCCTTGATCGTGTACAGGGTGACCAGGACCAGCGCGCCCAGCCCCGCGCCCACCGCGATGGCCGCGGGCAGGTTCCTGCCGGTACGGCCGCCGCCGCTCGGGCTGGTGCCAGCCGTACGATCTTCCACAGAGTCTCTCCATGTGCACGGCCCCCGCCTCACCGGCGAGGGCCGTAGGTGCAAGAGCCGCAAGCCCGGCGGCCCGCCGGGGATGCGCGCCGTCACCCGCGGCGAGCCGCCGAGAGCGGCGTGCCCCAGGTGCGCCGGCCGCACCTGCGGCGGCCCGCAGGACGCGGTCCGCCGGCGGCGCGCCGCTCAGACTTCGAGCAGCTCGGCTTCCTTGTGCTTCAGCAGCTCGTCGATCTTGGCGACGTGCTTCTGCGTGATGTCGTCGAGCTCCTTCTCGGCCCGGCGCACCTCGTCCTCGCCCGCCTCGCCGTCCTTGACCATCTTGTCGAGGACCTCCTTGGCGGAGCGGCGGATGTTGCGCACGGACACCTTCGCGTGCTCGCCCTTGTTCCTGGCGACCCTGATGTACTCCTTGCGGCGCTCCTCCGACAGCTCGGGGAACGACACGCGGATCACCTGGCCGTCGTTACTGGGGTTCACGCCGAGGTCGGAGTCGCGGATGGCCTTCTCGATCGCCCCCATCGAGCCCTTGTCGTACGGCTGGATGAGCACCATGCGGGCCTCGGGCACGTGGAACGAGGCCAACTGCTGGATCGGCGTCGGCGAACCGTAGTACTCGGCATTGATCTTGTTGAACATCGAGGGGGTGACTCTGCCCGTCCGGATGGTCGCGAAGTCCTCCTTCGCGACGGAGACGGCCTTGTCCATCTTCTCCTCGGCTTCGAGGAGGGTTTCGTCGATCACAGCGGCTCCCTGTCTTCTGGCTGGCGGTGCGGGCTCGCTCCCTATTTGCCTGCGGGGCTCACCAGCGTGCCGATTTTCTCACCGCGGACCGCTCGCAGGATGTTGCCCTCGCCCATCAGGTCGAAGACCACGATGGGCAGATCGTTGTCCTTGCACAGGCTGATCGCGGTGGCGTCCATGACCGCGAGGTCACGGATGAGCACCTCTCCGTAGTCGAGGTGGTCGAACCTGACCGCGTCCGGGTTCTTGCGCGGATCGGAGTCGTAGATGCCGTCGACCTGCGTGCCCTTGAGCAGCGCCTCCGCGCCGATCTCCAACGCGCGCTGGGACGCCGCGGTGTCGGTGGAGAAGAACGGCGAGCCGAGCCCGGCGCCGAAGATGACCACGCGCCCCTTCTCCAGGTGGCGGATCGCCCGGCGCGGCAGGAAGGGCTCGGCGACCTGCTGCATGGTGATGGCCGTCTGCACCCGCGTCTCGACGCCGCGGCGCTCCAGGAAGTCCTGCAGCGCCAGGCAGTTGATCACGGTGCCGAGCATGCCCATGTAGTCGGCCCTGGTGCGGTCGATGCCCCCCTGCGACAGGGTGGCGCCGCGGAACATGTTGCCTCCGCCGACCACGACGGCGACCTGCACGCCTTCGCGTACGGCCTCGGCGATCGAGTCGGCCAGATGGTCGACGACGACCGGGTCGATGCCCAGGTCGGCGCCCCCGGCGAACGCCTCGCCCGACAGCTTCAGCATCACCCGCTTCCAACGGAGCGGGTTCGGAGACGAGGAAGCCGCCGTCCGTGTGGATTCGTGGGCTGACTCCCGGTGGTCCTGCACGGCGGCGGCCTCCTTCAATCGGTGGTTCGTTCGGCTGAGGGCTCGGTCAAGCCTAAGCCTGGCCGACCTTGAAGCGGACGAACGAGAGCACCTCGACGCCGTTCTCAGCGGCGTACTTGCCCACGCTCTTCTTGTTGTCCTTGACGAACGCCTGCTGGACCAGGGTGAAGTCCTTGTACCAGCCGTTCACGCGGCCCTCGACGATCTTGCCGATGGCGGCCTCGGGCTTGCCCTCCTCGCGGGTCATCTCCTCGAAGAGCTTGCGCTCCTTCTCGACGACCTCGGCGGGGACGGCCTCCGGCTTGAGGTACTGCGGGGCCATCGCGGCGGCGTGCTGCGCGATGTCCTTGGCGACCTCGGCGTTCGGCTTGTCGAGCTGCACGAGCACGCCCACCGCCGGCGGCAGGGCCGGGTCGGTGCGGTGCATGTACGAGCCGATGTAGCCGCCCTCGAGCACGGCGAAGCGGCGGATCTCGATCTTCTCGCCCAGCGCGGCGTTGGCGGTGTCGAGGTGCTCCTTGACGGTCTTGCCGTCGAAGGAGGACTCGAGCAGCGCGGCCACGTCGGCCGGCTTGGTGGCCAGGACGTGCGCGACGACCTGGGAGGCGAGCTCCTGGAAGCGCTCGCCCTTGGCGACGAAGTCGGTCTCGCAGTTGAGCTCGAGCAGCGCGGCGGAGGAGTCGCCGTCCTGCTGCAGCGCCACGAGGCCGTTGGACGCGGTGCGCGCCTCGCGCTTGCCGACGTCCTTGGCGCCCTTGAGGCGGAGGAGCTCGATGGCGCGGTCGAAGTCGCCCTCGGACTCCTCGAGCGCCTTCTTGCAGTCCATCATGCCGGCAGCGGTGATCTCGCGAAGCCGCTTGACATCGGCCATGTTCACGGAAGCCATTGCTCTTTTTCCTTGTGGGATGTCGTCGTCGTTGGTCGGGCGGGCGCCGGTGCTGCCGTCGTCCGCCTGGGTGGGTACGGCAGGCGCGTGCCGTACGGGAACCTCGCCCGAAGCCTGGTCCGAGGTGCGGCCCGGACCCGACCGGCGACCGCCGGGGAGCCCAGCCGGGGCCGCGGCGGCCGGCTCGGCCACCTGCACCCGGCCCGGCGGCCCCTTACGGTGTCCACCTCGTCCGGCGCGGCCGGTGCGCCCCGGGCCGGCGGATCGCCGGCCCGGGGCGGCCGCCTCGCTCGGCGTCTCACGTCGCCGTGCTCACCCCGAGCGTTGTTCTGTCAAACGCGCTCGCCGTGCCGTCAGGCCTGCTGCTCGCCCTCGGCGGCGGCCTCAGCCGGCGCAGCCTCAGCCTCAGCCTCAGCCGGCGCGGCCTCAACCTCAGCCGGCGCGGCCTCGACCGGCGCGGCCTCGGCGGTCTCGGCGGACGCCTGCTCGCCGGCGCCCTGCTCGATGAGCTCGCGCTCCCACTCGGCCAGCGGCTCGGCGGCGGCCGGCTTCTCGTCACCGCGGGCCGCGCCGGAGCGGGCCATCAGACCGGCGGCGACGCCGTCGGCCACGACCCTCGTCAGCAGGCCGACGGCGCGGATCGCGTCGTCGTTGCCCGGGATCGGGTAGTCGACCTCGTCGGGGTCGCAGTTGGTGTCGAGGATCGCGACGACAGGGATGCCGAGCTTCTTGGCCTCGCTGATCGCGATGTGCTCCTTCTTGGTGTCGACGACCCACACCGCGCTCGGAACCCGGCCCATGTCACGGATGCCGCCGAGCGTGCGCTCGAGCTTGTCCTTCTCGCGGCGCCGCATGAGGAGCTCCTTCTTGGTGAGCCCCGAGCCGGCGACGTTGTCGAAGTCGAGCTCCTCGAGCTCCTTCAGCCGCTGAAGCCTCTTGTGCACGGTGGAGAAGTTGGTGAGCATGCCGCCCAGCCAGCGCTGGTTGACGTACGGCATCCCCACGCGGGCGGCCTGCTCGGCGATGGCCTCCTGGGCCTGCTTCTTCGTGCCGATGAACAGGATCGTGCCGCCGTGGGCGACCGTCTCCTTGACGAAGTCGTAGGCGCGGTCGATGTACGACAGCGACTTCTGCAGGTCGATGATGTAGATGCCGTTGCGCTCGGTGAAGATGAAGCGCTTCATCTTCGGGTTCCACCGGCGGGTCTGGTGACCGAAGTGAACGCCGCTCTCGAGCAGCTGTCGCATGGTGACGACGGGGGCCATGTGATGGTCCTCCAGGTCTGGCGCCCCGCGGTGCGGGGCGCGGTTCTCGGTTGTGCCGCGGCAGCGCGTCGTCTGCCGCCCCTGATGCCCCGAAACCGCTCCAGCCGGGCCCGAGGACCCGGACCGACGGAGCGATCCGCGATGGGGCATGCGAAGTCGGCCTGCTGTCACAGGCCACCGAAAAGTCTACCTCCCACGCCACCCCCGGCTGACCGCCGGAGGTCGACGTCCGCGCCCGTCGCGGGGAACCACGGGCCCGCGGCGGGCCGCGGACCACCGCCCAAGCGCCGCCGCCTCACCAGCCAGAGAGCCCCCTGAGGCTGGACGCGCCCGGGGTCCCGCGGGACCGAGAACCCGACAAGCCCCGCAGCCAGGCCACGCCCGAGACCCGCAGCCCAACGAAACCGCCGGCCCGCACGCCCCTCCAGCCCGACCACCCCCGGGACCCGCAGCCCAGCAGGACCGCCGGCCCGACACACCCTTCAGCCTGGCCACGCCCGAGACCCGCAGCCCAGCAGGACCGCCGGCCCGACACGCCCTTCAGCCTGGCCGCGCCCGGGACCGGTAGCCCGGCACGCCCTTCAGCTCAGCCCCAGGTCCCTGCGGGACCGCCGGCCCCGACACGGCCCTTCAGCCTGGCCGCCCGCCGCCTCCGCAGTCGCGCAGGAGCGGAGACGACGGCAGGACCGCCGACCTGGCCCCGGCAGCCCCACGGAGGCCGGGAGCGCGGCAAGACCATCAACCTGACCACCCCTGGCCTCGGCAGTCCCACGGAGGCCAGGGGCACGGCAGGACCATCAACCTGACCGCCCCGGCCCCCGGTCACGCCAGGAGCCGGGAGCACGGCGTGTCCCCTCAGCCTGGGCTCACGGCCGGGTGGCCGTGGTCCTCCGTGGGCAGGCCTGGCACCGGTCGGGCCGCCACGGGGAAGAGGTTGACCTGCACCTCGGCGATCCGCGCGCCGCTCGGCGCGTCCTCCTCCGGCCGCCGCCTGGCCACGTACGGCTGCAACAGCTCGTCGATCTGGTCGGCCAGCCGTGCGAGCTCGGCCGCGTCGGCCCTGATCCTCACCCGCTGGAAGCGGGTGGCCTCACGCCACTCCTCCGGCTCCTGGTCCAGGGCGGACAGCGCGCGCTCGACCTCCTCGTTCGCGATCCTGCGCAGGGCCGCGATCAGGGCCACCTTCGCGTCACGCACCTCGGGCCCGTCGTCCGGCTCGACGCCGACGGCGAACGCCACCGGCCGCCACAGGCGCTCCCGCCCGTCGCCGCGCGGGGGCGCGTCCTCGACGAAGCCGTACTTGGCGAGCATCCGCAGGTGGTAGCTCGCCGCGCTGGGCGTGATGCCCGCGCTCTCGGCCACCTCGGTCGCGGTGGCGCTGCCCTGGACGCCGAGCCTGTTGAGTATCGCCAGGCGCGCGGGATGGGCGAGGGCCCTCATGGCCTTGGGATCGCTCAGCCCCTCACTGTCCCGTGTCATGCGCCCACCGTACCCGGCCGGTCGCGGAGGATCGCCGATATGTGAAGGATTGCCTTCACGACTCTGAAGGATTACCTTCATAACTTATGAAGCGTTCCCTTCACATCTCGCCGGAGGACGCGGACACCGCCGCGCCGGCGCCGCCCCCGCCCCTGCGCAGGCAGCGCGACTACCGCCTGCTCTGGACCGCGCGAACCATCTCCGTGACCGGCTCCGAAGTGTCCAAGCTGGCCGTCCCCCTGACCGCCGTGACCCTGCTGACGGCGTCCCCCTTCGAGATGGGCCTGCTGACCGCCGCCGCCTCGATCCCCGCCCTGCTGCTCGGCCTGCAGGCAGGAGCCGTCGCCGACCGCCTCACCCGGCACCGGCCCCTGATGATCGGCTGCGAGCTGGTCTCCTGCGCGGCCGCCGCCACCGTCCCGCTCGCCTGGCTGCTCGGCGTACTCACCGTTCCGTGGCTCGTCGCCGTCGCCCTGGTGATCGGCGCCGCCGGAGTGCTCTTCCGCGCCGCGAACTTCCCCCACATCGCCGCCGTCGTCCACCCCGACCAGCGCACGGAGGCCATGGCGGGCTTCCACGCCTCGTACTCCGTCGCCTCCGTCGGCGGGCCCGGCCTCGCCGGCCTGCTCGTCCAGGTGCTCACCGCGCCCCTGGCCGTGCTCGCGGAGGCCCTGACCTTCCTCGCCTCCGCCCTCCTCCTCCGCTCCATCCGCACCGAGGAACGCCACGAACCCGCCGCCTCACGCGGCATCCGGCGGGACGTGGCCGAGGGGCTGCGCATCACCGTCACCAACCGCACCCTGCGCGCCCTGCTCGGAGCAGGCGTCACCATCAACTTCTTCGCCATGGCGTACACCGCCGTCTCCATGCTCTACATGGTCAACACCCTCGGCATCCCGAAGGGGCTCATCGGCGTGCTGATCGCGCTCAGCGGGCTGGGAGGCATCGCCGGCGCCTGGCTCACCGCCCGGCTGTCCAAGCGGTACGGCGAGAACCGGGTCCTGCTCGCCTCCGTCCTGTTCTTCCCCATCGAGATCCTGGCCGTGGGCCTGCTCACCGGTCCACTGTGGTGGAAACTCGCCGTCCTCGCCGTGACCGGGACCATCACCGGCGGCATCGTCGTCGCCTTCGCCACCTGCATGGGCGCGATCATGTTCATCGAGACGGCGCCCGAGCTGCGCGGCCGGGTGAACGCGACCACCACGTTCGCCGTCCAGGGGGTCCTGGCGCTGGGCGGGCTCGCGGGCGGCGCGCTCGCGGAACTCGTCGGCCTGCGCCCCGTCGTCCTCCTCTCGGCAGCCGGCATCGCCCTGAGCACCATCTGGATCTGGACGTCCCCGCTACGCCCCCGCCCCTCCCGCCCTTCCACGAGCCTCCCGCCCCGCACCACCTGGGAAAACCCCCACCCCAAACGCCAACCCCTGGTCTGAACAAGAACCCCCACCCACCTCCATCACCCACGGGAAGCTTCCAGGCCCTCTCTCGACCAGCCACCCCAACGCCCAGACCGTTCCCCCGACCAGCCAGCCAGACGCCCAGACCATCCCCCGACCAGTCAGCCGAAACGCTCAGGCCCGTCTCCCGACCAGTCAGCCCAAACGCTCAGGCCCGTCCCCCGACCGGCCAGCCCAAGAACCCACAGCCGCTTCCTCCCCCGGCCACCAGAGGCCCGGCCTCTTCCGCCGCCAGGCGCACACGCCCGCAGGTCACACAGCCGGTTTTCCACAGAACCGGATTCGCCCACCCGCGGCGCCCGCAGCGCCCACCACACTCCGTCCTCATGCTCACCCGCCCACCGACGCCACCGCCCGTCCCCGTAGACAGCGTCGGGCCCCTGCCGTCCACACCCCCCACCGTGCCGCCCCGGTGGCGCGCCCTCCGGCCACCACGACACCGCCACCACCCCACCCGGCCACGCCACACCCTGCCCCTGATCGCCCTCGCGCTCCTCATTCCCCTGCACGTCCTCACCCCTCCCGCCCAGGCCGCCCCGCCCCCTTGGCGCTGGCCCCTGGACGGCCACCCCCAGGTCCTGCGGCGCTTCGCCCCGCCCCCGGCCCCCTGGCTCTCCGGCCACCGGGGCGTCGATCTCGCCGCTCCCACCGGCACACCGGTCCTCGCCGCAGGCCCAGGCACCGTCAGCCACGCGGGGCCGGTGGCAGGCACGGGCGTGGTGAGCATCAAGCACGCCGACGACCTGCGCACCACCTACCTCCCGCTCACCCCGTCGGTACGCGAGGGTCAGCCCGTCGCCGCCGGCGACCGCATCGGCACCGTCGCCGAACCGACCGGCCACTGCCAGACGTCGTGCCTCCACTGGGGCCTGCTCGACGGCCCGGACTACGCGAACCCCCTCATGCTCCTGGCCCACGGCGACGTCCGCCTGCTGCCGTACTGGTCCTCACCGCTGGAGCAGGCGCCCCCGGCCCCCGACCGCTCCCAGCCGCCCCCGCACGCTCGCCCAAGGGACTCCCCACAGTCCCTCTCCGCCTCCCAGCAAGGGCCTCGGGGCAGGCACCTCCCGTCGCTCACCCTCTCCGCCGCGACCTCCGCGGCTCCCGCGATCGGCGCGGGAGCCCTGATCGCCGCAGCCCTCCTGCTCGCCGCCCTCCGACGCCGCCGCCCGAGGGGCGGACACCACCACACCGACTCAGAACGCCTCACCTCGGCCTCCGGACGCCACCGCCGAGGGGTACGCCGACGGACGCCGAAGCCTTGACGCCCACAGGCGACGAAGAAGCCCGCGCGCCGGCCACATCACGAGGTCCGAAGCCGCGCCTCCCTGCGCAGCAGCCGTCTTCGCCACAGCGGGTACGTCACGGCGGTCAGCGCGAAGAACAGCGGCGCCGGGTGCCCGAGGCGCGCCGCGAGCAGCAGGTCGAGCAGCGGCACCGCGAAGAGGAAGCCCACGAACCACGCCGACGGCTCGGGCGGCCTGGCCGGGGCCGCCGCCCAGGGCGTCCGCTTCCAGGGCTTGGCAATCGACAGCCACCCCTGGAACGCAATCGCCGACGCCATCAGCGCCGGCCCGGCCAGGTGCGCGGGCGAGGCGTGCTGCTGCCCGGTGGCGAGCGCGCCGAGTTGCGGCCCGAGCAGGAAGATGCCCGCGTACAGCTGCACCAGCGTGATGACGAACTTCGCCATCACCCACCAGTACTGGAAGTAGCCCCATCGCGTCAGCGCCGAGAGCATGATCCCGGTGAAGGCAGAGGCGTTGGCCAGCTGCGCCAGCACCTGCGCGTCGAGCATCTCGGCCATCGCGTACGCCTTCGGTTCGCGGGCCGTCGTCCCGTACACCATGAGCGCGAACAGCCCCAGCGCCTGGCTCATCCAGCCGACGGAAGTGATCACGTGTAGCCAGACGAGCAGGTTCCGCGCTCCACGCGCCACGATCCCTCCCTAAGTAGACAGCCTACGTATAGACAGCCTACCTATTAGGGATCGGACTCAAGCCCGGGGATGCGCCTGACGGTAGGCCGCGCGCAGGCGGTCGATGGAGACGTGGGTGTAGATCTGCGTGGTGTTCAACGACTCATGCCCCAACAGCTCCTGGACACTGCGCAGGTCCGCACCACCTTCCAGGAGGTGGGTGGCCGCCGTGTGCCGCAGCCCGTGCGGCCCCATGTCCGGGACGCCGTCCACCTGGGCGATCCGCGAGTGGACCAGCCGCCGCACGGTGCCCTGGTCGATGCGCCCGCCCCGCACCCCCAGGAACAGCGCCGCACCCGACCTCGGCCCCACCCACAACGGACGCCCGTTGACACACCAGGCGTCCAGCGCGCGAAGCGCCGGCAGCCCGAACGGCACCGAACGTTCCTTACGTCCCTTGCCCAGCACCCTGACGACGTGCCGGTCCCGGTCCACGTCGTCGACGTCGAGCGCGCACAGCTCGCTCACCCGCACCCCTGTGGCGTACAGGAGCTCCAGGATCGCCTGATCGCGGAGGTCCTTCGGCTCGGCCGCGTTCGGGGGCCGCTCCAGAACCGCCTGCGCCTGTTCCTGGTCGAGCACCGCGGGCAGCGGCCGCACCGCCTTGGCGCTGCCCAGCAGCAGGCCGGGGTCCGCGGCCAGCCATCCCCGCCGGTGGCAGTAAGCGGTGAAGGTACGCGCGCACGCGGTCCTCCGGGCCAGCGTGGCCCGCGCCTTGCCCTCGGCATGCTGCCCGGCGAGCCACGCGCGCAATGTCGCGATGTCGAGCGCCTCGATCCGTCCACGCAGGTGGTCGAGCAGTCCCCGGATGTCCGAGAGGTAAGCCCGGACGGTATGCGGAGAAAGATCTCGTTCGAACCGCAAGTACCGTTCGAACTCCGCCACCACCTCCTCCACCCCCGAGGGGGGAGCCACCACGGCAGACGACTGAGCAAGGGGGCGAGGGTGCCCAGCCTCCCCCTCGGGAGAAACCCCCACGGCAGGCCGCTGAACGAGCGGGCGGAGGTGCCCGGCCTGCGCAGCGGGGGGAGCCACCACCTCCCCGGAGACAGGAGTCGCCGACTCCCCGCGATCATCGCCGTGCCCCACAGCCAAGCACCTCCCACCGAACACCGAGGCCACCTAATACCCCCGCAACCTCATCACACCGCACACGCACAGGGCCCGCCCAACCTCTGGGTAACTGGAGGTTCAGCACGTCATCGCACCACCCGTGAACATCAGAGGAATCGGCACGTCCTCGGGCCACCCCAACGCCATCCTCCCCGAGGAGGCGACACGGCCCTCGCCGAAAGCCTGAACAGCCTGCCCTGCAACGCCGGTCGCTGGGAAGGACCGTCATCCACAGGCTGGCCGCACTCTCCGCCATCCATCCACAGAACCTGGTTCGGCGACCCGGCCGCACCCTCGCATCCGGGAAAGTCGGCGCCCGGAGGAGGTGGCACATGGCCACGAAGAACGAACTCGGCAGGCAAGGCGAGCAGCTAGCCGTGACCTACCTGGAGGCCAAGGGGATGAAGATCCTCGAACGCAACTGGCGCTGCCGCCGCGGCGAGATCGACGTCATCGCCGAGGATGGCCCCACCCTGGTCGTCGTCGAGGTGAAGACCCGCTCGGGCCGATCGCACGGCACCGCGCTGGAGGCGGTCCGGCCCCACAAGCTGGCCCGGCTCCGCGTGCTGGCCGCCACCTGGCTGGCCACCCAGTCCCGCGGCTACGAGACGGTGCGGGTCGACGTCGTCGCCCTGGAACGGTTCGCGGGAGCCTTCGCGCTCCGGCACATCCGAGGGGTGATCTAGGTGGCGGTCGCCCGTACCCGCAGCGTGGCGCTGATCGGAGTCTCCGGCCGCAGCGTCGAGGTGGAGGCCGACGTGGGCAACGGCCTGGCGGGCATCCACCTCATCGGCCTCCCCGACGCCGCGCTGAGCGAGGCGCGGGAGCGGGTCAGGTCGGCGATGGTCAACAGCCGCTACCCGTGGCCCGACGCGCGCATCACGATCAGCCTGTTCCCCGCCAGCCTGCCCAAGCGGGGCAGCCAGTTCGACCTGTCCATCGCCGTCGCCATCCTCGGCGCCTCCGGGGTCGTTCCCGCGGAGCGCATCGCGGAGCCGTTCTTCCTGGGCGAGCTCGGCCTCGACGGCCGTCTGCGCCCGGTGCGCGGCGTCCTCCCGGCCATCCTGGGCGCGGCTGAGCAGGGCGACGCCACCGTGGTCGTTCCCGCCGCGAACGCCGCCGAGGCCGCCCTCGTGCCCGACGTCAAGGTGGTGCCCGTCGCCGACCTCCGCCAGCTCGTGGAGTGGCTGCGCAGAGGCGAGGCGCCGCCCGAGCCGGTGCCCGACGCGGCTCCCGCCACGACCCGGGTGCTCGACAGGCCGGCCGTGGACCTGTCCGACGTGGTCGGCCAGCCGGTCGCCCGCCGCGCGCTGGAGGTGTCCGCCGCGGGCGGCCACAACCTCTGGATGCTCGGCCCGCCGGGCACCGGCAAGACCCTGCTCGCCGAACGCCTGCCCACCCTGCTGCCCGACCTGGCGCTCGATCACGCCCTGGAAGTCACCGCCATCCACTCCGTGGCGGGCGTCCTGCCCCCGCAGAGCCCCATGATGAACCGCCCGCCGTTCGTCGGCCCGCACCACACCGCCACCGCAGCCGCGATCATCGGCGGGGGCAGCTCGGTGGTGCGCCCCGGCGCGGTGTCCCTGGCCCACCGGGGCGTGCTGTTCCTGGACGAGGCACCGGAGTTCCCCCGCCACGTCCTCGACGCGCTGCGCCAACCGCTGGAGTCCGGCCAGGTCACGGTGTCCCGGTCGGTGGGGTCGGTCACCTTCCCTGCCAGGTTCATCCTCGTCCTGGCCGCCAACCCGTGCCCGTGCGCCCAGGCGGACGACCAGGGCGCCAACTGCCGGTGCACGTCCACGATCAAGCGCCGCTACCTGGGCCGGCTCTCGGGCCCGCTCCTCGACCGGGTCGACATGAAGGTCACCGTGGCCCGCTCGTCCAGGCGTGAGCTGATGGCCGACCGCCAGTTCGTGGAGTCGAGCAAGACCGTGGCCGAACGCGTCCTGGTGGCCCGGGAGCGCGCGGCCAAGCGGCTGGCCGGCACCCCGTGGCGTACCAACGCGGAGATCCCCTCCTCCCTGCTGCACGCCGACTACCGCCCGCCCGACGACGCCATGAAGCCGATGACGTCCTGCCTCGACGCGGGAACGCTGAGCGCTCGGGGGCTCGACCGGGTGGTCCGCGTCGCCTGGACCCTCGCCGACCTGGCCGGCAAGAGCCACCCCGGCGAGGACGAGACGGCGGCAGCCCTGAGCTTCTGGCTGGGGGTGAGCGCGTGACCCCGCCCACTTAACGCGAGCAGGCGACCCCGCCCACTCAACGCGAGCAGGCGACCCTGTCCGCCGGAGCTGTGCAGATGACGCCGCCCGCTCAACCCGAGCAGGCGACCCCGCCCGCTGGACGTGAGGAGATGAGCCCGCGCTCGACACGAGCAGATGAGCTCGCTCACTGGACCTATGCGCTGCGACCCGCTCTCTGCACCTGCCCCGTGAGCCCGGTCACTGTGGCCGTAATCCCGCGACGACGGCCGTGCCGCCCGGCTCGTCACCCGTTACGGGGAAGAGGGCGGCACGGGCGCAGGCGTGAGTCCACTGTGGCTGCCCGACAACCGCCCCACCCGCAGTACAGCTCGGGCCGCCGGGGGGCGAGGCGGGGGCAGATGAAGGACGCCACACCACCGGCAGGCCCGGGCCCCAGCAACCACCAGCCACCACCGACGACGAAACGCCAGAAAAGGAGCAGGAAGACCGATGAGCAGCACCGAGCAGGAGGCCAGGGCGGCGCTCATGCGGGCGGCCGACGTCGGCGACACCCTCATGGGGCGCCTGGTCGCCCACTGCGGCGCGGCGAACGCCGTGGAAGCGATCCGGGCGCGGGCGCTGCCGCCCGAGTTCGCGGCGCAGGAGGCCGAGCAGGAGCGTCCTCCAGATCTCGTAGCACGACTGAACGCCTGGCACGCCCGCCTCGACGCCTCGAACCCGGCCGCCGACCTGGAGACAGGTGGCAGGCTGGGCGCCCGCCTGATCATCCCCGGCGGTCCCGAGTGGCCGACGCAGCTCGACCAGCTCGGCGCGAGCCGCCCTCTCGGCCTGTGGCTGCACGGTTCGGCGAACCTGCGCTTCTCCTGCCTCAGGTCGGTGTCGGTGGTGGGAGCCAGGGCGGCGACGGCGTACGGGCTGCACATCGCCGCGCAGTTCGGGGTGGGCCTGAGCGAGGCGGACTGGACGGTCGTCTCGGGAGGCGCGTACGGCATCGACGGCGCCGCACACCGCGGCGCCCTCGTCGGCCAGTCTCCGACGGTGATCGTACTGGCCTGCGGTGTCGACGTCTGCTACCCCAGCGGGCACCACAACCTCTTCACCGCGGTGCGTGAGCAGGGCGTCCTGGTCTCCGAATGCCCACCGGGAGTCCACCCGACCCGTGCCCGGTTCCTCATCAGAAACCGCCTCATCGCCGCTCTGTCACGCGGCACCGTCGTGGTGGAGGCGGCGCTGCGCAGCGGCGCGCTCAACACGGCGGGCCACGCCCTGTCACTCAACCGGCACCTCGCCGCCGTACCCGGCCCGACCACCTCCGGACTGTCGGCGGGCTGCCACAAACTGCTCCGCGAGCGCAAAGCGGTCTGCGTGACCTCCCCGGAGGAGATGATCGACCTGGTGGGCACCATGGGCGACGACCTCGCCTCGCACTCCCGGGGCGCCGCGGTCCCGAGGGACAGGCTCAACGAAACGGCCAAGAAGGTGCTGGACGCCGTCCCCGCCCGAGGCGGGGCCGGACCGGCCTCCATCGCCGTCGCCGCCGGCGTCAGCCTCGACGTCGCCCTCAGCGCCCTCGGCGGCCTCGGCGCAGCGGGGTACGTCGAACGCACGGACAAGGGCTGGCGCCTGCGAAGAACCACCTCCGCCGCCTACCGGAAAGCGCCGGAGTCGGCCGCCCTCGACACGCCACCCGCCCGCGAAGACGCCCCCGACGACCTCCCATTCCCGGAGGACCACCCCGACGACCTCCCCCCGGCCCCTCTCCCGACCGCCCACGGCGTTCTCACCTGACGGGCGATCCGCCCGCATCTGACAACGCGACCCGGCCGCCGCTCCGGCCAACACGAACCTGTACGTCCCAGCCCGGCAAGGATCAGCCGGCTGCCTTCAGACAGGAGGACAGACAAGCAGCGCCCCATACCCCTGATCAGGAGTCCGACGCTGTACATCTCTGACGACGGTCACGGGTCCGCGTCGCCCGTGCCCGGCACTCGCGACGGCGGCTCTTCGCGCCTGCTGCTTATCCGTCCGTCGGTCGATCTACGTCGTCCTTCCGCATGCCGCCGGACCCGCCGTTCTGCGCGGCGGCCGAGGACCAGCGTGCATGTCGAGCTCCGCCGGCAGGCGCCGCGGGCGGCCGCGCCTCGCACGGCAGCGACCCCTGGCGACCGGCAGGCCGGTGGTCTACATGCCCGAGCCCGCCCCGCGCACGCCACGGGAGCGGGCGCGGCCGTTGAACACAGGAAGTGTCGTCTCTGCGTCCGGAAGGCAGACCGTCGTCCTGCTTCGCTGATCAACGGTTGAACGCTTCAGATAGGCGAGCCGCAGCCGTTGGAGGGTTTGTACGGACGACCGATGGTTCAGACGACGCGTGGTTCGGGTGCCTCCAGCCTGGAGTACTCCATCAAGTGGGAGTTCCCGATCGAGATTCGCCCCGCTCGGCGGCTGCCACCCGCCACACTGTTGTCCGCGGCCATCGCCCCGGTCTCCTTCGATTTCGACTAGGCCCTCGAAGGATGGCGATGGCCGCCCAGACCAACGAACAACCCACCCTGACCCACAAGCCATAGGGCAGACACCGGAAAACCGGTCGTCACAAGCGGAACGCGATCTCCCGGGGTCACACTCCTGGATCCGGGCAACCCCGGAGCCCACGGCTCCCCCCACCCTGGGGACCAAGCTCACGCCCCCCGGGAACCGGTCACCCCACCCCGCGGGAACATCCCACCCTGGGGAACCCAGCTCACGCCACCCTGGGGACCCACAGCCCACGCCACCCCCGGGAACCGGCTCACACCACCCCGGGAACCGAGCTCACGCCACCCTGGGGACCCAGCCCACGCCACCCCCGGGAAACCAGCTCAACCACCTCGGGGAACCCAGCCCACGCCACCCCCGGGAAACCAGCTCAACCACCTCCGGGAACCCAGCCCACGCCACCCCCGGGAAACCAGCTCAATGACCTCGGGGAACCGGTTCACGCCGCCTTGGGGCACCGACGTCGTGAGGGCGGACTCAGCATGTGGGCGGATAAAGGGTCGGCAGGCTTGCGCCCGGCCAGCGGCGTGGGTGGGCCATGCCTCGGCCGGTCGGGCGGGTGGTGGAGGGGTGCGTTCGACAGGTCAGCCGGAGAAGCCTTCCTTGGGCATCTCCAGGTCGGCCTTGGCCAGTTCCTCGATGTTGACGTCCTTGAAGGTGACTACGCGGACGTTCTTGACGAAGCGCGCAGGACGGTACATGTCCCACACCCAGGCGTCCTGCATCTTGACGTCGAAGAAGACGTCGCCGTTCTCCGCGGTGCGGACGTCGAGGTCGACCGAGTTGGTGAGGTAGAAGCGGCGCTCAGTTTCCACGACGTATGTGAACAAACCGACGACATCGCGGTATTCGCGGTAAAGCTGCAGCTCCATCTCGGTTTCGTACTTTTCGAGATCCTCTGCGCTCATCGCGGTCCTCCTGTCGTACCGGTCCCCCGGTGTGCCTGGTCAGGCAACCCCGGCCCCCATTTCATTTTCGCCCATCCGCCTGGCCACCGTGACGAAGGAGTACCGGTGGTGCGGGCACGGGCCGTGCGTGTCCAGGGCAAGGCGATGCCCTGGGGTGACATATCCCTTGTGGTCGGCGAAACCGTACTGCGGGAAGCTGGTGTCCAGATCCACCATGAGGCGGTCCCTTGTCACCTTGGCCACGATCGACGCCGCCGCCACGCATGCGGCCACCTGATCCCCCTTCCAGACGGCCAGCGACGGCGCCGGCAGTCCTGGCACTGGGAAGCCGTCGATGAGGATGTACTCCGGATCACAGGCCAACTGCGCGACGGCCCGCCGCATTCCCGAGACGTTGCACCTGTGCAAACCCTTGGCGTCGATCTCCTCTGGCGGGATCACGACGACGCCCACGTGCGATCTGGCGACGATCTGTTCGTACAGGCGTTCGCGCACCGCCGGGGAGAGCAGTTTGGAGTCACCCAAGCCGTCGACGGGCCTGCGCAGGACGACGGCCGCCACGACGAGAGGGCCGGCGCAGGCTCCGCGGCCCGCCTCGTCGACGCCGGCGATCGGGGTGAGGCCGCGGCGAGCCAGCGCCCGCTCATAGGCGTAGAGTCCGGAATCTCGCCGGACGACGCTTGGCCGAGGGCGGAACGCAACTGTCATGACAGAGGCAGCGTACGCCCCAATCGCCGCAAACCGCGACTGGAAGCCCCTTACTTGACCCCGCAATGGCTTGACGAAGCAGCTGCCGCGCCCCCGCGCCCACCCGCGCCGTTCGGAGCAACCCCGCCGGACACGATGAGGGCCCTGGTGGGAGCCTCCCATGACGGCCCGGGACAGCGACTTGATCCCACAAGCCGACACGCCTCGGGGCCGCCCCTGGCACTGGCTGCCTGGGGCGTCGCGGTGACCGGGGACGAGTGCTGCGGTGCTGGGAGACGGACCCCACGGCGACCGGCGACCAGCCCCGCACGACTGGAGCAGACCCCAGCGGCTACCGGGGACGAATGCTGCAGCGATGGGAGACCGACGGGGCCCATAAGCACCTGGGATGGAAACGGACGGGCCCTATGGCCACCGGGGACAGGCCCTGCGGTGATGGGAAACGGGCCCCACCGCCACCGGCGACCAGCCCCGCATGACTGGAGCAGACCCCACGACCACCGGCGACGAACCCTGCATCCTTCGAAACAGGGCCTATGGTCACCACGGATGGAAACAGGCCGGCCCAATGGTGGGCAGCGACGAGCCCCGCGTCATTGGAGACGGGCCCTACGGTCACCGGCGACGAGCCCTGCGTCATTCGAATCGGGCCCTGTTGTGGCCGGGGGCGGGCGCTGTGGTGGTCTGACGGCCCTTTGGGTGAAGCTGTTGTGGCCGCCTCGCGGTGTCGGCGTCGGTTCGGGTTCCCGCACCGACGCCGGTGTGGCCCGGGCTCTTACTTGATTTTGTCGAACGTTTCCGGGCGGGTGAAGATCGTGGCGCGGTTGAGGGGCCAGTAGCGGACCACGGCGACGCCGATGACGTCGTCCTCCGAGATGAAGCCGGCTCCGGGCTCCTCCATGTGGGAGCGGGAGTCGGCTGACGCGGTGCGGTGGTCGCCCATGAGCCAGAGTTTGCCCGGCGGAACCGTGACCTTGAACTCCTCGCCGGACGGGTAGTCGCCGGGGTAGAGGTACGACTCCTCGTCGAGCGGTGTGCCGTTGACGGTGACGCGACGCTTGGAGTCGCAGCAGGCCACCTTGTCGCCGCCGACGCCGATGACGCGCTTGATGGTGTCCTCGCCGCCCCGCCAGCCCTTGAAGACGATGATGTCGCCGCGGTCGGGCTTGCCGGCGAGTTTGTTGACGAAGACGCGGTCGTTGATGAGGAGGGTGTTCTCCATCGACTCGGACGGGATGTAGAACGACCCGACGACGAACGTCTGCAGGAGGAGCGCGATGCCCACGCCGAGCACCAGCAGCAGGATCGTCTCGCGGAATCCGCCCTTTTTCTTCTCTTTCGCCACGCCCTCCGCCTTCTCGGTGACGGCCATCAGCGCTTCCTTCCGAGCCACCGCCGACGGACCAGGACCAAGGGTACGGCCAGTGTGAACCCTGCGACCAGCGGGGCGGACCCGCCGAGCGCCTGGAGTGAGGGCTGCGCGAACGTGTCGGGGATGGACAGCGTCGTCATGCGGTTGAACGGCCAGACGATCACGAAGGCGCGGCCGATGACCTGGCTCTCGGGGATGGAGCCGCCGCCGGGGTCTCCGGTGTGGGAACGCGAGTCGAGCGAGACGGAGCGGTGGTCGCCCATCACCCACAGCCGGCCGGGCGGCACGGTGATGTCGAAGAACCGGTCGGAGGGGACGTTGCCCGGGTAGAGGTAGCTCTCCTCGTCGATCGGGGTGCCGTTGACGGTGATGCGGCCCTTGGTGTCGCAGCACTTGACGTGGTCGCCGCCGACGCCGATGACGCGCTTGATGTAGTCCTTCTCGCCGGGGACGATGCCGAACGCGGTGCCGACCCAGCGGAAGAAGCCGGCGACGGGGTTGGACGGCTCTTCGAGCTGGAACTCGCCGTCCCAGGAGTCGACGCCGGAGAAGACCACGACGTCGCCGCGCTCGATGTCACGGGTGTGGTAGACGAGCTTGTTCACCAGGACGCGGTCGTTCTTGAGGAGGGTGTTCTCCATCGACTCCGAGGGGATGTAGAACGCCTGGACGACGAACGTCTTGATGATCAGTGCCAGCACCAGCGCCACGACGACGAGAACGGGAAGTTCTTTCCAGAACGACCCCTTCTTCTCGTTTTTCCCGCCCTTTGCCGGCATCTGAGTCTCTTCGGCGACCACGTCCACCTCGTCCTCGACAGGGCGGCGCGACGCGCCGTACTCCTGGCTCTCGCTAGTCATCGGTGACGAGCCTAGATGATTGGGCGGCTCGACAAGCCTCGACCGACGTTACACCCAAGCCCGAGTCGCTCCACATAAAGGAAACGGCCCTGTAAAGCCGAATGGCCCGCGCACTGCGCGGGCCATTCGGGGAAGAACGCGGGTTACTTGGCGGCGGTCGTCTCGCGCTTCTCGCGGATGCGGGCGGCCTTGCCGCGCAGGTCGCGCATGTAGTAGAGCTTGGCGCGGCGGACGTCGCCACGGGTCACGAGAACGATCTTCTCGATGACCGGGCTGTGCACCGGGAAGGTGCGCTCGACGCCGACGCCGTAGCTGACCTTGCGGACCGTGAAGGTCTCGCGGGCGCCGCTGCCCTGACGGCGCAGCACGAAGCCCTTGAAGACCTGGATGCGGGAGCGGTTGCCTTCCACGACCCGGACGTGCACCTCAAGGGTGTCACCGGGACGGAAGTTCGGCACGTCGCTGCGCAGGGTCGCCTTCTCGAGCTCCTGGATCTTCGTGTGCATGAGAGCTAGTCCTCAAGTCCTCGTGAGCACGCGGAGGTCCACCCGGCCAGAGCTCGTGGCGGACACGCCTGCTGATGTGAAGCGCCCGGGACCGTTTCCCGGGCATGACGGACCGACCGTGTGATGGTCGGCAGCGATTCAGTTTGCCACATCTTCCGGCCCGACGCGAAACGCCAGCTCCCCCAGGAGCTTCCTGTCGTGCTTGTCGAGCGTGGCGGGGTCGAGCGCCGCGGCGAGGTCGGGACGGTTGCGCACGGTGCGCCGCAGCGCCTCGTCGCGCCGCCACCTGGCGACGTTCCCGTGGTGCCCGGACAGCAGCACGCCGGGCACCTCGTGCCCGCGCCAGACCGGCGGCTTGGTGTAGACGGGCCCCTCGACGAGGTTCTGCATCGAGCCGGGCGCGAACGAGTCGTCGGTGACGGAGTTGACGTTGCCGAGGACGCCGGGCAGCAGCCTGCCGACCGCCTCGACCATCACCAGCACCGCGACCTCTCCCCCGGCCAGGACGTAGTCGCCGATGCTGACCTCGTCCACCTGCAGGCGGGAGCCGTACTCGGCCATGACGCGGGAGTCGATGCCCTCGTACCGGCCGCAGGCGAACAGCAGCCACGGCTCGCCGGCGAGCTCCTGCGCGAGCTCCTGGGTGAACGGCCTGCCGCTCGGCGTGGGCACGATCATGCGCGGCTTGCCCTCGCCGATCACGTCGTCGATGGCCTCGCCCCACACCTCGGGCTTCATGACCATGCCGGGCCCGCCGCCGTAGGGGGTGTCGTCGACGGTCTTGTGCACGTCGTGGGTCCAGTCGCGCAGCTGGTGCACCCGTACGTCGAGGGTGCCGCGCTCGCGGGCCTTGCCGATGAGCGAGACGTCGAGCGGCGCGAAGTACTCGGGGAAGATCGAGATGATGTCGAGCCGCATCACAGCAGCCCCTCGGGCGGATCGACGACCAGGCGGCCCGCCTGCAGGTCGACCACGGGCACCAGGGCCTTGACGAACGGGATGAGCGCCTCGTCGCGGCCGCTCCTGCGGACGACGAGGAGGTCCTGGCCGTGGTGGAGGACGTCGGTGACCTCGCCGACGGCCTCGCCGGAGACGGTCTCGACGGCCAGCCCGATGAGCTCGTGGTCGTGGAACTCGTCGGGGTCGGCGAGCGGCTCCACCTCGGCGGAGTCGATGACGAGCATGGTGCCGCGCAGCTCCTCGGCGGCGTCGCGGTCGTGGACGCCCTCCAGCGACAGCAGCAGCATGCCCTTGTGCCAGCGGCGGCCCTCGACGACGACCGGCCCGCGCCCGGGCGGGTCGGTGGCGACGGACGCGCCGACGGCGAAACGCAGATCGGGATCGTCGGTGCGCACCTCCACGGTGACCTCACCGCGAACCCCGTGCGGGCGGCCTATCCGGCCGACGACCAGCTGCACCGATACCTTCCCTTCCAACGCGAGCGCCCCCATCGGCAGGAACCGATGAGGGCGCGGAAACCTGACGCTAACGGACCGCTTCGTGCAGGTCGAGGAGGTCGACTCGCACGTACTTCCCGTCGGCCAGGGCGTTCACGACGGTGCGCAGCGCCTTGGCGGTGCGCCCGCCGCGTCCGATGACCTTGCCCAGGTCCTCGGGGTGCACCCGGACCTCCAGGACGCGCCCGCTGCGGATGCGGCGAGCGCGGACCCGGACATCGTCGGGATGTTCGACGATGCCCTTGACGAGGTGCTCGAGGGCCTCCTCGAGCACGTCAGGCCTCGCCCTCGGTCTGGGTCTCGGCGGGGGCCTCGGCCTCGTCCTTCTTCTTGGCCTTCTTCGGCGTGGTGGCGGCCGTGCCGGTGTCGCCACCGGACAGGGCCTCCTTGGCCGCGGCCTCGTAGATGGCGTGACGGTCAGGCGCGGGCTCGGCGACCTTCAGAGGAGCAGGGGCGGGCTCGCCCTTGAACTTCTGCCAGTCGCCGGTGAGCTTGAGCAGCTTGAGAACCGGCTCGGTCGGCTGCGCGCCGACACCCAGCCAGTAAGCCGCACGCTCGGCGTTGACCTCGATGCGCGAAGGGTTCTCCTTCGGGTGGTACAGGCCGATCTCCTCGATCGCCCGGCCGTCACGCTTGGTGCGGCTGTCGGCGACGACGATACGGTACTGAGCGTTGCGGATCATGCCGAGCCGCTTGAGCTTGATCTTGACTGCCACGGGTGTGGTCTCTCCTGCATTCGAGCGTGGGTGAACGGCGTCTCACCGAGTGGGGCACGACGAGACGACGCTCCAGGGACAGACGCGGCCTGCGGGAGGTGAGAGGGCACCCGCCTGGTCACGGTGTTCCAACATGTCATTGTGCCAGATCGACGGCACTGCCCAGGACGCGACGCGGCGGTGCGACGCAAAGCCTCGGCAAGCCCGCCGCCGCCACCAGGCCCGCCCTCCGGAACCCCTGATCCCCTCCGGGAAGACCCGGAAGACCCGGGAGGCGACCGCCGCCGCGCGGAAGCCCTGTCCCCTTCCGAACCGCCGCCGCGCGGGAGCCCTGACCTCTTCCAAACCGCCGCCGCGCGGGAGCCCTGACCTCTTCCGAACCGCCGCCGCGCGGGAGCCCTGACCTCTTCCAAACCGCCGCTGGGCGGAAGCCCAGATCGCAGGGCCCGCCCGGCGGGGTGTCAGTTCTGGCCGGGCAGCTTGAACTTGGACGGGTCGAACCCGGGCGGCAGCTCGACGCCCGGAGGCAGCTTGCCGCCCAGGTTGCCGAGGAGCCCGCCCGGCTTGGGCTCGGGCTGCGACTCGGCCGCGCCCGAACGCTCCAGCGCCGCCTTGCGCGGGTCGCCGCTGACGCGCCGCCCCTTCTTGGCCTTCTTCGCCGCCTTGGCCGCCTTGCCGCGGCCGCCCGGCATGCCGGGGATGCCCATGCCGCCGGCCATCCGCTTCATCATCTTCTGCGCTTCGAAGAAGCGGGTGACGAGGTTGCTGACGGCGGTGACGGTGACGCCGGAGCCGGCCGCGATGCGGGCGCGCCGCGAACCGTTGATGATCTTCGGGTCCTGGCGCTCGGCGGGCGTCATCGAGCGGATGATGGCGGCGATGCGGTCGAGGTCGCGGTCGTCGATCGAGTTGATCTGGTCGCGCATCTGCCCCATGCCGGGCATCATGCCGAGCAGGTTCTTGATGGGGCCCATCTTCTGGACCATCATCATCTGCTCGAGGAAGTCCTCGAGGGTGAAGTCCTGGCCCGAGGTGAGCTTGCCCGCCATCTTGGCGGCCTGCTCCTCGTCGAAGGTCTTCTGCGCCTGCTCGATCAGGGTGAGGATGTCACCCATGTCGAGGATGCGGGACGCCATCCGGTCGGGGTGGAAGGCGTCGAAGTCCTCGAGCTTCTCGCCGGTGGAGGCGAACATGATCGGCTTGCCGGTGATGTGCCTGACCGACAGGGCCGCGCCGCCTCGCGCGTCGCCGTCGAGCTTGGTGAGCACGACGCCGTCGAAACCGACGCCTTCCATGAACGCCTGCGCCGTGGTGACGGCGTCCTGGCCGATCATGGCGTCGACCACGAACAGGACCTCGTCGGGCCTGACCGCGTCGCGGATGTCGGCGGCCTGCTGCATCATCTCCTGGTCGATGCCCAGGCGGCCGGCGGTGTCGATGATGACGATGTCGTGCTGCAGGCGCCTGGCCTCGTCGAGGGAGCGGCGGGCCACGGCGATCGGGTCGCCGACTCCGCTGCCCGGCTCGGGCGCGTACACGGCGACCTGCGCGCGCTCGCCGACGACCTGGAGCTGCTGCACCGCGTTGGGCCGCTGGAGGTCGGCGGCGACCAGCATGGGCGTGTGGCCCTGCTCGCGCAGCCAGCGGGCCAGCTTGCCCGCCAGGGTGGTCTTACCGGCGCCCTGCAGACCCGCGAGCATGATGACCGTGGGCGGCGTCTTGGCGAAGCGGAGCCTTCTGGTCTCGCCGCCGAGGATCTCGATCAGCTCGTCATTGACGATCTTGACGACCTGCTGCGCCGGGTTGAGCGCCTGGGAGACCTCGGCGCCGCGGGCGCGCTCCTTGATCTGGGCGACGAACGCCTTGACCACCGGGAGCGCGACATCGGCCTCGAGCAGCGCGATGCGGATCTCGCGGGTGGTGGCGTCGATGTCGGCATCGGACAGCCGACCCTTGGATCGGAGGGAGGAGAAGACCGCTGTGAGCCGGTCGGATAGCGTCTCGAACACGTGGTTGGCCAGTCCTCGAAGCGGGTGTACGTCTGGACTCAGCCTATCCGCTCCGCTAGCCGCTCCAGCCTGGCACGGCCATGCGGACCGTCAGCGCGTGCTCGACCAGGTTGATCAGAGCGCTCTTCACGGAGTCCTTGGAGCGGGCGTCGAGGCGGATCAAGGGGATGTGCGGGGCGAGTGTCAGCGCGTCGCGCACCTCGGTGTCGCTGTGCAGATACTGACCGTCCCACCCGTTGACCCCCACCACGAAAGGCAACTGCGCCTCCTCGAAGTAGTCGATCGCCGGGAAACTGTCCGCCAACCGCCGCGTGTCGACCAGCACCACCGCACCGATCGCACCCCGCACCAGGTCATCCCACATGAACCAGAACCTGTGCTGACCCGGCGTACCGAACAGATACAAGATCAGATCCCGATCCAGCGACACCCGCCCGAAATCCATCGCCACCGTCGTCGTCGACTTCAACGGCGTCAGATTCAGATCATCGATCCCCGCCGAGGCGTCCGTCATGACCGCCTCCGTCGTCAACGGCATGATCTCCGACACCGCACCGACGAACGTCGTCTTGCCCACCCCGAAACCACCGGCCACCACGATCTTCGTCGAGGTCAGACCCGGGCTAGAGCCTGCGAAGTCCACTGAGCACCCTTTCAAGCAGAGTAACGTCCGGCCTACCCGCATCCAGCTGCGGCTGATGCACCCGGACCAGACCCTCGGCCGCCATGTCCGCGATCAGCACCCGCACCACACCCAGAGGAATCCGCAACAACGCCGACACCTCAGCCACCGACCGCACCTGACGGCACAACTGACTGATCGCCTGATACTCCGGCGTGATGTGCGAGAACTCCCGATGCTCCGCCGTCGCCGACGACACCAACGCCTCCATCGCCAGCTTCACCCGGGGGGCGGTCCGCCCGCCCGTCACGGCGTACGGGCGGACCGGGGAGCCGGGGTCGGCGGGCCGCTGGGGCGGCGCCGGCTGCGGTTGCGGCGGCTGCGGCTGCTGGTCGGGGTGCTGCTGGGGGTGATGGTCGGGCTGGGGCCGCTGCGGCCGGCCGCCGTTCCATCGAGGGTCGGTCACCTGCATCACCTGGACTGGGTGGCGCGCAGCTCGGCGCGCACGGCCGGGGTGAGCACCTGGCCCGCGCGATCGACCATCAACGTCATCTGGTACGCCACCAGACCCATGTCACAGTCCGGGGCGGCCAGCACCGCCAGGCACGAACCGTCACTGATCGACATGATCAGCATCAGCCCGCGCTGCATCTCCACGATCGTCTGATTGACCGCACCGCCCTCGAACACCCGGGCGGCACCCTGCGTCAGGCTCACCAGACCCGACGCGATGGCCGCCAGCTGGTCGGCCCGGTCCGGCGGGAAACCCGCCGAGGCCGCCAGCGGCAGACCGTCGGACGACACGACGACCGCGTGTGCGACGCCCGGCACGGTGCTGACGAAGTCGGTGATCAACCAGTCGACCCCCCGAGCCGCGTGGCTCAAGTCGTTCACGCGTCCTCCTCACTGTCACTGTTCCTGAGGTTCGAAGGGGCGGACGGGCCGGCGCCGGGTCCTCCCGGTGCGCCGGGCTGGAACGTCCTGCCCTCGGTGATGTCGTCACGCGCCGCCCTGAACCCCTGCTGGAAGCTCGACAGGCGGCTGCGCACCCGGTCCGGCGACACCGTCGGCATCGGCGTCACCCCCTTGGGGGCGGCGGAGCCACCGCCGGCCGACCCCGGGACGAGGTTCGCCTTCGGCACCCGTTTCGGCAGGCCCGCCGCCGTCGATCCGTCACGCACCGGTTCCACCACCGCCTTCGCCGCGCTCCAGCCCTCGTCCGCCTTGGACGGGCCCCAGCTCTCGCCGTTGCGTCCGAACCACGCCGACTCCACCGCCGCGAAGATCGGCAGGTAGTCGTCGCCCGACGAGGCCGGCGGCACCTGCGGGATCGGGTCCGTCGGGCCGGGCTCGGCGTCGGGGAGGTCGTACCTGGGCCGCGGCGGCGGGGCGGAGTCGTAGCTCCAGTCGTGCTGCTGCTGCTCGGGCACCGGCCGCCTGGGCAGGCTGTCGCCGTCCCATGACGGGCCGCGCTGCGGCGGCGGCGCCCACACGTCGGCGGCGTCGAACCCGGCGCGCGGCTCGACCGGCCACGGCGGCAGCGACGGCCACGAGTTGCCGGAATCGGGCACCGACGGGAAGGACGGATGCCCGGGGCCCATCTGGTACGGCGCCTGAGGCCAGTCGCCCAGCGGCGCGATCGGCGGGGCCGACCTGGGCGGGGCCGACATCGGCGGGACCAGGGGCGGGGCGGACATCGGCGGCGCCGGCATCGGCGGGGCCGACATCGGCATGGCCGGCTGCGGCCCGGCGAACGGCTCGTCCATGAACCCGCTGCCCGCCCCCGCGTACGCGGCGGGCTCAGCGCTGAGCAGCGACTCGGGCAGCAGCACCATGGCGGTGAGCCCGCCCGACGCGTGCGGGCGCAGCTGCACCCTGATGCCGTGGCGGTGCGCCAGGCGGGCCACCACGAACAGGCCCATGCGGCGCGACACCGAGACGTCCATGCTGGGGGCGTCGGCGAGGCGGTCGTTGGCCTGGGCCAGCTCCTCCGGGGTCATGCCGATGCCCGCGTCGGTGATGGAGAGCATCACGCCGCCGCCGTCGATGCGGCTGCCGGAGATCGTCACCCTGGTCTCGCGCGGGGAGAACGACAGCGCGTTCTCCACCAGCTCGGCCAGCAGGTGGATGACGTCGTTGACGGCCTGGCCCGCGACCGACACGCCGTCGGGCACCTGCAGGACGACGCGCTCGTAGTACTCCACCTCCGACAGGGAGGCGCGGGCGACGTCCACCAGCTTGACCGGCTGGCTCCAGCGGCGCGGCGGGTCCTGGCCGGCGAGCACCAGCAGGTTCTCGCTGTTGCGCCGCATGCGGGTGGCAAGGTGGTCCAGCTTGAACAGGTTCCCCAGACGCTCCTCGTCCTGCTCGCCCTGCTCCAGGCCGTCGATCAGGGTGATCTGCCGCTCGACCAGCGTCTGACTGCGCCGCGACAGGTTCACGAACATCGCGTTGACGTTGCTGCGCAGCCGGGCCTCCTCGCCCGCCAGCCGCACCGCCTCCCTGTGCACCTCGTCGAACGCCCGCGCGACCTCGCCGATCTCGTCGTGCGTGGTCACCCCGATCGGGGGCACCGAGGGGACGCCGCCGTCGCCGCTCTCGCGCAGCTTGCGCACGGTCTCGGGCAGGCGGCGGCCGGCCACCTCCAGCGCCTCGCCGCGCAGCTTGTGCAGCGGCCTGATGAGCGACCTGGCGATGAGCGAGATGATCGCGAGCACCACCACGAGCAGGATCAGGATGAGGACGCCCGAGACGAGCGCCGAGCGGTTGGCGGCGTCCTCCAGGGCGCGGGCGCGCAGGATCACCGAGGACGACAGCGCCTTCTCCACGCCGCGCAGCGCGTCGATCTTGCCGGTGCTGACGTCGAACCAGGTGGACACGTCCTTGTCGGACTTCGCGCCGACGGCGAGCGGCTTGCTCTCGGTGGCCTGCGCCATGGCCCGCATGCGGAACAGGTCGGTCTGGTCCACGTCGCGGCCGACGACGGTGTTGCGGTAGAGCTCCAGCTGGTCGAGGTTGGCCAGGGTGGCGAAGAGGGTCTCCTCGCTCTCCTCGCGGGCCTTGGCCGCGCTCAGCGCGTCGAGCTCGCCGCTGTCGAAGCCCTTCTTGTCGAGCGCGCTGGCCAGGATGCCGCGCTGCCTGGACGCCTGCTCCTTGGCCCGGCTGATCGCGGCCATGGCGGCGGCGCTGTGGGCGATGTCGTCGTCGATCGCCACCTGGCCGACCTGGTCGTGGAACTGGAGCAGGGTGGAGATGATCTGGGAGTACTTCTCGGTGGTCGGCAGCGGCTGGATGCGGCCCTTGACCGCCGTCTCGCGCAGGGTCGCGATCTCCTGCAGCCGCCGCAGCACCGGCCTGACGGCGTCGGCGTGGGTGTCCATGACCGCCTGGGCCCGTGCCTTGGCCTCGCCGATCAGGTTGTCCACCCCGTTGTACGTCGTCCGCAGCTCGGGTTCGCGTGCCTGGGGCCGGCCCTGCGCGATGAACAGGGCCGTCTGGTCGCGCTCGAAGGACAGCTCGTGCGTGACGGCCTCGAGCTGCTCGCTCAGCTCGGCGACCTCGCGCAGGGTCTGGTACGTGCTGGCGTCGCGGAGCGAGTTGATCACGTTGAGCCCGCCGAGCCCCACGGCAACGGCGGTGGGAACGACGATCAGCGCGACGAGGCGGGAGCGGACGTGCCAGTTCCCCAGACCGAATCTGTTCGATGAAGGTTTGGGCAGCCGTCGCTTCTGGTGCCCGTACGGCTCGCGGTCGGCGGACGCTTCTGCGTTCTGCGTTCTCACTTGCCTTCGCAACCTCTCGCCCTGGAGGGGGATTCTCGACGGCCATGCAGGTGAGTGCATGTGCGGGGGGCATGTGGGGCTATGTGCGGCTATTCGTACAATCCTGAACGAGGGTCATTTGAGCACACCAGTTGAGGATGACCAACCACCGATCGTGCTCACTTGGGGCATTTATCCCTAGCTGTCCGGAAACTGTGACAGAATTGGTTGACCCCGTGCGACCTGCTGAAACAGCAGCGCATTACGTCCGCAAACCCGATTTTCGGTCCGCAGATATGCGTGCTCGCGATCGCCTCATCCGTCACATCAGATCCCGCGGATCACCTCCTTGCGCAGTGGCCCACCAAGGGATCAAGGATCCCGGTAGCCCACAAACACCAAGATTCTTGTCTCGCGACAATTTTTTACGATATAGCGGTAATCCAGCATTGCAACATCAAGTGTTATCTTCGCGATTACTGATCCCTACGTAGGTGCTACGGTTCATCCCTGTTGTCCGTCAGGCGAACACCGCCCCGGGAGGCAAGCCGCCCGGTCCCCCCTATCGGCTCCACCCATCAAGGAAGGGAGTCCCTGACATGAGGCTTGGCCGTCTCGCCAGGGCCGCGATCATCGGGTTAGCAGTGACGCTTGGAGCCGCGGCGTGCAGCACCGGCGGCTCGACCGGCGCGAGCGCGCCGCCGTCGGCCGCGGCCGGCGGCCTGGAGAAGACGAAGCTGAAGATCGCTACCCTGCCGGCCATCGACAGCGCCGCGCTCTACGTCGCCATCGACCAGAAGCTCTTCGAGAAGGAGGGCCTGGAGGTCACGCCGCAGGTCGTGCAGGCCGCGCCCGAGGCGATCCCCATGCTGCTCAACGGCGAGATCGACGCGATGTTCGGCAACTACGTGTCGATGTTCCAGGCGCACGACAAGGGCACGCTGAAGGTGCGCATCCTCGCCGAGGGCTCGCGCGCCGCCCCCGACTCGCTCAGCATCATGGCCCTGCCCAACTCGCCCATCAAGACGGCCAAGGACCTCGAAGGCAAGACGATCAACGTCAACGTCCTGCACAACTTCCAGGAACTGGCGCTGACGCAGGTGCTGAAGGCCAACAACGTCGACCCGGCCTCGATCAAGTACGTCCAGGTGACGTTCCAGAACATCATGCCCTCCTGGAAGGGCGGCCAGATCGACGCCGCCTACCTCGGCGAGCCGATGGTCACCGCGGCCACCTCCCAGATGGGGGCCCGCAAGATCCTCGACCCGGCGTCCGGCCCCGCCGCCGAGTTCCCGATCTCCGGGTACGTCGGCACCCAGGACTGGTACGACAAGAACCCGAAGACCGCCGCGGCCTTCCAGCGGGCCATCCACAACGCCGCCAAGCTCATGGAGAACAACCGCGAGGTGGTGGCCAAGGTGCTGCCGACGTTCACGCAGATCGACGCGGCCACCGCGGCGACCGTGACGTTCCCGTTCTTCTCCAGCAGCGACAACCCGGTGCGGCTGCAGCGGGTGGCCGACTGGATGCTGGAGGCCCACTGGCTCACCAAGGCCATCGACGTCAAGTCCCTGATGTCGCCCACCACCTCGGGGTGAGCGCCACGACCCTGGCCCCCGCCCGTCCCGCGACCGCCCGCACCCGGTGGGCGCGCGGGGCGGCGGGGGCGATCGGCTTCGCCGCGCTGGTCGAGCTGGTGAGCCGCACCGGACTGGTCGACGCGGACTTCCTGCCGCCCGCGACGCTGATCGTGCGGCGCGCGTTGGCGCTGCCGGCCGACCCCGCCTTCCAGGGGCACGCGCTCACCAGCCTGCTCGCCTGGGCCGCCGGGCTCGGGCTCGCCGCCGTGCTCGCGGTGCCGCTCGGGCTGCTGCTGGGCAGCGTCCCCGTGATCGACGCCGCGACCCGCTCGGTGGTGGAGTTCCTGCGTCCCATCCCGTCGGTCGCGCTGATCCCGCTCGTCGCGCTCGTCCTCGGCACCGGCCTGCAGCTCCGGATCACCCTGGTCGTGTACGCCTCCCTGTGGCCGATCCTCTACAACACCATGTACGGGCTGCGCGAGGTGGACCCGGTGGCCAAGGAGTCGCTGCGGGCCTACGGGTTCGGGCCTGCGGCGGTGCTGCTGCGCGTCAGCCTGCCGTCGGCGGCGCCGTTCATCATGACGGGCGTGCGCCTGGCCGCCGGGGTGGCGCTGATCCTGACCGTCAGCACCGAGATCGTCGCCGGGCGGGGCGAGGGGATGGGCGTGTTCATCTTCTTCGCCGGCATCGCGGTGCCCGCGCGGATGACCGACATCCTGGCCGGGGTCTTCTGGGTGGGCGTGTTCGGCGTGCTGGTGAACGCCCTGCTCGTGGCCGTCGAGCGCCGCTTCTTCCGCTGGCACCACGTCGCGCGGGAGGCGGCATGAGCACGCGGGCGGGGACGACGCTGTTCCGGCTGGTCGTCCTGGCCGTGCTGGTGGCCGCCTGGGAGGCGGCGACCCGGGCGGCGGGCAGCCCGTTCTTCCCGCCGCCCTCGCAGATCGTGGCGCGCATGCACGCGATGTGGTTCTCCGGGCCGCCGGGCCGGCTGTTCCTCACCGACCCGGCCGTGGACAACATCCTGCCGAGCCTCGGCCGGATGGCCGCGGGCTACGCGGGCGGCGCCCTCGCCGGGGTGGCGCTCGGGCTCGCGGTCGGACTGTCCGCCCGCGTCTACGACTACCTGGACGGCGTGCTGCAGTTCTTGCGGGCGATACCGCCGCCGGCGCTCGTGACCGTGTTCCTGGTGGTGTTCGGCTTCGGGCTGCGGATGCAGCTCGCGTTCATCGTGTTCAGCATCGTCTGGCCGGTGCTGCTCAACACCGCCGACGGCGCCCGCTCCGTGGAGCCGCTGCACCTGCAGACCGGCCAGGTGTTCCGGCTGACGCGGGCCGAGCGGCTGTGGCGGGTCGTCGTGCCGTCGGCGCTGCCCAAGATGGTGGCGGGACTGCGGCTGGCGCTGTCGCTCTCGCTGATCGTCATGGTGTTCTCCGAGCTGCTGCCCGGCACGACCAACGGCATCGGGTTCCAGATCACCGACGCGTACGCGACGTTCGACCTGCCCGCCATGTGGGCGGGCATCGTGCTGCTCGGCGTCCTCGGCTACCTGCTCAACGAGCTGTTCCTCGTGGCCGAGCGGCGGGTGCTGGCCTGGCACCACGCGTCGTGAACCGTCACAGGCCCTCGCCGACGATCCGGGTGCGCGGCGGGTCGTGCGGGGCGGAGTCGATGCCCCAGGACGAGATCCGCACCGGCATGATCTCAACCCAGACCGGCTCGAACCCGTCCTTGAGCCGCTCGCCGCCCTCGGTGTGGACGCGTCCGAGCCCGTGGATGCTGAGGCCGCGCGGCCCCGACTCGGCGAAGTCGTCCACGACGAGCGCGACCTGCGGGTTGTCCTCGACCTGGCGGCGGTAGCGCCTGGGGCGGGCCGCGCCGGGCAGCACCCGGGAGCCGACGCCGATGACGCCGCGCTCCTCGTCGAGGTGGATCCGTACGGGCACGACGTGCGGCGCGCCGCCGGGGGTGGCGGTGGCCAGCCGCGCGAGATCGTGCTCGCGCAAGTAGGAGAGCTCTCGGTCACTGAATCCGTGCATCAGAACCCCTCACACCGGAGAGGGCCGAGCGTAGTTGGATAAAGAAGCTCCTATACCCAAAATCGCGAGATTTCATAACATCTGACTTTTGCGACCTGCCCTGACCTGCGACGACGCCGGAGCCTCCTTTCCCTCCCCGCCGGCCACGCCTCCCCGAGCGGCGCGGAACCCCCGGCGAGAGCGCCCGTCCCGCTTCCGCCCGAGGACGGCGCCGAGCGGGCCAGAGTAAGATCACGAGCGGAATAGCGAACGTTATAGGCATCTATTCCCGGCTTCGATAGAGTCGCCCTGCTGTCCCTCGACTCGCCCTGAGGAAATCCCTTGCTCGAGATTGACAACCTCTCCCACATCTACGGCGCGGGCGGACCGAACGCCCACCACGCCATCGAAGGGCTCAACCTGAGCGTTGCCGCAGGCGAGCTGCTGTGCATCGTCGGACCCTCGGGCGCGGGCAAGTCCACCCTGCTGCGCTCCATCGCGGGGCTCATCACGCCCTCGGGCGGCGAGGTCAGGATCGAGGGCGAGGTCGTGCGCCAGACGCCCGACAACCTGGCCGTCGTGTTCCAGGACTACAGCCGCTCGCTGTTCCCCTGGATGTCCGTCGAGGACAACGTGGCGCTGCCGCTGCGCCGCAAGAAGATGGACAAGCGCCAGCGCCGGGAGGCCGCGCAGGAGGCGCTGGAGTCCGTCGGCCTGGCCGACGCCGGACGCAAGTACCCCTTCCAGCTGTCCGGCGGCATGCAGCAGCGCGTCGCCATCGCGCGGGCGCTGGCGTACCGGCCCAGCCTCATGCTCATGGACGAGCCGTTCGGCTCCGTCGACGCCCAGACCCGCGAGGACCTGGAGGACCTGGTCCTCAAGGTGCGCGGGCACCACCAGATGACGATCGTGCTCATCACGCACGACATCGACGAGAGCGTCTACGTCGGCGACCGGGTCGTGGTGCTGTCGAAGGCGCCCGCCCACGTCGTGGGCGACCTCAAGGTGGACCTGCCGTCGCCCCGCGACCAGATCACCACCCGCGAGCACCCCGACTTCGTCCACCTGCGCGCCGAGGTCGGCCGCCTCGTCCGCGGCCACGCGACGGCGGACGCCCCCGAGGACGAACAGCCGGAGACCCCGGAGACCCCGGAGACGAAGCCTGCCAAGGCGACGGCCAAGCCCGCGAAGGCGAAGCCCACCGAGGACGCCGCCCCCACCAAGGACGCGGAGCCCACCGAGGCCGAGGACGGCGAGGCGAAGGACGGCGAGCCCGCAGAGGCCGAGGCCAAGAAGCCCGAGCCCGCAGTGGAGCCCGAGCCCGAGGCCAAGAAGCCCGAGGAGCCCTCCGACGCCCAGGCCAAGGAGACCGAGGCCAAGGACGCCGAGGAGCCCGCCGGCGCCCAGGCCGCAGAGGCAGTGGAAGCCGAGGTGAAGGCGGCCGAGCCCGAGGCCAAGGAGACCAAGGAGACCGAGGAACCCGCCGACGCCCAGGCCAAGGAGACCGAGGTCAAGGACGCCGAGGAACCCGCCGACGCCCAGGCCAAGGAGACCGAGGTCAAGGACGCCGAGGAGCCCGCTGACGCCCAGGGCGCGGAGGCCGTGGAAGCCGAGGTGAAGGCGGCCGAGACCGAGACCGCCGAGACGAAGACCGCCGAGACCGGCGACACCGGGGAGGGCGACGCCAAGGCTGCGGAGCCCGAGGCCGCCAAGGGCGACGAGAGCAACAAGCCGAGCAAGCCACGCAAGCCGCGCAGGCCCCGCAAGAAGGGCAAGCCAGGAGAGGCCGCCGCCTGAGACCGCCGGCCCGCCTCCCGGGAGGACGACCCCGGGAGGCGACGGCCCCGAAGACCGATGGTCCTGAAGACCGACGACGGGCTGCCCTGAAGACCTAACGATCCTGAAGACCGACGGCCCTGAAGACCGGTGGTCCTGGGACGGCAGACCCAGGAGACGGCGTGCTCAGGGGACCGCCGGCCGTGAGGGCGGTGGGTTGCGGAGACGGCGATGCCGCCGGAAGGAGCGCTTCCGGCGGCATCGGACGTTCCGGGCTAGGCCGGCATGTGCATGTGGCGCGTCAGCGCGTGCTCGACCAGGGTGATGAGCGTGGACTTCACCGAGTCCCTGGAGCGGGCGTCGAGGCGGACGATCGGCGTGTGCGAGCCGAGCGACAGCGCCTCGCGGATCTCCTCCTCCTGGTGGAGGAACTGGCCGTCCCAGCCGTTGATCCCGATGACGAACGGCAGCTTGGCCTCTTCGAAGTAGTCGATGGCCGGGAAGCTGTCGGCGAGACGGCGGGTGTCGACCAGCACGACCGCGCCGATGGCGCCGCGCACCAGGTCGTCCCACATGAACCAGAACCGGTGCTGGCCGGGCGTCCCGAACAGGTACAGGATCAGGTCACGGTCGAGCGAGACCCGGCCGAAGTCCATGGCCACGGTCGTGGTCGTCTTGTTCGGCGTGAGCGAGACGTCGTCGACGCCCGCCGACGCGTCGGTCATGACGGCCTCGGTGGTGAGCGGCAGGATCTCCGAGACCGCTCCCACGAACGTCGTCTTGCCCACGCCGAAGCCCCCGGCCACGACGATCTTCGTCGAGGTTAGGCCGGGGCTAGAGCCTGCGAAGTCCACTGAGCACCCTTTCGAGCAAGTTGAGGTCCGGCTTTCCGGCGTCCAGCGCAGGCTGGTGCACCCGGATCAGGCCCTCCGACGCCATGTCGGCGATCAGCACCCGGACCACGCCAAGGGGCTGGCGTAAAAGGGCGGAGATCTCGGCAACCGACCGGACGTTCCGGGTCAGCTGAATGATCGCCTGATACTCCGGACTGAGTAGGGAAATATCTTGGTATTCCGACGTCACGGAGGACACGAGGGCCTCCATGGCGAACTTCATCCGCGGCGCCGTGCGCCCCCCGGTCACGGCATACGGCCGTACCAGGGAACTCGGCTTCTGCGGACGGGGAGCCGCCGGATGCGGCGGAGTGCTATCACCAGCCCAACCCTGACCTGACACCATGATCTCCTGTCACCGCCCTCAGCGGGGGCGGGCCGCCTGCAGCTCGGCCCGCACGGCCGGCGTCAGAACTTGTCCCGCCCGTTCCACCAGCAACGTCATCTGGTAGGCCACGAGACCCATGTCACAATCGGGGGCCGCGAGCACCGCCAGGCACGAGCCGTCGCTGATCGACATGATCATCAACAGGCCCCGCTGCATCTCGATCACGGTCTGCGTGACCATGCCGCCCTCGAAGACCCGCGCGGCGCCCTGCGTCAAGCTGATCACGCCGGAGGCCACCGCGGCGAGCTGGTCGGCCCGGTCCTTGGGGAACCCCTCGGAGAAGGCCAGCGGCAGACCGTCGGACGACACGACCACCGTGTGAGCGACGCCCGGCACGTTGTTCACGAAGTCCGTGATCAACCAGCTTATACCGCGCGCTCCCTGGCTCAGTTCTCTCATTTGTCCTCCTCATTCTCTTCTCCGCGGGTGAAGGCACGGCCTTGGCGGACACCCTGCTGGAAGCTGGAGAGCCGGCTGCGCAACCGCTCGGGCGAGATCTGCGGCGCCGGTGACGTGACGGGCGGCTCGGCGAGGCTCGCCGTGCCCGGCACGAGGTTGGCCTTGGGGACGCGGCGCGGCAGGCCGGAGGGGGTGGTGCCGCCCTGGGCGGGCTCCGCCGCGGCCTGGGCCGCCTGGAACCCGGTGTCGGCGGGCGACGACCACGACGCGCCCGCGCCGGACTGGCCGGGCCTGCGCTGCGGCAGCGCCGGCCGGTCCCCGCGCTCGGCGGCGGGGGCGGGAGCGGGGGGCGCCACGGCGTCGGCCGGGATGGCCGGGTGCACTCCGGTGATCTCCGAGTCGCCCTCGGGCTCCAGCGCCTGGTCGACCTGCTCGGGGTCGGGCCTGCGGAACCAGTCGGAGCCGACCGACGAGAAGATCGGAAGGAACTCCTCGCTCTGCTCCTCCATGGGCGAGGTGCGCACCACGGGCAGGGGGCCCGTCAGGTCCTGCGAGGAGTACTCGCCGGGCCCGAAGGGGCTGAACCCGGAGTGACCGTTCTGCGAGAAGGCGTCGGCGGGCTTGGGCTCCTCGCCGAACGCGGACGGGCGGGGGTCCTCGCTGAAGATGGACGGGACGTCGCCGAACGCGGACTGGCGCGGCTCGGCCGGCTCGAACAGCGACCTGCGCGGCGCCTGGTCGCCGAAGCCGCCCCAGCCCGGCTCCTCCTTGTTCGCGGGCGGCTCGGTCGCGAACGACGGCCAGCGCGGCTCGTCGAGCGGCGGCGGCGTCTCCGCGAAGGAGGGCCAGCGCAGCTCGTCGTCATGGGCGGCGGGCGCCGCCGGCACGGGCGGCGCGGGCGGCGCGGCGGGCATGGGAGGCGCGGCCGGCTCGGGCGGCTCCTCGGCGAACGACGGCCAGCGCGGCTCGTCGGCGCCGACGGAGCCCCAGCGGGTCTCCTCCTGGGCGGGCGGCGGGGGCTGCTCGGCGAACGAGGGCCAGCGCGCGTCGTCCTGCGCCGCCGCGGCAGGGGAATCCTCGGCGATCGACGGCCAGTTGCCCGTGCCTGGCGCGGGCAGCGAGCCCGGCCACTCGGTGTCGACGGGCATCTGCGGCGGGGGCGTGTGGTAGCCGGTGCCGCCGTTGAGCGACGACTGGTCGAACATGGCGGCCGGGTCGAAGCTGGTGAACGCCTCGTACTGGCCGCCCTGCTGCGGTGCGCCCTGCGCGCCGGTGATCAGCATGTCGGGGACGAGCACCATGGCGCTCAGTCCGCCGGTCTCGCGCATCTTGAGCTGGACGCGGATGCCGTGGCGCAGGGCCAGGCGGCCGACCACGAACAGGCCCATGCGGCGCGACACCGCGACGTCCACGACCGGCGGGTTGGCCAGCCGCCAGTTGGCCTCGGCCAGTTCCTCGGGGCTCATGCCGATGCCCTGGTCGTTGATCGTCACGAGCATGCCGCCCTCGGCGGGGGAGCTGGTGACCTGCACCCTGCTCTCGCGCGGGGAGAACGAGATGGCGTTCTCGATCAGCTCGGCGAGCAGGTGGACGGCGTCGGTGACGGCGGGGCCGACGATCAGCGTGCCGGACGGGATCTGGATCTGGACGCGCTCGTAGTTCTCGACCTCGGAGAGCGAGGCGCGGGCGATGTCGACGAGCGGCACCGGCTCGCTCCACTTGCGCGCGGCCTCCTGGCCGGCGAGGACCAGGAGGTTCTCGCTGTTGCGCCGCATGCGGGTGGCCAGGTGGTCGAGCCTGAACAGGTTCGCCAGACGCTGCTCGTCCTCTTCGCCCTGCTCCAGGCCCTCGATGAGCTGGAGCTGCCGCTCGACCAGCGTCTGGCTGCGGCGGGAGAGGTTGACGAACATGGCGTTGACGTTGGCGCGCAGCTTGGCCTCGTCGCCGGCCAGCCGGATCGCCTCGCGGTGGACCTCGTCGAAGGCCCGGGCCACTTCCCCGATCTCGTCCCGGGTGCTGACGCCGATGGAGGGCACCTCGGGCACCTGCGCGCCGTCGCCGGACTCGCGCAGGATGCGGACCGTCTCGGGCAGCCTGCTGGTGGCGACCTCCAGCGCCTCGGCCCGCAGCTTCCGCAGCGGACGCACCAGCGAACCGGCGACCCGGGTGGTGATGACGAGGACCAGGACCAGCAGGACGAGGATCGTCGCGCCGGAGATGATGGCGTTGCGCTGCTCGGTGTCGCTCAGCTCGCGGGCCCGGGTCACGATCTGGGTGGCCAGCGTGTCCTCGACCTTGCGCATGGCGTTGGCGGTGAGGGTGGTGCTGTCGTACCAGAGGGTGAGGTCCCTGCGGGAGGTGACGTCGAGGTCCCTGATCCGGTTGTACTCGCGCAGCTGGGCGAGGGCGCGCTGGCGCATGGCGTCGGCGCGGTCGATGTCGATGCCGCGCACGCCCTTCCTGTACGCCTGGAGCGTGCGCACGTCGGCTTCCTGGTCGAAGGTGCCGAGCTCGGCCTGCTGCCGGTTCCAGGAGCCCAGGAAGTCGGACAGGTCGTCGTAGTCGAGGCTGCGCTCGATGAGGGCGACGATGAGGATGGCCTGCTGGCGCGAGACCTCCTCCTTGACCCGCTGGAGCGCTCCGAGGGCGGCGACGTCTCCCTGGAGGCGGTCGTCGGCGACGCCGTCGCCCAGGTCGCCCTGGACGCCCGACAGCACCTCGATCATCGTGGTGTACGTGCGGATGGCGGCTCGGGGCGGGGTGCTGCTGTTGCCCACGATCGAGTCGCGGAGGCTGTCCAGCCCGGTGAGCCACCGGTTCATGTTCCTGACGCTGGTCTGGATACGCGGCGAGTACGAGCTGTCGATGTCCGCCGCGGCGGCGAGCACCTGCTTCTTGGCCGCGTCGGACGCCTGGCGCTGCGTGCGCAGCTGGCTCAGGCGGCCCGCCCTGCGGTGGTCGGCGCCGTACCACGCGGTGAGCGTGCGCTCCTTGGCCAGCTCGTGGTTGAGCGCGCCGATGCGCTGCACCAGCTCGGCGACCTGGGTCAGGCGCCGGTACTCGGAGCTGGTGCCGATGGCGTTGGCGAGCTGCACACCCGCGAGGAGCACGCCCACGACGGTGGGGATGAGGATCAGCGCGATCAGCCTTGAGCGCACGCGCCAGTTCCCCAGCTGGAACCGCCCGCCTGTGTACTCCCCTGACTTGGTGTGCCGGGGGTTGTCCGTCCTCACTGACCCTCGCTACCTCTCGCCGAGACGTGCTCGAAAAAAAATCTGACACGCGTGGGGCGCATGGGATTCCGTCCGGCTGGGTAATTGGAACACAACCCGTACCAGATCGGCCAACCGTGCATATCCCATCAAATACGACCAAAGGTGCCCTTTAGGTCGCATATCGCCGCGCATGTTTTCAGGCGGGCCGGAACGAATCCCGTTCGGCCGGCGCCGCGTGCTTGACCATCAGGTGGCGGGTCACCGAGTACTCCTGCACCGCCTCCTGGCTCATGTCCTTGCCGAACCCGCTGCCCTTCACGCCGCCGTGAGGGGCCTCGCTGGCGATGGGCAGGTGGTCGTTCACCCAGGTCACACCCACGTCGAGACGGTGCGAGACGCGCATGGCGCGCGCCACGTCACGCGACCACACCGACGACGCCAGGCCGTAGCGGGTGTCGTTGGCCAGCCGGACCGCCTCGTCCTCGCCGTCGAACGGCAGGACCACCAGGACAGGACCGAAAATCTCGCCCTGGACGATCTCGCTGCCCTGTGCGACATCCGTCACAACGGTCGGCGGGTAGTAGAACCCTGGCCCTTCGGCCATCGCGCCGCCGTGGACCACGCGGCCGCCCGAGCGCGCGACGAACCCGTGCACCCGCTCCCGGTGGGCGGCCGAGATCAGCGGGCCGATGTCGGTGGCCGGGTCCCAGGGGTCGCCCACGGTGATGCCGGCGACGACCTCCCTGAACGCCTCCACCGCCGCCTCGTACACGGGCCTGGCGACGTAGACGCGGGTGGCGGCGGTGCAGTCCTGGCCGGTGTTGTACGTGGCCCCCATGGCCACGCCGCGGGCCATCTCGGCCAGGTCGGCGTCCTCGAAGACCAGGGCGGGGGCCTTGCCGCCGAGCTCCAGGTGCACCCGCTTGAGCGTGGTCGCGGCGCCCGTCATCACGGCGCGGCCGGTCTCCGTGGAGCCGGTGACGCTCACCATGTCCACGCCCGGGTCGGTCACCAGCGCCTGCCCGACGTCGGCGCCGCCGGTCACGGCCTGGACGAGCCCCTCGGGCGCGCCCGCCTTCGCGAACAGCTCGGCCAGGCGCAGCGTCGTGCGCGGCGTCTGCGGCGCCGGCTTGATCACCACGGCGTTGCCCGCCGCGACCGCCGGGCCGACCTTCCAGACGGCCATGATGAACGGGAAGTTCCACGGCGCGATCGACCCCACCACCCCGACGGGGCGGCGCAGCATGACCGAGGTGTAGCCGGCGCTGAACACGCCCGCGCCCGTGCCCTCCAGCGAGCGGGCGGCCCCGGCGAAGAACCGCAGGTTGTCGACCGCGAAGGGCAGCTCGCCGTCGCGGAACACCGCGGCCGGCTTGCCGGTCTCCTCGACCTCCAGCCTGGTCAGCTCCTCGGCGTCGGCCTCGACCAGGTCGGCCAGGCGCAGCAGCAGCCTGGCGCGTTCGGCGGGGGTGGTCTGTCCCCACTCGGCGTACGCGCGGCGGGCGGCCGCCACGGCGGGCGCCACGGCCTCGGCCGGGGTGTCGGGGACCTCCGCGACCGGGAGGCCGGTAGCGGGGTTGATCAGTTCGCGCATGGAAGTTCTTCGTCCCTGTGGTGCTTGTCGCCGGCCGGAGCCGTCAGTTCTGGCCGAGCTGCTCGATGAGGTCGGCGGCCTTGCGCAGGCCGTCGCGCCGGCGGATCTCCTCGCCCACGGCGACGAGCCTGGAGCGCAGCTCGGTGTCGCCGAGCAGCCGCTCCACGGCGCCCGTGAGCTCGTCGTCGGTGAAGCCGTAGGTGGAGAGCCTGACGCCGTAGCCGAGCTCGTGCACGCGCTGGGCGTTGTCGTACTGGTCCCAGAACAGCGGCAGGAGGATCATCGGCTTGCCGAAGTGGATCGCCTCGGTGGTGGTGTTGTTGCCGCCGTGGGTGATGACGAGGTCGCAGAGCGGGATGATCTTCGTCTGCGGCACGAACTCGGCGCCCCACATGTTGTCGGCGAGCTTGATCTCCTCGTGCAGCGGGCCCTTGGAGACGATGTACCGGTGCGGCGTGGTGGCCAGCACGTCGATCACGCGCTGCATGAGCTCCACGTCGGAGGAGCCGAGCGAGCCCAGCGAGAAGTACACGAGGGAGCCCTCGCCGCGCTCGAAGGGCAGCTCGAAGTCCTCGTCGGTCTCGCGCACGGACGAGTCGAGGCGGTGCCAGGAGGGGCCGAGCGGGCGGGCGTCGACGTAGTCGAGCGCCTCGGGGTACACGTAGAGGTTCAGGTCGCCCTCGTGGATGAAGTCGAGATCGGGCAGCGGCCGCGTGCCCTGCTCGACGCACCACTCGTTGAAGGCGCTCCACAGCTCACGGTGGGTGCGGTCGTACTCGGCGCGGAAGGCGTCCCACTCGGCGCGGTCGTCGGCGGACAGGCCGGAGAAGACCGGGGCGACGTTCTCGCCGCGCATCTCCAGCGGGTTGCAGGAGACGATGCGGACGAACTTCTTACCCGTGGTCAGCAGCGCGGGGAACGTGATGACGTTGTCCTCGACGACGACATCCGGCCGCACGCGCTCGATGATGGCCTTGAGCTGCGGCTCGCAGTACTTGACGCCGTCGATCAGCGACTCCCAGATCGGCTTGGTGACGGTCTCGAGCTGCTCCAGCGTGCTCTTGCGGTACTCGGGCGCGGTCTCGCGGATGAAGTCCTTCCAGAACTGGCCCGGGTCCTGCTCCTCGGCGTCCTCCGCGGGGGGCGCGAGATCGACGAGGTCCTCCTCGAAGCCGAGCGCCTCGAGCTTGCCCTTCCAGGACGCCTCCGCCGCGAAGACCACGCGGTGGCCGCGGCGGCGCAGGATGTCGCCGATGCCGATGCAGTTGTTGGTCGGCCCGTAGGCGCTTTCAGGCATGAACAGGATGGTGAGAGACATCGAGCCCTCCGGGGCACTAGCGAATTGAAGAGGAATTCAAATACTCATCTAGCGGGAAGGTCAACTTCGCGGCACTATGGTCACGACTAACTGAACGGCAGCAGAACGAGTGAAGGTGGTGGGCGTGGCTCAGCGCAAAAGCCGTAACGACCGGCGCATCGACCTGATCGAGGCGGCGCGCAGGGCCATCATCCGGCACGGCGTCGACGGCGTGCAGCTCTCGCACGTCGCGGAGGAGGCCGGTCTGACCTCCGGCGCCGTGCTCTACCACTACCCCGACCTGGGCGAGCTGCTGGTCGAGGCGCAGCACTCGGGCATGGAGCGCTTCTACGAGCAGCGGCTGCGCCAGCTCTCGTCCCTCACCGACCCGGTCAGGAAGCTCGTCGTCACCATCAGGTCGGGCCTGCCCACCGGGCCGCTCGACCCGGACGTCCGCCTGCTCAACGAGCTCGGCGGCGCCGCGGGCCGGCACCGCGTGTACGGCGTGCTGCTCACGTCGCTCTACGACCGCCAGGTGTCGATGTACCAGGCGATCCTGGACACGGGGGCGGCGCTGGGCGTGTTCAGGCTCAGCGCCGACTCCCTGACGATCTCGCGCAACCTGGTGGCGCTGGAGGACGCCTACGGCTACCGCATCACCGCCAGGCACCCCCTGATCGGCCCGGCCGAGGCGGCCGAGCTGATCCTGTCGTACGCCCGCACGGCGACGGGCAACGACCTCTGTCATTGACCCGCCGCCGCCATGATGACGGCGTCCTCGGCGTTCCAGCGCACCTTCACCTTGGCGCCCTGCTTCATCTTGCCGGCTCCCTGCACGGCGGCCAGCACGGGCCTGTCGCGGCCCTCCACCTCCACCGAGATGTGGGAGACGCCGCCGTAGAAGCTGACGTCGAGGACGGTGCCCTTGAAGCCGCGGGCCGCGCTCTCGTCCACGAGCTCGACCTTCTCGGGCCGGACGGCCAGGAGCGCCTCCGCGTCCGCCTCCAGCTCCTCCAGGGGCGTGCCGGGCAGCATGCCGAACTCGGCGCTCTTGAGCCCGTCCAGGCCGCTCGCGGTGCCGCGGAAGATGTTGTTGGCTCCGACGAAGTCGGCGACGAACGGCGAGCGGGGCCGCTCGTACAGCTCGATCGGCTCGTCCACCTGGCGCACGCTGCCGCTGTCGAAGACCGCGATGCGGTCGGCCAGCGACATGGCCTCCTCCTGGTCGTGCGTGACGACCACGAACGTGATGCCGACCTCGTTCTGCAGCCGCTTGAGCTCCAGCTGCATGTCCGCCCTGACCTTCTTGTCCAGGGCCGACAGCGGCTCGTCCAGCAGCAGCAGGCGGGGCCGCTTGACGATGGAACGCGCCAGCGCCACCCGCTGGCGCTGGCCGCCGGAGAGCTGGTGCGGCTTCCTGTCGCCGTGCGCCGACAGGCCGACCGTCTCCAGCACCTCGCCGACCCGCTGCTTGATCTCCTGCCGGGGCAGCCGCTCCCGCTCCAGCCCGTACGCCACGTTCTTGGCGACCGTCATGTGCGGGAACAGGGCGTACGACTGGAACATCAGGCTGATGGGACGCCGGTTCGGCGGCTTGGCCAGCAGGTCCTCGCCGTCGAGCGTGACCGTGCCCGCGTCGGGGGTCTCGAAGCCCGCGATGATGCGCAGCAGCGTCGTCTTGCCGCAGCCCGACGGCCCGAGCAGCGCGAAGAACTCGCCCTGGCCGATCTCCAGCGACACCTCGTCCAGCGCGGTGACGTCGCCGAACCTGCGCGTCACCCCGTCAATCTTGAGCACGCGTCTCCCCGATCTTGGTCAGGCGCTGCCCCGCGATCACGGCCGTGAAGCTCACGAGGAGCAGGATCGCGGCCAGCGCGTTGATCTTCGGGGTCACCCCGAAACGGATCATCGAATAGATGACGATCGGCAGCGTCTGGTCGCTGTTGCCGACCGTGAAGAAGGCGATCACGAACTCGTCCAGCGACAGCGTGAACGCCAGCAGGGCGCCCGCCACGATGCCGGGCAGGAGCTGCGGCAGCGTGATCCGCATGAACGTGGACACCGGGCCCGCCCCGAGATCACGGGAGGCCTCCTCCAGCGACGTGTCGGCGTTCGTCAGCCGGGTGCGCACCACGGCCGCCACGAACGCCATCGAGAACAGGCCGTGGGCGAGGATCACCGAGTGCAGGCCCAGCGTCATCTGGATCATGCCGTAGAAGACCAGCAGGCCGATGGCGAGCACCAGGTCGGGCAGCACGGCCGGCATCAGCGCCAGCGCGTCGAGCAGCTTCGAGCGGGTGTGCCTGGCCAGGCCGACGGCCAGCAGGGTGCCCAGCACGGTGGCGATCACCGTGGAGCCCGCGGCCACGATCAGCGTGTTGACCAGGCCCTCCCTGATCCGCTCGTCGCCGGCCAGCTCGCCGTACCACTTCAGGCTGAAGCCCTCGTAGGTGTAGACCGACTTGCCCGAGTTGAACGACATCAGCACGAGCACGACGATCGGCAGGTACAGGAAGACGTACGTGGCCCAGAACGGCACGTACAGGAGTCTCGGCCTACGCACGGCGGGCCGCCCAGGACTGCACGAGCAGGAGCACCACGAGCACCGCGACGAGCGCCAGCGCCAGCGTCGAGCCGAACGGCCAGTCGCGCGCCGACAGGAACTGGTTGCGGATCAGGTTGCCCACCATCACGGTCTTGTTGCCGCCGAGCATCTCGGGGATGACGAAGTTGCCGAAGCTCGGCACGAACACGAACAGGCAGCCCGTCATCACGCCGGGCAGCGTCAGCGGCAGCGTCACCTTGCGGAACGTGGTGAAGGCCGACGCGCCCAGGTTGGCCGACGCCTCGCGCAGCTGCGGGTCGAGCTTCTCGATCGTCGCGTACAGCGGCAGCACCATCAGCGGCAGGTACGAGTAGAGCAGCCCGGCGACGATGGTGCCTTCCTTGTACAGCAGCTCCAGCTTGGTCCCGAGCAGCGAGTTCACCACGCCGGGGCCGCTGAGCAGCATGATCCAGGCGTAGACCCGGATGAGGAAGTTCGTCCAGAACGGCAGCACGATCGCCACGAGGGCGGCGGTCTTCCACCGGTTCGGGAGCTGCGCGATCAGGTACGCCGTCGGGTAGCCGACGAGCAGCGCGATCAGCGTCGTCACCGCGGCGATGCGCAGCGAGGTGCCGAGGACGCCCAGGTAGAGCGGGTCGACGAGCCGGGAGAAGTTCTCGGTGGTGAACTCGTACACCACGCCGCCGAAGCGCCCGCGCTGGAAGACCGTGTAGCTCACCATCAGGCCGAGCGGCACCAGGAGCAGCACGATCAGGTACGTCAGGCCCGGCGAGAGGAAGACGAACGCGCCCAGCCGGCGTCCTCGGGACGCCGGCCGGGCCTTTGCTTCTGACTTCACGATGTGCCTACGACTACTTGCTTACGACTGAGCCTTGATCTCTTCCGCGAGCCGCGTGTACTTGGTCGAGGCCTGGCCCAGGTCGATGAGCGACTCGCCGTTGAGCAGCTCGGCGGGCTTGATGCCCAGCAGCGAGCCCGGCGAGATGGTCACCTTGTCCATGGCGGCCTTGTTCGGGACCTTGTAGTTGATGTTCTCGGCGGCCCAGCGGTGGATCTCGGGGTCGAGGATGTAGTTGATGAAGGCGTGCGCGGCCTCCTTGTTCTTGGAGGACTTCATGATCACCATGGTGTCCACCCAGAGGTCGCTGCCCTCCTTCGGCACCTCGAACTTGATGTTCTGCTTCTCGTCCGTGGTGGGGCACCAGCCGTCCCACGCCTCGACCATGACGGCCTCGCCGCTCTTCAGCCGGTCGCCGAAGGTGGTGTCGTCGTAGGCCAGCAGGTGCGGCTTGGCGTCCAGGAGAAGCTGCTTGACCTTCTCGATCTCCTCGTCCTTCTCGGTGTTGACCGAGTAGCCGAGCGCCTTGAGCGCCGGCAGGGCCAGCCAGCGCTCGGTGGTCATCATGGTGACCTTCTTGTCGGCCCAGGACGGCGGCTTGAGGATGTCGTTCCAGCTGGTCGGCTTCGCCTTCACCAGGTCGCTGCGGTAGCAGATGCCGGTGGTGCCCCAGGTGTAGGGCACGGAGTACTTGTTGCCCTTGTCGTACGAGAGCTGCGTGGCCTCCGGGTAGAGGTTGGCCAGGTTCGGGATCAGCTCGGGGTGGATCGGCTCCAGCAGGCCCTGGGCGTTGAGCGCCTGGGCGTACTGGCCGGACACGAACGCCACGTCGATGCCGCTGTCGCCGCCGGCCGTCAGCTTGGTCATCGCCTCCTCGTTCGTGGCGTGGAGCGTGACCTCGACCTCCGAGACCTTGAGCTTCTCCTTGGCCTTCTCGGGCAGTTCCTTCGGCGTGTAGCCGTCCCAGACCGTGATCTGCAGCTTCTGCTTCGACAGGTCGGCGTTGGGCTTGAGGTCGGCTGCCGCTGCGCTCGTGCCGCCTGAACTGTTCGACGACTCACCACCGCACGCCGCGGCGGCGAGCGCTAGGCCGGCCACCGCCACGGCGGCCGGAAGACGACTGGTGAACCGGGTACGGGACACGGCCGCTACTCCTTCTGGATTGCGATGTACAAGGGGTCGCGCGACCAAGGCGGCACGGCAGACCAGACCAGGAGTGTTGCAGCAGAAATCAACATGGGCAAGACTTTTCCCGACATTGCTACCTGGAAGTTTGGTCCAGCAGTTGAATTGGGATTCAATAACCAGCCGGTTGCTCTCTCTGGGTGAGAAGCCACTCACCGCGCGAGATCGCGGCATCACCGCCGCGCTCCTGCCGCTGTTGGCGGGGGACGTGCCGCATCCCCTTGCGGTACGCCGTTTCCGCGCGCTGCCCACCCTCTCGTACGATCCTGGGAGTCCGCACACCGGGGTGCCGGCTGAACGCGACTTCGGACCCCATGTCGACCAGACCAACTACTCGGTGGTGGTGGCCGAGCAGGTGGTGGTCAAATGGCTCACTCCGCCTGTTCCTCTCCCTCATCCGGCACCCGAGCTGCTCGCTCATCTCGTTGAGGCAGGATTCAACGACACGGCTCCCCCTTACGCGGCCCTGACTCTGTTTGACAAGGGCCGGGAACTGCTCGTCGCGCTCGTCACCGGATACCTGCCGGAGGCGAGGGACGGCTGGGAGTGGTGCGTGGACGACGCCGAGGCGGACGAGACGGCCTTCGCCGCCGACCTCGGCCGCCTCACCGCCGACCTCCACCTCGCCCTGTCCACCTACCCGGCCCCCACCCCGGCATCTGCGGGCCACTCCCCCGGGCCCTCCCCGGCGCCCTCCCCCACGAGCTCCTCCGGGCCCTCCTCCGCGAGCTTCCCTGAGGGCGGGGAGGCGGGGAGCCAGGGCGGGGGGCTGCTGGCCAGGGCCGAGGAGGCGCTGCGCGAGGCGCTGGAGCTGACCGACGGCGACGACGGCCGCTGGCTCGCCGCCCACGCGGAGACGCTGCGGGCCGGCCTCGCACCGCTCGCCACCCCAGCCAGGGGCACAGTGACAAGCGCAGCGACGGGCACAGCGGCGGGCGCGGCGACGGGCACAGCGGCGGGGGCGCTCATCAGGATTCATGGTGACCTGCACGTCGGCCAGATCCTGCGCTGGCGCGACGGCTACGCGGTCATCGACTTCGACGGCAACCCGACCGTCGCCGGCGCCCAGCCGTACCAGCCCGCCGCGCGTGACGTCGCGCAGCTCGCCACCAGCCTGGAGCACGTCGCCCAGGTGGCGATCCTGCGCCGCGGCGTGCCCGCCGGCCGCGCCACGGCCTGGGCGGCGCGGGCGCGCGCCCTGCTGCTCGACGCCTACCGCGGCAGGCTGGCCGCGCGCGGCCGGCCCGACCTGCTGGACGAGTCCCTGCTGCGCCCCTTCGAGATCGAGCAGGAGTGCCGCGAGCTGATCTACGCGGCCCGCCACCTGCCCCGCTGGCGCTACGCCCCCATGGGCGTGCTGCGCACCTGGTACCCCGAGGAGACCCCGTGAACCCCGAGCTGTTCCTGTCCGACCTGGAGGCCAAGCCCGCGGCGCTCGCCGCCCTGGCCGCGTCCCTGGAGGCGGACGACCCGTTCGCCGCGCTGCCCGGAACCGTGCGCAGGGTGGTGTTCCTCGGCATGGGCAGCTCCCGCTACGCCGCCGGCGTGGCCGCGCTGCGCCTGCGCGCCGCCGGGATCGACGCCTACGCCGAGTACGCGTCGGCCGCCGCGGCCTTCCCCGCCTCACCGGAGACGCTGGTCGTGCCGATCTCGGCGACCGGCGGCAGCAGGGAGACCCTGGACGCCACCGCGAGGTACGCGGGCGGCCCGTCGTTCATGGCGGCGCTCACCAACGTCCCCGGCTCCCCCCTGACCGAGCACGCCGACCTCGTGGTGCCGATGCGGGCGGGCGAGGAGCGCGGCGGGGTGGCCTGCCGGACGTTCCAGCACACTCTGGCGCTGCTGCTGGCGCTGGAGCGGCGTCTCACCGGCGCCGGCCCGGACGTCCCCGGCCTGCTGCGCAGGAGCGCCGAGGCCACCGCCGACCTGCTGGAGCGCAGGGACGAGTGGCTGCCGCTCACCCTGGAGCTGCTCGACGGCCCGCACGGCGTCTACGCGGTCGCGCCCGCCGAGCGGCTGTCGTCGGCCGAGCAGTCGGCGCTGATGCTGCGCGAGGGCCCGCGCCGCGCCGCCGACGCCTGCGAGGCGGGCGACTGGTCGCACGTGGACGTCTACCTCACCAAGACGCTCGACTACCGGGCGCTGCTCTTCCCCGGCTCCCGCTACGACGAGCAGGCGATGGACTGGGTCAGGCAGCGCGGCTCCACCGTCGTCACGGTGGGCGGCGAGGTCAAGGACGCGGCGGCGGCCGTCCGCTACCCGCACGACGACGACCCGGCGGTCGCGCTGCTCACCGAGACCCTGGTGGCCGAACTGGTCGCCGCCTACTGGTGGGGCGCCCAGTCGTAGGACCCGCGGCCTAGAGCCTGCGCAGCCCGATGAGGACGCGTTCCAGCAGCCTCCTGTCGGGCAGGCCCGCGTCGAGCTGGGGCTGGTACACCCGTACCAGCCCCTCCGCCTCCATGTCGGCGACCAGCACGCGCGCCACCCCTAGCGGGACGTTCAGCAGCGCGGAGATCTCCGCCACCGACCGCACCTGGCGGCACAGCTCGCTGATCGCGCGGTACTCCCGCGTGTACGCCATGCCGAGCTGCGCCGACGTCGCCGACGACACCAGCGCCTCCATGGCGAGGCCGGTGCGCGGAGCGGTGCGTCCGCCGGTGACGGCGTACATCCGGACCAGCGAGCTGCGCTCGGGCTCCGGCTCCCCGTCATGCCACGATGTCAACGTCCGCTCCCCTCAGGCCGTCGCCCAGCCTCACCAGTCCGTCTCTCACCAGCGCGTCCCTCACCGGGCCCGGGTGGCCGACAGCTCGGCCCGTACGGCGGGGGTGAGCACCTGCCCCGCGCGCTCGACCAGGACCGTCATCTGGTACGCGACCAGCCCCATGTCGCAGTCGGGCGCGGCCAGCACCGCCAGGCAGGAGCCGTCGCTGATGGACATCACCAGCAGCAGGCCGCGCTCCATCTCCACGAGGGACTGGGTCACCGCTCCCCCCTCGAACACCCTGGCCGCGCCGTGCGTCAGGCTGACCAGGCCGGCCGCGACGGCGGCGAGCTGGTCGGCGCGGTCCTTCGGGAACCCGTGGGAGAAGGCCATGGGCAGGCCGTCGGCGGAGACGACCACGGCGTGCGCCACCCCGGGGACGTCGTCGACGAAGCCGCTCACCAGCCAGTTGACGTCTCTGGCACCCTGGCTCAGTTCGTGCATCAGTCCTCCTCTAGCTCGGCGCGGCCCTTGCGCACGCCCTGCTGGTAGCTGGCCAGCCTGCTGCGCAGCCGGTCGGGGGACGGGGGCGGGGCCGGGGGCGGGGGCGGCGGCGTGGCCGCCACGCCGGGGACGAGGTTCGCCTTCGGCGTCCGCTTGGGCAGTCCCGAGCCGGTGGTGCCGTCCATCACCGGCTGCTCCGCCGCGCCGGCGGCGCGCCAGCCCTGGTCGGCGGGTGACGACCAGCCGGGGTCCCGGTGGTCCTGGGTCGCGGCGGGCTTGGTGAACCAGCCCGTCTCGACCTCGGAGAACCCGGGCGGGAAGTCGTCGGCGGGGAGGTGCGAGGGCTCCTGCGGCCCCGGACGGGCGGGCCCGGACGGCGCCGCAGGGGGCAGGTCCGGCATGGACGTCTCCCCGGAGTACGTGTGCGGCGAGCTGAACCAGGAGGACGGCTCGGGCGTGGGCAGGTCGAAGGAGGGGTGGCCGGGTCCCGGCGTGGAGGGCGTCCCGTACGCCGCCCCGCCCGTGAGGCCCCCCGGCTGGAGGCCCCCAGGGTGGAGGCCCCCACCCTGAAGGCCCCCAGCCGGAAGGCCGCCCGGCTGGAGGGTTCCCGGCGTCGGGTCGTGCGTCGGGTCGTGCGTCGGAGCCGCCAGCGGTGCGGCGACGGCGTGCCGGGGTCCCCCGGCCTCCGCCATCCCCGGCATCCCGCCCATGCCGGACGTCCCCGCCATCCCGGGCATCCCAGGTGCTGCGGGCACCGGCGCCAGCAGGACCTCCGGCAGGAGCACCATGGCGGTCAGCCCGCCGACGTCGCCCCGCCGCAGCAGCACCCTGATGCGGTGGCGCAGGGCGAGCCTGCCGACCACGAACAGTCCCATGCGGCGCGACGCCGACACGTCCACGACGGGCGGGTTGGCGAGGCGGTCGTTGGCCTGGGCCAGCTCCTCCTGGCTCATGCCGATGCCGTTGTCGGTGACCGACACCATCAGCCCGCCGCCGTCGATGCGGCTGCTGCTGATGACCACCTTGGTGTCGCCGGGCGAGAACGACACGGCGTTCTCGACCAGCTCGGCGAGCAGGTGGACGACATCCGTGACGGCCTGGCCCGCGATGGCCACCTCGGAGTGCGCCTGGGCGCTGACCCGGTCGTAGCTCTCCACCTCGCCGACCGCCGCGCGCACGACGTCCATGAGCTCGACCGGCTCGCTCCACTTGCGCGCGGCCTCCTGCCCGGCGAGGACGAGCAGGTTCTCACTGTTGCGCCGCATGCGGGTGGCCAGGTGGTCGAGCTTGAACAGGTCGCCGAGCCTGGTGTCGTCGCGCTCGCCGCGCTCCAGCCGTTCGATGAGCGTGAGCTGCCGTTCGACGAGGGTCTGGCTGCGCCTGGAGAGGTTGACGAACATGGCGTTGACGTTGGCGCGCAGCCTGGCCTCGTCGCCGGCGAGCCTGACGGCCTCCCTGTGCACCTCGTCGAAGGCGCGGGCGACCTCGCCGACCTCGTCCCTGGTGAAGACGCCGATGGGCGGCACGTCGGGAGTGGTGGCGCCGTCCCGCGACTCGCGCAGCTGCTGGACGAACTCCGGCAGCCGGCGTCCGGCGATCTCCAGTGCCTCGCCGCGCAGCCTGCGCAGGGGCCGTACGAGCGACCTGGCGACGCCCGTGGTGATCAGCAGGACGGCCACGAGCAGGGCGAGCACGGCGCCCGCGGTGACGAGGGCCTGGCCGCGCTCGCCGGAGCTCAGCGTCTCGCTGTGGCCGACGATGCCGTCGGCCTGGCGCCGCTCGACCTGCCGCATGGCGTCGACGACGACGGTCGCCGCGTCGAACCACTCCTTGGCGTCGTCGCGGGCGGACAGGTCGAGCCCGCGCAGCGGCAGCCCCCTGGTGGCCCTGATGAGCACGAGCTCGCGCAGGAACAGCATGCGGTCGGCGGACTGGCCGTTGACGGTCTCGTCGAAGAAGCGGCGTTCCCCGGCGGTGGCCTCGGCGGCGAAGTCCCTGCGCTCGGCCGTCTCCCTGGACAGCTCGCCGAGGAAGGTCCTGAGCTGCGCCTGGTCGAACGCGCCCTCGGCGAGCGCGACGGTGACGAGGGCCTGCTGGAGCGACAGGCTCTCCTTGGCGCGGGCGAGGCCGTCGAGCATGCGGCTCTGGCGGAACAGCTCGTCGTCGGTGCTGCCCTTGATGAGCTCGCCGTGGATCGACAGCAGGTTGTCGATCACGGTGGTGTAGAGCTCGACGGCGGCGCCGGGCAGGAGGTTGGCCTCCAGGGCCTGCTGGCGGAGCCCGGCGAGGTCGTCCAGGCGGCTGAGCATGTTCTCGATCTGGTCGGCGGTGCGCCCGGTGACCTCGCCGGCCACCTGGTGCGCGGTGGCGCGCACCTCGCTGACGGACTGGTCCACCGCGGACATCTGGCTCCTGACCGTGCCCAGCAGGCTCTCGGGGCGTTTGCGGGCGATGAACCAGGACGTCCGCGCGCGTTCGGCGGACAGCAGGTGGGTGAGCTCTCCCACCTGGGCGGACAGGCGGGCCAGGCGGTTGGTGGCCGCGTAGTCGGAGGCGGCGCCGGTGGAGGTGAACACCTGGATGCCGCCGAGCAGCACGGCCGCGGTGGTGGGGACCAGAATGAGGGCGACGAGGCGTGCCCGGACCCGCCAGTTGCGCAGCCGCCAGTTTCCCTCGGCTGACTGCCGTTCGCCCAACTCTGTACTCACCGAACGCAACCTCTCGCCCGAATCGGCGTATATGAGGGGTTCCGGACCCCGGGGGAAATCAGCAAGTGCCGGGTAATTGGAACACATCCCACCCAGTACGGCCAATCGAACATAACGCGACAAAAGTTGATTCATGTGACTGGAGAGCAGAGAACCTGGAGCCCCTACTTCGAAATGATCAAGAGAGAAATAAACCCCTCATGCGATCAGTGTCCACTTATGGGTGATTAGCGCGTTCCAACTGCGTAACGCCGGAGGAGCACGCAGGTCTCTGGAGAGTCACACCATTGAGCTTTGCCTAATGCACGCCATATGTTGTGGCCCGTCATAAACGAGGAGGCGAGTGTGCGGGATTCTCCCGACAGCGCGGCCATCACCGTCGAGGGCCTTTGGAAGATCTTCGGCGCCGGGGCGCACCGGGTGCTCGGCGGCGACGACAGGCACCTCGACCCCGCCGCACTGCGAGAGAGGACCGGGTGCACCGCCGCCGTCCGCGACGTCAGCTTCGACGTGCGCCCCGGCGAGGTCTTCGTCGTCATGGGACTGTCGGGCAGCGGGAAGTCCACGCTCGTCCGGTGCCTGACCCGCCTGGTCGAGCCGACCGCCGGGGAGATCAGGATCGGCGGCGAGGACATCGCCCGCGCCTCCCCCGCGCGGCTGCGCGAGATCCGCCGCCACCGGGTCAGCATGGTCTTCCAGCACTTCGGCCTGCTGCCGCACCGCCGGGTCGTCGACAACGTGGCGTACGGGCTGGAGATCCAGGGCGTGGGCAGGGCGGCCAGGCACGCCCGCGCCGCGGAGATCCTCTCCCTCGTCGGCCTCGACGGCCACGCCGGCGCCTACCCCGACCAGCTCTCCGGCGGCATGCAGCAGCGGGTCGGCCTGGCCAGGGCGCTGGCCGTCGACCCGCAGGTGATGCTGTTCGACGAGCCGTTCAGCGCGCTCGACCCGCTGATCCGCCGCGACATGCAGGCCGAGGTCGTCCGCCTGCACAGGGAAGTGGGCAAGACGATGGTCTTCATCACCCACGACCTGTCCGAGGCGCTCAAGCTCGGCGAACGCATCGCCATCATGCGCGACGGCTCGATCGTGCAGGTCGGCACGGCCGAGGAGCTGGTGGGCTCGCCCGCCGACGACTACGTGGCCGACTTCGTGCGCGACGTCCCGAGGAGCCACGTCCTGACGCTGCGCAGGATCAGCCGTGAGCCCGAGCCGGGCGAGCCGCTGGACGGGCCCGAGCTGCCCGCCGCCACGCTCGTCAAGGACGCGCTCGAAGCGGCGTCGGTCTCGTCCCGCCCGATCAGGGTGGTCGACGGCGGCACGCTCGTCGGCGTCGTGGACCGGGTGGACCTGCTGGCGTTCCTGTCCGGCCGGGACCTGACGGAGCGGGCGGGCGCATGACCACCCAGCAGCGGCTCCCCGCCCCGGTGGAGGTCACGGCGGCCGGCACGGCCGAAGGCGCGGCGTCACGTGGCGGGCTGCCGCGCTGGGCGTGGTACGCGGGCGCGGCGGCGCTGCTGGCGGCCGCGTACGCGGTCTTCCGCGGCACCGGGACACTGCCCCACGACAAGGAGGCCCCGCAGTTCCTGGCCGTCACCGAGCTGCGCGAGTGGATCGACGACCAGCGGGACCTCAACCCGGTGTTCCTGTACTTCCTCAACTACGTCCGCCTCTACGTCGCCGAGGTCCACGGGCTCTTCCAGACGGTGCTGAACGCGCTCGGGTGGCCGGGGCTCGTCGGCGTCATGGGCGGCATGGCCTGGCTGGCGGGCGGGTGGCGGGTGGCGCTGCTCGCCGTGGCGGGCGTGGGCTCGTTCGGCGTGCTGGGGCTGTGGGAGTCGAGCGTGGAGACGCTGGCCCTGGTCGGGGCCTCGGTGCTGCTCTCGCTGGCGATCGGGGTGCCGCTCGGCGTCTGGGCGGGCCTGTCCCGCCGCGTGCGGGGGCTCGTCACGCCGGTGCTGGACGTCATGCAGATCATGCCGACGTTCGCCTACCTGGCGCCGCTGGTGCTGTTCTTCCACATCGGCGCGCCCGCGGGGGCGATCGCCACGATGATCTACTCGATCCCGCCCGCCATCCGCATCACGTCGCTGGCGATCCAGGAGGTCTCCCCCGCCGCCGTGGAGGCGTCGGCATCGCTCGGGGCGACCCCGGCGCAGACGCTGTTCAAGGTGCGCCTGCCGCTGGCCAGGCCCAGGATCGCGCTGGCGGCCAACCAGACCGTCATGATGGCGCTGTCGATGGTCGTCATCGCGAACCTCATCTCGGCCCCCGGCCTGGGCGGCGACATCATCCGCGGGCTGTCCAGGGCGCAGGTGGGCCTCATGCTCCCGGCGGGCGTGGCGATCGTGGTCACGGCGGTGGTGCTCGACCGGATGCTCTCGGCGCTCGCCCGGCGCGGCCCCCGCTCCCGTGCCGGCCGCCTGGACCTGGCCGCCGCCGGGGCGCTCGCCGCCGCCGGGCTCGCGCTCACCCCCGTGCTGCCCGCGACCTGGCCGCAGGAGTGGACGGTGAACCTGGCCGCGCCGGTGAACGAGGCCGTCCACTGGGTCGAGTCCACCTGGTACGGCGCCACGACGTTCGTCAAGGACCTCACCTCCCACGCCCTGCTGAACCCGCTGGAGGGCCTGCTCACGACCGCCCCCTGGTGGCTCGTCGCGCTCGCGGTGCTGGCGCTCGCCTGGCGGGTGAGCGGCGCGCGGCCCGCGCTGACCGCGCTCGGCTGCCTGCTCGCGATCGCGCTGCTCGGCCTGTGGGAGCACGCCATGCAGACGATGACGACCGTCGCCGTGGCGGTGCTCGTCACGCTGGTCCTCGGCCTGCTGCTGGGGGTGGCCGCGGCCCGCTCGCCGCGGTACTCGGCCCTGCAGCGGCCCCTGCTCGACGCGGCCCAGACCATGCCCGCCTTCGTCTACCTGCTGCCCGCGCTGGCGCTGTTCGGCAGCACCAGGTTCACCGCGATCTTCGCGTCGGTCGTCTACGCGGTGCCGCCCGTGGCCCGCCTGGTGGAGGACGGCATCAGGGCGGTGCCCGCCCCGGTGGTGGAGGCCGCCCTGTCGGCCGGGTCCACGCCGGGCCAGCTCCTGTGGAAGGTGCAGCTGCCCATGGCCAGGCGGGCCATCCTGCTCGCCGCCAACCAGGGCATCGTCATGACGCTGGCGATGGTCGTCGTAGGCGGCCTGGTCGGCGCGGGCGCGCTCGGCTACGACGTCGTCGTCGGCTTCTCCCAGCGGGCCGACTTCGGCATGGGGTTCGTCGCCGGCGTCGCCACGGTCCTGCTCGGAGTCATGCTCGACCGCATCACGCAGGGCGCCGACGGGCGCCCGTCCCCCCGGAGAAGGAAACTCACATGAAGATTCGCCTGCTCGCAGGCCTCCTCGTGCTCGGTATGGCCGCCGCCGGCTGCGGCGGCGCCACGGTCGGCACCCCTTCAGGCTCGGCGGCGCCGCAGCCCGGCGGCGGCTCGGCCGCCCCCGGCTCGGCGGGCACCGTGAAGATCGCGATCAACCCCTGGGTGGGGTACGAGGCCAGCGCCAACGTGGTCGCGTACCTGCTCAAGAACGAGCTGCACTACGACGTCGAGCTGCCCGAGATCAAGGAGCAGCTCGCGTGGGAGGGCTTCGAGACCGGCGACGTGGACGTCATCATCGAGAACTGGGGCCACCCCGACCTGAAGAAGAAGTACGTCGAGGAGAAGAAGGTCGCGGTCGAGGCGGGCTCGACGGGCAACAAGGGCGTGATCGGCTGGTACATCCCGAAGTGGATGGCCGACCAGTACCCGGACATCACCGACTACAAGAGCCTCAACAAGTACGCCCACCTGTTCAAGACCTCCGAGTCGGGCGGCAAGGGGCAGCTGCTGTTCGGCGACCCGTCGTACGTCAGCAACGAGGAAGCCCTGATCAAGAACCTCAAGCTGGACTACAAGGTCGTCGTCGGCGGCAGCGAGGCGTCGCTGATCAAGGGTGCCCAGCAGGCGCAGGAGCAGAAGAAGCCGCTGCTGTTCTACTTCTGGGACCCGCACTGGCTGTTCAACAAGACCCAGCTGGTCCGGGTCAAGCTGCCGGAGTACACCGAGGGCTGCGACGCCGACCCGAAGAAGGTCGCCTGCGACTACCCGGAGATGGACCTCGACAAGGTCGTCAGCAAGCGGTTCGCCGACACCGGCGGCAAGGCGTACGAGCTGGTCAAGAACTTCCAGTGGACGAACGAGGACCAGAACGCCGTGGCCAACGACATGACGAACAACGGCATGACCGGCGAGCAGGCCGCCAAGAAGTGGCTGGACGCCAACACCGCCAAGTGGCAGGCGTGGCTGCCGAAGTGACCTCCCCCTCCTGACCGCACCCCTTGTCGGGCCGGGCCTCCGCCACGGGGCCCGGCCGCGGAGACCTCTCATGCGTACGAAGACGCTCGCCGTGCCCCTGGCGGTGGCGCTGCTCCTGTCGGCCTGCTCGGGCGAGGAGCCGGCGCCGGCCGCCGGGTCGAAGGGCACGGTCAACATCGACATCCACGGCTGGGTCGGCTACCAGGCCCAGGCCGCCGTGCTGGCCTACCTGCTGGAGCACGAGCTGGGCTACCAGGTCAAGACGCGGGAGATGAAGGAAAGCGATTCCTGGAGGGATTTCGAGAGCGGCAAGGTCGATGTCATCGTCGAGAGCTGGGGGCACGAGGACCTCAAGCAGGAGTACATCGAGAAGCGGAAGGTCGCGCTGTCCGCAGGGCTCACCGGGAACAAAGGGGTGATCGGGTGGTATGTCCCTGAGTGGATGGCCAAGGAATATCCCGACATAACCGACTATCGGAATTTGAACAGGTATGCCCACCTGTTTCGGACCGACAAAACCGGAAATGCCGGACAGGTTCTGGATGGCGACCCCTCATTCGTGACGAACGACGAGGCCCTCATCAAGAACCTCAAGCTCAATTACCGGGTCGTCTACTCCGGCGGCGAGGACGCCCTCATCAAGGCCGCGCAGTACGCGACCCGCAACAAGAAACCGCTGCTCATGTATTTCTACGAGCCGCAATGGCTGTTCACCAAGGTCAAGCTGGTCAAGGTGAACCTGCCGCCGTACGCCGTCGGCTGCGACCGCGACCCGGCCGCGGTCGCCTGCGACTACCCGCCGTATCTGCTCGACAAGATCGTCAGCCGGGGCTTCGCCGAGCGCGGCGGCAAGGCGTACGAGCTGGTGCGCAACTTCACCTGGACGAACGACAACCAGAACGCGGTCGCGAGCAACATGATCAACAAGAGGATGACCGCCGAGGAGGCCGCCAGGCAGTGGGTGGCCGAGAACAAGATCATCTGGAAGGACTGGATGCCCCGGTGAGCTTCGACTACGTCATCGTGGGCGGCGGCTCCGCCGGCTGCGCCCTGGCCAACCGGCTCAGCGCCGACCCGTCGGTCTCCGTCCTCGTCCTGGAGGCCGGCCGCCCCGACCACCTCTGGGACGTCTTCATCCACATGCCCGCCGCGCTGATGTTCCCCATCGGCAGCCGCTTCTACGACTGGAAGTACGAGTCCGAGCCCGAGCCGCACATGGACGGCCGGCGCATCTACCACGCCCGCGGCAAGGTCCTCGGCGGGTCGAGCAGCATCAACGGCATGATCTTCCAGCGCGGCAACCCCCTCGACTACGAGCGCTGGGCCGCCGACCCCGGCATGAAGAACTGGGACTACGCGCACTGCCTGCCGTACTTCAAGAAGATGGAGACCTGCCTGGCCGAGCCCGGGTCGGACTTCCGCGGCGGCTCCGGGCCGCTCAAGCTGGAACGCGGCCCCGCCCGCGGGCCGCTGTTCGAGGCGTTCTTCGAGGCCGTGCAGCAGGCCGGGCACCCGCTCACCGACGACGTCAACGGCTACCGCCAGGAGGGCTTCGCCGCCTTCGACAGGAACATCCACCGGGGCCGGCGCCTCAGCGCCGCCCGCGCCTACCTGCACCCGGTGCGCCACCGCCGCAACCTGACGGTCAGGACCCGCGCCTTCGTCGAGCGGATCCTGTTCGAGGGCACGCGGGCCGTCGGCGTCGTCTGCGACGGCGAGCGCGTCGACGCCGGCGAGGTCGTCCTGTGCGGCGGCGCGATCAACTCGCCGCAGCTCCTCCAGCTGTCCGGCGTCGGGCCGCGCGCCCTGCTGGAGCCGCTCGGCATCGACGTGGTGCACGACCTGCCGGGCGTCGGCGAGAACCTCCAGGACCACCTGGAGGTGTACGTCCAGCACGCGTGCAGGCTGCCGGTGTCGCAGCAGCCCTCGCTCGCCCTGTGGCGCAGGCCGTTCATCGGCGCGAACTGGCTGTTCCTGCGGCGCGGTCCGGGCGCCACCAACCACTTCGAGGCCGGGGGCTTCATCCGCTCCAACGACGACGTCGCCTACCCGAACCTGATGTTCCACTTCCTGCCGATCGCGGTGCGCTACGACGGGTCGGCGCCCGCGGGCGGGCACGGCTACCAGGTGCACATCGGCCCGATGTACTCCGACGCCCGCGGCTCGGTGCGGATCAGGTCGAAGGACCCGAGGGAGAAGCCGGCGCTGCGCTTCAACTACCTGTCCACCGACCAGGACCGCCGCGAGTGGGTGGAGGCGATCAGGCACGCCAGGGCGATCCTGTCCCAGCCGGCCTGGGCCGATCTCGACGGCGGCGAGATCTCCCCCGGCCCGTCGGTGCGCACCGACGAGGAGATCCTCGCCTGGGTCGCGAGGGACGGCGAGACCGCGCTCCACCCGTCCTGCACGTGCCGGATGGGCGTGGACGAGATGGCGGTGGTCGACCCCGAGACCATGCGCGTGCACGGGCTCGACGGGCTGCGCGTGGTGGACGCCTCGGTGATGCCGTACGTGACCAACGGCAACATCTACGCCCCGGTGATGATGCTCGCCGAGAAGGCGGCCGACCTCATCCTCGGCAACCCGCCCCTCCCACCCGAGCCGGTGGAGTTCCACCGGCACCGCCCCTAACGGTCCAGGCGCCGGTAGAGCCGTGCCGACAGGGTGAAGAAGACGGCCGTGATCAGCAGCGGCCAGGCCACGGCCATGGGCACGGCGTGCTCGGCGATCCAGGAGCCGCCGCCCCAGCCCGGGTTGCCGAAGAGCTGCCTGGCCGCCGCGACCGTGGACGACAGCGGGTTCCACTCGGCGACGGCGCCGAGCCAGCCCGGCATCGTGGACGGCGCGACGAACGCGTTCGACAGGAACCCGACCGGGAACTCCAGGGTCTGCATCACGGTCACGCCGCCCGGGTTCCTGATGAGCAGGCCGAGGTACACGCCGACCCACAGCAGGGAGAAGCGGAGCAGGAGCAGCAGGCCGACGGCGGCGGCCGCCCCGGGCAGGTCCGACGGCCGCCAGCCGACCGCCAGCCCGCAGGCGAGCAGGGCCGCCAGCATGAGCACGGAGTTCAGCATGTCGGCGACGGCCCGGCCGACCAGCACCGCCGAGGGCGCCATCGGCATGGACCTGAACCGGTCGGTGACGCCCTTCGCGGCGTCTGCGGTGACGGCCGTCGTGGTGATCGTCAGGCCGAACAGCATCGTCATGCCGTACATGCCGGGCATGAGGAAGGTGAAGTAGCCGGCGCCCTCGGGGACGTCCACCGCGCCGCCGAACAGGTAGCCGAACACGAGGGTGATCAGCACGGGGAACGCGGCCCCGAAGACGACCGTCAGGGGCTGGTTGGCCCAGTGGACCAGGTCGCGCCTGGCGACCGTCCAGCCGTCGGCCAGGGCCCGGCCGAGGCGTGTCAGGGGGCCGTCCAGGGCGGGTGCGGCGATGGTCATCGGACTCCTTCCTCCGTTCGCTCGGGACTCCCGGCCCTCTCCCGCGCCGCGTCGGCGGCCCCGCCGCCGGTTAGGGTCAGGAAGACCTCGTCCAGGGTGGGGCGGCGCAGGGCGACGTCCTCGACCTCGACCCCGGCGTCGGCCAGCGCGGCCAGCACCTCGGTCAGGACGCGCACCCGGACGCCGCCCGCGCCCTTCGGCCCGGCGACGGGCGCGCTGACCCTCCGCGTGTGCGGGTCGGTCTCCACCGGGCCCGACGCCGCGCCCGCCGCGATCGCGGCGGCCTCGGCCAGCCGCTCACCGTCTAGCACCACCAGGTCGAGCCGGTCGCCGCCGAGTTCGGCCTTCAGCTCGCCCGGCGTGCCCTCGGCCACGACGCGGCCCCGGTCGACGACGCAGACCCGGTCGGCGAGCCGGTCCGCCTCCTCCAGGTACTGGGTGGTCAGCAGCACGGTCGTGCCGTCCGACACCAGCTCGCGCACGCGGTCCCAGATCTCCGCCCGGCTGCGCGGGTCGAGGCCGGTGGTGGGCTCGTCCAGGAAGAGCACGGGCGGGTCCACGATCATCCCGGCCGCGAGGTCGAGCCTGCGCCGCATGCCGCCGGAGTACTCCCCCGCCGGGCCGTCGTGGTCGAGGCCGAACCGTTCGAGCAGCTCGGCGGCCCGCGCCCTGGCCCGCGCCGCTCCCAGGTGGTGCAGCCGGCCGAACAGCTCCAGGTTCTGCCTGCCGGTCAGCAGCTCGTCCACGGCCGCGTGCTGGCCGACGAGGCCGATGCTGCGCCGCACCTGGGACGCCTGGGTGACCACGTCGTACCCGGCGACGGACGCGCGGCCCGCCGTCGGCCGCAGGAGCGTGGTGAGGATGCGGACCGCCGTGGTCTTGCCCGCGCCGTTCGGCCCGAGCAGCCCGCACACGGCGCCGCGGCCCACGTCCAGGTCGATGCCTTGGAGCGCCGTGTGCTTCCCGTACGTCTTGCGCAGTCCCCGCGCGACGAGCATGCCGCCTCCCTCTTGCCGTACGCCGTACCGTACAGCTTACGGTAACGCACGGACAAGCGTACGTTGTACCGTACGGAGGTGACCGTGGAGTACTCGGGGAAGGGCGACCCCGCCCGCAGCCTGGCCCTGCTGTGGCGCACCAGCGAGCGCGCCAGCCGCAAGGGCAAGCCGGAGCTGAGCGTCGACCGCATCGTGCGCGCCGCCATCGACGTGGCCGACGCCGAGGGCCTGCAGGCGCTGTCGATGCGCCGCGTGGCCGAGAAGCTGGGCGTGGGGACGATGTCCCTCTACACGTACGTGCCGGGCAAGCCGGAGCTGCTCGACGTCATGCTCGACACGGTGTACGGCGAGACCGCCAAACCCGACGACGTGCCAGGGGGCTGGCGGGCCAGGCTGGAACTGATCGCCAGAGAGAACTGGTCCCTCTACCTGCGCCACCCGTGGCTGCTGCAGGTGGCGGTGAGCCGCCCGGTGCTGGGCCCGAACGTCACGGCCAAGTACGACTACGAGCTGCGCGCCGTCGACGGCATCGGCCTGTCGGACCTGGAGATGGACTCCGTGATCACGTTGATCACCGGGTTCGTCCACGGCACGGCGCGCGGCGCGGTGGAGGCCGCGCAGGCGGAGAGCCGCACGGGCCTGACCGACGAGCAGTGGTGGGCCGCGCACGCGCCGTTCTTCCACCGCATCGCCGACCCCGCCAGGTTCCCCGTGGCGGCCAGGGTCGGCCAGGCGGCCGGCGAGGAGCTCGGCGCCGCCTACAGCGCCGAGCACGCCTTCGAGTTCGGGTTGCGGCGGGTGCTCGACGGCATCGAGGCCCTGGTCGAGCAGCGCGCCGAGGGCTGAGCCCGCGGGCGGGCCGGCGGGCGGACCGGCCCCGCCCGGCGACGATCGGCTAGTACGCGGGCGCGGCCCGCAGCCGCACGACGTGCTCGACCAGCGCGATCAGCGTCGCCTTGACCGACTCGCGGTTGCGGGCGTCGGTGCGCACGATCGGGACGTGCGGACCCAGCGCGAGCGCCTCACGCACCTCCTCGTCGGAGTGCATGAACTGCCCGTCCCAGCCGTTGACGCCGACGACGAACGGCAGCTTGGCCTCTTCGAAGTAGTCGATGGCGGGGAAGCTGTCGGCCAGCCGCCGCGTGTCGAGCAGCACCACCGCGCCGATGGCGCCGCGCACCAGGTCGTCCCACATGAACCAGAACCGGTGCTGGCCGGGCGTCCCGAACAGGTACAGGATCAGGTCACGGTCGAGCGAGAGCCGGCCGAAGTCCATGGCGACGGTCGTGGTCTGCTTGTTCGGCGTCATGCCGAGGTCGTCGATGCCCGCGGACGCGTCGGTCATGACCGCTTCCGTCGTGAGCGGCAGGATCTCGGACACCGCCCCCACGAACGTCGTCTTCCCGACGCCGAACCCGCCCGCCACGACGATCTTCGTCGACGTGAGGCCGGGGCTAGAGCCTGCGAAGTCCACTGAGCACCCTTTCGAGCATGTTGAGGTCTGGCTGTCCCTGGCTGAGGCGTGGCTGGTGCAGGCGGACAAGCCCTTCGTCGGACATGTCCGCCACAAGCACCCGGGCCACGCCCAGCGGGACGCGGAGCAGGGCCGAGATCTCGGCGACCGACCGGAACGAGCGGCAGAGCTGCATGATGGCCTCCTGCTCGGGGGTGAGCAGGGCCATCTCGTCGTCCGGGATCGACATGGACGAGATCAGCGTCTCCATCGCCAGGTGGTAACGCGGCTCCGAACGGCCGCCGGTCACCGCGTAAGGCCGGAACAGGGGCTCCTCGTCCCCTGCTCCGTCACTGCCGTACACGGCCTGCTCCCGTCAGTTCCATCACATCACCGCGTCCTGGCGGCCTGGAGTTCCGCGCGCAGGGCCGGCGTCAGCGCCTGCCCCGCCCGGTCGACCAGCAGCGTCATCTGGTACGCGACCAGCCCCATGTCGCAGTCGGGACCGGCCAGCACCGTGAGCACGGAGCCGTCGCTGATCGCCATGACGAGAAGCAGCCCGCGCTGCATCTCGACCACGGTCTGCGTCACCGCGCCGCCCTCGAACACCCTGGAGGCGCCCACGGTCAGGCTGAGCAGTCCGGCCGACACGGCGGCCAGCTGGTCGGCCCGGTCCGGCGGGAAGCCCTCCGAGGCGGCCAGGCACAGGCCGTCGGCCGAGACCACCACCGCGTGCGCCACTCCGGGAGTGTTGCGCACGAAGTCGGTGATCAGCCAGTCGAACCGGTGCGCCTCATGGCTAAGGGTTGTCACGCATCCTCCCCAGCGGGACGCTCACTCACTCTGTTCCTCCTGTCCACGTACTTCCTGGCGGCCCCGCCGCACCCCCTGCTGGAAACTGGCCATCCGGTTGCGGATCCGGTCCGCCGACACGGGCGGAGCCGGCGCCTGCCGTTGCTGTTGCTGCGCGGGCTGGCTCGCCGAACCGGGCACCAGGTTCGCCTTGGGGGTGCGCTTCGGAAGCCCGGCGGCGGTGATGCCGCCGAGACTGGGGTCGCTGGCGGCGGCCGCCGCGCGCCATCCGGCGTCCGCGGCCGTTCGCCACGCTTCCTCCCCAGAGGGTACGGCTTGCGGGGGGCTGGCCTCATCTTCGGAGCCCTGCGCCGCCTGCTCCTCCAGCGGCCTGCGGAACCAGGCCGACTCCACCGAGGCGAAGATCGGGAGGAACTCCTCCTGGTCGTGCTCCAGCGGCGACACCTCGACCGAGGGCGCCGGGGGTTCCGGCCTGCGCACGTCGTTGGTGCCGTACGAGGGCGGGACCTGCACGTTCGGGCCGGAGGGGCCCCGGCCGTCCGGCGCCTGCGCGGGCGGCGGCGTCGGGAACCCGCCCTCCCCGGCGGCGGGGAACGGCGGGAAGGAGCCGCCGCCGGACGGGTACGACGGGAACGACCCGCTGTCGGTCCCGGACCTGAACCGGCGGTACGTCCCGCCGTCGGTGTCGGCCGTGAAGCCGTTCACGCCCGGGTCGGAGGCGTACGCGCCGGGACGCGCCGCGCCGGGATCGGACGGGTACGCGCCGGGACGCGCCGCGCCGGGATCGGAGGCGAACGCGCCGGGACGCGCGGGGCCGGGGGCGGCGTCGTGCGGCGGGGAGTCCTGCCGGGGCGCGGCGCCCGGCCCGCTGTCGAAGGACAGCGGGCCCGGCCGCGAGCCGTTGGTGTACCCGGTCGGCCGTGCCGCGCCCTCGAAGGAGTCGAAGCTGTTGAACGACCGGAAGGTCCCGTTCTGCGACACCGGCGAGGCGGGCACCGGCACGTGGCCGCCGCCGAACGCCGGCCGCTGCGGCAGCGGCTGCTGCGCGCCGTCGGGGATCAGCGCGGGCGGCAGCAGCACCATGGCGATCAGGCCGTTGTCGTCGCCCCTCCTGAGCTGGACGCGGATGCCGTGGCGCAGCGCCAGGCGGCCGACCACGAACAGGCCCATGCGCCGCGACACCGACACGTCCACGACGGGCGGCTCGGCCAGGCGGCGGTTGGCCTCGGCCAGCTCCTCCTCCGTCATGCCGATGCCGGTGTCGCTGACCGAGAGCAGCGCGCCGCCGCCCTCGATGAGGCTGCTGGAGACCACGACCTGGGAGTTGTTCGGCGAGAACTGGATGGCGTTCTCGACCAGCTCGGCCACCAGGTGCACGAGGTCGTTGGCTGAGCTGCCGACCACGGAGATCGCGCGGTGCACCTTGACCTGCACCCGCTCGTAGCCCTCGACCTCCGACAGCGCGGCGCGCACCACGTCGATCAGCTTGGCCGGCTGGCTGCGCCTGCGGGTGGCCTCGTGGCCCGCGAGGACCAGGAGGTTCTCGGAGTTGCGGCGCATGCGGGTGGCCAGGTGGTCGAGCTTGAACAGGTCGGCCAGCCTGGTGCCGTCCTGCTCGCCCTTCTCCAGGCCGTCGATGAGGGAGATCTGCCGTTCGACCAGCGTCTGGGTGCGGCGCGAGAGGTTGACGAACATCGAGCTGATGTTGCTGCGCAGCTCGGCCTCCTCGCCGGCCAGCCGCACCGCCTGGCGGTGCACCTGGTCGAAGGCCCTCGCCACCTCGCCGATCTCGTCGTTGCCCTCGATGCCGATCGGCTGCACCTCGCCGGCGGTGTCGCCGGAGACGCGCAGCTTGCGCACCACGTCGGGCAGGCGGAAGCCGGCGATCTCCAGGGCCTCGGTGCGCAGCCGGCGCAGCGGGCCGACCAGGGAGCGGGCGATCGCGACGGTCAGCAGCAGCACGACGAGCAGCAGCGCGAGGATCAGCGCGCCGGCGATGATCGCGGCGCGCAGCTCGTACTCGCGCAGTTCCTGGCTGCGCAGGCTCACCCTGTCGGCGAGCTCCTTCTCGATGTCGTGCAGGACCTCGATGGTGACGGTGTTGTTCTGGAACCAGTCGTCGCGGGCGGTGGCCTGCTGCGAGATCAGGTTGTCGTTGAGCGTCGCGCCCGGGGTCTTGCCGCTCGCCAGCGTGACCGCGCGGGACTTGGTGAGCTGCGAGTTGACGTACTCGGGGCGGCCCATGAGGGCCTTGGACAGCTTCTGGCCGATCTCGGGCCCCGCCTCGGCGCCGACCGTGGCGATGTCGCCCTGCTCGCGGGCGTTGGAGGCGATGAACCGCTCGACCTCCTTGGCGTCCACACTGGCCGGGGCGTACGAGGCCCTGAGCAGCTGGATGCGCTGCCGGGAGATCTCCTCCTTGGCCTGGGCGAGCGCGCTCAGAGCCCGCATGTTGCCGACGATCTGCGAGTCGTCGGCCATCAGGGTCAGCTCGTCGTGCAGCTTGAGCAGGGTGTCGGCGACGAAGTCGTACCTGATGGTGTCCTGCGTGCCCTCCGCCCTGACCTTCGACAGCCGGCCGAGGTCGTAGAGGGCCTGCTGGGCGGCGTGGGCCACGCGGACGCCGTACGAGTCGTCCATCGCCTCCAGGTCGGAGCGCACCACGGCGGTGAGCCTGTCGACGGTGGCCTTGCTCTGGCTGAGCCGCTGGGCGAGCTTCTTGCGCAGCTGCTTGGAGACCGCCGACCAGCCGGCCGTGTCACGCTCCAGCCCGAGCGCCTGCAGCAGGTCGCGCAGGTGCGTGGCCTGCTGGGCGGCGGTGGCGGTGCGGTCGTAGGCGGCGACGCTCTGCACCGAGGCGGTCACACGGGCGCCGGCCAGCACGACGGCGGCGACGGTGGGGACCAGGATGAGTGCGGTCAGGCGCCACTTGACGCGCCAGTTGCGCAGGGCCAGCCGTGGCAACGGCCGCTTCCTGCGATCCCGTCGCCCCCCGGCGCCGCTGTCGGAGATCCCCGTTGTCACTGCTCGCTACCCCTCAATCGTCCCCGTTCCGGCTACGGGCCACAAAGCCGTCCACAAGGTATCCGCAGCACCTCACGTACCAGGCATTTCGGACAAAATCGTTACAAAGGTGACCGTCAGTTGTGTGCTGTTGGTTACCGCAGCGCGGCAAGAACCCGATCGCGGACCTGTGTCCGCTGCGCGTCGTCGCTGAGGGGGCGTCCGGCGCGGTCCACCACGTAGAAGACGTCCACCGCCTCCGCGCCGAGAGTCTCCACGCGGGCGGCTCTCACGTCAAGACCGCACGCGCCGAAGGCACGGCCGATCCGCCACAACAGACCCGGCCTGTCATGGGCCCTGACTTCCACCACGGTGGCCGTCGCGGAGGCGTCGTCCACCAGCGTCACCCGAGGTGGAGCCACAGGTACGCGGGGCGGCCTCATGGACCGCGCGCGCCGCGCCAGCCGCTGCTCGATGTCAAGACGGCCGGCAAGGACGAGCCGGAGGTCCGCCTCCAGGGTCGCGGGGTCGGGAGGCGAGCCGTACTCGGGGACGACCGAGAACTCGATCACCGACGTCGAGCCCGCGGACGCGGCGGACGCCGAGCGGACGACGAGGCGGTGGGCGGCCAGCACGCCCGCCGCGCTCCACAGCAGCCCCGGCCGGTCGGGCGCGACCACCGTGACGGCCCCCCTGTTCACCCTGACGGCGCCGCCGCCGTGCCGGGCGAGCGCGGCCTGCTCCGCCGAGAGCGTCGGCGCCTTCGGCGGCGGCGACCCGGCCAGCACCGACCTGACGCGGCGCACCAGGTCCGCGACCAGCCCGGCCTTCCACGCGTTCCACGCGGCCGGGCCCGTCGCGTGGCCGTCGGCGACCGCCAGCGCGGCGAGCAGCTCCAGCACCTCGCGCGAGCCGACCGTCGCCGCGACCTTCTCGATCGTCACCGGGTCGTCCAGGTCCCTGCGGGTGGCCGTCTCGGGCAGCAGCAGGTGGTGGCGCACGACCGTGGCCAGGACCTCGACGTCGCGCGGCGGCAGGCCGATCCTGGCGGCGATGTCGCGTACGACCACCTCGCCCGTCGCCGAGTGGTCGCCGGGCCAGCCCTTGCCGACGTCGTGCAGGAACGCCGCGATCAGCAGCAGGTCGGGACGCGACACCTCGCGCGTGTGGCCCGCCGCGTCGGCCGCCGCCTCGATCAGGTGCCTGTCGACGGTGAACCGGTGGATCGGGTTGCGCTGCGGGCGGTGCCGCACGCGCTCCCAGTCAGGGATCAACTTGACAAGGACGCCCGCCTGGTCGAGCTCCTCCCAGACGGGGACCGCGGCACGTCCCGCGCCGAGGATCGACACCAGCGCGTCGCGGGCCTCGTCCGGCCACGGCACCGGCATCGGAGCCGACTGAGCCGCGAGAACCGAGACGGTGGCGGGCGCGAGCGGCAGCCCCGAGTCCGCCGCGGCGGCGGCGGCCCGCAGCACGAGCACCGGGTCCCTGCGGGGGTCGGCGCCCCTCGCGAGCACCACCTCGCCGCCGTGCTCGACCACGCCGTCGGCCAGCGGACGGCGCCCCCGCGGCACCGGCCCTGACAGGTACCTGTCAACCGTGCGCCAGGTCGCGTCGAAGGCGTGCGCGATCGTGCGCCCGGCCTCGGCGAGCCTGCGCATGAGCGCCTCGGCGTCGAGCAGCCCGAGCAGGCCCGCCACCGCGTCCTGTTCCTGGAGCACCAGCCGGTCGGCGGCCCGCCCGGTGACGACGTGCAGGGCGTGCCTGACGTCGAGGACGAACTCGTACGCCTCCCGCGCCCGGGGCCCCGGCGCGGAGGCGACCCAGGCCGCCGCCACGGCCTGCATCGCCTGGACGTCCCGCAGCCCGCCGCGGCCGTCCTTCAGATCCGGTTCGAGGAGGAAGGCCAGCTCGCCGCTCGCCTGCGCCCGGCGGTCCGCCGCCTCGCGCAGCTCGCCCAGCCGCCGCCTGGAGTCGGCCCGCCACCCGGCGAGCACCGCCTCCCTGGCCTTCCTGGTCAGCTCGGGGTCGCCCGCCACGTGCCTGGCCTGGATGAGGCCGAGCACCGCCTTCAGGTCCTGCCCGGCGACGGCGACGGCCTCCTCCACCGTGCGGACCGAGTGGTCGAGCCCGAGCCCGGAGTCCCAGACGGGGTACCAGACGCGGTCGGCGACCCGCGCCACGTCGGCCCTGCCGTCGTGGAGGAGCACCAGGTCGAGGTCGCTGCCGGGAGCGAGCTCGCCGCGTCCGAGGCTGCCGACGGCGACCAGGGAGACGCGGCCGCCGGAGGCCGCGGTGCGGAACAGGTCCCTGAGCCAGCGGTCGACCTCGGCGACCCGGTCCTTGCGGGCCGCGGCGAACGAGCGGGCCTCTCCCCTCACCTGCGCCGCCCCCTCGCCGTGCTCTGCGCGGACCCCGTCGTCCGCGCTTCGCTGCGGGTCATCACAGGGCTTCCGGACCCCGCTCTCCCGTACGCACCCTGATCACGGTGTCCACGGGCACCGACCACACCTTGCCGTCGCCGATCTTGCCGGTGTGGGCGGCCTTGACGATGACGTCGAGCACGTCGTCGGCGTCGTCCTCCTCGGCCAGCACCTCCAGGCGCACCTTGGGCACCAGGTCCACCTGGTACTCGGCGCCGCGGTAGACCTCGGTGTGGCCGCGCTGGCGGCCGTAGCCGCTCGCCTCGCTGACCGTCATGCCCTTGACGCCGAACTGTTCGAGCGCCGCCTTCACGTCGTCCAGCTTGAACGGCTTGATGATCGCCGTGATGAGCCTCATGCGTCCACCTTCTTCGCGGCAGTGGTGACGGCGGAGCCGTTGGAGCCGGCCACGCCCGATGCGTAGACCGTGCCGAGGTCGTACCCGGTCTCGGCGTGCGTCGTGACGTCGATGCCGGTGATCTCGTCCTCGGTGGAGACCCGGAAGCCCATCGTCCTGTCGATGATCTTGCCCATGACCCAGGTGAGGACGAAGGAGTAGCCGCCGACCGCGACCGGGCCGAGCACCTGCAGGCCGAGCTGGCCGAGGCCGCCGCCGTAGAACAGGCCCTTGCCCTGCTGGTCGAGGAAGGGGTAGGCGGCCAGGAAGCCCAGCGAGACCGCGCCGATGACGCCGCCCACCAGGTGCACGCCGACCACGTCGAGCGAGTCGTCGAAGCCGAGCCGGTACTTCATGCCCACGGCGTACGCGCAGACGGCGCCGGCGATCAGGCCGATGAGCATCGCGGCCCACGGGTCGACGAAGCCGCAGGCGGGGGTGATGGCGACCAGGCCGGCCACGGCGCCGGAGGCGACGCCCAGGCTGGTGGCGTGGCCGTCGCGCATCTTCTCCACGACGAGCCAGGCGCCCGCCGCGACGGCGGCGGCGATCTGGGTGTTCATGAACGCCAGCCCGGCCGTGCCGTCCACGGCCAGCTCGGAACCGGCGTTGAACCCGAACCAGCCGAACCACAGCAGGCCGGTGCCGAGCAGCACCAGGGTCAGGTTGTGCGGCCGCATCGGCTCCTTGCGCCAGCCCTGCCGCTTGCCCAGCACGAGGGCGAGCGCCAGCGCCGCGGCTCCGGCGTTGATGTGGACGACCGTGCCGCCCGCGAAGTCCTCGATGCCCATGGTGTTGAGCCAGCCCGTGCCCCACACCCAGTGCGCCACGGGGAAGTAGACGAGCGTCGCCCACAGGACGCTGAACAGCATCCACGCGCCGAACTTCGCCCGGTCCGCGATCGCGCCGCTGATCAGCGCCACCGTGATGATGGCGAACGTCAGCTGGAAGGCGGAGAAGACCAGGCTCGGCATGCCCGTGCCGTCGTCCTTGGTCGCCGTGTCCACCAGGCTCTGCAGGCCCAGCGCGTCGAAGCCGCCGACCACCTTGTTGAGGATCGAGCTGCCGTTGTCGGTGAAGGTCAGCGAGTGCCCGTACAGCACCCAGGCGACGGTGACGGTGATGATGGCGCCGAACGACATCATCATCATGTTCAGGACGCTCTTCGCCCTGGTCATGCCCCCGTAGAAGAACGCGAGCCCCGGAGTCATCAGCAGCACCAACGCGGTGGCCGCGAGCATCCAGGCTGTGGTGCCGCTATCGATCTTCACGACGCGACCCTCCTTACGTGTGACGTGTGGCCACAGCGTGTTCGGTCGCGGTTTCGTGGCTCGACCAGGTGTGTTTCACGTTCGTGAATCTCGCCGCGCCGGTGTTTCACCCCCGTTTCGGGCTCTTCACAGCGGGGGTTCCGGCCCTTTCCCGCCCGCGGGGTCAGGGACCGGGGACGAGGCGGACGGGGTCGCCCCGCCTGATCCGGCCGGGTTCGACCACCCTGGCGTACACGCCGGCGCAGGGGTGCGGGCCGAGGTCGAGCACCGGCACCCGGTTGTGGCGGGCGGGCACGCGCAGCGCCTCGGGGTCACGGCCCAGCCCGCCGTGCTCCAGCGTCGGGACGGCGCAGCGCGGGCTGGGCGCGATCACCTCCAGCACCGCGTCCTCCCCGACGCGCAGCTCACGGCCCACCCAGGCGTTCTCGGCGAAGCCGCCCCCCAGGTCGCCCCCGCCCCGCCCTCCGGCCTCCGCGAAGCCACCTCCCAGGTCGCCCCCGCTCCACCCCCCGGTCTCGACGACCAGGTTGGGGCGGTAGCGGACCGCCTCGACGACGCCGCGCGGGCTCAGCGCCCCGATCGCCGCCAGCGTGGAGGTGGTGACGAGGTGGATCGGCGCGAAGTCGAAGAACGTCCCTTCGGGCGCGGCGCCGCCCAGCGTCGACAGCGTGGCGGGCACCTCGGCCTCCACCCCCCGGTCCAGCACCTCCTCCGGCACCGACCGTTCGAGCCGCGCGTCCCCCGGCGGCACGTCCACCAGGCGCACCTCGCGTCCGAGCAGCGCCGACAGCTCCTCGTCGCCGGGCGCCGCGGCGCCCTCCACGGCCAGCAGGCCGCGCCACAGCCGCGGGTTCTTGGCACTGGCGATCAGGCCGGTGGCCACGTCGAGCACCGCCCTGGCCCGGTCGCCGTCGAGCCCGCGCGCGCTCAGCCCGCTCTCGGCGACCTCCTCGCCCAGCATCGACTTCACCGGGTACCTGAAGATCGTCCGTATGCGCATGGTCCGAGCCTAGGACGCCCAGAACCTCCGCAGGCAGGGCACCAGCTCGGCGGCCCGCTCCTCCGGGAAGAACAGCCGCCCGCCCGGGATCTCCACCACCTCGCGCGCGCCGGGGATCGTGTCCCGCAGCCAGTACGCCCAGCTCACGTCGAAGAACACGTCGCCGGTGCCCCAGACCAGGAGGGTGGGCACGGTGAGCGCGGCGAGGCCCGGTTCGACGGCCACGAGGTCGGCGGCGTCGATCGAGGCGACGAGCCGCTCGAAGGCGCGGGCGCCGCCGGGCTTGGCGAGGATCGGGCGCAGGTAGGCGTCCACGACCGCCGCGGGGTCGTCGATGCGCTCGTAGCTCTGGCCGAAGGCGGTGTGGACGATCAGCTCGGGCCGATCGAGCAGCGCGCCGACGAGCGGCGCCAGCTCGCCCCGCTCGGCCAGCTCCACCGTGGGCCTGAACGCCTCCGGCGGCGTGTTGGTGTGGACGTCGCAGTTGGTGAGGGTGAGCGTGCGCAGCCGTTCCGGGTGGCGGACGGCGAAGACCTGGGCGACCGCGCCGCCGGTGTCGTTGGCGACGAGGTCCACCCGGTCGAGCCCGAGCCCGTCGCACAGTTCCTCGACGGCGTCGGCGAGCGCCGGTATGGACAGGTCGTCGCGCGGCGCGCTGCCGCCGTGCAGCGGCAGGTCGAGCGCCACGCAGCGGCGTTCGCCGCGCAGTTCGGCGATGACGTTGCGCCACAGGTGGGCGCCGGTGCCGACGCCGTGCACGAACAGCGCGACGGGGCCGCTGCCCTCGTCCACGTAGGTGATGCCATCCACGGGTCCCCCTCCAGATTCCAGACCGACTGTCGGTCGGTGAAATTACCGACTGACAGTCGGTTTGTCTAGAGTGGGTGCATGAACCTCAAGGCGGACCGCGGCGCGGCCACCCGCGAGCGGGTGCTCGCCATCGCCACCCGGCTGTTCGCCGAACGCGGCTACGACGACACCTCGATCGAGACCGTCCTGCAGGAGACCGGGCTCAGCCGTGGCGCGCTCTACCACCACTACGCGGGCAAGGACGCCCTGTTCGAGGCGGTGCTGGAGGCCACCGAGTCGGCCATCGGGGCCAGGATCGCCGACGCGGTGCGCGGCGTGGCCGACCCGGCGGCGGCGCTCAGGACGGGCGCTCTTGCCTGGATCAGGCTCGCCGGCGACCCGGTGATCCGGCGCGTGGTGCTGATCGACGCGCCGTCGGTGCTGGGGTGGGAGCGCTGGCGCGCCATGGAGGAGCGCTACTCGTTCGGGATGCTGAAGGCCGCACTGAAGGCCGCGGGAACGGTGCCGCGCGAGCATCTCGACGTCTACGCGCACATGCTGCTGGGGGCGATCAACGAGAGCGCCCTCCTGGTGGCCCGTGGAGGCGCCACGGCCACCGCCGAGGCCGCCGTGGAGGATTTCCTCAACCGCCTGCTCAAAACCCCGTGAACGCCGCCACAGCCGCCCCAAAGGCCCGCACAGGTTCAACCGGCCACAGCGGCCGAAGCCCAGGCGTGGCCGGTGGCCGTTCGCGGCGGTCCTGACCCCTCCCCGGCAGCCCGCCACCCGGACCCCTCCCCGGCAGCCCGCCCCGGATCCCCTCCTCGGCAGCGCGCGCCTGGATCTCTCCTCCCCCGCCGGGCCGGTCGGCCTTCGGCTTCAGGCCCCTCCGAGCGCCGGCGCCTCGGCGTGCCGGCGGCCGATCGCGAGCAGCCGCAGCAACCCGTCCACGCTCCACGCGGCCCGCCCGACGAACAGGCCGTCGGCCGGCGTCTCGCGCAGCAGCGCGGCGGCGTTGCCGGCGTCGACGCCGCCCCCGTACAGCAGGGCCAGGCAGCCGTCGCCGTCACCGAGCCGCCGGGCCTCCTCGGCGATCCGGCCCATCACCGGCGCGACCTGTTCCGGGGTCGCGGGCGTGCCGCCGGCCCCGATGGCCCACACCGGTTCGTAGGCGATCAAGGTCTGACGTACCTCGTCCGGGCGGAGCCGCGACAGCGCCGCCCGCACCTGCGCGGTGACGAACCGCTCCGCGTCACCCGCCCCGCGCACCGCCCCCGGCTCCCCGACGCAGATCAGCGGCAGCAGGCCGTGATCGACCGCCGCCCTGGCCTTGCGCGCCACCGTCTCGTCCGTCTCCCCGAACTGCTCCCGCCGTTCGGAGTGGCCCATCTCGACGAGCCGGGCGCCCGCGTCGGCGACCATGCGCATGGAGACCTCGCCGGTACCGGCGCCTTCCTCCGCCCAGTGCGCGTTCTGCGCTCCGAGCAGCACGGGAGCTCCGGCGAGCTGGTCGCGGACGGCGGCGAGACTCGTGTGCGCCGGCAGGACGAAAGGCCGCACCTCGTCCGGCAGCGGCGTCCGGGCCAGCGCCTCGGCGAGCAGCCGCGCGTACTCGCGGCTCTCCGCGATGGTCTTGTTCATCTTCCAGCTCGTACCGATCCAGACCATGGCCCGCGCCGGCTCCTCTCTCTCGCTCGGTCGTGGAGTCATCGCCGTCGCCCGCTGTGTCCCCCACCGGGGAGGCCGGGGCGCCGACGTGCCGTCACGCCTCGCCGCCGGCCTCGTACGCGCTGATCGCGGCGACCTTCTCCGCCGAGGCGGAGCCGGGGTCGAAGCGGTAGCCGAGCCACTCCTTGGCCAGGCGCCGGGCGAGTTCCAGGCCGACGACCCGCTCGCCCATGCAGAGCACCTGCGCGTTGTTGCTCAGCACCGCCCGCTCCACCGAGTAGCTGTCGTGGGCGGTCACCGCCCGGATCCCCGGGACCTTGTTCGCGGTGATCGCCACACCCATGCCGGTGCCGCAGATGAGCAGGGCCCGGTCGGCCTTGCCCTCGACGATGAGCCGGGCCGCCGCCGCGGCGACGTGCGGGTAGTGGGTCTCCTCGTCCTCGTCGACGCCGACGTCGATCACTTCGCTCACCCGGTCGTCGGCCTGCAGATCTTTCGCGAGTTGTGTCTTGTAGCGGAGCCCGGCGTCGTCACTGCCGAGCGCGATCCGCAGTCTGTCACCCATCGACGTTCTCCTTCGTGGGGTTCTTCGGCGACGCCGCCGCGGGTGCGGCGGCGTCGCCCCGTTCGGTCCTGGGCGCGAGGCCCGCGGCAGCCGGCGGGCGCCGCGCCGGCATGGTGTGGGCGGGAGCCGGCGCGGGGCCCGCCGGCTGCCGCCGGCCGGCGGCAGGACCTGCCGGAGGCCGGGCCCGCCGGCGCCGTCACTCGGGGATCAGGCTCACCTTGATCGACTTCGAGCCGTCGGCGACCATGTCCAGCCCGTCCTGGAACCGGCTCAGCGGGAACTGGTGGCTGCAGATCCGGTCCATCGGCAGCTTCCCGGACTCCAGCAGCCGGATCGCGGCCGGCCAGCAGTGCGGCCCGAGGTGCGCGCCGAGGACGTCCAGCTCCTTGTCGTCGCTGATGATGCTCCAGTCGACGGTGACGTCGGAGCCGAAGACGCTGTACTCGACGTAGCGGCCGAGCTTGCGGAGGAGGTTCAGGCCCTGGGCCACGGCCGAGGGATGCCCGGTGCCCTCCAGGTAGACGTCGGCGCCGTAGCCGTCGGTGAGCTCCTTGACGATCGCGACGGCGTCCTGCTCGGCGACGTTGATCGTCCGGGTGGCGCCGCACAGCTTGGCGAGCTCCAGCTTCTCGTCCGACATGTCCAGGGCGATCACCTCGGCGGGGAACTTCTCGGCCGCACCGGCGATCATGCCGAGTCCGATCGGGCCGCAGCCGGCCACGACCACCACGTCCTCGAACCGGATGTTCGCCCGCTCGACGGCGTGCAGCGCGCACGACAGCGGCTCAGTGAACGCCGCGTGGGCCGGAGGCAGGTCCTTGCTGATCTTGTAGACGAGCGCCTGCGCCGGAAAGACCATGTAGGACGCCATCCCTCCCGGGTGGCGGCGCTTGAACCCGTACATCTCGTGCGGGGCGCACATCCAGTACTCGCCGCGCAGGCAGTACCGGCACGTCCAGCACGGCACGATCTGCTCGGACACGACCCGGTCGCCGACCTGCACGCCCCAGCGGCGGGAGGCCTCCTCGTCGAGCTGCACGATCTCACCGACGAACTCGTGGCCGGGGATGACCTCGGTCTCGGCCCACGCGGGCCGGTTCTCGTCGCCCCAGAACTTCGCCGCGCCGTGGTAGCACTTCAGGTCACTGGCGCAGATGCCGACCGCCTCGACGCGGACGAGTGCCTCGCCCTTGCCGGGCGTGGGCACGGGCACCTCCTCCAGGCGGTAGTTCTCCGGGCCGTGGCAGACCACGGCCTGCATGGTCTCGGGAATCGGCTGAATGCTCGTCGCGGTCATCGCGGTTCTCCTTCGGTCACATCGGCCGGGGTCGGATTCGTGGAATTCACATGAGTCGGGGGCGCGTCCGCGAGGGTCGCGGCCTGCGCGAGCACCTCGCCGACGGCGGTGAGGATCAGTCCCATCGAGACGGCACCGGCGTCGGGCGTGCCGACGCCGCGCTCGGCCAGCGGCCGGGCCCGGCCGACCCGCGCCCGCATGGAGGCGGTCGCCGCCGCCGCCTCGACCGCGGCGGCGGCGGCCGCGCGCCACGCGCCGGACAGGCCGGCTCCCGCGCCGAGCTGCCGGTCCAGTTCCTCGGTGAACGGCAGCAGGGCGTCGAGCATGGTCTTGTCGCCGCGCTCGGCCTTGCCGACCCGCTGGATCGCCGCCGCACCGGCGTGCACGGCGTCCCGGAGCAGCGCGGGGGTGATCTCGGCGGTGCTGCCGAGTGCGGCGCCGACGGCGCTCAGGGCCACGCCCCACAGCAGGCCGCTGGTGCCGCCGGCCTTGTCGCCGAACGCGTCGCCCGCGGCGGTCAGCACGTCGCCGACGCCGCCGTCGGCCGCCTCGGCCGCCGCCTCGGCCGCGCGCAGCCCGCGGAGCATGCCGATGCCGTGGTCGCCGTCACCCGCGACCGCGTCGATCCGGCCGAGCTCCTCCTCGTGCTCGGCCACGACCGCGGTCATGGCCGCGACGGCCCGCCGGGCGACCGCGGCCGCCGCGCGGGACGCGGGGCTGGCCTGCGCCGGACGGTCGTCGGCCACCTCCTGCTCCGTCGCAGCGGCCCGGCGGTCGTACGTCGGCAGCGTGGAGGTCTCGCCGCGCCGGAAGGCGGGAGTGTCGGCCGGGGCGACCCAGTACCGTTCCAGCTCGTCGTCCAGCCAGGTCAGCGACAGCGAGCAGCCCGCCATGTCGAGGCTGGTCACCAGCTCGCCGACCTCGGGCAGCACAGCCTCGACCCCGGCGGCGGCGAGCAGGCGGTGGACGTGTCCGTAGAGCACGAACAGTTCCTCGTACTTGGTGCTGCCCAGGCCGTTGAGGATCACCGCCGCCCGCCCGCCGGCGCCCGCGGGCCGCTCGGCGAGGACGGCGTCGACCAGCGCCTGGGCCAGCTCCGCCGCGGGCATCCAGCCCCCCGTACGGATCCCCGGCTCGCCGTGAATGCCGAGGCCGAACTCCATCTGGTCCTTGTCGACGGAGAACAGCGGCTCGGCGCGGCCGGGCAGGGTGCATCCCGCGAACGCGACCCCGAACGAGAAGGTGGCGGCGTTGGCCGCGCGCATCACCCGCTCGACGGTGTCCAGGTCGCACCCGCTGTCCGCGGCCGCACCGCCGATCTTGTAGACGAGGAAGGTGCCCGCGATGCCGCGCCGCCGGTCGGCCTCCTCGGGACCGGCCGAGGCGATGTCGTCGGTGACGTACACCATGCGGCAGTCGATGCCGGCCGCGCGCAGCCGCTCCTGCGCCGCGCCGAAGTTGAGCCGGTCCCCGGCGTAGTTGCCGTAGGACAGGATCACGCCGGCGCCGCCGTCGGCCGCCCGGGCGACCCGCACGACCTGCTCCGCGGAGGGGGAGGCGAAGACGTCGCCCAGGACGCAGCCGTCGGCGAAGCCGGGGCCGACCGTGCCGGAGTACGACGGGTAGTGACCCGAGCCGCCGCCCACGACCAGGCTGACCTTGCCCGCCCGGGGCCCGCCCCTCCGGACGAAGCCGGATGCGCCGGGCACCCGCTCGGCATAGCGGGCGTACGCCGCGGCGAAGCCCTCGATGACGTGTTCCTTGAAGTCCGAGGGGTTGTCGTAGATATGCGTCATCGCCAGTTTCCCTAAGCGCGTGTCGATGTGGGGTGGTGCCGATGGGCGGTCATGTGGCGACCTCGTACCGGATGCCGGCCGCCTTCCACGCGGCCAGCACGTTCGGGTCCGCTCCCGAGTCGGTGATGACGAGGTCGAACACGTCCAGCGGCACGATCTTGTGCAGGGCGACGCGGCCCAGCTTGCTGTGGTCCACCAGCAGGTACCGCCGGGTCGCCGCCTGCACCATCGCCCGTTTGAGTGCGACGATGCGCTCCTCCTGGTGGAAGGCGTCCGTCAGCGAGATCGCGGAGGTGGACAGGAACAGCGCGTCGGCCTGCAGGCCGGCGATCTGCTCGATGGTCTGCAGCCCGACGAACGAGTCGTGCGGCATGTCGTAGACCCCGCCGAGGCCGATGACGGTCAGGTCCACCTCGGTCGCGAGCTGGCTGAGCCGGCGAAGGCCCTCCAGGAACGTCGTCGCCACGTGCAGCGGGGCCCGGTCGCGCAGTCCGTCGATCATGTGCATGACCGTGGTCGAGTCGTCGAGCAGCACGGACATGCCGGCGTCGACGTACCGCAGCGCCGCCGCCGCGATCGCCTGCTTCTCCTCCGTCCTGGACATCATCCGGTACGACATCTGCGACTCGAAGACGCCGGACGGCTGGGCGGTGACCCCGCCGTGGAACCGGCGCACGATCCCGCGCCGCTCGAGTTGTTCGAGGTCGCGGTGGATCGTCATGATGCTCACCTTGAACTCGGCGGCGAGTTCCTGGGGTGAGCAGGAGCCCTGAGCGGCGACGTGCTCGGCGATCTGCCGCTGCCGCGTCTCGGTCTTGCGCTCCCGCTGCCGGAATGGCCCTTGGCCGTTGCTCATCTGATGTCCTCGTGATCGCGGGGGTCGGTCATGGACTGGCACACAGGCGACGCTGGAGAAGGCCCGCGTGCCGCTGGATAGCATCCTCCAGATGTGGCGACCGGCTGCCCCGCCGCTCCGCCGGGCCAGGCCCTTGCCGGCGGGCGAGGTGGACCGGCCACCGCCCACGACCGACCGCCCGTCGACGGGTAACGGTCCGTCCTAGTCGTGAATCAGTTACTGAGGACGAAGTTGTTGAGCTTGTCCGCGTTGTCCTTGTTGATGAGGATGCAGTCGAGTGCCTGCTTCTCCTGCGCGGCACCGGTCTTGCCGGTCTTGAGGTAGCTGTCGGCCTGCTGCACGGCCAGGGTGGTGCCCTGGACGATGGGCTGGAGCACGGTGGCGACCATCTCGCCCGCCTTGACCGCGTTGACGGCGTCCTGGTTGCCGTCGAAGCCGAGCACCTTGACCTTCGACAGCTTGCCCGCGTCCTTGAGCGCCTGGACCGCGCCCAGGGCCATCTCGTCGTTGCCGGCCACCACACCGGTGATGTCCGGGTGGGCGCGCAGCATGACCTCCATCTTCTGCTTGCCCTCGGCCCGGTCCCAGTTCGCGGTCTCCTGCTGCACCCGCTTCAGGTCGGGGAACTGGGACAGCACCTCGGCGTAGCCGTCGGAGCGGACCTTGGCGTTGTTGTCGGTGGGGTTGCCCAGCAGCTCCACGTACTCGCCCTTGCCGCCCATGGCCTTGGCCCACTCCTGGGCCCCGAGGGTGGCTCCCTGGGCGTTGTTGGACACGATCTGGGACTTCGCGATGCCCTGCTCGTTGATCTCGGCGTTGACCAGGAACACCGGGATGCCGGCGTCGGTGGCCTTCTGCACCGCCCCGACGCTCTCCTTGGCGCCCGCCGGGTCGAGGATGATCGCCTTGACCTTCTTGGAGATGGCCGCGTCGATGAACTGGTTCTGCTTGTCCGGATCGTTGTTGTGGGCGTCCACCGTGGTGTCGTACCCGAGCTTCTTGGCCTCGGCCGCCGCGGTGGTGACCTCGGCCTTCCAGTACGGGTTGGAGGGGTCGACCGTGATGACGGCGAACGTGCCGCCGCCGCCGGAGCCGCCGGAGGAACTGGGACCGGAGCTGGAACCGGAGCCGGAGCCGGAGCCGCCGCAAGCCGACAGGCTGACGGCGAGGGCCATCGGCAGGCAGAGCAGAGCGAGCCTGCGCTTCATCGGACACCTTCTTTTCATGGTGGGGGATGGGGGTGGGATGTGATCGGTCGGGGGCGGTGTCACCGGCTGCCGACGAGCGCCGGATCCGAGCCGGGGGCGGGCGTGGACGGCGGGCTCGCGGCGGCCCGCTTGAACTCGCGGCGCTTCTGCAGCTTCTGCTGGATCTGGTCGACCGCGACGGCGAGGACGATGACCGCGCCCTTGATCACCTGCTGCCAGAACACGGAGACCCCGACCAGGACGAGGCCGTCGACGAGGAAGCCGATGACGAAGGCTCCGATGATCGTGCCGCGGATCGTGCCCCGGCCGCCGGACAGTGCCGCGCCGCCGATGACCACCGCGGCGATGGCGTTGAGCTCGTACAGCTCACCGCCGCGCGGGGTCGCGGCCGGGAGGTCGGCGGTCAGCAGGAGACCGACGGTGGCGGCGCAGAAGCCGGCGAGGACGTAGATCAGGACCTTGATCCGCCTCACCGGTACGCCCGACAGCTCCGACGCCCGCTCGTTGCCGCCGGTGGCGTACAGCCAGCGGCCGAAGGCGGTGCGGTTGAGCAGCAGGGAGAACACGACGGCGAAGACGACCATCAGCCACACCGGCATCGGAATGCCGAGGGGGGTGCCGGCGAGCAGGGAGAGGAACCCGGTGTTGCCCAGCTTCTCCTCGCCGCGCAGCGCGGTGAAGGTCTCGCCGTTGGTGATCAGCAGGGCGATGCCGCGCGCGGCGTACAGCATGCCGAGGGTCGCGATGAACGGGGCGACGTTCAGCCGGGTGATCACCAGCCCGTTGACGTAGCCGACCAGGGCTCCCACCGCCACCGAGATGAGGATCACCACCCACACCGACGGGTAGGCGACGAGATCCGTGAAGGGGATGTTCGCTCCCTGCAGCAGGTATCCCGCGATCACGCCGGTCACCCCGACCGTCGAGCCGACCGACAGGTCGATGCCGCCGTTGAGGATCACCAGCAGCATGCCGATCGCCAGGATCGCGTTCATGGCGACGTGCCGGGTCATCAGGATGAGGTTGTCCGGCTCCAGGAAGTGGGGCGACATCGCCGAGAAGCCGATGATGATGATCGCCAGGGCGATGAGGGCGCGCCCCTCGACGAGCAGCTTGTTGACGTTCACGCGGCGGCTCAGGGCCCGCGGGCCGGTGGCGGCCTGGGTGCCCGCCTGGGTGTCGCTCATTCCTTCGCTCCGATGTGTAGGGCTTCGGGCTCGGGCTCGCCGGAGGCGGCCAGGACTTCCTCACGGCTGGTGGTACGGGGGTCGAACTCCCGCACGACGCGTCCCTTCGACATGACCACCACCCGGTGCGAGGCCGTCAGCGCCTCGCTGATCTCGGACGTCGCGTACAGCACCGCGAGTCCTCTGCGGGCTTCGCGGAAGAGCAACGCGAAGATCTCGCCCTTCGCGCCGACGTCGATGCCGCGTGTGGGCTCGTCGAGCAGGAGCACCTTGGGCCGGGTCAGCAGCATCTTCCCGATGACGACCTTCTGCTGGTTGCCGCCGCTGAGCGAGGTGATCAGGGCCTCGGGACCCGCGGTCTTCACCCGCACCTCCCCGGTCATGGACCCGACGTCGGCGCTCTCCTTCTTCCTGGAGACGAACCAGCTCCTGACCATGGACCGCAGGCTCGCCAGCGACATGTTCGACCCGACCGACATGAGCTGGACGAGGCCGTCGCGCTGCCGGTCCTCCGGCACCAGCCCGATGCCCGCGGCGATGCGCTGGGAGATGGAGAGCGGCCGCAGGTCCTGCCCGCCGAGCAGCACCCGACCGGCCGCGACGGGCTGCCGCCCGGCCAGCGCCTCCAGCAGTTCGGTCCGCCCGGCGCCCATCAGCCCGTACAGGCAGACGATCTCACCCGCCCGGACCTGCAACGACACGTCGTTGACGGCCAGCCGGCCGCCCGCGTCCTGGTCCGGCACCCGGACGTTCTCGATGGAGAGGGCGAGATCCCCGTGTTCGCGCGGCTCGCCGGTGAAGTCGTACTCGGCGGCCCGCCCGACCATCTTGGACACCACCCAGGGGAGGTCGATGTCGGCCGCGTCCGCCGTGGCGACCAGCGTCCCGTCCCGGAAGACGACGGCGTGGTCGGCTATCTCGATCGCCTCTTCGAGGTGATGGGAGATGTAGACGATGGCCACGTTCTGCGCCTTCAGCTCGCGGATCACCTTGAACAGGACGATGACCTCGGCCGCGCTCAGCGCCGACGTGGGCTCGTCCATGATCAGGATGCGGGCGTCCGTGGCGAGCGCCCGCGCGATCTCCACCACCTGCTGCTGGCCGAGGCGCAGGTCGGAGACGAGCGTCGTCGGCGCGATCTCCTCCTCCAGCCGGGCCATCACCTCGCGGGTGATCTCGCCTTCCCTGGCGTAGTCGATCGCGCCGCCGCGGCGGCGCAGCTCGCGGCCGAGGAAGATGCTGTCGCGCACGTTCAGGTTGGGGCAGAGGTTGAGCTCCTGGTGGATGATCGAGATGCCTCGATCGACCGCGTGGGTCGTCGACTCCAGGGCGATCACCTCGCCGTCGAGTTCGAGGTGGCCGCTCGTCGGCTTCTCGACCCCGGAGAGGATCTTCATCAGGGTCGACTTTCCCGCGCCGTTCTCACCAAAAAGAACCGTTACTTTCCCACGGCGAACCTCGAAGTTGACGCCCTTGAGCGCCTGGGTGACGCCGTACGTCTTGGTGATGTCGACCGCGCGCAGGACGACGTCGTCGGGGAGCGGGGCGTTCTCCCGTGCGGCTCCGTCGCGGCGGGCGCTCACGGGGCCACCTCGACGGCGACCGGCTGGATGAGGAACGACTTCGGGGGCCCGCCGGTGGACCACGCTCCGTGGACGGTGACCTGCTTGCCCTTCAGCGACGAGGTGTCGAGCCCGGCCAGCACGGTCTTCTGGATCTGAAGCTTGAACTGGTTCGCCACGGACTGGTAGTCAGTTTGATCTGTGAAATCACCAAACTTGATGGTTCCCGTGGCGTCCCGAACCGGCGTCCCGCTGACGGCCGGCCCCACCGCGACGCGCACCACGGCGTCCTTCGGCACGTCAGGGACGGCCAGCAGGAGGAAGCCGTCGGCGACCTCCTCGACCGTGCCCGTCGCCTTGACGGGGAACGCGAAGTTGCCGCTGCCGAGGTCCTGACCGTACTTCTCGCCGGCCGCCGCCTGGTCGGATCCGACGGCCGCGGCCAGCACGGCGAGATCGACGGCCTTCTCCTTGATCAGGGCTGTGACCTTGGGAAACCTGTCCGCCGCATAGCTCTCCGCGTTGAAGGCGGGCGGGTTGAGTGCCGCCACCTGCTGCGGCGAGAGGACCTTGGTGTCGAGCGCCGCCGCGACCACCAGAGCCGCGAGGGCGACGACACCCACGAGCCACTTCACCGAGGCAGATCGATGTTTGAGATCGGGACTCATGCCCGCTACCTCCAGAGGGGGGATCACCACAGACTCTGGGAAGACAGAGGGGAAGTGCTCAGGAAGTCTGTGATAATCGCAGCGTAGAGTGTGAACTACACCGGCACAAGTGTTAACTGCAGATTTCCTCGCAACCCCGGACATTCACCACTCTCGACGCACAGCAACCGCTCAGACACACGGTCGGCGAGATGCGGCGTCCCGTCCCTCCCCCACGGACGCGCCTGAACCTCCCCTGCGGCCGCGGCTTGACCTCCCCACAGATGCGGCTGCACGTTCCCCACGGATGCGGCTGGACGGCGTGCCCCCATGAAAAACGGCGAAGGCGCTCCCCGAGGGGAGCGCCTTCGCCGGGAAGTGGCGGGGTCAGGCGGCGGCGGTCGCCATCTTGCGCAGGCGGGCCAGCGCGTCGCGCTCGATGCGGCGGGCGCGGTCGCGGCCGATGCCGTAGCGCTCCCCCACCTCCGTCAGCGTGTGCTCACGACCGTCGAGCAGGCCGTAGCGCCAGCGCAGCATCTCACTGGTACGGCCCTCCAGGCCGGTCAGCCACTGGTCGAGCCGCTCGCGCTCCAGGATGTCGATGGCCTGCTGCTCCGGGTCGGCCCAGGTCTCGTCGGCGATCATGTCGCCGAGCTCGGTCTCGTCCTCGTCGCCCACGCCGAGCTGGAGCGACACCGGGTCGGACGCCCAGCGGCGCAGCTCGCGCACCCGCTCGATCGGCAGGTCGAGGATCGCGGCGAGGTCGTCGTCGGTCGGCTCCGCGTCGAACTCGGCCAGCATGTCCCTGCGCACCCGCATCAGCCGGGTCATCTGCTCCCCGGCGTGCGTCGGCAGCCGCACCGGGCGGGCCTGCTCGTGGATGGCGCGCCCCACCGACTGCCTGATCCACCACGTCGCGTACGTCGAGAACTTGTACCCCCGCCGGTAGTCGAACTTCTCGACCGCCCGTACCAGCCCCAGGTTGCCCTCCTGCACGAGGTCGATGAGCGGCATCCCCCGGCCGGAGTACTTCCTGGCCACCGCCACGACCAGGCGCAGGTTCGCCTGGATGAACTCGTCCTTCGCCCGCCTGCCGGAGATCGCCAGGCGCTCCAGCTCCTCGTCGGCCGCGTCGCCGATGCGCGGCTCCGTGCCGCCGCTGTCGAGCAGCTGCTCGGCGAAGAGTCCCGCCTCGATCCGCTTGGCGAGCTCAACCTCTTCCTCCGCCGTGAGCAGCGGGACGCGACCGATCTCGGCCAGGTACGTCCCCAGCAGATCGCGCTCCGCGACGTGCTGCTCCTGCGTGCGACTCCCCGTAGGTCTTGCCATCCCCTGGCACCTCGTTCCGCAGCTGCGTCCTATACCCGGCCAACGTGCGGACCCAAGCAAAGATTCCCTAAAACGCTCCGACCGCGGAAGGGTTCTGGACGTCCTCCTCAAGGAGGAGGCCGGAATGGAACACCTGGTGAACGAGGGGGACGCCGGGGCGGTAGGCCAGGTGTACGTAGGAGGGCGCGTCGAGGACGACGAGGTCCGCGCGGGAGCCCGGACGCAACCAGCCTACGTCGGTGCGCCGCAGGGCGCGCGCCCCGCCGTACGTGGCCGCCCTGACGGCCTCCAGCGGCGTCATCCGCATCTCCCGCACGGCGAGCGCCACGCAGAACGGCATGGACGACGTGAACGACGACCCCGGGTTGCAGTCGGTGGCGAGGGCGACGGTGACCCCGGCGTCGAGCAGCCGCCGCGCGTCGGGGTACGGCGACCGGGTGGAGAACTCGGCCCCCGGCAGGAGGGTCGCCACGGTGCCGGAGGAGGCGAGCGCGTCGACGTCGGCGGACGTCAGGTGGGTGCAGTGGTCGGCGGAGGCGGCGCCCAGCTCGCAGGCGATGCGCACGCCCGGCCCCTCGCCGAGCTGGTTGGCGTGGATCCTCGGCAGCAGCCCGGCCCGGATGCCGGCCGTCAGGATCTCCCTGGACTGGTCGCCGTCGAAGGCGCCGCGCTCGCAGAAGACGTCCACCCACCTGGCGTAGGGGGCGCACGCCTGCAGCATCTCGCCGGTGACCAGCCGCACGTAGTCGTCGGCCGCCACGCCTTCGGGCACGACGTGCGCGCCGAGGAAGGTGGTCTCGTCCGTCAGGCCGGTCGCGATCTCCAGGGAGCGCCGCTCGTCCTCGACGGTGAGCCCGTACCCGCTCTTGATCTCGACGGTGGTGGTGCCCTGGCGCAGCATCTCGCGGACGAGGGCGGCGGCGCGGGTGGCGAGCTCCGCGTCGCCCGCCCGCCGGGTGGCGGCGACGGTGGTCCTGATGCCGCCCCCGGTGTACGGCCGCCCCGACATGCGTGACTGGAACTCGGCCGTGCGGTCGCCCGCGAAGACGAGGTGCGCGTGGCTGTCGACGAACCCGGGGATGACGGCCCTGCCGCCGGCGTCGACGCGCTCGTCGGCGCCGGGCGCGCCGCGCGAGTGCCCGACCCAGGCGACGCGGCCGTCCTCGACGACCAGGGCGGCGTCCTCGATCTCCTCCCGCTCGGGGTCGCCGGTGTAGAGCAGCCCGATCCCGTCGAGCAGTGTCGTGGTCATCGCACCCGTCCTATCGCTTCTGCCAGCATGGATCCGACGTCGCCGAGGACGTGCCTGCCCTCGGCGACGACGCGGCGCCCGCCGGAGACGACCGAGTGGACGTCGGCGGCGGTCGCGGCGAACACGACGGCCTCCAGGTCGCCCGCGCCGGCGGTGCGGACCGAGTCGAGGCGCACCGACACGAGGTCGGCCCAGGCGCCGGGCACGAGCTCGCCCGCGTCGGGGAAGCCGAGCGAGGCCTGGCCGTCGCAGGTGGCGGCGGCCAGCAGGTCGGCCGCGCGCCAGTGGCCGCGCCGCTCGGAGGCGAGCCGCTCGTCCAGTTCGACGGCGCGCGCCTCCTCGAACAGGTCGATGACGGCGTGGCTGTCGGAGCCGAGCGTGATCCTGGCGCCCCGGTCGGCGAGCGCGCGGGCGGGGCCGATGCCGTCGGCGAGGTCGCGTTCGGTGGTGGGGCACATGCACACGTACGTGCGCGAGTGGCCGAGCAGCTCGACGTCCACGTCGGAGAGGTGGGTGGCGTGGACGGCGGTCGAGCGCGGGCCGAGCGCGCCGTGCTCGTGCAGCACCTCGACGGGCGTGGCGGCGTACCTCTCGGCGCAGGCGGCGTTCTCGGCGCGCTGCTCGGAGACGTGCGCGTGCAGCGGTGCGGCGTGCCGGTGGGAGAACTCGGCCACGGTGGCCATCTGCTCCGGCGGCACGGCCCGCACGGAGTGGATCGCGGCGCCGATCTCCACGTCGGGCTGCCCCTCGTACGCGGCGGCGAGGTCCTCGGCCCTGGCGGCCCACCGCTCGGCGTCGCCGTCGCCGAACCGTTCCTGCGCTCCGGACAGCGGCGTGCCGATGCCGCCGGTGAGGTAGCAGGTGTCGAGCAGCGCGACGCGCAGGCCGGCGTCGCGGGCGGCCTGGATCAGCGCGTGGCCCATGACGTTGGGGTCCTGGTAGGGGCGTCCGCCGGGCGCGTGGTGCAGGTAGTGGAACTCTCCGACGGTGGTGACGCCCGCGAGCGCCATCTCCGCGTACACGGCCCTGGCCAGGTCGAGGTACGTGTCGGGGTCGAGCCTGGCGGCGATCTCGTACATCTGGGTGCGCCAGGTCCAGAAGTCGCCGGCGCCGGTCTGGGTGGCGCCGCGCAGGGCGCGGTGGAAGGCGTGGGAGTGGGCGTTGGCCAGGCCGGGGATGGTCAGGCCGGCCAGGCGCTGCGCCGTGCCTGGCGCGCCGGGCCCGATCGCGGCGATCCTGCCGCCCTCGACCTCGACGAGCACGCTCTCGGCGACGCCGCCGGGCAGCCAGGCCCGCTCGCACCAGTAGGTCACCGACACAGGTCCTCCAGCACGTCCGCCAGCGCCACGACTCCCGCCTCGCAGTCTGCCTGCTCCGCGTGCTCGTCCGGGGAGTGGGACACGCCGGTGGGGTTCCTGACGAAGAGCATCGCGCTCGGGACGCCCGCCGTGGCGAGGATCCCGGCGTCGTGCCCGGCCCCGGTGGGCAGGACGGGCGCGGGCGTGCCTCCGCCGCCCGCGACGCGGGCCAGCCGGTCCCTGAGCGCCTCGTCGAAGCTGACGACGGGGGTCCAGGACTCCTCGGCGACCGCGGCGCCCGCGCCTTCGGCGAGTTCGCGGACGAGCGCGCGCACGTCCCGCTCGCCGGCCCCGCGCGCGTCGAGCCAGGCCGACACCTGCCCGGGTACGGCGTTGGCGTTGCCGGGCGAGACGCGTACCTTGCCGACGGTGGCGACGACGCCGAGCCGCGCGGCCGCCTCGCGGGCCGCGAGCACCATGCGGGCGAACGGCAGCATCGGGTCGTCGCGGTCGGCCAGCCGGGTGGTGCCCGCGTGGTTGGCCTGGCCGCGGAAGTCGAAGCGCCAGCGGCCGTGGGGCCAGATGGCGGAGGCCACGCCGACGGGGCGGCCCTCGTGGACGAGGCCCCGGCCCTGCTCGACGTGGAGCTCGACGAACGTGCCGACGGCCGACAGCGTCTCGTCGTCGCGGCCGAGCCGCCCGGGGTCGCGGCCCGCCTTGGTCAGGACGTCGGCGAGGGTGTCGCCGTCGTCGTCCTTCAGCGCGAGGGCCCTGGCCGGGTCGAGCGCGCCGGTGAGCAGGCGGGAGCCGACGCAGGGCACGCCGAACCTGGCGCCTTCCTCGTCGGTGAAGCAGACGACGCCGAGCGGCCTGGCCGGCGTGACGCCGCGCGCCCGCAGCAGGTCGAGCGCGGCGAACGCGGACGCCACGCCGAGCGGGCCGTCGTACGCGCCGCCCTGGCGCACGGAGTCGAGGTGGCTGCCGGTGACGACGCCGGGCCGGCCGGGGCCGGGCTCGCCCTGCCAGGCCCACAGGTTGCCGTTGCGGTCCTCGCGGAGGTCGAGGCCGCGCCTGGCGGCCTCGCCCGCGAACCACTCGCGCAGCTCCATCTCGGCCGGTGACCAGGCGTCTCTCACGTAGCCGTCGGTGTCGGGGTCTCGTCCTATGGGCGCGAGTGGTTCAAGCATGGACCCACTGTAGTGAATGGATCCATTCACCGTGGCATCGCGGGGTCAGTTGGCGGGGCCCGCGCTCGGCCGCAGGGTCAGCTCGGTCAGGTGGGCGTCGGGCCCGGCGGTGAGCGCGGCGACCACGGCGCGGGCCACGGTCTCCGGCGTCAGGTACTTCTCCGGCTCGAACGGGCCGCCCTCTTGCCGGCGCACGGCGCGCTGCAGGTCGGTGGCGACGCGCCCCGGGTAGACCGTGGTGACCCTGATGCCGGGCTCCTCCAGGCGCAGCGCGTCGGCGAAGGCGCGCAGGGCGAACTTGCTGGCCGCGTACGACGCCCAGCCGGGGTTGGCGCGCTGCCCGGAGCCCGAGTTGACGCAGACGACGTGCCCGGAGGCGGCGCGGAGCGCGGGCAGCGCGAGCCGGGTCAGCTCGGCGACGGCCACGACGTTCACCTCGAACGTCTCCCGCCAGTCGGCGGCGGTCTGCTCGGCGATGCCGCCGAGGCGGCAGATCCCGGCGTTGTGCACGAGGACGTCGAGCCGGTCCACGCCGTCGAGGTCGGCCTCGGTGACCGCGGACAGCTCCACCGGCCAGGGCCGGGCGTCGGGCAGCTCGGCCGCCAGGCGGGCGAGCGCGGCCTCGTCCCGGCCGCCCAGCAGGACGTGGTGTGTGGGGGCCAGAGCCCGCGCGACGGCCTCGCCGACCCCTCGGGACGCGCCCGTGACCAGCGCTTTCGGTCGTTCACTCATGCGGCAAGCCTAGATGACCTTGACCGGTGCTCAAATTTGAGTACAAACTTGAGCATGTCTTCGACGCGCGTCCTCATCCTCGGTTGCCTTCTCGACGGGCCCATGAGCGGTTACGGGGTCCGCAGACGCCTGGAGGTGATGGGCGCCGACGGCTGGGCCAGCGTGGCGTTCGGCTCGATCTACCACGGGCTCGGCAAGATGGCCGACGAGGGGCTGCTGGAGGTGGTGGAGAGCGGCAGGGGCGGCAAGACGGTCTACGCCCTGACCGAGGCCGGGCGGCAGGAGTTCCACCGCCTGCTGCTGATCTCCTGGCACGAGGTCAAGCCCGTCGTCGACCCGTTCCAGGTGGCCGTGACGTTCATCGACAAGCTCAGCAAGCAGGAGATCCTGGACGGCCTGCATGCCAGGGCCGCCCGGCTCAGGACGAACGTGGAGACGATCGGCCACATCTTCGGCGTCAAACACCACTACGGCGCGCCCAGGCACGTGAACGAGAACCTGCGCCTGACGCAGGCGATGTACCAGGCCCAGCTCGACTGGGTCGAGAACGCCATCCCACGCGTCGAGGCGGACGAACTGCCATGAGGAGCTGATACCCCGTGATCATCCATGCGCAGGAACTGCGCAAGACCTTCACCACCAGGAACAGGAAGGGCGCCACGACGGTCGAGGCCGTCCGCGGCGTGGACCTCGACGTGGAGCGCGGCCAGATCTTCGGCGTGCTCGGCCCGAACGGCGCCGGCAAGACCACCACGATCAGGATCCTCGCCACGCTCATCGCCCCCGACGCGGGCACGGCCGTCGTCGCCGGGCACGACCTGCGCGAGGAGCCCGCCGCCGTGCGCGCCAGGCTCGGCTACGTCAGCCAGGCCGGCGGCGTCGAGGACACCACTACCGCCAGGGCGCAGGTCGTCATGGCGGCCAGGATCCACGGCGTCCCCGACCCCAAGGGGGCCGCCGCCGACGTGCTCGCCAGGTTCGACCTGTCCGAGGTCGCCGACCGGCCCGGCCGCACCCTGTCGGGCGGCCAGAAGCGGCGCGTGTCCATCGCGCTCGGCCTGGTCCACGGCCCGCCCCTGCTCTTCCTCGACGAACCCACCACCGGGCTCGACCCGCAGAACCGCGCCAACCTCTGGGACCGCATCAGGGAGCTGCGCGACGCCGGCACCAGCGTCCTGCTCAGCACCCACTACCTCGACGAGGCCGACGCGCTCTGCGACCGGCTCGTGATCGTCGACCACGGCCGCGTCGTCGCCGAGGGCACCCCGGGCGAGCTGAAGCGCGAGGTCTCCGGCGACGTCGTCACGCTCAGGCTGGACGAGACCGCGCGCGCCGCCGAGACGCTCAAGCCGTACGCACGCGAGACCCGCGTCGACGGCGACGCCCTGCGCGTCTACGTCGACGACGGCGAGCACACCCTGCCCGTGCTGCTGCGGGCCCTGGAGGAGCAGGGCATCGGCCTGAGCTCCATCGCGCTCGACCGCTCCACCCTCGACGACGTCTTCCTGGCCAAGACCGGCCGATCCCTCCGCGACGCGGGAGCCGCCGCATGATCCGGCACGTTCTGCTCTTCACGGGCTACGAGCTGAAGAAGACCTTCAGCAACCCGATCTGGCCGCTGTTCAGCATCCTGCAGCCGGTGCTGTACCTGCTGATGTTCGCCCCGCTGCTGAAGTCGCTCACCCCGGGCGGCACCACCGCCGAGGCGCTGCGGATGTTCACGCCCGCGTCCATGATGATGATCGCGGTGTTCGGGTCGCTGTTCTCCGGGTTCGGGCTGATCGCCGACCTGCGCAACGGCTCGCTCGAACGCCACGCCGTCAGCCCCGCCTGGCGGCCCGCCCTCGTCCTCGGCCGCGTGGCCAGGGACATGGCCACGCTGGTCGTCCAGGCCGTGCTCGTGCTGGTCGTCGCCGTGCTCATGGGGGTGCGCATCGGCGTTGCCGAGCTGCTGCTCCTGCTGCTGCTCATGGCCGCGACCGGGCTGTTCGCCTCCAGCCTCTCCCAGGGGCTCGCGCTGACCGTGCGCGACGAGAACGGCATGTCGCAGACGCTCAACCTGTTCATGCTGCCCGTCATGCTGCTGGCCGGGCTGTTCATCCCGATCTCGTTCGCGCCCGGCTGGATGCAGGCGGTCGCGCCGGTCAACCCGCTCTACCACGCCGTCGAGGCGGGGCGGGCGCTGTTCGCCGGGCGGCTGTCCGACTCGTCGATCCCCATCTCCTTCGCGGTGTTCATCGCGCTGGCCGCGCTCACCACGATGTGGTCGATGCGGTCGCTACGCAGGATCGCCGGGTAGGAACGTCCCGTTCTCCTCGGCCATCCGCTCGTACTCCTCAAGCCGGGCCTGGGTGCGCAGCGGCGCCGCGTCGGCCATGGCCTCCACCAGGGCCATCGCCAGCGCCAGCGGCGCCGCGTGCGAGTCGAACACGAGCCGGTCGCCGACCGGCGCGTCGAGCACCACCTCGGCCGGCAGGCCCGGCTTGTCGGTGATGGCGGCCACGCGCAGCCCCAGCTTCGCGGCGTACTCCAGGGCCTGCAGCGCCTCGCGGGGGTAGCGCGGCAGCACCACCGCCACCAGCCACTCCGCGCCCGCCCTGCGGGCCGCGTGCAGCCCGTCGGACAGCTCGGAGCCGCCGTGCGTCAGCAGCCGCACGTCGGGGTGGATGCGGCGGGCATAGTACGCGAACGTGGTGGCCAGCCCGCACGAGACGCGCAGGCCCAGCACGGGCAGCGGCTCCGTCGCGGCCAGCGCCTCGCCCAGTTCCCTCAGCGGGAACGCGGCGAGGCGCTCGCGCACGGCCACCAGGTTCCTGATCTCGGAGTCGACGGCGCCGCGCAGGAGGTTCTCCTGCGGCGCCTCGGCCCCGTTGCCCAGCACCAGCGGCCGCAGCGCCTGCCGCAGCTCGGGGTAGCCGGCGAAGCCGAGCGCCGTGGCGAACCTGGTGACGGACGGCTGGCTGACCCCGGCCCGCTCCGCGAGCTCCACGCTCGACAGGAAGATGGCCTCGTCCAGGTGCTCCGACAGGTAGTGGGCGATCCTGCGCTGGACGGGCGACAGCCTGCGCCCGTCCAGCAGCACGCCGAGCCCGCCGTGGTACCCACGCTGGTACACGATGTGATCGTCACCGTGATGTCCGTCAGCCACGCCACCTCCAACGCGTCCCGCCCGGCATTCTCATCCACCGGCGGCGAGCGCGCGAGGTCAGGACTCCCGCATCGGCACGCGCACGCCCCTGGCCTCGGCGACCTCCACCGCCTCCTCGTACCCGGCGTCGACGTGCCTGATGACGCCGGTGCCCGGGTCGTTGGTGAGCACCCGGTTGAGCTTCTCCCCGGCCAGCGCCGTGCCGTCGGCCACCGTGACCTGGCCCGCGTGGATGGAGCGCCCGATGCCGACGCCGCCGCCGTGGTGGATCGACACCCAGGCCGCGCCGGACGCCGTGTTCAGCATGGCGTTGAGCAGGGGCCAGTCGGCGATCGCGTCGGAGCCGTCGGCCATGGCCTCGGTCTCCCGGTACGGCGAGGCCACCGAGCCGCTGTCGAGGTGGTCGCGGCCGATGACGACGGGCGCCCGCAGCTCGCCCGAGGCCACCATGTCGTTGAAGCGCTCGCCGGCGACGTGGCGCTCGCCGTAGCCGAGCCAGCAGATGCGCGCGGGCAGCCCCTGGAAGTGCACCTTCTCCCCCGCCTTCCTGATCCACCTGGCGAGGGGCTCGTTCTCGGGGAAGAGCTCCAGGATCGCGCGGTCGGTGGCGGCGATGTCGGCGGGGTCGCCGCTGAGCGCCGCCCAGCGGAACGGCCCCTTGCCGGCGCAGAACAGCGGCCTGATGTAGGCCGGGACGAAGCCGGGGAAGTCGAAGGCGCGGTCGTAGCCGGCGAGCTTCGCCTCGCCCCTGATCGAGTTGCCGTAGTCGAACACCTCGGCGCCGGCGTCCTTGAACCCGACCATGGCCTCGACGTGGCGGGCCATGGAGGCGCGGGCCCGCTCGGTGAAGCCGGCGGGGTCCTTGTCGCGCTCGGCGGCCATGTCCTCGAACGCCACCCCGGCCGGCAGGTACATCAGCGGGTCGTGGGCCGACGTCTGGTCGGTGACGATGTCGATCTCCGCGCCGCGGGCCAGCAGCTCGGGCACGGCGTCGGCGGCGTTGGCGACGACCCCGATCGAGAGGGGCCGGCGCGCGTCGCGGGCCTCGTAGGCCAGGCGCAGCGCCTCGTCGAGCGAGTCGGCCCGCACGTCGAGGTAGCGGTGCTCGATGCGCCTCGCGACCGAGCGCGGGTCGCAGTCGAGGCAGATGGCGACGCCGCCGTTCATGGTGACCGCGAGCGGCTGCGCGCCGCCCATGCCGCCGAGCCCGGCGGTCAGCGTGATCGTGCCGGCCAGCGAGCCGCCGAACCGCTTCTCCGCCACCGCCGCGAACGTCTCGTACGTGCCCTGGAGGATGCCCTGCGTGCCGATGTAGATCCACGAGCCGGCGGTCATCTGGCCGTACATGGTGAGCCCGGCCGCCTCCAGGCGGCGGAACTCCTCCCAGTTGGCCCAGTCGGGCACGAGGTTGGAGTTCGCGATGAGCACGCGCGGCGCCCACTCGTGGGTGCGGAAGACGCCGACGGGGCGTCCCGACTGCACGAGCAGGGTCTCGTCGCCCTCCAGGGTGGTGAGCGTGCGCACCAGGGCGTCGAAGGAGGGCCAGTCGCGGGCGGCCCGGCCCGACCCGCCGTAGACGACGAGCTGCTCGGGATGCTCGGCGACCTCGGGGTCGAGGTTGTTCTGGAGCATGCGGAGCGCGGCCTCCTGCGGCCACCCCTTCGCAGTCATCGTGGTGCCTCGCGGCGCCCGCACGGTGCGGCTCATCGCCCCTCCTGAATGAAAAAATTCACGTATGTCACTCGAAGGGTACGGCAACCGGCCGCGTCCCGCGAGACCCGGATCCCGCGGGACGCCGGACGGCGCCCGCCGCGAACCTGCGCTATCCCGCCAGGAACTGGGTGGCGGCCAGCTCGCGGTACAGCTCGTCCGCGCCGACCAGCTGGTCGTGGGTGCCGACCGCGCGCACCCCGCCCGACTCCATGACGACGATCCGGTCCGCGTTCGTGACGGTGGACAGCCGGTGCGCGATGACCAGCACGGTCGTCTCGGTGGCCACCTCGGCGATCACCTCGCGCAGCCGCAGCTCGTTCACGGCGTCGAGCTGCGAGGTGGCCTCGTCGAGCAGCAGCAGCCGCGGCCTGCGCAGCAGCGCCCTGGCGATGGCGACCCGCTGCCTCTCGCCGCCCGACAGCAGCACGCCGCGGTGGCCGACCGCCGTGTCCAGGCCCTCGGGCAGCCTGGCCACGAGGTCGTCCAGGCGGGTGCGCCTGATCGCGCGGCGCAGCTCCTCCTCGGTGACGTCGGGGGCGGCGAAGAGCAGGTTCTCGCGCAGCGTCCCCGCGAGCACCGGCGCGTCCTGCTCGACGTAGCCGAGCGAGGCGCGCAGCTCGGCGAGCGGCCAGTCGCGGATGTCCCTGCCGCCCACCCTGATCGTGCCGCCCTGGTGCTCGTAGAAGCGTTCGAGCAGCGCGAACACGGTGGACTTGCCCGCGCCCGACGGGCCCACCAGCGCCGTCAGCCCCCCGGGGGGCACCTCGAAGGTGACGCCGTCGTGCACCGTCGGCCGGTCGTCGCCGTAGCGGAACACCACGTCGTCGAACGTCACGCCCACCGGCTCGGCGTCCGTCGACACGGGCTCGGCGACGGGCTCGGCCGGCAGGTCCTCGATCTCCTTGATCCGCTTCATCGCCGCCAGGCCCTGCTGGAGCTGTACGGCGCCCTGCACGAGCTGCCCGATCGGGGGCACCAGGTAGAACAGGTAGAGCAGGAACGCGATCAGCGACGAGATCTCCAGCGCTCCGGAGGCGACGCGCGAGCCGCCCACCGCCAGCACGGCGAGGAAGGCGATCTGCACCGCCGCCCAGGTCGCCACCCCGGCCAGGGAGGTCCACCAGGCCACCTGCAGGCCCCTGTCGCGGGCCCGCTCGGCGGCCGCGCCGACGACTCCGATCTCCCGTTCCTCGGCGCCGCTCGCCTTGACCGTACGGTAGGCCTGCAGCGCCCGGTCGAGCACCGCGCCCATCTCGCCCACGGCGTCCTGCGCCTCGGCCTGCGCCCGCCGGATCCTCGGCATGATCAGCCCCACCAGGCCGCCGACCACGATCACGACGAGCAGCGTGACCAGGAGCAGCACGGCGTCCATGCCGGCCATCATGACGATCGCGCCCACCAGCATGAACGCGGCGCCGATCGACTCGACGATGCCGTTCGTCAGCACGGCCCTCAGCAACGTCGTGTCACCGGTCACGCGCGACAGCAGGTCGCCCGGCTTGAGCCGGTCCACGTCGGCCACCCTGAGCCGCAGCAGGCGGTCGACCAGCCTGCGCCTGGCGCCGAGGACGATGCCCTCGCCGGTGCGCTCCATCAGGTAGTTGCCGCCCGCCGAGACGGCGGCGCCGACCACGACGGCGACCGCCAGCCCGGCCAGCGGGCCGGCCAGCGAGCTGCCGCTGCCGAAGGCGTCCACCACGTACTTGGCCAGCAAGGGCATCGCCAGACCCGCCACCGAGCCGACAAGCCCCAATAATCCCCCCGCGACCAGGACCTTCCTGTGCGGCTTCACATAGGCGAGCAGTTCCTTGACCACGTCGCCTCCTCTCCCACTTTTCCGAAAGGCTCCAACGAACGGGACATCCCGATCCGCACCCGTCAACCTAAATTGACGACCCAAGTATGTCAACTTTCATTGACGTCTCCTCCTTGAGAAGGAGCCCCGGCGCCCTCCGGCAAGGAGCGGCGTCACTGAGGTGAAGAGAGGCGATCCCGATCAGCGCCGGGTGGTCAGTCCACCGGCGGGAGGTCGGGGAAGTCGTGGTCGGTGTCGCCGTCGTCGGCCCGGCGCAGCTTGATGTCCTCCACCCAGGCGTCCGCGAACCGGCGGATCTCGCCGATGCGCCCCTCCCCCAGCCCGTACGCCTCGAACTCCTCGTCGCGCATGAGCGCCGCGAACTCCAGGCGGCCCGCGAGCTCCCTCGGGGAGAACCCGTCGCAGTGCGGTCCGGCCAGCCGCTCCAGCTCGCGGAAGGAGTACAGGTGCGAGACGGCGGCCACGTCGATCAGGTCACGGGCGAGCCCCCGCCCGTGCAGGGCCCGCATGGCGAGCCCGGCGGCGTCGTCGGGGTGCAGCACAGGCAGGCCCTCCCACCGCACCGGGGGCCGCTGGAGCGCCTCACGCAGCAGGGTGAGAGGGCACGACCGCCCGGAGTCCGGGTCCGTGACGGTCAGGCGGCTCTCGCGGACGGTCGCGTCGCCCACCAGCACGTCGAGACCGGCGGCCCGGCACGCCCGCACCGCGGCCGCGGCGGCGTCGATCAGCGGCGCGGCCGCGGTGACGAAGCCGAGCCCGCCGCAGATCCGCCCCGAGTAGGGGCGCAGCGCGTACCCCCCGGCAAGCACCAGGGCGTACCGCTCGCGCGCGGGCGCCAGGGCGGCGGCCACCCGCGCGTGGAAGGGCGCGAACCCGCCCACGAGGTCGCCGCTCACCGCACCACCGCCGGGCCCGCCATCGGGATCCTCACCGGGACCGGCGGCCGCGGCGCGACGGCGGCAGGTCGTGCCGCCCCGACAGGAACTCCTGGAAGGCGATCTTGGCCCTGATGACCGGGCGGCGCCAGCGCTCCTCCCGGTGCAGCGCCTTGGCCAGCTTGCGCGGCGAGCGCCCCACGAAGAACCAGCGCGCCCACGGCGAGCCCGGCCTGGCCAGCCTGACCGCCCCCACGAGCAGCAGGACGGGCACGAACAGGCCCACGAGGCCTGTCCAGATCTTGCCCTTGAGCAGCGTGACGACGGCCAGCAGCAGGTTGGCGACGATCAGCGCCGCGGGGTTGACCGGCGTGCCGTAGTCCCAGGAGAGCGGGCGCAGCCCGATGAGCAGCAGCCCGGTGACGGCCACGGCGACGAACACCGCGTCGACCGACGTCCGCCCCTCCTCCTCCCAGTACACGTCGTGCAGGTGCAGGATCAGCGCGAACTCGTCCAGCACGAGCGCCGACCCCACGCCGAAGACCGACGCCGCGACGGCGTAGCCCACCTGGGAGGCCGCCGAGACGATCAGCCCCGCCACGCCTCCCACCAACATGAGCACCACGCCGAAGACGACATGGTGGATGTGCATCTCGCCCACGTTCACGTCGCGGAACCACCCGATCTTCGCCCTGATCAGCCGGACGTTGATGCGGGTGGCGATGAACGCCACGATGAGCGCGACGAAGAAGCAGAACAGCGGGAGCCGTCCCGTGGCGACGATGCTTTGCTGCAACCAGTTCCCCATGGCTCTACGAACCGATCGTAAAGCCCGCCACGAGGGACCGGCTCACCACTCGTAGTGATAACGGGCCTGCAGGACGACGATCTCGTCGTCCGTCGGGAGGTACACCAGGCGGTGCTCCTCGGTGATGCGCCGTGACCAGGCGCCCGCCAGGGCGTACTTCAACGGCTCGGGCTTGCCGATCCCGTCGAAGGGGTCGCGCAGCGCGTCCTCGATGAGCCGGTTGATCCGCTTGAGGATCTGGCGATCGGCCGTCTGCCAGTGGACGTAGTCCTCCCAGCCCTGGCTGGTGAAGGCCACCTTCACCGCGGAGCCTCGTCGTCCAGCAGTTCGTGCCGCTCGTGGCGTCCCTCGACGGCCTCCCGGTAGGACTCGATCAGCCGGCGGGCGTTGGCGGGGGAACGCAGCAGATAGGCCGTCTCCCGGAGGGCTTCGTACTCCTCCGCGGCCACCAGGTAGGCGTTCCCGCTCTTGGAGACGATCTCCACGGCGGTGCGGTCGTTGTTGACCTCTTCGATGAGCGGGAACAGGCGGCGGCGCGCCTCGCTGGCGGTGATGGACATGACCCTCCCTCCGAGTGGTACCACTTTACGGTACCACTCAGGACGGGTCAGCACTCGATGACGTTGACCGCGAGGCCGCCCCGGGAGGTCTCCTTGTACTTGTCCAGCATGTCGCGGCCGGTGTCGCGCATCGTCTTGATCGCCTTGTCGAGCGAGACGAAGTGGCGCCCGTCGCCGCGCAGGGCGATGCGCGCCGCCGTGATCGCCTTGTTGGAGGCCACCGCGTTGCGCTCGATGCACGGGATCTGCACCAGCCCGCCGATCGGGTCGCAGGTCAGGCCCAGGTTGTGCTCGATGCCGATCTCGGCGGCGTTCTCGACCTGCTCGGGGGTGCCGCCCAGCACCTCGGTGAGCCCGGCGGAGGCCATGGAGCAGGCGGAGCCCACCTCGCCCTGGCAACCGACCTCGGCGCCCGAGATGGAGGCGTTCTCCTTGAACAGCACGCCGATGGCGGCGGCCGTCAGCAGGAAGCGGATCACGCCCTCGTCGTCGGCCTGCGGGATGAAGCGGGTGTAGTAGGTGAGGACGGCCGGGATGATGCCGGCGGCGCCGTTCGTGGGCGCGGTGACGATGCGGCCGCCCGCCGCGTTCTCCTCGTTGACGGCGAGCGCGAACAGGGTCACCCAGTCGATCGCCTGGAGAGGGTCCTTCTCCGGCGGCTCGGTCTGCAGGCGGCGGTAGAGCTGGTGGGCCCTCCGCTTGACCTTCAGCCCGCCCGGCAGCACGCCCTCCTTGGTGATGCCGCGCCGCACCGACGCCGACATCACCCGCCACAGGTTCAGCACGCCCTCGCGGATGTCGTCCTCGGTGCGGCCGAAGGCCTTCTCGTTCTCCAGCATGAGACCGGAGATCGACAGGCCGGTGTTCGAGCAGTGCTTGAGCAGCTCCTCGGCCGTGCTGAAGGGGTAGGGCAGCACGGTGTCGTCGGGCTTGATGCGGTCGGCGCCCGTGGCCTTCTCGTCGACGACGAAGCCGCCGCCGACGGAGAAGTAGACCTTCTCGCGCACCTTCTCGCCGGAGGCGTCGAAGGCGGTGAACCGCATGCCGTTGGGGTGCTCGGGCAGCGAGATCTTGCGCTCGAACACGAGGTCCTCGCCCACGACGAACGGGATCTCGCGCACGCCGAACAGCTCGACCGTGCCGGAGGCGCGCATCTCGGCCAGCCGGCCGTCGATCGAGTCGACGTCCACCAGCTCGGGCTTCTCCCCGGACAGGCCGAGCAGCACGGCCTTGTCGCTGCCGTGGCCCTTGCCGGTCAGGCCCAGCGAGCCGTACAGGATGGCCTCGACGCGTGCCACGCGGTCGAGCAGGCCGTCCTCGTGCAGGCCCCGCGCGAACTTGTGCGCGGCGGCCATGGGGCCGCCCGTGTGCGAGCTCGACGGCCCGATGCCGATCTTGAACAGATCGAAGACGCTGATCGCCATGGAAGGCGCCCTTCGTGTCTCGGGGGCCGGGGCCCCTGCGGGCCCCGGCGGTCAGGTCAGGACTGGCCCGAGGTGAGGGCGGTGTACTCCTCGGCGGACAGCAGGTCCTCCGGCTCGCCCTCGACGCGCACGCGGAACATCCAGCCGTCGCCGTACGGGTCGCTGTTGGCCAGCGACGGGTCGTCCACGACGGCCTGGTTCACTTCGACGATCTCGCCGCCGACCGGCGTGTAGATCTCGCTCACCGACTTGGTGGACTCGACCTCGCCGATGGAGTCGCCCGCCTCGACGTTGGCGCCCACCTCGGGAAGCTGCACGTAGACCACGTCACCAAGGGCGTCGGCCGCGAAGGCCGTGATGCCGACGGTCACGGTGATGCCGTCGTCGAGCCCGGCCACCCACTCGTGCTCCTTGGTGTAGCTCAGGTCGTCAGGGATGTTGCTCACTTGTTCCTCCTGTAGAAGGGCAGCTCTACCAGGTCCACGGGTTCCTGGCTGCCCCGGATGTCCACGGCCAGACCTTCGTGCGCCCCGGCGTCGACGTAGGCCATCGCGATGGGCTTGCCCAGTGACTGGGAGGGCGCACCGCTGGTGACCTCGCCGACGACGGCGCCGTCCTTGGTGACGGGGTACCCGTGACGGGGCACCCGGCGGCCCCGGGCGACGAGGCCGACCAGCCGGCGCGCGGGCGGCTGGTCCTTGACCGCCTCCAGCGCCGCCCTGCCGACGAAGTCGCCCGGCTTGTCGAATTTCACCACTCTGCCCAGCCCGGCGTCGAACGGGGTCAGCTCGACGCTCAGCTCGTTGCCGTACAGCGGCATGCCGGCCTCCAGCCTGAGCGTGTCGCGGCTGGACAGCCCGGCGGGCCTGATGCCGTACGGCTCGCCGGCGGCCATGAGGGCGTGCCACAGCGGCGCGGCGTCGTCGTTGGCCACGAACAGCTCGAAGCCGTCCTCGCCGGTGTAGCCGGTGCGCGCGATGAGCGCCTTGCGCCCGTCGACCACGCCGGGCAGGCCCGCGTAGTACTTGAGGCCGTCGAGGTCGGCGTCGGTGAGGGTGGCCAGGATCTCCTGGGCGCGCGGGCCCTGGACGGCGATCAGCGCGACGCGGTCGGAGCGGTCCTCGACAACCACGTCATACGACTTAGAGCGATTGATCAGCTCTTCGGCCACTTTTTCGTAGTTCGAGGCGTTGGCCACGACCATGAACTCGTCGTCGGCCAGCCGGTACACGATGAGGTCGTCGAGCACCCCGCCGCGCTCGTTCACGATCATGGTGTATCTGGCGCGGCCGGGGACCAGCACCGACAGGTGGCCGACCAGCGCGTGGTCGAGCGCCTCGCCCGCCTGCGGGCCCGTCAGGTAGATCTCGCCCATGTGCGAGAGGTCGAACAGCCCGGCGGCCGTGCGCACGGCGTTGTGCTCGGCGGACTCGCTCCCGTAACGCAGGGGCATGAGCCATCCGGCGAAGTCGGTGAGGGTGGCGCCCAGCTCCTCGTGGACGGCTCTCAGCGGTGTCGGTCGGGACATGTGTCGCACCTCGGGGCAGGATCGGATGCCAGGATCCTCCCCCTCTGTCATCGATGCCTGAGAGCTTCGCCCGGGTTTTGCCGGACTTTCACCTTCGGCGAGGCCCAACGGCCTGCTTTCCAGAGGTCACCTCGGCCGAGCGGTCCTTTGCCTTGAGAGGTTCGCGGGGAGGGCTTGCTCCTTCAGGGGCCCTGACCGGCTGTCAGGACGCTCTCCCGCACGGCTTCCGTCGGTGATGCAGGCCAGCCTAGTGCCGCGACGGGGGTGTTGTCGCGCCCCGGGCCTCCCCAAATCGGACAGGCCCCGGCACGCGGGTGCATGCCGGGGCCTTCCTGGGCCGGACCGGTCAGACCGGCTGCCAGAGCGCCGGCACTCCCGGCGGCTCCCAGCCGGGCAGGCTGGTGTGCCCCTGCAGGCAGCGGTAGCGCACGCCCTGGTAGGTCACCTGGTCACCGGCGGCGTACGCGGTGTACGGCGCCCACGTCGTGTCCTGCCCGCCGGTCACGGTCAGGGTGAACGCCGCCGCGTGGTCGGCGCTCGTGCCGTCGCCGTTCAGGCTGATCGGGTACGTGCCCGGCGCGACCGACGCCGTCGTCGTCACCGTCACCGTGGCCGACTGCCCCGCCGTGACCGTGCGCGGGCTGAACGACACGCTCACACCCGACGGCGCGCCCGAGGCCGACAGCGCCACGCTCTGCGCCTGGCCGGCGGTGACCTGGGTGCTCAGCGTGGCCGTGGCCGACTGCCCGGCGGGCACCGAGGCCGACGACGGCGTCACGGTCATCGTGTAGTCGTCCTGCGACGCCTGCCCGATCTGGAGGGTGAAGGCGGCCTGCCGGTCCACGGCGGTGCCGTCGGCGATCACCGTGATCGCGTGCGTGCCCTGCGGGCTGGCCGCCGAGGTGGCCAGCGTCAGCCTGGAGCTCTGTCCCGCGCTGATCGTCGCCGGGTCGAAGGACGCGGTGACCCCGGCGGGCAGGGGGCCCGTGCGCAGCGTGACCTGCTGGGCCGAGCCGCCCGTGACCGTGGTCGTCACCGTGGTGGTGACGCTCTGGCCGGGCGCGGCCGTGCCCGAGGCGGGCTGGAGCCCGACGGAGAAGTCGTCGCTCTGCTGCTCGCAGGTCGGCTCGCCGGCCTGGCGGCCCACGCTGACGCCGTCCCACGCGGCCTTGACCACCGCGAACTCGGCGCAGCTGCCCGGGTACAGCGTCTTGGCCGCCTGCAGGGTGGCCACCCTGACCTTGGCGTGCGTCCACGGCGCCGTCTTGGTGTTCAGCGCGGCCATGAAGATCTCGCCCGCCTTGCGGATGCCGAGGCCCGTGATCGCCGCCCCGCCGTCGCAGCGGGCGCTCGCCGGCTTGCCCGCCGGATTCGTGCCCTCGGCCACCAGGTAGAACCAGTGGTTCTGCGGCCCGGCCGCCGCGTGCACCTCGGTGTTCGGTATCGCGGAGCTGTAGCAGTTCGGGTCGCCGAGCGCCGACGGGTTGTACATGTTCCTGATCGGCCCCGAGCCCGACAGGTTGACCTCCTCGCCCACCAGGTAGTCCGGCGGGTCGAGGTCGGCGGCCTCGTTCGCGTACGCCTCGGTCAGCGCGCCGAAGATGTCGCCGGTGGACTCGTTCAGCCCGCCGGTCTCGTTGCCGCTGCCCGCGCCGCCCCCGCCGGAGAACTGGAAGACGCCGTGGCCGAACTCGTGGCCGACGACGTCCATGGAGGTGAGCTGCTGGGTGCCGCCCGAGTTACGGCCGAACGTGGCGTACGAGCCGGTCCAGTACGCGTTGACCTCCGCCAGGCCGACCCGCGCCGGGTAGCCGCCGCCCTGGCCGTTGACCCCGTTGCGGCCCAGCCAGTCGCGCAGCATGTCCCATTCCTTCTGCGCGGCGAACAGCGCGTCCACGCAGGCCGTCTCCAGGTCGGTGCCGCTGCCGTTGCCCCAGCTGTCGGTGCTCTTCGTGTACGGCTGCCCGTTCTGCCCGCCGCACTGGACGCCGCTCCTGCGCGGGTCGCGCATCGTGTACGAGGGGCTGGTGTCGATGGTCACCGGGTTGCCGTTGTAGCGGCTGTTGCCGGTGCCGTCACGCACCTCGTCCCAGCGGTCGAACACCTCCCCTGTGCGCGCGTCCACGTACACGTGCAGGGCGGCCGGCCGGCCGGGGGCGCCGGTGACGACGGCCTCCCAGGCCAGGCGCGGCCGCCCGGACGCGGCGTGGACGACGAGCACGGGGTCGGCGACGCCCGCGGCGCCGGGCAGCTCCGCCCTGGCCGTCACTGCCGCGTCGGCGGCCTTCACCGCGGGCCTGGTGGGGACGTCGATCGCGGCCCGCTGCCCGGTGGTGAGCGTGGTGACGACGGCGCCCGACCCGTCGGTGGCGACGACCACGTCGCCGCCGTACACGGGCAGGCCGCGGTGGGCGCGGGAGAAGGTCAGGTACTGCAGGCCGCGCGGGCCCGCCACGGTGGACGCGAGCGCGAAGGAGTCGCCGTCGGCGGCCCGCACCGCGCCGGCGCGGGACGTGATCGCGGCGCGGGCGGTGGAGATGGCGTTCCTGCGCTCGTCCGGGCCCGGCGGCCCGGCGGCGGAGACCGCGTGCGACGCGGCCGAGACGGAGGCCGGCGGCGGAAGGGTGGCGGCGTCCGCCGGCGCCGCGGTGGCCAGGGCCAGCGCCAGCACGGCGACGGCACCCGACCCGAGTCTGGGGTTCACTCTCGTGGCTCCTCAGGGGGGTGTGGAGTGGGAGGACCCCGGCCGGCTGGGGACGCACCCCAGGGTGACACCGCGCGCGGGCCGCGCGGTACCCAGCACTTTCCCATACCACCGTGATATGGGCCCCGGTCAGCAGGCGGCGACCAGCGCCTCGAACAGCTCTCCCCCCTCGGCGGCCTCGGGGTGCCACTGCGCGGCCACCACGAAGGGCGCCGAGTCCAGCTCGACCGCCTCGACCGTGCCGTCCTCGGCCGTCGCCGTGACGGTCAGCCCCGGCGCCAGGCGGTCGATCGCCTGGTGGTGGTAGTGCGGGACGGTGACGGGCCGCGTCCCCAGCGCCTTCGCCATCCGGCTGCCCGGCGTCGCCGTCACCGGCAGGTGCCCGAACCGGCCCGGCGCGGGCGAGTGCCCGCCGTGGCCGACCACGTCGGGCAGGTGCTGGTGCAGGGTGCCGCCGAGCGCCACGTTCAGCACCTGCAGGCCGCGGCACACGCCGAGGAACGGCAGCTCCGCGTCCAGCGCGACGGCCAGGGCCGCGAACTCCGCCGTGTCGCGGAAGTCCCTGACGTACCCGGTGCGCTCGTGCGGCTCCTCGCCGTACCTGGCGGGGTCGATGTCGCCGCCGCCCGCCAGGACGATCCCGTCCAGGCGGGCCACGGCCTGCGCCGGGTCGCCCGCCGGGGGCAGGAGCACGGGCTGCCCGCCGGCCCGCGCCACCTGCTCCACGTACATCGACGGCAGCAGCGCCACCGGCAGCTCCCACACCGTGAACCGCGCGGGCTCCACGTACGTCGTGATCCCGATCAACGGACGCCGCACGCCGCCTCCCTACAGCGGGGTGACGTAGGCGCCGGAGATGCCGCCGTCCACCAGGAACTCGCTGGCCGTGATGAACGAGGCGTCGTCGCTGGCGAGGAACGCGACCGCCGCCGCGATCTCGCTCGCCTCGGCGAACCGTCCGACGGGGACGTGCACCAGCCGCCGCTGGGCCCGCTCCGGGTCCTTGGCGAACAGCTCCTGCAGCAGCGGCGTGTTGACCGGCCCTGGGCAGAGCGCGTTGACCCTGATGCCCTCCCTGGCGAACTGCACGCCGAGCTCCCTCGACATGGCCAGCACGCCGCCCTTGGAGGCCGTGTACGAGATCTGCGACGTGGCCGACCCCATGACCGCCACGAACGACGCCGTGTTGACGATCGACCCCTTGCCCTGCCGGCGCATGTACGGCAGCGCGTGCTTGCAGCACAGGTAGACGCTGGTCAGGTTCACCTCCTGGACGCGCCGCCAGGCGTCGATGCCGGTCTCCAGGATGGAGTCGTCGTCGGGCGGGGAGATGCCGGCGTTGTTGAACGCGATGTCGACGCTGCCGTACGTCTCGAACGCGGTGCGGTACATCCGCTCGACGTCGGCCTCGCTCGTCACGTCGGCCTTGACGAACAGGCCGCCGACCTCGGCGGCGGCCTTGGTGCCCGCCTCCTCGTCGATGTCGACGCAGACGACCTTCGCGCCCTCCTCGGCGAACCTGCGGGCGGTGGCCAGCCCGATGCCGCTGCCCGCGCCGGTGATGACGGCGACGCGGTCCTGCAAACGCTGCATTGTCACTCCGTGTCAGTCTGTGTCGGCCTGTGTCAGTCCGTGGAGATGAAGACGTTCTTGGTCTCGGTGAACGCCGCGAGGGCGTCCGGGCCGAGTTCCCGGCCGAGGCCGGACTGCTTGAATCCGCCGAAGGGGGTCCAGTAGCGGACGGACGAGTGCGAGTTGACCGAGAGGTTGCCCGCCTCGACGGCACGGGCGACGCGCAGCGCCCTGCCGACGTCGCGCGTCCAGATCGAGCCGCTGAGCCCGTAGACGGTGTCGTTGGCGATGCGCACCGCCTCGGCCTCGTCGGCGAACGGCACCACCGACACGACCGGGCCGAAGATCTCCTCGGTGAACGCCCGGTCGGTCAGCGACGGGGTGAGCACGGTCGGCGGGAACCAGTAGCCCTTGCCCGAGGGGCAGGCCCCCTGCAGGTAGGGGGCGCCCTCGACGAAGCCGCGGACCCGGTCGAGGTGCTCGGCGCTGATCAGCGGGCCCATCTCGGTGGCCTCGTCGAGCGGGTCGCCGACCTTGACGTTCCTGACGGCCTCCGCCAGCCGCTCCATGAAGGCGTCGTACACGTCGGCCTGCACGAGGAGCCGCGACCTGGCGCAGCAGTCCTGGCCCGAGTTGTCGAAGACCGCGTACGGCGCGGTGGCGGCCGCCCTGTCGAGGTCGGCGTCGGCGAAGACGATGTTGGCGGACTTGCCGCCCAGCTCCAGCGTGACGCGCTTGACGTGCGCCGCGGCCCTGGCGGCGATCTGCTTGCCCACCTCGGTCGAGCCGGTGAAGACGATCTTGGCGACGCCGGGGTGGTCGACCAGCCTGGCGCCGGCGACCTCGCCCTCGCCGGGGAGCACCTGCAGCACGCCCTCGGGCAGGCCCGCCTCCAGCGCCAGCTCGGCCAGCCGCAGCGCCGTGAGCGGCGTCCACTCGGCCGGCTTGACGATCACCGTGTTGCCCGCGGCCAGCGCCGGCGCGACGCCCCACGTCATGACGACCATGGGGAAGTTCCACGGCACGATGACGCCCACGACGCCCAGCGGCTCCTGGAAGGTGACGTCCACGCCGCCGGGCACCGGGATCTGCTTGCCGTGGTTGCGCTCGGGCGCGCCCGCGTAGAAGTGCAGGACGTCGCGCACCGCGCCGGCCTCCCAGCGGGCGTTGCCGATGGTGTGCCCGGCGTTGTCGAGCTCCAGGCGCGCGAGCTCCTCGCCGTGCGCGTCGACCAGCTCGGCGAACCCGCGCAGCAGCCGCGCCCGGTCGCCCGGCGCGACCTCGCGCCAGCCCCGGTACGCCGCGCGGGCCCGCTCGACCGCCCGGTCCACCTCGGCGGCGTCGGCGAGCTCGACGTCGGCGATGACCTCCTCGGTCGCCGGATTAATGATCTTCATGCGACGTCACAATCTCTCGAAACCACGGAACAGCTCCCAGTCCGTCACCGCCGACTCGAAGGCGGACAGCTCCACGCGCGCGTTGTTCGCGTAGTGCTCCACCACCTCGTCGCCGAACGTCTGCCTGGCCAGCTTCGACCCCTCGAACAGGGTGAGCGCGTCGCGCAGCGTGTGCGGGACGGTCTCGGCGCCCGAGGCGTAGGCGTTGCCCTCGAAGGCGTCCTCCAGGGGCAGCTCCCTGTCGATGCCGTGCAGCCCGGCCGCGACCAGCGCCGCCACCGCCAGGTAGGGGTTGACGTCGCCGCCCGGCACCCGGTTCTCCACCCGCAGGGACTGCCCGTGGCCCACCAGCCGCAGCGAGCAGGTGCGGTTGTCCACGCCCCACTTGACCGCCGTCGGCGCGAAGCTGCCCGGCACGTACCGCTTGTACGAGTTGACGTTGGGCGCGTACAGCAGGGTCAGCTCGCGCATGCAGGCGAGCTGGCCGGCGACGAAGCGGGCGCCGAGCTCCGACAGGCCGTGCGGTCCCTGCCCGGCCATCACCGGGTCGCCGTCGAGGCCGCGCAGCGAGATGTGGATGTGGCAGGAGTTGCCCTCCCGCTGGTTGGGCTTGGCCATGAAGGTGATCGACTTGCCCTCCTGGGCGGCGATCTCCTTGGCGCCGTTCTTGTAGATCGCGTGGTTGTCGCAGGTCCTCAGCGCCTCGTCGTAGCGGAAGGCGATCTCGTGCTGGCCCAGGTTGCACTCGCCCTTGGCCGACTCGACGTACAGGCCGGCGCCCTCCATCTCGCGCCTGATGCGGCGCAGCAGCGGCTCGATCCTGGCCGTGCCGAGGAGGGAGTAGTCGACGTTGTAGAGGTTGGCGGGGGTCAGGTCGCGGTAGGCGCGCCGCCAGGCGTCCTCGTAGGTGTCCTCGTAGACGACGAACTCCAGCTCGGTGCCGACGTACGCGGCCAGGCCGCGCTCGGCGAGCCGGTCGAGCTGCCTGCGCAGGACCTGGCGGGGCGAGGCGGCGACGTCGGCGCCGTCCTCCCAGACCAGGTCGGCCATCAGCAGGGCAGTGCCCTCCTGCCAGGGGATCCGGCGCAGGGTGGACACGTCTGGACGCATGACGAAGTCGCCGTACCCGCGCTCCCAGGACGACATGGCGTAGCCGGGGACGGTGTTCATGTCGACGTCCACGGCGAGCAGGTAGTTGCAGCCCTCCGACCCGTGGGCGAGCACCTCGTCCAGGAAGAAGCGGGCCGACAGCCGCTTGCCCTGCAGGCGGCCCTGCATGTCGGCGATGGCGAGCAGCACGGTGTCGATCCGCCCGGCCGCCACCTCGTCGCGCAGCTCCTCGACCGAGAGGAGGCCCGTGCTCGCTCGCTCGTTCACGCTACGCCGCTCCGATCCGGCCCGACGCGCGCGCCAGGCCATTGATTGGGCTAGTCTCAGACCATTGAGGTGCATGCCGGGATCTGTTGTCAAGACTTCGAGGACACGTTGGACGGGACACGTTGGACGACTCCGCGCGGTTGATGACGGTGCTCAGGCCGGTACGCGCCGGCAACGCCTTCGAGGAGACCGTGGAGCGGCTGCTCCAGGCGATCAAACTGGGCGTGGTCGCGCCCGGCGAGAAGCTGCCGCCCGAGCGCGAGCTCGCGGCGCGACTCGGCATCAGCAGGGTGACCCTTCGCGAGGCCATCCGCGCCCTGCAGGACTCCGGCTACCTCGACGTGCGCAGGGGCCGCTACGGCGGCGCGTTCGTCACCTACACCCCGCCCCGCCCCGGCACCGGCAGCCTGCGCCGCATGGTGGCCGAGATGGGCGGCGACGACCTGGACGACGCGCTCACCTTCCGCCTGGCCGTCGAGTGCGGCGCGGCCCAGGTGCTGGCGGCGACCCCGCTCACCGCCGAGCAGCGCCAGGTGCTGCTGCGCCGCCTGTCGGACCTGGAGCAGGCGACGCTGGAGGACTACCGCCGCCTCGACACCGCCTTCCACCTGTCGATCGCCGAGCTGACCGGCTCCACGCTGCTCGCGACGACCTGCGCCGACGCCCGCTCGCGGGTGAGCGACCTGCTGAACGCCATCCCGATGCTCCAGGTCAACATCGACCACGCCGCCGCCCAGCACCAGGCGATCGTCGACGCCGTCCTGGCCGGCGACCCCGACGCGGCCCGGCGCGCGGTCTGCGAGCACCTGGAGGGCACCGCCGCCCTCCTGCGCGGCTTCCTGGCCTGACACCCCTACCGTCGGACGTGCAGCCGCACCACGGCGCCGGTCTCGTCGTCGCCCACCTCGCGCCTGATGCGTCCCACGATGTCCTGGTCGAGCTTCGCCACCACGGCGCCCATGTCGGTGGCGGACGGGCAGGTCAGGGCGATGCGGATGCCCTGCGGGGCCACCCGCACGCCCGCCCTGGCCAGGCCGTCCACCGACTTCAGCCCCACGCACAGCATCGCGGTGGCGGTGCCGGCGCGCACGCCGCGGCGGCCGTAGCCGAGCGCGAGCAGCAGCCAGCGCAGGCACAGCACCGCCAGCAGCGCCAGCACCAGCGCGAGCGTCCACAGCGGCCACGGGTCGCCCGACAGCGGGCGGACGACGTCCTGCGGCAGCACCTTGCCGCCGCGCGACAGGTCGAGGAGGCGGCCGTGGCCGCGTAGCCAGGCGTAGCCGCCGAGGACGAGCAGGGTCGCTCCGACCACGGCCAGCCCGATGCGGTTGCCGGCGTACTGGCGCATCACACGCCCCTCCTGCGCAGGCGGACGACGACCTCGCCGGTGCCGAGCGTGCCCACCCCGGCCAGCCGGTCGCCCACGGCGGTGCCGACCTGGCGGAGCATCGTGCCCGAGCTCTCCGGCCCGGTGACGACGGACACCTCGATGGTGCGCCTGCGCAGCCTCACCCTCGCCCGCTCGACGCCGTTCACCTGGAGCGCGGCGGCGCGCAGCGTGCGGCGCAGGCCGACGCGGGTGATGCCGATGACGATCAGCGGGTCGGACGTCTCGACGGGCACCAGCGTGCACCGCCCCGGCACGGCCGCGAGCAGCAGCAGCGCCACGCCGAGCACGGCCAGGCCCAGGCCCAGCGGGGTCACCTCCTGCCAGCCGCGCCGGCTCGCCGCCTCGACCAGATCCACGACGGGGATCCAGCCGAGCGGCCGGCCGAGCAGCGCCGACACCGTCTCGGCCGCGGTCGCGCCGAACGCCGCGGTGAGCGCGGCCGCCACGGCGGCGCCCGGCAGCGTCCTGGCCGGTCGCAACGCCCTGTTCGCCCTGCGCAGCCCGCTCTGCCGCGCGGTGACGGCGGCGGGCAGGATCTGCTGAAGCGTGGTCATCACACCGACAGACGTACATGGCGCGCCTCCTCACGGAACCGCGTCCTCGCCGCCGATTTGCCCGAACATTACGGGCCGCCGGGCAAAGATGAACCTCCCTCACCTTCATTTGCCCTATATGCCGTTACGCTGCTGGTATGGATGACCGCCTGCGGTACGACCGGGCCACCGCGGAACTCGACCCCCCGTTCGCGATCCTCGACCTGGCGGCCATGCGGGCCAACGCCGCCGACCTGGCCCGCCGCGCCGGCGGCAAACCCATCAGGGTCGCGAGCAAGTCCGTACGCAGCCGCCCCGTGCTCGAACGCGTCCTGGCGATGGACGGCTTCCGCGGCGTCATGGCGTTCACCCTGCCCGAGGCGCTGTGGCTGGTGTCCACCGGACTCACCGACGTGCTCGTGGCGTACCCGACGGCCGACCGGCGCGCGCTCGCCGAACTGGCCGGCGACCCGGCCGCCGCCCGCGAGATCACCCTCACCGTCGACGGCGCCGAGCACCTCGACCTCATCGAGGCCGCCGTCGCCGGCGTCCGCCCACGGGCCGAGATCCGCCTGTGCATGGACGTCGACGCCGGATACGTCGCCTTCGGAGGCAGGTTCAGGGCGGGCGCGCTGCGCTCGCCCGTCCGCGAGCCCGAGCAGGCCGCCGCGCTCGCCGCCGCCATCGCCGCGCGGCCCGGGTTCCGGCTGGCCGGGCTCATGGCGTACGAGGCGCAGATCGCCGGGGTCGGCGACGACCCGCCGGGCAACGCCCTCCTCGCCCGCGCCGTGCGCCTCATGCAGGCCAGGTCCGCGCGGGACCTCGTCGTCCGGCGCGGGCGCATCGTGCGGGCCGTACGCGAGGTCTGCGACCTGGAGTTCGTCAACGGCGGCGGCACCGGCTCGATCGAGCGGACCGTCCGCGAGAAGGCCGTCACCGAGGTGGCCGCCGGGTCGGGGTTCTTCCACCCCAGGCTGTTCGACTTCTACCGCCGCTTCACCGGCCGGCCCGCCGCCCTGTTCGCGCTCCCCGTGGTACGCAGGCCGGGGCCCGGCACCGTGACCGCGCTCGGCGGCGGCTACCCCGCCTCCGGCCCGGCGGGGAGCACCCGGCTGCCGCAGCCGTACCTGCCCGCCGGCCTGCGGTACGCGCCCGACGAGGGCGCGGGCGAGGTGCAGACCCCGCTGCTCGGACCGGCGGCCCACGACCTGCGGGTCGGCGACCGGGTGTGGTTCAGGCACGCCAAGGCCGGGGAGCTGTGCGAGCGCTTCGACGCCCTGCACCTCGTCGACGGCGACACGCTCGTCGAGACCGTCCCGACCTACCGGGGCGAGGGGAAGACCTTCCTGTAGCCCCGGTCGCCGCCTCGGGGGTCAGCGGCCGCGGCGGCGGCGCCTGCGCCACATCAGGATCGTCGCGCCGACCACGAGCACCGCGCCCACGCCGATGAGCACCGCCCCGAGGTCCGGCCGCTCGTCCTCCCACAGCCGGTCGGACTCGTCGCCGTACTCGACCGGGCGCGGCGTCACGCCGAGCGCGTCGCCCACCTGCGCCACGAACTCGCCCGCCCTGCTCTTGACGTCGGCCACCGTGCGCTCCGCGACCCGCTTGGGGCTCACCCGGTCGGCGATGGCGTCGACCGTGCGCGCCAACTCCGCGCGCGTCCGCGCGATCCGCCGCTCCAACTCGTCGGGATCGGTGTCAGCCATGGCTCTCCTTCCGACCGTGCTCGTGGCCGCCTGCTCGCGGGACACGCCCGCCTCACGTACCCGGGCGGGGACGGTCCACTCTGGTCGTGATCAGTCTGTCAGGTCCGCGCGCCGTACGGCACCGCGGCCGGACCGGTAGGTTGTGCTGGGAGAACTCTGGAGGGCCCATGACCGACACCAAGCTCGCGCCCGGCGACGCCGCGCCCGAGTTCACGCTGCCCGCCGCCGACGGATCGGCCGTGTCCCTGGCCGATCTCCGCGGCAAGCGGGTGATCCTCTATTTCTACCCCGCCGCCATGACCCCTGGCTGCACCAAGCAGGCGTGCGACTTCCGCGACAACCTCGGCCGTCTCACCGACGAGGGGTTCGTCGTCCTCGGCGTGTCCAAGGACAAACCGGCCAAGCTCGTCAAGTTCGCCGAGCGCGACCACCTGACCTTCCCCCTGCTGTCCGACCCCGAGCTCGCCGTCCACCAGGCGTACGGCGCGTACGGCACCAAGAAGCTCTACGGCAAGGAGGTCGTCGGCGTCATCCGCTCGACCTTCGTCATCGACCCCGACGGCAAGATCGAGCACGCGCTCTACAACGTGAAGGCCACCGGTCACGTGGCCTCGCTCACCAAGCGCCTCGGCCTGTCCTGACGCCCGCGGCGCCACCCCCGTCACGAGCCTCGGTCCCGGCGGGCCGCCGCACTCGCGCGGCGCCCGTCCGGGCGGTCTCCCTGCTCACGCAACCCCCGGCCCCGCGCGGGATCCGGGCCCGCGGACGGCGCCTCAGGACAGGCCCCCAGGCCCTGCTCGGAGCGCTAAACTGTCACAAGCCCGCCTTGCTGCGGGATGCGCGGGCGTGGCGAAATTGGCATACGCGGCAGGTTTAGGTCCTGTTGGTGGAGACACTGTGGGGGTTCGAGTCCCCCCGCCCGCACACCGGCTCCGCTTCACCCCGTCCGCGTGGGCCCGGTCCGGGGCTCCAGCGTGGGATCGAGTCCCGGCATCAGGGTGGGGTCGATCGGCGGCGCCACGGTGGGGTCGATCCCCGGCGGCGCCTCCTCGGGCACTCGCAGGCGGCAGCGCATCTCCCCCTCGGTCCGCAGGCACGCCGACGGGCCGACCAGGCTGGGCCACTGCTCCATCCGCGTGTGCTCCCAGCCCCCGTGGTCACGGTGGCCGCGACCGTCCAGGGCCGCCACCGCCGTGCCGCCGAGCACGGCGCCCGCCACCAGGCCGGCGAGTCCCGCTCCGATGATCTGCGCGTGACGCTGCCGCAGGAAGGCACGGAACGACCGGGGCTCTCCGTAGGGGTCGTGGCGATACCGGAAGATCTCGGAGTCCTCGGGGTCCTCGGGGTCCTCCGCGTCGTGGCGGTCGCGACCCGCTCGGCCGGATGCCGCCGAAGGGTGAACGTCGTCCTGCGCCCCGGCGCCCTCGCCGTACCTCAGGCCGGCGGGCTGCTCGCGGGTGTCCCGGGAGGTCGGGTCGCGCGGCACTTCCTCTTCGCCGCGCGACCCGGCTTCGCGATCATGATCAGTCATCACGATCTCCCTTTACTCGCCCCGTGGGGCGCTCCCAAGGTCAAGAATGCCCGTCTCATAGTAAAACGCGCGTAAGACCTGGGTCGTAGATGAACTTCCGACTTCAGGCGGACCAAGCGTGCCCCAACGGTTCGTATGGTGAGGGTGTGTTCGGCAGGGTGCGGGCGTGGTCCAAGCGTCACGACAGGCTGGTGGGCGTCCTGCGGGTCGGGCCGCTCGCGCTGCTGTGCTTCCTCACGGCCGCCCCGTACGGCGGCACCCCGCCGGTCGGCGACCAGTACGTCTCGCTCTGGACCTACATGGGCCTGTCGCTCGTCCTGCTGGCGCCGCTGGCCTTGCGCACCCGCCCCGTGGCCGTGTTCGCCGCCGTCGCCGCCACCAGCTTCGTCCAGTGGCTGCTGCACATGACCCCGGTCCCCGCCAACATGTCCGTGCTGATCGCGCTCTACGCCGTGGCGTCGCAGTGCGCCTTCCGCTGGGCGCTGGCCGCCTGCCTGGTCTCCGAGCTGGGCGTGTTCCTCGTCCTCGTCCACTGGAAGACCCCCACCTTCGGCATGTTCTTCAGCGGGTCGATCCTCGTCGTCACCGTCTGGCTGACCGGCCTGTACGCGAACACCCGCAGGCGCTACCTGGAGAGCTTGGAGGAACGCGCCGAACGCGCCGAACGCGAGCGCGACCAGCAGGCCAGGATGGCCGCCACCGCCGAACGCGCCAGGATCGCCAGGGAGCTGCACGACGTGGTGGCGCACAACGTCAGCGTCATGGTGGTGCAGGCCGACGGCGCGGGCTACGCCCTCGACCTGAACCCGGAGCAGGCCCGCGAGGCCGTCAAGAACATCTCCAGCACCGGCAGGGCCGCGCTCGCCGAGATGCGCAGGCTCGTCGGCGTGCTGCGCGAGAGCGAGGACGGCGCCACCGACTACACGCCGCAGCCCGGCATCCGGCAGCTCGCCGACCTGGTGCGCGGTGCCGGGGTGCCGGCGCGGCTGGAGGTCCACGGCGTCCCGCAGGACCTGCCGGAAGGCCAGCAGCTCGCGGTGTACCGCATCGTGCAGGAGGCGCTGACGAACGCGCTCAAGCACGGCGGCCCCGGCACGCACGCCCTCGTCGAGCTCCGGTACGACGGCCCCGACCTGGTCGTCCGCGTCACCGACGACGGCAGGGGCGCCTCGGCGCCGCGCAGCCCCGACGGGCACGGCCTCATCGGCATGCGCGAGCGCGCCTCCATGTACGGCGGCGCCGTCTCGGCCGCCCCGCGGGCGGGCGGCGGTTTCGAGGTCCTGGCCAGGCTGCCCCTGGCCAGAGCGGCGTAGGAGGCGGGGCCGATGATCCGGGTGATGCTGGTCGACGACCAGGAGCTGCTGCGGGCCGGGTTCAGGATGGTGCTGGGCGCCCAGCCCGACATCGAGGTCGTCGCGGAGGCCGCCGACGGCGCCGCCGCCCTGGAGGTGCTGGCCCGCACCGAGGTGGACGTCGTGCTCATGGACGTCCGCATGCCCGTCATGGACGGCGTCGAGGCGACCAGGAGGATCGACGGCCCCAAGGTGCTCATCCTGACCACGTTCGACCTCGACGAGTACGCCTTCGCCGCGGTCAAGGCCGGCGCGGCAGGGTTCCTGCTGAAGGACGTGCCGCCGTCGGACCTCGTCGAGGCGATCAGGGTGGTGCACGCCGGTGACGCGGTGGTCGCGCCCCCCACGCTGCGGCGCATGCTCGACAGGTTCGCCGCGCACCTGCCCGCCGCCGCGCCTCCCGCGCCGGGCGACCTGACGCCGCGCGAACGCGAGGTGCTGCTCATGGTGGCGCGCGGGCTGTCCAACGGGGAGATCGCCGAGCGGCTGGAGGTCGCGGAGGCGACGGTGAAGACGCACCTCGGACGGGTTCTGGCCAAACTGGGGCTGCGCGACCGCGCGCAGGCCGTCGTGTACGCGTACGAGTCGGGGCTCGTCCTGCCGTCGCATCGGCCGAATGGCTGAGCGGGGTCATCCCAGGTCCTACACGAAGTCCCTCCTCAAGGCGCAGGGTTTCCCCACATTCCGCTTCTAGCGTTGGTCACGTCGAGAAGTCGTGACAAGGAGTGAACGTGACCCTCATCGAGACACCCCGCCAAGCCCCGCCCGCCGTGGTGGCGACAGGCCTGACCAAGGTGTACGGCCAGGGCGACGCCCAGGTCCACGCCCTGCGCGGGGTGGACATCGCCTTCGAGACCGGGGCGTTCACCGCGATCATGGGCCCGTCCGGCTCCGGCAAGTCCACCCTCATGCACTGCCTCGCCGGGCTCGACACCGCCACCTCCGGCAGCGTCCACATCGGCGACGTCGAACTGACCGGGCTGGGCGACCGGCAGCTCACCCTCCTACGCCGCGAACGCATCGGCTTCATCTTCCAGTCGTTCAACCTGCTGCCGACGCTGACCGCCGAGCAGAACATCAGGCTCCCGCTGGAGATCGCCGCCCGCCAGGCCGACCAGCAGCTCTACGACCGCGTCATCGAGACCGTCGGCCTGCGTGACCGGCTCCGGCACAAGCCGTCCGAGCTGTCCGGCGGCCAGCAGCAGCGCGTCGCCGTCGCCCGCGCCCTCATCAGCAAGCCCCAGGTGATCTTCGCTGACGAGCCCACCGGCAACCTCGACTCGCGCAGCGGCGCCGAGGTGCTCGCGTTCCTGCGCACCTCCGTGCGCGAGCTCGGCCAGACCATCGTCATGGTCACCCACGACCCGGTCGCCGCCTCGTACGCCGACCGCGTCGTGTTCCTGCGCGACGGCACGCTCGTCACCGAGGTCACCGCCCCCACGCCGCAGTCCGTCCTCGACACGCTCGTGAAGCTGGAGGGCTGAGGTGCTCAAGACCACCCTGGCCGGGCTGCTCGCGCACCGGCTGCGGCTCGTGCTGACCGCGCTCGCCATCACGCTCGGCGTCGGCTTCATCGCCGGCACCTTCGTCCTGAACGACACCGTCCAGGCCGGTTTCTCCGAGCGCGTCACCGCCGACGCCGACAAGGTGACCGTCGCCGTCCTGCCCACGAAGGAAGGCGGCATCCAGGAGCGCACCCTCGAACGGGTACGCGCCGTCCCCGGCGTCACGGAGGCGTACGGGCTGGTCCGCGGCAGCGCGCCGCTGCTCGGCAAGGACGGCAAGGCCGTCGGCGACATCCCCACCACCGCGATCTCCGTCGTGACCGGCCCGCTCGACCGCACCACCATCGTGTCCGGCACCGGCCCCGGCAGCGACGACGGCGCCGCCGTGCTCGACAAGAACACCGCCAAGGCGCAGGGGTTCAAGGTCGGCGACACGATCACCGTGCTCGACCACCGCAGGACCGAGCACCGGTTCAAGCTCGTCGGCCTCTTCGACACCGGCGTCGACCAGCGGCTCAGCTACACCGGCGCGCTCGGGTTCACCACCGCCACCGCGCAGCTCATGACCGGCGAGAAGACCTACCAGGAGATCGACGTCGCCGGCACCGCCGACCCGGCCGCCCTCAAGCGGGCCGTCAAGGACGCCGTCGGCTCCGGCATGGACGTCGTGACCGGCTCCGAGCTGGCCGCCGCCCTCTCCGAAGAGGCCGGCGTCCAGATCGAGGTGATGACGACCGGCCTGCTGATGTTCGGCGCGGTCGCCATGATGGTGGCGGCGCTCGTCATCTACAACACGTTCGGCATCCTCGTCGCGCAGCGGACCAGGGAGATGGCCCTGCTGCGGTGCATCGGCGCCACCCGCCGCCAGGTGTTCGGCTCGATCGTGCTCGAATCGGCCGTCGTCGGCCTCGTCGCCTCCCTGCTCGGCCTGGCCGTCGGGTACGGGCTCGCCGCGCTCACCCTGACCGTCCTCGGCGCGCTCGACGCCCCCCTGCCCACCGACGCGCCGCTCACGCTCGCCCCCAAGACCATCGCCGCCGGGCTCGGCATCGGCCTGGTCGTCACCATGTGCGCCGCGCTGCTGCCCGCCAGGTCCGCCACCCGCGTCGCGCCCATCGCGGCGCTGCGCAGCCAGGTGGAGGAGCAGACGTTCCGCACCGGCGTGCTGCGCGCCGTCTTCGCCGCGCTGTTCCTGCTGGCCGGCGCCGCCACCACCGTGTACGCCACCGTCGCGCTCGAACCCGGCGACCAGGTCGCGCTCTTCGTCGTCATGGCAGGAGGCGCGCTGACCTTCGTCGCCGTGCTCATCCTCGGCCCCGTGCTGGTCAAGCCGCTGAGCGCGGTCATCGGCTGGCTCCCCGCCAGGCTGTTCGGCGTCCCCGGACGCCTCGCCGTCGACAACTCCGGCCGCAACCCCCGGCGCGCCGCCACCACGACCGTCGCCCTGACCATCGGCGTCACCCTCATGACGCTGATCTCGGTGCTCACCGCGTCCACCCGGCTCACCCTCACCGCCAAGCTGGACAACCAGTTCCCCGTGGACTACATGCTGTCCAGCCAGGACGGCGAGTCCAGCATCCCCCGGTCCGTGGCCGAAGGGCTGCGCAAGGCGCCCCAGTTCGGCTCGGTCCTCCAGCTCAGGGGCGTGACCGCCACCGTCTCCGGCCGCCGGTACGACGTCGGCACCTACGAAGGCGCCGACGCGAAGCCCGAGATCTCCTCCGGGTCGCTCGCCGGTTTCGCCGCCGGTCAGGCCGCCCTCGCCGACTACGCGGCCACCCAGCTCGGCGTCCGCGTCGGCGACTCCGTCACCCTCAGGACCAAACGGGCCGGGGCCGTCCCCCTGAAGGTCGTCGCCGTCCTCGTCGGCACCAACTCGTCCCTGCCGCCCGTCACCGTCCCCGCCGCCGCGCTCGACTCCTACTTCGGCCAGGTCCCCGACGCCCGCGTCATGGTCAACATCCGGGACGGGGTGGACCCCGCGCAGGCCCGCAAGATCGTCGACGCCGTCACCGACCCGTACCCCATGGTCAAGGTGGCCAGCTCGACCGACGTGCGCGGCCAGTTCGACGAGACCCTCGACATGCTCCTGATGATCATCACGGGCCTGCTGGGGCTGGCCATCCTGATCTCGCTGCTCGGCATCGCCAACACCCTGTCCCTGTCGGTGCACGAACGCACCAGGGAGTCGGCGCTGCTGCGCGCCCTCGGCCTGACCCGGCCGCAGCTACGGCGCATGCTGTCGGTCGAAGCCCTGGTGCTCGGCCTCATCGGGGCGCTCGTCGGCGTCGTACTCGGCGGCGTGTTCGGCTGGGCCGCCGTCAAGGTGATGATCACGGGAGCGGTCTTCTCGGTGCCGGTGGGGCAGATCGCACTGTTCGTGGCCCTCTCGGGAGCGGCGGGGGTCCTCGCCGCCGTCCTCCCGGCCCGCCGCGCCGCCCGCGCCTCGATCGTCACGTCCCTGGCCTCCGGCTGACGGGAAACGTCAGGAGAGGCGGGGAGCAGAACCCCCTCCCCGCCTCCCCCGCAGACCCCGAACCTCCGCCGAACCGCCTTCCACACCACGGACCAGCCCCGCGCCGCAGGCCCGAAGGCCCAGCCCACGCCGAGACGGCTTTCGCCACCACCGACCCGCCGCTGCACGCCGGCCACGCCTGCGCGACACCGGGCCCGACATCCGGTCACCGTTCACGAGGCCGCACCGGCGGCTGGCACGCACACCGAGCCAGGCCGCCACCGGCGAGGCGGCAGCCGAGGGAAGCCGCCTCGCCGGTGGCGGCCAGGCGGCAGCGGGGGGAAGCCGCAGACTCCCCGGACGGCCCGCCCCCATCGAGATGCGTCGCGCTCAGCGGGGGGTGCGGCCGGGCCAGAGCTCCGCCACGGTCTCCGGGTCGAGCATCGGGCGCGACACCACCTCGCCCGTCGCCCGGTCGATCACGATGCAGCCGCCTCCCACCGTGTCGGGCAGCACGGCCGGATCATCCGGGTCGAGCTCACGCACCCACGCCACGAACCCCTCGCTGAACCCGTACACCCCCACCGGCAGCGCCCGGTCCAGCGGGCGCACCCCGTTGAAGTACTCCTCCGCCACCGCCCGCGCCTGGTCGAGGTTCATCGCGGCAGCCCCCGGCGGTCCAGAATCACGCAGAACACCCCCGTCACCGTCTGGTAGGGCGGCTCCACCGACATGTGCCCCCGCTGGGCGTCGATCCAGATCACCTCGCCGGAGGAGTTGACGGCGTTCCAGGCGTGGGAGCCTCCGCCCGGCCACCGGACCACGATGAGCGCCGCCGCCCCGTGCCCCGCCTGCCGCAGCCTCCGCGCCAGCATCGGGTACGCGTGCCGCCCCTTCCCCGCGTACTCGAACCGCTGCCCCACCCAGCGCTCCATCCGGCCGGTGCCGCCCCTCTCCCCGCTGAGCAGCGGCCTGCCCAGCCGGTCGTACTCGGCGAACCTCGGCGCGCCCGTCACCGGCTCGCCGTGCCACGTCGACAGCACCGCGAGCGCGCAGTCCACGGCATTGGACGTGCGGAACGGGTCGTCCGCGGGACCGCAACCGTTGATCAGCCGCACCCAGGTGCCCCTGGGGTCCGGGAACCTGGCACCGGGAGGCAGCGCGGCCAGCAGGTCGTGCTCGGCCTGCGGGTCAGGCTGACCCAGCCCGCCCGGGACCCCGTACGGACGGAAGTCCACCAGCCGCGGCGGCCGGTGCGGCTGCTCGAACCAGGTGTCCCGCAGGATCAGCGACGCCACCGGGAACGGACTCCCCGGAGCCCCACCCCGATACTCGGCGAACACCCCCTCGAACTGTCCCGCCATCCCGTCGAACCCGGCTCGATCGACGCGGCCGGACCTCCCGTCACCAGCGGCGGACTCCCCGTCCCCGCGCCCGGACACGCCACGGAGCTCCGCCGACAGCCCGTCAAGGCGTCCCGGCATGCCGTCGAGCGCCCCCGAGGGCCGGTCGAGAGGCCGCGGCACCCCCTGAGGCCGACCAGGCAACCCGTCCACCGGGTACGGCGCCTCATCGAACGGACGGGCCGAGCGATCAGACCGGCGCGCCGAGCCATGAAGCCCTGAGGACGAGCCGTCAGGCGGTTCAGCCGAACCGGCATCAGAGGACGACCCGTCCAGCCACGCCGACGGCCGCCCTTCCCAACCGCTCTCGGCTGACCCTGCCTGCGCCTCAGCCCCAGAACGCCCAAGACCAGGCATGCGGTGGCCCTCGACGGGAACGTCCGTCCCGGGGAGCCCACGGCCGGGCGACGCCTCCGCTCCAGCCCCGCGACCACCGAACCCCATCTCGACCTCATGAGGCCGGTCACGGAACCCGGCCTCCGAGACGGAACCCGGCCCACCGGCCGCCGCGTTCGGAAGCCGCTCGCCCGGCTGCCCCGAGGCACCTCTGCCGAAGTCCCCCGGAACCACGCCTTCGCCCACACGGGCTGCGGAATCAGCACCGGACCCCGCCCCCACGCCGCCGGCCGGGGCGGAACCGGAGGCAGCGGACGGCGCCGGAGCGGAACCGGAGGGCGGCGGCGAAGTCAGCGCTGATCCGGAGTAGGGGGCCGGAGCTGGGCGGGAGCCTGGGCTCGTGGCCGGAGCCGGATCGGAGATCCGTACGGCAGCCGGACCCGAGACCGGCACAGCGGCGGCGGCCCCGGACCCCCAGCCCGAGCCCGGAGCCCGCGCCGGGCCCACCGTCGGATCCGCGACCCCGGGCGCCGCCGGATCAGGATCGGGGTTCCGCGTCGAAGAAGGAACCGAGGTGGACGTCGGAACAGGAACCGAGGTGGACGGCTGATTCGAGGCCGGTGCCGAGCCCGTCACCGCGGAGTGCGGAAAGGCTGGAGCCGAGGTGGAGAGGTGGGGTGCCGGGGTCGGCCGAGCACGTCCCGCATCACCGGCCGCCGCCGAAGCCACCTGCGCGGTCGGCGTCTCGCGCGAGAACCCGATCCGCTCGTCCTGCTGCCACGAGGCCTGCGAGACGCCCTCCAGATCGCCTCGCACCGCCTCCTGCCGCCCGTCCCCGGCACGCGCAGCCGAAGAATCGGCCGGTACGACCTGCGGCCACTCCGGCAACGGACGACGCAGAACGGCGTCGCGATCAGGCAGCGCCGCGGACGGGACGCTGGAACCCAGCACCTCCACCGGGAAGCCGATCGCCGCAGCATGCGACGACGTGACGGACGGCTCCTCAGAGACGTCCTCCGAGCCACCCGTCCGGCCGTCCCCACCCCACACCGGACGATCCCGTTCGGAGACGGAGGGCGTGGCACCACCCTCCGCTGTCGCCGCTCCCGCCTGAGCGTGCACGTCCGGGAACATCATCCCCTGGGCCGAGCCTGTGAACGCCGCGGGCGGAAACGGCACCGCCTCTGACGGCTGCTCCACCGACGAGGAAACCTGGGACGCCCCCGCCGACAGCAGCGACATCTCGGGGGACGACGCCGCGAAGTTCCCCGCCTGGAACGCAGACGCCTGGGACGGAAATGCCTGGGACGGAGATGCCTGGGACGCGCCCGGCAGGAGCGGGGCCGTCTCGAAGTGCCCCGCCGAGACCGACGACGACGCCTGAGACGCCCCTGCCGCCGACGGCGACACCGCGCAGGCCCCTGGCACGTATGGGGACGTCGCGGAAGGCTCCGCCGGGAACGAGGATGCCGGGGGCTGGTGCGTGGCAGGTGATGACGACGGGGTTGGAGACGACGGGGATGAGTACGCCGGGGTCAGGGACGACGACGGCCCCGCACCCTGGGACATATCGGTCTCTGACGTCATGTCGGCCGAGGTGGCCGGTCCGGTTCCTGTTCCGGCGGCGGCAGGGCCGTTCATGCCCGCGTCTCCATTAGGTGCCGTACCGGAGCCGGTGACGATGCCCTCCGTCGCCCCGAGGGCAGCCGCCGGTGCCCCTCCCGCGCCGCTCGCCGCCATCCCATCGGACGGCCCCTTGGGCGCGTCGGCACCTCGAAGCGGTGTGGCGGTGTCCCGGTTCGGCGGCGCGGGGAACCCGTAGACCGTCTGGCGATCGGCGTAGAGCGCTGCAGGATCACCAGGGCGTACGGTGCCCGGCTGTCCTGGAGCATCCGCGCCAGGAGGCAGGTGAGCCGTCCCATCGCCCGGCCGGACGGACGGCGAGGCCGTCAGGTGCCCGGCCGTCTCCGGAAGCCCGGCGGCGCGGTACACGGCTGAAGCCGAGGCGTCGCCTGGATGTCCGTCGGCAGACGCGGATGCCATCGAGGACGAGACGGGAGCCGTGCCGGGAACCAGGTGCGGGCCATCGTGAGGCGCGCCCGAAGGAGAGCTGGTGGCAGGTGCTTGGCACCCCGAGCCCGCAGGAGCCGCAGGAGCCGCCAGGTGAGCCGACAACGACGACATGTCGGGCGCGGCCCCTGGGACGGGAGGCGCCGCCGCGCCATCCGGCAGAGGCGCCGTCTCGGACGTGGACGTCTTCCGCGAAGCGGACCCAGCGGCACTCGCAGCCGGAAACGCCGCAGCGGTTGCGGAGGTCTCCACGTACGCCGTGGGAGCGGCGGCGAACGGCGCGGAAGGAGCGGACGCACTCGACGACGGAGACGACACGGAGACAGAGAACGGCGCGGAAGGAGCAGACGGCGCGGAAGAGGACGAAGGTGCAGAGGGGCACGAAGGTGCAGAGAGGGACGAAGGTGCGGAGAGGGACGAATGTGCGAAAGGCGGAGACGGTGTGAAGACGGAGGCCGAGGCCGCTGAAATGCCTCCCGCCCGGGGGCTGGGAGCACCTTCCGCGCGGGGGCTGGGAGCACCTTCCGCGCGGGGGCTGGGAGCGCCTTCCGCGCGGGGATAGGGAGCGCCTTCCGACGTGACCAGCAAGCCGCCAACCTGGGTACCGGGAGCAGTTACAGCCGTGCTGCCTGGAGACCCTTCCGTTGGGATGCCAACAGAGTTTTCCGCCTGGGCTGGCGGGGAGGCTTCCAAGACACCATGCGCCGGGGCACCGCCCCGAGCACGGCCGACTGCCTCAGCACTTCCAACTGGCCGAGCACGATCGATTTGCTCAGCACCCCCGACACGCTGAGCCTGGCCAATTACCTCAGCACCCTCGACACGCTGAGCATGGCCAATTACCTCAGCACCTCCGACACGCTGAGCATGGCCAATTACCTCAGCACCTCCGACACAGTGAGCACGCCCGACTGCCTCAACACGTCCGACACGCTCAGCACGATCGATTGCCTCAGGAACCCCGACACGCTGAGCGTGGCCGACTGCCTCAGCACCCCCGAAACCCTCGGCATGACCGGCTGCCTCAGCACCCCCGAGACGCTCAGCATGACCGGCTGCCTCAGCACCCCCGAAACGCTCAGCGCGGTCGATCGTCTGAGCGCCTTCGGCTCGTTGAGCGCGCTCGGCTTCCTGAGATGCTTCGGATGGCTGGGCACTTTCGGTGGCGGCTTCGACTGGCTGTGCGCCTTCGGCGGTCCGAGGGGTGTGGACCGTCTCAGCGCGGTGGACCGTCTCAACGCGGTGGACCGTCTCTGCGCGGTGGATCGTCTCTGCGTGGTGGATCAGCTGCGCGCTGTGGATTGCTTGCGTTGTTTCGGCATGCCCTGCTGCCTGCGCTGGATGAACGTGGGGGGATGTCGGCCCGGCTTGAGCAGCGGGCGTACCTGCAGTCGGCGGAGAGGTCGGCTGAGGCGTCGCCTGAGCCCAGGTGGGTGGGGAGGCTGGCGGAGGGCCCGTTGTGGTGTCCAGTGCGGCGTGTCGGATTGGCGTGGGCGTGGTAGGAGGCGCCTCCGCCGTCCCGGTTGCCGGAGGCGCCACGAGCGGCTGACCTCCTGGAAGAGCCGGATGAGGCACCCCGCCCGGCTGGCTCCCTGAAGGAGTCGCGGCAGGCGCCCCAGCTCTCTGGGCGCCGGAAGCCTCCGCGAGAGGCGTCCTCGCGGGTTCCGTTCTCGACGTCGGGTGGGCGGGCTCGGTCTCGCCGGCCGGCGAAGCGGCAGGGTTGGGCGAGGGTTCCGGGAGCGGCGTTGCCGGCGCAGCGGGGGGACTTCCCGGGTGGCGGGGTGGTGCCAGCCGGCGGCTCGGATCAACGTCGTCGGCCCAAGGCTGCGGTGTCACAGCTTCCCTGGCCGGCCCTGTCGCTACTGCCCCAGCGGACGGCGTCGCTGCCTCCCGAGCAGGCAGTGTCGCTGCTGTCCCGGCGGACGGTGTCGCGGCCTCCCCCGCGGGTGCTGTCGCTGCTATCCCGGCGGACGGCGTCGCGGCCTCCCGAGCAGGCAGTGTCGCTGCTGTCCCGGCGGGCGGTGTCGCTGTCTCCCTGGCAGGCGGTGTCGCTGCTGTCCCGGCGGACGGTGTCGCGGCCTCCCTCGCGGGTGCTGTCGCTGCTGTCCCGGCGGGCGGCGTCGCGGCCTCCCTCGCGGGTGCTGTCGTTGCTGTCCCGGCGGACGGCGTCGCGGCCTCCCTCGCGGGTGCTGTCGCTGCTGGTCCGGTGGGCTGGGTGGTGGAGGTGGGGGCGGGGGGTTCCGGGGAGGTGGTGCCGTCGTGGGTGGGTGGTGCGGTGGGGTCGGCGGCAGGCGTGGGGGCGTGGGCGGCCTGCTCGTAGTCGAGCCAGCGCACCCCTTCTCCGACCTCCGGGTTGTACCGCCCTTCCTGAAGGACCCGCCGGACGTCCTGCTTGCGGTCGCGGTACACGTCCTGCCTCCTGTCATGCTCGACGACCGATCGTAGAGGGGCGGGCGTGGCCGGCGGGGTGAAGTCGGCAAGATTCGCGGCGACGTCTAAGCCCCGTACCTGCACAAACAGGGGTCAAGCCACCTCGACGGTGATGGTGTGCCAGCCGGTCGCGCCGTCCGGCATGGGCGGCGCCTCCTGCTCGGTCTGGGTACGTCCGGCGGCGTCCGTGGCGCGGACCTGGAGGGTGTGCCGGCCCGGGGTGGCGTCCCAGTCGAGGGCCCACTGGCGCCAGGTGTCGGGGCCGGGCACCTCGGCGAGGCGCGCCTGACGCCACTCGCCGCCGTCCACGCGTACCTCGACCGCCGCGACGCCGGTGTGCTGGGCCCAGGCGACGCCTGCGACGGTTACGCGTCCCGCCTTGAGCGACGCGCCCGCCCTGGGCAGGTCGATCCGGGACTCCGTCTTGATCGGGGCCTTGGCGGCCCAGCCCCGAGGCGTCCAGTACGCCTGGTCCGTGTCGAACCTGGTGACCTTGATGTCCACCACCCACTTGGTGGCGGAGACGTACCCATACAGACCGGGCACGACCTGCCGCACGGGGAAGCCGTGTTCGAGGGGCAGCGGCTCGCCGTTCATGGCCACGGCGAACAGGGCGTCGCGGCCGTCCATGACGACGTCCACGGGGGTGCCGCAGGTGAAGCCGTCGGCGGACGTGGACAGCAGCATGTCGGCGTCGGAGCGGAGCCCGGCCCGGCGGAGCAGGTCGGCCATGCGTACGCCGAGCCAGCGCGCGTTGCCGACCAGCGGACCGCCGACGTCGTTGGAGACGCAGGTGAGCGTGACGTCGGCCTCGGTGAGCGGCATGCGGAGCAGGTCGGCGTACGTGATCTCGACGGGGCGGTCCACCAGGCCGTGGACGCGCAGGGTCCAGGCGCGGGGATCGACCTGGGGGACGACGATCGCGGTGTCCACCCTGTAGAAGTCCTGATTTTTCGTGATGAAGGGGGTAAGGCCGTTGATCCTGAAGTCTGCCCCCTTCGGCAGCGGTTTGGCGGGCGTGGCGGGAGCGGGCAGCGCCACCCTGCCCCGCGCCGAGTTCACCGCCTGCCGCCCGGCCAGTTCCCGCCCGAGCAGCGCGGCCGCCCCCGCCACCACGATGCCTCCCGCGGCGCCGGTCAGCAGCCGCCTCCTGTCGAACGCCCGCAGGTCCTCCCCCACGCGCATGACCGCAGGCCGCTCCGGCTCCCCCGCGCGACCCGGCTCGCCCGCGCGCGGCGCGCCCTCCTCGCCGCCACGCCCCGCCCACGCTTCCCGCTCCTCCGCGCGACCCGGCTCCCCCGGGTGTGGAGCGCCCTCGCCACGTCCCGACGCCTCCCGGGTGTCCCGCTCCGGCGGGCCGGCCGTCCCTTCAGGAGGGGTGGAGCGCTCCGGCAGGCCCGTGGCCGCGCGGGGCGCGAGGGGGAGGGAGCGGCGTAGCAGCCAGGTCAGGGTCAGGGCGCCGGCGGTCAGGCCGAGCACGGTCGGCAGCACCCCCGCCGCCTGCGCGTCCGGCCTGGTCAGCACCGCCAGCACGCCCACCGCCGCGAGCACCGCCATGCCGGCGATCCCGTACGCGAGCCTGCGCAGCGCGAGTACGCCGATCAGCGCGGCGGCCAGGCCGAGCACGACGAACACCCCGCCGACGAGCACGGTCTTGTCGTTCGCCCCGAAGGTGCTGATCGCGAACTCCTTCACGGGCGCGGGCGACAGGTCCACGACGGCGTCGCCCACGGCCACGACGGGGAACGTCCCCTGGCCGGTCAGCGGGACGGCGAGCTGCGCGACGCCGAGGGCGACGGCACCCGCGACCAGCCCGGCCAGCGCCCCCGCCCACAGGGGCGCCTTCTTGAGTTTCTGCACGTTACGACGGTACGCCGCCGCACTTCGCGGGGTTCTTACGCGGTGGTTACGACCCGCTCAGGCCATCGCCTCAGGAGGCGAGCATCTCCCGTACGAGGGGCGCCAGCGCGCGGAAGGCGCGGCCGCGGTGGCTGATGGCGTCCTTCTCCTCGGGCGACAGCTCGGCCGTGGTGCGGGTCTCGCCCTCGGGCACGAAGACCGGGTCGTAGCCGAAGCCGCCCGTGCCGCGCGGCGTGGTGATGATGCGGCCGTTCAGCACGCCCTCGACCACGGATGACGCGCCGGACGGCAGCGCGAGCGCGGCGGCGCACGCGAAGTACCCGGTGAGCTTGTCGGCGGGGACGTCGGAGATCTGCGCGAGCAGCAGGTCGAGGTTGGCCTTGTCGTCGCCGTGCCGGCCGGACCAGCGGGCGGAGAAGACGCCGGGCATACCGTTGAGGACGTCGACGCACAGCCCGGAGTCGTCGGCGACGGCGGGCAGACCGGACTGCTCGGCCACGGCCCGCGCCTTGAGCAGGGCGTTCTCCTCGAAGGTGACGCCGGTCTCGGCGACCTCGCCGATGGAGGGGAACTCCTCCAGCCCCACGATGTCGAACCCGGTCAGGATGCGCCGCAGCTCGGCGATCTTGCCCGCGTTCCGCGTGGCCAGCACGATCTTCATACGCCCAGCGCCTCCTGCTGGATCAGGGTCAGCTCCTCGCAGCCGCCGACGGCCAGGTCGAGGAGCTTGTCGAGCAGGCCGCGGTCGAAGGGGGCGCCCTCGGCCGTGCCCTGGACCTCGACGAAGCTGCCTTCGCCGGTCATCACCACGTTCATGTCGGTCTCGGCGGCGACGTCCTCGGTGTAGCAGAGGTCGAGCATCGGCACGGAGCCGACGACGCCGACGGAGACGGCGGCGACCGAGCCTATCAGGGGGTCTCCCGGGCACATCCGGCGCTCCCGCATCCAGGCGACGGCGTCGGCGAGGGCGACGTAGGCGCCGGTGATGGCGGCCGTCCTGGTGCCGCCGTCGGCCTGGAGCACGTCGCAGTCGAGCACGACGGAGTTCTCGCCCAGGGCCTTGTAGTCGACGCAGGCGCGCAGCGACCGCCCGATGAGCCGGGAGATCTCGTGCGTGCGCCCGCCGATCTTGCCTCGGACGGATTCGCGGTCGTTGCGGGTGTTGGTGGCCCGCGGCAGCATCGCGTACTCGGCGGTGACCCAGCCCTGGCCGCTGCCGCGGCGCCAGCGGGGCACGCTGTCCTGGACGGAGGCCGCGCACAGCACCCGGGTGCCGCCGAACTCGACCAGCACCGAGCCCTCAGCGTGCGCCAGCCAGTTGCGGGTGATCGTAATGGGGCGCAGTTGATCGGGGTTGCGGCCATCCTGTCGGGACATGCAGATCACCCTATCTCCGGCCCGTAACACTCTTGACCAAATGTGTCCGACACATAGATCCTTACGCAATGACAACGGGGGTGTTGCGGAACCCTGACTTCGTCCGCTTCATCGGTTCGCACGTCGCGAACGAACTCGGAGCGAATATCTCGCGCGTCGCCCTCCCGCTCGTCGCCGTGCTGGTGCTGCACGCCGGTCCGGCCGAGGTGGGACTCCTGACGGCGCTCCAGACCGCCGCCCTCCTGGTGATCGGCCTGCCCGCGGGGGTGTGGGTCGACAGGCTGCGCAGGCGGCACGTCATGATGGCCAGCGACCTGACCAGGTGCGTGCTGCTGGCCGGCATCCCGCTGGCGGCCCAGTTCGGCCTGCTGTCGATCGGCATGATGTACGCGGTGGCCCTGCTCGTGGGCATGGCCCAGGTGTTCAACGACGTGGCCGACCAGACGTACCTGCCTGACCTGGTCGCGACGGAGCAGCTCAGCGACGGCAACGCCAAGCTGGAGATCGTCCGTTCCGGCGCCTTCATGGCGGGGCCCGGCGTGGGCGGCGTGCTCGTGCAGACGATCACGGCGCCGTTCACGATCCTGATGACGGCGCTCGGCGCGTTCGCCTCCGTGCTCCTCCTCGGCTCGATCAGGGCGCCCGACAAGCCGCCCGCGCACAGCGAGCCGCGCCCCTTGCTGCACGACATCGGCGAGGGCCTGGCCCACGTCTGGCGCGACCGGCTGCTGCGCGCGTTCGCGTTCTCCTCGGCGGGCACGAACCTGTGCGTCAGCGCGGTGGTCGGCCTGTCGGTGCTGTTCCTGTCGGACGTGGTGCGGCTGCCGCCGACCGCGATCGGCATCCTGCTCATGTCAGGCGGCGTCGGCGGCCTGGTGGGCGGCTTCTCCGGCGCCTGGCTGGCACGCAGGTACGGCTCCGCCCGCATGACCTGGCTGGGCTTCTTCGCGGCCTCGCCGTTCGGCCTGCTGTTACCGATGACGCAGGCCGACTGGCGGGTGTCGTTCTTCGCCATCACCTCGATGGCGCTGTCGTGGGGCGCGGTGCTGTCGAACATCGGCCAGGCCACCTACCGCCAGAGCACCACCCCCCAGCACATGCTGGGCAGGGTGAACGCCTCGGTCAGGTTCCTGGTCTGGGGGACGATGCCGCTGGGCGCGCTCCTCGGCGGCCTCGTCGCCCAGCAGATCGGCGTGCGTCAGGCGTTATGGGTGTTCATGATCGGACGGCTGCTGTCGGCCGTGCCGCTGCTGTTCTCGCCGCTGCCTCGCATGCGCGACTTCAGCGAGCTCCGTACCAGGTCCTAGAACGCTCCAGGCCAGGCCAGGCCAGGCCAGGCCAGGCCAGGCCAGGTCGTCGGACGCTTCGGCCGAGGTCGTGGGACGGTTCAGCCGAGGTCGTAGACGGCTCCGCTGCGGGCCAGCTCGATCGGCCCCTCGAAGCCGCCCCTGACGGCGTCGTCCATGACGTCGGAGCGGTCGTTCCACGGCACGAGGTGGGTGAGCACGAGACGTCCCGCTCCGGCCTGGGCGGCGTGCTCGGCGGCCTGGCGCCCGGTGAGGTGCAGGCCGGAGGGCAGGCCGGGCCGCTCGACGAACGACGCCTCGCACAGCAGCAGGTCGGCGCCGTCGGCGAGCTTCACCAGCTCGGGCGACTCGCCGGTGTCGCCGGAGTACGTGACGGTGCGGCCGCCGCTGGTGACGCGGAAGCCGTACGCCTCGACCGGGTGGTTCACGAGCCCGGCGGTGAGCGTGAAGGGGCCGATCTCGTACGAGCCCGGCGTGAGCGGGACGAAGTCGAACGCGGTCTCCAGGCCCGGCTCGTCCGGCATGCCGTACGCGGCGGAGAGCCTGGCCGGGGCGTCGGCGGGCGCGTAGACGGGCAGGAGCGGGTACGGCGCGTCGGGCCCGTAGGTGCGGGCGACGTGGTAGCCGCAGATGTCGAGGCAGTGGTCGGCGTGCAGGTGCGACAGGCAGACGGCGTCGACGTCGTACAGCCCGACGTGGCGCTGGAGCGCGCCGAGCGCGCCGCTGCCGAGGTCGAGCAGCATCCTGAACCCTTCGGCTTCGAGGAGGTAGCAGGACGCGGGGCTGTCGGGGCCGGGGTAGCTGCCCGAGCATCCGACGATGGTCAGCTTCATGTGGGCCTCCCGTTAGAGGTGGTACCCCCCACTGGTGCGACTTCGACCACGTCGATCTCCGGCCCGAGGAAGCGTCGCCCGAGCCGGGCGAAGAGCGTGGAGTCGCCGGTGGCGAAGAAGCGGTGCCGGGGGGTGGCTCCGCCGTCCGCCGCCAGGCCGCGGTCGTGCAGGATGCGGTAGACGTCCTTGGCGGTCTCCTCGGCACTGGAGACCAGAGTCACGCCGTTGCCGGTGACGTACGAGATGGCGCCGAGGAGCAGCGGGTAGTGGGTGCAGCCGAGGATGAGGGTGTCGCACCCGGCGGCCCTGACGGGCTCCAGGTAGTCGCGGACGGCGTCGATGAGCTCGCCGCTCATGGTCTCGCCCCGCTCGACGAACTCCACCAGGCGCGGGGCGGCCACGCCGACCAGCTCGACGTGGGGGGCGGCGGCGAAGGCGTCGGCGTACACCATCGACTCGATGGTGACCCTGGTGGCGATCACGCCGACCCTGCCGTTGCGGGTGGCCCGCACGGCGCGCCTGGTGGCGGGCTGGATCACCTCGACGACGGGGACGTCGTAACGTTCGCGGGCGTCGCGCAGCACGGCGGCGCTGGCGCTGTTGCAGGCGATGACGAGCAGTTTGACGTCCTGCTCGACCAGGTGGTCCATCACCTCCAGCGCGTAGGAGCGCACCTCGGCGATGCGCTTGGGCCCGTAGGGCTGGCGGGCCGTGTCGGCCACGTAGGTGATGGCCTCGTGGGGCAGCTGGTCGATGATCGCCCTGGCGACCGTCAGGCCGCCCACCCCGCTGTCGAAGATCCCAATACTCGCGTCCGGCACGTTCTAGAGGGTAGGCGACCTGCGCGATCAGCACCGCGTAAGAATGCTCACACCGGCGCGTTCCCGGCGTGGCTTCGCCCTGCGGTCAGCCGCGGCCGACCCTGGCGAGCTGGCGCGACTGGGCGACGAGCCGGCCCGCGGAGTCCCAGACCTCGACCTCCTCGTCGAACCATCCGTCGCGGACGAGCCTGCCGCTGCCGATGAGGGTGAGCCAGCCGGGGGCGGGCAGGGCCCGCAGGTGCCAGGTGAGGTCCACGGTGGGGGCCCAGCCGCGGGCCCCGGCGGAGAACACGACGGGCGGCAGCGCGTCCACGGCCAGGGCCAGCACGTACGGGTCGGGGTCCTGCGGCTCGGCCATCCTGAAGTAGGCGCGCGACTCGGGGCGGCCGGTGGGGCGCCCGTTCAGCCAGCCGAGGGTGGGCGGGTCGAACCGCAGGTCCATCTGGGCGCTCAGGGTCATGTTCGTCTCGGCCTTGGGCGCGGGGAGCTGGACGCACTCCTCCGGGGCGGGCATGGGGTGGGACGGCCCGTCGGCGTAGTCGGGCTCGGCGTCGCCGAGGGTCGCGGTGGTGATCAGGCTCTCGATGTGGGGGACGCCGTCCTGGAGGAGCGTGGCCCTCGCGAACGCGGCCGTCCTGCCCGCCTTGAGCGGCTCGACGCGCACCTGCGCGGGCCCCGGGGCGGGCGCCTTGAGGAACTGCGACGCGGTGCTCACGGGGTGGTCGAACGGGGCGGCGTCGACCGCCGCGCGCAGCACCACGGCCATCAGGTAGCCGCCGTTGAGCGGCCCGCCGATGGAGTATCCCGGGTCGAGGCACACGTCGTAGGTGGTCTCGTCCACCCTGATCGCCTGCGTGGCCTCGTCGAACTTGGTCATCCGCCCTGCCTCAAAGTCCGGAACTATATTCTAGTGGCCCCCTACTCTACGGCAGGCCGCCGGGCGGCCGCGCGAGACGCCGCCGCGTACGGATAAACAGCCAAAAATGCAGCTTCAGCCCATTGCAAGTGAACATATAGCGGCATCCACTACTTTCCTTGTGGTCAAAGTCCACAACGTGAGTTGAGTGATGTCTGCGAATAATCCCCCCCACGGTCAGGACCCGGAACGGACCATGGCGTACGGCTGGAACCAGGGTCAGCAGCCGGGGAACCCGCCGCCGCCCTACGGCCAGCCGTACCCGCCCCAGCAGCCGTACCAGCAGCCCTCCCAGCAGCCGTACGACCTCCAGGCCGGCTGGCAGCAGCAGGGCCCCGAGGGCATCGGGCCCGCCCGGCCCGCCGGGAAGGGCGGCAAGGGCTGGCTGGTCGCCGTCGCCGCCGCGCTGGCCGTGGTGCTCCTCGGCGGCGGCGCCGTCTGGGCCGTGGGGGCGATCGGCGGCGGAGGGACCCAGCCGAACGAGGTGCTGCCCGCCTCGTCCATCGCCTACGCCCGCCTCGACCTCGACCCGGCGGCCAACCAGAAGCTGGCGCTGTTCCAGATCGCCAGGAAGTTCACCGTCACCAAGGACTCCTTCCAGGGCGAGGACCCGCGCAAGGCGCTGTTCGAGGCACTGCGCGAGGACGGCGGCGACGACCTCGCCAAGCTGGACTTCGCCAAGGACGTGGACCCGTGGCTCGGCAACAGGCTGGGCGTGGCCGTCGTGCCGTCGGGCAAGGAGGAGCCCGACGTCGTCGTGGCCGTCCAGGTGAAGGACGAGGCGCAGGCCAGGGCCGGCATCGCCAAGCTGCGGGGCGACGGCAAGGTCGGTCTCGCCTTCCGCGACGACTACGCGCTCCTCACCTCCGACCAGGCGCTGGCCGACAAGTACGCCCGGGCGAGCGACAGCCTGGCCGACAACGCCGAGTTCGGCGACGACATGAACGCGCTCGGCGAGCAGGGCGTGCTGTCGTTCTGGGGCGACCTGGGAGCCGTCGCCGAACTCGCCAAGAAGGACATGACGCCGGAGGAGGCGGTGAATCTCGACCAGGTCAAGAACGCCAGGTTCGCCGGCGCGCTGCGCTTCGACAGCGCCTACGCCGAGCTGACCGGCGTGGTCCGCGGCGCGGAGGGCCTGGTGGACGGCGACCTGGAGCCTGTGCGCCTGGCCGAGCTGCCCGCCACCACCGCGGGCGCCCTGTCGATCTCCGGGCTCGACCAGATGATCAACAAGACGTGGGCGAAGTACGAGCAGGCGATCTCCGGCTCCGGCGGCGACGGGCCGAAGCAGGTGCTCCACGAGCTCGTGACCTCCGCCGGACTCCAGCTCCCGGACGACCTCGCGACCATCGTCGGCAAGAACCTCACGATCGCCGTCGACGGCGAGGGCCTGGACGGCGACCAGATCAAGGGCGGCGTCCGCGTGGTGACCGATCCCGCCAAGGCGCAGGCGCTGGTCGACAAGGTCCAGAAGGCGATGGCCGCGGAGGGCCAGCCGGTGCCGGACCTGGCCAAGGCGTCCGGCGACGGCGTCTTCACCGTGGCGACGACCGAGGAGTACGGCAAGAAGCTCGCGGAGGACGGCGCGCTGGGCGACTCCGAGACGTTCCAGACGGCCGTGCCGAACGCCGGCGAGGCCACCTTCGGCCTGTTCGTGGACCTCGACAAGGTCGAGAAGTACTACCTGCAGTCCATGGAGGGCGACGAGAAGGCGAACCTCCAGGTGCTGCGCGCGATCGGGCTCAGCGGCAGGCAGACCGACACCGAGGCGTCGTTCTCGCTGCGGGTGCTGTTCAACTAGCCCCAGGCACGGCGAAGGGCGGCCGGTTCCCACCGGCCGCCCACGCCCGTGCGGCGGGCGTCAGGCCCAGAGCTGGCCTTCGAGGCGTTCCTCCGCCTCGTCCAGCGTGCCCTCGTACGCGCCGGTGGACAGGTACTTCCAGCCGCCGTCGGCCACCACGAACACGACGTCGGCCCGCTCCCCCGCCTTGACCGCCTTGTTCGCCACGCCCAGCGCGGCGTGCAGCGCGGCCCCGGTGGAGACGCCGGCGAAGATGCCCTCGGCCGCCAGCAGCTCGCGGGTGCGGCGCAGCGCGTCGCCCGAGCCGACGGAGAACCGGGTGGTCAGCACCGACTCGTCGTACAGCTCGGGGATGAAGCCCTCGTCGACGTTGCGCAGGCCGTACACCAGCTCGCCGTAGCGCGGCTCGGCCGCGACGATCTGCACGCCCGGCACCCGCTCGCGCAGGAACCGCCCGACGCCCATCAGCGTGCCGGTCGTGCCGAGGCCGGCGACGAAGTGGGTGACGCCCGGCAGGTCCTCCAGGATCTCGGGCCCGGTGCTCTCATAGTGGGAGCGCCAGTTGGCCGGGTTGCCGTACTGGTAGAGCATCACCCAGTCGGGGTGCCGCGCGGCCAGTTCCTTGGCGACGCGCACCGCCTCGTTCGAACCTCCCGCGGCCGGCGACGAGATGATCTCGGCGCCCCACATGCGCAGGAGCTGGCGGCGTTCCTCCGAGGTGTTCTCCGGCATCACGCAGATCAGCTTGTAGCCCTTGAGCTTCGCCGACATCGCCAGCGAGATGCCGGTGTTGCCGCTCGTGGGCTCCAGGATCGTGCAGCCGGGGGTGAGCAGGCCGTCCTTCTCGGCCTGCTCCACCATCCACAGCGCGGGCCTGTCCTTGATCGAGCCGGTCGGGTTGCGGTCCTCCAGCTTCGCCCAGATCCGTACGTCCGGGGAGGGCGACAGCCGGGGCAGGCCGACGAGCGGCGTGCGGCCGACCGAGTCGATCAGCGATGCGAACCGCATGTCATCCGCCGGCGACGGCGGGGAGCACGGTCACCGTGTCGCCGTCGGACAGCGGCGTGCCCAGGCCGCCCAGGAACCGCACGTCCTCGTCGTTGAGGTAGACGTTGACGAAGCGGCGCAGGCTGCCCTGGTCCACCAGGCGGTCCTTGATGCCGGGGTGGCGCGACTCCAGGTTGGTGATCAGCTCGTCGAGGGTGGCGCCCTCGGCGGCGACGGCCTTGGCGCCGTCGGTGTAGTTACGCAGGATGGTCGGGATGCGAACCTCGATGGCCATCGCGGCAGGTCTCCTCGGGGTCAGGTCGGACGTCCATCGGCAGGCAACGCCGACGGAGGGGACGCGGATTCCGTTCTCAACGACAGTCGTAGAGGACGACAGCCGGAGTGTGCGCGAAGAGGTAACTCTGCACCGGCCTGACCATCATGGGATGAATCTTACCTCTTCCTCCGTCACCACACCCTCGAGGATGCGGTACGAGCGGAACTCCACCTCGTCGTCGTCCCTCGTGGAGACCAGCACGTAGTGGGCGTCAGGCTCGGAGGCGTACGAGATGTCGGTGCGCGACGGGTACGCCTCGGTGGCGGTGTGGGAATGGTAGATCACGACCGGCTCCTCGTCACGGTCGTCCATCTCCCGCCACACCCGCAGCTGCTCCATCGAGTCGAAGCGGTAGAAGGTGGGCGAGCGCTCGGCGTTCTCCATGGGGATGAACCGCTCAGGGACGCCGTTCCTGCCGGCGATCACGCCGCACGCCTCGTCCGGATGGTCGGCCCGCGCGTGGGCGACGATCCTGTCCGCCAGTTCCTTTGAGATCGTCAGCATGCCCGGAAGCTACCAGAGGGCCCGGACCAGGCTGTCCTGGAGGTAGGTCAACCAGTCGTAGGTGACGAAGGCCGGGTAGCGGGGGTCGTCCTCGGACATCCGGGCCAGCTCGTCGTGGATCTCCTCGGTCACCTCCAGCCGGGTGCCGAGGGCCAGCCGCACGTCGTTCAGCGCGCGCATCCACGCCTGCGCCTGGTCGGCGGTGAGCTCGGTGCGGCCCGGCTCGGCGGTGTCGAGCACGGTCTGGGCGTCGGCGCGCTTGCCGTCGCGCAGCGTAGCCTCGGTGTAGCGGCGGAACTCGGACGCCTCCTGGTCGTCCTCGTACGCCGACGGGAACAGCCGCGCGAGGACGGGGTCGGACGGCGCCTCCCCCGTGCCGATGCCGAGGGCGCGCTCCAGCGGGTCGTCGCCGGTCTGCCCCGGCGCGACCAGGCCGAGCACCATCGACACGAGCTGGCGCAGCAGCGCCACCTCCGTGGGCTCCAGGTCGGCGACGACGCCGCCCTTCGTCCCCTGCGAGAACCCCGAGCTCACCAGCGCCTCACTTGACGGAATCCGGCTGGAGCGTCGCCCACAGGCCGTAGGAGTGGAGGATCTGCACGTCGCGCTCCATCTCCTCGCGGGTGCCGCTGGAGACGACGGCCCTGCCCTTGCGGTGGACGTCCAGCATGAGCTTCTCGGCCTTCTCCCGGGTGTAGCCGAAGACCGTTTGGAAGACATAAGTCACATACGACATGAGGTTGACCGGGTCATTCCACACGATGGTCACCCACGGCAGATCGGGCCGGACGTCCGATGACGGACGCTCGACGGCGATTGGAGCGGTGCTACCCACATCCATGAGTCTGCCCTATGTGGGTCGTAGTCTTCGACACGTGAGAACGACCATGAGCACTGCGTTGCTTACAGATCACTATGAGCTGACGATGCTCCAAGCCGCTCTGCGCAGCGGCGCGGCGCATCGGCGCGCGGTCTTCGAGGTGTTCGCCAGGCATCTGCCGGGCGGACGGCGCTACGGTGTCGTGGCCGGCACCGGACGCGTCCTGGACGAGCTGGAACGCTTCCGCTTCGGCGACGAGGAGATCGCCTTCCTGCGGGAGCACCGCGTCGTGGACGACGACACCCTGGCCTTCCTCTCGGAGTACCGCTTCTCCGGCGACATCTACGGCTACCGCGAGGGCGAGGCCTACTTCCCCGCCTCCCCCATCCTCATCGTCGAGGGCACCTTCGCCGAGGCCGTGCTGCTGGAGACCCTCATCCTGTCGATCATGAACCACGACTGCGCCATCGCCTCGGCCGCCTCCCGCATGACGAACGCGGCGGGCAAGCGGCCGATCATCGAGATGGGCTCGCGCCGCACCCACGAGCAGGCCGCCGTCGCCACCGCCCGCGCCGCCTACATCGCCGGCTTCGCCTCCACCTCGAACCTCATGGCAGGCCACCTGTACGGCATCCCCACCGCGGGCACCGCGGCGCACGCGTTCACCCTGCTGCACGACTCCGAGCGGGCGGCGTTCGAGGCGCAGATCGCCTCCTTCGGCGCCGAGACGACCCTGCTGGTGGACACGTACGACGTGGCCGAGGCCGTGCGGACGGCGGTGGAGCTGGCCGGGCCCCGGCTGGGCGCGGTCAGGATCGACTCGGGCGACCTGGCCGCCGCCGCCCAGGAGGTGCGCGAGCAGCTCGACTCCCTCGGCGCGTTCGACACCCGCATCGTCGTCACCTCCGACCTCGACGAGTACGCCATCGCCGCGCTCGCCGCCGCCCCCGTCGACGGCTACGGCGTCGGCACCTCCGTGGCCACCGGCTCGGGCGTCCCCACGGCCGCGCTGGTCTACAAGCTGGTCGCCAGGGAGACGGCCACCGGCAAGCTGGAGGCGGTGGCCAAGCGCTCCGTGGGCAAGCCCTCGCGGGGCGGGCGCAAGGAGGCGTACCGGCTGATCGACCGCAGCGGGCACGCCGACACCGAGCTGATCACGACGTCCGGCCTGATCCCCGAGGACGCCATCCCCCTCATCCGCCCCCTCATGATCGACGGCGAGGTCGTCGGCAGGGAACCGCTCCCCGCGGCCCGCGCCAGGCACGCCGAGGCCGTGTCGCTGCTCCCCCTGGAGGCCCTCCACCTCGGCAGAGGGTACGCCGCCATCCCCACGGAATTCGCCTGACGTATCGTGCTCTGTATGGGCACCGCGTTGATCATCGTCGATGTGCAGAACGACTTCTGCGAAGGTGGCAGCCTGGCCGTGGCCGGGGGCTCCGAGGTGGCTGCGGCGATCACCCACCATGTCGCCGACCACGGCTACGACCACGTGGTGGCCACGCGTGACTACCACGTCGACCCCGGCACCCACTTCGCCGAGTCCCCCGACTACGTCTCGACCTGGCCGGCCCACTGCGTGGCCGGCACCCCGGGCGCGGACTTCCACCCCTCGCTCGACGTCGCGGAGGTCGAGGAGGTCTTCAGCAAGGGGACGTACGCGGCGGCCTACAGCGGCTTCGAGGGCACGTCGGGCGACGGCGTGCCCCTCGCCGACTGGCTGCGCGAGCGCGGCGTCGACCGGGTGGACGTCGTCGGCATCGCGACCGACCACTGCGTGCGCGCCACCGCGCTCGACGCGCTGGCGAACGGCCTGTCGGTGCGGGTGCTGCTCGGCCTGACGGCCGGCGTCGCGCCCGCCACCACCGCGGCCGCGCTCGACGAGATGCGTTCGGCCGGCGCGACCCTGGTGGGCACACCGGCCGGCGCCTGACCCGCAGGGGCGGGAGGCGGTCGTCCGCCGATATCACGCATGGTACGCGGTAGGCAACACCGCGTTGATGTGATATCCAAGACGACACGACCTCTCCGCGACCGATGCAGCACGGAGAGTCATACGTCTCCCGCCCTCGCTGCGAGGTTCTCTCATGCTTGCCATCTCCCTCGGCACGGCCTGGCTGCTGCTGGGCCCGCTCAGCCTGTGGGCCCTGCTCCAGGGCCGCACCGCCGCCCGCGCGGGCGCCGTCGTGACGCTGCTCCTCCTGGAGGCCGCCACCTTCGCCATGGACCGCGCCCGCCCCGCCCCCGCCTCCGCGCCCGTCGCGGCGAGCGCGGCCCCGGCCGCCGCCCCGCCGTCGTGCCAGGCGGTGCGCACGCCCGTCCCCCTGTCGGCCAAGGTCGGCAAGGCGCTCGTCCTGACGTGGACGGCCGTGCCCGACGAGTGCGGCACCGCCAAGGTCGTCGTCCGGCCCGAGGGGCGCCGCCTGCTCATCTGGGTGCACGAGGGGCCGCTGACCGGCGAGCACGAGGGCATGCACACCGTGCCGGTACGCGTCGAGCGGGGCGCCGCCGCGCTGACCGTGCCGTTGACCGGGCCGCTGCCCGGCAAGGCGCCCTACATCCCCGTCGACGGGCGCAGCGGCCGCCGCATCCCGCGCGCCTGACCCCGCGGCCGGCGGCCGGGCGGCTCAGGAGTGGGCGACGGCCAGGCGCAGCGCGTCGTCGAACCTCGCGTACACCTCGAACGCGTGCCGCAGGCCCGTGATCGACAGCACCCGCGCCATCACGCCCTGCACCCCGCCCAGCACCAGCCGGGTGCCGCGCGCCTCGCACCGGTGGAGCAGCTGCACCAGCTCGTTCACGCCCATCGAGTCGCAGAAGGCCAGCTCGCCCAGGTCGAGGATGAGGAACGGCTTCGGCGGGAGGTCCCAGACGCGCTGCAGGTGCTCGCGCAGCAGCGGCACCGCGTTGACGTCGAGCTCGCCCTCCAGCCGCAGGACCACCGCGTTTCCGGCGAGGCCGGAAACCACGCTCAGCGTCGGCTTCCCCGCGGCCTCGAACGACATACCCGTCCTTCTGCGTATCCCAAGACAGCCAACAAGGTTGTTGCCGTTCGCGGCGGTGTTCTAACGGTCCGCGACCGGTCTGTGTCCAAATCCAGATCCATGTCCGCATGCGGGAGCATGCGGACCGTTATCGGCCTGTCATCGGCGCTGGGTGGCCCAGCGGCGGATCATGGCGATGCGTTCCTGGATCTGCTCCGCCGTGGCCTGCGCGATCGCCGGGCCGCCGCACACCCGGCGCAGCTCGGCGTGGATGACGCCGTGCGGCTGGCCCGTGCGGTGGTTCCATGCGCCGACCAGGCCGTTCAGCTCGCGGCGCAGCTCCGCGATCTGCTCGTGCGGCGCCAGGGTCTCCTTCTGCTCCTGCTCGGCGGCCTGCCTGCGCTTGGCCGCCTGCTGGTCGGACTGCCGCTTGCGCAGCAGCGTCGCCACCTGATCGGGCTCCAGCAGCCCCGGCAGGCCGATGAAGTCCTCCTCCTCGGCGGAGCCGACCTCCGCGCCCGTGCCGAACTCGCCGCCGTCGAACAGCACCCGGTCGAACGTGGCCGTCGTCTCCATCGTCTCGAACGGCAGCTCGTCGCCCAGGACGTCGGGGTTGTCCTTCTTGCGGTTGGCCTGTTCGAGGAGGCTGTCGTCGAGGCCGTCCTCCGGCGGGCGCCGGTTGAGCACGTGGTCGCGCTCGACCTCCATCTCGTTGGCCAGCCCCAGCAGCGTGGGCACCGACGGCACGAACACCGAGGCCGTCTCGCCGCGCTTGCGCGCCCGCACGAAACGCCCCACGGCCTGCGCGAAGAACAGCGGCGTGGAGGTGGAGGTGGCGTACACGCCGACGCACAGGCGCGGGATGTCGACGCCCTCCGACACCATGCGGACCGCCACCAGCCAGCGGTCCTGCGAGGCCGCGAACTGCTTGATCTTCTTGGACGCCCCCGGGTCGTCGGACAGCACCACCGTGGCGCCCTCACCCGTGATCGTGCGCAGATGGCGGGCGTAGGCGCGGGCCGTCTCGTGGTCGGTGGCGATCACCAGGCCGCCCGCGTCGGGCACGCCCCTGCGCACCTCCGTCAGGCGGCGGTCGGCCGCGTGCATGACCTGCCGGATCCAGTCGCCCTTCGGGTCGAGCGCCGCCCGCCACGCCTGCGAGAGCTGGTCCTTGGTCAGCGGCGTGCCGAGCGTGGCCGCGATCTCGTCACCCGCCCGCGTGCGCCACTTCATCTCGCCCGAGTACGCCAGGAAGATCACCGGACGGACGACGCCGTCCTGGAGCGCCGGGCCGTAGCCGTAGGAGTAGTCGGACAGGCTGCGCTTGAGGCCCTCGGCGTCCTCCTCGTACTGGACGAAGGGGATCGGGTTGTCGTCGGACCTGAACGGCGTGCCCGTGAGCTGCAGCCTGCGCGCGGCCGGCTCGAACGCCTCGCGCACGCCGTCGCCCCACGACTTCGCGTCGCCCGCGTGGTGGATCTCGTCGAAGATGACCAGCGTCCTGCGTGCCTCGGTGCGCGCCCTGTGCAGCGCCGGGTGCATCGCCACCTGGGCGTACGTCACCGCGACGCCGATGTAGTCGCGCGACGTCGTGCCCTGGCTGTTCTTGAACTCCGGGTCGACCGAGATGCCGACCCGGCCCGCCGCGTCGGCCCACTGCCGCTTCAGGTGCTCGGTGGGCGTGACGATGGTGATCGCCTTGATCACGCCGGTCGCCAGCAGCTCGCTGGCGATGCGCAGGGCGTACGTGGTCTTGCCGGCGCCGGGCGTCGCCACGGTGAGGAAGTCGCGAGGCTCGCGCCTGAAGTAGAGGTCGAACGCCTCCTGCTGCCAGGCCCTGAGCTTGGGGGCGGTGCCCCACGCGGCCCGGTCGGGGTAGGAAGGAGACAGGTGGGACGCGGCGAAGGTGCTCACCGCATCACCTCTGGGGTTCGTGTGCTTCGCTCTCTCACAGTGACCCAAGGGTAATCGGGGACACCGACAGGACGTGCCGTGCACCGCGGATCCTGGCCAAGGTCATCCTCGCGTGCTATGGGGCTTATCGGACGCTCGCCATGAGCGCGTCCAGGGCCTGCCTGCGGGTGTTCTGCTCGGGTTGGAGCAGGCCGAGCAGCAGCGCCGGACGGCCGCCCCGCGTGACCAGTGTCACGCGGAGGAAGGCCGGACGGTTGACGACGTCCTTGTACTCGGCCCGCAGCGCCCTGGTGCGGCCCTGCGGCAGCGCCCTGTCCTCGACGACGGTGACCTTGTCGCCCTTCAGCAGCAGCCTGGAGTACAGCTCGGCCGCCTGCGAGACCGCCTTCTCCTGGTCGCCCGCGGGCTCGGTGAACGGACGGGCCATGAGCAGCGCGCCGTCGCCGTCCCTGGCGGCGGACGTGAACCCGGTGACCGGGGGCAGCGCCTCGGCCCGCCAGCCGTCGGGCAGCGCCAGGGTCACCCCGGCCCGCGCATCGCTCAGCCGCCCCCGCCCGTCCTGCGCGGGCCCGCCGGACACCTCCGAGCCGGAGGCCGCCCCGCTCGACGCCTCGGAGCCGGAGGTGGCCCCGCTGGGCGCCTCCGTGCCGGTGCCGGCGGTGGCCTCTCCGCCCGTGGCCGTACCCGTGGAGGCGCGGGAGCCGGGGGCCGGGCCGCTTCCGCTCCTCGCGCTCCCGGCGCTGTCGCCGTTCCCCTGGACGGTCCCGGAGCGGCCGGGCGGGGCGGCGGACGGGTCGCCGGGCGGGGCGAGGATCCTCGGCACCAGGAGGACGGCCGTGGTGACGAGCGCCGCCACGGCCAGGAGAGCCGCCAGGAGGCCCGTGCGGGGGCGTCCGCGACTTCTGGTGCCGGGAGAGGCGGGGGCGCCGTAGAAGCGCCCTGAGGGAGGCAGGGAGTCCCTGGGCGGGAAGGACGAACCCGACCCGGGGTCGGTGTCGTCGCCGGGGTCCGGGTCAACGATCTTGAGCAGCCGGGGGCTCCAGGGCTCGTCGCCGTCCTCCTCCCAGAACTCACGGAAGTCGTCAGGATCAGGCGTCCTCCTCCGCGACGAGGCCGCCTCCCCCGAACCCCGCCCGCCACCGGCTTGAACGCCTGCCACACCTGAACCGCCGTCGCCGGGGACGTCCCCTGGAGCTTCGGCGAACCCCCCGCCGAAGCCCGAGCCGCCGCCGGAGGGGGAGGCGCCCGCGGACCCTGGGGCGGATGCCGAGCGCGACCTGTCGGCGCCGGCGGACGCATCGGCGACGAAGGCGTCCCGGGAGGACGACCGCCCGGCAGGGGCGGCGGCGTCACGGGAGGGCGACTGATCGCGAGAGGCGGAAGCTTCCGTGAAGGGCGACCGCAGCCATGAGGGCGCCTCGCCCCGGCCCGCGAGCCGGTCCCGCAAGGAGGAGCCCCGCCCTCGGGGCCCGGCGTCTCCCGCGCCGCCCTCAGAGTCCGGCTGAACCCGCCCGGCGTCTCCCGCGCCATCCCCCGAGCCCGGCTGAACGCGCCCGGGGTCCTTGGCGGCTCGGCCGACGTACGCTCCCGCCTGCCCGAACCCCGCCGGGGCCCGCCCCACACCCGCACCCGGCTGCCCGGTGTCCGCGCCGGGATGCCAGGGGTCCGCGCCGGACGACCCGGGGCCTGCGCCGGGTCTCCAGGGGTTCGTGCCGGGCCGGCTGAGGTCCTTGCCCGAGCGGCCCGTGTCCGGGTCGGGGCGGCTGGTGGGCAGGGGTTGAGTGGGCTGCGAACCGGTCTGCGCGGCGCGATGGTCGGGGTTCGCCCGGTGTCCGGCATCGGGCCGGTGCTCGGGCTCCGCGCGGCCGCGGAGCGCCTGGGGGAAGGGGATGGTGCTGTCGGCGAAGGGATGGCGACGTCTGGGCGAGGCGGCGCGCCGTTCGGGCTCGTCCGGGGTGCCGAAGGGATCGCGGCTCCAGGGGGACTGGACGGCGCGGGGTGCGGATCCGGCGTCGGGCTCGGCAGGCGGTTCCCGCCCCTCCTCGAAGGTCGGCGCCCCATGCACACCACCGCCCGCCGCAGCGGCGCTCGAAGAGCCTCCGCTCGACGGGCCGCCCATCGGGCTCCCGCTCGGAGGACCGCCCATCGGGCTGCCAAGCGGCGGGCCGGCGCTCGATGGGCGGGTGCTCCGAGAGGGCGCGCTCGGCGAGGTGGCGGTTCCAGGGGCGGGGCGTGGGGGGCCGGTGCCGGGGGCGGGCGGGTCTCCGGGGGCGTCTCTGCCGCTGACGCCGCCTGGGGCGGTTTCGGTGCTGCCGGCGACTCCCTCGGCTCCCCGTGCGGGTGGCGGCTCCCGGCGCTCCCCGGACGGGCCGGGTGGCGGGGCGTCGTCCCCTGAGGGCGGGGAGTCGCGCGGAGCGGTGCGGCGGTGCCTGGGGCCGGTGGCGGGCGGCCAGACCCGGTGATCACCCTCCATGGACACCTCCTCGCCCGCTTCCTATCACTCCTACGCGCGCCGATCAGGCGAACCGTGACAGGCGTGGCAGGAGCGACGGATGTTCAGGAGGAGTTATGCGGAGAGCGGCCGGGTTCGTCCCGCGAGGACGGCGGTGGCGAGCCCGATCGCCGCCATGAGGAGCGAGATGACGCAGAAGCCGGTGGCGATCTGCTCCGGGCTGTGCCCGATGACGTTGACGAGCGCGCCCGCCACGCCGAGCGCCGTGCCGGAGCCGAGCATGTCGGTGACGGACAGCGCGGCGGAGTTCGCCCCCTGCTCGTTCAAGGGCGACTGCTTGAGCGCGGTGACGCTGACCGTGGTCATGCCGAGCCCCATGCCGAGCCCGGCGACGATCCAGGCGGGCACGGCCACCCATCCCGTCATGCCCGGCAGCACCGACAGGGCGGACAGGACGATGCCCGCGGTCACGCAGGAGGCGCCGATCCGCATCATGCGGTGCGGGTCGGCGGTGCGCCTGCTCTGCAGGTACGAGCCGGCGGACCAGCCGAGCGCGCCGGTCGTCAGCGCGATGCCGGCCGTGGTGGTGTCGAACTGCTTGACCTGCTGGAGCGCCAGCGGGATGAAGGCGTTGACGCCGAAGAACGCCGCCGAGAAGAACCCGCGCAGCATCACCGTGGTCGGCAGGCCGCGGCCGAGGCGCAGCGCGCGCGGCGGCAGCAGGCGGTGCAGCCCGTACGCGAGGAAGGCGAGCCCGGCGACCGCGAGGAGCGCGCTGGGCAGCGGGGCGACGTGCAGGCGGTCCACCTCGAACAGCATGAGGCCGGCGCCTCCGGCGGCGGCGGTGGCGGCGAGGGTCATGGCGACGGGCCGCGAGCGGGGGCCGCCGGAGGGGGGCTGCGCCTCCTCGGCCGGGTGCCGCAGTGCCGGGACGAGCATCACCAGGGCGGGCACGACGAGCGGGATGATGCCGTAGAAGACGAAGCGCCAGCCCCACTGGTCGGCGACGAACCCGGCGACGGCGGGGCCGACCATGGCGGGCACGACCCAGGCGGCGGAGACGGCGGCGAACGCCTTGGGCCGCATCGCGACCGGGTAGACCCTGGCGATCATGACGTACAGGGCGACGACGGAGGTGCCCGCGCCGAGCCCCTGCACCGCCCGCGCCGCGAGGAACAGCTCCTTGGTCTGCGCCGCGCCGGCCAGCGCCATGCCGACGGCGAACAGCAGCACCCCGACGAGGAACGGCGCCTGGTACCCGCGCCGGTCGGACCACAGCCCGGACACCACGTTGGCGAACAGGCTGGCGATGAGGAACGCCGAGAAGCTGAGGCCGTACAGGTCGAGCGCGTCGAGGTCGTGGGAGACGGCCGTCATGACGACGCTCACGGACATGCCCTCGAACGCGATCAGCGTGACCACCAGCAGGATCCCGAGGGTGGCGGTACGGTGCGCCGGTCCGAGGATCCCCGGGACGTCGTGCGGAGTGTCCAGTGCTTTGGGTGCTGTCACTCCGACATCCTAAAGGCGGCCGTTCAGGCGGCCGGCGCCCGCCGGTAGACCGCCCACATCTCGCGCATGCGCAGCGCCTGCCCGGCCGAGAACTCGGACATGCAGGTGTCGTTGGCGTAGTCCATGAAGTTGCGCGAGGGGTCGCGGCCCTGCTGGGGGCAGGTGTCCTTGTCCACCGGGCAGCCTTCGCTCGGCTTGGCCTCGGGGGGCGTGTCGTCGATGCCGTCGCCGGGCTCCCTGCAGCCGTTCTCGAAGGTGTGGAACAGGCCGAGCCAGTGGCCGATCTCGTGGACGCCGGTGAAGCCGCGGTTGTAGTCGGTCATCTGGCCGCCGGGCAGGCTGCGCCAGTCGATCACGACGCCGTCCAGCTCGGGCTCGCCCGCGTACCAGTACGGGTAGCTGGCGAAGCCCAGCATGCGTTCGCTGAGCTGGGCGATGTAGAGGTTGAGCGTGTCGGCGCCGCCCTGGTGCAGCGCGGTCTTCATGGCCCGTTCGTTGGCCACGGGGTCGGCGAACCAGGCGGGCTCGTCGCGTACGGTCACCCCGTCGAGGACGAAGCGGACGCCGGTGTCGGCGCCGCCGTACCGGCCGGCGTAGGCGGCGTTGAGCACGCCGATCTGAGTGACGACGTCCTGGTGGGTGACCTGACGCTGCCCGGCGGTGATGACGTGGGCGCGTACGCGGACGGCGACCCTCGGGGGCGGGGCGGCGCCGCCGAGCCTGCGGCGCACCTCGGCCGTGACCCTGGCGACGTCCTCGGGCCTGGGCGAGCGCGGGCCGGTCGTCTCGGGGTCGCGCCGGCTGCGCGGAAGCGGCCCGCGCGCCTCCAGCCCGCGCGCCTCCAGGATGCGAGCGAGGGGCCCGCGCGCCTCCGCACCGGCCGGTGCCGAGGCGCAGGTGGCCGTCGCGTGCGCGTGCGCCGGTGCGGTGGCGAGCGGCGGGGCGGCCCCGGCCGCGAGCAGGCATGCCAACGAGACGGCGGTCGCGCGCCGGGCCATGCGGTCTCCCGTGACGGTCAGTGACGAATGTCGTTACCGACCGTAACGCCCGGCGGGGGCTTCACCCCTCAGCAACACTCACTGCTTGTCGTCGCCGCCACCGATGTTCTTGGGCAGCCCCTCGTAGATCTCCTTGCACTCGGGGCAGACCGGGTACTTCTTCGGGTCGCGGCTGGGCACCCACACCTTGCCGCACAGGGCGCGGATCGGCGTGCCCGTCACCATGCTCTCGGTGATCTTGTGCTTGTCGGCGTAGTGGGCGAAGCGCTCGTGGTCGCCGTCGCCGTGGGAGGTGCGCGGCGTGGTCTCCTGCTCAGGGAGGATCTTCGTGCTCACCCCACCGAGTTTATGCCCGGCGGGAACCTCTCCCTGCTGGAACGTGGCGTCCCGGAAGACGCGGAGCGCGGCCGCCGCCTGATGGCGGGGCCGCGCTCGGCGGGTGGCGCGGGTCAGCCCATGTGGACGGGCGCGCCCTCGGACTTGCGACCGGCCTTGACGAACGCCGTCAGCCCGGCGGTGATGACGGCGACGATCGTGCTCACCACGAAGGCGAGGTGCATGCCGTCCATGAACGAGTTGTGCACGGCGGAGACGACCGGCTCGGGCAGGCCGGGAGGGGCGGTGCCGAACGCCGCGGCCTTCTCCAGCAGGCTCATCTGCTCGGGCTTGACGGCCTGGGCCGCCGGGCCGAGGTAGCCGGGCAGCGTGTCGTGGATCTCGGACGCCATGACGGCGCCGAGGATCGCGGTGCCGAGGGCGCCGCCGACCTGCATGGCCGACTGCTGGACGCCGCCCGCGACGCCGCTGAGCTCGACGGGCGCGTTGCCCACGATGATCTCGGTGGCGCCGACGAAGACCGGCGAGAGGCCGAACGCGAGCAGCACGAACGGGACGGCGCTCTCGACGAACGACGCGTCGATGCCGAGCCGCGACATGAGGAACATGGCGGACGCGGTGATCAGCAGGCCGCCCGCCATGGTGATCTTCGGGCCGAGCTTGCCGATGGCCATGCCGGCCAGCGGGGACGCCACGATCATGCCGGCGCTCATCGGCAGCATGCGCAGGCCCGCGTCGAGCGGCGACAGGCCGTGGACGCCCTGGAAGAAGAAGCCCAGGAAGAACATCGCGCCGAACATGGCGAACGCGACCATCATCATGAGCACGGTGCCGATGGAGATCGACGGGTTCTTGAACAACCCCAGCGGCACGAGCGGCTGGGCGGCCTTGCTCTGCCAGAAGACGAACGCGGCGGTGAGCACCGCGAACGCGCCGATGAAGCTCAGGGTCTGGGTGTCGCCCCAGCCCCACTCGGGCGCCTTGATGATCGTCCAGACGAGCGAGAACATCGCGCCGGACAGCAGCAGCACGCCCAGCCAGTCGATCCTGGCGAGGGTCCGGGTGCGGTTCTCCTTGATCAGCATGATGCCCAGGACGAGGGCGATGACGCCCACGGGGGCGTTGACGAAGAAGACCGACTCCCAGCTCACGTTCTCGACCAGCACGCCGCCGACGATCGGCCCCGCGGCGCTGGACAGGCCGATGATCGCGCCCCAGGCACCCATCGCCTGGTTGAGCTTCTCACCGGGGAAGGCGCCGCGCAGCAGCGCGAGCGCGGCGGGCTGGAGCAGCGCGCCGAACAGGCCCTGCAGCACCCGGAGCCCGATCAGGGCGCCGACCGGCGTGATGCCGGGGATGACGTCGGCGAGCTCCTGGCTGAGGCCGATGCCGACCGACGACAGCGCGAAACCGGCGACGCCGATGAGGAAGACGCGCTTGTGGCCGAACAGGTCGCCCAGCTTGCCCGCGGTGATCAGGAACACCGCCAGCGCCAGCAGGTAGCCGCTGGTGACCCACTGCAGGTCGGACAGCGACGCGCCCAGCTCGACCTGGATGACCGGGTTGGCGATGCCGACGACGGTGCCGTCGAGCATCACCATGATGACGCCCAGGCAGACGGCCAACAGCACCAGCCAGGGATTGCCTCCGGCCGCCTTGCCCCCGGCGCCGGGCGTCGGCGGCGCGTCGACCGCCTTCGCTTGAGCCATGTGGTCCCCCTCATTACATCTCGCCCCGCGTTGGGGCAAACGTCACTTAAGCCTCAGGTAATCTACTGTCAGCATATGACAACTGACAAACGAGTTTTATTCGTCGCACTATGACTTGTGTCAGTCTGTGACAGGAAGGTTTCGAGGGAGTGACGGCAGTGGGTCTGCGGGAACGCAAGAAGGAGAAGACGCGCCTGGCGATCCTCGACGCGGCACTCGACCTGTTCGTCGAACAAGGATACGAGTCGACCACGATCGAGCAGATCGCGGGGGTGGTCGACATCTCCCCCCGCACCTTCTTCCGCTACTTCACCGGCAAGGACCATGTGGCCCTGCTGTTCCACGACCACGGCGAGGCGATCCTGCTGGAGACCTTCGCCTCACGCCCGGCCGACGAGCCGCCGTTCACCTCGCTCATGCACGGCATGCGCGCGGTGATGCAGGACCTGCTCGACTCCACGCCGGAGGACACCGCGAGGTTCCTGAAGCTGCGCCGCCTCCTCGACGACAACCCCCAGCTCGTGGGGCGGTCGGTGGCGAGGGGCGCGGAGACCGAGCGCCGACTGACCGAAGCGGTCGCAGCGCGCAGGGGCGTGGCGGCCGAGGAGGACCTGCTCTCCCACCTGATCGTGGCCTTCGCGACGTCCGCCATGCGGGTGGGGTTCGAGTGCCCCATGACCGAGGTGTCGATGCCCGCCATCGCCCGGCGCATGGCCGCGACGATCGAGCTGGCCGAACGCTCCCTGCGGCCCGGCTGGGACGTCGAGGCGGGCTAGTTCATGGTGGGGTCCTCGGGGCAGGTGGCGACGAAGGCCAGCTCGCCCCGCTGGCGCCGCAGGACGTGGCGCCACAGGGAGCGCGGGTCGGGGAAGAAGGTGTCGCCGGGCTCGGAGTCGACGACGTACCAGGCGCCCTCGGCGATCTCGCTCTCCAGCTGGCCCGACGACCAGCCCGCGTAGCCGGCGAAGATCCGCATCTGCGCGATCTCGCCCTGCAGGATCTCCGGCGGCGCGTCGAGGTCGACCATGCCGAGCCGCGACACGGACGGGGTGGCCGTGTGCAGCCTGCGCCAGCCGAGCGGCTCGGCCCCGCTCGGCACGACGGCCAGCGCCAGCGCGCTGTCGGTGTGGACGGGACCGCCTTCGAACAGCACGGAAGGGCCGGTCACGAGAGGGTCCCAGAGCGGCAGGACCTGGGTCACGGCGATCTCGCTCGGCCTGTTGAGCACCACGCCCAGGGAGCCGCCGTCGTGGTCGTGTTCCAGGACGAGCACCACGCTACGCCGGAAGTTGGGGTCGTCGAGAAGCGGAGTCGCCACCAACAGACCGCCGACGTAGATCGCTTCCGCCATACCTCCATGATGAGGGAGGAACGGTCTCTCCCGCGCCCCCGCCCCAGTCATGTTACTTTTCGTAGCGGCGTGGGCACTGTACGTGCCAGCAGGCCAACCCCTTTGTACAGGTTCGAGAGGAGCTTCCATGCGCGTCGGAGTCCGTCTCATCCTGGCCGCGCTGCCGGTCGGCGCGGCGCTGCTACTCCCCGCGACGGCCAAGGCGTGGCCCCAGCCCGACGCGGGCGACCCGTTCACCATGACCGTCGGGCGCCTGAACTGCCCGGCCGGGTCGGTGCCCGTCGTCCTGCGCAACCAGACGCGCCAGCTCGTCCGCTTCGACCTGCGGGCCGACTCCTCGACCGTGGCCTCGGGGTCGATCCCCGCGCGCAAGCAGGTGGTCAGGAACGTGCCGGTGCGCACGGGCAGCAGCGTCGAGATCGAGGCGTACTCCGTCGCCGACTCCGAGGCCGACACCCTGATCGACTCCCAGCACGTCAGGAACGACTGCCCGTGGGGCAGCAGGGCCAAGCAGCTGCCGTTCACCGGTCCGCCCACCGACCTGGTCGCCAAGCTCGCCACCGCGGCCGGCCTCGTCATCATGGGCGGCATCCTGTGGTGGTACGGCAGCATCTGGCCGCGCTCGTCCTAGGCTCCTTCGGCGAAGGCGCCGGCGCGGGCCGCCGCCAGGGCGCGCAGGGCGGAGCGCTCGGCCGCCTCCGCCGTCACCGGCTCCCGCGTCACCAGCAGCCGGTAGTACAGCGGCGCGGAGACCGCCCTGATCACCTCCTTGGCGTCGGTGCCGGGGGGCAGCTCGCCGCGCCCGACGGCGCGGTCCACCGCCTTCGCCCACTCCTCGACGCGGCGGCCGTAGAAGGCGCGCAGGGCCTTGGCGGCCTCCTCGTCGCAGGTGGCGGCGGCGATCACGGCCTGGAACGTGGCCCCGAGCCGGGGGTCGGTCACGGCCTGGAGCACCGACAGCGCGTTGGCCCGCAGGTCGCCCTCGACGGTGCCGGTGTCGGCGTGGGGTGACGACTCGTCGGCCAGTTCGTTCATCAGGTCGGCGACCAGGCCGGAAGGGGTGCCCCACCGCCGGTAGACGGTGGTCTTGCCCACGCCGGCCCGCGCCGCCACCTGGTCCATGCTCAGCCCGTGGAAGCCGCGCTCGACCAGCTCGTCCTGGGTGGCGGTGAGCACGGCGGCGCGCACCTTGGCGGTGCGGCCGCCCGGACGGACCGTCCCAGCCAAACGGGACTCTTGTTCCATTAATCCTCCTCGCGTGGTACCGTCATGCGGCATCTTAACGGAACTTCTGTCCCATTAGGGGGATCGCATGACCGTGCTGCCCGCCCCGGCCGCCGCAGGGCGGATGACCGGGCGTCAGCGTCTCGTCCTCACGCTGCTGCTCGGCTCCCAGTTCATGCTGGCCGTGGACTTCTCCATCCTCAACGTGGCCCTGCCGGTGATCGGCGCGGGCCTCGGGTTCGCGCTGGCCGACCTGCAGTGGGTCGCCACGGCGTTCGCGCTGCCCGCCGCCGGGTTCACCCTGCTGTCCGGCAGGATCGCCGACCTGTTCGGGCGCCGCAGGCTCTTCCTGGCCGGCATGGCGCTGCTCGGCGTCGCCTCCCTCGCCGGAGGGCTGGCGTCCTCGCCCGCCGCCCTGCTCGCCGCCCGCGTGGCGCAGGGCCTCGCGACCGCGATCGTCACGCCGGCCGGGCTGTCGCTCCTCACGACGTCGTTCCAGGAGGGGCCGCTGCGCGAGCGGGCGCTCGGGCTGAACGGCGCCCTGATGTCGGCCGGGTTCACCTCGGGAGCGGTGCTCGGCGGGGTGCTGACCGAACTGCTGAGCTGGCGGTGGGCCTTCCTGATCAACGTGCCCGTCGCGCTGGCCGTCGTCGCCGTGGCGCCGCTGCTGCTGAAGGAGAGCCGCCCCGACCGGCGGCCCGCCGTCGACGTGCCCGGCGCCGCGGCCGTCACGGCCGGCCTGCTGGCGCTGGTCTACGGCCTGACCCGGGCCGGCGAGCACGGCTTCGCCGACCCTCTGGCCGTCGCGGCCCTGGCCGCGGGCGCCGCGCTGCTGGTGGCCTTCTGGTTCGTGGAGCGGCGGGCCGCCGCGCCGCTCGTACCGGTGGCGATCATGTCCAGGCGCGCCGTCGCGCTGGGCAACCTCGCCGGCCTCGTCGCGTTCGCCACCGAGACCTCACTCGTCTTCCTCATGACGCTCTACCTGCAGAAGGTCCTCGGGTACTCGGCGCTCGCCACCGGGCTCGCGTTCGGCGTGCTCGGGCTCGGCACCGTGCTGGGCGGCGTGGCCGCGCCCAGGGTCCTCCGGGCGGCGGGCCCGGCCCGCGCGCTCGCCGGCGGCTTCGCCCTGCAGGCCGTCGCCACCGCCGCGCTGGCGCTGCTCGGCACCGGCACCGCGTCGCTGTGGCTGCTGCCGGCCGCCACCTTCGCCGGCGGCGTGGGCAACATGGTGGCCATCGTCGCCTTCATGGTGACCGCGACGTCCGGGCTGCCCGACTCCGAGCAGGGGCTGGCCACCGGTCTGGCCACGATGACGCAGCAGGTCGGCATCACCATGGGCATCCCCGTCATGAGCGCGGTGGTGACGGCCGCCATGGGCTCGGGGTCCGTGCTCCAGGGGGTGACCGTCGCGGTGCTCGTGAACGCCGCCCTGGCCCTCGCCGCCGCCTTCATCCGCCCTCACCGTTCGGCGATATCGAACGCGCTGCGCTAGGGTCGCCGCGTGGGAGACACGATTCAGTCGGTGGAGCGGGCGGCCGCCATCCTGCGGCTGCTCGCCTCGGGCCCCCGCCTGCTCGGCGTCGCCGAGCTGGCCAGGGCGCTGGGCCTGCCGAAGGGCACGCTGCACGGCATCCTGCGCACGCTCGTCAAGGTCGGCTTCGTCGAACAGGACGCCGCCACCGGCAAGTACCGGCTCGGCGCCACCCTGCTGCACCTCGGCAGCAGCTACCTCGACGTCAACGAGCTGCGCACCCGCTCGCTCAACTGGGCCGACGCGCTGGCCGGCCGCAGCAGGGAGAGCGCCTGGATCGGCACCCTGCACGAGGGGCACGTCCTGGTCATCCACCACGTCTTCCGCCCCGACGACAGCATGCAGACGCTGCAGGTCGGCACGTACCTGCCGGCCCACGCGAGCGCCCTGGGCAAGGTGCTGCTCGCCCACGACCCGTACGGCGAGGCCGCGCCGCCGCTCGCGCCGCACACCGGGCGCACCCTCGTCGACCCCGGCGCGCTGGAGCGCGAGCTCGACCAGGTCAGGGCGCGCGGCTGGGCGGCGGAGATGGAGGAGCTGGTGGAGGGCGAGGTGGCGCTCGCCGCCCCGATCAAGGACCCGCGCGGCATCGTGGTCGGGGCGATCGGCATCAGGGGCGCGGTCGAGCGCCTGGCCGACGGGGACGCCCCGCGCATGGAGTTCGTCTCGTACGTGCGCGACGCGGCCAGGGCCATCACGCGCTCGCTGGCCCACTGACGTCACTGTTGACACTCCCCCGCAACCTAATACGATTTCTCCCGTCGTTCGACATTGTCGAACCCCTAGCCTTGCGAGGAAGCCCCGTGCCTCGACCGCACTACGTCGCCGCCATCGACCAGGGCACCACGTCCAGCCGCTGCATCGTCTTCGACCGGTCCGGGCACATCGTCTCCGTCGCCCAACGCGAGCACCGCCAGATCTTCCCCAGGCCCGGCTGGGTCGAGCACGACGCGGACGAGATCTGGCAGGCCGTCCGGACGGTGCTGGCCGAGGCCGTCGGCGGCGCGGGCATCGGGCACGACCAGATCGCGGCCCTCGGCATCACCAACCAGCGCGAGACCACCGTCCTGTGGGAACGGGCCACCGGCCGCCCGGTCCGACCGGCGATCGTCTGGCAGGACACCCGCACCGACGCCCTCACCCACGCGCTGTCCGGGCACGAGGCGCTGTTCAGGGACAAGGCGGGCCTGCCGCTCGCCACCTACTTCTCCGGCCCCAAGATCCGCTGGCTGCTGGACGAGACCCCGGGGCTGCGCGAGCGCGCCGAACGCGGCGAGGTGCTGTTCGGCACCATGGACAGCTGGCTGATCTGGAACCTCACCGGCCGCCACGTCACCGACGTGACGAACGCCAGCCGCACCATGCTCATGAACATCCACACGCTGGCCTGGGACGACGAGCTCCTCGCCATGCTCGGCGTGCCCCGCGCCATGCTGCCCGAGATCCGCCCCTCGGCCGAGGTGTACGGCGCCACCGCCGACGGCGTCCCCGTGGCCGCGGCGCTCGGCGACCAGCAGGCCGCCCTGTTCGGCCAGACCTGCTTCTCCCCCGGCGAGACCAAGAGCACGTACGGTTCGGGCAGCTTCCTGCTCATGAACACCGGCACCGAACCGGTCGTCTCCAAGCACGGCCTGCTCACCACCGTCGGCTACCAGCTCGGCACCGGCCCGGCCACGTACGCGCTGGAGGGCGCCATCGCCGTCACCGGCTCCCTCGTGCAGTGGCTGCGCGACAACCTCGGCCTGATCTCCAGCGCGGCCGAGATCGAGACGCTCGCCAAGACCGTGCCCGACAACGGCGGCTGCTACTTCGTCCCCGCCTTCTCCGGGCTGTTCGCGCCGCACTGGCGCTCCGACGCCCGCGGCGTGATCGCCGGGCTGACCGGGTTCGTCACCAAGGGCCACCTCGCGAGGGCCGTGCTGGAGGCGACCGCCTGGCAGACCCGGGAGGTCGTCGACGCGATGAACGCCGACTCGGGACTCGACCTGGCCTCGCTGCGCGCCGACGGCGGCATGACCGCCGACAACCTCCTCATGCAGACCCTGGCCGACGTGCTCGACGTGCCCGTGATCCGCCCGATGGTGGCCGAGACCACCGCGCTCGGCGCCGCGTACGCCGCGGGCCTGGCCACCGGCTACTGGCCCGACCTCGACAGCCTGCGCGCCAACTGGCACAAGGCCGCCGAGTGGCGGCCCGCGATCGACGAGGCGGCCCGCGAACGGGAATACCGCAACTGGAAGAAGGCGGTGGCCCGCACACTCGGCTGGGTCGAGCAGTGAACGCGCCGCGAGCAGCCACAGCGAAGGAAGGCAACGCATGACCATGGGAACCGGCGCCGCCACCGGCATCGACCGGGCGGAGATCCGGCACGAGCTATCCCGGGCCGCCTTCGACCTCCTCGTGATCGGCGGCGGCATCCTCGGCACGTCCGTCGCCTGGATGGCAGCCCAGGCCGGGCTGCGGGTGGCCATGGTCGACGCGGGCGACTTCGCGGGCGCGACGTCCAGCGCGTCGTCCAAGCTGGTCCACGGCGGGCTGCGCTACCTGCAGACCGGCAACGTGCGGCTGGTCGCGGAGAACCACCGCGAGCGGCGCGCCCTGGCCGCCGACATCGCGCCCCACCTGGTCAAACCGCTCACGTTCCTGGTGCCGATCTACAAGGGCGGCCCGCACGGCGCGGCCAAGCTCGGCGCGGGCGTGTTCCTGTACTCCGCGCTGTCGGTGTTCGGCGACGGCGTGGGCAAGGTCGTCACGCCGCACCAGGCGCTGGCCAGGGTGCCCGCGCTGCGCGCCGACGGCCTGCGCGCCGCCGCCGTCTACGGCGACCACCAAATGAACGACAGCCGCGTCGCGGTCATGACCGTGCGCGCCGCCGTCGACGCCGGCGCGGTCGTGCTCAACCACGCCGAGGTCGTCGGCCTGCGCACCACGGCCGCCACCGTCACCGGCGCCGAGCTGCGCGACCGGCTCGACGGCACCGAGTTCGGCGTGGACGCCCGGCTCGTGCTCAACGCCACCGGCCCCTGGGTGGACCACCTGCGGCGGATGGAGGACCCGGGGGCGGCGCCCAGCATCCGCCTGTCCAAGGGCGCCCACCTCGTGCTGCGCCGCCACGACCCGTGGAAGGCCGCCCTCACCACGCCCATCGACAAGTACCGCGTGTCGTTCGCCATCCCCTGGGAGGACCACCTCCTGCTCGGCACCACCGACGAGGCGTACGAGGGTGACCCGGCCGCCGTGCGGGTCACCGACGCGGACATCGCGCAGATCCTCGACGAGGCCGGCCACGCCGTGCGCGACGAGCAGCTGCGCCGCGAGGACATCACGTACGCGTTCGCCGGGCTGAGGGTGCTGCCCGGCGGCCCCGGCGCGGTGGCGGCGGCCAAGCGGGAGACGGTCGTGACGAGGGGCGCGGGCGGCATGCTGTCGGTCGCGGGAGGCAAGTGGACGACGTACCGGCACATCGGCAGGCACGTCCTCGACACGCTCACCCACCTGCCCGGCCACCCGCTCGGCGACGACCTCGCCGACATCCTGCCCGCGGTGCCGCTGCCCGGCCTGGCCAGCCCCGACGCGGTGGCGCTGCGCCTGTGGAGCGACCGCGAACCGGGCGCCCGCATGGACCCCCTGGTGGCCCGCCACCTGGCCACCCACTACGGCTCGATCGCCTTCGACCTGGCCAGGCTCATCAGGGACGACCCGGCACTCGGCGAGCGCATCCACCCCGACGGCCCCGACATCTGGGCGCAGGTCGTCTACGCCCGCGACCACGAGTGGGCCGCCACGGTCGACGACGTCGCGCGCCGCCGCACGACGCTCACCGTACGCGGCCTCGACACGGCGGAGGTGCGGACCCGCATCGCCGCTCTGCTCGCGGCGGGCTGAGCAGCGCTCCCCTGGGAAGGGGGTACGCATGCGCACACCACTCAACGAAGCCCTGATGCGGCACTTCCGCGACCTGCGCGACGGCAGCCACGGCCTGGCGAGCACGCGCGAGGACAAGGAACGCCTGTTCGCGAGGGGTGTCGAACTGCTGGACCCGGTGGCGCGGACCGTGCTCGACGAGCTCAACGCCGACCTGCTGCTCGGCACGGGCGAGATCGTGGCCAGCGGCGTGACCCGCTCCCGCGAGGGCGGGCTCAACGCCATGTGGTCGCTCACCTGGCCGGAGCAGCGGGAGGCGGCGGTGCTGCCCATCGCCGTCGTCGCCCACTACGGCGCCGACTTCCACCACCCGCACCTGCGGGGCAACACGGTGGGCGACTGGCCGATGAACGTCTTCAGCCCGGCCGACGCGGCGGGCCAGCTCAACACGCTGCGCGCGATCGCCGGCGCCGACGCCCACAACCTGGTCTTCCAGTCGGACCACACCATCATCCCCGCGGTGACCCACGACTCGTACGCCGCGCCCTGACGCGCCGACCGCGCCGCGCGGGCCGTGGGCCGCCGCCGGGGACGGTCAGGCCTCGGTGAAGCCGCGCGCCCGGCCGCCCGCCGACTCGCGCACGGCCGCGGCCACGGCGGTGGCGACGTCGGGGTGGAAGACGCTCGGGATGATGTAGTTGGGGCCCAGCTCCTCGGGCGTGACCACGGCGGCCAGCGCCCCCGCGGCGGCCAGCAGCATCTCCTGCGTCACGCCGTTGGCCTGCGCGTCGAGCAGGCCGCGGAAGACGCCGGGGAAGGCCAGCACGTTGTTGATCTGGTTGGGGTAGTCGGAGCGGCCGGTGGCCACGACGGCGGCGTGCTCGCGCGCGTCGTCGGGCGACACCTCGGGCTCGGGGTTGGCCAGGGCGAACACGACCGCGCCCGGGGCCATCGTGGCGATGTCGTCGCCGGTGAGGATGCCGGGCGCGGAGACGCCCACGAACACGTCGGCGCCCTTGAGCGCGCCGCGCAGGTCGCCGGCGTAGCCCTCGGCGTTGGTGTGCTCGGCGATCCAACGCAGGGAGTCGTCGAGGTCGTCGCGGCCCTCGTGGACGGCGCCGAGGTAGTCGCAGACGATGACGTTGCGCGCGCCCGCCGCCAGCAGCAGCCGCAGCACGGCGTTGCCCGCCGCGCCCGCGCCCGCCATGGTGATCTTGACGTTCTCGATCGGCTTGTCGACCACCCGCAGCGCGTTGGTGAGCGCGGCCAGCACGCAGATGGCGGTGCCGTGCTGGTCGTCGTGGAAGACCGGGATGTCGAGCAGTTCGCGCAGCCGCCGCTCCACCTCGAAGCAGCGCGGCGCGCCGATGTCCTCCAGGTTGATGCCGCCGAACCCGGGCGCGATCAGCTGCACCGTGCGGACGATCTCGTCGACGTCCTGCGTGTCGAGGCAGATCGGCCAGGCGTCGATGCCCGCGAAGCGCTTGAACAGCGCCGCCTTGCCCTCCATGACCGGCAGCGCCGCCTCGGGCCCGATGTTGCCGAGGCCGAGCACGGCCGAGCCGTCGGTGACGACGGCGACCGTGTTGCGCTTGATGGTGAGGCGGCGGGCGTCCTCCTTGTTGCGCGCGATCGCCATGGACACCCGCGCCACGCCGGGCGTGTACGCCATCGACAGCTCGTCACGGTTGCGCAGCGGCACCTTCGACTTCATCTCGATCTTGCCGCCGAGGTGCATGAGGAACGTGCGGTCGGAGACCTTGTGGATGACGACGCCCTCCACGGCCTCCAGCTGGTCGACGATCGCCTGCGCGTGGTCGGTGTCCCTCGCCGCGCACGTCACGTCGATGCGGAGCTTCTCGTGGCCCGCGTTGGTGACGTCGAGGGCGGTCACCACGCCCCCGGCCGACTCTACGGCGTGGGTGAGCTGGCTGACGGCCTTGCCGCCTGCGGGCACCTCGAGCCGCACGGTGATGGAGTACGACACACTCGGGACGGTCGCCACGTCAATCGCTCCTTCGGGACTGACCAAGAAGTCCTCCCATGGTAGGGGCGATTCGGTCAACCCAAGGACTCCGCGGCCCTGACGATCAGATCGACGCACGTCGGGACGGGGATGGTGGTGCTGTCGAGCACCAGGTGGTACAGCCGCGCGTCGGCCGGGTCGGCGCGGTAGAAGTGCCGTACGTACGCGGTCCTGGCGCGGTCGTTGGCCTCGATGAGCCTGCGTGCCTCGCGCTCGCCCATCTCGTTCAGCGTGGCCGTCTGCCGCACGCGGCGCTCCTGCGGGGCGTCGAGCCGTACGTGCAGCGCGCCCGGCACGTCGGCCAGCACGAGCGCGCCCGCCCGGCCGAGGAAGACCCCGCCGGTGGCGCGCGCGGTGTCACGCAGCAGCCGCTCGGTGTGGCGGACGAACTCCTCGGGCGGCAACGGCATCGCGCCCGAGACGTACATGTCCACCCCGCCGAACGTGACCGTGGGCAGGCGCATGGCCCCCGACAGCAGCCGGCCGAGGCCGTGCTCGGCGCGGTCGTCGTGGGCCAGCGCCTCCTCCAGGGTGCAGCCGAGCTCCTGGGCGACGGCGCTGGGGATGGCGCGGTCGACGAAGGGCACGCCCAGCATCTCGGCGACGGCCGGGCCGATGTGGCCCCCGGCCGTGCCGTACGTCGCCGAGACGGTGACGACCCGCATACCCCCAGGCTAGAACAGTGCGCTCGCCAAGGCTCTCCGCGCCTTGGTCAAGGACGGGTCGTCGGCGGGCAGGGCGTCGAACAACCCGAGCAGGTGACGCCGCGCCCTGTCGCGCTCGTCGCCCGAGGTGCGCTTCACGACCGCGATGACCCGCTCGAACGCCTCGTCGACCCTGCCCGCCATCATGTCGAGGTCGGCCGCGAGGAGGTGGGCGTCGATGTCGGACGGGTCCTGGACGCGCCGCTGGACGTCGGCCGGGTCGGCCTCGGAGGTGCGCTTGATGAGGCCCACTCCCGCGAGGCCCATCCTGGCGTCCTCGTTGCCCGGCGCCCTGGCCAGCAGCCGCTCGTACGCCTGGGCCGCCGCGTCGAGGTCGCCCCTGTCGATGGCCTGCTCGGCCGCCACCAGGTCGGGGTCGGCGGGCGGCCCCGCGGGCGCCTCCTCCCCCTCGGCCGGCCTGACACCGGGGTTGGCCTGGTAGAACTGTTCGACGGCCGCCATCAGCTCGTCGAGCCAGCGGCGCACCTCCTGCTCGGGCAGCACCTGCTGGAAGCCGGTGACGGCCTGCCCCTGGAAGATCGCGAGCACGGTCGGGACGGCCTGCACCCGCAGCGCCTGCGCGATCTGCGGGCTGAGGTCGACGTTGACCCTGGCGAGGACCGCCGCGCCGCCCAGGTCGCCGACCACCTTCTCCAGCACGGGGCTGAGCTGGGCGCTGCCGGGCGCCCGAGGTGACCACAGGTCGAGGACGACGGGCACCGTCATCGACCGGTCGATGACGTCGGTCGTGAACGTCTCCTCGGTCACGTCGACGATCGAGGCCGACGAGGCCCCCTGGGCGCCGGCGGCCTCCCGCCTGGCCTGCGCCTCCAGTGCCTGCTTGCGCGCGCCCAGATCCACGGCTCCGTAGAGCGATCCGGGCCTAGAGAAGTCCGCCATGTTCTTCATCTTGCCGCATGGCGGAGCCGGAGAAGTCACCCGCCGCCACCCGCAGCGTGCGCAGCTGGTCGAACATCTGCCGCAGCTCGTCCTCGCCGTACATGCCGAGCCCGAACTCGGCCGCCATCAGGTCGTCCGTGGCGCGCCGCACGACGTCCCTCCCCGCCTCGCTGATCTCGGCGAGGACGCCGCGCCCGTCCAGCGGGTTCGGCAGGCGGCGGACGAACCCGGAGCGCTCCAGCCGGTCCACGGTGTTGGTGACGCTGGTCGGGTGCACCATGAGCCGCTCACCGATCTTGCGCAGCGGGAGCGCCCCCTTCTTGCTGAACGTCAGCAGCACCAGCGCCTCGTACCTGGCGAAGGTCAGGTCGTACGGCTTGAGCAGCGAGTCGAGTTGCGACAGCAGGATCTGGTGCGCTCTCATGATCGAGGTCACGGCCGCCATCGCGGACGAGGCCCCGAAGTGGGCCCGCCACGTCCGCGCGGCGCGGTCGATGGGGTCGAACGGCAGGTTGAGCGGCTTCTGCTGGGACACAAGCGCTACGGTAGCGCGCCCCTCGTCCCGGTTCGCGTGGTTACTCTGCGCGACAGGAAGGGCCGCTTGGCCAAGAATCCGGACGTCAATCATCACGCTCAGTTATGGTTCTCGCATCGAATGGTGACGCGGAGGCCAAGTCCATCAGCCGTGGGGACCGGCATGGGCCGTGCTCCTCCGCCTCGCCGAGGGGGCACGGGGGGTGCTTGATGAACGTCAACGGGGACAAGCGTGCGTGAGCACGCGGGCGTTACACGCGAGGAGCTGAAGCAGAGCGCGGCCGTCACGGTGGCCGTGCTCCTCGCTCTCGGCCTGGTCGCGGCGTGGAACGTCCTCATCCCAGGCGTCGACGCGTGGGAGAACATCGTGGCCGCGGTCATCGGCTCGCTGCGGATGACCGGGCCCGTGGCCGCCGCCTTCGCCGCCTGGGTCGCCCTGCGCAAGCGCAGGGCGCTGCGCGGCCGTCCGGTGACGGCGTGGGTGGCGCTGAAGGCGCCGCTCGCGATCGTCGTCGTGGTGCTCGGCTCGTTCGCCGCCACGGTGCTGGTGCTGGCGATCAAGACGGTGCTGACCGAGCAGTCGGGGCGTCTCAGCCTGGCCGGGCTCGGCATGGGCATGGCGGGCCTGGCGCTCTACTCCGTCATCGGGTGGGTGGCCGGGTGGGTGGCGCCCAGGCCGTTCACGCCGCCGCTGGCCGGCCTCGCCTGCTACGCGCTGTTCTCGTGGCTGGCCGACGACCGCGGCTGGGCCGACAGGCTCGCGCCCGGCACCGGCGAGCCGTACGACCTGTTCCAGGGGCTGAACGGCGCCGCCTTCTTCGACCAGACGATCTGGCTGCTCGGCATCACAGGGGCGCTGCTGCTCGGCTGGGCGGCGCTGGTCACCAGGCAGGCGCTGGTGCTGGCGTGCGCGCTGCTCGCGGTGCTCGCGGCCGGCGCGGGCGTGGCGCGCATGCTGGCCCAGCCGGTGCCCGCCGCGGCCGAGGACATCGCGTACGCCTGCCAGGAGTGGCCGATCACGGTGTGCGTCCATCCGGGCATGCGGGCGGGGCTGACCGAGCTGGGCGCGGCCTTCACCCCGATCGCCTCGCGGCTGGCCGGCACGCCCGCCGCGTTCACGAGGGTGGAGCAGCGGCCGCTCGGCGACGAGCTGAAGCCGTCCAACGGGCTCGCGCCGATCCACGTGCCCGACCTGTCGGCGGGCTTCGCCGAGCAGGCGGCGTACGAGTACATCGAGTCGCTCGCGGCCAGGTGCAAGGACTCCGTGGCCGAGGGCTACAGGGAGATCGTGATGGCGTGGCTGCGCGGCGAGCCGCTGCCCGGCGGCCCGCTGCCCGAGCACCAGTACGCCGCCGCCAGGTTCGCGTCGCTGAGCGAGGCGCAGCGCAGGGAGTGGCTGCGGATGTTCTTCAGCGACTTCCAGCGGTGCGGCCTGTCGGGCACGCACTTCGGCGGCGGCCTGCCGCGCTCCCAGCTCGCCACGCCGGCCAGCAGGCCCGCGCCGGAGGCGAGCCACGTGTATCCGGTGTATCCGTCTCCCGACCATACCGATCCGAAGATGTCACCAAACGGCTGGCAATGATGATCGGCCAGCGGGTAGTCATGCTCGCATGACGACTTCCCGTACGGCGCCGTCCGAGCCGACGCTCGGGCGGCGCCGGAGGTGGTGGCGCTACCTGGCCGGGCTGCTCGTGCTGGCGGTCCTGCTGGTCGTGGGCGGCCGGCTGGCCTGGTCGTGGCTCAACCCGTTCGGCGAGCGCACCGTCGACCGCAGCCAGCCCGTCCTGCTCCAGTCGATCAAGGACCTGAGCCGGTTCGAGGCGGCGACGGGCACCTTCCAGGTGGTCGTGGACCTGGAGAAGGACGCCCCGTTCCTGCCCGACGCGATCAAGGGCTCTCGCACGCTGTTCGTCGGCGCGGGGGGCGTCGACGCGTACGTCGACTTCTCGGCGCTGGGGGCCGACGCCGTCACCGTCTCGGAGGACCGCACCCGGGCCACCGTGCGCCTGCCGCACGCGCAGTTGGAGAAGCCGAACCTGGACAACAGGCGCTCTTACGTGTTCGCCGAGCAGCGGGGGCTGTTCGACCGGGTCCAGGACTTCCTGTCGTCGTCGCCCGACGACCAGCGGGAGCTGTACACGCTGGCGGAGCGGAAGATCGGGGAGGCGGCGGCGGCCAGCGACCTGCGCGCCAGGGCCGACGCCAACACCAGGGCGATGATGGAGGGCCTGCTCAGATCCCTCGGGTTCAGCAAGGTCACGGTGGAGTTCACCGGGGAGCCCTAGGCGGGACGGGCCGTCCTACAGCGCCTTAGGTGGTCGGCGCCCCCTCCTTAGGAGCTCGGTATTTAGGCCTAAGACCCGAGATAGGACATCCGCCCGATGTGTCGGGGTGGGCCTTAGGAGGAGTCTTGAGAGTGCAAGGGAACGAGCACTCAGGAGCAGGAATGAACGCCGAACTCGAGTACGCCGTGATGCAGAGCCACGCCGACGAGCTGCGCAGGGCCGCCGCCGAGCACCGCCGCGCCCGCCAGGCCGGCCAGGAGGCCCGGGGCGAGCGCCGCAACCGCTCGCTGCTCGCCAGGTTCCTCGCCTCATGACCGCCCACAAGCAGCCCGGCCGCAACCTCCCTCGCGGCCGGGCTGAAACGCCTCCTTAGCGGAGGCAAGCCCGCCGGTCTTGGGTTGGACCGGACGCGCAAGGTAACGCAGGGCCCCGGTCCATTCCTGGTCGGACCGGGGCCCCGCGCTTTCCACCATCACCCGGGCCGCCCTCACCGGGACCGCATGCCGCACCGCGTGGCCGCCTTCACCGGGCGGCCGTCTCCAGCGGGCGGCCGGTTCCGGGGCGGGGCCGTCCGAGTTCGGTGGTCAGGACTTCGGGACGCTGATGATCAGGGCGTCGCCCTGGCCGCCGCCCCCGCACAGGCCCGCCGCGCCGAGGCCGCCGCCGCGCCGCTTCAGCTCGTGCGCGAGCGTCAGCACGATCCTCGCGCCGGAGACGCCGATGGGGTGGCCGAGCGCGATGCCGCCGCCGTTGACGTTCACCTTCTCCATCGGCACGCCGAGTTCCTTGGCCGACTGCAGCACCACGCTGGCGAACGCCTCGTTGATCTCGACGAGGTCGAGGTCGGCGGCCGTCACGCCCTGCTTGGCCATGGCGTGCTTGATCGCGTTGGCGGGCTGCGACTGCAGCGAGGCGTCGGGCCCCGCGACGTTGCCGTGCCTGCCGATCTCGGCCAGCCAGGGCAGGCCGAGCTCCTCCGCCTTGGCCTTGGACATCACCACGACGGCGCAGGCGCCGTCGGAGATCTGCGACGCCGACCCGGCGGTGATGGTGCCGTCGGCCGCGAAGGCGGGCCGCAGCTTGGCCAGCGTCTCGACGGTGGTGTCGCCGCGCACGCCCTCGTCCTCGCGGACGACGACCGGCTCGCCGCGCCGCTGCGGGATCTCGACGGGGACGATCTCGTCCTCGAACAGGCCGTTCTTGATGGCCGCGGCGGCGAGCTGGTGGGAGCGGGCGGACAGGGCGTCCTGCTCCTCGCGGCCGATGCCGAGCCTGGCGTTGTGCCGCTCGGTGGACTCGCCCATCGCGCACTGGTCGAAGGCGCAGAACAGGCCGTCGTGCGCCATGGAGTCGATCACCTCGGAGCCGCCGTACTTGACGCCCTTGCGCAGGCCGGGCAGCAGGTGGGGGGCGTTGGTCATGGACTCCATGCCCCCGGCCACCACGATGTCGAACTCTCCGGCGCGGATGAGCTGGTCGGCCATGGCGATGGCGTCGAGGCCCGACAGGCAGACCTTGTTGATGGTGATGGACGGCACGGTCATGGGGATGCCGGCCTGGACCGCGGCCTGGCGGGACGGGATCTGGCCCGCGCCGGCCTGGAGGACCTGGCCCATGATGACGTACTCGACGGCCTCGGGGGCGACTCCGGCGCGCTCGAGCGCGGCCTTGATGGCGATGCCGCCCAGGTCGACGGCACGCAGGCCGGACAGTCCGCCCAGCAGCTTGCCTATGGGGGTGCGGGCTCCGGCGACGATGACGGAACCGGACATGGCGGGCCTCCTGTGCTCACGTGGGGTTCTTTGACACCATACCCACGAGTAGGAGGACGTCCGCTATGGAGGTGGGCCACACAATGTTCATGCGCATCGACCATGTCGGGATCGCGTGCCGCGACCTCGACGAGAAGATCCGGCTTTTCTCGGAGCTCTTCGAGCTCACGGTGGTCGCGCGGGAGGTGAACGAGGAGCAGGGCGTCAAGGAGGCCATGCTGCATATCGCCGACGGCGAAGGCGGGGGCTCCTACATTCAGCTCCTTGAACCCCTCACGGAAGACTCGCCTGTGGGAAAATTCCTCGCTAAGCGGGGCGAGGGCGTACACCACGTGGCATTCGGCGTGCCCGACGTCGCCGAGGCCATGGATAAGATCAACGAGAAGGGCGTGAGGCTGCTTGACGAGCGTCCCCGACACGGGTCCATGGGTTCGCAGATCGCGTTTCTGCATCCGAAAGACGTGGGAGGAATGCTCACTGAGTTGGTCCAAGCGGCCAGGCCCTAGCAAACCAAGAAAACGCTTATAAGTAACGAGTCACGCAGAAAGTTGGACGGGGCCTCCAAGGCGGCACCGGCGGAGTACGCTGGCCTTCCACCGGACAAGGAGCCTGCGCCGGGCGCGGGCTCCTGGCTCGGGTGCCCCGAACCCCCCGTCCGGCCCGTGTAGCCGTCTCGACAACCCAGGATCGAGCCTCCATGCAGTCCGACATCGACGCACAGCTCAACAACTTCTTCGAGGACGCCCCAGCCCGCGAGTTCGACGTCGTGCTCCGCGGTTACGACCGGCACCAGGTCCACGACCATCTCAAGCAGCTCGACGGCGAGCTCCGCCAGGCCCGCGAGCAGGTCTCCACCCTGCAGCGCGAGCTGGGCGACTCCCAGCGCCAGCTCCAGGAGCAGGAGCGACCCACCTACTCCGGCCTCGGCGCCCGCATCGAGCAGCTGCTCAGGCTGGCCGAGGAGCAGGCCACCGAGCTGGTGCAGGCCGCCAGGTCCGAGGCCAACGAGATCAAGGCCGCCGCCAAGGTCGAGGCCGCGGACATGCGGGCCGCCGCCGAGGCCGAGGCCGCCGAGAAGCGCGCCCAGGCCACCCGCGAGAGCGACGAGATGCGCCAGGCCGCCGAGCGCGACGCCGAGGAGATCCGCTCCACGGCCCGCCGCGAGGCCGACGAGCTGACCAACACCACCGAGCGCGAGGTCGCCAAGCTGCGGGCCACCGCCGACCACGAGGTCGCCGAGAAGCGGGCCGACGCCGAGCGGGAGATCGCCAAGCTGCGCACCACCACCGAGCGCGAGGTGGCCCAGCTGCGTGCCTCCACCAAGCGCGAGCGCGACGAGGTGCTCACCACGGCGAAGCGGCAGGCCGACGAGATGCGCGCCCAGGCGCAGCGGGTCCTGGAGGAGTCCGAGGCGAAGCGGGCGCAGGACGAAGCGGAGTTCGAGATCCAGCTCGCGGCCCGGCGCGAGGAGGCCGAGCGGCAGGAGGCCGAGCGCCACGCCACCGCGCAGGCCGCCACCCAGAAGCTGGTCGCCGAGGCCGAGCAGCGCGCCGCCACCGCCGAGTCGCGGGCCACGAAGGCCACGCAGCAGGCCGAGCAGACCCGCCGCGAGGCCGACCTGCACGCCAAGCAGCTCGTGGCGAACGCCCGCAAGAGCTCCGAGACCATCGTGGCCGAGGCCAAGGCGAGCGCCGAGACGATCGTCACCGACGCGAAGAACGAGGCCGAGCGCACCCGTGCGACGATGCAGCGCCAGGTCGACGAGCTGACGAGGCAGCGCGACAGCATCACCAGCCACCTGGCCCAGCTCCGTCAGCTCCTCGGCGGCGCCCCGCTGCCCGGCCTGGAGCCCGAGCCGGTGGTCACGGCGGCCCCGCCGAAGCCGGCCATCGCCGCGGCCGAGCCCTCGGCTCCCGCTCCGGCGCCCGCGCCCAAGGTCGAGGCCGCCTCGCCCGTCACCGCCAAGCCCGCCAGCGGCAAGGCCGACGACGACGCGGAGTGGTGGCAGGAGTAGGCGACCGCTCGGGCACGAGCCGCGTGCCCGCCCCTGGGGCTGAATGACGGTGGAGAGAGCCTGGCGACCCGACGGTCGCTAGGCTCTCTCCGTGTTGTAGGGCCTGTACGGCTCGTTGTGGTATCCCCCGAGGAGGCTCTTTGTCCACTGACGCCGGCCCGAAGGCCGCGGAGGAGACCGACCGGCCGTACGGCTTACCCGGCAAGCCGCTCGCCCGGGGCCCGTTCCTGTTCGGGCTGGTCGGCGGCCTCGGCGTGCTGACCGCCATCGCGATCGCACAGATGATCGTCAGCTCGCTCAGCACGATCATCCTGGTCGTGGTGGCGATGTTCCTGGCCGTCGGCCTGAACCCGGCCGTGGAGACGCTGCAGCGGCGCGGGCTCAAGCGGCGGCTCGCCATCTCGATCGTCTTCGCCGGCGTGATCGTGGCGTTCGCGCTGTTCGGGCTGGCCGTGGTGCCGCCGGTGAGCAAGCAGCTCAGCGAGTTCGTCGCGGCCGTGCCCGGTTACCTCACCGACCTGGGCAACCACCCCACGCTGCGCAGGCTCGACGCCGACTACCAGATCCTGCCGCAGCTGCGCACGTTCGTGACGACGACCCTCGGGCCGTCGCTGGCCAGCGGCATCATGGGCGCGGGCCTCGTGGTGCTCAACGGCGTGTTCACCACGGTGACGCTGCTGGTGCTCATGCTGTACTTCCTCGGCTCGCTGCACACGATCAAGGACTACCTGCTCAAGCTCGTGCCGGCGTCCCGCCGGGACCGTACGCGGGCCATCAGCGAGCAGGTCCTCACCGGCATCGGCGGGTACGTCGCCGGCAACGTCCTGATCTCGGTCATCGCGGGCGTGCTGACCTGGATCTTCCTGTCGATCGTGGACGTGCGTTACGCGCTGGCCCTCGCCCTGGTGGTGGCGCTCACCGACCTGGTCCCGCTGGTCGGCGCCACGATCGGCGCGGTGCTCGTGACGGGCGTGGCGCTGCTGCAGTCGCTGCCCGCCGGCATCGCGTGCGCGATCTTCTTCGTCGTCTACCAGCAGATCGAGAACTACGTCATCTACCCGAGGGTGATGAAGCACTCGGTGGACGTGACGCCCGCGGTGACGGTGATCGCGGCGCTGTTCGGCGGCGCGCTGCTCGGCATCGTCGGGGCGCTGCTGGCCATCCCGGTGGCCGCCGCGATCGCGCTGATCATCCGAGAGATCGTGCTGCCTCGCCAAGATCGCTGCTGAGGAACGCGGTGACGGCCGCGTTGAACGCCTCGGGCTGCTCGACCGCGCTGAGGTGCCCGGCCTTCGGGATGACCTCCAGCCGGCCCTCGGGCGCGGCCTGCGCCATGGCCTCGGCGTCGCCGCGCGGCGCGAGCTCGTCCTCCTCTCCCACCAGGACGAGGGCCGGCGCCTTCAGCGCGGCGAGCGTGGGGAGGGAGTCGGGCCTGGCGGCCATGGCCCGCTGCGCCCAGGCGACCGCCGCGGGCGGCGCGGCCTGCACCAGCCCCTTGACCCGGCCGAACACCATGGCCCGCCGCTCCTTCGTGGTGGGCCCGACCAGCGTCGGCAGCACCTCGCGGACCAGCACGTCGCTGCCGCCGTCGAGGGCGGCGCGGGCGATGCGCTCCCTGTTCTCCCTGGCGGCGGGCGGGTCGGGGGTGGCCTTGGTGTCGGCGAGGATCACGCCGAGCACCCGGTCGGGGTGGCGGCGGCAGAAGGCCATGGTGACGTAGCCGCCCATCGACAGGCCGCCGACGACGGCCCGGTCGACGCCCTCGGCGTCGAGCAGCGCGGCCACGTCGTCGGCCATCAGGTCGATCGACGGGTCGTCCTCGCCGAGCCGTGACCCGCCGAACCCGCGCAGGTCGGGGGTGATGACCCGGCAGCTCCTCGACAGCCCCTCGCGCTGGGCCAGCCACATGGCCGACGACAGCGGGAAGGCGTGGAGGAGCACCACTGGGAGCCCTGTGCCGGCCGATCTCGAGTAGAGCTGCACGGACCACACGGTAGCCGGGTTCGGGGCGACAATCACTCCGGGCACATGCCGATATACCCCTTAAGTGCGAGCCGTACGGCCGAGAACCCCCTCAGACGGCGGTGGCGCCGCCGTCGACGAACAGGACCTGGCCCGTCACGTACGCCGCCGCCGGGGAGGCGAGGAAGACGGCCGGGTACGCCATCTCCTCCGGCGTGCCCCACCGCCGCATCGGCACGCTCGCCACGGTCGCCGCGCTCGCCGACTCGTCCTCCCACAGGCTCCTGTTGAGGTCGGTGGCCGTCCACCCGGGGCACAGCGCGTTCACCCTGACGCCGGCCTGCGCCCACTCCACGGCGAGCGTCTTGGTCAGCGCCACCAGGCCGGCCTTGGCCGCCGCGTACGGCGCCAGGAAGGGCGCGCCGAGCGCCGCCACGGACGCCACGTTGATCACCGAGCCCCCGCCCCTGGACAGCAGGTGGCCCGCCACGGCGTGGCAGACCGCCATCGCCGAGTCGAGGTTGAGCCGCATCAGCTTGTCCCAGCCGGACAGCCGAAGGTCCTTGAACTCGACGAGGAAGTTGGAGCCTCCGGCGTTGTTGACGACGACGTCGAGGTGGCCCAGCGCGTCGATCACGGCGTGGACGGCCCCGGCGGCGGCCTCCCTGTCAGTGAGGTCGGCCGGGACCACCACGGCCCGCCGGCCGCGCGCCTCGACCTCCTTGGCCACCTCGGCCAGGGTCTCGGCCGACCGCGAGACCAGCGCGACGTCGGCGCCCGCCTCGGCGTAGGCGAGCGCGATCGCGCGCCCGATGCCCTTCGACGCCCCGGTGACCAGAGCCTTCTTCCCGCTGAGAGCGAACGCGTCCACGCCAGGCCTCCTCCGTACGGACCGAACGCGATTCTAAGAGACGTCGGTCGGCAGCGGCCAGGCTTCGGGGTTGACCCGCTTGACGATCTCGTTCAGCACGATGCGGACGTACGGCTCGCCCACCCACAGGTGCTTGGCGCCCTCGACCCCGATGACCTCGGCCTGCGGCACCCTGGCGAAGCGCTTGCGCGCCTCGTCGGGCCGCAGGTAGTCGTCGAACTCCGGCACCAGCACCACCAGCGGGCGGCCGAAGCGCGCCCAGGCGTCGAGGTCGTCGTCGGTGGCCCTGTGCAGGGGCGGCGACAGCAGGATCGCGCCCTCGACCAGCGGGTCGTGCGCCCACTTGAGGGTGAGCTCGGTGCCGAACGACCAGCCGACCACCCAGACCCTGGGCAGGTCCTCGAACTCGGCGTACTCCAGGGCGGCGGCCACGTCGAACCGCTCGCCCTCTCCCCCGTCGAACGCCCCCTCGGACGTGCCGCGCTCGGAGGAGGTGCCGCGGGTGTTGAAGCGCAGCACGGCCAGGTCGGCGAGCGCGGGCAGCCGGTTGGCGGCCTTCTTGTAGACGTGGCTGTCCATGAACCCGCCATGGGTGGGCAGCGGGTGGAGGGTCACCAGCGTCGCCACCGGCGGGCGGTCGAGGGGCAGGGCGAGCTCGCCGACCAGGGTCAGGCCGTCGGCGGTGTGCAGCTCGATCGGCTCTCGCCTGGCAGGCAGCACGGTGGCCGCGCGAATCTCCAACGTCTTCCCTTTCGTACGGGCTTCGGGGTCAGTAGCGGCTGCGGCCGGGGCCGCGGTCGAGTCGCTTGCGCCAGCAGCCGGAGTGCCAGTGGCGGCGCTCCTCGTCTCCGCCCGGCCAGTTGGGCCAGGAGACGAGGTGCGGCTGCCCCGTGCGGATCTCCTGGTCGCACCCGGGGCAGCGGTAGTCCTTCGTCGAGGACGCGCCCGTCAGCATGCGGACCTTCCACTCCCCGTCCGGCCACTCCTCGACGGCGTCCATGCCGCGGGGGAAGCCGAAAGGCCGGGAGGATTCCCTGTGCCGGGCGCGGCGTGGGCTCATGCGCGGGGGAAGGTGTCGAGGCCCGCGGCGACCAGTTCGTCGAGCAGCGGGGCGGGGGCGAAGGCGTGCTCGCGGTACTCGGCGTAGAGCGCCCGCAGCCCGTCGCGGACCTTGGCCAGCCCCAGGCGCTCCATCATCTCGAACGGCCCTTCGGCGTACCCGCAGCCCAGGCGCATCGCCAGGTCGATGTCGGCGATCGAGGCGTAGCCGGAGTCGTACATGCGCACCGCGTCGTTCAGGTAGGGGTAGAGCAGCGCGTCGGCCACGAAGCCCGCCCGGTCCCTGCAGCGTACGGGGGTCAGGCCGGCGACCTTCATCAGGCCGGCCGCGGCGACGGCGGAGTGGTGGGCGGTGAGCGCGGTGACGGCCAGCTCCGCGACCCGGCCGCCGACGACGTGGACGCCGACGAGCTTGGAGCAGGCGGTGCGCCGGGCGGCGTGCTCGATGACCGGCCGGTCGGCGAAGTGCAGCACGACGTCCGGGTCGTCGGAGGTCTTGTACCCGGCGACGCGCAGCCGCTCGGCGAGCACCTCGCACCCCTCTCCCGCCACCGCGAACGTGATGACGGAGGACTTCTCCGGGTCGCGGTGCGCCCGCTCCTCGCCGTAGAAGCCGCGGCCGGTCTTCCGGCCCAGCAGCCCGGCGGAGACCATCTCGCGCAGCAGCGGCGCGGGCGCGTGGCGGCGGTCGCGGGTCTCGTCGAACAGCACGCACATCGTCTCGTACGCCGTGTCGAGCCCGATCAGGTCGAGCACCGCGAACGGCCCCATCGGCATGCCGACGCCGAGCCGCATCGCGACGTCGATGCCCTCGCGCTCGGCCACGCCCTGGTCGAGCAGCTGCGCGGCGTGGTTCAGGTACGGCAGCAGCAGCCGGTTGACCAGGAACCCGGCCCGGTCGCCGACCGTCACGGGCGTCTTGCCCAGGCGGCCCGCCAGCTCCACGACGGCGGCGAGGACGCCGGGCGCGGTGTGGACGGTGCGGATGACCTCGACCAGCCGCATGACGGGCGCCGGGTTGAAGAAGTGCAGCCCGACGACCCGTTCGGGGCGGGAGGTGGCGGCGGCGATGGCCGTGACGGACAGCGAGGAGGTGTTGGTGGCCAGCACGGCCTCGGGCTTGCAGACGGCGTCGAGGTCCTGGAAGAGCGGGATCTTGCAGGACATGACCTCGGGGACGGCCTCGATGACGAGGTCGGCGTCGCGCAGGTCGCGGCGGGCGGTGGTGAGGGAGACGCGGCCGAGGACGGCCTCGCGCTCCTCCGCCGTGAGCTTGCCGCGGTCGACCGCGCGCTGGGTGGACGCCTCCAGGTAGCGGCGTCCGCGGGCGAGGGCCTCGGCGTCGGCCTCCACCCCGATCACTCGGAGGCCCGCGCGGGCGAGGACTTCGGCGATGCCGGAGCCCATGGTGCCCAGCCCGAGCACTCCCACCATTTCAAACGCCATACTTCCAGTTTTCCAGAGCCACTAAGGTGGATCGTCATGCGGTTGGTCATCGCGCGATGCAGCGTGGATTACGTCGGACGGCTCACGGCGCACCTGCCGATGGCGCCGCGGTTGGTGCTCATCAAGGCGGACGGCAGCGTGTCGATCCACGCCGACGATCGCGCCTTCAAGCCGCTCAACTGGATGAACCCTCCCTGCAAGCTGAAGGAGGAGGGCGAGACCTGGACGGTCACCCACGGCAAGACCGGCGAGAAGCTGGTCCTCACCATGGCGGAGATCCTCCACGACTCCAGCCACGAGCTGGGTGTCGATCCGGGGCTCATCAAGGACGGCGTCGAGGCCCACCTGCAGGAGCTGCTGGCCGAGCACATCACGACGCTGGGCGACGGCTACACGCTCATCAGGCGTGAGTACATGACGGCGATCGGGCCCGTCGACATCCTGTGCCGCGACGGCGGGGGCGCGACGGTGGCGGTCGAGATCAAGCGGCGCGGCGAGATCGACGGCGTCGAGCAGCTCACGCGCTACCTCGAGCTGCTGAACCGCGACCCGCTGCTGGCCCCGGTGCGCGGCGTCTTCGCCGCCCAGGAGATCAAGCCGCAGGCGCGCGTGCTGGCCGCCGACCGCGGCATCGACTGCGTCACGCTCGACTACGACGCGCTGCGCGGCATCGAGCCGGAGAACCCCACCCTGTTCTGACCTGGGCTCTCCCCGTGGAGAGTGCCTTGCAGGAGCGCCGCCCGGCCTCGGGTCCGCGGCGGCGCTTCGCCGTGCCCGCGTGAAGCCTGTGCCGTTCACCCGGGCCTGCCGGACTTGAGCGGCTGATCAGACTTGTCACGTTCTTGCACGGCTGACGTAAGAGATAAACTATGCACCCTTTCCCAAATCCGATCATCCGTCCATAATTGTGTGCTCTGGGGGCCACGATCATGTTGGACGGGTGGAATGTGAACCGGTCTTACCGGGGAATGTCAGCCGAGCAAAGGCTGGCAGACAGACGCGAGCGGCTGATGACGGCCGCGTACACGCTATACGCCAAGCCGGGTTTCGCGGCGACGACCATCGAAAGGCTGTGCTCGGAGGCGAGGATCTCCAACCGCGCCTTCTACGAATGTTTCGGCGGCCGCGAGGAACTCCTCCAAGCCCTGCACGAACGGTGCGTCGAGGAAGGGCTCGCCGCGGTCGCCAAGGCGTTACGCGAGGCGCCCGCCGCCCTGGAGGCGAAGGCCAGGGCGGCGATCCGCGCGTACATCGAGTTCGTCACCGGGGACTGGCGCCGGGCCCGCATCATGCACGTCGAGGTGCGCAGGTCGGGCGACATCCTCGCGCACTCGCGGCAGCGGGCCGTGGACGCGTTCGCCAGGCTCCTCGAAGAGGCGGCGGGGGATTTGCCCGCGCCCGGCCCCGCGAATCGCCGCCTGGTGACCCTCGGGGTCATTGGAGCGCTACAAGAGCTGCTCATCGAATGGCTGCTGTCGGCCGATCCGCCGGAGGTCGAGGAACTCGTGAGTGCCGCCGTCCACATCTTCGGCAGGACGCTCGGCTCCGCATGACGCCGATGCTGCGATTACATCTCGTACTGACGGGGTGAAAATCGCTTTTCGGGCGGTTTCTGAATGGTCAGGAGGCCGGGAAAGGTGACAGCCGAAATGGCGGCGAAAGGGGCGGACGGCGGCTGATCACCCTCCGCCCGATATCGACGCTCAGGCCACGGCGGCGGCGGGAACCTCCACGTGCAGGACCCGATTCAGCCGGGTCACCGCGAGGACCCGCATGATCCGCGGTGGCACCCCCCGAAGGACGAGGCGGCGTTGCGCGCTCAGCGCGCGCCGATGCGTGCCCACGAGCACGCCGAGACCCGTGGCGTCGATCATCTCCAGTTTCGAGAGATCGAGGATCAGGTCGCCGTGCCCGGAGTCGACCGCCTCGTGCAGGCGTTCCCGCACCCCGGCAGAGGTGCCCGCGTCGAGCCTCGTGCCGATCCGCACCACCTGGGCCTTCGGATTGCCCCGGACGCGCATGCCACCTCCTCAGATGTGCTGCGACAGTACCCCTACCCCTGGTCACGCACTTGTCGCCGGAAGACGCCGACTTTTTCCCCTACCCACTCAGCGGGAGTGACACCACCGCGTTCAGGAGGAACTCGCCGTCGCCCACGGGACGCGCGCTCACGGCCCCGCCCAGCGCGGCCAGCCGCTCCCCCATGCCGCTGAGCCCGCTGCCCAGGTCGGCCACCTGCCGCCGCACCACCCCGTCGTTGCGCACCGACAGCTCCGCCTCCTCCTCGGTGAAGCGCAGCGTGATGTCGCAGAACGTCGCGGCGCTGTGCTTGAGCACGTTCGTCACCGCCTCGCGCACCGCGTACGCGAACACCGGCGCCACCCCGTCCGGCAGATCCCTGTACGGCAGCCGCACCCGGCAGCGCACCCCCGCCGCCTCCAGCACCGACCTCACGCTCTCCAGCTCCGCGGACAGGTCCAGCTCGCGGTAGCCGCGCACCGCCTGGCGCAGCTCCTTCAACGCCTTCCTGGTGAGCGTGTTCACCTCGGTCATCTCCGCCCTGGCGGCGTCGAGGTCGGCGCCGGTCAGGCGCACCGCCAGCTCCGTCTTCACCGCTATGGCCGACAGCTGGTGACCCACCAGGTCGTGCAGGTCGCGGGCGAACCGCAGCCGCTCCTCGGCGACCGCCAGCCTGGCGTGCGCCTCGCGGCCCTCGTGCGCCTGGACGGCCAGCGTCCAGATCCAGTTCCACATGCGGTTCGACGGCGGCAGGACCGCGCACCACAGCGCGTACACCACCATGGAGAGCCACGGGCCCGGCAGGCCCTCACTGCCAGGCCCCGACACCAGGGCCAGGGTCACGCACACCGCGAACGTCCCCAGCGACAGGAGCACGGCCGCGCGGGCCCCCACGCCGAGCACCGCGACCGACAGCCACACCATCGGGACGAAGCCCCACCCGACCGGCTCCGCCCCGCCGAGGCCCGCCGCCAGCACCGCCAGCGCACCCATCACCGCGATGATCCTGGCCGGGCGCCGCCCGTCCAGGATCGCGGTGACGGATCGCGGGTACAGGGCGCTGAAGGCGGCGCCCGCGACCAGGGCGAGCACGACGCGCGGCCACCACAGCCGGCCCTCGGAGAGTGCGAGCGTCGACCCGGCCGCGACGACCACCCACATCACGACCAGGCCGGAGATCAGCATGTGCCAGGTGAAGCGCCGTGCCCGCCTCATGGCGTCCATCGGCGGCCGCTACCTCTGGCTCAGCACCTGGCGGATCTTGAGCCTGGCGCCGGTGCGCAGCACCGCGCGCCGGTAGACGGTGGCGCCGAGCGCCAGCGCGCCCGCCACCGCCAGCGCCATGACCGCCGCCGAGCCGGCGACCTCCCACAGCGGTATCTCCGTCGCCGCCATCCGCACCGGCATGACCATCGCGGAGAACGGCGGCACCCAGGACAGCACGGCCGCCAGCGTGCCGTTCGGCTCGTTGGCCGCGAAGAACGCCACGAAGTAGGTGCCCATCAGCGCCATCATCAGCGGGTTCATGACGCTGCCCACCTCCTCCTGCCGCGACACCAGCGAGGCCAGCGCCGCCGCGAGCGTGGCGTAGAACACGTAGCCCAGGAGGAACCACACGAGGACGCCGACGACGATCCCCGTCATGCCCGGAGGGAAGTCCACGACCAGGCCCGACACCGTCGCCGCGCCGAGGCCTCCGCACACGATGACGACGAGGTTGATCAGGCCCACCACGCCCAGACCGGCGATCTTGCCGCCCAGGAGCTGCCACGGCTTCATCGACGACAGCAGGATCTCCACGATCCTGCTGCCCTTCTCCTCGACCACGCCCATCGCGACCATCATCATCTGGCCCACGAGCGTGAAGAAGAGCAGGAACGTCAGCGTCGTCGCCATGCCGCCGCGGGCCGCGTCGTAGCGGGCGTCGGCCCGCACCGCCTCCGTCTGCAGCGGCGGCACCCGCACCCCCTGGGCGTCGAGCTTCATCTCCCGGTTCGCCACCTGCAGCAGCACGCCCAGCCGCTCGTCGAGCTCGCCCTCGGACAGCACCTTCGAGCCGTTCACCACGACCGCGTCGGCGTCGCCGTCGAGCAGCGCCTTCCTGGCCGCCGCCTCGTCCGGGTACGTCCGCCACTCCACCGTCGCCCCCTGCGGCGCCGTCACGGGCAGCCGCTGGGAGTTGACCACCCCCAAGGTGTACGAGTCGGGCCCGCCGAACAGCTTCGGCGCGAACGCCAGCGCCGCGACCAGCACCGCGCTGACCAGCAGGCCGATGACGAACGTCCGCGACCGCACCTGCGTGACGATCTCACGCCTGGCCACCAGCATCAGCTCGTTCACGCCACTGCCTCCTTGAAGATATCGGTGAGGGTCGGCTGCTCGACGCCGAAGTACTCCACGCGGCCCGCCTTGAGCGCGCGGCGCAGGATCTCCTGGTCGTCCGCGTCCACGGCCCGCAGCTCGTGCCTGTCGCCCGCCACGGTCACCGTGCCGGGCAGGCCGTCGGCCCAGCCGGGCGCCGGGTCGCGCACCACCACGCGGAGCGTGCCGCCCTCGGCGCTCCGCAGGCCGGCCACCGTGCCGGCCGCCACCATGCGGCCCGACGAGACGATGCCGACCGAGTCGCACAGCCGCTCGACGAGTTCGAGCTGATGACTGGAGAAGATCACGGGCACGCCGCCCCTGCAGCGCTCCTGCAGCACGGCGACCAAGGCGTCGACGGCGATGGGGTCGAGCCCGGAGAACGGCTCGTCCAGCACCAGCAGCTCAGGGTCGTGCACCAGCGCCACGGCGAGCTGCACCCGCTGCTGGTTGCCCAGCGACAGCGCCTGCACCGCGTCACCCCGGCGCTCGGTCAGCCCGAGCCGCTCCAGGAGGTCGGCCGTGGCCTTCCTCGCCGCGGAAGGGCCGAGCCCGTGCAGCCGCCCGAAGTACTCGACCTGCTCGGCGACCGACATCTTCTGATACAGGCCACGCTCCTCCGGCATGTAGCCGAAACGCCTGCGGTCGGCGTGCTCCAGGGGCCTGCCCTTCCACGCCACCGACCCGGAGTCGGCCTCCAGCACCCCCATGACGATCCGCATCGTCGTCGTCTTGCCGGCCCCGTTCGCGCCGACGAACCCGAACATCTCGCCCGGCTGTACGGCGAAGCTGATCCCGTCCAGGGCCACCTTGCCGTCGGGGGCGTCCGGGCCGCCCGCGAAACGCTTGCGCAGATCGCTGAGTTCGAGCATCAGGTCCTCTCCTTCGTCATGGCCTCCATGGTGGCCCGGACGGCACAGGCGCTGTAGTCGGAAGAATCACCGGTCGGACATGCGCACCGCACCCGTCGCCGATGACATTTGTCATGTCGGCCGCCGGGCGTGACATCCTGGGGCCATGACCCGCGCAGACAAGGACAAGCCGGTCGTCCTCTCCCGCATCTACACCCGCGCCGGCGACGACGGCACGACCGCGCTCAGCGACATGAGCCGCACCTCGAAGACCGACCCGCGACTCGCCGCCTACGCCGACGTCGAGGAGGCCAACGCCCACCTCGGCGTGGCACTGTCGCACGGCACGCTGCCCGCCGAACTGGCGCAGGTGCTGTCACGCGTCCAGAACGAGCTGTTCGACCTCGGCGCGGACCTCGCCACGCCCGTCAAGGAGAACCCCGAGTTCCCGCCGCTGCGGGTGGAACAGTCGTACATCGACTGGCTGGAGGAGCAGTGCGACCGGTTCAACGCCGGGCTCAAGCCGCTGCGCAGCTTCATCCTGCCCGGCGGCGACCCCGCCACGGCCGCGCTGCACGTCGCCCGCGTCACCGTACGCAGGGCCGAACGCACCACCTGGGCGGCGCTGCAGGAACACGCCGACATGAACCCGCTCACCGCGAAGTACCTGAACAGGCTCTCCGACCTGCTCTTCATCGCCTGCCGGGTGGCCCACGCCGGCGACGAGATCCTCTGGAGGCCCGGCGGCACCCGCTGAACGGTCAGGCCACGTCGAGGTACGCGCTCGGCGGCGCCGCCTCCAGCCAGGACAGGAAACCCGTCAGCGCGTCGGCGCTCATCGCCAGCGAGATGCCGCTCGTGGTGCCCGAGCAGTCGATCGCGTAGAGCCCGCCGTCGAGCTCCCTGCGGGCGGAAACAATCAGGCCGCGCCTCGCGATCGCGTGGCGCGGCCTGATACGGACGCCTATGAGCGGGATCCAGTGGAGCTCCCCGTCGGCATAGCGGGCGATCCCGCTCCGCCAGCTCCGGTCACCCGCACGGAGACGACACGGTACGCTGCCGCGCGTGCGCGACAGCAGCACCGCCCGTACGACCACGAGGGCGGCCAGCAGCGTCACGAACGTCAGTACAGTCGCCACCATGCCGCCCCCTAGGCTCGTTGACTCTGATTAAACCTCTTCGCCTGCCGCACGCAGCCGGGCCCTGGCACGCTTGGCCTCGATCGCGGCGTCGACGTCTTCCTGGTTGGCCTCGATCGAAGCCTGGGCCCGGTCGAGAGCGTCACGGGCCGCCGCGACGTCGACCTCGGAACCGAGCTCGGCCACCTCGGCGAGCACGGACACCTCGTTGTCGGCCACGGAGATGAACCCCCCGTGCACGGCCGCGACCAGGTCCCCCTCGCCTTCCCGCTTCACGCGCAGCACGCCGCCCTCGACGAGGACGCCGAGCACGGGTGCGTGTTGCGGCATAATACCGATCTCGCCGTCCACGGTCTTGGCAATCACCATGTCGGCCTCGCCCGACCAGATCTCACGCTCGGGTGAGACAACCCCTACGCGTAGCTTCGCCACTTATGTAGGTTCCTTTCCGATCAGATGGTGGCACGGCCGGCGGGCCGTGCCACCACCGTGGGGCGATCAGCGGCTCTCGAGTTCCTTGGCCTTGGCCACGGCCTGGTCGATGCCGCCGACCATGAAGAACGCCTGCTCGGGCAGGTGGTCGTACTCACCGGCGCACAGACCCTTGAAGGAGGCGATCGTCTCGTCCAGCGGGACGTTCTCGCCCGGCTGGCCGGTGAACGCCTCGGCGGCGTACATCGGGTGCGACAGGAACCGCTCGATGCGGCGGGCCCGCTGCACGATGACCTTGTCCTCCTCGGACAGCTCGTCGATGCCGAGGATCGCGATGATGTCCTGGAGCTCGCGGTACTTCTGCAGGATCCGCTTGGTCTCCTGGGCCACCCGGTAGTGCTCCTCGCCCACGATCTGCGGGTCGAGGATGCGGGAGGAGGAGTCGAGCGGGTCCACCGCGGGGTAGATGCCCTTCTCCGAGATCGGCCGGGAGAGAACGGTCTGCGCGTCGAGGTGCGCGAACGCGTTGTGCGGCGCCGGGTCGGTGATGTCGTCGGCGGGCACGTAGATCGCCTGCATGGAGGTGATCGAGTGACCGCGCGTCGAGGTGATGCGCTCCTGGAGCACACCCATCTCGTCGGCCAGCGTCGGCTGGTAACCCACCGCGGACGGCATGCGGCCGAGGAGGGTGGAGACCTCCGAACCGGCCTGCGTGAAGCGGAAGATGTTGTCGATGAAGAGCAGCACGTCCTGCTTCTGCACGTCGCGGAAGTACTCCGCCATCGTCAGCGCCGACAGCGCGACCCGCAGACGGGTGCCCGGCGGCTCGTCCATCTGGCCGAAGACGAGGGCGGTGTCCTTGAGGACGTTCGCCTCCTCCATCTCCAGCCAGAGGTCGTTGCCCTCACGGGTGCGCTCGCCCACGCCGGCGAACACCGAGGTGCCACCGAAGTTGCGGGCGACGCGGCGGATCATCTCCTGGATGAGGACGGTCTTGCCGACGCCGGCGCCGCCGAACAGGCCGATCTTGCCACCCTGCACGTACGGGGTGAGCAGGTCGATGACCTTGATGCCCGTGGCGAGCATCTCGGTGCGCGACTCGAGCTGGTCGAACGCCGGGGACGGACGGTGGATGCCCCACCGCTCGGAGACCTCCAGCGACGCCTTGGGGACGTCGAGGGGCTCGCCCAGCGCGTTCCACACGTGGCCCTTGACGACGTCGCCGACCGGCACCGAGATCGGCGCGCCGGTGTCGACGACCGCGGCGCCGCGGACGACGCCGTCGGTGGGCTGCATGGAGATGGCCCGCACGAGGTTGTCGCCCAGGTGCTGCGCGACCTCCAGCGTGAGGGTCTTGGTGTCGTCGCCGAGCGTCACGTCGACGGTCAGCGCGTTGTAGATGTCGGGCATCGCCTCGACGGGGAACTCCACGTCGACGACGGGCCCTGTGACGCGAGCCACGCGGCCGGTGCCGGCCGACGGGGTCTCAACGGTCTCAACAGCCTCTGCAGTCATTTCACTCTTTCCCCGCTGCGGCGTCAGCCAGCGCGTTGGCGCCACCGACGATCTCGCTGATTTCCTGGGTGATCTCGGCCTGGCGAGCCTGGTTCATCTGCATGGTGAACACGCGGATCAGCTCGTTGGCGTTGTCCGTGGCGGACTTCATGGCGCGACGGCGCGCCGCCTCCTCGGAAGCGGCCGACTGCAGCAGCGCCGTGAAGATGCGGGACTCCACGTACCGCGGCAGCAGCGACTCGAGGACGTCGCCCGCGGTCGGCTCGAACTCGAAGTACGGCGGGATCGTCGTGGTGTCCGTCGCCTCGGTCTCCTCGACCTCCAGCGGCAGGACGCGCTTGACGACGACGTTCTGCGTGAGCATCGAGACGAACTCGGTCGAGACGATGTGGATCTCGTCGATGCCGTTCTCGTCCTTGAACGAGTCGATCAGCGTCTCCGCGACTTCCTTGGCGTCGGCGTAGGCCGGCTTCCTGGAGAAGCCGACCCACTGCCCACCCATCTGACGCGCGCGGAAGCTGTGCCAGGTGACACCCTTGCGGCCGGTGACGAACGGCACGACCTCCATGCCGCGCCCGGCCAGCAGGCCGCGCAGGGCCTCGGCCTCGCGCAGCACGTTCGCGTTGAAGCCGCCGCAGAACCCGCTGTCGCTGGTGACGATGAGCACGCCCGCCTTGCGGGGGTTCTCCTTCGCCACCGTCAGCGGGTGGTCGACGCTCGCCGCGTTGCTGACGACGCCGGTGACGGCGCGCGTGATCTCGCGCTCGTACGGCAGCGCCGCCTGCATCCGCTGCTGCGCCTTCACGATCCGCGAACTGGCGATGAGCTCCTGGGCGCGCGTGATCTTGGCGGTCGACTTGACCGACCTGATCCGCCGCCTCAGCAGCCTGAGCTGGGCACCCATGACTACTTCTCCGCCGCCGGGCGGACGACCTTCTTGATCTTCTCCTGGCCGACCTCGTCGGCGCCGAGCGGCGCCACCGGCTCGTCCTTGACCAGCAGCTCGCCGGACGAGGTGGTGAAGCCCTTCTTGAACTCCGTGATGGCGTCCTTGAGCGTGGTCACCGTGTCGTCGGACAGGTCCTTCGTCTCGCGGATGCTGTCGAGGACGCCCTTCTTGCCGCTCTGCAGGTAGTCGAGGAACTCCTGCTCGAAGCGGCGGATGTCCTCGACCGGCACCTCGTCCAGCTCACCGGTGGTGCCGGCCCAGACCGACACGACCTCGCGCTCGACGGGGAGCGGGGAGTACTGCGGCTGGATGAGCAGCTCGGTCAGGCGCTGGCCACGCTCCAGCTGGGCGCGGGAGGCTGCGTCCAGGTCGGAGGCGAAGGCCGCGAACGCCTCGAGGTCGCGGTACTGCGACAGGGAGAGGCGGAGCGTGCCCGCCACCTTCCTCATCGCCTTGATCTGCGCGGAGCCGCCGACTCGGGAGACCGAGATACCGACGTTGATGGCCGGGCGGATACCGGCGTTGAAGTAGTCGGTCTCCAGGAAGCACTGGCCGTCGGTGATCGAGATGACGTTGGTCGGGATGAACGCCGACACGTCGTTGCCCTTCGTCTCGATGATCGGAAGACCGGTCATCGAGCCGCCGCCCATGTCGTCGGAGAGCTTGGCGCAGCGCTCCAGCAGGCGGGAGTGGAGGTAGAAGACGTCACCGGGGAACGCCTCGCGGCCCGGCGGGCGGCGAAGCAGCAGCGACACGGCGCGGTAGGCGTCGGCCTGCTTGGTGAGGTCGTCGAAGATGATGAGGACGTGCTTGCCCTGGTACATCCAGTGCTGCCCGATGGCGGAACCGGTGTACGGGGCGATGTACTTGTAACCCGCGGGGTCGGACGCCGGGGCGGCGACGATCGTGGTGTACTCCATCGCGCCGGCCTCTTCGAGGCGGGAGCGCACCTGGGCGATCGTCGAACCCTTCTGGCCGACCGCCACGTACACGCAGCGCACCTGCTTCTCGGGGTCGCCCGAGAGCCAGTTCTCGCGCTGGTTGAGGATGGTGTCCACGGCGATGGCGGTCTTGCCCGTGCCACGGTCACCGATGATCAGCTGGCGCTGGCCGCGGCCGATCGGCGTCATGGCGTCGATCGCCTTGATGCCGGTCTGCAGCGGCTGCTTCACCGGCTGCCGCTGGACGACCGACGGGGCCTGGAGCTCAAGGGCGCGCAGGCCCTCGGACTCGATGGAGCCCTTGCCGTCGAGCGGGTTGCCCAGCGGGTCGACCACGCGGCCGAGGAAGTTGTCGCCGACCGGCACCGACAGGACCTCGCCGGTCCTGCGGACCGTCTGGCCCTCCTCGATGCTGCTGAAGTCGCCCAGGATAACGACACCGATCTCGCGGGTGTCGAGGTTCAGTGCCAGACCGCGCGTGCCGTCCTCGAACTCGAGCAGCTCGTTCGCCATCGCCGAGGGAAGGCCGGAGACATGGGCAATGCCGTCGCCGGCGTCGACGACGGTCCCGATCTCCTCGCGCGCGGCGCCTTCCGGTTCGTACGCCTGGACGAAGCGCTCAAGCGCGTCCCGGATCTCGTCCGGCCGGATCGTAAGCTCCGCCATCTCTACTCTGTCTCCCTATTCGCCTAGCCGGCCAACCGGCGGCGGACTTCTTCGATTCGTCCCACAATGGTGGTGTCGATGATCTCGTCGCCGATGCGGACCGAGAACCCACCGAGCACACGCTTGTCCACCTCGACGTTCAGGTGCACGTCGCGGCCGTAGGAGGTGCGCAGCCACGCCGCCAGGCGCTGCTTCTGCCCCTCGGTCAGCTCGACCGCGCTGCGCACGACCGCCACGAGGCGCTGACGCTGCTGGGCGACGAGCTGGCCGTACTCCTCCAGCCCCGTCTCCAGGCTACGCCCTCTCCGGTGCACTGCCAGCTGCGTGACAAGACGCAGGCTGGTGGGCGCGACCTTCCCGTCGAGCAGCGTGCGCAGCAGCTCGCGCTTGCCGTCCGCGGGGGCGGAGTCGTCGGCGAGCGCGCGGCGCAGCTCGGGGTTGGCGGCGACGATGCGGCCGAAGCGGAAAAGCTCGTCCTCCACGTCGTCGAGCCTGGACTGGCTCTCCGCCTCCGCCGCCGCGGCGACGACGCCGAGGCGCTCGAGCACGTCGGCGAGGTCGCCGGCGCGCGACCAGCGGGCCGAGACCGCCGCCTCGGCCGTGGCCAGGGCCGCCTGGCTCACCTTGCCGTCGAGCAGCGCGCGGAGGATCCGCGCCTTCTGCTCGCCGGGCCTGGCCGGGTCGGACATGGCCCGGCGCAGGCCGTGCTCGCGGTCGAGCAGGTCCGCGACGGCGAACAGCTCGTCGGAGAGCGTGCCGAGGTCGGCGCTACCGGCGACCGCGTTGAAGCGCTCCTCGACCTCTGCCAGCGACGTCCTGCTCAGACCGCGCATCAGCGCACCGCCTGCGCGCTGGAGCTCTCAAGCTCGTCGAGGAACCGGTCGACGATGCGGCTCTGCCGGACCTCGTCCTCCAGGGACTCGCCGACGATGCGGCCGGCCAGGTCGGTCGACAGACGGCCGATCTCCGCACGGAGCTGGGCGAAAGCCGCAGCGCGGTCGGCCTCGATCTGGGCGTGCGCCGCCTCGACGAGACGCCGGGCCTCGGCCTGCGCCTCCTCGCGGAGCTCCGCCTTGATCTGGGCGGCCTGCTCGCGAGCCTCCTCGCGGAGCCTGGCGGCGTCGCGCCTGGCCTCCTCGAGCTGCTCGGAGTAGCGCCGCTGCAGGGCCTGCGCCTCGGCCTGGGCCTCCTCCGCCCTCTTGATGCCGCCCTCGATGGCGTCGGTGCGCTCGGCCAGCGTCTTCTGGATACGCGGGACGAGGATCTTGCCGACGACGAAGAGGACGACGAGGAACGAGAAGATACCGACGACGAGCTCGAACGTGTGCGGGATGAGGGGGTTGGCCGCCCCCTCCGCCGCGAGGAGCTTAGCTGCCGTGATCATGGATGCAGCCTTTCGTCAGGGAATTCTTCTGGTCTTTAGAGCTGCGCGAAGATGAACGGCGCGACCAGACCGAGCAGGGCGAGGGCCTCGGTGAGGACGAAGCCGAGGAGCATGTTCTGGCGGATCAGGCCGTAAGCCTCGGGCTGACGCGCGATGGCCTGCACGCCCTGACCGAAGATGATGCCGACGCCGATGCCGGGGCCGATGGCGGCGAGACCGTAACCGATGGCGGTGACGTTGCCGGAGACCTCAGCGAGAACGCTCATTGCTGTTTTCCTTTACTGGACGGCCGGTGAATCGGGTTTCACCGGTCATGGATATTCCGGTATGTGGTTCTCAGTGATCGGGGTGCAGCGAGCCGCCGATGTACATCGACGCCAGCATCGCGAAGAGGAACGCCTGCAGGAACTGGATGAACATCTCGAACGCCGTGAAGACGATGGTCATCACGACACCGATGACGCCGACGCCGGCACCCAGCGGGGTGAGCTTCTCGAACAGGAACCAGAAACCGACCATGCTGAAGAAGGCGAGCAGCATGTGACCGGCGAACATGTTCGCGAAGAGTCGGACGGCGTGGGTGAACGGCGCGATGATCAGGTTCGACAGGAACTCGATCGGCGAGAGCAGCAGGTAGATCGGCTTGGGCAGCCCCGGCGGGAACATCAGGTTCTTGAAGTAGCCGACCGGGCCCTGGTGCTTCATGCCGAGGTAGACCTTGAGCACGTAGATGGAGCCCGCGAGAACGGCCGGGAACGCGATGTGCGAGGCCACGGGGAACTGGGCGATCGGGATGACGCCCATGATGTTCCAGATGAAGACCAGGAAGAACAGCGTCAGCAGCAGGCCCATCCACCGGTCGGCGTCCTTGCCCAGGAAGGGCCGGGCGACCTGGTCGCGGACGAACATGTAGCCGTACTCCATGACGTTCTGGAGGCGCCCAGGCACGATCTTCGGGTTGGCGAACGCTCCCCAGCACAGGCCGATCACGAGGATCGCGCTGAGCATCGCGAGCAGAACCGGCTTGGTGAACCAGTCGACGCCCGGGATGATGGGGGGCAGGTTGAACAGCTCATCAGGCGTAGGCGCCCCGAACTCATCAGAGGCTAGGACCGTCAGCGCACTCACGCGGCGTTCCCTTCAACGTCGTAGTGGATCACAAGGGTTTCCTCAGCGAAGTCATCGCTGCGTCGGGCTAGCGACTGAACTTCCGGTAGGCCAGATAGCCGGCGAGCACCAGCCCCAGGATGATGCCTATGGGGAAGAACGCGGACATGCCGAGCCATCGGTCCAGCAACCACCCGATGCCTCCGTAGACCGCCATCCCGGCGAGCAGATAGCTGGGGATCGACCACATGGCGTCGGCGAAGTCGCGACCGTCGTTCTCGGGCCGGCGTTCCTGTTCGCTCATCGCGGGGCCGACGATAGCAGGCAAGTAGAGGGCTAGTCATATCGGACCCCGCCCCTTTACCAGGCTCATGAGTCGCTCTTCCCGGGCACGCGGGCGTCGGGGTCGACATAGAGCATTTTCGTCTTCATGAAGGCGCGCACCTCGAAGGCCGTCCACACGATCGTGCACACGACCACCGTCCAGGCGAACGCCTTGGGATTCCACGCCGTCGTGTCGCCGAAGGTCGCCAGCATCAGCATGATGACGACGACCTTGACGAGATAGCTCCCCATGGCGGCCATGGCCATCATCTGCGGCGAGACGCGCGCGGCGTAGGAGACCACCACGACGCTGACGCTGAAGAAGACGCCGACGAGCAGGGCGCCGACGGCGGCGCCGATCGCCCCCTTGCCACCCGCCAGGAGGAACGCCACGAGCAGGGCGACCACCCCGACCCCGAGGGTCGGAAGCGCGGCGCTCTTCAGTACGCGCACGTCGTTGGCCTGCATCGGAGCTCCATCAGCTAGTTATCAAGCGAGCGTTTGCTACCTTCAGGACCTGTACGTCCGAAGGCCCCTGCTCGTGAAAGATATCACAAGCTCACGGAAGACCGCTTTTACCTGCCGTTTCTAGTTCCCGATCAAGAACTACGCGGAAAGGCAGGAATGACCGGATTGCCCTCGGCGCTCGCACGCTCCTGACCTGCGGGGCCGCCGGACGGCGGCATCCGCCGCCTGACCTCGCCCTCCGGCAGGACCGGCGGCATCGGGCCGGTGGGCGGGCCGTCGTCGTCGTGGTCGCCGTCACGCGGAGCGGCGGGCGTCCCGCCCCGGCCCCTCCAGCGGGGCGCCGCCATGAGCACGAGCACGACCACCGCGAGCACGATCACCACGGGGAACAGCAGCACGGGGACGCCGATCGTCGACAGCGCCACGATGCCGAAGGCGAAGATGAACGCCCACGCGTACATGATGAGCACCGAGCGGCGGTGCGAGTGGCCGATGTCGAGCAGGCGGTGGTGCAGGTGGCCGCGGTCGGGCGCGAACGGCGAGAGACCCTGCGACGTGCGCCGCACCACCGCCGTCGTCAGGTCGACCAGCGGGAGCACCAGCACCGCCGCCGGCAGGATGAGCGGCAGCAGCACCGGGACCTTGTTCATGTCCTCGATGACCGCCGGGTCGAGCGGTGTGACCGTGACGATCGAGGAGGCGAGCACCAGGCCGATCAGCATCGCGCCCGTGTCGCCCATGAAGATCTTCGCCGGGTGGAAGTTGTGCGGCAGGAAGCCCAGGCAGGTGCCTATCAGGATGGACGCGATGGCGGCCGTGGTCGTGATGTTCGTGCCGCTGATGCTCTGCGACAGGAAGATCGAGTACGCCCATGTGGCCATGGCGGCGATGCAGACGATGCCGGCGGCCAGGCCGTCGAGCCCGTCGACGAAGTTCACGGCGTTGATCGTCACGACCACGACCAGGATGGTGATGACCGTGCTCAGCGTGTAGTCGAGGCTGGTGGAACCACCCCAGTCCTTCGGCAGCGGCAGGTACACCAGGCGCAGGTCCGAGTAGACCAGCACGCCCGCCGCCGCGATCTGGCCCCCGAGCTTGATGAAGGCGTCCATGCCCCACCAGTCGTCGAGGAACCCCGTCAGCGTGATCAGGGCGCCCGCCACGATCAGCGCCACCACCGGATGGCCGTCGGACTCCTTCAGCGCCTGGCCCGTGTGGCTCAGCTGGTTCGCCACCAGCAGGCCCGCGACCAGGCCGCCGTACATCGCCAGACCGCCCAGCCTGGGCGTCGGCGTGGTGTGCACGTCGCGTTCACGCACCTCGGGCATGGCGCCGATGCGGATGGCGAACCGGCGCACCAGCGGGACCAGCAGGTACGTCACCGCTGCTGCGATGAGCGCCATGAACAGGTATTCGCGCACGAACCTAGTTTCTCTGATGCTCCGGCCCGCTGAGACCGGAAAACGACACAGACCAGCTTAATGTTCGCTGAGATATGGCTTATGGATGGACCGCGGGGCGGCATCGTCGCCGCACTCCCGGCCTCATCGCCGGACCGCCGGACGGGACCCGCCGGCCACGCGTCCCCCACCTCATTTCAGCTCTGCGGCCCCATGCCCTGGGCAGCCACACGCGGTGCTGCCGGCGCACGCCCCGGACATGATCGCCGCCGGTCGGGATCATACGGGATCCACCTCCCAACCCACCCCGATTCCCCCATTTCCGCCTCGGCACGAGCCGGCAGCCGCCACCGAACACCAGATGAACTTTCACCGAACACCTCCCTCCCGGGTGAGACACCCCTCGACGGGAGAACCGGCAGCAAGCCGAACCCCGACACCCGCGCCCGCCCGCCCGCGACCGGCGCCACCCGGCGACAGGAAGACCAGCACGAGAACCGAGCCGCCGGTCAGTGCGCGAAACGTCGCCCCATGACACGGTCCTCCGCTCCCAGCAGCCGCCCGCACCCCACCTCGCCGCCGCCGACCAGGCCACACCACCCCGAAGACCAGCGAGAGAAACGAGCCGCTGATCGATGCGAGAACAGGACGTCACGGCAGCGGGCTTCCCGCTGTCATGACAGTGGGCTTCCCGCTTCGATGCAGGCGCCCGCACCCCCCTCCCCCGCCGCGTCAAGCGAAGGCCGCCAGACGCTGCAAGAAGAACGCAGCCGCCCAAGGCCGACAGGCGAACCAGCCCACCCAACGCGTCGTAGTGCGCCCGACCACCTGGACGCCGCGCGAGAACCCGGCCGCATGAGGCACCCATCCACTCCGACGCGCCTTCCCGCGCCCCGGCATCACCCCCAGGACCGTCAGGGGAAGGCGTGGGGTGCGCCGACCGAGCTCGGGATCCACCTGGGCGTGTCGACGGCCTGGTCGCTGATGGCCGTCAGGACGGCGTGCCGGTACAGGGCCAGCCTCGACCGCCACTCGCGGATGTCCTCGACGTACCGCTCCCCCACCGGCGCGTCCCAGGTCTGGGGGCTCTTGCCGAGCTGGTACGCCTTGTCGAGCGACGTCCTGAGCTGCTCCAGCAGCGGCACGACGGTCTGCCAGGCCACGACCAGCTTCTGGTAGTCGGGATTGAACTCCCACGCCCGCGGCTGACCGTCCAGCGGGCCCGTGGCCTTCGCGGGCGGGCCCTCGCCCGGCTTGAGCGGTTCGGGAGCCGGCGGGTCCGTGAACATCAGACGTTCCTCTCTCCCCAATGTCCATGATCCCCGGAACCTGCAGGCTCTTCCGCCTGCACCGCGTACGCCCCATGGGCCACATGTGCCGACTGCGCGGGCTGCGCGGCCGGCGCTGGGGGTGCGGATGCGGGCTGCGCGGGCGCCGCGGGCTGCGCCGGCGGTGCGGGCTGCGCGGGCGGTGCGGGGTGCGCGGGCGGTGCGGGGTGCGCGGGCTGCACGGGGTGCGCGGGCTGGGCGGGCGCTGCGGACTGCGCGGGGTGTGCGGGCGCTGCGGACTGCGCGGGGTGGGCGGGTGCTGCGGACTGCGCGGGGTGCGCGGGTGCTGCGGGATCACCCGGATCGACCGCGCTGCCGGTTACGTCCTCAGGTTGAACACCCCAGACCGCCGCCCCAGCCCTGTCCACCCCACTCTGGCCGCCTGACGAATCGGGATCAGGCCCGTCAACCTGACCCAACCCCTGGCCATCCAGTCCGAATGAAGACGTGCCGCCAGGCTCGTCCCCGACCAGCAGCCGTACGGCCTCCCGGCCGATCGACCCGGAGTCACCAGAGGCGACGCCACTCCCTCCATCCACCGCCACACCGCCGCCATGACCACTCCCGCCGACGGCATTGCCGCCATGGCCGCCTCCACCCGTGTCGCCACTGCCGACGGCCGACCCTCCGCTTCCGTGAAGGCCCCTGTCCGGGCCTGTGGCTGCGGTTTCGGCGCCTGCCGGGGCGGTGCCGGTGCTGGGAGACGCCATGTCGTGCCGGGACGGTTCGGCGCCCCCTGAGGAGTCGTAAACCCCGTGTCCACCGGCATCCCCCACGGCGGCGCCACCACTGTGAGAGGCGGCGACACGGCCACCGTCCGCCGCGCCGACAGCACTACCGCTATCGGAGGTGCCGACGACAGCACCGCTCGTCCCCCAGCCGTCCCCAGCGGCCGTGGAACCAGCGCCGTGGTGGACGGACGCCGTGTCGGTGCTGAGGTGAAGCGGCCTCACCTCAGCGCTGGGGTGAAGTGGCGTCGTGCCGGTGCTGGGGTGAACTGGTGTCGTGCCGGTGCTGGGGTGAACTGACGTCGTGTCGGTGCTGGGGCGAAGTGGTGTCGTGTCGGTGCTGGAGTGAACGGCCGTGACACCGGTGGAGCCCTGATGGCCGCCGATCTGTCCTGGTCCGTGGTGGCCGATCGCGCTGGTCGAGCCGTGGTGGGCCGGATGTCCGCCTCCGGTCGCCGTGTCGCCTGGCACCGCTGACGGCGTTCCTTGCGAAGGGCCGGCGCCGGTGGGCAGGCCGTCCACCGACCCGCTGCCCGGAGGGGCGTCCACGCCGGGAGGCGGCGTGGGCGGGACGGCGAGACCGCGTGAAGTGTCCAGACCCGCCGCAGCCGCTCCTCCGTCGCGGCCGTTCGCGCTGCCGGCGTCGTACGTGCCGTTCGTTCCGCCTGCGCTGTTTCCGCCGCTCGCGGTGCCTGGGTCGTACGTGCCGTTCGAACTCCCGATGTCGTGAGCGCCGGTGCCGGTGTGCGGGGTTGGCATGTCGACGGGCTGGATGGTGTCGACGTTCTTCAGAAGCGAATCCACCTGCTGCGCCGTGGGCGGATCGATCGGGATCTGCAGGACCTTCACGCCGTCCACGTCGATGACCTGGGGCTGGTGGGGGTCGATGTTCACCGACTGACCCGTGACCGCGCTGCCGTTTCCACCGCCCGCGCCGGTGCCAGTTCCACCATCTGCGCCCGTACCGGCACCAGTTCCACCACCCGCGCCTGTACCAGCGCCAGTTCCACCGCCTGTGCCTGTACCGGCGTCCGCGCCTGTTCCCCTACCTGCACCTGCACCCGTGTCCGCGCCGTCGCCGCCTGATCCGACGCCGCCGCCCGCGCCCGCGCCGTTCCCAGCGCCCGCGCCCGAACCGGCACCTCCGCCATCGCCAGCACCTGAGCCGCCGCCGGCACCTCCGCCGTTGCCGGTGTCCGCGCCGTTGCCAGCTCCTCCGCCGTTGCCGGTGTCCGCGCCGTCGCCGGCGCCGCCGCCGACGCCCATGCCCGAGTCAGCGCCGGAGCCGACGCCTTGACCTGCACCGGCGCCAGTACCCGAGCCGGCGCCGCCACCCATGCCGGAGTCCGTGCCGGACCCAGTGCCCGCGCCTGTCGCGTTGCCGGGGTCTGCCCCGCCTCCGGTCCCGGTGCCGCCGCCGGTTCCCATGCCGGAGCCGGTGCCTGAGCCCGTGTCTGTACCTGTCCCCGCGCCCCTGCCCGTACCTGTGTCTCCGCCTGTGCCTGTGCCTGAGCCCGCGTCTGAGCCCGTGCCCGTACCTGTCCCCGCACCCCTGCCTGTGTCTCCGCCTGTTCCCGTGCTTCCGCCTGTGCCGGTGCCTCTGTCTGTTGCCGTGCCGGGGTCGTTGCAGCCGCCGGAGCCGTCGCCTGTGTCCGCGCCTGTTCCTGCGCCGGTGCTGCCTGGCTCGCCCCCGCTGCCCGTTCCGGAGCCAGTGCCGGGGTTGGTCACATCGCCGGTGCCCGTGCCGGTCCCGGTGCCCGTGCCGTGCCCAGTTCCTGCTCCTGTGCCGGTCCCGGTGCCAGTGCCGGTCCCGGTGCCCGTGTCATTGCCAGCTCCGGTGCCCGCTCCGGTGCCGGTTCCGGTGCCCCTGTCGTGGCCCGCTCCTGCTCCGGTGCCCGTGCTGTCGCTCGCCCCTGCTCCTGTGCCCGTACTGGTGCCCGTGCCGTCGCCCGCTCCTGCTCCGGGGCCGGGGGATGGGGCTGGTTCCAGGCCGGTGCTGGGGGGTGCGCCTGTCGTTGTGCCGCCGCCGCGTTCGGCGCCGCGGTCGCGTCTGCTGTCCAGGTCGTTGTCTTTGGGGGTGTCCGTGGGCGTTCCGCCGGTGCCGCCCATGTCACGGCCGCCGGTGTCCCTGTCGCCGGTCTGGCCGGGGCCTCGGGTGCCGTCGCACGAGGTGCCGGTCCCGCCTGTCTTACCAGTGTCGTCAGGCCTTCCCGTCTCGCCTGTCTTGCCGGTGGCGTCTGGCTTTCCCGTCTCGCCTGTCTTGCCGGTGGCGTCCGGCTTTCCCTCGTCTGACTTGCCGGTGCCGGTGCCGGTCTTGTCGCCCTTGTCTTGCTTGGTGCCGTCGTCGGTCTTGTGGCCGTCGCCGGTCTTGCCGCTGCCGTCCCGCTTCGTGCCGTCGTCGTCGCGCTTCTTGCCGTCGGTGTCTCGCTTGGTGCCGTCGTCGTCCCGTTTGTGGCCGTCGTCGGTCTTGCGGTCGTTGTCGGGCTTGGTGCCGGTGTCGGTTCTGGTGCCGTCGCGGGTCTTGTCGTCGTCTCGCTTGGGCGGGTCGTCCGTCTTGCTTGGCTCGCGGGATTTGTCGCGGTCGGCGCGTTTCTCCAGGAGGGTCAGGCGCTTGGTGACGTCCCTGACCATCGTCTCCGTGTCGTCGGCGATCTGGGACGGGCGGTGCGTGGTGCGCGTGGACAGCCCGGCACGCGTCAGGGCGCCCCTGACCTGGCCCTCGATCGTACGCATGCGCGTGGCCGCGTGCTTGACCTCGGCCAGCAGCTCACGGACGAGCTTCGGGTCCATGCCGTCGAACTTGCCCATGGCTCACTCCCGGACGTCGCGCCGCTCCGGGGTTCACCGTAAGCACGGGACCGGTGGCGCCGCAGCCGGGATAAGCAGACGGTATACGTCAGTCCTCGGTGGCGACGTACCCGATGATGCCGCGCAGCTTCTGCACCGGGATGGCGCCGCGACGCAGCAGCCGGGGCACGGCGGTGGTGAGGTCGAGGATGGTGGAGGGCGTGTCGTCGGTGGTCTTGCCGCCGTCGAGGTAGACGGCGACGGACTCGCCGAGCTGCTCCTCCGCCTCGGCGGCGGTGGTGGCCGCGGGCGCGCCCGAGCGGTTGGCGCTGGAGACCGCCATCGGGCCGGTCTCCTTGAGCAGGTCGAGCGCGACCGGGTGGAGCGGCATGCGGACGGCGACGGTGCCCTTGGTGTCGCCGAGGTCCCACGACAGGGCCCTGTTGGCCTTGCAGACCAGCGTGAGCGGCCCCGGCCAGAAGGCGTCGATGAGGTCCTGTCCGTACGGCCCGAGGTCCTCCACCAGCGCCGTGGCGGCCCTGACGGTGCCGACGAGGACGGGCGGCGGCATGTCGCGGCCGCGGCCCTTGGCCTCGAGGAGCCCGGTGACCGCGGCGGGCATGAAGGCGTCGGCGCCGATGCCGTAGACGGTGTCGGTCGGCAGCACGACGAGCTCACCGCGGCGGACGGCGGCGGCGGCCTCGTTGAGTCCTTCTGTGCGCTGCTCCGGGTCGGAGCAGTCGAAGCGTCTTCCCACGGCGTGCATCCTAGTCCTGGCTAGTCCTGACCGAGTCTGGCGGTGACGAAGCGGTCTCGCCTGGTGAGGTCCTGGCGGAGCCTCACGTCGCGCCAGCCGTTGTCCTCCCTGAAGGTCAGGTAGACGGCCCTGCCCTGTTCGTCGGCGTGCTCGACGGCGACCCAGCCGCCGGGCCGCAGCAGCCGCCGCGCGGTGCGTTCGACGGCCCGCACCTCGCCGAGGCCGTCGTCGCCCGAGCCGTACAACGCCCTGGACGGGTCGTAGTCGCGTACCTCGGGGTCGCGCGGGATGGCGCCGGGCGGGATGTACGGCGGGTTGGAGATGACGAGGTCGACCTTGCCGTTGAGCTCGGGAAGCGCCTCGGCGAGGTCTTCGGGGTGCAGGTGGGTGCGCCCCTGGCCATGCTCGGAGATGTTGCGCTTGGCCCAGCTGTACGCCGCCGGGTCGACCTCGACGGCGTGGACCTCGGCGAGCGCGACCTCCTGGGCGATGGACAGCGCGATGGCGCCCGACCCGGTGCCGAGGTCGACGACGAGCGGGGCGGTGACGTCCATGGCGCGCAGCGTCTCGATGGCCCAGCCGGTCATCACCTCGGTCTCGGGCCGGGGGACGAACACGCCCGGCCCGACCTTGAGTTCGAGGTAGCGGAAGTAGGCGTGGCCGGTGATGTGCTGCAGGGGTTCGCGGGCCTCGCGCCTGGCGACGCCTTCCCAGAACAGCGCGTCGAAGTCGGAGTCCTTGACCGTGTGGAGCTCGCTTCTGCGCACGCCGTGGACGAAGGCCGCGATCTCCTCCGCGTCGGTGCGCGGGGAGGGCACACCTGCCTCGGCCAGCCTGGCGGTGGCGAGAGCGATCTCGTCCAGCAGAAATGTCATGAGTGTTGTGCGAGCTTCTCCGCCATTTCGGCGTCGATGAGGGCCTGGGTGACGGCCTGAAGGTCGCCGTCGAGAACCTGGTCGAGGTTATACGCCTTGAAGCCGACGCGGTGGTCGGAGATGCGGTTCTCCGGGAAATTGTAGGTGCGGATGCGCTCGGAGCGGTCGACGGTGCGAACCTGCGACTTGCGCTCGGCCTGCGCCGCGGCCTCGGCCTGCTCCTGCGCGATCGCGAGCAGCCTGGCCCGCAGGATGCGCATGGCCGACTCCTTGTTCTGGAGCTGGCTCTTCTCGTTCTGGCAGGAGACGACCGTGCCGGTGGGCAGGTGTGTGATGCGGACGGCGGAGTCGGTGGTGTTGACGCTCTGCCCGCCGGGGCCGCTGGAGCGGTAGACGTCGACGCGCAGGTCGTTGGGGTCGATCTGGACGTCCACCTCCTCGGCCTCGGGGTAGACGAGCACGCCCGCGGCGCTGGTGTGGATGCGCCCCTGCGACTCGGTGACGGGCACGCGCTGCACCCGGTGGACGCCGCCTTCGTACTTGAGCCTGGACCAGACGCCCTCGTCGCCCTTGGCCTTGATGCCGACGGTGACGTCCTTGTAGCCGCCGAGGTCGGAGGGCTGGGTGTCGATGATCTCCGTCTTCCAGCCGATGCGTTCGGCGTAGCGGAGGTACATCCTCAGCAGGTCGCCCGCGAACAGCGCGGACTCCTCACCGCCCTCGCCCGCCTTGATCTCCATGATGATGTCCTTGTCATCGTTGGGATCGCGCGGGATGAGCAGGTGCTTGAGGCGTTCCTCCAGCTTGGGGATGCGCGCCTCGATCTCGGCCGCCTCGTCCGCGAACGCTTCGTCCTCGCCGGCCAGCTCCTTGGCGGCGGTGAGGTCGGCCCTGGCCGAGTCGAGCTCGCGGTAGGTGGTGACGATCGGGGTGAGCTGTGAGTAGCGCTTGCCGAGCGTGCGGGCCTTGTTCTGGTCGGCGTGCACGGCGGGGTCGGCGAGCTGCAGTTCCAGCTCGGAATACTCCTTGAGCAACTCGTCGAGATTCACCGTGGGTCCTTCTTGTCCGGATGTGGCAGAGCCGTTTCACCAACAACGCCGACCCGGCGCCCCGCCCGCGTGGAGGGGGGTGCGTCGGGCCGGCGTCGCTCGGGCTACTTGCCCGCGGCCTTCTTGCCGAAGCGCTTCTCGAAGCGCGCCACCCGGCCGCCGGTGTCGAGGATCTTCTGCTTGCCGGTGTAGAACGGGTGGCAGGCAGAGCACACGTCGGCGTGGATGACGCCGTTCTTGGCGGTGCTGCGCGTGGTGAAGGTGTTGCCGCAGGAGCAGCTCACCTGCGTCACGTGGTACTCGGGGTGAATGTCGCGCTTCATCGCTGTCCTTTCGGGGTGCGGCCGCCGGGTCGCCCAGACTGACGGCGGGAGCCGGAGCCGCTGATGGTCAGCTACCAGTGTGCCAGATGCTGTAACCCTCCCAGGCCACCGGCCATTCCCCCGATCTTCAAGACACCGTCACAGCGGTCACATTAGGCTCCAGCCCACAAACCGTAACTTTTCCCACAATTGGGACGAGCCAAAGGACGACCTATCAGATGAAGAGAAGGGTGCGGCTGCTGGTGGCGGCCGCCACGGGGGCCGCAGTTCTCGCAGGAGGCGCGGGCCTCACCACCACCGCCGCGCTGGCCGCCCAGCAGCAGGTGCTCGCCGCCGACGACTTCAACGGCGCCCCGTCGGTGTCGAACGCGGGCGTGCCGCTGGAGCAGGCCGTCGAGGCGACCATCACGCTCAAGCTGAGGGAGCCCGGCAAGGTCACCGCGCTGTCCGGCGCGATCACGCCGGCGGGGAAGACCGAGCAGCGCGCGGTCACGTTCGACTTCAAGGCCGACAGCACCAGCACGGCCACCGAGACCACCGTCACCGGCAAGTGGACGATCGGCAAGGACGACCCGTCCGGCGAGTGGAAGCTCGTCGTCGACGTCACCAGGGACGGGTCCTCCAGGGCGAACGAGTTCGCCGTCGCCGTCTCCGGCAAGCAGGGCATCACCTCCGGCACGGTCACCCCCGACCCCGTCCAGCTCGTCAAGGGCGAGGACGTCAAGGTGACCGTCACCGCGTCGGTGAAGGACGCCACCATGGTGACGGCCAAGCTGGTCAGCGACACCGCGGGCGAGTACTACGACCTCGGTGAGCTGGCCAAGGAGTCCGACGGCTACTACCGGGGCGTCACGTACTTCAGCGACGACTCCACCCCCGGCAGCTGGACGCTGGAGCTGTACGCCTCCCGCGGCGGGCAGACGCTCAAGGGCGAGGCGTCGTTCACCGTCGTCGCCCCCGAGGGCGGCGCGTCCAAGAAGGCCAGGGCGAAGGTCACCATCAACGCCCCGAGCAAGGTCAGGGCGGGCAAGACGTTCAAGGTGTACGGCAAGGCGTACCGCGGCACCAGGGCGTACCCGAGCAAGGTCCTGGAGGTCTACTTCAAGGCCAAGGGCACCAAGACGTACAAGTTCATGGGCTTCACCAAGACCACCTCGACCGGCAAGTACGCCAAGTCGTTCAAGGCCCGCAAGGACGGCTACTTCCAGGTCAAGGTGCCGGGCACGAGCAAGACCCGCAGCGCGCTGTCGCCGCAGGAGTTCGTCGACGTGAGGTGACCGTTGGCACGGCCCGCACCCCAAACCCCGGGTGCAGGCCGTGCCACCGGCCCGGACCCGTGAACGGCCGTCAGCGGCCGAGATAGGTCAGGACGGCGAGCACCCGCCGATGGTCCTCGGGCGCGGGCCCGAGGGCCAGCTTGGCGAAGATGCCGGAGATGTGTTTCTCGACGGCGCCCTCGCTCACCACGAGGCGCGCCGCGATGGCCGTGTTGGACCTGCCCTCGGCCATCAGGGCCAGCACCTCACGCTCTCGGGGGGAGAGCGTGTCGAGCGGCCCGCGGCGACGGCGGCCGAGCAACTGCATGACGACCTCCGGGTCGATCACCGTGCCGCCCGCCGCCACCTGGCGCACCGTGGCCAGGAACTCGGCCACGTCGGCCACCCGCTCCTTCAGCAGGTAGCCGACGGCCTTGCCGATCAGGTCGCCCGCGTACCGCTCCTCGACGTACTGCGACAGGACCAGGATCGGGAACCCGGGCCTGGCCGCCCGCACCTCCAGCGCGGCCCGCACGCCCTCGTCGGTGTGGCTGGGCGGCATGCGGACGTCGACGATCGCCAGGTCGGGTTCGTACTCGTGAACCGCCGTGACCAGGCCGGGGCCGTCGGACACCGCGGCGACCGTCTCGATCCCCCCGTCGGCCAGCAGCCGCGCCAGCCCTTCCCGCAGCAGTACGGAGTCCTCGGCGATGACCACGCGCATGGCCACATGACTACCATTCGCAGGGCAGCTCCGCGCGTACGAGCGTGGGGCCGCCGACGGGGCTGTGCAGCACGAGCACGCCGTCGATGGTGGCGGCCCGGTCCGCCAGCCCGGCCAGCCCGCCGCCGGGGGTGACGCTCGCGCCGCCGATGCCGTCGTCCCACACGTCCACCAGCACCCTGCGGCCGTCCCTGCTCACGGTGACGGACGCCTCGGTGGCCGCCGCGTGCTTGGCCATGTTCGTCAGCGCTTCGGCCACGATGAAGTACGCGATGCTCTCCACGGCGGCGGGCGGGCGCTCGGCGAGGTCCACGGAGACGTCCACGCGGATGGGCGCCCGCGCGGCGAGGCCCGACAGCGCCGCGTCGAGCCCTCTGTCGGTGAGGATGGCCGGGTAGATGCCTCTGGCGAGGTCGCGTAACTCCTTGATGGCGGCCTTGGTGCCGGCGTGGGCCTGCGCGATGAGCGCGCGCACCTCCTCGGGGTCGCTGTCGAGCTTCGCCTGCGCCCTGCCGAGGTCGACCGCGACCGACAGCAGCCGCTGCTGCGCGCCGTCGTGGAGGTCGCGTTCGATCCTGCGCCGCTCCGCTTCCGCCGCGTCTATCCCCCTCGCCCTGCTGGCCCGCAGCCGCTCCTCCTCGCTGCCGCCGAGCAGCGCCTTGGCCAGCGTGCCGTGCAGGAACGCCATGCCGCGCACCGCGTACCCGCTCGCCGGCAGCATGACGAGCCCCAGCATCGCCCCGAAGGCGGCGTCCACCTGGTCGTCGAAGGTGAGCAGGCCGCCCCACAGCTCGAGCCGGACTTCCCACTCGACGCCGAACGGCGCGGTCAGCAGCGCGAGCGTGCTGCCCCAGAGCACCGCCGACGCGACGAACTCGACCGCCCCGAGCGGCAGGAGCAGCAGCAGGTAGCCGAGGTCCTTCCAGGTGGCGGGGTCCTTCACCAGCCACGCCACGTACTGGACGACGCCGTGGTCGGGCCGCTCCCTGTACGGGTCGCGGATGCGCACCCCCAGCGCCGCGCCGAGGACGCGCCGTTCCAGCATGGCCGCGCCCCGCCACAGCCACATCGTGGCGAGCACCAGCGGCACGCCCACCCACACGGCGACCAGCATCAGCGAGAACGGCACGGCGACGCCCAGCACGGCGCCCCAGCCCAGCCCGAACACCAGGCTGAGCAGCAGGTACGGGGCGGCCCGCCACGTCGCGGGGTCCACCACGACGCCGATCGGCCCCTTCGGCCCGAGCGGCACGACATCCTTCCACGCCACCGATCGCATGCCCCAAGCCTGCACCGGACGGCGGCGCGCGTGAATGGAGCGGGCGGCAGTACGGAGGTGGGGTTATCCCCCCTTCGAGGCGGGGCGAGGCCCCGGAGACCGCGCGAGGGGCGGCGGGGAGACCCCCGCCGCCCCTCGTCAGGCGCGGACGCGCGATCAGTCGCGGTCGTTGTTCACGGTCGTCTTCTGGACCTGAAGGAGGAACTCCGCGTTGGACTTCGTCTCCTTCATCTTCTCCAGCAGCAGTTCGAGCGCCTGCTGCATGTCCAGGGCGTGCAGCACCCGGCGCAGCTTCCAGACGATCTGGAGCTCTTCCTTGGCCATCAGGATCTCTTCCTTGCGGGTGCCGGACGCGTCGACGTCCACCGCGGGGAAGATGCGCTTGTCGGCCAGGGAGCGGTTGAGCTTGAGCTCCATGTTGCCGGTGCCCTTGAACTCCTCGAAGATGACCTCGTCCATCTTGGACCCGGTCTCGACCAGGGCCGTGGCGAGGATCGTCAGCGAGCCGCCGTTCTCGATGTTGCGGGCGGCGCCGAAGAAGCGCTTGGGCGGGTAGAGCGCCGTGGAGTCGACACCACCCGACAGGATGCGACCGGACGCCGGGGCCGCCAGGTTGTAGGCGCGGCCGAGGCGGGTGATCGAGTCGAGCAGGACGACCACGTCGTGGCCCAGCTCCACCAGGCGCTTGGCACGCTCGATGGCGAGCTCGGCGACCGTGGTGTGGTCCTCGGCGGGACGGTCGAAGGTCGAGTGGATGACCTCGCCCTTGACCGACCGCTGCATGTCGGTGACCTCTTCGGGCCGCTCGTCCACGAGCACGACCATCAGGTGGCACTCGGGGTTGTTGCGGGTGATCGCGTTGGCGATGGCCTGCAGCACCATCGTCTTGCCGGCCTTCGGCGGCGAGACGATGAGGCCGCGCTGGCCCTTGCCGATCGGGGAGACGAGGTCGATGATCCGCGTGGTGAGGATGTTCGGCTCGGTCTCCAGGCGCAGGCGCTCCTGCGGGTACAGCGGCGTCAGCTTGTTGAAGTCGGGCCGGTTGCGGGCCTGCTCGGGGTCCATGCCGTTGACGGTGTCGAGGCGGACCAGGGCGTTGAACTTCTCGCGACGCTCGCCGTCGCGCGGCTGGCGGACGGCGCCGGTGATGACGTCGCCCTTGCGCAGGCCGTTGCGGCGGATCTGGGCGAGCGAGACGTAGACGTCGTTGCTGCCCGGCAGGTAGCCGCTGGTCCTGACGAACGCGTAGTTGTCGAGGATGTCGAGGATGCCGGCGATCGGGATGAGCACGTCGTCGTCGCCGATGACGGGCTCGCTGCTGTCGAAGCGGTCGCGGCCCCTGCCGCGGTTGCGCTCCCTGAAGCGGCCCCTGCGGCCACGTCCGCCGCGCTCGTCGTCGTCGATGCCGCCCCGCTGGTCACCGCGCTGGTCACCGCGCTGGTCACCGCGCTGGTCGGCGCCGCCGCGGGCGCCGCCGTCGGCCGTGCGCTGGTCGCGGCCGGACTCTCCGCGCTCGCCACGGTCAGCACGGTCGCCACGGTCACCGCGGTCGCCACGCTCGGCGCGGTCGCCGCGCTCGGCGCGGTCGCCACGGTCAGCACGGTCACCGCGGTCGGCACGGTCGCCGCGCTCACGGCGCTCGCCGCGGCTGCGGCGCTCACGCCTGCTCTCGCCGCGCTCGCCGCGGGTGTCGCCCTGGCCGGCCTCGACGGCCTGCGCCTGCTGCTCCACGACCGGCTCGGCCGGGGCCGCGACGGGCTCGGGAGCCGCGGCCACGGGCTCGGCGGCCTGGGGCGCGCTCTCCTCCGCGGGCTTGACGCGGGAACGTTCCCTGCGGGCGCGGGCGGGCCGCTCGGCCGCGGGAGCGGCCTCGGCGGCGGCCGGAGCCGGGGCCTCAGCCGCCGGAGCGGGAGCCCCGTCGGCGGAACCGCCACCCTGCTTCTCCTGGATGGCCGCGATGAGCTGGCTCTTCCGCATGCGCCCGGTCCCGCTGATGCCCAGCTCGGCCGCCATCTTCTGCAGCTCGGGCAGCACCTTGGCGGACAGGCCGGTGCCGGAGCGACGCGCACGGGGCTTGGCCGCGGCGCGGGTGGGGGTGTCGCCGGACGCGGGCTGAGCGCCTGATGCGTCGGAGAGGAGTTCGGTGGTGTCGCTCAACTAAAAGGTCCTTCCCAGGGGTCGGGCGCCGGTTTTGTTCTGCCGGGCGTCCCGGAGGTGCTTGCGATCCGGTGGGACAGACCGGGTCGGGGTGCACTTTGCGATCTTCGGCTGTCGTTGGAGACGGCCGCCACTCTTGGGGAGGGGCTCGTCCAGGCCACCACAGGGCCGTGGCGCGTGGCTGACACCCCCCAGATTGCTGTCGCCATCCAGATGTCGAGTTGATTCGAGCGCGCGGATCCCCGTCGTCGCCGCCTCACGTTGGGCCAACCGGGTGTGGGCCAACCGGAGGCAACGGATTCCGGGGAGACAGCCGCGCTGCCCACGCCTCGCGACGTGAAGCATGATGCAGCGATGTGTGGCTGACAAGCACGCACCCACCAAGGGGGCATCTGGTGCGGCTACCAGCCTAACATCACCAGCGCACACGGCTATTCCCTGAAGGTCTAAAGAGGTTTCAGCGTGTCTCGGGGAACCGAACGGTCGCACCAACCTGGTCGACGTCCATTTGCTGGATGTGCCAGTCATTACCCACTTCTGGCGCGATCAAATCCTGCGTATCCGGTGACGGAAACGCAAGAACCGTAGGACCCGCTCCCGAAACGACCGCGGGCACGCCTACAGCACGCAGACGTTCTACCAGATCCGCGCTCCCCCGCATGGCAGGCGCGCGGTACGGCTGGTGCAGCCGGTCCTCGGTGGCGGCGAGCAGCAGCTCCGGTTCCGGGCGCAGGGTCAGCGCGGCGATGAGCAACGCTGCCCTGCCTGCGTTGAAGGCGGCGTCCTTGTGGGGCACGTCCTTCGGCAGCAGCCCCCGCGCGGTCTCGGTGGCGAGCCGTGCCGACGGCACGACGGCGACCGGATGGATTCGCTGGTCGGGGACCAGTTTCACCATATGCGGCGCTCCGAGGTGGTCGGTCCACGCCACGACCAGGCCGCCGGACAGGCAGGGCGCGACGTTGTCGGGATGCCCCTCCATCTCGGTGGCCAGCGCGAACACCGCGTCGTCGGAGAAGGCGGCGCCGGCGTCGCCGGACAGCGCGCGGGCGGCCAGGATGCCCGCGCACACGGCGGCGGACGAGGAGCCCAGGCCGCGCGCGTGCGGGATGCGGTTGCGGCAGCGCAGCCGTACGCCCTCCGGCTGCGCGACCCCCATGCGGTCGAACGTCGCGCGCATGGCCCTGACGATCAGGTGCCCCTCGCCGAGGTCGACCTCGCCCTGGCCCTCGCCCTCCACCGTGACCTGGACGCCGCGCTCCCCGGTGAGCGTGGCCTCCACCTCGTCGTGGAGGGTCAGCGCCAGCCCCAGGGCGTCGAAGCCCGGCCCGAGGTTCGCCGACGTGGCCGGCACGCGGATCTCAACCGTCGTCATTCGCTCACGTTCCTCGTCTCCCCCATGAAGCCCCCGTTGGTGCACACCCGGCGGAGGTGTTCTATCAGGCCAGGCCCAGGGCCCCCGCGGCGGCGTGCACGTCGATCGGGATGACGACCGGCGCCGGGGCGCCCGAGATGGCCCAGTCGGGGTCCTTCAGCCCGTTTCCCGTGACGGTGCACACGATGCGCTGCCCCGGCTCGACCAGGCCCTGCGCGTGCGCCTGCAGCAGGCCCGCCACGCTGGACGCCGAGGCGAGCTCCACGAAGACGCCCTCCTCCTGCGCCAGCAGCTTGTACGCCGCCGCGATCTGCCTGTCGGTGACCGCCTGGATCACGCCGCCCGACTCGTCGCGCGCCGCGGTGGCGAGGTCCCAGGACGCCGGGTTGCCGATGCGGATGGCGGTGGCGATCGTGTGCGGGCGGGCGACGGGCGCGCCGTTGACGATGGGCGCCGCGCCGCTCGCCTGGAAGCCGAACATGCGCGGCCGCCTGGTCGCCAGGCCGTCGTCGGCGTACTCCTTGTAGCCCATCCAGTACGCGGAGATGTTGCCGGCGTTGCCCACCGGGATGCAGTGGATGTCGGGGGCGTCGCCCAGGGTGTCGACGATCTCGAACGCGGCCGTCTTCTGGCCCTGGAGCCTGAACGGGTTGACCGAGTTGACGAGCGCGATCGGGTAGCTGGACGACAGCTTGCGCGTCATGTCGAGGCAGTCGTCGAAGGAGCCCTCGACCTGCAGCAGCGTCGCCCCGTGGACGAGCGCCTGGGCCAGCTTGCCCATGGCGATCTTGCCGCGCGGGACGAGGACGGCACAGGTCAGGCCCGCGCGGACCGCGTACGCGGCGGCCGAGGCCGAGGTGTTGCCGGTGGAGGCGCAGATGACCGCTTTTGCCCCCTCTTCCACGGCCTTGCTGATGGCCATGGTCATCCCGCGGTCCTTGAAGCTGCCCGTCGGGTTGGCGCCCTCGACCTTCAGGTAGACGTCGCATCCGGTCAGCGCCGAGACGCGGTGGGCGGGCAGCAGCGGCGTGCCGCCCTCCAGCAGCGTGACGACGGGCGTCTTCGTGGTGACCGGAAGGCGCTCTCGGTACTCCTCGATGAGGCCACGCCACGACCTGCTCATGATGACTCCCCTACCTGCGGTGTTGGGCACTGAGTGTACGGGGTGCGGGCGACAGGGGCGGAGTCGTGTCCACCCGTTGAACAGTCATTAGATAGAACGACTATTCAGGAAATTCTCGGCCTGTCCCGATAAGGTCGCTCGCCAGGGGGGTCAACCACGATGGACGCGCGTCCTGCTCTGAGGCAGAACGACTATTCACCGGTCACACCGCCGGAACTCGGCGCCTGGTCGCCCGCCCTGCCCGTGAGCGTCGTGATACCGGCGCACGGCGGGCGGCACCTGGAGCTGACACTCGCCGCGCTGGCGGCCCAGACGTACCCGGCGCACCTCATGGAGGTGCTCGTCGTGGACGACGGCAGCGAGCCGCCGATCACGCTGCCGGAGCTCAGGCCCTTACGCACGCGGCTGATCAGGGTGGAGACCGGCTGGGGCATCTCGAACGCCGTCAACACCGGCGCGAACGCCGCCGACGGCGAGATCGTCCAGCGGCTCGACGCCGACATGGTGCCCTGCCGCGAGCACATCGAGGCGCTGGCCCGCTGGCACCACGTCACCGACTACCTCGTCACCATCGGGATGAAGAAGTTCGTCGAGCCGCCGGAGGTGACGGCGCGGCAGGTCTCCCTGGCACGGCACCTGGGAGAGCTGTTCGACCTCGACGCGGCCGTGCCGAGCTCCACCGAGGCGACCATCGCCAGGACCGACGGGCTGCGCGCCAGCCGCAACCCGTACCACGTGTGCACCGGCCCCACCTTCGCCCTTCGCAGGGACGTCTTCCACGCGGCCGGCGGCCTCGACCCGAACGTGCTCCGCGGCGAGGACACCGAGTTCGCCTACCGGCTCGCCATGCACGGCGTCGTGTTCGTGCCCGACCCGGCCGCTCAGGCCGTGCACCTCGGCCTGCCCGCGCAGCACCTCGACAGGGAGCGGGCGGTGCGGGCGGTTGAGCCGTACCTGGCGCACCGCGTCCCGCTGCGCAGGGACCTGCGCAAGGAGCGCGGGCGGCGGTGGCTGGTGCCGTACGTGGAGATCGTCCTGGACGTCGCGGGCGCGACGCAGGAGCAGGTGCGCGCGGCCGTGTCCGCCGCGCTCGACGGCTCGCTGCAGGACGTCGCGGTGACCCTGGTCGGGCCGTGGTCGCGGCTGGGCGACGGGCGCCGCTCGGTGCTCGGCGACCCGGCGTTCGAGCTGCGGTTCATGCGCGACCTGTTCGCGCACGACGAACGCGTCCGCCTCATCGACGAGGAGGCGCCCACCCCGGCGCCCGCGCCGTTCCGCTACCGCGGTCCCGTGGACGTGCCGCTGCACCGGGTCACGCTGGAGCGGATGATCGAGACGGTGCAGAAGGACCTGACGGGCGTCCTCGTCGTGGACCTGCCCGGCGCGGGCGCCGAACCCAGGACGGCCAGGCTGGAGCGGACGTCCGCGCTCGGCAGGGCCGTCCTGCTCGCCGGGGCGGGCGGCGACCTGGACGCCGTCATCGAGACCACGCACGGCATCCGCCGCGAATCCCCCGAGCACTACTGGCCCCCCGCGCCCGCGCCCGCCTCCTCCAAACCCGCCGCGTCGCCTGCGCCCGCCGCATCCCCCGGGCCGGCGCAGGCCAGCGGAGGCAGGCCAGGGAGCGCCACGGCCGCCACGCCCGCCCAGCCAGGCGGACCGACGGTTCCGGACGGCAGAGCCGCCGCCGCGCCGGCGACGGGCACGGGCGCGAGGACGCCCGAGCGCACCCTGCTGCGCCGCCTCAAGTCCGCCCTCCGCCCTGACTGAGGCGACCGGGGACCCGCCGAGCGCCGCGCGGAGCCGTCCCGCGCCGCACCGCGGTCAGGTGCGCAGGCGCTTGGCGAGGGCGCGTTTCATGGTCGTGGAGACCAGGGCGCGCAGGCTCCGCTGGGCGCGGTTGGCGGCGGCGAGCTGGCGGCGCAGCGTCCCGACCTCCCTGCGCAGCTCCACCGCCGTCCTGCGCCAGCGGCCCGCCTCGTCCTTCCACTTGGCCACCTGCGCCCGCAGGCGTTCGGCCTCCTTGGCGAGCCTGGCCGCCTCCGCCTGCGCCTCCTGGCGCCCCCGGTACGCCCCCCTGCGCCCGAGCGGGGGCGGCCCGGCCTCGGTGGTGAAGCCGTAGCTCTCGCCCTCGACCCAGACGACGCCCGACACCGCGTCCACGACGTCGTCGAGGTCCTCGCCGGGCTCGGCGAGGATCCTGGCCCTCGCGAAGGCCGACACGCGTTCCAGCCGGGCGGCGGCGACGCCCTCGCCGGTCTCGTCCAGCAGCACGTTCACCAGGCCGAGCCCCTCGTCGCGGGCCAGGTCGAGCAGGCGGGCCACGGTGTCCTCGCCGGGGACCCAGCCGGGCGGCAGCCGCAGCACGTACGGCACCGAGGGGTCGACGTCCTCGGCCGCCGACAGCCGCACGCGGCCCTCGTGCTCGTAGTGGCCCTGGACCAGCACGAGGTCGAGCGCGGGGTCCTTGAGCGGGGCGCGGCGGTCGCGCTCCAGGGTGTCCCAGGGGCCGACCAGCAGCACGGACAGGTCGGCGACGGTGCAGGCGAGCAGCGCGTCCACGGCCGCGCGGACCGGCTCGTACCCGGCGGCGCCGTCGAGCACGGCGGTGACGTACGGGACCTTCCACTGCCTGCCGGGGTGCCCGCGCAGCCACCGGTACGTGGGGATGCGGTCGGCGACGAACGCGTGGCTCACCCGGTCGATGGGCCCCTGGTCGCGCATCCGCATGGTGGGACCGAGGTGGTAGGCGCGGGCGGAAGGCTCCGGCACGAACACGGCGCCCGCCTGCGCGAGGCGGTAGCCCATCTCGGTGTCCTGGCCGAGGACGAGGTCGTCGTCCATGGGCCCGGCGGCGGCGAGCAGCGCGGCGTTGACCGAGGTGGCGCCGCCGACGTGCAGGCTGAAGGGGCGCTTCGGGTTGTCGGTGAGGCCGCCGGTGCGTTCGACGAGCTCGACGATCCAGGCGTGCGGCTTGGCCGGCTCGAAGTGCCGCTCCAGGTCGGCGGGCAGCTCGGCGGGCGGCTCCACCTCGGTGAACCTGATGTAGCCGGTGACGACGAGGTACGGCGCGGCGTGGTGCCAGCGCATGTGGGCCTCGATCGCGCCGGGCGTGAGCAGCACGTCGGAGTCGAGCCAGTGGACGACGTCGCCGGTGGCCTCGGCGAGCCCGGCGTTGCGCGCGGCGGCCCGGCCGGGGCGCGGGCAGACGACCAGGCGGGTGCGCGCGGGGCGCGTCGCGGGCAGCCGCAGCGGCGGCTCGCTGCCGTTGTCGACGACGATGACCTCGGTCAGCTCGGCCGGGTAGGTCTGCCTGGCGAGGGCGGCCAGCACGAGGTCGAGCTCGTGCTGCCCGCCGTACGCGGGGACGACCACGCTGACGGTGAGCCGCGGGGTGAACCGCTCCTCGGGCCGCAGGACCCGGTAGTCGTTGCCGCGGACCCTCATGCCGCTTCCATCAGCAGGCTGGGGCGGAAGCCGCGCCACTGGCTGGTGGCGACCTTGACGAAGTGGGCCAGCGGGAGCTGCCAGGTGTGGCCGGCGCTGGGCCCCCGGCGCACGACGAAGCCGAGGCCGTGGGTGCGGTACGTGCGCGCGCCGGCCTGCTCGGCGGCCTTGAGGAACTCCTGGTCCACGGCGCGCGGCAGGGCGGGGAACCCGCCGAGCTCGTGGAAGCGCTCCCGCGGGACGAGGATGGTGCCGCCCGCGACGTGGTGGGAGTAGACCTCGCTCGGGTACGAGGCGCCGCTCGCGAACGTGGTGCGCCTGATCGTCGCCTTGAGCGGCTCCAGGTAGAGGAACTCGGCGGTGGTGCCGACGATGTCGGCCTCGGCGTACGTCAGGGCCATGACCAGGTCGGACAGGTAGTCGGGGCCGTACCAGTCGTCGTCGTCCCACTTGGCCACGTAGTCGCCGGAGGCGAGGGAGGCGGCCTGGTTGAGCACCTCGCCGAAGGGCACGGACGCGGCGGCCTCCACCCACCTCACGGGCAGCGAGCAGGCGCCGACGCGCTCGCGTACCTGCTCGAAGGGCACGCCGTGCAGCCCGAGCAGCACCTCGGCCTCGACGCCGCGCTGGCGTTCCATCTGCGCGAGCGCCGCGCCGACCAGGTGGGGCCGCATGGTGGACATCACCACGCTGACGGCGGGAGCGGCGAGCGTGGCGGGCCGCCAGCGCAGGCGGCGCAGCCGCACGCTGTGCTCCTCGCGCCGCAGGTCGGCCACGCAGCGGGCGGTGCCGTCGGGGGTGTGGCCGAGCCAGGCGTGGTCGGTGAGGAGCTCGGCGAGCCCGGCGGGCACCCAGGTGGGCGCGTCCTCGGCCGTGAGGGGGACGCCTGCGGCGGCCAGGTCGAGCAGGGGCTCCAGCGGCGCTCTGGCGCGCGGCCACTCGATCTCCAGGCCGCGCAGCGGGCGCAGCGCCGCGACGTCGGCGGGCTCTCCGGCGAACGGCCGCCCGTCGGCCTCCCAGCCGTTCCCGCCCCAGGAGAGCCTGGCGATCCCCTTGGACGGCGTACGCGCGAAGCCGCAAGGAGTGACGGACATGGACGGTGCTCCTCGGACCCGGTGACACTGTGCGGCGCCTACCATACGCCGTTTTTACCGTCTGTTACCCGCCAGGTGACCCACCTGGGTTCATCAGGGGAGATTCCCAGAATCCATCCAGGAACGTGTGGCAGGGTGGTCACACCTGCTTCTCGAGGTGGGTTTCATCCGATTGATGCAAGACCGCCTTTGACGCAAGACCAGTCGTGACGACGAACGGCATGCGCCGATGCTTCCGCCCCGCCGGCTGGCAGCGACCGCCGTGCTCCTCGGAGCACCGACCGTCGCGGTGCTCGCACTCCTCGTACTCGCCGGCCTGCTCGTGCCGGACGCGGCGGCCGCGGCCGCGGGCAAGGCCGGCGGGGACGCCGGCCCGCCGGCGGGAGAAGGCGGAGGCGTGGCGGCGCGAGGCGGTGCGCCCGGCGCGGGCCCGCGACCGCACGGTCGTCAGACGCGCCGTGCGCCGCGTCCGCGCCCTCGTCTTCCCCCAGGACCGCTGACCGCGGGCGGCGTCGCGGTCAGTCGTCGCCCTCCACGCGCATGACGCTCGCCACCGCGCGGACGATGTCCAGCTCGCGCAGGCTCTCCATGGTGGCGGTGAGCGCGGCGTCGGTGGCCCGGTGGGTGACGATGACGAGCTGCGCGTCGTCGCCGTGCCCCTCCTGGCGCACCGTCTGGATCGACACGTCGTGCTTGGCGAACAGGTCCGCGACCGTGGCCAGGACGCCCGGCTTGTCGGCGACGTCGAGCGCGACGTGGCAGCGGGTGACGGTCTCCCCCATCGGGTGGGCGGACAGGTCGGCGTAGGTGGACTCGGCGGGCCCCCGGGTGCCGGCGATGCGGTTGCGGGCCACGGCCACGATGTCGCCGAGCACGGCCGAGGCGGTGGGGGCGCCGCCCGCGCCCTTGCCGTAGAACATGAGCTGCCCGGCCGACTCGGCCTCGACGAACACCGCGTTGTACGCCTCGCGCACGCCGGCGAGCGGGTGCGTCCTCGGGATCATCGCCGGGTGGACGCGGACGCCGAACGAGCGGCCGTCGTCGGAGCGGGCGCAGATCGCCAGCAGCTTGATGACGTACCCCATCGCCTTGGCCGACGCGACGTCGGTGGCGGTGATCTCGGTGATGCCCTCGCGGTGGACGTCGGCGGCGGTGACGCGGCTGTGGAAGGCGAGGCTCGCCAGGATCGCGGCCTTGGCGGCGGCGTCGAAGCCCTCGACGTCGGCCGTGGGGTCGGCCTCGGCGTAGCCGAGGGTCTGGGCCTCCTCCAGGGCGTCGGTGAACGACGCGCCCGTGGTGTCCATCTTGTCGAGGATGTAGTTGGTGGTGCCGTTGACGATGCCGAGCACCCGTTTGACGTGGTCGCCGGCGAGCGACTCGCGCAGGGGGCGAAGGAGCGGGATCGCGCCGGCCACGCTGGCCTCGAAGTACAGGTCGCCGTTGCCGGCGCGGGCCGCCTCGTACAGGGTGGCGCCGTCCTCGGCGAGCAGCGCCTTGTTGGCGGTGACGACCGACTTGCCGTTGTTCAGCGCGGAGACGATGAGCGTGCGCGCCGGCTCGATGCCGCCGATGACCTCGACGACGATGTCGATGTCGTCGCGGGCGACCAGCGTCTCGGCGTCGGTGGTGAGCAGGTCGGGGGCGACCTCGACGTCGCGCTTGCGCCCGAGCCGCCGCACCGCGACGCCCGCCAGCTCCAGCGGGGCGCCGATGCGGGCGGCGAGGTCGGCGGCCTGCTCGTCGAGCAGGCGGATGACCTGGGAGCCGACGACGCCGCATCCCAGGAGAGCCACTTTCAGGGGTTTCACAGCTGCCCTCTCAACAGGTCGTCCTCGGTCTCGCCCCGCACGATGACGCGTGAGGCCCCGCCGGAGACGGCCACCACGGCGGGCTTGGGGAGGTAGTTGTAGTTGCTCGCCAGCGAGCGGCAGTAGGCGCCGGTCGCGGCGACGGCGATCAGGTCGCCAGGTGCCAGGTCGGAGGGCAGGTAGCAGTCGCGGACGATGATGTCGCCGCTCTCGCAGTGCTTTCCGACGACGCGGCACAGCATCGGCTCGGCGTCGCTCTCCCTGCTGGCCAGGACGACGGTGTACTCGGCGCCGTACAGGGCGGTGCGGACGTTGTCGCTCATGCCGCCGTCGATGCTGACGTACGTGCGCAGCCCTTCGACGTCCTTGACGGTGCCGACCTCGTACAGGGTGACGCCGCCGGGGCCGACGATGGTGCGGCCCGGCTCGATGGTGAGGCGCGGCACGGGCAGCCCCGCGTCGGAGCAGACCTTGGTGACAATCTCGCGCAGGCCGTCGGCCAGCTCCTTGATGTCGGGCGCCTCGTCGCCCTCGACGTAGGCGATGCCGTAGCCGCCGCCGAGGTCGAGCTCGGGCAGGACGACGCCGTGCTCGTCCTTGATCTGGACGAGCAGCGTGGCCAGGCGACGCGCGGCCACCTCGAACCCGGCGGTGTCGACGATCTGGGAGCCGATGTGGGAGTGCAGGCCGACGAGGTCGAGCTGCGGGAGCGCGAGCACGCGGCGGACGGCCTCGGCGGCGGCGCCGGTGTTCAGCGACAGGCCGAACTTCTGGTCGTCGTGCGCGGTGGCGATGAACTCGTGCGTGTGGGCCTCGACGCCCGTGGTCACGCGGATCATGACCTTGGGCCGCTTGCCGAGCTCGCCCGCGAGGTGGCCGAGCCTGGCGATCTCCTCGTACGAGTCGATCACGATGTGGCCGACGCCCGCCTCCAGCGCGCGGGTGAGCTCGGCGGCCGACTTGTTGTTGCCGTGCATGGTGACGCGCTCGGGCGGGAAGCCGACGCTGAGCGCGACGGCGAGCTCGCCGCCGCTCGCCACGTCGAGGCCGAGGCCCTCGCGGGCCAGCCAGCGCACGACCTCCTTGCACAGGAACGCCTTGCCCGCGTAGTGGACCTCGGAGCCGGAGAAGGCGGTGGCGTAGTCGCGCATGCGCGAGCGGACGTCGTCCTCGTCGAGGACGTACAGGGGCGTGCCGTGCTCGCGGGCGAGGTCGCGGACGTCCACGCCGCCCACCGTGAGCGCGCCATCGGTGCGGCCCGACGTTCGCGGCCAGATCGCGGGGTTGATCCGGTTGAGGTCGGCGGGCGCCCGCGGGGGGCGCTCCTGGGGCAGCATCTCGGCGTGCCTGTCCCCTGCGGGATGGACGAATCGGCTCACCCGATCGAGGCTATCGGAAGCGCCACTCCACCATGACCCGCTGCTCACGTATCGAGACGCGATCACGCCTCCGGAGCGATATTTTTACGCTTTATCGCCACTTGGCCGGATATTTTGTACGAAGTCACAATCGGTCGGGGCCGGGCAGCACCGCCGCGACCGCCGCCGCCAGCCTCACCCGCGCCGTGTGCACGGCAACGGGCGGCTCGTCCCCCTTCGGCACGGCCGGGGCCTGCTCATGCGCGTCGTGGTAGGCCAGCGCCAGCCGCACCAGGTACGACTCCCACCCCGGATCCCTGCTCCCCGCCCGCCCCGGAAGCTCCGCCAGCAGGCGCAGCACCCGCCGGTCACGCGGGTCGTCCAGCAGCTCGGGACGGAACCCCGTCTCAGGCACGCCCAGCTCCCGTGCCCAGCGCAGCACCGCGCAGGCGCGGGCGTGGCCGTAGCGGACCACGAAACCCGGGTTGTCCCAGGTGCGGGGGGCGTCGGGCCAGGCGGGCACGGGAACGCGCGGCGGCTCCAGCCACTCCAGCAGCTCCCCCGGCGCGGACACGGTGATGCGCAGCAGCCCGTCGCGCCGCACCTCCACGGCGCGCACGCCGGGCAGCGCCCGCACGCGCCCCGCCAGCTCGTCCGGCGGGACGCCGCGCCGCGGCGCCGCCGCCGAGACGTACACGGCCTCCGACTCCCACCCGCCCTCGGGCGCGGGCGGCTCCCCCAGCACCTCGGCCAGCTTCCCCGGCGTCATGCGCAGGAAGCCTAACGGGGCCCGGCGGTCAGATGAGGGCGTGCGGCTCGGCCGAGCCGTACTCGACCAGGTGGGCGGCGCCCAGCAGCCAGCGGTCCTCGTCGCGCACCCGCACGTAGCCGAACCTGTCGGCGGAGAACACCTTGACCCCGTCGGCCCGGCACTGGCGCATGAGCACCTCGTCCCAGTCCTCGGTCAGGTCGGGGAAGCCGATCTCGCGCAGCGTGTTGCGCCTGGCCAGCAGCGTCCCGCCGGTGATCTCCGGCAGGTGGGCGTACTCGGCCTCCGGCTGCTTGAGCAGCGTGGCCTGCGGCTTGCGCAGGTGGGCGAAGAAGGCGGCCTTGCCCACGATGTCGGCCGTCGTGAACTGGAACGCCCGCCGCAGGTCGGCCAGGTAGTGGGAGCCGTACACGTCGCGGGGGTCCATGACGGCCACGAGGTCGGCCTCGCACAGGTCGAGCGCGCGGTTGAGCATCGCGCCCTCCGTCATGCCCGGGTGGGGACGCCGGTGGATCACCTCGACGTCGCGCAGGACGTCGCGGGCGCGCAGCTCGGCCTCCGGCGGGCCGATGACGATCGCCTGGACGACCCCCGACTGCCTGGCGACCTGCGCCAGGGCGTGCTCGGTGAGGGAAGCGTCGGTGATCGGCAGCAGCACGGACACGTTCAGCGTCGCCCGCGCGCTCGGCAGGCCCACGGCCTCCAGCAGCTCGTCCACGCGCTCGGTCATCGTGCCCATGTCGTACGCGCGGCGCAGCGCGACGTGCGCGCGCCTCGGGTCGGGGTCGGCGCCGATCGGCGTGCCGCAGGCCGCGATCTCGGCCAGCCGCCAGGCCGGCGTGCCCGGCGGGCAGTTCACGGCCGCCGGCCACCGGTAGGAGGTGAGCACGTCCGGGTACGCCAGCTGGCCCGGCAGGAGCTGGTCGAGCGTGAGCACTCGGTCGATGCGCCCGCCCGCGAGCGGCAGCGGGTTGTGCACGCGCGGCTGCACCCCGAACGTCAGCCGGGGCCAGCCCGCGGCCTGCTCGCTGGTGAAACGGTGCTCGAACAGCTCGGCCGCCGCGGCGTAGTCGGCCACGTCGCCGCGCGTGTGCCAGAAGACCGTGCGGATGCCGCGCTCGGCGCACCAGGCCAGCAGCGCCCTCAGCCCCTCGCCGGGCTCGCCCCTGATCTCGTCGGCCCACGGCCCCTGCGTCACCGACTCGACGACGAGCAGGTGGGGCACCTCCGCCGGGAGCACGCGGGCGAAGTCGCGCGGCGTGAAACCGGTGGTCTGCCGCCACTCGTAGCGCAGCAGCGCCTCGACGTGCGGGTCGGCGACCACGGCGGCGGTGATGTGCGGGCGGGTGTTCGGGCCCGTCGGCACGCGGAACGGCTTGAGCTTGAACGAGGCGCCGCCGAGCGTCCTGGTGGACGTCGTCGCCTGGAACGAGGCGCCCGGCCGCTCGTCCTTGGAGGCGGACACCGCGACGGGCCTGCGCTTGGGCGCCGTGGGCCGCTTGACCGGCCTGGCGGCCACCCTGATGCCCTTGGCCAGGGCCATCGGGTTCTTCTTGCCGCTCTTGATGGCGTCGCCGAGCCTGGTCCAGCGGGCGACCTTCATCGACGACAGCTTCCAGTTGGCCACCTCGGCCTGGTAGCGCTGCTCGGCCAGCTCCTTGCGCAGCTTGGCCGCCGCGGCCCGCTCGGCCTCCAGCAGCTCCTCCACCTCGGCCACGCGCTCGGCCAGCGCCTTCGCCTCGGCGGCGTGCCGCTCGGCCTCGGCCAGCCTGGCCTGGGCGGCGTCCAGCAGCCTGGCCAGCTCTGCCGCGCGCCCTGCCTGCTCGACCGCATCTCGCAACGCCCTGCGCGTGCTTTCCAGCTCGGTGGACAACTGGACCTCCGCTCTCTCAGCCCGGCAAAGGATACTCTTTTGCGGGAAGCGTCTCGAAGGGATGAGATCCGGTGCAGTTCAACGTGCGACCCTACATCTGCGGCGCTCTCGGCCGGATCGACCCGGAAACGCTGGGCGCCCTGGCATCCGCCGGTCCCCGCGTGCGGCCGGCGCTGCAGACCGCCGAGGCCGCGCTCTTCAGCTCCGCGCCGCTGCCGCCGTACCACCGCGCGGAGGGCTCGTTCGCGTTCTCGTGGGGCGAGCGCAGGCCGGCCGGGCCCGGCGACTGGATCACGGTGGCGGAGACGTACGAGACGCCGGGACTGATCGGCGACGGCGACCGGGTGACGCTCCACGCGGGCGGCCTCGGCCTGGTCGACCTCTACTACGTGCGGCTGGGCGAGGCGGTGTACTTCTCCTCGCTCATCCGGCCGCTGCTCGGCCTCGTGCCCGTCGAGATCGACTGGGCGGCCTGGGCCTCGATCGTCCAGGTGACGTTCCCGCTGGGCGACGCGACGCCGTACCAGGGGATCAAGCGACTGCCCGGGTCGAGCGCGCTGGTGTTCGCCCAGGGGCGGCTGGCGACCGAGCGCAGGCTGCCGCGCTGGCTGCGCACCGAGCCGTTCGAGACGTGGATCGGGGCGGGCGAGATCCTGGAGATCCTGCACGAGGTCTACAAGGACTACGACGGCCGCAGGCTGCTGGTGCCGGTCAGCGGCGGGTACGACTCCCGGCTGCTGGCGAGCGTGGCGGTGGCCAGGGGCGCCGACGTGGAGTCGTGGACGACGAGCCCCGACGACGGCACCGACACCGACATCGCGTTCGCCAAGGCCATCACCGGGGAGCTGGGCATCCCGCACCGGGTCGTCACGCAGGACGCGGCCGACTACCCGGCCGACGCCCAGGAGGTGGCGCGCAGGCTGGAGTACCTGACGCCGCACCACGCCTGGTACGCGCCCTTCGCCAAGGAGGTGCACGGCGCGGGCAGGACGCTCGTCGACGGGCTGGCGGGCGGCCCGCTGCTGAAGAACTTCATGGTGAGCGGCGCCGCGCTGGAGGCCAGGACGCAGGCGGAGCGGTCGGCGGCGGTGCTGGGCTCGCTGTCGCTGGGGGCGCCCTCGATGCCGTTCCTGTCGAAGGCGGCGGCCAAGTGGATGGAGGAGACCGTGCGCGAGCAGTTCGCGGCGGCCACCTCGATGCTGCACGGCCACCGGGCCGAGCTGCCGCTGTCGGTGCTGCACACGAGGACCGTGCGCGGCATCGCCCGCTCGGCGGTGAACCTGGTGGGCCCGGAGGCGTCGTTCGCGGCGCCGTTCATCCACCCCGACTTCTTCGACGCGGCGCTGTCGGTGGGCGTGGCGAGGAAGGACAAGGGCCGCTTCTACCGGGAGGTGCTGCACGCGGCGAACCCGCGCGTTGCCGCGCTGCCGTCGACGAACGTGGTCAAGCAGCCGCTGCGGCGGGTGCCGCTGCGGTCGGCGGCGGCCCCGGCCCGCGCGTACGCGCACCGCATGCTCGACGTGGTGGCGACGCGGCTGCCGGGGATGCTGTCGGAGGAGCTGCACGAGGTGGTCGCGGGCGGGCCCGACGCGCTGACCCGCTTCAACGGCTGGAACGACCGGTTCTGGGTGCGCGGACTCGTCCTGTTCGGGCTCTGGCTGAGCGACTTCGAGAACGACCTCGCAGACGTCGCGCCGCCTTTTTAGTGAACTGTGGGTAACAGAGCGGTTACATACCGATCTCTCGGGTATTACAGCTCGCACAGCACAAGCGGGTTCCGGAAAGCCAACGGGCTGGTAGTGTTCGGCCCGTAAGCGCCGCACAAGCGGGCACCGGATCACAAATCCGGGCTCGTTCCAGGGCATGGAGTTCGCAGGGATGACGACTCCAGGCGGCGCGGTCACCAGATAACAGCGCCGGGGAAACCGGTGACTTCGTCCTGCCCACATCTCTTCCTGTGAGCGACATATGATCAACGCATCCCCAACGCCGGAGCCGGTGTCGGAGACCTTCGTCTCGGCGGACCCCCTCTGGTACAAGAGGGCGGTGTTCTACGAGGTCCTCGTCCGGGGGTTCAAGGACTCCAACGGCGACGGCACCGGAGACCTTCGCGGCCTCATCGAGAAGCTCGACTACCTCGAATGGCTCGGCGTGGACTGCCTGTGGCTCCTGCCACTGTACGAGTCCCCGCTGCGCGACGGCGGTTATGACATCTCCGACTACATGAAGATCCTGCCGGACTTCGGGGACCTCGGGGACTTCGTGCAGCTCATCGAGTCGGCGCACGCGCGGGGCCTGCGCATCATCACCGACCTCGTGATGAACCACACCAGCGACAGGCACCCCTGGTTCCAGGCGTCCCGGCACGACCCCGAGGGCCCGTACGGCGACTTCTACGTGTGGTCCGACGACCCGACCGGCTACCCCGACGCACCGATCATCTTCGTCGGCGCCGAGGAGTCCAACTGGACGTACGACCCGGTGCGCAAGCAGTACTACTGGCACCGCTTCTTCCACCACCAGCCGGACCTCAACTACGACAACCCGGCGGTGCAGGAGGCGATGCTGGAGGTGCTGAGGTTCTGGCTGGACCTCGGCATCGACGGCTTCCGCCTCGACGCGGTGCCGTACCTGTTCGAGCGCGAGGGCACCGCCTGCTCCGGCCTGCCCGAGACGCACGCGTACCTGAAGAAGGTCCGGGCGGAGGTCGACCGCCTCTACCCCGACCGGGTGCTGCTGGCCGAGGCCAACGGCTGGCCCGAGGACGTCGTCGAGTACTTCGGCGACCCCACCACGGGCGGCGACGAGTGCCACATGGCGTTCCACTTCCCGCTGATGCCGCGCATCTACATGGCGGTCAAGAAGGAGACGCGCGAGCCGATCTCCGAGATCATGTCGCGCACCCCGAAGCTTCCCGAGAACGCCCAGTGGGGCATCTTCCTCCGCAACCACGACGAGCTCACGCTCGAGACGGTGACCGAGGAGGAGCGCGACTACATGCACGCGGAGTACGCCAAGGACCCGCGCATGCGCGCCTACCTCGGCATCCGCCGCCGCCTCGCGCCGCTGCTGGAGAACGACAGGGACCGGATCGAGCTGTTCACGGCGCTGCTGCTGAGCCTGCCCGGCTCGCCCGTCATGTACTACGGCGACGAGATCGGCATGGGCGACAACATCTGGCTGGACGACCGCGACTCGGTCCGCACGCCGATGCAGTGGAGCCCCGACCGCAACGCCGGGTTCTCCACGGCCGACCCCGGCCGCCTCTACCTGCCCGCCGTCATGGACCCGATCTACGGCTACCAGGCGGTCAACGTGGAGGCGCAGCAGCGCAACGAGGGGTCGCTGCTCCACTTCACCCGCCGCATGCTGGAGATCCGGCGCGACCACCCGGTGTTCGGCACCGGCGCCTACACCGAGATGTGGTCGTCGAACCCGTGCGTGCTCACGTTCGTCCGCGAGGAGGGCGACGACGTGATGCTGTGCGTGAACAACCTGTCGAAGTTCCCGCAGCCGGTGGAGCTGGACCTGCGCAGGTTCGAGGGCATGATCCCGGTGGAGGCGCGCGGCGGCGTGCGCTTCCCGGCCATCGGGGAGCTGCCGTACCTGCTGACGCTCCCCGGGCACGGCTTCTACTGGTTCGCGCTGAAGCAGGCCGAGCGTCCCGCGTCCGGCGTCCTGCGCGAGCCCGAGGCGGGCCGGCTCATCGAGAGGTGACGGGCACCTGGGCGCGGGCGGCGCGGCGGGCGGGTATCAGCGCCACCGCGAGGGCCGCGCCCACGGCCACGAGCACGGCGACGGCCAGCGTCAACGGCGACGGCGGCCGGCCGATGCCCGCGCCCACGCCGCTCGTCTGGCCCTGCAGGTCGATCAGCCAGGTCGCGACGGCGGCCCCGGCCGCCGTGCCGGCGCCGACGCCCAGCGCCACGAGCAGCCCCGTGCCGGTCACCAGCGTGGCCATGACCTGGCGGGGCGTCAGCCCCATCGCCTTGAGCACGGCCAGGTCGAAGGCGTGGTCGCGCAGGCCGAGCGCGCTGGCCGTGAGCAGGTTCGCCAGGCCGATGAGGGCGAGCACCGCGATCAGCGCGACGATCACCGCCCGGATGACCGACAGCCGGTCGGCCGGGTTCACCGCCAGCTGCACGTCGAGGGCCTCCCCCGACTCCGCCAGCAGCCTGGCGCGCACCTCCGCCCGGTCCGTGCCCGGCTTGAGGGCCAGCGCGTAGAACTCGGGCGGCACGGAGTCCTTGGCGGCCAGGCTGTCGAGCCCCAGCGACAGCACCTCGCCGTCCTGGTCGGGCTCGACCGCCCTGCCGACGATCCTGACGATCAGCGGCGAGCCGCCCACCGTCAGCCGCACCCGGTCGCCGATCTTCAGGCCGAGCAGGTCGAGGAGGCCCTGCCCGGCGACGGCCTCACCCGGCTGCGCGTACATGCGGCCCTCGACCACCGGGAACGGGTACGGGTCCGCCGAGCCGCCGAGCGCCCGCACCCGTACGGACCGCGCCGCGCCCGGCGCGAGGGCGTCGACCTCGGCGCCCGGGTACGCCGTGGCCACGCCCGGGTCGAGCTCGGCCAGCCGCCTGGCCTCGGCGGAGTCCAGCTTGCCCGGCCTGACGTACACGCCTGCGTGCTGGCCCACCTGCTCGGGGTGCCTGAGGAAGTCGTCGAGCGTGGCCCAGACGCCGAGCCCGATCGTGATCATCATCATCGGCACCGCCAGCCCGAACGCCGTCAGGAACGCCGGCACCCGCCGGGTGAAGGCGTCCCTGGTGCCGAGGACGAGGGCGGGCGGGAGGCGTACGAGGAGGGCGAGCCTGGCCAGCCTGGACAGGTGGCCGCGCGGCGGCGCCGAGGGAACGTCGGGGATGGGCGGCGTCCTGGCGCCGCGCCAGGCGGGCACGGCCACGGCCGCGAGCACGACCACGGCGGTGCCGCCCACGATGGACAGCACGGGGCCGGGCGCCACCGAGGTGGCGCCGAGCACGGCCACCGTCGAGCCCCACCCGGCGGCCGCGCCGAGCGCGACGCCGAGCAGGCCGAGCGCGCCGTGCTCGGCGATCAGCAGCAGTGCCACCTGCCCGCCGGTGAACCCCAGGGACTTGAGCGTGGCCAGGTCGCGCAGCTGCCCCAGCACCCGCCCGCCGGCCGCGTTGGCGAGGGCGAGCGCGGCGGCCACCAGGCCGACCACGCCGAACAGCGCGAGCAGCGTGCCGAGCAGCCGGTTGTCCAGCTCCATGGCGGCCCTGACCTCGCGCCAGGTGTAGACCCGCTGGACCTTGTCCTCCAGCATCACGACCACCCGCTGGGAGACGACCTGGGTGGCCTCTGGGTCGGCCAGGCGCAGCCCGGTCACCCACTCGCTGCGGCCGAGCATGGGCTCGACCTGGTCGAGGGCGGCGGGGAGCACCCAGGCCAGGCCGGGCGCCCACTCCGGGTAGAAGCCCTGCTCGGCGGAGTCGGCGATGCCGCGGACGTACAGGGTGTGCCGCTCGCCGCTGAGCGCGACCACCGTGAAGGGCGCGCCCACCCGCAGGCGCAGCGCGTTCGCGAACGACCGCTCGACGACCACGCCGTCGGGCTGGGAGCCGTCGAGCCACCCGCCCTCGGTCACGACCGGGTGCGCCACCGGCGGCGGCGCGGCCGGCATGGCGCGCAGCGCGGCGGGCTCCTTCTTGCCGTCCTGCACCACCGTCACCGGCGCCGACCGGTACGGCCCCGCGGTGCGGGTGACGCCGTCGATGCGGTCGAGGGCGACCTGCGGGCTGTCGTCGGTGTGGACCCAGACGTGCGCGCCGTCGGTCTGGGCGAACAGGCCGCGCCACGGGTTCGTGCCGTCCTCCAGCAGGGTGACGGCGGTGATGAGCGCGGCCACGATGCCGGCCACGACCAGCACGGTCAGCGCGGCCGGCCCCTTCCTGGCCCGCAGGTCGGCCCTGATCCACCTGCCTCCGGCCAGCACGGTGCTCATGAGGTGGCGCTCATCGAAGGTCGATCACCTCGCCGGCCGTGCGCGAGCGCCTGCGCGCGATGCGGCCGTCGTCGACGATCTCGCCGTCGAACAGGGACACGAGCCGGTCGGCCAGGGCGGCCACGCGGGCGTCGTGGGTGACCATGACGATCGTCTGCCCCTCCTTGTGCACCTCGCCGAGCAGGCGGAGCACGTCGCGGGTGTTGCGGCTGTCGAGGTTGCCCGTGGGCTCGTCGGCGAGCAGCAGGCTGGGCTTGTTGGCGAGGGCCCTCGCCAGCGCGACGCGCTGCTGCTCGCCTCCGGAGAGCTGGGCGGGCGCGGCGTCGGCGCGCTCGGTCAGGTTGAGCGCGGCGAGCAGGCTCTCCCTGCGCTCGCGCGCGACCTTGGGCGAGACTCCCGCGAGCAGCGCGGGCAGCTCGACGTTGTCGCCGACGGTCATGTTGGCGACGAGGTTGAAGAACTGGAAGACGAAGCCGATCTTCTCGCGCCGCAGCAGCGCCCAGGCGCTCTCGGACAGCGTGTCGACGCGCTTGCCGTCGAGCCAGATCTCGCCGCTGGTGCGGGTGTCGAGGCCGCCCAGCATGTGCACCAGGGTGGACTTGCCCGAGCCTGACGGCCCCATGACGGCGACGAACTCCCCTGGCTCCACCTGGAGGTCGACGCCGCGCACGGCGGGCACGGGAACCGCGCCGTCGGAGTAGATCTTGACGAGATTGACCGTTTTCACCACGGGGGTCATGCCAGATCCTCCTGGCACCGCTCCAGCCAGTCAAGGTCGGCCTGGAGGTGGAGCATGGCGCCCTCGATGAGGAGGATCGCCACCCGGTCGGCCGGCGGGGTGCGCTCCAGCAGGTCGTTGAGGTCGCTCATGAGCGACAGGTAGTGGCGGCGCTGGCGGTTGATGAGCGCCATGCGGTCGGCGATGCCGGTGAGCGGCGCGAGCACGAGCTTCATGAAGAACTCGTCGCGCACCCGCGGGCCCTCGGTCGGCTCGTCCACCCAGGTGGTGAGGAGGTCGCGGCCCTTGGCGGTCAGGTAGTAGACCTTCTTGTTCGGCCGGTTGGACTGCTCGACGTCGACGGCCCGCACCAGGCCGTCCTTCTCCAGCCTGCCCAGGGTGACGTAGATCTGCCCGATGTTGGGCGATGGGTAGGCGCTGCCGAACGTCTGCTCCAGCGCCTGTTTGAGCTCGTACCCGTGGGCAGGCTCCTTCGCCAGAAGCGCCAGCAGGTGAAGCCGCACGCCTCACCTCCCCGCCGTGTTACGGATGCGTTACGCACCTGTCGTTGACCGCCAGATTACCGGTGTGCATAACATGAATGCATCTACCTAACACGTATGTAAAGCACTCTGAACGTGGAGGACATCGTGCTGCGTTCGCTCGCGCCCGTGCTGGCCGTGCTCCTGGCGGCCGGCTGCGCGGCGGCGGGCGAGGAGGGCGACGGCGAGACCGGCACCGGCGGCACCGGGCCGATCACCTTCGCCACCGGCCGCGACACCACGGCGTACCTGCAACCCCTGCTGGACCGCTGGAACCAGGCCCACCCGGCCGAGAAGGTGACGCTGCTGGAGCTCCCCGAGGCCGCCGACGAGCAGCGCGCGCAGATGGTCGCCAACCTCCAGGCTCGGAGCAGCCGGTACGACGTGCTGGGGCTCGACGTCGTGCAGACCGCCGAGTTCGCGGAGAACGGCTGGATCATCCCCCTGGAGCGCGGGCTGTTCCCGCTCGACAGGTTCCTGCCGCCCGTCGTGGACACGGCGATCCACAAGGGCAAGCTGTGGGCCGTGCCGTACACGAGCAACGCCGGGTTGCTCTACTACCGGGCGGACCTGGTCGGGAAGCCTCCCCAGACGTGGGCGGAGCTTCGCGATCAAGCACGAAGAGTTACCAAAAATCGCGATATTGGAGGTTATGCAGGGCAGTTCCTGGCCTACGAAGGACTGACCGTCAACTTCTCGGAGGCCGTGCAGTCGGCGGGCGGGCAGATCCTCAGCCCCGACGGCACGGAGGTGACCCTGGACCCCGCCAAGGGCGCGACCGCGCTCGCGTTCCTCCAGCAGGGGCTGCGCGAGGGCTGGATCCCCAAGGAGTCGCTGAGCTACAAGGAGGAGGAGTCCCGCCTGGCCTTCCAGGAGGGACGCCTCGTGTTCGCCCGCAACTGGCCGCACGCGTACGGCCCGGCCAAGGCCAGGCTCGGCGACAAGCTCGCCGTGACCAGGCTGCCCGGCCTGCACGGGCCCGGGTCGAGCACGCTGGGCGGCATCAACCTCGCCGTCAGCGCCTACTCCAGGCACCAGCACACGGCGCAGGAGTTCATCCGCTACTTCACCGGGCTCGAGAACGAGCGCAGGGTCCTCACCGAGGGCTCGTTCCCGCCCGTGTGGACCGAGTTGTACGACGATCCCGAGCTGATCAGGCGCTTCCCCTACCTGCCGGTGCTCAAGGAGAGCATCCTCGCCGCCAAGGCCAGGCCGGTCAGCGCCAACTACAACCAGCTCAGCCTGGTGATCGCCAGTTCGGTCGCCCAGGCGCTGAGCGACCCGTACGCCGAGTCCGCCGACGACGTCGCGGTCTCCATGAAGTCAGAGCTTGAAGAGATCATCAGAACCCAGTGAGGCAGCCATGCGAAAGATGAGAGCAGCAGCGATGCTCGCCGGGCTCGCGGTGGCCGTCGCCGCGTGCGGCAACGCGCCGTCCACCACGCAGCCGACGGCGTCGGGCGCCCCCTCGCAGAGCTCAGGCGGCGGAGGCAAGACGCTGGAAGGCGTCAAGCTGGAGGTCGCCGCCAAGTGGACGGGTGAGGAGCAGAAGAACTTCGAGCAGGTGCTCAAGGCCTTCACCGAGAAGACCGGCGCCCAGGTGACGTACGCGTCCACCGGTGAGGACACCGGCGCCTACCTCGGCCCGCGCATCCAGGGCGGCAGCCCGCCCGACGTCGCGATCCTCCCGCAGCCCGGCCTGGTGCAGCAGTACGCCGAGCAGAACGCGCTCAAGCCGCTGACGCCCGAGGTCACCAAGGAGATCGACACCAACTACACCCCGTACTGGAAGGAGCTCGGCTCCGCCGGCGGCCAGGTGTACGGCGTGCTGATCAAGGCGGCGCACAAGTCGCTCGTCTGGTACCGCTCCGACGCGTTCGACGAGGCCGGCGTGCAGCCGCCGACGAACTGGGACGAGCTGGTCAAGTCCTCGCAGACCATCGCCGACTCCGGCACGCCGCCGTTCGCCTTCTGCGGCGGCTCGGGCTGGACCCTGACCGACCTGTTCGAGAACGTCTACCTGTCCACCGCCGGCCCCGAGAACTACGACAAGCTCTCCAAGCACGAGATCCCGTGGACCGACCCCAGCGTCACCACCGCGCTGGAGAAGATCCAGCAGATCGTCGGCAAGAAGGAGTTCGTCGTCGGGGGCTCCTCGGGCGCGCTGCAGACGGTGTGGCCCGACTGCGTCACCCAGGTCTACGGCCAGAAGAAGGCCGCCATGGTGATCGAGGCCGACTTCGTGGCCGTCTCGGCCCTGCAGGCGGGCGCCAAGGTCGGCGAGCAGGCCAAGTACTTCCCGTTCCCCAAGGCCGGCGACACCTCGCCCGTCATCCTCGGCGGCGACGTCGCGGTGGCCATGAAGGACACCCCGGGCGCGATGGCGCTGCTGCAGTTCCTCGCCTCCAAGGAGGGCGGCGAGATCTGGGCGAAGCTCCCCGGCTACCTCTCCCCCAACAAGAACGTCTCCCCCGACAACTACCCGGACGAGCTGACCAGGAAGCTCGGCCAGACCATCATCTCGGCCGGCGAGTCGGTGCGCTACGACATGTCCGACCTCGCCCCCAGCGCGTTCGGCGGCACCGACGGCAAGGGTGAGTGGAAGGTCCTGCAGGACTTCCTGCGCGACCCGAGTGACGTCAAGGGCACGCAGACCAAGCTCGAGGACGAGGCCAAGAAGGCCTGGAAGTAGGAGGTAGGGCCGTGACCGAACGGTTGGACGGCCCGCAGAACCCGCCCGTGTCCGTCACGGGCGGGTCCTCCGCGGGCCCGGCTGACACCCCCCGCACGAGACGACGCCTCGGCCCCTCGCCGGCGGTCGCCATCGCCTTCCTGCTCCCCGCCGCGGTGCTCCTCGGCATCTGGGTGGTCTACCCGATCGTCTACTCGATCTTCCGCAGCCTCTTCGACGCCCCGGGCACGGGCTTCGTCGGCCTCGGCAACTACGCCACCATCTTCAGCGACGGCGGCATGCTCACCACGATCCGCAACAACCTCATCTGGGTCGCGGTCGCGCCGCTCGTCGTCACCACGCTGGGGCTCATCTTCGCCGTGCTGACCGAGCGCCTCCGGTGGGCGACGGCGTTCAAGCTCATCGTGTTCATGCCGATGGCCGTCTCGCTGATGGCCGCCGGCGTCATCTTCCGCCTGGTCTACGAGGAGGACCCGGACAAGGGCGTCGCCAACGCCGTCCTCACCACGGTCCACGACACGTTCTCCTCCTCCCAGGGCTACCCCGACGCGCGGCCCCGCGAGGGCGACCAGTCGCAGGTCGCCACCGAGGGGGGCGCCGTCGTCACCAGGCAGCCGGCGCAGCCAGGACAGCCGGTGCTGGTGCCCATCGTCGGCATCAAGCCGCAGAACATGCCCGCCGGCGCCCGGCCCGCCGCCGCGCCGACGGGCGGGGCGGGCCTGTCCGGCACCGTGTGGTTCGACTTCACGCCCGGCGGCGGCGGCAGGAACGGCGCCGTGGACCCCGAGGAGAGGGGCCTGCCCGGCATGACGGTCGAGGCCGTCAAGGACGGCGAGGTGGCGGCGACCACCACGACGGCCGCCGACGGCACGTTCCGCTTCGAGGACCTGCCCGCCGGCTCGTACGTGGTCCGGCTCCCCAAGTCGAACTTCGAGGCGCCGTTCCACGGCCTGACCTGGCTCGGGGAGACGCTCATCACACCGGCGATCATCGGCGCGTTCGTGTGGGTGTGGGCCGGGTTCGCGATGGTGCTGATCGCGGCCGGGCTCGCCGCCATCCCGCGTGACGCGCTGGAGGCGGCCCGCATCGACGGCGCGACCGAGTGGCAGGTGTTCCGCAAGATCACGGTGCCGCTGCTGTCGCCGGTGCTGCTCGTCGTCTTCGTGACGATGATCATCAATACGCTGAAGGTGTTCGACCTGGTCTTCATCATCGCGCCGCCCTCGGTGCAGCCGCAGTCGAACGTGATCGCGCTGGAGATGTGGCGCGTGTCGTTCGGCGGCGGCGGCAACCAGGGCCTGGGCAGCGCGCTGGCGATCTTCCTGCTCGTGCTGGTCCTCCCCTTCATGATCATGAACATCCGGCGCTTCAGGAGGGAGAACGCATGACCACCACCACGGCAGGAGCGGCGCCCCACCTGGGCGTCGGCGCCCCGCGCAGGGGCCTGGCGAGCAGGATCGCCGACCGCCTCGGCGGCGGCGTGATCCAGGTGGCCATGGTCGTGCTCGGGGTGTTCTGGCTGGTGCCGACCCTCGGCCTGCTCGTCGTCTCGCTGCGCTCGGTGCAGGTCAACAACGCCGAGGGCTGGTGGACGGTCTTCACCAAGCCCGCCGAGCTGACGCTGGAGAACTACAAGAACCTCCTGGCCACCGGGTTCACCGCCTCGTTCTGGAACACCGTCCTCATCACGGTGCCCACCACGATCCTGGTGATCGGCATCGCCGCCATGGCCGCGTACGCCTTCGCCTGGATGGACTTCCCCGGCCGCGACACGGCGTTCCTCGTCGTCGTGGGGCTGCTCATCGTGCCCATCCAGATCGCGCTGATCCCCGTCGCCGCCTTCTACGGCGGCATCGGGATCTTCGGCACGATCCCCGGCGTGGTGCTGTTCCACGTGGCGTTCGGGCTGCCGTTCGCGATCTTCCTGCTCAGGAACTTCTTCGTCGGCATCCCCGCCTCGCTGCTGGAGGCCGCCAGGATGGACGGCGCGTCCGAGTGGAAGATCTTCGCGTCGGTCGTGTTCCCGCTGGGCAAGCCCGCGATCGCCTCGCTCGGCATCTTCCAGTTCCTGTGGGTGTGGAACGACATGCTGGTCGCGCTGGTCTTCGCCGACACCGGCAGCCAGCCGATGACGAAGGCCCTGCAATCCCAGATGCGACAGTTCGGGTCGAACATTGACATTCTCTCGTCCGGTGCGTTCCTGTCGCTGCTCATCCCGCTGGTCCTGTTCTTCGGCTTCCAGCGGTACTTCGTCCAGGGCATGATGGCCGGCTCCGTCAAGTAGCCCGCGGGCGCCCGCCTGCCGAGGGGGGCAGGCGGGCGCCCGCCTCAGGCGCGGGTCAGCGGCACCCTGCACCGCGTCCGACCTGCGGATGCGCCGGAGACCGTGACCTCTCCGTAGCCGTATCGTGCCCTGGCGCGATCCTTGCGCCGTCAGCATGGGTGGGCATGAAGCGCCTTCTCGCCCTCACGACGGCAGCCTTCACCGCCCTGCCGCTCGCCCCCGCCGCGGCGCTCGACGCCGCCCCCGGCACGGCGGCCGGCGGCACCCACGGCACAGTGCTCGACCGCGCCCCCGACGCTCCAGGCGCTCCAGGCGCGGCGCTCGACGGCGCCCCCGGCGCTCCAGGCGCGGGCGACCCGTACTTCCCCGACCAGGGCAACGGCGGCTACGACGCCGGGCACTACGACCTGGCGCTCGACTACAACCCCAGCTCCAACCAGCTCGACGGCGTCGCCACCATCGCCGCGCGCGCCACCCAGGCGCTCAGCCGCTTCGACCTCGACCTCGTCCGCACCCTCACCGTGCGCTCCGTCACCGTCGACGGCGCCCCCGCCGCCTTCACCCAGGACGGCTCCGAACTCGTCGTCACCCCCGCCGCCGCGCTGCCGTCCGGGCAGGGCTTCACCGTCGTCGTCCGCTACGACGGCAAGCCCACCCACGTCCTCGACCCCGACGGCTCCCGCGACGGCTGGATCCGCACGAACGACGGCGTCTTCAACGCCAACGAGCCGCAGGGCGCCATGACCTGGTACCCCGGCAACCACCACATGACCGACAAGGCGACGTACCGCTTCTCCGTGACCGTCCCCGACGACCGGGCCGCCGTCGCCAACGGCGACCTCGTCTTGTCCACGTCCCGCGACGGCCGCACCACCTACGTGTGGGACGCCAGGCAGCCGATGGCGAGCTACCTGGCCACGGTGTCCATCGGCAAGTTCCAGCTCACCGACACCAGGATCGGCGGCTACCGCGTCATCACCGCCGTCGACCCCAAGCTCGCCGGCAAGGCCGGCGGGTTCGCCGCCCGCCACGCGCCCGTCCTCAGCTACTTCAGCTCGCTCTTCGGCCCGTACCCCTTCACCTCCACCGGAGGGATCGTCGACCACGAGCCGAACGTCGGCTACGCCCTCGAGACCCAGACCCGGCCCATCTACCCCGTCGTGCCCAGCGAGAGCCTGCTCGCCCACGAGCTGGCACACCAGTGGTTCGGCGACTCGGTGACCCCCACCCGCTGGCAGGACATCTGGCTCAACGAGGGCTTCGCCAACTACGCCGAATGGCTCTGGCTGGACAAGACCGGCAGCAAGACCCTGCAGTCGTCCTTCGACGCCGCCTACGCCAAGCCCGCCGACGACCCGTTCTGGCAGACGCCCCCGGCCGACCCCGGCGGCCCCGCCGACCTCTTCCACGACGCCGTCTACGACCGCGGCGCCATGACGCTGCACGCCCTGCGCCGCGCCGTCGGCGACAGCGCGTTCTTCACGATCCTGCGCACCTGGGCCACCGAGCACCAGTACGGCAACGCCGACACCCCCGCCTTCGTCGCCCTCGCCGAACGCGTCTCAGGCCGGTCCCTCACCGCCCTGTTCGACGCCTGGCTCCACAAGCCCGGCAAACCGACGTTGTGATCATTCCGGTACGGCTTGCGGGACGGTTTCGGCCGCAAGCCGTACCAGACCTGACTAAGCTTCACGGCCATGGCCGGTCGTCCCCTTCATGAAGTCGTCGAAGCAGGCTGGGCTCAGGCCCTTGAGCCCGTCGCCGAGCAGATCTCCCAGATGGGCGAGTTCCTGCGCAAGGAAATCGCCGAAGGCAGGCAGTACCTCCCCGCGGGCGGACACGTCCTGCGCGCGTTCACCCAGCCCTTCGACGAGGTCAAGGTGCTGATCGTGGGCCAGGACCCGTACCCCACGCCCGGCCACCCCGTCGGCCTGTCGTTCTCCGTCGCCCCCGACGTGCGGCCCCTGCCCGGCAGCCTGGTCAACATCTACAAGGAGATGGAGACCGACCTCGGGCTGCCGCGCCCCGCCAACGGCGACCTGACCCCGTGGGCCGAGCAGGGCGTGCTCCTGCTCAACAGGGTCCTCACCGTCATGCCGGGCAAGCCCGCCTCCCACCGCGGCAAGGGCTGGGAAGCCGTCACCGAGCAGGCCATCCGCGCCCTCGTCGCCAGGAACAAGCCGCTCGTCGCCATCCTCTGGGGCCGCGACGCCCGCAACCTCGCCCCCATGCTCGGCGACGTGCCGCGCGTCGAGTCCGCCCACCCGTCCCCCCTGTCCGCGCGCAGCGGCTTCTTCGGCTCGCGGCCGTTCAGCCGGGCCAACGAGCTGCTCGTCCAGCAGGGCGCGACACCGGTCGAGTGGAAGCTGCCCTAGCATCGTCGCCATGAGTGATGAACCCAAGTACCTGCGCCTCACGGTCGAACTGACCGTCGAGGTGCTCGACGTCGACGCCCTGCAGGCGGCGGCGCTCTCCGAGATCCGGCACCCCGACGCCGATCTCAGCGAGGAGGAGCGCACCGAGCAGGCCGAGCTGGTCAACTCCGACGAGACCGGCGCGTCCGCCCTGCAGTGGCTGATCGAGCCCGACCACGTGCTCCAGCTCGTCAAGCACATCAACGAGATCGAGCCGCGCGAGGCCGTGCTCGGAGTCGAGCCGTCCGACGGTCCCAGCGAGGACGAGGACGACGACGAGCACGACCACCACCACCACTGACGTGGCGACGGCCACGGCGTTCGTCGCCGGCGTCGTGGCTTCTCGCCCCCTCACCCGGGAGACTTTCCCGGGGCTTCTTTCCCGGGAGACGTTCCTGGGACTTCTTTCGCGGGGGACGTTCCTGGGGACATTCCTGGGGCTTCGTCCCGTTCGCACGCGACCAGCACGAGGTGATGACGCATGATCGTGGCATTCTCCGTGACGCCGCTGGGCGTCGGCGAAGGCGTCGCCGAACCGGTCGCCCGCGCCGTACGGGTGGTCCGCGAGAGCGGCCTCCCCAACCGTACCGACGCCATGTTCACCACGATCGAAGGCGAGTGGGACGAGGTCATGGACGTCATCAAGCGCGCCGTGGACGCGGTGGCCGAGGTGGCCCCCCGCGTCAGCCTCGTCCTCAAGGCGGACCTGCGCGCAGGCGTCACGGACGCCATGACCACCAAACTCGAATCCCTGGAACGCCACCTCCCCTGAACCACACCCGAAAGCCCCGCCCACGGAACCCGACCGGAGGGCCCGCGGCGGGGTGCGACCGCACGCCTGACCACGACCGGGCCCCACATCCCAACTTGCCTCGCCACGACCGGCCGCCCACCCCGACGCGTCCGGCCCTGACCGGCCGCGCCCCGACGCGCCTGGCCACGACCGGCCATGCACCCCAGCCCAGCCCCCACGGAACCAACCGGAAGGCCCTCGGCGCGCACGACCGCACGCCTGACCACGACCGGGCCGCACATCCCAACTTGCCTCGCCATGACCGGCCGCGCACCCCGACTCGCCCGGCCACGACCGGCCATGCACCCCAGCCCATCCCCCACGGAACCCGACCAGAAGGTCCGCGGCGGGGTGCGACGACGGCTCCCCTGGCCACGACCGGCGGCACATGCCGACTTGCTTGGCATGACCAGGCCGCACATGCCGATTTCCTCGGCCATGACCGGGCCGCACACGCCCGCTCGTCTGGCCATGACCGGCTGTGCATCCCGACTGGAGGCTCGCGGGGGGTGCGACGGGGCGTGTGGCTCCTGCCCGTCGTTGCCCTCGGCCGCGCCCTCTGAGTGTGGCTGAGGGCCGTGAGAACCGGCTCCCTCAGCACGCGTCGGCGCGTCAGTCCTCGGGGTCGGTTCCGGTGGTGAGGGCCCGCGTGACCGTCAGGCTGTCCTCGTAGATGTGGTAACGGGTGATGAGCCCGTCCTCGACGGTGAGGTGCAGCGCGAACGGCGACGTGTAGGCGGTGCCGCTCGCCCGGACCGTCTGCGCGATCTCCCCGAGCACGACGGCGTGCGCCCCGTCGACCAGGATGTGGGTCACCGTCGTGCCGTTCAGCTCGGTCACGTGGTGGTCCTCCAACGACCGGAAATGGTCCGCCACCTCGTCCCGCCCGGATCGTGACCGGATCCACGGCACCGCCGGGTGCCCCTCTTCCGGCCAGGAGAGCTGCCAGTCGATCGACTCGGCGAACAGCTCCGCCGTACGTTCATGATCGCCCTCGGCCATCCTGCGCAGCAATTCGTCCACAACGTCACGGGTGTCACTCGTCATACGTCAACTCTCGCGGCCGAAAGTGCGGCGCGTCGATTACCCCTCAGGTAAAGGCCGCACCTCACCGGCGGCAGCGTCGGCCACGGCTGACAGACGGCAGGCACGGCGTTGGGCGGGGCGCCCGCAGGTCATGAGGTGCGAGGGCCGGGTCATGAGGTGCGGCGGCCGGGTCAGGAGGTGCGGCGGCCGGGTCAGGTGGGACGCGGACAGAACGAGATATGTCTTGACCATCCCGAAGACGCGACATATCGTCTTCCCTGCGGACACGACGCGATACTACGCGTTCTACTCGGAGGTGGATGCATGAAGCAGGAACACGTACCGGTCCTGGTGGTCGGCGGCGGGTACGCCGGTCTCAGTGCCGCCCTGCTCCTCGCCTGGCGCGAGGTGCCCGTCATGCTGGTCGAGAGGCACCCCGGCACGTCGGTCCAGCCGAAGGCGTTCGGTGTCGGCCCGCGTGCCGTCGAGCTGCTGCGGCCCGTGCCCGGCGTCGAGGAGGCGCTCACCCGGATCTGGTCGGGCATCGGCGAGAACATGCGTATCGCGATCGCCAAGAGCCTGTCCGACCCCACCCCTCAGATGATCATCAACGACGAGCGCGAGGAGATGGCCTTCCTCGCCGACCTCACCCCGGCCGCGCTGATCGGCGCGCCTCAGGCCGAGATCGAGCGCGTACTGCGCGTCAAGGCCGAGGATCTCGGCGCCGACCTGCGCTTCTCCACCGAGCTGATCTCGCTCGACCAGGACGACGACGGCGTCACCGCCGTGATCCGCTCGAACGGCACCGACAGTCTCGTACGCGCCGACTACGTCGTGGCCGCCGACGGCTACCGCAGCCCGCTGCGCGAGAAGCTCGGCGTCCCCACCTCGGGGAAGGGCGACCTCGGCAAGACCTGCTCCATCATGTTCGACGCCGACCTGACCGGCCTGGTGCGCGAACGCGAGGTCACCCTCTGGTACCTGCAGAACGAGGTGTTCACCGGCGTCATCGTGACCGGCACCGGCGTCGGTGCCCACGTCTTGGGCGTCAACTACGACCCGGACAAGGGCGAGAGCGAGGCCGACTTCACCGAGGAACGCTGCGCCGAGCTCGTACGGGTGGCGGTCGGCGTGCCCGACCTGGACGTACGCGTCCTGGACAAGACGACGTTCGCCATGGCGCACAACGTCGCCGACCGGTACCGCGAAGGCCGGGTCTTCCTGGCCGGCGACGCCGCCCACACCATGCCGCCCACCGGCGGCCAGGGCGGCAGCACGGCGTTGCAGGACGGCTGCGACATCGCCTGGCGCCTCTGGCTGGTCATCAGCGGTCAGGCCGGGCCCGGCTTCCTCGACACGTACGACGCCGAACGCCGCCCCATCGGCGCCCTCACCGCCGACGCCCAGCTCGCGAACCTCGGCGTACGCATGCCGCCGGCCGCCCGCGTCGGCTACCCGGAACCCCTTGAGGACCCCGTGGGCGCCCTGCTCGGCTGCCGGTACCACTCCACCGCGATCCTGGCGGAGCCCGGCGACGACGGCTCGCTCCTGGAGAACCCGCGTGTGCCGAACGGCCGGCCCGGCAGCCGCGCCCCGCACGTCGTGCTCGACTGGGACGGCCAGCGCATCTCCACCATCGACCTGTTCGGCTCGGGCTTCGTGCTGCTGGCCGACAAGCAGGGCGGACAGTCGTGGGTGGACGCGGGCCGCGTGGTGAAGGACCGTCTCGGGCTGCGGCTCACCCGCGTCCTCGTGAACGAGGAACTGCTGGACGTCGAAGGGTGCTGGCGGGAACGGTACGGCGTCAGCGGGGGCGGCGCCGTGCTGGTACGGCCCGACGGGTACGTCGCCTGGCGCTCGCCCCACCCCGGCCCGGACCCGGTCACCACCCTTGACCGGGTGCTGCGCCGAATCCTCAGCCGCTGACACGTCGCGTCCGGCGTCGAGGACGGGCGGTGGCTCATGATTTGCCGTGGTCCTCCTGCCAGAGTTCGGCGCCGTCCCTGCTGTAGCCGATGATGCGGAAGCCGTCGCGGTACAGGTCATCGGTGTGTCGTTGCGTACCGGCGAACAGGCGGAAGCCGCCGACCTTCCACGGATCCGGCCTGGTTCGGGCCTTGACGGTCGTGCCGTCCGGGAAGACGAGTTCGACGCGCGCGGTCTTGGTGCTCGTGATGCCGAACCAGTGCTCCTTGTGGTCGCCCAGTTGCACGTTCATCGGCCTGCCGTCCATGTCGATCAGGGGTTTGTCAGAGCCGCCTCTCCCGATCGCCGCGCCGCCCGGCGTGAGCGAGTGGACGCGGCCGACGGCCTGCCCGTTCAGCTTCCAGACCAGGGTCTTGTCCGGTGTCTCGTAGAGGCCCACGACCAGCTTGCCCGGCATCTCCACAGTCGCTCCGACCGGCTCGGCACGGGCTTCCGGGGGGACGCCGCCCTGCTGCCGGTCGATGCGCGTGATCGTCTCCCCGTCGCGGCCCGCGAACTCGTACGCCGTCACCCTCGTGTCCGACGGGACGGTGACGGTCCAGATGCCCTGAGGGGCGCCCTTGGGACGGTGAATCGTCCCGGTGACCTTGCCCCCGCCGGTGAGGGCGGTCACGCGGGCGATGCCATCGCGCGCCGTGCCGAAGTACATCAGCAGACCCGTGGCCGGGCTGGGGAAGGTCTCCGTAGAGCCCTGCTCGGTCGCCTCCTCGGCGCGGAGGGGCCGGCCGCACTCCGCCGAGCCGGAACCGGTCCTGCTCTTCACCCGCTTGCAGAGGGCGGCGCCGTCGTCGGTCCTGGCGTACCAGAGCGAGATGGGCCGGCGCTGGGAAGGATTGTCGACCAGCAGGACGTCGCCGATACGGAACTCGTCGCCCGTGTAGTCCTTGACAGGGAATCTCGGCGTGCTGGTGATCTTGGAGACGTCGGCGCCGGTGGCGGCGTCGCCGCCCGCCGTGCCGCGCGTGGAGATCAGGCCGATCGGGAGGGCGATCGCTGTGACGCAGACGCCGGCCACCAGCGCGTTCCTGCGCGTCCTGCGCCTGTTCGAGCGTGAGATCACCTCGGAGGGCAGGCGCGGGGGCGCCTTCGGGGCGCGCTCGGCGGCGTGCCCGAACTCCGTGCGTAGAAAGGATTCCAGCTCGTCGGTCATGCGGAGCTCCCGTTCGCTGCGGGGTTGGGGAGGGTGGCGCGGAGTTTGGCCAGGCCGAGCGACACATGACTGCGCACGGTGCCGCGTGAGACGCCGAGCACGGCGGCGATCTCCTCGTCAGGCAGGTCCTCGTAGTAGCGCAGCACCAGCACGGCGCGCTGCCTCTTGGGCAGGCCGGCCAGTGCCGTCCAGAGACCGTCGTCGGAGGGCGGCTGGTCTGTTCGCGCTGTGTCGGGAAGTGCCCAGTCGAGCCGCTCGCGCCTGCGCAGCCGCCACGTTCTCATGTGCAGCCTGGTCATGATCATGCGGGTGTACGCCTCGGGCGCCTGTTTGTGGCGTACGCGCGGCCAGGCGCGGTGCAGCCGGACCAGGGCCTCCTGCGTGAGGTCGGCCGCGTCATGCGGGTTGCCGCTGAGGAGGTAGCCGTAGCGGAGCAGGGCGTCCGCCCTCTGCGCCGCGAACTCCTCGAAGCGCTCATCCAATGAGCTCTGCCTTTCCATGGGTCCGTCATGGGATAGAGCACCCTGCGGGCCGGACTGTTGAATCTCCGACGCGGCGGAGAAACTGGTTCGCGGGCACTTCCTGACTGGTGCGGGGCGTGGACGACGTGGCCGCAGGAGCCATGATCTTCGGTCAGGACCGTCGGACCGTCGCGCCATCTCGCCATCTCGCCATCTCGCCGTCTGGCCGTCTGGCCGTCTGGCCGTCTGGCCGTCTGGCCGTCTGGCCGTCCGCAGGCAGGAGGACTCCGCCCGCTGTGACATCGAGCCCCGGCCTTGACGTCGGCTCGCCCTTCTTGGACTGGCCGTGCCTCCAGGCCCGATGCCGGCTGCGGTCGATTCGCGCGAACGCGGGTGCGCCGGCGCCGGCGGTGTTCGGCTCGGCTTGTTCGGCTGTCAGGCGGCCAGGGCTCTGGCAGGGGTGGGTGAGGTGAGCGATGTGCGGGTCGCTCCCTGGGTGGCGCAGAGCCAGTCGTTCAGTGAGCCGGTGAAGCCCGAGGGCGGACCCACGCGCAGGCAGGAGATGCGGCCGGTGCCCGGTGTGGGAGCGACCTTGAGACGGTGGACGCCGCCCGCCTGCCTCAGGACGTCGAGGTCGTCGCAGGGTGTCAGCCGTACGCCGAAGGGCAGGCCGGCGACGCCCCCCGAGAGGAAGGACTGGTCGGACGGCTGGATCTCCAGGTGGTCGTCGAGGGGGCGTTCGGCGGCGTGGGGGTGGGTGGACGTGAACGCCAGGTGGTCGGTGACCAGACGGTGGGCGACGGCGCGCAGGAGGTTCGTGGCGCACAGGTTGTGGGCGCAGGCGGCGCCGTCGATGGTGATCTCGGGGAGCGCGAAGCGGCGCAGGCCGCGCGAGGTGACGCGCAGGCAGGCGCAGGTGCCCGTGCCTGCAGGGTCCCACGGCGGGCAGGTGGCGGAGTCGTGGACCTGGGTGTCCCAGGCGAGCCAGCCGTCGTCGAGGCGGAAGTTCGGCGGCTCGGCGGCGCAGCGCTCGCAGCCCGGCACGGCGCCGCCGATCACAGGGTCGATGAGCAGGCCCGCGCTCTCGGCGGCGACCGCGCGGGCCACGGCGCGCGCCGCTTGGACGGAGCCTGGAAGCTCGTGAGGGGACGCCGTGGACGACACCACCACGTGCTGTCTCATCCGGCGCAGGCGGGTGCGCTCGGTGTCGGGGAGGTCGATGCCGACGGGCTTCCAGGGGGAAGGGTGGTGGGTCACCCTCAGGGACTCAGACGCGAGTGAGACGGTCGCGGTGCGACCGTGCGGGCCGCCGACACGCCAGGGGACGAACGACTCGGCATCGAAGCTCAGGTGCTCCATCGCGACGACGAACGTGGTGGTCAGTGTGCTCGGCAGGGTGAGCATGATCTTCATCTGGGGCCTCCGTGGTCGGTGAGGCGTCCAGGATCGGGAATCGGCGGGGTGGGGCGGAGGGTCGAATGGCGTTCTGTGGATGAGCGCTGGTCGGGTGCTGACTCCTGTGGATGAGCGCTGGTCGGGGTGCTGACTCCTGTGGGCAAGCCGTGGTCCGCTTCCTCGGAGGCTGTCACAAGCCCTGGTCGGCCCCCGACTCGCAGACAACCAAACGCTTGGCTGTGCGGTGCGGATCGGGCGCGGGGGGCAGGGCGTTGGGGAAGGGGTGGCGGCGGCGGCGGGGTGGGCCGGTGGGTGGACGGGTTGGTGGCTGGGTGGCTGGGTGG
>NZ_FOBF01000023.1 GCF_900109355.1 Nonomuraea pusilla
CACGCTGCGCGTGCGGCCTGGGGGCCGTTCTCGCGCGCGACGCGCGCGTCCCGCGTTCAGCTGAGCACTGCTCTATGCCTCAAGCACTCGCCAGTCCTCTGCCCACCAGCCATCACCGCTGGTGTCCTGCACTACCGACACGATCACGTCATCGACAATCTCAATGACAACCATCTCCCATAGGCTGCCGCCGAAGTCGTACGTGCCGCAGTGCCTACACCCCTCCAGCACGCCCTGAGCAAGCACACGGTGATGGCCGGGTTCACCCGCCACGGCCCATCTGTACTCCCAGTTCAGATGCTGCCCCACCTCATAGTCGATGAGGTCTGTCGCCCCGAACCAGAACTGCGCGGTCCAGATACCAGTCACTCCGCAGTTCGGGCAAGTGAGCGGCTTGGGAAACTTCACCCTGTTGAACAGCCCCATAGCTCATGCTCCATGCGAGCTCCCTGGCACGCCAACTTCTTTTCGCCTCCGGCGGGGGCACTCCGGCTCCGGGATGATCGTCGCGCGGGCCTGAGGCTCGTGATTAGTTGAGGTGGAAGCCTGATCATCCCGCCCGCCGTCGACCCGGGACAAGCCGAGCAGACCAGGGCCACGGGGCCAAGGTCGTTCCTCCAGTTGGGGGCTCCACCTTGTCCCCGTGGCCCTGGCCCGCTTCCCCTTCGGGCGGGTCGACGGCAGACGGGATGATCAGGCGGGTGGGGTGCGCGCGGTGCGCCAATCCGTGCCCGCTGCGTGCCCGTTCGGATGGTGATCAACGAGGAGCCCCGGTGGGCGGCCGGAGCGGTGAGTGGGAGTTCGAGGATTCCAACAGCTGAGCGGAGTACTGAGTGAGAACAGCCGCTATTCGATCTTCGGGTAGCGGCTTTTCTGTTGCCTGGGTGTCCGTCTGCGCGACTACTGTGTCACGCCGGCGTTTCCGGGCAGACCTGGCCTGGTGCGGAGGTGCTTCTTCAGCGGGTGGCCGGGGCGAGAGGCGGGGCCGATTCTGTCGGACCGGTCTGGAACCCTGCGGGCATGGAGATGACAATGCAGTTGGTGATCGACTGTGCTGACCCGCAGAGGCTGGTGCGCTTCTGGGCCGAGGCGCTGGGTTATGTTCCCGAACCCCCACCGGGCGGGCATTCCACCTGGCGGGAGTACTGGGCGGCCATGGGGGTGCCGGAGGAGGAGTTGACCGACGGCGCCGGGGAGACGCCAGAGTCGATCATCGATCCTGCGGGACAGGGGCCGCGGGTGTGGTTCCAGCAGGTCCCGGAGCCGAAGGTCACCAAGAACCGGCTGCACCTCGACCTGAAGGTGGGCGGAGGGCGTGAGGTCCCGTTGGCGGTCCGCACAGAGCGGGTCACCGCCATGGTGGAACGGCTCACCAGGTCCGGCGCCACCGTGCTGCGGATCACGGATGAGCCGGACATGGGGCACTACGGCGTCCTTCTTCAGGACCCTGAGGGCAACGAGTTCTGTGTCGTCTAGGTAGCTCTGACGAAGGCCGCATCGCTTCGGGCGCGCAGCCGCGGCAACGTGCGGTTGTAGACGTAGGAGGCCTGCGCACCGGGTGCTGACGAGACCGGCGCCGTTCGGCGGGGATCGGGTCACTCCCAGGAGGGAGCCGTGGGATGGTCCCCGAGGGTGACGCCGGTTACGGGGCCGGGTTCGTACCGTCGGCGCCATGAACAGGAGCGGAACACGAATCACGGTCGCGGCTCTGGCGGCCGTCGCGTCCATGGCGGCGGCGCCCGCAGCGATGGCGGCCCCCGCGGCGGCGCCCGCCACGGCGGTTGCCGGCGTGCGGGACGCTGCCCTGGACGGCGTGTGGCAGGCCGACGGGTACAGCACGATCATCACGGTCCAGGGAGACCGGCTCAGATACTTCGACACGACGGCGATCAGCTGCCAGGCGGGCGTCATGTCGGCCGAACGGCGGGCCGCCCAGGGGACGTTCGTCGCCGACGACGGCTCCCGGCAGATGACGATGGAGCTCCAGGGCCGGCAGCGGGCACGGCTGCGGTACGTGGGCGCCGTCGGGGAGATCGGCCTGCGCCGGCTGCCCGCCCTTCCCTCCCGCTGCTCGGTGAAGGCCCCCGCCGCGGACCCGGTCAGGGTGTTCGACGTCTTCTGGACCACGTTCGCGGAGAACTACCCGTTCTTCGCCACCAAGGGGGTCGACTGGCAGGCGGTGCGCGAACGGTACCGTCCCCGGGTCGGCCCGAAGACCACCGACGCCGAGCTGTTCGGCGTGCTGCGCGACATCCTTAAGGAACTCGGTGACGCCCACACCGCGTTGCGCGCCGGCAAGGACGAGTTCGCGAGGCCGCTGCGCCCCGGCACGAGGCCGCTGGACGGCCTGCCGGCCTTCATGGCGCTGAACAAGCGGGTCCTCGATCTCGTGGAGAAGCACGACGTCAAGAAGCCGCTGACGACGTGGGGCCGGGGCGTGATCGGGTACGCCGACCTGCCGGGCGGGTTCGGCTACCTGCGGCTGGCCGCGTTCGACGGGTACGCCGACGGCGGCTTCGCGGCCAACGCGGCGGAGCTGGACCGCGCGCTGGACGAGATCTTCACCCCTGCCAGGGCGTCGAGTCTGAAGGGCCTCGTCCTCGACGTCCGCCTCAACTTCGGCGGGTACGACGCCCTCGGCATCCAGCTCGCCTCCCGCCTCACCGGCCGGCCGTACACGGCTTACGCCAAGCAGGCGCGCAACGACCCCTCCGACCCCAGCCGGTTCACGCGGGCGCTGCCGATCCGGGTGCGTCCGGCCGCCGGTTCCCGCTACACCGGACCGATCGCGCTGCTGACCAGCCCGCTGACCATCAGCGCCGGGGAGACGTTCAGCCAGGCCATGACGGCCCGCACCCCCGCCCCCCGGCGGATCGGCGACGCCACCCAGGGCGCGTTCTCGGACTTCCTCTGGCGCACGCTGCCCAACGGCTGGACCTTCGCCCTGCCCAACGAGCGGTTCCTCACCCGGCAGGGCACCAGCTTCGACGTCACCGGCATCCCGCCGCAGGACCGGATCGCCGAAACGCTCAGCGACGAGGAGCTCGCCGCCGGCCGCGACGCCGCTTTCGACCGCGCGCTCGGCCACCTGCGCACGGCCGCGAGATCCGGCCGGTGACCCGCGTCGCGCGCCGTCCGGTACGCGGCCGCCTCCTGCGAGTGGACGCGAAGCCCGCCCATGAGGACGATGCGACCCGCCCGCCACGTCCATAGGCTGGGGAAATGATCCATCAGGGGCGGATCGCGAAGCCCGCGCCGCTCGTGCGGGTCGTGGCGCGTGCGCTGCTGCGGGCGGTCGTCACCGGTACGGCCGACCCGCCGCCTGCGCGGCGGCGTGGGCAGGTGCGGGTGCCGTGGCCTCGCGGCCGGCGCGGGGTCACCCTGGATCTCGTCCGGCTCGGCGACGCGGTCGTGGCGTTCGTGGCGTTCGCGGGCGGGGTCGCGTACATGGAGGGCCCGGCGGCCGCCGCGCGGTGGCCGCACGACGTGGCGTACCTCGTGATCATGTCGGCGGCCTTCTCGCTGCCGCTGGTGCTGCGCGACCGGTGGCCGCTGGCCGCCTGGCGGTGGGCGTTGCTGGCGCTTCCGGCGGGCGCGGCGGTCGTCGGAGGGTTCGTCAGCCCGCCGTACCCGCCGGGCGCGGCGATCGTCTGCCTGCTCGTGGCGTACTCCGTCGCGGTCCGCTGCGACGGCGCGATCACGGCGGGGGTGTGGCTGGTCTCCTGCCTCACGGCGGTGGCGGTCGACGTCGGCACGGCGGTCCCCGCCGTGGCCGGGATCACCGTCGCCGTGCTGTTCGGCCACAACGTACGGGCACGGCGGCTGGCCACCGGGAAGCTGGCCGAGGAGGAGCGGCGGGCCGAGGACGCCCTGGCCGAACGGGCGGCGCTGGCCGAGCGGGCCAGGATCGCCCGTGAGCTGCACGACGTGGTCGCCCATCACATGTCGGTGATCGCCATCCAGGCCGAGGCGGTCCCGCTCCGGGCGGGGGACGATGCGGCCCGGCTGGCGCAGGGGCTGGCCGAGATCCGCGCGCTGTCGCTGAAGACGCTGGCCGAGATGCGCCAGGTGGTCGGCGTGCTGCGCGGCGCGGAGGGCGCGGACACCGCGCCCCAGCCCGGCCTCCACCAGCTCGGCGAGCTGGTCGAGACCGCGTCCCGCGCCGGGGTGACCTTGCGGGTGTCCGGTTCGGGCGAGCTGGGCGACGTGCCGGGGACGGTGGGGCTGACCGCGTACCGCATTGTGCAGGAGTCGCTGAGCAACGCGATGCGGCACGGGTCGGGGTCGGACGTCACCGCGGAGCTGGTCCGCGACGGCGACGAGCTGCGGATCCGCGTGGCCAACGGCCTGCCCGCCGGTCCGGGAGCCACGCCGGGCGGGCTCCCCGGGAAGCGGCCGGGCCACGGGCTGGTCGGGATGAGGGAGCGGGTGGCGATGCTCGGCGGCACGTTCAGCGCGGGCAGGGCGGGCGCGGAGTTCGTGGTGCGCGCGACCCTGCCGATCGGAGGGGACATCGGATGACCGTCAGGGTGCTCGTCGCCGACGACCAGGGCATGGTGCGGACCGGGTTCACCGCGTTCCTGAGCGCGCAGCCGGACATCGACGTGGTGGGCGAGGCGGCCGACGGCGAGGAGGCCGTGCGGCTCGTCGCGGAACTCGCGCCCGACGTGGTGCTCATGGACGTCAGGATGCCGGTGCTGGACGGCCTGCAGGCCACCCGGCGGATCCTGTCCGCCGGCGGCCACACCCCGAAGGTGCTGATCCTGACCACGTTCGACCTGGACGACTACGTGTACGAGGCGCTCCGGGCGGGCGCGAGCGGCTTCCTGCTGAAGGACGCCTCCGCCGGTCAGCTCGCCGAGGCGGTGCGGGTGGTCGCGGCCGGCGAGGCCCTGCTCGCGCCCTCGGTCACCCGGCGGCTGATCTCCGAGTTCGCCCGCCTCGGCCCGCGCCGGCCCCGCGCCACCCTGCACGGGGTCACCGAACGCGAGACGGAGGTGCTCACCCTGGTCGCCCACGGCCTGTCCAACCAGGAGATCGCCGAACGGCTCGTCCTGTCCGAGCAGACGGTGAAGACCCATGTGGCCCGGGTCCTGGCGAAGCTCGGCCTCCGCGACCGGGCCCAGGCGATCGTCCACGCGTACGAGACGGGCCTGGTCCGCCCCGGTGAGTGAACCCGGCGCCGCGATCGGCACCGGGGCGGCGCGCGTTCGTCACAGTGCCCCGGGGGGGCCGGGCAGGACGATGTCGAAGAAGCCCTGCGCTCTGTACGTGGCGAGCTTCCTGGCCTTGCCGGTCCTGACGTTCACCGCGTAGGCGGTCATGGTCTGGTACGGCGGGTCGTTCACCGCGGGCTCGTCGTTCACCGCCTCGGAGGCTGACCTGCACCGTTCGGACGTGGTGAGAGCCGTGACCTCGTCGGCGCTGAGCCAGGTGCGCAGCGAGATCCGGGAGACGTCGGAGGGCAGGCCGCTGACGGCGGTCGGCTTCCGCTTCTCGCCGGTGAGCGTGTCCATGAGGGCGAGATCGCCGTAACGGCACGGCTTCTCGGCGGTGCCGCGGTTCTCGATCACCGCGACGGTCTTCCCGTCGGGGGCGAGCGGGCTGAAGAAGTAGTCGACCGGCAGGATGACCGACGTGGTGTCGCCCTTCGAGGAGCTCGGCCACAGGTTCGAGATCGTCCGCAGCCGTGATCTGGGGGAGTACTCCGCGAGGGTGATGGTGGCGCCGTCCTGTGACAGGCCGATGGGGACCCAACGGTTCGGCAACTCGCGGGCGACCCCGTCGCGCATGTCGATGAGCACCGCCGGATCCTTGAGATCCGGGACCTTGCTGAAGGCCACGAACCGCCCGTCGTCCGACAGCATCAGACGCGAGACGCTGCCCAGCTGGGACTGCGGCACCTTCGTCGCAGCCGTCGTCTTCTGGCCCGAGGCCAGGTCGCGGACCTGGAAGGTGTCCTCCCTGGCGCTGTAGTAGGCGATCTTCCGGCCGTCTCGGCTGATCGCCAGCGGGCTGGCCCGCAGGCCGGTGCGGCCGGGGGCGAGGCTGGGCAGAGCCTCCGGCACGTGGTAGGTCTTGCCGCTCCGGGTGACCACCCGCCATCCCCCGTCGCGGCAGCCCGACGGCGCCTTCCCGCTGTTCGGCTTGCAGAAGGTCCTGTACGCGTGACTCAGCGGCCCCACCCCGCGCGCCGGCAGATCGCCTATGGAAGCGGCCTCCTGATGCCCGTCGGGCAGCAGCCGGATGGCGGTCGTCACGCCGAGAGCGACGACCACGACCATGGCCGCGGCGAGGTACGAGATCACGGCACGGCGCCTGCGGTCGTGCGCCGCGATCGTGCGCTCGGCCAGGTCCACCTGTGGAGAGTCGTCGGCCAGGTCGACGAGCACGTTCCGCAGCCAGGTCATCGGTAGGCCTCCTCGGCTTCGACATCGGCGAGCTTCGGCGCGAGTTCGGGCGCCAGTTCGCGTAAACGGGCCAGCGCGTAGTGGGCCTGGCTCTTCACCGTGCCGATCGAGCAGTTCATCAGCTCGGCGGTCTCGCGTTCGGTCCGGTCCTCGTAGTAGCGCAGCACGATCACCGCCCGCTGCCGGGGCGGCAGCCGCATGAGAGCCCGGCGCATGACGAGCCGTGCGACGGTGGAGTCCTCGCTCGAGTACGACCGGTCGGGCGGTTCGGCGGTCGGGAGCTCGCTCCTGACGCGGCGCCGCCGCCACGAGATGTGCTGGTTGACCAGCGCCTTACGCGCGTACGCCTCGGGGCGCTCGACGCGCGAGAGCCTGGACCAGCGTCCGAGCACTTTGAGCAGGACGCTCTGCAGCAGGTCCTCGGCCTGGTGGGCGTCTCCCGTGAGCAGGTACGCGGTGCGCATCAGCGCCTGCTGATGGCCGGCGACGAACTCGCGGAAGCTGTCATTGCGATCCAAGGCGACTCCTCTCGACCGTTACCGACTCCGGTGACCTGTCGAAAGGTTCGATCCACGCGCGCCGCGACTTCGGGTTGCGACTCCGCAGGCAGGTCACGCTGCGGTCCGGCTCGCCGGAATGTCGTTCAGGCGGAAGAGCGTCGCGAGCCGGTCGCAGTTGCCAGCAAGCCGTGGGGGTCCGCGGTCACCCGGCCTTCGACGACGGTGGCGACGACCCGGTGGCGGAAGCGGAAGCGAGCGAAAGGCGTGTTGGTGGAGAGGCTGTGGTGCCGGTCGGGATCGACGAGCCAGTCGGCTTTAGGATCCACGAGCGTGAAGGTCGCGGGTTCCCCCTCGGCCAACGGTCTGCCGGCCGTCGAGTCGATGCCGCCGATGCGAGCGGGGCGGTGGGACATCGCATCGGCGATCAGAGCCCAGTCCGGCTCGCCGTCCTCGCCGAGCACCTCGGCCACCACGGCGAGGGCGGTCTCCAGGCCGAGCATGCCGAAGGGGGCGTCGCACCAACCGGCGGCCTTGCGGCGGGCGGGGTGCGGCGCATGGTCGGTCGCGACGACGTCGATGGTGCCGTCCAGGAGGGCGGCTCGTAGAGCGGCGACGTCGGCCGCGGTCCGGAGCGGAGGGTTCACCTTGTGAACGGTGTCGCCGGCGGCTGCCTGTTCGTCGGTGAGGAGCAGGTGGTGGGGGGTGACCTCGGCGGTAACCGGCCAGCCGCGTTGTTTGGCCCATCGCAGGAGCTCGACGGTGCCTGCCGTGGAGACGTGGCAGACGTGCAGGCGGCCGCCGGTCGCCCCGGCGAGAACCACGTCCCGTGCCACGATGGTCTCTTCCGCCGTGGCCGGCCAGGGGGGTAGCCCGGTCCGGTCGGCCGCCTGCCCGGCGTTGATCTGTCCGTGCGCGGCGAGACTGCCGCACTGGGCGTGCTGGGCGATCACGGTGCCCGCGCGGCGGCTCGCATGGAGCGCGGCCTGGAGAACAGCCGGGTCGTCGACGCATCGGCCGTCGTCGGAGAACAGCCGCGCGCCCGCGTGCGCCATTGTGGCGAGGGGAGCGAGGTCCCGTCCGGCCAGGCCGAGCGTGATCGCGCCCACCGGATGCACTCGGCAGGACGCGGTGCGCGCCGCGATCTCGGCGACGTGCCGGACCCGTTCGGGGCTGTCGGTGACGGGGTTGCAGTTCGCCATGGCGAACACGTCGGAGTATCCGCCGGCCGCGGCCGCGCGGGTTCCCGAGGCTATGGTCTCGGCCTCCTCGTCACCCGGCTCCCTGAGGTGAGTGTGCAGGTCGACCAGCGCGGGCAGCATCACCAGGCCGGTTCCCGTCACTCCGGCGACCGGGGCTCCGGACGCGCCGGCCGCCCTGATCGCGGTGATCCGCCCGTCACGCAGTTCCACGTCGCTGGGTGGCCTGCCCAGCACGCGTACGCCGGTGAGCACCACGTCGCCGAGTACGTCCGTCATGATCCCTCCGCACCGCGGTCGAGCCGGAAAACCGGCCCGTCCTTGCAGATCAGGGGCGACTCCTCGGGGCCGCTGCGGGTGCCGGTCGCGCAGCCGTGGCAGTAGCCGAGGCCGCAGGCCATGTGGGCCTCCAAGGAGACCTGCACACCGGCCTGCCACCGCTCCCCCAGGGCCCGGGCCAGCTCGGTGAGCCGCTGTGAGCCGCAGGTCATGATCTGCTGTGGTGGACCGCCGTCAAGGTCGGCGGTGAGCCGGGCGTACAGGTGGTCGACCGAGCTGGTCCCCGCGGCATCGGTGACCTCGTAGACCGCCGTGGCGCCGTACCCTCGGTAGAGCGCGCCGCCGATCACCGACTCCTCGTCCCGGCCGCTGGCGACCGCGATGATCTCGACCCCTGTCTCCGCGTGGTCCTGAGCGAGTGTGGTCAGCGAGCAGGTCCCGATCCCCCTCCCGATCAGGAGCATGCGCCTCGTGCCGGGCTCGATCTGGAATCCCTGCCCCAGCGGGCCTACCACCAGCATGCGTTCGCCGGGCAGGAACGTCGCGAGGCGGCGGGTGCCGCCGCCGACGACGCCGTAGACGATGTCGACGATCCCCGTCTCGGCATCCCGGCAGTAGATCGCCATCGGCCGGGGCAGGACGGGTGCGCCTTCGTGCTCCCGGGCGGCGGTGAGCATGACGAACTGACCGGCCGCGGCCGACCTCGCGATGCTCGGAGCCTCCAGCCGCAGGTGCCGGTACCGGCCGGTCAGCGGAAAGTGATCGACGACGGGCGCGTGGTGCCAGGTCGGCGTGGGGCGTTCCTCGCTCGCCCGGAGCGTGGTGATGGCTTCGTGCACCGCGACGTCCGGCGGGATCGCGGTCTCCTTCGCGGTCACGCCAGCTCCGGTGAGTCGAGCAGCAGACGGTCGAGCGCGAGCAGACTCGCGGCAAGTACGTCGATGCCGGTGGCCAGGTCGTCCACGCTGGACCATTCCTCTGGGCTGTGGCTGATTCCGTCCCTGCTGGGCACGAAGATCATCCCTGACGGGATCACGTTATTGATCATCTGTGCGTCGTGGCTCGCCCCGCTCGGCATGATCCGGTGGGGCACGTCCAGTTCGGCACAGGTGCCGGCGACCACTTCGCGCAGCCACGCGGGCAGCACCGCCGGTGAGGTGTCAGCGAGCAGCCGGGATGACAGCCGGACGCCACGGCGGGCGCACAGCGTCTCCGCCCGCGCGATGATCTCTCCGGCGGTGGCGCGCTGACGGTCGCTGTCGACATCGCGAATGTCGACGTACAGGCGGACCTGCCCGGGGATGGTGGTGATGGACCCTGGAGCCGCGTCGAGGCGGCCGACGGTGGCGCGGGTGCCGCGGTGCCGGAAGTCACCGGCGATCGACTCGATCAGCAGGACGATCTCCGCTGCTGCCGCGAGTGCGTCAGCCCTCAGATGCATGGGGGTGCCGCCGGTGTGCGATGCGCGGCCGGTCACTTTCAGGAGCATCCGGGTGCTGCCGGAGATCAGGTCCACGACTCCGACCGGCACTCCCGACGACTCCAGCACGGCACCCTGCTCGACGTGCAGTTCCACGAAAGCCGCCCATTCGTCAGGGCTCCACCGCGCTTCCGCGACGGCGCTCGGGTCGAGGCCGATGGACCGCATGGCTTCGGCCAGGCTGACGCCGTCGGCGTCCCGTTTGCCGTACAGATCGTCCGGCCGGGTCAACCCGGAGACGATTCTGCTCCCGGTGCACGCCTGCCCGAACCTGGCACCCTCTTCGGCGGCGAATGCCACGAACCGCATCGGGTGGGCGTGCCGGATCCCGTTCTCGGAGTAGATGCGGGCGGTCTCCATCGCGGCCACCACCCCGGCGATGCCGTCGAAGCGTCCAGCATGGGGCACCGTGTCCAGGTGGGAGCCAGTCGCGAGTGCCGGCAGGCCCGCTTCGCGGCCCTGCCGTTCGGCGATGGTGTTCCCCGCCTGGTCGGTCCACACCGTGCAGCCGAACTCGCGCATCGCGCCGGCGAACACGTCGTGAGCCTTGCGTTCCAGGGCGGTATAGGCCAGGCGGGTCACCCCCTCGGAGGATCCGGGTTCGGAGAGCCGTGCGAAGTCTTCCAGCCAGGCCGCCACGCGCGCCGCATCCGCGCGCGACACCGGTACGTTCACGGCCGTCCCGCTCATGCCCGACCGTCCGCGAACGTGGCAAGACATACCGTCGGCAAAAGAGTGATCGCGTCCAGCGCGGGCGTACGCAGGACGGCGGCGACCGCCACTGCTCTGGCCTGCTTCGTGGCTATCAGGTTCAGCAGGGTGGTCACCCTCTCCGGTCGATCCCATGTGGTGGCGATCAGCGCCACTTCCGTCCCCGGCGTGACGCCGGGGTTCAGGAGCACCACTCCCTCGATCTCCTCCGCCCGCACCACGGGCACTTCCAGCTCACGGCCGACCACGTGCGCGAGCACCGCCTCGTCGCTGGTGTTCCAGATGGCCATGGCTCCCGGGCGAATGCCGCGCAGCGCGTTCGCCATGGCTCGGCCGATGGTCTCGACGGCGCCGGGTGACGGCCCCGTGTTCAGAGTCGGCCCGTAGGTGTCGGGTGCTGTGCCGATCTCGCGCAGCGCGCGGGCGACCGCGCCGTCCTCGATGCCGCTTTCGATGCTGTTCACCCGCTGAGTCCTCGATCCTGAGGGGAATCCGATCCGCTGATGGTGACGACGGTGTGCAGGGTGTGGCCTGCGGTGGCCAGCCTGGCACCGCCACCCTGGTCGAGGTCGACGGCCGCGAAGACGCCTGCCACGGCGGCGCCGTGCGCGCATACCGCGTCCGCCGTCCGCACGGCCTCGTCCCCGGAGGCGATCACCTGCACGACGACGGCGACGAGTTCTCCCCGGTGGATGGCTCCCCCGATCCCGCCGCCGGCGCGGATCACGGTCGTGGGCAGCCCGGTCTCCAACGCGACCGCCGTGGTCAGGGCGACCCCGGCCGGTTCGGGGGCGACCAGCCGGTCGAGCTGTCGCGGCAACTTCTCGGAGATCATGGTGGCCAGTCTGCGCAGGATGGCCGGGCGGGACTGGACGGCGTAGCCGTCGATCTGTCCCGGCGCTCTGCCGACCTGGGCGGCGGCGCGGATGTCCGCCGACAGCTCTGCGCGACGTCTGCTCACGTCGAGCGATATCGCGCGGAGGTCGTGGATGGCTTCAGGGGGCATGGTGATTCCTCTCCGCGGAGTTCACAGGAGGCCGCCGACCAGTTCGGCCGACGACGTGACACCGAGGTCGGCGCACAGCTCCGCCAGCCCGCGAACGAGTTCCGACATCACGTAAGGCCGGGTGAACGTGGCCGTCCCGACCTGCACTGCCGTGGCTCCGGCCAGCAGGAACTCCACGACGTCGCGAGCGGTCCGAATACCCCCGCAGCCGATCACCGGAATGCCGACGGCTGTGGCGGCCTGCCACACCAATCGCAGCGCCAGCGGCTTGATCGCCGGCCCGGACAGCCCGCCGATGGCGTTGCCCAGCACCGGCCGGCGGTTGTCGACGTCGATCGCCAGGCCGGGGAAGGTGTTGCACACGGTGACGCCGGCCGCGCCGGCGAACTCGGCGGCGCGCGCGATGTCGCTGATCGACGTGACGCTGGGGGTGAGCTTGACGAACACCGGCACGTCGGCCCTGGCGACGACGCCGGTCACGAGCCGCTCGACGATCGCGGCGTCGGCGCCGATGGCCAGGCCCCCGTGCTCCAGATTCGGGCAGGACACGTTCACTTCGAGGGCGTCGATCCGTTCGCCGTCGAGTTCCTCGACCATCTGCCAGTACTCGTCGACGGTGAGGCCTCCGACGCTGGCGATGACCGGGACGCCGAACGTCCGGTAACCGTGGAGCACGTCGCGAGTGAAGCGTGCGGCACCGGGGCTGGGGATCCCGACGCTGTTGAGCATCCCTTGCTCGGTCTCGGTGAGGCGGTGCGCGGGATTGCCGGAACGCCGACGGGTGAACACCGTCTTGGTCACAACGGCTCCGAGGTCGCGCACCGGGAGGAGCCCGCCCAGCTCCGGCCCGAAGCAGCCGGACGCCGGCATGACCGGGTTGGCCAGCGTCAGTCCGTTGAGTTCTGCGGTGAGGTCGACGGCCGGATCGACGCTCGCCGCGAACCAGCGGTCCCGGTCGTCGACGATCGGCGCCCATCGTCGCGCTCTGACTTCCGTCACGTGGAAGTACTCCTTCCGTGAGATGGATTGCATCAGGATGGGGCGGACGCCGAAGGGTGTCAAGAGCGGGGGGGCGGGTCAGAGCGGGCCGGCCGCGCCGCGGACGAGGGCTCGGAACCTGTCCAGGTCCACGCCCGTCGTCACCGCCCATCGACGCCAGCCGGGCAGGGAACGCCCAGTCAGCGCCGATCGGAAGTCCGCGACGGTCATCCCCCAGGCGGCCGAACCGCCGGTGTCCACGCTGAGTGGCAGGTGCTCGAAGGTCGCCACGCCGGGATCCACCAGCGTCGCGGCGGCGAACAGGTCGTGGCAGGGAAAGCGCTCCGGGTCGTTCGCATGGGCGCGGTAGTGCTCGAGCAGCCTCCGCACGAGCGGGCCTGCCGGAGCGGAGTCGCCGAAGGCGGCGATCTCCGCGGAGGTGAGGGTGGCGTGCAGCGTGACGTCCAACCCCACCAGCCGGGTCGGAACCGTCCAGGGGTGGGCCACGACGTGGGCGGCGGCACTCGGATCGCGCGCGATGTTGGCCTCGGCGGCCGGCAGGGCGTTGCCGCCCGCTCTGATCGACCCGCCCATCACGGTCAGGTCCGCCACCGCGCCGGTGCCGAGCAGGCCCGCGAGGGTGCTCAGCGGGCCCAGGGTCAGCAACCGGACCGGGCTCCTCCGGGAGGTCTCGGTCAGCAACTCGCCCGGCGTCGCCGCCGCGGGCTCCCGCCGGGGGCGCCACGGTCGTAGGTCGCCCAGGCCCTCTGGCCCGTGCATGGCGGCCGCGGCCACGACCGGCGCCGGCCCGACCGGCTGGTCGGCCCCGATCACCACCGGAACGTCGCAGTCCAGGGCGTCGAACAGCAGAAGGGCGTTGCGGGCGACCATCTTGGCCGGACGGCTGACGCCGGTCGCGACGACCCCGCGCAGCTCGATCATGGGATGTGTGGCCAGGAACCACAGGGCCACCATGTCGTCCACGCCGCCGTCGGTGTCCACCACCACCGGCGTCACCTTCGCCGTGGTCACCTCTTCCATCTGACCCTCCATTCGGACTTGTCGCCACAAAGTTCCCTCTTGACGGGGGCGAAAGGAAAACCCCATCCTTACATGCATCCGTCTGACGGAATAGCACCTTCCGCCTTGAGGAAGTTGTCGGGGGTTTCGTCTGCGTCAAGCAATCAGCCCGATGGTCTGAGGAGTTTCCATGAGGCAAGACGCCGCCCCACCCGAAAGCCCGGTACGCTCCGAACGCCCGGACTCGTCCGCGAGGAAGTCGCTGCTGGCCTCAGCAGTCGGCTACGGCGTGGACGGCTTCGACAACCTGATGATCGGCTTCGCGCTGGTCGCGATCAGCGGAAGCCTCGGGCTGACCACGACACAGGCCGGTTCCCTCGCAACGGTCACCCTGGTGGGCGCCGTCCTCGGAGGAGTCGGCTTCGGCATAGCGGCCGACTACTTCGGCCGGGTACGCATCCTGACCTGGTCCATCATCACCTTCGCCATCTTCACGGGGCTCACCGCGATCGCACAGGACTACGGCCAGCTCGTCGTCTTCCGGTTCCTGGCCGGCCTGGGCCTCGGCGGGGAATTCGGCGTGGGCATGGCGCTGGCGGCGGAGGCATGGCCTGCCGCGCGGCGTGCGCAGGCCACCTCATGGGTGGGAGTGGGCGGTCAGATCGGCCCGCTGCTCGGTGTTCTCGTGGCCGGTCCGGTGCTGGCGGTGTGGGGCTGGCGGGTGTTGTTCGTCATCGGCGCGCTGCCCGCCCTCCTCGCCTTCACGATACGGCGCACCCTGCACGAGCCGGAGAAGTTCGTCGAGAGCCAGGCCGCGAGGCGGGACTCGGAGAGGCGTTTCCCGCTCCGCCTCCTGGTGGCCGACCGCAGGACCGCCGTCGTCAGCCTCGCTGTTCTCGTCATGTGCTCGATACAGACCTTCGGCTACTACGGGATCATGACGTGGCTGCCCACGTACCTTGCGCAGAAGGTCGGCTTCAGCGTCAGCAAGTCCGGGGTCTGGACCGCGGTCACCATCGCGGGAATGGCCATCGGCATGGTCGTCTTCGGCAAGCTGGCCGACCGGATCGGACGCCGCCGCTCGTTCTGGATCTTCCAGGCCGGAGCCATCGTGAGCGTTCTCGTCTACGTCCAACTGTCGACGCCGACACCTCTGCTCTTGGGCGGCGCCGTGCTCGGCGTGTTCGTCAACGGCATGCTCGGCGGATACGGGGCGCTCATGGCGGAGCTCTACCCGACCGCCGCGCGGGCGACCGCCCAGAACGTGCTCTTCAACCTCGGTCGTGCCATCGGCGGACTGGCCCCTATCATCTTCGCGCTGATCGCCCAGAATCATGGTCTGGGCACAGCCATCGCGATGCTCGCCATTCTCTACGCGCTGGACATGGTCGTGGTCCTGCTCATCCCGGAACGACGCGGGGCCGAACTGACCTGAACCAGCACATGACCACCACCGATCAGGAGGACCGATGCAAGTCGTCGAACGAGCGCTGGCAACGCTGCGGTCGCTCGCCCCGCACAGCGAAGGGCTCAGCCTCGCCGAGCTCGCCGCCCGGCTGGACGTACCCCAGGGCAGCATGCACCGTCTGCTCGCCGTCCTGGAGCGAGAGCAGTTCGTCACCCGCTCGCCGTCGAACCGCCGGTATTTTCTCGGTGCCGCGGCACGCCAGCTCTCCGAGATCAACGCGAGCCGGCACGCGACGCTGGTGACCCCCCATCCGGCGCTGACGGACGCCGGGGCGCGGAGCGGCGAGACGGTCTTCCTGACGGAACTGGTCGGCGACCGGGCCGTGTGCGTGGCACTGGTCGAATCCCAGCATCCGCTGCGTCTGTTCGTCCGGATCGGCCAGGACATGCCGCTGCACGCCTCGGCGGCCGCGCGTGTCCTGCTCGCTCATCGGGCGCCGGAGGAGGCGCAGCGACTGCTGGCCAACTACCCGTTGACCCGGTTCACCGACGAGACTCCGCACTCGGTGAAGCAGGTCCTCGACCACCTGGCACTCGTACGGGCGCGCGGCTACGACGTCTGCGACGAGGAACTCGACCCCGGCGTCTGGGCGGTCTCCGCACCCGTGTACGTCTCGACGGGCCGGGTGGTGGCGTCCGTGACGCTGGCGGCCCCCGGCCACCGGGTGCTGGACCCCCAGGTGCGCGACAGCGCCCGCCGCATGGTGGTCACCGCGGCCGCCGCCATGTCGGCGGATCTCGGCTGGACAGAGCCGTCGGACCTCGGAGAACCACTGCCCCCTGTCAGCCCGGAGCGTGAGGACACCGGAGTGAAAAGATCATGATCAGTGGCCGGCTCACGTCCCTCAACATCGGAGCCGTCGGCGTCATCCGCCAGGGAGACAAGGAGATCGTCACCGCCTACCACAAGTTCCCGGTGGCCCATCCGCTGTATCTGACCGACCTGGGTTTCCCCGGAGACGAGCATGTGTACGAGGGGCACGGCGGCCCCGATAAATCGGTCTGTGTCTACCCGTACGAACACTACGAGCACTGGACGAGCCTGCTCGGCGTGACCATGCCGCCCGCGGCGGCCTTCGGGGAAAACTTCACCGTGACCGGGCTGCTGGAACGAGAGGTTCACATCGGGGACGTCTTCGCGGTGGGCGAGGCGCTGGTCCAGGTGACCCAGCCCCGGTCGCCCTGCTACAAGATCGCCGCACGGTACGGCATGCCGAAGATGGCCCTGGAGCTCAAGCGGAAGGGCTTCACCGGCTTCATGATGCGCACGGTGCGGGAAGGCAGGGTCCAGCAGGGCCAGGCGCTGGAGCTGGTCAGCCGCGAGGAGCACGGCGTCACCGTCGCCGAGGCGAACCGCATCCTGCACATCGACGTGGCCGACCTCGAATCGGCCGCCCGGCTTCACGCGGTCGCCTCACTCGGCCGGCACTCGCGAGAAGCCCTCGCCGAACGCTTGGCGAACGTCCCCACGGCACCCGCGTAGAAAGGCACAACGTTGTTGCACATCATCGTCGATACCGGCAAGTGCGAAGGTTTCGGCAACTGCGTCATGGCCGACCCCGACACCTTCGACCTCGGTGACGACGGCCTGGTCGTCTCCCTGCGCGCCACGGCTGAGGAACACGACCGCGCGCGCGTCGAGGAAGCCGCGCGCAGCTGCCCTGTCGAGGCGATCACCCTAGAGCGCCGATGAGCACCGGCACACCGGGCGTGGTGATCGTCGGCGGTGGGCTGGCCGGCGTCCGAACGGCCGAGGCGCTGCGCCGTAACGGCTACAAGGCACCGATCACCGTCGTCGGCGCCGAACGGCACGCTCCCTACGACCGTCCCCCTCTGTCGAAACAGCTGCTCCTTGGCACCGTGGCCGAAGACCGGGTGACCCTGCGAACGGCCGCCGAACTGGCCTCGTCGCGGATAGAGCTTCGCCTCGGACTCGCGGCGGTCGCCCTGCGCAGGGAGGACTCCACGGTCGAGCTGTCCGACGGCAGCGTGCTGCCGTACGAACGGCTGGTCGTGGCGACCGGAGCCCGCGCGCGCACGCTCCCCGGACACGAGCGCGCCGGCGTGCATGCGCTGCGCACCCTGGACGACGCCCTGGCCGTCCGCGCGGCGCTCGCGACGGCGGCGAACATCGTGATCGTGGGAGGCGGCTTCATCGGTGCGGAAGTCGCCTCCGCCGCCCGCGCCCGAGGCGTGCCGGCCACTGTGATCGAGGCTTCGGCCAATCCGTTGAGCGGTGTGCTCGGGCCCTTGATCTCCCAGGCCTGCGCCGATCTGCACAGCGCGAACGGCACGCGGGTGCTCACCGACGCCGTGGTGGCCGGTTTCGAGGGCGACGAGGCGGTGCGGGCGGTGTCCCTCGCTGACGGCCGCCTGATCCCCGCCGACCTCGTGGTCTGTGGCGTCGGCGTGGAACCGAATGTCGAATGGCTGGCCGATACCGGTCTCGACATCGACGGAGGGCTGCGCTGTGACGCCGCCGGCCGGGCTGACTCCGCCGGGACCGTGTACGGGGTCGGCGACGTGGCGCGCTGGTGGCATCCGCTGCTGGGCACGGCGAACCGGATCGAGCACTGGGCGCACGCCGTTGAGCAGGCGGAAAGCGTCGCGACGACCATCGCCGCCGGCGAACCGGCCGAGCTGAGCGCCGTGCCGTACGTGTGGTCGGACCAGTACGGCGTCAAGATACAGATCGTCGGCAGGCCGGATCCCGGGCATGAGGTCACCCTCGTGGAGGGCTCCCTGGAGCAGGCGCGCTTCCTCGCTCTGTACACGGCGGAAGGCGGCGTCAGGGCGGCCGTCGCCTTCGGCCGTCCCCGGCTCGCGGCCCGTGCCCGTCCCCTAGTCGGCAGGGCCGTACCCCTGGCCGAGGCGATCTCCGAACTCGGTCTCGCCACCGGGGTGACGGCGTGCCGGTGAAGGCGCGGGGTGTGTTGGCTCCCGGTTGGCGCCATCGGACATCGACCGAGCCTCCGCCTCCATCACCGACGCCGACATCCTGCTGCTCCAGCTTGAGATCTCCGAACCCACCGCCCTGTACGCGGCCCGACTGGCGGCAGCGGCCGGGACACGGGTGCTGCTCAACGCCTCACCGTGGACGGCCCCCTCTGACGCGCTGCTCGGCCTCGCCGACCTCGTCGTCGTCAACGAGCACGAGGACCTCCTGCCGGCCGGGCGGGGCCGGTCGGTGGGTGTCACCCTTGGTGCGAAGGGCGCACGATGGGGCGAGGTCATGGTCGCGGCACCCCCCATCGACCCGATCGGCGGGCGCAGAAGCCTGTACGTGGCCCGGAGCCCAGCTCGAGTCTCCGTGCTGACATGACACCTTCCTGCTGCTCCGTCAAGGGGATCCAGGCCGTCCGAACACCTGCGTAAGAGGTGCGCGCTGCTCACTGCCAGCGGGACAGGGCCTTGGCAGGGTCAGAGGGCGAAGAGGAGGGCGGCGGTGAGGAGGATGAGCATGGCGGTGGCGAAGTGGACGCCGAACGCGACCGCCTTGGCGCCGCCGTTGCGCAGCACGATCAGGGTGTCGCCCAGCGGGAGCAGGGCGACGACGAGCATGAACCAGGCTTCGGCGTGGGCGCCGGCGAAGGCCAGCAGGGCCAGGCCGACCAGGCCGTAGGTGCCGTCGCGCAGGCCCTTGATCGTCAGGTAGACGCTGTACTCCTTGGCGGGGACGCCGTAGCCCGCGGCGGCGGGGCGCGGCGCGAGCAGGAAGCGGGCCCCGATGAGCAGGCACAGCAGGTTGAGGGCGATGGCAAGACCGTAGGCGGTGATGGTGAGCATGGGGGTCTCTCCGAGTGCTAGCGCTGCTAGGAACAAGAAGAACGCTAGCAGAGCATCGGCACAACCGCTAGCGGTGCTAGATTTGAAGGCATGTCGATCCAGAGCCGCAAGGAACGCGAACGTGCGCAGCGGGAGAAACTCATCATCACGGCGGCTCTGGAACTGGCCGAGGCCGAGGGCTGGGAAGCGGTGACCACGCGGCGGCTGGCCGAGCGGATCGAGTACAGCCAGCCCGTTCTCTACAGCCACTTCAAGGGCAAGGACGCGATCGTGGCGGCCGTCGCCGTGGAAGGCTGCGCCGACCTGGCCGTCGAACTGCGCGCGGCGAGGACCGCCGCGCCGGACGCCACGTCCGCCCTCGCCCGGATCAGCGCCGCCTACGTGGCGTTCGCCGACCGGCGACCGGCGCTCTACGACGCCATCTTCAACCAGACCGTCGACCTGCCCTTCGCCACGCCGGAGGCCCCGGCCGCCCTGCACGCCGCGTTCGACGAGCTCGCGGCGGCCGTCGGCCCGCACGCGAACGGCGCCGACCTGGGCCTGCTGACCGAGACCTTCTGGGCGGCCCTGCACGGCCTGGTGACCCTGATGCGCGGCGGCCGCCTCCCCCGCGAGCACCACGACACGCGCCTCGCCCTCCTCCTCGAACGCTTCACCGGTACGCCCGCCGGCCCCGGCCGGACGCTCTGACGCGGCCGGCGGGCCAATGGCGTCCCGCCCGGTCCAGTTCGACGAGCTGGGCGAGCCCGTGGAGGACATGGAGATCCAGCTGAACCGGATCGCCTCCCCGTGGGACACCGAGCTCGTCCTGCGCGTACTTCTTCGCCGGGACCACGGACGAGACGGTCGCCTACGTCGCCCAGCACGGCGACGGGGGGCGCCGCTGGAGGCGGTCCACGAGGAGGCGCACGCCCGGTTCCGGGGCCGGCCATGCCCACAGGCGCTCTCTTCAACATCCTAAAGATTTTCATCATCCTATTGACGGTGAAGGGAGCTTCATTAAGATGAAGCCCATGATGAACGACAGCACCCCCGAGTCGGCAACGGCCATGCTCGGCGCTGTCGGCGCCCGAGTCCGCTCTCTGCGCAAGGAGCGGCGGCTCACGCTCGACCAACTCGCCGAGCTGGCGGGGCTGAGCACGGGCATCATCAGCCAGGTGGAGCGAGGGCTGGCCAACCCGTCGTTCCTCACGCTGGTCCAGCTGGCACACGGGCTCGGCATCCCCGTGGGAACGCTGTTTCATGTGCAGGAGGAGCATCGCTCACCGCTGGTCCGCAGAGCGGAGCGGCGGCGGCTCGACGGGCACGGCCTGGACAAGACCGCGATCTACGAGCTGCTCACCCCCGACCTCAACGGCGCGTTGGAGGTCACCTGGGTAGAGACCCAACCAGGGCATGACACCAGCGCCACCCCGTTCACCCACAACGGGGAGGAAGTCGGCATCATCCTGTCCGGGCACAAAGAGGTGTACCTGGACGGTGTGAAGTACGAGCTCGGGCCAGGCGATTCCATTCGCTACCCATCCACCATCCCGCACTGGTACGCCAACACCGGTGACGAGGTTTGCACAGCGATCTGGGTGATCACTCCACCTACCTGGTGACCTCCGGGCGGGAACCCCCCACGAAAGGCGGATCGCCATGTCCGCAACCACCACCTCGACCTCCCCTGCCCAGAATCCGGCCACCACCCGTACTGCGATGCTCGGCCTCGGGCTGGGCAACACGCTCGAGTGGTACGACTGGATGCTCTTCGGTCTCGTCTCCCCTTACATCGGCCCTCACTTCTTCCCCTCGCACGATCCCGTCGCCTCCACTCTGAGCGCGCTGGCCGTGTTCGCGGTCGGCTTCGCCGTACGGCCGCTCGGCGGGGTGCTGCTCGGCACCGTCGCCGACCTCGTCGGCCGGCGACGGATCATGGTCCTCTCCGTCGCGATGATGGCGGCCACCACACTGCTGATCGCCATCTTGCCGGCCTATGAACAGATCGGCGTCTGGTCCGGCGTGATCCTGCTGGTCTGCCGTCTCATCCAGGGCGTCTCCACCGGTATCGAGGCGCCGCTGTCCACGGTCTACGCCGTCGAGGTGTCGCCGGTGGGGCGTGAGGCGAGGGCGGCCGGCTTCATGAGCCTTTTCGTCAACCTCGGCCTCGTGATGGCCTCGCTGGTGAGCTTCTTCACCAGCCTCGTGCTCGGCGCGGCGGCCATGCAGGACTGGGGCTGGCGCGTCCCGTTCGCCATCGGGGCCGTGATGGGCGTGCTCGTGCTCTACCTTCGGCGTGCGCTGCCCGAGACGCTGCACGAAAGCGACCGCCCGGCGACCTCGGTCTGGCGCGGGGTCGGCAAGCACTGGCTCGGCCTCGTTGCGATGATCTTCGTGGTGGGCGCCGCGCAGGCCTACAACTACGCCTGGGCCGTCGGCCTGCCCAATCTCGCTCGCGCCACGTTCGGTGAGGACCCGACGGCGGTCTTCGCCGCTTCCACCGGGCTCGGCCTGATCATGCTCGTCGGCTCCCCGCTCGTGGGGTGGCTGGCGGACAAGGTCACACTGTCACGCGCGTTCACTGTCAGCAGGCTGCTGGCCGTACCCGCGGTGTTCTTGATGCTGCTCTACAGCCGACCGGGTCTGGGCGGCCTGTACGGCGTCATCTTCGGCGGGGCGCTGGTGCTGGTGCTCAACATGACCCTGTACAACCTCGTGGCCACCTCGCTGATGCCGAAGTACTGCCGTGCGACCGGCGTGGCTCTCGGATACGGCATCGCGGTGGCGCTCTTCGGCGGCACGGCGTCCTACCTCCTGGTCTGGCTCCAGGGCAACCGGCTGCTCTGGCTCTTCCCCGTCTACGTCGCCGTCCTGTCCCTGATCAGTGTCGTGCTCTACCTGGCCGCTCGGAAGTCCAGCGGCACCTTCGCCGGAAAGTGAGTGAGTGAGGAGGAATGTCGTGATGCAGCTGTCAGATCTCAAGATCACTTCAGACGCGTTGGCCGCGCCCGTGGTCCGCACCAGCGACGTCGTCGTCGTGGGCGGTGGCCCGGCGGGTGTCAGCGCCGCCGTCGCGGCCGCCCGCGCCGGGGCCGACGTCACCCTGCTGGAGAGGTACGCCGCGCTCGGCGGCCTCGCGTCGGGCGGCATGGTCCTGGTGCTCGACGACATGGTCAACGGTCAGGAGATCAGCGTCACCGGCCTGGTGTCGGAGTACGTGGAGCGCCTGGCCAAGCTGGGCCTGGCCGTCTACCCGCCGGAGCAGGACCGGATCGCCTCGGTGGACATGTGGAACAAGTGGGGCCGCTGGGGCACCTTCGACTTCCACTCCCACACCCAGCCAAAGCCGATCTGCTACGCCGTCGCCTTCGACCCCGACGGGTGGAAGAGGGTCTCCAACGACCTGGTCCGGGAGGCCGGGGTCCACCTGCGGCTGCATTCGTGGTTCTCCCAGCCGATCGTCGACGACGGCAGGCTGCGCGGCGTGGTGGTCGAGACCAAGGCGGGCCCGCAGGCGATCCTCGCCGACGTGGTGATCGACACCACCGGCGACATCGACGTCGCGGCCCGATCGGGGGCCGAGTACGCGCACGACAGCTACCTCACCACGCTGGTGTTCCGGCTCGGTGGCGTGGACACGGCTGCCGCCGAGAGGTTCGAGCAGGAGAACCCGCGTGAGGCCAGGGCGACCAACCGCAAGATCAAGCGACTGCTGGGCGGCGCCTGGGAGCTCTGGTGGCTCAAGACCCCGGTCCCCGGGGTCGTCTGGTGCAACTGCCCCCACATGTCTGGATACGACGGGGCTGATCCGGAGTCTCTGACTCAGGCCGAGTTCGACGCGAGGGAACGCATCGCCGCGGCCGTCGACGAGGTCAGGAAGAGCCTTCCGGGTTTCGAGAACTGCTACCTGCTGGACGTGGCCGAGCAGATCGGCGTGCGGCAGACGCGTCTGCTCCGGGGCGAGTACGTCGTGACCAAGGACGACATCACCAACCGCCGGCACTTCACCGACTCGGTGGCCCGCGGGCGCGACTACTACACCCCCTATCGCGCCCTCCTGCCCCGTCAGGTCGACCAGCTCCTGGTCGCCGGGCGTCACTACTCCGCCACGCCGGACGCCCAGCGCATCTCCCGCGAGATTCCGCCCTGCATGGCGATGGGCCAGGCGGCCGGTGTGGCCGCGGCCCTGGCCGTGGACGGTGGGGTGGCCGTGCGGCAGGTGGACCCGGTGGCGATCCAGCGCGGGATGCGCGCCCAGGGAGCCGACCCGGGAGACGTTCCATCCCCCAACGCGGAGGTGGCGGCATGAAGCCGCTCGAAGGAATCACCGTTCTGGACTTCACCCAGGTGTACATGGGGCCGAGCTGCACGCAGCTGCTCGGAGACTACGGCGCCGACGTGATCAAGGTTGAGCGGCCTGGCTCGGGTGACCTGTCCAGGACGTCCATCCCCGATCCCGACGGCCTCGACAACCCGATCTTCCTCTCCATCAACCGCAACAAGCGCAGCGTCAGCATCGACACGCGGTCCGAGCAGGGCAAGCAGGTCATCTACCGCCTGGTCGGGGACGCCGACGTGGTGGTCAGCAACTTCCGTTCCGGCGTGATGGAGCGGCTCGGGTTCGGCTACGAGCGGCTGCGCGAGGTCAACCCGCGCGTCATCTGGGCCTCTGGCACCGGATTCGGCCCAGAGGGCCCGTACAGCCACAAGGGCGGGCAGGACGTGATCGCCCAGGCGTACTCCGGTGTGATGTGGCGTCGCGAATCGTCCGACCTGCCGCTGTCGGTCTACCCGACGACGCTCGCCGACTACACCACCGGCATGCACCTCATGCAGGGCATCCTGCTCGCCCTGCGCACCCGCGACCTGACCGGCGAGGGCCAGAAGGTCGAGGTCACCATGTACGACTCGATGCTCCACATGCAGATGCAGGAAGCCTGCATGCAGCTCAACCGCGGCTACGAGATCAACTGGGCCGCCATGCCCCTCAGCGGCGTCTTCGCGACCAGCGACGGCGCGCTCTGCATGGTCGGCGCCTTCAAGGAGAACCCGCTGCGCGACGTCTGCGTGGCCCTCGAACTGGACGAGGACCTGTCACGGCGCCCCGAGTACGCCACGCAGGAGGAGCAGTTCGCCCGCCGTCCTGAGCTGCAGGCCGTCTTCCGCGAGCGCTTCGCCACGAACACCACGGCTTACTGGCTCAAACGGCTGGAGGGCCAGGACATCCTGTGCGCTCCCGTACGCACGCTGGAGCAGGCGCTCGCCGACGAGCAGACGACGGTCAACCGCATGATCCTGGAGACGGACCATCCGGTGGCAGGCCGGATCAGGACGCTGTCCGCGCCGATCCGGCTGTCGGCCTCGCCCTTCGACGTACGGCACGCGCCGCCGCGCCTCGGCGAGCACAACGCCGAGGTGCTGGCCGAGCACGGCTTCACCGCCGAGCAGATCGAGGCGCTCGTCAGGGCGGGGGTGCTGGGATGAGCGTGCACTTCGAGGTCAGGGAGCACGTCGCGCGGGTCACCATCGACCGTCCTGAGGTGCTCAACGCCGTGGACGACAGGACCCACCGCGCCCTCGTCGAGACCTGGGAACGCATCGAGGCCGACCGCGACGTACGCGTCGTGGTCGTGACCGGCGCCGGGGAGAAGGCCTTCTGCGTCGGCGCCGACATGTCCGCCGCTGCGGTCGGCAAGACCGGTCTGGAGTACTGGGCCGCGCTCGACCCCGACGGCTTCGGCGGCCTGTCGCTGCGCACCACGCTCGACGTGCCGGTGATCGCCAGGGTGAACGGCTACGCGCTCGGCGGCGGCATGGAGATGGTGCTGGGCTGCGACATCGTGGTGGCCGCGGAACACGCCCAGTTCGGGCTGACGGAGCCGCGGGTGGGACGCGTCGCACTGGACGGCGGGGTGACGCAGCTCGTGCGGCGCGTGCCGTACAACCAGGCGATGGGCCTGCTGCTCACCGGGCGGCGCGCCCGCGCGGCCGAGTTGGAGCGGATGGGGCTGGTGAACGAGGTCGTCCCGGCGGCGGAGCTGGACGCGGCGGTGGACCGCTGGGTGGCCGACGTCCTGGCCTGCTCGCCCTCGTCCCTCCGGGCGGTCAAGCAGATGGTGCAGCGCACCGCGCACCTCAGCAGCCAGGAGGCGCGGGCCGTACGCCTGCCTGCCCTGATGGAGGCGCTGGACAGCGAGGACAGCAAGGAAGGCGTGCTGGCCTTCCAGGAGAAGCGGAAGCCGGTGTGGAAGGGACAGTGATGCTGCAGCGAGGTGTCTGGGGGGTCGTCGCGACGCCGTTCGCCGGGTCCACCTTCGACGTCGACGAGCAGAGCCTGGCCAGGCTCGTCGAGCACTACGACAAGGCGGGCGTGACCGGGCTGACCGTGCTCGGGGTGTTCGGGGAGGCCGCGCAGCTGTCCTCGGAGGAGCGGCGGACTGTGCTGGAGACCGTCGTCGACGCGGTCGAGCTGCCCCTGGTGGTCGGCGCCACCTCACTGGGCACCGCACCCGTGGTGGAGGAGGTGCGGCTCGCTCGGGAGGTCGCCGGCGATCGGCTGGCAGGCGCGATGGTGCAGGTGAACTCGGCCGACCCGCACGTGCTGGCCGGGCACCTGCGCGCGGTGCACGAGGCCACCGGAGCCGGCCTGGTGGTGCAGGACTATCCGCTGGCCAGCGGGGTGAGCATCGGCACCGAGGCGCTGCTGGCCGCGCTGCGGGGCCTGGAGTTCGTGGTCGCGGTCAAGGCGGAGGCACCGCCGACGCCGGTCTCCGTGGCGGCGCTGACGGCCACGCTGGACGTGCCCGTCTTCGGTGGCCTCGGCGGGCTCGGTCTGCTGGACGAGCTGGCCTGCGGCGCCGCGGGCGCGATGACCGGCTTCTCCTTCCCCGAAGGGCTCATCGCCTGCGTACGAGCCTGGCACGAGGGCGGCTACGAGGCGGCCAGGGAGGCGTGGCTGCCGTACCTGCCGCTGGTGAACTTCGAGCAGCAGGCCAGGGTGGCGCTGGCCATCCGCAAGGAGTGCCTGCGCCAGCGCGGCCTCTTCCTCGAATCGAGCGTGCGGCCTCCGGCGGCGTCCTTGCCCCCGGCTCTGCACGAGCAGCTCAAGCGGCATCTGGCGGCGGTGAAGTGATGGACCTGGGACTCAAGGGCAGGACCGCGCTGGTGTGCGCCTCCACGGGGGGCCTCGGTGAGGCGACAGCCAGAACGCTGGCTCTCGAAGGGGCGCACGTCGTCGTGACGGGCCGCCGAGGCGAGCCGGCGCGCGCGGTCGCCGCCGAGTTGCCCGGCGCGACCGCTGTCGAAGCCGATCTGCTGGCTCCCGGTGGCGTCGAGAGCCTCGTCTCCGCCGCGGGCGAGGTGGACATCCTCGTGCTCAACGGTCCAGGCCCCAGACCGGGATCCGCCGCGGCGATGAGCGGCGAGGACCTGACGGCCGCGGTGGACGCGCTGGTCAGGCCGCACATCAAGCTCGTCTCCCTGCTCCTGCCGGGGATGCGGGCACGCGGCTGGGGCCGGATCCTCGCGATCGGGTCCAGCGGCGTCGTGGCTCCGCTCCCCAACCTGGCCCTGTCCAACCTCGGCAGATCCGCCCTCGCCGGCTATCTCAAGACGCTGGCCGCCGAGGTGGCGGCCGACGGAGTCACCGTCAACATGCTGCTGCCCGGCCGCATCGCCACCGCCCGCGTGGCGCAGCTCGACGCGGCCGCCGCCGAGCGTGACGGTCGGTCCGTCGCCGAGGTCGAGGCGGCCTCGCGCGCGGCCATCCCCGCAGGCAGGTACGGCAGGCCGGACGAGTTCGGCCAGGTGGCCGCCTTCCTCTGCGCCGAGCCCGCCTCCTACGTCACGGGCACCGCGCTGCGCTGCGACGGCGGCCTCGTCCGCACCCTCTGATTGGAGCATCCCAGTGACCGACGTGCTGAACCTGATCGGGGGTGAGCGCGTGGGTGATCCCCAGGTCACCCGCCGCAACCCGGCCGACCCCGGCGACGTCGTCGCCGTGACCCCCTCCTCCGACGCCTCGGTCGTGGACGCGGCGCTCGCGGCGGCGGCCGAGGCGCAGGCCGCCTGGGCGGCCACGCCCGCGCCCGCGCGCGGCGCGATCCTGCTGGACGCCGCCGACCTGCTGCGCTCCCGGCACTCCGAGGTGGCCTCCGACCTCAGCCGTGAGGAGGGCAAGACCCTCGCCGAGGCGGAGGGGGAGGTCCGCCGCGCCATCGACGTGCTCCGCTTCTTCGGCTCGCTCGGCTGGCGCGGTTCGGGGGAGGTACTGCCGAGCGGGCTGCCCGGCACCATGGTCTTCACCCGGCGCGAGCCGCTCGGCGTCGCCGCGCTGATCACACCGTGGAACTTCCCGATCGCCATCCCCGCGTGGAAGCTGGCTCCCGCGCTGGTCACGGGCAACGCCGTGGTCGTCAAGCCGGCCGAGCTCACACCGCTTTCCTTCGCGCATCTGACCGACGCGCTCGTGGAGGCAGGGTTGCCCGCCGGAGTGCTGAACGTCGTGCACGGCAAGGGCTCGGTCGTCGGTGACGCCCTGGCCAGGGACGAGCGGGTGGCGGCACTCTCCTTCACCGGCTCCACCGGGGTCGGCCTGGGCCTGCACAGGATCCTCAGCGACCGCCGGGCACGAGTCCAGCTCGAGATGGGCGGCAAGAACGCCTACCTGATCCTGGACGACGCCGACCCTCTTGCGGCCGCGAAGGTCGTCGCCGCCGGCGCCTTCAGCCTCACCGGGCAGGCGTGCACCGCGACCTCGCGGGTCTACTGCACGCCCGGCCTGCGGGAGGCGTTCCTCGACGCGCTGGCCGAGGAGGCCGAGTCGTACGTCATGGGCCCCGTGGTCAGTGAGCAGCAGCTCGCCGTGGACGTGGCCGGGATCGAGACCGCCAGAGCGGAGGGCGCCACGATCGTCTCCGGCGGTGCGGCACCGTCGGGGCAGTTCCTCCGGCCGACGGTCCTCACCGGGCTCACCCACGAGTCCTCCGTGGTCCGCGACGAGATCTTCGGGCCGGTCGTGGCCGTACTCGGGGTCGACTCCTACGAGGAGGGCCTGGCCCGGGTGAACGACTCGCGTTACGGGCTCACCGCCGGCATCTGCACCCGTGACCTGACCGCCGCCCACCACTTCGCCGCGCACGCCCAGGTCGGCGTGGTCAAGGTCAACCGCCCCACCACGGGCCTGGACCTGAACGTGCCGTTCGGCGGGGTCAAGGACTCCTCCTCCAACACGTTCAGGGAGCAGGGGACCGCCGCGCTCGACTTCTACACGTGGAGCAAGACGGTCTACCTGGGACACGATTGACAGGAGGCGGGCGGCTCGACAGCCGTCAGCGATCAGGCTCCGGGGTCCGCGGGTGGGGGTGTGCGGCGGAGCAGGTACGTGTCCATGATCCAGCCCTTGTCCTCCCTGGCCTGGCTGCGGAGGTCACGGATGCGGTCGGCGACCTCGGGTACCGGGCCGGAGACCAGGATCTCGTCCGGGGTGCCGAGGTAGGCGCCCCAGTGGATGTGGACGTCGGGGCCGAGGCCGGCGAAGGAGCAGTGGGCGTCCAGCATGACGACGACGTCGTCGGCCGTGAGGCCCTCCTCGGCGAGGCGGCGGCCGGTGGTGAGGTGGACGGGCCTGGCCACCCGGGTGAGGCTGGTGCGGTGGGCGGCGGTCAGGGCGGCGATGCTGCTGATGCCCGGGATGACCTGGTAGTCGAAGGTGACCTGGCCGCGGTCGAGCACCTCCTCCAAGATGGCGAGGGTGCTGTCGTACACGCCGGGGTCGCCCCAGACGAGGAACGCGCCGGTCTCGCCGTCGCGCAGCTCGTCCCGGATGAGTTGTTCGAAGACCTGGGAGCGGCGCGAGCGCCAGTCCTCGACGGCCTCGGCGTAGGCGGACGCGGACCTGTCGCGTTCGGGGTCGCGGGCCTCGACGACCCGGTACGTCCCGCGCCCGTGGGCGTCGATGAGGTCCTGGCGGAGGCGTACGAGTTCCTGCTTGGCCTCGCCCTTGTCCACGAGGAAGAACACGTCGGCCACGCCGATGGCCTTCGCTCCCTGGAGGGTGAGGTGGTCGGGGTCGCCGGCGCCGATGCCGATCACGAGGAGCCGCTTCACGGGTAAGAGTGTGCCAGAGCATACGATATTGCCTCGCTGATCCCCGAGGAGGCATGTGAACCTGGTTGAGCGCGGTGACGGTTTTGCCGAGTTCTGGCGGGAGCGGCACCTGTGCACGCTGTCCACGGTCAGGCCCGACGGCTCGCCGCACGTCGTACCGGTCGGCGCCACCCTGGACCTGCACGCGGGCGTCGCCCGCGTGATCACCTCGGGCGGCTCGCGCAAGGCGCGGCTCGTCGCCGCCGCGGGCCCCGAGGGGGCGAAGGTGGCGCTCTGCCAGGTGGACGGGCGCCGCTGGTCCACGCTGGAAGGGCTGGCCGTGGTGCGTGCCGAGGCGGACCAGGTGGCCGACGCCGAACGCCGCTACGCCGAGCGCTACCGGGCGCCCCGGCCGAACCCCGCCCGGGTCGTCCTGGAGATCCGGGTGACCCGCGTCCTGGGCAACGCGTGATCACGGTCGTCGGGATCGGCGCCGACGGCTGGGACGGCCTCGCCGGCCCCTCGCGCGACGCGATCCTCGCCGCCGGCGTCCTGATGGGCGGGCGCAGGCAGCTCGACCTCGTGCCGCCGTCGCCCGCCGAACGGGTGCCCTGGCCCTCGCCGCTGCTGCCCGCGCTGCCGGGGCTCGTGGAGGCGTACGCGGGGCGCGAGGTGTGCGTGCTGGCGAGCGGCGACCCCATGTTCTTCGGCATCGGCTCCACCCTCGTCCGGCTGGTCGGCGCGGAACGGGTGCGGGTGCTGCCGCACGTCTCCTCGCTCGCGCTGGCCTGCGCCAGGCTCGGCTGGCCCGTGGAGGACGTCCGGGTGGTCAGCCTGGTCGGCCGCCCGGCCGCCGCGCTGAACGCGGCCGTCCTGCCCGGCCGCCGCGTCCTCGTGCTCGGCGCCGACCGGGGCTCCCCGTCGGTGGTGGCCGGGCTGCTCACCGGCCGAGGGTACGGGCCGAGCCGCCTGACCGTGCTGGCGGACCTGGGCGCGCCTGGCGAGGCGGTCGTCCGCGGCACCGCCGAGAGCTGGACGGACCCCGCCCCTTCCGCGCTGAACGTGATCGCCGTCGAGTGCGTGGCCGGGCCCGGCGCGGCGCCGCTGCCGCTCGTGCCGGGACTGCCGGACACCGCGTACGAGCACGACGGGCAGCTCACCAAGCGGGAGGTGCGCGCCGTCAGCCTGTCGCGGCTCGCTCCGCTGCCCGGCGAGCTGCTGTGGGACGTCGGCGCGGGCGCGGGCAGCGTCGCGATCGAATGGCTGCGCAGCGACCCGTCCTGCCGGGCCGTCGCCGTGGAGAGCAGGGCCGACCGGGCCGCCGCCGTCCGGCGCAACGCCGACGCGCTGGGGGCGCCGTCGCTGCGCGTGGTCGAAGGACGGGCCCCGGCGGCGCTGGACGGGCTGCCCGACCCTGACGCGGTGTTCGTCGGCGGCGGGGCGACCGCGCCCGGCCTGCTGGAACACTGCTGGGAGGCGCTGCGGCCCGGAGGCAGGCTCGTGGTCAACGCCGTCACGGTCGAGTCGGAGGCGGTCGTCGCCGGCTGGTACGCCAGGCTCGGCGGCGACCTCGTACGGGTGTCGGTGCAGCGGGGGTCGCCGGTGGGCGGCTTCACCGGGTGGCGGGCCATGATGCCGGTGACCGTCTGGTCGGTCACCAGACCTGGCGCGAGAGGGGATGAGGCGTGACCGTCTTCTTCGTAGGGGCGGGTCCGGGCGCGGCCGACCTGATCACCGTGCGGGGGCTGCGGGTGCTGCGGTCGTCGCCCGTCTGCCTGTACGCCGGGTCGCTGGTGCCGCGCGAACTGCTCGACTCCTGCCCCGAGGGCGCGAGGCTCGTCGACACCGCGAACCTCACCCTGGACGAGATCGTCGCCGAGCTGGCCGCCGCGCACCGGGCCGGGCTCGACGTGGCCAGGCTGCACTCGGGCGACCCGTCGGTGTTCAGCGCCATGGCGGAGCAGCTGCGGCGGCTCGACGCGCTCGGCGTGCCGTACGAGGTGGTGCCCGGCGTGCCCGCCTTCGCCGCGGCCGCCGCCTCGCTGGGCAGGGAGCTGACCGTGCCCGGCGTCGGGCAGACCGTGATCCTCACCCGTACGTCGGCCAGGGCCACCCCGATGCCGGACGGCGAGGACCTGGCGACCCTGTCGGCGAGCCGGGCCACCCTGGTGCTGCACCTGGCCGTGCAGCGGATCGAGGCGGTCGTGGACGAGCTGCTGCCCTCGTACGGGGCCGACTGCCCGGTGGCCGTGGTGGCGCGGGCGAGCAGGGAGGACGAGGTGATCCTGCGCGGCACGCTGGCCGACATCGCGGGACGGGTCCGCGAGGCGGGCGTGCGGCGGACGGCGGTGATCGTGGTGGGGCGGGTGCTGTCGGCGTCGGAGTTCCCCGACAGCCACCTCTACAGCGCGGCCAGGCCGCGCGCATGAGGGACGTGGCGCCGCCCGCGGGCAGGCACGGGCGGCCCGTGCTGATCCTGGGCGGCACGGCCGAGGCGCGGGCGCTGGCCGCCGAGCTGGACGCGGCCGGGGTGCGGGTCGTGTCGTCGCTGGCCGGGCGGGTGACGAACCCGCGGCTTCCCGTCGGCGAGGTGCGCGAGGGCGGCTTCGGCGGTCCTGAGGGGCTGGCGGCGTGGCTGGCGGCCGAGGACGTCGCGGCGATGGTCGACGCGACGCACCCGTTCGCCGCCCGGATGACCGCGTCGGCCGCGAGCGCCGCCCGCGCGACCGGGGTGCCGCTGCTGGTGCTGCGGCGTCCGGGCTGGCGCGAGGAGCCCGGCGACGCCTGGCACCGCACCGGGTCACTGGAAGAGGCCGCCGCCCTGCTCCGGCAGCGGGCACGACTCGCGGGAGCCGGGCCGGAGCGGGCCGACCGGCCGCCGGTACGCCTCCCGGGAGCCGGGCCGGAGCGGGCCGACCGGCCGTCCCCGCTGCTCCGGGTGTTCCTGACGACGGGGCGGCGGAGCCTGCCGGCGTTCTCCGGGCTGGACGGGGTGTGGTTCCTGGCCAGGTCGGTGGACCCGCCGGAGCCGCCGGTGCCCGCGAACGTCCACGTGCTGCTCGACCGGGGGCCGTACACGGTGGAGGGGGAGCGGGCGCTCATCCGGGAGCACCGGCTGGACGTGCTCGTCACCAAGGACAGCGGCGGCGACATGACGCGGGCGAAGCTCGTCGCGGCCCGGGAGCTGGGCCTCCCCGTGGTCATGGTGGACCGCCCGCCGCTGCCGCCCGGCGTCAGGCTCGTGGGCACGGCGGCGGAGGCCGCCCGCTGGGCCCGCCACCACGCCGCCCCCGGCCCCTGACACCGGGGCCCCGCGCCTGCTCCGGGCATCCGCGAAGGCGGCCAGGCGCCCCGCGGAGGCGGGTCATGGGTAGCGGCGGGGGGTGTAGACGAGGCCGTGCGGGCCGACCCGGGTCGTCGAGGAGCCGATGATGAGCAGGCAGCGCATGTCCACCAGGGCCGGGTCAAGCTCGCCCAGCGTCGTGACGGTGAGGCTCTCGCCGGAGCCGCCGACGTCGCGTCCGATCACCACGGGCGTGGCCGGGTCGCGGTGTTCGAGCAGCAGGTCGCGGGCGGCGGCCATCTGCCACGTACGGCTGCGCGACGCCGGGTTGTAGATCGCGAGCACCAGGTCGGCACGAGCGGCGGCGGTCAGCCTGGCGGCCACCACGTCCCACGGCTTGAGCAGGTCCGACAGCGACAGAACGCAGTAGTCGTGGCCGAGGGGCGCCCCGGCGCGGCTCGCGACCGCCTGCGCGGCCGTGAGCCCGGGGACGACGCGTACCGGCACGTCCGGGAAGTTTTCGGCTGCTTCGAGCACGGCGCTCGCCATGGCGAACACCCCGGGGTCGCCCGACGACACCACGGCGACCCGCGCGCCTCCCCTGGCCAGCTCCAGCGCGTGCCTGGCCCGTTCCGCCTCGACCCGGTTGTCGGTGCGGTGCCGCGTCTGGCGCGGGTTCGGCGGCACCCGGTCCACGTACGGGCCGTAGCCGACCAGGTCGGTGGCGGCGGCGAGCGCCTCCTGCGCCTCCGGCGTCAGCCAGGGCCGCCCGGCCGGTCCGAGGCCCACCACCGTCACCTCGCCGGAGGCGGCCACGACCGGGGGCGGCGGCGTGAAGGTGCGCTCGGCCGGGCTCGGCAGCAGGGCCAGCGAGAAGTACGGCACCCCCTCGGGATCGACGTCCTTGAGCGGGGCGACCCGCTCGCCGCCCATGGTGGCGCGCTCGACGTACCAGGCGTCGTCGAGCCGCCCGGCGTCGGCGAGGGCGTCGCGCACCTTCCCGAACGTCCTGCCGAGCTTGAGCACGGCCGCCGAGTCGGTGGCGCGCAGCCGCTCGGCGAGCGCCCCGGCGGGCAGCGTGCCGGGCAGGACGGTGAGCACCTCGTCGCGCTCCACCAGGGGGCGTCCGAGCACGGCCGACGCCGCGCTGACCGACGTCACCCCCGGCACCACCTCGGTCGGGTATCGGTGGGCGAGCCGCTTGTGCATGTGCATGTACGAGCCGTAGAAGAGCGGGTCGCCTTCGGCGAGCACCACCACGGTGCGTCCGGCGTCGAGGTGGGCGGCCAGCCGGGCGGCGCAGTCGGCGTAGAAGTCGTCCAGCGCCCCCTGGTAGCCGCCCGGGTGGTCGGTGGTCTCGGTGGTGACCGGGTACAGCAGCAGTTCCTCGGTCTGCCCCTCCCGCAGGTACGGCGCCGCGATGGAGCGGGCGATGCTGCGGCCGTGCCTGGCCGCGTGGTAGGCGACGACGTCGGCCTCGCCGATGAGCCTGGCGGCCTTGACCGTGACCAGTTCGGGGTCGCCGGGCCCCAGCCCCACCCCGTACAGCCGTCCCTCACCCATGATCACTCCACCTCGCTCGCGACGGCGTTGACCGCCGCCGCCGCCATCGCACTGCCGCCCCTGCGGCCGTGCACCACCAGGAACTCCAGGTCGCCTCCGGCCAGCGCCTGCTTCGACTCGGCCGCGCCGATGAACCCGACCGGGATCCCCAGCACGGCCGCGGGCCTGCCCGCTCCCTCCGCGACCAGTTCGAGCAGCCGGAACAGCGCGGTCGGCGCGTTGCCGACCGCCACGACCGCGCCGTCGAGCCGGTCGCGCCACAGCTCCAGCGCGGCGGCGCTGCGGGTCGTGCCGAGCCGCCCCGCCAGCTCGGGGACGCGGGGGTCGCCGAGCGTGCACAGCACCTCGTTGGCGGCGGGCAGCCGGGCGCGGGTGACGCCGGAGGCGACCATCGTGGCGTCGCACAGCACCGGGGCGCCCGCGTCGAGCGCCCTCCTGGCGGCGGCGACCACCCCGGGCGAGAACGCCAGGTCGTCGACCAGGTCGGTCATGCCGCAGGCGTGGATCATGCGGACCGCCACCCGCGCCACGTCGGGCGGCAGCCCCGACAGGTCGGTCTCGGCTCTGATGGTGGCGAACGAACGCCGGTAGATCTCGGCGCCGTCGCGGACGTACCCGTCCCACGGGGTGCCCGCGTGCGTGTCGGTGCTCACTGTGCCCTTTCCTCGTAACCGTGGCCGGTGGCGATCATCTGGACGACCGGGCCCCTGGGCAGGCCGCAGCGTCGCTCGCAGCCCGCCCAGTGGACCGGCGTCTCCGGGGCGCGGGACCGGCCCGCGACCCAGCGGGACGCGTCCGCCCGGACGTCGGCGAGCGACTTCGCGCAGCCGGGACGTCCGGTGCAGGCCGTCACGCCCACCCAGGGCGAGCCGGGGTCGGTGACCAGGCCCGCCCTCGTCAGGCGGTTGCAGACGCGGGCGGCGGCCTCGGGCGCCAGGTCCTGCAGCACGACGCCCCGCCAGGGCGTGAACCGCACGATCTCCCCGCCGACGTCCTCTTCCGGGACGCTCCTGGCCTCGGCGGCGGCGTCCGCGAGCGTCCGCGCCTGGGCGGCGGTGAGGCGGGCGAGCGGGACGACGGCCTCCAGCGCCAGGCGCCCGTCCCGCTGGACGACCAGCCCGGCCCGCCCCCCGCGCGGCGTCCCGCCCTGCTCGGAGGGGATGACGGCGCCGCCCAGCCTGCCGGCGACCCGCGCGGGGCCACCGGGCAGCTCGGTGATCCGCCACGCCACGGAAGGCGCGGCGTCCTGCCGTTCGTCCAGGAAGGCTTCGGCGAGCGCGAGCATGAGCGGGATCGGGTCGCCGGGAGTCCCCGGCAGGCGGAGCCGCGTCCCCGCCACGAGCAGCCCGTCCGGCGTGTACGTCACGTCGGCGCCCAGCGAGGCGACGTCGCCCGTGCCGTCGTCCAGCGCGAACAGGAACCGTCCCGGCAGCTCGGCGAGCCTCGGCCGGGCGCGCAGGGCCAGGTCGAGCGCCTCCACCAGCGGCCGGGTCGCCACGCGACCGCCGGGACCGCGCCCGTCCAGCGGCGAGGCGACGATGTTGCGCGCCCGCTCGTGCGAGGCCGAGGGCAGCAGCCCGGCGGCGGCCAGGCGCGCGGCGAACGCGTCGGCGGAGCGCAGTCCGCGCACCTGGACGTTCCCCCGCGAGGTCAGCTCGATCACCCCGGACCCCAGCTCGGCCGCGCACCCGGCGAGCTCGCGGAGCTGGGCGGCGGTCACGGTGCCGCCGGGCAGCCGGACCCTGGCCAGGGCGCCGTCGGCCGCCTGGTGCGTCTGCAGCGCGCCGGGGCAGGCGTCCAGCCCGGCGCGCCGGGGGAGACCGGTCGGGGACGAGGGCATGGTCACTCCAGTTCTCGCTGACGTACGCTTGCCGTCAGGCGATGGCAAAGGGAGGAAGCCGGTGCGAAACCGGCGCGGTCCCGCCACTGTGACCGGGGAGCGAACCCCACCGAAGGCCACGGCCCGGCGACGGGCGGGAAGGCCGGGGTGAGCGTCGATCCGGGAGCCAGGAGACTCCTGCCGTCGCGACACCCGCGACCGGGGCGAGGACCCCGAGGGAGGACATCCGCGTGCCTGGCGACGCACCCACCACCGTTCTGCTGCTCTCCACCTCCGACACCGACCTGCTGAGCGCCCGCGCGAGCGGCGTGCCGTACCGGCTGGGCAACCCGGCGCGGCTGACCGCCGCCGACCTGCCGCCGCTGCTCGACGGCACGGACCTGGTCGTGGTCCGCCTGCTGGGCGGGCGCCGCGCCTGGGAGGACGGCCTCGACCACCTGCTGGCCGGGCCGCTCCCTGTGGTGGTGCTCGGCGGCGAGCAGGCGCCCGACGCCGAGCTGATGGAGCTGTCCACGGTCACCGCGGGAACCTGCGCCGAGGCGCACGCCTACCTGGCGCACGGCGGCCCCGCGAACCTGGCCGAGCTGCACGCGTTCCTGTCGGACACCGTGCTGCTGACCGGGCGCGGCTTCGCCCCGCCCGCGCCCGCCCCGGCCTGGGGCCGCCTGGAGCGGGCCGCGCGCCGCGCGGACGGTCCGGTCGTCGGCGTGCTCTACTACCGGGCCCACCACATGGCGGGCAACACGGCGTTCGTCGAGACGCTCTGCCGGGCCGTCGAGGACGCGGGCGGGCAGGCCCTGCCCGTCTTCTGCTCGTCGCTGCGCACGGCGGAGCCCGAACTGTTCGAGACGCTGCGCGCCGCCGACGCGCTGGTCGTGACCGTGCTCGCGGCGGGCGGCACCCGTCCCGCCACGGCCGGGGCGGGCGGCGACGACGAGGCGTGGGACGTCGGCGCGCTCGCCGAGCTGGACGTGCCGATCCTGCAGGGGCTCTGCCTGACCGGCAGCCGGGAGGCGTGGGAGGAGAACGACGACGGCCTGTCCCCGCTCGACGCGGCGTCGCAGGTGGCGATCCCCGAGTTCGACGGCCGGATCATCACGGTGCCGTTCTCGTTCAAGGAGATCGACGAGGACGGCCTGACCGTGTACGCGGCCGACGCCGAGCGGGCCGCCAGGGTGGCGGGCATCGCGGTACGGCACGGCCTGCTCAGGCACACCCCGCCCGCGCAGCGGCGGGTGGTCGTGATGCTGTCGGCGTACCCGACGAAGCACGCGAGGGTCGGCAACGCGGTCGGCCTGGACACCCCGGCCAGCGCCGTCAGGCTGCTGGCCAGGCTCGCCGAGGCCGGATACGACCTGGGCGACGGCTTCCCAGGCGTGCCGTCCGCGGGCGCCGAGCCGGACGGGGACGCGCTGATCCACGCCCTGATCGCCGCGGGCGGCCAGGACCCGGACTGGCTGACCGAGGAGCAGCTCGCCGCCAACCCCGTCCGCATCTCCGGGAAGGCGTACGAGCAGTGGTACCGCACCCTGCCGGAGGACCTGCGCGCCGGGATGGAACGGCACTGGGGGCCGCCCCCAGGCGAGCTGTTCACCCACGACGGCGACATCGTGCTGGCCGCGCTGCGGTCGGGCAACGTCGTGGTGATGGTGCAGCCGCCGCGCGGCTTCGGCGAGAACCCGGTCGCCGTCTACCACGACCCCGACCTGCCGCCCAGCCACCACTACCTGGCGGCGTACCGGTGGCTGGGGGAGGAGTTCGGGGCGCACGCCGTCGTCCACGTCGGCAAGCACGGCAACCTCGAATGGCTGCCCGGCAAGTCCATGGGCATGTCCGCCTCGTGCGGCACCGACGCCGCGCTCGGCGACCTGCCGCTGATCTACCCGTTCCTCGTGAACGACCCGGGCGAGGGCACGCAGGCCAAGCGGCGGGCGCACGCCGTCCTCGTGGACCACCTGGTGCCGCCCATGGCCCGCGCCGAGACGTACGGCGACATCGCCCGGCTGGAGCAGCTCCTCGACGAGCACGCCTCGATCGCCGCCATGGACCCCGCCAAGCTGCCCGCGATCAGGGCGCAGATCTGGACGCTGATCCAGGCGGCGAGGCTCGACCACGACCTCGGCCTGGACGACCGGCCGCACGACGCCGAGTTCGACGACTTCCTGCTGCACGTGGACGGCTGGCTGTGCGAGGTGAAGGACGCGCAGATCCGCGACGGGCTGCACGTGCTCGGCCGGGCCCCGTCCGGGACGGACCGGGTGAACCTGGTGCTCGCCATGCTGCGGGCCAGGCAGATGTGGTCGGGCCGGGAGACGCTGCCCGGCCTGCGCGAGGCGCTCGGCCTGGCCGAGGACGGCACCGCCGGGCTGGGTGCCGTGGACCGCGCGGAGACGGCCGCCCGCGCCCTGGTGGAGGCCATGGAGGAGCGCGGCTGGGACCCGGGCGCCGCCGCCGAGGTCGCCCTCGCGGCGCCGGACCGGCGGCGGGAGACGGTCGCCCGCATCCTGGCGTTCGCCGCCGCCGAGATCGTGCCCAGGCTGGCGCGCACCACCGACGAGCTCGACCACGTGCTGCACGCGCTCGACGGCGGCTACGTCCCCGCGGGCCCCAGCGGCTCGCCGCTGCGCGGCCTGGTCAACGTGCTGCCGACCGGCCGCAACTTCTACTCCGTCGATCCGCGCGCCGTGCCCAGCAGGCTCGCCTGGGAGACCGGGCAGGCCATGGCCGAGTCGCTGCTGGAGCGCTACCGGGCCGACACCGGCGAGTGGCCGCGCTCGGTGGGGCTGTCCGTCTGGGGCACCAGCGCCATGCGCACCTGCGGCGACGACGTGGCCGAGGTGCTGGCGCTGCTCGGCGTCCGCCCCGCCTGGGACGAGGCGTCGCGCCGCGTGTCCGGGCTGGAGCCGGTGCCGCTCGCCGAGCTCGGCCGTCCCCGCATCGACGTGACCGTACGCATCAGCGGGTTCTTCCGCGACGCGTTCCCGCACGTCGTGGCCATGCTGGACGACGCGGTACGCCTGGTCGCCGGCCTCGACGAGCCGCCCGCCGACAACTACGTCCGCGCCCACGTCACGTCCGACGCCGAGGCGCACGGCGACGGCAGGCGCGCCACCATGCGGATCTTCGGCTCCGCGCCCGGCGCGTACGGGGCCGGGCTGCTGCCGCTCATCGACAGCCGCAACTGGCGCGACGACGCCGACCTCGCCGAGGTGTACGCCGTGTGGGGCGGCTACGCGTACGGTCGCGGCCTCGACGGAGTCCCGGCCCGGCAGGACATGGAGAACGCCTACCGCAGGATCGCCGTGGCCGCCAAGAACGTCGACACGCGCGAGCACGACATCGCGGACTCCGACGACTACTTCCAGTACCACGGCGGCATGGTCGCCACGGTCCGCGCCCTGACCGGGAAGGCCCCGGCGGCGTACGTCGGCGACAGCACCCGCCCCGACGCGGTCCGTACGAGGTCGCTGTCGGAGGAGACCGCGCGGGTCTTCCGCGCCCGCGTCGTCAACCCCAACTGGCTGGCCGCGATGCGGCGGCACGGCTACAAGGGCGCGTTCGAGCTGGCCGCCACCGTGGACTACCTGTTCGGTTACGACGCCACCACCGGCGTCATGGCCGACTGGATGTACGACAGGCTCGCCGCCGTCTACGTGCTGGACCCCGAGAACCAGGCGTTCATGGCCAGGTCGAACCCGTGGGCGCTGCACGGCATCGCCGAACGCCTCCTGGAGGCGGCCGAGCGTGGCATGTGGGAGCACCCCGATCCCGAGCTGCTGCGCGGACTGCACGAGGTCTACCTCAGGACCGAGGGCGACCTGGAGGACGACACCAGCCGCTGAGCCAGCTCCGGGCGGCCCGCCCAGTGCAGGTGCAGGTAGGAGGCCGTGAGGAGGGCGTCGCCGAAGCCGTCGCCGCCGCCCTCCCAGCGCAGCAGCGGCCCGGCGTCCGTCCCGGCGTCCGCTTGGACGGCCGTGCGGTGGAACTCGTGCCCGGCGAAGCGCTCGCCGGGCCGGGTCAGCAGCGACGCCCTGACGGCCGTGGCGTCCCGGTAGCCGAGGGTCAGCCGCTCCGTCATGCGGGCCGTGGCGGGCAGGCGTCCGCACATGGGGCGGCCGTCCAGCTCGCGGCACAGGTAGAGCAGGCCGGCGCACTCGGCGGCGATCGGGCCGGGGAAGGCGGCGACCTGCCGGCGCAGCGGCTCGTTGGCGGCCAGTTCGGCGGCGTGCAGCTCGGGGAAGCCGCCGCCGACGACCAGCGCGGACGTGCCGTCGGGCAGGCTCTCGTCGCGCAGCGGGTCGAGGACGGCCACGTCCGCTCCGGCGGCGCGCAGCAGCTCGACGTGCTCGGCGTAGCCGAAGGTGAACGCCGCCCCGCCCGCCACGGCGACGACGGGCCGCCGCTCGGGCGAGGGAACGGCGCGGGCCGGGGACCACGGGGCGGCCTGCAGCGGCGGGGCGGTGCGGGCCAGGCGCAGCACGGCGTCCAGGTCGCACGAGCGCGCCACCAGCGCGGCGAGCCGGTCCACCGCGGCCACCGCCTCGGCCTCCCGCTCGGCCGCCGGCACCAGCCCCAGGTGGCGGGACGGCACCGTGACGGAGTCGTCCCGCCTGACCGCTCCCAGCACGGGGAAGCCCGCCGCCTCCAACGCCGTCCTGCACAGCTCCTCGTGCCGGTCGGAGCCCACCCGGTTGAGCACCACGCCGCCCACCCGCACCCGCGGGTCGAACGTGGCGAACCCGTGCACCAGCGCCGCCACCGACCCGCTCTGCCCGGAGGCGTCCACGACCAGCACGACGGGAGCCGCGAGCAGCCTGGCGACGTGCGCGGTCGAGGCGAAGTCCCCCGCCCGCCCACCGTCGCCGACGGCAGGGGCGGCCGTCCCCGCGGGAGCCGCCGTGGCCGGTCCCGTCCCGACCGCCGGGGCCGCTCCCGTGGGGGCCTTGCCGTCGAACAGGCCCATCACGCCCTCGACCACCGCCACGTCGCACCCGGCCGCCCCGTGCAGGAACAGCGGGGCCACCAGCTCCTCGCCGACGAGCCACGGGTCCAGGTTGCGGCCGGGCCGGCCGGTGGCCAGCGCGTGGTAGCCGGGGTCGATGTAGTCGGGCCCCACCTTGTGCGGCGACACCCGCAGCCCGCGGGCGCGCAGCGCCGCCATCAGCCCGGTGGCCACGGTCGTCTTGCCGCTCCCTGACGACGGCGCGGCGACGACGAGCCGCGGGATCACCACTCGATGCCCTTCTGCCCCTTCTGGCCGGAGTCCATGGGATGGCGCACCTTGCCCATCTCCGTCACCAGGTCCGCCGCCTCCACCAGCCGCGCGGGCGCATCCCTGCCCGTGATCACCACGTGCTGCGTGCCCGGCCTGCCGGTCAGCGCGTCCAGCACGTCGTCGAGGTCGATCCAGCCCCACTTCAGCGGGTACGTGAACTCGTCCAGCACGTAGAACCGGTACGTCTCGGCCGCGAGGTCGCGCTTGATCTGCTCCCACCCCTCGCGGGCGTCGGCGGCGTGGTCCTCCTGGGCGCCGGGGCGCTGGATCCACGACCAGCCCTCCCCCATCTTGTGCCAGGCGACGGCGCCGCCCTCGCCGGAGGCCCCGAGCACCTTGAGCGCCCGTTCCTCCCCCACGCGCCACTTCGCCGACTTGACGAACTGGAACACCCCGACCGGCCAGCCCTGGTTCCAGGCGCGCAGCGCCATGCCGAACGCCGCCGTCGACTTGCCCTTGCCCGGCCCGGTGTGGACCATCAGCAGCGGCCTGGCACGGCGCTGCCGGGTGGTGAGACCGTCGTCCGGCACCATGGCCGGCTTCCCCTGCGGCATGTCAGACCGCCTTCCTGTGGTCGCGGACGGTGGAGCCCAGATCCGACAGCGCGTCGAGCGGGAGGAGCCGGGCGCGCAGCCTGGCGGCCAGCCGTACGGCCAGCCCGAGCCGCACCGGCCCGCTCTCGCAGTCGACGACGACGCCCGCGGTGCCGTCGAGCAGCGCCGCCGCCCGTTCCACGTCGCCGCCGGCGGTGGCGCGGCCGTCGGTCACCAGCACCAGCAGCGGGCGGCGGTCCGGGTCGCGCACCCGCTCGACGCGCAGCACGTCGGCCGCCTTGGCCAGCCCGGCCGCGAGCGGGGTGCGTCCGCCGGTCGGCAGCGAGCGCAGCCGGGCCGCGCCCGCCTCCACGGACGAGGTCGGCGGCAGCGCCACCTCGGCGGATGAGCCGCGGAAGGTGACCAGGCCCACCTTGTCGCGGCGTTGGTAGGCGTCGAGGAGGAGGCTGAGCACGGCGGTCTTCACCGCGGTCATGCGCCTGCGGGCGGCCATGGAGCCGCTGGCGTCCACGACGAACAGCACGAGGTTGCCCTCCCTGCCCTCGCGCACGGCTTCGCGCAGGTCGTCGGGGTGCAGCAGCAGGCCGGGGCCGGTGCGGCCGCGCCGCCGCTGGTGCGGCGCGGCGGCGAGCACGGTCGCGGCGAGGTGCAGGCCGCGCACCCGTCCGACGGGGCGCCGCGCGCCGGTGACGCGGCCCTGCCCGCTGCCCCGCGCGCCGCGGGCCCGCGACCGGCGGCCGGCCGCGCCCTCGCCCAGCCCCGGCACCTGCAACAGCGGCACCCGGTACGGCGCGGCGACCCCGGCCACCTGGGCGGACCGCCCTTCCACCGCGGGCCCCTCGCCGGGCGGCTGGGCGGACTGCCCGGGTTCGTTCCCGGCGGTCGCGGCGGCCGTGCCGTCGTCCACAGGCTGTGGGCCGTCGTGCGGCGTTTCGGCCGCCCGGTTGTCCACAGGCTGTGCGGTGTCCTGCGGCGACCCGGCCGTTCCTGCCGGTCCGCCGTCCTTCTGCGTGCCGTTCGTCCCGTCGGGTCCGCCGTCCTGCGGCCCGCCGTCCACATCCTGTGGACGCGACCCCCCGCCCTGCGGGTCGTCCGGGTCCTCAGGGCCTGAGGTCTCCTCCAGCAGCCGTTCCAGCAGCTCCTCGTCCAGACCCGGCGCGTCGAACGGGTCGCGCCTGCGGCGGTGCGGCAGCGACAGCCGCGCCGCCGCCCGCACGTCGGCGGCCGTCACCGCCTCCCTGCCCTCCCAGGCGGCGTGCGCGACGGCCGCGTTCGCTGTGACCAGGTCGGCGCGCAGCCCGTCCACCTCGAACGCGGCGCAGATCGCGGCGATCTGCCTGAGCCGGGCGTCGGGCAGCCGCACGCCCGGCAGCCTGTCGCGGGCCAGCGCGACGCGCGCGGCCAGCGCCGCCTCCTCGGCGGCCCAGCGGGCGGCGAACTCCTCGGGTCCCGCCTCGAACGCGAGCCTCCTCCTGACCACCTCGGCCCGCTCGTCCGGGTCGCGCGAGGCCCGCACCTCCACGGTCAGCCCGAACCGGTCGAGCAGCTGCGGGCGCAGCTCGCCCTCCTCCGGGTTCATGGTGCCCACCAGCAGGAAGCGGGCGGCGTGGCGTACCGACACGGTCTCGCGCTCGACGTAGCAGGTGCCGAGCGCGGCGGCGTCCAGCAGGAGGTCCACGAGGTGGTCGTGGAGCAGGTTGACCTCGTCCACGTACAGGACGCCCCGGTGGGCGGCGGCCAGCAGGCCCGGCTGGAACGCCTTGACGCCCTCCGTCAGCGCCCGCTCCACGTCGAGCGCGCCGACGAGCCGGTCCTCGGACGCCCCCACCGGCAGCTCCACCAGGGCGGCGGGACGGCGCAGCCGCCGCTCCCCCGGCTCGTGCGGGCCGTCGGGGCAGCCGGGGTCGGGGGCGCCGGGGTCGCAGGCGAACCGGCACCCGTCCACCACCTCCACCGCGGGGAGCTGCGCGGCCAGCGCCCTGACGATCGTGGACTTGGCGGTGCCCTTCTCGCCCCGGACGAGCACGCCGCCCACTCTGGGGGAGACGGCGTTGAGCACCAGCGCCAGCTTCAGGTCGTCGAGCCCGACGACGGCGCTGAACGGATAGGTGGCGATCACGCGGTGACCTTCCGGTTGGGACGGCGGGGAGGCGTCCTGCCGACAGGCCTGCCAACAGTCCTGTTGACATGGGCGACCCGCCAGCCGCCGCGGGCGGGGGACAGCTCGGTGGTGGACAGCGGCGCCACGTCGAACCTGGCGGCGGCCCACGGGTCGAGGCCGAGCGCGCAGGCGAGCGCCGCCCTGATCGCTCCGGCGTCGCAGACGACGACGGCCTCCTCCGGAGGTCCGGAGCCGAGCCAGGACGCCACGCGGTCCGCGAGGCCGGCCAGGCTCTCGCCGCCGTGCGGCGCCGCGTGCGGGTCGGCGAGCCAGCGCGCCAGGTCGTCCGGCTCGTCGCGGGCGACCTGCTCGTACGTCAGGCCGGCCCACCGCCCGGCGTCGGCCTCCGCCAGGCACGGCACGGCCGAGGCGTCGAGGCCCAGCGCCGAGGCGGTCTGCCCGGCCGCCGCCGAGGGCGCGGCGAACGCGGGCAGGCCGGCGACCACGCCCGCGAGGGCCGCGGCCGCGGCCAGGCTCGCCGGGTCGGCCCGCTCGCCCGGCACGGGGAAGCGGGCCGCGCGCATGCCGGGCGTGGTCGCCTGGCGTACGAACAGCACCTGGTCGGGCCCGGTCAGGCCGCGGCCAGGGCGGCGCGCGGGGCGCGGGCCGCCCGGTCGCAGGCCCAGCCGAACAGCGCGCCGAAGACCGCCCAGAAGACGAGCTGCGTCCCCAGGGACGTCAGCCTGAACTCCCAGAGCAGCGTGGCGGGGAAGCCCTCCGGCACCTCGTTCACGCTGGGAAGCAGCAGCCAGGCGGCCGCCACCGGCACGAGGAACACCGCCACGGCGGCGGCCCAGCGGGCCCAGGGCCCGGCGCCGACCTGGCGCGCGGTGACCGCGGCGACCGCCGTCGCGGCCAGGCCGACCAGCACCATCACCAGGTAGAGCACGGTCCTGCCGTTGATGGTCTCCGGGTCGCCCACCGCCGGCGGGTTGGCCGGATATTTCACGAACGGTACGAGGATGACCGCCACGAACGCGACGCCGGCGGCGGCCAGCCCGAGCCCGCCCTCGGACCGGGGACCGACCCGGCCGCGCAGCCCCGCGTACACGAGGGCGAAGATCCCGCCCACGGCGAGCCCGTAGAGCCCGGTGGCGAGGAACAGCCCGGCCTTCTGCACCGGCCTGCTCACCACCGCCTCCGCACCGTGCTCGTGCGTGTGCCCGGCACCTCCGTGCTCGGACCCGGCATGCTGAGCGGACGCCGCCTCCTCCAGGGCGATGGCGCTCTCGATGCGCGGTTCGCCGAAGACGAAGGCGAACGCGCCCGCGATCAGGCCGGCCAGGAGCCCCAGCAACAGGCCCCTGACCAGCAGGGTGCGTACCACGCCGGCCCTCAGTGGCAGGGCACGCCGAGCAGATGCCGCCCGTCGTGCATGAGTTCGTGCAGGTACGTGCCCACCTGGGAGACGGCGCCGTTGTCCATCAGGACCAGGTAGGCGACGAGCAGCAGCACCGGCACGCCCAGTAGCAGCCAGGGGCGGAGACGGGGAAGGGGAAGGGTGGATGGAGTGGTCAGGCCACTCATGGTGAACCTCCTCGGGGATGACGCGTCCCTACATGTGAGGTCACGATCGCCAAGCGACCTGGCTTCCGGGATCTTCGTCCCGGTTACAGTGGCGCGTCCGCACCGGCATCTCACCGGATTTCCCTTGGACGACCGTGAAATCTACCGGAACGTATCCTTTCCTCCCCTTTCCGTCAATACACCCACAGCGGTTGTTGCGTGGGGTGTTCGTGCGTGAGAGGTTCGTCGCGGGAGCGGCGGGTGGTGCGTGGACGGGGGCGGGCAGGTGATCGAGGTGCTCGGCGACATCTACCGGCCCGTGCCCCTGGCGCTGTGCGGAGCCGGCTTCGCCGCGCTGGCGTTCGGGCTGCGGCGGACGTGGCCGAGCGCCCGGTTCCTGCTGCTGCCCGCGGTGGCGTGGCTGCTGGCGGCGGCCGAGGAGTGGTACGTGCGCACCTACCAGCCGCACATGAACATCCGCGTCGACCTGTTGTTCTTCATGGTCCTGCTGACCAGCGTGACGCTCGCGGGCATCCTGCTGACCGTCCTGTACCGCCGCCCGCCGCGCCCGTGAGCGGCCCGCGGCGTCACTCCTCCCGCGCGGACCACTCGGCGTCCGGCATGCGGATGATCGAGACGCCGACGACGCCGTAGACCCACCAGCAGGATGACGGGGCCGCCGAGGCCGAGGACGAGGTTCCACTGGTTGGCGCCGTACACCCAGACGACGATGCCCAGGACCACGCAGCCGGGGAACCACCAGCCGGCCCGGCCGGCGCGCGCGTATCGCCGCCGCCCTGGGCATCGCGGAGGCGACCGTGAGCACCCACATCAACCGCCTGCCGGCCAAGCTCGCGCTGCGCGACCGCGCCCAGGCCGTGCGGTACGCCTACGAGTCGGGTCTCGTCCGCCCCGGCCAATGAGAGGGGCGAACCAGAGTTCGCCGTGACGCATGTGGTGATAATCGACGTACGAAGGGGGGACATCATGGGGATCATCTCCCGGGGGTTCCAGGGCAGGCGCAGGGGCGACGACGAACGGCTCCCGCCGGGCCAGTACCTCACCGAGGACTTCCCGGTCCTCTCGGCGGGGCCGACGCCGCGCGTGCCGCTCGACCGGTGGGAGTTCACCATCGACACCGAGGGCGGCCAGGTCCACCGGTGGAACTGGCAGGAGCTGCGGGCGCTGCCGTCGGAGACGCCGACCGTGGACATCCACTGCGTGACGACCTGGTCCAAGCTGGACACCCGCTGGCAGGGCGTGTCGCTGGACGTCCTGTTCGAGGACGTCGAGACCGCGGCGGAGTACGCCCTCGTCCACTCCTACGGCGGCTACACCACGAACCTGCCGCTGGAGGACCTCCTCGACGGCAAGGCGTGGATCGCCTACCGCTACGACGGCGAGGAGCTGGAGCCCCGGCACGGCGGCCCGGCCAGGCTGCTCGTGCCGCACCTGTACTTCTGGAAGTCGGCCAAGTGGGTGCGCGGCATCCGCCTGCTGAACGAGGACTGGCCGGGCTTCTGGGAGACGGCCGGCTACCACGACTACGGCGACCCGTGGCGCGAGCAGCGCTACGAGGGCGACTGATGGCCCGCCTGACCTGGCGGCCGGCCCGCCTGGTGAAGGTCCGCGAGGAGACCGCGTCCGCCCGCACGCTCGTCTTCGACGTGCCCGGCTGGCCCGGCCACCTGCCCGGCCAGCACGTGGACGTCCGGCTGACCGCCGACGACGGCTACACCGCGCGGCGCAGCTACTCGCTCGCCGGTCCCGACGGCGTCGAGCTGACCGTGCAGCGGGTGGACGACGGGGAGGTCTCGCCGTACCTGACGGAGGTCATGCGGCCGGGCGACGAGCTGGAGGTGCGGGGGCCGGTCGGCGGCTGGTTCGTCTGGCGGCCGGCGAACCCCGCCCCGGTGCTGCTGGTGGCGGGCGGCGCGGGCGTCGTGCCGCTGATGGCGATGCTGAGGGCGCGGCGCGCGTCCCGGTCCGCCACGCCGTTCCGCCTGGTCTACTCGGTGCGCTCGCCCGAGCAGCTCTACTACGCCGACGAGCTGGCCGCGCCGGACCCCGGGGTGGACGTCTCGGTGGTCTACACGCGTACGGCCCCCGACGGCGAGGCCCGCCCCGCCGGGCGCCTCACGGCGGCCGACCTGGGGCCGTCCGGGGAGGCCGACTGCTACGTGTGCGGGCCGACCGGCTTCGTCGAGGCGGCGGCCGGGCTGCTGCTCGAACTCGGCCACGACCCGGCCCGCGTCAGAACCGAACGCTTCGGCCCCACGGGAGAGTGACATGTCAGCCGACTACCTGGACGGCAACGCCCTCGCGGGCCCGTTCGCCGAGATCTTCGCCGCCGACGTCACCGTGGCCGTGGGCCGGTGCGCCTCCTGCGGCCTGACCGGCCCCGTCGCGGGCCTGCGCGTGTACGCCCAGGCGCCAGGCCTGGTCGCGCGCTGCCCGGGGTGCGAGGAGGTCGTGCTGCGGCTGGTCCGCGGCCCCGACGCCGCCTGGCTCGACCTGCGCGGCACGATCTCGCTCCGCATCCCCCTCCCGGGGGCGGGCGCGTGAACGTGCTGGGGTCGCGGGAGCGGAAGCAGCCGCCACCCGCGCGCGTGGTGTGGGAGAGCCTGACGCAGCCCCGCAGGCCCGGGACGCGGCAGTGGCTGGAGCTGCTCCCCGGCGAGGTCGAGCCGCGCGTGCTGCGGGCGGAGGAGCCGTCGCTCGTGGTCTGGTCGTCGCTGTGGCCTGACCGGCCCGACGACGAGATCAGGTTCGACATCAGGCCGGACGGTTACGCCTGCGCGCTGCGCTGGACCCTGCTGACGCCGGGGGAGCCGCCGGACGACGCGGCGCTCGGCCACCTGCGCCACCGGCTGAACTACCTGATCAACGGCAGTCTCAGGTACTCGTACGGGCAGTAGCCGGGGGCGTCACGGGCGGCCGAGGTCCGTTCAGGTGTCGGCGGGCTGCTCCTTGAGGCGCCTGAGCTGCTGGGCGCGGGCGCCGGCGTCGCCGGGGAGGCCGCGTTCCGCCAGGCGGCCGGCGATGCGCTCGCGCTCCTCCGCCGGGTTGTGGTCGTCGTACTTGAACTTGGCGCGTACGTCCAGGACGGTCAGGCGCAGGCCGCGCAGCGCGGACAGCCGCTTGTGGTACGGCCCCTCGTCGGCGGCCATCAGCCCGTACCCGCCTTCAGGCTGGTGGTGGGCGAGCTGGCGGCGCAGGATCTCGGCCTTGCCCTCGCGGTCGTCCACGACCTCGGCGCGGCAGGAGAGCTGGACGGAGGCGTAGTAGCTGGTGGGGACGCCGGTGGGGCGCCAGTGGCCGGGGATGTAGGCGTAGTCGTCGTGGACGGTGAGCACGGCGAGCGGGTTCGCCTCCAGGGCGGCCCAGATCGGGTTGGGCCTGGCCAGGTGGAGGAGGACCTCGTCGCCGTCGAGGAGGAAGTGGGTGGGGACCACGACGGGCGGCGTGCCGTCCACGCCGTTCGCGGCGAGCTGGCCGAAGTCGCGGGGGGCGAGCCAGGCCCGCCACTCGGCGGCGTCGCGGGCCGCGTCCCACGGGTGAACAAGCACATGAACCTCTTTGTATTAGTACATAATAGTCTTTGTGCTAGAAACATACAGGATCCGTGGTGGGACGGCCAGCGAGATAGCGGCGGGCGTCGAGGCCGCCGTGGCGGCCGGGCTGCTGCCCCCCGGCAGCCCGCTCCCCCCGGTACGCGAGGCCGCGGCCGACGCGGGCGTCAGCCCGAACACCGCGGCGGCCGCGTACCGGCTGCTCAGGGAGCGCGGCGTGGTGGAGACCGCCGGGCGGCGCGGCACCCGCGTCAGGCCGCGCCCGGCCAGCACCGCCAGGGAGGAGATCCGCATCGAGGCGCCGCCCGGCGTCAGGGACCTGTCCAGAGGCAACCCCGACCCCGCCCTGCTGCCCGCGCTGGGCGAGGCGCTGGCCGCCGCCGCCCGGGCCCACGCGCGTGATCCCGCCATGTACGGCACGTCCGACGACGAGGAACTGCTCGCCCTCGCCGCCGCCCGGCTGCGCGCCGACGGCGTGCCCGAGGCGCCGCTCGCGGTGACGTCCGGCACGTACGACGCCGTGGAACGCGTCCTGGTGGCCCGGCTGCGCCCCGGCGACGCCATAGCCGTCGAGGACCCCGGCTACCCGGCGCTGCTCGACCTCGTCGCCGCGCTGAACCTGCGGCCCGTGCCCGTACGGCTCGACGACGACGGGCCCCTGCCTGAGGACCTCGACCGCGCGCTGCGCGCGGGAGCGCGGGCGGTGGCCATGACCTGCCGCGCGCAGAACCCCATGGGGGCCGCCATCGGCGCGGCCCGTGCCGCCGACCTGCGCGCCCTGCTGGAGGCCCGCCCCGACGTGCTGCTCATCGAGGACGACCACGCCGCCGACCTCGTGGACCTGCCGGTTCACCCCCTGGCGGGCACGACGGCGCACTGGCTGTTCACGCGCTCGACCGCCAAGGCGTACGGGCCGGACCTGCGGCTGGCCGTCGTCGCCGGAGACCCGGCCACCGTCGACCGGCTGCGGGGGCGCCAGCGGCTGGCCGCGGGCTGGGTGAGCCACCTGCTGCAGCGCACGGTGGCGCACCTGTGGCGCACCGCCGCCGTGGACCCGCCCGCCGTCGCCGCCTCCTACGGCTGGCGCAGGCAGGCCCTGCTCGCGGCCCTGGCCGGGCACGGCATCCGGGCGCACGGCCGCAGCGGGCTGAACGTGTGGGTGCCCGTGCCCGACGAGACCACTGTGATCACCCGGCTGCTGGCCGCCGGCTGGGCCGCCGCGCCGGGCGCCCGCAACCGGCTGCGCACGCCGCCCGCCCTCCGCTTCACCGTCTCCACCCTGCGGCTGGACGAGGTCCAGCCGCTGGCGGAGGCGGTCGCCGCCGCGGTGTCGCCCGCGGCGGGCGCCCGCTGGGGGTAGGGGAGCGGCCGGCCGGTCAGGCGAGGAGGCTGTCGCCGATCCAGCCGCCGGGCGCGCAGCCAGCCGGGACGGCGAAGACGGCCGACCCCACCGTGGTGACCCACTGGTTGAGCAGGTCGCCTTCGGCCATCCTCCGCTGGATCGGGACGAACTGCCGCTCCACGTCCGCCTGGTACGACGCGAACAGCAGCCCCGCGTCCGGCTTGCCCTCGGCGGACAGCCCGTCGTCGTAGTTGTATGGCCGCCGCAGGATGCGCTGCGCCGGGTCGGCGACGTGCGTCCTCCTGATGTGCGCGTACTCGGCGATGACGGGGAATCCGAGCGCGTTGAGCCGCTGGTAGTCGGGCTCGTCGTGCTCGGCCCGCCCGGTCAGCGGCGCTCCCGTGTCGAGCCTGCGGCCGATCGTGAACTCCCTGGCGGTGCGGTCGGCGGCGTCCCACGTCTCCAGCTCCATGCGGATGCGCCGCAGCACGAGCGTGGTGCCCCCGCGCAGGGGGCCGTCGCCGATCCAGACGGCCCGGTCGAGGTCGGTGGGGTTGACGGTGCCGTCGAGCTGGCCCATCAGGTTGCGCTGCGTGCCGCCGGGGGCGCCGCCCCGGAAGCCGCGCTGCGTCCAGCGCACCTCGGCGAACGACCTGGTGTCCTTGACGATCATGCGGAGCGCGTGGGACACGGTCAGCGGGTCGTCGGCGCAGATCTGCACGAGCAGGTCGCCGCCGGTCCACTGCTTCTTGAGCTTGTCCGTCTCGAACGCGGGCAGCTGCGCCACCGGCGACTTCACCCCCGCCGCGGCGAACAGCCCGGGGCCGAACCCGAAGGTGACGGTCAGCCCGGCCGGGTTGGCGGCCAGCTCGGGTTCGGTGTCGGCGAGCGCCGCCCGCCCCTGGGTGAGGCGGGCGGCGTCGTCGGTGAGCAGCGGCAGCAGCCGGGTCAGCCCCTCCTTGCCGGTGCCCGGCAGCAGGTCGAACGCGACGAACACGGCGTGCGCCTGCGGCGCTGTGGCCACGCCCGCCTGGTGGGGGCCGTGGAACGGCTCCAGCCGGGCGACTGCCTGGGTGGGCGCCTGCGCGGGCGTCGCCCGCTGGGTGAGCGCGCCCACGGCGGTGACGGCGCCTCCGGCCAGCAGGTTCCTGCGGCTGATCATCCCTGGTGCCCCGGCTGGTAATCCTCCTTGCCGCCGGCGAAGTCCTTGCCCACGGCGGTGAACTGGAGGGGAGCGCCGTCCTTGACGGTCAGCGTGAACGCGACGCGCGCGCCCGGCTTCACCTCCTCGGTGACGCCCATCAGCATGATGTGGTCGCCGCCTGGCTTCAGTTCGAGCCTGCCGTGCGCGGGGACGACGAAGCCCCCGGCCTTGGGCCGCATCACCATCTTGCCGCCGGACTCGACCACCTCGTGCAGCTCGACCTTGGGCGACAGCGGCGACGCGCCGGCGGTGACCGTGACGTCGGCGTCGCCGTCGTTGACGAGCGTGCCGAACGCCGCCGTCATCCCCTCCTTGGTGGTCTTCACCCAGGGGTCGGTGATGGACAGCCGCCCGGCCGCGGCGGCCGGTGCGGCGGCGGTGGCCGCGGGGCTCGCTGCGGAGGCTGTCGAGGAGGCCGTCGTGGAGGTGGTGGTGGAGGCGCCGCAGCCCCCCACGGCCAGCACGGCCGCGAGCAGGAGGGCGGCGCGCGCCGGCGAGTACGAGGTGGTGCGGGCATGGCGAGAGAACATGGGAGTGCCTTTCTCGCCCGGCACGCGGGCACGCCGCAGCGGCCCTGCCGGGCAGGGGTCGTCTGGTGTCGTCACCTGGGAAGGAGGCGTCCGCCCTGACCCCTCGGGGTCAGGCGGTGACGACCCGCGGCGGCCCCCTGCCGGTGACCGCGTGCCGCAGCACGACCGAGCGCAGCGCGCGCGGCTCCGAGGCGCGGGGACGGCCGGGGAACGGCGTGCGCGGCACCGGCAGCAGCACGGCCAGCAGCCGCGCGGCCAGGCGGCGCAGCAGCCCGCAGAACGCCGCCTCGCCGCGCGCCAGCCACAGCGCCGTGAGCCCGATCGCCCAGCCGTGGGCGACCAGCATGCCGAGACCCGGCACCAGGCCCGAGTGGACGTGCCCCATGACCTCCTGCGGCATCGCCGCGTGCGACACCGAGAACAGCAGGTGGAGCACCACCTGGAGGCCGCCGAGCAGCGGAAGGATCACCGCGAGCGGGCGTTCGCGGCCCGACAGCGGGAACGCCGCGCAGAACGACAGCGCGAGCGCCGCCACGAGGGCCGGCAGCGGAACCAGGCCCGCGTCCATGCCTGAGCCCATGCCCATGCCTGAGCCCGTGCCCGCGCCCATGCCCGAGCCCGCGCCCCAGCTCATGCCGCCGCCGAGGCCGTGCGCCACCACGCCCAGCCCGAGGCACACGACGGCGAACACCGCGGTGCGGACCAGACGGAGCGACAGGGCCATGCGCCAAGCATTCCACGTCCCCACCCCGGTCCCGAGACTCCCCCGCCCGCGCCGCCGTACGACGCGGGGCCGGAGCTCGCCGCTCGGGCGTTGTGCTTCGCTCGGCGGGCGGCCGCGGGGGCGGTGTGCTTCCCCCCGCTGGGCGGCCGCAGGGGCGGTGTGCTTGGCTCGGCGGGGCGGCCGCAGGGGCGGCATAATGGCCGCCGATGCCGAAATTTCAGGATGCGGCGGAATTTGCGGCGGCGATCGCCCCCGTCATCGACGCGGCCCACGTCAACGTCCACGCCTCGGCCCACCGCGCCGTCACCGAGCTGGCCGCCCGGTCAGGCGTCACCCCCGGCCTGCTCCACGACCTGCGCTTCGCGCTCCCGCTGCGCCCGCTCACCCGCGCCTCCCTCGCCGTCGTCCACCGGTACGGCGCCGCCGCCGACCGCGAGCGGGCCGTCCAGGACCACCTGCGCGAAGGCACCCTCGCCGAGGACGCGGACGGCACGCTCACCCTCACCCCGAAAGGCCTGGACCACGTCCACGGCCTGTACGCCCTCCACGCGGCCGCGGCCGACCGCGCCTGGGCCGGCCGCGACGCCGACGGCCTCGCCGAACTGGTCGGCACCGTGCTCGACCTGGCCGAACGCCTTCCCGGCGGCGCGCTGGAGTTCGTGGCGCCCCCGTACGAGCCGGAGGGCGCGCCGCCCGGCCTGCTGCTGTTCAACCGCCTCGCCGCGCTGCGCTACCACCGCGCCGACGCCCACGCCGCCGCCTGGCAGGAGGCGGGACTGACCGCAGAGGAGATCGTCGCTCTCACGGACGGCCCGGTGCGCGCCCGCGTCGAGGCGGCCACGAACGACCTGGCGGCCCAGCCGTACCGGCGCCTGGCCCAGCGCGACCGCGAACGCCTGTACGACGGCCTGCTCACCCTCATCTGACTCCCGCGATCGGGAAACCCAGGTTCTCGAAGTCCCACCTCCCGGTGACGCGCCCGTTGGCGCACTATGGTCGTACTTCCCGAGGAGGCACCGTGGATCAGGAACTCCCCTGCGGTGCGAGGCTGGTCGTCGGCGTGGACGAGTCCCCGGCCTCGCGCTGGGCCCTCGCCTGGGCCATCGGCGTGGCCAGGCTGCACCGGATGCCGCTGGTGGCCGTGCACGTCAGCCGTGCGCCCGTCCATCCCTTCCCTGAGGCGCTGCCCGTGCAGCACGCGCTGCGCAACGGCGAGGAGTCGCGCTGCGCCGACGTGATAGGCCGCGTCTTCGACGACGTCGCGGGCGGCGTGCCCGGCGACGTGGCGACGTACATGGTGGGCAAGGTCGGCGACCCCGGCTACCACCTGGTCGACCTGGCGCGGGAGGGCGACCTGCTGGTGCTCGGCCGGGGCAGGCACGGGCCCGTCGCCCGGCTGTTCCTGCCGTCCACCAGCATGTACTGCGCCCGCCACGCCAGGACCACCGTGGTGATCGTCCGGCAGCCGTCGCCGCCCGAGGAGCCCGAGCTGTCAGGGGAGCGCGCCAGGCGCGGCACGCGGTTCTGGCGACATCTCTAGCGCGCGCGCCACCAGGCGCAGGCCCTGTGGGACGTCGTCCTTGCCGATCGCGCCGTAGCCCAGCACCAGGCCCGGCTGGGCGGGAGACTCCCCGCAGTACGCCTCCAGCCGCTCCACCGCCAGGCCCGGCACGTCGCGTACGGACACGCCGGGCGCGAGGCGGGCGCACAGGTGCAGCCCCGCCGACGACGGCACCAGCCGCAGGCGCGGGTCGGCCGCGAGCGCGTCGGCGATCAGCGCGTGCCTGGCGGCGTACTCCCTGGTGGCCTTCCTGATGTGCCTGGCCAGCAGGCCCTCGTCGATGAAGCGGGCCAGGGCGGCCTGCGTCGGCAGCTCGCCGTGCCAGTCCGACAGCCGCTTGGCGGCGCGCAGCGCGGGCCGCAGCGAGGCGGGCGCCACGAGGAAGCCGAGCCTGAGCATGGGGAGCAGCGTCTTCGAGAAGGAGCCGACGTACACCACCCGGCCGGCGCGGTCGAGGCTCTGCAGGGGTTCGAGCGGGCGGTCGCCGAAGCGGAACTCGCTGTCGTAGTCGTCCTCGATCACCACCGCCCTGCGCCGCTCCGCCCACGACAGCAGGGCGGCGCGGCGGGCCAGCGACATGGGCGTGCCCAGCGGGAACTGGTGCGACGGCGTCACGTACACCACGCGGGCCGACGCCGGGATGGCGGAGACGTCCAGGCCCTCGGCGTCCACGAACACCCCCGCGACGCGCGCGCCCAGCGACCTGAACAGCATCCGCGCCGGCGGGTAGCCCGGCTCCTCCACCGCCACGACGGCGCCCGGCTCCACCAGCACCCTGCCGACCAGGTCCAGCGCCTGCTGGGCGCCGTTCGTGATGAGCACGTCCTCCGCGCCCGCCCGGACCGAGCGGCTGATCCCGATGTGCCGCGCGATGGCCTCGCGCAGGCCCTCGTGCCCGGACGGGTCGCCGTAGCCGGCGGCGCTCACGCGCAGCTCGCGCGCCACCAGCCGGCGCCACGTCTCCATGGGGAACAGCCGCGCGTCGGGCACCCCGGCGCGGAAGTCGTACCTGGCGCTCCTCGGGGCGCCGCCCTCGGGGACGCCCTCCCACACCGGCCGCGGCCGTACGACGCCCTTCGGGGCGGCACGGCCCCGTACCGGCTCGGCAGCCACGAACGTGCCCGCGCCCGCCCTCCCCACGAGGAACCCGTCCGCCACCAGCCGGTCGTACGCGACCGCGACCGTGTTCCTGGAGATCTCCAGCCGCCTGGCCACCTCCCGCGTCGGCGGCAGCCGCTCGCCCGAACGGAGGCGGCCGTCGAGTATCGCCTCAAGAAGCTGCCTGTAAACCTGTGCGGCCAGGTCACCGCGCCCGCACAGGCTGATGTGCACGTCCATCTTGGCCCAATCAACTCGGCAGAAATTGGAGCTTACACCGGGACAAGCGGCGAACGAGGATGAATCCATGACCGAACGCATGAACCTCGGGGCCCTCGCCGGTGAGGCGTACAAGGCGATGTCCGCGCTCGACCGCTTCATCCGCTCATCCACCCTTCCGCAGCCCCTCCTCGAACTCGTGAACCTGCGCGCCAGCCAGATCAACGGCTGCGTGTACTGCGTGGACATGCACAGCAGCGACGCCAAGCAGGCCGGCGAGAGCGACGCCAGGCTGCACGCCGTCGCCGTCTGGCGGGAGGCCCCCTTCTTCACCGCGCAGGAACGCGCCGCCCTCGCCTTCACCGAGGCCGCCACCCGGCTGTCCACCGGCGACATCACCGACGAGATCTGGGCCGAGGCGTCCGCCCACTTCACCGAGCAGGAACTCGCCGCGCTCGTCATCGCCGTCGGCACCATCAACGCGTGGAACCGGTTCGGCGTCGCCACCAGGATGACCCCAGAGTCGTACAAGGAATGAGGCGGAAGGAATGAGGCGCGTCCTAGCCCAGGCCCAGCTCGCCAACTCCATCGGCGACGGCGCCTATCTCGTCACCTCGGCGCTCTACTTCGCCAGGGTCGTCGGTCTGTCACCCGCCGAGATCGGCGCCGGGCTCACGCTGGGCTGGGCCGTGGGCACGGTGGCCGGGGTCCCCCTCGGTCACCTCGCCGACCGCCGCGGGCCGCGCGGCGTCGCCGTGCTCCTCGCGCTCGCGACCGCCGCGGCGGCGCTGTCGTTCCTCTTCGTCCGCTCCCTCGCGCTGTTCCTCCCTGTCGCCTGCCTGTACGGCACCGCGCAGACCGGCCTCTCGGCCGCCCGCCAGGCCCTGCTCGCCGCGCTCGTCGAGCCCGAGCGGCGCACCGAGGTGCGGGCCGTCCTGCAGTCCACGCTCAACGGCGGCCTCGCCGTCGGCGCCGCGCTCGGCGGGCTCGCACTCCACCTCGACACCCCGGCCGCGTACGCCGCCGTCTTCGTGCTGGACGCCGCCAGCTTCGCCGCCGCCGCGCTCCTGCTGCTGCGGCTGCCGTCCGTGCCGCCCCGCCCCGCCGCCGCCGGGCCGCGCCTGGCCGTGCTGCGCGACCGTCCCTACGCGGTCGTCACGCTGATCAACACGGTCATGCTCTTCTACATGCCGCTGCTCAGCCTCGTCGTGCCGCTGTGGATCGCCCAGCGCACCACCGCGCCCACCTGGCTGGTCTCGGCCCTGCTCGTGCTCAACACCGGCTGCGTGCTGCTGTTCCAGGTACGGGTCGCCAGGAGGGTCAGGGGCCTGCGGGACGCCTCCGCCTCCGTGCGCCACGCCGGGCTCGTGATGTTCGCCGCGTGCGCCGTGTTCGCGCTGTCGGCGCTCGGCTCGTACGCGTGGCTCCTCCTCCTCGTCGCCGGAGGGCTGCAGGTGCTGGCCGAGATGCTCCTCGCCTCGGGGGCCTGGGAGATCGGCTTCGCCCTCGCCCCCGAGGACAAGCAGGGCCAGTACCAGGGGTTCTTCGGCTCCGGCGTGGTCGTGGCCAGGATGCTCGGCCCGGCGGCGCTCACGACGCTCGTCCTCGACGGCGGGACGGCCGGCTGGCTCGCGCTCGGAGCGGTGTTCGCGGTGGCGGGCGCCGCGATGGGGCCGGCCGTCCGGTGGGCCGAACGCACCCGCCGTGCCCCGCACCCCACCCCCTGCCGGGCAGGGACCTGACGGATGCCGGGGAGCCTGAAGCGCGGGGGGTGCGCGCAGGCTCTCCGGATATTTGGCATGATCAGAATGTTGTCCGAGTATTCGAGGTCCCACCTGGGGCGGAATACTCGTGCTTCGCACAATAAGCACATCTGGTTCGTGCACAACTCAGGGACCGCAGCCATACCTTGCTAGGCTGCATGTCAACCGTTGGGTCTCACCCCGGCAGGTGAGACCGTCGAAGAAGTGGGGTCACACCGTGAAGAAGCTGCTCGTTCTTGCGCTGATCGCCCTCGGGGGGTTGCTGATCTGGCGTAAGGTGCAGGCCGACCGCGCAGAGCTCGACCTGTGGACCGAGGCGACCGGCACCGAGAACTAGCCGACCGGCGAGGCGATGAGTGACGTCGTCCCCATCAAGCTGGCGTGCCTGGACCTGGCGGGCACCACAGTAGGTGACATCGCCATGGTCGAGCGCGCCTTCGCCGAGGCGATCGCCACCCAGGGCATCGTCCCCGGGACCGGAGCCTACGCGCGTGCCATGGTCCACGTGCACCGGTCCCGGGGATGTCCCAAGATCGACGTCTTCCGCGGGATCTTCCCCGACAACGAGGCCCAGGCGCAGGCCGCGAACCTCACCTTCGAGCGCTCCTACGAAGGCACCCTGGAACGTGCCGGGCTCGTCCCCATGCCCGGAGTCCTCGAAGTCCTCGACAAACTCCGCGGCTCCGGCGTCAAGCTCGCCGTGATCACCGGCTTCAGCCGCTCCACCCTCAGCCGCGTCCTCAGCGTGCTCGGCTGGCACGACCGGATCGACCTCGCCATCTCCCCCGAGGACGCAGGCGGCCGCGGCCGCCCCTGGCCCGACATGGTGCTGCACGCCGTCCTCAGAACCGGCGTCGAGGACGTCCGCCAGGTCGCCGTCGCCGGCGACGCCGAGAGCGACATGCTCTGCGGCCGCCGCGCCGGAGCCTCCGTGGTCGCGGGGGTCATGACCGGCGTCCACAGCCGCGAACGCCTCCTCAAAGGCGGCGCCACCCACATCCTCGACTCGATCGCCGACCTCCCGAGCCTCATCCTGAGCGACGACGTGGGCGATACCCAGGTGTCGCCACCGGCCCGGTAAGCTATCGTCGTTCCCCGAAGGGGCCTTAGCTCAGTTGGCAGAGCGCCTGCTTTGCAAGCAGGATGTCAGGAGTTCGAATCTCCTAGGCTCCACCGCAGGTAAAGGCCACATCCCATGATCGGGAAGTGGCCTTTTCGATCTTGTACAGCTGAGAAGTACAGCTACGCTCTTGAAGACAACACCCGGTCGCGTCCTAGTGGCTTGCTCTCTCTTGGCGAGGAACGCCGATGTCGTCGGGTACATCCACTGCATCCATCTTCAGTCCGACGAACTGAACCAGCATGGCAAGCCCGTGGAGGATGCTTGTCAAGGACCAGACGGTGAAGAACGACGCCACTGCGGCCGTGATCGCTAGAAGAGCGGGCCAAGTGTCCTTGGACATGGTCGCCAGGGGTAGCAAGGCCAGCATGCCAAAGACGCCAGTCACGCCTGTGAACAGGAACGGTGCCAAGTAGTGATTGGGATCCCTCCTGATGGCGCGAAGCTTCCGGAGGAAGGCTTGATCCATGAACGCGGCTTGGACTGCTACTCCAGCAAGTACCGCTCCGATCACTACACCGACGAGGCCGGCTGCCACCGGAACTGCCCGCAGCAGAGCCTCAGGGTTAACCAGGCTCAGGGCAACAGCTCCTGTGCCCGCAAGAAGGGCCACCCCGAAGTCGACCTGTAAGATCTCGCTCAGCTTGAAGTCCAGCGCCCGCCATAGGTGCTGGAGCACGCTCTTGGCCATCTGCTGCTCTCCGCCCTGGTGATCGTCGGGGCACACGTGGTGGGAGTCGACATGGTTAATCTACCCTTCGGCGTCGTGGCTGTACCGTAGACGCGCCGGCTTTTCTCGAACATACTCGCGAAGTGCGCCCAGTACGATCCGCATGCCATGCACTAGATCGCGCCCGAAGTCGTCGACCTGCTTAGAATCGGCGGACTCCTTACTCCTGAACTGAGCCTCGCTTGCACCTTGGGCGCCTCGCGCCGTTAGTTCGAGTTCGAGATCTCCGGTTTCCGTTCCTTCCAGTTTGCTCTGGAACTCTTCCGACTCGGTGTTCAACACGCCATTGCGGGCAGCGGCGAACTCTTCTGTCTTACGACGCGCGGCAAGTGCGCGCATCTCCATTCGATCAGAGTCGATATCACGTCCCGGATTGGAGAATTTCACGGTTCTGCGGAGTTTATGAACCAAAGGGTTGTCCCTTAGCCATGCTTCTACGCTGGCGCGAGAGGTGATCAGATCTACGTCGTATTCGGTGGAGATGATGCCATCATCACCCAACGCCTGGGTGATGATTTCTTCGAAGTATTTGGTGAACCCGGCGGGTTGAAGGCGCGCAGTAGTGGAGAAGGCGACCCAGCGCTGATCCTCGCGTAGATCAACAGCGAATGGAACCACGGTGTCTTCGGACGCTACCTCTGAAACCTGGGTATCACCCTGGACCCAGGACCACGCTTGGGAGTTGAACTGTCGGCGTTGAGCCATTTCTGCAAAGCCGAAGGTGCCTGTCATGAAATCAGTTCCCCGCTCGATTGTCATGTCTGCGGCGAACCAGGTCTTTTCGGTGGCGAGATGGGTGGCTGGTTCAACGACCTGTACGCCTCGGCTCTGCGCGAGGTGAGTCATGTCCTGGGCGAAGCTGCGCATGGTGATCGCGTCCTGGTTGGGACGACGGCGGTTGATTCGTGCAAACACGACCTTCCGGCGCTTGGGGGGCATGCTGCTCATCCTCGTAGGTAGGTGGCGGGACAGAGCAACATCATGGCCCCGGACAAGCACGGTCGGCGTCAGTTCGTACGAGGTGTGAGCTAACAGTTACGGTGGCTAGATCGGCACGTTCTGTCACTCTGCAGCGTCCCTGTGAGGGTGGAAGCGCATGGACGCTGGAGATCTCGTGCGCGAGCAGTTCAAAGGCCACTTCTCATACTTAAGAAGTGGCCTTTTCTGATTCGAGGGTTACGTATTGAGGTGATCACCAAGCATCTTGAGGGCCTTGCGCGTCTCCTCTGACGAGACCTCGCTGTACACGTTCATGGTTACTGCGATCTGGGAATGGCGCAGGATCTGCATGGCCACGCGGGGGTGTACGTCGAGGGCAACGAGCAGGGAAGCGCAGGTCTTGCGGGTTGCGTGGACGTGGACCTTGCGCACCCCCGCCTTGTCACAAGCGTTGGCGAAGCTGCGCCGGAAGTTCGACGGCTCCACGGGCCGGCCGCTGGCGGTCGTGAAGACGAGGCCGGTCTCCTGCCAACCGTCGCCCGCGGCTTTCCGGGCGGTGTCGCGTGCCCGTTGACGGGCACGGAGGGCGGCCGTGACGATCTCGGGGAAGGGGAGCGTGGCGTCGGAGGCGTCGGTCTTGGTGCGGCGGTGCAGGAGTTTGCCGCTGACCCGCTGGAGTTGCCAGCCGATCGTCATCTCCGCCTGGTCCAGGTCGACGTCCTCCCAGCGCAGTCCGAGCGCTTCGCCGAGGCGCAGGCCGAGGACGAGCACCAGGACGTAAGCCGGGTACATGGGGTCCTCGCGGGTGCGCGCCGACTCCAGGAAGGTCCGGGCTTCGTCCACGGACCAGGGCTTGACCTTGCGCTTTCGGGGGACCGGCATCTTGATGTGGGCGGCGACGTTGCGGGGGAGGAGCTCCTCGCGGACGGCGTTGCTCAGGGCGGCGCGCAGGGTCATGTAGGCGTCGTGGACGGTCCAGGCGGACGGCTCGGACTTGCAGCACTTGCCGATGGCGCAACAGTGCTGGCGGCGTTTCGGGTTGCTGTGCTGCTTGGGGCGGGCGGCATCCTTGCCCTGGTCGCAGCACTGGCAGGAGCGGCGCAGCTTCGTCACCCAGGTCTGGACGTCTCGCACGGTCAGCTTGTCGAGCCGCTTGGAGCCGAGGGCGGGCGTGATGTAGAGGCGGGCGAACATCTCGTAGTTCGCGGCGGTCTTGGGCGCGAGGTTCGGTTCGACGACGTTGGTCAGCCAGTACGTGAGGTAGTCCGAGAGCTTCGGTGACTTCGTGGTCACCGGTCCTTTGCGGGCGTGCTCGTGGAGTTTGAGCCACTTGTCGTGGGTCTCCTCTCGGGTCTTGCCGTAGGCCCACTTGCGGGTGCGCTTACCCTCCGGGGTGGTGACCCAGACGTAGCCTGCCCAGCCGTTCTTGTAGGGGAAGATCGAGCCTTCGTTGTTGGCGCGGGTGCGGCGGCTCTTACGAGGGCGCTCTTCGGAGGGGTTCTTGGTGGGCATCAGGCGGCCTCCTCGCAGAGTCGGGTGATGTAGGCGTCGAGGGCTGTGGCGGGGATGCGCCGGCAGCGTGCTCCGACGAGGACCGAGGTGAGTTCGCCGGAGCGGATGAGGTTGTAGAGGGTCCACCGGCTGACCTTCAGGGCGGCCATCGCTTCCGGAACGGTGAGCAGTTCAGTCATGCGGTCCCCCGAGGTGTGGTGCGTGCTGGCCGGTGAGAGCGGCGGCGAGGAGCTGGTCGCCGAGGGACAAGCCTTTGCCGGCGTACTGCCAGTGGGCGATCACGAGGACGGTGTCTTCGTCGAAGAGTGGGAGGCGGCCTGTGGTCACTTCTTCGGTTCGCATGTGGTCCTGGCGGGCGGCGCGGAGGGCGCCGAGGGTGGTGGAGTAGCGGCGGCTCTTGGTGGAGAAGTGGCCGCGGAAGCCGAGCATGTGGGCCCATTGGGTGAGCCGGAGGTCGGCCAGGTCCTCACGGGCTCCGAGGTGGAGGCAGGTGGCGATGAGGCGGCGGGCGTGGTCGCGGAGCGGGTGGAGGGCCAGTTCGTCGAGGGTGTGGACGCGGCGGTCCAGGGTGCCGACACATTCGGCGGCTTTGGTGGCGTACTTGGCGATGTAGGCGGCGACGGCCTGCTCAGTGAGTTCGCCGTCCATGGTGATCTGGCGGACGTCGAGTTGAGTGCCCCAGCGGAAGGTGCGGGCCAGTGGCGCGATCTCGACGGTGACCGCGCCTGCTGCATGCTGGACGGCTTGTTCCAGGGCCTCGGCGGTGGCCCAAGCCGGTGGTGGTGAGGTAGGTCCGGTGGGGCCGTCGAGGCGGATGACGGCGTGGAAGTGGACGACGCCGCGCCGCTGGTACTCGGCCACCTTGGCGAAGGAGATCGTGAGGCGTTCGCGCAGCTCTTTGAGGGTGAGGCCGGAGAGACGGGCGAAGCGGCGGCGGAGGGCCTCGGTGAAGCGGCGCCACAGCTCCGGGGATACGGCGTTGAAAAGGACCGAGCCTTCGTAGTCGTAGCAGTCCGGGCACAGCGGCTCGCCCAGGTGCCGATCGTCGGCGGCGTGGCGGGCCGTGCAGGACATCACCTGCCCGTGAGGGCAGGTGGCCGCGTTACGGCGGGCGTGGCAGGGCAGGAGCTTGCCGTTCTTCTCGCGGCGGACGTGGACGGCTCCGAAGGATGGCGCGGTGAGGGTCACGAACAGGGCCGGGTGGGCGGACACGGTTTCCGGGACTCCCTTGCCGCCTGCCAGGCCCGCGCGGACGAGCTGGTAGGTGTCGGCGCGGTACGTCTCGGCGCAGGCCGGGCAGCGGGAGGCGCGGCGGGTCTTGCACGGGACGCGCAGGACGCCGTCCGGTTCGGTGCGGGTGGTGTAGCGGTGCAGGAGCTGTCCGGTGGCGCGGTCGTAGTGTTCGACCTTGCCGCGTAGGTGGATGGGCTGGCGGCAGCCTCCGGTGCGCTTGATCTGGCAGGCCCAGCGGTCGTAGTCGGGCCGGTTGAGCCGGGCGATCATCCCGGCTGTGGCGTGTGGGTGCGGCAAGATGGGTTCCGTCCTGTCCGGATGTGGTCTGGCTGGGATGGCCCCTCACCTGGCGCGGAACTTGGCGGTTGTGTGGCCAGGTGAGGGGGTCCGGCGGTCATGCGCCGTGGTTGTCGATGCCGGTGCCGTGGCAGTCGCGGCAGGTGTCGCGGTCGTCGTCGAGGCCGGTGCAGCAGCGGTAGTGGGCGGCCGAGTCGTTCATGCCGGGCGTCCGATCTTGCGCGGGAGGATCGTGACGTACAGGCGGTAGGTGTGCGGCCGGGCACGGTCGGGGTAGGCCCGCGACACCGAGGTGACGGTGAACATCTCGCGCAGGTGGATCATGCCGAGGGTGAGTTCGGCGCGGTTGCCTTCGAGTCGGATGCGCATGGTGGGTTCCTCCTAAGCGGGGTCGACGCAGCCGCGGTAGCTGTCGTCGGCGTGGTGACGGGCGCGGGCGGCGGCCAGGATGGCGGCGAAGTCGTAGCGGACAGGGCCGAAGCTGAGGCCGGTCGAGTAGTGGCCGTACGGGAGGTGGCGCGGGTTGATCTCGGTGCCGAGCAGGGCGGCCACCTTGTCGACCTCGGCGCACATCTCGTCGTCGGGGCCGTGCTGCGGGAACTGGTTGATGGTGACGTTCGGCAGGTGGACGGGGATCGCGGGGTTGGCCTCCAGGAAGGCGGCCAGGGCGCGGAGTCCGCTGATCAGGTCGGTGCGGTCTTCGTCCATCGGTGGTCCCTTCAGGCAGGTTGCAGGGTGCGGAGCAGGTCGGACGCGAGTTGCTGGGAGACGCCGAGGCGGGCGCGCAGGGCGTCGAGGGTGATGGGCGTGCCGTGCTTGGTGCGGTGTTCGTCGGCGACGCGGCGGGCGTAGTCGAGGAGCGCGGGCGCGGGTGCGTCCTCGGTGGTGGGTTCGTCGGCGGGGACGAGTTCGGGACGTTCCGGGACGGGGACGGACGCCGTCACCGTGACCGGGGACGTCTCGCAGACGTCCTGGGGACGGGGTGTTGAGGCGCGCCGTTCGAGCATCGAGACGGCCACCAGGAACGCGCCGGCGGGTGTGGCGGCGGTGATCCAGCCCCACGCTGTGGGTGCGGCTTGTTGCAGGTTCGCGGCCAGGGACAGGACGATGCCGCCGGTCAGGACCACGACCGGCCACGAGATCCGGCCGCGCTGCTCCCGGCTCGTCTTCTTGTCGCGCTGGCGCTCGCGGGCGGCCATGACGCAGGTCAGGTCGATGCAGACGGCGACGGCCCAGGACATCCAGCCGGTCTGGCCGTGTTCGGCGGCGGTGTCGCGGATGTGGGTGAACGAGCCCGCGCCCGCGATGAGGGCCAGGACCAGCACGGGGCCGGTGTCGAGGAGCCAGGCGGCGAGGTGTCGCATCCCGGTTCACCCCTTCCGCGGCTCGGGGATCGTGTCGAGCAGTTCCGAGTACGCGCGGCCTGTGATCTCGGCCCAGGACGGGGCGCGGTCCGCGTGGTTCAGCGCGGCCTGTTCGGCGGCCTGCTCGCTGACGTAGAAGGAGCGGGCCCGGTACCACTGGCCGTCCTGGGACGCGACGATTGCGACGCCTGGCGTCTCGGCCGGGATGGCGCGGGCGGAGTCGAGGGCGGCGGGGTCGAGGTCGCCGAGGGTCATGGTGGCGGTCTCGGGGTCGTTGACGCGGTGGCAGATGCGTCCGGAGCACTGGGCGCGGAGTGCGGTGACGCCGGGGCCGAGGTCGGAGCCGATGCGCTGGCCGCAGCAGAACAGATAGATGCCGAACGCCCGCCCGAGCTGTGCCACCCGCAGCAGCGCCGTCGAGGTCTTGGCGATCTCGTCCTTCTCCGACTTGTCGGCCATCAGGTATAGCTCCGCCAGCTCGTCCACCAGGACGACGACGGGCACAGGACGCAGGTCGTCGGGGAGCTGCCAGATGTTGCGGGCACCGGTCGTGCGGCAGATCGTCATGCGGTCGGCCATCAGCTCTTCCAGGTCCTCCAGGAGGCCGACGCACTCCTTGCGGCTCGTGGCCAGCGCGGACAGGCGGGGCGAGTACGGCGTGAACTCCACCCCGCCCTTGAGGTCGAACCCGACCAGCGCCACCGGCTGAGGGGCGAGCCCCTGCACCAGGGCGTTGGCGAGGTTCGACTTGCCGGACTGCGTCGCCCCGGCGTTCAGCCAGTGCGGGACGGTGCGGAAGTCGATGACCCACGGCCCGCCGGTCTCCAGGCGGCCGACGGTGACCTTGAGGAGTTCGGTCGAGGCCGGGAGGTCGTCCACCTTGACCAGCGGGTCCCGCATGGTCGCCGCCAGCACCACCCGTCCGGGACGAGGCGAGGAGACGCGCACGGCGTGGACGCCCCAGGAGTGGGCGAGGCGCTCGGCGGCGTCCGCGTAGTCGCCGGGGACCTGGCCTTCAAGCGTGTGGACGGTGACCCGCCAGCCGTACCGGGTCGGCTTGGGCAGCCACATGAACGGCTTGGTGTCCACGGCGACCCGCTGGAACTTGCGCCTGACCCGGACGATGCCGGTCGAGGCGACCAAGCCGGGGACGGTGGTGAACCACCAGCGCTGACGCTTCTTCGTCAGCCCGCAGCCGAGGGCGACCTTGCGCCAGGAGGCGCGGACGCTGACGGCCGTCAGCGGGTAGCCGACCGCCAGCCAGAACGACGGGTGGTGCCAGCGGCGCCAGGCCCAGAGCCCGGCCGCCACGGCGGCCAGGACCCCGAGCACCTGGAGGAGGGTGTCAGACACGGAGGTCCTCCACCGCTGCCGGGAGGAGCGCGGAGGCGCGGTAGGCGATGCCCCACCGTCCGGCGATCTCCCAGACGTAGCCGAGGAGGCCGACCGGGTTGAGCTGCTGCCCTGCGGCGATCGGGGGCTCACCCGAGGTGCCGATCTTGACGAGCTCGATCCGGCCGAACTCGTCCTCCACCGACACCGTGACCTCGTAGACGGTGTTGCCGTTCTTGTCGGTCTTGATCTCGCCGGTGTCCTTGTTGAGGACGCGAGGGCGCGGGGCCTTCACGCAGGTGATCGTGAGCTTGCTGGTGTCCACAGGGATGGGGACGGTACGCATGGAGCGATCTCCTTGGAGAGAGTGACTGTGCTGCCTACAAAGATACCTAGGTATCTAGCTCTGTAAACCGATACTGCTACCTTGCCTCCGGACTTCGTTACAAGTTGCCTGGAGACCTAGGCATCTAGAACCGATACTGTGTGGGTATGGCACCTACCGACCGGCGCCGGCCGTACCTGCGCATCGCCGAAGACATCCGGCGTGACATCGCGTCCGGTCGGTACGCCGTGGGGGAGCAACTCCCCGTGGCTCGCGAGCTGTCCGAGCGCTACGGCGTCGCCATGATGACCATCGGCAACGCCCTCGCCGTCCTCCGCGAGGAAGGGCTGATCGAGACCCGCCAGGGGGCCGGAAGCTTCGTCATCCGGACCCCCGAGAGCGAGACGCCGGCCCCAGCCGCCGAGGAACACAGCGAGGAGTTCCGCATCCTGTCCGAGCAGCTCCGCGAGATCCGCCAGCACATGGCGAAGCTGACGGTCAGGCTGGATGAGCTAGACGCCCGGATTCGACCCGAGCGGTGATCTCGACCGCGCGCCGCTGCATGTCGGCCAGCTCGGTCGCGATCTGTGCGAGTTCGCGCATCAAGATCTCTCGTTCGATCTCACTGAGACCCACGAATACGTCCCCAATCGTCCCGGGTGCTTGATTGATGGGGGAGCCGTGCGCGGGATGGCTCACCGTAGGTTGGTCAGGGCAGCCTCATCGCCTTGGCGAGGTTGAGCAGCTCGCGTTGACGGAGAAGCCGCCCGCTGTCTCTGAGGTCACGCACGATGTTGCGGACCATGGGGCGGTTCCGGACGTGCTGAGGTGCTATGCGATCCGCGCGCAGCAGCGCGTCCACCGCCTCGTTGTCCTTGCGGTTCATGTGGTATCCCGCTGCTGTGCAGGTCCAGTAGTGCGCCTGCCTCTCCGATGAGGCGATCTCGGCGATCTCCACGTGTTCCGCCCTCGTGATCACGTCACGGGGCCGCCCCAGCTCCATGCTGACTTCCACGGCGTGAATAGTGGTGTTGACCCGGTTGAACTGGGTCTGGAAGGCGTTCCCGTCCCTCGGCAGGCTCTCGGCGACGTGCCGCGCCTCCTCAAGATGTCCCTCCGCCTCCCGTTGATCCCAGAGCCGGGAGTACGCGACGGCGGCCCGCAGATGCAGCGCGCCCCACATCGCCTTGAGCGTGTCGTCCGCCCCGACGTGCGGTTCGATCTGGTCGAGCGCGGACAGCGCCGCGTTCTTGGCCGGGTCGAGCTGCGCCTCGTGCAGCCAGACGCCGCACAGGTCCCAGCTCGCGGCGGCCACCAGCTCGGGCGAGCCGACGCGTTGCGCGGCGACCAGCTCCCGCTGCACCGCCGTCCACCCCAGGTCATGGTGACCCAGCAGGTTGGACGACACGCGCGCCATGTGGCACGCCCGCAGCATCAGCGCCTCGGCCCGGTCCTGATCCGCGGACGAGTCGGAGGTGATCAGGGTGAGGTCGTTGATGATGCCCGGCAGGACGTCACCCAGGGCGCTGAACCTCGCGTCCTGGCGGAGCTGCTCGGCGAGCTTGACGTTCGCCTCCAGCTCGTCGAGCGTCCGCGGCTGCCGTGCGCCGAGGAGCGCGGCCCCGCCCGGCATGGTGGCCTGCTGGAGCGCGAGCCTGAGCGCGGGAGTGGCCGCATGCCCGGAGTCCAGGTCCGCCGACTCGTGCCGGTACGGCTGACCGGTGAGCTCGGCGACCTCCACCCCGAGAACCTCAGCGAGCTGCCCCACCACGCTCATCCGGTCGAGCGGCATGCGCCCGTTCTCCACCTTCGACAGCCAGGAGACGGAACGCCCGATCTTCTCGGCGAGGGTGGCCTGATCCCAGCCCTTGCGGTGACGGGCCCGCGCGATCCGCTGGCCCTGGGTGAGGTGCTCGGTTGCCACGTGTTCCGCCCTCCTTCTCGTCGTCGCTTGCTTCGACGATAAGTCGGGTGACACAGATCACTGGCAGAAAAACTGCCAGTGGGCGGACGTGCGGAAACGCAGGCCGGACTCCGACCTGCGAAAACACAGCGTGATGACGTTGTCTCAGAACGTGCACACGAAGTGCGACACGCCGCGCACTACTCCTCCGCCCCTCCTATCTGGCCTGCCCACTCACGATGCCGCGCCACAGAGCGTGGCCCCCACGCATGACCATCCACGCGCTCTCTTGCACCCTCTCTGTCGGACCGCTCCGGTCCTTACGCCGCACGAAGAACAACCCGCCGGCCGCGCAGAGCTCGTAGACCACGACGAGACACTCACAGGTGTGGTCGAGGACGCGGATGCGCTGCGCCCGGAGAGACGGGGCGCGCCAGTCCACCTCCTCACAGTCGGCGAGGGCAGGGGCCAGATGCAGCCCATGAAAGGTCACCAACTCGCTCACGCTCCCACCGCCAACCGGCGCCGGTGAGCGAACCCCGACACCGAGCCCCGGGCCACACCACCGTTCGGCCAGGGACCCGAGTGCCGCGAGAGAAGCTGCACCCAGACCTCTCGCCCTTCGCTCACCGACGCCATGCTCCGACCGTAGGTCAACCTGTCCTATCCTGTCTACACCATTCCTAGGAATTGCTGTTCTATGTTCGCACGTAGGGGTCTACCTAGAGTCGTCCTGTGATCGATTGGGACCCCAGGCTCTACAAGTGGGAGCAGATAGCGAACGTCGTCGCCGAGCGCATCAAGGACGGCACCTACCCGCCCCTCACACTCATTTCCGAGGTGAAGCTCCAGGAGGAGTTCGACGTCGCCAGGGTCACCGTCCGCAAGGCCATGGAGGCGCTGAGAGGCCAGGGCCTGATCACCACCAAGCCCGGCAAGGGCTCCATCGTCACCCCAGACGACGGTTCATAGCTGCGCGAGCACCCATGCTCTCTCACGTTCTTGATGACCCCTCAGCGCTGTCGCCACGAGCCCAACGCTTCCTCCGGGAGAGAGGCCGGCGCCAGGATGCGCCAACTCCTGGGGAGCTGCGAAAGCACTGGGAACGACATGGCCACGCCGGGCCGCTGGTCGACCTGATGGTGGACTACCAGGCCCGATGGGGAGGCCTCGCCCTCCCCGAACTGGCTGTGCCTCTCTACGACGGCGGTGTAGCGGTCATGGTCGCAGACGACCCGGGCGACACCGAGGGCGTAGGTCCGTGCTTCACCGCGGGCACGGACTACTACTCCGTCGCTCACTGGTTCTGCGTCGACCTCCAGGGCCGGTTCGGCATTCTCTACGAGAGTTGGGTACCGCTGCACTCCTCCGTGTCCGGATGGATCGAGGCGCGCGCTCTCGCCGATGCAGCGCAGAGGATGCATAGGGTCGAAGTCTGGAAGGGCAGGGAAGCCGCCAACCGGGCGCGGGCTCTCATAGATGCCTTGCCAGGGCTAATCGAGGTCCCCGAGGTCCAAGGACTTGCCGACAACTGGTGGCAGGGTGACGGAACGCTCCTCGCCGTCTATGAGGGTGAGGCCAAGGTGTTCTGGAGCCAAGAAGCGGCATTCGCCGCCCTGTACGCCGAAACGGAGCCCCGAGCCGACGAACTCCGAGTCACGCTCCGCAGCATCGACCTCTGACCTGCCGGACCCGCAGGCCATCATGCACCAATCCAGCCGGACAACCCAATCGGATCAAGATCACCAAAGACTCAGGTGTCAACGATGATCGTCAGTTGCACATCCGGCATCGGCTGACCGGATGAGAACTTTCTCTACGACTTCAAGGGCAGCCCGCCTGCGGCGGCCTGCCGCGCGTCGGGCGGTCGCTGGCCGCGCTGCGGCTCTTCGGCCGGTCGCGGCCAGCACCGCCCACGCGTCGGTCCCCGATCGAAACAAGAGAGATCGCAGCCTAGGCGTTAGCTGTAGTCGACGTCTACAGCCCTAATCATCGGCAGTCCCACCAGGCAGACGTGCGTGGTCGGACCAAAGATAAGCTTTCGCTGACTCCAATTCAATTAGCTCTCTCGGTTTTTCCATTTCATTTATCAATTCCGATGCAAGCTCAACTCCTATGCGGGCCGCGCATGCAAGCCAAATATATGCACCCGGCTGTGCGTTATGCTCGATGAAAACAGAGGCAAGCGCGAATATTAAATCGGGTGAAAGATCCTTGATGGCCTTTCCGGACGGTCTTTCGCCTAGATCTGGGCGCGCGTCACATGCAATAACGTGGAGCGCGTAGAGCAAATCTTCTACACGTGGATCAGTAACATCAAGCGGTGCATTAGGCTCAATGTTCAGAGCGGTGATCAGCCGTTCCACCACGAGACCAAAATCCAGGCCGGTCGTTTGTATCATGCAGCCAACGCAGAAATTAATAGCAACGCATGAGCGTACCAGCGTTATGATTTGATCATCGGAGATATGGCTAAGATCAATGCTCCTTGACTGAAGCTTCCGTTGGAAATCGGCCAACAATGCCGGATGTCCAACCATTTCAGCCCGAGATGCACAGCTCAAGAAGTACGGGTCAGTCAGTGCTATGCGGTCGAAAAGCTCATGCCAAACATCCCCCGGAATTTTCTTCAGAACCATAAGCTCTCTGAAGCCTGCAAAATCCGAATGCGGCGCACTGGCCTCGGCGGCTGTTTGACGATAGTCAATCAGATAGTCGAAAGCGGAATAGGTGTTATTCCCCTTTGGAATTAAGCATGAGCTAGCCCCTTGGATTTCGTGTGTCGCCCACTCCCACGCAAGTGAAAAGTCGCTAGCTGTCAGGCGATGCTTTCGACGCTCTTCCAGGTAGACGGTGGCGCATGCTTCAATCCATTCGCGCGGAAGTGGAGAAAGGTAGCCAGTGAGACGGATGTCTACTGCAGCGCTCACAAGCGCCGACCCCAACTCATTGGCTCCATGCTCTCCATCTAGCCATCGTTCCACAGCCAAAGGGCCAGCAGATATGAATTCGGCCAAACCCGTGTCGTCAGTGACCGCTAATGCTTGTGCAATACGTATGTCACTTGCATGCCGGATGGCGGCCCTGCGTTCGCGCTTACTTAGCGCCCTGTCAAGACGTATCGTTTTCGCGATTGATCTACCAGGAGAAAGGAGCCGGTCACCTCGCATACCTTCAGTCTCTGGCCGCGTAGCAAAAAGTTCAAGCTTGGCTTTCGACCTGAGTGTACAGAGAAGAAGAACATCGTTTCTTCCATCGGGGCACAACGTTCTCGCGATATTTTCATTAAGACCGTCGCTCGACATATACTCTTCGAGATCGTCGAGCCAGACCACCATGTTGCGGAAGTTATAACCAGTGTCGATAACTTGCCGCAATGCTTTTCCGTCTGCTGGAATCAGAACGGATTCCCACGAAGCCTTAGGCTTATTTCGCACTAGGGCTTCGAATGCGCATCTTGTTTTCCCTGCGGCAGAATTCCCTTCGATGACAACCAGTCCGCCGTTTAATGTCAGGTCATCAAGAGTTCTATCGATATCCCTTGGGACATAGGGAGGGATCTCTGGGAGTCCGTCGACTTCAATAGCAGGATGAACACCCAAGTCTCGAACTGGATGGAGGTTTCCGATTGGGCTCAAGCGGACTCGACCAGCATCTATCAACTCTCGCAACTTTGACTGCTGGCGCTGAAGCTTTGGTTTGCACTCCGCGAAAATTTCGTCTGTGACTACCGTAACTCTAAACTCAGGATGCAAGTGGGGAAGGTTCTTGGCTCTATATTCCGAAGACTTAGCAGTTGCATGCTGAACAATGCGCCTAGAATCGAAAACGGGCACCATGAAGAGATAGTTCTTAATCTTCGTTTCGCCCAGCAGGCGTACTACTTCAGGGGTGTGTCGTTCTAGTTTAGCCAAGTCCTCTGTCAACTTCTTCCGCTGATTTCGATATCGCTCATCAACGGATGTATTAGCCCGAGCCGCATAGCACTGAACGGCGACTCCTGTATGTGTGAATGCTTCGATGCCGAGGTCTCCGCCATGCCTTGACGGCACCGTCTGAAACCCCTCTATCCCGTAGTATATGGCGGCTAGTGCCATGCAATGTGCTTCCCAGTCTTCGCCTATCCAGTCATCCGTACTACTCAAATCGAGCCACCTTGCCAAGACTTTCGTAATCCTCGAGCCCTTGTCATGATACGCGCATTGCTGTCGGCATGATACGTGGACACACCAGATAGTTTCGGGCCATGCAATACCCCATTAAAGAGGAGCGCTTTTCGACTCCAAGCAGGGACGTGATGGGGCCAACGACCTGCCGCGTGACTTCCCGCGCTCACGCCTTGGCGGTCCTGCGGTGAGCGTCTGCCTGGCATCGGATCACAGCGGTCGGCTATCTTGGCCCGGCTACGGATCAGAAGGCGGCACAGTGGCTGAGACCGTGACGATCGCTGACTTCGGTTCTCGTCGTACGGGCTGGGGCGATCGCCGGCAAGGCCCTCCTTCGTCGGGCCTTGCCACCGGGTGACCGTGGCTTATGTGACAGCGGCGCTGACAGCAACGTCCCCACGCTGACGCATCCTCACCACCGTCCACACGGGCCTGACCACGGCCTCGATCAGCCGAGCAGGCTGATTGCTCCGCCTGAAAGGCGGACGGTCGTTGCGCTCTGCCAGCCAGGATCCGGCGTCAGTCTGGAGTCAGACGCTCTACGAGGTCACGAGCGAGGTCAAGCAGGTGAGGCAGATGCAGGGTGCGGCCGCCGCTTCCGGGTAGCGGAACGTGTAAGGCCTCGGTCCACTTGGTTGGAATCGCTTCCGATCCGTACACGGCCCCGGCCAGTCCGCCAGTGACTGCGGCGACGGTATCGGTGTCGCCGCCCAGGTCGATCGCGGCGCGGATGGCGTCCTCATAGCTGCGGGTGGTGCGCAGTGCCCATACGGCCGAGCCGAGACAGGGCCAGACGGCACCGTTGAATTCGGTGGCCTGATCGGGATGCCAGCTGCGGGCGAGGATGGCGGCGTAGCGTTGACGATGGTCGGGGTGGACAGCGGTAAGGGTCTGGGAGAGCTGGTCCAAGGGGTCCGCGCCGTCCAGGGCGACACGTATCAGGTCGTGAAAGATCGCGGTGCCTTCCCATGCCGCCGGGTCGCCGTGGGTGAGGGCGGCGATCTGCCGAGCGGCGTCCATGGTGGCCTGCCGTCCGTCGCGGGGCGAAGTACACCGCTGACGGGGTGGCGCGCATCAGCGCGCCGTTACCCGCAGCTCGATGGCTGCTCCGGTAGTGGGCGGCGGCGGCCTGATCCCAGGGCAGGCCGCGGGTCAGTACGTCTTCGGTCTGCAGTCCGATGTCTTTCGGCTGATCGGCCGCCCATCGCTGGAAGCGGGCGAAGATATCTGGCAGGTCCAAACCGCCACGTTCCAGCAACGACTCGGCTACATGAGCGGCCATCTGCGTATCGTCGGTGGCCTCGCCGGCGTCCCAGCCGCCGCCTCCACTCATCTCGCCGCCGGCACCCGGTACCGGAAAGCGGGAGAAGAATGCGCCCGCCGGGCCGAACTCGAAGGGAGCACCCAGCGCATCGCCCACAGCCGAGCCGACGACCGCGCCAACGGCACGCCGCACAAGATTCATACCAGCAGGTTACTTAGCCTGGCAGCACCGACCGTCTGATGCTTCGCGGCGGGGTGACCGAGCCAATCGCAGGAGACGGCGAACGTTGGACCATGACAGGCAGATCGCCGAAGCAGGGCGCTGCGTACAGCAGCGGAATACAGCAACGTCTCCGCACACGATCACATGTCGTCGACCCGCATCTACCGCTTGACCAGGCTCGCGAACCCTCAACGAGGTGACCGGCTCCCGTTTGCAAGCAGGATGTCAGGAGTTCGAATCTCCTAGGCTCCACTCACGCAAAAGCCCAGGCCAGCCGCCTGGGCTTTTGACGTTAGAGGGCCTGTTCCTGGGGCCGTGCCCGTTGCGTGCCCGATGCGCCGAGGGCTCCCCGCGCCAGCTCGTCGAGCTTGCGCGCCACCTCGCGTTGCCGCTCGTCGGTTGAGTGCTGGTAGATGAGGGCGGCGCGGGTGCTGGAGTGGCCCATGCGTGCCATCAGTTCGCGGATCGAGGCGCCCGCGCTGGCGGCGAGGGTGTTGCCGGTGTGGCGGAGGTCGTGAAAGTGGATCTTCGGAAGGCCGGCGTCGTGGAGTGCCTTGGCCCAGACGCGCCGGTTGAAGTTGGTGTTGCGGAGCGGGCCGTTGTCGGAGCCGACGAAGACCAGCCCTTCGTCGCCGTCGATGGCGAAGTCCTTCATGTGGGCCTTGAGCTCGTCGATGATCAGGTCGGGGATGGCGACGGTGCGCCTGCCCGCCGCCGACTTGGGGTCGGTGAAGACCAGGCCCTTGCCGGTGAGCTGGATGAGCTGCCGTTCCACCTTGACGGTTCCGGCGTCGAGGTCGAGGTCGCGCCGCTGGAGGCCGGTCAGCTCACCCCACCGCAGGCTGGCGAACGTGCCGAGGAGCACCAGGGCGCGATAGCGGGGCTCGATGACCTCGACGATCCGGTACACCTGGGCGACCGTGAGGACCGGTCGTTCGGGTGACTTCTCCTGGCCTGCACCCTTGATCCGGCATGGGTTGCGCTTGATGACCTGGTCGTCCACAGCTGTGGACAGGATCGCCTTGAGCAGGCGGTACGCCTTGGCGACGGTAACCTCGCTGACGCCGTCGTCGAGCAGCTTCTTCCGCCACCGCCGGACATGCGGGCCTTTGATCTCGTTGAGCGGCTTGTCGCCGAAGGTGGGGGCGAGGTGTTTGCGGAGCAGATAGCCGTACAGCTCGATCGTTCGGGGGCGCAGTTTGGGCCGTTCCTCGATCCAGTCGGCCGCGTACTTGCCGAAAGAAATCCTCCCGGCGTCCGGGTCGATCCATTCGTCATCGAGAATCTGCGCTTCGATCTTGGTAAGCCAGATTTCCGCATCCGTTTTCGTGGCGAACGTCTGCGGCGCTGGACGATCGACCCCGTCCGGACCCTGATACCGAGCCTGAAACCGACCGGAAGGCAACTTCCGCACCCTCCCGAACCGCCGCTTGACGGGCTTCCTCTTACTCGAACGGCGAGGCTTCTCCTGCGGGACGTCGGCCGCCATCACGCCGCCCTCCCTCGCCGCGCGATGACCGGTTCGACGAGCCCGGCCGCGATGAACGCCTCAAGGGCCGCCTCCGGGATGCGGACGTTGCGCCCGAGGTGGACGAACGCGATGCGCCGCTCCTCGATCAAGCGGCGCGGGAAGCGGACCGAGGTGTTCAGCCGTTCGGCGGCCTCCTCGACGGTGAGGAGGCGGCCCCGAGCCCATTCGGGAAGCGGACAAGTCGAGATCTCGGTCATGCGGCCCTCCCTTCATGCTCGGTTGCCGAAAGATCTTGTCCGTTCGCTCTGGCTTCCAGTTCTCGCAGGTGGGCGCGCCAGCGCTGGCGTTCGGCGACGCTGCGCAGCAGCCGCATGCCGACCGGGGCGAGGTCCGGGTCTCCCGGTCTCACCGGCCGCCAGACGTAGCGGTGCGGGTCGGTCGGCTCGTCGGCTTGGCCGAGGGCTTCCAGGACCCAGGTGCGGCGGTCCTGTTTGTGCTCGGCGAGCGTCTTGTTCGACCACTTGCGCGACACCAGAACGCGACGGCCCGCGTAGCCCAGATGCTCTGGCTTGTGGGCCTTTGAGCAGCAGCGGCCCGGAGCCATGCCGGGCGTGGCTCCCTTGGGCTGGATGCCGTACCGCAGCCAGTTCGGGCAGGTCGGCGAGCACGGCTCGTACCGCAGCGCCTCCGTGAAGCGGGCCGCGTGGTGCCGCTGCGCCGGGCTGTCGAGGCTTTCGCCGAGGCTCTTGGTGAGGTACTTGGACAGGTAGCGGATGCACTGGTCGGCGTCGGCGGTGCCCGCGAGGACGCCCTTGACGTCCACCTGGTCGCCGAAGCGGATCACGTGCAGCGGCTCGGCGTCCTCGTCGGTGTCGAGCTGGTCGAGGGCCTGTTCCCAGGTGGGCAGGACCTCGCCGGTGTCCGGGTCGAGGTAGCCGGCCCCTTCCTCCCAGACGGGCAGGTGCTCTGCCTCGAAGCGCACCTCGTCGGCCTGCGGCCACCAGACCTGGTGGTAGGTGGCGGCGGCGATCTGCTTGATCTCGGCGCGGGGCAGCGTGCCGCGGATCGCCATGTGGAGATGCGGGGCCAGGCGCTTCTGAGGCTCCACCGTGGCGAAGTACTGCACGTCGTACCCTGCCACGCGGCGGAGGTTCTGGACGAACCGGTCCACCAGCTTGGAGAAGTGCAGCGCGTCGCGGGCCGCCCGCCGGTAGTCGTACCTCTCCGGATCGACCGGGACGCCGTCCCTGACCTTGCCGTACGAGGGCAGGGTGAGCGTGACGAACAGCGACGGGCGGTAGACCTTGCCATCAGAGGACTGGAAGGTCCGCCCGAGCGTGGTGTGAGCCATCTTGCGCTTGGGCAGGTCCGGAGCGTCCTGCCGTCGTTTCGTCGAGCGGACGCGCTTGGGGGTCGTGCGGCCCACGACGTTGCCGCGCATGCCCACCGCGTTGGTCTTCTCGTCGAGACCGGCGAGGACGGCGTCCCAGTCGCGGGTGTCCTCGCCCGCACGTTCGGCCGCGTCCCGTCGTGCCTGCATGTCGGCTCGGAACTCGACCAGCCAGCGCTGTTCCTCGGTGGCCGCGTCGGGGCTGACGACGGGCTCCTCGGTGAGGTGCCAGCCTTCGCGGCATTGCGCCATACGGAGCTGGCGGTTGCGCTTGGCGCAGGAAGGGCACTTGCTCTCCAGCGTCGCCCCGCACGGAACGTCGATGATCTCGTCCTTGCCGGTCAACAGGTCGAGCCGCCGCAGGGCGACGGGACGGACGCAGACGCCGTTGAGCTTGGCGACCTCTTCGGCGACTTCGCGGGCGAGCGGTTGCGTCATCCGGATCTTGCGAGGAACGGAGCGGTGGGGCACTTCTCCCCTGATCCCCGTCGTGTGGTGTGAAGTGTTCAACGGACCTCCTCTCCGTAGTCGGTGACCATGTCGCGGATGTCGTCGTCGGAGACGTAGGCCGCACGGACCCGCAGGGGATCGGGCGAGGTCTCCAGACGGACGTAGCCGACGCCTGCGCCCACCTCGGGCCTGGGAGAGATCTGGTCGGCCAGCGCTCCCCTGTCACGAGCGCCGTCCCCGAGGACCATGTCCACCTGTTCGGACTCGTCCAGACGGAGGGCTATCTTGTCGGGGAACAGGTTCCGGATGTTCATGACCTCCTTTCGCGGGTCCTGGAGTGCGGCGAGGACTCCGACGCCGACCGCCCGCCCCTGGGTGGTGAGCGTGGCCAGCGCTGCCGAGATGCGACGCCGCAGTTCCTTGTCCGGCTGGTAGGCGGTGAGGAACGCCACCTCGTCGACGACGACCAGGACGAACGGGTCATCCACGGTGGGCGTGTGCGACCTGCGGTGACCGGCGAAGCGGGCGGCCCGGGACTGCATGACCTTGACGGCGTCGTCGAGCAGGTCCGCGCAGTTGCCCGGGTCGGCGGCGTACCGGGAGCCGAAGAGCGCGCGGCCGAAGGACAGCTCCATCAGCTTCGGATCGAGCGCCCAGATCTCGACCAGTCCTGCCCTGACGGCAGGGAGGAGCCCGCGGATCGCAGACCAGATGATCGACCCCTTGCCGGCCCCTGTCGCACCGGCGACCAGGACGTGAGTGCCATGCACCTTGAGCAGCCACGGCTGCCCGTCCTCCTGCTTGCCGATCTCGATCGGTCCGACCGAGGCCGTCTCAGGAATCGGAACGGCAGGCAGGGGAGTGGCTAGCGGATCGTGCCGTGGGAAGGTGAGCCGCAGCCGCCCGCCTTCCACGACCGAGACGTGGCAGGAACTGGCGCCGAACCCTCGGGCGAGGTTGTCCGTACGGTCCGCCCAGTCCTTGACCGCCTGGCCGCTCAGCATGCGGACGGTCACCAGGTCGGCCCATGAAGTGCAGGTGACCTTGCCCAGCTTGGGCAGGTAGTCGCGTCCCCGGATGTGCTTCCCCAGGCCGGAGACGATCATCACCGGCTGCCAGTGCCGCCGGTACACCGAGACCAGCCGCCACCAGGCGAGCAGCCGCCGGCCGACCCAGCGCATGAAGGTCGGCCGGTCGAGCATGCCCCAGCTGACGAGCCCGACGAGTACTGGTGTGAGGAGAAGCAGCGTGGTCCGCCAGCCGTACAGCGCCGACAGGACGCAGGGGACCGCGACGACCAGCACGGCGACCGGATGCCGCCACACGGTGAGGACCAGACTCACCACGGCGCGCCAGCCGAGGAGGACGAAGGTGATGATCGCGGGAGCCTTGACGACGGCCGGTCTGAACACGACCGCCGTGTCCGGGGTGGTGGAGACGATGCGTGGCGGCTCTTCGCCGGGCATCTTCTTGAACATTAGGCTGAAGTCCTTCCAAGCATGTGGAGTGTGTGGAAGATCGAGGGGCCGCCGGAAGTTGCCGCTTCCTGCGGCCCCGTCTCGCATGTCAGGCCGCCACCCCGCGCCGGTGGATGCGCTCCACGCATCTGGCGAAGTCCTGGGCCTGCTGGGCGAGCTTGCGCGCGAACTCCACGTCGGCCGCCGTGACCCTGTCCGGCGAGCCCGTGGTGACCTGTACCTGCACCAGTCCGAAGGCCAGAGCCAGGACAGGCGTCCTCAGCGGGTAGGCGTGGTTCTTCGCGTCGGCGCCGGAACCGGTGTTGAGGGTGATCACGCCCGTCGGCCGTGCCTGTGCCCGCCGCCCCATCACGCCGCGTCCTTCGTGGCGCTGGGCTTGCCCATCGGCCGGGGAGCCCGCATCTCACGGACCCGAATCGAGTAGGCGAGCCTGCCGGCGCCGTTGACGTACGGCGTGACCGTCACCTGGTCGAACTCGACCGGGGTGAACGGCAGCCCCGGCATCGCAGCCGGGGGAGTCGGCTGCACCGGGCTGAGGATCTTCACCGCCAGAGTCTTCTGAGCGGCTTTGAGCGTCGGGTCCGCGTCCATGACCGAGACCTGCCAGACCAGCTCAGCGGTCTGCTTGTCCCGGGCCTGTACGAAGCGCCCGTTCGTCGAGGCGTCGAAGTCCTTGACCGGCTCTACGTCGCCGACGATGTAGCAGCTGTACGGGAAGACCATGTCGAACGTCACGGGGATCGGTCCCTGAAGTGCCATCGTCCACCACCTCCTTCGTCTATCCCCCTAGACAGTTGCGACCGGTTCGCTTTGAGGAGCTGTCTAGGGGGCTATGCAGAGGACGATAGCCAGAGTGTCCCCCAACTGTCTAGGGGGGTAAACGCTAGTGGGAATGTTTTCGGAATGGCGATTGGAGTGCTGCGGCGGAATGGGCGAAATAGCCGTTATGCTCATTGGCCTTGTGCTGGGATTATGCCCGTTATGTATCGCGGTGAGAGGGCTCTCCGTAAATGACAGAAAGGTCCGCCATTAATGGTGCTCAGAGGGCCTAGCCCTAGCCAGCAGCACGTCGTCGAGGATGCCGGACAAGCCTATGCAGAGGGGCGGCGGATCTTCGTCGCCCGGTTCAGCGCCCCTCTGGACAAGGCCCCCGAAGGGAGCAGCCTTCCCGTGATCAGTTGGATCATCGAGGAGATCGAGGCTCAGGGGTGGCACTTGGAGCACATGGCCACCAGCGTCCTGGTAGCCGGCTTCAACCGCCACGACAACATCACATGCCTATTCCGGAGAAGTGAATGAGAGGTGCGCGGCGGTGGCGTCGTCGTAGGTCTTCCCGCGAGGCCAGCGTTCGCCGTGCGGGTCGGAGTGTTCCGCGGTCCGGACTTGGGAGATGAGGTCCGCCGGCCCGTGCTGGTCGAGTGTGTCCAGGGCTTCGCGCCAGGTGGCGAGGTGGAAGCGGTCGACGAGACGGGATGCTCCGTCGCTGAGCAGGGCGGCCGCGCGTACTCGGTCGGCGGGCATGGTGCCGGTGAGGGCTTGGTCGGCGGCGAGGGGGTCGGTGGCGGCGACCCAGAAACCGCCGTCTCTGTTGCGGTAGGAGCGCAGGGTCTCGACGTAGCGCCGGTGGGCGGAGGCGTGTGCGTCGCTGCCGGAGTCGAGGGCGTCCATCTCGGCTCGGTAGCGGGCGCCTGCCTGGGCTTCCCGGTCGTCGCAGATGACGGTTGGCTCCGGTGCGTCGATGACGTCCAGGACGAGGACGGAGTCGGCCAGGACGAGCCATTCGATCAGGTCGTCCCTACGGCGGAGCAGGATGACCGTGGCTGAGGGGGAGCCGGGGTGGGCCAGGTCGCAGGTGTCGTCGTGGAGCGAGCTGACCGTCTTGATGGCCTCGGCCAGCAGCTCGGGCAGGGGGCCGGCACTCTGGCTGATCGAGGCGATGAGGGTGGAGCCGAGGGTGCGGGAGTACCACGCCACGCCGTGGGAGCAGCCGGAGTCGGAGCCGGGCGGTGTGCCCGCGCCGTCGAGGAGTACGGCGGCGTCCGGGGTGGCGGCGACGAAGTCCTCGTTCGCCCGGCCTGGGGCTGCTTGGGTGGCGAAGGTGACCCGCACGGCTCACTCCTCGTCGTGCCGGTAGAGGGGGCTGGACAGTTCGGCCTTGACGGGTTCGCCGGTGGACGGGTCGTACTCGACGCCGACCACGGTGGAGAAGCGGTTGTCGCCGACCTGTCCCCACAGGGTGGCGATCTCGGTCTGGAGGAGCTGGACCACGCCGAGGGAGCCTTGCGGGTGGATGCCGGTGAAGATGAGCAGGTTGCCCCTGTCGTCGGGGCGTCGGAGCCGTCCGAGGTAGGCGTAGTCGACGGGCCGGGCGGGTTCGCTGTCGGAGCCAGAGCGGTAGATCGTGCCGGTACGGGTGTCGTGCAGCGTCCACACGTCGTCCTTGACCCACTTCAGAACCGGGTCGGACTCGTACAGTGCGCCGGTGACAGGGGAGAGGCGAGGACCGCAGAGCACGATGAGGTTCGGCCTGTTGAGGTCGACTTCGCCGTTGAGCGGGACGTGTTCCAGTTCCATCGCCAGGTCGAAGCCGCGGACGAGGTCTTCCAGGCGCTTGGCGGCGGTGACGTCCTCCATCGCGACCACGGGACGGGCGTTGTTCGCCTCGCGCTTGAGCGGGATGGCCAGGGTGATGGTGCCTGTTCCGAGGAAGGCACCCTCGGGGGCCGGCCCGGTGTGCCGGATCTGGTGGATGCGTCCCCGGGTGAGCCCGGCTTCCTTGGCGATCTGCGCGTACGACAGGCCCTGGGCGTGGAGGTCCTGGATCACGCGGCGACGCAGCCGGGCAAGCTCGGTGACCTCCTGCTGTGCGGCGTTGAGGCGTTCGGTCGCAACGCGCAGCAGTTGGAACGGGTCTTCGATCGCGGCAATGCGTTCCACGTCACTCGGCGGCACAGGTTCCCCCTTGATCACTGCCTGCGAGTCTAGGCCCCTAGACGGTATGCCGTCTATCCCCCTCGACAGAACGATTTGTAGTGGTTCGCCAGTTTTTGAACTGACTGCCCGAATCGTTGATCGTCGGTTGGGGATGCCCCTCGGGCTCATCGTGCCAGGCCCGTGAGCAGCGCGCGCCACATCACGCGGGCCTCGGCGAGCCGTACTCGCGGGGTCTCGGCTACGGCCGGGTCTTCACCTTGGACGACACGCCGGACGAAGCCCAAGCCGCCGGCCTGGCACAGCTCGTAGTAGACGCTCCGGCAGGAACAGGTCCACTCCGTCACCCGGCACCGCTCGTCATTGCGAGACGGGTACCAGTCGAGTTTCGTGCAGGCGCCCTGCGGCAACGGCAGATGCGGCGACAGGCAGGAGTTCACGAGCAGGAAGCCGTCTGCGGCTGCGACCGCAGCACAGCCCAGACCGTCCGTCCGCGATCGTCCCCCCAGACGCCCCAGTCGAGCGCCAGGGTGGAGACGAGCAGCAGACCGCGTCCGCCCTCCGCTCCCATGGACGGGCGGAAGACCTTGGGGGAGGATGGCCCTCCCTCGTCGAGGACGCCAAGCCAGAACCGGTCCGGATGCGCCTGGACGGTGACCAGGAACCGGCCCCCGAAGCGTCCGCTGGCGGAGTGCCGTATGGCGTTCGTGGCCAGCTCGCTGACGATGAGTTCGGCCTCACCGACGATGGGGGAGCCGCGCAGGAGCGCGGTGACGAAGCGCCGTGCTTCGGTGATCGATGGGGCGGAGCCGAGGAAGTAGCGGGAGAAGCGCCAGGCCGACATGAAGAAGCTCCGTCGTCTAGGGGGCTATACATCGGATGGCGCCAGAGTATGAGCGAGCCTAGAAGTACCTCAAGCTATTCGACGCATAAATGCGTCACTTCTCTAGTCGCTTGACCAGCTCCCGGTAGTCATCGGCGATAGTTCGCAGTAGTTCGCGCAGTTCATCCTCGTACACCGCCACACCAGCGAACGCCTCGAACGTCCGGATGTGAGCGGCCAGCTCAGAGGAACCGGTCAGCGTGAGATCCCCGGTCAAGCTCTCCACCACGCTCACGGCCCCGTCATAGATCGTGAACCCATGCAGCGGAAACGCCGGCACCTGCACCGACCAGGGGACGACCCCAAGCTTCACATGAGAGAGCGTGGACACCTGAGCTAACCGATCAAGCTGTACCAACATCAACGACGGCGACCCCGGCCACGTCCGGACAGCACCCTCGGTCAGCAGAAACGAGAACTCCCGCCCGGCATCGAAGAGCACAGCCTGCGCCTCCACCCGCACCGCAGCCGCCCTGGCGACATCGCGTTCATCGACGTCACGCCCCACAGCGAGCGCCAACCGCGCATACTCCGCCGTCTGCAAGAGAGTAGGAATCACGGCCGCCTGGAAGCACGCAAGCTGCCGACCCGTCCGCAGCCGCGCAGCATTCGCCGCCTCCTGGCCGGCAAGCCCACCCTTCAACTGCGAGACCTCTTCCCGCAGCCGAAGAAGAAGAGCATCGAGCTCAGCCCGACCAGCGCCATCCAAGCCAAGCGCACCGACCAAGCGCTCCACCGTCTCAGGAGTCGGCAGCAATTGCCCGGTCTCAATCCGAGAGATTGTAGGCTGCGCCACCTGCGCCCGCACGGCGAGATCCTTACCAGTGAGGCCAGCCTCCCGCCGCAGCCTCCGCAGTAACTCTCCCAGCGCCTTCAACCGACCCCGTCGCTCATCCACATCGAGCGTTCTACCACCCACCCAGCTCGAAGCGCCGACGCATGAACGGATGAGCAATATCTCCACAGAGCCAAGGGCGGCCCGCCGCGCGTCGGGCGGTCGCTGGCCGCGCTGCGGCTCTCCGGCCGGTCGCGGCCAACGCCGCCACGCGTTGATAGTTCGAGGGGCCACGGCTGCACGCGGGTTATCAATATGGCTCGCCCTCGGGTTCGATATGACGTTCGAGATAGGCAATCATGTTTCGAAGCACGTCGATATCGTCATTTACCATTCCTAAAGCCAGATTGCATGACATACAGAGCAGTCCACGCACGCGCCCAGTAGTGTGACAGTGGTCGACATTGAGGTCTCCCATGCGAGTCTCTATTTCACCAAGGTCATAGTCTTTAAACTCAAGCTTACAAACGCCACACCTATTCCCTTGCTGGGAGAGCATATACTTCACATCGCTCAAGGTGAGGTTGTAGTAGCGCCTGAGGTTGCTCTTAACCGACGATACGGAAGTGCATTTACGGCAAGATCGGCCTTCTGGTGTATCATAAAACCCAACCTCCGCATATACATGGCCGTTTCGGCACCGATCAGCATTCTTCCACTGCACTTGTCGCTGTATGGTGGTCGGATCAATGCCCCGAGAGCGCATCTTCGACTCCCAGCCGCACTGGCGACAGAGCCAAGTCCCAGTACGGGGAGCAATATAGAGGTTCTCGTCAGTCCATTCATGTCCGTTTGCGCAATGGGTATTCGTGGCGCGCTTTCTTGGCATAGGGGACTCCTTAGGTTCCTTGGGCAGTGGAAGTTTGCCGCGCTGAACGTAAGCTCTTTGAGCGTTAGCAGTACACCGACGGCATTTACGTCGACCATCCGAAGTGATGTAGGTATTTTCGTCATCGAACGGGTGGCCGTTAATACACGACGTCTTACGCGCGTTCTTGGCGCCGTTAGTATTACGTGCAGTGGTGGGCGATGCTACTTCTAGATGTTCAATGGCAACGCAGAGCCTATTTCCGCACGCATCCTCAACAATTGCGCCGGATGCCAGGACGCCCTCCTGTTGCTCTATAAGCCATCGCCGAACATACAGGAGAGGCTCTAGTCGAGACGCATATCTTGCACCATCGTAATATCTAGGGTAACCGTCCTTGTCGGTTTGTCCTGTCCATATGCGACAACCAGACAGTTCGTCCAACTCGCTTAGGCTAACGACCACGTCGTAGCTAAGTGCAGGCTTGGGTGATTTGCGCTCAAACGTACCATTATTCCGAAAACGCCGGTAACATGCCTGGCAGCGTGTTTTCTTCATTCGCGAGGCTATGTTGGGACAGCCGTCTGTTATGCACAAGCTCGACATGAGAGCATTCAACTACACTGCGGTCGTTCCGGGAAGATGCTATTACAAGTCTATGTGGATCGCTGTGCCTCGCTACGCGCACATCGGGTGCCAACCTGGTGGACCGCCCCGAACATCTCGACCGCACGTTAGGGCCGCAGTATCTTCTAGAAGTGCTCGCGGCAGACTTCCGTGAAGATTCGGTGCAGCACGTCCTACTCTTGCGGTCAGGCGTCTCCACATCCTAGGTTGGACGTCTTCCTTCCCATATCAGCGAAGAGGGTAGTCATGCGAGATGAGCGGCTATTAATCGCGTCATGTGATAACTGTCAAAACGTGATACCCGCCAAGGAGGTCTCGTTTCTGTTATACCAAGATGGGCCAGATGCGCCCGAATGGCGGTTTTCCCTACTCCAATGCACCTCATGCAAACACCCGATGTTGGTTTATGAGGAGAACTCTCTAACAGGTTTCGTGGAACCAATCTGGCTTTATCCTGCTCCACCTCCGGCTCTTAGTTCACTTGTGCCATACGAGATACGTCGCGAACTAGAGGAGGCTCGGGGCTGTCTTAGGTACCGCATGCACACTGCGGCGGCGGTGATGGCAGGACGCGCGCTAGAGGGGATCGCCAAGCTAAAGGGAGTAGAAGCACGCGGACTTCACCGATGCATCGAAGTGTTGGCGCAACAGGGAATCCTCGATGGACGGTTCGTAGATTGGGCACACAAGCTTAAGGTGCTTAGGAACCAGGCGGCTCATTTCACCGGGGAGGAAGTCGTTCGGGAAGACGCCGAGGACGCCGTGGCTCTCGTAGAAGCAATCGCCACCTATATATATGTCTTCACCAGTAGATTTGATGAATTTATGAGCCGTAGAGATGAGGGCTCTTCTCCCGCGACTTGAGATGCCGTCAAATGCACTCGGTCACAGCAGTGGGCGACGAATAATTTCCCGTAGTAGCGTTTCGGGGACTGTCGGACTTGTCGACGCGTATTCGCGCATGTAGGTCGAGATCTCTCCTAACTCGACAAGACGCACGGTATCAGATTTGTCTAAGTCGGCGAGTAGTTTTTGTGCAGGATTGGTGAATCCAGAGGTGGATATAAGAAGGCCGCCGTCGACTTGGTCCCGGGCGATCACGGTAAGAAGTTTCCGCAATTCCTGTGGACCCACTTTCTTACCCGAAGACCAATGTTTAATCTCTACATAAATAGATCGGATTTGCCCTAGCTCATCTCTGCATTTTAGTATAAGATCCTTTCCTCCATCCTTGCTTCCTCGTGTCAATCGCACGTCGAATCCGAGATCTTCGGCTACTATCGCGGCTATTCTTTCGAAATCTCGGTGTTCTACCTCGAATATTTGAGCTGGATCAGCAGCTAAAATGCTAATCAGCTGGTGCATGGCGCCACGAACTACTTGAGAAACCTTCGAAGTTAGAAATCCGGCCTCGTAAGCACGGACTTTGCTAAGAGTGCAGCAACTCGGGCCCTGGCCATGCCTCACGCGCAACTCTTTGGGCAGGGCATCTCGGAGCAGTGATTGCCAGACGCCGTGCGCCAGAGTACCACCTCGCCATAAATTCAATGAACCTTCGAATGTCATGCTCTTCAGGAGTGAAGATTCCTGGGCGGTAGCCCAGAAGCGAGACACCTGTATCAAGCTATCAATAGCCTCATTGCTCGAAAGGTAGCCAAAATCGACCTCGGGGAGGCCGTTCGCTCTCACTGCCCGAAGCAACGCGAACCGTATTGCCGTTCCAGAAAGCGATACTCGCCCGTCAGGCTGTCGCCAAAATGTTGCAACACCGTCACGACAGCCACCTCCAATATTAGCAACAGGCATATTCTTTCGGCTGTCGTCGATGCGAATATCGTTGAATGACAGCGATAGGTAGAACCGCACTGGGACTCCAGGCCGTCGAGACTTGTCAAGTATGTTATTCATTATATTCACCATCTACTTAAATTGACAGTCTATGCTCCTTCTCAACAGAGAGACCTGGGACTCCGGCTGATCGCTAAGGCCCGCTGGATGTGGAGTCATAGATGGTTTAGGTAGAGGCATCTATGATGTCATGGACAATGACCGCCGTGACGATCGCCTACTTCGTTACTCGCCGACCGTGGCTTGGGCGATCGACGCCGGAGCCCTCCTTCGTCGGGCCCCGCCACCGGGTGACCATGGCTGAGGTGACAGCAGCATTGACAGCAACATCCTCACACGCCGGCGCATCCGCGCCACCGTACACACGCACGTGACCACGGTCTCGATCGCCCGAGCAGGATGATTGCTCCGCCTGAAAAGCGGACGGTCCCATGGCACGAGCTTCTGTGAATAGTCCGGGGCTGGAGTATTGCCGAATTGTGCTCATAGGTATCAAGGCGGCGGCGCGGCGCGCCGCCGTACCCCCGGCCCTCCGCCCGCCCGCCGTCCGGGCGTGCGGCCTGGGGGCCGGTCCCGGACGGCGGCGGGACACCGGGCCGGCCGGCGCGCGTCGGCCCCGCCGTACTTGCCGAACACGCCGGCCAGGGTTGCCACGCCGCCGCACAGATGCAGCCCTACGATCGCCACTGTATGGCCAGCCGCCGTAGATGGCTTGGGGCGATCGACGATCCGTGCTTCGTTCCTCAGCACGGCTCACTGACTCACGTGGTTGAGGTCTGCTAGGGCGCGGCAGTCCGGCTTCGGATGGTGATAACAGGGGCCCGCGCATCATGATGGACGGGTGCTGACTGAGCCGGAAGCGCGACGCCTTGCGGAAGCCGAGATAGCCCGCCTCTACGAAGAAGTACGCGCGTACTTTGATCCGGAGGACAGCTTCGTCGTGTCCGCCATGGAGGAGTGCTCAATCGGCTGGGTTTACTACTACCAATCTGCCCGGTACCTCCGAACCGGAGAGTTCACTGCCGCGTTGGGTGGTAACGCGCCAATTCTCATCGACCGCCGCAACGGTGCGATCTTGCCCACAGGCACCGCCTATCCGATTGAGCACTACATCCGCGATCACGAGCTATCGGGGGAGTAGTGGCGGGCGACGGTCCTGTGCGGCCGCGACGGGCTACCCGCGCATAATGCGTTTATGATCTCGGCGGTGAGAGCGGTACGGGGAGACTGCCCCGCAGGCCAGGAGCTGCCAGGCAGCAGAACGAGTGACGCCCTGAAAAGCCGACTGCGGTTCGACGCCGTGCCCGTTGCGTGCCCGATGGAGCGGCGAACCAGGGGGAATGACGGGGAGCCACAGGGAACGCGATCAGTGCGCTGATCTGTATCTCCCCAGGTCGAGCGTGATCGGCGTGCGTCTTTGCAAGCAGGATGTCAGGAGTTCGAATCTCCTAGGCTCCACCGCAGGTAAAGGCCACATCCCATGATCGGGAAGTGGCCTTTTCGATCTTGTACAGCTGCAAAGCACAGCAACGCGGGCAATCGATCATCCTGTGTTGTCGGGTCAGATCTAGGAAGGCTTGCTAGAGCTCGGGTGTGGAGCGTCGGTCGAGCTCGCAGCTCAAGTGGCATCGTTTGACCGAATCCGAAGGCGAGTGCTGTGTTGAGCGGTGGAGCACTTCCGGAGCAAGAGCTCCACTGACTCATCTAGGCTGTGGCCTGATCGACACCCAGCACAGTCGAGTTGAAGCGGCTTGTAGCCCATCCTGTTCCGTCGGCCTCCCGTTGACCAGTCCAAAACTTCAGCTCGTCGGGATCGCCATGGAAATCGGCAGGTGCGGCCGACTGGGCCGTTCGAACTATCTCCGGTGCCCAATCGGAGGTGGCTACAGCGCGGATGATGGATGCGACTTCATATTCCGGGCCGCTGAGGTGGCCAACTCTCAGAAGGCCGTGATCGAGCAGGCTGCTTTCAATGTCTCGCAGCTTATTCTTCGAGCTTCGATTGGGGAGATCGCGCCTGGGATCGAAGTGAACCCCTCCCTTCCGGTTGGCAATGTATTTGATCATGGAGGCGCGACTGATCCGCACGAGGCCCATCTCGTTGGTTCGGATGGCGACAGATGTGGACTTCAGCCAGTCGTCCAAGGTCATTCTCATGACCTCACCCTGTACTGGCATCGGGTTGGCTGCGAGGAAGTCTCCAACAGAGGGGTACTTTTCATGGTCGTCTTTGGGGACGGAGCCCAGGATGAAACCAGTGTGATGAGCTCCGTACGACTTTGCCCCTCCGGCCCAGGCGTAGAGGATCCACTGCCAGGGCCATGCGTTGAGGGCAGGGTCTATGTTGGTCGCCTGCACAGTGGGCTGAGCAACCTCTGAAGCCCCCATCGTTCTCCAGACTCGCTTGAATTCGTTGTCGACGAAGAGCCGACGGAGCACGCTTGCGCCGAGCCTCACTTCGGTGTGACTCAGTAGACGATCTTTAGGCAGGCTTATCAGATAGTCGAGGTCGCCACCGATGACAACGAGCCTTTCCAAGTCGGCACCCGACATCTGGAAGCTAACTTCGACGCGATTCGAGACGTCCATTGTCCTCCTTTTCGGTTACACCATAGTGCTCTGCAGGCATAGTCCGACACCAATCAAATAGTCCAACCCGGCTTGTCAGTGAGTGGCGACGTATGACACATATCTGAGAACTCTTGGTCATGCGAAAGCCCAGGTCGTGGCACTCAGTCCAAGACCTGGGCATGCAGCAGTAGCATGGCGAAGGCGCTAGGTTGACATTTCTACGAGTTCAAGTGCTCTCCAAGTCGCTTCAACGCCTTACGCGTCTCCTCGGACGAGACTTCGCTGTAGATGTTCATGGTCACGGCGATTTGTGAGTGGCGGAGGATCTGCATGGCCACGCGCGGGTGGACGTCGAGGGCGACGAGCAGGGACGCGCAGGTCTTGCGAGTCGTGTGGACGTGGACCTTCCGCACCCCCGCCTTGTCGCAGGCGTTGGCGAAGCTGCGCCGGAAGTTGGACGGCTCGATGGGCCGGCCGCTGGCGGTGGTGAAGACGAGGCCGGTTTCCTGCCAGTCGTCGCCCGCGGCTTCCCGGGCGATGTCGCGTGCCCGTTGGCGCGCACGGAGGGCGGCGGTGACGATCTCAGGGAAGGGGAGCGTCGCGTCGGAGGCGTCGGTCTTGGTGCGGCGGTGCAGGAGCTTGCCGCTGACCCGCTGGAGTTGCCAGCCGATCGTCATCTCCGCCTGATCGAGGTCGACGTCCTCCCAGCGCAGCCCGAGCGCAGCCCGAGCGCTTCGCCGAGGCGCAGGCCGAGGACGAGCACCAGGACGTAAGCCGGGTACATGGGGTCCTCACGCGTGCGCGCCGACTCCAGGAAGGTCCGGGCCTCGTCCACGGACCAGGGCTTGACCTTGCGCTTTCTGGGGACCGGTATCTTGATGTTGGCGGCGACGTTGCGGGGGAGGATCTCCTCGCGGACGGCGTTGCTCAGGGCGGCGCGCAGGGTCATGTATGCGTCGTGGACGGTCCAGTCGGACGGCTCGGACTTGCAGCACTTGCCGATGGCGCAGCAGCGCTGGCGGCGTTTCGGGTTGCTGTGCACCGACCACGACATCTGCGCTCTCCCTGACGCAGTCGTCGACCTCGGCGAGTCAATCCCAGCCGCCGGCCACGACTACGAAGATCGACTACAGCCACAGCGGTTGCCGGATGAGAACTTTCTCTACGACTTCAAGGCGCGTGTCGCCTACGGCGCCCCGCGCGCGTCGGGCGGTCGCCGGCCGCGCTGCGGCTCTTCGGCCGGTCACGGCCAGCACCGCCCACGCGCTTTGACCCCCAGGGCGTGATCGCCAAGACCGTGACGATGTCACTCCACGAGATGTGACCGAAAACGCCTTGGAGATATCGGGTGGCGTCGTAGTCTGACGCCATGAAGCCGAGCGACTTTCTGCTCTCTGCGCAGCAAGGCTTTCTGGGCAAGCCGTTGGTGCGGCAGGTGTTGGACGTCGAACGGATGACCGCGCTGCGGAATGACCAGCTGAAGGACGTGCCGGACCTGGAGGCTGCTCAGGCGAGCATTTGCCTCGCACTCAGCGAACTGGAAGCTTTCGATACCGGCGGCGCTGCGAACATATCCGAAATTACCGCGTCGAAGGGTGGCATCAACGCCGCACCGACGGCCGAGAATGGAGGTATCTAGCATGACTGGCAACCGCATCAACCGGGCCTACCGCCTACGACGCCGACCCGTTGGGCAACTCACCGACGGTGACCTCGAACTGGTTGAAGAACAGGTACCGGAGCTGGCCGACGGTCAGGCCTTGGTCCGCACCAAGCTTCTCTCGCTCGATCCAACCTCCCGCGTCTGGATGAGCGATATGCGTAGCTACGAACCTCCGGTCCCGATCGGCGCAGTGATGCGTGGCTTCGGCGTCGGCGAAGTAGTTGCATCCAGGCGCGAAGACATGCCGGTCGGGGCCACTGTCAGCGGCTTCACCGGTTGGCAGGAACTGGTCCTCGCCGACGACTCGCAGCTGGAGGCGCCGCTTACTGTCCTGCCGACTCCGCTGCCGGCACCCGAGTCGGCCTTTCTCGGCGTCCTCGGCCACACCGGCATCTCGGCCTATCTCGGGATCGACTTGGCCGAGTTGGAAGAGGGAGAGACAATCGTCATCTCTGCCGCCTGCGGTGCGGTCGGCTCGATTGCTGGTCAGATCGCAAGGCAGAAAGGGGCGGGACGGGTGATTGGCATTGCTGGCAGTCCCAGCAAGTGCCAACACGCCGTCAAGGTTCTCGGCTATGACGCCTGTATCGACCACCACGCCGCTGACTGGCGTGCACAGCTCGACGCCGCCACACCGGATGGGATCGATGTCGATTTCGAGAACGTTGGCGGGCCGGTCATGGATCACATTTTGATGCGGCTCAACATCGGTGCCCGGGTTTCCCTGTGCGGAATGATTTCCGAGTACAACAGCTATAACAAGGGCGGCGAACACACCGGAAGTCTCACCAACATAGTCCAGCTGATCATGCAGCGGGCGACGATCAAGGGCTTCCTTGTACTTGACTGGGCCCACCGTTATGAAGAGGCGATCACATACCTCGCTGGGCTGCTCGGCGAAGGTAAGCTCCACTACGACGAGACAATCGTCGACGGCGGCATTGAAGCTGCCCCGCACGCCCTCCACCAGCTGTTCAGCGGCGCAAACTTGGGCAAGCTACTTGTGCGGGTAGCAGATTGAGGCGTCGCTTGGGAGGCCTCTTAAAGGGCTATGAAGTGCTCCGCTTCGGCGGGTAGGAGATATTCGAGACGTGGTCCGCTGTCGAGAATATCAACCTTGATAGCGGGTCGTACAGCTGTCCGCACCTTGGTGGGTCAAGGGCGCCTACGACGTCGCTACGCGATCCAATGCCGCGTAGTGAGGTGGAGGCCGGTCAGTAGCGTGGTGTCTATATGAGACACCACGCTACTGACCCGGCGGCCAACTACGGGACAGGTGCGGGATAATCTTGTAAGCGATGTTGCCTGTGCTAAGCATTCGTACCTAAACCGTGTGTCGGTTGGCTGATGCCGTGACGATCGCCGACTTCGGTACTCGCCTCTCGGACTGGGGCGATCGCCGGCACGCCCCTCCTTCGTCGGGTCTTGCCACCGGGTGACCACGGCTGAGGTAGCAGCCTCGCCAGCGAGAACGTCCCAGCCTGGCGCGGATCCTTGGCATAGTCGCGGTGATCGCCGCACGCCGACCGAGGGTGATCGGCCTGAGAGGGCTCCCCGGATGGGTTGTGCTGGGGTGGGCAGCTTACTGCTGTTGCTGCTCTCGCTTAACCCTTGCGAGGATGGCTTGAGTCTGGGATCTGACCTCGTCGAGGGCGGCCCGTATGGCCGTACGGTGCATGGCCCACTCCTCCCGGAAGCGGTCTCCGGCAGGCCCGGCCCAGATGCTGCTGTCAGAGGTGGCGTTCACTGCTTCGAGGGTTCGCTCGATGTCGTCGGCGGCCTGGGTGATGAGGGGTATGTCGGCCTGGCACTCGCTCAGCCGGTCAGGCATGGGATGTCTCCGGGTTTCCGGCGGACAGCATCGCGGCGATGTGGCGTGTCAGCGTGGTGGCGCTCACCGGCCTGGCGGGTATCCCGCCCGGTGCAACCGCTGCATGGCGGCGGAGATCGTCTGCTGCCACTTCCAGGGCTGCTTGTAGAGGTCTCGGATCTTCTGTGCCTTGAGCACTTCGCGATCAGCTCGGAGAGCTTCCGATTGCCGGGGAGAGCACCCATGTAGCGGCGGATGGCATAGACGGCGCGTGCCGCAGCGACGTACCGGCCCCGTGCCCACCGTTTCTGCAGCTGGATGGCGGCCTCCACGCCGCTCGTGATCGTCACTACCTTGAGTGGCCTGGTGACACTCTTGACGTGTTCTGTGCTCCTCCCCGTTCGCCGTGCGGGTCGGACTGCTCGGCGGTCCCGACTCTGTTGATGAGGTCCGCCGGCCCGTGCCGGTCGAGGGTGTCCAGGGCTTCTCGCCAGGTGGCCAGGTGGAAGCGGTCGACGAGACGGGATGCTCCGTCGCTGAGCAGGGCGGCCGCGCGTACTCGGTCGGCGGCGAGGGGGTCGGTGGCGGCGACCCAGAAGCCGGACTGGCCCAAGCAAGAGCATGTCCCTGAGGCTGATATTGGTGGGCCGGCTGGTTGATGCAAGTGTCAGCCCCCTTCCCCGCCCATGAGGAGTCCGTAGAGATCTCCGCCCAATGGAATGGGCGATCCCGGTGGACGATCCGCGATATGAAGCGTGGCTCTGTCATACAGGCTGTGGGTCTGGAAATCTTCGCCTTGGCTCAGGACCAGGAGTCGAGCCCCCATGTGCCAAATGGCGTAGCTCCATTCGTCCCCATCCCTGTACACACCCACATCTTGGGGCTTTCCGTGGACTTGAGAGATCGTTACGAGTCCTGAGCGCCAGACGGTGTTGAACTGCTCCCTGTTGCCGGACCGGTCAACCCGCCAACGTGCGGAGGGCAGTGTCTGAGGGAGCTCCACCCAATCGGGGTCTTCATCCTCGTCGGGCTCGTAGAACAGTGCGAATGTCAGGTCGAGCATCTTCGGTCGTGCGTCGTCCGCCCAAGGCCCCCATGGAAAAGTGACCTCCCAATCACCGATGTTCAAGACAGGCCAGTTGGTGATGTCTTTGACGAAGTCGAGAACGGAGCCGCCAGGGGGAGTAGGCCATCCAGTCTGTAACCATGCTTGATCGAACCCTCCCGCGTCCCACGGCGCACGGGCAAGGGACGTCACGGTGCCGATGAGAGCGGGCGTCAGGGGATGCCACGCGAGTGCCATGGGCCTACAGTCTTGACCTTCGAGCCGTGACGCGCCAGAGTCGGCCACTGGCATGTCCGTCCTCACCGCTAGGCATGCCATTCACGGCGCGATAATCATGGAGCCTGCAGTCGGGCACGCTTGCCTCGCCGGTGGAGGGCGGATTTCCTGTCCTACAGATCGCACGCTGCAAAACCGTCAGTAGGCGATGCGGCACCACGATCGACTGTTCGGGGCCGGCCGCCGTAGTCGGTTGGGGGCCATCGAAGATCCAGGGCTTCGTTCCTCAGCGCCGGCCCACCGGGCAACGTGGTTGATCTTCGAGCTCGACCGCCTGAACGGCGGACTGGAGGATGACGAACTATGGGTAGGAGGCGCTACGTTGCCAGAGACGTTTCCGGCGGTTACCGGATCTGGGACAACAAGACGCGCCGTTGGCGGGGCGACCTTTACGAGTTGTGCCCTGACGAGCTGCTCAACGAGCTGAACGGCACGCGTGACTACGACAGAATCACCGGTTACTCAAGCGGTACAGAGCGTTGAAACGACGGATGGGCATCCGTGGGTTCGCCCTGCGGGCTGACGATCCGAGCGCAGCGTACGATCACTCACCGATCGTATAAGTGGGTGGCACACTGAGGAGAACAAGATCTGGAACAGGCTCGGAATGAGCATGCTACGGGGCCGAGCGATCACCCGCAGGTCAGTGCGTCCTCGGGCCGAGAACAATGATCCACTTTGAATCGGATGGCCGCAGGCTTCACCCCGGAAGCGCCTGCCGCCGGTACTGCAGATATACGATCCCGTTGCTGGAGGTGGAGACCGGGTCGAGTTGGTAGGACTTGGGGACGCCGTCGAACAGCCGGGTGCCCTCGCCTGCAACGTAGGGGAACATGCTCAGCTGGAACTCGTCGATCAGGTCGAGCCGCATGAGCGACCGCCAGAGGCTGACGCCGCCCCAGACTACGATGTGGCCGTCGCCGCCCAGCCTGAGCTTGTCGATCTCTTCTGTCGTGTTGCCGGCGGCGATGGTGGTGTTGGCCCAGTCGGCCGTCTTCAGGGTCCGGGAGAAGACGACCTTGCGCCCGGCGTTCAGGATGTCGGCGAACGGGTGGTCGGTGGACGTCGTCATGGCCTCGCCGATGCTCTCGTAGGCGGTGCGGCCCATGAGGTGGGCGTAGGCGTTCCGGAGAAAGTCGAGGTGCGCCGGGGCGTCGGGCTCATGGCTCTCGGGCAGGTCGAAGCAGAACTTCCAGAAATCGGTGCCCTCGTCGGCGAGGAGGCCGTCGAGGGAGTAGTTGAACACTGTCGCTATCAGCTTCCGCATGATCAGAACTCCGTGGTCTCGGGTCGTCCGGGGACCGTGCCTTCTACGGGAGGGTGTGTGTCCCTGGCCGCGGCGTCTGTGGCCTGTCGCTGGTGCTTTTGACGACACTGCCGCCCGGAAGTCATCGGTGCCGGGTCTATTAGCTGGTTGCACGGTCAGGTGCCGAGGTGTCTTCGAACAGTGCGCGCGTGTCGCAGGGGTCAGGAGCCCGCGGGGATTGCAGTTCGGGTTGCGGTTCACTGCCGTATCAGTGGTTCACCTGCTTGGCGGCGTTCGGCGAGGCTGTGCAGCAGTCGCGTGCCGACTGGGCGGCCGGGTCTGACCGGCCGCCAGACGTGGCGGTGCGGGTCGGTTGACTCGTCTTTGTGGCCGAGGGCTTCCCTGATCCAGGTGCGGCGGTCCTGCTTGTGTTCGGCGAGCGTCTTGTTCGACCACTTGCGGGAGACCAGGACGCGACGGCCCGCGTAGCCGAGGTGTTCGGGCTTGTGGGCCTTCGAGCGGCAGCGGCCCGGAGCCATGCCGGGCTTGGCTGCCTTGGGCTGGACGCCGTACCGGAGCCAGTTCGGGCAGGTCGGCGAGCACGGCTCGTACCGCAGCGCCTCCACGAAGCGGGCCGCGTGGTGCCGCCGCGCCGGGCTGTCGAGGCTTTCGCCGAGGCTCTTGGTGAGGTACTTGGACAGGTAGCGGATGCACTGGTCGGCGTCGGGAGCGCCCGCGAGGACTCCTTTGACGTCCACCTGGTCACCGAAGCGGATCACATGGAGGGGCTCGGCGTCCTCGTCGGCGTCGAACTGGTCGAGGGCCTGGTTCCAGGGGGCACGACCTCGCCGGTGTCCGGGTCGAGGTAGCCGACCTCTTCCTCCCAGCCGCCGCTATGTGTTTGTGTCCAGGCGGCGTCTCCATCGCCGAAGGCGCCACCTGGCTATAGGTCCGTAGCGATAACGCAGCACCGCCCGGTCGCCATCGAGGATCAGCACCACGTTACTGATCGGCGGACCGCCATAGCTGGGACGCAGGCGCAAGCGCAGCAACTTCATACGCGCGATCGCCCAGATCCCAGCTCGCCCCTCGACTGCTTCCCAGGCCCTCACCAGGACGGACCGCACCTCTTCGAATCCCTGCAAGGGTCGTACCTCGCAGTACAGCCGAGGGAACTCGTCCCCGACTACCACCAACTCTGCGACCGGTTGACGTCGACGCAGAAGGACGAAGATCGTCCTCTCCTCGTCACGCATCAATACCTCCTGGGCCAATCGCCTTCGGCGCGGGAGCTCCGGCGCCGGGACGACGATCGCCAGCTGTGCGTGGGTCAGAACCGGCCAGTCGGCGGCCGAGATGTCTGATCATTCCGCCCACCATCGACCTGGGACAAGCTGAGCAGACGAGGGCCACGGGTACCAGATCGTTGATCCGGCCAGGCTCCGCCTCCTGAGCCGCCGGATCGAGGCCCGGCTAGATGATCTGCTGTTCCCTCGATGCCCCTTCCAAGGATTTGTGGTCTGGACACTGTGATTCAGGCGGGAGTTCTTTGACCTGCAGGCCGGAGAAGACCAGGGTGAAGTCGTGCGCGTTGGTTTGGATCCGGACTTCATGGAAGTCGATGCCGATCCCAGTGTCGGGCGGTTGGTGGGTCGGCGATGAGTGTGGCTCCGGGGTAGAGCACCTGCGACTTGACTCCCCAGACGTATCCGTCGAGGTCGACTCCCGTTTCGTAGGTGATGAGCCGGTCGTCGAGGGAGTCGCGCCAGGTGCAGGCCGATACGGTCGTGACGCAGTGGGCCTGCACACAGTGGCGGAACAGGTAGCGCATTGCCGTCGGCACGATCCTGGTTGTGGGATCGGCGCTCCTGTGGATCACGAGCTGGTAGTCGCGCATGTAGTCCACGAAACCGTGGCGGAGCAGGGCTTGGTCGAAGACCTCGTCCAGGGCCTGTCGCAGCTTCACCGGATCCATGACCGCAGTTCTACCCCCCGCACCCGTGTGCCAGGTCTCAGGATCCGTGCGACAGATCCGGTGCCTGGGTGGCCTCGTCGCCGATGTCTACCGAGCCACCGGCGTCCAGCCAGGGGCCTGGGGGCTACTCCAGGACGAGCAGGACGCGCGCCGGGCCGCTCAATGGCTCACCGATTCAGGCCTCGGTGACCCCAAGGTATTCCTCTGGGCTGCCGCACTGCTCACGGACGTCCCGCAAGCGACCCTCCATACCGAGGGATAGTGCAGCTCGGCGTATCGTGGTCTGCTGCCGCTGGACATAACGAATCTCGTTATTTACGATTGTCGTTATGTCTTCGAGATGGCTGACCCGCCTCGGAACCTTGCTGACCTTATTCCTGGTCCTGGCCTGGCTGGAGGCCCTGGGGCTGCTGCTCTACACCGCTCTGATCGCCTTCGTGGGCACCGGCAATGGCATCGGCGTCCCCCTGCGGGTGTTCGACGTGCCGGTCGCGGGCATGGCGGCCCCGGATGCCGTGATCGTCAGCGCGACCGTCGACGTGATGGTCCGCCACCAGGGTCCCGCGCCGCTTGTCGCCCTGCTCTACCTGCTTTCGTGGGCGCCGGGCGTTACGACCGTCCTGCTCGCTCTGTTCACCGTCGTTCGGGCGCTGCGGAGGGCCAGATCGGGGGACAGGGCGCTGTTCTCCGCCGTCACCGCCGCGCACCTCCGGCGCCTCGGTTGGATCCTGATCATCGGCTCGTTCGCCGCGGGCCTGCTCGGTATGGTGGCCGAGCCGATTCTGGCCTCGATGCTGCTGGCCAAGAGCTACCTGTTCTATCCACCGTCGGGCGAGGTGGTGGCCGGGGTCGTGACGGGAGTCGCGGTGCTGGCCGTTTCGGAGATCGTACGGCGCGGTCTGGTGCTGCTCGAAGAGGTCGAGGCCACCATCTGATGACCGATCCGATCATCCGTGTACGACTGGATGAACTGCTCAAGGAGCGTGGCATGACGCTCACCGAGCTGTCGCACCGGGTCCAGATCACCGTCGTCAACCTGTCCATCCTGAAGAACGGCCACGCCAAAGCGATCCGCTTCTCCACCCTCATGCGCCTGTGCGATGCCCTCGACTGTCAACCGGGCGATCTCCTCCGATACGAGCGGACACCCGATCAGGCGACCTGAGCTGAAGGACCCTTTCGGTGTGCCAGGCGAGGTGGTCGACGTCACGCTCAGCCTCGCCCCGATGAGCGCCAGTCGGAGAGCACGCGCGGCAGAATGAGATGGCGTGGCCGGTCTCTGATCGGATCGCCTGGCTCGGATCCGTGATGTGCCCTGATGAGCTGGCCCTTGATTTCGATCACGCGTACGGGGTCTCGTGGATGGCGCAGGAGGCCGGTGGATCAGCGACGAGCTGTCCAGGCATCTCGATGAGATCGATCGGCTCGCCGCGGAGTTGACGGAGGAAGGACCAGAGCCGTGGAGCTCTGAGGGGATACGGAGTCACCCCACGTGGGCGCGCTTGAGGGTCCTCTCGTACGGTGCTCTGACGCTCATGCCTTCGACGCCGTGGACGAGTAGCTCGGAACCCTGATCGTCGTGCCGTCAGGAGCGGTCGGCAGCGGTCGGTCACGGTCGTTCAGGGATCGTCTGCGGTGCAGGTCGAGGGCGTTACTCCATCAACTGTTCTCCACGCAGCCGCGCGAGCCGAACAGGCCGCCGACCGACCGCTCTCCGCCGGTCGCAACCCCTTGTGGCGACTCCGCAACGAGCAGAGGACGCCGACGTCGCTCCACGAGGAGGAGATGGACGGCGGCGAAGCCGATACTGTCCGGCGGGGCCGGTGTGCTCTCACGATCTCGGGCGGCGGAACCAGTGGCGGCGCTTCCGGATGAACGTCACCAGGAACAGCACCTGTATGCCGCCCTCGACCAGAATGAGCACCGCGGCGTCGGCTGCGGCGAGGGTGGAGCCGCCGTGAAATCCGCGCCAGATCGCCGTGAGCGCGTGGGCGAGCCCGCTGATGACGATGGGGGCGCCGTAGAACGCGAAGACCGTCAACGTGATGGAACTGCCCAACCCGAGGGCGAGAGCATAGATCCTTACGGCGCGCCGCTCGTGCGCGGCCAGCTCGACGGTGGGGTCCGTCGCCGGCGGGTGCGTCCGGAACGGGGCGGTCGCCCGGGCGAGCAGGTAGCGGACGTAGCCGAGACCGTCGCCGAAGAGGTCCTTGCAGCGGAGCAGATCGCGCAGCACGAAGTAGAGGTCGGTACGCATGTAGATCTGAGCTTGGAGAGGCAGGCTCAGAAGGGCGGTCAGCGTGAAGGCCCGGAGCAACGCCACGGTCAGGTCCGGCAGGGGCAGGTACGCGACGACCAGCGACATCGTCGCGATGAGGAAGACGTCGGAGGCCATCCCGGCCAAGTACACGCGGTACCGGTGCCGCCGGGGGACTCCCCAGATCGCGGTGACGTCGGTCTGCACGACGAGGTAGTGCAGCCTGGTGCTGAACCCTATCCGGGCGGGTGCGCCGAGCGAACGAGCGGCTATCAGGTGCATCATCTCGTGGATGCTGGCGACGACGGAGAAGAAGGCCGTGTTGACCAGCACCGAGAGCCCGGCGTAGTCGCTCCAGAAGAAGTCCTGGTGCCGGGGGAACAGGTCGGGCCGGGTGAGGACGGTCATCGACGCGGCTGCGACGATGACGAGCCAGAGCAGCTTCATCGGCCGGGTGAAGACCCATCGGACGTGTCGCTCGGTGACTCCCGTGAAGTGGCCGCCCACGGCCGCGGATTCCGGATCGGGCAGGGGGCGTCCGTCGACATCGGCCACGAAGGCGAGGTCGACGAGGGACTCCACGAATCCGGCCACGTCCAGCTCGACGTCATGCTCGGAGGCGATGGCGACTTCGACGTCCTCCACCCGCTGCCCCTCGCCGAGCAGCCGGATCACCTCCCCGCACACCGAGGGCAGCTCGACGAACTCGCCGAGATCCGGGCGGCCGACGATGATCGCATCCGGGTCGTCGTCGTCGGGACGGAGGACGAGAGGATGAAGCCGTACGATGCTGCCGGGGCTGATCTCGACCGCTTGGACGCTCACTGAGCCCTCGGCCCGCAGACCGGGCACTCGTCGTCACGTGGGACGTCGATGTAGTACTGGTGATCCCAGACGGCGAGATTCCAGTGGAAGACCCTGCCGCGGGTCTGCGTCGGCAGACCACCGAGGTGGTATAACACCTCCAACGCGCACAGGTGGCCGCTGATGTTCGCGCTGGCCGCGACCACCGCGTTCGGCCGCGACTCGGTCAGAAGCCGCCCGAGCTCCTTCTCCTTGCGCTCCTCCTCCTGCCGCTCCAGGCAGGCCCAGCAGCCGGTGTCACGCGGAACGAACGAGCCCACGACGACCATCGGCCCGGTGTACAGACTCATGAACCAAGGGGAGCCGGTACGCAGGGCCGCTTCGTTGGTCCACTGGACTATCTCGGGATGCGGTTCGTCCGCGCACAGGACGAACAGGTCGCAGCCCGTCATCAGCTCCACGACATCGTCCGGCCCGGTCACCTTGGTGTCGCTCCCGGTCACCTGGACCGCGCTGTTCATCGCCCGCAACCGGGCGATCGCCTGGTCGACCTTGGGCTTTCCCACATCTCCTTCGGCGTACAGGAGCTGGCGGGTCAGGTTCGACTCTTCGACGCTGTCGAAGTCCGCGACCCTCAGCGCCCCGATGCCGCTCGACACCAGGCCCGCCGCGACGGCCGATCCGGTACCGCCCACGCCGAGCAGGCTCACCTTGGCGTCCTTGATCCTGGACTGGATCTCATGGGGTGACGTACGCGGGGACGTGTCGATCCAGCTGAAGAAATGGCGCGCCGATTCGTGACGAGCGACCTCTCGTTCCGTGAGATTCGCCGGCGTCGGCGCTCCGGCGTCCTCGACGAAGCCGCTCTCGACGAGGTCATCGATGACACCGCGCACACTGTCGTCGTCGACATCGGGATGGGTCTTCGCGAAGTCGGCGCAGATCTGGTCGACGGTCCGGGTGCCGTCCATGAGGGCCAGAATTCTGGCGATGCTGCCGTCTGCGTCGTCGGCTATCTCGGACGCCACTCCGAATTGCGAAAGGCCGATGACAATACGGTTCCCTGGCAGCAAGAACGGTTGGTGAACACGCTTCACCCTGGGAATACGCACTCCGCCGTCTCTCCCCCGCAGATTTACAAGCGGAACCGGCCGGACGACGGCCGACCGGTTCCGAATACATGTGGATCAGCCGCTGGATCCGCCACGGTTGATGGTGGTCTCGATCTTCTCGAGCTTCCTGATCTTGACCTCGAGCTTCTTCTTCTTCATGGACAGCTCCTCGCTCTCCTGCGCCCCCGGGCCTGGCCGAGGAGGCGCCCCGAAACGACCAGCGAAGGGCGGCTGACCGCGGACGGCTGACTCGCCCCTCATCGCGATCAAGAGCCTGACAGGAATAAAGCGGGACCGTCAAGGTCATTCACCACGAACTAAACCCAAATCCCCACGCCGTGGCCGCCGAGAACGTGCCGCCGCCCGGTCGCGCTGCTGGGCCACCCCTGCCCCCGTGGTTGTTCGAATAGCCGTCATCCTTGCGAGCAGCTCTGGAGAGGGCGAGATGAAGACAACACTGGGTGTGTCAGCTGTCGGTTCGCTGGTCTCCGGACTCGTGGCCGCACCGGCCGCGGGGGCGCCCAGCACGGAGATCTACCCTCTGGCATCTGCGGCGACAGCCGCCGAAGTGGCCGCCTTCTGGCTCGGCGACGGCGGCGCCAACCTGACGAACGCCACGCCGTACGACGTCCAGACCGTCGTCGAGAAGGTCTTTCCGGGCGGGGGAGGCGGCCCCGACGCCAAACCCGGCATGGTCGAGCCGCTGCTCCCGCCCGGCTCCGCCACGGGGAACGACAAGGTGCCCGCCGCCTCAGGCAAGGTGTTCTTCGTCGGCGCCGACGGCCGGCCGCACTGGTGCACCGGCACCTCCGTGCAGTCGCCATACCGCAACCTCGTGGCGACCGCGGGCCACTGCGCGTACGACACCCAGCGCCTCACCGCTCTCGACAAGTGGGTCTTCGTTCCCGGATCCTCCGCCGGCACCGCCCCAGCGGGCCTCTACGTCGGCAAGCAGGCCTTCACCCACTACGACTTCACGATGTACGACGACTACGACCGCGACTACTCCTTCATCAACGTCTACAACGGCGTCACCGCATCTCCCGCAGGTGAGTTGACCGACTCCGGCAGGCTGGGCGACAACGTCGGCGGACAAGGCCTGGCCTGGAACCAGCCACTCGACTCCTCGACCGACGTCTTCGGCTACCCGGCCGGCCCCAACCCTGACGGCACGCGGCCTTACACGGGTGAGACCCTCGAAACGTCCAAGGGCCGTACGACCGCCGCGAAGGTCCCGAGTTTGGGGGCCGAGGAGCTGGTCGCCGTCGATTCCCCGTTCACCGGCGAAGGCTCCCTCGGCTCCTCCTGGTTGCTGCGCTACGACAAGAGCAGCCGCGTGGGCTACCTCAACGCCCTCACCATCAGCGTCGCCGACACCGACGGCGACCTGCGCCATGACAAGAGCTTCTCCCCGTACTTCGACGGAGAACTGTCCGGCATCTACGACGCCGCCGCCACCCAGTGGACCGGCTCCATCCTGCCTGCCTGACCAGAACCGCCACCAGGCCCCGCGGGCCGTCCCCGTACGCCGCATCAGGGTTCAGAGCAGGGCCAGCAGGGAGCGGGCGTTGGCGGTGCCCTGGCGGTCGCCGGTCTCCTCGAAGATCTGCAGCGCCGCCCGGGCCAGCTCGCCCGAGCGTTCGGTCGCGCCCTCCGCCCGGTTGACCTTCGCCAGGGTCAGCAGGGCATGGGCGTCGAGCAGCCGGTCGCCGAGCCGGACGGCGATGCCCCTGGCCTGCTCGGCGGCGGCGCGCGCGTCCGGCTTCGCGCCCTGTGCCAGGTGTACCGCCGACAGTTCGAGCAGCGTGTCGGCCTGCCGGTGCCGGTCGCCGAGTTCGGCGAGGCGGCCGACGGCGGACAGCAGCCGGTCGGCGGCCTCGTCCAGGCGGCCCGCGCGGCGCAGCATGACGCCGAGCACCTGCTCGGCCTCGGCGGCGTCGCGCTGGTTCTCCGCTCCCTCCACGCAGGCCAGCAGCGCCCGCTCCGCCTCCTCCAGGCGGCCCAGTTCCAGGTGGACGCGGCCGAGCCGGCGGGTGGCGTGCGCGACCTCGCGGGCGCGTCCGCGGCTCCGGAACATCTCCAGCGCCGGCCGAAGCCGCGTCTCCGCCCCCTGCCAGTCCCGCTCGGCCAGGTGCAGGTCGCCCTGGTCCAGCAGGATGAGCGCCTCGCCCAGGCCGTCGCCCGACCGCCGCGCCGCCTCCATGGCGGGGCCGGCGACGGTCCGCCAGTCGTCCAGGAACCGGTGTCGCTCCAGGTAGGGCGCCAGCAGGTGTGCCAGCCGCCAGCAGGCGCCGTCCAGCCGGGCGGCGCTCAGGTCGGCGACCAGGCTCACCAGGAACGCCCGCTCGGCCGCCAGCCACTCGACCGACTCCCTGATGTCCCTGGTCGCGACGGCCGTGGCCGGGTCTCCCGACACCAGCGGGAACCGCGACGCCTGCACGCGCGACAGCGCCAGGTCCGCCAGCTTCGCGAGTGCCCCCGGCGCCGGCTGCTCGCGCGCGAACAGCCGGGTCAGGTCGTGCAGCCGGTAGCGCATCTGCCCGGCCACGTCCACGCCGTGGGTCTCCAGCAGCCCCGCGTCGACCAGCGTCTCCGCCTGCCCGCCGAGCAGCTCTGTCACCCAGTCGGCGAAGTCAGGGGCGGACAGCGCGCCCAGCCCGCGTAACGTCAGCCTCGCCGCCTCCGGCAGCCCGTCGAACCCGATCGCGAACACGCTGCGCACCGTCAGGTCGCCCGCGTGCAGCCGGTCGAGCCGCTGGTGCTCGTCCTCCAGCAGACCCACCAGATAGTCGGCGGTCCACTCGGGGCGGGCCGCCAGCCGGGAACCCGCGATGCGCAGGGCGATCGGCAGGCCGCCGCAGAAGCGGGCGAGCCGCCGCAGGGCGCCGTCCGCCGCCCGGCCCGAGCTCTTGACGAGCAGCTCCAGGGCTTCCCCTTCGTCCAGCACGCCCACCGGCAGCCGCCGCGCGGCGGGCAGGCCGCCCAGCGGGGAGCGGCTGGTGACGACGGTGGGGCACGAGGTCAGCAGCGGCCGTACCTGCGCCTCCCCGGCGGCGTTGTCGAGCACCACCAGGAGCTCGCGGTTGGCGGTGTAGGCGCGGAACAGCCGCTCGCGCTGCTCCGGCGCGGCCGGGATCGCCTGGGCCGGGCAGCCGAGCCAGCGCAGGAAGTCCTCCAGCACGGCGGTGGGGGCGGTGGTCTCGCGCAGGTCGGCGTACAGGATGCCGTCGGGGAAGTCGGGTCGCCGCCGCCACGCCGCGTGCACGGCCAGCGCGGACTTGCCCGCCCCCGCCTGCCCGTGCACCACGACGAGGCCGCCGGTCACCTGCTTCAGCAGCTCGGCCCGGCCGGTGAAGTCGGCCACGTCGGGCGGCAGCAGCACCGGCGGCCCGGCCGAGACGTGCAGCGAGGCGTCGTCGTGCAGCATGCGGTGGTAGAGCAGTTGCAGCTCAGGGTCCGGCTCGATGGCGTGGCCGCCGTCGAGCTGGTCGCGCAGCACCGCGTACGCGGCCAGCGCGTCCACCCGGCGCCCACTGCGGTAGAGCGCCAGCATGTACTGGCCGCGGAACCGCTGCCACGTCGGGTGCTGCCGGGTCAGCCGGCGCAGCTCGGGCAGCAGCTCGCGATGGCGCCCGGCGTCCAGGTCGGCCTGCACCCGGCGCTCCAGCGCCAGCAGCCGCAGTTCCTCCAGCTCCTCTCGCAACTGCCGGGTCTCCACCCACCGCTCGCCCTCGGGGTCCACGTCGTCCAGCACCTGGCCGCGCCACAGCGCCAGCGCCTCCTGGTACGCGCCCCGGTCCACCAGCAGCCGGAACCGATCGACGTCGAGCTGCCCGTCGCCGAGGTTCAGCAGGTACGCGCCGGACACGGTGATGATCGTCCCCTGACCGATGAGCCGCCGGAGCTGCCCCACGTACCCGCGGACGAGGGAGTCGGACCGGTCGCCGTCCTCCTGCGGCCACAGCAGCCTGCGCAGCCGCTCGGCCGTCAGCGGCCGGCCCGCGTTGAGCAGGAACATCGCGAGCAGATCGCGATGCTTGCGCACGGTCGGGGTGCAGTCCTTGCCGTCGGTGTCGCGGACCTCCAGCGGGCCCATGATGCGGAACTCCACCGCTCCTCCCTATCAGGAAGTCCGCTGCCCGCACAGACGAAGGGATTCGAGGACGGTGTCATGCCTCATGGGGAAACATCAGCGCAACGGCGGGTTGGCCAATTTCGCCCGTTCGAGGGCCAGTTCGGGCCACCACTCGCCCGCCTCCGGCGCCACGACGCCGCGCTCCGGGTCCTTCTCGCCGTCGGTGCCGCGCCGGCACCGTCCTCCGGACGTGCCCGCCCGCGCGATCCACAGGTAGGCGTCCACCAGTTCCTCGCCCGTCGCCGTGGTCGGCCGGTCGCCGACGCCCCTGCCCGGCGGGTTGCACCAGGTCTGCGGGTCGGAGTAGTGCTTGGCCGGAACCCAGGAGCCCCGGCCGTTCCTGCCGGTGTCGACGACGAAGTGCGGCATGGTGGCCGGGTCCGCTTTCGCGTCCACGGGGCAGCCCTTGCGGCCGGTGGCGAGCCGGACGGCGATGCAGGCCGACAGCTTCTTGCCGTACGCGACCGCCTTCTCGGTGGGCTGGAAGCCGGCCGTGTTGACGAAGAAGCCGTCCGCCCGGACGACGCCCGCGCCGATCAGGCGGTCGGCCATGAGCTCGGTGCCCGGCCAGAGGTCCTGGCTGCCGTCGAGGTAGACGGCGGTGTTCGGGTGGGCCTTGAGTGTCTGGACGGCCAGGCTCAGGTCCTTGTAGCGCTGATCAGGGGAGCCCTGGGGGTCGCAGTCCGGCTCGCCGGGCATCTTGGCCAGGCTGCCGGGCTCCAGGATGACGGCTGCCGGTGTGTCGCCGATCTGGGCGGCTATGCCGTTGATCCAGTCGTGGTAGGCGGCGAGGTCGGCGGCGGCGGCCGGGCGGCATTCGCTGCCCGGCAGGTAGTTGATCAGGAACACGGGCACGGCGTTCCGCTGCTCGGCGCCTGTGACGGCGCTGTCCACCTTGGCGCGGACCTCGGTCGTGCCGAGGCGGATGGCGTAGGGGACGGCGGCGAGTTTCGTCATGAGCTCGGCGTCCCTCGGCCGGTCCTCGGCCCAGAGCCGCGCCTGGCGGCTGGCCGCCGGCTCGGGCGGGGCGTAGAACCTGACGTCCTGCCCGGCCCGCAGGGGGTTCCGCGCGGCGGTGGATCGAGAGGCCGCCGGCGACGCGGAGGTGCCGTTGGCCGCGGGATCCCGGACGTCGGGGGACTTCTGCCCCTGCCACGCGAACGCCGCCGCCACCCCGGCCGCCGCGACGGCCACGGCCGCCGCCCCGGCCACCCACCTGCGCGGCCCGCCGACGCCCCGGCCGCGCCCACCCGCCACCGGGTCCGTCTCCTCGTCCACGACGCGCGCCGCCTGCGCCGACGATGTTCCAGGGGACCCGTGTGGCTGCACCGGGACGACCCGATCGGCGGCCTCACTGGCGGGAACGTCGGGCAACGGGACGGACGTGCTGAGGTGGTCGAGGATGTCCTGGGCGGTGGGGCGGTCGGCGGGCTTCTTGCGCAGGGCGGCCTCGACCAGGTCGTGCAACTGGCCGGAGAGCCCGTGCAGGGCAGGGGGCTCGTTGACGATGCGGAGGAGGATCGTGGGCACCGAGCCGGAACCGAAGGGCGACGCCCCGGTCGCGGCGAAGGCCACGGTGGAGCCCCACGAGAAGATGTCGGACGCGGGACCCACCCGCGAACCCGAGACCTGCTCCGGAGACATGTACGCCGGAGTCCCCACGATCGCGCTGCTCATCTCCGCGTCGGCGAGGCGCGCGATGCCGAAGTCGATGACCTTGGGCCCCACCTGGGACAGCAGCACGTTGGCCGGTTTGAGGTCGCGGTGCACCACCCCTGCCCCGTGGATGGCCCGCAGCGCCACCGCCATGGACGCCGCCAGCCCGTCCAGCGCCGAGCCCTTCAGCGGCCCCGACCCGCGCACGACGTCCTCGAGGTTCGGCCCCTCCACGTACTCGGTGACCAGGTAGGCCGTCTCGCCCTCGACGTCGGCGTCCAGCACCGGGGCCGTGCAGAAGCGGGCGACGCGCCGGGCGGCGGCGACCTCGCGGGCGAAGCGGCGGCGGAAGTCGGCGTCCGCGCTCATCCTGTGGTGGATGAGCTTGACGGCCACCCGCGTGCCGTCCGGCGCCTGACCCAGGTAGACGACGCCCATCCCGCCCTCGCCCAGCCGGGCCAGCAGGACGTACGGCCCGGCCAGGCGTGGATCCCCGTCGCGCAACGCCTCCAAGGTCATAGATGCTCAGGTTAGCCCGCGGCCGTTGGGCCTTCCAGACCTCGCGCTCCGGCCCCGCTGCCCCACCCGGGCCGGTCAGCCGAGGGCGGCCCGGGAGCGGGCGACCTGCTCGCGGGCGCGAGCGGACCAGACCTGTTCGTTGAGCGGGTCGAGCCGGTCGAGGCAGGCGGTGAAGTGGGCCAGCGCCGCCCGCTCGTCGCCCCGCCACCGGCTGATCTCGCCCAGCGTGTAGGCGACCAGCGCCTCTCCCCGTGTGTCCCCGGCGTTCACGAACATGTCCGCGCACTGGGCCAGCATTCCGGTGGCGGTGTCGTGGCGGCCCAGTACCGCCTCGGCCTGGGCCAGCCGGCGCAGCGCCAATCGTTCGCCGTCGCCCCACCGCAACTCGCGGCAGAGGTCGAGGCCGGCCCGGTAGTGGCCGATCGCCTCCTCGGCGCGGCCCGTCTCGTAGCAGGTGATGCCGAGGGTGCGCAGGAAACGGGCCCGGTGGATGGAGCTTTGGACGGCGGCGTCCTCCTCGACGCGGGCGAGGGCTCGGCGGCAGGTCGTGCCGGCGGCGTCGTAGCGGCCCAGGTAGAGCTGGACCCCGGCGATCTCGGTCCACGCGGCCAGCAGGCCGTGCCCGTCGCCCAGCGCGTGGAACCGCTCGGCGGCCAGGGTGGCGGCGGCGAGCGCGGAGCCCAGGTCGGCCTCCAGGGTGGCGGCGACCCCGAGCAGCGCGTACGCGGCGGCGTGCCCGTCCCCCGCCCGTGAGCAGCGGCCGAGCAGGTCGCGGAACTCGTCCGCGACCGCGCTCGCGCGTCTGCGATCCACCTCGGCGTCGGCGCGCACCAGCCGCGCCCGCGTCTCGGCGACGGTGTCGCCCGCCGCGGCGGCGGCCCCGGCGGCCGTCCCCAGCATCCGGACGGCGTCGTCGTGGAAGCCGCGCACGATCAGGAACGGCGCCAGCGCGTAGGCGAGCTCGGCCGCCTCCCGGACCAGTCCGGCGCGGGCGGCGGTCTCGGCCACGGCGACGAGCACGCCGCGCTCCGCCGCCAGCCAGGCGCCGCCCTCCGGGCAGGGCGGCGTCCGGGCTGCGACGCCGGGCGGCGGCGGGGCGAAGGCGAGGGGCAGTTCGCGCGCGGCGTCGGCGGCACGGGCGCGGGCCTCGGCGGCGACCCGGCGCAGCGCCGCGGTCCGGCTTTCCCCGCTCTCCTCGGCGATGAACAGTTCGGCGGCGAAGCCGCGCAGCAGGTCGTGCATGCGGTAGCGGGGCCGGGCCGCGGCGTCGGCCTCACCGGCGGTGATCAGGCCGGCGACGGCCAGCTCCTCCAGAGAGCCGTCCACGCGGTCCGCGCTCGCACCCGCCAGCGCGGCCACCGTCCAGGTCGCCACGCCGTCGGCGGCCACCGCGCCGAGCAGCCGGAACACGCGCCGCGCGGACGCCGACAGCGTCGCGTGGCTCGCCTCGAACGTGGCGCGGACATCCAGGTGGCCCGCGTGCAGCTCGTTCAGCGCCGGCGCGTCGGCGAGCCGGCGCGCCAGCTCGGCCAGCGGCCAGGCCGGGCGGGTGACCAGCCGTGCCCCGGCGATGCGCAGGGCGAGCGGCAGCCGCCCGCAGGCACGCAGGATCGCCTCCGCCGACTCCGGGTCACTCGCCACGCGGCTCGCCCCGGCCACGCCCGCGAGCAGGGCGCGGGCGTCGGCGGGCGGCGGCACGTCCAAGGCGTACGTGATCGCGCCGGGCATGGCGGGCAGCGGCCCGCGGGAGGTGAGGAGGACCGCCGATCGGGGCGTGCCCGGGATCAGCGGCTGCACCTGGGCCTCGCCGGCCGCGTCGTCCAGCAGCACGAGCACCGCGCGGTCGGCGATCCTGGCCCGGTACATCGCCGCCCGCTCCTCCGTGGAGGAGGGCAGGCCGGCGGAGTCCACGCCGAGCGTCCGCAGCAGCTCCGCGAGCAGGTCGGACGGGTCGCGGGGCGACGCCGACGCGCCGCGCAGCCGGACGAACAGCTGACCGTCGGGATACCGCTCCCGCACCAGGTGCGCGACATGCACCGCCAGCGTGCTCTTGCCGACACCGGGCGGCCCCGACACCGTCACGATCGCCGGAGCCGCCCCGGTGCCGTCCAGCGCGGCGACCAGGTCGCGGGTCTCGGTCTCGCGGCCGACAAAGCCGGCGATGTCGGCGGGGAGCAGGCACGTCCCCGTCCAGGCGGGCTCCCGGACCGTCTCCAGCGCGGGGGAGGGGACGGGAGCGTCGTCGAGGACCGCCGCGTGCAGGTCACGTAACTCCTGGCTGGGCTCCACGGCCAGCTCGGAGACGAGGACCGAGCGGGCCCGCCGGTACGCCTCCAGCGCCTCGGCGCGCCTGCCCGCCCGGTGCAGCGCCAGCATGAGCCGGTGCCACAGGCGTTCGTTCAGCGGGGTGGCCTCCACCAGTGGGACCAGCTCGCCGACGAGCTCGTCGTACAGGCCGAGCCGCAGGCGAACGTCGATCCAGCCGAGCCGGGCGCTCTCCCGCCGTTCCTCCAGTTCGGCGATGCGCGCCTGCACCGTCGCGGCCAGCGGCACGTCCTCGGCGGGCCGGCCGCGCCACAGCGCGAGCGCCTGCGCGAACAGCCGGTTCGCCGTGGCGGGTTCCCCGCGCGCCGCCTCCAGCCGGGCCGCCCGTACGGCCTCCTCGAAGGCGAGCACGTCGAGCCGGTCGGGGCCGAGGCACAGGCGGTAGCCGTGCGGCACGGTCTCGACCTCGACGGCGGCGCGGCGCAGCGCGGTCAGGTACGTCTGCAGGTTCGGCAGGGCGGATCGGGGCGGGTCGTCCCACACCGAGGCGATCAGCCGGTCTCTGGTCAGGACGGTGTTCGGGTGGAGCAGGAAGACGCCGAGCACCGCACGCGCCTTGGCGGCCAGCCGGACGGGCCGCCCCGCGTCGGCGACTCGGACCGGTCCGAGGATCGCGAAGTCCACCTTCGTCTCCCGGCACGATCAGCGGTTCGGTCCTTCTATGGCGACCATATGCGGTTTCTGTGGGCCGAAGGAGGAAGTTGATCGAGGACATCGGAAAGGAGGTGGACGAGGTGAAGATCGAGGTTCGCAAGGTCGAGGCCGTCAAGGCGACCCAGTTCATGACCTGAGGCACCGCCTCTCAGCTGGTCGGGAGGCGGTCCGGCCGCCTCCCGACCGACTCCGTCCCGACGAGCGATGCGGATGAGCGATGCAGGTGATGTTGAAGGAGTGCGCCTGGGAATCCCTCGGCGACGAACTGGTGGTGGTCCACGATCCGCGCGAGGCGTACACGCTGGCTGATCCGGACGGCCGGATCGCGGCGCTCCTCGACGAGCTGGCCAGGGGGCCGGCCACGGCGGAGGAGTTGAGCTCGGCGTTGACCGCGCGGGGCGTCGCCGTCACGGGGGACGACGTCCGCGCCGGGCTCTCCGGGCTCGACTCCCTCGGTCTGATCGAGGACGCCGCCGGACGCCTGCTGGGCGACCCGGACGCCGACGAGCGGCACTTCTCCAACCTGACGTTCTTCGGGGTCTTCGCCCGGCTGGGCAGGTCGCGAGCGGAGTTCGTCCGGCGGCTGCGCGACTCGCACGTCCTCGTGCTCGGCGCGGGCGGCGGCGGCTCGTCCCTCGTGCAGTGCCTGGCCGGGCTCGGCGTCGGCGCGCTGACGCTGGTGGATCGCGATGACATCGCTCCACGCAACTTCGCCCGCCAGTTCCTCTACCGGCACGCCGACATCGGCCGCTCGAAGGTGGAACGCGCCGCCGAGTGGGTGCGCGAGTACGACCCGGGCATCGCGGTCCGCGCCGTGGACCGGTGGATCTCGGGCCCGGACGACCTCAAGGACCTGACCGGTGACGTCCATGTGATCGCCGGCGGCCTCGACGGCGCGCCCGACGCGAACCTGTGGGTGAACGAGGCGGCGCTGCGCGCGGGCGTCCCGCTGGTCGCCGGCGGGATGACTCGTACCCAGCTCATCTACTTCTCGGTGGACCCGGGCAGGAGCGCCTGCCTGCGCTGCGACGAGTCCGACCTGCCCCGCCCGGACGAACGCACGACCGCGGCGGTCGCGCAGCGGCTCACCCGCGGGCTGCGGCTCGCCAACGGCCTCACCGGGCCGATGGCGATGCAGGTCGGGTCGCTGGTCGCCTACGAGGTGATGCGCTACCTGACCGGCGTCGAGCCTCCGCGCGCGGCCGGGGCCCGGGTCGTCCTGGACCTGCTGAACGGGCTCGTCCCGGTGTGGCAGCCGTTCCCGCGCGACCCCGGCTGCCCGGCATGCGCGCTGGCCCGGCGGTGACCCGATGAGCGGCAGGGTTCCGCTGCGCCCGCTCACGGTGGTCGAGGAGGGCGATGAGGTCCTGGTCGGCGACCCTGCCACCGGCACCTTCGTGGCCATGCCGGCCGTCGGCGGAGTGGTGATCTCGGCGTTGCTGCGGGGCGCGACCGAGGAGGAGGCCGCAGCCGAGGCCGAGTCGTTCGCCGGCGAGCCCGTGGACCTGCCGTCGTTCGTGGCGACCCTCGCCGAACTGGGCTTCGTCGACGATCAGCCGGAGCGGGAACGCCGGGCCGCGCGCACCGCGCCGATCCAGATGCGGCGCTGGATGGCGGGGGTGAGCCGGCGCCTGGCCCGCCCGTTCTTCGGGCGGGTGGCCTGGGCGTGCTACGCCGCCCTCGCCCTTCTCTGCCTGGCCGTCTTCGCCGCCTCGCCGTCGCTGTTCCCGAACCCGGCCCGGGACGCGTTCCTGCTCGACGACGTCGGGCTGAGCGCCCTGCTGCTCATGCCGTTCGTCCTGGTCTCGACCGCTCTGCATGAGTGCGGGCACTGGCTGGCAGCGCGCGCGATCGGCGTCAGGTCGCGTTTCGGGGTGGACCGGCGGATGATGCTGCTCGTCCTGGAGACCGACCTCTCCCAGGTGTGGACGGTGCCGCGGCACCGCCGCTACGGGCCGCTGCTCGGCGGGATGGCGGTGGACGTGGTGGTGCTCAGCCTGCTGCTGGGCGCCCGTCTGCTGATCAGGCAAGGGGTGTGGTCGCCGGCTCCCGTGGTGGACGCGACGCTCGCGCTGTGGGTGTTCGTGAAGGTGGCGGGCCTGCTGTGGCAGTGCATGGTCTTCCTGCGCACCGACCTGTACGCGGTGCTGGTCAACGCGCTCGGCTGCCGCGACCTGTGGCGGGTCAAGACGCTGCTGCTGCGGCGGGCGTTCGGCAGGCTCACCCCCGCGCAGGCGGCGGAGCTGGACGCGGCCGCGCCCGCCGACGTACGGGCCGGGCGGTGGTTCCGGTGGTTGTGGCTGGCCGGATTCGCCGGGGTGCTGGCCTGGTTCGTCTTCTTCGTGGTGCCGGTCGCGGTCGCCGTGCTGGCGTGGACGGCCGACGGGCTCCTGCTCGGGCCGTTCAGGCCGCAGTTCTGGTACGCGCTGCTGTGCGCCGCCCTGCTGCTCGGCCCGTACGTCCTGGCCGTCTCCCTGGCCGTCCGGGAGTACGCGCGGCGGTAGGCCACGGGAGACGGTTCGATCAGGCGAGGCCGGACCGTCGTTTCTGCGGATCCGGGGAGACGGGCCCCGCCTCCAGGTAGGCGAGGACGGCCATGACGCGGCGGTTGTGGTCGTCGGAGGGCGGGAGGCCGAGCTTGGCGAAGATGTTGTTGGTGTGCTTGCCGATCGCCTTGTCGGTGACGCCGAAGCGGGCTGCGATCGCCAGGTTGGACAGGCCCTCCGCCATCAGCGCGAGGACCTCGCGCTCCCTGGTGGTGAGCTCCGCCAGGGGTTCGTCCCTCGACCGGCGGGTCAGGAGCTGGGAGATCACCTCCGCGTCCATGGCGGTGCCGCCGTCGGCGACCCTGCGCACCGACTCGACGAACTCCGCCACGTCGCCGATGCGGTCCTTCAGGAGGTACCCGATGCCGCCCGACCGGTCGGAGAGGAGCTCGCGGGCGTAGAGCTGCTCGACGTACTGCGAGAGGATCAGCACCGGGAGCCCCGGCCGGCGCCGCCGGGCCTCCAGGGCGGTGCGCAGGCCCTCGTCGGTATAGGTGGGCGGGAGCCGCACGTCGATGACGGCCACGTCGGGGGTCTGCTCCATCAGGGCGGTCAGGAGCATGGGGGCGTTGTCCACCGCTTCGACCACCTCGAAGCCGTGCGCCGACAGCAGCCGGATCAGGCCGTCGCGAAGCAGGGCGAGATCCTCGGCGATCACAACGCGCACGGCAGCTCCATGGTGAGAACGGTCGGGCCGCCCGGTGGGCTCTGCACGGTCAGCGTGCCGTCGAACGCGGACAGGCGTTCCGCGATGCCGCGCAGGCCGGTGCCCGCCGCCCGGTCCGCGCCGCCGCGCCCGTCGTCGCCGACGACCAGGCGGATGCCGTGGCCGGTGCTGCGCAACCGCACCCAGGCCCGGGTGGCCTGGCTGTGCTTGGTGACGTTCGACATGGCCTCGACGGCGGCGAAGTAGAGCGCGGACTCGACCGGCGGCTCGGGGCGGCCGGTCAGGACGAGGTCGGTGGTGACCGGGACGGGGCACAGCAGGGCGGCCGCCTCGATCGCGCCAGCGAGGCCGCGGTCGGCGAGCACGGGCGGGTGGATGCCGCGCACCAGGTCGCGCAGGTCGGCGAGGGCCTGACCGGCCGACTCCCACGCCTCCTCGATCAGCTTGCGGGCCTGCTCGGGGTCGTCGGCGCTCCTGGCCAGGCCGAGGTTCATCCGCACCGCGATGAGCCTGGCCTGGGCTCCGTCGTGCAGGTCGCGCTCGATCCGGCGCAGCTCGGCCGCCCGCGCGTCGACGGCGGCGGCCCTGGAGGCGGTCAGCTCCCGCACCCGCTGGGCCAGCGAACCGCCGTCGCCGAGGAGCAGCTCGGCGAGCCGGGCCTCGGCGAGTCCCATGAGCGCGGCGATGGCCAGGGCGAGGGCCGAGAGGGTGAGCAGTGCCAGGCTGAGCGTCAAGGTCACGCTGGGGCTGTTCCTCATGGGCTGCAGGCGGAAGAGGACGCCCACGGTGTTCGTCACCACAACGAACACCGCCACCAGGAGGGCAGGGCCGACGACGGCGTTGATCGCCAGCCAGGCCGGCACGCGCGGGCCGGGCGCACGCGCGGGGACGGTCCGGCCCAGGGCCGCTCCCGCCCACGCTCGCTGCAGTGAGACGAGAGCGGCGCGGATGCCCGGCACCCAGGCGAGGAGCACGGCCACACCCAGGATCGCGTTCAGCGGCACCCCGGCTGCCGCGATCAACCCCCTTCTGACAGTGCTCACCCCACCAGTCTGCCCTGTGACCACCGGCCGCACGGTAGGCCCAGCCCTACCGTCGAGGGCGGGAAATCCCACCTCGCCCGGTGGGCGTGGGCGGATGGAGGAGGAGAGCGCACGCGGCGAGGCTGGACCCGTGATCGAAGTCAACGAGCTCACGGTCAGGTACGGTGACGCCACCGCGGTGGACGAGCTCACCTTCGCTGCGAAACCCGGCCAGGTGACCGGTTTCCTCGGCCCCAACGGCGCCGGGAAGTCCACCACGATGCGAGCGATCCTCGGCCTTGAGGCCCCGCAGGCCGGCACCGCCCTGGTCGCCGGGCGGCCCTACGCCTCGCTCAAGCGCCCGCTGCTCACGCTGGGGGCGCTGCTGGACGCGGGAGCCGTGCACGGTGGCCGCACCGCGCGGGCGCACGTGGCGTGCGTGGCTCGCAGCAACGGCATCGGCCTGGCCCGCGTGGACGAGGTGCTCGACCGGGTGGGGCTGACGTCCGCGGCCGGCAAGCGGATCGCGACGTTCTCCCTGGGCATGAGGCAGCGGCTCGGGATCGCGGTGGCGCTGCTGGGCGACCCGGAGGCGCTGATGTTCGACGAACCGGTCAACGGGCTGGACCCGGAGGGCGTGCGGTGGATCCGCGAGCTGATGCGCGCGCTGGCCGCGGAGGGCCGCGCGGTGCTCGTCTCCAGCCACCTGATGGCGGAGGTGGCCGTGACGGCCGACCACGTCGTGGTGGTCGGGAGCGGGCGCCTGATCGCCGACACGCCCATGGCGGCGCTCGCCGCGCGCTACCGGCGCGACGTGCTCGTCCGCGCCGCCGACCCGGCGGCGCTGGCGACGGTCCTGCAGGCCCACGGGGGCGTCGTGCGGGCGGAGGACGGGCTGGCGGTGACCGGGCTGGAGGCCAGGCGCATCGGCGAACTGGCCTTCGCCCACGGCATCGCGCTCTACGAGCTCACACCGCGCGAGGCCTCCCTGGAGGAGGCGTTCATGGAGCTGACCGACGGCAGCAGGGAGTACGTGGCACGATGAAGGACGCGATCGCGGCGGAGTGGCTGAAGTTCAGAACGCTCCGCTCCAACCTCTACCTGCTGATCTCCGCGCTGCTCGCGGTGGGCCTCAGCGCGGGCGTGGCCTTCCTGGTCGCGCGCGGCTTCGACGCCCAGCGGGGCGCGGACCTGCGGCGCTTCGACAGCTTGGGCGACGGGCTCGGCACCGGGCTCCCCTTCGCCTACCTCGTGGTGGGCGCCATGGGCGCGTTCTCCATCACCACCGAGTACGGCACCGGCCACATCAACACGAGCCTGACGGCCGTGCCTGCCCGTCACGCCTTCCTCCTCGCGAAGATGCCGGTGCTGGCGGCCGTGAGCCTGGTCGTGGGGCAGGTGCTGGTCTTCGGCATGCACTTCGCCACCATGGCGGTCCTGGGCGCCCGCGCCGACACCGTACTGCTGGACGGGCAGACCCTCGGCGCCTCCCTGTCCGAGCCGGGCGTCCTCGCCGGGTTGCTGATCACCGGCGCCTCGATGCCGCTGGTCGCGCTCATCGGGCTCGGACTCGGCACGGCGATCCGTTCCACGGCGGGCACGCTGGTCGCGCTGATTCTCGTGCTGCTGATCCTGCCCGCCGCCGCGCAGACCCTGCCGCGTCCGCTCGGGTCCCAGATCGGCGCGCACCTCATCGGGGCGCTGCCCGGCCAGATCGCGGCGGACGGCCTGCTCACCCCGCTCGCCGCGGGCGCGTTGCTGGCCGCCTACACCGTCGCCGCCCTGGCCGCCGCGGCGGTCGCCATCGCGCTGCGCGGGCGCCGCCTGCGGCCGCTGCTCGCCGGTACGGCCGCCACGATCCTCCTGGTGGGCGTCACCCCGGCGGCGGCTGCCCCGACCCCCGACTCCGAGCTGACGTGGAAGCCCTGCGACAAGCTGCTCTGCAGCGAGATCCGCGTCCCCGTCGACTGGGCCGAGCCCCAGGGCCGCACGATCACGCTCCCCCTCGCGATGCTGCCCCACACCGGCAGGCGTCACCGCATCGGCGTGCTGTTCTCCATCCCCGGCGGGCCCGGCGGATCCGGGGTGGAGGACCTCGAACGGCGCGCGGGCAGCTTCGCCCAGATCCGCGACCGCTTCGACGTCGTCAGCCTCCTGCCGCGCAACGGCGTCGAGCTGGGCGCCCTCGACCAGAACTGCCTCACCACCGGCCCGTGGATCACCGTGCCGGACAGCGAGCGCGAGTGGGCCGCGCTGGCCCGCTCGAACCGCGCGGCCGCGGAGCGCTGTCGCGCCGCCGACCCCGAGCTGTTCGGTCACCTCGACTCCGTCTCCTTCGCGCGCGACATCGACGCGATCCGTTCCGCGATGGGCGAGCGGCAGTTCACCTTCATGGCCACCTCCTACGGCGGCGTTCCCGGGCTCGCCTACGCCAGGCTCTTCCCCAGCCGGGTACGGGCGATGTACCTGGACGGGACCGTCAACCCGCTCCGGGACAAGAGCGAGGAGGATCGGGCGCGGTACGCCCTCATGGAGGCGCAGTTCGCCCGCTTCTCGCAGTGGTGCGCGAACGACTCCGCCTGCGCGCTGCACGGACGCGACGTCGGCACGGTGTGGAACGGACTCCGCTCCGCGGCCGACCGCTCCCCCGTGCCGGCCGAGAAGGGGGTCGCCTACAGCGGCTTCGACATCGCCGTGGCCGCCATGCCCGACCTCGTCACGCCCGGCGCGGACAACGCCCGGTGGAAGGAACTGGCCCAGGCGATCAGGCGGGCCGAGAACGGGGACGCCACCGGCTTCTCCGACTACGTCAAGGCGGGGACGCTGGGCAGCTTGAAGACGCCCTCGTTCGTCGGGATGAACATGACCCACTGCCTCGACGGGATCCGCTATCGCGACTACGCGGAGTACCGCCGCCTGCGCGCGCTGGGCGAGCGGATCGCGCCGCACCTGTACGACAGCGAACTGTGGCACCCGCTGGGCTGCGTGGGCTGGCCGGAACCGGCGCGCAAGCCCGCCGCCCCTCTCCCCGTGGACCAGTTGCCGCCGTTCGTCGGCGCGGGAACATGGACGGACTACGCGGACACCGCCGACCTCGCTCTCCGGGTGCCGGGGTCGGGCACGATCAGGTACGAGGGGCAGGGGCACGGGCTGTACCACACGGGCGACCCGTGCACGATCGCCTACGCCAACCGCTACTTCATCGACCTGCGCGTGCCGCCCCTGAACACCGTCTGCCGGCCGGAGAGCTGAAACCATGGTCATCGCATGGCCCGCCACCGGGTGGCCGGGCATCAAGCCAAGGTGTCCTTGACCACGATCTGGCCGTCTTCGACCAGGAACTGCTGGTTGGTGTTGTTCACGTCGCACTGCCACAGGTACACCTGGGTGCCGTTGCCGCGGTCGTTGGTGGCGTCCAGGCACAGCGGCGCGGGGGAGTCGAGGGTGGACTTGAGGATGATCAGGCCCCTCTTGACGACCCAGAGCTGGTTGGCGTTGCCGAGGCACTGCCACTGGTAGACCCGGGTGCCGTTGGTCCGGCCGTTGGAGGAGTCCAGACACATCATCTGGCTGTTGCCGACGGTGTCCTCCACCTTGATGAGGCCGTCCTCGACGACGAACCTCTGGTTGGTGTTGCCGCTGTCGCACTGCCACTGGTACATCAGGGTGCCGTTGCCGCGGTTGTTGCTGACGTCGACGCACATCTGGGGCCCGACCAGGGCCGTACGGCCGGCGGGGTCGTGAGCGGAGGCCAGCGCGGGCAGGGGCGTGACCGCGCCCATGGCGGCGGAGATGACGGCGGCGCTCAGCAGACGGCGAGCGAGCATGGGTGCCTCCCAGAAGAGTTGATCAAGACTCGAACACCATGCCATGACGCGGAGTAGTTGATCAATGACGTCGCGTATGGATCTTCCTGTGTCGCGCGGGCGCCGGTCGGTCACCACCAGCCAAGAGGCTGGCGCCCCCGGGCCCCCTGTGTCACACTCGACCTGGAGGACAGTTATAGAACTGTCGAATGAGTTATAGAACTCGGGGAGGCTTGATGAAGGACCTGGCGGAGCGGGGGAGGTTCGGCGACTACGGCGGCCGCTACGTGCCGGAGTCGCTGGTGGCGGCGTGCGCGGAGGTGGAGGACGCCTTCAGGGAGGCGCGATCCGATCCGGGGTTCCGGGAGCGCCTTGGGACGTTGCTGGCCCTGCACGTGGGGCGGCCGACGCCGCTGACGCCCGCGCCGCGGCTGTCCGCGGAGCTCGGCGTCACCCTGCTGCTCAAGCGGGAGGACCTGACCCACACCGGCTCCCACAAGATCAATAACGTGCTGGGCCAGGCACTCCTGGCCACCAGGATGGGCCGGACACGCCTGATCGCCGAGACCGGCGCCGGGATGCACGGCGTGGCCGTCGCGACCGGCGCCGCGCTGCTGGGGCTGCGGGCGACCGTGTTCATGGGGGAACGCGACGTCGAACGCCAGGCGCTGAACGTGTTCCGGATGCGCATGCTGGGCGCCGAGGTCGTACCGGTCGGCGTCGGCAGCCGCACCCTCAAGGACGCCACCAGCGAGGCGATGCGCCACTGGGTGGGCGCCACCGGGGAGGCGTACTACTGCGTCGGCTCCGTCATCGGGCCCACCCCGTACCCGTGGATGGTGCGCGAGTTCCAGCGGGTGATCGGCGACGAGGCGCGCGGGCAGTGCGCCGAGGCGTTGGCGAGCGCCGTGCCCGACTACGTCGTGGCCTGCGTCGGCGGCGGCTCCAACGCGGCGGGGACGTTCGCCGGCTTCGTCGACACCGCCGCCCGGCTGGTCGGCGTCGAGGCAGAGGGCGGCGCCGGCGCGAGCAGAGGGCGGCTCGGCGTGCTGCACGGCTTCCGCTCGCTGTTCCTGCAGGACGAGCACGGGCAGATCAGCGAGGCCCACTCCATCGCCGCCGGCCTCGACTACCCGGGGGTCGGGCCCGAGCACGCGTACCTGCGCGACCTGGGCCGGGCCCGCTACGTCACGGTCTCCGACGAGGAGGTCGTGGCCGCGGCGGTGCGGCTGGCCCGTACCGAGGGGATCGTCCCCGCGCTGGAGTCGGCGCACGCGATCGCGTGGGTGATCCGCGCGGCCGGGGCCGGCGAGCTGCCGCCCGGCGCGACGGTTCTGATCACCCTGTCCGGCCGAGGCGACAAGGACATGTCCACCCTGAAGGAGCTGGTATGAGCCTCGAGAAGCGGCTGCGCGACCGCGGCAGGAAGCTGCTGATGCCGTACGTGACCGGCGGCATCACCGACGACTGGACCGGCTACCTGCGGTCCTTCGCCGCCGCCGGCGCGGACGCGATCGAGCTCGGCCTGCCCTTCTCCGACCCCACGCTCGACGGCGCCACCATCCAGGAGGCGTCCGACGCGGCGCTGGCACGCGGCGCGACCGTCCACGGCATCCTCGCCGAGATCGAGGGCCTCGACCTGGACGTGCCGCTGGTCGCCAGCACCTACTACAACCTGGTGCTGCGCGACGGGACGTCGGCGTTCTGCGCGGCGCTGCGCCAGGCGGGGGTCGCCGGGCTCATCGTGCCCGACCTGCCTCTGGAGGAGGCCGGCGAGCTCGCCGACGCGGCCGCAGCCGCCGGCGTCGACCTGGTCCTGCTCGCCTCCCCGTCGACACCGCCACCGCGGCTGTACGAGATCGCGCGCCGCAGCCGCGGCTTCGTCTACGCCGTCTCCCGCATGGGCACCACCGGCGAACGGGCCGCGCTCGCCGAGTCGGCCGGGGCGCTGGCCGAGCGGATCAAGCAGGTCGGCGACCGTCCCGTCTTGCTAGGATTTGGCATTTCCACGCCGGAACAGGCCGTGGAAGCCGCACGCCGCGCAGACGGTGTCGTCGTCGGGGCCGCGATCATGCGCCGCATCCTCGACGGGGCAGGGCCGGACGACGTCGGCGCCTACGTCACGACGCTGCGGCGGGCCCTGGACCAGGAGAGTGACGAAAGACGATGACCCGCGACCCCGGACACGAAGCGAGATACCGCGCCATCGCCGCCGACCTCGCCGCGAAGATCCGGGCGGGACATTACGCCCCTGGCGAGGCGCTGCCGTCCCAACGGGACCTGAGCGCCTCGTACGGGGTCACCCTCATGACGCTTCGCCAGGCGCTTCGGCAGCTCAGCGACGAAGGGCTGATCAGCCAGCAGGCCGGTCGGGGCACGTTCGTGTCCCCGCCCCACCTGGCGTACCAGCTCGGCTCCCTGCAGAGCTTCGTCGACGACCTGCGCAAACAAGGCCACGAGGTACGCACGGTCGTCGTCGGGCGGTCCTCGCGCCGGATCCCGGCACGGGTCGCGACCCAGCTGCGCACCGCCCCAGGGGAGACGGCGCTGCGGCTGGAACGAGTGCGGGAGTTCGCCGGCCGCCCCGCGATCCACCAGGTCTCCTGGATCCGCCGGCCGTCCGCGGAACGTCTCCGCGACGTGGACTTCACCACCGTCTCCCTCTACGCCGCCCTCGCCGACTGCGGCATCGCGGTCGCGCGCGCGTCGGAGAAGATCCGGCCCGGACTGCTCGACCCGGCCGTCGCGTCCCACCTGCGCGAGCCCGCCGGCAGCCCGGTCCTGCTCAGCGACCGCGTCACCTACACCCTCGACGCGACCGCGGTGGTCGCCGACCACGCCACCATCCTCGGCAGCATGATGGAGATCCGCACCGACCGCGCCGCCACCGGCCTCTCCCTCACCTGGGGCGCCACCAGCTGACCCGGACGGCGAGGCCGGTGACCTGGTCACCGACAACTCCGGCCGTTCCTGGCCCGCCCCCTCGCCCGGCAGGATCGGCCCCTTCCCCTGCGTCCGGGGACGTCGGACGGGGAGCCGGTCCACGAGGAGCGCACCGGGCCGGGGTACGGCAGGGCCTACGGGCCGAGGTGGGCTTGACCTGGACGCCACCCGGCGCCTCAAGCTACGAGCTGGCCGTCGTGAGCGTGGACCGGGCCACCAACCGGGCACCGAGCACGGCGTCGTACTACGTCGTGGTGGCAGACGGGACATGAACGAGGCGACTTCCCTCACGTCAGTTGAGTTCCGCCGACCGAAGGGTCAGGATGGCCGTCACCACCGCGGCACGAGGCAGATGGCGACGGTCGAGGGAGGCGGAGCTCATGCTCGGACGCGAAGGCCGGTACCGCTGGAGAACCAGGTTCCGGAGGCGATTGCCGTGGTTTCTCGTCAACCTCGGTGTTGCCGGCAAGGGACGTCGCGACTGCGGCGATCACGAGTGGTACGCCCACGACGGTCATGTTGACCGCTGCTACCACTGCCGCTTCGGTGAACGGTCACGTGGCACGGGCCGGTGACGCCAGGCCGTGGGAGACCAACGATCACCGGGCACACCGGGCACGGCTCCGGCCTGGCTGCCGGGCGCGCGCAGCCTCACATCCGGGCTCTCAGCACGTCGACCTCGCAGCCCGGTGCGAAGGGGTCGAAGCCGTGCTCGGTCAGCCAGCGAACTGCCAGCAGGCTTCGCAACGACCACCACGCGTGGATCACGTCGAGGTCGATGTCGGCGCCGTAGCCGGCGATGACGTCGTCGAGGTGCTCCTCGTGTCCGAGCGTGAAGGTGGCGAGGTCGTACAGGGGATCACCCTGGCCCGCCTCGGACCAGTCGATGATGCCGGTGACCACGTCGCCGTCGACGAAGACGTGCGCGATCTGCAGGTCGCCGTGTGTGAACGCCGGAGTCCACGGCCGGAGCGCGGCCTCGGCGACCTGGCGGTTGCGGGTGACCAGGTCAGCGGGCAGGACACCGTTCGTCACGAGCCACTCGCACTCGTCGTCGAGTTCCGCCGCCAGCGCGACGATGCTCCTGCCGGCCCGGCCCGGCCGGGGCGGCAGGGGCGGCAGGGGCGCTTCGTGCAGCTTCCGGATGGCGGCGCCCGCCGCGGCCCACGCCGCCGGCGACCCGGTCGACGGCCCGCCGAGGCGCCCAAGCGTCGTCCCCGGGAGTGCGGCGATCGCGAGCACGGGCGGCTTGCGCCACAGGACCTCCGGGGTCGGGACCGGCGCGAGGGACATCGCCTCGACCTCCGCGTCGATGCGCGCCTGATCGGCGTCCACCTTCAAGAACACGTCACCCACGCGCAGAGTCGCGCGCTCGGAATGGGCGACGACGACTTCGACCTCATCCATGGGCGACCAGTATCCCGGGGATGGTCGCCGACGTCGCCAGGTTTATCGCGTGTGATCAAGCTGCTGACCGCGCGAGGCGGTCTTGAACCAGTCGCCGGCGGTGCGCGGGGATGCTGCAGGCGTCCAAGGCCCGTCGCAGCAGATCAGGGTCGAAGCCGTGCGTAGCCATGTGGTCGAGGAGGGGTTCGTATCGGTCGGCCCGGTCGCGCAGGAGTTCCGTGGCCAACCGGATCTCCAGCCGGATCACCGGCACCTGGTGAGAGCCGCACGCGATCAGGACGTGATGCTGCCAGGGACCGCTGCCCACGCATTCCAACGCGTCCGAGTCGACCTGCCGCTCGACGGTGCTGAGCTCCACGTCGACCCCGTTCACCTCGAACCTGGTGAAGTACTGCGAGGATTCCGGGAGCCACGAGGCGGCGTACAGGCAGGGGAACGACGAGAGCACCGCGGCGAACGTCTCCAGGTCCTCTCGGCCGGCGAGCAGGATGTCGATGTCCCCGGCGGGGAGCGGGACTCCTTGCAGGAGCGCGGCGCCCGTGCCGCACACGCGGTAGGCCATGTCGGCGCCCGCAGCGTGGAGCGCGTCGAGTGCCATGCCCAATGCCGTGGTGGCATCCGTCCGACTCAGTGATCTTGCCCGACCAACAGGATGATCCCTTCCCGGTGAAGCCAGCGTGACGACCCACGGTACGCCTCGGTCCAGACAGTTTTGAGTGGCTTGTTCAGGAGCGCTGGTGAACTCGGCCCAGAGCGGGCGGAGAACGCGGCCAGACCGAGTTCATGGGAGGCGTGAACCAGAGCGTGAAAGCATTCTCGCCGTCGCGGCAAGAATGAGTGTGATCGTGTACAACACGCGTAGCGGGAGAGATCAACCGGCGGTTGCGGCCGATCTCTTCGACCGTTACTTCGCGGAGATCCATCGGTACATCGCCCGTCGTCTGCCCGCGGACGACGCCGACGACCTGGCCGCGGAGGTGTTCCTCGCGGCCTTGCGCGGCGGATACGACCCAGCCGTGGGAGAGGTCAGGCCGTGGCTGTACGGCATTGCCACCAACCTGGTCGCGCGGCACCGCCGTACGGAGACCACGCGGTGGAAGGCGCTCAGCCGGGCGGCGGAGCGTGACTGGGACGGCCACGAGGACCCTCTACTGGATCGGGTGCTCAACCGGGTGGACGCCGCGCGCTTCACCGGCCCGCTGGCGGGAGCGCTGGCCGCGCTGAAACAGCGCGATCGCGACGTGGTGCTGCTGATCGCGTTGGGCGGCCTGAGCCATGCCGAGGTCGCTTCCGCCCTGCACATTCCCTATGGAACCGTCGCATCCCGGCTTCACAGGGCACGCAAGCATCTGCGCTCGGCGCTCGGCGCCCTGAAGGAGGACATCGATGGATGAGCTCGAACTGCTCGCCCGGGCGCTGCCCGACGCGCCCCCGCCCTCGACCGAGGTGGTCGCTCGCGCGCGTGCCCGCCTCGCCGCTGACGGCGTGCGCACCCGCCGCGTCCCTGGCCGTTCCCGCGCGCGGCTGTGGGGGTGGGCGCTGAGCTCGGCTGTGGCCACGGCCGCGATGGTCATAGCGGTCACACTGGTGGCCAACCTGGCTTCTGCGCCTGCTCCGGTGCTGGTCCAGCCGCGGAACAACGAACTGCTCGATCTGGCCGCCCGTGTGGAGCGCCTGCCTGAAGGAAGGGGCGCCTACTGGCGGGAGGTGATCATCACTGGTGGACGGATCTCCGCAGGCGGCTACGACCTCCTGACCCGGCAGCGCATCGAGCGAACGGCTCCGCTGGACACCACGGAGAAGTTCATGCTGCGGACTTCCGCGCAGGCCGCGCTCCCGGCCTCCGCAGCCGACGAACGCGCATGGCGTGCAGCGGGAGCGCCGACCCGGGTCAAGCCACGCTGCACCAAGGACAACCCCGCCGACGAGTGCCGACCGATACAGATCACCGACCAGCCCCGAGGCTGCGAATGGCGTGACGGGAACGACGCCCAGGTCGGGGACCACAGCCTCGCCGACCTCACACTCGCCGATCTGGCTGCCATCCCCGCCGACAGGAACGGCCTGCTGGCCAAGCTCCGCGACTATCACCGCATCTGGCAGGATCGAGGGTTCAAGCAGCCGTTCGAGGAGTTCCTCCCTCTCGCGGGCAACCTGTTGTCCATGCCGATCCGCCCGCAGCTTCGTGCCGCGATCCTGCGCCTGCTGGCGGAACTTCCCGACACCAAGGTGTACGGCACGGCGACCGATCCACTGGGCAGGAAGGCGTTGTCGGTCACTTTCACTCGTGACCGCGAGCAGCCTCGGTCTCCGGGATCGAAGCCGCTTCCCGCCTACACACGCACGTTCTTGGACATGGAGACCGGCGCCGCGCTGGCCCGGGCCAGTTATGTGCCGGGCGGTTCCGGAGGTGACGTCCTGACTCACTACATCGCGCAGGCGCCCGAGACGGGGTGGATCACGTCTCGGCCCACACCGCCGAAGTCCTGCAAGGTCAGGTGATCCAGGTTGAGGATGCGTACCGTCGTTGCCCGGCGCCGGCCGATAGGAATCACCGGGTAGTGCTCATTGCGGATGGATCGGCTGTTCGACGGCGGCTCGGATCGCGGCGAAGTGGTCATGGGCCCGGGTGGTCATCTCGGCTGTCGCGTTGAAGGAGACCACGCCGAACGACGTGCGGTCCGCCCAGGCGCAGAAGTACGTCGTGGTGAGCCAGCACATCGTGTTCCCCTCGTAGGGCCACGCGTCGAGCGTCTCCGACTTCCTGGCGGCCCTGCCGAGCGACGGCATCAGCCAGTCCTTGAAGATCGCGTCCGCGTCCAGGTTCTCGGACTGGGCCGCGAACAGGGTCACCGGGGAGGTGAGCGGAGGCAGCGCCGACGAGGCACGGGGGTGAACGTAGAGCCCGCTGACCGATTTCGTGACGTCGTAACCGCCGTTGCGCAGGCCGCGGAGGAAGACGGCGGTGTCGTCCTCGACGACACCGTCGAACTCGTGCCGCAGGGTCATGCCTACGACCTGGGCCGGCAGCGTGACCGCGGTGGCGCCGCGCACGGCGGGCAGGCTCAGGCGCGCATCACTGGTCGTGGGCCGGGGCGAGGCCGTCGGCGACACGGGCGTGGGGCGGAGCGCGGCGGGTACGAGGCCGGCCGCGCCCAGGGCGACTCCCGCGACGACGCCCAGCGCGAGTAAGGCGGCTCCGGTCAGTGCCGGACGACGCCGACGGGGCGTCGGCTCGCCGCCGGAGGACAGGGTCTCCACAGTCGTTCTCCGATCATGAGAAAGCGGCCATTATGAATGGCCGGCCACCGTGGATCAAGGACGCCTCCCTGAACCGGCCCCGCTCTTCCCGCCGCCGTGGCCGAGGGCTGAGCCCTGATCAGAGATCACGCCCTGGAGAGACGCGGATCACATCCATGGGGCGTTATGTCTTTGCCGGGACGCGTGTCTTGGGGGTGGAACAGCGGAGAGCGGCATCCGATCCCGGAATGCCGCCGGCGCAGAAGGAACGGGAAGACATCATGCCCAAGGTCTGGTTCGTCACCGGTTCGTCGCGTGGGCTCGGACGCGACTTCGTCGAGGCGGCACTGTCCCGCGGTGACAAGGTGGCAGCGACCGCCCGGAACGCCGCACACCTGGAGGACCTGGTCACCGCCTATGGCGATGCGGTGCTTCCGCTCGCGCTGGACGTCACCGACAAGGCCGCGGTCTTCGAGGGCGTCAAGCGGGCCAAGGAGCACTTCGGCCGGCTCGACGTCATCGTGAACAACGCCGGGTACGCCCAGATCGGCGCGATCGAGGAGCTGACCGAGCGGCAACTGCGCGACCAGCTGGAGACCAACCTGTTCGGCGCGGTGTGGGTGATCCAGGCCGCGCTGCCCTACCTGCGCGAGCAGGGCGCGGGGCACGTCATCCAGTTGTCCTCGGCGGCGGGGCTCATCGCCATGCCGCTCGGTGGCGCGTACCAGGCCTCCAAGTGGGCCCTGGAGGCGCTGAACGAAACCCTCGCCCAAGAGGTCGCGGAGTTCGGCATCAAGGTGACCGTGGTCGAGCCCGCGGGCTTCGCCACCAGGTCAGGCAAGAACCCCGACCCGCTCGCGAACGGCCACATGGCCGAGGCCCACCCCGTCTACGACGGCCTCCGTCGGCGCCTGGCCGGGGTGATGGGGAAGCAGCCCGCCGGAGACCCGGCCGCCGCGGCTCAGGCGCTCCTCAAGATCGTCGACTCGGACGACCCGCCGCTGCGGGTGCTCTTCGGCCTGGGCTTCTACCCGATGCTCCAGCAGGTGTACGCCGACCGGCTCAAGACCTGGGCCGACTGGCAGGATCTGTCGGCGGAGGCCCACGGCCGCCTCGATCAAGGTGTCCGGTGATCCCGGTTCGAGCATTCCGAACGCGGCCGGTGAACCGGGGCGCTTCGGCGACGAACGACGAGAAGGACCGAGCCATGAACGACCCCGCCACCGAGACGTTCCTCGGCTACCGCAACCTGCTGTTCACCGTCGCGTACGAGATGCTCGGATCGGCGGCCGACGCCGAGGACGTCCTGCAGGAAACCTGGCTGCGATGGGTCAAGGCCGACCTGGCGCAGGTGCACGACCGGCGCGCCTACCTGATCCGGATCACCACCCGGCAGTCGCTCAACCGCCTGCGCAGCATGAAGAGCCGCAAGGAGGCGTACGTCGGGCCGTGGCTGCCCGAGCCGCTGCTCACCGCGCCGGACGTGGCCGAGGACGCCGAGCTCGCCGAGAGCGTGTCGATGGCGCTCATGCTCGTCCTCGAGACGCTGTCGCCGACGGAACGCGCCGTCTTCGTGCTGCGCGAGGCGTTCGACGTCGGCTACGACGAGATCGCGGCCGCGGTCGGCAAGAGCCCCGCGGCCGTCCGGCAGATCGCCTACCGCGCCCGCCGGCACGTCGATGCCCGCCGCCCGCGCGAGACGGTCTCCTCCGGCGAGGCCTGGGCGGTCCTGGAGTCGTTCCAGCGCGCCCTCGAAGCCGGGGACCTGCAGGGCCTGCTGGACGTGCTCGCCCCCGAGGTCGTCCTGCTGAGCGACGGCGGCGGCGTCAAGCAGGCCTCACCGCGCCCCGTCATCAGCGCCGGCAAGGTGGCCCGCTTCATCGTCGGCGGCATCGGCAAGGCCGGCATCGCGCTCACGGGTGACCTCACCGTGGTCAACGGCAGCCCGGCCCTCGTCCTCCGCCTGGACGGCGAGATCGACGGCGTCGTCGCCATCCGCGTCGAGGACGCCCGCATCACCGGCCTCTACTACGTCCGCAACCCCCAGAAACTGACCCACATCAACTCCGAGACCTCGCTCACCCTGCGGTGAGCCAGGCTGGAGCCGTAGATCGTCTTCCTCAGCCCCGGCCCCCAGGGGAGCCGGGGCCGCTGTCCGGTCCGGTGCCGCCGCCCTACCGATCCCAGGACATGACCACCGGCTCGGACGGCACTTCACCACCCAGTAGGCGTTCCAGCAGGTCGGCCAGGCCGGCGGGGAGCACGCATTCGTGAGTGGCGCGCAGATCGGCCGGCGTCCACCAGCGGAAGCCGTCCAACAGGGAGCGCTCGAACTCCTCCATGCCGGAGAGGTCCACCTGGAGGGTGGGCGTACGCAGGAAGAAGAAGGAGTGCGTCGAACGCATCGGTGTGCCGTCGTCACGGATCCAGTCACCGGCGCTGGTGGCCACGACCGGTCCGAGGGAAGCAGGCGTGACCTCGTGGCCGATCTCCTCAAGGAGTTCGCGCGCGGCGGCGGCGCTCGGCGTCTCCCCGGGCCGGATACCGCCACCGATGGTGTACCAGGCGTAGTAGGGATCTTTGATGGACCGCAGGGCGCGGTACAGCAGGATCCGGTCACGATCATCGACCAGCAGGACGCGGGCCGACCTGCGCGGGATCGGCTGAGGGCCGGACATGAAGATCATCCTAGGAGGCGCCGGCGTCTTCGAGGCCGACCTGACTGAGGGCCATGCCGTCCGACCGCTCTCCAGCCATACGTGCTCATCCGTCGGTGATATCCGGCAGGTGCGCGACATCTATCAATTGGATGGCGAAGCATGCACCGGGATGGTGGAGAGGAGACGGCGTGTGAATGATGAGGAAAGCTTCACCCGCATGTTCCAGGAACATTATGAGCCGGTTCTACGGTACGCCTGGCGGCGGGTCGGTCCTGCTGAGGCTCCGGACATCACCGCCGAGACGTTCAAGATTGCCTGGGAGAAGTACGAGCGTTTCCCCCGTGCACAACCGCTCCCCTGGCTGTACGCGACCGCTCGGAATCTCATACTGAATCTGACCAAACGAGATAACCGACGTGGTGCCCTCGCCGACTCGTTGGGCGACAGTCTGATGAACCAGAGTGTTGAAGCGGACCACGCCACGACGGTCGCCGCTCGCGAGACCGCATTGGCCGCACTGAACAGCCTGAGCGAAAGCGACCGGGAACTGCTGCTCCTGATGTCCTGGGAAGGGCTCGACCTTCGTCAGGCCGCGAAGGTCGTGGGTTGTTCACGGCCGACAGCCACCATGCGACTCCATCGCATACGGAAAAGACTACGAAACTGGCTCGGAGAAGAGTCGCAGCCCGTCACCGCCTGCCAGCCGACCTGCCGGGAGAATTCCGTATGACTGACGACCTCAAGAAGTTGACGACCGCACTGCGGATGCAGGACCCTGCGGGCCATGTTCAGGCGGACCCGCTGGTGCTGTCCGCCACCCTCCACGACATCATCGGCAATTCGGCGCAGGCGCCTCAGAAGGCCGAACGGCGCTGGTCCCGGCGAAGGTGGCTCATTCTCATTCCCGTCACCGCCCTGCTGGCGGGAGCGGCGGTCCTGGCTCCGGTCATCCATCCCGGCGACGTCGGTCCCATGACTCTGGGGCCGGCCAAGGCACTGGCTTTCACCAGGAATGGCGACTATATCGACGTCAGGATCGTGGATCCGGACGCCGACCCCCGGCGATACCGGCAGGACTTCGCAGCGCATGGGCTGAACGTCAAGTTGACGATGGAACCAGCGTCGCCCAGCCTCGTCGGCGCTCTGGTCTCCGTCTCGTCCCCGGGAAGAATGGTCGTCTTTCACCCTGACGAGTTCGAAATCCAGGACGGAACCAGAAGCGCCCGGATCAAGAAGATCGAAGGAGGCGGGTGCGGCAACCACTGGTGCCTGGCAGGGGTGAGCATTCCTGTCGGCCTGCGCAGCCCCTTCGAAATCATCTTCGGGCGGGCCGCTCGCCCTGGTGAACGGTACGAGGTGGCGGGAGATCCGACCGCTCGTGGCGAGATCCTGGAAGGAATGAAGCTGGAGAACTGGACGGTCGGAGAGGTCAGGGCGATCCTCCGGGAACGACATGCCACCGTCTCCGACTACTACAAGGCTTCGACCAGCAATGATTGGACCAAGTATCCGCTCCCCGCGAGAGACGTGCCCGATGGCTGGTACGTGCACCACGTGGGCGGCGGCGATGTCCCGAACTCGGTGCGACTCCGTGTCTCGCCCCAGCCGACATTCGCACACCAGGCGGAGGGCGCGGCCGGATATCCATCGGCTCATCGCCCCTGACCTTTCGCAGGGAGCCAACAGAGGTCGGTGGAGTCGCCGAGCTGCTTACGGAGTACGCGTGCGTCCTTCTTGGGCAGGGCGTCGAGTACGGCGTCCAGGAGTGCGCGAAGATCTGCGGGATCGGGGCAGCGGGCTGGCGGGGATGCGTGTTCCGGGCGCGACGCGGTGGCCTTGCTACATGCTCGTCAATCTCGGCGTCTGGGCCGGGGGCGGGTGGCGCGCAGGGCGACGACCATGATCGACCCGTAGATCAGGAAGGGCCAGCCGTACGGGCGGCGGGGTGCCCAGCTGTCGAACGTGGTCGCCGCTCCCATGAGGATGACGAGGCCGGCCAGAGCCCAGCCGGCGGCCGTCGCCGCCGGACGGGTCCGCCTCCAGGTCAGCAGGAGGCCCAGGATCACGGCCGTGACCAGGCCCGGCCAGGCCATCAGGACGTACTGCCAGCCGGGGGCGGCGTAATCCGGCCCCTGGCCGGTGACGGCGCCCTCCAAGGTGCCGTACAGCGACGTGCCCACGAGTGAGAGGGGGAGGGCCATGATGACCATGGCCATGACCCCGTAGGCGGCGTCGCCGAGGAAACCCTCCCGGGTCAGCCAGGTCAGCGTCAGCACGGCCGCCGCGTACGCGCCCACGATCAGGGCTGTCGGCAGGCCGCGGAACCGGGTGGCGGCGTGGATCATGAGCTGCCAGACGCGGCGGGGAGGGCTCGTGAGCTCGGTCGCATCGTCAGTCTGCCAGGGGCGCGGCACCGCCGCACGGGGAGATCGTCGTACGCCGATGGTGAAAAGCTGGTGGCGTTTCGCATCACTTGTCGGAATGCGGGGCACACAGGCGATGAGTTCTGTCAGTGGTGCCGGTCAGTCTGTGCATGACCACGACTTCCTGTGAGACCCCCGGCTGGGACACCAGCCGTGATCCTGTCATGTCCGACAACCCCGATCGAGGTGCCGTGTCCAGCCCACAGCTCGACTCGCCCGCCCAATCCGCGGCAGCCCCTTCCGGCCGCACCCCGGCCGTGATCCGGCTGCTGGTGCTCGCCACGTTCGTGGTCATCCTCAACGAGACGATCATGATCAACGCGATCCCGCGGCTGATGGACGCGCTGCACATCACCGAGCAGACCGCGCAGTGGCTCTCGACCGCCTTCATGCTGACCATGGCCGCCGTCATCCCGATCACCGGGTGGTTCCTGCAGCGGGTGTCCACCCGCGCCGCGTACACCACCGCGATGGGGCTGTTCCTCCTCGGCACTGCGTCGGCGGCGGTCGCGCCGACGTTCGAGGTGCTGCTGGGGGCCCGCATCGTCCAGGCGTCCGGCACGGCCGTGATGATGCCGCTCCTGATGACCACGCTGATGCAGGTGGTGCCCGAGCGCGAACGCGGCCGCGTGATGGGCAACATCACCCTGGCCATGTCGGTCGCGCCCGCGATGGGCCCGGCGGTGTCGGGGGTGATCCTCTGGTTCGGGTCCTGGCGGCTGCTGTTCGCCGTGGTGCTCCCCATCGCCGCCCTGATCACGTGGGGCGGACTCAAGCACCTCAAGAACGTCGGAGAGCCGCGGTACAGCACCATCGACCGGCTGAGCGTGGTGACCGCGGCCGCCGGTTTCGGCGGCCTGGTCTACGGGCTCAGCCGGTTCAAGGATGGTGACGCCGTCGTCGCCGCTGCGATCGTGGTGGCCGGGCTGGCCGCCATCGCCGTGTTCGTCGCCCGCCAGCTGTGGCTGCAGAAGCGCGGCGTGCCGCTGCTGGACCTGCGTACCCTGCGCCACCGCACCTACAGGGTCGCGCTGGTCCTCATGTCGGTGGCCTTCATGGCGATGCTCGGCTCGATGATCCTGCTGCCGCTGTACCTGCAGAACGTCCGCCAGCTCACCGCCCTGCAGACCGGGCTCCTCGTGATGCCGGGCGGCCTCGCGATGGGGCTGCTCGGCCCGACCGTGGGCCGCCTGTTCGACCGGTTCGGCGGCCGGGTGCTGGTCGTCCCCGGCTCGATCGGGATCATGCTCGCGCTCGCCGGCTTCACCCAGGTCACGATGACCATGCCGTTCTGGCAGGTCCTCGGCCTGCACGCGCTGCTGATGGTGAGCCTGGCCGCGACCTTCACCCCGGTGTTCACCCTCGGGCTCGGAGCGGTCCCGTCGTCGCTCTACTCCCATGCCAGCTCGATCCTGAGCACGTTGCAGCAGGTCTCCGCCGCCATGGGCACCGCGCTGGTGATCACCGTGATGGGCGCGCGAGCCGACGCCCTGAGAGCCGCGGGGGCCACTGAGGCGTTCGCCACCCTCGACGGCATGCGCATGGCCTTCGTCGTCGGCGCGGTGCTGTCCGTCGTCGTGGTCGTCACCGCCCTGCTCCTGCCGTCCCGAGCCGCCGGCGCGGGCAAGTCCGGGGAACCCGCGACCACACCGGCGTGACGGCGGCGGCGCGACCAGGCTCCGGCCGTTGCCCCGACGGGGCGCAGTGGTGTCCGGCCTGCGTGCGCAGCCCTCCTCCGGGGCCTGGCGAGTCAGCCTGCGACCGGGCCCGACGCCTCGTCGAGGGCTGCGGCCCAGTGCTCGACGGCGATGTGCGCCTGATGGGTGCTCAGGACCGCCGGCTCTTTCAGCAACTCATGGGGCGTGAATCTCTCCTCACCCGCGCGAGCCCGTGCGACCCGCTCAGCCGGCCGGTCGTAGCCGGCCGGGTCGATCCCTTGACGACGAAGGTCGAAGTCCGCCACCCCCCGATCACGACGGCGGCGCGTTCTCGCGCCAGGCCCCCTGCGGCCGACGGCGAGCCCGCCGTGCTGGAGGGCCGTCCGGAGCTGCGAGACGGCGAAGGGCCCGGGTGGCGGTGCTCCGGGCCCTTCATCGTTCGGTGGCGTTCGTCAGCCGGTGACCGGCATGTGGGTCTTCACCGGCTTGGGGGTGGGTGCGGGCTTGGGCTCGTCCTGGGCTGGTGTGGGGTTCTCGTCCCACTGGATCCAGTCCTGCGTCACCGTCGTCCCGTGATCACCCTGACCGGGGCGGGTGGGCGTCGGGGTGGGCGTAGGCGTCCGAGAGGGAGTGGGGGTGCCCGTCGACGTGGGGGGCTGGGAAGTGGGCGGCTGCGACGTCGGCGGCTGGGAGGTGGGCGGCTGGGAGGTGGGCGGCTGCGAGGTGGGCGGCTGCGAGGTCGGGGGCTGGGACGTGGGCGGCTGCGAGGTCGGCGGCTGCGAGGTCGGGGGCTGGGACGTCGGCGGCTGGGAGGTGGGCGGCTGCGAGGTCGGCGGGTCGGTGGGCGTGGAACCGCACTTGACCCAGAAGACCTTGTGCTTGGCCTTGCCGTGCTCCCCCTTGAAGGTCCAGACCAGCTTGTAATGCCCGTCAGGCAGCGTCGTGTCGACGGTACGGCCATGCCCGTCCTCGTCGAGTGTGAGCGTGCCGCTCTTCACTGTGGTCCCGTTGCCCGTGGGCGGCCAGGACTTGATCTCCCAGCTCACCTGCTCCACCCGGTCGAAGTTGAACCCGACCAGATAGAACACGCAGACCTTCGGCTCGTTGCGCGGGTCGTCCTCCGGCGTCGTCCAGCTGTGGACCTTGACGTCGCCGTTGTCGCCGGGCGGCTTCCCGTGGAGCGATCCAGCCGAAGCCGCGCTGGAGGCGACGAGTACCGCGAGCGCTGCCACGGCGAACATGAGTGCCGCTGTCAGCCAGCGGCGGAGTGCAGAGTGTCTGAGGGGTGTCACGGCCGTACCTCGGGATGTCTGGAAGAGCTGGGGCCTCAAACGGTCCCATCTGTGTAAAAATGTCACACCCGCTGGCCAAGGATCTTCAAACGTTCCAAACCGTTATCAAGCGGGCCAGATGGATACGCCTTCGTGCCGCATGCGTCACAGAACCTCAGGAGCCGATCGTGCCGCTCGATGCCCCCCGCCGCCTCCTCGGCGCCGCGTTCGTCGCCGCCAGCCTCGTCGCCTCGATCCCCGTCGCCGGCGCCGAGGCGTCGTCCGTCACCCTCGCCGTCGGCGCCTCCGTCACGACGACCGCGCTTCCCGAGGCCACCACGTTCACGCAGCTGAGCGGCCTCCCTCAGGACACCGACACGTACGGGAAGCTGAGCGGCGTCGTGGTCCACCCCGCCCGTGCGGTGGCCGTCTACGCCCAGCCCGACGGCCAGCCCGTGGCGACGCTCCCGGCCAAGCAGCTCGGCAGTCAGACCTGGGTCCCGGTGGTGGAGACGCGCAAGGGCTGGTACCGCGTGCTCCTGCCCAGCAAGCCCAACCACGTCACCGGCTGGATCAAGGACAAGGGCCTGAAGAAGGCGCGCAGCCGCCACCGCGCCATCGTCAAGCTGGGCGCCAAGCAGCTGATCGTGATGAACGGCGGCAAGAAGCTCGGCACCTGGTCGGTGGCCATCGGCGGCCCCGACACGCCCACCCCGGCGGGCAGGACCTTCCTGCTGGCCCAGATGTCGCCGAAGAAGAAGACCTACAGCCCGCTGATCCTGCCGCTCGGCACGCATTCGCCGACGCTCGACACGTTCGGCGGCGGTCCGGGCACGGTCGCCTTCCACGGCTGGCCGGACCGGAAGGTGTTCGGCAAGGCGGTCACGCACGGCTGCATCAGGGTGCCCGCCCGCGCGCTCAAGGTGCTGTCCGGGCTGCCGCTGGGAACCCCGGTCCTGATCGCCCCCTGAAGGCGCGGCCGACGACACGAAGCGGAGCCGGAGCGGCAGGACGAGGGCGCTGACCTGCGCCCTCGTCGCCATGACGTCGTCACTCGCGATCGCCGTTCCCCGCTCGTCCGCAGGTGCCACGAGTTCGTCTTCTCCGACGACTGAACCGATCAAACTGCCCCATCGCAGGCGATAGCGTGCCATCCATGGTGGAGAACGGCGGGATCGAGAGAGCCGCGCGAACGGAAGGGACGCCGGACACGCCCCTGCCTGACGAACTGGGGCGTACCCCTCGTGTGGTGCTGCGGCGGATGACCAGCCTGGATCAGGACGAGTTTCTCGAACGGGTCCGTGCGAGCGTCGACCTGCATCAGCCGTGGATGTCCCTGCCCGCGACGCCGGAGGCGTTCCAGACGTTCCTCGGCCGGTTCGACGAGGGACGATCCGCCGAAGGCCTGCTGATCTGCCTGAGCGACAGCGGCGCCATCGCGGGCAACGTCAACATCAACAGCATCGTCCGCGGACGCTTCCAGTGCGGCTCGCTGGGCTACGCGGCCTTCGCGCCCTACGCCGGTCGGGGGTACATGTCGGAGGGTCTCGGCCTGGTGCTGCGCCACGCGTTCGAGGAACTGCGGTTGCACCGGCTGGAGGCGCAGATCCAGCCCGACAACCACGCGTCCACCAGGCTGGTCCAGCAGCACGGCTTCCGCTACGAGGGTTACTCGCCCGATCTGCTGTTCATCGACGGAGCCTGGCGCGGCCACGACCGATGGGCCATCACGAACGACATGGCCGGCCTCGTCCCCAGCGCCCCGCATCCCACGCTGCCAGGACGGTGAGGAGCCGGCGGCGCTCCTCGTCGTCCTGGCGGGCCTGCCGGCCGTAGGTGGCGGAGCCTGGCAGGGCGGCGTCGCCGTACGCCAGTTCGCGCAGCTCGGGCAGGAGCGGGGCGGCGTTCGCGCCGAGTTCCCGTAGCGCTTCGACCAGCCACGTTCCGGCCCCTGCCGTTCGAAGGTGCCGGCGTGCGGCGGCGACGAGCGGTGCGGTCTCGCCGGTTACGCGGAGCAGCGCCAGCGCGGCCGCGGTGAAGTCGTGACGGTCGTCGAGCAGGCCGCGCAGCTTCGGGACGAGATCGGCGGCGGCCGGCCCGATCAGGCCGGCGAGTTCGGCCGCGTCCGCCGTGTGTCTGCCGCTGTCGAGCGCGTCGGTGACGGCGCTGAGCGGCGCGCGGGTCTCCCCGGCGCGCAGTAGGAGCCGGGCCGCCTCGATCCGTACCCTCATGACGGACGGGTCGTCGCCGGGGGCGGCGGTGGCGAGGTCGCGCAGCGCGGGAAGGAGGCCGTCCAGGGGGAGTCCGTGACGGAGCGCCGTGTGCGCGGCCGGAACGGGTTCGCCGCCCGCGGCGGCCTCGGCGACGCAGGCGCTCACCTGGGCGACGTCCCCGGTGATCGCCGCGAGGGCCTCGGCGCATCGGAGGCGGTGCGGCCAGGACGCCTCCGGGTCGTCGCGGACCCTGGTCAGCGCGGGCGCCGCCGCCGAGGCGGCGGGTCCGATCGCGGCGAGCGCCCGGACCGCCCACCAGCGGTCGTACGGGATGAGCGCGACGAGTTCGGGGACCGCGTCGGCCGCGTCCGGGCCCCAGTGGTGCAGCAGCCGGGTCAGCCCGTTCAGCTCGTTGTGCCAGTGCGTCCTGCTGAGCAGCTCGTCGTACCCTCCGGGCCGCGCAGGCCACTCGGGAGGCAGCGCCGCCAGCCGCCGGCGCACCGCTGCGAGCAGGCCGGGCTCGCAGGTCACGCCGGTGTCGATGAGGAGTCCGAGGATGCCGGGGATCACCGCGCCCACGGGGAGCGCGGTCATGAACGGTTCGCGCCAGCGCGGATCGCCGAGCATGATCAGGATCTCCAGGCCCGCGTCGAACAGCCGCGCCTCGTCCGAGTTCGGATCCTCGGCGACCGCTGGGGGCGGGCTCGCGACGTGGCCGGCCAGGGCCTCGGCCGCGGCAGGGGCAGCCGCGGGAACGTCCCGTACCGCTGTGGCTGCGGCCAGCCGAACGGCGAGCTCGGCGTGGCCGACCCCCGCGGCCAGCAGCGGCGCGAGCTCCTGGCGCGCCGAGCGCGAGCGCACGCACCGCCGGTAGGCCGCCTCGATCGCCGCGCGGGCGGTTTCGCCCGTCCCTTGCCTGAACAGCGTGTGGCACAGCGTGGCGAACGACGCGCCGTCGATCCGGGAGATGACGTCCATGAAGGGATCGGCCGACCAGATCCAGTTCTCCAGGCGCCTGCCGTGCAGGAGGCAGTCGACGAGCGTTTCCGTTGCGGTGTCCGGCCACGGGAGCGCGACGTCGGCGATCGCCCAGAGCGCGCCGGTCCGCGCGGCGGACGGCCTGGCCGGTGCCAGCTCCGCCTCCAGCCAGGCGGCGCTGCCCGACGGGTCGAGGCGGCCAGCCGCGGCCAGCAGGCCCGCCAGCGCCCGCGGCGACCTCTCGCGTCCGCGCCGGGCCCGCAGCGCGGGCACGACCTCCGCCGCGGCCTCACGCGGAAGGTTGCCGAGCAGGTACGTGGCGGCGTGCCGGATGCCGGCGTCCCGGTCGTCCAGCAGCGGCAGCAACCTCCGGGTCTCGCGGAGGAGGGCGGCTCCGACGTCCGCGAGCACCTGCGCGTCGGCGTCGCCGGTCGCGGCGATCGCGCCGAGCAGGGAGACCAGGCTCACGCGCCTGGGGGTGCCGGGGTCAGCGGCCAGCCGGGCGAGGAAGGGCACCGTCCACGGCGTCGCCGAGTACAGCGTTCCCTGGTGGTAGACGCTGCTGAACAGGTGCTCCATCGCTGCCGCCGCCGGCTCGGGGGCCGGGCCGACGGCGTCCCGCAACGCCTGCGGCACGTCCTCGGCCGAGCCGTACGCGTGGTCGAGGGAAGCCCAGTCGACGTCGTGAACGCCGTCGAGGGGGGCCGCCGTCATCCGTCTCCGTCCTTCTCCCGCGTCATCTCCTGATCGGCGACAGCCTACGGTCCGGTCTCCCGTGGCCGATCATCGGCACGAAGCGCGGCCCTGGGCCGTTGTCCCTCGTGAGGAGGAACCATGATCCTGGACAGGCGGCCCGGGTTGGCGCTCGTCGTGGGGGGCTCGGTGCTCGCGGGCGGGGCCGCCGTCCTCGTCGCCCGGCCCTTCTGGCATCCGATGTTCACGCCGGACGTCCTCGCGGGCGCCGTCGTCGGGGTGGGCCTGGTCGTCGTCCCGGTCGTCCTGGGGCGGGTGTCGCGGGCCGTCCGGATGATGTACGGATCGGCCGTGATGGGGGGCGGGGCCGTGCTCATGGCGATCACGCTGCTGGCGCCCCTGCTGCGTCCCGGCCCGTACACGGTGCGGGACTCCACCGACGTGGCGTTCCTCGGGACGCTCGGCGGGCTGGTGGCAGGCGGGGGGACCGTGCTGGCGGCGACGGCGGTCCTCCTGCTGCGCGAGGCGGGCGTGAGGCACGTCGGCTGGGCGGAGGAACGGGGCGGGGACGGGAGCAGCGGAGGGTACGTGGCGGTCTGCTCCTGCGGGTGGCAGGGGAGCCGCAGGCGGGACCCGTCCGAGGCCCTCTGCGAGGCCGGCGACCACGCGGGCGCGATCCGGCCTGTGGTCCGGAGCCAGGAGGACGGGACGGGCCATACGGCGACCGGATAGGCGTCGCGGGCGGCCCCGGGTGGGGCCGCCCGTCTCGGTGGGTCAGCCGTGCAGCAGGGGCAGGCCCGGGTGCTTGACCTTGGCCTTCATCAGGCTGGGCGCGCCGTTGCCGCCGATGTTGACGAAGTAGAGCACCCGGCCGTCGAAGGCCAGGCTGGCGGGGCTGTCCAGCTTGTCCGCCAGGACCTCCACCTGGCCGTTCGTCCTGACCAGGTTGAGGGTGTTGCCGGTGTAGCTCGGGGCGTACAGCTGGCCGCGTACGTCGAAGGCCACGCCGTCGGCCCCTGCCAGCTTGGCGTCCTTGACGTGGACGGCCGGCGTGCCCGCCTGGCCGCCCTTGCCGTACGGGATGCGGACGATCTGCGCCTGGTCGGAGACGGCGACGTAGAACGCGCCCGCGCGCCAGGCGATGCCGTTCGCGCCGACGCCGTCGGCGCCGGGGTCGAGCAGCGGCGACTTCGCCCAGACCGCCGCCTTGCCGCCGGTCACCCGGTAGACGGCGCCGTGCGCGGAGTCGGTGACGTACAGGGCGCCGTCGGGGCCGAAGGCGAGGGCGTTGGCGAAGCCGATCGGCAGCGCGGCGTGCAGCTTGGCGTCGCCCCAGGGCGTGATGCTCCAGACGCCGTTGGTGGCGGCGTCGCCCGAGTTGAGCAGGGCGTAGACGGTGCCGCGGCGGTCGGTGGCCAGGCCGTTCAGCCGGCCCTCGCCCACGGGCAGGGCGGCCAGGAGGGTGTCGGTGCCGGTGGCGTCGATCTTCCTGACCTCGCCCTTGGACAGCAGCCCGACGTAGACCTCGCCGTGGGGTCCGACGGCGACGCCCTCGGTGAGGTCGGTGTACGGCTGGACGACGACCGGCCGGAGCGTGGCCGCCTGAGCGGGTGTGGCGATCAGGGCTGAGAGCGCGGCGATCGCGACGAGAATGAGGGGGATGCGCTTCATGCGCTTGATCATTTCGCAGCGGAATCCCCAACGTGTCACCGATTCTTCCGTGAATTGTCACGCGAAAACGGCCTCATATGCAGAAACCCGTGAAATCCAAATCTCCTGTGGAGAATTCCGGGTTTTCGCACGGTCCATATTTCCGTTTGCGGTCGCGTGGTCGGCGGACCAGTGCTCGGTTCGATCTTCGTCGTGCGGCCGGCCTCGGCCTGCGGCTCGGGCAGGTCCGCCAGGAGATGGTCTGGTTCACCAGGGCCTGCGGGCGTGCGCCTCGGGGCTCCCGCCTCTGGCGAGCTTGGGCCAGTGGGAGGCGGCGCACGTCAGGACCGTCTGCAGGAGGCCCTCGGCGAGGCGGGCGTTCCCGGTGAGCAGGAACTCCTCCCAGGCGCCCCAGATTGGAATCCACAACGGACTGTCGGGGACGCTCGGTAAAGTCGCGGCTTGTGTGGCGGTGGGGGAGGGTTTGTCTGGCCGGGCTGCTGCTGTGTGCCGGGGCCGGCGGCAGCGGGGCTGAGCCCGTGTCGGGGGTGATGTGCGCCGCCTCCGGCGGAACGTACATGGTGTGGTCGTGCGGCGACCCGGAGACCGAGGCGCAGTTGCGCGCGCAGGCCATGACGCCGGACGAGGCCCGCTCCGTCGGCTGCCCGCCCGTGTACTTCGGCCGCGGCCCCGAACAGGACGAGGAGACCTGGCAGGTGCTCGTCCCGACCGGCGAGCCGTCCCTGACCCCGCGCACTCCCGACCCGGCCGTCGCCGGGCGCGTCGGCGCGGCATGGGACAGGATCGAGCGCTGGCTGGGCGCGCACGCGTCGGCGACGCTCAGGAAGCTGCGCCACCCGGTGGACGGCGACCACCTGGCTCGCTGGGAGCGGGACAACGGCAGGCTGCCTGACGACCTGTTCGCCTCCCTGCAGCGCCACGACGGGGCCGACGGCAACTTCGGCGCGGGCTTCCCGCTGCCTCCGGAGCTGGGCCTGGCCCGCCTGTCCAGCTTCGACTCGCTCAGGTCGTCCAACTGCCAGGACCTGGTGATGTCCGGGGCCGTGGACGAGGCCGACCCCGACGACGGCGCGTGGCACGGCAGCCTGCTGCCCTTCGCGAGCGACGGGCACGGCTGGGACCTGTTCGCCGATCCGCGGAACGGCCGGGTGGGGGAGAAGAAGTGGGATGAGCGCGTCCGCTACGACGGGCCGATGGGCTGGCGGTCGTTCGCGGACCTGCTGGAGGCGCTCGCGGCGTCGATGGAGCAGGGGCAGGCCGTACGCGAGTGGTATCCGTCGGTCTCGGCGGGCTGCGAGCTGCGGTGGACGACCGCCAGGCCCCCGAGCCTGCCGTCGGGTTGCGCGGGATCCGCCCGCCCGTCGCCCACCCCGGAGCCGACCCCGGAGGCGGAAGAGCCGTCGCCGCTCACCGACGCCGACGCGCGCGGGATCGGCTGCCGCCCGCCGCGCCGGCCGCCCGTGGTGCGGACGCCGGACCCGGCCGTGACGAGGAAGGTCGACGCGGCCTGGCGGCGCATCGAGCGGTGGCTGCTGCGCAGGGCGCCCAGGAGCCACCGCACGCTCCGCGCGCCCGCCCGCCCTCTGGACATCGCCAGGGCGGAGGCCCGCATGGGCCTGACCTTCCCCGACGACCTGCGGGCCTCGCTGCTGCGGCACGACGGCGCCGGGATCGGTCCGGGACCGCTGTGGCTGTACGCCCCGGCCAAGGAGATCGCGGCGGAGTGGTCCCTGATGTGCGGCCTGTACCTCGACGGCACCATCACGCCCGATGTCACCTGGTGGCACGGGCGGCTCATCCCGTACGCGCCGTCCAACGACGGAGGCCACCTGTTCCTGGACACCGGGACGGGCAGGACCGGCGAGTACTACAACGAGACCGGCCTGACGCTCGAAGGCGACCCCGTCTGGCCCTCCTACCTGGCCCAGCTCTCGGACCTCGCCACCTCGCTGGAGATGGGCAGGCCCATGCGCTCCTGGAAGCCGACCGTCGTCAAGGGCGAGCTGGACTGGACGTTCGTGCGCTGAGCCCCGCCGTCGGGGTGGGGGTCGCCTTGGGGTGGACCACGATGGGCACGCTGGACCGCAGCGCCCCGGAGCCCTTGATGGCCTGCCCGTCGTACTCCTTCCAGATCTCCAGGTGGTACGTGCCCGGCTGGACGTCGGCCCACAGGTGATGCTGCCAGGAGTCGCAGGCGAACCGCGCCGGCTCGCGGTCGGGGCGCAGGGCGACCCAGTAGGCCGTGGTGCCCGGCGGGCAGGTCTGGTGGGACCAGAACTCGACGTCGCCTTCGGCGGTCTGCGTCCACCAGGACGAGAAGATGCGGAACGCCATGCGGTCGATCCGGACGGGGAAGCCGTGGCCGGGCTCCACGGCCGGAGGGCTGGACGCCGGTGCGGCGAGCAGGGTGGCCGTCGCCCTCGTCCCCTCGGCCGAGGGCGGGGAGTCGGCGAGCAGCAGGTGGACGAGGAGCGGCGCGGCGACCGCCACGGCGGCGGCCACGGCGGCCGGCACCAGGACCCGAGGCCTTCGCCACCGGGGAGCCGCCGCTTCCCGCACCTGCCCGTCGTCCGTGACCCCCGCGTCCGTGACTCCCCCGTCCGTGACTCCCCCGTCCGTGGCCCCCGCGTCCGGGGCCTCCGGAGGTCCGGCGAGCTCCTCACGGCGCCGGATCCACGGCTCGGGGTCGGCGCCGCAGGCCCGTACGTACGCCTCGACGAAGTCGCGCGGCGGCAGCTCCTTCGGGCTGAGCCGCCGCGACAGCGTGCTCGGGTGGTAGCGCATGCGGCGCCCCACCTCCTCCAGAGTGAGGGTGCCGCGCAGCCGGCGCAGATCATCCACGAACTCCGCGACCGGCCCCTGCGCCCGGTCGATCGGATGGTCCTTGCGTCCGCCTCGCGCCATGGGGTCCTCCGCTTCGCCATGCGGTTGTTGCCGTTGTTGCTGCCTTTCTTGCGCAGGTCAACGGGGGTGCCGGGTGGGTGGCGCAGGGGGCAGCATCGGCTGTGGGACGAACCACGGCCGGTGATCGTCATCCTCCCACCGACCCCCGACGGGGAGCCGGGAAACCGGGGGAATCGGCCCGTCCCTTCTCCCGCCCGCGCCGGGCGGTTCAGGAAGACCACCTCCAGGAAGGACATCCCATGACGACCTTCGCCCCGTCACGTCTGCGCCGCGCCGCCCGGCTCGGCGCGGCGGCGGTCTGCGCCGCCTCCGTCGTCCTGCTCCAGACGCCTCCCGCCGAGGCCGCCGTCCGGCCGGTGTCGTTCTCCTTCAGCTACCGGCTCGAATCCAGGACGTGGACGCAGAAGGCGGGCTGGACCACGCTCGCCATCACCAAGTGCAACGTCTGGACGGGCAAGTTCCACGCGATGCTGGTCCGCTCGACGTGGAAGGGCGACACCCGCATGACGGGCGAGACGCTGACCTGCGCCAAGGGGCAGCGGGCCGAGTTCCACGCCCCGGTGGACGGCACGTACTACTTCGTCTTCACCAAGCTGGACGACGGCAGGTCGTACATCGGGAACGCGGCCATCGTCTACCCCGGCTGAGCCGGCCGCCGGCGGACGCGGGAAGGCCGTGAGACAGCAGGGGCGTCTCACGGCCTTCGTAGCGGAATGCCGGCCGGTGCCGGGGCCGGGTCAGTCGGTGCCGGCCTCCATGGCGGCGTGGTCGAGGAGTTCGTCCTCGGTGGTGACCTCGCCGCGGGAGGCGATCGCCTCGGCGCCGCCCTCGGACATCGCGCCGATCAGGCCGGTCGAGGCCGCCTGCGCGGCGCCCACGAGCGTCGCCTGCGGGTTGCCGACCATGCCGATCCTGGCGTACTGCTCCAGCTTGGAGCGCGAGTCGGCGATGTCGAGGTTGCGCATGGTGAGCTGGCCGATGCGGTCGACGGGGCCGAAGGCGGAGTCCTCGGTGCGCTCCATCGACAGCTTGTCGGGGTGGTAGCTGAACGCGGGCCCGGACGTGTCGAGGATCGAGTAGTCCTCGCCGCGCCGCAGCCGCAGTGTCACCTGGCCGGTGACGGCGGTGCCGACCCAGCGCTGCAGCGACTCGCGCAGCATCAGCGCCTGCGGGTCGAGCCAGCGGCCCTCGTACAGCAGCCTGCCGAGGCGGCGGCCCTCGTTGTGGTAGCTGGCGAGGGTGTCCTCGTTGTGGATGGCGTTGACCAGCCGCTCGTACGCGGCGTGCAGCAGCGCCATGCCGGGCGCCTCGTAGATGCCGCGGCTCTTGGCCTCGATGATGCGGTTCTCGATCTGGTCGGACATGCCCATGCCGTGGCGCCCGCCGATGGTGTTGGCCTCCAGCACGAGGTCGACGGGGGAGGCGAACTCCTTGCCGTTGATCGTGACCGGGCGGCCCTGCTCGAAGCCGATCGTGACGTCCTCGGGCGTGATCTCGACGTCCTGGTCCCAGAACCGCACGCCCATGATCGGCTCGACGATCTCGATGCCGGTGTCGAGGTGTTCGAGCGACTTGGCCTCGTGGGTCGCGCCCCAGATGTTGGCGTCGGTGGAGTACGCCTTCTCCGTGCTGTCGCGGTAGGGCAGCGAGCGGGCGAGCAGCCACTCGGACATCTCCTTGCGCCCGCCGAGCTCGTGGACGAAGTCGGCGTCCAGCCACGGCTTGTAGATGCGCAGGGAGGGGTTGGCGAGCAGGCCGTAACGGTAGAACCGCTCGATGTCGTTGCCCTTGAAGGTGGAGCCGTCGCCCCAGATCTGGACGCCGTCCTCGAGCATCGCGCGCACCAGCAGGGTGCCGGTGACGGCGCGGCCGAGCGGGGTGGTGTTGAAGTACGTGCGGCCGCCGGAGCGGATGTGGAACGCCCCGCAGGCCAGGGCGGCCAGCCCCTCCTCCACGAGCGCGGCCCGGCAGTCGACCAGGCGGGCGACCTCGGCGCCGTAGGCCTTGGCACGGCCGGGCACCGAGGCGATGTCGGGCTCGTCGTACTGGCCGACGTCGGCGGTGTAGGTGCACGGCACTGCACCCTTCTCGCGCATCCACGCGACCGCTACCGACGTGTCGAGGCCGCCGGAGAAGGCGATGCCGACACGTTCACCGACAGGCAGGGAGGTGAGTACCTTAGACACGAGTAGAAGTATATACATAGCGATGCATGACCATGCAAGACGGGGTGGCCGTGGGCCCCGGACCTCGTGTTTCGGTTGCCGGGGCAGTCCCGGTCCGCCAGCATGAGGCAGGTGACCGACCCGCGAACCGCCGGCCCGCGACTCCTGGAGGTCCGCCGGATCCGCCTCGTCGAGGTCGCGCCGCCCAGCCCGTCCCCCGAGGAGCGGCAGGCCATGGACCGCGTGTGGGAGGAGTCCGTCCGGGCGAACCCGAGCCTCTTCGACGGGCCCGTGGTGGCCTGCGCCGGGCTGGAATGGGAACAACCGCGGCACGCGGTCATCCACTGGGCGCGGACGACGTTCCGGACGTTCGCGCTGCGCCGCGTCCCGGGCGCCACCTCATGGCTGCCCGGCCTCTTCGTCTCCGTCGTACAGCCCGCCGACGACGGACGCCTGCTGGTCGGCCGCATGGCGCCGACGACCGCCACGCCCGGACGCTGGCAGTTCCCCGGCGGAGGCGTCGAACCGCCAGGCGCCCGCGAAGCCCTCGACCTGGCCGCGCTGCGCCGCAACGCCGCCCGCGAACTGCTGGAGGAGACCGGCGTCCAGGCCGCGCCCGACGACCTCACGCCGTGGCTGGTCACCCACGGGAAACGGGGGAGCGTCGGCGTCCTGTTCGTCGCGCCGCCGCGTCCCGGGTCGCTGCTGCGCGACCGGTACGCCGCCGTCGTCGCCTCCGAGACGGCCCTCGGCCGCGACCCCGAACTCGACCGCATCGCGTTCGTCGGCTCGCCGGAGGAGGCCGCGGGCCTGGGCGGGCGGCCCGTCGACTACCTGGAGCCGGTCGTCACGCGGTACGCGGCCGCGACACACCGGGGATCGCCGTGAACCCCGGGAGGGAACCGGCTCAGAACTCGGGCTGACCCTCGTCCGCGCGGTGGACGTTCGTCCAGGTGGCGCCGCAGCCGCAGCGGTACTCCTCGACCAGGTCGCCGTCCTCGGTGACGGCCAGGCCGTGGTTGACGCGGACGTGGACGTGCATGCTCATGGGCCTTCCTTCGCGGCTCGTACGGGAGCGCCCCGGGGGCACGGGCGAAGCGGGGAGCCGCGCGCCGTTCCAGGAGTTCGCGCAGCTCACAGGGGTAGCGCCCAGCGTACCCGCGCCGTCTCGCTGCCCGGTCCCGCTCACGACAGGAGACCGAGGACGCCCGCGGGCGGGAGGCGGCGGGCGATGGCCTCGTCGAGCCGCAGGACGACCGGGCACTCACCCAGCCCGACGTACGCCTCCGCCCCGCCCGGGTCCAGCACGGCGAACCTGGCGTGCCCCCGGGGGCAGCGGCCCGGCCGCGTGCCGTCGAGGGCGGCGAGCAGGGCACGCAGCCGGTCGCCCGTGAGCACGTACGAGGACTGGAGCCTGCCGGTCGGGAGCCGCGAGCCGGCTGACCTGCCCCGGGTCTCGCGCGTCGCCCGGTAGACGCACACCCGCAGGCCGTCCGGCGGCGGGTCCCACACGGGGACGGGGCGCCGTCCCCAGGGGACCAGGTCGCTCGACCGCGCGAGCCGGAGGACGTCGACGCGACGCCGGGCGCAACCGGCCCTGAAGTCCTCCTCGCTCTCGACCAGCTGGACCGGCTGCACCCCCTCGACCCGGAACGTCAGGCGCCGGACGGCCTCCGGCACCGGCTGGTACGGGCCCCCGCACCAGCCGGTGGGCACCAGGGGGAGCACCGCCCTGCCGGAGGAGTCCACGACGACGAAGTAGTCGAGGGAGAAGCCCATGAGGGTGCAGGCCGCGGGGAACAACGGCCGCTCGGACGGCCGGCGCAACGCCGCCACCAGGTCGCCGGCGGGCCCGTCCGCGCGTTCCTGGATCACGGCCTCCCAGAGTCCGCGTCCCGGCAGGTAACGGGTCACGGGGCGGCAGCGGACGACGTACGCGGCGACGAACCCCTCGGGCAGCGGCCGCCGGGGCGACTCCGCCCGGCCGGCCGCGGACGTCCGGGGGCAGGACGCCGTCACCGACCGGCCAGGCTCGGACGTCCACCGCGCCATGCCGTCACCCCCGCCGAGAACGACCACGACGAGCACGGCGAGAACCACCCGGAGAGATCGCACGGCCTGCCGTCTCACGCCTTGCCGCGGTTCGCCCCGAGACCGGCCGGGGCGAGCCCGCTCGGGCAGGCGAGGGCCACGATCGCCGCCGCGAGCACGGGCAGCGCGGCGAGGACGGCGATCCACCCCCAGGGAGTCTCGAACGGCGCCCGTGGGGGTGCTTCCCAGCCGCTCGACGTCGTCATGGGCCAGCGCAGGAGCAGGCCGGTGACGCATCCGGCGACCGTTCCCATCACTGATCCGCAGGCCGCGCCGAGCACCGCCCGGGAGGCGGCGAGCAACCGCAGGGTGGCCGCCGATCCGCCGGCGATCCGCCGCAGGACGCGGTCCGAGCCTGCCCAGCGCATCGCCGCCAGCGCGCCGAGGAGGGCGATGAACATGAGCGTCCCGACCGGGAACAGCCACCAGGTCGAAGCCTGGAAGTCCTGCTCCAGACCGACGGAGAAGGCCTCGCCCAGGCGGCCTTCGAGCCGTTCCTGATCGGCCTGCGTCGCGCGGTGCACGGCAGGGTCGATGATCAGCTCAAGCGGGTCGACGGCGATGCCGAGGTCGTGCATGATCTTCGCGGGGACGAAGACCTCGTGGATGCGCGGATCGGCGGGCCTGACCGTGACGGCGGGGAAGGTCGCGTACGAAGGCGAACCGCCGGGGTCGGAGGAGTCCCGCCGGATCCGCACGGAGCCGCTGTTCTCGCCGTCCGCGGTGACGACGACCACGACACCCTCGTCGTACCGGGCCGGCGGGGCGCCGGTGAGGTAGCGCAGCAGCGCCTGGTCGCCGACGAAGGGAGCGGAGACGGACGAGGAGTCGAGCTCGACGCTGACCCGTTCCCTGGGGAGGCCCCTCTCCACGACGGGCACGCCGGGCAACCGCTGCTCGACCGCCGCCCGCACCGACGCCACCTCGGCGGGGCCGAACTCGCCCACGACGAGCGCCCCCGGCACCGCCTCGGGCACGTAGCGCGCCCGGTCCTGTGCCGTCGTCGCGGCCGAGACGATCGTGACCGTGACGGCGATGGCGGTCGCGGTCACGGTCGTGGTGACGGCGAGCGCGGCGCGCACCGTGCCGGCCGCCAGGTGGCGGGCCGCCGGCCGGAACGGCGACGGCAGCCGCGCGGCCTGCCGCCCGAGCAGCCCCAGTAGCCAGGGGACGGCGGGCCCCAGCCCGAGGACCAGCAGCCCGCCGCCCGCCATGGCGGCAAGCGCGGTCATCGCCGAGCCGAAGTCGTCGTAGTGCTGGTCCTCGGCCGTGGACGACGCCGCGAACGCCAGCACCGCCAGGCCGGCCGCCGCCGACGCCGCGCCCACGCGCGCGTACCGACGACGCACCCGTCCGTGCCGGCGGCGCGGGGCCGACAGCGCCGCGAGCACGACCGAGCAGCACGCCAGCGCAAGCGGAATCTGCAGCAACACCATGAGGACCACGACCCCTACGAGCACGGGCACATGCTAGGGAGCAATACAGCCCATCGCAGGAGAACAACGACGAAACCCCGCGGCCGAGGTCCTCACGTCATTCCCGTGCAGAACGTGGCCGCGGCGACAGGGTCCTACGGAGTCCTGCGGCGTTCTACCGGATTCCGGCCGCCGGTCATCTGCAGCGGAGGTCGAAGCCGGCTGGGGTGCCGTCGTAGAGTTCCACGATGGCGACGTCGGCGCTGAAACCCCCGAAGGTGTACGCCGAGCGTTTCGACGGTTCGGGCATCCAGACCGTGATGCTGGGCCGGCCTCCCTCCACGCCTTCGATCTTCGCCTTGTCGTAGTACGCGGTGAGTTCCGGCCCGGTGAGGCTGGTGCTCAGGGTGAAGCGGGCCCGGTAGTCGCAGTGGTTGCCGTTGCCGCGCAGCGCGATGCCGATCGCGGGCAGGAGCATCACGAATACGCGGCCGCCGTTCTGACTGCGCCAGAACGCGGGCTCCGGCTCCGCCGGAGGGGCGGTGGGGACGGTCTCCATGGGCACCACCGGGGGTCGGCCGACGTGGGAGTGCCATCGTGGAGGACGACGTGATCATGGGGCAAGTCCGGGTGTCTTCCCGTCGGCGACCACGCGGTTTACGTTGGGCGGGTGGAGACTTCCGAGCAAGCCCGCGAGATCGCGGCGGAGCCGGGTCCTGACCGCGGGTGGCTGTGGACCGCCGGGCAGATCGTCGCCGCCGGAGTGGTGGGCGGCATCCTCAGCTCCGGCGTCGTCGGCGTCCTCGTGTTCTTCCTCATGACGGGGCCGGTGGTCCTCCTCGCCGCCCTGGCGTTCGCGATCGGCGCCCTCGTGGTGGTGGCGTACGTGACGCAGGGGGGTTCGCCGCTGACCGGGGCCCCGGGCGGCAGGGTGCTGTGGGCGGTGGGCGTGCTGGTCCTGGGCCTGGTCAACCTGGCCGTCGGCGCAACCGTGGTCTCCAAGGCCGGGCTGCACGTCGGCACGGACACCGTGTGGGGGTGGCTGCTCAGCGGGCTGCCGTTCGCGCTGGCGGCCGGGGTCTGGGCGGGACGATGGACGTCGGTCGTCTCCCTCGCCCTGACCGTCGCCCTGGTCGTCGCGGGCTGCACCTGACGCCCGTCCCGTCCTGGAAGGGCTCAGCGGCGGCCTCGGAAGGTGCGTCTGAGGTCTTCGACCCACTCGTCCGGGATCTCCCAGGGGATGAAGTGGCCGCCGCGGCCGTGCGCGGTGAGGTTCACGAGGTTGTACCAGGGGGCGCGGTCGCTGTCGAGGAAGTGCTGGACGCGCCGGTCGGTGGTGACGCCCGGCGGGTTTTCGTAGCCGACCAACGTGATGCCCGTAGGCGCCTCGACCACCGGCCACCGGTCGTGCGACGGGGTCCACGGGTAGCGGTTGTTGTTGGCGTACGTGCGGATCGAGGTCCCGATCGTGTTCGTGACCCAGAAGATCATGGCGTGGGTTAGCAGGTCGTCCTTGGTGAAGACGCTCTCGATGTCGCCGCCGTCGTCGCTCCAGTTCACCCAGCGTTCGAGAATCCAGGCGAGCATCCCGGCGGGGGAGTCCGACAGCCCGTACGCGAGCGTGCTGGGCGCGAGGACGTGCGCGGCGAGGTGCACGGCGAACCGCTTCTCCAGCGCGACGAGCTGCGCGTGGACGTCGGCGGGCAGGCCCTCGGGGATGGGGCGGCCTGCGCTGAGGTCCCAGGCGCGGTCGCCGTTGAACAGGGTGAGCTTCTGGCCTGAGCCGATGTGGATGGCGTGCAGCTCGTCGGCGTACTTGTGCCCGAGCTGGCCCGTGACGAGCGCCCCGACGTCGCAGCCCGCGGCGGCGTACCTGTCGTGGCCGAGGACGTCCCGCATGAGGGTGTGCCAGAGGTCGGCGACCTTCCAGAAGTTCATGCCGGGGTTGCCTGGCAGCGGCGAGGAGAAGCCGAAGCCGGGGAAGGAGGGGACGATCACGTCGAACGCCTCAGCCGGGTCGCCGCCGTACGCGGCCGGGTCGGCCAGCGGGTCGACGACCTTGGACCAGTGCCAGAACGTCCAGGGCCAGCCGTGCGTGAGGATCAGCGGCGTCGGGTCGGGGCCGGCGCCGGGCCTGCGCATGAAGTGCACGGGCACGCCGCCGACCGTGACGCGGTAGTGCTCGTAGGCGTTGATCGCAGCCTCGGCCTTGCGCCAGTCGTAGCCGGTACGCCAGTAGTCGACGAGTTCTTGCAGGTAGGCGCGGTTCACGCCGTAGTGCCAGTCGTCGTTGCCCGCGTCGTCGGGCCAGCGCGTCAGCGCCAGGCGCCGACGGAGGTCGTCCAGCGCCTCGTCTGGGACGTGGATGGGCTCCGGCTCCAGCGGGAACGGCCGGGGCCCGGCGCCGTACGACGGGGTGCTCGCGTCGGTCATCGTCGCCTCCTGCGGCTGGCGTTGCCGGATCAACCTATCCGTTCCACCGCACAAGCCGATCGGCAGGGTGCCTCACCACGTACTGGTGCGGTCGATCAGGTCCCAGACGGTGACCGGGCGCAGCGTTGGCAGGACGGCCAGCAGTTCCTTCTCGGGCATCGTGTCGCTGCCGACCTCCACGAGGGCGTCGCCGCGCGTCGCCACGACCGCCGTGCTTCGGCGTGCTCACCATCAGGCAGCACGCCGTGCTCGGCCTGGTGCACGGCTGCGGCCTGACCAGGCGCCTGTTCGGCCCAACGCCGAAGCGGCAGGTCGAGCGGCTGGTCGCCGCGGAATGGGCGGGCAGGGCGGTGGAGGCGTACGTCGAGGACACGACCAGGGACACGGGGGTGACCGGCGGGGCGTAGCCCCGGGCTCTCGTGCCGGGCTCAGAGCTTGCCGTCGAGGAGGACGACGCGGTGGCCGTGCAGGCGCGCGGTGAGGTCGGAGACGAAGCCGGGCCGCAGCGGCGGCCAGTTCCAGAACGTGAAGCCGAGGTGCCCGAACGCGAAGTAGTCGTCCTCCCACCGCCACGCCGCGGGCGCGACGGGCCGCGCGCAGGACGGGCACGCGAGCACGACGTCGCGCCCCTCGGCCCAGCCGTGGACGACCTCGCGGAACGGCGCCCACGCCGCGTCGAGCAGCTCGAAGCAGTCGTCGACGAGGACGACCGAGGCGGAGCAGTGGGGGCAGGAGACGGCGGTCGGGTCGCCCTGCCCGCCGTCGAAGACCGTGCGCCCGGTGAGGACGGACACCCCGCCCGACCAGGAGCCGGGCCAGTCGGGGCTCCAGCCGGAGGCGTCGGCCACCTCGGCGGCGCGCGGACCGGGCGGGTGGCCGAGCTCGGCGTCGAGGACGCACGGCGTGCGCTCGGGCGCCGCCACCCCGGACCCGACCAGCCACTCCCGGACCTCCGCCGCCAGGGCCTCGGCCTCCTCGGACGTCGCCTCGACGTCCACGATCGTCTGGAACCAGTCACCCACGGGTGCCTCCTCGCCTGTCGCCGTAAGACGCCGTGAACCCTACGGACCGCCACCGACAATCCGCCCTGCGTGGATCACGCGGTCCGAAGCGGCGAACCCGTCGTATAGCGTCGGCGGCATGCGGCTTCATGTGGGGTGCGCGATGTGGGCGCACGCGGCGTGGCAGGGGCGGTTCCTCCCTCATCCGCTGCCTCAGGGGGAGCGGCTGCGCGCGTACGCGAGTTGGTGCGACGCGGTGGAGGGCAACACGACGTTCTACGCGACACCGTTGAGGAGCACGGTGGAGTCGTGGGCGGCGCAGACGGGCGAGGACTTCCGCTTCGTCGTCAAGCTGCCCAAGCCGATCACCCACGAGCGGCGGCTGGCGAACGCGGGGGAGGAGCTGCGCTCGTTCCTGGACACGATGGAGCCGCTGGGGCCGCGGATCCACGCGCTGTGGATCCAGCTCCCGGCGTCGTTCGGGCCGTCGGACGTGGGCACGCTGGCGGGTTTCCTGCGCGGCCTGCCGGCGTCGCACCGGTATGCCGTGGAGGTGCGCCACCGGGCGTTCTTCGCGGAGGAGCGGGCGGCACGGCTGCTGGAAGGGGTGCTGGCGCGGGCGGGCGCCGAGTGGGTGCCGTTCGACACGGTGACGCTGTTCGCGAGCCCGCCGACGAGCGACGCCGAGCGCGACGCCTGGGTGAAGAAGCCGCGCGTGCCGCGCAGGACGGCGGCGCTCACCGACCGCCCGATCGTCCGCTACCTCGGCAGGGACGACACGGAGCGCACGGTGGAGGGCTGGCGGCCGTGGGCGGACGTGGTGGCGGGCTGGCTGAGGGAGGGGCGTTCGCCGACGGTGTTCGTCCACACGCCGGACAACGCCGACGCGCCCGCGCTCGCCCGGCGCTTCCACGACGAGGTGAGGGCCCTGGTACCGGGCCTGGAGGCGCTGCCGGAGCCGGTCCCGGCCGAGCCGCCCACCCTGTTCTGAGCAGGCGCCCGGTTCCGGATCTTGTTGAGCGGCCGTCCTGAGGCGACGATGGGCGGATGGATCGACAGGCCTTCTACCGCGACCCGTACCCCGTCTACGCCGAGGCCCGCAGGGCCCCCGGGCTCACCTTCGTGCCGGAGCTGGACGCCTGGCTGGTCAGCAGGCGCGAGGACGTGCGCGAGGTGCTGAGCAGCCCGGACGTCTTCTCGTCGGCGGGCGCGATGCGCCCCGACCATGTCCCCGGCCCGGCCGCCCTCGCGGAGCTGGCCAAGGGGTGCGGCGGCGTGCAGGCGGTCCTTACGGCCGACGGCGACGCGCACAGGCGGCTGCGTCGGCCTCTCACCAGGGCGCTGTCCCCGGCCAGGGTGGCGGCGACCCTGCCGTTCGTGAGGGAGCGCGCGGAGGCGCTCGTCGCGGGGTTCGCGGCGGACGGGCGGGTCGAGTGGATGTCGGCCTACGCCGAACCGCTGCCCGCGGCGGTGGCCGGGCGCCTGCTGGGCCTCGACCCGGAGGACACGCCGGGCGCGGTGCGGGCGGCGCGGCGCGCGGAGGAGTTGCTGTTCACCGAGCTGGACGAGGAGGGGCAGGTCGCGGCCGCCAGGGAGGTGGTGGGCCTGCAGCACCTGCTCGACGCGTACGCGAGGGCCCGCAGGAGCGACCCGCGCGACGACCTGGTCACGGACATGGTGCGCGACTTCGCTCCCGGCGACGGCGAACTCACGCCCGACCAGCGCAGGGAGATCGTCTCGAACCTGGAGAACGCCCTGCTGGCCGGGCACCTGACCACGACGGCGCTGCTCGGCGTGGTCGTGCTCGACCTGCTGCGCGACCGGCGCCAGTGGGAGCTGCTGTGCGAGCGTCCGGAGCTGGTGCCGGCGGCGATCGAGGAGGCGGCGCGGTTCGAGGCGCCGGTCCAGGGCTTCCGGCGCACGGTGCGCCGCCCGGTGCGGGTGGGCGGCACCGAGCTGGGCGAGGGCGACGTGGTCTTCGTGTCGTACGCGTCGGCGGGACGCGACGCGGAGGCGGAGAGCCGTCCCGACGAGTTCGACATCACCCGTCCTGCCTCCCGCCACCTGTCGTTCGGGCTCGGCCCGCACGGCTGCCCGGGCACGCACCTGGCGAAGGAGCAGGTACGGATCACCCTGGAGCTCCTGCTGCGCGAGCTGCCCGGCCTGCGCCTGGCCGACCAGGAGGTGGTGATGGCGCCCACGCTCATCCACCGCTCGCCGGAGGCGCTGCATCTGGAGTGGTGACGCCGCGCGGTGCTAGGGTCGGGGCATGCAGCGCGCTCACGTGACGACGACGCCGGAGACCGTCCCGGCGCGCTGACCTTTGTCGTAGGAAGCCCCGGGGCGAGTGCCCCGGGGCTTTCGCTTGCGGTCACTCGCCCTACGGACGCGAGGAGACCGCCATGCACGACCACCGCAAGCTCGGCCGTGAGCTGGGCCTGTTCGACACCGACCCGCTGATCGGCTCGGGGCTGCCGTACTGGCTGCCCGACGGCGCCGTCGTCAGGCACACCCTGGAGGAGTACATCAGGGCCGCGGAGCGCGAGGCCGGGTACCGGCACGTGTACTCGCCGGTCCTGGGCAAACGGGAGCTGTACGAGATCTCGGGCCACTGGTCGCACTACCAGGACGACATGTTCCCGCCGATGGACCTGGGCGGCGAGCAGGTCGTCCTGCGGCCGAGCCTGTGCCCGCACCACGCGCTGATCTACCGGTCCCGCGCGCACAGCTACAGGGAGCTGCCGTTGCGCATCGCCGAGCTGGGCGGGATGTACCGCTCCGAGCTGTCGGGCGTGCTCGGCGGCCTGACCAGGGTGCGGGCCATCCAGCTGAACGACGCGCACATCTTCTGCACCGTCGAGCAGGTGGAGGAGGAGGCGCGGGGCGCGCTGGAGCTGATCCGCCGCGCGTACGCGGCGCTCGGCATCACCCCGGTCCGCTACCGGCTGTCGCTGCCGGGGCCGGGCGGCAAGTACGTCGCGGCGCCGGAGATGTGGCGGCGCGCAGGCGAGCTGCTGACCGAGGTGCTCGACCGGTCGGGCCTGCCGTACGAGGCGGCGGAGGGCGAGGCCGCGTTCTACGGCCCCAAGATCGACGTCCAGGTGGCCGACGGGGCGGGCAGGGAGTCGACCCTGTCCACCGTGCAGGTGGACTTCCACCAGCCGGAGCAGTTCGACCTGCACTACATCGGGGCCGACGGCGCCAGGCACCGCCCCGTCATGGTGCACCGCAGCATCATCGGCAGCGTGGAGCGGGCGGTCGCGCACCTGATCGAGCAGCACGGCGGCGCCTTCCCCGCCTGGCTGGCCCCGACCCAGGTCGTGGTGCTGCCGGTCTCGGAGGAGGAGCTGCCGGAGGCGGCGGCGTTCGCGGGCCGGTGCTCGGGGCTGGGGCTGCGGGCGGAGGTCGCCGGGCCGGAGCGCGGCAGCCTGGGCGCCCGGATCAGGGAGGCGCGGCTGGTGCCGTACCAGGTGGTGATCGGCGCGAAGGAGGCGGCGTCGGGGGACGTGGCGCTGCGGCTGCGCGACGGGCGCCGCCTGGACCCGATGCCGGGGCCGGAGGCGCTGACCCGTGTCACCGCGCTGGTCGCCGCGCGCGGCACCGAGCTGTGGCCGGCCTGAGGGGCGCGGGACGCGGGGCGGCTTGCCGCGGCGATTTCCGAATGGCATTCTGAAATCGTCGGACGAGACCCGCGGAGCGCGCATGACCGGGACGAACCGCCTGAACCGCCCTCCCCTCGACAAGGACGCCCTGCGCCGCAAGTACGCGGAGGAGCGTGACAAGCGGCTGCGTCCCGACGGCAACGCCCAGTACCTCAGGCTCACCGGCCGCTTCGCCCCCTACCTCCACGACCCGTACACGCCGCGGACGGAGCGGCCGCCGAGGACCGACCACGTCACCGTGGCGTTCGTCGGCGGCGGCTTCGCCGGGCTGGTCACCGGCGCCCGGCTCAAGGAGGCGGGCGTCGAGGACGTGCGCGTCGTCGAGAAGGGCGGCGACTTCGGCGGCACCTGGTACTGGAACCGCTACCCGGGCGCACAGTGCGATACCGCGTCGTACGTGTACATGCCGCTCCTGGAGGAGACCGGCCACATGCCGACCGAGAAGTACGCGCACGCGCCCGAGATCCTGGAGCACTGCCGCCGCATCGGCCGCCACTACGGGCTCTACGACGACGCGCTGTTCCACACCGAGGTCACCGCGCTGGAGTGGGACGCGGCCCGGTCGCGGTGGATCGTCCGCACCGACCGCGGCGACAGCTTCACGGCCTCGTTCGTCGGCATGGGCATCGGCCCGCTGCACGTCCCGAAACTGCCCGGCATCCCCGGCATCGAGGACTTCGCGGGACACGCCTTCCACACCAGCCGCTGGGACTACGCCTACACCGGCGGCGACCCGTCCGGCGCGCCCATGGACCGCCTCTCCGGCAGGCGGGTGGCCGTCATCGGCACCGGCGCCACCGCCGTGCAGTGCGTGCCGCACCTCGCCCGCGCCTGCAAGGAGCTGTACGTCTTCCAGCGCACCCCGTCGTCGGTGGACGTGCGGGACAACCGCCCCACCGACCCCGAGTGGTTCGCCTCCATCGCCACCCCGGGCTGGCAGCAGCGCTGGCTGGAGAACTTCACCGCCAACCAGACCGGCGAGCTGCCCGACGAGGACCTCGTGATGGACGGCTGGACCGACATCGCCAGACGGCTGCGCGCCAGGATCGCCGCCATCCCGCAGGAGGAGCTGACGCCCGAGCGGATGATGGAGGCGTACGAGGAGTGCGACTTCGAGAAGATGGAGGAGATCCGCGCCCGGGTGGACGCCCTGGTCGAGGACGCCGAGACGGCGCGTGGGCTCAAGGCGTGGTACCGCCAGCTCTGCAAGCGACCGTGCTTCCACGACGAGTACCTCCAGGCGTTCAACCTGCCGAACACGCACCTCGTCGACACCGGCGGCAGGGGCGTCGAGCGGATCACCAGCACGGGCGTGGTCGCGGCGGGCGCCGAGTACGAGGTGGACTGCGTGATCTACGCGTCGGGCTTCGAGGTGGGCACCGGCTTCACCAGGCGCTCCGGTTACGACATGACCGGCCGCGACGGCGTCAGGCTGTCGGAGCGCTGGGCTCAGGGCATGCGGACGCTGCACGGCGTCCACGTCCACGGCTTCCCGAACGCCTTCCTCGTCCAGCCGACCCAGGGCGCGAACCTCATCTCCAACATCCCCCACAACCTGACCGAGGCGGCCAGGACGATCGCCGTCACCGTCCGGCACGCGCTCGACCACGGCTACGCCGAGGTGGAGGCCACCCGCGAGGCGGAGGAGGCGTGGGTGGAGCTGCTGCGGTCCGGCCCGGGGAGGCTGATCGGCGGGCCCGACTGCACGCCGGGCTACTACAACAACGAGGGTCAGGAGCCGGGCCCGTGGGACTGGCTCAACACCGGCTACCCGTACGGCGCCACGGCCTACTTCGCCCACATGGACCGCTGGCGCCGCTCGGGGACGTTCGAGGGGCTGGACTTTCGCGAGGGGCCCTGCCGCGTGGCAGATTGAGATCATGGACTACGTCGCCTGGTTCCATCGTGAGGTCGCGGCGGTCGAGGCCGCGGCGTTGAGCGTGACGGGGACGGCGCCCGAGGTGCCGTCCTGCCCGGGGTGGTCGGTCTCCGACCTGCTCGTCCATCTCGGAGGGGTGCACCGGTGGCTGGCCGAGATCATCAGGGGCCGCCTCACCGAGCCGCCCGGCCACACCGACGTGTCCGTCCTGGCGCTGCCCGCCGACACCGAGGGCTGGCCGAGGCCGGAGAGCGCCCCCAACCTGGCGCCGGTGCCCGGCGGCCTGGTCACCTGGTTCGCCGAGGGCGCGGCGGCGCTGGAGTCGCTGTTCGCCGCGACCGACCCGGGCCTGCGGGTCTGGACCTGGTCGCAGGAGCAGAGCGTGGGCTTCTGGGCCCGGATGCAGGCGATCGAGGCGGCCGTGCACCGCTGGGACGCCCAGAACGCGCTGGGCGCCGCCGAGCCGGTGGGGCCGGAGCTCGCGGCCGACGCCGTCGAGCAGACGTTCACCGTCATGGCGCCAGCGCGGCGGGCCTGGCGGCAGGCGCCGCCAGGCGAGGGCGAGCGGTACGCCTTCCGCAGCACCGACCGCCCTGGGCGGTGGCTGGTCCGGTTCGACGGCGACGAGGTGCTCCTGACCGGGAGCCCTGACCTCCCCGCCGACGTCGAGGCGGCCGGCACCGTCTCCGACCTCATGCTGTTCCTCTGGGGCCGGGTCCCCGCCGACCGGCTGCAGGTGACGGGCGACAGCTCGCTCCTCGACCGCTACTTCACGCTCGTCCCGCCACTCTGACGAGCCCGGCCTGGGACCGGCGCCTGTCGAGGGGCCCAACTTTAAGAACGATCGGTCGTTCAGATATGCTCGTCGGCATGACGGCGACCAAGGAGGACGGCCGCAGGGCGCGCGGGCAGCGCAGCCGCGAGGTGATCCTCGCCCAGGCGGTGGCGCTGGCCTCGGTGCACGGCCTCGACGGGCTGACGCTGGGCCGGCTCGCGGAGGCGGCTGGAGTCAGCAAGTCCGGGTTCTTCGCGCACTGGCGCGACAAGGAGGAGCTGCAGCTCGACGCCATCGCGTGGGCGCACAGGCAGTGGGTCGACCTGATCGTCAGACCCGCGCTGCTGGAGCCCGCCGGCCTGCGCCGGCTGCTCGCGCTGCACGAGCACCGCATCCGCTTCTACACCGACGGGATCCTGCCGGGCGGCTGCTTCTTCTTCGCCGCCCAGGTCGAGTACGACGACAGGTCCGGCCCGGTCAGGGAGGCCGTCGCCCGCGCCCTGTCCGACTGGCTGGCCTTCCTCGAACGCCTCGTCGCCGAGGCCGTCGCGCTGGGCGAGCTGCCGGAGGGCACCGACACCGCCCAGCTCGCGTACGAGATCGACGCCCTCGGCGAGACCTCCGTCACCCACGCCCGCCTGCTCCGGCACGGCGACGACGAGCCGCGCGCCTACGCCATGGCGCGCAGGGCCGTGCTCCACCGGCTGCGCGGCCTGGCCACCGACCCCTCACTGCTTCCGGAAGGCTGAACGTTGACCGAGACGCGTCCCGTGCAGGTCCACTTCGACGACCTCGACGCCATGGGCCTGCTGCACAACTCCCGCTACGCCCTGCTGGTGGAGCGTGCGATCTCCGCCTTCTGGGCGGACCAGGGGTGGAACTTCGACCCCGCGATCTCCCGCTTCAAGGACGTCTTCATGGCGGTGCGCGAGTTCAAGATCACCTATCACGCGCCGATCGTGGGGGCGGGCGAGGTGCTGGTCGACTTCTGGATGGACCGCATGGGTCGCACCAGCGGCGTGTACGGCTTCCGCGTCCTGTCGTCCGACCGGGCGACCGTCCACGCCGAGGGGTACCGCGTGAACGTCAACCTCGACCCCTCCACGTTCCGCCCGGCCCCGTTCACCGACGAGATCCGCGTCGCCGCCGAGCCCCTCCTCGCCGCCGGTTAGCCCCTGACGACAGTGCCGGGGGATGGGGGTTGAAAAGTAGGGTTTCATCCCATGGATGAGCTGTGGCAGGAGGTCGGTGACCGCGTCTACGTCCGGCGGCACGAGTCGTTCGACATGAACGTGGGGCTGGTCGTGGGCGAGGAGCACTGCCTGGTGATCGACACCGGCACCTCGCACCGGGAGGGGGCCGACCTGATCGACGCGATCAGGAAGATCACCGGCAGCCCCTGGACCGTGGTCAACACCCATTCCCACTTCGACCACTACTTCGGCAACGCGCTGTTCCGTCCCGCCGAGATCTGGGGGCACGTCCGGTGCGCCGAGGAGATCGAGGAGTACGGCGAGCTTCACCGGGCCGACGTGCTCGGGCGGCTGCCCGACCGGCGCGCCGAGCTGGAGGAGGTCTCGATCGTGCCGCCCGACCAGACGTTCGCCGTCTCCGCCCACCTGGAGATCGGCGGTCGCCCGGTGCTGCTGCGGCACTTCGGCCTCGGCCACAGCAGCAACGACATCGTGGTCCACGTCCAGGACGCGGGCGTGGTGTTCGCCGGCGACCTCGTGGAGGAGGGCGCGCCGCCCGCGTTCGGCGACTCGTACCCGCTCGACTGGCCGGTGACGACGGCCGCCATGCTGGCGGAGCTGCCCGAGCCGGTGTTCGTGCCGGGGCACGGCGCGGTGGTGGACCGCGCGTTCGTGGCGGCGCAGCAGGAGGAGCTCGCCGCCGTGGCCGAGCTGGCGCGGCGGGCCCACGTCGAGGGGCTGCGCGACCTGATCCGGCGCTTCCCTTACCCCGAGGACGTGACCCGCCAGGCCATCACACGGGCCTTCCTCCAGCTCGACGCCTGACGTCTCTGGACAAGGGGCTCCCGCGTATGCCTATAGTGCATTCTGCACTATTGAAGGAGGCATCATGGCGCGGCGCCACGACCTGGTGGGGCTCACCGTGCTCGCCCTGCTCACGGTCCGCGCCTCCCACCCGTACGAGCTGCACCGGATGATCGTCGAGACGCACAAGGACTACGTCACCGGCCTGCCGCGCAGCCTCTACCACGCCGTCGAACGCCTGGCCGGGGACGAGCTGATCGTCCCCACCATGACCGGACGCGAGGGCCGCAGGCCCGAGCGCACCGTCTACGAGATCACCGACGAGGGCCGCAGGGAGCTGACCACCCGGCTGCGGCACCTGCTGGAAACCCCCGACACCGACCGGCGCGGCTTCACCGCCGCCGTCTCGCTGATCGGCTGCCTCCCCGAGGACGAGGCGCGCCGCGCCCTGCGCACCCGCGCCGCCACGCTGGAAGGCTCGATCGCCGGGACGCGGGCCCACATCAGGGCCATGGCCGACAGCGGCCTGCCCGCGGTGCTCATGCTGGAGGTCGAGTACGCGCAGGCGCTCTGCGCCGCCGAACTCGACTGGATCACGAACCTGCTCGACCGCCTCGACCGGGGCGGCATCGACTGGCCGACCACCGCCCCCGCCTGAACCCGCGGGGCGGGGCGGAAAGGGCCGCCGGGATGCGCCAACACCCCGGCGGCCGACATCCGAACAAGGCGCCTGCCCTGCCCGGACCGCATCCCCAGGATAGGCGCCGCGACCCCAGAGGGAGCCGTGGCATGTCAGAGACAGCGATCAGGAACCTGCTCGCCCGCATGACCGAGACCTGGAACGCCGGCGACTCCGCCGCGTACGCCGGCCTGTTCACCGACGACGCCGACTACATCACCTTCTTCGGCCTGCGCCTGACCGGCAGGCAGGCGATCGAGGAGGTGCACCGCGGCGTCCTCGCGGCCGGGATCAGGCTGGCCGGCGACGGTGCCGGCGACGGCGGCGACGGCGGCGAGACCCGCATCCGCCTGCTCACCGACGACGTCGGCCTGGTGGTGTCGGGCGGGAGCTCGTCGGTCAACGGCGAGCCCGCCCCCGGCCGTGCCTCCGTCGTCACCATGACCGCGCTGCGCACGCCGGACGGCTGGCGCTTCGCCTCGTTCCAGAACACCCGCGTCACCCGCGTCCCCACGCCTCCGGCGGACGGGCGTCCCAGCCAGGACACCCGGGCGGGCCAGGCGTGAAGGCGCGACTCGTCACCGAGGTGGCCGGGATCGTCGAGGCCTCCGTGGAGCAGGTCTGGCAGGTGCTCGCCGGCGCGCCCGCAGAGCAGGGAACCACCGTCGAGCCCGACCGGCACACCATCACCCACCAAGGCGGGTGGTGGTACCGGGGGGAGTGGACGCTGTCGCCCCACCCCGACGGGACGCGGGTCGTCCACCGCGTGTACGACGTGGCCGAGAGCATGCGCTGGTGCGTCCGCCCGGCCAACCGGTTCTTCATCGGGTTCCGCGAACGTACCAGGGAAGGGTTCGCCGCGCGGCTCGGCGTGATCGCGCGGCGGCTCGGCTGCGCCTGCCGCGTGACCTAGCCGCGCGCGCCGCCTGAGCGGCCCTCGCAGGCAAGGGGGAGTGACGCGGTGAAGCCGCCGTCACCGCACACCAGCGTCCCCCCGTGCAGCAGGGCGATGTCCCGCGCGATCGGCAGGCCCAGACCGGCGCCGCCGGCGTCCCTCGCGCGGGCCTCGTCCAGCCGGGTGAACCGGTCGAAGACCGCCTCCCGGTGCTCAGGGGGGACACCCGGCCCGTCGTCCAGCACGTCGAGCACCGCCCGGTCCCCGTCAGCCCGCACCCGCACCCGTACGACGCCGGCGGCGTGCCGTGCCGCGTTGTCCGTCAGGTTGGTGACGAGCCGGTCCAGGTGCGCCCGCGAGCCTCTCACCACGACGTCCGGCTGGACGTCCAGGTCGAGCCGGACGTCCGGCCGCCGCCTGGAGCGCAACGCCGCCTCCGCGGCCACCTGGCCGAGGTCCAGCTCGCCCGTCCGCAGCGGCTCGCCGGCGTCCAGGCGGGCCAGCAGGAGCAGGTCGGCGGCGAGCGACTGCAGGCGTTCGACGTCCGCGAGCGCCTCCCTGGTCAGCTCGCTCGGCCGCGCCAGCTCCAGCCTGGCCCGCAGCGTCGCGATCGGGCTGCGCAGCTCGTGGGCGGCGTCGGCGACGAACCGCTTGTGCGTCTCCACGGCCGTCTCCAGGCGGTCCAGCGTGGCGTTCACGGTGACGGCGAGCCCGGAGATCTCGTCGGACGAGCGCGGCACGGGCACCCGCTGGTGCAGGTCCCTGGCCGTGATGTCGGCGACCTTCGCCCTGATCGCGGCCACCGGCGCCAGCGCCCGGCCCACCGACAGCCAGGTCATGCCCGCGACGACGGCGAGCAGCGCCGGCACGCCGGGCAGCAGCGCGGTCGTGAGCGTCGTCAGTGCCTCGTCGGCGGAGGCCAGCGACGCCCTGGCCCACACCTTGGCGGGGCCGATCGGCGTCGTCACCTCCTTGTTCGCCACGACGTACTTGCCCGGCTCCGCCCAGGCGTCGTCCGCGCCCGTCATCTGGACCTCGGTCAGCCGGACGTCCGTGTCGGGCACGGTGTCGGGCGCGGTGTCGGGCGCGGTGTGGGGCGCGGTGTCGGGGACCGTGCCCGACACCGCGTGGGGGGTCGTGTCCGACACGGAGGCGGGCCCGGTGCCGGCGGCCGGCTCGCCCGCCCTCTGCCTGATCACGAGCTGGGCCGTCGTCCCTGGCACGGCGGTGGCCAGGCGCCGCGCCGCCTCCGCGTCCGCGCTGCTCACCAGGCTGCCCCTGAGCACCGCGAAGAGGGCCGCCGCCGCGATGCCCAGCGCCACCGCCACGACCAGCGTCGCCGCCACCGTGGCCCGCAGCCGCACCGACGCCGCATGCCCTCTCACGCCGCCTCCAGCCAGAGGTTCCGGCGCGTGCCGTGTCACGCCGCCTCCAGCCGGTCGTTCCGGCGTGTGCCGCGTCACGCCGTCTCCAGCCGGTCGTTCCGGCGTGTGCCGTGTCACGCCGCCTCCAGCCGGTCGTTCCGGCGTGTGCCGCGTCACGCCGCCTCCAGCCGGTAGCCGGCCCCGCGCACCGTCACCAGCGTCGTCCTGCCGAACGGCACGTCGATCTTGCGGCGCAGCGCGCTGACGTAGACCTCGACGATGTTCGGGTCGCCGTCGTAGGAGAAGTCCCACGCCTGCCCCAGCAGCTCGCTCTTCGACACCACCTCGCCCGCCCTGCGGGCCAGCGCGTGCAGCACGGCGAACTCCTTCGGAGTCAGCGCGATCTCCGACTCCCCCCGACGGCAGCGCAGCCCGGCCGGGTCGAGCACCAGGTCGCCGACGCTGATCGACACCGGCCGCTCGCGGCCGCCCCGCCGCACCAGCGCGCGCAGGCGCGCCAGCAGCACCACGTACGAGAAGGGCTTGGCCAGGTAGTCGTCGGCGCCGTTGTCCAGCGCCTCGGCCTCGTCGTAGACGCCGTCCTTGGCGGTGAGCATCATGATCGGCGTCCACACCCCGGCGTCGCGCAGCCGGGCGCAGACGGCGTAGCCGTTCAGCCTGGGCAGCATCACGTCCAGCACGATCACGTCGTACGCGTTCTCCACGGCCATCCACAGGCCGTCGCGCCCGTCGTACGCCAGGTCCACCGCGAAACCCTCGCCGGTCAGCCCGCCCTTGACCAGCTCCGCCAGCCGCCGCTCGTCCTCCACCAGTAGCACTCGCACGGCCCCAGCGTGCCGCAGTGAACCTAAAGCCAACCTGAAGATCATTTCGGCTCTCTTCAGCGCCGCTTCAGGTGCCCCCCGACACCCTCGGAGCATCCGGTTCGGACCTACGAAGGAGAATCCATGCTCAAGCGACGTCTCGCGATGATCGGCGTGGCCGGCGCGCTCGCGTTCGCGACCCTCACCGGCTCCGCGTTCGCCGCCACCCCGGCGCCCGACCCCGTCAAGGTCGTCTGCAGGACCCCGGACGGCAAGGTCGTCTCGCTCACGAAGGTCGGGCGGGCCAAGCTGGCGAAGGCCCACGTCGTAGCCGAGAGGGTGGGCCCCGTGGACGCCGTCGCCACGGTGCCCGGCGGCGAGAAGGGCGAGGCCGAGGTCACGATCGAGGACGACGAGTCGGTCGAGGCGGTGCCCGCCCTCCCCGCGATCCCGGGCAAGCACGCCCACAAGGTCAAGATCAAGGGCGGCAAGCACGTCACGATCGCCTGCCTGAGAAAGCGCTAGATGTACTTGGCCAAGATCTTGGTGACACGTGGCCTGAGATAATTGATCATGAAGAAGACCTCCGGGCGTAGTGGAGTTGCCGACTTCACCACCGCACGGAGGTCTTGATGGGTCACGCTAACGCTCGACTGACGTTTCATGGCAGATGCCTGCTGGTTCGTCGTGTCGTGTTCGACGGACGCCCGGTCGCGCACGTCGCCGCCGAACTGGGCATCTCCCGTCAGTGCGGGCACCGCTGGGTACGCCGGTTCCGGGCCGAGGGCTGGGACGGCCTGCACGAACGGCGCAGCGGCCCCCGCTCCTGCCCCCGCCGCACCCCGGCCGACATCGAGCAGCAGGTCCTG
>NZ_FOBF01000026.1 GCF_900109355.1 Nonomuraea pusilla
GAGTACCGCGAGGTCGTGCCGCTCACCGACGTGGCCGACGTGATGAAGACCGCGATCGTGGCCATCGAGGACGACCGGTTCTACCAGCACGGCGCCATCGACCTGGAGGGCACGTTCCGGGCCCTGGTGAAGAACTTCGCCAAGGGCGGCGTCGCGCAGGGCGGCTCCAGCATCACCCAGCAGTACGTCAAGCAGGTGCTGCTCAACTCGGCGGTCACCGACAAGGAGAAGGCGAGGGCGCTGGAGGCCAGCTACGCGCGCAAGCTCAAGGAGCTGCGGTACGCGATGGCGGTCGAGGAGAAGTACAGCAAGGACCAGATCCTGGAGAAGTACCTCAACATCGCCTACTTCGGCGCGGGCGCCAACGGCGTCGAGGCCGCCGCCAAGCGCTTCTTCGGCGTCCACGCCAAGGACCTCACGCTGCCGCAGGCCGCCACGCTCGCCGGAGCCGTCCAGGACCCGAACGCCACCGACCCCAACCTCGGCAAGGCCCAGCGCGCCCGGCTGCTGCAGCGCCGCGACGTCGTACTCGACCGCATGGCCCAGCTCGGCAGGATCACGCCCGAGCAGGCGGCCAAGGCCAAGGCCGCCAAGCTCGGCTACAAGGGCACCCCCGTGCCCGGCGGCTGCGGCGCGAGCAAGTACCCCTACTTCTGCCTGTACGTCCGCAGCGAGATCCTGAACAACGCCGCCTTCGGCGCCACCGGCGAGCAGCGCCTCGCCCGGCTGAACCGCGGCGGCCTGACCATCAGCACCACGATCGACCCCAACGCGCAGGCCGCCGCCGACGCCGCCATCAAACGGCACGTCCACGCCTCCGACGCCCCCGTCGCCGCCGAGGCCCTGGTGCAGCCCGGCACCGGGGCGATCAGGGCGATGGCCGCCAGCCGCCCGTACGGCAACTCCAAGCGCAGGCACGAGATGTCGTACAACGTGGTGGCCGACGCCGCCCACGGCGGCGGCGTCGGCTTCCAGGCGGGCTCCACGTTCAAGACGTTCACCCTGATCGCCGCCCTGCAGCAGGGCATGCGGCTCGACGACGGCCTCCAGGCGGGAGCCGGGTACCGGGCGCCCGACTACTCGGCGTTCAGGAACTGCAAGGGCGAACGCGTCGGCGACCCCACCCACACCGTCACCAACGACGAGGGCAGCCCCGGCTGGAAGACGCTGCGCACCGGCACCTGGGCGTCCGTGAACACCTTCTTCATGGTGCTGGAGCAGCGGGTCGGGCTGTGCGCGACGGTCGAGACGGCCCGCTCCCTCGGCGCCCGGCGCGCCGACGGCCGGCCGCTCGCCGAATACGAGACGTTCACGCTCGGCATCAACGAGATGGACCCCGTGACCGTCGCCGCCGCGTACGCCGCCATCGGGGCACGGGGCAGGTACTGCGCGCCCATGGCCATCACCGCCATCACCGACCGCGACGGCAGGACCACCCCGTACCGGCCGCGCTGCCGCCAGGCCCTCGACCCCGAGGTCGCCGACGCCGCCGCCGAGGTGCTGTCGGGCGTGTTCACCCAGGGCACCATGCGGGGGGTCGGCGGCATCGGCCGCGACGCCGCCGGCAAGACCGGCACCACCGACGGGTACGCCACCGCCTGGTTCGCCGGGTTCACACCGGACCTCGCCGGAGCCGTCAGCATCGGCGACCCGCGCGGGTCCACCCGGCACAAGCTCACGGGCGTCACCATCGGCGGCCGGCACCACGGCGCCGTCCAGGGCGCCACCGTCCCCGGCCCCATCTGGAAGGACACCATGCTTGCCGCGCTGCGCGGGGTCCAGCCCTCGCGGTTCACGCCGGTGAACCGCATCCGCTTCGGCGGCTGCTCCACCCACTGCGCCCCCGCCAAGAGCGACGACCCCGCGGCCCCGGACGGCCAAGGGGGTGATCGGGGGGACGACCTGGGGGGTGACTTCGGGGACGGCCCCACCCAGCCCTGACCACACCCGGGCAGGTCTTTCCTGCATCGCCCGCTCAGGCACCCTTCGCCGGGGGTGCGACCCCCGCCCTCTCCTCGGCAGAGGGCTCCTCGGACAGAGGGCGGGGAGTGTCACCAGCCGGGCGGGTACGGCGGGCCGAGGTTCCAGGCGCGCAGGACGCCGTCGTCGGCCGCGGTCAGCGCGATGGCGCGGCCGTCGACGTCGGTCACGGCCGCCGCGCGCACGTCGCGCCACGCGCCGTCCACCGTCGCCAGCTCCGCGCGTTCGCGCAGGTCCCAGATCCTGATCGTCCCGTCGCTGCCTCCGCTGACGGCGATGGGGGAGCCGTCCACGGAGCCGGTGACGACGGCCCTGACGTCGCCGATGTGGCCGCGCAGCGGCGTCCCGAGGCTGCGGCGGGTGCGCAGGTCCCAGACCACGATCTCGCTGTCCTCGCCGTCGCTGCCGCCGATCAGCGCGACCTGGCGGCCCGCGACCGACCCCACCGCCACCGAGCAGATCCCGTCCGTACGCACCGGCACGGCGATCGAGCCGAGCTGCCGGGACCGCTCCAGGTCCCACAGCCGGGCCGTCGAGTCCGTCCCGACCGTGACCGCCACCGGGGTGCCGTCCAGCTCGGTCGTGGCCACCGCCATGACGTCGCCGTCGTGCTCCAGCGCGGCCCCCACCTGCCGGAACGTCCGCAGGTCCCACACCCGGGCGGCGTTGTCGGCGCCGGCGGTGACGGCGACGGGACGGCCGCCCACCCGGGACAAGGCCACGGCACGCACCGCGCCCGCGTGCCCCGTGAACCGCCCCAGCTCCTTCCTGCCGGTGAGGCTCCACAGCCGGGCAGTGCGGTCGTCGCTCGCCGTCACCGCCACGGGTGCGCCGTCGAGCGTGCCCAGCGCGACGGCGTTGACGGCCCCGGTGTGGCCGGTCAGCGCGCCCCCCGACTGGCGGCGCGTACGCAGGTTCCACACGCGCGCCGCCTCGTCGTCGCCGACGCTCACCGCGACGGGGACGCCGCCGAGCGCCCCCGCCGCCACCCCGTGCACCTCGCCGACGTGGCCGTTGAACGCCGCGCCGACCTGCCTGCCGGTGAAGAGGTCCCAGACCCGGACGGCGCGGTCGGCGCCGGTCGACAGCGCGATCGGCCCGCCGTCGGGGTGCCCGGCGGCGACCTCGAACACCTCGCGCCCGTGCCCGGTCAACGGAGAGCCCAGCTGCTCGTGCGTCACGAGATTCCACCGGCGGACGGTGCCGTCGGCGCTGCCGGTGACCGCCACCGGCACCTCGCCGAGCCGTTCCACCGCGATGGACGTGATCACGCCGCGATGCCCGGTCAGCGGACGTCCGAGCTGCTCATGGGTGCGCAGGTCCCAGACCCGCACCTCTTCGTCGTGAGAGGTGAGGACGACGTCCTCGCCCTGCACCCGCGCCAGCGCCACCGGCCCGGCCGCCGCGGCGTCGGTGCGCAGCGGGTCGCCGAGCTGCTTCATCGCGGACAGGTCCCAGACGCGCGCGGTGCCGTCGCTGCTGCTCGTGACGGCCACGGGAGTGTCGCCCGCCAGCCCGGTGGTGACCCCGCCGACGTCGCCGGTGTGCCCGGTGAGCCTGCCCACCGCCTTGCCGGTGTCGAGGTTCCAGACGTGGACGTCGTTCATGTCGCCGACCGCCACCGCGACCGGCGTGTCGCCGACCTGGGCGAGCGCTGCCAGGTAGGCGTACCGGTCCGTGATGGTCCTGCCGACCTGCCGGTACGTGGCGAGGTCCCACATCCGCAGCGAACCGCCGCCGTCGGCCGTGAGCGCCACCCTCGCGCCCCGGTAGTCGCCGAGCGAGATGGACCGCACGGCCACCCGGTGACCGCCGAGCGGGTTGCCGAGCTGCTGCCTGGTGCGCAGGTTCCAGACCCTGGCGAAACCGTCGGTGCCCCCCGTGACGGCCACGGGCACACCGCCGACCTGGCCGGTGGCCACCGGCAGGACGTACCCGGTGTGTCCGGACATCGGCTCGCCGAGCGGGCCGCCGAACGTCACCGCGTGCGGCTGCGTCGGCGGGGCCGGCACCAGCAGGTACGCCACGGTCAGCAGCGACGCCAGGACAGCGCCGCCACCCAGGACAAGCCGCCTCCCCCCGGCCCCCATCCGCTGCCACCGCCGCGCCACCCGCCCCACACCGAACCGCCGCCCCACACCGAACCGGCGGCTCCCAGCGAACCAGCGGCCCGCACCGAACCAGTGGCCCGCAGGGCGCCCCCGCAGCCCCCGCCCCTTGCGCGCACTGAGCCCGCGCCTCTTCAACCCACCCAGCCCGCGCACCTTCGCCCCGCTCGGCCCAAGGCCCTTCCGCTTGTCGGACTCCAGGGACTTCCGCCCGTTCAGCTCGGTGCCCCTGTTCAGCCCGGTGCGCCCGCTCAGCCCAGTGTGGTCGTTCGGCCCGGTGCGCCCGTTTAGCGGGGTGTAGTCGTTCAGGGAGGTGGGCCCGTCCGAGGAAGTACGGCCGTTCACGTCGGTGCGCCCGCTCGACGCGCCGTCCGCGCTCGCCCCAGGCCCAGCGGTGCTGGCCGACCGGCGTCCCCGCAGCCCCCGCGCCCAGGACCGTCCAGGCAACCCGCCACCGGACTCCCCGCGCCCACGAAGCCGACGCGACCCCCGCCGTACGCCCCGGGACTCGGGGCGAGCACCACCGGTCTCCCCCCGAGCACTCGGGACCTGGGTCCCACCCTGATCGCCGTCATCGGAGACCGACGCATCGCCGGCATCGGAGGCTCCGGCGGCCTCGAAGGCATCCGAGGCCCCGGAGACCCCGGATGCCGCGCGGGCCCGGGAGGCCCCGGAGGCGTCGGAGGCAGAGCCGGGAGGGCGCTGCACGTCACAGTCCAGCACAGGGTTCCCAAGGTCCCGCCGCTCCTGAGGGGCCGCCGGGCTGGAAAGGTCGTGTCCGTCCTGGCCGGAGGCTGGGCTGGGGAGGCGGTGTCTGTCCTGGCCGGAGGCTGGGCTGGGGAGGTGGTGGCCGTCCTGGCCGGATGCCGGGCCAGGGGGGTGGCGCAGGTCCTGTTGGGACGGCAGGCCAGGGAGGTGGTGCACGTCCTGTTGGGGTGCCAGGCCAGGGAGGTGGTGGTCGTCCTGGTCGGACGCCCGGCGGGAGAAGTGGCGCATGTCCTGGTCGGACGCCGGGTTGAGGAGGTGGTGGCCGTTCTGGTCAAGTGCCGGGTCGAGGAGGTGGTGGCCGTTTTGGTCGGGCGACGGGTCGGGGGAGGGGTACCAGTTCTGGTCGGAGGTTGGGCTGGGGAGGTGGTGCATGTCCTGGCTGGGTGCAGGGGCCGGGTGGTCGTGGCTGTCGTGGTCGGGCCTCGGGTGCGGGAGGGCGGGCATGTTCTGGCCGGGCGTCGGCTGCCGGAGGTCGTGGTTGTCCTGGCCGGGCGTCTGGTTGGGGAGGGCCTGGGTGTGCCGGTCGAAGAGGGCGTCACCGGGGGGCTGCGAAGGGCGGCGGGCGTGGCGGGGCTGCCCGGTGTGGCGGACGCGGGCGGCGGCACGGCGGCCGCGCCGGGCTCTCCGCATCCACCTGGCACGCCACGCGCCCGGCACCGCCCCGACCGCCTCATCTGGCCCTTCGCCCGGTGCCCGGCCGCCCGCGCTGTGGGGCCTTGCGTCGGGCATGCGTTCGATCGCGCCGTCTGGCCCTTCGCCCGGCGCCTGGCCGCCCGTGCTGTGGGGCCTTGCGTCGGGCATGCGTTCGATCGCGCCGTCTGGCTCTTCGGCCGGGGTCTGGTCGCCTGTGCTGTGGGGCCTTGCGTTGGGCGTGTGTCCGGCCGCCCCGGTCGGCACTTCGCGTGGCGTGTGTCCGGAGGTCCTGTCGGGTGATTCGCCCGGTGCTGGTTCCAGTGTTCTGTCGGGGGTTTCGTGGGGCGTGTGTGCGATTGTTCCGTTGGGCCATGTGCCCGGTGTGGGTTCGGCGGTCCTGTTGCGTGATTCGCCGGGTGCTCGTTCGGTCGTTCCGTCCGGGCCTTCGTTGGGTGTGCGTCCGTGAGTCGTGTTCGGTTCTCGGCCGGACGTGCGTCCTGCCGTTCCTGGGCGGCGTCTGCCGGGTGCGCGGCCCGATGTGCTGGGAGGGGCGGCGGGCAGGGTGAGGAGGGCGAGGTGGATGTCCGAGGCGCGGGGACGTGCGGCCGGGTCGGGCGCGAGGCAGGCCGCGACGAGCGGGTGCAGCGTCGCAGGCAGGGCGTCGATGTCGGCGATCCCGCCGGCCATCCCTGGTGAGGTGGGTCGGTCCTCGGGGAGGTGGGGGTCGGGCCGCTGTGGGGAGCGGGCGGTGGTGGCGGCGAAGAGCAGGGTGGTGGCCCATGCTCGTACGTCGGCCGCCTCCTCCGCAGGCCCGCCGGTCCACTGGTACGGGACGGCCGGCTCGTCCGCAGGCCCGCCGGTCCAGTGGTACGGGAAGCGGTCGGCCGGCTCGTCCGTAGGCCCGCCGGTCCACTGGTGCGGGAAGCGGTCGGCCGGCTCGTCCGTGGGCCGGTCGGATGTCAGGCCGGGGAAGTGGCCGGCTGGGTGGTTGGGGAACCGGTGGGGCGGCTCGTTCGTGGGGCTGGTGGGTGGCTGGGGCAGTGTGCAGGCGGTGCCGGTGAGCCAGGGGCCGTCGGCCGCGAGGCGGATGTTCTCCGGGTTCACCCCGCCGTGGGCGACGCCCGCGCCGTGCAGGCCGGCGAGTGCCCCGGCCGTGGCGATGCCGAGCCGCAGCAGCGCGGCGGCGCCGAGCGGCCCGCCGCGGCCGACCAGCTCCCGCAGGGAGGGCCCGTCGACGTGCTCGCTCACCACGTACGGTGTGCCGTCTTCGACGCCCGCCCCGAGCACCTGGGCCAGGCCCGGCCCTGACGCCCGCCGCGCCGCGAGCGCCCGGCGCAGGAAGCGCTCGCGCGCGCCGGCGCCGAGGACGGCGTGCAGCACCCTGACGGTCACCCGCCTCCCGGCCGCGTCGAGGCCGAGGTAGGAGACGCCCTGCCTGTCGTGGCCGATGGCGCCGAGCAGCAGGTAGCCGCCGATCGTGTCGTGTTCGCCGGGCCGCGGCGGTCGTGCCTCCGCCACATCACCTCCCGTGAGATCGTCCGTACTCAGCGTAGTGGTTCGGGCGTCTCCGTGCGGACCGGGAGCCGGAAGGCCTGGCGGAGCGTGCGGATCGTTATCGGCCGGTGCGTGAAGCGGCGGCCCGTCCGGGGCATCGTGGACGGGGTGACGACCGATGAGACCCGGGACGGGGTGGCGCTCACCAACCTGGGCCAGCCGCTGTTCGACGGCGCCGGCGCGACGAAGCGCGACCTGGTCGACTACCTCGACGCGGTCCGCGACAGGATCCTGCCGGCGCTGCGGGGCCGCCCGCTGTCGGTGGTGCGGGTGCGGCCGGGCCAGGAGCCGTTCATGCAGAAGAACCTGCCGTCGTACGCGCCGTCGTGGATCCGCAGGGTGGGGATGTGGGCGGAAGCGTCGCGCAGGCAGGTGTCGTACGCGCTGTGCGACGACCGGCGGACGCTGCTGTGGTTCGCCAACCAGCGGGCGGTGGAGTACCACCCGGGGCTGGTGCGCGGCGGGGAGCCCACGCATCTGGTGCTCGACCTGGACCCGCCGGAGGGCGCGGGTTTCGACCTGGTGGTGCGGGCGGCGCACCTGGTCCGGCAGGCCCTGGACGACGCGGGCCTCGCGGGCGCGGTGAAGACGAGCGGGGCGAAGGGCGTCCACGTGTTCGTGCCGGTGACGCCGGGGACGGCGATGGACGATCTGGCGGCGGCGACGCGGGCGCTGGGGGCGCGGGCGGAGCGGCTGGATCCGGCGCTCGCGACGACGGCGTTCATCCGGGAGGACCGCCGGGGCAAGGTGTTCGTCGACTCGACGAGGGCGGGCGGCGCGACGGTGGTGGCCGCCTACAGTCCCCGGGTGCGCCCGGGGGTGCCGGTGTCGTTCCCGGTGGCGTGGGAGGACCTCGACCGGGTGGTCCCGGCGGACTTCACCCTCCGTACGGCGCCGGGGCTGCTCGCGGAGCGTGACCCGTGGGCGGAGCTGATGCCCGAGCCGCGGCGGCTCCCGCCGGACCTGGTGGAGGAGGGGCACGCGATCCCGGTGGCGAGGGTGCAGGCGATGCACGAGGGCAAGCGGCGGGCACGGGCCAGGCGCGCCGAGTAGGGGAACGGTCTGGCCGGGTAAAACACGACATTGTCCGGGATTTGTGGCAAGAGCGTGAGGCAATAAGGCTTCCCAGGGATGTCGCGCCGGGTTACGTTCCGATTCGTTGCGGCTCGGGGGGATCTCTCCGCATCCCATTCGCACGTAGGGGAGCCCGTATGCGCAAAACCGTCCTGCCGCTGGCCACGGCATTCTCGCTGGTCCTCGCCGTGTCCGCGCCCGCCGCGGCCACGCCGCCCGGCGAGGTCATCGCCCGGCTGCTCGTCAAGAAGGTCAAGGTCGAGAACGTCAAGCAGCACCTGTCGGCCCTTCAGTCGATCGCCGACGCCAACGGCGGCACCCGCGCCATCGGCACGGCCGGCTACCAGGCGTCCCGCGACTACGTGGCGGGACGGCTGCGCGCCGCCGGCTACCGGGTGAGCCTCCAGCCGATCGACTTCGTGCAGAGCTGGAAGGAGAACGCCCCCGCCACCCTGGAGCTGCCCGGCTCCAAGTCGTGGGCCGCCGGGCAGGACTTCCACACGTTCGAGCCCTCGCCGGCCGGGGACGTGACGGCGCAGGTGCAGGGCGTGGACCTGACGCTTCCTCCCGCCCCCACCCCCAGCTCGACGAGCGGCTGTGAGGAGTCGGACTTCGCCGGGTTCGTGCCCGGGAGGATCGCGCTCATCCAGCGCGGGACCTGCGCGTTCGCCCAGAAGATCCGCAACGCGGGCCGGGCAGGCGCGTCCGGGATCATCGTGTTCAACGAGGGCCAGCCGGGCAGGACGGAATCGTACCCGCTGGACATCGGCGAGTGGCGGGCCAAGGTGCCCATGGTGTTCACCGACCACGCCGTCGGCGCGGAACTGGCCGCGGCGGGCAACCCGACGGTCCACCTCAAGGTCGACTCGACGCTCGTGCTCGGCAAGAGCGACAACGTGATCGCCGAGAGCCGCGCCGGGGACCCGCGCGACGTCGTGATGGTCGGCGCCCACCTGGACAGTGTCCCGGCGGGGCCCGGCATCAACGACAACGGCTCCGGCAGCGCCGCCATCCTGGAGGTGGCCGAGGAGCTGTCGCGCTTCCCGGTGCGCAACCAGGTCCGCTTCGCGTTCTGGGCGGGTGAGGAGGTCGGCCTGCTCGGCTCCGACCAGTACGTCGAGTCGCTCAGCCGGCGCCAGCGCGACCGCATCCGCCTGTACCTGAACTTCGACATGGTCGCCTCGCCCAACTACGCGTACAAGCTGTACGACGGCGACAACTCCGACAACGTGGGCTCCCCGGCCGGCCCGGCCGGGTCGGCGCAGATCGAGAAGCAGCTCGAAGCCTTCTACGACGCCCGCAGCCTGCCGCACAACGGCACCGACTTCGACGGCCGCTCCGACTACGGGGCGTTCATCGCGGCGGGCATCCCGGCGGGCGGCATCTTCACCGGCGCCGAGGGGATCAAGACGGCGGAGGAGGCGGCCCTGTTCGGCGGTACGGCGGGCGCCGCGTACGACGCCTGCTACCACCAGGCGTGCGACACGCTCAACAACATCAACGACACGGCGCTCGACGTCAACGCCGACGCCATCGCCGACTCGACGGCGAGGTTCGCGTTCGACTTGAGCGGCATCCCTGAGCGCGCCTCCCAGGGCTGACTGCACCCCTGAGCGCGCCCCCAGGGCTCACGGCATCCCTGAGCGCGCCCCCAGGGCTCACGGCATCCCTGAGCGCGCCTCCCAGGGCCGCCAGGGCTGACGTCAAGGCCCTCCCGGACGTTCACGGCGAAACCGCCGCCCCAGCCCGTAAGGGTCACGGCGTGGCGGCGGGGACGCGCAGGGCGGCCAGGAGGGCCTTCGGGTCGTCGGCGAAGAAGCGGACGACGGTGACCTCCGCACGGCCGCCCAGCGGGCGGACCGCCACGACCGGCTCGGACAGCTCGACCACCACGTTCGTCTGCGACGCCACGGACACGGTGGCCCGGCCGTCGGACATGTGCACCATGCGGCGTTCGTCGTACGTGCGGGAGAGCCGGGCCGAGACGATGAGCGCGCGGGGGAGCCGCAGGTCGACGTAGGGCCCGTAGCGGACGCGCAGCTCGCCGGCGGTGACGACGTGCGGGCGAGTGGCGCAGGCGGCGGCCAGCCCGACGCCGAACACCACGCCGTACGCGTCGGCGACCAGCACCGCGAGACGCACCGGCGCCGGCACGCCGAACGCGCTCAGCAGGACGTCCATGACGACGGTCTCGACCGCCATGGCGAACACCATGAGCAGGAGCGTGGTGGACTGCTCCCTGGCGTACGAGCAGGCGGTCGCGCCCGGCGGCACGCCGTGCCTGCGCCTGGCCACCCACAGGGCCACGCTCGCCAGGCCCTTCAGCTCGAAGCCCAGCACCCTCCACGCCACCCGCAGCGGCCACGGCGTCATGCGCGCTCCTTCAGCTCGGTCACCATCAGACGGAACACCTCGGCCTGCGCCGGGCTCAGCTCGCCCGACAGCGTCTCCAGCCAGCGCTGGTCGCCGGGCAGGCGGCCGGCGAGGGCCCGCGCCATCTCGTCAGGGAGGTGGGCGGCCAGCTCGGCGGCGAGCGCGGGAACCCGCGGGTCGTCGGCTCCGGCGCCCGAGAGCGCGTCCAGCCGCCGGTACAGCGCGTGCCCCTGGGCCAGCCTGTCCGGCTCGGTCAGCGGGCGCATCAGGGCGAGGACGCGGTCCTGGTCGGCCGGGTCGGCCATGAGGTTCATGAGCATGAGCAGTTCGCGGTCGACGTCCGCGAACCTGGAGCCCTTGGCGTGCAGGTCGCGCAGCACGTCCGCGGCGTCCGACGGCACGACCCAGCCGGGGCGCAGGTCGGCCCGATCCAGCAGCGCCGCGAGCCGCCGCCTGCGCTCCGCGATCGCCTCCTGCTCCCTGGCCAGGTCGGCGTCCAGGTCGAGGAGCACCTCGCGCAGCTCCTTGCCCGCGTCGTCGGCGAGCGCGTCGCGCAGCTCCTCCAGCGACAGGCCCAGCTCGGCCAGCCGCCTGATCCTGGCGAGGACGACCGCGTCGCGCAGCTCGTACTCGCGGTAGCCGTTCGGCCGCCTGGGCGGCTCGGGCAGCAGCCCCACGTGATGGTAGTAACGCACCGTACGGGTCGAGACCCCGACCAGCGCGGCGATCTCGCCGATCCGCATGCCGTCATTAGACACGTTGACGTCGCGTCAAGGTCAATGCGCGGCGTCCCGCCCGGGGTCAGGCGGTGGGTTGCGGTTCGCGGTCTGCCATGAGGTCGTCCACGAAGCGGGTGGTGTGCTCGCCGGCCGCGAACCGGGGATGCGCGAGCAGCAGCGGGATCGTGGTCACGACGCCCGGCCCCTCGACCGCCAACTCGGCCAGGACCCGGTCGGCCCGCGATGGCCTCGTCCCTGGTGGGCGCCCACACGACGAGCCCCGCGATCAGCGAGTCGTACGTGGGCGGCACCACGTCGGCGGCGGACGTCCTGCCGGCGGAAGGGCAGCGCGCCGCCCGCGGCGACCCTGATCTGCTCGCGGACGACGTCCACGCCGGTCAGCATCTCCGTCACGGGGTCGCCTGTCCATCGTGCAGGCGGTGGTGAGCGCGTACGGCGGCGAGGTCGGAGCGCGTTCGGCGCCGGGGGAGGGCGCCACGTTCGAGGTACGCCTGCCGCTGGGCGAGCCTCTACCGCCCTGAGACCGGGGCCCGGGGGCCCTGGCCGGTTCCCTGGAGCGGGGTGATAATCCGCTCAACCGGGACACCAGCCACCGGCACACGAGGAGCCGCGGCGTGAACCACCGCGTGACCGAAGAGGCCATGGTCCGGGCGCTGTACCGGCAGTACGGCGGCCCGCTGACGGCCTTCGCCGTCCGGCTGACCGGCGGCGACCGGCGCTGGGCCGAGGACGTCGTGCAGGAGACCCTGGTACGCGCCTGGCGCAGCCTGGACGGCCTGCGCACCGACTCGGGGTCGCTCATGCCCTGGCTGGCCACGGTCGCCAGGCGGGTCGTCATCGACGACCGCCGTCACGCCTCGCACGCCGCCGTGCCGGGCGGCGCCGGCCTGCCCGACCGCGCGCCGCCCTCCGAGGCGGAGGACGACCGCCTGCTGCGCGAGATCGTCGTGGCCGACGCGATGCTCTCGCTGTCGCCTGCCCACCGGCAGGTCCTGACGGAGACGTACCTGAGGGACCGGTCGCTCAAGGAGACGGCCGACCTGCTCGGCGTCCCCGTGGGCACGGTGAAGTCCCGCGTGTACTACGCGATGCGGGCGTTACGCGTCGCGCTGGAGGAGAGGGGAGTGACCCTCCCGTGACGGGCCCATGACACAGGCGCACCACGAGGACGTCGCGGCGTACGCGCTGGGGCTGCTCGACCCGGCCGAGCGGGAGGAGTTCGCGCGCCACCTTTCCGGCTGCGCCTCCTGCGCCGCCGAGGTCAGGACGTTCGCCTCGATGGGCGAGCTGCTCAGGTACGCCGACCCGGACGGGCTGGAGGCGGCCCCCGCCGACCCCGGTGTCGAGTCGCTGGTCGTCAGGCGGGCGCTGAAGGAGCGGCGCGCCCGCCGCCTGCACCGGGCCTTCGTCTCGGCGGCGGCCTGCGTCGCCGTCGCGGCCGGGGTGTACCTGGCCGTCCACGCCACCGCCTCCGGGCCGAACCCGGACAGCGTCCACGGGCCCGCGCGGGCGCTGCTGCTGACGGGGCGCACGTACACCGGCGCCGACCCGGCGACCGGCGTGTCCGCCGTCGTCGGGCTGGAGGACAAGGGCTGGGGCACGCACGTCGCGCTGGAGCTGAAGGGCGTCAGGGGCCCGCTGCGGTGCCGCCTGCTCGCCGTCGGCGACGACGGCCGCTCGGAGGTGGTGGCGAGCTGGGGCGTGCCGTCCGCCGGCTACGGCGTGCCCGGGGCGCCGGACCCGCTCGTCCTGCACGGCGGCACCAGCCTGCCCGAGGACGAGCTCAACCACTTCAGCGTCGAGACCCTGGACGGCCGCCTCCTCGCCACCGTGCCCGTCTGACCGGCACCGGTCACGCCGTCTTCCCCGCGGCGGCGAAGTGCGTGGTGAACCACTCGCGCGCGTGCTCCGCCACCGCCTCCAGCGTGCCGGGCTCCTCGAACAGGTGGGTCGCCCCCGGCACGATCCGCAGCTCGCACGCGGCCCGCATCCGCCTGCGCGCCTCCTCGTTCAGCTCCAGCACGATCGGGTCGTCGCCGCCGACGATGAGCAGCGTCGGCGCGCGGACCTCCGCCAGGCGGTCCCCGGCCAGGTCGGGCCGCCCGCCCCTGGAGACGACGGCGGCGACGTCGTTGCCCGGCTCGGCCGCCGCCCACAGCGCCGCGGCGGCGCCGGTGCTGGCCCCGAAGTAGCCGACCGGCAGGCCCGTCACGCCCGGCTGCCGGCGCACCCAGGCGCTGCGCTCCAGCAGCCGCCCCGCCAGCAGCCCGATGTCGAAGACGTTGGCCCTGTCGATCTCCTCCTCCGGCGTGAGCAGGTCGAACAGCAGCGTGGCCAGCCCGGCCTCGTTGAGCGCGCCCGCCACGTACCGGTTGCGCGGGCTGTGCCTGCTGCTCCCGCTGCCGTGCACGAACACCACCACCCCCCGAGCCGACTCGGGGACGATCAGGTCGCCGTTCACGAGCCACACCTCCCCCCGCGGCTCCGCTACCCGTGACGGCCCCGCTCTATCCCGCGTTGCCCGCCGTCGATGCGGGGCATAGGGGTACGTCATGGAGAGCGGTGAGAGGCGCGGGCGGCGCCCGGGCCGGTCCCCGCTCGAACGCATCGCGGCGGGGATGCGGCTGGCGCTCGACCAGCTCAGGACCCTCGGGCCGGGCGGCTGGCTGCAGATGGAGAAGGAGGCGTTCGTCCAGACCGCGAAGGTGACGGGGGCCTGCCTGATCGCCTGGTGGCTGGCCGCGGCCGTGCTCAGGGTGGAGCTGCCGGTGCTGGCGCCCATCGGCGTCCTGCTGACCGTGTCCGCGACCGCGTACAGCACCGTCGTCAGGGCCGTTCAGCAGGTCGGCGCGGTGATCGTGGGCGTGACGGCGGCGAGCGGGCTGACCTGGCTGCTCGGCCCCAACAGTCTCACGCTGGCCGTGCTGGTGGTGGCCGGGCTCGTGCTGACGCGGCTGCTCACCCTGCCCGCCCAGAACGTCCAGATCCCCATCACGGCGCTGCTGGTGTTCGCGCTGGGCAACACGTACGGCCTGGAACGGCTGATCGACCTCCTGCTCGGCGCGGGGCTCGGCATCGCCGCCAACCTGCTCGTGTTCCCTCCCCGGTACGTGGAGCAGGCGGCGGGCGAGGTGTGCGCGCTGTCGGAGGAGATGTCCGGGCTGTGCGACGACATGGCGCAGGGGCTGCGCGGCGCGTGGAACGAGGACCAGGCCCGCGACTGGCTGGACCGGGCCCGCGCGCTGGCCCACCGGCTGGAGAGCACCAGGGACGCCGCCGACCAGGCGTCGGAGTCGGTGCGCCTGTCGCTGCGCCGCCACCGTTACAAGCCGCGGCTGCGGCAGGTGGCCGAGGCCGCCACCTGCGTGGACCACGCCTGCCAGCAGGTCAGGGGCATCGCGAGGGGGCTGGTGGACCTCGTCGCGGGCGCGCGCGGCCTGCCGGGTGAGGCGGCGGCGGCCCTGCCCGAGCCGCTGTCGAGGGAGCTGGAGGCGGTCTCCCGGGTGTTCGCCGCGTTCGCCAGGATCCAGGCGGGCGGCGACGGCGCCGACGACGAGGAGCAGCTGCGCGAGCTGCGCGCCGCGCTGCACGCGGGCGAGACGTTCCAGCACCAGCTCGCCGGCGCGCTGGACCCGGCCGACCAGGAGGAGCTGTGGTCCCTGTACGGCGCGCTGCTCGACGACTGCGCCCGCATCCGCCACGAGTTCGACCCCGCGGGCCCCCACCGCGCCGCCTACCCCCGTCCCCAACAGGAGGCGGAGCCGCGCTGAGCCTTCAGGTCTGGGACGTCCGGGGGCGGGGGCAGCCGCGTGGACAGGGCAGGATGCGCAGGCCGGGACGGCCGGGAGGGCCGCCGGTGAGGGTGAGCACCTCGCCCGCGCTGAAGCAGAAGCCGCACAGCCCCGCGGCCTGGACGGCGGGGTGCTCCCAGGCGGGCCGCCGGGCGCGCTCGGCACCGGCCGCCGCCGGCTCGCCGTCTCCGCCGACCTGCCCTTCGCCGAGGCAGACCGGGCAGGCCAGGAAGTGCTCGCCGAGCCGCATGCCCTTGCGGCCTCCGCATTCGGGACAGGTGGCCGGGCCGCTCACCTGCCCCTCCCGGCGGTGTGGCAGGGCCGGATGACAGGCAGCGCCACACGGGACGGAGAGGCGGCGGGCAGGGCCGGGCCGCGGGAAGCGCCGGTGGCGGGCGGGGCCGGGTGAGAAGGGCGGGGGACCGGCGGGCGGGCGCCGTCGTCGCGCTGGGTCACGTCGTGCTCCTTCGGGGGGTTCCTCGGGGGGACGTCTCGGCGGCTCCTTGGGGTCGGGGGCCGTCCTTCCGACTTGTTGCCACCGCCGCGCGCCGCCACACCTGCCGCAGGCGTTTTCCCGTGACCTTCCCGGGGGAGCGGGCTCCCGAGGCTCAGACGTGCGCCGAGTCGGACCTGTCGGGGACGAACCGGTAGCCGACGTTGCGGACGGTGCCGATCAGCGACTCGTACTCGGTGCCCAGCTTGGCGCGCAGCCGCCGGACGTGGACGTCCACCGTCCTGGTGCCGCCGAAGTAGTCGTAGCCCCAGACCTCCTGCAGGAGCTGCGCGCGCGTGAACACCCGCCCCGGGTGCTGCGCGAGGTACTTCAGCAGCTCGAACTCCTTGAACGTGAGGTCGAGCACCCGGCCCCGCAGCCGCGCGGTGTAGGTGGCCTCGTCGATCGACAGGTCGCCGCTGCGGATCTCGTCGGGCACCTCCTCGGCGGCGGCCTGGGAGATGCGGCCGGTGGCCATGCGCAGCCGGGCCTCCACCTCGGCGGGGCCCGCGCCGTCGAGCAGCACGTCGTCGACGCCCCACTCGGCGGTCATCGCGGCCAGGCCGCCCTCGGTGACGATGACGAACAGCGGGCAGTCGATGCCCGTGGTGCGGATCAACCGGCACAGGCTCTTGGCCTGGACGAGCTCCCTGCGCGCGTCGACGAGCACGGCGTCGGCGGGCGGGGCGTCGATGAGCGCGGAGGCCTCGGCGGGCGCGACCCGGACCGAGTGGAGCAGCAGCCCCAGCGCGGGGAGCACCTCGGCCGAGGGCTCAAGTGCGTTGGTCAGCAGGAGCAGGTTGCTCATTACGGCCTCCTCAAACGCGCAAGGACCCGGGGGCTACGTCGCCCAGGTCCTGTACGCGAGGATAGCCCACGCGTATGAGGCGTCCATTGGGCGTCCGCCGGATGAACGGCGGATCTCGTGAAACGACCGTGTTAACCGCGGCGCACAATGGATCGGAGTCGATTGTGAGGTTCGCATGGGCACAGGAAAAATACGGTATTGGGCCGCGGCGAAGGAAGCCGCGGGAGTCGCGGAAGAGCCGTTCGACGCGGCCACTCTCGGCGAATTGATGACGAAAATCACACGCGATCGTGTCGAGCTGGCGCGCGTGGCGAGCCGTTCGTCGTTCCTGGTCGACGGGGCGCCCGTCGGCCGGCGTCCGCACGACGAGGTGCTGCTCGGCGAGGGGGTGACGGTGGAGGTGCTGCCGCCGTTCGCCGGGGGGTGAACGCCCCTTTCATCAGGGAATGAGACAGCCAGTCGATAGGCTGGCAACCCCCTTCTCGCCCAGGGAGCCCCATGCGGAAGCTGATCCTTTTCCTCATCGTGGTCGCCGTCCTCCTCGTCGCCCTCGACCGCGTCGCGGTCGCCGGAGTGGAGCGCGACATCTCGAACAGGATCGCCGCGTCGGCCGATCTCAGCGAACAGCCCACCGTCACGATCGAGGGCATCCCGTTTCTCACCCAGGCGCTTTCCGGGCGTTATCAGGAGGTGCGGTTCGACCTCGGCACGCTGACGTACGGCGGCGTGCCGGTGAAGAACCTGCACGGCTCCGCGTACGACGTCACCGCGCCGCTGGCCGACGTCCTGCAGAACCGGGCCGACATCAGGGCCGGGCGGGTGGCCGTGACCGGCACGCTGACCAGCGCGACGATCGACAAGTTCGCCCCGGAGGGCGTGAAGATCAGGGGGAACGCCAAGGGCCTCACCGCCTCCGGCGAGGTGCCCGTGGGCGCCATGAAGGTGAAGTTCCAGGCCGAGATGGCCGTCGAGGTCACCGACGGCGGCGTCAGGCTGCGGGCCGAGAAGATCGAGGGCGTGCCCGACCAGCTCGCCGGGCTCCTCTCCTACACGATCCCGGTCAAGGGCAAGCTGCCCTTCGGCGCGAAGCTGACCAGGGTGAGGGGCGTCGCCGACGGGCTGGAGATCTCGGCCGAGGCGTCAGACGTGCCGCTCCGTGGATGACGTTGAACCGTCCCGCCCCGGCGTACGTGATGAGGACGTGAGTTCAGCGGGCACCGCCGACGATGAACTCGTGAGGACGCTGTTCGACGAGCACGCCGGCCCGCTGTACGGGTACGTGCTGCGCCTCACGGGGGATTCGGGACGCGCGGAGGACGTCGTGCAGGAGACCCTGCTGCGCGCGTGGAGGCATCCCGACGCGCTGGCCGGGCGCCCCATCCGCGCCTGGTTGTTCACGGTGGCGCGTAACCTCGTGGTGGACCAGCACCGCGCCAGGAAGTCGCGCCCCCAGGAGACCGGCGACGAGGCGCTGGCCGTCATCCCGGCCGACGACGAGCTGGAACGCGCGGTCGAGTCGTGGGCCGTGGCCGAGGCGCTGGCCGCGCTGCGGCCCGAGCACCGCGAGGTGCTCATGGAGGTCTACTACCGGGGGCGATCGGTGAAGGAGGCGTCGGAGACGCTGGGCATTCCGCCAGGCACCGTGAAGTCACGCACCTACTACGCGCTGCGGGCGCTGAAGCTCGCGCTGCAGGAGCGGGGGCTCGCGCCATGATGACCTGCGAGGAGGTGCGCGTCGCGCTGGGCGCGCACGCGCTGGGGGCGCTCGACCCCGACGAGGCACTGGAGGTCGACAACCACCTGGCCACCTGCGAGGAGTGCGGCGCCGAGCTGCTCGACCTCGAAGGCGTGGCCGCGTTCCTGGGGAAGGTGTCGGAGCGCGACGTCGAGCTGGTCTCCAGCCCGCCCAGGCAGGTGCTGGACCGGCTGCTGAACGCCCGCGCCAGGCGCAGCAGGCGCGGACGGCTGCTGCTGGCCGTGGCCGCGTCCGCCGCGGCCGTGGCGGTGGGCGGCGCCGTCTGGACCGCCGCGCGGCCGCCGTCCGGCGGGCAGGCGACCAGCGTCACCGCGCAGGGGCCGATGGCGGACGCGTCCGCCGCGCAGGGCACCGCCCCGCCGGCCGCCGAGTCCTCGGAGGCGGCCTCGGCGTTCGCGGCCGACGGGAACGAGAAGGCGATGACCAAGATGAACGCCGAGCCGTCGCCGTCGGGCAGCGCGACCACCGGGCGCGAGTTCTCGCGGGAGAACGGCGGCTACCGCGCGACCGTCTCCGCCTTCCCCGGCGCGAACGGCACGGAGCTGTCGGTGGGCCTGTCCGGCGTGCCGGTCGGCACGACCTGCCGGCTGGTCGTCGTGGGGGCGTCGGGGCGGCGCGACCTCACCCAGAGCTGGACGGTGACGCGGGAGACGGTCCGCGACAAGAGCGTCTTCCGCCGCCAGACCGACCTGCCGATGTCCGACATCATCCGTTTTGACCTGGTGGACGGTTCGGGCAAGCTGCTCGTCCGCGTCCCGGTGCGTGACGGGAAGTGACGGCCCGGGGAAGGGCGTCGGGGACGTCCGGGGCGGGGCGGGGAAGCAATCCGGGCCTCGCGCGGTTGCACCGGGCGACGATGGGTGTGCGATGACGGGTCTGTGGGTGGCGCTGGCGACGCTGGCGCTCGGTACGGTGATCGGGGTGGTCCGGCTGCGCCGCGACGGACGCGTACGTGACATGGGCCAGGACGCCGACCGGCTCACCCCGGCCGACCTCGGCGCCGGGCTGGGGGAGCGGGCGACGCTCGTGCAGTTCTCGACCGCGTTCTGCCAGCCGTGCCGCGCCACCAGGCGCGTCCTGGCCGACGTGAGCGGCCTCGTCCCCGGGGTGGCGCACGTCGAGATCGACGCCGAGTCCCGGCTCGACCTCGTCCGCAGGCTCGACATCCTGCGCACCCCGACCGTCCTGGTCCTCGACGCCTCGGGAACGATCGTCAAGAAGGCCGCCGGCCTCCCCAGGAAGGCCGACGTCCTCGCCGCCCTGTCCACCGCCCTCCCTGACGGCACGTCGTAGGGCGTTCTCGTCCGTGGACGGTTCGTCTCACCAACCGGACGAGATGTGACAGATGACGAGACGCCGAGTACTGTCTTAGCCATGAACCCTTCGACAGAGCTGCTGACGAAGCGGCGCGCGGTTGATTTCTGCCGCGTCGCCACCGCGCTCTGTCGCGCTGCCTGAGGACGGTCTCGAGCGGACTCCGATCCGCCCCCACCCGACCCTTCAGGAGCATCCCGCGATGCGTGCCGATCCCCGAGCGCTGCGCTTCGGCGCGGCCGTCACCACCTTGGTCCTCGCCCTCGTCCTGGTCATCGGCAGCCCCTGGCTGCTGGCCGTCCAGGCGCTGGCGTTCGCGCTCGGAGTGGTCTGGCGCTCGCCGTACTCGATGCTCTTCAAGGCGTTCGTCAAGAGCGCGCCGAAGGAGACCGAAGATTCCCGCCCGCCACGCTTCGCGCAGGGTGTCGGGCTGGTCTTCGCGGTAGCGGGCCTGATCGGATACGTCGCCGGGATCACGCCGCTGGCCTTCGCGGCCACGGCCGCGGCTCTCCTCGCCGCCTTCCTCAACGCAGCCTTCGGATTCTGCCTTGGCTGCGAGATGTACCTGCTGATCCGCCGTCTACTGCCCGCCGCCAACATGGAGGTTTCCCAATGAGCCGCTCCGCCGCACTGGTGGATGCCGACTGGGTCGAGGCCAACCTCGACACCCCGGGCGTCGTACTCGTCGAGGTCGACGAGGACGTCAGCGCCTACGACAAAGGCCACATCCGTGGCGCCGTGAAGATCGACTGGCAGCAGGACCTCCAGGACCCCGTCCGCCGCGACTTCGTGGACAAGACCGGTTTCGAGGCCCTGCTGTCCGAGCGCGGCATCTCCAACGACGACACCGTCGTCCTGTACGGCGGCAACAACAACTGGTTCGCCGCCTACGCGTACTGGTACTTCAAGCTCTACGGCCACGAGAACGTCAAGCTGCTCGACGGCGGCCGCAAGAAGTGGGAGCTCGACTCCCGCGAGCTGGTCAAGGACGTCGTCGAGCGGCCGAGGACGCAGTACGTCGCCACGGAGCAGGACGCCGCCATCCGCGCCTTCCGCGACGACGTCGTCGACGCCATCGGCAAGCTCAACCTGGTCGACGTCCGCTCGCCCGACGAGTTCACGGGCAAGCTGCTCGCCCCCGCCCACCTGCCGCAGGAGCAGGCGCAGCGCGCGGGCCACGTGCCCACCGCCCGCAACATCCCGTGGTCGAAGGCCGCGAACGACGACGGCACGTTCAAGTCCGACGACGAGCTGCGTTCGCTGTACGCCGCCGCCGGCGTCGACTTCGACAAGGACACCATCGCCTACTGCCGCATCGGCGAGCGCTCGGCGCACACCTGGTTCGTGCTGCACGAGCTTCTCGACCAGGCCAACGTGAAGAACTACGACGGTTCGTGGACCGAGTACGGCTCGCTCGTGGGCGTGCCGATCGAGCTGGGGGAGGCCCGCTGATGACTGCACAGGGTTGCGGAGCGCCGGAGCAGACGATCGCGCTGCCGGCCGGTATCGACCTTTCCAACCAGGCCGTGATCCAGGGCGTGGTGACCGGCACGAGCACCGCGTACGCGCGGCTGCTCGACCACACCGGCGAGTTCACCGGTGAGGTCGTGGTGTCCGACGACGGCGTCTTCCGCTTCTTCGCGGCGCCGGGCGACTGGACCGTCCGCATCATCGCGGGCGGCGGCGTCACCCGCGACGTGCAGGTGGAGGCCAAGCTGGGCGAGGTCTCCCAGCTCGCCGTCGCCGTCTGACATCCAGGCGAGGAACCGGGCCCGCGTCCGCCCAGGACGCGGGCCTTCTTCGTGTCCCGACGCCCCTGCCGTCAATGTGCGGGGACGTTTCAGTCCGGTGCAACCGAAACCGGGCACGCGGTGTTGGAGCAGACGTGAGTGACACGGATCCGGTGCTGAAGGCGCTGCAGGACGACCTCGACGAGGGGTTCGCCGAGATGTACGCCGCCCACCGCGCCACCGTCTTCTCGGTCGCGCTCCGCCTGGGCGGGAGCTGGGCCGACGCCGAGGACCACACGGCCGAGACGTTCCTGCGCGCCTACCGGGCGCTCACCGGCTACGACCGGGAGCGGCTCGCCGCGCTGCAACCCCGGGCGTGGCTGCTGACCATCCTCATGAACATCTGGCGCAACTGGGTACGGTCCAGGGTCCGCAACCCGCCGCCCGACCTGCGCGACGAGCCGGTCGACGGCGTCTGCCGCCGGGCCGACGTCGAGGCCGCCGCCGAGCTCAGGGAGACCGGCGACGAACTGGCCGGGCTCCTCGGCCGCCTGCCCGAGGAGCAGCGTGCCGCCGTGGTGCTCAGGCACGTCGTCGACCTGCCGGTCGCCGAGATCGCCACCGTACTGAAGATCCCGCAGGGGACCGTCAAGTCGCACGTCTCGCGCGGGCTGCGCCGCCTGCGGACGCTAGGAGGGGCACGATGACCCACGACCCCCGGCTCCCCGGCCAGTCCGAAGCCGCGTGCGGGACCGGGCTGCTCGCCGCGCTGGCCGCGCTCGCCGTCGACGCTCCCGAGGGGCTGATCGACCGGGTGGCGGCCCGCTGGGTGACCGTCCAGGGGCCGCTCGGAGAGCTCCGCGCGGCCTTCACCGACCACGGCGTGGCCTACCTCCGCCCCGAACCACCCGTGCCGCCGGATGAGGCGGCCGATCCCGGCGTCGCGGCAGGCGCCTTCGAGGCGGGGGGCGGAACCGTGGGCGGGTTCGCGGAGGAGTTCAGGCGGCTGGTGGGGCGGCCGCTGCTGCGGGGCGCGCGGCCCCCGGCCGGGCTGGCGCCCGCGCTGCGTACCGGCAGGACGTCCGGCGTTCCCCTGGACCTGCGCGCCTGCGGGGCGTTCGAGCGCGAGGTGCTGCTGGCCGTGCGGTCCGTCCCCCGGGGCGAGATCCGGCCGTACGCGTGGGTGGCGGCCCGCACGGGCAGGCCCGCCGCGGCCGCGCGGGCCGTCGCCGCGGTGCTCGCCCGCAACCCGGTGCCCCTGCTCGTGCCCTGCCACCGGGTGACCGGGGCGGGCGGCGTGCTCGGCACGCACGTGCTGGGGCCGCTGGCGCAGGAGCGCCTGCTGCGCGCCGAGGGCGTGGACCTGGAGCGGGTGCGGGAGCTGGCCGGGCGGCGGGTGTACTACCTGGCGAGCGACACCACCGGGATCGTCTGCCTCCCGACCTGCCACAACGCCCGGCGCATCACGCCCAGTCACCGCCGCGGCTTCCGCAGCGTCGCCCAGGCGCGGGCGGCGGGCTACCGCCCCTGCCGCTCCTGCCACCCGACCCCCGCCTGACGTCCAACCGGCGGACGCGAGGCGGGCGGTCAGGGCCTGGTGGGGTAGCGCATCAGGAGGGTGGCGTGGACGGGGTCGGGGCCGTCGGCGCGGTAGCAGTGCGGGACGTCGGCACGCCATGAGACGTGCTCCCCCGGCCCCGCGGTGCGCGGCGCGTCCAGGGGCCCGGCGCTCAGCGTGCCGCTGAACACAGTGACGTGCTCGGTGACCCCGGCGTGGTGGGCGGGCGAGGTCTGGGTGACCCCCGGCGGGACGCGCATCCGGTACAGCTCGTAGGTGACGTTCTCGTCCTCGAAGACCTCCAGCAGCTCGGCCTCGACGGCGGTGCCGCGCACGGCGCGGGGCTCGGGCGGAGCGTCGAGTATCGCGCCGATGGGCACGCCGAGCTGCGCCGTGATCGCCCAGAGGGTTTCGAGCGTGGGGTTGCGGGTGCCGGTCTCGACGCCCGACAGCGTCGCCTTGCCGATGCCGGCCCGCCGCGCCAGCTCCGACAGCGAGACCCCGGCGGCCTGGCGCAGCCGCCGCACGCGTTCCCCGACGACGCGGGGGTCGGTGTCGAGCGCGGGACGCGGTTCCATACCTGTCATCGTGCCGTACCCGCGTGTCCCCCCGACGCCGTCCGGTGTGTCGGGCCGGGGTTCTCTCATCGCCGGGTTGCGGCTGCGGCGTTCGGGGGCATGACGCTACGATTCAGCAGATGTCCGGATTGTCAGGTGTGCTGGCGGCTTCCCAGCCTGGGTCCACGCCGGCTCAGCGGCTGCCCTCGCCGTTCTCGCTGCCCCTGCACACCCTGCGCCTGCTGGGACGATGCGGGCTCGCGCTCGTGCTGTGGTACTCCGCCGGGCAGGTGGTCAGGTTCGCCCTCCTGTACGGCGCGACGGAGGTGGCGTACGGCGACTTCCGGCCGGTCCGGCTCGTCGCGACGATGACGCTTCTGACGCTCGTGGTGCTGGCCGCGATGACGGTCGTCACGGGCATGCTCCACTCCGTGCGCGGCGCGCTGTGGGAGACGCGCGCCAGGGCCGCGGACGGCACGCCGGCCGAGCCCTTCTTCACCGCCCTCGACCGCGTGGCCCCCGCGTTCGCGGTGCTCTACATGGCGTGGGGCTTCCACGTGGAGGACGCGCGCGCCCTGCAGCAGATGGACCTGTTCCACCACTTCTACGACATGACCGGGGCCGCGCTGTTCGGCGAGAAGAGCCAGGTCGCCCGGAGCCTCACCGACCTCGACTGGCGGGTGTCGCTGGGCACGATGGCCGCGGCGTTCGGGCTGAAGTTCCTGTTCGCCAAGCTCGTGGAGAGGGGCGGCGGCAAGTTCTACGGCTTCGCCTCGGCGTTCTCCGAGTTCGCGTTCGTCTTCTACGGGCTGAACGCGACGGTGGCGTTCGCGGACGCCCGCTCGGAGTGGACGGAGCACCGCGCCGTGGTGGCGGGCACCGAGGAAATGATCAAGAACGCCGAGAAGAGCATTCCCGGCTTCGACGCGGTCACGAGCGCGGTCGGCGAGGTGTGGCCGCTCGTCGTGGACGCCGTCGTGATCCCGCTGGCGTGGCTGACCGTGGCGATGCTCGTCTTCGGCGCCTTCGCGGACGACGCCCGCACCGCGCTGAAGGGCACCGGCCTCGAACGCGGCCTCGACCGCCTGGAGCAGAGCCACGACCTGACGCAGAAGTCGGTCGAGCACGTGACGGGCGGCTTCCAGGAGCGCTGGGTGCCGCTGGTGAACTCGCTCCGCATGACGGTCAAGGGCGGCGCGCCGCTGTTCGGCATGATGTGCCTGTGCTACGTCGCGGTCACCGTCGGCGCCCAGTACGCCGACCGCGCCGTGCGCACGCTGATCGGCTCGCAGGTGGACTGGAGGTGGGTCTACCTGGGCCAGCCGGTGTCGTTCGTGCGCGACCTGCTGGTGACCGTGGTGACGATGGCGCTGCTCGCCGCGACCTTCGACATCGCCGCCACCCGGGCCCGGCTGCGCGGCGAGACGTTCAGCGTCTGAACCTCAGCACCTCGACGTCCGGCTTGGCGGTGCCGCGCTTGAAGAGGTCGTCGGTCGAGGCGTCGGAGCGGTAGGTGCTGGGCCTGAACGACAGCTCCACCTCGCCCGCCACCGCGGCGGGCACCACGGCGACCCCCTGCAGCGGGTACTCCTTGCCCACCTCCATCCGGTCCAGCGGCCGGTCGCCGTCGGCGACCTCGACGACCCAGGCGCGACCGGCCCGGTCCTCCAGCCTCAGGTCGCCCGGCTTCGCGATCATGGTGGCGCTGCCCTCGTCGAGCACCTTCTCCGAGATGTCCACCTGCATCCAGGCGACGTCCGGGCCGTGGTGGTTGCCGGGGGGCGCCTTCATAGGCGCGACCGTCGCCTTCCACTCGATGCCGTACGCCTTGCCGGCCTGCCCCGCCGCCACGACCGTCTCGCGCGTCTCCTTCGACGTCGCCTTGTCGTAGAAGAGGTAGCCGTCGTACGTCCTGGCGCCGACGGCCGCGGCGACGCACAGCACGGCGCCCGCGGCGACCAGCAGGGTGCGGCCGCGCCGCGGGGGCGCCGGAGCGGTCCGCGGCGCCGCCTGCTCCGGCGACGGCGTGGGCGCGGACGGCTCCCCTGCGGCCCCCAGCGGCTCCTGCGGGCCCTGGGGCCAGGGAGCGGCGGCCGGCTGCGGGAGCCCCGGCGGCCGCCCGTGAGCGGCGTGCTGCGGCGCCGGAGGCCGCGGCCGGGACGGCGGCGCGGGGGGAGGGGCCGAGCCCTGCACGACGGGCATCGGCTGCGTGGACTCGCCCGTGCCCTTCCTGCCCGCGGGCGGCCACACCTGCTGGTCGGGGTACTGCCGCGGCTGGGGCCGCGAAACCGGAGGAACCGGCCGTGCCGGCGGGACCGGCCGCGCGGGCGGCGCCGGCCGCGCGGGCGGGGCGGCAGGCGACGGCCCCGGCGACGGCGACGGCGACGGCGACGGCGACGGCGACGGCGGCGACGGCGGTGCGGCGGGCGGGGACGGCTGGGCGGGCGGCGGGGGCGGCCAGGCTCCGCCGTCCCTCGGCTTGTCGGGGCTGGGTGAGAACCAGTCGCGGTCGTCTGTGCTCATGGTCCAATCACTTCTTGGCGAGGGAGTAGACGTCCTGCGGCGCGGCGGCGAGCCTGCGCGCGGCCTCCTCGTCCAGACCGAGGTCGATCTCGACCTCCGGCCGGTACGGCTCCACCACCACCTCGGGAGGCAGGCCGAAGACGACCCTGGCGCCGGGGAGCGCGGACGCGGGGATCTCGAAGAAGAACGAGCCGCTGACCCAGATGTCGGGCTGCACCCATTTACTGGCCAGGGTCTGGAGCGCCTCGACCCGGTCGGTGGCGGCGAACCGCTTGTCGTCGGCGGTCAGCAGGACGGGCTGCCCGAGGTGGTACGGCTTCAGGCTGGACTTGGCCGCGGCGTTGACGACGAGGAAGAGGGCGTCGGTCTCGACGGTCTTGCCGATGCCCGTCCTGACGGCCTTGGCGACGGAGAAGCCGTCCAGGCGCAGGGTGAACCGTCCGGCGTCGACGGTCTCGCCCTTGCCGCCCGCGTACGTGAGCGGCGCGGCGAAGGCGGTCTCGTCCAGGTGCAGCGTCTGGAGCCCGACGGCGCCTCCGGCGAGGAGCAGGCCGAGCGCGGCGTTGAGCAGCCGTGAGCCGCCGCCGGGGCGCCCGTCCTTCCTGCGGCGCCGCGCGGCCCTGGAGTCGTCGGTCTCCGCTTCCGCCCTCGTGCCGGGCTGGGCGGCGGTCACGCCGCGCCGCCCTGGACGGGGAGCGTCACGCGGGCCTTGATCTCGGGGACGAACCTGTCACCCGACTCGGTGGCGATCATGCGCCAGTTCTCGGACGGGTCGTTGAAGCCGGCCGTGAACTCGAACCCCGCGACGTCCAACGTCATCTTCTCCGGTGGCCGCTGGCCTTCCTCGAGCTCATAGCGGACGATGACGGTGGTCTTGACGCCCGGGTGGAGCTGCCGGCTCTCGCCGCCCTTGGCGACGGCGAAGACGAACGGCCCCGCCTCCGCGGGAAACGTGGGCGTGATCTTCACGAAGGAGTCGGCGAAGGTGGTGCCCAGGTAGGCCTGCTCCGGCTTGCCCGGCGGCATCCCGACGGGGGTCGTGTCGTCCCCGCGGTTGGTGACGTCGAAGACCAGCTCCACGAACCGTTTCTCCTCGTCGAACTGCGACGCGGCCGGCACGACCCTGACCCGGGACTCCACGAAGCGGGTGGAGTAGCGCCCCTGGTCGAGCACGGCTCCCTTGCCTAGTCGCGGGGGGTCGTCGGGAACCTCGTTGAGACCGCCGAGGAGGGCGGCGATGCCGACGGCCGTGATCAACACCAGGGCCAGCGCGGGCACCACGACCGGACGTCGGGGTTTGGAGCTGCCGCCGGAGGGTTCCGTCATGAAAAAGGATGGTAATAGGTCACCTTTGCCTCAACTGCCGCAATCCTCCCATCCGCCTGGTCGAATTGCCGAGAACCCTGCCGCTACAGGGGGTGTAGCTCATACGCTGTCGTGGAGCGGAGGGCTCTCCCTACTAACGACATATCGCCCGGAGGGTCACGTGGCGGACGTGCATCCCGAGCATGCGCAGCTCCAGGCGGACCGCATCTACCTGGGCTGGCAGTACATCCTGCTCAACCCCGATCCCGGGCCACCGCCGAAACGTCCCTCGCCGGCCGAGGAGCCCGCGCCGCCCGCGTCCGACCCGGCCGAGCAGGAGCGGCTGCGGCGCAAGCGGCTCCAGGAGGACATGCTCAACCAGCCGGTCCGCACGATCCGCGCCTTCGCGCTGCTGCTCAGCGCGCTGGTGCTCGTCCTCGCCGCCGCCGGCTACCTGCAGTGGCGCTTCGCGCTGGTCGGGCTGGTGGCGGCAGGCGGCGTGGCGGGCATCTGCAGCTACGCGATCATGCAGGGCAACCGCGCGGTCAAGTACCGCGCGCTGGAGCAGCAGGCGCGCGACGACCGCCAGCGCAGGGAGCGCGACAAGGAGCTGTACCGCGCGCAGGAGGAGCACGCGCAGCGCTACCGGGAGTGGCAGGAGCTGAAGGACCGCCACGACCGGCAGCTCACCTGGTACGCCGTCGCCGTGCCCGACGAGATCGACCGCATCGACGTCGCGGGCGGCACGCTGCCCGGCTGGTCGGCGCTCGTCACCCTGATCGGCGCCACCCGGCTCTACAGCGGCGGCCACCTGACGGTGCTCGACCTGTCCGAGGGCGCCATCGCCAAGGACCTCATCGAGCTCGCCCGCAAGGGCGGCGACGACCCGCTCGTCTGGGTGCTGCCCGTGGACCTGCCCAAGCTCGACCTCGGCGCCACGCTCAAGCCCGAGGCGTTCGCGGACGTCCTCGCGCACGTCGTCAGCGTGAGCGAGGAGCACCCCACCACCCGCGACCTCAGCTTCGACAACGCCATCCTGGAGCGGGTGCTGGAGGTGCTGGGCGAGAACGCCACGATCAGGCAGGTGACCGCGGCGCTGCGGGCGCTCGCCCAGGTGGGCGACCCGCGCGACGACCTGCGCTACGGCCTGATCACCGCCACCCAGCTCGAACGCATCGGCACCCTGTTCGGCCGCGGCGTGAGCGACAGGGTGGTGATCGAGCGCGCCTGGGCGCTCGAGTCGCAGCTGCGCAAGCTGGAGACGCTCGGCACGCAGGCCGTGCGGCTGCCCCCTGCCAGGCTCAGGGTGGTGAGCATGGACCGCCAGGCCGGGGTGTTCGGCAACCGGGTGCTCGGCACGTACGTGGCCACCGCGCTCACACACATCCTGCGCCAGTCGCCCGCCTCCGACAGGCCCTGGTACCACACCATCATCGTGGCGGGCGCGGAGAAGCTCAGGGGCGACGTGCTCGACCGGCTGATGGACGCCTGCGAGACGTCCAGGACGGGGCTGGTCCTGACCTACCGGTCGCTGACCCCCACGGTGCGCGAGCGGCTCGGCAGGGGGCACGCGGCGGTCGCGTTCATGCGGCTGGGCAACGCCGAGGACGCCAGGGTCGCCAGCGAGCACGTCGGCACCGAGCACCGGCTCGAACTGGCCCAGCTCACCGAGACGATCAGCGACTCGCTCCCGGGGCTCGACGGCGGCTACACCTCCACGATCTCCCAGGTGGACGACGCCAGGGAGGAGCGCGGGCAGAGCCCGCACGACCTGGCCGAGGACATCACCGAGTCCACCGAGTGGGGCAGGACCGCCGACAAGATCTCGGAGAAGGAGCGGGTGCTCCAGCGCTCGCGCGAGTTCCTCGTCGAGCCGCACCAGCTCCAGCAGCTCCCCACGACCTCCGTGATCGTCACGGACGCCACCGCCGAGGGCCGCAGGGTCCGCCTGGCCGACGCCAACCCCGCGATCCTCACCTTCCCCAAGACCACCCTCGGCGAGCTGGAGGACGTCCGCGACGCCGTCCTCGCGCCGCCGGAGGAGGACGGCGACGGGCAGGAGCCCCCGCCCAACCTGGGGCCGCCGCCCCCGCGCCTCGACTGGCGAAAGGGGAGGCAATGACAGGCAATGAGATGGTCAAGTTCGGGGCAACGGGCTGACGGTCGGCGGGACTTTACTGAGAACCGTCTGTGGGGGGAAGACATGCAACCCAGCGTCGCCCTGAGCGGGCCCTGGTACCGGATCCAGTCGATCGCCGCACCCTCGCGCAGCTCGTCGGCGGAGTGGGATTTCGTCACGGTGCTGCCCGCCGCGCTGTCGGCGGCCCAGCGGGGCCGGCCGTTCGTCATCGGCTGGCTGTCACGCGGATCGGGCGCGCCGCTGGAGCTGATCACGAACGCCGGGCCGCTGACGCCGCCGCGCCAGCCGCGCAGGGGCAGCGGCGACGCGCAGGGCTCCTCGTACGGGCCGCAGCCGCTGCTGTTCCCCGGCGGGGCCCGCGGCGTCCAGCTCGACGACGGATACCTCGCCGACCTCGACGACCTGGTCTGGACGCCCTGCCCCGGGCGTCAGGCGCCGCCCCTCGGCGGCCGGCGCGAGTCCGACCTCGACCCCGACGAGCTGAAGCGGCCCACGCTGTTCGAGTCCACGCTGGTCACGCTCATGTCGCGGCCGTTCGCCTGGCTGGTGGTGGCCGAGCCCACCGACCTGCTCGACGCCGAGGTGGCCCACCTGCGTACCCAGCTCAACGTGCTCAGGCAGTACGGCGACGCCTCCGAGCGCTCCCGCTTCGACGCTGAGCGGGCCGAGCGGCGCATGCAGGAGCTCGACGCGTTCCGCGAGGCGGGGCTGTGGAACGTGCGGGTGCTGGCGGGGGCCGCCACCGCCGACGAGCTGCGGCAGATCGCCCCCGTGCTGGTCGGGTCCGTCGAGATGAGCCATCACCCGTACCGGCTGCGCAGCGCGCAGGGGGCGGCGTACCCGCTGCCCGACGCGCTGGCGATCGGCATGCAGGACCCCGCCGACGGCGCGGCGGCGCCGTTCGCCGCCACGGCGGGCGCGCTCGCCGCGCTGGCCGGGCTGCCGCGCCGCGAGGTGCCCGGCGTGCGGGTGCTCGACTCGGGCTTCTTCGACGTGACGTCCGAGGCCGACGGCGGCGAGCTGGAGCTGGGCGAGATCCTCGACGGCCAGGACCGCGGCGTCGGCACGTTCCGGGTGCCGCTCGCCACGCTGAACAGGCACGCGTTCGTCACGGGAGCCACCGGCTCGGGCAAGTCGCAGACCGTGCGGCACCTGCTGGAGCAGCTCAGCAGGGCGCGCATCCCGTGGCTGGCGATCGAGCCGGCGAAGTCCGAGTACGCCGCCATGGGCGGCCGCATCGACCCGCTGGCCCCCGTCACCGTGATCAACCCGTCGGCGCCCTCGGGCGTGCCGTTCAGCATCAACCCGCTCGAACCGGAGCCCGGCTACCCGGTGCAGGCGCACATCGACATGGTGCGGGCGCTGTTCATGGCCGCGTTCGACGCCGAGGAGCCGTTCCCGCAGATCATGTCGCTGGCGTTGCAGCGCGTCTACGAGGCCACCGGCTGGGACGTCGTCACCGGCGGCGCCGTGCCCGGCTCCACCGTGCCGCCGAGCGTCCCCACGCTCGAACAGCTCCAGCAGCAGGCCATGGACGTCATCAAGGAGATCGGCTACGGCCGCGAGGTGCAGGCCGACGTCGAGGGGTTCATCTCGCTACGGCTGCGCTCGCTGCGGGTCGGCTCGGCGGGCCGCTTCTTCGAGGGCGGCCACCCGGCCGACATCGGCGGACTGCTCGAACGCAACGTGGTCCTCGCGATCGAGGACGTCGCCAACGACGAGGACAAGGCGTTCCTCATGGGCACCCTGATCATCAGGATCGTGGAGCACCTGCGGATGCGGGCCCGGCGGGAGAGGTCGTCCGGGCTGCGGCACGTCATCGTCATCGAGGAGGCGCACCGGCTGCTGCGCGACCGCGGCACCGGGCGGGCCTCCACGCACGCGGTGGAGCTGCTCGCCGGCATGCTGGCCGAGATCAGGGCGTACGGCGAGGGGCTGGTGGTGGCCGAGCAGATCCCGACGAAGCTCGTGCCCGACGTGGTGAAGAACACCGCGCTGAAGGTCGTCCACCGGCTGCCCGCCGAGGACGACAGGAGGCTCGTCGGCGCGGCCATGAACCTCAGCGACGAGCAGTCGCGGCACGTCGTGTCGCTGCAGCCGGGCTGCGCGGCCGTGTTCGCCGACGGCATGGACCGGCCGCTGCGGGTGCGGGTGCCGCTGGGCGAGTCGCGGGAGAAGGTGCTGCCGGGCCCGCCGCCGCCCATCAGGGGCCGCAGGTCGGCGGCGTGCGGGGCGCAGTGCCGCACGGGGCAGGCGTGCACGCTGGTCGAGCTGCGCGAGGCCGACGTGCTCGCCGGCGGCCCCGACTGGGCGTGGCTGCGCATCTGGTGCGACGCGGTGGTGCTGGCGTTCGTGGCGAACCGGCCGCTGCCGGGCGTGCCGCGCCCGCTGGCCGCCGCCTGGGCCGAGCTGCCGGCCCGCCGCAGGGAGTGCCTGCTCGCCACCCTCGTCGAGCGGTCGGTGCAGCGGCGCGCCTGGGCGCTGCGCAGCTGGTTCGACCCGGCGCTGCTGACGGAGCAGGCCGCGGAGACCGCCTCCCGCCTGCTCGCCGGGCATGAGGGCGGCGGAGAGCGGCCCGGCCCCGCCTGGGTCATCCCGCAGGTGCGCTGGCTGCACGAGGTGGACAGGCTCTTCCCTTACGGGCGGCCCGCACCCGACCTGCGCAGCCCCGCCCCGCCCATGGAGTACGCGCTGCTGCCGGCCCGGAACGGCGACGGGCGTCCCTCCTCCCAGGCGGCGCAGGGCGAGGAACTGCTGGGCCACCGGGCCAAGGCGCTGCGGCACCACCCGCTGTCGATGGAGATGGAGCACAACAGGGAGCTGGCCTGGCGGGCGATCCTCGGCGACGACGAGAACGAGGGCGTCCAGCGCGACGTCGTCAACGTGGCGATCGGCGTGGAGGCGAAGACCAGGCTGCGGCACGTCGGGCAGACGATGGGCGCGGCCTGGCTGGAGGGGGTGCTGTCCTGGCCGCGCCGGTTCGTGCTGCCGTTCGACCAGGAAGGCGCCCCGGGGATCGCCTTCGCCGAAGCCCCGTGAGCCCCTGGTCGGCGCAGGTCACGCCCGGCCCGCCGCTCCCGGCGGTCTCCGGCACGGCCTTCCGCCAGGGCCGCGTTTTCGTGTGCGTCTGCAGAGCAAGGCCCGACGGCGACTAGGATCCATGGGCATGACCCAGCTTCCTCTGCGGGCTCAGCTTGCCAGTGCCCTGGGCCGCAGTGCCGCCACGCTGTCCAGGATGACCGGGCGCGGCGATGGTTCGGTGATCGGCGGGCGGGTCGGCCTGCTCCTCGAACCCGACCTGCTGCGCAAGCTGGCACGCGACCGCAAGCTGGCCCTGGTCAGCGCCACGAACGGCAAGACCACCACCACCCGGCTGATCACCTCCGCCCTGCTGGAGCTGGGCGAGGTCGCCACCAACGCGTTCGGCGCGAACATGCCCGCTGGGCACGTCTCGGCGCTGTCCCAGCACAAGAGCGCCCCGTACGGCGTGCTGGAGGTCGACGAGAAGTACCTCCCCGAGGTCCTCGACACCACCGGCGCGGGCGTCGTCTGCCTGATGAACCTGAGCCGCGACCAGATGGACCGCGCGGGGGAGATCTGGCTGCTGGCGCAGAAGTGGCGCAGGGCGCTGTCGGGCCGGCCCACGCACGTCATCGCCAACTGCGACGACCCGCTCGTCACCTGGGGCGCCTCCACGGCCGCGCAGGTCACCTGGGTCGCCGGGGGCCAGCGCTGGAAGGAGGACTCCTGGTGCTGCCCCGAGTGCGGCGGCCCGCTCGACCGCAAGGACGCCGCCTGGGCGTGCAGGGAGTGCACCTTCCACCGGCCCGAGCCGCACTGGGTCCTGCACGACGACGTGGTCGTCGATCCGCGCGGGCGGCAGTGGCGGGTCGACATCCAGCTCCCCGGCCTGGCCAACCGCTCCAACGCGGTGATGGCGCTGGCCGTCGCCGAGGCGTTCGGCCTGCCCGTCGAGCGGGCGCTGCCCCGTCTGGGTCAGGTCACCTCCGTCGCGGGCCGCTACACCACGGTCGAGCGTGACGGGCGCTACGCCAGGCTGCTGCTGGCCAAGAACCCCGCCGGGTGGCTGGAGGCGTTCGACGTCGCCGACCCGGGCCTGCCCATCATCCTGTCGGTCAACGCCCAGGGCCCCGACGGCCGCGACACGTCCTGGCTGTGGGATGTCGACTACCGCATCCTGCGCGGGCGTCCCGTCTTCGTCACCGGTGAGCGCCGCCTCGACCTGGCGCTGCGGCTCGACGTCGCCGACGTGCCGTTCACGCTGTGTGCCTCGTTCGGCGAGGCGCTGGCCATGCAGCCCCCCGGCCGGCTCGACGTGATCGCCAACTACACCGCCTTCCAGCAGATCCGATCGGAGTTCGGCCGTGCCGAGTGACAGCGCCCTGCGCATCGTCTGGATCTACCCCGACCTGCTGAGCACGTACGGCGACCAGGGCAACGTGCTGGTCCTGGAGCAGCGGGCGCAGCGGCGGGGCATCCCGACGGAGACCTACCACGTCCGCTCGGCCGACCCGGTGCCCGAGGGCGGCGACGTCTACCTCATCGGCGGCGGCGAGGACCGGCCGCAGATCCTCGCGGCCCAGCGGCTGCGCAGGGACGGCGGGCTCCACCGCGCCGTCGCGAGGGGCGCGGCGCTGCTGGCGGTGTGCGCGGGCTACCAGATCATGGGCACGACGTTCGGCGGCGAGGAGGGGCAGCCCGTCGAGGGGCTCGGCATCCTCGACATCGCCAGCTCCCGCGGCCCGGCGCGCGCCGTGGGCGAGCTGGTGGCCGAGGTTGACGTCGCGCTCAACCTGCCGACGCTCACCGGCTTCGAGAACCACATGGGCGTCACCCACCTCGGGCCGGGCGTGAAGGCGCTGTCGAAGACGGTCGTGGGCGTGGGCAACGGCGACGGCTTCGAGGGCTGCTACGCGGGGCACGTCGTCGGCACGTACCTGCACGGGCCCGCGCTGGCCCGCAACCCGGCGCTGGCCGACCTGCTGCTGTCGTGGCGGGTGGGCGAGCTGCCCCCGCTCGACGACTCCCGCTACGAGGCGCTGCGCCAGGAGCGCCTGGCCGCCGTCCTGCCGGCCTAGAGACCTCGTAGAGCTCCCCGGCCCCGGCGGGGCCGGGGCCCGGGTCAGGCGCGGGTGGCGGCGAAGCCGTCGAGCACCTTGCCGAGCCCGTAGTCGAACCCCTCGTCGCGGGTGCGCTGGGGGTCGTGGTCGACGCCGGCCGCGTACAGCCTGCTCAGCCGCGGGTACGGCTTCATGGCCTCCTGCGCGATGGGCCACAGCCGCTCGAACCAGTCCTGGTCGGTCTGGCCCCTGCGGGCCAGCATCGTCACCCAGGCCGCCTCGCTGATGGTCACGCCGGTGACGTACGCGAGCACCGTGCTCATGACGGCGTTGCCCTCGCCGAGGGAGAACCCGGCCGCCTCGTACACGCCGAGCATCTGGTCGGTGATGCGCATGAGATTGGGGCCGAGGTACGACATGCCGGCGGCGCCGAGCACGGACGCGATCCACGGGTGCCGCAGGATCATCGCGCGCACGCTGTGGGCGAAGGCGACGGTCGCCTCCCGCCACTGGCCGGGCTCGGTGGGGGGCGGCGGCACGTCCAGCTCGCCGTAGATCTCGTCGGCCACCAGTTCGAGCAGTTCGTCCTTGCTGGCGACGTGCCGGTAGAGCGAGGTGGCCCCGGCGTTCAGCCGCTTGCCGAGGTTGCGCATGCTGAGCGCTTCGAGGCCCTCGGTGTCGAGCAGCCGCACCGCTGCGGCGACGATCTGCTCCTGGCTCAGCGACTGCTGCTCCCGCCGCCCCCTGTCGAGGCGGGCCCACACGGACGGTACCTGCTGCTCGTCTGCCGTCATCGTGCCTCCTCCGTTCTGCCGTCCCCAGCCTAGCGCACACTGTACCTCGTTGCGCACACTGTTCCTCGATGCGTACAGTGTTCGCAAGAAGCGCACGCCGTGCGCGTCAGGTGGAGAGGGATAGGCGATGAACCGTCATCCGCGACGCTGGCTCATCCTCGTCGTGCTCTGTCTCAGCACGCTCGTGCTGGTCATCGACAACATGGCGCTGAACGTGGCCATACCGACGCTCACCGAGGAGCTCGGGGCGAGCGCGCAGGACATCCAGTGGATCCTGGACTCCTACATCCTGGTCTTCGCGGGCCTGCTGCTCACCGCCGGCAGCCTCTCGGACCGCTTCGGCCGCCGCCGGGTGATGATCATCGGCCTGGTGCTCTTCGGAGCCGCCTCGCTGGCGGCCACGCTCGTCACCACCCCCGAGCTGCTCATCGCCGCACGCACCCTCATGGGCGTCGGCGGCGCGCTCATCATGCCGAGCACGCTGTCGATCCTCATCACCGTCTTCGAGGAGGACGAGCGCCGCTCCGCCATGGCGGCGTGGAGCGTCGTCGCCATGGTGGGCCTGGTCGGCGGACCGGTCGCCGGCGGGCTGCTGATCGCCCAGTGGTGGTGGGGCGCGGTCTTCCTCATCAACGTGCCCATCGCGATCCTGGCCGTCGTCGCCGCGCTGGCGCTCATGCCGGAGTCCAAGGGGCCGTGGCGCAAGCCCGACCCGGTCGGCGCGCTGCTGTCGACGGTCGGCATGGTCGCACTCGTCTGGACCATCATCGAACTGCCGAGGAACGGCCTGACCCACCCCGCCACGCTCGCGGGAGCCGCCGTGACCGTCGTCGCGCTGGGCGGGTTCGTGGTGTGGGAGCTGCGCACGCCGTCCCCGATGGTCCCTCTCGGCCTGTTCCGCGACAGGAACTTCACGGGGGGCAGCGTCTCCCTCACCCTGGTGGAGATCGCCAACGGCGGCCTGCTGCTCGGCGCCACCCAGTACCTGCAGTTCGTCCTCGGCTACACCCCGGCCCAGACCGGCCTGGCCTTCATCCCGATCGCCGTGGCCGCGCTCGCGTTCAACGCCGTCGGCGCCACCCTCGGCAGGAAGATGGGCAACCGGCCCATGGCGGTGACGGGCATGCTCCTCGTCGCGGCCGGGTTCGGCGTGCTCACCACCCTCTCGCCCGGCGACGGCTACTGGGTCATGGGCGTCGCGCTGGCCCTGATGGGCGCCGGCAGCGGCCTGGCGGCGCCCGCGGCGATCGCCGCGATCATGGGCGCCGTGCCCGCCGAGCACGCCGGCGTCGGCTCCGCGCTGAACGACACCATCCAGCAGGCGGGGGCGGCACTCGGCGTGGCCGCCATCGGCAGCGTCCTGTCGGCGGCCTTCACCGGCGCCATGCCGGAGAGCGCGCCCGAGCAGGCCCGCCAGTCGATCGGCGACGCCATCGCCGTGGCCGGCGCGACCGGCGACGCCGGGCTGGCCCACGCCGCCCGCGACGCCTTCACCACCGCGATGGCCTCCGGCTTCCTCGTGGGCGCGGCCGGCGTCCTCGCCGCCGCCGTGGTCGCCGTCCTCCTGCTGCGCGACCGCCGCCCCGAGCCGGCCCCCGCCGAGCCCGTCGCCGCCCACCTCTGAACCGCCACCTGCGAGAGGAACCCGCCCCCGTGGAACGACTCGACAGCGCCGTCTACCGGCGGGCCGAACGCCTGCTCAGGCACAACCGAGCCCGGCTGGTCCGCGGCGCGGCCGTCAGGCCGCGCTGGATCGACGGCGGCCCCCGCTTCTGGTACGCCGCCGACACCGCCGAGGGCAGGCGCTTCGTCGTCGCCGACCCCGAGGCCGGCACCCGCGAGGACGCTCGGTCGTCTCGCCCGACGGCGAGCACGTCGTCCTCCTGCGCGGGCACGACCTGTGGACGCGCCCCGCGCGTGGCGGCGAGGAACGGCCGCTGACCCGCGACGGCGAGGAGGACCGCCCCTACGTCGCGGGCGCGTTCGTGCCGGGCGTGCTGCTCGGGAAGCTGGGCATCCCGCACCTGCCGCCCGCCGCCGCCTGGTCGCCGGACTCGTCCCGTGTGCTGACCCACCGCACCGACCTGCGGGGCGTGCGGGAGACGTACCTGGTGGAGGCCGCCCCGGCGGACGGCGGCGCGCCACGCCCGCTCAGGCAGCGCTACGCCTACCCCGGGGACGAGCGGATGCCGCTCGCCGAGCTGGTCGTGCTGGACGTCGCCACCGGCGAGGCCGTCCTCGCCGCGAACGAGCCGCTGCCGGTGCCGCTCCTGTCGCCCCTCACGACCGGGTGGGCGTGGTGGGCGGAGGACGGCTCGGCCGCGTACTTCCTGCGCCGGTCGCGCGACCTGCGCACGCTCTCGCTGCACCGCCTCGACCCCGCGAGCGGCGAGGTGCGCACCGTCGTGTCCGAGAGCGGCGCGACGCGGGTCGAGCCGGGCCAGGAGCCGGGCCGGCCGCCGATGGTCAGGGTGCTGGGCGGCGGCGACGAGGTGCTGTGGTACTCGCAGCGCGACGGCTGGGGCCACCTCTACCTGTACGACGCCCGCACCGGCGAGCCGCGCCGGCAGGTGACGTCAGGGCCGTGGGCGGTGCAGGAGATCGTCCACGTGGACGAGGAGCGCCGCGTCGTGCGCTTCCTCGCCGCCGGGCTGGTGGAGGAGGATCCGTACCGTCGCACGCTCTGCTCGGCCGGGCTGGACGGCGGGGAGGTCGTGAGGATCACCGGCGACGCGCTCGACCACGTCGTGGTCGCGGCCCCGGACGGCCGGTACGTCCTCGACGCGGCGTCCACGACGGACACGCCGCCGGTGTCCACGGTGCGCGACTGGGACGGCAGGGTGCTCGTCGAGCTGGAGCGGGCCGACGTGAGCGCGCTGCGCGAGGCCGGGTGGACGCCTCCGGAGCGGTTCCGGGTGAAGGCGGCCGACGGCGTCACCGACGTCCTCGGCCTGCTCCACCTGCCCCCGGACTTCGACCCTTCGCGCCGCTACCCGGTGCTCGACCACCCCTACCCGGGGCCGCACGTCCGGCGCGTGTCACCCTCGTTCGACCAGGGCTTCTTCGGCTGCGACGCGGAGGCGGCCGCCGCGCTGGGGTTCGTCGTGATGGCGATGGACGGCAGGGGCACGCCGGGCCGCGACAAGGCGTTCCACGACGCCTCCTTCGGCCGGCTGGGCGACGCGGGCGGCCTGGACGACCACGTCGCCGCGCTGCGGCAGCTCGCCGCCGCCCGGCCCTGGATGGACCTCGACCGGGTGGGCGTCTGCGAGGCCGGCAACCACGACAACCGCTGCTACCACCTGTGGTGGGCGGAGACGTACGACGGGCCCGATCCGGAGGCGTACGCCCGCTCGTCGAACCTGGGGATCGCCGACCGGCTGCGCGGCAGGCTGCTGCTGGTGCACGGCGGCATGGACGACAACGTCCACCCGCATCAGACGCTGCGGCTGGCCGAGCGGCTGATCGCGGCGGACAAGGACTTCGAGCTGCTCATCGTGCCCGGTGCCGAGCACGTCTTCCTCGGCTACGAGCACTACGTGACGCGCCGCCGCTGGGACTTCCTGGTGCGCCACCTCATGGGGGCCGAGCCGCCGGAGTACCGCCTGTCGCCGGTGCCGCCGGACGCGGGGACCCTGGCGGGCGTGTTCGGTTGACATGCAGCCGAACGGCTGCCTATGGTTCATGCAGCCAAACGGCTGCATGAACGGGATGGTATGGACGAGGTCTTCAGAGCACTGGCCGATCCCAGCAGGCGCAGGCTGCTCGACAGCCTGAACGCCCGCAACGGGCAGACCCTGCGCGAGCTGTGCGCCGGGCTCGACATGGCGCGGCAGTCCGTCAGCAAGCACCTGGCCGTCCTGGAGGCGGCAGACCTCGTCACCACGGTGTGGCGCGGCCGCGAGAAGCTCCACTACCTCGACGCGGCGCCCATCAACGCCATCGCCGAACGCTGGATCAAGCGGTACGACCGCCACCGGGCAGGTGCGCTGGCCGACCTCAAGGAAGCACTGGAGGGGAAACCCATGGGCAGTGACGCGTTCGTCTACACCACCTACATCAACACCACACCCGAGCGGCTCTGGGAGGCGCTCACCGAGCCCGCGTTCACCCGGCGCTACTGGGGCGTCGAGCTGGAGTCGGACTGGACGCCCGGGGCGGCCGTCACCTGGAAGTGGAAGGGCATCACCATGGCCGACCCCGAACAGGTCGTGCTGGAGGCCGAGCCGGGCAGGCGGCTCGCGCTGACCTGGCACGCCATCACCCCGGAGTTCGCCGCCGCCACCGGCATGGACGACGACCTGCGCGAACGCCTCACCCACGAGAGCCGGACGAAGGTGACCTTCGACATCCAGCCCGCGGGCGCCGTGGTCAAGCTGACCGTCGTCCACGACGGCTTCGACCCCGACAGCCCGCTGCGCGACATGGTCGGCGAGGGCTGGCCCGAGCTGCTGTCCAGCCTCAAGACGCTGCTGGAGACCGGCGAGACCCTGCCCGAGAGCCGCTGAGCGCGCCGACGGGGGCCGCGCTCAGTACACCAGCGCCTGGACGCCCTCGGCCGTGACCTCCTCGACGAACGCCGGCGCGCCCGCGATGCGCACTCCCTCCATGACGTCGTCGGGCGTGATGTTCCTCCTGGCCGCGCACTGGGTGCACAGCGTCACCCGCCCCGCGGCCAGGACGGCTCCGAGGAGGTCCGGCAGCGGCACGGCGTGGGGGAGGCTGAACTCCGCCGCCCGGCCCGGCAGCGCGAACCACGACGACTCGCCGGTCAGCCACAGGGAGACGGAGACACCGCTCGCCAGCGCGGCGGCCGCGACCGTGAACGCCTGGTTGCAGCGCTCGGGAGCGTCGGCCCCGGCGGTCACCTTGATCACCAAAGATCGTGCCATGCCGTCACCCTAGTGCCCCGGCTCGGAAGGACACCGACGCGAGGCACCCCCGCGAGCTCCTTGGGAGAGCCGGCGGCTCGGTGATGGCACCGGCGGCCAGGGGGCGCGGCGGTCCGGCTGGCGCGGGCTCTTTCTTCCCGCGAGGGCGGCGCCGTCGCGGGCTCTTCCGCTTTTCTCAGGGGGGTGGTGGCGCGGATAGGGTTGGGGGATATGGAAGAACCTGAGGTGCACCCCGACCTGGAGCCGATCGCGTTCCTGCTCGGCCGGTGGGAGGGTGCCGGAGTCGGCGGCTACCCCACGATCGAGAGCTTCAACTTCGGGCAGGAGATCGAGTTCGGGCACAACGGGAAGCCGTTCCTGACGTACGTGAGCCGTACCTGGCTGCTCGACCAGGACGGCAACCGGGTGAGGCCGCTCGCCACCGAGAGCGGCTACTGGCGCATGCAGCCGGAGCGGCAGCTGGAGGTGCTGCTCGCGCACCCCACCGGCATCGTGGAGATCTACATCGGCGAGGTGGTCTTCCACAAGATCGAGCTGCGCACCGACGTCGTGGCGCGTACGGCCTCGGCCAAGGAGTACACCGCGGGCTACCGCCTGTACGGCCTGGTCAACGGCAACCTGATGTGGGCCTACGAGATGGCCGCGATGGGCAGGCCCCTCACGGACCACATGTCCGCGGAGCTGAAGAAGGTCGGGTGACAAGGGAAGGGCCCCGGGCGTACTCCGCCTGCTGATCAGGCGGGCCGGACGGACTACTGGGCCGGGATCTGTGATCCCGCCCCTCCGGCTGCCGCGGGGCCCCGGTGGTTGCCTCGTATTCGCCAACGACACGAGACAGGGAAGTCCGCGTCGTCAGCGGACAACCACCTCGCTAGTCCAACTATGAATCACCATTGTTCGGACCACCTCCTTTCCGCGTACCAACGAAGCTATGTGCTGGTCGCCGACGGGGGCAAGCGAATATCCGGCCGCCGTAGACTCGGGTCATGACGGAGACGCAGTGGCACGAGGAACTCCGCGCGAAGGGCTACCGGGTCACGCCGCAGCGCCAGCTCGTCCTGGAGGCGGTCAAGTCGCTGGAGCACGCCACGCCCGAGGAGATCTGCGTCAAGGTGAGGGAGACGGCGCGCGGGGTCAACATCTCCACCGTCTACCGCACGCTCGAGCTCCTGGAGGAGCTCGGCATGGTCACCCACACCCACCTGGGCCACGGCGCGCCCACGTACCACCTGGCGGCCGAGGCCGACCACGTCCACCTGGTGTGCCGCGGCTGCGGCGAGGTGATCGAGGTGCGGCCCGAGCTGGCCGAGGGGCTGGTCAAGGGCCTCGACGAGGAGCTCGGGTTCGCCGCGGACGTCCACCACCTGACCGTCTTCGGACGCTGCCGCAACTGCCGCTAGCCTGGGTGCATGCGTAGCCCTCTGCTCGATCTTCCCGGCGCCGTCCCGGCCGAGGGGCCCGACTCCGACGTGGCGGCACACTACGGCGACATCTTCGCCGAGCAGCGCGCGCTGGCCAAGGGCGAGGCGGTCGTCGACCGCAGCAACCGCGAGGTGATCCGGATCTCCGGCGCCGACCGGCTGAAATGGCTCAACGACCTGACCTCGCAGAAGCTCGACACGCTGACGCCCGGCCAGTGGACCCAGACCCTCGACCTCGACCTGCAGGGGCGCGTGCAGCACCACCTCACGCTGGTCGACGACGGTGAGAGCGTGCTGGCGCACGTCGAGCCCGGCACCGGGCAGAGCCTGATCGACTACCTCGACCGCATGCGCTTCATGCTGCGCGTCGAGGTGTCGCGGGCCGACGACCTGGCCGTGCTGTCCACCGCCACCGAGGACTTCCTGGTGCCGCGCGCCGAGCTGCCCGGCCACCTCGGCCGGCCGCTCGCGGGCCTGTGGGCGTACGAGGCGCTGCGTATCGAGGCGTACCGGCCGCGGCTCGGCTTCGAGACCGACCACAAGACGATCCCGCACGAGGTCGGCTGGGTCGGCTCGGCGGTGCACCTCAGCAAGGGCTGCTACCGGGGTCAGGAGACGGTCGCCCGGGTGCACAACCTCGGGCATCCGCCGCGCCGCCTGGTGTTCCTGCACCTCGACGGCAGCGTCGAGACGCTGCCGCCGCACGGGGCGCCCGTGCTGCTCGACGGCCAGGAGGTGGGCGTGGTCGGCTCGTCGGCCCGGCACCACGAGCTGGGGCCGATCGCGCTGGCCGTGGTCAAGCGGGCGGTGCCGGTCGACGCCACGCTGCTGGCGGGCGGCGTGGCCGCGTCGCAGGAGGTCGTGGTGCCGCCGGACGCCGGCCGCAACGTCTCGATCGACCCGGCGCTGCGCCGCCGCATCCGCTGACCCCCGCGCCTTTCCACCTGCGGGCCAGGCATGTGGCGGGGGTGTCGCGCGTGCCCGCGCCTGTCCCGTACGCGGGACAGGCGTGTGGCGGCCGTCCCGGGGGCGACGCCGCGGTGCCCGTTCATGGGGCGGGGCGGCGGGTGGTCAGAGTTCGAGGATCAGGGTGATCGGGCCGTCGTTGACGAGCGACACCTTCATGTCGGCGCCGAAGACGCCGGTCTCGACGCGGGCGCCCAGCGCCCGCAGCTCCTCGACCACCGCCTCGACCAGCGGCTCGGCCACCGGGCCTGGGGCGGCGGCCTGCCAGGTGGGCCGCCTGCCCTTGCGGGCGTCGCCGTAGAGGGTGAACTGGCTGACCACCAGGAGCGGCGCGCCGACGTCGGAGCACGACTTCTCGCCGTCGAGGACGCGCAGCCCCCACAGTTTGGCCGCCAGCTTGGCGGCCTCGGCGCGGGTGTCGGTGTGGGTGACGCCCACGAGGACGAGCAGCCCCGGCTCGTCGACAGCCCCGACCGTCGTCCCCTCGACCACCACGGACGCCGAGGTCACCCGCTGCACAACTGCTCGCATGGCATCCCATTCTGGCCCACCTGCGGCGCTCCGTAGACTCGTGCCGGAAAGGGGCGCGAAATGTCGCTAGTTGTGGAAGTTGTCCGGTCGGGCTTCGTGGAGTCCACCCACCACGCCCGCATGCTGACCGTCGACGCGGAGGGCCGGCCGGTCGAGACGCGCGGGGCGGTGCACGTCCCGGCCTCGCCGCGGTCGTCGATGAAGCCGCTGCAGGCGCTCGGCATGCTGCGCAGCGGCCTGCGACTGGAGGGCGAGCTGCTCGCCCTGGCCTGCGCCTCCCACTCCGGCGAGTCCTTCCACGTCGACGGCGTCAGGAAGATCCTCGCCGAGGCCGGGCTGGACGAGTCGGCCCTGCGCTGCCCCGAGGACCACCCGGACGACCGGGCGTCCACCGCGTACGGCCGCGTCTACATGAACTGCTCGGGCAAGCACGCCGCGATGCTGGCCACCTGCGTGGTCAACGACTGGCCCACCGACACCTACCTCGAACCCAGGCACCCGCTCCAGCGCGCCATCCGCGAGACCGTCGAGGAGCTGACCGGCGAGCGGGTCGCCGCCTCCGGCGTGGACGGCTGCGGCGCGCCGCTGTTCTTCGTGTCGATGCTCGGCGTGACCAGGGCGTTCCGCGCGTTCCCGCTGGCGGAGGCGGGCTCGCCCGAGCGGCGCGTCTTCGACGCCATGCGGGCCTTCCCCGAGTGGACGTCCGGCACGAACCGGCCCGAGGCCGCCATCATGCGGGCGGTGCCCGGGCTCGTGCTCAAGGCGGGGGCGGAGGCGTTCGACGCGTTCGCCTTCGAGGACGGCCGCGCCGGCACCGTCAAGATCGAGGACGGCTCGCAGCGCGCCAGGACGCCGGTCACGGTCGCGGCGCTGCGCTCGCTCGGCCTCGACGCGCCCGCCCTGGAGGAACTGGCCCACCCGCCCCTGCTCGGCGGCGGTCGCCCCGTGGGTGAGCTGCGCGTCCGCCTCTGAGGTGTCGGGGCCGGCGGTGCGGCCGGGGGCCGTTCACCGCCGGTTCGGGCTGGGCTCCAGGCCGAGCAGGGCGAGCAGGCTGTCCATCATGTCGTCGAAGAGCGGCTCGATGTCGTCGAAGGCGAAGGCGAGGTGGCCGTAGACGGCCATGCTGACCAGCCCGTAGATCTGGCGCCAGCAGGCGATCATGACCTGGACGACGCCGAGCGGCAGTTCGGGCTGGAGGATCTCGCGGTAGGTGGCGAGCTGGCGGCGCAGGGCGGGCGGGATGCGGTCGTCGGGCGGGTACTCCAGGCCCTTGGTGCGCAGCAGGCGCAGGAACAGCTCGCCGAACACGCCGCCGAGCTCGCGGGAGATGACATGGCGCAGCTCCGTCTGCGACGCGGCGGCGGTGGCGTACGTGGCGCCCATCAGCAGGCCGAACTCCGCGCGGTTGGCCAGCGACCACTCCAGCACGGCGCGGGTGGCGGCGTCGAGCTGCGCGCTGATGTCGTCCTCGTCCTGGCGCCGCGCGGCCTCGCGCACGGCGCCGATCAGCTCTGCCGTGAGGTCCTCGTAGAGCGCGTGGACGAGCCCCTGCCTGCCGTCGAAGTAGCGGTAGAGCGCGGGTGAGCTGACCCCCACTCTCCTGGCGACGGCCGCCAGCGTCAGCCCTTCGACGCCCTCGGACGCCGTGATCTGCCGGGCGGCCGCCCTGGCATCGCGCAGGAGCTGTTCGCGCTGCCTCTCCCGCCGAGAGGCCCCCTCCGCACTCCCCGACGCCACGCTCACCTGTCATCCTCCTCGGCCACTGCCATGCCGTGCTGAGCAACCCGGCCCACCTTACGCCCCGGCCCCGTCGCGCCGATCACGCGATTCCGCTTGCGCTCAAGACCGATCACGGAGTTAATTGCCTTAACTCTTCTAATGGTCTTCATTCTCAGTGGAGGCTCGTCCCCCACGGAAGGAGTCGGCGATGGACGCCGAGTCGACGGCGTTGCTCCAGACCGGTGCGACCACCCTGGTGACCCTGATGGTCACCGACGCCTGGTCGCAGTTCCGCACGCGGCTGGCGACCATGTTCGGGCGGCGCGGCGGACGGGACGTCGTGGAGGCCGCGGCGCAGGACCTGGAGGAGTCCAGGGCCCACCTGCTGGCCGCCCGGCAGGCAGGCGACCTCCAGGCGGCACAGGACATCGAGGCCGAGTGGCGGTCGCGGCTGCGCCGGCTGCTCGCCGACGACCCCGCGACGGCCGCCGAACTGCGTGCCGTCGTCGACGCGGCCGCCCCCCGGGTGGCGCAGGTCAGGATGGGCGACGACATCCGCGTCAGCGGCACCTTCCTCGGGCCGGTGCTCGGCAAGGGCACCCAGAATGTCCGGTAGCCGGCGAACCGTGGCCCACCTCGGGGACGACATCCGCGTCAGCGGGACGGCCTTCCACGGGCCGGTGCTCGGCAAGGGCACGCAGAACATCACGAACATCACCGCCGCCCCCGCCCGTGAAGACCACCTCGGCTCGGGGACGAACGCGCTCAGAGCCCGCGACTACCCGTCGGCTGCGCGGCACTTCCGTCGGCTGCTCGCCCTGCGGCACGACGACCCGTTCGCCCACTACTACCTGGCGCTGGCGACGCTGCACGGACGCAACCCGTGCGAGCACGGCCACGACACCGTGGAGGCGGTGGCGCGGCGGCTGCGGGCCGCCGCCTCCCTCGACGCGGCGTGCCGCCCCGCCGTCGTCGCCGCGCTCCTCGTCCAGGACGCGTACCTGCAGCGGTGGGGGAGGAGCAGGAGGTCACTGACGCAGGGCGAGCGGAGCCTCGTCCGCCGGGTGCCCGCGGGACGTGCCCAGGAGCTGACCGAGCACGTCCCGGCGCCCGGGAGCGTGTGGTGGCGGGCTCTCTCGGCCAGGGCCGAGGCCGGCAGAGGGAGGGGCGCGCGGTGAGCGCCGCCAGGCCGTCGCCCGAGGAGATCAGGAAGTACTTCCTCGACCCGCCGGACCCGGCCGAACTCGCGCACGCCGAGGCCGGTCTCCGCGACGCCGAGCGCCGCATGGCGGAGGCGCGCGCCCGCCGGCCGCACCCCGGCACAAGGAAGCGGGAGCAGAACAACCGGCTGGTCGTCGCCGGGGCCCTGGCGTTCGTCTCCCTCGTGATGTCCGTCACGGGGAGCGGCTTCCTCGGGTTCCTCGGCCTCGCCGGCGCCGCGGTCATCGCCGTACGCGCCTACCTGACCCCGAAGGAGCGGGAGGAGGCCGAACGGGAGGCCGCGCACCGGGCCTGGGAGGACGCGAACAACGAGCGGGAGCGGGCACTCCGGGCGCTGCGGGAGTACCACCGGCGCCACGCGCTGGCCGAGCCGAAGCCCTCCGACGGCCAGATGGACCGCGTGCTGCGGCAGGACATCGAGCTGATCAAGTCACGCGCGCTGATCACCCTCAACGTCCACCCCGACGACCTGGTCCGCCCGGCGTACATGGCCCGCCACCGGGTCTCGTTCGACGCCTCCGCCCCGTCGAACTCGGCCGACGTCCACGACCCCTTCGTGGTCTACGGGCCGGCGTACGGGGCCGGTTACGCCGTCTGGTCGGCCGCGGGCGCCGACGGAAGGCGCCGGTACAGCAGGTACGAGGTCATGGTGATCTGCACCACCCGCTATCACCTGGCGCTGTACCGGTGCGTCCTGGACACCTTCACGGGCGCGCTCGACGAGGAGCGCACCACCGAGTACCACTACAACGACGTGGTGGCCGTGCACAGCGAGTCGGATCCGAACGCGGGAGGGCGTATCCAGATCCAGCCGAGGCCGTCGCAGAAGTACCTGTTCACCGCGGACACGGAACGCTACTTCGAACTCGTGGTGTCGAGCGGCGACCGGGTGCGGATCGTCACCGGCATCGGCAGCAGGCGGACGCCCGCGCGGCAGGGGCAGGCGGGCGCCCAGCACGTCGTCCACCGGGGGAAGGACCCGGACTTCCAGGCCGTCGCGGACGCCGTCCGCATGATGCTGCGGGAGAAGAAGGGCGGCGTCCACAGCCCTCCCCACGGACTCTGACGGGCCGCCCCGGCGGGCCCGCCCGTCAGAGGGAGCGGAACTGGCGGGTGGCGGAGATGGCGCCCGAGGTGGTCGTGGTGAACGTCCGCATCGAGCCGGCGAACTTGGACAGGTCCCACTCGGCCGGGCCGTGGTACCAGTACAGGTTGTCGGCGGGGCCGCCGTTGCCCGTCACCGACGCCACCACGCGCGACCAGTGCTCGACGCCGTCGAAGATGACGGCGTACGGCAGGTAGCGGGAGAACAGCTCCACGCGGTGCTGCTCGGGCACCTCGCCCAGCTCGCCGGAGAACAGGTACCGGCGGAAGGCCAGCGTGTGCGCGAGCGCCGCCGAGCCCTTGGCCGTCTTCGCCGGCATGTACTGGCCGCCGACCGCCAGCGCGCCGCCGGCGATGACGACCCCCAGCCCGAGCAGCCCGTACGTGGTGAACCAGGCGAGCGCCACGGTGGCGAGGACGCCGGCGCCGATGAGCACCACGCCGACGGTGGTCCAGCGGGTGCGCTCGGTGTCGGGACGCCGCGCGAACCAGCCCTGCGTCACCACGTCGGCGTACAGCGCGTCACGCACCTGGCCCAGGTGGCTGGCGAACGAGCCGGACAGCTGCGACAGCAGCACCCCGTCGCGGCCCTCGAAGATCGCGTCGTACAGCGCCCGCTCGTAGGCGAGGAGCGCGTCGACGGGCGCGGTCGGCAGCTTGACGAGCATCCAGTCGGGCGCGTCGTACGGGCCGCGCGGCTGCTCGTCGATGCGCAGGTACCCGCGCACCGCCAGGTCCACGATGGTGGCGGTGACGTCGATGACGTCGGCCTGCTCGTCCACGAGGGTGCCGATCTGGCCGGGACGCACCCCGTCGGGCGGGGAGAAGTGCCCGTTCCGCACGGGATCGACCGGGCCCTGCTCGTGCCCGGCCACGCGGGCGTCGCGCCCGCGCGTCCAGTACAGCAGTGCGACGCCGCCGAGCAGCAGCACGAGCAGACCGGCGAGGGCGCCGCCGGTGACGGTGTTCAGGGTGAAGGCGCTGGCCAGGGAGAAGCGCTTCTCCAGGATCGGCGCGCCCGAGCTGGACCCCTTCGGGTAGCCGACCACGACCGTCAGCGCCTGGCCGGGCGCGATGTTCTCCTGCTCGAAATCGGCCTCGGTGGCGGAGTGGTCCATCGAGGCCGAGGTGCAGCCGATGGCGGACGTCAGCTCTCCCGCGAAGCAGGACAGGTTCTGCACCTGGCCGGGGCCGGCGACCTTGACCGTGGCCCTGGCGACCGTGGTGCTCCAGCCGTTCACGGCGAACCAGCGCAGCTCCTCCACCCCTCCGGAGGAGGCCACCGCGCCCTTGACGTCGTACTCGACCGTGCCGCCCTTGGTGGTCAGCACGTCGCCCGCGAGGGTGCCGCCCTTGACGTTCGAGATCCGGTAGACGCGGTCGCTGTCGTCGTCGTAGCGCGTACGCGTGATGAACGTGCGCTTCAGCTCGCCGGACGCCCCCGTGATCTTCTCGACGACGTGCAGCGTGCCGTCCTTGCCGAGGGTCATCGTCACCTCGTCGGTGATGCCGGCCTCCCCGTGGGCGGGGACGGCGGTCAGCGCCAGAGCGGCGGCCCCCAAGGCGGTCAGCGTGCGCCTGATACCCGTCATGGCGGCACATCGTATCGGTAAGGGGTGCTTATCAGTCGATCGTGATGGCAGTCGCCGCCCTGGCCACGCTCTCCCCGGCCGCGGCCTGGCCGGGGTTCTCCAGGGCGAGCGCCTGGTTGGCCGCGACGAACGGGCGCATGCGGTGCTCGTACCTGGTGAACGCACCCTCGGGGCTCGCCGCCAGCTCCTCCGCCAGCACGTACGCGCCGACGAGGGCCAGGCTGGTGCCCTGGCCGGACAGCGGCGAGGCGCAGTAGCCCGCGTCGCCGACGAGCGTGACCCGGCCCCGCGACCAGCGGTCCATCCGTACCTGGGCCATCGCGTCGAAGTAGAAGTCGTCCGCCTCCCACATCGCCTTGATCAGCCGCGCTCCCTCCCAGCGCAGCCCGGCGCAGTGCTGCTCGACCAGGCGCTTCTGCTGGACGACGTCGCGGTGGTCGTAGACGATCGGCCCGGCGGCGAAGCCCAGGTTGACCTTCATGACGGCCGGGTCCCTGTCGCTGAACAGGCCGAACCCGGCGTCGCCCTCCCGGTGCCAGACCTGCCAGCGGTCGAGGCCGAGGACGTTCTCCGCGGTGAAGATGGAGACGTACATGCCGAGGTGGCGGATGAGGCGCTCCTCGGGGCCGAAGGTGAGGGCGCGCACGGCCGAGTGCAGGCCGTCGGCGCCGACGACGTGGTCGTACCTGGCCCTGGCGCCGCCGTCGAACACCACGTCCACGCCCCGCTCGTCCTGGTCGAGGGCGGCGACGGAGTCGCCGTACAGGTGGCGGGCCCCGCGGGCGGCGTCGGCGAGGAGCCCGATCAGGTCGTCGCGGCCGATCTCGACGTCGTCGCTGTCGAGTCGTCCCGCGCTGACGGTCTCCTCGGTGGAGCGCATGATCTCGTTGCCGTCGCCGTCCACCATGGACATGCCGCGCATGGTGGTGCGCAGGGCTCTGGCGCCGTCGAGGACGCCCATGCGGTCGGCCACGGTGAGCGCGGCGCCGCGGATGTCCACGGCCTGGCCGCCGGTGCGCGGCGTGGGGGCGCGCTCGACGAGCGTGACGTCCGCGCCGTGGCGGGTCAGCCAGTACGCGAGCGCCGACCCGGCGATCCCGGCGCCTACGATGAGGACCTTCATCGCTGTCTCCCTGTCTGTTGACGTTGTACGCGCACTGAATGTACGTAGTACGCATAGCGGCCTACAAGGGATTCTCGCTAAGATCTGTACTAGTACAGAGGAGGTCGGCATGGGAGCTGCGCCGTACGCGCGGATCGTCGAGGACGTGAAGCGGCGCGTCGCCGAGGGCAGGCTGCGGCCGGGCGAGCGGGTGCCGTCGACCCGGCAGCTCGCCAGGGACTGGGGGGTCGCGCTCGCCACGGCCGCCAAGGCGCTGTCGGTGCTGGCGCAGGAGGGCGTGGTGGTGGCCGAACCCCGCGTGGGCACCGTCGTGGCCCAGCCGCGCGCGAGGCAGGGGCGGCGGGATGCGGGGCGCGGCGAGGTGACCGCGCCCACCGGCGGGGTGGGAGAACGGGACCTGGCGCGGGCACGCATCGTCAGGGCCGCCATCGAGCTCGCCGACGCGGAGGGCCTGGGCGCCGTCACCATGCGCGCCGTCGCCGCCCGCCTGGGCGCCGCCACGATGTCCCTCTACCGCCACGTCGGCGGCAAGGACGACCTCGTCATGCTCATGGTCGACGAGGTGCTCGACCGGTTCCCGCTGCCGAGGCAGCCGCCGGACGGCTGGCGGGCCAGGCTGGAGGCGGCGGCGCGGGCGCAGTGGGCCGCCTACCGCGCGCACCCCTGGATGGCCGGGGTCACGTCACTGACCCGCCCGCTGCCGTCGCCGAGCCTGCTGAGGCACACCGAGTGGGCGCTGTCGGCCCTGGACGGCACGGGGCTCGACGCGACGTCCAGGATGCACGTCCACATCCTGCTCTACAGCTACGTGCAGGGCATCGCGGCCAACCTGGAGCGGGAGACCCGGGACCGCGCCTCCACCGGCCTCACCGGCGACGAGTGGATGCACGGGCAGGAGGACGCCATCGCCGCCATCGCGGGGTCGGGCGGGTATCCGGCGTTCGCCGCGGCGGTGGCCGAGCTGGGCGGCGACTTCGACCTGGACCTGGACGTGCTCTTCGAGTTCGGGCTCGCCCCGCTGCTCGACGGGCTCGCCACCGTGATCGGCGAAGCCGCGGGCGGGGCCGGTCGGAGCGGCCGGGGCTAGTCGGAGATCGTGATGCGCAGGCGGCGGAAGCCGCGGCCCTTGCTCTCGATCTTGGCGACCTTGATGCGCCCGATCTGCCGCGTGGACGCCACGTGGGTGCCGCCGTCGGCCTGCGTGTCGAGCCCGACGATGTCGACGATCCTGACGTCCTGGACGTGCTCGGGCACGAGGTTCGTGGCGGTGCGGATGATGTCGGGGATCGCGAACGCCTCCTCGCGCGGCAGCACCTTGACGTCAATGCGCCGGTCGGCGGCCACCTCGGCGTTGCAGGCGTCCTCGACGGCCTCCTTGAAGCCGGGGGGCACCTCGGGCAGGTTGAAGTCCATGCGGGCGCTCAGCTCGTCCATGTTGCCGCCGGTGACGAGGCAGCCGTAGTCCCTGAACACGACGCCGCACAGGACGTGCAGCCCGGAGTGGGTGCGCATGAGGGCGCTGCGGCGCGCGTCGGCCACGGCCGCGCGCACGACGACGCCCGCCGGCGGGATCGGGTCGCCCTCGGCGGGGATCAGGTGGAGGTCGTCGCCCTTGCGCGCGCCGACGATGCGGGTCTCCACGCCCTGCCAGATCAGCACCCCGTGGTCGGCGGGCTGACCGCCGCCGCCCGGGTAGAAGGCCGACCTGTCGAGGACGATGCCCTCGGGGGTGGCGTCGAGGACGACGGCCTCCCAGTCGCGCAGGGTCTGGTCGGAGAGTTCGAGCCGGCTGGTGCGCCCGTGGAGGTCGGTGGTCATGGCGGCAGCCTAGCCCCGGGGAATCGGCGCGGGCGCCGTGTTCACCACGGGCCGTACGGGCCGTTGTTGCCCCGGCCCATGCCCTTGACGGCGGGCTTGACGTCCACGATGTAGACGGTGGCCGCGATGACGGCGAGGATCGAGAACAGGCCGAGGCCGATGCCGATGAACTGCATCCCGCCGACGACCATGAACGCCTGGAGGTAGCTCCACGCTCCCGCCCCGGAGAACAGGGTGGCCAGCACGAGGATCACCAGCCACAGGTTCTTCTGCAGCTTCCCGGCCGAGACGAACGCGGCCGTGGGCACCCTGAGGGCGTGTACGAGGGCGTACACCGACATCCCGAAGATGATGGCGGCGAGCACCAGGAAGAGGAGGTTGAAGACACCGTTGATGAGGTTCATGTGGTCACTCCGCCCAACGCCGCTGTGAGACGGCCCCAGCCTAATGGCCGCCCCCGGCAGGCGGGCACCCGGAGAACCGGGTGTCCGCGTGTCAGGGGCGCGAACAGGTGGACGGCGCAGGCCCGCCGCCCCTGGAAGCGGAGACCCGCCGTCCCTGGGCGGGGCGGCGGGTGCTCCGTGTCATCCGTTCGGTACGGCCCGGGGGTCAGGCCTTGGCGGTCCTGGCGCCGCGCGCGGCCGGCTTCTTCGGCTGGACCTTCTGGGCGACGGGCGGCTCGGCGGCCTCGGAGACCTCCTCCAGCTCCAGCGCGGCCTGGCCGCTGGCCTGGCTGACGATCTTGCGGCCGCGGGCCGCGAAGTCCTCGTACACCTCGGTGGCCCTGCTGGTGAACTGGTCGGCGTACTCGCGGGCCTTCTCCGGGAACTCCTTGGCGAAGCCCTCGGCCTTGCCGGCGTAGACGCGGGCCTTCTCCGGCAGCTCCTTGGCGAGCTCGGCGCGGCGCGACTGGAGCCTCTGCAGCTGCTCGGGCAGCTCGCGCAGCTTCTCCACGGCGTAGTCGCCGACACCCGCGACGGCGTAGAAGGGCTTGGAATCGGTGAGCTTCTTGACTTCGGTGGCGAGCGTCATGGGTTAACCTTCCTTGGTTTCCTGGGTGACGTCGTTGCCCGAGGTCGCCGCATAGGGCTCAAGAGCGGCGAGATACTCCTCAGGCAGCGGCTCGTCGTCCGTCTGGGAGCCACGCCGGGGGCGAGCGTTCTGGGAGGTCTGCTCGTCCTCGGCGTGCCTTTCCTTGCGGAACGACTCATAGATATCAATCAGCACCTGGCGTTGCCGCTCGGTGAGGTGGGTGTCGGCCTGGATCGCGGTGAGCACGTCGCTGGGCGGCTCGCGGTCCTCGATGAGGCCCGCCTGCACGTACAGCGCCTGCGAGGAGATGCGCAGACCCTTGGCGATCTGGTTGAGGATCTCCGCGCTCGGCTTGCGCAGCCCGCGCTCGATCTGGCTCAGGTAGGGGTTGCTGACCCCAGCCGCGGCTGCGAGCTGGCGCAGCGAGATCTTCGCCTGCTGCCGCTGCTCGCGGATGTACTCGCCGATCGAGCCGACCTTCGGTAGTGCCATACCTTCAGTCTGTACCACCCTGCTTGCAATTGCAAACACGATGGCTAACGCCAGCAAGCAATCAGAGCTGGATGACCCACAGGAAGGGAGTGGCGGTGAGCAACGTCACAGAGAGCGCGATGGAGCCGTACCGGATGCGCCTCGACAGCTCCGGGCCCGGCTTGACCAGGCGATCGACCCTCGCCATGACCGTGTGGGCGCGGGCGTGCAGGCCGATCATGCCGTGCGGGGTGGGCATCGCGCCCGCCGTGCCGAAGCGCAGCAGCGCGGTGGCCAGCCGCCGCGGCGAGCAGTAGCGGCGCGCGCGGTCGTCGGCGGCCATCTCGACGAGCAGCTCCACCTGGTCCTGCGCGTCGCGCACGACCTTCGACCAGGGCAGCGCCCTGCGCAGCGCCGCGAACGGCAGCAGCACCAGGTCGTGCCGCTCCCGTACGTGCGCCGCCTCGTGGGCGAGCACCGCGTGCAACTCGTCCTGCGACAGCAGCCTGATCGTGCCCTCGCTGACCACGACCTGCGAGCGCAGGCCGGGCACGCAGTACGCCGCCGCGCTCGGGTGGTCGAGCACCCGCACGCCGGGCACGCCCGGGTCGTCGTGCGAGATCAGCGCCAGCAGCAGCCGGTGCCGCCGCCGCGCCCGCAGCGCCTGGACGCCCGCCGTCAGCAGGACGACGACCAGCACCGTGAGCGCCGTCAGCCCGGCGATCATGGCGAGCACGTGCATGAGGTCCCACGGCTCGCGCGGGGTCTCGCCGTTCGCGAACGCGTGCAGGCCGGCGAGGACGCCGGCGCCGTACGGCTGGACCGCGTAGGCCAGCATGGCGCCGGTGGTGGCCAGCCCCCAGGCGACGCCCAGGGACTGCCAGAGGATGATGGCGACCCGGGGAGCGCGGGAGGTCCACCGGGCGGTGGTGAAACGCCAGGCACCAAGCGCGCACGCGGTAGCGAGCGCGGCGAGCAGCGCCGCCGTGATCACTCGTCCTCCAGCTCCGTGAGGGCTCTCCGCAGGATCTCCGCCTCGGTGCCGGACACGGCCTGGGCGAAGCGGGTCAGGGCGGCCGATCGGTCGCCCGTCAGGTCCAACGCCTCCAGCATAAGCTCCGCGATGTACGCGTCACGGGATTCGGCCGGCTCGTACCTCCAGGCGCGGCCGTCGCGGGTGCGCTTGAGGAAGCCCTTCCGAGTGAGGCGGTCGAGTACGGTCATGACGGTGGTGGGGGCGAGGTCGCGGTCGGCGATGAGCCTGCCGACCTCGCGGGCGGTCAGAGGGTTCGTCTCCGCCCAGAGGATGTCCATGATGCTGCGCTCAAGCTCGCCAAGACCCTTCACGACCATCAGGGTAGCTCTACAACCTGTCGAGCTGGCATCCGGGAGGCTGAAGAGATGGATATCACGCTGGTGCAGGGCGACATCACCGAGCAGCGGGCCGACGCCCTCGTGAACGCCGCCAACTCCTCCCTGCTGGGCGGCGGCGGGGTGGACGGCGCCATCCACCGCCGCGGCGGCCCCGAGATCCTGGAGGAGTGCAGGCGGCTGCGCGCCTCCACGTACGGCGCGGGCCTGCCCACAGGACAGGCCGTCGCCACCACCGCGGGACGGCTGCCCGCCCGCTGGGTCATCCACACGGTCGGCCCCGTCCACTCCGCGTCGGAGGACCGCTCGCACCTGCTCGCCTCCTGCTACCGCGAGTCGCTGCGCGTCGCCGACACGCTGGGCGCCGCCCTGGTGGCCTTCCCCGCCATCTCCACGGGCGTCTACCGGTGGCCGATCGACGACGCCGCGCGCATCGCGCTCGACGCCGTGCTCCAGGCGACCACGCGGGTGGCCGAGGTGCGGTTCGTCCTGTTCGACGCCCGCGCCTACGCCGCGTTCGAGTCCCTGCTCTGACCGGAGCCGCGCGGGCCGCCGTGGGGGGCGACCGCGTGCCAGGGCAGGGTCAGCTCGCCCAGCCGCCACCTGGAGCGACCGCCGAGCGGCGGGCGCGCGGCCACCTCCCAGCGCGCGGGCAGGGCCTCCACGGCGGCCAGCCACCGCTGCCGCAGCCCGTGCGCCCCGTACGGCGCGCTGACCGCCCACGCGTGGTCGAAGTCCCTGAGGAAGGCGTGGATCGGCTCCCCGGGGACGTTCCTGTGGATGAGCGTCTTGGGCAGCCGGTCGGCCAGGTCGGAGGGCCGCTCGAAGGCGTCGAAACGGGCCGAGAGGGTGAGCGTGCGCGGCCCTGAGCGGTCGAGCCCCACCCAGACGGCCCGCCGCCCGTTCTCGGAGCAGGTGCCCTCGACGAGGACGCCGCCGGGGGCGAGCCCGGACAGCAGGACGTCCCAGTAGTGCCAGGCCTCCTCCTCGCCGTACTGGCGCAGCACGTTGAAGGCGCGCACCAGGGCCGGCGGGCGCGGCACCGGCAGCTCGAAGCCGCCCAGGACGAAGCTCAGCCCCTCGCGCTCGTACGGCTTGGCGACGGCCACCCTGGCCGGGTCGATCTCGACGCCGACGACCTCCACGGCGGGCGCGACCGCGCGCAGCCGGGTGAACAGCTCCAGCGTGGTCGTGTGGGAGGCGCCGTAGCCGAGGTCCACGACGAGGGGGCGGTCGGCGGCGCGCAGCAGCGGGCCGTGCACGGCGGCGATCCAGCGGTCGGCCCGCCGCAGCCGGTTGTGTCCCGTGGTGCCCCTGGTGATCGTGCCGACCGGGCGGCGCGCCTGGGCGGCGCCGGCCGGCCGCCCCGCCTCCCTCGCCCGGCCCGCAGGGGGGGCGGCAGGGGGGCCGGCAGGGCCGCCCGCCCCTCTCGCGCCGCCCGGCTCAGCCACCGACGCGGTGCACCTTGTGCTGGGCCGCCTGGGCGCGCGGGCGGATCACCATGCGGTCGATGTTGACGTGCGCGGGCCTGGTCACGCACCAGGCGATGGCGTCGGCGACGTCGCCCGCGGTCAGCGGGTCGGGGACGCCCGCGTAGACCTTGGCCGCGGCCTCCTCGTCGCCGCGGAAGCGGGTCACCGCGAACCCCTCGGTCCGCACCATGCCGGGCGCGATCTCGACGATCCGCACGGGCTCGCCGACGAGTTCGAGGCGCAGCGTCTCGGTCATCGCCGACTGCGCGTGCTTGGCCGCGCAGTACCCGCCGCCGCCCTCGTACGACACCAGGGCGGCCGTGGAGGTGAGCATGACCAGCACGCCGTCGCCCGACGCGATCAGCTTGGGGGTGAGCGCCCTGGTCATGCGCAGCGAGCCGAGGACGTTCACGTCGTACATGCGCTGCCAGTCCTCCGGGTGGGCCTGCGCCACCGGCTCCAGGCCGAGCGCGCCCCCCGCGTTGTTCACGAGGACGTCGCAGCGCTCCAGCGAGGCGGCCAGCGCCTCGACGCTCTCCTGGTCGGTGACGTCGAGCGCGGCGGGCCTGATCCCCGGCACCTCGGCGGCCAGCTTCTCCAGGCGTTCGACGCGCCGCGCGCCCGCCACCACGTCGTACCCCTCGGCGGCGAGCCGCCTCGCGGTCGCCTCGCCGATTCCGCTGCTCGCGCCGGTCACCACAGCCGTTCTCCGCATGGTGCCCATCCTGCCAGCACCCCCCGCCGCGAGCTGCCGCCGGGAATGTCGGAAAAATCTGGATAGTTGTATTCCGCTTGGAGGTGGTGTCGAGTGAGGCGACGACGGGTCAGCCGGGTCGCGACCATAAGCATGCACACGTCCCCGCTGGACCAGCCCGGCACGGGCGACGCCGGCGGCATGAACGTGTACATCGTCGAATCCGCCAAACGGCTCGCCCAGCTCGGCGTGGAGGTGGAGATCTTCACCCGGGCCACCGCCCGCGACCTGCCCCCCGTCGCGGAACTCGCCCCCGGCGTCCTGGTCAGGCACCTCACCGCGGGACCGTACGAGGAGATGGACCGCGCCGACCTGCCCGGCCAGCTGTGCGCCTTCCTGTCCGAGGTGCTGCGCACCGAGGCCATGTACGACCCGGGCCGCTACGACGTCATCCACTCCCACTACTGGCTCTCCGGGCAGGTCGGCTGGCTGGCCAAGGAACGCTGGGGCGTGCCGCTCGTGCACACCATGCACACCATGGCCAAGGTCAAGAACCTCCTGCTCGCCGAGGGCGACAGGCCGGAGCCGCAGGCCCGCGTCGTCGGCGAGGAGCAGGTCGTCACCATCGCCGACCGCCTCGTCGCCAACACCGCCGACGAGGCCCGCGAGCTCATGGACCTGTACGACGCCGACGAGGGCCGCGTCGCCGTCGTCAACCCCGGCGTGAACCTCACCGTCTTCCAGCCCGCCTCCCAGGGCGCCGCCAGGCGCCGCCTCGGGCTGCCGCAGGACGCGCGCGTCCTGCTCTTCGTCGGCCGCATCCAGCCGCTCAAGGCCCCCGACGTGCTGCTGCGCGCCGCCTCCAGGATGCTCATCGACGACCCGTCGCTGCGCTCGCGCCTCGTCGTGGCCTGCGTCGGCGGCCCCTCGGGCAACGGGCTCGCCCGCCCGCAGATCCTCACCGACCTCGCCGCCGAACTGGGCATCTCCGACGTCGTACGCCTCGTCCCGCCCGCCCCGCAGGACGAGCTGGCCGACTGGTACCGGGCGGCCGACGTCACCGTGGTGCCGTCGTACAGCGAGTCGTTCGGCCTGGTCGCCCTGGAGTCGCAGGCGTGCGGCACGCCGGTCGCGGCGGCCGCCGTGGGCGGGCTGCGCACCGCCGTCCGCGACGGCGTCTCCGGCGTGCTCGTGGACGGCCACGACCCCGAGCGGTGGGCCCTGGCGCTGCGGCCCTTCGTCACCGCGCCGGACTTCCGCGAGCACCTGTCGTCGGGCGCCCGCGACCACGCCGCCGCCTTCGGCTGGCAGGCGACCGCCTCCCGGCTCAAGGAGGTCTACGCCCAGGCGCTCGCCCACCTGACAAAGGCTCCGGTCGCCGTCAACTTCTGACCCCGCCCCCGCCGCCTGTCTAGGCTGTACGCATGGCTGCACCCATGCGCGAAGTCGTCGAAGCGGCGCTCAAGGCCGCGGACGTCACCTACGACGAGCCGCGGCCGGGGGCGTTCCTGGTCAAGCTGCCCGGACAGCACAAGCTGGCCACCATGACCTGGCTGATCGCCGGCGAGCGGGTGCTGCACGTCGAGGCGTTCTTCTGCCGTCAGCCCGACGAGAACCACGAGGAGTTCTACCGCTGGCTGCTCGGCAAGAACGGCTCCATGTACGGCGTCCACTTCTCCCTCGACCCCGTCGGCGACGTCTACCTCGTGGGCAGGGTCCCGCCGGCCGCCGTCGACGCCGAGGAGGTCGACAGGCTGCTCGGCTGCGTCCTCACCTACTCCGACGAGTGGTTCGACCGGGCGCTGGAGATCGGGTTCGCCTCCTCCATCAGGCGCGAGTGGGAGTGGCGGGCCAAACGCGGAGAGTCCCTGGCCAACCTGCAGGCCTTCGCCCGGTTCGCCGACCCCGATCGGTAGCCCGCGGGCCGTACATAGGATGGGCCGCATGGCGACTTTGGTGCTGCTGCGGCACGGCGAGAGTGACTGGAACGCGAAGGGCCTGTTCACCGGTTGGGTGGACGTCACCCTGTCGGCGAAGGGCGAGGACGAGGCCCGCCGGGGCGGCAGGCTCCTGGTGGACGCCGGGGTGCGGCCGGACGTCGTGCACACGAGCCTGCTGACGAGGGCCATCCAGACGGCCCAGTTCGCGCTCGGCGAGGCGGGCCTGGCCTGGCTGCCGGTCAGGCGGAGCTGGCGGCTGAACGAGCGCCACTACGGCGCGCTCCAGGGCAAGAACAAGGCGCAGACGCGCGAGGAGTTCGGCGACGAGCAGTTCATGCTCTGGCGCCGCTCGTACGACGTGCCGCCGCCGCCCATCGCCGACGACGACGAGTACTCCCAGGCGGGCGACCCCCGTTACGCGCTGCTGCCGCCGGAGCTGATGCCGCGTACCGAGTGCCTCAAGGACGTCGTCGAGCGGATGCTGCCGTACTGGTACGACGAGATCGTCCCCGACCTGTCGGCCGGGCGCACCGTGCTGGTCGTGGCGCACGGCAACTCGCTGCGCGCCCTCGTCAAGCACCTCGACGGCATCGGCGACGAGGAGATCGCCGGGCTGAACATCCCCACCGGCATCCCCCTCAGGTACGAGCTCGACGCCGACTTCCGCCCGGTGCGCAAGGGCGGCGAGTACCTCGACCCCGACGCGGCCGCCGCCGCGATCGAGGCCGTGGCCAACCAGGGCCGCTGACCCCCGCCCCCCGCCCGCCTCGGCGGCGGGCGGGTCCACGCGGGTCGGCTCGGGTCGGCTCGGGTCAGCTCGGACGGGCGCCGGTCACCAGGTAGACGACGTCGCGCGCCACGCGCACGGCGTGGTCGGCGTACCTCTCGTAGTACCGCCCGATCAGCGTGATGTCGATCGCCGGCTCGACGCCGTGCTGCCAGTCCTTGGCCAGGATGTTCCTGAACAGCCGCCGGTGCAGGCGGTCCATCGCGTCGTCGTCCTCGTCGAGCTCCATGGCCGCGTCCACGTCGCGCGACGCCACGCAGCTGCCCGCCTTGGTGACGAGCGTCTCGGCGATCTGCCCCATCTCCAGGATCGTGGAGCGGATCTCCGGCGGGATGGCCGAGTCGGGGTGCCGCAGGCGCGCCACCTTGGCGACGTGCACCGCGAGGTCGCCCATGCGCTCCAGGTCGGTGCCCATGCGCAGCGCCGTGATGACCATTCTCAGGTCCACCGCGACCGGCTGCTGCCTGGCCATCAGATCGAAGATCGACGTCTCGATCTCCGCGAACAGCGCGTTCACCTCCTCGTCGCGGGAGATCACGCTCTCCGCGAGCGGGAGGTCGGCGTCCAGGAGCGCCGTGGTGGCGCGGGAGATCGCGGATCGGACGAGCCGCGTCATCTCGACCAGCTTGCCGGTGAGGGAATCGAGTTCTTCGTGGTACGCGTCGCGCATGTCGTCACCGTACGTGGCGATCGATGAACGAACTCCTACGTCGAGATGAACTTTCCAGGAAAGGGCTGTTCATCCCCAGGTGAGGGGTCTGTTCCTGCGAGAACGCCACCTACCATCGGAGGCATGAGTGAGATGGCCATGAGCTTCGCGGCCCTGGCCGGGTTCGTGGTGGGCGCCATCGCGGTGCTGTTCTACCGGAACCAGATCGAGGCCCCGAGCAGGAAGGACCCCGGCGAGGCCGCCCCCACGGGCGCCCTGCCCCAGGGCGTGGCCTCCGTGCTGGCCGTGCTGCCCTCGTCCGCCGTGGTGCTCGACGCCCACGACCGCGTCCTGCGGGCCAGCTCGGCCGCCAGGGCGTTCGGGCTGGTCAAGGGCGACAGGCTGATGGCCGCGGAGCTGCTCGCCCTGGCCCGGCAGGTGCGCAGGGACGGCGAGATCCGCGAGAGCGAGATCGACGTCGCCGGGCACAAGTTCGGCCAGGAGACCACGAACTTCGCCGTCCGCGTCGCCCCCCTCGGCTCGTACGGGCAGGTGCTGGTGCTGGCGGAGGACCAGACCGAGCGGCGCAGGGTCGAGGCGGTGCGCCGCGACTTCGTCGCCAACGTCAGCCACGAGCTGAAGACCCCGGTCGGCGCGCTCAGCCTGCTGGCCGAGACCATCCAGGACGCCGCCGACGACCCCGAGGCCGTGACCCGCTTCGCCGGGCGGATGCAGCACGAGGCCGCCCGCCTGACCTATCTCGTCCAGGACCTCATCACGCTGAGCAGGATCCAGGGCGCCGAGCCCATCCCCACCCCCGGCCAGGTCTCCATCGACGAGGCCGTCCACGACGCCATCGACCACTGCAACACCAAGGCCGTCGCCAAGGACATCGCCCTCGTCACCGGCGGCACCGAGGGGCTGCGCGCCTGGGGCGACGACGAGCTGCTCGTCACCGCCCTGCGCAACCTCATCGACAACGCGGTCGCCTACAGCCCCGAGCACACCAGGGTGGTCGTCAGCGTCAGGCCCGCGGGCGACTCGGTCGAGATCAGCGTCAGCGACCAGGGCATCGGCATCCCCGAGGAGGCCCTGGAGCGCATCTTCGAGCGGTTCTTCCGCGTCGACGCCGCCCGCTCACGCGCCACCGGCGGCACCGGCCTTGGCCTGGCCATCGTCAAGCACGTGGCGGCCGCGCACGGCGGCGAGGTGTCCGTCTGGAGCAAGGAGGGGTCCGGCTCCACCTTCACGCTTCGCCTGCCCGCCTTCGGCGGCACCGCGATCGCAGTACCACCCTCGATTCCCCTGGAGGCTGCTTCATGACCCGAGTCCTTGTCGTCGAGGACGAGGAGTCCTTCTCCGACGCACTGTCGTACATGCTGCGCAAGGAGGGCTTCGAGGTGTCGGTCGCGGCGACCGGGCCCGAGGCGCTCGACACCTTCGACCGCAACGGCGCCGACCTGGTGCTGCTCGACCTGATGCTGCCCGGCCTGCCCGGCACCGAGGTGTGCCGGTCCCTCAGGCAGCGCTCCAAGGTGCCGGTGATCATGCTGACCGCCAAGGACAGCGAGATCGACAAGGTCGTCGGGCTTGAGCTGGGCGCCGACGACTACGTGACCAAGCCGTTCTCCTCGCGCGAGCTGGTCGCGCGCATCCGCGCGGTGCTGCGCCGCCAGGGCGACGTGGTGGAGGAGCTGGAGACCGCGGTGCTCGCGGTCGGCCCGGTCAGGATGGACGTGGACCGGCACGTCGTCGCCGTGCGCGGCGAGCAGGTGCAGCTCCCGCTCAAGGAGTTCGAGCTGCTGGAGGTGCTGCTGCGCAACGCCGGGCGGGTGCTCACGCGGGGCCAGCTCATCGACCGCGTCTGGGGCGCCGACTACGTGGGCGACACCAAGACGCTGGACGTCCACGTCAAGCGGCTGCGCGCGAAGATCGAGTCCGACCCGTCCAACCCGCGCTGCATCCTCACGGTGCGCGGCCTGGGCTACAAGTTCGACGCCGCCGACGACTGAGCGGCGGCGCCGCCCTACGCGAAAGCCCTTGTCCCGGTACGACACGCCGTACCAGGACAAGGGCTTCTCCGTGTCAGGGGGACGCCGGGGCCGGCGTCAGTGCGCCTCCTCCGAGGCGGTCGGGGACGGCGAGGCCGAGGGGGTCGGCGCCGCGGTCGCGTTCGGGGCGGGCGGGTAGTCCTTGAACTCCCGGCTGCGCGTGACCACAGGCACGTTCAGAGAGATCGTCCCGGCGTTGGCGAACTGGAGGTCCAGACGGATGCTCTCGCCGCCCCTGAGGCTCTTGGAGACGCCTTCGAGCATGATCTGGGGCTCGGGCTTGCCGGTGTTGACGAGCTCGTTGCTCGGAAGCTGGATCGGGGCCTTCAGCTTGACCTCGCCCATGCTGCCCGCCGAGACGGACTGGAGCGTGTCGGCGGCGCCTCCGGTGTTGAGGATGTTCAGGTAGACGGGGACGGAGCCGCGCCAGGCGATCTGCGCGCCCGAGTCGGGGCCGAGGATGAACGCCTGGGGGATCTGAATGCCGCGGGAGCCGTACGCGCCCTGCTCGATGAGCACCGCCGCCTCGTTCGGGTGGTACGGCTTGTTGGTGTTGGCGTCGAATCCGGCCGCGCAGCCGGCCAGTACGGGGGCTGCCAAGAACGCGGCGGCTGCGACAATCCAGCGACGGCGGGTCACGGGCGGGTTCTCCTTGGTCTAGCGCATGCGTGTGGGGCAGCGCCCACCATATCGACCCGAATCCGTGGTCATATCCACCCCCCTGCAGGTCATTCGGTATGTCCGGAAATCCCATTCATGCAGTCGAGAGGTTGTCAAGTGCTAATATGCGGCCTTGACCTGCAGTTATGGGGATTTCACTGTTCCGGGAGGCTGTGGACGCGTGGTACCCTGGAGTACAGCGGAAGGGGTACTTGTCACATGACTTTCCAGGTCGGCGACACGGTCGTCTACCCCCACCATGGGGCTGCTCGGATCGAAGCAATCACGACGCGATCCATCAAGGGTGAGGAAAAGACCTACCTGGTGCTCAAGGTCGACAAGGGCGACCTTACCGTCCAGGTGCCAGCTGAAAACGCGGAACTCGTCGGCGTGCGCGACGTTGTCGGCCAGGAAGGCCTTGAGCGTGTTTTCGACGTCCTCAGGATGCCGCACACGGAAGAGCCCACCAACTGGTCGCGCCGCTACAAGGCCAATCTGGAGAAGCTCGCGTCCGGCGATGTGAACAAGGTCGCCGAGGTGGTGCGCGACCTGTGGAGGAGAGACCGTGAGCGCGGCCTTTCCGCCGGCGAGAAGCGCATGCTCGCCAAGGCGCGCCAGATCCTCGTGAGCGAGCTGGCGCTCGCCGAGAAGACCAACGAGGACAAGGCCGAGGCCCTGCTCGACGAGGTTCTCAACTCCTGAACACGAACATTCCACGGGTGGGCGTCGGTGTCGACGTCCACCCGTTCGCATCCGGGCGCGAGCTGCACCTCGCCGGCCTGCACTGGCCGGGCGAGACCGGGCTCGCCGGCCACTCCGACGGCGACGCCGCCGCCCACGCGGCCTGCGACGCCCTGCTCTCCGCCGCCGGTCTGGGCGATCTCGGCGGGCTGTTCGGCACGTCCGACCCCCGCTGGGCCGGCGCCTCCGGCACGACCCTCCTGGAGGAGACCGCGCGCCAGGTGCGCGCTGCTGGCTACGAGATCGGCAACGTGGCCGTCCAGATCATCGGCAACCGGCCCAAGCTGGCGCCGCGCCGCGAGGAGGCCGAGAAGGCCCTCAGCGCGGCCGTGGGCGCCCCTGTGAGCGTCAGCGCCACCACCACCGACGGTCTCGGCCTGACGGGCCGTGGAGAGGGCGTGGCGGCCCTCGCGACCGCGCTCGTGGTGAAGCCCCAACTCGGGTGAGCGGCCGGGCTCCCGCACTCGCTCGGCTCCGGTGGATCGTCGGAAGGCCGAAGCTCTCTCTTGGGCTCGGGGCTCCGGTGGGTCGTGGAAGGCCGGAGCTCGCGTGAACCTCCTGCCGGAGCCCCGCGTCCCTCTACGGGACGAGTGAGGCCGTCCCTGGCGGGCCGTCGGTGAGGGCGTCCCGCCGAGCCGGAGACGGCGGTTCGTCACTGGCGCGGTGCGAACCGCCGTCTCCCCCGGGATAGCCGGTCGATATGTCGGGTATGTCCCTTTCGTAGGCATCTCGGGGGGAGCTGCATATGATCGGCGCGATCGTCTCCGCCATCGTCATCGGCGCCATCATCGGCGCGCTGGCCAGGCTGCTGGTACCGGGCAGGCAGAACATGTCCATCTGGCTGACCCTGATCGTCGGAATCGTCGCCGCCCTCATCGGCACGCTGATCGCCCAGGGCGTGGGCGTGGCCGACACCAAGGGCATCGACTGGTGGGAACACCTCATCCAGCTCGCCCTCGCCGTCATAGGCGTGCTGCTGGTCACCAAGTTCACCGCGGGACGCACCCACCGACCAGGAGGAACGGCGCCCTGACCTGGCGTTTTCCAAATCCGCGCATAATCGCGGTAGATCGGGTAGCGAGCTTCCCCGTGAGAGTGAACCGTTCACTCTCACGGGGAGGTTTCGTGCTATGACCATCCAGTCCATCCTCGGCGCCATCGTCATCGGCGCCGTGATCGGCGCGATCGGCCGCCTGCTCCTTCCCGGCAGACAGGCCATCGGCTGGATCCTCACCGTCGTCGTCGGCATCGTGGCCGCCCTGATCGGCACGGCCATCGCGCAGGTCCTCGGCGTCGAGACCACACCCGGCATCGACTGGATCGAACTGGTGATGCAGGTGGTCCTGGCGATCGTCGGTGTCGGCCTCGTCGCGGGACTCCGGCGCGGCGGCACCAGGGTGTGAGACCGGCCCACAAGCACCGCAAGTGAGAACCGCAAGTGAGAACCGCGGGTGAGAACCGCGGGTGAGAACCGTGGCCCGACGGCCCGCCCGGACTCGGCGACGAGCTCCAGGCGGGCCGCCCGCATGCCGTCGTGAAAGCGGCTCCGTGCCGGGTGCCGGCCTCCGCACCCGGCTCCTCCCCGCGTGCTCCGCCTGCGCCTGGCTCTTGCCCGCGTGCTCCGCCTGCACCTGACTCTTCGCCGGCGCCCCGCCTGCGCCTGGCCCTTTGCCGTGGTCCCGCCTGTGCGGGGCTGTGGGCAGTTCGGCGGGGTCAGTCCTCCGGCGGGCGTGGAGTGCTGCGCACGCGCTTGGCGGGGGGCGGGGTGTCGTCCGTCACCGCCGGGTGGGGCGCGGTGTCCTCCAGGTCCTCCTCAGGCCCGCCCTCCGCGGTCTCCCCGCCGTCGCCATCGCCGTCGTCCGCCCGGTCCTCCGCGCGGTGCCGCCGGGGCTCGCGCGGGTCCTCCTCGTCCACCGGGACGACCGGGACCGGCTGGGTGTCGGGGCCGCGGTCCTTCAGCGGATGCACGAGGACGTCGGACGGCTTGACCCTGTCACCCCATCGCACCCGCCGCCGCTCCTCACGCGGCTCGGGCGCGGCCTCCGGCACGGCCTCGGGTTCGGGCGCGACCTCGGGTTCGGCCTCGGGCTCGGGCTCGGCGGCGGGGGTGGGCTCCGGCCGGCGCTCGGCTTCCTTCGGCTCCGGCTCCGCCGTCTCCCGTACGGCGGACCGTGGCCGCCTCTCCGGGCTGGGGGCCGGTTCCTCGGCCGGGGGCGCGGGTAACGGGCCGGGCTCGGAGTCCTGCTTCCGCCGCGACTCCGGCTCGCGCGCGGCCGCCCGCGCGGTGGCCGCCGGCCACTCCGTGACGCGCTCGGACACGGGCGTCGTCTCGGCTGGGGGCCGGGTTTCCGACACGGGACGCGGCTCGGACACAGGGGGCGTCTCGGGCGCCGGGGTCGGGCCCACCACGGGCGTGGGCCGCAGGACCTGCTCCGCCGGGTACGCCGTCAGCGGCGGCGCCTCCTCCGGCGCCCCCGTACGACGGAACGGGACGATGTCGTCCTCCCCGCCCGCCCCGGCGGCGCCGTCCGCGGCGTCGGCGGCCCGTGCCGTCTGGACGTGCTTGATGAGCAGCAGCCAGACCCACAGGGCCACCGCGAGCATGACCCACGGCGCCAGGGCGACGCCCACGGCCGCCCGCGTCGCGTCGAACGAGACGCGCAGCGCCGTCGCGACGTCGGCCGCCGCGGCGGCCCCGAGCAGCAGGACGAGCACCACCGCCGCCTGCGCCCGCACGAGCGGCCTGGCCGCGCGCAGCAGCAGCACGCCGACCAGCGCGACCACCAGCAGCGCGTCGAACGCCGCCGGGTACAGGTAGGCCAGGTCGCTCCTGGCCTCGCCGGCGAGGGCCAGCGCCCGCAGGTCGTCGAAGGAGAGCGCGCACGCGGCGCCGGTCAGGGCGGCGACGGCGACCCCGGCGAGCGCGATGCCCAGACGGCGGAGCGTCGAGGGGCGCGAAGGGGCGGGGGCGGGCGAGGGGGGAGTCACGTCCATGGCGGTTTCGAGCCTACAGAAGAATGGGGGCCAAGGACCGATCAAGGAGAGCACATGGCCGAGCTGACCGAAGAGGCGCGCGCGCTGCTCGACGCGCCCAACCACGCCGTCGTGACCAGCCTGAACCCCGACGGCGGCCCGCAGTCCACCGTCGTGTGGGTGCGCACCGACGGCGACGACGTCCTCTTCTCCACCCTGAAGGGACGCAGGAAGCCGACCAACTTCGCCCGCGACCCGCGCGCCAGCCTGCTGGTCATCGACCCGGACAACCCGTACAGGTACGTGGAGGTGCGCGGCCGCGTGACCATGGAGGACGACACGGAAGGCACGCTGATCCAGGAGCTCGCGCACAAGTACACCGGGAAGCCGTGGCAGGATCAGCCGGGGGCCGAACGCCTGGTCGTCCGGATCCGCCCGGAGAAGGTGACGTTGCGAGGCTGATTATTCGGCATGTGAGCCCTGCCGAGGCGTTAGCCTTGCGTTCGTGAGCCTGCACATCTACGACACCACCACGCGCGCCATCCGTGAATTCGTTCCGGTCGAAGCCGGCCGGGCGTCGATTTACCTGTGTGGTGCCACCGTGCAGGCTCCTCCGCACATCGGGCACATCCGCTCGGGCGTGAACTTCGACGTGCTGCGCCGCTGGCTCATGCGCTCCGGCTACGACGTCACGTTCTGCCGCAACGTCACCGACATCGACGACAAGATCATCAGGGTGTCGGCCGAGGAGGGCGTGCCCTGGTTCGTCGTGGCCGAGCGCAACCAGCGCGCCTTCACCTGGGCGTACGACACGCTGGGCTGCCTGCCGCCCACCGTCGAGCCGAGGGCCACCGGCCACGTCCCCGAGATGATCACGCTGATGGAGCGTCTGATCGAGCGGGGCCACGCCTACGCGTCGGGCGGCGACGTCTACTTCAGCGTCCAGTCCTGGGCCGACGAGTACGGCGAGCTGTCCAACCAGAAGCTCGAGAACATGCGCGCCGCCGCCGACACCGACGACGAGTCGTGCAAGCGCGACCCGCGCGACTTCGCACTGTGGAAGGGCGCCAAGCCGGGCGAGCCCACCTGGCCCACCCCGTGGGGCCTCGGCCGTCCCGGCTGGCACCTCGAGTGCTCGGCGATGGCCACGAAGTACCTCGGGCCGACGTTCGACATCCACGGCGGCGGCATCGACCTGGTCTTCCCGCACCACGAGAACGAGATCGCCCAGTCCAAGGCGGCGGGCGACGGCTTCGCCCGCTACTGGATGCACAACGGCCTGGTCAAGATCGGCGCCGAGAAGATGAGCAAGTCGCTCGGCAACTCGCTGCTGATCCCCGAGATGGTGCAGAAGGTGCGTCCGGTCGAGCTGCGCTACTACCTCGCCGCCCCGCACTACCGCTCCTCCATCGAGTACTCGGAGGAGGCGCTGCTGGAGGCCGCGGCGGCGTACCAGCGGATCGAGGGGTTCGTGACGCGGGCCGCCGAGGTGATCCACGACGTCGACGCCGACGCGCCGCTGCCGCAGGCGTTCGCCGACGCGCTCGACGACGACCTGGGCACGCCGCAGGCGCTGGCCGTCGTCCACGAGGTGGTGCGTGAGGGCAACGTGGCGCTGTCCAGGGGCGACAAGGAGGCCGTGGCGCGGCTGCTGGCCGAGACCCAGAACATGCTCGACGTCCTCGGCCTCGACCCGCGCTCGCCGCAGTGGCGCGGCACCGGCTCCGACCTGGCGCCAGTCGTCGACGTGCTGGTGGCGGTCGCGCTGGAGCAGCGCAAGGCCGCGCGCGAGCGCAAGGACTACGCCGCCGCCGACGCGATCCGCGACCAGCTCGCCGCCGCCGGCATCACCGTCGAGGACACCCCGCACGGCGCCCGCTGGGAGCTGTCCCGCTAACCGGTTCTCCGCGTCTCCCACCGCTCCTCCCGCCGTCCGTGGCGGGGGGAGCGGTTTCTTTTGTGCCGCACCCCCCTTTACTTCTTGATGTTGAAGCGTATGCTTTAAAATCGAGAAGCTTCTTGAGTGGCGATGACGGGAGGCGACATGGCGGCACCACGGATCGGCTACCTGCTGCCGACGCGCGACTGGACCATCCTGGGCGGCGACGTCGCCGCGCTGGCCGAGCAGGCGCGTGCGGCCGAGGACCTGGGGTTCGACTCGGTGTGGGCGGGCGACAGCCCCGTCACGCGGCCCAGGGCCTCCTGGCGCACCAGCTCGCCACCCTGGACGCCATGCCAGGAGGACGGGTGATCGCGGGCATGGGCTCGGGGTTCGCCAACCCGGCCACGCGCGCCCAGTTCGAGGCCCTGAACGTCGACTTCGGCACCCGCGTCAGCCGCATGGAGGAGACGCTCGCCGCGATGCGCCTGCTGTGGTCCGGACGCGGGGTCTCCTTCGCCGGCCGGCACTTCGCGTTCAGCGACGTGAGCATCGCCCCCCGGCCCGTACGGGAAGGAGGGCCGCCCGTGTGGCTGGCCGGAGGCGGGGCGCGGGCGCTGCGGCGGGTCGCGCGCCTGGCGGACGGCTGGCTGCCGTACCCGCCCACCCACCGCCAGTACGCCGACGAGCGGGCCTCCTCGCCGGGTCGCCCGTCACGCCCGCCCTGTACGCCACCCTCTGCCTCGACGACGACCCCGAGCGCGCCCGCGCCCGGCTGCGGGTCAGCATCGAGCGGTACTACAACGCGCCGCTGGAGTTCGTCGAGGGCATCCAGGCGATGTTCGCGGGCACGCCGGACGGGGCCGCCGCCTGGCTCAGGGGGTACGCCGACGCGGGGGCCGAGCACGTCGTGGTCCGGCTCGCCGTGGACGACCACCGGCCCGCCATGGAGGAGTTCGCGGGCCTGGTGCTGCCGGCGCTGCGGCCGTTCCGGCAGGAGGTGCGGGTGTGACCGCGTACGTGCTGGTCGCGGGCGCCTGGCACGGCTCGTGGGCCTGGGAGCGGGTCGTCCCGGTCCTCGCGAGTGGGGGGGTGCGTACCGTGACGCCCGACCTGTCCGCCGACCCGGACGCCGGGCTCGACGACCACGTGGCGGAGGTGGTGGCGGCGCTCGACACGCTGAACGACGCTCTCGACGACAGGCCGCATGGCGGGGCGTCGGACGGGCTGCATGGCACGGCGTCGGATGGGACACGCGGCGCGGCGCCGGGCGGGCAGCGTGGCGCGGCGTCGGACAGGACGCATGGCGCGGCGCTCGACCACCAGGAGGGCGCGGCGGGCGGCGGGTCGCCTGACGTGGTGCTCGTCGGGCACAGCTACGCCGGCCTGGTGGTGCGGCAGGCCGCGGCGCTGCGGCCCGCGGCCGTGCGGCACGTCGTCCTCGTGGACGGCTGGGCCGGCCCGGACGGCGCCGCCCTGTTCGCGCTGGCGCCCGACGGCTTCGAGGCCGCGGTACGCCGCTCGGCCGGCGGCCGGCCGCTGATCCCGCCCCCGCCGCCCGGGACGTTCGGCGTCACCGACCCCCGCGACGCCGCCTGGCTCCGCGAACGGCTGCGCCCCCACCCGCTGCGCACCTTCAGCGACGCCACCACGCTCACCCCCGCCGTCGACCGCATCCCCGGCACGGCAATCCAATCCTCTGCCGCCCCGCGACCTACCCCTTCGAGCGGTTCGCGAAGGAGGTGGGATATCGCACCGTCGCGATCGACGGCCCGCACGACGTGATGCTGACCCGTCCCGAGCCGCTCGCGCGCCTGCTCCTGGACGCCCCCGGCCACTAGAGTGGGGCGAGTGGATCAGCGGACGTACAACCAGTTCTGCGCCACCGCACGCACCCTCGACCTGGTCGGGGAGCGGTGGACGCTGCTCATCGTCCGCGAGCTGCTCACCGGCCCCAAACGCTTCACCGACTTCCAGCACAGCCTGCGCGGCCTCGGCACCGGCCTGCTGGCCGCCCGGCTGAAGCACCTCGAACGCGAGGGCCTCGTCCGCAGGACCACGCTGCCGCCCCCCGCCCGCACCCCCGCGTACGCCCTGACCGAGGCCGGAGCCGAGCTCGGCCCCGCCGTGCTCGCGCTGGCCCGCTGGGGCATGAAATGGGCGATGGGGGAGCGTCGCGCCGACGAGACCTTCCACAGCGGCTGGGCCCTCCTCGCCCTCGAATCGTGCTTCGTCCCCGAGGCCGCCGAGGGCCTGCGCGCCGTGTACGAGTTCCGCGTCGGCGACCCCGCCGGCGGTGACGTCTTCCACCTGGTGGTCGACGACGGCGCCATCGACGCCGCCCACGGCCCCGCCCAGCGGCCCGACGCCGTGGTCGAGGCCGGCGACGACGTCCTGACCGACATCGCCGCCGGGCACCTCACCCTCACCGAGGCCCTGGCCGGCGGCCGGGCCGCCGCCACCGGCGACCCCGAGGCGCTGCGCAGGCTCGGCCACCTGTTCCGCCTGCCCCGCCCCGCCGCTCGCCGGCCGGTCGGCGACGCCTCCTAGCCCGAGTACCCTTGTTGCCATGGCAGCAGGGGGTAGGGCGTCGGGCAGGCCCGCGAAGAAGAAGGGCCCGAGCAAGGGCACCGGAGGCCAGGGCCGGCGCGGGCTCGAAGGCAGAGGCGCCACGCCGCCCGCCGAGATGCGCCACTGGTACAAGGACAAGGCGCGGACCGAGCGCATCGCCCGCGAGGAGCGCGGCGGCACGCGCCGTCCCGGGCAGCCCGCCAAGCAGCGACGGTCCGACGACGCCCCCGAGTACATCGGCGGACGCAACCCCGTCCTCGAAGCCCTCCAGGCCGGCGTGCCCGCCGGCGCGCTCTACATCGCGCAGCGCGTCGACAACGACGACCGCGTCCGCGACTCCATCAAGATCGCGGCCGAACGCGGCATCGCGCTGCTGGAGGTCACCCGCGACAAGCTCGACCGCCTCACCGAGGGCGCAGTCCACCAGGGCATCGCCCTCCAGATCCCGCCGTACGAGTACGCGCACCCGTCCGAACTCGTCGAGCTGGCCCAGGACGCCGCCGAGGTGCCCCTGATCGTCGCGCTCGACGGCGTCACCGACCCGCGCAACCTCGGCGCCATCGCCCGCTCCGCCACCGCCTTCGGCGCCCACGGCCTCCTCGTCCCGTCGCGCCGCTCCGCCGGCGTCACCGGAGGCGCCTGGAAGACGTCCGCCGGCACCCTGGCCAACCTCCGCGTCGCCCGCGCCAGCAACCTCACCGCCGCCCTGCGCGAGTACCGTGACGCCGGCCTCTTCGTCATCGGCCTCGACGGCGCCGGCACGACCGACATCGGCGACGTCGAGCTCCTCACCGAGCCCCTCGTCATCGTCGTCGGCTCCGAAGGCAAGGGCCTGTCCAGGCTCGTCCGCGAACAGTGCGACGTCGTGGCCCGCATCCCCATCCAGGCCGCGGCCGAGTCCCTGAACGCGGGAGTGGCGGCAGGAGTGGCCCTGTACGAAGCGGCTCGTCACAGACGTCGGTAGCGTCTACACTGATAGGCCGCGCCGACGTAGCTCAATCGGCAGAGCATCTGTCTTGTAAACAGAAGGTCAGGGGTTCGATTCCCCTCGTCGGCTCTGCATCAGAAAGGCCCCTGAGTAGGCATTACGCCGCCAGGGGCCTTCTGCTTTCCGATCTTCAACCGGTGTCCTGGGCGCCTTCGGGAGCCACCTTGGGAGCCACCGGGGTCTGTTCGCCCAGGAGAGCGCTGGAGATGGCCTCGGTCGCGGCGCGGCGATCGCCTTCCAGGAGGTGTCCGTAGACGTCCTTGGTGATCGCGATGCTGGCGTGCCCGAGGACTTCGGACACCACGTGGAGCGGAGTGCCTTGGGCGAGCATGAGTGAGGCGCCGGAGTGGCGGAGCTCGTGCGGATGCCAGTGGCCGAGGCCCGCCTTCTTGGCCAGGCGGGAGAACAGGTGCGAGAAGGTGTCCGGGTCGGACGGGTTGCGAAAGCCGTGGGGAACATCAGGCCGTGCTCCGTCCAGTCCCCGCCGGCCTTGAGCCGTTCCTGGTTGTGGGCGGCCTTGTGCCGCTTGATCGCCTCGACCAGCTCGGGGGTGAGGCAGAGGACACGGCGTGAACGCTTGGTCTTGAGTTCGCTGATCACGATGCGGGTCCTGGCCGTGGCGTTCGGGTCGCGGTTCTTGAGCCGCTTGACGGAGTGGGTGACCCGGAGCGTGCGAGCGTCCGGGTCGAAGGCGTCCCACATGAGCCCGAGCGCTTCACCACGACGCAGGCCGAAGACGAGGGCCAGGAGGACGAGGACACCCATCCTGTGATCGGCGGCTGTGCCGAGAAGCATCTTGCCTTCCTCCACGGTCAGCGTCCGGCCTTCCTCGACGGGTACGCGGGGAGGCATCGACAGCGCCGCCACGTTCCGCACGACCAAGCCCTCCCGCTCCGCCTGGCCCAGGGCCTGGCGCAGGACGGCCCGCATGTTGCGGATGCTGTTCGCCTTGTAGCCCGCCGTGCGCTTGGCCTGCCACAGGGCATCGACTGGCTCTACCACGACGTCGGCGACTTCCGCGCTGCCCAGTACTGGACGGACCGTACGCTGGAGCTGTCGCACGCCGTCGCCGACCGGGACATGACCGCCTACATCATGGCGCGCAAGAGCCAGCTCGCCGGTGACACCGGGGATCCGGTCGCCGCCGTGGACATGGCCGAGGCAGCGAGCAACCTCGCCCGCCCAGGCAGCCGCCTTCAAGCTCTCGCACCCACCTACGCCTGCCACGGGCACGCCCTCCAGCACGAGGACGACGCGGCCCGACGCGAACTCGACCGCGCCCACGAACTCCTCCTCCAGGCCACCAGCGATCAAGCCTCATCCTGGGCCGTCTGGCTGGACGAGCCCTACCTCCAGGCCCAACGCGCAAGAAGCTACGCCGAACTCGGCAGGTTCAGCGAAGCCGTCGAAGGGTTTCGCCAGGCGATCGCCGCCGTCCCGCCCTCGTTCCGCCGCGACCTGGGTGTCTACCTGTCGCGCGAATCACTCGCACATGCAGGGGCCGGCGAGCCGGAGCAAGCCGCCGACGTCGCCATGTCCGCCCTCTACATCGCCGAGGAAACCGGGTCCGCCCGCATCATGAACGCCCTTCTCGCGCTGGACGAGCAGCTCGAACCCTGGCGGACCACGCCCCTGGTCGCCGAGCTGCACTCGGCCTTGAGGAGTACGGTGGTCAAGCAGGCATGATCACGACTTGATCGGTTCTCCCACCCGGAAGGTCCCATGCAACGCCCATACGTGCTGCTGAGCTGCGCGATGTCCGTGGACGGCCACATCGACGACACGACCCCCGAACGTCTCCTCCTGTCCAACGTCCATGACTTCGACCGAGTCGAGCAGGTACGAGCGGAAAGCGACGCCATCCTTATCGGCGCCACCACCATGCGCCGCGACAACCCCCGCCTCCTGGTCAACTCCGAAGCCCGCCGAGCCCAGCGGGCCGCCCAGGGCCTACCCCCGTACCCGCTCAAGGTCACCGTGACCAACAGCGGAGACCTCGACCCCACCCTCAAGTTCTGGCACCACGGCGGCGACAAGGTCGTCTACTGCCCCGACTCCGCCACCACCAAGCTGCGCGACTCCCTGGGCGACCTGGCCCAGGTGGTCGGCCTCGGCCCCACCGTGGACTTCGGCCGCATGCTGGACGACCTCGGTCGGCGCGGCATCAAACGCCTCATGGTCGAAGGCGGCGGCACCATCCACACCCAGTTCCTCACCCAAGGACTGGCCGACGAGATCCACCTCGCCATCGCCCCCATCTTCGTCGGCGACCCCAACGCCCCACGCTTCGTCAACCCCGGCGACTTCCCCGGCGGAACCGGCCACCGCATGGCCCTTGCCGAAGTCCGCGCCGTGGACGACGTCGTCCTCCTGCGCTACCTGCCGAAACAACCCTCAGGCAGCAAGACCTCATGACCGGCACCGCCACCGAAGAAGACCGCCAATGGCTGCACGAGGCGATCGAACTCTCACACCAGTGCCCACCATCAAGTACCGCCTTCTCCGTCGGAGCCGTCATCGTCGACGACCAGGGCAACGAGATCAGCCGCGGATACTCCCGAGAGACCGACGCCCATGTCCATGCGGAGGAATCCGCCTTGGCCAAAGTCCCCACCGACGACCCCCGCCTCAAAACGGCCACCCTGTACAGCAGCCTGGAACCCTGCAACCAGCGACGCTCACGCCCGCGAACCTGCACCCAGCTCATCCTGGAGGCCGGCATCCCCCGCGTAGTGATCGCCTGGAAGGAACCACCCACCTTCGTGAGGGACGCCAACGGCACCGAAGCCCTGACCGCCGCAGGCATCACCGTAATCACCCTGCCAGACCTGGCCGAAGCCGCACGAGCAGCCAACACACACCTGCTTGGAAAGCCAAGCTCATAGATCCCGGGCGACTTGCCGAATTGTTTTCATAGGTATCAAGCGGCGGCGCGGCGCGCCGCCGTACGCCCCGCGCCAGCGCTGCCGCGCTGCGCGTGCGGCCTGGGGGCCGTTCTCGCGCGGCACGCCGCGCGGGGCGTCGCCGTAGCACCTCCCGCGCCGTACTAACCGAACCCGCCGACCCAGCGCCGCACCACCGCACGGGGCCAGTGCTCTGACTATCCGGCGTCTTCGGATACCGCTAATGTGACGCCGTGATCAACAAGCCGCCTGGATTACCGTTCCTGATCGTCTTCTCGGCCGCAGCCACCTTCCTCTTGATATGGGCCAGCTATCCGTCCTGGTACGGGTTCGAGACGTTCAAGTTCGGGATCCCCATCGGCTTCGTCCTATTCCTCTACTGGACGATCCGGATCACATGGGCCGACCACAAGGCAAAGGCGCCAGCCGGCTTACTCAATAGCGCGCTCATGCCGTGGTACATCGCCATAGCCGTCGGGCTCGCCCTCATCACCAATGCGCCGTTCTGGATCCGCTACACCATCTCCGAACCGAGCCTGAGAGCGTACGCCACAGCAGTGGATCAGAATCCTGGTCGCAAAGAGCCTTGCCAATGGGTTGGCCTGTACTACGTATGCGACGGAAGGCGGTACGACGATCTCTTGACAGGGGAAGAGATCCCCGGCAGCGCACGGCTGGTAGTCCGGGACCTGTTCCAGCAAGACGACAAGGGCTTCGTCTGGCTGACCTCTGGCGAACCAAACGAAAATGCCGACGGCGGCGACCGCTACACCCATCTCGAAGGGTATTGGTACAGCTACCTGTACGACAGTTCGTGGTAAGTGGTTGGCCCATCGACAAGGCATTCTCAGCCTGATGGTCGTAGGACGGCATAGAGAACCAACCAGCCTCCGGCGGGGGCGCTCCGACTCCGGGATGATCACCGTGTCTGAGACAAGGTCGTAAGTGGCTAAGGAGGAAGCCTGATCATCCCGCCCACCATCGACCCGGGACAAGCCGAGCAGACCAGGGTCACGGGTACCAGATCGTTCGTCCGGTGGGGCGCTCCATCTGGTACCCGTGACCCTGGCCCACTTCCCCTTCGGGCGGGTCGACGGCAGACGGGATGATCAGGCGGCGTGGTGCGCGCGTTGCGCAAAGAACACCAGGTCACGGGCTGATCGCCGGGCCATTAGCGGGCCATTAAGAGGGTGACGAGGGGTCAACCACGGTCACTCAGGACCGACTCGCTGCCCAGCTCAGCGCCCCAGAAGGTCGTGATCGACGCAGTTCCCAAGCTGACAGTTCTCTTACCCTCGTCCTCATGGCATCACCGCGTGAGCTTCCTGCCGACGTCGCCCGCGTGCAGGGCATGCGAGACTTCGCCGCCTACCTGGAAATCATGGCGGACGACTTCGACACCGATCGTGCCGACTGTGAACGGCAGCGCCGTGAGGGCAAGCAGTTCGTCGATGGGCGCTGGAGCAGTATGTACGTCGGCGACTTTCTCAGAACGTGGGCGGCCTGGCTCCAGGACGGCTGTCTTCGCGAAGGAGCTCCGTTCAAGGGCGACGTCGACCCGCTGACGTGGCAGTCGCTCGCTCTTCAGATCCATGTCGCCCACCTGTACGAGTAGGTCGTTGCTGGAGCCACCTTGGGAGCCACTCAGACGGACGATCATGAACTGAGGTGAACAGGTCTGAACAGCCGAAGGACTGGCGACCAGCGTGGCGAACGTGTCCGAACGCCCATGAAGATCGTTTGGGGACCTTGTAAACAGAAGGTCAGGGGTTCGATTCCCCTCGTCGGCTCTGCTGGGAAGCCCGGGTCATCTGGCGGATGACCTGGGCTTTCTGCTGTAGTGGATCACTGTGAGCTGTCCGGCGCCGTCCGGCCGCGAACGGCCCGCGGCGGCCGTCCGCGCCCAGTCCGCGCCCACGCACCAGGAACAACATCCGGGCAGTCCAAGCGCCGCGGAGCCCGGCTCGATGTAGATCACCTGATATCCACACCCGAGACGAGTACGCGGCACGTAATACCAGGTCAGGAGGTTGGCGGCAGGACCGCGACGGAGCTGGGCCGCTCGCACCGAGGCATCCAAGTCTGCTGAGGGTCGCCGGCGCCCGGGAGGACCTCGACGATCTGAAGGTCGCGGCGCGGGAGTCCATGAACGGGTACTCGCGCAGCAAGTACCCGCACTGGATCAACCAGGGGAACAGTTATTTGGGTGGTTATCAGCGGTCAGGCATGTAAGGCATGTTGGTGTGTCCGAACGTGCCTGACCGATATCGCGTGTGCTCGTCTGCTGTCGTGTCTGCGGCGGCAGGGTGAGGCAACCGTGCGCCGGGGACGCGCGGGCCCCGGCGAGCAGGCGCCGCCGCGCATGCTGGTGGCGTGCCGCGTACTCGACCCCTATGGAGCCCGCCTTATCGAACTGCCCTGAACCACGCGCTCACCGCAGGTGCTTCACACGGGCGGACCCGCCTTAACGCGCCGCACCAGCCGTTCCATCGACCCCCGGTGGCTGTGGAGATGCTCCAACCACCATGTGGCGCCCGCGTCGGCGTAGGCCCGGACCGACGAGCCCGGCTCGCTCACCCCGATGACCGCCACTTCGAGGTCGCCTGCGTTTACCCGGTACCGGCGCAGCTCACTGGCCTGGGCGGCCAGGGAGTCGGGTGAAAGCGTCATAAGGCCCTCCTGGTCGTCGCCGGCGACGATCCAGCCGTCCCAGCGCGCGGCACGCCGAAGCGCACCCGGAGCCGTCCCGCCGACCCACACCGGCACCCGGGGCTGCTGGAGGGGCAGCGGCGCGAGCCGTACCCCGTCGACGCTGTAATGAGCGCCCCGGTGGTGCACTTCCTCGCCGGACCAGAGCGAGGTCATCACCTCGAGGGCCTCGTCGAGCACGACCCCGCCCGGACGCGTTCGGCCGAATGCGGTGAACTCCTGCCGCACGCCGCCCAGACCGGAGCCCAGGATCACGCGACCACCGCTCAGCCTGTCGAGCGTCGCCACCGTCTGGGCCAGCCTTTCCGGGCGGTGCCGGGCCACAGCCGTCACCGCCGTGCCCAGCCTGATGTGCGAGGTCGCCTGCGCCGCCGCGGCCAGCGTCACCCATGGGTCGGCCGGTGGCATGCCCCAGGTGAAGGCCAAGTGGTCCCACACCAGCACGGCGTCCCAGCCGGCGGCCTCGGCCTCCCGGGCGAGGGTGACCAGGTGGGCCGGCTCCGCGAGGTCACCGAGGATCGCGACGTCGATGCCGTAACGCATGCCCCTACCCAAGCATCCGGCACCGACAGTGCTGGAGGCCGCGATCGCGCGCACCGAGTTCGACACCATGGCCAAAGCCGCCGACGCATGCATCACAAAGAATCTCCGGGGCCGCTCAGCCGGTGTGGGTGGCGAGCTTCCGGCGGAGATCGAGGTTCTCTCCCCGGGCGGCTTCCAGCGCCTTGCGCATCTCGGTGATCTCCGTGCGGTGGTTGCGGGTCATCTCTTCCAGCTTCCGGGCGAGCGCGCGCACGGCCGCCGAGGTGGAGCCCGCGGCCTGGTTCTGGTCTGGTGCGGGTTGGCGGGTGGACCGGCCGGTCGTCCTGGTGCGGTACTTCTCGATCAGTGGCCGTAGCTCGGGGTGCCGGTAGAGGAAGTCGGTGCTCACGTTCGCCGTGCGGGCGACCGCGGCGGAAGTGACCGCTGACCGTCGTCGACGAGCTTCTTGAGGCCGTCCCGGGCCCGCTGCGCGGCGGTCTGGGGGCGGGCGGCCGTCGCGGCCCGCAGGTGGCTGGGGAGCTGGTTCAGCGGTGCTCCCTTCGGTGGCCTTGGCGCCTTCGGCCTGGTCCGCCGGGACCCTCTCGGGCCGGTCGGGGGCGCCGGCGCCGCGAACGGCCCGGCGCTTGCCGTCCTCGTGGACGGCCACCTGGTCGATCGCGACCAGGATCTTGCGCAGGGCGGTGGTCTCGGCACCGGCCAGCCAGATGTTGTCCTCGCTCATGGGCTCGCCGAACCTGGCGGTGAACTGGGCTTGGCGGCGGTCGATCAGGGCCTCGGTGTCGTTGAGCTGGCGTTCGAGCTCGGGGCGGTGGGATTCGTCGGTGACGGACTTCCCGCAGGGCAGGCACGCGTTGCCCTTGGAACAGACCTGTTGGGCGGCAGTGTGCACCACCCGTTGAGCAGGACTCGGTCGGCGCGCTGGTCCAGGTGCACGAGCTCGTACAGGTCGCCGGGGTCGATGGCCACCACTTCGCGGCCTGGCTCAGCCAGTCGGTGGTGAGGTGGCTGACGTTGGCCCGGTTGCGTCCCGACGGCTGGTGTTCGCGGAGCGGGATGCGGTCGTCCAGGACCGGGTTCCGTACGTTCAGCCGCCATCAGTCGCCGTCGTGGTAGCCGTAGGCCAGCCGGTCTTGGACGCGCTTGAGGAAGTACTCGGTGTATTTCACGACGTAGGCGCCGATGTCCGTCTCACCGAGCTTGATTCGCGCCAGACGGACCTCCCGGACCCATTCGTCCTTGGAGAAAGCCGTGATCGAGGGCCCGGACCGGGCGGCCGCCGATCCATGACCAGCGGCCAGCGCCGGGCCGTTGCAGAGCCCCCCGAGCCGGTTCGGCCGCGGCGGCGAACAGCTTCTCCTCGCTGCCGAAGTAGCGCATCACCATGGCCGGGTCGATCCATACGTGGAGGCAACGGCCCTGATGGTGATCTTGTCGTAGCCGTCTGCGGCGAAACGTTCGCGGGCCGCGACCAGGATCGCGGCCTTGGTGTCGGCGGAGGACCTCCTCATGTCAACAATTGTAGGCCAACGCCTGTTGACATAGCTGTCGGCCTCGCTTACTTTATGCCAACAGACGTTGACCAAGGAGTCGACATGAACGCCGAAGTGCTCATCGCCGGAGCCGGGCCCGCAGGGCTCACTGCTGCGATCGTCCTGGCCCAGCGCGGCCGGCAGGTCATGATCGTGGACGCGCAGGCGAAGGGCGCCAACACCTTCCGCGCCGCCGTCGTGCACTCACGCACCCTGGAGGTGCTGGAGCCGTACGGTGTGGCGGACCGACTGGCCGCGCACGGCATCCACACGCCGGTCTTCACCATCCGCGACCGCGACAAGGTCCTGGTGCCGGTGCCCTTCGACGGCTTGCCCACCGCCTACCCCTACACCCTGATGATCTCCCAGGCCGACACCGAGGCCTGTCTGCTGGCCCGCCTGGAAGAGCTCGGCGGCAAGGTGATCAGGCCTGCCCGGGTGAGCGGCATCGAGCAGGACGCCGACGGCGTCACCGCCGCCTTGGACGACGGGCAGCGCATCCGCGCCGCCTACCTGATCGGCGCCGACGGCTTGAACAGCACGGTCCGCCAGAGTGCCGGAATTGGTTTCACCGGCGGCACCTACGCCGAGTCGTTCGTCCTGGCCGATGTTCGCCTGCCGTCGCCCGCAGGCCGAGCAGGTAGTCGCGCTGGCCGGGCGGCTCACCGAGCTGGCCGCCGCCGCCTCAGGTCGCCGCGTGCTGCGCAACCTGGTCCTCGCGCTGGCAGGCCGCATCCCCGCCGTCCGCAACCGCCTGGCCTGGCAGCTGTCCGGCCTGAACAGAAGGCAAGCCGCGTGAACGCCCGCCTCATCCGAAGGGACGCATCGTGAAACTCGTCAACGACCGCCTTGCCGTCAAGGCCCGACTCGTCGAACCGAACGACTGCGGCTACCTGCTGTTCGCCGCCGAGACCGGCACCTGGCGTGGTCCCTTCCCCACCTCGGTCCCCTCGCTCGACGGGCTGAAGGCCATCGCTGTCGAACTGGCCGCCCGCCCCGAGGTGGAGGACGCCACCGTCTTCCGCGGCCGGTTGCGCCCGCCGGGCGAGGGCGATGAGATCCTTGCCGCACGCGGCCGTGCGCCCGCCCGCTACGACGTGGTCCTGCTGGTGCGCACAACCGACATCGACAGCGCGCTGGCTCTGCGCGACGATCCCCTGTACGGCAAGGCCACGAGCCTGCTGCCCGCCCGCCGTACCCACCAGATCGTGGGCCGCAACGCGGCCCGGCTGGGCGACGTCGACCACGGCCCGGACCACCCCTTCCTGTTCAACTACTTCTACGCCGACGACCCCGCGACATTGCTGAAGGTGTGGGAGTACACCGCCGGCTGGTTCCAGGCCAAGACCGCATTGCCCAACTCGACCCTGCTGCAGCCGCTGGAAGGGGAGAGCCCCGAGTACGGCATCATCAATCACGCGAGCTGGCCGAACTTGCCCACCTTCCTGCCCGGCCTGATCTTCCGGCCCACCTTCCGCAGCTTCGTGCTGGCCAATTTCAAGGCGAACGGCATCGCGGCCCAGCCGATCATCTACCGGCGGGTCTGACGTCTACCTGCTACGTGGTTCCTACCACCCTCCTCTGCATATGAGGTCGAGCAGCAATGGAACGGTCAGCTGTGCCAGCCGTTCGTCCGGCTCGGCGGGTTCCGGCGTCATCTGCGGCGCGTACCTTTCCAGTACGCGGCGGGTGACGCGCGGCGACGGCGCCGCCTCGCCTGCCGCCACGGCCCGGAATCGCGTTCAGCAGTTCCTGCGGCCGGGTGTTCTTCGGCAGGGACCCGGCCGCTCCGGCCTTGAGTCCGGCGAAGGCGTACTCGTCCAGATCGAAGGTGGTCAGGATGAGGACGCGCGAGCGCGGGCTGTCGCGCACGATCCGGCGGGTGGCTTCGATGCCGTCCAGGCCGGGCATGCTGACCCGCGACGACGTCCGCGTCGACGCCGGCGTCAACCTGGACGGCGCCTACGTCGGCCTGGCCACCCGGGGGGTGCCCAGGCCGTTCCTGCGACTGGCGGCCGAGACGCAGACGCGTGACAGCGAGCCGAGCTGGAAGCAGTCCGGCGGGCCTCCACCGGATGGAGGTGGGAGCTGCGCTTCAAGGACGCGGCCCACGGCTCGTTCACCGACCTGCGGCCGCTGCACACGCCCCGATGTGCTACTCCGTGTCCTGCTCGTCCTCGTCGGCGTGGAAGGACGGGAGGTAGGAGATACCCACGAGCATCCCTTCGGGGCTCATGAGCCGGGCGGTCGTCTGGCCCCATGGCTCCTCGTGAGCCTCGATCAGGATCTCCTGCCCCTTGGACCGGAGTTCTTCGACGGCGTCGGCGACGGCTTCGGGGGATGAGACTTCGAGTTCGATCCACGCCTGCGGGACCGGCCGGTCCTCGGGCCATTGATCAGTTCCGAAAGTCGCTTGGGCCGCTTGGCTGAGGGGCCAAAGGGCGAACGCCTTCGTGCCGGGCAAATCGGACGCGTGGTAGTAATCAGGAGCAACCTCATCGAACGGAATGCCGATCGTTTGCGACCAGAAGTTGAACGTAGCGTCCGGATCAGTACCGATCGGCCCGAATCCGGCTACGAATGCTATGTCCATTTCTCCATGGTAAAACCGCGACCTATTCGGCGATCAGTCGCCGGGCTTCCGGAGATCCCGCCCGACTTCTGCCGGACGGTGACGCATCTGGGCAGTGCGGACGAGGCCCGTGCGGCGGCGTGCTCAGGGACACGGCCTCGGCCTGCGCCGGAGAGGCGGCGAGCGCCCCTCGGGTCGTGGTGAAGATGACCGCCCGGCGGTTCTCGGTGCGTCCCGCGGGATCGTTCGAACCGCCGGCCTTGGTGTCGGCGCGTCCGGCTTCGCCGCCGATCTCGTGCGCAAGTGCACCTGTCGTTACTGGCCCGCATTCATTAGGTTGGAGAAGCCCGATGTTCCAGGAGCGTTCATGGATCATAGGTTCGTGCGTCTGGTCGTCTACGTGGTCAGGTTCGCGGGCGTCGTCGCGGGGCTCTGGGGTGTCGCCTACGTGATCAACGGCGCCACGCAGGCCGGCGGGTTCATCACCGTTCGCGCGGTCCCCCGGCTGGATGCCGCCGAGCAGCTCGGGCTGAGCGGGGTGAAGCTGCCCAGCGGCGTCTCGCTGGCAGGTGAGGAGCTGTCCCTGCAGGTTTGGAACTCCACGCTCGTCGAGCAGGTGGTCTCGCGTGCGGACATCATGCTGGGCGGCCTGTGCGCGCTCGTCGCCGCCTTCCTCCTCCGGGGCCTGCTGACGTCCATGCTCGAACGGCAGCCCTACCGCAGCGGCAACGCCGCCCGGGTCGCCTGGCTCGCCGTCCTCGCGGTCGCGGCGGGAGCGGCTCAGGCGCTGCCCGGCCTCGCGGGGGCCGCCGTGCTGGACAGGGTGGGGCTGAGCGGGACGTTCGGGGCGGCGTACGGCCTGTCGTGGGTGCCGTTCGTGGGGGCCGCGTTCCTGCTGGCGCTGGCCGTGGCGCTGCGCCAGGGGCGGGCGGCGTCACCTGCGCCGGCAGCCGGGTCCGGCGGCGCCTGATCGCGGTGACGCATCATCCCGGGCCGGACGGCACCGGCGAGCCGCCACGCGCAGGAAAGCGGCGTTACCCGGGTCCCTGCCGGACTCGTCGGTGCATGACATGGGCTTGCTCGCTGAGGTCGTGGTCAGCCGGGTGGGCGGAGTGGACACGCCGGGCGGTCGTTGATCGACGACCTCTGCCGGACGATGAGCTACAGTCGTCCGCCGTGGCCGAATCCTCCCCCTATCTGACCGTGACGGCGGACGCCTACGACGCCGTCGCCGACCTCTACGCCGACTTCGTCCGGGACTCGCTCGACCGCCTGCCGATGGATCGCGCGATGGTCGCCGCGTTCGCCGAACTCGTACGGGCGGCGGGGCCCCGGCCGGTCGTCGAGGCCGGCTGCGGTCCCGGGTACATGACGGCGCACCTGCGTGACCTCGGACTGGACGCCTTCGGCGTCGACCTGTCTCCCGCGCTGATCGACATCGCCCGCAAGGATTATCCTGACCTGCGGTTCGAGGTCGGTTCGATGGGCGCGTTCGACGTGGCCGACGGCGAGCTGGGCGGGCTGCTCTCCTGGTACTCGGTCATCCACGTCCCGCCGCCGGAGCTGCCGCCGTACTTCGCCGAGTTCCGCCGGGTGCTGGCCCCGGGCGGTTACCTCCTGCTCGGTTTCTTCGAATCAGAGGGCGGCCCGGTGCTGCAGTTCGACCACAAGGTCACGCCGGCTTACCGGTGGCCGATCGACGACTTGGCCGACCTGGCCCGCGAGGAGGGGTTCGTCGAGGTGGCGCGGATGTTGCGCGAGCCGTTGGAGGGTGAACGATTCCGCCGCGGCCACCTGCTGTGGAGATGTCCCTGAGATCATTCCGTCATGGCGGACGAGACTGCAGGGCGGTTCCGGGCGGGGGAGACGGCCTTGGTGGCCGTCGTGGAGGAGGCCGAGCCGGTGGCGGGGCCGTGGCGGCGGCGTTTCGACTCTTTCGCCTCCGTCGGCGTTCCCGCGCACGTGACTGTGCTTGTGCCGTTCCTGGACATCGAGCGCATCGACTCCGGGGTGATGGATGATCTGCGGGCGCTGGTCGGCGAGCATGACCCGTTCACCGTTCGGTTCGAGGGGTGTCGGCGTTTTCCTGGCGTGCTCTACCTCGCGCCGACGCCCGACCAGCCGTTCCGCGCGCTGACCGAGGCCGTTGCGGCGCGGTGGCCGGAAGCGCCGCCGTACGGCGGGCAGTTCGCGGACGTCGTCCCGCATCTGACTGTGGCGCATGGCCAGGAAGGGCACGTGCTGGACGAGGTGGAGGCCGCGCTGGCCACGCGGCTGCCGGTGACCGCCGACGTCGGCTCGGTCAGCCTGTTCGTCTGCGACGGTGACCGCTGGCACCGGCACGCCGACTTCTCGTTGCTCGGGCTGCCTGCTGCTCGTCCGGGCTCGTCGTCATGACAACGGCTGGGGGTGCGGGCTAGGCCATCTTGGCCTGCAGGGCGGGGAAGTGGCGGGCGGTGCTGAGGAAGGTCCTGAAGGCCCAGCGGGTGACGGTGCCGTCGGGGTCGCGCTCGTACCGCTCGTACGTCGCGTCGAAGCGCACCGCGTCCTCCATGCCGCCCAGCAGGACCTGGCGCAGTGTGATCCGGCTGACGGAGTGGTGGTCGTCGGCCGGGTCGGGGTGGACGGGGGTCGGCAGCACGAGCAGTTCCTTCCCGGTGTGGGTGAGGAAGGCGAAGTCCTGCCGCGCGGCCCGCGCCGGGGTGAACAAGCAGCTCATCTCGTACTACTTCGGGGGCAAGGAGGGCCTGTACCAGGCGATCGGGGATCACTGGCGGGAGCGTGAGACCGCCCTGGCCGGGCCCGCCGGGTCGCTCGGCGAGCTGATCGCCTCCTACGTCCGCTTCGACGTCGAGCACGGCGGCTTCGGCAGGCTGCTGGTCTGGGACGGGCTGACCGGGGCTGCGCCCGACCCGCGGTTCGCCGAGGGGGTCCGCGCGATCGTCGAGGACCTGCGAGGCCGGCAGCGGGCCGGCGAGTTCCCCGCCGACCTCGACCCGGCCGCGCTGGCGGTGGCGCTGTTCGCGATCGCCGCCGCCGGGGCCGCCTTCCCGCAGGTGGTGGCCGCGGTGAGCGGCCTGACGCCCGAGGAGTTCGGCGAGCACTACGCCACCCAGATGCGCGCGCTGGTCGATCGTCTCTCGGGTTAGAAAGGGCGGAGAGGGGTCAGGCTTCGCGGTCGAGGCGGCTCGTGACGAGTTCCAGGACGCGGGCGGCGGTCCGGAGGTCGTCGGCGGGGATGCCGGCGTAGGCGCGGGCGACGACCTGGCCGGTCTCGGCGCGTACGCGGGCGAACAGCTCCTGGCCGGCGGGGGTGACGGCGTGTTCGGTGGTGAGCAGGCCGGCGGTGACCAGGTCGTCCAGGATCTGCCGCACCTGGGCGGGATCGGCGCTGCGCAGGGCTTGGGAGAGCCGCGCGGCCGGCTCCCCGGTGGGTGCGGGATCCGTGGCGGTGGCGGCCAGAGTGAGGGCGATCCAGTGCTGCTTGGTGACGCCCGTGGTGGCCAGGGCACGGACCAGCACGGCCTCGTGCGCGTCCTCGGCCTGACCGACGATCTTCGGGTTCAGCGACATGACGGCTCCTTAAGAGAAGCGGGGTAGTGGGAAAATTCTGGCACTCGGTCTCGTTTGGTGGCAAGTGTCGAATGGGGCTTGGTCTCCATCGATCCTCGGCGTCGTTTCGGGGTAGGATGCGTCCGTGCTCGACGAACGTTCCTTGCCGCTGCGCGAGCGCAAGCGGCTCCGCACGCGCCGCACGCTGGCCGAGACGGCGTTGCGCCTGTTCACCGACCACGGGTTCGAGGCCACCACGCTGGAGCGGCTGGTGGAGGAGGCGGAGGTGTCCAAGAGCACCTTCTTCCGCGCCTTCCCCGCCAAGGAGGCCGTGGCGGTCGAGGCCGAGACCGAGGTGTGGACGGCCTACACCGCCGCGCTGGATCGGGGCCGGCCGGAGGGCGTGGTCCTCGACGTGCTCCGCGACGCCCTCACCGAGGTCGCGGTCGCGCTCGACCCCGACTGGGACCGGCGCTACGTCGCCACCCGCAGGCTGATCCTCACCGCGCCGGCCCTGCTGGCCTACGTCGACCACTACCGCACGGGCGTCGAGCGCCAGGTCGTCGCCTGCCTGGCGGGCAAGCTCGGCCTCGACGACGGCGACCTGCGCCTCCAGGTCCTCGCCGAGCTCACCACGACGGCCTGGAGCGTCGCGGCCCGCGACTGGGTCCGCAACGAGGCCGACGGCGGTCGCGAGCGGCTCGTCCGGCGGCTGCGGGACGCCTTCCGCGCCGTGCCGGCCAGCCTGGACCTGCGAGCGCCGGGCACCGGCTGAGGCCACGGCACGGCGCCACGGCACGGCACGGCACGGCGCCACGGCACGGCACGGCGACGCCGACTGCCCCTCGCCGTCGCCCTGACGTCGTCGTCCCGGCGGGCCGCGTAGGAAGGTCATCAATATTCCGGCGGGCGGCGTATGAATGCCGTCAAGATCCGCCATATCTCGCAATTCGGGCGATTTGCTTGCCGTGTGGCCGCCTGTCCGGGCGGCACGCAAGCACACGTCTGCGAGGAGTGGGGATGGCTGACGTCATCTTCGTCGCCCTGACGATCGCGATCTTCGCGATCTTCGGGCTGCTGGTGAGGGCGGTGGAACGGCTGTGAGCGCCGTCAACGCCGTCGGTCTGGTCGGCGCAGTCGTACTGGTGATCTTCATGGTCGCCGCTCTGCTGTTCCCGGAGCGCTTCTAGATGGCCGCGCTGTTCATCGCCTCGCTCGTCGCCGCGCTGGTGCTGGTGCACAAGCCGCTCGGCGACCACATGCACCGCGTCTACGCCGGCGCCAGGCACAGCGCCGTCGAGCGCGCGATCTACCGCCTGCTGGGCGTGCGCCCCGACGTGGAGCAGCGCTGGGGCGTCTACGCCCGCGGCCTGCTCGCCTTCTCCGCCGTCTCGATCCTCTTCCTGTACGGACTCCAGCGCCTGCAGGACAAGCTGTTCCTGTCGCTCGGCCTCGGCCCGGTGCCCGACCACATCGCCTGGAACACCGCCGTCAGCTTCGTGACCAACACGAACTGGCAGGCGTACTCCGGCGAGTCCACGATGGGCCATCTGGTGCAGATGTCGGGCCTGGCGGTGCAGAACTTCGTCTCGGCGGCCGTCGGCATGGCCGTCGCGATCGCCCTCGTACGCGGCTTCGCCCGCAGGGGGTCCGAGACCATCGGCAACTTCTGGGCCGACCTGGTACGCGGCACGATCCGCATCCTGCTGCCCATCGCCCTTGATTAGAAGGTTGTCTATGTAGCATGCTGGGCGTGCTGCTTAGATGTTCTTCTAAGCAAAGTGTGGGGCAGGTAACAGTGCGCCGTCCTTCGGGTGCGGGCATGGAGGATCGTGAGGAGAACCGTCATGAGTGGATGCTGCGGCCCGGTCACCACGAACACGACCGCCGTCGAGCCGGAGCCGGGCAGGCAGGCGTCCCGTCCAGGGGACCTGCCCGTCGTGGTGGTCGGGGCCGGTCCCGTCGGGCTGGCCGCCGCCGCCCACCTCGCCGAACGCGGCCTGGACTTCCTCGTCCTGGAGGCCGGGGACCGCGCCGGGGCGTCGATCGCGCGCTGGGGTCACGTCCGGGTGTTCAGCCCGTGGACGTACGACATCGACGCCGCCGCCCGCCGCCTGCTGGAGGCGTCCGGCTGGCAGGCGCCCGACCCCGAGTGGCTGCCCACCGGGGCCGAGCTGGTCGAGGAGTACCTCGCGCCCCTGGCCGCGCTGTTCGGCGAGAGGGTGCGGTTCGGGGCGAAGGTGAGCGCGATCAGCCGCCTCGGCCACGACCGGGTCCGCACCGCCGGACGCGAGCAGGCGCCCTTCGTCGTCAGGCTCGCCGGCGGCGGGGAACTGCACGCCCGCGCCGTCGTCGACGCCTCCGGCACGTACGACACCCCCAACGTCCTCGGCGCGAGCGGGCTGCCCGCGTACGGCGAGGCCGAGGCGGGCGACCTGATCGACCACGCCCTGCCGGACGTCCTCGGCGCCGACCGCGACCGCTACGAGGGCAGGCACGTCCTGGTGGTGGGCGCCGGGCACTCGGCCGCCACCACCCTGCTCGCCCTCGCCCAGCTCGACGACACGCCGGTCACCTGGGCGATCAGGGCCGCCGGCGCGACCCGCGCCTACGGCGGCGGCGACGCAGACGCCCTGCCCGCGCGCGGCGCGCTCGGCACCCGCCTGCACGCCCTCGTCACCGCCGGACGGATCCGCCTGGTGACCGGCTTCTTCACCCACGCGGTGGAACGCGACGGCGAGCGGGTACGGGTCGTCAGCCGCGACCCGTCCGGCGCGGAGCAGAGCGTGACCGCCGACCGGGTCGTGGCCGCGACCGGCTTCCGCCCCGACCACGCCATCGCCGCCGAGCTGCGGCTCGACCTCGACCCGATCCTCGGCTCCACCCGCGCGCTCGCCCCGCTCATCGACCCGAACCACCACTCCTGCGGCACGGTCCCGCCGCACGGCGCCGACGAGCTGGCCCATCCCGAGCCCGGCTACTACGCCATCGGCGTCAAGAGCTACGGCCGCGCCCCCACCTTCCTGCTGGCCACCGGCTACGAGCAGGCCCGCTCCGTCGTCGCCGCCCTGGCCGGGGACTGGGAGGCGGCCCGCGAGGTCCGCCTCGACCTGCCCGAGACCGGGGTGTGCTCCTCCGGCCTCGCCGAGGCGCAGGAGCAGCGCGTCGGCCTGGCCACCGGGATCAGCGGCGGCCTGCTGTCCACGCCTCTGCCGGTGGCCTCCACGACGGGCGGAGGCTGCTGCGGCTGACACGTCCACCTACGACGATCACAGGGAGGCCCGCATGGCGGACGCTCACGGGGCGCGGCTCGCCCGGCCGCTGGTCACCCGGGGTGCGGGCTCGTGAGCGCCGCCCGGCCCGGCCCGGTCTCCGCCCTCCCCGCAGAGGGCGGAGACCGGCGTCGTCGGCTACGAGGGCTTGGCCGTTTCACGCAGGAACGGCGGGTGGTGGCCGCCCTGGCCGTCACCCAGACCGTCGGGTTCGGCGTCCTGTACTACGTCTTCTCGGTCCTGCTCGACCCCATGGCCCGCGACCTGCGGGCCTCTGCCTCCCAGGTGGCGCTCGCGCTGACGCTGTCGGTGCTCGTGTCCGCCCTGTGCGCGCCGTTCGCGGGCCGCTGGCTGGACGCCCGCGGCGGCCGGCTGCTGATGACCGCGGGCTCGGTGCTGGGCACGCTCGCCCTGCTCGCGTGGTCCAGGGTCGAGAACGTCGTCCAGCTCTACGCCGTGTTCGCGGCGGTCGGCGTCGCCTCCGCCATGGTGCTGTACGAGGCGGCGTTCGCCGTCATCGTCGCCCGGTTCTCCGGGCGGGGCCGCGCGTCCGCGCTGCTCGCCGTGATGGTCGTGGCGGGGTTCGCGTCCTCGATCTTCCTGCCGCTCGCGGGCGTGCTCGTCCAGGCGCACGGCTGGCGGCAGGCCCTCGTGATCCTCGCGGCGCTGTACGGCGCGACGGCGATCCCGCTGCACGCCGTGGCCCTGCGCCGGTCCCGATCCGCCCCCGAGGCGGGCCTCGGAGGCAGCGACGACCCGGGTCAGGCGGATCAGGCGGGCCGGACGGACGGCGTGGCCGGCGTGGCCGGCGGCGGCCGGGCCACGCTGGTGCGCGCCGCGACCCGCCAGGCGGCGTTCTGGCTGCTGACCGTCGCCTTCACGCTCCACAACGCGGCCACCGCGACCTTCTCCGTGCTGCTGGTCACCTACCTCGTCCACCTCGGTCACCCGCCGCTGCTGGCGGCGACCGTGGCCGGGACGCTCGGGATCCTGTCCGTCACCGGCCGCCTGGTCATCACCGGCTTGCAGAGCCGCCTGCCCACGGCGCTCGCCGCCGCCGCCGTCTTCACCCTCCAGGCGCTGGCGGCGGTGCTGCTGCCGCTGACAGGGGCGGGCGTCGCGGGGGCGGTCACGGCGGTGCTGCTGTTCGGGCTCGGCTTCGGCGTCGGCGCCCTGACCAAGCCGCACCTCCTGGCCGAACGGTACGGCACCGTCGCCTTCGCCAGCCTGTCCGGCCGGATCGCGCTGCCCGCGACGCTGGCCAAGGCCGGGGCGCCCGCGGCGGCGCTGGCCGTCGCCCTCACGGCCGGGTACGGCTGGGTGATGGCCGCGGTCACGCTCGCCTGCCTGGTCGCCGCCGCGACACTGGTGGCCTACCACCGCGTATCATTTAGACGGCCATCGAACCATGGGGAGGCGCCGGCATGACCACGACGACGACCCCGCCGGTCGCCGAGGCGGCGGCCTGCTGCGCGCCGATCGCCCGGCAGCCGCTGGCCGAGCCCGACGCGGCCGAGCTGGCCGCCCTGCTCAAGGCCGTCGCCGACCCCGTACGGCTGCGGCTGCTGTCCATGATCGGCTCGCACGCCGGGGGTGAGGTGTGCGTGTGCGACCTCACCGCCGCCTTCGACCTGACCGCGCCCACCATCAGCCACCACCTGAAGGTGCTGCGCACCGCCGGGCTCATCGACGGCGAACGCCGCGGCACCTGGGTGTACTACCGCATCGTCCCTGAGCAGGTGGCCCGACTCGGAGCCCTGTTCACGCCGCTCGCCGGCCCTTCCACCGCCAGGACGTGAGGCTTACGCTGAGCTTCTCCCTGTCCACGTCCTGATCCCGTATCCGGGGGGTCGCGTGTCCGATGACGTCGCCGCATCCCAGCCGCTGCCCCTCGCCCGCGGCACTGCCGAGGAGGTGGCGGTCGAGGAACGGCGACGGCACCGGGCCTCCGCGTTGGCGCCGCTGATCGGGGCGGGGCTCGCCGCGGTCAAGGCGACCCTTTCCTGGGGCTGGGTGGGCGCCGCCGGAATCGCCGGCACCGCCCTGATCGCCCTGACGCTCGTCGTCGCCACCAGGAAGATCGCGGCCGTCCGGCTCCGTGCCGCGTCCGGCGCTCCTTCCGCGTTCGCCGTCGTCTTCGAACCGTTGGACCCCGCCGACTACCGGCGTTTCGGGGCCAGGCAGTGGCGGAGGCGGTCGTGCCGGGCGCTGCTGGTGATCGACGGCGGCCGGCTGGCCTTCCGGCCCGGTGAGCGTGGCCGCCGCGAGGGCTGGAGGGACTTCTCCGTGCCGCTCACCGGCGTTCGTTCCGTCGTCGTGCGTCCGTCCCGGGTCACGCGCCCGGTGACGATGGCGTTCGTCGAGTTGGAGGGCGGTGGCGTGCTCTGCTTCCGCGCTCTCGACCGCGGCTCGTCCCTGGTCGCGGCGCTGCGTGAGGCGGGAGCCGGTTGAGGCGCGGGGAGGCCGTCCACGGGGACGGCTGAATATCGTCGGCGGAGGCGGGGATGCCGGGGGTATGGGTGGAACCATGATCTTCCAGCGGGTGTCCCGCGTCGCCGTTCTCGCTCTCCTGGTCGTCCCGGTCGTCGCCGTCCTCGCCGCCCCGCCCGCGGCGGCCGAGCCGCGCGGCCGCTCGCAGGCCCAGGCCGCGGCGTCGGCCCGTCGCATGCTGGCGCAGCTCAAGGTCGCCAGGCCGTTATCCATCCGCGGCTACACCCGCGACCGGTTCCAGCCCCGTTGGGGGAGGTACAAGGGCAGGTGCGACGCGCGCGAGGCGGTGCTGGCCCGCGACGGGCGGCGGGTGCGCCGCAACGCCTCCTGCCACCCGGTGAAGGGAGTCTGGTACAGCCCGTACGACGGCAAGTGGCTGAAGAGTGAGAAGTACGTGGACGTGGACCACGTCGTGCCGCTCGCCTACGCCTGGCGGTCGGGGGCGAAGCGGTGGAGCAAGGCGAAGCGGCACGCCTTCGCCAACGACCTCACCCGTCCCGAGCTGGTCACGGTCAGCCATTCGGCGAACATCGCGAAGGGCGGCCAGGGCCCGCAGAGCTGGCGTCCGCAGCGCCGCGCCTACTGGTGCCGGTACGCCGTCTCGTGGATCACCGTGAAGCGCCACTACCGCCTGTTCGTGACGAGGAAGGAGAAGGTCGCCCTGCTCAACATGCTGCGTACCTGCTGAGAGGTTGACGATCCGGACTGTGGTCCGGTAGTTTTCGTGCCGTCCGAACAATCGGACCGTAGTCCACTTATGGAGGCGGCGCATGACCACGCACATCAGCCGGGACGAGCTCAAGGCCGCGATCGACGCCGGGACCGTGACCGTCGTCGACGCGCTCGGCGGCCAGTACTACGCGCAGCAGCACCTCCCCGGCGCCATCGCGCTGGTGGAGGGCGAGGTGGCCGGCAGGGCCGCCGAGCTCCTGCCGGACAGGGACGCCGCGATCGTCGCCTACTGCTCCAACCCCGCCTGCTCCAACAGCGAGGCGGTCGCCAGGCGGCTGGTCGCGCTCGGGTACACCAACGTCCGCACGTACCGGGAGGGCATCCAGGACTGGGTGGAGGCGGGACTCCCGGTGGAGACGTCCGTCAGCGCCTGACCAAGCGGAGCACCGGCCCCCGGCGGTCAGCCGCCGGGCCGGACGAGGCCGCTCTCGTACGCCAGGATGACGAGCTGCACCCGGTCGCGCACCCGCAGCTTGGCGATGGACCTCGTGATGTGGGTCTTGGCGGTGAACGGGCTGATCGTCAGACGTTCGGCGATCTCGTCGTTCGACAGCCCGAGGGCGACCAGCCGCACCACGTCCACCTCCCTGGAGGTGAGGACGGCCAGCCGCCGCCTGGCGACCGGGGCCGGCCCCTGCCGGTGGGCGAACTGCTCCACCACCCGCCGGGTCACCCCAGGGGACAGGAGCGCGTCGCCCGCGGCGACGGCGGCGACCGCGCGGCGCAGCTCGCTCGGTTCGACCTCCTTGGTGAGGAAGCCGCTGGCCCCGGCGCGCAGCGCGTCGAAGACGTGCTCGTCGGTGTCGAACGTGGTGAGGATGATCACCCGGCAGCCGGGGCCGTCGACGATGCGGCGGGTGGCGGTGATGCCGTCCATGCCGGGCATCCGGATGTCCATGAGGACGACGTCGGGCAGGGCGCCTCGCGCGAGCCGAACCGCCTCCTCGCCGGTGGCGGCCTCGCCGACGACGGTGATGTCCCGGGAGCGGGCCAGCAGGCTGCGGAAGCCGGCCCGTACCAGTGCCTGGTCGTCGGCGAGGAGCACCGTGATCGTCATGCGGCCGAGCCTGCCACAGGGATCTCCGCCCGTACCGAGAAGCCGCCGGGCGCGGACTCCAGGGCGAGCACGCCCCCGAGGGCGCTCACCCGCTCCCGCATGCCGGTCAGGCCGTGCCGCTCGACGATCTCGCCGCAGCCCCGGCCGTCGTCCGCGACCTCGACGGTGACGCGGCGCGGCCCGCAGCCGAGCGTCACCTTCACCTTGGCCGCCCCTGAGTGCTTCAACGCGTTGGTGAGCGCCTCCTGGACGACACGGTAGGCGGTGACGGCCGGCGCGCTGGGCACCGCGGACGGGTCGCCGAGCTCGACGAGGTCCACCTCCAGCCCGGCGGCGCGGGCGTCGGCGACGAGCGCGCCGAGGGAGGCGAGGCCGGGCTGCGGGGCGGTCGCGCCGGGGCTGTCGCGCAGGACGCCGACGAGGGAGGCGAGGTCCGTCATGGCGCGGTTCCTGACGTCCTTGGCCACGCGCAGCGCGGCGGCGGCCTCGGCGGGGTCGTCGTCGAGGGCGTCGGCGGCGACGTTGAGCTGGACGCCGACGACCGCGAGGGTGTGGGCGACGATGTCGTGCACCTCGCGGGCGGTCCTGAGCCGTTCCTCGGCGGCCTGGGCGCGGCTCTCGCTCTCGCGCAGGTGCCCGCGCCACCGCGCGACGGCGGCGCAGACGAGTCCCGCGCCGACGAGGAGCGCCAGCAGCAGCGTCTCGCCGGCGATGTGGATGACGTACCGGGGGACGTTCTTGTCCAGGACCCACCGGAAGTCGACGGCGGCGTAGGCGAGCTGGGCGACGCCGACGAGCGCCACCCACCGCACCCGGGGCGTGCAGGCGGCGCTGAAGTAGGCGACCGACGCGGGCCAGATCCAGCCGCCCTCGAAGTCGCTGGAGAGGCGATAAGCGAAGATCGCGGCGATGGACAGGAGCAGGACGGTCATCGGCCAGCGGCGCCTGACCAGGACGAGCGCGCCGAGGAACAGCGCGAGGAGGATCGCGCCGTCCCAGGGCGACCCGGGCACCTCGGCCGCCATGATCCCGGTGACGACGCCGACGACGGTGACGAGGGCGAGCGCCAGGTCGAGCAGGCCGGCGGAGTGACGCACGGGCGCGGGCACGCGCCGCGGAAACGTTACGGCCACGGGGGAGCCTTTCTCGGTCGTTCAGAGGGCACGGGCCCGCCATGGGGCCCGTGCCGTACGGGTGTCGCGGTCAGACGTGGGTGACCAGGAGGGTCACGCCCGCCTCGCCGCCGCAGTCCACGAGCACGGGGCCGACGCCGTTGCCGACCTCGGGGGCGAGGGTGGCCTTGGCCACGAACCGCTTCGGGTTGTCGTCGATGATGCGGACGTTCACGAGCACCGGCTTCCCTGTCATCCCGGAGAAGACGCCGCGCAGCTTCTCGCCTCCGCCGCAGTGCCCGGTGATCGTGACCTCCTCGCCTCGGCGGGACCCAGCCCGAGCATCCCGGCCGTCAGCCCGGCCGCCACGAGCGCGATCGTCGTCCTCTTCGCCATGTCCGATTCCCTTCCTACGGCTCGTCCGGATGGGGCGACGCTAGAGGGCGGCGGGTGCGGCGCGCGTCGTCCTCGGCTCGTCACTTCGGCGCACACCGGACGGATCACGGCCTACACCGGAAGGAGTACGGACGATTCGGTCGGGGACGTGACGCTTGGGCACCCTTTGATCACCGTTCGCCCGCCTGGCGCCCCTCCCGGCCTTTACTATCTCCCTTGCCCGTGCCGGTCGAGAGATTGACAGGAGGCGACGGATGGTCGCAGAGCCTCGGGCGCGGGTGGTGGCGCCGTGACGCCGCTCGCCGGCCGGTACCGCCTGCTGTCGCAGCTCGGCCAGGGCGGCATGGGCACGGTCTGGCGGGCGATGGACGAGCTCCTGCGGCAGGAGGTGGCCGTCAAGGAGGTCAGGTTCCCGCCCGGCCTGGACGAGGCGTCGCGCGCCGAGTTCGCCGAGCGCACGCTGCGCGAGGCGCGGGCGGCCGCCACGCTGCGCTCCCACCCGTCCATCGTCACCGTGCACGACGTGGTCCTCGACGGCGGCAGGCCCTGGATCGTCATGGAGCTGGTGCGGGGGCGGTCCCTCGACCGGGTCGTCCGCGACGACGGCCCGCTGCCGCCCGACCGGGTCGCCGCGATCGGCCTGCGCGTGCTCGACGCGCTCGGCGCCGCGCACGCGGCGGGGATCCTGCACCGCGACGTCAAACCGGCCAACGTCCTGCTGACGGACGACGGGCGCGTCCTGCTGACGGACTTCGGCATCGCGACCATCGCGGGCGACCCCAACCTGACCCGTACGGGCCTGCTGTCCGGCTCGCCCGGCTACATCGCGCCTGAGCGGCTGCGCGGCGAGGCCGACGGCCCTCTCGGGGACCTGTGGGCGCTGGGCGCCACGCTGTTCACGGCCGTCGAGGGCGGCCCGCCCTTCGCCCGCCAGAACGAGGCCGCCGTGCTGGCGGCGGTCCTCATGCAGGAGCCCGCGCCGTTCAGGCGGGCGGGCCCGCTCGCGCCCGTGCTGGCCGCCGTCCTGGAGAAGGACCCGGCCCGCCGCTGCTCGGCCGAGGAGGCGGCCGTCCGGCTGGAGGCGGTCGCGAAGGGCGACGCGGCGACCGAGCCGGGCTGGAGGCGGAGGCGCGGCACGCAGCGGGGTGGGCCGGGGCGGCGGAGGCAGATCGTGGCAGGCGCCGCGGTCGCGCTGGTGCTGGCCGTGGTCGCGGGCGTGGCGCTGGTGCCCTACTTCTTCCCGAACGCGGTGCGCCTGCTCGGGTACGTGCTGACACCGCGCAGCACCCACACGGCCGCGCCGGCGCCGACGACCCGCCCGCCGTCGCCCACGCCCAGGATCACGGGCCGCGTGGAGGCGTGCGACCTGCTGACGGGGCCCCAGGCGCGCTCGCTGTTCCACAGCTCCGTGCGGCGGCAGTTCATCATCGCCCAGAGCTGCCAGTGGCAGGGCGCCGACTACAGCACCCTCAACCTCTTCGTGACCGTCGGGATGAGCGGGGGCACCGCGGAGCAGTACTACGACCTGCTGGTCGAGCAGATGAAGGACGAGCCGAAGCGCCGCCCCGGCACCAAGCTCCGCACGGGGCCCGACGTCGGGGACGAGGCGTTCAGCCACACCGGTCCCGTGGGCTATCTGGGGCTGTACGAGACGAAGATCATCTATCGGCTGTCGAACGTCACGGTGTCGCTCACGGTACGGGCGAAGCGGCCCGGCTACACGATGGCCGACCGGGCGGCGAAGCTCGTCGAGACCGCCCTCGTCGCCCGCCGCACGACCGGCTGACCGGATCCGGTGAGCCTCGTGTGATCCTTGGCAGATGACCCGACCCGGCACACTCCTCCACGTCGTCGTCTGCGCCGCCGCGCCCGCCCCCGACGTCGGCCGTCTCGTCGTCCTGGCCCAGGAGGCGGGCTGGACCGTCCAGATCGTCGCCACCCCGTCCGCGCTCGACTTCATCGACGTGGCGGCGCTGGAGCGGCGGACGGGCCGCCCCGTCCGCAGCCGTTACCGCAGGCCGGACGAGCCGAAGCCGCCGAGGGCGGATGCCGTCGTCGTGGCTCCGGCGACGTACAACACGGTGAACAAGTTCGCGCGGGGCATCGCCGACACGTACGCGCTCGGCGTCCTCGCGGAGGCGCCGGGGCTCGGCATCCCCGTGGTGGTGCTGCCGTTCGTCAACACCGCGCTGGCCGGGCGCGCCCCCTTCGCGGAGGCGGTGGCCGGGCTGCGGGCGGAGGGCGTGCGGGTGCTGCTGGGGCCCGGCGAGTTCGAACCGCATCCGCCGAGCGCGGGGCCCGACCGGATCGAGGCCTTCCCCTGGCACCTCGCCCTGGCCGCCCTGCCGGGCCGGTAGGTGCATCATCCGCGGGAACTGGGAGGATTCTCCGCATGCCGACCTTCGCCGCGCCCGACGGGACCGTCCTCGCCTACCACGAGCTGGGGGAGGGCGACCCGGTGGTCTGCGTGCCCGGCGGCCCGATGCAGGACTCCGGCTACCTCGGCGATCTCGGCGGCCTGCCCGGCCGGCGACGCCTGATCATGCTGGACCCCCGCGGCACCGGGGCGTCGCAGGCTCCGGCCGACCCCGGCTCGTACCGGTGCGACCGGCTGGCAGGCGACCTGGAGGCGCTGCGCGAGCACCTCGGCCTCGACCGGCTGGACCTGCTCGCGCACTGCGCGGGCGCGAACCTCGCCACGCTGTACGCCGCCGCCCACCCGGGGCGCGTCGGCAGGCTCGCGCTGATCACGCCGAGCACCAGGGCCGTCGGCGTCGAGGCCACCGGTGAGGCCAGGCGCGCCGTCGCGCGGCTGCGCGAGGACGAGCCGTGGTTCGAGGCGGCCTTCGCCGCGCTCGGGTCCATCGTGGCCGGCCGGGCCGGCGACGCCGACTGGAAGGCGATCGACCCCTTCTTCTACGGCCGCTGGGACGAGGCCGCACAGGCCCACCTGGCGTCGCAGGCGGGCCGCAGGAACGACGAGGCGGCCGCCGTGTTCGCCGCCGAGGGGGCGTTCGACCCGGACGTCACCCGCGCGGCGCTCGCCGCGTTCGCCGCGCCGGTGCTGCTGCTCGCCGGCGAGGTGGACCTGAACACGCCGCCGGAGGTCGTGGCCGCGTTCGCGGCGCTGTTCCCGGACGCCGAGTTCGTGGTGCAGCCGGGGGCCGGCCACTTCCCGTGGCTCGACGACGCCGGCCTGTTCACCGCGACCGTCGCGGCCTTCCTCGGCTGACGGTCCCCTTCTCGCCGGCGGCTTCGTCAGCCGCCGGAGCCGTACGGGCGGGTGATGATCTCCAGGTTGTGGCCGTTGGGGTCGGACCAGTAGAGGCCGCGCCCGCCGTCGTTGGTGTTGATGCGGCCCTCCTGCTGGTGGCCCGGGTCGGCCCAGAAGGTCAGGCCGCGCTCCTTGATCCTGGCCCAGATCTGGTCGAACTCCTCCTCCGACACCAGGAAGGCGTAGTGCTGCGGCCGCACGGCGTCGGTGGCCCGCATGACGTCCAGGGAGACGCCGTTGGCGAGCTCCACCACGCGGAACGGGCCGAAGACGGGGGCGGTCGGCAGCCCGAGGAGGTCGGTCAGGAAGCTCGCGGTCTCCTCACGGTCACGGGCGTGGACGATGGTGTGGTTGAGCTGCACCGGCATGGTCGTTCTCCCCTCACGCGCCGGGTGGTGCGGCGACGGGGGACAGGTGGATCCCGGCCGGCCGCCAGACGCCATTGTCCTGCACGGCGACGTGAGTGACGCGGAAGCTTCCGTCGCTGTGTCGTGCCTGGCAGGCGGCCTGCTGGGTGTGGACGCCGACGGACACGGCGGCGTGCCGTGGTCGCCCCCCGGGCTGAACCGAGGGCTTCCGCCGCGCCGCAGGAGATGGCACGCTCGTCCCATGGGGACGGCGCAGAGGGCTTTCCGGCGGTTACGCACGCAGATCCGCATCGGCAACTCCTACGGCGTCGATGAATGGCCCGCCTGGCTGATCTGGCTGGGTTTCTTCCTCGGGCTGCTCATCGCCGTCACGCGGGTGGCCGGCCTGCCGGACGGGCCGAGGGGCTGGATCACCGCCGACATGGCGCCCGCGGCGCAGTGGGTGGAGCACTTGTGCCATCTCTTCGCGGGCTGCTTCATGGCGATGATCAACGGCGAGGCGCTGCTGCACAGGGCCCGGCGCAAGCGGGGATCCGTCGAGCGTTCGGAGCATGGCGCGCTCTGAGAGCCTGGGCCGGACTCCGGGTGGGAAGCGCGGAAAGCCGGCCGTCCGCGCGCCGGCCGCGGATCGCGGCCGGCGGGGAGGGCCGGCGTGGCCGGAGTGACGCGTCCCCGTCAGGCGGTGCGGTCGGACGCGCCCGACTTGATGGCCTCGACGAAGTCGGCGAGCTTCTCCTCGGGCAGGTTCTGCGCGAGGTCCGCCTCGCTGATCATGCCGACCAGCTGGTGGTTCTCGATCACCGGGAGCCGCTTGATCTTGTGCTGGGTCATCTGGCGCAGCACGTCGTCGACGTCGGCGTTGGCGTCGGTGTAGTAGGGCTTGCCCTGCGCGAGCTCGGAGGCGCGGCATGAGCGCGGGTCCTTGCCCTCGGCCAGGCACTTGATGACGATGTCGCGGTCCGTGATGATGCCATGCAGCTTCTGGTCGTTGCCGCAGATGGGCAACGCCCCGACCCCGAGGTCGCGCATCATCCGGGCGGCGTCGATGAGGGTCTGGTCCTCGCCGATGCACTCGGCACGCGGATGCATGATGTCTCGTGCCGTGGTCATGAGGGTTCTCCTCTCGTCCGTCCTTGCTGTGGCCCCTACCCTCCCGTCCGGGACGAATCCTCTTGTCGCCCGCCGCGGGAGCGGGCGACCGCCGGGACGGGGCGGGCGCGCGGGCGCTCTACCGCGGCCGCGCGGCCGGCGGCTCGTCGGGCGGGCGCCGGTCCGTCTCGTCCGTCGTGTACGGGCCCGCCGTGGGCTCGTCCGCCACGCGGTCGGCCCGGCCGCCGCCGTAACGGCGCTGGACGGCGTCGGCCCCCTTGCCGATCTGCTCGTCGTACTTGTGTCCGGTGCGTTCCTTGGCGAACCGCTCCGCGCGGTCCACCAGCTCGTCGGCCTGCTTGGAGTGACCTCTGGCCAGGTTCTCGGCCTTCTTCAACCACTCTCCGATTCGGCCCATGACCGCTCCTTGTCCCTCGTGGTTACGGTCGTCCCCTACCCCGGGGCGGCCGGAGGAACGTGGGGCTCACCCTCGGACGGCGCACAGAAGGCGGTTGTGCCCGCGCTGCCACAGGGTTCCCACCTCCTTGAACCCGGCCTCGCGCAGCGCGTGGACGTGCTGCGACAGCAGGCGCGACTCGGAGCCGTGGTGCGCGGCCCCGGCGGTGCTGCGTTCGGCGTCGAGGGCGGCGAAGTCGGGGTCGGCGGTGATGGCGTCCCACCAGGCCCGCCAGTCCTCGGGCGGGTTGGCGCCGAAGGCCCGCTCGGTCTGCCTGGCGTGCACGGCCAGCTCCAGGCGGGCCAGTTCGGGGGTGGCGTCGCCGGTCTCCATGTGGTCGCCGTTGAGGAGGACGCCGCCGGGCCGCAGCACCCGCGCCACCTCGACGAAGACCCGCTCCAGGTCCTCGGGGGAGATCCAGTGGAGCGCCGTGGTGCTGACGGCGGCGTCGGCGGGACGGTCGAGGCCGAGCGCCTCGGTCCAGCCGGGGGTGCGCAGGTCGGCGGGGACGAAGGTCACGTGGGGGTAGGCGGCCCGGCCCAGCCCGATCAGGAGGGGGTCGGCGTCGACGGCGACGACGGTGGCCTTGGGCAGGCGTTCGAGCAGGCGGGCGGCGAGCGAGCCCGGCCCGCAGCCGAGGTCGATGACGAGGGGGTCGGGGCGGCCGAGCGCCTCCACGGCGTCGATCAGGGCGGTGAAGCGTTCCTCCCGGTCGGGCAGGTAGCCCTCCTGCTGGCGGTCCCAGCGCGCGATCCACCGGAGTGCGGCATCGTGGGTGAGCACAGACGTCTCCTTGTGACTGTCATATAAGCTTTCGGCAGTCACAACCTAGAACACGAAGGCGTAACTGGTCAATTGGATTACAACAGTCACACCGATGCCGTGGTCCGCGTCGCGGTGGCCCTCGTGAACGAGCTGACCCCCGGGGAGCGCCGGGGACGCCCGTACGCGCCGCCCCCCGACCTCGCCGGCGTGACCACCGGCGGCATGCGGGCCGTGTACCCGAGCCAGCGCGACGTCACGGAGGCCGAGGCCCGCGAGCTGGCCGGCGTGGCCGAGCGCCTGCGCGAGGTGTTCACCGCCGCGGCCGACGGCGACATCGACACCGCCGCCGTACGGGTCAACGCGCTGCTGGAGGAGACGCGGGCCAGGCCCATGCTCGAACGCCACGACGGCGAGCCCTGGCACCTGCACTTCCACGGCCCCGGCGGCACCATGGCCGGCGACTGGGCGGCGAGCTGCGCCACCGGCCTGGCCGTCGTGCTCGGCAGCGAGTTCCACGACCGGCTCGGCGTGTGCACCGCGCCGCACTGCGACCGCGTCTACGTGGACGTCTCCCGCAACGGCACCCGCAGGTTCTGCTCGACGGCCTGCCAGAACCGGGTCAAGACGGCGGCGTTCCGCGCCCGCGGCAGGGCCGAGTGAGCGTCAGGAGAGCACCCTGACGGGACTGCCGTCGAGGAACGCCTCGATGTCCTCGACGGCCTCGCGGTAGTACGTACCGTAGTTGCCCCAGGTGACGTACCCGAGGTGGGGCGTGGCCAGGACGTTCGGGAGGGTGCGCAGCTCGTGGCCGTGCGGCAGCGGCTCGGTCTCGAAGACGTCGAGCCCGGCGCCCGCGATGCGGCCCGCCTTGAGCGCGGCGACCAGCGCGGCCTGGTCGACGATCGCGGCGCGCGAGGTGTTGACGAGGTAGGCGGAGGGCCGCATGAGCGACAGCTCGCGCTCGCCGATGATGCCGCGGGTGCTGTCGCTCAGCACGACGTGGACGGAGAGCACGTCCGAGTCGGTCATGAGGGTGTCGAGGCCGGGGGCCAGGCGGACGCCCAGCTCGTCGGCGCGCTCCTGGGTGAGGTTGCGGCTCCAGGCGAGGACGTTCATCCCGAACGCCTGACCGATCCTGGCCATCTGCGACCCGATCTTGCCCAGGCCCAGCAGTCCGAGGGTGGCGCCGTGCAGGTCGGCGCCGACGGTGCTCTGCCACGGGCCGCCCTCGCGCAGCGCGTGCGCCTCGGGGACGAGGTGGCGGGTCAGGCCGAGGATGAGCGCCCAGGTGAGCTCGGTGGGGGCCGTGGAGCCGCTGCCGGTGCCGCAGACCGTGACGCCCTGGGCGCGGGCGGCGTCGAGGTCGATCGAGGCGTTGCGCATGCCGGAGGTGACGAGCAGGCGCAGGTTCGGCAGCCGGGAGAACAGCTCGGCGGTGAACGGCGTGCGCTCGCGCATGATGACGACGATCTCGTGGTCGTGGATCGCGGTGACGAGGTCGTCCTGGGTGGCGAAGTGCTCGCGGAAGCTGGTGACCTCCACCCGCGACCAGTCGGCCAGGCCGAGGGCGACGCCCTGGTAGTCGTCGAGTACGGCGCAACGCGGCATGGGCGCGATCCTACGCGGCGGCCGGCGGGGCGGGCCCGGTCGCCCCCCTGCTCCAGCTCCCCGGGTGCGGCCGGGGAGCTGGAGCCCGTTCATCGGGCGGCGGCGAGTCGTTCCGCCTCCGCGTGCAGCGCGAGGATCAGGACGAGCTCACGGTGGAGCTCCTCCAGATCGGGCGCTACATCTCCATCTATAGCGCGCATATCGGGCCTCCGTGGAGAAAAGACGCCCCACGGGTCACGCTGGTTTACGTCTCCGTCCGGAATCTCTCCCAGGCGGACTGCCGGGTCATGCCGAGCGAGGCGCCGATGCGTTCCCAGCTGACGTCCCGTGTGCGCAGATGGCGTACCCATTCGCGCAGATTGTCGTCGACCTGGGCCTGCACCGTGGCGATCTTCGGCAGGTGTTCGAGAATCTGCTCCTCGGTCATGGACTCCCATGCGGGGAGGCGGGGGCGGGTGGAGTCGCTCAGGCGCTCCTGTTCGAGGATTGCCTCGCACAATTGCACGCATTCATCGCAAATGTGGACGCCCGGACCGGCGATGAGTTTCCCCACCTCGGTGCTTTTCTTGTGGCAGAAGGAACAGTGGAACGCGTCCATCCAGTCAGGCATGGCCTGACGGTAGCGCGTCAGGAGACCCCTGACAAGCCCTCGTCGCGATCTGGTGTCACCCGCGTCCGCAGGATCGCCAGCCGCTCCGCGTCGATCTTCTGGCAGATGGTCGCGTAGGCGTCCAGCACCTGGTGGTACGCCTTCACCGCGGCCTCCAGCTGGACGCGCAGCGCCGCCGCCCGCTCGGTGTCGCCGCGCTCCTCCGCCTCGGTGAGCAGCCTCCTGGCCTCGTCCACGATCTCCTCCGCGCGCAGCCTGGTGCGGCGGAGCAGGACGGAGCACTCGTGCAACTCGCCGAGTCGTGCCGAGGCGACGATGAATTCCGCGCTGCGCACGACCGACCCGCGCGCCGCCCATCTGCGGAGATCCGATGCCATTCCCGCTCCCTCCCCGGTCAAGGTTGCCTAACTGTAGACGCGCCACCCTTCCCGATGGATCACTCCGTAGTAGCGGACTGCTCCGCGTGGGGAGGTTTCTCAACCCCCGGCGGAAAAGCGTTTCTCCCGGCCCCGGCGGGGTGCGTGAATTGCGGTTTTACGGGCCCTGCCTGCGCTTATCTGCGGAATGCCGTGAATCTTCGGTGATGGCAAAAGCGGGGGAAGGAAGATATCCGATCAGCTCCCGGGGCCACCGCCACTCGTCACATACTGAAGCCGGACGGCAGCACGACGTGATGCTGAGGTGAGGATGTCAGGGACAGAACCGGTCAAGGACGCGGTCGAGGACGCGGTCGACGTCAGCGTCGTCATCCCCGTCCACAACTGCCGCCCGTACCTCGACCGGTGCCTCACCTCCGCCCTGGTGCAGCGGGTCCGCAAGGAGATCGTCGTCGTCGACGACGGCTCCACCGACGGCAGCGGCGACCTGCTCGACCTGTACGCGGCCTACCACAGGGACGTCGTCAAGGTCGTGCACATCGAGGCGTCCGGAGGCGCGGGCCGGCCGCGCAACGTCGGCCTCGACCACGCCGGCGGCCGCTACGTCTTCTTCTGCGACGCCGACGACCACCTCGGCCCCGAGGCGCTGGAGCGCATGGTGGCCATGGCCGACAGGAACGGCTCCGACATCGTGCTCGGCAAGATCGTCGGACACGGCAGGCGCGCGCCGATGTCGATGTTCCAGCGCAACGCCGAGCGGGTGACCCTGGCCGACAGCGCCGTCTACAACAGCCTGAGCTGCTTCAAGCTGTTCCGCAGGGACATGCTCGAACGCCACCGCGTCAGGTTCGCCGAGGGCCTGCTCGTGGGCGAGGACATCCACTTCACCGTCCACGCCTACTGCCACGCGGGAGTCATCTCGGTCGTGGCCGACCACGACTGCTACCACCTCGTCTCCCGGCCCGACGGCACCAGCATCATGCAGCGTCCCGACAGCAGAGACCCGCTCGCCTGGCTGGAGATGATCAGGGGGCCGATGCGGCTCATGGCCGAGCACGTCGGGCCTGGCCCGCTGCGCGACCACCTGCTGCGCAGGCACTTCAGGCTCGACGCGTTCGCCTGGCTCGGCCAGCCGTTCCTGGAGTCCGACGACGTGCGGCGCAAGGAGATCGCCCAGGAGGTGGCCGCCCTGTGCGACGAGTGGCTCACCCCGGGTGTGCGCGAGCGGCTGGGCAGCACCGACAGGCAGCGGGTCGCGTCGCTGCACGACGTCGAGCGCCTGGTGCGCCTGGCCAGGATCGAGAACGCCACGGTGCGCCGCAGGCTCACGGGCCTGCGCTGGGACGGCGCCGGGCTGGTCGTCACCGGCACCGCCGGGCTGCGCGGCATCGCCGGCGACGACGGCGTCTCGGTGGTGCTGCGCGCCCGCCACGACCCCGCCGGCGAGCTCGTCGTGCCCGCCGAGCGAGAAGGACGGCGCTTCACCGCCCGCGTGGACGTCGCCGCGCTGGGCTCGGGCGTGTGGGACCTCCGGGTCGCGGTCGAGGTCGAGGGCGTCGTCAGGTACGGCAGGCTGGGCGCCGAGCGCGACGGCGCGGTCACGCGCCCGGCGCCCAGGCTGCTCGCCGCCCCCGGCGGCTGCCGGGTGGCGCTGCCCTACTTCACCAGGGACAACGGCAACCTGAGCATCGACGTCGGCGGGCACGTCGTGCCGGTGCCCGGCCGCGTGCGGGTGGTGAGAACCCGCTGGGGCCTCGGCCGGCGGCTGCACGTCGACGGGGAGATCAGCGTGGCCGGCACCACGCCGCCGGCCTCGGCGATCAGGCGTGTCGTGTGGCGTGAGCGCCACACCGGGCGGGAGCGCGCCGACCCGGTGCTGGCGCTGCCCGAGGGCGGCTTCGCGGCCAGGCCGGCCGTCGGCCGCTTCCCGCCCGGCACCTGGGACGCCTATCTGGAGCTCGACCTGGGAGGCCCGCCCGCGCGCTTCCGCGTCGAGACCGACGCGGGCACGGTCGTGGCGCCGCCCCGCTGGCGGGGGCTGCTGAAGAAGGCCAGGCCGTACGCCACGTCGGGCCGGGGGCGGCTGAGCGCGGCGGTGCGGCGGCTGACGCCGGAGGCGGTCATCAGGAAGATCACGCTGTGACCCTTCAGGTCGCTCTTCAGTAATTGCCACCTATGTGCAGGTGCAAGGGCATGTCCTAAGGTAGGAAGGTCTGTTCGTCCTCCTGGAGGCAGTGCCGTGCACGTTCCCGATGGCTTCTTCAACGCGGCGACCTCGGTCTCCGCCGGCGCGGTGGCGGCCGCCGGGGTCGCCGTCTGCCTGCGTGGCGCCCGCCGCGAGCTCGACGACCGCACCGCCCCGATGGCCGGGCTCGTCGCCGCGTTCATCTTCGCCGTCCAGATGCTGAACTTCCCCGTCGCCGCGGGCACGAGCGGCCACCTGCTGGGCGGCGCGCTGGCCGCGATACTCGTCGGGCCGTACACGGGCGTCCTGTGCATGGCGGTGGTCCTGCTCGTGCAGGCGGTGTTCTTCGCCGACGGCGGGCTGACCGCGCTCGGCGTGAACGTCACCATCATGGGCATCGTGACCGTCCTGGCCGGGTGGGGCGTCTTCCGCCTGGTGACCCGGCTCGCCAGGGGCAAGGCCGGGGTGACCGCGGGGGCGTTCCTCGCGGCGCTCGTCTCCGTGCCGGTCTCGGCGCTGGTGTTCTCGCTGCTGTTCTGGATCGGCGGCACCGCCCCCGTCGACCCGATGGCCGTGGCGGCGGCCATGGGCGGCGTCCATGTGCTCATCGGCATCGGCGAGGGCCTGATCACCGCGGTCACCGTCGCCACCGTGCTGGCCGTGCGGCCCGACCTGGTGTACGGCGCCCGCGGGCTGTCCAGGCGGCTGGTCCTGCGCGACGCCGACGGCGAGACCACGGTGGGCGGCACCCCGGGTGGCGCCGACGAGCCGGCCGCCCCCCGGGGCGCGCTGCGGCCGTTCCTGCTCGGCGGCGTCGGGCTGACGCTGGTGCTCGCCGGCGTCGTGTCGTTCTTCGCCTCCTCCGACCCCGACGGGCTGGAGGCGGTGGCCGAGAACAAGGGCTTCCTCGGGCAGGCGTCCGACCACCTGTTCGGCTCGTGGGCGCTGGCCGACTACGGTGAGGTCGGCGGCGTCCCGGTCGGCGTGGCCGGGGTCGTCGGCGTCGGGCTCGTGCTGCTCGTCGCCGGCGGCCTGGCGTACGCCGCGAGGAACCGGGCCGGATCCAGGGCGAGGGCCTGAACGTGGGCGCGGGACACCGTCACGAGCTGTACCTGCCGGGCGACTCCCCGGTGCACCGGCTGCCGCCGCAGTGCAAGCTGCTGGCCGTGCTGGCGTTCGCGATCGTCGTGGTCGCGACGCCCCGCGAGGCCTTCTGGGCGTTCGGCCTGTACGCCGTGCTGCTCGCGGCCGTGGCGGCGGTCGCCAGGGTGCCGGCGGGGCACGTGGTGCGGCGGATGGCGATCGAGGTGCCGTTCGTGCTGTTCGCCTTCCTCATCCCGGTCATCGGCATGGGGGAGCGGGTGAGCGTGCTGGGGCTCTCGCTGAGCGCGCCGGGGCTGTGGGCGGCCTGGAACATCCTCGCCAAGGCCACGCTCGGCGTGGTGGCCTCGATCCTGCTGGCGGCCACCACCGAGCCGCGCGTCGTCCTCCTGGGGGCGCAGCGGCTGCGCCTGCCGAGCCTGCTGGTGCAGATCGCCATGTTCATGCTCAGGTACCTGGACGTGATCGTGGGGGAGATGCGACGGATGCGGGTGGCGCGGGAGTCGCGGGGGTTCGCGGCGCGCGACGTCCGGCAGATCCCGGTGATCGCCCGCTCGGCGGGAGCGCTGTTCATCCGCTCGTACGAGCGGGGCGAGCGGGTGCACCTGGCCATGCTGAGCCGCGGCTACACCGGAAGCATGCCGATAATTGATGAAATGTCGGCATCGGTGGTGCAGTGGGCGTCCGCGCTCGCCCTGCCCGCCGCCGCCCTCGCAGTGTTGGGATGCGCCCTGTGACCGTCACCCCCGTGAGCCCCGCGAGCTCCGAGACCGTGAACTCCCTGGAGGTCAGCCGCCTCGCCTACGCCTACCCCGACGGCACCCAGGCCCTGTTCGGCGTGGACCTCGCCATCGGGCGCGGCGAGCGGGTGGCGCTGCTCGGCCCGAACGGCGCCGGCAAGACCACGCTCGTCATGCACCTCAACGGCATCCTCACGCCGGGGCACGGCAGCGTCACCGTCGGGGGCGTCCCGGTGCGCAAGGACACGCTGAAGGACATCAGGCAGCGCGTCGGCCTCGTCTTCCAGGACCCCGACGACCAGCTCTTCATGCCGACCGTACGCGACGACGTGGCCTTCGGCCCGGCCAACGCGGGCCTGCGCGGCGCGGAGCTGGACCGCGTGGTCACGGGCGCGCTGGCCCGCGTCGGCATGCTGGACTTCGCCGGCAGGCCGCCGCACCACCTGTCGTTCGGGCAGCGGCGCAGGGTCGCCGTGGCCACCGTGCTGGCCATGGAGCCGGAGATCCTCGTGCTGGACGAGCCGTCGTCCAACCTCGACCCGGCCGCGCGCAGGGAGCTGGCCGAGATTCTGCGCTCGCTCGACGTGACCGTCCTCATGGTCACCCACGACCTGCCGTACGCGCTGGAGCTCTGCGAGCGGTCGCTCATCCTGTCCGGCGGCGTGATCGCGGCCGACGGCCCCACCCGGGAGCTCCTGGCCGACGAGGAGCTGCTCGCCGAGCACCGCCTGGAGCTCCCGTTCGGCTTCGCGATCCCCTCGTTGTGACCGTCTCGTCCTCTTCTGTAGGACTGATCGTAGTTTGTGAGTGCCCGCCACCCGGGGATGTCGAAGTACAGTGGCTCATCGAGGAGGGGCCGAATGAAGCTGCGGCTTGCGCGACACGCCCTGGGCGATGCCGTGGTGGTGGCCGTTGAGGGCGAGCTCGACCTGTTCACCGCACCGTTCCTCCGCGACGAGGTACGCGACGCGATCAAGCAGGACAGCCCCAGGCTCGTGCTCGACCTGCAGCAACTGTCGTTCATGGACTCCAGCGGGCTGTCGGTGCTCATCGAGGCCTGGCGGCTCGCCACGGGCGAGGGCGGCGGGGTCTGCCTGGCGGCGCCGCAGCCGCCGGTCGCGCGCATCCTGCGCACCACCGGGCTCGACCGGCGCATCAAGGTGTACGCCGACGTCGACAGCGCCGTGGGGGGAATTTAACCCGCCCCCGAGTAGAACTTCATTCGGTTGGCGGGTTAGGGTCCGGGATATGGACGTGAACGGATCTGCAGCAATCATCTCCGGCGGTGCCAGCGGCCTCGGTGAGGCCACCGCCCGCGAACTCGCCCGCGCCGGCGCCACCGTGGTCGTCGCCGACCTCAACGAGGAGCGCGGCAAGTCCGTCGCCGACGAGATCGGCGGCGTGTTCGTCAGGACCGACGTGTCCGACGACGACCAGGTGCAGGCCGCCGTCGACGCCGCCGTGGCGACCGGCAGGCCGCTGCGCGTGGTCGTCAACAGCGCCGGCATCGGCTGGGCCGAGCGCACCGTCAACCGCGACGGGCAGCCGCACAACCCGGCCAGCTACCGCAAGGTCATCGAGGTCAACCTCGTGGGCACGTTCAACCTCATGCGCATCGGCGCGGCCGCCATCGCCAAGACCGACCCGGTGGACGAGGACGGCCAGCGCGGCGTCGTCGTCAACACCGCGTCCGTGGCGGCGCTGGAGGGCCAGACCGGCCAGCTCGCCTACTCCGCCTCCAAGGGCGGCATCGTCGGCATGACCGTGCCGGCGGCCCGCGACCTGGCGGCCATCGGCGTGCGCGTGAACACGATCTGCCCCGGCATCATCGACACCCCGATCTACGGCTTCAACCCGAACGCCGAGGAGTTCAAGGCCAAGCTGGTGGCCCCGGTGGTGTTCCCCAAGCGCATGGGGCGCGCGAGCGAGTTCGCGCACCTGGTGCGCGCGCTGGTCGAGAACGACTACATGAACGCCGAGGTCGTCCGCTTCGACGGCGGCATCCGCTTCCAGCCCAAGTGAGGTCCCGTGTCTGACGAAGTGCTCGTCGAGGAGTCCGGCAACGTCGCGATCATCACGATCAACCGTCCCAAGGCGCGCAACGCCATCAACGGCGCCGTCGCCAGGGGCATCGCGGAGGCGATGGACGCGCTGGACGCCCGCGCCGAGGTCTCGGCCTACGTCCTGACTGGGGCGGGCGGCACCTTCAGCGCGGGCATGGACCTCAAGGGGTTCCTGTCCGGCGACTTCCCGGTGGTCGAGGGGCGCGGCTTCGGCGGGCTGACCGAGGCGCCGCCGAGGAAGCCGCTCGTCGCCGCCGTCGAGGGCTACGCGCTCGCGGGCGGCTTCGAGCTGGCCCTGTCGTGCGACGTGATCGTGGCGTCGTCCGAGGCCGTCTTCGGGCTGCCCGAGCCCCGGCGCGGGCTCGTGGCGGGCGCGGGCGGCATCATGCGCCTGCCGCGCAGGATCCCGTACCACGTGGCCATGGAGATCGCGCTGACCGGCGACCACTACCCGGCCTCGCGCCTGTACGAGCTGGGCCTGGTCAACCGGATCACCGAGCCGGGCACGGCCCTGGACGGCGCGCTGGAGCTCGCCAGGAAGATCGCCGCCAACGCCCCGCTGGCGCTCGCCGCGACCAAGAAGATCATCATCGAGTCGCAGGACTGGCCGCTGGAGGAGATGTTCGCCAGGCAGGGCGAGATCATCAACCCGGTGTTCGGCTCCAAGGACGCGATGGAGGGCGCGGCGGCCTTCGCCGAGAAGCGCGCCCCGCGGTGGAAGGGCGAGTAGCCCGCGCGCTCCCCGCCCCGTCGCCCTCCCGCCCACCCGGGCGGGAGGGCGTCTTTCGGCGCGCCCATGGGCGCTTCTGCGTACGGTAAAGAGAGAACGACCACCGGGAGAGCGCATGAGCGACCATTCGGGTTCCAGGTTCGACTCGGCCAGGCGTGGCGCCGGGAGCTTCCTGTCCAACGCGCTGAGCGCGATCGTGATCATGGTCGGCGTCCTCGCCGTCATGTGGGGCGTGGAGGTCGTCGACTACCTCGACGACGGAGCGCTCGACCGCGAGTTCGGCATCGTCGGCCTGAACCCCGACGGCCTGGTCGGCATCCTGTTCGCGCCGTTCCTGCACGTCGGCTTCGGCCACCTCATGGCCAACTCGCTGCCGCTGCTGGTGCTCGGCTTCCTCGCGGCGGTGCGCGGCGTGCGCAAGTTCCTGTGGGCCAGCCTGATCATCATCCTGATCGGCGGACTCGGCACCTGGCTGACGAGCCCCGGCGTCATCACCGTGGGCGCGAGCGGCCTCGTGTTCGGCTACTTCGGGTTCGTCCTGGCGCGCGGCCTGTTCGACAGGCGCCTCGTCGACATCCTCATCGGCATCGGCGTCGCCGTCGCCTACTACTCGATCCTGTGGGGCCTCCTGCCGACCCAGCAGGGCATCTCCTGGCAGGGACACCTGTTCGGCCTCATCGGCGGCGTGGTGGCCGCCTGGGCGCTGCGCCGCAGGCCCTCCGCGACCCCCTACGCCTGACCCGCCGACTCCCGACGCGACGCGGCGGCGCACCGTAGACCGGTGCGCCGCCGCGTCGCGTCAGGTGCTAGAGGCGCTCGACCACGTAGTCGACGCAGACCGTCAGCGCCTCGACGTCGGACGGCTCGATCGCCGGGAACATCGCGATGCGCAGCTGGTTGCGGCCCAGCTTCCGGTACGGCTCGGTGTCGACGATGCCGTTGGCGCGCAGCACCTTGGCCACGGCCGCGGCGTCGACGTCGTCGGAGAAGTCGATCGTGCCGACCACCTGGGAGCGGAACTCCGGCGCGGCGAACGGCGTGGCGAACGACGACTTCTCGGCCCACCCGTACAGGCGCTGGCTGGAGTCGGCCGTGCGGGCGGTGGTCCAGGCCAGGCCGCCGCCCGCGTTCATCCAGTCGATCTGGTCGGCCAGCAGGAACAGCGTGGCCACGGCAGGCGTGTTGTACGTCTGGTCCTTCGAGGAGTTGTCGATGGCGATCGGCAGGCTGAAGAACTCGGGGACGTACCGGCCGGAGGCGGCGATCTCCTCGACCCTGGCCAGCGCGCGCGGCGACATGACGGCGATCCACAGGCCGCCGTCGGAGGCGAAGCTCTTCTGCGGGGCGAAGTAGTAGACGTCGGTCTCGGCGATGTCGACGGGCAGGCCGCCCGCGCCCGACGTGGCGTCGACCAGCACCAGCGCGTCGTCGCCGCCCACCCGTCTGATCGGCATCGCGACGCCGGTCGAGGTCTCGTTGTGGGTGAGGGCGTAGACGTCGACGCCGTCCTCCTCCACCGCGGTGGGGTAGGTGCCGACATCGGAGGTGATGACGCTCGGCTCGGCCAGCCACGGCGCCTTCCTGGCGACGGCCGCGAACTTCGAGGAGAACTCGCCGAACGACAGGTGCTGGGACTTCTCGCGGATCAGCCCGAAGGCCGCGATGTCCCAGAACGCCGTGGTGCCGCCGTTGCCCAGCACGACCTGGTAACCCTCGGGAAGCGAGAACAGGTCGGCGAGACCGGAGCGCACCCGGCCGACCAGGCCCTTGACCGGCTTCTGGCGGTGGGAGGTGCCCATGAGGCCCGCGCCTGACGACGCGAGCGCGGCCAGCTGCTCGGGACGGATCTTCGAGGGCCCGCAGCCGAAGCGGCCGTCGGCGGGCTTGATGTCAGCGGGAATCACGATGTCAGCCACAGTGCCAGACTACTGAGCCTGGTCAGCCGCCCTCGCCCGGGTCCGCCATTCGAGACGGAAACCGGGGCCGATCCGGGGGAACCCCGGGAAAAACGGAACGGCCCGCCTGTGGGCGGGCCGTCCGTCTCGCTGCGGGGCCGTTCACATCGGCCGGGCAACCCTCCTGGTCCGGGCTGTCCGACCGGAACGACCTCCGGCTTCGCGCGCCTGGGAGGTCAGAGGATGCCGACGACCTCGGAGGCGCCGGGCACGTCCGACAGCGGACGCGAGGCCGGGCCCACGTAGTTCGCGCTGGGGCGGACGAGCCTGCCCGTGCGCTTCTGCTCCAGGATGTGCGCCGCCCAGCCGGCCGTGCGGGCGCAGGTGAACATCGAGGTGAACATGTGGCTGGGGACCTCGGCGAAGTCGAGCACCACGGCCGCCCAGTACTCCACGTTCGTCGCGAGCACCCGGTCGGGCTTGCGGGCGTGCAGCTCGTCCAGCGCGGCCTGCTCCAGCGCCGCGGCCACCTCGTAGCGGGGCGCGTCGAGCTCCTTGGCGGTACGGCGCAGCACGCGGGCGCGGGGGTCCTCGGCCCGGTACACGCGGTGGCCGAAGCCCATGAGCCTGTTGCCCTTGTCCAGTTCGGCCTGGACGTACTTCTTGGCGTCGCCGAGCTGCTCGACACCCTCGATCATGTGCAGCACCCGGGCGGGGGCGCCGCCGTGCAGCGGGCCCGACATGGCGCCCACCGCGCCGGAGAGCGCGGCGGCCACGTCGGCGCCGGTGGAGGCGATGACGCGGGCGGTGAACGTGGACGCGTTCATGCCGTGCTCGGCGGCGGACGTCCAGTAGGCGTCGATGGCCCTGACGTGGCGGGGGTCGGGCTCGCCCCGCCAGCGGACCATGAAGCGCTCGACGATGGTCTTGGCCTCGTCCACCCGGCTCTGCGGCACCATCGGCAGTCCGAGGCCGCGCGCCGACTGCGCCACGAAGGAAAGAGCCATGACGGAGGCGCGGGCGAGCTGGTCGCGGGCCTCCTCGTCGCTGATGTCGAGCAGCGGCTTGAACCCGTAGGCCGGGGCCAGCATGGCCAGCGCGCTCTGGACGTCTACGCGGATGTCACCGGAGTGGACGGGGATGGGGTAGGGCTCCGCCGGGGGGAGACCCGGCTGGAACGCGTTGTCGACCAGCAGGCCCCAAACGTGCCCGAACGGGACACGGCCGACCAGCTCTTCGATGTCGACGCCCCGGTATCGAAGGGCGCCCCCTTCTTTGTCCGGTTCCGCGATCTCGGTCTCGAAAGCCACGACGCCTTCGAGGCCGGGTTTGAAGTCGGACATGCTCGGCCGCCTCCCTTTCTTGCCATGTTCCGGCAATGCCTTGATGTCGAGATACCGGCGGGTCAATTTAACCCCTTCCAGCTCATGCTCGGTCTCCGGACCCGCCGAAACGCCAAAGCCGCTGGTCAGGGCAGGTGCGTGGGATCCACCACACAAGCGCGCAAGAATACCGTCTCGTGGAAGACACCCCGCGCCCGCCCGTTCTCGCGGGCCTTCGCCGTACGTACGAGGGCGAGCCGCTGCTCGAAGCCGACGTCGCGCCCGACCCGATCGCCCAGTTCACCGTGTGGTTCGAGGAGGCCATGGCCGCCAACCTGACCGAACCCAACGCCATGGTGCTGGCCACCGCCTCCGCCGGCGGCCGGCCCAGCGCCAGGACCGTCCTGCTCAAGGGGTACGACGAGCGCGGCTTCGTCTTCTACACCAACTACGAGTCGCGCAAGGGCCGCGACCTGGCCGAGAACCCCCGCGCCTCCCTGCTGTTCCCCTGGCACCCCATCCGCCGCCAGGTACGCGTCGAGGGCACCGTCACCCGGCTGTCGCACGAGGAGTCGGCCGAGTACTTCACCTCCCGCCCGTACGGGTCCCGCATCGGCGCGTGGGCCTCCCGCCAGTCGGCCGTCGTCCGCTCCAGGGAGGAGCTGGACGCCCGCTACCAGGAGCTCGCGGCCCGCTGGCCGGACGACCCGCCCGTCCCCGACTTCTGGGGAGGGCTCCGGGTGACGCCGGTCGAGGTGGAGTTCTGGCAGGGCCAGCTCGACCGCATGCACGACCGGCTGCGCTACCGCCGCACCGGCGCGGAGTGGACCCTGGAGCGGCTCGCCCCCTGACCGCCGCCCCGGGCGCGTCGGAGGACGGCTCGCCCCTTGACCTCCGCCCCGGGTGCGGTCCGAGGACGGATCGCCCCCTAAGGTGCCTCAGGTGGCAATCGGGGAGTTGGTCAGACGTCATCTCGTGGACACCAGGCCGCTGCGGTCGCCCCACTACCGCCGCCTGTGGGTGGGGCAGGCCGTCTCGCACGTCGGGCTCGGCGCGACCGTCCTCGCCGTGGGCCAGCAGGTCTGGGACCTCACCCACTCCTCGCTCTGGGTGGGCCTGCTCGGCCTCGCCAACCTCGTGCCGCTCGTGGTGTTCGGCCTGTGGGGCGGGGCCGTCGCCGACGCCGTGGACCGCCGCAGGCTCCTGCTGACCGGCTCCGCCGTCGCGTGGGCCGCCACCCTGCTCATCCTCCTCCAGGCCGTGCTCGGGCTCGGCAACGTGTACGTCCTGCTCGGCGCCGTCGCGCTGAACGCCACCGGCTTCGCCATCACCTCGCCCACCAGGGGCGCGATCATCCCCAGGATCCTGGAGCCCGAGGTGGTGCCCGCCGCCAACGCGCTCAACTCGCTGGTGTTCAGCATCGGCGCCGTCGTCGGGCCCATGGCCGGCGGCGTCCTGCTGGCCTCCGGCGGCTACGCGGCGGCGTACGGGATGGACGCCCTGCTGTTCACAGCCGGCCTCTACGCGGCCTTGAAACTGCCCGCGCTGCCTCCGCTCGGCGAGGTGACCCGTCCGGGCGCCAGGGCCGTGCTCGACGGCCTCCGCTTCATCCTGGGCAGCCCCGTGCTGCTGATGTCGTTCGTGGTGGACATCATCGCCATGGTCTTCGCTCTGCCGCGCGCGCTCTTCCCCGAGCTGGCCGCCACCCGCTTCGACGGCTCCACCGTCGCGCTCGGCGCGCTGACGTCCGCCATGGCGGCGGGGTCCGTCGCGGGCGCGCTGTTCTCCGGCTGGGTGGGCCGCGTCAGCCGCCAGGGGCTCGCCCTGGTCGCCGTCATCGCCGTCTGGGGGCTGTCGGTGGCCGCGGCGGGTCTCTCGCGCGAGCTGTCGCTCGTCGTGGCGTTCATGGCGGTCGGCGGCGCCGCCGACGTCGTGTCCTCGGTGTGGCGGCAGTCGATCCTGCAGCTCTACGCCCCCGACGAGATGCGCGGCAGGCTGCAGGGCGTCTTCATGGTCGTGGTCGCGGGCGGGCCGCGGCTCGGCGACCTGCGCGCCGGGGCCACCGCGTCGGCGTTCGGCCTCACCACGGCCTGGGTCGGCGGCGGCCTCGCCTGCGCCGTCGCCGTGCTGGTCGCGGGGCTGTGCGTGGCGAGCTTCAGGAACTACCGGGCAGGCGAGGCGCGCGCCTGAGCCCCCGGTTCACGCCGCGCCGGGCAGGCGCGCCGCGACCCTGAGGTCGTCCAGGAAGCCCGCGTACGCGGCGTCGCGGTCCGGCGCGCGCAGCACCGCCGACGGGTGGATCGTGGCCACCGCCAGCGCGTCGCCCAGCGGCACCGGCTCGCCCCTGTGCCGCGTCACCCTGAACGTCCTGCCGAGCAGCGCCTGCGCCGCCGTCGCCCCCAGCACCACGACCACCTCCGGCCGCACCACGGCCAGCTCCGCGTCCAGCCACGGCCGGCAGGCCGTCACCTCGGCCGCCGTCGGCTTCTGGTGGATGCGCCGCTTGCCGCGCAACTGGAAGGAGAAGTGCTTGACCGCGTTCGTGACGTAGACGTCCTCACGCGCGATGCCCGCCTCCTCCAGACCCTGGTCGAGCACCCGCCCCGCCGGCCCCACGAACGGGTGGCCGCGGCGGTCCTCCTGGTCGCCCGGCTGCTCGCCCACCAGCACGTACGTCGCCCGCTCAGGCCCCTCGCCGAACACCGTCTGCGTCGCGTTCCTGAACAGGTCGCACCCCTCGCAGCAGGCCGCCGCCTCGCGCAGGGCGCCGAGGTCGAGCCTGCCGGGAAGGAACCTGGCCGCTCCGTTGTTGCCGTCCCTATCCATCGTCGGTCGTTCTCCCCATAGGGTTCCTGTGACTCCTGTGCCCGCCCCTGGCGGGCTCAGTCCCCGCCCTGACCGACGTAGCATTCAGATGGGAGGAGCCTTGACCGCACACGGCCTGATCGACACCACGGAGATGTACCTCCGGACGATTTACGAGCTCGAGGAGGAGGGCATCGTCCCCCTTCGCGCGCGCATCGCGGAGCGGCTCCAGCAGAGCGGCCCCACCGTGAGCCAGACCGTCGCCCGCATGGAGCGCGACGGCCTCGTCCGCGTCGAGGGCGACCGTCATCTGTCGATGACCGACCTCGGGCGGACGCTCGCCACCCGGGTCATGCGCAAGCACCGCCTCGCCGAGTGCCTCCTGACGCAGGTCATCGGCCTGCCGTGGGAGGAGGTCCACATCGAGGCGTGCCGCTGGGAGCACGTCATGTCCGAGTCGGTCGAGACCCGGCTCGTGGGGCTGCTCGGCAACCCCACCGCGTGCCCGCACGGCAACCCGATCCCCGGCCTTTCCGAGCTCGGCGCCCCCGAGACGGCCGAGGCCGCCGAGAACGTCCTCACGTCGATGTCCGATCTCGCGGGCCCCGGTGACGTGCCCGTGGTGGTGAGGCGAATTAGCGAACAAGTGCAAAGTGATCCCGCTGTGATGCTTAAACTCAAGCAAGTTGGGATACAACCCGGACGCGAGGTGACGCTCGCGGCGAGCGACGACGGTGTGCGGGTGACAGGTGACGGTGACGCGAACGACACTCCCGCGGAACTTCCGCGAGACGTTGCGGCGCACGTTTTTGTCTCCAAGCGCTGACGCGCGCGCAGCGGCTTGGTTGAATCCCTCTGGGGAGGCCCTCCACTCCGACCTGACCAAGACTGTTGCAGGAGCGCTCGTGGTCTGCTGTAAGCACATACCACCCCGAGGATTGGTCGCCGGATGAAGCGATGGGGGGATCTGTCACAGGAAACGGCTGATCACCTGGCTGCCGGATCCGTCCTCGACCACGCGGAGATGGCCGTCGTGGTCACGGACCGGTTCAGCAATCTCCTCTACTGGAACCCCTTCGCGGAGAAACTGTTCGGCCGCCCGGGCAAGTCGTCCTCGCGTGACACCTCCCTGCTGTCGCTCGGCATCATGGAGAAAGACCACCCCATGGCCGTCGAGCTGGCCAAGCACGTGCTCAAGGGCGGCGTCTGGGAGGGCACCTTCGACGTCAGGCGCGGCGACGGCACCATCGTCTACGTCCGCGCCCAGGCGGTGCCCCTGCGCCACTCGTCCGGGTCGGTCACGGGCATCGTCATCCTGGCGCGCGAGGCGCTGCGCAGCAACGAGCGCGAGAAGGACCGCTTCGGGCTGCTGGAGCGCATCGGCGAGCGGCTCGCCGGCTCCCTGTACGTCGAGGAGACGCTCAAGCGCGTCGCCGAGATGCTGGTGCCGCAGTTCGCCGACCACTGCTTCATCGAGCTGATGGAGGGCGACCGGCTGGTGCGCCGGATCTCCCAGCACGTCCAGGGCTGGACACCCCCGTCCGGCACCTGGAAGCCCGTCGGCGCGGAGATCCGCTACCCGTCGGGCCACTACGCCGACACCGCGCTGCGCCGCCAGGAGACCATCCTGGTCGAGGACTTCGCGAGCGCCACCTACCCCGTCCCCCACGAGGGCAGCGCGCGGCTGGCCGGCGAGATCGGCATGACGTCGGCGATCGTCGCGCCGCTGCTGGTGCGCGGCGAGACGCTGGGCCTGATGTACCTCGGGCTGTCGAACCTCACCGACCGGCGCAGCCCCCACTACGACGCCTTCGACCGCGACTTCGTCGGCGCCATCGCCACCCGGGTCGCGCTCGCCATCGACAACGCCCTGCTGTTCGAGGAGGAGCGGCACACCGCCGAGTCGTTCCAGAAGCACCTGCTGCCCAGGAGGCTGCCGCAGCTCGACGGCCTGCAGATCGCGGTGCGCTACTACCCGGCCGCGCCGCTCGCCTCCCACGGCCAGGGCATCCAGACCCAGGTCGGCGGCGACTGGTACGACGTGATCCCGCTGTCGGCCGGCCGGGTCGGCATCGTCATCGGCGACGTCGAGGGCAGGGGCGCCAAGGCCGCCGCCATCATGGGCCAGCTCAGGGCCGCGCTGCGGGCCTTCGCCCAGGACGACAAGTCGCCCGCCGACATCCTCGCCAGGCTCGACGAGTGGACCCGCATCATCGCCACCCCCGAGCAGGACGACAACGGCACCGAGGTCACCATCCCGCCGATCGTCACCTGCCAGTACCTCGTCTACGACGCCTGGTCGCGGCAGCTCTCGTTCGCCAACGCCGGGCACGCGCCGCCGCTGCTGCTGCTCGACGGCCAGTGCGTCGAGCTCGACATCGAGGAGGTCGGCCAGCCGCTCGGGGTGCGCGCCAAGGGCCTGCACGCCGACCTGGTCTACAAGGAGGAGACCCGCACGCTCCCGCCGGGCGCGGCGCTCGTCCTCTACACCGACGGCCTGGTCGACCGGCGTCCCGGGCGCGACGGCACGATGCCGACCGAGGAGGAGACGCTCGGCGTCCTGTGCGAGAAGCTGGCCAAGATGTCCGACGCCGACGTCGAGCGCGTCGCCGACGCGGCCACCGTGGCCGTGCCGGGCGAGATCGACGACGACATGGCGATCCTCGTCGTCCGCTCCAGCGACGTCGACCTCGACGTCGAGGAGCGCACGTTCCCCGCGCAGCCGATCATGGTCGGCGAGGCGCGGCGCATGGCGTCCGAGGCGTTCTCCGACTGGAACGTACCCGAGGAGCGCGCCGAGCTGGCCTGCCTGCTCGTCTCCGAGGTCGTCACCAACGTGGTGCTCCACGCGTCCGCCACGAGCGTGCCGCGCAGGGAGCTGATGGTCGAGGGGCCGCCGCTGCCGTTCGAGGAGTCCTGGGACCTCCCTGGCTTCGAGGACGAAGTGGTGGGCGACAAGGAGTTCACCCTGCGGCTGCGCAGGGGCGAGGAGTCGGTCTGGGTCGAGGTGTTCGACCAGGACCTGCGCCTGCCCCGCATCCGCAGCGCCGGCGAGAACGACGAGGGCGGGCGCGGCCTTTACCTGGTCGACCAGCTGGCGAAGCGCTGGGGTTCGCGTCCCACCAGGGAAGGCAAAGCCGTCTGGTTCGAGATTCCCACCCGGAGCCGGTGAGTGGTTCACTCGACCTCATGGAGCTGGCCTTCGAACGGCGGGGCAGCGGCGAGCCGCTGATCCTCATCCACGGCATCGGTCACCACTGGCAGGGATGGCTGCCGGTCCTCGACCGGCTGGCCGCGGAGCGCACCGTGATCGCCCTGGACCTCCCGGGGTGCGGCGTGTCGCCTGCGCTGCCGCCCGGCACCCCGTACACCGCCGAGTCGCTGGCCGACGCGGTCGAGTCGTTCTGCGCGCTGCTCAGCGTCAAGGACCCGCATGTCGCGGGCAACTCCCTCGGCGGGTACCTGGCGCTGGAGCTGGCCGCGCGCGGCGTCGTCCGCTCCGCCACCGCGCTGTCGCCCGCCGGGTTCTGGTCGCGGGCCGAGCTGCTCTACGCCAGGACGGTGCTGCGCGCCATGCGGGCCTCGGCCAGGTCGGCGGCGGAGCCGGGCCGGGCCGCCGTGATGGCGGGGAACCCGCTGCTGCACGCCGTGTCCGCCGGGCTGCTGGTCGCCCACCCCTCCCGGCTGTCGCCGGCCGCGATGCTCGCCGCGTCGCAGGCGCTGGCCGGTTCGCAGGGGTTCGACGAGACGCTGGAATCGATCTCCGGGCTGATGCCGCCCGCGCCGCCCAAGTCGCCGATCACGATCGCGTGGGGGGAGCATGACCGGCTGCTGCCACGCCGCCAGGCGCTGCGGGCCGCGCGGTGGTCGGGGCAGCGGGTCAAGCTGCTGAAAGGCTGCGGGCACGTGCCGATGAGCGACGACCCCGAGCTGGTGGCGCGGCTGCTGCTGCAGGGCAGCCGCCCCCAGGCCTGAGCGGGCGGCCCTTCAGCGGAACGTCTGACCCCACAGCAGCAGCATCACGATGACGAAGACGATGACCACGCCGGCGTAGCCGACGGGCCCGAGGCGCATCGCGCGGCGCACGCGGTTGAGGCCCCAGGCGAACAGCAACGCCAGGAAGACCAGGAGGATCAGGCCGCTGTCCATGCTGTCCAGTATGGGGCGTCGGCCCGCCGCCCGCGCGGATTCCCGCGCGGCGAGCGGCCCGCGTGCCGTCAGAAGCCGAACGAGCGGCCGATGATCTCCTTCATGATCTCGGTGGTGCCGCCGTAGATGGTCTGGACGCGGCTGTCGATCCACGCCTTGGCCACCGGGTACTCCATCATGTAGCCGTAGCCGCCGTGGAGCTGGAGGCAGCGGTCGATGACCTTGTTCTGCAGCTCCGTCGTCCACCACTTGGCCTTGGCGGCGTCCACGGCGGTGAGCGTGCCGGCGTTGAGCGCGCGCACGCAGGTGTCCACGTAGTGGCGGGCGATCTCCGTCTCGGTGACGAGCTCCGCCAGCACGAACCGGGTGTTCTGGAACGACCCGATGTTCCGCCCGAACGCCTGCCTGGTCCTGCAGTACTCGATCGTCTCGCTCAGCACGGTCTCCGCGGCGGCCACGGCCCCCACCGCGATGGACAGACGCTCCTGCGGCAGGTTGTTCATGAGCTGGAAGAAACCCTGGCCGTCCTCCGGCCCGAGCCGGTTGGCCACCGGCACGCGGACGTCGTCGAAGAACAGCTCGGCGGTGTCCTGCGCCTTCATGCCGATCTTGTCGAGGTTCCTGCCGCGGGTGAAGCCCTCCATGCCCCGCTCGACCACGAGCAGGGTGATGCCGCGCGCCCCGGCGTCCGGGTCGGTCTTGGCGACGACGACCACGAGGTCCGCGTTGATGCCGTTCGTGATGAACGTCTTCTGCCCGTTCAGCACGTAGTGGTCGCCCTCGCGCACCGCGGTCGTCCTGACGCCCTGCAGGTCGCTGCCCGCGCCCGGCTCCGTCATGGCGATGGCGGTGATCAGCTCGCCGGAGGCGAACCCCGGCAGCCAGCGCTGCTTCTGCCCGTCGTCGGTCAGGTCCACCAGGTACGGCGCCATGACGTCGTTGTGCAGCGAGAACCCGAGGCCCGACGAGCCGGTCGCGATGACCTCCTCGACGATGACGGTGTTGTAGCGGAAGTCGGTGATGCCGGCGCCGCCGTACTCCTCGGGCACCGAGAAGCCGAACATGCCGATCTCGCCCGCCTTCTTCCACACCTCGCGCGGGACGATGCCGTCCTTCTCCCACTGTCCGTGATGGGGGACGACCTCCCGGGCCATGAACTCGCGCACGGTCTCGCGGAAGAGGAGGTGCTCCTCGTCGAAGAGGTCTCGCTGCATCGGTCGCCTCCAGGCAGGGTTGATCAGGACGACAGAATACGATTCTGTTACCGCGAGGTATACCCGTCGGAGCGGACACGGGTTCATCACAAGTGGTGGAACATGCGGTGTTCGGTCAGCATTGGTGGGGTTTCCGCCCCTAAGATCTACCCTCGGTCTACTTGTGTGATCGGAGAGTCCCGTGAATCGGTGGCGCACGGCGTTGCTCGCCGCATCCGTCGGATCCGTGGCAGCCTTAGGACTGGTGGTCCTGCCGGACATCCCAGCCTCCGCCGCCCCCGCCGACCTCGTGGTCGACTACGACTGCACCCCTGCGGGGCCGGACAGCATCGTCCGCCACGGCCCCGTCCGCCTCACGACCAACCTGACCTTCGCCACCGATCTGGTCGTGGGCGGTCCGCTGAACTTCACCTGGAAGCTCAAGTACGCCAACAGCACGCGCTTCCAGTCGCCCAACTACTTCGCAGCGGGCGCGCAGGTGCACGCCGTGGGCAACGTGCAGCTCCTCAGCAGTTGGCAGGGCATCCTGCAGCCGAAGGGCACCGCCGACCAGGACACCAAGCTCCACCCCGACTCGTACCTGACGCTCCCGGAGACGATCAACGACCCGGGCCTCATGGACAAGCCGGGCACCATCAAGGTGACCCCGCGTGACATCGAGGTGGACTTCACGCCGCCCGACGGCTCGGTCCCGGTCAACGACGGCAACGAGACCGACAACCCCACGGACCTCCAGGTCAAGTACAGCGGCACCTGGACCTCCCTCGACGACCGTCCCAGTGCCGAGCACCACGTCCACAACGACCTGCACGAGACGACCGAGATGGGCGCCTCCGCGGAGCTCACCTTCGTCGGCACCGGCGTGGAGTACATCGGGCCGACGGACAAGGACGCCGGCACCGTCGACATCTACATCGACGGCTACAAGGTGGCCACGGTCGACCCCTCGCGGGACGAGGACAACAAGCCCGTGAACCACGACCTCAACGGCGGCGTCAAGCTCTGGGAGTCGGCCGGGCTGGAGTACGGCAAGCACACCATCAAGATCGTCAACACCTCCACCAAGCCGGCCTGGCTGGACGCCTTCAACGTGCTCACCGACACGCAGAAGATCCCGACGGGCTACCACCGCGCGATCTGCAAGCTCGTCGGCGGCCCGGTGTCGGTCGTGGTGACGGTCCGCGAGGCCTCGCCCAGCCCCACCGCGACGTCTCCCACCAGCCCGCCGCCGACCACGACCACGCCCCCGCCCAGCACCAACCCGCCCACCAACAACCCGACCACCACCGGCACGCCGACGAAGCACATCACCCCGCCGCCGTCGAACAACGGGATGGGGCATGTGATCGTCGTGCCGCCGGCGACCGGGACGAGCAGTAGCACCCCCTCGTCCTCGGCGAAACCGACCGCGACCGCCACGGCGACCAAGTACGTCAAGGCGCAGGTGGCCAAGACTCCGAAGGGCGGCGTGGACAGCGGTGAGGCGCCCGACGAACCCCGACCGTACGGACTGATGGCCAGCGGTGCCGTGGTGCTGATGGGCAGCGCCACCAGCGGCCTGCTGATGCGGCGGCGACGCGCCGAGCACGCCGGAGGGCTGAAGTGATGACCGAGCAGAAGTCGCTGATGAGCCGGGCGATGCCCGGGTTGCTGATCGCGGGCTCGCTGGCCGGCGTGGGCGTCGTCATGGTGGGCCTGCTGTCGGTGGTGCCCGCCGTGGACGACGGCTCCGGGCCGGCCCCCGCGGCCATGGACCAGCCGACGACCGTCCAGATCGAGAACGCGGGCGCGTTCGTGCTGCCGCCGAGCGTCGGCCCGGGCGGCAAGGCGGGCCTGACGCCCGCCCGCCTGGACGCGCCGCCGCCGCTGGCGGCCGTGCCGACGGTGGCGCCGATCCCGGCGGTGAAGACGAAGGCGGCCAAGGCCAAGACGCGGCCCACCCGGATCAGGATCCCCAAGATCAAGGTGAACGCGCCGATCGGCCGGGTGACCGTGGACATCAAGGGCAACCTCGGCACCCCGTCGCTGAGCAAGCCCAACCTGACCGGCTGGTACCGCTTCTCGCCCGTCCCCGGAGAGGCGGGCCCGTCCGTGATCAACGGCCACGTCAGCACCAGGAAGGGCGCGGCGGTGTTCGCCCGCCTGTCGGAGCTGGCGAAGGGCGACCAGATCTACGTGTCCCGCTCGGACGGCAAGGTCACGCGCTTCACGGTGAGCGGGATCGAGCAGGTCAGCAAGTCGTCGTTCCCGACGAACCGGGTGTACGGCAACACCGACGATGCCCAGCTGCGCCTGATCACCTGCGGCGGCGTCTTCAACAAGGGTGCCCACAGCTACAAGGACAACATCATCGTGTACGCGACGTTGTCCAAGAAAAAGGGCTGACGGTTTTTGGCGGCTAACAGAAAGTTGACAGGATCAGTTCGTAGGATCTCTACCTAACCGTGACCAACGGCTGGGATTCTGGTACGCCTGTTACAACTGTGCTGAAACGGAGATGGACCCGTGCTTAAGTCTCAGGCGGGGCGCCGCTTCGCCCGCAAGACCTCGGTTCTGGGCTTACTGGGCACGGGTGTCCTCTTCGCCGGCTCCGCCTTCACCCTGCTCACCGCGACCGAGGCGCAGGCGGCCACGCCGAAGACCTACGCCTACACATGCAGCGGCGGGCCGTTCACCAACACGGCGATCAGCGTGACGGTCACGCCGCCCGACTCCGCGACCGCCGGCGGCAACTTCGAGCTGGCCCTCGGAATCCCGGCACTCATGATCGCGTCCACGAGCACCCCGCAGACGACGACGAACCTGCAGGTCACGGCCACCCTCACGCCCACTCCGGGTTCGGTCTTCGACGCCGGGGCCAAGACGGGTCCGTCCGTGCCGTCGGCGGCCACCTCCGTCCTCGCGAGCGAGGTCAAGTACAAGATCTCCGTGCCCACCGGCTCGACCGGCAGCGTCAGCGTGAAGCCCGGCGAGCTGCGGCTGGCGCTCGCCTCCAGCTCCACCAGCGTGACGACCTGCACCACCACCTCGACCGAGGCCGTCACGGTCCCGATCGGCACCGGTGGTGGTGGCGGCACGACCGGGACCGACGTCGTCCAGTACGAGTGCACCGGGCCCACCGCCAGCGAGGTCCACGACGTCGAGGTCAAGGTCGAGCTGACCATGCCGACGTCCGCCAAGGTCGGCGAGCAGTTCGCGATCAAGTGGAAGGGCACGTACACGACGGGCAAGGAGCTGAAGGCTCCCAGCACCGGCCAGACGATCAGCCCGAAGATCTTCGCCTACGCGGCGCTGACCGGCGTCAGCGGCCTCACGTCGGCCACGGGTGAGGGCACCACCACGGTCACCGCCGGTCAGCCCATCACACTGCCGGTGGCCGCCTTCGACCTGAAGGCGACCGCGAACACCGCCGGCACGGCCACCGTGAAGCCCGGGAAGATCAACTTCGGTGCCGACACGGCCACCGGCACCACGCCGGCGATCTCGTGCACCGTCCAGAACGACACGGCGCTGAAGACGTACACCCTGACCGTGGGTGCGGCCACGTCGCCGACGTCCTCCTCCACGACGACGAGCTCGCCCAAGCCGACCAAGACGACCACCGCGTACGTCACGGTGACGCCGAGCGCGACGAAGTCGAAGACGAAGCAGCGCAACTCGCAGACGCCGAAGGCGGGGGCGGACACGGGCGCCGGCGGTGAGATGGGGCCCGACGGGCGGGTGTTCATCCTGACGGGGTCCGCGCTGGTCGCCGCCGCCGCCGTCGGCGGGCTGTGGATGCGGCGTCGCGGCGTCAGCAGGAGCTGAGCCGCCGTGTCTGGGCACTACCCGTACGGCGGGAGCCCGGTGCCGCCGCCCCCCGCCGACAGGGGGAGCACGGCGCTGCGCACGGTGCTGCTCGTGGCGGCCATCGCCGGGGTGGTGACGGTCCTGGCGGGGCTGCTGATCGTGTTCAGGTCGCCGGAGGAGTACGGGCTGAGCGACCGCGACAGCCTGGAACTGGCCGCGCAACCCGATGGGCGGCCCGACGGGCAGCCGACGGGGCAGCCGGCGCAGGCGCTGTTCCAGGCGCCGCCGGACGTCCCGCCGCCGCTGCCGCAGGCGACGCCCGCGCCGCCGATGCAGCCGTCCACTCCGCTGCGCATCGTCATCAAGAAGCTGGGCGTCAACGCGCCGGTGAGGTCGGTGGGGCTGGCCAGGGACGGCGCGATCCAGGTGCCTCCGGCCGACGACCCGAACCTGGTCGGCTGGTACAGGAACATGTCCACGCCGGGCGAGGCGGGTCCGGCGGTGCTGCTGGGCCACAAGGACACCCGTACGCGCAGTGCCGTCTTCAGCCGCCTGCACGAGCTCAGGTACGGCGACACCATCGAGGTGAAGCGCCAGGACGGCACCACGGCCGTCTTCACGGTGGGCGGCCTGGAGCAGGCGAGCAAGAAGACGTTCCCGACGGAACGCGTCTACGGTGGCCAGGCGAACGCGCAACTTCACCTGATCACGTGCGGCGGCACGTACGATCGCCGCATCGGCCACTACACCGACAACGTCATCGTCTACGCGACGATGACGGGCTCCTACCGAAGCTGACTCACGAGCCGACCCACGGAGGCGGGCATGGGCTGGATGGCGAAGCGGAGACTGCGTACTGGCCCGACGGCGGCGTTGCCCGCCAAACCGGACCAGGCGACCCTGCTGCGCCTGCTGCGGCTGGCCGACCCGGGCGCCCGGGCCGACGGCGCGGACGTCGTGGCCACGGATGTCCGGGTGCACGCGCCGGTCGAGGCCGAGCCCGATCTCGTGGGCGGCGTGCTGGAGAAGGTGTGGGCGTGCCGGGTGACGGCCGAGGGCCCGCTGCCGGTGGACTTCTTCGACGTGTTCCTGGCGGAGGGGCTGGCGTTCCGCCTGGGCGGGCTGGTGGTCTGCCGGGGCGAGGTGAGTGATCCGTCCGACGAGGAGGGCGGGGGTCCGGCGGTGATCCTGCCGGCGCGTCCGTCGGCGGAGGATCTGGCGCCGCTGCTGGAGCAGGAGGACGAGTTCACGTTCACGGCGGGCGCGGTCAGGGCGGCGGTGGTGCCGCAGCGGGGTCAGCCTCCTGCGGTGGCCGAGCTGCTGCCGTTCGCGGTGGAGCTGACGGCGGTGGAGCTGCGCGGCGACGAGCCGGTCAAGCTGGGCGCGCTGGCGCTGGAGCTGTCGGAGGCCCTGAACGGCGTGGCGGTGGACCGCCGGCGCTTCAGGATCGAGGCCGCGGAGGACCTCCTGCCGCCGGAGTGACGGCCGGTCCGCGCGTCCCGCCTGCCGGGGTGAGCCGCTGTCCCGCTGCCTGATCGGCCACAGAGCAAGGTTCTGTTGTACGCTCGTCCTGATAACCGAATATTGCTCGGTTTACCAGGAGGCACTGTGGCTGAGGCGTACATCGTCGGGGCGGTCCGCACCCCGGTCGGCAAGAAGAAGGGCGGCCTGTCCGCCGTCCACCCCACTGACCTGGCCGCCTACACGCTCAAGGCGCTCGTCGAGCGCACCGGCGTGGACCCGGCGGCGGTGGAGGACGTCATCCTGGGCTGCGTGATGCAGTTCGGCCCGCAGAGCATGGACATCGCGCGCAACGCCTGGCTGTCGGCCGGCCTGCCCGAGACCACGCCCGGCGTGACCCTCGACAGGCAGTGCGGCTCCTCGCAGCAGTCCATCCACTTCGCCGCCCAGGGCGTCATGTCGGGGACGCAGGACCTCGTCGTGGCGGGCGGCGTCGAGTCCATGAGCGTCGTGCCGATGGGCTCCCCGATCAGCGCCGCGCTGGAGAAGGGCATGCCGTTCCCGTTCGGCGACCTGTGGGTCGAGCGGTACGGCAAGCAGGAGATCTCGCAGTTCCGCGGCGCGGAGCTGATGTGCGAGAAGTGGGGCTTCACGCGGGACGAGCTGGAGCGGTTCGCGTTCGAGTCGCACCAGCGCGCCGCGAAGGCCATCGCGAACGGCTACTTCAAGGACCAGATCGTCCCGGTCAACGGCGTCGCCGACGACGAGGGCCCGCGCCCCGACACGACGCTGGAGAAGATGGCCGCGCTGAAGACGCTGAAGGAGGGCGGCCAGATCACGGCGGCCACGTCGTCGCAGATCTCCGATGGCGGAGGGGCGGTGCTGATCGCCTCCGAGCAGGCGGTGAAGGACCACGGCCTGACCCCGAGGGCCCGCATCCACCAGCTGACCGTGCTGGGCGACGACCCGGTGTACATGCTGACCGCGCCGATCCCCGCCACGCGGAAGGCGTTGAAGAAGGCGGGGCTGTCGATCGACGACATCGACGTCACGGAGATCAACGAGGCGTTCGCGCCGGTGCCGCTGGCCTGGATGAAAGAGCTCGGCGCCGACGACGCCAGGGTCAACCCGAACGGCGGCGCGATCGCGCTGGGCCACCCGCTGGGCGGCACCGGCGCGATCCTGATGACGAAGCTCCTGAACGAGCTGGAACGCACGGGCGGCAGGTACGGCCTGCAGACGATGTGCGAGGGCGGCGGCCAGGCGAACGTCACGATCATCGAGCGGCTGTGACGCGTAGGCGTCGCCGGCTCGCGGAATCGGGCGCCGCCTCCATGGCGTTGGGAGGCGGCGCCCGTCACTACCATCCCGGGTAGTGGTCTGCTGGGCCCTCGGCCGTCACCGGCCCTTGGACGGGATGCGGCGCGGCGGCGCGACCGGCCGCTGCGGCATCCTGGGCATCGGCACCTGCTTCCGGGCGGGGACGTCCCGCCCGGGGAGGTTCTTGCCGGACTTCTTCGTGGATGAACGCACACGCATGAGAAAGCTCCTTTACACGACTCGCGACGCGGCTCGTCGGCCGGTACGCAAGCTCAGCTGCCGCGTCATGGATGAACGGATTTCGCTGCTGAGTGGCCGGAACAGCCCGGCTCGTCACAGGTAAAGGCGCATGTCCACGAAAGTACGCGGGCCGCATATGAGGCCGCAACCGAATTAACGCCCGTCTGATCCTGCCGGGTGTCCGGTGTTCCCCGGGTCGCGCTTCGACGGCTTGACAGGGGGCAGGCACGGGCGAAGGTGGGTATGCGCGCCGTAGCGGCACACCGGCGGCAGGGCGGCCTGCCGCTGCCGAGGGAGCGGAGGTCCGATGACCGATCAGCAGACCGAGCAGGCGTACGCGGAGTCCAGGCAGGTCGGGGAGCAGGCCCGCGAGAAGGAGTGGACGCGGCCCAGCTTCGGCAGGCAGCTCTTCCTCGGTGACTTCCGGCTCGACCTCCTGCACCCCGCCCCCACGCCGTCCCCCGAGGCCGCCCGCCGCGGTGAGGAGTTCGTGCGGGCGCTCAGGCGTTTCCTGGAGGAGCACGTCGACCCGCAGCTCATCGAGCGCACCGCGCGGGTGCCCGACGAGGTCGTCGAGGGCCTGGCCAGGCTGGGCGCGTTCGGCATCACCATCGGCGAGGAGTACGGCGGGCTCGGCCTGCCGTACCTGTCGTACGTCCGCGCGCTCACGCTGGTCGGGTCGTACTGCCCGGCGCTGGCGACGCTGCTGTCGGCGCACCAGTCGATCGGGGTGCCGCAGCCGCTGAAGCTGTTCGGCACGGAGGAGCAGAAGCGGGCGTTCCTGCCGAGGTGCGCCGCGGGTGAGATCTCGGCGTTCCTGCTCACCGAGCCCGACGTCGGCTCCGACCCGGCCAGGCTGTCCACGACCGCGGTGCGCGACGGCGACGAGTACGTGCTCGACGGCGTCAAGCTGTGGACGACCAACGGTGTCATCGCCGACCTGCTCGTCGTCATGGCGCGCACCGGCAGGAAGATCAGCGCGTTCGTGGTGGAGGCCGACACGCCGGGCATCACGGTCAGGCGCCGCAACGCGTTCATGGGGCTGCGCGGCATCGAGAACGGCGTGACCGAGTTCCGCGGGGTCAGGGTGCCGGCCGCGAACCGCATCGGGCGCGAGGGCGAAGGACTCAAGATCGCGCTGACCACGCTCAACACCGGACGCCTGTCGCTGCCCGCGTCCTGCACGGGCAACGCCAAGTGGGCGCTGAAGATCGCCCGCGAGTGGGGCAACGCCCGCGAGCAGTGGGGACGCGGCATCGGCAGGCACGAGGCCGTCGCCACGAAGATCGCGTTCATCGCGGCGAGCGCGTACGCGCTGGAGGCCGTGTGCGAGCTGACCGCCCGCCTGGCCGACGACCGGCGCAACGACATCAGGATCGAGGCTGCCCTGGCCAAGCTGTACGCCACCGAGCTGGGCTACCGGGTGCTCGACGAGCTGGTCCAGATCAGGGGCGGGCGCGGGTACGAGACCGCCGAGTCGCTGGCGGCCCGGGGCGAGCGCGGCGTGCCCGCCGAGCAGATGCTGCGCGACGCACGCATCAACCGCATCTTCGAGGGGTCGTCCGAGATCATGCGGCTGCTGATCGCCAGGGAGGCGGTGGACGCGCACCTGGCGGCGGCGGGCGAGCTGGTCGACCCGGACGCCTCGCCGCAGGAGCGCGTCCACGCGCTGGGCCGCGCCTCGCGCTTCTACGCCAGGTGGCTGCCGACGCTGGTGGCGGGCAGCGGCAACCTGCCCACGTCGTACGCCGGGTTCGGCCCGCTCGCCGCCCACCTGCGTTTCGTCGAGCGGGCCGCCAGGAAGCTGGCCAGGTCCACCTTCTACGGCATGTCGCGCTGGCAGGGCCGGCTGGAGCACCGGCAGGCGTTCCTCGGCAGGATCGTGGACGCCGGGGCGGAGCTGTTCGCCATGACGGCCGTCTGCGTGAAGGCCGACGAGGACGCCGGAGACCTGGGGCAGCGGCCGTACGAGCTGGCCGACACGTTCTGCCGGCAGGCGCGGCGGCGCGTGGACGCGCTGTTCGAGCAGCTGTGGGACAACACCGACAGCCAGGACGCCCGGCTGGCGGGCTACGTGCTCGACGGCCGGTACGCCTTCCTGGAGGAGGGCGTGCTCGACCCGTCACTCGAAGGCCCGTGGATCGGGTCCCCTGACGAGGGGGAGAACGTCCGCAGGAAGATCCGATCACGCCTGGTCTAGACCGGACAGGCACGGAGACCGCCGCGAGTGTTGCAAAACCGCAATGAGCCGGTATAGACCGCCCGAAGAACAGGGGCTTACGCTGACGCAAACGCGCCGAGCCCCGGCTCGCGCGCCCCCCAACCCCTGGGCCGGGTCCGGAACTGGTACGGACCAGCCGCACCCGTCCGACGAGAAGGCGGTATCTCCAGTGAAGATGAAGCTTGCGGGCGGCGCCGCTCTCGGCCTCGCCACCATGCTGGTACTGTCCAGCTGCGGTTCCGGCGACTCCGGCGGCGCCAACAACGCGCAGTCCTCGGGCGGCGGGCAGGTCACGCTGAAGATGGTCGCCGCCGACTACGGCGACGGCCCCGGCAAGCCGAACTCCGGCGAGACGTTCTGGAAGGGCGTCGTCGACGAGTTCCAGAAGCAGAACCCCAACATCAAGGTGGACGTCCAGGTCATCAACTGGAACGACATCGACAAGCAGGTCGCCACCATGGTCCAGAACGGCCAGGTGCCCGACATCCTGCAGACCGGCGGCTATGCCGGTTTCGCCAAGGAGCAGTTGCTCTACAAGGTGGACGAAGTCCTCTCTCCCAACGTCCAGCAGGACATGCTTCAGAAGTTCGCCGACAACGGCAAGCTGGACGGCGTCGCCTATGGCATCCCGTTCGTGTCGTCCGCCCGTGCCCTCTTCTACAACAAGGACCTCTTCCAGAAGGCCGGGATCGCCGAGCCGCCCAAGACCTGGGACGAGTTGAAGGCGGCTGCGGACAAGCTGAAGAAGGCCGGAGTGAGCCAGCCGTTCGGCCTGCCGCTGGGACAGGAGGAGGCTCAAGCCGAGTCGCTCCTGTGGATGCTGGGCAACGGCGGCGGTTACAAGGACGCCTCCGGCAAGTGGGCGATCAACTCGCCGCAGAACGTCGAGACCTTCACGTACATGAAGGGCTTGGTCGACGCCGGTCTCACCACCCCGAACCCGGGCACCAAGGACCGCAAGACGGTCTGGGAGGACTTCGGCGCGGGCAAGGTCGGCATGGTCAACGGCGGACCCATGTCCATCCCGATCTTCGACACCGCGGGGCTGAAGAACTACGGCGTCGCGCCGATTCCCGGTAAGACCGGCCCGCTCGACACCACGCTCGGCGTGCAGGACTGGATCATGGCGTTCAACAAGAACGGCCACGCCGAGGAGATCAAGAAGTTCTTCGACTTCTTCTACACGGGCGACGCCGCGCAGAAGATCTCCGAGCTCTACAAGCTGCTGCCTGTCACCAAGGGTGGCATCGACAAGCTCTCGAGCGACGAGAAGCTCAAGCCGTTCCTGGACGCTCTGCCGAACGCGACCTTCTACCCCCAGGCCGACCCCAAGTGGGATGCCGTGTCGGCGCAGATGAAGCAGACCATCGGCAGTGCCGTCAAGGACGACCCGGCCAAGGTCCTCGGGGAGCTTCAGAAGGCCGCCGAGTCCAGCTGATCCGTCGCGGCTGTGTACGGCCAGCGCTGTGACAGGTGCTGGCCGTATCGTCATGGAAGGTTCCTCATGAGAAGGTTGCGCGCCCTCGAACCACTGGCCTGGATCGGGCCGGCCGTGGTGCTGATCGCGCTGGTCGTGCTCTGGCCCGTGATCGAGATGGTCAGGTCGTCGTTCCTCAAGATCAGCCGGTTCGGCGTGGTCCAGGGCGACAACTTCCCGGACAACTACACCAAGCTGTTCGGCGAGAAGGACTTCGCCGACATCATGGTCCGCAGCGTCATCTGGGTGGTCGCGGTCGTCGCGCTCACCGTGCTGATCTCGCTCGCCCTGGCGCAGCTGTTCAACCAGCGCTTCCCCGGCCGCAAGGTCGCCCGCTGGGCGCTGATCGCGCCGTGGGCCGCCTCGGTGCTGATGACGGCGATCATCTTCAAGTGGATGCTCGACCCCGAGGTCGGCGTGATCAACCAGATCAGGCTGAAGCTGGGGCTGATCGACGCGATGGGCGGCGCCTCCGCCGACCAGCTCGGCGACGCCTCCAGCGCCATGCCGTGGCTGGTGTTCGTGGCCGTGTTCGTGTCGGTGCCGTTCACGACGTACGCGCTGCTCGCCGGGCTCGCCACCATCCCCGCCGACGTCTACGAGGCGGCCAGGATGGACGGCGCGTCCAGGCTGCGCACGTACTGGTCGATCACGCTGCCGCTGCTCAGGCCCGCCCTCACGGTCGCCGCGCTGATCAACGTCATGAACGTCTTCAACAGCTTCCCGATCATCTGGGCCATGACCCACGGCCAGCCGGGCTACTCGACGGCCACCTCGACCATCCTCATGTTCATCCTCAAGGGCTCGAACATCGGTGAGTCGGCCGCGATGTCCGTCGTCAACTTCGGCATGGTGATCGTGCTGACCGCGATCTTCCTCAAGGTGTCGCGCTGGAACAAGGAGGTGGCGTGATGGCCGTGCAGACCATGCCGAGGACCGGCCCGCGCCACCACGCCGGGCACCGCGGGCGCCCGCCGCGCCGCGTGCCGAAGCTCAAGACCGTGATCGTGGCGGCCGCCGCGTACATCGTCGCGTTCGTCTTCCTGTTCCCCTACATCGTCATGCTGCTGACCTCGCTGCGGTCGCAGGAGTCGCTGCGCGAGGTGTCGTTCTGGCCCAAGGAGTGGGTGTGGTCGAACCTCGCCAACTTCTGGAGCAGCGGCCTCGCGGGGAACCTGTGGGTGACGCTGAAGGTCGCGGGCGGCTCGACGATCCTCGTGCTGCTCGTGGCGCTGCCGGCCGCGTACTACTCGGCCCGGCACGACTTCCGCGGGCGCACGGCGTTCCTGATCCTGGTGCTGATCACCCAGATGTTCCAGCCCACGGCCATGCTCGTCGGCATCTACCGCGAGTTCTACCAGTTCGGCCTGGTGGACTCGATCTGGTCGCTGATCCTCGTCAACGGCGGGTTCAACCTGGCCTTCGCGGTCTGGATCCTGAACGCGTACTTCGCCTCGATCCCGCGGGAGCTGGAGGAGGCCGCCTTCATCGACGGCAACGGCCGCTTCGGGGCGCTGTTCCGCGTCACGCTGCCCCTGGCCATGCCCGGCGTCATCACCGCGCTGATCTTCACGTTCATCGCGGCGTGGAACGAGTTCGTGGTGGCCCTGACTCTGACGACGACGCCGGAGAACCAGCCGCTCACGGTCGCGCTCAACTCGTTCATCGGCCAGTACCAGGTGGACTGGCAGAACCTCTTCGCGGGCTCGGTGATCGCCACCATCCCGGTGATCATCCTGTTCGCGCTGATCGAACGCAAGGTCGTCGGCGGCCTCACCGCCGGCTCGATCAAGTAGCCGCCGCGCGGTGCCCCCACGGGGCGCCGCGCGCCGGTCTCCGGGTGACTACTTGGGCACCCTTGCGACGCAGAAGACCGTCTGGCCGAACGGCGGGCGGACGAACCGCTCGATCAGCCGCGTCATCGGCACCACCGTACGGTCGTAGATCTTGACCAGGCGCGGGTCGGGGTAGCCCACGCCGCCCCTGCGCACCGCCGCCCACCAGGCGATGCCGCCCAGGAAGTTGATCGGCTTGAGCACCTGGACGTCGAGGCCCGCCTTCGCGACCGTCCTGCCCAGCGTCTTCGGCGTGTAACGCTGGACGTGGCCCACCTTGCGGTCGAAGTCGCCGTACAGCTGCATGTAGCCCGGCACCCAGATGATGATCCGGCCGCCCGGGGCCGTGACGCGCGCCAGCGACCGCAGCGCCTCCGCGTCGTCCTCGATGTGCTCCAGGACGTTCATCATCACGACCGTGTCGACCTTCTCCTTGAGCGGGATCTCGGTCGGCAGGCCGAACTGCAGCACGTCGATGTCGTCGCGGCCCTCGAAGCGCTTCTTGAGCTGCTCCACGCAGTACGGGTCGAAGTCGCTCACCACGAGCCTGTCGAGACGCGGCAGGAACTGCTCGGCGAAGTGACCCAGCCCCGAACCGATCTCCAGCATCGAACGGCCGACGTGGGGCGCGACCATGTCGAACTCGTACTGCCGATAGTTCTTGGCCTCGTCCCCACCCAGGTGGTTCTCCAGGGCCTCGTCACCGGCCGCCGGTTGCACTACACGGTCATACCCAGAAGACATAGTCCCGTTCCTTCAAGGGGCTCATGGATCTGCCCGAGTCTAATGCCCTGCCACGCGGCGGGGGCGACATGACGGAGGAAACGCCCTTCCCGGCAACCCCCTCGATACGGTGAAATCTGACACGACATGGACGACGACGAGGCGATCGCGCGCTCGCTCGACGGCGACCTGGCCGCGTACGAGACGCTGGTCGCGCGCTACAGCACGCTCGCGCACCGCACCGCCGCCCTGCTCGGCGCGGGCGACGAGGCCGAGGACGTCGTCCAGGAGGCGTTCGTCAAGGCGTTCCGCCACCTGCCGGCGTTCCGCAGGGACGCGGCGTTCCGGCCGTGGCTGCTGCGCATCGTCGCCAACGAGACGCACGACCTGACCCGCTCGCGCGGGCGCAGGGCCGACCTCGTCCTGCGGCTCGGAGCCGCGACCGACCCGTACGCGCCGGACGACCCCGCGGGCGCCGCCCTCGACGGCGACCGCCGCGACCGCCTCCTCGCCGCCGTGCGCGGCCTGCCCGACAGGGAACGCGGAGCGGTGGTGTGCCGGTACTTCTTACAGCTGACGGAGGCGGAGACGGCCCAGGTCCTCGGCTGGCCCGTCGGCACGGTCAAGTCCACCACGCACAGGGCCCTGTCCCGGCTGAGAGAGGAGGTGGCGGATGACCTCCCATGACCCCGGCGCGCACGACGGGCGGAACGGCGAACCCGGACCCGGATCCGGGCGGAGCCGCGACCACGACCTCGACGGCGCGCGGGAACCGGAGCGGCCCGGCGGGCTGGAGGCCGAGCTGATCGCTCTGGGCGCCCTCCTCGACGTGCCCGCGCCACCGCCACCCGACCTGGCCGCCAAGGTCCGCGCCCGCCTGCAGCCGACCGACCCGCAAGAAGGCCGCCCACTCACCGACCCGCAAGGAAGCCGCCTGCCCCCGGACCCGCAAGAGAGCCGCCCGCTCACCGACCCGCAAGGAAGCCGCCCGCCCGCGGACCCCCGAGGAAGCCGCCCGCCCACCCGTCGTTCGCGCCGGTCGCGGCGGTGGAAGGTGGTGGCGGGCGTGCTCGCGGTGGTCGTCGCCGTCACCGCCGCCACCCCGCAGGGGCGGGCCGCCGTCGCCGGGATCCTGCGCCTGGCCGGCGTCGAGATCCACCTCGACGAGGAGGCCCCCGCCCCCCTGCCCGGCGCCGCCCTGCTGCCTGGCGAGCGCGCCGTCCCGCCGGGCGACCTCGCCCGCCACGTACGCTTCCCCGTCAGGACCCCGTCCGCGCTCGGCCCCCCGAGCGCCGCCACCGTGTCGGACGCGGGCCGCGTCGCCTCGCTGTTCTGGCCGGACGGCGTCAGGCTTGACCAGTTCGACGGCGGTCTGGACCCCGTGTTCTTCAAGCGCGTCGGCCCGCCGTGGCCGCAGGAGGCGCGGGTCGGGGGCCTGCCCGGCTGGTGGGTGCAGGGGACGCACCGGCTCGGCTACATCACCAGGCCGGACGGCACCGAGGTGCCCCTGCGCCAGGCCGGTCCGACGCTCGTGTGGCAGCGGGACGGCGTCGGCCACCGCCTGGAGGGCGTCCCCACACTCGGACGCGCCGTCGCCATCGCCGACTCCCTGAAGTGAACCCCCCGGAACCACCCGGCCGGGGCGGCGGTTCAGTCGGGTGCGCCGGCGAGCCAGGCGTCGATGCTCTTGAGGATCTCCTTGCGGACGTGCTCGGGCGCCGCCGACGAACGCACCGACTGCCTGGCCAGCTCCGCGATCTCGGCGTCGTCGAAGCCGTAGACCTCGCGGGCCAGCTCGTACTGGCGCAGCAGGCGGGTGCCGAACAGCAGCGGGTCGTCGGCGCCGAGCGCGATCGGGACGCCCGCGTCGAACAGCGTGCGCAGCGGCACGTCCGCGGCCCGCTCGGCCACGCCAAGCCCCACGTTGGAGGTGGGGCAGACCTCGCAGCAGATCTGCCGGTCGGCCAGCCGCCGCATCAGCCGGGGGTCCTCGGCCGCGCGCACGCCGTGCCCCACCCGGTCGGCGCCGAGGTCGTCGACGCACTGGGCGACGCTGCGGGGCCCGAGGAGCTCGCCGCCGTGCGGCACCGAGAGCAGCCCGGCGCGCTTGGCGATGCGGAACGCCCGCTCGAAGTCGCGCGCCTGGCCCCGGCGCTCGTCGTTGGACAGCCCGAACCCCACGACCCCGTGCCCCGCGTACTGCCCGGCGAGCCTGGCGAGGGTGTTGGCGTCGAGCGGATGCCTCGTCCTGTTGGCCGCCACGACCACCGCGACGCCCACCCCGGCGTGCTCGGCGGCGCGGGCGGCGGCGTCGAGCATCAGCTCCAGCGTGGCCGTGAGGCCGCCGAACCTGTGCTGGTAGCCGGACGGGTCGACCTGGATCTCCAGCCAGCGCGACCCGGCCGCCGCCTCGTCCTCGGCGGTCTCGCGCAGCAGGCGGTAGACGTGCTCGGGCCGGCTCAGGACGGATCTCGCGATGTCGTACAGACGCTGGAAGCGGAACCAGCCCCGCTCGTCGGTGGCGCGCAGCCGGGGCGGCCAGTCCTGCTCCAGCGCGTCGGGCAGGTGCAGCCCCTGATCCCTGGCCAGCTCGATGAGCGTGGAGTGCCGCATGGAGCCGGTGAAGTGCAGGTGCAGATGAGCTTTGGGGAGAGTGTCCAGGGGCCGTGGCATTTCCATATCTTGCCACTTCAACGCCCCCGGCATCGCCGTGACGACCGGCGTGGTACGGACCGCCGCCGAGGGGGGATCACAGCTGCGTGGCTCCTGAAGGGCGGGCGATCGGGCGCGGCACGCGGGCGGCGCTCGCCCTGGCCGCCCTCGGCGTGACCGCTTCGACCGTCTACGCCCTGTTCGCATCGGGCTTCGGCCGGCCCGGCGAAACACCGGCCCCGCCCGCCTCGGCCCCGTCCGCGCTCGCTCCGGAGCCCGGCGCGGCGGGCGTCGCCGGGCCGCCGCGCCTGACCGTGCCGGACGCGGGGCCGGTCACGCCGGAGGCGGTCACGCTGGAGGTGGTGGCCGACGGGCTCTGGCTCACGTACCTGCCGCCGGGACTGAGCCGTACCGGCGGCGGCCCGATCAGCGGCGGGGCGGGCGCCGAGGGCGACACCGCCGTGTACGGGCCGCGGGGGAGGCGCCTGGAGGCGCGGGTCGAGCGGGGCGGCGCCGCCACGAGCTGGCGGACGTTCAGGGCCGCCGTGACGGCGGGCGCCGGCCCGCGGCAGGCCCGCGAGACCGTCGTGCGGGGCAGGCCCGCCGTGGTGGCCACGACGCGCGGCGGCGGACGGATGATCGCCTGGCTGGAGCGTCCGGGCCTGGGGGTGGAGGTCAGGGCGGACGCCCCGCTCGCCGGCGAGCTGCTCGCTGTTGCCGCCTCCGCCAGGACTCCTGTAGGAGACTAGGGACCTTTGCCGGACACGACCCGGAAAGGGGGGACGATGCGGCGGCTCGCGGCGGTGTTCCTCACGCTCGTGCTCGGCGGCTGCGGGGGCGGCGATCAGCAGGAGGCCCGGGAGCCGGTCGCACCGCCCACCCCGGCGCCCGCGACCGAGAGCGTCACGAAGGGCGTCACGCTGTCCTGCGGGCGCTCCAAGGTGCGGGTGCCCGACCTGCCCCCGAACCTCGAACGCGCCGGCTCCTTCGCCAGGCTCCCCGCGCTGGCCAGGCCGCTGAAGGTGAGGGGCGCGCTCTGGCAGGACGGCGCCGAGCAGCTGCGCGTCGGCGTGGTGTGCGGGGTGCGCGGCGCCGAGCAGTTCGCGACGCTGGTGGCCAGGTCGCGGCTGACCGCCTACCGCGGCAAGCCCGCCCTGCGGTGGAACTCGCGGGGCGGGCTGCGCAACTACATGTGGCTGGAACGGCCCGGCACGGCGGTCTACATCGCCGCGACCCCCGCCCTGGCCTCCCAGGTCAGGGGCATCGCCGCGGGCATCGGCCGCCCCGCCGGCTGACGGGCTTCCTTCCGACGCGGCTAGCGGGCCTCGGCGAGCAGCTTGGCCAGGCGGCTGACGCCCTCGACGAGATCGTCGTCGCCCAGCGCGTACGACAGCCTGAAGTACCCCGGCGTGCCGAACGCCTCGCCCGGCACCACCGCGACCTCGGCCTCCTCCAGGATCAGCTCGGCCAGCTCGGCCGACGACCCCGGCCTGCGCCCGCGCAGCTCCTTGCCCACGAGCGCCTTCACCGACGGATACGCGTAGAACGCCCCCTTCGGCTCGGGGCACAACACGCCCGGGATCTCGTTGAGCATGCGCACCATCGTCTGCCGCCGCCGGTCGAACGCCTTGCGCATCTCGGCCACCGCCGACAGATCGCCGGAGACCGCCGCGAGCGCCGCCGCCTGCGACACGTTGGACACGTTGGACGTGGCGTGCGACTGCAGGTTCGTGGCGGCCTTGACGACGTCCTGCGGGCCGATCAGCCAGCCCACGCGCCAGCCCGTCATCGCGTACGTCTTCGCGACGCCGTTGAGGATCACCACCCGGTCGCCGAGCTCGGGGACGGCCGTGGCGATGCTGGTGAACTCGGCGCCGCCGTACACCAGGTGCTCGTAGATCTCGTCGGTGACGACCCACAGGCCGTGCTCGGCGGCCCACCGGCCGATCGCGACGGTCTGCTCGGGCGAGTAGACCGCGCCGGTCGGGTTGGACGGCGACACGAACAGCAGGACCTTCGTGCGCTCGGTGCGCGCGGCCTCCAGCTGCTCGACGCTCGCCAGGTAGCCCGTGGTCTCGTCGGTGACGACGTCGACCTGCACGCCGCCGGCCAGCTTGATCGCCTCGGGGTACGTCGTCCAGTACGGCGCCACGACCAGGACCTCGTCGCCCGGGTCGAGCAGCGTGGCGAACGCCTCGTACACGGCCTGCTTGCCGCCGTTGGTGACCAGCACCTGCGACGCCTCGACGTGGTAGCCGGAGTCGCGCAGGGTCTTGGCGGCGATGGCCTGCTTCAGCTCGGGCAGGCCCCCGGCGGGCGTGTACTTGTGGAAGCGCGGGTCGCGGGCCGCGTTCACGGCGGCCTCGACGATGTAGCCGGGCGTCGGGAAGTCGGGCTCGCCCGCGCCGAAGCCGATGACCGGACGCCCCGCCGCCTTCATCGCCTTCGCCTTGGCGTCGACGGCGAGCGTGGCGGACTCGGAGATCGAGGAGATCCGTGTGGAGATGCGAGGTCGGGTGGACATGACTCCATCGTCCCACGCGGGTCCCGCAACGCGGGTGTGACCTGCGGTATCCCATTCCGGTTCGACGTGAAGAGCATTCCCCCGTATGCTCTCCCACAGGTCGGCCCGCAACATGTGTCGCTGAGCGGTTCGGTCCAGGCAGTGAGTCGATCAGGGTAATGTGGTTGACGACATAGGGCACTGGCGCAATTGGTAGCGCACCGGTCTCCAAAACCGGCGGTTGGGGGTTCGAGTCCCTCGTGCCCTGCGAGTGCGGTCCGCGCATAATGGCGTGTAAGCGCGCCGCAGAACTGCGTTGGATACGACAGGTACAGGTGAGGACTGTGGCGATCGACACGCGCGGCGAGACCGCAGGCAAGCCCAGTGGCGAGAAGAAGACCCGCACTTCACCTGCCCTTTTCTACCGGCAGGTCGTCAACGAGCTGCGTAAGGTCATCTGGCCGACACGCAAGGATCTCGTCACCTATACCACGGTCGTTCTGGTATTCGTTCTGATCATGGTCGCGATCGTGTACGGGCTCGACAGCGCCCTGGGCTGGGCGGTCCTCCGCGTCTTCGGGTCCTGAATCTGACACCACGACTGGTGTCGCCCGACGGAGTCGCCATTCGATTCGACGAAAGAGGAAGAGTCACCGTGTCCGAGTCTTCATTTCCGGCGGAGGAGCCCCGCGACGTCTGGGGCGACGAGCTGGAAGAGGCCACTGAGGAGGCCGCGGAGTCGGCCCTCGAGGAGGCCGAGGTCGAGGCGAGCGACGAGGCCGTCGACGAAGACGGTGAGGCTCTTCCCGACGTCGACCCGGTCGAGGAGTTCAAGAGCTCCCTGCGCGGTCTGCCCGGCGAGTGGTACGTCATCCACTCCTACGCCGGTTACGAGAACCGCGTGAAGTCCAACATCGAGAGCCGCAACGTGTCGCTCAACATGGAGGACTACATCTACCAGGTCGAGGTGCCCACGCACACCGTCCAGGAGTTCAAGAGCGGCAAGAAGGTCCCGGTCAAGGAGCGTGTGCTGCCCGGCTACGTGCTGGTGCGCATGGAGCTGACCGACGAGTCCTGGGCCGCCGTGCGCAACACCCCGGGCGTCACGGGCTTCGTCGGCCTGTCCAACAAGCCGAGCCCGCTCAGCCTCGACGAGGTCGCCAAGCTGCTGGCGCCCGAGCCGTCGGAGGAGACGAAGAAGGCCCAGGCCAAGACGGCCGCCGGCCCCGCCGTCGAGTTCGAGATCGGCGAGTCCGTCACCGTCATGGACGGCCCGTTCGCCACGCTGCCCGCCTCGGTGAGCGAGATCAGCCCCGAGTCGCAGAAGCTCAAGGTGCTCGTCTCGATCTTCGGTCGCGAGACCCCGGTTGAGCTGTCGTTCAACCAGGTCTCGAAGATCTGACGCCATCACCTACACTTAGACGTTCGGTTCGGCCGCCTCTCGCGAAGGGCGGCCTTTCCGACATGTCCGGGCCGCATCCGCGGCTGGACGGCATCGCAATCCAGGACCCGGAGAAGGACACATGCCTCCGAAGAAGAAAATCGCCGCTTTGGTGAAGGTCCAGCTCCCCGCTGGCCAGGCCACCCCGGCGCCGCCGGTGGGTACCGCCCTCGGTCCCCACGGCGTCAACATCATGGACTTCGTCAAGCAGTACAACGCCGCGACGGAGGCCCAGCGGGGCAACATCATCCCCGTTGAGATCACCATCTTCGAAGACCGCAGCTTCACCTTCATCACGAAGACGCCCCCGGCGCCCGAGCTGATCAAGAAGGCCCTGGGCATCGACAAGGGCAGCGCGGTCCCGCACAAGGACAAGGTCGGCAAGCTCACCCGTGAGCAGCTGCGCAGCATCGCCGAGACCAAGATGCCCGACCTCAACGCCAAGGACATCGACGCGGCGGAGAAGATCATCGCCGGCACCGCCCGGTCCATGGGCATCACGGTCGCCGAGTAACACAACGTCCCATTCGTGGGAGGGCCGCCGTGACGGCAGGCCCGTACACCACTAGGAGTAAGAAATGCAGCGCAGCAAGGCGCACAAAGACGCGGCCGCCAAGGTCGACCGCGACAAGCTGTACTCGCCCGTAGAGGCCGCCAAGCTCGCCAAGGAGACGTCGACCACCAAGTTCGACGCCACCGTCGAGGTGGCGCTGCGGCTGGGCGTCGACCCTCGCAAGGCCGACCAGATCGTGCGCGGCACGGTCAACCTCCCGCACGGCACCGGTAAGACCGCCCGGGTCCTGGTCTTCGCGACCGGTGACCGTGCCGAGGCTGCCCGCGAGGCGGGCGCCGACATCGTCGGCGCCGACGAGCTCATCGACGAGATCGCCAAGGGCAACCGGCTCAACGAGTTCGACGCCGTGGTCGCCACCCCCGACCTCATGGGCAAGGTCGGCCGCCTGGGCCGCGTCCTCGGCCCGCGTGGTCTCATGCCGAACCCGAAGACCGGCACCGTGACGCCCGACGTCGCCAAGGCCGTCACCGAGATCAAGGGCGGCAAGATCGAGTTCCGCACCGACCGCCAGGCGAACCTGCACTTCATCATCGGCAAGACGTCGTTCGACGAGCGTCAGCTCATCGAGAACTACGCCGCCGCCCTCGACGAGGTGCTGCGTCTCAAGCCGTCGGCCGCCAAGGGCCGCTACCTGAAGAAGGTCACCTTCTCCACGACGATGGGCCCGGGCGTCCCGGTCGACCCCAACGTCACGCGCGGCCTCACCGCCGAGCTGGAGGGCTAGCACTCCCGCAGGAAGCCCCCGTCCGCTCCCGGACGGGGGCTTCCGCATGTCCTGGGCCCGCCCGGCGGAGCCGCACTGATCCGCCGGCGCGGCACGCGCGACGCCGACCGGAGACGGAGCCGCGCTGATCCGCCGGCGCGGCACGCGCGAGGCTGGCCGGAGGCGGAGCCGCGCTGATCCGCCGACGTGGCACGCGCGACGCCGGCCCGAAGGTGAAGAAAGTGTGGGGGACTTGTGGGGGAAAACCCCGAGTTTTCCCCTGATTTCGCGGGGAAGTCGCTACCAGACGACGCCGGAAACGTAGGGTCAAGACATGTTGAAGCGCAGGATCAGTCTCGCCACCGCCGCGGCCGGAGCCGCGCTCGTCATGGCCGCCGTCGCAGGGTGCGGCACGAACGCGCAGCCCATCCAGCTCAAGCTGGCCGCTTCCGAGGTGCTCGCGCAGGCCGCGCAGAAGACAGCCGACGTCACCAGCTACACGGTCGACGCCGTGGTGCGGGTGACGCACCCGCAGGAGGGCACCGGCGAGGTCCAGGGCCGCATGCTCTACCAGGGCAAGCCCCAGCTCGCCGTCGACCTCACCCTGGACACCGCGCAGATGGGCGGCAGGAGCCTGCCCGGCGGCGCGCGGGCCCTCCTCCTGGGCGACACCGCGTACGTCAAGGTCGAGGCACTCAAGGACCTCCTGGGCGCGTCCAAGCCGTGGATCAAGGTGCCGCTGACCGAGGCGGACAAGTCGGGTGAGGTCCAGCAGTACCTGAGCCAGATCCAGCAGTTCGACCTCGCCGGCACCACCAAGCTCGTCACCGCCTCGCAGGACGTGAAGGCGGTCGGCACCGAGAGCGTCAACGGCGAGGACGCCACCCACTACAGCGGCACGTTCCCCGTGGACGCGGCCGTGCAGCAGCTCCCCACCGACGAGCGTGAGCAGGCCCGCACCCACCTGGCCGAGCTCAAGGACGTGAAGTTCGACATCTGGGTCGCCGGCGACGGCCTGCCGCGCAAGCTGGCCATGAACGGCTCGAAGGACGGCGGCACGCTCGACGCGACGCTGCTGTTCAAGGGCTTCAACGAGCCGGTGTCCATCCAGGCTCCCGCCGCCGACCAGGTGGGCGAACTGCCGAGGAACACCACCGGCTGACGAGGACGATTTGGAAACTCGGCGGCCAGCACGTACTCTGGTCGTTGCCGAAGACCGCCGGTCGTCGTCAGGTGCATCAAGTCCTGGCGACCGAAGGATCCACCCTGTGTGGACGGCCCGCGTAGGTGTGTGATGCGAGTTTCCGCATGGTGTCCATCCGTGTGCGAGCCCCGTGTGCGCCCCTGCGCCCGGGGCCGTTCTCATGTCAGGGGGCCTTCGCCGGTGGCACATCTGGAAGGAGGCCCATGGCGAGGGCGGATAAGGCGACAGCTGTTGCCGAGCTCAAGAACGAGTTCGAGGGCAGCAGCGCCGCCGTTCTGACCGAGTACCGCGGTCTCACCGTCGCCCAGCTCAAGCAGCTGCGCGTTGCTCTTGGTGAGAATGCGAAGTTCGCCGTGGCGAAGAACACCCTGACCAAGATCGCCGCCAACGAGGCCGGCGTGACGGGTCTCGACGACCTGCTGGTCGGCCCCACCGCCGTCGCCTTCGTCAAGGGCGACGTGGTCGAGGCCGCCAAGGGTCTGCGTGACTTCGCCAAGGCCAATCCCCTTCTGGTGATCAAGGGCGGCGTCCTCGACGGCAAGACGCTCGACGCCACCGAGATCACCAAGCTCGCCGACCTCGAGTCCCGCGAGGTGCTTCTCGCGAAGCTTGCTGGCGCGCTCAAGGCGAAGCAGAGCGCTGCTGCCGCGATGTTCGCCGCGCTGCCCACGCAGATGGCTCAGCTGGCCGACGCCCTGCGCGCCAAGCGCGCGGAGGCGGGCGAGTAGCTCGGGGATTGCCGCACCCACCGCGGTCCCGTTTCACCTTTTAGCAAGTCCTATACGGAGGAAATCATCATGGCGAAGCTCAGCAACGACGAGCTGCTCGACGCGTTCAAGGAGATGACCCTCCTCGAGCTTTCCGAGTTCGTGAAGCAGTTCGAGGATGTCTTCGACGTCAAGGCCGCCGCCCCGGTCGCCGTCGCCGCCGCTGCCCCGGCCGCTGGTGGTGGCGAGGCCGCCGCCGTCGAGGAGCAGGACGAGTTCGACGTCATCCTCGAGGCCGCCGGCGACAAGAAGATCCAGGTCATCAAGGAGATCCGCGCCCTGACGTCCCTGGGCCTCAAGGAGGCCAAGGACCTGGTCGACGGCGCTCCGAAGCCGGTCTTCGACGGCAAGGTCAACAAGGAGCAGGCGGAGAAGGCCAAGGCTGCCCTCGAGGGCGCCGGCGCCACCGTCACCGTCAAGTAAGACGCTTCACGCAGAAGGGGCGGCAGACACCCAGGTGCCGGGTGTTGGCCGCCCCTTTCGCATGCCCGGGGCCGGTCAGCGGCTCACGGGATTCGCCTGCCTGGGGCTGGTCAACGCGCTCACGGGATTCGCATGCCGGGGCGTTCCGGGCTCACCGGCTTCGTCGTGCGACATCTCAGCGCCGGTCGAGGGGCTGCCTGGCGCGTCCGGTGTGGATGTCCTTCCGTGGGGGACGGCGTCCGCCGTGGCGGCCCTGGTCGGCATGGGGGCGGGGGGCCTTCCTGGGCGGCGCGGCCGGCGCGCCGCGGCCGTCGTCGTGGCGCTGAGCGCCGTCTGGGCGTACGTGCGGCTGTCGCGTGGCTCCGGCTGGAGCCCTGGCTGGGACCGGCCGTGGTGGTGGCAGGGCCGGGGCGGCGGTGGCGCCGCCGAAGGCGGAGGCGTCCCGCCGTACCTGGACAGCCGCCACCGTCCCGCCGTACCAGGACAGCCGCCACCGCGGGTCACGGCGCTCGCCCGGTTCCGGTGGTACGCGGCCGACCGCCAGGGGTCAGACCGCGGCGGCCTCACGGACCTTCCCGATGGCACTCGCGTCCATGTAGTCCCTGCAGTGGACGATGCGGCCGTCCCTGACGCGCAGCACGAGCAGGCCCGGCACCGTGACGGGCCGTCCCTTCACGGTGACCAGCACCTCCTGCTCCACCACGGCCACCTCGGGGTCGGCGGTGCGGTGCAGCGCCACCCGCCGCACCTCCTCGACCTCGGCGGGGGAGGCGCCCCAGGAGGCGCGGTAGCCGGCCCGCACCTTCTCCCGCCCCTCGTACGGCTCCAGCCCCCCGAACGGGAACTCGTGCAGGCCGTCCTCGGCGTACAGGTCGGCCAGGTCGTCGGCGGACTTGGCGGCCATGGCGGCGTGGAAGCGGGTGACGATCTCGTCGATGGACATGCGTGACCCCATTTCGCTCAACGTGTGTTGACTCAACGAGCGTAGAGCGAAAGTGCGGGGAGGGTCAACGGCGGTAGAGTGCGGGCCGTGAGCGACAGACCCCTGCCGCGGGCCGAACGCCGGCGCCGTACCGAGGAGCGCATCCTCGGCGCGGCTCGCGCGCTGTTCGCGGAGGTGGGGTTCGAGCGGGCCACGATCAGGGCCGTCGCCGCCGCGGCGGGGGTCGATCCCGCGCTCGTGATGCAGTACTTCGGCAGCAAGCGCGAGCTGTTCGCCAGGGCGGCGCAGGTGGCGCCCGAGCCAGGCGCCGGCCTCGGGCCGGACGAGCTGGTCCGCCAGCTCCTCCGCACGCTGAACCTCAAGATGGGCGAGCTGCCCCAGGGCTCACTCGCCATGATGCGCTCGATGCTCACCCACCCCGAGGCGGCCGACTCGGCGCGCGCCGCGCTGCGCGACCAGATCGACAGGCTCGCCGCCGCCGTCCAGGGCGAGGACGCCCGCCTGCGCGCCGCGCTGATGACCGCGGTCGTGCTGGGCGCGACCGTGGGCCACCACCTCCTGGAGCTCCCTGAACTGCGCGAGGCGCCGCCGGAGCGGATCGCCGGCCTGCTCGGACCGGCGCTGCGGGTGCTCGCGGGCCGTCCCGCCGGCGGGCCCGCGGACGACGCCTGAGCCCGTCCATGCCTGCTGAGCAGTTTCGGAGACTCCAGGATGAGATGGCGGGTTATGATCCGGCGGTCGGGGCCGGAAGAGGGGTGAGCAGACGTGGCAGGACTCGCCGCCCGGCCGTTCCGCATCCTGATCATCACACTGAGCGCGGTGCTGGCGCTGCTCGCGGGCGCGGGCGTGTGGATCTCCGCGCAGGCGCGCGACGAGCAGGCCAAGGCCGGTGACAGGCAGGCGGCGATGCTGGCGGCGGGCACGCACGCGAAGAACCTGATCTCCCTCGACTACCGCACGGTCGACGCGGACGTGCGCCGGATCATCGACACCTCGACGGGCGGCGCGAGGACCGAGTACGAGTCCACGGCCGAGAAGCTCAGGTCCACCACGCGTACCAACAAGGTCGTGCAGCACGGGGTGCTGCGCGCGACCGGCCTGGTCTCGCTCGGCGACGGCACGGCGAGGGTCCTCGTGGTGGCCGATGTCGAGATCCGCTGGGACGGCTCCAAGAGCGCTCCGCAGGAGCGCTTCTACCGGTGGTCCATGGACCTGACCAAGGTCGGGGGCGCGTGGCTGGTGTCGAAGGTGGTGCAGGTGCTGTGAGAATCCTCACGGTCGCGCTGCTCGGCCTGCTCGTGGCCGCGGCGGGCGTGCTGGTGCCGCGCATGTGGTTCGACCTGCGCGACCTGCGCGCCGCCGACGTGGCGGGCGAGGAGGCGGTCAGGACGGCCCGCGCCGTCGCCCCCGATCTGCTGTCGTACGACTACCGCACGATCGAGGCCGATCTCGCGCGCGCCCGCACGCACACCACCGGTGACCTCACCAGGCACTACACCGAGCTGGCCGGGTCGCTCGCCGCCGACGCGAAGGCCCAGAAGACGGTGCGGACGGTCTCCGTGGCCGCCGCCGGCGTCGAGCGCGCGGAGCCCGGGCGGGTAGAGGTTCTCCTGTTCGTGAACATGGGTACGATCAAGGAGATCCCCGGTCAGGCCGAGCCTCAGCGACAGGTGACCCAGAATCGGGCAAGGTTCGTCATGGTCCGGCAAGGCTCGCGCTGGCTGGTGGCGGACCTGTCGACCCTGCTGGGGTCCGCGTGACCCCCGGGCGCGGCGCTACCTTCAATTGTTACCAAAAATCGGGTTTAGTGATTGCCGTGATGGGGGTACCCCAGTCACAGCTACACCGGTTGTCGGCATGGGTTCGACCCTCGGTGTGACGGAGCGTTAGCCGCACCCGTTCGCGGGTATCGTCTTGGGCCTGGCGGTAGGCGCCCTGTCACTCGGCGGAGAAAACCCAGCGTCCGGGCCTATGGTCGGCTAAAAGTCGGGCTCTCGGGCTTGACGTTTCCGGCTGGACGGGCGATGCTGCGACCAACGTGGAGCATGCAGTGAGAGCGAAGTGGACAGGCGTGTGCCGATCGGCTACACTGCCCCTTTGCGCTGCCCTTTGACGACCCGCTCCGCTTGCTCACGTTGCGAGGTTGTCTGGCGTGCGTGTAGTCAGTCCGCCGCGAGCCCTCGGAAGGACATCTGTTGGCAGCCTCGCGCAACGCCTCCGCCGTACCCGCTGGTCCCCGTCGCGTCTCTTTTTCGCGCATCCAGGAGCCTCTCGAAGTTCCTGACCTTCTCGCCCTGCAGACCGAGTCCTTCGACTGGCTGCTCGGCAACGAGAAGTGGAAGGCCCGGGTAGAGGCGGCTCGCCAGGCCGGGCGCAAGGACGTCCCGACCCAGTCGGGCCTCGAAGAGATCTTCGAAGAGATCAGTCCCATCGAGGACTTCTCGGGGACCATGTCCTTGTCGTTCCGCGACCACCGGTTCGAGCCGCCCAAGTACTCCGTAGACGAGTGCAAAGACAAGGACATGACCTACTCCGCCCCGATGTTCGTCACGGCGGAGTTCATCAATAACACCACTGGTGAGATCAAGAGCCAGACGGTGTTCATGGGCGACTTCCCGCTCATGACGCCGAAGGGCACCTTCATCATCAACGGCACCGAGCGCGTCGTGACGTCCCAGCTCGTCCGCTCGCCGGGCGTGTACTTCGAACGCACCGTCGACAAGACCTCCGACAAGGACCTGTACGGCTGCAAGGTCATCCCGTCCAGGGGCGCCTGGCTGGAGTTCGAGATCGACAAGCGCGACAGCGTCGGCGTGCGCATCGACCGCAAGCGCAAGCAGGCCGTCACGGTGCTGCTCAAGGCGCTCGGCTGGACCAACGACCAGATCCTCGAGCGGTTCGGTCAGTACGAGTCGATGCGGGCCACCCTGGAGAAGGACCACACGGCCGGCCAGGACGACGCGCTGCTGGACATCTACCGCAAGCTGCGCCCGGGCGAGCCGCCGACCAAGGAGTCGGCGCAGACCCTGCTGGAGAACCTCTACTTCAACCCCAAGCGGTACGACCTGGCCAAGGTGGGTCGCTACAAGATCAACAAGAAGCTCGGGGTCGACGCCGAGATCACGCAGGGCACGCTGACCGAGGACGACATCGTCGCCACGATCGAGTACATCGTGCGCCTGCACGCCGGCGAGGAGTCCATGCCGGGCGCGGGCCGCGAGGTCATCGTCGAGGTCGACGACATCGACCACTTCGGCAACCGCCG
>NZ_FOBF01000034.1 GCF_900109355.1 Nonomuraea pusilla
CCCCAAGGCCAGGTAGTTAAGGTTTCTGAGCTGCTGGCAAGAGTGCCGGGGGGATCGGCCCGGCGGTGTAGACGCCTGGCCCGATTTTGCGGATGAGTTGGCCGGCGGCCCAGCGCGAGAGTTGCCGATACATGGTGTTCAGGGTGACCTCGCCGAGGTGTTGGGCGATGTCACGGGCCTTCCAGGGGCGGTTGGGATCTTGGTGAAGGAGGGCCAGGACCTGTTGTTGTCTGCGGCGGTCGGTGGGGGTCATGGGTCGCTCGTCCCGGGACGCGGCGGGCAGCGTGGGCGGGGGTGGCAGGAGAGTGATGTCGAGGTCAGTGATGGTGCGGCTGTGGTCGGGCCGGCCGTCGTCGAGCCGTTCGTTGTAGCGGGAGGTGGGTGATTTGACCTTGCGGGTGCTGACGCGCGGGCGGCGGGATGGCAGCAGCGCCGCTAGGACACGGCGTCCGATGGTTGCGACCAAGCCGGTGGCCATGCCGGGGTTGTCGCCCGGCTGAATGACCAGGTCGCGGGCGGTATGCAGGGCGATGGAGAAGCTGCAGCGGTCGGGATCGGTGCCGGGTCGGGACTCGGCGGCGTCGACCATCACGGTGCGCAGCAGCTGATAGAGCGTGAGCACCGACCACATCTCCTGCTCCAGTCCGGCCGGGTCGCCCGAGCGCAGGATTCGTCCTTGCATGATGGTGTGGCGGAGGGCGTAGTAGGCGGACTCGTGTTCCCAGCGCTGGTGGTAGAGCCTGACCAGGGTGGCGGCGGGGTAGCGGCGGGCATCGGTCAAGGTGGTGACCAGGCGGTAGATGCCGGTGAAGGTGGTGCCGTCGGCGCAGGTCACCGTGATGCGGGCCTCGATAACGCGGATCTGCAAGCTACCGATCATCGACAGATAGGAGCCGTCGGTGAGGGTGGCCAGTATAGGGGTGCGCCGGTTGCTGCGCAGCCGGCCGAGCACCTGGGCGCCGGTGGCGCTGACCTGGGCGAGGAAAGCGTTGCCGTCGAAGCCCTTGTCCCATAACACCAGCATGTCCGGCGTCAGCAGGTGCAGCAGGCGCCGGGCATAGCCGCTCTCGCCCTCGCTGGTGGGACCGAAGACCGCGCCGATCAGGGCCCGCGTTCCGGTCTCCACCAGCGTCATCAGCTCCAGCAGCGGGTAACCGCCGTGACCGGGGCTGCCCAGCCAGGCCCGGTTACGGATGGTGTCGGGCGCCTTGAGCGAGCTGCAGCCGTCGAAGGAGACGATGCGGTAGGCCCCGAACCGTACTCCGGGCGTCGTGGGCTGGGCCAGCGGTCCGCTCAGCACCTCGAACAGGCGCCGCATCGGCGCGCAGCCGACCCTGCGGCGCAGGTCACGCAGCGCTTTGGCGGTGGGCGTCACGACCGGCAGGGCAGCCAGCGAGGCCGTCAGCTTCTGCCAGACCAGCAGGTAGCCGACCTCGGGAAACAGACACATCGCCAGCAGGAAGTAGACCCCGACACGCGAGGGCAGAGCGCGCAGACGACGCTGCACGCCGCGAGCCTCCTCCAGCACAGCATCGACGAGCTCGACCGGCACGAGCGCGGTCAGCTCACCCAAATGCCCGGGAGCGAACAATCTCCCGGCTGCCGAGCGGGACGAAGAGCCCGTCTCGACAGCGCGGGGAACAGCAGAGCTGGCATACTCGGCAAGCAACGGAGATCCAGTTCTTCGACGGCTGGTTGTGGAAGATCACCGTTCTACTGGATCTCCGTTCCCACGTCCTGAGAACTCGCGTGCTTGACAGCACCACGACGACCTTAACTACCTGGCCTTGGGCGAGCCCCCGAGTTGTTCCAGCGGGTGGTGCCGTCGGCGCCGACGCGGCCGCAAGGTGGCGGGCGGCGGCGGGTCGACGATCGGGTGATCCTGGCGGCGATCGTGTACGTGGCCACCACGGGGTGCGCCTGGCGGCAGTTGCCGCCGGTGTTCGGTGCCTCCTGGCAGACGGTGCACCGCCGCTTCGCCGAGTGGAGCGCCGCGCGGGTTTGGGCCAAGTTGTACCGGATTCTGCTGGACGAGCTCGGCGTGCGAGGAGAGCTGGACTGGTCGCGGTGCGCGATCGACTCCGTCAGCCTGCGGGCGATGAAAGGGGGGAGCTGACGGGTCCGAATCCTGTCGATCGCGGCAAGAAAGGGTCGAAGATCCACCTCATCACCGAGCGGACCGGTCTGCCCCTGGCTGTCGCGATCAGCGCCGCCAACGTCCACGACAGCCTGGCACTGGAACCGCTGGTGCGGTCGATCCCGCCCATTCGCTCCCGGCGCGGCCCGCGACGCCGCCGACCGGGCAAACTTCACGGCGACAAGGGCTATGACTATCCTCATCTGCGGGTCTTCCTGCGCGGCCGGGGCATCATCCCCCGCATCGCCCGCCGCGGGATCGAATCCAGCCAGCGGCTGGGACGGCATCGCTGGGTGGTCGAGAGAACAGTGTCCTGGCTGGCCGGTTATCGCCGTTTACACCGGCGCTACGAGCGCCGGGCCGACCACTTCGCATCCTTCGTCGCCATCGCCGCGGCCCTCATCTGCTACCGCCGACTCGCCAATTGAGTCACCGTCTAAGGGTAATCGAGGAGGACGCCGCGAGCGTTCGCTGGGAACTGCTGCGCGAGTTCGGCGGCGAAACCACCAGCCAGAAGACGGAGACGGGGCGGACGGTCGCCGAACTGCTGGACACCGCTGCCGCCCGCCGCCACGCCCGCGAGCAGCAGGAAGCCGCCCAGCGCGCCAAAGAACAGGCCCGCCGGGAACAGGAGCGGCGACAAGCCAGGGAACTGCGCCTGAACCGGCTCGCCCAGGATCTCGACGCCGCGTGGGACGTGGTGGAGACCTCCATCGGCACCAAGAAGCCCCGCGAATACGACCTGGCCGTCGAACTCCTTGGCGACCTGCACGCCCTGGCCCTCCGCGACGAGCACGCCGGCGCCTTCACCCAGCGCCTCACCCACCTCCGGGAACGACACCAGGGCAAGCCCAGCCTCATCAAGCGGCTCAACGACGCAGGCCTCACAGCCGAGTAACCGGCGATTCCATGCCTATTGACCAGCGGTCCGCGCCGGATCATCCGTGCCGGGTTGGAGGCGATCAGGCCCTCACGCACTGCGGCGTTCAATGCCGCACGCAGCGTGGCCCGGATCCGGTGCAGGGTGGAGGGCGCGATGGGCTTGCCGTACCGGGTGCGCCGCCCGGTGAGGGCGGCGCACATGCGGTTGATGTCTCGGGTTGAGAGCTGGGCCAGCTCGATCCGGCCCAGGTACGGGATCAGATGCAGGCGTAGGTGATCGGCGTAGCCTTCGCGGGTGCTGGGCCGCAGTGCTTGCTGCGTCTGCAGCCAGCAGCGCGGCCATCGCGCCACCGTGTATCCCGCACCCGACCCACTGTCTTGATCGACGGTGATCGCGTCACCCCCCGCGTGGTGGGCCTGCTCGGCGGTGGTGGACCCGTCACGCCGCAGCCGCTCGCGGCGTCCGGCCGGGCCGCGCACTTGCACTGCGAAGTACCAGCTCCCGTGCCCGTTCTCGTCCAGCCGCACACAGCGTCGGCCGAGTTGCCTGCCGGTGGTCGCATCGACGCATCCGCACCGCTTGTACACCAGAATACGATCTTGGTGATGTCTCATTTGTCCTGCCCTTTCTCGATCGGTTTGCCATCAAGGGTCAGGCACACCTGACGCAATCGACCGGCAACAGGGCGCGGGCAAAGTTCCGGGACCAGGCAGGAAATTCGCGATCATCGACGGCGCCGCCCTCCCGCGCGGACCTCGCGCCGTCACCCGACAGGAGCATGGAGCTCGCGATGTCGGCCGAGCCGCGTGCAGCCGCAGCATCCGCAGCGGCGGGTGTGGCGGTGTCCATGCGGGGGGTGCGAGCCGCCGCCCTCACCCCCACGGACGGCACCATCACCCTCGACGGCGCCGACCTGCGCCACATCCCCGACGCCGAGATCCGCCGTCGGGTGCCTTCACACGCGACTCACCGGGTGTGGCGCCAACCTGTCCGGTGGGGAGCCGCGTATGGAAACGACAACGCCTGGTCAGCTTGTTGAGGTGGCCGCCGCGGCCCGGTTGCTCAGCGCCGCGGCCGACCAGGCACTCGCCCGGAGGGACCCGTAACGGTTGTGCGTTCCCCGCCAAACGCGTGATCAGGACGCGAAGTCGCCGCGGGCGGGCTGTTGGGGCTGTCCGCCCTCGTTGTCCCAACCGGCCAGGCTCAGGTCCTGCTCGGTGGTGGCTTCGGCGGAGCTGTTCCGGTCTGCGGCGGTGAGGATGTCGCCGGGACGGGTACGGCCACGGCATCGGGTGGCCATGCCGAGCGCCTTGTCGGCGGCGGCGGGTGTGGTGCCAGGTGGGATGACGAGCAGGTTGAGGTGCTCGATCCCCGGGATGATCAGGTTGACCACGTGGGGGTCGATGGTGCGGAACCAGCCCACCTTCACGTGACGGCCGGGCGCGGCGATGCGGTGCGGGATGTTGTCCCAGGTGTCCAGGTGCAGGCCCACGCGCAGGACCCGTCGGTTCAGCCGCTGGTCGATGGCGGCGATCAGGGCGGGCAGTTCCGCGCCGGCGTCGTAGGTGGCGGGCCACCACGCCCCGTCCACCGCGCCCTGGCGTGTGAGGGTGGGATCCAGGCTGAGCCGTGCCTTTTCAGGGTCGGTCATGGGAAGGCTCGCGGAGTCGTGCGGCCAGGCGCGCCGGGACAGGCCAGCGTACGTCGTGGGCCCAGCCGAGCCTTTCCAGCAGCCGGATCAGCCGTGCGGAGATGTCGATCTGGCCGGGCAGCACGCCGTGGCGGGCGCAGGTGGGGTCGGCATGGTGGCCGTTGTGCCAGCTCTCGCCGAACGACAGGATCGCCAGCGGCCAGAAGTTCGCGGCCCGGTCCCCGGCGCGGGTTCTCAACGGCCGCTCGCCGAAGACGTGGCAGATCGAGTTGATCGACCAGGTGACGTGGTGCAGCATCGCGATCCGCACCAGCGATCCCCAGAAGAACGCGGTCAGCGCGCCGCGCCAGGTGCCGGTGGCCAGCAACCCGATGGCGGGCGGCAACAGCAGCGAGGCCGCGACCAGCGCCCCGAACAGCCGGTCCACCCGGCCGATGTCGGCATCGGCGAGCAGGTCCTTGGCGAAGCGCCGCCGGTTGGTGAGGTCACGCCCGAACATCCAGCCGACATGCGCGAACAGCAGCCCCTTGGCCAGACCGCGCACGCTGTGCCCGTAGCGCCAGGGCGAGTGCGGGTCGCCGTCGCGGTCGGAGAAGGCGTGGTGGCGCCGATGATCGGCCACCCACTGGATGACCGAGCCCTGCACGGCCAGGGACCCGGCCACGGCCAGGCCGAAACGCAGCCACCGGCCCGCCTTGAACGCGCCGTGGGTCAGATAGCGGTGAAAGCCCACCGTGACGCCGAGCCCGGTCAGGACGTAGCCGCCGGCCGCGATCGCCACGTCGGCCCAGCTCAGCCCCCACCCCCAGACCACCGGCACGGCGGCGGCCAGCGCCGCGAACGGCACCAGCACGAACACCCACAACGCGACCACCGCCGCGACCGGCTTACGCCCGTCGAGGATCGGCGCCGCGCCGCCCCACTGCCGATCGACGAAGCCTGTACCCCTCAAAGCCATGCCAGTTTTCCCCCCGTCGCACGTGCAGCGTCCTATCGAGCCCCTTGGAACGAGCGCGCCTGCCCACACACGCGCAGGCCTGGTCACCGCGCACCTCCGCGCTCGGCGACCGCGCCCACGGCGCCCCCGAAACGCACCTCCCCGCGTCTCGGGAACCTCCTCAGCGACGCGACAGGCGATCCAGGCGACCGCCGGACCGGCGATCTGGGTACGCCCGCACATCTCCCACAGCGAATGGGGGGTGCGGAGCGCTGCGCGGGCACCGTCACGGTGCCTGCGCCGGGTGGTCATCTCCGCCTCTCGGAGAGCCTCGACAGGTTCAGCTCACCGGTCTCGGCGAGCCGGCCGACCAGCAAGCCGACCGTGCCGAGCACGAGCACGAGCAGGAACGCAACCAGCCCGACGAACGCTCCGACGAGCCCGAGAACCATGCCGACGGCCATGCCGATCAGCGGCAGCCACTGGTTGTTCATGGTCCCTCCACGATGTCGTCGATGCGCACGTTCACCCGGCGGCCGCCGGCCAGGTCCATCACGGCCCGCCGTACCTCGTCGGCGGCCTCCGGGAGCGGGCGGTCCGTCGTGGCAACGATGGCGATCTCCACCGCGCGGTCGTTCACGGAGATGCCCGTGAGCCGCTCGCCCGGCAGGTACGTGGCCACCGTCCCGAACCGACCACCGGACAGCCCGGCCACGCCCTGACACGATCGCGCCCTCCCCGCGATCGCCCGCGCCTCGTCCGCGCCACCGCCGGTGATGCCGCCCGCGGTGCCCGTCCCCGCGCCAGGCGTCGGCTCCAAGCCCGTGTCCGTCATTGGACCCGCGGCTCCTGCTCGGCTTCTTTCCTGGTGACGGTGTGGCCGCTCTCGGTCTGCCGGTCGCGGTCCTGTTCGGGCAGGTGGATGTCGTTGACCCTGATGTTGACCTCGGTCACCTCGAACCCGCACATCCGCTCGATCGCATTGATGACGTTCTTCCGCACCGCTCCCGCCAGATCGGGGATCGCCGTCCCGTGCTCGACCACCAGGTCGAGGTCCACGGCGGCCTGCCGCTCGCCCACCTCCACCGACACACCCTGCGAGACGTTCTCCTCGACGCCAACCATGCCGCGCATGCTCCCGAACGCCCGCGCCGCGCCCCCGCCCATGGCGTAGACACCGGACACCTCCCGAGCGGCCAGCCCAGCGATCTTGGCGACGACACCGTCGTCGATGCTGGTGGTGCCCCTGTCAGTGACCAGCCCGGTCGCCGGGCCGCCCTCGTGTGTTCTGGCCCTCGGTACGGTCGCGGCCTGACCGGCTACGCCGGCCCGATTGGACATTGTGTCCGACATGACCTGCTACCCCCCTGTTTGTCCTCTTCAAATAGATATGAATAACCGCACGAACCTGACTGATGCCCAACCAACCGGTTTTTGGGGGACTTATCGACAACTCCTGACGCATTGGGTTAGGAAGTAATGTCGGTGAGTAGAGCCTGGGCTGGCGTTTCTAGAGTCTTCGGGAAGCTGGGACACAGAGATCCGATAGAACGGGTGATCTTCCACAACCATCCTTCACATCTACTGGATCTCCGTTGAGTGCCGAATCCGCCAGGTGTGCCGTGGCCTGTGCTGTTGCGGTGGAGAACTGCGACATCGCGGTGACGATCGTGGCAGGCCCGCTCAACCACCTCGGCATGAACCCGAAGATCGCCTGCCAGACACCCCAGCCCAGCAAGCAGCGCCGGCTGTGCAGCTGCTGGATCACAGCACCCACCACGTCGCCCTGACCCCGGTGAGGCGAGCACATCCGGCCTTCTTCGCCAAGGAGACCCGGTGAGGGTGCACCCGTTCATCGAGGCGGAGAAGCAGGGCCTGCGGTAAGCCGGGCATCCTGTGAGGTTCGAACATTCGGCCACAGCGTCCGGCCTCCGGGTTCGATGGACATGTTGGATCTCGAGCTCTCCCGGCTTGAACAGTCGCAGCCGTTTCAGCAGATCGCGGTCGGGGCCTGGGCGCACGGTCACACCACCATCGGCAGGCTGCGGTCCAGGCCGGTGATGTGCAGCAGCCGGGTCATGAACGGGCGGGGCGCGGTCAGGGCCAAGGTGATGCCCATCGGTCGGGCGCGGTGCTGGATGCCGACCAGGATGGCCAGGCCTCCGGCGTCGCAGAACGACACCTGCGACAGGTCGAGGATGAGCAGGCTCGTGCTGTAGTGCAGCGTGCTCATCAGCTGCCGGCGAAGCGCTGCGCTGGTGAAGATGTCGATCTCGCCGGACAGATGAACGGTGGTCGGACGTGATGGGTTGGCCACGCCGAGTGGCGTGGTGTCTGTGACGGTCATGGAAGTCTCCCTCTTGGAGAAGCTGAGAAGCTGAGATGCCTGCCGACCGGAAAGCCGGTCCGCGGCCAGAACGGGTGGTCCTGGAACAGTTCGATCCGGTCGGCAGACGGCACGGGGGTCACGCCGGCGCTGACGGCCGTCTGGTGGAGGAGGGCGCCTCCTGGTCGGTGACCGACCCGCCCTCGTCCTCCCAGCAGGCCAAGCTGTCGGCGGCCGTCCCGCGCAGTGGCGGAGCGGGGTCGGGCGGCAAGCGCTCGACGGTGAGAATGTCGTCGATGCTCAAGCCTGCGGTGTCCTGAGCGGTGAGCTCGGCCTCAGCAGGACCGGCCGTGGTGCCCGGAGGTATGACCAGCAGGACGACCGGCTCGCCGGCTGCGAAGATGAAAGTGATCACGCGCGGGTCGGCGTGGCGGAACCAGCCGATGCGGACCTGACGCCCGCGTGCCGGGATGCGGTGCGGGATGCTCTGCCACGCGTCCCGCTGCACGCCTACCAGCAGCGTGGTCCGCTGCAGCCGCTGGTCGACGGCGGCGATGAGACCGGGCAGTTCGGCGGCCGCGTCATGGGAGTAGGGCCACCAGGCGCCGTCCACCACCGCTCGCCGATCCAGCACCGGGTGGAGACTGAGCCGTAGCCCGGAATCGACCCGAGGGATCGCCGACGAGGTGGAGCTGAGCGGTGCCCGTTGAGAGAGGAGTGTCGGCGTCATGGTCGCCTGACCTGTCCGGGCCCCGCTGAAGGGGCCGGTGGTGGTTCGCCGGGGGCGACGCAGACCTGAATGCCAACGCTCGGAAAGTCCTCGGTAAGTTCATTCTACCTCCTACCTCCGGAATTCCCTGATGCCGGAAGGAGGCTGTGTGGGTGACTTCCGGACACCCGCCCTCCGAGATCACAGAACCGGCCGGACCAGCTTCAGGGAACACACGCCGTTCACTGACGCGGTCGCGGCCACCGGCGCGGTAGACGGCTTCCGCCGCCACCTGAGAAACGGCCGCCGCGCCCCCAACACCATCGACGCCTACCTTTCGGCCATCGACGACTTCTACACCCGCCGCAACCTCGGCATGCCCCAGACCCGCCGCGAACGCGACGCCCGCCGCACCGCCTTCCGCGCCCTGGACGCCAGGCGCACCCGCCGCTACCTCCGCCACGTCCAGCTCACCGCATCCCCGCGCGACAAGGCCATCGCCCTGCTGCCCTACTACGCCGGCCTGCGCATCTCCGAAGTCGTCGGCCTCGACCTGGCCGATCTGCGCCTCTCAGCCCGCAAGGCCGAACTCCGCATCCGCGGAACAGGCCGCGACCGCCACTGAGCAGAGCAACAAACCGGGTCGGGAGCGGGTGACCCGATGGTCACTCCCGTATCCCGGCCCGGCTGGAGGGCGCCGCGCCCGCGCCGCGGTAGGCGAATGCGGAGGGCAGCCGCCTACAGCGTTCGACGCTGGGCAGGGGTCCCTTGCGGATTCTGGCGAAAGGAGCCGGCTGTGCCTGAGAATGCCGCACTGATCATTCGATTCCACCTGATGAGCGGCGAAGACGTCTCCGTGATGAGCGGGGACTTCGACGGGGAGCCGGAGGCGGTGGCGGCGATCGCCCGTGCCATGGACGAGCAGCGCAGCCTGGTGTTGATGCGGGCGAGGTATGGCCGTGAGACCGACGTGAACGGCGTGGTCATCAACCTCGCCAACGTGGTGTCGGCACGTGTGTCGAAGACAGCCAGCGCCGAGGCGGGCCAGTACCTGTAGCGGCGGGCTGCCCCGACGCCGCCCTGGCATTGGCCAGCCCGACGGTGCCCTCGGCGAACCTCTCACCGGTGCCCGAGCGTCGTGCGGCCGCGGTCGCCGACGAAGGCCGAACACACGCCCATCAAAGGCTGATCCGACTGTTGCTACCTCGCGGCTCGCCGCCCTTCTTCCGGGCAGGGCGGGCACTGTCCCGTTCAGACGTCCTTGGTCTGCCCCCTCGAAGGTCTCGCCTCCTCGCGAGCTCGCGACCGGGGGCACGTACATCGTCCAGCAGATCACTGACCGGCTCGGCGTCGGCCGCGCCACCGTCTACCGGAACCTCGACACCGACGCCACGTAAGCGCCGGGCAACGCCGAACCGGCAAGCCCCGCTCGACCTGGGAGTTCAGAGATGAACACGATTGTGGAATCCGGCCTTGGGGAACATCTGTAGAGCGATTATCGGCGGGATTGATCTTGAACGGTGGAGAACGCCGGTGAGGACGTAGCCGCCGGGCTCCCTCGCTGTTCTGGCGACCGGTCAGTGGCCGGGGGCACCCACGGGTGAACATGCACTGGTCGCCGCCCGCGCAAAGGCTGAGGGCAGGGCGACGCGGTCGAGGGGAAAGCTCTGATCTGAGCGTGGACGGCGTGGGACGGCATGCGCGCATGGCGTCATGGGCCGCTCCGGCGGCTTCTCAGGTCACGTCGTGCGGAGGCGATGATCGGCGTGGGCGCAGGAGAGAGGGGGTGAGCCCGGCCATGGGCGAGGAGATCGTGGACCGGTCGGAGGGTTTTGGTGAGCGCCTGCTCGGACTGCTGCTGGACAGGGCGCGGCTGATGCCTCCGCAGCTGATCGCCCCGCTGATCGCGGAAGTAGTGGCCAGGGTCGGCGGCAGTGACGTCTCCATCCTGCTCCAGGACTACGCCCAAGAGCTGCTGGTGCCGCTTTCGGGCCGGAAGCTGCACGTGGGCCGGCCCGAGCCGATGGCCGACTCCCCCGCCGGCCGTGCCTTCCTGCACGCGGAAGTCGTCGAGGTAGCGCAGGCCCGAGGCGTACGGATGTACCTGCCCCTGCTGGACGGAAGCGATCAGGTGGGTGTGATGGCCCTGACCCTGGACGCCGTCACCGACGACGACCGGCGCCTGCTGCGCCGGCTCGTCGCTCTGGTCGCCGACATGCTGGTCACCAAGAACTCCTACACCGACCAGTTCTTCCTGGCCCGGCGCCGGGAGCCGATGAGCGTGTCCGCGGAGGTCCAATGGAGCCTGCTGCCGCCGCTGTCGATGTCCGTGCCGCAGATCGAGGTGGCCGGCATGCTGGAGCCGGCCTACCGCGTCGCCGGTGACAGCTTCGACTACGCCCTGAACGACAACATCCTGCACGTGGCCGTGATCGACGCGATGGGCCACGGCCTGGATGCCGCCTCGATGGCGACCATCGCCATCGGCGCCTACCGACATGCCCGGCGCGTGTTCGTCAGCCTGGCCGAGACGTACGCATTCATGGACGACGCCATATCCCGGCAGTTCGGGCCCGACCACTTCGTCACGGCGCAGCTGATGCACGTGAACATCACCACCGGTGAGCTGGAGCTGGTCAACGCGGGCCACCCCGCGCCGCTGCTGATCCGCGATGGCCGGGTCGTGCAACAACTGGAGAGCGCGACGACGCTCCCCGTCGGCTGCGGCGGCGAGGAGCCCCGGATCGCAGAGCACCTGCTGCAGCAGGGCGATCGGGTGCTGTGCTACACCGACGGCATCATCGAGGAGCACGTCGCCGGTGGCGAGCCGTTCGGCGAGGAACGCCTCATCCGCTGCATCAACCGCCTGGGGGAAGATCTGTCAGAGGCGGTGCGGGCAGATCTGCGCCGGCTCTCCCACACGCTGAAGGGGGAACGGGGCGGGCACACCAGCGACGACGCCACCCTTTTCATGATCGAATGGCGCGGAGGCGCCGCCGACCACCTCGCGGTTCTTGACTGAGCGCGGCCCGTCCTGCCGATGATGCCATCCGCGCAGGTCGTCCGGCTTGCATGGCGTTCCCAGCGGCGCCCGGCCCCACTGCCGGCCATGCGCCGTGACGTGACCGTCGAGCTGTGCCTGGCAGCCATCACAGCTTCGCTCGTTCCTGAACGATCATCACAGGCCTGCCGGGGATCGCATCCAACCCCTCCCGGACCGGAAACCACCCGGGACGTCAGCTCGCCAACCGGGCGCAAAGTAAGAACCATCTGGGAAGCCGTGGGTTGCTCGTTGGATGCTCGTCGGCACGCGATACGGCATAACACCGGGCGGCATTCGCAGGCATTCCAAAAGCGGACATCGCATGACACTGCGATACAATCAGACACGGTCCGATAGTGGGCGGCATCGAGAACCGCGACTTTTAATCCGTAGGTTCCGGGTTCGAGCCCCGGGCGCCCTACCAGCTCGAACACCTCTGCTCGATCTTGTCTGCCGAGGTCGTACAGCCAGCTTTCACAGCCAAGAGGGCCGGATTCCCGCTGATGGGAGCCCGGCCCTCTGGTCGTGCTGAAGGTCATCCGAAGAGCTGCCTGGCGACCGCGTCGACCGCCGCCCGTTCGATGTCGGGGCGTACGTGTTCATGGTCAGGGCGATCTGGCTGTGGCCGAGCGTCTTCATGACCGTCCGAGGCGAGGCACCACAGGCCAGGAGGTACGACGCGCAGGCATGCCGGAGATCGTGGAGCCGCAGCCAGTCGAGGCCGGCCTTCGCCCTTGCCCTGCGCCACCTGGCACTGGGGTTCCCGGCTGGCGGGCGAAGGCCAGGTCCGCCGCCGTGACCGGTCCGGCCGTGGCGACCAGGACCAAGGTGGCGCCGAAGTCGAGCGCCAGGACAGGCGCGGGGTGCGGCGTCGGGTCATTCAGGCGGCGTCCTTTCCTGCCTGGGGCTTGGTGTGGGCGGTGGTGCGGGGCGCGTGCATCTCGCGGACCTTGATCGAGTAGGTGAGGCGTCCGGCCGCGTTGACGTACGGGGTGACGGAGACGCCGTCGAACTCGACCGGCGTGAACGGCAGCCCCGGCATCGGGGCCGGCGGCACCGGCTGGACCGGAGCCAGGATCTTGACCGCTACCGCCTTCTGGGCGGGTTTGAGGGTCGGGTCACCGTCCATGACCGCGACCTGCCAGACCAGCTCTCCGGTCTGCTTGTCGCGGGCCTGCACGAACCAGCCGCCGGCGGAGGCGTCGAAGTCCTTGACGGGCTCGACCTCGCCGACGACGTAGCAGCCGTGCGGGAAGACCATGGCGTAGGTGACGGGGATGGGGCCCTGCAGAGCCATGACGGCTGACACTTGACCTATCAAGTAATGCTCTGAGAGCAGGGCGCTCAAACTTGCTAGGTCAAGTGACTTTCGTCGAGTCGTCCGAGATCCTGCTCGAATCGCCGAGGCGTCCGTCCAGATAGGGCCCGAAAGCTCAGTAATTGCCCTGGGCTACTTCGGCTGCTCCACGGGTGCCGAGGGCAGCCGTACCCTATGGTCGCGATCATGACTCGTGGTGCCTGGGTGGCCCTGGCCGCCATCTTTCTGCCGCTTGCCGTGGTACTCGGCTTGGTCATGACTCCCGTCTGGCGGGACAACGCACGCCTCGAAGCGCTCTACGAACGGGCGAGCGACTACCCCTTACCACCCCGGACCCGTGAGTACTTTCCCATGGACCGCGACGTGACCTTCGGAAAGAACCTCATCGGAGGAAGCGGCTCCTACTGCGATTACCGGATCAGGATCACTCTCGCGACCGCCCTCACAGAGAAGGAGATCCGCGACTACTACGACAAGGCCACCATCAGGGGGGCCGAGCATAAAGCGATGATCTCCCTGTACTTCCAGGACCCGGACGAGGCGGGCGGACGCCGGGTCATCGTCGAGGTATACGACTCCCACAGGTGGAACTGGGACTGGCGCTGCATATAGAGAGGAGCCCTCACGCCACCGGGTAGGCGTCCTCCAACTCATGACGATCGGCCGGAAGCAGTACTTCCACCACGACCAGCGGACGACCGGAAGCGTCCCGGACCGCGCCGAACACAGCCAGCAACGGCACGTTCTTCGGCATGCCGAGTTGCTTGACCTCCTGCGCGGTGGGCATGCGCGCGGTGATCTGCTCCACGATGTGATCGAAGCGGAGCCCCTTGCGGGACTGCAGATGCTGCCGGATGCCCTGCGGCAGCGGCTCACCGCTGGTCAGATCGGTCCCCTCCGACAACTCCAGAGGCAGCCACAGCGACACCAGCTCGCTCGGCTCGCCCTCGCGCACGATCAGCCGTCGCCGCAGGAACGCCTTGCTCTTGGGCGGCACGTCCAGCAGCGCCGCGACCCGGTTCGGCACCAGCACGGCGCCGGCCTCGACCAGTTCACCGGGAGTGCCGGCCTCGGGGTTGGTGAGATACGCCTGCCCCGCCCGGACCGGCTCCACGGCCGCCATCGCCGGACGGCCCCGCACGAACCGGCCCTTGCCCTGCTGCGACTCGATCCAGCCCTGCTCGCGCAGCACCCGCAACGCCGCCACCACGGTCGGGCGGGAGACGCCGAACTCCTGGATGAGCTGATGCTCGCTGGGGAGCATGGAGCCGGGCGGGTAGGTTCCCGCCTCGATACGCCGTTGAAGGGCCTGCACAAGCTGGGCATACTTCGGCGGCACGGACTCAAGAGACATTCTGACCGTCCAACACCCGACAGGTTGTTTTACCAAGTTTGAGAGTATCCCGGCGCGACCTGCCTGTCCACGCCCATCCACAAACCCGGCGACGAACACGGAAAGGACCGGGGGCGTCCCTCATGTGGGCGTGGACACCGCCACCTGCCGGGCGAAGAGGCGCGACGAGGACGAGGGGAAGAACCACACCCAGTCCCCACGGTCATGCCCGCCGCTCCCGCCTGCTACTTGGCGACGTACTCCGCCAAGACACGCGCCGCACCCTCCACGTCATCCACCAAATGACGCCGCTCAGCCTGCTGCCACGAGTAGTAGGCCCCGCCATAGCCGACGAACACCCACACCGGCAGCCCCGGCCCCGGCCGATGCGCCATCAGCGCGCTGTTGTTGTCCCGCAGCTCCGCGTTCACGCCCAGACTGCCGAGCCGGTCCCGCAACCGGATGAGGGCGTTCGCCTCCTCCAGCCGCCCCAGGCCGGCCATCGCAGCCTGCATGATCGAATTCACTCCCCGCTCCCTTCGGCCCGGCCGCCGCCGAGGCAGTCGAGACATCTGCGATCCCCCTCCGGAACCTCGTCAACGCCGTCACCCCCGATGAGGAGCGCACGGCGCGAGTCGCGCAGCTTGATTCCGCGTCCCCGGCATGACGGGCAGGGGGGGTGCGTTGTCTCGCTGTTCTCGTCTGGCCGGGTCACCGTCGCCATCTCCTCGATTCATCCGGCGTTCCCTGTGGCGGGAGGCCGCTTCACGTACCGTGTTGGTTGATGGCAAGTCCACCAAAAGGAGTTACGCAGGACCCCCGAACAGTCCCCTCTTGAGCCCCCAGCCGAGAGGAAGACCCATCGATGTCAGAGAACATTCCTAATGTCCAACTGCGCGCGTGGCGGAACGAAAATCGGCTCACTCGCGCGGAAATGGCCGACCGAATCAACGCCACACACATCGGCATTTCGGAACGCCTCACCTGCGACGAGGAACGCATCCGCCGCTGGGAAGCCGGTGAAGTCCGCTGGCCACGCCCGCCGTACCGGCTGGCACTCACCCAACTGACCGGCCTGCCACCCGAGACACTGGGGTTCTCACAGCACAGACCGCCCGGCAGCCGCCTCATCGAGGCCCCGCCCATCCTCCCCATGGACGCCCTGCGGGCAGAGGCCGACCTGTACGGCACCATGGAACTCGCCCAGCAACTCCAGGCATCCGACGTCGGCACCGGCACCCTCGAAGCACTCGCCGAAGCCGTCGATCTCCTCTGCCGCGCCTACCCGGTGGTCTCAGTCGCCACCCTGCGCGACCGCACCCAGAAACGCCTCGCCCAGATCAACCGCCTGCTCTCCGGACGCCTCACCCTCGACCAGCACCGCGAACTGCTCGTCATCACCGGCTGGCTCACCGCTCTCCTGGGCTGCGTCCACTACGACCTGGGCGAACGAGAAGAAGCAGAAACCGCCCGCAGAGCCGCCTTCGAAATGGGCCGCCAGGTCAGCCACGGCGAACTCATGGGCTGGGCACATGAGATGTCCGCCTGGTTCGCCCTCGTCGAAGGCCGTTTCGAAGACGTCGTCACCGCCGCCCGCATGGGCCAGGCCGTCGCCGGCCAAACCAGCGCCATGGTCCAGCTCACCCTGCAAGAAGCGCGGGGCCTTGCCCGCATCGGCGACCGCCGCGAAGCCGACCGCGCACTCACCCGCGGAGCCGAAGCCCTCAGCCGCCTGCCCATCCCCGACAACCCGGACCACCACTTCGTCTTCGACCACGGCAAATGGGTCTTCTACGCCGCCACCTGCTACACCTGGCTGGCCGACGACGACCGCGCCGAAGAACACGCCCGCGAGACCATCCAGATGCACACCCGCCCGGACGGCACCAGCAACGCCCCCATGCGTGTGGCCGATGCCCACATCGACCTCGGCATCGTCCACGCCCGACGCGGAGACCTCGACGCCGCAGTGGACAACGGCATGGCTGCCTTCGACATCGACCGCAGATCCCTCACCGATCTCGTCAACCGCGCCGCAGACCTGGACCGCGTCCTACGCCAGCGCTACCGCCGCGAAGCACTTGCCGAAGAGTTCCACGACCGCTTCGTCACCGCCCGCCGAGCCCTCACCACCCGCCGTGTGGAGCTACTCGACTGAACACCGGCCGCTCAACCAGTGCATTGCCGAATTGTTCTCCTAGGTATCAAGCGGCGCGCCGCCGTACCCCCGGCCCTCCACCCGCCCGCCGTCCGGGCGTGCGGCTTGGGGGCCGGTCCCGGACGGCGGCGGGACACCGGCCCGGGCACCGCACGCCGGCCCCGCCGTACCGACCGAACGCACCGGCCGGGGTTGCCACACCGCCGCACAGATGCAGCCCTACGATCGCCACAGCATGGCCGGTCATCGTAGCTGGCTCGAAGGTCCGGGACTTCGTTCCTCAGCCCCGGCCCACCGGATAGCGGGCACCTGTCTGTGCGTACCGCACGCGTGAGGTCGGCGCGCTCGCATCGGTCCCGGAGCGTGCGGCCCCCGTCCAGATGCCATCAAGGCGGTAGGGGATCAGAACCAGCCTTCTTGCGGGAGAGGAGCAATCGGCGGGCGTCGCGATCCAGGCTGATGATGGTCACCTTGACGCGGTCGCCGACCTGAACGACCTGTTCGGTCTCGATAGGCATGGAGCCGAGCTCATCCAAGGGCACCAGGCCCTCGATGCCTTCTACGACTCTGACGAAGACTCCGAACGGGACGAGCTTGGTCACGGTTCCGCAGAACTCTTGTCCCTCGCGAGCCGCGTCGGCGAACCCCTGGAAAGGATCAGGCTGAAGTGCGCGAAGGGAGAGCCTGGCTTCGCCCTGGTAGGTATCGAAGCAGAGAACGGAACAGGTGACCCGCTGCCCTACCTCGACGACCTCAGAGACCTCATCGAAATGTCGCCAGGACAGCTCGGGGATCGAGATGAAACCTACTCCTGGATAGACGGGATGCGGCGGCCCATCATCCAGCGCCACGAACACCCCGAACCGCTGCACGTCTGCCACTTCGCCGCCGAGTACCTCGCCAGGGCGGAGTCCTTTCAGGAATGCCCAGAGTTCGGGATTCTCGGTCGCGGCCAGGGACAGGCCGATCCTTCCCCGTTCCTCATCGACATCGATCACTTCGGCGGTGACGCGCCGGCCGACCTGTATGACCTCATCCGGCAGGCGACACCAGGAGACGTCCAAAGGCCCGATGTCCGCCGATGCCAGACCCAGCCACCCGTCAAGCCTCACCGCGGCCCCGTGAGGACGTCCCACCTGCGTGATCGTCCCCGAGACGATGTCGCCGACCCGAACCGCCCTCAAGATCTCCACTATGTCTTGATCGTTCGTCGGTCTGTCCACAGCTCACTTTGTCATAACCGCGGTGATGTCACCCGCCGCAAACGCCGGGCCATTAGCGGGCCATCAGGAGGGGTGACGAGGGGTCAACCATGGTCACTCAGGACCGGTCCGTTGCCCAGCTCAGCGCCTCATCAGGCCGTGATCGATGCAGTTCCCAAGCTGACAGCGCGGGTTCGATTCTCGTCACCCGCTCTCAATCAGGCAAGGTGGGGTGCCGCCGCTGGACACGCAGGTCAAACCTACTCTTCCTCCTCGTAGTACCACTCCTCAATCACCCATGGCTCTTCTTTCGAGGTTCTACGCGCGGCGTACCCACACGGGAGAGACGCGGTTTCGGCCACGCTCGGATCGAGATCCACGACGTGAGCAACGTGGCAGATTGCCGAAGCATCCGGGTCACTGGCGTCGGTGACGTCATCGCCAATGAGCCAGTCGTTCTCATCGTCGTGAATCACGATGAGCGCGGGCAACTCGCCGGAGATCACCGTCCTCTGTACGACGGCCCCGAGGCTGGGCGGGAACGTGTCATCGGGAAACGGGAAGGGGACGTGCCACAGGGCCTCGCTCATATCGCGCAGTCTGCCAGCCATGTCGACGAGCACAATGGCTGGGTGGGAACTCAGCGGCTGGTGGCCGAGGCGAGCGGGGCGCACAAGCAAGCCATGGTCGCGGGGCGATTTCCGGGAGCCACCTTGGGAGCCACCCGAACGGACGATCATGAACTGCGGCGGACGGAGACGAACGGCGAGGGTGCCGGTCGACGAGGTGGCGGACACCTACGAACGCCCACGAAGATCGTTTGGAGACCTTGTAGACAGAAGGCCAGACGTCGGCAGCCTTGGCTGTACAGCCACGAGTACAGCCAAGAGGGCGAACACCGGCGGAACTCAGCGAACATCCACGGACACCGAACGCCGAGGTCAGGGCCGCCGAGCTTGATCGAGGCGTCTTCTTTTAATCCGTAGGTTCCGGGTTCGAGCCCCGGGCGCCCTACCACTCCACACCCCGCCTGATCGCCGCGCTGAACGGGTGGCTGCCGGCGCTCATTGCCCGCCTTCGAGCTGGAAGTCCAGGTCGACGGCATGTCCGCCGAGTGTGCCGGTGGCGTGGCCGGCTCCGGTCCCCGGTGCGATCCGTACCTGCAGCCGGCCCGGTGCCACGCCGGGCCCGGAGAGCCGCAGCGTGCCGATGAGCTGCTGACCCGTGCCGGGCGCCAGCGTCCCGGAGACGCTCGCGTCGCGCACCACGCGCACCGCCTTCAGCGTGATCGCGCCGGGTGTCGCGGTGTCGGCGGCGTACCGTCCGCCGCGCAGACCGTCTGCGGCGCCCCATGCGCGGACCGCCCCGCTCTGCTGGACGAGGTCCTCGGCGGTGGCGCCGACGAGCCCGAGTGCGCGGCGTACCGCGGACGTCGCGGCCGCGCGCGCCGGCGGGAGCTGCGCCCCCCGGACCGCGGCGCGGCCGGGCACCGGCGGCGGCGTCCCCGTGCGCAGGCATGCCCCCGCATCGGCGGACAGCGTCTTGACGAAGCCGATCGCGAGCGCGAGGGCGCAGGGGTCTCCCGACGGCGTGTGGCCGGCGTTCGCGACCTCCGCGAAGATCGCGTGCGGGAACTGCGCCGCGGTCTCGCGACCGGCGCCGCTCGGCGTGTTCGCGTCGAGGTCGCCGGAGAGGACGAGCACCGGCACGTCCGGCAGCGGCCGGTCGGTGGCGACCGGGGCGGCTGCGGTCGGGTCGTTCGGCCACTCGATGCAGAGGTCGGCGCCCTCGAATCCGGCCGCCGTCCATCCCGCCGCCGAGAACGGCCCGAAGGCCGACGGGCCGAGCGCCGACAGCGCCCGCCGGTAGTCGGCGCGGCGCACGGCCGGCGGGTCCTGGTAGCGGAACGCGCGCGGGTAGTCGTGGCACATGACGGCCGCGAAGGCGGTCGCGTTGAAGGCGGGGTTCTGCGTCAGCCCGGCGACGTCGCGCATCACGAGCGAGGCGAGGCGCTTCAGCGGGTCGAGGTCCCCGGCCGCGGCGTTCGCGAGTGCGGACGGCAGCGCCGCCGAAATCGTCCGCTCGCCGCGCGCGTAGACGACCGACGCGAGCGCGGCCTCGTCGAGCGTCGCCCGATAGGTACGCGAGCCGGTCGCGACGGTGAAGCGGACAGGGTGGCTGCGCAGTCGCGCGGCGACCTGCGCGAGGTCGCGCATGACGGCGTCGCCGTCGCAGGAGCGTGTGCGCGCGCAGATCAGGCGGATCGCCCGCATCGCGGCGTCGAGCCGGTCGCGCCCGAAGGTGTCGAACGCGATCGGGTAGGAGCCGCTGAGCACGACCGAGTGGACGTGCTGGGGGTAGCGAGCCGCGTAGACCGTCATCAGGTAGGTGCCGTAGGAGTCGCCCCAGAGGTCGAGTCGGTCGAGGCCGAGGACCTGGCGGACCGCGTCCATGTCGTCGGCGACCGCGGCCGAGCCGTAGAGCCCGGCCTTCGAGCCCAGTTCCCGCCCGCACGCGCCGATCGCGGCGACGAGCTCGGGGTGCGAGAACCCGGCGAGCGGATCGGTCATCGCCTTGCACCTGATCTGCTGCGACAGCCCGATGCCGCGCGGATCGACGAGAAGCAGGTCGCGGCGGTCGAGCAGCGGCGCCAGCAGGCCGGCGTAGTTCACGAAGCGCGACGCCGGGGCGCCGGGGCCGCCGGGGTTCGGCACGACCGTGCCCAGCGACGGCTGCGACTGGTCGCGCCGGGGGAGGAACGCGAACCCGACGCGCGTGGTGCCCCGGCCCGGGTTGGCGCGGTCGAGGGCGACCTCGACGGTGCCGCAGCGGGCGCCCGCCGGCGCGCCGTCGTAGGTGCAGGGCTCCAGCGGGGCGGACAGCCGCGGCGGCGCCGAGGGCGTGGGGGCCATGGCCGCGGCGGCGGGGCCGGTGCCGACGGCACAGGCGGCGAACGCGGCGAGTACGGTCGTGGCCAGCCACCGTGTCCGCCTACGGGCGGCGGGGGGTGTCGAGAGCAATCTCTCTCCTCCGGTTCGTCATCGGATGGGTCAGGCGAGCAGTGCGAGCACCGCCCGGGTGAGGGACTCGACTCCGACCGCCAGGGAGCGCTCGTCGATGTCGAAGGCCGGATGGTGGTGCGGGACGGCGTCGGGGGTGCCCGCGCCGACGGCGTAGTAGCAGCCGGGGACCTCGTCGAGGTAGAGGGCCATGTCGTCCGAGCCGGTCGCCGGCTCGACGTCGAGGACCCGGTCCGGTCCGAACGCTCCGGTGAACGCGTCGCGGACCAGTGAGGTGACGGCCGGGTCGTTGGTCAGGGACGGGCAGCCGGCGCCGCGCGAGAACGTGGAGGTCGCGCCGTGGAGCGCGGCGACGTCCCGCGCGGTCTGCTCGACCGTCTCGCGGAGCGCGACGCGTCGTCCGGGGTCCAGCGTGCGGATCGTGCCCGCGAGCGTGACGTCTGCGGGGATGATGTTCGGGGCCGCACCGCCGTTGACCTGGGCGACGGTGACGACGGATCCGTCCGCGCGGGCCCGCTTCCCGAGGTCGCGCAGCGCGAGGATGACTTCGGCGGTGATCGGCACCGGGTCGACGGCGCCGTCCGGGGAGCCCGCGTGCCCGCCCGTACCCGTGATCGTGATGTGGAAGGTGTCGAGGCTCGCGAGCAGCAACCCCGTGCCGACGCCGAGCCGGCCCGTCGGCATGTGCGAGGCCAGGTGCAGGCCGACGGCGCGGTCGATGCCCTCCATGGCCCCGTCGCGGATCATCCGGCGAGCACCGTCGTCGAGTTCCTCGGCCGGCTGGAAGCACATGCGGACGCGCCCGCTCCAGTGGTCGCCGAGCGCGTGCAGGACGTGCGCGACACTCAGGGCGATCGCCGTGTGGCCGTCGTGCCCGCAGGCGTGCATGACACCGGGCACGGTCGAGCGGTACGGCCGTCCGTCGTCCACCTCCGGGATCGGCAGGGCGTCCATGTCGGCACGGACCAGCACCGAACGGCCGGGTCGTCCTGAGTCGAGGTCGGCGATCACCCCGGTGCCGCCGACACCGCGCCGGACGTCGAGTCCCAGCGCCGAGCAGCGGTCGGCGACGTAGGCGCTGGTGGCGTGCTCCTCGAAGCCCAGTTCGGGGTGGGCGTGCAGGTGACGGCGCATCTCGATGGTGCGTTCGGTGTGCCGGGCGACCTCGGCGAGGATCTCGGCGTTCAGGGCTTCCGAAGGCAGGAGGTTGCGCATGGCGACGACTCTACCGAGGAAACATCAAAGATAAAAGACTTTGATGTTATGTGCTCGCCTTCGCCGACCGCCGGGCATCGCGGTCGCGCCCGCGCCGCATACGCTCCACGGTGTCCTCCAGATCGCGGAGATGGTCGTCCATCGCCGCCCGCACCACCTCGGGGTCGCGCGTGCGCAGTGCGGCGAGCGTCTCGTCGTGGAGGACGGCCATCGGCACCGGATCCAGCCGCACGGTCCACGAGTTCATGAGGACGGCCTTGGCCTCCAGGATCTCGTGCTGGTAGCGAGCCAGCATGTCGCTGCGGGCGGCCCTGCCGATCAGGTAGTGGAAGAGGTTCTCGGCATGCATGATGTCGTCGGGCTCCTGCGCGGCGTGCAGCATCGCCGCCGCCTCGGCCATCTGCTCGAAGTCCTTCTCGGTCGCGCGCATGGCGGCGAGCCGCGCGAGCTCCATCTCCACCGGCCTGCGCGCCTCCACCAGTTCGATCATCTCGCGGGCCCGCAGCTCGACGTCGAAGCCGACCAGCGCGGCGGGCACGTTCCCCGAGCGCACCACGATCCCGCCCGTGGCGCCCCGGCGTACTTCCACGACCCCGGCACGGGCCAGCACGTGCACCGCGTCGCCGACGGTGGGCCGGCTGACGCGGAAGAGCTCGGCGAGCTCCGCGACGGTCGGGAGCTTGTCGCCCGACATGTAGTAGCCCGCGCGGATCGCGTAAGTGATCTGTCCGATGACTTCCTCGAACGCTCGGGTGCCGCTGATCGGACGGAACAGCACCGCCGGCGTGGGCTCTTCGGAGACGGTCACGGCATCACCGTACCGCCGGGCGACGGGTCCGGGACCGCACCCGGACCGGTGGCCGGCGACGTCCCGGCCGTACCCCCCGGCGCGTGATCCGGCGCCGCGGTCGTCCGGCTGACCGGCAGCGGTCGCAGGCAGGCCGCGTTGTGCCCGGCCGGACGCCGATCCACCGGGCCGAGCGCGGGATCGGTCGTACGGCAGCCGTCGTCGGCCAGCGGGCAGCGGGGATGGAACGCGCAACCGTCCGGCCGCGCACCCGGGTCGGGGACATCACCGCCCAGCACCACGCGGCTCCCCCGCTCGCGCGGGTCCGGATGCAGCACCGACGACATGAGCGCCCGGGTGTACGGGTGCGCCGGCGCTTCGATGACCGTACGGGGCGGACCCTCCTCGACGATCCGGCCGAGGTACATGACGGCCAGCCGGTCGGCATAGTGCGCGACGGTGGCGAGGTCGTGCGTGATCAGGAGGATGCCGGTCCCGCCGCCGTCGCACAGCTCGCGCAGCAGCCCGAGGACTCCCGCGCGCACGGAGACGTCGAGCATCGAGACGGGCTCGTCGGCGATCAGGAGGCTCGGGTCGAGCACGAGGCCGGCGGCGATCGCGACCCGCTGGCGTTGCCCGCCCGACAGCTCACGCGGACGCCGCGGCAGGAAAGTCCCGGCAGGCCGCAGGCCCGCGCGTTCGAGCGCGTCCACGGCCTTGGCTCGCCGCTGCTCCGCCGAGCCGCCGAGGCGGTGGATCAGCAGCGGCTCCTCGACGATCGACGCGACCGTGCAGCGCGGGTCCAGCGAGCCGTACGGGTCCTGGAGGACCATCTGCATCCGCCGCCGCCAGGGCCGCATCGCGCGAGCCCCGAGGCCCTCGATCGCGGAGCCGTCGATGCGTACGGTCCCGCGGGACGGGGTCACCAGGCCGAGGATGCTCTGGGCGGTCGACGTCTTGCCCGAGCCCGACTCGCCGACCAGCGCGACGAGCTCGCCCCGATCGACGTGCAGCGACACGCCGTCGACGGCTCGCACCACGCGGGCCGGCCGCCGAGCCACCCGATCGGCGACCGTACGCGGAACACGGTGGTGGAGGACCAGGTCCTCGACCTCGAGAAGATGACTCATGGCTTCCTGATCAGGTGCGGGTGGCCGAGCCGCAAGGGGCTTCCGGCCGAAGGGCGGTGGGTCATGGGGTCCTGCCGGTCAGGTGGCAGGCGGCCCGGCGGGCCGGAGCGACCGGGGTGAGGGCGGGCTCCGTGAGGGAGCAGCGGTCCTCGGTGTCGGGGCAGCGGCTGCGGAAGGCGCAGCCCGCGAGGGGGACGTCGAGGGCGGGTGGGCCGCCGCCGATGGAGCGAAGCGGACGCTCGGCGCCGAGGACGGGCGTCGCCTCGTAGAGCAGTCGCGTGTAGGGGTGGCGCGGCGCGGTGTAGAGCCCCACGGTCGGCCCCTCCTCGACCGCGCGGCCGGCGTACATCACCATCGCCCGGTCGCAGAGCTGGCCGACGAGCCCGAGGTCGTGGCTGATGAGCACGACGGCCAGCCCCAGCTCGTCCGCCAGCCGGTCGAGCAGTTCGAGGATCTGCGCCTGCACGACGACGTCCAGCGCCGTCGTCGGCTCGTCGGCGAACAGCACGCGCGGCTCGCCCGCGAGTGCCATCGCGATGCACGCGCGCTGGCGCATCCCACCCGACAGCTCATGCGGGTAGCGGGCCACGTTGCGGGCCGCCATCCCGACCCGTTCGAGGAGCTCACCGGCCTGCCGCAGCGCCGCCCGCCGCGACACCCGCCGGTCGCGGGGCAGGACCTCGGCGATCTGGCTGCCCACAGTCCGTACGGGATTGAGCGCGTTCAGCGCCCCCTGGAAGACGATCGAGAGGTCACCCCAGCGATAGGGCGCCATCGCGGCGTCACCGCCGGGCAGCACCTCCTGCCCGTCCACGCGGACCGAACCCGAGACCGACGCGGCGGCCCCCAGCAGCCCGAGCACGGCGAGCACGGTGGTGGTCTTCCCGCAGCCCGACTCCCCGACCAGCGCCAGCCGGTCCCCGGGGCGCACGTCGAAGCTCACGCCGCGTACGGCATGGACGTCCCGCCCGCCGGGCCCGTCGAACCACACATGGAGATCACGAACTTCCAGTACCGGTCCCTTCATGACTCCTCCATCACGGTCGCAGCCGTACGCCCGCTGAGTCGCGGGCCGGACTCGGACCCGCCACCGTCGTCCTCGCCGCCACCCGCCGGCGTCGCGCGCAGCCGGACCCGTCGCGGGGGCAGGTGGTCGCGCTGGAGCTGGGGGTTGGCGATCTCGGCGACGCCCTGGCCGATGACGCTGCAGGCCACGACCACGGCGGCGATGCACAAGCCCGGAGGGACGAAGGCCCACCAGGCGCCGGCGCTGAGGGCCGACCGGCTGAAGGCGTGCTCGATCATGCGGCCCCAGGAGACGCTCGTCGGATCGCCGAGACCGAGGAACGCCAGCGCGGCCTCGGCGAAGATCGCGGTGGCCACCGTCAGCGCGGCGTTCGCGACGACGAGCGGGGTGAGGTGCGGCAGCAGGTGACGCGTGACGATCCGCAGATGGCTGCTGCCCAGGCCGCGGGCGCGCACGATGTAGCCGCGCTCGCGCAGCGACATCGTCTGGGCACGGGTGAGCCGCGCCATCTGCGTCCACGACAGCAGCCCGATGACCAGGATGATGTGGTCCAGGCTCGGTCCCCAGATGGCAGCGACGACGATCATGAACGGCAGCGCCGGGACGACGAGGAAGTAGTCGGTGACGCGCATGAGGACGGTGTCCACCCAGCCGCCCGCGTAACCCGCGAGAACCCCGACGGCACAGCCGATCAGGACCGCGACGAGGCTGGCCGCCGCACCGACGATCAGTACCGTACGCGCACCGTGCAACAGCAGTGAGAGCACGTCCTGGCCCGCGTCGTCGAGCCCGAGGAGATGAGCGGAGGAGGGCCCGCCGAAGACCGGACCGACGCGGCGCCCGGCCTCGCCGGCCGCCAGTAGCGGCGCGAACAGCGCGACCAGAAGTGTCAGCGCGAGGACTCCGGCCGCGACGGCGATCGCGGGCCGGCGGAGGAACCGGAACTGGCTCATGCGGTGATCCTGGGGTCGAGTCGCAGACAGACGAGATCGGAGACGTAGTTGCAGACGACCACGACGACCGTGAGGACCAGGAACGCACCCTGCAGCATCGGGTAGTCGCGCGAGGTCACCGCGCTGTAGACGGCGCGGCCGATGCCCGGCCACGAGAAGACCGTCTCGATCAGCACGACACCCCCGACGACGGAGCCGAGCGTGAGCGCGATCATCGTCGAGATCGGCAGCATCGCGTTGCGCAGCACGTGGCGGCGCACGATGCGGGGCGTCGACAGGCCCTTGGCGCGTGCGGTCAGCACGTAGTCCTCGGAGAGGGTCTCCAGCGTCGCGGTGCGCGTGAGCAGCGCGTACTGACCGAAGAGGGTGAGGCCCACCACGAGTGAGGGGAGTGTCATGTGCCAGAGCACGTCGACCGCGTGCTGCCACGCGCTCGGCTCGATCAGGAACTCGTCGACACGGCCGCCCGAGGGGAAGACGCCGCCGAGGAGGAAGAGCAGCAGCAGCCCGACCCACTGCGCCGGAAGGGCGTAGACGGCCAGCGACGAGACGGTCAAGGCCCGGTCCGTCCGGGTTCCCCGCCGTACCGCGCCCAGCACACCGGTCGCGATGCCGGCGACGATCGCCACCACCGTGCCGAGCAGAACCATCGGCAGTGTGTTGCCGAGGGCCTCGCCCAAATTCTTGGAGACGGGCTGGCCGTTGGCGAACGACCGCCCGAGGTTCCCGTGCGCGAGCTCGCGGAGGTAGGCCACGTACTGCGCGCCGATCGACCGGTCGAGGCCGAATTCGTGGCGCAGCGCCTGTTGCTGGGCGACGGTCGAGTTCGGCACACGGGCGAGGTTGCTCACCGCGTCGCCGGGGACGACGCGGAAGAGCAGGAAGTTGAGGCTGACCGCGCAGAAGATCGTGATCAGCGCCACCGCAGTCCGGCGGAGAACGAGGTCGAGGCCGCGGTTCATCGGCTCAGCCGGAGCGCCGCACGTCGGCGAACGCGTTGGTCGAGAGGAAGTCGGTCGTGTACGGGCTGGTCACGAAGCCGTCCCAGGTGGAGGCGTGCGCGTTGAGGATCGCCCTCGCGTAGAGCGGGATCCACGGCAGGTCGTCGTCGAGGATCTGCTGCATGCGGTCCACGATCGCCTTGCGCTTCGCCGGGTCGAGCTCGGTGGCCTGCTGCTGGAGCAGGCCGTCGTAGGTCTTGTCGCAGTAGCCCGCATCGTTGAGGTTGGCGAGCTGGCCGCAGCTGAGGACGCTGAGCTGCAGCGTCGGGTCGTAGAGTGACATCCAGTTGTTGAGGAAGAGGTCGGTGTCGAGGTACTTGTCGTCCGGCCCGTGGACGGCGGAGACGAACGAGCTGGCATCCGACGGAGCGGCCTCGACCTTGACACCGATGCGGCCGAGGTCGTTCCTGATGCTCTCGAACTGGCGCTCCCTCTCGCCTGCGACGAAGCGCACCTTGTAGCTCATCGGGTGTCCGTTCGCGGTCCGCACGCCGTCGGCGCCGCGCTTGAAGCCGAGCGCGTCGAGCTGACGGCCGGCCCCGTCGGGGTCGAAGGCCGGCAGCTTGACGCCGGTCGCGGTCCAGCCGCCGCCGATACTCGGGGGCAGCAGGGTGTCGATGACGGTTCCGGTGCCCACGGTCGCGGTGGCGGTGAGCTGCGGACGGTTGATCGCCGACGCGAACGCCTTGCGCACACGAGGGTCGAGCAGTTCGCGGTGCTCCGGCTTGGCCTTGTTGGAGTTGAAGCCGAGCACGAAGACGTCGGCGCTCGGCACCTTGCTCACGCGCAGCCTGCCGTCGCCCTTGAGCTGGTCAACGACGGTCGCCGGGACGACCTTGGCCTGGTCGATCTCGTTGTTGCGCAGCGCGGAGACCATCGCGTCGCCCGAACTGTAGAGGCGGATGCCGACGGCCTGCACCTTCGGACGTTGCCCGTAGTAGTTCGCGTTCCGCTTCAGCAGCAGGAACTCGTCCTTGCGGTATTCGGAGAGTGCGAACGGACCGCCGGACACCACGGGCGCGCTGTTCGCGAAGCGCCGCAGCCCGGAGCCGTCACCGGCCGCGGCGGACGCGTAGATGTGCTGGGGAAGGACGGGCAGCATCGCGAGCTGGGCGAGGGCGGTGCTCAGCGGCGCCGCCAGCTTGATCACGAGCGTGTGGTCGTCGGGCGCGCTCGCCGACGTCACGCCGTTGAGCAGGAACGCCAGGCCGGCGGTGGACGACTTGGCGAACTTCAGCGTCGTCTGGATCGTCCACAGGGCGTCCGCCGAGGTGAGGGGCCGCCCGTCGCTCCACTTGGCGCCCGGGTGAAGGTGGAAGGTCATCGTCGTCCCGTCCTTCGAGGTCTCCCACGAGCTCGCGAAGTCGGGAACCACCTGCTCGCCCTTGTATCCGACGAGGTAGGGGTAGATGTTGCGCATCACCGAGAGCGGCAGTACGTACTGTGCGACGAACGGGTTCAGCGAGTCGACCGGGCTGTCGGTGATCCCGATGCGCAGTGTCTGGCCACCAGACTCCGTTGACGACGACCCGCAGGCGGTCGTCCCGGCCACCGTGGCGAGTGTGGCCACGATGAGCATCTTCCTCAACATGGCGCGACCCTAGTCAGGCGCCTGCTTAAAAGTCAATGAACTTTATGTTTGACCTTAGGTGCGCTTCTTCTGACAGGGAACCGGTTGCCGGGCTGGAGCGGTCTCCTGGGGCCGGCGAGGCGCCGCCCGGGACGAGCCGCCCGCCGAGGTAGCCGAGCCCGATGGTGCACGTGACGAAGATGATCTCGGAGAGGCAGGCGGCGAGCAGGAACCCGCGGAACGACAGGTCGACGATCCCCGCGGTGATCGCGCCCTTCCCCCTTCCTCCTGGGACGAAGCGGACGCCGACCACGGATGACACGCCGTACCGCTGGATGCGGTCCGACACCCACGCCAGCACCGAGCGGCGCCTCGGGCTGCAGCGGCGTTTGATCTGCATCGCCTGCATGGCGCGCGGGAACGGCACGCCTGGACGAGAGAGGTCGAGCGCATCGGCCGCCCGGAGCCGTTCAGCGACTCCATAGCTGTGGACAGCGGCTGTGCCCTATTGTCGCGATCATGACGCGGTGGACATGGGGGTGCTTAGTCGCTGTTGTCCTGCCGTTCTTCGGCGCGCTCATCTTGGTGTTCGGGTTCGTCATGCCGCCCGTCTGGCGTGACGACGACCGCCTCGACGCCTTGCTGGACCGAGTACTGACCCACCCGCTCCCGCCAGAGACCAGCGAGCTATCCGACCAGCGCGATGCGGACTTCGGCCGTGGCCTGTTCGGAGGCAACGGCGACTACTGCGACTACCGCATCAGGATCGTCCTGCAGACCAAGCGCACGCAGGAGGAGATCCGCAGGCACTACGGAAAGGCCACGATCAAAGGAGCCGAAGAGAACGCGACACTCTCCTTGTTCTTCGAAGACACAGGAGACACGTCGGGCCGCCGTGTGATCGTCGAGGTCACCGACAGGCACGGCAGCGACTGGGACTGGCGTTGCACGTAGAGGCGAGCCGTCACCTCACCGGCAGGCGTCCTCCAGCTCGTGACGATCGGTCGGAAGCAGTACCTCAACCACGACCAGCGGACGACCGGAAGCGTCCCGGACCGCGCCGTACACCGCCAGCAGCGGCACGTTCTTCGAACCGCCCGCCGAGCCCTCACAAGCCGCCGAGTGGAGCCGCTCGGCTGAACACCGGCCGGTCAACCAGTTGCTTTGCCGAGTTGTTCTTCTAGATATCAGGCGGCGGCGCGGCGCGCCGCCGTACCGCGGTCCGGCGCTTGCCCGCCGCGCGGGCATGCGGCCTGGGGGCCGGTCCTGAGCGGCAGCAGCGCCAGCCCGCCACGCCGACCGCCACGCCCGCCGACCCGAGCGAACTCGCCGACCCCAGCGCCACGCCACCGAAACGCAGCATCAGCCTCGGTCTCAGCCCTTTCGCCGTCTCCGTCGCCCCGGTCGCCCGCGCGGACGGCCACCCCGTGGCGGCGGGAGGGCCCACTCAGGCGCCCTCGATTCGGCGGGTGAGGGCCTGGCCTGCGGGGAGGTCCTGTACGAAGGCTCGTAGGGCGGCCATGGCCGGTTCGAGGTCGGCGGGCAGGGCGTCGATGGAGGCGTAGAGGTCGTTCTCGATCGCGGCGATCCGGCGGGCGAGGTCCTGGCCTTCCTGGGTGAGGGTGAGTTCGATGTGGCGGCGGTCGTGCTCGGGGGTCTCGCGGTGGACGAGCCCGGCTTGCACGAGCCGTTCGACGAGGCGGCTCGGGCTGTTGCCGCTCTCGCAGACGAGCAGGTCGCCGAGGCCGGACAGGGTGAGGGGCTGGCGGTCCTGGAGGAGGCGCAGGACCTCGGCCTGCGACGAGGTGACGCCCAGCGGCTTGAGCGCCTGGCCGAGCAGCCGGTTGCCCTCGCGCTGGGCGGCCAGGACCAGGTAGCGGAACTCCTCAGCGGGACGCATGCGCGGTGCTCTCGACGGCGGCGAGCGCGGCGGCGGCCCGGGGGTCGTGGGCGGCCAGGATCGTCACTCCAGGGTTGCGGCGGCGGAACTCGTTGACCAGCGCGGTGCTGGCGCGCAGCCCTTCCTCCTCGCCGACCCCAGGGAGGCGGCCTTCCCGCAGCAGGTGGTCGTCGTAGGTGAGGTCGCCGACCATCAGCAGCGGGTCGCGGCCCGGCCGGCGGACGAGCAGGGACATCGATCCAGGGGTGTGGCCGGGGGTCGGGACCAGCACCAGGGAGCCGTCCCCGAACAGGTCGTGGCCCTCGGTGAAGGGAGCGATGCCGGGCACGGGCCGGAACTCGGGGTGGCGCGGGCGCAGCCCGGGGAGCTCGATGTGGTCGCGCAGCAGCCCGCGCATCTCGGGGCGGGGCTCGTGGAGCGAGGCCCACTCCTGCGCGCTGACCATGATGTCGGCGTGGGTCAGCTCCCGTAGTCCGCCGATGTGGTCCTGGTGCAGGTGGGAGATGATCGCGGTTCTGACGTCGGCGATGTCGTGGCCCTGGGCCGCCAGCCGAGCGGTGAGGGTCTGGTCCTCACCGATCTCGAAGCGGGCCAGGCGCTTGTAGAACAGCCCGGTCGGCCCGCCGGGGAAGTAGCGCGGGTCGGTGACCGACGCGCGGTCCTGGCCGGTGTCGAACAGCACCAGCCCGTTCTCGTGCTCGATCACGTACACGTTGATGGGGCGGGGTGCGGTCCACCGGCGCGAGGTCATGACCCACCAGTAGAGGGGCTTGCCGGAGGCCAGGACGTGTTCGGGGTGGATGCTCACGGTGCCGGTGCTCACCACGGAGACGTTCTTGATTGTCACGAGAGTTACATTACACGACATATATGTCGTGTCAACTAATTGGCCTCGCCGCCTTCCGGCGCATGGCACGGGGAATCCTGCCTACAGTGTTCGCCGCTGCCTGATGTGTGAAATAGCACAGCTTCGGTGGAAGATGGTGCACGAGGCGGTAGCCGCGCAGTTTGCTCAGCAGGACCATCTGCGGCAGCGGGAGGTCCGTGTAGCGTGGCAGGTTCTCGTACCACTGGGAGCTGTAACGCGCTGAGCGCTGGGCCGAGCGGACCGCCGATCTGGCCTGCCGCTCGTAGCGGGCGAGGGCGACCGGCAGCGGCGGCCCTTGGAGCAGGGCCGCGGCCAGGAGGGCCGCGTCCCGCAGGGCGAGGGTGGTCCCCGCGCCGATGGAGTAGTGGGTGGTGTGGGCCGCGTCGCCCGCGAGCACCAGGTTGCCCCGGCGCCAGGTCCTGTTGGAGACCGTGCGGAAGTTCAGCCAGCGCGCGCTTCCCTGGGCGTCACCCTGGCCGAGCAGCGGGTGCCCGTCCAGCATGCCGGCGAAGATCTTCTCCAGCCGGACCAGCGTGTCGGCCTCCCTCGCCCGGTCGAACCCGAGCCCCTTCCAGGTCTCGGGCGCGCACTCCACCACGCAGGTACTGCGGTCCGGGCTGTACGGGTAGCCGTAGCACCAGATCCAGCCGTGCTCGGTCTCCTCGAAGGAGAAGACGAAGGAGTCGAAGGCCCTGGCGCTGCCCAGCCAGACGTAGCTGTTGCGGCCGACGCCGACCTCGGTGCCGAAGTGGACGGCGTGGCGCTCGCGCATCCTGCTGCCGGCCCCGTCGCCGGCGACGACGAGGTCGGCGTCGGCGAGTTCCCGCTCGTCGGCGATCTCTCGCTCGTACGCGATGCGCACACCGAGGCCGCGGGCCCGTTCGGCGAGGAGGTCGAGCAGCCGCTGCCGGCCGATGCCGAAGCCCTCTCCCCCCTCGGGATCGGACATCGTCCGGGGACCGCGGAAGTAGTCCCACCGGTCCCAGCGGACCGAGCTGTCGAGGATGGCGCGCGCCGACTCGGGGTCGGTCGCGTGGAGACTGCGCAGCAGGGACTCGGAGTAGGTCACGCCCCAGCCGTACGTGGAGCCGGCCGGGTTGCGCTCGTAGACGGTGACGTCGTGGGAGGGGGCGACGCCCTTCATCAGGATGGAGAAGTACAGGCCGGCGGGTCCGCCGCCGACACAGGCGATCTTCATGCAAGCCCCCGCTGTTGCAGAACGCCGCCATTCGCTACGGCATGTAGCAGCAGCGTGGCAGCCCCGCCTATACCCCAAATCGGGTAATTAATCCCAAATTGGTACACCAGTGCTAGTGGCGCCGTCCGGGCTACGGCCCTCCGCTCGCCTCAGCCGGCACGTCCCGGAAACGAAGCGGCCCCCTTCGAAGCGGAGCCCAGCTCCACGCAGCAGGCGCCGGGCCGGGGGACGAGCCTCGCCTCCACCGTGGTCGCTTCGAGCCCTTGGCAGTACGCCGACAGGAAGGCGTGATTGATGCCGCACACCAGGTCGGGATCCTTGGCCGCGAGCGGGTGGAAGGGACAGTTGTCGAGCTGGAGGCAGGTCGGCGCGACGCGGGCAGGCTCGAAGCCATGGCGTTCCAGCATGTCCGCGATGTAGGTGAGGGCCCGTTCGGTACCGAGCCGACCGGGCTTGAGCCGCTCGCGCTCGGCCTGGCCCAGCTCGCGCCCGCGGTCGGCCGCCACCCGTACGGCGCTCTGCGGCCCGCTCTCCCCGGGACGCTGCCGCCGTACCGCGTCCAGCAGGATCTCGGCGAGCAGGCCGTGCTCGCGCGGCGGGATGCTGACCTGCACCTGCAGGCCGGTGGGCTGATACAGCTTGGGGGCCCGGCCGACCCTCCGGATGCCGTCAGGCTGGGCGTACGTCGCCCTGAGCAGCCCCACCTCGACCAGCTTGTCCAGGTGGAAGGCCGCCAGCTTGCGGGAGATCCCGACGCTCTGCGCGGCCTCGTCGCGCGTCACCGGCGCGGGTGAGTGCCGGATGAACGCGTACATGCGGCGTCTCAGCTCGTCCTCGAGCGCCGCCACGGCGCGCACCGCCTGATCCGTCACCTGTTCACGATAACACCAACTTTGTCCTTTGAAACCGATCTTCTCTTGACCATCGAGCAGATAAAGCTAAGACTTGTTGGTGAAATAGGAGGTGGTTCATGTCCGCGCAGCAGCATCAGGCCAAGCGGCCCCTCACGGCGCTGGCCGGCCCGTACGGGCATCCGTTCCACCCGATCCTGGTCGCCGTGCCCATCGGCGCCTGGGTCACGAGCCTGGTCTTCGACCTGGCCTCACTCGTGGTGCCCGAGCCCGCATTCCTGGCCCGCGGCTCGCTGTGGCTGATCGCCGTCGGTGTGATCGGCGCGCTGGCCGCAGCGATGTTCGGGTTCCTCGACTTCCTGGCCATCCCGCCGGGCACGCCGGCGTTCCGCACGGCACGCCTCCACATGGTGCTCAACCTGCTCGTCACCGCCCTTTACGGCGCGGCTTGGGCGTGGCGAGCCACCGGCGCGGGCACAGGTCCGGTGCAGGCGGGCCAGATCGCGCTGTCGGTGGTGGCCCTCGCCGCGCTCACCGTCTCCGGCTACCTCGGCGGCAAGCTCGCCTACCGCTACGGCGTCCGCGTCGCCGACGAGAACACCCAGCAAGAAGGCTTCCGCTCCTGACACCAGGAAGGCACGTCACCATGGCTGTCGCAGCACTCGTCCTCTGGATCCTCACCGCGCTCGGCGGCTTCTACATGCTCAGCGTGTGGATCTCCCGCGGCGGGCCCCGCAGCGGGCAATCCCGCCTGCCCGCCCCGGTCGCCTTCGGCCACCTGCTGCTCGCCGCCGCCGGGCTCATCCTGTGGATCCTCTACCTGGCCTTCGACGCCGACCTGCTCGCGTGGATCGCGCTGGCCCTGCTGGTGGTGGTCGCGCTGCTCGGCTTCTCGATGCTGGCCCGCTGGATCCCCGTCCACCGCGCAGGCGCCACCAGCACCGCCCCGGAACGTTCCATCCCGGTCGCCGTCGTCGCCGGACACGGCGTCCTCGCCGTCGCCACCCTGATCCTGGTCCTTCTCACCAACGTGACGGGCAGCTGAGCAAACGTCCGGGGCGTCGGTCACGACGCCGGGGTGACGGCTTGCTCGGCGACGGCTTCGTGCAGGGTCCTGGCGAGCTTCACGGCGTCGTCGTCGGCCCAGAAGTGCATGTAGAACAGGCGGGGTCGTTCGCGCAGAGTGTGGTTGTGGAGCTCGACGACGTCGATGCCGCCGCCGCGAAGGGCTTTGATGACGCGCTGGATCTCGCCGGCGGTCATGGCGAAGTCGCCGTTGACGGCCGCCTTGCCGCCTCCGGTGGGCTGGAAGTTGAGCGCGGTGGTCACCCCCATGCCGGGGGGAATGACGCGGCCGTCTTCTGTCACCGGTTCGGTGCGTTTGAAGGTGAACTTGTAGATGCCGCCGTCGTTGGTGCCCTTGGTTCCCATGGCTTGGTCGAGGGCGGCAGTGTCGAGGTCCAGGCTCGGTGCGGGGGTCGTGGAGGCCGGGGCGATCGGGGTGGCCGTGACGTCCAGCGCGGCCCGGACCGAGCGGGCGATGGCCGTCGCGTCGCGGCCCATGGCGTGGATGTGCGTCCACCACACCTCGGGCCGGTGAGACAGCAAGTGCTTGTGGATCGCGGTCTGCTGGATGCCATGGGCCTGCAGGGCGTCCGTGACCTTCTGCAGTTCCGGCTCGGTGACGACCAGGTCGCCCATCATCATGACGTCGCCGTCGGGGTAGCGGGTGAACGCGGTGTAGCCGCCCAGAGCCAGGCCGGGCTTGACGTCAACCCCGTACGACGTGACCTTCAGGTCCGAGCGCGGGAACGGGACACGGTAGACCTTCTTGTCCGCCGACAGCTTCCCCGGGCGCCCCAGGGCACGGGCCACCCCCTCCCACCCGGACGCGTCACCGGTGGGGGACGGATCGGTGCCGGGTCCGCCACCGCCATCCCGGACAGCGCCGATGTCGTACGCGGTCCGCGCATCCCCTTGGATGAGGGAGCATCCAGCGCCGAACGCCACGACCAACGTCAACACCGCAAGAGATCCATGCCGCCCCATCGCCACCCAATCCCACGCTTTTTCTGATAAGTCACCCAACGACTACAGAAAGTACCCAAAGGCTACGCATGGTAACCAATCGGGCCGCGCCACGGCGCCGAAGCGGCCCTGACGATCGCCACGACATGGCCGGGCCACCCTGGGCGCTTGCGATGACCGACGGTCCGGGGCTCGCTCCTCACCCTGGCTCACCGACGGTGCTGCCAGTGGCCGTTCTCCTTCAGGAGCCGTTTCGCGGCGTGCTGGGTGACTTGAACGCTGGACGGGCAAGGGGCTCGTCCACCTCGGTGTTCCGGGGCTCGACGTTCCAGGTGGTCCCGTCGACGAGCACCAGCCACGGGCCGTCCGGCTTCACGGCCAGAACGCGGCGCACGGAACCGGTCTCCATGTCCACCAGCTTGACACGCCGCCGCAGCAGGAGCCGGCGTTGCGGACGCTTCGTTGAACGGAATAATGTCGGCGCATGCCCAGGGGAACCTCTGAAGTCAGCGAGCCGATGTACTTCGTGCTCGCCGCCCTACGCGCCGGCCCGCTGCACGGCCACGCGATCAGCAAGTCGGTCAAGGAGCTGTCGGGAGGCCGGGTCCAGCCGTCGGTCGGCACCCTGTACGGCATCCTGGAGCGCCTCAACGAGCGGGGCGTGATCGCCGTGGACAGGGAGGAGACGGTCAACGGCCGCAACCGGCGCTACTTCCGGATCACGGATGAGGGTCAGGCTCTGGTGGAGGCCGAGGCCAGGCGCATGCACGAGGCCGCCCAGCTCGTGCTGCACCCCAGCACATGACCACCGCCACACCCTCGCCGACGACCGTCCTCGAACGCCGCTACCGCAGGCTGCTGCTCGCGTATCCGAGGAAGTACCGCGCGGCGCACGGTGACGAGCTGCTCGACGTCCTGCTGGAGTCGGCCGGCCCCGGCAGGACGGTCCCGGCGCCCAGGGAGGCGTGGGGCCTGCTGACGGGCGGCGTGCGGAGCCGCATCGCCCACCAGGCGACGGGCAGCGCGTGGGCGGACGGCCTGCACCTGGGCGTCACGGCGGTGGCGGCGGCGAACCTGGCCGCGCTGCTCCCGTACGTGGGCGCCATGCCGCTGTGGACGCTGCTGTCGGCGCTGGCGCTGCTGGCCGTCCTGCGCGGCCGGGTGCTGGCGGCGTTACCGCTCTCGCTCGTCACCGGCCTTAAGGCGGTCGCGATGGCGGACGGCCGGCAGGTGTTCGACGTGACGCTGCTGCCGGTGGACCCGTCGTTCCTCTCCGACCGCCCCCTGTTCGCGGTCAGCAGCCCCTTCGCCGTGGCCTCGCAGTACGCGGTGGTGCTGCTCGGGTTGCTGGTGCTGGCGTCGAGGAGGCGGGAGGCGCCACGGGTCCGGTCGTGGTGGTGGTACGGGGCCGCCGTGGCCGTCGCGTGGGCGGGTCCCGCGTGGATGGAGGACGACAGGACGTTCCCGCTCAGTCTGAGCAGGCTGGCGGTGGAGGCGGCGGCGTTGGGGCTGGCCGCCGCGGCGTGTTACCTGGCGCGCGACCCCCGGTGGGCGTTGGCGTCGGGCATCTACCTGCTGGTGACGTCCGTCGAGCTGACCCTGCACGCCGAGGAACTGACCAGGCAGCACCTGGCCTACTGGGCCGTGCTGGCCGTGCTGGCCCTCGGGGCCGCCTGCGCGCCTTTCCGGCAGCGGCGGCATTGTCTGGATTGACCATACTTCGTTAAACGGAGTATGGTCGTCCGCCATGACGAGGAAGACGCTGCCTACCGCGTTGCTGGCCCTGGCCGTCCTCTGCGGCTGCGGGGGCGCCGCGGAGACCGCCGCCTCGCCCTCGCCCGGGGCGGCGGCGGCCAAGGACAAGAAGCACCAGTTCGAATCGGCCAAGGCCGACTGCATGAAGCAGAAGGGCTTCAAGTACATCCCGTACGTGCGTCCGGAGCCGAAGGGCACCGACGAGGGGCGCCGCCGCATGGCGGGCGATTACCAAGCGATGAAGAAATATCGCGAAAAGTACGGGTTCGGCGTTTTCGCCATCCACGTCTACCCGAAGGAGCTGGGGAACCCCCAGGTCAAGCCGGACGACCCCGGCCAGGTCAACCCCAATTTCAAGATCCAGTCCTCGCTCTCCAAGGCGCAGAGTCAGGCGTTCCGCAAGGCGATGGACTCATGTGAGGTCACGTCGGCCAACCAGGTCTTCGGCCTGCAGCTGAAGCCGGGCGCCGACTACTTCGGCGAGGCGAGCAAGGCCTCGAACCGGGCCGTCAGGACCACGGTCAACAGCGACCCCCAGTTGGTGGAGCTCGCCACCGCCATGGCCACCTGCCTGAAGGGCAAGGGCTACGCGATCGCGGACACCACGCCCATGGCCATGGGAGACCGAGGCTATAAGGAGTTCTCCGCCCAGGAGGACAAGCTGGGCAGGGCGCAGTTCGACGACGTGCCCGACGTCGCTCCTCCGCCGAAGGAGGACGAGGTGCCGATGATCTACGCGCCGACGCTCACCCCGGAGCAGGCCAAGCCGTACCTGACCAAGGAGATCAAGGCGGCTCTCGACGACCTGGAATGCGGCAAGGACTTCTACCCCGCCTACCTGCCGAAGGAGACCGCGATCAGGGAGCGGGTCGACGAGCAGTACGGCATGTGAATGAGACCACGCAGACTCCTCACCGGCGTCATCGCCGGCGTCGTGCTCGCCGCCGGGGCGGGGTGGGCCGTGAGCACGCGCCTGCGCTCCCCCGCCGACGAGGCGGCCCGGCGGGCCGCGCCCCCGGCCTCCCTCGTCACCGCCGCCGTCGAGCGCCGCAAGCTGGTCAGCACCATCGTGGTCAGCGGCACCCTGGAGTACGGTTCGCCGCTGCCGATCAGCCTGGCCGGCGTGGTCGGCGGCACGTCCGAGACGCAGCGGGCCACCCGGGCGCCGCGGCCGGGCAGGCTGAGGGAAGGCGCGGTGCTGATGGAGGTCAACGGCCGTCCGGTGTTCGCGCTTCGCGGTTCCGTCCCGATGCACCGGACCATCGCCCCCGGTGCGAAGGGGGACGACGTCCGGCAGCTCCAGCGGGCGCTGCGGCGGCTGGGGTACGGCGCTCCCGTGACGGGCGTCTTCGACCGGGCCACGATCGCGGCGGTCACCCGGATGTACGCCAAGAAGGGATACGAGGCCCAGCAGCCCACACTGACCGACCGGCAGCAGTACGACACGTTACGCAAGGCCGTACAGACCGCCCAGGAGACCCTGGCGACCGAGCAGAAGAACCTGGACCAGGGGCTCGACGTGCGGCCGCTGAAGATGAAGCTCGCCAACGCCAAGGCGGACCTGGCGGCGGCCGAGCGGGCGCTCGGGGAGGCCGAGTCCCAGGAGCTGACGCCCGAGGACGAGGGCAAGCTGGCGGCGGCGGACGCCGCCGTGCGCGCGGCGGAGGAAAGGCTCGCGCAGGCCGAGCAGGAGCTGGACGCGGCCAGGAACCCGCCCACGCCGGCGGCCACCGCCACCCCCCAGCCCACCGCCGTGCCCCGGCCCACCTCCTCCGCTGACACGAGCCTGCTGGAGATGCGGGTCGACAACGCCAGAGCCGATCTGGCGGCGGCCCAGGAGGCGCGGGACCGGGCGATGGAGGAGGCACGGCAGGCCAGGAGCAAGCGGATCGAGGAGCTACGCAAGACGGCGCGTACCGCGAAGGAGGCGAAGGCCATGGCCGAGCAGGCGCTGCGCCAGGCCAGGCAGCTCTCCCCCACCAGGCTCAAGGTGGCCGGCGCCCGGAAGGACGTGGCGGCGGCCAAGGAGATGCTGGCCGAGTTCGCGCGTACGTACGGGACCTCCATCCCGCCCGGCGAGGTGGTGTTCCTGCCGAAGCTGCCGGCGCGGGTGGAGAAGGTCTCGGTGAAGCCGGGCCAGCAGGTCGAGAAAGAGATCGCCACGGTGACCGGCTCCGCGTTCGCGGTGACCGGGTCGGTCGAGGCGACGGAGTCCGACCTGCTGCGGGTGGGCATGGCGGCGAGCATCGAGCTCGACAGCGGCAAGACGTACAAGGCGACGCTCACCGCCGTCGGCGACCAGGCCAGGACGCCCGGCGCCGAGGCGCCGCCGAACGGGGCGCAGCCGGTCCTGCTCACACCCGCCTCGATGAAGGGGCTCAAGGCCGGGACCGCGGTGACGGCACGGGTGACGGTGGGCGCGACCGAGGAGCCGGTGCTGGTGGTGCCCGTGGCGGCCGTCGTCACCGCGGCCGACGGCAGGGCGCGCGTGCAGGTGGAGTACGCCACCGACAGGACCAGGGAGGTCGAGGTGCGCACGGGCCTGACCGCAGACGGGAACGTCGAGGTCACCGGTGTCACGGGCGCGCTCAAGGAAGGCGACCGGGTGGTGGTCAGCGGTGCCTGAGGAGGTGCCTGAGGCGGCGCCTGAGGAAGTGTCTGAGCAAGGGCCTCAGGCGGTGATCTCGCTGGTGGACGTCGTCAGGGAGTTTCCCGCACAACCCCCGGTCCGGGCGCTCGACCGCGTCACGCTCCGGGTCGGCAGGGGCGACTACGTGGCCGTCCTGGGCCCGTCGGGCTCCGGCAAGTCCACGCTCCTGAACGTGCTGGGCCTCCTCGACCGTCCCAGCTCCGGCAGCTACCGCCTGGACGGCACCGAGACCACGACCCTGCGCGACGGGGCCAGGACCAGGTTGCGCGGCGACCGGATCGGCTTCGTCTTCCAGGCCTTCCACCTGCTCTCCCACCGCAGCGTGGTGGAGAACGTCATGCTCGCCGAGGTCTACAGGAAGAGCGGGCGCGCGGGCAGGCGGGAGAGGGCCCTGGCGGCGCTGGAACGAGTCCGCCTCAGCCATCGGACGGGATTCCTGCCCGGCCGGCTGTCCGGGGGCGAACGCCAGCGCGCCGCCATCGCGAGGGCCCTCATGGGCGATCCGTCGCTGCTGCTGTGCGACGAGCCCACGGGCAATCTCGACAGCCGCAACACCGAGGCGGTGCTGGACCTGTTCGACGAGCTGCGGCGGCAAGGCCTGACGATCGTGGTCATCACCCACGAGCAGGAGGTCGCCGAGCGGGCCGCGCGGCGGGTGCGGATCACCGACGGCGTGCTGGTGGAGGAGTGACATGCACGTACGCGACCTGATCGAGGAGTCCGTGGCCGGCATGCTCGCCAGGCCGGTGCGCTCCGCGCTCACGACGCTCGGGACGGTGCTCGGCATCACCACGCTGGTCGTCACGCTCGGCGTGGCCGCCACCGCGGGCAACCAGATCGTCGGCCGCTTCGACGAGCTGGTGGCCACGGCCATCACGGTCGGGGTGCCGGAATCGCCGAACGCGCCCCTTGTCGAGTGGGACGCGATCGACCGGCTGACCAGGCTGCGCGGCGTCGAGTCGGCGGCGGCGGTGTCCGAGTCGAAGGACGGCGCGAACGTGTCGGTGCGCTCCAACGACCTCGTCGACCCGACGCGGGTCACCGCGCAGTCGCTGACCGTGCTGGCCGCGACGACCGGGCTGCCCGAGGCGGCGCGCGGCAGGATGGTGCGGGGCAGGTTCTACGACCTCGGCCACGTCCGGCGGCACGACCGGGTGGCGGTGATCGGCGAACAGGCCGCCGAACTGCTCGGCGTCACCCGGCTCGACCGGGCGCCGGCGATCTTCATCGGCGAGCACGCGTACACGGTCATCGGGATCCTGGGCGACCTGCGCCGCGAGCGCGACCTGAGCAGCGCCGTGCTGGTGCCGCCCACCGTGGGCAGGCAGTTCGGGTTGCGGGACGTCACCAGGGTGCTGGTCAACACCAGCCTGGGCGCCGCCGGGCTGATCGCGCGTCAGGCGCCCACCGCGCTCAGCCCCGGGAACGGCGACATGCTGCAGGTGGTCGCGCCGCCCAGCCCGACGAGGGCACGCGACCAGGCGGAGGACGACGTCAACGCGCTCTTCCTGATCCTCGGCCTGGTCTCGCTCGTCGTCGGCGCGGTCGGCATCGCGAACGTCACGCTGGTCACGGTGATGGAACGCGTACCGGAGATCGGCCTGCGCCGCTCGCTCGGCGCCGCCAGACGCCACATCGCGGCCCAGTTCCTGCTGGAGTCGACGCTGATCGGCCTCACGGGCGGCGTGATCGGCGCCGCCCTGGGCGTCGTCACCGTCGTCGCGGTGTCGGCCGCCAAGCAGTGGACGCCTCTCCTGGACCTGCGGCTGGCGGTCGCGGCCCCGGTCGCGGGGGCCGTGGTGGGACTGCTGGCCGGGCTCTATCCGGCCCTGCGGGCGGCCAGGATGGAGCCGGTGGAGGCGCTCAGGTAGCGCCGCGGACGGTGGACGGGAACCGCGTGAAGCGGCGCGTCAACCGGTCGGAGAACAGGTCCGGGCCTGCCCCACGGATGTGGAGCAGGCCCGGATCTAAGACGCGCGCGTCAGGCGGGGACGATGTTCTCCGCCTGCGGGCCCTTCTGGCCCTGGACGACGTCGAAGGCCACCTTCTGGCCCTCGGTCAGCTCACGGTAGCCACCGTTGGAGACGATGTTGGAGTAGTGAGCGAAGACGTCGGCGCCGCCGCCGTCCTGAGCAATGAAGCCGAAGCCCTTTTCCGAGTTGAACCACTTCACGGTTCCGGTTGCCATGTCGATCTCCTTCAGATATGCGCAGAGGAACGGAATCCGCACCGTACGGAACCCGTGTCGCCGCAATGAGCCCATCCGGAAATGACCGGCAAAACAAAACGCGCCCGAATAATACTCTGCCGGGCGCGCACAAAGTCTCTATGGGTACCACAACTGCAACGCCACCCAACCTAGCACACTTTCCGAGACGCCGCGCTCAAGACCGTCCACCGGCGTGGTGGGCGCCAGGGAACCAGGCGACCCCGCCTGAGCCGTCGAGTGCCGTCGAGTGCGCCCGCCTACTCCTCCTGGTGGATCGTGACAGCCTGGATCGCCGTCAACAGGATCGTGTGCACAGGGGATGCGTGTCGCGTCGAAGCGGAACCATGCGCGTACTCGTCGAGAACAACGGTGTTGCGCGTACGGTCCAGTTGGACGACGGCCCCCTTGAGCGACTGCCCTCCATGCAGGTGAACCGTCACCCGCTGCTGTTTGCCTTCGACGCTCGACAGCTCGTACATCCATACGTCCACGTCAGCCATACGGCCCTCCACAGGAATATCCGGCAACGCCGCTCTTCCAGGAGAACGCCGAACTGGCCCGAATCGAGCCGGCGTGCGCTTTCCCCAAAAAGTCTTTACGTTAATTTAGTCGCAACGCGGCGTGGTCGCCCCGGAGATGATCGCGCTGGTGGGCCAGGCGATGCGGGGCCGAGGATGGGAGCCGTCATGGGACACGTGCTGGTGACCGGGGCCACCGGAGGGATCGGGGTGGCACTGGTCGACGCCCTGGTGGAGGCCGGGCACCGCGTGACCGCCGTGGGGCGCGACGTCGGGCGGCTGAACGTCCAGGGGATCGAGGCGGATCTCGCCGAGCCCGCGGCGCTCGCCGGCGTGATGGGAGCGCCGGAGCACGCGGAGGCGCTGGAGGATGTGCAGGCGCTGGTGCACTGCGCGGCGATCTCCCCCGTCGCGGCCGTCGCCGACGCCGACCCCGAGACGTGGCGGCGCACGCTGGCGGTGAACGTGGCCTCCGCCGCCGAACTGACCCGGCTGGCGTTACCCGCCCTACGGCGCTCCCGCGGTCACGTGATCTTCGTCAACGCCGCGCCGGGGACGACCGGGGTCGCCCGCTGGTCAGCCTTCGCCGGCAGCAAGGCGGCGCTGCGCGAGCTGGCCGACTCGGTACGGGAGGAGGAGGCGCCCTTCGGGGTACGCGTCACCACGGTGTATCCGGGCCCGACGGCGACCGACCTGCTGGGCGAGGTCAGGGCCGCCTTCGGCCGCCCGTACGACCCCGAACTGTGCATCCGGCCGCGGACGCTCGCCGCGATGATCCTCTGGGTGCTGGGAGCCCCGCCCGACGCCTACACGGCGGAACTGTCCGTCGTACCGTCGCCACACTGACCCGCCGCCGCCCTGATCGTCGCGCTACGGTGTCCCGGCGTGAACACCGAAGACTGGTTGGCCGACACCCGCGCCTCCTACGACGCCGTCGCCGAGAGCTACGCCGACCTGGTGCGCGGCTTCCTGGACGAGGCTCCGTACGTACGGGCGGTGTTCGCCTTGTTCGCCGACCTGGTGCGGGCCTCCGGTGGAGGACCGGTCGCGGATGTGGGGTGCGGGCCGGGACATGTCACCGCTCACCTGCGTCAGCGCGGGGTCGAGGCCTTCGGCGTCGATCTCTCCGCCGGGATGATCGAGGTGGCCCGGCGCGACCATCCGGGCATCCGGTTCGAGGTCGGATCCATGACGGACCTTCCCCTCACCGACGCGTCCGTGGCCGGCCTGGTCGCGTGGTACTCGCTGATCCACGTCCCCGACGGGGAGGTCGGCGAGGTCTTCACGCAGTTCCGGCGGGTGCTGCGTCCTGGTGGCCCGCTGCTGCTCGGCTTCCACGTCGGCGACGGCTCCCGGCTGAAGACACAGGGGTACGGCGGCCGTCCCATGAAGGTCCACGTTCACCGGCGCCGGCCCGCGCAGGTCGCGACCTGGCTGGAAGACTCCGGATTCACCGTCGAGGCGCAGATGACCCTCAGCTCGGAAGAAGGCTCGCCCGCGGGCATCCTGTTCGCCCGTCGCCGGCCGTAGGACGGCCGGCGCGAACCGCCTGCGATCAACCTTCCGGTGGATATCCGCCGACTGTCTGGAGGGCGTCGAGGTATCCGCCGCCGACGTCGAACCGCGTGATGTCCGCTGTCCTGTTCGTACAGCACGTGGATGCCCAGTCGGCCGCGGGTCCGATCGTCTGCAGGCGCAGCCGCTTCCTCCTGGTGATCCCCCGCGCCCGGCCGATGTGGCAGACGTGGGGGTCGATCTTCTCAAGGTGGACGGACAGGAGAGGAAACGCCCTGGTCAGCGAGCTGATCAGTCCCCTGGTCGAGTCCAGGTCGATCTCCGGCAGAGGCTGGAAGCGCTCCCCGCGCAAGGTGAGAGCACGATGGGTCATGGCAGAGCCTTTCCAACCCGAGCGCGCGGCCTGGTCGATGTCGCGGAGGCGTACCGCCGAGTAGCCGTCGAGATGGATCTGGTCGGAGATGGTGTGCAGCAGCACCCACTTGGCGCCGACGCCGACCACGTAGGCGTCGAGCCGGTCGGCGCCGTCGATCGCCCGGCTGACTCTCATCGGCTTGCCGCAGCGCCTTGCTTTCTTCAGATCCTTGAGAATCGTCCCCTTCGCCATGGCCCGGATCATCCCACTCGCGGAATCGGAGGCTCACCCGGTTTTCACGTGCGAGGTCCGCCACGCCTGTCGGGTCAGCCGCGGGGGGCGTACATGCTGCTCCCGCCCTGCCAGACCAGCCACGCTCCCCCGATCTCGGCCAGGGCAGCCGGCAGGAACAGCAGCAGGGAGCGTACGACGGTCACGGGCGTGACTGTACCGACGGCGCCTCAAGCCTCAGCCAGGGGCGGCGGGTCGGCTCCTCGCGCGTGAGGGGATGACCGCGCCGGCGATCCGGTGGTTCGGCAGGGCCGAGCGACGCCGCGGTGTCGGCCGCGCAGTGCGGCTGATCAGCCGGTCCGAAGCCGGGCATCGTCCGCGTTTCCCGGGCGAGGGCCCGGCCTCCGCGTCGCCCCGGTTCCTGTACGGAGGTGACGCCGTCGCCGACGCCGAGCTGGGAGCCGCCGCCTGGCCGCACGTCCTCGACCTGCTTCACGGCTGACGGCCGCCGGCGGGCGCGCCCGGCCCGCCGACCAGCGCGGCCAGGAACGCGGCCAGGAGCGCGGCCAGGGGTGCGGCCCGCGGCCGGTCAGAAGAACACCGGCGTCCCGGCGCCCACCCTGCCCATGAACGTTCGCCACATCCACCACTGCATCGCCCCGAGCAGCGGGACCAGGACGATGAGGAAGCCGCCGAGCAGGCTCAGGGTGGCCGGGTCAGCGGTGGCGGTGGCCGGGTCGGCGGCCAGCCGGACGCCGACGAGCAGCGCGGGCGCGGCCACCGCGAACGCGCTCGCCGCGCCCGCCCTGCCGTGCCTCCCCTTGGACAGGGCCCGGGGAGCGGCGCGAAGCGCGGCCACGGCCAGCAGCCCGAGCAGGGCGGTGGCCACCAGGGGGCCCGCCTGCCTGGGGACGGTCATGAGGAGCTGGACGACGACGGCCGGCGCGAGCAGCGTGGCGGCGGGCCCGGCGAGCCGGGCGGCGGTGTCGGCGGCCCGGCTGGCGAGGTCCTCCGGCAGCCTCGCGGCGAGGAAGGCGGCGCCGTGCGTGGCGAACAGCAGGACCATGACCGCGGCCCACAGCGCCCCGTTGCCCGCGGCGACGACCCAGCGACCGGCCAGGGGCGGCGCGCCCGCAAGCAGCACTCCGACGAGCACGCCCCAGAACCCGGCGAACAGCGTGCTGACCCCTGCCAGCACGCCGTCCCAGCGGCGCCGCCAGCGCGCCGACGGCCTGCGGCTGCGGAACCAGAGGGCGGCGTCGCGCACCACCCAGATGAGCAGACCGGCCACGACGAGGAGGTACAGCCCGCCGAGGACGCGGTCCTTCAGCAGCGGCAGGACGGCGGCGAGCAGACCCCCGACGGCGACCAGCCACACCTCGTTGCCCAGGAAGAACGGCCCGATCGAGGTGAGGACGGCACGGCGTCCGCGCTCGTCGCGGCCGAGACGGCGCAGCAGCAGGCCCGCGCCGATGTCGAAGCCGTCGGCCACGAAGTAGCCGGCGAACAGCAGGGCCGGCAGGATCGCACACAGCAGGCTCACGGTCTGCTCCTTCAGAATCCGGGGGTGGCGACGGTCTCGGCCGAGGGCGGCTCCAGGGTGGCGCCGAAGAGCCGGTCGTCCGGGCCCCGGCGCACCACCCGCGCGATCAGCAGGTAGTCCACGACCGCCAGCCCGCCGAGGACCGTCGTGAACGTGGCGAACGACAGCAGCACCGCGCCAGGCGGCAGGTCCGACACGGCCTGGTCCGTGGTGAGCAGGCCGTAGACGGTCCACGGCTGGCGGCCGACCTCACGTACCAGCCACCCCGCGACGGCCGAGACGAACGGCAGCGGCACGAGGGCCGTCAGCACGTACAACGGCACCCGCAGCCGTACCACCCACCCGCGGAAGAGCAGCGGCAGGCAGACGAGCGTGACGATCACCATCACGAACCCGCTGGTCATCATGATCTGGTACGGCACGGCGATCCAGGACGGCGGCATGAGGTCGCCCGGCCCGAACTGCCGGCCCAGGAGTTCCTGCGCGGCGGCGATCCGCGCCGGCTCGTCGTACATCTGGGCGAGCTTGGCCGGCTGGTTCCGCTCGATCACGACCTCCTGCAGGAACCCGAAGTGGACGACGGAGAACGCGCCGACGGGCGCGAGCACCAGCCCCGACCGCAGCGAACGGCCGAAGACCTCCGTCTCCCCTGTGCGTCTGACGAGGTGCCAGGCGCTGATCCCGGCGACGAACAGCGCGCCGGCGAGGACGGCCGCCGACACGACGTGCGACAGCGCGTCGATCAGGCTGGTGTTGGTGAGCAGCGCGCCGAAGTCGGTCAGGTACGCCTGCCCGTCGCGCAGCTCGTACCCGACGGGATGCTGCAGGAAGGAGTTCGCCACCATGATCCAGAAGGCCGACGCGTACGCGGTGATCGCGACCAGCCAGATCAGCGCCAGGTGGACGCCTTTGCGCAGGCGGTCCCAGCCGAAGATCCACATACCGAGGAAGGTGGCTTCGGCGAAGAAGGCCACCAGCGTCTCCAGGGCCACGGGCACGCCGAACACGTTGCCCGTGACCTTCGACAGGCCGCTCCAGTTCAGCCCGAACTGGAACTCCATGACCAGCCCCGTGACGATGCCGAGCGCGTAGTTGACCACGTAGACCTTGCCCCAGAACGCGGTCATCCGGCGGTGGACCGGGTTGCCGGTGATCGTGTACGCCGTCTGCATGCCGGCCACGAACAGCACCAGCCCGAGGGTCAGCGTGACGAAGAGGAAGTGGATCGACGTGGTGGTGGCGAACTGCAGTCTCGACAGGAGGAGGCTGTCCATGGCCACCAGCGTGTCAGCGGGGGTGGCGGCGGGCGTCCGCCTCGGGAACGGTTCTCGGCCTACCGTCTCCGACGCAGCGGGCGCGCCCCGGCTACGCCAGCGGACGTAGAAGCCACCCGGCGACCCGCGGCGCCGCCCGCCAGGCGATGTTCAGGGGCGTCTGCGTGGCGTGACCAGGCCCGACTCGTACGCGATCACCACGAGCTGCGCCCGGTCCCTGGCGCCGAGCTTGATCATCGCCCGGCTGGCGTGGGTCTTGGCGGTGGCCTGCGTGATGCCCATGCGTTCGGCGATCCCCTGGTTCGACAGCCCGGCCGCCACCAGGGTGACGACCTCGCGCTCGCGGGCGGTGAGCAGGTCCAGTTCGGGGGAGGCGGGGCCGTCCACCGGGATGGCCGCGTACTCGTCGATCAGGCGCCTGGTCACCCCCGGCGTGAGCAGCGCGTCGCCCTCCGCGACCACCCTGATGGCCTGCAGCAGCACCGCCGGCTCGGTGTCCTTGACGAGGAAGCCGCTGGCGCCCGCACGCAGCCCCTGGAAAACGTACTCGTCGAGCTCGAAGGTGGTCAGGATGATCACCCGGACGTCGTCCAGGGCCGGGTTCCCCGCGATGCGGCGGGTGGCCTCGATGCCGTCGATCTCCGGCATGCGCACGTCCATGATCACGACGTCGGGCTTCAGCGTCGCGGCCAGTTCCAGCGCGCGCAGGCCGTCGGCCGCCTCCCCGACCACCTCGATGTCGCTCTCGAAGTGAAGCAGCGCCCGCAGGCCCGCCCTGATCAACGGCTGGTCGTCGGCCAGCACCACGGTGATCACAGCGCCACGCTCCTCACGGGCAGCCTCGCCCACACCTCGAAGCCGCCGTCCGGCCCGGGGCCCACGCCGAACGCGCCGCCGAGCGAGACCGCCCGTTCCCGCATGCCCACCAGCCCGTTCCCTTCGCGCGGCGGCCCGCCCTGGGGCGGGCCCGCGCCGTCGTCGCGGACCTCGATCAGCAGGTCGCCGCCGTCGCGGCGCACCGTCACCTGGGCGCGGGCGGCGCCGGCGTGCTTGATGATATTGGTCAGCGCCTCCTGGACGATGCGATAGACGGCGAGGTCCACGCTCCTCGGCAGCTCTCGGTGGTCGTCGGGCAGGGTGAGCACGACGTCGAGGCCGCCGTTCGCGGCTCTGCGCACCAGTTCGGGAAGGCGGTCCATGCCGCCGCCCACGTCACCGTCACCGTCGGCGTCGCCGTCTCCGTCTCCGTCTCCGTCTCCGTCTCCGTCGACGGCGCGCAGCACGCCCAGCAGGCCGCGCAGCTCGACCAGGGCCTCCTTCGTCACCTTCCTGATGTCGCCGAGAGCGGCCCGCGCCTGCTCCGGATCACGGTCGATGAGATGCTCCGCGACGCCCGCCCGCAGGTTCACGACGGAGACGCTGTGGGCGAGCACGTCGTGCAGCTCTCTGGCGATGCGCAGCCGCTCCTCCGTCACCCGCCGCCTGGCCTCCTCCTGCTGCGCCCGCTGGACCTGCGCCACCCGTTCGCGCTCGGCCGCCAGTTGCTCGCGGCGGTTGCGCGACATCTCGCCGAGGACGAGGGTCGCCGCCACCCATAACAGGAACCACACGGCGCCCTGCAGGCCGGGGGGACGCAGCCCGAACCAGCCGAGGAGCAGCGTGCCGGCCGGCCAGGCCACGCCGCCGGCCAGCGCGGCGCGCCTGCGGCCCGCCGCCATCGCGCTGAACAGGGCGATCGCGGGTGGGACGGTGGCCGCGCCGCCGGGGAAGTCGAGCGCCTGGTAGAGCAGCGCTCCGAGCACCACGGCCGCCACCGTCGCCGCCGGGGCCGTGCGCCGGGCCAGCAGCGGCAGGGACGTCGCGGTCAGGAGCAGCAGCCCGGTCCACAGCGGCAGGGGGCCTGGGGACGACTCGCGCGCGATCAGCACGGTGCCGGCGACGGTGACGGCCACGACCGCGGCCACGAGCGGCGCCTCCGCCCGCAACGCCCTGAGTGTGCTCGGCATAGCACCACTCTGCGGCACGGAACACGCCCCGGCACCGGTGGCGCCGCCCCTTTCGTACGTGCGCGCGAACCCTCTACTGTGGTGCCGGACGTTGACGATCATGGCACTGGAGCCACGCATGGGGGCCCTGTACGACTACTACCGGGCAGGCGGCCGTGCGGCGGCGCTGGTCGAGCCCGATGTGGGACGCGCGGGAGGCGGCCACGGGCCGGGCCTGCCTCCGTTCGACGCCGTGGAGGCCAAGGGCATCGACCCGATTGTCGTTCTCGGCCAGTTCGTCGCGCTCGTCCAGGGCGTCCCCTGGACGGTGGATCTCGTCCCGATGGCGATGCTCCACCCGCCGCCGGAGGGCGCGCCCAGGACCGCGGAGGAGTGGGACGCCCTGCCGGAGGACTCCCCCTACCTGGACGGCGGCGCGATCGTGGAGCTGGGGGCGTCCGTGCGTGACGTCCTGGCCGGGGTGGACGACGGGCGACTGCCCGACCTGGCCGCGCGTTGGGCGCTGATCGAGGAGTTCGCGGCCTGGCACCTCGACCCCGGTGACCTGCTGCCCGTCGCCCGCGCCCTCGTCGCCCTGGCCAGGCGCGCCAGGCAGGCGGACCAGCTGCTCTACTGCTGGATGTGCCTCTGACGACACGCGCCGCGCGTCGGGGGCGCCCGGCGTCCCCTGGCGGGAGCCGCTACTCCTCCTCGTCGTCGCCGTAGATGTACGTCCACTTGCCGCAGAACCTCTTGCTGCCGGCCTTCACGTCCCAGTAGCAGACGCGGGCCGAGACCGACGTGGGGATGTCGGGGCTGCTGTCGACGCGGCGGAAGCCCTGGTAGCCGTCGGGGTCGCACTTCCTGCGCGAGAAGATCTTCTCGTCCTCGTCGTCGTACTCGTAGGCGAGTTCGAGGTATGCGCACAGGTGGGTCGGGGAGTTGCGGTCGTACAGCTTCGCCGTGACGGTGAGCTCGTCGCCGAACTCCTCGTCGAGGACGTACCGGCCACGGGCCATGGCGCGGTTGCCTGAGAGGTCGAAGGGGCGGGAGTAGAGGGGCCCCCAGGACTCCGGGGGGTCGAAGGCGGTGACGGCGGCGCCGGAGGCGGGCACGGCGACGCCCGTCATGCCTGCTATGACCGCCGCGCAGGCAGTGGACAGGCTGAGCAGACGACGTGTGGAACGGTGCATGTACTCCTCCTGCGAGGTGGCGCGTCCGGGTGCGTGATCCTCAGCATGCGCGGTGCGGCTGGGCGGCGGGACCCCGCGACTGCAGGGGACAGCGGTCGAAAAATCCCCTCATATGAGGGGTTGTCTAAACGTTCCGGGACGTTCATGCTCAGGCAGTGGAGCTGCCCCTCGGTACCGCACCGGCGCCGCGCGTCCTCGAACGGATCCACCGGACGACCCGGACGCGCATCGCCGACAACGCCCTCCTGGACGAGCTCACCCGCCTGCTGAGGGAGATCGTCCCCTTCGACGCCTCGTTCTGGGCGGCGGCCGACCCGCTCACCATGCTCGCCACCTCGCCGTCCCGCCTGGAGAACCTCGGCTCGGGCGAGGCCTGCGACAGGTACTGGGAGGCGGAGTTCTTCGTCGAGGACGTCAACCACTTCCGCGCGCTGGCGCGCAGGACGTCGCCGGCCGCGTCGCTGTACCGCGCCACCGGCGGCCATCCGGCGCGCAGCTCCAGGTACCACACGCTCAACCGGCCGCTCGGGCTCGGCGACGAGCTGCGCTGCGTGTTCAGAACCGGCGGCGAGGTGTGGGGGTACGCCTGCCTGTGGCGTGCTGAAGGCGGTCGGCCGTTCAGCGTGGCCGAGGAGCGGGTGCTGGCCGACCTGTCCGCGCCCGTCGCCGAAGCCTTCAGACGCGCGGCGCTGCTGCGGCCCGACCCGGTGGGCAGGGTGCCCGACGTGCCGGGGCTGCTCACGTTCGACGGGGCGGGGGTGCTGGAGTCGTACAACGAGGCCGCGGAGGAGTGGCTGCGGGACCTGCCGCTCACCCGCCTGAACGGCGACGCCCCAGCCACCCCGGGCCTGACCCTCCTGAACGGCGACGCCCCAGCCACCCCGCACCTGACCCTCCTGAACGGCGGCGGCCGCGATGCCCCGCCGCCGCTCCTGGACCTGCCCGCCGAGCTGCGCACGGTCCTGAACAAGGCGCGCGCCGTCGCGGCGGGCCGCGACACCGGCCCTGCACGGGCCCGGCTGCTCGTACGCGGCCGCTGGCTGACGATCCATGGCTTCCCGCTACGCGGACCAGAGGCCGCCGCCCCCAGGACCGCCCTGGTGATCGAGCCCGCCAAGGCCGCCGACATCGCCCCGCTCATCGCGAGGGCCTACCGGCTCGGACGCAGGGAGCAGCAGGTCACCCGGCTGGTCGCGAACGGCCTGACCACATCGGAGATCGCGGCCACGCTCTGCCTGTCCACCCACACGGTGAGGGGCTATCTGAAGCAGGTCTTCGAGAAGGTCGAAGTGTCCACCCGGGGCGGGCTGGTCGCGAAGATCTTCGCCGACCACTACAAAGGCACCCTGGACCCGGACATCCACCTCGACGGGTGACCCCGGCCGGCGACTGCCGACGGCTGTCGCGCCCCGGTCCCGGATCGTCCGTGCTACTCGTGGTCCTCCGGGGGGGGAGGACCGGGTTCCTGGTGTCGGGCGGCACCTCCGCGACGGTCCTGCCCTCCACCCGCTAACCCGACAGCGAGCCGCCCTCCCGGGTGGCCGCCGGGAGCCGGTCGCCGAGCGTCCTGAGCGGCTCAGGGGCGAGCACGCACGGCGCCACCGGGTCCCGCATGAGGATGGTGCTCGTGCTGCTGCCGCCGTCGGCCAGGTCGGTGATCTGCCAGACGAAGGTCTGACCCGGCTTGAACAGCCGGGTGTCGATCCGCATCCGCCAGCCGTCCGGCTCTCCGGGGATGTTCGACGGCGCGTGGTACAGGCCCCGGGGGACGTCGGCGACGTGCTCACCCCTCTCCCCCTGGCACACCATGCCTTCGGGCACGTGGTCCACGATCGCGGGGACATTCAGCTCGCGCAGCCGCTGCTGCAGTTTCGGCGCGTCACGGAAGTCGCGTACCTCGATGGTCACGATGCCGTCCGAGCTCTTCGTGACGGCGTAGGAGGCGCTGCCCGCGCCGCCGCCGCCCACCAGGCTGGGCCCCACCACCAGTGCGGCGGTCAGCACGGTCACGGCGGCCAGGCCGAGCGCGAGCCTGCGCCGGCGCCGGTCCCGCCGCCTTCCCGCCGCACCCGGCGCCCCGGCCGTGGCCCCGTCTGCTGTCGGCTGGTGGGCCGTGATGGCGGCGAGCAGCGTCCGGGCCCCCGCGCCGGACGGGTCCGCCCCCGAGCCGCCGGGCTCGACCCTGGCCAGCGCCCTCATCACGGCGTCGATCCCCCGCTCGCCGGTCGCGCCGGCGCGCCTGCCTCTGTTCCCGTCAGTCCTCATGACAGCCGCTCCTTCACCGGAACCAGCCGGTTCCCCTGCGTGTGGCGGACCCCCGCCTCCTCCAGCGCCCGCGCGAAACGGCTGCGGGCGCGGTGCAACCTGATGCGTACGGCGTTGCGTGACAGCCCCATCGCGGCGGCGATCTGCGGGCGGTCCAGTTCCTCCCAGGCCACCAGCGCGAGCAGTTCCCTGTCGTCGTCGGACAGGGTCGCGAAGACCTGCGCGACGGCGGCGGCCTCGGCTTCCGCCTCCGGCGAGCGCGCGTACAGGTCGGCCAGCTCGGCGTCCAGCTCGGCCGTGCGCGCCCGTCGCCGAGACTCGCCGCGGTGGTGGTTGGCCAGCACCCTGCGGGCCACCGCGTAGAGCCAGGGCAGTGCTTCCTCCCCGTACGGCAGCTCGTCCACGCGGCGCCAGGCCACCGTGAACGTCTCCGCCACGACGTCCGCCGCGTCCTGCGGCGACGCGCAGCGGCGGGCGGCGTACGCGGTGACCCGGCCGTACGTCTCCTGGTAGACGGCCTCGAACCTGGCCAGGCGCTCGTCACTCACGGGCGCTTCCCATGCCCGGCCTCCTTCTCAGCACAAATACGAACACCTATGCCTATGTGCCGACCGAGCCCATCATTTCCTCGCCGCCGTCCGTTTCTCAGCGTCCCTTCATGTGGGGCAGAGGGGGTTCTCAGGGTTCGCGCGGAGGATGAGGGCGTCTGGCAGGGATACGGAGAGTCGGGTCATCGTGAGAGCAGTGAAGGTGAAGGTGGCGGCGGTGGCGCTCCTGGCGGGCGTCTCGGTGACGGCGTGCGGGGCGTCCGGGGGCGACGCGGCGACCGGAGGCGGCACCGCGGCGACCAGCGCGGCGGGCGCGTCCGGTGGCGCGGCGCAGTCGGGGAAGGTATCGGCGAACACCGCGAGCGAGAGCGAGATCGCCGCCGCGCTGAAGGCGGCCGGCGTGGACAACGCCGACCGGTGGGCGCACGAGGTGATCGAGTACCGTCCCTACGCCGCGGGCGACGCGAACCTCACCTCGCTGCGCGACAACCTCGCCAAGTACAACCCGGGTGAGGAGACCGTCAACGAGATCGTATCGGCGCTGACGCCATGACCCCGGTGCTCGTACGGCGCGGGCTGGTGGCGCTGACCGGTGTGGGCGTCCTCGCAACCGCCTTCGAACTGACCACCGAGCAGCACTGGCGGAGCCTGGAGCAGCTCGTCCCGTGGGGCGCGCTCGGGCTCCTCGCCGTCGCGGTCGTCCTCGCGGCGGCCGGGGACGCGCCCCCGCTGGCCGCCGGGGTCCGGGTGATCGCCCTGGTCGTGCTGCTCGCCTCCGCGTTCGGCGTGTACGCCCACGTCGCCGCGAACTTCGACGCCGGGCCGCTCGACCAGGCGTACGCCGCGACCTGGGACGGCCTGTCCGCGCTCACCCGGCGGTGGTACGCCTTCACCAAGGCGGTCGGCCCCGCGCCGCCGCTCGCGCCCGGCATGCTCGGGCAGTCGGCGCTCCTGCTCCTGCTCGCCACCCTGATCAGGCGCAGCCCCGTCCCCGCCGCCGCGCCGACGACCGCGGCCCGCGTCTGAGCCCGCCTGCCCCGGGGGGCGACGTCAGGCGGGCTGGCGGCGAATGATCTTGCCTTTGACGTTCGCCACCAGGTAGCCGCTGCGGTACGCGTCGCTCACGTACACGAAGAGCGTCTCGTGGGTGCCGCCGAACTCGAAGGCGGGGTTGATGACCAGGTAGCGGCTGGTGGGCTTGCGGACGCCGAGATTCTTCTCCGCCGTGCGCAGCAGCGCGGGCAGGGCGTCCCAGTTGTACTTGTCGAGGTCCACCACCGGGCCGTGGATCGTGCCGCCGGGGCCCTCCTTGGTGGCCTTGCCGTCGCGGTACGAGAACCTGTCGTACCCCTTCTTGTCCTCCTTGGCCGGGGCCTCGGCAGAGGCGTAGTCGGGGTAGACGGTCAGGCTGGTGATCCTGCTGCCGCCCATCACGGGCTTGAGCTTGGCCAGCATGGCGCGCATGCCGGCGGGCGTGAGGAGGCTCACTGGGACGGGGTCGTCCTCGGCGGCCTTCCCAGGGGTGTTGAGCGGGGTGCCGCCGATGTGGGCGGACGGGATGACGGGGAGATCCGTCTCACCGCCGGAGCCGCCGCGCAGCTTGGGGACGAGCGTCCAGACGAGCACGCCGGCGACGGCCGCGACCGCCACGGTGGCCGCCGCCACGGCCGTCCCGGTCCTGCGCCCGCTGCGGCGCCGGCCGTGGACGGTGGTGGCGGAGCGCAGGGCGGGATTCGGCATCGGCTGGGAGTACGGCTCCCCTGGACGGCCCGGCTGCCCCGGCGCCCCGGGCCACCCGGACGGCCCCGTCGATCCTGGCGAGCCAGGGGAGGCCGGAGATGCTGGATAACCGGCATAACCGGAATATCCGGCCTGCCCGGGATGCCCTGCCTGCGCCGGATGCCCGGCCTGCCCCGCGTGTTCAACGCCGCCCGCGAGGTGCGCCGCCTGCCCGGGATGCCCCGGCTGCCGGCCACCGGGTCCCGCAGCCGCTCCGGGCGGCATCGCCCCGTAGCCGCCACCGCCCGCCGGCCCGTGACCGCCGCTCCCGGCCCCAGCGTGCCCACCGCTCCCTGCCCCGGCGTGCCCGCCGCTCCCGAAGGGAGGATGGCCGCCACTCCCGGACGCGGGGTGGCCGCCGCCCCCTGACACAGCGTGCCCACCGCTCCCGAAGGCAGGGTGACCGCCGCTCCCGGATGTCGCGGGGCTGCCGTTTCCGGGGCCCGTGTGGGGGGCGTTCCCGGGTGTCGGGTGGTTGTCGCCTTCGAGCGGGTGCGGCCCGGCCGGGGTGGAGGACGGGGCGAGACCGGGCTGGGACGGCGGGAGGTAGGGGGCGGACGGGGCGGTGTCGGCCTGGGCGAGGAGGCGGTCCAGGGTCTCGGCGTCCGGGCGGGCGGCCGGGTCGCGGTGCAGCAGCGCGGCCAGCACAGGGACGAGCGGGCCCGCCCGGTCCGGCGGCGGCACCTCCTGGTTGAGCACGGCGGCGAGCGTCGCCAGCGTGGTGCTCCTGCGCAGCGGGTGGCTGCCTTCGACGGCGACGTACAGGAGCATGCCGAGGGACCAGAGGTCGGAGGCGGGGTCGCCTTCGTGGCCGTTGATGCGCTCGGGCGCGATGTACTCGGGCGAGCCGATGAACGAGCCGGTCGCCGTCAGGCTCGTCGACTCCCTGACGGCGGCGATGCCGAAGTCGGTGAGCACGGAGCGGCCGTCGGCGCGCAGCAGCACGTTGGCGGGTTTGACGTCGCGGTGCTGGATCCCGACGGCGTGCGCGGCGTTCAGCGCGGACAGCAGCTCGCGGCCCAGCCGGGCGGTCTCGGCGGGCGTCATGGGGCCGCGGGCGAGGCGGTCCTGGAGCGAGCCGCCGCTGACGAGCTCCATGACGAGCCACGGGTACGCGTCCTCGCCGGAGTCCACGATGTGGTGGATGGTCACGACGTGCGGGTGGTTGAGGCGGGCGAGCGCGCGGGCTTCGCGCAGCACCCGGGCGCGCAGTTCGCGGGCGGCGGCCGGGTCGTGCTCGTCGAGACCGGGGTCGGGCGGACGCACCTCCTTGAGCGCGACCTCGCGGTGGAGTGCGGTGTCCCAGGCCCGCCACACCAGGCCCATGCCTCCGCCGCCGAGTCGTTCCACCAACTCGAAGCGGTCGTCGATCACCCGTCTGTGCATGCGCAGCAGAGTACGCGGAAGCCGGTCGATTCCGCCCGGGACGGACTTACCACAACATGTCCGGCGTGACAGTTAATGGAAGGCGCGGGCGGGGCGGGCGTCCTAGGCTGGCCGCGTGTCCTGCGACGTCCTTGAGATCGCCTGCGACGAGTCCGGCGCGGAGGGCGAGAACCTCATCGGCGCGATCAACGCCGTGTTCGCGCACGCCGGCGTGCGGTTCGGCGTCGCCGAGGCGGCGGAGCGCGTCCGCGAGATCCGGGCGCGGGCGCCCTCGCCGGTGCAGGAGTACAAGGCGGGCCACATCCTGAGGGAGAAGAACCGGGCGACGCTCGAATGGGTGCTCGGCCCCTCGGGCCCGCTGGAGGGCCACGCGCACGTCCACCTGACCGAGAAGAGGTACTTCGCCGTCAGCAGGCTCGCCGGGCTCCTCCTGGACGACCCCGACCCCGGGATGTTCCTGGACGAGCGGGCGCGCGACCTTGCCACCGCCCTCTACCTGGAGGGCGGCCCCGCCTTCGGGGCCGGCGCGTGGGAGTCCTTCCTCAGGGCGTTCAACGCCGCCGTACGCGTGAACAACGGGAGGAACGCGGAGGCGTCGGTGGACGCCCTGTTCGCCCTCGCCGCCGAGCTGCGCCCGGCCGCGCCAGGCGGACGCATGGGCGCGGTCGCGGACCTGCTGCGGGCCGCCAGGCCGAACGTCGAGCGGCTGCGCGCCCTGCACCTCGCCGACCCGGCCATGCCGCCCGCGCTCGACCCGCTGCTCCCCGCCATCGCGTACGCGGTGGCGCGGTGGGGCGAGGGCGCCGCGCCGGTGCTCGTCGTCCACGACCGGCAGACCGCGCTCACGGACGAGCGCGTGGACCGGGTCGCCAAGGCGGTGCCCGCGGTCGCCGCGACCGCGCGGATGGCGGGGCTGCGCCTGGCGGCCTCGCACGCCGACCCGCGCGTGCAGCTCGCCGACCTGCTGGCCGGGGCCGCCCGGCGCATCGCCCAGGACGAGCTGGCCGGGCGGGGCGACCGGCGGCTCACGGAGCTCCTGCGCCCGTACGTGGACCGGGCCTCCGTCTGGGGCGACCCGCGCAGCCGCGCCCTCCTCCACCCCGACCCCTGACCCACCGCCGTCTCGTCAGCCGGTGAGGCGGGGGAAGCCGGTCGTCTGCCAGGTCTCGCCGGTCGGGGTCATGGCGAACGCCTCCAGGCCGTCGGCCGCCTCCACCCAGTCGCGGGCCGCCCCGCCCATGGCGAACGCCGCCGTCGCGTACGCGTCCACCGCGGTCAGCCGGGAGCCGACCAGGGTGAGCGAGGCCAGCGCGGCGGCCGGGGCCCCGGTGTGCGGGTCCACGATGTGCGCGCCCCGCTCGGCCACGCCGGAGGTGGCGACCGCCAGGCCGGCCCCGGCGACGACGGCGGCGATCGCGCCCGGCCGCAGCGGGTGGGCGATGCCGACCCGCCAGGGCCGCCCGGGTGCCGGCCGGTCGCCGAGCTGGACGTCGCCGCCGCCGTTCACGCTGTGCCTGCGCAGCCCGGCCGCGTCCAGCAGAGCGGAGGCCCGCTCGATCGCCCAGCCCTTGACCAGCCCCGACGGGTCGAGCGCGGCGCCTGGCCGCGCCGTGAAGTAGCCGCCGGTGGCGCGTTCGGCCTCCTCGCACAGGGCGAGCACCTCGGCCACCTCGGGCGGGCAGGCGGCGAGCCCGATCTCGCCGCGCCCGAGCCTGCTGACCGGGCTGTCCGGCCGGTACGTCGAGAAGACCGCGTCCACCCGGTGCAGCCAGGCGACGGCCTCCCCGAGCGCCCTGGCGGTCTCCTCGGGCTCCCCGTCCCTGATGTCGAACGAGAAGACCGTGCCCATGACGTGTTCGGCGTGCCGCATCACAGGCCGGCCCGGTCGATGGCGCTCTGCAGGGAGCGGATGTAGCCCTCGCTGGTGTACGTGGCCCCGGAGACGGTGTCGATGTCGGCGCTCTGCTTCGACAGCGTCTCCTCCTTCAGCGTCGGCAGGGCGACGGCGCTGATCTCCCGGTCGCGCCGGTTCCCGTCGGGGTACTGGACGACGTCCACGCCGGTGATCTTCTTGCCGGAGACGGCGATGCGGACCTGCACCGGCCCCCAGCGGGTGTCCACGACGTCGCCGGTGGCCCCGCCCGCGGCGGACCTGGCGGACGGGCTCTTCTTCACCGTCGGGGTGGGGGCGGCGACCGTCCCTCGGCCGTCGTCGTCGCCGTGTTCGTCCCCGTCGTCGTCCCCGTGTTCGTCGCCGTGTTCGTCGCCGTCGCCGTCGGACCTGGTGAGGGCGGACGGCTGCCGGCCGGACCCGCTGTCCTGCTGGGTCAGCGCGGACGGCGGCTGGGCGACCGCGGTGACGTCGTGCGGTTTGAACGACAACAGCAGCACCAGGCCGATGGTCGTGACGACCACGGCCAGCAGGGCTCTGCGCATGGGGGTCTCCTAGAACTCGAAGGACTCGTGGTGGATCCTGCGGGCGGGCACGCCGGCCGCGCGCAGCCCGGCGATGGCGGCGCGGGTCATGCCGGGGGGGCCGCAGACGTACACGTCGTGGTCGCGCAGGCCGGGCACGAGGTGGGCGAGCACGGCGGGGTCGAACGGCCCGGCGCCGCCCCTGCGCCCGGTGGAGTAGTGCAGGCGGGCGCCGCGTGCCGTCGCGATCTGTTCCAGCTCGTGCCTGAAGACCAGGTCGGCTTCCTCGCGGGCGCGGTAGAGGAGGGTGACGTCGCCGGGCAGTGACTCGAACAGGGCCCGCAGCGGCGTGATGCCGACGCCGCCCGCGATCAGCAGCACCTGTCGCCGCCTGCGCAGGCGTCCGGTGAGCGCGCCGTACGGGCCTTCGGCGAACACACTGGTGCCCGGACGCAGCCGCGCGAGCGCGGCGCTGTGGTCGCCGAGCGCCTTGACGGTGAAGCGGAGGGTGCCGCCGCCGGGCGGCGCGGACAGCGAGTACGGGTTGGCCGACCACCACAGTCCCCTGGTGAGGAAGCGCCAGCGGAAGAACTGGCCGGGCTCGGCGTGGAGCCGTCCGAGGTCGCGCCCGGTGACGTGGACGGACACGACGCCGGGCGCCTCGGGCACGACGGCGGCCACGCGCAGCCGGTGCCGCAGCGACAGCCGGACCGGCGCGAGGAACCGGTACCAGACGATGAGCGCGGCGACGCCCAGGTAGAGCGCGTACCAGGCGGCGCGGGCGACGGGGTCGCCGGTGAACTCGGCGCCGGTCTCCAGCTGGTGCCCGAAGGCCAGCCAGGCCGCGAGGTAGGTGTAGAAGTGCAGGTGGTACCAGGTCTCGTAGCGCAGGCGGCGGCGGGCGGCCCTGGCGGAGATCACGCCGGTCGCGACGAGGAGCAGCAGCGCCGCGGTCGCCTTGAGCACGTCGGGGAACGACAGCAGCATGGTCGCCGTCTCGTCCACCACGCTGACCTGGTCGGCGAAGGCGTACCCCCAGATGACGAGCAGGGCGTGCGCGACGACCAGGCCGACGACGTACCTGCCGCCCATGGCGTGCCAGCGGGTGAGCCGGTCGGTGCCGACGCCGCGTTCCAGCGCGGGCACCCGGGCCATGAGCGCGAGCAGCACCGCCATGGCGTACGCGGCGAGCAGGCCGGTGATGCGGGCGGCGCCGGTCAGCCATCCGTCGAGGCCCGCCACGGCGGGCGTGTTCCGCCACCACAGCGCGAGCACCGCGACGACGCCCAGGCCGATGAGGGCGAGCACCGGCTCGGCCCGCACGGCGGGGCCGCGCGCCGGGGACCTCGCGGACGTGCGGGTCCTGGGCGGCGTGTACGTGGTGGTCACGGGGGCTCCTTTCGCCGGGACGAGCCCCACCGTGCCAACCGAAGTTCTGGGTTCCTTCTGAAAAGGGAGCGGGCGCGGTGTTTCAGAGGATTTTCAGAGGTTGACAGTGTGTTGTTCGGGTGGAGAGGTGACTATGGCAGTGCTGCTGCGCCCGGACGGGTCCCCCATCCGCGTGCTGATCGTCGATGACGAGCCCGACATCGTCGAGGTCCTGGAGGGCGTGCTCCGGCAGGAGGGCTGGGAGGTGCGCGGAGCGGGCGACGGCGCGACCGCCGTCAGGCTGGCCGGCGAGTTCGAGCCCGACGCGGTGATCCTGGACGTGATGCTGCCCGACATGGACGGCCTGGAGATCATGGCGAGGGTCAGGGAGCGGGCGCCCGAGGTGTGCGTGCTGTTCCTGACGGCGCGCGACGCCGTCGAGGACCGCGTGGCCGGCATCACGGCGGGCGGCGACGACTACGTGACCAAGCCGTTCAGCCTGGACGAGGTGGTGGCGCGGCTGCGCGGCCTGCTGCGCAGGGCGGGCATGGCGAACACGGCCAGGCAGGGCGGCAACCGGCTGGTCGTGGGCGACCTGTCCATGGACGAGGAGGCCAGGGAGGTCACCAGGGCGGGCGAGCTGATCGACCTGACGCCCACCGAGTTCGAGCTGCTCCGCCTGCTCATGCACCACCCGCGCAAGGTGCTGAGCAAGGCGCAGATCCTCGACCACGTCTGGTCGTACGACTTCGGCGGGCAGGCGCACGTCGTCGAGCTGTACATCAGCTACCTGCGCAAGAAGATCGACTCGGGGCGGGCGCCGCTCATCCACACGGTGCGCGGCGTCGGGTACGTGCTCAAGCCATGATCCGCCCGTTCCCCCGCACGCTGCGCGGCCGGCTGGTCGCGGGGGTGCTCGCGCTGCTCGCGCTGGCCTGCACGGCGGTGGGGGTGGCGACGTCCGTCGCGATGTACCGCTTCCTGCTCGACCGCGTTGACCAGCAGCTGTACGCGGCGGGCCCCATCTACGCCGCCAGCCTGGAGCACCGGGAGGACCATCAGGAGCGCGGCGACACCCGCTCGCAGGCGCCGGGGACGCTGGGCGTCCGGCTGCTCCGCGGCCGGGTGACGGACGCGGCCCTGGTGACGCGCCAGGGCGACGTGTACGTGCCGCTCTCGGCGGCCGACCGGGAGACGCTGGAGGGGGTGCCGTCGGACGGCGTGCCCCGCACGGTTGAGCTGTCGCGGCTGCGGGAGTACCGGGTCACGGCCAGGGCCGGCGACGACGGCGACGTGCTGATCACGGGGTTGTCGCTGCACGAGGCGAGCGAGACGCTGGCCCGCCTGCAGATGCTGGAGGTGGCGCTGTTCGCGGCGGCGCTGCTGGGGACGGGCGTGGCGGGGGCGGTGTGGGTGCGGCTGGCGCTGCGCCCGCTGGAGCGGGTGACGGCGACCGCGCGCAGGGTGGCCACGCTGCCGCTGGCGAGCGGCGAGGTGGCGCTGGCGGAGCGGGTGCCCGACACGGATCCCGCGACGGAGACGGGCCAGCTCGGCTCCGCGTTCAATCTCATGCTGGGCCACGTCGAGGAGGCGCTGGGCCGCCGGCACGCCAGCGAGCAGCGGCTGCGCGCGTTCGCGGCCGACGCCAGTCACGAGCTGCGCACCCCGCTGACGGCGATCCGCGGTCACGCGGAGCTGGCGCTGCGCGGGGCCGAGCCGATGCCGGAGGGGGTGCGCAGGGCGCTCGACAGGATCGACGCGGAGTCGGTGCGGATGGGCGGGCTGGTGGACGACCTGCTGCTGCTCGCCCGGCTCGACGCGGGCCGGCCGCTGGCGGCCGGTGAGGTGGACCTGACCCGCCTGGCCATCGACGTCACGGGCGACGCGCGGGCCGCGGCCCCGGGGCACCGCTGGCGGCTGGAGCTGCCGGAGGAGCCGGTGCTCGTGACGGGCGACCAGTCCCGGCTGCACCAGGTGCTCGCCAACCTGCTGGCGAACGCCCGCACGCACACGCCGCCCGGCTCCACCGTCACGGTGGCGGTGCGCGGGCGGGGGGCCTCGGTGGAGCTGTCGGTCACCGACGACGGGCCCGGCATCCCTGCCGAGCTGCAGGAGGAGGTCTTCGAGCGCTTCAGCCGGGTGGACCGCGGCCGTTCGCGGGCCTCGGGCGGCACCGGGCTGGGGCTGGCGATCGTCCGCGCGGTGGTCGCGGCGCACGGCGGCACGGTCTCGGTGTCGAGCCGCCCGGGAGAGACCGCCTTCGTGGTGCGGCTCCCCGCCCGGCCCCCCTCGTAGGACGACGACCCCGCGCGCACAGCGCGACGCCCGCCCCCGAGGTCCGGGGGCGGGCGTCGCGGGTGCGGCGTGGCGACTACCGCAGGTACGGGTTCCGCTTGACGATCTCCAGGTTGCCCAGGCCGAGGGTGGCTCCGGCGTTGGCCATGGCCAGGCCGACCAGGACGACCGCGTAGACGATGTGCTCGTCCATGAACGGGTTGTTGGCGAGGGGCAGTTCGGCCGCCCACATCAGGGCCAGCATCAGCGGGCCGGCCACCGCGGCGATCCTGGTGCCCACGCCGAGGACGAGGGCGGCGCCGATGCCGAGCAGGCCGAGCATGAACAGCCAGTCCACCCACGCCTGGCCGGCCAGCGCGCTGAAGAAGCCGCCGAGCGCGTTGTCGCCGGTGCCCTTGAGGAAGCCGGTCGTCGGGCTGCCGCCGGCGATCCACGCCTTGTTCGCGGGGGTGGCGAAGCCCCAGCCGAAGGTCTTGTCGAGGAAGGCCCACAGGAAGATCCAGCCGATCGCGAT
>NZ_FOBF01000027.1 GCF_900109355.1 Nonomuraea pusilla
AAAGTTCTTTCCACCACCACCAGATGCCTGGAGTGGTCGTATCCGGTATTAGACCCAGTTTCCCGGGCTTATCCCAGAGTCAGGGGCAGGTTACTCACGTGTTACTCACCCGTTCGCCGCTCGAGTACCCCGAAGGGCCTTTCCGCTCGACTTGCATGTGTTAAGCACGCCGCCAGCGTTCGTCCTGAGCCAGGATCAAACTCTCCAAACAATGTTTGAAGCTGGTTGAATCCCAACCATAAAGGAATCCGTCAATAATGACGGGGTGTTACATGATAATCATGCACTGGCTTTAAGCACACTGTTGAGTTCTCAAGAAACGGACGCGTACTTCCTTGCCCGGATCCTTTCGGACCCTTGCGCGGAGGCGCACACTTCGCTTCCTCTTCAGATTACCAGATCCGGACGATTCTTGTCAAACCGCCCGATTCGGGATCTTCCGGACGCCCCTTCCGAGGCAACCCTGCTAACTTACCTGAACTTCCAGCCTTTGTCCAATCTCATCCGGACGCAGCGTGAAGCTTGATAGATCAGCAAGGAGGTCGGGGCTAACCGCCCCACACAGAAAACTCTAGCAGCCTCTGCGCGGTCGAAGGTCCATCTTCGGTAACGAATGGACCTTCCCCGCGTCTGAAGCTTTCAAACCCCGAGGGCGGCGAGCTGCGCCTCGAGCCGCGCGATGTCGGCCTCCGCCTGCTCGGCGCGGCCCCTGACCTTGGCCACCACGTCCTCCGGGGCCTTGGCCATGAACTGCTCGTTGCCCAGCTTGGCGGCCACCTGCGCGGCCTCCTTCCTGGCGGCGGCGAGATCTTTCTCCAGCCGCTTGCGCTCGGCCGCCACGTCGATGGCGCCGGCGGTGTCGATCTCGACGGTCACCCCGCCCACGCTGAACCTGGCGGTGGCGTCGAACGACTCCTCCGGCTCCGTCAGGCGCAGCAGCGCGCGGATGGCGCTCTCCTGGCCCGCGAGCGACGTGCCGCCGAGCGCCAGCCGTGCGGCGACCTTCTGGCCCGGCTTCAGCCCCTGGTCGGAGCGGAACCTGCGGACCTCCGTCACCAGCTCCTGCAGCGCCTCGATCTCGGCCTCGGCCGACGGGTCGGCGAACCGGGGGTCGGGCGCCGGCCAGGACGCCGCCACCACGGTCTCCTGGCCCGTGACCGCCCGCCACAGCTCCTCCGTGACGAAGGGCACGAGCGGGTGCAGCAGCCGCAGCAGCGCGTCGAGGACGTGCCCGAGCACCAGCCTCGTGTGCTCCAGCCCCTCGCCGAGCTGGATCTTGGCCAGTTCCAGGTACCAGTCGCAGACCTCGTCCCACGCGAAGTGGTACAGCAGGTCGGACGCCTTGGCGAACTCGAAGTCGTCGAGGGCCGCGTCGGTCGCCGCGATGACGCTCTGCAGCCTGGACAGGATCCACCGGTCGGCCGCGGTGAGTGGCGCACCCTCCAGCGAGCCGACGGCGGCGCCGTTCATGAGCGCGAACCTGGTGGCGTTCCAGATCTTGTTGCAGAAGTTGCGCGAGCCGGCCGCCCACTCCTCGCTCACCGCGACGTCGGCGCCGGGATTGGCGCCGCGCAGCAGGGTGAAGCGGGTGGCGTCGGCGCCGAAGCGCTCGATCCAGTCGAGCGGGTCGACGACGTTGCCGAACGACTTCGACATCTTCTTGCCGTGCTGGTCGCGGATCATGCCGTGCAGGACCACCTGCCGGAACGGCGGCTGGCCGTCCATGGCGTAGAGCCCGAACATCATCATCCTGGCGACCCAGAAGAACAGGATGTCGTAGCCGGTGACGAGCACGGAGGTCGGGTAGAACTTGGCGAGCTCCGGCGTGCTGTCGGGCCAGCCGAGCGTGGAGAACGGCCACAGGCCCGACGAGAACCAGGTGTCGAGGACGTCGGAGTCCTGGACGTAGCCGGCCGGCGGCTCCTCGTCGGGGCCGACGCACACGACCTCGCCGCCCGGGCCGTACCAGACGGGGATGCGGTGACCCCACCACAGCTGGCGGGAGATGCACCAGTCGTGCATGTCGTCGACCCAGTCGAAGTAGCGCTTGGCCATCTCCGGCGGGTGGATGCGGGTGCGGCCGTCGCGGACGGCGTCGCCGGCGGCCTTCGCCAGCGGGGCGACGTTCACGAACCACTGCAGCGACAGGCGCGGCTCGACGACCGTCTTGCAGCGTGAGCAGTGGCCGACCGAGTGGAGGTACGGGCGCTTCTCGGCGACGATGCGCCCCTCGGCGCGCAGCGCGCCCACCACGGCGGGCCGGGCCTCGAAGCGGTCGAGCCCCTGGAACGGGCCGTGCGCGGTGATGACGCCGCGCTCGTCCATCACCGTGATGGACGGCAGCGAGTGACGGCGGCCGATCTCGAAGTCGTTGGGGTCGTGCGCCGGGGTGACCTTGACCGCGCCGGTGCCGAAGGCCGGGTCGACGTGCTCGTCGGCGACCACCGGGATCATCCGGCCGGTGAACGGCACCTCGACCATGGTGCCGACCAGGTGCGCGTAGCGCTCGTCGGACGGGTGCACGGCCACGGCGGTGTCGCCCAGCATCGTCTCGGCGCGCGTGGTGGCGACGACGATCTCGTCGGAGTAGCGGATCGAGACCAGCTCGCCTTCGTCCTCGCTGTGCTCGACCTCGATGTCGGACAGCGCGGTGAGGCAGCGGGGGCACCAGTTGATGATGCGCTCGGCGCGGTAGATCAGGCCGTCGTCGAAGAGCTTCTTGAAGATGGTCTGGACGGCGCGCGACAGGCCGGGGTCCATGGTGAAGCGCTCACGCGACCAGTCGACGCTGTCGCCGAGCTTGCGCATCTGGCCGAGGATCCGGCCGCCGGACTCCTCCTTCCACGCCCAGACGCGCTCGACGAACGCCTCGCGGCCGAGGTCGTGGCGGGACAGCCCCTCCTTGGCCAGCTCGCGCTCGACGACGTTCTGGGTGGCGATGCCGGCGTGGTCCATGCCGGGCAGCCACAGCGTCTCGCGGCCCTGCATGCGGGCGCGGCGCGAGAGCGCGTCCTGGATCGAGTGGTCGAGCGCGTGACCCATGTGCAGGACGCCCGTCACGTTGGGCGGCGGCAGGACGATGCTGAACGGTACGCGAGGGCTGCCGGGGTCGGCGCGGAAGTGGCCGTCGGACACCCAGCGCTCGTAGCTACGGGTCTCGACGTCGGCCGGGGTGTACTGGGTAGGCAGCTCTGGCGTTGTCACAGTGACCAATTCTAGGGAGCCGGACAAGCGGAACGCCCCATGGATGGCTCCACGGGGCGTCCTGTGTGCTGTGACGACGGTGTCAGGCCGACTTCTCGCGCGGCGTGCGCTGCTGCTTGGCGGCGAGCTGGTCGCGCGGGACGAGGGTGGGGATGGCGTGCTCCAGCACCGACTCGCGGGTGATGACGACGCGGGCGACGTCCTCGCGGGAGGGCACCTCGTACATGACGGACTGGAGGACCTCCTCCAGGATGGCGCGCAGGCCGCGCGCGCCGGTGCCGCGCAGGATGGCCTGGTCGGCGATCGCCTCCAGGGCGCCGTCGGTGAACTCGAGCTCCACGCCGTCGAGTTCGAGCAGCTTGCGGTACTGCTTCACCAGGGCGTTGCGCGGCTCGGTGAGGATCTGGATGAGGGCCTCGCGGTCGAGGTTGTGCACCGAGGTGATGACCGGCAGGCGGCCCACGAACTCGGGGATCATGCCGAACTTGAGGAGGTCCTCGGGCATCACGTCGCCGAAGATGTCGACGCTGTCGATCTCTTCCTTCGAGCGGATGATGGCGTTGAAGCCGATGCCCTTCTGGCCGATGCGCGACTCGATGATCTTCTCCAGGCCGGCGAAGGCGCCGCCGCAGATGAAGAGCACGTTCGTCGTGTCGATCTGGATGAACTCCTGGTGCGGGTGCTTGCGGCCGCCCTGCGGGGGCACCGAGGCGGTGGTGCCTTCCAGGATCTTCAGCAGTGCCTGCTGGACGCCCTCACCCGAGACGTCGCGGGTGATCGACGGGTTCTCGCTCTTGCGGGCGATCTTGTCGACCTCGTCGATGTAGATGATGCCGGTCTCGGCCTTCTTGACGTCGTAGTCGGCCGCCTGGATGAGCTTGAGAAGGATGTTCTCGACGTCCTCGCCGACGTAGCCGGCCTCGGTGAGGGCCGTGGCGTCGGCGATGGCGAAGGGCACGTTGAGCATCTTCGCCAGCGTCTGGGCGAGCAGCGTCTTGCCCGAGCCCGTGGGGCCCAGCAGCAGGATGTTGCTCTTGGCCAGTTCCAGGCCGTCGTCTCTGCCCCGGTCTCCGGATTGCACCCGCTTGTAGTGGTTGTAGACCGCCACCGAGAGCGCCTTCTTCGCCTTGTCCTGACCGATGACGTAGGCGTCGAGGAACTCGTAGATCTCCCTCGGCTTGGGCAGGTTGTCCCACTTGAGCTCGGAGGACTCGGAGAGCTCCTCCTCGATGATCTCGTTGCAGAGATCGATGCACTCATCGCAGATGTAGACGCCGGGCCCGGCAATGAGCTTCTTGACTTGCTTCTGGCTCTTTCCGCAGAACGAGCACTTCAGCAGGTCTCCCCCGTCGCCGATGCGTGCCACCCCAGATACTCCTTTGCGTGGGACCGCCCTGCTCCCGCGATCCGTGTCCTCCGGACCCGGTCCGAACCGCTCAGGTTTCGACGTTACCGTCTTCTGGGCCCTCAGTGAGCCCCCTGGCGGCGAGTCGCACCGGAACGTGCCCTCTTGGGCAGCGCTCCGGTGCGGTCACATCTCGTCAGGAAGCGACGGCCTGAGCCCGCTTCTTCCTGGTCGGGATGATGTCATCGATCAGACCATACGCCTTCGCCTCGTCCGCGTTGAGAATTTTGTCGCGTTCGATGTCTTTACGGACGTCAGCCGAGGACTTGCCGGAGTGCCTGGCAATGATCTCCTCGAGCAGGGACCGCATGCGAAGGATCTCGCGGGCCTGGATCTCGATGTCGCTTCCCTGGCCGCCGCCCTCGGTGGAGGGCTGGTGGATCAGGACCCGGGCGTTCGGCAGCGCGAAGCGCTTGCCCGGGGTGCCGCCGGCCAGCAGCACGGCCGCGGCGGACGCGGCCTGGCCGAGGCAGACGGTCTGGATCTCGGGCCGGACGAACTGCATCGTGTCGTAGATCGCCGTCATGGCCGTGAACGAGCCGCCGGGCGAGTTGATGTAGATGCTGATGTCACGGTCGGGATCGAGCGACTCCAGCGTCAGCAGCTGGGCCATGACGTCGTTGGCCGACGCGTCGTCGATCTGCACCCCGAGGAAGATGATCCGGTCCTCGAAGAGCTTCGTGTACGGGTTCTGGGTCTTCGTCCCGTACGACGTGCGCTCCGTGAACTCCGGAATGATGTAGCGGCTGTTGATATCCACTTCGGATTCCCCTAAGAGACGGGGCCCTGGGAGGGCACCTGACGCGCGCTGCGCACGACGTGGTCGATGAAGCCGTAGTCCTTGGCCTCCTCTGCCGTGAACCAGCGGTCGCGGTCGGAGTCGGCCTCGATCTGGTCGAGCGGCTGCCCCGTGTGGAAGGCGATGCGCTCGGCCAGCGTCTTCTTCACGTAGAGCATCTGCTCCGCCTGGATGGCGATGTCGGCGGCGGTGCCACCGATGCCTCCGGACGGCTGGTGCATCATGACCCGCGCGTGTGGCAGGGCGTAGCGCTTGCCCCTGGCACCTGCGGTGAGCAGGAACTGCCCCATCGAGGCCGCCATGCCCATCACCACCGTGGAGACGTCGTTCGGTACGTACTCCATCATGTCGTAAATCGCCATGCCGGCACTGACCGAGCCGCCCGGCGAGTTGATGTAGAGCGTGATGTCGCGGTCGGGGTCGTCGGCCGCGAGCAGCAGCAGTTCGGCGCAGATCCGGTTGGCGATCTCGTCGTTGACTTCCTGCCCCAGCACGATGATCCGCTCACGCAGCAGGCGCTGGTACAGCTGGTCCTCAAGGCGGAAGGCCGTACCGCTTTCACGGCCTCGCGACTCAGGCTGGTAGAAGGTCGGCGGGCTGGTCACAGCGTCACCTTCCGATGCGTCGTAATCGATTGGCTTTGCTTGTGACCTTAACGCGCGGGGCCCACAGCTCATGCCCGGTCCCCCGTACTGTTCGCTGACGGCGCAGGTCGGTTCATTGACGGCCCGTCACCCTGCGGCGTTCCTCCATGTCAAGCTCATGGTCCAGCCTTCGCAAGGTCTCGGCGTGGATCTCGCCACGTCTGTACAAATCGCGGAGTTTCGCGCGCTGGACCCTGACCAGCTCGCGGCGGACGGTGCCCGCGCCCGCTCCCGGCGTGGCCGCGGCGGGCTCCTCGTCGTCGAGCACCGCCCGTACGCGGTCGAGACGCAGCTCGAAGAGCTGCCTGAAGACCTGGGCCGTACGGTCGTCGATCCTGTCGTCGGCGGCGAGGGCGTCGAGCCGGGCGAGGGCCGCCTCCAGGACGGCCTCGCGCGCCGACGCCTCCTCCAGCATCTCGGCCCGCGCCTCCCCCAGCCCCAGCGTGCGCAGCAGCGGCGCCAGCGTGGGCGCCTGCAGGCACAGCGTCGCGACGACCACGCAGGCGGCCACGAACAGCAGCAGAGGCCGCTGATGGACGCTCAGGGGCAGCGACAGGGCGATGGCCAGCGTGATGGCCCCGCGCATGCCCGCCCAGCCGACGACGAGCCGCTGGGCCAGGTCGAGCGGCGTCCTGCCGCGGGCCAGCGGCAGCACCAGCAGGCTCCACAGCAGCCGCAGCCCGACGACGGCGGTGATGGCGGCCAGGGCCGCGACCGCGAGGCTCGCCCAGGTCCAGGGCCCCTGCCGCACGCCGTGGAACACGCTGCTCATCTGGAGCCCGAGCAGCACGAACAGGCTGGACTCCAGCAGGTGGACCAGCACGTTCCAGAACACCTGGCCGGTCAGGCGCGAGGCGGGCTGGAGCACGCCCTGGCCGCGTACGCCGAACACGAAGCCGGTCATGATCGTCGCCAGCACGCCCGACACGCCGAGATGCTCGGCCGACAGGTACGCCAGGTACGGCGTCATCAGGGACAGCACGATCTGGCTGGGCGGATCCTTGAACAGGGGGCGCACCCTGGCGATGAGCCAGGCGAGCGCGAGGCCGTACAGGATGCCGCCGCCCGCCACGCGCAGCAGCGTCAGCCCCGCGTGCGCGGCCGTGAGCTCCACGGCGAGCCCCGACAGGGCGAGGCTCCACAGGGTCAGCGCCACGCCGTCGTTGAGCAGGCTCTCGCCCTCCAGGATCGTCACGAGCCTCCTGGGGGCTCCGACGCGCTGCATGACGGAGGTGGCCGAGACCGGGTCGGTGGGCGCGACCGCCGCGCCGAGCGCGAGCGCGGCGGCCCAGCCGAGGCCGGGGATCGCCAGGCTCGCCGCCGACATGACGGCCACGGCCGTGGCGCAGGTGAGGCCGACCGCCATGACGGTGATGGGCACGGCGTCCTGCCTGCTCTCCCTCGGGGCGGTGAGGAAGGCGGCGTGGTAGACGAGCGGCGGGAGGAAGAAGTTGAGCACGACGTCGGGCGGGACGCGCACCTCGTGGACGCCGGGCAGGAAGCTCATGGCGACGCCGAGCGGCAGGAGCAGGATCGGCTCGGGCAGGTTGAGCCGGCGGGCGAGCACGCGGGAGACCACGAGGGCGACGGCCAAGGGCAGCGCGAGGATGAAGAACTGGTCCCCCATGACGGACCTCTGCCCAGAAATGCGCGAGGCCCCCGGGCCGTTCGGCTCGGGGGCCTCGTGACGCTCACGAGAGGTGCGGGGGCGTGCGCCCCCGACCTGGCTCGGGTCAGGCCTCGGACTTGCCCTCGGACTCCTCGGACGCCTCCTCGGCGGCCTCCGCGGACTCCTCGGTGACGGGCTCGCCGTTGATCTCGGTGTAGATCGCCTTGAGGTCGACCTCGTTGCCCTCGGTGTCGACGACCTTGGCGGAGTCGCCCAGGACGGACTTGGCCTTGTCGCGGACGATCTCGACCATGGCCAGCGTGAGCTGGTCGTTGTCGGCGAGGTGCTTGGCCAGCTCGTTGGGCTGGACGCCCATCTCCATGGCGCGGCGGACGACGAAGTTCGTCAGCTCCTGCTCGTTGACGCCCAGCTCCTCGGACTTGACGATCTTGTCGAGGACGAAGCCGACCTTGAGTGCGCGCGCGGAGTTCTTCTCGAACTCGGCGAAGCGCTCCTCCTCGGTGGTCTGGTAGAGGCGGAAGAAGGCGTCGCGGCTGAGCCCGCTCTCGGCCACCTGGTGGTCGAGGTTGTGCTTGCGGGCGTCGACCTCGGCCTTGAGCGCGCTCTCGGGCAGCGGGATGTCGATCTGCTCGAGCAGGGCGTCGAGGGCCTTCTCGCGGGCCTGGACGACCTGGTCGATCAGCTTGTTGCGCCGGACGGTCTCGCGGATGCTGGCCTTGAGCTCGTCGAGCGTGTCGAACTCGCTGGCGAGCTGGGCGAACTCGTCGTCGAGCTCGGGAAGGACCTTCTCCTTGACCGACTTGACGTTGATGATGACGTCGGCCTCCTCGCCGGCGTTCTCGCCGCCGACGAGCTCGGTCTTGAAGCTCTTCTCCTCGCCCGCGGACATGCCCTCGAGCGCGGCGTCGAGGCCCTGCAGCACGGAGCCGGCGCCGACCTCGTAGGAGACCTCGGTGGCCTGCTGCTCCTCGATGTTCTTGCCGTCGATCTCGGCGCGAAGGTCCATGACGACGTAGTCGCCGTTGGCGGCGGGGCGCTCCACGCCGGCGAGCGTGGCGAAGCGCTGGCGCAGCGCGTCGAGCTGGGCGTCGACGTCGGCGTCGGAGACCTCGGCGGAGTCGACGGTGATCTCGATGCCCTGGTAGTCGGGCACGTCGAAGTTGGGACGGATGTCGACCTCGGCGGTGAACTCGATCTGCTCACCGTCCTCGATCTTCGTCACCTCGATGTCAGGCTGGCTGACCGGGAACACCTCGACCTCGTCGACGGCCTGGCCGTACAGCTTGGGCACCGCGTCGTTGAGGGTCTCCTCCAGCACCACCGCCCGGCCGAAGCGCTGCTCGATGATGCGGGCGGGCACCTTGCCAGGGCGGAACCCGGGGACGCGCACCTGCTGCGCGACCTTCTTGTACGCCGCATCCATGCTCGGGCGCAGCTCCTCGAACGGCACCTCGACAGTGAGCTTGACCCGGGTCGGGCTGAGCTCCTCGACAGCGGTCTTCACGGGATGGTCTCCTTGATCAAGCTACGAGTGATCGCGGGCGCGTCCCTGATCGGTTCGGCTCGCGCGCCGCGCCCACATGAGCGGCGTCGGGCATGCTGCGCCACGCGGCATCCAACGCCGATGGCCAGTCTAGGGCAGATGCGTACCCGACAACGACGCGCGGCGCTCAGAACTCGTCGGCGATCGCCCTCAGCAGCTCGATCGTCTCGTCCGGGGTGGTGCTGACGGCGCACAGCCGCTCCATCACCTCGGTGTATCGGTCCACGTCCTCCCGCTTGTCGAGGTACAACGCGCTGGCGAGCTGCTCGACGTACACGACGTCGGGCAGGTCTCCGTCGGGGAAGCGCAGGATGCTGAAGGCCCCGCCCTCCGCGCTGTGTCCGCCGAAGCTGAACGGCATGACCTGGATGGTGATGTTCGGCTGGCGCATCAGGTCCACGAGGTGCTGGATCTGGGCGCGCATCACCTCCACGCCGCCTATGGGGCGTCGCAGGGCGGCCTCGTCGATGACCGCCCAGAAGACCGGGCCGTCCGGCCGGTCCAGGATCCGCTGGCGTTCGAGCCGCAGATCGACCCTCCTGGCTATCTCCTCCGCTCCGACGCCCGCCGCGCCAGCGGTCACGACGGCTCTCGCGTACTCCTTGGTCTGCAGCAGCCCAGGCACGAACTGGACCTCATAGGTCCTGATCCGCGAGGCGGCCTCCTCGAGGCCGACGTACGCCTGGAACCACGTGGGAAGGATGTCGTTGAAGCGGTGCCACCAGCCCGGTTCGTTCGCGGTGGCGACAAGGTCGAGGACGGCGGCCCGTGCCTGCTGGTCGGTCACCCCGTACAACGTCAGCAGGTCGGCCACGTCGCGTTCCTTGAAGCCCACCCGGCCGAGTTCCATTCGGCTGATCTTGGATTCCGACCCCCTGATCAGGTGGCCGGCCTCCTCACGGGTGACGTTCTTCGCTTCCCGGAGCTTGCGCAGCTGGGAGCCCAGGAGGATGCGCAGCGCCGTCGGCCCGGAACCCGGCTGGTTCTGCGTCACTTTGCCTCCTATCAAGGTCCGCACACACAGTGACACCACATTGCCTGGTATGACAAGGTCTCAACCCCGTGTCCGATTCGGCAGGGTACGTCCCAAAACGACGCATGCTGTTGCACATGGCAATTGCACGTGCATTTGGGTCTTGCAGCCACGCCTGGTCGTGAACCATGATGGCTTAGTGCATATTGGGCCAAACATGCACTAAGTGATGGCGCGCGGGGAGGTAACGGCAGATGGTGGAGGATCCTCTGGCCACTGCCGACTGCCTGCAGCTCACCCGCGAGGTGGGCTTCGACCACCTCCTCCAGGGCGGCAGACCGTACGCGACCTCGTGCCCGCTGCCCTTTCAGGCCGACTCCGTGAAGACCGCCCGTGACGTCACCCGGCGGACCCTGCGCGGATGGGGACTGCAGGACCTCAGCGACGACGCCGCCCTCGTGGTGTCGGAACTGGTCACCAACGCCGTCAGGTACGCCATGTACGCCGCCACCGGGCACCGCGAGATCACCCTGCTGCTGATGCGGGTCGCCCCCCACGTGCTGCTGGCCGTGGCCGACCCCAGCGACGAGATGCCGCGGCCCAAGGAGCCCGACTTCGTCTCCGAGAACGGGCGGGGGCTCTACATCGTCGAGACGTACAGCCAGTGCTGGGGCTGGGACCGGCTGTCACGCGGCGGCAAGGCCGTCTGGGCGCTCTTCCGCGCCGACTCCTGAGCCTCCCCGCCTCCCTTTCTCCTCTCCTGCTTCCCTGCGCCTCGCGAGGCTTCCTCCATGCCTCGCGCGGCGCGCCGGGCTCGCGCCGCGCCTGGCCGGACGGCCCGTGGTGCTCATCGGCGCCGGCCGCGACCCCGTGACCCCCGTGTCCGGCCGACCACGCGCCCGTCGCGGACGCCTGCCTCCGCCGCCCCGTCGCCGGGCTGGAGCGCCAGGTCTTCGACACCGACCACGCCCCGTCCGACCACCGCGTACGGCTCGCCGGCTTCCCGGGGCGCGGCCTCCGACGTCACTCGCCCGTCACACCGTCGATGCGCTCGCGCAGGAGGTCGGCGTGGCCGTTGTGGCGGGCGTACTCCTCGATCATGTGGACGAGGATCCAGCGGTGCGAGCAGTCGCGCCCGTGGCGGATCCCCGTGGCGTCGAGCGACGTCTCGGCGGAGATCCTGCGCGCGATCTCGACCTCCTCGCGCCAGACGGTGAACGCCTCCTCCACGGAGGCGGTGTCCACGTCGTCGAAGTCGGCGTCCTGGTGGGCGGCCTTGTCCCACAGCAGCGGGACGTCCTCGGCCTTCAGCACCCGGCGGAACCACGCGCGCTCGACGTGCGCCATGTGCCTGACCAGGCCGAGCAGCGACAGCCCCGACGGCTCGACGGACCTCAGCCGCAACTGCTCCTCGGTCAGCCCCTCGCACTTGAACGCGAGGGTGTCGCGGTGCCAGTCGAGGAAGGTGGTGAGCATTGCCCGCTCGTCGGCGATATAGGGCGGATCCATCCGGTTGTCAGTCACGGCCCGACCCTACAGGCCGCCCGAATGATCTAATTCGGCCATGGGGTCACACCGCTCGTCCAGACGGTCAGGAGCGGGCCGTTCGCCGGGCGCCGCCGTCGTCCTCCTGGCCGCGTGCCTGATCGGCTGCACACCCGCCACCGGGACGCACCCGGCCTCCGTTCAGGCCTGTCTCGACCGCGCCCAGCGCGAGAACGCGTTCTCGCTGAACGCCGTGGGCGACGTCCTGCCGTCCGCCGAGCGGGTGCGGGTCGAGGAGTGGAACGGCTGCGACTCCGCCGGCAACGGCGCCGCCGTGTCGATCCTGGTGGCCCCCGCGGTGCGGCGCGACGATCTCTGGGAGGCGTTCGCGGAGGCGGGGTGGTCGCCGCCCGCACCGGCCTGCTCCGACGACTGCGGGGACGCCCAGCTCGTCAAACGGGTCGGCCGGCGGCTCGTCGGCGTAGCCTTCGGCGAGAAGGGCGGCCTGCGGGTGGACGTCGCACAGGCCGACGGGTGCTGGGACGACGACGGGTACCGGTGCCCCTGAGGCCGCGACCCGCTGCTCGTCGCGCCGGGGATACTGGTCCGGTGCTGATCACCGAGATCTCCCCCACCGGGGGTTCGCTCGCGGCCGAGCTGCTCGCCCTGCAGCGCGCCGCGTACGCCGTCGAGGCCGAGCTCATCCAGGACGACCGGATCCCTCCCCTGCACGAGAGCCTGGAGGAGCTCGTCGCCGCGCCGCTGCGCTGGCTCGCGGCCATGGACGACGGCCGGCTCGCCGGCGCGCTCGCCTGGGAGGAGGACTCCGACGAGGTGGACATCGACCGCCTCGTCGTGCACCCGTCCGCGCACCGCCGCGGCATCGGACGCGCCCTCGTGAAGGAGCTCGTGAGCCGCGCCGGGGGACGCCGCGTCGTGGTGTCGACCGGCCGGGACAACGCGCCCGCGCGAACCCTGTACGAGCGGCTCGGGTTCACGCTGACCGGCGAGACCGAGGTCATCCCGGGCCTGTGGATCACGAGCTACGCCCTCACCGCCTGACGACGAGGCTCGCCCACCAGGCAAAAGGGCCGCTCCCCAGGATCGGGAGCGGCCTTCGCACTGGTACCGCTGGTCGGGGCGACAGGATTTGAACCTGCGACTTCTTGCTCCCAAAGCAAGCGCGCTACCAAGCTGCGCCACGCCCCGCCGCGCCGGGTGCGCATGCGCTCCGCTTCTCCGGTACGCTACGACCTGACGACCGGATGAAGTCTAGACCAGAGTTCGACCGGTTCGCGCGGACGTAGCTCAATGGTAGAGCCCTAGTCTTCCAAACTAGCTACGCGGGTTCGATTCCCGTCGTCCGCTCTCGTTACGAAAGGCCAGGTCACCCCGCATGGGGGCCTGGCCTTCGTGCTTTCGAGGGGGTTGGTTGCGGGACGCCGAGTTCAACGAGCCGGATCTGGTGGCGGTGTACGACGCCGTCAACACCTGGGCGCGTGACGACGACTTCTTCCTGACGGCCGTGGGCGAGACCCCTGGCGCCCGGGTGCTGGACCTGGGGTGCGGCACGGGGCGGCTGGCGCTCGCCCTGGCGGCGGCCGGGCACGCGGTGACGGGGGTGGATCCGGCGCGGGCGTCGCTGGAGGCGGCCCGCGCGAAGCCGGGCGCGGCTCGGGTGACGTGGGTCGAGGGCACGGCGGACGTGCTTCCCGAGCGGGCGTTCGACGTCGCGGTGATGACGAGCCACGTGGCGCAGGTGTTCGTGGACGACGGCGCCTGGGCGCAGGTCCTCGGACGCCTCGTGAGGGCGCTCGTCCCTGGGGGGCGGCTGCTGTTCGACGCGCGGGACCCGCGGGCGCGCGCGTGGGAGCGGTGGAACCCGGTGGACTCGCGGCGCCGGGTGCGCCTGGGCGACGGCCGCGAGGCCGAGGTGTGGACGGAGGTGACCGCCGTGGCCGGCGGGTGCGTCGGCTTCACCCATCACTACGCCTTCTCCGGCGGCGCGGCCCTGGTGAGCAGTTCGACGCTGCGTTTCAGGACGGAGGAGGAGCTGCGCGCGTCCCTGGAGCGGGCGGGGTTCAGGGTGGAGCGGGTGTACGGGGGCTGGGACCGACAGCCGGCCGGGGAGGGCGACGGGGAGTTCGTCGTGGTGGCGAGGGCGGCCGCGTGAGCGCCACGCCTGTCATGGGCGGGCGGCGGGAGCGACGTCAGGCCGGGCGGGGGCGTCCGGCCGGCTGCGGGAGCGGGGCGGGCGTCGGCGCCCGGCCGGCTGCGGGAGCGGGGCGGGCGTCCGCGGCTAGGGCAGGCGGTGCGCCAGGCGGAGCTCCGTCAGGTAGCGCTTGACGATCCGGCCGCCGTGGAGGCCGTCGATCAGCGATCGGATGCAGCGCAGCAGGCCGGCGCGCGCCTCGGGTCCCAGGGCGCGATGCCCCGAGTACGTGTTCAGCACGTCCACGTACTCGTCGGTCGTGTACGGCATGTCCCATTCGTACCGGTGGAAGGCGGCGGGACCGAAGCGGCCGGACCGGTCGAGTTCGGCGCTGTCGAGCGGGATGTCCCCGGAGGGGGACAGCCGCAGACCGGGCGGGGTGGAGGGGTCGAACCGCTCGTAGCAGTCCTGGACCTGCGCGAAGAACTCCCCGCTGCCCCCGGCGACGTGGTAGGTGGCGACGGTGGCGAGGACGCCTCCGGGGCGCAGCGCGTCGGCGGCCTTGCCGACGCGGACCCGCGGGTCGATCCAGTGGAACGCGGTGGCGGACAGGACGACGTCGAACGGCCGCGGCGGCAGCGGCCAGTCCTCGAACGCCGACGTCACCACCTCGACCTCGGGGAAGGGCGCGAGGTGGCGGCGGGCGACGGCGGCCATGTCGGCGCCGAGCTCGACGGCGGTGATCACGCAGCCCCGTTCGGCCAGCGGGACGGTCGCCTTGCCCGTGCCGCAGCCGATCTCCAGGACGCGGCAGCCGGGGCCGGTTCCCGCGAGGCGGTCGAGGTCGCGGAAGAGCTCGGCCGGGTAGCAGGGGCGGGCGCGGTCGTAGAGCTCGGCGTCCTCGTTGAAGGTCTGGCGGAGCCGGTGCAGGTGGTCGTGGTCGGCCATGGTCGGCGACACTACCGCCCGCGTCTTCCGTAGGGTGGAGATCGATGCGAGCACGACCGATCTCCCGCGCGGCGCTGGTGGAGGAGCTGGCCGACCGGGTCGGCGGGTTCCCGCGCGACCGCTGGGTGCGGGTGGCCGTCGACGGCGCGCCCCCGGCCGGGCCGGGCGCGCTGGCCGACGAGCTGGTGGCCCCGCTGCGGCTGCGCGGGCGCGAGGTGCTGCGGGTGTCGGCAGACGACTTCCTGCGGCCCGCGTCGCTGCGGCTGGAGTACGGCAGGACCGACCCTGACGCGTTCCACGACGACTGGCTGGACGTGGGGGCGCTGCTGCGGGAGGTGCTGGAACCGCTGGGGCCCGGGGGTTCGGGGCGGGTGCTGGCGAGGCTGTGGGACAGCCGGGTGGACCGCGCCTACCGGGAGCCGTACCGGGTGCTGCCGAGGGGCGGGGTGCTGGTGCTGGACGGGACGCTGCTGCTCGGCCGCGGCCTGCCGGTCGAGCTGAGCGTGCACCTGTGGCTGTCGGAGGGGGCGCTGGCGCGGGGCACGCAGGAGGAGGAGCGGTGGCGGCTGCCCGCCTACCGCAGGTACGAGCGTGAGACGCGCCCTCAGGAGGCGGCGGACGTGGTGGTGCGCGCCGACCATCCGGAGCGGCCTGCGGTGCTGTTCACGGGTTGAGCCGGGCCGGGCCGGCGGTGCTGTTCGCCGGCTGAGCCTGGCCGGCGCCGGTCGGCGGTCGGCGGTCGAGCAGGGCCTCGATCTCGGCGATGGCCTGCTGGTTGTGGTGGAAGCGCACCGCGTGCAGCCCGGCCGCGCGGGCGCCCTCCACGTACGGCTCGTGGTCGTCGAGGAACACCGCCTGCCCGGGCGCGACGCCGAGGCGCTCGCAGGCGAGGTGGAAGATGCGGGGGTCGGGCTTGGCCACGCCGGCCTCGTGCGAGTAGACGAGCACGTCGACGAGGTCGCCGAAGCCGTACGCGGCCTGTTCGCGCGCGGTGGCGCCGACGAAGCTGTTGCTGACGATGCCGGTACGGCAGCGGGGGCGCAGGCCCCGGAGGTAGGCGGTGAGCTCGGCGTTGAGCGTGCCCAGGTACTCCTTCCACAGGTCGGCGAGGTAGTCGCCGGTGTGGGGGCCGAGGAGGGCGGCGAGCCTGGTCTCGACGTCCTGCTCGGTGACCGCGCCGATCATCCCGGCGGCCCAGACATCGCCCATGTGGACGCCGATGCCGCCCGCGGGCAGCCCGAGCCTGGCCTCCCAGGCGTCGTTGACGCCGAGGCGCGGCGTGATCTCCAGGACTCCGCCGATGTCGAAGATGACTGCTTCGATTTTCACGGCCTTAGATTGTGAAGTCATTCAACCACGATAACCCACGGAGCTGTCTCCCACGAGTACTGGAAAACGCGGCCGCGGCGGCGTCACACTGGGGCGATGATCCCGAGCAACTGGTACAACATCGTTCCAGATCTACCCTCGCCGCCCCCTCCGCCGCTGCATCCCGCCACCAGGCAGCCGATCGGACCCGAGGACCTGGCGCCGCTGTTCCCCGCGGAGCTCATCGCCCAGGAGGTGAGCACCGAGCGGTACATCCCGATCCCCCAGGAGGTGCTGGACGTCTACCGGCTCTGGCGGCCGACCCCGCTCATCCGGGCCCACCGGCTGGAGAAGTCGCTCGGCACGCCCGCCCGGATCTACTACAAGTACGAGGGCGTCTCCCCCGCGGGCTCCCACAAGCCCAACACGGCCGTCCCGCAGGCGTACTACAACGCCAAGGAGGGCGTCCGCCTCCTCACCACGGAGACCGGCGCCGGGCAGTGGGGTTCGTCGCTGGCCTTCGCCTGCGCGCAGTTCGACCTGGAATGCCAGATCTGGATGGTCAAGGCGTCGTACGAGCAGAAGCCGTACCGCCGCTCGCTCATGAAGGTGTACGGCGGCACCGTGCACGCCAGCCCCTCCACCGTCACCAACGCGGGCAGCAAGGTCCTCGCCGACGACCCCGACTCGCCGGGCAGCCTGGGCATCGCCATCAGCGAGGCCGTCGAGGTGGCCGCGTCCACCCCCGACGCCCGGTACGCGCTCGGCTCGGTGCTCAACCACGTCCTCCTGCACCAGACGGTCATCGGCGAGGAGGCGCTCGCCGAACTGCCCGAGATGCCCGACCTCGTCATCGGCTGCACCGGCGGGGGCTCGAACTTCGGCGGGCTGGTCTTCCCGTTCATGCGCGAGAAGCTGGCGGGCAACCTGCGCACGGAGTTCCGCGCCGTGGAGCCGGCGGCCTGCCCGTCGTTCACGCGGGGCACGTACGCGTACGACTTCGGCGACACGGCGGGCCTGACCCCGCTGATGAAGATGCACACGCTGGGGCACGACTTCGTCCCCGACCCGATCCACGCGGGCGGGCTGCGCTACCACGGCATGTCGCCGCTGCTGTCGCACATGTACGAGCTGGGCCTGTTCACGGCGGTGACGCGGTCGCAGCGCGAGTGCTTCGAGGCGGGCGTGCGCTTCGCCCGGACGGAGGGCATCCTGCCCGCGCCGGAGCCGACGCACGCGCTGGCCGAGGCCATCGCCGAGGCGCTGCGCTGCAAGGAGACCGGCGAGGAGAAGGTGATCCTGACCGCGCTGTGCGGCCACGGGCACTTCGACCTCGGCGCGTACGACCGTTACCTGGCGGGCGACCTGGAGGACTTCACGCTCCCGCAGGAGCGCATCGACGAGGCGCTCACGCACCTGCCCGGGTAGGGCGACCGCCGGACGCGCGGCCCCGCTCGCCGCGGGGCCGCGCTTCAGCGTGCCGTGGGACGCTTCCCGTGGTTCGCCCTCTTCTTCTTGCGCGCCTTGCCCTTGCGTGCTCGCCTGGCCATGAGCCCACCTCCGGGGATCGGAACCTCACCATCTCTCCTGCCCCGGCGCCGCACAAGTGATACGACCGATCTAACATTCCCCAACATAGGCGTGTCATAATTTGGTGGAATCTGTTGGAAGGAGCGGGGCGGTGCTGGCACAGCAGCGGCAGCAGGCGATCCTCGAACGGGTGCGCAGCAGCGGCGGCGTCCGCGTGGCCGACCTCGTACGCGAACTCGGCGTGTCCGACATGACGATCCGCCGCGACCTGGAAGTGCTGGCCGAGCGGGGGCTGCTGGAGAAGGTGCACGGCGGCGCCACCGCCATCGGCCCCGGCTCCACCGAGGAGCCCGGCTTCACCGCCAAGTCCGCGCGCCAGCAGCCCGAGAAGGAGGCCATCGCGCGGCGCGCCGCCCAGCTCGTGCACCCCGGCACCGCCATCGCGCTCTCCGCGGGCACCACCACGTGGGCGCTCGCCCACCACCTCACCACCGTGCCCGAGCTCACCGTGATCACGAACTCGATCCCGGTCGCCGAGGTCTTCCACCGCAACCCGCGTCCCGACCGCACCGTCGTCCTCACCGGCGGGGTCCGCACGCCCTCCGACGCGCTCGTCGGCCCGGTGGCCGTCGCCGCGATCAGGCGGCTGCACGTCGACACGCTCTTCCTGGGCGTCCACGGGATGAGCGTGCGCGCGGGGTTCACCACGCCGAACCTGCTGGAGTCCGAGACCGACAGGGAACTCGTGGCCGCGGCGCACCGGCTCGTCGTCCCCGCCGACCACACGAAGTGGAACACCGTCGGCATCAGCACGATCGCCGAACTCGCGGAGGCGGACGTGGTGGTCAGCGACGCGGACCTGCCCGCGGAGGCACGCAAGGAACTGGCCGAACGGGCCGGAGAACTGATCATCGCGGAGGGCTCGTGAAGCGCACCATCACCCACCTGGCCGACGGCCGGGAGCTCATCTACTTCGACCGGCGCGACGACGCCGACCGCGGCGCCGTGGACCGGCGACCGCTGGATCCGCGTCCGGTGGCCTCCGAGCTGCGGTACGACCCGCTGACGGAGGAGTGGATCGCGATGGCGGGACACCGGCAGACCCGGACGTTCATGCCGCCGCCCGACCAGTGTCCCCTGTGCCCGTCGTCGGAGACGCGGGCGTCGGAGATCCCGGCGTCCGACTACGACGTGGTGGTCTTCGAGAACCGCTTCCCCTCCTTCTCCGGAAATTTTGGGACTTATGCGGATGCGGGGGGTCTGAGCGAGGTGCGTCCGGGTGTGGGGCGGTGTGAGGTGGTGTGCTTCACCTCGGACCACTCCTCGTCCTTCTCCCAGCTCTCGGACGAACAGGTCGAGCTGGTCATGGAGGCGTGGGCCGACCGCACCGCGGAACTGTCCGCGATCGAGGGTGTGGAGCAGGTCTTCTGCTTCGAGAACCGGGGCGAGGAGATCGGCATCACCCTCACCCACCCGCACGGGCAGATCTACGCCTACCCGTACGTCACGCCGAGGACGCGGCTCCAGCTCGACGCCGCGTCGCGGCACCGGGGAGGCAACCTGTTCGCCGACGTGCTGGCCGCCGAGCGGGCCGCCGGCGTACGGGTGGTGGCCGAGAACGAGCTGTGGACCGCCTTCGTCCCGGCCGCCGCGCGCTGGCCGTTCGAGGTGCACCTCTACCCCCGCAGGCAGGCGCCCGACCTCGCCGCGCTCACCGAGGAGGAGCGCGCCACGTTCGCGCCGCTCTACACCTCCGTGCTGCGTGCCCTGGACGGGTTGTTCGGGGTGGCGATGCCGTACATCGCGGCCTGGCACCAGGCTCCCGTACGGTGGCGGCGCGACCTGGCATACCTGCACATGGAGCTGTTCAGCATCAGGCGGGCGCCGGGCAAGCTGAAGTATCTGGCGGGCTCGGAGTCCGCGATGGGGGCGTTCGTGAACGACGTCCTGCCGGAGGAGGCGGCCCGCATGCTCCGATCACAAATCGATCACTAATAGATTTCTCCTTGGAGTCGCATTACCTGTGATCTACCACTAATATCCCCTCATGCGCGGCCAAAATCGGTCGTTATGCCTAATCCCGGGCGTGTCGCCCGGGAGCCGGGGGCCCACCGCACCTGGGGTGAATCCACTTCGGTGGTAGGGCAGCTCCCTTGCCCGAACCCGTCAGCTAACCCGGCCGGCAGAGGGAGAGGAACCATCACGTGGCGGCTTCGTCCCCCGCGAATCATGCCCGTCTCGTACATGCCGTCTGTCTCATCGCCGCGGCCACCGTCGCCCTGACGCCCACCGCCCCCGCTGCCGCGGCGCCGAAGCCCACCGAGAAGCAACTCCGCGCCGAGCTGAAGAAGCTCAACGGCAAGGTCGACAAGCTGATCGAGCAGTACAACCTCAAACGGGTCGACCTGGCCAAGGCCCAGGAGGCCGAGAAGGCCGCCAGGCGGCGCCTCGCCGACGCCGAGAAGGCCCTGTCCACCGCCGAGCAGCGCGTCGCCGACATCGCCAGGCTCCGGTACCAGGTGGGCGACGCCTCGCTGCCCACCGTGCTGCTCCCCCAGGCCGGGCAGAGAGCCGCCGTCCTCGAACAGCTCGCCGCCGAGCAGCAGGCCGTCATCCAGAGCGTCGCCAAGGCACGCGACGACGGGAAGCGCGCCGCCGACGAGGCCACCGCCCTCGCCGCCGGCATCCGCGCCGACGCCGCCGAGGTGGCCACGCAGCGCGACGAGGCCCAGGACGTCATCGACGACATCGAGAAGAAGCTCAAGGACCTCGTCCCGTTCTCACCCGGCCGCCGCCCCGACGGCAGCTGGGCGCCCCAGCTGCCGACGGGCTCCGACAACATCACGCCGCGTACCAGCGCCATGCGCGGCCTCATCCAGAAGAACTTCGCCCTGCCGTTCACCGTCGGCTGCTTCCGCTCCGGCTCCAGCGGCGAACACCCGCTCGGACGCGCCTGCGACTTCATGATGAGCTCCGGCGGCACCATGCCCACGGCCGCCGACAACGCCCTCGGCGACCGCATCGCCGCCTGGGCCCTGCAGAACCGCACCAAGATCGGCGTCAAGTACGTCATCTGGAAGCAGCGCATCAACTCCGGCTCCGGCTGGCGCCCCATGTCCGACCGCGGCAGCATCACCGAGAACCACTACGACCACGTCCACATCTCGATGTACTGAAAGCAGGGGGTGGCGGGCGCCGCTGCTCTCAGCGGACTCCCGTGAGCTTCTCCGGGTTGGTGACCGAGTAGACGGCGGCGATGCGGTCGCCGTCGGGCGTGAGTTCCACGACGACCACGGCGAGCGGGCTGTCGCCGGAGAAGACGAGCGCGCACGGGTCGCCGGCCACCCGCCGGTAACGCAGGTCCACCTCCCCCGGGGACAGCGTCGCGGCGACCGACATGAACAGCGCGGCCACCTGGTCGCGGCCGTGCACCGGGTGCAGGCTGGTGGCGGGCCCCTTGCCTCCGCCGTCGGTCCACAAGGTCACGTCCGGCGCCAGCACCTCGAGCAGGGCCCGCAGGTCGCCGCCGAGGGCGGCCGCGGCGAACCGTTCGGTGACCTGGGCGTGGACGTCGGGCTCGGCCCGGTGACGGGGACGGCGCGCCTGGACGTGGCGGCGCGCGCGGGCCGCGAGCTGGCGGACCGCGGCCGGCGTGCGGCCGAGGATGTCGGCTGTCTCGGGATGGCTGAAACCGAACACCTCATGCAGCACGAACACCGCCCGTTCCAGCGGCGACAGCGTTTCCAGCACCACCAGCACCGCCATCGACAACGACTCCGCGCGCTCGGCGGTGGCGCTGGCGTTGTCCTCGGCCGTGACCAGCGGCTCCGGCAGCCAGGGGCCGACGTAGGTCTCCTGCCTGCGGCTCAGGTTCGCGCGCCGGGCGAGTGCCTGGTTCACCGCGATACGCACCAGATAGGCGCGAGCGTTCTCGACCGCTCCGGCCTCCTGCCCGCGGTGCCGGGCGGACCAGGCCAGCCAGACCTCCTGCAGCGCGTCCTCCGTGTCGGCGACGCTGCCGAGCATGTTGTAGACCACCGAGAACAGCAGTTCCCGGTAGCCGAGGAACTGCTCGGTGACGGCGTCGGTCGCGTGCCGTGGGGTCGATGTCATGGCGTGCCTCCTCGTTTGCCGTGACCGAAGAGTGTCCCGACGTGCCGAGTGTGACATGACCGCCTCGGACGTGATCTGCGCCACGGCCGTGGGCCGCGATGTCACACTCCCTGGCCGGCATCCCTCTCTGGTGGCGTCCAAGGATTCACGACCCAGAGGGAAGATCTTCGATGCGTACACTGATCCGCGACGTCAGGGTGTTCGACGGCGAGCGCACCATCGCGACGGCCGACGTGGTGATCGAGGACGATCTGATCGCCGCGGTCGGCGCCGGCGCGGACCGCCCGGCCGATGTCGAGATCGAGGGGACGGGCAGGACGCTGCTGCCCGGGCTGATCGACGCGCACACCCACGTGTTCGACGGCAGCCTGGCGCAGGCCCTGCGGTACGGGGTCACCACCGAACTCGACATGTTCTGCCTCCCCCAGATCCTTGAGGGGCAGCGGCGGCTGGCCGCCGACAACGACGACGTGGCCGATCTCCGCAGCGCCGGCACGCTGGCCACCGCGCCGGGCGGGCACCCGACGCAGCTGCTCGCGGCCCTGGCGGGCACCGTCCTGAGCGGGCTCGACGCCGCGGCGATCGACTTCGTCTCCGATCCCGCGCAGGCGCCGGCCTTCGTCAAGGCCCGGCTGGCCGAGGGGGCCGACTACCTCAAGATCGTCATCGACGACGGCACCGTGCACGGGGCCGAGCTTCCCGTGATGACGGCGGACATCGCCGCCGCCCTCGTCACGGCGGCACACGAGGCGGGACTACAGGTCGTCGCTCACGCGATCACCGCCTCCGAGGTGGAGATCGCCCTCGACGCCGGCGTCGACGGCCTGGCTCATGTGTGGACCGACCTGGCGCCGGACGACCCGGCCTCCCAGCGACTGGCCGAGCGGGTTCGCAGCCAGGGCGTCTTCGCGGTGACCACGCTCGCCTACTTCGAGGCGATCACCGCGCAGCACGTCGAGACGGCCGACTGCGCCCGTCCCGGCAGCTCCGTCAACGCCGTCGGCGCGCTGCGGGCCCTGCGCAGCGCGGGCGTGCCACTGCTCGCCGGGACGGACGCCACCCCGTTCGTCCCTGCCCACGGCGCCGGCATGCACCGGGAGCTGCAGCTGCTGACCGAGGCAGGGCTCAGCGCCGAAGAGGCGCTCGCGGCCGCGACGAGCCTGCCCGCGCGCCACTTCGGGCTGGCCGACCGCGGCCGGATCGCCCCTGGTCTCCGCGCGGACCTGGTGCTGGTCGAAGGCGACCCGACCCGCGACATCACCGCTACCGGCTCGATCGCCGAGGTCTGGCGCCGCGGAACGCGCCAGACCCGCTAGGAGCGCCCGCCCAGCGTGGCGCGCCGACTGACGGGCCTCCCGGTACGGCAGCGTCGGCCTGGTCCTCGACGAGGCCAGGCCGACGCATGACCGAAGGCGATGCGCTCATCTCCGAGGCCGGCCGGGCATCGGGCGCGTCTCATCGCCGTCGTAGCCGTGCCGTGCCCCAGAGGCGGGCGGCGACCACCGTCAGGCCCGCCGCCGCGGCCGTCACCAGCCAGATCATGAACGTCGGGTAGAGGTAGGCCAGCTGGATCCACGCGGCGTCGCGGCCGCGCGCCAGGACGCGATGGATCGGCGCGATCGTCGCGCACAACGCGATCGGCACCAGGTACGGCGCCAGCCGCCACAGCTGCCACCCCCTGCGGCGCGCGGCCCACCGCCGAGCGCGTACGGTTCCCCGCGCCGCGAGCCCGACGGTCACCAAGGTCAGCAAGGCGAAGAGCGCGTCGGTGAGGACCAGGGACTGCGTGGAGGGCGGCCGCGGAGTGCCGCCTTCGATGATGGCGATGATGCCGGTCATGAGGGCGTGGGCATCGGAGAACGCCATGCCGGTGTTGGCCATGACGGCGATGCCGTAGCCGGAGTCCGGCATCAGCACCTGGTGGGCGGTGGAGGTGAAGAGGTCTCCGCCGTGCTCCAGCACGGGGGTGCCGCGTTCGGTCCTGCCGACGTACCAGCCGAGGGCGTACTCCTTGTTCGGCTTCGACGGCGTGCGCATCTCCCTGACGGCTCGCGGGGACAGCAGGCCAGGGAGTCCGCTGTTCTGCGCGATCAGCCACCTGGCCATGTCGCCGGCGGTGCTGAGCACCCCGCCCGAACCGTTTCCGAATCCTGTGGGCTCGGGCAGAGCGAGGGCCTGGCCGAGGACGTACAGGTGGCCGCGGGCGGTGCCGGGCAGGTCGCGGTCGGTGTTGAGAGTCGTGCTGTGGCGCATGCCGAGGGGCTCGAAGACGTGCGCGGCGAGGTAGGCCGCGAACGGCCGGCCGCTGACCACTTCGACGAGCCGGGCGGCGACCTGGTAGTTGGTGTTGTGGTAGCTGAAGGCGGTCCCGGGCTCCGCGGCGAGCCCGGCCGTTCTGAGCCGGGCCACGGCGCCCTGGAGCGTGTCCGGTTGAGGCAGGCTCTTCTCGCGGAAGGCCGAGTCGGCCATGCCCGAGGTCTGGTCGAGCAGCTGCCGTACGGTGATCTTCGCGGCCCGGGGGTCGGCCATCGTGAACTCGGGCAGGTAGCGGCGCACCGGCTGGTCGAGGGCGAGCTCGCCCTTCTCGGCCAGCTGCATGACGGCCAAGGCGGTGAAGGACTTGCTGACCGAGGCCACCGCCATGGGGGTGTCGGCTGTGACGGGCTCGCCCGTGGCGGTCTTGCCGTATCCGGCGGCGTGGATGACGCTGCCCCCTTTCGTGATCGCCACCGCGACGCCCGGCAGGCCCGTGGCCGCCCGGTATCGCTCGACGTAGGCGTCGACCGACGCGGGGGCCGGCGTGAGGATGCTGGGGACGACGGTGAGGCAGATGGCGGCGAGGGCGGTTCTGAGCACCTGCCGAAGCTAATGACGCCCCTCACCCCTCCGCCATGGGGGGAAACCTCCGCGTCTGTTACGGGAAACCGCTATGAACGCGCAGGTGATGCGCTGCCTAGACTGCAGGCCGTGTCAGGTCGACGTGGTGCGCGCACCTTGATGGGAGTTCTGGCGGGCGCGGTCCTCGGCGTGGTCGAGCTGGTGTTCCTCTGCGTGGCCGGTCCTGTTCGCCTCATCCCGGCGACGCGGCCCACCTGCGACCGGATCGCGGAGCGGCTGCTGTCGCTCGAACGGTTACGACTCGCCAGGTGGTTGGGGCATCGGACGGTCCCGGCCGGTGGCGGGTACGGCTTTCTCGCCGTGCGCGCCGTCGTGGGACTCGTGGCAGGGTTCGGCGTGGCCGAGGGGCTGTTCTTCAGCGGCCTGCTCCTGTTCGGAGGGTTGTGGGACCTGCTGACCGGCGAAAGCGAGTCCGTGCCGATCGACCTCCCCGGCGTGAACGTGATCAGCAACGCCGGCGTGGTGGGGCTGCTGACAGGGGGGTTCCTGCTCGGGCTGACCCTGGCCGGAATGCTCGCCGCCGGCGCCGCGGAGGGGCGGCTCGCCGACCGGCTCCTCGGGCCGAGCAGCCAGGAGCGGATACGCCGGCGCATAGCCGAGCTGACCGCCACCCGGTCCGACATCGTCCGGGCCGTGGACGAGGAGCGCCGCAGGATCGAGCGCGACCTGCACGACGGTGTCCAGCAGCGGGGGATCGCGCTGGCGATGCTGCTCGGTCGCGCGCAGCACGCCGCCGACCCGGCCAAGGCCGGCGAGTTGGTCGCCCAGGCCTACACCGAGTCACGCGAGCTCCTGGACGAGCTGCGCAGCGTGGCCTGGCGGATCTACCCGACCGCGCTCGACGAACTGGGGCTGCGTGCCGCGCTCGCCGGCGTCGCCGAGCAGTCCAGCGTGCCGGTGACCATCCGTTACGGGCTGGTCGAACGGCCCGTCTCCGAGATCGAGACCGCCCTGTACTTCGTCGTCCGCGAGGCGATCAGCAACGCGATCAAGCATGCGGGCGCGCGTGACATCCTGGTCGTGATGGAGGAGCACGAGCAGGTCGTGAGCGTGGCGGTCTCCGATGACGGCGCGGGTGGCGCCGACCCCTCGGGCGGAGGGCTGTCCGGGCTCGCCAGGCGCGTCCGGGCGCTGGACGGCGTGTTCACCGTCGACAGCCCGCCGGGCGGGCCCACCAGGATCGCGGCCACGCTGCCCAAGGAGGTCCCGTGCGGGTGATCCTGGCAGACGACTCGGTACTGCTCCGCGAAGGGCTGACGCGGCTGCTCGCCGACGCCGGGCATGAGATCGTGGCCGCCGTCGGCGACGCGCGGGCGCTCCTTGAGGCGATCGATGAACGTCCGCCCGACGTGGCGGTGGTCGACGTACGGATGCCGCCGACGCACACCGACGAAGGACTGCGCGCAGCGCTCGAGATCCGCGAGCGCCACCCGGGCGTCGGCGTGCTCGTCCTGTCCCAGTACGTGGAGAAGACCTATGCGGCCAGGCTCCTCGCCGGCGACGCCGCAGCTCTGGGGTACCTGCTCAAGGACCGCGTTTCCGAGGTGGCCGACTTCCTCGACGCGCTGGAGCGGATCGGTGCGGGCGGTACGGCCTTCGATCCCGAGGTGGTCCGCCAACTGCTCACTCGTACCGTTCACACTGCCCCGCTGAGCAGGCTGAGCCCGCGCGAGACGGAGGTGCTGCGGCACCTCGCCCAGGGCTACGTCAACACGGCGATCGCTGAACGCCTGCACGTGTCGCTGAGCACTGTCGAGAAGCACATCCACTCGCTCATGGACAAGCTGGAGCTGCCGCGCGACGCCGGCTACAGCCGCCGGGTGCTGGCCATCCTGCGCTACCTCGACGATTAGGTGCCGAGCGCCACGGAGCGCCTGGGTCCTCGGCATGCCGCCATGGCCGACCTGGCCGCGGCGGTCACCGTCCACGAAGGTGTGGGTGCCGCCGAAGCGAAGCCGGCCGCGCCGGCCGCGCCGGCTGACCGGCGCCGCCGGTGGTCGGGCCGGCCACGTCCCGGGTCCGGGCCTGCCGCCGGGAGCCGGCGGGTGGGACCGGTCAGGTCTTCTTGCGGGTGCCGCGGGGCTGGGCGGCGGTGGTCGCGGGGACCTCGCCGTTGACCCCCCGGTGGGCCGGGGAGTGCTCCAGCGCCTTCATGATCTCGGGTGCCAGGGCTTCGGCGAGCGCGGGTGCGAGCGCGTCGGCCAGGGCGTTCGCGATGGCGTGGGTGACCAGGAGCCGTTCCATGGTCGAGGTCGCCGACGGGCTGCGCGAGGCGGAGGCGATGGCGGTCTCGATCAGGGCCGTCATGGGGTCGCCGCCGCGTCCCCTGGCCTTGGTGGACTGGCCGGCTTCGGTGAGTATGTCGCGGATGAGGTCGTCGATCAGCGACTCCGCCGGGTCGTGTTCGGGTGGCTTGCCGGCATCCTCCGACGCCATGGGGTGCTCCTCTGCGGTTGGTGTGAACCGTCGCCCGGCCGCGTACGCGGCCGGGGACGGCGTCCTTGCGTGTGGTCCTGCGCGTGCTTCCTGCCCGGCGTCTGCCGTCCGCGCCGTGGTCGGGCGCGTGTCCTTGCGGCGGTGCGCGGCCGGCTAGCGGCAGGCGAGCGCGGCGAGCAGCAGGGGGTTCTCGACGACGCCCTCGCTGCCCTCCTCGCGCCGCCGCATCAGCGTCGCCAGCAGCAGCGGGTGCTGGATGATGCTCTCGCCGCCCTCCTCGCGGCCCCGCATGAGCGCGGCCAGGAGCAGCGGGTGCTGGACGATGCTCTCGCCGCCGCGGGAGCGGCGGCGCATGAGCGCGGCCAGGAGCAGCGGGTGCTGGATGATGCTCTCGCCGCCCTCCTCGCGCCGCCGCATCAGCGCGGCGAGCAGGAGCGGGTGCTCGAGGATGGAGCCGTCGCCGCCCTGCTCGCGGCGGCGCATCAGCGCGGCGAGCAGCAGCGGGTGCTGGATCATGCTCTCGCCGCCCTCCTCGCGCCGCCGCATCAGCGCGGCCAGGAGCAGCGGGTGCTGGACGATGCTCTCGGCGCCCTGCTCGCGGCGGGAGGCGAGCGCGGCGAGCAGGAGCGCCTCGAAGGCGCGCTCCTCGCCCTCACGTTCGGGTGTTTCAGTACGCTCGGCGCGCTCCGCGGTCGTGGTCATGGTGTTCCCTTTCAGCGTCGGTGATGCGCCACTACTTTCGTAGGAGACATCCCGCTCAGTACCCCCGGCCGGTCGGCTCCATTCGGGTACGGAATTCGCTGGAAAAGACGTCGGACATGGCCTTCTTGCCATTTCCAGGCCATCTTCGGGTGAGCCCGTGAGCCCGACATGACCACGCGTCTTCCGAGCTCAGGAGGGTGGAGGACGGCGAAGGCCAACCCGGTCGGAGTTTCCCGGAAGGACGGGGTAACGACCGCGAACAGATCAGATCGGGCGACCGGATACCTGTTTCGGAAACACGGGTGATAAAGCTCAGGGAAGACGTTGGAGGAGGGTTTTGGGGGCTACCTGGCGGTAGGCGTCGGTGACGAGTTCGGCGATTTCCGTCCAGTCGGGGTGCGTGTCGAGGCGGACGCCGAGCCAGCCCCTGTGTCCGACGTACGGCGGCCGGAAGAAGCGGTCGGGGGCCTCGGCCACCAGTTCCTGCTGGGCGCGGGGCGGCGCGGCGCACCAGAAGGCGACGCGGTCGTCGTGGTGGTGGTCGGCGAACATGACGAACGTCTTCCTGCCCCGGACGAACCAGGTGGGCTCGCCGTGGCTGAGCCGCTCGGTGACCTCGGGCAGCGCGAGGCAGAGGGCGCGCAGCCGCTCCAGCACGTCGGCGGCGGGCGCGGGGACGGCGTCCACGGCGTCAGCCGGTGAGGGTGAGCGGGTTGACGAGGTCGGCGTAGACGAGCAGGCCCGCCATGACGATCATCACGAGCGCGACGGCGTACGTGAGCGGCAGCACCTTGGCGATGTCCACGTACTTGGGCTCGGGCCGGCGCATGATCCTCGCCCAGGCGCGCTTGATGCCCTCCCAGATGCCGCCGGCGATGTGGCCGCCGTCGAGCGGGAGCAGCGGGACGAGGTTGAACAGGCCGACGGCGAGGTTGAAGCCGGCCAGCAGGTTGACGAAGAAGAAGAGCTTCTTCTCGTCGGACAGGTCGGAGGCGAGGATCTCGCCGCCCATGCGGCCCGCGCCGACGACGCCGACGGGCCCTTCGGGGTCGCGCTTCTCGCCGGAGAAGGCGGCGTGCCAGACGCCGACCATCTTCTGCGGCAGGTTGAGCAGCGAGCCCGCCACCCGGGAGGTCAGTTCGCCCATGTAGGCGGGCACCTGGCTGAAGCTCTGCCGCTGCATGGCCTCGGTCGGCATGACGCCGAGGAAGCCGACGTTCTTCTCGATCTTCGTGGGGTCGTCGGGCTTGGGGCGGTCCTGGGCGATGAGCGTGACGTTCAGCGTCTGCGGCTTGCCGTCGCGGACGATGCCGATGACGGCCGGCCCGGCGCCATGGGAGCGGATGAGGCGGGTGGCGTCGTCCCAGGTGGCGATCTTCTGGCCGTCGAACGAGACGAGCCTGTCGCCCGGCTTCATCCCGGCCTGGGCGGCGGGCGTGGGCCTGTCGGTGGGCCGGCACTCGGTGCGCTGCTCGGAGAGGGGGATGACGCAGGTGTTGGTCTGCGGGGAGACGACGGGCGCGTAGCCGGGCAGCCCGATGCCGACGAGCAGGACGGTGAAGAACACGAAGGCCAGCACGAAGTTCATGGCGGGACCCCCCGCCATGATGATGATCTTCTGCCACCACTTCTTGCGGTAGAAGACGCGGTCCTCGTCGCCTGGCCGCACCTCTTCCTGCGCGGCGTCGCGGGCGGTCTCGATGAGCGCCTGGAACGGGCCGGTGGAGGCGCTCCTGAGCTTGCCTGGCTCGTCGCCGGGCCGGGGCGGCAGCATGCCGATCATGCGGACGTACCCGCCGAGCGGGATCCACTTGACGCCGTACTCGGTCTCGCCCTTGCGACGTGACCAGGCCGTGGTCCCGAACCCCACCATGTACTGCGTCACCCGGACGCCGAACAGCTTGGCGGGCACGAGGTGGCCGATCTCGTGCAGCGCGATGGAGGCCATCAACCCGATGAAGAAGATGACGATTCCCGCGACAAAGAGCAAGTTCATCAGGGCGCGCTCCAGGCAGACGAAATCCCGACAGCCCCAGGGTAATCGAACCCGCGGGCCCGGACGGCTTGCTCATCCTTGACGAATCGGCGAACCGCGTTGACACTGGGCGACCGGACGATCACCCTGGGAGACGACGGAGGGGGACGTCTTGATCAAAGTGCTGATCGCCGAACACCTGCCCTTGGTGCGCCGCGGGCTGCTCGCCGCGCTCGAATCCGAGCCCGACCTGCGCGTCGTGGCCGAGGCGTCGACCCTGGACGAGGTGGTGCCGGCGGCGCTCTCCTCCGCGCCCGACGTCGCGGTGGTCGATCTCGACCTGCCCGGTCTGCCGGTCGCGGCCCGCCTGGCGGAGCAGGCGCCCGGCTGCGCGGTGCTGATCCTGTCGGCCAGGCCCGACCCCGGTCAGGTACGGCGGGCGTTCGACGGGCCCGCCCTCGGCTTCATGACGCTCGCGGTGGCCCCGGAGCGGCTGGCGGAGGGGCTGCGGCAGGTGGCGGCGGGCCGCCGCGCGGTCGACGCGGAGCTCGCCGCGGCGGCGCTGCGCTCGGCGTCGAACCCGCTGACCAGGCGTGAGCTGGACGTGCTGCGCATCGCGGCGGGCGGGGCCCGCTCGACCGAGATCGCCGACCAGCTCTTCCTCTCCGTCGGCACGGTGCGCAACCACCTTTCCCGCATCATGTGCAAGACCGGCGCGCGTAACAGGCTCGACGCGGTGCGCATCGCCAGCGACTCGGGGTGGCTGTAGGCGGGCGACGGGCCCCGGCGGAGCCGCGCCGCTCCGCCGGGGCCCGGTCAGGTACGAGCATGTCAGCGGCCCGAGGGCTCTGCCAGTGACCGTCATCACGTCCAGCCCGTGTGAAACGTCACGGCCGGGTCGTCCTCCGGCCACCGGCGCAGGCGCCTAGGGCCGCCAGATCAGCACGAGCGCGCAGTCGTCGTTGTGCCCCGACGCCATGGCGTTGACCAGGGCCTTGGCGCCGTCGCGGAAGCCCGAGGGCAGCAGCCGCTCGGCCTCGCCGAGCAGCCGGTCGAGGCCGGCGTCGATGTCGCGGCCGGGCTGCTCGATGAGGCCGTCGGTGAACAGCAGCAGCGCGTCGCCCTTGCGCAGGGTGCCGCTGTCGGGCTCGCAGTGCAGGTCGGGCACGACGCCGAGCACCACGCCCTTGGCGGAGGCCACCTGCCAGCTCCCCGTGCCCGCGTCGAACTTCACGACCGGCGGGTGCCCCGCCGAGGTGATCGTGTAGCCGCCGGTGGCGAGGTCGAGCCGGACGTGGACGGCGGTGACGAACCCCTCGTCGCCGCGCTGCCTGTGCAGGTACGCGTTGCAGGCCGGCAGGAAGTCGTCGACCGAGCCGAGCAGCCCGCCGAAGGTGCCGGAGAGCAGCAGCGCCCTGGTGCCGGCGTCGACGCCCTTGCCTGAGACGTCCACGAGGGCGATCTCCACGACGTCGCCGTCGCGCATGGAGACCAGGAAGTCGCCGCCGAAGGAGGAGCCGCCCGCCTGCTTGAGCACCACCTTGCCGCCCCAGTCCTTGGGGAGCGGGGGCAGCTGGCCCTGGCTCCTGAGGCGGTCGCGCAGCTCCAGCAGCATCGCGTCGCCGCGCAGCCCCTGCACGCCGAGCTTGCCCCGGGTACGGGCCAGGAGGAGGGCGAGCACGGCGGTGAACCCCATGGTGACGGTGAGCCCGAGCCCGATGCTGGCGGCGCCGAGCGTGAGCGCGACGTAGCCCAGCGCGGCGACGACGCCGACCAGCAGCTTCACCAGGCTGCGCAGCCGCAGCTGCAGGCCGCCCACGAGGGTCACGGGGATCAGCAGCGAGGGCGAGAACCACTCGGTGGAGACCCGCGCCGCCAGCAGCCCGATGGCCAGCGCGAGGACGACGAGGGTGGCGAGCAGGTTGCGGTCGCGCGCCAGGGGGCCACGGCGGAGGAACCGTACGACGGCCACGAGGAAGGGTACCCGCGCCAGGAGCGCACGGAGCCGTGGCGGGATCAGCGGCACCGGTCGCGAACTCATGATGCGCCTGACTGTAGCGGTCTGGCCCGTGTTTGGGCAGTGCGCCCGGCGAAGGCACTGATCGTTAACCTGCGATAACCGGTGGCCCGCACCGTTCGCTCCCTCCTACGGTGGACGGATGACCTTTCCCATCCGTCCGATCGACGAGTCCGAGTGGCCCGCGTTCGCCCACACCATGGACGAGGGGTTCGGCTGGACGCCGCATCCCCAGCAGACTGAGCGGTACAAGGCCGAGACCGAGTTCGACCGCACCCTGGCCGCCTTCGACGGCGACAGGATCGTCGGCACCACGACGGTGCTGAGCCTCACCATGACGGTACCTGGAGGCCGGCTGCCGGTGGCCGGGGTGAGCGCGGTGAGCGTGCTGCCGTCGCACCGGCGCAGGGGCGTGCTGTCCTCCCTGATGCGCAGGCAGCTGTCGGACATCCGCGAGCGGGGCGAGGCCGTCGCGGCCCTGTACGCGTCCGAGTCGTCGATCTACGGCAGGTTCGGCTACGGCAGGGCGGCCAGCGAGCTGTCGTTCCGCCTGAACAAGCAGGCGGCGGCCTTCGTGCCGAACGCGCCCACTGATCCGTCGCTGCGGGTGCGGGTGGCCGAGCCCGCGCGGGAGCGCGAGGCGCTGGAGCGGCTGTTCGCGGCGGTGGCCCCGGCGCGTCCCGGGCGCTACGACCGCGCGCCGGCCCGGTGGGACCAGGTGCTGGCCGACGAGGAGTTCGACCAGCACGGCGCGGGACGGCTGCGCTGCGCGCTGGCCGAGGACGACGGCGGGGTGCGCGGGTACGCGCTGTTCCGCATCAGGTCGAGCTGGGACCGCGACGGGGTGCCCGACGGCTCGCTGCTGGTCCGCGAGGTGGAGGCGGCCGACCCGGCGGCGTACGCGCTGCTGTGGCGGCACCTGCTCGACCGTGACCTGGTCACGAGGGTCGAGGCGGGCGGCAGGCCGGCCGACGACCCGCTGATCGCGCTGCTCGCCGACCAGCGCCAGCTGCGGGCGGGCTGGGGCGACGAGCTGTGGGTGCGCCTGGTCGTGGTGGAGCGCGCGCTGGCCTCCCGCGCGTACGCGGCGCCGGTGGACGTGGTGCTGGAGGTGGAGGACGCCGTCTGCCCGTGGAACGCCGGACGCTGGCGGCTGCGCGCCGACGCGGCGGGAGCCGAGTGCAAGCGGGTGGAGGACGATCCGGACGTGACGCTGCCGGTGTCGGCGCTGGGCTCGGCCTACCTGGGCGACGGGCTGCTGGGGGCGCTGCTGGGCGCGGACGTGCTGCGCGAGCACCGTCCCGGCGCGGTGCGCGCGCTGGCCGCCGCGATGTCCTGGACCCCGAAGCCGTCGGCGGGCCTGGTCTTCTGACGTAGGCTCTGGGGCATGGCCCTGCAGAGCCTTCAGATCACCGCGACCGTCGCGATGCGCGCCCGTGACGTGTCGCGCCCTTCGAAGGAGCAGCAGGAGGCCGCCGACCGGCGGCCCCTGCGCGACGAGATGCCCAGGCGCGAGACGAAGCGCAAGGGTTAGGGCAGCGCCGGGAGCTGGCCGATCGTCTCGTACGTGGTCAGCTGCGCGATGCGCCTGCTGTGGCGCTCGCTGCCGGAGAACGCCGTGCCGAGGAACACCTCGACGAAGCGGGTGGCGTCCTCGGTGGCGTGCATGCGCGCGCCGACCGCGACGACGTTGGCGTTGTTGTGCTCGCGGGCGAGCCGCGCGGTCTCCTCGCTCCAGGCCAGGGCGGCGCGGATGCCGCGCACCTTGTTGGCGGCGATCTGCTCGCCGTTGCCCGACCCGCCGATCACCACGCCCAGGCTGCCGGGGTCGCCGGACACGCCCTCGGCGGCGCGCAGGCAGAACGCCGGGTAGTCGTCCTCGGCGTCGTAGACGAAGGGACCGCAGTCGATCACCTCGTGACCGTGGCCCTTCAGCCAGGACACGAGGTGGTTCTTGAGCTCATAGCCGGCATGGTCGGCACCGATGTAGACACGCACCAGACCAGTCTTCCACAGGCGTGGGAGGGGCGGCCCGGTGGCTAGAGTAAGGACCCGTACCGCTGTCCGCCCCTTACGGCCCCCATACGGAAGCAGAGACCCCATGCGTGACATCCGCGTCGTCGGCGATCCGGTCCTGCGCACGCCCGCCGAGCCGGTCACCGGCTTCGACCGCGAGCTGCGCCACCTCATCGAGGAGATGTTCCAGGCGATGTACGCGGTCAACGGCGTCGGCCTGGCCGGTCCGCAGATCGGCGTGCCCAAGAGACTGTTCGTGTACGACATCAGCGGACGCAAGGGCCACGTCGTCAACCCGGTGCTGACCGTGGACGACCCCGAGGAGGTCGTCGACGAGGAGGGCTGCCTGTCGGTGCCCGACCGCGCCACCGGCAAGCCCATCTACGCGCCGGTGGCACGGGCGTCGGGCGTCACCGTGGAGGGCGTGGACCGCCTGGAGCGCCCAGTGCGGATCAGGGCGAGAGGTTCGCTGGCGCGCTGCTTCCAGCACGAGACCGAGCATCTCGACGGCAGGCTGTACGTCGATCGCCTGCCGAGAAACGAAGCCCGTTCGATCATGCTGCGCGCGTAGATTGGCGGCATGAGCGTACTTTCGGGTAAGGGAGCAGTGGTCACGGGAGGCTCCCGTGGCATCGGCAGGGCCGTCGTCGAGCGGCTGGCCGCCGACGGAGCACAGGTCGTCTTCAGCTACCGCGCCGACGAGACCGCGGCGAAGGACGTCGCCGAGAGCACGGGCGCGCACGCGGTGCGGGCCGACATGGGCGACCGGGCCGATCTCGAACGGTTCTTCGCCGAGGCCGAGGCGCGGCTGCCCGGGCTCGACATCCTCGTCAACAACGCGGCGGAGCTCGCCGGCGTGAAGCCGATCACCGACATCACCGACGACGACTACGAGCGGGCGTTCGCGGTGAACACCCGGGCGGCGTTCCTGGCGATGCAGTGGGCGGGCCGGGTCATGCGCGACGGCGGCCGGATCGTCAACGTCTCCACGCTCAACACGGTGATCCCGGGTCCGGCGCTCGCGCTGTACACGTCGAGCAAGGCGGCGATCGAGCAGTTCGCGAAGGTGGCGGCGCGCGAGTTCGGCCCGCGCGGCATCACCGCCAACTCCGTCTCCCCCGGCGCGACCGACACCGACCTGCTGCGGACGGCCAACCCTCCTGAGGCGCTGGAGCGGTCGAAGGCGTTCACGGCGCTGGGGCGCCTCGGCACGCCCGAGGACATCGCCTCGGTGGTGGCGTTCCTGGCCGGGCCCGACGGGCGCTGGGTCACCGGCCAGAACCTCCTGGCCACGGGCGGGATGCTCGTCTGAGCCTCCCCGGGGGCGCGGCCGCGACCGGCTAGACCTGGAGCGACTTGATCTCCAGGTACTCCTCCATGCCGTACTCGCCGAGCTCGCGGCCGACCCCCGACTGCTTGTAGCCGCCGAACGGGGCCAGCGGGTTGAACTGGCCGCCGTTGACCGACACCTGGCCGGTGCGCAGCCTGCGGGCCACGGCGAGCGCGCGTTCCTGGCTGCCCGACCAGACGGCCCCGGCCAGGCCGTACCTGGTGCCGTTGGCGATCTCGACGGCCTGGCCCTCGCTCGTGTACGGGATCATCGTGAGCACCGGGCCGAAGATCTCCTCCTGCTCGATCGTCATGCCGGGCTCGACCCCGGCGAAGACGGTGGGCTCGACGTAGTAGCCCTTCGGCAGCAGGCGCTCGGTGCCGCCGGTGACGAGCCTCGCGCCCTCCTCCTCGCCCCTGATGATGTAGCGGGTCACCCGGTCGTACTGCGCCTTGGACACCAGCGGGCCGATCCTGGTGGACTCGTCGAACGGGTCGCCGACGGTGTACTTGCGCGCCGCCTCGACGGCCAGGCGCACGGCGTCGTCGTACTGGTCGCGGTGGACGACGAGGCGGCTCCAGGCGGAGCAGGTCTGCCCGGCGTTGACGAAGCAGTTGGCCACGCTGACCTTGACGGCCGCCGCCAGGTCGGCGTCGGGCAGGACGACGCTGGCGGACTTGCCGCCGAGCTCCAGCGAGACGCGCTTGACGGTCTCGGCGGCGAGCGCCGCGACGCGGCGGCCGGCGGCGGTGGAGCCGGTGAAGGAGACGAGGTCGACCTCGGGGTGGGCGGCCATGGCCTCACCGACGACGGGGCCGCGCCCGCTGACCAGGTTGAGGACGCCCGCGGGCAGCCCGACCTCGGCGAAGATCTCGGCCAGCGCGTACGCCGCGAGCGGGGCCACCTCGCTGGGCTTGAGCACGACGGTGCAGCCGGCGGCGAGCGCGGGGCCGACCTTGCAGATGATCTGGTGCAGCGGGTAGTTCCACGGCGTGATCGCGGCGACGACGCCGGCGGGCTCCTTGACGACGAGCGAGTTGCCGATGCGCCGCTCGCGCGGGTGGCTCTCGGCGAGCTGCGCGTACGACGACAGGACGGCGGCCGGCATCAGCGTCTGCACCTTGAGCGCGAAGCCGAGCGGCGAGCCCATGTCGGTCGCGATGGTCTTGGCGATGACGTCGGCGCGCTGCTTGAGCAGGTCGGCCGCGGCGCCGAGCAGCCGGGCGCGTTCACTCGGCGCGGTGTCGGCCCAGGAGGGGAAGGCTCTTCGGGCGGCGAGGACGGCCGCCTCGACGTCGTCGGGGGTGCCCGCGGGCACCCGGTCGATGATCTCCTCGGTCGCGGGGTTGACGACCTCGATGGACTCGCCTGACGTCGATGCGGTCCAGGATCCGCCGATGAAGAGCTCTCGCATGCGCCCATCCTTGCGTACTCGTCTAGACATAGCGAGGGACTCACCTGGGCGCGGGTGGAGGATTTTCCCCCGCGCCGCCTGCCGCCCTCCTCAATGTACGACCGTCCGCAGGCATTTCGCCGGACAAGGGCGGAATATCAGTCGAAGCGCGGTGACCGGGTACGGGTGCGCTTCAGCTCGAAGAAGTCGTCGAACTCGGTGACGAGAAGCACGCCGTCCCAGAGCCGGCCGGCGTCCTCCTCCTTCGGGACGGAGGTGACGACCGGACCGAAGAACGCGTTGGTCCCGACGCGGATGACGGGCGTGCCGACGTCCTCGCCGACCAGGTCGATGCCCGCCCGGTGGGAGGCGCGCACGTCGCCGTCGAACTTCTCGGAGTCCATGACGTCGGCGAGCGACCTGTCGAGCCCGGCGGCCTCGAGGGCATCCTCGACGGTCTCGCGCAGACGGTCGAGCTCCTTGATCGCGCCCTGGTTGTGCAGGCGGGTGCCGAGCTCCGTGTAGAGCGGGCCCACGACGCCGTCGCCGTGCTCGGCGCGGGCGGCGGCCACCACCCTGACCGGGCCGATCGCCTTCTCGATCTGCTCGCGGTAGCGCTCAGGGACGTCCTTGCCCTCGTTCAGCACGTTGAGGCTCATGACGTGCCAGCGGGGCTCGATCGGGCGAACCTTCTCCACTTCGAGAAGCCATCGTGACGTCGCCCAGGCAAAAGGACAGAAAGGATCGAACCACAGGTCCACAGGAGTCTTCTCAGTCACGTGTGGCCATAACCTGAGGGTGCTCGGGTCCTATTCCCAGGCGTGGAAGGATACCGACATACCCCAAAGAAGTGGTGAAAAGGAGCGCAACTTGGCAGGCAACCTGACCCGGGACGAGGCTCGCGAGCGCGCCCGGCTGCTTGAGGTCGAGTCGTACGAGGTGGCACTCGACCTGACGGAGGGGGACGAGCGCTTCGAGAGCGTCACGACGGTGCGTTTCACCTGCACCCGCCCGGGCGCGTCCACCTTCGTCGACCTGCACGGCGCCCACGTCCGCAAGGTCACGCTCAACGGCCGCGACCTCGACGTGTCCGCCTACGACGCGGACAAGGGGCGCTTCCCGCTCCCCGACCTCGCCGAGTCGAACGAGCTGCTGGTCGACGCCGACTGCACCTACATGCGCACCGGCGAGGGCCTGCACCGCTTCGTGGACCCTGTCGACCAGAAGGTCTACCTGCACAGCCAGTTCGAGACGGCCGACGCCCACCGCATGTACGCCTGCTTCGACCAGCCCGACCTCAAGGCCGCCTTCCAGCTCACCGTGCTGGCCCCGGCCGACTGGGAGGTCGTCTCCAACGCGGCGCCTTCCGAGGTGGCGGAGCTGGCCGAGGAGGGCGGCAGGCACGGCGGCGTGCAGGCGGCCAGGCGCTGGGTGTTCCCGGCCACCGCGGCCATCTCCACCTACATCACCGCGCTGGTCGCCGGGCCGTACCACAAGGTGACCGCCGAGCACGACGGCATCCCGCTCGGCGTCTACTGCCGCGCGTCGCTGGCCGAGCACCTCGACGCCGACAACATCCTGGAGGTCACCCGCCAGGGCTTCGACTTCTTCCACCGCGTGTTCGGCGTGCGCTACCCCTTCGGCAAGTACGACCAGCTCTTCGTGCCGGAGTTCAACGCGGGCGCCATGGAGAACGCGGGCTGCGTGACGTTCCTGGAGGACTACGTCTTCCGCTCCCGCGTCACCGACGCCGTCGTCGAGCGCCGCGCCGAGACGATCCTGCACGAGATGGCGCACATGTGGTTCGGCGACCTCGTGACCATGCGCTGGTGGGACGACCTGTGGCTGAACGAGTCGTTCGCCACCTACATGTCCGTGCTCGCGCAGGCCGAGGCCACCCGCTGGGGCAAGGGCGCGTGGACGACGTTCGCCAACGTCGAGAAGGCCTGGGCCTACCGCCAGGACCAGCTCCCCTCCACCCACCCCATCGCCGCCGACATCCCCGACATGCAGGCGGTCGAGGTCAACTTCGACGGCATCACCTACGCCAAGGGCGCGTCGGTGCTCAAGCAGCTCGTCGCGTACGTGGGGCTGGACAACTTCCTCGCGGGCGTGCGCGACTACTTCGCCGAGCACGCGTGGGGCAACACCGAGCTGAAGGACCTGCTCAACGCCCTTGAGCGCACCTCCGGCCGCGACCTGTCGTCCTGGTCGAAGGAGTGGCTGGAGACGGCGTGGGTCAACACGCTGCGCCCGTCGTTCGAGGTGTCCGACGGCCGCTTCACCTCCTTCGAGGTGCTGCAGGAGGCCCCGGCCGACTACCCGACGCTGCGCTCGCACCGCGTCGCGATCGGCCTGTACTCGCTGGCCGACGGCGTGCTCACCCGCACCAAGCGGGTCGAGCTGGACGTCGTCGGCGCCCGCACCGCGGTGCCCGAGCTCGTCGGCGAGGAGCAGCCCGACCTGGTGCTGGTCAACGACGACGACCTGACGTACGCCAAGATCCGGCTGGACGAGCGGTCGCTGCGCACCCTCGTCGACGGCGGCATCGCGGCGTTCACGGAGTCGCTGCCGCGCGCCCTGTGCTGGTCGGCGGCGTGGGACATGACCCGCGACGGCGAGATGTCCACCCGCGACTACGTCAAGCTGGTCGTCTCCGGCGCCGGCACCGTGTCCGACATCACCGTCCTGCAGGCCGTGCTGCGCCAGGCCCGCATGGCGGTGCAGCAGTACGCCGACCCGGCCTGGCAGGCCGAGGGCCTCGCGCTGCTCGCCGGCGAGCTGCGCGGGCTGCTGCGGTCCGCCGAGCCCGGCTCCGACCACCAGCTCGCGTTCCTGCAGGCGTTCGCGCCCGTCGCGACCTCGGGCCAGGACCTGGAGCTGCTGCAGGGCATCCTCGACGGCTCGTCCGTGCCCGAGGGGCTGGCCGTCGACGCCGACCTGCGCTGGACGCTCGTCCACGCGCTGGTGTCCGGCGGCAGGCTGGGCGAGGACGACATCGAGGCCGAGCTGCGCCGCGACCCGACGGCGACCGGCGAGCGGTCGGCGGCGCTGTGCCGCGCGGCCGTGCCCACCGCCGAGGCCAAGGCCGCGGCCTGGGAGCGGATCATCGGCGGGCAGCTGGCCAACCACATCGCCCGTACGACGATCGCCGGCTTCCAGGACCCGCACCACACCGACCTGCTCGCGCCGTACCGCGACAGGTTCTTCGCCGAGGTGGGGCGGATCTACAAGGAGTGGACGTTCGACCAGGCGCAGACGTTCGCCGTCGGCTGCTTCCCGTCGCTGCTCATCGAGGAGGCGACGGTGCGGGCGGCGGAGGACTTCCTGGCCGGCGAGCAGCCGCCGCAGGCGCTTCGCCGGATGATCCTGGAGGGCGCCGACGGCGTCAGCCGCGCCCTGCGCAACCGGGCCAAGGACGCCGCGTCGGCCTGACGCCCGCAGCCGCCCGGGCGCACCGCCGCCAGGGGCCCCCGCCGCAGCCCGGCGGGGGCTCCTGCCTGTTCGGCCGGGTGGCGGCAACATGGCCCTGGCAGCGGAGCCCCGCTGTTAGCCTGAAGGACGTGCTAGGCGCGGGGACCACGCTCAACGACCGCTACGTGCTGGCCGACCGCATCGGCGGCGGCGGCATGGGCGAGGTCTGGCGCGCCGACGACACCGTGCTCGGCCGCACGGTCGCGGTCAAGGTCCTCATGCCGGCGCTCACCGAGAGCCCGACCTTCACGCAGCGCTTCCTCAACGAGGCCAGGGCGATGGCCACGCTGAGGCACCCGGGCGTGGTCGACGTCTACGACTACGGCACGAGCGACGTCGGCGGCCGCCGGGTGAGCTTCCTCGTCATGGAGTACGTGCCGGGCGAGTCGCTCGACCAGGTGCTGCGGCGCGGCCCGCTCGGCCCCGAGGCCGCGATGCTGCTGGTCGCCCAGGTGGCCGACGCGCTCGCGGCCGCCCACGCGCAGGGCATCGTCCACCGCGACGTCAAGCCGGCCAACCTCATGGTCAGGCCCGACGGCGGCGTGGCGCTCACCGACTTCGGCATCGCGCACTCGGTCTCGGCGGGGCACCTCACCGCCACGGGCACCATGCTCTGCTCGGCCGGCTACTGCGCCCCCGAGATGGCCACGGCCAGCGAGGTGACCCCGGCGGTCGACGTGTACGCGCTCGGCGTGGTGGCGTACGAGTGCCTGACCGGTGAGCTCCCGTTCCAGGGCGACACTCCCGTACAGATCATCTTCAAGCACCTCAACTCACCCGTCCCGCGGCTGCCCCGGACCGTGCCGCCCGGCCCGCGCCAGGTCGTGGAACGCGCCATGGACAAGGCGCCCGACCGGCGCTGGGCATCGGCCGCGCAGATGGCCGAGGCCGCGCGCAAGGCCGTCGCCTCGCCCGCCGCGCTGCCCGCGCCGCGCAGGCACCGCACGATGACGGCGCTGCTGTCGATGACGTCGGCCGTGGCCGTCACCTCGGCCGTGGCCGGATGGGTGTGGCTGCGCCCGGTCGAGCCGGCGGCGCAGGTCGAGACGCCGGCCACGGTCAGCGCCACCACCGCGCCCGTCCCCGCCCCGTCCAGTCCGGTCACGCCGGGCAGGCAGCAGCCGAGGCCCGGCAGGAGCACCCCGGGCCCGAAGCCGGGCGGCACGGTCACGGCCCCGCCCAGCGCGACACCGAGCGCCACCCCGACGGCCAGCCCCAGCGACCCCAGCCCCACGGCGGAGCCGACCACGGACAAACCCACGGACAAACCGACGCAGGAGCCCACCGGCGAGCCCACCCAGGAGCCGACCAAGCCCGGCACCGACGAGCCGACGTCCGAGCCCACGGCCACCGAGGTGCCGGGCGAGACGCCGTGAGCGGCGAGGTTCCCGGCCGGGCCCGCCAGCGAACGCCGTGGACGAACCGGCGTGGACGAACGGCGTGAAAGCGGCGTGTCCCGGCAACCCGCCGGGCGTGAGAAAGTCGTCGGGTGGAATCGACTCGTGAGCTGCTGATCGCCCTGGCCCGCCGCTACGCCTTCGCCGACCTCGGCGCGCTCGCGCCCGGCGAGGAGATCGCGGACGTGTGCGAGTTCGGGCACCGGCTGCTGGCGCTCGACGCCGAGGACTTCGCCGCCGAGGCCCGGTCGGTGCCCGCCGACCTGCGGCGGCGGGCACGCGCCTGCCACATGCCGCAGACGCCGCGCGAGCAGCCGCGCGGCGCGCTCGACTCGCTGCGCCCCGCGTACGGGCTGCTGCTGGAGGTCATCTCGGTGCGCTGGCACCGGCGGGAGCTGAGCCCGATGATCGCGGCGGTGCACATCGCCAGCGAGTACCTTCCGCTGCTGGCCTTCGAACCGCACCTCGGCCACGCGGGAGACCCGGCCCGCTGGCCGGCGGGGCTGAGCGCGCCGGGCAGCAGGTTCGGCGTGATCGGCGACCGCGAGTGCGACCACACCAAGTCCGAGCAGTCGGCCACCAACCGCACGCTGCGGGTGGCGGCCGAGCCGCCCGAGGGCTGGCGGGCGTACTTCGACCGGCAGCACAGCCAGGTCGCGGGCGCGCTGGCCACCTGCGTGGCGGGCTGCCGCAACCCGTGCACGGCGATGGACTGGATCGAGCCGGAGCCGCGCGCGGACCTGCAGGTGCGCGCCCGCACCGCGCTGGCCTTCGCCGAGACCCCGCTGGTGCGGCTGCGCCACGCCGCCCCCGTCGGGCACGGCTTCGGCGTGCCGTCGCCCGAGGAGGTGCTCGACGCGTGGGAGCGCAGCCGGGCCGCGCTCGACAAGAACCCGGTGGGGGCGGCGGCGACGAGCGACGACGGTTTCCCGCTGCCGGGGCTGCCGTCGCTGTTCTCCGCGGTGGCGGCGGCGCCCATCGCGCCCGCGACGCTGCTGCAGGGCGTGAGCGAGCACGTCGCCCGCCTGCTCGCACGGCTCTGACGCCCCCTCGGAGCACGTCGCCCGCCTGCTCGCACGGCTCTGACGCCCCCTCCCGTGCGGGCGCCGCGGGGTGCGGTGTCACCAGCGGCGGGCGGCGGCCTGCTCGGCGAGCGTCGCTATGCCGTAGAGCAGGCCCCCGGCCAGGTCGCCCGCGCTGAACGCGGTGGCCATGGACATGCCGACGAGCCGGCACACACCGTCGCTCAGCCTGCGCCTGGCCCTCTCGCCCGTGACGATCTCCAGGCCGCGGGCCTCGACGTCCACGAGGATCACCACGGCGCCGGGCGACTCCTCGCCGAGTGCGGCGTGCAGCCGTTCGGCGAAGTGCCGCCGCCCGCCCACCGGCGCGCCCAGGAACACCCCGAAACGCAGCCCGCTGCGCCGTTCGGCCGTGGCGATCACGCGCCTGACGTCGTCGGCCTGCGCGGTGGTCAGCACCCGCATCGCCCATCACCATCCCGCCGAGGCGCCGCCGATGTGCCTGCCGGGCTCGGCCGTCTCCGCCGCGAGCACCCAGTCCTCGCCGGGCGCGCGGCCCGTCCGCTCCGCCAGCACCATGCCGGACGTGCTCACGCCGCGTTCGCTGCGCCTGGGGCCGCCGATCCAGACCGGGCCTTCGGGCCGCCGCGAACCCCGCCCGGGGATCGCGACCGCCAGGGTGATCAGGACGAACGACCCCATGGACGTCCCGATGAGGAACACGAGGATCTCCGCCGCGCTGTGCACACCACGAACGTAAACCCGGGCGGCCCCGCTGGCCAGGCACGACGCGCGTGCGGAGCGGAGTGGGGCAAGTCCATGATCGGGGCGCCCCCGGACGGTTAGGATCAACCCGGGGCACAGCCTCTCTAGAGAAGAACGTAAGACATACCCCGTGAACGTGCGTGGAACACGATGATCTGGGCCATAAAACTATGCACAGGGCAACACTAGGAATCGATCCGAACCCCGGGCTACGGTGAGTTACGTGGACTCCGACCAGCAGCGAGAAGACGGTCACAATACGTCACCGATCTGGGTGAGCGAACGGTCAGACAGCGAGGAGACCGCCGTCGCCGATCCTCCGGCGCCCACCCCCGCGTACGCGCCCGTCGAGCGCGCGTCCGTACGCGACCTGCTGCAACAGCCGCGCGTCCGCCGCCTCGGCACCCGCGCGGTGGTGGCACTCGTCGCGGCCGTCGTCGTGGGCTTCCTGGCGGCCGACTGGCGGGTCGGCGTGACCGCCGGCATCGTCGCGGCCATCGGCGAGGCCGTCTACCGCGCGCGTTCCCACTCGTCCGTGCCCGCCTGGCGGCGCGCCTCGGCGGCCGAGCGGCGCACGGAGGCCCAGCTGCGCTCCCTGCAGCGCAACGGCTACCGCACCCTGCACGCCCGCGCCATCCCCGACAGCGAGGCGCAGATCGACCACCTCGTGGTCGGCCCGACCGGCGTGTACGCGGTCGACTCCGAGAAGTGGGACAGGCGGCTGCCCGTGCGCGTGCAGAGCGGCAAGAAGCTCTTCCACGGCCCGTTCGACATGAAGCCGCGCCTCACCGAGGCGAAGTGGGAGGCCACGCGGGCCGGCGAGCTCATCAGCGCGCGGTACGGCCGCGAGATCACGGTCGTCCCTTCGCTCGCGGTGTACGGCCCGCCGGTGCCATGGAAGATCATGACGATCCGCGGCGTGGACGTCTACCAGGGCGACCGCGCCCGCAAGTGGATCACCAAGCGGGAGCGCGCGCTCACGCAGGAGGAGATCGACCGGATCTACGAGATCGCGGCCGAGGTCCTGCCCCCGCGCTACGGCGAGGGCTGACCCTCCGTCCGCGGCGCCGTCTCAGCGGTAGGCGTCGGGCACCGACGCGCACCAGGGGAACGACTCCCCGGGCGGCGCGCCGGTGACCGGGCCGCAGACGCCCACCTGGGTGGGCCGGCTCGCGCCCGTGGCGCGCAGGATGATCACGGGCTTGTCCACCGGGTACTGCCGGGGCGAGTCCTCGCCGAAGTCCAGGCCGCCCGTGGCGCCCTCGATCGCGTGGCCGGACTGCCCGGCCGGGGTGTGCAGGGTGCCGAGCTGGCGCCAGACGGTGAAGGAGTTCACCGGCACGGCGTGGCTCTCCCTGCCGAGCCGCCGGATGGCCGTGATCATCGTCTCGGTCGCGTCGTAGGCGAGGGCGGCGTGCCCGTCGAGGGTGCGCCCGGGGCCCGGCTCCCTGCACTCGAACGGGAACGTGGCGAACAGCTCGACGTAGAAGTCGTGGCGCTGCGGCTCGTCGCACCGGGCCGGGGCGACGGCGAACGACTGATAGTAGTAGCCGACCCGGCTGACGGCCGACCTGAGCCGGACGTCGGCGGCGTACCTCGTGACGTCGTCGCCGGCGAGGATGACCGGCGGCGCGCCCGCGCACCTGTCGGCCACGCCCTTGACGAACTCGGAGAAGTCGGGGATGCCGCGCCCGGCGAAGTACACCAGGCCGTCGAACCCGCACGCCGACACGCCCGCCGCCCGCGGGTCGCCCCGGTACGGGTCGTCGCTGACGTCACCGGGCCCCGGCCGCTCGGCCCCGACCGGGGTGAAGCGCATCGGCTCCACCGCGAAGCCGCGCTCCTCCAGCCGGGCGACGACCTGGCGGCTCAGGTTCGAGGCGTAGTAGTCGGTCACGTCGTGCGAGTAGTAGACGCGGGCCCGCCTGGCCACCTGGCGGCGCCGGGCGAGGTCGTCGGCGAAGCCCGCCGCCACCCACGCCTGCCTGGCGTTCTGCGGCGCCACCTGGAAGTAGAACGGCGACTCGTTCACCAGGCGGTCCGCCGACAGCGTGGACGCCACCATCGGCAGCCCCGCCTTGCCCAGCTCCTGGATGGCGGCCACGGTCTCCTTGCGGCTCTGGTCGAGCCCGACGACGCCCACGATGGGCGCCTCGTCGTCGTGGTGGCGCAGCAGCAGCCTGGCGATGCGCGAGCCGTGCTGCATGCGGCCGCCCGCGTTCGCCAGCAGGATGCGGACCAGCGGCTCGCTCGGCCCCGCCGAGCTGTTCTGCCGCTTCTGCGCGATCGCCACCCCGGCCAGGCCCTCGCGGGCGGCGGCGAGCTGGTCCTGGTCGGTCGTGGTCAGCGCGGCGAGGTACACGATCGTCACGTACGGCCTGGACCGGCCCTGGCCGTCCGCCTCGTGCAGGCGGGCGGCCCGCTCGTTCTCCTGCGCCAGGACGCGCTGGACCTCCCCGATCTCCGCGTTGCCCGGCGCGAACAGGTAGCCCGGCTCGGCCACGCCCACGCACTCGGTGCCGAGCAGCTGCCTGCCGCTCTCGGTCCACGGCGTCCACAGGCCGCTCGCGCACGCCTCCCTGTGCCAGGCGGCGGTCTGTCCCGCGTACGCGCCGGCGGCCCCCGCGAGCGCCATCCAGAACAGGGCGACGGCCGTCCACGACGACCACCACGGCGCCACCCTGGCGGGCGGCACCCAGGCGGCCTCCGTCACGTCGTACCTGGCCAGGTCGGCGGGCACGGGCGGCGCGGTGATGGTGAGCGGGGTCTCGACGACGTGCCGCCAGGCGGCGTCGTCGTCGGCGGTGACCAGTTCCCTGCGCCACCGGATGACGGTCCACAGCGGCTCGTCGTCCTCGGGGACGACCGCGTCCGCGGTGTAGGAGACGACCACGACGGGATCGAACCTGCCGAGGTCGGCCCGCCGCTCCTCGATGAGGCGTACCAGCGGGCCGGCGTGCTCGTTGAGCAGCAGGAGCGGGTAGAAGACGTGGCCGGCGCCGCGGACGTGCAGCGGCGAGCGCCGGTACTGCCTGGCCAGGTCGTCCATGAACGCGCCGAGCAGCAGCCGCGAGACGCGCTCCTCGTCGTCGGGGTCGAAGTCGGCGAGCAGGGCGGCCAGGCCGGGCGCGCGGGGCCGCTCGTGCGCCAGGCGGCCGCGCAGCCAGCGGAAGCGTCCGCTCAGGCCGGGCACGCGCCCGCTCACCCTGGCGTCGTGGACGAACCCCGGTAACAGCCTGAGCAGGACGTTCAGCGGGAAGGGGACGTGCTCGGCGCCGAGCCCCGCCGTGTCCACGCCCCAGCCCCAGGTGCGGTCGGACTCGCGCAGCACCCGCCGGGCCTGCTCCTCCCTGTCGTGGGATTCGGCCAGCCGCTCGACGATCCAGGCGGCCAGGCGGTAGCGGGGGAAGCGGAGCCTCGGCGCGCTGGTGCGCAGGGCGGCCACGACGCGCGACAGCATCCGCGGCACCGGCTCGCCGGGCTGGACGGCGGGCCTGGCGCGCGGGATGCCGGGCGAGATCACGTGCACGGAGGGCCGGCCCGCGGGGGCGAGGATCTCGGGCCACTCCCCCGCCTCGTGCAGCCTGACCAGCGGGATGCCGCGCCGGTCGGTGTGCTGCCTCGGCGTCTCCCCCGCCGCCCGCCTGCGCAGCAGCGGCGGCCTGGCGGCGTGCGGGGAGTCCTGCACGCCCTCGCCCCTGGCCGGCCTGCGGCACAGCCGGTCGACGGTGTGGATGAAGTTGCCGACCCCCGCCGGGTCGTCCAGCACCTGTGCTGACCCCTGGCTCATCTGATCTCTGTAACACGCCGGGGCGGGCCGCGACAGCGCATTACGGCACGATTCCGTAACCCGCGTCCGAGTCGTGGACGACCGTCTCAAGTACCGGGCGGTGGTCGTTACCATGGGAAGACTCGCGAGCGATGGGAGAAGCGCAATGCCGGCCCTCAGGTCACGTACGGTCACCCACGGCAGGAACATGGTCGGTGCCCGGGCCCTGCTCCGGGCGACCGGCGTAGCCGGGAGCGACTTCGGCAAGCCGATCATCGCGGTGGCCAACAGCTTCACCCAGTTCGTGCCCGGCCACGTGCACCTGCGCGAGGTGGGCGACGTGGTGTCCGCGGCGATCCGCGAGGCCGGGGCGATCCCGCGCGAGTTCAACACGATCGCCGTCGACGACGGCATCGCGATGGGCCACGGCGGCATGCTCTACTCGCTGCCGTCGCGCGAGCTGATCGCCGACGCCGTCGAGTACATGGTCAACGCCCACTGCGCCGACGCCCTGATCTGCGTCTCCAACTGCGACAAGATCACGCCGGGCATGCTGCTCGCGGCGTTCAGGCTGAACATCCCGACCGTCTTCGTCTCCGGCGGGCCCATGGAGGCGGGCAAGACGCCCGGCCGCAAGCTCGACCTGATCGACCCGATGATCGCCGCCGCCGACGCGGGCGTGTCCGACGACGAGCTGCTGGCGATGGAGGAGAACGCCTGCCCGACCTGCGGCTCCTGCTCGGGCATGTTCACCGCCAACTCCATGAACTGCCTGGCCGAGGCCATTGGCCTGGCGCTGCCCGGCAACGGCACCATCCTGGCCACGCACAAGGCGCGCAAGCAGCTGTTCGAGGACGCCGGGCGCACCCTCGTGGAGATCACCCGCCGCTACTACGAGGACGACGACGCCTCGGTGCTGCCGCGCTCGATCGCCACCCGCGAGGCGTTCGAGAACGCCATGACGCTCGACGTCGCCATGGGCGGCTCGACCAACACGATCCTGCACATCCTGGCCGCGGCCCGCGAGGCCCAGGTCGACTTCGGGCTCAAGGAGATCAACGAGATCTCGCTGCGGGTGCCCTGCCTGTGCAAGGTCGCCCCGGCCACGAACAAGTACCACATCGAGGACGTCCACCGGGCGGGCGGCATCCCCGGCATCCTCGGCGAGCTCGACCGCGCCGGGCTGCTGCACCGCGACGTCCCCACGGTCAACGGCGGCACCCTCGCCGACCTGCTGGCCGGCTGGGACGTCAAGTCGCCCACCGCCAAGCCCGAGGCCGTCGAGCTGTGGCACGCCGCGCCCGGCAACGTCCGCACGGTCAAGGCGTACTCGCAGGACAACCGCTGGGACTCCCTCGATCTCGACAGGGAGACGGGCTGCATCCGCGACAGGGAGCACGCCTACACCGCCGACGGCGGCCTGGCCGTGCTCTACGGCAACATCGCCCGCGACGGCGCGGTCGTCAAGACGGCCGGCGTCGACGAGTCGATCTGGAGGTTCAGCGGCCCCGCCGTCGTGTTCGAGTCGCAGGAGCAGGCGGTCGAGGGCATCCTGGGCGGCCAGGTCAAGGAGGGCGACGTGGTGGTCATCCGCTACGAGGGCCCGAAGGGCGGCCCCGGCATGCAGGAGATGCTCTACCCGACCTCGTTCCTCAAGGGCAGGGGCCTGGGCAAGGCGTGCGCGCTGGTCACCGACGGCCGCTTCTCCGGCGGCACCTCGGGCCTGTCGATCGGCCACGCCTCGCCCGAGGCGGCCGAGGGCGGCGCGATCGCGCTGGTCGAGGACGGCGACATCATCGACATCGACATCCCGAACCGCTCGATGGAGCTGCGCGTGCCCGAGGCCGAGCTGGCCGCGCGGCGGGAGCGGCTGCTGGCCGAGCTGGGCGGCTACCGCCCGCGCGACCGGCACCGCCCGGTGAGCGCGGCGCTGCAGGCGTACGCGGCGATGACGACGTCCGCCTCCACCGGCGCGTCGAGGGACCTGACGCAGCTGTCACGCTGAGCCCTTACCTGTACGGCAGGAGGCACTCTCCTGCCGTACAGGCTTTCGAAAAATGTCGGTCCTGGCCCGTATTCTCGGGGTATGACGACAGTCGTGAAGCCCCACTCCCACCCGCTTACGACCGCCGAGATCGCCGCCCTCGCCCTCTCTCTCGCCCATCTGGGCACGGGCCCCCAGGCCGTCACCGCCAGGCGCGCCCTCCAGCACACGCTCCAGCACCTGGAACTCGACGACGACGTCATCGCCGCCACGCTGTCCACCCTCACCGAGCCGCTGCCCGCCGACGTGGCCTCGCGGGCCAGGCTCATCGCCGACGCCATCACCAGCCGTCTCATGATCCGCCTGCACTACCGCGACGCCAGGGGCACCGTCAGCACGCGGGACGTCGAGCCGGTCACCTGCCTGGTGCACCGGGAGTACTGGTACCTCGTGGGCGTGTGCAGGATGCGCCACGCCATCAGGGCGTTCAGGTTCGACCGGATCCTCGCGGTCGAGCCGACGCTCACCCCGTCCAGGCCGCACCTCGCCGACCGGTTCCTGCCGTTCCAGCGCCGCAGGCGCAGCAGGGCCGCCTGACCGTCACGCGGGCGAGAGCCGGGCAGGCGCGCGTCGGCCTGCCGGTTCTCGCCCGCCCGTCAGGAGGAGCAGCAGCCTCCGCCGCAGCAGCCCCCGCCACCACCGCCTGAGCGGGGGGCCTGGGCGCCGCCCGTCATGGACACCGTGGACAGCAGCCTGACCGTGTCGTCGTGACCCTCGGGGCAGGCCGCCGGGTCGCCGGACGCGGACATGGGGCGGGACACCTCGAACGTGGAGCCGCAGGCGCGGCAGCGGAAGTCGTAACGCGGCATGCCACCAAGGGTAACGCCGGGTCCGCCCGGAGCGGGCGGCTCAGGGCGGGCAGGGGGACGTCAGGGCCGGGCGGCGAACGTGAGGTGGGCGTAGTCGGCCACCGGCTCGTAGCCGATCGACTGGTAGACGGCGTTGCTGGTGGGGTTGGCCAGGTCGGTGAAGAGCACCACCTGCTCGCAGCGCTCCTCCAGCGCCACCCGGCTGGCGAACGCGGTGACGGCCGCGCCGTAGCCCCTCCTGCGGCGGGAGGGCGGGGTGTAGACGGGCCCGATCCTGCACACGCCGCCCGCGGACGGCGACAGCCCGGCGCAGGCCACGGGGACGCCGTCGGCCTCCCAGACGAACAGCTCGCGCCCGGCGGTGCGCTGGGCGACGCGCTCGGCCGCGTCGGCGGTCTCGCCGAGCCCGACCTCCGTGCCGAACGCGTGGAACCAGCTCACCATCAGCGGGAACTCGGCGGGCGTCGCCAGCCTGCCCCGTCCTGGCACGTCGGGGACGTCGAGCGCGCCCAGCCGGTACAGCCGCTCCGACACCTCCTTGACCGGGGCGCCGAGCAGCCTGGCCACCTCGGAGGTCAGCTCCACCGGGCCGTGCACCTGACGGACGTGGGGCGCGCCCAGCACGTCCAGCAGGGGCGCGACGGCCTCGACCGGCATGCGGGCCAGGGCGAGCGGGTACGGCGGCGTGCGCACGGCCGCGCCGCGCACCTCGCCGCCGTCGTCCCACCAGCCGAGGACGGGGTCATCGGCCGGGCTGCCGGCGCGCAGACCGTTGAGGGCGGTCAGCGGGACGGTGTCGCTCACCGGGTCGCCGAGCAGGAACGGCTCGGCGACCTCGGCGTACTTGCGGGCGTCGGAGGTGAAGGACCACATGTCAGGCCGCCGCCTCCAGGTACGGCGCCCAGAGCGGGTCTCCCGTGCCGGAGGCGCCGATGAGCCTCCAGTGGGCGCCACGGGGCACCACCGGGACGAAGCGCAGAGCCCACCCCAGTTCCTCCAGGAACTTGTCGGCCTTCCTGTGGTTGCAGGAGGTGCAGGAGGCCACGCAGTTCTCCCAGGTGTGCGTGCCACCCCGGGACCGCGGGATGACGTGGTCGATGGTGTCGGCCCGCTGCCCGCAGTAGGCGCAGCGGTAGTCGTCGCGCCGCATGAGGGCGGCCCTGGTCAGAGGAATGCGGGATCGGTAGGGTATGCGGACATATCTTCTCAGTCTGATCACCGAGGGCACGTCGAGCGTGCAGGTGGCGGAGCGCAGCACGGCGCCCCGGCCGTCGCGGTGCACGACGTCGGCCTTCTCCCTGAGCACCAGCACGATGGCGCGGTGCAGGGACAACGTGGTCAGCGGCTCGTAGGTGGCGTTCAGCAGCAGGACTTGGCGCATCACAGGGCCTCTCCCCGCTGCACCCGTATCAAAGGGGACATGTCGCAACATGTCCCGTCTGTCGGCCCCTCCTGGGGCGCTCGTGCATCCGTCACGTGGACCTCCGCCGGACGGCCCAGCGGATGGTCCCCACGGCGCCGTCCTGTCACCAAGTGTGGCCTTTAGCGCGTCGTCCCCGCCACCCCATATCCCCCGAACGGGCCGACGAGAGGGACAGACGGTACGTTTTATGCCCACATCACCGGGCCTTTACGCGCGTCCCGGCGCACCATCCTTGGCAGTAGTGTTCCTGGCATGACGCGACCGCCGTACCCGACCGCACGCCGCGAGGACATCGTCGACCTGGTGCACGGCACGCCCGTGCCCGACCCGTACCGGTGGCTGGAAGACCCCGACAGCCCCGAGACCAAGGAGTGGCTGCTCGCGCAGGCCGGGCTGTTCGCCGAGCGGAACGGGCCGCAGCGCTTCAAGCACCGCATCACCGAGCTGCTGCGCTCGGGCTCCGTGGGCACGCCCGCCTGGCGCGGCGACCGCTGCTTCTTCAGCCGCCGCACCCCCGACCAGGAGCACGCGGTCTACTACGTCGCCGACGCCGGCGGCGCCGAGCGCGCGCTGATCGACCCGATGGAGATCGACCCTTCGGGCCTGACCACGCTCGACGCCGTGCAGCCCGACAAGGAAGGCCGGCTGCTCGCGTACCAGATCTCGGTGGGCGGCACCGAGGAGTCGGTGCTGTACGTCATGGACGTCGCCACCGGCACGCGCGTCGAGGGCCCGATCGACCGCTGCCGCTACTCCCCGATCGCCTGGCTGCCCGGCGGCGAGGCGTTCTACTACGTGCGCCGCCTGCCCAGCACCGAGGTGCCGGAGAACGAGTCGCAGTTCCACCGCCGCGTCTACCTGCACCGCGTCGGCACCTCCACCGAGGACGACGTCATGATCTTCGGCCAGGGCCTGAAGATGACCAACTACTACGGCGTCTCGGTCTCCCGCGACGGGCGGTGGCTGCAGGTGTCGGCGCACGAGGGCACCGCCCCGCGCAACGACCTGTGGGTCGCCGACCTGACCGCCTCGCCCCTCGACCGTCCCGACCTGCGGGTGGTGCAGGAGGGCGTCGACGCCCAGACCGGGCTGGTGTTCGGGCGCGACGGCCGCCTGTACGTCCACACCGACCGCGACGCGCCGAGGGGCCGCGTGTGCGTCGCCGACCCCGCCGAGCCCGGCCACGAGCACTGGCGCGACCTCGTCCCCGAGGACCCCGAGGCCGTGCTGTCGGACTTCGCGATCCTCGACGACCTGGAACGCCCGGTCATGCTCGTGGGCTGGACCCGCCACGCCATCAGCGAGATCACGATCCACGATCTCGCCACGGGCGAGCGCGTCGGCGAGGTGCCCACGCCCGGCCTCGGCAGCATCGGCGGCATCGCCGAGCGGCCCGAGGGCGGCCACGAGGCGTGGTTCGGCTACACCGACAACACCACGCCGCCCACCATCCAGCGCTACGACGCGCGCACCGGCGAGACGACGCTCTGGGCGGCCTCGCCCGGCGCGGTCGACGTGCCGGCCGTGCGCACCTCCCAGGTGGTCTACCGCTCGAAGGACGGCAGCGACGTCCGCATGCTCGTCATCTCCCCCGCCGACGCCGCCGAAGGCCCGCGCCCGACCATCCTGTACGGCTACGGCGGCTTCGGCCTGTCGATGACCCCCGGCTACTCGGCGTCCATCCTGGCCTGGGTCGAGGCCGGCGGCGTCTACGCCATCGCCAACCTGCGCGGCGGCGGCGAGGAGGGCGAGGAGTGGCACCGCGCCGGCATGCTCGCCCACAAGCAGAACGTCTTCGACGACTTCCACGCCGCCGCCGAGCACCTCATCGCCACCGGCGTCACCACGCCCGCGCAGCTCGGCATCTCCGGCGGGTCCAACGGCGGCCTGCTGGTCGGCGCCGCGCTGACGCAGCGCCCCGACCTGTACGCCGCCGTCGTCTGCTCGGCCCCGCTGCTCGACATGATCAGGTACGAGCGGTTCGGCCTCGGCGCCACCTGGAACGTCGAGTACGGCTCCGCCGACGACCCCGAGCAGTTCGCCTGGCTGCGGGCGTACTCGCCGTACCACCACGTCAAGGAGGGCGTCGACTACCCGGCCACGCTGTTCACCGTCTTCCAGTCCGACACGCGGGTCCACCCGCTGCACGCGTGGAAGATGTGCGCGGCGCTGCAGCACGCCACGTCCGGCGACCGGCCGGTGCTGCTGCGCAACGAGGCCGAGGTGGGACACGGCGCCCGCTCCGTGAGCAGGTCGGCGGACCTCTCGGCCGACACGCTCACCTTCCTCGCCCGCCACACCGGTCTGTAGCACGGGCATGAGCGCGCCGGGGCCGGCCATGGTCGAGGCCGTCCCCGGCGCCGCCCTGCGGCCGTACGTCAGCCGGCTGTGCGCCTACCGCGAGGAGCCCCGCACCCCCGAGACGCGGGCCGAGGCCGCCCTGCCGGGCGCCGTGCTGGTGCTCGGGTTCGGCGCGCCGCTGGAGGTCGAGGGGCGGCCGCTCACCGCGTTCGCGGGCGGGCTCGCCGACCGCTACACGCTCACCCGGGTGTCCGGGCCGGGCGAGGGCGTCGAGGTGGTGCTCACCCCGTTCGGCGCCCGCCGCCTGTACGGCCTGCCCATGCGGCACCTGACCAACCAGGTCGTCCCCGCCGAGGACGTCCTCGGGGCGTGGGCGGGCACGGCGGCGGAGCGGCTGGCCGCGACCCCGACCCCGCGCGACCGGCTCGCCCTCGCGGAGCGGCTGCTGCGCGAGCGCCTGAGCGCCGGGCCCGACCCGCGCCCCGAGGTGGCGTGGGCATGGGAGCGGCTGCTCGGCACCGGCGGCGGCGTCAGCGTGTCGGCGCTCGCCGCCACGCTCGGCTGGAGCCACCGGCACCTGGTGAGCCGCTTCCACGAGGAGGTCGGGCTCGCGCCGAAGGCCGCGGCCCGGGTGATCAGGTTCGCCAGGGCGGTGCGGCTGCTGCGCGGCGGCGCACCCATCGCGCGCGTCGCCGCCCACTGCGGCTTCTACGACCAGGCCCACATGAACCGAGAGTTCCGCGTGCTCGGCGGCACCACCCCCGGTCAGATTCGTCCAAGACCGGAAGGGCCCGCGCAGGCGATGCTGTGACCATGACGCGAACCGTTTACGCACTCGCCCGCTACCAGAACGTCCAGACCGCGCTCGACTTCCTCACCACCGCGTTCGGCTTCCTGGTGCACGAGGCGTCCACGAACGAGCAGGGCGCCGTCTACCACGCCGAACTGCTGGTGGGCGACGACATCGTCATGATCGGCGAGGGCCGCGCCGGCGGGCCCGGCGTGTACGTCGCCGTCGAGGACGTCGACGGCCACCACGACCGGGCGCGCGACGCCGGCGCCCGCATCACCGCCCCGCTCACCGACCAGCCGTACGGGTCGCGCGAGTACGCGTGCGCCGACCCCGAGGGCAACCTCTGGTACTTCGGCACCTACCGCCCCTGACCCCTGCCGGGCTCCACCGGGCTCTGCCGGGCTCCACCGGGCTCTACCGGGGGAAGACCACCGTCTTGTGGCCGTCGAGCAGCACCCGCTGCTCGGCGTGCCACTTGACCGCCCTGGCCAGGGTCACGCACTCCACGTCACGGCCGATCGCCGCGAGGTCCTCGGGCGAGTGGCTGTGGTTGACCCTGGCCACCTCCTGCTCGATGATCGGGCCCTCGTCCAGGTCGGACGTCACGTAGTGCGCGGTCGCGCCGATCAGCTTCACACCGCGGTCGTGCGCCTGGTGGTACGGCTTGGCGCCCTTGAACGACGGCAGGAACGAGTGGTGGATGTTGATGGCCCGGCCCGCCAGCTTCCCGCACAGGTCGCCCGACAGCACCTGCATGTAGCGGGCCAGCACGACCAGGTCCACCTGGTAGTGCTCGACCAGCGCCAGCACCTCCGCCTCCTGCTTCGGCTTCGTCTCCGGGGTGACCGGCAGGTGGTGGTAGTCGATGCCGTACGACTGGGTGAGCGGCCGCAGGTCGGGGTGGTTCGAGACGACGGCGACGATCTCGATGTCGAGCGCCTTCGCCCTGACCCGGTAGAGCAGGTCGTTCAGGCAGTGGTCGAAGCGGCTCACCATGATCAGCACGCGGGGCTTCCTGGCCAGGTCGCGCAGCCTGAACTCCATGCCGAAGTCGGGCGCGAGCGCCGCGAAGGCGCCCGTCACCTCGTCCTCGCCCAGCGGTGCCGTGAACTGCACGCGCATGAAGAAGCGCTGACTCGCCCGGTCTCCGAACTGCTGGCTCTCGGTGATGTTGCATCCGCGCCCGGCCAGCAGGCCGGAGACCGCGGCCACCACGCCGGGCCGGTCGGGACAGGACAGAGTCAGGACGTACTCGGCTGGGCTGGTCATGCCTTCACTCTCGTGGCACCTCATGGACATGGGTTCAGGGCACTGCTCCGGGCAGGGTTTCGAGGACGCCCGCTCAGTGCGGCAGCCTGATCGAACGAGACTACCGTCTGCTCCTCCACCATCAATTCACTGTTCTTGGGTAGATACCCACCATTGCTGTGGCATTTACCCCGACTCGGGCTGACAGGATGGAGCAGGGCTAGGTGGACACCGTCGTACTCGTCGTGGTCGCCGGTCTGTTCGCCGTCATCACCGGCGTCAACGACGGCGGCGCCCTGCTCGCCACCGGGCTCAAACTACCCGCCGTCAAACCCGCCGTGGGCATCCTCCTGATGGCCGTCGTGGTCGCCGCCGTGCCCCTCGTGACGTTCCAGGTGGCGCGGACGTTCACGACCCGGCTCGCCGCCTTCGACCAGCCCGGCGCCCAGACCGCCATGGTCGTCGCCGTCGCCGGCGCCCTCGCCGTCGTCGCCGTGCTCAACGCCCGAGGCCGCCCCACCAGCCTCACCCTGGCCGTCGTCGGCGGCATCACCGGCGCCGGGCTCGGCTGGGGGCTGCCCGTCTCCAGCGGGTCCGTCGGGCTCGTGCTGCTGTTCGGCGTGGCCGCGCCCATCGCCGGAGGGCTGCTCGCCTGGGTGCTCGTCCGCGTCCTCGTCATCGTCACCACACCCCGCGGGCTGCCCCGCTGGCACTGGGCCGGCTTCCTGCTCCAAACCATCGCGTACGGCGCCAACGACGGCCAGAAGATGCTGGCCGTGTTCATGATCGCGCTCGGGCTCACCCGGCCGACCCTCGCGTACACGTCGCTCGTCGCCGTGCTGTTCGCCCTCGGCGCCATGTACGGGCTGCCCAAGGCCGGCCGGTCACTCAGCCGCGAGCTCATCGTCTTCCGCCCCGCCCACGGCGTCGCCGCCGAACTCGCCGGCGGCACCGCCGTCGCCGCCTGCTCCGCCGTGGGTATGCCCGTCAGCATGACGCAGGCCATCGCCGGCGGGCTCATCGGCGCCGGCGTCGCCCAGGGCAGCGGCCGCGTCCGCTGGTTCGCCGCCGTCAAGATCGCCGTGGCGTGGCTGCTCACCCTTCCCGCCAGCGGCGTACTCGCCTGGATCCTCGCGATCGTCGTGAAGGGAGCGAAGTCGTGAAAGGAGTGGAGACGTGAAGCGGCTGCGCCGGATCCGCGACCTCATGACCGGCCGCATGGACAGCGGCCTCACCGACGCCCTGCTCGGCCAGCTCGAAGCCACGAAGGAAGGCGCCTGGCTGGCCATGGCGATGATCGGCGGCGAGGTCGGCAGGACCGGCGCGCACGAGCAGATGCGCGCCATCGAACACCTCGGCGACGAAGAACGCGCCCGCCTCATCGACGAACTCAAGAACGCCCTCGTCACCCCCATCGACCGCGAGGACCTGTTCCGCCTGTCGCGCTCGATCGACGACGTGCTCGACTCGCTGCGCGACTTCGTCCGCGAGTCGCACCTGTACCGGGTGCCCGAGCAGATCCGCTTCACCCCGCTGCTCGACCAGGTCATCGTCGGCATCGACGCCCTGGAGAGCGCCGTACGCGACATGGCGACCCGGCCGTCGGTCGTCGTGCAGGACGCCCTGGAGGCCAAGAAGGCCGGGGGCGCCATCCGCCGGATGTACCAGTACGAGATCTCGCGCATCTTCTCCGGCGAGGTCACGTCCGACTCGCTGAAGGAGCGGGAGCTCGTCCGGCGCCTGGAGATCGTCGGCATCGCCATCGGGGACGCCGCCGACGCGATCGCCGACGGCGCCATGAAACGCTGACCGGACCACCGCCCGGCACCCGCAGACCGCCACGCAATGCCGCCGGCCCGCGCCCGAGAAGAACCCCGGAAGAGACTCCATGGACGGGCGGCCTGTCAGGAATGACTCCGACCTCCCCAGGAAGAGGAACCCCGCCGAGCGCCTGACCAACAAGCTGCGAGCCCTCGCCACCCAGTTCCCGCCGGGGCCGACGAGCCCGGCACCCAGAGCGGCCCACCCCCACCCGACTCCCACCAGACCGACGAGCCTGGCGCAGGGCGGCCCGCCCTCACCCGGCTCCCACCGAACCGACGGGCACGGCGCCCAGAAATGGCCGCCCCCACCCAGTCCCCACCAAGCCAACGGGCCCGGCGCGGGGCGACCCGCCCACCGCCCGACTCCCACCGAACCGACGGGCACGGCGCCCAGAAATGGCCGCCCCCACCCAGTCCCCACCAAGCCAACAGGCCCAGCACAGGGCGACCCGCCCACCGCCCGGCTCCCACCGAGCCCGGCGCTCAGAGCGGGCCGCCCCCTACCCGACCGACGGGTCCGGCGCGGGGCGGGCCGCCTCCACCCGGTTCGGGCCGGGTTGACGGGAGGGGCGCTCCAGGGCGGGCCGCCGGCCGCCTCCTACGGCAGGACCACGGAGAGCTGCCTCGCCGGACTCCGCCAGCGCGCCTCGATACCCCGGGTCAACGCCGTCTCCTGATCACGGCCCGCTACGCGCCTCGGGGGAGCCACCGCAGAGCGGCGTTGACGGTGTCCTCCGGCGTGCTGTTGAAGGCGATGGCCGCGTCGGGCGCGTGCTGCCTGACCAGGTTGACCACCTTCTCGAAGAATTTGAGCAGCGGCTCGTGCTTGCGGATGCCGGCCCCGACGACCACGCAGGCGTACTCTCGGCGAGTCAGCGCCTCGACGACCGCCCTTTCCGGGTTCTCGTCGAGAGCCACCAGGCAGTAGTCGGCCTCGATGCCACGATCGTCGAGACGGGCCTGACCCCGTGCTATCGCCGTCTGGATCGGCTGCGGATCCCAGCCCTGAATCTTGGCGGGATCGAGACCGATCACGAGTACCCGTGCCACTGTCACGCGTTCCTTCCTTCTCGCGGAGCGCTTCCACGCCGGCGCAGCGGTCGAAGGTGGTTCCCGTTCCATGGACGCTGCCGGCTCCAAGCTATCCCGATCTTGCCTGGCGCGCTGTGAGGCGTGCTCTCGTCAAGGCGACAGCACGTTGGGCTGTGGGAGGCGAAGTAGCGCAGGCGGCCAGGAAGAGAAGGCACCGATACCGGTGAGGACGGCGCAGGCGGTCAGGAACCAAAGGCGCCGACGCCCGTGAGGACAGCGCGGGCGGTCAGGAAGCAAAGGCGTCGATGCCGGTGAGGGTGGCGGACAGGTGCCACAGGCGGGCGGCCTCGTCCGGGTCGACCGCGTAGTCGCGCACCCCGAACCGTTCGCCCGTCGCCGGAGCGGGCGGCGCGATGTCGCAGTTCTCGCAGTAGACCCCGCCCATCCCCGCGAGCTGCGGCGACGTCGCCGCCCACACCTGGGTGGCCGCGCCCTGCTCCGGCGTCTTGAAGGACGTGTCGAGGGCGTTGCCCTCCTCGTCGATCCAGCCCGCCGCGACCATCTCCTCCTTGGCGAGGTGGCGCTGGAGCGGGGTCAGGATGCCGCCCGGGTGCAGCGAGAACGCGCGGACGCCCGTGTCCTTGGCGAGCGCGTCGAGGTGCACGGCGAAGAGCACGTTCGCGGTCTTGGCCTGCCCGTACGCCAGCCACTTGTCGTAGCCGCGCTCGAACTGGACGTCGTCCCACCGGATCGGCGAGCGGTGGTGGCCGGCCGACGAGACCGACACCACGCGGCCCCCGCCGCGGGCGATCGCCGGCCACAGCAGGTTGACCAGCGCGTAGTGCCCCAGGTGGTTGGTGGCGAACTGCGCCTCCCAGCCCGGCCCGACCCGGGTCTGCGGCGTCGCCATGATGCCGGCGTTGTCGATGACGATGTGCAGGTCGCGCCCGGTGGCGAGGAGCCGCTCGGCGAAAGCGCGGACGCTGCCGAGGTCGGCCAGGTCGAGCTCGTCGATCTCCACGCCGTCGAGACCGCCGACCGCCTCCTTGGCGGCGGCCGGACGCCGGGCGGGCACGACGACCCTGGCTCCCGCGTTCGCGAGCGCCTTCGTCGTCTCCAGGCCCAGGCCCGAGTAGCCGCCGGTGACCAGCGCGAGCTTGCCGGACAGGTCGATGCCCCGCAGCACGTCCTCCGCGGTGCTCCTGGCTCCGAAACCCGACCCGATGGGGTGTTGCGGTGTAGTCATGGCTTCGACGGTACGAACTGGAGTGCGCTCGAAGTCAACCCTCGCCCCGTTCTCGCAGGCCGAGAGCCGGAGCCAGGTCGGCGAGCTGGGTGAGGGCGTCGGCGAGGTCGGGGACGCCCGCGGAGAGCGGCTGGAGGGCGACGTGGTCGGCTCCGGCGTCGAGGTGGGCGCGGACGCGCCTGGCGATCGTCTCCGGGTCGCCCCAGGCGACGACGGCGTCGGCGAGGCGGTCGCTGCCGCCGTCGGCGAAGTCGGCGTCGGTGAAGCCGAGCGTGCGCAGGTTGTTCAGGTAGTTGGGCAGCGTCAGGTAGATCTTCATGTGGTCGCGGGCGACGGCGCGGGCCCTGGCCGGATCGGTCTCGACGACCACGGCCTGCTCCGGCACCAGCAGGCGGTCGTGACCCAGGATCTCCCTGGCCCGCGCGGTGTGCTCGGGCGGCACGAAGTAGGTGTGCGCGCCGTCGGCCTGGTCGCGCGACAGCTCCAGCATCTTCGGCCGCAGAGCGGCCAGCAGCCGCGGCGCGTGGGCGTCGATCAGGCCCTTCCTGGCGTCGTCCATCGCCTCCAGGTAGGAGCGCATGGTGGCCAGCGGCCTGCCGTAGTCGTGGCCGCGCCCGGCGACGAGCGGGCCGTGGCTGACGCCGACGCCGAGCAGGAAGCGGCCGGGGAAGCCCTCGGCCAGGGTGGCGGCGCCCGCCGCCATGGCGGTGGCGTCGCGCGCCCAGAGGCTGGCGATGCCGGTGCCGACGACGACGCGACGGGTGGCGGCGAGCAGGATCGCGGCGCTGGCGAACGGCTCCTTGCTGCCAGGGCCCTCGTTGACCCACACGGAGCCGTAGCCCAGCTCCTCGATGCGGGCGGCGGCGCGGCGGCCCTGCTCGGCCGGCGCCCTGCCGATCATGGGGTGCCACACTCCGACGTGACCGGTGTCCATGTCGCTCCTCCCCGCAGCGGGTAGCATGTTCGATCGAGATGGAACAGTACATCAATGTTCGGTCGCCGTCGAACAGGGCGCGCGGCCTCACCCACACGTCCCCCGTCGAGGTGTCGCTGCAGGCGGCGCTCGACGCGCTCGGCGACCCGGTACGCCGCCGCATCGTGCGCGAGCTCGCCTCGGTCCCCGACTGGACGCGCCCGTGCGGCACGTTCGCCCACCTGTCCGTGGCGAAGTCCACGCTCAGCCACCACTTCTCGGTGCTGCGCAACGTCGGGCTGCTGGAGCAGCGCGACGAGGGCACCAGGCGGCTGAACCGCCTGCGACGCGAGGAGTTCGACGAGCGCTTCCCCGGGCTGCTGGACCTGGTCCTCCAGGAGGACGCCGCCCTCGGCTGACCCCCGGCGCGGCGTCCCGGCGACCGCCGGTGGTGCGGCGCCTCCACATCCGCCCAAGATGCGGCGGCCTCAGGCTTCCCGGAAGTGCGGCGTCCCCGCAGACGGCCAAGACGCGGCGTCCCCGCGCTCCCCGGAGGTGGGGCTCCCCGCCTGCCACCCGGGCGGGCCACGGACGAGGTGCCTGGTCCGGATCCGGGGGTAGAGGTGCAGGCGTGCCGGTCGGACGGGTGTGCCCTGCCCGGGCGGCCGGTTACGCCGGGGGCGTGAGGCCAGGTAGGCCGTGCGGCGGGCGCCCGGAAAGCCGTGCGCGGGGCCGGGTGGCCCGTGCGCGGGGCCGAGTAGCCCGTGTGCGGGGGCCGGGTAGGCCGTACGGGAGGTTCCGCCGTCGCGTCCAGTCAGGGGGGCGGGGGTTGGCCCCGCGGCGGTGACGTGGACGGCGAGGCGCGCCCGCTTCACCGCACCGCGGGGAGCGGCGGGTGGTCGCTCTTACGCGTCCCGACGAGGGGTACGAGTGGGGGGCCGTGCATCCGGGGGGTGGAGGACGTGATCGACATGCGGCACGTACGGCCGAGGGTCGCCGTCTCCGGTTGTCTGCTGGGCGACCTGGTCAGGTACAACGGCGGGCACAGCCGCGACCGTTTCCTGACCGACGTCCTCGGCCCGTACGTCGAGTGGGAGCACGTCTGCCCCGAGATCGAGCTCGGCCTGGGGGCGCCCAGGGAGACGCTGCGGCTGGAGCGCTCCCCTCGGGGCGACGCGCGGCTGGTGACGCGCTCCGGCGGCGCCGATCTCACCGACCGCATGGTGGCCCTGGCCAGGGAGCGGTCGGCGGCGCTCGACGTCGACGGCTACGTCTTCAAGGCGAAGAGCCCGAGCTGCGGCGTCCACGGCGTGCCGCTGTACGCCTCCGGCGGCCCGGCGGTGGACCGGCGGCACCGGGGCGTGTTCGCGGACGTCGTCATCGAGAGCCACCCGCTGCTCCCCGTCGAGGACGAGGGCAGGCTGCACGACCCGGTGCTGCGCGAGAGCTTCGTGGAGCGGATCTTCGCGCACGCCCGGCTGCGGGCGTTCATGGAGGGCGACTGGCGTCCGCGCGACCTGGTGGAGTTCCACGCGCGGCACAAGATGCAGCTCCTCGCGCACGACCCGACGCGTTACCGGGAGGCGGGCCGGGTGGTGGCGCGGGCGGGGTCCGGGCCGCGCGAGGAGGTCGCGGCCGCGTACGCGGAGGTGTTCCGCGCCGTCCTGGCGAGGAAGGCGACCACGGGCAGGAACGTGAACGTCCTGCAGCACTGCCTCGGCATGATCGATCTCGATCCGGAGCGGCGGGCCGACCTGGTCGAGGTCATCGACTCGTACCGGCGGGGGCTCGTGCCGCTGAGCGTCCCCACGACGCTGCTGCGCCACCACGCGCGGGGCGAGCCGGCCGCGTACGTACGCGACCAGAGCTACTTCTCGCCCTACCCCGACGATCTGCGGCTGCGCCACCACGTGCCCCCTGGAACATGAGGCGGGGACGGGCGGGTAGGAGGCCCGCCATGACGAAACGGGGCAACTTCCGACGGAACCTGCTGATGACGGGCGCCGCCGTCACGGCCGGAGCGGTCGTCGGCGGCAGGGCGTCGGCGTCGGGCATGTCCTGGTACCGCACGCTGCGCAAGCCGCCGTGGCAGCCGCCGCGGCAGACGTTCGCCCTGGTGTGGACGCCGGTGTACGCCCTCATCGCGTACGCGGGCGCGCGGGCGCTGTCGTCGGACGGCGACCGCAGGGGCATCGCCTCCGCCCTGGCGGTGAACCTCGCGCTGAACGCCGCCTGGACGCCGCTGTTCTTCCGGGCCCGCTCCCCCTGGCTGGCGATGCTCGACGTCGTGGCGCTGGACGTCTCCAACGTGGTGCTCCTGCGCCGGTTCCTGCGCGCCGACCGGCGGGCGGGCCTGGCGCTGGTGCCGTACGTCGCCTGGACGGCGTTCGCGACCGCGCTGAACGGCTCGATCGCCGCCAGGAACACCTGAGCGCCCGGCCCCTCTGGCATGATCTCCCCGGGTGTCCTCAGGGGAGGAGGTGCCGGATGGGCTCCGATCGTCCGGCCGCGCGGGTCGTGTGCCTCGACCGTGACGGCAGGGTGCTGCTGCTCCACTGGTACGACCGGGTGAGCGGCACGACCGTGTGGGAGCCGCCGGGCGGCGGCCTCGACCCCGGGGAGAGCCCGATCGAGGCGGCCAGGCGCGAGCTGGCCGAGGAGACCGGGCTCGACGCCGGTGCCGTGCTGGACGGCCCGGTGACTGTGGAGCGCGACTTCACCTGGCTCGGCGTGAGGTACGTCAAGACGGAGCCGTTCTTCCTGGCCAGGTTCGCCGCGGCGCGTCCGGACGTGGCGCCGCGCGCGCTCACCGAGGAGGAGCGCGGCGCCTACCTCGGCCACCTCTGGGCCGAGGAACTGCCCGGGGAGAACCTGGAGCCCCCGGAGTTGGCGGCCGTGGTGGAGGAGCTCACCCGCCGAGATCGACGGTGAGCCCGCCGACGGCGACCGCGGTCTCGCCCGCGTAGGACGCCGCGGCGGCGGCCAGCGCGGGCTCGTGCGGGGTGTCCGGCCACAGGTGGGTGAGCAGCAGCCGGGCCGCTCCTGCCGCGGCGGCGGTGCGGCCCGCGTCGCGGGCCGTGGACAGGTAGGGGGCGTCCTCGTCCGGCACCCGCTCGGGGTAGGTGGCCTCGGCCAGCAGCAGGTCGGCGTCCGCGGCGAGCGTGACGAGCGCCGGGTCGGGCCCGGTGTCGCCGGTGTAGGCGACCGTCCTGCCGCCCGCGCTCAGCCGCAGGCCCGCGTTGGGCACGTGGTGCGGGAGCGGGAACGCCTCCATCAGGAACGGGCCGACCTCGCACGGCGTGCCGGGCCGCAGGTCGTGCGGCTCGAAGCTGCCCGCCAGCATCCCGGCGCGGTCGAGCGCGAGCACGGCGTCGAGGGCGCCGGGCGGCGCGTGGACGGGCAGCGCCGCCGGGGGCGCGTCGCCCAGCGCGCGGGCACGCAGCAGCGGGTTGAGGTCGGAGCAGTGGTCGGGGTGCCCGTGGCTGACCAGCACGGCGTCGACGTCCTCGGCGCGGACCAGCTCCAGCAGCCTGGGCAGCGTGGCGTAGCCGGGATCGACCAGGACCCGGAAGCCCTCGTGCTCCACCAGGTACCCGCTGCACGCCTGCCCCGCGGCCGGCCACGCGCCGCACCCGCCCAGCACCGTCAGCCTCATGCCGCCGCCTCCTCCTCGTGCCCGTCACCAGGGAGGATCGGCCTCACCCGGTCTCCCCTGCTCCCAGTTCGGCCAGAGCCGCCGCCATCAGGCCGCGCAGCACCGGCCCCGCCGTCCTCTCGTGCTCCTGCTCCACCGGCAGCCCCCGGTTCACGCTGTCACGGTACGAGGCCCGCTCCCGCTCGCCGGTGTACGGCAGCGCCGTCATGCCGACCACGACCGCGACCCGGGTGCCGCCCTCGGCCAGCACGGCCACGGCGTGGGTGCGCAGGCACGTCTCGTCGGCGGCGCCGTACCAGCCGCACTTGACGGCCGCGCCGGGCGCGCCCAGCGCCTCCCTGACGCCGAACGCCTGCTCCTCCCCCGCCTGCCCGTGCCCCACCTGGCGCATCCAGCCCAGCACCGCCTCGGCCGCCGGGTCGCCGGCCAGCGCGGCCTGGGCCAGCTCCGCGTACGCCGCCGCCACCTCGTCGGCGGCCACCTCCACGGAGCCGAACCGCGACGGGTCGCCGTTGGCGGGCGACCAGGAGACCCCGGTGCGGTCGCGCAGGTCACGCAGGATGACCCCCGGGCCTACGGCGTGCCAGAGGCTGAGCGTGTCGGTGTTGGAGGAGACGACGACGGCCGGCTCGGCGTGCCGGCGCCACCGGCCGGCGTCGCCCACGCGGGCCGCGCTCACCCACGCGTACAGCGGTTTGAGCAGCGACGCGCACCGCAGCCTGGTCATCCCGGCCCGCATGCTCACCGTGCGCGCGGGCGGGCCCGCGTAGCCGCGCCTGACGCCCGCCACCTGGACGCTCGCCGCCTCGTCGAGCCCCTTCAGCACCTCGTTGAAAGCCACGCCCCCAACCGTAGACCTACGGCGGGGTTCCCCAGCGCCCCTCGTACCACGTGGCGGACGGCGCCGGGCCCGGCAGCGGGGTGGCGCCGGGGGCGCGCAGGCCGTCGAGCGCGATGGCGAGCAGGCGCTGCCTGACGTGCCGCTGCTCGTCGGAGTCGGGCCCGGGAGCCGGGCGGCTGAACTGCTCGATGAGCAGCGAGACGTCCAGCGCGGTGACGTCGTCCCTGAGCGCGCCCGCGTCCCGCGCCCGGGCGACGAGCCGTTCGGCCAGCCCGGTGGCGGTCCTGGAGGTGCGCCACATCTCGTCGGTGACGGCGATGGTGCCCGCCACGGGGCCGAGGGCCCCGGATCTGAAGCCCACGCAGGAACGCACGTAGCCGGCGAGCCCCTCCCAGGGGTCTGGTGCCGCCAGGGCCTCCTCCAGCACCTCGACGACGCGTTCCATGGCGAGCAGGCACAGCCGCTGGAGCAGCTCCTCCTTGGTGCGGTAGCGCCGGTAGAGGCTGCCCATGCCCACGCCGGCGCGCCTGGCGATGGCCGAGACCGGCGCGTCGAACCCCTGCGTCGTGAACACCTCGCGAGCCGCCTCCAGCAGCAGCAGGTCGTTCCGCGCCGCCTCCGCCTGCCTGCCGCGCCTGCTCATGGCAGCAGGATAGCCGCCGTTGCGGAGCGCTGCGCTCCGTTATAGGTTCGCGAAAGACGGAGCAACTCGTTCCGACTTACGGAGGAGCTCTTCATGCGTGCGGTGGTGCTGCGCCGGTACGGCGGCCCGGAGGAACTGGTGGCCGAGGACGTGCCCGACCCGGTGGCCGGACCCGGTCAGGTGGTGATCGAGGTGGCGGCGGCCGGCATCACCTTCGTCGAGACGCAGGTACGGGCCGACCGCGGGCCCCGCCGCGTGGAGCTGCCCGCCGTCCTCGGCAACGGCGTGGCGGGCACCGTGAGGAGCGTCGGTGAGAGGGTGCCGACGTCGCTCACCGGCGCCCTGGTGGTCAGCACGCTGGGTGGCACGGGCGGGTACGCCGAGCTGGCGGTCGCCGCGTCCGGCGACCTGATCCCCGTCCCCGACGGGCTGTCGCCCGAGGTGGCGGTGGCGCTGCTCGCCGACGGACGCACCGCCGTCGGCCTGACCCGGGCCGCCGCGCCCCGGCCGGGCGAGTGGGTGCTCGTCGAGGCGGCGGGCGGCGGCGTGGGCAGCCTCCTCGTGCAGCTCGCCGTGGCGGCAGGGGCGCGGGTGGTGGGGGCGGCGAGCAGCTCCGCCAAGCGCGACCTGGCGGCCGGGCTCGGCGCCGAGCTGGTCGTGGACTACACCGCCCCCGGCTGGACGGACGCGGTGCGCGACGCCACCGGCGGCCTGGACGTCGTGTTCGACGGCGTGGGCGGCGAGGTCGGCGCAGCCGCGCAGTCGCTGCTGAAGGACGGCGGCAGGCTCAGCGCGTACGGCATGGCGGGCGGCGCCATGATGGCGCCCGCCCCCCGTGTCAAGGCGGTGGCCTGGCCGGACGCCGACCTGCGCGAGCTGGCCCGCGAGGCGCTGGCGGAGGCTGCCGCGGGGCGGCTGCGCCCGGTGATCGGGGCGGCGTACCCGCTGGAGGCCGCCGCCGAGGCGCACGCCGCGATGGAGGCCCGCGCCGTCACCGGCAAGACCTTGCTGCTGCCCGCCCACTGATGGGAGCTGCCGGACGCTCCCACAGGCCAGGAGAGAGCACCGACCGGGCGGGCCCGCGGGGGGGAGGAGAGGGCCCGCCGACCGGCGGCGGGGGGTGTCAGGAGAGGGCGGCGTCGAAGCGGGCGCGGAGGTCGGACAGGCGCTCGACCGGCTCGTTGCTGAAGACCAGCCGGACATGGCGGCGGGCGACGGGCCCGCCCCAGGCCGTCATCGGGGTGGCGGCGACCCGGCCGCGCTCCAGCAGGCGGGCCGACAGCGTGGCGGCGTCCAGCCCCATGGCCTCGGCGTCGACCAGGCACGACCAGCCGCCGGCCGCCCTGACCACCGGCAGGCCGTCGAGCTGGCGCACGACGGTGTCGTGGCGCGCCTGGTACTCGGCCACCGCCTCGGCGACGCCCGCCCCGGACGGGTCGGTGAGCGCCGCCGCCGCGCCGCGCTGCTGGAACCCTCCGGCGACGGTCGTGTTGTAGACGGCCGCCACCCTGATCCTGGCCATGACGTCCGCGGGCCCGGCGACCCAGCCGATGCGCCACCCGATCATGCGGTACTCCTTGGAGACGGACCCGATGACGATCGTCCGCCCGGCCAGCCCGTCCACGCGGCAGGGGTTGACGTGGGACTCGCCGTCGAACACGATCCGCTCCATGGCGGCGTCGTAGACCAGGTACGCGCCGGTGCGGTCGCACACGCGGGCCACGGCCTCCCAGTCGTCGCGGTCGAGCACCGCGCCCGACGGCATCGACGGGCTCATGAGCAGCAGCGCCGCGGCGGAACGCACCTGCTCCAGCGCCTCGCGGTCGAGCCGCCAGCGGCCGCGCTCGACGCGCAGCGGCACGAGGTGCGGGCGCGCCCCTGACAGTCGCACCCGCTGCAGCAGCCCCGCGTACGTGGGGTCCGTGAGGACGACGGGCTCTCCGGGCTGGGTCGTGGCGAGCAGCACGGGCATGACGGCCGAGGTTCCGCCCGAGGTGATGACGATCTCGCGCAGCGGGTCGTAGCCGACGCCGGTGCGCTCGCGCAGGTCGGCCGCGACGGCCTCGCACAGCACGGGCAGCCCGGTGAACGGCAGCCAGCTGTTGCCGGTGCCCTCGTCCAGGGACCGCGTGGTGGCGGCGACGGCGGCGGGCGGGGGCGGGACGTCGGTGTCGAGGTTCTCCAGGCGCAGCACGTCGGGATCGGCCCCGGCGGCGGCCGCCACCGCGTCGATGTCGAACGTCCGGACGTCGGCGAACCGTGAGTTGGGTCGCATCGCACACCTCCAAGTGTTCCGTATACGGAACACTACTCCCTGGCCGTCCCGCGCCGCACCCGATGCCGGACCGAAAACGGAGGGCCCGTGCGGTCTCCTGCCGCACGGGCCCTGCCTAGAGGTAAGGCCGGGGGCCTCCCGACCTCACCGAGCCGTGTGGTTGTTCCCGCCGCCCCGCCTCCTCCATCAGCGAGCACAGGCAGCGGCCGAGCAGCGTGACGGACTGGCAGCACCCGGGCCCTGGCAGGCCGCGCGACCTGACGATGAGCGTGGCCCGCTCGATCAGCCGCTCCAGGCTCGGCTCCCTGCCGCCCTTCACCGAGTGCGCGTTCCAGGGGCAGCTCTCGGCGTCCCTGCAGGCGCTCCTGCTCACCACGTACGGGAGGGCGACGGTGGCGGGGGCGGACCGCTCCTCGGGCTTGACCCGCAGCCCGGCCAGCACCTTGGAGGCCGCGGCGGAGATGGCGAGCAACTCGGGGTCGCGCGCGGGGCCGCCACCGGAGCCGGAAGCCCCCACGGGCGCCCCACCGGAGGCGGAGGCCGCGGGCGCGCCGCCGGAGGCGGGGACCGCCACGGGGGCCGGTTCGCCCTCGGGGCCCGGCGGCGCCGCCCGGCCGGGCACGGCCAGCAGCATCGCCGCCGCCATGAGCCCGCCCCCGACGAGCATGCTCAGGCCCACCTGCTCGTCGAACCAGATGACGGCGATGGCGGCGACCCACAGCGGCTGCGACGACATCAGGACCGCACTGGGCACGGCGGAGACGTGCGCCTGGCCGTACGAGCGGGCGAGGAAGCCGAGCGCGCACGACACGACGGACAGGTGCGCCAGGATCGTCCAGTCGGGCAGGCCGGCCGGCAGGACGATGCCGTCGTGCGCGGCCACGAGCCCGGTGAGCACCCCGATGGTGAAGAGCTGGATCACGGTCAGCGCGTACGCGTGGAAGCTCCGCCCCTGGGTGGACAGCCGGGCGAGCACCAGGGTGTGCCCCGAGTACAGCGCGGCGGCCGAGAGCGTGACGCCCAGCGCGAGCGGATCGATGTCGCTGTCCTCCATCCCCCGCATCAGCGTGAAGACCGCCATCCCGGCCAGGGCCAGCACGACGCCCGCCCACACCCTGCGGGGCACGCGCACCTTGAACAGCACCAGCGCCAGGATCGGGGTGATGATCACGCTGCATCCGACGGCGAACCCCGACACCGCGGACGGCAGCCCGTGCAGGGCCACGGCCTGCGCCGTCTGCCCCACCCCGAACATGACCCCGAGGACGACCCCGTTGATCCAGGTCGCGCGCGGCAGCCCCCGCAGACAGCGCGGCCGGATCAGCAGGAGCGTGACGGCCGCGATGAGATAGCGCTCGGCGACGAGGTCCTCGACCGGCATGCGGTCCATGAGGTCCTTCATGAGTGGGAACGCCGACCCCCATGCGGCGCTCACGAACAACAGAAGCACAGCTCCCAGGAGGGGGCGGGGAGCGGGCACGACTGCCATGCCGGAAGCATCTCACTACTATTCGCAGCCATGGGTGTACAGGCAGCTAGGCGGGGATGCTCCTCTACCACCCAGAGTGAAGGGGCTAACCCGTGGGTTCGTACAACCATCCCCGGTCACGGATTAAATCGGCTATATCCGCCATATCGCCCCTAGAGTCATCGGCGACTTCTGCCAAGAAAGGGCGGTTCGCGGTGGGTGCCGGAGTGAACGCGAGCTGTAGGCGTGACGGGAGAAGACCCGAGAGAGTCACGCTGCGTGACGAAGCCCCGCGAGGGCTGCCGGGAGATCCAGGGCGCGCGGCGCGGGGACGGCCCGCGCCGGAGGACGGGCGGCGCCGAGAGCCGCCGTCGTTCCGGACAGGCGCGGGAACCCACCGGCCCACGAGGACGGGCACGGGGCTGCCGGCCCGCGAGAACGGGCTCCGGGAGCCACCGGCGCGCGAGGACGGGCGTTCCGGCTGCTACTGCTTGATCAGGGGCGCGAGAGCCGCTAGTGCTCGAGGATGGGCGCGGTCACCAGCCGCTTCTCGAGATAGACGACGACCAGGTGACCGACCTGGCTCCGGGAGGTCTCACGCCATCCGTGCCGCCCGTACAGCGACAGGGCGGCCTCCTGGTTGAGCGTGGTGTCACCGCGCAGGGCCCGGAAGCCGAGGCGTACCGCGCGCTCCTCCAGCGCCGCGAGCATGGCCTGCCCGAAGCCGCGCCGCTGGAACTCGGGGTGGACCCGCAGGCGGCACATCTCGGCCGTCTCCGAGTCGATGGGGCGCAGGCCGCCCATGGCGACCACCCGCGACCCGACCTCGCCGACGAGGAAGTCTCCGCCGCACGCCAGGTACAGCTCCTGGATGCGGGGGAAGTCGTCGTCGTAGTAGACGCCGTCGCCCGGCACCAGACCCACCTCGGCGAGGCTGATCCGGTGCAGGGCGAGGATCGTGTCGAGGTCAGACCAGCGGTAGCGCCGGATTCTCAGCTTCATGCACCGCCATTCCCTTCCAATCGCGCCACCTTCGGCCGGTGCAGCTCGGCCCGGAAGGCGGCCAGCCGCGGGTTCTTGGGCTCTCGCGCCGCGATGCGCTGCTCCAGGTCGCGGGCGGAACGCATGACGAGTTCGATGCGGTACTCGTCGTCGAGCAGCTTGAGCGCCTGCCTGGCGATCTCCAGGGCCTCGTCGATCTCACCGTCGATCAGCTTGCACTGCGCCCGGTCGAACCTGATCAGTGTCTGGTCGATGATGTGGTCCTTGTCCTGGTACTTCTCCAGCGCCTTGTCGAGCACCAGCTCGGCCTCCAGCGTCTGACCCAGCTTGGTGAGCACGTCGCCCTGGTAGAAGTAGAGCTGCCGCTCGGTGTAGCCGAACGCCATGTCCTCGACGTCGTGGCTCTTGAGGTTGGAGAAGGCGCTGCGGGCGCGGGCCAGGGCGCGCTTGGCCTGGTCGACGATGTCCTTCTTGCTCTCGGTGCCCGACATCATGGCCAGGGCGCGCGCCTCGACGACGGGCGCCATCGCCTGCGCCGCGCACGGCGTGGTGCCGGCCAGGTTGCTGCTCTTCTTGGCGAGGATGAGCGCCTCGCGGGCGTCGCCGTAGTAGAGCGGGACGAGCGACTCGCGGGCGGTGATCCAGGCGCGCAGCGCGCGGTCGCCCGTCTCGTCGGCCGCCATGCGGCCGGTGCGGAAGAACGCGCGCGCCAGCCGGTGGTCGCCGAAGTTGATGAGGATCATCCCGCTCAGCCCCGAGAGCTGGGCGGCCATGCGGCACAATCGCTCCAGCAGGTCGGTGGGCTGGCGGCGGGACATGGCGGTGCGCACCGCGCTCAGCTCCAGCAGCACGTCGCACAGCAGCCGCAGCGGCGGGCTGCTGGTGTACTGACGGCCGAAGGCGAGGGTGGACTCCTCCCACTGGTCGAGCATCGCCGCCGACACCGTGGCCGACACGAGGGTCTCGTCCATGCGCCGCCTGACGCCCTCGACGGCGCCGATCAGGGGGCCGCTGAGCTCGTTGGCGTTCGGCTCCTTCTTCAGCATCCCGAGCAGCGTGCGGCGGAGGATGTTCTCGTCCTCCTCGGCGTCGGGCTCGGGGCTCATGGGCCTGATCACCAGCTGGCGGTCAGGGATCGGGTCGGCGCGCCCCTTCGTGTCGGCGGGCAGCCCCAGCACACCCGCGTCCCTGTGGCTGTTGCCGCAGATGCACGGGCCGTCGTAGCCGAGCCCGACGGGCTCGACGTGGTAGACGGTGCACAGGTAGTGGAGGTACTCGGGGCCGGGACGCTTGAGCCCGCTCTCGTACGCCGAGAGCAGCGTCTCGCCGATGCCGGGCACCGGCTTGGAGTCGCGCTCGAACAGGGCCCGGACCTGTTCGATCACGTCGGCGAGCGCTATGCCGTGCGCGAGCCGGTGGGCCTTGATACGGGTCGTGCTGAACTGAGGCGAGCACGCCTCATGGATCTCTTCGGCAATCTGGGCCGAAGTACGGCCGGCGGCGAGGCCTCTGGCCCTGATGCGCCGTGCCATCTCCGTTTCCCGGTGCTGTCTGCCGGACATCCCGGCCCCTCTCACGCACGTCTCGACCAGTCCGCAACTGGTGACTCAGAGTAGCCTCCAGATCGCTGTCTGCCTACCCATGAATATGGACCAGTCTTGACAGGATGAAAACGTCCGCTAGAAGCCTACGGATAAGGATCGTCCTCCGGAGGACTGTTTCTTACAACCACAGAGGGACAAGCGACCCTCCGGACCCTCTACCTTGTCGTTGCGTCCTCGCTTGACATGAGTCATCTTTGGCGCACCAGTACCGACCCTCGAGGGAGGAACGAAAGGTGGGGGACGACACCATCGGGCACCTAGAGCGTCTCGTCGCCGAACTCGACGCTCACGGTCTGCTCGCACGAGTGGTCCAGACGCAGAGCGGACGGCGGTTCGTCAGGGTGATCAACCCGAACGCGACGAGCCTGTCCGAGAACGTCACCTGTCGGCCGGCTGCCGCCGCGGACCTCCCGGACTGGTGGTACTGCTGGTCCTGGGGCGAGCGGTTGCACACAGCCGACGACCCGGCCGGCGCCGCGACGAAGGTCGCCCGCGTGCTCGCCGCGGTGGGCGAGTGACCGGGCGGTGAACCGGGTGGAGCGCAGCCACCGCGGCTCACCGCCCCCGCCGCGGCCCCATGGAGCCGGCGGGGCGGCCGGTGCGGAGGGTCTTCCGCGACGCGGAGCCCTGGCCGTCCCGCCGGTTCCGGCCCACAGCCGGACCTCCGGCATCCTCCGCGGCGACCCGGGGTCAGGCGCGTCACGCCGGTCCCGGGCGCCGCGCGCAGAGCCGCCCGCCGGCCCGTCCGGCGGGTGTTCCGGGGGATCCCCCCGGAGAGCGGCACGGGACACGCTTCCGGGTGCGCGTCCCGTCCGTGCCGTCCGTCATCGGAGCGTCAGCGCCTCTCCCTCCGCGGCCCAGAGGCGCGGCGACCCCGTCTTCCCCGGCGTGATGTGACGGCGGCCGGTTCGGTCGGCGGTATTTTTAGACCGAAGTCAGATCATTTGGTCGAAAAGACCGCCGACCGAACCGCTCCCGAGGGGGATCCACCCAGTGTTCCTGCTGACCTCTCCGTCGCCTTCCCCGTCAGGGACGCCGCCCATGTCGGACCTGCTGGACGTCGACAAGGTGAGCTCCAAGATGGCGGAGACGTGCCAGAGTGACACGGTGCTGTGCGGAATGTTCGTGAGGTGGTTCGACAACGCGGTCTGGGCGCCGATCGTGGCGAGCCTCATCACCATCGTGCTCATCCTGGTGGTGGCGTTCGTCATCAGGAACCTCGCGCACCGGCTGATCACGCGCGTGGTCAACAGCGCGGCCACCGGCGGCTCGCTCACCAACCGCTTCCGCAAGAACGCCGCGACCGACAGCATCGACGTCCTGCTCCACGAGCGGCGCAAGCAGCGCGCCGAGACCATGGGCTCGGTGCTGCGGCACATCGCCTCGATCGTCATCCTCGGCACCGCCGCGCTGACCGTGCTCGACCGCCTGACCATCCCGATCGCGCCGCTGCTCACCAGCGTCGGCATCCTCGGCGTGGCCATCGGCTTCGGCGCGCAGGAACTGGTGAAGGACTTCATCGCGGGCATGTTCATGCTGCTGGAGGACCAGTACGGCGTGGGCGACGTGATCGACGCCGGCGCCGCCGTCGGCACCGTCGAGGCGGTCACGCTGCGGGTCACCCGCCTGCGCGACGCCGACGGCCGCGTCTGGTACATCCGCAACGGCACGATCACCCGCGTCGGCAACGAGTCGCAGGGCTGGTCGCGCGCCTACCTCGACGTGCCCGTGCCGTACGAGTCCGACGTCACGACCGTGCGCGTGGTGCTGGAGCACGTCGCCGAGGAGATCTGGGCCGACCCCGAGTTCCGCGAGAGCATGATCGTGGAGCATCCGTCGGTGTTCGGCGTGGAGCAGCTCTCCGACAGCGCGCTGGTGTTCCGCATCACCGCCAAGACGCTGCCGTCGCGCCAGGCCGAGGTGGCCAGGGAGCTCAGGCTGCGGGTCAAGACCGCCCTGGACGCCGCGGACATCTCCATGGTCGCCGGCGCGTAGGCTGTGACCGTGACTGAGACCTCCTTCTACGACGCCGTCGGGGGCGAGGAGACCTTCCGGCGCCTGGTGCACCGCTTCTACGAGGGGGTCGCCGGCGACCCGTTGCTCCTGCCCATGTACCCCGACGCCGACCTGGAGGGTGCCGAGGAGCGGCTGCGCGGCTTCCTCATCCAGTACTGGGGCGGCCCGAGGACGTACAGCGAGCAGCGCGGGCACCCTCGGCTGCGCATGCGGCACGTGCCGTTCGTGATCGGCGAGGCCGAGCGCGACGCCTGGCTGAAGCACATGCGCGACGCCCTCGACTCCCTGGAACTGCCCGACGAGTACGAGACCCGGCTCTGGGACTACCTCGTCTATGCCGCGCACAGCATGGTGAACTCTCCGGCATAGCGGGCATCAGGGGCACATGGATATCCCCTGGTGGCGTGATGCCGTCGTCTACGAGATCTATGTCCGCAGCTTCGCCGACGCCTCAGGAGACGGCGTCGGCGACCTGGCCGGGGTCCGCGACCGGCTGCCGTACCTCCAGCGGCTGGGCGTCGACGCCGTCTGGCTGACGCCCTTCTACCCCTCCCCCATGGCCGACGGCGGGTACGACGTGGCCGACTACCGCGACGTCGATCCGCTGTTCGGCACCCTGGCCGACTTCGAGGCGCTGGTCGCCGACGCGCACGCGCGCGGGCTGCGGGTGCTGGTGGACCTCGTCCCCAACCACAGCTCGTCGCGGCACCCCTGGTTCCAGGCGGCGCTGCGCGGCGAGGGGCGCGACCGCTACATCTTCCGCGACGCCCCGAACGACTGGCAGTCCACCTTCGGCGGCCCCGCCTGGACGCAGGTGCCCGACGGGCAGTGGTACCTGCACCTGTTCGCGCCGGAGCAGCCCGACTTCAACTGGCGCAACCCGGAGGTGCGCGAGGAGTTCCTCGACGTCCTGCGGTTCTGGCTCGACCGCGGCGTCGACGGCTTCCGCGTCGACGTCGCGATGGGCCTGTTCAAGGAGGAGGGGCTGCCCGACGTCAAGGACCAGTCGTTCTCGTCGGCCTCCCCCGTCTGGGGGCGGCCCGAGGTGCACGACGTCTACCGCGACTGGCGCAGGCTGCTCGACACCTGTCCGGGCGAGCGGATGGCGGTGGGCGAGGTGTGGACCGACAGCGCCGAGGACCTCGCCCGCTACGTGCGCCCCGACGAGCTGCACCAGAGCTTCAACTTCGCCTGGCTGCAGGCGCCCTGGTCGCCGACGGCGTTCAAGGAGGTCATCGACGAGACCCTGGCGACGGTGCCGTTCGCGACGTGGGTGCTGTCGAACCACGACGTCGTCCGGCACCGCACCAGGTACGGCACCGCCGACCCGGGCACGGGCCTGGCGCGGGCGCGGGCGGCGCTGCTGGCGATGCTGGCGCTGCCCGGGTCCGCGTACCTGTACCAGGGTGAGGAGCTGGGCCTGCCGGAGGTGCTCGACCTGCCGGACGAGGCGCGGCAGGACCCCGTCTTCTTCCGTTCGAAGGGGGAGCTGCCGGGGCGCGACGGGTGCCGGGTGCCGATCCCGTGGTCGGCGGACGGCCCGTCGCTCGGGTTCTCGGCGGGCGGGGCGCGGCCGTGGCTGCCGCAGCCGGCGGAGTTCGCGGAGCTGAGCGTGGAGCGCCAGGACGGCGACGTCGCGTCGACGCTGGAGTTCTACCGCCGGGCCCTCGCCTGCCGCCGTGACCTGGTCAGATCAATTCCTTACACCTTAGAGTGGCTGGATTCCCCCGAGGGTGCACTTTTCTTCACCCGCGGGCCGCTGACCTGCGTGATCAACTGCGGGCTGGAGCCCGTCAAGCTCCCCGAGCACGACGACGTCCTGCTCGCGAGCGGCCCGCTGCCGGACGGGCTGCTGCCGCCCGACACGGCGGCGTGGCTGCGCCTCGGCTCATAGCCGCGCGCCCGTCTCCTCCCCCGCGTCCCCGTCCTTCCCCGCGTCCCCGTCCTTCCCGGCGTCGCCGTCCTCGCCGGCGCGCCCGTCCTCGCCTGCGGCGGGCCCCGCGCGGCGCTCGCCGCGGACGGGGATGACCGGCAGCGACAGGGCGGCGCAGGCGAGCCCCGCGGCGAACGCCCCCCAGAAGCCGCTGCCGGTGATGAGGACGCCGGCCACCGGCGTCACGGCGAACGCCACGAGGTTCTGCAGGGTGTTGTGCGTGCCGAGGACGCGGCCCGCCCAGCCGGGCCCGGCCAGCTCGCCGGCCGCGAGGTAGGCGAGACCGTTGCCGGCCACCGTGATCACCGCGGCGGCGGCGAGCGCGGCCGGGCCGAGCGGCGACGCCGTGAACGTCCCGGCCACGAGGAGTGCCAGCACGGCCATGGAGACCAGGGTGAGGAGCAGCAGCGGGCGCATGCGCAGGCCGGTCCTGTCGGACCAGCGCCCGGCCGCGACGCGCACCACCGCGCCGCCGATGGCCGCCGCGCCGAACAGCCGCCCGGCGTCCACGCCGTCCCAGCCGTACAGGCGCACCAGGCAGGTGACGCCGTACGTGCTGAGCACGATCTGCGGCACGGTGTGCAGGGCGCTCGTGGCGTGCACCCGCCACAGCGTGGCCTGCCGGTACGGCGAGCCGCCCGCGCCGGCGCCGGGCGCCGCGACGGCGCGGGGCGGCTCGCCGAGGAACGCCGCGGCCAGCACGGCCGCGACGAGCGCCGCGGCGGCGCAGACGGCGAGCACGCCGGGAAGCCCGTGCGCCCGCGCGACGGGCGGCAGGACGAACGCGCCGGCCGCCATGCCGAGCGTGTACGACACCTGCCGCAGCCCCATGGCGACGCCGCGCTCGGGCGGGTCGAACCAGCGCAGCACGATGCGCCCGCCGCCCACCATGGCCGCGGAGCCCGCCGCGCCGGCGAGGGCGAGCAGCGCGATCACCGCCCACACCGGGGTGGCCAGGGCGACGGCGCCGAGCAGCAGCGCGGCCAGGCCGACGCCCACGCCGAGGACGAGCCGCTCGCCGTGCCGGTCGGCCAGCGCGCCCCACAGCACGAGCGCGGCCATGACGCCGAGCCCGGGGGCGTTGGCGATGACGCCCGCCACGGGCAGCGACACCCCGAAGTGCCGCTCGATGTCGGGCATGACGAGGGGCAGGCCGAACAGGCCGAGCGTCACGCTGGTGTGGGCGTTGACGCCGAGCGCGAGCATGAGCCAGCGCCTGGCGCGCCGGCCCTGTGGACGCGGGCCGTCCTGGCTCACCCGGTGAAGCGCTTGAGGCAGGCGAGCTCGTCCTCGGTGAGCCGGCGCGGCGCGGCGCGCTCGACGTCGTAGGCGACGATCAGGGAGCGGGCGGTGACGTACAGCTCCTCGTCGTCGCGGATCTCGTACTGCAGGGTGAAGCGGACGGGCCTGACCTCGGTCACCCACGTCTCGACCCGCACCGGGTCGGGGCGGAAGCCGAGCGGGCGGCGGTAGTCGATCTCGTGCCGGGCGACGACGAGCCCCTGGAACGGCGCCTGGCCGGCCTGGTGCGGCTCGATCGCGAACATGGCGAACCGCGCGTCCTCCAGGTAGTCGAGGAAGCGGACGTTGTTCACGTGCCCCTGGGAGTCGACGTCGGCGAACCTCACCATGCGGGGGAAGACGTGCCTCGGGGCCATTGACGGTTCAACCACGAGGGCAACGGTACCGGTCCCGCTCAATCGGTCCTGCGGCGGGCCAGGCAGGCCAGCACGGTGAGGGCGGAGACGGCCGCCATGCAGGCGAACGCCCAGCGGTAGCCGGTGACGAGCAGCGCGACGGCGTCGGCGGAGACGTGGGCGAGCGTGCCGGCGTACACCTGGCCGTGCAGCGCGGCGGGCAGCGGCGCCGTGATGACCGACAGGGAGAGCGCGGTGCCGACGACGACGCCGGTGTTCTGGAGCATGAGCCGCATGGCGTTGACGACGCCGAGCCGGTGCGAGGGCAGGCCGTGCAGCAGTTCGGTGGTGTTGGACGGCAGGAACACGCCGGAGCCGAGCCCGATGAGCACGGTGCCCGTGGTGATCAGCGCGTACGGGGTGTCGGGGGCGATGGTGAGGAGCAGCACGAGCAGGCCGCAGGTGGTGGCGGCGGCGCCGGAGGCGGCGAGGGCGCGCGGGGTGAGGCGGCGCTGGAGGAAGCCGGAGGCCACGGAGGCGGTCATGGCGGCCACGGCGAGCGGGAGCACCTTGGCGCCCGCCGCGACGGCGTCGTCGCCGCGCACGGCCTGGAAGTAGAGCGCGACGAGGAAGACCATGCCCATGCGGGCGACGGCGTTGAGCAGGGAGGCGAGCGTGCCGAAGGAGAAGGCGGGGTCGCGGAACAGGCTCAGGTCGACGACGGGGTGGGCGGCGCGGGACTCCCAGGCGAGGAAGAGCGGCAGCCCGACGGCGAAGCAGGCCAGGCCGGCCGGGACGACGGGGTGGCTCCAGCCGAGCCTGGTGACCTCCGACAGGGCGAGCAGCAGCCCGCCCAGGCTGACCAGCGCGAGCAGGCTTCCCGGCAGGTCGAGGCCGCGGTCGCGGCCCGGGGGCGGGGCGGCGCGCAGCACGGCGGCGCCCCAGGCGAGGCAGGCCAGCCCGATCGGCACGTTGAACCAGAAGACCCAGCGCCAGCCCAGGTGGTCGGCGAGCACGCCGCCGAGGGTGGGGCCGATGAGCCCGGCGATGGAGAACGAGGCGACGTACACGCCCATGCCCTCGCCGAGGCGGGAGCGGGGGAAGGCGTCGGTGACGAGGGCGGCGCTGTTGGTGAGGAGCATGGCGGCCCCGGCGGCCTGGACGGCCCGCAGGGCGACGACGGTCCAGGCGTCGGGGGCGAACCCGGACAGGAGGGCGGCGGCGGTGTAGGTGGCGAGCCCGGCCAGGTACATGGCGCGCCGGCCGAAGACGTCGGCGAGCCTGCCGAGCACCAGCATGAGGACGGTGGTGGTGAGCTGGAAGCCGAGCAGGATCCATTCGGCGGCGGTGGGGTCGGCGCCGGTGCCGCGGGCGATGTCGGGGAGCGCGACGTTGACGGCGCTGCCGCCGAGGCCGGTCAGCACGCTGGCCAGGCTCACGACCGACAGTGTTCGCCAGGCGTGTCCGACGGGGGTGGTGGTCGTCGCCGGCAAAGGCCCTGTCCTTTCTAGATTTTGATACTAGAATTTAGTTCTCATCGTCAGCCGTCAAGGATCGAGGTGTCGGATGAGCGGGATCGTCGAGGGCCGCGTGGTGATCGTCACGGGCGCGGCCAGGGGCATCGGACGGGGCCACGCCCTGGAGTTCGCCAGGCAGGGCGCGAAGGTGGTGGTCAACGACCTCGGCGCGGAGGTGGACGGCACGGGCTCGTCCGACGCCGCCGCGCGGGTGGTCGCGGAGATCGAGGCCATGGGCGGCGAAGCCGTCGTCAACGGCGAGGACGTGTCGGACTTCGAGGGGGCCGCCCGGCTCGTACGGGCGGCGATCGACCGCTTCGGCGACCTGCACGTGCTCGTCAACAACGCCGGCATCCTGCGCGACCGGATGCTGGTCAACATGAGTCCCGACGAGTGGGACGCGGTGATCAGGGTGCACCTGCGCGGCACGTTCGCGCCGCTGCGCCACGCCGCCTCCTACTGGCGGGCCAAGGCCAAGGCGGGCGAGCCCGTGGACGCCCGCGTCATCAACACGACCTCGTCGTCCGGCATCTACGGCAACCCCGGCCAGGCCAACTACGGCGCCGCCAAGGCCGGCATCGCGGCGCTGACGATCATCGCCGCCAAGGAGCTCGAACGGTACGGCGTGACCGTGAACGCCGTCGCCCCGGCCGCGCTCACCCGCATGACGGAGAACCTCATCCCGGCGGGCGTCAAGGGCGCCGACCCCGACGACATCGCCCCGCTCGTCGTCTGGCTGGCCAGCCGCGAAGCGAGGGGCGTCACCGGGAGGGTGTTCAACGCGCGCGGCGGCGCGATCAGCGTCGCCGAGGGCTGGCACGCCGGGCCCGGCGTGGACAAGGGCGGCCGCTGGGACCCGTCCGAGCTGGGCGCGGTCATCCCCGGCCTGGTCGAGAAGGCCGCGCAGAACGCGCTCACCAACGGCACGATCCCCGGGCGGGAGGGCTGACATGGCGCTCGACCACGGCCTGGTCGGAGTGGAGAGCGAGCCGTACGAGCGCTCCTGGACGGCCAGGGACACCATGCTGTACGCGCTCGGCGTCGGGTGCGGCACGGGCGAGCTGGAGTTCGCCACGGAGAAGGGGCAGCGGGTGCTGCCGACGTTCGCGGTGCTCGCGGCGCAGGCGCCGGGCAGGCGGCTCGGCGACTTCGACCCGGCGATGCTCGTCCACGCCGAGCAGGCGTTCGAGCTGTACGGGGAACTGCCGCCGGCGGGCCGGGTGCGCACGACCACGAAGGTCACCGGCATCCACGACAAGGGGTCGGGCGCGCTGGTGACGACGCGGGCCACGGCGGTCGATCCCGAGACGGGCGAGCCGGTCGTGTCCAGCCGCAGCGCGGTCTTCATCAGGGGCGAGGGCGGGTTCGGCGGCGAGCGCGGCCCGCGTGGCACCTGGGAGCCGCCGGACCGGGCGCCCGACCACAAGGTCACCTACGCCACCCGTGAGGACCAGGCGCTCGTCTACCGGCTGTCGGGCGACCACAACCCGCTGCACAGCGACCCGGAGTTCGCCGCCAGGGCCGGGTTCCCCCGGCCGATCCTGCACGGCCTGTGCACGTACGGGGTGACGGGGCGGGCGCTGCTGCACGCCGTGGCGGGGTCGGACCCGGCCCGCTTCCGCGCGATGTCGGGCCGGTTCACCAGCCCGGTCTTCCCGGGCGATGCGCTGACGGTGTCGATCTGGGTGGACGGCTCGGATGTGCTGTTCCGTACCGCGAAGGACGACGGGACCGTGGTGATCGACAGGGGCAGGGCGGTGATCAGCCCTCGTCCAGCACCTTGAGCGGGTCGAGGCGGCGGATGATCGTCATCGCCGCCTCGATGACCTCCTTCGCCTCCTCCTCGGTGTCGGAGGTGGCGACCTCGCGGGCGGCCTCGCCGATGATGCTGGTCAGCACGGCCACGGTGAACCGGTCGAGCGGGTCGCCGCCCGCGCCGAGGAGCACGGCGTTCTGCCGCACCCACTCCCTGCCCCGGGTGCGGCGGATCAGCTCGAAGCCGGGCGGGCCGTCGCCGTCGATGAACAGCCTGACCAGGTCGCGCCGCTCCCAGGCCCCCGCGAGGTAGGCGCGGGCCCCGGCGATGAGCAGCTCGACCGGGTCGGTGATCCCCGCCTTCTTCGCGGCGGACACGCTGGAGGCGGCGGCCTGCTCGTGGGCGGCCTGGTGGTCCTCGTACAGGGCGAGGAACAGCTCGGTCTTGCCGCCGAAGTGGTGGTAGAGGCTGCCGACGCTGGAGCCGGCGCGGGCCACGACGTCGGCCACGTTCGCCTCGGCGAACCCGTGCTCGCTGAAGACCTCGCGGGCGGCCTGGAGCATGCTTCTGCGGGTCTGGGCCGTACGGCTCCACTCCCAGGAGGACTTGCGCGCCATGCCGTCCATCGTAACGCGCCAAATTCTAGAATCTTATTCTTGACACCCTGGCAGAGCGGCTAGAATCTAGTACTAGAGAACGATTCTAAAAATGGGGAGGCGGCTGTGGACTTCTCGCTCACGCCCGAGGAACGGCAGATCCGCGACACCGTGCGGTCCTTCATCGAGAAGGAGATCATGCCGCTGGAGCCCGAGGTGCTGCGCAACGAGCGCGAGGGCCGCCCGGCGCTCGCCCCCGAGATCCAGCGCGAACTGCGGGACAAGGCCAGGAAGATGGGCTTCTGGGGCATCAACACGCCCGAGGAGTACGGCGGCGCCGCCCTCGGCCCCGTCATGTCGGCCATCATCGCGATGGAGATGGGCCGCACGTTCGTGCCGTTCACGTTCGGGGGCAGCGCCGACAACATCCTCTACGCCGGCACCGACGAGCAGAAACGCCGCTACCTCATCCCCACCATCGAGGGCGAGCGCCGCTCCTGCTTCGCCATCACCGAGCCCGGCGCCGGCTCCGACGCGCGCAACATCCGCACCAAGGCCGTCAGGGACGGCGCCGAGTGGATCATCAACGGCGAGAAGACCTTCATCACCGGCGGAAGCGAGGCCGACTTCGTCATGGTCTTCGCCGTGGCAGAAGGCCATGGTGTGACCTGCTTCCTGGTGGACAGGGACATGGGATGGACGTCGGAGCCCATCCCCACGATGGGCGAGTGGGGGCCCGCCTCGCTCGTCTTCCAGGACGTCCGCGTGCCCGAGGAGAACGTCCTCGGCGAGCTGGGCAAGGGCTTCGAGCTGGCCATGCAGTGGATCGGCCAGGGCCGCTACATGATCCCGGCGCGGGCCATCGGCTCCGCCGAGCGGCTGCTCCAGATGGCCATCGACTACTCGAGGATCCGCAAGTCCATGGGCCGGACGATCTCCGAGTACCAGGCCATCCAGTGGATGATCGCCGACTCCCAGGTCGAGATCGAGTCCGCCAAGTGGCTCACCCTGTACGCCGCCTGGCGCGTGCAGGAGGGCATGGACGCCCGGCACGCCTCCTCCATCGCCAAGCTGAACGGAGCCGTCATGGCCAACCGGGTCGTGGACCGGGTGCTGCAGATCCACGGCGGCATGGGCTACACCAAGGAGCTGCCCATCGAGCGCTGGTACAGGGAACTGCGGCTGCTGCGCATCTTCGAGGGCACCGACGAGATCCAGCGCCGCACCATCGCCCGCAACCTCATCAAGGGGCACGAGCGGCTGGGGCTGATCGGTGAGTGAGATGTCCGTCGGCGCGCTGTTCAACCCGCGGTCGATCGCGCTCGTCGGAGCCACGGACAAGTCGGGCTGGTCGGTCAGCACCCTGCTCAACCTGCGCACGCACGGCTTCCCCGGCACCGTCCACCTGGTGAACCCGCGCGGCGGCACCGTGCACGGCGAGCCCGCCCACCGCAGCCTGTCCGAGATCCCCGAGCCGGTGGACCTCGCCTACGTCATGGTCCCCACCGCCGCCGTGCCGGGCGTGCTGCGCGAGGGCGCCAAGCTCGGCATCCGCTGCTACGTGATCCTCACCGCCGGCTTCGGCGAGTCGGGGCCCGAGGGCGCCCGGCTGGAGGCCGAGATCGCCGACCTCGCCAGGGAGCACGGCCTGACCGTCCTCGGGCCGAACGGCAACGGCTACATCAACGCCGCCGCCTCCATCACGCCGTACGGGCTGCCCATCGCCCCGCCCCTCATCAAGGGCTCGGTGGGGGTGGTGCTCCAGAGCGGCGCGCTCGCCAGCTCCGTGCTCGGCTTCGCCCAGGCCCGCAACGTCGGCATCAGCCTGCTGACGTCCATGGGCAACGAGGCCGTCGTGACCGTCACCGACGTCGTCGACCACCTGGTGGACGACCCCGCCACCAAGGTCATCGCACTGTTCCTGGAGACGGTCAGGAACCCGGCGGAGTTCGCCAGGGTGGCGCGGCGCGCGCTGCTCGCGGGCAAGCCGATCGTGGCGCTCAAGATCGGCCGCAGCACGCTCGCCTCGCACACCGCGCAGGCCCACACCGGCGCCCTGGTGGGCGACGACGACGTCATCGACGCCGCCCTGCGCCAGCTCGGCGTCATCAGGGTGCGGTCGCTGGAGGACCTCATCATCACGTCCGGGCTGCTCGCCTCCACCGGGCCGCTGCCCGGGGGCCGCGTCGGGGTCGTCACGCCGAGCGGCGGCGCCTCGGAGATCATCGCCGACCGGGCCGAGGACGAAGGGCTGGAACTCCCGCCGTTCGCGCCCGAGACGGTGGCGAGGCTCTCCGAGATCGTCCCGTCGTTCGGCACCGTCCAGAACCCGCTCGACGTCACCGGCTACGTCCTCATCGACAGGACCCTGCTGGGCCGAGCCCTGGAGACCGTCACCGCCGACCCGGGCGTCGACCTGGTGCTCCTGCTGTCGGAACCGCCCCGCGTCGCACCGCCCGACCCCGGGCCCACCCTCGCCCTGTACGAGTCCAGCGCCCGCCGCATCGCCGAGTCGCCCGTGCCGGTCGTCGTGGTGAGCAACGTGCTGACCGACGTCACCGAGTTCGGCCGCCAGGTGCAGCAGGAGACCGGCTACCCGTACGTGGTGGGCGGCATCGAGCACGGCATGACCGCGATCGGCGCGGCCGTCCGCTGGTCGCGCACGCGGGCCCGTACCCTGGAGCGCGGCTCCGCCGGGCCGGGGGGCGCCGCCCTCGTCGCCGTGCCCGACGTGCCCGCCGCCGAGCGTACGGGCGTGTGGGCCGAGCACCGGGCCGCCGCGCTGCTGGCCTCGACGGGCGTTCCCGTGGTGCCCGCCGAGGCCGCGTACGACGAGGAGGAGGCGGTCGCCGCGGCCGAGCGCTTCGGCTACCCGGTCGTGCTCAAGGCCGCCGCGGAGGGTCTCGGCCACAAGAGCGACATCGGCGGGGTGCGGCTCGGGCTGCGCGGCCCCGACGACGTGCGCCGGGCCCACCGCGAGGTGACCGCGGCGGCGCGCGCGCACCGGCCCGACGCATGGACCCTGGTCCAGCCGCAGCGTACCGGCGGGATCGAGCTGCTCGTCGGCGTCGTCCGCGACCCGGCGTGGGGGCCGATCCTCGCCGTCGGGCTGGGCGGCGTCTGGGTGGAGGTGCTGCGCGACACCGCCCTGCGGGTGCTGCCGGTGGACGCCGCCGAGGTGCGGCTCGCGCTGTCGGAGCTGCGCGGGGCGGCGCTGCTGCGGGGGGCGCGCGGCAGCGCGCCCGCCGACCTCGACGCGGTGGCGGACGTCGTGGCCCGGGTGGCGGCCCTGGCCGGCGCCCTCGGCGACGACCTGGAGTCGCTGGAGATCAACCCGCTGCTGGTGGAGGGGTCGCGGGTGGAGGCGCTGGACGCCCTCATCACCTGGCGCTCCTGACCGCGTGGGACGCCCGCCCGGCTCCGGGAGCCGGGCGGGCGTCCGCGCCAGGGCAGGCGGTTCGGCAGGACCAGGGTGGCCGCGCTACGGGAGGCGGTTCGACAGGACCAGGGTGGCCCCGCTACGGGAGGCGGTTCGACAGGACCAGGGTGGCCGCGGAGGCGAACATGCCGCCGTTGCCGAGCACCACGCTCAGCTCGACGCCCGGCACCTGTGCCGCGGCCTCGCCGCGCAGCTGCCTGACCGACTCCTGGATGGCGAACATGCCGTACATGCCGGTGTGCGTGTACGACAGCCCGCCGCCGTTCGTGTTGAGCGGCAGCCGGCCTCCCGGCGAGGTGTGCCCCTCGGCGATGAACGCGCCGGCCTCGCCCCGCCCGACGAACCCCAGGTCCTCCAGCCCGTAGACGGGGACGTGCGCGAACGCGTCGTAGATCATGAGGTGGTCCACGTCCCCGTGGGTGATCTTCGCTTCGGCGAAGGCGGCCTCGCCGGAGCGGCGGAACGCCTTGGACGTCGTGAAGTCCTCCATCTGCGAGATGACGGGCGACTCGGCCGACTCACCGCTCCCGAGCAGGTAGACGGGGTCGCGCCGGGCCAGTTCCTCGGACGTGACGACGAGCGCGCCGCCGCCGTCGGTGACGAGGCAGCACTCCAGCAGGTGGAACGGGTAGGCCACCAGGCGCGAGGCGAGCACGTCCTCGACGGTGATCAGGTCGCGGTACATCGCGCGGGGGTTCAGGTGCGCCCAGCGCCGCTGCGCGACCGCCACCTCGGCGAGCTGCTCGTGCGTGAGCCCGGTCTCCTTCATGTGGCGCAGCGCCGTCAGGGTGAACATGGTCGCCGGCCCCACCACCCCGTACGGGACCTCGAACTGCCCGGCGAGCGAGTCGGGGCCGAAGGCGTGGCGCGGCGCGCCGACCCGCGAGCGGCCCGACTCGCCGTGCGTGATGAGCACCGTGCGGCACTGTCCGGCCCTGATGGCGGCCGCCGCGTGCCTGACGTGGAAGAGGAACGACGACCCGCCCACGCCGGTGCCGTCGAGCCAGGAGGGCGTGATGCCGAGAGCGTGGGCGACCTGGATCGGCCCGGGGGCGCCGACGGTCGCCACGCCGTCGATGTCGTCCTTGGTCATGCCGGCGTCGGCCAGCGCGTTGCGGGCGGCCTCCAGATGCAGCCGCATCGTGGAGTGGCCGGGCAGGCGGCCCACCTCGTCGGTCTCGGCCGCCCCGGCGATCACGACGGTCATCGCGCCGCCTCCGCCGCCTCGGCCGCCTCGGCCGCCTCGGCCGCAGGTGTGAAGAGCGGCACGTGGACGTCACCGCGCCGCTCGAACACGACCCGCAGCTCCATGTCGAGCGGCAGCCGCTCGGGGACGTTCTCGACGCCCACGAGGTTCGTCATCATCCGGACGCCCTCCTCCAGCTCCACCACCGCGATGGCGTAGGGCCCGTCGTCCTCGAACCCGGGCGCGGGCCGGTGGTTGATCACGTACGAGTAGAGCGTGGCCCGGCCGCTGGCCCGGACCCAGGCCACGTCGGCGCTGCCGCAGTGGGGGCAGCTCGGCCGCGGGTAGAAGTAGTGCCGCTCGCAGGCGTGGCAGCGCTGGATCCGCAGCTCGCCCGCGGCCGTGCCGTCCCAGAAGGGCTGGGTCTCCGGAGTGGGCTTCGGTGTCGGCTTCATCGGCCTCCCCAATCCTAGTTCTAGAATCTCACTCTAGAGCTTGATTCTGGAAGAAGGGAAGACCGTGGTCGGGTCAGGGGCTTGGGATGCCGTCGCCGTTCCTGCCGCGGCGCGGGTCAGGGGCTCGGGATGCCGTCGCCGTTCCTGCCTCGGCCCGCCAGCACCTCCTCCAGCGTCGGGCGCCGGTGGTCCGGGTGGCGCGGCCCCGGCTGGGCGAGCTGGATCAGCACGCCGTGCGCCTCCTTCGGGTGCAGGAACACCTCCTGCCAGCGCGGGTCGGACCGGTTGAGCCCGTGGAGCCTGAACCCCCGCGCGGTCAGCCTGGCCACGGCGGCGTCGAGGTCGTCGACGTGGAAGTTGAGGTGGTGCACGCCGCCCCTCCCACGGGTGAGCTCGAAGAAGCTGTCGAAGAACGACGATCCGGCGAGCGGCTCCATCAGCTCGACCTTGCCGCCGCCCGCGTACGTGAGCTGGAGGGTGCGATATCCGGCCGCCCGGTTGTCGCCTCCTCCGCCCAGGTGCCGGCCTCCGAGGAGGTCGCGGTAGACGGGCAGGAGATCCCTGATGCGGGGGGCGGCCACGGCCGTGTGGTCGAAGGTCACCTCAAGGCCGTCCAGTTGCAGGTCCACGTACGACTCCTTGTGGCTCGACAATCCTAGAATTTCATTCTAGGCAGCCGGATTCCACCTCCGCACCCTTGACGGCGGGCAACGCTAGGAGCAGCATCGCAGAAATGGATTCTAGAGCTAGCTTCTAGAACTCATGACGGGGGTCCAGCCCGACCAGAAAGGCTTGTCATGAGGCTGTCCTACGTCCGCGAGCTCGACGAGTACCCCACCGGCGCACGACGCATGAAGATCCTCACGATGGCCGTCCTGGCCATCCTCATCGGCTCCTACGAGGGGCAGATCGCGCCGGTCGTCCCGCTGCTGCTCAAAGACCTGAACATGTCCCTGGCCACGTACGGCGCGGTGTCCGGCGCCGCCGCCGTCGCGGGAGCGATCGCCTCCATCCTCGGCGGCCGGCTGACCGACCGGCTCGGCCGGGTACGCCTGCTCATCCCCCTCATGGCGCTGACCGCGGTCTGCTGCTTCGTCATGACACTCGTCCACAGCCCGCGCGACCTGCTCATCGCCCGCATCGTCCTGGCGTTCGTCGACGGCGTCGCCATGGCCAGCACCGCACCCCTCATCAGGGACTTCTCCCCCAGGCTCGGCCGCGCCCAGGCGTTCGGCTTCTGGACGTGGGGGCCCGTCGGCGCCAACTTCCTCGCCGCCGCCATCGCCGGCTGGACCCTGCCGGTCTTCAACGACTCGTGGCGGTCGCAGTTCGTCATCATGGGCTGCTTCTCGCTGGTGATCTCCGCCGTCATCGCCTTCAACATCGCCGACCTCTCCCCCGAACTGCGCGCCAGGATCCAGCACACCGAACGCGCCGCCACCCAGGTCGTCGACCTCGCCCAGCCCGCCCGCCTGCGCAACCTGTTCGCCCGGCGCAACATCTGGGCGCACGTCATCGGCATCTCGCTGTGGCTCGTGCTCTACATCACGCTGTCGCTGTTCGGCCAGACCATGCTCGTCGGCTCGCTCGGCATCAGCAGCGCGGAGGCCTCCACCATCATGGCCGCGTTCTGGAGCCTCAACCTCATCACCCTCATCGTCACCGGACGCCTGTCCGACCGCACCCAGCTGCGCAAGCCGTTCGCGCTCGCCGGCACCCTCGTCGCCGTCGCCGTCACCGGCTACCTCGCCCTCGCCCTCGGCGACGACGGCGTCTCCACCGGCTCCCTCATGGTCGTCGGCGCCCTCCTCGGCGGCTCCCTCGGCGTCGCGTACGCGCCCTGGATGGCCAACTACTCCGAGGACGCCGAGGACGCCGACCCGCGCCTGCAGGGCACCGCCTGGGGACTGTTCGGGTTCCTCAGCAAGTCCATCGCCGTCGTCGGCCTGCTCGTCATCCCCCACGTCGTCGAAGCCACCGACTGGCAGACCTGGCTGTTCATCGCGCTCGGCTGCCTGGTCCTGTTCATCCCCGCGATCGTCATGTTCAATGGGCCGTGGCGGCGCGCCGCCAGCACCCCGGTCACAGTCGCGCTTGGGGAGGCCGAAGGATGACCGAGTTGTCCGCCGTAGCCGAGTCCGACCTTCAGGGCATCCGCGACCTCGACATCGACGACGTCCTCGCCTACGTCCACAGCGACCTCAAGCGGCTGCCCGACTACACCGAGCTGTACCGGCGCTACCTGCGCCAGCGCTGGGACGTCTACGACCTCGACTTCACCCAGGACGCCCTGGACTGGCGCGAACGCATGACCCAGGACGAGCGCGACGCGTTCGTCGGCGTCTCCGCCGGTTTCCACCACGGCGAACGCCAGGTCGAGGTCGAACTGCCCGTCTTCATGCTGGGCGGCTCGGAAGAGTCGAAGATCTACATGTCCAGCCAGATCGAGGACGAGGCCCGCCACACCGTCTTCTTCGACCGCTTCTACCGCGAGGTCGTCGGCATGCCGGGCGACTCCGTGCAGGACGTGCTCGACGCGTCGTTCGAGCACGTCTCGGAGACGTTCGTCGGCCCGTTCGGCCTGCTCGCCTACCAGGCCGACGAGCTGCGCCGCGACCCCGAGGACGCCGCGGCGCGGGTGCGCTACGGCACCACGTACTTCCTGTGGATCGAAGGCGTGCTCGCGCTGTCCGTCATGAAGATCACCCTCACGTACTGCCGCCGGCGCGGCTTCCTGCCCGGCTACTACACCGGCTTCACCGCCACCTGCCGCGACGAGGCCAGGCACGTCCAGTTCGGCATGCGCTTCCTGCGCGACTCCGTACGCGAGGACCCGCGGCTGCTGCTCCAGATCCACGAGACGCTGCGCACCATCCTCGCCATCAACGGCGCCACCAGCCGCACCCTGGCGCTCGAAGCGCTCGGCTGGTCCGCCGACGAGGTCAGACGGCTGATGATCCGGCAGCTCAAGATGAAGCTGGTGGACGTCGGCATCGCCCTCGCGCCCGACATCGAGGAGATGGTCACCCGCATCGAACCGGAACTCGCCGGAGGCTGACCGTGCCGACCCCCATCCGCTTCTTCACCCCCGAGTGGGCCGAGGCCGCCAGGGCCGCCGCCGACGCCGGGCCCGCCCAGGAGGGCAAGCTGCCGTCGTACTGGAGCTGGATCGAGCGCGCCCGCGCCGGCTACACCGCCAGGTGGGCGCTCGGCCTGCGCGAGGCGGGCGCCTACCTCGTGCTCACCTGGAAGGACGGCAGGTGCGTCGAAGGCGTGATCGCCCCGGACCCCGGTGACGCCGAGTACGTCCTCGCCGCCGACGAGGCCACCTGGCAGGACCTGCGCGACGGCGCCGACCCCGGCCGCATCGTCATGTACCGCCGGCTCAGGCTGGAGCGCGGTGACGTCCTGGCGTTCTTCCGCGTGATCTACTTCTTCGTCGAGTCGCTCGCCACGCTGTCCCGCGTCGCGGCCACCCCACGCCCCTGACACAAGCACGCCGACGGCGCCGGGCATCCACCCGGCCTTCCTCCACCGGCCTCGGCCACCGCCCTTCCTGCAGGGGTCGGCGGGCCCGGACGCGGCGCGGCCGCCGACCCTCCCCCCGAGGGCCGGCGGCCGCCGCGTCACCGGCGCCGCGCGTCAGTCGCGGTGCAGCTTCCGGTACGTCACCCGGTGGGGCCGCGCCGCGTCGGCGCCCAGCCGCTCGATCTTGTTCTTCTCGTAGTCGGCGAAGTTCCCCTCGAACCAGAACCAGTTCGAGCCCTCCTCCCACGCCAGGATGTGCGTGGCGATGCGGTCGAGGAACCACCGGTCGTGCGAGGTGATCACGGCGCAGCCCGGGAAGTCGAGCAGCGCGTTCTCCAGCGACGACAGCGTCTCGGTGTCGAGGTCGTTGGTCGGCTCGTCCAGCAGCAGGACGTTGCCGCCCTGCTTGAGGGTGAGCGCCAGGTTGAGCCGGTTGCGCTCGCCGCCCGACAGGACGCCGGCCTTCTTCTGCTGGTCGGGCCCCTTGAAGCCGAACGCCGCGATGTACGCCCGCGACGGCATCTCGACGTTGCCGACCTTGATGTGGTCGAGCCCGTCGGAGACGACCTCCCACACGTTCTTGTTCGGGTCGATGCCGCCCCGGCTCTGGTCGGCGTAGGAGATCTTCACGGTCTCGCCGATCGTGATCGACCCGGTGTCCGGCGTCTCGCCGCCCGTGATCATGCGGAACAGCGTGGTCTTGCCGACGCCGTTGGGGCCGATGACGCCGACGATGCCGTTACGCGGCAGGTCGAAGGTCAGGCTCTCCATCAGCAGGCGGTCGCCGAAGCCCTTGGTGAGCTTGTCGGCCTTGATCACCGTGGTGCCCAGACGCGGGCCCGGCGGGATCTGGATCTCCTCGAAGTCCAGCTTGCGGAACTTGTCGGCCTCGGCCGCCATCTCCTCGTACCGCTGGAGACGGGCCTTGCTCTTGGTCTGGCGGGCCTTGGGGTTGGAGCGCACCCACTCCAGCTCGTCCTCCAGGCGCTTCTTGCGCTTGGCGTCCTTCTGGCCCTCGACCTTGAGGCGCTGGGCCTTCATGTCGAGGTAGGTGGAGTAGTTGCCCTCGTAGGGGTAGCAGCGGCCGCGGTCGAGCTCCAGGATCCAGTTGGCCACGTTGTCGAGGAAGTACCGGTCGTGGGTGACGGCCAGCACCGTGCCCGCGTACTTCTCCAGGTGCGACTCCAGCCACTGCACGCTCTCGGCGTCGAGGTGGTTGGTGGGCTCGTCGAGCAGCAGCAGGTCGGGGGCCTCCAGCAGCAGCTTGCACAGCGCCACGCGGCGGCGCTCACCACCGGACAGCTTCGTCACCTCGGCGTCGGGCGGCGGACAGCGCAGCGCGTCCATCGCCTGCTCCAGCTGGCTGTCGAGGTCCCACGCGTTGCGGTGCTCCAGTTGGTCCTGCAGCTTGCCCATCTCCTCCAGCAGCTCGTCGCTGTAGTCGGTGGCCATCTGCTCGGCGATCTGGTTGTAACGCTCGAGCATCGCCATCGTCTCCGCGACGCCCTCCTGGACGTTGCCGAGGACGGTCTTCGACTCGTTCAGCGGGGGCTCCTGCTGGAGCATGCCGACGGTGAAGCCCGGCATGAGCTTGGCCTCGCCGTTGGACGGCTGCTCCAAACCGGCCATCATCCGGAGCAGCGTCGACTTCCCGGTGCCGTTCGGCCCCAGGACACCGATCTTGGCACCAGGCAGGAACGACAGCGTGACGTCGTCAAGGACAACCTTGTCGCCGTGCGCCTTGCGCACGCGCTGCAACGTATAGATGTACTCCGGCATGCCCTCTAGCTTAGGGGCTCGCGGCCAAGGCTTCCGCCGCTCCTTCCCACCCGTTCCCGCACTGGCACAACCGCAGGCACAGAGGGCTCTCCCCACACCATCCCGCCCCTCGCGGAGACGGCCGGGCTCGTCGGAGGACCCGACGTCGAACCGCGCGAACGGGCGGCGTGGAAGGCGTCGCACGGCGGGAGGGCGGCGGCGCGAGGAGGTGCCGCTCGTCGGGCGGGACTCGGCGGCAGGGGCCCGGGTGGGCGTGCGCGGCACCCCTGACGGACGCAGGGACGTCCGGCGATAGGAGGACCCCGGCGAAAGGGGCGAAAGCTGGGGGAGGGGGGCACCGGCCGGGTCCCACTTGCCCCCGAGGAGCGGCCGATGGGAGGTGTCGCCCAGATCAGATGCCTAAGGCATCTGACAGGTCCAGGTCACGCCCCGCACCATGGCTGCTCCTTTCCGGCACGGCCCGCTCGCGGAGTGAACGGGCACGGTCACTGCCAACGTATCGGTTCCCGTCGCACATCGCACACTCCGCAACTATTGTGTTACACATCGTTAGTCAGGGAGGAGACGAGATGGCAGCGACCAGTCACGCTCCGATCAAGTCTCGCGACGGTGTGTCAAGACTGGCCGGCCGCTGGCCACTTCTTGGACAACGTCGCCCACTGGTGATCTACCTGTGTGCGATCGTCGCGATCGACCTGTGCGTGATCGCGCTGCTGACCGCGTCCGCCGACGTCCGGTGGCCCGACCTGGTCACGTTCGGCGCCCTCATGGCCTGCGGCGCGGTGTGCATCGAGGCGAGCAGACGGCTCGGCATGCCGGCCGGGGTGTCCCGCGACCTGCTGTCGGCCTGGTGGCTGCCGGTGGCGCTGCTCCTGCCGCCGGTGTACGCGCTGTTCTCCCCGATCGTCCTGCACCTCCTGCTCCAGGTACGGGTGCGGGCGACCGTCCTGTACCGCAGGGTCTTCAGCGCCGCCGCGATCGGGCTGGCGGGCTGCGCCGCCTCCTTCGCCTTCCACTGGCTCGTCCCCGATCCGGGCCGGCTGTCGCGCGGCTGGCCCGTCGCGATCGTGTGCGCAGTGGTGGCGGCCGTCCTGTTCGCCCTGGTCAACATCGCTCTCATCGCGGTCGCCGCGCACACCGCCGACCCCGAGAGCTCCTGGCGTGAGAACGTCTGGAACAAGGAGAGCGTCCTGCTCGACGTCGTCGAGCTGTGCCTCGGCGTCACCGTCTCCATCTGCTGCGGGCTCAACCTGGCGCTGCTGCTGTTCACGCTGCCGCCGGTGGTGCTGCTCCAGCGCAGCCTCCTGCACGCCCAGCTCCAGGCCGCGGCGCGCACCGACCCGAAGACCGGCCTGCTGAACGCCGCCGCCTGGCAGCGGGAGGCCGACACCGAGATCGTCCGCGCCCGCCGCAGCGGCGAGACGCTCGCCCTCCTGATCATCGACATCGACCACTTCAAACGGGTCAACGACGCCCACGGCCACCTCGTCGGCGACCAGGTGCTGGCGGCGGTCGCGGCGATGCTGCGCGCCCAGCTGCGCGACTACGACGTGGTGGGACGGTTCGGCGGCGAGGAGTTCGTGGTGCTGCTGCCCGCGGCGGACCATCGCGAGGCCCGGCAGATCGCCGAACGGCTGCGGGTCCGCATCGGCCACATGGCCATCCCGGCCGACGACGCCCTGATCCAGGTCACGATCTCGGTGGGGGTGGCGCTGATGAGCGTTCACGGCGACGACCTCATCGACCTCCTGACCGCCGCCGACCTCGCCCTCTACCGGGCGAAGGAGCTCGGCCGCGACCGTGTCTGCATGCCGGTCGTGCCCCCGCCCGCCGCTCCCCCCGAAGCGCGGCCCTCCGCCTCCGCTCCTCCGCACCTCTCCCAGACCGACCCGCAGACCCCGACCATGCCCATGCCCATGCAGCCCGTCGACCCCGGCCACCCCAACCATCCCCAGCCCTGACCTGGTACGGCTCCGGTGCGGCCAGGTCAGCGCCTGCAGCGGCGGCGTACTGAAGGTAGGGCTGCCCCTACCTCAAGAAGCGTGGCGTCCTGACTGATCACGAAGGGGTGCAGGCCGAAGAATCGAGGACATCACCGACAGGGCTAAGGAGATGCCTCTCATGCGTACTTATGTGGCCGGTGCCGCCGCCGTCGCCGTCGTTCTCACCGCCGTTTCCCCCGCCGCGGCGGCCGTCGCCTCCCCCACCGCCGGCGTCGCCTCTCCCTCGGCCGTCCAGCAGCAGGTGGACCGGCTGACGCGGCAGGACGGGCTGGCCGGGGCGGTGGTGTCGGTGCGCGAGCGCGACGGCCGCAGCACCACCTGGACCTCCGGCACCGCCGAGCGGGGCACCGGCAAGCCGATGGTCGGCGCCGACGGCCGGATCCGGGCGGCCAGCGTGACCAAGACGGTGATCGGCCTGACCGTGACCCGCCTGTCCGAACAGGGCAGGCTCGACCTGGACGCGCAGGTGGAGCACTACCTGCCTGGCCTGCTGCACGGCAGGCACGTCACCGTGCGGCAGCTGCTGCGGCACACCAGCGGGTTGCCCGAGTACTTCGACCTGGTCGACTGGGCCAAGCCGGCCGACCCGGCCGCCCACCTGGCGCTGGCCATGGGCCGCGAGCCTGTCGGCGAGCCGGGCGAGCGCTGGTTCTACTCCAACACCAACTACCTGATCCTGGGCATGCTCATCGAGAAGGTGACCGGCCGGGACTTCCGGCAGGTGACGCAGGACGGAGTGCTCAAGGGGCTGCGCGCCACGTACTGGCCCGAGAACGGCGAGCTGGACCTCCGCGGCCCGCACGCCCACACCTACGGCCTCGACCCGACCGACCCGTCCGCCGGCGAGACCGACATGACGCGGCTGCCCGGCTACGCCTTCGGCGCGGGCGGCGGCCTCGTCTCCACCCCCGCCGACCTGAACCGCTTCTGGCAGTCCATCCGGCCCTCCACGTTGAAGAGCATGGTCGCGGGCGCGGTGCCCGCCGACGACCCCAAGGGCAGCCGTTACGGGCTCGGCCTGTACACCTACCCGCTCAGCTGCGGTCAGGTGATCATGCACGACGGCGGGCTGCCCGGCATCCGGGTGCTCAGCGGGCGCGACCGCTCCGGCCGCGCCGCCACCGTGTACGTCACGGGCACCCCCAAGGACGACCGCCACCTGTTCGCCACCCTGGACGCCGCCCTCTGCCGCCCCTCCGCATGACGGCCCGTACGGCGAGGCCGTGGGGCGGCCCGGCGCTCCGCGGCTCGCGCTCCCGCCGGTCTCCAGCGGTGCGGCCCGCCTGACGGCGTGAGCATGGGGGTCCCGCTCGCGCCGGGGCGGGACAGAACCTCAGACGTCGAAGCAAGGCAGAACCTGCCAGATTTGGCCAGAAATAAGGGACATATCCGGCTCATGCCATAGCGCTGTCTCGAAGTACCGTGTTGACATACCTTCAGTACGTCAAGGATGGGGACAGCGAGATGCCGCAGGGAGTCCGGGCACAGCGACGCGAGCGGACACGGCAGGCCCTGCTGTGCGAGAGCAGGCGCCTGTTCTCGAAACTGGGCTACGCCGCCGTCGGCCTGTCGGAGATCGTCAGCGCGGCAGGCGTGACCAAGGGCGCCTTGTACCACCACTTCGACAGCAAGACCGAACTGTTCCGCGCCGTGCTGTTGCAGGTGCAGCAGGAGGTGGCAGACCGCATCGCGGTCACGGCGGACGCGCGGGAGGAGCCCTGGGACCAGCTCATCGTCGGCTGTCAGGCGTTCCTCGACGCCTCGACCGATCCGGCGATCCAGCGCATCATGCTGATCGACGGGCCCGCGGTGCTCGGCTGGAGCGAATGGCGGGCGATGAACGAGGCCACCTCGGGCCGGCACCTGGTGGACGTGGTCAACACCCTGGTCGAGGCGGGCGCGATCCCCGCGCGGCAGGCCGTGCCGCTCATCCATCTGCTGTCGGGCGCGACGAACGAGGCGGCTCTGTGGCTGGCGTCGTCGGAGGATCCGAGCGACCTCGCGAACGCCAGGGAGACGCTGACCCAGATGCTGGAGTCGCTGCGTGTGCGGTGAGCCGGCGCCGGCTGTGCGGGCGCCGGCGGTCAGGCCGGTGTGACGACGTCGATCAGGACTCCGTTGGGGTCCATGACGACCAGGCCGCCCGATTCCGGATCGCGATGGCAGGCGGAGGCCCGCTCGTCCGATCCATGGCGTTTGACGGCGCGCCGGAATTCCTCCTCGCCGACGTCCGATTCGAGGGTGATCCGCACCGCGCGCACCGGGAACAGCTGCCCATCCGGTACGGCCGGGTGCGAGTGGTCGACGAGAGTGAGCTCGTGGGGCGGCGAACCGGGCCGGCCGAGCCCGACGCACCACTCCCCCTCGTGCGTGACCTTGAAGCCGAACAACCTGGTGTAGAACTCGCGGGACTCCCCGAGGCGGGACGTGCAGATCACCGGACAGAAGCTGGCCAGCATGGGCACCATCCCCATATGCGTACCGATGGTATGTCTGTTGAACCGTAGTGACGTACCAACGGTATGTCAACACGCTCCGCGGGCCGTGCGGCACGGCGAGGAGAACGCCCCAGGTCAGGGTTCTCCGTTTCGCCGCCGCCGCCCGCAAGGGCGCCCGCCAGGTGTGACCCGCACACGGTGCGGGCCACCTGGGACGGCGACCGCGGTGCTCAGGAGGGCTGCTCCGCGGGGTTGACGGCCGGCTCGGCGCCGGCGGATTCCTCGCCGGCGCCCGTGGGCCGGTTCTTGATCACCACGGCCACCAGTACGGCGGTGCCGAGCGCGAACAGGGCCCCGATGACGCCGATGACGTTCATGCCGTCGGTGAACGCGGCACGGGCGGAGTCGGCGAGCGCCGCCGCCAGGTCGCCGGGGAGGCTCTTCGCCGCGTCGAGCGCTCCCGCGAGGGTGTCACCCGCACCGGCGGGAACCTGCGCGGGAAGGTCCACCTGGCTGCGGTACACGGCCGTGCCGACGCTGCCGAGGGTGGCCACACCGAGCGCCATGCCCATCTCGGTGCTGGTCTCCGAGATGGCCGAAGCCGACCCGGCCTGCTCGGGCGGGGCCGATCCGACCACGATGTCGGTGCCCAGGGCGATGAGCGGGCCGCCGCCCGCGTACACGAAGGCGAAGCCGACCACCACCTGGCTGATCCCTGACGTGCTGCCGGCCGTCGCCAGCATGACGTGGCCGACGGCCGACACCGTCAGGCCGGCGGCGACCACGTACGCGGGCCGGATCCTGCTCGCGGCCATCGGCGACACGACGGACGTCACGATCAGCGCGAAGGCCGCCGGGAGCAGGTACAGGCCGGCCTGCATCGGTGACAGCCCGCCGACCAGCTGCAGGTACTGGGTGACGAACAGATAGGTGCCGCCCGCCACCAGCATGCTGAGCAGCAGTGTCACGAGCGCGGTGCGGAAGGTGGAGCTACGGAAGAGGCGGAAGTCCAGCAGCGGGCTGTCCAGCCCGCGCTGCCGCCGGACGAAGACGACGGCGACGGCCAGGCCGACGACGAGCGCCAGCACGGGCACCGCGGACGCGCCGTCCTTGGCGATCTCCTTGAGCCCGTAGACCACCGGCAGGATCGCCGCGAGGGACAGCACCACGCTGGCCAGGTCGAGGCGGCCGGCGTCCCTGTCACGGGACTCGGGGAGCAGCACGGGCCCGGCCAGCAGCAGCAGCGCCATGATGGGCACGCCGAGCAGGAAGACCGAACCCCACCAGAAGAACTCCAGCATGGCGCCGCCGACCACCGGGCCGAGCGCGATGCCGACGGAGAACATGGTGACCCAGACGGCGATGGCCATGCCACGCTGCCGGGGGTCGAGGAACATGTTGGTGATCAGGGCCAGCGTGGAGGGCATCAGCGTCGCGCCGGCGACGCCGAGCAGGGCGCGCGCCGCTATCAGCAGGGCCGGATCGCTGGCGTACGCGGCGGCGACCGAGGCGACGCCGAAGGCGGCGGCGCCGATCAGCAGCAGCTTGCGGCGGCCGATGCGGTCGCCGAGCGTGCCCATGGTGACCAGGAAGCCCGCGATCAGGAAGCCGTAGATGTCGATGATCCACAGCATCTGGGTGGCGGAGGGGTCGAGGGCCTGGCTGATGTGCGGCACGGCCAGATGCAGCACGCTCACGTCGATCGACAGCAGGAGCGTGGGAAGCGCCAGCACGGCCAGGCCCAGCCACTCCTTCGGGCCGGCCTGCTGGGGTGGATCGGCGATGGTGCTCAAGGTGTTTCCTCTCCAGGGAATCGCTCGGGATCGCCGCCCGGCACGGTCTCCGGGTGGCGCGGCAGGTGCCGGCCGCGGTCCCCGTCCGGCGGGCCGGGGAACACGGCCAGCAGGTCGCGGACGATGGCCGCGGCGTTGGCGTGGGCGTACAGGTAGAAATGGCCGCCGGTGAACATCGACCGGCGGAAACCACCGGTCGTCTCGAGCGACCACAGGTGCAGCCGCTCGGCGATGACGACCGGGTCGTCCACCGCGCCGAGGGCCAGGATGGGCACCCCGGTCCCCGACAGCGGCCGTTCGTAGCGCTCCATCGCTTCGAGGTCGGCGCGGATGGCGCGCAGGACGGGCCGGACGAGGTCCGCCCGCGTCATGAGCTGAGGGGCCATGCCGCCGAGGTCCATCAGGTGCTCCAGCAGCTCGGCGTCGCTCCTCGCGTGAGCGAACGGCGGCTCGCTGGGGAAGCACGGGGGCTGGCGGGCCGACACGGCGAGCAGCACGGGCGGGAGGCCCTTCTGCTCCATGGCCCTCGTCAGTTCGTAGCCGAGGACGCTGCCGAAGCTGTGCCCGACGACCACGTACGGCAGCGGCTCCCTGCCCGCGAGGTCGCGGCTGAGGGCCTCGACCAGCGGTTCGACGCGGGTGATCGGCGGCTCGCCGATGCGCGCCCCGCGCCCGGGAAGCTGGGCGACGAGGAGCTCGGCGTCCGCCGGCAGCACCTGCCACCAGGTGCGGAAGGCGGACGGCCAGCCGCCGGCGTGTGGGAAGGCGACCACGCGGAGGCGAGGGCCGGGGCCGGGTCCGCCGGCGCCGGCCCCGGCTCTCATCCACCAGGTGCTAATGGTCTCCTCCGGGCCCCGGGCCGGCCGCGGACAACTGACCGGCGAGCAGCGGATGGCGGGTTCGAAGGTGCTCGATCACCCGGTTCTGGTGCGGCTGCAGCCGCTGGCCTGGAAGGTGTTCGAGCGAGTGCAGGAACGGGTCGTGCGGGGCGGGGAGGCCGGCGATCGCACTGGCGGTGCCCAGCACCAGCATCGGCTGGTACCAGGCCGAGTAGCCGCCTTCGTGGCAGAAGACGATCCGTCCGTCCGTCAGCTCGCCGGCCAGCCGGCACATCGTCGAGGTCATGGCGTGCAGGGTGCGGCTGGTGCACATCATGCGGCCCATCGGGTCGTGCCCGCCCGCGTCGACGCCCGCCGCGACGAGGATCAGCTCGGGCCCGAAGGCGCGGGCGGCGGGTTCCACGACGCGGTCGATCACGGCGAGGTAGGCGGCGTGCCCGCTGCCCGGGGGCAGCGGCACGTTGAGGGTGGCGCCCGCGCCCGCGCCGGCGCCGGTCTCCAGGACGCCGCCGGACGCCGCGGGGAACAGCCCGTCCTGGTGGAGGGAGATGTACAGCACGTCGGGGTCCTCGTAGAAGACCCGCTGGATGCCGTTGCCGTGGTGCACGTCCCAGTCGAGGATCAGCACCCGGCGCGCCCCGTGGCGCTGGGCGGCCCTGGCGGCGATGGCGACGTTGTTGTACAGGCACAGCGCCATCGCCCGGTCGGGTTCTGCGTGGTGGCCCGGCGGCCGCACCAGGCAGTAGGCCCGGTCGAACCGCCCGTCCAGCACGGCGACGGCGGCCTGCGCGCAGGCTCCGGCGGCGAGCCGCGCCGCCTGGGCGCTGTGGTAGTTCACGTGGGCGTACACGCCCGCGTCGCCGGCTCCGGCCGCCGAGGCCGCCTCGACGCGTTCGACGTGCTCCGGAACGTGCACCAGCAGCAGGTCCTCGTCCGAGGCGGGCGCCGGGGTCACCGCGGTGAAGCGGTCCATCACGCCCGACGCCTTGACCAGCCCCTCCGCCCGCCTCAGGTCGGGGTCCACGGCGAACTGCCTGAGCGGCTCGATCCCGGGCCCGACCGGGACGTATCCCGACCCTGGCCCGGGGTCGTGCCAGAAGCACAGCTCGTGGCTGTACCACGCGGGTCCGGGCGCGCTCACGGGGCGGACACACCCAGCGAGGCCCGGCCGACCCCGGAGACCTTCTCGATGTACTCCAGGTAGTACTCCCGCTCCTCGCCGGGGGTGCGCTTGGCCCTGAAGGTGGTCTCCAGCAGCTCCAGCACCTCTGCTGCCTCGCGGGAGGTGAGCGGCCGGTCGCCGACCTCCTCCTCGACGGCGCGGATGCGCGCGGCCGGCTCCACCACGCCCTTGGCGTGCTCGTTCGGGTCGGTGCCGTGGTTGCGGGTCGAGGCGATGGTCTTCAGTACGGCTGAGAAGAACGCGGCGGTGTCGATCTCGCTCATGTCGTTTCCCCTGTGTGTCGCGTCGTTCGCTGGTGTCGCGTGGTGCGCCGGCGTCGGCGCCGTCAGGCAGGTGCGGATTTCCGGTCGCAGGTCAGGAGATGAGGCCGCAGGCCCGGCCCGCCTTCTCCAGCGTGGCGACCGCGGTGTCCAGGTCGGCTTCTGAATGGCTGAGGTTGACGATCGTCCGCAGGCGGGGCAGCGTCCGCGGCACCGCCGGGTAGACGATGGGCTGCACGAACAGCCCGTCGAGCTGGCACAGCCTGGCCATGGCGCCCGCCTGACCGGCGCTGCGGCAGATGATCGGCACCACCGGTGTCTCGCTGGCGAGCGTGTCGAAGCCGAGCGCGCGCAGCCGCTCGTGGTAGCGGGCCGTCCTGGCCCGCAGCTCGCGGGTGAGCTCCGGCGCGGCCGCCATCACCTCGATGGCCGCCTTGGCCGCCGCCACCTGGGCGGGTGTCGCGGCGGCCGAGAACATCCAGCCGCGCGCGTTGTTCTTCAGCGCGAAGATCAGATCGCGTGATCCCGCGACGTAGCCGCCCGCGCTGGGCACGGTCTTGGACAGCGTGCCCATCTTCACGTCGACGCGGGCCGGGTCGATGCCGAAGTGCTCGGTGATGCCGCGTCCCGTGTCCCCGAGCACGCCGAGGCTGTGCGCCTCGTCCACCATGAGCGGAGCGTCGTAGCGCTCGCACAGCTCCAGGATGCCCGGCAGGTCGGCCACGTCGCCGTCCATGCTGAAGACGGCGTCGGTCACCACCAGCCGGCCCGCGTCCCCCACCTTCTTCAGGGCGCGCTCCAGGTCGGCCAGGTCGTTGTGCGCGTACGTGATGACGTCGGCGCCGGACAGCCGGTATCCGTCGAGGATGCTGGCGTGGTTGTAGACGTCGCCCACGATCACGTCGCCGGGGCCGACGAGGGCGCTCACCGTGGCCACGTTGGCCATGTAGCCGCTGGAGTAGACGACGGCGTCCTCGGCGCCGAGGAAGCGGGCGAGCGACAGCTCCAGTTCGCGGTGCAGGTGCAGGGTCCCGGCCAGGAGCCGGACGCCGTGGGCGCCGGTTCCGTGCCGTTCCACCGCGTCCAGGACCTGCTGGTCGATGTAGTCGTGCCCGATGAGCCCCAGGTAGCTGTACGAGGCGAAGTTGAGGAACCAGCGGCCGTCGAACTTGATCCTGGCGCCCTCGGCCTGCTCGATGACGGGCTCGTAGAAGTACTCGTCCCTGGCGACGATGAGGCGGTCCTCCTCGGAGAGCGCGTCGATGCGCCGGTCGAGGAAGGTGCCGTCGGCGGCGTTGGACAGCCGGCCGGGCAGGGTCCGTCGCGGCACGCGGCCGTTGGCCCGAGGCGCGGCGGAGGGAGGCGGGGCCGCCGGGACGGTCGGGACGGTCGGGATGATCGGGACCGGCGGGGCGGGCTTCGGCGGCACGCGGCTCGGCGGGCTCTCCACCGGCCGGGCGGACGCCGGCTCACGGTAGCGGTCCCACGGGGAGACGAAGGAGCCGGCGGCCCTGCCCTCGGGGGCCGGCGCGGGCCGCTCGTCCCGGGGGACCGGCGGGGGCGTCTCGCGCGGTTCCCCCGCGGCGGGGCCGCCGGCGGCTCCCGTGCGGGGCAGCGACTCCAGGCGGCCGAGCAGGACGCCGACACGGCTGTGCTCGAAGAACACCATGGGATCGACGTCGAGCCCGCCGCCGGACAGGGACGCGGCCAGCTCGACCGCCATCATCGAATCGAGGCCCAGCTCCAGCAGGTCGTCCTCGGGCATGACGTCGTCGACGTGGAGGATCTTCTTCACGGCGGCGGTGAGCTGCGGCCACAGCCCGCTCTCCGGTGTGACGGCGGTCATCGGTTCACCCTTCGCGTGCGCGGCGGCGGACAGGACGTAGTTCGCGGGAGGACGGCTGAGGACGGCACGCAGCAGGGCGACGCCGTCGTCCGCGGTGAGAGCGGGAATGCCGTGCGCGGCGGCCTTCGGGGCGACGTCCTCCCCCATGCCGATGGCCCACAGGCCCCAGCCGAGGCTGTACCAGGGCTCGCCGGCGGCGCGGCGGCGCGCGGCGTAGCCGTCCAGGTAGGCGTTGGCGGCGGCGTAGGAGCTCTGACCGAGGTTGGCGCGTACGGCCGAGATCGACGAGAACAGGGCGACGAAGCCCGGCGGGGCGTGCCCGGCCACCAGCTCGGCGAGGGCGTGGACCCCGCCGACCTTGGGGTCGAGCACCTCCTCCACCTGCCGCGGTGTCAGGCTGCGCGCCAGGCCGTCGCGGAGCACCCCGGCGGTGTGGAAGACGCCGTCGTAGCGTGCGGCGCCGCCGAGCACCCCGGGCAGGAAGCGCACGTCGGCGGCCACGACGTCCAGCTCGCAGAGCGCGCCGAGCCGGTCCAGCCGCCGCCGGGTCTCTCCCCCGTCGGGGACGGTCCTGCCGACCAGGGTCAGGTGCGCGCAGCCCTCCTCGGCCAGGAACTCCGCCACCCGCAGGCCGATGGCGCCCATGCCGCCGGTGATCAGGAAGCGCCCGCCCCGGAACCGGGGTGGTGCGCCGGTGGCGGGCGGGTGCGGTTCCAGCGACGGCGCGTGCCAGGAGCCGCCGCGCCTGGCGAGTTCGAGCTCGGCGCGCGGCGCGTCCCACGGCGGTGCGGCGCCGCCGGGTTCCAGGTCGACCAGGCGCACGGTGGTGCGGGGATGCTCCAGGCGCAGGGTGCGTCCCAAGCCCCACAGCGCCGTCATGAAGGGGTCGACGGGCTCCCCTCCCGTGACGTCGTGGGCCCCCGCGGTGACGATGAGCAGATCCGGCATCGGGGGGCGCGCCGCCAGCCGGCGTACGAGGGTGAAGGCGCCCTGCAGGGCCGCGGTCACCTGTTTCGGGCTCGCCACGCCCTCGGGGGCGACGTACACCACCTCCTGGACGGGGCCGCCGGCGAGCGTCTCGTCGAGTCGTTCCACGGTCAGCTCGCCCGGCGTCAGCCGCACGGTGAGCCTGCCGGGCGGCGCCGCGACGTCGTGCTCCGAGACGAGCAGCACGGGCCCGTCAAGCGCCGACGGCGCGGAGGCCGACCCGGGCGCCGACGGCGCGGCGGCCGGGTCGGTCCTCCGCCACGTGACGGTCTGGACCAGCGGGGGCGTCGCGGCGGGCGGCGGCTGGGGCGCGCGGAACGAGGCGGCCTTGAGCGTAATGCGCTCCAGTTCGAGCAGCACCTCGCCTTGCTGGTTGCAGACGGTGGCCCGGCCGCGCAGGGCGGCGCCGGCGGCGCCCTGCGCCGTGTCCCGCTCGACCAGGGCCAGGACCGTGCCGGTGATCCTGCGGCGGGCGACGATCCGGCCGACGTGCCAGGGCAGGAACGCCTGGGCGGCGCCGGTGTCGAGCATGCCGAGGCACTGGAAGACGCCGTCGAGCAGCGGCGGCGGCACGAAGGCCGGCGCGTGCAGGTCGTCGGTCGCGCGCAGGACGGCCAGCATCCGGCCCGGTCCCGCGTACGCCGTCCGGATCGCCTGGAAGGCCGGCCCGTAGGTGATGCCGCTGGCGCGCCGCCACGCGGCCACGTCCGTCAGCGGGACGTCCCGCTCGCAGCCGGCGCGCAGGGCGGTGACGTCGAGATAGCGGGGCGGCGGCAGCGGTTCGCCCCGCGTGCGGGCGCTGCCGTACTCGACGCCCGCCGAGCGGACCGAGCACTGCCCGTCCTCGGCCGTGACGACCTCGATCTCGACGTCCGGCCCTGTCACCCGCAGCGGCGCGCGGAAGGCGACGTGCTCCAGCGTCCAGACGGAGTCGGGCCGCCGGGCGTCGCAGGCGCGGAGCACAGCGTCGATCTGGGTCGCGGCCGCGATGACCGGGGTGTCGCCGATCCGGTGGTCCGCCACCAGCGGATCGGCCGCGCGCAGGTGGAGCCTGATTCCGCTCATGTGCGCAGGCCGAATCGCTGGGTGGCCTTCACCAGGCCGTTGACCTGGATGTCGACGCGATGCTCGCCCGGGTAGTACGTGCGGGTCTGCACCTCCTTGATCGGGTGGGACTTCCGCAGGCTCCGCCGTTCGCCGGCGGCGAGGTCGAGGGTCGTGAGCTTGAAGACCTTGGGGATGCTGCGGCCGTTCTTGCGCACGTGGTGGACGACGTAGTCGACGGTGACGCTGTGGGCCCGGTCGTCGGTGTTCGCGACGTCGAGGTCGATGACGAGGGTGTCCCCGACGCTCACCCACGACGGGGTGACGGTCAGCCGGGGCACCTGGACCCGTTCGCCGCCCGTCGCGCCGAGGATGGCCAGGGCCTGCTGGTCGCCCTTCTTCACGAGAGTGCGCAGCCCGTGCCTGACGGTCCAGGCGGTCTCGGGGGTGGGGCTCTCCTCCAGCCAGCGCGACGCCGTGGCGAGGGCGGCGTCGGGCGTGTCCTTGGAGATGTCGTTGAGGTTGTTCGCGACGGACTTGCGCACGTACTCGGAGGGGTCGCTGCGCAGGGGTTCGAGGATCTCGAGGACGGGCCGCGGGTCCTCGACGAACATGCCGAGGGTGCGGGCCCAGGGCAGGCGCGGCCTGACGCCCTCGCTGGCCAGGCGCCGCACGTTGTGGCTCGGGCTGTGCGCCCACTCGGCGATCCGCTTCATCGTCGGCTCGTAGTGCCGCTCGATGTAGGGCCGGATCGCGTACTCGCCGGTGTGCCGCCTGGTGATCTCCTCGATGGCGTCGAGGGACAGCTCGGGATGGTCGAGGCCGTACTCCTCCACGAACCTGGCCACCGGCATCAGGAACCAGCTGGTGTTGAACATGCCCTCGCCTTCGGCGAGTTCGTCGCCGAGGATCGACAGGAGGATCGACACGGCGCCGGGATAGTCGTCGGGCAGCCGTGTGCGCAGGCCCTCGGCCAGCACCAGGACGCGGTCCTTCAGCTCCTTGCCCGGTATCCGCCGCTCGACCTCGGCGGCGTAGCTCTCGACGTCGAACTCGGGGTGCACGGCGCGGATCCTGCCGCCGATGAGGTGTGCGGCCTCGCCGTTGAAGTGTCGCTTCAGTCCGTACTCGCTAGCCATGGTGCTCGGGCCTTCTCCTGTGGTCGGGGTGCGTGCCGTCGGAGACGTCCCCGGGGTCCCGGGCGTCGGCCGGGATCCAGAAACGCTGCCGGTGGAACGGATAGGTCGGGATGCCGGTGATGCGCTGGTGCTTGCCGTGGTGGAGGCCGGTCCAGTTCAGGTCGGCGCCGGTGTGGTTGTGGTGGGCGGCCAGCGCGGCGTGGAGCTGGGCCTGGTCGCCGCGCCCGCGCTGGAGCGTGGCGATCCACGCCGGGTGGGGGCCCGAGCCTGGCTCGGTGAGCGTGGCGCGGGCCAGGGGGATCAGCTGCGGGTGGGGGCCGACCTCCCACACGGTGTGCGGGCCCGTCTCGCCCAGCGTGGCGACGGCCTGGGCGAACCGGACGGGCCTGCGGATGGCCTGCGCCCAGTACGAGGGGTCGGTCGCGGTGCCCGTCGTGTGCCAGGTGCCGGTGACGGCGCTGACGAAGGGGATCACCGGCGGGCTGAGGGGGGTCTCGGCCACGGCGTCGGCGAACGGGGCGACGGCGTCGTCCATCAGCGCCGAGTGGAAGGCGTGACTGACCGTCAGCGGCTGCACGCGTTCCGCCGTCAGCGCCCGGAACCGGTCGACGGCCTCGGCGGGCCCGCTGATGGTCTGCACCCGCGGCGCGTTGTAGGCGGCGATCTCGACGCCGGGATGGGACCGGAGCGCGGCCGTGAGGGTGTGGGCGTCGGCGTGGACGACGGCCATGGTCCCGCCGGCGGGCTGCGCCTGCATCAGCCGGCCGCGCACCGCGGTCAGCCGCAGCAGGTCGGGCAGCGTCAGCACGCCGGCGGCCCAGGCCGCGGTCAGCTCGCCGAGGCTGTGCCCGGCGACCACACCCGGCCGGATGCCGGCCTGCTCCAGGCACCGCACGAGGGCGACCTGCACGCTGACGATGCCGATCTGCGCGTACCCGGTCTGGTCCAGCAGGTGCCTGGCCTCGCCGTGCAGCAGGTCGAGCAGCGGCACGTCGGTGTACGGCGCCAGGAGCTCGGCGCATTCGTGCAGCGCGTCGCGGAAGTGCGGCTCGGTGGCGAGCAGGCCCCTGCCCATGCCGGCGTACTGCGAGCCCTGCCCCGTGAACAGGAACGCCGTCGTCGTCGCCCTGCCGGTGTGCCGGGTCGCCGGCGTGGTGCCCGCCGCGACCTCGGCGAGCCGGGCGGCCAGTTCCCCGGCGGTGGCGCCGTGCACGGCCACACGGTGACGGTGCGCGGCCCGTGCGGCGTTCGCGGTGAGGGCGAAGTGGCCGAGCCCGTCCTCGGCCGTCGCCGCGACATGGTCGGCGTACGCTCCGGCCAGGGCGCGCAGCGCGGGCTCGCTGGCCGCGCCGACCCGCACGATGTGGCTGTCCTGGGAGAGAGGCGCCGGGACGGGCCGGGCGGGCGGCTCCTCCACGATCACGTGCGCGTTGACGCCTCCCATGCCGAAGGCGCTGATCGCGGCGCGGCGCGGCCGGTCCGCGCGCGGCCACGGCTGGGCACGGGCCGCGAGGTAGAACGGGGTGTCCTCGAACCGGATGTGGCCGTTGGGGCGGGTGACGTGGAGCGTCGGCGGAATCCGGCCGTGCTCCATGGCCAGCAGCACCTTCACCAGTCCCGCGAGGCCCGCCGCCGGCTCCAGATGGCCGATGTTCGACTTCAGCGACCCGATCGCGCAGTACTGGGAGCGGTCCGTGTGCCGGCGCCACGCCCTGGTCAGCCCGTCGATCTCGATCGGGTCGCCCAGCCGCGTCCCGGTGCCGTGCGCCTCGACGAGTTCGATGGTGTCCGGGGTGACGGCCGCGTCCCTGAGCGCGGCGGTGATGACGTCGCTCTGCGCTCTGGGGCTCGGCGCGGAGTAGCGGGTGGTCCGGCCGCCGTGGTTCACGGCCGCGCCCTTGATCAGGCCGCGGACGCGGTCGCCGTCCCGCTCGGCGTCGCCGTGGCGGCGCAGCACCACGGCGACGGCGCCTTCGCCGGGCACGAAGCCGTCCGCAGCGTCGTCGAAGGCGCGGCAGCGGTGCCGCGGCGACAGCGCCATGAGGTCGCCCATGGAGCGGAAGTACTCGGGGCTGATGGCGGCGTGCACGGCGCCGATCACCGCCGTGTCGACGTCTCCGGCGCGCAGGTGCTGCATGGCGGTGTGCAGCGCCACCAGCGACGAGGAGCACAGGGTGTTGACGAGGGTGCTCGGGCCGTGCCAGTCCATGAGGTAGGACAGCCGGTTCGCGATCATCGCCTCCAGGCCGAGACCGCGCCCGTCAGGGATGCCGTGGCGGGCCCGCTCCTCGTGGTAGTGGTCGTGGCTGTAGGCGATCCACAGGCCGGTGGTGCTGCCCTCGGCGCGTTCGCCGAGACGGCCGCCGTCCTCCAGGGCCTCCCAGATCGTCTCGTACACGATGCGCGCCTGCGGGTCGATCAGCGGAGCCTCCCGGGGCGAGATCCGGAAGAGCGCGGGGTCGAACTCGTCCACGCGGTCCAGGAACGAGGCGTACGGGGCCGGGCCGTGCGGCCGGTCCCAGCGGCCGCCGGGCAGGGGGCGCACGGTGTCCCTGCCCTCGTCGAGCAGCTCCGCGAAGGCGGCGAGGCCGTCGGCGCTGGGCAGCCGGACGGCCGCGCCGACGACGGCGATGTCGCGTGAGCGCGGAGCGCCGTCCGAGGCGGTGGTGCGCTGTGGAGGGGCCGGGGTGGGCTGTCGGGCGGCCGTGGTGGGCTGTCGGGCGGCCGGGGTCGGGATCGCCGGCCTGGCTTCGCCGACCGGACCGGCGGCGGCGACCTCCGCCTTCTCGAAAGCCCGATCCTCGCGCGCGGCGGGGGTGTCCCGCGAAGCGACGGCCGCATCGGGCGCGGGCACCGCGGCGGGTGCCGGCGCGGCGGCCGGTGCGGGCGCGGCCGCCGGTGCCGGCGCGGCGGCCGGTGTCGGCGCGGCGGCGGGTGCGGGCGCGGCGGCTGCCGGCAGGTCCGCGAGGTGCGGCGCCTCGACCGCGATGAAGTCGGCGAATAGCCGCGGGGTCGGGTACTCGAAGAACACCGTCGGATACAGCGACAGGCCGTACTCCTGGGAGATGCGCTCGCTCAGCGACACCAGCCCGACCGAGTCGAACCCCGCGGACAGGAACTCCGTGTCGGCGTGCTCCTCCGGCGTGCCCGTCAGCGCCAGGAACCAGGAGAGCACCCGCGCGGCCACCGCGGGCCCGCCCGCCGGGGAGGCGGCCCCCGGCCGCCGTACGGTCGTCACCAGCCGGGTCGCGGGCGCGACGGGGGCCGGGGACTGGGCCTGGGCCTGGGTCGCCGCCGGATCGGCCGCCACCGCCACCGCCACCGCCGTCTCGTCCGGCTTGTCGTCGGGCTTGTCGTCAGGCTTGTGGTCGGGCTTGTGGTCGTCGAACGCCGACAGCGGCACCCGTTTCGATGACATGTCGGCGAAGACCAGCAGCGGCCGGCCCGTCGCGTCGGTCACCGTCTGGGTGACCCGGCAGGCCTCGTCGTTCCAGAAGGCGATCTCCGTGCGGACGTAGGCGGCGTCGTCCAGCGGGCCGTGGACGTCCACCCGGCCCACCGAGAGAGGGATGAACGCGGACGCGTCGGAGGCGCCGAACACCGGGTTGTCCGGGGCGATCGCGGCGATGGTGACGCTGTCGAGCAGCCCGGGGAAGAGCTGGACGCCGTCCGGGTTCAGCTCCCGCTGGCGGCGGCCCTCGACGCGGGCGAGCGTGCCGCCGTCGGGCAGGCCGGCCACCCAGGAGATGTTCCGGTAGTAGCGGCCGTGGTGGTAGCCGATGCGCCGCAGCCACCGGTACAGGCCGGAGCCCGCGTGGAGGTCGGAGCAGGCGTCCAGGAGCGAGGCGAGCGGCACGGCGTCAGGCCGGTGGGCGGGCTGCGCGAGGTACCGGCCGGTGACGAAGGGCTCACGGCTTTCCGCGTCCTCGACCGTGAACCGGCCCTGCCCGTCCACCTGGCAGACCACCCGGCGCGCCCCGGTGGGGATCAGCGGGCGGTGGAAGAGGATGTCGGCGACCCCGTGGAAGGCCTCGCCGTGCAGGGCGGCGCCCTCGCGCAGGAAGTCGAACCAGGCGACACCCGGAAGCATGATCTTCCGGTAGACGGCGTGCTGCGCGATGGGGGTCTCACCGGGCCCGAACACCCGGGAGAAGGCGTATCCGGCGGCGCTCCGGCCGGAGAGGAGTTCCGTGGGCGTCCCCGGTTCGGCCGAGCGCAGCGGCTCGCGCAGGTCCAGGGCCGGACCGGCCGGCTGGGCCGCGGGCAGCAGCCGCTTGCGCCAGCCGCGCCCCGCCTGGAACGCGGACCAGTCGATGTCGCGTCCCGCCGCGAAGAGTTCGGCGGTGATCGCGGCGAGCACCGCGGCCACCTCCTGCTCGCCGCGCGCCGGGGCCAGCCGCGCGCAGACCTCCCCCTCGTCGGCGGCCGGTTCCCCGTCGCCCGCGTGCTTGAGCACGTCGGCCAGCGCCTGCTCCAGGGGGACGCGTCCCCAGGCGAAGTCCCTGACGGCCTCCCATCCCAGGGGCAGATCCACCGCGTCCTCCGGCAGCCCCAGGTCCCGCAGCGCCACCGCGAGGGCGACGCCTTCGCTGATCCGGAGCAACTCGCCGTGGAACCCGGCAAGCGGCACGCCGGTGGCCGTCTCGAAGAGGCCGACGACCTCGCGCACGGCGGGCGCGGAGCGGACGAGGGCCGCCAGCCACGCGAGGGCGTCAGGAGCGGCCTGCGGGCGCACCGGCACGGTGACGCGGGGCCTGCCGGCGTCGCCGTCCCTGAGCAGCCACGCGCGCAGAGCGGAGGCCAGCTCGCCGGCGTCGGCCCCGGTGACGGCCAGCCGTTCGCGGCGGTGCGGACGGGCCAGCCGCGCCGTGGCGCACACGTCGTCGAGGTCGTCGGCCACGGTGGGCAGGAACCGGAGCCACTGCGCCGCCAGTTCGCGCAGCGCGTAGGAGCTGTCCGCCGACAGGGGCAGCACGTGGACCGTCCGGGCGGGCGCCTCGTCCCGCGCCGGCCCGGCCGGGGCCTCGGGCGCGGCCTCCACGACGACGTGGGCGTTCGTGCCGCCGAAGCCGAAACCGCTCACCGCCGCCCGCCGCACCGGCGCCTCGGGCCAGGAGCGCCGGCCGCTGGGAAGGTAGAAGGGGCCGGCGGACAGGTTGAGGCGGGGGTTGGGGGCCTCGACGGTCAGCGCCGGGATGACGCCCTCGCGCAGCATGACGATGACCTTCGCCAGCGCCGCGAGGCCCGACGCCGAGTGCAGGTGGCCGATGCGGCGCTTGAGCGAGCCGAGGGCCACGGAGTTCCGGGGGACGCCGTGCCGGCCGAACACCTCGGTGAGGGCGCGCGCCTCGATCGGGTCTCCGATGGCGGTGCCGGTGCCGTGCGCCTCGACGTACTGGACGGTGGCCGGGTCGATCGTCTCGTAGACCTTGCTCAGCAGCTCCACCTGGGCGTCCAGGTTCGGCGTCGTGACGCCCATGGTGGAGCCGTCGTTGTTGACCGCGGTCGCGCTGATCGCGCCGAGGATCAGGTCGTGGTCGGCCAGGGCCGCCCGCATCGGCTTCAGGACGAGCGCGACGGCGCCCTCCCCCGGCACGTAGCCGTCGGCCCTGCGGTCGAACGTCCGGCACAGGCCGTCCGGGGACAGGGCTCCGGTGCGTGAGAGCAGCACGAACGTCAGCGGGTCGATCAGCAGATCGACCGCTCCGACCACGGCCAGCTCGGTGGCGCCGGCCGCGAGGCTCTGGCAGGCGAGCCACACCGCCGTCAGCGAGGACGAGCAGGCCGTGTCGACGACCAGGCTCGGACCCGACAGGTCGAAGCGGTCGGACAGCCAGGCCGCCATGAAGTTCTGCGACCGCCCCCACAGGGCGGCCGGGCGGCCGGCGGGTTCCGGCGTCCCGGCCAGGCCGCGCCCGTGGTCGAAGCCGTAGGCGTTCATGCGGGCGCCGATGAACACGCCCGCGTTCAGCCGGCGGCGCGACCTCAGGTACCCGGAGTCCTCCAGCGCCCGGCCGCCGACTTCCAGCATCATCCGCTGCTGCGGGTCGAGGTGGACGGCGTCCTGCGCGGTGAGGCCGAACGCCTCGTGATCGAAGGAGAACGGGTCGAGCAGGAACCCGCCGCGGTGATGGGAGCCCTGGTGCGGGCCGTCACCGAGGTACAGGTCGCGGCGCCATCTGCTCGGCGGGACCTCGCCGATCTCGATCGTGTCGTGCTCCAGCGTGTCCGTCAGGTCGGCGACGTCCTCGGCCCCCGGCAGCCGTGCCGCCAGGCCGATGACGGCGATGCGGCCGTCCAGCTCGCTCACTCCCGTCCTTTCTGTCGTGTCCTCGGTCATGGATGGCGTCACCGCTCCCCGCCGCCCTGGAGCAGGGGGCGCAGCAGGACGCTCAGCGCGGCGGCGCGGTCGTCGGCGGCCGGCGCTTGAGACGATGCCTGAAACGGTGCTTGCGATGGTGCTTGAGACGGCGCTTGAGACGGCGCTCGCGACGGCGCTCGCGACGGTGCTTGCGATGGTGGGCCGCCCGCCGTCGTGGCGAGTCCCGCGGCGAGGTCGTCGGCCGTGCGCGCGCGCATCAGCGACGACGGATCGACGGTGAGGCTGGCGCGCTGCTCCAGGGCCGTCACGAGCTCCGCGATGACCAGGGAGTCGATCCCCAGCCCCTGGAGCGGGCGCTCGCCCGGGTCCTCGCCCAGCACGTGGACGAAGGCGTCGCGCACGGACGCGCGCATCGCCGCGAGGTCCCGTCCCGCCGCCGTAGGGACGACGGTAGGGACGACGGCGGGGAGGCCCGCCGTGGCGGCCGTCGGGTGCCCGGTGCCGGCGGGGGCGCCGGTCGGGGGTGCAGGCGCCCGGCCGGGGAAGATCACGGCGCCGCCGGTGAGCAGATGGCCGAAGAACGCGGTCTCCGCCTCGCCGGCGTCGAGGGAGTGGGCTGCGGCGAAGGACGCGTCGGCCTCCATGCCGACGCCCGTCCAGTTGGGCCAGGCGTGGGCGGTGACGACGGTGTCGATGTCGTTCTCCCGTTCGGCGAGGGCGAGCTGGTAGGCGTTGGCGAGGCTGTAGTCGACGAGGCCCCGGCCGGCCGAGGCCCGCGCGCCGGCGACGGACGACACCAGGGCCACGAAGTCGGCGCCCCGGTCCTTCGCCAGCCGTACGACGTTCAGCGAGCCCGCCGCCTTCGGAGCGATCACCCTGGCGGCGTCACCCCAGGGCCGGCGGTGCATCGCGCCGAACGGGTTGGCCGCGCCGGAGCAGTGCACGACGCCGCGCAGCCGTCCCCAGCGCGTCCCCAGCTCCTCGGCCACGGCCGCGAGGGCCGACGCGTCCGACACGTCGCAGGGCAGGTACGCCACGTCGGCCCGGCGTGCGAGCTCCCGCAGCGGGGCGGACCGGCCGGCGTCGATCACGGACCGGCCGACGATGCCGACCCGCCGTGCGCCACGGTCGATCAGCCGCTCGGTCAGGCGCCGTCCGATGGCGCCGAGGCCGCCGGTCACCAGGTAGTAGCCGTCGGCGGACGGCTCGTAGCGCGGCCCGGCCGCGGCGGCGGCCAGGTCCTGCGCGTACCTGACGCCTCGGCGGTAGGCCGCGACCACGCCCTCGGCGCCGTGGCGCAGCGCCGCGTACTCGGCGGCGAGCCTCCTGGCCAGGACCTCGGCCGGCTCGTCCGGGTCCAGGTGGACGACCGCGCCGGGCCTGCGGCTCTCGGCGCAGGCGGCCGCCGCGGCCATGGCCATGGCCGCCGCTTCCGGCCGCAGGGCCGCGCGTTCCCCTGGGTGGACGGCGGCGCCGTGGCAGCCGGCCCACAGCAGCCCGCCGTGCGGCGGCAGCTCCCTGACGAGTCCCCCCAGTTCGGTCCAGAACGCGCCCAGGTCGAGCGGTTCGCCGGGCGAGGAGGTGTCGACGGCGATGACGGCGTCCGCGCTCCGCCCCGGCTCGGCGACGGACGCGCCCCGGGCGCGGAGCTCGGCCGTGAGCGCCTCCCTGAGGGCGGGATCCGCGACGACCAGGCGTACGGTGCCGGGCGCCGCCGAGGGCCCGGCGGGGAGTTCGCGCTCGCGCCACTCGACCCGGAACGCCTCGGGGCCCTCCTGGGCCGGCGTCGCCGTCGCGCCACTGATCGTCCGGGCCGGAGCCGTGGCCGATGCGGCCGCCGTCGATGCGGAGCGGCCGTGCGTGTGCCAGTGCCTCTCCGGGGCGAACGGATACGTCGGCAGGTCCGTGGTCCGGGCGCCGGGAGCGGAGAGCGCGGGCCAGTCGACGTGGACGTACCCGGCGCGCACGAGATCTGCGACGGCGGCGTGGCCTTCGGCGGCCTCCTGCTCGGCGGCGTGGTCCTCGGCGGCCCCCTGCTCGGCGCTCAGGTCGAGGTCGGCGCGGGCGACCCGTACGCGGCCCGCGGCGACGTCGCGCAGGGCCGCCGCGAGCTCGGCGGCGTCGCGTCCGTGGACGGCCGTCTGGAACTCCAGCGGGGAACGGCCGACGTTGGCCGTGTGGCACAGGTCGGCGGTCTCCCAGGGGTCGCGCACGGTGTCGAACCGGTCGGCGTAGGCGGCGGCCAGGGCACGCACCGCCACCTCGTCCGCACCCGTCACCCGCACCAGATGACTGTCCTGAACCAGCGGCGCCCGCCGGGACACCACCGGAGGCTCCTCCACGATCACATGCGCGTTCACACCACCCATCCCGAACGCACTGACCGCCGCCCGCCGCACCCCCTCACCCCGCGGCCACAACCACGGACGATCCACCACGAAGAACGGCGTCTCCTCGAACCGAATGTGATCATTCGGCCGCCGCACATGCAACGACGGCGGCACCACCCCGTACTCCATCGCCAACAGCACCTTCACCAACCCCGCAAGCCCCGCCGCCGGCTCCAGATGCCCCACATTCGTCTTCACCGACCCCAGCGCACAGAACTGCGAACGATCCG
>NZ_FOBF01000021.1 GCF_900109355.1 Nonomuraea pusilla
GAGATGCCCCGCGCCCCCGCCGACGGGTCGGTCACCGCCATGACCGTGTAGTACTCCGACACACCCGCGTTGGTGATCCACATCTTGACGCCGTCGAGCACGTAGTGATCGCCGTCGAGCACCGCCCTCGTCTTCATCGCGGCCGCGTCCGAACCCGCCTCCGGCTCGCTCAGCGCGTACGAGAACATCGCCTCACCACGCGCCACCGGCGGCAGATACCGCGACTTGAGCTCCTCCGACGCCGACAGCAGCAACGGCACCGTACCCAACTTGTTCACCGCCGGGATCAGCGAGGACGACGCGCAGGCCCGCGCCACCTCCTCGATCACGATGACCGCCGCGAGCGCATCGGCCCCCGCGCCGCCGTACTGCTCCGGGACATGGACAGCATGCAGGTCGGCCGCGACCAGCGCCTTGTACACGTCCCACGGGAACTCGCCCGTCTCGTCGGCCTCCGCGGCACGCGGAGCGATCTTGTCGTCGGCCAGGGCCCGGACCGTCTCGCGGAGCATCGGGTGCTCCTCTGCCGCGTCGTGCAGGTGGCTCGCCAGGCTCATGGGCCTCTCCCAATCCCGAAGTGTGCACTTAGTGCCTTATCGTAAGTCACTGAGTGCCATAGGGGAAGAGCTGCTGTTACGGTGGAGCGCCATGGACGACGGGAGGGACCGCATGCCGGCGAGACGCGACGTGCGCCGCGAGCTGATGTCGGCGGCCATCAGCCTGTCCCTCACCACGGGGTTCGACGAGACGACCGTGGACGAGATCGCCAGAGCCGCCGGCGTGGCCAGGCGGACGTTCTTCCGGCACTTCCGTACGAAGGAAGACGCGATCTTCCCCGACCACGACGAGTGCCTGGAGCGGGTGGTCGCGTTCCTGGACGCCGCCTCACCCCTGCGCCCGCCCCTGCTCGTGATCGCGGAGGCCGCCGGGATCGTCCTGGACATGTACGTCGAGGACCCCGACACGGCGGTCAAGCGCTACGAGCTGACGCGGCGCGTCCCCGCCCTGCGGGAACGCGAGATCGCCGCGACCAGCCGCTACCAGCGGGCCTTCACCCGCTACCTGGGCGGGCGCAGCGACGAGGCCACCGGCGACGGCGCCGCCGGCGAAGCCGCACCGGCGGGCGCGAAGGAGCCGCCGGTGGGCCCGGAGGTGGGCCCAGGGGTGGGCGGGGAGGCGGCGCGGTTGCGGCACGAGGTGGCGGCGGCGGCCGTCGTGGCCGCCCACAACCACGTGCTGCGCAGCTGGCTGCGCGGCGGCGGCCGGGGCGACCCGCGGGCCCGGCTCACCTCCGCCATGGACGAGGTGACGCGGGCCCTGCAGCCGTGGGCCGACGGCCGGGACGCCAGCGGCGACGCGCACTCCGACGAGGTCGTCGTGCTGGTGACGACGCGGCGCGCGCCCCTGTGGAAGATCGCCGAGGAGATCAGGAACGCCACGGGCGAGCCGCCCTCCTGACCCGGGCCGGGCGTGGCGCCGCCCGCGTCGTCCAGCCGCGCCGGGGTGAGGTCACCCCATCGTGGCGGGCCCGCAGCCGATGGCGATCAGGCCTCCGACGTTGTTCTGTTCGCACACCAGGGGCTGGGAGGCCCCGGGTCGATGCCGAGCATGGCGGCCAGGTTGCGGAACGCCTCGCTGTCGCCGGAGACAGTGCCGACGCAGCCGCGGCTCTCACGGCACGCAACCTGGCCGCACGCCTCCGGCCGCGTCTCTCTCCGCAGGCCGCACGCGCGCGGTCCGGGTCCGTTCCGGGCGGTCGCACCACCCCCGAACAGGGGTGGTGTGGCGACCACCCGCATGTTTGGATCGGGACATGGTGGAGGATTCGGACGTGTTCCAGCAGGCGCTCGCCAGCCTGCAGCGGGCCGCCGGCCTGCCTGTGGTGTTCGGCGGCATGGTGGGCGAGCGCCGCCGGATCACGCTCACCGAGATGCGCGGAACCCGGACGACGGCGCTCAACAACCTGGCCGTCAGCTCGGGCACCGGCCTCGGCGGCAAGGTGCTCGCCCTCGCCAAGCCGTCCGCCGTCGCCGACTACGCCGACTCGACCGACATCTCCCACGAGTACGACCGTCCCGTCCTGGCCGAGTCGCTGCGCGCGGTGCTGGCGGTGCCCGTCGTCGTGGACGGCGTCGTACGGGCCGTGCTCTACGGCGCGACCAGGCAGCGGCTCGCCTTCGGCGACAAGGTGCTGACGACGGGGATGTGCGTCGGCAGGGAGCTCGGCGCCGAACTGCGGATCCGCGCCGAGGTCGCCAGGCGGCTCGCCGTCGCCCAGACCTCCCCGACGGCGGAGCGGCAGAGCACGTCCGCGCTGGAGGAGGTGCGGGAGGCCAACGCCGAACTGCGCACCATCGCCCACGACGTCGCCGATCCGGAGCTGCGGCAGCGGCTGCTGGAGGTCTGCGCGCGGCTGAGCGGCGGCGGCACGCCGCGGCCCGCCGCCGGGGTGTGGCTGTCGCCGCGCGAACTCGACGTGCTGAGCTGGGTGGGCGTCGGCTGCGGCAACGCCGAGACGGCCCGCCGGCTCGGGCTGCTGCCGGAGACCGTCAAGAGCTACCTGCGCAGCGCCATGCACAAGCTGGGCACGCACAACCGCTACGAGACCGTCGTCACCGCCCGCAGGCTCGGCCTCCTCCCGTGACCCGTCCGTCCGCGCGGTCAGGTGCGGACGACGATGATCGGGGAGCGGGCGTGGTGGAGGACGGCGTGGACGGTGCCGCCCAGGGCGGGCAGGGGTCCTGGCCGGGCGTGGGTGCCGAGGATCAGGAGGTCGGCGTCCTCCGAGGCCCGGATGAGGATCTCCGCCGGGTGGCCGTGGGCGACGTGCTGGGTGAGGCGGACGTCGGGGTACTTCTCGCGCCAGCCGGCCAGGATCTGGCCGAGGAGCAGGGCTTCCTGCTCGCCGACGGTCTCGATGTCGTACACGAGGGGCTGCATGTCGCCCGGCGCGATGGCGGAGGGGTGGAGCCAGCCGTGGACGGCGCGCAGCGTGGCGTGGCGCAGCGCGGCCTCGGCGAAGGCGAAGTCGAGGAGGTCGTCCTGGCCGGGCTGGCCGCTCACGCCGACGACGACGGTGCCGGCGCCGGCGGCGGTGCCCGCGCCGGCGGGGCGCGGCTGCGGGACGACGGCCACCGGGCACGGGGCGCGGGTGGCGACGTGGCGGCTCACGGAGCCGAGGAGCAGGGCGGTGAAGCCGCCGCGCCCGCGGCTGCCGACCACGAGGAGGTCGGCCTCCTCCGCGGCGGAGATCAGGGCTTCGGCGGCGGAGCCCGCGGCGAGGTCGGTGGTGACGGGCAGGTGCGGGCGTCCGGCCCTGGCGCGGAGCGCGGCCTCCTCCAGTTGCCGCCTGGCGGCGGCCTCGGCCTCGACGTCCCAGCCGGACGGTTCGGGGACGAGGAGCACGTCGGGGGTCCAGCGCGCGACGGCGTGCACGATGTGCAGGGTGGCGTCGCGGAGGGCGGCCTCCCGGCCGGCCCAGTTCACGGCGTCGAGCGAGGGTTCGGAACCGTCGAAGCCGACGACGATCGTCCTGGTCATGGCCGTCCCCCTGAGCAGTCCCCCGAGCGCACCGCGCTCTTCACACCACGTTAGGCATACCCGTCAGGAGGGGTGGCATCCCCGGGCGGGTCAAGTGGTCTCGTCCAGCTCGGCCGCCGCGTCACGCAGCCGTTCGATGGCCGCGACGACGGCGGGGTCGGCGATCTCCAGGTCGGAGCGGTCGTAGATGTCGATGACGGCCAGCGCGGCGTTCTCGACGTGGTCCACCTCGGCGTCGGCGGCGAGGAGCGTCTCCAGGTGCCGCGCGGGCTCGCGCAGGGGCTCCACGTCGGCGCGGCGCGGATGGTGGTGGATCGCCTGGGCGAGCCGGCACGCGACCGCGCGGAACTCGATCTCGCTGTCCGGCATGCCGCCGCCGGGCATCCCGTTCCCCTGCGTCTCGTGGTGCGGCGGCCTCTGGTCCGGGGGCCCGTTGCCGGGCGTCCTGTCGGTCATCGTGTACGTCGTCCTTTCCGCAGGAAGCGCCGCAGCCGGTCGAGCGGCCACGTGTTGATCACCTGTTCGGGGGTGAGCCAGCCGCGCTGCGCCGTGCCTATGCCGTACCTGAGGTGGGCCAGGTGCGGGACGGCGTGGGCGTCGGTGTCGATCGAGAAGACCACGCCCGCCCCGGCGGCGAGCCTGATGAGGTCGGCCGGGAGGTCGAGCCGGTCGGGGAAGGCGTTGACCTCCAGGGCGGTGCCGGTGCGGGCGCAGGCGGCGAACACCTCCGCCCAGTCGGCGTCCACGGGCTCCCGCCTGCCGATGAGCCGGGCCGTGGGGTGGCCGACGATGTTGACGTGCGGGTTCTCGCAGGCCCGTACGAGGCGTGCGGTCATCTCCGCCCGCGACTGCCCGAAGTGGGAGTGGACGGACGCCACGCACAGGTCGAAGCCGTCGAGGAAGCCGGGCGGCCAGTCCACGTCGCCGTCGGGGCCGATGTTGAGCTCGATGCCGTGCAGCAGCCGCATGCCGCCGAGGGCGCCGTCGAGCGCCCGCACCAGCTCCCGCTGTTCGAGCGCCTTGGCGTCGGTCATGCGCTGCATGGACAGGCCGGGCGCGTGGTCGGTGACGGCGTAGTACGCGTAGCCGCGCGCGGCGGCGGCCTCGGCCATCTCCTCCAGCGACGCGAGCCCGTCGGTGAGGACGGTGTGGGTGTGCAGGTCGCCCCGGATGTCGCCGGCCGTGACGAGCCTGGGCAGGGCGCCGGCGAGCGCGGCCTCGATCTCCCCCGCGTCCTCGCGCAGCGTCGGCGCGATCCAGGGGAGGCCCAGGCGGCCGTACACGTCCTCCTCGTCGGTGGAGGCGATGCTGTCACCGGTCACCACGTCGAACAGGCCGTACTCGGAGAGCTTGAGCTTCTTGTGCACGGCGATCTCCCTGGTGCGGATGTTGTGCGCGCGGGAGCCGGTGAAGTACTGCAGGGCGGCGCCCCAGCTCCCCGGGGTGACGACGCGCAGGTCCACCTGCAGGCCGGTGTCGGTCCTGACGGAGGTCTTCGTCTCGCCGTGGGCGATCACCTCGGCGACGGCGGGCAGGCCGGGCAGCGCCGCCATCAGCGCGGCGGAGTCGTCGGCGGTGGCGAGGACGTCCACGTCGCCGATGGTGTCCTTCATGCGGCGCAGCGACCCGGCGTAGGCGCAGCGGACGCAGCCGGGCACGTCCGACAGCGCGGCGACGATCGCCTCGGCGACCTCCATGGCGGCGTCGAGGCGCACCCGGGCGCCGGTCTTGTGCATCAGCGCGATGCCGTGCAGGAGGTTGTCCTCGGTCTTCGGGCCGAAGCCGTGCAGGCCCTGGAGCCTGCCCGCGTGGATGGCCGCCTCCAGGTCCTCGACGGAGCGGACGCCCACCTCCTCGTACAGGACCATGGCCTTCTTCGGGCCGAGCGTGGGAACGTCGATGAGCCTGCGCACGCCGGCGGGGACCTTCGCGCGCAGTTCCTCAAGCTGGTGGATGGCGCCCGTGCGCAGGTACTCCTCGATCTTCGCGGCGATCGACTGCCCGACGTTCGGTATCCGGCGCAGCCCGGCCTCGTCCAGGGCCGAGAGGTCCTGGACGTAGCCGCCCACCGACCTGGCCGCCTTCTCGTAGACGCGGACCTTGAACGGCTCGCCGCCGGTGATGGCGATCAGGTCGGCGTACTCCTGCAGCAGGTCGGCGACCGCGTCGTTGCAGCGGGGCATGGGCGCTCAGCCCCGGCCGCCCGTCCCCGCGGGAGTGGCGACCTCGGTGCTCATCGGGGTCCACCGGTCGGCCAGCCGCTCCGTGAGCAGGGTCATCGTGGTGTATTCGAGCTCGTCGAGCGGCAGCCGGTGCGGCTCGAACGGGCCGTGCCGCCGCAGGTAGTCCATGACCTCGTTGGCCTGCTCCCTGGCCTTGTCGAACGCCGGGTCGGCGAACAGGTCGCGGGGGCCGATCAGCTTGCCGTCGTGGATCTGGAAGCCGAGCGCGACGACGCGCGGCGGCCCGTCGAAGCGTGACGGGTGGGCGTGGCCGCTGGCGACCGGCATGAGCGGCGCGTGGTGCGAGCCGCGCAGGCAGCCGGCGACGCCGTACGCGAGCGTGAACGGCTCCAGCACCTCGCCGACGGCGGGCAGGCCGGACTGACAGCGCACGATCATGACGGGGTCGTCCTTGCCGACGTACTCGCCGGCCATGAGCGACAGCCGCTGGGTGCTGGTGGCGACGGCGGTCTCGTCGAGGGTCTTGGACCGGACGCGGTGGACGACGTAGCGGGAGGGGGCGCCGATGTACATCAGCATCTCGTACAGCTCGGCGGGGCAGTCGAACAGGATGCGCTTGCCCGCCTGCAGGTCGTGGACCTCGAAGACGAAGCCGGCGTGCATCTTCTGGTCGATGACCAGCCCGGCGGTGTTGAACGGGTCGGCGAACATCTTGTACAGCGGCAGGTTCCACGCGCCAGGCCCGGTCTTGTCGGCGAGGAAGCAGACGACGGGCTCGGACGGGCGCTCCTCGAAGTCCAGTTCGGCGTAGCCGGGGCCCATACCGCGCAGGTTGCCGGAGAACGCGTCCGAGAGCAGGTCCTGGCCGGCGCCGTAGAGGCCGAGGTCCTTGGCGACGTGGGCGGTGTTCTGGAAGGTGTCCCAGGCGAAGGAGTGGATCAGGTCGGCGTCGGGGCCGTACGTGTGGGTCATGATGAGCGAGATGTCGTCGCCGCAGCTCGCTACGTGGCCGTCGACGAGCAGGCCGGCCTCGATGGCGCGGGTCATCTCGCGGCGGGCCTCGGCGAGCATGTCGGGGTGCACGGCGGAGTGGCCGACGAATCCCCCGGTGTCGGCCTTGATGATGCTCAGAGTGATCATTAGCAACCTCCCCCTTTCTGTCAGTCTTTGTCCGCCATTTTTCGGACGAAAAGGGAAATAGGTCCCATAAATGTGGGCCTTCCGGACATACGGGGAAATTTGACCTGATTGTGCCCGGGTCTTGGACGGCGGGAGGCGGCGGCGGCCGGGCAGCGGGAAGGTATGCGTCCGTGGACCGAGCCGAACGCTTCGACGCGTTCCGCGCGCTGGCCGACCGCCGGGGACGCCCCGGCATCGAGCTGATCGCGTCCCTGGACGCCACCAGGGACGGCCGCGCCGACGACCCCGCCGCCTGGGCCCCCGGCGTCGCCGCGCGGCTGGGGCTGCCCGCGGCCGCCGGGCTCGGCCCCGCCACCTTCTACGCCGACCTGGCCGCCCCCCACGGCCGCCGCCACGTACGCGTCTGCTCCGCCGCGGCCTGCTTCGCCGCCCGCCTCGGACGGCACCTGCCCGAGACCGAGCAGGCGCTCGGCGTCGCGGCCGGCACCGCGAGCCCCGACGGCGCGGTCTCCCTCCAGCGCGTACGCTGCCTCGGCTACTGCTACGCCGGACCCGCCTGCCTCGACGGCGACACGCCGTGCACCGGCCCGCGCCTCGCCGCGCAGCTCACCGGCGGCCGCCCGCCGCTCGACCCGCCCGTGCCCGCGTACGACGCCACCGGCGACCCCGTGACGCTCGCCGGGATCGCCGGCGGCGACCCGCCCTGGCAGGTCTGGCCCTCGGCGCTCGCGCTGCGCACACCCGAACAGGTGATGGCCGAGGTCGCCGCCTCCGGCCTGCGGGGGCGCGGCGGAGCCGGGTTCCCCGTGGCCGCCAAGTGGGCGTCGGCGGGCGGCTCGCCGGACACCGTCCTCATCGCGAACGGCGACGAGGGCGACCCCGGCTCCTTCGCCGACCGGCTGCTGATGGAGTCGGACCCCGGCCGGGTGCTGGAAGGGCTGGCGCTGGCCTGCTTCGCCTGTGGGTCGCGGCGGGCCGTGGTGCTGGTGCGCTCGGAGTACCCGCGGGCGCTCGCCGCGATGCGGGCCGCCGTGCGGAGGGCGTACGAGGACGGCCACCTGGGCCTGTCCGTCCACGGCAGCGGCGTGGACGTGGACGTCGAGGTGGTCCAGGGGGCGGGCTCGTACGTCGCGGGCGAGGAGACCGCGCTCATCGCCTCGCTGGAGGGCGACAGGGGGTGCGCGCGGCCCCGGCCGCCGTACCCCACGCGGCGGGGCGTCTGGGGGGCGCCGACCGTGGTCAACAACGTCGAGACCCTGGCCGCGGTGCCGTGGATCGTGCGCAGGGGCGGGCGCGCGTACGCCCGCAGGGGCACCAGGGACGAGGCGGGGACGAAGCTCGTCTGCCTGTCCGAGCGGTTCGCGAGGCCCGGCTGCTACGAGGTGGAGCTCGGCACGCCGGTGCGGCGGATCGTCACCGAGCTGGGCGGCGGGCTCAAGGACGGCGCGCGGCTGCGGGTGCTGCAGGTCGGCGGGCCGCTCGGCGGGTTCCTCGCGCCGGAGGCGCTGGACGTGCCGCTGGCGGAGGCCGCGCTGGAGTGCCGGGGGGCGGCGCTCGGGCACGCCGGGCTGGTCGCGTTCGACGAGCGGGCCAGGCCTGAGGAGATCCTGCGGCACGTCTGGGAGTTCGCCGCCGCCGAGAGCTGCGGGGCCTGCTCGCCGTGCCGGGTGGGGTCGCGGCGCGGCCTCGCCCTCGTACGGGAGGCCCTGGAGGGCGGGGCGGACGGCCCGGGACCCGACCGGACCCGGCGCGGCGACGAGTACCGGCGCGTGCTGCGGGTGATGGGCGAGGCGAGCCTGTGCGCGTTCGGCCGCCGGGTGCCGCCCGCGGTGCGCAGCCTCGCCCGCGCCTGCCGCCTGCCGGGGTGGCTGTGATGACCGGGGACGGGGTGGTCGCGGTCGAGGTGGACGGCCTGCCCGTGGCCGTGCCCGCGGGGTCGTCGCTGCTGGACGCCGTGCGGGCGGCCGGCGTCGAGGTGCCCGCGCTCTGCCACGACGACCGGCTCTCCCCCGCGGGCTCCTGCCGGACCTGCCTGGTGAAGCTCGGCGGGAGCGTCGTCGCCTCGTGCGTCACCCCCGTCAGGGACGGCGCGCGGGCGCAGGCGGCGACCCGGGAGCTGCGGGCGCTGCGCAGGGAGGCGGTCGAGGTGATCGTCTCCGCCCTGCCGGCCAGGGCGCTCACCGGCGGGGCCGAGGGCAGCGAGCTGGCCAGGGTGTGCGCGTCGCTGGGCATCGGGCCCGAGTCCGCGCTGGGCGAGCTGTCCGGGCGGGGCCGCGACGACAGCCATCCGTACGTGCGGCTCGACAGGGACCTGTGCATCGCCTGCGGCCGGTGCGTGCGGATGTGCGCCGAGGTGCAGGGGACGTTCGCCATCGCGCTGACCGGGCGCGGGGGCGACGCCGTGGCCGCGCCGGGCACCGGCGGGGCGTGGGTGGACTCCGCCTGCGTGGCGTGCGGCGGCTGCGTGGACACCTGCCCCACGGGCGCGCTGTCGGAGCCCGGCCTGCCGTACGGCGGGCGTCCCTCCGGCCTCGTCACCACCCGCACCACCTGCGGCTACTGCGGTGTCGGCTGCGCGCTGGACGTGCTGACGCGCGGTGACGAGCTGGTGGCGGCCCTGCCCGCCGGCGACGGGCCGGTGAACCGGGGCCACGCCTGCGTCAAGGGCCGCTTCGCGTACGGCTTCCGCGTCTCGGAGGAGCGGCTGACCCGTCCGCTGGTGCGCCGCGACGGCAGGCTGGAGCCGGCCGGCTGGGACGAGGCGCTGGACGTCGTGGCGCGCGGCCTGCGGGAGGCGGTCGCGTCGGGCGGCCCCGACGCGGTGGCGGCGATCTCGTCGGCCAGGGCGACCAACGAGGAGAACTACCTGGTCCAGAAGTTCATGCGGACGGTGATCGGCACGAACAACGTGGACAACTGCTCCCGGCTGTGCCACGCGCCGTCGGCGGCGGGGCTGACGGCGGCGTTCGGGCTGCCGGGCGGCACCGACTGCTTCGACGACGCCCAGCGGGCCGACTGCCTGCTGGTCGTGGGCGCGAACCCGGCCGAGGCCCACCCGGTGGTGGGGGCGCGGCTGCTGCAGCGCGTGCTGCGCGGGGCCAGGCTGGTGGTCGCGGACCCGCGCGCCGTGGGGCTCGCGCTGCACGCCGACGTGCACCTGCGGCCCCGCCCCGGCACGAACGTGGCGCTCTTCCACGGGCTGGCGCACGTCCTGCTCGCCGAGGGCCTGGCCGACGAGGACTTCCTGCGCCGCCGCGCGACCGGGCTGCCCGAGCTGGCCGAACTGCTCGCCGGCTACCCGCCGCACCGCGTGTCGGCGGTCACGGGCGTGCCGGAGGGCGACCTCGTGGCCGCCGCCAGGCTGTACGGGCGGGCCGCGCGCCCCGCCGTCTTCTACGGCCTGGGCGTCACCGAGCACCTGCACGGCACCGACGGCGTACGGGCGCTGGCGAACCTGGCGATCCTGCGGGGCGCGGTCGGCGGCGACCGCGGGTACGGCGTCAACCCGCTGCGCGGGCAGAACAACGTGCAGGGGGCGTCCGACATGGGCGCGCTGCCCGACCAGCTGCCCGGCTGCCAGAGCGTCACCGACCCGGTCGCCAGGGAGCGGGCCGCCCGGCTGTGGCGGGCCGAGGTGCCGGCGCGGCCCGGCCTGCGCATCCCGCAGATGTTCGCCGCCGCGCGGTCCGGCGCCCTGCGGGCGCTGTGGGTCATCGGCGAGGACGTGTGCGCGACCGACCCCGACGCCCGGCGGGTCGCCGCCGCGCTGGAGGCCTGCCCGCTGGTGGTGTGCGACGAGCTGTTCCCGTCGGAGACGGCGCGGCGCGCCGACGTCGTCCTGCCCGTCGCGTCATGGCTGGAGAAGGACGGCACGTTCGTCAACTTCGACCGCCGCTTCCAGCGGGTGCGTCCCGCGCTGGCCCCGCCGGGCGAGGCCCGCAGCGACTTCGCCGTCGTGCACGCGGTGGCCGCCGCCCTGGGGGCCGACCTCGGCTGCCCGACGCCCGCCGCCGCGCTGGACGAGTGCGCCGCGCTCGCGCCGCTGTTCGCCGGGCTGTCGCACGCGCGGCTGGACCGGGAGGGCGCCGTCTGCTGGCCCGCGCCCGACGCGGACCGTCCGGGCGAGGCCAGGCTGTACCGGGAGCGGTTCGCCACGGCGGACGGCCTGGCCCACCTGTCGGCCTGCCCGTACCTGCCGCCGGGTGAGGAGCCCGACGACGACTACCCGCTCGTGCTCGTCACCGGGCGGCGCTGGGCGCACTACAACTCGGGCAGCATGACGCGGCGCGGCGGCAACCTGCGGCTCGACGCCGTGGACCGGCTCGACCTGCACCCGGTGGACGCCGCCGGGCACGGGCTGCGCGACGGCGACCCGGTGACGGTCGAGAGCCGGCACGGCACGGCCAGGCTGACCGTCCACGTCGGCGAGGAGACGGCGCCCGGCCAGGCGTTCTGCGCGTTCCACTTCCCGGGCAGCGGCGTGAACACGCTGACGTCCGACCGGGCGGACACCGTCACCTCGTGCCCGGAGTACAAGGTGACGGCGGTCCGCCTGCGCCCGTGAGCGGTCCGCCCCTGGTGGGTGGTCAGGCGAGCAGCACGGCGACGGCGGCGGCCGTCTCGGGGTGCCCGGCGAGCAGGACCTCCGCCGCGCCGTGCGCCGACGGCTGCGGCGCCTGCCACTGGCCGTCGCAGCCGAGCAGCTCCGCCACCGCGTCGCAGGCCGCCGGATGGGCGACGAGCAGCTCCGTCACCGGCCCCGCCGCGGAGGCGGACGCCTTCGGCCGGGGGGCGGCGGCCCGCCGCTCCCACGGCGGCGTCCACGCGTCCAGCGCGGGCAGGCTCCCCGGGTACGTCCGGCCCGCCTCGCGGACCAGCACCGGCATCAGCTCGCCCGCCTGGGCGCGCAGCGTCGTCACCAGCTTCGGCAGCCAGGGCAGCAGCACCCGGTCCGGCAGCCGCCCGAACGCCTTCGACACCACCTCGACGACGAACCCCGACAGGCCGGGCGCCAGCTCCATCGCCTGGACGAAGCCCGTGACGTAGAGCGGGAACGACGGCACCACCAACGGGTTGGCCAGCAGCTCGTCGCAGCGCGCCCGCAGCTCCGCCAGCGGCAGCAGGCCGAGCTGGTTGCGCGCCGCCCACAGCAGCGCCACCTTCGCGGGCGACTCGGGGTGCGACTGCTGCACCGCGATCTCCAGCTGCGCCCTGTCGCAGCCGAGCGCCATCGCCAGGCTCTCCATCGTGAACAGGAAGCCCAGCATGGCGCCCACCTGCCTGACCCCGGTGTCGTCGTCGACGAACGCCGTGGGCAGCAGCGTGCAGTAGTGCGCGTACCCGGCTGTGACGAACGACTCGCACCACGCGGGCAGCTCCGGCTCGTTCGCCCTGAAGTAAGCGAGCAGGCGGCGGATCCTGCGCAGCACCTCGGGCGCGTCGTCCACCGTGCGCTCGGCAGCGAGCAGCTCCACCGCGCGGGCGCCCAGCTCGTCGGCGAACCGCCGGCTGCCGAGGTAGAGGATGGCGTCCTCGACCGCGGCGAGCGCCGTGGCGGCCGTCGCCTTCTGGTCCCAGACGGAGGCGCGCAGCCGCTGCTCCAGCACCTGCTCGACGGTGACGCCCTCGTAGCCCAGCTCGATGATCGACCGCTGGTGGCGGCCGATCGCGACGTCCCAGCTCTCCTGGATGGACCGCTCGCCCAGCCTGCGCTCGCCCATGATCGGCCGTACGGCGTCGGCCGGCAGCAGGTAGCGCAGCATCCACAGCAGGTTCGAGCAGGCGGCGAGGTCCGGGTCGGCGTTCAGGTCGAGCAGGGCCCGCTGGATCGTGCGTTTCTCCAGGTCGACGCCGAGCGGGCGGAGCCGGTCGAAGACGTCGCGGGCCAGCGGCGGCAGCGCGTCGTAGCCGACCGTGCCGACCCGGTCGCCGCCCAGCAGGATCTCGCACAGGCGGCGCACGTCGCGGCGGCCCGGCACGACGTCCTTCTCGATGCAGGTGACGGCCGCGTCCTGGAAGTCGTACGGCGTCGGCCTGGGCCGGTTGCGCATCGCGGCGAGCAGGATCGACGTCTCGAACACCGCGATGGCGTCGGCGGTGCTCGCCAGGTAGCCGTTGCGCCTGGCCAGCCTGACGATGTCGACGCACCAGCCGCGCAGTTCCTCCTCGTCCAGGCCGTCGAGCGGGGGCGGCGCCGACAGGTAGCCGGACAGCCGGTCGGAGGGCGGCGCCGGGGGCGCGGGCGGCGGCAGCTTGGCGGCCCGCTTGCGCGTGCCCTTCTGCCCGGCGAGCTGGAACGGGGTCAGGCCGTTCCTGCCCACCGCCTTGGACCAGGTGGCCGCCGCGATCGACACCGAGCCCGGCGCGAGGCCGAACTGCGTCTCGATCGCCGAGTGGCTCGACGGGATGAGGCCGTACAGCCAGCGGGTGCCGGTGGGCGGCGCGATCTCGTACGGCGCGGCGGCGTCCAGGCCGAACTGCTCGACCCTGCTGGCCGCGTGGAAGGCGCCGCACACGTACAGGCAGTCGGCCGGGTCGGCGCCGGAGGCGGCGAGGTGCTCGCGCATGCGCGTCCACATGTGCCGCTCGCGGTCCTCGTCCCTGGCCAGCCTGTCGCCGTCGCCCGGGTCGAGGCGGCGGAACAGGCTGCCGATGAGCACCATGACCTGCCGGTACGTGTCGTAGTCCGCCCCGGCGAGCGGCTGCTCGACGTACTGGTCCCACCACTCCGACCAGTGGCGCACCTTGCCGTGGTGCAGCAGGTGCTCCTCCAGCTCGGCGAAGCGGGGCCGCAGGTCGCCGATCTCGATGCCGACGGCGTCGCCGTGCAGCCCGGCGCCCTCGCGCGGCGGCTCCTCAGGGGAGTCCGCGGCCTCCTCCGGCCCGTGCGACTGGAAGACGTGGTCGGACGAGCGGTCCACCAGCACCAGCTCGACGCCGGGCGTCTCCAGCGCGTACGCGATGGCCTGGTACTCGGCGGACGCCTCCGTGATCGGAGCGACCACGCTGAGCGGGCCCCACGCGGGCGGGAACCCGTCGAGCTCGGTGGCGAACGCCTGGAGCGCCACCGGCAGGCGGCAGTTGCGCAGCTCGGTCAGCAGCGGCCCGAGGTCCTCGCACAGCTCCAGGTAGATGACCTTGGGCTGCTTCTCGCGCAGGCGCCGCACCATGGCGAGGGCCGACGCCGGCGAGTGGTGGCAGACCGGGAAGATCTCCAGCTTCTCGCTCAGCGCCCGGTCGACGTCGTCGACCATGCCGGTGAGGATGGCCGACACGGAGTCGCCGGCGAACGCGGCGGCAGCGTCGCCGAGCTGCCGCCGCAGCGCCTCGAAGGTGCTCACGACAGCGTGGCGATCGCCTCACGACCGCCTTCGAGGAAGTCCTGCCAGTCGCCGCCGTCCTTCTTGCTGCGCGGCTCGACGACGCCGTGCCAGTACTTGTTGAGTATGGCGAGGTCCTCGGGGCTGCGGCGGGCCAGCGAGCCGACCAGCGAACCGGCCAGCGTGCCGGCGCGCAACGTGCGGTCGCCGAAGAAGTGGCTGTGCAGGATGGCGTCCTCCAGCACGCCGATCTGCTCGGCCGTGGACAGCGCCGACTCCAGCTTCTCGTCGTCGCTGGCGGCCGACGCGGCGGCGGCGCGCAGGTCGGCGAAGCTCTGCAGCAGGATGTCCAGCAGCGTCGGGGGGACGTCCAGCTCGATGCGGTGCCTGCGCAGCAGCTCCTCGGTGCGGAAGCGGACGATCTCCGCCTCGCTGCGCTTGCTCGTCACGACCGGGATGCGGACGAAGTTGAAGCGCCGCTTGAGCGCCGACGACAGGTCGTTGACGCCCCGGTCCCTGCTGTTCGCGGTCGCGATGATCGAGAAGCCGGGCTTGGCGAAGACGATGTTGTCGTCGTCCAGCTCGGGGATCGAGACGTACTTCTCGGACAGGATCGAGATCAGGGCGTCCTGGACGTCGCTGGTGGAGCGGGTCAGCTCCTCGAAGCGGCCGACGACGCCCTGCTCCATCGCGGTCATGATGGGCGAGGGGATCAGCGACTCGCGGGACTGGCCCTTGGCGATCACCATCGACACGTTCCACGAGTACTTGATGTGGTCCTCGGTGGTGCCGGCCGTGCCCTGGACGACCAGGGTGGAGTTGCGGCAGATGGCGGCGGCGAGCAGCTCGGCCAGCCAGCTCTTGCCGGTGCCGGGGTCGCCGATGAGCAGCAGGCCCCTGTCGGAGGCCAGGGTCACGATGCTGCGCTCGACGAAGCTGCGGTCGCCGAACCACTTCTGCGGGATCTCGCGGTCGAGCCCGTCTGACGGTTCGGAACCGAGCACGAACAGCCGCACCATCTTGGGGCTGAGCCGCCACGAGAACGGCTTGGCGCCGTCGTCGATCGACTCCAGCCAGTCGAGCTCCTCGGCGTACTTCACCTCGGCGGGGGCACGCAGCAGGTCGGTCATTCGCGGGTCTCCTAGGTGAGGAAGTTCTTGAGCTCGAACACGAGCTTGCGGATGTGGCCCGAGATCACGGGAGTGCCCAGGTCCTTGAGTTTCTGGCGGTACCACGGGTCGACGCTCTGGTACCCGGAGCTGTTCACCGAGCCGACCGGGATGAACTTCACCCCCGAGCGGTGCACCGCCTCGAAGTCGTTGATCAGCGCGCGGTTGTCGTAGAAGTCCGAGATCCAGACCATCACGGTGTTGCGCGGGTCGGCGATCTTCGGCTTGGCCAGCGCCATGGCGGCCGTGCCGTCGGTGCCGCCGCCGAGCGTGGTGCGCAGCAGCACCTCGAACGGGTCGTGCACCCACGGCGTGAGGTCGAGCGCCCGGGTGTCGTACGCCAGGAGGTGCACGTCCACCTTGGGCAGCCCGGCGAAGATCGACGCCAGGATGGTGCAGTTGACCATGGCGTCGACCATCGAGCCCGACTGGTCCACCACCACGATCAGGCGGGCCGGCGTGGTGCGGCGGGCCGTGTGCCGGTAGTACAGCCGGTCCACGTACAGCCGCTGATCCTCGGGGCTCCAGTTCGTGAGGTTCTTCCAGATCGTGCGCTCGATGTCGAGGTTGCGGAAGACCCGCTTCGGCGGCACCGACCTGTCGATGACGCCCACGCTGGTCTTCTCCACCTGCGTGCGCAGGACCTCGGCGACCTCGTCCACGAACCTGCGGATGAGCGCCTTGGCGTTGGCCAGGGCGACGCCCGACAGGTTCGACTTGTCGCGCAGGAGCTGCTCGATCAGCGACATGCTGGGCGTCAGCTGCTTGGCCAGCGCCGGGTCGGCGAGCACCTCGCGCAGGCGCATGCGCTTGACGAGGTCGCCCTCCATGCCGGCGAGCCAGGCGGCCAGCTCCTCGTTGCCGGGGCCCGAGCGCAGCTGACCGGGCTCGCAGCCCATGCCGCGTTCGAACCAGGCTGCGTCCTGCTTCCAGCGGGCCAGGTCGGCGGCGGTGACGTCGCCGCTGCCCGTGGCGAACACGTTGAGCAGCAGCTTCGACACCAGCGCGGCGCGGCGCACCTCGTCGCCGTCGGCCCCGGCCCGCGCCGGGTCGTCGTCGGGGTCCTGCTCCGCCATGAGGTTCTGGAACTCCTCGCCCAGCTCCGGGTAGCGCTGGACGAGGGTGTCGACGGACACGGCGGGGTCGAGCAGGGCGGGCGGCAGGCCGAGGTCGTCGACGATCGCGACGCTCGACGACTCCAGCGACGGCTGCTCGTCCGCGCCGAACAGGCGCGACATCAGCCGCCAGTAGAGCAGCTGACGCCGGTGCTCTGCGGCGTTGTCGGGGGATTCGCTCATTTCCGCAGCAGCCGTCCCGCCCGCTCGCGCAGCACGGCGACGACGTCGCCGGCCTTGGCCTCGGCCTTGACCGCCTTCGGGTCGGTCGGCCCCGTCGCCCAGTCGGCGGTGTGGACGGCGACCGGCTTGCGCTTGACCGCCGTCTGCACGGCGAGCGGCTGCAGCAGCCAGCGGCCGTCCCAGCGCAGCAGCCCGACGCAGCCGGTGGAGGCGGCGACCAGCTCGGGGGTGAGCGGGCCGCAGGCGGGCAGCCGGTCGAGGTCCCACTCCAGGCCCTCGCCGCCGACGTCGAGCGTCGTGCCGTCGGTGGTGTAGCCCTCCAGCAGCACCGGCTCGGCGATGCGCACCGGGTGGCGGTCGAGCGGCGGCACCGGCGCGGCCACGGCCCCGCCGAGCATGACCCGCGCCGTCGTGAACGGGTCGGCCTCCGCGCCTGCGGTCGCGCGGTCGTCGTGCCAGACCAGGTCGCCGCCGGGCAGCAGCGGCAGGTCGGTGACGTCCAGGACGCGCCGCTCGGCCAGGGCGCCCATCAGCACCGGGTACCCGGCGAGCAGCCGCCACACGGCGGGGCCGACGATGGTCTCCACCTTCGCCGCGGCCACGCTGGTGCGCACCAGGCGGGGCGTGCCGCCGCCCGCGGGCTCCAGCACGCCGTGGACCTGGACGCGGACCACCGTGCCGTGCTCGTGCACGTCGGCGCCGAGGACGAGGAGGCGTCCCGACACCGGCTCAGCCGTGCCCTGCCAGGGGCCGGACTGCGCGAGCAGCAGGCCCCGCGTCCACAGGTCGGCCCAGCGGCGGGCGGGCAGCCGGTCCACCGTGGCGACCGGGCAGGACGCGCGCAGTTCGGCGGCGAGCCCGTCGAGCAGCACGGCCAGGCCGCGCAGCTCCGGGACGCCGAGCAGCGCCTCGACGGCCTGGTCGCAGGCCGTGACGAGGTCGTGGTCCACGCCGCGCCAGCCGGTGATGGCCAGCTCGCGCAGCCACACCCGGCAGCCTTCCAGCAGGTTGACGGGGATCCCGGCGGCCGGGGCCGCCGGCTGCCACGCCTCCCTGGTGCGCCCGAGCGCCGCGTCCAGGCCGGACAGCAGGGCGTCGTGCACCGCGCCGAGCAGCGCGGCCCGGCCGCCGGCCAGCGCCGCGAGGTGCTCGTCGGCGACGGAGCCCGCCGCCACCTTCTCGGCCGCCTCGGCGATCCGCGCCCCGACCGGTGTGGCCGCGAGCGCACCCGCCAGGCCGGACAGCGCCGACTCCGCCTCCTCGCCGACCCTGGCGAACCCCAGCGCGAACGCGCCGTCGAAGCCCGTCACCAGGTCGAGCGCCTCACCCGTTCCCGCGGGCAGTCCCGTGAGCAGCTCCCCGAGCCGCGTGTCCGTCATCACCGCACCGCCGGGAACCAGTGGAGCTCCGCCAGCGGGGCGGTGCTGTCGGGAACCTCCAGGTAGGCGAGGTGGCGCAGGAACCTGGCGAACACCGCGGCGGCGGGCGCCCGCGTGGGGCCGCCGCTCAGGCTGCCCAGCAGGTCGCCCCCGGCCGCGACCTCGACGCGCAGGTAGCGGGCCACCCGGTCGAGGCCGTACTGGAGGACGGCCTCGTCGGCCAGCGCGCGCAGGTGCTTGCACGGCGTGCCGTACAGCCCGCCGCACGGGCGGTTGTTGTTGGTGCTGCACGTGTACGCGTGGGTGCCGGCGGCGATCGACGAGACGTAGACCCGTGCGATGTCGGATCCGCTCGACACGACGCCCTGCAGCCGTCCGTCCGCGAGTTCGACGAACGGCACCTTGGCGAGTTTGCGCGGCTGCACGGGCGGGACGACCCGCACCACGCTGCGCTGTTCCCACGCGGAGATGTCCGCGTCCAAGCCTTTCGACCTCCAGAAGGGAAGGGTCGCGGGAGCTCGCGCGCACGGCGGCGTCACCGCGATCGAATGATCAACGAGCCGCGAATCTACCGGAGGCGACTGACAATCGAAGCGAATCAGACCTATTACCCCGGCTCAGGTGGGGCCGACGGGGCCCACGCTCACCGTGACCGTCAGCTCAGGTGGAGCCGGTCGGGGCCGAGGCTCACCGTGACCGTCAGCGACGCGCCCTGCCGGTCGGCGAGCGGCCCGAAGGCGAGCGCCAGCCGGTCGCCCGCGGTCGCGCCCATCAGCAGCGGATGCCCCTCGACCAGGCCCGACACCGGGCGGTTCCACGTCACGACGAGGCTGTCCAGGTCCTCGCGCGGATCCGACACGGTCACGGCGGCCGTGCCGTCACCGCGCTCCCTGACCAGCACCGAGCAGGGCGCCGACGCCGTCAGCGGGCCGGCGGCGCCGCCGCGCCAGAAGTTCACGGCCGTCAGCCCGAGCGACGGCACCGCGACGCCCTGCCGTCCGGCGGTGTTGGCGAGCGGCAGGACGCCGGCCTGACCGGCGGCGCGGGCGCGCGTCTCGTCCAGGGTCGCGCCCGGGAGCAGCACGTAGAGGTAGGACGCCGAGCCGGGGTCCACGCCGTGGTCGAGCCAGAGGGTGACGTGGTCACGGCCGCCACCGGCCGCGCCCGCACGCGCCGTCCCGCCGCCCTCCGTCGCGCGCCCTGTCCCGCCGCCCTCCGTCGCGCGCCCCGCCTGGCCGCCCTCCCCCGCCTGCCCGTCCTCCCCTGCCCCTGGGCGGTGCTCGCGCAGGGTACGCAGTCCGCCGCCGGGCACCAGGTAGCCGCCGTGGCCCTCCAGGTGCGCCCAGCCCGGCCCCACGGAGAGCGCGGCGTCCGTCCTGCGGTTGTCCACGACGGTCTCGACCGGCACCCCGTCCGCGCAGGTGATGCCCGCGCCCAGGCACACCACCGCGTCGTCGAGGAAGAACCACGACCTGAGCGCCTCCAGCGTGCTGCCCAGCCCGTACAGGTGCTGGCCGACGGCGGCGTACCTGCCGTCGGTCGTGCCGCCCACCCAGCGGGCCGGCGGGCAGGAGCCGCCCCACGCCTCCCCCGCGCCGTCCGGCAGGCGGCGCGTCGAGACCGTCGTGCCGGGCAGCCGGTACGGGTCGGCGGTCCGCCAGAACCCGTCGGAGTACTGGTCGCCGTGGCCCCCCGCCCACCACTGCAGCATGCCCGCGCCGGTGTGCCAGCCGCGCCGGTTCTCGCCGTTGCCGTGCTCGTAGTGCGCCACCCGGTGCGACGCCATGCTGAGCGCCGCGCACCAGCCGGGCCCGCGGTGCACCGCCCGCGCGCTCATCGGCATCAGCCGGTGCCCGCGCGGCTCGTCCAGAGCGGGCACGGCGTCGTCGGCCACGACCGGGGCCAGGCGGGCGTGCAGCGCCAGGTCGGCGTGGTCGAGCATCGGCCGGGCGGCGTCACGCAGCGCCCACCCCTTCACCAGGCCGTGCCAGCGCGACCGCCGCTCCGCCGAGGCCGACTCGGCCAGCAGCAGGAGGGCGGAGGCGATGGCCCGCCCCCTCGCGTGGTCGCCGTACGGCTGCCTGCCGACGGCTCTGCCGCTCACCGCGTCCATGCAGAGCCCGTCGTGGACGAACGGCGTGAACGACCGCTCGACCATCTCGTGGAAGCCGGGTGGCGCCTCGACCTCCCAGGGGGAGCCGCGCAGCACCGCGAGCAGCGCCGCCAGACCGCCCAGCAGCACGGCGCCGTACGTCCCCTGGTACGGCACGTGCGTGTGCTGGATGAACGAGCCGTCGGCGTAGAACCCGTCGCCCTCCCGCACCAGCGGGAACACCGGGGCGAGCGCCGAGGCCGCGCGCCGCGCCCCCTCGTGGTCGGAGCGCAGCGCGGCCAGCAGCAGCCGCACCGTGCACAGGTCCACCCGGTTGGCGCCGGTGCTGGTGCCCCGGTAGAAGGCGAGCCGGCGTTCAGGGACGAAGTGGTCCACGGCGTCGGCCAGCGCCCTGCTCCGCCGCTCGCCCAGGTGCGGGCCGACCAGCAGGGCCGCGTCCAGCAGCGCCTTCGGCACGCCGATCTGCCACGGCCACCAGTTGCCCGTCTGGCGGGCGCTCGCGGCGTACACGCGGGCCCGGTAGTGGTCCACGCCCGCGGCGACCGCTCCGGCAAGACCGGCGTCACCGGTGAGGCCCGTGCCGGGCAGCGCGTACGCGCGGGCCATCGTCTGGAGCCTGCCCGGGGTGACGCCGAACGACGGGAACGGCCGGCCGGGCCAGAGCGAGCCGTCGGACGGCGCCATCGCGTCGCGGTGCCGCGCCGCCCGCTCTCCCAGCGTCCGCAGCATCGTCCGGTACGGCTCCGCCGCCGGGTCGAAGCCGGACCCGGCCGTCGCCTCCAGCCACCGCGCGCGCAGCCGGACGAAGGAGTCGTCGGGCGTGTACGCGGGCCGCGCGGGCAGCAGCGCGCCGAGCGTCCCCGCCGCCGCGACGCCGCCGAGCAGGAGGAGGGATCGCCTCGATAGGGCCGCCACGCCTGGATTATGGCTGCTCAGCCAGGTTCGGGGAACGAGAGGAGAAAATCTTCGCCGCCCGTGTCGATCCTGGGGTCCCGTGTTCGACGCGTTGGTGACCGTGAAGGAAGACCGGCACGCGGAGGGATCCATGCAGAAGATCACGACGTTCCTGTGGTTCGACAGCCAGGCCGAGGAGGCCGCCGAGTTCTACACCTCGCTGTTCGCCGACTCCCGCGTCGTGGACGTGCAGCGCCACGGCGAGGCGGGCCCCGGGCCGGAGGGCACGGCGATGCTCGTGACGTTCGAGCTGGCCGGGCAGCGTTTCCTGGCGCTCAACGGCGGCCCGCACTTCCGCTTCACCGAGGCGGTCTCGCTGTACGTCGACTGCGAGTCGCAGGAGGAGGTGGACGAGCTGTGGGCCAGGCTGACCGAGGGCGGCGAGGAGTCGCAGTGCGGCTGGCTCAAGGACAGGTACGGGCTGTCGTGGCAGATCGTCCCGAGGGTGCTGGGCGAGCTGATGAGCGACCCCGACCGGGCCAGGGCGGGGCGCGTCACGCGGGCCATGCTCGGCATGAAGAAGATCGAGATCCAGGGTCTGCTGGACGCCGCCAGGGGCTGACCGGCACGGCGCTCCTGACCGGCGGGAGCGCCGCCTCCCGGGCGCGGGCGACGCTCCTGACCGGCGGGGGCGCCGCCTCCCGGGCGCGGGCGGCGCTCCTGACCGGCGGGGGCGCCGCCTCCCGGGCGCGGGGCGCGGGGCTCAGGCCCTCGCCCCGCGCGGCGCCGTCAGCAGCAGGGCGACGGCGAGCAGCGCGGTGAGCACCGCCTGCGTGGCCATGAGCACGGCCTGCGTGGTGTAGCCGGGCAGCAGCGACTGCACGGTGTTCAGCGTGGCGTGCACGGCGACCGCCGACGGCACGCTGCCGCCCGCGCGCTCGTACAGGCAGACCATGACGACCCTGATGGCGACGGTGGCGACGAACCACCAGGCGATCCACGCCGGGGAGCGGCCGGCCTGGAACAGCGGCACGAGGTGCCAGAGCGCCCACACCACGCCGATGACCAGCCCGGCGGCCAGGGCGCCCCGGCGGGCGCGCAGCGGCTCGACGGCGTACCCCATCCAGCCGGCCTCCTCGCAGAACGCCGCGACCAGGTACACCGCGAGCAGCGGCAGCGCGGCGGCGAGAGCGCCGTGCTCGCCGGGGACGGGCATCCCCGCGAGGGCGACCAGCCCGGACGCGGCCAGCGAGACGGCAGGCGACGTCAGCAGGCTCGCCAGGAGGGCGCGGGGCTCGCGCAGGCCGCGCGGCGCGAGCGAGCGCCGCAGCAGCCCGCCGACGGCGCCGCGACCCTCGCGCCACCGTGCCATGATCACGGCGGCGATCAGCGGGGACGGGAACATGAGCGCCGCCACGGGTAAGTCCATCGGCAGCAGCGGCAGCTTCCCCCCGGACGCGCCGGCCACCCAGAACGGCACGCCGAGCAGGAACACCAGGCCGAAGAACGCCCACACCCGCCGCTCGCCCGCTAACCGGCCCTCAGACGCCATGCTGCGATTATCCACACCACCCCGTCCGGTGCGGCCGGCGCGGGGCGGGAGCCCGGCGCGCCGGAGGCGGGGGCGGGACCGGGCGGCCTCCCGCCGGGGCGAGCGGAACGCGGGGCCTGGCGGCCTCCCACCGGGGCGGCGGAAGGGGCGTCAGTGGACCAGCAGCCGGTCGAGCAGCGCGTGCACCTGCGGGAAGGACATCGAGGAGCCCTCGCGCAGGCACGCCGACAGCTCCTCGGGCGGCAGCGCGCGGTGCACCGCCTCCACCCGGGCCGGGGCCTCCAGAGGGTCCATCTCGACGGGCGAGAAGCCGATCCTCGTGGCGTTGGCCTCCACCGCGCCGAGCAGGCGCGCGCCGTCGCGCGGCGAGCCGGTGAGCGCCAGCGCCGCCGCCACGGTGTGGGCGATGACCAGCCAGGACGTGATGTCCCTGTCCTCGTGGACGCGGCGCAGGGTCGGCGCGGCCTTGGCGATCACGCGGTCCGCGCGCCCCAGCCGCAGGTCGATCTTCATCATCAGCCAGGTGGACGACCCCAGCACGAACGTGTGCGCGTGGGCCGTGGCCACCTCGATCGACTCGATCAGCGGCTCCCTGGCCGCCTCGACCTGGCCCGCGAACATCAGCAGCATGCCGAGGCTCATCAGCGCCTCGGCCTCCAGCCAGCCCATGCCCGCCACCCTGGCGAGGTCCAGCGCGGCCCGCACGTCCGCCACCGCGTTCGGCACGCCGCGGATGCCGCCGAACAGCGCGCCGTACGTGATGCCCTGCGCCTCCGCGACCAGGTCGCCCGCGGCCCGCGCCACCTCGGCCGCCTGCCGGGCGCGCTCGTGCGCCGCGGCGAAGTCGCCGACCAGGTAGTGCAGCCCGGCCATGCCGATCAGCGGCCGCGACCGCACCGCGGGAGGCGCGTCCGGCGACAGGTCCATGGCGGCGGACAGGCAGGCCAGCCCCTCGGCGACGTGCCCCCTGCGGTACCAGAACCACGACAGCGCTCCGCCCAGCCGCAGCGCGTACTCGCCGTCGCCCGCGAGCAGGGCGGAGGTGAAGGCCGCGCGGTGCTCGGCCTGGTCGGCGATGAGCAGGTCCATCGCGGGGACCGCCTGCTCGCCGCGCAGCCTGGCCTCTGCGGCCTCGGCCCTGGCGAGCACCCAGGAGCGGTGGGCCTCCTGCGCGGACGCCAGCGCGGCGGCGTCCTGCCTGGCGCGGGCGAACTCCTTCAGGGTCTCCAGCATCCGGTAGCGGCGCGGCGACGTGCCGGGCTCGACGGAGAGGAGCGACTTGCGCACCAGCGCGGCGACGCCCTCCAGCACCGGCCGCCCGCACACGGCCGAGGCCGCGTCCAGGTCGAAGCCGCCCGCGAAGACGCTGAGCCGGTGGAACAGCTCGCGCTCCGGCGCGGCGAGCAGGTCGTAGCTCCACTCGACGGTACGCGCCATGGTCCGGTGCCCGGCGGCGAGGACGGAGAACCTGTCGTCCATGGAGGCGAGGATCTGCTCGACCGACAGCACGCGGCACTGCCCGGCGGCCAGCTCCACGGCCAGGGGCAGCCCGTCGAGCCCGGCGCACAGCCGCCCGACCTGCCCCAGCTCGGCCGCGCTCGGCTCCCAGCCGGGGGCCGCGGCCCGCGCGCGGCTCACGAACAGCTCGCCCGCCTCGGACGTGGACAGCGGCGGCACCTCGTACAGCGCCTCGCCGGGCACGCCCAGCGCCTCCCTGCTGGTGGCGAGCACGCGCAGCTCGCCCGCGCCGCCCAGCAGCACGGTGACGACCTCGCGGACGGCATCCACGAGGTGCTCGCAGTTGTCCAGCACGAGGAGCGTCCGCCGCCCGCGCAGGGCCAGCACCAGCCGCTGCGGCGTGGCGGAGCCCGACAGGCCCAGCACCTCCGCGATGGCGTCGGCGAGCAGCGCCGGGTCGCGCAGCCCTGCCAGCTCCACCAGCCAGGGGCCGTCGGCGTCGCCGCGCTCGCGGGCCGCCTCCAGAGCAAGCCTGGTCTTGCCGATGCCGCCGGGCCCGGCCAGCGTGACCAGGCGGTGCTCGCGCAGCAGCGCGCCCACCTGCGCGGTCTCGGCGACCCTGCCGACGAGGCCGGTGACGGGGAACGGCAGGTTGCCCGCCGTCGGACGGGGCGGGGGCGCCGGTTCCGGCCGCAGGGCGTCGTCCTGGGCGAGCACGGCGGCTTCCAGCTCGCGCAGCGCGGGGCCCGGGTCGATGCCCAGTTCCTCGGCGAGCACGCGGCGCGCGGTACGCAGCGCGGCGAGCGCGTCGCCCTGCCGTCCCGAACGGTACAGGGCGAGGACGAGCAGCTCCCAGCCGCGCTCGCTCATGGGCTGCTCGGCGGTGAGCTTCTCCAGCTCGGGCACGGCGGCGGCGTGCCTGCCGAGCGCGAGCTGCGCCTCGAACAGGCTCTCCCTGGCCGACAGGTACAGCCCTTCCAGCCTGGCGATCTCCGGCACGGCGAACGCCACGCCCGCGAACTCGCCGTACGGCTGGCCGCCCCACAGGCCGACGGCCTCGGTGAGCACGTCGGACGCGGCGGCGGCCTCGCCCGACTCCAGCAGCGCCCGCCCCTCCCCGACCAGCCGGACGAACCGCTCCGCGTCCACGGCGTCGGCGTCGACGCGCAGCGTGTAGCCGTTGCCGACGCGGGCCAGCACCCCGGACGGCGACCTGTTGGCACGTTCCGGTTCGAGCGCCTTGCGCAGCCTGGCGATGTAGGAGTGCAGCGTCGGCATGGTGGGCGGGTCCTCGTCGCCCCAGGCGGCGTCGAGCACCCGTTCGGCCGAGACGACCTGGCCGCGGGCGGCGACGAGCACGGCGAGGACGGCCCGCTGGCGGGGGCCGCCGAGCGGGACGTCCACCCCGTCGATCTCGGCGGCGATCGGGCCGAGCACGTTGACGCGGAGCGCCATTTCCCACCTCAGTTCCGCTGCCTGGGACAACGAAGCTTAGATGACATTTTGAACGATATGTCGGCCATTTTTGTCCTGACTCATCCGTCTTCCTGACGGTCGGGATGGGAGTCGTACAGGCCGCGGTGGGCGCGTGGTGAGGCGGCGGCGCGCCGTCGCCGGGCAGCCGGGGTGTGTCAGGAACGTGCGGGGCCGGTGGCGTCCGCGGCGAGGTGGAGCCGGGGCCGCGCCGGGCACCTGCTCGCCGTGCCCGCCGCGCGGTCGCGCCACCAGCGCAGCCCGGCGGCCTCCGCCCGGCGCTCCAGCGCGGCGAGGTGCCCCAGCGCCACCTCGCGACGGCCCGCCGCCGACGCCAGCAGCGCCAGGTACCAGTCCACCGGCCCGGCGCACAGCACCGCCGACAGCGCCGAGACGCGCCCCTCGTACGGCAGCAGCGTGGCGTACAGCGCGCGGCACTCGTGGGCCCGGCCGAGCGCGGCCACGGCGGCGGCCCGCAGGCACGTCATGGTGAGCCACGACCAGTCCAGCGGAGGCGCGGGCCTCGGGCCGCCGTTGAGCCTGCGCGCCTCCTCCAGCCGCCCCTGCGCGCAGAGCTGCAGCGTACGGGCGTCGTGGTCGAGCGTCGGGTGGACGCCGCGCACCGCGTCGATCAGCGGCCCGGCGTCGGCGATCGCGCCCCGGTGGTAGCTCAGGCCGATGCGTCCCATCGTCACCGCCTGGGCGGCGTGCCACACGCCGAGGTGCCGCGCCTGGGCGGCGGCGTCCTCGTACAGGGCGTCGGCGTCGTCGAAGCGGCCGTCGAGCGCCACCCTGTTGGCCCGCCACAGCGTGTGCTGGAACCTCGGCCACGGCAGCGGCAGCCGGTCGAGCAGCGCCTCGCAGCGGGCGGCGGCCCGGTCGGCCGCCTCCACGTCGAACAGCTCCAGCCGGTTGTGGGTGTCCATCATGTGGGCGAGCAGCTCGAACCCCGGCTCGCCCTCCGACAGCCGGTGCAGCTCGCGGGTGATCTCCATGAGCTCGGGGACGCGCTGCGGCTGCGGCAGCGACTGGTGCCTGGCGTTCAGGGTGCGCATCAGCAGGCGCCGGTCGCCCAGCCGCCTGGCCATGGCGACGGCCTGCGCGGACAGCTCGTCGCCCCGCGGGTCGCCGGTGCCGTCGTAGAGCTCCTGCGCCAGCCCGGCCAGCAGCATCGCCCGCTCTGGGCTGTCCGCGGCGGGCAGCGCGGCGAGCGCCCTCTCGAACCGGTGCACCAGCCGCAGCTCCACCGCCTCGTACGGGTCGCGCAACGTCCACACGGCCGGGGTGTCGAGCGCGGTCAGCGCGCGCACGAGCAGGTCGGAGGCGCAGCCGACGCGATCGGCCGCCCGCATGGCGGCGGCCCTGACGTTCCGCGCCCCGATCGGGTCGCCCGCGAGCAGCAGCGCCCGCACCTGGCGCAGCAGCAGCTCCACGTGCTCGGCCGGGTCGCCGCCCGCGCCGTCGTGGGCCTCGACGGCGTGCCCGAGCCAGGTCGCCGACTCCGCGTACGCCAGGCGCAGCTCCGCCTGCTCGGCGGCCGCAGACGCCCAGCGGACCGCCTCCGCGTACCCGGCGGGCCCGGCCTGCACGGCGTGGTGGGCGATGACCGCCACGTCGGCGGAGGGCCTGGCCGCCAGCGCCGCGGCCACGTCCCTGTGGACGGCGGCCTTGCGCAGCGGCGGCAGGTCGCGGACCAGGGCCTCGCGCAGCAGGTCGTGGGCGAAGGCCAGCTTCCTGCCCCTGGTGTCGAGCAGACCCTCCTTGACGGCGAGGTCGAGCACGTCGTACGCGCCGTCTCCGGCGGCCCCGGCCACGAGCACCGGGTCGAACTCCCTGCCGATCACGGCGGCCACGGCGAGCACCCGGTTGACGTCGTCGAGCGCGTCGAGCCGCATCCGCACGAGCTCGGTGACCGCGTCGGGCACGCGGTCCACGGGAAGGTCTCCCGCGAGGTCCCCGCCGGCGGCCCCGGCGAGCAGCTTCAGGCTCTCCCGCAGGAAGAACGGGTTACCGCCGGTGCAGTCGGTCATGCGCAGCACCGACCTCGTGTCCAGCTTCACCCCCATGTCGGCGGCGACGGCGCGCACGGCGTCGGGCGCGAGGCCGCCGACGCGCAGGCGGAGCAGGTCGTGGCGCGGCAGCGGGTTCGGCACGTCGCGGGCGCCGGTGCGGAACGCGGCCACCACCGTGATCTGGACGCCGTGCGGGGCGGTCAGCACGACGAGGTCCCTGAGCAGGCCGAGCGACGCGGAGTCCGCCCACTGGAGGTCGTCCAGGAGGACGACCAGCGGCTGGGCGCGGGCCGCCGCCGTCAGCCACGCGGCGAGCGCCTGGTTCCTCCGCAGCAGCAGCGCGTCGGGCGAGCCGTCCCGCGGTTCCACGTCGAGGAGGCCGGCCGCCGACTCGCCGCCGGGCGGGGGGCAGTGCTGTTCGAGCGCGCCGAACACCTGCGTCCACGGCCACAGCGGCGGCGTGCCCTCCGCGTCGTGGCAGCGCCCCCACAGCACCAGACGGCCCAGGCGGGTGGAGCAGTGCTCGTCGAACGCCTCCAGCAGCCGCGTCTTGCCGATGCCCGGCTCCCCCCGGACCGTGCCGGCCGCGAGGCCGTCGCGCCCGGCGAGCGCCACCAGCTCGGCGAGCTGCTCGTCGCGGCCGCGCAGCGCGTCCCCCGCCGGGCGGGGCGCGGGGGCGGGAAGGACCGCCGCGTCGGTGACCGGTTCGAGGGTGTCGACCTGGCGGAGGATGTCCTCCTCCAGCGCGCGCAGCTCGGGGCCGGGGTCGAGGCCCAGCTCGTCGGCGAGCAGGCGCCCCGCCCTGCGCAGCACCGCCAGCGCCTCCGCCTGCCGCCCGGTGCGGTACAGCGAGAGCGCGAGCAGCGACCACAGGCGTTCGCGCAGCGGGTTCGCCGCGGTCTCCGCCTCCAGCTCGTTGATGACGGCCTGCGGACGGCCCAGGTCGAGCAGCGCCCTCGCGCGGCGCTCCACCGCGACCAGGCGCAGCTCGCACAGCCGGGCCACCTCGGTGACCGCCCACCGCTCGTCGCGGAACTCCTCGTACGGCGTGCCGCGCCACAGCGCCAGCGCCTCGTCCAGGCAGGCCAGCGCCTCGGCGGGCCCGCGGAACTCGGCGCGGCTCACCAGGTCGGCGAACCGCGCCGCGTCGACGTCCTCCGCCGCCAGCAGGTAGCCGGGCGGACGGCCCACCAGCAGCCGCGGCGGCGTCCGGGGGCCTCGGCCGGGCTCGACGGCGCGGCGCAGGTTGGACACGTACGAGTGCAGCGTCGGCACCGCGCTCGGGGGCGGGGCGTCACCGTACAGGTCGGCGATCAGCGTGTCGGTGGCGACCACCGCGCCCTGCGCGATCAGCAGCCTGGCCAGCACCGCACGCGGGCGCGGCCCGCCCAGGGCGACGGGCGCCCCGCCGGGGACGCGGACCTCCAGCGGCCCCAGAACTCGGAATTCCACCTCTGCTTCACCTATGCGCTCGTCCGGCACAACGCGGGCGGCACCACCGTGGCAGAGGCGACTTGCAAGGCACTGGAAACGATCTACGACCGCCGCCTGAACGGCACCACCTCCGCCCGGCGCTCCTCGCGTGGCAGCGCGAACCAGGTGGCCTTGCCCACCAGGTCGGGACGGGTGACGTAGCGCTGCGGGTGGAAGCCGTGGAACCCGTCGGAGAGCGCGGCGACGATGCGCAGGCCCCGCCCGTGCTCGGCGGCGTGCTCGGCGGGGCCGTGGGCGGGGCCGTGGGTCAGGGGCGAAGGCGGCAGCGGGCTGGCGTCCACCACGACGCACATGATCTCCTCGGCGCCGAGGTGCAGCGCCAGCTCGTAGGGCGGCTCCCCGTACAGGAGGGCGTTGGTGACCAGCTCGCTGGCCATCAGGACGGCGTCGTCCACGACGTCCGGGGCGAGGCCGAGCCCGGACAGCTCGTGGCGGACGACGGCCCGCGCCTCGCGCACGGACCGCGCGTCGGCGGGCAGCGGCCACGCGTGCCGCGTCCCGCCCTGCCGCGCCTGCCCGCGCACGCGGTCCGGTCTGGTGGTGGTCGCTCGGATCCGGCTTTCGTTCAGCATGAGAACCTGCCTCGGTGTGAACGGACGCGGCTGTCCAAACGTGTACGCACGGCGGGCCGCCCCGGATCAATCGGCCGCCGGACCGCTACCCGCGCAAGCGCCAGAGGACCTGCGGCGTGAGGGGCAGGTCGGTGACGCGCCCCGCCAGCTCGGGCAGCGCGGCGGCGACGGCGTTGCCGATGGCCGCGGGCGGGCCGATCGTGCCCGACTCGCCGACGCCCTTCATCCCGCCCGGCGTCACCGGCGAGGGCGTCTCCAGCAGGACGACCTCGATGTCCGGGACCTCCCTGGTCGTCGGGATCAGGTAGTCCGTGATCGGCTGACCGTCGTCGGAGTAGACGATCTCCTCGGTGAGCGCCATGCCGATGCCCTGCGTCACGCCGCCCCGCAGCTGCCCCTCCACGATGGACGGGTTGACGAGCACGCCGGAGTCGTTGACCACCCAGTAGCCCTCCAGCTCGACCGCGCCCGTCTCCGGGTCCACGGCGACGGCCGCGGCGTGCGCCCCGTACGCGAAGGTGCAGGCGGCGGGGTCGTAGCTGACCCGTTCCTCCAGGCCGGGAGCGACGCCGCCGGGCAGGTCCCAGCCGCGCCAGGCGAGCGTGGCGACCTCGCGCAGCGGCACCGACGAGCGCGGGTCGCCCTTCACCCTGATCTCCGAGCCGTCGAGCTCCAGGTCGCCTGGCGCGGCCTCCAGCCGGTGCGCGGCGATGGCGAGCAGCTTCTCCCGCAGCCGGGCGGCGCCCCTGATGACCGCGCCGCCGCCGACCGTCAGCGAGCGGCTCGCGATCGACCCGATCGACGAGTACGGCGACGTCCCCGTGTCCCCGAGGACGACGCGCACCCGGTCGATCGGCACGCCGACGTGGTCGGCGGCGAGCTGCGCGAGCGTCGTCTCGATGCCCTGCCCCATGCCGACGACGCCCGACGACACGGTGACGGAGGCGTCCTGCTCCATCCGCAGGACGGCCGTCTCGTAGCCGCCCGCCAGCATGCCCATGGCCTTCATGTCCATCGACGGGCCGAGCCCGGTGCTCTCGACGTGGCAGGAGTACCCGACGCCGCGCCTGCGCCCGTCGTCCTTCGCGGGGACGTCGTCCTTCATGGCGACCAGGTCGCGCAGCGTGCGCAGGGCGCGCGGGTAGTCGCCCGAGTCGTACGTCTGCCCCATCCGCGTGGTGCACGGCAGCTCGCCCGGCTCGATCATGTTGCGCAGCCGCAGCTCGACGGGGTCGAGCCCGAGCCGCCTCGCGGCCTCGTCGACGAGCCGTTCCCTGGTCCAGGTCGCCTCGGGCTGGCCGAAGCCGCGGTAGGAGCCGGTGGGGGTGGTCGTGGTGACGGCGGCGCGCAGCCGCACGGCGACCCGCTCGAACCGGTAGGGCCCGGGGATCGTGGTGGCGGTGACGGCGAGCGGCGACGTGCCGACGTTCGACGGATGGGCGCCGAGGTCGCCGAGCACGTCCACGTGGAGCGCGGCGAAGCGCCCGTCGGCGTGCAGCGCGAGCCTGCCCCTGTGGACGGCGGCGCGGGCGGGCAGCGTCGAGACCAGCCGGTCGCCGGGCGACTCGGTCCAGCTCACCGGGCGGCCGAGCCGCATCGCGGCGAGGCAGACGAGCACCTCGTCGGGGTAGACGTGCTCCTTGCCGCCGAACCCGCCGCCGGTGTCGCCGCCGACGACGCGCACCCGGTCGTGCGGCAGCCCGAAGGCGTCGGCGACGTGCTCGCGAACGTGGTGCGGCGCCTGCGTCGCGATGCGGATCGTCAGCTCGCCGTCGTCGTACGAGGCGACGACCCCGCGCGGCTCCATCGGGTGGGGCGAGACCCGCCCGATGCGGAACGTCATCTCGACGACGTGCGCGGCCCCCTCGAAAGCGGCCTCGCAGTCGGGGTCGCCGATGACGAAGTCGGTGACGGTGTTGGCGCCCCACTCGGGGTGCAGCAGCGGCGCGTCAGGTTCGACGGCCCGCTCGGGGCCGACGACGGCGGGCAGCTCCTCGAGGTCGAGGTCGAGCAGGTCGGCGGCGTCCCTGGCGGCCTCCGGGCCGGTGGCGACGACGACGGCGACGGGCTGCCCGACGTACCTGACGACGGTGTCCAGCACCGGGTAGGAGGTCATGCGCTGCCCGGGGGCGAGCGTGACGCAGGGCAGGCGGAGCCCTTCCGCGTCGGCGGGGACGATCACGTCGAGCACCCCGTCCGCGGCCCGCGCGGCCTTGGCGTCGCAGCCCAGCAGCCTGGCGTGGGCGACCGGGCTGCGCACGACGACGGCGTACGCCATGCCCGGCAGCCTGACGTTGCCGACGTAGCGCGCCTTCCCGGTCAGCAGCCTGGAGTCTTCCCGGCGCGGCGTCCTGGCGCCCACATAGGTGTCTCCCATGAGGCGATTGTGAGCGCCGCCGCCCGCACGGTCCATGACCTCCGCCGTACGGGGAAGCGGTAGGTCATCGGGGGTACAACATGCAGACTTTCCTGCCATATCCGGATTTCAGGGAGACCGCGGGGGTGCTCGACCCCCTCCGTCTGGGCAAGCAGCGCGTCGAGGCGCTGCAGATCCTGCGCGCCCTCACCGTGCCCGGCTACGGCTGGCGCCACCACCCCGTCGTGACGATGTGGGCCGGGTACGAGGAGGCGCTCGTGCGCTACGGCCTGGAGGTGTGCCTCACCTGGCAGTCCGCCGGGCGGGCCGACACCTGCGCCGCCACCATGGCGAGCGAGCTCGCGGAACGCTGCGGCAGACCCGCCGTCCGCGGCCAGGACGAGCTGCGGACCGCCCGCGAGCTGCCGCCCTGGCTCGGGGACGAGGCCCTGCACCGCAGCCACCGCTCCGCCCTGCTGCGCAAGGACCCCGCCCACTACCGGCCGCTGTTCGGCGACGAGCCCGACGACCTGGCGTACGTGTGGCCGTGCTCCGACCGGCCGCCCGCCTGCCTGCCGCCCACCTGATCGGACGATGTGCGGGTGGCCGTGCTCCGACCGGCCGCCCGCCTGATCAGACCACCTCGAAGCCCGCCATCATGGCCATGTCCTCGTGCTCCAGGTTGTGGCAGTGCAGCACGTACCTGCCCCGGTAGTCGGTGAACCTGGTGACGATCTCGACGGTCTGCGCTTCGCGCAGCTCCACCGTGTCCTTCCACTCCGGCGGCCCCTCGACGCGTTCGCCGTTGACCGACAGCACCTGGAAGGGCGACAGGTGCAGGTGCACCGGGTGGGCCACGTCGCTGGTCAGCCGCCAGACCTCGACGTCGCCGAGCCGGGACCTGGCCTCCATCCGCGCCGGGTCGAACGGCCTGCCGTTGATCAGCCAGCCCCTCCCGCCGTGCAGGCTGCCGCTCGTGAACTCGAAGTCGCGCGTCACGGCGGCCCTGGCCGGGTCGAGCCGCTCCACCGACGACAGGCGCGACGGCACGGCCGAGTCGTCCGGCTCGTCCCGGTCCACCAGGAACCGCATCACCTTGCCCTGCGCCCCCTCCGCCGCCAGGTTGCGCAGCTCCACCCGCTCCCCCAGCTTGTACGCCGAGAAGTCCACGACCACGTCGGCGCGCTCGCCGGGGGCCAGCCTGATCTGGTCCACCGTGCGCGGCGCGGCCAGCAGCCCGCCGTCCGTGCCGATGCGCACCAGCGGCCGGCCGGTGGCCAGCTCGTACGGGCGGGCGTTCGACCCGTTGCACAGCCGCAGCCGGTAGCGCGCCCTGGCCACCCGCAGCTCGGGCCAGGGCGCGCCGTTCACCAGGATGACGTCGCCCAGCACACCCCCCATGTACGCCTCCAGCACCCCCGGCTTCCCCTCCAAGCCGGGGTAGAGCAGCGTCCCGTCGGCGGCGAACGAGCGGTCGCAGATGAGCAGCGGCACGTCCCTGTCGCCGGACGGCAGGCGCAGCGCCTCCTCCTCGGCGTCTCCGACGATGAACATCCCGGCCAGCCCGCGCCACACCTGCGGCCCCGTGTAGTCCATCCGGTGGTCGTGGTACCAGAGCGTGGCGGCGCGCTGCCGCATCGGGAAGGCGTACTCGCGGTCGGCCCCGGCCGCCACCAGGTCGGTGGGGTAGCCGTCGGACTGGGCGGGCGTGTGGCCGCCGTGCAGGTGCAGCACGGTCGGCTCCGGCAGCCGGTTGACCAGCTTGACCACGACGGGGCGTCCCGAGCGGGCCTTGATGGTCGGCCCAGGGAAGGAGCCGTCGTAGCCCCAGATCCGGGTGCGCAGGCCGGGCAGCAGCTCCACGTCGGCGGCGCGCTCGGTCAGCTCGTAGACGTCGGTGCCGCCCTCGGTGCGTACGGGCCTGGCGACGGGCGGGATCGGCAGCGGCACCGCGAACGGCTTGGGCAGCGGGGCCGCGCTGGCCAGGAGCTGCGGCTGCGGCGAGCCCCCCAGCAGGGAGCAGCCGGGCACGGCCGCCGCCGCGAGCGCGCCGAGCCCGAGCAGCCGCAGCGCGCCACGCCGGGTGAACGCCGGACCGGCCGCCTGGCCGTCCACGGCGCGCAGGTCGGGCGTCATGCCGGGCCTCCCGTCGTCCGCGAGGGTGCCGCGTCGCCCGCGGGTCGGGCCGGGCGTCCCGTCAGGTGGAGCAGGGCCTGGGCGCGTTCCGTGGCCGCGACCGCGCCGAAGGCGCACAGGCGCACCAGGTCCTCGTCCGTGCCTCCGCCTGGACCGGCGTCCCGGGCGACGGCAGGACCGGCGGCGCGCCAGGCGGCCACGTCCGCGTCGGTCACCCGGTACGGCGCGAGCGCGACGAGCAGCGCGAGCCTGGCCGCCGGGCGGTCCCGCTCGGGCAGCGCCGCGAGCGGCTCCGACAGCCAGGAGGCGCCCATGGGCGGGTGCTCGCCGTCCCAGGCGGCCACCGCGTCGAGCACCACGTCGCGCGCGTCCTGGCCGAGCAGCGCGCCGCCCGCGCCGCCCGCCGCACGGAGCGCCGCGTACGCCGCCCCGACCGGCGTGCCCTCCGCCCAGACCGGCTCGGGACCCACCGGCAGGTGGGCGACCAGGGGCAGGCTCGCGCCCGGCGTGAGCGGCCTGCGTACCGTGCGGGCCAGCGCCCTGCCGCCCGCGCTGCGCACCAGCCGCGACTTCTGCAGGTTGCCCGGCAGCAGGTTCTCGGTGAGCAGCGCGGAGGCGATGCGGTTGATGAAGTGGAACGCGAGCGCGGTGCCGACGTACTCGGGCGCCTCGGCGTCGGGGAACGGCAGGCCGGAAGCGGGCAGAGCGGCGGGCAGGGCGGCGGTGGACGGCGCCCTGGTGGACGCGGCCCAGGCCAGCAGGTCCGCGTGCCAGGGGTCGGAGGGGGTGCCGCCCGCGGCGATCGTCTCGGCCAGGTCGTGGTCTCCGGTGGCGTGCAGGAGCGTGGCGTGCGCGGCGACGCAGAACGGGCACCGGTTCGCGATCGAGACGCCCAGGGCGACGACCTCCTTGCCGGTCCTGGACGCCTTCCCCGCCAGCAGCGACTCGCGCAGCATCGCCCACGTCGCGGCCAGCACGTCCTGGGCGGGCGACATCGTCAGGAAGACCGCCATGCGGGCCATGCCGAAGTCTCGTGAGAGCTGCGCGTACACCTCTGCGACCAGCCCGGTCGCCTCCTGCGGGCGCACCGGGGAGACGTAGCGGAGGGCCATCACGTGGCCCCGTTTCGCGTCGTGTTCATGGTCGCCATCGTGACCCCGGGCAGGTCGCCCGGTCGTCGTGCTGCGGGAGGCTCCTGCGGCTACCGCCCGTGAAGCAGCTCCCGGGGGCGTACCACGGCGGGAGTACGTACCGTTTCCCTCCCTCAGGGGAGGATTTCGACCGCCCAGGGATCTACTGTTCGGGAATGACCTCTGCGCACGACTGGCGCCCGCTCGCCGCCGACGCGGGGCTCGCGGCGTCGGTGGCCGTGATGGTGACGGCGTCCGCGCTGATCGTGCCCGCCACGGGGGCCGGCGCGGGCCCCGCCGACTACCTGGCCATCGTGATCGGCTCGCTGGCGCTCGTCGCCTGGCGGCGCGCCCCGCTGGCGGCCCTGGCCGTCAGCGCCGCCGCCATGCTCGTGTACGCCGTCCACGCCCAGCCCGGCCCTCCTGCGGCCTTCCCCGTGCTCGTGTCGGTGTTCGGGGCGGTGCGGGCCGGGCACCTGGTCCTTCCGGCCGCGGTGAGCGTGCTGTTCCTGGCCGGGAGCCTCGCGGTGAACCTCACCTCGGCCGCGGGCAGGCCGCCGCAGGAGATCGTCCAGGCGACCACGCTGCTGGTCGGCTGGTTCGTCGCCGCCGGGGTGGCGGCGACCGTGACCCGGCACAGGAACGCCTACCTGCGGCAGGCCGAGCAGCGCGCGGCCGAGGCGGAGCGCACGCGTGAGGAGGTGGCCAGGCGGCGGGCGAGCGAGGAGCGGCTGCGCATCGCGCGGGAGCTGCACGACTCGCTCACCCACAGCATCTCGGTGATCAAGGTGCAGGCGGGCGTGGCCGTGCACCTGACGCGCAAGCGCGGTGAGGAGGTGCCCGCGGCGCTGCTCGCCATCCAGGAGGCCAGCGGCGACGCCATGCGCGAGCTGCGCGCCACGCTGGAGGTGCTGCGCGAGCCCGGGGACACCGGGGACTCCCCCGACTCCCTGGACTCCGGGGAGAAGGCGCCCCCGAGCGGTCTCGACCGGCTCGGCGACCTGGTGGAGCGGGCCCGCTCGACCGGCCTGCCCGCCACGGTGACGATCTCGGGCGTGCCGCAGGGGCTCCCGCCCGAGGTGGACAGGGCGGCGTACCGGATCGTGCAGGAGGCGCTGACGAACGTCTCCAGGCACGCGGGCGGCGCGTCCGCCACGGTGCGCATCGACTACGGCGAGGAGGAACTGGTCGTGCAGGTGGACGACGACGGCCGGGCCAGGCCGGACGCCCCGCCCGTGCCCGGCGTGGGGCTGCTCGGCATGCGTGAGCGGGTCGCCGAGCTCGGCGGACGCCTGCGCGCTGAGCCGCGCCCCGAGGGCGGGTTCACCGTGCGGGCCGAGCTGCCGCTGGCGGGCGCGTCGTGATCAGGGTCCTGCTGGCCGACGACCAGGCGCTCATCAGGGGCGGCTTCCGCGCCCTGCTGGAGGCCGAGGACGACATCGAGGTCGTGGCCGAGGCGGCCGACGGCGAGCAGGCCGTCGCGCTCGCCCTCGAACACCGGCCCGACGTGGCGCTCGTGGACATCCAGATGCCGGTGATGGACGGCATCGAGGCGACCCGCCGCATCGCGGCCGACGAGCGGCTGGGCGGCGTCCACGTCGTAATCCTCACGAACTACGGCCTCGACGAGTACGTGTTCAACGCGCTGCGCGCCGGGGCGGGCGGCTTCCTCGTCAAGGACACCGAGCCGGACGACCTGCTCCAGGGGGTGCGGGTCGCGGCCAGGGGCGACGCGCTGCTGTCGCCCGCGATCACGAGGAGGCTGATCGGCGAGTACGTCGCCCGCCGCCCCGCGCCCGGCCCCGAGGGGCTGGAGCTGCTCACCAACCGGGAGCGCGAGGTGGCGGCGCTGGTGGCGCGCGGCCTGTCCAACGAGGAGATCGCCGCGCACATGGTGATCAGCCCGATGACCGCGAAGACGCACGTCAGCAGGGCGATGACGAAGCTCGGAGCACGCGACAGGGCCCAGCTCGTCGTCTTCGCGTACGAATCCGGACTTGTCGTACCAAGAGGGAGGGGTGGGTGACCCCCTCCGGCGGCCGGGAGACTCGCTACCGGATTCGTCCGCAGTGCTCCGCCCGGCCAGCGGTGAAGCGGACTGCATGATCTGCTCCATGCGTTCCAGGTGTGCCCCGGTGAATGCCCGGTGCCAGAACTTGGTCATGAACACCACGTGGGCGTGCATGATGAGAATACGGTGCCTGCCGGTTCCGATGTCTCCACACTGGGCTATGAATCATGGTTATGGTCACGGTGTGCAGCTCAGGTACGACTTCCGTCTCTATCCGACGCCGGGCCAGCGTCACGCCTTGGCCCGTGCGTTCGGGTGCGCCCGGGTGGTGTTCAACGACGGGCTGCGCGCACGACAGGACGCTCGGGAACAAGGCATGCCGTACATCTCGGATGGGGAGTTGTCCAAGCGGGTCATCACCGAAGCGAAGAAGACTCCGGGACGCTCCTGGCTGGGAGAGGTGTCCGCCGTGGTGTTACAGCAGGCGCTGGCGGATCTGAATGTCGCCTACCGGAACTTCTTCGCCTCTCTGACGGGGAAGCGGAAGGGGGCGAAGGTCGCCCCGCCCCGCTTCCGGTCACGAAAGGACAACCGGCAGGCGATCCGTTTCACGAAGAACGCCCGCTTCTGCATCACGGCCGGTGGGAAGCTGCGCCTGCCGAAGATCGGTGATGTTCCGGTGCGCTGGTCGCGGGACCTGCCCGCCGAACCGTCCAGTGTGACGGTGGTCAAGGACGCGGCCGGCAGGTACTTCGCCTCCTTCGTGGTCGAAACCAGCGATGTTCCGCTCCCGGAGTCGGCCGCCGAAGTGGGGATCGACCTCGGGCTGTCCCACTTCGCCATCACCTCCGATGGCCGGAAGGTGGAGAACCCGCGTTTCCTGCGCCGTGCCGAACGACGCCTGCGCAAGGCACAGCAGGAACTGTCCCGTAAGGACAGAGGTTCAGCGAACCGCCGCAAGGCCAGGGTCAAGGTCGCCAAGGCACATGCCAGGGTGGCCGACGCGCGCCGGGACTGGGCACACAAGCTCTCCACCCAGATCATCCGCGATAACCAAGCGGTGTACGTGGAGAACCTTGCCGTGTCCGGCCTGGGGCGCACCCGCCTTGCCAAGTCCCTTCACGATGCGGGCTGGTCGCAGTTCATCGGAATGCTGGTGTACAAGGCGGCCCGGTACGGCCGCCACTTCGCCAAGATCGACCGATGGTTCCCCTCCTCCAAGCTCTGCTCTGGCTGCGGGGCCGTCGCCGAGGCGATGCCGCTTGCCGTCCGGTCGTGGACCTGCCCGTGCGGGACGGTCCACGACCGGGACATCAACGCGGCGAAGAACATCCTGGCCGCCGGACGGGCGGACAGGCTAAACGCCTGTGGAGCGCGGGTAAGATCGGGGCCTGCCCCGGCACAGCGCGAGGAAGCAGGAAGCCTCAGAGGTGCCGCATGACGCGGCATGGGCTGAATCCCCGGCCTTAAGCTGGGGAGCGCGTCAAACTCGGGCTCGTCCAACCGGCCGAGATCTGTACGGCGAGGCTCTTGGCCATGGGCGGCGGCCCTAGGCCCCCGTCCCCCTGGAGTCACGTGAGCAGCGGTCTTCTCGACACGCCCTCGCCCGCGCGCAAACCACCCGCCCGGCGGGGCCGCCGCTGGCTGCGGTGGACGATCGCGATCGTCCTGGCCGTCGTCCTCCTCGTGGTGGGCCTCGCCGTCGCCGTCGGCGCCAAGCTGACGGGCAACGTCAAGCACGTCGACATCACGCAGGACGACCTGGGCGCGACCCGCCCGCCCAAGGTCGCCACCTCGGCGATGAACGTCCTGATCGTCGGCTCCGACCAGCGCAACGGCAAGAACGCCAGGTACGGCCACCGCATCGCGGGCGAGCGCACCGACACGATCATGCTGGCGCACGTGTCGTCCAAGCGCGACAACGCGATGGTCATCAGCTTCCCGCGCGACTCGCTGGTGCAGCTCCCGGCGTGCCGGGCCACGGGCAAGCTCCCCGGCCAGCAGCCGCACCTCGGCATGATCAACGAGTCGTTCAACTCCGGCGGCATCGGCTGCACCTGGAAGACGATCGAGTCGCTCACCCACATCCACATCGACCACTTCGTGAAGGTCGACTTCACCGGCTTCAAGAGCATGGTGAACGCGGTGGGCGGCGTCGAGGTCTGCCTGCCCCAGCCGATCGACGACACCAAGGCGCTGCTGCACCTGCCCGCCGGCCGCCAGACCCTCACCGGCGAGCAGGCGCTCGGCTACGTGCGCGCCCGCTACAGCCTCGGCGACGGCTCCGACATCGGGCGCATCCAGCGGCAGCAGATGTTCATCGCCTCCATGCTCAAGAAGGTGATGAGCGGCGAGACGCTCAGCGACCCGATCAAGGTCTTCGGCCTCCTCGACGCGGGCACCAAGTCGCTCACCACCGACTCGGGCCTGACGCCCGGCGTGATGAAGGACCTCGCCACCAGCCTGAAGGGGCTGAACGCGGGCCAGATCCGCTTCATCACCACGCCGTGGCACTACTCGCTCACCCAGCCGGGCCGCGTCGAGTGGGTGCAGCCGCAGGCCGGCAGGCTCTTCCAGATCGTCGCCAAGGACGAGAGCCTGCAGGGCGTCAAGGGCGGCCAGACCAAGGTGGCCAGGTCGAAGATCCAGGTGGAGCTGCGCAACGGGACGTACCGCTCCGGCCTCGGCACGCAGGTCGCGGCCTTCCTGGAGCAGCGCGGCTACCACATCACCAGGATCGGCGACTCGTCGAGCAAGCCGGTGGCCAGGACGACCGTCCTGTACGGCCCGAACGGCGAGACCCGGGTCCCCACCCTGACCAAGGACCTCCTCGCGGCCACCCCGAGGCTGGTGGGGTCGGCGCAGACCAACCACCTGATCCTGGTGATCGGCGACGACTGGAAGGGCCTCAAGCCCCTGCGCGCCGACGACTCAGAGGCGCTGAAGGGCTTCGACGCGACCCACGACACCTGCGCCGCCTGACCGCTCAGTGCCGCACGGCGAAACGCCTGCGGCACGACGAGCGTACGCCGAGGTCGCCCGGCGCCCCGCCACACCTCGACGCGCCCCGCCACGCCGCGCCCCGCCACGCCGCGCCCGGCCGGCGGGCGCCCGGCCAGGCGCCCAAGGCCGGGCGGCTCACGAGCGTCACGCTCTCGCCCGCAGGCCGGCGCGCGTCATTGCGCGCGCTCGGACTCCTGCTCCGACGTCGTCGCCGGGTACATCTCCTCGCGGTGCGAGTCGGCGCCCAACTCCTCGCGGAGCCGGTCATAGTCGATGGTGTGGTGCGCGTACTTCAGCTGGCGAGCGACCTTCGTCTGCTTCGCCTTGGCTCTTCCTCGGCCCATGGCTACTCCCTAGTCCCCGCTGTCATGCTATCCAACAACGTTACGACTTGAAGAATTATGCAACTGCGCTCGATTAGTCTGGCAATATGCACGTGGAGGTCTACCAGGCCAAGGCCGACTTCTTCCGAACGCTCGGCCACCCCGCTCGCATCCGGGTGTTGGAGCTACTCCAGGGAGGGCCACTCCCCGTCAGGGACCTACTGGCCCAGATCGACATCGAGGCGTCCAGCCTCTCACAGCAGCTGGCGGTCCTGCGGAGAGCCGGCATAGTCAGCGCGATCCGCGAGGGCAGCACGGTGGTCTACACGCTGGCCACCCCCGAGCTCGCCGACCTGCTCGGCGCCGCGCGCCGCATCCTCACCGACATGCTGGCCGACCAGGGCGAACTGCTCGCGGAGCTGCGCGCCGAGGTCACCTGATCCCTTTCTTCCCGTCTCCGGCCAGGGCCGTCCACCGGGCGCGGCCGGGCGGCTCCGCCCGCGTCCGGCCCCGCCCGCGTCAACCTCCGGGTGGACGTCCCCCTCGGGGTCGATCCCCGGGTGCAGCGCGGATTGGTCCCGCAGCACGAGGAGCAGGCCGGAGTGCGCTGAAAGGCTCCTGGTGGCACGTCAGCCACCGAACGAGGAGACCTCGATGCCCATCCCCACCCGAGCCCGGACGACGAACCGCCGGAGCACCGGCGCCGCCCTCGCCGGGGTGGCCGCCGCCCTCACGGCGCTTCCCGCCGCCCCGGTCGCGGCTTCCGCGACTCCTGCCACCGCGGCTTCCGCCGGCCGGGCGGCCGCGGGGGCGCCCGTCCAGGTGGCGCTGCCCGCGCCCACGGGGCCGCGTCCCGTCGGCACGGTGGCGCTGCGCCTGGTGGACCGCGGCCGCAAGGACCCGCTGGCGCCGTCCAAGCCGTACCGGGAGCTCATGGTCAGCCTCTGGTACCCCGCCCGGGCGACGACCGGCCTGCCCGTGGCGCCGCAGATGACCGCGGGCGCCGCCGCGGCCTTCGACCGCGACACCGCCCCCGACCTCGGCCTGAAGCCGGGAGAGGTGGCGTGGGCGGCGACGAGGACGCACGCCCGCGCCGGCGCCCCCGTGGACACCCGTGCCGGCCGGCTGCCCGTGATCCTGTTCTCGCCCGGCTTCGAGGCGCCGCGCACGCTCAGCACCGTCCTCGCCGAGGACCTCGCGAGCCGCGGGTACGCCGTCGTCACCGTGGACCACACGTACGAGGCCGAGCAGGTCGAGTTCCCGGGAGGGCGGGTCGAGACGTCCAGGCTGCCGGTGGTGCGTACCCCGGAGGAGCAGGCGAAGCTCTTCTCCGTCCTCCTCCCGGCGCGGGTCGCCGACCTGCGGTTCGTCCTCGACCGGCTGGCCGACCTCGACCGGGGCACGGGGCCGCGTGACGCGGCGCCCCTGCCGGACGGGCTGCGCGGCGCCCTGGACCTGTCGCGTGTGGGGGCGTTCGGCCACTCGATGGGCGGCTCCACCGCGGCCCAGCTCGCGCACGACGACCGCCGCGTGGACGCCGGGGCCAACCTCGACGGCATCGTCTTCGACCCGGTCGCCTCGACCGGCGTCTCCAAGCCGTTCCTGCAGGTGGCGGGCGGGACGACGACCCGCGCGAGCGAACCGTCGTGGAAGTCCTTCTGGGAGGCGTCCACCGGCTGGAAGCGGGAGGCGCGGTTCACGGGGACGCAGCACTTCTCGTTCTTCGACCTGCAGGCGATGCTCCCCCAGATCTCCGCCGAGCTGGGGCACCCGGCCACCGCCGAGACCATCGGGACGATCGACCCCCGGCGCTCGGTCGCCGCCCAGCGGGCCTACCTGGCCGCCTTCTTCGACCTGCACCTGAAGGGCCGGCGCACGCCCCTGTTCGACGGTCCCAGCGCGGCGTACCCCGAGGTGAGACTGATCCCGTAGTGCCGCCTTTGCACCCTGAGATGGAGGCGGATCTCCGCCGCGAGGGGGACCCCCGCCGACGTGCCGATCCCTATGGTTGATCCCGTGTTGGGCAGACTGCGCGCCTGGGCGGCGCGCCACATCGTCGCGAGGGACGCGCTCGCCGTCGCGCCGCTGGTGCCGCTCTGCCTCGTCCACGCCCTGTTCGCCGCCGACCTGGGCGTCTCCCCCGACCGGACGGGCGGCCCGTGGGGCATGCTCGCCCTGACGGCCGCGCTGCTGGCGCCGCTGCCGTGGCGCAGGAGGAGCCCGCTCGCGGTCTTCGCGGTCACCGCGTCGGTGAGCTTCCTGCAGTGGCTGTGGACGGCCACCCTGCTCCCCGCCGACCTCGCCGTGCTGATCGCCCTGTACGCCGTGGCGGCGGGGTGCGCGACGCGCTGGGCCCTCGCCGCCGGCGCGGTGGCGGAGCTGGGCATCGCGCTCGTCGTGCTGCGGCCCGGCGAGTCCGCGTTCGTGCTGGCGAAGGAGTGGGCGGCGTTCTCGGTGTTCGTCGTCGCCGTCTGGATCGCCGGCCGGTACGTCCGCACGCACCGCCGGTACGCGGAGAGCCTGCGGGCGCGGGCCGAGCAGGCGGAGCGGGAGCGCGACCAGCGGGCGGTCATCGCGGCGGCGGCGGAGCGCACGCGCATCGCGCGCGAGCTGCACGACGTGGTCGCGCACAACATGAGCGCGATCGTCATCCACGCCGACGGCGCCAGGCTCGCCTTCGACAGCGACCCGGAGGAGGCCAGGCGGTCGCTGCAGACGATCTCGACGACCGGCAGGCGGGGCCTGACCGAGATGCGGCGGCTGGTGGGCGTGCTGCGCGACGGCGCGCCCACCGGGGAGCCGCACTCGCCGCAGCCGGACCTGGCGCGGCTGGAGGAGCTGGTCGAGCAGGCCCGCGCGTCGGGGCTGCCGACCGCGTTCACCCTGTCGGGAACCCCTTCCGACCTCTCGGAGGGCGAGCAGCTCGTGATCTACAGGATCGTCCAGGAGGCGCTGACGAACGCGCTCAAGCACGGCGGTCCCGGCACCCGCGCGACGGTGGTCATCGCGTTCGGGGCGGACGGCGTCACGGTGGACGTCGCCGACGACGGCCGGGGCAGGCCCGCCCTGGAGACGGAGGGCGGGCACGGGCTGGTCGGCATGCGCGAGAGGGCGGCGCTGTACGGCGGCACGGTGGAGGCGGGGCCCGGCGAGGACGGCGGCTACCGGGTGCTCGCCCGCATCCCCGCGGGCGGGCCGTGATCCGGGTCGTGCTGGTCGACGACCAGGAGCTGGTGCGGGCGGGGTTCCGCCTGGTGCTGCGCACCCAGCCGGACATGGAGCTGGTCGGCGAGGCCGCCGACGGCGTGGCCGCCCTGGAGGTGCTGGCCGCGGTCGAGGCCGACGTCGTGCTCATGGACGCCCGCATGCCCCGCATGGGCGGCGTCGAGGCGACCAGGCGCATCCGCGCGGAGCCCGGGCCGGCGACTCCGAAGGTGCTCATCCTCACGACGTTCGACCTGGACGAGTACGCCTTCGCCGCGATCAGGGCGGGCGCGTCGGGCTTCCTGCTGAAGGACGCTCCCCCCGAGGACCTGTTCGGCGCGCTGCGGGCGGTGCACGCGGGCGACGCGGTGATCGCGCCCAGCACGACCAGGCGGCTGCTGGACCGCGTGGCCGTCCACCTGCCGGGCGACGACGTGGGCGGGGGCGACGCGGACGCCCTGACCGCGCGGGAGCGCGAGGTGCTGATCCATGTGGCGCGGGGGCTGTCGAACGCGGAGATCGCGGCGCTGCTGCGGCTGGCGGAGGCGACGGTGAAGACGCACGTCAACCGGATCCTGTCGAAGCTGGGGCTGCGCGACCGCGCCCAGGTCGTGGTCTACGCGTACGAGAACGGGTTCGTCACGTCCTCGTACCGGCCGTGAGGACCTGCCGGGGGCGGGGGGTCAGGCGGAGGTCCGCCCCTGCTCGGCCAGGCGGCGACGGGCGATCTTGGGGTAGCGGGCCGTGAAGGCGGCGGGGAGGCAGAACGTGAGCACCTTGATGGCGATGACCAGCGCGGTCACCCTGGGGTCGAGCGCGAGCACGAGGGTCAGGGAGCCGGCCGCGACGGTGAACGCCACCGCCCACACGGTCGTGATGACCGCGTTGACCCGGTAGAACCGCGGCGTCTCCCACACCTCCTTCGGGGCCATGGTGCGCGCGATGCCGAGGGTGAACGGCCGCCGGATGGCGAGCGATCCCCAGGCGGTGGCGGCGAGCCAGACGTTGACGAGCGCGGGCCCGTACGGCGTGAGGGGCGAGTGCGGGGCGGCCAGGGAGAACACGGTGAGGCAGGCGAAGAACACCGCGGCGCTCGCCTCGATCACCATCTCGTCCCAGGCGCGCCCCGACCTGCGGTCGAAGACGACGAGGCCGACGGCGACGACCAGGCCGGTGATGGCGCCCCAGCGCCACTCGTCGCCGGTGGCGACGACCGCGTAGACGATCCAGGGGAGAAATCCGAGCAGGCCGCGCACGTTGGGCTCCTTCGACATTCCACTAGCGACAGGTCGAAAGTAGAACTTCCACTCGCGATATGTCAACATAGGAATATGAGTTTGAGACACGCCGTGCTGGGGCTGCTCTCCGAAGGGCCCGCCAGCGGGTACGACCTGATGAAGCTGTTCGACCTCTCCCTGTCGAACGTCTGGCCCGCCACCCAGAGTCAGCTCTACGCCGAACTGGGCAGGCTGGCCGACGCGGGGCTCCTCGAAGTGGTCGCGGAAGGGCCGCGCGGGCGCAAGGAGTACGCCATCACCGAGGAGGGCCGGGCCGAGCTGCGGCACTGGATCAGCGAGGTCGAGCCCACCCGCGTCGCGCGCAGCGACATGCTCCTGCGCGTGTTCTTCCTCGCCCAGCTCGACCCCGAGCAGGCCCGCGCGTACCTGCGGCGCCAGGCCGAGGTGGCCGGCGAGCGCCTGGAACGGCTGGAGGGCATCCGCTCCCTCGTCGAGGGCGGCGAGGACAATCTGTCGGTGTACGGAAGGATCGCACTGGAGTACGGCGTGCGGCTCGGCGAGGCGCAGCGGCAGTGGGCCGAGTGGGCGGAGCAGCAGATCCGTTAGGCTCGGCGCATGGTCTCCGAGCTGTTCGATCCCAAGGCGTGGCAGGTTGTCGAGGGATTCGACTTCACCGACATCACCTACCACCGGGCCGTCGACCAGGGCACCGTGCGCATCGCGTTCAACCGTCCCGAGGTGCGCAACGCCTTCCGGCCGCAGACCGTCGACGAGCTGTACCGCGCGCTCGACCACGCCAGGCAGACCACCGACGTCGGCTGCGTCCTGCTCACCGGCAACGGCCCGTCGCCCAAGGACGGCGGATGGGCCTTCTGCTCCGGCGGAGACCAGCGCATCAGGGGCAAGGACGGCTACCAGTACGCCGACGGCAGCGCCTCCACCGGCCGCCTGCACATCCTGGAGGTGCAGCGGCTCATCCGGTTCATGCCGAAGATCGTGATCTGCGTCGTGCCGGGCTGGGCCGCGGGCGGCGGCCACAGCCTGCACGTCGTCTCCGACCTCACGCTGGCCAGCGCCGAGCACGCCAGGTTCAAGCAGACCGACGCCGACGTCGCGAGCTTCGACGGCGGCTTCGGCTCCGCCTACCTGGCACGCCAGGTAGGGCAGAAGTTCGCCCGTGAGATCTTCTTCCTCGGCGACACGTACACCGCCGAGGACGCCCACCGCATGGGCATGGTCAACGCGGTCGTCCCGCACGCCGAGCTGGAGGCCACCGCGCTGGAGTGGGCCCGCAAGGTCAACGGCAAGTCGCCCACCGCGCAGCGCATGCTCAAGTTCGCCTTCAACCTCATCGACGACGGGCTCGTGGGCCAGCAGGTGTTCGCCGGCGAGGCGACGCGGCTCGCGTACATGACCGACGAGGCCGCCGAGGGCCGCGACTCCTTCCTGGAGAAGCGCTCCCCCGACTGGTCCCCCTTCCCCTGGCACTTCTGACCCGCCACGCCCGCCGCCCCGGCGGCGGGCGGTCAGTCGGAGAGTCCCCGGAGGAAGTCGCGGACGAGGGCCGCGATCTGCGTGCCGCGCGTCTCCAGGGCGAAGTGGCCGGCGTCCAGCAGCTGGATCCGCGCGTCGGGCACGTCGCGGGCGAAGGCGAGGGCGCCGTCCGGGCCGAAGATCTCGTCGTGACGCCCCCACACGGCGAGCACCGGCGGCCGGTGGACGCGCAGGTACTCCTGCCAGGCCGGGTAGAGCGGCGGGTTCGAGCCGTAGTCGAGGAAGAGGGCGAGCTGGATCTCCTGCCCGCCGGGACGGTCGAGCCCGGCCTGGTCGAGCGCGGCTCTGTCGGGGTTGACCAGGGTGGTGTCGGCCACGCCGTGCGTGTACTGCCAGCGGGTCGCCTCGGGGGTGAGGAGGCCGCGCAGCGGGGCGAGGTTCGCCTCTGACGGGTCGGCCCAGGCGGCGCGCAGCGGCTCCCAGAACGGCGTCAGCCCTTCCTCGTACGCGTTGCCGTTCTGGGTGATGATGCCGGTGACGCGGTCGGGGCGGCGCACGGCGAGCCGGAAGCCGACGGGCGCGCCGTAGTCGTGGACGTAGAGGGCGTACCGGGTGACGCCGATGGTGTCGAGCAGCGTCTCCACGATGTCGGCGAAGTGGTCGAAGGTGTACGCCCATTCGGCCGCCGAGGGAGCCGAGCTGTGGCCGAACCCTGGGTAGTCGGGTGCGATCAGGTGGAACTCGCCCGACAGCTCGTCGATCAGCCCCTGGTAGGCGGCCGACGAGGTCGGGAAGCCGTGGAGCAGCACGAGCGTGGGCGCGGACGGGTCGCCGGCCTCCCGGTAGAAGATGTCGAGGCCCTCGACGGACGCGGTGCGGTAGCGGACGGTCAAAGCGAACTCCTTAACCGGCTAAATGTGTTTAGGTGGTTAAGTGATAGCATGAAGATCTGTAACCAGTCAAGCCAGCTTTAGGGGTTAAGGCAGTGAGACTGCGACCGCTGCGGGGAGAACCGCTCGCGTTGGACCTGGTCGACACCGTCTGGGTCGAGCACGGAACGCGGCTCGACCAGTTCGACGACCCGGAGGGCGTGCGGGCCTGGCTGTCGGAGCACGGCCTGCCCGGCGGCGACGAGCCGGACCGGGTGCGCGGGCCCCTGGTCGAGGCCCGCGACGCGGTACGCGACGCGCTGGAGGGCCGCGGGCCCGACCGGCTCAACGACGTGCTCGACCGCGGCTCCTGCCGCCCCCGGCTCGGGCCCGACGGGCCCTCCGAGAGCGTGGTGATCGAGGACGCCGCCTGGCACGCGCCCTGGGTGGCGGCGGCCTCCTTCGTCCGGCTGCTCGGCGAGCGGCCCGACCGGGTGCGCAGGTGCGCCAACCCGGAGTGCACGCTGTGGTTCCTCGACGCCAGCAAGAACGGCAGCCGCCGCTGGTGCTCGATGGAGGTGTGCGGCAACCGCGCCAAGGTCGGCCGCTTCAACCAGCGCCACAGAACCTCCGCCTGACACCATCCCCGCCGGCCGCGCGTCGCCGCCGGGGGCTGGGCCGGGGCCAGGGGCGGAGCCGGGGCCAGGGGCGGGGGCGGGGGCGGGGCGTCTCAGGCGAGGGTGAGGACGATCTTGCCGCGGCCGTGCCCGGTCTCGATCTCCCTGTGCGCCCGCGCGGCCTCCTCCAGCCGGTACGCCCGCCGCACCGGGAACGTGAACGCCCCCTCGGCGTACAGGCGGGCGTAGCGGCCGAGGCGTTCCGCGGTGCGCCGCCCCTGCACGGTGGCGACGCCCAGCTCGGGCGCCCTGGCGTGCTCCACGAGCGTCACGATCCGCCGCCGGTCGGCCACCAGTTCCAGCGACACCTCCAGGGCGTGCCCGCCGGCGCCGTCCAGGGCGGCGTCCACCCCTCCGGGGGCGAGCGCCCGCACCCGGTCGGCCAGCCCGTCGCCGTACACGACGGGCGCGGCTCCGAGCTTCCACAGGTGGTCGTGGTTCTCCTCGCGGGCGGTGCCGATCACGACGGCGCCGCGCATCCTGGCGATCTGCACGGCGGCCGTCCCGACCGCTCCCGCCGCGCCGTGGATCAGGACGGTGTCGCCGTCGGCGACGCCCATGCCGTCGAGGGCCAGTTCGGCGGTCTGCACGGCGGCGGTGAGCCCGCCGGCCACCTCCCACGGCACCTCGGGCGGCTTGGGGGCCACGTCCGTGGCGGGCACGACGATGTACTCGGCGTACGCGTGCAGCGCCGAGAACCCGAGCACCTCGTCCCCCTCGGTGACCCCGGTGACGCCGTCGCCCACCTGGTCCACCACGCCGGCGAACTCGTTGCCGGGCACCCGCGGCCACCCCGCCGTGATGTACGGCGGCAGCCATCCCGACCTGACGGCGGTGTCGAAGGGCTGCACGCCGGCCGTCCGCACCCGGACCCGCACCTGGCCGGGGCCCGCCTGCGGGGCGGGCAGTTCCATCACCTTCAGCGCCTCGGGCGGCCCGCCGGGCTCGTGGACGGCCGCCGCTCTCATCATGTGTGTCATGGGGCCAGCCTGCTACCTCAACCGAAGTTGAGGTCAATCCGCTGCGATTTCCGGACCACTCGGGAACTTTTCCCTTTACTCGGACTTTATGCAGATATAGTCCGAGGAGGACATCAACGGGGGATGGGCAAACCGAGGCTTGATGACCGAGTTGTTGCACGCCGCTCTTGGCTTTCCGACCGTCGTTTTCAGTTTCCTCCTCGTCGTGGTCGCCGCCTACTGGCTCGCGGCGGCCACCGGCCTGTTCGACGCCGACGACGACGCCGCCTGGCTGGGCTTCGGAGGCGTGCCCGCGGGCGTCACGCTGTCCCTCCTGGTCGCCGTGGCCTGGCTGCTGAGCCTGGCCGGGAGCCGGGTGGCGAGCGGGCCCGCGCTGGCCGCCGTGCCGGTCGTCGCCCTGGCCGCGGGCTGGGCCGTCGTACGCGCCGCCGTGGCCCCGCTGCGCAGGCTGTTCCCCGGCGGCGGCCGGCATTCCAGAAGCGATTTCGTCGGCCAGATGTGCGTGATCCGTACAGGTGCGGTCACGTCGGACTTCGGCCAGGCCGAGGTCACCGCCGCCGACGGTTCGTCCGCGATCGTGCAGGTCCGCACGACGGGAGGCGACCGCCTCGGGCGCGGGGACTCCGCGCTCATCTTCGAATACGACAAAGACGGCGAATTCTTCTGGGTCATGCCTTACGAAAGCGAGCACTGATGGACGTCATCTCCACAGGCTTCGGCGTTTTCCTGGCCGTTGTCCTGCTCATCGCGATCGGCCTGGTCGTCATCGTCGGACGCCTTTTCCGTAAGGTCGAACAGGGCAAGGCGCTCATCATCTCGAAAGTCAACAAGGTGGACGTCACGTTCACCGGCGCGGTGGTGCTGCCGGTCGTCCACAAGGCCGAGATCATGGACATCTCGGTGAAGACGATCGAGATCGAGCGCGCCGGCCGCGACGGCCTGATCTGCCGGGACAACATCAGGGCCGACATCAAGATCACGTTCTTCGTACGGGTGAACAAGACCGCCGAGGACGTCATCAAGGTCGCCCAGGCCATCGGCACGGCCCGCGCCAGCCACGAGGTCACCCTGCAGGAGCTGTTCAACGCCAAGTTCTCCGAGGCGCTGAAGACCGCCGGCAAGCACCTCGACTTCGTCGACCTCTACACCAAGCGCGACGAGTTCCGCGACGAGATCGTCCGCCTGATCGGCACCGACCTCAACGGCTACAGCCTGGAGGACGCCGCCATCGACTACCTGGAGCAGACCCCGCTCCACCAGCTCGACAAGAGCAACATCCTCGACGCCCAGGGCATCCGCAAGATCACCGAGCTGACCGCCATCGAGCACGTCCGCACGAACGAGTACCAGCGCAACGAGGAGAAGGAGATCACCCGCCAGAACGTGGACGCCCGCGAGGCGATACTCGAACTGGAGCGCCGCCAGACGGACGCGGAGCTCAAGCAGCGGCGGGAGATCGAGACGGTCAGGGCCCGCGAGGAGGCCGAGATCGCCAGGGTGCGGGCCGAGGAGCGGCTGCGCGCCGAGACGGCGGGCATCAAGGCCGACGAACAGCTCGGCGTCCAGCAGGAGAACAAGGCGCGCGAGGTCGCGGTCGCCGAGAAGAACCGCGAGCGGGTCATCGCGATCGAGAGCGAGCGCATCGAGAAGGACCGCCTGCTGGAGGTCATCGCCCGCGAACGCGAGACCGAGCTGTCGCGCATCGCGAAGGACAAGGAGGTCGAGACCGAGAAGCGGTCGATCGCCGAGGTCATCCGCGAGCGCATCGCCGTCGACAGGACGGTGGCCGAGCAGGAGGAGAGCATCAAGCGGCTGCGGGTGGTCGAGGAGGCCGAGCGCACCCGCCAGAGCGTGATCATCGCGGCCGAGGCCGAGGCGCAGGAGAACCTGGTCAAGGACATCAAGGCGGCCGAGGCGGCGGAGGCCGCGTCCAAGTTCAGGGCGCGCGAGGAGCTGGTGCTGGCCGAGGCCAGGCAGCAGGCCGCCGAGATGGAGGCGCGGGCCAAGATGCGGCTCGCCGAGGGCGTCCAGGCCGAGACGGCCGCGGCCGGGCTGGCGCAGGTCCAGGTCAAGGAGCGCGACGCCGAGGCCATCGAGAAGGTGGGCCGCGCCGAGGCGCTCGCGCTGGGCGAGAAGCTGAGGGCGGAGGCCGAGGGCGCCAGGGCGATGGCGGTGGTCGAGGGCGCCAGGCTGAAGGCGCGGGCCGAGGGCGAGCAGGCCATGGCGCTCGCCGGGGCCGCCGCCGTGGGCGAGAAGCTGAAGGCCGAGGCCGAGGGCCTCACCCAGAAGGCCGCCGCGATGGCCGCGCTGGACGACGCCAGCAGGGCCCACGAGGAGTACCGCCTGCGCCTGGAGGCCGACAAGGAGGTCAGGCTCAAGCACATCGACGTGTCGCGGCAGATCGCCGAGTCGCAGGCGAACGTCCTGGCGGCCGGCCTGACCAAGGCCAACATCGACATCGTCGGCGGCGACACGGTGTTCTTCGACAAGCTCGTCGGCTCGATCACGGCGGGCAAGGTCGTGGACGGCTTCGTCGGCCACTCGCGGGTCGTCGGCGCGGTCGCCGAGCCGTACGTGAACGGGACGGCGAGCCTGGCGGCCGACCTCGCGTCCGTGGTCGGCGGGGTCCGCACCGAGGACGTCAAGAACCTGACAGTCTCCGCCCTGCTCATGAAGCTCATCCAGGAGGGCGGCCCCGAGTCGGGCCCGTTGGGCGAGCTCCTGGAGACGGCGCGCCGCCTGGGCGTGGCCGACTCGCCGGTGGCGGCGCTGGCGGCGGCGAGGGGCTGACGGCTTCGTGAGCACGGACACGCTGGAGGCGGGGACGTACGAGGTTCTCAGGAACCGCCTCCAGGCACAGGCCAGGGCGCTGGCCGCCGCGGCGGCCGCGGTCAACGAGGAGCGGCTGGCCGTCTTCGGCGGCGCCGAGCTGCGCCTGCTGGGCACCGAACGGATCCGCACCGACAACAACTGCGTCCCCAGGGACATCGTCTCCCTGGGCGACGTGATGCTCTTCGGCTACAACGTCTTCATCGGGCTGAGGCCGGAGACCGCGGTCTCGGACGTGTTCTCCGTGCACCGGTTCGTCCGGCAGGGCGAGGCGTTCACGTTCGAGGCGGGCCGGCTGGACGCGCTGGACGACCCCGCGTTCCGCAAGGACTTCGCGGAGCTGTACCGGTACTACAAGGAGACCAGGCTCCAGCAGCTCAGGCGGGTCGAGGGCAGGCTGCTGGCGGTGTTCGGCACCGGTACGGGCGACACCAGGGTGCTGCGGTGGGCGGCCGGCGCCGACGGCACGGTGCGCTACCTGGACAACCAGGGCGAGCGCGACCACGTGTTCCCCCCGTCGCACGAGTTCGCGTGGACGCCCGCGACGCGCGACGACCACGTGCCCGGCCGCCACCCCCACATCTCGATCAGGGGCGAGGTGTTCGTCGAGACCGTCGGCGGCGACCTCACCATCAAGGTCGAGAACAACACGGAGACCGGCGAGGGCGTCTACTCGGAGCCCGTGGACGAGCCGCTGCAGAGCCTGGCCGACGCCGACGTCGAGCACGCCGCCGTCGGGCCGCTCATCCTCATGCGGATCAGGCCGTACAAGGAGGAGACCTGGCGGCACCTGGTGTTCAACACCCGCACCAAGGCCGTGACCAGGCTCGACGGCATCGGCCAGTCCTGCCGGCTGCTCCCCGAGGACCAGGGGCTGATCTTCCCCGGCGGCTACTACCTGACGACCGGCGTCAGCAAGACGTTCGACACGGACGTGGCCGACCTGGAGTTCGAGCGGGTGGTCCGCTCCCCCAACGGCGAGGACGTCCTGTACGTCTTCCACGCGAGGGGCGACGGGCGGTCGCTGCTGCTGCCGTACAACGTGATCAGGAAGGAGGTGGCCACGCCGCTCGTCTGCCACGGCTACTCGCTGTTCGACGACGGCACCATGGTGGTCTTCCGCGCCACCTCCGACGAGCCGGCGCGGGTCCACCCGATGCAGGTGTGGCAGACGCCGTACGTGTCGGACACATACGCCGCCGCGCAGCCCGCCGGCACGGGGCCGCTGGAGCGCATCGGCAACGCCGAGCTGGTGCGCGGCATCTCCGACTGCCTGTCGGTGGCCCGGATGGTCGAGGAGATGGCGCCGTCGGCCGCCACGTTCGAGGCGCTGATCGCGGCGTGCACGCGGGCGCTGGACTCGTACCACTGGCTGGGCGGGCACGGGCTGGGCGGGCCGCTCGCCGACGTGCGCGCCACCGCGGAACAGGTGCTCGACGAGTACGAGAACGTCGAGCAGCTCACCCGGCAGGCCGCCGACCGGCTGGCCGGGGCGGCCGAGGACGTCACCCGGCTGGTGCGCGAGGCACGGGCGGGCGCCCCTGCCACGGCCGACGGCTGGGTGTCGGCGCTCGCCGGGCTGCGCAGGGCGCAGGGCCGCCTGGTGACGTTGCGCGAGGTCCGCTACATGGACCTCGCGGCGCTGGACGCGCTGGAGGCGACGCTCGCCGGGGAGCTGGCCGACACCGGGCGGCGCGCGGTGGCCTTCCTGGAGGGCCCCGACGCGTTCTCCGCCTACCGCGCGGCCGTCGAGGAGCTGGCCGCCGAGGCGGCCGCGATCGGCACCACGGCCGAGGCGAGGCCCGTCGCCGACCGGCTGTCGGAGCAGGCCGAGGGCCTGGAGGTGGTCACGGAGGTCGTCGGCTCGCTCGACATCGCCGACCCGACCGTCCGCACCTCCATCCTGGGCCGCATCGCGGAGGTGCTGGGCGGCGTCAACCGGGCGCGGGCCGTGCTCGACGGCCGGCGGCGCGAGCTGCTGGGCGAGGAGGGCAGGGCGGCGTTCGCCGCCGAGTTCGCGCTGCTCGGGCAGGCCGTCACGGGCGCGCTGGCCGTCGCCGACACGCCGGGGCGCTGCGACGAGCAGCTCGGCAGGCTGATGCTCCAGGTGGAGAACCTGGAGTCGCGGTTCGGCGAGTACGACGACTTCGCCGCGCAGCTCGCCGCGCGGCGCGACGAGGTCTACGAGGCGTTCTCGGCCCGCAAGCAGGCGCAGCTCGACGCGCTCGCCCGCCGCGCGGACCGGGTCTTCGCCTCCGCCGAGCGGGTGCTCGGCAACGTCGCCAGGCGCGCGGGCGCCCTCGCCTCGCTGGACGAGGTGAACGCCTACTTCGCGGGCGACCCGATGGTGGCGAGGGTCGGCGCGGCTGCGGCCGAGCTGCGCGGGCTGGGCGACGCGGTCCGCGCGGAGGAGCTGGACGGGCGGCTGAAGGCGGCCAGGCAGGAGGCGGGCAGGGCGCTGCGCGACCGCCTCGACCTGTTCTCCGACGGCGGCGAGGTCATCCGGCTCGGCCGGCACCGGTTCGCCGTCAACACCCAGCCCATCGACCTGACGCTGGTGCCGCACCAGGGCGAGATGCACGTCGCGATCACCGGCACGGACTACCGCGCGCCGGCGCCCGCGTCTTTCGCCGACACCCGCCCGTTCTGGGACCAGCTCCTGGTCTCCGAGATACCTGAGGTCTACCGGTGCGAGCACCTGGCCGCCTGCCTCCTCGACGCCGTCGTGCCTGGGCCTCCCGCCCGGGACGACCTCGCCCGCCTGGTGCGCGAGGCCGTCGAGTCGCGCTACGACGAGGGGTACGAGCGCGGCGTCCACGACCACGACACGCTCGCCGTCCTGGAGGCCCTGGTCCGGCTGCGCGACGGGGCGGGACTGCTGCGTTACCCGCCGTCCGCGCGGGCGGCGGCGCAGCTCTTCTGGACGTTCGGCGCCGATGATGTTTCACGTAAAACATCGGCCACGAGGGCGTCGTCTCTGGTGCGGGCGCGTGCCGTCCTCGGCGCCCCGCCTGCCCTGGCCGCGCTGGCGGAGGAGCTGGGCGGGCGGATCGCGGCGTTCCTCGACGGCGTCGGCGCGCCACCCGTGGACGCCTCGCTCGCCGGGGAGTACCTGGTGGAGGAGCTGGGCGGCGAACCGCACGGATTCGTGACCGCCAAGGCCGCGCGGGACGTCCTCGACCGGTTCAGGGCCGCGCTCGGCCCCGAGCGGGCCGCCGCGTTCGACGCCGACCTCGCGGCGCTGCCGCTGCCCGAACGCCTCCAGCTCGCGCACGCCTGGATCGGCGCCTTCCACGACGGCCCCGACGTGGCCGAGGCCGTCGCCGTCCAGCTCTGCGACCTGCCGCGCCACGACAGCGCCGCCGCGCTCACCGAGACCGTGGACGGGCTGCTCGGCACCCACCCGCGCGTCGTGGACCGCCGGCTGGAGCTCCGGCTCGACGAGTTCCTGTCGAGGACGCGGGCGTTCCGCACCGAGCGGGTCCCCGCCTACCGGGCCTACCAGCGGCGGCGTGCCGAGCTGGTCGAGACAGAACGGGCCAGGCTGCGCCTGGACGAGTACCGGCCGAAGGTGATGAGCGCGTTCGTCCGCAACCGGCTGCTCGACGAGGTGTACCTGCCGCTGATCGGCGACAACCTGGCCAAGCAGCTCGGCGCCGCCGGCGCGGACCGGCGCACCGACCAGATGGGCCTGCTGCTGCTCATCTCACCGCCCGGCTACGGCAAGACCACCCTGATGGAGTACGTCGCCGGCCGCCTCGGCCTGGTCCTCGTCAAGGTGAACGGCCCCGCGCTGGGCCACCGCGTCACCTCGCTCGACCCGGCGCAGGCCCCCGACGCCGCGGCCAGGCAGGAGGTCGAGAAGATCTCCTTCGCGCTGGAGGCGGGCAACAACGTCCTGCTCTACCTGGACGACATCCAGCACACCTCGCCCGAGCTGCTGGAGAAGTTCGTGTCGCTGTGCGACGCGCAGCGCCGCATCGAAGGCGTCTGGAACGGCCGGACCCGCACGTACGACCTGCGCGGCAAGCGGTTCGCCGTGTGCATGGCGGGCAACCCGTACACCGAGTCGGGCAGCCGGTTCCGCGTCCCCGACATGCTGGCCAACCGGGCCGACGTGTGGAACCTGGGCGACGTCCTCAGCGGCAGGGACGAGCTGTTCGCGCTCAGCTACATCGACAACGCCCTCACCTCCAACCCGGTGCTCGCGCCGCTGTCCGCCCGCGACAGGGGCGACGTCGAGCTGCTGGTGAGGCTGGCCAAGGGCGACCCCTCGGTGCGGCCCGACCAGCTCGGGCACCCGTACGCGAAGGCGGAGCTGGAGCAGGTGCTGAGCGTGCTGGGCAAGCTGGCGCGCGTGCAGGAGGTGGTGCTCGGCAGCAACCGGGCCTACATCGCCTCCGCCGCCCAGTCCGACGCCGCCCGCACCGAGCCGCCGTACCGGCTGCAGGGGTCGTACAGGAACATGAACAAGCTGGCCGAACGCATCGTCCCGGCGATGAACGACGACGAGCTGGAGGCGCTGATCGACGACCACTACCTGGGCGAGGCGCAGACCCTCACCTCCGACGCCGAGGCGAACCTGCTCAAGCTGGCCGAGCTGCGCGGGCGCCTCACCCCCGCCCAGGCGGAGCGCTGGGCGGAGGTCAAGGCGGCGTACCTGCGGGACAAGGCCCTCGGCGGGCCGGCGGACGATCCGGTGACGCGCGCGGTGGGCGCCATCGGGCTGCTCGCCGACCGCGTCCGCGAGGCGGGCTCGGAGGTCGGCTCGGCCATCAGGGACCGCTGAGGGCGGCCGTCCGGCTAACCGTCGAAGCGCCCGTCCTTGATCGCCAGGTCCGCCCGGGCGACGGCGTCGGCGCTCGCGGGCAGCAGCGGAAGCCGTACGTCCGGGGTGGGGATCAGGCCGCGGGCGTGCAGCACGCCCTTGATCACGGTCGGGTTGGGCTCGGCGAACAGGGCGGCCGACATGCGGGCCAGCCGGTGCCCCAGCTCCCGGCCGCGGGGGGCGTCGCCCGCCTGCCATGCGTCCACCAGCTCTGCGAACGCCTGCGTGGCGAAGTGGGCGGAGGCGAGGATGCCGCCGGAGGCGCCCAGCGCGAGCAGCGGCGAGACGAACGGGTCGTCGCCGCCCAGCACCTCGAAGCCCTCGGGGAGGTCGCCCAGCAGGTCCACGGTGTCCTGGTCGACGCCGCCGACGGCGAGCTTCACGCCGGCGATCCTCGGGTGGGCGCCGAGGCGGCGCAGCGTCGCCGCGCCCACGGCCTGCCCGGTCCTGTACGGGATGTGGTAGATCACCAGCGGCACCGGCGTCTCCTCCGCCAGCGCCTCGAAGTGCGCGATCACGCCGCGTTCCGACGGCCGCAGGAAGTACGGCACCGTCACCAGGGCCGCCCCGACGCCCTCGGGAAGCTCCCGCAGCGCCCCCGCGACCGAGCGCGTGTCGTTGCCGGTGACGCCCACGGTCAGCAGGGCGCCGCGCTCGGCGCAGAGCCGTCCGCACACCTCGACGACCCGGGAACGTTCCTCGCCGGAGAGTGCGGCCACCTCCCCCGTGGTGCCCAGCGCGACCAGCCCGGCCGCGCCCTGGTCGAGCGCCTGGACGGCGAGCCGCTCGACCGCGTCGAGCGCCACCTCCCCGGACGGCGCGAACGGCGTGACCAGTGGTACGTGGATTCCTCTCAGCATGCTCCGAGCCTGGCCTGCCACGACCCGTTAGGTCCAGCGGAGATTTCTTCACCCGACATTAAGCTGAACTTATGCTCGATCCACGCAAGCTCCACCTGCTCCGCGAGCTCGCGGGACGCGGCACGATCGCCGCCGTCGCCGAGGCCGCCATGTTCACGCCGTCGGCGGTGTCCCAGCAGCTCAGCGCGCTCGAACGGGAGGCCGGCGTGCCCCTGCTCGAACGCACCGGCCGCACGGTGACGCTCACGCCCGCCGGGCGCCTCCTGGTCGAGCACGCGAACGCCGTGCTCGGAGAGCTCGACCGGGCCGCCGCCGCGCTCGCCGCCGCGCGCGGCGGACCGTCGGGGCCGGTGCGCATCGGCGCGTTCCCGACGGCAGCGCGCGTGCTGCTGCCTCCCGCGCTGGCCGAGCTGACCGCCGCGCATCCCGGGCTGGAGCCGATGGTCTCCGAGATCGACCCGGCGGACGTCTCGGCCGCCCTGCGCGCCGGCGGGCTGGACGTCGCGCTCGTCCACGAGTACGACTTCGTGCCGCCCGTCACCGACGCGGCCGTCGAGACCGAGCCGCTGTTCAGCGAGGCCATGTACCTGACCGACCGGCCCAGCGTCGAGGCCGCCCGCGACGACGCCTGGATCACCAGCAAGCCCGGCACCCTCTGCCACACGATGGCGATCAGGGCCTGCCAGGCGGCCGGGTTCGAGCCACGGGTGCGCCACCACGTCGACGACTTCGACACCGTCCTCGCCTTCGCCGCCGCGGGGCTCGGGGTCGCGCTCGTGCCCCGGCTCGCGGCCACGGCCCCGCCGCCGGGGGTGACGCTGACCCGCCTGCCGCTCAGCCGCCACACGCTGGCCGCCTTCCGCAGGGGGTACGGCGACCACCCGGCGATCCGCGCCGCCGTGGCCGCCTTCCGCACCGCCCTCCCGGCCCTGACCCTGTAATCGCCCGCCGCGCACCACCCCGGCCGCGTCGATCCCGCCCGGCCGGTCGGGCGGGCGCGACGGGCCGCTTCCGAGGTGGCCGCGGCCGGGCGCTCAGGCGCTAACCGTCGCTCCGCCCTTCCTCTCCCAGGAGGGCTCTGACCAGGGTGGCGAAGGCGGCGGCGAGGCGCTCCGGCCGCCCCGCGCGCAGCTGGGCGGCGATGGGCTCCATGTGGAGCGTGCCGAGGAGCATGTGCGCGATCTCCTCGGCGTCGACGTCGGGCCGGGCCTGCGCGATCAGCCCCGAGACGTGCCGGTGCCAGGACAGGTAGATCGGGTTCTCCTGCCTGGGCTGCTCGGGCGCCTTCCTGGTGGCCACGGCGTGCTCGTGGGCGGCGATCAGGTTGCCGTTGCGGGCCGCCAGCCGGGCCACCGCGTCGAGGAAGGCGGCCAGCCGGTCGGCGGGGGCCGCGCCGGGCCCGAGGGGCGGCGGCCCTTCCGCGACGGCCTGCTCCAGCTCCCGCACCCGCTCGGCCATGAGCTCCCGCATGAGCCCGGTACGGCTGCCGAACCGGTGGAAGACGGTGCCCTTGCCCACACCCGCCGCGGCAGCCACCCGCTCGACGGAGACCTGCTCGGGCGGGTGCATGCGCAGCAGCTCCTCGGCCGCCCGCAGGATCGCCCGCCTGTTGCGCGCGGCGTCGGCCCGCTCTCGACGCTCCATCCGGCCATCTTCCCCCATGGACAAAGTTGACCAGTGGTCCATATATTAACTGGACCACAGGTCAAGTTACTGGAGGAAGAAGTGCGCGCGATCGTGATGCACCGGACGGGCGGCCCCGAGACGCTCGGCGTGGAGGACGTCCCGCGGCCCACGGCAGGGGCGGGCCAGGTGGTCGTCAGAGTCCTCGCCATCGCGGCGAGCTACACCGAGACGCGGGTGCGCGCGGGCGTGCTGCCGTTCCCGCTGTCGCTGCCGGTCGTCCCCGGGGCCGAGGTCGCGGGCGAGGTCGTCGAGATCGGCGAAGGCGCCGACCCGGGCCTCCTCGGCCGCCTCGTCGTGGGCGTCACGGGCGGCGTCGGGGCGTACGCCGAGTACGCCGCCATGCCCGCCGCCATGGCCTGCCCCGTGCCGGAGGGGGTGCGCCCCGAGGAGGCCGTGGCCGCGGCGGCGCCCGCCGCGCTCGCCCACGCCCTCCTGCACCGCGCCCGCCTCAGGCCAGGACACCCGGGCGGCGAGAGCACGCCGCCCCCGGCGGGCGGGGAGCCGGTGCCCGGCGAGACGGCTGGGGAGTCCGGCAGGACCGCCGGGGAGCCCTTGCCCGGCGGCGCCGGTGGGGAGACCGTGCTGGTCGAGGCGGGTGGCGGGTCGGTGGGCGGGTACCTCGTGCTGCACGCCAAGGAGTTCGGCGCCGGCACGGTCGTGGCCACCGCCGGGGCGGAGCCGAAGCGGCGCAGGGCCGCCGAGCTGGGCGCCGACGTCGTCCTCGACCACGGCGACCCCGGCTGGCCCGAGGCGCTGCCGCCCGTGGACGTCGTGTTCGACTCGATCGGCGGCGCGACGGCCGCCCGGGTGCTGGAGTCGGTCACCCCCGGCACCGGCCGGATCCTCTCGTACGGGCTGCTGAGCGGCGAACCGGCGGCCGTCACCGGCGCGGACCTCGTGCGCACCGGCGTGACCCTGGCCGGTTGCGGCGGCCCTGCCTGGGCCGCCGAGGTGTTCGGCACGCACTACCCGGCGGCGCTGGTCCGGCTCGGGGAGGGCCGCACCCGCGCCTTCGTCGAGGACGCGCTGCCGCTGGAGCAGGCCGCCGAGGCCCACCGCCGCCTGGAGAGCCGCACGCCCCTGGGCCGCCTCCTGCTCATCCCCTGACGCACCCGGCGGCCCGGGGGCTCACCTCCCCAGGACGGCGTCCAGCACGGCCGTGGCGCTGCCCTGGCCCTCGTCGTACTCGCCGGCCGTCACCGCCACCACCAGGTCCTCCTCGGGCGACACCAGCAGCCGCTGACCGCCGTTGCCGATGGCCTCGACCCACGGGCGCCCGCCGGTGGAGACGTACCACTGGTAGCCGTACCAGAAGCCGTCGGCGATCTCGACGCGCGGGCGGCCCAGCTCGCGCACCCAGGCGGCGGGCACCAGGTCGCCGCCGCCGTCGAGCACGAGGCGGCCGAGGGCGGCGAGGTCCACCGGCCGCAGCCGCAGCCCGGACGCGGCCATCGCCACGCCGTCGTCGCCCTTCGACCACTCGTACGCGGGGAAGCCGAGCGGTTCGAACAGCTCGGTCGCCGCGTACTCCTCCAGCGGCCTGCCGGTGCCGCGCGCGATGAGCGCGCCGAGCAGCGCGCTCGCGCCGCCGCAGTAGCGCCACCGCGTCCCGGCCTCCTCCACGACGGGACGTTCCAGGATGAACCGGTACCGGTCGGGGGCGAGCTCCATCGCGACCTCGCTGTTGTCCGGGCCGGTGTAGGGCACGTCCTCGTTCCAGTCGAGGCCGAGCGTCATGGTCAGCGCGTGGCCGACGGTGAGGTGGGCGCGCGCGGGGTCGTCCACGAGGTCGCGGTACTCGGGGAACTGCGGCAGGAGCGGCTCCCCGGGCTCGGGCACCAGGCCGCGGCCCAGCGCGACGCCGTACAGCAGGGCCACGACGCTCTTCGACACCGACCGCACGTCGTGCAGGGTGTCGCGGTCGAACACGACGTGGCCGAGCGGCTCGCCGAGCCGGTGGTCGGGGCCCTCGCCGTACCGTTCCGCCACGATCCGGCCGCCGCTGACGACCACGAGCCCGTGCAGCGCGGGGGCCTTCCCCTCGTGCAGCACCTCGTCGACCCGCTCGATCATTCCCATCGCGTCCTCCTCGTCGTCGCGCACCCCGGGATACCGCCTCACACGGTGTCAGGGTCAAGCGGCTGAGAGGCTACCCAACGGCTTCAGGCGGGCTTCGGCGCACCCGCCGATGTCAGGGGGGCGGCGATGGCCTCCAGGCCCTTGCGTTCCGCCTTGACGCCGAGGAACAGCTCGACCAGGCCCGCGCAGATCATCACCACGCCGCCGATGGTGAACGCCAGCGCGGTGTCCGCCGCGACGCCCGTCTGGACGAGGCCGGAGAAGACCAGCGGGCCCGCGATGCCGCCGACCGCCGTGCCGATCGCGAAGAAGAACGCGATGGCCAGCGCCCGCGTCTCCATCGGGAAGATCTCGCTCACCGTCAGGTACGCGGAGCTGGCCCCGGCGGAGGCCACGAAGAGCACCGCCGACCAGCAGGCCGTCAGCGTGACCGCCGTCAGCATCCCCTGATCGAACAGCCACGCCGTGCCCAGCAGGAGCAGCCCGGAGCCGACGTACGTCGCCGTGATCATGGGGATCCTGCCGATGGTGTCGAAGAGCCTGCCGAGCAGCAGCGGCCCGAGGAAGTTGCCCACGGCGATCACCGCGAAGTAGTACCCGGCATGCGTGTCGATCTTGTAGAAGGTGGTCAGGATCTGGGCGTAGCCGAACGTGATGGCGTTGTAGAGGAACGCCTGCCCGACGAAGAGCGACAGCCCGAGGATCGTACGTTTCGGGTAGAGCGCCACCATCGTGTGCGCGATGCGGAGGAACCCGATCGACTTGCGCTGGTGGATCGTCATCGACCCCTCGGGCTCGGGCAGCTCGTCCCCGCCGCGCCGGGCGCCGATCTGGTGCTCGATGTCGTCCACGATCCGCTCGGCCTCCCTGTCGCGGCCGTGGATGAACAGCCAGCGCGGGCTCTCGGGGACGTGGCGGCGGACGAACAGGATGCCGATGCCGAGCACCACGCCCAGGCCGAACGCGACGCGCCAGCCGACGTTCACCGGCAGGTCGCCGAGCAGCGGAACCGTCAGCAGCGCTCCGCCCGCCGCCCCCAGCCAGTAGCTGCCGTTGATCATGATGTCGATGCGCCCGCGGTGCTGGCTTGGGATCAGCTCGTCGATGGCCGAGTTGATCGCCGCGTACTCGCCGCCGATGCCGAAGCCCGTCATGAACCGGAACAGGAAGAACCACCACGCCTCGAAGGAGAACGCCGTCAGCAGCGTCGCCACGAGGTACACGACGAGGGTGACCAGGAAGAGCTTCTTCCTGCCGAACCTGTCGGTGAGCCAGCCGAAGAACAGGGCGCCCACGCAGGCGCCCGCGACGTAGAGCGCGGCGGCCGGGCCCGCCACCTGGGCCTGCGTGATGTCCAGGCCGCTGCCCGGCTTGGCGAGCTGCGCCGACAGGTTGCCGACGATCGTGACCTCCAGCCCGTCGAGTATCCAGACGGTGCCGAGGCCGATGACGATCATCCAGTGCCACCGTGACCACGGCAACCGGTCAAGCCGTGCGGGCACCTTGGTGGTAATCGTGCCGGTTTCCACGTCGCTCATAGGGGCATCCCGATACCCGGGAAACGACGGTTTAGCCGGAGGGCTTCCTGGCCTCCAGCATCACGGTGCGGAACCAGGGCCCGCCGTACCAGAACCGCCACCCCAGGTCGCGCCGGCGCACGTCGACGACGCCCAGCTCGCGCAGCGTCTCCTCGTACGCCGGGGTGTGCTGGAAGTCGGCGACCAGCATGAGACCGCCGGGTCTCAACACCCGGTGCGCCTCGCGCACGGCCTGCGCGCGGTCCTCGGAACGGGGGATGTTGTGGATGGCGAGACTCGACACGACCACGTCGTAGGAGGCGTCCTCGAACGGCAGCTCGCGCAGGTCGCCCGTGACCAGCTCGACCCGGTCAGCGACGCCTTCGGCCGCGGCGTTGGCCCTGGTGACCGCCTCGTCGTTGCCCGACTGGTCCACCGAGCGCCACAGGTCGATCCCGGTGGCGGAGCCGCCCGCGACGAGGCGGCGCGCGGCGAGGAGCAGCACCGCGCCTCTGCCGCAGCCCAGGTCGAGCACCCGCTCGCCGCCGTTCAGCCGGGCCAGCTCCCCTTCCCAGACCACGAACTTGCCCCATCGGGTGGTGTAGAGGTAGCTGGTGGCGCTGGCCAGCGTGTAGAGGCCGCCGAGCAGGAACGCCACACCCGCCAAGGGGATGTCGGCGGCGAAGGAGGCGGCGCTCAGCGCCAGGAGGACGAGCGCCCCGAAGGTCAGCCCGGAGAGCGCGAGGGGTGCGTCGAACCCGTAACCGCCGCGTCGATCGCTCACGATCACGTTATAACGCAAGACCCCCTTGACTGTGAATTGACCCGACACGACCGGTCCACCCCCTCCGCAGCGCGGCGGCCCGTTACTACGGTGAGGGAACTGCAGGGACAATGGGGGTTCGACCAGGCATGACGGGCAGGGAACGCGACTTCGGTCCGGGCGCGAGCATCGCGCTGACGATGGCGTCGGCACTGCTGTGGGGCGTGGCGCATCTGGCCGTCGACCGCAGGAAGACCGGGCTCGCGCTCATGACGGCCCACGTCCTGATGTTCGCCGCCGTGCTGACCATGCTCACCGCGTTCAGCGCCAACCTGCTCTCCCTGGCCGTCAGGCCCGCCTGGCTCACCGCCCTCACCGTCGTACTCGTCCTGGTCGCCCTCGCCTGGAGCGGGGTCATCATCTGGTCGTTCCTGCTGGTGCGTCCCGACCGGTCCCACAGCGTGGGCCGCCTGCTCACCACGACGCTCGCCGTGGCGCTCTGCGCGCTCGTCCTCGCCCCCACCGCGTACGCCACCCGCCTGGTCTACCTCTCGCGCGACGTCGTCACCACGATCTTCCCGACGAACACGGCGCCGATCGTGGCACAGGACCCGTGGAACGGCGCCGAGCGGGTCAACTTCCTGCTCATCGGCGCGGACGCCGCGCCCAGCAGGCCCGGCGTGCGTACCGACAGCATGACCGTCGCCAGCGTCGACACCGCCACCGGCGCCACCGTCCTGTTCGGGCTGCCGCGCAACCTGCAGCGCGTCAGGCTGCCCGAAGGCCCCGCCAGGGACCGGTTCCCGTACGGCTTCACCGGCGAGGGCCCCGAGACGCCCGGCCTGCTCAACGAGATCTTCCAGTACGCCGAGGACCACGCGGAGGTCGTGCCCGGCGTCCCGAAGGGCAAGCGCGGCCCCCACCTGCTCAAGCGCACCATCAGCGACATCCTCGGCATCCCCGTGAGCTACTACGCGATGGTGGACATGAAGGGCTTCGCCGAGATCATCGACGCGATGGGCGGCGTCCGCGTCAAGATCAAGGAGCCGATCGTCTACGGCAAGTACCGCGAGGGGCTCCTCCCCGCCGGCATCCGCAGGCTCTCCGGCGAGGAAGCCCTCTGGTACGGCCGCTCCCGCACCGACAGCGACGACTACGTCCGCATGGGCCGCCAGAAGTGCCTGCTCAACGCCGTGGCCAAGCAGGCCGACCCGGGCACCGTGCTCAACCGCTTCGAGCGCCTGGCCGACGCCACCAAGCGGGCCATCTCCACCGACATCCCGCAGGACCTGCTGCCCGCCCTCATCGACCTGTCCCAGAAGGTCAAAGCCACCAAGATCAAGAGCTTGAGCTTCGTCCCGCCGCTGATCAGCACCGCGTACCCGGACTGGAGCCTCATCAGGCACAAGGTCAGCCAGGCGCTCAGCGAGCGCCCGCCGAGCCGCTCCGCCACCGTCCCGCACGGCCCGTCCAGACCGGCCCCCCAGCAGACCGACTCCCCAGTCAACCTGGACGCCACCTGCACCTGACGCCGAACACCTGCCACCGGAGCCCAGACCCGGACGCCCGACGCCGGAGAACCGGGGACAGCCGCCACGGGAACTCCGGGGCGGCCGACGCGGGAGAGCCAGGGACAGCCGCCACGGGAACTCCGGAGCGGCCGACGCGGGAGAGCCAGGGACAGCCGCCACGGGAACTCCGGAGCGGCCAGCGGGTGGAGGCCAGACGGCGGCGTTCCCCGGCGGGGCCGTCCTGACGCGGCGCCCGCAGCATGGCCGCAACGAGCACGCCGACCAACGCGAGCCCGGCCGCCACACCCGGCCACGCGCAGCCCGGCACGAGCGCCACAGCGACCACCACGCGCGCCCACCCCCCTCCTGCGACCGCGCAGAATCGACCGGCCCCCTCCCGCAGCCGGGGCAGCCCGAGGGCCCGCCACCCGGCTCCCCTCCTGGGGCCGCGCGCCTGCCACCGGCTCCCTCCTGGGGCCCGGCAGTCCGCGGGCCCGCCGACCGACTGCCCTCCCGCGGCCCGGCAGTCCCGGGCCCACCGACCGGCTGCCCTCCCGCAGCCGGGGCAGCCCGAGGGGCCGCCACTCGGCTCCCCTCCTGGGGCCGCGCGCCTGCCACCGGCTCCCTCCTGGGGCCCGGCAGTCCGCGGGCCCACCGACCGGCTGCCCTCCCGCGGCCCGGCAGTCCCCGGGCCCACCGACCGACTGCCCTCCCGCGGCACGGCAGTCCCCGGGCCCGCCGACCGGCTGTCCTCCTGGGGCGGGCAGTGCGGGGGGCTGCCGGCCGGTCCCTTCTGGGGTGGGAGGTGGGGTGAGGGGCGTGTCCAGCACGTCCCCCCAAGGCCGATGGGGCTGGGGGCGCGGGACGTCGCCGGGCAGGGGCCGGGGTGCGAACAGGAGCTGTTGCGGGAATTCCCGGATGCCGGCCGTTCCCTGTGGCATGATGGTCCCGTCCAAGCGGAAATGATTTTCATCCCCAGCAGGAGTGCGCGCGTGAGAGTGGCGTTCGTCGGAAAGGGCGGCAGCGGCAAGACCACCATGTCGGCGCTGTTCGCGAGGTACGTGGCGAGCCAGGGCGGCCCCGTCGTCGCCATGGACGCCGACATCAACCAGCACCTGGCCCTCGTGCTCGGCCTCGACCGGCAGCCCGAGCCGCTGGGCGCGCACCTCACCGAGATCAAGGACCACCTGCGCGGCGACAACCCACGCATCCCCTCCGCCGAGGCCATGGTGAAGACCACGCCGCCCGGCCGCGGCTCCCGGCTCCTCGGCTTCGACGACCTCGCCGGCGGCGAGTACGCCCTGACCACCTCCGAAGGCATCCGCCTGATGGCCACCGGCCCGTTCAGCGAGGACGACCTCGGCGTGGCCTGCTACCACTCCAAGGTCGGCGCCGTGGAGCTGCTGCTCAACCACCTGGTCGACGGCCAGGGCGAGTACGTCGTGGTCGACATGACCGCCGGGGCCGACTCCTTCGCCTCCGGGCTGTTCACCCGCTTCGACCTGACCTTCCTCGTCGCCGAGCCCACGCGGCAGGGCGTCGGCGTCTACCACCAGTACCGTGAGCACGCCTCCCGCTACGACGTTGCGCTCGCGGTGGTCGGCAACAAGGTCCACGGCCCGTCCGACGTCGACTTCCTGCGCGACCAGGTGGGCGACGACCTGCTCACCTGGATGGAGCACTCGGCGGCCGTCCGGGCGATGGAGCAGGGCCGCCCGTTCACGCTCGACGACCTGGAGCCGGCCAACGCCGACGCCCTGGCCCTGCTGCGCAAGCGGCTCGACGAGCAGGAGAAGGACTGGGAGCGGTTCGGACGGCAGGCGGAGGAGTTCCACCTGCGCAACGCCCGCGCCTGGGCCAACGCCAGGACGGGCCTCGACCTGGAGGCCCAAATCGATCCCGAGTTCGTCTACGGCCGCCGCTGACCTGCGCGGCGAGGGCGATCACGCGAGTGTCGCCCTCCGGCCATATGGAGCCTTCTCCGGCGCCGACCTAGCGTCGGATTCGTTCCCTTCGAGAGGAGACAGCATGTCGCTGACCGTTCCGAACGAGCTGCTCGACCAGGCGAGGGCGGGGGACGTCGACGACGCGGCGTTCGTCGCCTGCGTACGCGACTCGTTGCCGTACGCGTGGTCGCTGATCAGCGGGCTCGCCGAGCAGCGCGAGACGACCGGCGCCGAGTTCGCCGACAACCAGACGCCGCCGCCGTCGGAGGAGGCGCGCGGCCAGCTCCTGCGCTGTCTGGCGAGCGACGCGATGCGCGGCGCGCTGGAGCGCCACTTCGGCGTGCGGCTGGCGTTCCAGAACTGCCACCGGGTGGCGGTGTTCGACCCGGCGGCGGAGAAGGCACTGCGCGAGTTCGTCACTCCGCGCGCGCAGCTCCTGAACCAGACGCCGGAACTGGTGGACTGCTGAATCCCACCGGATCCCGTCAGTTCCCGCCGAGACCGCCAGACGGCCGGCGGGCCGCTGGATCGCTGTAATGGCGCGTGCGGGCCGGCCCCCGGCCCGCACGTCCTCCCTGTTCCAGAACCTGGAACCACACGCTCCCGGCGGCATCCGGGTCAGCCGGTCGTGGGCGTAGGAGCGCCTGTGGCCCCGCCCCTCCTGAGCAGTGGGAGCACCTCCGCGCCCAGTCTGCGGACGTTCTCCAGCACCCTGCGGGGCTCTCCCGCGCCCTCGACCAGCAGGATGAACCGGTCGATCCCGGTCTCGCGGGCCGTGCGCAGCAGCGTCTCCGCGCAGTGCTCGGGCGAGCCGACCGGGTGGACGCGTGTCAGGAAGTCGACGTAGGCGGCGACGTCGCGCGGGGCGCGCGGACGGCCGTCCACCGGCACGTACCCGGCGAGTCCCGGCTCCAGCCACGCGGGCATCGCCGCCTTCAGCTCCTTCACGGCGGCGGCCGTGGAGTCGGCCACGTGCCCGACCGCGGCGGCCACATGCCCCGCGCCGGCCGCCCCGCCCCCTCCTGGTCCCGACAGGGCGGCGTACTCCGTGACCAGTGCCGCCTTGGCGGCGTCGTCGATGTGCATGCCGAGGAGCATCGGCAGCCCCCGCGCCGCCGCCAGGGCGATCGTCGGCGAGGAGGTGCAGGCCACCACGGGACGCAGCGGCGCGCGCGGCACCAGCTCGACCTCCCTGAAGCGGAAGAACTCGCCCCGTCCTGTGGCCCGCCCGGTGGCGAAGGCGGCGAGCAGCAGGTCGAGCGTCTCGGCGAAGCCGCGGTCGAAGCGCTCGATCCCCGTGCCGAACACCTCCAGGTCCACCCAGGGCCCGCCCCTGCCGACGCCGAGCGTGAACCGTCCGCCCGACAGGTGGTGCAGCATCGCGGCCTGTTCGGCCAGCGCCACGGGGTGCTGGGTGGACAGCACGCTGACGGCGGTGCCGAGCCCGAGGCGGCGCGTCCTGCCCGCCGCGGCGGCGAGGAGCGTCAGGGGCGACGGGCAGACGCCGTACGACATGAAGTGGTGCTCGGCGACCCAGGCGTCGTCGAACCCGGCCTCCTCGGCCGCGACGATCAACTCAAGGGTGTCGCGCAGCACCAGGCCGGGATCCCGCCCGGGAAACCCGGCCGCGACGAGGAAGACGCCGACACGCACGCCTCCACTATCGCCGACGGAGCCCGGCAGCCGAAGGGCGTCAGCCGAACAGGGTGGCCTGCCCCTCGCCGGCGAGCGGGTCGCGGTGCCGTTTCATGTGCCGCCACTGCGGCAGGTCGTCCAGGTACGACCAGGAGAGCCGGTGATGCTCGGTGGGCCCGAGCCTGGCCAGCGCCTCCTGGTGCGGCGGTGACGGGTACCCGGCGTTGTCGGCGAAGCCGTACGCGTCGTGGCCGAGCCCGGCCATGTAGGCGTCGCGCCGGACCTTGGCGAGCACGGACGCCGCCGCCACCGACACGCTCGCCGCGTCGCCCTTGACCTCCAGCCGCACCCGCCAGGGGGCGCCGATGTAGTCGTGGTTGCCGTCGAGGATCACCGCGTCGGGCCGGACGGGGAGCGCCTCCAGGGCGCGGCGGGCGGCCCTGCGCAGCGCCTCCGTCATGCCGAGCGTGTCGATCTCGTCGTGGCCCGCCTCGCCGTAGCCGATGCCGGTCGCCCAGGAGGCGAGCTCTCCGGCGAGCGCGGCCCGCTTGGACGGCGAGAGCCGCTTGGAGTCGGTGAGCCCGGCGGGCGGCTCGGACAGGTCGGTGACGACGGCGCACACGCCCACGGGCCCGGCCCAGGCGCCTCTGCCGACCTCGTCCACGCCGGCGACCAGGCGGATGCTCGGCTGGGACAGCAGGAGCCGTTCGATGTCGTACGTGGGGGCCATAGCCGCTGACGTTATCGCTCGGCGGGGCGTACGGGTTCCAGATCGGCGGCGATGTACCGGGCGGCGACGTGGATGGCCCGCAGGGTGACGGAGACGGACGGCCGGTGGACGCTGGAGCCGCGGGCGACGGCGTGGACGTCCCGGCCGACGGGGTTGCCGGGGAACTGCCTGACGGCGAGGCCGCGCACGCCGGCGGCGAGCGCGAGCGCGGGGACGGCGGCGATGCCGATGCCTTTGGCGACGAGCGACAGGATCGTCCCGAGCCCTTCGAACTCCCACGGGGTGGGCCTGGTGCCTCCGACGTCGACGAACAGCCGGTCCACGGCGAGCCGCGACGGTTCGCCGTCGGGGGTGGCCATCCACGGCTCGTCGCGCAGTTCGTGCAGGTCGAGGGGCACGGCGGGGTCGGCGAGGCGGTGCCTGCGCGGCACCACGAGGACGAGCGGGTCGTGCAGCAGGGGGAAGACGCGCAGGTTCTCGTTGTCGCGCACGCGCCCGTACCAGTCGTCCACGAGGGCGATGTCCACCTCGCCCGACTGCACCTCGCGCAGGCCCCGTCCCGACCTGCTCTGGCGCATCCGGAGGGTGAGGCCGGTGTGGCGGCGCAGGGTGCGGGCGAGCGCGGGCGCGAATGCGACGGCCGCCGTGGGGAAGGCGGTGAGCACGACCCTTCCCGCGGGGGTGCCGGCGTGGGCGGACAGGTCGGACTCGGCCTCCTCCACCATCGCCAGGATCCGTTCGGCGTGGGCGACGAGCCTGCGCCCGGCGTCGGTGAGTTCGGCGCTGCGCGCGGTCCTGTCGATGAGTGCGGTGCCGGTCTCGCGTTCCAGCGCCGCGAGTTGCTGCGACACGGCCGACGGGCTGTAGCCCAGCGAGGCCGCGGCGGCGGCGATGCTGCCCCTCCGTGCGAACTCACAAATCAACGTCAGACGCCGCAAATCGAGCATCGGAATTCCTTACGCCTACCCACAAAAAGCCTCGCTTGTGCTGATGCCTTCATCCAACCACCCTGGGAACGTGACAACCATGACCGTGACGCTGTCCGCCACGCTGGCGGCCAACGAGGACATCGAACGAAGACGACGCGCCGGGGAACGCGTGCTGCACCTCGCGTTCGGCGAAGCGGGTCTGCCGGTGCACCCGGCGCTGCGCGACAGGCTGGCCGCCGCCTCCGCGCGCAACGGCTACGGCCCCGTCGCCGGAGCGCCGGACCTGCGCGAGGCGGCGGCGGGCTACTGGCACCGGCGCGGGCTCCCCACCGACCCCGACCTGGTCGTCTGCGGCCCCGGCAGCAAGTCACTCCTGTACGGTCTGCTCCTCGCGATCGGCGGCGACGTCGTCCTGCCCATGCCGAGCTGGGTCAGCTACGCGGCGCAGGCCGACCTGGTCGGCTCCCGCCCGATCCTGGTACCGGTGCCCCGCGGCGAGGGCGGGGTGCCCGACCCCGGGCAGGTGGCCACCGCGGTGCGGCGGGCCAGGGCCGACGGCAGGACCGTCAGCTCGCTGCTGGTGACGCTGCCCGACAACCCGACGGGCCGCATGGCGTCGCCCGAGCTGATCGCCCGCCTGGTGGACGTCGCCCGCGAGCTCGACCTGATCGTCATCTCCGACGAGATCTACCGCGACCTGCTGCACGACGGGTCGCTCCCGTACACCTCGCCCGCCGACCTCGCGCCCGAGCGCACCGTCATCACGACCGGGCTGAGCAAGAGCCTGGCGCTGGGCGGCTGGCGCATCGGCGCGGCCAGGCTTCCCGAGGGCGCGTACGACCTGCGGGCCAGGCTGCTCGCCGTGGCCAGCGAGATCTGGTCGGCCCCCGCGGCGCCGGTGCAGGAGGCCGCCGCGTACGCGTTCACCGAGCCGCGCGAGCTGGCCGAGCGGGTGGCGCGCAGCCGCGTGCTGCACGGGACGGTGGCCCGCGCCGTGCACCGGTGCTTCGAGGAGATCGGGGCCGAGACCCCGGCGCCGCAGGGCGGCTTCTACCTCTACCCCGACCTGGGCCATCTCCGGCTGGGCGGCTCCGCCGAACTCACCAAGATCCTGCTCGACGACCACGGCATCGGGGTGCTGCCCGGGCACGCCTTCGGCGACGACCCGGCGGCGGCCCGCGTGAGGGTGGCGGTGAGCCTGCTGTACGGGGAGACCCCGGAGCAGCGCCTGACCGCTCTGACCAGCCCCGATCCGCTCGGGCTGCCGTGGATCTCGGCCAGTCTCGACCATCTGGCGACGGGCCTGAAGGATCTTTCGCGAGGCCGCCGGGAACCCGGGCGTTAACGCCGCCGGGCGGCCGTCCCGCCGCCATGTCACGGTTAGGCGAATCTTTCCCCAAGAGCGGGTTCGCCGCCCCCCAAATCAAGGCCCTGACCTGCGAAAACACCGCAGTCGCAGAAACCCGCGGAAGATGACCATGACGGCGTGGTTACACCTGCGCCAAGCAGCCCTCATCATGTGCTCATGCCCGCTCTTGTCACCTTGTCCGGGCGCCTCGTGCGCCTGGAACCTCTCAGCCTCGCGGCGATCGACGACCTCGTCGCCGCGGCGAGTGAAGACCGTTCCACGTACGCCTTCACTCGCGTCCCGCATGGGCGGGACGAGATGGTCTCCTATGTGGAGGCCGCCCTGGCTGAGCAGGCGGAGGGCCGCACGTTGCCCTTCGCCATCCGGTGGCTGCACACCGACCGTCTGGTCGGTGCCACCCGTCTCATGAACCTGGAGTACTGGCAGGGCCCCATGCCCTGGCCTCCGGGCGCACGGGGTGCGGTGGGCGAGGTCCCGTCCGTGGCGGACATCGGTTACACCTGGCTGGGCGCCTCCGCCCAGGGCACGGGTGTCAACAGGGAGAGCAAGTTCCTCATGCTCTCCCACGCCTTCGAGACCTGGAACGTCCACCGCATCACACTGAAGGCCGACGTACGCAACGTCAGATCCCGGGCCGCCATCGAGGCCCTCGGCGCACACTTCGACGGGGTGCGGCGAGCGGAAAGCCGAGGCGCCGACGACACGGTCCGAGATACCGCGTACTACTCGATACTCAACGCCGAGTGGCCGGCCGTGCGCGAACGGCTGGCCCTGCGGCTCGGACTGGTCGAGGCAGCGTAGGAATCGTCGGCTGAAGGCCCCGCCCGGAAGAAGATTCTGGGCGGGGCCTGTATTTTTCCGTGGCCCGGCCGGCTCTGCATGACACGCCCCCGCGTTGGAATCATGCCGAACCTGACTCCAGCCTCCGGGGGCGGGCTCAACACCTGATCAACGGCCGATCAACGCGGAGGTTGACGATCGGTCCGGGTCCGGGTGGGGAGCAGCCAGGGATCTATCATTTGGTCACAAAACGTGCCATTGAACATGGAGACAGACGGCATGGCTGGTCAAGGCGTCGAAGGCGGGCTGCGATTCGCCGTGCTCGGTCCCGTCCGGGCGTGGCGTGACGGCCGGGAGCTCGACCTGGGGACGCCGCTCCAGCGCTCGATCCTCGCCATGCTGCTCCTGCGCGAGGGCCGCGCCGTCACTCCCAACGAGATGATCGACGGCGTCTGGGGCGAGGACGCGCCGCCGCGCGCGCTCGGGGCGCTGCGTACGTACGTCTCGCGGCTGCGGACCGTGCTGGAGCCGGACCGGCCGGCCCGCTCGCGGCCCGAGCTGCTCACCTCCATCGGCAGGGGCTACGCGCTGCGCCTGCCCGACGGCGCGCTCGACCTGACCCGTTTCCAGCGGGACGCGCAGCAGGCCGAGGCCTCCCGCAGGTCGGGCAGGCTCGACGCCGCCGCCGAGTCGCTGCGCGGCGCGCTCGGGCTGTTCGCCGGCGAGCCGCTGGCCGGGGCGGTCGGCCCGTACGCCGAGCACCAGCGCGACCGGCTGGTCGAGCGCCGCATCAGCCTCGTCGAGGCCCTCATGGACGTGGACCTGGAGCTGGGCCGCCACGCCGAGGTGGTGTCGGAGCTGATCGCGCTGACCGCCGAGCACCCGCTGCGCGAGCGCCTGCGCGCCCAGCTCATGCTGGCCTACTACCGCTGCGGCAGGCAGGGCGACGCGCTCGCCGTCTTCACCGAGACCCGCGAGGCCCTCGTGGACGAACTGGGCGTCGAGCCCGGCCCGGAGCTGGCCGGGCTGCACCAGCGGATCCTGTCGGCCGACCCGTCGCTGACGCCCTCGGGCCCGGCGCCGGCCGCCGCGCACGGCGACGAGCAGGAGCGCGAGGAGGACACCCAGCCCGCGCCCGAGCTGCCCAGGCCCGCCCAGCTCCCCGCCGCCGTCACCGACTTCACCGGCCGCAGGGACGTCGCGGCGCGGCTGCGCTCCATGCTGGCGGCCCGCTCCGCGGGCGACGGCGTGCCCGTGGCGGTGATCTGCGGCATCGGCGGCGTCGGCAAGACCACGCTGGCCGTGCACGCCGCCCACGCCGCCGCCGACCTCTTCCCCGACGGCCAGCTCTACGCCGACCTGCGCGGACACAGCGACGAGCCGACCGCGCCCGAGTCGGCGCTCGGCGGGTTCCTGCGCGCCCTCGGCGTGCCGCCGGACGTGATCCCCGACGGGCTTCACGAGCGCTCCGCCTTGTACCGCTCCATCCTGGCCGAGCGCCGCATCCTCGTCCTGCTGGACAACGCCCGCGACGCCGAGCAGGTCGGCCCGCTGCTGCCCGGCTCGCCCGGCTGCGCCGCCCTGGTGACGAGCCGCGCCAAGCTGGCCGACCTGCCGTCGGCCCGGCTGATCGACCTCGACGTGATGGAGCCCGACGAGGCGCTGTCGCTGTTCGCGGCCGTGGCCGGCCCCGAGCGGGTGGCGGCCGAGCACGGCGCCGCCATGGACGCCGTCGCCGCCTGCGGGTTCCTGCCGCTGGCCGTGCGGATCCTGGCCGCCAGGCTCGCGGCCCGGCCCACCTGGACGGTCGCGTCGCTGGTGCCGCGCCTGGCCGACGAGCGGCGCAGGCTGGACGAGCTGCGCGTGGGCAACCTGGCGGTCGAGGCGACGTTCGCGCTCGGCTACGGGCAGCTCGACGCCGGGCAGGCGCGGGCGTTCCGCCTGCTGTCGCTGCCCACCGGCCCCGACGTCTCGCTGGGCGCCGCCGCGGCCGTGCTGTCGATGCGCGAGTTCGAGGCGGAGGACGTGCTGGAGTCGCTGGTGGACGCGAGCCTGCTGGAGGCCCCGGGCCCCGGCCGGTACCGCTTCCACGACCTGCTGAAGCTGTTCGCCAGGCGGGAGCTCGACAGGTCGGAGCCCGCGGAGGCCACGGCGACGGCGCTGCGCCGCCTGCTGGGCTTCTACCTGGCCTCCGCGCAGTCGGCGCACCGGCTCGCGTACGAGGGCAGCATGATCGCCGACAACCTGGCGGCCGTCGGCGAGGGACGCTCGTTCGCGTCGGCCGACGACGCGGTGGCCTGGCTGATCTCCGAGGGCGACTCCCTGTTCGCGGCCGTCCACCAGGCCGCCGCCTCCGCCCGCGCCGCCGACGAGCTCCTGCCCGCCGCCGACCTGCTTCTCGCCATGGAGCCGCTGCTGGAGTCGGGGACGCACACCCGCGAGTTCGACCAGAGCACCCGGGCCGTGCTGGCCGCCGCCACGCCACTCGGCGACCGGGCGGGCGAGCTGCGCGCCCGGTACGTGCTCGGGAGGGTCCTGTTCGCCGGCAACCGGCTCACGGACGCCGAGGAGCACTTCAGGACCGTGTACGAGCTCTCGACCGCGCGCGGCGAGAAGATCGTGACCGGCGAGGTGATGAACGCGCTGGCCGTGGTCGTCGGCCGGCAGCGCCGCCACACCGAGGCGCTGGCCTGGTTCGACGAGGCGATGCGCTACTACAGGGAGAACGGCGTGCCCGCGGGCGAGGCGCTCGTGCTCAGCTACTCGGCCCGCGACCACCTGGGCCTCGGCCGCGCCGAGGACGCGGTCGCCGCGGCGGAGAAGGGCCTCGCCCTGTTCACGGAGATCGGCAGCGGGGCCGGCACCGCGCGCGCCCGCTACCACCTCGGCATCGTCCTGTCGCGTGTCGGCCGGCTCGCCGAGGCCGTCCACCACCACGCCGAGTGCCTGGCGTTCTTCAGGGCGAGCAAGCAGCGGGTGTGGGAGCAGCGGGTCTGCTCGCGGCTGGCCGAGACGCTCATCGCCGCGGGACGGCACGCCGACGCGGCCCGCCACGCCGAGCAGGCGCTCACGGTGGCCAGGGAGATCGCCCACCCGTACGGGGAGGCGCTGTCGCTGGCCGTGCTGGGCAGGGCGCTGCGCGGACTCGGCGACGAGGCGCGGAGCGGCGACTGCCTACGCCAGGCGCTGGACGTCTTCACCAGGATCGGCGCCCCCGAGGCCGGAGACCTCAAGCTCCTGCTCGACGGCTCCCCCGCCGTCGGCTCCCCCGCCGGCCCAGCGCAGAAGTCCGGGCCCGTCCCCGTCGTCGAGTCCTGAGTACAGCTCGTCGTCCAGACGTGTCATCCACACATGGTTGATCAAGGCTGTCCTTAGGGTGTCCAGGTAAGGCAGCCCGGCCGGTCATCCTCGACCGCCACGCGTCGCCAGGGGGCCCGGTCATCGGGTTGCTCCACGCGGCGGCTAGCCGCCTCACACGGACGACCGGCCGGACCTGACGCCGCCCTCGAACCCCCCGGGCCGCGCGTCGTGCCAGCAGCGTGCACCCCGGCGGTCAACGTCGGATCAACACCGGATCAAAGGAGGAAGTACCCCTCGGCGATGAGCGGGCGCACGGCGTCGGCGTCGGGGATCTCCCTGCCGCCGACCAGCTCGGCGATCACGTTGAGCAGCGGCCCGAGGGCGAGCTCGCCGTCGCACACCCCGGCCAGCGCCGCCTCGACGGTGCCGACCTCCCTGCTGCGCCGCAGCCCCCTGGTCTGGCGCAGGACGATGCGCATCGGGTCCTCGGCGCCCGGCAGGCCGACGCGCTCGTCCAGCAGGCCCTCGGCGGTACGCAGGCGGGCCGCGTCGAGGTCGCGGGCCCGGTGGGCGGCGGCGACGGAGTCGAGCACGCCGTCGACGTACGCGCCGACGGGCAGCTCGACCTGGTGCGTGAGCCGTTCGACGCGCACCACCGGGTCGGAGGCGCCGGCGTTGCGCATGGTGATCCAGCCGAAACCGACGCCTTCCGCCTTGCGCTCGTCGAACCACGACAGCCAGCGGTCGTAGTGCTCGGCGTAGGCGGGGGTGCCCTGCTCGGCCGCGTCACGCAGCCACAGCTCGACGTACTCGGCGGGGTCCTGGACGTCGCGTTCGACCACCCAGGCGTCGCAGCCGGTCTCGCGCAGCCAGCCGCCCACGCGCTCGCGCCAGTCCTCGCCCTCGACGTGCAGCCAGTTGGCGAGGAGGTGCGCCTGGCCGCCGGGGGCGAGGTGGCGGGGCGTGCGCAGCACGAGGTCGCGGCAGAAGGAGTCGCCGCCGCCGCCCGACTCGCGGTAGGTCAGGGTGCGCTCGCCCGGCGGCGTGATGACGAACGGCGGGTTGCTGACGACGAGGTCGAACAGCTCGTCCTCGACGGGCTCGAACATCGAGCCGACCCGGGCGTCGACGCCGGTGACGCCCGACAGCCGCCAGCTCAGCCGGGCGAGCTCGACGGCGCGCGGGTTCAGGTCGGTGGCGGTGACGTGGCCGGCCCGCCCGGCCAGGTGCAGCACCTGGACGCCGCAGCCGGTGCCGAGGTCGAGCGCCCGCCCGACGTGCCGGCGGGTGACGAGCTGCGCCAGGTTGGCGGAGGCGCCGCCCGCGCCCACGACGTGGTCGGGCCGCAGCGCGGGGTCGCCCGGCCGCACCTTGCGGTCGGAGACGAGGTAGCCGCCCGGCCCCTCGGTCTCCCACGGCTGCAGGTGCACGGCGGCGGCCACGTCGTCGCCCTCGCGCCTGACGAGGCCCTCGTCGAGCGCCCCCTCCAGCACGTCGGCGGGCAGCGCCCGCGCGGGCACCGGGACCCCGAGCCACCACAGCCTGACGAGCGTGGCCAGGGGGTCGCCGTCGGCGGTCGCCCGCAGCGCCGGCACGAGCTCCTCGCGGGCCAGCGCCGACGCGGCGACGTCGCCCAGCCGCTCGCGTACCCCGTCGATCGTGTAGCCGGTTTCCAGCAGGTGATGGCGCAGTCGTTCCACGGGAACCATCCTTCCACCGCCCGCCCGTCCGCATGATCCGATACGGACTGTGCTCAGACTGTTACGTAACGGCCCAAGCATTCTGCAAGCGGGGGACAAGTGGTGCGCGATATCTCTTGAGGGGTCAGCCCGCGTACGAAGGAGCGGACCCCGTGCTGATCCCCTGCCTGGCCTGCGAGTCCCGTTTCGGGCCCGACGAGTACTTCAGCGCGTGCTCCGACTACAACCGCGGCCTCGACCTCGTGTCCTGGACGTGCCCGCGCTGCGGCAACCGCGACGACCTGCGCGTGCTGCCCGGCGAGCTGGGCTTCGGCTATCCCTCCAGGGGCAGGTTCGCGGTGCACGACAGGGTGCGGGTGCCCGGTCTGCGCAGGCAGCGCGGCGACCTGCGGCTCGACATCTCGCTCGACCGGTCGAGCTGGCGGGTGACCACCCGGCTGCGTCAGCCCGCCTGAGGGGCACGCCGGGCTCGTCAGGCGGGAAGGGCCGCCGTCACTCCGCGCGCCGGCGCAGGCTCAGCCAGGCGGCCTCGCCCAGCTCCTTGATCTCCTCGGGGGTGGGCGTGTGGGCGCCGGCGAACCACAGACGGCACATCTCCTGGGCCGGGCCCAGCCACAGCACGTAGCACATGGTGGCGTCGACCGGGCGCAGCAGCCCGTCCTTCATGTGGGGACGCCACCAGTCGGAGACCTGGCGGAAGAAGGCGCGGCGGGCCTCGGACACCTCGGCGCCGCCCGGCTCGTGCTTGCGCGGCGGCCGCTCGCTGACCAGCAGCCTGGCCCGTTCTGGGTGCTCGCCCGCCCACCGCATGTGGAACGCGACGACGGCCTCGATGCCGTCGCGGGCCTCCTGGTGCCTGACCAGTTCGGCGAGGAACGCCTGCTGGTAGGCGGTGAGGATCTCGGCGTACAGCACGCCGAAGACGTGTTCCTTGCTGGCGAAGTGGTGGTAGAAGCTGCCGACGCTGACGCCGCTCTCCTCCCGCAGGCTGGCCAGCGTGGTGGCCGAGACGCCGTCCTGACTGAATCGGCGGAGCGCGCCCTCGATGATGCGGGTGCGGCCGTCACGTCCGTTCTTGGCACTCTTCACACAGACAATGGTGTGCCACCAGAACCTTGTTCCGCAAATACGGCCGGCTGGTTGATCATAGCGGTGACTTCCACCGATCCGGAAGAGACCTTCGTCCTGGCGTCGGGCCAGGCCCTGCGGATGAGCCGCAGCACCCTCCTGTTCTCGCCCAGGACGTCCATGCCGACCGTCCTCGCGCCGCGCGCGGCGGCCCTGGACAGGAGCGCGTCGACGAGCTCGGGGCCGAGGCCCATGCCCTGCCAGGCGTCGGCCACGACGACGGCGACCTCGACGTCGGCGCACCCGCCCCGGTAGCTCATCGCGTGCCCGACGATCTCGCCGGCCATGGTCGCGACCAGGGCGTCCCTGCGGTCGTCCACGGCGAGCAGGGTGCGGACGAGCGAGGCCGCCGGCCTGCTGACGCCGGTGAAGAAGCGCAGGGTCTGGGTGTGGAGCGACAGGCCGGACAGGAAGCGTCTGACGCCCTCCTCGTCGTCGGGGCGGACCGGGCGAATCTGGGTTCCGAACATAGACTCAGACTGCCCCGGAAGGCTGAGTCTGTCAATCGAACTCAGGTATAATGCGCAAATGAACGTTCCCTTCCGGGTGGACAACTGCTCGATCGAGCGCACCCTGGACATCGTCGGGGAGAAGTGGACCTTCCTCGTGCTGCGCGAGGCGTTCAGTGGCGTCCGCAGGTTCGCCGACATGCAGGCCATGACCGGCGCCCCCAGGCAGGTGCTCAGCGCGCGCCTGGCCCGCCTGGTCGACGAGGGCCTGCTCCACAAGGCGCCCTACCGCGAGCCCGGCCAGCGGCAGCGCGACGAGTACCGGCTCACCGAGAAGGGCCGCGACCTCTACCCGCTGCTGGTCGCGCTGATGCACTGGGGCGACAAGTACCTCGCGGGCGAGGACGGCCCGCCGGTCCTGCTGACCCACCGCGACTGCGGCGCCCTCGTCGAGCAGCACTTCCGCTGCGCCGACGGCCACGAGGTGAGCGGGCCGCGCGAGGTGACGGCCATCCCCGGCCCCGGCGCCCGCCGCCACACCGCCTGACCCGCGACGCCACGACCCCTGATCGGCGGGCCTGGCGTGTGACGCCACGCCGCCTCCCGCGGGGCGCGTGAGGGAGCACCCTTCGCGCTGCCTACCCTTGGAGGCGTGTACCGGTTCCTGCTGACGCCCCGATGGCTGGCGCTCCACGTCGTGGTGCTGCTGGTCATCCCCTCCTTCGTGTTCCTGGGGCGCTGGCAGTTCGGCCGGTTCGAGGAGCGCTCGGCCAACAGCCACACGGTGACCGCCAACCTGGAGGCCCCGCCCGCCCCCCTGGAGCGGCTGGCCGCCCCCGGACAGCCCGTCCGCGAGGACGACCGGTTCAGGACCGTCACCGCCACCGGCACGTACGACGCCGCCCACACCCTCCTCGTACGCCGCCGCCCCCAGGAGGGACGCAACGGCTTCTACGTCCTCACCCCGCTCGTGACGGGCGCCGGGCAGGCGGTCATCGTCAACAGGGGCTGGGTCCCGGCAGGGGCGTCGGCCGACGCCGCGCCGCAGGTGCCCGCCGCACCCACGGGGCAGGTCCGGGTCACCGGGCGGCTGCGTCCGAGCGAGACCGAGGAGTCGAGCGGCATCCGCGAGCGCCCCGGTCTGCCCGCGGGCCAGGTGCTCCTCATCGACGCCGCGAAGATCGGCAAGGCGATGCCGTACCGGCTGGTGGGCGGGTACGTGGAGCTCGTCCGGGAGGACCCCTCCCCCTCTCCCGCGCCCGCGCCGGTCCCCGAGCCGGACGTCGGCTCGGGCGGCGGGCTCAACCTCGCGTACGGCGTGCAGTGGTGGCTGTTCATCGGCATCGCGATCGGCGGCTGGATCCTGCTCATCCGGCGCGAGGTGGCCGAGCGCAGGGCGGCAGGGGAACCCGGTGACGACGCCGAGGACGCCGAGGACGGCAAGAACGGCGAGGGCGGCGAGGGCGGACAGACCGGGGCCGGCGCGGGCGCGCCCAGGGAGGCCGGATCCCCCGCCAACTAGGGTGTGATCGTGATCCGCCACATCGCGTTCGCCAACCTCTGCAATTTCCGTGACATAGGTGGATATGCCACGCAGGACGGCAGGACCGTCCGGTGGCAGCGGCTGTACCGCGCCGACTCCCTCGGCTGGCTGGCCGGAGCCGACCTGGAGACCTTCCGGGCCCTCGGTGTCCGCACCGTGATCGACCTGCGCCACCCGTACGAGGTGGAGCGGGCGGGCCGGGTGCCGGCGACCGAGGAGCTGGCCTACTGGAACCTGCCCATCGAGGGCAGGCCGTGGAACCGCGACGACTACAGCGAGGACCTGGGCATCGCCAGGTTCCTGGCCGACCGGTACCTGGAGCTGACCGAGGACGGCGTGGACAACCTGCGGATCGCCGTCGAGACGATCGCGGCGACCGGCGGCACCCCGGCCGTCGTGCACTGCGCGGCGGGCAAGGACCGCACCGGCCTGCTCACCGCGCTGATCCTGTCGATGCTCGGCGTGGCCGAGGACGACATCGTCGCCGACTACGCGCTCACCGGCCTGGCCACGCAGCGCTTCCTCGACGGCTGGCGCAGGAGGAACCCGGGCAAGCCGCCGTGGCCGGGCTTCGGCCTGGCCCCGGCCGAGGCCATGCGGCTCCTCCTCGACGAGCTGGCCGGGCGGCACGGCTCGGTGGCGGCGTACGTGGCGGACGTGCTCGGCGTGGACGAGGACACCGTCGCCCTGCTGCGCGCGACGCTGCTGACTGAACCGGCCCCCGAGGGGTAGAGGGCACCCGGATCCGCGCCGGAAGCGTGGACGCGGCCGCGGATCCGCGTCATGACCCGGGATCGCCCACCATCCCCCTCCCGGCGGTCCCGGGTCCGGCGTGACCCGCAGACGGGGGCGAAGACCGCGCGAAGCCGCACACGGATATCCAACGGATACGTCGCAGCTTGTTCGACGTTATGCCGTCGTCGTACGGTTACCTGCGTGACTACGCCGCTGCTCCCCGAACCCGAACCCCGGCGGCGCGACTACGTGATCATCTCTGCCGATGATCACCTGATCGAGCCTCCGGACCTCTTCGAGGACCGGCTGCCGGAGAAGTACGCCGACGTCGCACCCAAGGTCGTGGAGACGGACGCCGGCCACCAGGTCTGGCGGTACGGCGGTGCCACCTACCCCTGCGCCGGCATGGACGTCGGCGCCGGCCTGCCGCGCGAGCAGCGGACCCTGGAGCCGGTCAGGTTCGAGAACATGCGCCCCGGCTGCCACGACATCGAGGCACGCGTCAAGGACATGGACGTCGCGGGCATCTGGGCCGCGCTGTGCTTCCCCGGCATGCTGGCCGGGCAGTCCGGCATGCCGTTCGCGAGGACCCGCGACAAGGAGCTCGGCCTGGCCCTGGTCAAGGCGTGGAACGACTGGCACATCGAGGTCTGGGCGGGCACCTACCCGGAGCGGATCATCGGCCTGCAGCTGCCCTGGCTGCCCGACCCGGACGTGGCGGCCAAGGAGATCCGCGCCAACGCCGCGCGCGGCTTCAAGGCCGTGGTGTTCCCCGAGTTCCCGACGCGGCTGCGGCTGCCGTCGATCCACTCGGGCCACTGGGACCCGTTCTTCGCCGCCTGCGAGGAGACCGGCACCGTCATCGCGCTGCACACCGGCGACGCGTCCTGGACGCCGGTGCCGTCACCCGACACGCCGATCGAGGCCATCACCACGCTGATGCCGACCACCGCGATGTTCGCCTGCGCCGACTGGCTCTGGTCGGGCGTGCCGCTGCGGTTCCCCGCGCTGCGCATCCTCATCGTCGAGGGCGGCGTGGGCTGGCTGCCGCTGCTCGCCGAGCGCGCCGACTACGCGCTCGACCACCCGGTGGCGGGCGAGGCGTCGTGGGACGGCGGGCTCAAGCCGAGCGAGGTGCTGCGCCGCAACTTCTTCTTCGGCACGCTCGACGACCACGCGCTGTCGGGGGTGCGGCTCGCGGTCGGCCTCGACCACGTGCTGCAGGAGAGCGGCTACCCGCACTCCGACTCCACCTGGCCCGACACCCAGAAGGCGGTGGCCAGGAACCTGGGCACGCTGCCGCCCGCCGACCTCGCCAGGGTCGCGTACGGCAACGCGGCCCGCCTGTTCGGGCATCCGCTGCCGTCGCGCGCCTGGCTCCGGATGGAGGAGATCTAGGGGGTCCGGCCTTCCACCCTGCCCTGGATGACCGCGCGCTCGTGCTCGACGTAGCGTCCGCTCTCGCCGAGCAGCGACGCGATCAGCCAGAGGAACACGCCGAAGTCGTCGGCGACCCCGATGAGCATGAGGAAGTCGGGGACGACGTCGATCGGCGAGAGGATGTAGACCACGCCGAGGCCCAGCAGGGCCAGCTTCCCCTTGCCCATGCCGGCGTACTCGCCGCGCATGACCGCGCGTACCAGGCGGGGGATGGCCCTGACCCTGGTCATGAGGGCCGGCGAGCCCGGCTTGGTCACCTCACGGTACGTCCGCCACGCCGCCGCTGCCCGTGCTGACTTCGCCATCATGCGGAACCTCCTACCCCCGGCTTCTCACGACATAACGCGTTGGCCGGAGGGGATGGTTCCCGCGCAGGTCAGCGGGGCATGGCGGCGTGCTCGAACGGCGCGGCCCGCTCGATCTGGGCGGCGACCCTGACGAGCACGTCCTCCCTGCCGGGCGCCGCCACGAGCTGGACGCCCACGGGCAGGCCCGACGCGGTGCGGTGCAGCGGCAGCGAGACGGCGGGCTGGCCGGAGGCGTTGACCGGCGAGGTGAACGCGAGGACGGGCGCCGACCTGGCGAACCCGGTGGCCGGGTCGTCGGGCGGGATCCAGCCGAGCGGGAACGGCGCCGTGCCTGCCGACGGCATCAGCAGCAGGTCGTGCCCGTCCCGCCACCAGGAGACCAGGCGGCGGCGGAAGGCGTCGATCCACTGCGCGGCCAGGATGTGGTCGGCGGCGCTCCTGGCGCGCCCGGCCGCGACCATCGCCTGGTTGCGCGGCTCCAGTTCCTCCATCTCGACGGGACGCCCGCGCAGCCGGCCGATCGCCTCCACCTGGGCGGCGATGTTGTCAGAGACGATGACCCCGAAATGATGCGGAAAATCGGGATCCGCGAGGGCGGGCGGGCCGCCCGGCGCGACGTCGTGCCCGAGCGATTCGAGCAGCGCCGCCGCCCGCAGCACCGCCTGGGCCGGCTCCGGCTCCCCGGGCACCCCCTCGCGCGGATGCCGCGTCACGAACCCGACCCGCAGCCGACCCGGCTCCCTGCCCACCTCGGCCGCGAGCGGCCCCGGCAGCGGCGGCGCCGCGTACGGGTCGCCCGGCTCGAACCCCGCGACCACGTCGAGCGCCGCCGCCGTGTCGCGTACCGTCCTCGTCACGAACCCCGGGCAGGACAGGCCGTTCCACCCCTCCCCCGCGTTCGGCCCGAGGCTCAGCCTGCCGCGCGACGGCTTGAGCCCCACCAGCCCGCAGAACGACGCCGGCACCCGGATCGACCCGCCGCCGTCGCTGGCCGTGGCCAGGGCCGTCATCCCGGCCGCCACGGCCGCCGCCGAGCCTCCGCTCGACCCTCCCGCCGAGTACCGCGGGTCGTACGGGTTGCGCGTCGGCCCGAACGCGGTGGGCTCGGTCGTGATCGTGCTGCCGAACTCCGGCGTGTTCGTCCTGCCCAGGATGACGAACCCGGCCGCGCGCAGCCGCCGCACCCCGTAACCGTCCTCCTCGACGGGGATGCCCTCGCGCACCCGCGAGCCCGCGTGGTACGGCTCCCCCGCCTGCCGCCAGCCGAGGTCCTTCAGCAGGATCGGCACCCCGCGGAACGGCGCGTCCGCACGCCCGTCACGGGCCCTTCCGAGCGCGCGGGCCTCGTCGAGCGCCCGCTCGAAACGCCGGTGGACCACCGCGTTCAGCCCGCCGTCGCGCTCCTCGACCGCGGCGATCGCCGCCTCCACCAGCTCCAGCGGCGAGACCTGCCCGTCCCTGACGGCCCGCGCCTGCCCGGTCGCGTCCAGCCCCAGCACGGCGTCCATCGCCGGCCCTCCCCGTCAGGCCTCGGGAGCCAGGTCGCGTACGGCCTGGTCGATCGGCACGTCGCCGCCCGGGATGGGGGCGAGCACCGGGGTGGTGAGGCCGCCCGCCACGTACTCGCGGATCCTGGCCCGGCAGGTGGCCGCGTCGCCGTGGACGACGAGGGCGTCCACCACCTCGTCGGGGATGGCCTTGACCGCGGCCCGCCGGTCGCCCGCCGCCCACGCCTCGTGCATCGGGCGCAGCGCCTCGCCCCGGCCGAGCCAGTCGTGGAAGGCGGCGTACACGGGGACCGTCAGGTACGCGGCGAGCATCCGCCTGGCCGTCTCCCGTACCAGGGCGGCGTCCTCGCTGACGCAGACGAACAGCCGGGCGATCAGCTCGGTGTCCTGACCGATCTCGGCCCGCACCGTGCGGACGTCCTCGGGCGAGAGCCAGTTCGTGATCGCGCCGTCGGCCTCCTCGGCGGCCAGGCGCAGCATGCGCGGACGCAGCGCGGCCAGCACGATCCTCGGCGCGACCCGTGGCGCCCGCTCCAGCTTGAACCCCTGGACCTCGAACGTCTCGTACCGCTCGGAGACCTTCTCCCCCGCCAGCGCCCTGCGCAAGAAGCGCAGCGTGTCGCGGGTGCGCGCGTACGGCTTGGCGAAGTGGCCGGCGTTCCAGCGTTCGACGATGGCGGGCGAGGACGCGCCGATGCCCAGCACGAACCGTCCGGGCGCGAGGTCGGCCAGCGTGGCGGCCGACATGGCGAGCAGCCCGGGCCCGCGCGTGGAGACGGGCACGATGGCGGTGCCCAGCCGCACGCCCGGCGCCCATTCGGCCGCGAGGGCGAGCGGCACGAAGCCGTCGGCGCCGTTGACCTCGGCGGACCACACGTCGGTGTAGCCGAGTCCGGGGAGTTCGGCGATCAGGTCGCGGGACTCGGCCGGCGAGCGGTCGGAGAAGGGGATGGTCATGCCCCAGTTCTGCGTCATCCTCGGGCCTCCAGGATCGGCGTCGATGACGTGACCATACCAACCGGACGGTATGGCTCGGCAGAGGCGCCGCTCACGCCCGCAGCTCGTGGACGGCCGCGATGAAGTCCTTGGTGATCCCCCGCAGGCCCGGCAGGTGCGACAGCCCCACGAGCCGGTCCACCAGCGGCACCGTCACCTCGATCAGCCGGTACGTGCGCGCGCACCCGGGCGAGGTGTCGTGCACCCAGAACAGCACCATGCCCATCGACAGCAGCCACAGCAGCTCGGGCAGTTCCCCGCGCAACTCGGCGTTCATCCGGTCCTTCGCCCCCTCGACCACCTGCCGGTAGATGGCGATGGACGCCTCCCTCGCGGGCGACGACTGGGCGCTGAACGGGCTGAGCGGGTTGGTCGGCTCGGCCGCGTGCTTGAAGAACTTCACCGCGAACTCGTGGTACGGCTCCGAGACCCGCACCCACTCGCGCAGCACCCCGCTCAGCCTGGCCGCGAACGCGTCCTCCCCGGCCAGCAACTCCCTGCAGGCGGCCTCGTGCTCGGCCTGCGCCCGGTCGTAGTACGCCTGGATCAACGCCTCCTTGCCGTCGAAGTAGTAGTAGGCGTTCCCGACGGACACCCCCGCCTCGGCCGCGATGGCGCGCATGGTGGTGGCTTCGAAGCCGCGCTCCCTGAACAGGCGCAACGCCGTCTCGACGATGACCTCTCGGGTGCTCTCCGATCCTCGGTTTCGGGCTTCGGACACGTTCGTCACTTTACGGCTTGATGCCCGGTTAGGTCATGAAGGCTCACGGTGATCGCCGACACAGAGCAAAGATACTTCTGCGACAGGGGTTATCAGCGGTGAATGGTGGGATTGTCGTTTCAGGCGGAAGGGCTATTTCCGCGAAAAGGCATCGACATGTGGATACGTGGAACACTGCGGCTTGTCACAGTCGCACTCCTCGACATTGAGATCTCCATAATCGCGCTGGCGTCCGCCGCCTCCGCCGCTCCCACGCCACCCGACGGCGGGACAGCGCGGACGCCACCACCCGTCATCCGCACCCACGACCCCGGCGAGCCCGCGTACGGGCCCTGGTGGTACGCGGACATCGAGCACCCGGGCGGCGACACCGCCGCCCAGATGGGAGACGTCCTCACGCGGACCGAGCGGGCCTACGAGCGCTACCTGACGGACTGGGGCCCCTACAACTGGCCCCAGCCGCTCCCCTGGCGCTCCCGGGCCCTCGACGACGCGTTCAGAGACGCGTGGGCGCCACGGCAGGACGCCGTGGGCAGCGCGCGTCACAGCACCGGCGAACAGGCCAGGGCCTCAGCGAGGGCTCTGACACAGGTGAACGCCGCCGCGGGCGAGGGGAAGCGTACCGCGGCGACCGCCACCGGGTCGGGCATTACCGAGGCACGGCGCGTCGGCGTCGCCGTGGTGAGGAGCCGTCCCGTCGCCCCGGCCGGGGCGGGCGTCGCCCGCAAGGTCCAGGCGGACGTGGCCGCCCGGACGAAGGCGGAGGCCCGCAAGGCCCAGGCGGACGTGGCCGCCCGAGCCAGGACGCAGGCCCGCAAGGGCCAGACCGGCCTCGCCGGCCAGGCGAAGGCCGAAGCGCGCAAGGGCCAGGCCGGCCTCGCCGGCCAGGCGAGGGCGGAGGCCCGCAAGGGGCAGGTGAACCTGCGGCAGGCCATGCCGCGCCAGGCGACCCTGCACCTGACGCACACCATCGCGAGCACCTGGCTCAAGCGGGCGGGCCTGCGGATGAAGTCGTCGGGGAACTGCACGAGCCGGCACGTCGGCACCTGCACGTCCCTGGACTCCGTCCGCACGAGCACCGTCGCGCGGGTCATCCAGCTCAAGCGGGCCAGCGGCTGCCCGGTGCTGGTCACCGGCGGCACGGAGACCGGCCACGCGCCCGGGCACTTCAGCCACGGCAACGGCTACAAGCTGGACATCACACACAACCCATGCATCGACCGCTACATCACGAAAAATCACGCAACAGCGGGAACTCGGAGTGACGGAGCCCGGCTCTACCGCTCACGCAACGGCACCGTCTTCGCCGACGAGATCGACCACTGGGACATCCTGTTCCGCTGACCTCTCCGCTCCGCGAAAGGGTGACGGGAACGAGAAAGGGTGACGCCGCGCACGCGACGTCACCCTTTCTCCACTCGTCCCAGGTGAGGCCGCACGGCGACGTCACCCTTTCTCCACCCGTTCCGGGTCATCCACCCGGTTCCGGGTTTCGCGTCAGAACTCGGCGGCCACCAGCTCGGCGATCTCGGCCGCGTTCAGGGCCGCGCCCTTGCGCAGGTTGTCGCCGCACACGAACAGGTCGAGCGTGTTCGGGAAGTCCAGCGCCTGACGGATGCGGCCCACGTACGTCGGGTCGGTTCCCACGACGTCCAGCGGCGTCGGGAAGACGCCGTTCTCCGGGTCGTCCACGAGCACGACCGTCGGCGCCGCCTCCAGCACGCGGTGCGCGTCGGCCACCGTGATCTCACGCTCGAAGCGGGCGTGCACGGCCAGCGAGTGCGTGGTGATGACCGGGACCCGCACGCAGGTCGCCGAGACCTTCAGGTCGGGGATGCCGAGGATCTTGCGCGACTCGTTGCGCAGCTTCAGCTCCTCGGAGGCCCAGCCGCCGTCCTTGTACGACCCCGCCCACGGCACCACGTTGAACGCGATCGGCGCCGGGAACGGCGACTCCTCGGGCAGCTTGTTGGCGAGGACCTTGCGCACGTCGCCGGCCGACTGGCCCACCGTGCGGTCGCCCGCCAGCGCCTCGACCTCGTCGTACAGCCGGGCCGAGCCCGCCACGCCCGCGCCGGAGACCGCCTGGTAGGAGGCCACGACGAGCTCCTTCAGCGTGAACTCGGCGTGCAGCGCGCCCATGGCCGCCATCATCGACAGGGTCGTGCAGTTGGGCGTCGAGATGATGTTGCGCGGCCTGTCGCGCGCGTCCAGCGGGTTGACCTCGGGCACGACCAGCGGCACGTCCGGGTCCATGCGGAACGTGCCGGACTTGTCGATGGCGATCGCGCCGCGCTCGGCCGCGATCGGCACCCACACCGCCGACACCTCGTCGGGCACGTCGAAGATGGCGATGTCGATGCCGTCGAACACCTCGGGCGCCAGCGCCTGCACGACGACGTCCTCGCCGCGTACCTTGAGCACCTTGCCGGCCGAGCGGGGGGAGGCGACGAGACGCACCTCGCCCCAGATGTCCTCGCGGGTCGAGACGATGTCCCGCATGACGGTGCCCACAGCGCCGGTGGCGCCGATCAGAGCGAGATTGGGCCTGCTGCTCATCGTCCTGAACCTCCATACACCACGGCTTCGACCTGGTCGGCGTCGAGATCGAAGGCCCGGTGGGCGGCCGCCACGGCCGCGTCGACACCGTCCTGGCCCACGATCACGGAGATGCGGATCTCCGAGGTGGAGATCATCTCGATGTTGACCCCCGCGTCGGCGAGGGCCGCGAAGAACGTCGCCGTGACGCCGGGGTGCGAGCGCATGCCCGCGCCGATCAGCGACACCTTCCCGATCTGGTCGTCGAAGAGCAGCGACTCGTAGGCGATCTGGCCCTGGATCTTCTTCAGCGCCCCCAGCGCCGTCTGCGCGTCGGCCGTGGGGAGCGTGAAGGAGATGTCCGTGCGGCCCGTGGCCGCGGCCGAGACGTTCTGCACGATCATGTCAATGTTGATCTCGGCGTCGGCGAGCGTTTTGAAGATCGCGGCAGCCTCGCCGACCTTGTCGGGAACCCCGACAACGGTGATCTTGGCCTCGCTCCGGTCGTGCGCGACGCCGGAGATGATCGGCTGCTCCATCTCGGTTCCTTCGGTGTAAGGGTCGGAGACGACCCACGTGCCTTCCCTGGTGCTGAACGAGCTGCGTACGTGAATCGGCAGGTTGAACCGGCGAGCGTACTCCACGCAGCGCAGGTGCAGGATCTTCGCGCCGCAGGCCGCCATCTCCATCATCTCGTCGTACGAGATCCTGGGGATCTGCTGGGCGGCGGGCACGATCCGCGGGTCGGCGGTGAAGACGCCGTCGACGTCGGTGTAGATCTCGCACACGTCGGCCTCGAGCGCCGCCGCCAGGGCCACCGCGGTCGTGTCGGAGCCGCCGCGGCCCAGCGTGGTGATGTCCTTGGTGTCCTGCGACACGCCCTGGAACCCGGCCACGATCGCGATGTGACCCTGGTCGATCGCCTCGCGGATGCGGCCGGGCGTCACGTCGATGATGCGGGCCTTGCCGTGGGTGGAGTCGGTGATCACACCCGCCTGCGAGCCCGTGAACGAACGGGCCTCGTGGCCGAGGTTGGCGATCGCCATCGCCAGCAGGGCCATCGAGATGCGCTCGCCCGAGGTCAGTAGCATGTCGAGCTCGCGGCCCGGAGGCAGCGGCGACACCTGCTCGGCCAGGTCGAGGAGCTCGTCCGTCGTGTCGCCCATGGCGGAGACGATCACGACGACGTCGTTGCCGGCTTTTTTCGTCGCGACGATCCGCTGCGCGACCCGCTTGATGCAGGACGCGTCGGCGACGGACGAACCACCGTACTTTTGCACAACGAGCGCCACGAGAGTCTCCCGGTTTGGACTGTGAGCTGCCAGTCTACTGGGGGCCTCTCATGCACCGGATGGTCCATACCACTATGTGGGAATCACACGGTGGTGACTTCCTCCGCGACGTCCAGACGGGAATGGGCGGCGAGCGCCTGAAGTGCCCGCATGGCCGCTCCCGCGTGGTTTCCCCAGGTGTTGAAGTAGGAGTACTGCCACCACCACAGCGCCTCGTGCGGGCGCCCCGCGTGGTAGTGCCGCAACCCGTGGATGAGGTCGGCCGCGACCGCCGTGAGGTCGTCGGACAGCCGGTACGGCGTCACCCCCGTGTCCTTGTACGGGTCGAACACCTCGGCGTAGTCGTCGACCGGCCCCAGCCGCTCGGCCAGGGCCGTGCGCACGCCGTCGATGTCGGGGTCCTCGCTCATGGGCGGCTCGGAGTTCTCGGACAGGATGACGTCCCGGTTGGCGCCGAGCTTGGCCCCCGCCAGACTCATCTGCGCGACCTCGACCAGGAGCAGCGACCAGATGGCGTCGCCGCCCTCGCCCCCGGCGACCCTGGTGAGGCCGTCCACGTAGTTCTGCGCGTGCACGGCGATCTCCGCCGCCAGCTCGCTCCACTGGTCAGACATCCAGCAGCCTCCGTCCTTCGAACGCGCGGCCCAAGGTCACCTCGTCGGCGTACTCGAGGTCACCGCCCACAGGCAGACCGCTGGCCAGTCGTGTCACTTTCACGCCCATCGGCTTGACGAGCCGGGCGAGGTAGGTGGCCGTCGCCTCCCCTTCGAGATTGGGGTCGGTGGCGAGGATCAACTCGGTGACGCGGCCGTCGGCCAGCCGGGTCATCAGCTCGCGGATGCGCAGGTCGTCGGGGCCGATGCCGTCGATCGGGCTGATCGCGCCGCCGAGAACGTGGTAGGTGCCGCGGAACTCGCGCGTCTTCTCGATCGCCACGACGTCCTTCGACTCCTCGACCACGCAGATCACGTGCGTGTCGCGTCGCGGGTCGCGGCAGATGCGGCACTCCTCCTCGGAGGCCACGTTGCCGCAGACCCGGCAGAACCGGGTCTTCTCCTTGACCTCCAGCAGCGCGTGCGCCAGCCGCTTGACGTCGGCCGGATCGGCCGACAGCAGGTGGAAGGCGATGCGCTGGGCGCTCTTGGGACCGACCCCGGGCAGCAGCCCGAGCTCGTCGATCAGGTTCTGTACGACACCCTCGTACATGCCTAGAACCCTGGCAGCTGTCCGAGGCCGCCGCCACCGAGGCCCTGGGCGAGCGGGCCGAGTTTCTCCTGCTGCAGCTCCGCGGCCGCCCGTACCGCGTCGCGGACCGCGGCGATCACCAGGTCGGCGATCGTGTCCGCGGTGTCCTGCTTGTCCCCGCTGTCGATCACGCTGGGGTCGATCTTGAGTTCCAGCAGCTCGCCCGAGCCGTTGACGATGGCCGTGACCAGGCCGCCGCCTGATGAGCCCTCGATCTGCGCGTCGTTGAGCTCCTGCTGGGCGCTCACGAGCTGCTGCTGCATGAGCTGAGCCTGCTCCAGCAGCTGCTGCAGGTTGACATCCCCTGGGTTCACCGTCGTGCGCTCCTCGTGGCTCCGCATGTATGACTGCCACGAGCCTACGGGGTTTGGGCCTCTGCATGTACTGCGGGCATCCCATGTCTTTTCCGTCATTGGCCGGGCCCCGGCCCCCCTCCAGTGTCCGGGACCCGGCCATCGCGCCTGACGGAGCGGCCGCACCACGCCGACGCGTTGCCATGAACGGTAGACCTCCCGAGGTTGCACACACGTTGCGTTCATTCAATCACCCTTCGCAATCCCCCTGAAGAGGTTGCGCCAATCGCCCATAAGACGGATGCTCTAAGCGACTACCTGGAGTGACCAATGAGTTACGCCCCTTTCACCGCGTACTCCCGGCTTCTGCGCGGAACGCACGAGCCCGCGGCGGCAGGCGAGGCGTGGTCGCAGCCCCGCCGGGTGATCACCACCTCATGGCGGCGCTCCATACGCGCCGGCATCGACCCCGACCTCGAAAGCGCCCCCCTCACCCACGACATGTCCCACGTCAACGACGCCCGCGACTCCCACCCCCTCCGCCCGCTGCTGCCCCTGCTCGCTCAGACGCTGTCCGGGCTCACCGACCACGTCGTCCTCGTGACCGACCGCGACGGCACCGTGCTGTGGCGCGACGGCAGCCGCGACGTCGCCCGCCGCGCCGACGACGTCGGACTCGCCGACGGGCACCAGTGGGCCGAGACCAGCGTCGGCACCAACGGCATCGGCACCGCGCTCGCCACCCGGCGGCCCGTGCACGTCTACAGCGACGAGCACCTCATGCGCGTACTGCACGTCTGGTCCTGCAGCGCGGCCCCCATCACCGACCCCGACTCGGGCGAACTGCTCGGCTGCGTCGACGTCAGCGACACCGCGGCCAGCCTCCACCCCGCCACCCTCGCCCTCGTCGCCGCCGCGGCCAAGCTGGCCGAGGCCCAGCTCGCGCTGCGCATGCACGAGCGCGACGAGCGGCTGCGCCGCCGCTTCGAGTCGCTGCGCGGCCGTCCCGGCATCCTGCTCTCACCCACAGGACGGGTCATCGCCGGCGACCCCGCCGGCACCCTCGGCGACCGCGTCCCCGTGCCGGGCGCCGGGCGCCGCACCGTGCTGCGCGACGGGCGCGTCGCCCAGCTCGAACCCTTCTCCGAGGGCTACCTCCTGCGCGCCGCGCCCGCCGCGCCCCCGGCGTCGCTGCGGCTGTCCTTCCTAGGCGAGGGCCCGCCCAGGATCAGGCACGGCGACCACGAGCGGCCGCTCTCGCTGCGGCACGCCGAGATCCTCGCCCTCCTCGCGCTCCACCCCCGCGGCCTCACCGCCGAGCAGCTCTCCTTCCACCTGTACGGCGACACCGGCAACCCCGTCACCATCAGGGCCGAGATCCACCGGCTGCGCACCTGGTTCGGCGACGCCGTCGCGGCCAAGCCGTACCGGCTGGCCTGCCCGGTCGAGGCCGACTTCCTGGCGTTGCGCGCGCTGCTGTCGTCCGGCGAACCTGCCGCGCTGGCGCGCGCCTACACGGGGCCGCTGCTGCCGCGGTCGGAGTCGCCCGAGATCAGGCGCGAACGCGACGAACTGGAGGTCCAGGTACGGTCCTGCCTGCTGCGCAAGGGCTCCCCCGACGACCTGTGGGCGTACGCGCAGACACCGAACGGACGCGACGACTACGAGGTGCTGGAACGCCTGGCCACCCTCCCCGGCCCACGCTCCGCCGCCGCCCAGACCCGCCTCCACTGACCACCGGCGAGTCCACCGGACACCCCTCCGCGGTCAGGACGACCTCCGCCGACCACGGGCAAACCCCCGAGACGCCCCTCTGCAGTGGCGGGCGACCTCCACTCCACCACCGACCGAACCGCCCCCACCGACCACCGGCAAACCCGCCAGACGCTCCCCCACAGCCGGGGGGGCGACCCCCGCCCCCGAGACGCTCCCCTGCTCTGACCCGCCGCCCCACACCCCCGACGGGCGCGGGTGACGCGGTGCGTGTCGGGCTCGAAACCGCGCGGCGGCGGATCGGGGCGGTGCAACCCCCGGGAGCGGGTGCCGGGCCGCGGCTGAAGGACTGCCGGGAGAGCGCCGCGCCACGTCCAGCAGCGACGCGAGGGCGCCGAGATTGGCCAGCGCCGCTCGGGCGCACCCGGCCGGGCAGCCCGGAGAGGCGGCGCGCCGCCGCAAGGGCACCAGGGTGGGCCTGCTCCACCCCTGCCGGTCGCCGGGGCGGATCACGGGCTAGGTGTGGTCGATCTCGCCGATGACCTGGGCTCCCAGCTCCCGTTGCAGGAGCGCCATGCCGGAGACGGCGTCCACGTCGGCGTCGGCGTCGTTCAGCGGGTCGACGTCGTCGACGTCAGCCTTGGAGCGTCCCGGGATCGCGTCGGGCCAGGCCGCCGCCGAGCCCCTGCCGCCGGCGGAACGCGGGCCGGCCTGCGCCGCCGCCTTCGCCGCCGAGCGCGCCGCCGCCAGCCCGCCGCCCCTGGGAGCGGATCCGTTGGCGGGTGCGGTCTTCGCGGCCACGGTCCTGGTGGGGTCGGGCATGGGCGGGGAGTCCTGCACGTAGTCGTCGGGCGCGTCGGGCCACGACTCGTCCGTGGTGGCGCGCGCCGCGTCGCCCGCGGCCGGAGGGCGGCCCGGGTCCTGAGCGCCGCCGCGGTCCTCCTGCGGCGCGCCGTGCGACCCCGAGCGCCCCTGCGGGCCGGGGTGCGCCCCCTGGCCGCCCTGAGCGCCCGCCGGGGCGCCCGCCGCGCTCTGCGGCTGCGACGCGGGCGGCTGGGCCGGCGCCTGGGCGGGCGGTCGTGCCGGGCCCCTGGACGCCTGCGGCGCCGGGGTACCGCCGACGACGGCCTCCACGCGCCACGTCCCGCCGAGGACGTCGCCCAGCACCCCGGCCACGACGGCGTCCTTGCCGCCGCCCGTGAAGTTCTTCATCGCGCCGACCTGGGCGAAGCCGAGCGTGACGATGTTGCCCTCGACGCCCACCACCTGGGCGTTGGTGCTGACGTTCGCCCAGACCACGATGCTGCGCTGCTTGAGGGCGGCGAGCACGGCCGGCCACTGCTGCTGGACGCCGCCCGTGCCGCCGGCCGCGGGAGCGGCGGGGGCCTGCGGGGCGTCGTACGCGGGCGCCGCAGGGGTGGAGGCCGGGGCGGGGGCGCCCGGACGGGCGGGCTCCGGCCAGTCGTCGTCACCCTGGCGGGCGGCGGGCGGCTGCGCGCCGGACGGCTCGCCCGCCCCCGGACCCGTGCCCGCCGGAGCCGCGGACCCCTGGGAGGCGGGCGCGGGAACGGAAGCCGGAGGGGACACAGGCGCCGAGGACGCCGGGACCGGCGCGGCAGCAGGAACGGCGACGGGGGCGGCGGCGGGAACGGTCGGGGCCGCCGCGCGCCCCGCCATCTGGGCCACCGCCGCGCCGCGCTCCAGCCGCTCCAGGCGGGCCAGCAGCGCCTCCTCGCCCTGCGCGGCCCCCGGCAGCAGCACGCGGGCGCACATCAGCTCCAGCAGCAGGCGCGGCGAGGTCGCGCCGCGCATCTCCGTCAGGCCCGCGTTGAACACCTCGGCCGCGCGCGTCAGCTCGGCCGGCCCCATGGACGACGCCTGCGCCACCAGCCGGTCCAGCTCGTCGGCCGGACGGTCGAGCAGCCCGCTCGACACCGCCTCGGGGACGTTCGCCAGGATCACCAGGTCGCGGAAGCGTTCGAGCAGGTCGGCGGCGAACCTGCGCGGGTCGTGCCCGCCCTCGATCACCCGGTTGACCGCGTGGAAGACGGCCGCGCCGTCGCGCGCCGCGAACGCGTTCACGACCTCGTCGAGCAGGTCGCCGTCGGTGTAGCCGAGCAGCGAGACGGCCTTGGCGTACGTGATGCCGTCGTCCTCCGCCCCCGCGAGGAGCTGGTCGAGGATGGACAGCGAGTCACGCGCCGAGCCCGCGCCCGCCCGCACGACGAGCGGCAGGGCGTTCGGCTCGAACGGGACGCTCTCGGAGGTGAGGATCTCCTCCAGCAGCGCCCTGAGCGTCGCGGGCGGCATCAGCCTGAACGGGTAGTGGTGGGTACGCGACTTGATCGTGCCGATGACCTTCTCCGGCTCGGTCGTCGCGAAGATGAACTTGAGGTGCGGCGGGGGCTCCTCGACGAGCTTGAGCAGCGCGTTGAACCCCTCGCGGGTCACCATGTGCGCCTCGTCGATGATGTAGATCTTGTAGCGCGCGGAGACGGGGGCGAAGAAGGCCCGCTCGCGCAGGTCGCGCGCGTCGTCCACGCCGCCGTGCGAGGCGGCGTCGATCTCGATGACGTCGAGGTGGCCGGGGCCGGTGGGAGCGAGCGCCACGCAGGACTCGCAGACGCCGCACGGGTCGGGCGTCGGCCCCTGCTCGCAGTTCAGCGAGCGGGCCAGGATGCGGGCGCTGGACGTCTTGCCGCAGCCGCGCGGGCCGCTGAAGAGGTACGCGTGGTTGATGCGGCCGCTGCGCAGGGCCTGCCGCAGCGGATCGGTGACGTGTTCCTGACCCTTGACCTCTGCGAACGTACCGGGCCGGTACTTGCGGTAAAGCGCGAGGCTCATGCGACCATCCCGCCTGCGAGGGGGCTCCCAACGAAGAGACCCCTCGCACACCCGCCAGAGCCCGCTTATCCTTGCTGCCTTCCGGCCCTGGGGAGGTTCACAGGATGACGCCGCGCGAGGGGTCCACGGACAGTCTAGCCGGACCCGGCAGTGCTCGCTCCCGCTCCACGGCTGCCAAATTCATGGTCTCGACAACCCGCGAAGTCCGGTAAGCTCGTCGGCGGAGGATTCGCCTAGTGGCCGAGGGCGCACGCTTGGAAAGCGTGTATAGGGCAACCTATCGGGGGTTCAAATCCCCCATCCTCCGCGCCTGGTTGAGGCAGTAAGTGCGAAGGGGCCGACCCCATCCAAGTCGGCCCCTTCGCCATGTCGGGCCCCAGCCGTGCGGGAACGGCGTCGTACGAAGGGCGCCGTCCTCCGGCCGGCGGTCGATCAGCCGTCGAAGACGCTCCACCTGATCCCCTGGTCGGCCAGTGGCCGTAACAGGCTGCGGTGTGTCGCGCCGAACTCGACACGGCACTCCTCGTTCTCCTCGTCGTCGTCGACGCAGGCGATGAGACCGGGCGCCACGTAGAAGGACGTCTGGTACATCGGCCACATCCACGTCTTGAGCGGCACCCGGCGCAGCGTGCCGAGCAGCTCGGAGGCGATCGGCGTCGGCACCGGACGGCTCCACGCGTGATAGGGCGCGTTCAGCATGGCCTCGTACAGGGAGAACTGCAGCAGGAAGCCGCTCAGGGGTTCACGTTCCACGTGGCGGAAGTCAGGCGCGTCGGACGTCCACACCGTCGGGTCGTCCTGCGAGAGGTCGAGCGACCAGGAGAAGCAGCCCTGGTTCTCGTGACCGAACTCCAGCAGGCCGTCGGCGCCGATGGTCAGATCGCCCGCGGGACGGATGAAGTTCTGGACTCCCAGGACTCCTGTCCGTCCCCGAGCGAGCCTGTAGAACGCGGCCAGGGCCTCAGGGACGACGACCGACGGCGTGTCCGGCTCCTCGTCGGGGTCGGGCGGCGGATACCACCCCTCGATGAACAGCCGGAGCGCCGTGGCCCGGTCGTCGTCGACATGGTCGAGCCAGTCCAGGCCCGGCAGGGTCGTGGGCGTGCCCGGTGGACGGACCCGGTCGAGCACGTCACGGCTGAGCGGCGGCTCGACCCGCAGGGTGCAGTCCTCCATCGTCCACACGTCGCCCGTCCACCCGCTCTGACTGTGGTGGACCGTGCCGAGGTACAGAAACGCCTGCCCGAGCCGCACGAACAGGTGAATCGAACCGAGCTCCGCCGACGGAGCCAGGGAAGGCCAGGCCCGAGCCGACCTCAGAAACCGCTCTGCCAGCGCCCCCGGCACCGGGCCGACGAGCCGGAACTCCTCGCTGCTCCACACCCCGCTCGCCCCGACCTGGTCGACGGGATCGGCGATGACCACGCTGCCGCGGGGACCGACCGTGACAGCGGCTCCCCCGGCCGTGAACGTCTCGGCAGGCGTACCGGCCAGGGCGAGCACATCGACGCGGGCGACCACATCCATGGGCGAAAGCTGCACGCCGGTGACTCTAGTGCCGTCGGGGGGAATTCGGTCCGCTGAGGATGTCGAGAATGCTCCGCCGGCTCCGTCCCAGGGACAAAGGAAGGGAACGACCATGCAACCGCACGAGATCACCGAGATTCTGAGCCGGCCGACCAGCCGGGAACTGCTGGCCCGCGACGTGACCCGCCTCGCCTACATCGCGAAGGACGGCACGCCGCGCAACGTCCCGATCGCGTTCACCTGGAACGGCTCGGAGATCGTCATGTGCACGTCGAAGAACGCCCCGAAGCTCCCGGCCCTGCGCCGGAACCCGATGGTCGCCCTGACGATCGACACCGAGGTGCACCCGCCCAAGATCTTGCTCATCCGGGGCCGGGCCGAGCTGGACGCCGTGGACGGCATCCCGGACGAGTACCTCCAGATGAACGGCAGCTACCAGATGACGCCGGAGCAGCGGGTCGAGTGGGAGGCGGAGGTGCGCTCGCTCTACCACGACGGCATGGTCCGGATCGTCGTGACCCCGACGTGGGCGAAGCTGATCGACTTCGAGACGACCCTGCCGACCGCGGTCGAGGAGCTGGTGCGGCAGCGCGAGGAACGCCGGCGCGCCTGAGCGGCCCGCCTGTCGCAGGCCGCGGAGATCCACCGCAAGAAAGTCGCGACGGGATGTCGAGAACCCGCTCGCGGCTCCGTCCCAGCAGTGAACACCGGCCACAATGGGCCGTACCGCACGAAGGAGAAAAGACGATGGCCAAGTACCTGCTCCTCAAGCACTACCGGGGCGCGCCGGCGGCGGTCAACGACGTGCCGATGGACCAGTGGACGCCGGAGGAGCTCTCGGCCCACCTCCAGTACATGCGGGACTTCGCGGCCCGGCTCGAGAGCACCGGCGAGTTCGTCGACAGCCAGGCGCTCTCCCAGGAGGGCACGTTCGTCCGCTACGACGGCGAGGGGCGTCCGCCGGTCACCGACGGCCCGTTCGCGGAGACCAAGGACCTGATCGCCGGCTGGATGGTGATCGACGTCGAGACCTATGAGCGGGCGCTCGAACTGGCCGCCGAGCTGTCGGCGGCTCCGGGCGCGGGCGGCGAGCCGATCCACGAGTGGCTGGAGGTGCGCCCGTTCCTGTACGCGTCCCCGACTATCACGGAGTGACGCACGGTGGACGAGTCCCTGCTGCGGACCCTCACCCCCACGGTGATCAGCGTCCTCGTCCGTCGCGGAGCCGACTTCGCGGCGGCCGAGGACGCCGTGCAGGACGCCCTGATCGAGGCCGTACGCGTGTGGCGGGACGATCCGCCGCGGGACCCCAAGGGCTGGCTGGTCACCGTGGCCTGGCGCAAGTTCCTGGACGCCGCCCGCGCCGACACCTCGCGGCGGCACCGCGAGGCGCTGGTCGAGGCCGAGCCTGAGCCTGGCCGGGGCGAGACGACGGACGACACGCTCCAGCTGTACTTCCTGTGCGCGCACCCGTCCCTGACTCCGGCCTCGGCCGTCGCGCTGACGCTGCGCGCGGTCGGCGGCCTGACCACGCGCCAGATCGCGCAGGCCTACCTCGTGCCGGAGGCGACGATGGCGCAGCGCATCAGCCGCGCCAAGCGGACCGTCTCGTCCGTGCGGTTCGACCAGGCGGGCGACGTCGCCACGGTCCTGCGCGTGCTCTACCTCGTCTTCAACGAGGGGTACTCCGGCGACGTCGACCTCGCCGCCGAGGCGATCCGGCTCACCCGGGAGCTCGCGGCCAGGACCAGGCACGAGGAGGTGGCGGGCCTGCTCGCGCTCATGCTGCTCCACCACGCCCGCCGCCCGGCGCGGACGGCCGCCGACGGCAGGCTGGTGCCTCTGGCCGAGCAGGACCGCGGCCTGTGGGACACCCGCCTGATCGCCGAGGGCGTCGACGTGCTGCAGGCCGCTCTCGCCCGCGACCGGCTGGGCGAGTTCCAGGCCCAGGCCGCCATCGCCGCGCTGCACGCCGACGCCCGAACGGCGGAGGAGACCGACTGGGTGCAGATCGTCGAGTGGTACGACGAGCTGGTACGCCTCACCGGCAGCCCGGTGGCCCGCCTCAACCGGGCGGTCGCGGTCGGCGAGGCGGACGGCCCGAGGGCCGGCCTGGCCGCCCTGGCGGAGCTCGACCCCGCCCTGCCCCGTCACACCGCCGCCGCGGCGTACCTGCACGAGCGTGACGGCGACCTGGTGACCGCGGCACGGCTCTACGCCGAAGCGGCCCGATCAGCGCCCAACCTCCCCGAACGCGACCATCTCACGCGACAGGCGGCCCGGCTCAACGCGAAGCTCCGCGGTTGACCGTGGGCGTGGTCAGGGGGTGGCGCCGAGGCTCGACAGGCCGTTGACCGCGATCTCGATGCCTCGCCGTCCGGCGTTCAGGACGTCCTCGTTCGAGCCGCCCTGCTGCTGGGCGACCAGTCCTGCCACGGCCAGCGCGCCCATGTAGCTCCCGACCGCCGCCCCGGCCGACACCGGATCGAGCTCGGGGTAGACCTCGCACAGCGCCCGGGCCAGCCGGGGCTGCACCTCCAGCATGAGCGTCAGCCCGCGGGCCCGCAGCGCGGGCTCGGTGAACAGCAGCCGGGCCCGCAGCGGCGACAGCGCGAAGTCCAGTTCGTCGTCCTCGGAGATGCCGCGTACCAGCGCCTCGAACACCCGGCCCAGCAGGTCTCCCAGGGGCTCTCCCGGTATCCGTCCGGCGATCACGTCCAGCATGACCCGCTCGCGGCTCTCGGCGTGGAGGAAGAGCACGTCCTCCTTGCTCGCGAAGTACGCGAAGAAGGTCCGCGGCGCCACGTCGGCCGCCGCCGCGATCTCGGCGACGGTGGTCTGCTCGTAGCCCCGCTCGTCGAACAGCCGTACCGCGGCCTCCAGCAGGGCACGGCGGGTGCGGATCTTCTTGCGTTCGCGATGTCCTTGCACGCCGCCACCTTACCGCACAGCCCGCGTTTATGCATACGTTGCAATTTCGCAGTCTGTGCGCTTTGCTGGCAGGCATGGAAACCCTCGACACGCTGCCGGTCGAACGGGAGGACCCGTTCCAGCCGCCTGCCGTACTGAAAGAGCTCCACGGAGCGCTGCACCGGATGACCTACGCCGACGGGCGCCCCGGCTGGCTGGTCACGGGCTACGCCGAGGCCCGCGCGGTGCTCGACGACCCGCGGTTCAGCAACACCTCCCAGGGCGCCGCGCCGCCGATCAAGGAGCTGGCGCCGCCGGAGGGCCTGACGGACCTGGTGGTCCCGCCGGGCTTCTTCCTCGCGATGGACGACCCCGAGCACTCCCGCTACCGCAGGCTGCTGACCGGGCACTTCAGCATGCGGAAGATGCGCAGCCTGGAGCCCAGGATCCAGGAGATCATCGACGGTCGGCTCGACGAGATGGCCCGCGCGGAAGCCCCCGTGGACCTGGTCCGCGCGTTCGCGCTGCCGGTGCCGTCGCTGGTGATCTGCGAGCTGCTCGGCGTGCCGTACGGCGAGCGTGCGCGCTTCCAGGAGACCACCGCGCAGGCGGTGAACCTCGACAACTCCATCGAACAGCGGGGCGCGGCGGGCGCCGAGCTGATGGGCTACCTGTCGGAGCTGGTCGGGCGCAAGCGGGCCGAACCCGGTCAGGACCTGCTCAGCGAGCTCGTCACCGGAGGCGAGCTCGACCACGAGGAGCTCACCGGGGTGGCCACGCTGCTGCTGACCGCCGGGCACGAGACGACCGCGAACATGCTGGGCCTGGGCACGTTCCTGCTGCTGTGCCGCCCCGAGCAGGCCGAGCTGGTACGCACCGATCCCGGCGTCGCGGGCACCGCGGTCGAGGAGCTGATGCGCTACCTCAGCATCATCCACATCGGCCCGATCAGGGTCGCCAGGTCCGACGTGCCGCTCGCCGGGCAGACGATCAAGGCGGGGGAGACCGTGACGATCTCCCTCCCGGCCGTCAACCGCGACCCCAGCCGCTTCCCCGACCCCGACCGCTTCGACGTCACCAGGGACGCGGGGCAGCAGCTGGGCTTCAGCCACGGCATCCATCAGTGCCTGGGCCAGCAACTGGCCCGGCTGGAGATGCGGCTGGCCTTCCCCGCGCTGCTGCGCCGCTTCCCCGGGCTGCGGCTGGCCGTACCGGCCGGGGAGGTGCCGCTGCGTCCGCGGGGCACCATCTACGGCGTGGCCGCCCTGCCGGCCACCTGGTAGCGGCGCCCGCTACGCGCGCCGATCTCCGCGATGGGCGCCGGAGGCGGTCCAGCTGCTCAGCAGCCGCAGCGCTTCGGCGGTGGCGGAGCCGGGTTCGGGGTTGTAGACGCACAGGAGCTGGTCGGGGTCGCCGGGCGGTTGGAAGGACTCGTAGGCGAAGTGGAGGTCGCCGACGACGGGGTGGCGGTAGTGCTTGGTGCCGTGGGTGCGGCGCAGGACGCGATGGTCGTTCCACCAGGTGCTGAATTCGGGTGAACGCAGGGTCAGCTCACCCACGAGATCGGCGAGCCGCCGGTCGTGCGGGTGACGACCCGCTTCGAGGCGGAGGATGGCGACGGTCTCGGCGGCGATCCGCGCCCAGTCCCCGACACGGTCGCGGGCCCCGGGGTCCAGGAGGTAGTAGCGGGCGAGGTTGCGCTGCGGCACGGGAAGGGCGTCGAAGTCGGTGAGGACCTCGCGCGCCAGGTGGTTGGCGGCCAGCACGTCGGTGCGCCGGCCGACGACGAAGGCGGGGACGTGCTCCAGGGTCTGGAGCATGAGGTGCAGGCCGGGGCGGACCCGCTGCGGAGCGGCGGGGGCGCGGCGCGCGGAGGTGGGGCGTACCAGCAGGTCGGTGAGGTGCTCACGCTCAGCTGGATCAAGGTTGAGGGCACGCGCGACGGCCTCGACGACCTCCGGGGAAGGGGTTCCGACGCGGCCCTGTTCGAGGCGGGTGTAGTACTCGGTGCTCACGCCGGCGAGGCGGGCGACCTCCTCGCGGCGGAGCCCCGGCACCCGCCGGGCGCGGCCGTCCTCCGGCAGCCCCGCCAGGTCGGGAGTGATCCGGGCGCGGCGGGAGCGCAGGAAGCCGGCGAGCTCGCTGCTGCGGTCCATGCCACCAGTGTGGTCCATCCGCCGGCGGCGGGCCTGCGTCCGGGTGGCCCTGTCAGTACCTGCCTCGACGGTGCCTGCCCGTGCAGGGCCTGCTCACAGCGGTCGTGGACGGCACGGAGGTGGTGTGCTGGACATGGGGCCGGCGAGACCGGTTCCTCCCTCACCCACAGACTCCTCAGGAAGAGGTCCGTCATGTCCGCGAGAGCTTCCGCCGAACCGCCGACCTTCCGATCCGCCCAGGTCGCCGAGGCCGGCGGCCCGTTCAGGCTGGTCGAACGCGAGCTGCCCGAGCCCCGCCGTGGGCAGGTCCGCGTGACGGTCGAGGCCTGCGGCGTCTGCCGGTCCGACGCGGCGTTCGTCGACGCCGCCTTCCCCGACGTGCGGTTCCCGCTGGTGCCGGGGCACGAGATCGCCGGACGCGTCGACGCGGTCGGCGACGGCGTCGAGGGCTGGGAGGTGGGCGAGCGGGTGGCCGTCGGCTGGTTCGGCGGCAACTGCGGAACCTGCCTGGCCTGCCGTGAAGGCGACCTCATCCACTGCGCGCACCTCCAGGTTCCCGGCTGGGCCTACCCGGGCGGCTACGCCGAGTCCGTGGTCGTCCCCGCGTCCGCGCCCGCCCGCATCCCCGACGAGCTCACCGCGGTCGAGGCCGCGCCCATGGGCTGCGCCGGCGTGTCCACGTTCAACGCGTTGCGGCGCAGCGCGGCCAGGCCGGGCGACCTGGTCGCCGTGCTCGGCCTGGGTGGGCTCGGCCACCTGGGCGTGCAGTTCGCCTCCAGGCTCGGGTTCGAGACCGTGGCCGTCGCGCGGGGCGCCGGCAAGGCCGACGCGGCGAGGACGTTCGGCGCCCACCACTACATCGACGCCGACGCCGGTGACGTCGCCGGTCGGCTGCGGGCCCTGGGCGGCGCGAAGGTCGTGCTCGCCACCGCAGCCAGCTCCGACGCCATGAGCGCCGCCGTCGACGGGCTGCGTCCCAACGGCACGCTCGTCGTGCTCGGCGCCACGCCGGAACCCATCCGGGTCAGCCCTTTCCAGCTCATCGCGACCAGCAGGTCCGTCCACGGCCACCCGTCCGGCACCGCGCGCGACGTCGAGGAGACCCTGCGCTTCGCGGCCCTGACCGGTGTACGGCCCATGACGGAGACCCGCCCCCTGGACGAGGTCGGCCTGGCCTACGACCGCATGCTGTCCGGCGACGCCCGCTACCGCATGGTCCTCACGACCGGCAGGTGAGTCCGCGCGCCGAGGGGGCGTCAGGCGGCGACGAGGGCCCTGGAGCGGTCGGTGGCCATGTGGACGGCGAAGACGCCGAGCACGGTGCCCATGGCGTACCGCTGGACGCGCAGCCACGTCGGGCGGCGGGCCAGGAACGCGGCGAGGCCGCCCGCCGAGACCGCGATGACGCCGTTGACCAGGGTGCCGATGGCGATCTGCACCGAGCCGAGCGCGAGACTCTGCAGCAGGACGTGCCCGAGCGCGGGGTCCACGAACTGCGGCAGCAGCGACAGGTACAGGATCGCGATCTTGGGGTTGAGCAGGCAGGTCAGCAGCCCCATGCTGAAGAGCTTGCCCGGACGCTCGACGGGCAGCTCGCGGGGCTGGAAGGCGGAGGTGCCGCCCGGCCGGACGGCGCTCCACGCGAGCCAGAGCAGGTACGCGGCGCCTCCGAGCTTGAGCGCGGTGTAGGCGGCGGGCACGTACGCGAAGACGGCGGTGAGCCCGAGGCAGGTGGCGGTCAGGTAGACCGTGAAGCCGAGCGCGACGCCGGTCAGGGAGATCAGGCCGGCTCTGCGGCCCTGGGTGATGGAGCGTGAGACCAGGTAGATCATGTTCGGCCCGGGGGTCAGGACCATCCCCAGGGACACCAGCGCGATGCCGATCAGACCACCTGTCATGGCGGCAGGGTATCCGGCATATCCATAAAAATCACCATGGTGTCACCGGGGAGGGGCACCCTGCCCGCGTGTCCCGGCCGCCCATCGGGGAAGCTCTTCTCCCGGCAGCACCGAGAAGGGACGTCAACGATGGACTTCAGGGACGACGTCAACCTCGACCCCTCCCAGGTGGAAGACGTCGGCGGGAGCGGCGGCGGAGGAGGAGGCGGGTTCCCCGGCGGCGTGATCGTCGGCGGAGGCGGCGTCGTCGGCCTGATCGCGCTGATCGTGGTGCTCGTCCTCAACAACCTGGGCGACGGCGGGGGCGGGAGCGGCGGCCGCCCCGTGCAGCGGCAGCCCAGCTCCAACCTCTCCGAGCAGTGCAGGACCGGCAAGGACGCCGACCAGTCCGAGAAGTGCCGCGTGGTGGGCGTGGTCAACAGCATCCAGGACTACTGGAAGCAGGAGGTCTCGGGATACAGGAACGCCAGGACCGTGCTCTACTCCGGCAGCCTGCGCACCCCGTGCGGCACCGCGAGCGCGGCCGTCGGCCCCTTCTACTGCCCGAGCGACCAGCGCGTCTACCTCGACCTGAGCTTCTTCGGCCAGCTCCACCAGCAGTTCGGGGCCAAGGGCGGTCCGTTCGCCCAGGCGTACGTGATCGCCCACGAGTACGGCCACCACGTCCAGGACCTCCTCGGCGACCTCAGGTCCGGCAGTTCGGTCCCGGTCGAGCTCCAGGCCGACTGCTACGCCGGAGTATGGGCGCACAACGCCGTGAAAACCGGCTTCTACGAAAAACCTTTCACGACGCACGAAATCGCCGAAGCGCTGGACGCCGCGGCGGCCGTCGGCGACGACAGAATCCAGCAGCGGACCCAGGGCAGAATCGACCCCGAATCGTTCACGCACGGCACGTCGAAGCAGCGCGTCGACGCCTTCCAGCGCGGCTACGAAAACGGCCGGGCGGGCGATTGCAACCAGTCTGACCTGGGCTGATGGGCGAGGATAGCGCGAAGGACCCGGTTCTCTCCTAAAATGAATGGGGTGATCTTCAAGCTGGTCGGCGACGGACGCCCATATCCCGAACACGGTCTGACGAACCGAGAGTGGGCTCAGATACCCCCGAGGCAGGTCCGGCTCGACTCTTTGATCACCACGAAAGCCATGCTGGACCTGCATTCCCTGCTCGCCGCCGACTCCACGTTCTACGGCGACCTGTTCCCCCACGTCGTGCAGTGGCAGGGCGAGCTGTACCTGGAGGACGGCCTGCACCGGGCGCTGCGCGCGGCCCTGCACCAGCGCACGATCCTGCACGCCCGCGTGCTCGACCTGCCGGCCTGACCACGACCCGAGGAGAAGGGGCCACCACCGCGGTGGCCCCTTCCCGCGCCCCCAGGAACTCCCGCGGAGCCGCGGCCGCCTTCCCCTCGCAGAACGCGGGCACGAGAACTCGCGGAACGCGGGCACGAAAAAGGGCCTCCGCTGACGCGGAGGCCCCTGGTGGCGGTGGTGGTGGGATTTGAACCCACGGATGAGTTGCCCCATCACACGCTTTCGAGGCGTGCGCCCTCGGCCACTAGGCGACACCACCGCCGACGAGCTTACCGGATCCTGCGAGTGGCAAAGAACGTCTTGAGGATCTCGGCGCTCTCGGCGGCCCGCACGCCCATCACGACCTCGGGCCGATGGTTGAGCCGGCGATCGCGTACGACGTCCCAGAGCGAGCCGACGGCCCCGCCCTTCTCGTCGACCGCGCCGTACACGATGCGGGCCACCCGGGCGAGCACGGCGGCTCCCGCGCACATCGTGCAGGGCTCCAGGGTCACCACGAGCGTGCAGCCGTCGAGCCGCCACCGGCCGCGCGCGGCGGCGGCGCGCCTGAGCGCGAGCACCTCGGCGTGGGCCGTGGGGTCGGCGCCCGCCTCGCGGTCGTTGCCCGCGGCCGACAGGACCTCGCCGCCGGGCCCGAGCACGACCGCCCCGACCGGCACCTCACCCCTGTCCGCGGCGGCGGACGCCTCGGCGAGGGCGAGGGCCATCGCCTCGTCGTCGGTCACCGCAACCGGTCGAGCTCGTCGGCGAACGACAGCCGCTCGGCGATCACCGAGAGGATGTCGGCCGGGAGCATGCCCTCTTCCATGCTCAGTTCGAGCAGTTCCTCGGAGCTGACGCCGAGGTCGTTCAGCAGCTCGAAGTCGCCGGCCGGGCGCACGCCGAGGCCGTTGCCCTCCTTGTCGGGGACGACCCCGGCGAACTCGGCGAACAGCTCGCCCAGCCGGTCGGAGAGCACGGCGTGGGCGTCGGAGAGGAAGACACGGGGCTCGTCGTCGTCGCGGTAGCGGACGATGGCGAACCACTCGTCCTCGACCTCGACGCAGAGCAGCGCGAGCTCCTCGCCGGTCAGGCCCAGGGCCTCGGTGACGGCGTCGCCCAGGTCGTCGACGATCTCGGCGTCGCGCAGATCGACCTCGGCGCCGCTCCAGCCGGTAGGGGTCCTGACGAAAGCCGCAGAGAAGGTGTTCGACGCCATGTCCGCGCTCCAGGGGTCAGCCGAAGACCGATTCGATGGCACGCTCGAACGGCTCTGAGAAGCCGAGCCGCGCGGCGATGCTGGACAACACATCTTCGGGCATCAGGTCGATGTCGCCGGAAAGGATGCCCAGCTCCATCTCGTCCAACCCGAGATCGGCGAAGATCGACAGATCGCCCGCGGGCAGCACCGTCTCCTCGTCCTGGAGGATCTCGTCGAGCTCCTCCTCGTCGGGGACCGGCACGTCGAGGTAGTCGAGGACCTGCCGCGCCAGGGGGTAGTCCCAGGACGCGGCGATGTCGGAGAGGAACACGTCGACGCGCTCGCCCAGCACGCGCAGGGCCACGAAGAACTCGTCGCCGACGGCGACCAGGCCGATCGTGCCGCTCTCGCTCGGCTGCTGGCGCAGCGCCTGGACGAGGCCCTTCAGGTCGGACGTGAGCGCCACGGGGAGCAGCTCCGCCTCCCAGCGGTCATCCTCGCGATACACCACGATGGCGAAGTCGAGCGCGTCTTCGTCTGTCATCGCCATCCCCACCCGACCCTCTGACACGACAGAGTTTCTACAGGCTCCAATCGTTCCAGAACCCGCCACCACCCGTGTGCCTCTCGGACCAAATTGTGATCAAAACCCATACCGGGAGCGTTGCCGCTTGTCCCACAAGATAGCGTTGTCCCTTATGGAAACCCTCGTCGTCGACCATCCGCTCGTGGCGCACAAGCTCACCACGCTGCGTGATGTCCGCACCGACTCGCCGACGTTCCGCAGGCTCGCGGACGAACTGGTGACGCTGCTCGCGTACGAGGCCACCCGCGACGTGCGGGTCACCGAGGTCACGGTGGAGACGCCCGTGTCCACGGCCAGGGGCGTGCGCCTCGCCAAGCCCTCCCCGCTGGTGGTGCCGATCCTGCGCGCCGGGCTGGGCATGCTCGACGGCATGACGAGGCTGCTCCCCACCGCCGAGGTCGGGTTCCTCGGCATGATCCGCAACGAGTCCACGCTCCAGGCCGAGACGTACGCCACGCGGCTGCCCGACGACCTGTCGGGGCGGCAGTGCTTCGTCGTCGACCCGATGCTGGCCACCGGCGGCACGCTCGCCGCCGCCGTGCAGTTCCTGTTCGACAGGGGCGCCGTGGACGTCACGGCCATCTGCCTGCTGGCGGCGCCCGAGGGCCTCGCGTACATGGACGAGGTCTTCGCCGGATCCGGCAAGCCCGTGCGGGTGGTCACCGCGGCTCTGGACGAGCGGCTGAACGAGTCGGGCTACATCGTCCCCGGCCTCGGCGACGCCGGCGACCGCCTGTACGGCGTGGTCTGACCCTCCCCCGCTCCCCCCTCGGCCGGCCTTCATCCAACCTTCGGTCGCCCGAAAAACCCCATTCTCGGCACGCGCAGCCTCCTGTCCGTTACATACTGTAGTCGTGTGGGTACACAGAGACAGGAAGGCAACTTCCGCATGCGTGTGGGGGAGCACGATGAGCGACAAGCCCGGTGCCGAGGTGTTCCGTGAATGATCACATCGAGCACGACCAGAGTCCGTACGCCGACGTCGAGTCGGCGCTGCGCGACGAGTTCGCGGGGATCCACTCCGCGATCACCGTAACGCGATGCGTCGAGGCGGCGCACTACGGCGCGCTGGAGGTCACGGGTTACGCCCATCCGAGTCTCGTCGAGCGCATCGCGCGCAAGCATCTTCACGTGCTGGCCCTCGTGGCCAGCGAACGCGGTTAGCCAAGATCAGGACTATCCCGTCGAGCCACCTTTACCCGGCCTTGAGGATGGGTAATGTAGACGGCGGGTGGAGTGGAAGTGGTACGGAGGCGACAGTGCAGGTCAAAAAAGTCCTCACATACGGTGGTATCGCATTTGTGGCGTACTACCTCTTCGCACGACCAGCAGACGCCGCTGACGCGGTGAGAGGGGCGTTCGACACGATGTTCAACGCGGCCGACTCGCTGGCCCAATTCGTGAACAACCTCGCATGAGACTTGTGACCCACGGGGACTCTGCTCCGTCGTCGGTCAACCGCTACCTCCTCCCCCAGGAACAACAAGTCATCATGGTGCGCCGGCACCCCGCCGTGCTGCTCCGCCCGGTCGCCGAGGTGCTCGGCGGCCTGATCGTCGCAGGTCTGCTGAGCAAGTTCTTCAGCGGCGGCGAGGCGGGCGGCACGGCGCTGGTGGTCGTCTGGTGGTTGTGGCTGCTGCTGCTCATCCGCTTCGTATGGAAAGTCGCCGAGTGGTCGGTCGACTACTTTGTGGTGACCTCGAAGCGGATGCTGCTGACCACCGGGCTCATCACCCGCAAGGTCGCGATGATGCCGCTCGCCAAGGTCACCGACATGAGCTTCCAGCGATCACTGCTGGGGCGCATGCTCGGTTACGGCGAGTTCATCCTCGAGTCGGCCGGCCAGGACCAGGCTCTGTCCACGGTCGAGTACATTCCGTATCCGGAGACCTTGTACCTGGAGGTCTGCCAGATGCTTTTCCCTGGCAAGGACGACGGCGACGATTAATCTCCCGGCCCGGTTTTCTTCACGCGGGGATACCAGATTCGGCGACTTCATGCAATCATTGCGTGTTGTTGACCCCCTCCCGCCTTGAGAGATGAGATGCCGAGTCAGGGAACCATCGGTGACCGCGTCCGCGGACTGCGGCTGAACAGGCGGATGTCCCAGGCCCAACTGGCCGGGCCCGACCTGTCTGACAGTTATGTCTCGCTCATCGAGTCGGGCAAGCGCACGCCGACTCCCGTCGTCGCGCGGCTTCTGGCCGAGAGGCTGGGCTGCACCACCGAGTTCCTCCTCCACGGGATCGAGCCTCGGCAGCGCATCGACACCGAACTGGGCCTGCGCCACGCCGAGCTCGAACTGCAGCACGGTGACCCCGGCGTCGCCGCCGACCGGTTCACGGAGATCGTGAAGGCGGCCGACGAGGAGAACGCGATGCTCACCGCGCACGCCCGGTTCGGCCGGGCGCGCGCGCTGGAGGCGCAGGGCCGGCTCGGTCAGGCGGTGGAGGCGTACGAGCGGCTGCGCAAGGAGGCCGCCGCCCACCCCGAGCGCCTGGCCGACCTCCCCATCACGATCGCGCTGAGCCGCTGCTACCAGCGGGCGGGCGACCGCCTGCGGGCCCGCGACCTGGCCGCCGACGCGCTGCGGCAGGCCGAGCGGCTGTCGATCACGCAGGGCGAGATCGCCGTCGACCTGGCCGCCGCGCTGGTCGAGACCGGCAGCGAGAACGGCTTCCCGCACCTCTCGTACGTCAAGGACGTGCTCGACGTGAGCGGCCCGCCTGAGGTTGTGGACCGTTCCGGAGAAATTCTCGCACTGTGGAACGCGAGCATCGCGGCGTCCGCCGGCGAGGACTCCGCGCTGGCCGTGAGGCTGGCCGACGACGCGATCACGGCTGGGCGGCAGACGCGGCTCGCGCTGCAGCTCGCCAGGGCGGCGATGCACTGGGCGCGTCTTGAGTCGTCGCCGATCGACGAGGCCGAGCGCCTGGTCGCGGGCGCGACGCGGGCGTTCGCCGCGGTCCCGGCCGCGGCCGCCGAGCACGGCGAGAGCCTGGTCGTCCACGGCAGGGTGCGGCTGCGGGCGGGCGACCCCGCGAAGGCGGGCGAGCTGGCCGCGGCGGCGCTGGAGCTGGCGCAGGACGGCTCGGGCACCACGCCGGTGGAGGCGCGGCTCGTGCTGGCCACGGTCGCCCTCGACCTGGGCGGCGACGCGGGCGAGCACCTGCTGCGGGCGGGCGAGCTGCTCGACGAGCTCGACCGTCCGGTGTTCGGCTCCGACCGGCAGGCGGCGCGGTGCTGGCGCGAGCTGGGCGACCTGTACGGCCGGGCCGGGTCCCGGCCACAGCAGACGGCCGCATATCGTAGGGCACTCGAAGCCGCCGGGGTCCGCTCGGTCATGGCCGGAGTCACCGTCGACGCCGCGATTGCCCGCTGACCCGCCCCCTCCAGACTTGGCGGCCAGAGTCTGGAATATACTAGGGTCTACCAGTCATTGACTCATAGGATGATTGGTTTCCCCGGAGGAGGCGGACTGTGAGTCTGCGTACGGCGCAGCGAGCTTCGCTCGTCGACCAGGTGATCGATCAGCTCAAGGAGCAGATCACCTCAGGGTCGTGGCAGATGAACGGCAAGATCCCCACCGAGACCGTGCTGGCCGAACAGCTCGGGGTGGGGCGCAACACCGTCCGCGAGGCCGTGCGCGCGCTGACCCACGCGGGTCTGCTCGAATGCCGCCAGGGCGACGGCACGTACGTCCGGGCCACCAGCGAGCTGTCCGGGGCGATGCTCAGGCGCCTGCGGCAGGCCGAGCAGCTGGAGATCCTGGAGGTCCGGCGTGCGCTCGAGGTCGAGTCGGCGCGCCTGGCCGCCACCCGCCGCACTGACGAGGACATCGTCCGCATGGAGGCGGCGCTGGCCGAGCGCGACCGGGCGTGGGAGCTGGACGATCCCGACCTGTTCGTCGAGGCCGACCTCGCCTTCCACATGGCGGTCGCGCACGCCACCCACAACCTGGTGCTCATCGACCTGTACGAAGACTTCTCGGCCGCGCTGCGGGCCAGCATCACGGCCGCGGGCACGTCGCTCGACAGGAGCTTCATCCCCCACGACGCGATCGTGCGGGCCATCGCGGCGGGCGACGCCACGGCCGCCGAGCGGGCCGGCCACGCCTGCATGGAGCACATCCTCATCGCTCTCACCGAGTCCTGACCTCTCCAGGACCACAGCCCGCCCCCGCCCCTGCCGCGTGGGGGCGGGTTTTTTGACGCCCGAAGAGCTTCCGCACCCGGTCAGGGGCGCAGCAGGCCGGCGTGGTCCCTCGCGAACTCGGCGAACGGACGCGCCGGACGGCCCACGACCTCGGCGAAGTCGGGAGTGGTGAAGTCGCCCCAGCCCGCGGCGTACGCCACGAGGTACTCCTTGGTGACGGAGGCGATCCACTCCGGCGCCCCGGACTCCAGCATGGCGCCGCGCACGTCGTCGGGTGACAGCGGCTGGTACGTGACGGGCTCGCCGTACACGGTCGCCAGGTCGGCGGCGGCGTCCCGCAGCGACAGGGCCGCCGGGCCGGTGATCGTGTACGTCCTGCCGTGGTGCGGGGACGGGTCGCGCAGCACCGCGGCGGCGAAGTCGCCGATGTCCCGGACGTCGATCATGCCGACCCGTCCCTCGCCGAGCCGCCGTACAGGGTGGCGCCGGCGACGGAGCCGAAGAGGTTCTGCATGAAGAAGGCCGGCCGGATCACGGTCCAGCCCAGGCCGGAGGCGGCCAGTTCGGCGTCGGACATCGCGTGCAGGCGGCCGTTGCGGGTGGGGGCGTCGTGGGCGGCCCCGATGGCGGACATGCGGACCACGTGCCGCACTCCGGCCTGACGGGCGGCCCACACGGCGTTCATGCCGGCGTGCGGCGCCTGCGGGCCCATGGCGGTCAGCAGCCACACGGTGTCGACGCCCTTGAAGGCCGTGTCGAGGCTCGACGGGTCGTCCAGGTCGCCCACGGCGACCTCCACGCCCTCGGGGGCCCTGGAGGCGTCACGCACCAGCACGCGTACGTCGTCGGTGCGGCCGAGGGACGTCAGGACGGCGCTGGAGACGGTTCCGGTGGCTCCGGTGATCAGGATGGTCATGGCTCGGTGCTCGCTTTCGATCGTGGCGCGCTGCGCGCGCCTGCGGCGACGGCGGGAACCGGACGGTTCCGCGATCACTCCGTGTCTGCGACAATAAAGTAAGAATTAGTGATGGTCAAGATTAGTGACCAATTGGAGGGTGTGACGTGCGAAGGAGCATGCGCAAGCAGGAGACGCCCGACCTGGGCATCCTGGCGAGCCGGACGCTGTTCAGGGTGCAGAAGGAGCTGTTCACCCGGCTGGCCGAGGAGGGCCACCCCCGGCTGCGCCCACGGCACGGCGCCGTGCTGGCCTACCTCGACGAGGAGGGCAGCAGGGCCACCGACCTCGCCGCGCAGTCGGGCCAGCACAAGCAGGTGATCGGCACGCTCGTGGACGAGCTGGTGGAGCTCGGCTACGTCGAGCGGCAGCCCGACCCGGCCGACCGCAGGGCCAAGCTCATCGTGCCCACGAGGAAGGGGCTCGACCAGATGGCCAAGGCCGATGCGATCATGGCCGCCATCGAGGCCGCGCACGCCCACGCCGTGGGCGAGGAGGCGTACGCGGAGTTCAAGAGGGTCTTCGCCCTCGTGGCGCGGCGCCCGTCAGCCGAGGCGCAGTGACATGACCAGGTAGCGGAAGTCGGGCTGCGCGTCGCCCGGGACGTCCTGGATCAGCGCCGGCCTGGTGGGCGATTCGAGGTTGATGCGGGCCAGTTCGGTCTCGATGCCGGTGAGGCCGTCGAGCAGGAACTGCGACTGGAACGCGATCTGGATGTCGTCGCCCCGCAGCTCGCACCCGACCACCTCGGCGCCCCGGCCGACGTCGCCGCCGCCCGCCTGGATGAGCACCTGGCCCTGCGTGAAGGACAGCCTGATCGCCGTGTTGCGCTCGGCGACCAGCGCCACCCGCTTGATCGCGGCGACGAACGGCGCCACCTGCACGTCGGCCCTGATCGACCAGTCGGACGTGAGCCGGGCGCGGTAGTCGATGAACTGCTCGTCGAGCAGGCGGACGGTGGTGCTGCGCCCGACGCTCTCGAACCCCGCCACGCCGTCGCCCATGCCGATGCGCACCTCGCCGCCGCGCAGCGACTTGGCGATCTCGACCAGCACCCGCGCCGGAACCATCGCCGAGACGGCCACCCCGGGGGCGGCGGGCCGCCAGGTGAAGTCGCGGGCGGCGATGCGGTAGCGGTCGGTGGCGGCCATGGCCACCGACTCGTCCTCGATGTCGACCCTGATGCCGGTGAGCATCGGCAGCGTGTCGTCGCGGCTGGCGGCGGGCGCGACCTGGCCCACGGCCGACGCGAACACCCCGCCGCCGATCGCGCCCAGGACGGGCGGCATCGACGGCAGCGCCGGGAAGTCCTCGACCGGCATGGTGACGAGGCCGAACTCGGCGCTGCCGCAGGTGAGCACCGCCTCGGGCCCCTCGGTGACGATCTCGACGTCGTCGCCGGGCAGACTGCGGCTGATCTCGGCGAGCAGCCGGCCGGGGATGAGCACCCGGCCCGCCTCGGCCACGTCGGCGTCGACGGCCGCCCGTGCGGAGACGTCGTAGTCGAACGCGGACAGGCTCAGCTCCTCGCCGGCCTCCAGCAGCAGCCCCGACAGGACGGGTGCCACCGGGCGGCTGGGCAAGACCCGGGCCGCCCACGCCACAGCATCGGCAAGAACCTCACGGTTAACCCGGATTTTCACCTGATCCACCCTTTCTTCGCGCCCTGCCGTTAAGAAAATAGCCGGTGTCACCGACAACTAACGGCTGTTGAGGTACGCGAGCACCGCCAGCACCCGCCGATTGTCGTCGTCCGACGGCGCGAGCCCCAGCTTGGCGAAGATCCCGGCGGTGTGCTTGGCGACGGCGCTCTCGCTCAGGTAGAGGCGCTGCGCGATGGCGGCGTTCGACCTGCCCTCGGCCATCGCCTCCAGCACGTCGCGCTCGCGTGGCGTGAGCGCGGCCAGCGGCTCGTTGCGGGCGTTGCTGGCGAGCAGCTTGGCGATCACCTCGGGGTCCATCGCCGTGCCGCCCTCGGCGACCCTGCGGACGGCGTCCACGAACTGCTCGGCGTTGAAGACGCGGTCCTTCAGCAGGTACCCGATGCCGCCGGAGCCGTCGGCGAGCAGCTCCCGCGCGTACAGCTGCTCGACGTGCTGCGACAGCACGAGCACGGGCAGGCCGGGCACCTGGGTGCGGGCCGCCAGCGCCGCCTGGAGCCCCTCGTCGGTGAACGTGGGCGGCAGCCGCACGTCCACCACGGAGACGTCCGGGCGCAGCTCCAGCAGGCCCTTCAGCAGCTCGGGGCCGCTCTCCACGGCGGCCACCACGGTGAAGCCGTGTGCCTGAAGCAGGTGGACGAGGCCGTCCCTGAGCAGGTAGAGGTCCTCGGCGATGAGCACCCGCCTCATGCCACGCACCTCTGCCCGGGCCCGGCCGCCCGCAGCATCCAGTGCTCCCGTTTGTGCAGCGCGGGGATCCTGATGGACAGGACGTACATGCAGACCCCGGTGCAGATCATCGCCGCGATGGCCGGCCACTGCCACGGCTCGGGCAGGTACAGCGCCAGGAACCAGCTCTTCTCCTCCACCCCGAGGATCTTGAAGACCCCCGCGACGATGCCCTGCGGGAACGTGGGGCACCAGGACGTCGCCCAGAGCGTCGCCACCGTGAAGGCCTTCCAGCGCGGCAGCTTCAGCCGGTCGTCCGCCCAGTCCTCGGGCAGCACCCGGGGCAGCTCCATGGTGACCGTGGTCGGGCCGCCCGGCGGGCTGTTCAGCGCCATGACGCCCTCGAAGGCGGCCAGGCGCCGTTCGATGCCGGCCAGGCCGCTGCCCCTGGACGGGTCGGCTCCGCCCATGCCGTCGTCGGTGACGGTGATGCGGAGGTTCGCGCCGTTGGAGCTGATGTCCACGGCCGCGGTACGGGCGCCGCCGTGCCGGGCGGCGTTCGACAGCAGTTCGCTGACCGCGAAGTAGGCGGCGGCCTCGACCGGCGCCTCGGGCCTGTGGGGCAGGTCCACGTCCACGGTGACGCGGAGCGGGCTGTCCATCGCGAGCGCCCGCACGGCGTCGGCGAGCCCGCGCTCGGCCAGCACCGGCGGGTGGATGCCGCGGATCACCCTGCGCAGCTCGGTCAGCGTCTCCGACGAGGCCTCCCTCGCCTTGGACAGCAGCGCCCTGGCCGCCGCCGGGTCGCGCTCCACGAGCTGCTCGGCCGCTCCCAGCGTCATGCCGATGGCGACCAGCCTGGCCTGGGTGCCGTCGTGCAGGTCCCGCTCGATCCTGCGCATCTCGGCCGCCTGCGAGTCGGCCGCGAGGTTCCTCGTACGCCGCAGCTGCAGCACCTGGCCGGCCAGCCGGCTCGCCGCGGTCGCGCCCAGCAGCAGGTCGCTCCACTGGGCGTACACGCGCAGGCCGCGGCCGGGCGCGAGGACGAGCAGCGGCAGCAGCGCGACCTTGATCACGGGCTCCAGCAGCAGCCACAGGTGGTCGCGCCAGGTGGCGGGGTCGGTGAGCAGCCACTTCCACCGGTCGTTCCAGGCGGGGACGCGCGGCGTCTTGTACAGGGTCCGGTCGGAGCGGTACATGCCGTCGGGCTGGCGTACGGGGGGCGGGGGCTTGGGCAGGTACGGGGGCTCGATGACGGCGTCCGTCCAGCGGCGCACGAGCCGCCTGTTCCGCTCGGCCAGCGCCCGCACCATCATCACCTGCGGCGGGAACAGGACGATCACCCCGAGCGCGAACGACAGCAGCAGCATCACCGCGGCCAGGGCGGTGACGGGCACCTCCACGGCGAGCAGCGCGAGCAGCGCGACGACCTGTCCGTACCGACGAAGCATGCTCCCAGTGTGCGGGACCGGCACGGACCCGGTCACTGCACCTAGGTACACCTTTGTCCGGCATCCACCTGGATTCCCGGCGAAGCCGCGGATTCCTAGCGTCGAACCCATGAAAGCCATCGAGGTGCGGAACCTCCGCAAGCGGTACCCGAACCACCTGGCGGTGGACGACGTGTCGTTCGAGGTCGCCGAGGGGGAGATCTTCGGCATCCTCGGCCCCAACGGCGCCGGCAAGACCACCACCGTCGAATGCGTGGCGGGGCTGCGTCCCTTCGACGGGGGCAGCGTCCGCGTCGCCGGGCTCGACCCGCGCGAGGACCGCGACGCCCTGCGCCGCGTGCTCGGCGTCCAGCTCCAGAGCGCCGCGCTCCCCGAGAAGATCAAGGTCTGGGAGGCACTCGACCTGTACGCCTCCTTCTATCCCGATCCCGCCGACTGGCGCGAACTGCTCGACCAGGTCGGGCTCGGCGGCAAACGGGACACCGCGTTCAAACAGCTGTCCGGCGGCCAGCGGCAGCGGCTGTCCGTGGCGCTGGCCCTCGTCGGACGGCCCCGCGTGGCCGTCCTCGACGAGCTGACCACCGGCCTCGACCCGCAGGCCCGCAGGGACACCTGGGAACTGGTCGAACGGGTCAGGGACTCCGGCGTGACCATCCTTCTGGTCACCCACTTCATGGAGGAGGCCGAGCGGCTGTGCGACCGGGTCGCGCTCATCGACGCCGGCAAGGTCGCCGCCACCGGCACGCCGTCGGGCCTCGTCGCGCAGGCCGGCGGCGCGCAGCGGCTGCGGTTCAGGCCCACGGCCCCCGTGGACGAGGCGGCGCTGCTCGCACTGCCCGAGGTGACCGAGGTCACGGTGCACGGCGACCAGGTCGTCGTGACCGGCGCCGGCAACCTCGCGCACGCCGTCACCCTCGCCCTGGCCGGGGCGGGCATCGTCCCCGGCGACCTGCGCGTCGAGCAGGCCACGCTCGACGACGCCTTTCTCACGCTCACCGGGAGGACGCTGTCATGAGGAAGATCCTGATCGTGGAGGCCAAGCTGCACCTGCGCGAATGGCCCTCCCTGGCGTTCACCGTCGGGCTGCCCGTGGCGCTGCTGCTCATCCTCGGGCTCAGCATCCCGGTCATGACCGAGCCCGACCCCGCCTTCGGCGGCGAACGGCCCGTCGACACGCAGATGCCGGCCATGATGATCATGCTGGCGCTGCTGACGCTGTCCTGCACCGTCCTGCCCGGCGCGCTGGCGGCGTACAGGGAGCAGGGCGTGCTCAGGCGGATGTCGGCGACGCCCGTGCACCCCGCGCGGCTGCTGGCCGCGCAGCTCGTCGTGAACGTCGTCGTCGGCGTCGTGTCCACCGCTCTGCTGATCACGCTCGCGCTGCTCGTCTTCGACGCGCGGCCGCCCGCCTCGTGGCCGGGGTTCGTGCTGGTCTTCCTGCTGGGCACGGCCGCGCTGCTGGCCGTCGGACTGGTGATCGCCTCGCTCGCGCCGGGTGGCAGGGCCGCCTCCGGCATCGGGTCGCTCGTCATGTTCCCGCTGATGTTCCTCGGCGGCATGTGGCTGCCGCGCGAGCTCATGCCCGACGCCCTGCGGACCGTCAGCGACTACTCCCTCTCGGGGCCGTTCGCCCAGGCGCTCAGGGACACCTGGGCGGGTCACGCCCCGCAGCCCGCCCACCTGGCCGTGCTGGCGGCCGGCCTGCTGCTGTTCGGCGGCCTCGCGACGCGGCTGTTCCGGTGGGAGTAGCACGCTCCGGGACGTTCTTCGGCTGATCCTCAAGTATTGTCCAGGTATGACCAAGGTCGCCTGGAACTCCAAGGAGCTCACCGTCGGGCAACTCGCGGAACGCAGCGGCGTGGCCGTCTCGGCGCTCCACTTCTACGAGGCCAAGGGCCTCATCTCCAGCCGCAGGACCGCGGGCAACCAGCGCCGCTACCACCGCGACACCCTGCGCAGGGTCGCGTTCGTCCGGCTCGCCCAGCGCCTCGGCATCCCGCTGAAGACCATCAAGGGGGCCCTGGACGAGCTGCCCGACGAGCGCACCCCCACGCGCGCCGACTGGGCCCGCCTGTCGGCCGCCTGGCGCAGGGAGCTCGACGACCGCATCGAACAGCTCCAGCGGCTGCGCGACGACCTCACCGACTGCATCGGCTGCGGCTGCCTCTCGCTCGACCGCTGCGCCCTCGCCAACCCCCACGACCGCCTCGGCGACGAGGGGCCGGGGGCGCGGCGCATCGACACCCGGCTGTCGCCGCCCCAGTTCTGCTGCTCCACCCCCCAGCCCACGGCCACCAAGGCCCCCGCCTGAACCCGCAGCTCACCGCCGCCTGGCCGCCGGCTGGACCGGTAGGCCCGGCCGCCGCTCCCCCGGCGGCGGCGCGCGTCAGATCGCCGGCCCTGGGGGCTACGCCTTCGCGGGCGGCACGATGAGGGTCGGCCGGTGGGCGTGGTGCAGCACGTGGTTCGACACACTGCCGAGCAGCACCGACCGCACACCGGCCAGGCCGCGCGACCCCGTCACGATGACCGACGCGTCGATCTCGTCGGCGACGTCCACGATCGTCTTCCAGATCGACTCGTTGTCGGCGACCGCCCGGTGGGTCACGTCCTTCAGCCCGGCCGCGACCGCCAGCTCCGCGCCCTCCTTGGCGCTCTGCTCCGCCAGCTCCTGCGCCTCCCCCTCGGCGCCGGCGACCAGCGCGGGCGCCGCCAGCGGATACCTCCTGAGCTGGACGAGCAGCGGCTCCCAGACGGTGACGATCACGGCGGGTTCGGCGGCCAGATGCCTGCCCGCGAACTCGATCGCCGCGCGCGAGTCGGCCGAACCGTCATAGGCGACGAGGATGGTCATGGCGTCTTCCCTTCGCTTGCCTCACTCCCTAGAGCACCGGGATGATCAGCGGCCATTCCTCGAGCCGCTGTCTCCTGCGTCACACCCCCTACCATCGTCGCCCCACCGGCCCCGTGGTTGCGTCACGGGAGCGGGAGCGGCGAGGATCGGGGTCCGTGACACCTCCACGCGTACGACGACTCGACGCCCGGGCCGCGCTGCGGGAGCTGGGCCTGCCGCTCACGTACGAGGGGCCGTGCCCGGGCGGCCAGGTGGGCGCCGCCTACGTCCGCTGGCCCGACGGCCGCCGCGCGGTGCTCACCCGCGGCCCCGACGTAGGCCCCCTGCTCGACCTGGCCCGCGCCGCCGGTGTCCCCGCCCCGCGCTACCAGGCCGTGCGCCCCCCGTTCACCGTCCAGGAACGCCTCCCGGGCACCGTCCCGGGCGAGCCGGGGCCGGCCGTCGTCCGCTCCATGCTGGACGTCAACCGCCGCCTGCGCGGCCTCCTCGCCGGCTCGTCCCTGCCGGGCGTGCCGCTCCACCTACGCGCGGACGGTCCAGGCTTCTGCCTCCACGGCCCGCTGCGCGAGCACGACGGCCGTACCCGCCGCCTGCTCGCCCAGATCGAGGAGATCGGCGCGTCGTTCCCGGACCGGCTGGACGGTGACGACCTCGTCCACGGCGACTACCACCCCGAGAACGTGCTCGTCGACGGCTCCGGCGCGCTCACCGGCGTGGTGGACTGGCACGGCGCCGCGCGCGGGAACGGCGACCTCGACCTGCACACCCTCCGCTTCCACCTGGCCCGCCGCGCACCCCGCCTGCTCTTCGACGTCCACGGCCCCGCCGAGCCGGTGTGCTGGGCGCACATGAGCCTGCGCCAGGTCGACTGGGCGATACGTCACTTCTCCCCCGCCGAGGTCACCGCCTGGCTGGACGTCGCGGAACGCCTCCGCCCGGCCTGACGGCGCTTTCGAGGTCACCGGGCCAGGGATTGGAGCAGGCGCTCCTCCTCCGCGACCCGTTCGTCATAGGCGGAGCGCGCGGCGGAGATCTCCTGCTGGTGTTCTTCGGTCCAGATCACCAACGACTTGATCACCTCGTGCAGGGAGATGCCGAGCGGGGTGAGCGCGTACTCCACGCGGGGCGGCACCACCGGGTAGACGGTCCGCCGGACGAGCCCGTCGCGCTCCAGCTGGCGCAGCGTGACCGTGAGCATGCGCTGGCTCACCCCGTCGACGGCACGGCGCAGTTCCGAGAAGCGCATGGTCCGCCGGTCGAGGAGGGCGATCACCAGCAGCGACCACTTGTCGGCGATGCGGTCGAGGATGTGCCGCACGTCGCAGTCGGCGCGGGCGTCCCACTGTCTGGCCTGGTCGTCCTCGGTTCCCGTGCAGTAACCCGGTGCCTTTGAAGTGCCGTCTTCCATGACCCTCCATGGTGACGCAAGATTCCTTCGTTACCAAACAGAACCATGGGGGGATTCCTTTGTCCACCACCGTCCGATCCTCGGCGGCGTCGCTGCGTCTGACGCCGCGCGCCTGGGGGATGTTGCTCGTCCTGTGCGGGGCGATCTTCCTGGAGGGCATCAACGTCGCCATGCTCAACGTGGCGCTGCCCGCCATCAGGACCGACCTCGGCCTTTCCACCGGTGAACTGCAGTGGGTGATCAGCGCCTACGTCCTGGGCTACGGCGGGTTCATGCTGGTGGGCGGGAAGGCCGCCGACCTGTTCGGCCGCCGGCGCATGTTCCTTGCCTGGCTCGCGGTCTTCCTCGTCGTCTCCGCCCTGGGCGGCATGGCCGACGAGGGCTGGATGCTCATCGCCGCCCGCTTCCTGGCGGGCGTCGCCGCCGCCGTCATGACCCCGGCCGGCCTGTCGATCATCACCACCGGTTTCGAGGAAGGGCCGCAACGCAACCAGGCGCTCCTGGTCTACTCCGGTACCGCGGCGGGCGGCTTCTCGCTCGGGCTGGTGCTCGGCGGCCTGCTGGCCGCGGTGAACTGGCGGCTGGTGCTGTTCGCGCCCGCCGTCCTCGCGCTGGTCATCCTCGTCCTGGCGGTGCCGCTGATCCCGGCCGCCCCCGCGGAACGTTCCCGCGACCGGCGCCTGGACGTGTCAGGCGCGGTCACCATCACCGCCGCCGTCATGCTGCTGGTGCTCGGCGTCGAGCGGGCCGCCCACGTGGCCGCCGGCTGGACCGCCGCCGCCGTCGCCGCGGGACTCGCCCTCGTCGCGCTGTTCGTCGTGATCGAGCGCAGGTCCGCGGCCCCGCTGCTGCGCCTCGGCATCCTGCGCTCCGGGCCGCTCGTACGGGCCAACCTGGCAGGGCTGCTGTTCGCCGGCGCCTTCTTCGGGTTCCAGTTCATCGCGGTGCTCTACCTGCAGGAGCTGCGCGGCTGGAGCTCGCTGCAGACCAGCCTCGCCATGCTGGCCATCGGCGCGGACGCCGTCCTCGCCCCCACCCTCACCCCCAGGCTGGTCAACCGCTTCGGCAACGCGAAGGTCATCCTGGCGGGGCTGCTGCTCGCCGTGCTGTCCTACGTCCTGTTCCTGCCGATCGGACTCGACACGCTCTACCTCGCCATGTTCCCCACCATGATCATCCTCGGGGTGGCGTTCGCGCTCGCCTACGGGCCGCTGACCATCGTCGCCACCGACGGCGTGGAGGAGAGCGAGCAGGGACTGGCCGGTGGCCTGCTGTACACCTCCTTCCAGTTCGGCGCCGCCCTCGGGCTCGCCGCCGGCACCGCCGTCATCGTCGCCGCCACGGCCGGCGACAGCCCGGCCGACCTGCTCGGCGGCTATCGCGCCGCCCTCGCCGTGCCCATCGCCGCCGCGGTGCTCGCGGCCGTCGTCAGCGCCTTCGGCCTGCGGAAGGAGCCGGCCCGATGAGCCTGCGGGTCGCGTCCTTCGCGCAGATCGAGAGCGAGTTCAACGCCTTCGTCGGCGCCACCGTGTACGCCACCATGGTGACCGTCGACGCCAGGCAGCGTCCCCGCACCCGGGTCCTCATCCCCGTCTGGGAAACCGTGGACGGGCGGCCGCGCGGCTGGCTGGCCACCTACAGGACCCCCGTCAAGGCGGCCCACCTGGCCGGGAACCCGCACACGTCCTTCTCCTACTGGAAACCGGGCAACAACTCGGTCGCCATCGAGGCCGTGGCCGCCTGGGCGGAAGAGCCGGACGTCAAGCGCCACGTCTGGGACCTCTACCGCGCCACCAGCCCGCGCGGAGCCGGTTACGACCTCGGCAACTTCTGGCGCTCACCCGCCGACCCCGAGCTGCACGTCCTCCGCCTCGACCCGTGGCGCGTCCAGGTGATCCGGGGCATGGACCTGCGCAGCCGCATCTGGACCGCGCCGGAGGCGTGACGCGGGATACAGCCGGTCCCGGTCGATGGCCGGCGAACGGGACCGGCCGGTCCAGGGGCCCAGGCAGGCGACGGCGCGGCGCCCCGCCGTCGCCGCTGAGGTCAGGCGTCACCGTCGCCGTGATCAGAGCGGTCCGAGGAGGTCGTGCAGGTCGGCGTCGAGGTCCAGCGCGGCCAGGACGCCCAGGAGTTCGCGCTCCTCGTACCGGAAGTGGGACTCCATGATCGCGGAGAGGCCGTCCAGGTGCAAGGCCAGCTCGCCCGGCGCGGCGTCCGAGGTGATCGCGCGGTCGAACCGCCCGAGCAGCATCGCGATCATCTCGTGGTCCTGCTGGAGCTTGGCGATCGTGGGCCGCAGCGACGGATGACGCGCGGACAGTTCGGGAAAGAGCCCGGCGTCCTCGCGTACGTGGTGCCCGTCGAGGGCGGCGCAGAATCCCTTGCAGTACAGCAGGAGGTCTGCCCGTGCCGAGGCGGTGTCACTGGCTTCCAGGGATTCGCGCGCGAGGCGCAGTGCCTGACGCAGGCGTCGATGCGCCGCCCGCAGTTCGAGATTCCAGGCTACGAGCCTGCTCTTCTCGCTCTCACCCACGGGTGAGGAACGGGGAAAGGGTCATCATGACCACCTTCCGGATCCGGCGCCTCCATGCCTGACGCGGTCCGTCACCGGCACGCGACGCTGCCTGGAACTCTAGACCGGCGGCCTCCCGGCGATCAACCCGGGCGGGCCGTCCCACGACATCGGTGTTCGCCTTCACCGCCGCCGCCCAGGTCCAGGCCACCATCGCGGTGCCGGGCGGCTCGCCGCCGCGCCTGCCTCAGTGCTGCGCCATGTCGACGAAGCGGCTGTAGTGGCCCTGGAACGCCACGGTGACGGTGGCGGTGGGGCCGTTACGGTGCTTGGCCACGATGAGGTCGGCCTCGCCCGCCCTCGGCGACTCCCGCTCGTACGCGTCCTCACGGTGCAGCAGGATGACCATGTCCGCGTCCTGCTCGATAGATCCGGATTCGCGAAGGTCGCTTACTTGGGGACGTTTGTCCGTTCGTTGTTCGGGGCCTCGGTTGAGCTGGGAGATCGCGATGACCGGCACCTCCAGCTCCTTGGCGAGGAGCTTGATGGAGCGGGAGATCTCGGACACCTCGTTCTGGCGGCTCTCGGTCTTCTTCGGCGAGCTCATCAGCTGGAGGTAGTCGATGACGACGAAGCGCAGGTCGTTGCGCTGTTTGAGGCGGCGGCACTTGGCCCTGATCTCCATCATCGACATGTTCGGAGAGTCGTCGATGAACAGCGGCGCCTCGGCCACCTCGCTCATGCGCCGCGCCAGGCGGGTCCAGTCGTCGTCGGTCATCAGGCCGGAGCGCATGGCGTGCAGCGCCACGCGGGCCTCGGCGGAGAGCAGACGCATGGTGATCTCGTTGCGCGACATCTCCAGGGAGAAGATGACGGTGGTCATCCCATGCTTGATCGCCGCAGAACGCGCGAAGTCGAGGCCAAGGGTGCTGTTGTGGGTCGGGATCCACGTGCGCCCGGCCAGGTACAGGTGATCGGCGTTGTCCACCTCCACGCAACGCACAGGCACAGACGCCACCGGCCGCACGTCGGTGATGTGCCGGTGCATCGTCTTCGGATGGGCGTCGGTGTTCACGCGGGCGTTCTTGCGGCTCAACCGGAACACCTTGTCGGATGGCGTGAACGTGATCGCGTAGCTGGTTGAGCTGTCTGCACGACCTCCCCGCACCGGCTTGGACGTCCAGGACGCCTTGTATCCCAGGCTCAGGATCAGTTCCCGGACGTCCTCCGCCAGACGACGGTTCGTGACGGCGAACTCGACTGTCCCGGCAGCACTGATGTGGCCGCCGGTGTCCAGCAGCCCGGCCAGGAGCGCCCTGCGCTGCGCCTCAGACGCGCGCAGGTATTCGCCTGGGATGTGCTTGTCGCCCAGCACACCCAACTTTCTCAGCCGGGCGTTCATGGTGCCGTGGTCGTCGCGGCACTTCTGGCACTGGCGAAGTCCGCTGGACGGACCGCCGCAGTCGGGGCACCTGGGCGACGGGGAGGGGCCGTGCTCGGCGTTCCTCGACCGGCAGCCGCACACCCTGCCGCAGGTGCGCTCCTGCGCTGTCTTCGGCGTGAAGGGCGTTCCGCACACGATGCACGGTCGTTCGGCGGTCGTCTCCGGCTCGGGCAGCAGCATCGCGTACAGCAGCCCGCCTCGGCGCTCCGCCCGGAGACCTTCGGCAGCGACGTGTACGGCGATCTCCGGATCGCCGGTGGTGAACCGCGCACTGCCGGAGTGGCCGCCTCCAAGCCAGACGCCCAACGCGTACGGAGGAATCAGCAGGTCACGGTCGGGCAGGTCCAGCGGCTGCGCGTTGACGACGGTGTGGTTGAGGCGCTTATCCGCGGTGTCGCACCTCAGCGTCGCGGCGATCTCCTCCGTCGTGCGCACCTCAGCGAAGGTCTTCTGATTCCGGTGCCTGTCGTAGCCGGACTCAGCCGCCTGAGCCGACTTGCGGGACGCCCGCGTGTCGGTGAGCCACTGGTGCTGAGCGTCGGCCACGATCACCGTGCCGTCACTGAACTCCACCTCGTAGCACGGGCGGTCGTACATGACGTCGGTGGCCGCCACGACCCGCGTGGGCCTGCCGTCCGCGCCGATCAGGTAGTCGCCGACCTTCACCTCCCCCATGGTGGTCCAACCATCCGGCGTGGGCAGTGGCGTGTCGAGAGCGAGGGCCTTGCCGATCGCGGGGCGGGCGGCGACGACGATCATCTGGCCGGGGTGGAGGCCGTTGGTGAGCTGGTCGAGGTCAGCGAAGCCGGTGGGGACGCCGACCATCTGGCCGCCGCGGCTGCCGATGGCCTCCAGCTCGTCGAGGGCGCCCGGCATGATCTCGGCCAGCGGCGCGTAGTCCTCGGACGTGCGGCGCTCGGTGACCTTGTAGATCTCGCCCTGGGCGCGGTCGACCAGGTCGTCGACCTCCTCGTTGTTGCCGCCGTAGCCGAACGAGACGATGCGGGTGCCGGCCTCGATGAGGCGACGCAGGATGGCCTGCTCCCGCACGATCTTGGCGTAGTAGCCGGCGTTGGCGGCGGTGGGGACGACGGCCGTGAGGGTGTGGAGGTAGGCGGCGCCGCCGACCCTGGCCATCTCGCCGCGTTTCTGCAGCTCGTCGAAGACGGTGACGGCGTCGGCGGGCTCGCCCCGGCCGTACAGGTCGGTGACGACGTCGTAGATCATCTGGTGGGCGGGCCGGTAGAAGTCGTCGGCTCGCAGGACCTCGACGACGTCGGCGATGGCGTCTTTCGACAGCAGCATGCCGCCCAGCACGGACTGCTCGGCCTCGATGTTGTGGGGAGGTGTCCGTTCGAACGCCGGGCCCGCCCCGACCTCTTCGTCAATGCTCACCGGTGCCCCCCTAGAAGACCTGCAGGCGGCCGCACCATCCCCAGTTGTAGCCGACCGGTGTGACAGTTTCGCGGAGTCGGCGACGCACGGCAACGCGACCTGTGGATAACTCTGTGGATGAGCTGTGAACTATCCCGCTCAGGGTGTGAAAGCTCTGTGGACGAGCCTGGGGATAACTCATCCGACCATCCACCGACACGCTTCTGACCTGCAGAAACACTGTCCACGACCTGTGGAGGAAAGAAAGTTGGCCCGACGCGCCGAGTAATGGCCATAATGGACCGATGCCCATTACAGCACGCGACAGGGAGATTCTGCGGCTGGCCGTGCCCGCCTTCGGGGCGCTCGTGGCCGAGCCGCTCTTCCTGCTGGCCGACTACGCCATCGTCGGGCACGGCCTGGGCACCACCGCTCTCGGCGCGCTCGGCGTCGCGGGCACCGTCCTGTCCACCCTGGTGAACCTGTGCGTGTTCCTCGCCTACGGCACCACCGCGTCCGTCGCCCGCCAGAGCGGCGCCGGCAACCACGCCAGGGCCATGCGCAACGGCGTGGACGGCATCTGGCTGGCCCTGGCCATCGGCGCGGCGGTCGTCGCCGTGTGCTGGCCGCTCGCCCCGGCGATCGTGGAGCTGTTCGGGGCGGGCCAGGAGCAGACCGCGGAGGCGGTGACGTATCTGCGGATCAGCCTGCTGGGCGCGCCCGGGATGCTGGTCGTGCTCGCGGGCACCGGCGTGCTGCGCGGCCTCCAGGACACCGTGACCCCGCTCGCGGTCGCCGTGGGGTCGTTCGCGCTCAACGCCGCGCTGAACGCCTGGTTCGTGCTGGGCCTGCACTGGGGCATCGCCGGCTCGGCCTGGGGGACGGTGCTGGCCCAGACGCTCGGCGCGGCCGTCTACCTGGCGGTGGTCGTCAGGGGCGCGCTGCGCCTGGGGACGCCGCTCGTCCCCGACCTCGCCGGCGTGCGGCAGGCGGGCACCGCGAGCTTCGCCCTGCTCGTCAGGACGGTGTGCCTGCGCGTCGTGCTGGTCGTCGCCACCGTGGTCGCCACCAGGATGGGCAAGCCGGAGCTGGCCGCGTACGCGATCGCCACGCAGCTGTGGACGCTGCTCGCCTTCGCCCTCGACGCCATCGCGATCGCCGGGCAGGCCATCACCGGGCGCTCGCTGGGCGCGGGCGACACCGTGGCGACCAGGGCCGCCACCAGGCGCATGGTGCAGTGGGGCGCCTGGTCGGGCGTCGTGCTCGGCGCCGTGGTGCTGGCGGCCAGGCCCCTCGTGCCCGGCCTGTTCGACGCCGACCCCCAGGTCACCGCGCAGCTGCTGGCGCTGCTGTGGCCGGTCGCGCTGTTCCAGCCGGTCTGCGGGGTGGTGTTCGTGCTGGACGGCGTGCTGATCGGCGCGGGCGACCAGCGGTACCTGGCGTGGGCCGGGGTGTGGACGACGCTGGCGTACCTGCCCGCCGCCTTCCTCGCGTCCGGATTCGGCGTCGTGGCCCTGTGGTGCGCGCTCGGCGTGTGGATGGTGGCCCGGCTGATCACGCTGGTCCGGCGGGCCGCGGGCACTGCCTGGCTGGTGACCGGGGCGTAACCGGTTTGTGCTTGCTGTTGTCCGAGTGGTGAGACATTGTGGGCGAGTTCCCTGAGCGGGGTGTGTTCTTTGTCTGCAAACACGTCCTTGTCCACAAACCCGTCCACCACGCCGCGCGCCATCACGCGACGGCTGCCCGCGGCTGAGGCGACCGGGCTGCGCACCGGCGCCCGGCACAGCCTGGCCGAGATCTACCGCCCGGCCGACCTGGTCGTGCTCGGGCTCGGCGTGATGATCGGCGCGGGCGTCTTCAGCATCGCGGGGCAGCAGGCGGCCACCACCGCCGGACCCGGCGTGATCCTGTCCTTCATGATCGCCGGTATCGCGTGCCTGCTCGCCTGCCTGTGCTACGCCGAGCTGTCCTCGACGATGCCGACCTCCGGCAGCGCCTACACCTTCACGTACGTCATCTTCGGCGAGGTCTGGGCGTGGGTCATCGGCTGGGCACTGATCCTGGAGCTGCAGTTCGCGGCGGCGGTGGTGGCGCGCGCGTGGGCCGCCATCACCGTGCGGGCGATCGAGAACTTCGGGGTGGCGCTGCCGCGCGGGGACCTGGCCGGCGACCTGCTGGCGCCGGCCGTCCTGGTGCTGCTGACCGGCGTCGTCGCGCTCAGCGCGCGCGTGGGGCTGCGCGCGCTGTGGGTCATGGTGTCGGCGAAGCTGCTCGCCATCGGCGCGGTCATCGTCGTCGGCGCCAGGTACGTGGACGTGTCCAACTTCGGCGACTTCTACGTGAAGCCGAAGCCGGTCGCCGCGCAGCCGACGACCGTCCTCGAGGTCTTCGTCGGCCAGAGCCACGCCTTCGGCTGGTTCGGCGTGTTCTCGGCGGCGTCGGCCATCGCGTTCGCCTACATCGGGTTCGACATCGTGGCCACGTCGGCCGAGGAGACCGTGAACGCGCCGAAGGCCGTGCCGAAAGGCATGATCAGGAGCCTGGTGATCGCCACGGTCCTCTACATCGCGGTCGCCGTGGTCATGGTCGGGATGGTGCCGTACACGAAGATCTCCGTGGACGCGCCGCTGTCGAGTGCCTTCCACCTGATCGGGCTCGACTGGATGGGGCACGTCATCGACGTCGGCGCGGTGCTCGGCCTGACCACGGTGATACTCGTCCTGATCGTCGGGCAGACGCGCGTGCTGTTCTCGATGGCCCGCGACGGGCTGATCCCGCGCCGCCTCGCCAAGGTCAGCCGCAGGTACCACACCCCCACGCGGGTGACCCTGGTGATCGGGGCCGTGGCGGTCGTGCTGGCCGAGTTCGTGCCGGTGCTGACGATGCAGGAGCTCGTCGTCATCGGGACGCTGTTCGCGTTCCTGTTCGTCTCGGCCGGCGTGATCGTGATGCGGCGCCGCATGCCGCACCTGGAGCGCGGGTTCCGAGTGCCGCTGTCACCCGTGCTGCCCGCGCTCTCGCTGGTCGCCACGCTGTGGCTGATGGTCAACCTGCGGGTGCTCACATGGGGCTGGTTCGCCCTGTACATGGCCTTCGGCCTGCTGGTCTACCTCCTGTACGGCAGACGCCACAGCCTGCTCGCGAACCCGCGCACGCCCGTCGTGGAGCCGCCCGGCCGCGGCCGGCACCGGCGTTAGCAGGCCGGGGTCAGAGGCGGCCCGCCTCCAGCACGCTGCGCAGGAACGCGCGGGTGCGCTCGTGCTCCGGCTCCCGGAAGATCTGCTCGGGCGGGCCCTTCTCCAGCAGCACCCCGCCGTCCAGGAAGCACACGGTGTCGGAGATGTCGCGGCAGAAGCCCATCTCGTGCGTGGTCAGGATCATCGTCATGCCCGACTCCTTGAGCTCCCTGATGATGCCCAGCACCTCCAGGACGAGCTGCGGGTCGAGCGCCGACGTGACCTCGTCCAGCAGGATCAGCCTCGGCTGCGTGGCCAGCGCCCTGATCACCGCCACCCGCTGCTGCTGCCCGCCCGACAGGCTGTCGGGGTACGCCCCCGCCTTGCCCGCCAGCCCGAACCGGTCCAGCAGGTCGCGCGCCTGCTCCTCGGCCTGCGCCTTCGACACGCCGTGCACCCGCCGGGGCGCCAGCGTGATGTTGTCGAGCACCGTCATGTGCGGGAACAGGTTGAACGCCTGGAAGACGATGCCGAGCCGCTTGCGGACGTCGTCCACGCGCACCCGCGGGTCGGTGATGTCGTCGCCGTCGAGGCGGATCGTGCCGTCGTCCACCGTCTCCAGCAGGTTCACGCAGCGCAGCAGCGTGGACTTGCCCGACCCGGACGCCCCGATCAGGCTCACCACCTCGTGCGGCCGCACCTCCAGGTCGATGCCGCGCAGCACGCTGTGCCCGTGGAAGCTCTTCCACACCCCTTCGATGGACAGCAGGCTCATGCTCCGCGCCTCCTGCGGGTGCGCTCGGCCAGGTGGTCGGTGAACCTGGCCATCGGGATGGTGAGCAGGATGAACAGCAGCGCCGCCACCAGGTACGGCGTGTAGTTGAACGTGCTGGCCGCGTGGATCTGCGCCTGCCGCAGCGCCTCCAGCGGGCCGATGGTGGCGACCAGGGCGGTGTCCTTCTGTAGGGAGACGAAGTCGTTCAGCAGCGGCGGCACGACCCGGCGGGTCGCCTGCGGCAGCACGACGAACCACATGGTCCTGCCGTGGCTCAGGCCGAGCGACCGGGCCGCCGCCACCTGGCTCGGGTGGATCGACTCGATCCCGGAACGGAACACCTCGGCCACGTACGCGCCGTACGACAGGGTCAGCGCGATGACGCCGAGGGTCGCCAGGTCGGACGGGATGCCCTGCAGCCGCAGCGCGGGCAGCCCGAAGCCGATCAGGTAGATGACCAGGATCGTCGGCACGCCACGGAACACGTCCGTGTAGAGCGTCGCCAGCGCCCTGATCGGGAAGAACGCCGGCGTCGTGATGCCCCTGGCGAGCGCCACCAGCAGCCCGACGATCAGGATCAGCGGCTCGGCGAAGAGGAAGATCTTGATGTTGAGCAGGAACCCGTCGAGGACGTCGGGCAGCGCCTTGAGGAACTGCTCACCGTCGAAGAACGTCTCCTCGACGCGCGGCCAGCCGGGCGAGTTCGTGACCACCCACACGAGCAGGACGATGAACACGACCGTCGAGAGGGTGGCCACCGACGCGGAGCGGCGGGCGCGCGTCCTGCGGATCTGCTCCCGCTCGACCTGCCGCTCCGACTTGACCCATTCGCTCACGTGAGCGTCACTTCAGCTCGGGCGCGCCGGCGGCGGAGCCGAGCCACTCCTGCTCGATCTTGGCCAGTTCGCCCTTCGACTTCAGCGCGTCCACGGCCTTGTCCACGCAGGACTTGAGCGCGCTGCCCTTCTCCATCACCAGGCCGAACTCCTCCGGCGTGCCGCCGGTGGCCCCGAACTGGCCGACGATCTTGCTGTCCTCGACCTGGGCGGCGGTGACGTAGAACGCGGTCGGCAGGTCCACGACCAGTGCGTCGATCTGCTTGTTCTTCAGCGCGTTCACCGAGTCGATCTGCTCGTTGTAGACGTTCGGGTCGGCCGACGGCTTGATGACGTTCTTGACGGCGTCGAGCGCGGTGGTGCCGACCTGGACGCCGATCTTGGCGTCCTTGAGCTGGGCGAGGCTGGTGACGTCGGCGAACTTGCCGCCCTTGACGGCCACGACCGCCTGCTTGACGGTGTAGTAGCCCTTGCTGAAGTCGACCGCCTTGGCCCGGTCGGGGGTGATCGAGACCTGGTTGACGTCGAAGTCGAACGGCTTGGTGCCCGGCGCGAACGCCGAGTCGAACTTGACGGTGCTCCACTGCACCTCGTCGCGGTCGAAGCCCATCTCGCCGGCCACGGCGTAGGCGACGGCGCTCTCGAAGCCCTGGCCGTTGCTCGGGTCGTCGTCCTTGAACCAGGGCTCGTAGGCGGGCTTGTCGGTGCCGATGGTCAGCTTGCCGGCGGTGACGAGCTTGAGCTGGTCCTTGGTGCACGCGGTTGTCGCGGCGCCCGCGGCGGACGTCGTGGGACTGGCCGTACTCGCCGTGTCGTCGGCGGGGGCGCAGGCGACGGCCGCCACCGCGAGCGCGCCGAGCGCGAGCAGCATCGAGGGACGGGCCATGTCGGAGCCTCCAGGGGAAAGCGGGGAAGAACGAGGGGTATTCTACGCTGCCCCAATAGGGAAATAAGCTCCCACCTGTATATATGGCAGCCGATCTCCGACGGAACCCGCCACCCTCAGAACAACCGCTTTCCCTGGCACAGAAGCGCCCCCGGAACCATCGCGATCCCGTGCCTCCCCACTGGGCTGCTCAGAGCGCAGGCCGATAGGGGTCGCCGGGCTGCCCTTCGGAACGGCTGCCCAGGGCTACCGCCGGGATCTGATCTGAACCAGTCGGGCAGCGACACGTACCACCCGTCCGCGAGCGAGAACGACAGCAGCGGCCCCACGATCACGGGTGTGATCACGGAGCCGCTGCTGTTCGATCTACTTCGCCAACGGCGTGCTGGCGGGAGCCAGGGCCGCGGACGTGAGCGGGGTCGTCAGCCGGCGACGACCTCGACGTCGAGCGAAGCCGACACCTCGGGGTGCAGCTTCACGGTGACCCGGTGGGAGCCGACGCTCTTGATCGGGTTGGGGATCTCGATGCGGCGGCGGTCGAGCGCCGGGCCGCCGGCGGCCTGCACCGCGTCGGCGATGTCGCCGGTGGTGATGGAGCCGAACAGGCGGCCGGACTCACCCGCGCGGGTGGTCAGGCGCACGCGGAGGGCGCCGAGCCGGCCGGCGACCTCCTTGGCGGTGCCGAGGTCGCGGATCTCGCGGGCGTCACGGGCCTTCTTGATGGCCTCGATCTGCTTCTCCGCGCCACGCGTCCAGCGCATGGCGTAGCCGCGCGGGATGAGGTAGTTACGGCCGTAGCCGTCCTTGACCTCGACGACGTCACCGGGGGTGCCGAGGCCGGAGACCTCGTTGGTGAGGATGAGCTTCATATCGACAGACCTCCTTAGCGCGCGGTGCTCGTGTAAGGCAGCAGGGCCACCTCACGGGCGTTCTTGATCGCGGTCGCCACGTCGCGCTGGTGCTGGGTGCAGTTGCCCGTCACCCGGCGCGCACGGATCTTGCCGCGGTCGGAGATGAACTTCCGCAGCAGCGCCGTGTCCTTGTAGTCGACGTAGGAGATCTTGTCGTGGCAGAACAGGCAAACCTTCTTCTTGGGCTTGCGCAGTGCCGGCTTGGCCATCGTGGTGCTCCTTTCAGAGCCCCGCCGTCAGAGCGGGAATGGACTCGGGCTTGTGGACTGGGTCTAGAAAGGCGGTTCGTCGCTGAAGTCGCCGCCGCCGCCGAAGCCGCCGCCGCCCTGCTGGCCGCCGCCCTGGTAGCCCCCGCCGAAGCCGCCGCCGCCCTGGGGCGGGGCCGGCGTCGCCGAGGCCCACGGGTCGTCAGCCGGGCCGCCGAAGCCGCCGCCACCGCCGCCGCCCTGACGGGAGGTGCGGTTGACCTTGGCGGTGGCGTTGCGCAGGGACGGGCCGACCTCGTCGACCTCGACCTCGTAGACGGTGCGCTTCTCGCCTTCCTTGGTCTCGTAAGACCGCTGCTTGAGCCGCCCCTGCACGATGACCCGCATGCCGCGCTGGAGGCTCTCGGCGACGTTCTCGGCCGCCTGCCGCCAGACGTTGCAGGTCAGGAAGAGGCTCTCGCCGTCCTTCCACTCGTTGGTCTGGCGATCCATGAACCGCGGAGTGGACGCGATGCGGAATCGGGCCACTGCTTGCCCCGTGGGGGTGAAGCGCAGCTCCGGGTCGTCGACAAGGTTGCCGACGATGGTGATTACGGTGTCGCCTGCTGCCATGGCCAGCGCTCGCCTTCCTGCACGCCTTCGCTTGGGTTACGGCTCAGAGTACGGCTCCCGCCCGACAAAAAGCCGGGCAACGAGCTGCTTAGTGCACGTCGGGGCGCAGGACCTTGGTGCGCAGGATGCCCTCGTTGAGGTTCATCTGCCGGTCGAGCTCCTTGACCGTCGCGGGCTCCGCGGACAGGTCGATGACGGCGTAGATGCCCTCGGACTTCTTGTTGATGTCGTAGGCAAGACGGCGACGGCCCCAGACGTCGACCTTCTCCACGGTGCCGCCGTCGTTGCGGACCACGGTGAGGAACTGGTCGAGGGACGGCGCGACGGTGCGCTCATCGAGCGAAGGGTCCAGGATGACCATTACTTCGTAACGACGCATACGGGACTCCAACCTCCTCTGGACTCTTGCGGTCACGACACTCTGCCGTGACAGGAGGACGCTGACGTTGAAACCCGGCCGCCCCTTTCGGCGCTCCGGGGTGACGGGTCACCCATCACAACGCAGCCTGAACAGGTTACCAGCAGGCCACAGGTGGGAAAGCCTTTAAGAAGCCTGAGGGGGTGGTGGCTGTGCCACATGTGCTCCATCCCTCGAAGAGGGAGCCGTTCAAGCTCACGCTCAACACCGACGGACACTCGCACCCGGTCGAGAACGCCCTGGCCGTCGCCGCGCTCGCGTGCGGCGTGGTGGCCTTCGTGATGGCGTTCTTCCCCTCGGCCCACGTGGTCGGGTCCTGGGTGGGCACGCTCGGTTTCGGCGTCGGGCTCTACTCGCAGTACGTCTCGGTGACCACGCCGCAGCGCGCGCTCAACATCGTCGGGCTCGTCGGCTCGTTCGTGGGCGCCGCGCTCGGCATCGTCCACGGCGGGTTCCTTCCCACTCCGTAGTCTCCGCGCCCGCTGTCGCACGGCCCCGGCACGGCCCGGGGCCGCGTGCCGTCAGCCGATGTGCAGATCGACGCCGAGCAGGACCAGGAACCACAGGAAGACCGCGAGCAGCGCCTCCGCGACGTCCCTGACGAGCCCGGGGGTGATGTAGTCGGCGCGCCAGGCGACGTAGATGCCGATGATCACGTAGACGAGGAGGATCAGCGCTCGCCAGCGCCAGCGTCTCATGTCGCTTCTCCTAGCGATAGGGGGCCCTTGGCGACTTCCCCCGCACCCTCCCGGCAAACGGATGGGCAACGGATAAGCTCGGTGACATGGTGCGCATCGGAGCTCACGTCGGCCAGGACGACCCCGCGGCACACGCCCGGGAGGTGGGCGCCGACCTGGTGCAGTTCTTCCTCGGCGATCCCCAGGGCTACGACAAGCCGGTGCTGCCCGCCAAGCCGGTCGAGGGCGTGGACGTCTACATCCACGCGCCGTACCTGGTCAACGTCGCCACGACGAACAACCGCATCAGGATCCCCAGCCGCAAGCTGCTGGAGCAGCATCTGAGGGCGGCGGCCGGCCTCGGCGCGAAGGCGCTGGTCGTGCACGGCGGGCACGTCAACAAGAACGACGACCCGCAGGCGGGGTTCGACAACTGGCGCAAGGTGTTCGAGCGCATGGAGTGCCCGATCCCGGTGCTGATCGAGAACACGGCGGGCGGCGGCAACGCGATGGCGCGCAAGCTCGACCGCATCGCCCGCCTGTGGGACGCGCTCGACGGCTTCGACGTGGGCTTCTGCCTCGACACCTGCCACGCGCACGCCGCGGGCGAGGAGCTGGTCGACCTGGTCGACCGGGTCAAGGCCATCACCGGCAGGATCGACCTGGTCCACTGCAACGACTCGCGCGACGACTTCGACTCGGGCGCCGACCGCCACGCCAACCTGGGCAAGGGGAAGATCGACCCCGAGCTCATCCTGGCGGTCTGCCGCGCGGCGGGCGCGCCGGTGGTCGTGGAGACCCCGGCGGAGGGGCAGGCCGAGGACATCGCGTTCCTGCGCGCGAACCTCTAGTTCTGCACAGCCTGTGGATAACTTCCCTGGATTACCGCGGAAGAGAAACGGGTAAGAAGATCAGCCCGCCCACCCGCCCTGGAGGAACCGGGTCGTCGCCAGCAGCATGAGCGGCCCGGCCACCATCGCGTACATGGCGATCACCCATCTGCGTCTCGTGGCCAGCCCGGCGAACGCCACCCACATCGGGAACCACAGCAGCAGCGCGCGCGGGATCGACAGGTAGTAGGCCGACGTCATCAGCGCCACGGCCTGCAGCCCCGTGTACACCGCCTCGCTCCACCTGCGCAGCGCGAGCAGCCACACCAGCGCGGCCACGGCCACCACCGCCCCCGCGATCTCCATGCGGAAGGCCACCGCGTGGTCGCCCCCGCCGGTCGCGGCCTCCCACGTCGTACGCCACGCCTGCCACGGCCAGACCATCTCGCGCCCCCAGCCGGCCTCCTGGGCGTGCTTCCACGCCAGCCAGTCGCCCGAGCGCGCGTAGTGGTAGGCGGAGTACGCCGCCAAGGGCAGGAACGGCACCGCGAGCCACGCCGCGCGCCGCAGCGGCGCCCTGGACGTCACGTACTCGACCGCCAGCGCCACGGCCAGGAACAGGCCGGTGATGCGCACGCAGGACGCGCCGGCGGCCAGCAGCGCCGCCTCGGGCCAGCGCCCCTGCCTGGCGGCGAGCCAGGCGGGCACGGCGAAGGCCAGGAACAGCGACTCGCTGTAGCCGGCGGCGAGGAACACCGCCGTGGGGAACAGCAGCAGCGCGAGCACCGCGATCCAGCCGCGGGCGCCTTCCAACTCGGCCAGCCTGGCGAGCGCCACCATGGCCACCGCGCCGGCGGCCAGCGAGACCAGCAGGCCGCTCACGGCCCAGTCGGGGACGACGAGGTGGACGAGGCGAAGCGCCGCCGGCAGCCCTGGGAAGAACGCGGGCAGGCCCGGGTCGGGTGTCCCGGCCGGGTCGCCGTCGTAGCCGTACCGGGCGATCGTGACGAACAGCCCGGCGTCCCACTGCTGCCACCTGTCCGCGTACACCCGCCAGGGCACGCCGAGGACGGTCGCGACGAGCAGCCCGGCCCGGGACCCGAGCCACAGCAGCAGCGCGTCCCTGTCGACCGAGCGGGTGATCACCGCGCGAGCGAGGTCAGCGTGAACCGGTCACGCGCTCCGTCGAAGACCCCGCCGGCCTGGTCGTCGACGCCGTCCTGCCGGACGACGTCCTTGTCCGGTCTGAAGATGTCGCGCACCACGAACGCCATCATGATGGCGATGGTGATGACACGTCCCCAGACGGCCGTGAAGTACGTGTCGTCGCCGATGCCCAGGTCCGTACGGCTGAGCGGCGCCTGCGACAGCAGGTAGAGCCAGATGGCGGCGAAGTACCAGACCTCGGCGACCTGCCACAGCGCGAGCGGCTTCCAGTTGGGCCTGGCCAGCACCGCGAACGGCACCAGCCACAGCACGAACTGCGGCGACCACACCTTGTTCGTCATCATGAACGCGGCCAGCGCGAGGAAGCAGATCTGCGCGAGCCGCGGCCGGCGCGGCGCGGCCAGCGTGAGCACGGCGATGCCCAGGCAGAGCAGGGCGAGCGACACCATGCCGAGCGTGCTCGGGTCGGCCTCGCCGAGCACGGGCCAGCCCTTGTTCTGGAAGAACAGCCACGGCGAGCCCCAGTCGACGCCCCGCTCCTGGGAGAAGACGTAGAACCTGCGCCAGCCCTCCCACGCGAAGATCATGAAGGGCAGGTTGGCGGCCAGCCAGGCGCCCGCGGTGGCCCCCAGGGTCACGAGGAACGGCCGCCACTTCGCGGTGCGCAGCGTGAGGAGGAACAGCGCGCCGAGGAACATGAGCGGGTAGAACTTGGTGGCGATCGCGAGGCCGAGCAGCACGCCCGCGAGCACCTGCCGCTGCCGCTTCCAGGCGAGCAGCACGCCCATCGACAGCGCGCCCGCCACGAGGTCCCAGTTGATGTACGCGGCCAGCACCACGGCGGGCGAGATCGCGTACCACAGGGCGTCCCAGCGCCTGGCCGGCCCGGCGACGGCGGCCATCAGCAGCACGCCCGCCACCAGGCAGGCGCCCAGCAGGACGACGGTCAGGTCGTAGAACCTGACGGCCTGGGCGACCACGTCGGTCTCGAGGTGGCGGGCCACCCAGGCGATGGCCTGCATGACCTCGCCCAGCACCACCGGGTACTCCACCTGCTTGTCGAACGGGACGTGGGCGAAGTAGGGGTTCTGGGTGGCGAGCTGCCGGTCGAAGTACAGCGGGTAGATGTCGGTGTAGCAGAAGTTCGTGTAGGTGGAGACCTGGTCGTTCCACCCTCCGGTGCGGCAGGGCAGCCGCACGACGTACGCGAGCGCCGCCCCGAGGGCCGCGACGACCCCCAGGGGCAGGTACGGCACGGCACGCGCCAGCATGGGGGCGCGTGCCTCCGCGCTCGTCACCGCTCGTCTCGCCTGGTGGGCGGGGCGGGCGGGGTGGCCGACGGTGCGGCCGGCACGGCGCCGCCGCCGCTCCCTCCGCTCAGGACGCCGTGGTCGCCGGACTCGGGGATGCCGTTGTCCTGGTTGGGGTCGCCGCCCTGGTCGTTGCCGATGCCGTTGTCGTTGCCGTTCCCATTGCCGTTGCCGTTGCCGTTGCCGGGGCCGTCGTCGCAGCCGACCAGGCCGCAGTCGCCGGGCCCGAACGGGTCGCCGTCGTCGAAGGGGTTCTTGGTGGCCGTCGGCGTGGGCGTCGGGCTGGGCACGATGTTCTCGGGCAGGCCGACCTCGGCCTTCGTCGGGAACTGCTCGACCGGCTTGCCCTCGTGGGCGAGCAGCATGAAGGCCCGCCAGATCGAGGTGGGCGGTCCGGCGCCCTCGAAGCCGAGCGACACCTCACGCGGGTGCGTGTACGGGTTGTTCGGGCCGTACTTCTTGGACGCCTTGCCGTTCGGGGTGATCGGGCAGTTCGAGTGCAGCGGCTGGACGACCTTGCCGGTCTTGGTCACGCACTGCTCGCGGTACATGCCGACCGCGGCGGAGATCTGCGGCGTGTACCCGACGAACCAGGCTTCCTTCTCGTTGTTGTTCGTGCCGGTCTTGCCCGCGGCGGGGCGGGTGCCGAGGCCCTTGCCGGCGGCGGTGCCGCTCCTCAGCACCTCCTGCATGGCGACCGTCGAGTCGGCGGCGACGGCCGGGTCGATGACCGACTTGGACGTGCGCACCTCGGGGTAGGCGATCTTGCCGTTCTGCTCGACCCGCTGCACGACGTGGTACTTGGTGTACTTGCCGGCGTTGGCGAAGATCGAGTAGCCGGCGGCCTGCTCGACCGGCGTCACCAGGGCGCTGCCGATGGAGAACTGGTACTGGTGCTCCTTGACGTCCTGCTCCATGCGCTTCGGGTCGAACCCGGCCGCCTCGACGAGGTTCTTGACGTCCTCGAGCTGCCCGGGGAGCTTGTACGCCATCGACACGTACGCGGTGTTGACCGACTGGGCCGTCGCCTTGACGACGTCCACGGCCTGGCCGACGTTGTGGCTGTTGCGGAAGCCGCCGAGCTGCTGGCCGGGGATCTCCTTGGGCACGGTCTCGTTGCCCGGCACGTAGCTCTTGAGCGAGTAGCCGGCCTGGAGCCAGGCGGCGAGCACGTACGGCTTGAACGCGGACGCGGCCTGCTTCTCCGACTGGAACGGCTCGTTCCAGGGGTCGCTGATGTAGTCGTCGCCGCCGTAGAAGGCGAGGACGCGGCCGGTCTTCGGGTCGACGGCGGCCAGGCCGGTGTGGAACTCGTTCGACATGTTCGCGGTGACGCCGCGCACGGCCTTCTGCGCGTCGAGCATCAGCTTCTTGTCGAAGGTGGAGATGATCTTGTAGCCGTTGCTCTCGATGGCGTCCTCGGTGAGGCCGCGCGCCTTCAGCTCCTCCTTGACCTGCTTGACCATGTAGCCCTTGATGCCGCCGAGCTGGTTCTTCATGGACAGCTTCTTCGTCTTGGGGAACTTGGCGGTCTGGGGCAGAGTGCCGTACTTGTCGGGCCACTGCTCGGCCATGTACTTGACGACGGTGTCGAAGCGCACCTTCAGCGCGGGCGCGTCGGGCTCCCAGCTCGGCGTCTGGATGCGCGCGGCCAGGTAGGCGCTCTGCACGGGGGTGAGCTTGTCGGCGGTGACCTTGTCGCCGAAGTACGCCTTGGCGGCGGCCTGGATGCCGTACGCGCGGCCGAAGTTGACCGTGTTGAGGTAGTTCTTGAGGATCTCCTCCTTGCCCATCTCCTTGTTGAGCTTGACCGCGACGAAGATCTCCTTGACCTTTCGCGTGACCGACACTTCCTGGCTCAGGCCGTCGTAGTAGTTACGCGCCATCTGCTGGGTGATGGTCGAGGCGCCCTGGAGCTGCTGGCCGGTCGCGGTCATGTACACCGAGCGGACCATGCCCGAGATGGAGATGCCGGAGTCCTCCCAGAACGTCTTGTTCTCGATGGCGACGGTGGCGTCCTTGATGCTCTGGGCCATCTTCTCGTACGGGACGGTCTCGCGGGCGGTGCCCAGCCTGGCGATGACCGTCTTGCCGTCGCGGTAGTAGATGGTGCTGCCCTGCGCCACGGCCTCGGCCTGCGTCTCCTTCGGCACCGGCGTCTGGGCGTACGCGACCATGATCATGCCGAAGACGCCGGCGGCGAGCACGACGACGGCGGCCACGACGATCTTCCAGTTCGGTATGAACCTGCGCCAGCCGCCACGGCCCTTGTCCTTGCCCGGCTGGTCCGGCGGGCCGGGCGGACCGTTCCTGCCGCCGCCCCTGCGCGAGCGCCTCGGCGTGTCGGCGATGACGGTCTCCTCGCCGCCCACCGACCTGGTCTCCTGACGCGCGCGCGAGCGCCCGCGCGGGCCCTCGTCCCCTCGTCCGGGGGCGGGGCCGCCGGGAGGCCCGGCCGGCGACTGGGCCGGCGAGTGGGCCGGCGGCTGGGACGTGGGAGGCGGCGCGGCACGCCGCGGCGGCGGGTCGTCGTACGGCTGCGCCGACATGGCGCCCGTCTGCTCGTAGGCGGCCTCGGGACGGCGGGCCGGCTGAGGCGCGCCCCAGGCGGAATCAGCGGTTTGAGGAGGAGAACCTGGGGGCACAGAACGGGATGAGTTGGACCGACGGCGCCTCCCCGGGCGGGCCGTCCCCTCATTCATGCTGTCACTCACACGTCCTCGCATCGTCGTCGGAACAGAGCGGCGGTGGGGCGTGAGACCTGCTCGCCGCCCTCGATGATCATTGTTCGTCCGCGAGGTCGGGCGGTCCGTTGCCGAGGACGAACGAGACCGTCAGGTGGTTCCAGGAACAACCTTGGCAGACCTCGACGACGTACACCCGGAACTCATCGTAATCATGAGCCATCTCGACGAGCTCCGACGCGACCTTTGCCTGACCGGCATGCCGCCCCAGGGAATCCCCATACACGTACGTCACGTTGGTGACGTTCTCCTTCTCGCAAACCGGGCAGAGACGTTCGGTCGGTTCGCCGAAGAAGCGGGCGGCGCGAAGGAGGTAGGGCTGTGCGTCACAGACGTCGCCGAGCGAGGCCCGCCCGGCGCGCAGGGATCGGACCACCGCCCGCTTCGCGAGGCCGTAATCCACCACCCTTCTCTGTGACCACATGCGCGCCAGACTACGGCGTTTTTCCGATTCATCCCAACGACTTGGCGAATCCTCTGATTGCCGCCTTATGCCGACGCGACGTATCCTCAAGATGTATCGGCTCGATACATCGACGCGAGAGGAGGCGGTTCCGATGGCCGGCGGTCAAGGCAGGGTGTTGGAACTGGCCGTGCTCGGGTCGCTGCACGAGACCCCGCTCCACGGCTATGAGCTGCGCAAACGGCTCAACGCCCTGCTGGGGATGTTCCGTGCGTTCTCCTACGGGTCGCTCTACCCCTGCTTGCGCTCGCTGCTCGAACGCGGACTCATCACGGAGGAGCAGCCCGCTCCCACCACGATCGTCGGCGGCCGATCCAAGATCGTCTACAAGCTGACGGCCGAGGGCAAGGAGCGGCTCCAGGAGATGCTGACGCAGGCCGGGCCGTCCGCCTGGGAGGACGAGAGCTTCGGCGTGCATTTCGCCTTCTTCAGACACACCGAGGCGGAAGTGCGCCTGCGCATCCTCGAAGGCCGCCGCAGCCGCCTGGAGGAACGGCTCGACGCCGTCCGCACGGCGCTGGCCCGCACCGCGGAGCGACTCGACAGCTACACACTCGAGCTCCAACGCCACGGGCTGGAGTCGGTCGAACGAGAGGTGCGCTGGCTGAACGAGCTGATCGCGACAGAGCGGCGGGCCTCGCAAGAGCCCGAGAGAGATACCAGGTCAACTGATGAGTAAGGGAGCGAGTGCGATGGGTTCGGTTCGCGTGGCGATTGTCGGTGTCGGCAACTGCGCGTCATCGCTGGTCCAGGGCGTTCACTATTACAAGGACGCGGACCCGGCCACACGCGTGCCGGGCCTGATGCACGTGATGTTCGGCGACTACCACGTCGGCGACATCGAGTTCGTCGCCGCGTTCGACGTCGACGCCAAGAAGGTCGGCCGCGACCTGTCCGAGGCGATCGTCGCGAGCGAGAACAACACGATCAAGATCACGGATGTGCCCCCGCTCGGGGTGACCGTCCAGCGCGGCCACACCTTCGACGGTCTGGGCCAGTTCTACCGGGAGATCGTCGAGGAGTCCGACGAGGAGCCGGTGGACGTCGTCGAGGTGCTGCGCGAGAACCAGGTGGACGTCCTCGTGTCGTACCTGCCGGTGGGCTCGGAGGAGGCCGACCGCTTCTACGCGCAGTGCGCGCTCGACGCCAAGGTGGCGTTCGTCAACGCGCTGCCGGTCTTCATCGCCTCCGACCCCGAGTGGGCGCAGAAGTTCACCGAGGCCGGCGTGCCGATCGTGGGCGACGACATCAAGTCGCAGGTGGGCGCCACGATCACGCACCGCGTCCTGGCCAAGCTGTTCGAGGACCGCGGGGTCGAGCTGCTGCGTACGTACCAGCTCAACTTCGGCGGCAACATGGACTTCATGAACATGCTGGAGCGCAGCCGCCTCCAGTCCAAGAAGATCTCCAAGACGCAGTCGGTCACCTCGCAGATCCCCCACGAGATGGGGAAGGCCGACGTCCACATCGGGCCGTCCGACCACGTGCCGTGGCTCGACGACCGCAAGTGGGCCTACGTGCGCCTGGAGGGCCGCTCGTTCGGCGACACGCCGCTCAACCTGGAGTACAAGCTCGAGGTGTGGGACTCCCCGAACTCGGCCGGCATCATCATCGACGCCGTGCGCGCCGCCAAGATCGCCCTTGACCGGGGCGTCGGCGGGCCGATCCTGTCGGCGTCGTCCTACTTCATGAAGTCGCCGCCCCAGCAGTTCTCCGACGACGAGGCCCGCGACCTCGTCGAGAAGTTCATCAAGGGCGAAGTCGAGCGCTGACCCACCGGCGCTGAGCCAGGGGCGCTCGGCCCACCGGCTCCGCGCCACCCACGCGGGAGCGGCGCCGCACGAAAGTGCGGCGCCGCTCCGGCTTTTCACCACGACTGCACGGCGCCGCTCCCGCGTCTCACCCCGTGCGGGTCAGGAGGCGACGCGGGCGGCCGGGGGCAGCTTCTCCGCCGCGGCCGGCTCCCACGCCAGCGGGTCGGCCCCCAGTTCGAGCAGCAGCGGCACCTGCTCCCTGCACCACGGCGAGATCGCCAGCAGGCCGCTGAGCACGCCGTCGGCGAACTCCTTCCACGGCATCCACCGCACCTCCCCCACCTCGTCGGGGTTCGGGGAGAGCGGCGCGTCGGCCACGACGCGGTAGACGGGGCACAGCTCGTGCTCGACGACGCCGTTGCCCATGACCGCGCGGTACCTGAACGTCGGCAGCACCAGGTCGGCGCGGCCGGCGTCGAGCCCCAGCTCGTACGACAGCCTGCGCAGGACGGCGTGATCGACCGCCTCGCCCGGCAGCGGATGCCCGCAGCAGCTGTTGGTCCAGACCCCCGGCCAGGTGATCTTGTGCGAGGCGCGGCGGGTGAGCAGCACCCGGCCCTCGGAGTCGAAGACGTAGCTGGAGAACGCCAGGTGCAGCGGAGTGTCGGGCCCGTGCACGGACGTCTTGGGCGCGGTGCCCAGCGGGCGGCCCTCACCGTCGACCAGCACGACGTGTTCCTCGGTCGTCACGCTACGAAGCGTACGTGATCATGTCTGCCGATTGGAACACATCGGCCGCCTGCCGTACCAACCTTCTCGGTGGGCCCCGGGGACTAGGCTGACCACGTGTCATTCGTCGCCGATCTGCGCGTGGTCCTGCAGGGCCGGGACTTCAAGAGGCTGTTCGGCACGCGGCTGGTGTCCCAGTTCTCCGACGGGATCTTCCAGTTCGCCGTCACGAACTTCGCCTTCTTCAGCCCCGAGCAGCAGACCACCGCCGTGGCCGTGGCCGCGGGGCTGGCCGTGCTGTTCCTGCCGTACAGCGTGCTGGGGCCGTTCGTCGGCGTGTTCATCGACCGGTGGTCGCGACGGCAGATCCTCGTGATCGCGCCGGTCGTGCGCGGCACGCTGCTGCTGCTCGCCGCCGCGCTGGTCGCCTCCGACGCGCCCGACCCCGCCTTCTACGCGGCGGCGCTCGGCGTGCTCGCGGTCAACAGGTTCTTCCTGGCCGCGCTCGGCGCGTCGCTGCCGCACGTCGTGCCCTCCGACCGGCTGCTGGCCGCCAACGCGGTCACCCCGACCTCGGGCACCGTGGTCACGTTCGTGGGGGCGGGCGTCGGCTTCCTGCTGCGCGAGCTGGTCGGCGGCGACGACCGCGGCATCGCCGTGCTGCTGGTCGCGTCGGGCGTGGTGTTCGGACTGAGCGCCCTGGTCGCCCGCACGATGGACCGCGCGCTGCTCGGCCCCGCCGCCGACCCCGGCCGGCCGCAGGCCCGCGAGGCGCTGCGCAACGTGGTCGCCGGCCTCGTCGACGGCGCCAGGCACATCGCCCACCGCCGGGTGGCCGCCGCGACGATGGGCGCGATGGCCGCCCACCGATTCCTGTACGGCATGGCCACCGCGCTCGGCATCATCCTGTACCGCTACTACTTCACCGACGGCGACGCCGACGCGGCCCTGCGCGGCCTCGGCATGGTGGTGGCCACCTCGGGCGTCGGCTACTTCCTGGCCGTGATCATCACGCCGTACGCCACCGAGCGGTTCACGATCGAGCGCTGGGTGCCGATCGCGCTCGCCTCGGCGGGCGTGCTGTCGGGCGCGCTGGTCGCGCCCTTCCAGGAGTGGGGGCTGCCGCTCGCCGGCTTCGTGCTGGGGGTGGCGGGGCAGAGCGTGAAGATCTGCGCCGACACCACCGTCCAGCGCGACGTCGAGGACATCTACCTCGGCCGCGCGTTCTCCCTGTACGACATGCTGTTCAACGGCATGTACGTGCTGGCGGCGGCCCTGTCGGCGCTGATCCTGCCAGAGAACGGCAAGTCGTACCTCGCCGTCGCGATCATCACGGCCGGCTACCCGCTGGCGGCTCTCGCCTACCGGATGACCACGGCGGCCTCACGCGCCCGCGCCGCGTGAGCGGGCCCACTCCCGCAGCGCCTCGGTGGCGGCCTCCCTGCCGATCATGCCCTGGTCGAGCCTGAGGTCCAGCAGGAACTTGTACGCCTGCCCCACGAGCGGGCCAGGACCGATGCCGAGCACCCGCTGGATCTCGTTGCCGTCGAGCTCCGGCCGGATCTTGGCGAGCTCCTCCTCCTCGGCCAGCCGGGCGATGCGCTCCTCCAGCTGGTCGTAGGTGCGCGAGAGCGCGGCCGCCTTGCGCTTGTTGCGCGTGGTGCAGTCGGCCCTGGTCAGCTTGTGCAGCCGGTCGAGCAGGTGGCCCGCGTCGCGCACGTAGCGGCGCACGGCGCTGTCGGTCCACTCCCCCGTGCCGTAGCCGTGGAAGCGCAGGTGCAGCTCCACCAGCCGGGACACGTCGGCGACGACGTCCTTGGGGAACTTCAGCTCCGTCAGCCGCTTCTTGGTCATCTGCGCGCCGACCACCTCGTGGTGGTGGAACGACACCCGCCCGCCGGCCTCGTGGCGGCGGGTCTTCGGCTTGCCGACGTCGTGCATGAGGGCGGCCCAGCGCAGGATGCGGTCGGGCTTGCCGTCCTCCTCCTGGGCGATGGCCTGTTCGAGGACGGTCAGGGTGTGCTCGTAGACGTCCTTGTGCCGGTGGTGCTCGTCGATCTCCAGGCGGAGCTTGGGCAGCTCGGGCAGGACGTGCGCGGCGAGCCCGCTCTCGACGAGCAGCCGCAGGCCCTCGCGGGGGTCGGCGGCGCAGACGAGCTTGTCCAGCTCGTCGCGGATGCGCTCGGCGGAGACGATCTCGATGCGCTCGGCCATGGCGGTCATGGCGGCGACCGCCGCCGGGTCGACGCGGAAGCCGAGCTGCGCGGTGAACCTGGCCGCGCGCAGCATGCGCAGCGGGTCGTCGTCGAACGACCGCTCGGCGGGGCCCGGCGTGCGCAGCACCTTGGCGCGCAGGTCGGCCAGGCCGCCGAACGGGTCCTCGAACTCGTGGCCGGGCAGCCGCACCGCCATGGCGTTGACCGCGAAGTCGCGGCGTTCGAGGTCGGCTTCGAGGGTCTCGCCGTACGCGACGTCGGGCTTGCGCGACTTCGGGTCGTACGACTCGCTCCTGTACGTGGTCACCTCGATGAGCCAGTTGCCCTTGCGCAGGCCCACGGTGCCGAAGTCGATGCCGATCGTCCAGACGGAGTCGGCCCAGTCCCTGACGATGTCCAGGACTCGTTCGGGGTGGGCGTCCGTGGTCAGGTCGAGGTCGTTGCCGACGCGGCCGAGCAGGATGTCGCGCACCGGGCCGCCGACGAGGGCCAGCTCGTGGCCCTTGGCGGCGAACAGGCGGCCGAGCTCGTCGGCGACGGGGGCGATCTTGCGGAACAGGTCCGTCATGGCGCGCTGCTGGTTTTCGGTCAAGGTTGAGTCGGACAAACTGAGATCGGTCCTTCGATTCCGGAACATATCCCCCGAGCCACACCAGGTCCGGGTTACCGTCGGTCAGGGGACCGTCGGGGGCCATGGAACGAGGCAATGGAGGACTCTATGAAGGATGCCCTCGCGATCCACCGCTGGCTCCTCGCACACCAGGTCCATCATGAGATCGTACGCCTTCCGCGTCCCATGACATGCGCGGAAGAGCTGCCCGAGACCCTGCCGGCGGCGCCCGACAGATGCGTGATGGTCACGGTGTTCCAGGTCGCCATGAGGTTCGGCCGCGAGGACGTCGTCGCCGTCGCCTCCACCGTGGCCGCGCCGCCACGCCCGGAGGCCGTCCGCGCCCACCTCGACGCCAGGCAGGTGCAGCCCGCCCCGGCGTTCCTCGTCAACTCCGCCACCGACTACGCCGACGGCCTCGTGTCGCCGCTGCTGCTGCCCGCGGCCCTGCAGGTGCTCATCGACGGCCGCCTTCCCGTGGACTCGGAACCCGTCTTCACCGCCACCGGCGAACGCCGCACGGCGCTGTCCTTACGGGCCGTGGACCTGCTCGCGCTGATGCACGGAAAGATGGTCAACCTCCGCACCACGACCCCGAGAGGATCACGTGAGGCGGTCGCGCCCCGGCACTGAACCCGTACCATTGCGGGCGTGCGTCGTCGTACTCCAGCCCGGACATACGCGTGATCCGTAAGGCCATTCCGCTCACCGTGCTGTCCGCCGCGCTGCTCACCCTGACCGGGGTGGGCGCGCCGAGTTCGGCTGCCATGACGACGCACACCGCCGCCACCGCGAAGCGGCAGAACCTCGTCGTGACCATCACCTCCGTCTCCCCCCAGGTGCCGAGGAACCCCACCGATGTGATCAAGTTCACCGGCACCGTGCGCAACGACACCGGCTCGCCCATGACCGGCCTGGGAGTGCGCCTGCGCTACAACGCGCAGCGGTTCACCGACCGCGCCGCCATGGCCGCCTACGAGAGCGACCAGAACACCTCCTCGCTGCCGTTCAACGTGTCCAGGACCTCCAGGATGGACATCCCGAGCCTCGCCGCCGGGGCGAGCGCCCGCTGGGAGTTCACCGCCACGCCCGCGCAGCTGGGCATGAACGCGTTCGGCGTCTACCCCGTCGCGGTGGACGTCTCGCAGTTCGAGGTGCCGCTCAACGCGCAGCGCACCTACCTCACCTACGCCCCCGCCGCCACCACCCTGGTACGCAACCGCATGGCGGTCGCGCTGCCCGTCATCGACCAGCCCCACCGGGCCACCGACGACCCCCTCTTCGTCGACGACCGGCTCAGCCAGGCCATCACCGGCAAGGGCCGGCTGGCCGACCTCGTCCACATCGCCCAGCAGGCGCCCAGGAGCGTCACCTGGTTCGTCGACCCGGCGCTGCTCGACGACGTCCAGACCATGACGAAGGGCTACCAGGTCAAGACGAAGAACACCGTCGAGAACAAGGCGTCCAACCCCGCCGCCGAGCGATGGATCACCGACCTGCGCACCGCCCTGGCCGCCTCGCCCGTCGTCGCCACGCCGTACGCCGACCCCGACGTCGCCGCGCTGGCGCACCAGGGCCTCGACACGCAGACCAGCCGGGCGATCGAGCTGGGCGGCCAGGTCGCCGGCACCGTGCTGAAGCGTCCCGTCGCCACCAACACCAACTGGCCCCCGAACGGCGTCCTCGACGACGACGCCCTCGACCTGCTCTCCGTCAGCAAGAACAAGGTCGACAGGGTCCTGCTCGACGCCTCGAACCTGCCGCCGCGCCAGCAGATCGCCGGGCACACCCCCGACGGCGCCGCCACCCTCGACTCCGTGGCGGGGCCCGTCACCGCGCTCGTCGCCGACAGCACGATCACCGGCCTGTTCGAGCCCGACGCCCGCACCCCCACGTCGGTGCTGCTCAGCACCCAGCGCTTCATCGCCGAGACCGCGATGATGGCCTCCGAACCCGGCCAGACCACGCCCAGGTCGATCGTGGTCGCGCCGTCCCGGCGCTGGGACCCCAAGCCCGCGCTGGTCACCGCCCTGCTCAAGACCGCCAACAAGCTGCCCTGGCTGACCCTCACGACCCTCGACTCGATCAAGGCGACCAGGACGTCCGACCTGCGCGCCGGGCTGACGTACGCCGAGGGGCACCGCAAGGAGGAGCTGAGCGCCAAATACCTCAAGCGGGTCAAGGACGTCGCCTCGAAGGCGCAGCTCACCGCCTCCATCCTGACGTCCAAGCCGCAGTCGCGCTTCGACGCCGCCGTGCTCAGGCTCACCTCGTCGGCCTGGCGCACCAGCACCCGCACAGGGCGCGGGGTGACGAAGCTGGTCAGCACCGCCGTCAACGCCAGGGTCGACAAGATCCAGATCACCGGCGCCGGGCCCGACAGGCCGCGCACGCTCGCCGGCAGCAACGGCGTCGTCCCCATCAGCGTGAAGAACTCGCTGGAGGCGCCGATCTCGCTCTACATCGACGTGAAGTCGAACAACCCAGAGCTGTTGCAGGTCAACTACAGCCAGACCAAGCCCCTGACGATCGGCAGCGGCCAGAGCGGCACCGTCCAGGTGCCCATGAACGCCACCACCAGCGGCGACGCCACCGTCACCGTCCAGCTCATGACGGCCGACCGCCAGCCGTACGGCAAGCCGCAGCGGCTGACCGTCCGCACCACCGGCTACACCGGCATCGCCCTGGTGATCGTCGGTGCGGCGCTCACGGTCATGCTCGCCGCCGTGGTCACGCGGGTGCTGAGGCGGCGCTCGGAGCGGCGGGTCGCCAGGACCGCGAAGACCCGGGAGAGTGAGACGGTATGAGCCGCATGCTGCGGGCCGGCGCCATCATGGCGGCCGGCACGATGGTGTCGAGGGTCACCGGCTTCGTCCGGACCATGGTGCTCGCCTACGCCATCGGCACCGCAGCGCTCGGCGACTCGTACAACGCGGCCTACGCCATCCCGTACAGCATCCTCGACCTGCTGCTGCTCGGCGTGCTGAGCAGCGTCGTCGTGCCCATGATCGTGCGCGCGCAGCAGCACGACCCCGACGGCGGGCGGGCCTACGAGCAGCGGCTGCTGACGCTCACCACGGCAGTGCTGGTGGCCGTCGCCGTGATCTCCGTGCTGGCCGCTCCGCTGCTCATCGACCTCTACACCGACTGGGCCCCGGGCAGCCCCAAGTTCGACACCGCCGTCGTCCTGGCCCGGTTCATCCTGCCGCAGCTCGCCTTCTTCGGCGTCGGCGCGGTGGCCGGCGCCATCCTCAACACCCGCGACCGCTACGGCGCGCCGATGTGGGCGCCCGTGCTCAACAACGTGGTCGTCATCTGCGCGTTCGTCCTCTACGCGCTGGTCACCGAGGCGGGCCGCGACATCGACAAGGTCACCACCTCCGGCCTGGCCCTGCTCGGCCTCGGCACCACGGCCGGCATCGTCGCCCAGGCGGCCGTGCTGATCGTCGCGCTGAGGCGCGTGGGGTTCGAGTTCACGCCCCGCTTCGACCTGCGCAACGCCCGGCTGGGCGAGATGGGCAAGGCCGGGGTCTGGACGATCGGCTACGTGGTGATCACCCAGCTCGGGTTCATGCTCACCACCAACCTGTCCAGCGCGGCGGGCGACGAGGTGCCCGGCCACGGCATCAGCCCGTACACGCTGGCCTTCCAGCTCTTCCAGCTCCCGTACGGCGTCATCGGCGTGTCGGTGATCACGGCGATGCTGCCGAAGATGAGCCGCGCCGTGGGCGAGGGGCGGCTCGACGACGTGCGCACCGAGTTCGGCGCGAGCGTGCGGCTCATCTGCTCCCTCATGGTGCCGGTGTCGCTGCTGCTGATGGTGCTCGGGCCGGCCATCACCGTCCCGATCTACGGCCACGGGGCCAACAGCGTCGCCGACGCCGTCTACATCGGCAACGTCCTGCAGGTGTACGGGCTGGCGCTGGTGCCGTTCTCGGTCTTCCAGCTGCTGCTGCGGGTCTTCTACAGCTTCGGCGACACCCGTACGCCGGTGTTCGTCGGCGCCGGCACGACCGCCGTGAACGCGCTGCTCATGGTCGTGTTCTACGCCATGCTCCCCGCGCGGTACGCGGTGATGGGGCTGGCGCTGGCGTACGCCGTCGCGTACGCGCTGGGCGCCGTGGTCGCCTGGACGCTGGCCAGCCGCCGCCTCCAGGGGCTGGGCGGCTGGGCGATCGGCACGGCGCTGACCAGGATGTACCTGTCGGCCCTGCCGACGGCGGTGCTGGCGCTCGCCGTGGTCTTCGTCGCCACGCAGGTGTTCGACGGGCTCGGGTTCCTCAACTCGCTGATCGTCCTCGCGGTGGGCGGCGGCCTCGGGCTGCTGCTCTACCTCGCCGTCGCGCATCGCATGCGCATCCCGGAGGTCAACTCGATCGTTGGGATGGTGGCGGGACGGGTAGGCCGTTAGGGAACGCGGGCGGAATCGACTCGGCACTACCATGGTGCTCTGACACGCGCGAATGGAAGCAGGAGGGGCGTGGGCGGATCCACCCGGCATAGTGTGCCTACGTGGGGCAGCCCCACGCAGGTGAGTCGAGTCATGAGCAGGCCCGATCGGCCGAGCGGAGTAAGCCTTTGAGCACGTCGGCGGTCGAACCAGGCACCCGCCTCGCTGAGCGGTTCCGGCTGGAGGACCGCGTCAGCGAGTCCGAGGGCGCCACCCTGTGGAAGGCCATCGACGAGATCCTCGCCAGGCCCGTGGCGGTGCTCACGTTCGCGCCCGGCTTCCCCCGCGTCCACGAGGTGGTCACCGCGGCCCGCGCGGCGAGCCGGCTGAACGACCCGCGCCTGACCCAGGTGTTCGACGCGGCCGAGGACGACAAGCTCTCGTACGTGGTCAGCGAGTGGGTCACGGGCGAGACGCTGGCCGACCTGCTCGCGTCGGGCCCGCTGGAGCCGGAGCGCGCGGCCGGTCTGGTGGCCGAGGCCGCCGAGGCCATCGCGCACGCTCACGAGTCGAGCCTGTACCACCTGTGCCTGCGCCCGTCGCACCTGATGTGGACCACCGGCAACACGGTCAAGGTGCTCGGCGTCGCCGTCGACGCCGCGCTGGCGGGGCTCACCACCGACCAGCCCGCGCTCGACGACGCCGAGGGCCTGGGCCGCCTGCTGTACGCGGGCCTCACCGGCCACTGGCCGGGCGACGAGGAGGAGGGCGGCCTGCCGACCGCCCCCATGACCGACGGGCACTTCTGCTCGCCCCGCCAGGTGACGGCCGGCGTGCCCGGCTACCTCGACACGGTCACCGTGCGGTCGTGCCTGCCCGACTCCCGCAGGGGGCAGAGCCCGCTGACCAGCCCGGCCGAGGTGGCCGAGGCGCTGGCCGACGTGGCGCGGCCCATGCCGATCCCGATCAGCTACCCGTCGACGCCCGCCGTGGCCTCGGCCTCGCACACCGAGGGCCTGGACGTCGCGCACCGGCCGTCGCGGCCCCTGCCGCCGCTGCCGCCCACGCCGCCGCGCGTCCCCTCGCCCGGCGGCGGCGGCAACCTGCTCAACCGGGTGCTGATGACGCTCGTGGTGCTGCTGGTCATCGCGGCGGTCGGCGTCGGCGCCTGGACGATCGGCCGCAGCCTGGGCAGCCCGGCCATCCCCGACGCGTCCCCGACGCCGACGGTCACGACGTCCGCGCCGGTCACGACGCAGGTCGTCAAGCCGTCCAAGGCGAAGGGCTTCGACCCGCTGGGCGACGGCGACGAGAAGTCGGAGAAGGCGGGCCTGGCCATCGACGGCAAGCCGAGCACCTACTGGGAGACCGAGGGCTACACCAGCGCCACGCTCGGGAACCTCAAGGACGGGGTCGGGCTTCTGCTGGACATGGGCAAGTCCGTGCAGATCAGCGACGTGGTGGCTACTCTGGCCGATGCGCCGGGCGCCAGCGTCGAGCTGAAGGTGGGCGACTCACCCGATCTCGGCTCGCTGAAGACCGTGGCGAGCCAGAAGGACGCGTCGGGCAAGGTCACCCTGACCCCGACGAAGGCAGCAAGCGGGCAGTACGTTTTGATCTGGTTTACACGGGTTCCGGCAAGTGACGGCAAGTTTCATGGCACCATCTATGACGTAGTGGTGCACTCCCCCGGATCGGCATAATCAGGAATCCCTCTTGTGAACTCCCCACCCGAGACACCCTCATCAGCGGAGCGGCCGGCGGTCACAGACGCCGAGCTGCTCACCGCGCACATCAACGGGGATCCACACGCCTTCAGCGAGATCGTCAAGAGGCACCGCGACCGCATGTGGGCGGTCGCCCTGCGTACGCTCGGTGACCCGGACGAGGCCGCCGACGCCGTGCAGGACGCCTTCGTCTCCGCCTACCGCAAGGCCTCCTCCTTCCGCGGCGAGGCGGCGGTCACCACCTGGCTGCACCGGATCGTGGTCAACGCCTGCCTCGACCGGATGCGCCGCAAGTCCGTCAGGCCGGTGGCCGACGACGAGCTCATCGAGGCCGCCGAGCGCGACACGCCGCTGCCCGACCACACGGTCGAGCGCGAGGTGTCGATGGAGGTCTCGGCCGCGCTGAAGCTGCTCCCCGCCGACCAGCGGGCCGCGCTGGTCCTCGTCGACATGATGGGCTATTCGGTCGAAGACGCAGCTCAGGTGCTGGACGTCCCCAGCGGCACGGTGAAGAGCCGGTGCGCCCGGGGACGGGCGAAACTTGCCCCGATTCTTTCGCATCTGCGGAACCGATCCGACTTCACTCGCGTCTCATCCGCGAAGGGAGCAGAACTTCGTGACGGGTGATACGCACTACGATCTGGAAACCCTGGCCGAGCTGGCAGAGGGTCTCCTGGATGCCGACACGGCGCGCCGGGTCCGCGAGCATCTCGCGGTCTGCGACCCCTGCGGGGAGCTTCTGGCCGACCTGGCGGCGGTTCGCGAGGTGCTCGCGGCGACCCCCACACCGGCCATGCCGATGGGCGTCGCACTGCGCATCGACAAGGCGCTGGCCGCGGAGGCCGGGTCGCAGTCGGCTCGGCGCGGAGGCGTCGCCGTGGCGGCCCCGCCCAACTGGGACGACCTCATGCGCGACGCCCCCTGGGAGCGCCAGGAGGAGGCCCCCGAGCCGGTGCGGCTGGGCGTGGTCGCCGAGGACGGCACGATCGTCCCGGCGCGGCGCAGGGCCTCCAGGCGACGGCGGTGGGCGATGCCCGCGGTGGCCGCGGCCGCCGCGGCGGCGGTCGTCGGCACGGCCGTGGTCTCCACCAACCTGCTCGCCTCCGGCGGAGACTCCGGCGGCGGTGCGGCGCGCGTCGCGGCATCAGGTCCTTCGTCACCTCCGAAGGAGGCGGTCCGGGCCAGGACGTACGCGCTGACCGACAGCAACCACAACTACAGCGCCGCCGAGCTGCGCCTGCCGCTGGAGAGCGTGTTCGGTCCCGCCCCGGCCAAGCAGGGGCCGTCCGACGGCGGCCAGGTGGACCGCTGCGTGACCAAGGTCTCCTCGCGCACGAAGCTCGACGTGTTCGCCGTCGACCAGGGCCAGTACAACGGCCAGGAGGCGCTCATCATGGCGTCCTGGAAGGACAAGGCGGCCAAGAAGGTGCGCCTCGACGTCGTCGATCCTTTCAACTGCAAGAGCCTGCGCAAGCCCATGCTGGGCCGCTGGTAATCGCAAACCCATCGCACGTCCACGTCAGAGCCCGCCCCGGCGGGCTCTTTCGTTTGCCGCGGGGCCGTTTGGCTTTACGGACGGCGTCTCGGGTGGGGCCGGGAATGCGGGCGGCCTAGGATCTGTTGAGGCCGGTGCATCAGAAGAAGAGGAAGGCGTGAGAGCGTTGAGCGACGTTCGTAACGTGATCATTATCGGGTCGGGTCCCGCCGGCTACACTGCGGCCGTCTACTCCGCACGCGCCGAACTCAAGCCCTTGGTCTTCGAGGGTTCCGTCACCGCGGGCGGCGCCCTCATGAACACCACCGACGTGGAGAACTTCCCCGGGTTCCCCGACGGCATCATGGGCCCCGACCTCATGGACAACCTGCGCAAGCAGGCCGAGCGCTTCGGCGCCGAGCTGGTGGCCGACGACGTGGTCGAGGTCGACCTGGAGGCCAACCCCAAGGTCGTCAAGACGTACACCGACACCTACTACGCCAAGTCGGTGATCCTGGCGATGGGCTCCGGCTACCGCGAGCTCGGCCTGGAGAACGAGAAGCGGCTGTCCGGCCGGGGCGTCTCGTGGTGTGCCACCTGTGACGGGTTCTTCTTCAGGAACAAGGACATCGTGGTCGTCGGCGGCGGCGACACCGCCATGGAGGAGGCCACGTTCCTGACGCGGTTCGCCCGCATGGTGACGGTGGTGCACCGCCGCGACACGCTGCGCGCCAGCAAGATCATGCAGGATCGCGCCTTCGCGAACGAGAAGATCCGCTTCGTCTGGGACTCCGAGGTCGTCGACGTCCTCGGCGACACCAAGGTCGAGGCCGTGAAGCTGCGCAACGTCAAGACCGGCGAGGAGAGCGAGCTCGCCACCGACGCGCTGTTCCTCGCGATCGGTCACGACCCGCGCAGCGACCTGGTCAAGGGCCAGATCGACCTCGACGAGGACGGCTACGTCAAGGTGGCCTCCCCCTCGACGGCCACCAACATCCCGGGCGTGTTCGCCGCGGGCGACGTGGTCGACCACATCTACCGCCAGGCCATCACCGCGGCGGGCACCGGCTGCGCCGCGTCGCTCGACTCCGAGCGCTGGCTGGCCGCCCACCACGACAAGTAAGGAGCGCACCCGTGAAGGCAGTAACCGACGCCACCTTCGACGCCGAGGTCCTCAAGAGCGACAAGCCCGTCCTGGTCGACTTCTGGGCCGAGTGGTGCGGCCCGTGCCGTCAGGTCGCCCCGATCCTCCAGGAGATCGCCAACGAGCACGGCGACAAGCTGGAGATCGTCAAGCTGAACATCGACGAGAACCCGGAGACCCCGCGTACGTACGGTGTGCTCCAGATCCCGACGATGAACGTCTACAAGGGCGGAGAGGTCGTCAAGCAGATCATCGGCGCCAAGCCGAAGGCCATGCTGCTGCGCGAGCTCGAGGGCATCATCTAGGACGCCCGACGACGGAGCCCCCTGCTGGTGCAGGGGGCTCTGTCATGTCTGGTACCTGATGTACGGGGCTGAGAAGCCCTCAGACGGGACGAAGTGCGCGTTCTGGACTCATGGACCCCAGGAGCCTCTCCAGCGCCACCTCGACGTCCTCACGCCACGAGATGGCCGTCTTGAGTTCCAGCCGCAGCCGCGGAAAACGCAAATGCGGACGCACTGTCTTAAACCCGACAGAAAGCAAATACTCCGCCGGAACCACGCAACTCGGCTCTTCCCATTTGAGGTCGCCGAACGCCTCGATGGCTTTCACCCCGCGCCGCGTCAGGTCTTTCGCGACCCCCTGGATGAGCATGCGCCCCAGCCCGCCGCCGGAGAACTCGGGAATGATGTGCGCCGTCATCAGCAGCACCGCGTCGGCGCTGACGGGCGAGGTGGGAAAGGCGATGGAGCGCGGACTGTAGAGCGGCGGGCTGTAGAGGACGAACCCGGCGGGCACGCCGTCGACGTACGCGATCTTCCCGCAGCTGCCCCACTCCAGGAGCGTCGCGGAGATCCACGCCTCCTTCTCCAGCCCCGGATCGCCCGAACGCACGGCCCGCTCGCCGCTGACGGGGTCGAGCTCCCAGAACACGCATCGTCGGCAGCGGCGTGGTAGATCTTCGAGATTGTCCAGGGTGATGTTGACCAGCCGGCGCGACAAACTACGGCCCCAATCGTTGACCCGGAAAAGCCCGCGAAAACCGCGTCCCCAGGTGGCATCGTAGCCCAGTGAGGTGCCGCCGGCGGGTACCACGAGCGTCGAGCCCCATCACGAGCGACATGTCCGTCTGGCGTAATCTGGTATTTCAGTCCGAAATGACACCTAGGAGGTGGGCCGTGACGCGAGAGCAGGATCACGGTCAGACGCCCGCGACCCAAGGGTCGCGCATCGACGCCTACGTCGATCGGTACGCCGCTCGAGCTACCGGGATGGTCGCCTCCGAGATCCGAGCTCTCTTCGCCGTCGCGTCGAGGCCCGAGGTGGTCTCGCTGGCCGGCGGCATGCCGTACGTCACGGCGCTCCCCCTCGACATGGTCGGCGAGCTCGTCTCCGACCTCGTGACCAGGCGCGGCACCGTCGCGCTCCAGTACGGTTCCGGCCAGGGCGACCCGCACCTGCGCGAGCAGATCTGCGACGTCATGCGGCTGGAGGGGATCAACGCCGGGCCGAACGACGTCGTCGTCACCGTCGGCTCCCAGCAGGCGCTCGACCTCATCACCCGGATCTTCATCGACCCGGGCGACGTCGTGCTCGCCGAGGGCCCGTCGTACGTCGGAGCCCTGGGGACGTTCGCCGCCTACCAGGCCAAGGTCGTGCATATCGCCATGGACGATCAGGGCATCGTGCCCGAGTCCCTGGCCCAGACCATCTACGCGCTGGAGACCGCCGGCGCGCCCGTCAAGTTCCTGTACACGATCCCGACGTTCCACAACCCCGGCGGCGTCACCCTGAACGCGGCCCGCCGCCAGCAGGTGCTCGACATCTGCCAGCGGGCCGGCATCCTCATCATCGAGGACAACCCGTACGGGCTGCTCGGGTTCGACCACGAACCCATGCGGGCGCTGCGCGCCGACAGCCCCGACGGCGTCGTCTACCTCGGGTCGTTCTCCAAGACGCTCGCACCCGGGTTCCGCGTCGGCTGGGCGCTCGCCCCGCACGCCATCCGCGAGAAACTCGTGCTCGCCATGGAGTCGGCCGTGCTGTCGCACTCCTCGTTCACGCAGCTCGCCGTCGGCCAGTACCTCGCCACCCAGCCGTGGCGCGAGCAGATCAAGACGTTCAGGGAGCTCTACCGCGAACGCCGAGACGCCCTGCTCGACGCCCTCGACGCGCTCATGCCGCCCGAGGTCACCTGGACCCGTCCCTCCGGAGGGTTCTTCGTCTGGGCCACCCTCCCGGAAGGGCTCGACTCCAAGGCGATCCTGCCCCGCGCCGTCGCCGAACGCGTGGCGTTCGTCCCCGGCACCGGCTTCTACTCCGACGGCAGCGGCGCCCGGCACATGCGGCTGTCGTTCTGCTACCCCGAGCCCGACCGCATCCGCGAAGGCGTCCGCCGCCTGGCCGGGGTGATCGAGCAGGAGATGCAGCTGCGCGACACGTTCGGCACCGGCTCCACGCGCGACCACGGCGGCGTCGACACCCCAGGGCCCGACCTGGCCTAGCGCCCCGATCCGGCACGGCTCGCGGCGCGGGCCGTACCGGACGCTCGTGTACACCATCCGCCCCCGACGCCGGTACGGTTGGACGGCGTGCGATCAGCGGAGGAGATGTGATGAGCGAACTGGGCCACGTGCTCGTGCTGGCCGGCGGCCTCTCCTACGAGCGTGAGGTGTCCCTGCGGTCCGGCCGCGTCGTCAGCGAGGTGCTGCGCGCCGCCGGCGTCGACGTCGAGACCCGCGACGCCGACGCGTCCCTCGTCCCCGCGATCCTCGCCGACCCGCCCGACGCCGTGTTCGTCACGCTCCACGGCGGCGCCGGCGAGGACGGCGCCATCCGCTCCGTGCTCGAACTGCTCGACGTCCCGTACGTCGGCGCCGACCCCGACGCCTGCCGCGTCGCCTACGACAAGCCCACCGCCAAGGCGGTCGTACGCTCCGTCGGGCTGCACACCCCCGCGTCCGTCGCCCTGCCCAAGGAGACCTTCCACGACCTCGGCGCCTCCATCGTGCTCGGACGCATCGTGGAACGCCTCGGCCTGCCCCTGTTCGTCAAGCCCGCGCGCGGCGGCTCCGCGCTCGGCACGTCCATGGTGCGCACCGCCGAGGAACTGCCCGCCGCCATGGTCGGCTGCTTCGCCTACGGCGACACCGCGCTCATCGAACGCTACGTCGAAGGCGTCGAGGTGGCCGTGTCCGTCGTCGACCTCGGCGACGGGCCCGTCGCGCTGCCCGCCGTCGAGATCGTGCCCGACGAAGGCGTCTACGACTACGCCGCCCGCTACACCGCCGGGCACACCGAGTTCTTCGCGCCCGCGCGGCTGTCTCCCGAAGCCGCCGAGGCGTGCGCCCAGACCGCCGTCACCGCGCACACCGCGCTCGGGCTGCGCGACATCTCGCGTACCGACCTCATCGTCGACGCCTCCGGCACGCCCCACTTCCTCGAAGTGAACGTCGCCCCCGGCATGACCGAGACGTCGCTGCTGCCCATGGCCGCCGAAGCCGCCGGGCGCGACCTCGGCGAACTGTGCGCCGCCCTGCTGCGCATCGCCGCCGCCCGCGCCTAACGTTGCCCTGTGATCGAATCGACGTACCCGAAGAGCTTCGCCAGCGACAACCACGCGGGCGTGCACCCGGCCGTCCTCCAGGCCATCGCCGACGCCAACCGGGGTGACGCCCCCGCCTACGGCGGCGACCGCTGGACCGCCGCGTTCGAACAGCGCGTCAAGGACGTCTTCGGCGACCACGCCGAAGGCTTCGCCGTGCTCAACGGCGCCGGCGCCAACATCGTCGGCCTCTCCCTCATGCTCGGCCGCTACGACGCCGTCATCTGCCCGGCCGACGCCCACATCGCCACCCACGAGGCGGGCGCGGCCGAGCGACTGCTCGGCGTCAAGCTCATCACCGTGCCCACACGCGACGGCAAGCTGCGTCCCGAGGACGTGACCGGCCGGCTCGGCGGACTCGGCAACCACCACGAGGCCCAACCCGCCGTCGTCTCCATCTCCCAGGTGACCGAACTCGGCACCTGCTACTCCCCCGACGAGATCGCCGCCCTCGCCGAGGCCGCGCACGCCGCCGGACTCCGCCTCCACCTCGACGGCGCCCGCCTCGCCAACGCCGCCGCCCACCTCGGCTGCTCGCTACGCGCCATCACCACCGACGCCGGCGTGGACGTGTTCAGCTTCGGCGGCACCAAGAACGGCGCGCTCGCCGCCGAGGCGGTCGTCGTCCTCGACCCCGGCCTCACCACCGCCGTCCCCTTCCTGCGCCGGCAGTCACTCCAGCTCGCGTCCAAGATGCGCTTCATCTCGGCCCAGCTCACCGCCCTCCTCACCGACGACCTCTGGCTGACGAACGCCACCCACGCCAACCGCATGGCGCGCCGCCTCGCCGACGGCCTCACCGGCATCCCGGGAGTCTCGCTCGCGTACCCGGTCCAGTCGAACGCCGTCTTCGCCACCGTCCCCGCCGCCACCGCCCAGACCCTCCTCCGCCAGTTCCTCTTCCACTACTGGGACGAACCCACCGGCGTCGTCCGCTGGATGACCGCCTTCGACACCGAACCCCACCACGTCGACGACTTCCTCACCGCCCTCCACAAAGCCACCACCTCCTGACGACGCCCCGGACACGTTTCACGTGAAACCAAGCCGACTGACCGGCGCTCAAGGTTTCACGTGAAACACCGAACGCGAGGAGCACAGCCCCCACCCCCCGGCCCCGCCTCAACAGGAACCGGCCCCGACACGACGCCACCGCTCCTACAACCGCCCCCGACACGGTCCACAGCTCCTCACACTGACCCGGACCTTGGGGATCCCGGAGTCGGCGCCGGCCCGGCACGTCACCGATCTCGCCGACGCGGCCCCGGCGATGGCGCCTCACACCGACCCGAACCGTCCGCGGCACCATGCACCGGTCCTTGCACCAGCCCGAACCGTCCTCGACACCGTCCCCCTGCTCGACCGGACATTCGACGCGGTCGTCTCCGGACCGACGTGGCACTGCATCGACCCCGTCGCCAGCGGCCAGGGCGGCCGAGGCGTGGCGACCCGAGAGCCTGCTCGCCGCGTCTGCAACGCCGAGCAGCCGCCACCCGACGCGCCCCGGACCTACTCCTCACACCGACCCGGACCATCCTCGGCACCATGCCACCGGTCCTCGCACCGACCCGAACCGCCCTCGACACCGTCCCCCTGCTCGACCGGACATTCGACGCGGTCCTCTCCGGACCGACGTGGCACTGCATCGACCCCGCCACCAGCGGCCAGGGCAGCCGAGGCGCGGCGACCCGAGAGCCTGCTCGCCGCGTCTGCAACGCCGAACAGCCGCCACCCGACGCGCCCCAGGCTTACTCCTCACACCGACCCGGACCATCCTCGGCACCATGCACCGGTCCTCGCACCGACCCGAACCGCCCTCGACACCGTGCACCGGTCCTCGCATTCGCCCTGACCATCCACGGAACCGCCACCGTTCCTCGCCCCGACCGTTCTCGGAACCGCCACCGTTCCTCGCACCGGCCCGGACCGTCCTCTGAACGGTGCCGCCGCGCCTCGGGTTGGGCGGCGGGTGGCCCGCGCCCAGGCTCCCAGGGCGGGGGCACCCGGCCGGGCAGCTTTCGCTACCCTGGCGCCTTCGAGCAAGCCGTTCGCGATTCCGGGCTGGGGTGGACGATCCTGCGGTCGGGCGGCTTCGACTCCAACGCCTACGCCTGGGCCGCGAGCGTCCGCACCCAGCACACGCACGTCGCCCCGCCCGGCGACGCCGGTCTGCCAATCAACGGCCCGGCCGACATCCCCGAGGTCACCTCCGCCGTCTGCTCGCCGTTGCCGCCGTCATGGTCGCCAGGCCACCCTGGCCACCGGGCTCCGCAGCGGGAGCCGACCCGCTGGTCGTGCTGTCCGCCATCGCGGGCAGGACGACTCGCCTGCGACTGGCGACCTCCGTGCTCGCTGCGCCCTACTATCCAGCGCTGCTGCTCGCCAACCGAGCGGCCGCACTGGACGATCACGGGTAGCGGTGCTGTGAGTACGGCGGTCCCGGCGAATCTTGAGAACGCCGGGCAGTCTGGGCAGGGCGCGATTGTTTCACGTGAAACGGCCGCGAGGACGGGCTGTCCATCGTCGAGAGAGGGCGGGCGTGTTTCACGTGAAACATGGGCTGGCCTATCGCCCCTCTTCCCCGCTCCTCGATCGATCGCCCCCGTCCTTCTGAAGCGTGAAGCGCCTCGTCTTGTCATGCCCTTCGGACGGCTGTGGCTCTCATGGCCGAGTCGAGCAGCCCCTCAGACATGCCTGTTGTCAGGCTGTTGCTCGCTGGCTGAATGCCGATGCAATGCAGCTCAAACGGAAAGGGTGACACCGTACCGTCGCCCTGTTTTCAGGTCGGCCGATCCACGTGACCTGACCCGCACCCATCGTCCTGGTGACCCGCTCCCCTGTTCTGGTCGATAGGTCCTCGCCGCTGGGTCCCCGTCGCAGGCCCTGGCCCTGGACGCACTGGCCGGGGACAGAGGGCCCCAGCCCAGGTTCGGTCTTATGGTCCTTCCCCTGTTTCACGTGAAACATGAAAAGTCCGAAGCCAAGGGGGCGTTCTCACCCGACGTCCCGGCCGGATCGCACTGGCCCCTCCGTTGGAGCCGGGCGGGCTTCATGATGGTGTTGTGATAGGCCTTGGGCACGACCGTGGTGGAGGCGCACTTCGTGCCCGACGCATGGTGCCATCGGAGAGGTGGGGGTTCTCAGAAGGCTCTTGAGCCATGCTCTAGGTACCCACTCGTCATTGCCGCTGCCGGAGCCGCGCGCCGTGGAATCCCGCGATCTGCTTGATCTGGCGACCTGGTCTGGTCTGGTCTGGAAAGTTCAAGCGCCCCGTGCTCTCGGGGCGCTCGCGGTTGCTCTGTCGGTCCGGTTCCTGTCGTGCTTCCGTCTGTGGCGGCTCTCAGGGGGTGGTCAGGAGGGACGTCGCCGACAGGTGGTCAGGCTTCGCCTTCTCGTAGGGCGCGGGCGGCTTCCGGAGCCATGGTGCCGATGATGCGTTCCAGGTCGTCGATCGTGGCGAACTCCACGACGATGCGGCCCTTCCTCCGGCCCAGGTCCACCTTCACCTTGGTCTCGAAGTGGTCGCTGAGGCGGTTCGCGAGGTGGGTGAGGCCGGGTGCGGTCGGCTTGGCGATCTGGCGCTCGCGCGGCGCCTTCTGGGCGGCCTTCGCGCTGCCCATCGCCACGATCTCCTCCACGGCGCGTACGGAGAGGAGCTCTGCGACGATGCGCTTGGCGAGCTGGATCTGCTCCTCCGGATCGCTCAGCCCGAGGAGTGCGCGGGCGTGCCCCGCGCTGATGGTTCCGGCGGCGACCTTGAGTTGCACCTCGGGCGGGAGGTTCAGCAGGCGGAGGGTGTTGGTGATGTGGGAGCGGGAGCGGCCGACCTTCTGGGCGAGCTGGTCGTGCGTCGCCTGGAAGTCGTCCAGAAGTTGCTGGTACGCGGCGGCCTCCTCCAGGGCGTTCAGCTGCTCGCGCTGGAGGTTCTCGATGAGGGCGTCGCGGAGCAGGTCGTCGTCCTGGGTGTTGCGCACGATCGCCGGGACGGGGTCGAGCCCGACCTCCCTGCACGCGCGCCAGCGCCGCTCCCCCATGATCAGCTCGTAGTTGCCGCCACCCACCGAACGCACCACGATCGGCTGGAGCAGCCCCACCTCGCGGATGGAGGCGGCCAGCTCCTCAAGGCGCTCCTGGTCGAAGACGTCACGCGGCTGGCGCGGGTTCGGCACGATCGAGGAGAGCGGCACCTCCTTGAAGTACGCTCCGGCGACCGGCTTCGGACCGGACTCCTCGACCGTCGTCGTGCCGTTCTGAGGAGGCACCGTGCCGGTGCCGTCAACGATGGGACCGGTCGGGATGAGCGCCCCGAGCCCCTTGCCCAATCCCCGCCGCTGCTGACTCACTACGACTCCTCATCCACCCGGCCGATTCGCGTCACTTCAGGAGAGGTTACCGTCGCATGCTCAACCGGGTGCCCTCACGCCACACGCGGTCGGTGAGATTTACACCGACAGGATCACAAACCTGCCCAACCTGTAGAGGGAGCGGGTCTCTTCTCTCTCACTGGTTCGCTCGCTCTTTGCCCCCCGTGCGACATGCGGAGTCATCACTGAGCATCCAGATGCGACAACTGGCGTCCCGGCCGAGACCCGGTAGATGTGCGCGCATTCCTCTGAGCAGGTGTGGGTCCGCCTCAGCGCAGGCCCCGGTCTGGGGGCATGACGGCATGGTGTGGGGGCCGAGTAGCGGGCACCGCCCTGCCCCCCTCAACTGCCGGCGCTCCGCCTGACGATCAACGGGGCCGTCACACCGTCGCCGCAGTCCACGCACTGGCGCACCCGAGGTTCGGACGGGGCCACGGGGAACCCCTGCCCTTGGCGCGCAGGTCACGGGAGCCACGGCAGCCTTTCCACAGTGGCGCGCCTGCCGCCGACCTTTCCACAGTGGCGGTCCTGCCGCTGACGTCCGACGTGGGCGGGCTGTCTACAGGGGTGATCGCGCCCTGACCCTCGGCCGCCTTCGCCGACGACGGAGCTGCGAGCCCCGCACCGGAGGGCATCGAGGTGGGGTGGGTCAGGTCAGAGGGCGGCGCCGCGGTAGGCGATCTCGCGGGCGGCGTCCATGTACGCCATCGCCCCGCTGGAGCCCGGGTCGTACGTCATGACGGACTGGCCGTAGCTGGGCGCTTCGGACAGGCGGACGCTGCGCGGGATGACGGTCTTGAGAACGGTGTCGCCGAAGTGAGAGCGCACCTCCTCGGCCACCTGCGACGCGAGCCTGGTACGGCCGTCGTACATGGTCAGCACGATCGTGGACAGGCGGAGGCTCGGGTTCAGGTGAACCTTGATGAGGTCGACGTTCCTGAGGAGCTGGCCGAGGCCCTCCAGCGCGTAGTACTCGCACTGGATCGGGATCATCACCTCGTCGGCGGCGACGAGGGCGTTGACGGTGAGCAGGCCGAGCGACGGCGGGCAGTCGATGACGATGTAGTCCAGCTCGACCGCGTCGTACGCGGCGAGCGCGCGACGCAGCCTGGCCTCACGGGCGACGAGGGACACGAGCTCGATCTCGGCTCCGGCCAGGTCGATGGTGGCGGGCGCGCAGTAGAGGTTCGGCATGTCGGGCACCTGCTTGACGATCTCCGTCATCGGCAGGTCGTCGACGAGGACCTGGTACACATCGGGAACGTCGCCGCGGTGCTCGGTGGCCAGGGCGGTGGAGGCGTTGCCCTGGGGGTCGAGGTCGACCACGAGGACACGCTGACCGTTCATCGAGAGGGCGGCGGCGATGTTCACCGAGGTCGTGGTCTTGCCGACGCCGCCCTTCTGGTTCGCCACAGCGATCACGCGGCACTTCGGCGGACGCGGCCACGCGCCGTTGCCCCCCAAGGACTCGCCGGGCTGGGCCGCCTGGGTCGCGGATGTTTCACGTGAAACCACTGAGCTGAGCGCCTCTCGTACCAGCGGGGAGTCACCGGGATTCAGGGGGGTCTGGGTCACAATCGCCATCCTTTCAACCAGTGGTGCGCCGGTGCCGGGAATTCGCTGTCGCGACACGCCCATTTCGGGCCATCCAACCCCGGTCGCACTCTCGGACAGAGGACTGTCCGGCCAGCCAAGGCCGCACGACGCGACTGGCACGACCGTCACCTCCTTCGTCGCCGCCTACCACGCTCCGGCGCGCGACCCGCTACCACCCGAACCAATGTTGCAGGCGGCTCGACCTTACCGCGCCCGACGGTCACAAGCTCGGCCGTTGCCGCTCCGACGGCACGCAGTCGCTGCTCCGCCTCGGCCAGTTCCTCCGCCGCGCGCTCCCCCTTCATCGCGATCAGCTCGCCGCCCTCGCGTAGCAGAGGCATCGCCCAGGTCAGCAGCCGGTCGAGCGGCGCCACGGCCCGCGCGCTCGCGACGTCGAACTCCCGCTTGCCCGCCAGCTCCTCGGCGCGCCCGCGCAGCACCTCGACGTTGTCGAGCTTGAGCGTCTCGACGCACTCCTCCAGGAAGACGGTACGCCTCAGCAGCGGCTCCAGCAGCGTGACCGTGATGTCCGGACGGACGATCGCCAGGACCAGGCCCGGCAGGCCGGCACCGGAGCCGATGTCCACCAGGTGCACGCCCTCCGGGACCGCCTCGGCCGCCACGGCGCAGTTGAGCAGGTGGCGGTCCCAGATGCGGGGCACCTCACGGGGGCCGAGCAGTCCGCGTACGACGCCTGGGCCGGCGAGCAGGTGGGCGAACGCGTTCGCACGATCCCAGGCCTCCCCGGTGAAGACCTCCCGCGCTATCTCCGGCGGCTCCGGAAGCTCATCGCTCACTGGTGGGTGGCCCTTTCTCGGACGCTCTGGGACGGTCTCTACCCAAGGCTAGATGTGCGATCGCAGTGGAAGACTAGCGGCCCGGCCTGAAGACGACCTTGGAGTACGCCGCCTTCCGGGCCGATGTGACGGCGGGCGTACAAGTCTGAAGAATTGCTGACGTACGTACATGAAACAGCCGCCCGTGCGCGGGAAGCGCGGCGGACGGCCGGGACGGTTGTGCGGGTGGCGGAGCTGCTCTGCCCGAACCGCCCCTGCCGGACGCGGCCCCTCCAGACAGCCGGCCGGGCGCGGCCGTTCCGGTCTACCCCGGCTCCGCCAGGCGAGGACCTTCCCGTCACCCCAGGCCCGCGCCTGCCCCGGACAGCTCGCCGGTGCGCCGCCCGGCCTGACCGTCCAGCTCCAGCCGCCGGCCGGGCGCGGCCGTTCCGGTCGCCCCGGCTCGCTCCGGCTCGGCCTGGCCGCGCAGGCCGGTGGCACCGGTCCGCTCGGACGGGTCGCGCCGGGCTGGTCAGACATGGCCGGGAGCCGATGGCCGGGCACCCCATCCGAGCGGGCACCTCCATCGGAGCTGACCGCCCGAGCTGGGCACCCCCATCAGAACTCCGCCCGACCCGAGCTGGCCGCCCGACCTGACCTGGCCGCCCGACCCGAGCTGAGCGTCCGACCCGAGCTGAGCGTCCGACCCGAGCTGACCGCCCGACCCGAGCTGAGCGTCCGACCCGAGCTGGCCGACCGACCCGAGCTGGCCGTCCGACCTGAGCCGAGAACCCGAGCCGGATGCCGGACGCCCGAGCCGAGAGCCTGAGCTGAGAGCCCGAGCCTGACTCCCGGTCCGAGCCGAAACCCGGCCCAGCGGCAACCTCAACCAGAGCCGAGACCCGAGCCTGAGCCGGAACCCAGGCCAAGCCGGAGCCCAGGCCGCAAGCGGAACCCGCTGCTGGAACCCCCGGCCCAAGCCGAAGCCCAGAGCGGGAGCGGAACCCGAGCCGGAGCGCAAGTCTGGAGCGAACCTGGGCACGAGCCGGGAGTGAGTGCTGCCGGCCTTCCCCATCGTCCCGGAGTCCGCGTGCCGCAGGACGCGGCAGGGGGCTCAGGCGGGGAGGATCACCACGTAGCGCTGGGGCTCTTCGCCCTCGGACTCGCTGCGGAGCCCGGCGGCGGCCACCGCGTCGTGCACGATCTTCCGCTCGAACGGCGTCATCGGCTGGAGCGCCTTCGGCTCGCCCTTCTCCTTGACCTGGTGGGCGACCTCGGTGCCGAGCTTGGTCAGCTCGGCCCTGCGCCGCTCGCGGTAGCCGGCCACGTCGAGCATCAGCCGCGACCTCTCGCCGGTCTGCCGGTGCACGGCCAGGCGGGTCAGCTCCTGCAGGGCCTCCAGGACCTCTCCCCCGGGCCCCACCAGCTCGCTGCCCTTGACCCCCACCACGGACACCACGGCGCGGTCGCCTTCGACGTCCATGTCGATGTCGCCGTCGATGTCGGCGATGTCGAGGAGGCCCTCGACGTAGTCGGCAGCGATCTCGCCTTCCTGCTCCAGCGCGCTGAGATCGGGAGCCTTGTCCTGCTCGGCCTCGGTCATGGCCGGCCTCTCCTTCGTGTTCACGACTTCTTGCTGCCGGTGCGCTTGCTGCGCGGCTGACGGGTCGGCTGCTGCCTGATGATCTTAGGCTCCGGAGGGGCGGGGGGAGCCTGCTCCTCGGGCGTGGTCTTGCGCAGCTTGGCCACCAGACCGGGCTTGGGCTGGATCGGGACGGCGTTGCCCTTGGCGTCGAACTGCGGCATCGGGTGCCGGCTGTAGAACCAGTGCTGCTGGCCGAGCGTCCACAGGTTGGTGGTGACCCAGTAGAGGATGAGGCCCAGGGGGAAGTTCAGGCTGAAGAAGGCGAACAGCGGCGAGATGTACATCAGGATCTTCTGCTGCTGCGCCATAGGGTTGTCCGGCATCTGGGCCATGGAGCGGGTGACGCTCTGCCGGACGGTGAGGAACGTGGTCAACGAGCTGACCGCGACGAAGAAACCGATGACGACCTTCTCGGCGACGTGAGAGGCCTCGAAGAACGTGGCGGGAAGCGGGGCCCCCAGGATGAGCGCGTGCTTGGCGCTGTCGACCAGTTCCTGCGTCATCCCGAACTTCGGCTGGTCCGCCGCAATCGCCCGCAGTACGGTGAACATCGAGATGAAGATCGGGAACTGCGCCACGACAGGGAGGCAGCCGCCGAGGGGGTTGGCGCCTGCTCCTTGGTAGAGCGCCATGACCTCCTGGTTCATGCGCTGCTTGTCGTTCTTGTAACGCTTGCGGATCTCCGCCACCTTCGGGGCGAGTTCCTGCATCTTGCGCGACGACCGCATCTGCTTGAGGAACAGCGGGAAGATCAGGATCCGCATGCAGATGGTCAGCGTGATGATGGTGAGCGCCCAGGTCAAACCGCTGTTCGGGTCGAGCACCGTGCTGTATGCCTGGTGGATCCAGGTGATGACTTGGGCGACGGCTGTGTACAGCCAGTTGAGCCAGGACAGCTCCACCGAGCTAGCTCCCTTGCGTTTCGTGGGACCGGACCGGGCGTGGGGGCACCGGGTCTATACCTCCGGGATGGAATGGGTGGCACCGTCCGATGCGCCGGACAGTCAACCATGTGCCGCGCAGCGCCCCGTGTACGGCTATCGCCTCCAGCCCGTACGCGCTGCAGGACGGATAGAAACGGCAGCGCGGACCGAGCAGCGGGCTGATGAACGCCCGGTAGAACCGGATCGGGATGATCAACCCCCGAGCGGCGAAGCTCGGCACCCCCTGCGGCTGCTCCGTCATCTGTGTCCATCCATCGAGGACTCACGCCGCCTGAGCACACGATCCAGCGCGAGGTCGAGCTCGGCGGCCAGGTGCTCGTATCCCGCGGACGCGGCCGGTGGATTGGCGCGTACCACAAGCAGGCTACCTCGCGGAAGCCGGTGCAGACGGTCTCGCATCAGGTGTCGGAGTCGTCGCTTGACCTTGTTACGGGTCACCGCGTCACCCACGGCCTTGCTCACCACGAACCCGACCAAAGGGGTCTCTTCCCCGGCGGTGCCCAGATGCACCACCAGGGTGGGACGGCCCGCACGCTTACCGCGCTTGATCGCCGCCGCGAACTCCTCCCCGCGTCTCATGCGGGACTGTCGGGATAGCACCGTATTCGCCTAATACGCCTATCGCCCGCCGGCGAAATTCACCGGCGGGCCGACATTCGGGCGCGGGACGATCAGGCCGACAGCTTCTCGCGACCCTTGCGGCGGCGGGCGGCGAGGATGGCGCGGCCGGCCCGGGTGCGCATCCGCAGCCGGAAGCCGTGGGTCTTCGCGCGGCGACGGTTGTTCGGCTGGAAAGTACGCTTGCTCACGAGTGGGCTCCAGGCTTGAAGGTGCGCCCAGGGGCGCTTGTCACACATGGCTGGCCTGCCGGGGAAGCGAGGGCACGCGAAATAGCCGTCGCGTGGCAAGCCGACCGTCGTACGTTACGGGGCAATGCGGCCCCAGGTCAAACCGGACGCGTCATCCACTCATCCACAGGCGACTTTTCCCCAGCCGGCGCTACGTCCACAGTAGCCGCCTCCAGGTGCCACTACGCTGTGGACAACGTCTTGCCCACAGCTGTGGACATGGCTACTGTCGGCCCTTCTGGAGCCGCTTGCGAGCCTGTGTACAACTTGTGGATGTCCTGTGGAGGACCTGGGTACGAAGCCCGGCCGCCACGCTGTGGACAAAGGGCCGCTCGGCGCACCGGGCGGCCCGCGCATGTGGATAAACGATCGCGGGGGGCCGCGAGAGGGAGGAGGGGGAGCCGCACCATGAACGGTGTCGACCTCGGCGCGGTATGGGCGAGGGCCCTGGGCAACTTCCTCAACGAGAACGTGCCCATACAGCAGCGTACGTGGCTGTCCATGGTCCGTCCGATCGCCCTGGCCGACGACACGATCGTGCTGGGCGTCCCCAACGACTTCCTCAAGGACCTCATCGAGGGCAAGCTGCGCCCGCTGGTGGCCCACGCCCTGTCGCAGGAGCTGGGGATGACCATGCGGCTGGCGGTGATGATCGACACCACGGCGCCCGACCAGCCGCCGGTCGCCGACGGTCATCAACAGGCTGTGGGTCACGGTTATCCCCAGAATCCCGAGCAGCAGCAACGTTATGCACCGCCTGTGCAAACACCGCACTACCAGGCATCCGAGCCGCCGCAGTTCTATTCGCCGCAGCCGGAGCCGCCCCAGGTTTCCACCGAATATCCACAGCCGGGCTTCGGTTATGAACAGGCTCAGCCGTACTCGCCCGCTGTGGAGAAAGCGCCGGAGCCGGCCCCGAACCGCTGGGAAGCCAAGAGCAACAAGCCCAGCGAACCGGCCAGGCTTAACCAAAAGTACACATTTGAGACATTTGTTATCGGCGCCAGCAACCGGTTCGCGCACGCCGCCGCCGTCGCGGTCGCTGAATCCCCCGCGAAGGCGTACAACCCGCTCTTCATCTACGGCGACTCGGGTCTGGGGAAGACGCACCTGCTGCACGCGATCGGGCACTACGCCCAGAGCCTCTACGACGGGGCCCGCGTCAGGTACGTGAGCTCCGAGGAGTTCACCAACGACTTCATCAACAGCATCCGCGACCACAAGGCCGACGGGTTCCGCGGGCGCTACCGCGCGATCGACATCCTGCTCGTGGACGACATCCAGTTCCTGGAGGGCAAGGAGCAGACGCAGGAGGAGTTCTTCCACACCTTCAACACGCTCCACAACGCCAACAAGCAGATCGTCATCTCCAGCGACCGCGCGCCGAAGCAGCTCATCACGCTGGAGGACCGCCTGCGCAACCGGTTCGAGTGGGGGCTCATCACCGACGTCCAGCCCCCCGAGCTGGAGACCCGCATCGCGATCCTCAGGAAGAAGGCCATCCAGGAGGGCCTGGCCGCGCCGCCGGAGGTGCTGGAGTACATCGCGAGCCGCATCTCCACCAACATCCGTGAGCTGGAGGGCGCGCTCATCAGGGTGACGGCGTTCGCCAGCCTCAACAGGCAGGGTGTGGATCTGCAGCTCGCCGAGGTGGTGCTGAAGGACCTCATCACCTCGGAGTCCGCCCCTGAGATCACGATCGCCACGATCATGGCCCAGACGGCCGAGTACTTCGGCATCAGCATCGACGACCTCTGCGGCACCTCCCGCAGCAGGGCCCTGGTGAACGCCAGGCAGATCGCGATGTACCTCGCGCGTGAGCTGACGGAGCTGTCACTGCCGAAGATCGGCCAGCAGTTCGGCGGCCGCGACCACACCACTGTGATGCACGCCGAGCGCAAGATCCGGTCGCTCATCGCGGAGCGCCGGTCGATGTACAACCAGGTCAACGAGCTGACAATGCGGATCAAGCAGACAGCTCACTGACCGCGACAGTCGTACACAGCCTGTGGATAACACTGTGGACAGGGAAAATGTGGAATCGGCCGTGCTCAGCGCCCCACATTGTCGGGAAAAAACGCCCACATCCCCTGGGGACAGGTCTGGGGACAACCTGGGGAGAACTTGGGGACAACCTGGGGATGACGTGTGGACGAGCTGTGTGAACAGGTTCTGGGGTTCCAGAACAGGGTCTCCTACCCCGTGGATAACCTGTGGAAACCTTGTGAATAACCGGTGGATGAAGGCACCAAGATCTGGGGATGGGTTGTGCACAGAACTCGGCCATCCCCAGGCGCGCGAGTTACCCACAGGCGTCACCCACATGGCCGGTGGACAAAAATCGGGCCGCTGAGCAGGCACAACGCTGGTTGTCCACAGTATCCACACCCCCTAATGTGATGACCTCTTATCTCTAACTAAGAGACTCAAAGACCCATAGAGGGCTCTCCCGGATCCGAGGTGCGGGAGAGTGGACCGCGAATCAACGACGAACCCAGGAGGCTGATCACCGTGATGTTCCGAATCGAGCGAGACGTCCTCGCTGAGGCGGTGGCATGGACGGCGCGCAGCCTCCCGGCGCGCCCGTCGGTGCCCGTCCTCGCCGGGATGCGGCTCGAGGTCACCGAGGCCCAGCAGCTCAAGCTGTCGGGCTTCGACTACGAGGTCTCCGCCGAGGTGACGCTCGAACTGCACACCGGTGAGCCGGGGGTCGTCCTGGTCTCGGGCAAGCTCCTCGCCGAGATCACGCGCGCGCTTCCCGCACAGCCTGTGGACTTCGTCGTCGATGGCGCCAAGGCGGTCGTCACCTGCGGCAGCGCGCGGTTCACCCTGTTGACGATGCCTGTGGAGGACTACCCGTCGCTCCCGGCCATGCCGCCCGCCGCCGGCCGGGTGGGCAGCGACGTGTTCGCCGCCGCCGTCGCCCAGGTCGCCGTCGCCGCAGGCAGGGACGACACGCTCCCGATGCTCACCGGCGTACGCATGGAGATCGAGGGCGACACCGTGACCCTCGCCGCCACCGACCGATACCGGCTCGCGGTGCGCGAGCTGAAGTGGCAGCCGGGCCAGCCCGACTTCTCGGCGATCGCCATGATCCCCGGCAAGACCCTCGCCGACACCGCCAAGGCGCTGGGTTCCACCGGCGCGGAGGTCGAGATCGCGCTAAGCTCGTCCGGCGGCACCGGCGAAGGTATGATCGGGTTCTCCAGCGCGGGCCGGCGCACCACGACCCGGCTGCTCGACCCCGAGTTCCCCAAGTACCGCTCCCTGCTGCCCACCGAGTTCTCCGCCCGCGCCGACCTGTCCACAGGCCCGTTCGTCGAGGCGGTCAAGCGTGTGGCCCTGGTGGCCGAGCGCAACACGCCGGTACGGCTGGCGTTCAAGAGCGGCGAGGTCGTGCTGGAGGCCGGCAGCGGCGACGAGGCGCAGGCCGTCGAGGCGCTGCCTGTGGATTACGAGGGTGAGGAGATGAACATCGCCTTCAACCACCAGTTCCTGCTGGAGGGGCTCGGCGCGATCGACTCCGACGTGGCCAGGCTGCAGATGACCACCTCCACCAAGCCCGCGATCCTCACCGGCAAGCCTGTGGACGACGGCCTGGTCACGGACTACCGGTACCTGATCATGCCCATCCGCCTGTCAGGCTGATCCTGTCATCGGAGATGATGGAATCCTGACAAGGGGGTACGAGAACATGCAGATCGGCATGGTCGGACTGGGCAAGATGGGCGGCAACATGGCCGAGCGGCTGCGCCGCGGCGGCCACGAGGTCGTCGGCTACGACCGCGACCCCGGCCTCAGCGACGCCGGCAGCCTGAAGGAGCTGGTCGAGCGCCTGCAGAAGCCCCGCGCGGTCTGGGTCATGGTCCCGGCGGGCAAGCCCACGCAGCAGACGATCGACGATCTCGGCGAGCTCCTCGACGAGGGCGACATCGTCATCGACGGCGGAAACTCCCACTATGTGGATGACCAGAAGCACGCGGCCGAGCTGAGCCAGAAGGGCATCGGCTTCGTCGACTGCGGGGTCAGCGGCGGCGTCTGGGGCCTGCAGAACGGCTACGCCCTGATGTGCGGCGGCGCGCAGGAGGCCGTCCAGCGGCTGATGCCGATCTTCGAGACGCTCAAGCCCGAGGGCGAGGACGGTTTCGTCCACGCCGGCGACGTCGGCGCGGGGCACTTCGCGAAGATGGTCCACAACGGCATCGAGTACGGCATGATGCAGGCCTTCGCCGAGGGCTGGGAGCTGCTGGAGGCGTCCGACGTCGTCAAGGACGTGCGCGGCTGCTTCAGCAGCTGGCGCACCGGCACGGTCATCCGCTCCTGGCTGCTGGACCTGCTCGTACGCGCGCTCGACGACGACGAGCACCTGGAGCAGCTGCGCGGCTACGCGCAGGACTCCGGCGAGGGCCGCTGGACCGTCCAGGCGGCCGTGGACCACGCGGTGCCGCTGCCGGTGATCACGGCGGCGCTGTACTCCCGGTTCGCGTCGCGCCAGGACGACTCCCCGGCGATGAAGGTGGTCGCCGCGCTGCGCAACCAGTTCGGCGGGCACGCGATCACGTCGGCCGAGGGCAGCGTGGGCAAGGGCGCCGACTCCCCCGGCGCCGACGTCACCCCGCTGCGCGACTGACGGCGTCGGAGCACGGGGCGTACGGGCTCCCCTTGGCGCGTCCTGGGAGGAGCCGTCCCCAACCACAAGGGGCCTGTGGACAGTGCGAGCGGTCGCGATGGTTTTCCACAGGGTGTGCGCCGTTGAGCGCGGTGCTCTCCGGGGCGCACTAACCTTCGTGGGGTGCACGTCGCCCACCTCTCGCTGACCGACTTCCGGTCCTACGCGTCCGTGGAGCTCGGCCTGGAGCCGGGCGTCACGGCCTTCGTGGGGCCCAACGGCCAGGGCAAGACCAACCTGGTCGAGGCCCTCGGCTACGTGGCGACCCACTCCAGCCACCGGGTCGCCAACGACGCGCCGCTCGTGCGTCAGGGCGCCACGCGGGCCATCGTGCGCTGCGCCGTCCAGCGCGACGACCGCCGCGCGCTGGTCGAGCTGGAGATCAACCCGGGGCGGGCCAACCGCGCGAGGCTCAACCGCTCCCCCGCGTCCAGGCCGCGCGACGTCCTGGGGCTGCTGCGCACGGTGCTGTTCGCCCCCGAGGACCTCGCGCTCGCCAAGGGCGACCCGTCCGAGCGCCGCAGGTTCCTCGACGACCTGCTGGTGGCCAGGGCGCCCAGGTTCGCGGGTGTGCGTGCCGACTACGACCGGGTGCTGAAGCAGCGCGGCGCGCTGCTGCGGGCGGCCGCGCAGGCCCGCAGGGGCGCCAGGAGCGCCAGGCGGGCGGAGAGCGACACCGCGTTCGCCGCGGCGGGCGCCGGCGACGTGCTGAGCACGCTGGAGGTGTGGGACCAGCACCTCGCGCGGCACGGCGCCGAGCTGCTGCGGGCGCGGCTCGACCTCATCGACGCGCTGCGTCCGCTGGTCGCGGGCGCCTACGCCGCGCTCGCCCCGACGAGCGCCCCCGCGACGCTGGCCTATCGCAGCACGTTGTCCACAGGTGGGGACGGCGCGGAGGATGAAGACGCCGGTGAGAGCAGGTCTTCCGATGCGCAGACGTTATCCACAGACCTGGGGATAACTTTGGAGCAGCGGCTGCGGGAGCGCCTGATCGAGGTGCGCGCCGCCGAGCTGGAGCGGGGGGTCACCCTCGTCGGCCCGCACCGCGACGACCTGATCCTCGGCCTCGGCGACCTGCCCGCCCGCGGCTACGCCAGCCACGGCGAGTCGTGGTCGTTCGCGCTGGCGCTGCGCCTGGCCGCCTACGACCTGCTGCGGTCCGACGGCGGCGACCCCGTGCTGATCCTCGACGACGTGTTCGCCGAGCTCGACGGCCAGCGCAGGCGCAGGCTGGCCGAGATCGTCGCGCCCGCCGAGCAGGTCCTCATCACCGCGGCCGTCCCCGACGACGTGCCGCGCGAGCTCACGGGAGCGCGTTTCGACGTCGCGGGAGGGAGCGTGACGCGTGTCCGCTGACGACGGCGCGGGAGGGAGCGTGACGCGTGTCGGCTGACGACGGCGCGGCGAAGAGCGCTGCGGCCAGGGGCGCCGCCATGGCGAGGGAGAAGCTGGCGCAGGCCAAGGCCGACGCCGCCAGGCGCGGCCAGCTCCCCCGCCGCGAGCCCAGGAAGCGGGCCTCCGGCCCGCGCAGGGAGAACGGCGACCCGCAGCTCTTCGGCCGGGCGATCAGCGAGCTGCTGGCCGCGCGCGGCTGGGAGCGGTCGGCGGCCGTGGGCGGCGTGTTCGGCCGCTGGCCCGACATCGTGGGTCCCGACCTGGCCGCGCACACCAAACCCGAGTCGTTCGAGGACGGCGAGGTGCTGATCGCCGCCGACTCCACGGCGTGGGCGACGCAGGTCCGGCTGCTCGCCCGCACCCTGGTGCGCAGGCTCAACGAGGAGCTCGGCGAGGGCACCGTGACGAAGGTCAAGGTCAGGGGGCCGCAGAACGCGCCGCGCCCGTCCGGAGGGCTGCGGGTGACAGGAAGCAAGGGCCCGCGCGACACGTACGGTTAGGCGCGAAGGGCGGCCAGACCGTCGCAGAGCCACTGAGCCCCCCACCCCAAGGGGGGATGCTTGCCCGGGGGCAAAACGAGCGACAGAGCATCACAGGCGCGTTCAATGCCACCTTCAGGCTCCGGACCCGGTAGAATGAAGAAGGATTCCGGACACGTCCGCTTGCGTGTCACCCCGGCAGCAAGCCGACTCCCCCGGGTGACCGCGCATCGGGGCACTCACGACGGTGACGGGCACGGCAGGGGCAGCTTCGCGCAGAACGTTCCCCCGCCGCGTGTCCGCGGCAGGAGGATTTCGCAGTTGTCCTACGACGCTAGCTCAATCACCGTACTCGAGGGGCTTGAGGCGGTTCGCAAGCGCCCGGGTATGTATATCGGCTCCACCGGTGAGCGCGGCCTGCACCACCTCGTCTACGAGATCGTGGACAACTCGGTGGACGAGGCCCTGGCCGGATACGCCGACAGGATCGACATCACGCTCCTCGCCGACAACGGCGTGCGCGTCATCGACAACGGCCGCGGCATCCCCACGGGCATCCACCCGGTGGAGAAGCGCTCAGCGGTCGAGGTCGTGCTGACGACGCTGCACGCGGGCGGCAAGTTCGACAGCCAGTCGTACGCGGTCTCCGGCGGCCTGCACGGCGTCGGATCGGCCGTGGTCAACGCGCTGTCCACCGCCATGGACGTCGAGGTCAAGCAGAACGGCCACTACTGGCGCCAGCGCTACGAGCGCGCCAGGCCCACCGCGCCGCTCGCCAAGGGCGAGGAGACCGGCGAGACCGGCACCACGATCACGTTCTGGCCCGACCCCGAGGTGTTCGAGACCACCACCTGGAACTACGAGACGCTCTCGCGCCGCTTCCAGGAGATGGCCTTCCTCAACAAGGGCCTGACGATCACGCTCACCGACGAGCGTCCCGACCACGTCAACGGCGAGCCGGTCCGGGTCGAGTACCACTACGAGGGCGGTCTGGCCGACTTCGTCAAGCACCTCAACACCAAGAAGGAGCCGGCGCACGCCTCGATCGTGTCCTTCGAGGAGGAGGGCGAGGGCATCGCGGTGGAGATCGCGATGCAGTGGAACAACTCCTACTCGGAGTCGGTCTACACCTTCGCCAACACGATCAACACGGCCGAGGGCGGCACGCACGAGGAGGGCTTCCGCGCGGCGCTGACGTCCATCGTCAACCGCTACGCGCGTGAGCAGAAGTTCCTCAAGGAGGGCAAGGACGACAACCTCAGCGGTGAGGACGTCCGCGAGGGCCTGACCGCGATCATCTCGGTCAAGCTGTCCGACCCGCAGTTCGAGGGCCAGACCAAGACCAAGCTGGGCAACACCGAGGCCAAGTCGTTCGTGCAGAAGGCCTGCAACGACCACCTGCGCGACTGGTTCGAGCGCAACCCCGGCGAGGCCAAGGACATCATCAACAAGTCGCTGCAGGCCTCGCGCGCCCGCATCGCCGCCCGCCAGGCCCGCGACCTGACCAGGCGCAAGTCGCTGCTGGAGTCCGGCAGCGGCCTGCCGGGCAAGCTGGCCGACTGCCAGTGGAACGACCCCGAGAAGTGCGAGCTGTTCATCGTCGAGGGCGACTCGGCCGGCGGCTCCGCCAAGGGCGGCCGCGACTCCCGCTTCCAGGCCATCCTGCCCATCCGCGGCAAGATCCTGAACGTGGAGAAGGCGCGCATCGACAAGGTTCTCAAGAACAACGAGGTCCAGGCGCTGATCACCGCGCTCGGCACCGGCGTGCACGACGAGTTCGACATCGCCAAGCTGCGCTACCACAAGGTGATCCTCATGGCCGACGCCGACGTCGACGGCCAGCACATCAACACCCTGCTGCTGACGCTGCTGTTCAGGTTCATGCGGCCGCTCATCGAGGCCGGCCACGTCTACCTGTCGTGCCCGCCGCTGTACAAGATCAAGTGGGACCGCAAGGGCGAGGACGCCTCGTACGCCTACTCCGACGCCGAGCGTGACGCGGTCATCGCCGACGGCATCGCCGCCGGCAAGCCCGACCCGCGCCCGCGCGACAACGTGCAGCGGTTCAAGGGTCTGGGCGAGATGAACGCGGGCCAGCTCTGGGAGACCACGATGAACCCGGCGACGCGGCTGCTGCGCCTGGTCACCCTCGACGACGCCGCCCAGGCCGACGACCTGTTCAGCGTCCTGATGGGCGAGGACGTCGAAGCCCGGCGCGACTTCATCATCCGCAACGCGCGCGACGTGCGCTTCCTCGACGTCTGACGGCCAGCCGTAGGTGCAGATTCCCGGTGAGCCGCCACGCGCGGCCCGCCGGACCACGAAGAAGGACCACAAACCTGTGACGGACGTGAACACCACTCCACCGGCTGACCGCATCGAGCCGGTGGACATCCAGTCCGAGATGCAGCGCAGTTACATGGACTACGCGATGTCCGTCATCGTGTCCAGGGCGCTGCCTGACGTGCGCGACGGTCTCAAACCGGTGCACCGCCGCGTGCTGTACGCCATGTACGACGGCGGCTACCGTCCCGACCGCGGCTACTTCAAGTGCGCCCGCGTCGTCGGAGACGTGATGGGCACCTACCACCCGCACGGCGACACCTCGATCTACGACGCGCTGGTCCGCCTGGCCCAGCCGTGGTCGCTGCGCTACCCGCTGGTCGACGGCCAGGGCAACTTCGGCTCGCCCGGCAACGACCCGGCGGCGGCGATGCGTTACACCGAGTGCAAGCTCGCGCCCATCGCCATGGAGATGCTGCGCGACATCGACAAGGAGACCGTCGACTTCCGTCCGAACTACGACGGCAAGTCGCAGGAGCCCGACGTCCTGCCGGCGCGGTTCCCGCAGCTCCTCGTCAACGGCTCGGGCGGCATCGCCGTCGGCATGGCCACCAACATCCCGCCGCACAACCTGCGCGAGGTGGCCGCCGCCGTCAAGTGGCACCTGGAGAACCCCGAGGCCGGTGACGAGGAGCTGCTGGAGGCGGCGATCCGCCTGGTCAAGGGCCCCGACTTCCCGACCAGGGCGCTCATCGTGGGCCGCCGCGGCATCGAGGACGCCTACCGCACCGGCCGAGGCTCGATCACCATGCGGGCCGTCGTCGAGGTCGAGGAGGACAAGGGGCGGCAGGCGCTGGTCGTCACCGAGCTGCCGTACCAGGTCAACCCCGACAACCTCGCACTGAAGATCGCCGAACTGGTCCGCGAGGGCAAGCTCACCGGCATCGCCGACGTCCGCGACGAGAGCTCCTCGCGGGTCGGCCAGCGGCTCGTGATCGTGCTCAAGCGCGACGCGGTCGCCAAGGTCGTGCTGAACAACCTGTACAAGCACACGCAGCTCCAGGACACGTTCGGCGCGAACATGCTGGCCCTGGTCGACGGCGTGCCGCGCACCCTGCGCCTCGACCAGTTCATCCGCCACTACGTGGCGCACCAGATCGAGGTCATCGTCCGCAGGACGCGCTACCTGCTGCGCAAGGCCGAGGAGCGTGCGCACATCCTGCGCGGCCTCCTGAGGGCCCTGGAGCGCCTCGACGAGGTCATCGCCCTCATCCGGGCCTCCGACTCCGCCGCGCACGCCCAGCAGGGCCTCATGGGGCTGCTGGAGATCGACGAGGTGCAGGCGCAGGCCATCCTCGACATGCAGCTGCGCAAGCTCGCCGCCCTGGAGCGCCAGGCCATCCAGGACGAGTACGACTCCCTCATGACGCAGATCGCCGAGTTCAACGCGATCCTGGCCAGCGAGGCCCGTCAGCGTGAGATCGTCAACGAGGAGCTGTCCGAGGTCGTCGCCCGCTACGGCGACGACAGGAAGACCGAGATCATCGCCTACGACGGTGACATGTCGATCGAGGACCTCATCGCCGAGGAAGAGGTCGTCGTCACCATCACCAGGGGCGGCTACGCCAAGCGCACCAAGACCGACCTGTACCGCGCCCAGAAGCGCGGCGGCAAGGGCGTGCGCGGGGCGCAGCTGCGCCAGGACGACATCGTCGACCACTTCTTCGTCACGACCTCCCACCACTGGCTGCTGTTCTTCACGGACAAGGGCCGGGTGTACCGGGTCAAGGCGTACGAACTGCCCGACGCCGGGCGCGACGCCCGCGGCATGCACCTGGCGAACCTGCTCGCCATGCAGCCGGACGAGCAGGTCATGGAGGTCCTCGACCTGCGCGACTACGACGTCGCCCCGTACCTGGTGCTCGCCACCCGCAGCGGCCTGGTCAAGAAGACCCGCCTGTCCGAGTACGACTCCCCCAGGTCGGGCGGCCTCATCGCGATCAACCTGCGGGAGGACGACGAGGTCATCGGAGCCCGCCTGGTCTCCGAGAACGACGACCTGCTGCTCGTCTCCAAGGGCGCGCAGTCGATCCGGTTCACCGCCTCCGACGAGGCGCTCCGCCCGATGGGGCGCGCGACCAGCGGCGTCATCGGCATGCGATTCCTGGAGGGAGACGAGCTTCTCTCCATGAATCGGATCGCGGACGGTCAAGATGTGCTTATCGCCACAAGAGCTGGGTACGCGAAACGGACGCCAGTGGAGCATTATCCAGTTCAAGGACGTGGCGGTAGAGGCGTGCTTACTGCGAAAATCGTCGAGTCCCGTGGCAAGCTGGTCGGAGCCGTCATGGTCAACCCAGAGGACGAGGTCTTCGCGATCACGTCCGCCGGCGGGGTGATCCGGACGAGTGCCGGTGAGATCAAGCAGTCCGGCCGTCAGACCATGGGAGTGCGACTGATGAATCTCGCTGAAGGCGACAGCGTGGTGGCCCTCGCCCGGAACGCGGAGTCGATCGAGACTTCGGCAGAGAATGACATAGACGGGGGAGGAGAGTAATCCATGAGCGCCCAGGGTGGACCCGCCAAGGCCACGGCGGCCTCGGGTAACGGGCAGACGCCGAGGAAATCCACCGAGACGGAGATCTTCGGCCCGGCCGAGGAGGAGCAGGGCAGGCCCGGCAAGGGCCGCCCCGCCTCGGCCGGGCAGGAAGAGCAGCAGGATAACAACGAGACGGCACGCGTCCGCGGGTCCCTCACGACCGAGGCGCCGCCGTCCGTCGAGCTGCCGAAGAAGAAGGGGGCGAAAGGCGCCGGCGCCAGGCTGCCGCGCAAGGCCCACCTGGTCCTGCGCCGTGTCGAGCCGTGGTCGGCCATGAAGTTCAGCTTCGTGGTCTCCCTCGTGTGCTTCGTGGTGCTGTTCGTGGCAGTCGCCGTCCTGTACGGCGTGCTGTCCGCCCTGGGCGTCTTCGACTCCCTGGTCGACCTGGTCAACCAGCTCGGCAAGGGCGAGAACGGCCAGACCTCGTTGCCCATCGACATCGCGTCGTGGTTCGAGCCGGTCCGGATCCTCGGCTACACCGCCCTCATCGGAGCGGTGAACGTCGTGCTGATCACGGCCCTGTCCACCTTGGGCGCCGTCATCTACAACATCTCCGCCGACCTGGTCGGAGGCGTCGAGGTGACGTTCAGCGAAGCCGAGTGACGTGCACTGCTCGCGCCGCCCCTCGGGTGGGGCGGCGCGAGCAGGCCGCGAGACACGGTAAGCTTTTCCTCGTCGAACAACCGGTTCGCTTCCCTCCGAAAGATGCGATACGGTTCGTGTGCGCGGGGCTATAGCTCAGTCGGTTAGAGCGCTTCCCTGATAAGGAAGAGGTCCCAGGTTCAAGTCCTGGTAGCCCCACCAGCGGCAAAGCCCCGAAGCGATCAAGCTCCGGGGCCTTTTGCTGCAACGGGTACTGCAACGGCCTCACTCGAAGAGCCCGGTCACCTTTCTGAGGGCATCCTCTCGGCTCTCGCCGTCTCCGTGCGTGTAGATCTCCATCGTGACTGAGATCCGGCTGTGCCCCAGGATCTCCATGGCGTCACGTGGCGCGACACCGAGCTTCTTGAGCAGCGACGCGGCGGTGTGCCGAAGGTCGTGAACGCGGATCGGTCGCAGCTCGTTCTGCTCCACGATCCGGGCGAAGGAGCGGGCGAGGTTCCGCGGTTCGATGGGCCGCCCTGATCTGGTCGTGAACACGAGCCCGGTGTCCACCCAGTTCTCCCCCGCCTCCTCCCTGAGGATCTTCTGCCCATCCCGCTGGATCTCCAGCGCTTCACGGACGATTCCCAGCAGCGGCAGCGATCGCTTGCCCGCCTTGGTCTTCACGGGCCCGTGAAGGAGTTCTGTTCCGACTCGGACGAGCTGCCGCCGGATGTCGACGTGTCCGTCCTCGAAGTCCACGTCGATCCACCGCAGCCCCAGCGCTTCGCCTCGCCGCAGGCCGTACAGCAGGAGAAGCATGAAGGCCTCGTATGGCGAGCACTGCCGAATTGTTCTCATAGGTATCAAGGGCGGCGCTGCGCGCCGCCACGCGGCCCGCGCACGCCAGCACGCTGCGCGTGCGGCCTGGGGGCCGTTCTCGCGCGCGACGCGCGCGTCCCGCGTTCAGCTGAGCACTGCTCTATGCCTCAAGCACTCGCCAGTCCTCTGCCCACCAGCCATCACCGCTGGTGTCCTGCACTACCGACACGATCACGTCATCGACAATCTCAATGACAACCATCTCCCATAGGCTGCCGCCGAAGTCGTACGTGCCGCAGTGCCTACACCCCTCCAGCACGCCCTGAGCAAGCACACGGTGATGGCCGGGTTCACCCGCCACGGCCCATCTGTACTCCCAGTTCAGATGCTGCCCCACCTCATAGTCGATGAGGTCTGTCGCCCCGAACCAGAACTGCGCGGTCCAGATACCAGTCACTCCGCAGTTCGGGCAAGTGAGCGGCTTGGGAAACTTCACCCTGTTGAACAGCCCCATAGCTCATGCTCCATGCGAGCTCCCTGGCACGCCAACTTCTTTTCGCCTCCGGCGGGGGCACTCCGGCTCCGGGATGATCGTCGCGCGGGCCTGAGGCTCGTGATTAGTTGAGGTGGAAGCCTGATC
>NZ_FOBF01000030.1 GCF_900109355.1 Nonomuraea pusilla
CGGGTGCGGCGTGGCGACTACCGCAGGTACGGGTTCCGCTTGACGATCTCCAGGTTGCCCAGGCCGAGGGTGGCTCCGGCGTTGGCCATGGCCAGGCCGACCAGGACGACCGCGTAGACGATGTGCTCGTCCATGAACGGGTTGTTGGCGAGGGGCAGTTCGGCCGCCCACATCAGGGCCAGCATCAGCGGGCCGGCCACCGCGGCGATCCTGGTGCCCACGCCGAGGACGAGGGCGGCGCCGATGCCGAGCAGGCCGAGCATGAACAGCCAGTCCACCCACGCCTGGCCGGCCAGCGCGCTGAAGAAGCCGCCGAGCGCGTTGTCGCCGGTGCCCTTGAGGAAGCCGGTCGTCGGGCTGCCGCCGGCGATCCACGCCTTGTTCGCGGGGGTGGCGAAGCCCCAGCCGAAGGTCTTGTCGAGGAAGGCCCACAGGAAGATCCAGCCGATCGCGATGCGGGCGACGGCCCAGACGTAGTCGACGGGGTGGCGGGCCGCCGTGGCCGCCGGAGTGTGGAGGACCGGGGGGTGGAGGGTGGTGGCCATGACGGCCTCCTTCGCTGAGCCGGATCGGTGTCCTTGGTGACACTTCTAGGAAACCTTGGGGAGCCCTTGACCCGGCAGAGCCGTCCGGTCCTGGCGGGTGGGACCTTGGGCCCCTCCCGGCAGGGCCGGACGGCGGGTTCGACCGGCGCTCAGGCCCACGTCCAGTCGCGGATCTCGGGGGCGTCCTCGCCCGTCCTGCGGGTGTGCAGGCGCGCAGCCAGGCGGGCGTCCATCATCTCCTGGCGCAGGTGGGCGGCGTTGCTGCCGAGGCCGGGGACCCGGTCGATGACGTCGATCACCAGGTGGTAGCGGTCGATGTCGTTGAGCATGGCCATGTCGAAGGGCGTGGTCGTCGTGCCCTCCTCCTTGTAGCCGCGGACGTGCAGGTTGTCGTGGCCGTGCCGCCGGTAGGTGAGCCGGTGGATGAGCCACGGGTAGCCGTGGAAGTTGAAGATGATCGGCTTGTCCGTGGTGAACAGCGTGTCGAACTCGGCGTCGGACATCCCGTGCGGGTGCTCGGTGGACGGCTGCAGCCGCATGAGGTCCACGACGTTGACCACCCGCACCTTGAGGTGCGGCAGGTGCTCACGCAGCAGCGCGGCGGCGGCCAGCGTCTCCAGCGTCGGGACGTCGCCGGCGCAGGCCAGCACGACGTCGGGCTCGCCGTCGTCGTCGGTGGACGCCCACGGCAGGATGCCGAGGCCGCGCGTGCAGTGGGCGACGGCCTCGTCCATGGTGAACAGGTCGAGGACGGGCTGCTTGCCGGCCACGATCACGTTGACGTAGTCCCGCGAGCGCAGGCAGTGGTCGGCCACCGACAGCAGGGTGTTGGCGTCCGGCGGCAGGTAGACGCGCACCACCTGGGCCTTCTTGTTGACGACGACGTCGAGGAAGCCGGGGTCCTGGTGGCTGAAGCCGTTGTGGTCCTGGCGCCAGACGTGCGAGGACAGCAGGTAGTTGAGCGAGGCCACCGGCCGCCGCCATGGGATCTTCCTGGACGACTCCAGCCACTTGGCGTGCTGGTTGAACATGGCGTCGATGATGTGGATGAACGCCTCGTAGCAGTTGAACAGGCCGTGCCTGCCGGTCAGCAGGTAGCCCTCCAGCCAGCCCTGGCACAGATGCTCGCTGAGCACCTCCATGACGCGGCCTCCGGGGGCCAGGTGCTCGTCGGTGGGCAGCACCTCGGCGTTCCACTCCCTGTCGGTCGTCTCGAAGACGGCCTGCAGGCGGTTGGAGGCGGTCTCGTCCGGGCCCATGAGGCGGAAGCTGTGCGGGTTGGCGGCGATCACGTCGCGCAGGAAGCCGCCCAGCACCCTGGTGGGCTCGCTGGACACGGTCGCGGGGGCCTTGACCTCGACGGCGTACTCGCGGAAGTCGGGCAGGGCCAGGGGCCGCAGCAACTCGCCGCCGTTGGCGTGCGGGTTGGCGCTCATCCTGCGCGGGCCCTCGGGCACGGTCTCGGTCAGCTCGGCGACGGGCCGCCCGTCGGCGTCGAACAGCTCGCGCGGCCGGTACGACAGCATCCACTCCTGGAGCATCTCCAGGTGCGCCGGGTTGTCGCGCACGGCCGACAGCGGCACCTGGTGCGCCCGCCACGTGCCCTCGACCGGCACGCCGTCCACCTCGCGGGGGCCGGTCCAGCCCTTCGGCGTCCTCATGACGATCATGGGCAGCCGCCGCTCCTCGCCCTGCTTGTACGCGGCGATCTCGTCGAAGACCACGTCCAGCGTCTGGGCCATCTCCTCGTGGTCGGGGCCCACGAGGTGGGGGCGGTAGCCGTAGCCCTCCATGAGCTTGAGCAGCTCGGGCTCGGGGATCCTGGCGAGCACCGTGGGGTTGGCGATCTTGTAGCCGTTCAGGTGGAGGATGGGCAGCACGACGCCGTCGCGGTACGGGTCGAGCAGCTTGTTGGAGTGCCAGCTCGTCGCCAGGGGGCCGGTCTCGGCCTCGCCGTCGCCGACGATGCAGGCCACCACGAGGCGCGGGTTGTCGAAGGCGGCGCCGAAGGCGTGCGCCAGCGAGTAGCCCAGCTCGCCGCCCTCGTGGATCGACCCGGGCGTCTCGGGGGCGACGTGGCTGGGGATGCCGCCGGGGAAGGAGAACTGGCGGAACAGCCGCCGCATGCCCTCGGCGTCCTGGGAGACGTCGGGGTAGCGCTCCGAGTACGTCCCCTCGAGCCAGGCGTGCGCCACCGCGGCCGGCCCGCCGTGGCCGGGGCCGGCGATGTAGATCATGTCCTGGTCGCGCTCGTTGATGACACGGTTGAGGTGGGCGAAGCAGAAGTTCAACCCGGGCGTCGTGCCCCAATGTCCGAGCAGGCGGGGTTTGATGTGCTCGGGGCGCAGCGGCTCGGCGAGCAGGGGGTTGTCGAGCAGGTAGATCTGCCCGACGGACAAGTAGTTGGCAGCCCGCCAGAAGGCATCGATTTTCTGCATCATCGGCATCTGTGTCATATGCCCGATAGTTGCTGACCTATCGGTCTTCCGACAGGGCCGTTCGGCCTTGACCGCCCGCTCCCGCACGGCCGAAGGTCCCTGATCATGAAGGCCGCAAGTCCCTGTTCTCCGCGTCTCGCCCGGCCAGAGGGTGGAGGCGTCCAGTCGAGACGCGAAGAAGGTGTGATCGCATGAGCCACAGGCCCATCGCTCTGGAGCCCGCCGCCGTGGACGTCGAGGTCCGCGGCGGGATCCGGCCGGCGGACGTCAGGCACGCCAAGGAGACCGTCGCGGCCCTGACACGGCTCGCCCACGAGCCCGTGCTGCGCGCGACCGTCAAGCTCGTCGCCTCCCCGCACCCCGGGGAGCGGCGGACCGCCCAGGCCGTCCTGGACGTCAGAGGGCGCCTGATCCACGCCCAGGCCACCGCCGAGTCCACCCGCAAGGCCGTCCACCTGCTGAACGACCGGCTGCGCGCCCGCCTGCTCAAGACCACGCGCGACTGGGAGAACCTGCGCGGCCGGGAGCTGCGCGACGGCGAGCCCGGCCGCCGGCACCCCGCGCCGCCCGAGGAGCCCCTGCCCCACCGGCCGAGGCGGGAGGACCCGGTGATCGTCCGCAGGAAGACGTACGCGCTGGAGCGCGCGATCCCCGACGAGGCCGTCTTCGACATGGAGCAGTCGGACTACGACTTCCACCTCTTCACCGAGGCCGCCACCGGCCAGGACAGCGTCGTCTACCGGGCCGGGCCCCGCTCCCGCGGCGACGGCTACCGCCTGGCCCAGCTCGACCCGCGGCCCGGCCTGCTCGGGCCGGTCCGCGCGGCGCTCACGGTCAGCCCGGTGCCCGCGCCCGTCCTCACCGAGCAGGAGGCCGTGGAGCGGCTGGAGTTCACCGGACGGCCGTTCGTCTTCTACGCCGACGCCGCCACCGGCAGGGGCTGCGTCCTCTACCACCGCTACGACGGCCACTACGGCCTCATCACCCCCACCCCCGCCTGACGGGCCTAAGGCGGCCCGGCCTGGGACTTCCGTCCCTACGCGCACCCCCCGAGCAGGAGGTGCGATGGCAGGGAACGGAAGGAGGAGATCCGCGATGCGAATCACGGTCAAGGACGTCATGGACCCCCGGGCCGCCTCGGTCCACGCGGACACGTCGTTCAAGGACGTCGCCGAGGTGCTCGTCGCCCGCGAGACCGGGGCCGTCGCCGTCGTGGACGACGAGCGCCGCGTCATGGGCGTCGTCTCGGAGGCGGACCTGATGCGTAAGGAGGAGTTCCGCGAGCAGTACCACGGTGAGAGCTACCGGCCGCCGCTGCGGACCCGGCTGCGCCGCCGCGTCGCGGGTCAGCCGGGCGACCCCAGGGAGAAGGCGGCGGCGGGCACCGCGGCGGCGCTGATGACGGCGCCCGCCGTGACCGTCCCGCCGCACGCCTCGACCGTGGCGGCGGCCCGCATCATGGACGAGGCGGGCATCAGGCAGCTCGTCGTGGTGGACGGGGAGGGCCGGCTCGCGGGCGTCGTCACCCGGCGGGACCTGCTGAAGGTCTTCCTGCGCGACGACGAGGGCGCGGGCGCGGAGGCCGGGCGCCGCGACAGCCGCGACAGCCGCGACGGCGTCGTGGTGGAGGTCAGGAACGGCATCGTCACCCTGTCCGACCCGGGCGCGCTCACCCGCTGACGACCCCGCGGGCCCGGGGCCTTATCGCCCGCGGACGACCCCGCGGGCCCGGGGCCTGCTCGCCCGCGGACGACCCCGCGGGCCAGGAGCCGGGCGTGCTCACACGCTGGTGACCCCGTGGGCCCTGAACTGGGCGTGGACGCGGTCGAGCAGCGCCTGATCGGGCGGCTCGACCCCGTCCAGCGGGAAGCGCAGGCCGAGGCGTTCGTACTTGGCGGTGGCGAGCCGGTGGAAGGGCAGCACGTCCACCCGCTCGACGTTGCCCAGCCCCGCCACGAACCGCGCCAGCCCCTCCACGTTGCCCGGGTCGTCCGTGAGGCCGGGCACGAGCACGAACCGCACCCACGTCGGGCGCCCCAGCTCGGCCAGCCGGCGGGCGAAGCGCAGCGTCGGCTCCACCGGCCCTCCCGTGACCCGGCGGTAGGTGGCCGGGTCCCAGGACTTGACGTCGAGCAGCACGAGGCCCGTGTCGGCCAGCAGCGCGTCGCCGGCGCGCGCCCCGAGCAGGCCCGAGGTGTCGAGCGCGGTGTGCAGGCCGAGCGCGCGGCAGCGGCGCAGCAGCTCGCCGGTGAAGGCGGGCTGGAGCAGCGGCTCGCCGCCGCTGATCGTCACGCCGCCGCCCGCCACCTCGATGAACCTGCGGTACTTGGCAGCCTCGGCCATCACCTCGTCCACCGTCACCCGGCGGCCGTCGCGCATCCGCCACGTCTCCGGGTTCTGGCAGTACAGGCAGCGCAGCGGGCACCCTCCGGTGAACACCACGAACCGGGTGCCGGGACCGTCCACCCCGATGGACAGGTCCCAGGAGCTGATCACGCCCGACGGCGCCGCCCGGCCGTTCACAGCGAGCCGTGGAAGGTGCGCTCGACCACGTCGCGCTGCTGCTCCGGGGTGAGCCGGACGAAGTTGACCGCGTAGCCGGAGACGCGGATGGTGAGCTGCGGGTAGCGCTCGGGGTGCTCCATGGCGTCGAGCAGCGTCGCCCGGTCGAGCACGTTGACGTTCATGTGGAAGCCGCGGGCGTCGAAGTAGCCGTCGAGGACGCCCACCAGGTTCGCCACCCGCTCCTCCGGGGTGCGGCCGAGGCCCTGCGGGGTGACCGTGTTGGTGAGGGAGATGCCGTCCTGCGCCTCCTCGTACGGCAGCTTGGCCACCGACAGGGCCGACGCCACCAGGCCGTGCCTGTCGCGCCCGTTCATCGGGTTCGCGCCCGGCGCGAACGGCGCGCCCGCGCGGCGGCCGTCCGGGGTGTTGCCGGTGTGCTTGCCGTACACGACGTTCGAGGTGATGGTCAGCACCGACTGCGTGTGCTCGGCGTCGCGGTAGGCGGGGTGGCGCCGCACCTTCTCCATGAACGACCGCACCAGCTCCACGGCCAGGCCGTCCACCCGGTCGTCGTTGTTGCCGAACGCCGGGTACTCGCCCTCCACCTCGTAGTCCACGGCCAGCCCCGTCTCGTCGCGGATCACGCGGACGCGGGCGTGCCGGACGGCCGACAGGCTGTCCGCGGCGACCGACAGGCCCGCGATGCCGCAGGCGAGGGTGCGCTTGACCGGGTGGTCGTGCAGCGCCATCTCGACGCGCTCGTAGGCGTACTTGTCGTGCATGTAGTGGATGACGTTGAGCGCGTTGACGTACGTGCGGGCCAGCCAGTCCATCATCCGGTCGAACGCCGCCCTCAGCTCCTCGTAGTCGAGGTACTCGCCGGTCAGCGGCGGGTACGCGGGGCCGACCTGCGCGCCGGTGACCTCGTCGCGGCCGCCGTTGATCGCGTACAGGAGGGTCTTGGCGAGGTTGACGCGGGCGCCGAAGAACTGCATCTGCCGGCCCACGGGGGCGGCGGACACGCAGCACGCGATGGCGGTGTCGTCGCCGAAGCGGGGGCGCATCAGCTCGTCGCTCTCGTACTGGATGGAGCTTGTCTCGATGGACAGCGCGGCGCAGAAGCGCTTGAACGGCTCGGGCAGGGCGGGCGACCAGAAGACGGTGAGGTTCGGCTCGGGGGCCGGGCCGAGGTTGCGCAGGGTCTGCAGGTAGCGGAAGCTCGTGCGGGTCACCAGGGGGCGGCCGTCGGCGCCGATGCCGCCGATCGACTCGGTCACCCAGGTGGGGTCGCCGGAGAAGAGCTGGTCGTACTCGGGGGTGCGCAGGAAGCGCACGATGCGCAGCTTGATGACGAAGTCGTCCACGAGTTCCTGCGCCCGCTCCTCCGTGATGAGGCCCTCGGCGAGGTCGCGTTCGAGGTAGACGTCGAGGAAGGTGGAGGTGCGGCCGAGCGACATCGCGGCGCCGTTCTGCTCCTTCACCGCGGCCAGGTACGCGAAGTACAGCCACTGGACGGCCTCCTGGGCGGTGGCGGCCGGGTGGGAGACGTCGTGGCCGTAGGAGGCGGCCATCCGCTTGAGCTCCTCCAGCGCCCTGATCTGCTCCGACAGCTCCTCCCTGTCGCGGATCACCGGGTCGGTGGAGAACGCGTCGTCGAGCGCGTGCAGTTCCTCGTGCTTGACGTCGATGAGCCGGTCCACGCCGTACAGGGCGACGCGCCGGTAGTCGCCGATGATGCGGCCCCTGCCGTACGCGTCGGGCAGGCCGGTGATGACGCCGGAGCGGCGCGCGGCCCTGATCTCCGGCGTGTACGCGTCGAAGACGCCGTCGTTGTGGGTCTTGCGGTACTTGGTGAAGATCTCCTTCACGGCCGGGTCGAGCGTGTAGCCGTAGGCGGCCAGGCCGCTCTCGACCATGCGCAGCCCGCCCGCCGGCATGATGGCACGCTTGAGCGGCGCGTCGGTCTGGAGGCCGACGATCAGCTCCAGGTCGCGGTCGATGTAGCCGGGCGCGTGGGAGGTGATGGACGACGGCGTGGAGGCGTCCACGTCGTGGATGCCGCGCTCGCGCTCCTCGGGGAACTTCGACGCCACCGCCTCCCAGACCGCCCGCGTGCGCGCGGTCGGCCCGGCGAGGAAGCTCTCGTCGCCCTCGTACGGGGTGTAGTTCGCCTGGATGAAGGCGCGTACGTCCACGGCTGTGCGCCAGGTCGTGCCACGGAAGCCGCGCCAGGCCGCGAGCGCGGCCGATGTGACGGTCATCGTCGTCCCCTTCGTGTCGAGTGTCCGGTTTCATGCTCGTCGAAGGGGGATCGGGCGGCGGCGGCTGAAGGTCATCCTCCTCGGGGACGAAGGTCACCAGTGGCGGGCACGGCTCAGCCGGTCGCGCGGACGAGTTCGAAGCCGGTGACGATCTCGGGGCGGATGGCGATGACCTGGTCCATGTCGCCCACGAGCCAGGGGCGCAGCCTGGCCTTGTACCTGGCGGCCTGGTCGGGGTCCTCGACGACGCCGGCGAGGCCCGTGACGATGACGCTCCAGCCGAGCCTGAGGTCGGTGTCCAGGTCGTCCGCCTCGAACGCGACGACGGCGCCGGGCGACGCCACCTCGTCGCTGAGCATGGTGCCGGAGCTGGAGCGGATGACGATCCGGCCGTCGGCCACGATGTGGTTCACGGGTCTGACGGCGGGCAGGGCGTGGCGGGTGAAGACGATGCGGCCGAGCGGCACGCCGGCCAGCAACCGCAGGGCGTCCCGCTCGGACAGGTCCCTGAGGGCACGGGAGGTCATGCGGGCACCGTCATCGACATTGACGGGGTTTTCACCGGAACAGTGTGCCGAGCCACGAAATATCGCAAAAAGGGACCAAAGTCCCGACTTTTGGGGCAAGTGGGCTTTTGCGGGAGGCCCGGCGGCGCGGCGTCACAGCCGCAGGATCACCCCGGAGCCGTCGGCGAAGAGGTACGAGGCGGCGTCCCTCGCCAGCAGGAAACCCACGATGGCGAGCGCCCAGCCCAGCGCAGACTCCGCGTGCCTGGCCAGCCAGTCGCGCACCCGCTCCAGCTTCGGATCCAGCCATCGGCCCGCCACCGCCCGCAGGCCGAGCAGCGCCAGCGGCGGCACGATCATGACGAGCACGTACGCGGCCAGCAGCGGCACCCACTGCGCCGCCGCGAGCTTGGACGTGGTCATCATGCCGACCGCCGCGAGGTACGGCACCATCGTCGCCACCTCGACCGCCCCGGCGGTGAGCCCCAGCGCCACCATGGTCCTCGGCCCGCCGACGCGCGGCTCGAACCTGCGCTCCGGCTTGCCCAGCTTCCTGCGCCGCTTCGGGTCGAACCTGAAGCTCAGCGCGAACAGTCCCACTCCGAGCACGAGCTGCACCCAGTAGGCGGGGCGGCTGTGCAGCGCCTCGCCGAACCGCTCCATCACCGCCGACAGCCCCAGCATCAGCGCCACGCCCACGAGGAAGTAGAAGGACGCGACGGTGGCCAGGTAGACGAGCAGCCGCGACGTCCGTGACCTGTCCATGGCGACCAGCAGGTAGACGGGGATGCCGAGCGTGCCGAAGCTTGTGCTGTCGACGAGCGCCAGCGCGGCGAGGGTGAGCAGCAGACCGGTGGTCATACAGCGATCATGCTGCGTCCCGCCCCCGCCTGCCTCCTCCCGCCGAGGGAACCCCCGCGTACATCCTTCTGCCTACCCGCCGCCGCGCCCGGACTTCGTCCAAGGGGGGTTGAACCGGGCGGCCCCGACGCCCCGCCACGGTGCGGCTGGAGGCGTCGGCGGCGGACCAGGCGCTGAAAGTGTCGGCGTTCGCCAACCCGGACGGCTCGCGCGTGGTCGACCACGATCGTCCTGCGCTGACGTCCCAGCGCCGCGCGCGTCCTGAGGCCGTTCTCAGGGTGCTCTCATGACCGGCGGTTAGGCTCGATCGGGCAAGGTCGGGACGAGACGGTCGGGGTGGCCCGCAACGTGAGCACCACGGTGGAGACGGCGCAGGCGAGCGGCGGCGGCAGGACGAGGCCCCGGCGGCGCAGGCGGTGGATGTCCTGGGTCGTCGTCGCGTTCCTCGCGGCGTGGGCGGTGATCCGCGCGGGCGGGCTGGAGTGGGGGTCGTTCGTCACCCAGCTCATGACGCTGACCCCTTACGGCGCGATCGCGGCGCTGGTGACGGCGGCCGTGCTCGCGCTGCGCGGGAACCTGGTCCGGGCGCTGGTCGCGGTGGTGTCGTGCGCCGCGATGGCGGTGTGCGTGCTGCCGCGCGCGTTCGTCGAGGACACCACCACGCAGGGGGCGCCGCTGCGGGTGCTGTCGATCAACCTGTTCGGACGGGCCGACCCGCAGGCGGTCGTGGACCTCGTCCGCCGCCTCCAGCCGGACGTGTTCAGCGCGCTGGAGCTGACCCACGGGGAGGCGGCCGCCCTGGACGCCGCCGGGATCCGCGCGCTGCTGCCGTACCAGGTGCTGCAGACCGACTACGGCGCGACCGGCAGCGGGCTGTACGCCAGGCACCCGCTCACCGAGCTGCCGCACCTGTTCACCCCGGTCGGGCACAACATGCCGGCCGCCGCGATGACGCTGCCCGGCGGCGCCAGGGTCGAGGTCGTGGCCATCCACCCGAACCCGCCGCTCGGCCGCATGGCGGACGAGTGGTACCGGGCGCTCGCCGCGCTCCCCGCCCCGACGCCGGACGCGGTCAGGGTCCTGGCCGGCGACTTCAACGCGAGCCTCGACCACCGGGCGCTGCGCACGCTGCTCGGGCGCGGCTACGTGGACGCCGCCGTCCAGGCGGGCAAGGGGCTGGTGCCGACCTGGCCGAACGGCCGCCTGATCCCGCCGATGATCACGATCGACCACGTCCTCGTGGACGAGCGGGCCGGGGTCGGGGCGGCGGAGATCCTGGACGTGCCGCGCACCGACCACCGCGGCGTGTTCGCCGAGCTGCGCCTGCCCGCCTCCCTCTCCGAGGGGCGTCCTACGTAGATTCGCCGATGCGCGCCGGCGGCGGCCCTGCCTACGCTCGGCCCGACCATGCGTCATCGAGCAAGGTGGGTTCATGCGTGCGCTGACCGTCTTCCTCTCCACCGTCCTGCTGGCCACCACCCTCGCCACTCCCGCCGGGGCCGAGCAGAAGTCCGCGGCCGGCGCCGCGGACGTCGTCTACCAGCGGGAGTCCTTCACCTCGGGGACGTCCGAGGGCACGGCGGCGGGCGCCGTGCTGTCGTTCGCCTCACCCGCGGGCACCACGTCGTACACCGACGCCCTCGGCACCAAGACCTGGGAGTACGCCCGCTGGACCGGCCCCGAGCAGGCCGTCGGGTTCCCCGCGACCGAGCTGATCGCCTCCTGGACGGCCGACACGCCGCCCGGGAGCTGGCTGCAGGTGGAGGCCAGGGTCCGCAACGCGGCCGGCCTCACCGGCTGGTACGTGCTGGGCCGCTGGGCGTACGGCGAGGGCGACATCCGGCGCACCTCGGTCGCCGGCCAGAGCGACGCGAACGCGAGCGTGTCCGTGGACACGCTGGTCGCGGCGGCGGGCCGGCAGCTGAGCGCCTACCAGCTCCGTCTCACGCTGTACCGGACGCCGGGCTCGTCCGTCGCGCCGTCGGTGCGGACGCTGGGCGCGATGGCGTCGTACGTGCCGGAGCGCAAGACCGTGCCGGTGAGCCCGGGCGGCGGCGCGTGGGGGAAGGAGCTGGCGGTGCCGCGCCGCTCGCAGAGCATCCACCAGGGCCACTACCCGGAGTGGGACGGCGGCGGCGAGGCCTGGTGCAGCCCGACCTCGACCACGATGGTGCTGGGGTACTGGGACAGCTGGCCGAGCGCGCAGGACACCGCGTGGGTGGACCCGTCCGACCCGAACCCGGAGGTCGACTACGCGGCCCGCTACACCTACGACCACGCCTACCAGGGCGCGGGCAACTGGCCGTTCAACACCGCCTACGCGGGCCGCTACGGCCTGGACGGCTTCGTCACCCGGCTGCGCACGCTGACGGAGCTGGAGCGGCTGATCTCCGCGGGCGTCCCGGTGATCACGTCGCAGTCGTTCAAGAAGAGCGAGCTGCCCGGCGCCGGGTACGGCACGAACGGCCACCTCATGGTGATCGTCGGCTTCACCGCCACCGGCGACGTGATCGCGAACGACCCGGCCTCGCCCTCGAACGACGCCGTCCGCCGGGTCTACCCGCGCGCCGACTTCGAGAACGTGTGGCTGCGCAGTTCCAGCAGCGGCGGCGTGGTGTACGTCATCCACCCGCCCGGCCACGCCCTGCCCGCGACCACGCCGGGCCTGCCGGCCAACTGGTAGGAGAACTCACCTGCCATTGAATTCGTCCGCGGGGTCCCGTACGTTCACCATGAGGCACCACTCGACCGACCGTCCGTACGACAGGGGAGGCAGGCGTGCTCAAGGTGATCGGCGCGGGGTTCCCGCGGACCGGGACCGTCTCGATGAAGGCGGCGCTGGAACGGCTGGGGTTCGGCCCCTGCTACCACATGTTCGAGATCATGACGGATCCCAGCCAGGTGGACCGGTGGCTGCCCGCGGCGTCAGGGCAGCCGCTCGACTGGAACCGGGTGTTCGACGGCTACCGCTCCGCCCAGGACTGGCCGGCCAGCTTCTTCTGGCGCGAGCAGGCGGAGGCGTTCCCGGAGGCGAAGGTCGTCCTGACGGTGCGTGACCCGTCCCGCTGGTACGTGAGCATGAAGGCGCTGTTCGCCGACAACCCGCTGCGGCAGGCAGAGGGACGCGAACTGCCCGAAGGGGCGGCGGCCGTGGCCGGCACCATGGCCAGGCTCTCCCCCGTGCTCGCCCACATCGGCCGCTCCACCTTCGGTGACGACTGGACCCTTGACGGCGGGCTGCCCGACGAGCGCGCGGCCGTGGAGGTGTTCGAGCGGCACGCCGCCGAGGTCAGGGCGAGCCTGCCGCCCGAGCGGCTGCTCGTGTTCGACGTGCGCGAGGGCTGGGGGCCGCTGTGCGCGTTCCTCGGCGTGGACGTCCCCGGCGAGCCGTTCCCGCACCTCAACGACTCCGCCGCGATCCGGCGCACCTTCGACACGCTGATGACGGAGGGCACCTTGCCTTCACCGTTCGTCCCCGGAGGGGGAGCCTGACCGACCCTCTCGGCGGGCAGGACGGCGGGAGGCCCTAATGTTGTCCCGTTTCCCGCCGAGAGGGAGGTCCCGTGAACGAGCCGGCCGTTCCCCCGGTGGTCCCGAGTCCATCACCGGCCGCCGAGCCGAGCAGCGGGGCGGCACGCTGGCTGCTCAGGCACCGCGTGCAGCCCGTGGGCCCGGAGACCGCCGAGGGCCACGCCGAACCCCAGGCGTGGTGGAAGGTCATGTGCCTGACCGGCGTCGACTACTTCTCCACCCTCGCCTACCTGCCGGGCATCGCCGCGCTCGCGGCCGGCGCGCTGTCGCCGCTCGCCACCCTGCTCATCGTGGCGCTGACGCTGCTCGGCATGCTGCCGATGTACCGCAGGGTGGCCGCGGAGAGCCCGCACGGCCAGGGGTCGGTGGCCATGCTGGAGACGCTGCTGCCGTTCTGGCGGGGCAAACTGTTCGTGCTGGTGCTGCTCGGGTTCGTGGCCACGTCGTGGATCGTCACGATCACGCTGTCGGCCGCCGACGCCTCCGTCCACATCCTGGAGAACCCGTACTTCCCCGCGTTCCTGCACGGGCACGCCGTCGCCATCACGGTGGTGCTGCTGCTCGTGCTGGGCGGGGTGTTCCTGCTCGGCTTCACCGAGGCGGTCGGGGTCGCGATCCCGCTGGTCGCGCTCTTCCTCCTGCTGAACGCGGTCGTCGTGGCCGTCGGGCTCGCCGACGTGGTGTCGGACCCCGAGGCGGTCTCGCGCTGGGTCGGCGCTCTGACCAGCGGGGGCGGCGGCTTCGGCGGGCTGATCGGCCCGGCCGTGCTGGCGTTCCCGCTGCTCGTGCTCGGCCTGTCGGGCTTCGAGACGGGCGTCAGCATGATGCCGCTCGTCGCCGCGTCGGGCGAGACGCCCGAGGCGCGGCTGCGCTCGCGCATCCGCAACACCCGCAAGCTGCTGACGACCGCCGCGCTCATCATGAGCGTCTACCTGATCGCCACCAGCTTCGTCACGACCGTGCTCATCCCCGCCGCCGAGTTCGCGCCCGGCGGGCAGGCCAACGGGCGCGCCCTCGCGTACCTGGCGCACGAGCGGCTCGGCGAGGGCTTCGGCACCGTGTACGACGTCAGCACCATCCTCATCCTGTGGTTCGCCGGGGCGTCGGCCATGGCCGGCCTGATCAACATCGTGCCGCGCTACCTGCCGTCGTACGGCATGGCCCCCGAGTGGGGCCGGGCGGTGCGGCCCGTCGTGCTCGTCTACACCGTCATCTGCGTCGGCATCACCCTCGCCTTCGACGCCGACGTGGACGCCCAGGCGGGCGCGTACGCCACGGGCATCCTGGCGATGATGGTGTCGGGCGCGGTGGCCGTCACCATCTCCGCCGTCCGCCGCCGCAGCCGGTGGGCCGTCGCCGGGTTCGGCGTGCTGACGGCGGTGCTGACGTACGCGCTGGTGGAGAACATCAGGGAGAAGCCCGACGGCATCGCCATCTCCGCCGTCTTCATCCTCGGCATCATCGTGATCTCGCTGATCTCGCGCGTCTCGCGGACGACCGAGCTGCGCGCCGACAGGATCGAGTTCGACGAGGCGGCCCGCGGGTTCGTCACCGACTCGCTGAAGCACGACGGCGCGCTCAACCTCATCGCCAACCGCAGGCAGAAGGGCGACGCGGCCGAGTACGCGGCCAAGGAGGCCGAGCAGCGGGGCATGAACCCGGTGCCGGGCCCGGCCGACGTGCTGTTCCTGGAGATCGACGTCATCGACCCGTCGAGCTTCAGCGACGTGCTGCAGATCCGGGGCGTCGAGGTGGACGGGCACCGGGTGCTGCGCGCCGGCAGCCCGGCCGCGCCGAACGCCATCGCCGCGATCCTGCTGGCGCTGCGCGACGCGACCGGGGTGCGTCCCCACTGCTACTTCGAGTGGGCGGAGGGCTCGCCCCTGCTGCACCTGTTCCGCTACCTGATCCTCGGCCGCGGCGACACCGCGCCGGTCGTCAGGGAGATCATCCGCAAGAGCGAGCCCGACCCGGCGAAGCGCCCGGGCATCCACGTCGGCGGCTGACCCCGGCCCCCGGGCAGTCGATTACGCATTGTTGGCGGGCGTCCCCTACCCCGTCCGGCGCCGGCGCAGGACCCAACGGTGACCGGCTTCGGAAGGTCCGGGAGGGTTGACCAAGATTGACTGGTATTGGATAACTGAGTTCCGACAGGGGGAGTCAACCCGCACTGTTACGGAGCCGCCGATGACCGGCCCTGCCTCTCCGGCCCTGGTGGGCCGGGACGCCCAGCTACGGGCCCTCCTCCAGGCGATCGGCGGCCCGCCCGCCGTGATCCTCGTGCAGGGCGAGGCGGGCATCGGCAAGACCCGCCTGGTGCGCGCGGCGACCGAGCGGCTGCGGGCCGAGCGCCGCACGGTGCTGCTCGGCCACTGCCACCAGCTGAGGGAGCCGTTCCCGTACGGCCCGGTGCTCGACGCGCTGCGCCACGCCGCCTCCGCGCTGCCCCCGGTCGACCGGCTCAACCCCGTCACCGGGGCGCTGCGCGGCCACCTGCCGGAGCTCGCCGGCCAGCTCCCGCCCGCCCCGACCCCGCCGCCGCTCGACGACGTGCGCGCGGAGCGGCACCGGCTGTTCCGGGCGGTGCACGCGCTGCTCGCCGCCGCCGCGCCCGCCACGCTCGTCGTCGAGGACCTCCACTGGGCCGACGACGGCACCAGGGACCTGCTGCGCTTCCTCACCGACCAGCCGCCGGAGGGCCTGGCGCTGGTGGTGACGTTCCGCAGGGAGGACCTGCCGGTGCCCGGCCTGCCGTTCGGCCACGCCTACCGCCCCCAGCCGGGCGTGCGCAGCGAGGTGATCTCGCTGGCCCCGCTCGACGTGGAGGACGTGCGGAACCTGACCGGCGCCCTGCTCGGCGGGGCGCCGGTGCCGAAGGGCTTCGCGGCCACGCTGCACGAGCGCACCGCCGGGGTGCCGTTCGTGATCGAGGAGGTGGTGCGCTCGTTGCTCGACGACGAGGGCCGGTTACCCGGCGGCGCCGAGGGCCCCGAGGTGCTCGACCGGCTGCCCGTGCCGCTGCTGCTGCGCGAGGCGATGGCCGAGCAGCTCGCCGGGCTCTCCCCCGCCGCCCTGCGCGTGGTCCGCGCCGCCGCCGTGCTCCGGGTGCCCGCCGACGAGCCGCTGCTCGCCGCGGTGTCGGGCGAGGGAGCGGACGACGAGAAGGAGGGCGCCGAGACGCCCGGCGCCGGGCTGTCGGAGGCGGTCAAGGCGGGCGTCCTGCTCGAACAGCCCGACGGCCAGTACGGCTTCCGGCACGCCCTCGCCCAGCAGGCCGCCTACGACGCGATCCCCGGGCCGGACCGGTGGCCGATCCACCGGCGGGCGATGGCCGCGCTCTCCACGCTCGACCCGGCGCCGCTGGTGCAGCTCGCCTACCACGCCAGGCGCGCGGGCGACCTGGAGGCGTGGCGGCGCCACGGCGGCGCGGCGGCCGACCACGCCGCCGCCGTCGGCGACGTGCCGCTCGCGGTCGAGGTGCTGGAGGCGATGCTGGCCGACCCGAAGCTGCCGCCCGACGCCCGCGGCCCCCTCGCGCTGCGGCTGAGCAGGATCGCCGCCGTCGGCCTCTCGTACCGGCGGGTGGTGCGGCTGCTGCGGCACCTGCTGTCCGACGACTTCCTTTCCCGGCACGTACGCGGCGAGGCGCGGCTCAACCTGGGCGTGCTGCTGTCGAACCAGGCGGGCTCGATCGCCGAGGGACGCCAGGAGATCCTCACCGCCCTGCCCGACCTGCACGACCGTCCCGGCCTGGCCGCCCGCGGCCTGGCCCTGCTGGCGATGCCCGCCTGGGGCAGCGAGCCGCTGGCCACCCACGAGGCGTGGATGGACGAGGCGGAGAAGCTGCTCGCCGCCGTCGAGGACCAGGACCCCGAGCTGACCGCGGCCGTCCACGCCAACAAGGTCACCCTGGCCATGCTGGTGGGCTCGCCGGACGCGTTCTCGCTGGTCTCGACCCTGCCGGTCAACCACCCGTCGGCGGCGGTGCGCAGGCAGGCGGCGCGGGCGTACTCGAACCTGTGCGACGCGGCGATGGCGCTCGGCCACTACGGCGCGGCCGAGGGCTTCGCCGCGCGCAGCAGGACGATCGCGGAGGAGAGCGGCGCGCTCTACCCGGTGTACCTGGTCGAGATGTCGTCGGTCAGGCTCCACTGGCTGACCGGCCGCTGGGAGGGGCTGCGGGAGCGCGCGGTCGCGGCGGTGGAGATGACGCCGGAGGCGCCGCTGCTCGCCGTGGACGCCCGGCTCGTGCTCGGCATGCTCGCGCTGGCCAGGGGCGAGTGGGAGGAGGCGGCCGAGCAGCTCGGGGAGGCGGGCGTGCGCGACTGCGAGTCGGGCTTCCTGCCGGTGGCGGTGCTGGCGTCCGCCGGGCTGATCGAGCTGCACCTGGCCCGCGGCGCCCTCGACGCCGCGCTGTCCGAGGCCGAGTGGGCGGTGGGCCGGCTGCGCCGCAAGGGCATCTGGGTGTGGGGCGACCAGCTCGTCCCGCAGGCCGTGGAGGCGCTGCTCAAGGCCGGGCGCTCCGGCGAGGCGGCCGGCCTGGTGGCGGAGTTCGCGGCGGGCGTCGAACGCAGGACGGCGCCGTCCGCGCACGCCGCGCTCGGCCTGGCGCTCGGCGCGCTGGCGGAGCACGAGGGCGGGCACGAGGAGGCGGCCGCCAGGTACGCGGAGGCGAAGGCGGCCTACGAGGCGATGCCGCGCCCGCACGCGGCGGCGCGGGCCGCCGAGGCGGAGGCGGGCGTCCGGCTCGCCCTCGGCGCGCGCGACGAGGCCGCCCGGCTCGTCGGCGGCGCGGCCGAACGGTACGCCGCGCTCGGCGCCACCCGCGACGCGGCCCGCTGCCGCCGCCTGCTGCGCGAGATCGGCGCGGCGGGGCCGGCGCGCAGGGCCAGGAAGGCGGGCGGCGGCGTGCTGTCGCCCAGGGAGGCCGAGGTGGCCAGGCTGGTCGCGCTCGGCCACACCAACAGGGAGATCGCCGAGGTGCTGTTCCTGTCGCGCCGCACGGTGGACACCCACGTCGCGCGAGTGCTGCACAAGCTCGGCGTGCGCACCCGCAACGACGTGCGCGAGCCCCGGCCGGACGACCGGCCGGGGCCCGAGCCCACCTTCTAGCGGCAGGAGCTAGACGGTGATGCTCCAGGAGTCCAGGGTGCCGGTGTCACCGAGGTAGACGTCCTCGATGTCGAGCACCCACTGGCCGGACGCCTGCTGGCTCACCGGGACCGAGAAGGTCCTGGTGCCGTACTGGGTGCAGGTCGTGCCGCCGTACCTGTCCACCGCGTACCAGGTGCCGTCGGGGCCCCGGAGCCAGATGTCCAGGTCCTCGGCGCAGGTGTGGTTGATCGTGATGGACAGCTTGACCGGCGACGCCGCCGCGCCCGACGCCGTGGAGGTGATCGTGCTCTGGACGTTCGCCCAGTCCGCGATCTGGACGTCGGTGTCGTTGGTGAACGTCCGGCCGCCCGAGGTGCCCTGGACGGTCAGCGCGTACGTGGCGGTGCGGGCGCCGGTCTCGCCGGTGCCCGTCACCGTCACGGTGTACGAGCCGGCCGGCGTGGTGGCCGAGGTCGAGATCGTCAGCGTGGACGAGCCGCCCGACGTCACCGACTGCGGGTTGAAGGCGGCGGAGGCGCCGGTCGGCAGGCCGCTCGCGGACAGGTTCACCGTCTGCGCGGTGCCCGCCGTGGTGGTCGTGCCCACCGTGGTGGTGGCCTGCGCGCCCGCCTGCACCGTCCCGGAGCCCGGGTTCGTGGAGACCGAGAAGTCGCGGGTCGGCGTGCCGGTGCCGACCGACTGCTTCCACACGGCGTACATGGCCGCGTCGGCCGCCCGGTCGAGGATGGTGTCGTTGATGTTGGTCGTGGTGTCGCACGAGGAGTGGTAGCAGGAGTCGTACGCCCGGCCGGCCGTGCCGCCCCACTTGGACGCCTGCGCCGACGTCTTGGTGTAGCTGGCGCCCGCCGCCACGCCGGAGCTGGCGATGCCCGCGTTGCGGAAGGAGGCGTCGTCGGAGCGGTTGGCGCCCTCGGTGTTCTCCTCGGGCTGCAGGTTCAGCTTGTCGTAGAACTCCTTCAGGTACTGGGCGGCGGTCGTGCTGATGTTGTTGATGAAGTAGCCGCCGTTGGGCGAGCCGACCATGTCGTAGTTGTAGTAGACCTTGATCTTCGACCGGTCGGTGGAGCTGAGCGAGTTCACGTAGAACTCGGAGCCGTTGAGGCCCTGCTCCTCGTCCGTCCACCAGCCGAACCGGACGTGCTTGGCCAGGGTCGGGTTCTTGCTCGCCAGGGTGAGCGCGACCTCCAGCAGGGTGGCCGAGCCCGAGCCGTTGTCGTTGATGCCGGGGCCGGCGGAGACACTGTCGAGGTGGGCGCCGGACATGATCACCTGGTTGGCGTCGCCGCCGGGCCAGTCGGCGATCAGGTTGGGGCCCGCGCCGCTGGTGCAGCCCGAGGTGCAGCTCTGCCTGGTCACGGTGTAGCCCGCGGCCTTCAGCTTGTCCTCGACGTACTGCACGGACTGCAGGTAGCCGTTGGTGGTGGACCTGCGGTTGCCGCCGTTGCTCGTCGCGATGCTCTGGAGCTGCGTCAGGTGGCCCTTGATGTTGGAGAGGCTCACGTCAGGCGGCTCGGTGCCGCCCGGCCCCTGCCCCACGGTCAGGCCGAACGTGGCGCTGTGGCTGGTCGAGCCGGTTCCCGTCACCGTGATCTGGTACGAGCCCTGCGCGACAGACGAGCCGACGGACAGCGTCAGCGTGGAGGAGCCGCCCGAGGTCACCGACGCCGGGTTGAACGCGGCGGTGATGCCGCTGGGCAGGTTCGGCGCCGACAGCGCGACCGTCTGGGCGGAGCCCGAGGTGGTCTGCGTGTTCACGGTGACCGTCGCCTGGCCGCCCGGTGTCGCGCTGCCCGAGGTCGGGTTGAGCGTGAGCGAGAAGTCGCTGGTGGAGGTGCCGCAGGCGGGCTCGCCCGACGCCGCCGCCACGCTGATCGCGCTCCACGCCGCCTTGGTGGTGTTGCACTCGGCGCTGTTCGCGCCGAACAGCTCGATGGCCGCCGCCACGGACGCCGCGCGCACGTTGGCGTAGCGCCACGTCGAGGTCTTCCTGTTCAGCGCGCCCATGAAGATCTTGCCGGCGTTCTGGACGCCCACGCCGGTCACCGACGAGGGGCCGCCGGAGCAGATCGGGCTGGACGGCTTGCCGCCGCCGGGGTTGCTGCCCTCGGCGAGCAGGTAGAACCAGTGGTTCAGCGGCCCGGCCGCCGAGTGGACCTCGGTGTTCGGGATCGACGACGAGTAGCAGTTCGGGTCGCCGAGCGCGCTCGGGTTGTACATGTTGCGGATCGGCCCGTCGCCGACGAGGTCGACCTCCTCGCCGACCAGGTAGTCCGGCGGGTCGTTCGGGTTGTTGGCGTAGTGCTCGGTCAGCGCGCCGAAGATGTCGCCGGTGGCCTCGTTGAGGCCGCCGTTCTCGTTGCCGGAGCCCGCGCCGCCCGGCGTGGTCTGGAAGATCGCGTGGCCGAACTCGTGCGCCACGACGTCGATCGGGGTGGCCTGCCGGGCGTTGTCCTGGCTGTGGCCGAAGTTGGTGTAGCTGCCGTTCCAGTACGCGTTGACGTCGGCGAGCCCGACGCGGGCCGGGAAGCCCCTGCCGCTGCCGTTGATGCCGTTGCGGCCCAGCCAGTCACGCAGCATGTCCCACTCGCGCTGCACGCTGTAGAGCGCGTCCACGCAGGCGGTCTCCAGGTTGGTGCCGGAGGCGTTGCCCCACGCGTCGTCGGTGCCGGTGTAGGCCGAGCCGTTCTGGCCGCCGCACTGGATGCCGGGCCTGGTGGAGTCCGTCATCGAGTACGAGCTGCCGGAGCCGCTCGTCGCGATGGTGACCTGGCCGTAGTAGTAGCCGTTGCCCGTGCCCGCGCGCACCAGGTCGTACGAGTCGGCGACCTTGCCGGTGCGGGCGTCCACGAACACGTGCTGGATGCTGGGCTTGCCGTCGGCCAGTCCGGAGACGGTCGCCTCCCAGGCCAGCCGCTGCTTGCCGCCCCAGGCGAGCACGACCAGGCGGGGCTCGGCCGTGTCGTCCACGCGCGACAGCTTCGACCTGGCCACCTCGGTGGCCTTCTCGGCGCTGATCTTCGGGCTGGTGTCCACGTCGGCCGTCGTGGCGCCGGTGGCGGCCACCGTGTCGCGGACGTGCCCGGCGGCGTCGGTCACGACGACCGCGTCGCCGCCGACCACCGGCAGCCCCTTGTACGTACGTTCGTAGGAGACGAAGTACATGTCGCTGGCGCCGGGCGTCACGCCGACGCGGCGGTACGACTCGTCGGGGCCCCTGCTCAGCTCGTCCAGCCCGCTGGCCACGGCCCTGTCGGCGACGGCCGCGGCGAGCGACGCCGGGTCGGCGGCGGCACGGGCGGACGCGCTGTCCTGGTCCTTCGCCGCGCCCGGGGGCGCGGCGTTCGCGGGTGAGGCGAGCAGCGCCATCGACGCGGCCGTGGCCACGCCGACGGCCGCCGCGAGTAAGCGTTTCACGCTGTCGTGCTCCTTTCGGCGGATTCCCCTGGCCGGGCCGCCTGTGAGCGCGCGCCGGCCGCCGCCGCCGGGGATCGCCCGGCGACGAGACGGGGAACGGGGGGTGACAGAACATGACGACGAGGTGAGCGGACCGTTTCTCCTCGTTGTCGCCAGACGCTAAGCGCCGCCCGCCCGCCTGGGAATCCGTAGCGCCATCGGTAAGCAATACCGACATTTCACGAGCGCGGGCGTACGTAATCCCCTGGCCTGGCCGTACGCGTGCCGTACGGGAGCACGGGAACCATCGGGAAACCGCGCGCGCCGATCGCCGGCGCCGCCACCGCGGCCATCGGGAGACGTCCGCCGTGACGGCCGGCGGGCGCGGTGTCCTGGTGAAGGGAGGCCGCAGGCGCGCCGGGCGCGGGCCGCCACGCCGGCGGGCCGGGCGCCGCTACGGGAGGCGGCCCACTCCTGCGTCGAGGCGGAGGTGGGGCTTTCCGGTCAGCAGGGGGATGCGGAGCTCGTCGTCCTCGGTGACGTACCAGTCCTGCACCGGCACCAGCCCCGGGCCGATCAGTTCGAAGCCGTCGAACAGCTTCAGCACCTCCTCGCGGGTGCGGAACCTGCCCTGCGCCGGGGTGCCGGCGGTGGCCGCCTGGAGCTGGGCGACGGCCTCGGGCGGGCTCTCGGCCATGGCGTGCGAGAGGACGAGGTGGCTGCCCGGCGCCATGCGCTCCCTGAAGGCGGCCACGATGCCCGCCGGGTCCTCGTGGTCCATGACGAAGTGCAGCACACCGACCATGAGGACGCACACCGGCTGGTCGAAGTCGATCAGCCCGGTGACGTGCGGGTCGGCGAGCACCTCGGCGGGACGGCGCAGGTCGGCCTGGATGCCGGCCACGCCCGGGGAGTCGGCCAGCAGCACCTGGGCGTGCAGGCGCGCCACCGGGTCGTAGTCGACGTAGACGACCCGGCAGGCAGGGCTCACCTCGCGGACCGTCTCGTGGATGCTGGGCGATGTGGGGATGCCGGTGCCGAGATCGAGGAACTGCCGCACGCCGAGCTGGGCGGCGTGGCGGACCGCCAGCACCTGGAACCTGCGGTTGGCCCTCGCCACCTCGCGGGAGTCGGGGGCGACGGCCAGCAGCCGTTCGGCCACGGCTCGGTCGACGGCGAAGTGGTCCTTGCCGCCGAGCAGGTAGTCGTAGACGCGGGCGGAGCTGGGGACGCTCGGGTCGACGCCCGGCGGAACGCGGTCGAGCTCGGTCATCCGGCTGCGCTCTCCTTCGCCTCGAACGGCCGTGCTGGTCGGCTGGCGCCATCCTACGTCGGCCCGTTCCGCTCCGGACGGCCGTCCCACCCGGCACTTCCGGCGCCGCCCACCCGCCCTTCCGGGCGCGCCGCCGGGCGTCAGCGGAAGCGGTTGAGCAGGTGTTCGGCGTCGGCGAAACCGGCCACCACGTCGGCCGCCGTGCGCCGCTCACGGACCATGCCGACGGCCTGCCCCGCGTACACGCAGGCCGTCTCGTAGTCGCCCGCCTCGCGGGCGGCGGCGATCTCGGCGGGGGCGGCCTCGTGCGTCGCCAGCTCCTCCTCGTGGCCCTTCCAGCGCTCGAAGAAGGCGTTGCGCAGGGCGCGCCCGCCGTACTCTGGCGGCCAGTCCAGCCGCTGGGCCACGTCGAAGACCCGCCCGTACGCGGTGTCGGTCTCGGCCGCCGCAAGGACGCGCTCCGCCGCCGCCGGTGGGAGCACGGTCTCGGCGCAGCCCATGAACGCCGTGCCGACCCAGGCGCCCTCCGCCCCGGCGGCGAGGACGGCCGCCAGACCGCGAGCCGTCGCGATGCCGCCGGCGGCGAGCACGGGCACGCGCACGGCGTCGAGGACGCTCTGCAGCAGCGGCAGCGTGGCCACCTCGTTCCTGCCGTGCCCGCCGCCCTCGCCGCCGCGCGCCACGACCGCGTCGACGCCCGCCCGCTCGGCCGCGACGGCCTCCTCGGTGGTGCCCGCCTGGGTGACGACGACGATGCCCGCGGCGCGCAGCTTCCCGAGGTGCTCGGCGTACGGGCCGAAGCTGACCGACACGAGCGCGGGACGGGCCGCGAGCACCGCGTCGAGCTTGGCGGGGTCGCGGGCCAGCGTCCACGCGATGAGCCCGATGCCGTACGGGCGGCCCGCGGCGGCGGCCTCGCCCGCCTGCTCCTCGATCCACGCCGGGGTCACCGCGCCGGAGACCCCGATCATGCCCAGCGCGCCGGCCCGGGAGACCGCGGCGGCCAGCCGGCCCGCGCCCACCCCCGCCATCGGCGCGCCGACCACGGGCACGGTGAGCCCGAACCTGTCGGTGAGCCACGTACGGATCGTCATGGCGCCCCTCTCCCCCGGCCCTGGCCCCAAGATTCCTTCGGGCCACTGTAACCCGGCCTCTTCCGACCGAAATGCCCTCCCCCCAACCTCCGCAAAACCCGGCGGAACACCCCGTAAGCCCTGTGGAATGACAAGCCACATGGCCGATGCGCGGCACCCGCTCGCATGGGCATCCTGGTGGCGGCGGGCCCGGCGCCGGGCCCGCTTCTGAACGTGGAGAGGAGTCACGAAGGGCATGGACATCGCGACTGGACGCCCGATCGTGATCTTGGATAACGGCGCTGTGGGGCAGGTCGTGCTGGCCCAGCGGTCAGAGCGCGCAGGCTTCGTGCTCGTGCTGGTGCTCGGCATGGACGGCACGCTGGTGAGCTGCGAGCTGGGCGGCATCGCCTGCGTCGTGGGGGGCACCCCCTTCTGCCACGACGGCTGAGCAGGCCGGGGGGCCACGCGCGCCCTGCCACCGGAGCCGCCGGAGCGCGCCCGGCCGCCGGGGCCGCTGAGCGCGCCCTGCCGCCGGGGCCGGTGAGCGCGGCCGGCCGCCGTCAGCCGCGCTCGACGACGGCGGCGATCCTGCCGACCGTCTCGAAGTCCTGGGCGAGCAGGTTCTTGGTGATGGCGAGGACGGTGCCGGTGGCGCTGTCCGCGTACGCCATGCTGCCGCCCGCGCCGCCCATGCCGAACACGGTCGGCGTCTCCTCCGGCGCCGACCCCGGCCGCCCGATCGCGTAGCCGAGCCCCCACGCCGACGGCATGCCGAAGACCTCGTCGGGGCCGCTCCAGGCGATCGCGGTCGCCTCGCGCAGCCGCTCGGGGGAGATCAGCCGGATCCCGTCCACCTCGCCGAGCAGCGCGGCGTACATGCGGGCGATCGCCCTGGCCGACGTCTTGCCGCCCGCCGGGATGTCGGCCGACAGGTAGTCGGGGCGGTTGCCCAGCGCGGCCGTCGGCATGAGGCTCATCGGGGCCGCCTTGAACATCGGCAGGTCCTCGGGCATGTCCGCGAAGGCCGACGGGTCCCTGGGGGCGTCCTCCAGCACCGCGAGGCGGTGGTGCTCGGAGGCGGGCATCCCGAAGTAGAGCTCCCGGCCCACGCCGAGGGGGCCGCTCACCTCCTCCAGCAGCACCTGGGAGATGGGCTTGCCGGTGGTGCGCCGGACGATCTCGCCGACGAGGAAGCCGAACGTGTAGGCGTGGTAGCCCATCTTCGTGCCGGGCTCCCACCACAGCTCGGCGTCCTCCAGCGCGGCGACCATGGTCTCCCAGGTGCAGACGTCCTCGGGGGTGGTGTCGAGCGGCACGCCCGGCACGCCGGCGGTGTGCGTGAGCACGTGGCGTACGGTCACGCCCTCCTTGCCGTGCTTGGCGAACTCCGGCCACAGCTCCGCGACGGGCGTGTCGTAGCCGAAGAGCCCGCGCTCGGCCAGGATGTGGGCGACGGTCGCCGTGGCGCCCTTGCCGATGGAGAAGTTGTAGAAGGGCGTGTCGGGGGTGACGGGCCGCCCGGTCGTGGGGTCGGCGACTCCCGCGGCGACGTCCACGACCTGCCGGCCGTCGCGGTAGACGGCCACCTGCAGCCCGCGCTCCTTGCCCGACTCGACCAGCTCGTCGGCGGTCTCCTGCACCAGTTTCTGAAGGTCGCTCATGTCTCCCCGTCCTGTTCGGCTCCGGAACTAGACGGTACCGTACTGACGGAGTACGGAACTGTCCAGTACTCTTTCCGCGAGAAAGAGAGGTCCCATGACAGCGGACATGGAAGAAGGGCGCTCGGCGCGCAAGCGCCGGCAGATCATCGAGGCGGCCAGACCGGTCTTCCTGCGCAACGGCTACGTGGGAGCGAGCATGGACGAGGTGGCCTCGCTCGCGGCCGTGTCGAAGCAGACCGTCTACAAGCACTTCACCGACAAGGAGCAGCTCTTCACCCACCTCGTCCTCGACACGGCCGGCGAGATCGACGGGCTCACCAGGCTCGTCGCGGCGGCCCTCGACGACGGCGACGACCCGGCGGCGTCGCTGCGCACGCTCGCCCGCGCCTTCCTCGACGCCCTCATGCAGCCCGAGGTCCTGCGCCTGCGCCGGCTCGTCATCGCCGAGGCCGACCGCTTCCCCGACCTCGGCCGCGCCTGGTACGAGCAGGGTTTCGAGCGCGTCCTCTCGACCCTGCGCGCCGGCTTCGGACGGCTCGCCGAGCGCGGCCTGCTCCGCCTCGACGACGCCGGGCTCGCCACCGACCACTTCGTGGGCATGCTGCTGTGGATCCCCGTGAACAAGGCGATGTTCTGCGGCGGAGGCGACCACTACGGCCCCGGCGACCTCGACCGCCTCGCCGACGCGGCCGTGGCTGCCTTCCTGCGCGCCTACGGCCCCTGACCGGCGCCTCCGATCGCGGAACGCGCCCGCGCCGACCGCCCCTCAGGGGGCGAGGGGCGGTCAGGCCGGGTAGGCGTGCGTCTCCGTCGCCTTCACCGACGCCCACACCGTGCGGCCGGGCGTGAGGTCCAGCTCCGCCACCGCGGCCGGGGTGACGTCGGCGAACGCGCCGATGGGGCCGTCCAGGTGGACGCGGACGTTGTCGCCGTGCCGTTCGACGCCGTCGATGCGGGCCTGCCAGAGGTTGCGCGGGCTGCCGTCGGGACGCGAACGGTACAGGGCCACAGCGGCCGGCGGGAAGGCCACGAACGCCTGCCCCTCGACCTGCTCGATGGTGCTGAACAGCAGCTCGCCGACCTTGACGCGGCCCCCGTCGCCCGCGCCCCTGTACAGGTTGAGCCCGACCAGCCTGGCCACGTAGTCGGTACGCGGGCGGCGCGCCACGTCGCCCGGCGTGCCCTCCTGGACGACCGCCCCCTCCTCGACGACGACGAGCCGGTCGGCCAGCACCATGGCGTCGAGCGGGTCGTGCGTGACCAGGACGGTGGCGCCGTCGAAGTCCGCCAGGTGGCGGCGGAGCTGGGAGCGGATCTCCAGGCGGGTGTGGGCGTCGAGCGCGGCCAGCGGCTCGTCCAGCAGCAGCAGCCGGGGTCGTACGGCGAGGGCCCTCGCCAGCGCGACCCGCTGGGCCTGCCCGCCGGAGAGCTGCCGCGGCCTGGCGGCGGCGTGGGCGGCCAGGCCGACCCGCTCCAGCAGCGCGGCGGCGGCGCGGCGGGCCTCCGCCTTGGACGCGCCGCGGCAGCGCGGCCCGAACGCGACGTTGTCCAGGGCGGACAGGTGCGGGAAGAGCAGGTAGTCCTGGAAGACCATGCCGACGGGCCGGCGCTCGGCCGGCACCGCGTGCAGGGCCCGCCCGTCGAGACTGATCTCGCCGCCGGGCGACAGCGCGACGAGCCCCGCCAGGGCGCGCAGCGCCGTGGTCTTGCCCGCGCCGTTCGGGCCGAGCAGCGCGACGACCTCACCCGGCGCCACCTCCAGCGCGACGTCCAGGGTGAAGGCGGGCCGCGTCACGACCAGCCGGGCCCGCAGCCCTCCGCCGCTCACGACGCGCTCACCCACCGGTCGCGCAGCCCGGCCAGGATGGCCACGGACACCGCGAGCAGGACGAGACTGAGCACGATCGCGGCCTCCGGTTCGGTCTCCAGGGCGAGGTAGACGGCCAGCGGCATCGTCCTGGTGGTGCCGGGGAAGTTGCCGGCGAAGGTGATGGTCGCGCCGAACTCGCCGAGCGCCCTCGCCCAGCACAGCACCGCGCCCGCCGCCACGCCCGGCGCGATGAGCGGCAGCGTGACGCGGCGGAAGACCGTCCACCGGGAGGCGCCGAGCGTCGCGGCGGCCTCCTCGTAGCGGCGGTCGGCCCCCCGCAGCGCCCCCTCGACGCTGATCACGAGGAACGGCATCGCCACGAACGCCTCGGCGACGACGACGCCCGCCGTGGTGAACGGCAGCGTGACGCCGAACGCCGACTCCAGCCACTGGCCGAGCAGGCCGCGCCGGCCCAGCACCAGCAGCAGGGCGACGCCGCCGACCACGGGCGGCAGCACCAGCGGCACGGTGACCAGCGCCCGGACCACCCTCCTGCCGGGGAACGCCACCCGGGCGAGCAGCCAGGCCAGCGGCACCCCGAGCACCAGGCAGACGGCGGTGGCCAGGGTCGCGCACACCAGCGACAGGCGCAGCGCCTCCAGCACGTACGGCTCGGCCAGCCGCCGCAGCAGTGTCGGCCACGGCGCCCTGACCAGCAGCCCGGCCAGCGGCAGCACCAGGAAGGCCAGCCCGAGCACGGCGGGCACCAGGAGCGCGAGGGGCGCCCGCCCCGACACCCCCCGCTCCCGCGCGGCCCGGCCGCGCCCGCCTGACTTGCCCGCGCCGGAACGGCCGGGGGCCGGGGTCAGCGGAGCGTCCATACGATCACGGCGCCTCGAAGCCCGCCTTGGCGAGCACGTCCTTGCCCTGCGGCGACAGCACCAGGGCGACGAACTGCCCGGCCAGGTCTCCCGACGGCGCCTTGGCCAGGGCGGCGATCGGGTAGTCGTTGACCGCCTTGTCCGCTTCGGGGAAGTCGATGCCCTGCACCTTGCCGCCCGAGGCGATCACGTCGGTCCTGTAGACGAGCGCGGCGTCGACCTCGCCCAGTTCCACCTTGGTGAGCGTGGCCTTGACGTCCTGTTCGAGGGTGACCGGGGTGACCTTCAGCCCGGCCGCGGCGAGCGCCTTCGTCGCCGCCGCGCCGCACGGCACCTGCTCGGCGCAGAGCGCGACCTTCACCTTGGGGTCGGTCAGGTCCTTGAGCTCGTCCACCTTGGCCGGGTTCGCGGCGGGCACGGCGATCTGCAGCTTGTTCCGCACGAACGTGGTGGGGGCCCCCGAGGTGAGCGCGGCGTCGGTGACGGTCTTCATGGTGGCGGGGCTGGCCGCCGCGAACACGTCGGCGGGCGCTCCTTGGGTGATCTGCTGGGCCAGCGTGGCGCTGGAGCCGAAGTTGAACCTGACGGAGGTGCCCGGGTGCGCGGCCTCGAACGCCTTGCCCAGCTCGGTGAAGGTGCCGGTCAGCGAAGCGGCGGCGAACACCGTCACCTGCCGGGCCCCGTCCGCGGCGGCCGGGGACGCCGCGGACGGCTCTCCTGAGCCGCAACCGGACAGGACGGCGAGCGCGACGGGCACGACCGCCGCCCACCGGGAAAGCCGACCGAGAACAGAACCGGACACCGCGTTGGACACCAAGGGGGGCTCCTCTACTGGCTGCCGGCCACGCGTTCGTGGCCTGGGATCTCGACGACGACGTTCGTGGACTTCACCACGGCGACGGCGACCACCCCCGGTTCGAGCCCGAGCTCGTCGGCGGCCTGGCGGCTCATCAGCGACACCACCCGGTACGGCCCCGCCGCCAGCTCGACCTGCGCCATCACCGCGTCCTTGATCACGTCGGTGACGATGCCGCGGAAGCGGTTGCGCGCCGAGGAACGGCCGCCGTCGCCGCCGGTCTCGACCTGGGCGCGGGCGAAGGCGGCCAGGTCGGCGCCCTCGACCAGCCGGTGGCCGTGCTCGTCCCGTGCGGCCGGCAGCCGGCCGGCATCGACCCAGCGGCGGACGGTGTCGGAGCTGACCCCGAGCAGCGCGGCCGCCTCGCTGATCCGGAACGTCGTCACAGATCCTCACCCTACCTCTCGCACATTCAACCCCGAAGACCGGACGGTCATCGCAACAGCGGGGCGATCAGGCGTCGAGCCTTGGCAACCGCGATGCCGATCGTGAGCCGGGGCCGTCGCGCCCGCCGCCGGCCCATCCTCCCGTACACGGACGCAGGCCGCCCCCGAGCGGCACTGGCCCGGGGACGGCCTGGTGGGAGGCGTGGCGGAGGCGGTCGTCAGGCAGAGGGAGCCGGGCTCTCCACCGGGTAGTACGACGCCCAGGCGGCGCGGTCCATGCGGAGGATGCGCAGCCCGATCCAGCCGAGGGCGAGGGTGGGCAGCGTCCACAGCAGGACGGTGACGGGGCCGTACGGCACGAAGAAGTTCGCGACGTTGCTGACGATGACGACCAGGGGCACCCACCAGTGCGTCTCGCCGGCCCGCCAGACGGCGACGGTCAGCAGGGGCAGCCCGATCACCGCGAGCTGGACCCAGGGGACGGTGAAGCCGAACACGACGCCGGGCAGGTCCATCACCTCGTTGAAGAGCCGTTCGGCCTCCTCGGCGGGGTAGTGCCGGCCGAACCACCATTCGACGGGGTCGCCGAGCAGCAGCGCCGACAGGCTGATGTAGCCGATGACGGTCATGGCGCCCGCGATGTTGCCGAGCACGACGGCCTTGCGCCTGACGAGGTGGAGCAGGCCGAAGGCGGCGACGGCGGTGAGCACCCAGCTCCAGTGGTAGAGCGCGGACTGGAGCTGGGCGAGGGCCGGGTTGTCGCCGTAGCTGACGACCTCGCGGTCGTCGCCCCAGGTGCCGGGATCGACGATCACGGCGATCGTCTGGAGGAGGGGTGCGACGATCAGCAGCGTGCCGGCGGCGACGCGCCTGAAGTCGGTGGAGTTCTTGAGCATGGGGGTTCCTAGCCTTGCCGGGCGGCGTGACCAGGTGACGGTAGGCCGTGGACGCGCGCGGCAGCGTCCGCCCGTGGAGTGACTGGCGGTCCGCTTCCAGGTTGAGCTTCCCCTGCGCGAGCCTCCGCCTTAGAATCTGATTCTAGAATCCTTTCCGCTGAGGAGGCGGCGTGAGCGAGCTCAAGGTCACCTGCGACCCCGGAGACGTCGGCTTCGACCCCGCCCGGCTGCGCCGGATCGACGCGCACCTCGCGCGGTACGTGGACGACGGGCGGCTGCCCGGCTGGCTCGTCCTCGTGAGCAGGCGCGGCGAGATCGCCCACCTGTCCGCGTACGGCTCCCGCGACGTCGCCACCGGCGCGCCGGTCGAGACCGGCACCCTGTTCCGGATCTACTCGATGTCGAAGCCCGTCACCTCGGTCGCCGCCATGATCCTGTACGAGGAGGGCGCGCTCGACCTCGACGACCCGGTGAGCAGGTTCATCCCGTCATTCCGCGACCTGCGCGTCCACGAGGGCGGCACCGCCGCCGCCCCGATCACCAGGCCCGTACGCGAGCCCGTGCGCGTGCGGCACCTGCTGACCCACACGGCGGGCCTCGCGTACGGGTTCCAGCACGTCCACGTCGTGGACGAGATCTACCGGCAGGCCGGCTTCAACCGGGGCATGCCGAAGGGCCTCGACCTCGCCCAGACGGCGGACCGGCTGGGCGAGCTGCCCCTGCTGTTCGAGCCCGGCACGCAGTGGAACTACTCCGTCGCCACCGACGTGCTCGGCCGGGTCGTGGAGGTGGCGTCAGGGCGGCCCTTCGCCGCGTTCCTCGCCGAGCGGATCTTCGAGCCGCTGGGCATGACCGACACCGGCTTCCGCGTCGGCAGGGAGCACGCGGAGCGGCTCGCCACGCTCTACAGCCTCGTGCCTGGCGACGGCATGGTGCCGCTCGACATGGGCGACCTCGCGTTCGTCCCGCCGCTCGCGCCGTCCGGGGGCGGCGGGCTGATCTCCACCGCCCACGACTACCACCGCTTCCTCCAGATGCTGCTGCGCGGCGGCGAGCTCGACGGGGTGCGTCTGCTCGGCCCGCGCACGGTGTCGTACATGACGCGTAACCACCTGCCCGGGGGCGCCGACCTGCAGGAGTTCGGCAGGCCGGTGTTCGCCGAGGTGTCGTACGCGGGCATGGGGTTCGGGCTGGGGTTCGGGGTGCTGCTGGACGCGGTGAAGGCCGGGCTGCTGTCCTCCGAGGGCGAGTACAGCTGGGGCGGGGCGGCGAGCACCGCGTTCTGGGTGGACCCGAAGGAGGAGCTGAGCGTGCTCTTCCTCACCCAGCTCCTGCCGTCGAACGCCTACCCCCTCAGGGCCGCCCTGCGGCGGCTGGTCCACCAGGCGCTGGTCGAGTGACCGGTTTGTGAGCCGTCACAGATCTGACAGCCCGGATTTACTTCCCGGTCCAGTTCACAGAAGAGCCGGGGTGGCTCATCGTGTGGGTCTGCGCGCCGAACCGTCCGCGACCCGTGGAGCCGCCATGCGCCGCCGCACGTTCCTCACCGCAGTGTCCGCCGGGCTGGGCGCCGTCGCCTTCTCCGGCGCCGTCTGGCACGAGGCCGCCGCCTCCGCCTCCCGATCCCTCCCGTCCGGCGGCCTGCGCGCAGGCGCTGGCCCCTACGGGCCGCTGGGCGCCGCCGACGCGAACGGCGTGGCGCTGCCCGCCGGGTTCCGCAGCCGGGTCGTGGCCAGGTCGGGCCGCCTGACCGGCGGCCTCCTCTGGCACCCGGCGCCCGACGGCGGCGCGTGCTTCGCCGACGGCGACGGCTGGATCTACGTGTCCAACTCCGAGGTGCCGCTGGTCGGCGGCGCGTCCGCCATCAGGTTCCGCGCGGACGGCTCCATCGAGCGCGCGTACCGGATCCTCGACGGCACCACGCTCAACTGCGCCGGCGGCCGCACCCCGTGGAACACCTGGCTGTCGTGCGAGGAGGTGTTCCGCGGCCGGGTGTACGAGACCGACCCGTACGGCGCCCGCGCCGCCCAGGCGCGCCCGGCGATGGGCAGGTTCAAGCACGAGGCGGCGGCCTGCGACCCCGACCACCGCGCGGTCTACCTGACCGAGGACGAATCCGACGGCTGCCTCTACCGCTTCACCCCCGACGTCTGGGGCGACCTGTCACGCGGCCGGCTGGACGTGCTCTGCGGCACCGGCGGCGACGGCGTCGAGTGGCGGCCCGTGCCCGACCCCACGCCCGGCGTGTTCGAACGGCAGACCCGCCACCAGGTCGCCGCCGCCAGGCACTTCGACGGCGGCGAGGGCTGCCACTACGCCGCCGGCGTCTGCTACTTCACCGCCAAGGGCGACAGGAAGGTCTGGGCGTACGACACCGCGCGGCAGACCGTGACGTCCGTCTACGACGGCGGCGGCACCCTCGACGGCGTCGACAACATCACCGGCCTGCCGTCGGGCGACCTGTACGTCGCCGAGGACGGCGGCAACATGGAGATCAACGTGATCACCCCCGACGGCGTGGTCGCCCCCGTGCTGCGGCTCGACGGGCAGGCCGAGTCGGAGATCACCGGGCCCGCCTTCTCGCCCGACGGCACCCGGCTCTACTTCTCCTCCCAGCGCGGCCCCAGCGGCGAGACGGCGGGCACCGGCGGCATCACGTACGAGGTGACCGGCCCCTTCCGCCGCTGATCCGCCGTCCTCCCCGGATTCCCCACCCCCCACGAATCCCCTGCCAAGGAGTCCCCCATGGTCCGACGGATGCTCGTCCTGCTCGCCGCGGCCGCCCTGGCGCTCGGCCTGACCGGCCCGGCCCGCGCCGTGCAGGGCGAGGTGTACGTGGCGCTCGGCGACTCGGCCGCCGCAGGCCCGCTCGTGCCCGACCAGGTCGTGCCCGACCTCGGCTGCTGGCGCTCCGACCACAACTACGCGCACCTGACGGCCCGCGCGATCGGCGCCGCCGTCCTGCGCGACGTCACCTGCTCCGGCGCCAAGACCAAGGACATGTACCAGTCGCAGAAGACCGACCTCGGCAGCGTCGCGCCGCAGTTCGACGCGCTCCGCGAGGACACGACGCTCGTCACCGTCCAGATCGGGGCGAACGACGTCGGGCTGACCGGCTTCATCGAGGACTGCCTGAACCTGCTCCCGCCGCCCGTCGGCGACCCCTGCAACGACGACTACGTGGTGGACGGGCAGGACAGCTGGCGGGTGAAGACCGACGCGCTGCGCCCGAAGCTGACCGCGCTGGCCGCCGACATCCGCGCCCGCGCGCCCCACGCCCGCGTCTTCCTGGTGGGCTACGCCACGTACGCGCCGCCGAACGGCTGCTACCCGACCGTCCCGATCATCAAGGCCGACGCCAACTACATCCGGGGCACGCTCATGTACTTCAACCAGATGCTGGCCGAGCAGGCCGCCGCGGCCGGGATCGGCTTCATCGACCTGCAGACGCCCAGCGTCGGGCACGACCCGTGCGCGAGTCCCGGCGTCCGCTGGATCGAGCCGTACGTGCCCGCCTCCCCCGCCGCCCCGTTCCACCCGAACGGTCTCGGGATGAAGAACTTCGCCACGATCGTGACGGCCGCCGTCACGGGCGCGCTCTCGCAGACCTGAGCCTGCGCGCGGCCAGCGCCGCCCCGATCCGCTGCAGGTGCGCCGGGTCCAGCGGGTCGAGCCCGGTGAGGGCGACGGCCCTGCGCAGCCGGTAGTCCACGGTGTTCGGGTGGACGTGCAGCACCTCCGCCGCCCGCCGCCGGTCCAGGCCGGTGTCGAGGTACACCTTCAGCGTCCTCAGCAGGTCGGGGTTGTCCAGCAGCGGGTCGAGCAGCCCGGCGAGCGCGTCCGTCGCGGCGCTCGACCTGCTGAGCTGGTACTCCAGCAGTACGTCCACCAGCCGGTACGCGCCGGGCGGGCGCTCGAACAGCCTGGCCACCTCCAGCACCTCCTCCGCCAGCCGGGCCGCGGCCGGCACGGCCTCGGGCGCCGCGGGCTCGGCGGCGAGCCACACCGGGGCTCCCGCGGCCTGCGTGACGCGGGCGGCCAGCTCCTCGACGGCGCACCGGTCGGGGTCGGCGCCGGGCAGCGGCACCAGCGCGAGCCCCCCGGCGGTGTCGAGCACGGACAGCACCTGCTCGGCGGCCTGCCGCTGGAGCGCCCTCCTGATCCTGTTCAGCTTGCGGCGTCCCGCGATCCGGCCGCCGTCCGGCTGCTCGCGGGGGTGCTCGTCGGGGTGCGGGCCGACGGCGAGGGCCACGACGAGGTAGCGCGGCGCGAGCCGCACCCCGGCGAGCGCCGCCCGGTCGCCGCCGAGCAGCGCCGACACGGTCGCGTGCATGGCGTGCTGCTCGTGGCTCAGCACGCCCTCGCGCTCCTCCAGGTACGCGGCGCTGACCGAGACGGTGACGGCCTCCAGGTAGGCCAGGACGATCGTGTGCGCGGCGAGGACGTCGTCGAGGTCGGCGGGGGTGGCGGCGGCGAACAGGTGCTCCCACACGCGGCGTGCGCCGAGGTGGTAGGCGGCGAGCAGCGCCTCCAGCGGCACCCCCTCCTGGGCGCGTCTGGCCGCAGACGCGCGCACGGGCGCGAGCTCGGCCCCGGTGGGCGGGCGGCCGTCGCGGAACATGCGGCCGATCAGCCGCAGGTTGTGCTCGGTGATGCCGGTGATGTCGCCGTCGAGCTCCTCCTGGGGCAGCCTGCGGTAGAGGGGGATCTCGTCGGCGAAGCCGCGGACGAGCTGCCGGGCCAGGCGGGTGGTCTGGCGTTCGAGCAACTCGTGCACGGGACACCCGGCCAGGGTGAGGGCGCGGACCACGCTCGAACCCTCCCAAACAGGACACCGTTCCGCAACGAACTCCACCCACCCGGCATCCCCGCCCGGGAAGTGCCGTCCGGACACGAGGCCGGGGTTCGGGGGAAGCAGGGGCCGGGGTGCGGGTGGCGGGGAGGGGCGCCGGCACCGGGGAGGCGCGGACCGGGCGCAGGGGCGGAGGTTCGGGGAGGCGCGGGGGTGGCCGGGCCTTCTATGATGCGCGGCATATGGGGAGAAACGTCAGGCTTGTGCTGCTGAGGACCGCGAGGCCGCTGATCGTCGCGGCGGCGGTCCTGGCCGGCGTGCGCGCGCCCGGCCCGCGCGGGCTCGTCTCCCGGGTGCTGGAGCAGGTGGCCGTCCACGCCGCCCTGACCGCGCTGATCGGCGCCGCCTACTTCGGCATCATCGCGGCGGGCCGCTGGTCGCAGCCGTGGCTCGGCTCCGACCTGAGCCGCTGGTGGGGGCTCGCTGCCGCGCTCGCCGCGGGCGCGCTCTTCCATCCCTTGCGCCTGCGCCTGCGCGAGGCGGCGAGCCGCCTGTTCGGCACCTGGCACGACCCGTACCGGCTGGCCGACCTGGTGAGCCGGACGGTGCAGGAGGCGGAGGGCCCCGTGGAGGCGCTGGCGTCGGCGGCGTCGTGGGTGCGGCGCGCGCTGGGGGCGCGTGGCGTGGCCGTGGAGGTACCGCTGCCCGGCGGCCGGACGCGTACCGTCGTGGACGGCGAGGTCCCCGCCCAGGACCCCGGCGACGGCCCCGCCGACGACGGCGGGCACGCGGCGGTGCCGCTGGTCTGGCACGGCCGGCACGTCGGGCTCCTGCTCGTCAGGGGCGAACCGCGCGACGCCGGCCTGCTGGACATCCTCGCCAGGCAGCTCGCCGAGGTGGCCCACGCGGTACGCCTCAGCGCCGACCTGCAGCGCTCCCGTGAGCGCATGCTCGTCACCAGGGAGGAGGAGCGGCACCGGCTGCGCCGCGACCTCCACGACGGCCTCGGCCCGACCCTCACCAGCCTCGCCATGAGCGTCGACGAGGCGCGACTCACCCTCGCCCGCGACCCGGACGCCGCCGAGACCCTGCTCAGCAGGGCCCGCAGGCAGATGACGGAGGCCGTCATGGACGTCAGGAACCTCGTCTACGGCCTGCGGCCACCCGGGTTGGACCGTTCCCAGCTGGACGAGCTGGGCCTGGAGGGCGCGCTGCGGACGCTGGCCGCCGCGCCGGGGCCCCGGGTGGACGTCGTGGCGACGGGCGCGCCCGCCGAGGTGCCCGCCGCCGTGGAGGCGGCCGCGTACGAGATCGCCAGGGAGGCGCTGGCCAACGTCCGCAGGCACGCCCGCGCCACGACCGCCCTGGTGCGGCTGGAGCAGCGGGAGGACGCGCTCAGGCTCACCGTCTCCGACGACGGCCTCGGCCTGCCCGAGCAGCGCCGCCAGGGGGCGGAGCTGATGCGGCAGCACGCCGAGCGGGCGGGCGGGGCCTGCGAGCTCGCGGTCAGGCCGGGCGGCGGCACCGAGGTGACCGCCCTCCTCCCTCTCGGAGCCCCCCGATGACCGTTCCGTGCCCTCCCGCCGAACCCGTGGAGGCCGGGCCGTCGCCGCGGCGGTGGCGGGTCGCCGTCGCCGCCGCCTGGGCGGTCGCGGCGGCGGCGCTGGTCGCCACGCTCCTGGCCGCGTGGCTGTCGGCGCAGGTGCCGTGGGACGTGGACGGCGACGGCGTCGACCCGATCGGCCTGATGTACCCGGCGGCCGGGGCGTTCCTCATCTCCCGGCGGCCCCGCCTGCTGTTCCCCTGGCTCATGTGGGGCACCGGCGTGGTCTGGGCGGCGTGGTCGCTGCTGTACTCCCTGTCCCACTGGACGGCGGCGTTCACGTCCGGCGTGCCCGTCTACATCGGGTGGCCGGCGCTGTGGCTGTGGCTGTGGGCGGTGCCGACGTTCAGCGCCGTCATGCCGCTGCTGTTCCCCGACGGGCGGCCGCCGTCCAGGCGGTGGCGTCTCGTCCTGTACGCCGACCTCACGCTCATGGTGGGCCACTCGCTGATGCTCGGGCTGGCCCCCGACCCGTCGTTCGAGCTGGGCGTGCCGATGGACAACCCGTTCGGGGTGGCGGCGCTCGGCACGATCCCGCAGACGGTGGAGTCGTGGATCGCCCTGCCGATGCTCGCGCTGTCCGTGCTCGGCGTGGTCTCGCTCGGCTTCAGGTACCGGGCCGCCGCGCCGGAGGTGCGCCGCCAGATCGCCTGGTACTTCTACGCGATGGTGATCTACGTGGCGTTCTGGGCGGTCAGTAGCGGGGACGACCCGGTGATGGCGTTCCTGCGCGTGTTCCTCGCGGGCGGCATCCCCATCGCCGTGATCGCCTCGGTGCTGCGCCACCAGCTCTACGGCATCAGGCTCATCCTCAACCGCACCCTCGTGTACGGCTCGCTGGCGCTCGTCATGGGCGTCACGTACTCGGTGCTCATCTGGGCGGGCAGCAGCTTCGCGGGCGACTACGGGGCGGTGGCCGGGCTGGCGGCGGCGATGGCGACGGGCGCGGTGTTCCACCCGGTGCGGCTGCGGCTGCAGCGGTCGGTCGACCGGCTGTTCGACGTGGAGCGCGACCCGTACAAGGCGGCCGACCTGCTGAGCCGGGCCGTGCAGCGGGCGGGCGACCCCGCGGAGGCGCTGGCGGAGGCGATCTCGCTGGTGCGGGCGGCGTTCGGCGCGCGCGGCGCGGCGGTCGAGGTGTGGGGCGAGCCCGCGTTGTCGTTCACGGACGGCGCGCTGGGCCACCGGATGCGGGCGGTCGAACTGCTCTGGCACGGCGAGCGGGTGGGCCGGCTGCTGCTCGCCGGCGCCCGCCCCGCCAGGGAGCAGCAGGCCGTCATGGCCAAGCACCTGGCCGAGCTGGCCCACGCCGTACGGCTCAGCACCGACCTGCGCCAGTCGCGCGAGCGCATCAGCGCCACCAGGGACGAGGAGCGGCGCAGGCTCGGCAGGGAGCTGCACGACGGGCTCGGTCCCGCCCTGACCAGCGTCACGATGACGCTGGACGAGGCGCGGCGGCGGCTGGAGCGCGACCCGGGGTCGGCGGGCGAGCTGCTGGCCCGGGTGCGGGAGGAGATGACGGGCACGCTGGTGTCGGTGCGCGAGCTGGTGTACGGGCTGCGCCCGCCCGTCCTGGACGAGCTCGGCCTCGCGGGGGCGCTGCGCGCGTTCGGCGCGGGGCCGGGGCCGCGGGTCGAGGTGCGGGTGGACGGCTCGCTCGACGGGCTGCCCGCCGGGGTGGAGATGGCGGCGTACCGGATCGCGCAGGAGGCGCTGACGAACGCGCGCCGCCACGCGGGGGCGGCGTCGGTGGTGGTGGCCTTCCTGCGGGAGGCGGAGGCGCTGCGGCTGACCGTGGCGGACGACGGGAAGGGCCTGCCCGACGCGCCGTCGCCGGGGGTGGGGCTGACGTCGATGCGGGAGCGCGCCGCCGAGATCGGGGGCGCCTGCGAGATCGCCCCGCGTCCCGGCGGCGGCACCGAGGTGAGCGCCCGGCTCCCCCTGCCGCCGCTCGACCCGCCGCCCGCCGCGTCGCCCTGAGGCCGGTCAGTCCTGGGCGGGGAGGACGAGGTGGGGGCGCAGGGCGAGGAGCAGGCCGAGCGTGGCGTACCCGATGACCAGGTGGACGCCGCCGACCCAGCGGCCGGCCTGGTCGCCGAGGGCGATGAACGTCGGCACCGTCACGACGGCCCAGCTCTCGGCGATCAGCGGCCACCAGCGCAGCCGGCCGCGCCAGCGCCCGGCGAACGCCAGCTTGACGCCGATCACCATCATGCCGAGCATGGACAGCGGCCAGAAGACGTCGAGCACCTGCATCACCGCGATGTCCTGCAGGTCCTCGGGCATGGTGCCGTGCACCACCGAGTAGAGGCTCGCCAGCGTGAGCAGCACCAGCTCGACGCGGAGCATGATCCGCGCGGCCCGCGACCCTCCGGTGGCCAGGGTGCGCGTCTGCACGGCCAGCAGCGCGAACACGCCGATCTGGAAGGCGAACCCGGTCAGGTCGTCGACCCGTTCCTTCCAACCGGTGTTGTGGGTGCCGACCACGAAGATGCTCGTGGCCCAGACGAGCGTGCCGGCAGCGAGCGTCGCGCCGAGCCTGCGCACGGTGGCGGCGCTGATCGAGGGCGTCCGCGGCTCGGGGGTTCCCGCGGGCACGTCGGTGCGGGCCCTGGCCGGGGTGGTGCTGATGCGGGGGTCCATGGTGGTCCTTTCTGTGCTGCGTCCCAGGCTGTCGGCGGCGGGCCCCGGGACGGCAGAGCCCGGTGTCCCGTTCACGGCGGGACAGCCGTCCCGGGACGTGGGGACGCCCCATCGGGTGTAATGCCTGCGTGAAACATGCGGATCGTGGCCTTTTGCCCGGTGTGCTGATGGTGGTCGGCGTGGCCCTCGCCGCCACCGCCGTCGCCGTGGACGTGCGGTGCGCGGCCGTGCACGTCCCCCCTGCCGCCGAACTGGAGGCCGGCTGGCCGTCGGCACTGGCCGGGCTCGCGCAGCTCGTGCCCGGCACGCTGCTGCTGCGCCGCCTGCCGCGCCACCCGGTCGCCTGGGCGCTGACCGGGTTCGGGCTGCTGTGGCTCGCCAACGGGTTCGCCGAGAGCTGGTCGACGTACGCCCTCTACGCCGACCCGGGCGCCCCCGGCGCCGCCGCGGCGTACTGGTTCTACTCCCGCCTCGGCGCGGCGCTGCTGCTCGGGCTGCCGCTGCTGATCCTGCTGTTCCCCGACGGGCGGCTGCCCCGCGCCCCGCTGTGGCGCCGCCTGTCCGTCGCCAGCCTCGTGCTCACCGGGCTGCTGCCCGCGCTGCTCGTCACCGCCCCCATGTCCGTGATGGAGCGCTACCACGGCGCCGCGCTGCCACCCGAGATCACCCGGCTCGGCCTGGACGCGTTCGCCGTGCCGCTCCCGTACGCCGCCTGGAAGCCCGCGCTCGACGTCGCGTACGCGGCGGTGCTGGTCAGCGTGGTGGTGCCGTTCGCCGTGCTGGTGCGCCGCTACCGGGCGGCCGGGCAGGAGCGGCGGGCGCAGATCCGCTGGCTGGTGTGGGCGGCGCTGGTGGACCTGCTGGTGCTGTTCACGCCGCTCACGCTGCCGCCGCAGGTGCCCGGGGTGCTGCTGGCCGTGGCCATCGCGCTGACCTGCGCCGCCGTCGTCGTGGCCGTCACCAAGTACCGCCTGTACGACGTGGACCGGCTGCTGTCGGCCACCCTCGCGTACGGCGCGCTCGGCGCGGCCGTCGTGCTGGTGGACGTGGCGGTGTTCACCGTGGCCGGGAGCGTCCTGGGCGAGCGGGACTCCGCGCTGGCCGCCATCGCCATCGTCGCCGTCGTGTACGCGCCGCTGCGCACCTGGCTGTGGCGGCTGGCCAGGCGGCTGGTCCGCGGCACCGGCGGCGACCCGTACGCGGCCGTCTCGACCCTGGCCGAGCGGCTGGAGCTCGCCACCGACCCCGACCAGCAGCTCGTCGCCGTGGCGAGGACGCTGGCCGAGGCGTTCCGCCTGTCGTACGTGCGGGTGGAGATCGAGCGGCCCGGCGGCGAGCGGTCGGCGGTGGAGCGGGGGTCGCCGCGCGGGCCGCGGGTGTCGCTGCCGGTCGCCTACCGGGGGGAGACGGTGGGGCGGCTGGTGCTGTGCCGTACCGACCTGACCGATCGCGACCAGCGACTGCTGGGCGACCTGGTACGCCAGGCCGCGGCGGCGGCCAGGGCCAGCGAGCTGAGCACCGACCTGCAGCGCATCCGCGCCCGGCTGGTCATGGCCCGCGAGGAGGAGCGCCGCAGGCTCCGCCGCGACCTGCACGACGGGCTCGGCCCGAGCCTGGGCGCTGCGGCGCTGCGCATCGAGGCGGCCCGCAACCTGGCGGGCACCGACCCCGAGCAGGCCGACCGCATCCTGGAGCAGACGGCGGCCGAGGTCGCCGGCGTGCTGGCGGACGTGCGCAGGCTCGTGCACGACCTGCGCCCGCCCGCGCTGGACGAGCTGGGCGTGCTCGGCGCGATCGAGCAGCAGGCCGACAGGTTCCGCTCGCCCGCGCTGAAGGTGGCGGTGGACGGTGAAGGGCCGCTGGATATGCTGCCCGCGGCAGTGGAGGTGGCGGCGTACCGGATCGTGTCCGAGGCGCTGGCGAACGCCGCGCGGCACTCGGGCGCGGCGCGCTGCGCGATCAGGCTGAGCGTGCGCGAGGGGAGGCTCGACGTGGCGGTACGCGACGACGGCGCGGGCATCGGGCCCGACGTGGCGGCGGGCGTCGGCATGCTCTCGCTGCGCGAGCGCGCGACCGAGCTGGGCGGCGACTGCGCGGTGAGCTGCCCGCCGGAGGGCGGCACGCTCGTCACGGCCCGGCTGCCGCTGGAGGCCGCCGGTGCGTGAGCAGCAGGGGCCCGAGCGGCAGGCGCCCGCGCGGCAGGTGCGGGTGGTCCTGGCCGACGACCATCCCGTCTACCGCGACGGGCTGGCGCTGCTGCTCGGCTCGATCCCCGGCGTGGAGGTGTCGGGCACCGCCGCCGACGGCGCCCAGGCGGTCGCACTGGCCGGCGAGCTGCAGCCCGACGTGGTCGTCATGGACGTCCGCATGCCCGGACTCGACGGCATCGAGGCCACCCGGCGCATCGTGGCCGACAGCCCGCACATCGGCGTGGTCGTCCTGACCATGTCGGAGGACGACGCCACGCTGTTCGCCGCCATGCGCGCCGGCGCCCGCGGCTACCTGCTCAAGGGCGCGGGACAGGCGGAGATCGTGCGCGCCATCACCGCCGTCGCGCACGGCGAGGCGATCTTCGGCCCGGCCGTGGCCCGCCGCGTCGCCGACTTCTTCGCCGGGCCCGCCTCGGACGAGACGGTCTTCCCCCAGCTCACGCCGCGCGAACGGGAGATACTCGCGCTGGTCGCCGCCGGGCGGTCGAACCAGCAGATCGCCTCGGCGCTGTTCCTGTCGCCGAAGACCGTGCGCAACAACGTGTCCAACATCTTCGCGAAACTGCACGTCGCCGACCGGGCGGAGGCCATCGTCCGGGCCAGGGAGGCGGGATTCGGCCGCTGAGGTGAGCCGTTCGCCGCTCCCGTGCGTCAAAGGGACATGAGCAACTGGCGATTCCTGCTGCTGCCCGCGCTGCTGCTGGCCCTGGCGGCGCCCCCGGCCGAGGCGGCGGCCACACGTCCGAAGGTGCTGGTGGACCTGCGCGAGGAGGGCGGCTTCGCGGGGCTGAAGGACCGCGTGACCGTCTACACCGACGGCTGCGCCCGCTTCAGCAGGCGTACCGGGCCGGTCGTGCGCAGGTGCCTGACGCGGGCCGAGCTGCGGGGCCTGCGCGGCGCGCTCGGGCACCTGCAGGTCGGCGGCTCGGAGCCGCAGCCGCAGGGGGCGGACTTCCTCGCGTACACGCTGTCCTACAAGGGCCACCGCGCGACCCGCTACCGCCTTCCGGAGACCTGGCAGCCGGTCGTGGGGCGGCTGGAGAAGGCGCTGACGAAGTACTGGAAGGCCGGCTGACCGTTCTCCATCAAGTGATTGACCGGGAGGGCCCAGCCGAACTACGTTCTGCTGCATGACACCTGCGGACAGCGGACAGGCCGCCGCGATCCTCAAGGTGGCGACCACGCTGTTCGCCGCGCTCGGCTACGACGGCACGTCCACGCGCCAGATCGCCGACGCGGCGGGGCTGAACATCGCCACCGTGAACTACCACGTCGGCGGCAAGCGGGAGCTGTACCTCGCGGTCATGGAGGCCGCCCACCGGGCCGAGAAGGCGGCGCTCGACGACGCGCTCGGGCGCCTGCCCGGCGGCGACCCGGTCGGGGCGATCCACCGGCTGGTCGACGACTACCTCGACTTCTGCGTGGACAACCCCGAGGTGCCCGCCCTGTGGATGCACCGCTGGCTCTCCGACGCCGGCGACATCACCGAGCTGGAGCGCCAGTACGTGCAGCCGCTGGTGACCTCGGTGACCGCCGCGCTCGCGCCCGCGCTCGGCTCCGGCGTCATCGACCCCGAGGTGGACGTGGAGTACGCCATCTGGACGGTCATCTGGTGCGTCCACGGCTTCGCCAAGGGCGGCGTGCTCGACGGCGACGGCCGCCGCAGGAGCGCCGGCGACCGGGCGGCGCTGCGCCGCTTCCGCGCCCACCTCCACCGCACCCTCCACCTCGCCCTCGGCCTCCCCGGCCCCACCCCGTGACCCGCCCCCCGGAAGACCCCGCTCCGGGGACCCGCCCCTTACCGCCCTCCGCCCGGGAGAAGACCACCCACCCGGAGGCGCACTCCCCCGCGCGGAAGGACCTCCGCGTGGAGAGGGCCTCCCCCACCCGGGAGGACGCTCGCCCCGAGGGGGCCCGCCCGGGTGGTGGGCGGCTGCTCGGGTACGGCGTGGGGTCGGTCGGCACCGGCGTCTTCTCGGCCGTCCCCGGCCTGCTGCTCCTGTACTACCTGACCGACACCCTGGGCGTCCCCGCCGCCGTCGGCGGAGCCGTCCTGACCCTGCCCAAGATCTGGGACGTCCTGCTCAACCCGCTGGTCGGCGCGGCCAGCGACCGCGAGGCCGTCAGGACGGGACGCAGGACGCGGCTGCTGGCCGCCGGCTCCGCCGCGCTGCCGGTGGCGTTCGCGCTGATGTTCGCCGTGCCGGGCGGCATCGCGGGCGGCCTGCCCGGCGCGGTCTGGGCGGGCGCGGCGTTCCTGCTGGCCGCCACCGCGTTCGCCTGCTTCCAGGTGCCGTACGTGGCCCTGCCCGCCGAGATGTCGGGCAGCCCGGCGGTACGTACGCGGATCATGTCGTGGCGGGTGGTCTGCCTGACCGTCGGCATCCTGGTGGCGGGCGGGCTGGCCCCGGCGGTCGTGGACCTCTCGGGAGGCGGCAGGCCCGGTTACGCCGTCATGGGTGCGTCGGTCGGCGCGGTGATGGCGGCGGCGCTGGTGACGGCGACGCTCTCGACCCGCTGGGTGGAGTCCCGGCCAGGCCCCAGGCCGCTCGGCCTCGTGGCGGCCCTGCGCCTGGCCAGGGGCAGCCGGCCGTTCTTCGCCCTGCTGGCGGCGTTCGTGACGCAGGCGCTGGCGGTGGCGGTCATGCTGGCGGGCGCGCCGTACGTGGCGTCGTACCGGCTGGGCGACTACGGGCTGACGTCGCTGATGTTCGTCTGCCTGGTCGGGCCGAGCATCCCGGCCGTGCCGGCCTGGGCGCGCCTGGCCCGCAGGTACGGCGCGGTGCGCTGCTACCTCGCGGCGTCGGCGGCCTTCTGCGCGGTGGCGGTGGCGCTGGTGCCGTCGGTCGCGGCGGGCGGCCTGGCGGCGACGCTGGGGCTGACCGCGCTGGCGGGGGTCTGCTACGCCGCGCTGCAACTGCTGCCGCTGTCGCTGCTGCCCGACACCGTCCACGCCGACGCCGCCCGCACCGGGCACGCGCAGGCGGGCGCGTTCACGGGGCTGTGGACGGCGGGCGAGACGGCCGGGCTGGCGCTCGGCCCGGGGCTGTTCGCGGGGGTGCTCGCCGTGTCGGGGTTCGTGTCGGCTCCGGTGGAGACGCCGGTCGCCCAGCCGCCGTCCGCGCTCACCGGGCTGCTGCTCGGCTTCACCGCGCTGCCCGCCCTGCTGATGCTGATCAGCCTGCCGTTCGTCGTCCGCTACGGCAGGCTCGCCCGCGAGAAGGAGACCGTGTGAACCTGCCTGCCGCCGGACGCGCCGCCGAGGAGCTGCTCGCCGAGATCGCCCGCATGAAGGCGCACGACCTGCCGGTACGAGGCGGCCAGGTGACGGCCTACGTGTACGACACGGGCCGCGCCGAGGTGCACGACGCGGCGATCCGCGCCTACGTCGAGATGCTGGAGGTCAACTGCCTCGACCCGACGGCGTTCCCGAGCGTGGTGGAGATGGAGAAGCAGGTCGTGGGCGCGGTCGCGGACCTGCTCGGCGGCGGCCACGGCGTCTTCACCAGCGGCGGCACCGAGTCGATCATGCTGGCCGTGAAGGCGGCCCGCGACCTGGCGGGGCGGCCCGACCCCGTCGTGGTGCTGCCGGTCACCGCGCACCCGGCCTTCCACAAGGCGGCCCACTACCTGGGGGTCGAGGTGCGGGCCGTGCCGGTGGACCTGGAGACGTACAAGGTGACGGCGCGGGCGGTGCGGGAGGCGATCGACGAGCGGACGGTGCTGGTGGTGGCGTCGGCGCCGTCGTACCCGCAGGGCGTGATCGACCCGGTGGAGGAGGTCGCGGCGGTGGCGGCGGCGGCCGGGGTGCCGTGCCACGTCGACGCGTGCGTGGGCGGCTGGCTGCTGCCGTGGCTGCGGGCGGCGGGCGCGCACGTCCCGCCGTTCGACCTGTCGGTGCCGGGCGTGACGTCGATCTCGTGCGACCTGCACAAGTTCGGTTACGCGCCGAAGGGCGCCTCGGTCGTGCTGTTCGCCGACCCGGCGGCGCGGCGCGGGGCGTACTTCGCCTCGGCGGCCTGGCCGGGCTACACCGTGATCAACGCGACCGTGCAGAGCTCCAGGTCGGCGGGGCCGCTGGGCGGAGCGTGGGCCACGCTGCAGGCGCTGGGCCGTGAGGGGTACGAGGCGCTGGGCCGGGCCACGCTGGAGGCGGCGAGGAGGCTGCGCGAGGGGGTCGCGGCGATCCCCGGGCTGCGGGTGCTGGGCGAGCCCGAGTCGTCGCTCGTGGCGTTCACCGGCTCGGACGTGGACGTGTTCGTGCTGGCCGACGAGGCGCGGTCGCGCGGCTGGTTCCTGCAGCCGCAGCTGTCGTACGCGGGCATCCCGGCGAACCTGCACGTCACCGTGACCGGCGTGACGCTCGCGGGTGTGGACGCCATGCTCAAGGTCATCGCCGAGTCGGCCGAGGCGGCCAGGGGGCGCGGCCCGGTGCGGCTGCCGGACGGGCTGGTGGAGCTGATCGCGGGCATGGACCTGGACGCGCTCGACGACGCGACGTTCGCGGAGCTCGCCGCGTCGGTGGGCGTGGACCTCCGGCCGGAAGCAGGCGGCGCGGGGATGGCGACGGTCAACACGGTGCTGGACGCACTGCCCGCCGCCGCCCGGGAGGCCGTGCTCGTGCGTTTCCTGTCGGTGCTCTACTCCTAGGGACGGAGCCGGGAGCCTGCCCGCCGCCCGCCCGGCCCAGGCGATCGGAGGAGCCGGAGCTCAGCGGGCGGGCGGTGGCGCGCGGCTACACTCGGCCGGGTGTCCAGACGACAGGAGATCGCCGACGTGGCGATCGGGCTCCTCGCCGCGGAGGGCGTGCGCGGTCTGACCCACCGCGCCGTCGATCGGGCGGCAGGCCTGCCGCAGGGCTCCACGTCGTACTACTTCCGCACGCGGCAGGCGCTGCTCCAGGCCGCGGTCGAACGCCTGGCCGAGCACACCGCCGCCGAGGTCGCCGCGCTGCGGCGGCGGCTGCAGGCGTCCGCGGGCGGGCGGGAGGGCCTGGTCGAGGCGGTGGCCTGGCTCGTCGGACAGTGGCTCACGACCAGCCGCGACCGCCAGCTGGCCAGGTACGAGCTCTCGCTGGAGGCCACCCGCCGCCCGGAACTGCGCGAGGTGCTCGCGGCCAACCGCGCCCACCTGCGCGCCCTCGCCACCGGGCTGCTGGACGCTTCCGGCATCCCCGACGCCGGCGTGTGGGCCGGCGACCTGATCGCGTACGCCGACGGCCTGCTTCTGGACCGGCTGTTCACCCAGGACCCCGGCGCGGCGGTCCCCGACCTGCGTCCCAAGATCCGCGCACTGCTCGCCACCGTCGGCGAGCGCTGACCCGCTCACCCGGCATCCCCTGAGGGCACCGGCGCCCGCCTCCGATACTCTACGCCTGTAGAGCCTCTACAGATGTAGAGGGTCCCGTGTCCGCGAGGAGCCGATCATGACCCTTGTCTTCCCCGTCGACCGCCCGTCGCCCTTCGACCCGCCGGAGGACCTGCGACGCTGGCGGGAACAGGCGCCCCTGCACCCCATGAGCTATCCGGGCGGCCACGAGGGCTGGCTCGTGACCGGATACGCGGCCGCGCGCGCCGTGCTGGCCGACCCCCGCTTCAGCAGCAGGCTGGAGAACCTGCGCTGGCCGATCGCCTGGGAGGGGCTCGACCCCGACGGCTTCGTCCAGCCGCCGGGCTTCTTCCTGCAGCTCGACCCGCCCGACCACACCCGCCTGCGCCGCCACCTGTCCGCCCAGTTCACCGTGCGGAGGCTGAACGCGCTGGAGCCCGCGATCGAACGGATCACCGCCCAGACCCTCGACGCCATGGCGGCGAAGGGCGCGCCCGCCGACCTGGTGCAGGAGTTCGCCCTGCCCGTGCCCTCCCTGGTCATCTGCGAACTGCTCGGCATCCCGTACGCCGACCGCGACCGCTTCCAGCGCGACTCCGCCGCCGCCCTGCGTGTCGGGTCCACCAAGGAGGAGGTCACCACGGCGATGACCTCCCTGTTCGGCTACCTGTACGAGCTCGTCGCCGCCAAACGCGCCCAGCCGGCGGACGATCTGCTCAGCGGCCTGGTCACGGGCGGGGAGCTGCCGGCCGAGGAGATCACCGGCATGGCGATGCTGCTCCTGGTCGCCGGCCACGAGACCACGGCCTCCATGCTCGGCCTCGGCACGTACGCGCTGCTGGAGCACCCGCGCCAGCTCGCCGCGCTGCGCGCGGACCCCTCCCTCTGGGACGGCGCGGTCGAGGAGCTGCTGCGTCACCTGTCCGTCGCCCACCTCGGGCCGCTCCGGGCCGCCCTGGAGGACGTCGAGATCGCCGGGCGGACGATCAGGAAGGGCCAGGTGGTGACGCTCTCCATCCCCGCCGCCAACCGCGACCCCGAGCGCTTCGACGACCCCGAGACGCTGGACGTCACCAAACCCGCCAGATCCGGCCACCTGGCCTTCGGCCACGGCATCCACCAGTGCCTCGGCCACCAGCTCGCCAGGATCGAGATGCGCGTCGCGTACCGGGCGCTGTTCGACCGCTTCCCGCACCTGCGGCTGGCGGTGCCGCCGGAGGAGGTGCCCATGCGTACGGACATGACGATCTACGGCGTGCGCCGCCTGCCCGTCTCCTGGTGACCGAGGGGCGCAGGCCCCCGCGGCGAGCTGCGCCCCGACCTCTACGTCGAGGCGCTGTTCGACCAGCTCTCCGGAGCGCTGTACTACGCGTCCTCGTCACCGGGCTGCCGGTGGACCGCGCGTACGCGGAGCGACTCACCGCCACCGCGCTGCGCGGTGCCGCCCGAGAGAGGAACTGACCGACATGTCGATCTTCACCGCGAAGACCGTGCCGTTTCGCTCGACGATGGTGACCTCGCGGAGGTAGTGGGCGGCATTGATCTGATCGCCGAGTCGTTCCCGGGGTTTCTCGAATACCCATGCGAGCGTCCGTAGATCCGTACACTCATGGCCGTGCAGCTCAGGTACAACGTCCGCCTCTACCCGACGCCGGGCCAGCGTCAAGCCCTCGCACGGGCGTTCGGGTGCGCCAGGGTGGTGTTCAACGACGGGCTGCGCGCACGGCAGGCCGCCCGGGAACAAGGCCTGCCGTACATCGGCGACGGTGACCTGTCCAAGCGGGTGATCACCGAGGCGAAGAAGTCTCCGGAACGCTCCTGGCTGGGTGAGGTGTCCGCCGTGGTGTTACAGCAGGCGCTCGCCGACCTGAACACCGCCTGCCGCAACTTCTTCGCCTCGCTGTCAGGCAAGCGGAAGGGGCCGAAAGTGGCTGCGCCCCGCTTTCGGTCCAAGAGGGACAACCGGCAGGCGATCCGCTTCACCAAGAACGCCCGCTTTGCCATCACCCCAGGCGGGGAGCTGCGGCTGCCGAAGATCGGTGACGTCGCGGTGCGCTGGTCGCGTGCCCTGCCCGCCGAACCGTCCTCGGTGACGGTGGTCAAGGACGCGGCGGGGCGGTACTTCGCCTCGTTCGTGGTCGAGGTCACCGAAAAGCCTCTCCCGCGGGCCGCGCCAGAGGCCGGGATCGACCTCGGGCTGGGGCACTTCGCCGTCCTGTCCGACGGGCGGAAGATCGGCTTCCCGCGTTTCCTGCGCCGGGCCGAGAAGAAACTCAAGCGGCTCCAGCGGGCGCTCGCTCGCAAGGCCAAGGGGTCGAACAACCGGGCCAAGGCCCGGCTGAAGGTTGCCCGCCAGTACGCGAAGGTCGCCGATGCGCGCCGCGAGTTCCACCACCGGGAATCCACGAAGCTGATCCGCGAGAACCAAGCGATCTACGTGGAAGACCTGGCCGTGAACGGACTGGCGCGTACCCGGCTGGCCAAGAGCGTGCACGACGCGGGCTGGTCGGCGTTCGTCGGGATGCTGGAGTACAAGGCTCGCCTGTACGGGCGTACGTTCCACCGGATCGACCGGTGGTTCCCCTCCTCCAAGCTCTGCTCGGCATGCGGAGCAGTGGCCGAGTCGATGCCGCTGAACGTCCGGTCGTGGACCTGCCCCTGCGGGGCGGTCCACGACCGGGACGTCAACGCCGCGAAGAACATCCTCGCCGCCGGACGGGCGGAGAGGTTAAACGCCTCTCACGAAAGTGGGCGGGACGGCGCACGCCGTTCCGGTGGAGGGCAGGTAAGACCACCTCACCAGGTGGCACAACCCGTTGAAGCAGGAAGCCTCAGAGGTGCCGCATGAACACGCGGCACGGACTGAATCCTCGGCTTTCAAGCCGGGGAGCGCGTCAAGACAACCACTTCGTGCGAAGCGCCGCCTGGGACGCCAGGTAGCTCACACCTGCGTGATCCTGACGGCGTCGGCTATGACGTACCCGGTCGCGGACGTCCAGCGGCTGACGCCCACCACGTTGTACGTGCCCGCGGCCAGCGTGTACGTGCCGAGCACCCGCCACTGGCCGCCGCCGGAGCGCTGGTCGACCGTCACCGTCTGGTTCCCGCCACTGGCCGCCACCACGTACGGGGTCGCGCTGTTGTAGCCGGAATTGGACGGGTACCAGACCTCCACCCGGTAGCTGCCCGTGCTCGGGATGGCCGCGCGGAACCAGGCCGGGTCGCTGGCGGCGACCGGGGTGGCGAAGCGGTAGTCGGTGCCGTGGAGCTGCGTGGAGTAGGACGAGGTGCCCCAGGCCGACGACGCGGTGAACCCGGCGTCGGCGTTGTCCACCACCACGCTGAACGTCCCCGACCCCGCCGATCTGCCGGCGCTCGGCTGGCTCTCCTGGTGCTGTCGGGTGAGCGCCGTCACGTAGTAGGTGGCGGAGGCCGGGGCGGCGGCGTCGGTGAAGGAGGTCTGCCTGGTGGTGCCGAGCAGGTTGCGGGCGTCGGCGAAGAAGCAGGGGTCGGCGGTCGGAGGCGTGCCGTCCACCCGGTAGACGGCGTAGTAGGCGCCCGAGCCGGTCCAGGAGAGCTGGACGCCGCCGGAGCCGCGCACGGCCGAGCCGATCACCGGCGCGGCGGGAGCCGCGCCGGCGCCGCGGGCGGGCAGCAGCGCGGGCCTGGTGTAGTGGGTGTTCACCAGCGTGGTGATGGCGCCGATCCGGTCGGCCTTGACGTCCTTGGCGCTGAAGTAGACGTCCCCGGCGATCTCGGGGTGGCGCCGGTTGTCGGTCAGGTGGTCGCTCAGCTCCGACGGGTCCTGCCAGGCGGCGTCCTGGCCGGACGCGCCCGCCCGGTAGGCGGCCTGGCCGACGACGAGCTGCACGGAGGTGCCCTTGACGACGTCCGACCACCACGCGGTGAGCACCTCGTACGCGGCGGCCGAGTAGCCGATGTGCCAGTAGATCTGCGGCGCGAGGTAGTCCACCCAGCCCTGCTTCACCCACAGGCGGCTGTCGGCGTAGATCGCGTCGTACGACTGCAGGCCGGAGGTGCGCGAGCCGAGCGGGTCGGTGGAGGAGTTGCGCCAGATGCCGAACGGGCTGATGCCGAACGCGACGTGCGGCTTGGCCGCGTGGACGCGCTGCCCGAGCTCCTGCACGAGCCGGTTGACGTTGTCGCGCCGCCAGTCGGCGACGCTGGGGAAGCCGCCGCCGTAGGTGGCGTAGGTGGCGGAGTCGGGGATGGTCTCGCCGCTCACGGGATACGGGTAGAAGTAGTCGTCCAGGTGGACGCCGTCGATGTCGTAGCGCGAGACGGCGTCCATGACGGCGTCCTCGATGAAGGTCCGCACGGCCGGGATGCCGGGGTTGTAGTAGAGCTTGCCGCCGTAGGCGAAGCGCCAGTCGGGGTGCTGGCGGGCGGGGTGGGTGGAGACGAGCTTGGTGGGGTCGTCGTGGTTCGCGATCCGGTACGGGTTGAACCAGGCGTGGAATTCGATGTTGCGGGCGTGGGCCTCGGCGACCATGAAGGCGAGGGGGTCGTAGCCGGGGTTCGTCCCCTGGGTGCCGGTCAGCCACTGCGACCACGGCTCGTACGGGGAGGGCCAGAACGCGTCGGCGGTGGGCCTGACCTGGACGACGACGGCGTTCATGCGCTTTTGGACGGCGAGGTCGAGCCAGGCGCGGAACTCGGACTGCTGGGCCGACACGCTGAGCCCGGTGCGGCTCGGCCAGTCGATGTTGGCGACGGTGGAGATCCACATCGCGCGGAGCTGCCGTTTGGGGGTGGCGGGGTCGGTGGCGCAGGCCAGGGCGGCCGCGGAGGGGGCGGGTGCCACGATGCTCACGAGTGCGACGGCCAGCGTCGCGAGGGCGGCCGATGCGGCCAGGACGGTACGCAGAAGCGCGGTCACGAAAGGAAGTTTCAGCGCATCCCCGGCAAAGCGCAATAGTTTTCAGTCAAGGCAAGGGGACCCAAAAATCCACCACCCGACCCCACCGGCTCCCGCCTGGAACGCCCTCCCATGTGGAACGCCCTCCGGCCCGACGAGCCCCCCCACCCGGGGGAACCCTCCCTGCCCGGCGGCCTTCCCGCATGGCGAGGCCTCACGTCCGGCGAGCTTCCCCCCTGGCGGACTTCCACGTCCAGCGGGCCTTCCGCGCGGCGGGCCTCGGCGCCCTTCAGTGCGTCCCATCCGGGACGCGCGCCGGCGCAGGGGGACCCCTCCCCAGAGTGGTGGGCGAAAAGTTTCACCTAACTCATGAGTAATGTCAATTATCGACATCCAGTCAGAAACTGCCGTACGGTGCACCCGATACCCCCCATCGAGGAGCACCCCATGTCTCGTCGCCCGCGATTAGCCGCCCTCGCCACCTCGATCAGCGCCGCCCTCCTCGTCGTCGCGGGACAGCCCGCGCTCGCCGACAGGGCCACCCCTCTCCCCGCCGCCTTCTCCCGCGCCGCCGCCGCCCAGGACGTCCCCCGCGACCTGCTCGTGGCGCTCGCCTACGCCGAGACCCACCTCGACGGCCACGCCGGCAAGCCCAGCGCCAGCGGCGGGTACGGCGTCATGCACCTGGTCAGCAACCCGAGCAACCACACCCTGGAGAAGGCCGCCGAGCTCACCGGCCTGCCCGTCGAGAAGCTGCGCGCCGACGACGCCTCCAACGTCCTCGGCGGCGCCGCCGTGCTCCGCTCGTACGCCGACGAGCTGGGCCTCGACGAGAACGCCCGCAAGGACGCGGGCCGGTGGTACCGCGCCGTCGCCAAGTACGCGGCCGCCGCCTCGCCCGAACTGGCCAGGCTCTACGCCGACGCCGTGTACGAGGGGCTCGGGCTCGGCGTCTCGGCCCGCGGCGTGACCGTCAAGCCGCAGGAGGTCACCGCCGACCGCGGCGAGTACGCGGCCACCCGCGACCTCAGCGCGCAGGCGGAGATCCTCAGCTCCGACTACCCGGACGCCGCCTGGGTCGCCGCGAGCTCCAGCAACTACACCGCCTCCAGCCGCCCGTCGAGCTACGCCATCGACCGCGTGGTCATCCACGTCACGCAGGGCTCGTACGCCGGCACGATCTCCTGGTTCCAGAACCCGAGCGCCCAGGTGTCGGCGCACTACGTGGTCAAGTCCTCCAGCGGCGCCATCACCCAGATGGTGCGGGAGAAGGACATCGCCTGGCACGCGGGCAACTGGACCTACAACACCCGGTCGATCGGCATCGAGCACGAGGGCTACGTCAGCGACGCCTCGTGGTTCACCGACGCGATGTACCGGTCGTCGGCGGCCCTGACGAAGGCCATCTGCGACAAGTACGGCATCCCGAAGGACCGCTCGCACATCATCGGGCACAACGAGGTGCCGGGCGCGACGCACACCGACCCGGGTTCGTACTGGAACTGGACCACGTACATGAACTACGTGACCGGCGGCGGCACCCCGTCGTGGTCCACGACGGTGGACAACACCACCGCCGGGCAGTTCACGGCCAGCTCCAACTGGGGCACGTCCTCCTACTCCAGCCAGCGCTACGGCGCCGACTACCGGTTCGCCAACCCGGTGGCGGCCAGCGACCCGGCCTGGTACCAGGCGACGATCCCCAGCGCGGGCACGTACAAGGTGGAGGTGTGGTACCCGGCCGACGCGGGGTACAACAGCTCGGCGCCGTACATCGTGGCCGCCTCAGGCGGTAACCAGACGGTGTACGTCGACCAGCGGTCGGGCGGCGGCTCCTGGCGCAGCCTGGGCACCTTCTCGCTCAACGCCGGCACCTTCAACGTCGTCGGCGTCAGCCGGTGGACGTCGGGCACCGGCTACGTGATCGCCGACGCGGTGCGGATCAGCCGCTGACACCTCGCACAACCGGGCCCACGTTGTGGTGAAAAACGTGGGCCCACCCTCTTGCGCATCATGTAATCGATTACATACCCTCATGAAATCGATTACACGGAGGAGGGTGCATGGCACGCATCAAGGACGTGGCCGCGGCGGCCGGAGTGTCCGTCGCCACGGTCTCGCGCGTGCTGAACGACAGCCCGTCGGTCAACGACGAGACGCGCCGCCGCGTCTACGACGCCATGTCGGCGCTCAACTACGTGCCGAACGCCGTGGCCCGCTCGCTGCGCACCACCGCGACCAGGACCATCGGCCTCATCATCGGCGACATACTCAACCCGTTCTTCACCGAACTGGCGAGAGGCGTCGAGGACGAGGCCAGGCGCGAAGGCTACACGGTCGTCATGGGCAACGCCGACGAGCGGCCCGACGAGCAGGACCACTACGTCCGCACCCTGCTGGAGCAGCGGGTCGACGGCCTGCTCATCTGCCCCACGGCCGAGCTGACGCCGCTGGTGCAGCAGCTCGCCGAGGCGGGCAGGCCCCTGGTGTTCCTCGACCGCTCGATCGCCGGGCTGGACGTCCCGACCGTGCGCTCCGACGGGGCGTCCGCCATCGCCGAGCTCGTACGGCACCTGCGGGAGCAGGGCCACCGCAGGATCGCGCTGGCCTCCGGCCCCGCCACCCTGTCCACCGGACGGGAACGCACCGAGGCGTTCGCCGCGGCCATGGCCGCCGAGGGCCTGGAGCTGCGGCCCGAGTACGTGCGGCCCGGCGACTTCCGCGAGGGCAGCGGCCGGCGCATCACCGCCGAGCTGCTCGACCTGCCCGAACCCCCCGACGCCGTCTTCTTCGGCGACAACCTGATGACGCTCGGCGGCCTGGAGGAGATCCGGGCGAGGGGCTTGCGCATCCCGCGCGACGTGGCGATCGCCTCCTTCGACGACGTGACCTGGTTCAAGCACATCGACCCGCCCGTCACGGCCATCGCCCAGCCGGCCGCCGAGATGGGCAGGCACGCCGTGCGGCTGCTGCTCAGCCGCGTCAACGGCCGGCCGGCCGCGTCGGCGGTGCTCCCGGCGACGCTCGTGATCCGCCGGTCCTGCGAGGGAAAGGGCTCATGATGAGCAGCGACAAGGCCAGGACCAGGGCACACGGGACGGAGATCCTGCGGGCCGAGGGGCTGCGCAAGGGCTTCCCCGGCGTGCAGGCCCTCGACGGGGTCGACCTGACCCTGCGCGCCGGCGAGGTGCACGTCCTGCTCGGCGAGAACGGCGCGGGCAAGAGCACCCTCATCAAGATCCTGTCGGGCGCGTACCGGCCGGACGCCGGCCGGGTGCTGGTGGACGGGCAGCCGGTGGAGATCCGCGGCGCGGGCGACGCGCAGCGGCTCGGCATCGCCACCATCTACCAGGAGTTCAACCTCGTCCCCCAGCTCACCGTCGCCGAGAACCTGTCGCTGGGCCGCCCGCCCCGCAGGTTCGGCCTGGTGGACCGCAAGCGCATGATCGAGCAGGCCGAGGCGCTGCTCGACCGGGTCGGCGTGGACGTCGACCCGCGCACGCCCGTCGGCCGGCTCGGCATCGCTCGCATGCAGATGGTGGAGATCGCCAAGGCGCTCGCGCTCGACGCCCGCGTCCTCATCATGGACGAGCCCACCGCGGTGCTCACCACGGGCGAGGTGGAGAAGCTGTTCGCCATCGTCCGGCAACTGCGCGACGACGGCGTGTCCATCGTGTTCATCACGCACCACCTGGAGGAGATCGCCGAGATCGGCGACCGGGTGACCGTGCTGCGCGACGGCAGGTCCGTGGCCGAGGTGCCCGCGGGCACCCCGCAGGACGAGCTGATCGGCGTCATGGTCGGCCGCCCCATCGACCAGCAGTACCCCCGGCAGGCCGCCGGGCGGGGCGAGCCCCTGCTGAAGGTCTCCGGGCTCACCAGGACCGGCGTCTTCGACGACGTGTCGTTCGAGGTGCGCGCCGGCGAGGTGGTCGGCGTGGCCGGGCTGGTCGGCGCGGGCCGCACCGAGGTGGCGAGGGCCGTCTTCGGCGCCGACTCCTACGACGCGGGCGAGGTGGTCGTGCGCGGCAGGCGGCTGCCCAAGGGCGACGTCCACGCCGCCATGGAGGCCGGGCTCGGCCTCGTGCCCGAGGACCGCAAGGGCCAGGGGCTGGTGCTGGGCGCCGACATCGGCGAGAACCTGGGCCTCGTCACCATGCGCGCCGCCACCAGGGCCGGCTTCGTCGACCGCGCCGGCCAGCGCGGCGCCGCCGCCAAAGTGGCCGAGCAGCTCGGCATCCGCATGACCGGGCTGGACCAGGAGGTCCGCACGCTGTCGGGCGGCAACCAGCAGAAGGTGGTCATCGGCAAGTGGCTCGTGGCCGACGCCCACGTGCTCATCCTCGACGAACCCACCCGCGGCATCGACGTGGGGGCGAAGGTCGAGATCTACCAGCTCGTCAACGAGCTCACCGCCGCCGGGCGGGCAGTGCTCATGATCTCCAGCGACCTGCCGGAGATCCTCGGGATGAGCGACCGGATTCTGGTCATGGCGCGGGGGCGGCTCGTCGGCGAGCTGCCCGCGGCCGGGACCACGCAGGACGACGTGATGGCGCTGGCGGTCACGGAGGTGGAGGGTTCTCGTGTCCAGTAATGTGCTCGCCCGGCGGTCTCCGGCCGCGTCGTGGTTCGCGGAGAACGGCGCGCTGGTCGCGCTCGTCGTGCTGGTCGTGGCGCTGTCGCTGCTGTCGGCCGACTTCCTCAGCGTCACGAACCTGCTCAACGTGGGCGTCCAGGCGGCCGTCACCGCGATCCTCGCCTTCGGCGCCACCTTCGTGATCGTCACCGGCGGCATCGACCTGTCCGTCGGCTCGGTCGCCGCGCTGTCGGCGATCGTCCTGGCCTGGACCGCGACCTCCGCCGGGCTGCCCTGGCCGGTGGCCACCGCCGTCTCCCTGGCCGTCGGCGTGGTGTGCGGGCTGGTCAACGCGGCGCTCATCGCGTACGGCAAGCTCCCGCCGTTCATCGCGACCCTGGCCATGCTCGGCATCGCCCGCGGCCTGGCCCTCGTCATCTCCCAGGGCAGCCCGATCGCCATGCCGGACGCGGTCTCCACCCTGGGCGGCACCTTCGGCGACTACCTGCCGATCCCCGTGGTCGTCATGGTGATCATGGGGCTGATCGCGGCCGTGGTGCTCAACCGCACCTACCCCGGCCGCGCCATGTACGCGATCGGCGGCAACGAGGAGGCCGCGCGCCTGTCCGGCATCAAGGTGAACAGGCAGAAGCTCATCACGTACGCGCTGTCCGGCGCGTTCGCGGCGGTCGCCGGGATCGTGCTGGCCAGCCGCCTCGCCTCGGCGCAGCCGCAGGCCGCCGCCGGCTACGAGCTCGACGCCATCGCGGCCGTCGTGATCGGCGGCGCCAGCCTGTCCGGCGGCAAGGGCCGGGCGCTCGGCACGTTCGTCGGCGCGCTCATCCTGGCCGTGCTGCGCAACGGGCTGAACCTCCTGTCGGTCTCGGCCTTCTGGCAGCAGGTCGTGATCGGCGTGGTGATCGCGCTCGCCGTGCTCGTGGACACCCTGCGGCGCAGGGGAACCAACTAGAAAGGGAAAGATCATGCGGATTCCCGCGATTGTCATGGCCGGTGCGGCGCTCACCCTCGGTCTGGCCGCCTGCGGTTCGTCCGGCGGCGGCGGGTCTGCGGGCTCCTCCGGCGGCGGGGACATCAAGATCGGCATGTCGGTGTCGACGCTGAACAACCCGTACTTCGTCCAGCTCCGCGACGGCGCGCAGGCGCAGGCGCAGAAGCTCGGCGTCTCGCTCACCGTCACCGACGCGCAGAACGACGCCTCCCAGCAGGTGAACCAGGTTCAGAACTTCACCAGCCAGAACATGAAGGCGATCATCATCAACCCGGTCGACTCCGACGCGGCGGCCCCGGCCGTCAAGGCGGCCGACCGGGTCAAGATCCCGGTCATCGCGGCCGACCGCGGCGTCAACGGCGCCGACGTGGCCCAGACGGTGGCGTCCGACAACGTGGCGGGCGGCAAGCTCGCCGCCGAGCAGCTCGCCAAGGACATGGGCGAGAAGGGCAGCGTGGTCGTGCTCCAGGGCACGCCGGGCACGTCCGCGTCGCGCGACCGCGGCCAGGGTTTCGAGCAGGGCATCGCCGCGTTCCCCGGCATCAAGGTCGTCGCCAAGCAGCCGGCCGACTTCGACAGGACCAAGGGCCTCGATGTCATGACCAACCTGCTGCAGTCCCACCCGGACGTGACCGGCGTGTTCGCCGAGAACGATGAGATGGCGCTGGGCGCGATCAAGGCGCTGGGCGCGAAGGCGGGGCAGCAGGTCAAGGTCGTCGGCTTCGACGGCACCCCCGACGGGCTGAAGGCGGTGCAGGCGGGCACGCTGGCCGCCAGCGTCGCCCAGCAGCCCAAGCTGCTCGGCCAGCAGGCCGTGGACGCCGCCGTCAAGGCGGCCAAGGGCGAGACCGTGGAGAAGACGGTGGCCGTGCCGGTGAAGGTCGCGACCAAGGAGAACGTCGCGGAGTTCGAGTGAAGCGCTCGGGGATACTGAACGCCGACCTGGCGGGCGCGCTCGCCAGGCTCGGCCACACCGACCACGTGCTGGTCTGCGACAGCGGCATGCCGCTGCCGCCGGGGGTGCCGGTCGTCGACCTGGCCTTCCTGCCCGGCATCCCGTCGTTCGCCGACGTCCTCGACGGGCTGCTCGCCGAACTGGTCGTCGAGGGCGCGACGGCGGCCGAGGAGGTGCGGGCGGTGAACCCGGGCTGCGCGGCGCTGCTCGGCTCCCGGCTGCCCGGACTCACCCTGGTGCCGCACGAGGAGCTGAAACGCCTGTCGGCTGGCGCCCGCCTGGTGGTGCGCACCGGCGAGGCCAGACCGTACGCGAACGTCCTGCTCCGCTGCGGCGTCGCCTTCTGAAAAGCCCGGCACCCTCCGCTCAGGCGGTCGCGCCGCGTCGCCTTCCAGAACACCCCCCGCCCTCCGCTCAGGCGGTGGCGCCGCCGTCGATGACGTGGTCGTGGCCGACGACGAAGGCCGACTCCGGGGCCGACAGCCACAGCACCGCCGCGGCGATCTCCTCCGGGGTGGCCACGCGGCCGATGGGCAGCGCGTCCCGCATCCGCTCGTCGCGCTCCTCCTTCGTCTCCCCCGGCCGCGCGGACATCGGCGTGTCGATGGGGCCGGGGCTGACGGCGTTGATCCTGACGCCGTCGCCGATGTGGTCGCGGGCCGCCGTGCGGGTCAGCGACGAGACCGCGGCCTTGGACGCGGCGTACGCGCTCGCCCCCGCCAGCCGCCAGTGGGCGCCCACGTTGGACGCCACGTTCACGATCGCGCCGCCCCCGTGCGCGCGCATGTGCGCGATCTCGTGCTTCATGCTGAGGAACACGCCCTTGAGGTTCACGGCGAGCACCTGGTCCCAGGTGTCCTCGTCGTAGTCGGCCACCGGGGCGAACCCACCGAAGATCCCGGCGGCGTTGCAGGCGACGTGGAGCCCGCCGTATCGGGTGACGGCGGCGTCCACCATGGTCGCCGCCTCGGCGGACCTCGTGACGTCGCAGGCGAACGCGCTCGCCCGGCCGCCGTCCTCCTCGATCGTCTTGACCAGCTCCGCGAGCCTGCCCTCGTCGCGCCCGGCCACCAGCACGGCGGCGCCCTCGCCCGCGTACGCCCTGGCGACGGCGCCGCCCGTGACGCCGCTCGCGCCGGTGACGAGCGCGACCTTCCCCGCGAAACGACCAGCCATCACACACTCCATTACTAGATCGATCGGTCTCAAAACCGGAGGGCATCCATCGCCCGGTCCACGGCGGCGCGCAGGCGGCGCTCGTCCGGGTCGGCCCTGCCGAGCACCCGGACGCCCTGCAGCAGCACCAGCAGGAAGGAGGCCAGCGCGGACGGGTCCTTGTCGCGCGGGATCTCGCCCTGCGCGCGGGCCCTGGTCAGCGCCGAGGCGAGCGCCGTCTCCAGCTGCGCCCAGCTCGCCACGACCTTCCTGGCCACCTCGGGGTCGCGCGGCGCCAGCTCCACGGCCGAGTTGACCACCATGCAGCCCCTGCGCCGCTCGTCGGCCAGGCACTCGGCCACGTACGCGTCGAAGAAGGCCCGCACCGCGGGCAGCGCCGGACCCGGCTGCGACAGCACCTCCACCACGTCGCGCCTGCCCAGGTAGCGCTCCAGCGCCTTCATGTACAGCTCGTGCTTGCCGCCGAACGTGCCGTAGATGCTCGCGCGCGCGATGCCGAGCCGTTCCACCAGGTCGGCCATCGACGTCGCCTCGTAGCCGCGCTCCCAGAACAGGTCGAGCGCGCGGTCGAGCACGACGTCGGGATCGAACTCCTTCGTCCTCGCCACGGACAGGACGGTAGCACTATCCAGAACGATCGGTCAAAAATCACCCCGGCTCCGGCTTGAGCCGTCCGTCGCGAAGGCACCGCGCCATGGAGCCCGCGCCGACTGCCTGGCCGTCGCGCTCCGCGCGCACCGCGACGGACGGCCCCGGGCGGCGTGTGGCTACGCGCCGGGTTCGCGGAAGTCTGGGTTGTCCTCGTCGGGGCCGGGCGGCGTCTGGGTCAGGAAGCCGAGCGGCGCCTCGTTCTCCACGGCGCGTTCCGCCTCCGGGGTCTCCTCCACCGGGGTCCGCTGGGCGGGCACGCCCAGGAGGCCGATGCTGTCCTGCTCCCCCCGGCTGCGGATGACGTCGTTGATCGCCCCCATGAGCTCCTGCCTGGTGTACTCCCCCTCCGGCAGCTCGTTCAGATGGGTCATCATGTCGGCGGGCAGGTGCACGTCGTCGGACACCTGGACGTACACCTCACGCAGCGGCACCCGGTCGCGGCCGTGGAAGGCCTGGTCGATGGCGTGCTGCAGCTCGTCGAGCAACGCGTGGTCGGTCATGTCTGTACTCCCCCTCGGGTCAGCAGGTCCTCCGCCTGCTCCAGCACGGCGGTCACCGGCACGTCCGTCACCCACGAGCCGTCGTGCGCGCAGCGCGGGACCGTGAAGTCCACGCCGCTGGCCCCGCAGTCGGGGCACGCCGTGGTCCAGGAGATCAGCGGCCGGTGCAGGGTCCTGACGAGGGGACCGGCGTTGATCAGGTTGCCGCACCAGTAGACGGCGACGGTCGGCGTGCCGACGGCGGCGGCCAGGTGGCGCGGGCCCGTGTCGTTGGCGACCAGCAGGTCGCAGCGCTCGTAGAGCGCGCCGAGCGCGCCGAGCCCGAGCGCGCCCGCGAGCGGGATCGCGGGGCGCCGCATGGCGTCCACGACCTCCGTCACGAGGTCCTTGTCCTCCAGCGAGCCGGTCACGACGACCGGGCGGTCGAGCCGGTCGGCCACCTCGGCGAAGCGGCGGGCGGGCCAGCGGCGGCGCGGGTCCTTCGCGCCCGGGTGGACGGCCACCAGCCCCGGCGGCGGCTCCCCGAACGCGTCGGCCAGCTCCGCCCGGTCGTCGCCGGTCACCTCCACGCGGGGCTCCAGCGACCCGGCGGCGCCGCCGACCAGAGCGGCCACCTCCAGGAAGCGCAGCACCTCGTGGTGGTAGTACAGGTACGGCACCCACCGGTCCAGCGGTTCCGCGTCGGGCGTGCGCAACCCGGCGGTGACCCGGGCGCCGAGCCGCCGTACGAACGGGTTGGAGTTCCTGCCGCCGCCGTGGAGCTGCACCGCGAGGTCGAACCGCCGCCCGCGCAGCTCCTCGATCAGCGTGTCCGGCGCGGCGTGCCCGCGCTCGGCGGCCGAGACTCCGCTGATGGGCGGCAGCGCCACCACTTCGTCCACGGGGCCTGGCCGCCCCGTGAGGAAGTCGGCGTGCCAGGGCGTGCCGAGCAGGGTGAGCGTGGCCTCCGGGTACGCGGCCTTGATCGCCTCCAGTGCCGGGAGGGTCACGATGAAGTCGCCGATCGCGTTGGCGCGCAGCACGGCGATGCGCCGCACGTCCTCGATCACGCCCTGCCCCGCGCCCTCCATGCAGTCGCCCTCCCCTGTCTCCGGCCCGATCACCGACCCCAGCTCCAGCCCCAGCTCCAGCCCGAGCTCCGGCACGAGCTCCGGCCGAGTTCCGGCCCGGCCTTCCGCCCGACGGCCGTCCCGCGCCGCGCCACGGGCACGGCTCAGGCACGGGCCAGGCACAGCTCAGGCACGGCTCCGCGCCGGCGCGCGGGTGCGCGCCGGACCCCTCTAGCGGCCTGGCTACCCCCCGCCACCCGGCCGTAACGTCTTCACGGAAGGTCCGTGCTCGGGCGCGATTTGTAGCGGTTCGTGTTTGCTTGGGCGTTCCTCAGGTAGCTCGCCAGTCATGGGCACCGCGAACGAGAAGATCGTCAACGCCGTCGTCGTGGGCGACGTCATGCTGGACTCATGGCTGCACGGCTCGGTGAAGCGGATCGCGCAGGAGGCGCCGGTGCCTGTCATGCGTCTGGAGGGCACCGAGGAGGCCCCGGGCGGAGCCGGCAACACCGCCGCGAACCTGGCGGCGCTCGGCGCCCGCACCCGGCTGGTCGGAGCCATGGGCGACGACGAGTGCGGCGAGCTGCTCGGCCGGTCGCTCCGCCTGCTCGGCGTGCAGGCGGACCTGGTCGTCGTGCCGGGACGGCGCACCGCGCACAAGCGGCGGCTGCTCGCGGGCGGCCAGCTCACCGCCCGCTACGACGAGGAGGACCTGTCGCCCATCCCGCCCGAGACCGAGCGGCAACTGCTCGTGCTGCTGGCCGAGCTGCTGCCGGGCGCGGACGTCGTGGTCGCCTGCGACTACGGCGGCGGCGTCTTCACCCCGGCCGTGCGCGCGGCGCTGGCCTCGTTCCCGCTGCTCGTCGTGGACGCCCACCAGGTGGCCCCGTGGCGCGATTCGGCGCCCGCCGCCGTGCTGCCGAACTACGCCGAGGTCGTACGCCTGCTGGAGGAGGACGAGGACGGCGACCGCCTCGCCTACCTGACCGCCAGGTCGGGACGCCTGCTGGAGGCCACCGGCGCCCGCATGGTGGTGACCACCCTGGACGGCGACGGCACCCTGCTGCACCAGGCGGGCGTGCCCCCGTACCGGACGTACGCGGAGCCCGCCCCCCAGCACATGACCACGGGCGCCGGCGACACCTACACCTCGGCCTTCGCCCTCTGGCTCGCCCAGGGCGCCACGCCGGAGGAGGCCGCCGAGGCCGGGCAGGCCGCCGCCGGGGTGGTCGTGCGCCGTCCCGGCACCGCCGTCTGCACCCGGTACGAGCTGCTGCGCGCGCTGCGCCGCCAGGAGGGCACCGTGCAGCCGCCCGAGCGGCTGGCGCGGCTCCTCGACGAGCACCGGCGGCGCGGCGAGCGGGTGGTCTTCACCAACGGCTGCTTCGACGTGCTGCACCGGGGTCACGTGTCGTACCTGGAGGAGGCGGCGCGGCTGGGCGACGTGCTGGTGGTCGCGGTCAACACCGACGCCGGGGTGGCCAGGCTGAAGGGCCCCGGACGCCCGGTGAACCCGTGCGAGGACCGGATGTCGGTGCTCGCCGCGCTGAACGGCGTGGACTACGTGACCTGGTTCGACGAGGACACGCCGGAGCGGCTGCTGCGCATGTTCCGCCCCGAGCTGTACGTCAAGGGCGGCGACTACACGGCCGAGATGCTGGCGGAGGCGCCGCTGGTCCGCTCGATGGGCGGTGAGGTGCGGGTGCTGTCGTACCTGCCCGACCACTCGACCAGCGCGATCATCGGGCGGATGCGCTCCGGCGAGGAGGAGCCGGAGGGCACCGCGCCCTGACCCGGGCGCGGCCCTCAGCAGATGCGCGGGAGCGGGTCGCCGACGAGGACGTCCACCACGCGGGTGCCGCCGAAGCCGGTGCGCAGCAGCACCATGCCGGGGTTGCCCTCCTCCACGCGGCCGATCACCGCGGCCTGCGCGCCCAGGGCGTGGCCGCGCAGCGTCTCCACGGCCCGCTCCGCGTGCTCGCCCGCCACGACCGCGACGAAGCGGCCTTCGCAGGCGACGTACAGCGGGTCGAGCCCGAGCAGCTCGCACACCCCGGTCACGGGGGGACGCACCGGCAGCGTGTCCTCCTCGACCGTGATGGACAGCCCCGCCGTGCCGGCCAGCTCGTTCAGCACGGTGGCCACGCCGCCCCTGGTGGCGTCGCGCAGCGCCCGCACCTGGCCGGGCACGGCCTCCAGCAGGGCGAGGGCGAGCCCGTGCAGCGGCGCCGTGTCGGAGGCGATGTCGCCCTCGATGCCGAAGTCGCCCCTGGCCAGCATGATGGCCGCCCCGTGCTCGCCGATCGGCCCCGAGACGATGACCGCGTCGCCGGGACGCGCCGCGCTGAACGCGTGCTCGACCGTGCCGACGCCGGTGGTGGTGACGTAGCAGCCGTCGGCCTTGCCCCGCTCGACCACCTTCGTGTCGCCGGTGACGATCGTCACGCCGGCCGCGGAGGCCGCCGCCGCCATCGACGCGGTGACCCGGCGCAGGTCGGCGACGGGGAAGCCCTCCTCCAGGATGAACCCGGCCGACAGGTAGCGCGGGCGGGCCCCGCACATGGCCAGGTCGTTCACGGTCCCGTTGACGGCCAGGTCGCCGATGTCGCCGCCGGGGAAGAACAGCGGCGACACCACGAACGCGTCAGTGGTGAACGCCAGGTCTCCCGCGCCGGCCGGCAGCGTCGCGCCGTCGCCCAGCGGGGCGAGCAGCGGGTTGCCGAACGCCTCCACGAACACGGCCTCGACGAGCGTGCGGGTGGCCTTGCCGCCCGCGCCGTGCGCCATCGTGATCCGTTCGTCCCTGACGACGGGACGCCGGCGGCGGGCCCGCTCGATCCTGTCGAGTACCTGCTGCTCGCGGCTCACGCGCGGATCGCCTCCCTGTTGAAGCGGCCGAAGGTGTAGTAGGCGGCGCAGGCGCCCTCCGAGGACACCATGCAGGTGCCGATCGGGGTCTCCGGGGTGCACGCGGTGCCGAACACCTTGCACTCCCACGGTTTGAGCACGCCCTTGAGCACCTCGCCGCACTGGCAGGACTTGGGGTCGGCCACGCGCAGGCCGGGCAGGTCGAACAGGCGCTCGGCGTCGAAGGCGGCGTACGCGTCGGCGACGCCGAGCGCCGAGTCGGCGATGCTGCCGAGCCCTCTCCACTCGAAGTACGGACGCAGCCGCATGACCCGGCCGATGGCCTCCATGGCGACGGGGTTGCCCGCCCACGGGACGACCCTGGCGTACTGGTTCTCCACCTCGGTCCTGCCCTGGGCGAGCTGGGTGAGCAGCATGTGGATCGACTGCAGGATGTCCAGCGGCTCGAACCCGGCGACCACCAGCGGCTTGCCGTAGTCGCGGGCGATGAACGCGTACGGGCGGCAGCCGATCACGGCCGAGACGTGGCCGGGGCCGATGAACCCGTCGAGCCGCAGGTCGGGCGAGTCGAGGATGGCCCGGATGCCCGGGATGATCAGGACGTGGTTGCAGAAGACGGAGAAGTTGGCGATGCCCTCCTCCGCGGCCCGCAGCACGGTCATCGCGGTGGACGGCGCGGTGGTCTCGAACCCGATGGCCATGAACACCACGCGCCGGTCGGGGTTGGCCCGCGCGATCTTCAGCGCGTCGAGCGGCGAGTAGACCATCCTGATGTCCGCGCCGGCCGCCTTGGCGTCGAGGAACGAGCCGCTGCCGCCGGGCACCCTGGTCATGTCGCCGAACGAGGTCATGATGACGTCGGGCTGCCTGGCGATGTGGATGGCGTCGTCCACGCGGCCCATCGGGATCACGCAGACGGGGCAGCCGGGGCCGTGCACGAGCGTGACGTTCTCCGGCAGGAGGTCTTCGAGCCCGTGCTTGTAGATGGTGTGGGTGTGCCCGCCGCACACCTCCATGAAGGTGTAGCGGCGGCCGGGGTCGCACAGGGCGGCGATCTCGTCGGCGAGCGCCCGCACCCGGCCCGCATCCCGGTATTCGTCAACAAATTTCATGAGATATCCGACCCGCGCAGTGCGTCCAGCTCGTCGTCGTACGCCTGACCGAGCCCCTCCAGATAGTCGAGCACCGCCCGCGCCTCCGACTCCGAGATCTTCGACAGGGCGAACCCGACATGGACCAGCACCCAGTCCCCCAGCCGCAGGTCCTCGTTCACCAGCAGGCCGATGTTGATCCGCCGGCGCACCCCGGCGACGTCCACGACGCCGAGGTCGGCCTGCTCCTCGACGTATCCGACCAGCTCACCGGGGATGCCCAGGCACACGCGCCGACTCCTCCCCGGTCCCGCCGCCCTGCCTGTCCGGCTGCCCGTCCGCCTGCCCGTCCGCGGGCGCGTACTCGACGGATTCGAGCACCAGCTCGTCGCCGCCGCTCACCTCCACCTCGCCGCCGCACACCGGGCAGGCGGCCAGAGCGTCCATCGACTCGGCGCGGCCCCCGCACTCTCGGCAGCGGACCGTCAGCGGGGTGATGACCACGTCCACCACCGCGCCGCCCGCCGCCGTGCCCGCGGCCGCCTCCGCGAACGCGTGCTCGAAGGCGTCCTTCGACACCGCGTGCCCGGCGCCGACCCGCACCCGCGCGCCGGTCACCGTCCTCCCGCCGGCCCGTTCCTCGATCAGATCGACCAGGCCCTCGCACAGTCCGAACTCGTGCACTACATCCGCTCCATCCTCAGATACCTGCGGATGGACGGCCACTGGTGCACCACCAACGCGATCGTCCCGCAGGCCACGGCCAGCTTGAGCAGTTTTCTCATCTCATGTCACCCCCACTCCCACGCACACCCGTCGCGACGCGTCAGGCACTTTCCGTAATCATGTCCATAACGAGGTCTTTCACCAGCCGTACCGCCTCGTCCACCGCGCCCAGCACCGGCTCGCTCAGCTCCACCAGCACGTCGTCGGCGTCCTGCGCGGACGGCTCGCAGCACACCACGAGCACCCGCTCCGGCAGCCTGCCCAGCTCCCTGGCCAGCGCCAGCACCTTGACCGGGTCCATGCCGTGCGTCTCGACGGCGGTGCCCGGCTCGGGCAGCTCCGGTTCGAGCACGGTGAGCGTGCCGGGCGGCTCGCCGCGCGGCGCCGCGTCCACGAACACCACGCCGTCGTAGTCGCGCTGCAACGCGTACGCCAGGTCCAGCCCGCGGATGCCGAAGTCCACGACGTCCACCCGGCCCGCCGGGAGACCGGCCCCCGCGCCCTCCCCCGTCAGCCGGCGCACCACCTCGACGCCGAACCCGTCGTCACCGAGGAACACGTTGCCGATGCCCGCCACCAGGACGCGCGGCCCGCTCTCGCCGACCGGCTCCAGCTCCTCGGCCGCGTAGAAGAACCGGTGCAGCTCGCGCAGGTCGCGGCCCGGGTCGTCGTCGAGGGTCACCGCGAAGTGGAGCACGCCCCCGTCGTCCTGCTCGATGCTGTCGATCACGCCGACCCGGCCGGCCAGCGCGAGGTCGAAGATGTCGGCCGACGACCTCGGACGGAGCCGCACCCGGCTGCCCCTGGCGAGCCGCACGCCGTCCACCACCGCCTCGGCGGGGCCCGGCCGCTCCATCTGGCTCCAGAAGTCCACCTCACGCCTCCCGCATCGTGCCGTGCAGCCTCATGAGCTCCTCTGGCGAGAGCGAGACGCAGCGGTCGAGGATCTCCCGCGCCCGCGGGTCGCCGCCGCGGATCTCCGCCCGCTCCTGCTCGCTCAGCGCCAGCACGCTCAGCGTGAGGAGCTGGTCGATCTCCGTCGCGTCGAACAGGTCGCCGGGGCTCTCCGGCGCGATCCTCGGGTGGTCGTACAGGATGATCGGCGCGGCGAGCATCGTGTGGCGCTCGCCCTCCTCGCCCACCAGCACCGGCCAGGAGCCGACGTTGGAGCAGCCGGCGGCGAGCTGCCGCAGCTCCTCAGGGGGGTCCATCAGCGAGACGAACCCGCCGCCCTCGGAACGCATCACCATGTGCGCCGACATCATCGTGCGGCGCATCGCCTCCTGGCGAGTGCCGCCCTCCCACGGCGTGGTGTTGACCACCTTCACCGTGAGCCGGTAGACGCCGGGCAGCGGGCGCTCCGCCGAGATCTCCACCCGGCCGGTCAGCGCCTCCCAGCCGCGCAGCAGCACGCCCTGGTCGCCGAGCCACTCGGCGCGCTGGCCCGCCGGCACGTCGATCTCCATCTCGTACGGGCACTGCAGCAGCTCCGCCAGGTCCAGCCCGGCGACCGCGACCTCGCGCTCGCGCGCCTCCTCCCTCGGGCGGTGCAGCGCGTCGCCGACGGCCAGCTCAGGAACCGGTTCGAGCCGCCCGTCACGCTCCCTGGCCACCTCGCAGGCCACCAGGTGCAGGAACCGGACGTGCACGTCCACGGTGTCGGCCGGGTCCGCCTCCACCAGGCACTGCGCCTGCGTCAGCCAGGGGTGGCCCTCGTTCGCCCGCCCGTACGGCTCCGGGTGCACCCCGCCGAACGTCCATCTGTGCCGGTTCTTCAGCGCCGACTGCCGGTACGGCCACAGCAGGTAGCCCTCGTACAGCACGGTCCGCGCGATCTCTCTCACGTGATCCACCGGTCAGCCCCCGCCCGTCCTCAGCAGCGCGTCCACCACGTCGTCCCAGCCCACGAGCGTGTGCCTGGCCCGGTAGGCGTGGAGCCGGTCGAACGCGTCGCGGCTCAGCCTGATCCAGGCACTCCCCGGGAAGTAGCGGTCCATCAGGTCCTTCCACGCGCGCGCCGGCATGCGGAAGTCGTACTCGCAGCGCACCGGCGCGGCCTGCAGGCGGCCGTCGTCCACGTAGAAGACGGTGCCGCCGAAGAGGAACTGCAGCGGCACGTCACCGCCGTCCAGCCCGTGGAAGAACTTGGTCGCGGCCACCTCGAAGTCGTACGTGCAGGTCACCTCGACCGCCGCGTCGGCGCTCCTGCCGAACGCGGGCAGCTGGGTGACGGTCCGCGCCCACAGCAGGCTGCCGAGCGTCCTGCCCCAGTCCTCCGGCGCGCCGAACAGCTCCACCAGCCGGGCCTGCTCGTCCCGCCCGTACGCCCTGGCCGCCGCGTCGATGCGGATGTGCGTGGCCAGGGTGAGCGAGCGGACCTGCGGCCCTTCCTGGTTGGCGATCCGCAGCGGGAAGCGCAGGGTCGGCACGGCGGCCGCCTCGGCGGGCTCCACGCCGGTGACCTCGATGCGCAGGTCGGGATGGCGGGAAGGCATCGCGTTCACGCCGGGGAGAGGCTCGGCGAGTCGGGGTCGATCGGGTCGCGCGAGCCCGCCTGGATGCCTGTGGAGCGCGCCGCCGTCGAACGGCCGTCGGGCAGGTGGCCCTCCTGCTTGTCGTAGTTGCCGGTGGAGTTGCCCTCCTTGACGCCCTTGACGTGCGACGGCGTGTCGGGGCGCGCGTCGCGGCGCCCCGTCCTGATCGGCTGTTCCTTGCTCATGACGGCCTCCTGGCTGCCGGTACGGACGTGGAGCGCCGCCGCAGCGCCGCGAAGTACTCGGAGAGCTCCGCCCAGACCTCCGGGCCGCCGGCGAAGCCCTTCCAGTGGGTGCGCAGCAGGCCGACGAGCGCGTAGCAGTCGTCCACCGGGACGATCCAGTGCTCGTGCTCGTCGCCGGTGCGGTTCACCAGCAGCGCCTCGACGTCGTCGGCGAGCCCTTCCAGTGCCGGGTTGTCGCGGACCAGCCCGGCCCACAGCGGCTCGTCGAGCGGCGACTCCACGGCGCCCGCCGGGCTGGGGTAGAACAGGGCGGCCCGCCCGGCGGCGGAGTCGCGGAACACGAAGGCGGTCTGCACCGGGATGCGCAGGCTCGCCCAGGTGGGGTCGTCCAGCGTGAACCCGGTGAGCAGCAGCCGCCGGTCGGGCACCAGGCGGTAGGTGGCGCCTCCTGCGGCCTGGTGGCCGAACAGCACGGCGCACGCCCTGCAGGCGCAGCGCAGCACGCGGGCGCGCAGGTCCAGCAGGTGCCGGTGCTCGGGCGCGACCGGCTCGCCGCACACCTCGCACCGCTCCGCCGCGTCACGGCCCCCCGCGGCATCCGCGGGCGCCGGGAAGGCGGCCCGGGTTCCCTCCGCGGGGCCCTCGGCCCCTGATGCGGGAGCCTGGGCCTGCTCGGCCGCGGTTCCCTCCGCGGGAGTCTGGAGCTGCTCGGCCGGGGGCCGGACGCGGCCCGTGGCGAGGGTGCGCAGCAGCGCGCCCGGCCGTGCCCCGCGGACGGCGGCCGAGTTCATGTACGGGCCCCGAGCAGGCTCTCGACCGGGATCACCGGGGCCGGCCTGGCGATCTCGACCCGCTCCACCTCGGGCGCCGCGTCGTACACGGCCCGCTCCACCGACGCGGCCGAGCAGCCGCAGCCGCCCCCGGCGACGCGCACCCTGGCCACGCCGCCCTCCAGCGACAGCAGCTCGGCGCCGCTGCCGCGCAGCGCCGCCTCCACCCGCTCGCGCGTGCCCACGGGGTGCAGGTCGTGCAGGAGCAGCAGGCTCCCGACGAGGTCGTCGGCCGCCAGCCGGCCGGCGACCTCCTCGCCCACCGCGTCCACGATCCTGGCCAGGGCCTCGCCGTACAGTCCGAGCAGCGCCCCGGCCAGCTCCACGGCGTCGCCGTCGGCGGCCTCCAGCATCGCCTCGATGGCCTCGATGCTCTCGTGCCGCGCCATCACGCCCCCTGGACGCTGTTGCCGAGCGTCGGCGAGTGCACCTTCTTGAGCACCTTGCCGCCGCCCAGGTACATGTGGACGCCGCACGGCAGGCACGGGTCGAAGCTGCGCACGGTGCGCATGATGTCGATGCCCTTGAAGTCGTCGGGCCCGTTCTCCTCGAAGATCGGCAGCCCCTGCACGGCGTCCTCGTACGGGCCCGGCGTGCCGTACACGTCGCGCGGGCTGGCGTTCCAGGGCGTCGGCGGGTACGGGTGGTAGTTGGCGATCTTGCCGTCCCTGATCACCATGTGGTGCGAGAGCACGCCGCGCACCGCCTCGTGGAAGCCGCAGCCGATCGCGTCGTCCGGCACGTCGAAGTCGGTGAAGACCTTGGTGTAGCCGCCCCTGACCTCGTCCAGGCCGCGCTCCACGAAGTAGAAGGCCATGGCCGCCGCGTACGCGATGAAGTAGATGCGCGCCCGGTTGCGCTCGATGGTGTTGGCCCAGCGCGGCACCCTCCATTCGAGCTGCATGTCGGGGAACGACGGGCTCTTCGGCAGGTTGATGACGACGCTGCTGCCGGTGGCGCGCACCGTGCCGGTGTCGACGATGCCGGCGAGGGCCGTGGACCACAGCCGGGCGAGCGGGCCGCCGCCGGTGTCGAGCGCCAGGTGGTCGCCGGTGCGCTGGTCGTACCAGCGGGGGCTCATCACCCAGCTGTACTTGCCGCCGTCGAGGTCGCGCTTCTGCGGCTTGGGCAGCGTGGTCTGGTTCCACGGGTGGCGCTGGTCCACCGGGTTGCCGAGCGGGTCGTGCGTGACGAATGTCTCCTCGCTCACCCAGTCGTCGTAGTACGAGCTGCCGAGCAGGATGCGCATGCCGAGGTTGATGTCCACGAGGTTGGTCGTGAGCAGTTCGCCGTCGAGGACGATGCCGGGCGTGACGAACATGCGCCTGCCCCACTCGTTCATGTTGCGGTAGTCGTAGTCGACGGCCTCGGGGTCCTGGAAGGTGCCCCAGCAGCCGAGCATGACCCGCCGCTCGCCGACCTTCTCGTAGCCGGGCAGCGCCTCGTAGAAGAAGTCGAAGAGGTCGTCGTTCATGGGGACGGCCTTCTTGACGAAGTCGAGGACGCGCAGCAGCCGCGACAGGTAGTCGGTGAACAGCTGCGGGGTGGCGACGGTGCCGACGCCTCCCGGGTAGAGCGTGGACGGGTGGACGTGCCGCCCCTCCATGAGACAGCACATCTCCCTGGTGACGCGGCTGATGACGAGCGCCTCGCGGTACATGTCGCCGGTGAACGGGTTGAACGCCCGCATGATGTCGGCGATCGTGCGGTGGCCGTGCAGGTCGCCGCGGGGCGCCTCGGTGGTCTCGGCGCGCCTGAGCAGGCTCGGGTTGGTCTCCTTGACCATCTGCTCGCAGTAGTCGACGAAGACCAGGTTGTCCTGGAACAGGGTGTGGTCGAACATGAACTCGGCGGCCTCGCCGAGGTTGATGATCCAGTCCGCCAGCGGCGGGGGCTTCACCCCGTACGCCATGTTCTGGGCGTAGATCGAGCAGACCGCGTGGTTGTCGCCGCAGATGCCACAGATGCGGCTGGTGATGAAGTGCGCGTCACGCGGGTCCTTGCCCTTCATGAACACGCTGTAGCCACGGAACAGCGACGAGGTGCTCTTGCACTCGACGACCTCGCGGTTGTTGAAGTCGATCTTCGTGTAGATGCCGAGGTTGCCGATGATCCTCGTGATCGGGTCCCACGACATCTCGACGAGCTCGCGCCCCTCGTGCGCGGCCTCGCGGCTCTCCTGTCTGGTCGTCACCTTCCGTGTCCCCTTCCTGGCCAGCGCGGGTTGTAGCCGCTGGTGAGCTTGCGCCCGTTGTGGCGCCACTTCGGCTCCCTGTTGGCCGAGGCGTTGGTGATGCCGCGCATCTTGCGGATGAGGGTTCCGTACACGGAGGTCATGGCCGAGGAGACCGCGCCGCCCGGGGGCTCGTCCATGAACGGCATGAACTTGTCGGGGAAGCCCGGCATGGTGCAGGCGATGCAGATCCCGCCGACGTTCGGGCAGCCGCCGACGCCGTCCATCCACCCGCGCTTGGTGACGTTGCAGTTGACGACGGGACCCCAGCACCCGATGCGGACCTGGCACTTCGGGGAGTTGTAGTCGTGGGCGAAGTCGCCCTGCTCGTAGTAGCCGGCCCGGTCGCAGCCCTCGTGCACGGTCTTGCCGAACAGCCAGGTGGGACGGAGCTTGTCGTCCAGCGGGATCATCGGAGCCATCCCCGCCGCCTGGTACAGCAGCCAGGTCAGGGTCTCCATGAAGTTGTCCGGCTGCACCGGGCAGCCGGGCACGTTGACGATGGGCAGGCCGCCGGCGGAGCGGAAGTCCTCTCCGAGGTAGTCGGTGAGGCCCATGCAGCCGGTCGGGTTGCCCGCCATGGCGTGGATGCCGCCGTACGTGGCGCAGGTGCCGATCGCGACCACGGCCCACGCCCTGGGCGCGAGCCGGTCGATCCACTCGTTGACGGTGATGGGCTGCCCGGTCACCGGGTCGTTGCCCATGGACGTCCAGTAGCCCTCGCCGTTGATGTGCTCGTTCGGGATGGATCCCTCGACCACGAAGATGAACGGGCCCAGCTCCCCCGCGGCGGCCTTGCGGAACGGCGCCACGAAGTCCTCGCCGACCTCCTTGGCGAGCACCTTGTTGTGCAGGTGGACCTTGGGCAGCCCGGGCACCAGGCCCAGGAGCACGTCCTCGATGCTGGGCAGCGAGGCGGCTGTGACGGAGACGGTGTCGCCGTCGCAACTCATGCCCTCGGACGTCCACAGGATGTGTACTTCGTCCAGAGCAGTACCGGTATTGGTGGCAGTCATCGGCCTAAGCCCCCTTATGGCCATGTGCAGAGGTTTAGCCCCTGTGTCGTTTGGTAGCCGACCATCACCTCTACGTGACCGGCATACCGCGCAAACGAAGGGCGCAAACCATGACGCAGACTCTGCCCAGGCCGACGAGCAGGGCCCGCTCCACCATCCCTGAGCTGCAAGAACGCGCCGAGAAACCCCGGCGGGAGCGGCGCCGGCGGGTGCTGCGCGGGGCCGCGCGGGGCGCCGTCGCCGCCATGGCGATGTCCGGTATGCGGCAGCTCACGACCGCGCTCGGGCTCGTCGCGCAGGTCCCTCCCGAGCTGGTGCTGAAGAAGACCGCGCCGCGGACGTTCAGGCGCGTCCCCGTCGAGCGGGGCCCCGCGCTGGTGGAGACCGTCCACTGGGCGTACGGGGCGGCAGGCGGGGCCGTCTTCGCCCTGCTGCCCCGCGCGATCCGCACCAGGGCGTGGGCGGGGCCGCTCTACGGCACGCTGTTCTGGGCCGGGTTCGAGACGGTGCTCGCGCCCGCGCTCGACCTCCCCCGCCACCGCAACACGACGCTGGAACGCGCGACCCTGCTCGTCGACCACCTCCTGTACGGCACGGTGGTCGGCGCCGCCCTCTGGCCCGAACGCGACCGCCGCTGACCGGCTCCGCTTGCGGCCGCCCCTGACCGGGTTCCACTGCCGGCCGCCGACGACCGGCCCGCGCGGCCCGAGCGGCGCCGCCGTGAGCCGGCCCGGCTCCCTTGACAAAGCCGGCGGCGGCGGCAAGGTCGTTCCATGCCTACTTCGACCGTTCCCGGCGCGACCCTGTACTACGAGGCGCAGGGCTCCGGCCCGGTGCTCCTCATGATCCCCGGCGGCCCGGCCGACGCCGGCGTCTTCGCCGGGCTCGCGGCCCGCCTGGCCGACCGGTACACCGTGGTCGCCTACGACCCGCGCGGCAACTCGCGCAGCGCCGTCGCCGACCCGTCGCTCGACCAGGACATGGACGTGCACGCCGACGACGCGGCCCGCCTGCTCGCCGAGCTCGGCGACGAGCCCGCCTACGTGCTCGGCTCCAGCGGGGGCGCGCAGATCGGGCTGAACCTGGCGGCCCGCCACCCCGAGCGGGTCCGCGTGCTGGTCGCCCACGAGCCGCCGTGCGTCCGTCTGCTGCCCGACGGCGAGGAGGTGCGGGCCGGGATGCGGGAGGTGTACGAGACGTACCGGGCCGACGGCGTCCAGGCGGGCATGGCCAGGTTCGAGGCGCTGGCCGGGATGCGGCGCAGGACGCCGGACAACCTGGGCGGCCCCTCCCCCGCCGGGGCCGGGGCCGCTCCGGGGGCCGGGCCGGGGGCGGCGCTGGCCGCGATGGTGGCCCGTATCGGCGGCAACCTCGACTACTTCCTCGCCCGGGGCCTGCGCCCGATCAGCGACTTCGTCCCCGACGTGGCGGCCCTGCGGGACGGCGCGCCGAGGATCGTCGTGGGCGTCGGCGCGGAGTCGGAGGGCCAGCTCGCCCACCGCTGCGGCCTGGCGCTGGCCGAGCGGCTCGGCACGGCCCCGGTGGTGTTCCCCGGCGACCACGGCGGCTACGGGCCGAAGGCGGCCGAGTTCGCGGTGACCCTGGACAGGACGCTGACCGGCTGACGCCCGGGCACGCGCGACCGGCCGACGCCGGGGCAGGCGCCGGTCGGCTGCGGCCAGGGGTCAGGCGTCGGCGGGCAGGACGCGCCGGAGCCACGGGACGAGCACGGGCAGGACGTTCGGCGGCTGCATGGCGCCCGTGTGGTCCAGCCCGTCCAGCACCTCCACGTCCCAGCCGAGCGACTCCATCTCGGCGCGGTGGCGGGCGAAGGCGCCCGCGATGTCGACGGTCACCCCGCCCCACCGCTCCCCGTACGGGATCACGTCGGCGGAGCCGGCGAAGCAGAGGCGGGGGCAGTCCAGGCGCACGGCCCGGTCGTCGAACCCCTGCAGCGCCTCGTACATGGTGACGAACTGCCTGGTCTGCTCCTCGCTCAGCGTCATCTCGACGCTCGACCAGTCGTACTCGCCGCCGCCCTCCTGGCCGCCGCCCTCCTGGCCGTCGCCGGCCTGGGCGCCGGCGGGGGCGGCGGCCGGCGTGGCCGCCATCCCGTGCGTGGCCCTGGTCACGGCCAGCATCTCCGCGTACGGCCCGGCGACCGGCGGGAAGCCGCCCATGACCAGGGCGGACAGCCGGTCGGTCCTGATGGCGAGCTGCAGCCCGCTGAGCGCCAGCCAGGAGTACCCGTAGTAGGCGAACCGCCCGGCGCCCGCCGCGTCGGCGACGGCGAGGAGGTCGGCCGCGATGGCGTCGGGGGTGAGCGTGCCGGGCTTGGGGACGCCCATCACGTGCCCCTCGTAGTCGAACGCCACGACCCGGTAGGAGCCGCTGAGCCCGTCGATGAGCGACCGGCCGAGCGCCGGGTCCATGCCCCACCTGCGCATCTCCTCGGCCCGCTCGCCCTGCGCGGGCGTGGGGTTGACGGCGAGCAGCACGGTCGGCCCCTGCCCGTGCACCTCGATGTCCATCGTGTTGCCGTCGTGCAGTTTCGCCTGCGGTTTCCCCGTGGCCATCCGGCCCCTCTCTCACACACTCCGACGATTCGATACACCGTAAACTGTTCGCGAGAATAGCTTATGGCGTAAAGAGTCGCAACGGATTGGGCACAGGCACGGTGCGCATGGCCGCGCCGTCCGCGCCCACCCAGCGCAGCAGCAGGTTCGTCTTCGCCGGGACGCAGGCGTCCGACAGCAGCGCGCGCAGCTCCTCCGGGTCGTCGTGGTCCTTCGCGCAGGACGCGAAGACCGTCCTCGCCCGCGCCCACAGCTCCGCGCGCAACCCGGGATGGCGCTCGGCGACCGCCCCGGCGATCTCGGTCAGGTTGTTGACGACCAGGCAGTAGACCAGCCGCTCCCACCCGTACGCGGCGCTCACGACCGGCGTGCCCGACAGCCCGGGATGCCGCTCCGCCACGATCTTGACGCCCTCGTGGTCGCGGAACAGCGCCTGCGCCGGGCCGCCCCGCTCGTCCACGCCGACCAGCACGTTCTGCAGGTGGCATTCGAGCACCACCCCGTGGCGCAGGTACGCGTGCAGCACCGGCGGCACGACGTGCTCCAGGTAGCGGCCCCACCACAGCAGCGCGGCGTCCTCGTCCAGACCGTCCAGCGGGTTGCCAGGGAAACCCTCGCTGATCCCCGCCGCCAGCAGCGGCGTCAGCCCCGGACGCAGGTGCCCGCCGAACCCGTCCCTCGGGATGACCGCGAGCGCCTCGCCGCCGTCGCCGTCCAGCGCGGCGCTGCGGTAGCCCCGGTCACGCAGCACCGCGGGCCGCGGCGCGTGGCCGGGCAGGTCGTCGAAGGCGGCGGCGAGCAGGTCGTCCACGACGCCGAGCCAGCGGAGGTCGTGCAGCCACAGCCGCCTGACGTCGTTCGTGATGCGCACGTCCAGGCTGAACTTGCAGAACAGGTCGGCCTCGGGCAGGTAGACCGTGCGCACCGACGACGTCGGCCAGGCGACCGCGGCCGTCTCGCCGAGGCGGCGCAGCGGCACGCCCAGCAGCTCCACCTGCCAGGGGTGGGCCGGCAGCAGGCGCAGCCCGTCGGGCGGCGGCGGGCCGAGCCGGTCGAGCGCGCCCGCGTCGCCCTCCTCCACCAGGAGCTCCGCGGGCACGCCGTACAGCGGCAGCCGGAAGCGGGCGTGCGCCTCGGGCGCGTACGGCAGCCAGTCCTCCGGCCCCCGCCCTCCGCGCGCCTTGGGCGCGGGGTGGTAGCGGTGCCCGGCGACGAGCGCCTGCTCCGAGCGGAGGAACGGGTCGGCGGGCGGCGTCGCGGCCCGCCTGGCGGCCAGCAGCGCCGCCGTCACGTCCCTGCTGTGGACGATCTCCGCGGCCAGCCCGTCGTTGCCGGCCCCGGTGGCCGCGCGCAGCTCGTCGGCCGTCACCGCGACCAGCTCGGCCAGCGGCAGCGGGCGCCAGCCGTCCGGCGTGCGCAGCTCGGGCCCCGAGGGGAAGCGTCCGGCGCGCGCCCGCAGCACGCGGCCGGTGGCGGGAAGCAGCCATGCCCCGTCCACGGGGCGGGCGACCTCGCGCGTCAGGCAGTTCAGCAGAGCCGTCACCGCGAGGGCGTCGGCCCTCTCCCCGGGTGACGGGTCGAGGCCGTCGATAGGTGCCATGGCGACCTGTCCTACCCTTTGTACCGGTCAGGTGTCCAATGGGTAGTTACCCGGAGATGTCACCCGAGACGGGGAGGGCGATGCGGCAGGTCGAGGCGGAGTTCGCGGCACAACTGGCCGCCGTGCGGCCCGCCCTCTCGCACGCCTACGCGGCGGCCCTGCCCGGCGCGCGCGCCGCCGTCCTCGGACGGCTCTGGCGCGGCCTGCTCCACGAGCCGCTGCCCGGCGTGGCGGCCGCGGGAGAGGGCGTCGTCCTGCTGGAGGACGGCCGCGTGCTCACCGGGCCTCGGCGCCTGCCGTACGACCTGCACCCGGAACCCGCGCTGCGGCTCGAAGGACGCGAGCACGACCACCCGGCCGAGCTGATGGCCGCCCTCGGCCTGCCCCGCACCGCCGGGCTGGTCGAGGCACTGGACGACAGCGTGGCCTCCATGGCGCTGTCCCGCGCCCGCGCCCCCGGCGGGGGCCTCGCGGGCCAGGAACGCGACCGCGTGACGCACGGCCACCCGGCGACCGACGAGCGGAGCGTGGCCCACGAGCAGAGCGTGACCGACGGGCACCCCTACCACCCGCTGTGCCGCGCCAGGCCCGGTTTCTCCGTCTGCGAACAGCTGCGCTACCTGCCGGAACACCACCCGATCGTCCCGCTCGACCTGGTGGCGGCCCCCGAGGCGAGCTGTGCCGTCGCCGGCCGCTGGCCCGCCGACCTCCTGGACGGCAGCCGCCTGCTGCTGCCCGTCCACCCCTGGCAGACCAGGCACGTCCTGCCGGGGCTCGGCCTGCGGCCGTACCAGGCGGGGGCCGTGCCCGCGCACCCGCTCATGGCCGTGCGCACGCTCGCCCCGCTCGCGGGCGGACCGCACGTCAAGACCGCCCTGTCGGCCCGCCTCACCTCCGCCGTCCGCGACATCTCGCCCGGCTCGGTCCGCGACAGCGTGCCCCTGTCCGACCTCGTGGCCCGCGTCGCCGACAGGCTCGGCGGCCGGCTGCGCGTCGCCCGCTACGTCACCGCGGCCGCCGCGATGGTGCGCGGGGAGCACCGTCCCGAGCTGGCGGCCATGCTGCGCGAGCCCACCTCGGCGTTCACGGGCCCCGACGAGACCGCGGTGCCCGTCGCCGCGCTCACGCGCGACCTGGTGACCGATCCGCCCCGCTGGCTGGCCTCCTTCGCCCGGCTGGCGCTGGGCGCGGGGCTCGGCATGCTGGCGCTCGGCGTGGGGCTGGAGGCGCACGGCCAGAATCTCCTGGTCGTGCTCGACGGGCGCGGCCGGCCCGTCCGGCTGGTCTACCGCGACCTCGCCGACGTGCGGCTCAGCCCCGCCCGGCTGCGGCACGCCGGGTTCGACGTGCCGCCTCTCAGCGCCAGGCTGCTCAGCGACGACCCCGGCGTCCTGCGCACCAAGCTGTACGCCTCCCTGGTCGGCACGACCTGCGGCTCCCTGGTGGCGCTGCTCGGCGGGGGCGACAGGGCCGCCGAGTCGGCGCTGTGGGAGATCGTCGCCGACGCGGCGCTCGCCGCCTCCTCCGACCCGGCCCACCCCCGCGGCCCGTACGCCGCCGCCGACCTGGAGGCCCTGTTCGCCCCCGGCCTGCCCGGCAAGGCGTACACCGTCATGCGCCTGGACGGCGCACCCCCGGGCGACGTGTGGATCAGCCTGCCCAACCCGCTTGCCACCCACCGCCGGCGGCCCGCCCGTTAGGCGCCGGTCAGCTCGGCCGCCGGGACGCGGCGGAACTCGATCCGCTCGTACGGCCCGAAGTCACCGGTCTCGAACAGCAGCCCCACCGTGGCGGCGTCCACCCTGACCAGGTCGGAGTAGGCCGCGGGCAGCCCTGACACCGTGTGGACGGGCCGCCAGGTGACGCCCTCGTCGCCGCTGGCCCTGATCGTCATGACGGCCCGCGCGTCCGGCACGGCGGGCGCGGAGAACAGCAGCGTGCCCGGGTCGTCCCACCACAGCAGGCTGCCTTCCACCACCGGGCACGTCAGCCCGGCCTGCGGGCGGAAAGGCCGCTCCAGCGTCTGGCCGCCGTCCGCCGAGTACGCGTCCGCCCGCGTGCCGGGCGCGGAGGAGTCGGTGCGGCTGTTGAGGTACACGCGGCCGCCGGGCAGCTCGGCGGCCGTGGTCTCGTTGACGTTGAGATAACCGTCGGGGGTGTCGTCCACGTAGCCGACGCGCCAGGTACGGCCGCCGTCGTCGCTGAGCAGGGCGTGGCCGCCGTCGTACCGGCCGTCGGCGCCGTCCTGGCCGGGCACGGGCGGCAGCGAGTGGTTGCCCGGCACCAGGAGGCGCCCGGCGTGCGGGCCGTGCCGCAGGCACAGCGCGTGGCCTGGACCGGTCGCGTACCAGCGCCACTCCGGGCGCTTCACGCCCGCGGTGATCTCGCGCGGCGGCGACCAGGTCAGGCCGTCGTCCTCGCTCACCTGGACGTACACGCGGCGGCCCTCGGCGGCCTGGACCTGCCCGCGCCTGATCTTCTGCTCCGTCGCCGACGGCCCCTGCCGCACCGACACCAGCACGATCCTGCCGTCGGAGGCGACCACGGGCGCCGGGTTGCCCACGGTTCCGCGGCGCGGCTCGGAGGCGACGACCCGCAGCTCGCCCCAGGTGCCGCCGCCGTCGGTCGAGCGCTTCAGCACCAGGTCGATGTGGCCGGAGTCACCGGCCGAGCCGCGCCGCCCCTCGGCGAAGGCCAGCACCGCGCCGGACGGCGTCACCACGGCCGCCGGGATGCGGAAGGTGTGGTAGCCGTCCGTCGCCGCCCGGTACGGCACCGACGTGGGATAGCGACTCGCCATGCGCGCACGTTACGGCCCGGCGGTGAACGCGGGCCCCCGTCCCCGGCGAACACCGCGTGAAGCCGCCCGGCCCCGAGCGGGCCCCGCACCCGGACGTGAAAGAGTGCACGGAAGGGGAAGGCGTGCGTTGCTGGGAGGCTGGCATGGAGTTCGACGTCATCGTGATCGGCGCGGGCCCCGCGGGGGAGAACGTCGTGGGGCGGGCCGTGCGCGGCGGTCTGTCGGCGGCGATCGTCGAGGATCGGCTCGCCGGGGGCGAGTGCTCGTACTGGGCGTGCGTGCCGAGCAAGGCGCTGCTGCGGCCGGTGGACCTGGCCGGCGAGGTGCGGCGGGTGCCCGGCCTGTCGGTCGGCCCCATCGACGTCGCGGCGGTGCTCGCCCGCAGGGACGAGGCCGTCGCCCACTACGACGACGGCGGCCAGGTGCGCTGGATCGAGGGCGTGCCCGCCGAGTTCGTCAAGGGCCGGGGCCGCCTGGACGGCCCCAGGAGGGTCCGCGTCACCACGGACGACGGCGAGGAGCGGGTGCTCACGGCCCGCCACGCCGTCGTCCTCGCCACCGGCAGCACCGCCGTGCTCCCGCCCGTGCCCGGCCTGGCCGAGGCCGCCCCGTGGACCAGCCACGAGGTCACCGCCGCCACCGCCGTGCCCGAGCGGCTGGCCGTCATCGGCGGCGGCGTGGTGGCGTGCGAGATGGCGCAGGCCATGCACGGGCTCGGCGCCCGCCAGACCACCGTCCTGGTACGCGGTGACGCGCTGCTCGCCAGGATGGAGCCGTTCGCCCGCGAGCTGCTGGCCGAGTCGTTCGCCGAGGCCGGCATCGACGTGCGCACCCGCACCGACGTCGTCGGCGTCGAGCGGCCCGAGCCCGGCGGCAAGGTCACCGTGCACCTGTCGGACGGCCCGCCGCTGGAGGCCGACGAGCTGCTGGTGGCCACCGGCCGCAGGGCCGCGACGGCGGGGCTCGGCCTGGACACGGTGGGCCTGCCCGCCGACGCGCCGGTCGAGGTCGACGACACCCTGCGCGCCACCGGCGTGCCGGAGGGCTGGCTGTACGCGGTGGGCGACGTCAACGGCAGGGTGCTGCTCACCCACATGGGCAAGTACCAGGCGAGGATCTGCGGCGACGTGATCGCGGCGCGGGCCCGGGGTGAGGAGCCCGGCGGGCTGCGCGACCTGGCCGGCGGCTACGGCGCGCCGCAGGTCGTGTTCACCGACCCGCAGATCTGCTCGGTGGGACGCACCGAGGAGGCGGCCCGCGCGGCCGGCTTCCGGGTGCGCGCCGTCGAGTACGACCTCGGGGCGGTCACGGGGGCGTACCTGCTGGGCGACGGCTACAGGGGCAGGGCCAAGGCGGTCGTCGACGAGGACCGCGGGGTGCTGCTCGGCGTCACCTTCGCCGGGCCCGGCGCGGCCGAGCTGCTGCACGCCGCCACGATCGCGGTCACCGGGGAGGTGCCGCTCGACCGGCTCTGGCACGCCGTGCCGTCGTTCCCGACGGTCAGCGAGGTGTGGCTGCGGCTGCTGGAGACGTACGGGCTGTGAGGCTCTGAGAGGGGGATCGGCGCGGGGTCAGCGGCGGTCGCCGCGGGCGGCCTGCAGCGGCGGCAGGCCCTGCTCGACGGCGAGGTCGGCGGCGGGATCGGAGGCGAGGGCGAGCTCGGCCACCGCCTCCTCGACGCTGCCGCGCAGCTCGACGTGCGGCAGCAGGCCCGTCAGCCGCAGCGCCGTCAGCAGGTGGGCCGACGGGCGGGCCACGATGATCCGCCCGCTGCCCGCCTCCTCCATGCGCCGCATCACCACGCCGAGCACGCCGATCACGGACGAGTCGTAGAAGACCAGGTCGGTCAGGTCGAACACGAGGACGGGCCCAGGCGACCAGTGCCACACCGCGTCGATGTGGGCACTGAGCCTGGCCTGGCCGACGTGGTCGAGTTCGCCGGTCGCGCGCACGACGGTGCAGTGAAGGTACCGGACCGTCTCGATGCGCAAAGGATTCCTGCCCACACCGGACAGCTTCCCCCTGAGCACGCTTCTCACGGACGATCAAGGTTTTTTGGCAGCACTTTCCCTTTTAGTGCCCTTTTAACAGCGCTTTCCTTTTCAGCGGTACTTTCCCTGCGTTCTCCACCCAGCCGGCCGCGGAAGCCGCGCCGGTGAGCCCGGTCGAGGCCGCCGGCTCAGGAGCGCGACAGCGCGGACTCCAGCACCGGCGTCACGCCGCCGCACCGCCCGAGCAGCACCAGGAGCGGCGCGCCCGTGCCACCCGGCAGGGACAGCTCGGCGATGTTGCCCTTCGTCGTCACCTCCGGCGCCCCCAGGTCGCCGTCGCGCAGGCTGAACACCTTCTCGACCGTCGGCGCGCCCGCGCCCAGCAGCTTCCTGGTGGCGTGGCGCAGCCAGCGCAGCTCGCCCTTGACCCGCCGCCAGTTCGCCGGGATGACGCTGACCGGCTCCGCCTTCGCGCCCAGGCGCAGCGTGAGGCGTTCGCCCGACCCGAACGTGTCGGGCAGCACCGGGTTGACCACGAGCATCCCGCACCGCAGGATGCGCGGGCCCTGCCGGTTGACGTTGGCCAGGCCGCCCGCGCTGATGAACGACGAGGTCTCGCAGCGGCAGCCGTCGAGCGTGTCGGGGTCGAAGTCCTTCTCCGGCGGCTCCTCGAACACGATCTTGTCCAGCCGCAGGCCCGCGACGCCGTCCTGCGCGACCCTGCCGCGCAGCGCGTCCCTGACGTCCTGGCTGATCCCGTCGCCCTCCGTGATGTCCAGGGCCTCCACGCAGATCAGGCCGTCGTCGGGGATCTCGTCGGCGGCCAGGTCGAAGGCGACGCGGGCGTGCGGGTTGCGGCCCTTCAGCACCACGCACTGGCGCAGGCGGCCCTGCGACCTGATCTGGACGAACCTCGGCAGCGCCGGCCCGGCGATCTTGCCGTCGTGCCAGCCGCTCACGGACACGTCGTCCATCGACAGCGCCATCTTCACCCGCAGCGCCCGGCCCTGGCTGGCGATCTTGAAACCGGCCAGGCCGGACGTCTCGAACCTGCCGACGATCTGCTTGCCCCGCTGCAGCCTGTCGGCCACCTGGAGCGTCGCCACCTGCCCGTTCGAGAGGTGGACGGGCGGGATCGCGGGAAGGACCACCGGGTCGAGGTCGGTGGCGGATTCGATGCTGCTCATCGCGTGCTCCTCGCTGGTCCTTCAGGATCCTGGAAGTCGAATCTGGTCAGTAGCGGGTCGCGCCGGCTCCACAGCCTGCGCACCGCCTCGTGGAGGGTGTCGTCGCCGGGCTCCCCCGCCGTCGCGCCGCGCAGCGCGGCGGCCAGCGCGGCGATGTGGTCGCCGCCCAGCTCCCAGTGAGGAAGGAGCGGGGTGGGCACGTCCGCGCCCCGGCGGCGCAGCCACAGCCGCAACCGGCCGCGCTCGCGCTGCTCGGGCCCGAGGACGCTCTCCCCCTTGGCGTGCCTGGCGATCGCGTCGCGCAAGACGTCGAGGTGCTCGGCGGGCGAGCGGGTGACGTGCGTGACGCCGCAGCCGCTCCACTCCGCCGGGCCCGCCTGCACGACCGGCAGGCCGAAGGCGGGCAGGTCGCTGTCGCCGAACGCGACCCCCAGGTCGGTCATGCTCCACAGCACGGCGTCCGACGGCACCCGGCTGCCGGGACGGTCCGGGAACAGCCAGTTCGCCGTCTCGTCCCCCGCGGCGAACTCCGCCGTCGCCTCGTACATCGGCGTGCCGGGCGCGTGGCCCCACACGGTCACCGTGGGGCGTCCCTCGTCGAGGCCCAGGCGGCGCAGGCCGCAGGAGCGGAGCTGGCGGCGCTCGGTCTCGGTGTTCACCCCGTGGTCGCCCCTGGCGAGCCGGGCCTCCCGCTCGGCGTCCGCGCCGAACGCCTCCCTGCTCGGCCAGACCCGGTGCTCGAAGAACGCGCCCACGCGCTCCGTCAGGTCCTCACCCGGGAAGCAGGCGTACGCCTTCAGCGTGCCCCCGCCCTCGACCCGGACGACGGGCACGTCCGCGTCCGCGTCCGCTTCGGCGCCAGGGTCCCTGCCCGTGTCACCGCCCCTGTCACCGCCCGTCCCGTGCGGGCCCGCCGTCACGAGCGCGACGTCGGGCAGGTCAGGCGCGTCCGCGGCGCCGAACGCCGCGGCGAGACGCCGCCAGCGCGCGTCACCGCGCGCCACCAGCCGCGACCCCGTCACGTCGCACAGCGCGGACGCGACCAGCAGGACGCGGGCCGCCGGCCTGACGTCGTCACCGTACGCCTCGGCCACCACCCGCCCCCGGGGACGTCCCTCTCCCTGCGCGCCCCCCACCGCGTCGCCGCCCTCCCGGCGGTACGACCTGACGGCGGAGATCAGCTCGGCGAACTCGCCGCCACCATGCATGTGTGCCTCCAAGCAACGTCCTGCAGACGTTCGCCCAGGTAGACGTTGCCAGAACGGCGGCGGGCGCCCGGCGCGGAAACACGGCTCTTTGCCTGGCGCTACCGGAAACTGACCGGGCCCCTCACCTGCGTCGACGGGTGCCGGTCATACCGGGCAGGAGGGTCGGGCACTTTACGGAACTGACGCGAACCACATGCCGGGCCTTTTAGGATTCCACCTATTGCCTTATGGGGGGAGTACTGCTCACATGAACGGCCGGGTGTCGAGCGTCGGACGTCTGATCGCGGCAGGAGCGGCGGCAGGAGTGGTCGTCGCGGCGATCGCGCTTCCGGCGGTCGGGGGCACGGGGGCGGTCTTCGTCTCCGCCTCCGAGGAGCTGAACATCAAGCCGGAGGAGCTCGTCGAGCCACCGCTGGCGGAGAAGACGACGGTCTACGACGCCAGGGGCGGCCAGATCGCGCAGTTCTACGAGGAGTACCGCGAGGTCGTGCCGCTCACCGACGTGGCCGACGTGATGAAGACCGCGATCGTGGCCATCGAGGACGACCGGTTCTACCAGCACGGCGCCATCGACCTGGAGGGCACGTTCCGGGCCCTGGTGAAGAACTTCGCCAAGGGCGGCGTCGCGCAGGGCGGCTCCAGCATCACCCAGCAGTACGTCAAGCAGGTGCTGCTCAACTCGGCGGTCACCGACAAGGAGAAGGCGAGGGCGCTGGAGGCCAGCTACGCGCGCAAGCTCAAGGAGCTGCGGTACGCGATGGCGGTCGAGGAGAAGTACAGCAAGGACCAGATCCTGGAGAAGTACCTCAACATCGCCTACTTCGGCGCGGGCGCCAACGGCGTCGAGGCCGCCGCCAAGCGCTTCTTCGGCGTCCACGCCAAGGACCTCACGCTGCCGCAGGCCGCCACGCTCGCCGGAGCCGTCCAGGACCCGAACGCCACCGACCCCAACCTCGGCAAGGCCCAGCGCGCCC
>NZ_FOBF01000031.1 GCF_900109355.1 Nonomuraea pusilla
GATCAGGCTTCCACCTCAACTAATCACGAGCCTCAGGCCCGCGCGACGATCATCCCGGAGCCGGAGTGCCCCCGCCGGAGGCGAAAAGAAGTTGGCGTGCCAGGGAGCTCGCATGGAGCATGAGCTATGGGGCTGTTCAACAGGGTGAAGTTTCCCAAGCCGCTCACTTGCCCGAACTGCGGAGTGACTGGTACCTGGACCGCGCAGTTCTGGTTCGGGGCGACAGACCTCATCGACTAGGAGGTGGGGCAGCATCTGAACTGGGAGTACAGATGGGCCGTGGCGGGTGAACCCGGCCATCACCGTGTGCTTGCTCAGGGCGTGCTGGAGGGGTGTAGGCACTGCGGCACGTACGACTTCGGCGGCAGCCTATGGGAGATGGTTGTCATTGAGATTGTCGATGACGTGATCGTGTCGGTAGTGCAGGACACCAGCGGTGATGGCTGGTGGGCAGAGGACTGGCGAGTGCTTGAGGCATAGAGCAGTGCTCAGCTGAACGCGGGACGCGCGCGTCGCGCGCGAGAACGGCCCCCAGGCCGCACGCGCAGCGTGCTGGCGTGCGCGGGCCGCGTGGCGGCGCGCAGCGCCGCCCTTGATCTTCGTAAGGACTATTCGGCAACGATCTCGGCTGTCACCGGGAAGTGCGTGTACGGCGGCGATGTGGGCCGGCGGCGTCGCGGTGTGGCTACCAATGAAGAGCGGTCGCGGTGGGTCGTTCATGGTGAGCGGCTGATCTATGACAACCGGTGGATCCGGCTGGGCCTGGTGGATGTCGAGATCCCTGATGGGGAGCGGTTCGAGCATCACGCGGTGCGTCTGGACCGGGCGGCCATGACGGTCCTCGTGGACGAGCAGGATCGGGTGTTGATGTTGTGGCGGCATCGCTTCCTGTTCGACCGGTGGGGGTGGGAGTTGCCGGGCGGGCTGGTGGAGGTCGGTGAGGATCCGAAGGACACCGCTGTTCGTGAGGTGGAGGAGGAGACCGGTTACCGGCCGAAGGAGATCGAGCATCTGATCACGTTCCAGCCGATGGTCGGCATGGTGGACTCCGAGCACGTCGTCTTCCTCGGACGCGGCGCCGAGCAGGTCGGCGAACCCGTGGGGGAGGTCGAGGCGGACTTGATCGAGTGGATTCCGCTGTCGCAGATCCCCGAGATGATCGCGCGGGGTGACCTCTGGAACTCCGGCGTTCTGGTCGGGCTGCTGTACGCCCGGGAACGCCTCAGTGGAGCGCGCGGGTAGCAGCTCGTTTCAGTTCGGCGATGCGGCGTCCGTGGCGGCGTGACTTGATCATCGTCGCCAACTGGTCAGCCCGGTGGATGTGCGGGAGGGCGGCGTCCGCCTCGCCCATCGCGAGCAGGGCGTGTGCGAGGTCGCATCGGAGGCGGGCTTCGGCGCGGTTGAACGTGCCATCCATACCGGCGAGGGCTGAACGCAGGTCTTCGATGGTCTCGGAGTCGCCGAAGTGGATCAGGCAGCTCCCCCGCCAGCGGGCCAGGTGATGGGTGTTGAGCGCCAGGTAGGGCAGGCTCGGGTCGGTGTCGCTTTCGGGTAGGAACGCGCTGGCCTGGTCGAGGGCCTGCGGGCGGTCGTTTCGTCCCCCAGGATGGCCGCGGCTTCGGCCTCGGCTGCGGCGAGCCAGGTACGGAGGTGGCCCGGCACCCTGCTGTCGTAGGTGTGGCGGACGTGGTGCAGGAGTTCGGCAGCTTCGGCGGGCCGCCCGAGGTCGTGACCTATGTCGGGCGGTCACGGGGGCCGGTGCTGGCCGCGATGTTCGCGTGCATGTACTTCGGCGGTCTCCGCCCGGCCGAGGCGGCGGGCCTGCGGCAGAAGGACTGCCACCTCCCAGAGCAGGGCTGGGGACTGCTGACGCTGGAGAAGACCAGGCCCCAGAGCAACAAGCGGTTCACCGACTCGGGGCAGACCCATGACGAGCGCGGGCTGAAGCACCGGGACGTGAAGCAGACCCGCACCGTCCCCATCCCGCCCGAACTGGTGGTCATGCTCCGCGACCACATCGCGAGGTTCGGGGTCGGCGGCGATGGCCGGCTGTTCCGCACGCGTACAGGCGGCGTGATCTCTGGATCGGCGTACGCGAAGGTCTGGCAGGAGGCTCGCACCTATGCCCTCACACCTGACCAGGTCGCCTCTCCCCTGGCAGGCAGACCGTACGATCTCCGCACGCGGCCGTCTCGCTCGGGCTCAACGCGGGCGTGCACGCTCCGGAAACGGCCGAACGGGCGGGACACAGCGTGGACGTGATGCTCCGTGTCTACGCCAAGTGCATCGACGGCCAACGAGACGTCGCCAACCGGCGCATCTTGGAAGCACTCGCGGCGTGACCCACAGCGCCCAGCAGAACGCCGGGACACCTCGGGGTCCCTTCTCCGTTCAGGGACTCGAAACCGCCGCGCCGACCTGGGGAAACGTGCCTGCGAGCATTCCGCGCATGTTCCGCGACCACTGGCACGGGGCTGCTCACGGCGACCTCCCGCTGCCCACCGCACCGCTACGCCGATCATGCAAAAGACCAGCTCAGACGGTGTTTGAGCTGGTCTTGTTTGCGCGCCCTGCAGGATTCGAACCTGCGACCGTCGGATTAGAAGTCCGGTGCTCTATCCAGCTGAGCTAAGGGCGCTCCCGCCTTATTGTGCATGATCCGGCGACTTGTCATGCACAGGTTATGGGCATGTCAGTCGGTCAGTCCTATCACGAACCACATGAAGAGGGTGCCGGCGGCGGTCGCGGTCAGGGTCAGGACGGGGGCGGGGGTGCTGGTGTGGGCCTCCGGGAGGATGTCGGAGGTGGCCAGGTAGAGGAGGAAACCGGCGAAGAGGCCGAGGTAGACGCTGACGGCGCCGCCGGGGATGCGGACGAGGGACGTCAACGTGGCGCCGGCCACCGGGGCGAGGGCGTCCAGGAGCAGGAGGGTGAGGGCGCGACGACGGACGTTGCCGTAGAGGGACGTCACCGTGTACGTGTTGAAGCCGTCGGTGAAGTCGTGGGCGATGACGGCGATCGCCACGGCGACGGCGAGGCCTGCGCCGGCCTGGTAGGCGGCGCCGATGGCGATGCCGTCCAGGAGGCTGTGGAAGACCAGCGCGGAGCCGGCGGTGATGCCGACCCCGGCGCGCGCGTGGCGGTGGGCGGCGTAGTCGGCCTCGTGGACGTCGTGAATGCCGGTGGAGCGCTCCACCGCGTGGATGGCGAGGAACGCCAGCGCGAACGCGAGCATCGGCAGCGGCACGCCGTTCAGCGACAGCGGGCTGGCGGACAGCGCCTCGGGGAGCAGGTCGAAGGCGACCACGCCGAGCATCACGCCTCCGGCGACGCCGAGGACGAGGTGGCGGCGGACGCCGACGCGGTCGGCGACCAGCCCGCCTAGCAGCGTCATGACGAAGGCCGCCAAGGAGAGCAGGATCGGCATGGGAGTCCAGGCTAGGGGCCCCTCCACGCGCCGCCCCGCTACGACACGACACCGGGCAGCGTGGGGCACTACCCCCGAGCGCGCGGGCAGCGTGGGCACTGCCCAGAGAGCGCGGGCGATCGCTGCGCTGCCGGCTGGGAGGTGGGTGGATGCTGAAGGCAGGCAGGCGGGCGGGGGTCACGGTCCGTCGCGTGAGCAGCACAGGCTGGGGAATGGTGGGCGGGGAGTGGTGGCGGGTCGGCGTTGGCCGGGCGCAGTGAGGGCGGATGGGGACGGGTGCGGCAGGGGAAGGTGGGTGCTGTTGGGGAAGTGGGAAACGGGGGGCGGAATGGGGGTGGATGGGGCTAAGCTGCGGGGGCATGGTCGCGACGCCCCTGCTTGAGATTCCCCTGCAGGGCGGGGACGTGACTGCCGGGGTGGTGCGGGTCGGCGACACCGTGCGAAGACCGGCCGGTCCTGCCACGCCCGCCGTGCACGCCCTGCTGCGCCATCTGGAGGCTGCCGGGTTCGAGGGCGCCCCGCGGGTGGTGGGCGTGGACGAGCTGGGCCGCGAAATCCTCACGTACGTGCCGGGGTCGAGCGGGGTGTGTCCCGCGACGGTCACGGACGAGTTCCTGGCGGCGCTGGCGGTGCTGCTGCGGCGCTACCACGACGCGACGGCGGGGTTCCCGCTGGCGCAGGACGGCTGGGCGGCCGGGTCGAACGACGACAGGCCGCCGGAGGTGGTCGGCCACTGCGACGTCACCCCCCAGAATGTGATCTTCCGCGACGGCGTGCCCGTCGCGTTCATCGACTTCGACCTGGCCCGTCCCACGACGCGGCTGTTCGACGTCGTCACGACCCTTCGCCACTGGGCTCCCATCGCCGACCCGGTCGACCGCCATCCGCTGCAGAGGGGCCTGGACGTGGGAGCGCGGCTGCGGCTGTTCTGCGACGCGTACGGCGTCCCTGCGCGGGATCGGCGGCGGCTGCTCGACCTGGCGCGGCTGCGTTTCCACCGCTCGTACGCGGTGATGCGCGACCGCGCCGCCGCCGCTCGGCGGAGCCAGGGCGGTGACCGCACCGCGGCCCAGCGTCATGGCGGCGCCGACCGCACCGCGGCTCAGCGGGACTACGGCACCGGCCGCGTCTCCGCTCAGCTGCCCCAGGGCGCCGACCGCGCCGCCGCTCAGCGGAACCAGGGCGCCGACCGCGCCGCCGCTCAGCGGAACCAGGGCGGCGACCTCACTGCCGCTCAGCGGAACCAGGGCGCCGACCTCACTGCCGCTCAGCGGAACCAGGGCGGCGACCTCACTGCCGCGCAGCGGAGCGACGGCACCGGGTGGGCCGCGATGTGGGCGGGCGGCGCGGGTGAGCGCATCCGGCGGGCCGCGGCGTGGCTGGATGTGCACGAAGATGAGCTTCATGCCCCTTTGGTGTGATCCTCTGGGCCTCGCCCTCGGCGTGGCTCTCGACCGGCTGATCGGCGATCCCCGTACCGCGCACCCGGTCGCGCTGTTCGGCGGCGGCGCCGCCCGCCTGGAGTCCGTCCTGTACGCCGACGCCCGGCCGAACGGGGTCGCGCACGTCGCGCTCTGCGTCGGCGGCGCGGCCGCGCTCGGCGTGCTCGCGTCGCGGCCGCGCAACCCGGTGGCGCGTACGGCGCTGACGGCTGCCGCGACGTGGGCGGTGCTGGGCGGGACGACGCTGGCGCGGGAGGGCGCGTTCATGGCCGACGCGCTGGAGCGCGGCGACGTGGCGGCGGCCCGCGCGCGGCTGCCGCACCTGTGCGGGCGCGACCCGTCGGCGCTGGGGCCGCAGGAGCTGGCGAGGGCCACGGTGGAGTCGCTGGCGGAGAACACCTCGGACGCGGTGGTGGCGCCGCTGTTCTGGGGCGCGGTAGCGGGGGTGCCTGGGCTGCTGGCGTACCGGGCGGTCAACACGCTGGACGCGATGGTGGGTCACCGCTCGCCGCGGTACGAGCGGTTCGGCTGGGCGGCGGCGCGGCTGGACGACGTGGCGAACTACGTCCCGGCCAGGCTGACGGCGGCGTTCACGGTGCTCGCGGGCCCCGACAGGCGGGGCGCGCTGGCCATGTGGCGCAGGGACGGCCACCGGCATCCCAGCCCGAACGCGGGCCGGTGCGAGGCGTCGTTCGCGGGCGCGCTCGGGGTGACGCTGGGCGGGACGAACGTCTACGGCGGCAGGACGGAGCACCGGCCGACGATGGGCGTCGGGCCGAAGCCGGACGTCGGCGACATCAGGCGCGCGGTGCGGCTGACGCGCCTGGTCGGCCTGGCAGCGGCGGGCGCCGCCCTGGCAGCCACCGTGGCGACCGGCCTGGCAACCACCCGGGCGACCACCGCGGCCGCCAACGCCGCCCTCCGCCTCGCCCGCGGCCGCCGCTGCCGCAGGGCGATCGTCTGAAGGGCGATCGCCTGAAGGAAGGCCACCGCTCTTCTGACGGCGCCTTCCCGCCCAACCCGCCCGACCCTTGTGGGAGGCCGCGACGGCGGGCATCCCGGCGCGGCCACCGCGGAGCGCTGGGCCGGAGGCCGAGAGCGGATCCCCGGAGTGGAGGCCCGGAGTAGAGGGCGGGGGCCGGATGTCGTGATGGACGGCTGAGGAGGACGCTCGGGGTACTGGCCTGAGGTGCAGGCCCCGGGTAGACCCACGGGGCAGGGGTGCAGGACGTCTGGGTGGAGCCCGTGATGGAGGGGTGGGCGATCGTGAGGGGTGGGTCGATGGTCGTCCTGGGCGGTTGTTGTGGGCCTTCTGGTTTCGGAGCAAGGGCGCGGGTGCGACGTTCCGGTCGGACGCCTACGAAACGTCCCGTCGCACCCCGACGGCAGCGGGAAAGCCGGGAACGGCAATTCCGGCTAATTGGGCAGAAGGGGATTTTCTGACAAAAGCCGATTTTTCACATTTGTCGATTGAGCGCCAGCACCAGCCAGACCACGAAGACCGCGATCAGCCCGAAGCCGATGAGAGACCTGACCGCCTGGAAGGCGGTGTCCCTGCGGGCCGTGACCTGCTTGGCCGTGTGCTTCCAGTTCTGGCGGGACGTCACCATCTCCTGGAAGCGGCGGCCCAGCGCGAACAGCGCGATGCCGATGAGGATGAAAAGGATGACGCGGCCGTCGGCGGATTCCACGGGAGCCTCCTGCGAATGTGACAGCGCAATGCCCCCGAGCATTGTTGAGAAAGCAGCATACTCAGGAATCCGCCGAGCGCCATTTAATTGAGGGAGTCGAGATCCACGACGATCGGCGCGTGGTCGGACGGTCCTTTCCCCTTGCGCGCCTCGCGGTCGATGTAAGCCGACCGCACGCGGCCCGCGATGTCGGCCGTGGCGTAGACGAGGTCGATGCGCATGCCCTTGTCCTGGTGGAACATGCCGGCCCGGTAGTCCCAGTACGTGAACGGGTTGGGCCCTTTCAGCGGCCGCGGCACGACGTCGCGCAGGCCGAGCCCGCGCAGCGCGGCGAGCGCCTCGCGCTCGGCCGGCGTGACGTGGGTGGAGCCGACGAACAGGGCGGGGTCCCACACGTCGGCGTCGGTGGGGGCGACGTTGAGGTCGCCGCAGGCGACGAGCGGCCGCCCCTCCCCCAGCTCCTCCTCCAGCGCGTCGCGCAGCGCCGCGAACCAGTCCAGCTTGTACGCGAAGTGGGGCGAGCCGACCTCGCGCCCGTTGGGGGCGTACAGGGACCAGACACGCAGGTCGCCGCAGAGGGCGCCGATGGCGCGGGCCTCGGGGCGGGCGGGTCCGACGGTGTCGGTCTCGCCGAAGCCGGGTTCGCCGGGGAAGCCGAGCGTGACGTCGTCCAGCCCGACGCGTGAGAGCAGCGCGACGCCGTTCCAGCGGCCGTCGCCGTGGGCCGCGGCGGCGTATCCCAGCTCCGCCACCTCGGCCTCGGGGAAGGACTCCGCGGGGCACTTGGTCTCCTGGAGGCACACGACGTCGGGCCGCACGCCGTCGAGCCAGTCGAGGAGCCGGGGCAGCCGTGCCTTGATCGAGTTCACGTTCCACGTGGCCAGGCGCATGCTCCTACCCTGCCACCGCGCGGACGGTTCAGGCCTTCCCGGCGCGTTCGACACCGACGGTGATCTCGCCTCCGAGGGCGCGGCCCTGCAGCAGTTCCAGCTCGTCGCCGCTCCAGAACCGGCCGGGGTCGTACCAGTGGGGGCGGCGTCCGGCCGGCAGCAGTCCCATCGCCTCGTACGTCACGGCGACGACCTCGGCGCAGTACGCGCTCTCCAGGGCCCGTTCGCGGCGCCGGCGGTCCTTCCACAGGCGGGGCAGGCGGCCCCTGGCCCAGCGGCCGGCCAAGCGGGCGGTGGAGGGGAACGGGGTGCCGTCGAGGCGGGCGACGGTGCGCAGGGCGGCGTCCTCCATCTCGGGGGTGGCCTCGGGTTCGAGCTGGCGCAGCCAGGCGCGCTGGCCGTACCTGTCGGCCCAGACGGTGACGGCGTCGCGCAGGTCGTGGAGCTGCACGCCGCGCTGGTGGACGCCGGACCAGAGGTCGGGCAGCGACCTGCCGAGCTCGGCGTGCCACATCATGGGCGGGAGGTCCTCGATGACGACGGCCATGCCGACGTGGTTCACGGGGCTGTTGGTCATCGTCTGGATGGCCCGGTCGGGCACCGACCGGCCGCGGAAGATCCACAGGTCGCCGGTCCTGGTCAGGTTGACGGCCTCGTCGAGAGTCAGCACGTGGCTAGCCTAGGCACATGCGCTGGTGGAAAATGCTCGGACTTGCGGGGATCGCGGGGGTCGCGGCCACGGGTGTGGCGATGGCGCGGGCGGAGCGCCGCCGTCGCGCGTACACGCCGGAGGAGATCAGGGCCCGGCTCAGGGAACGCGTCGAGCCCGCGCCCCAGGCAGGCGACGGGACGGGTCAGCCGGAGGGCCGTACGTCGTAGACGAAGACGACGTCGGGGTAGGCGGGGTTGTCGTCGTAGCCCTGCACCCCGCCCAGGTAGGCCCGCCGGTAGTTGACCACCCAGGGCAGCGCGGCGGCGGCCCGCTGGTCGAGCACGGTGCTGGTGGCCTGCTCGTACGCGCGCTGCGCCGCCGTCCTGTCGGTCACTGTCAGCTCGGGGACGGTCTCCAGCAGCCCGTCGAGGGCGCGGTCGCGCAGGTACGACAGGTTGAAGACGGGCGGCTCGCCGCTGGTGAACACGTTGCCGAACCACGAGTAGCCGTCGGCGTAGTCGGGCCACCAGTACATGACGAAGATGTCCTGGCCGTGCTTCTTGCCGAGGTCCCACTGCTGGTTCCACTGCATCGCCCGCGCCTCGACCCGGACGTTGAGCGGTCGCAGCGTCCTGGCGAGGGAGGCGGCGAGGAGCCGCTGGTCGCTGTCGCCCTCGGTGTAGGTCATGCGCAGCGTGAGCGGCCTGCCCTGCGGGCCGTGGCCGGAGCGGCGCAGCAGCCGGGCGGCGCCGGCGAGGTCCTGGCGGGGTTCCCGTCCGGGGACGTGGCCGAGCAGCCCTTCGGGGACGACGCCGCTGAGGGGTGACACGCCGCCGCGCAGCGCCTTGACCAGCCCCTTGTAGTCCACGGCCTTCTGGACGGCGCGCCGCACCCGTACGTCCCGCATGGGGCCTTTGACGGTGTTGAAGAGCATCATGGCGGTCTGGAACGAGGGGCGTTCCGAGGTGCGGACGCCGGGCGTGACCGCCGCGCGCGCGAACAGGCGGGGGCTGAGCCGGTTCATGAAGGCGGCCTCGCCGCGCAGCAGCAGCCGCCACGCCCTGTCCTCGTCGGGGACGACGAGGTACTTCACGCTGCTGTAGTGGGGTTTGTCCCAGCCGCCCCAGTACCGGTCGTACGCCTTGAGGGTGAGCTCGTCCTCGGCGCCCTGCTTCCAGGACGCGACGGTGTACGGGCCGGACCCGGCGTCCCTGCCGGCGCGGAACCAGGCGCCGAGGTCGGACGCGGCCTGCGTGTCGTAGATGTAGGCCGCGTACGCGGAGGAGGCGACGAGGTCGAGCGGCACCGGGTACTTCAGCGTGAACGTGACGGTCGAGGGGTTCTCGGCCCTGATGGCGGAGACGGCGTCCCAGACGTAGGAGGCGCCGGTGCCGATGCGCATGGTGCGCTCGATCGACGCCTTGACGGCGGCGGCGTCGAGCGGCCTGCCGGTGTGGAACGTGACGCCGGGACGCAGGGTGAACGACCAGGTCCTGCCGTCGGCGGAGGCGCGCCAGGAGGTGGCGAGCCTGGGCGCGGTCTTCCTGGTGACGGGGTTCCAGAGGGTGAGCGTCTCGTAGACGTTCTGGAAGGCGATGATCTCGTTGGAGTACGAGCGGCCGGGGTCCCACTCGGAGACGACGTTCGTGGTGTGGACGTAGACGAACGTGGAGTCGCGGGGCGGCGACTGGCGGGGCGCCACCGGGGTCCGCGAGGGGGTCGAGCAGGCGGCGGCGAGCGCCAGCGCGACGGCCGCTGCCAGACGACGGCGCACCCGATCTCCCTCTGTAACCGATGTACGCCGAAACCTACTCCATGATCACCACACCGGTCCAAAAGTCCCGAAAAATTGGGCAATTGGGTGATCGAATTGCTATTCTCGTGCCTTGTCCCGTCCGGGGTTGCCAGCAGGGGACCGACCGGAGTGAGGTGCCATGGGTCGTAGCCGCACGATCCGCATGAAGATCATCGGTTTGCTGCTGGTCCCGCTGGCCTCGATGGTGGTGTTGTGGGGAGTGATCACCGCTGTCACCGCGAGCGAGAGCCTGGAGCTGCGGCAGTACAAGACCCTCTGGAAGAACCTCCGCCACCCCGCCTACGAGCTCATCACCGAGATCCAGCGCGAACGCCTCGCCTCCGCCAAGCTCCTGCGCGGCACCGGCGGCAGGACCGACCTCGCCACCCACCGCGCCCGCACCGACACGGCCACCGGCGAGTTCCGCCGGCTCTCCGCGCGCTCCAAGGACCGATCCGATGAGATCCGCACCCAGGTCGAGGCCGTCTACACCCACCTCAACCGGCTGGACGGCATCAGGGGCGAGATCGACGCCGGGCTGTCGGACCGGCTGCGCGCCGTCGAGGCGTACAATTCGATCATCGATGCGCTGTTCAGCCTGCACAAGCGGGTCGCGCTCATCGACGACATCCCGATCTACGAGCAGTCCCGCGTGGTGATCGACATGGCGTACGCCAAGGAGCTGCTCACCCGGGAGGAGGCCATCGCGCTCGGCCCGACCACGACGGCGGAGCGCAGGCTGTTCACCCAGCTCGTCGGCAACCGCCGTTTCCTCATCGACCAGGCGCTCGGCGAGCTCGACCCGTCGCTGCGCGACACGCAGGTCTCCCTCATCGCCTCCCCCTCCTACCAGCGCATGCGCAGGATGGAGGACCAGATCATCGCGGGCGCCGCGCCGCAGGGCTGGCTGGGCACCACCGACGAGCTGGCCAAGGCGTTCGACGACGCCCAGCTCAAGGCCAGCCAGATGCTGTCGGAGCGGGCCGAGCCGGTGTCCGACGCGGTGATGCAGCGGGCGCTGCTGCTGGCCGGCACGTGCTTCGCGCTCATGATCGTGTCGATCGGCTTCTCGCTGCGGATGGGCAACCGGCTGTCGAAGGAGCTGGGCGCGCTGCGGCTGGCCGCGCTGGAGGTGGCGCAGGAGCGCCTGCCCGAGGTGGTGGCCAAGCTGCGCAAGGGAGAGACGGTGGAGATGCCGGAGCTCTCCGTGGCGAGCACCACCGTCGAGATCGACGACGTGGGCCAGGCGTTCTCCACGGTCCAGCACACGGCCGTCGAGGCGGCGGTGGGCCAGGCGCAGCTGCGCGACGGCGTCGGGCTGGTGTTCCGCAACCTCGCCAGGCGCAGCCAGACCCTGCTGCACCGCCAGCGCATCCAGCTGGAGGACATGCAGCACCGGGCGACCGACCCGGAGGACCTGGACGACCTGTTCCGCCTGGACCACCTCACCACCCGCATGCGCCGCCACGCGGAAGGACTGATCATCCTGTCGGGCGCCACGCCCGGCCGCGGCTGGAGCAGGCCCGTCCCGCTGCTGGACGTCGCCCGCGGGGCCGCCGCCGAGGTGGAGGACTACCGCAGGGTCACCGTCGAGCCGATGCCGGGCAAGCGCCTGGCGGGTCCGATCGTCGGTGACGTGATCCACCTGGTCGCCGAGCTCATCGAGAACGCGACCGTCTACTCGCCGCCGCACACGCCCGTGATCGTGCGCGGCGAGGAGACCGCCCGCGGCTTCGTCCTGGAGGTCGAGGACCGCGGGCTCGGGATGAGCCCCGAACATCTGGCCGAGCTGAACGAGCGGCTGGCCAGCCCACCGGAGTTCGACCTGGCCGACAGCGACAAGCTGGGCCTGTTCGTCGTCTCCCGCCTGGCCGCCAGGCATGACATCCGCGTGACCCTGCGCGGTTCACCATATGGAGGGACCACCGCGATCGTGTTGATCCCGGCTGACCACGTGGCCGATCCGGAACCGGAGACCCACGTGAAGGAGCCCGCCCGCCCCATGATGCGGGTGGTGCCACGTGACTGACGAGCGCTGGCTGGACGAGGACGCCGGTCCGATCGTCCCCGCCTACCTGCTGACCAGGGGCCGTACGGTGCCCGCGAGCGAGGCCATCGACCTCATCGCGGTGATCATCACGTCGGGCGGGCTGACCCCGCCCGTCGGCCTCGGGCCCGAGCACCTCATCATCCTGCAGAAGTGCACCAGGCCGACGCGCCTCGTGGACGTCGCGGCCGAGCTGAACCTGCCCATCGGCGTGGTCAGGGTGCTCGTCGGCGACCTGCACGCGCAGCAGCTCGTGCAGGTCGAGCTGCCGCCGCCCGCGCCCGACGCGAAGGTGCTGCTGGAGGTGATCAGCGGGCTGAAGGCGCTGTAGCGGCCCGGCGGTTGATCCGCCCGTACACGAAGGCGAAGAGCGCGGCCGCCCCGCCCGCCAGCGCGGCGGTGGCGAAGACCCACTGGTAGCCGCGCACCCCGGGCTGGGCGGCCAGGATCGCGGCGATGGCCGCGCCCGCCGTGCTGCCGCCGACGATGCGCACGAGCGCGTTCACGCCCGCCGCCACGGCGGTCCTGCCGGGATCGACGTGCTCGACGGCCATCGTGCCGAGCGCGGCGTAGCCGACGCCGAGCCCGATGCCGAGCAGCGAGGCCGCCACGTACATGTCGCCGGAGCCGTGCGCGACGACCAGCCACAGGCCCGCTGCGCCGACCGCGGCCGAGCCCGCGGCCACCAGGGACGAGGCGGCGAAGCGGCGCATGAACCGGCCGGAGAACAGCGAGATCACCAGCATGAACAGGGTGCTGGGCAGCAGGTAGAGCCCGACCTGGAGGGTGGAGGCGCCCAGGCCGTACCCGGTGCTCGCCGGGGCCTGGGCGAAGCCGGAGATGCCGGTCATGCTGGTGAAGAAGGCGAAGCCGAGCAGCGCCGAGGCCGCGGTCGCCCCGATCGTCCCCCTGTGGGTGAGCATCGCCATCTCGACCAGCGGCTCGGCCACCCGCCGCTCGACCGCCACCCAGGCCGCGGCCAGCACGACGGTGGCGGCGAACAGGCCGAGCACGCGCGGCGACGTCCAGCCCCACGAGCCGCCCTGGCTGATGCCCAGCAGGAGCGCGACCAGCCAGGCGGTCAGCAGGGCGGCGCCGAGGAGGTCGGGGCGCCCGCCGCCGGGGGCGCCGCCGTCGCGCACGAGCAGGGCCACGGCGACACCCGCCACCAGGGTGATGCCGCCGGTGATCCAGAAGACCAGGTGGTAGTCGCCGGCGGCGAGGCCGGCGAGGATCATGCCGCCGCCGCTGCCGAAGCCCATGGTGGCGCTGAGCACGCCGATGCCGGTGCCGAGCTGCCGTCTCGGCAGCACGTCGCGGACGACGCCGATCGACAACGGGACGAGCGCGGACACGAACCCCTGCAGCACCCTGGCGACGATCAGCCAGGGCAGCGTGGTCGCCAGGGCCGCCATGACGCTGCCCGCCACGAGGAGCGCCAGCGCGCCGAGGATCATGGGGCGTCTGCCGTACATGTCGCCGAAGCGCGACAGCAAGGGGGTGGACACGGCGGCGACCAGCAGGCTGATGGTGAGCGTCCAGCTCACGGCCGCCAGGGAGGCGTGCAGTTCCCGTTGCAGGACGGGCAGCAGCGGCACCACGGCGGTGTTCTGCAACGCGGCGATGGAGGCGGCGAACGCCAGGGCCACCACTCCGGGCCAGGGGTTTCTGGCCGGCGCCTGCCGTTCCGCGGGCATGACGACTGTCGCCATCTCGGCTCCTTTGGATACCTTGGGTAAGTAATCGAGAGCGATGATACATACCTAAGTTAGGTAAGCAATAGGCGCATGGACGAAGACATCGACAGGACCGTGCGGTCCTTCAGGCGGCTGCTGACCTCACTCAACCGCGGCAAGACGCACGAACGGCTGACCGAGGCCGCGGGCGTCCAGCTCGACCGCCCGGACGTGCAGGTCCTCGTCTACCTGTACGACGCGGGCGAGCCGCGCCGCGTCGGCGCCATCGCCGAGGGGCTGCAGGTGGAGAGCCCGCACGTCACGCGGCACGTCGCCAAGCTGGAGCAGCGCGGCCTGCTCGAACGCGTCAGGGACCCCGACGACGGCAGGGCCTGGCGCATCACCCTCACCGAGGAGGGGGCGGACGCCGCCGCGCGGTGCAGGAAGGTCACCACCGACTGGTTCGAGGCGGCGCTCGACGGGTGGTCGCCGTCCGAGCGCAAGGAGCTGGCCGAGGTGATGGGGCGGCTGTCCGACGACATGTGCTCCTACCTGAAGCAGCGCTTCAGCTGACCTCCCCGACGGCCGCCGCGAGGACGTCCTCGGCGCGGTGGCAGGCCACCCGGCGCCCGTCCAGCTCCCTCGGCTCGGGCGCGCTCTCGCAGGCCGCGACGGCGAGCGGGCAGCGCGGACGGAACGGGCACCCCGAGCCGGCCGGGGCCGCCTCGGCCCTCCCCCGCGCCCGCGGCGGCGCGCCGCCCAGCCTCGGCACGGCGTCGCGGAGCGCCCGCGTGTACGGGTGGGCGGGCCGCGCCAGCAGGTCCGCCGTGGGGCCCGACTCGACCAGCCGGCCCGCGAACATGACGTGCGAGGTGCGGCAGAGCCGCCTGACCACGGCGAGGTTGTGGGTGATGAGCAGGCGCTCGGTCCCGAGCCCGGCCAGCAGGTCGAGGACGCGGGCCTGGACGGTCACGTCGAGCGCGCTCGTCGGCTCGTCGAGGATCAGCAGGCGGGGCGACACGGCCAGGGCGCGGGCGATCACCACCCGCTGGCGCTGGCCGCCGGAGAGCTGGTGCGGCCTGCGTCCGGCGAGCTCCGGGTCGAGCCCGACCTGACCGAGCAGCTCGGGCACGCGGTGCCGCTCGGCCCGCGGCAGCGCCTCGGCCACCGAGGCCCCGACACGCATCCTGGGGTCGAGCGACTCGGCCTGGAAGACGGGCTGCACATCGCGGCGGAACGCCCGCAGATCCGCCTTCTTGAGGGTCTGGTTGCCGTACCAGATATTTCCGGACATGGGGGTGAGAAGGCCCAGGAACGCCCGCGCCAGCGTCGTCTTGCCGGAACCGCTCTCCCCGATCAGCCCGACGCCGCCCTCGGTGACGTCCAGGCTCACCTCGTGCACCACGGCCCGCCCGCCGTACCCCAGCGTCACCCGCTCGGCCCTCAGCAGTGGCATGGCGGTCATGGCAGCGCCTCCAGCAGCTCGCGCGTGTACGGGTGCGACGGCTCGGCCAGCACCCGTCCCGCGGGTCCCGACTCGACGACCTCGCCGTCGCGCATGACGAGCACCCGGTCGGCGATCGTCGAGACGAGCGCCAGATCGTGGGAGACCAGCAGCAGGGCCAGGCCGCGCTCCTCGCGCAGCCGCCGCAGCACCCCCACCACCTCGGCCTGGACGGTGACGTCCAGCGCGCTCGTCGGCTCGTCGGCGAGGATCACCTCGGCGCCCAGCGCGATGGCCAGCGCGATCGCGAAGCGCTGCGCCTGGCCGCCGGACACCTCGTGCGGACGGCGGCGCAGGATCGCCGGGTCGAGCAGCACCGACTCGACCGCCTCCGCCATGACCCGCTCGCCCGCGTCCCGCCCGTGGAGCCTGAGCGCCCTGCGCATGAGCACGCCGAGCCGGGTGGCCGGGCTGAGCGCCGCCTGCGGCGACTGGATGACCAGCGCCGCCCTGGCGCCCCTGACCGCGCGCAGTTCGCGCGGCGACGCGCTCAGCACGTCCACGCCGCACACCCTGACGTTCCCGGACACGTCGGCGTCGGGGAGGAGACCGAGCAGCGACAGCAGGGTCGTGGACTTGCCCGAGCCGCTCTCCCCCACGATCGCCACGCACTCCCCCGCGGCGACGTCCAGTTCGGGGACGTGCGCGGCGAGCCTGCCGCCGTAGCGCACCCGCAGGTCGCGCACCTCGATCATCGGACCGCCCTCCGCGGGTCCAGCGCGTTGCGCAGCCCCTCACCGAGCATGTTGAACGCGAACGCCGTCACCAGGATCGCCAGCCCGGGGAACGTCACCACCCACCAGTTCGTGGTGAACAGCGACTGGCCCTGCTGGACCATCAGCCCCCACTCGGCCGTCGGCTCCTGCGCGCCCAGCCCCAGGTACGACAGCGCCGCCGCCGTGAGGATCACCCCGCCCGCGTCCAGCGAGATCTGGACGAGCACGGGCGTCAGCGAGTTCGGCAGGACGTGCCTGAGCACGATCATCGGCGCGGGGACGCCGAGGCAGCGGGCCGCGTCCACGTACGGGCGGGTGGCGACGGAGGCCGCCACCGAGGCGGCCAGGCGCGTGTACCAGGGCCACCAGGTCACCGCGATGGCGACGACGGCCGTGCTCACGCTGGGCTGCAGCACGACGGCCAGCGCCAGCGACAGAAGCAGCGCGGGGAAGGCGAGGAACACGTCGGTGACGCGCAGGATGACGTCTCTCAGCCACCCGCCCGCGTAGCCCGCGACCACGCCCAGCGTGACGCCCACCGCCGCGGACGCGGCCAGCACCGCCGCGGCGACCGCCAGCGAGGTGCGGCCGCCGTACAGCACCCTGGTCAGGATGTCGCGGCCCACCTGGTCGGTGCCGAACCAGTGCGCGCCGTCCGGCGGCAGCAGCGCCTCGGCCGGCTTCAGCTCGTCCGCCGGGTACGGCGCGAGCAGCGGCGCGAACACCGCGGCCAGGACGACGAGCGCGATGAGGACGCCGCCGAGCCCGGCCAGGCGGTCGGGCACCCTCGGCAGGGTGCGCCGCAACCGGACAGGTCCCCTCACCGGCGCCTCGCCCTCGGGTCGACGAAGCCCTGAAGGACGTCCACGACCAGGTTCGCGACGACGTACACCAGGGCGACGAGCAGGGTGACGCCGGCGATGGCGGGGGTGTCGAGCGAGCGGATCGACTCCGCGGCGTACCTGCCGAGCCCCGGCCAGTTGAAGACGGCCTCGACGAGGAAGCCGTTCACGATCGAGTACGCGAACACCAGGGCGATCAGCGACAGCACGGGGTTCAGCGCGGGCCGCAGGGCGAACCTGGTCAGGACGGCCGTCTCGCCGAAGCCGAGCGCCCGCTCCATGCGCGCGTGGTCCTGCCCCGCCTCCTCGATGAGGGCGGCGCGGGTCATCTGCGCGATCACCCCGGCCGGGTACGCGGCCACGACCAGCGCGGGCAGCACGAGATGCCGCAGCGTGCTGGTGAAGATGGGCCAGTTGCCGGTGATGAGGGCGTCGACGATCGTGATGTTGGTCCACAGCGTGAGCGGGCTGGTCGTGTCGAGTGAGGCGTCGTACTCGCCCGCCACGGGGAACCAGCCGAGGTTCCCCGCGAAGACCAGCTGCAGGGTCAGCGCCAGCCAGAACACCGGCACGGACACCGCCAGCATGCTGCCCACCCGCACCCCCAAGTCGGGCAGGCGGGTCCTGAAGCGGGCGGCGAGCACGCCGAGCGGCACCCCGGCGGCGACCGCGAGGACGAGCGCGGCCCCGACCAGTTCGAGCGAGGCCGGGAACGCCTGGTACAGGTCGTCGCGCACCGGCTGCCTGGTGCGCAGGCTCACGCCCCAGTCGCCGGTGAACAGGTCGCGCACGTAGGCCAGGAACTGCACGGGGACGGGCTCGTCCAGGCCGAACCTGGCCCGCGCCTGCGCGAGCTGCTCGGGCGTGGCCTTCGGCCCGGCGAACGCGACCGCGGGGTCGCCGGGCACCAGCCGCATCACGGCGAACGTGAGCACGACCACGCCGGCCACGACCAGGAGCGCCTGGCCGAGCCGGCGGGCCAGATACCGCGGCACGGCTCAGCCGGCGCGCTTGAGGTCGTACACGAAGACGACGTTCGGGTACGCCGGGTTGTCGGCGTAGCCCTGCACGTCGGAGGACAGCGCGCGCTGGTAGGTCTGCACGTACGGCACGGCCACCGCCGCCCTGTCGTCGATCAGCTCGCGCTGCAGGTCGCGGTAGGCCTGCTCCGCCTTGAACTGGTCGGTCGCGGTGAGCTGCGGCAGCGCGTCGATCGCCTTGTCGATCTCGGCGTCCTTCAGGTACGACAGGTTGAACTGCGGCTTGTCCGAGCTCTTGAACACGTTGAGAAACCACGAGTAGGCGTCGGGGTAGTCCGGGTACCAGTACATGACGAAGAGGTCCTGGCCCTGCTTCTTGCCGAGGTCCCACTGGGCGTTCCACGTCATCGGCCTGGCCCGCAGGTCCACGTTGAGGTTCTTCAGCGCCGAGCTGAGCAGCGTGACGAGGAGCTTCTGGTCCTCGTCACCCTGGGCGTAGGTGAGGCTGAGCTTCAGCTCGGGGTTGTCGGGGCCGTACCCGGCCGATTGCAGGAGCTCCTGCGCCTTCTGCATGTCCTGCTTGGGCTCCAGGCCGGGGGCGCCGCCGAGCAGGCCCTGCGGCACCAGGCCGCTGGCCTTCTGCCCGGAGCCCTTCAGCGCCGCCACCAGGCCGTCGTAGTCGATCGCGGCCTGCAGCGCCTGCCTGATCCTGATGTCCTTCGCCGGGCCCGAGGCGGTGTTGAACAGCACCAGCAGGTTCTGGAACGACGGCGACTGCGCCGTCATCACCTTCGCCGTCGTCTGGGCCTGCGCGAACAGCTGCGGGTTCAGCCGCGGGACGAACGTCACCTCGCCCTGCTGCAGGAGCTGCCACGCGGTGGTGATCTCCGGGGTGACCCTGAAGGCGATCTTCCTGTACTGCTCGGGCTTCCAGCCGCCCCAGTAGCCGTCGAACGCCTTCAGCGTGAGCTCGGTCTCCTTGCCCTTCTGCCAGGAGCCGACCGTGTACGGCCCGGTGCCGGCGTCGGTCCTGCCGCTCTCGTCCACGGCGTCCACGTCGTAGATGTAGGCGGCGTAGCCGGAGGAGGCGACCAGGTCGAGCGGCGCCGCGTACTTGAGCTTGAACGTCAGCGTGGAGGCGTCGGGCGCCTCGATGGAGTCGACGGCGTCCCAGATGTAGGCCGCGCCGCCCTTCTTCTCGATCGTGCGCTCGATCGCCTTCTTGGCGGCCTGCGCGTCGAGGTCGGCGCCCGAGTGGAACTTCACGCCCTGGCGCAGCTTGAACGTCCACTGCTTGCCGCCGTCGGACGAGGTCCACTCGGTCGCGAGGCGCGGGACGGCCTTGCGCGCGCCGGCGTCGTACCTGGTCAGCCCCTCGTAGATGTTGGACATCGCGATGATCTCGTTGGAGTACGAGGTCGCGGGATCCCAGTCGGTGACCACGTCCAGGTTCGGCGCGTAGACGAAGGTGGCGTCGTTGGCGACGCCTTCTGAAGGGGTGCCGGCGGGCTGCGCCGCCGGCGACCCGGTGCCGCTCGCCGCGGCCTCCGGCGTCTTGGACGCGCCGCGCACCTGGCCGCCCGCGCACGCGGATGCGGTCAGGGCCACGGCGCCGGCGACACCGGCGACGAGCAGACGCTTGGGCCAGCGCATGGTGGGGGGATCCTTTCGAGTTGTCACCGGGCGAGAGGTCCGGCGGCTTTGACGTGTACCCGCACGGCGGGTTCCGAGAGGTAGCTCAGCGGCACCTCAAGAAGATCGACGATCTCGACGAGGGAGGGGTCGGCCCCCGCCGCCACGGCGCGCGCCGCCGCCTCCTCCTTGGCCCTCTCGATCGCCCGCGACCGGCTCTCTCCGGCAGGCAAGATCGTATCGACCCGGCCGCTCGCGAGGGCGATCGCGGCGCCCACCGCGTTGGCCACCTCGGCGTGGCCCGGCCGTACGACGCCGCTGACGCCTGGGACGTCCTCCGGCAGGAGGAACGCCCCGCCTCCCACGGCGACCAGGGGCCTGTCGGCCCTGCCCAGCGCCATCCTGTCCACGGCGTCGGCCACGGCCTCGTCGGCCGCCAGGAGCGCTGCCCGCAGAGTGTCGGATATGTCGGTCATATCGGTACCGGCGGCCTTCGCGAGGGCTGCGGCCAGGCGGCGCGGCCAGCCCCCGCCGCCGGGCGGCACCCGGCCCGCGCGCACGGCCGCGTCGGTCATCGTCGGCGTGCCACCGCCGAACACCAGCGCCTCCGACGCGATGCGGTACCCCACCGAGTCGGGCCCGGCGCCGGCGCTCCGCACGACCGTGCCGCCGCCCAGCGCGATCGACAGGACGTCCGGCATGCGGAAGTTGGTGAGGACGCCGCCGATCTCGACCGCCGCCGCCGACTCCCTCGGGAAGCCCCCGGTCAGCACCCCGAGGTCGGTGGAGGTGCCGCCCACGTCCGCCACGATCGCGTCGGCCACGCCCGACAGGTACGCCGCGCCGCGCAGCGAGTTCGCCGGGCCCGAGCCGATCGTGGACACCGGCAGCCGCGCCGCCTGCTCCACGGTCATCAGCGTGCCGTCGTTCTGCGCCAGGTAGGGCCTGGCCCGCAGCCCGCGCTCCGCCAGCGCGGCTACCAGGGCGCCGGTCACCTGGGCGGCCACGCCGTGGAGCGCCGCGTTGAGCACCGTCGCGTTCTCCCGCTCCAGCAGGCCGAGCGAGCCGATCTCGTGGCTGAGCGACACCGGCAGCCCGTACTCGGCCGCCACCAGCTCGCCCACCGCCCGCTCGTGCTCGGCCGTCGCCGGGCTGAACACCGCCGTGACCGCCACGGCGTCCGCGCCGGCGGCGTCCAGGAGGCGGCGCACCGCGTCGAGGTCGGGACGCGCGATCTCGCGGCCGTCCACGTAGTGGCCGCCGCCGACCACCGCCTCCCCGGCCGAGACCGCCGCGCGCAGGTCGGCGGGCCAGTCCGACAGCGGGGGCACGGACGTGGTCGCCGGCGCGCCGAGCCGCAGCACGGCGACGCGGCCGAGGTTCCTGCGCTCCAGGACGGCGTTCGTCGCGTGTGTGGTGCCGAGCATGACGCGCGAGACCCGGTCGCGCGCGCCCTCCCCGCCCGGCCGGTTCTCCAGGTCCGCCAGCACGGCGTCCAGCGCGGCGCGCAGGCCGCCCGTGACGTCCGCCGTGGTGGGGCGCTTGGCCTTGGCCGCCACCCCTCCCTCCGCGTCGAGGACGACCGCGTCGGTGTTCGTGCCGCCGACGTCGATGCCGATCCGCAGGCCGGTCCGCACGTCACCCATGCCGCCGCGCCTCCGCCAGTTCCTCGACGGGCGTGTACTCCAGGTCGTAGCCGAACGCCCGCGGGCCCGCCGTCTCCAGGCCCTTCCCGGTGCGCCAGAGCGGGTCGCACGGCCAGGCGAGCACGGTGACGCGCTGGCCGTACCGCAGGCCCTCGGTCTGGATCGCGGCCGCCGTCTCCGTGTCGACGACGGTGATGAGGTCGGGCACCATGGCGAGCGGCGCGCCGTCCTCGGTGGCGACCAGGTTCTCGTTCTGCAGCTCCAGCGTGAGCGTGCGGCCCCGGTCGGCGCCCGTGCCCTCGATCGTGGCCGTGCCCCGCACGAACCCGCCCGTGGTGCGCCGCTCGACGTCCGTCAGCTTGCCGGTGACGAGCCTGACCGCGCCGAGCTCCTGACGCAGCGCCTCCAGCGGGTCGGACGCCCCCGCGGTGGCCCTGCCGATCGCCAGGGCGCGGCCGACCGTGCCCTCGACGACCGCGCCCCGGGCCGACGCCGCCGTCAGGACGTAGTCGGCCATGAGCGCGCTCGACCCCGACGCCACGCACACCGCCCTCGCCAGACGCTCGGACCACAGCCCGTCCACGGGCCTGATGGTCACGACGTTGCCGGCGACGTCCGACATGACGACGAGGTCGGCCGGCAGCCCGGCGACGTACATCGAGACCATCTGGACCTCGGGGAACGCCCTGCCCATGCCGTCGGCGTCGAGCAGCGGCAGGCCGAGCGCGGCGGCCCAGGCCACCGGGGCGACGCCGTTGGAGCCGCCGATCTCCGACGACATCACCGCTCCCGGCGGCCTGCCGAACAGGCGCTCGACCTCCGCGGCGATGCGGCGGGGCTCGTCCTCGCCGTGGATCATCTCGTGGCTGACGGTCGGCGCGCCGATGCCCGACAGCGGGACGATCAGGGTGTCGTCGTCCAGGTCGGGCAGGCCGACCAGCGGGACGGGGCCGTGCTCGCGGACGGCGCGCGCCGCGGCCAGGGCGCCCGTGCGCACGTCTCCCCCGCCTCCGGTGCCCAGTACGGCGCATCCCCGGGCGAGGGCGGGGATGTCACTCTCCTCGATCCTCATATGGCGCCTCAACCAAGCACATGCCGGTGCCGCACCGCCAGTCCGACATCCGCCCCTATTGCCGACATTTCGCCTATATCCGACGCCAGGTGGCGGCCTCGCTTCAGGCGTGGCGGAACGGAAACGTCGGTGGCGGGCTCTAGTCTCGCCTGCGCGCAGGCGGCATCCGCGATGGGCGAACTCTGGTCATGGACGACGCCGCCGTCCTGCACAATTGACCGGCGGGACCATCGAAAGGCAGGCAAGTGCTCTCTATACACCAGCGGATCGCGGAAGAGCTCGGCGTACGCGAGGGGCAGGTGCGGGCGGCGGTCGAGCTGCTCGACGGCGGCGCCACCGTGCCGTTCATCGCGCGATACCGCAAGGAGGCCACAGGCACCCTCGACGACGCCCAGCTGCGCACCCTGGAGGAGCGGCTGCGCTACCTGCGCGAGCTCGACGAGCGCAGGGCGGCCATCCTGGAGTCGATCGAGTCGCAGGGCAAGCTCGACGACGAGCTGCGCGCGCAGATCATGGCCGCCGAGACCAAGGCCAGGCTCGAGGACATCTACCTGCCGTACAAGCCGAAGCGGCGCACCAAGGCGCAGATCGCCCGCGAGCTCGGGCTGGAGCCGCTGGCCGACCGGCTGCTCGCCGACCCTGCCCTCGACCCGGCCGCCGAGGCCGAGGGCTTCGTCACCGAGGGCGTGGCCGACGCCGCCGCGGCGCTCGAAGGCGCGCGCGCCATCCTCGTCGAACGCTTCGCCGAGGACGCCGACCTCATCGGCGGGCTGCGCGAGCAGCTGTGGAACCACGGGCAGCTCGCCTCCAAGGTCCGCGAGGGCAAGGAGGAGGCCGGCGCGAAGTTCGCCGACTACTTCGAGTTCACCGAGCCGTTCACCAAGCTCCCCTCCCACCGCATCCTGGCGATCTTCCGGGGCGAGAAGGAGGAGGTGCTCAGCGTCACGCTGGAGCCCGACGACAGCCCCGAGTACGAGCTGCGCGTCGCCTCCCGCTTCGGCATCTCCGACCAGGGCCGCCCCGCCGACAAGTGGCTGTGCGAGACCGTCCGGTGGGCCTGGCGCACCCGCATCCTCGTCCACCTCGGCATCGACCTGCGGATGCGGCTGTGGCAGGCCGCCGAGGACGAAGCCGTCCGCGTGTTCGCCGCCAACCTGCGCGACCTGCTGCTGGCCGCCCCCGCGGGCGCCCGCGCCACCATGGGCCTCGACCCCGGCCTGCGCACCGGCGTGAAGGTCGCCGTGGTCGACCGCACCGGCAAGGTCGTCGAGACCGCCACCATCTACCCCCACGAGCCCAAGCGGCAGTGGGACCAGTCGCTGGCCGTCCTCGGCGCGCTCGCCCAGAAGCACGGCGTCGAGCTGATCGCCATCGGCAACGGCACCGCCTCGCGCGAGACCGACAAGCTCGCCGGCGAGCTGGTCAAGCACATGCCGTCGCTGACCAAGGTCGTCGTCTCCGAGGCGGGCGCGTCGGTCTACTCCGCCTCGCCGTACGCGTCGCAGGAGCTGCCCGACCTCGACGTGTCGCTGCGCGGCGCCGTCAGCATCGCGCGCAGGCTCCAGGACCCTCTCGCCGAGCTCGTCAAGATCGACCCGAAGTCCATCGGCGTCGGCCAGTACCAGCACGACCTCGCCGAGTCCAAGCTGTCCCGCTCCCTCGACGCCGTCGTCGAAGACTGCGTCAACGGCGTCGGCGTCGACGTCAACACCGCGTCCGCGCCGCTGCTCACCCGCGTGTCCGGCATCGGCTCCACCCTGGCCGAGAGCATCGTCAGGCACCGCGACGCCAACGGCCCGTTCCGCAGCCGCGCCGCGCTCAAGGACGTCCCGAGGCTCGGCCCGAAGGCGTTCGAGCAGTGCGCGGGCTTCCTGCGCATCCCCGACGGCGACGACCCCCTCGACTCCTCCAGCGTGCACCCCGAGGCGTACCCCGTGGTGCGCCGCATCCTGGGCTCCGTCCAGAGCGAGATCACGGCGCTGATCGGCAACACGGCGGTGCTGCGCTCGCTGCGGCCCGAGCAGTTCACCGACGACACGTTCGGCCTGCCCACCGTCACCGACATCCTGCGCGAGCTGGAGAAGCCGGGCCGCGACCCGCGTCCCGCCTTCAGGACCGCCGCGTTCAAGGAGGGCGTGGAGAAGATCTCCGACCTCGCCGCGGGCATGATCCTGGAGGGCGTCGTCACGAACGTCGCCGCCTTCGGCGCCTTCGTCGACGTCGGCGTCCACCAGGACGGCCTGGTGCACGTCTCCGCCATGTCCCGCACGTTCGTCAAGGACCCTCGCGACGTGGTGAAGCCGGGCGACATCGTCCGGGTCAAGGTGCTCGACGTCGACATCCCGCGCAAGCGCATCTCCCTGACCCTGCGCCTCGACGACGACGTCGAGGCGGGCTCCGGCGACTCCCGCCCGCCGCGCAGGGGCGGCCGCGGCGAGGCCGGCGGCCAGCCGGGAGCGGCCCGCCGCGGAGAGGGCCGCACCGGCGGGCGCGGAGAAGGACGCGGAGAAGGACGCGGAGAAGGACGCGGCGACGGGCGCGGCGACGGCCGCACCGGCGGACGCGGCGACGACCAGCGCGGCGGCGGGAACGGCCAGCGGGGAGGCGCGAACGGCCAGCGCGGCGCCTCCAACGGCGGGCGGAGCGGCGCCGACGGGCGCGGCGGCCGGGGCGAGAGCCGGGGCGAGAGCCGGGGCGACGGGCGCGGCGGCCAGCGCCGCCAGGACCGCCCGGCCCCCACGGGCGCCATGGCCGAAGCCCTCCGCAAGGCCGGCCTCACCGGCGACAACTAGTCCGACCTGGTCCGACCCCTGCCGGCGACGGGACGAGACCCGGCTCCGGCAGGGGTCGCCACGGCCCCCGAGGAAGTGAACACCTCGGGGGCCTCGCCGTGCTGTAGGCCGCGGAGCGCACCGTGTCCCCGTCAGCGATCTCGGCTTTCCGCATCCCCCGTCAACGATCCGATCCGGGCCTTCCGCTCTGCCGGCGCTCTCGCGAATCCGCCCCGCCGCGGCAGGGCCCGCCGCCGCGTGGTCGCGGCCCGGCCGCGCCCGGTACCTCCGGCCGTGCCCCGTACGCCTGGCCGTCCCGGCGACCGGCGACCGGATGGTGCTCGCTACGGCGATGAGTTCTGGCGGCGGGGCCGGTCAGTACGGGAAAGGAGCAGGACGACACTCAGGAGGAGGGTGCGATGGGACAGCCGGTCGTGCACTTCGAGGTCATCGGACGGGATCCCGCGAAGCTGAGGGGCTACTACGGCGAGCTGTTCGGGTGGGAGTTCCAGACGGGCGACGCCGCCACGCGCGCCGTCTCGCAGCCGGGGAACTACGGCTTCGTCGACGGCGCCACCACGGGCGACGGCGAGATGGGCGCCGGGATCAACGGGGGCGTCGGCGGAGGCGAGGGCCATGAGGGGAGGGTCCTGTTCTACGTCGCGGTGCCCAACGTGGAGGACGCGCTCAGGAAGGCCGAGAGCCTGGGCGGCAAACGCGAGATGGGCCCGGAGGGCACTCCTGGAGCCCTGGTGGTCGGCTGGTTCACCGACCCGGAGGGGAACCTCGTCGGCGTCGCCGGCACCGAGTAGGCCGGTGACCCTGGCGTCCGTCGCCTCCCACCCGCGCGGGGTACCGTCGTGGGATGAGCACATCGGGGGTTGGCACGGTGGTGCGGCAGGCGCGTGACCTGCTGCGGTGGTGTTCGCCGCTGCGTACCGAACTGTGGGCGTCGCGGCTGGCGGCCGGGCTGGAGCCGGACGAGGTGGAGCCGTTCCTGCGGGAACTGCGCGAGAACGGCGGTACGGAGGCCCGCCTCGCCCTGGCCGCCCTGGCCGCCGTCCACCCCGAGCGGGGGGCCGCGCCGACGGGCCCCCAGCCTGGCGCCCCCGCGGTGTCCGGGCAGGGAGTAGAGGGCGAAGGTGAGGGTGAGGCCGGCCTGGCCCGGCGGGCCGAGGAGGCGTACGCCGCGGCCGGCGAAGAGGTGGCCGGGACGCTGCCCGGGTGGGTGCGGCGCATGGGGCGGGTCGTGTGCGAGGGCGGCTGGTACGGCCCGGCCGACCCGTTCGGCGAGCAGGCCCTCGCGGCCCTGTCCTTCCGGTACGAGAACGGCAAGGAGCCGCACCTGCTCGTCGTCGCCGTCGACCAGCCGAACGGCGGCCTCGCGGTCGACGCCGTCGTCGAGGAGGTGAAGTTCCTCGACGACCTGGGGCTGGAGCCGGCCGATCCCGGGGTGGTGGCCGGACGCGTGCTGGACGCGTTCGAGCTGGGCGAGCGGGTCCTCGGGGCGGTGACGGCCGGCACGCTGGACGCGGTGCGCGCGGTCGCGCTGGCGCGGGCGCGTTCGGTTCCCGGGCTGGTCCGCGGGGCGGCCGACGACGCGGTGGCGGCGTTCCGCGACCTTCCGGACGTGCCGGGGGCGGCGGAGGCGTTCGGGAGGCTGGCCGAGTTCGTGGGCGACCGGCCGCTGTGGTGGAGCCCGGCGCGCGTCTCACGGTTCCTGACGTCGTGGCTGCCGAGGGAGGCGGTGCTGTCGGACGAGGCGGTCGCCGCCATGCCGGACGTCGTACGCGCCTGGAGCCGCTGCCGTGGCGGGCATCCGGCGGTGCTGCGCCAGGTGGACGCCGACGCGCCTCTCCTGCCCGCTCTCATGGCGGACGACTCACTGGCCGGCGTCCGCAAGCGCATGACCAGGAACCAGCCCCCCGACCACCCCTGACCCGGTTCCCGGCGGCAGGCCCGTCCCTGTCCCCTCGCACGTGACCGCTGTGACACACGGGGGACTCGGGTGGAGCGACTTGTTCCTGGGGGCGGCTATGCTGCCCAGTGACGTTTGGCCGTGCCCCGAGGTGGGCGTTTTAGGGAGTTTTGCACCATGTATAAGGAGTTCGCTGCCGAGGTCGTCATGTGGCTCGTCCCGGTCGTGGTGCTGATCGGGCTCGCGCTCCTCGTCACCGCCTGAGACCAGGGGCCGAGCCTGAGGTCGGCCCCTGGTCGCCGGTCACCGGTAGTACCGGTAGCGGACGACGGTACTCGCGTGCGTGTTGAAGGTGCGGATACGACGATGGGAGAAGTTGCTCCACATGCGGGCGAGGGTGCGGGAGGTCACGGTGCACCCGGCCAAGCGCGTCTGCCCGGGGCGCATCCCGCCAACGTACTTGTAGCACGATCCGACCTTGCGGCCGTTCACCTTGAGGTTGGCGCTGAGGCTGACGTCGCGCAGCGTGGTCCGCGAGATGTTCTTGATCCGCACGTTGATCCGGCAGGTGTCCTTGCACCTGCCGAAGCGGATGGTGGTGCGGATGAGCTGCGGCCCGGCGGTGGTGGCCGACACCGCGGCCTTGCCGGCCGTCGTGGCGGTGCTCGCAGCGGAAGCCGTGGACGTCGTGGACGTCGCGGCCGAGGCGGGGGCGGCGACGAGGGTGGTCGCCGTCGCCGCGACTAAGAGCGCGCCGGCAAGAGTTCTGAGCATGGTTCCCCCAGCTTGAAGAGCGTCGCTTCCCCCTGAGGGAAACGACCTTGCCCTCGACGAATATCAGGAAGCCGACAGGGCCGTATTTGTCGGCTTCTATCCGATACGAAACGGTTATCCAGAGTCACGACGCCCACGACAGCAGCGGTCCGCCCTGCCTCAGCCGCTTCAGCGCCTGCTTCTCCAGCTGCCTGATGCGCTCCCTGGTCAGGCCGAGACGCTGGGCGATCTCCCCGTACGTCGTGGCCTCCTGGCCGGCGAGACCGTACCTGAGCCTGATGACGAACGCCTCGCGCGGCGGCAGCGACGTGACCACCTGGTGGACCTCGGCGCAGAGCACGCGGCGCTCGGTGAGCTCCTGCACCTCGGGGCCGTCCTCGTCGGCGATCAGGTCGCCGATCCTGCCCTCCCCCTGCTCCCCCACCGGCAGGTCGAGGCTCACGACCTCCTGCCCGAGCCGCCGCAGGTCGGCGACCTTGGCGGGCGGGCGCTCGGCCGCCTCGGCGAGCTCGGCGTCGGTGGGCTCGCGGCCCAGGTCGGCGGAGAGCGCGCGCTCGACCCTGAGCAGCCTGGACAGTTCCTCCGCCACGTGGACGGGCAGCCGCACCGTGCGGCCCGTGTCGTGGACGCCGCGTTCGACGGCCTGGCGGATCCACCACATGCCGTACGTGGAGAACTTGTAGCCGCGCGCGTAGTCGAACTTCTCCACGGCCCTGATCAGCCCGAGGTTGCCTTCCTGGATGAGGTCGAGCAGCGGGACGCCCCGGTACGCGTACCGCCTGGCGGCGGCCACGACGAGCCGGAGGTTGGACCTGATGAGGAGGTCCTTGGCCCGGCGCCCGTCACGTTCGAGCTCCCGGAGCTCGGCGGGATCGCGCCCGCCCGCTCCGTGGTCGATGAGGTGGGCCGCGTACAGGCCTGCCTCGATCCGCCGCGCGAGGTCCACTTCGTCCGCGGCGGAGAGCAAGGGGGTCTTTCCGATCTGCTCCAGGTACATGCCGAGCAGGTCGGGCTCTTCGGCCGGCATGCCATGCGACTACCCCGTGAAGGGCGGTGGATTCCCGTTCTCGCTGAGTTCGGCGATGGCGAGCTCGGCCGTGGGGCGGATGTCGAAGAACCTGTCGAGCGCGGTGATGGCGAACAGGTGCTTGCACCGGCCGTTCAGCGCGGACAGCAGCATCCGGCCGCCCGAGGCGGTGACGGCCTTGTGCAGGTAGACGAGCACCGACAGGCCGGAGGAGTCGCAGACGCTGACCGCCTGCATGTCGATGACGAGGAGCGGGGGCTGGGTGAGGTCGAGTGCCTGGGTGACGCGGTCGCGCACCTCCGCGGCCGACCCGTAGTCGAAGTCGCCGGTCAGCCTCACGATGACGCAGGGCCCTTGGAGTCCGAGACTGATTGACAAGGCCTGCTCAGAAGTCACCCAGCTCCACCTGCCCGCATCGGCTTTCCCAATCCTTTTACTTTACGAGAAGTAGCGTCTCGGGTTGAACACCAGCATCTGCTCGATCTGCCCGTCACTGACGCCCGCCTCGCGCAGCGCGTCGAGGACGTCGTCGTGGATGTGGTCATAACGCCAGTTCGGGGCGATCCGTTCGCGGGCCTCGTCCCAGGCGCCGCCGAAGTAGTCCATGAAGCAGGCGGTGTCGTGGCTGAGCACCATCCGGTCGGCGTAGCCGCGCTCGCACAGCGCGGCGATGGTGGCGACCCGCTGCGGGGTGGGGTTGTAGATGTCGAGGCCGAAGCGGTCCATGCCGAGGACGGCCCCGGTGTCGGCCAGGCTCATGAGGTGGTCGAGGTCGTTGCTGTCTCCGGCGTGGCCGACGACGACCTTGGTGAGGTCCACGCCCTCCTGGGCGAACACGTCGAGGGCGAGCGTGCCGCTGCGGGTGAAGGCGTTGGTGTGGACGGTGACGGGCGCGCCGGTGCGGACGTGCGCGCGGGCGACGGCCCTGCAGATGCGCTCGACGCCGGGCGTCAGGCCCTTCGCCTCGACGACGCACTTGAGGAACGCCGCCTTGACGCCGGTGCCGCCGATGCCTTCCGTGAGGTCGCGCACGAAGTCGTCGACCATCGGGTCGGGCATGTCGAGCAGCAGGCCGGGGCCGCGGTGCTCGTACTGGTGGGGCAGTTCGTCGAAGGCGTACAGGCCGGTGGCGACGACGATGTTGAGCTCGGGCACGCCGGCGGCGACGCGCTGGATGCGGGGGATGTCGCGGCCGAGGCCCCACACGGTCGGGTCGACGATGGTGCGCACGCCCTTGGCGGCGAGCGCGCCGAGCTTGGCGATGGCGTCGGCGACCCGGTGTTCCTCGTCCCACCAGCCGCCCCGGCCGTAGTCGAGGTGTTCGGGGGCGACGACGAAGACGTGCTCGTGCATGAGGGTCTGGCCGAGCCCGTAGACGTCGACGGGCCCGAGGACGGTGCTGACCGTGGGCATCCGCGCCTCCGTACCAACTGGTATGCCGGGCCAACCTAGGCCCTCGGGCGACCTGCGTCAACGACCGGCCGGGGAAACGGCGTCATGGCTTCGCGCCGGCGGCCGGGGCCGCCGGTCATCGGGGGCGGCGGTGGCGTACTGTCCAGAGGGCCAGGCCGGCGGCGAAGACGGCCAGCCCCCAGAGCACGGACGTCAGCGGCAGCGTGGCGGCCAGCAGCAGGCACAGGGCCAGCCCGAGCGCCGGCACCGCCCTGGGCGGCGCGCCCTCCTCGCGGGACAGGGTGAGGGCGCAGGCGTTGGCGATCGCGTAGTAGACGAGCACGCCGAAGGAGGAGAACCCGATGGCGCCGCGCAGGTCGGCCACGAGCAGCAGCGCGACGGCGGCCACGCCGACGGCGAGCTCGGCCCGGCGCGGCACCTGCCGGACGGGGTCCACGACGGCGAGCACGCCCGGCAGGTCGCGCTCCCGCGCCATGGCGAGGACGGTGCGGGAGACGCCGAGCAGCAGCGCCAGCAGCGCGCCGAGCGCGGCGACGGCCGCCCCCACCCCGACGGCGGGCGCCAGCCACCCGGCCCCCGCCCCTCGGACGACGTCGGCGAGCGGCGCCTCGGACAGCGCCAGCCGTACGGGGCCGAGCACACGCAGCGCCGCCACGGCGACGAGGGTGTAGACGACGAGGGTGATCGCCAGCGCGATGCCGACGGCCCTGGGGATCGTCCTGGACGGGTCGCGTACCTCCTCGCCGAGCGTGGCGATCCTGGCGTACCCGGCGAAGGCGAAGAACAGCAGGCCGGCGCCCTGCAGGACGCCCCAGACGCCCGCGCCCGACGCGTTCGTCGGGTCGTACAGGAGCGGCTCGGGCAGCGGCCCGTGGGCGAACCAGCCGTAGGGGCCGGCGGTCCCGCCGGTGAGGCCCGCGACGATCACGGCGGCGAGCACGGCCAGCACGAACGCCACGATGACGCGCGCGGCCCCGGCCGAGCGCTGCACGCCGAGCAGGTTGAGCGCGGTGAGCGCGACGACGGCGGCGACGGCCAGCGGACGGGCGAGCGAGGGCGCGGCGTACGCGCCGAAGGTCAGGGCCATGGCGGCGCAGGAGGCGGTCTTGCCGACGGTGAAGCCCCAGCCGGCCAGGTACCCCCAGAGCGGCCCGAGCCGTCGCCGGCCGTAGACGTACGTGCCGCCCGACTCGGGGTACAGGGCGGCCAGGCGGGCGGAGGAGGTGGCGTTGCAGTAGGCGACGACGGCGGCGATCGCCAGCGCCGCGAGCAGCCACTGCCCGGCGGCCCCGGCGGCGGGCGCGAAGGCGGCGAACACCCCTGCCCCGATCATCGCGCTCAGGCCCACGACCACGGCGTCGGCCGTGCCGAGCCTGCGCGCCAGTTCCCCGGGCACTCGCGGCCTCCCTCTGCGTCGCTGCGGGCCGGTCGCGGCACAGCCTCTCAGGCGCCCGGCGGCCCCCACTCTGCCGCATCCCGGGAACCGCCGGCCGCCCGCCCCCGTCCTCAGGACCCACGCCCGCCCCGTCCTCAGGACCCGCGGCCGCCCCCTGCCCTCAGGACTCCCCGGGCGGCTCCTGCCCTCAGGACTCCCCGGGCGGTTCCTGCGCGGCCGTCTCCGGCGCCGGGACGACCAGCACCGGCCGCTTGGCGTGGTGGAGCACCCGGTTGGAGGTGCTGCCCAGCAGCAGCGAGCGGACGCCGCCCAGCCCCCGCGTGCCGGTCACGACCACGTCGGCGTCGATCTCGTCGGCGACGTCCACGATGGTGGACCACACGGCCGCGGAGTCCAGCTCGCACCTGGGCGTCGCGTCGAGCCCGGCCTCCCTGGCCAGCTCCGCCCCGCGCGCGGCGAGCTCCTTCATCGCGTCGCCGATGGCCTGGTCCTCGGCCGGCGACTGGTCGATGGTCATCATCAGCCCGGCGGAGGCCCTCGTGGCCGTCAGCGCAAGCCGCTCCCACACCGTCAGCACGACGGCCTGCTGCCCCTTCATCAGCCGGCCCGCCACCGCGACCGCGGCCTTCGCGTCGTCCGAGCCGTCGTACGCCACCAGAATCGTCATTCCTGCCCACTCCTTCACGATCGAGGTCATCTCCTCCTTTCCACCTGTACGGCCCTTCACGCCTGCAGGACGGCGACCTTCGCGGCGCGCACCGGCTCGGGGCGCAGCAGCGACAGCGCGGCCAGGGCGAGCACGCCCACCTCGGTGACGACCACGATCCGCTGGGTCAGGCCGGCCGGGATGTCGTCGTTGGTGAGCGGGATGCCGAACATGCGCACCACGTACGGGATCACGACGAGCAGCAGCGCGCCGAGCGCGACGGCGCTGAGCGCCCGCACGGCTCCGGCGTACCGGATGCGGGCCCTGGCCAGCAGCATCCCGGCGGCGGGCATCACGAGGAAGGCGGCGAACGCGGCGTACCTGTGGATGCCGCCGGACAGGCTCAGCGGCACGCCTGGCCGGTCCGTGGGGAAGGCCCCGATGAGGAACATGCTCGCCGCCCACGCCAGCAGCAGCGCGACCACCCAGCGGCTCACTCCGGCGCGCCGCACCGCCTCGGCGACCAGCGCGGCGCCAGCCGCGAACAGCGTCAGCGAGGCGGGCAGCAGCCACCCGGTCGCCTGGAAGGCGTACTCGCTGATGACGCTGTGCAGGGGGTCGAGGTCGGACTCGGTGTGCAGGGTGAGCATCGTGCCGGCCCCCGCGCCGATGGCCGCGCATCCACTGACAAGCAATCCCTTCATGACCTCAAAGGTCGTGCAAAGCGCCTGGCCGGAGTATCCGAGACGGGCCCGGAACCGCCCCTGAACCGACCCTTACGACCTTGGTCGGACGATCCCTGAGGGAGCCCTGATGACCTGCGCGGAGACGCCCCCTGGTAGGGCCTGCCCCCTCAGGGTCGCTACGGCGGGCGGGACCCGACTTGACTTGGAGTGCGCTCGAAGGGGGACGCTGGGGGCATGACGATCCAGGAGGCCGCGGAGCGCTCCGGGCTCAGCGCTCACACCCTGCGGTACTACGAACGTATCGGGCTCATCCACTCGGTGCGACGCGACGGCAGCGGGCACCGCGACTACGTGGAACGCGATCTGGAGTGGCTGGACTTCCTCACCAAGCTGCGCACGACCGGCATGCCGATCGCGGAGATGTGCAGGTACGCCGAGCTGCGGCGGATGGGCGACCACACGGCCGCGGAGCGCCGCGCGATGCTGGAGGCGCACCGCGACCGGGTGAGGTGCAGGATCGCCGAGCTCCAGCAGGACCTGAAGGTCCTGGACTACAAGATCGACATCTACAGGGGGATGGAATGAAGACGCGCGTTCTCGGTGCCGGCGGTCCGGTGGTGTCGGCGCTCGGGCTGGGCTGCATGGGCATGTCCGAGTTCTACGGCCGGGGTGACGAGCAGGAGTCGATCGCGGTGATCCACCGCGCGCTCGACCTCGGCGTCACCTTCCTCGATACCGCCGACATGTACGGCATGGGCCACAACGAGGAGCTGGTCGGCCGGGCGATCAGGGGCCGCAGGGACGAGGTGGTGCTGGCCACGAAGTTCGGCATCAGGCGTGAGGGCGGCACGCGCTCGGTGGACAACAGCCCCGAGTACATCAGGGCGGCCTGCGACGCCTCGCTGCGCCGGCTCGGCGTGGACCACATCGACGTCTACTACATGCACCGCCGCGACCCCGAGGTGCCGGTCGAGGAGTCGGTGGGCGCCATGGCGGAGCTGGTGCGCGAGGGGAAGGTCCGGCACCTCGGCCTGTCGGAGGTGAGCGCGGACACGCTGCGCCGCGCCGTCGCCGTCCACCCGATCGCGGCGCTGCAGAGCGAGTACTCCCTGTTCACCCGGGGCCTGGAGAGGGAGATCCTGCCGGCGGCGAGGGAGGCGGGCACGGCGCTGGTCGCGTACTCGCCGATCAGCCGCGGCCTGCTGACCGGCGCGGTGCCGCCCGCGGAGGAGCTGCCCGACGACGACTTCCGCAAGCACATCCCGCGCAACGTCGGTGAGAACGCCGCGCACAACGCCGGGCTCGTCGCCGAGGTCATGAAGATCGCCGAATCGGCCGGGCTGACGGCGGCGCAGCTCGCGCTGGCCTGGCTGCTCGCGCAGGGCGACGACGTCGTGCCCATCCCCGGCACCAAGCGGATCGCGTACCTGGAGGAGAACGTCGCCGCCGCGGACGTCACGCTCACGCCCGAGCAGCTCGGCGCGCTGGAGCGGGCCGTGCCCGCGGACGCGGTGCGCGGCGAGCGCTACCTCAGCATGGCGGAGGTGGAGAGGTGAGTCGGGGGACGTCGAAGTAGGCGCGGACGGCGGTCGCGCCCTCCCTGGTGTGGACGCGTACCAGGTCGCTGAGCAGGTTGACGATGAGCAGGCCGCGCGAGCCCGAGTCGCGGGGATCGACGGGTCGGCGCCCGGCGAGCGGGTCGGCGATGTGGCCGGCGTCGCTGACCTCGCACACCAGCCGGCCGTGCTCCGCCCAGACCCTGACCAGGCCGGAGCCGCCGCCGTGGTCGAGGCTGTTGGCGCTCAGCTCGGCCACGGCGAGCCTGATGTCGTCGATCCTGTCGGGGCCGAAGCCCAGCTCGGCGGCGAGCCCGGCGGCCAGGGTGCGGGCGGCGGGGAGGTTCGCCCGGTCGAAGCGCAGCGAGCGGCACTCGGCGGGCTCGTCGAGCGGCACGTTGTGCTCGATGATCACCTTGTCGGGCGCGAACGCGGCGCTCACCTGCTCGCCGGACGCGTCGAGCAGCACCGGGTGGGTGCGCGCCGCCTCGACGAGCACCTCGGGGGCCAGGCCCTCGGCGTCGTACGGGCACAGGATGGTGACCTCGGCGCCGGCGAACGAGTAGTTGATCAGGGCTTCGTGCTGGGCGCAGGCCGGGTACTCGTCGGCCGTGCGCGCGGGCCAGATCGGCTCGCCGACGATGCGGACGCGCCGGCCCGGGTGGCTGTCGGCGAAGGCGCGCAGGACGCCGGGGATGATCCGGCCGGGGTTGCGACCGGCCCGCGTCATGTCGATCAGGCTGATCCGGCCGGCGTCGGCGCCCAGCTCGGACTCGATCAGCCCCAGGTGCCAGTGGGGCACGGCCACGGCGACCGGCTCGCCGGCCGCCAGCCCCTCGCGGACGAACGCGGCCGTGGCAACGGCGAACTCCCGGTCACCTCGGTAGAACAGGGCCGGGTGCACGAAGGGATCAGCCGACATCACCCGCCACGCTACCCCGGATTGACGAGTTCAAGGCAATCAGCTGGGTATCTCTTTCGCGTGAAGAGAACCCAGGTCGTCCAGCGGCCCCGACCGGTGCGCCGCCCGCTCCCCCTCGATCTGCGCACCCCGTCGGGGCGGCTGCTGCCGTTCTGACGCGCTAGACCGCCAGTCGCTCGGTCACCCACCGGTGGAAGGCCGAGATGTGGTGCTCGCTCGGCACCAGCACGCCGCCGTCGCGGTACGCGCGTGACGACATGCCGGGCTGGGTGCGTTCGCAGGCGTCGAAGTCCTGCTCGTTGACCCGGTGGAACAGCTCCACCGACCGCGACACGTCCGCGCCCGACGCGACCACGTCCGGGTGGTAGAGCCAGTCGCACTCGACCACCGTGCGGTCCACGGCGAGCGGGAACATCCGGTGCAGGATGACGTGGTCGGGCACCAGGTTGACGAACACCTGCGGCTTGACGGTGATGGCGTAGTAGCGGCGGTCCTGGTCCTGCGACACGTCCGGCAGCCGGCCGAAGCCGGGGCCGCCGTCGACGGTGAAGCCCTCCACCCGGTCGGCGAACTCGGCGCCGTGGCCCACGTAGTACTGAGCCGCGTAGCCGCCCGCGAACTCGGGCAGCACGGCTGTCAGCTCCGGGTGGATGGTGGCGCAGTGGTAGCACTCCATGAAGTTCTCGACGATCAGCTTCCAGTTGGCCCTGACGTCGTAGACGACGCGGCGGCCGAGGGCCAGTTCGTCCACCCGGTAGCGCGCGACGGCCTCCGGGTCGCCCAGGCGCTCGGTGGCGGCGTACGTCACGGTGTCCTCGAACGACGGGGGCTCCGCCGCGAGGCACACCCAGGCGTACCCGAGCCATTCGCGCAGGTGGACGGGGACCAGCCCGTACGCGACGCGGTCGACGTCGGGCATCCTGGCGAGGTTGGGCGCGGCGGCGAGCCGCCCGTCGAGGTCGTAGGACCAGGCGTGGTAGGGGCACCTGATGGTTCTCCTGACCTCGCCGCTCTCCTCGGAGCACAGGCGGGCGCCGCGGTGCCTGCACACGTTGAGGAAGGCGCGCAGCAGGCCGTCGCGTCCGCGGACCACGATGACGCTCTCCCTGCCGACCTGCACGGTTCTGAAGGCGCCCGGCCCCCGCAGGTCTCCGGCGCGTACGGCGCAGAACCAGAGGCTCTCGAAGATCTTTTCCTGCTCGGCGGCGAAGACGGCGGGATCGGTGTAGGAGCGGCCGGGGAGGGTGGAGATCAAGCTCGACGTGGTGGTCAACCGACACCCCTTGTTGCGTATGACGCACCGAGTTGCTCTATCTGCGTCATCGTCCGGCTGGGTCAGGAGGCTGTCAAGAGGGACGTGCCGGCCCTGCCGAGCACCGGCATCCGGCGCCCTTACGCCCGTCTGACGCCCCGGGTGTTAGCGGCGTGCAAGCGAGGGTCAAGGAGTGATCCATAATCTTGCTTCGTCTCTGAAACAACGAAGGGCAAACCAACCATGACTCCCCCTCGCCGTCGCCTCGCCATCGCGTTCGCGGCGCTCACCCTCGCCGGTCTGACCACCGCCTGCGGCGCCGTCGGCACCGCGGTCGACTGCAACAAGGTCGGCCAGGAGGTGACGGCCATCATGACCGACTTCAACAAGTCGCTCGCCAACGTCGCCACCGACCCGAAGGCGTTGGAGACCGCCGGCTCCGAGGCCGCGGAGAAGGTCAAGAAGCTCGCGGCCGACTACGACGGCGAGCTCGCCTCCGCGCTCAACGACCTCGCCTCCGGGCTCGAAGGCATGAAGATCGACGCGAAGAACCCGACCGCGACCATGGACTCCGTCCAGAAGATGCAGGGCTTCACGACCAAGATCACCAGCGCCTGCGCCTCCTGACGGTCCCGCGACCGCCGCACCGCCTGCGGGGGGCAGGCCGGCGCGGTGGTCGCATTCGTGGTGATTCGTTCTAGTCTTGCTGCCCGTGACGGGCGACACCGTGGCGACGCGACCGGGGGCGGACGCCGCCACACCCACCTGGAGAGAACGCCTGGCCGGCCACAGCGTCGGCCGGCGCGTCGGCCGCTGGGCCGGTCACCGTGCCGGCGTCGGCGCCATCGCGGTCCTCGCGGCCGCCGCGTACGCCGTGCTCGGCGTGGTCAAGCTGCTGACCTACCGGGCCAGCTCGTTCGACCTGGTGATCGTGGACCAGGCGGTGCGGAACTACGCCAGATTCCGCCCGCCCCACGTGCCCGTACTCGGCGTGTTCCACGGGCGAGGAATGGACTACCCGCAGCTCGCGGACCATTTCTCGCCCGCGTACGCGCTGCTCGCCCCGCTGTACTGGATCCGCGACGGGCCCCAGACGCTCATCGTCGCGCAGGCGCTGCTGTTCGCCGCCGCGATCCCGTTCCTGTGGCTGTTCACCAGGCGCGCCCTCGGCGTCGCGCCCGCCTACCTCGTCAGCGTCGCGTACGCGCTGTCGTGGCCCGTCGCGCAGGCCGCCGGGTTCGACGCGCACGAGGTCATGTTCGTCCCCGTGCTCACCGCCGCCATGATCGAGCGCTACCAGGCGGGCCGCAGGCTCGCGGCGCTCGCCGCCATGCTCGGGCTCCTCCTCGTCAAGGAGGACATGGGCCTCATGGTGATCGGCGCGGGCCTGTGCCTGGTGCTCGTCGGCGACCGCCTGCGCGGCGTCCTGGTCGCGGCGACGGGAGCGGGGGCCGTCCTGGTCGTCCGCGGCCTGGTCATCACGTCCCTGGGCGGCGACTCCAAGGACTTCTGGGCCTACGGCCACCTCGGCCCCGACGCGCCGAGCGCGATCCTGGCGATCCTGCGCGACCCGCTCTCCGCGCTGCTGCTGCCGTTCAGCGAGGAGGCCAAGGTGGACACCCTGTTCCTCATGGCCTGGCCGACGCTGATGCTGTGCCTGCTCTCGCCGATCTCGCTCATCGCGCTGCCGCACGTCCTCGAACGCATGCTCTCCGACCGGAGCCCGTGGTGGCAGGCGGAGTTCCAGTACAACGCCTTCACCGTGGTGATCCTGTTCTGCGCCGGCGTGGACGGCCTGACCAGGCTGCTGCGCCTCGTCAGGCGCGCCGACGACCGCTCGCTCAAGCTGGCCTGGGCGTCAGGGGTGTTCGTGGTGGCGCTGACGCTCGTCCCGAGGTTCGCGCTCGACCAGCTCTACCATCCGGCCTTCTACGAGGGCGACCGGGTCAAGGTCTCGGCCGCCGCGGCGGCCGTGCGCGTCGTGCCGCCCGGCGTCACCGTCGAGGCCGTCAACTCCGTCGGGCCCGCGCTGACCCGCAAGACCACCGTCCTGCTGTGGAGCGGCACGCCGCACGGCGCGCCCTGGGTGGTGGCCGACACCGCGCGCTGGGAGTTCCCCTTCGGCTCCCTCGACGACCAGCGTCTCCAGGTGGACCGCCTCCTCGCCGACGGGTACGTCAAGGTCTTCGAGCGCGACGGCTACGTGGTGCTCCGCCGCGAGTGACGCGCACCCGCCTGGCACCCGCCTGGCCCAGCGCGCGCCCGCCTGGCCCAGCGCGCGCCCGCCTGGCCCAGCGCGCGCCCGCCGGGCTCAGCGCGCGCCCGCCTGCGCGTACGCGCGGTCGAAGCCCTCCAGCACGGCGGGCCACGAGCCCGTGGTCGGAGGCGTCGCCCGGTTGTGCGCGGCGATCGTCAGGCGCAGGTCGTCATCGGAGCAGAGCCGCGCCACCGCCGCGGCGAGCTCGGCCGGCGACCGGCCGAGCAGCCCCTCGACGCCGTGCCTGACGAAGTCGGCCACCCCGCTCTGCGCCCTGGCCACCACGGGCAGCCCGGCCGCGCGCGCCTCCAGGGCGGCGATGCCGAACGACTCGCGCGGCGCCGGCGCGACGAACACGTCGGCCGACTCCAGGACCTTGGCGATCTCCTCACGGCTGTAGCGTCCGGGCAGCTCCACCCACCCCGCCATGCCGTGGCGGGCGATGAAGCGTTCCATCTGGGCGCGGGCCGGCCCGTCGCCGACGATCGTGGCCCGCATCGGGACGCGGGCGGGCACGCGGGCGCGCGCGGCGGCCAGCAGCCGCAGCAGGCGCACCGGCTGCTTGCGCGGCGCCAGCCGGCCCACGGCCACGACGTGCACCTCGCCGTCCTCGCGCCGTCCCGGCGCGCCGGGCGGCGGCGTCCAGCCCGACAGGTCGAGACCGTTGGAGACGACCCGTACCGGCACGCCCGGCCCCGCCACGGCCCGGATGGGCGCGGCGGCGGCGCTGCTCACCGTGGTCGCCACCAGCCCCCACGAGCGCCACGGGTACGCCAGCCCCAGCAGCCGGTACAGCGCCCGCGTCACCGGGTCCCACATGCTGTGCACCGTCACCACGCACGGCACCCCTGACCGCACGGCGGCGCGCACCCCCATCCAGGCGAACGGCGAGACCGCCCCCGTGTGGACGTGCACCACGTCGGGCCGCGACGCGGCGATGCGCCGCGTGAGATGCCCCACTCCGAACGGGTGGACCGGCAGGTCGAACGGCATCCTGGCGACGATCCTGTGCACCCCCCGCAGCGCCTCGCCGCGGGTGGCGGTGGCCACCTCGACCTGGTGGCCGGCCTCCCGCTGCGTGCGTACGAGGTCGGCGACCTGGACCTCGATGCCCCCGAGCCGCGGCAGGTAACAGTCACTCACGTGAAAGATCCGCACCCCTCCCACACTAATCTGGGCATGTGCCTCCACGTACCGCTGTGTTCTTCCACGCTCACCCCGACGACGAGGCCCTGCTCACGGCGGGCACCATGGCGATGCTCGCGGCCGAGGGGCACCGCGTGGTGCTCGTGGTGGCCACCGCGGGCGAGCGCGGCCTGGCCGACATCCAGCCCGGAGAGGCGCTCGGCGAGACCAGGCTCAAGGAGCTCTACAAGTCGGCCGCCGTGCTCGGCTGCGCCAGGGTCGAGTGCCTGGGCTACGGCGACTCGGGGCTGAGCCCCAAGGGCGGCGTCGCCGAGGAGCGGCCCGACAACGCGTTCATCGACGCCGACACCGAGGAGGCCGCCAAGCGGCTGGCCGACATCCTCCAGGAGGAACGGGCCGACCTGCTGGCGATCTACGACCCGGCCGGCGGCTACGGGCACCCCGACCACGTCCAGGTGCACCGGGTCGGCAGGCGGGCGGCCGAGATCGCGGGCACGGAGATCGTCCTGGAGGCGACGGTCAACCGCGACCCGCTCGTCAGGCTGCTCAAGCTGGCGGGCCGGTTCTACCGGTTCCCGCCGGAGTTCGACGTGCGGACGTTCGAGAGCGCGTACTCGCCGGGTGAGGCGATCACGCACCGGGTGAACGTGCGCAGGTACACCAGGCAGAAACGCGCCTCGATGGCCGCGCACACGTCGCAGGCCAGCGGCGGCGACACCGACCGCACGCTCGCCGTGATGCTCAAGGTCCCCGGCCCGCTGTACCACCTGGTGTTCGGCACCGAGTGGTACGTGCGCCGCGACCTGCCGCCCGGCGCCCGCCTGACTCATCCCTTCGGCCAGTGGCCGGAATGAGCCCTGGGTATGATCCGCCGACCCCGCCGCTCCCGGCAGACTGAGTGCCGATGAAGAACACCTGGCTCCAGATCGTCCTGTCCACGCTGTCGCTCGCGCTGGCGGTGACGCTCGTCGTCTACCTGCCGCAGATCGTGCACGCGCTCACCGGCAAGCCGGTCTCGTGGCACGAGATCGGCAGGGTGTTCGGCACGCTGGGCGCGGGCACGATCGCGCTGATGACGGCGCTGTGGCTGCTGAGCCTGCTGGCGTACACGTTCGTGCTGACCGGCTCGCTGCCGGGGCTGAACAACCTCCAGGCCCTCACGCTGAACGCGGCGGGCAGCGCGGTCAGCAACCTGCTGCCGTTCGGCGGCGCCGCGGGCGTGGCGCTCACGTTCGGCATGACGCGCGGCTGGGGCTTCGCCAACCGGGCGATCGTCGTCATGACGCTGGTCAGCGGCATCTGGAACACCTTGTTCAGATTCATCCTGCCGGCCGTCGGCATCATCGCGCTGCTCATGGCGGGCGAGGTGCCCAACGCCACCGTCGCCAAGGCGGGCTGGACGGGCGCGATCTCCATCCTGGCCCTGTGCGCGGTGGTCGCCGCGGCGCTCTACTGGGACCGCGCGGCGGCGCTGCTCGGCCGCTTCCTCGACGCGCTCGCCCGGCTGGTACGGCTGCGCAGGGTGCGCCCGTCCGAGGCGCTCGACCACCTGCGCGCCGACACCGCCAAGACGGTCAGGACGAAGTGGGCGCAGCTGTCGGTCGCCATGGTGTTCTTCCTGGGCCTCCAGTGGGCGATCATGGCGGTGTGCATGCACGCCACGGGCGCCTACCCGGGGCTCGCCCAGTCGATCGCCGTCTTCGCGCTCTCCCGGGTGCTCACCAGCGCGCTGATCACGCCGAGCGGGGCCGGGATCATGGAGGGCGGCGTGGTGCTCCTGCTGACCGCGTTCGGCGTGGCGGCGGCGCCGGCCACCGCCACCGCACTGCTTTTCGGCTTCTGGACTTACACTATCGAGATCCCGTTCGGCGGTCTCGCGCTGGGCGCGTGGGCGCTCCTGCGCAGGCGCAACGGCCGGAACGCCCCCACGGAACCCCCGTCCACGATCTCGAAGGCCCCGCAGTGACGATCCCAAACAGAACAAAGACCTTGTGCGTGCTTCCTAGGCACGCATAGCGTGGCGGCTGACATGGTGGCGTTCCGAGTTCTGGGGCCAGTCGAGGCGTACGAACACGACGACGAACTCGACCTCGGCGGCTTGCGGCAGCGGGCCGTCCTCGCCCGACTCCTCGTGGCCCGAGGTCAGGTCGTTCCTGTTGACACGCTTCTTTACGATCTGTGGGCCGACGACGCGGCCAAGGGGGCGCAGTCGGGCCTGCAGGTCTACATCTCGCGGCTGCGGCGCGTGCTCGAACCCGGCCGCCCGCGCGGCGGCCCCAACCGCCTGCTGGTGACCGTCGCCTCCGGCTACGCGCTGCGCGCCGCCGCCGAGCAGGTCGACGCGCTCCGCTTTGAACAGCTTGTCAAGGCCGCGGGCGAGCACATGGAGGAGGGCGACCCGCAGTCCGCGCGCGGGCGCCTGGAAAAGGCGCTCGGGCTGTGGCGCGGCACGCCCTACTCCGACTTCGCCGACCAGCCGTGGGCGGAGGCCGAGGTCAACAGGCTGACCGAGCTGCGCCTCGTGGCCCGCGAACGGCACGCCGACAGCGGGCTGCGCCTCGGCCTGCACGCCGAGACCGTGCCCGACCTGGAGGCGATGACCACCGAGCACCCGCTGCGCGAGGAGGGCTGGCGGCTGCTGGCTCTGGGGCTGTACCGGTGCGGCAGGCAGGGCGACGCGCTGGCGGCCCTGCGCAGGACCAGGACGATCCTCGCCGACGAGCTCGGCATCGACCCCGGCCCCGCGCTGCGCAAGCTGGAGTCCGACATCCTGGCGCAGTCGCCGGAGCTGGAGCTCACGCCGCCGCCCAGGCAGGCGCGCGCCGCGGCCGCCACCGACACCTGGCCGCCCAGGCCCGCCGCGGCCGTCGAGCCGCCGCCGCTGGAGCCCGAGCCGTTCGTGGGCCGCGACGCCGAGCTGAGCAGGCTCACCGCCGCCGCCTCGCGCACCGGAAGGTTCCAGGTCGCGATCGTCACCGGCGTCGCGGGAGCCGGCAAGACCACCCTGCTGCGCCGGCTCGAAGGCAAGCTGGGCGGCGACGGCTGGATCACCGCCTCCGGCGCCTGCCCCGACTCCAGCGCCACACCCCCGGGCTGGGCGTGGGTGGAGATCCTGCGCGCCCTCACCTCGATGACCGGGGCCGGCGAGTACGCCCAGCTCCTCGCGCCGCTGCTCGACGACGCCGCCCCCGACCCCGACGAGGACGAGGTGTCGGGCGGCTTCCGCCTGCACCGGGCCGTCGGCGGCTACCTCGCGGGCGTCGCCCGCCGCGCCCCCGTGCTGCTCACGCTCGAAGACCTCCACTGGGCCGACGACCAGACCCTCGCCCTGCTGCGCGCGCTGCCCAGCCTGCTCGCCACCAGCAGGGTGCTGCTCGTGGTCACCTGCAGGGAGAGCGAGCTCGACGACCGCCAGTCCGACGTGCTGGCCGCGCTGGCCAGGCTCGGCCCCGTACGCGTCGGCCTGTCCGGGCTCGACCCGAAGGCCGTCGCCGAACTGGTGCGCGCCACCTGCGTCCGCGAGATCGACGAGGACGCCGTCGAGTCGATCGTGGAACGCACCGGCGGCAACCCGTTCTTCGTCAGGGAGACCGTCCGCCTGCTCGACTCCGAGGGCGCCGCCGACCGGGCCAGCGCCGCCGAGGTGCTGTCGCAGGTGCCGTCCGGCGTGCGTGACGTGCTGCGGCGGCGCATCTCGCGGCTGCCCGCGGGCGCGCAGCAGATCCTGCTCCAGGCCGCCGTGATCGGGCGCGACGTCGACCTCGACGTCCTCGTCGCGGTCGCCGTCGACGAGGACGCCGTGATCGAGGCGGTCGAGGCCGCCCTGCTGGCCGGCCTGGTCACCGAGCCCGGCCCCGGGCTGCTGCGCTTCGACCACGACCTGGTGCGCGACACGATCTACTCCGACGCGTCCAGGCTGCGCCGCACCCGGCTGCACGCCGCCGTCGCCGCGGTCATCGAGCGGCGCAACCCGTCCGACGTCGCGGCGCTCGCCCACCACTACTTCCTGGCCGACGCGGCCGAGAAGGCGGTCCACTACGCGGGGCTCGCCGCCGAGCAGGCCGAGCGGCGCTTCGCGCACCGCGAGGCGGCCACCCTGTGGGAGCAGGCCATCGCCGCCTTCGACCGCACCGGCGGCGACACCAAGGAACGCCTGCGGCTCATGCTGAGGCAGATCAGGGCGCTCGCGCTGTGCGGCGACATGACCGCCGCGCGGCTGCTGCGCCGCCAGGCCATGGACATGGCGCTGCCGCTGGGCGACCTCGAGATCACCGCCAAGGTCGCGGCGTCGCTGGCCGTGCCGCACAAGGGCATGGCCCGCGACTTCACCCGCACCGCGTGGGAGATCGTCGACGTCACCGAGCGGGCGCTGGTGGAGCTGCCGCCGGGCGAGCAGCGGCTGCGCGCCAGCCTGCTCACCACCCTGGCGCTGGAGCTGGAGGGCTCCTCGTCGCCCGAGCGCGGGCGGCAGGCGTCGCTGGAGGCGCTGGAGCTCGCCAGGCAGAGCGGCGACCCGACCCTGATCGCGGCGGCGCTGAGCGGCCGGCTGCGCCAGTCGTACGACATCCCGGCGGTCGACAGCCGCGAGAGCATCGGGCGCGAGCTGCTGGAGGTCGCGCAGCGGTCCGGCCAGATGGCCACCCAGGCGCTGGCCCACCTGGTGCTGCTGGAGTGCGCGGCGGCCCGCGGCGACTTCCGCGCCGCCGACGAGCACGCGGCCGCCGCCGAGCAGCTGGCCAGGCAGTACGACCTGTCGGCGCCCGCCGCGGTGTGCGTCTGGTACGCCGGGCAGCGCCAGATGATCGCCGGCGACTACGAGGGGGCCGAGCGCACCTACCGCGAGGCGGCCAGGATGACCGCCCGCGCCGGCATGCTCGAAGGCCGCCAGGACCTCCCGCTGATCACCACGTTCTGCCTGCACCTGGTGGCGGGGCGGGCGGCCGAGACGGTAGACCTGCTGGCCGGGGCGCACCTGCGGGGCGCCAAGTGGACCCTCGACGCGTACGCGCTGGCCCTGGCCTCCGCCGGCCACCTGAAGGACGCCAAGGCGGTCGCCGCCACCCGCCCGCCGGTCCGGCCCGACTTCCTGTACGAGCTGGTCATGACGTGGCGGGCCCTCGCCGGCATGCTGCTCGACGACCGCGAGCGGATGGTCGACTGCTACGACAAGCTCAAGCCGTTCGCCGACCGGGTGGCGGGCGCGGGCACCGGCGTGGTCGCGCTGTGGCCGGTGGCGCTGACCCTCGGCGACCTCGCCATCCGCCTCGGCCAGCCCGACGCGGCCCGCGAGCACTACCTGAAGGCGCTGGAGGTAGCGCAGCGGGTGGGCGTACCACGCTGGGTGGAGGCGGCGCAGCGGTCAGTCAGCACGACACCGTGACGCGGGCGCTCGTGACGGTCCTGAGGCCCTCGCCCGACAGCTCGAAGCGGTACGAGCCGGGGTTGGCGGTGACGTCGGCCTCCCAGGCGGCGACGTGCCTCGCCCCGGCGAAGCCGTCGTAGCTGACCAGGTAGGTGCGCCACTCCCGGGCCGACGGGCTCCAGCGGGCGAGCCGCCAGCCGTACAGGACGCTGCCGCCCGGCTCCGGGCTGACGATCACGCCGCGGGCGCGCAGCGTGGTGCGGCAGCCGGGGCCGTCGTGGGCGGCGGCGGTCACGGCGATCGTGCCGGGCGCGGGCTCGGCGGCGGTGCGCGCCGGGGTGACGAGGGGCATCTCGCGGGCCGACAGCTCCACCGTCCGCACCGGCCGCGGCGCGGACCCGGCGGTGTGGTAGGCGGACAGGCCCGCGTAGGCGCTGGTGAAGGCGAGAGCCCCCACGAACAGCTTGGCCGCGTTCAGGGTTCCGCTGGCCAGGGCCGCCGCGCTTCTCGTCGTCATGGATCAGGCACTCCTTCTCGTTCACCCTCAGGTGTACGGGGAGGTGCTTGATCTTCGCTTGTGCCCCGCTTGCAGCCGTCGGAGGAGGATCGCAGGCAGGGTGCGGGTAATGTGGGCGTGCGCATGAGGTAAGGCTGACCTAATGTCTTTCACGGGGGTGGTGCACATGGGACGCGCGGCGATCGCCATCCCCGACCCGACGCGGCCCTTCTGGCTCGGCCTGCCGTACTGGCTGGTCGGGGGGATCCTGATCCTGGCGCTGTTCGGGGCGTTCCAGGTGTACTACTGGGTCGGCCGCAGGCTGGGCGAGAAGCTGTACGACTCGCGGGTCGGCGTGCGGCTGGGCCGTGAGCGCATCGCCTCGATCGAACGCGTCCTGGAGAAGTGGGGGGCGCTGGCCGTCTTCGGGTGCTTCTGGGTGCCCATGCTGCGGCACACCCTTCCGTGGGTGGCGGGCGCGCTGCGCGTGTCGTACCCCTGGTACCTCGTCGCCACCGCCGCGGGCTGCCTGACGTGGGCGCCGATGTGGTGGTTCGGGCTCACCGCCGCGGTGTGGAGCTTCCTGCAGCTGGCGGCGCGTTCCCCGGTCACGGCGGCCGGCGTCGCCGTGCTGGCCGCCGCCGCTCTCGCCTGGTACCTCGTACGCCGCCGCAGGAAGCGCGCCGCGACGTCCTAGCCGCCCGACGCCTCGCCCACCGGTTCCCGCGTCGCGTCCGGGGCGGTGCGGTCGTCGAGTGTCGCGTCCGGGGCGGCCCTGCGGACCGTCTCGATGCCGTTGACGCAGGCGGCCTTGCTCGGGTAGCCCTCGCCCACCGCGAGGGTCTGGCCGTTGGCCGCGACGAGCGCGAAGCTGAAACCGCCCCGCTCGTCCCGGCTGATGATGAACCTGGCTGTCATGGCCGCCGCTCTCCCCGGTATGTCAGATCTATCTTGCATTTACCCCGATGAATCGGCGACTTAAGGTCGAGTTCGGCAAACGCGGCGTTGATCTCCTGCCAACATGTCTGGCATGCGAATTGGGGGTTTCATCGGCTCCGCCGTGCTCGCCATGCTCACCGGGCTCGCCGTGCTCCTCGGCGTCTCCTCGCCCGCGGCCGCCGCGCCCGGCGCACCGGCGGTCGGAGCCAGGTCGGCTTACGTCGTCGACTCGGGGGGAACGGTCCACTACGGCAAGCGGGAGACGCGCCGCGTCCCGGTCGCGAGCCTGGTGAAGGTCATGACGGCCTACGTCGTCCTGCGGGAGGCGCGGCTCACCGACACGATCACGATCAGCGAGTCGGACGTGCGGCACGCCGCCGGCAACGACGCCACCACGGCCGGGCTGAAAAAGGGCGAACGCCTGACCGTCAGGGACCTGTTGTACGGGCTGATGCTGCCGTCCGGCGCCGACGCGGCCAACGCGCTGGCCCGCAGGTACGGGCCGGGCAAGGAGGCGTTCGTCGCCAAGATGAACCGGGCCGCCCGCGCGCTCGGGCTGGCCGACACCCGCTACACCAACGCCGACGGCCTCCCCGTGCCCGCCAAGGGCGGCTACTCGACGGCCGTCGACCAGGCCAGGCTCGCCCAGGCCGCGCTGCGGAACCCGACGTTCCAGGCCGTCGTCGGCACGGTCACGCACCGGGTCGGCAAGACGGCGGTGCACCGCGCCCACACCTGGCGCAACTCGAACAAGCTGCTGCAGCGCTCGGACGGCGTGCTGGGTGTGAAGACCGGCTACACCAGGGCCGCCGGGTACTGCCTGCTGTTCGCCGGCGAGCGGGGCGGCAGGACCGTCGTCGGCGTGCTCCTCGGCGACCAGAGCGAGCGCCGCTTCAAGACCGCCGCGCAGCTCCTCGACTACGCCGGCGAGCAGCTCGCGGCCGGCTGACCCGTCTTCCCGGCCCCGCCTCACGACGTGGGCAGGCGGGCCGAGTGCGGTTCGGGTTGGGCCCTGGCCCGGGGGCGCGGGCCCGGCTAACGTAGGGGACCTCCCCTGCGCGAAGGACGGCCATGGAGGCGTACATCGAGGTCAGCACCACGGTGGAGGGTCACGGGAACGCGGCGGCGCTCGCGCGCCGCATCGTCGGGGGCGGCCTCGCCGCCTCGATCGACATCTCTCCCGCGCCCGGCCCCCGCGACGGGCCCCGCGGCGGGCCCCGCGAGGAAGCCCGCGACGGCGAGCCGGTCTGGGAGCTGACCCTGGTCACCACCGGCTCGCAGGCCGCCGCGGTCGAACGGCACATCAGGGAGGCCGGCGGCGCGGGCCCGATCGTCAGGCGCCCCCTGCCCCACCGCCTCGGCAACCGCCTCGGCGAGCACTCCTGACCGGCCCCGGCCGGCCCTGAGCGCCCCCGACCAGCCCTGAGCGACGCCGATCAGCCCTGAGCGCCCCGAGTGGCCCTGAGCGCTCAAGTCGCGGCTCAGCCGGTGGAGCGCATCAGGCTGTGGCAGGCGATGGCGGCGGCGGCCACGACGTTGAGCGAGTCGACGCCCGCCCGCATCGCCGCCGCGCTCATCGGGATGCACACCGGTTCGTCCGCCTCGTGCAGCCAGCGGGAGGACAGCCCGTCGCCCTCAGAGCCCAGGAGCAGCGCCACCCGCTCCCCCAGCTTCGCCCGGTCGAGGGGCGTGGCGTGCTGGTCGGGCGTCAGCGCGAGCAGCCGGTACCCGGCCGCGCGCACCTGCTCGAGGCCGTCGTACCAGTGGTCCATGCGGGCGTACGGGATGGCGAAGACCGCGCCCATCGACACCTTGACCGCGCGCCGGTAGAGCGGGTCGGCGCAGCGCGGCGACAGCACGACGGCGCCGACGCCGAGCGCGGCGGCGCAGCGGAAGATCGCCCCGACGTTGGAGTGGTCGACGAGGTCCTCCAGCACGAGGATGCGCTCGGCCCGCCCCGACAGCAGGGTCGCGACGGACGGCAGCGGCAGGCGCTCCATCGACGCCAGCGCGCCCCGGTGCACCTGGAAGCCCGCGATGCCGGACATGATCTCGTCGCTCACGACGTACACGGTGGCGTCGCCGAGGACGTCGGCGAGCGGGTCGAGCCAGCGCCGCGTGGTCAGCACCGATCGGACGGGGTGGCCCGCGCCGATCGCCCGTCTGATGACCTTCTCGCCCTCGGCGAGGAACAGGCCCCGCTCGGCCTCCAGGCTCTTGCGGAGCTCGACGTCCCTCAGGCCGGTGTAGTCGGACAGGCGGGGGTCGGCGGCGTCGGTGACGTGTTCAAGCACGTTCCGATACTGCCACGAGCCGCCTGACCTGCCAGACGGCCGCGTAGCAGGTGAGGACGAGGCACAGGCCGACGACGGTGCCCGCGCCCGTCTTGGTGATCACGCTGGGCAGCCCGAGGTGCGGCACGGGCTCGTCCACCATGGGCCAGAGCACGGCCCCGGCGACCATGCCGAGCGCGCCGGCGGCGAGGACACCCCACCGCGCCTTCGCCGAGATCACGAGCCGGTGGGGCACCTCCAGCGGGGACATCCTCGACAGGCCGCGCCAGGCCCACCAGACGACGGCGGCCAGGCCGACCACGGACGAGGTGTACTGGAGGAGGCGGAAGAGCCTGATCACGCCGAAGACGGAGACGCCGAGCCACTCACCCCAGTGGGCGGGCCCGGTGGAGTGGGTGAAGGAGTCCCACAGGACGTGGCTGGCCGCGCCGGCGACGCCGCCGACGACGATGGGGAGCACCCTGAGCCGTTGCGGCCGCAGCGCCGCCGCCCTGCCCGCCAGCGACGGCGGCAGCAGCGAGATGAGCGGGTCGCGGAACACTCCGTGCAGCAGCGGCAGGAGCACCAGCACGGCGACCAGGTCGATGGTGACGACGCCCGTCCAGGAGTGCCAGTTGGTGTAGTCGGGCAGGAACGGCATGAAGATCGGCAGGTCGGGCACCATCGCGCCGAGGGCCAGCGCCCAGGGGTCGGCGAACCTGCGCACCCGTGACGAGGACACCAGCGGCAGCACAGCGGCCATATGACTGGGCGTGAACGGCACGACCCCTCCCCCCACCGATCATGGCCCATTATCCGGTGAAGGTTGGGCATTGTTTGCCGAAGCCACTAAGGTCACGATCGGTAACGGGTATGGTACACAGCGCTGTCACGGCCGGACGCCGGGGATTCGGGGGATCATGGTGCCTGACCAGTGGGTTCATGAGCATCCGGCCGCGTCAGCGGGGTGGCTGCGGGACGCTCGGGCGGCACGTACGCTCTCGGTGGCCACGCTGGTGTGGCTGGCGGCGGAGAGCACGCTCGGTCTGGCCGCCGGGGTGTCGGCGCACTCGGTGGCGCTGATCGGCTGGGCGCTGTCGGCGCTGGTGGAGGCGGCGGCGAGCCTGATCGTGGTGTGGCGGTTCACCGGGTCGCGCACGCTCTCGCCGAACGCGGAGACCACGGCGCGGCGGGCGGTCGCGGTGAGCTTCTGGCTGCTCGCGCCGTACCTGGTGGTGCACGTCGCGCACGATCTGGACGTGGGGCACCGTCCCGAGCCGACGGCGCTGGGCATCGTGGTGACGTCGCTGAGCCTGGTGGGCATGCCTCTGCTGGGTCTGGCCAAGCGGCGGCTGGGCGCGCGGCTCGCCTCGGCCGCCACGTCGGGCGAGGGCACCCAGAACCTCATGTGCGGCGCGATGGCGGCGGGCGTGCTGGCCGGGTTGTGGCTGAACACGCTGGGCTGGTGGTGGGTCGATCCGGCCATGGCGGTGGCGCTGGCCGTGGTCGCGGCCCGCGAGGGCGTGCGCGCGTGGCGCGGTCACGCATGCTGCCACTGACGATCACTCTCCGTCATATCAGCACCAAAAGGGTGGTTTTGCCACATTGACCGCACCGAGTATCGTTCCCCAGGTATTGCGGAGCTTCTCCCGCTAGGGTCTCCGGAAGGTCTCAACACACCGAAGAGGACATCGTGGGGCGACACCGCACAGACGATCTCGACGGCGGCCACCCGGCCCAAGAACCACCACCGGCTCCCCGCAAGCGCGCCGGCCGCGCCGCCGGGCGCGGCAGGGTGCTCGTGCCGCTCGCCGGGGCCGTCGCGCTGGCCGTCCTCCTCGGTGTGGCCGCCTTCGTCATCTTCAACCGCGAGCACGACTGCTCCAGCGGCAAGCTGCCGCTGCGCGTGGTGGCGTCCCCTGACATCCAGCCCGCGCTCAGCAAGATCGCGGGCAACTACAACAAGGCCCTGCACTCGATCGACAGCAAGTGCGTCGAGGTGACGGTGGCCAAGGAGAGCTCGGCGCGGACCGCGAACGGCCTGGCCGCCGGCAAGGCGGACGCCGACCTGTGGGTGGCCGACTCCAGCCTGCTGGTCTCGGCCGCGCGCTCCGGCCCCGGGGGCGCTTCGCTGCCGCAGCCGGTCGAGTCGATCGCCGTGTCGCCGGTCGTGCTGGCCGCCGCCAAGTCGGAGGCGGACAAGCTGGCCCAGGCGCTCAAGCCGAGCTGGTCCGCGATGATCGCCGCCGCGAACGTGGCGAACCCGGACGGCCCAGGCAAGAAGGTCCGGGTGCTCGCGCTCGACCCGCAGAAGAACTCGGCCGGCCTGGCCGCGCTGCTGGCCGCCGCCGGCGCCGCCAAGGAGGCCGGCAAGGACAAGGAGCTGGTCGGCGCGCTGAAGGAGCTGTCGGGGCAGCTCGCGTCCGACCCGGCCGCGCTGCTGGCCAGCCTCACCGTGAAGTCGGGCCGCAGGATCCCCGTCGGCGTCGCCTCCGAGCAGGCCGTGTACGTCCACAACAGCAAGAAGCCCGACAGCCCCGTCGTCGCGCTCTACCCCGACGAGGGCACGCTCAGCCTCGACTACCCGGTCATGGTCGTCACCAAGGACGCGGGCGTCCAGAAGGCCGCGAACGACTTCGCGCGGGAGATCGGCACGGAGTCGGCGAAGAAGGTGCTGCGCGGCTACGGCTTCCGCAGCCCCGACGGCAGGGCCGGCAGCGTGCTGTCGAAGGACAAGGGCTTCACCGTCAAGGCGCCCGCGGCGCTGACCCCGCCCGACGCCAAGAGCGTCGCGCGGATGGTGCAGACCTGGTCGCGGCTGAACCTCGGCACCCGCCTGCTCACCCTGCTCGACGTCTCGGGGACGATGGCGCTGCCGGTGCCCGGCACGAACATGACCCGCATGCAGGCGATCAACAAGATCGCGACCGAGGGCCTCGACCTGTTCCCGGCCGACTCCGAGATGGGCCTGTGGTCGTTCTCCACCCACATGGACGGCCAGGGCAAGGACTGGAAGGAGCTCGTGTCGGTCGGCCCGCTCACGGAGTCGGTCAACGGGGTGCTGCGCAAGCAGGAGCTGGTGAAGACGTTCGCCGCGCTCCAGGCGAACGCCACCGGCGACACCGGGCTGAACGACACGGTCAAGGCCGCCTACACCGAGCTGACCAGGACGTACCAGGAAGACAAGATCAACACGCTGCTGATCCTCACCGACGGCGCCGGCAACGACGACCCGAGCGGTGGCGTGGGCGACGCGGAGCTCCTGCAGTTCCTGAAGAAGACCTACAACCCGAAGCGGCCGGTGAGCATCCTGCTGATCGCGTTCGGGCCGGACGCGGCGGCGGGCAAGCAGCGGATGGACGCGCTCGCGAAGGCCACGGGCGGCGAGGCGTACATCGCCAAGAACATCCTGCAGGTCCGCGACTTCTTCCTGCAGGGCATGGAGCGCCGTCTCTGCGCGCCGAAGTGCGACGGCTGACCCTCTCGTCCCTTCTGTCACATTCCATGCCGGTTCGGCATGGGACGGTGAACCCGTCCCGCTGAGGCGGCGTCCTCTCCCGCGTGGGGCCCGAGAGCCAGTGCAGCACGCGGGGAGGGGAATCCGTGCCCGGATGGCCGACCGTCGACCGCAGCGACGACGAGGATCTGGCGGACGCGCTGCGGCGCGGCGCGAGCGGCGCGCCCGCCGCGCTGTGCGACGCGTACGCCGAGCGGCTCCACGACTACGCGTACAGGCTGATCGGCGACCAGGACTCCGCCGCCGACGCCGTGCACGACGCCCTCGTCACCGCGCACGCGCACGTCGGCCGGCTGCGGGAGCCCGGACTGCTGCGCCCCTGGCTGTACGCGCTGACCCGGTCCCAGGTGCGGGCCAGGCTCGCGCACCGGACGCCGGCCGCCGCCACCGTCCCCTTGCCCGGCCCCTTCCCCGGCCCCTTCCCCGACCCCGGGGACGAGGCCGACGGCCCCGACCCGGCCGCGCTGCTCGCCGAACTCGGCGGGAACGAGCGGGAGATCCTGGAGCTGTCGCTGCGGCACGGCCTGACCCCGGGGGAGGTCGGCCCGGTGCTGGGGCTGACCTCCCGGCAGGCGGCGGCCAGGCTCGGCCGGGCACGCGACCGGCTGGAGAACGCGGCGGCGGCCGTCGTGCTGGCCAGGACCGGCCGGGCGCACTGCCCCGCGCTGTCGGCCATGCTCGACTGCCTGGAGGGGCCGCTCCCGCCGGAGCTGCGGCGGCGGCTGTCGGCGCACATCGCCGGGTGCGAGGTGTGCACCGAGGGCCGCCACCGCCGCGTCTCCGCCGCCCGTCTGCTCGCCCGGGTGCCCGTGGCGTTTCCCCCGGCCGCGCTGCGCCGCCGCGTGGTCGAGACCTGCCTCGACCCGGGACGCGGCCCGGCCAGGACGCTCATCGTCGAGCGCGGCGACAGCTTCGACCGGGCCGGGTTCCCCACGACCGACGGACGCCGCTCGCGCCGGCGGCTCCGCAGCGCGGACGGGCGCCGCCCCCGACGGCGGCTCCCCACCGCGGACGGGCGCCGCTCCGGCCGGCGGCGTCCCCGGCGGATCGCGCCGGTGCTGCTGGCGGGGGCGTCCGTGCTGGCGGCGACCGGGGCCGTCGTGGCGGTCACCGGCGCCGGGGCGCCGGACGCGCGGACCGCGTCCGCGCCCTCCGTCTCACGCGAGGCGGCGCCGGGCGGCGAACCGGTGAGCGCCTCCCCCGAGCCGCTCATGGACGACGAGCCCGCTCCGGAGCCGAGCGCGGCCGAGACCGTCCCGTCCGCCACGCCCTCGGCGCCGCCCGCCAGGCGGCCGTCCCCTCGCGCGACCACGCCCCGCGCCAGGCCGGCCGCCTCCCCCGCCGCCACCCGCCGCGGGCCCGCGCCCGCGGCGCGGCTCGCCGTCACCTGCCCCGACGCCATCGACGGCGCCGCGAAGATCGGGCTGCGCGCCCGGAACGCGCCCGTCTCCTGGACGGCCGCCGCCTCCGGCGGCCTGACCGTGTTCCCCGCCTCCGGGACGGTCAAGGCGGGCGCCTCGGCGGCGCTCGTGGTGACGATCGACGACCCGGACGCGCCGGGCGCCGGCCGCGTCTCCCTCACCTCGAACGGCGGCGGCGCGACCTGCGCGCTCTCCTGGGACGGCGCCGGGCCCGAGGCGTCGGAGCCGCCCCCCGACCGCCAGTCCCCCACCCCCGGACCGTCGGACTCCCCGACCGCCCCCGCCACCGCCGACGCCGCCCCCGAGTCCCTGCGGGAGTGACGCGGGCATCGGCTCCCCGGACCGCGGCCGACCACCCAGGCGCGCGTCCCCCGACCTGGGGACTCGCCGGCCGCCCCGGCGACCGGCCCGGGAATGGCCCGGGAATGGCCCGGGGGGTGGCCCGCCTGACGGCCGACCGGGGAATGGCCTGCACCTGGCGCGCGGCCCGGGGATGACCGGCCCCTGGCGAGCGGCTCGGGGACAGCCCGCCCCTGGCGAGCGGACTGGGGATGGCCCGCCCCTGACGAGCCGCCCGGGAATGGGCCGCTCCTGGCGGGCGGCTTTCCTCCGAGGACGGTCCCGTCTTCAGCAGGGCTGGGTCGTCCCCCGCCGTCACGACGGCAAAAGAGTGATCTTAAACACGAATAACAGGGATTAACAGGGATAATTCTGGCCCCGACTCGAAGATGCCCCGCCAGATAGGGCATTCTGGTGTGCTTGGGGACCGCGCCGGCGTCGGTGACCACCGTTGGGTGTGAGCTATGTCACACGAAAACCTCCGCCTACGCGTAAACCGGAGCGCGTCGCCAAGCGTCGGCATTGACGTGTCCGGACGCGGATTGATCCCATGAATGCGATCAATGGCGTACTTACCCAGCAAGGAGCAGGAGAGAAACAGGAAATGCTCAAGCACCGCAGAGCACTCGCATGGCTGGTGGCACTGGCCTGCATCGCGGGAGCCGTGGTCGCCTTGTTCGACATCGAGACACCGCTGCGGCCGTTCCTGATCTCCCTGTTCCTGTTGGTCGTGCCGGGAGCCGCGGTCGTGGGACTGTTGCGCGATCGTGATCCCCTTGCCGCACTATCAGTAGGAGCCGCGGCAAGTTTGGTGCTCAACGTGCTCCTCGCCCAGGCCATGCTGCTCTTCAACGCGTGGTCGCCCCGTGCCGGCGTCGCGACGATCGCCGTGCTCGGAGGCTTCATGTACGTGCTTCGTGTGCTCTACCGGGGGAAGAACATGCAGACCGAACAGGGGGTCAACGCAAGGTGAACATCAACGTGGTTCGCCCGAGGGACCTCGGTGACTCAGAACGCGCCCGATGGCGCGAGCTCCAGAAGGCCGATCCCAGCCTGGACAACCCCTTCCTCTCGGTCGAGTTCGCCGTCGCGATGGACAGACTGCGCGACTACGTACGCGTGGCGGTCATCCAGGACGGTGGCCGCATCGTGGGCTTCTTCCCGTACGAGCGGCACAACTTCGGCATCGGCAAGCCGCTCGGCGGCTTCCTCACCACCTGCCACGGCCTGATCGCCGAGCAGGGGTTACACGTCGACGCCAAGGCCCTGCTGCGCGCCTGCAAGCTGACCGTCTTCGACTTCGACCACATGGTCGCCGGCCAGCCCACGTTCGCTCCGTACGAGGCCGACGTCCGCCCCGCCCCCGTGATGGACTTCACCGCCGGCTTCGACGCCTGGGTCGAGCAGGTCAAGGCCAACTCCCCCAAGAACCTCAAGACCGTGCGGTACAAGGAGCGCAAGCTCGGCCGCGAGCACGGCGGGCTGCGCTTCGAGTGGGCCTCGGCCGACCCCGAGGTGCTGCGCACGCTCCTCGCCTGGAAGTCGGACCAGTACCGGCGCACCGGCCGGGTCGACAGGTTCGCCCAGCCGTGGATCGTCGAGCTGATCGACCTGATGCACGCCGAGCGCTCGCCCGACTTCTCGGGCATCCTCACGATGCTCTACGCCGGGGACGTCCCGGTGGCCGGCCATTTCGGCCTCCGGACGGCCACCACCCTTGTAGGGTGGTTCCCCGCCTACGACACCGAGTACGCCCGTTACTCCCCGGGCATCGTCCATCACCTCCAGATGGCCGAGGCCGCGGCGGGCGACGGTCTGCACATGGTCGACATGGGCAAGGGCGGCAAGGAGTACAAAGACTGGCTCAAGAGCGGGGTCCTCTACGTCGCCGAGGGCCGCATCTCGCGGCCGTCCGCCGCGGCGACGGTTCACTGGATGGGCCGAGTTCCTTTCAACAAGGTCCGAACAATCGTCATGGATCGACCGTCTCTCTATAAGGCGGCCGACCGTGTCCTGAAGGGCTTCGGTCGGGTGCGCACCTCGATGCAGCAGCAACAGGAGTCGCCCAACTCAGTCGTCAAGGAACCAACGGGGGCCCGGTAGGGCCGCCGCGCACAGCACCCACCCTCACTCCAACCGACCCTTCGAGGCAGCACCCACCGGCCACGCCATTCCCCCAGCACCCGGGAATGGCGTTCTCCGGTTAGCGGACAAGGGTCACGGAAGGATTCCCCTCACCATGAGTCCCGAGATCGCCAAGCACAACGGCAACAAGTTCGCCCAGTCCCCCTTGCGGTCCATGCCGCCCCCGTCGAGCTTCACGCCGGTCACCCCGCACCTCGCCATCTCGCCCACCGTCAGCGTGGTCGTGCCGGCGATGAACGAGGCCGAGAACCTGCCGCACGTCTTCGCGACGCTGCCGCAGTGGATCGACGAGATCGTGCTCGTCGACGGCAACTCCGTCGACGACACCGTCGAGGTGGCCAAGCGCCTCCGCCCCAACGTCAAGATCGTGACGCAGACGGGCAAGGGCAAGGGCGACGCCCTCGCCGCCGGCTTCGCCGCCTGCACCAGCGACATCATCGTCATGATCGACGCCGACGGCTCCACCGACGGCCGCGAGATCATCCAGTTCGTCGGCGCGCTCGTGACCGGCGCCGACTTCGTCAAGGGCTCCAGGTACGCGGCCGGCGGCGGCAGCGACGACCTGACCTTCAACCGGCGGTTCGGCAACAAGGTCCTCACCGGCATCGTCAACGTGCTGTACGGCACGCAGTACACCGACCTGTGCTACGGCTACAACGCCTTCTGGGCGCGCCACCTCGACGTCCTCGACCTCGACTGCGACGGCTTCGAGGTGGAGACGCTGATGAACGTGCGCGCCGCCAAGGCCGGGCTGAAGGTGCACGAGGTGCCGAGCCACGAGCGCACCCGCATCCACGGCGAGAGCAACCTGCGCGCCGTGCGCGACGGTCTGCGCGTGCTCAGGACGATCCTGCGCGAGTGGCGCCGCCCGCCGAAGCAGCCGCAGCCCGAACCCGCCGCCACTCCCGCCGCCGACCGGGGCGTCGCCTAAAAGGGACCGTTGTGAAAACGTCTGTCGTCATCTGCGTCTACACCGAGGAACGCTGGGAGGACATCAGGCAGGCAGTCGAGTCGGTCGGTAACCAGACACGCCAGCCGCACGAGCTGATCCTGGTGGTCGACCACAACCCCGACCTGCTCCTGAAGCTCAAGCGCGCCTACCCGCAGGCCGTCGTCGTGGAGAACACGCACGAGAAGGGCCTGTCGGGCGGCAAGAACACCGGTGTCGACGTCGCCACCGGTGACATCGTCGCCTACCTCGACGACGACGCGGTGGCCGACCCGTGGTGGCTGGAGGCTTTGGAGGAGGGCTTCCAGGAACCCGGCGTCGTGGGCGTCGGCGGCCGTACCGAGCCGCTGTGGGCGTCCAAGCGCCGGCCGCGGTGGTTCCCGTACGAGTTCGACTGGACGGTCGGCTGCACCTACCGGGGCATGCCCGAGGTGCGCGCGCCGATCCGCAACGTGATGGGCGGCAACGCCGCCTTCCTGCGCGAGGTCGTGTCCGAGGTCGGCGGGTTCCACAGCGGCATCGGCCGCAGCGTCCAGGGGCGCAAGTCGCGTCCGCTGGGCTGCGAGGAGACCGAGTTCTGCATCAGGCTGAGCCAGCGCAAGCCCGGCTCGGTCATGCTGTTCGAGCCGCGCGCCGTCATCGGGCACAAGGTGTCCAGGCAGCGTGAGCGGTTCGCCTACTTCAGGTCCAGGTGCTACGCCGAGGGCCTGTCGAAGGCCCTGGTGACCAGGGAGGTCGGCACCCAGGACGGCCTGTCGAGCGAGCGCGCCCACGCGATGAAGACGCTGCCGCTGGGCGCGCTGCGCGGCCTCGGCGAGGCGCTGCGCGGCGACGTGGGCGGCCTCGGCAGAGCGTTCGCGATCGTCGTCGGCCTGGCCTGGACGACGTGGGGTTACGTGGTGGGTTCCGCGCGGCTGAAGGCGGTGCGCTCGTGATCCGGGTCCCGATCCTGATGTACCACTCGGTCACCGACCGTCCGAACGACGACACCAAGCCCCACGCCGTACGCCCGTCCGACCTGGCCGAGCAGCTCGCGTACCTGTCGGAGAGCGGGTTCACCCCGCTCACCCTGGGCGACCTGGTCGCGTCGCTGAACAAGAACAACGGCCGCTCGATGCCGGAGAAGCCCGTCGTGATCACGTTCGACGACGGGTACGCCGACTTCCACAGCCACGCGCTGCCGCTGCTCGACCGCTACGGCTTCCCCGCCACGGTGTTCCTGACCAGCGGCTGGGTGGCCGACGCGGGCAAGGACGCGGCGGGCCGTCCGCTCGACGCGATGCTGAGCTGGGGCCAGGCCCGCGAGGCCGCCCAGAACGGCATCGAGATCGGCGGCCACAGCCACAGCCACCCGCAGCTCGACCAGCTCCGCACCGAGGACCTCCGGCAGGAGCTGCGCAGGAACAAGGGCCTGCTGGAGGAGAAGATCGGCACGCCGGTGGCCACCATGGCCTACCCGTTCGGCTACTCCAGCGCCCGCGTCAGGCACGAGGTGCGCAAGGCCGGATACTTCGCCGCCTGCGCCGTGAACAACACCATCGCCGCCGACCGGCACGACATGCTCGCCATCCCCCGGTTGACGGTCGGCAGGAGCACGACCGTCAACATGTTCAAGCGCGCCGTGGAAGGCAACGCCGTACCTCTGATCTACCTGCGCGAACGCCTCCTCACCAAGGGGTACGCGGTCGTCAGGCGCACCAGGTACGGGCTGCAACGGGTGCGCGGAAATGTCTAGCCTCTGGGGCAGGCTGCTGCGCGACCTGCGTAACCCGCTGTTCCTGCAGGGTTACGCGTTGATGGCCAACACCGTGATCACGGGCACGCTGGGGCTGGGTTACTGGCTGCTGGCCTCGAAGTTCTACTCGCCGGAGGAGTTCGGCCGCGGCCAGGCGGTCATCACGGCGATGCGGCTGTTCGCGTCGCTGACCGCGCTCGGCTTCGTGGGCGCGCTGGCCCGCTTCCTGCCGGTGGCCGGGCGGCGCACGCCCGGCCTGATCCTGCGCGGGTACGGGCTCGCCGCCGCCACCGGCGGCACGGCCGCGCTCGGCTTCCTGCTGACGCTGCCGATGTGGGGCAGGACGTACTCGGTGCTCGAAGGGTTCGGGCCCGGCCTGTTCTTCCTGGCGTCGGTGCTGGTGTGGTCCACCTTCACGCTGCAGGACGTGGTGCTGACCGGGCTGCGCAGGGCGACCTGGGTGCCGCTCAACAACCTCGTCTTCGGCGTCGTCAAGATGGGGCTGCTGGTCGCGCTGGCGGGCGCGCTCCCCGACGGCGGCATCTTCGTCTCGTGGATGGTGCCGACCGCGCTGGCGCTGCTCCCCGTCAACATGCTGATCTTCGGCGTGGTGGTGCCCCGCCACATGAAGAGCGTCGAGGGCGCGGTGGAGCCGCCCAGCCTGCGGCAGATCGGGCGCTTCCTCGCCGGCGACTTCCCCGGGACGCTGTCGATCCTGGCGATCGTCTACCTGGTGCCCGTCGTGATCGCCACACAGGTGGGCGAGGCCACGTTCGGGCGCTTCTCCATGGCCCACACGCTGGCGAGCATGATCGAGCTGCTGGCCATGAACATGGCGGTGTCGCTCACCGTCGAGGGGTCGTTCGACCGTTCCCAGCTCGCGCTGCGGTGCCGGCAGGCGCTGCGGCGAGGGCTCATGATCGTGACGCCGATCGTCGTGGTGACCATCGTGGGCGCGCCGCTCATCCTGCGGATCTTCGGCAGCGACTTCGCCGAGGAGGGCACGCTGCTGCTGCGGCTGATGTCGCTGGCCGTGCTGCCGAGGGTGCTCATCGAGGTGTACCTGAGCTCGCTGCGGGCGCAGAGCCACGCGCGCCGGCTGGCCACCGTCCAGATCGGGCTGGCCGCGCTGGTGCTGGTGTCCACGGTCGCGCTCTTCCCCTTCGCGGGCGTGAACGCGGTGGGGTACGGGCTGCTCTTCAGTGAGCTGCTCGTGGCACTTTTGGTCTTCGGAAATCTCCGCAAAATCCTCAAATATGGCGAAACAGGGCAGCCCGCTGTCACCCAGGGGTCGCCCGGGGCCGCATGATGGTCAACGTGAGGCAACGGGACGGCGATGGTATGACAACAGGGATGACCGGCTCCTCCGACGTGCACCCGGACACGGAGAACACCGCGGACACCGCGGACACGGCGGACACGGCGGACACCGCCGAGGAGCACGAGGCGCCCTTCGATCCGGAGGCCACCGGGGTCATCCCGAGGCTGACGTTCGACACCCCGCCGCCGGACCCGGAGCGGTCAGACGCGGAGTCCTCGGACCCGGAGCAGTCGGACACGAAGCCGTCGGGCCCGGAGCGGTCAGGCGCTGAGGCGGGGCGGCCCGCGACGGGCGCGCCGCACGCCGGTGACGGCGACCGTGACGCCGAGGGTGACACCGGCAGTGACACCGGCGGTGACACCGACCGTGACGCCGAGGGTGACGCCGGCGAGCCCGGCTTCGACCCCGACACCACGACGGCCATCCGCCTCCCGGCGCCCGGCACCCTCCACATCGGCCACCCGCCGACCGCCGACGAGAACCCGGACGACGCCGCCACGAAGGACGCCGCCAAGGCTTCCTCCAAGGCCCCCTCCAAGGGCGCCACCAAACCGGGCAAGGCCACCCAGGCCACCGGCTCAGCGGGCACGGCCGGCAAGAACGGCACCGCGGCAGGCGCCCCCTCGGAGGCGGAGGTCGCGACCGACGTCCGCGGCACGGACACCAGTCGCACCACCGGCAGCCAGGCCACGGGAAGCCCCACGGGGCGTCCCGCCACGGGCAGCGCGGCGACGCGTGGGGCGGCCGCAGACGGCGCGGCGGCGGGCACGGTGGAGATGGCCGTGGAGGCCTCCGGCGGCCAGAAGGGCCCGAAGGCCCCGGCGACGCCGCCCGCCTCCTCGGCCACCCCGAACGGCGCTCAGGCCCCGGCCGCTTCCCCGAAGACCGAGCAGGCCCCGCCCGGCGCGCAGGCCCCGGCGGCGGCCGCTTCTCCCGAGACCGAGCAGGCCCCGGCCACCGCCCAGGCCTCTGGCGCGGCGGCTTCCCCGAAGACCGGGCGGGCTCCGGCCGCCGCCCAGCAGGCTCAGGGCACTGCTGCCCGGCAGGTGCAGGGGGCCGCCGCGGGGCGGATGGGGCGTTTCGCCGCCCTGGTGGCGAGTGCCCCCAAGTGGCTCCCGGTCGTCCTGGTGCTCGAGGGCCTGATCATGTACGTCCTCGCGCTCAAGGTGTCCCCCGGGCCCCTGCGCGGCGTGGACCCGAACGACATCAACGGCCTCGGCCTCATCTCGGCGCTCCCCGCCACGGCGTTCGCGGCGATCCTCATCATGATCGTCTCGTTCTTCGTCACGGTGGCGCAGAGCACCGACCGCAAGTTCCTGCTGCTGTTCCAGATCGCCGCCATCCTGTTCGCGCTGCACGGCGCGGGCGCGCTGGTGGCGCAGGAGCCGCGCTTCCCGACCGCGTACATCCACGCGGGGTTCGTGGAGTTCATCGGCAGGACCGGCGAGACGGCCATCAGCATCGACGCCCGCATGGGCTGGCCGGGCTTCTTCGCCCTGTTCGCGTTCGTGACGAAGGCGGCGGGCATCACCGACATGACGCCGATCCTCAACTGGACGCCGCTCCTGTCGAACCTGCTCTACCTGCTCCCGTTCGTCCTGATCCTGCGGCAGGTGGTGGCGACCACCCGGGCGCGCTGGTACGCGGCGCTGCTGTTCGTGCTGGCGCAGTGGATCGGGCAGGACTACTTCTCGCCGCAGGGCTTCACGTTCGCGCTGTACCTGGTGTTCGTGGCGATCCTGCTGCGCTGGTTCGGACGGGTGGAGGCGCGGACGAAGCCGGTGCCGCCGAAGGGGCTGCGCAGGCTGCTCGGCCGCCTCGACGCGATGACGCCGGGCGAGCTGGCCAACACCGGCACGTTCAGGGCCGACAAGCTGCTCATGCTGCTGATGCTGCTCGCGCTGTTCTTCGCGGCGGTGGCGTCGCACCAGATCACGCCGTTCATGATGCTGGGCGTGCTGACGGCGCTTCTGCTGTTCAAGCGGTCGTCGCTGACGTGGGGGCTGCCGTTCTTCCTCGGCCTGGTGGTGCTGGCCTGGATCAGCTACCTGACGGTGGGCTTCTGGGCCGGCCAGATCGACGCGATCTTCGGCGGCCTGGGCAAGATCCTCACGAACCTCCAGCGCAACACCGGCGACCGCATCGCCGGCAGCGACCCGGCGCACGCCCTCGTGCTGAAGGCGCGGCTGGGCATCCTCGCGATGATCCTCTCGCTGGCGGCGGTGGGCCTGTTCCGCCGGTTGCGGCGCGGGGTGTTCGACCGCGCGGCCCTGATCCTGCTGTGCGTGCCGGTGCTGGCGCTCGGCCTGCAGAGCTACGGCGGCGAGATCGGCCTGCGCATCTACATGTTCGCGCTGCCGGGCGCGTGCCTGCTGGCGGCGTACGCGTTCTTCCCGAACCTGCCGGCCGACAGCGCGGACGTGCGCGAGGAGACGGTGCCGATCCGCAGGCGGAACGTCCGGTTCAATCCGCAGGTGACCAGGAAGGTCACGGTCGTGCTGGCGGCCTGCGCGGCCGTCGTGTTCGCGATGGCGTTCCTGGTGGCGCGGTACGGCAACGAGAAGTTCGAGCGGGTGACGTCGGGCGAGGTCGCGGCGCTGCGCTACGTGTACGCGCACGACAGGCCGAGCGCCAAGGTGCTCTACCTGGTGCCCAAGGAGGGGCCGGAGGTCACGCCGACGCTGCCCTGGGGCGAGAGGGACGTCGAGCGGGTGAACTTCGCCGTGCAGGCGCTCGTCCACAAGGACCCGACGGTGATCAAGGACGCGGTCGCCAAGCTGAAGGAGCAGTCGCGGAACTCGTACCTGATGGTGAGCCGCGGGCAGGTCAGCTACCTGCAGCTCAACGAGGGCTTCCCCGAGGACTGGGGGCCGAGGTTCCGCGCGGCGCTGGACGCGTCACCTGATCTGAAGCGGGTCTTCGCCAACGAGGACGCGGCGCTCTACACCTGGAAGAAGTTCGTGAAGGGGACGGAGATCCCCGATCCGAACCCCTACAAGGGCCGCGGCGACCCCACGTCCCCGTGGACGCCGGTCGGCATCGCCGCCCTGGGTGTGACCTGGGTCGCGCTGTTCTGGTACGAGGTGCTGTCGCTGAACGGCCGCGGCCGGGCGAGCAGGGCCCGCAGACGGCTGCTGTTCCTGGCGGTGCCCGCTTTCGTGATCGCCGTGGCGGTGATCGCGGAGCGTTTCATCGTGATCGCGCAAAAATAACCGAATTCACAGGAAACTCACAGGTTACGCGGGATAATGCTCACCGATGACGACTCAGGAGACAGATCCCGCCATGCCGGACACGCGTACCTCGTCCGCGAGAATCACGGCCGTTGATGCCTTACGTGGTTTCTCGCTGCTGGGAATCCTGATCGTCAACATCGCCTTCCTGGCCTCCGGCTACCGGATGGCCGGGCTGGCGGAGCCCGCGTTCGACGCGCCGCTCGACTGGGCGACGCGCTGGCTCGTGACGATGTTCATGGAGAACAAGTTCTACCTGCTGTTCTCCTTCCTGTTCGGTTACAGCTTCACGCTGCAGGTCGACTCGGCCGTGCGGCAGGGCAGGCCGTTCGTGCCCATGTTCCTGCGCCGGCTGGCCGGCCTGCTGCTGCTCGGCGTCGCGCACGCGGTGCTGCTGTTCCCCGGCGACATCCTGACCACGTACGCGGTGGTCGGCCTGGCGCTGCTGGCGCTGCGGAGGATCTCGCCGCGTACCGCGGTGATGCTGGCCATCCTCATGACGGCGCTGCTGGCCCTGGGCTTCCTGCTGCTCGCCGCGCTGGCCGCGCTGGGCCTCGACACGGCGGGCACCGTCTCCCACGGCGCCACGGAGGCGATCAAGTCGGACGCGGCGCTGGGCGGGCCGGTCTGGCAGATCGTGGCCGAGCACCTGCGCAAGCTGTCGCTCATCGTGGTGCTGCGGGTGTTCTTCCAGGGCCCGGCGGTGCTCGCGGCGTGCCTCATCGGGTTCGCCGTGGGCAAGCTGGGCGTGCTGCGCGACCTGCAGGCGCACACGAAGGCGCTGCGCAGGCTGCAGTGGCTGGGCTTCACCGTGGGGCTCGCAGGCGCGTACGTCTACACGCAGTCCGCCTGGAACGGGACGATGCACAAGTTCCTCGGCGAGGCCGTGGACCTGGTGACCGCCCCGCTCCTGGCGGCGGCGTACGCGGCGACGTTCCTGCGGCTGCTGCCGCACATGCAGCGGATCGGGCGGGCGCTCACCGCGCCCGGCCGGATGGCGCTGTCGAACTACCTGGCGCAGTCGCTGCTCTGCTCGCTGATCTTCACGGGGTACGGCCTCGCGCTCGTGGACCGGGTGAGCCCGCCGGTGGAGGTGCTGATCGCGGTGGGCATCTTCGTCCTGCAGGTCTTCTACAGCCACTGGTGGCTGCGCAACCACCGGTACGGCCCGGTGGAGTGGCTCCTGCGCTACCTCACGTACTGGCGCAGGCCGTCGCAGACGTACCGGAGCCGCCACTCGACCCCGACGGCCTGACCCGCGCCGCCGGGAGTCCCGTACAGACCGGCGGAGGCGAGGCCACCGGCCGTAGGCTGGGCGCGTCGAGCGACGTGACGAGGAGATGCCGCATGACAGCTCTGCCCGAGGACAGCTGGCTGCTCAACATCAGGCCGCAGCCCGCGCTCGTCACGGCCGAGGAGTACGAGGCGCTGCCCGAGGAGATCGCCAGGGCGATCGAGATCGTCGACGGCTACCTCGCCTATCGCGCGGCCCCCACGCCAGATCACCAGACCGCGGGCAGACGCCTGGCCAACCTGCTGGAGCGCCACGCCCGTGCCGCCATGGCCGCCGGGCACGGGTGTCTCACCGTCAACATCGACCTCGACCTGCGGCTGAGGGACGTCCCGCTGCTCAACCGGCGGCCCGACGTCGCGCTGTACCGCTGCCTCGACCGGGAGCGCGGCGAGCGGCTGCGTGCCGAGCACGTCCTGCTCGTGGTGGAGATCGTCTCCCCAGGTTCGGAGACCCAGGACACCACCGACAAGCTCGGCGAGTACGCCAAGGCCGGCATCCCGCACTACTGGATCGTGCGTCTCGACGGCACCGGCGTCTCCATCGTCGAGCGGTACCGGCTCGACCCGGCCTCGATGCTCTACAAGCACGTCGGGACGTTGATGAAGGACGAGGCAGGCGGCGTCCCCGAGGTGGCCAATCCGATACCCATGGTGATCCACTGGGCTGAGCTGGAGTTCTAGACGGAGGCGAGGGTGGGGTCTCGCCTCCGGCTGCCCCGGGTCGGTCAGGCGCCGCCGCGGCCCGCCCAGCGGATCTCGTACGGGCGGAGCGTCACCTGCTTGCCGTCGACCGTGGCCGTCACGTCCTTGTCTGACGTGTTGACCATGACGAGCTGCTGCGTCTGGGCGAGCGTCTTGACGCGCGCGTCGGACGACTGGACCTCCTCCAGCCGCACCCCCGACGGGAACCAGCGGGTGAAGCCGCTCAGCAGCCCCGCCATCGGCATCTCCTCGCCGCGTCCCGGGGTCCAGAGGCAGCCGCTGCACTCGCCCTCGTTCTTGGACTGCGGGTTCCAGTACAGGGCGGTGGTGACGCCGCTCCTGGCGAACTCGATCATCGCCGACGCCTGCACGGCGACGCGCTTGTCCTCGCTCCAGCCGGAGTTGTCGGGTTCGACGTACCACTCGGCCCACCACACGGGCAGGTCGCCGCTCTTCTGCCTGAGCCAGGTGGTGATGGCGCCGAACTTGCCCTGGGCGGCGAAGTCGTCGGGGACGTTGCCCTTGTCGTTGGTCATGGAGGCGCCGTCGACGACGATGAAGTCGGCGCCCTTCTTGTGCTCGATCCAGTACTCGATCGCGTCGAGCGCCCGCTGGTCGACGGTGCCCCAGGGCCCGGCCAGCTCGGAGTTGCTGGTGCGGGCGTTGCTCTCGATGGGGATGTACGGCCCGCCGACCTTGATCTCGGGATTCACCTTCTTCAGCGCGTCGTACACCTTGTTGTACATCTCGGTGTAGCCCTCGGCGTCCCAGCGGTTGGTGGACGGGTCCCAGAAGCCCTTGAACTCGTTCCACACCATGTAGTGCTTCACGGTGGGGTACTGCTTGGCGACGCGGGCGGCGAGCTTGGCGAAGTCGTCGAAGTGCTCGCGTTTGGGCGCGACGGTGTGGTTCTTGCTCCAGTCGGTGCGCCCGGCCTGGCCGCCCTTCATCCAGTCGGGGGCGCAGCAGAGCGTGATCACCGGTACGGCGCGCGAGGAGGCCATGAAGGTCAGGCGCCGGTTGAGGTCGTGGAAGCTGAACTGGCCGGGGCTGGGCTCCGGGTTGCCGACGCCCCAGCCCATGATGTGCTGGTTCTGCAGCATGGGCACCCGGCCGAGCACGCCCCTGGCCTGCTCGGCGACCTGGCGGGGCTCGTTGTCGGCGCTGTACTGGGTGTGGGTGATGCCCCAGCGGGGCCAGTTCTCGAGCGGAGGCGGCTCCTGCAGGGTGGGCGCGGGCTCGGTCGGGCCGACCTGGGCCACCTCGCCGCCGCGGAAGCCGTCGCGGGAGCCTCCTCGTAACGCGGCGTAGACCATGATGCCGGCCACGAGGACGACCGCGAGGATGCCTGCTCCGAGCGCGATCGGCCAGGGTGATCGCCTCCGCGCATGTCGGCCGTCGGTCGGAATCACGAGAACGCTCCTCACCCTCACGCACGTACAAGGGCCGGGCAGCGTCCTGATAACCGTGCCCAGCCCTTATAACGGTATATGTCTCACTTGCAAGCCGCTTGCCGTTACTAAAGAGACGGCGGCCGCTGCCCCCCGGCGGGTCCGGGAACCCCCGCATAACGGTACGGCACGGGCTGCCTTCCGGGCTGCACCACGAGCAGGCTCCCAGGCACCTCTGAGTAAAAGGCCGACTCGACGGCGGCCGCGACCTCCTCGGCCGACAGCAGCGGGAACCCAGCGTCCACGAACACCTCCTTCGAGTCCGCGACGAGCGGGGTGTCGGTGAACCCGGGGCAGACGGCGCCGATCCTGACGTCCTGCCTGGCCAGCGGCCCGGCCAGCGCCCTGACCAGGCCGACCACGGCGTGCTTGGTCATCGTGTAGACGGGGTCGCCGTCGAACCCCACGAGCCCCGCCAGCGAGGCCGTGACCACGATGGCCCCGCCGCCCGAGCGCGTGAGCAGCGGCACGGCGGCACGGACGCCGAACACGACGCCGTCCACGTTCACGCCGACGACCTTCCGGTAGCGCTCGACGTCGAAGTGCGCGAAGTCCACGCCCCCGCTGATGCCGGCGTTGAGATGCACCAGGTCGAGCCGGCCGTACGCGCGCTCGGCCAGGGCGACGGCCTCCAGCGACGACTCCTCGGCGCTGACGTCGGCGGCCAGCCACACCCCGTCGAGCTCCTTCGCCACCCGTTCGGCGCCCTCGGCGTCCACGTCGACGATGACGCATCTGGCGCCGCCGCGCGCCAGGCGCCGCGCCACGGCGGCCCCGATGCCGCTCGCCGCTCCGGTGATCAGTGCAACAGTGCTCATGGCGCTCCTTCGCGGTGGTCCGGCCGCTGTCGGGCCGGTCTAGGGCTGGTCGAGCATCCGGTGGGCGCGGGAGACGAGCGTCGGCACGGCGGCGCCGATGCGGTCGAACCCCTCACCGACGGTCTTCCCCTGCTGGAACCTGGCATGAATGCCCTCGACGATGACGGCGAGCTTGAAGGTGCCGAAGGCGACGTAGAAGCCGAGGTCGGACAGGTCGCGGCCGGAGACGGCGGCGTAGTGCGCGGCGAACTCGGCGGCGTTCATGAAGCCGGGCGCGAGCGTCGCGTCGCCGGCGACCGGGATGCCGGCCCGCTCGTCGTCGCCGGGGTCGTGCCAGTACGTGAGCGTGAGGCCGAGGTCGGCGAGCGGGTCGCCGAGCGTGGACATCTCCCAGTCCACGACGGCCAGGATCTCCGGCTCGGGCCCGAGCCGTACGAGGGTGTTGTCGAGGCGGTAGTCGCCGTGGACGAGCGTGCTCTCGGAGCGGGCGGGCAGCCGCTCCCGCAGGCGGTCCACGAGCCGGTAGTAGTCGGGCAGGTCCGTGGTCTTCGACCGCTCCCACTGCTGGCACCACCGGTCGAGCTGCCTGGCGAGGTAGCCCTCGGGCCGCCCGAAGCCCTCCAGCCCGGCCGCCCGGTGGTCCACGGCGTGGACGGAGGCCAGCACCTCGGCCAGCCGCGCCGACAGCCGCCTGGTCGGCCCGGGGCCGAGGCCGGTCAGTTCGTCCCTGGTGCGTACGGACGCGCCGTCCACGTAGCCCATGAGGTAGAACGGCGCGCCGATGACGTCCTCGTCGGCGCAGAACGCGACGGGCTCCGGCACGGGCACGGGTGTCGGGGCGAGCGCGGAGATGACGCGCCACTCGCGGCGCATGTCGTGCGCGGTCGGCAGGACGTGCCCGAGGGGCGGGCGGCGCAGCACGAGCCGGCGTTCACCCGTCTCCACCACGTACGTGAGGTTCGAGCGGCCTCCGGCGATGAGCGAGACGGACACGGGTTCGCCCGCCCCGGGCACGTTGCGCGCCAGCCAGCCGGTCAGCCGGGGCAGGTCGATGCCGGGCACGGTCCCAGGTACTGTCATGGACCCACATTAGAACCCCGCTCGGTGTCAGGGGCCGGCTGGCAGTTCTGTAACGTTCCGCTGTCCGGGGAGGCTCCCCTCCGCAGATCCTTTACGCTGGCTGTAGACGTCTGCCCACCTGTTGGGCGTGGATATGCCATGCGACAGTAGGAGCCCATGCGCGTCACGATCGTCCTCCCCCGTGAGCTGGGGCCTGATGAGGTGAGCCGATGGCGGGCTCTGCAGGAGGCCGACCCCGCTTTCGACAACCCCTTCCTGTCCCCCGAGTTCACGATCACCGTCGGCGCCCTGCGCCGCGACGTGCGAGTGGCGATCATCTCCGAAGGGCCCGACATCGTGGGGTTCTTCCCCTACGAGCGCCACCCGATGGGCATCGGCAAGCCGGTCGCCGCCGGGCTCACCGACGCCCAGGGGCTCGTCCTCGCCAAGGACGTCGAGCTCGACCCGCGCCGGCTGATCAAGGAGTGCGCGCTCGCGGTGTACGAGTTCGACCACCTGGTCTCCGGGCAGCCGCTGCTCAGCCCGCAGCACGAGCGCTACCCCTCGCCGATCATCGACCTGAGCGACGGGTACGGCCCCTACACCGAGTGGCTCAGACAGAACTCCGGCAAGACGTACAAGACGACGCTCGCCAAGTCGCGCAAGCTGCAGCGCGACGTCGGGGAGCTGCACCACGAGTACGCCACCACCGACCTCGGCCCGCTGCGCACGCTGCTCGGCTGGAAGACCGAGCAGTACCGCCGCACGGGCCGCACCGACAGGTTCGCCCACCAGTGGATCGTCGAGCTGGTCGAGCGGCTGCTCGCCACCCAGTCCGAGAGCTTCGCCGGGGTGCTCGACATGGTCTACGCCGACGGCAGGCCGGTGGCCGGGCACTTCGGGCTGCGCACCCGCACCCGGCTGGTCGGCTGGTTCCCCGCGTACGACACGGCGTTCGCCAAGTACTCCCCCGGCCTCATCCACCACCTGCTGATGGCCGAGCGGTCCGCCGAGGCGGGCATCCAGATCATCGACATGGGGCGCGGCGAGAAGGAGTACAAGGAGAAGCTCAAGAACGGCGAGTTCGAGGTGGCCGAGGGCCGTGTGGCCAGGGCGGTGCCGGCGGCGGGGCTGCACTGGGTGATGCGCGTGCCGGTGCGCAAGACCCGCGCCGCCGTGCTGGCCAACCCGCTCCTGCACAGGACGGCCGACAAGGCGCTGAAGACGTTCGGGCGGCTGCGGACCGTCCTGCAGGGATGACGGCCTCGGGGCCGGGGGGCGCCGCGCGGCGGGTCGCCGAGCGCACGGGGCGTCGCTGCCTGGAGCTGCCGTCCAACCGGCTCGGCCTCTACCTGGCGCTGCGCCACTGGTGCACGCCCGGACAGCGGCTGCTCATGTCGCCGATCTCGGCCGACGAGATCCTCTTCCTCGTGCTGGCGGCCGGCCTGCGCCCGGTGATCGCGCCGCTGTCGCCGCGCGACGGCAACATCGACGCCGCGCGGGCCGACCTGTCCCAGGTGGACGCCGTCCTGACGACCAACCTGTACGGCCTGCCCGACCAGGTGTCCGCGTTCGCGGGGAAGATCCTCATCGAGGACGTCGCCCACGCGATGGAGACCCGGGTCGAGGGCCGGCCGCTCGGGACGTTCGGGCAGGCGGGCGTCTTCAGCCTGTCGAAGCACCCGGCGGCCGGCTCGGGCGGGGTGCTCGCGGTGGAGCGCGAGGACGACCTGCGGGCGCTCGCCCGCGCCCGCGACGAGCTGCTGGCCCCCGGCTCCCTGCGCGCCGACGTGATGGGGGTGGCCACGTCGATGGCCCGCCAGGCGGCGCTGCGCCTCGACCTCGTCCGGCCCGCGCTGCGGCTCATGCGGGCGCTCGGCATGCAGGAGGAGCGCGAGGGCTACCGCATCGCGCTGGAGGCGGAGGCGCTGCGCGTCGCGCTGAAGCAGGCGCCCGCGCTGCCGCCGCTCGACCCGTGGGTACGCGCCGACCTGCACGACTACCGCTGCCGACGCGGCCCGGTGGCCCGCTGGTACCAGGGCAGGCGCCTGGCGAAGGTGCCGCGCGACCGGGCCCGCCGGCTGGCGGGCGTGGCGCTCCTCGCCGGGCTGCCCACGGTCGCGCCCGCCGTGCGCGACCACGTCGACCAGCCGCTGTTCCGCGTCCCGTTGCTGGTCGCCGACCGCGACACCGCCATCGCGGAGCTGGAGCGGCGCGGCGTCGCCACCGGCTACCTGTACGACCCCCCGTACGACGACTACGCCCCCGGTTTCACCGAGCCGTCGCCCGACCCGGGCCCGGCCCGCTGGTGGGCCAGGCACGTCCTGCCGGTCGATCCCCTGTACGCCGCGCGTGCCCTGCCGGTGCTGCGCGATCTCGTCCCGCCTACGCGGGGTCCGCGCGAACCAGCCGCAGGAACGCCTTGAGCCCGGTGATCACTTCCTGGTTGTCGGTCAGGCCGTCCACGGTCTCGTCGAAGCGGCGGGTCATGAGGGTCAGGCGGCGGCCGAGGTCGTGGTCGGCGAGTTCGAGCGCGGCCTTGGCCGCCTCCAGCTCGGCGGCGACCCGGTCGTGGTCCTCGCGCAGCGTCTTCGCCGTCTCCTCCAGCTCGCGCACCTGGCCGCGCAGGGCGAGCACGTCGGCGCGCGGGTAGCGCACCTCCTCGCCGAGGGTGGTCACCCGCTCGCGCAGGTGCGACGTGTACGCCCCCACCGGCCTGAACACGGTGGCGAGCAGGTAGAACCCGGCGAAGTAGTAGCCGATCGCCGCGCCGGAGACGTACGTGACGACGGCGATCACGGCGGCGGACACGACGTGCCCGGCGAGCGCCAGCCTGAGCATGCGGCGGGCGATGGCGCGGGCCTCGTCCTCGCGGCGCTGGGCGACCTCGATGCCCTGCTCCCTCGACACCTGGATCTCGTGGACGACCCTGCGGGCGGCGAAGCACAGGTTCCAGGGCACGGTCAGGATGACGATCAGCCAGAGCAGGCACACCGCGCCCATGCCGAGCGACAGCAGCGTGGACGGTGTGACGTCCGCGTATAAGACGAGCCACGCCGTGATCAGCACGGCGAACAGCGAGGTCCAGAAAAGCCACCATTTCATAGGGCATATCCTCCCGCCCCGCGGGAGCGTCCGGGACCGTTCCACTACTCAGGTCGGCTACTCAGGCGCCGCTGAGCATCCCGTGATCAGATCCGCGACGACGCGGCACCCGCGCCGCACGTCCGCCAGCGACGCCGAGCCGTAGCCGATCACCAGGCCGTGCAGGCGCTCGGGGCCGTGGTGGTGCCGCCAGGCCGAGTCGAGCAGCACGCCGCGCTCCCCCGCACGCTCCACCACGCCCGCCACCGACGCGGCCGGCAGCTCGGCCACGACGTGCAGCCCCGCCGTGTCGCCGCGCAGCCGGCAGACCGGCCCGAGCACCTCGACGACGGCGGCGCGCCTGCGGGCGTACTCCAGGCGCATCCTGCGCAGGTGGCGGTCGAGGTCGCCGCGTTCGAGCAGGGTGGCGACCGCCTGTTGGACGGGACCGCTGGTGCGGTCGGAGATCTCCTCGCGGATGGCGGCGACGCGGGTCACCAGCTCGGGCTCCGCGACGAGCCAGCCCACGCCCACGTCGGGGGCGAGCGTCTTCGACAGCGTGCCGAGCAGCACCACGCGCGACGGGTCGAGGCCGTACAGCGCGGGCAGCGGCGCGACGTCGTAGCGGAACTCGGCGTCGTAGTCGTCCTCGACGACGGTCGCGCCGGTGCTCCTCGCCCAGGCGAGCAGCCGCTCCCTGCGCGGGATCGGCAGCCGGCCGCCCAGCGGGTACTGGTGCGCGGGCGTGGTGTAGAGGACGGCCAGGTCGCGGGGCAGTCCGTCGACGACGACGCCGTCCTCGTCCACCGGGCAGGGCACGACCTCGGCGCCCCGCCCGGCGAACACGGTGCGCGCCACTTGGTAGCCGGGCTCCTCGACCCCCGCGCGGGCGCCGGGACGCAGCAGGGCCAGCGCGCACAGGTCGAGCCCGTTGCCGGTGCCCCGGGTGACCAGGACGTTCTCGGGGCCGACGGCGATGCCGCGGGCGCGCCTGAGGTGCTCGGCCAGGAGCTCCCTCAGCCTCGGCAGGCCGTACGGGTCGGGCTCGTCGCCGGGCGGCAGGTCGGCGGCGCGCCGCCAGGCCCGTTTCCACGCCGCCCTGTCGTAGTCGCGCACCCAGGGCGAGCCTGGACGCAGGTCGATCAGCCCGGCCGGGGGCCGGGGCGGCGGCTCGGCGGGCGCTCCGGGGCTCCTGTCGGGCCGGCGCAGCGACTCCATCGCCGCCACGAACGTGCCGGAGCCGTGCCTGCCCTCCAGCCACCCCTCGGCGTAGAGCTGCTGGTACGCCTCCGTGACCACGGTGCGGCTGACGCCGAGCTGGGCGGCCAGGGCACGCGTGGACGGCAGCCGCTCGCCGGGCGGGAGCGCGCCGTCGAGCATCGCCGTGCGCAGCCAGCCGGCGAGCTGCGCCGTGAGCGGTTCGCCGGACTCCCGGGACAGAGAGACGGGCAGATCGACGTGGGCACGCACGGCAGGCGGTCTCCGCGGGACGGTACGGCCTTCCCGAAGCGGCCTGGCCGGTGTGACCCGCCGGGCGAAGTGGTCTTCGTGAAGGGTGGAACAGTGGCCCTACAGGATAGGTCCACTTCGCCGTTACGGTCGAACCCATGCTCTCCGCGACACCCCGTACCAGCCTCGGCCGCGAGAAGCACCGGGGCAGCACCGACAGGAACGATCTCTACCAGGTGCTCGACACCGGTCTCGTCTGCCATCTCGGCGTGGTCGCGGACGGCCACCCCATGGTCGTGCCGACCTGCTACGGCCGCGTCGGCGACACCCTCTACCTGCACGGGTCCACGGGGGCGAGGTCGCTACGCGCCGCTGACGGGGCCGAGGTGTGCGTCACGGTCACGCACCTGGACGGCCTGGTGCTGGCCCGGTCGATCTTCAGCCACTCCGTCAACTACCGCTCGGCCGTCGTGTACGGCCGCGCGCGCCTCGTGACCGACCCCGACGAGCGGATGGACGGGCTGCGGGCGCTGTCGGAGCAGCTCGTCCCCGGCCAGTGGGACTACGCGAGGCGGCCCTCGCGCAAGGAGCTGGCGGCCACGGCGGTGCTGGCGCTGTCGCTGGAGGAGGCGTCGGTCAAGATCCGGCAGGGCGCGCCCGAGGACGAGGACGAGGATTACGCGCTGCCGGTGTGGGCGGGCGTGCTTCCCCTGGTCACGGCGTGGGGGAAGCCCGAACCCGATCCGGTACTCCCAGAAGGTATCGAAACCCCTGTTCACATCCTCCGTCGGGAGTAGTTCCATAAATCCGGAACCACCTGGCGCCAACCCGGCTCCTGGACAGCGCGTCCCATCAGGTGGGCCGGCTCCTGATGGGAGAGGCAATGGAGTGGAGCGCTCCCGGATACACCGACGTCCGGCAGCTCGGGTCAGGCGCCACCGGACGGGTCGTGCTGGCCGTCCACGACGAGACCGGCGTCAAGGTGGCGATCAAGTACCTGGCCGCGTCGCTGCTGCGCGACCCCGTGGCGCTCACGCGCTTCCAGTCCGAGGCGCGGCTGCTGACCACCCTGCGCGACCCCAACATCGCCACGATGTGGGAGTACATCCAGGACCCGGGCGGCGCGGCCATCGTTATGGAGCTGGTCAACGGCGTCTCGCTGCGCGCGCTGCTGCGGGAGAACGGCGCGACCGGCCCGGAGGCGGCGCTCGCCGTGCTGAAGGGCTCGCTGCTCGGCCTGGCCAGGGCGCACCAGGTGGGGCTCGTGCACAAGGACTACAAGCCGGAGAACGTCCTGGTGCGCGACGACGGCGCCAGCAAGCTCGTGGACTTCGGCATCGCGGTACGTCAGGGCACCGCCGGGCGGGCCGAGGGCACGCCGCCGTACATGGCGCCCGAGCTGTGGGAGGGCCTGCCCGCCTCCCCCGCCACCGACGTGTACGCCGCCACCGCCGTGTTCTTCGAATGTCTCACCGGGCACCGGCCGTACCGGTCCACCGAGCCGAGCGTGCTCGGCTACCAGCACCTCCACGCGCCCGTGCCGCTGCACGACGCGCCCGAGCCGGTACGCGAGCTGGTGCGGCGCGGCCTGGCCAAGAACCCGGCGGACCGTCCTGCGGGGGCGCGGGCGTTCCTGGCCGAGCTGGAGGCGGTGGCGGCGGCCGCGTACGGGGAGGACTGGGAGGAGCGCGGCAGGAGGCGGCTGGCCGGGCTGGTGGCCCTGCTCGCCCTGCTCCTGCCCGCCCCGCCCGAGCCCGCCGCGCAGGCGACGACGTCGCTGGCGCGGACCGTGTTCGGCCGGGTGCGGGCGGCCTCGGGCCGGATGCGCTCGACGCCGGGGCGGCTGCGTTCCGCGCCTGGACGGGTGGCGATGAGCGCGGGAGTCGCCCTGGTGGCGACGGCCGCGGTCGTGGTGGCGCTGGCGGCCAGGGAGCGTCCCGCGACGCCGATCGACGTGGCCGCGGCGGCCCCCTCGCTCTCGGCGGGGACGGGCGAGCCGGCCCTCGCGCCCACCGGCCCGGAGAGCACGGGCCCCGAGAGCACGGGCGCCGGGAACCCGGAGGGCACGGACGCGGAGACCCCCGGTCCTGCCGCCACGGTGACGCCTCCCGGGAGCCGTGAGCCGCGGGCGACCCCGACGCCCGCGCGGCACCCGTCGAACCGCCCGTCGAGCCGCCCGCCGAACCGCCCGCCGGCTCAGCCGTCGAGCCGCCCGCCCGCCACGTCCTCCTCTCCCGCCCCCACGCCCAGGACCACCCCCAGGCCGACGCCCACGCGCGCGCCCGCCACCACCCCCGCGACCACGCCCACGCCCACGGCCGGCACGCCGGCGCCGCCCGTCTCCGTGCTCGGCGTGGACGTCGGCGGGCTCACGGTCGGCGACGACGGCGAGGTCTCGGCCAGGGTGACGCTCAGGACGAGCGGCACCGCGCCCGTCACGGCCGTCGCCACCTGGAGGCTCTCCGGCGACGACGGCCCGAGCGCCGAGCGCCTGCGGCTGAGCGGCGCCAGGACCTACACCCGCACGCTGACCTGGGACGCCGGCGAGCGGCCCTGCGGCAGGACGGTCACGCTGACGGTCGTCACCTCGCCCGCCGCGCCGGGCGGCGCCGCGTCGGCCTCGCTGGCCGTGCCGCCCTGCGTGACGCGGGTGACGGAGCTGGGGGTCGCGCTGTCGATGCCCGGCGACGGCGGGGACGTCGTGGCGAGGGCCGGGCTGAGCGCGAGCGGCACCGAGGAGATCCCGGTGGAGGCGGTGTTCGCGGTCGACGGCGAGCCGGTCGCCACCCGGCGCGCCGACCTGTCGGGACGCACCTCGTACACGCCCTCGTTCACGCACTCCTTCCGGTCGCGTCCCTGCGGGGCGACGGTGTCGGTGGAGGTGCGGGCCGGCGGCAGGACCGCCTCCGACCGGGTCGCCGTCACCTGCCCGCCCGCGGTGAAGCGGGTGTCGATCGTGCGCGCGTCGATGGGCGAGGACGGCACCCTGACCGCGGTCGTCTCGGTCACCACGGGCAACACCGAGCCGGTGGCGATGGAGCTGAGGTTCGCGCTGGGCGAGTCCAGGGGTTCGGAGCGGGTGACGCTGTCCGGTGACACGTCGTACACGAGGACGGTGAGCCACGCGTTCGCGCACCGGCTGCTGCCGTGCGGCACGGAGTGGTCGGTCAGCGCGGGCACGGTGCCGGCGGCGGCCGGCGGCACGGACACCGCGAGCGGCAGCACGCCCGAGTGCCCCTCGGAGGAGCCTTCTCCACCCGACGACTCCGACACACCACGTTAACTCCCGATTTCCGATTTATCGGCATTTGAGTAGAGAGACACCTGGTGACAGGGGTTAGGCTACGCTCCGGTTGATACGGGTGGGGGCCCAATCGAGTACAGAGGAGACTGTATGTACGGCGATGGGCACTGGGGGGTCCCCGGATACACGGAGGTGCGCGAGCTCGGCTCGGGCGCCGCCGGGCGGGTGGTGCTGGCCCGGCGCGACTACGACGGCGCCGAGGTCGCCATCAAGTACCTCTCCGACGGCCTCCGCGCCGACGTCGGCTTCGTGGCCAGGTTCCGGCACGAGGCCAGGCTGCTCGGCACGCTCCAGAGCCCGCACCACGCCAACCTGATCGACTACGTCGAGAGCGGCCAGGGCGCCGCCATCGTCATGGAGCTCGTCAACGGCGTCTCGCTGCGCGAGCTGCTGCGCTCGGAGGGGCCGACCGGCCCCGAGGCCGCGCTCGCCGTGCTCAAGGGCGCCCTGCAGGGCCTGGCCGCCGCGCACGCCATCGGCGTCGTCCACCGCGACTTCAAGCCCGAGAACGTGATGGTCAAGGACGACGGCAGCAGCAAGCTCGTCGACTTCGGCATCGCCGTGCGGGCCGGGGAGGGCGCGAGCGCCGCGGGCACGCCGCCGTACATGGCGCCCGAGCAGTGGTCGGGCGCGCCCGCCGCGCCGTCCACCGACGTCTACGCCGCCACCGTCGTCTTCTTCGAGTGCCTCACCGGCACCCGCCCCTACCGCGCCACGACCATGGCCGCGCTCGCCCGGCAGCACCAGGTGGCGCCGCCGCCCGTCGAGCAGGTGCCCGCGCCGCTGCAGGGCCTGGTGGAACGCGGCCTGGCCAAGCACCCCGGCGAGCGGCCCCCTTCGGCCGAGGCGTTCCTCACCGAGCTGGAGGCCGTCGCGGCCGACGCGTACGGGGAGGACTGGGAGGAGCGCGGGCGGCGCCGGCTGGCCGCGCTCGCCGGACTGCTGGCGCTGCTCTTCCCGTCGCCGCTGGCCGACCCCCCCGAGGTGCGGACGTCCCTGGCGGAGACGCGCTTCCGCACGCCGTCCCGGCTGCTCGGCAAGCTCTCCACGAAGATCGCGGTGGGGCTGGTGGCCGCCGGCGTCGTGGCCGGCGTGGCCGTGGTCGTCGTCAAGTCGTCCTCGGACGAGCCCGTGCTGAGCGCGCAGACCTCGGACGTCACGCCGAGCGCCGACCCCGTCACCGACGACCCCGGGCTCGGCGACGAGGACCCGACCGACCCGCCCGAGGACCCCACCGACGAGCCCACGGAGGAGCCGACGGAGGAGCCCTCGACGACCCCGCCCGCCACGGTGAGCGACGCGCCGCCGCCTCCGGTCCGGCCGACCGCCTCCAGGCCGGTCAGGACTCCTACGCCGAAGCCGACGCCGACCGCGTCGCGGACGCCCGTCAGGACGCGGACGCCGACCCCGACCTCCTCCTCCCCCGAGCCGGACGTCACCGGCAACAGCACGGTGAGCAGCGACGGCTCCAAGCCCTCTGCGACGCAGACCCCCACGCCCACCCGCACCACTTCTCAGCCGACCAGCGCCCCTCCGGCCAGCAGCCCGCCCGCGAGCAGCCCGCCGCCGAGCACCCCCGGCGAGACCCCCTCGGGCGGCCAGTCCTCCCCGCCGCAGCCGCCGCGGCTGGAGCTCGCCGGGCAGGCGCAGGCGGAGCTCCTCGCGTTCGGGCTGGTGACGTCCGGCGCCGTTCCCGTCACACTGGCCGTGAGGCGCCGCATGGCGGGACGGCACCGGAAGAAGCGCTAGGCGCGGCGAGGGGCGACGGCGATGAACACCTCAGGAGCCTCAGGGCATGGCATCGCCGGGTTCAGGCTCACGGAGCACACCTGGCTGACCGAGCTCGGCAACTGGATCGACGCCATCTCTCCCGACGGCCGCAGGGCCGGGGCGCTGCTGTTCGACCCGAGGATCATCGGGCTGCCCGGCGTCCGCGACCGGGTGGTGGCGGCCGTCATGACCGACCAGCGGCTGGTGATGGGCGGGCTGTCGGGTCTGATCCCGGTGGCGGACGTCGTCGCGGCGGGCGACCAGGTGTGGCTGCTCACCGCGCAGGCGGTCAGCCCCACGCTGAACGACCTGCTGGCCGCCCCGCCCGATTCGCTCGGCCCGGGCGGCGCCGCCTCGATCCTGGCGGACACCGCGCAGACCCTGCTCGCGCTGCACGCGGCCGGGGTCACGCACGGCTCCGTGCATCCCGGCACGGTCGTCGTCACGTCCGAGGGGGCCGCGCTGCTGTCGGAGCGCGGGCTGTCCGACGCCATCAGGGGGCAGGTGTCGCCGCCGGAGCGCGACGCGATGGGCTGGGCGTCGCTGGCGCGCGGCCTCGCCTCCGCCGTGGGGCAGAGCGCGCCGCAGGCCGCCGCGCTGTTCGAGCGGGTCGCCGCGACGGCCACCCTGCGGGGCGTCGCCGCCGCCCGCGCCGAGCTGGTGGACGGCCGCGGCGTGCTGCCCGGCGGGCTGATCAGCCGTGACGGGCCGGCGCTGGCCGCCCGCGGCAGGTCGGCGTTCGCGCAGCCGCCCGCCCACCCCGTACCGGCCGGGCCGCCCGCGCCTCGGGACGAGGGCGACATCGTCACCCTCCTCCACGTGCCGGGCGCGGGAGTCGCGCAGCCCTACGGGCAGGGAGCCGCCCAGGGACACGCCCAGGACGTCGGTCACGGGCAGGCGCAGCACTTCGGGCAGGGCGTGCACACGGAGGTCGCCAGGCCCGAGACCGACGCGGAGCGCGTCTGGCGCTCGGGGCAGCGCGGGGCGGCACGGGGCGAGGTGCCGACGGTCCACGGGGGCGGCGGGAGGCGGGGGCGGGCCGCGCGGGCCAGGCGCCGCCGCACGGTCCTGTCCACGGTCCTGTTCGCCGTCGTCGTGGCGGGGGCCGTCCTGGCCTGGCTCAAGCTGAGCGACGTCCCCGACCTGGCGGTGCGGTCGATCGACGTGAGCGCGCCGAAGAAGGCGCAGGGGTGCGACAGCGCGGTGCTCGTCACCGGCACGATCGTCACGAACGGCGGGGTCGGCGAGATCAGCTACGAGTGGCGCAAGAACCTCGACAAGGAGGTGGTGAAGGCCACGCTGCGCACCAGCGCCGACCAGACCACCTACAAGGTGCCGCTGCGCTGGACGCTCCAGGGCAGGAGCACGGTCAAGGCGACGGCGACCCTGCGCGTGCTGTCGCCGGGCCCGGTCCGCACGGACAAGGCGAGCTTCACCTACAAGTGCTGAGCCCGGCGGCAATGCGCACCAAAGGTCTTCTTTACTAATCTGACGTGCATGAGCACGCAGACCCCGGCGGGCTGGTACCCCGATCCGTACGGTGAGCCCCAGCTTCGCTGGTGGGACGGCGCCCAGTGGACCGACGCCACCCACCGCCAGGAGCAGGGGCAGCAGCCGCGGCAGACCGCCTCAGGCCCATACTCCCAGTACGGCCCGCAGCCGGGCCCCCAGGGCGGTTCCCCGTCCGGCCCGCAACCGGGTTCCCCGTCAGGCCCGCAGCCCGGTTCGGCGTCGGGCCCGCAGCCCGGCTGGGCGGCCATGCCGGCGAACCCGACGTTGCAGTACGGCCGGCCGTCCTCCACCGACTCCCCGTACGGGCAGCCCGGCCACGGGCAGCCGGGCCAGGGCGAGCAGGGGAACGCGCAGCCGGGCCAGGGCCAGGCCGGTTACGGGCCGCAGGACTTCGCCCAGCAGGGATACGGCCAGCAGGGATACGGGCAGGCCGGTTACGGGCAGCAGCCGCAGTGGGGCGGCGCTCCCCTGCCGGGCCCCGGCTACGGCCCTCCGCCGAAGCAGCGCAGCCCCCTGCCGTGGGTGCTCGGCGGCGTGGCGGCGCTGGTCGTGGTGGTGCTCATCGTGGTCGCCGGCTTCCTGTTCGTGAACCGCGAGAGCACGTCCACCGCGTCCTCGACGCCGGGGCAGACGCAGGAGCAGCAGGAGCCGCCGCCGAGCGAGCCGACCCCCGCCGACCCCACCCCGGGTGAGTCCGACCCGCCGCAGGCCACGGGCGAGCTGGCGCAGCCCGAGGGCGGCCGGGTGTCCGACGCGAGGTCCGGCATCTCGTTCCAGGTGCCGAAGGACTGGACGGTCCCCGAGTACTCCCAGGTCAACGGCACCGACCCGGCGGAGCAGTCGTGGTCGGCCGCCGTGCAGGCCACCGCGCAGGAGAACTTCGACGGCAAGGGCGGCGACTGGATCGGCAACGTCTACACGGGCGTGCTGAGCGAGAGCTACCCGTACCCGGGCAAGGAGGGCCTGGGCGCCACGGCGAAGACCGTCTTCACCGACTTCTCGACCCGGTTCTACAGCCTTCCGCACAAGAGCAAGGTCGTGCAGGACAAGGCCATCAAGATCGGCGACAGGGACGCGTGGGTGGTGCAGTTCGAGTTCGACTTCACCGAGGTGTCGCAGAAGAACGGCTACAAGTGGAAGAAGGAGAACGGCGCGGTCGTGCTCATGGACCGCGGCGCGGGCGAGCGTCCCGCACTGCTCTACATGTCCGTTCCCGACACCCTGGGCACGGACGTGGTGGGCCAGGTTCTCGGCTCGCTGAAGCCCGCGTGAGCAGTGGACACTAGGCTGAGTGCTGACAAGCGGGCGGGTTGCTCCGAGCCGCTGGGCGAGGAGATCGTATGAGTGACGTTCTGGTCTGGATCGACTGCGAGATGACCGGGCTCGACCTGGGTCGCGACGCGCTGGTCGAGGTGGCGTGCGTGATCACCGACAGCGAGCTGAACCAGCTCGACGCCGGGGTCGACGTGGTGATCAAGCCGCCGTCCGAGTCGCTGGAGCAGATGTCCGACGTCGTGCGCGAGATGCACACGGCGTCGGGGCTGCTGCCCGAGCTGGCGAAGGGCGTCACGCTGGCCGAGGCCGAGTCGCTGGTGCTCGACTACATCCGCAGGCACGTGCCCGAGCCGAAGAAGGCGCCGCTGTGCGGCAACTCGATCGGCACCGACCGCACGTTCATCGCCCGCGACATGCCGGCCGTCGACGCGTACCTGCACTACCGCATGGTGGACGTGTCGTCGATCAAGGAGCTGGTCCGGCGGTGGTACCCGCGGGTCTACTTCGCGGCGCCGGAGAAGCAGGGCGGGCACCGGGCCCTGGCCGACATCGTCGAGAGCATCAGGGAGCTGCGGTACTACCGCGCGGCGGTGTTCGTGGAGGAGCCGGGGCCCGACACCCCGACCGCGAGGACACTCGCCGAGCGTGTCAGCGGATAACAGGTGGCGTAAAGACTCCCGAACACCGCTACACTTTTCCTGTGCCGTTCAACGCGACGGCGCGTGGTGGGTGTAGCTCAGTTGGCAGAGCGCCAGGTTGTGGTCCTGGATGTCGAGGGTTCAAGTCCCTTCACTCACCCCACTGAGATGGCCGGTCCTTCGGGGCCGGCCATCGGCGTTTTCTCTACAACCACCCCCAAACCCGGACATCGCGGGTTATGCTCGCTGTCTACCGCCAACGCCGGAAGCACGGGGGGCTCGGCGATCTGACCGTCTGCGCGCCCCGGAGGCCGGATGAGAGTCGACGACGCAGCGTTCGAGAGCGTGTTCACGTCCCTGAGCAAACGCGAGACCGAGGTCATGGAGCTGATCGCCAGGGGCGAGTCCAACGGCCAGATCGCGCAGCGCCTGTTCCTGAGCGAGAAGACGGTCAAGAACCACGTCAATCGCATCTACGCCAAGCTGGGCGTCGACTCCCGGGTCAGCGCCATCGGCCTGTGGCGTTCGCGCACGTAGCCGCGGGCCCGGCGCGGCGCGGGCGGCTCACTCGCCGACCTGGGTGGCGGTGCGCCGCGGCCCGACGTAGCGCCAGAAGAAGTTGAGCAGCACGCTGATCCGGTTGCGCCCGCTCAGCAGGTACGCCACATGCAGGAAGATCCAGACCAGCCAGGCGGGCAGCCCGCGCATCGTCATGCCGTTGGCGAGCTGGAGCACGGCCTCCGCCCGGCCGACGGTGGCCATGATGCCGGGGTCGTGGTACTTGAACGGCGTGAGCCGGTGCCCGCAGGCGGCGGCCAGGATCTGCCTGCCGACGTGCTTGCCCATCTGCAGGGCGGGCTGGGCGAGCTGCGGCAGGGGGTGCGGCGGGGCCGCCAGGTCGCCGGCCACGAAGATCTCGGGGTACTCCCTGACGTTGAGCTCCTGGGTCACCTCGACGCGCCCGCCCTTGCCCTGGGGCAGGCCCCAGTCGGCCACCTCCTTGGGCGCGGCGACGCCGAGCGCCCAGACGGTGACGTCGCTGTGCAGGCGGGTGCCGTCCTTCAGGACGACGGCGCCGGGTTCGACGGCCGCCACCGTCGCGCCGAGCCGCAGCCGCACGCCGCGGCGGTGCAGCGCCCGCGCGGCGGCGTCGCGCAGCCTCGGCTTGTACGGCGCGAGCACGTGCTCGAAGCGCTCCACCAGCGTGACGCTGGTCTGCTTGCCCAGGTCGATCTCGGGGTGGGTGAGCGGGACGGTCCTGCGGCGCAGCTCGGCGAGGGTGCCGGCGATCTCGACGCCGGTCGCCCCGCCGCCGACCACGACCGTGTGGGCGCCGGGCCGCTTGCCGGTGGCGGCCTGCTCCAGGCGCTTCTGCAGCAGCCTGCGCAGGGCCACCGCGTCGTCCAGCGAGTAGAGGGGCAGGGCGTTCTCCTCGGCGCCCGGCACGTTCAGCCAGTTGGTGGTGACGCCGGTGGCGAGGACGAGGTAGTCGTAGTCGAGGCCGGTGCCGTCGTCGAGCTCGACGCGCCGCTCGGAGGCGTGGAGCTTGGCCAGCCGGGCCCGCCTGACGCGTACGTCGGGGAACTGGGCTGCGAAGGTCCTGACGGGGTAGGACACGTCAGCGGTGCCCATCCCGGCGGTGGCGACCTGGTAGAGGAGGGGCTGGAAGGTGGCGTACGGGTTGCGGTCCACGAGCGTGACGTGGGCGCCGCCCCGGGCCAGCACCCGCGTGGCGGACAGTCCGGCGAAGCCGGCGCCGACGACCACGACGTGGGGCGCCGGACGCGATCTCTGTTCCATCACAAGGTCTCCCAGGTATACGGTCTCCCGTACATATGACTTCTGAGAAGGCACCGAAACCACCAGAAGTGACACAGATGACGGTCATAGCCGTTTTCGAGGGGGAATGTCGCAAATGTCGGTGAACGCGAGCGTCATCGAGAGCTTGGGACGGCGGCTGGCCGAGCGGCGCGCCGCCGCCGGGCTCGGCAGGGAGGAGCTGGCGGAGCGGGCGGGCGTCCCGCTCGGCTTCGTGGCGTTCCTGGAGGAGCAGACCGGCGAGTCGATGCGCGAGGCGATCGCCCGGCTGGCCGGCGCGCTCGGCACCACGGCGGAGGAGCTGCTGTCCGAGGTGGCGCCGCCGCCCTCCGGCAGGCCCCACCTGGAGGAACTGTCCGAGGAGGAGTCCCTCGCCCTGCTCGCGCCCGGCGGGGTGGGCCGGCTCGCCTTCCAGGGCCGTTACGGCCTCAGCGTGCTGCCGGTGAACTACCGCCTGAGCGACGGGGCGGTGGTGTTCCGCACGTCCACCGGCGGCAGCACCGACGAGGACCTGCGCACCGGCGTGGCCGACGTGGAGTACCAGGTCGCCTTCGAGGTGGACGAGGTGGACACGGCCGGCCACAGCGGCTGGAGCGTGCTCGTGCAGGGCTCGCTGCACCACGTCACCGCGGAGGAGGAGCAGGCGGCCGCCGCCACCGGGGTGGAGCCGTGGGCGGGCGGCGACAGGCGGCAGTACCTGCGGATCAAGCCGAGCCGCGTCACCGGCCGCCGCATCGTCCTCTCCTAGTGGCCCGTCACGCAACCTTGGCCGGGTAACTGGTCCAGCTTCTGATCGGTGAGCTGGCGGCGAAGTTGGTCTTGGGCTCGGCTCGGGCGTTGCGCCATCGCACGTAGGCGCCGATCGCCGCGTTCTGCTCGTCATGACTGCGATGGTCGGTGCCGTTCAGCGCGTAGTAGCGCAGCGCGGCGAACTCCGACTCGATCCAGTTCAACCAGGAACCGTAGGTCGGCAGGAACACCAGCTCAACATCACTATCGGCAGCCCAAGCGCGGACCTGGGGATGTTTGTGGGGCGAGTAGTTGTCGGCGATCACATAC
>NZ_FOBF01000050.1 GCF_900109355.1 Nonomuraea pusilla
AGCAGGGCCTGTCTTCGTCCGGGCGCGCCAGGTAGACCCCTCCCAGGCACCCACCTTTCATAAATACGAAGTGAGTACAGGTTATCAGTGCACGCACAAGTTGCGTGCTTTATCATCCGGTTGTGGTAACGCGCACATGAGACGCTTGAGAGGTGGACCCCGACATGAGCGCCGAGCTTGCGGAAGCCGCGACCGCCTACCTGGAAGCGCCCAGGCGCCTCCAGTCCGCGATCGTGCGGGCGGCTCAGCAAGGCGAGACCGCCATCGAGATCGCGAAGGCGATCAACTTCGCCTACTCCCCCGACTATGTGGCCAGAGTCATCCGCGAAGCTCTCGGCCCACGTCCCCGCGGCCGGCGCAAGTCCACGGACTGACGTCTTCACGACGCCTCCCGGCGGATGCCCTTGGGCTTCTCCCGCGGGTCGTCGATGTCGTCCCACGCCATCGCCGGCGCCCAACCCTGCGCCCGGGCATGACGCTGGGCCCGGGTCACCGACGCCCGCTCATACCTGGCCTCGCAGGGCGGCATCCTGTTGCACAGGTCGGCGAACACCTTCCGCACCGCGCGGGCAGTGAAGACCCGCACCCGCGGCCTGTCCATCAGCTTCCTGATCGCCAGCCGTTCCAGGCCCACCATGTCGGCGAGCGTGTTCGCTGACCAGCCCGCGTACATGAGCGCCTGCAGCCGGCGCCGGGTCCCGGTCGCATCGACCTTCGCCCAGTCCGGCATCTGGTCGAGATCCACGGTGACGGCCAGGACCTTCTCGGCGAAGGAGGTGCGCACCCGTTTCCGGTCGGGAGACAGCGACAGTTCGACATTGCGCCGGTCCACTCCCGCCAGGTCGGCGATCAAGTCGAAGCTAAGCCCGGCCTGACGCAACGCCTTGACGTGCTGGCGCACCTCGCCGATGTCGGCCCACGGCTGCCACTCCCCTCTCGCGATCGCCGCGAGCCGCTGCTTGTTGTAGCGGCACATCGCCTCCCGGCAGCGGTCACAGCGGCAGCCGTGCGTGGTGTACCCGGTGTAGGTGCCGTGCCTGGCGTACGCGCCGGTCATGACGCCACCGCCTGACTGGTCTTGCGGATGCGGCGTTCACGGCCGGTCTCGTTCGTGCACCGGCGGCAGTACTTGTGCAGCCCGTCCTTGGCGTGCTTGTCGGTGCCGAACTCGGCGATCAGTTTCGTGACGGAGCAGCGGCGGCACACCTTCAGCACGGTCTGCGACGCGAGAAGCCCCCGGCGCTGAAGCCGGCGGCGTTCGCTGTGCCTCTCCGCCTCGGTGAGCCCGCCCCACACGCCGTAGGACTCGGGGCGGGTCATCGCGTGATCCAGGCAGGCGTTCCGGGAGGGACACCAGGAGCACAACTGCTTGGCGAGGCTCTCGCGTCGTTCCTTCTCGGCGGGCCGTTCGCCATCGGGGGCGAAGAACAGTTGGTCCTCGCCTCGGCATATCCCGCGTTCGTGCCACGACAGATCGATCAGGGTCGCCGGCTTGGGCATGAGAACCGGGCGGGGCGCTGGCGGCTCGGCGCGCTGCTCCGCGGCGGCCTGCTGCGTCTCCAGTGTCGCGTCAACGAGCTTCTGGTCTTCGCGCGTCTCCCGGGCGCACACCTCCACCGCGGCCAGGTCGCCCATGTCGTCGGGCCACGCGGTCAGCGCGGACCCTTCCGGTAGGCCGAGCGCCTGGATCAGGACCCGCCATCCAGCAGGCCGGTTGCGGCGCAGCCACCTGGACGCCCTGCCCTGCGCGAGCGGGTCGACCTCCTCCAGCAGCTCGTCCGAGTACAGCGGGGAAGCCTGCACGCCGGGCCGGCACAGGTCGTCGTCACTCTTGGCCGCGACGTCGATCATCCACTCAGTGGCCATCGTTCACCTCCGTCCGGTCCTGTCCGGGACCGTCCGGAGGCGAGGAGGGAGAAAGGTCATGAGGCATCGAGAACAAGTCCAGAGAAGGCTGCAGAGGCTTCGACAGCCTCCGCTTGATCAGCTCGGCGTGGGGCTTCTCCAGCTCGACCAGGACGGCGCGGAAGCCCTCTAGGGCGCACGCCTCCCCGGTGGTGCCGGAGCCGGCGAACGGGTCGAGAACCAGGCCGCCGGGCGGGGTGACGAGACGAACGAGCCAACGCATCAGCGCGAGGGGCTTCACCGTGGCGTGCGCGGTACCGTCAGCCAGTCTCGGCCGCTCCGATGACGGGGCTTTGGCCTCGTAGCGGAAGGTCGGGAAGAACCTGCTGGCGCCGCCCGCGTCCCGGTGCTTAACAAACCTGGCTCGGGCGGACTCGCCGTAGGTTTCGGAGAATCTCGGGCTCGGTTCGTTGCCGGAGACGTCCCCGCCCGAGCGACGCGTCCCGCTCTGCCGGTCGAGTTCGGCGACCGGGCAGTCCGGCTGACACACCTCGTCCTCGGCGCACAGGGCGCTGTGGGTGATGACGAAGTTGGTTGGCCAGCGGCCCTGAGTGGTGTCCAGTGCACCCGAACCGCTCGCCCGGGTGAAGGTGCCGATCGGGCTGGCCCCAGCCTTCATACGGGCACTGCCAGGCGTATTGACCCGATCCATCGCCTTGGCATCTTCGGCCGTGACCGGAGTACGGCAGGCCGCGATGTTGAGGGCGCCCGTGCCCCATTCCAGGATGTTCGCCACCGTCGAGTTGAACCCCGTCGACTTCCGGGCCAGCACGATCGGCTCGTGTGCCGGCTTCAGCGCCGTGTTCCACCCATCCCACCGATGCGCTGCCTCTGAGGACGGCAAGGTGAGCCGGCCGTCTCCACTGAAGTTCCCGTACAGGTGGTCGCTCTTGCGCGTCGCCGCCGATCTCGTGCCGACGACTTCCCGCTGCTCCAACGACTCGCCGAGGCGCCCCTTGCGCTCGTTCAACTCCACGACCAGCGGCCGGATTTCTGTGTCATCGAAGCCGAGCGAGTCGCGGATCCTGTCCCACTGGTCGAGCCGGGGGACGATCGCCGCCTTGCCCTGTGTTGTCCATAAACCGCCCATGCCGCTGTAGCCCCACAGAGCGTCGATCTGGGCGTTCGTCCACCCCGCCGCGTCTCGCGCTGCGGCCAGCCACGCAGTGACCTGCAGTACCTTCGTCCGGTCTTCCCTGCGCCGGTCGATCGCCTTACCCATGTCCTGGCCTTTGGGGAAGCCGCTGCCAAACACCCAGTGGATGGAGTCGCGGATCTCGAACCCGGCGTCCTCGACCGCCACAGCCATCCGGTGGTAAGCGCGAGGCGCTCCGAACGCGAGCAGGTGGCCGCCGGGCTTTAGCACCCGGAGACACTCCCGCCACACGGCCGGGTCGAAGGCGATGCCTGAGGCATCCCACGCCCGGCCCATGAAGGCCAGTTCGTACGGCGGGTCCGTGACGATGGCGTCGACGCTGGCGTCGGGCATCGCGGCGAGCACCTCACGGCAGTCCCCGACGTACAGCGTGACGGTGTCGTCGCTCCAGTACGGCTCAGTCACCGGCCACCTCCAGCGTCGTCCGGTCCTGTCCGGGACCGTCCGGAGACGTCCGGGACAGGCCGGCGGTAGCAGGCGGGATGACGTCGAACAGCGGGTCCTGGTCGGGGTCGTCGCTCCGGCCGTCACAGTGGGGCCAGTGGTCGAGCGGGTCGAGGCCGTCGATCGCGGCCTGCTGGCAGCAGAGGCGGAGGTCAGTCATCGCGCCCGTCCTCGCCGAACAGGTCGCCGATGTCCCAGGGGCATTCCCGCGCCTGCTCCTCCCGCCGCCAGGTCAGGTAGATGGCGCCGAGGAAGGCGGTGCCGGCCAGGAAGCACAGGACGCCGATGAGGAGGAGCCCGCGGAGGGAGAGGTCTACGGCGCTCACGGCTGGCCGCCCTTCTGCGCCTGAGCGGCCTCAGCGGCTTCTACGGCGGCGTAGTACTCGGAGAGCTTGACCCGCTCCCAGATGGTCAGGTCCACGCGCTCCTCCGGGATGGGGCGGCTCCACGTGGCGTATAAGGCGCCATCGATGAGCGCGAGCCCGCAGGTGAGCAGGGCGAGGCTGACGAACATCGTCTTCGGCATGCCGGGCATGGCGTCGCGCGGATCCGGCTGCGTCAGCTCTGCGAGGGAGGCGCCGATCGCCTTGCCCTTCCTGGACGCGAGGCGCGGCATCAGGTATCCGGTGCGCGAGTCGATGCGCCAGCCGTCCGGGACGTCCTCGCCTTCGATGTGCTCCACGCCGAGCACCCGCCCGCTGTGGCTGACGTACACGTTGCGGGTCCCGAACCCGTGCTCGTCGAGGAACGTCTCCATCAGCTCACCCCATGCCTCCCGGGCTTCGATGGAGGCGTGCCAGACAGAGAGCACGTCCGGATGGGTGCTGCGGTAGACGGTCTTGTCGGTGCTCACTCGTCGCCGCCCTTCTGTGCCTGAGCGGCCTCGTACGCGTCCGCCATGGCGGCGAGGTGGGC
>NZ_FOBF01000005.1 GCF_900109355.1 Nonomuraea pusilla
CACGGCATCACCCGCATCCACCGGGTCCTGACCGACAACGCCAAGAACTACCGCATCAGCCACGCCTTCCAGCAAGCCTGCGCCGAACTGGGAGCCCGCCAGAAGTTCACCCGCCCACACTGCCCGTGGACCAACGGCAAGGCCGAACGCTTCAACCGCACCCTGGCCACCGAATGGGCCTACCACCGGCCCTACACCAGCAACCAGCACCGCACCCAGGCCCTCGGCCCCTGGCTGAAGCACTACAACACCGCGAGACCACACTCAGCCCTCGGCGGCCGGCCACCCATCAGCCGACTGACACCAAGTTCATGACCAAGTACAGCTAGAACAGACGGCGCCGACGGGGGCGCGGAGAGGCGGGGAAAACAGCGGGGCGCTCCCGGCGCGCGTCGTCGGAGGGCACGGCGAGGCGGGGGAGGCGGCGGGGCGCTCCCGGCGCGGGTTCTTGAGACGTGGCTCACGGGGGAGGCGGCGGGGCGCTCCCGGCGCGGCTTCTTCGATAGCGCGGCTTCTTGAGACGTGGCTCATCGGAGGCTCGGCGGGGGCGCGGCGAGTTGGGCAGGCGGCGGGGCGCTTCGGGCGCAGGTTGTTCGAGGGCGCGCTTGTTCGAGGGCGCGCATCGTCGGAGGGGCGGTGGGGGAGACGGCGAGCGCGCCCCCGGCGTGGTGCCGGGGGCGCGCTTTCCGCTTGCGGCGCGATCACGACAGCTTCTGCGAAGCCTCCTGTGCCGCGTTCGACGCCTGCTCCGCCTTCTCGCCGACCCAGCGGGACGCGTCGGATGCCGAGTCCTTCATGTGCTCGGTCCACTGCTGGGCGTTGCGGCGGTAGAAGAGGTAGCCCATCGCGCCCACGGCGATGCCGGTCACCAGCATGAGCGCCGGCCATCTCCGCGACCGCGGCTTCGGGCTGATCCTCTCGGCCGCGGCGGTCAGCATGGAGCTGACCGCGGGCGCGACCTGGTCCTCGAAACGGTGCGCCGCGGTCTCCAGCCGCGGCGCCGCCCAGTGACGGGCGCCTTCGAGGCGCTCGGCGGCGGCCTCTCTGGCGAGGTCCGCCATGGGCGCCATCCGCTGGCCGGTCCGTACGGCCTGGGCCTTCACACGGCCCGTCCACGTGGTGGGAACCTCCACTACCACGCGGCGTCTTCTCAGTGTCAGGGACACGACAACCTCCCCTGTCGTTGGGGCCCCGAGCCTGACCTTCCCTGGACAAGGCGGCTCAATCATGGGCGCTCGTGGGAGGATGGGCGGGGAGGCCTCACGGCCATGACCCGTACATCGCACAGAACCAACCCTGTCCACAGAGGGGGGCAGCTGTCTCGTGGCTGAGAAGCTGATCGCAAATCTCCAGACCAACCATGGCCTGATCAAGGTCGAGCTCTTCCCCAACAGAGCCCCGAAAACCGTCCGTAACTTCGTGGAGCTGGCCGAAGGCGCCCGTGAGTGGACGCACCCGGGCACTGGGGAGAAGAGCACCGACCGTTACTACGACGGCACGATCTTCCACCGGGTGATCTCCGGCTTCATGATCCAGGGCGGTGACCCGCTCGGTCAGGGCATCGGCGGCCCCGGATACGAGTTCGACGACGAGATCCACCCGGAGCTCTACTTCAACCGCCCGTACCTGCTGGCCATGGCCAACGCGGGCATCCGCTTCGGCAAGGGCACCAACGGCTCGCAGTTCTTCATCACCGTCGTGCCGACGCCGCACCTGAACGGCCGGCACACCATCTTCGGCGAGGTGATCGAGGGGCAGGACGTCGTCGACGCGATCGCGAAGGTCCGCACCGGCCGCAACGACCGCCCGATGGAGGACGTCGTCCTGGAGTCGGTGACGATCGACCGCGTCCAGGCCTGACAACCGGCGCTGACGACCACCACCCGACGACTGGCGCCACCGTCGCCACGCTGACCGTCACTTGACGGCCGCTGCCACGGTGGCCAGTGCCACGGCGGCCGTCACTGATTGCCGGTGCAGGGTGGCTGGTGCCAGGGTGACCGTCACCTGATGGCCGGTGCCGGGGTGGCCGGCTTCTGACGGCCGGTGCCACGGTGGTCGGCGCCTTGATGACCGGCGCGCGCCCCGCGCGTGCCGTCCGCGGTGGAGGGCCCGGCGTCCCCGACGCCAGGCTCCGCCCCGTGACGCCCTGTCGCCCCTGCCGCCCCTGCCGCGGCACCGAGGCGGCCCCTGCCACGGGGCTGAGGCCACGGGGCTGAGGCGGCTTGCTGGCACCGAGGCGGCCATTACCTGGCACTCGGGCGGCAGGCGGTACTCAGCGGCAGTCAGTCGGCGCTGAGCCGACACCCTGACGCACCCGAGACCGCACTGCCGCGGCACCCAGGCGGCGGCGTCGGAGCGCACCCAGGCGGCACTGCGGCATCCAGACGGCACCAGACGGCACCCAGGCGCCACCTCGGCGGCGGCCAGACAGCACCCGGGCAGCACCCGGGCGGCACTGCGGCGGCGGCCGGGCGGTACTGCGGCGGCGGCCGGGAGGCACTGCGGTGGCGCCGAGATGGTACTGCGGCGGCGGCCGGGCAGCACCCGGGCGGTACTGCGGCGGCGGCCGGGAGGCACTGCGGTGGTGCCCAGATGGCGCTGCGGCGGCGTTGAGGCGGCGTTGAGGTGGCGCTGCCGCGGTAGCGACGCGGCATGCCCGCCGACATCATAGGCTTCGTGTCATGACCAGCCAGCCGCCGAGCCCGCCCTCGCAGCCCGAGCAGCACCCCGCTGAGACGGTGCCGACGTGCTACCGGCATCCCGACAGGGAGACGTGGGTGCGGTGCCAGCGCTGCGACCGCCCCATCTGCCCCGACTGCATGCGCGACGCGGCCGTGGGCTTCCAGTGCCCCGAGTGCGTGGCCGACGGCAACAGGGGCGTGCGGCAGGCCAGGTCCACCTTCGGCGGCGCCGTCGTCGCCACCCCGTACGTCACGTGGGCCATCCTGGCGCTCAACCTGCTGGTCTTCGGCGCGCAGTACCTCACGAACGGCCTGGCCACCGCGCAGCTGGAGATGCTGCCGTTCCGGGTGGCGGTGCAGGACCAGTACTACCGCCTGCTCACCGCCGCGTTCGTGCACGGCGGCGTGGTGCACATCCTGTTCAACTCGTGGGCCCTGTACGTGATCGGCCCCTACCTGGAGCGCGCGTTCGGCCATGTGCGCTTCCTGGCGGTCTACCTGCTCAGCGCGCTCGGCGGGTCGGTGCTGGGCCTCTGGCTCGATCCGCTCGCCCAGCCCACGGTCGGGGCGTCGGGGGCCATCTTCGGCCTGTTCGGCGCGGTGTTCGTGGTGGGGCGCAGGCTGAACATGGACGTACGCGGCATCGCCCTGCTGATCGTCCTCAACCTGGTCATCACGTTCACGGTTTCGGGCATCAGCTGGACCGGCCACGTCGGCGGCCTGATCACCGGCTCGGCCCTCGCCGCGGCGATGGCGTACGCGCCCGCGAAGAGCCGGACCGTCTGGCAGGCGCTGGCCGCCGTGGGCACGCTGGCGCTGCTCGCCGTGCTGGTGATGGTCCGGATCTCAGCGATCCTGGCGGCGCTCTGACTTCCCCAGGGTGTGGAAAAGCCTGTGGAAAGAACTAACGCCAGCGGGTGGAAAGAACCACACCGAAGATGATGAAAACGAACCCGATCAGCAGGTTCCAGTTCTGCAGGTCGCTCAGGAACCGCGCCTGCGGTGCGACGTAGTACACCGAGATCCACAGGATCCCGATGATCCACGACACCACCATCGTGGGCGCCAGCCAGCGGGGGCTGATCTTGACCTGCTGCGACCTCTGCGGCGGGGTGTAGACCGCCTTCTTGCGAGCCTTGGACTTGGGCACTGGGTAACTCCTGCTAGGGCCTGGGCATCCGGATCATCCACAGGCTCTTCGTTAAGCCTAGTTGAAGCGTTGCCCAGGATAGTCGCCACGCGCACGACATGGCGATCCCCCCGCCGATGCCTCTGCCTACGCTGGGCCGATGCGGGCCGTGCTGCGCACCGCGGGGGAACTGTTCATCACCGCGGGCCTGATCGTCATGCTGTTCTGCGCCTACCTGCTCTGGGGGACGGGGGCGTACACCGAGCAGCAGCAACTCCTGCTGCAGCGGGAGCTGACCGAGCAGCACGGCGACGGGCAGAAGCTGCTCGGCAAGATCAAGCTGGGCAGCGCCGTGGCCATGCTGCGCATCCCCAAGCTGGGCCGCGACTACCGGTACGCCGTGGTCGAGGGCGTGGACACCGAGCACCTGAAGCGCGGCCCCGGCCACTACCCGGGCTCCGCGCTCCCCGGCCAGATCGGCAACTTCGTGCTCTCCGGCCACCGGACGACGTACGCGGCGCCGTTCAACGAGATCGGCAAGCTGGAACGCGACGACGAGATCATCGTGGACGCCCGCGAGGCCCGCTACACCTACCGCGTGACGTCCAAGGAGATCGTGGACCCCAGCGAGGTGGACGTCATCGCCCCCGTCCCCGGCAAGCCAGACATCAAGCCCATCCGCGCCTACATCACGCTCTCCACCTGCCATCCCGAGTACTCCGCCGCGCAGCGCCTCATCGTGCACGGCGTGCTGAAGAAGACCGAGCCGAGGAAGGAATGACATGTACGCCTGGCTGTGGCGCAAGCTGCCCGGCGGCACCGGCGTGAGGATCGTGCTGGCCGCCGCGCTGGCCGCCCTCACGGTGGCCGTACTCTGGTACGTCGTGTTCCCGCTGCTCGAACCGGCCGTACAGCTCGACGAGGTGACCGTACAGAGATGACCCGCGTGCTCGTCGTGGACAATCACGACAGCTTCGTCCACACGATCGTCCAGTATCTGCGCGAACTGGGCGCCGACTGCGACGTGCGCCCGCGTGACGAGGTGCGCGTGGGCGACGCCGACGGGTTCGACGCCGTCCTGGTCAGCCCCGGCCCCGGCACGCCGGAGGAGGCCGGCGTGAGCGTGCCGCTGGTGCGCCACGCGGCGTCGCGCGGGCAGCCGCTGCTCGGCGTCTGCCTCGGCCACCAGGCCATCGCCGTCGCGTACGGCGCCACCGTGACCCGCGCCCCCGAACTGGTGCACGGCCGCACCAGCGCGATCAGCCACGACGGGCGCGGCGTGTTCGCCGGGCTGCCGTCGCCGGTGCGGATGACCCGCTACCACTCGCTGGCCGTGCTCCCGGAGACCGTGCCGCCCGTGCTGGAGGTGACCGCCCGCACCGGCGACGGCCTCGTCATGGGCCTGCGCCACCGTACGGCCCCCGTGGAGGGCATCCAGTTCCACCCGGAGTCGGTGCTGTCGGAGCACGGCCACCGGCTGCTCGGGAACTGGCTGCGCGACGTCGAGTCGAGAATCAGCCGGGAAACCGTGTAACGAACTCCTGCGGCGGCCCGACTACCAAGTGAGCGTCCCCGCCGTTGCCCCCGAGCGGCGGGGGCGTTCGTTTTCCTCCTGGAACAGCCCGAGGGCCGCCCATCCCACCGGATGGGCGGCCCTCTCGCGTTCTGCCGGGGTCAGCCGTTGAGCCCGCCGTCCTCGATCGGGGTGTCCTCGGTCGGGAAGTCGTCGGTCGGCGGCTGGTCGTCGGTGGGCGGCTGCTCGGTCGTCGGGTCGGTCGTCGGCTGCTCCTGCGTGGGAGGGGGAGCGGTGTCGGGCCCGGTGGACACCACGATCGTGATCGTCGTGCCGGGCTGCAGCTTGGCGCCCTCGCCGGGGTTCTGCTGGACGACCGTGCCCTCGGCCTGCTCGTTGGCCTGCCTGACGACCTTCACCTTGAACCCGGCGCCCGTGATGGCGCTGCGCGCGTCCTGCTCCGTGAACCCGATCACCGAGGGCACCTCGCCCAGCTCCCTCGGGACGTACAGGGTCACGGTGCCGTCGGCCGCGATCTCCTCGCCGGCCTTCGGCCGGGTGTCGAAGATCTTGCCCTGCGGCTTGGTGGACGCCTTCGTCTTGACGGTGCCGCGCAGGCCCGCGTCGGCCAGCACCTGGTTGGCCTCCTCGGGTGTCAGCCCGATGAGCCCCTCGGGGACCTTCTTCTTCTCGGGGCCGGTCGAGATGAACAGCTTGACCGAGGAGTTCTTCGGCACCTCGGTGCCCTCGGGCGGGTCGGTCTTGATGACGGTGCCCTCGTCGACGTCGGCGTCGGCCTGCTCGACCACCTCGGCCTTCAGGCCCAGCGAGGAGAGCTGGCTCTCGGCGTACTGCCGCTTCTGCGTCGCCAGCGAAGGGATCTTGACGCCCTGGCCGTTCGGGCTGTCCTTCGCGCCGAACACCACGTAGCCGACCGTCACGAACGCGCCGATGATGAGCAGCGGGATGATGATCCACAGGGCGGTCTTGAGCCCGTTGCCGCCGCCACCCGAGGCCCTGCGCCGGCCTCCGCCGCCGCGCCCGCCGCCGTCGCCGTCGTACTCGTACGGCGGGACCGCGCCGGTGCGCTGCGTGGCGGGGCCGGTGGCCGCCTGGGTGGCGGTCATCATCCTGGTGCCCTGGCCGTAGTTGCTCGTCATGGCCATGGTCTGGGCGTCGACCGGCATGCCGGACATCGCCCGCTGGATGTCGGCCCGCATCTCGCCCGCGCTCTGGTAGCGCTGCCCAGGGTCCTTCGCCATGGCCTTGAGGACGATGGCGTCGGCCCACTGCGGGATCTCGGGGTCGATCTGGGACGGCGGGATCGGCTCCTCGCGCACGTGCTGGTAGGCGATCGCGACGGGGGAGTCGCCGGTGAACGGCGGCTGGCCGGTGAGCAGCTCGTAGAGCACGCAGCCGGTCGAGTAGATGTCGCTGCGCGCGTCGACGCGCTCGCCCCGCGCCTGCTCGGGAGACAGGTACTGGGCGGTGCCTATCACCTGCGCGGTCTGCGTCATGGTGGCGGCGGAGTCGGCCATCGCGCGCGCGATGCCGAAGTCCATCACCTTGACGTCGCCGGCACGGGTGATCATGACGTTCGCCGGCTTGATGTCGCGGTGCACGATGCCGCCGCGGTGGCTGTAGTCGAGCGCCCGCAGGATGCCGTCGACCAGCTCGACCGCGCGCTCCGGCAGCAGCCGGCGGTCCTGCCGCAGCAGGTCGCGCAGCGTCCTGCCGTCGACGTACTCCATCACGATGTAGGGCACGGGAGTGCCGTCGGTGACGTCCTCGCCGGTGTCGTAGACCGCGACGACGGCCGGGTGGTTCAGCGAGGCCGCCGACTGCGCCTCACGGCGGAAGCGCGCCTGGAAGGTGTGGTCGCGCGCCAGGTCGGACCGGAGCGTCTTGATCGCGACGACGCGGTCCAGCCGGAGGTCTCGGGCGCGATACACCTCGGCCATGCCGCCGCGCCCGACGACACCGTCGAGCTCGTAACGACCTCCGAGTAGCCGAGGCTGAGTCATTTCCTGCACTGTCCCTTACCGTTCATCTTCGGTACCGGCCTGCTCGGGGGGCCGCCGGTGTCCATCATCGACCCCCTGGCGCATCACGTCTGCCCCTTTGGCGGGTTGGTGCCTATCGGGGAAGGCGAGACGGTTGGTGCCTGAGTTGTCGGTGTACTGCTGGGCGTTGCGGTTGGCGTGGGAGTCGGGACCGGGGTCGTTGCGGACGGGGTCGGTTTCGGCGTCGGCTTCTTCGTGGGAGTAGCCGACTTGATTACCGTAGCCGACCGCGAGGGTACCGGCCGCGTCGACTTGACCGGAACCACCGGCGGGCGGCGGGTCCTGGCCTTCGTCCGCACCGGACGTGGCTGGTCGGACACGGTGGGGGCGGCGCGTGTGGGCTCCGACACCTCGGGCGGCGCCGTCGCCCCCGGCGGCCCCTCCTGGTGCGCGAACGTGATCGCGCTCAGGCCGACCGCCGCGACGCACCCGGCCGTCGCCACCAACGCCAGCGTCCTGCCTCCCCTGCGCCGTACGTACTGGCCGCGCCCGGCCGGCCGCTTCCGCAGGGGGCCGTGCGCGACGGTGACGGGTTCGAGCGGGCCCGTGCGGTCGCCGCCGTCCTGGGAGGTGGGGACGCGGAAGCCGTCGGGGCCGGGCCTGGCGACGCCGAAGACCCGGGGGCCGGGCGTGCGGGCGCCGAGACCGCCGGGCCCGGGGGAACCGTCGTGGAAGCCGTCGGGACCCGGGGAACCGGCGTGGAAGCCGTCGGGCCCGGGGGCGCGGACGTGGAAGCCGTCGGGGTCGGTGAGCGCGCTCAGGTCGGCCCCGCGTCCCGCCCCCTGCCCGGCGGCCTCGGCGAGGGCGTCACGCAGCACGTACGCCCGGTCGGCCACCTCCATCGCGGAACCGGGCCGCGACTCGGGCTGCTTGGCCAGCAGCCCCATGACCAGGTCGCGCACCGGGGCGGGCACGTCCACGCCCAGCGGGGGCGGCGGGTCGTGCAGGTGCCGCAGCGCGATGGCCACCTGGTTGTCGCCCTGGAAGGGCGTGCGCCCGGCCAGGCACTCGTACGCCACCACCCCGAGGGAGTACAGGTCGGTGGCCGGGGTGAGCGGCAGGCCCTGCGCCTGCTCGGGGCTCGCGTACTGGGCGGTGCCGAGCACGATGCCGTCCTGCGTCATCGGCGCGGCCTCCATCGCGCGCGCGATGCCGAAGTCCGTGACCTTGATCACTCCGTCGGACGTCACCAGCAGGTTGCCCGGCTTGACGTCGCGGTGGATGATGCCGGCCGCGTGCGCCGCGTGCAGCGCCCTGGCCGTCTGGTGCGCGACGTCGAGGGTGACGTCGGGGCCCAGCGCGCCGTTGCGGGCCAGGATGGCCGACAGCGGCTCGCCGGGCACCAGCTCCATGACGAGGTAGGCGAGGTCGTGCTCCTCGCCGTAGTCGAAGACCTGGGCCACGCCCGGGTCGGACAGCGCGGCGGTGATCCTGGCCTCGTTGCGGAACCGGCCGCGGAAGGAGGGGTCGGCGTGGATGTGGCTGTGCAGCAGCTTGACCGCGACCTCGCGGCCGAGCAGCTCGTCGCGGGCACGCCAGACCTCTCCCATACCGCCTGCGGCGATGCGGGAGATCAGCAGGTAGCGGTTACCGAGCCGCATGGCCAAGCACGTTACCGTCTGTCACTTCAGGATCGCCTCCAGCACGGCCTTGGCGATCGGCGCGGCGGTATGGCCGCCGGTGGCCTCGGCTCCGACGTTCGCGGCGCCGGACTCGACGATGACGGCGAGCGCCACCTTCGGGTTCTCGGCGGGGGCGAACGAGATGAACCAGGCGTGCGGCGGCGCGCCGTCGGACGTCTCGGCGGTGCCGGTCTTGCCCGCCACCTGGACGCCGGGCACTTGCGCCAGGTTGGCGGTGCCGTTGTTGACGACGCTCACCATCATGTCGCGCAGCTTGTGCGCCGTCTCGGTGCTGACCGCGTCGGTCAGCTCCTCGGGGTCGGCCTCGTCGACCGTGTCGCCCTTCGCGTCGGTGATCTTGTTCACCAGGTACGGCTTCATGACCACGCCGTCGTTGGCGATGCCCGCGGCGATCATGGCCATCTGCAGCGGCGTCATGCGGTTGCTGCGCTGGCCGATGGAGGCCATGGCCAGGGCGGCCTGGTCCTCCTTCGGCCCGAAGTCGCTCTGCACGACCGACATCGGCACGCCGATCTGCTCGCCCATGCCGAACTTGACCGTCTGCTCACGCATCTTGTCGTAGCCCAGCTCCATGGCGATCTTGCCGAACGGCGTGTTGCAGGACTTCTCCAGCGCGTACACGAGCGGCACCTTGCCGCTGCCGCAGGCGGCGCCGTTGTAGTTGGGCAGGCTGATGTTCGTGTTGGGCAGGGGCAGCCGCTGCGGCGCGTCGACGATCGTCTGCCCGTCGCGCGAGTCGTCGTCCTCCAGGTACGCCGCCGCGGTGACCACCTTGAACGTGGACCCGGGCGGGTAGGTCTGGCGGATCGCGCGGTTCAGCAGCGGCTGGTTCTTGTCCTTGGCGAGCTGGTCGTAGCGGGTGAACACCTTGCCCTTGTCGGTGCCCGACAGCTCGGCCGGGTCGTACGTGGGCAGCGAGACCATCGCCAGGATGCCGCCGGTCTTCGGGTTGAGCGCGACGACGGCGCCGCGCTTGCCGCTGGCCTTCAGCGCCTCGTAGGCGGCCTTCTGCGCCCTCGGGTCGATCGTCAGGTCGACGTTGGCGCCCTTGGTCGGCTCGCCCGTGAACAGGTCGATGCTCCTGCGCAGCAGCAGGTCGGCGCTGGAGCCGTCGAGCAGCTTGTTCTCGGCCCCCTCGATGGCGTCGGCGCTCTCCGGGGAGAAGAACCCGGTGACGTGCGCGTACAGCCTGCCCTCGGGGTACTGCCTGACGAACCTGAACTTGTTGCTCTTGGTCTCGACCGACTGCGCCAGGATCTCCTTGCCGCTCGCGGTGATGCGTCCGCGCTCGATGGCGTAGCGCTCGTAGTAGTTGCGCGTGTTGCGGTTGTCGGAGCGCAGCTCCTCGGCGCGCACCCCCTGGAGCCAGTTCACGTTGATCATCAGGAGCGCGAACATCGCCAGGCAGGCCACGGCCACGCGCTTGAGCGGACTGTTCATCGCTGGAACACCTGCGTCATTCCCTCGTTCTGGATGGCCTGCGGCGGCGGCTTGCGCGCGGAGTCCGACATGCGGACGAGCAGGGCGATGAGGATCCAGTTGGCCAGCAGGGCCGAGCCGCCCTGGGACATGAAGGGCGTGACCAGGCCGGTGAGCGGGATGAGGTTGGTCACGCCGCCGACGATGATGAACACCTGCCAGGCGAGGATGAACGACAGGCCGCCCGCCAGCAGCTTCGAGTACGGGTCGCGGGCCGCGATCGAGCTGCGCAGGCCGCGCTCCACGAGGAGGGCGTACATCATGAGCAGCGCCATCAGGCCGGTCAGGCCCAGTTCCTCGCCGGTGGCGGCGAAGATGAAGTCGGAGAAGGACAGCGGGATCAGCTCGGGGTGGCCCTGGCCGAGGCCGGTGCCCAGGATGCCGCCCGCGCCGAACCCGAACAGGCCCTGCATGATCTGGTAGCTCTTGCTGCACAGCGGGTCGCCCGGTGGGTCCTCCAGGCAGACCGGGGCGTTTCCGTAGAAGATCGGGCTGCCCGGGTCGAGCCAGGCGGAGAAGCGGGCGCCGACGTGGTCGAAGAGCTGCCCGGCGACGAAGGCGCCGCCGACGAACAGCAGGACGCCGATGAGCACCCAAGACGTGCGCTGGGTGGCGATGTAGATCATCGCGATGAACGTGCCGAACAGCAGCAGCGACGTGCCGAGGTCCTTCTCGAAGACCAGGACGAGCAGGCTGAGGCCCCAGGTGACGAGGATCGGGCCGAGGTCCCTGGCCCTGGGCAGGTCGATGAAGAGCAGCCGCCGCCCGGCGAGTGCCAGCACGTCGCGCTTGGCGACGAGGTAGCCGGCGAAGAAGACGACGAGCGCCAGCTTGGCGAACTCGCCCGGCTGGATGGAGAAGCCCCCGATGCGGATCCAGATCTTGGCGCCCTGCACCTCGCTGAGGCTGCCGGGCAGCACCGCGGGGATCGCGAGCAGCACCAGGCCGACGGCGCCCGCCGTGTACGTGAGGCGCTGCAGCATGCGGTGGTCGCGCAGCACGACCAGCGTGACCGAGAACATCACGACGCCGAGGGCGGTCCACATGATCTGGCTGTTGGAGGAGGCGCCGGCCATGGGCACCGACTCCAGCCGGAAGATCATGACGCAGCCGAGGCCGTTGATCAGGGTCACGAGCGGCAGGATGAGCGGGTCGGCCCAGGGTGCGAACTTGGCGAGCACCAGGTACGCGGCCAGCATCAGCCCGCCGAGGCCCAGGCCGTACGTCAGCATGCCCGAGGGGACCTCGCCGTTCATCGCCAGGCCGACGTTCGCGTACGCGCCCATGACGATCAGCACCGCGACCGCGAGCATGACGAGCTGGGCCATGCGCCGTTTCGCGGGCATGGGAACGGGGGATTCGACCACTTCGCTCATTTACCGCGACTTCGACTTGGTCGGCGTGGGGGAGGCCGTCACGGGCGGCGTCTCGTCTGTCTGGTCCTGGGAGAACTTCAAACTGTTGATCCTCGTCATGCCCTCAGCGACGGTGGTGACCGGAATGCCGCCTTTGATCAGCGCCTGGTCGGCCGGAGACAGCTTGGACAGTTGCTTGCCTGTGTGCTGCTTGACGGAGAAGAACTGGAAGGGCCCCACCTCCTGCTGGATCCCCTGGTACAAGACCACCTCGTCGTCCCTAGCACCGACGAAGAACTGGTCCTGGGTCCACTCGTATCCAAGGTAACCGCCGACGCCCACGGCGACGACGCCAATGCCGAGCACGGTGACCAGCACGGGCCACACGCGGCGACGCCTGCGGCCGGTCGCGTGGGCGACCGGCTCGTCGAAGTCGTCGTCGGCGATCACCGGCTGGGGAGCGGTCACCGCGCTCATTCGCCCCGGCGGAGTGTCCGGGGCGCTCGTTCGGAGGCGGTTCATGCCGGCCGCCCCGACGACGGCCGCCTCGCTGGGAGGCTGCTGGTCGTCGGCGACCTCCAGCACGTCGGCCAGCACGCAGGTGATGTTGTCGGGCCCGCCGCCCCTGTTCGCCAGGTCGATGAGCTGGCGGACGACCTCTTCGGGGTCGTCGATGTTGGTGAGCGTGGCGTGCAACGTCTCCGCGCTGACCACCCCGGACAGGCCGTCGGAGCAGAGCAGGTAGCGGTCGCCCACCTGCGCCTCGCGGAGGGTGAGGTCGGGATCGACCTCGCCGCTGCCGTCGAGCGCGCGCAGCAGGATCGAGCGCTGCGGGTGGGTGGCGGCCTCCTCGGGCGTGATGCGGCCGTCGTCGACGAGCTGCTGCACCAGCGTGTGGTCATGGGTGATCTGGTACAGCTCCCCGCGCCTGAGCAGGTAGGCGCGCGAGTCGCCGACGTGCACCAGGGCCACCTGGGTGCCGTTCCAGAGCATGGCCGTGAGCGTGGTGCCCATGCCCTTGAGGCTGGGATCCCGCCCCACCATCTCGTGCAGCCGGCGGTTGGCGTCGCGCACCGCTGCCTCGATGGCGTTGAGCAGGTCGCCCCCCTGTTGGACCTCCTCAAGGGAGGCCATGGCGGCGATGGCGACGGAGCTCGCCACCTCGCCGTGTGCGTGCCCGCCCATGCCGTCGGCGACGGCGAGCAGGCGGCCGCTGGCGTACGCCGAGTCCTCGTTCCCCTCGCGGAGGAGGCCGACGTCCGAGCGGGCGGCGTAGCGGAGTGCGATGGTCATTTGCGCAATTCAATGACTGTCTTGCCGACGCGGATCGGAACACCGAGCGGCACCGGGGTCGGGCGGGTGACTTTCGAGCGGTCGAGATACGTGCCGTTGGTCGAACCGAGATCTTCCACGATCCACTGACCGTCCTGAGGAAAGAGCCGGGCATGCCGGCTGGAAGCGTAGTCGTCGCTGACTACCAGCGTGGCGTCGTTCGCCCGGCCGATGGTGATGGGCGTCTCCGTGAGGTTAATGGTGGTGCCCTGCAGCGGGCCACCGGTGACGACGAGCTGGCGGGGCTCGCCCTTCTTGCTCTTGGGCTTGGCCGCCGGCTTGGCGGGCCTGATGCCCTTGCGTGGACCCGCGGGAGCCGTGCTTGATCCGAACAAGTCTGTCCGGATCACGCCGACTGCGGCAATGACGAAGAACCACAGCGCCGCCAGGAAGGCGAGCCGGATCAGCAGCAGCGTGAGCTCGGACATGGACCGTCTGTCTACCCCTAATCGCGCCGGAACACCAGGGTCGTGCGTCCCAGCGTCACTCGCGTGCCGTTCTGGAGCTCGATCCTGCGTACCGGCTGGCCGTTGACGAAAGTGCCGTTCGTGGAGCCCAGGTCGACGAGGACCACCTGCTGGCCCTCGACGCGCAGCTCCGCGTGGTGGCGGGACACGCCGGGGTCGACCAGGCGGAGGTCGCAGTCGGTGCCCCTGCCGAGCAGCGTCACCGGAGTGGTGAGCTCGTAGGAGCGGTCGCCCTGCGGGTCGTCCTGCGTGGAGACGAGCAGCCTCGGCCGGCCGTTGAAGGCGTGCGGCTTCGACGGGGGCACGTCGCTCGTCGGCTGGCGGATCTCGTCCTGCTCGACCGTCGCCCCGCGGATGACGCCCGAGCGGATGCGGAAGAGCCCGACGGCGAGGTCGCCGGCGGTCTCGAAGCGGACCCGGACCGGTCCCACGAAGGAGTAGCCCTGTTCCTTGGCGTACTCCCTGGCGAGGTTGGCCAGCTCGTGACTGATGCTGTCGGCGTAGACCTCGAGCCGCTCGCTGTCGGTGGTGGACAGCTCGACCACGAAGTCGTTCGGCACGAGCGTGCGTCCCTGCGCGACGATGGCCGCCCGCTCGTCCATCTCCCGCTGAACCGCGCTGGCGACCTCGACCGGCTGAAGGTCAGATTTGAACGCCCGCGCAAAGGCCCCCTCAACCAAGCCTTCGAGCCTTCGCTCGAAGCGCTGAAGGACTCCCACCGGGTACCTCCCTTCCTCCGTGCATATGATCGCGGCCCCCGTACGCTTCCGGCGCCCGGTTTCCGCTCGTTCCCGGTGGCGGTGATCCGGCGTCGGTCGGCACCCGCGCCCTGCTCATCCGCTCCCGTGTCTTATGCGATCGTATCCGGGTTCGGTACCACTGGCTGTTCCGTGCTAATGTTTCTCCGCACCCACAAACGGGCGGGTGGCGGAACGGCAGACGCGCACGGTTCAGGTCCGTGTGTCCGAAAGGACGTGAGGGTTCAAATCCCTCCTCGCCCACTGGTTCGCCGATGAAATCGGCAGACCCACATTGACGAAATGAGCCCCGGTTCGCAAGAGCCGGGGCTCTTTCTTTATCAAGCGGGTCGGCACGCCGGGCGGCCGTCCCTGGACGCTACGCCCGGCCGGTTGCATCCGGCTTTCGGATGGCTTGCGGCCGGGCGTGTGTTTTACGTCACACTTTCGGGGGTCAGGCGGCCTTCGCCCTGGTGTCGAGCAGCACGCCGAGCAGGTCCGTCAGGCTGACCATGCCGATCACCGTGCCGCCCTGCCCGGTGACGAGCGCCAGGTGCGCCCGCGCCTCCTGCAGCGCCGTCACGGCCTCCGGCACCTGCGTGACGCAGGCCAGCCTCGGCACGGGCCGCGCCAGCTCGCCCGCCGTGCCGGCTGGCTGGAGCAGAGCGTCGCGGGCGTGCAGCACGCCCACGGGGCCGTCGCGGCCGGTCACCAGCAGCCGCAGGTGGCGGCTGCGGGCGGCCGTGGCCCTGATCTCCGCCGAGCCCGCGTGCTGCGGCACCGCCACGACCTGGCCGATCGGCACCATCAGCCGCTCGATGCCCTCGGCCTGCAGCCGCAGCGCCCGGGTGAGCAGGTCGTGCTCCTCCCTGTCCAGCAGCCCCATCCGCCCCGACTCGCCGACCAGCATGGCGAGCTGGCGCGGCGTGCGCGTGGTGGCCAGCTCGTCGCGCGGCTGCACGCCGAACAGCCGCAGCACCACGTTGGTGAGCCCGTTCAGGGCCGTCAGCAGCGGCCGCATCAGCCGGGTGAAGCCGGAGAACGGCAGGGCGAGCAGCAGCGCCGCCCGCTCGGGGTGGGTCAGCGCCCACGACTTGGGCGCCATCTCGCCCACCACCATGTGCAGGAACGTGACCAGCGCCAGCGCGACCGTCAGCGCGATCGGCAGGCGAAGCGGCTCGGGCACGCCCGCCACGCCGAACACCGGCTCCAGGAAGTGCTCGATCGCCGGCTCGGTGACCTGGCCGAGCCCCAGCGTGCACAGCGTGATGCCGAGCTGGGCGCCCGCCAGCATGAGCGACAGCCGCCGGCCGCCGCCCACCGCCGACCTGGCGGCGACCCTGACGAGCCGGTTGCCGCCGGAGGCCATCTCCTCCAGCCGGTGACGCCTGGAGGAGACGAACGCGAACTCGGCCGCCACGAACAGCGCGTTGAAGGCCAGCAGCGCGAGGCTCACGACGATCATCGTCATCGGGCGGCCTCCGCGTGCTGGACGGGCGCGAGCCGCACCCACTCGGGGACGCGGCGGTTGAGCGACATCACGGTCAGCTCCGCCAGGTGCTCGCGCGCCTCCTCGTCCTCGGCGAACAGGTCGGTGTCCGGCGTGACCGGCACGACCACGGTGTCGCCCGGGTCGGGCATCCGGCCCAGCCTGGCCAGGACGAGCCCGGCGAGCGTGTCGTAGTCGTCGCTCTCCGGCAGCGCGACGCCGGTGGCCCGCTCGACCTCGTCCAGCCGCAGCCAGCCGGGCACCTCCCAGACGCCGCCCGGCCGCTCCACGGGGCCGGCCGGCTCGGGGTCGTTCTCGTCCAGCAGCTCGCCGACCAGCTCCTCGGCCAGGTCCTCGACGGTGATGACGCCCGCCAGGCCGCCGTACTCGTCGATGACGCAGGCGATGTCGTCGCGCGCGCCGCGCATCCTGTCGAGGACGGCGGGCAACGGCAGCGAGTCGGGCACCAGCAGCGCCGGCCTGGTGACGCGGCCGATCCTGCCCTCGTCCAGCCCGGACGCCAGCAGCTCGCGCACGCCGGTCACGCCCGTGACGTCGCCGTCGTCGCCGAGCACCGGGTAGCGGGAGTGCCCGCACTCGCGCATGACGCCGAGCAGGTCGGAGATCGGCTGGGAGGCGCGGAGCACGACCACGCGCGGGCGCGGCACCATGATCTCCTCGGCGGTGCGGTCGCCGAACTCCAGTGCCCGTTCGAGCAGCTCCGACAGCCGCGGGGGCAGCTCGCCCGCCCTGGCCGACTCCTCGATGATCCGGGAGAGCTCCTCCGGCGTGGCGCCGTGCTCGACCTCCTCGACCGGCTCGATGCCGACGCGGCGGAGCAGGCCGGTGGCGGCCGAGTCGAACAGCCGCACCACCGGGCCGACGACCGCGAGGTACACGAGGGTCGAGGCGGCCAGGAACTTGGCCACCGGCTCGGGCCTGGCGATGCCGAGGTTCTTCGGGGCCAGCTCGCCGAGCACCATCTGCACGACCGTGGCGACGAACACGCCGACGGCCACGGACACTCCGGTGATCACGCCGTCGGGGAGTCCGAAGCCCTCCAGCCAGGGCCGTACGATCACGGCGATGGCGGGCTCGGCCAGGAAGCCGACCAGCAGCGCGGTGACGGTGATGCCGAGCTGCGCGCCGGAGAGCATGAACGACAGGCGGGAGGTGACTTGGAGGGCCTTCTCGGCGGCGCGGTCGCCCGCGGCGGCCTGCTCACGCAGCAGCCCGCGGTCAGCGGCGACGAACGCGAACTCCTGGGCCACGAAGTAGCCTGTCGCCGCGGTCAGAAGGAAGAGGGCCAGAAGGCCCAGATAGGCGCTCACCTGAGTGAGCCTTCAGAGGAACCCGTGCAGGCGCACGGGCAAAGACTCCACGGGTCCGCAGCGGACACGATCATCCTTTCGGTAGAGGTGGTCCCACAACCGTAACGACGCAGGTGGCATCTATGTTTCCCCAGGGCCCCGCGTCAAGGTCCGCCTACTTTTCCGTGGGAAAACCATGACGACCCGTCTTCACCCGCCGGAGCTGGGACGTAGCGTCTATGACAAGCGAAGGAAGAAGGAGAAGTGTCTGAGGACGACCGGACGCGGGCGATGCGCCCGCCAGGCGACGGCCGCCCCCTGCCCCAGAGGCCCGGCGACGGCCCGCGTTCGGGCGGTGCCCCCGCCCACCACATCCCGTCCGGCGGTTCGGACGCGCCCACGCACAAGCTCCCGGCCGTCGGGCCCTCCGACGCGCCGCCGCCCCCGCCCCCGCCTCCAGGGGAGGAGCCGAGGGGCAGGTCGCGCGTCTACGGCAGGGAACGTTCCGGCGGCGGCCCCGTCAAGCCGCTGACCCCCCGCCGCGAGACGGGCGGCGAGCGGCCCCAGGAGCGCCCCAGAGGGCCGCGCAGGCGCCCGTCGGGCCGGACGATCATCAAGATCGTCGCGGCGGTCCTGGCGGCGCTCCTGGTGGCCGCCGTGGGCCTGGTGTTCTGGATCGACTCCCGGCTGAAGGGCATCGACGGCGCGCTCGACGACTACGACGGCCGCGTGGCCGACACGCCGGGCTCCAACTGGCTGCTCGTCGGCTCCGACAGCCGCAAGGGCCTGTCGGCGGCCGAGCGCAGGAGGCTCGCCACCGGCCGCGCCGTGGGGCAGCGCACCGACTCGATGATGCTGCTCCACATCCCCGAGGGCGACGGCAGGCCCACGCTGGTCAGCCTGCCGCGCGACTCCGCCGTCACGATCCCGGGCCGGGGGCGCGACAAGCTCAACGCCGCGTACGCCACCGGGGGCCCCAAGCTGCTCGTGCGAACCGTGGAGACGGTCACGGGCGTGCACATCGACCACTACATGGAGATCGGCTTCGCCGGGTTCGTCGACATCGTCGACGCCGTCGGCGGTGTGGAGATCGACGTGCGGGCCGCCGTGGACGACCCGAAGGCCGGGCTGAAGCTGAAGAAGGGCAAGCAGGTGCTGAACGGCTCGCAGGCCCTCGGCTACGTCCGCACCCGCAAGGGTGGGGCGCTGCCGGACTTCGAGCGTACGAAGCGCCAGCGGCAGTTCCTGGGCGCGGTGGTGAAGAAGGCGGCGAGCCCGGGCGTGCTCATCAACCCGTTCACGTCGATCCCGCTGGCGATGAGCGCCACCGACGCGGTGGAGGTCGATCCCGGCACGGGCGTGTTCGACATGCTGTCGCTGGGCCTGGCCATGGGTGACAGCCCGCAGACCACGGTGGTGCCGTTCGGCGGCAACGAGAACGTCGGGGGCGGCGTGGGCGTGAAGTGGGACAGGGAGAAGGCCCTCGCGCTGTTCAACGCGCTCAAGGAGGACCGTCCGGTCCCCAAGGAGATCCTCGACGCGCGCTGACGTCGCGGGCCGGGCGGCCGCGATCCCCGCCGCCCGGCGCCGGGGGCGGCGCGCGTGACGGTCATGCTTCATCACTAACCTCCCAGACATGGCTATCTCGGAGAAGTTGCACGCCATCGGCCGTCCGCTGCTGGAGGAGCAGCTCGCGCACCCGACCGTCGTGGGCATCGGACGCGGCGACCTGCCGGAGCCGGTCTTCCGTTCGTGGCTGGAGCAGGACTACCTGTACCTGCTGGACTACGTGCGGGTGTTCGCGCGGCTGGCCTGGCAGGCGCCGGACGGGCACCTGGGCGACCTGGTGGACCTGGCGCACGCGACGTACCACGACGAGCTGAGGCTGCACCGGTCGCTGTCGGCGGAGTTCGGCGCCGACCTGGAGGGCGCGGTCAAGGGGCCGGCGTGCGAGGCGTACACGCGGTTCCTGCTGGAGTCGGCGGCGTCGTACGGGGAGGGGCTGGCCGCGCTCTACCCCTGCATGTGGGGATATTCGACCCTCGGCAAGATCTTGGCGGAGAACCCGCCGACTGAGCCGAGATATCGGGCGTGGGTGGACACGTACGCCGATCCCGGGTTCGCGGCACTCACGGTGAGGATCGCCCAGATGATCGACGAGGCCGACCCCGACCCGGTGCGGGCGGAGGCTCTGTTCACCGAGGGCATGGCCCACGAGCTGGCCTTCTGGGACGTGCCGTAGTTTCCACAGCCTGTGGACGGCGGACCGTACCCTGGGGGCATGCCGGAACTTCCCGAAGTGGAGTCCCTCGCAGAGTTCCTCAAGGAACGGGCCGTGGGGCGCACCGTCCTGGCGGTCGACGTGGTGGCCGTCCAGGCGCTCAAGACGTTCGACCCGCCGGTCACCGCGCTCGGCGGGCTGACCGTCACGGGCGTGGCCAGGCACGGCAAGTTCCTCGACCTCGACTGCGACGGCCTGCACCTGGTCGTCCACCTGGCCAGGGCGGGCTGGCTGCGCTGGCGCGACGACCTGTCGGGCGCCAAGCCGGTACGCCCGGGCAAGGGGCCGCTGGCCGCGCGCGTGCGGTTCGCCCCCGGCGACGACGGCCTGGCCCCCGGGTTCGAGCTGACCGAGGCGGGCACCCAGAAGCGCCTGGCCGTGTACGTCACCCGCGACCCGCGGGAGGTTCCCGGCGTCGCCGCGCTCGGCCCCGATCCGCTCGACCCGTCGTTCACCGTCGACACGCTCAGGCGGATCGTGTCCGGCAGCCGCATGCAGATCAAGGGCCTGCTGCGCGACCAGAAGGTCGTCGCGGGCATCGGCAACGCCTACTCGGACGAGGTCCTGCACGCCGCGCGGATGTCGCCGTTCAAGATCGCTGGGACGCTCACCGACGCCCAGGTGGCCGACCTGCACGAGGCCGTCGTCGCGACGCTGCGCGAGGCCGTCGAGCGGGCGCGCGGGCTGGCGGCCAAGGACCTGAAGGCGGAGAAGAAGTCGGGCCTGCGGGTGCACAACCGGGCGGGGCAGCCCTGCGACGTCTGCGGCGACACCATCAGGGAGGTGTCGTTCTCCGACTCGGCGCTGCAGTACTGCCCCACCTGCCAGACCGGCGGAAAACCGCTCGCCGACCGCAGGCTGTCCCGGCTGCTCAAGTAGCGGCTCACGCAACGGTACGTGCTCACGCCCGCGGCGCGAGATGATGGACGCATGACCGTTCCAGAGATCGAGGCCAAGGACGTCCCCGACGACGCCTACCTGCTTGACGTGCGCGAACAGGAGGAGTGGGTGGCGGGCCACGCGCCCGGCGCCGTGCACATCCCCATGTCCCAGATCCAGGGGCGCGTCGACGAGGTGCCAGGCGACCGCACCGTGTACGTCGTCTGCCGGGTCGGCGGGCGTTCGATGCAGGTGGCCGCGTGGCTGTCGCGCCTCGGCCGCGAGGCCGTGAACGTCGGCGGCGGCATGCAGTCGTGGGAGGGCGCGCACCGGGCCATGGTGAGCGAGACGGGACAACCTCCGTACGTCGCCTGAACGCCGGTCGAACACCCCACTGTGGCGGATCTCCCGCCATTACGGCATGATGAGGGCGCTAACTTCAGATCGTCGCGGGAGCTCGGGGTGCCGGGCTGAGAGGGCAGCTACAGATCCGCTGCCGACCGCCTGAACCTGTCCGGATAATGCCGGCGTAGGGAGTGTGCGATGGCGCATGTCGTCGACGAAGTTCCGCTGACCCTCGAAGGCGCGCCGCCCAAGACCCTCGGCGTCCTCGACCAGGGAGCCCTCTGGGCCAACCTCGGGGTCAGCCTCCTCGGCTTCTCGGGGGCGCTGCTCCTGCTCGACCCGCTCGGCAACGCGCCGCTCAGCCTGGCCGCCGCCCTCACGGCCGCCGTCGTCGGCAGCCTCATCGGCACCGCCATGGTGGGGCTGTCCGCCATCCCCGGCACGCAGACCGGGCAGCCCGCCATGGTGCTGCTGCGCGGCCTGTTCGGCGCCAAGGCGTCGTACGTGCCGACGGTGCTCAACATCGTCCAGATGCTCGGATGGGGCGCGTTCGAGCTCTGGGTGATCGCCAAGGCCGCCAGCGCGATCTTCCCCGGGGTGCCGTACCAGGTGTGGGTGCTCGTCGCGGGCGTGCTCACGACGGTGCTCAGCATCTGGCCGCTCGGCTCGGTCCGGCTGCTGCGGCGCTACGTCACCGTCGGCGTGATCGTGTCGATGGCCTGGTTCGCCGTCGTGTTCCTCCGCGACGCGCCCGCCCACACCGGCGGCACCTGGACCGGCTTCGCCCCCGCCGTCGACTACGTGATCGCGCTGTCGGTGTCGTGGGTGCCGATGGCCGCCGACTTCGCCCGCCACTCCCGCTCCGGCCGGGCCGCGTTCACCGGGATCGTCGGCGGCTACACGCTGGCGCAGGTCGCCTGCCTCGGCCTCGGCGTGTACGCGGTCGCCATCGCCGGAGCCGGCGCCGTGAACGCCGACGGCACGGCCGTGTTCACGCCGTTCGTCGCCGCGCCGCTCGGCGCGCTGTTCTTCGCGATCCTGGTGCTGCGCGAGACCGACCAGTCGTTCGCCAACGTCTACTCCACCACCGTCTCGCTGCAGAACCTCATGCCGCGCGTCGACCGCAGGGTCTTCTCCACCGTCATCGGCGTGCTCACCGTCACCATCGCGCTCGTCGTGGACGTCGCCTCGTACGGCGCCTTCCTCGGCGTGATCGGCGCGGTGTTCGTCCCGATGTTCGCCGTGCTCGCCGTGGACTACTTCCTGCTCGGCGGCTCCCGGAACTGGGACACCGGCGAGGACGCCCCCGCGCGCCCGGCGATGCTGGCGCCGTGGGCGCTCGGCTTCGTCGCGTACTGGCTGACCACCTCCAGCCCGACCATGGCCGGGTGGGACGGCTTCTGGGCGGCCGTGCGCCACGCGATCGGCTTCACCCGGCAGCCGTGGATGAACGGCGCGCTCGGCGCCGCCCTGGTGGCCGCGCTCGCGACGCTGCTCGTCGGGGCGCTCAGCGGGCGGCTGAGGCGCGCTGCTCGACGGTGAGCAGGTGCTGCTTGGCGGCCACGCCCCCGGCGTAGTCGCCGAGCGTGCCGTCGGCGCGTACGACGCGGTGGCACGGCACGATCACGCACACCGGGTTGCCCGCCAGGGCGTTGGAGATCGCGCGCAGCGCCCTGGGCCGCCCGATCAGCTCGCCGAGCGCCTCGATCGTCGTGGTCGTGCCGTACGGCACCGCCATGGTCTTCTGCAGCACCGTACGGGCGAAGGACATGGCGAGCGACAGGTCCACCGGCGTGGCGAAGGCCCGCAGGCGGCCCGAGAAGTACGCGTCGAGCTCCCTGCGCACCGGGTCGAGCCGGCGCGGGTCGGGCCCGATGAACGAGCCGACGTGCTTCAGCACCTGCTCGAAGACGCGGTTCTCGTCCTCGAAGCTGCAGGCCACGATGCCCCGGGCGGTGACCGCCAGCGTCAGCCTGCCCACGGCGCCGTCGTACGTGCCGAACGCGATGTCGGGCGGGCTCTTTCCCCGATAGGTGGGAGAGGTCACGCGCAACAGGGCGTCGAGATCGTTGCCCGACATACGCTCACCCTCTTCACCCACCAGAAAAAGCCGTGACCGCAGCGTATCGGACGGATCGCCCGACGCACCCACCGCGCCACGTGCACTATGGAGGTGTGGGTGACGCATGGGCCGGCAGTGACGAGGACATCGCTCGCGCGGTGCTCGCCGGTTCCCCCAACGCCGTCGTCGCCCTCGACAGGGACCAGACCGTCCTCGTCTGGAACGCCGCCGCCGAGCGGCTGTTCGGCTGGTCCGCCGAGGAGATGCTCGGGCGCAGGCCCCCGATCGTCCCCGCCGAGCTGACGGCCGAGCACAACGCGGTGCTCGAACGGGTCCGCACCGGAGGCCAGGTGTCGCTGCGCACCCGCCGCTTCCACAGGGACGGCACCCTGCTCGACGTGCGCGTCGACACCGCCGCCCTGATGGTCGGCAACTCGGTCGCCGGCTACGTCTGCGTCCACCATCTCGTCCAGACCGACGAGGCGGCGAGGAGCCGCATGGCGCGCAGGGCGCGGCTGGTCCGCCGGCTCACCGACGTGGTCGGCGACATCAACGCCGAGCTGGAGCTGCCCGCCGTGCTCGACCGCATCTCGGCCAGCCTCACCGAGCTGACCGGCGCCGACGGCGGCGGCTTCGTCCTCATCGAGGACGACAGGCTGCGGCTGGTCAGCACGTACCAGTTGCCGGAGGAGATCCGCGGCACCACCACCGACCTGCGCACGAGCCTGGTCGACAAGCTGCTGCGCACCGGCAAGACCGTCCTGCTGGAGTCGCAGGGCCTGGGCGGCCTGGTGTGGGCCCGGATGCCCGGCCTGCACACGATCGCCCTCGGCCTCGCCGCGGTCGGCGGGCGTCCCTATGGCGCGCTGTACGCGCTGTTCGCCCGCCGCACCCCCGGCCACGTCGAGCTTGAGCTGCTCGAACTGCTCGCCGGCCACGCCGGCATCGCGGTCGGCAACGCCGTGGCCTACCAGGAGGCCGTGCGGCAGCGGGCGCACGAGCGGGCCGTCTTCGACGCGAGCGCCGACGGCATCGCCGTGCTCGACGAGCGGCGCCGCGTGTCGCGGTGGAACCCGGCAGCGGCCGAGCTGACCGGCTACGCCCCCGAGGCGGTCCTCGGCAGGCCGACGCCGTTCCCCGTGCCGTCGCCGGGCGAGACGTACACGGTCCAGCTGAAGAGCGGGCGGTGGCTGGAGGTGGTGAGCGCGGAGATCGAGGAGACCGGCGAGCTGGTGATCGACTTCCGTGACGTCACCACGGCCAAGGAGCTGGAGGAGGCCAAGGACCTCTTCCTCGCCACCACCAGCCACGAGCTGCGCACCCCGATCACGATCGTGCGGGGGTTCGCCGGCACCCTCGACTCCCGCTGGGACAAGCTGACCGACGACGAGCGCCGCTCCGCCGTCCACACGATCGCGGAGCGGGCGAGGTCGCTCGGGCAGCTCATGGACCACCTGCTGCTGGGCGCGCGGGCCGGGGCCGAGGAGCTCGCGGTGCGCATCGAGGCGTTCGACCTGGCCGACCGGGTCAGGGCGGCCACGCTGGGGCTGCCCGTGCTGTCCGACAGGCACCGGGTCGAGGTGGACGTCGAGGACGGCCTGCCGTACGTGCTGGGCGACGCGCTCGCCACCGACATCGTGCTCGGCCAGTTGCTGGAGAACGCGTTCAAGTACTCGCCCGCGGGCGGGCTGATCAGGGTGGCGGCCTGGCGGGAGGACGACCGGGTGGTCGCCGTCGTCGAGGACGAGGGCGTCGGAATCGCCCCGCCTGACCGAGAACGGATCTTCGAGCGGTTCGTCCAGGTGGACAGCGGCGACAGGAGGAGGTTTGGTGGAGTGGGGCTCGGGCTCTACATCGTCCGCAGTCTGGCCAGGGCACAGGGAGGCGACGTGACCGCGCAGCCGCGACCGGGAGGCGGCACCAGGATGAGGCTCGTCATGAGACGTGCTTCCCCTATCCGATCCGACACACCGATGCGGTAACGAGGTGGTCACAGTTGCGCTGATCTATCGTCCAATGTGTACAAGCTGTGATCGAGATGCGGTTTCTGGGATTGAGTAACGGGGCATTTCGGTCGTACCGGGGAGTGTTCCCACGGGGGGCACAGGGAACGGGGAGGTGGGTGTGTCAAGCGTGGTGCTGCTGCCGTACGCGCCGTCCAGCGTTGCCGTCGCCCGCCAGCGTCTGAGCACTGATCTGCAGGACTGCGGGGTGTTCGCCACCGCGATCGACGACGCCGTGCTGGTGGTCAGCGAGTTGCTGAGCAACGCGCTGCGGCACGCGCACCCGCTGCCGTCGGGCATGGTGAGAGTGGCCTGGCTGCGCAGCGACGACCGCATCGAGGTGGCGGTGAGCGACGGGGGAGCCGCCACGGAGCCGCGCGCCGGCCGCCCCACGCTGTCGTCGCTCGGGGGCCGCGGTCTCGGCATCGTCGAGTACGTGGCCGAGAGCTGGGGAGTACGTCACGACGGCGAGACGAAGACCGTGTGGGCCGTGCTGCCCGCCCCCGCCGCGTCGGTGAACGGGCAGGTCAACGGCTCCATGAACGGCCAGGTCAACGGGAAGGTGGCCAGCCTGAGAGAGGCCGGCTAGCCACCCCGTCCTCGCGCCCGTTCACGCCGTCGGGCGAGCCGCGCCGCGCTCCCCGTCGCCTTCGGCGCCTTCGCCCGGCCTCAGGCGGTGCGCGCCGTCAGCACCGCGCGCTCCCCGGCCGTCCAGGCGGTGGAGACCAGCAGGTACAGCCCGGCGGCCAGCGGGAGCACGGCCGCGGCCAGCACCGATCCGTACGGCATGAGCCGCATGAGCCGGGTCACCGCCTGCGGCTGCCCCTCCGGCACCTCCATCCGGCGCGACGACCACCACGCCAGCACGAGGACCAGCACGATGATCAGCGCGAAGACCGAAACCGGCCAACTGATCAGACCGTAATGCCCGATCACCCCGGCCAGGTGCTGACCCAGCGGAGCCCCCAGCAGGTCCTGCCCCGCGAGCGCGGTCGGGTGCGTCGCCACCCGGTACATCAGCCACAGGAACGGCATCTGCGCCAGCGCCGGCCCGATGCCGCCGAACGGGGAGCCGCCCGCCTCCGCGTACAGCGCCCGCGTCTTCTCCGCGAGCCTCTGCGGATCGCGCGCGTACCGCTCGCGCAGCTCCCGCAGCCGCGGCGCGAGCCGCCGGCCGAGCCGCGCCGCCCGCGCCTGCCGCACCGCGAGCGGCACCAGCAGCAGCCGCACCGCCAGCGTGAACAGCACGATGCCGAGCGCGGCGCTGCCCCCGGACATGCCGATGACGAACGTGACAAGAGAATCGATCATGAGCCCTTCCAATGAACGAGAGGGAAGAAACAGGGCTCACGGACGAGAGCCCCGCCTGACACGCAAGCGGGGCGGAACTAAGGAGCTCGGGGACGCGGACGCCCGGCCGCGTCGGGATCGCGCAGGCGCTGGAACGCCGTACGGCGCGCGTAGCCCGGCGGCGGACCCGACTGGTCGCCCCCGAGCACGGGCAGCAGCCGCGCCGCCCAGGTGGCCAGCAGCAGGATCGCCACCATGGTGACGCCGGCCAGCCACGGATCGAGCAGGAAAAGCGTCACCGCAGCTTCGAGGACTTGCCCACGACGGTGACGGCGATGAAGACCAGCAGGGCGACCACACCGACGATCAATGCCAGCTTGACCAGGCCGACCAGCATCGGGACCACGAAGTTGAACACGACGAACAGGCCCAGCAAGGTCCCTAAGACGAGCATCACGACTCTACTCATGAGGCAACCGTACGTCCTCCCGGCATGATCCGCGAGGCTTACGAACCGATGACGTCCATGTCGCCCCCGGGCGGCTCCGCCGTACCGTGAGGGGATGAACACGCGCATCCTGGTGGTCGAGGACGATCCGACCGTGTCCGAGGTGGTGGCCCGGTACCTGGAGCGCGACGGGCACGAGGTCGAGTGCGTGGGCGACGGCGCCGAGGCGCTGCGCCGTGCCCTGGCCGCACCCCCCGACCTCATGGTGCTCGACCTCATGCTGCCCAAGCTCGACGGGCTGCAGGTGTGCAGGAAGCTGAGGGAACGCCGGCCCGTCCCCGTGATCATGCTGACCGCGCTCGGCGAGGAGATCGACCGCGTCGTCGGCCTGGAGACCGGCGCCGACGACTACGTGGTCAAGCCGTTCAGCCCGCGCGAGCTGGCCCTGCGGGTGCGGTCCGTGCTGCGCCGCGCCAGGGGCGCGACCGTCATCCCCGGCACCGGCGTGCTGCGCGACGGCGACCTCGTCGTGGACGTCGGCGCGCACGAGGTGCGGCTGCGCGGCGCCGAGGTGACGCTCACCGCCAGGGAGTTCGACCTGCTCGCCTACCTGATGCGCAACCCCAGGCAGGCGTTCGGCAGGGCCGCCCTGCTCGACCAGGTGTGGGGCTGGTCGTTCGGCGACTCCTCCACCGTGACCGTCCACGTCAGGCGGCTGCGCGAGAAGATCGAGCCCGACCCGACCGAGCCGCGCAGGATCGTCACCGTGTGGGGCGTCGGCTACCGGTACGAGCCGATGGACACAGGGCCGTGACCCCTTACGCGGCCGCGCCCCTCGGCGAGCTGTGGATGGTCGTGGCCGTGACCGCCGGCCTGGGGCTCGTCGTGGCCGCGCTCGGCGTCGGCGTGATCTGGCGGCTGCGTACCCGGTCCATCGGCGTGATGCTGGCCGTGGTCGTGGTCGTCGCCGTGTCGGCCACGCTGGCCGGGGTCGTCGTGGGCATCATGGAGATGATCATCGACGGGCCGGTCAAGGACTCCGTGCTCGCCATCGTCGCCGTCGGCGGGCTCGTCGGGCTGGGGGCCGCGTTCGTCCTGGCCAGGATGGTCGTCAGGGAGAGCAGGCGGCTCGTCGCCGCCGTCGGCGCGACGCCGTTCACCGCCCCGCGCGGCCTGCCCGCCGAGCTCCAGACCATCGCCGGCAGCCTGGAGGAGGCGTACGAGCGGGAACGCGCGCTCGAAGGCGCCCGGCGCGAACTCGTCGCCTGGGTCAGCCACGACCTGCGCACCCCGCTCGCGGGCCTGCGTGCCATGGCGGAAGCCCTGGAGGACGGCGTCGTCCGCGACCCCGCCACCGTCTCCCGCTACCACAGGCAGATGAAGCTGGAGGTCGGACGCCTGTCCGCCATGGTGGACGACCTGTTCGAGCTGTCACGCATCCACGCCGGCGCGCTGCGGCTCTCCCGCGTCAGGATCGGGCTGGCCGACCTCGTCGCCGACACCCTCGCCGGCGCGGAACCGGTCGCACGGGCCAAGGGCGTCGTCCTGACCGCCGAGGCCGCCGCGAGCGTGCCCGTCGAGGCCGACCCGGGCGCCCTCGGCAGGGCGCTCGGCAACCTCGTCGTCAACGCCATCAGGCACACACCGCCCGGCCGCACGGTCGTCCTGCGGGCCGGGGTGGACGCCGGAGGCATGGCCTGCCTGTCGGTGGCCGACTGGTGCGGCGGCATCCCCGAGGAGGACCTGCCGCGCGTCTTCGACGTGGCCTTCCGCGGGGAGGCCGCCCGCACCCCGACCGCGGAGGGCGGCGCGGGACTCGGGCTGGCCATCGCACAGGGCATCGTCGAGGCGCACGACGGGACGATCGGCGTCGTGAACGACGGGCCGGGCTGCCGCTTCGACATCCGCCTGCCCCTCCTGCGGTCCTGACCCGGGTGCCGGGGCTCTTCTGGACGGAGGAGGCTCGGGAAGAGGGAGCTCGGGACCGGGGCGTGTCAGGGGCTCGAAGCCGGGAGGGATCGGTGAGCGCGGAGCCGGGCGGAACGGGGAGCTCCGAGCGGCGACGGACGGGGAGCTCGGGGCGTGGTCACTCGGGAGGTTCGGAGGGCCAGGAGGAGACGGCGGGAAGCTCAGGGCGCGGTGGATCCCAGGGCTGGAGGAGACGGCGGGAAGCTCAGGGCGCGGTGGATCTGAACGTCAGCAGGGGACGGCGGGGAGCTTGGGGCGGGGTGGAGGTCAGGAGGGGGTGGTGGGGAGTGAGGGGTCGGTGCCGGGGCCGAAGGACTCGGTCATCGCGCGGAAGGTCGGGCACGGCCAGCGCCACATGCAGCTGCGGCACCGCAGGATGGGGTGCGCCGTGTCGCTCGTGATGCCGCCCGCGTCGCGGGGCTGGTGGAGGTCGAGCAGCCGGATGCCGAGCTCGGAGAGCCTGAGCAACTCGGCGCGGGCGCCCGCGAGGAAGTCGAGGTCCTCGCTCGCCAGCCGGGTACGGATCGGCACGTAACCATCCTGGTTCACCAGGTCACGCAGGCGTTCCGCCTCGTCGTGCCAGGACTTGGCCTTCTCCGTGGTGATGAGGATGCTCTCCAGGCGTTCCCTGAGCATCTGCCGCTGGGGGTCATCGGTTCGGTCGGCTTTCATAGACGCGGGGCCCGTCTGGCGTGCCCCAGCCCCTCCTTCTCCATGGTCGCGAGCTCCGTGCCCGGGGTCCGGTGCCGGTGTCGTCGTGTCAAGCTTCGCGTACTCTCCGTTGTGATGAAGCCCAAACGGAGGACAAAAACCTGTGGTTCCCCTATCGGCGTGACAACGTGACCGGAAGCGCGCGCCCCGCTAGCCTGCCCATGTGGAGCTCAAGGTCTCGACCCGATCACACGCCGGCCATGCACTCGTCGCGATCACCGGCGAAATCGACCTCTATACGGCGCCCCACCTGCAGTCCGAGTTCACTCGGCTGCTGCAGGAAGGGCCGGCCCGCGTGGTCATCGACATGTCCGGCGTCGACTTCTGCGACTCGACCGGCATGAACGTCCTGCTGTCGGCGCTCAAACGCATGAAGGAGCGCGGCGGCGCGCTGGAGGTGGCGGCCCCGCGTCCGGCGGTGCGCAAGATCCTGCAGGTCACCGGCCTCGACTCGGTGTTCACCGTCCACGAAGAGGTGCCGCAGGAGCTCCTCATCGCCGAGGGATCATGACGGAGGCGGTCACCGACGACACCGCCGTCGTCATCCCGGCCGTCAACGAGGCCGACCGCATCGCGTCCACCGTCGCCGCCGCCAAGGCCCTGCCCGGAGTGGGGCTGGTCGTGGTCGTCGACGACGGCTCGACCGACCAGACGGGCCGGATCGCCCGCGCGGCCGGCGCACGCGTCGTACGTCACAGCCGCAACCGCGGCAAGGCCGCGGCGATGGAGTCGGGCGCGGAGGCGGTGCGGCTGCTCGACGACGACCGCCCGCCCCGGCACCTGCTGTTCCTCGACGCCGACCTGGGCGAGACGGCACGCGCCGCGGCGCCGCTCATCGAGCCCGTACGGTCCGGGGCCGCCGACATGACGATCGCGGTCTTCATGACCCGCGTGAAGCTGGGCGGGCACGGCTTAGTGGTGCGCCTGTCCAGAGACGGCATCCGCCGCGCCACCGGCTTCGAGGCCGCCCAGCCGCTGAACGGTCAGCGCTGCCTCACCAGGGCCGCCTTCGAGGCCGCGCGGCCGCTGGCGCACGGCTTCGGCGTCGAGACGGCGCTCACGATCGACCTGCTCCGCAAGGGGTTCCGGGTGTCGGAGGTGGAGGTCGAGATGTCCCATCGCGCCACCGGCACCGACTGGCGTGCGCAGCTCCACCGGGCCAGGCAGCTCAGGGACGTCGCCCGCGCCCTGGCCACCCGAGAGCCGCTGATCGCCGAAAACCTGAACAAACTTCACCCCAAGCGCTGACCAGCCGCAGCTCACGCCCACCCCAAACCTCCCCACCGTCGGCCTCCACCCCCCAAACCGCCACAAACCACCCGCCGATCCCCTCGAACGGCTCCACGAACTCCCCGGGGAGAGACGGCGACCGGGGCACCCGACTGGAGGAGGCGAGGCCGCCGCTCCAGCTCGCGTCGGGAGAGGTGCTGGGCGGCTCGGCCAGGCGAGGCCGCCCCTTCCGCTCGCCTCGCGAGGGGCGCTGGGCGGCTCTGCCCGGGCCGAAGCGCCCGTTCCGGGTTCATGGGGGTGGGCGTCGCCGGTGGGTGGGTGTGCTGGAATTTGCGGGTGACTCCGGAGACGCGGCAGGGCAGGGCACGGGACCGGCTCACGAAGGTGGGCGTCGCGGCCGTTGGCGCCTCCGTCGTGGTGACGGTCGTCATCGGGCTGCTCGGGCCGTCCGCGATGGTTCCGGGGCTGGGCGGGCCCGGGTGGCAGCCGCCGTACTGGCTCGACGCGCGGCCCGACGGGCACCTCGTGATCGCGCTGGCCGCCGCCGGGCTGGTGCTGGGCGGGTTCGGCCTGCTGGCGGTCCTGTCGGCGATCCCGGCCGCCCCCGCCTCCTCCGGTGGTGCGGTGGGGTGGCGGCCTTGGCTGCCGCGGGCGAGGGCGCTGGTCGTCCTCGGATGTCTGGCGGCCGGGGTGCTCGCGTTCCTGCCGCCGTCCGGGTCCGGCGACCATCTCAACTACGCCGCGTACGGACGCATGGTGACGCTCGGGCTGGACCCGTACACGCATGGGGCGGCCGACCTGCCCGGCGACCCGGTCGCCGACGCGGTGGAGGCGCCGTGGCGCGAGGAGCCCAGCGTGTACGGCCCGGTCGCGACGGCGGTGCAGGCGGCGGCGAGCTGGGTGGGCGGCGACTCGACCCGGCTCACGATCTTCGTGCTGGCGCTGGTCAACGCGGCGGCGTTCATCGCCACGGGCCTGCTGATCGACCGGTTCACCCGGCACGACCCGGCCAGGCGGCTGCGGGCGGCCCTGCTGTGGACGGCCAACCCGCTCCTGCTGTACCACCTGGTCGCCGGCATGCACGCCGACACCCTGGCGATCGCCTGCATGGTGGCGGCGCTGCTGGCCAGGGGCAGGCCGCTGGGTTCCGGGCTGCTGCTGGGGCTGGGCGTCGCGGTGAAGCTGAACGCGGGGCTGGTGGCGCTGGGCCCGGCGTGGGAGCTGCGCAGGCGTCCGGCACGGCTGGCGGTCATGGCGGGCGCGGCCGTGGCGGTGGTCGTGGTCGGGTACGCGGTCGCGGGGCCCGAGGCGCTGGCGCCGGTGTCGCGTACCAGCAAGTCGGTGTCGTGGGCGTCGCTGTGGAAGCTCGTGCAGGGCTGGCTGCAGGGGGCGCTGGGCTCGGGCGCGTACCGGGGGGAGATCCAGGTCGGTTCGCTGCTGCTGCTCGCCCTGGTGGCGTGGTCGCTGCTGCGCATGGCGGCACGCGGGCCTGTCCCCGGAGGCGCGGGCGGGTTCCTGGCGCGGCCGTTCGGGGGTGGCGAGGTGGACGCGACGGTCGTGGCGGCGGCGCTGACGGTCGCGTACGTCTTCGCGACCCCGTACGTGCTGCCCTGGTACGACGGGCTGGCGTTCGGCATGCTGGCGCTGGTCGGGGCGTCCGCCGTCGACGGGTTCGCGGTGGCTCACCTGCTGGCGCTGTCGCTGGCGTACCTCCCGGCGCGGGTGGACGGGCAGCCGGAGGACCTGGCGTGGCTGGGTGAGGTGGTCAGGCCTCGGATGGCGTGGGTGCTGCTCGCCCTGACCTGCGTCCTGGTCGTGTGGGCGTGGCGAGCTGCAGCGCCCGTACGCACGCCGCGAGCGTCAGCGGCACCGCCACGGTGAGCGCCATCGCGGGGATCGCGATGCCGGAGTCGTTGCTGAGGAAGCCGAGGAAGGCGCAGGTGAGGGCGCCGATCAGGCCGGCGCGCAGCGTGGGGGCCTGCCGGTACGCCTCGCCGAGCGCGGCGGCGCCCCAGCGCGACGGCCGGTTCAGCACGAGGAACAGGAAGGCGAGCGCGACCAGCGAGAGCAGCGTCAGCGACCAGTTGCCGACGGTCACGCCGACCATGGCGCTGAACTTGCGTCCGACGACGGTCCACGCCTGACCGTCGATCACCTGCTGGACGAACGCGCCGAGGTGGGTGCGCTGCGCGGCGGGCCGCAGCCAGTCGAACACGGAGAGCGCTCCGACGAGTACCGCGCCCCCGAGCCCCACGAGCAGCAGCTTCACGACGGAGACCCGCCTGCCGGACAGCAGGATGAGGAAGACGGCCAGGCCGATCACGAACGCCGGGACGCCGCCGAAGTCGGCGCCCCAGGAGGGCCAGCCGTCGGCGAAGACGGCCAACCCGCCGTACAGGGCGCAGGCGAGCACCACGGCGAGCCTGGGCAGCCCCCGGCGCAGCAGCCACTGGGCGGCACCGGCCAGGCCCAGGATGGTGCCGGTGGCGTAGACGGCGAAGGCGATGTTGCTGAAGCCGTAGAAGCGGCCGCCGGTGACGGGCTCGTACCCGGTGACGGCGTTGACCTGGAGGGCGGAGCCGGTCATGACGTCGGCGAGCAGCGCCAGCGAGGTGGTGGCGGCGACGACGGTGAGCGGCCCGAGCACGTGGGCGCGCCACGGCCCGGCGAACGCGAGCGCCGTGATCGCCCCGGCGATGCCGAGGATCGTGACGATCACCGACAGCATCGGCACCGGCAGGCTCCACCAGGGCACGAGCTGCGCGAGGAACGTGGACACGGCGACGGCTCCGCTCAGCACGGCCACCACCTGGACCGCCACGAGGATGCGGGAGGCCGCCGCGGCGCCGGGCGCGGGACGGCGGCGGCGCAGGGCTAGGGCGGCGAGGGCGTAGAAGAGCAGCTGGACGGTCACCAGCACGGTGAAGAACGGCCCGCGGACGTCGCGCAGCACCTGGCTGGCCAGGTCGCCGTCGGCCAGGGCGGTGACGGTCGCGGCGGCAGTCTCGGAAGCGGTCTCGGAAGCGGTCTCGGAAGCGGTCTCGGAGGCGGGGCCGCCGGACTGCCAGGGGCGGCCGACGACCTCGCGCGGCGGCGTCAGCCCGAGGGCCTGGACGGCGGTGGCGGTCAGGTCGGTGATGGTGACGAGGGAGTCCTGCCGCGTGGAGGTGGCGGTGAGGCGGCCGCGCGGGTAGGGCCCGCCGGACGGGGAGGGGCCGGTGGCGACGGCGACGTGCAGGTGGGCGTTCGGGGTGACGTCGGAGACTCCCGCCACGAGGATCGTGGTGCCGGGCGGCAGCTTGCCCACGAGCGCGCCGACCTGCCGGTCGGCCTGGGTGACTGCGGCGCGGCGCTCGGCCGGGGGCAGCGCGCTGGGGACGCCGTACTCGTCGAGCGGCTGCCGGGACCAGGCCGCGGCGACGTCGCCGGCGTCGAGCGCGATCAGGTGGTACGGGGTGAGGTCGCCGAGCTCCTCCACGGTGGCCGCGTACATGCCGATATTTCCGGACTTGTCGGCAGCGGCGAGCGCGGCCCCCGGCCCGACGGCGGCCACCTTGCCGCCCCCGGCGGTGACGAGAGCGCCCAACGTGCCGATCCTCGCGTCGTAGCCGGTGCCCGCCTGGTACGCCGCCAGGTGGTCCCACCCGGGCACGGCGGCGGGCCCCGGGCCCGTGGCCGCCGGCTCGGCGGGCCTCGGCTGCGGAACCGCCGGGCAGCCCCGGCCCTCGGCGCCCGCGCGCTGCCCGGCCGACACCGTGAGCCAGCCGGCCACCGGGCAGGTGACGCCCCGGTCGGGCGGCGGCACGGCCCGCGTCGAGAGCGACGCCGAGCCGCCCGCGCCGACCAGCGCCCAGAGGTTCGGGGTGGCCTCCTGGCTGACGTCGCTCCACTCCAGGCCGGGCACGCCGATCAGCGCCACCCGCCCGCGCGCCTGCTCGGCGGCGGAGGCCGACGCGGGGGCGGCGAGCGTGAGTGCCGCGAGGACGGCCCCGAGCAGCAGCGCCGCGAGCGCCCGCGCGGCCCGCCCGAGCTCCGCCCCGTGGGGGGCGGTGGCGGCGTACGGCATGGAAACCCCCCGACTCTGCGCCTCGACCGAACAACAGCCACGGTAACGTGCCACATCGTGACACGAGTCGAGGTGCGGGCGATCGCACGGCAGTGGTGGGCCTGGGCGCTCGCGGCCCTGGTGGTCGCCGCGGCCGCCGCGCCGCTGGTGCACGCCTGGCTCACCAACCCCGACGACCAGCGCCTCGTCGACCTCGACGTGTACCGCACCGGCGGCCAGATGCTGCTCCAGGGCCGCCCCGTGTACGAGTTCGCCACGCCCGCGCCGCAACTGCTGCCGTTCACCTATCCGCCGGTCGCGGCCATGCTCGCGGTGGGGCTGGCCGTGATGTCCTGGGACACCGCGCAGTGGGTGTGGACGGCGGGCGTCTTCGCCGCGCTCGGCGTCACGGTCTGGTTCGCCTTCCGCGACGCGCTCGCCCGCCGGCCGCTCGCCGCGTACGCGCCCTGGGCGTTCGCCGCGCTCATGGTGGCCTGCACGTACCTGATGCCGATCCGCGACCAGGTCAGGTTCGGGCAGGTGGACATCCTGCTCGTCATGCTGTGCCTGGCCGACTGCGTGGCCAGGCGGCCGTGGTGGCCGCGCGGGTTCCTCGTCGGGCTGGCGACGGCGGTCAAGCTCACCCCGGGCGTCTTCCTCGTCTACCTCCTCGTCACGCGGCAGTGGCGGGCGTTCTGGATGGCGTCGTTCACGACGTCGCTGCTCACGCTGCTGCCGTTCGCGGTGATCCCGCGTGACGCGGCCGCCTTCTGGTTCTCGGCGCTGCTCGACCCGGAGCGGCTGGGCAGCAACGCGGCGACCACGAACCAGTCGCTCAGGGGCATGCTGATCAGGCTGTACCTGAACGACGCGGTGACGGCGGGCCTCTGGCTGGCGCTCGCGGCGGTGGCCGCCTGGTACGGCTTCACGGCGGCGCGGCGGGCGTACGCGGCGGGCGACGCGGTGACGGCGGTCGCGCTGGTCGGGCTCACGGCGGTGCTGGTCTCGCCGGTGTCCTGGATCCACCACCTGGCCTGGGTGGTCGTGGTGCTGGCGGCCCTCGTGGGCGACGGGCGCGACCGGGTCAGGCTGTGGGTGGCCGCGGGGGTGTGGCTCTACTACGTGGTGCCGGTGCCCTGGTGGGGGGTCTCGCTGAAGGCCGCCGAGATCCCGGTGGTGAGCCCGGTGCTGGGGAAGATCGTCCAGAACGGGTACGGGCTGGGGGCGATCGTCCTGGTGTGGCTGCTGGCGTCCTGGCTGCCGCGGCGGCGTACGGCGTCGGCGCAGGCCGCCACTCCCGATGGCGGACACGGCGCCGGAAACGGCGGCGCGACGCCGCAACCTGCGGATACGCTGTAAGCATGCCCAGACTCGCCTATCTCGGACCGGAAGGGACCTTCACCGAAGAGGCCCTGAGGCTCCTGGATCCCACCGCCGAGCGTCTGCCGTGCGCGAACGTCCCCGCGGCGCTCAACGCCGCCCGCTCCGGCGAGGCCGACGGCGCGGTCGTGCCGCTGGAGAACTCGATCGAGGGCGCCATCACGACGACGCTCGACGAGTTCGCGTGGGGCGAGCCGCTGCTGATCACCGCGGAGCTGCTGCTCCCGGTGGAGTTCTCGCTGCTGGCGAGGCCGGGCACGGAGATCGCGCACATCAAGCGGGTCTACACCCATCCCGCCGCGATCACGCAGTGCCGCGCGTTCGTCTCGCGCGAACTGCCAGGCGCGGTGGTGGTGGCCGCGCCCTCCACGGCCGCCGCGGCGCAGGAGGTGTCGCTGCCGGGGTCGCCGTACGACGCCGCCATCGCCGCCCGCATCGCGGGCGAGCACTACGGGCTGGTTGAGCTGGCGTCGCGCGTCGGCGACAGGTCCGACACGGTGACCAGGTTCGTCCGGGTGAGCCGTCCCTGCGCGCTGCCCGAGCCGACCGGGTCCGACCGCACCACGCTGGTCGTGTTCCTGGCCGACGACCGCCCCGGCGCGCTGCTGGCGATGCTCACCGAGTTCTCGGTGCGGGGCGTCAACCTCACGCGCATCGAGTCGCGGCCCACCGGCGACGGCATCGGCCGCTACTTCTTCCACTTCGACTTCGAGGGCCACGTGGCCGACGCCAGGGTCGGCGAGGCCATCGCGGGCCTGCACCGCATCTGCGGCGAGGTGCGCTTCCTCGGCAGCTACCCGCGCGCCGACGGGGTCGCGCCGGTGATCAAGCGGGGCACCGCCGACACCGAGTTCGCCGAGGCCGCCGACTGGCTGGAGCGCATCAGAGCCGGGCGGGTGTAATCGGGGGGCGAGCCGCCGCCCCGCGCCGGTAGCCTTTTCCTTGTGATTGACCTGCGTACCCTTCGTGAGGATCCCGACCGGCTACGGGCGTCGCAGCGTGCCCGCGGTGAGGACGACTCCGTCGTCGACACGCTGCTCGACCTCGACGGGCGCCGTCGCTCCGCGCTGACCTCGTTCGAGTCGCTGCGCGCCGAGCAGAAGAGCATGGGCAAGTCGGTCTCCAGGGCGCAGGGCGAGGAGAAGGCGGCGCTGCTCCAGCGCGCCAAGGACCTCGCGAGCCAGGTCAAGGCGGCCGAGTCCGAGGCGGAGAAGCTGGGCGCGGAGCTGGACGACCTCCTGCAGACGGTGCCCAACATCGTCGAGGAGGACGCCCCGCCCGGCGGCGAGGACGACTACGTCGTCCTGGAGACCCACGGCGAGCCCCGGGTCTTCGACTTCGAGCCGAAGGACCACCTGGAGCTGGGCGAGGCGCTCGACGCCATCGACATGGAGCGCGGCGCGAAGGTGTCGGGCTCGCGGTTCTTCTTCCTGAAGGGCGTGGGGGCGCGGCTGCAGCTCGGCCTGCTCAACATGGCGATGCAGCAGGCCATCGAGGCCGGGTTCACGCCGATGATCACGCCGGTGCTCGTGAAGCCCGAGACCATGCAGGGCACGGGTTTCCACGTCGCCCACGACAAGGAGATCTACCGCCTGCCCGAGGACGACCTCTACCTGGTCGGCACCTCCGAGGTGTCGATGGCGGGCTACCACGCCCAGGAGATCGTCGACGGCGACACGCTGCCGCTGCGGTACGCGGGCTGGTCGTCCTGCTTCCGGCGCGAGGCCGGCTCGTACGGCAAGGACACCAGGGGCATCATCCGGGTGCACCAGTTCGACAAGGTCGAGATGTTCTCCTACGTGCGGCCCGAGGACGCCCGCGCCGAGCACCAGCGGCTGCTGGCCTGGGAGCGCGACATGCTGGCCAAGATCGAGGTGCCGTACCGCGTGATCGACACGGCGGCGGGCGACCTCGGCATGTCGGCGGCGCGCAAGTTCGACTGCGAGGCGTGGATCCCGACGCAGGGCCGCTACCGCGAGCTGACCTCCACCTCCAACTGCACCGAGTTCCAGGCGCGCAGGCTCTCGGCGCGCTTCCGCGACAAGGACGGCAAGCCGCAGCACCTCGCCACGCTCAACGGCACGCTGGCCACCACCCGCTGGATCGTCGCCATCCTGGAGAACCACCAGCAGGCCGACGGCTCAGTGGTCGTGCCCAAGGCTCTGCGGCCGTACGTCGGGCTCGACGTGCTGGAGCCCGTGCGCAAGTGACGCCACCCGGCGGGCGTCGCGCCGCAGCAGCGCGAGCCCGCCGAGCAGCACTTCCACGGTGAGCACGACGGCCGCCACCACCGCCTGCCCGTACTCGTCCGGCACGCCCGCGGCCCAGCCGTGGAAGGGCAGCGTCGCGGCGGCGTACGTGAGCGTCCCGAGGCCCAGGGAGATGAGCACCGTCCTGGCTCTCGGCTGCCCGGCGAGGGCCAGGGCGAGGCACGCCGTGCCGGCGAGCGTCACGACGGCGCCGCCCAGCAGCGCCTGCTCCACGTCGAGGCTCGGCAGGTAGCGCTCGTGGACCGCGTCGGCCACGAGGTAGACGCCCCAGCAGGTGGCCGCCACCGTGAGCGTGTACGCCAGGAAGAGGCGGCGCAGGCCCGTGCCGATGCCGGCCAGCGCCACCATGGTGGCGAGCGCGAGCGCGAGGCGCTGCTCGGCGGCCACCGGGTTGCTCCGCGGCGCCTTGATCACCGAGGGCCAGCCCACGCGCCGCCACTCGCCCCGCACGTCGCGGACGACGACGCCGTCCACGCCGTCGGCGACCACGACGACGTGCCCGCCGCCGGGCCGCGCCTGCACCGCCAGGGCCTGCGGGCCGTACCGGCCGGGCGCGCCGGGGTAGGTTCTCTCCAGGTACTCCCTGCGGCCCTCAGAGAGCGTCCAGGAGGCGTGGAAGGTCACCCCGTAGTCGTCGGACTCCGCCACGGACGCGCTGCCCGGGACGATCCTGTAGCAGCGCCGCGGCTGCGCGGGGACGCACCGGGCGGTCTGCGCCAGGCCGGCCGGGCCGCCGTGCCAGGCGGTCCACGTGACGCCGCCGTCCTCGGAGGCCAGCCCGGTCATGCCGCCGGTCTGTTCGCTGAGGAGGACGACGACGCGGCGGTCGTCCGCCTCGACGGAGACGGCCGCGCTGTACGTGACGGCGCCGGTGGCGGTCACGGCGAGCACGGCGAGGGGCACGCCGGCCAGCACGCGCAGGCGCGTCGGGGGAGTGGGGGCCGAGCGGATCCACCACGCCAGGGCGAGCGCCGGAAGGGCGAGGAGGTCCGTGGGATCCGCCAGGACGCGCGAAGGGCCGGCCACGAGGGTCCAGACCTGGGAGGCGAGCTCAGCGCCCGTCTGCGTGGTCTTGACGAGCGTGAAGAGGGCGCCGGTGAGGAGCGTGGCGGCCAGGTCGGCGCGGCGGAGGAACAGGAGCGCGAGGAGCGGCGGCGCCACGACGAGGCCGGCCACGTCGCTCAGCTTGCCGGTGAGGAACCCGGGCCAGACCGCCTTCAGCAGGTGGTCGTTGATGAGCAGCACGATCACCGCAGACAGGGTCGCCGGGTGGCACAACCATCCGTACCTCATGTACGGGTTGACGGCCCCCCTGGGCGGGGAGTTCGTCCGTTAGGTGAGTTGAGTCACATTTGTGATCCGGTACGCACCCCGGACAGCAGAAGGCCGGAGCCCGCTGGAAGCGAACCCCGGCCTACCTTGCTGCTAGGTCAAATGGAGCGGACCTGGGAGGCCTGCGGCCCCTTCTGGCCCTGCGTGATCTCGAACTCGACCCGCTGCCCGTCTTCGAGGCTACGGTAGCCGCTGCCGACGATCTCGGAGAAGTGCACGAACACGTCCGGCGCACCGCCGTCCGGGGCGATGAAGCCGAAGCCCTTCTCGGCGTTGAACCACTTGACGGTTCCCTGAGCCATAAAAGCTCTCCCTCAGGATGTGAATCTATGGAACCCACACCTCGTGGGTTCCGGTGTGTCGTACAGCAAGCACCCGGGGTGGCTCAGACAAAGTCATGCTGGTTTTCACTACGGGATCAGCTAATACAACGCCATCACATCTAACACCATTCTGGCGCGTCGGTGTTCCCGTCCCCGGGAAGATTTCTGTCCACACGCATCACAGGGCAAACTGGAACCTGTTATGCACAGCCTTGCGACGCCGCGTCTCGTGGCCACCGACCTCGACGGAACCGCCCTGCGCACCGACGGAACCGTGTCCTCCCGTACCGTCGCGGCCTTCGCCAGGGTCGAGGAATCAGGGGCGGCCCTGGTGTTCGTGACGGGCCGTCCGCCCAGGTGGATGCGTCCGGTGGCGGACGCGGTGCGTCACCGCGGGCTCGCGGTGTGCGCCAACGGCGCCCTCGTCTACGACCTCCATACGGAACGGATAGTTGAATCCCACCTCATCGCCGTGGACGCGCTCCAGGAAGTCGTCGCTCAGCTAAGAGCGAACGTGCCCGGTCTGGCATTTTCTGTCGAGTATGAGGGCGGTTTTGCGCATGAGTCGGATTTCCTCATAGGTCGGCTCGACAGGAAGGCACAGAACGTGGTCTGTGCCGACTCCGCGTCACTGACGTCACGGCCCTGCGCCAAGCTGCTCGCCCTGCACCCCGGCATGGGCCCCGACGAACTCCTGGCCACCGTCCACGAGCTGGTCGGCCACCTCGTGACCGCCACCCACTCCAGCGGCAGAGGCCTGATCGAGATGAGCGCGCACGGCGTGACCAAGGCCACCGCGCTCGCCGCGCTCGCCCGCGAACACGCCGTCGAGGCCGCCGACGTGGTGGCGTTCGGCGACATGCCGAACGACCTGCCCATGCTGAGCTGGGCAGGCACGTCGTACGCGGTCGCGAACGCCCACCCCGAGGTGCTGGCGGCGGTCGATCACGTGACCGCCGCCAACAACGACGACGGAGTCGCCCTGGTGCTCGAAGAGCTCTACACCTAGGTGGCCGGGGGCTACAGGTAGGGGCCGGAGCCGTGGGGACGCGGGCCCTCGTCGCCCTGGGGGACCCCGGGCAGCGCGCGGCGCATCTGCTCAAGCTGGGCGCGGGCCGCCATCTGCTGCGCGAACAGCGTGGTCTGGATGCCGTGGAACAACCCTTCGAGCCAGCCGACGAGCTGGGCGTGCGCGATGCGCAGCTCCGCCTCCGTCGGGGGCTCACCGTGGTCGTCGTGGAACGGCAGCGACAGCCGCTCCAGCTCCTCCACCAGCTCAGGCGCGAGACCGTCCTCAAGCTCCTTGATGGACGACTCGTGGATCTCCTTCAACCGCTTGCGGCTGGCCTCGTCGAGGGGAGCCGCCCTGACCTCCTCCAGGAGCTGCCTGATCATGCTGCCGATGCGCATCACCTTGGCGGGCTGCTCGACCAGGTTCGTCACCGAGCGCTCTTCCTCGCCGCTGTCGCCCTGACCACCCTGGAAGTCGGGGCCCACCACCACGATGTGGGGGGTGTTGTTCTCTTCAGCACTCATAACACTCACCGTACTAGCAGGATCTTGCCGACGTGCTCCCCCGAATCCACCATCCGGTGCGCTTCGGCGGCCTCCGCGAGAGGGACCCTGGCGTACACGACCGGCCGGACCGCACCCGCCTCGACCAGGGGCCACACGTTGTCCACAAGGCTACGGACGATGGCGCCCTTCTCGTCCACCGGACGGGAGCGCAGCGCCGTCGCGTGGACCGACGCCCGCTTGGCCAGGAGCGCCCCGAGGTCCAGCTCCGCCTTCGAACCCCCCTGCAGGCCGATGACCACCAGCCGCCCGCCCGTACGCAGCGCCCGGACGTTCCTGGCGAGGTACTTCGCGCCGATGATGTCGAGGATCACATCGGCCCGCACCTTCTCCGAGAAGTCCTCCTCGCGGTAGTTGATCACCTCGTCGGCGCCCAGCTCCCTGACCCGCTCGGCCTTCTCCGCCGACCCCACCGTGGCGACCACGCGCGAGCCGAACGCCTTCGCCAGCTGCACCGCGAACGTGCCGATGCCGCTCGCGCCGCCGTGCACCAGCAGCGTCTCGCCCCTGCGCAGCCGGCCCGTCATGAAGACGTTCGACCACACCGTGCACGCCACCTCGGGCAGCCCGGCCGCCTCCACCAGCGGCACCCCGGCGGGCGCCCGCATGACCTGCTGCCACGGCACCGCCACCCGCTCCGCGTACCCGCCGCCCGCCAGCAGCGCGCAGACCTCGTCGCCCGGCCTGACGTGCTCGACGTCCGCGCCGACCCGCGCCACCACGCCCGAGACCTCCAGCCCCGGGTACGGGGACGCGCCCGGCGGCGGATCGTAGAACCCCTGGCGCTGCAGCACGTCGGCCCTGTTCACCGCGGAAGCCGCCACCTCGACGAGCACGTCCCCCGGCCCGACCTCCGGCTCCGGGACCTCATGCCACCGCAGCACCTCGGGCCCGCCCGGCTCGGCGATCTCAATGGCTCGCATGCCGACCACGGTAGCCGGGCAAAGAAGTTGTGGGTTGCCCGGCCCCTCGGGAACCCGTCACGTTAATGTGCAAGGTAATTTGCTGCCCCTTTAGACCCACCCGAGGGGGAACACGGTGGCAAGACACGATCGAGAGGAATCTCTCGAGGAACAGCTGGCGTGGCTCGACGCGATCAAGGACACGGAGGACAACAGCGTCACCGTCAGCGCCAAGACCGGCCCCGTCGAGGTGTCCGCCGCTTCGCCGTACCCGGAGGACCCGTGGGGGCTGGCGAACGCGCAGCACGAGACGCCCACCCCGCCGCTGTTCCGCGCCGCCGTCGACTCCGTGTACGGCCCGGGGGCGGCCGGGGAACTGCCGGAGGAGGAGTCCGAGGCCGCCGAGTGGCTGAGCACCCGTGACACCACGGGCGACGGCAGCGCCAGAACCGACGTGCGCAGGGACGACGCCGCACCCGCCGCCGCCGCCGCTCCGACCGAGACGGACGATCCGTTCCACGCCCCGCTCAGGCCCCTGCCCCGCCACGACGAGCCGCTCCGAACCACAGGCGAGCCCACCACCGGGCCCGTCCAGGACCAGGACCGAGACCAGAATCAAGGCCAGGACCAGGACCAGGACAGGGGCTGGGCCCGAGGCCAGGTCCGAGACAGGGGCCAGAACCGAGACCACGGCCGGGACCAGGATCAGGGCCAGGGTCCGGGCCAGGATCATCAGGGCCAGGGCCAGGGCCAGGGCCAGGGCCAGGATCATCAGGGCCAGGGCCAGGGCCAGGGCCAGGGCCAGGATCATCAGGGCCAGGGCCAGGGCCAGGGCCAGGATCATCAGGGCCAGGGCCAGGGCCAGGGCCGGGGTCCGGGCCAGGATCAGGGCCAGGGCCAGGGCCAGGGCCGGGGTCCGGGCCAGGATCAGGGCCAGGGCCAGGAGGCCGCGAGGCCCGGGGGTCTCCAGGCTGACGACACCGACCCCCACGGGATGACCCTGCCGTCGCTGGGCGCCCGGCTTACCCCGTCGGGCGGCGAGCAACCCGGCGAGCAGGACACGGCGGACCTGCCGTGGCCGCTACCTCCCGACAGCCCCCTCTGGACAGACCACCCCACCGCCACGCCCTCCACCCATAGCACCTCCACCCCCACGACTCCCGCTTCCACGCCGGCCACCGCCACGCCTTCCGCCTCCAGGCCCGCCACCTCCACCGCGCCCGCCTCCACGGCGCCCGCCTCCACGGCGCCCGCTTCCACGGCGCCCGCTTCCACGGCGCCCGCTTCCACCTCCTCCTCCATGAAGGACGCCCGCCCCGGCGGCGGGCGCGCTGGTGACGTTCGTTCCGGGGACGGGCCGCTGGCCGGTGCGCGCTTCGGGGAGGCGTCTCCTGCCGATGGGCGCGCTGGTGAAGGGCCTTCGAGCGGCGAGGGTTCCGGTACGGCGTGGCTCACGAGCCCGGCAGATAGGGCCGTCGGGCGGCCTGCGTCCGAGGCGACGGCGGGCTCGGACGATGACGGTCTGCCCACGGCGTCGTCCCGTTCGGGCGAGGACGCTCGTCTCGCCCCGCAGGCGGAGGCGGAGCGCGGGGACGCCGACCCCGAGGACGGCCCCACACCGGGTCTCCTGCCGAAGCGCGCCGCTTCCGGGGACTCTGGACTGGCCGGTTCCGAGAGCGCTGGCAAGGCGGCTGTGTCGGAGGGCTCCGCGACGGTCGGACGCCTGCCCGGCTCGCCCGGTGACGGCGCCCGCTCCGCCTTCCAGCCGCAGGCGGACGACCGGCGCACACCGCTCGACACCCCAGCCCCCAAGGGAGGGGCGGCGTTCGAGACGGCCGGTTCCGAGGGAGGGGCGGCGTTCGAGACGGCCGGTCCCGAGGGGCGGGAGGCGTCCGGCGCGGCCGGGGGAGAGAGCGCGCTCGGCGCTGCCGGTGGTGCCGACGGGCGGACGGCGCCTGACGCGGCTGAGGGCCCTGCGGCCTTCGACGCGGTTGAGGGCCGTGCGGCGTTCGACGCGGCGGCCCGCGAAGCGCAGGAGGCGTTCGAAGCGGCCGCCCGCGAGCGGCGCGGGACGTTCGGCACAGAGGCCGGGGAAGGACGCGCGGCGTCCGAGGTCCTCGGGCCCGAGGGGACCGGGAAGTTCGGGGACTCCGGTTCTGAGGGGCCGGGGGCGTTCGGGGATTCCAGGTCTGAGGGGCCTGGGGCGTTCGCGGGCTCCGGGTCTGAGGGTCGTGGGGCGTTCGCGGGCTCCGCGTCCGAGGGGGCCGGGACGTTCTGGGGCCCCGGGGTCGAGTGGACCGGGACGTTCGGGGCGGGGGGCTCTGGCGATGGCGGCGTACCGGAATGGCGGCCCGCCGACCGGCGGGTGCTGCCGCAGCCCGACACGCAGCCGCAGCAGCCGAGCCTCCCTGACGTCGGCCGCCTCGGCCCGCACAGCCACCAGCCGGATCTCCAGGACGGCGGCCGGGCGCACGGCCACCAGCTGGGTCTCCAGGACGGCGGCCGGGCGTACGGTCAGCAGCCGGGCCTCCAGGACGGCGGCCCGGGGCACGGTCAGCAGTCCGAGTCCGGCCTCCTGGATGGCGGGCGGGTGCATGGTCGGCACGCGGTTCAGGGCGGCGAGGTCAGCCCGCAGGGGCGCGCGTCGACGGGGCGGGCGTCCTTCGAGGAACGCGAGGAGCGCGGTGAGCAGGGGCAGGCCTCCGGTGTGGGGCGGCGGCGGGCGGCGCCGGTGCCGGTGTTCGCGGCTCCGCCGCGGGCGCCTGTCGCGGGACGTCCCAACGCCGACAGCCTTGATCCCGAGTCGCTGCTGCGCGGACGGCGGAACGCCCCCTCCAAGGGCTGGCGCCGCCTGGTCTACAAGGCGTCGGGCGGCTGGATCAAGCCGGGCGAACCGCCGGAGGTGCGGCGCCGCCGCGAGTTGCTGACGCGGGCCCGTACGCCGGTGACGACCGGACACCACCGGGTGGCCGTGCTGAGCCTGAAGGGCGGCGTGGGCAAGACCACGACGACGGTCGGGCTGGGCGCCACGCTGGCGCAGGTGCGCGGCGACCGGGTGATCGCCGTCGACGCCAACCCCGACAGGGGCACCCTGTCGGACAAGCTGGTGCTGGAGACGTCGGCCACGGTCAGGGACCTGCTGACCGAGCGGAACCAGGTCAAGCGGTACGTGGACATCAGGGCGTTCACGTCGCAGGCGCCGTCGCGGCTGGAGGTGCTGGCGAGCGACCGCGACCCGTCGGTCTCGGAGGCGTTCAGCGGGGCCGACTACCAGGCCGTCTCGCAGGTGCTGGAGAACTTCTACTCGATCTGCATCACCGACTGCGGCACGGGCCTGCTGCACTCCGCGATGGGCGGCGTGCTGGGGCTGGCCGACCAGATCGTGCTGGTCAGTTCGCCCTCGGTGGACGGCGCGCGGGCGGCGTCGGCGACGCTGGACTGGCTGGAGGCCCACCACTACGGCGACCTGGTGCGGAACGCGACGGTGGTGCTGTGCAGCGTCCGGCCGAGGTCGAAGTCGGCGGTGGACATCTCGAAGCTGGAGGCTCACTTCGCGGCGCGCTGCCGGGCGGTGATCCGCGTTCCGTACGACCCGCATCTGGAGGAGGGGGCGGAGATCGACCTGGACCGGCTGCAGGAGGCGACCAGGGACGCCTACCTGCAGCTCGCGGCGTGCGTGGGCGACGGGTTCGCCGGAACCCGGGAGTGAGCGGAGGGTGTGGGATTCGAACCCACGAGGCCATCGCTGACCTGGCCGCTTTCAAGGCGGCTGCACTCGTCCACTATGCGAACCCTCCAGTGCGCACACCACGATAGCGGCTGCGGTGGCCCGGATGTGCGGTCAGGCGAAGGAGGATTCCGGCATATCCCAACAAGCCGCCCAGCGTGCCCGCAACCTCAAGCCCCGGACGCACGTTCCCGGAGCGGGGGCGGAGTCGCCTCAGCGTCCCTGAGGCCGGCCCCGCTCGCCGAGCTGTGACAGCAGCCACCTCGGCCCGACCGTCTCCGCGCCCAGCTCGGTGACGCGCTCGCGCAGCCCGCGGTCGGCGGTGACGACGAGCACGCGCTCCCACGGCTTGGCCCGGCGGACGACGCCGACGACGGCGTCGTCGCCGCTGCCGGTGGCGGCCACCACCTGGATGCCCGGGATGTCGGGGACGCTCCTCGCGGCGCCCTCGACGACGGCGACCAGGCGCGGGTACCACTGGGCCAGCACCGGGTGCTCCAGCCGCCGTCCCGCGACGGCTTCGAGGAGGCGGGTGGCGGCGCCCAGCCGGTCGTTCCACCAGCCGTGCTCGGCACGCGCGCCGACGATGTTGGCGACGTCGAGCACGACGGTCTCGGGGCGGATGGTGTTCTGGATCTCGGACCAGGTGGCGGCGAAGCCGGGGTGCAGCCTGCGGGTGGCGACCTCGGGCAGGGGCAGCCAGCGCAGCTCGGTGCTCTCGCTGTTGGCGGGGGCGGCGGCCAGCAGCACGGGGGCCTCCGCGATCACGGTCTCGAACGTCCAGCCGCCGTGGTCGTCGAGGTAGACGCCCTGGACGCGCAGCCCCTCGGGGCCGAGCGCGGCTTCCTCGCGGGCCTCGCGCAGCGCGCCGGCGACGGCGTCCTCGTGGCTGTCGCGGGCGCCGCCCGGCAGACCCCAGGTGCCGCCGTGGTGGCTCCACCAGGAGCGTTTCTGCATGAGCACGTGCGGCAGGCCCTGCTCGTCGTGGTGGACGAGGAGGAGGCCGGAGGCGCCGTGCACCCCCCAGTGCCGGTGGCCCAGGTCGCACTCGGCCCAGCCGTCGCCGTCCTTCGCCGTCATGATGCGGCCGTCATGATGGGTGCCTCAGCCTCCGCCCTTGGAGAAGTGCTGGTAGTCCTTCGTGCCCGACCAGTAGCCGCCCCACTCCCAGCCGACGTTCGCGAAGGCCTTCACCACCTTGTCACCAGCATTTATCACACCTTTGCCCGACATGGGCCTACTAGCGTACTTTTTCGCGTTTTTGTGCGCTGTGCCGCCGTCTGCCGTGACATATGGGTTTTCGAGGGGATTCAGGTCGATGGCCTGCCCGTACGAGTGCTTCGACCAGCTGCTCGACCCCGTGGCCCGCCGGCAGTTGAACGCCGACGTGTTGTCCGCGTCGATCGAGGCGTAGTCGTCGGCCTTGTACGCGTCGACGAGCTTCATCTGCCTGATCGGCCAGCGCCAGTCGTACAGCTTCCTGAACACCGTCACCACGTCGTCGGTGACGGTGTCGCGCACCACCAGCTCGCCGGTGTGCGGCTTGTCGTCGAACCCCCAGTACGTCATGGTGACGAGCCGGAGATCCTGGTACGGGACGGGACACCCGGGCCGCCACGAGTACGGCAGGCGGTCCCGGGAGATCTTCGTGACCTTGGCGCTGAACGCCGGCGGACCCGTCCGGGTGGGCGAAGGCGTCCGCGGAGAGGCCGGCGTGGTCGCGGTGGACGGCGGGACGGACGACGGCGCGGGCGACGGTGCGGGCGATCCCGGCGTGGTCGGCGCGGACGAGGCGACCGGCTCGGTAGCGCCGCACGAAACGGACGCGAGCACCACGAACGCGATGGCGGCTGCACGTTTCATCTCGCCACCATATGCGACGTCACACCAGGTCAGGGCACTATCAGCACCGTACGTCTGGCATGTTTCGCCAGGCCGACCGCCACCGACCCGCCCAGCGCGTGCCAGGGGGAGCGGGAGCGGCCGACCACGATCGCGTCCGCCATGTACCTCTCGGCGAGCATCTCCAGCTCACGGGCGGTGTCACCGCGCACGCTGACGAAGCGCCAGGGCACGCCGGCGCCCTTCAGCTCGTCCCTGAGGTCCTCGGTCAGGTCGGCCGCGGCGTCGGGGACGACCGGCGCCCCGGCGAAGAACCACAGGGTCGCGCTGTTGAGCGACTCGACGAACACGACGAGCAGCGCCGCGCCGTCGCGCCGGGCGAGCCCGGCGGCGTACGCCAGGGCGTTGCGGCTCGGTGCCGACCCGTCGAAGCCCACCACGAGCAGGCCGGCGCCGTCCTTGCCGATCTCGAACTCCCCCGCGGGGTTCCTGCCCAGCAGTGGTTCCCGCGGGTCGGTGCTGCCGCCCGACACGTCGCGTCCCGCGTCAGCTCTCGGCGTGCTTGGCGCGCCGGGCCAGCTCACGCAGGGCGTCGGCGGCGTACACCACGAGGGCGACGAACGAGACGGCGGCGAGCGAGCCGCCGAGCCAGAGGTCGTTCAGCGTGGCGTCCACGTACGCGGCGCCCCTCGGCTGGTAGCCGACCGCGAACGGGGCGGCGACCAGCCACAGGCCGGCGAGGAACAGCAGGACGAGGGCGGAGACGCCCAGCTTGGCCTTCATCGGTTCTCCTCCACTCCCACCAGGGTGGCCTTGCCGTTCTGGCGGTGCTCCCCGGCGTGTGCGGTCTTGTTCATGTCCTCGCGCAGCGCCTCGACGAGCGGGGCGAGCAGGCTCGCGAGCTCGGCGGACGACGCGCCCTGCGGCGCGGCGGGCACCGGCTCGGGCTCGGGCTCGGGCCTGCGGCGCACGGTCACCAGCCCGCGCGCGACCAGCTCCTCGTGGATGGACGCGGCGAAGGCGAGGGCGCCCGCCAGCGCGACGACGGCGATGACGAGCCCGGTGAAGAACTCGGACGTGGTGGGGTCGGTCCAGTCGGCGTTCTCCGGCTGGGTGCCGAGGGCGAACGGGGCGATCATCAGCCACAGCCCGGCGACGAGCGCCAGGACCGAGGCCACCGTGCCCACGAATTTGCGAATCATCGGGTGACTCCTCCTGAGACGAGGTGTTGCTGTGCGGGCGCCGCCTGCGCGAGCAGGGCGCGTGAGGTCGGCCGCAGCACGGTCTGCGCGACGGTTCTGGCCCGTTCGCGCTCGGAGCGGCCGTCGGGCGGCGCCATCCTGGCGACCGCGGACAGCAGCGCGGAGCCTTCGCCGCCCGCCCGCTCGACCCGCTGGGCGACGAGTTCGAGCAGCAGGCCGGCCAGGACGAGGTCGTCCTTGCTGAGTGGCTTGGGGGCGTCGGGGGCGGGCCCGGCGGCGGCGCGCAGCGGCAGCTCCTTGAGGAACAGCGCGGCCACGAACCCGATCAGCGCGATGGGGACGCCGACCAGGAAGACCGTCTCCAGGCCGCGGGTGAACGACTCCAGCACGATGTGCTTGATCGGCTCGGCCAGCTTCTGGATCTCGGCCGGGCTGCCCAGCTTCGGCGACGAGCCGCCGGGCAGCCTGATGCCCGCCTCGGCCAGCATGGTGGCCATCTCGTCCTTGAGGCGGTTGGTGAGGATCGCGCCGAACGCGGAGACGCCCATCGCGCCGCCGAGCGAACGGAAGAACGACACGCCGGACGTGGTGGCGGCCATGTCGCGCAGCTCGGAGCCGTTCTGCGCGGCCAGGATGAGCATCTGCATGGACAGGCCCAGTCCGATGCCGAGGACGGCCACGTCGAAGCCGATGAGCCACCCGCTGGAGTCGACGTGCAGCCGCGACAGCAGGAACAGGCCCACGGCCACGATGAGCAGGCCCGCCACCGGGAAGATCTTCCACTTGCCGGTCTGCGTCACGATCTTGCCGGAGACCACACCGGCCAGGAACAGCGCCACCACCATGGGCAGGGTCATCAGGCCCGAGTTGGTGGGGGACATGCCCTTGACGATCTGCAGGTACTGCGGCAGGTAGATCATCGCGCCGAACATCGCCATGCCGACGAACAGCGAGGCGGCGCTGGTGAGCACGAACGTGCGGTTGCGGAACAGCCTGGGCGGCAGGATCGGGTTGCGGGCGATGCGCTCGGCGAGCACCGCGAGTGCCAGCATGAGCAGGCTGATCGCGGCGAGGAAGTACGTCCAGAACGAGTTCCACTCGAACTCCTGGCCGCCGAGCGTCAGCAGGAGCATCAGGGCGGTGGCGCTGGCCGTGATGGTCGTCGCGCCGAAGACGTCGACCGAGGTGTTGCGCTTGACCGCGGGCAGCTTCAGCACCCTCTGGATCACCGCGAAGGAGATCACGGCGAAGGGCACCACCACGTAGAAGCACCAGCGCCAGCCGAGCCAGTCGGTGTCCACGATGAAGCCGCCGAGCAGCGGGCCGGCCACGGTGGAGATGCCGAAGACGGCGCCCATGTAGCCGGAGTAGCGCCCGCGCTCGCGGGGGGAGACGATGTCGCCCAGGATGACCTGGGAGAGCGCCGACAGGCCGCCCACTCCGAGTCCCTGCACGGCGCGCGCGGCGATGAGCTGCCCGATGTCCTGGGACAGACCGGCCACGAGCGACGCCGCGACGAACAGCCCCAGGGCCGTCTGGAAGAGCAGCTTGCGTCCGAACAGGTCGGACAGCTTGCCCCACAGTGGCGTGGAGACCGTCATCGTCAGCATGGTGGCGGAGGCCACCCATGAGTACTGGTCCTGCCCGCCGAGCTCCCCCACGATCGTCGGCAGCGCCGTGCCCACCACCGAGGTCGAAATCATCGACGTGAGCATGGCGAGCATGAGCCCGGACATGACTTCGAGGATTTCGCGGTGGGTGTAGTGCCGTTTCGTGGGGGCTGCGGCGTGTGCCTGGGCTACCAAGACACCACATCCCCTTCTTACGCCTTTTTCCGCATTCGAGTATACGCATGTTTACTAGCCGCGCGGCAAGTGGGTACGGGTTGAGTAGAGTGCGGGCGTGAACGCCCAGGTGACAGGCGCCGGGTGACGGAGACCGGATGACACGGGCCGGGTGACGGAGGCCCAGGTGATGGAGGCCCAGATGGAGGCCCACGTGACGGAGGCGCGGCCGCGCGACCGCGAGGCCACCCGCCGGCGGATACTGGACGCGGCGAGGCAGCTGTTCGGCGAGCACGGCTACGAGCAGGTGACCGTACGCATGATCGCGTCGGCCGCGGGGGCGAACATCGCCCTCGTAGGACGGTACTTCGGGTCCAAGGCCGGGCTGTTCGGCGCGGTGCTGGCCGGAGAGCCGAGCGTCCGCAGGGTCTTCGAGGGCGACCCGGCGACCCTGCCGAGGCGCCTCGCCGAGTACGCCGCGGAGCGCCTGCACCACGACCCGGAGAGCCCGATCCTCCGCACGCTGGAACGCTCGGCGAACCATCCCGAGATCGCCGAACTGGTGGGCGAGCGGCTGCGCTCGGCCGTGCTCAACCCGCTGGCCGCGCAGCTCCCCGGGGCCGACGCGTACGCGAGGGCGCGCATGGCGACGGCGGTCTTCCTCGGCATCGGCGCGATGCGCCGCCGCCTCGGCCCCGAGCCCCCGACACCCGCCGACGTCGAGCGACTCACCGCCGTCTTCGAAGCCTGCCTCGCGGAGTACTAGCCAGGGCGTCTCACGACCGCCCGCACCGGGGATGGGCGAGGGCGGCCGCCAGGCAGGCGACCGGGATGACGGGCAGCACGTACCGGTGGTCGAAGTCCAGGACCGCGACCGGGCCGATCAGCAGGCCCACCGCCAGGGCCCAAGGCATCGCCGCCACGCGCGGCCGCCGCACCGCGGCGACCGCGCCCAGCAGGAGGATCAGCCCCAGGAACGGGCCGCGCAGGTAGGCGGCGTACTGGTAGGCGACGAGGAAGTCCGCGTACGGCGACACCGACGACAGCCCCCGGACGTCCGGGTCGTACTCCCGTCGGACCTTGTCGATCAGCGGTTGGTCGGGCAGCTCCCAGTGCCCGATCCTGAAGCCGAACGCCGGGGTGGTGCGGTCGGGGTGCGGGATCGGGGTCCAGGAGAAGGCGATGGCGGTGTCTCGTACGACGTCGCCCAGGTAGTCCAGCGGCTGGGCGAGGATCGCGTCGATCGCGAACGAGCGGGCGAGGTCGTTGTGCGCGAACCGGTCGCCGGGCAGCAGGTTGAGCGAGGACCCGGGGGCCCACACGTACTCGGAGGCCGCGTCGGCTTCCGTCCCGTTCGGGCACAGGCGCGCCAGGTCGGGCGGCGGCTGGACGCGGGCGCAGTCGGCGAAGGTCATCGTGCGGGCCCACAGGGCGACGCCGTCGGCGCCGCTGACGGCGAAACGGCCGTGGTGCTGGGCGTACCAGGCGGCGTAGCCGGCCAGCGGCAGGGCGCCGGCCAGGACCAGCGCGGCCAGCGGCCGCCGTCCCACGCGCCGTACGGCCAGCACGAGCACGACGAGCAGCAGCAGGGGCAGCGCGATCGTCCTGGTCAGCGTGGCCGCGGCGAACAGCAGGCCCGCTCCGGCGGCGGCGCGCACGGACAGCCGGGGCGACCACATCAGCACGGCCGGCCCGGCGACGATCAGGAAGATGAACTGCGTGTCGGACAGGACCGCGTGCTCCAGGCGCAGGAAGGACGCGTCGAACAGCAGCGGCACCGTCGCCGACACCGCCACCCAGCCGGGCGCCGACCTGCGGCGCAGCACCGCGTAGAGCAGTATCCCGGTGGCCAGGCCGATGACGTGCTGGACGGCCGCGACCAGCTCCACGCTGTGGAACGGCAGCAGCGCGCGCAGCAGCAACGGGTAGCCGATCGGGTGGAACGTCGCCGACGGGGCCGGGTGCACGGCGGTGTCGAGATAGGTGAAGGAGTCGTACCAGTAGAGCGTGGCGGGGCGGTAGCCGAGCATCGTCACCACCCGCAGTGCGGCGGCCAGGGCCAGCGACACGGCGAAGACGCGGTGGTCGGCGAGGGCGGCTAGGCGGCGCCGCGAGGGCGGCGCCACACGGGTGGCGGTGAGCAAGCGAGATCCGATCGTGGGGCATGACGGGGGTCCCGCGCATGCCGAGGACGACGCATGGCGGTGATGGGGGCGCGCGCTCAGCGGGCGCTGAGCCGCGCGCGCTAAGCCGCGCGCCAAGCGGGCGCGTTCCGGGGAAGCTCCTGGTGCGGGGCCGGGATCAGCAGCGGGGCTGCCGCACTGGGCTGCGCTGGGTGCCGGGCTCGGCGCCGACCAGCAGGAGGGCCTGGCCGTCGGCGCTCATGACGCCGTCCTGCACGTACCAGCCGCCGGGGGCCGAGGGGGCGGGGGCCCTGCCGTACTGGATGTACGACGGTGTGACGCCCCGCTCGCGGAGCAGGGCCGAGACCTCGGCGACGCTCCTGTTGACGTAGTCCACGCAGTGCAGAGGCTCGCCGGGCATGGCGATGCCTGGCGGCATCAGGTACCTCTCGCCGGGCAGGGCCCGCCTGCCGAGACTGATCTTCGCCTTCCTGTCGAAGCCGACCGGCACCTTCAGCCCGATGGGGCAGCCGGAGAAGCGTTCGCACGGTCCCGGGGCGTCGATCGTGGTGATCGGGCCTTCGCCGGGCACCGGCTTGCCGGACCTCAACCGGTCCATGTCGTTGATCACGAACATCTGGCCCGTCAGGCTCGCGGAGGTCGGCACCAGTTTGAGCGTGATGTCGAGGCCTCTGGCCCTGAGCTCGCGCTGGTACACCTCGGGCTCGGCCAGCAGGTCCTTCACCGTGATCACGTAGTGGTCGTCCACCAGTTCGATGTCGAGCGCGGCGGAGGCGGGCGTCTGGGCGACGCCGAAGGACAGCAGGGCCGCCAGCATGGCCAGGACGGGCACGGTCGCCCACCTGGGTGGCCGGAGAAGGGCGAGCCACGTACGGCGATGGGGGCGCTCGGCGACGGGGACCGAGGTGATCTCCTCCAGCAACTCCCTGGCGATCGGCGTGGTGCCGGGGCCGGGATCGGGTGCGATGCCGGCCACCAGGCGGTCGATCTCGTGCATCACATGACCCCCTTCGTCATGGCGACGGCGCGCAGGCCGATGCGGGCCATGTCCACGCCGGCCGCGTCCAGGTGCCTGGCCAGGCGTTTGCGGGCCCGGTGCAGCCGCAGCCGGGTGTTGGCGCGAGAGCAGCCGAGGACGGTGGCGATCTCGTCGGGGCGCAGCCCCTCCCAGCCGGCCAGCGCGAGGATCTCCCGATCGCCGGGGCTCAGCCGCGCGAACGCCTCCTGGACGCCCGCCCGGCTCTCGCCGGCCTCGGTGTGCTCCGCCCACACGGCGAGCTGGTGACCGAGCCGCTCCACCAGGTCGCTGCGGCGCGACTCGGCGCGGCGGCCGTTGGCCAGCACGCGGCGGGCCACGCCGAACAGCCACAGGCGCGCGTCCCGCCCCTCGGCGATGTCGTCCAGGCGGCGCCAGGCCGTGGCGAACGTCTCGGCGAGGGCGTCGGCGGCGTCCTCGTGGGAGTCGGTGCGTCGCCGGACGTAGGCAAGGATGTCGGCGTAGTTGGCAACGTAGATCACCTCGAAGCGCTGCTTGCGGTCATGGTGGCTCACGCTGCCTGCTCTCCGTCCGATGGGTCCGACACCCTGTACCTGTCCGGACCCACCGGATAGTTTCACCCCGATTTCGGCGAATTCTGAGGCCGTGTTCGGGGCGCCGGGGGCGAATGAAAGTTCGCGGTGGTCCTCATTCCTGTGAACTTCGCGCTCGACGGCGGCACGGTCGTCGTCGAGACCACGCGCGGCGGCGAGCTCGTCGTGGCGGTCGTGGCGGTCGTGGCGGTCGAGGTGGGAGGCGATCAGGGGCGGGACGGAAGGCGCAGGGTGAAGGTGGTGCGGACGCCCGGGGTGCTGGTGACCGTGGCGGTGCCGCCGTGCGCCTCGGCGAGGTCGCGGACGATGGCGAGGCCGAGGCCGCTGCCGCCGGTGCGGCGGTTGCGTGACTTCTCCGCTCGCCAGAACCGGTCGAAGACGTGGGGAAGGTGCTCGGCGCGGATGCCGATGCCCGTGTCGGTCACCTCGATGATCACGTGGTCGCCGTCCTGGCGGGCGCTCAGCGTGATGTGCCCGCCGGGCGGCGTGTAGCGCAGGGAGTTGGTCACGAGATTGCCGATGGCCTGGCGGAGCCGTACGGGGGCGGCGATCAGGGTGGGGGCGCCCGTGACCTCGGTGGTCAGGGTGAGCCCTGCGGCTTCTGCCCGGCCCCGGTGCGCGGTGGTCACCTGGTCGAGGAGGTCGCCGAGGCAGACGGGTTCGAGGTGCAGGTAGAGCCTGCCCGCGTCGGCGAGGGCGAGGTCCTGGAGGTCGTCGACGATGTGCTGCAACAGCAGGATCTCCTCGACCAGCGAGGCGATCAGCGCCGGGTCCAGCTCGGCGACGCCGTCCTGCGCCGCCTCCAGCCATCCCCTGAGGTTGCTCAGCGGGGTGCGCAGCTCGTGGGAGACGTCGCTGACCATGGCCTTGCGCTGCTCCTCCATCCGCTGTAGGTGCTCGGACATCTCGTTGAACGCCGTGGCGAGCTCGCTGATCTCGCCGGTGGTCCTGATCTGGACGCGGGCGGAGCTGTCCCCGTCGCGCATCCGCCGGGCGGCGTGGGTGAGCGCGTTGACCGGCCCGACCAGGCGCCTGGCCGCCATGACGCTCACCCCCACGGTCAGCACCAGGACGAGCAGGGCGGCGCCGGCGATCGAGGGCAGCGGGATGCGCTGGCCGGCGGCCTCCGCGGGGGAACCGATGTACAGGTAGGCGGCCGGGGCGACGTACGGATCGAGCTGCTCCTTGCGGGCGGCGACGATGCAGGAGGAGATCGCCTGGGCGGGTTCGGCGGCCGGCAGCGCCGGGCGCTTCTCCTTGGAGACCCAGGTGAAGTCGAGGCCGACCGAGCCGCGTTCGGTGCTCTTGCCCTTCAGACACTTGGCGACCAGGAGATTGAGCTGCTTCAGCGCGGCCTTCTCGGTGCGGGTCGGCGTGTTGAAGCTGACGGCGTCGCAGGGCGTCATCGGCGTCGGCATCGGGCTCGGCTCGCGCGGGATCTCCTCGCCGGTGATCGTCACGGAGGGCCTGCCGGTGTTGGAGACGGTCATCTGCACGGTCTGCCTGGTACGTCTCATGCAACCGGCGTAGGTGGCGGCGAGCTTCGTGAGCCGGGCGCGGTCGCGGTCGGACAGCAGGAAGGGGCCCACCGCGCGTGGATCGATGCGGTCCTCGGCCGCCCCCGGCACCAGGGTCACGTCCACGGCCAGCGGGTCGACGACGGCCGACACCCTGGACGGCAGCGGGGTGCCCGCGGCGGCCGAGTCCGCGATGAGGGTGCCCTTCTCGGTGGTCAGCGCGATGCGGCGGCTGTTGCGTGCGGCCAGGTCACGTACGGTGGCGGCGACGCCCGACCAGTCCGGATGGCGGGCGGCGTAGCCGAGCAGGGTGTTGTTGATCTGGGCGTCGCTGGCCAGCGTCTGGCCCTGCTCGCGTTGGATGGCGCCAGAGGTGCTGCTGGCGGCCAGCCACGCCGTCGCCGTGATCGAGCAGACCGCCACCACGGCCGAACTCGTGAGCAGCCTGACGAACAGCGACCTCATGCCTGGGTCAGCTTGTAGCCGACGCCGTACACGGTCAGCAGCCGGACGGGGCGGCGCGGGTCAGGCTCGATCTTCCTGCGCAGGTTCATCACGTGCACGTCGACCGTGCGTTCGGTGATGAACCGGTCGAAGCCGTGGATGCGTTCCAGCAGCTGCTTCCTTGTGAACACCCGTTCCGGCTCGGCGGCCAGCGTCTCGATGATCCGGAACTCGGCGAGCGTGCACTCGACAGGCGCGCCGGCCGCGGTGACGGTGTGCCTGACCGGGTCCACGACGAGGTCGCCCGCGCGGAACAGCCGTCCGGTCTCCCGTGACCTGCCCGCACGGCGCAGCAGCGTGCGCACGCGGGCCATCAGCTCGCGCGGGCTGTACGGCTTGGTCACGTAGTCGTCGGCGCCGAGGTCGAGCCCGAGCAGCAGATCGTCCTCCGTGGACCTGGCCGTCAGCATGAGGATCGGCAGGTCCGACTCGGCGCGCAGCACCCGGCAGACGTCCAGCCCGTCGACCTTCGGCATCATCACGTCGAGCAGCACGAGGTCGGGATCCCCCTGCCGTGCCTCGTCGATCGCCGAACGTCCGTCGTGCACGACGCGGGCCTCGTAGCCCTCCCGCTCCAGGTAGCGCCTGAGCAGTTCGGCCTGTTTGGGATCGTCCTCGGCGACCAGTACGTACGCGCCCATGGCCCGAGGTTATGTCCACGCCAGGGGCGGCACACGGGATCCGCATGGCAAGCAAACAGGTTCCACACATTCTGCCGCCAGGCTGCCTCGCGTGAGAACCAACCTGCTTCGTACGGCTGTGGTGGCGGCGCTCGCCCTCCTGCTGGCCGGCTGCGCGGGCAGCGCGGGCAGCGCGAACAGTGCCGTACAGCCGGACCCGGCGAGCACCGCCGCACGGACCGAGCCGGCGAGCGGCGTCAGATCGAAGATCGCGAGCGTCAAGGGGGCACGGATCGCGATCTACCGGAACAAGGAAGGAGCGGCCCACAGGACGATCACGAGTCCCAACGACTACGGCGCGACCCGCGTCTTCCTGGTGGAACGCGACGAGGGCGAGTGGCTCCAGGTGCTGCTGCCGATCCGGCCGAACGGCAGCAAGGGCTGGATCAAGGCCGCCGACGTGACGCTCACGGAGACCTCCTACCGTGTCGAGATCGATCGCGGGGCGTACAGGTTCACCGTCCACGACGGCGACCGCGTCGTCAGGACGGGCAAGGTCGCGACAGGCGAAGCGGGAACGCCGACGCCTCCAGGACACTACTTCTTCACCGAGCTGGTGAAGCCCACCGGCGACGGCGGCGCCTACGGCGCCTACGCCTTCGGGCTGAGCGGTTTCTCGCCGGTGTTGAAGAGCTTCGCCGGCGGCCCCGGCCAGCTCGCGATCCACGGAACGAACAGCCCCTCCGCCATCGGCACGCGGGCCAGCCACGGTTGCGTCCGCGTCAGCAACGACGACATCACCTGGATGGCGAAGAACCTGGCGATCGGCACCCCGGTCGTCATCAAGGGCTGAGGCCCTACCCGAAGAAACAGAGGAACCCTCATGAAGATCAGAACCATGCTCGCCGGCGTCTGCGCGGCGCTGGCCCTGGCCGTGGGCGTCGCCGCGCTCTCGGGCACGGCCTCGGCCGATCCCAAGAAGCCCTCCGAGTCGGCGGCCCCGGCACCGTCCGCGGCGCCGTCCGACGACCGGCCGTCGGAGCGGCCGACGGCGGCCCCGCAGGAGCCGCGCCCCGCCAAGCCGGCCTACACCGGCTGATCGCCGCGGGACGTACCTGCTCCTGCCCGCCGGCCGCGTCAGCGGCCTGGCCATCGCGGGCAGGAGCAGGCCCACGATCCGGTGAACTGCGATCCTCCTGCGTCCTGAACTCGGGTCACCTCCTGGGCCGGTCCCTCCGGTGAGCCTCCGCGCCGACCGGAGGGACCTTCACGTCATCGAACGAAATATCCGGCGGGCCGCCGCGGTTGCACCAACGCGTCAGGATGTCCCCCGCGAAAGGCCCGTCGCCATGGCTCTCCCGATCTCCATCCTCGACCTGGCGCACATCGGCGAGGCGGAGACGGCGAGCGACGCCCTGTGCGCCAGCGTCACGCTGGCGCAGCGCGCCGAGGAGTGGGGCTACCACCGCATCTGGTACGCCGAGCACCACAACATGCCGACCATCGCGTCCTCCTCGCCGGCCGTCCTCATCGCCCACATCGCCTCCCAGACCAGGACGATCCGCCTGGGCGCGGGCGGCGTCATGCTGCCCAACCACTCCCCGCTGACCATCGCGGAGCAGTTCGGCACCCTCGCGACCCTGCACCCCGGACGCATCGACCTCGGCCTCGGCCGCGCCCCGGGCAGCGACCAGCAGACCCAGCGCGCCCTGCGCCGCGGCCCGTCGTCCGCCGACGACTTCCCGCAGGACGTCGTCGAGCTGCAGGGCTACCTGTCCGGCGAGTCACGCGTCCCCGGCATCGAGGCGACGCCGGGCAAGGGCACGAACGTGCCGCTGTACATCCTCGGGTCGTCGCTGTTCGGCGCGAAGCTCGCCGCCGCGCTCGGCCTGCCGTACGCGTTCGCCTCCCACTTCGCCCCCACCGCGCTGGAGGAGGCCGTCGCGCTCTACCGGCGTGAGTTCCGCCCGTCGGAGCAGCTCGACCGCCCGTACGTGATCGCGGGCGTGAACGTGATCGCGGCCGACACGGAGGAGCGGGCGCAGGAGCAGTTCCTCGCGGCCAAGCGGGCCCGCGTCAGCACGCTCCTCGGCCGCGGCCGGCGCTTCACCCCGGAGGAGGCGGACCTCGTCCTCGACTCCCCGGCGGGACGGCAGATCCTGCAGATGACGACGTACTCCGCCGTCGGCACGCCCGGTGAGGTGAAGGACTACCTGGACAGGTTCGCCGAGCACGCGCAGGCCGACGAGCTGATCGTGGCCTCGCCCGCCACCGACAGGGAGGCGTGGCTGCGCTCGTTCGAGCTGCTCGCGCAGGTCCGCGGCCTCGTCACCGCCTGACCGCCCCGGGCCTGTATCGGCCCTGTATCCCCTCTGTAACGGCGGCTCCCATCGTTGATCGCAGCGGGCACGACGCGCGTGCCCGGAGAACGAGGGAGAAGTCATGCTCAAGACCGCCCGCCGTTACGCGAAGTACGCCGTGAGCGCCCTGTCCACCGCCGTCTTCGTCCACGCCGCCTGACGTCAGGGCGTCCTTCCCCCGGGAGGCCTTCCCGGGGGAACTTCACGGCGACGGGAGGAAGAGGCCGTGTTCGCGACCGCGATCCGCCAGCTCGGCTACGCCTGGACGATGATGTCGGGCAGGAGGTTCCGGCTGCGCGACGTGACCGCGCTCGTCGACGACCTGCGCGAGACCCTTGAGACGTTCGGCTCGCCGGGGGAGGGCGCCGGCGACATGCTGGCGGGCCAGGACCCCGAGATCCAGGACGACCTCACGAGGAGGCGGCTGCGCAGGACCGTGCGGCACGCCGCCGGGGAGACGCCGTTCTACCGCGCCCTCTTCCGCGAGCACGGCATCGACCCCGCGTCCGTCACGCCGGAGACGTTCGCCGCCGTGCCGCCCACGCGCAAGCAGGACCTGCGCGGGACACCCGCGGCCTTCGTGTCCGACCAGGCCAGGCCCGCCCTCCTCGCCCAGACCACGGGGACGACCGGCACGCCCACCCTGGTGTGGTTCTCCGCCTACGAGATCGAGCTGATGGCCGCGATGGCGGCGCTGGCGCAGATGCTGACCGGCGGCGTCCGCTCCCACCACATCTGGGCCAACGCCATCAACTCGCGGTCGGTCGCCCAGATCATCGCCGAACGGTCGGTGACGCGTACCGGCGCGGCGTTCGTCCAGCTCGGCACCATCGACGCCGACACCGCGCTCGACCGGCTGGCCACCCCGCTGCACGTACCGGGTAAAGAGCCGCAGATCACCCATCTGAACGTGACGGCCTCGTACCTCGCGGCGCTCGTCCAGGCGGCGGAACGGGGCGGGTGGACGGCGCGCGACTTCCGGCTCACCGAGATCTGGTCCGGCGGAGAGGTGCTGACGGACGCGCTGAGGCGCAGGGCCGAGGAGGCGTTCGGCGCGACCGTGATCGACGGCTACTCGATGACCGAGATCGCGCCCGTCACCGGCCAGGTCTGCCCGGACGGACACCTGCACCTGCCCACCGACCAGGGGCTCGTGGAGGTGCTCGACCCGGTCACGTTCGAACCCGCGGCCCCCGGCGCGCTCGGCACGCTGGTCGTGACGCCGTACTCGACCTACCGCGACACCACCCTGCTGCTCAGGTACGTCACGGGTGACCTCGTCAGGGCGCTGCGGGAGGACGAGCGGCCGGGCTGCGCGCTGGCCGCGATCCCCGCCACCTCGCGCCTCCTCGGCCGGGCCGGCCCCGGAGGCGTGACCACCCGCGACGTCCTCGACCTGCTGCAGGCCGAGCCGGCGCTGCCCCTGCCCACCCGGCACGCCCTCGACGACGGCCTCCTGTACGTGGTGGCGGGCGGCGCGGCGGCCGGGGACCGCTCCGCGCTGCTGGCCCGCCTCGAAGAACGCGCCGAAGGGCTGCCCCTGACCGGCATCGTCCTGGTGGAGACCCCCGACGAACTGCCCCACCCGTGCCGCGTCCGCGCCGACCTGCTGGAACACGGCTTCGAACGCGCCACCCCCACCCTGACGGGAACGCGATGACCTCGCTCACGACCCCCGCCCTCGCCCTGTACGTGCTCGTCGGGCTCGCCGTCGCGCTGACCATCGGCTACGCCCGCCGCTACGCCATCCCCAGGCCGCCCGTCGGCCGGATGACCCGCTCGGACATCACCTTCATGGTCGTCGCGCTCGTGGCGATGCCGTTCGCGTACCTGCACCTGCACGACGCCGTGGTCGTGACCGTCTTCGGGATCGTGGCGTTCACGTTCGCCCAGCTCACGCTGGCGCAGCCGATCGGCGGGCGCGCCGCCGCGCTCGCCGCCGCCGCGCTGTGCGGCGGCGACGTGGCCGCCTACCTGGCCGGGTGGGAGCCCGGGGTGCTCCTGCTCAACGACGTCAGCGTGATCCTGCTCGTCGTCGGCGCGGTGAACCTCTGGGCGCAGGCCGGGATCACCCCCGCCCAGGTGGCCGCCCTGGCCGCCGCGCTCACCTGCTACGACACCGTCGCCACCGGGTTCAGCACGCTCACCATGGACTTCGTCCAGCGCATGCAGGGCCTGCCGTTCGCCCCGGTGCTGGCGACCGCCTACGGCCCCAGCCCCGCTCTGATCGGGCTCGGCGACTGCCTGATGCTGTCGCTCTGGCCGGTCGTGGCGTTCAGGGCGTACGGGCGGCGGGCCGGCGCGTGGGCCGCGGGACTCGCGGCGGTGTTGCTGGCCGTCTCCACCGCCGTGCTGCTCACGGTGGGCGGGTCGGTGCCGCTGCTGACGGTGCTCGGACCGCTCATCGTCGCCCAGTGGCTGGTCTGGCGCAGGTGGAGCGCGCTCAGGACGCCGCCGCCGTCCAGGCCCGCGCTCGACGCGGCGCTCGCCGTCCCGCTGCCGGCCGCCGGCCCGTGGGTGGCGGTGGCAGGCGGTTCGGCCGTGGCCGACGCCGCCTCACCGGGGCTCGCGCGGCGCGCCGCCAGGCTCGCCGGCTGCGAGGACGTCCCCGTCGTGCGCCGCACGCCCGAGGACTGACCCCGCTCGCCCGCCGCCCGGGTGGCGCGGCCGGTGGGGTGGCCGCGCTCGGCTGTCCCGATCTCGCGCAGGCACGCCCGGACGTGGCGGGCGACCGCCTCCTGCCGCGTCGCGACCGGCTCCTCCGCCTCGGCCCGCTCCCCGGCGTACTCGCGGAGCAGACGGTGCAGCAGGTAGCGGGGCTCCCTGGCGCCGTCCGCCTGCGTGGACGTGAGCAGCCCGTGCGCCGCCAGCGTCTCCAGGGCCGCGTCCGCCTCCAGCTCGGTGACGCCGAGCAGCGCGGACGCCGACCGCACCGTGACCCCGTCGGGCCCGGCCAGCCCCAGCAGCCGGAAGGCCCGCGCGGCCGGCGCGGGCAGCGTCCGGTAGCTCGCGGCGAACGCGGCGCGGACGCTCAGCCCGCCGGCCGCCAGCTCGTCCAGCCCGCGACCGGCCAGCCTCGCCGCGAACTCCCGCAGCGGCCAGGCGGGCCGCACGGCCAGACGGGCCCCGGCCGCCCTGACCGCGAGCGGCAGCCCGCCGCAGGCACGCACGATCTCCGCCGCAGCCCGCGGCGCCGACCGCACCCTGTCCCGCCCGGCCACCCGCTCCAGCAGCAGCCTCGCGTCGTCCTCACCCGGCGGCCCCAGCACGATCCGTACGGCGCCTTCCAGCGCGGGCAGCGGCGACCTCGACGTCACCAGCACCGCGCAGCGTGGCGTGCCGGGCAGGAGGTGGCGCAGCTGGGCCTCGTCGCGGGCGCCGTCCAGCACGACGAGCACCGACCGGTCGGCGAGGTGCTGCCGCAGCAGCCGCGCGCGGTCCTCCACCGGGCCGGGCAGCAGGCCGCCGTCGAAGCCGAGCGAGCGCAGCAGGCCGCCCAGCAGCTCGCCCGGATCGCGCGCGCCCGAGCGCAGGCCGTCCAGGCGGACGAAGAGCTGGCCGTCGCGGTAGTCGGAGCGCAGCAGGTGGGCCAGGCGCACCGCGAACGCCGTCTTGCCCACGCCGGGCAGCCCGGACACCACGGCGACGGGCGGCCCGGGACGGTCGCGGGGGCCGCGCAGCAGGGAGAGCGCGGCGCGCAGCTCGTCGGCGCGCCCGACGAAGTCCGCGGTGTCGGGAGGCAGCTGGCACAGGGAGGCACGGACGACGGGCAAGGGGCACGGAGCCGGCTGCGTGGCGGGCAGGATCGCGGAGGGGTGCGGGGCGGGCAGGATCGCGGAGGGGCACGGGGCTGGCTGCCGGGCGGGGAGATTCGTGGAGGGGTGCGGGGCGGGCAGGAGTGCCGGGTCGTCGCCGTCGAGGATCGCCGCGTGCAGCCGCCTGAGCTCGGGCCCCGGCTCGATGCCCAGCTCCGCGACCAGCAGGGCGCGCGCCCGCAGGAAGGCGGTGAGCGCCTCGTCCCGCCTGCCGTCGCGGCACAGCGCCACCATCAGCTGCTCCCACAGCCGTTCCCTCAACGGGTGGGCGGCGGCCAGACCGCGCAGCTCGGCCACCAGATCGGCGTGCCCCAGGTCGAGCCGCACGTCGATCCACTCGGAGCGGGCCACCGCGAACCGCTCCTCCAGCTCCGCGATGCGCGGCGCCAGCTCCGAGCCGAGCGGGACGTCCTCGGCGGGACGGCCCCGCCACAGCGCGACCGCGGCGGCGTAGCCGCGTTCGGCCGCCTCCAGGTCGCCCCTGGCCCGCTCCAGCCTGGCCCGCCGTACCGCGCCGCCGAACGCCAGCAGGTCGAGCTGCCCCGGCGGCACCTCCGAGCAGTAGCCGGACCCCTCCGTCCGCAGCTTCAGCCCCGTCCCGGCGAGCGCGCGGCGCACCTGGTGGACGTACGTCGCCGCGTTCGCCCTGGCCGAGCGGGGCGGGGAGTCCCAGAGCGCGGCGACCAGCCGGTCCTTCGAGATCGTGGTGTTCGGATGGAGCAGGAAGGCGCTGACCACCGCCCGCTGCCTGCCGCTGAGCCGGACACGCCCCCCAGGACCGTTGACGCGGACGGTTCCGAGGACCGCGAAGTCCACAGCAGCTCCTCCTCGTCAGTGCCGACCCGGAAGATCGCTTTCCACAGGCAGTAGAACAGCCGCTAAGCCGTTTGACAACAGTCCGCCATGGAATGTCCCGTATGCCCGTCGCCTGCACGGCATCCCCCGGAACTCCGCACGTCGCCTGCACCGGAGCCGCGCGGAAACTCCTCCGCCACCTGCTTCCATGACGGCCGTGACCCCACGGAAAGCCCCCGCCCCGCCCGATTCCGCCTGGCTGCTCGGCTGCGCCCTGTCGCTGGTCGTCACGGTCACGGGCGCGACCTTCGGCACGTTCATGGACATCCGGCTCGTGTTCCAGGCGCAGCTGTACTGCCTGGGTGACCTGAGCGCCGGGGAGGCGTTCGCGGAAATGGCGTGGGCAGCGAGCAGGGTCCTGGTGATGCCGGTGGTCTCGCTGCTCTCGGGGGCGGTGTCGCCGGTGGTCGCCCTGCCCGCGCGGCTGCCCTGGGTGGCGGGCCGCGCGTGGGTCGCGATTCCGCTCGCGCTGCTCCAGGCCGGTGTGGCGGCGACGGGGCCGGTCGCGCTCATACTCCACGACATCGCCGTCGAGGGCACGCCCGAGGGGTGCGTCCTGCCGTGGTGGCCGGCGTGGCTGCCTTCCTGAGGGGTGGACGAACGGGAAAGGGGCGTTTCCCGAATCGGTCTTGATGGGGCGAACGGGCGGACGAATAATCGGGTCGGTCTTCGGCCACGGCGACCCGCGAGCACGCGAGGGGGAAACTCATGGTGTCGGCGATCAGAGCGCCCGGCGGCCGGGTGCCCGCCAGGTTCCCCGCCGGAGGCGTCGTCGAGCTGCCGGGGAGCCCGTGGACCATCTGACGATCGGCTGCGCCTGCATCCTCGCGCTCGTCTTCGCCGTGTCGGCGGCGAGCAAGCTACGGGGGCGGGCGGCCTTCGACGAGTTCGCGTACGCGACCCGTACCCTGCTCACCGCCTCGGCCCAGGCGCTGCGCGGCGCGGAACGGCGGCGGCCCGGCGAGCGGGTCGTGCGATTCGTCGCGCTGGGCGTGGCCATGGCGGAGGCGGTGGCGGTGCCGCTCGTGGCGGTGCCCGCGACGGCCAGGGTGGGCTTCGGGCTGGCCGCCGTGCTGCTGACCTGCTTCAGCGCCGCCATCGCCCTGACCTTACGGCGCGGCGTCAGCACCGCCTGCCGGTGCTTCGGCGCGGCGTCCGCGCCGCTCTCCCGCCGCCACCTCGTACGCAACGCCCTGCTGCTGGCGGTGGCCGTGGCGGGGCTGGTCACGGCGGACGGGAGCCTGGACGGCGTCCACCCGGCGGGCGCCGCCGTCGCGGCCGTCACCGGAGCGGTGGCGGCCGTGCTGCTGATCCGCATCGACGACCTGGCGGACCTGTTCGCCCCCGCCGCCTCCACCCCCACCCGCCGCCGGCGCTCCTGAAGCGGGCCGGCCGCACGCGCGTCAGGCCCCGCTGTTCACCGGGGTGCCCGGAGTCCGCGGGGGGTGGCGAGGCCCAGGACCCGGGAGGCCGGCACCGTGCCGTAGTGGCGGGAGTCGCGGCTGCCCGCCGGGTTGTCGCCCAGCAGGACGAGCCGGCCCGCCGGCACCAGCCCGGACGGGTGCCGCGCCCACGCGGGCAGGTAGGGCGGTTCGGGGTCGCCGGGGACGGCGGCGACCCGTTTGACCACCCAGCGGGTGCCCGCCGCCCCGGTACGGTCGCCCGGACGGCACGGCCCCGGCTCCTCGACGACCACCACGTCACCGCGTCCCGGTACGACGCCGGGCGTGCGGCGCACCAGCACCCGGTCGCCGGGCCGCAGAGTCGGCTCCATGCTCGGCCCGCTGACCGTGACCACGACGGTCCGCCTGCCGCGCCGCGCCATGGCCCACCCGAGGACCAGCAGCAGCAGCGCGAGCAGCGTCAGCAGGACGGCGACGGGCGCCGTCATGCGACGTCCTCCGTCGTGTCCCCGGCCCGGCGCGCGAAGTCCGTCCCCGCCGGACGGTAGCCGGCCGCCTGCAGGTCGAACAGCCTGGCGTACGCCCCGCCCAGCGCCATGAGCCGGTCGTGGCCGCCGCGCTCCACGACCCGCCCGTCCGACAGCACGACGATCGTGTCGGCCTCGCGTACGGCGCCGAGCCGGTGCGAGATGAGCAGGCTGGTCAGCCCGCGCCGGTGCTCGCGCAGGCGGGCGTGCACCTCGTGCTCGGCCTCGGCGTCCAGCGCGGAGCTGGGCTCGTCGAGGACGAGCAGGTCGGGCCGGTCGAGGACGAGCCCCCGCGCGATCGACAGCCGCTGCCACTGCCCGCCGGACAGCACCACGCCGGTGTCCGGGTCGGCCCGGTCGGCCTCGGAGAAGAACATCCTGGTCAGCATCGTGTCGTAGCCTCTCGGCAGGCCGGCGAGGACGTCGTGGACGCCGGCCTGCCGCGCCGCCGCCTCGATCGGGGCACGCTCGAACAGCGCGCGGCCGGACGGCTCGTCGTGCGACAGCGCGGTCACGTCGCCGAGGCCGATGTTCTCCCCGGCCGTGAGCTCGTAGGCGACGGCGTCCTGGAAGACGGCGCGGATGCGGCGCCGCAGGCCTGCCGGGTCGAGGTCGCGCAGGTCGACGCCGTCCCAGAGCACCGCGCCCCTGGTGGGGTCGTACAGGCGGCACAGCAGCTTCACCAGCGTGGTCTTGCCCGCGCCGTTGAGCCCCACGAGCGCCGTCGTCCGTCCGTGCGGCAGCACGAGGTTCACGCCGCGCAGCACCCAGGGCTGGTCGTCGGCGTACCGGAACCAGACGTCGCGCAGTTCGAGCCCCCTGCGCAGCGGCCGGGCGGGCAGCGGCGCGGGCCTGACCGGCAGGTCGGGTCCCGCGTCGACGACGGCCAGGTAGTGGCCGAAGAGCAGCAGCGCCTGGTGGACGGACACGCCTTCGGCCACCGCTCCGGCGAGCGCGCTCTGGACGGCCGCGACCGCCGCGACGACCAGCGCCACGTCCCCGACGGTGAGCGTCCCCGACGCGGCGGAGCGCACGGCGGCGAGCAGCAGCGCTCCGGCGACGACGGCGGCGAGCACCGCCAGCGTGCCCTGGAGCGCGAGCTCCCGCCGGTCCACGCCCCGGCCGGCGGCGTGGATGAGCCGGATCTCCGCCGCCATCCGCCTCCACAGGTACGGGCCCGCGCCGAACAGCCGCACCTCCTTGGCGGCCTGCGGGTTGACCAGCAGGTTGGCGTAGAAGATCTCCCGGCGTTCCGCCTGGCCGGTCTCGGCGATCATCGCGGCGCGGCGGCGGCTCAGCGCCAGCTCGGCCAGGACGGCCGGCACGGCGGCGAGCAGGACCGCCGCCGCCATCCAGGGTCCGAGCAGGAGCAGGGTGCCGGCGAACCCGGCGACCGTGAACGCCCCCTGCACCACCCCCAGCCCGCCTTCCACCGCCATCCACGGGCTGCCGACGCCGCTGGTCCTCGCGATCTGGAGGCGGTCCTGGAAGGTGGGGTCCTCGAAGGGACGGAGGCCCACGATCCGGTCGGCGGCGGCGTAGATGCGCGAAGTGGCGAGCAGCTTCACGCGGCGGTTGCTCTCGGCCCGCAGGTAGCGGACGGCGTGCGGGGTGAGCGAGCCGGCGATCCCGACGGCGGCCAGCGCCGCCGCCGGTCCTGCCACGTCGAGCCACCGCACCTGCCCGGCGGCCAGCCGGTCGATCAGGAGCTTGGTCAGCCAGGCGGCGGCCAGCGGCGAGAGCCCGCCGAGGACCGCCAGCAGCACGTACGCGGCGATCTGCCCGGGTGCGGCGGACCGGGCCAGCGCCAGCGCCCGCGTGAGCGCGCGGAACGACATGGGTGCGGGGCTCAGCCCGCGGACGGCACGGCTGCCGCGGCGTCCCGGCTCGCCACGGGTTCGAAGTCGAAGCCGGACGCGCCCACCACGCCGTCCTCCAGCAGGACGAACGCCGGGAACCCGCTCACCCCGAACGCCCGCTGCACAGGCCCCTGGTCGGGCTCCACGACGACCGTGGCGACGGGGAGGAGCTGCGCGACCACGTCGGACGTCTCCTCCGGCGTGCCCACGACGACCGCGAGCACCTCGCCCGCGCCGCCGGGCCTGGACGCCGCGTGCTCGGCGAACAGCGGCAGCCGCTCCTTGCACGGCGCGCAGTGCGGCGAGAAGAACCCGACGAGCGGCCGCTCGCCCATCGCCGCCAGGCTGACGGGCCGGCCGCCCACCTCGGCCGTCTCGAACGCGCCGACGGTGGCCCCTGCGGGGAGCGCGACGTCCGTCCCGCCGACGCCGGTGACGCCGCTGCCGCGCAGCGCGGCCAGTTCGGCGGTGTGCTCGCGCAGCCGCCTGACGACTCCGAACGTGAACACCAGATTGATCAGGGCCAGCAGTCCGACGAGGATCAGGGCCGCGGTCAGGTACGCCATCAGGTTTCCTCCGCAGATCAGGGAGACGGGGGACGGGCCCGCCCGCCGCGCGGCCTGCTCGCCGCCCCGGCGAGGAAGACCACGACGGGCGGACCCTGGCACGCCGCTACCGGGCGGGCACTCAGCAGCCGAGGCCGACGTAGTAGCAGGGGCCGCACGGCTGCAGGTCGCAGCACGTCCGCTTGTACAGGCGCGGCCCGGAGCAGTAGCACGAGATCTCGTAGCAGTTGGCGAGGGCGTGGACGGTCGCCTTCGGCACGACGGCGCCCACCATGCGGTCGGCGAGCGCGGCGATCCTGCGGGTCATGGCTCTCCTTCTGTGCGCGCGCCGGGCCGCCCAGCGCGGTCCGGCGCGCCTTCATGGAACCCCGGCCCCGGGTTCCCGACCAGGACGCTCAACTGGATCTTGAGCCTGACGTTGAACCGGACGTACCGTAAGTGCGTTATGTGAGCGACTCCAGGGGAGGCCGCAGGCGTGGCGGACGCGTTCGGGATCCTGCTTCGACGGCACCGGCGCCGCCTCCGCCTCACCCAGGAAGCACTCGCCGAACGCGCCGGGATGAGCTCCCGCTCGATCGCCGAGATGGAACGCAGCCCGGCCCGCGGGCCTCGTCCGCGCTCGCTGGAGCGGCTCGCGGCGGCGCTGGGGCTCACGGGCGCCGAACGGGACGAGTTCGTCGGGGCGGGACGGGCCCTGTTCTGGGCCAGCCGCACGGGCGGAACCCCAGGCGGCGGGCCCGCGCACGGCGAAGGCACGCACCACGAGAGTGCCCACGGCGAAGGTCCCCACCAGGAAGACAGGGGTCCGCGCGGCGGGAGGCCGCCCGTCAGGCAGCTCCCCCCGGACCTCCCCGACTTCGTCAGCCGCGCCGACGAGCTCGCCCTGCTGAGTTCCGTCCTCGACCCGCCCGCCCCCGGCCTGCCCGATGTCGCGACCGCCGGCCGGGCCCCCAGGCTGGCCGTGCTCTCCGGGCCTCCCGGCGTCGGCAAGACCGCGCTCGCCGTCCACGCGGGCCACCTGCTCGGCTCCCGCTTCCCCGACGGCCAGCTGTACGCCGCCCTGCGCGGCACCGGCGCCGACCCGGCCGACCCCGCCGAGGTGCTCGCCCAGCTGCTGCGCGTGCTCGGCGTGGCCGGGGCCGCGCTCCCCGCCGGGCTCGACGCGCGCGGCGGGCTGTTCCGCGAGCGGGTGGCGGGACGGCGGATGCTCCTCGTCCTCGACGACGCCGGCGGGTACCGCCAGGTGGAGCCGCTGCTGCCGGCCGAGGACGTCGCGGTGCTGGTGACCAGCAGGCTGCCGCTGACCGGGCTGCCGGGCGTGACGTCCATCGACCTGGAGCCGCTGCCCGGCCCCGCCGCCGTGGAGCTGCTGTGCCGGGTGGCGGGAGGCGCGCGGGTGCGCGGCGAGCCCGCGGCGGCCGCCGAACTGGTCGCCGCCTGCGGCGGGCTGCCGCTGGCCGTGCGGATCGTCGGCGCGCGGCTGGCGGCGCGACCCCACTGGACGGTCGAGACGCTCAACCTGCGGCTGGCCGACGAGCGCCGCCGCCTCGACGAGCTGAGCCACGGCGACCTCGCCGTACGACCTGGGCTCCATCTGGCCCACCAGGGGCTGACGCCTGTCGCCGCGCGGGCGTTCGCGCTGCTCGGCGAGCTGGACATGCCGTCGTTCCCCGAATGGACCGCTGCCGCCTTCCTCGGGGCGGAGCCGGGGCCGGGCGCCGCCGTGGTGGAGGAGTTGCTCGACGCGCGGCTGCTGGAGTCGATCGGCCCCGACCAGGCCGGACAGCCGCGATACCGCTTCCACGAGGTCACCCGCCTGTACGCGAGGGAGCGGCGGCAGGCCGAGATCGGGGCGGCCGACTGGGCGGAGGCGCTGGCCCGCGCCGCCCGCGGCTGGCTCGCGCTGGCCAGGCGGGCCCAGGAGCGCCTGCACTGCCTGCGTCTCCACCTCGACGACGCGGCCGTCGCCGTGGAGGTCACCGATCCCCGGGTCGGCGAACTGGCGGCGGCCCGCCCGGTCGAGTGGTTCGAGGCGGAACGGGAGGCGCTCGCCGCGATCGGGGCGGCGTGCGCGGAGGCGGGCCTCGCGGCGCTCGCCCGCTGCCTGGCGGGCTGCTGCGCCGACTTCCACGGCCTGCGCGGCTACTACGACGACTGGCGGCGCGCCACCCGCACCGCGCGGGCGGCCTGCCGCCGCTCCGGCGACCGCGCGGGGGAGGCGGCGATGCTGCGCGGCCTCGGCACCTGCCTGGGCGAACTGGACGACCTGGACGAGGCCGTGGCCGCGCTGGACGAGGCCCTGCGGCTCTCGGACGAGGTCGGCGACCGGGCGGGGGCGGCGCTGGTGAGCAAGGAGATCGGGTTCATGCTGGGCCTGACCGGACGGCTCGACCAGGCGGAGGCCGAGCTGCGCGGCGCCATCGACCGGCTCGGGCAGGCCGGGCTGCCTCTCGCGAAGGCCGTCGCGCTCACCAGCCTCGGGTTCGTCCTGCGGCAGCGGGGCGACACGGCCACCGCCGTGCGCGTCGTCCGCTCCGCGCTGGACATCGCGCGCTCCTGCGGCGACCTGTTCACGGAGGCGTACGTGCTGCGGGGGCTGGCCGGAGCGCTGCTGGCGCGGGGCCGCGCAGGGGAGTCCGAGCGGGCCGCCCGCCGCGCCGCGACGCTCTTCGACCGCGTCGGCGACCCCATCGGCACCGCGCAGAGCCTGCGCGCCCTCGGCGAAGCCCTCGCCCTGCCCCGCGAGCCGGGGGAAGCGGAGGGGCCGGAAAGGTCGGAAAGGACAGGGGAGGGGGCGGGTGCGCGTCGGCTGGCCGAGGCGGAGAAGGCGCTCGCCGAGGCCGCCGCCATCTTCAGGGAACGCGGCCACAGCTGGGGCCTCGCCCTGACGGAGCTCAGCCTCGGCGAGATCGAGGCCCGCCACGGCCAGCCGGAGGCGGCCGCCCGCCTGCGCCGCTCCCTGCGGCACTGGGTCAGGGAGCAGGTGCCCGCCCTGCGGGCCCGCACCCTGGTGGCACTCGCCGTCGCCGCCGGGCACGACGGCGACCCGGCCGCGCGCGACCTGCTGACGGAGGCGTACGAGCTGTACGCGGCCCTCGGCTCCCCGGCCGCGCGGGACCTCGCCGCCCGCCTGGGCCTCCCCGCCCCGCCCGGTTGACGCCGCGGCCGAGCGGCTCACCGGCGCACGGTGACGTCAGGGCCGGTACGGCGACGTGACGTCAGGGCCGGTACGGCGGCATGACGCCCCAGCCCCACCGCGGCACCGGCTCCTCGCCGGGCGCCCCGACCCCCGGCTGGGAGAAGTACACGGCCAGGCGGGTGCCCCACTCGATGTAGCCGGCGAACGCCGCCCTGAACTCCGCGTCGGAGGGCAGGCCCACCTCGTCGGCCGCGTCCATGAGCAGGCTCACCCACCTGCGGCGCTGCTGCTCGGTGATGCCCTTGCCGAGGTGGTGGGAGACCATGTGCGAGTGGCCGCCGCGCTCCTCGCTGTAGCGGGCGGGGCCGCCGAACACCTCGCCGAGCCACATCGCCACGTACGCGGGGTGGCGGGGGTCCATGTGCGCGAACAGCGGCCCGATCAGGTCGTCGTCCTTGACGTGCCGGTAGAACGTCTCGGTCAGCCGTTCGAGCGCCTGCGCGCCCCCTGCCCACTCGTACAGGGTGGGCTCGGTCTTCTCGATCACCTTGTCGTAGTGCCGCATCTCCTCGATGTTCGACACGTACGGCTTGATCTCGGCGAAGAACTCCTGGAAGTGCTCGCCGCCGCGGAAGCCCTCCAGGTGGTCGCGGGCGGAGGTCCAGGTGATGCGCAGGACGTAGCACTCGGGCTCGTCCACGCAGCGGGACAGCTCGTAGTCGAGGCACTGCGGCGCCCGTCCGAGCGGCACGACGGCCCGCCGGTACGCCGCCTCGAACTCCTCCCCGTCGGGGACCCGGTAGCGGATGTATTCGACGATCACTCGCACTCCTCATGTAATCCTGTAATCGCCCGTCACGCTACTTGGGCCTCCGGCGACGATCAATCCCTTCCTGACGGGGCAGGTCTTCCCTTCATCGCCGAACCCCGCCAAGATCAGGAGATGGACATGCGATACCCCGCCCCGCTGCGGCCCGGAGACCTCGTCGGCGTCACCGCCCCCTCCAGCGGAGTCGACGAGAACCTGCGCGCACGCCTCAAGGTCGCCGTCCGCACGGTCGAGGAGCACGGCTACCGCGTGGTCGTCGGCGACTGCATGGACGGCGCCACGCTCGTCAGCGCCCCGGCGCCCGAACGCGCCCGCGAACTGATGGCGATGCTCACCGACCCCGAGATCAAGGCCGTCGTGCCGCCGTGGGGCGGCGAGATGGCCATCGACCTGCTGCCGCTCCTCGACTGGGACGCGCTCCGCGAAGCCGACCCCACCTGGCTGGTGGGCTTCTCCGACCTGTCCACGATCATCACACCGATGACGCTGCTCACCGGCACGGCGACCATCCACGGCAACAACCTGATGGACACGCCGTACCACACGCCGGAAGGTCTGCTCAGCTGGCTGGACATCGTCGCGATGCCGCAGGGCTCGACGTTCACGCAGACCCCGCCGAACCGCTACCGCGCGCAGGGATGGGACGACTACACCGGCCATCCCGAGGTGCGCGACCTCACCCTCGACACCCCTGGACGCTGGACCCGCCTCGACGGCGACGGCGACGTGCGGGTCGAGGGCCGCCTCATCGGCGGCTGCGTCGAGATGCTGTGCAACCTCGCGGGGACGCCGTACGGCGACGTCGCCTCCTTCGCCCGCGCCGCGGCGCCCGAAGGGCTGGTGGTCTACGTCGAGGCGGCCGAGCACGACGCGGCCACCATCTGCCGCAACCTCCACGGCATGCGGCTCGCCGGGTTCTTCACCGGCGCGACCGCGGTGCTCGTCGGCCGCACCCGGGCGCCCGGCCTCGGCTCCCTCACCCAGCACGAGGCCGTGCTCGACGCGCTCGGCGGCCTGGGCGTCCCGATCATCGCCGACGTCGAATGCGGCCACGTCCCGCCCTACCTCCCCCTGGTGAACGGCGCCCGTTGCCGGGTGACGTACACGGAGGACCACCAGGAGATCACCCAGACGATCGACTGACCTCTCCGACGTCGGCTCACGGCCTCAGGCGACGGATCTCCACGCCTCCACGGTCGCCTGTGCGATGGCTTCGATCCGGTTCCCGTACTCCGCGTGCCCGTCGGCGACGAAGCCGCCGTCACCGAACGGCAGGCCGCAGAACGTGGCGCGGAAGCACCGGGGAGCCTCGCCCGGCGGGAGCGGCGCGTATCCGGCCAACGGCCGCGCGTCGGGGACCGACCGCGTCCTGTGGTTGTTCCGCGCCACCTGATGGGCCGCCACGCGCAGCAGCGCGTCGAGTCCCTTGTCCACGTACAGCTGCAGCAGGCGGAACTGGCCGTCGAGGTACTTCGCATGGGCGCGGGGAGGATGCTGCAGGAGGTACGCGCAGACCACGACGGTGTGCCACCGGTACATCTGCGGATCGGCCTGCTCCTCGGCGAGGATCGCGTGGTAGTAGTCGGCGCACAGCCCCAGCGGCCCGGCGGTCGCGCCGCAGTCGCACCGGTCCATGAGGTGGCTCTCGGTCATGGCCGCACCCTAGGGAGAGGGCGGCACTCTGTCGACGGCGTTTCGCCGCCCGGGGCCGGGCGCTAGTGTCGGCAGTCCACCGGTGATGATCGACTTTGGAGGGCGCCGTGCGGCGCGTCATGATCCTGCTGGCCCCGATCGCGGCGCTGGCCGCCGCACTGGCCGTCGCCCGGCGGCGCTTCGTCATCGTCCGGATCAGCGGCGCGAGCATGCTGCCCACCTACCGTACGGGCGACCGGGTGCTCGTCCGCAGGACCTCGGGGGCGGGCGTCAGACGCGGCCAGGTCGTGGTGCTGCAGACGGCGCTGCCGGGGGGACGCTGGCGTACCGGGCCGCTGCCGCGGCCCGAGGCGGCCATGTGGTTCATCAAGCGCGCGGTGGCCGTGCCGGGCGACCCGGTGCCCGCCCAGGTCAGGGCCCGCGTGGAGGCGTCGGACGGCGACCCGGTCCCGGCGGGCCGGCTGGTCGTCCTCGGCGACGGGCCGGTCAGCGAGGACTCGCGGGTGTGGGGTTACGTGCCCTTCGACCGCGTGCTCGGCGTGGTCGTCCGGGGGCTCGCCCCTTCCCGGGAGTCCTCCAGGCCCGGGACATCCGCAAGGGCCGGGAGGTTCGGGACGCCCGGCGAGGGCCGGGAGTCTCCCGGCTCGTAGCCCTGCGCCTGCAGGGTGAACAGGCTCGCGTACTCCCCTCCCAGCGCCATCAGCTCCGCGTGCGAGCCGCGCTCGGCGATCCGCCCCTCGGCGAGCACGACGATCACGTTCGCGTCCCTGACGGCGCCCAGCCGGTGCGAGATCAGCAGGCTGGTCCGCCCCGCGCGGTGCCGGCGCAGGCTCTGATGGATGGCGTGCTCGGCCTGCGCGTCCAGGCCGGAGCTCGGCTCGTCGAGCACCAGCAGGTCCCGCGCCTGCCGCATCAGCGCGCGGGCCAGCGCGAGGCGCTGCCACTGCCCGCCCGACAGCACCACTCCGGCCTGGGGGTCGTCCCTGTCGCCGAAGAAGATCCGGCTCAGCAGCGTGTCGTAGCCCCGCGGCAGCCCAGTGATCGTCTCGTGGACGCCGGCCAGCCTGGCGGCGGCCTCGACCCGGTCGCGGTCGTCGAGCGCCGCGACGTCGCCGAGCCCGATGTTCTCGGCCGCGGTCAGGTCGTACGACATGTAGTCCTGGAACACCGCGCCGATGCGCCCGCGCAGCTCGGCCGGATCCAGGTCCCGCAGGTCGACGCCGTCCCAGAGGATCGACCCGCGCACCGGGTCGTAGAGCCTGCAGATCAGCTTGACCAGGGTGCTCTTGCCCGCGCCGTTCAGCCCGACCAGGGCGAGGGAGCCGCCCCGGGGGATGAAGAGGTCGACGCCGCGCAGCACCCACGGGTGGGCGTCGTCGTACCGGAACCACACATCCCGCACCTCGATGCCCTCGCGCAGCGGGGGGACGGGGCGCGGACGGCGCGGCACGGGCAGGTCGGGCGCCTCGGCCACCACGTCGAGGTAGTGCCCGAACATCAGCAACGCGTTGTGCGCGTCGGCCGACTGGCCGACGATCGACGCGAGCGCCGACTGCACCCCGGCGACGGCCGCGGCGAACACGGCGACGTCGCCGACGGTCAGCGTGCCCGACGCGGCGGCGTCGATCGCCCAGAGCAGGCCGAGCGCGGCGACGGCCGCCCCGAGCAGCGACAGCGTCCCCTGGGTGCGCAGCGTCCTGCGGGCGAGCCCCTGCTCGGCCGCGTTGACGGCGCGCAGCTCGCGCAGCATCCTGGCGCGCAGGAGGTCGCCGAGGCCGAACAGCCGGATCTCCTTGGCCGCGTCCGGGCTGGTGAGCAGGTTGGCGAAGAAGATCTGCCGCCGGGCCCGCGGACTGACGCCCCACATCATCCCGGCGCGCCGCCGCGACAGGTCGAGCTGGGCGCGAACCGAGGGGACCGCGGAGAGCGCCACGACGAGGATCATCCACGGAGCCAGGACCGCCAGCGCCGCGGTGAACCCGGCGAGGGTCACGGCTCCCTGCGCGATCCCGAGGACGCCGCGCACGATCCGCTGCGGAGCGTTCTGCCCGGCCTCCTGCGCCAGCCGGACCCGGTCGTGGAAGGCCGGGTTCTCGAACCTGCTCAGCCCCGGGTGGGCGTTGACCGCCTGGAACAGCCGATCCTGGATCAGCACCTGCAGCGCCCGGCGGGACTGATCCTGCGCGTACTCCGCGACGGAGGGCAGGGCCGCGCCCGCCAGGCCGGTGACGCCGAGAGCCACGCCCTGCACGAGCAGCCCGGCGGGACCCGACCCGGCCGCGAGGCCGTCGAGAACGAGCTTGGTCAGCCACGCGGCGGCCACCGGCACCAGGCCCATGAGCAGCACCGTGACGCCGGACGCCAGCACGGCCGCCGGGTGGGCCCGCCACGCGAGGGCCGCGGCCGCGCGGAACCGCCCTCGCCCGGCGGCTCCGTACGCCGCTGGAGAGGTCATCCGCGCGTGGGCGCCGGCAGCCTGCCCGGGGCGGTGTCGGCCGCCACGACCACCCCGTCACCGTCGACCAGGTAGAAGCTGGGGAACTGGGAGACCTGCAACGCCCTGCTCACCGGGCCGCCCATCGGTTCGAGCACGACGGTGGCCGCAGTCAGCTCGCGGGTGAACCGCCCGGCCTCCCCGGGGTCGCCCGTGACGACGGCCAGCACGCGTTCTGGACGGGTCTCGGCCAGGTAGGACGTGAACTCGGGGAGCCGTTCGTGGCAGGACGCGCACTCGGTGGAGAACACGGCCACCACCGAGGGCCCGGAGAAGAACGCGCGCGACACGGTCTCACCCTCGACGGCGGTCGCGCTGAAGTCGCCGAGCCTCGTTCCCGGCTGCACCAGCGGGGCACGCGTCGCCGGGCCCAGCTCCGCCAGCCTCAGCGTGTGCACGCGCAGGCGGCGGATCACCGCCAGCGTCAGCACCAGATTCACCAGGCACAGCAGTCCGAGGACGATGACGGCGGCGACGAGATACGGCATGCGGGCTCCTGAGGTGCGGCGCGGCTGTGCGGCGAACAGGTCGGCGGGGTCGTCGAAGAAGATCACGATGGCGGCGAGGACGGCTCCCAGGACGGTGCGGTCCGGCACGAGGCCGGCCCGCGCCGTCCCGGGATCGCCAGCAGCACGACGACGCATCCTTCCGCGAGGACGACGGCGCCGCTCAGGCCGTGGAGGCCCGCGGCCCCAGGGGGGCCAGGCCGCGCACGGACCCGCGGAAGCCCGCGAACGCGTACTGCGTGGCTGTCACTGCGGATCGGAAGGGCGGGTCAGCAGTAGTCGAAGCGGCCGCAGCTGATGGTGCCGCTGGAGTCGTGGTAGCAGCAGGTCCGGCAGAACTTGCCCTGGCAGCACCAGTCGGTCCAGCACGCGGCGGAGGCGTTCGCCGAGGGCAGGAGTCGGTCGAGGAGGCGGTCTCCCAGCTTGTTGAGTGCGCGGATCATGGCGACCTCCTTGCGGGGGATCTTTACGCGCCCACAGTCACCCAGCAAGCGCGCAGGGTTAACGGAGAGAATGGCCGACACTCCGCGACGAGTTCGGCACCTCATGATCTTGACATTGCCGGGACCGTCTCGAACCACCGCCCGCCCGCCCGGTCGGGACGCGGGTTCGGCTAGAGGCGGGTCGCGGCCCGGACGAGGCCGGCGACGGCTCGGGACCGGCTCTGCGGCGGCCAGGCGATCACCGTCGTGACGGCGGGCGCGTCCGGCACCGGCACGGCGGCGAGATCGTCGCGCAGCTGGGCCCGGCACGACTCCGGCAGCACCGCGCAGGCGCGGCCGAGCGCGATCAGCTGGGTCAGCTGCGTATGGTCCCTGACCTGCGGACCGGGCCCGTCCGGGTACGTGCCGTCACGGCAGGGCCAGCGCGGCATCGGCAGGCCGGGCAGCTCGGTGACGTCCGCCATCCGCAGGTGGGTCCGGCGGGCGAGGGGATGCCCGGCCGGCAGGACCACGACCTGCCCCTCCGTGCACAGCTCCTCGGTGTCGAACCCGGCCGTCGAGTCGAACGGCCGGTGCAGCAGCGCCACGTCGGCCCGGCCGTCACGCAGCAGCCGTTCCTGCTCGCCGATCGCGCACAGGAGCACATCGACGGTGACCGCGCCGGGTTCGGACGCGTACGCGTCGAGCAGTTTCGCCAGCAGCTCGTCGGACGCCCCGGCCTTCGTGGCGAGGACCACGCCGGCCTGGCCGGTCGTGGCGAGGGCGGCGCGGCGTGTGCGCCGCTCGGCGGCCTCGACCGCCTCCAGCGCCGCCCGGCCCTCCCGCAGCAGCACCGACCCGGCCTCGGTCAGGCTGACCGTACGGCTGGTGCGTTCCAGCAGGGTCGTGCCGAGGCGCCGTTCGAGCTGGCTGATCGCCCGCGACAGCGGGGGCTGCGCGATGCCGAGGCGCTGCGCGGCCCTCCCGAAGTGCAGCTCCTCAGCGACGGCGACGAAGTACCGCAATTCCCGCGTCTCCACACTGTCACCGTACTCCGGCGCCGACCCGCGTCGATACCGGCGCGGTATCGCCGCCCACCCGATCGGTGTTGGAGAGTTCGCCGGAGCCGGGGGCAGGATCAGCCCCATGACTGAACAGACGATCGCGCTGGTGACCGGCGCGAACAAGGGCATCGGATACGAGATCGCGGCCGGCCTGGGCGCCCTCGGCTGGCAGGTCGGCGTCGGCGCCCGGGACGGACAGCGCCGCGAGGCCGCGGTGGCGAAGCTGCGCGCGGGCGGGGCCGACGCGTTCGGCGTACCGCTCGACGTGACCGACGACGCGAGCGTGGCCGCCGCCGCCCGCCTGATCGAGGAGCGGGCCGGACGCCTCGACGTCCTCGTCAACAACGCCGGGATCACGGGCGGGATGCCGCAGACGCCCACCACGGTCGACCCGGAGACGGTGCGGGCGGCCGTGGAGGTCAACGTGATCGGCGTCATCCGCGTCACCAACGCGATGCTGCCGCTGCTGCGCCGTTCGGCGTCGCCGCGCATCGTGAACATGTCCAGCACCGTCGGCTCGCTCACCCGGCAGACGACCCCCGGTGCGGAAACGGGCCCGATCTCCGCCGCGTACACGCCGTCGAAGACGTTCCTCAACGCCGTCACCGTCCAGTACGCCAAGGAACTGCGCGACACGAACATCCTTATCAACGCGGCCTGCCCCGGCTTCACCGCGACGGACCTCAACGGGTTCCGCGGCGTCCGCACACCGGAGCAGGGCGCGGCGATCGCGATCCGGCTCGCCACCCTGCCGGACGACGGCCCGACCGGCGGGTTCTTCGACGACGCGGGGGTGATCCCCTGGTGAGCCGTCCGGGGGCCACCGGCGAGGGCCGCGCCTCGCGAACGGCTTACACGGTGAGCAGCCCCCAGTAGGCCGACCAGGGAACGAAGACCACCCCGCCCGCCATGAGCAGGGCGAGCCGCGCCCCGCCGCCGCCCGACCCGGGCAGGCGGACCGCGAGTGCCACCCCTGAGACGATGACGCCGACCGCCAGCGCCTGCATCAGCAGCCAGAGCGGCGGCCGGCCGAGGACGCTGCCGTCCACGCCGGTGGCCCCGGTCGCGACGATCCAGAACAGATACGCCGTGGTGGCGAGTACGGTCACCAGCCCGGCGAGAGCCGTCAGGGCGGCCGGCCGGCGGATCCGCGCCGGAGCTCGGCGGAGCCTGTTGGGGAAGAGCCCGCTGACGAGGAAGCCGGCGAACGCCGCCGTCAGCACCGTCATCAGGGCGAGGTGCAGGCCCGGCTTCTCGTACCAGGCGATGACCGAGCAGGATGAGCGACTCGGCGTCGCGAGCAGGTGATCTTGCCTGCCCCGGCTGCCCTTCCCGCTGCGGCGGCCGGCCTGGTCGCGGGTGCGGTGGCCGCGGCCCTCCAGATGGTGGATCCCGACGAGTCGCGGGTGCCCCTGGCGGACGAGGCACCGCCGTGCCCCTGCGCGAGGTGCCCGACCAGGTCTGGGACGACGTACTGGAGCAGGAACGCGCCGACGTGCCGGCCGTCGTCGCCGCCCTGCTCGCCCTGCGGGACGTCCTGTCTCGCTCTCGGAGGCGCTGTCGCCGCGACACGGGTACGCGGATCGTCGTCGGACCAACATCGCAGGACAGCGTCCACCAGGGCGGAGCGACAGCCCTGCACTCCATGACCGCCTCGTACGCCCAGGGGGGGCGATTCGATGGCCCGCGGTTCCTGCCGGAGGTCGCGGTGGACCGACCGGAGCTCGGCCTCGCTTCGTTCCGGCTCGGCGCCCTCGGCCACGGCGGCGAGATCGCGTCCATCCATGCCGCGTCCTCATCCTCCGCAAGCCGCCGGAGATGGCCGGGAGTATCCGTGGCCTGGCCCGTAGGTGTGAGACAGGCGAGACCGGTCGTGAGCTTCCACAGCGTCGAGCCGGAAGCGCATGGGTCATTTCTCCCGCGCAGCTCAGCCGCGGAAAGAACGCGGTGGGTCACCCGGCGGGCCCCCGCCCGTGGTGTTCAGGGCGGCTGCGATCTGGCCGTGGCGGCGGCAGGTGGGAAGATCTGAACGTCGTACCTGTTCCACGGAGGAGAAGCCTCGGCATGGCCGTCATCCACCACACCACACTCAAGCCGACCAAGCTGGAACTGCTCACCTCCTGGCTGCCCTCCCGCCCGTGGTACCAGGGCGGCACGGGCGCACCGGAGCTGGCCAAGGCCGGCGGGTTCCGGCTGGACGACCCGGAGGGCGAGGTCGGGATCGAGTTCATGGTGGTCACCGACACCTCTGGCGACCAGCCGACCGGCTACCTGGTGCCGCTCACCTATCGCGGCGCCCCGCTCGACGGGGCGGAGCACGCCCTCGTCGGCACCATGGAGCACGGGGTGCTGGGGCGGCGCTGGGCGTACGACGGCTGTCATGACCCGGTGCTGGTCGCCCAGCTCCGGGCCCTGATCGAGGGCCGGGTCCAGGCCCAGGACCAGAACACCAGCGACACCCCCGACCCCGAGGTCACCCGCTCCTGCACCGGGGACGGCCACGCCCTCACGGACCTCACCGCCGTCGACGACCAGGAGGGCACCGAACTGCGCGCACCGAACGGGACGGTCCTCCGCCTGCACCGGGCCCTGCGTCCCGCCGCCGACGGCACGCCTCTCCTCCCACCGGACGCGATCGGCCACGTCGCCGGCGCCTGGAACCTGCAGGACGGCACCCGCGCGCAGGGGCTGTTCGTCGTCCTGCGCCCCGGCTCTCGGGCGTAGACCTCGGGTGGCGGGTCTCTCCGCTGTGCGCGGCCGACGTCCAGGGGCCCTCACCGCCGTCGGGGGTCCTTCCTGCGGCTACCGTTCGTCGGCGGGGTAGTCGGCCGAGCGGCTCACGTCGGCCCATTTCTCGGTTTCGGCGGCGCGGATCTCGGCGGCTTTCCGGGCGGAGGCGACGGCGTCGCTGCCGAGGAGGAGTCGTCGGGGCGGGTCGTCGTCGCGGACGACATCGATGATGACCTTGGCGGCGCGGGCGGGGTCCCCGGGCTGGGTGCCGTCGGTTTCGCGCCGGTAGCGGTGGATGGCGCCCACGGTCTGCTCGTAGTCGGGGCCGACGGGGTGGATCTCCATGGAGGAGCCCTGCCAGTCGGTGCGGAACGCGCCTGGCTCGACGATGACGACCTTGATGCCGAAGGGTGCGACTTCGCTGGCGAGGACTTCGGAGAAGCCCTCCACGGCGAACTTCGCGGTCTGGTAGGCCCCCATCCCGGGGGTGCCGCCGACGCGTCCTCCGATGGAGGAGAACTGTACGAAGACTCCTGATCGCTGGGTGCGCAGGACGGGAAGGGCGGCCCGTGTGACGTTCACGACGCCGAAGAGGTTGGTTTCGATCTGGGCGCGGAAGTCGTCCTCGGCCATCTCTTCGATCGGTGCGCTGTTGCCGTAACCGGCGTTGTTGACGACCACGTCGAGGCTGCCGAAGGTGTCGGTGGCCTCCTTGACCGCTCGGGAGGCTGCGGCGGCGTCGGTGACGTCGAGTGCGACCGCTCGTATCCGGTCGCCGTGGCGGGCCGGCAGGTCGTCGAGTCGCTTGGGGTTGCGTGCGGTGGCGATGACCTGGTCGCCTGCTTCGAGGACGGCTTCGGTGAGGTGGCGTCCGAAGCCGCGCGACGCTCCGGTGATGAGCCATGTCTTGGCCATGGGTGCCTCCATTGCTGCGCGTCTAGCTAACTGCCTCATCAATGTAGCACTTGTAGGGCCAATATTCGCATCGGTGTGGCAAGGTCTGTCGTTACTCCTGGTGACGACGTCGTCCGTCGCCGACGGCCGGGCAGCCGCCGGCCGGTGCGCTACACCGCGGCTATCTTGAGGCAGATGAGAGCAGACGCGACACGCAACCTGGAACGCGTCCTGAGGACGGGCGCCCGCATGCTCGCCGACGACCCCTCGGCGACCATCGCCGCCATCGCCGCCGAGGCAGGAGTGGACCGCCGTACCGTCTACCGCCGCTTCGCGTCCCGCGAGGACCTCATGGCTGCCGTCTACGGAGCACGCTACGACGCGGTCGAGAAGGCCGTCGAAGCCGCCAGGCTACGCGAGGCCCCGGTCGCTGTCGCCCTGCATCGCTACGTCGAGGGCATCATCGCCGTCAACCGCGCGTGGCCGGTGGAGACGAGCCGCATGCTCCGCGAGGCGACGATCGGCGAGCGCCGCCGTCGCCTGATCGACGAGGTCGACGCCTTCGTGGCACGCGCCACGGACGAGGGCCTGCTGCGCTCCGACCTGCCGCCCGGCTGGGTGGCGGCGGTTCTGCCGTCGCTGATGGAACACGCCGCCGAGCACCTTTCGGAGCTGAGCGCCGCACAGGCCGCCGACGTCGTCGTCGCCACGCTGCTGCGCGGCGTCGGCACCCCACAGGCACGCTGACCCCGCGCGGTGGTGGCGCGCGGGCGACGACGCGAGTACCCGCCATCACAGGGCTGCTCATGAGGGGGCCGCGGCCGGGCGCGCGATCTGTACGCGTCGTCAACGTTTTGTATGCAGCCGCGGCCTATGGTCGTACGCCATGTCGAGTCACCCCATATCCCTCGAACCGCCGGAAACACCGGCGCTCCCGGATGACCACGCCCCCGTGCCGCGGGAGGACGGCGGCGGTGTCCTGGAACTGCTCGAACGCATCGGATCCGTCGTCGTGCCGATCGCGGTCGCCCTCTACGCGGTCCTCTACATCGGCATCGAGCAGATGTACGCCGTCTTCGGCGTCAACCCGCAGCAGGTGGGCGTCGACCAGTCGGTCCTGCTCGGCCGCATGATGAGCACTCTGGTCCTGCTTCTGCTGGTCGCCATGCCGCTGCTCGGCGTCGTCGTCGGCGTGGGCTGGCTGATCGACAGGATGACCGGCGGCGCGGCGAGCAGGCTCGTACGGAAGGTCCGTGAACGGCCTTGGATCGCCGCGGCGGTGGCGGCGCTATGGTGCGGGGCGACGTACTGGGGCGTGTTCCGCCTCTTCGGGGATCTGGACCTGTTCGTCATGGTTGTCATCGCGGTGGGGCTCGGCGTCCTGGCCTTCCTGATCCCGTTCCGGCTGTTGCGTCGCAAGCCGGTCGGGCGCGCCGGGACGAAGGTGATCGTCGGCGGCATGACCGGAGTCGGCCTGGGCTTCCTGCTCATCCTGGGGCTCGTCGAGGGCGCGGTGGACGTCCAGAACACCGGGCGGGCCAACGAGCTGCTGAACGCCGTCGGCTTCCAGGACCAGTGGGCGGTGCTCAAGAGCGCCGAGGACGACAAGCCGCTCTACGACGGCCGCTGGATGATGCTGCTGGGTGAGAGCGACGGCACGTACGTCCTGTACGACTGCGACAAGCTGGAGACTCTCCGAAGGCCGATGGAGACCACCAACCTCGGCACGATCGAGCTCGATCCCGAACGCGAGAAGGGCTTCACCTGCGGCGGCCTGGCAAAGGAGTGAAACACCGCATCGGGGCGCTTCGGTAGGGTCCCGGCAGGGCTCGCGCCCGACTGGGGGAGACAGCCGAGGACACCGAGGGTAGGAGTGCCGCGTTGCCGCTTTTCGGACGGGAAGCCGAGCTGAAGGCCCTGACCGAGCTCATCGGCCACCCCGGTGACCGCAGTGGCGTCCTCGTCCGGGGAGAGGCCGGCATCGGGAAGTCCGCGCTCGTGGCCGAGGCCGTTTCCGCTTCGTCGGCCGCGGGACTGCGGGTGCTGGCGACGACCGCCGTCGAGTCCGAGCAGAACCTCCCCTACGCCGGGTTGCACCAGCTCCTGTACCCGGTCCGGGCGGGCGTGGACCTGCTGCCGGCTCCGCAGCGCGGCGCCCTGCGGAGCGCGCTGGGCCTCGCCGACGCGGCCGAACCCAGCGCCTACCTCGTCGGCCTCGCCACGCTGACCCTGCTGGCCGAGGAGTCCGCCGTACGGCCGCTGCTGGTCGTCGCCGAGGACGTGCACTGGCTCGACCGCGCCAGCGCCGACGTCCTCGCCTTCGTGGCACGGCGGATCGAATCCGAGCCCATCATCATGATCGCGACCCTGCGGGAGGGTGAGCGCTCGCCCCTGCTGGACGCCGGGCTGTCCCCGATGCCCGTGGACCGGCTCTCCGACGAGGTGGCCGCCGAGCTCCTGGACTCGATCGCCCCTGACCTCTCCCCAGCGGTCCGTGGGTGGCTGCTGGAGGAGGCCGCCGGGAACCCGCTGGGGCTGACCGAGCTGCCGGCGGCCATCGCGGATCAGGGAGGGCCCGGTCCGGTGCCGTCACTGACCGACCGTGTCGCCGGGCTCGGTCAGGTGCCGCCGCTCACCGAGCGTCTTGAGCGCGCGTTCACCGCCCGGGTCGCCACGCTGCCGGCTCAGGCCCGCACCGCCCTGCTGATCGCCGCGCTCAACCAGAGCGATTCGCTCTCGGAAACGCTCGCCGCCACGGGGCTGGTCCTGGGTTCGGCGGCCGAGCTGGAGATCCTCGCACCGGCCGTCGAGGTCCGGTTGATCGAGCTCGGCGTCGGCGCGGTGCGGTTCCGCCACCCGCTGATGCGGTCGGCCATCCCCGCGGCCTCGACGCTCGCCGAGCACCGGCGGGCCCACCTGGCGCTCGCCGAGACGCTACGCGACCAGCCGGACCGGCGGGCCTGGCACCGGGCCGCCGCGACGGCCGGAGCCGACGAGGGCGTGGCGGCCGACCTGGACCGCGCGGCCGACCGGGCTCGACACCGGGGAGGGGCGGCCGCGGCGGTTGCGGCGCTGGAGCAGGCGGCCCGGCTGAGTGATGGGCAGGACCGCAAGGCGGTCAGGCTGCTGAGAGCGGCCGAGCTCGCGGTCGAATCCGGCCGCCGCGACACGGCCGAGCGTCTAGTGCGCGAAGCGCAGGCACTCGAACTCTCGCCGCCCCGGCGCGCCACTGCCGCCTGGTTGCTCAGCGGCTTCGAGGACGGGGTGCGCGAGGACGTCTCCCGCGTGCCGGAGCTGGCCGGGCTGGCCGCGTCGGTAGCCGCCGACGGGCAGGTCGAGCTGGCTGTCCGGATCCTCTTGGGCGCCGCCATGCGCTGCTTCTGGTCCGAACCGGGCCCGTCCGCCCGCCGCTCGCTCCTGGACGTGGCCGACCGGCTGCCCGTTCCTGCCGACGATCCACGCATGGTCGCGGTCGCCGCGTACGTCGCGCCGTTCGAGCGAGGTGGCACCGTGCTCGAACGGCTGCGCGCACTGGCCGGCGTGGCCGGGGCCGACCCGGAGACCGATCGCTACCTGGGCAGCGCCGCCCTGCAGGTCGGGGCGTTCGACCTGGCCGCCCGCTTCTCGGCGGCGGCCGCGCCCGGCCTGCGGGCCCAGGGCCGGCTCGGGCTGCTGCCCAGGGCACTGGCCGTGCAGGCGTGGAGCCGCGCCCGGCTCGGCGACCTGGCCGCGGCCGTGCCGGTCGCGGCGGAGGCCGCCAGGTTCGCTCAGGAGACCGGCCAGCCGTTCATGTACGGGCTGGCCACGGCCGTCCAGGCCGAGATCGCCGCGCTGAGGGGCGACCACGGGCAGGCCGGAGCGCTCGCCGACGAGGCCGAGCGCGTCGCACTCCCCGCAGGCGCCCGGCCCGTCCTGGCCACCGTCCAGCTCGCGCGCGGGCTCGCGGCCTTGAGCGAGGGGCGCTTTCCCGACGCGTTCGCCGCCCTGAACCGGGTGCTCGATCCCGCCGATCCCGCCTACCAGCTGGCCCTGCGTACGTACTTCCTCGCGGAGCTCACCGACGCCGCCGTACGCGCCGGACGGACCGACACCATGCGGGACATCGTCCACGACCTGGAGCCGCACGCCGCTTCGACGTCTTCGCCGGCGCTGCACATCGGGCTGCGCTACGCACGCGCCGTGCTCGCCCCGGACACGGAGGCAGAAGAGCTCTTCACGGTCGCGCTGAGGGCGGACCTGACCGGGTGGCCCGCCGAACGAGGACGCCTCCAGCTGGCGTTCGGCGAATGGTTGCGACGGCGGCGCCGGGCCGCGGAATCCCGGACGCACCTCCGCACGGCCAGGGAGACCTTCGACGCGCTCGGCATGGCCGCATGGGGTGAGCGCGCACGAAGGGAGCTGCGCAGCGCGGGGGAGTCGAGCCCGAACCGGGCCCCCGACGCGCGGGAGAAGCTCACCCCGCACGAGCTGAACATCGCGCAGCTGGCCGCCGAGGGGCTGACGAACCGGGAGATCGGGCAACGGCTGTACCTTTCTCACCGCACCGTCGGCACCCACCTGCACCGGATCTTCCCCAAGCTGGGGGTGAGCTCCCGGGCCGATCTCGCGCGGATGCTCAAGACGTTCGAGGACAGGTCCTCCCCGTGACGGGGCGGCGTGCCGTTCCGGATGTCTCAGACGAGCGAGGCGTCGGCCGCCGTCCTGATCCGGGCGTACATCCTCCGCAGGCCGGGGCCGGGCCCCAGGCCCAGATCGTCGTCCAGCAACCGGGCGATCAGGCGGTAGGCCGCCAGGGCCTCCCCGCGGCGGCCGTCGCGGTCGAGGGCCCACATCAGCAGTTCCCACAACCGCTCGCGATAGGGCTCCGCCGACGTCGCGAGCGTCAGCTCGGCGATCGCCTCACCGCAGTCGCCCTGCTCGATGTCGACAGCCCAGCGCTCCTCCATGGCTGACGCGCGCAGCTGCTCAAGCCAGGCGCGGCGGCCCTCGAAGAAGGCTCCGCTCAGGCCGTCGAGCGCCGGTCCGCGCCACAGCGCCAGCGCGCCGCGCAGCAGCCGGGAGGCCTCCGTGATCTCCCCTCGCTCGCGGGCCTCCCGGGCGGCGGCGGTGGTCTGCCGGAACACCGTCACGTCGACCGCGCCCGGGTGCACGACCAGCTGGTAGCCCCGGCCCGCCGACCTGATCTCCGCCTCGGCGCCCAGCCCGGCGGCACCGCCGTCGGTCAGCACCCGGCGCAGGCGGGAGACGTACGTGCGGGCGTTCCCGACGGCGCTGGGCGGCGCCTCGCGGCCCCACAGCGCGCTCACGATCTCGTCGAGCGTGACCTGACGCCCCTCGTTCAGCAGCAGCAGGGCGAGCATCCCCCGCTGTCGCGGGGACCCGACCTCCAGCTCTTCCCCGTTCCTCCAGACCCTGATCGGGCCGAGCAGTCCGAAGCTCACCCCGGCCATCGAGGCTCCCCCGCCCTCTCGCGTAGCGCGACCCGTCACTGATGCCATGAAGCCGTCTCGGCACGTCTCTGACCGACCCTACTGACGCCGCGTCCGTCCACCCTCGGATGACGTACACGTACGGCGTCACGTGACGCTCGCGACGGCGAACCGGGCGAACCTACCTTCTGGGATGTACTACCGCGAACCCGTGTGACGGGTCGGCCGCCGTGCAGTCGCGAAGGAAAGCGTCCAGACCGTGATGGGACAGCCGAACGTGGTCTCGGCTCCGTACAGGTTCACCGTTCTGGGACCGCCCGGCCTTCAACGCGGCGACACGCGGCTGCGTCTCGGCGCGCCGCAGCAACAGGCCGTCCTGATGGTGCTGCTGGCCAACAGCGGCAGCTTCGTGCGGACCGGTGACCTGATCGACGGCGTGTGGGGGACGCGGGCACCGGCCACCGGCGAAGCCGTCATCCGGACCTACATCTCCCGGATCCGGCGGCTGCTGTCCGAGCAAGGACCAGGCCCGGCGATCAGCTCCTGGTCCGGGGGCTACATGCTGGACCCGTCGCTGTTCGCGCTGGACGCCACCGAGTTCGCCGCGCTGCTCGATACCGCCCGGCAGGAACGTGCGAGCGGGAACATCCCGGCGGCCGCCAAGCACCTGGAGGAGGCGCTCGACCTCTGGACGGGCACGGCGCTGGCCGGTGTCCCGGGGGAGGCCGCCGAACGTGAGCGGGTCCGGCTGGAACGACTGAAGCTGACCGCCACCCAGGAACTGCTCCAGCTCCGCCTGGAGCTGGAGCAACACGCCGAGGTGGTGGCCGAGGTGCCCCTGCTCATCGAGCAGAACCGGCTCGACGAGCCGTTGTATGAGATCTACCTCCTCGGCCTGTACCGCAGTGGCAGGCGGGCGCAGGCGCTCGAGATCTACAGGACGCTCTACGCCCTGCTGGCCAAGGAGCTGGGCGTCGGCCCGGGACCGCGGCTGCGGGAGATCCACGACAGGATCCTCCGGGCCGACACGGATCACCAGGACCCCTCGTCGTCACCCGCCGGAATGGTGACGACGGTTGCGCCATCGAGAGTCACCCCTCAAACTGGTGATGTGAAGCACGTTTTCCTGTGCGGCAATCCCGCGCTCGACCTCGCCTGCACGCTCCGCGCGCGGCGCACCGAGCGCTTCGAGACGCTCGATGCCCCGGACCGGCTCGAAGCGTGGTACGTGGAGTCCGGCATCGTCGACGTCCTCTCTCCCTGCCAGGAAGCGGATCTCGTCCAGGCGGTGGCGGTGCGGGAGGCCATCTACGCCCTGGTCACCGCCCGGCTCGCCGGTGACGGGTACGACGGTGCGGCGCTCGCACTGGTGAACGAGACGGCGCGCAAGCCGCCGGCGGCGCCGCAGCTCACGGCTGAGGGGCGGTGGGTGGAGGCGACGCCCGCGCAGGCGCTGTCCACGGTGGCCCGGCATGCCGTCGAACTGCTCAGCGGGCCAGAGGTGCCGCTGATGAAGGAGTGCGCCAACCCCGAGTGCACGAAGATCTTCATCGACCGGTCGCGGGGCGGGCGCCGGGAGTGGTGCGGCATGGAGTCGTGCGGCAACAAGATCAAGGCGGCTGCCTATCGGGCTCGCAAGAAGGAGGCGCAGACAGCCGGAGCGCTCTGAGCCCGGCGGCTGCTACGGTGATAGACACTCGTGTTCGGACGTCAGGAGACACAAGTGGCAGGTGACGACGACATCTCCGGGTGATACCGGAGATCGACCGGCCCCGGCAGGCGCGCAATGACCGCCGCCGATGAGGCCCTCGTCGTCGTTCCCCAGTCCTGTTCCCTTGCCGGGCCCCATTCGCGCGCCCGGGTTTCGTACCGAGGTCTGTCGCATGTCCGATGCGTTCATCCTTCGTTCTGGCCGGTCCTTCTCCTGGCCTGACGACACACCCGTCTTCACCTGCCTGTCCTTCACCGCGGGCGGTCTCACGGAAACCGGGGGGCCCGCCGGTGAGTGACGCACTGCTCGCCCGTGATCTCGTGCGGACGCTGGGCGCGCGGCGCGTGCTCGACGGCGTCTCGCTCACCGCCGCGCCCGGCGACAGGATCGGCCTGATCGGCGAGAACGGCGCCGGCAAGACCACGCTCCTGCGGCTGCTGGCCGGGGTGGAGCAGCCCGACTCCGGGACCGTCGTACGCCCCGCCGATCTCGGCTTCCTCCACCAGGAGATGCCCTTCGACAGCCGGGCCGCCATCGCCGACGTGCTCGACGACGCCCTGCGCGAGGCGCGCGCGGACCTGGACGAGCTGGATCGGCTCGCCCGCGCGCTCGCCGCCGCTCCGGACGACGCCGCTCTGCTCCGCGAGTACGGGGTGCGGCTGGAGCAGGCTCAGGAGCGCGAGTCCTGGGACGCCGACCGGCGCGCCGGCATCGTCCTCGACCGGCTCGGCCTCGGCGGTGTGCCGCACTCCCGTACGCTCGCGTCGCTTTCGGGAGGGCAGCGCGGGCGGCTGGCCCTGGCGGCGCTGCTCATCAGGCGGCCCGCGGCGCTGCTGCTCGACGAGCCCACCAACCACCTGGACGACGACGCCGCCGAGTTCGTGGAGGAGCAGCTGCGCGGCATGACCGGTGTCGTGGTCGTGGCCAGCCACGACCGGGCGTTCCTGGACGCGGTCTGCACCGACCTGATCGATCTCGACCCGGCTGTGGACGGGCCCGTTCGGTACGGGGGCAGGTACGGTGCGTACCTGGCCGAGAAGCGCGCCGAGCGAGAGCGCTGGGAGCGCCGGCACGCGGAGGAGCAGGCGGAGCTTGGCGAGCTGCGGGCGGCCGTCGCCGTGACGGCCCGGCAGGTGGCGGGGGGCGGGCTGAAGCGCGACAGCGAGAAGATGGGGTACGGGCACGCGGGAGGCCGGGTGCAGCACCAGATCGCGCGGCGGGTGCGCAACGCCGCCCGTCGGCTCGCCCAGCTGGAACGCGAGCAGGTTCCCGCCCCACCGCCCCCGCTCCGCTTCAACCCGCGCCCCCTGGCCGCCGACGCCGCGGAGCCGGCCCGGTCCGCGGAGCCGGCCCGCGCTGTGGAGCCGGCCCGCGCCGACGCGAACGTCGCCGAATCCCGCGGGCTCCACGACGACACCTTGCTGTCACTGCGGGGCGTGCGGGTGCCGGGGCGGCTCTCGATCGACCGGCTCGACGTACGGCGCGGGGAGCGGCTGCTGGTCACCGGGCCCAACGGCGCGGGCAAGTCGACGCTCCTGGCCGTGCTGGCCGGGCTGCTGGACGCGGAGGGTGAGGTGCGGCGGCGGCCCGGCCTGACCGTCGAGCTGCTGGCCCAGGACACCGTCTTCGAGCGGCCGGACCGGACGGTGCGGGAGACGTACGAGCGGGCGCTCGGTCCGGAGCGCGCCGAGTCCGTGCCGTTGAGCTCGCTCGGCCTGATCGGCTCCCGCGACGTGGACCTGCGAGTGGGGGAGCTGTCCGTCGGTCAGCGCCGCCGGCTCGCACTGGCGCTGCTGGTGGCCGACCCCCCCCGAGGTACTCCTGCTCGACGAGCCCACCAACCACCTTTCGCCTCGCCTCTCCGACGAGCTGGAAGAGGCCCTGAGCGCCGACGGGCCCGGCGCGATCGTGATCGCCAGCCACGATCGGTGGTTGCGCGCCCGCTGGCAGGGCGGCCACGTTCGGCTGCCATGAACCCCATTCGTCACCGGCTTGACGGGTGACGCTTCTGCATGCCAATATCGTCACCAGTTGAACCGGTGACGCTAATCGCGTCGCCGGTCTTCCGCCACCGGCTCTGAAGGGAAAAGTCATGTCTGTCAGCTACACCGGGATCGTCACCGTCACCGGAGAGGGCCGCAACGGAGGCCGGGCCCAAGCCGACGACGGCCTCCTCGACACCAGGCTCGCCATCCCCCAGCAGCTCGGCGGGGCGGGTGGGGCCACCAACCCCGAGCAGCTGTTCGCCGCGGGCTGGGGCGCATGCTTCCTCGGCGCCGTCCGAAGGGCGGCGGCCGAGCGCAAGGTCACGCTGAAGAGCACGGCCATCACGGCCGAGGTGACCCTGCACCACGGCGACGACGGCGAGTTCGGCCTCAGCGCCGTCCTCAACCTGGAACTCGGAGGCGTGGACCAGCAGACGGCCGACGAGCTCGGCGCCGCGGCCCACCAGATCTGCCCCTACTCCAAGGCGATCAGTGGCAACATCCCGGTCACCATCAATGCGAAAGCCGCCTGAGATGCGGCCGGCGCCCGACGCCGCCGAGACCGCGCGGCGTGCCCGCTTCGGCCGGCTGCCCGAGCGGATCCGGCTCGAAGACACGGTCGAAGAGCGCGCAGCCACCGCGCCGGACCCCGCACAGCGGGCCTACGACGCGGACGAATGGCTCGTGCGGTACTGCCTGTGAAACCTGGAGGGGCATCGTGGTGCGCATACCCGGATCCGTGAGAGCGTCGGTGGTCGCCGTGATCGTGATGGCCGTCGCCCTGGCCTGCCTGGCCCAGGCGTTCTGAGTGAACGGCATCAGCCCGGCCACCCCTGCTGACCCGTGACGCGAGGGACGCCGGAGCGCGGCGTCCCCGCACACCGGGCATGCTGCCCGCAAAGCTTCGAACCGCGGGCGCTCCGAATGTCGGGGCTCCGGCGTACCGTCCACACCGTGATCTCCTATGTGACCGGCGACGCGACCCGCCCCCATGGCCAGGGGCCGAAGGTCATCTGCCACGTCTGCAACGACGCGGGCGGCTGGGGCAAGGGCTTCGTCCAGGCCCTCTCCCGTCGCTGGCCACAGCCTGAAGCCCGCTACCGGGCCTGGCACCGCTCCGGTCAGGGCTTCCAGCTCGGCGCAGTCCGGCTGGTGCAGGTCGAGCCCGAACTCTGGGTCGCCAACATGATCGGCCAGCACGGCACCCGGCCCACCGAGGAAGGCCCGCCCATCCGCTACGACGCCCTGGACCGTTGCCTGTCCGCTCTGGGCGACGAAGCTCTGAACCTCCACGCGAGCGTCCACATGCCTCGGATCGGCACCGGTCTCGCGGGCGGCTCCTGGGAGCGCGTCGAACCGCTCGTGCTCAAGCGGGTGTCCGAGCGCGGCATTCCCGTCACGGTCTACGACCTGCCCTGACCGTCCGGCTCTCGTCCCCGCCGGGCGCTTCCTCGGGGTGGTGGTTCACCTGGCCCCGGCGAAGGTCACCCGGATGGAGTACAGGTCGCCGGCCGAGCCCGTGATGAACAGGTTGTTGCGCTTGGGGCCGCCGAAGGTGAGGTTCGAGGCCGAATCGGGCAGGCGGAGGCGGGCGATCAGCGTGCCGTCGGGGTCGTAGCAGTGGAGGCCGTCCATGGCCGCTGCCCACACCCGGCCGTAGGAGTCGAGCCGGATCCCGTCGAACCAGGCCTCGGCGAAGACCTTGCCGCCCGCCAGGGTCCCTTCCGCGGTCACCTCGAACACCCTCATGTGCCGCTTGCGGGTGTCCACGACGTACAGCAGCGACTCGTCCGGCGAGAAGGCCAGGCCGTTCGGCCGGACGAAGTCGTCGGCCACGATCGACAGCTCCCCGGAGGCGGGGTCGAGGCGGTAGACGTGGTCGCCGCCGATCTCGCTCTCGGCCGGGCTGCCCTCGTAGTAGCCGGTGATGCCGTAGCGCGGGTCGGTGAACCAGATGGTGCCGTCAGAACGGACCACCACGTCGTTGGGGCTGTTGAGGCGCTTGCCCTGGTAGCGGTCCGCGAGGACGGTGACGGTGCCGTCGTGCTCGGTCCTGGTGACCCGCCTGGCGCCCTGCTCGCAGGTGATCAGCCGGCCTTCGAGGTCGATGGTGTTGCCGTTGGCGTTGCCCGACGGGGTGCGGAACACGCCGACGGCGCCGGTGGTCTCGTCCCAGCGCAGCAGCCGGTCGTTGGGGATGTCGCTCCAGACCAGGTAGCGCCCCGCGGGGAAGTAGACGGGGCCTTCGGTCTTGCGGCTGCCGCGGTGGAGCACCTCCACGTACTCGTCGCCCCCGTCGTAACCGAAACGCTCGTCGAGCACCTCGAACTCGGCCCGGAAACGCTCCATGGCTGAACCTCCTTCGGTAGTATTCGCATTGTGCCAGACAGGATTCAGTTGGACGAGGTCGATCGCGCGCTCGTGGCCGAACTGCAGCGCGACGCCGCGCAGTCCTACGCGGCGCTGGGGCGGGCGGTCGGGCTTTCCGCCGGTGCGGTGCACGAACGGGCACGCAAACTGCGTGAACGCGGGGTCATCCGGGCGACCACGGTCGAGGTCGATCCCGTGGCGCTGGACCGGCCGGTGCTGGCGTACGTGATGGTCGGCGCCGACGCGTGGATGGGGGAGTCCGGGGGCGCCTTCGCGGGGATCCCGGAGATCACGGAGGCGCACGTGATCGCGGGGGAGGCGTCGGTGCTCGTCAAGGTACGTACGGCGACCACCGAGCAGCTCCAGGACGTGCTGCGGCGGATCTACGACATCGAGGGAGTGACGGGCACCCAGGCGATCGTCGTCCTGGAGACCTTCTTCGAGCGCCCGGTACGCCCTTGACCGACGATCCACAGCCGATCGCGGTGGTCACCGAGGCTCGGGGCCGGACCGTACGAGATGCTCGAACAGCCCGGCCACCCGTATGTCACCGACCACTCCGAGATCGGGAAGATCCTCGGCATGAACGGTGGCGTTCGCCTGGCCCGCCCAAGGCCGGCTGACCTGGTCGTCAATGGTGTGTCGCTGAGGCGCCGTCCACTGGAGACCCGGTCGCCGCAGAGGGTTCACCGCCCGGCCCGGACCCGGTGCCCGCCGGGCGGTCGTAGACTCCGACGGCCCACCTGCCCGGCAGCTCACCGAGCTTGGCTGACAGTCGTTCGCGCACTTCGGGGCGCCACAGCAACCGGGCTGTTTCATCGCATTGTTTCGCCTTCTTCGGACAGCCCGTCGCGCCTTTCGCGACCTCCTGAACCGGGGCGTCCGGCGGAAAGACCCAGACCTGCACGGACTGCGGACGCTTCAGCCAGTCCGAGGGCGCCGAAAGCCGGTCGTGGTGTGCACCTGCCGATTCCCCGCACCGCGCGGTCCCACCTCCCGACTCGCCGCCCCTGAGCCTCAGCACTGTGACCACCCACGCCCGGGGATCGTCGCACACCACCTTGAACCCGGTGGAGGAGCTGGTCGGAGTGAAGGACACCGTCCGCGCGACGCCCATCGTCTCGAACCGTTGCGAGTGGATGAGGGAGAGGTCGCTCTTCTCGGCTCCCAACCTCACGGGCAAGCTGTCGGGGAGCTTCGGTCCGGGTTCGACCTGAGCCGAGTGCGTAGGAGGCTGGGCTGCCGCCGCTCGGTCCGCCCGGGGCGCTCCCGTCAGCAGGTCGTTGCCCACTCCGACGGCGGCGACCGCGAGGACCGCCGCCGCCCCGGCCGTCACCGCCTGCCGGGTACGGCGCATGCGCCGGCCCCGGCGCACGATCGCGCCGAGATGAGCGGACGGTTCGCGGCCGGCCCGTTCCTGGGAATGCTCGGTCAGAAGCGCGCGCAGGTCGCTCTCGGTGTGCCTCATCGCTGGGCCCCTTCCACGTTCATGGCCTGAATGTCCGGATCGACCCGAAGGCGAGCGAGGGCCCGGCTGAGCTGGGTCTTCACAGTTCCCAGCGAGCAACCGACGATGCCGGCGACCTGGGTGAGCGTCAGCCCCTCGAAGTAGTGCAGAACGATCACCGCACGCTGACGAGGAGAAAGTGTGCCGATCGCGCTCCACAGCGCGGCTCTCTCGCCCACCTCAGCGGCCAGATCGCGTGGATCAGCCGTCTCGGGGAGCGTCTCAGCCGGGACCTCCCCGCGCCAGAGCCTGCGCCACCACGACGCATGGGTGTTCACGATGATCCGATAGACGTAGGGGTCGGGGTTCCCCTCGATCCGGCGCCAGGCAAGCCACGCCTTCGCCAGCGCGGTCTGCACCAGATCCTCGGCCGTGCCCCAGTCCCGGGTCAGGAGATATGCCATCCGGCAGAGCTGTAGGTGCCGGTGTGCCACGTACTCGGCGAACCCGTCGTCCATCCATCATCTCCGCTCGTTGCCTTCGGCGATGACTACTACCTGGCGGGCGCATCCGGATGACAGGCTTCCGCCGCTGTCTTCGGGAAACCGCCACCAAGCCGGGCGGAGCCGCGCCCCTGAGCGGACGGCAGCCGCGGGCGCTCGACGAGCTGGAGGCGAACCCCGGGCCGAGGCGTTGATACTGCGACCTGTGCGCCGTCTGGCTGCCCCCCGGCGCCTCCTCGATTCCGCGCCGTCCTGCCGCGCAGGAAGGCCCATGTGCCGAGTCAGTCCGGGAGGGCCGGCTCGACATGGTGACCGTCGTAGGGGAAGAGGTCGTCCCCGTGGTCGACGACGGTGCCGCACCGGTATCGGACAAGCTCGGTCATCGACACCGGGTCGAGGCCCTCCTCGTCCTCCCCCCATTCGTTGTCGTCCGGGTTCAGGGCCTGGTCCACGTTGTAGTGCAACTGGCCGCCGACCACGTAGTCCCGGCGGAAATCGGTCGACCACTGCGAGTTGTGCCCCCAGCCGTGCGAGAGGTCATGGGTGGGACGTGACCGGCGCCAGAAGGTCCAGTACAGAGTGGAGCGGTCGGCGACCCCGCGCACCAGGTGTCGCGCCCCGGCGGTGACGACCACCCCGGCCCGTCTCAGCAGCATCGAGCCCACCAGGTAGCCGGGCCAGCGTTCCTCGTTGATGAAGGGGGGCTCGTCGGGGTCGTCGGCCTGCCGTACCTCGACGATCTCGTGGAAGAACGGGTGGAACGACTGCCTGCCGATACGATCCGCGCCCAGCGCCTCGCAGAAGGCGGGATAGACGCCGGCCGGCGGGTAGCCCTCGTCCGGGGTCGCCGCCGAATCGTCCGGAGGATCCTGGTAGGTCAGGGTGAGCAGGTCGAGGACGCGGTTCACGGCGTACAAACGCGCCAGCGGGCTGTAGCCCCCCTCATGAGACAGCCCCAGGGGGATCAGGTGACTTTCCGGCCTGCCCGCGTCCCGCACCTCCGCCGCGTGTGCCGGATGCTCCTCCAGCCACCGCAACAGCAGGCCGGTCAGCCCGTCGCCCTCGTGGGCGAGGATGCTCTCGTACAGGGAACGCCAGTGGTGACCCGAGTGAACGTCGTCGCTCATGTGCCCAGGGTCTTGGACGACGGCGTCTCACGCCACTCGCACCCGGCTCGCCAATAACGAACGCGCACGGCGCCCGCCGGTCTCGGCTGCCTGCCCGGCAACCGGCGGGACGGCTCGCCGGCCGCGCGTGAGCGCACGGTCAAGTGATGCTCCGGCTCAACAGTTCACGCTCGGAGTATTGGACCGGAGAAGCAGTGATGTTACTTTCAGTTACGGAGCCACTCCGATGGGTCACGGAAAGGCGCAAGGGGCGGTTCCGTCAGGACGCGACGTCACCAACAGCCGGGGCCGTGCGCGCCGGTCTCCCCAGAAGGAGAGTCTGTGATCTCGAAGAGCAAGAAGAACGCCCGATCCCTCGCCGTGGCGCTCGCCGCAGTCGCCGCCTTCACCGTCGCCATCCCGGGCGGCACCGCCTTCGCCATCGACCACGTCCAATGCGTCGGCGGCGAGAACTTCCTGAAGATCTGGTCGCACCTCGACGGCCGCCAGAGCGTCGACTGTTACGCCAACGCCGGAAAGACCGACTTCGGCGGATGGTGGGTCGACCGGATCTCCACGGGCAACAACGACCTGATCTACTACGACGCCAACGGCGACTCGGTGAAGATCGAACGCTGGCACGACGTCACCTTCCCGAACCGTCCTCCGAAGGTCGTCGCCATCCAGATCCTGTGACACGGCGCCATCCGGCTGCCGCCGAAATCGCTGGCCATCCTCGTCGCAGAACGCCGGCTCCTTCAGCGACCGGCGGAACAACCATTCCGGGCTCAGGTGGCGATGGCGCGTACGACGACGCCGACGAGCCGCTTCTCCGCGACCAGGCCGTAGTCCCGCGAGTCACGGCTGACGTCGGGGTTGTCTCCCAGGATCGCCATCCATCCCGGAGGAACCTGTGCGTCCGATGGCGACGGTACGCGCTCCGGCACGAGATCCCCTGGTAGCGCGGCCAACCGCTTGATCACGTAGCCGGTACGCGCTCGTGGGCCCGCCATCCGCGCGTCCGGCACGACGACCACGATGTCGCCCACTCTCAGCCGCGACAGGGGTGCCCGGCGCACCAGCAGACGGTCGCCGGGAAGCAGGGTGGGCGCCATGCTGAAGCCCGTGACCGTGGCCAGCATGAACCTGCGGCGCAGCACCGCGACGAAGGCCGCCACGCCGGAACCCATCAGGAGTACTGCAATCACGGCCTGCACGGAAGACGCCTCACTGATCGCCGAGTCGCACTGCGGGCATCCGGATCACGGCTGCCCTTTCTGAGGTGGAGGCGGCCGCCGACTCCGGCCGGCGGCCGCCTCCGCCCGCGTGTCAGCTAGCAGCGGCCGTCGTACACCTTCGTGGTGCAGCCGCCGCAGGTGGTCCCCGTGCTGTCGCAGCCGCGGTCGCACCACCGGTAAACGGAATAGCTACCGCTGCAGTAGCAGAATTCCCTCCAGGTCGTGCAGGCGGCTTGAGCAGTGATTTCCGGGACGAAGGCCGATAAAATCCGGTCACCGAGCGCGTGGAAGAGTCGCAGCATGCTCTACTCCCTCGTGAATTGACGGGCCGCTTTTCGAGATGCCGGCACGCATCGTCTGATCTTGACCCGTTTCGATCCACAGTAGAGATCGGTTCGGGTTCTGGTCAATCGCGGTATCCGGCGGCCTGGAGGGAGAACAATTCGGCGTAGGGCCCTGGCGCCGCGACCAGTTCGTCGTGCCGCCCGGCCTGCACCACGGCGCCGGCGTCGAGCACCAGGATGAGGTCCGCATCGCGGATCGTGCCGAGGCGGTGCGACACCAGCAGGCTGGTGCCGCCGTCGCGCAGCCGTTGGAAGCCCTGGTGGATCTCGTGTTCGGCCTCGGCGTCGAGGCGCGCGCTCGGCTCATCGAGGATGAGCAGGTCACGACCGCCCCGCAGGAAGCTGCGCGCGATGGCGAGACGTTGCCACTGTCCGCCGGAGAGCATGGTGCCCGGCGTGGTTCCGTTCAGTTCGTCGCCGGCGAAGTAGATGCGGCTGAGCAGCGTGTCGTACCCCTGCGGGAGCGTGCGCACCATGTCGTGCACGCCCGCGTCCCGCGCGGCGGTCTCGATGCGCGACCGATCCGTCAGGGCCTCGACATCACCGATGCCGATGTTCTCGGCGGCCGACAACTCATAGGAGACGAAGTCCTGGAAGACCCCCGCGATGCGGGCGCGCAACTGCACCGGGTCGAGGTCGCGCAGGTCGACGCCGTCCCAGAGGATCGAGCCGCGATCCGGGTCGTAGTAGCGGCACAACAGCTTGATGATCGTGCTCTTGCCGGCGCCGTTGTAGCCGACGAGGGCGATCGCCTGCCCGCTGGGGATCGTCATGGTGACGCCGCGCAGCACCCACGGGAGATCCTCACGGTACCGGAACCAGACGTCACGCAGCTCGATGCCGTGCCGCAGCGGCGACACCGGACAGGGGTGGGCCGGCACCGGCAGATCCGGCTCCGCTTCCACGACGGCGAGGTAGTGACTGAACATCAGCAGCTGGGTGTGCGCTCCGGCCAGATCGCGCACCATGCCGAGCAAGGCCGCCTGCACGGCGGCGACCGCGGCTACCAGCATGGACACATCACCGACGGACACCGTTCCGTTGGCCGCGGCGTTGACCACCCAGACCAGGCAGCCGCCCGCCACCGCGGTCGAGAGCACGGTGAGCAGCGCCTCCGTGCTGAGGGCCCGCCGGTCCATCGCCCGCTGCACCTTGTTCGCGGTACGGCGTTCACCGAGCATCCGTTCCCTGAGAAAGGAACCGACGCCGAACAGCCTGATCTCGGTGGCCGCCTCGACATCGGAGAGCAACTGGCCGTAGAAGAGCTCGCGCCGCTCGATCGGTCCCACGGTGTTCATCGCCTCGGCCCTCCGGCGCGCGAGAGCGAACTCGGCGCCGACGGCGGGGAGCGCACCGACCAGGACGGCGATCGCCAGAGCAGGGCTGACGGTGACCAGGGAGACGACGAACCCCGCGGTCACCAGGACCTGCTGGAGCAGGTTCAAGCTCACGGCCACGATCTCCGCCGGCCCCGACCCGCCGGTGTGACGGGCGAAGCGCAACCGATCCGCGAACTGCGGGTCCTCGAACCGTCCCAGGCCGACCAGCCGGTTGACCGCGGCGTAGAGCTGGTCGAGGGCGGCGAGCGCGACGATTCGTCCCTGCTCGGCCCGCAGATAGCGCAGCACCTGCGCCAGCAGCGCGGTCATGACGCCCGCGGCGACCAGACCGGCGATCGGCCACGCCAGGTGCGCGGGTCCGCCGGGTGTGCTCAGCTGATCGAAGACGACCTTCGTCAGCCACGCCACGGCGACGGGCGCGCCTGCGCCCAGCACCGTCAGCACGAGCTGAGCGATCGTGGTACGCGCCGCGACCCGCCAGGCCAGCCGCCAGGCGGCGACGGCCACCCGCATGCCGGTGGTCACAGGACCGCGGACTCGGAAAGGACGTCGGCCCGGAACCCTGCCGCCGCGAGGACGCCGTCCTGGCCCATGAGGCAGAAGCCCGGGTATCCGCGGAGGCCGAACGCCGTGGACATCTCGCCGTCGACGTCCGCCTCGGTGACGATCTGCGCGACCCCGCTCAGCTCCTCGCGCAGGGCTCCGAGCTCCTCGGGCGAGCCCAGCAGCACCGCTATCACGTCGTCGCGCCCGCCTGGCAGGCCGGACGCGTACCGGATGAAGGCGGGCTTGTGCTCCTCACAGGCCGGGCAGCGGGGCGAGAAGAAGGCCACGAGCATGCCCTGCCGCAGGTCAGCACGGGTCACCACCCGGTCGTCGCCCGTCACGACGCGGAAGTCGCCGACCCGGGCCCCGGCGGGCAGGGTGATCTCGTCCTGCCCGGAGGACTGCCCGCTCCGCCGGTTGATCAGCTCGGTGTGCTCGCGAAGCCGCCGGATCACTGCGACGGTGAGCACGAGATTAAGCAGGCAAATGACGCAGAGAATCGCTAATGCTGCCCAGACGACTGGCATGGCGAAATCCTTAATAATTGATCCCTTCCAGAGCGGCCAGGATAGTACAGGTCTAGCCGCGCGAAACTGACCATAGTGGTCAGCGGAGCATGTTCTACGCATATCGCGTCAACGGTCAACGAGGCCGTTCGGCACGGCGAACCGGACGCGGCATTTACCGGGCCGTCAATTGATGACTCCGGCGTGATCGAGCTCGCACCTGATCGTCAGCTGCCGCTGTGCGGTGGTGCGGCAGGTAGTCGCACCGTGACGCGGAGCCCGCCGGCGGAGCGGAGGGCGAGGGTGAGGGTTCCGTCGTGTGCGCGGGTGATGCTCTTGACGACGGCCAGGCCCAGGCCGACACCTTGCGAGGATCCACCCCCCACGAGACCGAACACCAGCAGGAACACCCACGCGGCGGCGAGCAGCAAGGCGCCGGCAAGCATGAGGAACGCGGCGTGGCTGAGGGTGAGCTTGAAGCGAACGCTCAACCCGGGCGCCCTGTCCACGATCCCCTCCCCACGCGCTCCAAGAGGTCTTCGGCGCCGCCGACACCGCCTTCGGCGCGATGTCGCAGGCGCTGAGGCTACGAGCCCGGACATATCGCCGGCGTATCGAAAAACGCATACGTGCCGACAACACCACGCCGCCTTGACTGGCGGCATGACGACCACCCCCCAGCAGGCCGCCAGCGCTCGGGGCCTGACCAAGACCTACGGTCAAGGCGACACCCAGGTGCACGCCCTGCGGGGCATCGACCTCGACCTCCCGCGACGCGGGTTCACCGCGATCATGGGGCCGAGCGGGTCGGGCAAGTCCACGCTGATGCACTGCCTGGCCGGGCTCGACCAGCCCAGCGGCGGCACCGTCACCGTGGCCGGCACCGACCTCGGAACACTCGACGGCGACGCGCTTACGATCTTCCGCCGCGAGCACGTCGGCTTCGTGTTCCAGTCGTTCAACCTGCTGCCGATGCTCACCGCGGGCGAGAACATCGTGCTCCCGCTCGAGCTGGGCGGTGGCCGGATCGACGACGCGGCGCGGGAGCGCGCGCGCATGCTCGCCGATGTCCTCGGCGTGGCCGACAGACTCGGCCACCGGCCCGCGGAGCTGTCCGGCGGCCAGCAGCAGCGGGTCGCGATCGCCCGGGCCCTGATCACCCAGCCGGACCTGCTGTTCGCCGACGAGCCCACAGGAAACCTGGACAGCACCGCGTCGGCGGAGGTGCTGGATCACCTGCGCCGGTCGGCGCGCGAGTTCGGCCAGACCGTCGTGATGGTCACCCACGAGCGGGACGCGGCGGCATACGCCGACTGCGTGATCACCATGCAGGACGGGCGGATCGTCTGATGCGTACCGTCTTCCTGGCGTCACTGCGCACCCACATCCCCAGGTACGCCTCAGCGGCGATCGCGGTCGCCGTCGCAGTCGCCTTCGTCGTCGTGGTCGGCGTGCTCACGTCCGGGGCGCAGAGCGGACTCATGGACGGCCTGGGGGCGCCGTACCGCAATGCCGACCACGTGGTCTCGGCGGCGAGGTGGCCGTCGTCCGAGCTGGACCCGAAGGCCGCGATCGCCTTCACCGAGCGACACGGCGACGGCGCGGCCGCGACCGGCCGGGCGTCGCTGCCGGTGCGCGTGAACGGCCGACGGCTCCCCGAAGCGACCGTGGGGCCGATCGCCACCTCGGAGGAGTGGCGCTGGCAGAAGCTCAGCTCGGGTCGCTTCCCGGCAGGCACGGGCGAGGCGGTCGCGGACGTGTACGTCGCCTCGGCCGAGAACATCGAGGTCGGCGACCGGGTTCGGATCGGCGAGGGCGCCGCCGCGCGCGACGTACGAGTGGTCGGTCTCGTGCTGTCGCCCTCGCCCCCGGCCCAGGCCTCGATGTACGTCACCTGGCCGCAGCTGCTGCAGTGGCGCGACCACCTCCATCTGAACGCGGTGGCGGTGCGCGGCGAGGTGGGTCAGCTCCCGGGAGGCGCGAAGGCGCAGCCGCCGGAGGGGTTCGCGGCGGAGCGGCTGACCTACGTCCAGAACAGGGTGGACAGCTTGTCGGTGATGCTGCTGCTGTTCGCTGGCATCGCGCTCTTCGTCTCGGCCCTGGTCATCGCGAACACGTTCTCCATCCTGTTCGCGCAACGACTCCGCGACTTCGCACTGCTGCGCTGCATCGGCGCGACCCGGCAGCAGGTGGTGCGTTCGGTACGCCGCGAGGCGGCCGTCGTCGGGGTGCTCGCGTCGCTGACCGGGACACTGGTCGGTCTCGGCCTCGGCCACGGGCTGATCGCCCTGATCAACGCCCTCGCGCCCACCGTCCCGATGGGCGCCGCCGGGCTGCCCGTGCCCTGGCTGCTGGGCGGGTTCGGCGTCGGCCTGGTGGTCACCATGGTCGCGTCCTGGTTGCCGACCCGGCGTGTGGTCCGGGTGAGCCCGCTGGCGGCGCTGCGCCCCGACACCGCGGTCGACGCGCACACGGCCACCGGTCTGGTGCGGCTGGCGCTCGCGGCGCTCCTCCTGGTCACCGGGCTGGTCCTGCTCGGGACGGCGATGGTCCAGGGCAGTACGGCCCTCATGGTGGCAGGCGGAGGATCGGTGTTCGCCGGCGTACTCCTCTTCGGGCCGGTGCTCGTTCCCCGCCTGGTTCGAATCACCGGCGCGCTGCTCGGGCCCGCCGGGCGGCTGGCCACCAGGAACGCTGTGCGCAACCCGCGGCGGACCGCCACCACCACCGCCTCCCTGCTGGTCGGCGTCACCCTGACGACCGCCGTACTCACCGGCATGGCCACCTGGCGTTCGTCCCTGAACGAGCAGATCGGTCGGGACCACCCCATCGATGTGGCACTCACCTCGGCCGAGGGGCCGGTCGCCACCGACCTCCTCGACCGGGTACGTCGCACTCCCGGTGTCGAGCGGGCCATTTCAGTGGACGGCGCCGTCGCCCGGGTGGCCGGGCTCGGCGAACCGATCCCGGTCGTCACCGCGCCGGCCGCGGAGCAGGTGGCCCGCGACGGCGGGGCGTTCGCACGGGTCGAGCCGGGGAAGATCAGGATCGATTCCGAGGCCTTCGGCAAGGGCCTGAGTCTCCGGCCCGGTGACCGGGTCACGGTACGCGTCGGCGACCGATGGGCCCAGTTGCGGGTCGCCGTCGGCACCGGCTGGGGCCCGGCGGGCGTGGTAGCGCCCGAAACGCTGGCGACGCTCACCGACACCCCCGAACCGCATGCCATCTGGATCCGCGCCTCCTCCGGCGCCGACCCTGCTCGACTCGGCGGTGACCTCGACGAACTCGCGGACCCGGTCGGCGCGACGGTCGAGAACGGGTTGCGGACCTGGGAGTCGCTGGACCAGCAGTTGGGAATCTACACCTGGTCAGCGCTCGGCCTGCTCGGCATCGCCGTCGTGATCGCCCTGATCGGGATCGCGAACACCCTGGGGCTCTCCGTACTCGAACGCGCCCGCGAACACGCGATGCTGCGCGCGCTCGGGCTCACCCGCAGGCAACTGCGGCGGATGCTGGTGACCGAGGCAGTGCTGCTGTCAGTGGCGGCCACCCTGCTCGGCACCGTGATCGGCGTCGGGTTCGCCTGGGTCGGCTACGAGACGATCGTGAAACGGGCTCTCAGCGACGCCACCATGCACGTCCCCTGGCCATCACTCGGCATCGTCGTCCTCACCACCGCTCTGGCCGGACTCCTCGCCGCCGTCCTCCCGGCACGCCGGGCCGCCCAGGTGACCCCGGCCGCAGGCCTGTCCCTCGACTGACACCTTCCTCAACCACTTGGCCGGCAGTTGCTCGACCGACCGAACTGGTGCTCTGAGATCACCCACCATCTCGGCTACGACAAGCACGGGCGAAGCGGAGGCGAGACGGGTGACACCCGCAACGGCAGCCGGCCTCCGACGGCATCAAGACCGCGCTCGCCGACGTCGGGCCGGTCGAGATCAACGCGCCCCGCGCCGCCCCCGGCTGGCGCGGCTTCACCACGACCAGCAACGGCCTGCGTATCCTGCACGACCTCCACCGGGCCCTGCTGCACCCGACCGAAGACGCGGTCTTGGCACCCGTCACCGAGGCCGCCATCCATGCACGGCACCTACCTCGTTGAGCTTTTACACCGCTCCGAGGATGCGACCTGCCCCCAACCGTGACCTGCTCTGCCCTCATCCATTTTGGTGTTCCCTGATCGGATATTTCAGGCACAATCATCACGGAAGAACCATTGGTCACCTTGTGCTCATCAAGCCTATGATTTCCGGATGTCCCCTCGATCCGCTATACCGCTTCTGCTGGTTCTCGGTCTCCTCGCTGGCTGTGGCATGGCCGCGGAAAGCGGCACGGGCGGCATCGTGCCCTCAAAGCCGGAGGACGCGGCGGCGGAGACGATCCAAGGACGTTGGTGGACGTGGGCGGCCTCCGAAGCCGAGAGCACGAATCCTGTGATGGACACGACAGGGGAGTTCTGCGATCGGAACCAGCCAGAGGACGTGTGGTTTCTCGCTGGGACCTTTGGCGGCACCTTGCAGCGCACATGCAGGGTTCCCGCGGGAAGACCGGTGGTCTTCCCGCTAGTGAATCTGACCGGCACCGAGGCGCAATGCAGGGAGTTCATGGCCACAGCGAAAGGCAAGGCCACCCTTGACGACAAGGCGATCACGCCGGAACGGATGGAGGACGACAACGTCACCGTGACAGGTGTAGCGGGCAATCCTCTCACCGGTGAGGAGGGAACGACCACGTCATACGCTTGTGGTGCTTGGGTACGCCTCCCGCCACTGAAGGCCGGCCGTCACAAACTGACCATTCGCGGGTCCTCCGGAGACTTCCGCACCGGCGTTGACTACACGCTTGTCGTCGGAACCGACCAGCGGTCATGAGTACATCTTGAGGATTCGAGGACCGATCAGAAGGGATCGCCGTCTACCGCTTCGCCCGCGCGGTTACTCCGAACCCGCCCGGCCTACCTGGAGCAGCGTGGACCAACAAGCCCAAGTCCCTCACGACGACTGACCAGAAGGACACGGCAGAGAAGCCGACAGAATCAGCCCAGCTCAGCCGCCTCAAACAAAATTGACAGGTTCGGAAGTTATGTAAATCCCGCTAAAGTGACGTGATCGTCAGGGGGAGGCGGCATGGTTTCGGCATTCAAGCTGAGAGTGGTCGTCGCCCTCCTCCTCGTGGCCGGCTGCTCAGGCGCCGCCGAACCCGCTCCCGTCGCCGGGCCGTCCCGAACTCCCAAACTGGAAGTCGCCGGGCCGTCCCGCACCCCCGTACTGGGAGCGGCAGAGCCGGAGCCGTGCACCAAGACGGGCGGCCCGGTGAAGCCGATCAAGCTGTCGTCCAGGGAAATGCTGGAGACCGGCGGCCACAGCGACCTCAACTCCGTCGTCTTCGGCCGGCTGAAGGGCAAGCCCATCGCCATCAGCGCGGGCAGCGAAGGGAGCGTGCGGTTCTGGAAGCTGCCCTCGCTCGAACCGGCCGCCAAGCCGATGAAGGGCACCCGCGCGGGATACACCGAGATCGGTGGTCGCGCAGCGCTGTTCACCACGGGCACGGACGGCGGGCGGCTGTGGGATCTCGACACCCGCAAGCGACTGCTGAGCATCCCCGGCAGGATCTTCGCCTTCGCCTTCGGCCCCGGCACCCTGTACACCGGGCACGACAAGGGAATCGTCCGGGTATGGAGCCTGCGTACGCGGTCGCTGGTCAGGCAGTTCACCGTCGCCCGCGGCGAGGACATCGATCCTTCCGGGTCAGCCCTGGCCGCATCGGGATCGCAGCTGATCTCCCAGTACGGCACGCTCCGCGTGTGGAACCCAGCCACCGGCCGCCAGGTCGGCCGCCCGCTCGCGGAGTGGTCGGAGGACGCCGAGACCGAGGAGACGGGCCCGTACTTCAGCGACTCCGGCAAGATCGGCATCCTTGAGAAGAACGGCACAACCACCGTGTTCGCCCTCCGGTACGGGTGGCTCGGCTCCTGGGATCTCGGCAGGCGTCGGACCGACGGCTACTACGCGGACCAGGAAGGCCCCGGCCAGGACACCCGGGACGACAAGAACTACTCCTCCTTCGCCGTGGGCGAGGGCGTCGTCCTCGCCGGCGAGAACAACGATCACGACTTCGACGAGTCGACGACGGGCAGCGCCGTGATTGTCCGCGACGCGCGTACGCATCGGCGGCTCAGGACACTCGTCGGCCATGAGCGGGCCGTGACCACGCTGGAGATCGGCCGGCTGGACGGCAGGCCGGTCGCGCTCAGCGGCAGCCGGGACAACACGATCAGACTGTGGGACCTGACCTCGGGCAGGGAATTGAGCAGAACGGCGACCGCGGGCCCGGTCCGCGAGGTGACGGACCTGGCGCTTGGCACGGTCAACGGCAGGACGATCGTGTTGACCGCCGCCAAGGACGGCGTGCTGCGGATGTGGGATCTGAAGAGTCGCGCCTTCAGCGGCAGGGCCTACCGCTTCGCGCCGGAGTCCGAAGACGACGAGGAGAACGGCGCGTGGGTGAGCGGCCTGGCCGTGACCGAGGTCAACGGCGTGCCGGTGGCGATCGTCTCCCGCGACAACCTCAAGATCTTGAGGCTGGCGGACTTCACCGAGGCCGGGAGCCTGCCGGGCCTGCGTGACTTCCAGCTCGTCCGGCGCGGCGGACGGACGGCCGTCGTCGCGAGGGAGAACGGGGAGGACAGGGAGACCTTCTCGATCTGGGATCTGGGTACCCGGCAGCAGCTCGGCCGACTCGACCTGGACCCGGAGACCACCGGCGAAGGCGTCGACCTGACCCGGCTCGGCGCGGACGCGGTGGCGCTCTACCGGGCCGGCACGCGCAAGAGCTGGGACGGTCGTACGCTGCACGTGTGGGACATCGCCGCCGGTCGGGAGCGTCCGCCCATCGACGTGAGCCCGCTACGGCTGCCCGGCGAGATTCCGGATCCGTACGAGGGCGCGTTCACCGCCCGCATCGGCTGTGATCCTGTCGTCCTCACCCACTACGGCAGCGGCCGCGTCCGCTTCAACGACGCCGACACGGGCCGCCCGCTCGGCCGGCTCGCGAACCTGGGCGGCACGCCTGTCCTGGTCGGCACCGTACGCGGCCGATCGATCGCCGTCGTGCAGACCCGCTTCGCCGATGGCGAGTACGTGGGCCGATACTTCATCCGGTTGTGGGACCTGGCGACAAGGAAGCCGCTCACGCCGGAACTCCATGTCCCGGAGATCCAGACGATGGCCCTGGGCACGCTCGAAGGAACGCCGGTGCTGGTCGCGGCGGGCGTCGACAAGCAGGTCTGGTACTGGCGGCTGACGTCATGACCCGCGTGCTGAAGACCGTACTCGCCCTACTCCTGGTGGCGGCCCCGCCGCTGCCCGGTTCGTCCCGCTTGCGGGAACCGGGGAGACGGTTCGCGTCTGGGACGCCGCCACGCTGAAGCCGATCGGCGCTCCGCTGAGCGGCGACGCGCCTGGTCACGACCTGGACGGCACCGTGGAGTACCCGGGTGCACGTCAAGACCGGCCGACCGGTCCGCGAGGACATGCCCGCCTACCAGACCCCACTCGGCGTCACCCGCCTCGGTGACGTGTCCCGTACTCGTCACCGCGTCGGGGAAGGGGAACCTCCCGGTGTGGAATCTGCGCGCTCGGCCTCGTTCATCGACGGCTAACGTGTTGAGGGCACCACCAAGAGCGGTCGTAAGCGCGTTGTGAGCCTCGACGCGCGGACGGTGCAGGTCTCTTCCGTGCGCAACGCTCTCAGCAAGCCGCGGACAAGCTCCCAGTTCGCTCTTCCCAACCCTGATCAAGCGCTACAACCAAGCCCGCGCGGGCGCCGAGCTGCCGCGTGCCCGGCTCCACGATCTCCGGCACATCCACGCCACCACACTGCTCCTGGCGGGGGCGCCCGTTCACGTCGTCGCGCTGCTACAGCATCGGCGAAGATCGCCTGTGGGGCGTCACCCGGCTGCGCAAAAGCGGCGACCACACCTCGACCGCCCTGAAGAGCATCCGCGCTACCCGCCCTGACGGCGCCCCGATCTACGTCATCGCCGACAACTGGCCAGGCAGCCAGACCCGGCGCATTCGCTCCTGGGCCAGCAGACACAAGGCCGAACTGTGCTTCACCCCGACCGCAGCCTCCTGGGCCAACCCGATCGAGCCACACTTCGGCCCGCTCCGCCGCTTCGTGCTGGGTAACAGCGACCCGGCCAACCACCCCGTCCTGGCCCGCGAGCTACAGGCAGGAAGCTCAACGCAAAGAACGAGCCCGCATCCGCAGCGAACGCCGGCAACGCTGCGGCCGACCACGATCCCGAGCAGCCTGACCACCGCACTCGGCGAATCATCGTGGTCAACGCACTAGCGAGGGTAGATGAGCGAGTGCGTCGCCTCAAGCCAGTCAGCGGCGATGTCCGTCCCCGTGATCCGGCCGATCAGCGTCAGGACGGAGCTGATGCTCTCGCCCTCGTCCACGCGATCCTCGATGACGTCGTCGCCGCTGGTCTGGAAGCGCAGCCCTTCCATGAGGTGGTCGAGCGCGTGCGGATCGCTCCCGTGCACGGGGTCGGGCCAGGTGGGCTGGAAGGCGACAACCACCTCCCCGTCCTTCAGATACTTGAAGTGGTCATGGCCGCCCATATCCATACTGAAGCAGAGCGCCTCCCGCCCGCCCGCCGTCAACGGCAGCAGGAAATCGTCGTCGGTCGGCCCCGGAATGATGCAGGTCCATCCTCCGGCCTCGCCCACCCAGGTGGGCCCGCCTTCCTCACTGTTGTCGAGCAATTCGTTCAAGTGGCTCGGCGTGCTGGTGACGAGGTCCAGGGAGAAGGCCTCGGCGACGGCGTCGCGATCCATCCCTTTGACCCAGAGGGCGCTGAATCCCAGCGTCCAGAGGTCCATCTCGTCATCGAGTCCCTCGGTGAAGATGGTCGAGACCAGGAGATCGTGCAGGTGCGTCGGCGGCTGCATGCTCACCTTCCGATGGTGGAGGAGCCGGGAGAGGGCGAGGCCCTCTCCCGGCCATGACGTTATGACGGTGGTGCGCCGTTGCGGATTCTGACCCAGAGGGCATTGGACGGCCAGTCGCCCGCGCCGCCTTCGAGCTGGCCAGAGGTGAAGACGCGGTAGCGGGCGTAGAAGGGCCGCCAGGTCGCGTCCTGCGGCTTGGTTGTGGTCGGTGCTCACCTGACGAAGTGAGGCGTTGAAGGTGGGCGTCCGGACGTTGTTGATGAGCCGGCCTTCGACACCGATCGCCTGGTTGGTGGAGGCGAACGGATACTCGTCGCACTGCTTGCCCGGGCCGGCCCCGGGGAGGTTCGGGCAGTACCAGGTCATCTGCGTGCGGTTCTTCGAGTTGAGGAGAGGGCCGTCGGGTGCGCGCCCGTTTCTCGCCCGCCTGGTCAGGGGCGGTCTGGGCATCACGTCATAGTTGCCGGGGAAGCTCTTGGTGATAGGGGAACTCGATGAGGGGTTCGGAGGCGGCAAGCCGCGAGAGGTGAGAAGACGACTCACCGATCACTTCTGGTGTGATCTCCTCGTTGCCATGGCTGAGGTCATTGAGAGCTTCTCGACAGCCATGAACCGAATACCGGAATACGTGACGACGGTTATCGTGCAGACTCGGAAGGCCGAGCGCCGCAATCCTCTTCTCGAAGCACTGGTTGGTCTTGCCGTACAGACGGCGTGGGCGCCCATCGAAAGCATGATCTGCACGACCGGGATCGAGGAGGTTCAACGGACGTGCTGGATCCTCGCCGTCCTGATCTGCCCGGCGCCTGAGGATCACAAAGCCGTTCAGGACGGCGCTCTCCTGCCCTTGGCGAAGGAGGGGATGCTGGAGGTCAGCAGGGAACGACTTGAGCAGGTCTTCCCTGCTGACTGGGTTCACCGCCTCCGGGAGGGCCTCGGCGGTGCCTGAGCAAGGCCGCTGGCTTCCGCGCTCGTGAACGAACTGATCGTCAAGCGTTTCGCCAGGCGTCGGTGACGCAGGACTCCTCGAAGTGCCACCAGCCATCCATCTGACCGCGCGTCAGCATCGTCTTTATCAGCCTGAGGTCTGCGTCGGCCGGCACGGTGAAGGCGATCAGAGGAAGCTCCGGAGTGAAGGATTCTCCGCCCAGTCCGAACGGTGCCAACTGTTCGTGCACGGCATGCGCGCTTCGTCCGAGCGGTCCATCGGGCACCGGCAGTACCCGGATCGTGCAGTTGCCGGACGCTTCCAGCCGCTCACAAGCCCAGTGGAGTCCGCTGTCGTCGGTGATGAAGCGCACCACGTCGCCCTCAGCCACCCCGTCCTGCAGGAACGGGACGTTCGCCACTCGGGCGGTGTCGCCGGCTAAGCGCGTGGCCCAAAGCCCTTCGGTGTCGTAGGGAAGCCAACCCTCCCGAGGTATGAACCGAAACCACACCTTGATCAGGCCGGACTCTGGGGGAAGGCGTTCGGAGGGGGCTGCGCGATCCATGCCCACATGATTGCGCAGTCCGTCGATCGCCTGTGAACAAGCTGTTCGCGAGTACGCCTGGAGCGGGAGCGAACGCGGCTATGTGGGCAGTGGCGTGGGCCACGTAGAAGCTGCAGCTGGTGTTGGAGATCGTCAAGCATCGCGACAGCCCTACGGGGTTCGTCTTCGTGCGCTGTCTGTAGAAGACCAGCTGTGTGGGTATGCGTTGCTGTACAACGCTGCTGTACGGACACGACAAAGGCCCTCCGGGATGATCCCGGAGGGCCTTTGGCCTGGAGCGCGGCCGAGAGGACTCGAACCCCTGACCTTCTGATCCGTAGCCAGTTCGATATCTTCTATGGACGTCCACCGCTGTCATGAATGCCTGCTCAGCAGCCCTTCCTGCTTGATCTGCTTCCAGTTCCGTACACCGACATCCGGGTAGGTCGTCAGCAACAGCGTGAGCAAGACCCCGGGCCAGCGCCTCTTTCAGTCGACACGTCGGTCCACGTTGACGTTCTGATCAGCCGAAACGCTGGATCACGGACGAGCCCGCTCTGAGTCTTTGGAAGCCCACCCGATCAACGCCGCTACCACCGTGCCGCGTGTGAATATGGAGGGCCGGCCATACCGCTAGGGTGTCGCGAAAACGGAGATCATCTTGTCGCGATTAGCCCACTTTGCTTGGGTGGCCGCCCTGGCCGCCGCAGCGTACTCGACCTGGAATGCCTGGCAATTCGAGTACGGGTCCTCCTACACCGTCCTCGGCTGCGTGGAGTCCTCTGACACTGGCGGCTTCGGCCTCACCAGACTGGCATCGGCATCCCTGGGAGACGCCTACGACATCGCGGGCCTGGCCGTCCAATGGGGTGTGCCCGCCATCCTTGTCCTTGCGGGGTTCTGTATGTCGGCGGCCACCGAGAACAGGGCGATCATCGGGCGTCGGGTGGCTGGCCTGCTCGTTCTTCTCGCGGTTGTCGGGCCAGCTGGTCCTGCGTACATGGCTTCGGACGGCTGCTCGGTGATCCCTGTACTCAGCGGCGAATGGTTCACGACCGTGGCGACCGCCTACGGGCCTGCGGAGTCGGCCCTCCTGCTCTCCGCGTTGTTGGTGCTGCTGGCCGCCCGGACCGCAAGGGACACATGGCCGAGTGGATCCGCCGGGCGACGGGCGGTGGCGTTCACCTTCGATTACTTGGTCTTCGTCGCCTTCCTGGGCCTCTTCGAGGGCGGGCTCAGCAGCTTGGACTACGGTCTCCTGAACTGGTTCACGGTCAACGAACCGACGTCGCCGCTTGTCGCCGTGCCCGCGTTCTTCTACGTCCTGACGGGACGGACGTTCGGCAAGCGGCTCATGCGCCTCCGCGTCATCTCCACCGATACCGGACACTGGCCGGGTTGGCGCAGGGCCGCGGTCCGGGCGCTCGTTTTCCCTGTCCTCGTCTGCGTGCCACAGGGCGGGCTGGTGATGCTCTTGGTGGACGGTCTGTGGTCGTTGGCCGACCCGGCCGCCCGCACCTTGCACGACCGCCTCGCCGGCACCCGGGTCGTACGCGACTTCCTGTAGCTGCGGCGCAGCGGCTCGCGGCGCTCTACAAGCTGGCCTGACTGCCCGATCGTTCGCCTGGGTCGTCGGTTCCACGCCGAGCAGACGCTGGTCGGCGTCGAAGCCGTCTCTGTCCCACTTGAGCCTGGCATAGAGGATAGACAGCAGTATCGTCCTTCGACCTGGGGGTGCGTTATTAGCAAGATCCCAGGACTGTCCTGACAAACGCGAAGCTTGTTCCAGGTCATCCCTGGCAGCGGGTCCTTCTGCTGTGCGCGGCCGAGAGGACTCGAACAAACCCCTGACCATCTGATCCATAGGGAAGGGCGGACGCCTCATCAACGGCCTCTTGCCCTGCTCGGATGGCAGATGCGAGTCGGTGGAGAGCGACCCTGTAAGGCGGTGTTGCTGTACCGGCTGCTTTCAACACTTCCTCCGCAGGGATCAGGAATCCATAAAACGGGTCAACTCCAATGTGGGCCTTCATTGGGGTGGCCGCAGATCTCGGCTGATTGTCGGTACGGCCTGCCACCATGTCCCGCATGACGACATTCGACCCCTTGGCCCCGTTCCAGTGGCTCAACGTGTCCGAGAGCTCGGGCGGCGGCGCACTGGGTGTGATCTTCAGCGTGGCCTTCTTCCGCGGGCTCGACCCGGCGGAGGTGGTGCGCCGCTTCAGTCGCGGTGAGAGCTCCGGCCAGGAGTCGGATTTCGGCGGGCTCGGCGACAAGGCCTACGAGTTCGTCGACGAGACGGACGGCGGGGATGGCGGCGGCTACGTGGGTGTCTTCAAGGCCGGCGAGTGGTGCGTGGCCATCGAGCCCCACGGTTGGATGGTTACGCTCCACGAGGTGGTGACCGCGCTGTCGCAGGGTTGTGAGGTCCTGGCGGTCACCCGGCACGACTACGCCGCCGAGCACAGTTTCGCGTACGCGATCGACGGCACGCTTGTCACCGGTTACCCGCTGCGGCACCCGCACGAGCGTTACGGCTCCGACCCTGACAGGCTCAACGGCTTCATGCGGGAGCTGGGCATGGGGCTCGACAAGCCGGAGGACGAGGCCGCGTGGGACGCCGCTTGGGAGGACAACTACGACACCGCCGTGCCAAGGGGCTTCGCCCTGGCGGCGAAGGTCACCGGGGTGCCGTTCAGGCCGGACATGCTCGACCGCCCGATGCTTGTGGGGCCTATTGTGAAAAAGTGATCGACTTGCGCCGTCCAGCAGTACCCGCTGCTCGGCGTACCACCTGACCGCCCTGGCGGTGCCAGAGGGCTGCATCCATGAGGGTGTGGGAGGCGGTCAGGGGCGGGGCCTAGCCGACCTTCCGCTTTTCGGCGGCTTCCAGCGGTACGGGCGGCGACTCACAACCTGCACCTTTCGTCTCGCACTGCCGCCCTGCGGGGTGCCGACCAGGGGGTCATGGCCTGGTCAGCGGAATGAGCACCTCATCGACGATGGAGGCGATCTCGCTGGAGCCCACGAGACCGCCCTCCCATGCCTGGAGGAGGATCAGGCGCGGCCCGACTGAGACGACGCGCGGGGTGAGGCTGCCGGGTGCGGCTTCGCCGCGTTCGACCGCCTGGCGCAGGACGGACAGCAGTACTTCCTGATGCGGGCGGACCACCAGCCGGTGGACCTGCTCGAACAGCTCGGGATGGCGGTGGCGGTGGGCGATGAGCGGGAGCAGCGCGCGGCCACGCGGCTCGTCGAGCGCCCGTACGAAGTGCTCGAGCAGGGCGATCAGGTCATCGCGCAGTGCGCCCGTGCCGGGCGGCGCCGGCGGTTCGCCGAAGCCGGTCGCGGGGTCGCTCAGCGCGGCGAGGACGAGTTCGGCCGGGGTGGACCAGCGCCGGTACAAGGCCGCTTTCCCGGTCCCGGCCGCGGAGGCGATCTTGTCGAACGTCAGCTCCTCGAAGCTGCTCCCGGCCAGTTCGCTCAGGACGGCCTGGAAGATCGCGGTGGTGAGGGCGTCTCCGCGGCGGCGGGTAGGACTCATGAGGACGGATTATCACGCACTTCGCCGTGCTAGCCTCCGTTAGTGAACAAAGTTGTTCCCTATTTGAGGCGGGTGGCCCATGTCCACTGACGGCAGGACAGCCTTGCGCAATGTGCGGGTCTTCGATGGCAAACGGCTCGGCGAGCCCCGTACCGTCGTCATCGACGGTGCGCTGATCGGCGACGATCCCGCAGGGGCGGAGGAGATCGACGCGGCTGGGGCGGCGCTGCTGCCCGGGCTGATCGACGCGCATGTCCACCTGCACGACCCCGGGAACCTGGCCGCCCTGGCCACCTGGGGAGTGACGACCGGGCTCGACATGGCCTGCTGGCCGGCCGAGCGGGTGGCCTCGCTGCGCGAGGCCGGGGGAGCAGCCGACTTCCGTACTGCCGGACTGCCCGCCATCGGGCCGGGCGGCCACCACGCCCGCATGCCGGGAATGCCGCCGGAAGCCGTCATCCTGACGGCAGCCGATGCCCGGCGGCACGTCGAGGCGCGGGCGGCGGAGGGTGTCGACTACATCAAGGGCGTCGCCGAGGCCCCCGGCGAGGGCGGGCCGCCCGCGGACGCGCTGCGCGCGCTGGTGGAGGCGGCACGCGAGTACGGGCTCAAGACGATCGTGCACGCCGCCACCCCGGGCGCCTACACGATGGCCGTGGAGTCGGGAGCGGAGTTCGTCACGCACACGCCGATCGCCGGCGGGGTCCGGGCGCACGACGTGGCCGCGATGAGGAGCGCCGGCCAGAGGTCCATCCCGACGATCACCATGATGGAGGCGTTGCTCACCGCCTTCATGACCTCCGGCCCGCCGTCTGGGCGGGCCGACCTCCTGGGGGAGGTGCTGGGCGACGTCGGCCGTCTGCACCGGGCCGGTGTTGAGATCCTCGCCGGGACGGACGCGAACGCCGAGCCGTCCGGGCCGCTGCCCGTGCCCCACGGCGAGAGCCTGCATCACGAATTCGAGCTGATGGCGCGGGCCGGAATGACGCCGGTGGAGATCCTGCGCTCGGCGACCGTGCTGCCTGCCCGCGCCTTCGGCCTGGTCGACCGGGGCGCCGTCCGGCCGGGTATGCGGGCCGACCTGTTGCTGGTCAACGGCGACCCGACCCGGGACATCACAGCCACCCGCGACATCCGCGCCGTCTGGTGCGCCGGTCACCCCGTCACTCCGGCCGCCCGGCGCGAACCCTGAACCTGAGCGGCTGCACGAGCGGAGGTTCCCGTATCCGCGGCGGCGTCGAGCAGGTCGAGGCAGTACCGCCACAGGCCGGCGACGGCCCCGCAGTCAACAACGGCGCGCCTCGACGGGACGGATTGACCGGCTTCCTGAAGGCCACGTCATGTCACCGCTATCGCCCACCGTCACTCAAGCAGCATCCGCCGCATTCGCCAGGAAGGACCGGTTGACCTCGATCAGGTGATCAAGCGCTTCCCTGGCGGCCGTGAGGCTGTCGATCGTCGATGTAAGGCGGGCTCGCTCATGATTCATGACGGCCAAGGCATGCAGGGCCTTGGCCGTGGTGGGCTCCGCCATGCAGGGGACCATCTGAGCGATGCTCATGGTGGACATGCCGGCGGCCAGGAATGTCTGAATCAGCGCCACCCGCTGGACGTGATCGTCGTTGTAGCACCGCTGGCCACTGGGCGATCTCGTGCTGACCAGCAGGCCCTGCTGCTCGTAGTAGCGCAGCGATCGACGGCTTGCTCCTGTCCGGGCGGACAGCTCACCGATCCGCATCTCAACTCCTCGTGTGCATCGGGTCACAATGCCTTGCCCATGACATCGATGTGAGCGTTTAGCGTAACCCCGTAGCTCGCAACCCGACGCCGGGGCGGGCGGCCGCCTCCCCCGTGCCGCGAGGACGAAGGAAGCAAATCGTGATCAAGTTCGTCTACATGATCAACCGTGTCGAGGGGATGACCCTCGAGGAATTCGTTGACTATCACCGAAACCACCACGCCCCATTGTTCGCCTCCATCCCGGAGGCGCGACGGTACGTGAAGAGGTACACCGTCTCTCACCCGGTTCCCGCCGACGGCTACCCGAGCCCCGGCTACGACGGCCTCACTGAGATCTGGTTCGAAACCTGGGCGGACCATGACGCCTTCTTCGGATCGAAGAATTACAAGGAGCTGCTGAACCCGGACGAAAGCAAGTTCATCGATCTGGATTCGGTGGTGGTCATGGTCACCGAAGAAAAGGTCGTGATCTGATACGGGCTGCCGGGGGAGCTGGACGACGAGGCGGAGCCTGTCGTCCAGCTCCGCAGCGAACGGCTCAGGACGCGACCGTCATGCTTCTTCTCTGCTTGATCGCCTTGGTGATTCCGGTGGTCAGCCTGTTGCACCTCCCGACGAATCGGCCACCTCGACGCGCTCCACAGCCTCGTCGACCAGGTCGCCGGCGACCGCTACAGCCGGGCCGGAATGAGCATCGTCAACCACTGACCGCTCACCCGGCGCGGATGCCGACGCCGGGCGGGTGATTTGCTGCTCACGGCTTCACCATCGTGCGGACGAATGTGGCCGCGCGGGTCATCGCCGCGTCGGCCTCGTCCCACGAGGCGGCGAATGACTGGAAGACGTGTGTCGCCTGCGCGGTGACGTCCAGCGTCACCGACACATCGGCCGCCACGAGCCTTGCCGCGAGCCGGGTGGAGTCGTCCAGCAGCACCTCGTCAGAGCCGACCTGGATCAACGTGGGCGGCAGACCGTGCAGGTCCGCGAACAGCGGGCTGTGCTGTTCTGTCGCGGATGCGTCGCCGAGGTAGTCACGCACGCGGCGTTCGAGGGCGGTGCGGTTCAGGATGAAGTCCGCCTCGGCCCTGACCGTCATCGAATCGCCGCTGAGTGTGAGGTCAACCCATGGCGAGAACAGCAACGCCGCGGCGGGCATCGGCTCGTCGACGGCGGAAAGTGCCGCCAGCAGGCCGAGCGCCACCCCGCCGCCGGCCGACTCGCCGGCGACCACCACCCGTTGCGGATCGACACCGGAGGCGATCAGGGCGCGATAAGCGCGTACCGCGTCGTCGGTGGCGGCAGGGGCGGGATGCTCGGGTGCCAAGCGGTAGTCGATGGTGATCACCCGTGTCTGTGACCTGCGGGCGAGGTCTGCGACGATCCCCAGCGAGCTGCGCGCCGACCCGAGGACATACGCCCCGCCGTGGAAGTACAGGACGGTGCCGACGCAGGGCTCTTCCGCGAGTTCGACCAAGAGGCCAGGGATCGTGTCGTAGTGGGCTTCGGTGACGATGACGTCCTCAGGGACAGGATGGTGGGACAACAACTGCTCGAACAGGGCACGCTGTTCGTGGACCGCACCGCCGAGGTCGAGGGGGGACGACGCGCGAAACTGCCGGATGGCCTCTCGCTGCTCACGGCTCATATCTGCTCCTTGCTGGGGGTTCGGTCGGCTCTGTTCCGGTGGGTCGTGAAGGTGTGAGCTCAGACGGCCCGGGCGTGCTCAATGAGAAGGTCGGCGAAGGCGTCCGGCTGGTCGACCGGGGTGATGTGACCGCAGTCCTCAAGCAAGTGCTGGGTGAGACAGTCGGTGATCGGTTCGAGCTGGCGGGCGGTGGCCGCGCCGATCGCGCCACCGCCGATGGCGAGGGTCGGCGTCGTCAGCCGCTGGTCCTGCGCCCAGTTCCCGATCCATTCCGCGGTGGCCGGCACCGCGCGGTAGTGGTCGAAGGCATTGCCGAGACTCGTTTTGCCCCGATATGCCTCGACGATCACCCGTGTAAGGTCTGCCGGCAGACCTCGGCGACTGCCGGCGGAGAGGAAGAAGCGGACGTAGCGCTCCGCCGAGTTCTCCAGGACGTCCTCGGCCAGACCACCGGGCGCCTGGTGGAAGCCGAACCACCACGGCGGCCCCTGCCGTAGAAAGGCCTCGGCGCCGGGCAGAAGTCCGATCAACCCTTCGGACAGGGTCAGGCTGATTACGCGCTCAGGCGACGATGCTGCCAGGGCGAATGCCGGAGTGACACCTAGATCGGTGCCGACGACGTGTGCCTCGTGGTCACCTAGGATGTCCAACATTCGGAGCAGGTCCGTGGCGATCGCGGATGCCTGGTAGCCGCGGACGGCGGGTGTGCTGTCGCCCAGCCCGTGCAGGTCCGGCGCGAGGGCCCGGAAACCTGCCGCGGCCAGCCAGGGTGCGACATCGCGCCAGATCGCGCGGGTGTGCGGGAAGCCGTGCAGCAGCAGCACGGCCGGCCCCTGCCCGAGAGTCTCCACGGCGAGTTCGACCCCGTCGATCGGTATCCGGTGCACGGTCGCGCCGGGAAGGTGGGGGGAAAGAGTCATCTGGCGCACAGGTGCCCTCCTTGGTTACGCTTGGGAACGTGGTAACCGTAGGAGACCTCCAATGAACGGGGAAGAAGGCACTTTTCCGACACCAGGTGACCGCGTGGTAACTGCCTCGCGGCAGGGGAACTTGTTCGATCCTCTGTGCCCGACACGGCTCCTGCTCGACCGGGTGGGGTCGCGATGGACGACCATGGCCGTGCTGTCGCTTGCCGCCGCTGAGGGCGAGCTGCGGTTCACCGAGTTGAAGCGCGAGATGACCGGTGTGTCGCAGAAGATGCTGGCGCAGACCCTCAGGGCGCTGGAACGAGACGGACTTGTCGATCGTCGTGTCGAGGCGAGCAAGCCTCCACGGGTGTACTACCGTCTGACCGGCCTGGGCGCCACGCTCGTCGAGCCACTGCGAAGTCTGCGAGCCTGGGCTGAGCAGTACATGCCCCTGATCCAGCACAACTGCGATCTGTTCGACGCCGCCGACCGCCCGGACGGCCACGGCTGAACAGCCGAGAGCCGACGAAGGACTCCTCCAAGCTGCGTGATACTGCATTGGCATGGATTTCGGAAGGCGGGTGGAACTGCCGTTGTTTCACGCGCTACCACGCTTCGAACAAGAGGATCGCTGCAACGATGTCGGGCCGCGCCCTTGATCATCGGTCCAACGCCATGCTGCCGCAGAACGGGCCGGAGCAGGTCCCGTCCCACGAGAGGAGCTTCTCCGCTCGAACCCGAGTACTGAGTCATCGCCGGACTCAACCGCGATCAGAGCACCTCAGAAACTGACTTGAACTCACCAGTGCCCAGCGCTGGCGGCGACAGCGACGGTCAGATGACGGTCAAGCGTCGGCGATGAGGTTATCTCTCATTATCCAGCCCCGGCGTCGAGAGCCATGTCGCACCGCTTGGCCGCAATCTCGTGATCCTAAGGTCCGGCTTGCGAACGCCCTCGATCGGTACGTCAAGCCGCACATCGGCGGCCTTCGACTGCAAGCCGTACGCCCGTCTGCGATCACGAAGCTGTACCGAGACCTCATGGCTGGCGGCGGCAAGAACGGACGGCCGCTCTCCTCCCGGACCGTCGACTATGTTCATGCCGTACTCAGGAAGGCGTTCCGCGACGCTGTGCAAGTCGACGAGCTGCTCTCGTCCAGCCCGGTTGAGAAGGCCAAGCGTCCCCGTCGGGAGGTGCGCGAGCCGGGAACCGTCTGGACGACGGACCAGCTCAAGGCGTTCCTCATGCATTCCTGGGCGCACCGGCTCTGGGCGTTCTTCCACCTCGCCGCCTACACGGGTGCCCGTCGCGGCGAACTCCTGCACCTGCGCTGGTCCGACGTCGATCTCGACGGCAAGCAGCTCGTCATCAGGGGCTCGGCGTCGTTCAGGTGAGCGTGTCGAGGGGAGCACCAAGAGCGGTAGGAAGCGCGTCGTGAGCCTCGACGACGGCACGATCCGGGTGCTCCGTGATCAGCGCAGGATGCAGGCGGCGGACAAGCTCGTGGTGGGACCTGAGTGGCGCGGAGGAGGCGACCACGTGTTCACGACCGGCTGGGGCGAGCCTGTGCATCCGGACACGGTCAGCTCGCTCTTCCCGATCCTGATCAAGCGCTACAACCAAGCCCACGTGGGTGCCGAGCTGCCGCATGCCCGGCTCCACGATCTCCGGCACATTCACGCCACCACACTGCTCCTGGCGGGGGTGCCTGTTCACGTCGTCGCGGCTCGCCTCGGCCACGCCGACCCGTCGATCACACTGCGCGTCTACGCCCACGTGATCCGTGCGGCGGAAGCCTCGGTGGCGGAGGTCTTCGCCCAGGCGGTCGGCGAGTAGCGGGAGCCACCCGGGAGCCACGCTGTTAGCAAGGCCGTTAGCAAGATCTCGGGATTGTCCTGACAAACACAAAGGCCCGCTCCAGGTTATCCCTGGTAGCGGGCCTTTCTGCTGTGCGCGGCCGAGAGGACTCGAACCCCTAACCTTCTGATCCGTAGTCAGATGCTCTATCCATTGAGCTACGGCCGCTCGCTGCGTAAGCAAGCATAGCGGGTTCTGGACGATGACTCGAACCGGAAATGGCGGTTGTGGGGTGCGAGAGTCGGGGGTTGGGTGCCTGTGTGGGCTCTGAGCTGGGGTTTTGTGGGTGAGGTTGGGTTTTGAGGGCGTCTGAAGATGGGTGATCTGGGCGGGGTGGGGGTGTGTTGGGTGGATGTTCCTCGGCGGGGTGGGGTTGGCGGGCTGTAGCTGTTGTTGGGTGGTCGTCGTGGTGTGCTTGGCCCCGCTCTTGGTCGGTGCTGTCGTGGGTGTCCCCAGGTTGTGGATACATCGAAGGGTGTATCCACAGGCGGACTTGTGGAGGAGGGACGCTGGCACTCGGCGTGGTGGGATGTGGGCATGAGACGCGTCACGATGTGGGCTGGGCTCGCCTTTCTCATGGGTGTGGTCCTGATCGCGGGCGAGGCCCACCTCCAGCGCGACGCGCCCACCTGGCTGCTGGTGGTCCCGGTCGCCCTGACCTCATTGGGGGTTCTGGTGCGGCAGCGGGCGCCGTTGTGGGCGCTCGGGCTCGGGGTGGCGGGTCTGGGGATGGACGCGTTCGTGGGGCCGTCGCTGGGCACCGTTCTGATCTTCACGGACAATCTCTACGCTGCGGCGCTCTACGGGCCGGCGAGGCTGTCGCGGTGGCTGCTGGGGGTCACGACGGTGTTGGCGGTCGCGACGGGGGCGGCGGCGGGGTTCATCGCCAGGGACTGGCGGCCGCTGGCGGTGATGAGCATCCAGGCTGCGTTGATCTTCGTGGTGCCGGTGACCACGGCGCTGGTGCTGCGGCAGCACCGGGACCAGGCGGCCGCCGAGAGGGCGCGGGCCGAGCAGGTGGCGCGGCTCGCCGAGCTCGACCGGCAGGCCGCGATCGCGGCGGAGCGTACGCGGATGGCGCGCGAGCTCCACGACATGATCGCGAACCATTTCAGCGCGATCGCCATCCAGTCGACGGCCGCGCTGTCGCGGGAGGACCTCGATCGGGCGACGGTACGGAAGATCATGGCGTCCGTACGGGAGAACAGCGTGGAGGGGCTCGCGGAGATGCGCACCATGATCGGGCTGCTGCGCCAGGAGGGCGAGGAGGCGGATGCCACCAGGCCGCGGCTGGTGGATGCCGAGACCCTGGTCGAGCGCACGCGACGGGCTGGTATGGCCGTGGAGCTGCGGGTTCGGGGAGAACCCGGGGAGTTGCCGGCGCCGGTCGATCTTGCCGGGTACCGGATCCTGCAGGAGGCGTTGACGAACGCGCTCAAACATGGGGACGCCCCGGTGGCCGTCTCGATCTCGTACGGCTCGGGGGAGGTCACGGTTGTGGTGGAGAACGCCGTGACGGCGCGGGGAGGCAGGTCCGGCGGTGGGCGTGGGGAGTCCGGGGGCGGGCGGAGGCTGCCTGGGGCGGGCGCCGGGTTGGTCGGGATGCGCGAGCGGGTGCTTCTGGTGGGCGGCACGTTCGAGGGTGGGCCTTGTGAGGAGGGGTGGCGGGTCAAGGCCACGCTTCCGCTCGGTGGAGATGGCCGTCCTGGTGCGGGGGGTCAGGGTCATGGTGCGCACTGGTTCCAGCTTGGGGGCTTGCGGGGCGGGGCGCGGGGTGGTGCCGGCAGCGCTTCGGGTGAGGCCGGCGCTGGCGGCGCTTCCGGTGAGGTGGGTGCTGCAGCAGACGCTGATGCCGCTGGTGGCTTGGCTGAGATCAAGGTCGGTGTGGGGGACGGCCGCGCCGGCGGTCGCGCCGGTCTTGCGGGTGGGGCAGGAGCCGGGGGCGGTGATGGTTTCCAGGGTGACGGAGGTGCCAGGGGCGGTGATGGTTTCTTCGGTGAGGAACGTGCTGGGGTTGCCCGTTTCGACGATTCAGGGTGAAGGCGGAGCTGGTGCTTGGGGCCGGTTGCGGGGGCGGTGAGGCTGGATCTGGGGTGCCTCCGGCTCCGGATGGGGAGGGCTTGTGCCTCTTCGTGTGGTGAGGGCGGGGCTGGGGTCCGTGTCTCTCCGGAGGAGGGGTTGGTGGCTTCTCCGGTCGTGAGGTTGGTGGCTTCTCCGGGGTGAAGTTGGTGGGCTTCTCAAGGAGGAGGGTTGGTGGGCCTCTAGGGGAGGTGGTGCGCCCCTTCTGGGAGTGGCCCACTCTCAGGTGGGCGGGGTGGGCATCGTTGAGGTGCTTTGGTGGTCTTGGGGGTGGTCGGGGGTCGGCTTGCGGTGAGGGATTTGGGAGTTGGAGGTGGGATGAGCATTCGGGTGTTGGTGGCGGATGATCATGCGGCTGTTCGGGCGGGGATCGTGTTGATCCTGGGCGGAGCCGGGGACATCGAGGTGGTCGGGGAGGCGGCCGACGGGGAGGAAGCCGTGGCGCTGGCCCTTGAGACCAGGCCTGACGTGGTGCTGATGGATGTTCGGATGCCGCGGTTGGACGGCATCTCCGCCACTCGGCAACTCGCCGGCGTTGCGGATGTGCTCATCCTCACGACGTTCGACGTGGACGAGTACGTGTTCGGGGCGTTGCGGGCGGGCGCGGCAGGGTTCCTTTTGAAGAACACCGATGCCGACGCGCTGGTCGAGGCCGTACGGGTGGTGGCGCGGGGCGACGGGTTGATCTCTCCGGGGGTGACGCGCAGGCTGATCGCGGCGTTCGCGGAGCAGGTGCCTCGGCGGGAGACGCCCGATGTCGAGGCGTTGACGCCGCGCGAGCGGGAGGTGCTGGCGTGCATCGGGAGGGGCTTGTCGAACGCGGAGATCGCCAGGGAGCTGGACATGGCTGAGGCGACGACGAAGACGCATGTCAGCCGGGTGTTGAACAAGCTGGGGCTGAAGAGCCGGGTGCAGGCGGCGATCTACTACTCGGATTCCTCGTCGGGGGGTGGTGAGTTGTAGGGCGGCCGTGCTTCTCATCCGGGGTGGTGAGGTGTAGGAGCGGCTGTGTTTCTCCTCCGGGGTGGTGCGGGGGCGTAGGGGGCGCCGTGTTCCTCCTCCCGAGGGTGGTGAGGCGTAGGGGGCGCCGTGTTCCTCCTCGGGGGACGGCGCACGTAGGAGCCGCCCCGGTGCGTCTCGGGGGGTTGCAGGGAGTTGCCGGCCGGTTTCTCGCTCAGCGCTGCCGGTGTGCAGCGGAGCCGCTGGCCGGTGTTCCGTGCGGAGCCTGGTGTTCAGGGAGTCGCTGGTCGATGTTCTCGGTGAGCGCTGTCGGGGTTTCAGGGGAGGTTCTGCCCCCTGGCTCCCGGTGTGCGCTCTCGGGGGTGCAGGGAAGCTGCGCGGCGGTGTTCTCGGTGAGCGCTGTCGGGGTTTCAGGGGAGGTTCTGCCCCCTGGCTCCCGGTGTGCGCTCTCGGGGGTGCAGGGAAGCTGCGCGGCGGTGTTCTCGGTGAGCGCTGCCAGTGTTTCCGGGGAGGCTCTGCCCCTGGCTCCCGGTGCGCGCTTTCGGTGGGGCAGGGAAGGCGCTCGGCGGGGTTCTCGGTGGGCGGTGCGGGGGGTGCAGGGGAAGCGTTCGGGGGTTTCGGGTTTCTTAGGGGTGGTTCTGGGGGGTCGGGGAGGTTTGGGGGATAGGTGTTCAGATTGGGGGTTTGGATCGTAGGGTGAGCTGCGTGAACGTGCCCCCGCAGCCTCCTCCACCGCCCCCGCCGCCACCTCCTCCGCCGCCCCCACCACCTCCTCCACCGCCGTACTCGTTTCCGCCGCCGCCTCCGCCGCGGCCGTCTCGTAACACCGGGTTGATCGTGGGGCTGGCGATCGCCGGGATGTTCGGGTTCCTGATGGTCAACCTGGTCGTGGCGCTGGTGGCCATCAGCATGGAGTCGACGGTGGCGCTGGGTGTGGCGGCGGGGTTCCTCGCGCTGCTCGGCCTGGGGGCCGGGGTGGTGCTGGTGGTGCTGCGCAAGTCCTGGTCGATCGGGCTGGGGCTGGGGTTGATGATCGGGTGGGGGCTGTCGTCGATCGTGACGGCCGGCTTCTGCACGGGTCTCAACCCGGCGCTGTACACGTAGTCGAGCGGGCCGTGCAGTATCACGAGGGCTCAGTCGTGCCGTACTACGAGATCCAAGCCGCCTCGTACGACCAAGTTCGAGCTGCCCAGCACTACGAGGTCCAGGTCGGTTCGCACTACCAGGTTCACGCCGCTCCGCACTACGAGGTTCACGTTGCTTCGTTCGACGGGGTGCCGGTCGTGCCGTACCACGAGATCTTCGTGGGGCTCGGGGTGTTCGCCGCTGCGGTCGTGTTCGTGTGGGAGGCCAGGCGGCGGGGGGCGTTGAACGAGCAGTCGCTGGTGGCGGTGGCCGGCGCGCTGGTGGGCGGGGCCATCGGCATGCGGCTGGCGGGCTGGCTGGAGACGCTGGACCTGAGCGACCTCTGGCTGTACGGCTCGCGCAGCGTCCTGGGAGGGCTGACGGGCGCGTACGTCGGCGTGCTGGTGGCCAAGCGGGTCATCCGGTACAAGGAGCGGACGGGTGACCTGTTCGCCCCGGCGGTGGCGCTGGGCATGGCGATCGGGCGGGTCGGCTGCCATCTGACGGAGGCGCCCGGTCGCCCCACGGACCTGCCCTGGGGCGTGCACGCGCCGCCGTCCACGCCGGAGTGCCCCGGCTGTCTGACGGGCCAGGCGATGCACCCCTCGTTCGTCTACGAGATCGTCTTCCAGCTCGCCGCGTTCGGCTGGCTGCTGTGGGCGCGCAGGCGGCTCACGCAGCCGGGCGAGCTGTTCACGCTCTACCTCGCGGGTTACGCGGTGTTCCGCTTCCTCGTGGAGTTCACGAGGGCCAACGAGATTCTGTGGCTGGGGCTGACCGGGCCGCAGTGCTTCCTCGTCCCGGGGTTGACGCTGCTCGCCGCCCGGCTGGCATACGGCTGGCGGCGCGGATACTACGCCCCTCTCCTCGTACGAAAGGTTTTCGCATGACCACAGGGATGGGGCTGCGGGGCGACCGCATCCTCAGGTACGTCAACGCGTTCTGCCCGCACTGCCACGGCCGTGACCTGGACCGGGTGGAGCGGCTGAGCGGCTACCTGGTGGAGCGGGACGGCCGGGTGTGGCTGGAGCGCGGCTGCCGGGAGCACGGCCTGGTCCGGACGCTGTACGACGAGGACCCGGAGATCCTCGCGTATCTGGAGGAATGGACCGCTCCCACGAAGCAGCACATCCCGGACGTCTCGGGGAACTTCCTGCCGGTGCCGTCGGCCTACCTGGAGGGGCTGCCGGAGATGCAGACGCAGCACACCTGCATCCTGCTGGAGGACATCGCCGAGGCGTGCAACCTGCGCTGCCCGACCTGCTTCGCCGACAGTTCGCCTGACCTGTCCGGCGTCGTGCCGGTACGGGACGTCCTGGCGAACGTGGACCAGCGCCTGGCCAGGGAGAACGGCCGGCTCGACGTGCTGATGCTGAGCGGCGGCGAGCCCACGCTGCACCCGGAGCTGCCGGAGCTGCTGGCCGAACTGGAGCGGCGCCCGATCACGCGCATCCTCGTCAACACGAACGGCGTCCTCATCGCCAGGGACGACGCCCTGCTCGACCTGCTGACCCGACACAGGGACCGGGTGGAGGTCTACCTGCAGTACGACGGCTCGTCGGCGGAGGCGTCCAGGCACCATCGCGGGGGCGACCTGCGCAGGGTGAAGGCGGACGCGGTGCGGCGGCTGTCGGAGCGGGAGATCTTCACGACGCTGGTGATGACGGCGGCGCTCGGCATGAACGACGGCGAGATCGGCGACGTGGTGCGGCTGGCGCTCGACACGCCGTTCGTGGGCGGGGTGTCGCTGCAGCCGCAGTTCGGGTCCGGACGGTCGGGAGCGATCGACCCGTGCGACCGCCTGACGCACACGGGGGTGCTCAGGCGCCTCGGGCCGCAGACGGACGGCGTGGTGACCTGGCGCGACCTGACGGCGCTGCCGTGCTCGCACCCGCACTGCTGCTCGGTCGGCTACCTGATCAGGGACGACTCGCGGCAGTGGCGCTCGCTCGTCGCGCTGATCGGCCACGACCGGCTGAAGCAGAACCTGGGCCTGGTCGCCAACCGCATCGCCGACAGCGAGATCCCGAAGGAACTGCGCCTGGCCGTGCAGGAGTCGCTGCTCGGCCTGCTGTCGGAGCAGTCGTCGCTGTCGCATCCGCAGATCGGCGACCTGTGGCGCAACATCTGCGAGAACTGCGACCTCGGCGTGTCGACGCTGCTCGCGCTGGCCTCGTCGGCGCTGCCGGGCAGGCGGGCGAAGCTGCGCAGGATGCTGGGGGAGCGGGTGGTGCGCATCACGATCAAGCCGTTCATGGACATCTCGACGATGATCGAGGAGCGGCTGACGCAGTGCTGCGTGCACGTCGGCACGCGGGCGGAGCAGGACCAGTGCGCGCCGTTCTGCGCCGTGCAGGCCTGGCCGCAGCTGTCGCGGCAGCGGCTGTCGGCGGTGGCGTCGGAGCGGCGCCTGCAGGTGATCACATGACGACGCAGGAAGGAACGCCGCCGGGGGGAGGCCGGACCTACGACCCGCTGCGCCTCTGCGTGTACGCCACGGTGGCGCTGCTGGCGTGGGTGTTCGGGCCGTGGGCGGTGCTGGCGTTCGCCGGGCTGGGCTTCGCGGGGTACTGGAAGGCGCGCAGAGCCGGGCTGACCCGGAGCAAGTGCCTGCTCAGGGACACCCGGCTCGTGCTGGCCTACCTCGGCCTGCTCGGCGCGGCGGCCGTGGTGGCGATCGTCTGGTGGTGACGGGTGCGGCCCGCCCCCTCACAGAGGGGGCAGGCGCCGTCAGGACGCCTGGTCGGCGGGGACGTACAGGCTGAGCGTCTCGGCGATGCAGGCGGGGCGGCGCTCGCCCTCGATCTCGATGGTCATCTTCAGGTTGGACAGGTATCCGGCGGGCGTGCCCTTGACGTCGGTGAGCTCGCCGACGGCGCGCACGCGCGACCCGACGGGCACCGGGCGGGGGAAACGGACCTTGTTCAGGCCGTAGTTCACGCCCATGGCGATGCCCTCGACGCGGACCAGCTCGAACATGAACGACGGCAGCAGGGCCAGGGTGAGGTAGCCGTGGGCGATGGTGCCGCCGAACGGGCCCGCCTTGGCGCGCTCGACGTCCACGTGGATCCACTGGTGGTCGTCCGTGGCGTCGGCGAAGAGGTTGACCTGCTCCTGGGTGACGGTGCGCCACTCGGTCGGGCCGAACGTCTCGCCGACCGCCGCCTTGAGTTCCTGTACGTTCGCGAAGGTCCGCATGGTGTCGAACCGTATTGGGCCTGCGGGACGGCTGCCAAGTCGCGCAAGATCTTTACTCGAATACATCGCATACGTGTTCGAGTCCGCGCTACAGTATCGAACACGGGTTCGGCCTGGTGAGAGGTGGTGTGGGCGATGACGGTGCTGGAGGAGGCTCCCGTCCGGACACGCCGTAGCACTTTCTTCCCACATCTACGACGGCCGCTATATCCCGCAATAGAGTCCGAGAGCGTGGACCCTGTGCGCAATCCCTACGCCCCCGGAGCCGGGCAGCGTCCGCCGGAGCTCGCCGGCCGCGACCGTGAGCTCCAGCAGTTCGAGGTCGTGCTCGAACGGGTCGCCAGAGGGCGGCCCGAGCGCAGCATGGTCGTCACCGGGCTGCGCGGAGTCGGCAAGACCGTCCTGCTCAACACGTTCAAGTCCATGGCCATGCAGCGGCTGTGGGGCACGGGCAAGATCGAGGCCCGTCCCGACCAGTCGATCCGCCGCCCGGTGGCGGGCGCGCTGCACATGGCCGTCCGCGAGCTCGCCCCTCGGCACCGCGCGCCCGAGCGCATCGAGGAGTTCCTCGGGGTGCTCAAGGCGTTCGCCATGCGCGATCCCTCCGCCGCCAAGGGCACCTCGCACTGGTCGCCCGGCATCGAGGTGCCGGCCTCGCGGGGCCGCGCCGACTCCGGCGACCTCGAGATCGACCTGACCGAGCTGTTCGTCGACGCCGCGAGCGTCGCCACCGACCTCGGCGTCGGCATCGCCCTGTTCATCGACGAGATGCAGGACGTCCAGCCCGCCGACATCTCGGCGCTCTGCGCCGCCTGCCACGAGCTGTCGCAGTCGGGCGGGCCGCTGATCGTGGTCGGTGCGGGGCTGCCGCACCTGCCGAGCGTGCTGTCGGCGAGCAAGAGCTACTCCGAGCGCCTGTTCAGGTACGCCCGCATCGACAAGCTCGACAGGGAGGCCGCCGACCTCGCGCTGATCCTGCCGGCCCGCGAGGAGCAGGTCGAGTTCACCCGCGACGCGCTCGACGCCCTCTACGAGGCGGCCGACGGCTACCCCTACTTCGTGCAGGCGTACGGCAAGGTGGCCTGGGACCTCGCGCCGCGCAGCCCGATCACCCTGGAGGACGTCCGGGTGTCGGCGCCCGAGGCGGAGGAGGAGCTCGCCGTCGGGTTCTTCGGCAGCCGGTACGAGCGGGCCACCCCGGCCGAACGCGACTACATGCACGCGATGGCCCAGATCGGCGACGAGCCGGTGGCCACCGCCGAGGTGGCCGAGGCCCTCGGGCGCAAGCCGTCCAGCCTGTCGCCCGCCCGCGACAGCCTGATCAAGAAGGGCCTGATCTACAGCGCCGAGCGCGGCCTGATCGCGTTCACCGTGCCGCATTTCGGGAGGTTCCTGCGTGCCCAACCGATCTGAACGGCACCCCTAGTCCTCTATTGGGCTGTCTAGTGGGGAAGCTAGACAGCCCAATAGAGCCATATCGCCATGCCCGTCGAGGGAAATCTAGGGCTGTCTAGCGTCAGGCCGATACCTGCGTATACGTCGGCAGAGAGTCGCTGTCCTCAGGCGTGACCACGGCCACGCGTACGGCGGGGCGGCGTCCGCTGAGGTAGACGGCGAAGACCACGTCCTCGCCGGAGCGGTTGCGGAAGGCGAAGAAGCGCCAGCACAGCTCGCGCCAGCTGTCGTACGGGTCGGCCGAGGTCAGCTCGTCGCGGTGGGCCCGCCAGGTGCCGCTGGCGCGGAGCCTGCCGAGCGTCACGCTCTCGGCGGGCGCGGGCCGCTGCTCGCAGGGGGCCCGGTAGCGTACCCGGTTGATCAGCTCCTCGACCTCGGGGGAGAGCGCGGCGAGCAGCGCCACGCCGGCGGCGGCGTACCAGGTGGGGTGGGTGAAGGCCGCCCAGCCGGGCACCGGCGCCCACACCGACAGCAGCGCCATGCCCGTCAGGGCGACGGTCCTGCCGACCGACCGCAGGCCCACCGGGGCGGAGCTGACCTCCCCGAAGCAGCCGCAGCCGGCGTCGGGCCGCCGCCTGCGCAGTTCGAGCAGCACGTACGTGGACATCGCGAAGAAGGCGGCCGTGCCCCACCGGAACGCCGGGTGGGTGGTGAGCAGCAGGCCGGCGGCGAGCACCGCCTCGACGGCGGCGCAGAACAGCAGGGCCGGAGCCTGCATCCGGCCGGGAACCAGCACGGCCGGCCCCAGGCGCGACAGCGCGCCCGGCTCGCCGCCGGTGCGTACCGTGACCAGCTTGGCGGCCGTGCCGAGGAGGAGCAGCACGATCACGGCCGGCAGCTGCGATTCGAGCACGTGTCCGTCACCCCAATCCGATCTGAGCGTTGAAGCAGCCTTTGACGAGGTCGCCGCCCAGCTCCACGAAGGAGGAGGGCGACAGTTCGGCGACGCGCCCCCGAGGGGAGGTGTCGCATTCGACGCATCGGTCGCAGAACCGGCCGGCCACGCACCCGCACGCCACCACCGGCACGTTAGCCGACCGCCCGGTGCAGACGTTGCGCACTTGGACCAGCGACCCGATCGACAGGTACGGCAGCCCCGTGCAGGACGTCTCGGCGTCGGGGCAGGCGGCGTCAGAACGTTCCAGCATGGGGTAGGCCAGGCCGTGCTCGTCCTCGTCGAACGTGTCGGACCACGTCGCGGTGCCGGAGACGCGCTGCTGCACCCCCGCGTAGGCCGGGGGTGGCGCGGGCACCGCCCTCGCCGGGTACGGCGGCTGCGAGGTGGCGGGCAGCAGCGCGAGTCCGGCGCCGTCCTGCCTGATGCCGATCGCGTCGAACAGGTACCCCGGCTCGAACACCGGGTGGCGCACCTGGATCCGCCCGCTCGCCCGGTAGGGGACGAGCACGGTGCGGTGCCCCCGGTGGGGCCCGCAGTCGAGCTCCAGGGTCAGGTCGCGGCGGCCGGTGATCGACAGGATCGTCCCGGTGATGCGGGTCGTGTCGGCCCAGATCCGCTCGACCACCCGGCCGTCCTGCAGCGCCCGCATCGTCACGAGGGCGCCCACGGGCAGGTCGGCGGGCGCGGTGTCGGCGCCGTGCCAGGCGGTCGCCCAGGGCGCGATCACCAGGCGCTCCTGGTTGCCGTCCGGCGTCTCGATGATGATGAGATGCGGGCTGATGTCCAGGATCTCCCCGCTGATGGCTCGTAACGGCCGGCCGTCGTCCGGGTCGGGGCCGGGGACGCCCGGCTCCCTGCCCAGCGCGGCCGCCGCCAGGACGCGGCGACGCTCAACGCTCGGATAGCCCATTCGCCCTCCCTTGTCGGCGGTTACCAGGGTCACACGGCGAGGGGAGTGGCCCCGTCGTACCGCCCAGATGAGAGCAAAATACGCATCCCCGGGGAAGGGTGTTGACATCCGGCGGCGAAGAATCTGCCACCGACCTTGACGGACCTTTGTCGTTGGCGGACCGAAACCTGATATGGGGTTCAGCCCGAATAGGGCATCCGGCTGCGATTCTGGCCACGATGCAGACCGCCAGCTGGGAAGACGAGTTCCGCGAGTACGTGCAGGCCCGCGGTCCGGCCCTGCTGCGCGCCGCCCGCCAGCTCACCGGGCACCCCCTCGACGCCGAGGACCTGCTGCAGAACGCGCTCACCAAGACGTACTTCGCCTGGGACCGCATCCAGGACAGGCGCTCGCTCGACGGCTACGTGCGGCGCGCCATGGTGAACATCAACATCTCGCAGTGGCGGCGGCGGAAGGTGGAGGAGTACCCCTCGGAGGAGCTGCCCGAGGTCTGCGTGGAGCCCGCGGCCTGCGGCGAGGTGCACGAGCTGCTCGAACAGGCGCTGGAGGAGCTGCCCGAACGGATGCGGGCGGCGGTCGTGCTGCGTTACTACGAGGACATGACCGAGCCGGAGATCGCGAGGACGCTCGGGATCAGCGTGGGCACGGTGAAGAGCACGGTGTCGCGGGCGATGGCCAAGCTCAGGAGCGCGCTCGGCTCTCCGGCGCCGTCGGGCGAGCCCGCGGGGCATGTGGGGCCTGGACCTGGGGGGTCTGCTCCTGTTGCTCCGGGACGCCGGCCGTAGCGCAGGGGCGGACGACGTCCCTGATCTTGCGGAGGGTGCGGAGGAACGCCTCCAGCTCGTCCGGGCTCAGCAGGCCGGTGAAGCAGGCGTCGATGTCCTCCAGGTGGCGCGGCAGCACCGCGGCCAGCCGGTCGTGCCCCGCCTCGGTGAGGACCGCGTACGACGCCCTGCGGTCGGTGGAACACGCCTCCCTGGCGACCAGGCCCTCGCGTTCCAGCCGGTCGACGACTCTCGTCATGCCGCTCGTGGACAGCCCGGTCTGCGCCGCCAGGTGGCTCATGCGCAGGGCATGACCGGGGGAGCGGCCGAGCCTGATCAGCGTCTCGAAGTCGATCTCGGACAGCCCGGCCGCGCCGAACACCGGCTGCATCCGCGTCACCAGGCCCGCGTACACCTCCGAGAGCAGGCCCATCGCGGTCAGCCTCGGGTCTTCCATGATGCTCACGTCCATACCCTAGCGGACAATAGTTGACGTGCGGAATATTCCTCATGTAGACATTTGTTGCCGCAGACATCCGCACAGCAACAATCTCTGAGGAGAACCCCATGAGCACCAGGACCTGGGAATCGCTGACCATCCCCGTCGCCGGGACGTACAACCTCGACGCCGCCCACACCCGCATCGGCTTCATGGTCAAGCACATGATGGTCAGCAAGGTGCGCGGCCACTTCGGCACCTTCTCCGGCTCCGTCACGATCGCCGAGAACCCGCTGGAGTCCTCCGCCGAGCTCACCATCGACGCGTCCAGCATCTCCACCGGGATGCCCGACCGTGACGGCCACCTGCGCAGCGACGACTTCCTCGCCACCGAGAAGTTCCCGCAGATCACCTTCAGGAGCACCCGCGTGGTGGGCCACTCCGGCGACGAGTTCACCGTCGTGGGCGACCTCACCATCCGCGACGTCACCAAGGAGGTCGAGCTGACCGTCGAGTACGGCGGCGCCGGCACGAACCCCTGGGGCAACGCGGTCTGGGGCTTCTCCATCACCACCGAGTTCGACCGCGAGGACTTCGGCCTCACCTGGAACCAGGCCCTGGAGACCGGCGGCGTCCTGGTGGGCAAGAAGGTCAAGATCGAGATCGAGGGCGAGGCCAACCCCGCCTGACCCGGGTCGTCCCACGGGTTATCCACAGCCTGAAAGCCCGCCCGACGTGTGGGCGGGCTTCATCCACAGGCAGTTATCCCCAGCCTGTTGAAAACCCTGCCACCGAACCCCCGCCGGCCGGCGGCGGGGACGCGACAGAGACAACTGGGGGAACCGCTTTGCCGCCTCGGCAGAAGGCCGGTACGCTGTGCTGAGCCGCGGTGGCTACCAGGAGGATTCGCCTAGTCAGGTCTATGGCGCCGCACTGCTAATGCGGTTTGGGTTTACCGCCCATCCGGGGTTCAAATCCCCGATCCTCCGCAGGTAGAAGGCCCTCTTCCCGAGCACGGGGAGAGGGCCTTTTTGATCTTCAGGGGTGTCATAGTTGCAGTCCTAGTTGCAACGGCTATCCCCAGAGAGCCGAGGCGAGCCGTTCCCCGGCATCGCGCATCAGCGGTGTGGATACGTGGGTGTAGCGCTCGGTGGTGGTCACCCGGGTATGGCCCAGGATCTCCTGCACCATTGGACGCCCTGCTCGATCAGCAGGGTCGCGGCCGTGTGCCGGGCGTCGTGGACGCGGACATCCCGGACGCCGGCCTGTCTGAGGATGGCCTTCCACTGCTTCCAGTCCTTGGTGCGCTCGATCGGGCTGCCCTGCTTCGTCGTGAAGACCAGATCGTGATCCATCCACTGGTCTCCCGCCTTCAGTCGTTCGGCGACCTGGGCCTTCTTGTGCGTCTTGAGGAGCGCGAGCAGGGCCGGCGGGCACTGGAGCGTCAGCCTGCTCTTGCCCTTCCGCTGCCGGAAGATCAGCCCCCCGATCGCCTCACCCACGGGAGACCACGGCGAGGAGCACCAGGAGCAGGCCGACGACCTACGGGTGATGATCGAGGCCGCCGCCGTGGACGACACCATGGTCATGATCCTCAGCACGGACACCAACAACCTGCGCCTGCTCGACCGCCGCCTCGGCGGCCTCGTCATCGCCGACAAGATGCGCGCCCAGATCTCCCAGATCCAACGCGCCCACCGCCACGCCATCCGCGCCGGCATCCGAACCCAGTTGGCGCACGTCCTCTCCGAGACCGCCGCACTCGCCGGTTGGCAGGCGATCGACCGCTGCGCCCTGTCCGACGCATGGGACTACCACGAGGCCGCGATATCCGCCGGCCGCGAAGCAGAGAACGACGCCCTGGTCGCCTACGCGCGCGGACAACAGGCGTACGTCCTGATCGACCTCGGACGGCCCGCCGAAGCTGCCGAACTCCTGCACCACGTCCGCCACACCTACGACAGCAGAGTGCCGGGCCACCTCCGCACCTGGCTCGCCGCGGCCGAGGCCGAAGCCGCGGCCATCTTGGGGGACGAGACGACCGCCCGCAGGGCTCTCGACCAGGCCGCCGCGCTCCTGCCCGAAGGCGACACCGACCCCAGCCTGCCGTACCTGGCGCTCAACACCCATCACCTGGCCCGCTGGCGAGGAAGCTGCCTGATCCACTTCGGCGACTCCGAGACCATCGAAGACCTGCGTTCAGCCCTCGCCGGAATGGACGGCACGTTCAACCGCGCCGAAGCCGGCCTCCGATGCGACCTCGCACACGCCCTGCTCGCGATGGGCGAGGCGGACGCCGCCCCCCCGCACATCCACCGAGCCGACCAGTTGGCGACGATGATCAAATCTCGCCGCCACGGACGCCGCATTGCCGAACTGAAACGCGCCGCTACCCGCGCGCTCCATTGAGGCGTTCCCGGGCGTACAGCAGACCGACCAGGACGCCGGAGTTCCACAGGTCACCCCGAGCGATCATGTCGGGGATCTGCGACAGCGGAATCCACTCGATCAAGTCCGCCTCGACCTCCCCCACGGGTTCGCCGACCAACTCGGCGCCACGGCCGAGGAAGACGACGTGCTCGGAGTCCACCATGCCGACCATCGGCTGGAACGTGATCAGATGCTCGATCTCCTTCGGCCGGTAACCAGTCTCCTCCTCCACCTCACGAACAGCGGTGTCCTTCGGATCCTCGCCGACCTCCACCAGCCCGCCCGGCAGCTCCCACCCCCACCGGTCGAACAGGAAGCGATGTCGCCACAGCATCAACACCCGATCCTGCTCATCGACGAGGACCGTCATGGCCGCCCGGTCCAGATGCACCGCGTGATGCTCGAACCGCTCCCCATCAGGGATCTCGACATCCACCAGGCCCAGCCTGATCCACCGGTTGTCATAGATCAGCCGCTCACCATGAACGACCCACCGCGACCGCTCTTCATTGGTAGCCACACCGCGACGCTACCGGCCCACATCGCCGCCGTACACGCACTTCCCGGTGACAGCCGAGATCGTTGCCGAATAGTCCTTATGAAGATCAAGGCGGCGGCGCGGCGCGCCGCCGTACCCCCGGCCCTCCCCCGCCCGCCGCCCGGGCGTGCGGCCTGAGGGCCGTTCTCGCGCACGGCCCGCCACTCAGGCCGCGCGCTTGTCTCGGACGCCCCGCTACAGCAGATCGCCAACGCTGAGACAAGGCTTCCCCTCGTGCCAGGGACATATCTTGACGAGCTTCGGGTCCACGTCCTCGGGAACCTGCCCGTAAACCGCTGTGTAGTAGGAGACCCCAGGTTCCAGGTTTGCAGTGAGGGACCAGGGCTCCGCCTCCGTCCCCTTCTCCATCGCCTCCTTCGTTCTCGGAGCGAAAGCAGCCTCCATGGGCTCCGAGCAGGTCGCATTGCAGCCGGGGTAGTGCGCTCGCAACCAAAGGAAACCGTCTAGCGAGGTCGCCCGGTCAGTTAGCTTCCCGTCCACCTTGATAGTCGCCAGAACGAAGGTGTACCCCGGTCGTGCAGGCGTTCCGTTGGCAGTGGGGCTGGTGGACGCGTTGACACCCTGGAGAGTGTATGGAAAGCCGTCCTTCTCCAGGCGCACTACGTCACCGCGGGCTTCCGGAAGCGTGGGCGTCGAGGCAGCCGTGGAAGTCGGCGATATATCGAAGGCTTGAGGGGCGGACGAGGCCGAGCACCCGCTGAGTGCAGCTAAGAGACCAACGCTAAGAACCCAGGGGCGCACAACTTCCTCCATGACGGTAAGGAAAGCTTGCGGTCGAGTAACGGACACCTTAGAGACATGATCAATCCTGACGCAACAGCCGTGAGTCGTATCAACCGCAGCATCGCCAGCCGAATTCGTAGGGCGATTGCCTCCGGCGGGGGCGCTCCGGCTCCAGGATGATCTCCGCGCGAGCTGAGATCCGTAGATGGCTGGGGTGGATGCCTGATCATCCCGTCCGCCATCGACCCGGGACAAGCCGAGCAGGCCAGGGCCACGGGGCCAAGGTCGTTCCTCCAGCAGGGGGCTCCACCTTGTCCCCGTGGCCCTGGCCTGCTTCCCCTGCGGGCGGGTCGATGGCAGACGGGATGATCAGGACGGGAGGTGTGCGCGGCGCGCTGGAAAGACCAGGTCGTAAGCTGATCGTCGTGCAATTGGCGTGCAACAAGCCAGGGTGACGAGGGGTCAACCACGGTCACTTATGACCGGCTGCACGCCCAGGTCAGGGGGACCATGAGGCATGATCCATGCGATTCCCAAGCTGACAGCGCATGGATCACGAGCGAGTTGTCAGCCCCCACTGTCATGATCGCCGCGATACGGCTTCCACGGGAGGTAGAGGAATGGGCGGCGCCACGGCAGCGACCTATGAATGGCTCTGCGAGGAGTTCACCGATGGCACTGACGAGACCTGGCTCTGCGCCGGCTTCGTACGGGACCTGTCCCCTCGGGAAGCTCTGCGGCGGATTCACGTCATCCCGGGATCTCAGGGCGAGTCAGGTCAGGGCGTCGCCGCCTACGCGGCCGATGGAGGAACCGTCCTGATCGAGTACGGCCTGGCTGAAAGCGTTTATGTCAAGGCCCCTCCGCTGTCCACAGGCACAGCCGTGGCCTCGGTGTATATGAACATCAAGAACGACGGATTCACCTACTGCGTAGACGGCCGGCAGATCACCAGGTTCAGCCTGTACGCCTATTCCCTTCGGAAGGGGAGTGACCCCGACCGGCTCCACGCGGATGTCGAGGACCTTGGCCTGGACGTCGACGGCAACCAGCTCGGTTTTCCGGGCGATCCCGTCTCCAGCGCTCTGGCCCTTGCTGAACGCGCCACGGGCGTTCATCTGTCTTCTGCCCGTTTCGCCAGCCCAGCTCTGATCGGATTCACCGACCGTATCTACCCCTACCGCTGACTCCCTCGGCTCGTGAAGACCCGGAACATACGCGGAACGGGACGGGGAGCGCTTGATCACGCCGGTGCTCCCCAGCAGGTCAAGACGCATGTCGCAGACGAAAGCAACATCCACTTTTAATCCGTAGGCTCCACTAGGAGATGCACAACCCTACTGCAGGTTGTGTGGCGAGAGTTGTGGCTCTACGGGTGGATGCGGTGCGCTTCGCGATCGTATGGGTCCTCCGGTGGAGGAGGCTCTACGAGTACGAGCATCACGATAGGTGATGTTCGTCGGCCACGTACGGGAGTCATGGGGATGCCCTGGGGTATCCCAGCGCGGGCGTCCTGTCGATGCTCCATAGTGGGTTGCAGTTTGGGTTGCAGTTCACAGCCATACCAGGCCGTTCCGCGGGGACCCTATGGCTATTCTGATCCAGGTTGAACTGATCGGGACGGCCACGACCCGAGCTGCTAATGCGGTTTGGGTTTACCGCCCATCCGGGGTTCAAATCCCCGATCCTCCGCAGGTGAAAGGCCCTCTTCCCGAGTACGGGGAGAGGGCCTTTTGATCTTCAGGGGCGTCATAGTTGCAGTCTTGGTCGCAACGGCTGCGGACCTCCCCCGGAGAGCGGACGCGAGCCGCTCCCCCCCCGCATCGCGCATCTAACGGCGGCGCGCCGCGTGGGGCATCGCCGTGGCACCACCGCGCCATACCCACCGAGTGCGCCGACCGAGCGCCGCACCTCCGCAAAGGCCGCTCCGCCACGGGCCGCGCAAGCGACTCACCAAGACCCCGGACGCCATCCACCGTCTCACCTGGAGCTCGAGGGCGACGGGACTGGCGGCCACGCCCTGATGTCCCGAAGCGCAAGGGAAAGGGAAGGGGAGGACGCCGCGGCGTTCACCCGCGCCTGGGTGGCTGAGCACCAGGCCGGCGGCTTCCTCGTGCGGACTTCCGTGACCGCGACCCCGAGGAGCGGTACGGCCGCTACCTGGCCACCCTGACCCCCGGCGCACCCGACGGGCACTTTCAGCTCGTGGGCGTAGTCACCGTTTCGGAGAGCGGCCCGTCCCCGGCGCGCTTCCGGGCACCTCTGATGAGTACCCGGTGCCCGGCGTGATACCTCGCGTGCGGCCTGTCGTGGCACGGCAGGCTGCCCGTTACGGCCGCGCCGTGCCTCGTGCGCCTGTGTGCCCCGCCGGTGCGTCCCGCCCGTGCGCTGCGTGCGTCGAGGGCGCGGTACGGCCGGTACGGCGGCGAGGGCACCGGTAAGGGCGCCTCAAGGGCGGGATGCGGCGTCCGGGGGGCCGGGTGCCGCGTCCCGCAAGGCAGGGTGCGGCGTCCCGAGCCGGAGGGCCGGACCCGGGGCGGCGGGGGAGGGTCAGCAGGCGGACAGGGCCGTCGGCGGGCCGCGGCGGGTGATCGTCGCGGCGAGCGGCGGCGACGACAGAAGGGCCAGCGCGGTACGGCCGCCGCGAGGCCGGGGCGCGTGACCGCGACGGGTGCGCCCGGCGGCGCGAGCAGCCACGCCACGAGGCCGTGTCGCCGAGGCCACGGCCAGCCGCGTCAGCTCGGCGAGCGCGGCGTCGCCCCGGTCCAGCCACCAGCCGGAGATCAGCGCGACGGCCACGCGGACGAGCACCATGCCGGGCCCCGGAGCCGTGCTCCTGATGCGCGGCGGCCATGGCGAGCGACGTGTGGTGGGTGTGGAGGCCGAGGAGGTGATGCGCCCGGAGCCCGGCACCAGGTTCGGGAGCGGCCAGGTGAGACATCACGGAGGAGGCAGTGAACAGGTGGTGCAGCCCGGCGGACAGCAGCACGCACACCATGGCGAAGACCCCGGCCCGCAGGACGCGCAGCGCCGGCCACGGCGTCAGAAGGAATGCGGGGCGGTGGCGGCTCTTCGGTGCAATCACTGATGGCTTTGCCTGGCGGAAATGACCTGATCCGCCGCAGGTGATCCGTCACAGTGATTCCAGGCCGCGCATTGCGATGTCCATAGCCCGCCCGGTTGACGCCAGATGCTCCTGCTCCGCCTCGCCGTACATCTCCAGGCTGGCCAGGCCGGCCGCCTGCACCGCACCCATGAACGCGCCGGTCGCGGCCGCGGCGCTGATGGGGTCCAGTCTGTCGGGGAAGGCCTTCAGCAGCGCGTCGGCGATCCGGCGTTGCGAGTCGGACATCACGTGCAGGGCTTTGGCCTGCACGGCGGGCACGGTCGCGAGCAGCCTCTGGTAGAGATCCTTCAGCTCCGGGTTCTCGGCCCACGGCCCCTGGGTGAGGTAGTGGGCGATGACTCGGTCGTAGGTCCTGCGCAGCACCTGCGGCACGGTGTCGTCCGGCGCCCGGTCGGCGATCACCTCCAGTGCCAGCCCGTAGAACCGTTCCACGTCGGCGAACAGCACGTGCTCCTTGCTCGGGAAGTAGTTGAAGAACGTCTTGGTGGCCACGTCGGCCGCGGCGGCGATCTGCGCGCCGGTGGTCTGTTCGTAGCCCTGCTCGGTGAACAGCCGGATTGCCGTGCGAATGAGCAGGTCCCTGGTCTCTCTCTTCTTGCGTTCGCGCCGTGTCTCATCCATAGATGAGATCTTACACCAGACGATATTTACACCGTTGTATGTTTGCACTCAGTGATGGTATGCAGAGGTAATGATCCAAGGAGCATTACTGCCTCGCCTGGCGCCCGCCATCGGGCTGTTCTTCCTGGCGCCGCTGACCGCCGAGTACCTGATGGGCAACTCACCCATCACCGACAGCATCTCCAAGCTGCTCGGCCTGTCCTGCCTGTACGGTGGCGGCGCCCTCCTCATCCGTGAGTTCACCCGCCGCACCGGACGCGGCTGGCCCGCCATGATGACCCTCGCACTGGCCTACGGCATGATCGAGGAGGCCTACGTCACCCAGACCCTGTGGGACTCGAACTGGGTGGTCGGCGCACACACCCTCGACTACGGCTTCATCCCCGCGCTCGGCCTGGCCGGACCATGGACGATGTTCATGGTCGGCGTGCACACGGTCTTCAGCATCAGTACCCCGATCGCGGTCGCGGAGACCCTCGCCGGCTCGCGGCGCACCACACCATGGCTGGGCAAGGTCGGCCTCACCGTCGCGGGCGTGCTGTATGCGACCGTCGCCCTGGGCGCGGGCATCGCCCAAGCCGTCTACGGTCACCATGCCTCCGCGCCGCAGCTCATCGGCGCCGGAGTCGTCATCGCCGCGATCATCGTCGTCGGCGTCCGCCTCCCCAGACGCCCTGCCGAAGTCACCCCGCTGCCCGGCCGCGCCCCCGGCCCGTGGGCCGCCGGTGCCCTCGCCATGGTCGCCGGAGCAGTCTTCGTGCTGCTGTACGCGGTCGACCCCACCGGATTCACGCCCTGGCTGGCGGAGGCGATCCCCCTCCCGGCGTGGCTCACCGTGATCATCTATCTGGTTCTGTTCGTCGCCGTCGCCACGGTGGTGGTCCGCTGGTCACACCGCGCCGGCTGGTCGCAGGCCCACCGGCTGGCACTCGCCGGCGGGGCCATGCTGACCTACGCCTGGCACTCCTTCCCGCAGAAGGTCATCGTCCCGACGGTGCCGCCCACCCCACCGACCAGCCTGGTGGAAGACCTGACCAGCAACGCCATCCTCACCGTGGGCGCGGTGGCCCTGCTGACGGTCGCGGGCCTGCGGCTCCGCCGAGAATCGGTCAGTGGCACGGCGGGCGTCCAGCAGAGTCGGTGAGGGCGGTGCTCGCCGAGCCGCGCGGCGGGGACTATGCAGGCGTCCGCTGAGGGAGATATGGGCAGGCCGGTCCGCGACCTGGGGGACGGCTGGTGGTGGGTGGAATGAGCCTCAGAGCCGGTAGTAGAGGGTGGTGGCGTTTTCCGCGGGGCCGGCGTTCGCATGCGGCGCGTCGCCGCACCCCGGCCCTCCGCCCGCCCGCCGTCCGGGCGTGCGGCCTGGGGGCCGGTCCTGGACGGCGGCGGGACACCGGGCCGGGCGTCGTGTGCCGGTCCCGCGCAGACAAGGTCGAGCTGATTACAGCCTCTTCCTGCCGTTCCCCGCCGACTGAGGCTTCGATGAAGATCGCGGACGAGCTTCTCCTCATCGGCCCGCATCGCTGGACCGACGGAGAGCGCCGCGGCCCGATGAGGAAGGGCAGCCGCCATCCGGCAACCGCCTTCGGTCTACTCGATCGTGGACAGGTCCAGAACATGCATCTGGTCCCCGATCCTGTAGGTCATCAGCGCATCACGCCCGCTTTGGGGAAGGGACATGAATCCTCTCGCATCCACTCTTAGGCCGAGGTCGACCGTCCTGCCGGTCTCTACGTCGTAGAGGGCCATGACACTTTCCCCTCGCGGTCCGCGGAGAATCTGCTTGAAGAACCGCTCAAGGGCGAGGTCGGTGGGGCCGTACAGGTCGGTGGCAGCCGGCAGTGGTCTTTCCCCGGAACCGTCGCGGTCGCGGACGAAGCTGCGCAGGACGACCCGCTCCTTCTTCATCTTGTCCGCGCATGATTCGACGGCGCACGGGACCTTCTCATAGCGCACCTTCATGCCCGTGCACCGGATGACACCGCATCTGACCTCCTCGTCGGCCGCGGCCACGGCGTCGCGCCGTTCACCGGTCTCGGCGTTGAACAGTCGGAGGAAGTCGTCCATCGCTCGATGGGTGCCCACCCACGGCCACCGCAGGATGTGCTGCCGCTCGGCTCCCTTCACCGGTTGCAGCCGGCCCCCGCTCAGCGGCACCCGGTAGACCCCTCCTTTCTCGTAGGCGAAGATCACTTCTTTGCCCACGACGGTCAGGTCGGTGATCTGGCCCAACTGCTTCGTGGCGTTCGTCATGGGAACGTCGCTCACTGGCCGTGGTGTACCGCCGCGGACCGGCACCGTCCAGATCTGGGCGATCCGGTTCTCGCCCGCCTCCTTGTACGCCCACCAGACGATGTTTCCGCCTCCCGCCGCGATGTCGTCGGCGAAGCTCACCGAGCCCTTCGTCGGAGGGATCTCGGCGATTCGCGTGGGCTTGCCGCTGTGCAGATCGTAGGTCCAGAGGAACCGACGCTTCCCGCCCTTGATCCCCGTGGTGACCAGCAGCGTGCGATCGTCCAGAAGCAACTCCGGGTAGTAGTCTCGGCCGTCGGGCAGCGTGGCAGGGATCTTGTGTACGGCCTGTGGCCATACCTTCTCGATCGGCGGTGGGATGACGTCCGTCGGCGGTTTCGCCATGCCCGTCGGCTTGTCCGTCGCGTTGGCCGCGGGTTGCGGCACGGCCGACGTACGCACGGTTTTCACCACCGTGCCCGCCCCTCCGATCACCACGGCCACGGCCACGGCCGCGAGCAGGGCCGCGGACCGTGCCCGCCGCCGGCGATGACGTGCCTTGACCGTCGCGGACAGCCCGGCTGGCGCCCGCGGCGCCCGTTCCGCCGCGTCGGCGAGAAGGCGGCTCAGCTCTTTTCCAAGATCGTTCATCGCGGGCTCCCGTGGGTGGCGGGCGAGGAGGAGAGAGAGGACCGCAACTTGTCCAGGCCCCGCGAGGCCTGACTGCGTACGGTTCCCAGGGAGATGCCGAGCACCTTGGCGATCTCGGCGTCGGTGAGCTGCTCGTAGTAGCGCAACACCAGCACGGCTCGCTGCCTGCGAGGCAGCGAGGCCAACTCCTCCCAGAGCCCTTGCTGCTGCTCGAAGGGGAAGACCTCGTGGCCGGCCCGATCCGGCGGGTCCGCAGTGAGGTGTTCACGTCTGCGCCGCCGCCAGATGCTGATGTGCAGCCGCGCCATAGTGATCCGGGCGTAACTGTTCGGATTGTCCTTACGCCGCACTTTCGACCAGGCGCCGCGCACCCGTAGGAGGGCCTCCTGGACGAGGTCGGCGGCGTCGTGAGGGTTGCCGGTCAGGACGTATCCGTAGCGGAGCAGCGCGTCGGCCTGCTCAGCCACGAATTTGTCGAAGCCGGATTCGTCGTCCAATGGGGTCCCTTCTCGATCCTCACGACCCAGACGACTCAAGGGGCCAATGTGTTGCACCGCCCGGTGAGGTGTTCTCCGAATTCCCAGGAGCTTTGCCTGCGCCGAGCGGTGGTCCCAAGCCGGCCGCCTCTGGCCGAGCCGCAGGACGGGAGGGCCTTCACGATCGGCAGACAGGTGCGCGCGGCGGCGGGCCGGAGGGTCCTCGTGACCGGCGCCTCCGGCGGGGCCGGCTCCTTCGCCGTGCAGCTCGCCGCGATCGGCGGCGCGCAGGTGATCGCCTCTGTCGGTTCGGCGGAGGGCGGCAGGGAGCCGGCGGAGCTGGGCGCTGACGAACTGGTCGTCGGACCGGAGAACGTCCGCGAGCCGGTGGACGCCGGCTCAAGCCGAAGATCTCCTGGCGGGGCCGGTGGGATCGGGTCGCCGAGGCGGCAGAGGCTCTGGCCGGGCGCCGTCTGCGGGGGAAGGCGGTACTGGATGGGGGAGGGAGGTGACCGAGGCCTCGTACAGGTGACAGTTCCGTCGGAAGGCTTACATTCGCCGGTTGCCTTCAGGTCGAATGGTTGATGTGACATCACGGCAGGCGCTTCCGCGGCGGGCCCTGATCTGGTCGACCAGCGTGGTCGTCGTCATCGTCAGCGCCGCCGTGGCCCTCCACCTGCTCGCCGGCGCGACGGTCTGGTGGCGGCCGGCCCTGGAACGGCTTCCCCGCTACCTGGCGCCGCCGTACTCCGCAGCGGATCTCCTTCCCGCGGCGCTCACCGTCCTCGGGGCCGTCGTCCTGCTGATCGGCGTCGGTTGCTGGTTCACGGCCGAACGAGGGACGCTTCTTCAGCGAACGAGCACCCGGGGCGTCGTCCTCGGGGTGGTGCTGGTCGCGGGCAGCCTGGTCTACACCGACGCCAGGTCCATGGAGACCGTGCAGGAAGGGCGGAGCGTCGACCGGTACGACCAGGCGGTGGAGCGGCTCGGCTCCCGGGAGATCGAGGTTCGCCTGGACGCGATCCGGACGCTGCGACGCCTGGCACGCGACTCTCAGCGAGACCGCGTGACGACCGTCGACGTCATGGCCGCGTACGTACGGGAGCACGATTCGATGGCGAAGGCCGGGCTGCCGGGGCAGCCTGCCGCCGACGTGCAGATGGCCCTGACCGTGCTCGGCAGTGTCTACGACGCGCCGGACACCGAGCTCGGGCACGACTGGGTCTGCAGTTGCGACTTGACGCGCATCCGGGTGCCAGGAGCGGATCTGAGCGGGCTGAACCTCGGCACCGCCGTCCTGACCCGGGCAGACCTGCGTGGGGCCCGCCTGAGCGGGGCGGACCTGGCTTCCGCTGACCTGTCCGGAGCCGACCTGCGCAGGGCGTATCTGGACGGCGCCGATCTGCGGCACGCGGTCCTGTTCGTGGCGGACCTCGGTGAGGCGTACCTGAACGGCGCCGACCTGAGCGGGGTGGACCTGTTCAAGGCGAAGCTGAGGAGGGCGGACCTGCGCGAGGCGGACCTGAGCGGGGTGGACCTGTTCGACGCGGACCTACGCGGGGCGGACCTGCGTGGCGTGAACCTGAGCGGGGCGAGCCTGAGCGGGGCGGACCTGCGCGAAGCGGATCTGCGGGAGGCGATCCTCCGCGGGGCGGACCTGAGAGGGACGAACCTCAAGGGTGCCGACCTGACGGGTGCGGACCTGACAGGGACGAACCTCAAGGGTGCCGACCTGACGGGTGCGGACCTGACAGGGACGCACCTGAACGTCAAGGCCGGCGACGAGACCGAGCTGCCCGCACGGGCTGCCGGGGCGTGAGTCGGCCGCCCCCCAGTCCCGGCGCCAGGACTCGCTCAGCGGGACGGCCGTCGGGCGGTGAGGTCGGCGGCGATGAGCAGGGCCGACGGGATGATCGCGAGGAGGAAGCCGCTCGGCCCGATCAGGGCGACGGCCAGGGCTCCCCAGGCGAGGATCGTCCAGCCGACGTACCCGGGGATGCGCTCGCCCTGCCGTCCGGCGCGCGCCAGCAGCAGCCCCAGCAGGGCCAGCACCACGACGAATCCGCCGGGCAGCGCCCAGAACGTCGCCACCGAGTCGGTGTCCGCGGTGTGGTTGCGGAGGTCCCCTGCGAGCCAGCTGGACCAGGGGGCGAGGCGGGCGAACACGGCGGTGTGCGCCACGGCGATCAGGACCATGGATCGGCCGGCCCAGACGGTGAGCTTGCCGGGGAGCGCGGGCCGTACGGGTGGGTGGACCACGGGTGCAGTGCTCATGGTTGACAGCTTCGCCGGGCCGAGGCCGGGCGTACTCCCCCGCGGGAGGGACACGGCTCCCTCGCCCCGGGGAGCATCGGGGCAGGCTTCAGGTCAAGCGTCGTCCCCACGGGAAGCTTCCGTCAGGACGGCGGCCAGGGCGCGTTCCTGTTCGGCCCGGCGCGGGGCCGGGGCGCCCGGGTCCGCCAGGGTGATCGCCGCCTTCCAGATCGCCCAGCCCCGGGCGCGGCGCCAGGTGTCGTCGTCGACCTCGGCCGCCCGGCGGAAGACGGGCCGCGCCTCGTCGTCGAAGTACGTGAACGCGATGACCAGGTCGCACGCGGGGTCGCCGACCCCGGAGCACCCGAAGTCGAGAACGCCGCTGAGGCGGCCGCGGTCGTCCACGAGGAGGTTGTCGACGGCGACGTCGCCGTGGAACCACACCGGCGCGCCCTGCCAGTGAGAGGCGACGGCCTCGTCCACCACCTCGTCCGCGACGGGGAACCGGACGTCGAGCGCGCGCAGCGCCTCCCGCGCCTGCGCCGCGTAGTGGGCGAACGGGCCGCCGCGGTACGCGGTCTCGGGGCCCGGCCGCGGGGCGTCGTCGACGGGGACGGAGCGCAGGGCGACCAGGAAGGACGCGAGCTCCTGCGCGAGCGCCGCCTGGTCGGGACGGTCGGCGCGGGAGCCGATTTCCTGCCCGGGGAGGAACCGGCACGGAGGCGGTGGTCTCGGGCTCGGTCGCGGTCGGTGCGGGTTACCGCTGGGGACCTCCGGTCTGCGCCGGTGTGGCGGCGTCGGTGTGCAGGAAAGCGGTCAGTTCGGGGTTGATGAGCGCAGGCGCGTCCTCGTGGAGGGCATGGCCCAGGCCGGGGAACACGCGGAGCGCGGATCCCGGGATTCTGCGGCGCAGCAGGTCGGCCTGCTCGGGGGAGACGAAGGTGTCCCTGTCGCCCCAGAGGATCAGCGTGGGAGCGCGGACGTCGCCCAGCTTGCGATCGACGAGCGACAGGTCGAGCATGCGGACCTGCTTCCACATCGCCTTCCGGTTGGGCCGGCGGCTCAGCGGCGCCCAGTACTCGTCGACGACGTGGGAGGTCATCCGTTCGCCTCGCGCGTAGGCGCCCGACAGGCCGGAGGCGAACGTGGATCGGGCCATCAGCTTGGTCACGGCCTCACCGATCACCGGTACGCGCATCAGATCGAGGTTGAGGTTGAGTTCCGTGTCCAGCGCCAGGGGCGCCAGCAGGACGAGCCTGTCCACGCGTTCTGGCCGGGTCTCGGCGAGATACAGCGCCACGGAGCCGTTCAGCGAGTGGGCGAGGATGGACGCCCGCGGCACGCCGACGGCGTCCATGAACGAGGTGAGGGCGTCGGCCATCGCCCGCACGTCGTAGCTGAAGTCCTCGTCGTGGACGCTCGTGTATCCGTATCCGGGCGGGTCGACCGCGTACACGGTGTGGTCTCTGGCGAGGGCGGGGACGGTGTCACGATAGGTGTAGCTCCACAGCGTGCCGCCGGGCAGCAGCACGACGGGGGAGCCCTCCCCGGTCTTGATGTAGTGGAAGCGGGCGACGGGCGTGTCGACGAAACGCGAGTCCGCCTGCCAGGACGAGCGGAAATCCCGTTCCTCCGGGGGCTGCCAGGCGTAGGCCACGAGGAGGGCCGCCGCGATGATCCCGGCCAGAAGCGCGGCGACCCCCTTGAGCGCGCGGCGCCGCCGGCGTGGCGGCGTCTCGGGTCGTCTCGCGGTGCTCTCACTGTCAATGGGCATGGCTCGCCTTCTTTCTCTCTGCCCTTGCGGAGAGAGGACGGACTCGCCGGACGCCCTGTGACAGCCGGCCGCATGGCGTCGGTCACACGCGCGTCCCGCGAGCCATGCCCTTAGAAGCGCCAGGCACTGATCTCCCGGCACACGTTCACCACCGGCGCGGACGGCGTCGAAGGGTGGCGGCGAGCGTGGCGACGAGGGCGGAGCCGGCCAGGGCGACGGCGAAGACGACCGTGGAACGCCAGGGCCAGCCGGTCTCGGAGAGACGTAGCTGTCCGATGGGGTATTCGGAGAATTTCGCGGTGATCCGGGCGGTCACGTCGCCCGCGTGGGCCGCGAGGTCGCGGAGCATCGGGTCGAAACCGAACTCGTCGTCGCGCCGTCCGCCACCGGGCCGCTCCGGGGTGAGACCCCGTCCGGACGCCCAGCTCACGAGGGCGGGCGTCACGGTGCCGCGCGCCCCCGGAACCACGAACCGGTCCAGGGGCGGCACCGCCGCGTCCGCAGGCTCGGTGAGCAGGACGACGCCGTGCCGTGTGGTGACCGTTCCGGTGGCGCTGATCGGGATCGCGCGTGAGCTGAACGAGACGCCGGAGTGGACCTCGAACGCGGCGGCGGCGTCGATCTCTCCCACTCCTTCCTCCAGTCCGACGCCGATCGTGGGGCGCAGCCAGGGGAACGCCGCGTTCAGCGCGTACGGCAGGTCGGACAGCGCGAGGTGGTTCGGGGTGATCGCGGTGGGGCCGTTCAGGCTCCAGCCGGGATAGTGGAGGGCGTCACCGATCCGCCGGGCCTCGTCCGCGCCCGCGAGCCGCTCGACCAGGCGGAGCGCGCCGACGGTGCCGGAGGTGATGCCTGCCGTGGTGGTGATGGTGCCGTCCTCCACGTAGCGTTCGCCGCTCCGCCAGCGCACCGCGGGGTGGCTGCGCCGCAGGGAGCCGATGTTGGCCCAGAACGAGGTGGCCTGGCGGCCGTCGAGCACGCCGGTCGCGGCGAGGAGTTCCGAGCCCGCGCAGACGCCCAGCAGGCGGGAGCCGTGCCGCGACCGTGCGGCGATCCACTGGCGCAGCGGCTCCTCCGCCGTGCCGGTGGGATCGACGACGGCGGGCACCACCACCACGTCCGGTTCGGGAACGGCGCCGGTTGCGACCTCGTCCAGGGTGTGGTCGGGCAGCAGGTGTACGCCGCCGGAGAGCGGGGACGGGGTTCGCCGGGCCGCCACGGTGTAGACGGCGAACCGTTCCGATCGGGCGAACACCTCGTAGGGGGCGAGAACGTCGGCTGAGACCGAGCCGGCGTTGCTGACCACGACCGCGACGGTGATGCGTCCGCCGGGTAGCGCCTTGGGCGCCGGCAGGCCTTCGACGGGCGGGCGCCGGCCGTACTCGGGGTAGCTCTGGCTCATCGTGGTGGCGACCCCGGCGGCGCAGATCCCGCCCAGGCAGGCGAGGAACACGGCGGCGCCCAGCAGTATGCGCCCGATCCGGCGCGCGACGGGCCTCTTCTGACGTCCGCTCGAGCGCGCGGCTGGACGGCTTCGGACAGGGGACACGGGAGATCTCTTCTCTGTACGGCCACGAGGGCATGGCGAATCCACGGCAGCGCCACATGGGCGTCCGAGAACGGTCAGGGCGAGGGGAATCCGGGGGAGGCGCGTCGCTCAGCGCATGTGCTTGCGCGCCTGCGACGGTGGCATCCCGTACCGGGCGGAGAACAGGCGGCGGAAGTGGCGGACGTCGCGGAAGCCGCAGCGGCCCGCCACCGCGTCAACGCCGAGGTCGGTGTCGGCCAGCAGCCTCGACGCGCGTTCCAGGCGCAGCTGCTGCTGGTACTCAAGGGGGCTGACGCCGATCGCCGCGGCGAACGCCCGGCTCAGGCCGCGCGGGGACAGGTGGGCCACGGCGGCCAGCTCGGCGAGGGTGTGCGGGGTGTCGAGGTGCTGGGCGAGATGGTCCTGCACCCGATGGACGGCCGGATGCAGGTGCGAACGGTGCTGGAGGAAGGGACTGATCTGGGACGCTGACCCGTTCCTTCGCAGGTAGACCACGAGTTCCCTGGCGACCGCGGCGGCGAGCGCGGGGCCGTGATCGCGTTCCACCAGTGACAGCGCCAGATCGATGCCGGACGAGATGCCGGCGCTGGTGCTCACCGGGCCGTCGTGGACGTACAGGACGCCGTCCTGGACCCGGGCCGCCGGGTACCTGCGCCGCATCGCCTCGACGAGCGACCAGTGGGTGGTGCAGCGGCGTCCGTCCAGCAGCCCGGCCTCGCCCAGCGCCGCCGCGCCGGTGCACACCGACGCGATCCGGGCGCCGCGGCGGTGCGTCGTGCGCAGCCACCGCGTCACCGCGTCGGGAACCGGCGACTCGCCCGGCCGGAGGTCCTTCAGCCGGGGTCCCGGCACCAGCACCAGGTCACCGGGTTCCGCGGACGGCAGGCGGGCGAATCCGGCCAGCCGCAGTCCCTGTGCCGACACCGCCTCGTCGGCGTCGGACACGTACTCCAGCCGGTAGCGGGCACCCAGGTGCGCCGCGGCGTCGAAGACCTGCACCGGACCGCTCAGGTCCAGCAGGTTCACGTCCGGAAGGACCAGCACCAGGACCCGGCCCGTGCTCGCCGATGGCTCACTCACGGCTCTCACGCTACGGGGTCCGCACCGCGCTCCGGGAGGGCGGTGCGGACCGCGTACCGGACGGATCAGGCACTCGCCGCGGGGCCCGCTCAGGCCACGAGGCAGTCCTCGTCCAGTTCGGTGAGGCGGACGGTGCACAGGCCGCCGCGTTCCACCTTGACGTCCGTCACCTTGAGCTGGGTGCCGGGGGCGAGGATGAACTCCTCCTCGCCGGTGAACGCGGAGAAGCGGCGGATCCCGACGGCGCGTACCGGGTGCACCTCGAACAGGGTGCGCTTGCCGCGGCGGCCGAGGAACGCCTGCGCGACGCCGAGCTCCGACGTGCACGAGGACACGCCCCACCAGGTGACGGTCCGCCCGAGCGGGTACTGCCCCCGCAGGTCCAGGGAGACGCCGCGCCACAGCGGTTCCTTCCGCACCGGCAGGCGTGAGACGGCGGAGAGCAGCAGCCGCAGGTACGCCAGGTACGGCACGATCTGGGCGCGGTCGGGGTGGCGGAGGGTCGCGTTGATCTGCCGATAGAAGGCCGACTCGCAGGTGTAGAGGTGCAGGGCGGCGATCTCGTCGGCGGTGAGGCCGCCGGGCGCGGCGCCGGCCTGCTTCTCGGCGAACCGCAGCGACTTGTCCACATGCCAGGCGAGGCTGGGCAGCAGCGCGGCGACGGGGGCGACGGCCTCCTGGAAGCTCATGAGCGGCGTGCCCATGACCCCGGTGATCGCCGGGAGGACGAGGCCCTCGTTCTTGACCTCGGCGAGGCGTTCGAGGTAGAGCTGGTGGAGCTCCATGGTGGAGGCGATGAACGCCCCCATACGGTCGGCCGTGCCGGGGTCGGCGCCGCCGTCCTTCGCGGTGAGGGTGTTCCAGCCCTTGGCGGGCAGCCAGTCGATCTCGTCGGCGCCCAGCGCCGCCAGCGCGGCGTTCACCTGGGCGAAGTGGTCGCCGTCGCAGAAGAGGTCGCCCTGTGCGGCCGGGTTGGCGTGGTCGATGTGGCGGACCTCCACCTCGGGGTACTTCTTCTGCAGCCGCAGGACGACCTGCTTCAGGCTGCGGGCGTGCACCCCCCACCAGGCGAACACGACGCCGCGGTCCTCGTCGTCGGGGGCGTCCCGCTTGGCCTTCAGGATCTCCTCGACGACCTTCTCGATGACGGGCCGCCAGAACGCGGTGTGCTGGTCGGTGCCCATCGCGCCGTCGGCGCTGGCGGTGAGGGCGGCGTTCAGCAGCAGGACGCCCTGCGTGAGCATCGCCTGGAACCATTCGGGCGGCTGCACGGTGTCGTGCTGCTTGAGCAGCGCGCGGATGTCGGCGATGGGCGTCTTCTTCGGGATGCCGTGCTTCCACATGGCCGCCGCCTTGATGATGCAGCGGATGGAGACGACCCTGCCGAACTGGCTGTCGGCCCAGTCGTGGAAGGTGTTGTCGAACATGGCGATGCCGGTGGCGCTCTCGGCCCGCGGGTACGGGTTCTGGCCGAAGACGATGACCTTCCACTTGTGCGGGGGGTTGGGCTTGAGCGCCTGGAAGGTCAGTTCGCGGACGGGCACGACGTCCGGGCCGCGGCCGGGGCCGATGAACGTTGCCGCGGCGGGTCGCGCCTCGATGACCGGTCGGAGGAGCGGCAGCCAGGGCTCGCCGCCGCCCTTGAAGAGTTCGGCGAGGGCGAGCGGGTCGTGCGGCTCCTGGGGGCCGGACGGGGAGGGGGCGGGGGTGTCGGTGTCGCGCATCGGGGGCTCCTGGTGCGGGTGCCGTGCCGGAAACGGCGGGATGATCAAGGTGGAGGCATTGTGCCGTGCGGCTCCGACAGACGCGATCCCGCGGAGATCATGATGAGAGGTCGGATTTGTCGGTGGGGGGCGCTACTTTCGGCGGCGTCGAGACCTTCGGCGGCTTCGAGCTTTCCGCGGCGTCGAGAACGCCCTTACACCTTCGGAGTGACCCATGACCGTTGACGGCGTGCAGCCGCAGCTCAAGGTAGTGCTGGCCGACATCAACGCTGAGGTGGTGCAGTCGTGGCGGGCCGCGTTCGCGGACCACCCCGAGATCGAGATCCGCCAGGGGTCGATCGTCGACGAGCGGGTCGACGCCTGGGTCAGCCCCACGAACGCGCGGGGCCGCATGGACGGCGGCGTCGACGCCGTCATCAAGCGCCACCTCGGGGCCGGCATCCAGCTGCGCGTCCAGCGGGCCATCCGCGAGGGGTTCGGCGGCACGCTGCCGGTGGGCAGCGCCGTCTGCGTACGCTCCGGAGCGGTCAACCCGACGTTCCTGATCTCGACGCCGACCATGGTGCACTCGGCGGAGAACGTCAGCGCGACGCTGAACGTGGCCTTCGCGTGCGCCGCCGCGTTCCAGGCCATCCACATGCAGAACGAGGCGGAGCCCGGCAGCATCACGTCGGTGGCGCTGGTCGGCATGGGCGCGGCGACGGGCCGCGTGCCGGCGCGGGTGTGCGCCAACCTCATGTGGAGCGGCTACACCCTGTTCAAGGAGCACCGCTTCAGCGACTACGACGCCCTGCGCAAGACGATCGCCGCGCAGCTCGACGACCTTGAGAGCAGCCCGGAGGAGCAGCGGGTCCGCATCAAGCCGCCCGCCCCCCGCGCCTGACCGGCGGCTGTCCGGCCCGGCCGCTCCTGGGTAGGGGACAACCGCACGTCGAGGGAACGCGGGGGGCGGCATGTGCGGGATCTGCGGCTGGGTGGACTTCGAGCGCGACCTCCGGGGGGAGGAGGAGACCGCGCGGGTCATGACCGAGACCATGGCGTGCCGCGGCCCCGACGACGAGGGGCTGTGGCTGTCGCCGCACGCCGCCATCGGCCACCGCCGGCTGTCCGTCATCGACCTGCAGGGCGGCCGGCAGCCGATGACGGCCGGGGAGGACGGCCGCCCGCCGGTGGTGCTCACTTACAGCGGAGAGGTGTACGACTTCGTCGAGGTGCGCCAGGAGCTGGCCGCCCGCGGCCACCGGTTCCGCACCCGCAGCGACACCGAGGTGGTGCTGCGGTCGTACCTGGAATGGGGCGAGGACGCGGTCACCCGCCTGAACGGCATGTTCGCCTTCGCCGTCTGGGACTCCGGACGCGAGGAACTGCTCCTCGTCCGCGACCGGATGGGCGTCAAGCCGCTCTACTACTACCCGACACCGCACGGCGTCCTGTTCGGCTCCGAGCCGAAGGCGATCCTGGCGAACCCGCTCGCCGAGCGCGCGATCGGCCTCGACGGGCTGCGCGAGCTGCTCGCGTTCGTCAAGACGCCCGAGCACGGCGTCTTCACCGGCATGTACGAGGTGCGTCCCGGCCAGATGGTCAGGGTGAGCCGCGAGGGCGTCCGCAAGAGGCGCTACTGGCGGCTGGAGTCCCACGAGCACGCCGACAGCCTGACGGACACGGTCAAGACGGTGCGGGGCCTGCTGGAGGACATCACCGCCCGCCAGCTCGTCAGCGACGTGCCGCTGTGCACGCTGCTGTCCGGCGGCCTCGACTCCAGCGCGATCACCGCTCTGGCCGCCAGGGAGCTGAAGGAGCAGGGGCTCGGCACGGTGCGCTCGTTCGCGGTGGACTTCGCCGGGTACGCCGAGCACTTCACCCCCGACCTCGACCGTCCGACGCCGGACGCGCCGTACGTGCACGACCTGGCCCGTCACGTCGGCACCGAGCACGCCGACATCGTGCTCGACTCCGCCGACCTGCTGGACCCGTCGGTCCGGGCCGCGGTGCTGCGCGCCCGCGACCTGCCGACGGGGATCGGCGACATGGACAGCTCGCTGTACCTGCTGTTCAGGGCGATCCGCGGGCACTCCACGGTGGCGCTGTCGGGAGAGTCGGCCGACGAGGTCTTCGGCGGCTACCGCTGGTTCCACGACCCGGAGGCGGTGGAGGCCGAGACGTTCCCCTGGCTCGCCGGCCGGAGCCTCACCGGTCACACCACGATAGAGGGGCTCCTGCACGACGACGTCGTGGACCTGCTCGACCTTCCCGGCTACCGCGCCGACAGCTACCGCCGGGCCCTCGACGAGGTGCCGCGGCTGCCCGGCGAGATCGGGCACGAGCGGCGCATGCGGGAGATCTGCTACCTCAACCTGACCCGGTTCGTGCAGATCCTGCTCGACCGCAAGGACCGGATGAGCATGGCGAACGGGCTGGAGGTCCGGGTGCCGTTCTGCGACCACCGGCTGGTCGAGTACGTGTTCAACACGCCGTGGCGGATGAAGACGTTCGACGGGAGGGAGAAGAGCCTGCTGCGTGCCGCCGTCGCCGACCTGCTACCCGAGTCGGTCCTGACGCGGGTGAAGAGCCCGTACCCCAGCACCCAGGACCCCGCCTACGGGCGGGCGCTGCGGGCCGAGGCGCGCGAGCGGGTCGACGGCGACGAGCCGCCCTGCCCGCGGCTGTTCGACCGGGCCAAGGTGCGTGCGGTGCTCGACCGCGCCGGCGGCGACACGGAGCCGACGGCCGCGCGCGGCGCGCTGGAGCGGCTGCTGCACCTGGACGCCTGGCTGCGGGAGTACCGGGTCCGGCTCGACCTCTGACCGTCCCCGGCGGGGCCGCGCGTCACCGGGCGCGCCCGGCCTGCCTCTTCCTGAGCAGCCGGGTCGCCCAGAGGAGCAGGAGCGCGAGCACGACCGCCGCGGGCCCGGCGATCGACAGGTGGGAGGTGAACTGCTGCACGATCTCCGGCGCGACGTGGTAGCTGAGCGTGACCAGCGTGGCCGCCCAGGCGCAGGCCGTGGGCAGGCTGGCGGTGGCGAACGTCCGGTACGGCATCCCCGCCCAGCCCGCCAGCCTGGGGGTGAGCGTCCGCGCGCTGCCGAACCACTGACCGGCGACCACCGTCCTGCTGCCGTGCCTGCCGAGCAGGTCGCGCGTCCGGTCCCAGCGTCCGGGGGCGAACCGGTGGAACGAGTCGGCGCCTTCCCGGCGGCGTCCCCACAGGTAGGACAGGTGGGTGCCGGTCACGGCCGCGGACGCCGCCACCCCGACCGCCCCGCCCAGCGGCACCACGCCGAGGTGGGCGAAGTAGCCGAGCGCGACGAGCACGCTGGTGCCGGGCAGGGCGACGCCGATCAGCAGACCCGACTCGGCGGTCAGCAGCAGCCACGCGGCGGCCAGCAGCAGTGGCGGCGACAGCTGGCCGAGCAGCTCAGACACCGCGGACCGGCCGCCGGCACACGTACGTCATCGCCGGGGGCAGGTTCCGCCAGACGGGGCCGGTCGTCAGCACCTCGTCGAAGACCGAGCGCAGCCGCCGCCGCAGGGACCTCGCCCCGGCGAGCGGCACCGCGTACAGGTAGGTCACGGTCGTGAACGCACCCGCGGGGGCGAGCGCGCGGCCGATCTCGCCGAGGATCCGGTCCTGGACCTCGCCGGGGAACAGCGTCCACGGCAGCGTGCTGACGACCGCGTCCACCCGGTCCACGCCCGCGCGGGCGAGGAGCGCGCCGAGGTCGGCGGCGTCGCCCTGGATCGTCTCCATCCACGGCTTGGTACGCCGCAGGTGCGCGGCGAGGTCCGGGTCGATCTCGACGGCGAGGTGCCGCGCGCCGGGGGAGAGCCGCCTCCTGATGACCTCGCTGATCGATCCGGTTCCGGGGCCGAGCTCGACCACCACCGGGGTTCCGCTGGTGGGCACCACGGCGGTCAGGGCTCGGGCCAGTGCGGGGGAGCTCGGCACGATCGCGCCCACGACACTCTGCCTGCGCAGCGCGACCGACATGAACGCCCGCAGGTCCGGGGCCGGTGCTGTCTTCATGGTTCCCATGAGACCGCCGGACGGGGGCCGGGCGCAGGACGCCTGAACCTAGTCCTCGGGGTATGCCCAGGCATACCCCGGGAGTGGGCCCAGGCCGCTGGGAGGCGGCGGGGCCGGGGCCGTAGTGTCGGGGGATGCAGTCGTCGCCGGCCTGGCGGGCCCTCGCCCGGTGGGACCTGCTGCGGACGTCCTGGCCGTGGCGCTCGGTGGCCTACCTGGTCACCGGCGTGCTGCTCGGCGAGGTCGTCCTGGTGGTGTTCCTCTTCGCGCTGTTCACCAGCACGCTTCTGACGGTGCTGGTGGTGGGCGTGCCGCTGCTGCTGGCGCTCGGGTTCTGCGGCATCCCGGTGGCGGCGATGGAACGCCGCAGGCTGCGCATCATCGACCCGGAGCCGGCCGTCACGCCGCACCGCGCGCCGGACCGTCCAGGGCTGCGCGCCTGGGTGGCCCTGCGCGTGCAGGAGCAGGCGACCTGGCGGGAGCTGGCCTATCTGATCCTGATGGTCACGGTGCTCTGGCCGTTCGAGTTGCTGGCGGTGGCGTTCGGCCTGGGAGCGCCGGCGGCCATGATCCTGGTGCCGGTGCTGCGCGCGCAGATGGGAGAGGTGAGGCTGCTGCGGTACTGGGTGATCGACACCGAGCTCGGGGCCTTCGCGACGATGGCGGCCGGCATGCTGTGGCTCGCCCTGGCCCTGTACCCCCTGACGCTGCTCGCCGCCGCCCACGGCTCCCTCGCCAGGCTGCTCCTCGTGTCGCGGGAGACCGAGGCGCGGCAGCGGCTGGACGAGCTGACGCGGTCGAGGACGCGCCTGGTGGAGGCGTTCGAGACGGAACGGCGCCGGATCGAGCGGGACCTGCACGACGGCGCCCAGCAGCGGCTGGTCGCCCTGACCATGACGCTCGGGCTGGCCAAGCTGTCGGACGGCGCCGAGGCGGCCGAACTGGTCGGCAAGGCGCACGAGGAGGCGAAGCTCGCGCTGGCCGAGGTCCGCGACCTGATCAGGGGCATCCACCCGCGCATCCTCACCGACCGCGGGCTGCCCGCCGCCGTGGCCGACGTCGCCGACCGCTCGCCCACGCCCGTGGACGTCTCCATGGAGCTGCCCGGCCGGCTCCCGCCTGCCGTGGAGTCCGCGGCCTACTTCGTGATCTCCGAGGCGCTCACGAACGTCGCCAGGCACAGCGGGGCGGAACGGGCGTCCGTCACCGGGCGCCTGGACGGCGACCACCTGGTCGTGGAGGTCCGCGACGACGGCGTGGGAGGCGCGGACGCCTCCGAGGGCACCGGCCTGGCGGGGCTGGCCGACCGCGTCTCGGTCGTCGACGGCAGACTGATGCTCGCCAGCCCGCCCGGCGGGCCGACCCTGCTACGAGTGGAGATCCCGTGCGTGCCGATCCCGCCCTCTCGATAGTCCTGGCCGAGGACGGCGTGCTGCTGCGCGAGGGGCTGGCCGGGCTGCTCACCCGGTTCGGGCACCGCGTGGCGGCCACCGTGGGCGACGCCGACGGCCTGGTGGAGGCCGTACGCGTCCACGCCCCCGACATCGTGCTCACCGACGTGCGGATGCCGCCCGGCTTCACCGACGAGGGGCTGCGGGCCGCGGTGGCGCTCCGCTCGGCGAACCCGCGCCTGCCGGTCCTCGTGCTCAGCCAGTACGTCGAGCAGACCTACGCCAGCGAGCTCCTGGACTCCGGCGACGGCACCGGGGTGGGGTACCTGCTCAAGGACCGGGTCGGCGACGTGGAGGAGTTCGTCGACGCCCTGCTCAGTGTGGCGGCGGGCGGAACGGTGGTGGACTCCGAGGTGGTCAGGCAGCTGCTGCGGCGCCGCCGCGACCCGCTGGAACGGCTGTCGCCCCGGGAGCGGGAGGTCCTCGCGCTGATGGCCGAGGGCCGCTCCAACGCGGCCATCGCCAGGACCCTGGTGGTCTCCGAGGCGGCCGTGGGCAAGCACATCGGCAACATCCTCACCAAGCTCGACCTGCCCCCGGCGGAGGACGACCACCGCCGCGTCCTCGCGGTCGTGACGTACCTGCGGGGCTGACGGTCAGGTCGCGGGGTCCGGCAGGCGGCGTACGGCGATCAGCGCGGCGTCGTCGCCGAGCCGGCCGCCGACGTGCGCGAGCAGGTCGCGGCAGATGCGGTCCAGCAGCGCCGACGGCTCCTCGTCCGTCCAGGCGGCGACCCGGTCTGCGAGCGGGTAGAAGGCGCCGGCCGCGTCGCGGGCCTCGATCGCGCCGTCGGTGTACAGCAGGAGCAGGTCGCCCGCCTCGAACGGGAACGTCCAGGGGACGTGGTTCTGGGCCAGGAGCGTGCCCAGCCCCAGCGGCAGGGCCGGCTGCCCCGTGTCGAGCGGGATCACCCGGCCGCCGCGCAGCAGCAGGGGCGGCGGATGGCCGCAGTTGACGACGGTGACCGTCGGCTCGGCGTCGGGGATGTCGAGGACCGCGGCCGTCACGAAGCTCTCCGCCGTCTCCGGCCGTCCCGGGTCGGACGCCTCGGCCTGCGCCTGGTTGAACGAGAGGCTGTCCTCCAGGTCGGCGACGAGCTCGGGCAGCCCGGCGTGCCGGCGGGCGAGCTCGCGGAACGCGCCCAGCAGCGAGACCGCCTCGGAGATGGCAGGCAGGCCCTTCCCCCGTACGTCACCGATGATCAACCGGGTCACGTCCCGGGTGTGGGCGGCGGCGTAGACGTCCCCGCCGATCCGCGCCTCCGCCTCGGCGGCGAGGTACGCGGAGGCCAGCGCGAGCGGCCCGAGACGTGACGGGACGGGCTGCAGCAGCGCGTTCTGCACGGCCGTGGCGACCGTCCTGGCCTGCGTGAGCTGGCGGCTCCGCACCAGCGTGAACAGCACGATGAACGTGGAGACCACGGCCGAGCCGATCAGGCCGGACTGCTCGTCCGGGGTGATGCGGAAGTCGTTCTCGACGTTGATGAAGAGCTCCGCGGCGAGCGCGATCACCGCGACCGCGGCCGTGAACCACGGGCCCGCGAACGACGCGGTGATGGCGGGGGCGGCCACGAGCAGCGGCTCGAAGTGGACGTAGCTGGGGCTCAGCAGGTCGGCGGCCGTGATGAACACGATCATCGCCAGCGGGACCGTCGCCAGCGTCCGCCGCAGTCGCCTTCTCGGGTCTGGCAGCCGGTGCCGGTCCCCCTTCCGGAGCCTCACGACTCCTGTCTACCGGCAGGGCCCGCCGCGGCCTGGCCACGCGTGCGGCTTTTGGCCCAGTCTTTCCCCAGTCCCTTCCTCGGAGCCGCCGGGTCCGAGCGGTCAGACCGTCCCGCCGGCGAGGGTCTCGCACAGGCGCCAGACGGCGTCCTGCGCGCGCCGGTCGAGCGCACCGGCCGGCCACGGCGCGCGGCGGCACGTCATGGTGAAGTATGCGCCGTTCACGCCCTCGACCTCCGGGCTGGAGGCCAGGTGGACGCTGGAACGCGCCGGCTTGCTGAGGTCGCCGAAGAGCCGCGGCGCGGCCAGCCGCAGCAGCGGCACGATCGGCCGGTACGCGTAGGGGAAGCCGGCCGCCGTCATCGACTGGTTCATCGGGGTGTGGCCGTGGCCGGGGTAGGCGACGTTGACGGTCACGCCGCTGCCGTCCACCTGCTCGGCGAAGCGCAGGCTCATCGCCATCAGCATGGTCTTGGTGTGGTTGTACTGGCTGAACGTCCAGCCCAGGTAGCGCCGCTCACCCTGCAGGTTGTCCAGGTCGATCCGGCCGCCGGGGATGCCGCCCGTGATGTTCACGACGCGTCCGGCGAGCAGCGGCAGCAGGAGGCGGGTGAGCGTGAACGGGGCCAGCACGTGCGCCGCGAACGTGGCCTCCACGCCGTCCTCGGTCAGGGTGCGGCGGGGCGGGTTCACGCCGACGTTGTTGACCAGCACGTCGAGGCGGTCGCAGCGCTCCGCCACCTGCGCGGCGAGCCTGGCCACGTCGGGCAGGCCCGTCACGTCCGCGGTGAGCGCCTCGACGGTGCCGCCGTGCGCGGCCAGCTCCGCCGCGGCCTGGCGGGCGCGGACGGGGTCGCGGCCGACGAGGATCACGCGGGCGCCGAGCGCGACGAGCCCACGCGCGGTCTCCCTGCCGATCCCACCGGTGCTTCCGGTGACCAGAGCCGTCTTTCCGTGCATCGGGACCTCCCATGACTCAGAGCGATGCACACAATATGGCACTTGGTGTCGCAAGTGGCAACTGGTGTAGTATCACTGGGCATGGAGGGATTGCGGGACCGCACCAAGCGGGCCGTCCGTGCCGAGCTCGCCCGGCAGGCGCTGGAGCTCTTCGCCGAACGCGGCTTCGACGAGACGACGGTGGACGACATCGCGAGGGCCGCCGGGCTGTCCAAGCGCAGCTTCTTCCGGTACTTCCCGACCAAGGAGGACGCCGTCTTCGGCGAACTCGACGCGATGGGGGAGCAGATCGCCCAGGAGGTCGCGGGCCGGCCGCCGGAAGAAGGGCCGTGGGAGTGCCTGCACGCCGTGCTGCGCGGATGGGAGGAGCGGATCAACGCCCAGGTCGACGCGATGCGGCTCGTCGAATCGACGCCCGCGCTGCGTACGAGGCTGCTGCAGAAGCGCGACGAGGTCCGCGGGCGCGTCATCCGGGCGCTGGCCGACCGGGGGGTGCCGCCGTTCGAGGCCGACCTCGCGGCGGCCGCGGCGGGCGCGGCGCTGGACGCGGTGGCGCGCGAGTGGCTGCGCACCGACGGCTCCGCCGACCGCCTCGCCCTGGTGGACCGCGCCTTCACCATGCTCAGGCCGGCCTTCCTGTCCTGAGCGAACGGTTCCGCGTCGGGATCGACGGGACCTGTCCGAATTATGCACTTTTGTCTGTTTCGGCTTACCCTCCAGGCGTGACCAGCTGGTACGGCCCGGACGGCATCGTCGTCGAGGTGATCGTGCTCGACCGCAGGCCACGGCTACGTGTCACGCAGCTCGTGAACGGCCGCCGCTACCTGGTGGCCTACTGCACCCGCGTGGCCGACGTCGCCCGGCACGTCGATCTCGCCGACCTCGTCGAGATCCTGCCCTTCCCCCGCTGACCGCAGCTCCGCGATCATGGGACGGTGAGAGCGCGCGTGGAGTTCCGGTGGGCCGGTCGTCTCCGGGCCGGCCTGTTGGCGGCGGGCATGGTCAGGGCCACCGGGTGGCTGCCCTGGGACCACCCGCACGGCCCGGCCTTCCTGCGGGCGCTCGGAGAGGTCACGCGGCCCGCCCCCTACCGGTCGCCCGAGCTTCGCCTTCTCTGAGCGCGCATGCTCAGGTGGGCGGGAGTCCCCGGCGGGCGAGGGACGTGAGATGGTCGTCGGCCAGGTCCGTCTGGCGGGCGGGGGTGAACGTGCCGGGGTCGAAGAGCGCCTGCACGACCAGGCCGTGGGTGAAGGAGAGCACGTTCGCGGCGAGGCGTTCGGTGTCGGCGTCCGGGGGCAGTTCGCCGAGCCGTAGCGCGTCGTCGAGGGCGGCGCGCAGGTCGGCGCGGATGCGCTCGTACCGGGTCCGCTGGGCGGCGTACAGGTCGGGGTCGGAGAGCGCGACGTCCCAGGAGGAGACCCAGATCCGGTTCATCGCGGCGCCTTCCGGGGTGAGCGGGAGGATGTTGAGCACGTGGGCGCGCAGCGTGGCGAGCCCTGGCGCGCCGCTGGCGAGTCGGGGACGGTGCCGGGTGCGGGTCTCCAGGATGTCGAGCGCGTGGGCGACGAGTTCGCGCTTGCCGGCGAAGTAGTGCGTGACGAGCCCGGTGGAGGCGCCCATGGCGGCGGCGACGGCGCGCAGGGTGAGCCCGGCGAATCCGTGCTCGGCGAGGACGCGCCAGACGGCTTCCGAGACGTCGTGGCGGCGGGCGTCGTGGTCGGTGCGGGCGGGGCTCATGTCCCGTTAGTGTACGTACCGAACGTTTGTTATGAACGCCCGGAGGTTCCGTGTTCGCCCTTCCCCTTGCCCCGCACGCCGAACTGCGGCCACTGGAGCCCTGGATGGCGGAGGAGTTCCTGGCCCACATGCACCGGGCGCGCGACCACATCTCCCCCTGGGTGCCGCCGTCGTTCGTGGCGGCCGACCTGGCCGAGGCGGGCGCGGTGCTGCGCCGCTACGCCGACAGGCGGGCGCAGGACGCGGGCGGCATCTGGGGCGTGTGGCTGGAGGACGTCCTGGTGGGCGGGGTAGTGTTCGCCGCGTTCGACCCGAAGCAGGGCGTGTGCGAGGCGGGCTGCTGGCTCGAACCCGGCGCCGAGGGGCGCGGGCTCATCACCACGGCCGCGGAACGCGTCATCGACTGGGCGGTGACGGAGCGCGGCATGCGGCGCGTGGAGTGGCGCACCGACGCGCGCAACGCCCGCAGCATCGCCGTCGCCAAGCGCCTCGGCATGAGCAAGGACGGCACGCTGCGGGAGGTCACCACGGCGGGCGACCGGCGCATCGACATCGAGATCTGGTCGGTGCTGGCCGACGAGTGGCGCGCCCGCCCCCGCCGCGACCCGGCCGCCCCGACGGACAAGGGGGAGATCGACGCGTTGACGGCGGCCTTCTTCGGGCTGTTCGCCAACGCCGACGGCGCCCGTCCCGACTGCTTCGGCGTCCACCGGCTGTTCGTTCCGGGCGGGATCGTCGTGCAGGGCGGGCCGCGCCCCCAGGTGTACGACCTCGACGGGTTCGCCGAGCCGCGGCAGCGGCTGCTGACCTCGGGCGAGCTCACCGGGTTCGCCGAGGAGGAGACCTGGGAGCGTACGGAGATCTTCGGGGACGTGGCGCAGCGGCTGTGCCGCTACCGCAAGCGCGGCGTGCGCGACGGCGAGCCGTTCACGGGGACGGGCACGAAGACGATCCACTTCCTGCGGACGCGGGAGGGCTGGCGCATGACGGCCGTGGCCTGGCACGACGACGACCGTTAGGGGGCCGCCGGGCGGGCCCGGCCCATGACCTGGCGCAGGGCGGCCCGTCAGCGGTCGCGTACGCCACGCAGCGCGGAGGCGAGCGGTTCGGCCGTGGTGTGGGGGGTGGTGGCGTGCGGTGACAGGCGCACCCAGCCGTCGCGCACGGTCGTGGTCAGCCCGGCCGCGGCCAGTGCGGCGTGCACCTGGGCCGGGTCGGTGCCGGGCAGCCGGAAGGAGCCGATGCCGCCGCGTTCGTCCGGGGTGAGGCCGTCGAGGAGGACGTCGCCTCCGGCGGCCCTGACGGTGTCGAGGAGGAGTCCGAGGGTCCGCGTCACCGTCCGGCCCACGGACTCGACGCCGGCGGACAGCAGCAGGTCGATTCCGGCGCCGAGCGCGGCGACGGCCAGGAAGTCGGGGTTGGTCATGGTATGGGCGACGGCCCCGGGAAGCGGCTCGTCCTCCTGGGGCGGGCGGCGGGTGGTGTCGGCGGTGGTGTTCCCGTCCGCCGTGTACGGCCGGCGGCGGGCGGCGGCGAAGGGGTCGCGCCGTCCCGACCAGCCGCCGAGGCCGGGGCCGAGCCGGTCGGCGATGCGGTCGCGTACCAGCAGCAGCGCGGCGCCCCAGCCTGAGCGCAGCCACTTCTGGCCGCCGCAGGCCAGCACGTCCGCCGCCTCCACGTCGAGGGGGACGGCGCCGAGCCCCTGCATGGCGTCCACGATCAGCAGCCGGTCGGGCCCGAGGACCTCCTTGAACGCGCCGAGGGGCGCCCGGTAACCGGTCAGGGCGTCCACGGCGCTGATCGTGAGCGCCCGTACGTCGCGGTCGAGCAGGCCCGCCAGGAGCTCCGGCGTGAGCCTGGGCTCGTCGATCCACCGCACCCGCGGCCCGCCGCGGTCCTGGAAACGCAGCCACGGGTGCACGTTCGAGGGGAACTCGCCGCGCGGTACGAGGACGACGCCGTCCCCGCCGAGGGCCGCGGCGGCGGCGAACAGGCCGTGGCTGGTGGAGGTGACGAAGGCCACCTCGTGCGGGGCGGCCCGCAGCAGGGTGGCCGCCGAGGCGGCGGTCGCCTCCGTACGGGCCTGGAGCCGCGCGAGCGCCCCCGCAGGGTCGGTCCTGAGCGCGAGCGCGCCGTCGGCGAGGGTGCGCGCGACGACGTCGGAGACCGGGCCGACTCGGGCGAAGTCGAGGTAGCCCGCCGGTTCGGCGAACTCGCGCAGGTAGTCGTCGTCGAGGTGAACGTTCACATCGGCTGCCGTGGACACGGAGGGCTGCTCCAGGGAGGGGTGACGATCGAGCGGTATGAGGGGGAATGTCGCTTTGAACGTTCATCGTGCTGCCTGCCGGACACTTCCGCAACCGCACCGCCGAGCCGCCTGCTTCCGCAACCGCACCGCCGAGCTGCCGCCGGGCCGCCTGCTTCCGCAACCGCACCGCCCCGCCGCCGCCCGCCGCCCGCTTCCGCGAGCGCACCACGCCCGGCCGCCGACGGGCCGCTGGCCGCCGTGGAGGCCGGCCGCCTGCGGCCGGGGTCTCCAGCGGAGGCCGGCCGCCTGCGGCTGCGACGCCGCGGAGGCCGGCCGTCGCCGGAGTCGGGCGCTACGTCCGCCGGCCGCCTCGGGCACCGGGAGCGGAGCGCCAGAGCCAGAGGGCGACCAGCGCGTACGGCAGCACCAGCAGGGCGAAGGACGCGCCGTGCGACACGTACGCCGACAGGCTGCCGTAGGCGGTGTAGACGCCCAGCGTGACGAGGTTCGTGCCGAGCCCCGCGACCGACGTGACGGTGGCCCGCGCCCGGCCGCTCAGACGTTCCTGCAGCCTGGCGTCGGCCACCACGGCGGCCATCTGGAACGTCCCGAACGCGAGCGCCACCGGCGCGAACCCGGCCGGACCGCCGCTGAGCGCGCCCACGGCCATCGCGGCGGCGGCCAGGGCGAGCACGAGCGCGAACAGCCGCGCGGGCAGCCGCCGGGCCGCCTCCGACAGCAGACCGCCCACGGTCGCGCCGACCCACACGACCAGGACGAGCAGCGGGATCGCGGTCGTCGGCACGCCCGTCTCTGCGGCCAGGTACGGGACGTACTCCTCCAGCGCGCCCCAGATCGCGGTGACGAGGGTGACGAGCAGCACGGCCCCGAGCACCCGCCGGTCGCCGCGAACCTCGGCGACGCCTGCCCTGAGCGTCGCCAGGTAGCCGCCACCGGCGGCGCGGGCGGGCGTGCGGTGCTCGGGCAGCGCCAGCGCGCTGACGGCGCACAGCAGGCAGGCCGCGACGCTGGCGGCGCCCACGGCCGGATAGCCGCCCGCCGCGAAGACGGGCACCGCGAGCGCGATGGCCGACGCGTCGGCCACCAGCCCGGCCGCGCGGGCCCGGCCCATCATGGTGACGTACCGGTCGGCGCACCCGAGGCGGTCGAGCTCCTCGTACGCCAGCGCCTCGTACGCGCCGGACGTGAGGGCCCCGCCCGCCCCCCACAGCACGAACCCGGCGGCGAACGCCCAGTAGGAGGGCGTCAGCGTCCACAGGGCGAAGCCGGCGCCGGTGAGCACGGGGGCGGCGAACAGCAGCAGGCGGCGCGACACGGCGTCGGCCCAGGCACCCGACGGCACCTCCAGGGCCATGCCGGTGACGGCCCAGATGACGAACAGCGACGAGGTCTCGGCCACCGACAGCCCGGCCTCGGTGAACAACAGGGTGTAGACGGGGTAGAGCAGGACGAATTCGCTGAGGAACGCGTAGGCGTACAGGGTGCCGGCGAGCGTCGCGACGGCACGCGGAAGGGACGTGAGCATGGAGCCTTCCGAGGGGGATCCGAACGGGGGATGACGAGGAGCGAACTGCTCCCCGGCGGCCCCCTCGGCCTCCCAGACCCCTGCGAACCTCGAGGCTCCTGCGAACCTGCAGATCCCGGCGGACCTCCAGGCCAATGCGGGCCTGCAGATCTCTTCGGGCCTTCGGGCTGATCCGAACCCCGAAGCCCCTGCGGGCCTGTTCCCCGCGGCTCCCGAGGTCGCCTCGGCGCGGGCGGTGTCGGCTCAGATGTTCATCAATGTCGCCAGGTCATGCGCGCATCCTACGCCGCCCCCTCACGCCCCGCGCGACCCCTGGCCCAGGTGTTCCGTCTCGTCCGCCGCGCCCAGGCGGCCGCGCAGGTCCGGGCCGGCGCAGTCGGCGATGCGGGCGCGGAAGGGGCGACGGGAGAGGGCGTCCACGACGGCCTGGAGCGCGTCGCCCAGCGGAACGGGCAGCTCGGAGTCGAGGGTACGCGCGGCCCGTTCGGTGGCCGCCCATTCGGCTTCGACGGCGGGCAGTGCGGCTTCGGCCTTGGCGGTGAGCCGTACGATGCGCTGCCGCCCGTCGGCGCCGCGCTCCAGGGTGACGAACCCGCTGCGGCTCATCTGGTTCACGGTCTGGCTGGCCGCCGAGTGGGTGACGCCGATGGCGGCGGCGAGGTCGCGGATGGACATGGGCCCCTCGGTGACGAGCGCGCGCACGGCGGGGGAGAAGCGCGGGCGGTAGTCGGGCATGCCGAGGTCGGCGTAGATCTCGGCGACGGCGCCGTCCATCAGGTCGTGGACGTGGCGCAGCAGGGTTCCCAGGGAGGCCATAGACTCCAATATAACAGTGCTGTTAGATATAGGAGGAGTGCGACATGTATCCCACGGGTGAGCCGTACGACACGGGAACGCTCGACGTCGGCGACGGCAACCGTGTGTACTGGGAGGTGAGCGGCAACCCCCAGGGCAAGCCCGCGCTCATCGTGCACGGCGGCCCGGGATCGGGAGCCTCCTCCTCGCCGAGGTGGAGGACGTACTTCGATCCGGAGGCGTACCGGGTGGTGCTGTTCGACCAGCGGGGGTGCGGCAGGAGCACGCCCTCGGCCGCCCGCTGGGACACCGACCTGTCCGTCAACACCACCCACCACCTGCTCGCCGACATGGAGCTGCTGCGCCGGCACCTCGGCATCGAGCGGTGGCAGCTCTTCGGCGGCTCCTGGGGCACGACCCTGGGGCTGGCGTACGCTGTGCGGCACCCCGACCGCGTCTCGGAGGTGATCATGAGCGGCATCGGCACCACCACGCCGGGCGAGGTCCAGTGGATCACCCGGGACGTGGGGCGGATCTTCCCGGAGGCGTGGGACAGGTTCCACGCGGCCGCCGGCAGGCCTGAAGGGAACATGGCGGAGGCGTACGCCCGGCTGCTGGAACACCCCGACCCGGCCGTGCGCGAGCAGGCGGCCGCCGACTGGTGCGACTGGGAGGACTCCCACGTACGGCTGCGTCCCGGGCAGCCGCGTGACACCCGTTACGACGACCGCGACTTCCGGGTGACGTTCGCGCGGCTGGTGACGCACTATTGGCGGCACCACGCCTGGCTGGAGGACGGCGAGCTGCTGTGCGGCGTCGAGGGGCTGGGCGGCGTGCCGGGGGTGCTGGTGCACGGGCGGCTCGACGTGAGCACCCCGCTGGAGACGGCGTGGCGGCTGTCGCGGGCCTGGCCGGGCTGCTAGCTGGTCGTCGTGGACGACGCCGGCCACGGCCCAGGCCTGGGTGCGGCGCTGGTGGCCGCGACGGACAAGTTCGCCGGACGCGGCTAGCGCGGCGACGAGGAGAGGCGATGAGGAGATCGGTGCGCGCATCGGGAACGTGGAAGGCCGAAGCGGCGGCGATGTCGATCGCGCTGTTCACCGCCGCCTGCGCGGCGGCCGGCGAACCCGCCGCCGGCGAACCTGCCGCCGGCCATCCCGCGTCCTCGCCCGTCCCGGGCGGTGTCTCCTCGCCCGTCCCGGGAGGCATCTCCTCGCCCGTCCCGGGCGGCGTGCCGTCGCAGGGTTCCACGGACCTCGTGACGCCTGGCGGCTACGGGCAGTCCTGTCAGCGGCATCCCCAGATCTGCCGTGTCCAGGAAGGATCGGTGCCTGCCCGGCTGTGGCGGCCGATGAGCTTCTCCAAGCCCGCCGGCAGATGCCCGGCGACCACCGGCGCGCGACTGCCCGACGGGCTCCCCTTCGGCGGCACGGCCTTCGGCGACGGACCCGTCCGGCTGGTGCTGGTGGGCGCGGAACGGGAGGCGAGAGCGGAGCTCGACGTGCTCAGAGACGGCTGGTACGGCAGGAAGTCGCTGTGGTTCTCCGCCCCCTCCTACGAGGGCCCGGTGCTGCTGCGTGGAATGCGGCTGGACGCTCCTGGCGACGTGGCCTTCGGCGAGAGCCCGAGCTCCCTGGCCGTCCAGATCCCGGCCGGCCCCGGCGTCAACGTCAGCGACGGCTACCGGCACTGGCCGGGTGGCACCTGGGTGCGGGAGCCCGGCTGCTACGGGCTGCGGGCCGACGGGCTGGACTTCTCCGTCACCGTGGTCGTGGACCTGCTGCCTCCCGCCGGCTGAAGGCAGCCGCGCGCCGGCCACCTGTCAGCCCGTGCCGGCGTTCGCCTCCCGTTCCGTGGCGGGAGTCTCCCCTGGCTCCTGGTCGGGGAGCGGGATCCATTTGTGGGCCCAGGTCACCAGCTCGTCGAGGGCCGGGCGGAGCTCCTCGCCCTTCTCGGTCAGGTGGTACTCCACGCGCACCGGGGACGTCGGCAGCACCCGGCGCTCGACGATGCCGGCCGACTCCAGCTCGCGCAGCCGCCGGGCCAGCATCGTGTCGTTGATGCCGGGGATGGCCGCCTTGAGGTCGGCGTAGCGGTGGGAGCCCTTGAAGATCATGTGGATCACGGCGCCCGTCCACCTCGCGCCGATGAGTTCGAGGGCGATGTGGAACCGGACGCAGACGGAGTGGAGGCTCACGCGACCATCGTACATTTGCTATGGAATATGTAGCTACTACATTATGTTGAGCAACTCTGTCATTCTGAGTGAGGAGATGTTCACCATGGCCAAGCCCGTCCTGCAGATCATCGTCGGCAGCACCCGTCCCGGCCGCGTCGGACGCGCGATCGCCCACTGGTTCCGCGACCGCGCCGAGCAGCGCGGCGACTTCGACGTCGAGCTGATCGACCTGGCCGAGGTCGCCCTGCCCTTCATGGACGAGCCGCACCACCCCAGGCTGAAGCAGTACGTGAACGCGCACACCAAGGAGTGGAGCGCCACCGTCGAGCGCGGCGACGCCTACGTCTTCGTCACGCCCGAGTACAACCACAGCTTCACCGCGGTGACCAAGAACGCCCTCGACTACCTGCACCAGGAGTGGCAGCACAAGGCCGCGGGGTTCGTCAGCTACGGCGGCGTCTCCGGCGGCACCCGCGCCGTGAACGGCCTGCGCCAGGTCGTCAGCACGCTGAAGATGGTGCCGATCGTCGAGGCGGTGAACATCCCGTTCTTCCCCCAGTTCATCGGCGAGGACGGCACGGTCACGCCCAACGACGTCATGAACCAGTCCGCCGACGCCATGCTCGACGAGCTGGCCAAGCTCACCGGAGCACTGAGCGCCCTGCGCGCCGCCTGAGCTACGCTGCGGGGCGTGACGCTGGCCGTGAGTGTGGTGGTCCGATACCGCAAGGCGGTGACGTACGGCATCCACGCCGTGCTCGCCGCGCTGGAGACCGCGGGCGTCGAGCACGAACTGCTGCTCGGCACCACCCCCGAGGAGACGGCGGCCCACATCACCTCCGCCGCCGGCGACCGCGTGCTCGTGCTGTGGTCGTTCTACTCGCCGGACGCCGAGGCGATGGCGGCCGAGCTGGCCCTCGTCAGGTCGCTGAGCGGCGGGCGGGGCCAGCACATCGCGGGCGGCGTCCACGCCACCGCCGAGCCGCAGCAGGTCCTCGACGCCGGCTGGGACCTCGCCGCCATCGGCGAGGGCGAGTCCACGATCATCTCGCTGGTCGGGGCGCTCCAGCGTGACGAGCCGCTGACCGGCGTGCCCGGCCTGGCCGTCCGCGACTCCGACGGGGTGGCGCTGCGCACCAGGCCCGCGCCGCAGCTCCCGCTCGACGCGTACCCGTCGTTCGTCGGCAGGAACGGCCCCATCGAGATCACCAGGGGCTGCCGCTACACCTGCCGCTTCTGCCAGACGCCGTTCATGTTCGGCGGGCAGTTCCGCCACCGCTCCGTCGCCAGCGTGCGCGAGCACGTGCGCGGCATGGTGGAGCGCGGCCTGCGCGACGTCCGGTTCATCACCCCGACCTCGCTCTCGTACGGCTCCCCGGGCCCCGGCCCCGACCTCGACGCCGTCGAGGAGCTGCTGGCGGGGGTGAAGGAGGAGCTGCCGCCGCGGGGCCGCGTGTTCTTCGGCAGCTTCCCCTCGGAGGTGCGCCCGGAGCACGTCACGCCCGAGGCCATGCGGCTGCTGAAGAAGTACGTCGCCAACGACAACCTGATCATCGGCGCCCAGTCGGGCTCCGACCAGGTGCTGGCCGCTTCCGGACGCGGCCACGGCACCTCGCCCGTGCGCGACGCGGTCAGGATCGCCGCCGAGCACGGCTTCCGGCCGAACGTCGACTTCATCTTCGGCATGCCGGGCGAGTCGGAGGAGGACCAGCGGGCCTCGCTCAAGCTCGCCGCCGACCTGGCCGAGATGGGGGCGCGCATCCACACCCACACGTTCATGCCGCTGCCGGGCACGCCGTGGCGTGACGCCGAGCCCGCGTTCATCCCGCTGGAGACCATGCGGGAGCTCGACAGGCTGGCGCAGCGCGGCGACGCCTACGGCCACTGGCGCAAGCAGGCCGAGCACTCGGCGCGGCTGGCCGAGACGGCCAAGGCGTACCCGCGCCGGACGCGCCGCCGCCGCACGAGCTGACCAGCCCCGCCGCGCCGGGCCGCCGCACGAGCCGACGACGAGGCCCCTCCCGTACGGGTCGTGGGTCAGTCGTCGTCGCCGCCGAGCCGGTCGAACACCCGCACGAGCAGGTCGCCCACCGGCCTCAGCACCTCGGACACCGCGGTGGCCAGCGGTGTGAAGATGTCCCTGACCTCGGTGAAAAGGTCGGGGCCCTTGCTTTCGGGAGGCGACCAGCGCATCGCGTCGGCGCTCAGCGTCTCCCATTCCTCGACCGCGCCGTCGATCGAGTCGAGGACGTGATCCGGGTCGCTTCGCATGACCGTCCTCCTGGACATCGGCCTCACCACCCACGGTACGTCAGGCGGGAATCGACACCCCCACCCCGCCGCGGGTGTGCGCTCCGAACCGCTCCTTGTCGGCGGCCAGGTCGAGCGGGCGGACGGCGGAGCGGCCGGCGAGGATCTCGTCGGTGAGCAGCGAGGCCGGCACCAGCCAGGACACCTCGAACTCCAGGCCGTCGGGGTCGCGCGCGTACAGCGCCTTGGTGCTGGAGTGGTCGGACGCGCCGACGAGCGCGCCCATCTCGCTCAGCTTGACGGCGATGCGCTCAAGCTCGTCCAGGGTGTCCACCTCCCAGGCCAGGTGGTAGAGCCCGACGGAGGTGCGTCCGGCGGTGGTGGGGCCGGCGCCGGAGCCGATCTCGAACAGGCCGAGGTCGTGGTCGTTGGAGGAGCCGGAGGCCTGCAGGAACGCCGCGCCCCGCATGCCCATGACGACCTCGAAGCCGAGGGCCTCGCGGTAGAAGGCGACGCTGCGCTCCACGTCGCGGACGTAGAGGACGGCGTGGTTGAGCCGCTGGACCGGCATGGTGATCCCCTTTCAGCAGAATCTCCACCAAGTATATGAGAGTTCAAGTAAACTGCGTAGGGTGACCCGATGGCTGGACGCGGACGAACAGCACGCGTGGCGCTCCTTCCTCGCCGCGACACAACTGATCTACGAGGCGCTCGACCGGCAGCTGCAGCGCGACGCCGGCATGCCGCACACGTACTACATGATCTTGGTGGCGCTCTCCGAGGCCCCTGCGCGCTCGATGCGCATGAGCGAGCTGGCCGCGAGGGCCCAGAGCTCGCAGAGCCGGCTCTCGCACGCCGTCGCCCGGCTGGAGGAGCGCGGCTGGGTGCGCCGCGAACGCTGCCCGTCCGACCGGCGGGGGAACGTCGCCGTCCTCACCGACGAGGGGTTCGCCGCCCTCGCCGCCGCCGCGCCCGGCCACGTCGAGGAGGTGCGCCGCAGCCTGTTCGACGTGCTCACGCCCGAGCAGGTACGCGACCTGGACGAGATTTGCTCGGCCGTGCGGAACACGCTGGAGCGGTAGCGGGAAACTGTCGGGGCGACACCGTAGCGTTCTCCCGGAACCCGTACGGGCGAGCGAGGAGGCGCGGATGCACCACACCGAAGAGGCCCTTTTCCTGGCGGTCCACGGCATCGCGGGGCGGCTGGCGGGCCAGCCCGTGCCCGTGGTGATGGACGCCCTGTTGCGCCAGCTCCCCAAGGCGCCCGGCCTCGAGGTGGCGGAGATCCGCAAGATCGCCGAAGAGATCAGCGTGGGCCGCGACCCCTCGGGCCTGTAACCCCAAGCCCCCTGCCACTCGCCCGCCTTCCCCGCGGGCCGGGTGGGACGCGCCGTGCTGGACGGCGGTCCTGCCCCGGAGCCTGACTCCCCCCGGCTGCCCTGAGGTCGGGTGCGGTGCGTCGTGCCAGGCGGCCGCCCCGCCCGGGAGCCCGGCTCCCGTCGGCTGTCCTGAGATCCCTGTGCCCTGCGGTGCCGGGTGGCGGTGTGGAGCGTTTCGTCGTGCGGCCGAACAGGCCCTGGACGTCCTGGTTCGGCCCGTTGGGGGCGGTTAGCATGGCTGCCGTCTACTCGGCTCGGTGGAGCAGGTTAGGAGTTCGCGGGTGGCGCTGGTCGCTGGGGTCGATTCCTCCACGCAGAGTTGCAAGGTCGTCATCCGCGACGCGGACACCGGCGAGCTGGTACGGCAGGGCCGCGCCGCCCACCCCGAGGGCACCGAGGTCGATCCGTCCCACTGGTGGGCCGCGCTGCTGCGCGCCGTCGACGAGGCCGGCGGGCTCGACGACGTGGCGGCCGTCAGCGTCGCGGGGCAGCAGCACGGCATGGTCTGCCTCGACGAGTCGGGCGCCGTCGTACGCGACGCCCTGCTGTGGAACGACACCCGCTCGGCCGGCGCCGCCGCCGAGCTGGTCGCCGAGCTGGGCGGGCCGCGGGCGTGGGCCGAGGCTGTGGGCAGCGTGCCGGTGGCCTCGTTCACGGTGACGAAGCTGCGCTGGCTGGCCGAGCACGAGCCCGCCAACGCCGCGCGCACGGCCGCCGTCTGCCTGCCGCACGACTGGCTGACCTGGCGGCTCGCCGGCGCGCTCGCCGCCGGGCCGCGCGCCGCCTGGGACGACGCGCCGCCGCCCGCGCTCGACCGCCTCACCACCGACCGGGGCGACGCCTCGGGCACCGGCTACTGGTCGCCCGCCACCGGCGCGTACCGCGCCGACCTGCTCAAGGCCGCGTTCGGCGCGGTGCCGCTGCTGCCCCGCGTGCTCGGCCCGGAGGAGGCCGCGTACGCCGGCGGCCCCGTCATGATCGCGGCGGGCACCGGCGACAACATGGCGGCCGCGCTCGGCGTGGGCGCCGGGCCGGGTGACGTCGTCGTGTCGCTGGGCACGTCCGGCACGGCGTTCGCGGTGGCGGGCACGCCGAGCGCCGACGCCACCGGCGCGGTGGCCGGGTTCGCCGACGCCACCGGGCGGTTCCTGCCGCTCGTCTGCACGCTCAACGCGGCCCGCGTGCTCGACGCCGCCGCGAGGATGGCCGGGGTCGGCCTCGACGCGCTCGGGGAGCTTGCGCTCCAGGCGCCGCCCGGGGCGGGCGGGCTGACGCTGGTGCCGTACCTGGAGGGGGAGCGCACCCCGAACCGGCCCACGGCGACCGGCTCGCTCCACGGCCTCACCCTGGCCACCTCCACCCCCGCGCACCTGGCCCGCGCGGCGGTCGAGGGCATGCTGTGCGGCCTCGCCGACGCGCTCGACGCCCTCGGCACGCGGCCTGAGCGGGTGCTGCTGATCGGGGGCGCCGCCCGTTCCGAGGCGGTGCGGCGCATCGCGCCGGCCGTCTTCGGGGTGCCCGTCACGGTGCCGCCGCCCGGTGAGTACGTCGCCGACGGCGCCGCCTTCCAGGCCGCCTCGCTCCTCACGTCCCCCGCCTGGCAGGCCGCCGACACGGCCGTGTACGAAGCGCCGCCCGTCCCCGAGATCCGCGAACGCTACGCCCGCGCCACCGCACACGTCCTCGACTGAGGACGCCCGAGGACGCCCGAGGACGCCCGAGGACGCCCGGAGGACGCCCGAGGACGCCCGGAGGACGTCGGAGGACGGCTGGAGATGGCTGCACGGCGGAGGTGGGCGGCTGAGGGGAGCTGTGGCGCCGCAACGGTGGTGACGGCGGGGGCGGCCTCAGGGTGTGCGGGGTGGCCAACCAGGGGAGAGTCAGGGTCGCCTCAGGGAGGTCGCCGGATGTGGCGGTACGTCCCCTGACGCGACAGTTGGGGCATGCCCGCTGACACGCTCGCCCCGCCCCGCCAGGCCCACGACCCCGACCGCCGGCCGGGGCCTGACGCCGCCGCGGGGCGCCGGCCCGGCGGCCCGTCACCGCGGGGGCGGCGCGCGAGGGCCTACCCGGTGGCGGCCTGCCTCGCGATCCTGTTCGCGGCGGTGGCGGTGCTGGTGGGGCAGTTCGGCCCCGACCCGGAGCTGGACCCGTTGACGGTGACGGTCAGCGAGTACGCCGTGGCCGACCGCGGGGGCGTCACGGAGATCGCGATGGCGGTGCTGGGCCTGGGGTCGCTGGCGCTGCTGGCGGGGCTGCGGGCGGCGGGGGCGCCGGTCCGCGGCCTGCCGGAGCGGCTGCTGCTGGTGTGGTCGGTCGCGCTGCTGGTGGCGGCGGCGGTCCCGACGACGCCGTTCGGCGGCGATCTGGACGTCGCGGCGCAGATCCACCGCTGGGTGTCGGTGGCGGCGTTCGTCAGCCTGCCGGCCATGGGGGCGCTGCTGGTGCCGAGGCTGACGGCGGACGCGGCGTGGAAGCCGGTGGCGCGGGCCGTGGAGTGGGTGTCGCTGGCGTGCGGCTTCGGGCTGCTGGCGATCACGTACGTGGCGCTACCGGGCCAGCGGGTGCTGATCGGGCTGGTGGAGCGGCTGCTGCTGGTGGCGGAACTGTCTCTGCTGGGGGTGCTCGCGGCGTGGCTGGCCTGGCTGATGTGGAACCCAAAGGCCACGCGAGCGCTCAATTTCCCGACATATCACAGATTTATCGCTAGTTGATCTTAAATCGGGCTGTTTCGGTGCTATTCTCTCCGCGATCTTCTATGCGGGAGCAGGTGTCATGGCATCGGGCAGATCCATCCGATTCAAGATTGCGACGCTGCTCGTCACCCCGCTGATCTCCCTGGTCGCGCTCTGGGGCTTCGCGGCGAGCACGACGTCGGGCGAGGCCATGAACCTGCTCAAGGTCGAGACCATCTGGTCCGACGTCATCAACAACAGCGACGCCCTCGTCGCCGAGCTCCAGAACGAGCGCCTCGCGTCGGCCGAGCAGATCGCGGGCACCGCCGCGGACCCGTCCGCGCTGGCGAACGCGCGGGCCAAGGTCGACAGGATCAGGAAGATCCTCACCGTGAGCGCCACCGGCGAGCGCGCGCAGTCGGTGCTGAACGCCGACATGAAGAGCCAGCTCCAGGAGGTGTTCGCCGCGGTCGAGCGGCTGCCGGAGATCCGCCACAAGGTCGACGCCCGCAGGCTCACCCCCGCCACCCTCATCGAGGAGTACGCGTCGATCGCCGAGTCGATCCACCTGCTGTACTCCCGGTTGAGCGTCAGCACCGACGTCCGGCTGGCGTTGCAGGCGCAGGGCCTGATCACCGCGGACGAGACCAGGGAGCTGCTCAGCCGCGAGCACGCCCTCATCGTGGCCACGGACGGCAAGGCGTCGATGCGGGACCTGCACCTGCTGGCCGGGCTCGACGCCACCCGCACCCACCTGTTCCCCAAGGCGCTGGCCAACTTCGACACGGAGCTGCGCTTCCCGTTCGAGAAGCTGGCCTACTCCTCCAGGTACGTCACCATGGAGAACCTGCTGGAGGGCTACATCGACGGCCAGCCGATCGACGTGGACCTCTGGCGCGGCGTCGCCGACCCGGTGCTCCAGGAGCTCACGAAGGGCATCGGCAGCACCGGCACCAAGCTGCTCGCCAGGATGGAGCCCGCCGGCACCGCGATCCTCCTGCGCGCCGGCGTCGCGGGCGCGCTCGGCCTCATCGCGGTCGTCGTCTCCGTCGTCGTCTCCATCCGGGTCGGACGCAGGATCACCAGGGAGCTCGCGGCGCTGCGCCGCACCGCGCTCGACCTCGCCGAGATCCGCCTGCCTGACGTCGTGACGAAGCTGCGCAGGGGCGAGAGCGTGGACATCGCCGCCGAGGCGCCGCCCATCGAGGTGGGCAGGAACGCCACCAGCGAGGTCGCCGACCTGGCCGCCGCGTTCGACAGCGTCCAGCACACCGCCGTGGACGCCGCCGTGGAGCAGGCCAGGCTCCGCCACGGCGTCGCCGAGGCGCTGCGCAACCTGGCCAGGCGCAGCCAGTCGCTGCTCCAGCGCCAGCTCCGCCTGCTGGACGAGATGCAGCACCAGACCGAGGACCCCGAGGCGCTGGAGCACCTGTTCAAGCTCGACCACCTCACCACCCGCATGCGCCGCCACGCCGAGGGCCTGGTGCTGCTGTCGGGCGGCTCGGCGGGCCGCAGGTGGCGCGGCGCGATCCCGGTGGAGGACGTGCTGAACGGCGCCGCCGCCCAGGTCGAGGAGTACACCCGGGTACGGGTCTACCCGATGCCGGAGTGCGGCGTGTCGGGCGCGGCCGTGGCCGACCTGATGCACCTGTTCGCCGAGCTGATCGAGAACGCCACCCAGTTCTCGGCGCCGAGCAACGAGGTGTCGGTACGCGGCGAGATGGTCGGCAGGGGCTTCGCCGTCGAGATCGAGGACCGCGGCCTCGGCATGACCGACGAGATGCGCGATTCCATCAACGCGCGGCTGGCCAGCCCGCCGGAGTTCGACCCGGCGCAGACCGAGCGGCTGGGCTTCGCCGTCGCCGGCATGCTGGCCGCCAGGCACGGCGTCACGATCACGCTCAAGCCGTCGCCGTACGGGGGCACCACGGCGATCGTGCTGGTGCCGGGCACGCTGGTCGAACCCATGGCGCCTGAGCCGCAGCCGCTGGAGTTCGAGCCGGTCACCGTGTCGGTGCTGCACACGGAGCACACCGGGCCCGGGATGCTGCCGCGCCGGGTCCGCACGTCCAAGCGCGATGCCCCCGCCCTGAACGAGGGCGAGGGGCTGCCCCGCCGCGAACGGCAGACGGGACTGCCGCAGCGGCTCAAGCAGGCGCCGCCTCCGCAGTCGCCGGCTGAGGAACGGTCGCCCGAGGAGGCCAGGGCGCTGCTGTCCTCGCTGCAGTCGGGCTGGCAGCGCGGGCGGCAGGACAGCGACCAGGATGGGGGATCTCGACCGTGAGCCGCGAGCACGAGTGGATCGACGAGGAGGCGGGGCCGGTGGTGCGGCCGTACGCGGTGGCCCGCGGACGCACCAGGCCCTCCTCGCCCTCGCTCGACCTGCTGGCGAACGTCTCGCTGACCGGGCTGCCGGTGCCGGCGAAGGCGGAGCTGAGCGCGCAGCACCGCCGGCTCCTCGCCTGCCTGTCGGGCAGAGCCAGACCCGTCGCCGAGGCGGCGTCGGAGCTGGCCCTGCCGGTGGGCGTCGTCCGCGTGCTGCTGGGCGACCTGCTCGACCACGGGCTGGTCGCGGTGCGCCCGCCTCTCACGAAGGGCAACTCGCCGACGGAGAGCCTGCTCCGCGAGGTCATCAACGGCCTGCGGGCGCTGTAGCGCCCGGCCGCCGATCCCGCTAGCCCGCGGTGGCGAGCGTCCGCAGCGAGTGCTCGACCAGGGTGATCATCACTTCCTTGGCCGAGGAGCGCCGCCGCACGTCGCACAGCATGACCGGCACGTCGTCGTCGAGGTCGAGCGCGATGCGGACGTCCTCGATGCTGTGGCGTTCGGCGCCGTCGAAGCAGTTGACGGCCACGACGAACGGCGTGCCGCGCTGCTCGAAGTAGTCGATGGAGGGGAAGCAGTCGGTCAGCCGCCGGGTGTCGGCGATGACGACGGCTCCGAGCGCGCCGTAGGACAGCTCGTCCCACATGAACCAGAACCGTTCCTGGCCGGGCGTGCCGAACAGGTAGACGACGAGGCCCTCACGGATGGTGATGCGGCCGAAGTCCATGGCGACGGTCGTGGTGGTCTTGCCCTCGACGCCGTCGAGGTCGTCGACGCCGATGCCGCGGTCGGACAGGACCTCCTCCGTGCGCAGTGGTTTGATCTCGCTGATCGACCCCACGAGAGTGGTCTTGCCCACGCCGAAACCCCCGGCGATGAGGATCTTGAGCGCGACAGGGTCCTCAGAGAGCACGGAGTCCATTGATCACTTCCTTGAGAATGCGCTCATTCGTCCGCGACCGTCCCGCTCTGGGCGACGTCACCGAGATGAGGCCGTGGTCACGCATGTCACCGAGCAGCACCCGGACGACGCCCACGGGCAGGTCGAGCTCGACGGCCAGGTCGGCCAGGGAGATCGGGCTCTGCGCCGCCCGCAGGATGAGCGCCTGCTCGGGGCTGAGCTCGCCGGGAGGTTCGGCCCCGGCTCGCACGGTCGCGACGAGATCGATGTCCGCACCGGACGATCTCGTGCGACCGCGGATCAGAGCATACGGCCGGACGACCGGCCCGGCATCCTCATCGAACCATTGGGGGGTTTCGCTCATGACGCTCCAGAGCGCGGGTTGGTGGTGATGTGCTGGCCGACACGCTTGACCAGCATCGCCATCTCGTAGGCGATGTGCCCGACGTCCACGTTGGCCTCGGCGATGACGGCGAGGCAGGTGCCCTGGCCGGCCGCGGTGACGAAGAGGAACGCGTTCTCCATCTCCACGATGGTCTGGCGGACGTCGCCGCCGCCGAAGTGCCGCCCGGTGCCGCGGGCGAGGCTCTGGAAGCCGGAGGCCACGGCGGACAGGTGCTCGGCGTCCTCACGGGTCAGGCCCTTGGAGTGCCCGATGGCCAGGCCGTCGGTGGACAGGATCACGGCCTGCCGCACCGCCGCGACCCGGGTCGCCAGGTCGTCGAGCAGCCAGTTCAGCTCACCGGTGTTGGTCGTCTGCGCACTCATGCGTCCCCCTCATCGTTGGCCTCCTCCCGGGCGCGCTCCGTTCCCCGCTGGAAGGCGGAGAACAGGTCGCGCACCTCGTCGGGAGAGCGTTCCTTCTTCTCGTCCGGCTCGGCCGGCCGGTCTTCCGCCCGCGCCGCCCTGCCGGTCTGCCGCACCCGCCTGGGCAGCCCGGCGTGCGTGCCGGCGCTGACCACCGCGAGCGGCTTCTTCCTCGTACGGGCCGGCAGCCCCGGCTCCGCGTCGCCCTCGCCCCGCTCCGGCGCCGCCTGGTCGGCGAGGAGCGCCTTCGGCAGGAGCGCGATGGCCGTGGTACCGCCGAACGGCGAGCGCCGCAGCCGCACCTGGATGCCGTGCCGCTCGGCCAGCCTCGCCACCACGAACAGCCCGAGCCTGTCGCTGTCGGCCAGGTCGAACTCGGGCGGCCTGGCCAGCAGCGCGTTGTACGACGCGTACTCGGCGGCCGACATGCCGGGCCCGTGGTCCTCGACCTCGATCGCGTAGCCGTTGCTCACCAGGTCGCCGCGCACCTGCACCCTGGTGTCGGGCGGCGAGTAGATGGTGGCGTTCTCCAGCAGTTCGGCGACGAGGTGCGTGAGGTCGGCGGCGGCGCCGCCGTCGACGGAGGAGGCGGGCAGGTGGCGGCCGGTCTCGACGTCGATCCTCGTGTAGTCCTCGACCTCGGCGACGGCGGCCCTGACGATGTCGAGCACGGGCACCGGACGCCGCCAGGCCCGCGCGGGCGGGGCGCCCGACAGCACCAGCAGGCTCTCGGCGTGCCTGCGCATGCGGGTGGTCAGGTGGTCGAGCCGGAAGAGCTCCTCCAGCCGGTCGGGGTCGTGGGTGCGGCGCTGCATGCTGTCGAGCAGGGCGAGCTGGCGGTGCAGCAGGCCCTGCTTGCGCCGGGAGAGGTTGACGAACACCTGGCCGATGCCGCGGCGCAGCGCGGCCTGGCCGACGGCGGCGTTGACGGCGGTGCGCTGTACGGAGCCGAACGCCCTCGCCACGTCGGTGATCTCGGCGGAGCCGTTCACCCTGATCGCCTTGGCCTCCTTACGCACGTCCACGTCGTCGCCCTTGCGCAGCCGTTCCACGAGGTCGGGGAGCCGGCGTTCCGACAGCTCCAGCGCCGCGGTACGCAGCGCGGCCAGCTCGCCGGCCAGGCGACGACCGAAGCGTACCGAGATGATGATCGAGGCGAGAACCGCGACGAGGCCGAGACCCCCGGCCAGCGCGATCTTGACGATGACGACGGTGGCGGCGCTGGAGGCGCGGTCGGCGACGACCTGCGAGGACGCGGTGCCGAGCCGGTCCAGCTCGCCGCTGAGCCGGTCGACGGCGGACCGCCACGCCTCGGCGTCGGCGGGCGGCGCGCCGGTCTTGACGATCCTGGCCTCCATGGTGGCGAACGTCAGGAACGGCTCGCCGGCGAACACCTGCTCGTACGGCCGGCGCAGCTCCACGTCGAGGCCGGCGAGGCCGCGGGCGTGCAGGAACCTCCTGGAGGCGGCGTACTCGGTGAAGGCGGCGGTCTCGGGCTCGGTGAGGTGGTGGTCTATGAGGGCGCCGGCGACGAGGGCGTGCTCCCTGGAGATGGCCTCGCGGGCGTCGGCCATGGCCTGCAGCGAGCCGGCCTGCTGGTAGATCGTCAGGTCCGACACGGGGACGAGATGGTCGTAGAGCGTGAAGAGCGCGTCGAGGAGGCGGTTGTACTCGGTCAGGCCGGCCAGGCGGGAGTCGATGCCGCCGTCGACGCCCTCGCGGACGGAGGCGAGGCGGCCGAGCTCGGTGAGGAGGACGTCGAGCGCGGCGCGCAGTTCGGGGTTGACGGCGCCGCCGGCCTCGGTGACGGCCTGCCGGAAGGCGGCGAGGGACTTGTCGGTGCGGCCGCGCTGGGCGGCGAGGTCGTCGGTCGGCTCACGGGTGGTGAGCGTCTCGGCGGTGCGCAGGCGCTCGGCCTGGAGCTGTAAGCCCAGGTCGGCCGAGGTGACGCCGATGGTGCGGTAGAGGGTGCCGGCCCGCAGGAGCGACTGGCCGTCACCCATCGTGAGGTTGAGGACGAAGCCCCAGAGCGCGCTGAGAGACAGGAGGGGTAGCAGCAGCAATAAGAAGATCTTGAACCGAATAGACCGGTTTCGCGAGCCCATGTCCCAACCTCGAATCGAGGGGCATTTCCACGCCTCGTGTAAACACACCTCCGGAAGATCGCACAGGAGACTAGCACCGATTATGCATCCGGCGCAGTGGGAGGAACGGGTTCATTACCGTGACTATTGGGGCAACCCCCAAGAACCTCCCCAAGGACGCCTCAGCGCCTCAGCTCCTCGACGGCACCAAGCCCGAGCGCCCCAGCGCCTCAGCGCCTCAGCTCCTCGACGGCGCGCAGCGCGGCCGTGACGGCCGCCTCCGGGCCCGTCCACGGCACCGCGTCCGAGCCCGCCACCGCGATCCTGCCGAACCTCCCGGGCGCCGCGTCCGACGGGAACGGCCCGTCGGGGGCGAAGGAGTGCCACGGCCTGCGGTACTCCGGCGCCCGCCCGTGCCCCCAGCGGTGCACGGCGATCGACTCGATGTCCCTGGCCGGGTCGAACCCGGCGGGCCCGAGCAGCCGGGCGAGCTGCTCACGCACGGTGAACTCCATGTGCGCGTACGGCGTGCGCAGCAGCGCCCGCCTGCCCGCCGCCGCGCCCTCGTCGGGCCCCAGCTCGGAGCGGCACGGGGTGGCCAGCAGCCTGACGACGCCCGGCCCGCCGCCGTCCTCGGCGCCGCCGTTCTCAGGGCCGCCGTCCTCCAGCTCGGTCACGCACCAGTACGCCCCCGTCCAGCGCGTCCTGGACACGCCGAGCCGCCGCCAGGCCCCCCGGTCGCGGACCCGTACGGCGGCGTCGAGCAGGGGCAGCCGCACCGCGCGCCGCAGCGCCTCCCGCCGCCGCTCCGGCAGCTCCGGCACCAGGTACGGCACCATCGCGCCCTGGCAGGCGAGGATCACCGAGCCCGCGCCCACCGCCAGCACCCGGTGGCCGTCGAAGTACGCCACGGTGGCCGACGACGCCGACCCCGGGTCGCCGTCGTTGCGCACCGAGACCACGGGGCTGGACGGCCGCAGCCGCACCTGGTGCCCCGTCCGGCCTGGGCCGCCGCCGCCGGCCACGGCGCGGGTCATCGCGCGGACGAGGGATTCCTCGCCGCCGCGCACGCGGTACAGCTCACGGTTCCACTCCCGCTCCACGGTGGGCGAGTTGAACCTGGACGGCTCGGACCTGTCGAGCCCCAGCCCCTGGAAGCCGGGGTAGCCGCGCGAGGCCCAGGCGTCGATCGCGCCGAGGCACCTGGTGCTGCACCCCCACCTGGCGTTCGGCAGGGTGCGCAGGAACCGTTCGACGTCCGGGTGCACGCGGCAGACCCGCAGCAGGAAGTCCGAGTACGTCAGCCCGGCCAGCCGCTCCTGCTTCTCCCGCGCGGGCAGGCCGGGGAACCAGTCGGGCGGGTTCTCGCACAGCATGACCAGGTCGCGCCTGGCCGCGTCGGCGACGGGCAGCCGGGCGGCCAGCCGTTCGGCGGGCAGGCCGGGGGTGAGCTTGACCAGGGTCTCCACGGGGAAGGTCTCGCGGTCGCACATCACGCTGTCGGCCTGGCGGGAGGCGGGCGCCGCCCGTTCCAGCCCGACGCCGAGGTCGTCGAGCAGCGCCCTGCCCTCGTGCGTCCACGCGGAGGGCGGGTCGAGCAGCGCGGAGCCGCGGCCGGCCGCGTCGGGTGAGGGGGTCTTGAGCTCGTCGTGGGCGTCGAGGACGAGGACGCGCGCGCCGGGCTCGGCGCGCAGCCACGCGAACGCCGCGCTCATCCCGCTCAGGCCGCCGCCGACCACGACGAGGTCGTAGCGCTCGCCGGTGTCCTCGGGCCGGCCCGCGTACTCCCAGAACCGGCCGTCGCGCAGGGCGTGGGGCACGCTGAGCGCCTGCGCGGTGTCGCCGAGCGGCGCGGCGCACGGCCCGCCGGTGACCGCCACGGGAGCCGTGGGGGCGGTGGGGGCCGCGCCGGCGGGGTTCCGCCCGGAGGAGCCGGGGCCGAGCAGCGAGCCCGCCACCGCGGCGACAGCCACGCCGTCGAAGAAGTCGCGGCGGGAAATGCGGCGGTCCATCCCGAGGTCACGCGGATTCCAGTGGCTCATGCGGCGATCATCAGAGTCCGGCCAAAAGCCGCAGTCATGCCGCGCAGCGCTTGGAGAAACATTTTGCGGTGCCTGTTGTCGGTGAATGCCTCTTCGGGTCGTCCCTGGCGGGAAAGGCCGGGCCGGGCAGTGGACGGCTGCTGCGGCCCGCTGGCACGGCACCCGGGCAGGAAGCATCCACAAAGGGCGCAAAATTGAAAATACTTCCTGTGTTCGCCGAATCCCGTGAATAGCGACGTTGCCCGGCTCGCCGCCTGCCGTTTCCTCTAGCTTTTTGTCAAAGCCGCACGAGTGAAATGGAGAACGTATGCATAAGGCCATCTCCGGGATATGCCTCACGATGCTGGCCGTCGCCGGATGCGCGTCCGGCCAGGCCGCCGAGGCCCCGGCGAAGCAGGACGCCGCCACGGGCGCCACCGCCGCCGCCGTCGCGCCCGCCGAGGCCGCCAAGCTGCGCGCGGCCCTGCTGCCCGCGCCCAAGGGCATGCGCGTCACGTACGGGCCCGAGACCGGCGTCTTCGGCGGCCTGAAGTCCACCCAGCAGGGGCTCGCCGCCATCCGCCAGTCCAAGCTGGAGCGGCCCGAGTGCGGAGCGGCCACCCAGCTCGACGCCACCAAGCTCGCCCAGGCCCCGGCCGCCGTCATCTCCTTCGCCACCGAGGGCGGCTCGCTCACGCAGGCCGTGGTCTCGGCGACGCCCGACGCGTTCCCCGCGCCGCTGCCCAAGCAGTGCGCCTCCTACCAGGCCGAGGTCGACGGCACCAGGGTCACCTACCGCACGAAGGCGCTCGACATGCCGAAGCACGGCGACCAGTCGCGCGCCTACATCACCACCGCCATGCGGGGCAAGGGCGACGACGCGCAGGTCGGCACCGTCGCCATCCGCCGCGGCGACCTCATCACCACCATGATCCTCGTCGGCAAGAAGTTGAAGCCGAGAGGCCTGTACGAGCTCGGCCGCATGGCCGACCAGAACCTCGCGCGGGTCACCAGATAGCGCCCGGCCGGTGCGCGGCCGGTGCGCACCCGGTCAGCGAGCTCCACGAGGCTCGAAGCCGTCGAACCCCGACGACGAGGAGTCCCGATGAGCAAGAGCGTCCTGATCTCCGGCGCCGGCCTGGCCGGCCCCGCCCTGGCGTACTGGCTGGCCCGCACGGGCCACCGGGTCACGGTCGTGGAGCGCGCCCCCGCGCTGCGCGAGGGCGGCCAGAACGTCGACTTCCGTGGCGAGGCCCACCTCACCATGCTGCGCAGGATGGGCGTCCTGGAGGAGATCCGCCGCTGGCGGACCGACCCGGGGCCGCTGCACCTGATCGGCCGCGACGGGGCCAGGCGGGTCAGCCTGCCCGCCTCCTTCACGGGCGGGCAGGTGGAGATCGCCCGCGGCGACCTGAGCCGCCTGCTGTACGACATGTCCAAGGACGCCGCCGAGTACGTCTTCGGCGACGCGATCGCCTCGATGACGGAGACGGCCGGCGGCGTGGACGTCGCCTTCGACGGCGGCGCCAGGCGAACCTTCGACCTGGTGGTCGGCGCCGACGGCCTGCACAGCGGCGTGCGCCGGCTGGCGTTCGGCCCCGAAGAGCGCCACATCCGCCCGTCCGGCTACCACGTCGCGCTGTTCTCCGTCCCCGACCTCCTCGCGCTGGGCAACGAGTCGCTGCTCTACAGCGAGCCCGGCAGGGGGGTGGCGTTGAGCGCCGACTCCGCGCTGTGCGTGTTCCACCCAGGCCCGCTCGACTACCACCGCCGCGACACCGGCCGGCAGCGGCGCATCGTCGCCGACGCGCTGCGCGGCATGGGGTGGGAGGTCCCGAAGGTGCTGGCGGCGCTGGACGACGCGTCCTCGTTCTACTTCGACCAGATCGGCATGGTCCGCATGGACGCGTTCACGAGGGGCCGGTTCGCGCTCGTCGGCGACGCCGGGTACGGCGCCACGATGGGCGGCATGGGCGCCGGCATGTCGCTGATCGCCGCGTACGTCCTGGCCGGGGAGCTCGCGGCGGCCGGGGGCGACCACGTCACCGCCTTCGCCCGCTACCAGGAGGTGATCGCGCCGTACGCGAAGGCGTGCCAGCGCTTGGCGGGCAACGCCGGGTCGTTCTTCGCGCCGCGGACGGCCAGGGGCATCCGCATGCGAGATGCCGCGCACAAGGTGCTCACCCGGCCGATGTTCATGGGCTACCTCGACCGCCTCACCACGAAGGCGGCCGACGCGATCACGCTCAAGGACTACCCGATCAGATGAGGACGTGGTCGTCCGGGCGGCCGACGAAGGAGAACTGCGCGTTCCTCGTCAGCTTGATGTGGTCGGCCTGCCAGGTGTGCATGGAGGCGTCGGCGCTGCGCCAGTAGACGAAGTTGAAGCGGTCGGCCGAGTAGATCTTGACCCTGTCCTCCTTCAGCCGCCTGACCAGGTGGGTGTCCTCGCCCCGGGTGATGTCGGCGAACGGGTACTCGCGGAACATCCCGGCCTTGCCGAGGAACGTGCCGCCCTGCACGAGCCAGGAGTAGCGGTGCTCCAGGCCGGGCAGCCGCAGCATCGTGGTGTTGATCCCCTCGAAGTAGGCGTAGTGGGCGCCCTTGCCGACCAGTTCGGCGTCGGAGTAGTCGAAGGCCCGCACGAGGTCCGACAGGTAGTGGTCGCCGTAGAGGTTGTCGTCGTCCATCTTGGCGATGAGCTCGCCCTCGGCGGCGGCGATGCCGAGGTTCATGCAGGCGCCGAGCGACAGCTCTGCGTCGGCGGGCAGCACGACGACGTCGGTGATGCCGGCCATGCGCGCCTTGTCGGCGACGACGACGGGGTCGATGTCGAGGCCGTGCAGGACCATGACGAGCTGGAGCGGCCGGTGGATCTGCCGGGCGACGGAGGAGATCGCGTGCTCGATCTGGGAGGCGCGGTTGGTGGGCAGCACCACGGAGATCGAGCGGGAGCGCGGCTGCACCGGCCTGCCGAGGAGGCGCAGGATCTGGTCCACGCGGTGGGAGAACAGGTGCTTGTCGAACACCTCCCGCATGGCGAGGTGGCCGGTGCGGGCCCGCAGCTCGGGGCTGTTGATCAGGTGCAGCACCTGGTTGTACGACTCGACCGGTTCGCGCGCGATCGGGACGAGGTCGCCGAACGTCTCCTCGATGGCCCGTGACCAGCCGGACACGACGGGCGTGGCGCAGGCCGACAGCTCGAAGACCCGGCGCGCGCACATGGTGGGCGAGTCCAGCACCGAGTTGACGTTGAGGAACACCTTGTACATCCGGTACGCGGCGAGCATCTGGTCGTAGGGCAGCTCGCCGACGATGTGCGGCCGGTACTTGGCGGGCCAGGCGTACTTCTCGTCCACCTCGCCGTTGCGGGCGAAGATGTGCAGGCCCAGCTCGCGCACCGGGTCGAGCACGACTTCCATCTGCTCGCGGCGCTCGGGGTGCTTGTCGCGGAAGTACATCCCGCCGAACACGACGTCGTGCAGGCGGCCCTGCTTCTGCTGGATGGGGTTGTGCACGCGCGGCTGGGCGGCGAACTGGAGGACGTCCACCCGGTCGTGGCCCAGAGTTTCCCGATATTTCGGCACCATGTCGCCGTCGCACGTGAACACGTAGTCGAACAGCTTGGCGGTGTCGATGAAGAAGTCGAAGTTGGGCGGGTCCTCCTTGTTCCAGAAGACCGTGGGGATGCCCTCCTGCCGGCACCAGGCGACCAGCTCGCGCAGCGGCTCCTTGGGGGCGTTGGTGCCGGTCATCTGGTAGCGCCAGCGGCCCTGGTTGCCGTGCCAGGCCGACTCGCAGAACAGCAGGTCGGGACGCTTCTCCGCGAAGATCTCTGGCCAGTCCTTGAGCCCGAACTCGATCTGGTCCCACTCGTAGCGGAAGGCCATCCTGGAGAAGTCGTCGAGGATGACGGCGACCTTGAGGTCGGGCCGGTTGACCGGGCCGAGCGGCCACTTCACCGGCGGGATCTCGACGGGCGGCGGGCGGTGGGCGGCGGTCTCGGCCACCTCGGTGACCGGCGCGGGCGGCTTCGGGGCGCGGTCCTTCGACCGCACGGCCTCGACGATCTTCCCCGGGTTCTTGGAGCCCAGGGCCTCGCCCAGCTTGAACGTCCGCTTCGCCTGGGTGGCCTCCAGCTTCCAGGCGGCGTACGCGGCCTTGGCCTCGGCGATCTCCAGCCGCCGCCGCAGCTCCCTGATCTCGGCCTCGTAGCGCTCGACGACCTTGCGCTCCTCGGGCAGCCAGTTGACGGGCCCGAGCCGCTGGAACGTGGGCTCTTCTGGGGTTTCGGCCATGGGGTACTCGCCTATCGCATCGCGGAGGAATGTCATGTTACGCCGGGAGTCACCCCGTATGGGGGGCTATTCGGCGCGCCGGCCCTGCGAGGCGGGCGACAGGTTGTCCCCCTTCAGCCAGGCCGCGATCACGCGGGCGATCCTCGGGCCGGCCTCGCCGTCCCAGAGCACGGGCAGCTCGCCCGCGGGCGTGGCCGCGCCGTCCGCCAGCGCCTTCTCCGCCGCGGCGGGCAGCAGGGCGGGCGTGACCAGGCGGTTCGTGCCGTGGGTGACCGTGATCGGCCGCTCGGTGTTGGGCCGCACCGTCAGGCACGGGACGCCCAGCATGGTCGTCTCCTCCTGGACGCCGCCCGAGTCGGTGACGACGAGCGCGGCCCCGCGGACGAGTGAGAGGAAGTCCACATAGCCGAGCGGGTCGACGACCTTCACGGTCGGGCCGTCCACGAGGCCCGCCTCGGCCAGCCTGGTACGTCCGCGCGGGTGGATCGGCACGACGACCGGGACCAGGCGCGACACCTCCAGCACCGCGTCCACCAGCTCCTTGGCCGCCTCGGGGGAGTCCACGTTGGCGGGGCGGTGCAGGGTGGCGACGGCGTACCTCCCCGTCAGGCCGAGCCGCTCGGCCACCGGGGCCGGGTCCAGCGACGGCAGGGCGGCGAAGAGGCTGTCGATCATGGGGTTGCCGACCAGGTGCACCTTGCCGGCGGGCACGCCCTCGGCGGCGAGGTGCGAGAGCGCGTCAGGGGAGGTGGCGAAGAGCAGGTCGGACAGCGAGTCGGTGACGATCCTGTTGACCTCCTCCGGCATGCCGCGGTCGAAGGAGCGCAGGCCCGCCTCGACGTGCGCGGTGGGCACCCCGAGCTTGGCGCACACGAGGATCGCGGCCAGCGTGGAGTTGACGTCGCCGTAGACCACCACGAGGTCGGGGTTCTGGGCGAGGACGACCTCCTCCAGGCCCACGAGCAGGGCGGCCGTCTGCCTGGCGTGGCTGCCGGAGCCGACCCCGAGGTTCGCGAGCGGCTCGGGCAGGCCGAGGTCGGCGAAGAAGACGTCCGACATCAGCGCGTCGTAGTGCTGACCGGTGTGGATGATGCCCTGCCGCACGCCGAGTTCGCCGAGTGCCCGCACCACCGGGGCCGCTTTCACGAAATTGGGGCGGGCACCCAGAACGTGCAGGACCAGGGGGTTCTCCCTCATTGACCTCGCCTTTCGGAGCGGAAGGGAAAAAACGTTGCCTATGGTACGGTCCCCACGTGGCATCCGACGCCAGTCGTCAAGACTCCCCCAATGTCTCCCGAGGTGCTGTCTCGCGGGGCACTCCGGCCTCCGGAAGGGTTTCCGCGAAATCCGCCAGAGCCGGCGTCGGCGGGCTTCTCAAGGGGTTCGCCCAGCACCCGATCATCGTCACCAGGGTCGTCGTGACGAAGGTCAAGTCCGACCCCGTCCGCGTGGCGCAGGCCGCGGCCGACGCGCTGCCGCCCCGCCTGCGACCGGTCGTCGGCCGCTTCGCCTGGCCGGCGGCCCGCAGGGCGCGGCGCATGGTGCGCAAGTTCGGCATGCGCGTGATCCGCGCCCCCTGGAACGAGGCCAAGGCCCACTGGGACGCCGGTCGCGTCAGCGAGGCCGCCGAGGTGCTGGACGCCCACACCAAGTACCCGTTCGTCAAGCGCAGGGCCGCCTACTACCGGGGTGAGCTGGCCGCGATCAGCCCCGACCCGATCCCACCCGGCCCGAAGGTCGCCGTGACCGACAGGGTCGAGGGCCGGGTGCTGCACCTGGTCACCAACGCCCTGCCGTACACGCAGGCCGGCTACACCGTGCGCACCCACCGCATCGTGACGTCGCAGAAGGCCGCCGGGCTCGACCCGCACGTGGTCACGAGCTGGGGCTGGCCGATGCTGCAGGGCCACGCCGACGCCGAGCCGTACGAGGAGATCGACGGCATCCCGCACCACCGGCTGCTGCCCGACGGGCGCGGCGAGATGCCGTTCGAGATGCGCGGGCGCATGGTCAAGGGGGCCGACGAGGTCACCAGGCTGGTCGCCGAGCTGCGCCCGCAGGTGCTGCACGCGGCCACCGACCACCGCAACGGCTCGGTGGCGCACGCGGTGCGCGACAGGACGGGCACGCCGTTCGTCTACGAGGTGCGCGGCTTCCTGGAGGAGACGTGGGCCTCGCGCGACCCCATCAGGGTGGGCAGCCAGCGCCACCTGCTGCAGCGCGAGCGTGAGGCGTTCCTCATGCGTGAGGCCGACGCGGTCGTCACGCTGGCCGAGACGATGGCCGTGGAGATCGTCGAGCGCGGCGTGCCCAGGGAGCGGATCCACCTGGCGCCGAACGCCGTGGACGACTCCCTGCTGACCGCGGAGTACGACGGCGCGTCGTTCAGGAGCGCGTACGGCATCGAGCCGGGCGAGATCGTGGTCGGGTCGGTGTCGAGCATCGTGGCCTACGAGGGGTTCGCGACCCTGCTGCGGGCCGCCGCGCTGCTGCGCGACCAGGGCGCCCCGGTGCGGGTGCTGATCGTCGGCGACGGCACCGAGCGAGACAACCTGCTGGCGCTGGTGGACGAGCTGCGGCTCACGGACGCGATCCTGCCGGGCCGGGTCGGCCCCGACGAGGCGCTGCAGGCGCAGGACGCGATCGACATCTTCGCCTGCCCGCGTGAGGATCTCCGCGTCTGCCGACTTGTTACGCCATTGAAACCGGTCGAGGCGATGGCGCTCGGCAAGCCGGTCGTGCTCAGCGATCTGCCGGCTCTCTCGGAGCTCGTGGGGTCGGACGGCGCCGGTCTGCTGGTGCCTGCCGGCGATCCCGCCGAGCTGGCCAAGGCGATCGCGGGGCTGCGCGAGGACCCCGCCCGGCGTGCGGAGATGGGCGAGGCCGGGCGCGCGGAAGTCGCGGCGAAGCGTACGTGGAGCCGGGTCGCCGAGACATATCAAGCTCTTTACCGATCTCTTGCACAATGATGACCTCCATGTTGGCTGTCTGTTCTGACGGGTTCGGTCGCATTAGGCGTGAGCTAGGTGGACTTGAGATAACCTTTGCCTCCATGAAGTGTTGTTTCCGGCTCCTTAAGGCACAGCTGTGACAGAAATCGACCTGGCTGTCATCGGCCTGGGCTACGTCGGCATGCCGCTCGCCAAGGAAGCGGTGGCCGCCGGCCTGCAGGTCGTCGGCGTGGACGTCGACCCCCGCAAGGTGGACGCGCTCAACGCCGGGCAGTCCTACATCGATGACCTGACCGACGCCGACCTCGAGCACATGCTGGCCAACGGCTTCAGCGCGACGCTCGACGAGTCCGTGCTGGCCACGAGCAACACGATCGTCATCTGCGTGCCGACGCCGCTGGACGAGGACCACCGTCCCGACCTGTCCGCCGTCGAGGGCGCCACCAAGGCCGTCGCGCGCAACCTGACCAAGGGCACGCTCGTCGTGCTGGAGTCCACCACCTGGCCCGGCACCACCGACGAGCTCGTCAAGCCGCTGCTGGAGACCTCGGGGCTGGTCGCGGGCGAGGACTTCCACCTCGCCTTCTCGCCCGAGCGCATCGACCCGGGCAACGCCAAGTTCGGCCTGCGCAACACCCCGAAGGTCGTCGGCGGCTACACCCCCACCTGCCGCGACCGCGCCGCCGCCTTCTACGGCGGCTTCATCGAGCAGGTCGTGCCGGTCAGCGGCACCCGCGAGGCCGAGATGGCCAAGCTGCTGGAGAACACCTACAGGCACGTCAACATCGCCCTCGTCAACGAGATGGCGATCTTCTGCGACGAGCTGGGCATCAACCTGTGGGAGTCGATCGAGGCCGCGGCCACCAAGCCGTTCGGCTTCCAGAAGTTCCTGCCGGGCCCCGGCGTCGGCGGCCACTGCATCCCGGTCGACCCGTCGTACCTGTCGTACACCGTGCGCAAGCTCGGCTACCCGTTCCGGTTCGTGGAGCTGGCGCAGGAGATCAACGAGCGCATGCCCTCGTACGTGGTCGCCCGCGTCCAGCGACTGCTGAATCGGCACAAGAAGCCCGTGAACGGCGCCAAAGTGGTTATGCTCGGCGTCACCTACAAACCTGACATCGCCGACGAACGTGAAACCCCCGCACTCCCTGTCGCGCGTGCGCTGCTGGAGCTGGGCGCCGATCTCTCGTTCGCCGACCCGTACGTCAAGGAGTGGCAGGTCGACGGCACCCCGGTGCCGCGTGAGGAAGATCTGGCCGAGGCCGTGGTCGACGCCGACGTGACGCTGCTGCTGCAGCAGCACGCCGCGTTCGACCTCGACATGGTCGAGGCGAAGGCCAAGCTCGTGCTGGACACCCGCGGCGTTCTCGCCGAGGGTGAACGCGTCGAGCGGCTGTAGCGACGGAGGGCTGCGCGCAGTGCACGTGCTCGTCATGACGGTGGTGCATAACCCCGAGGACGCGAGAATCCTGCATCGGCAGATCCGCGCTCTCGTGGATGCCGGTCATGAGGTCACGTATGCCGCCTCCTACACCGCGCACGGCGTCGTCCCCAGGCCGTGGGTCACGGGGGTCGATCTGCCGAGGGCGGCGCAGCGCAAGCGGATCGCGGCGGTGTGGGCCGCCCGCCGGCTGTTCAAGCGCATGCGTGACAAGGTCGACATCGCGCTGATCCACGACCCCGAACTCCTGTTCGCGGTGTGGGGCGTGCGCGGCCGGCCGCCGGTCGTGTGGGACGTCCACGAGGACACGCCCGCCACGCTGTCGCTCAAGCCGTGGCTGCCGTCGCTCCTGCGCCCGCCGGCGCGGTTCCTCGCCCGGCTGCTGGAGAGCACCGCCGAGCGCCACCTGCACCTGCTGCTGGCCGAGACGGCCTACGCGGGCAGGTTCAAGCACTCGCACCTCATCGTCCCGAACGAGACGTGGGTGCCCGACACGGTCACGCCGCCAGGCGACGACCGCGTGGTGTACCTCGGCTGGCTGTCGAGGGCCCGAGGGGTGGCCGAGGCCATCGAGGTGGCCAAGTTGCTCCAGCCGTACCGGGTGGCGGTCGAGCTGATCGGCTACGCCGACCCGCAGAGCCGTCCCGCGCTCGACGAGGCCGTCACGGAGGGCCTGCTGGAGTGGCGCGACTTCATGCCGAACGACGAGGCGCTCAAGCGGCTCGACGGCGCGCTGGCCGGGCTGTCGCTGCTGCGTGACGAGCCGAACTACCGGCACTCCATGCCCACGAAGATCGTGGAGTACATGGCGCACGGCATCCCGGTCATCACCACGCCGTCACCGCGGGCGGTCGAGCTGGTCGAGCGCTACGACAGCGGCGTCGTCGTGCCGTGGGAAGACCCCAAGGCCGTCGCCAAGGCGGTGCTGACCCTGCGGGACGACGTCGCCGAGCGGCGAGCCCAGGGCGCCCGCGGCTACGCCGCCGCCCGCGCCAACCACCACTGGCCCAACTCCGCGAAGCGGTTCGTGGCCCAGCTGGAGGCGTGGGCCGGGGTCACCCGATAGTCGCGCGGCAGGCGTTTACATCCGGCAGATCACGAGGGCGGTAGGTTCCTGAACGTGCGCTGGCTCTTCGTGCTCCTGGGCGCAGCCATCCTGACCGCCGTCGCGGCGGTGATCATCGTCCTTCCCTCGTCCTCCCAGGAGCCGCCCAGGCCCACGGCCTCGTCCAAGGCGCCGAGCGGGGCGCCCACACCCAAGGTGAGCGAGTTCACCGACCCCTGCGGCACGTTCGAGACGAAGGAGCAGGCGCCGTACGCGGTGACCGGCTACTGGATCACCCCGAGGTCGAACCCCTGCACCTGGCGGCACCAGCTGGAGGAGATCCACACCGTCGGCGGCGACACGATCATCAGGATCGGCTACGGCCTGCAGTTCCGCTCGGTCGACTCGGGCACGGGCGAGGTCAAGGCCAAGGACGGCACGCTCGACCCGCTCTACAAGGACTGCGTGGAAGACGGCCTGAGCTGCCACGACGCCGCCGAGCGCGACCTGAGGCAGGCCAACGAGGGCAACCGGATCGGCCGTACGTACGTGTACAGGACCGACGAGTCCTTCGGGAACGGGATCTTCCGCTGCCCCGGCATGGAGCGCGCCATCAAGGCAGGCAAGCGGGTCTACTTCCGCCTGCTCGCCCCGCCCGACGGCTCCGACGACTCCACCTGCGACTTCACCCAGAAGGCGACCTCGTACGACCTGATCCTGGTCGCCGGGTCCGCCACCGACAGCCTGACCGAGCTGCTCAACCTGGGCGACCAGTTCGGCATGCGGATCTTCCCCGCCCTGCCGCTCGCCCCCCGCGACCCCGACGTGCCCACCAGGGCCAACGTCAAGCACATCGGCACCCTCACCACCCTGACCAGGCGCATCCTGCAGGACTACGGACAGCGCTTCGCGGGCCGGGCCTCCCTCGGCGGCGTCTACCAGCCGTTCGAGGTGCAGATGGCCGACACGCTCGCCTCGAACCCCACCCTGCAGGTGTACGCCGACCAGCACACCGTCGTCGAGCAGGAGCTGCCGGGCAAGCCCATCCTCATCAGCCCCTACCTCGACGCGCGCAAGCGGGTCGCGTTCGGGCAGACGCCCAAGCAGGTGGCCGAGGGCTTCAAGGCGCTCGTACGGACCGGGGTGGGCATCATCGCGCCGCAGGACAGCCGCGGCACCGGCAAGGTCGGCCTGTTCTGGCCCGACGAGCGCGACAGCGAGGTGGACGAGCGGCTGCGGCCCGTCGTCGGCGAGGCGACGTACGGCACCGCCTACCACGGCTCCACCCGCGACTACTACAGGGAGATGGCCGCCGCCCGCGAGGAGATGCTCCAGGCGGGCCACCAGGTGGACCTGTGGGCCAACGTCGAGGCGTTCGAGCCGTCGGGCGACCGGCCGTGCGCCCCGCAGGGCACCAGGGGCAAGACCGACAAGAAACGCCTCGACCAGGCCGTCACCATGGCCGGACGGTACGTGCAGAAGATCGTCTCGTACATGTGGAGCGACTTCATGACGTGCGGCGAGCCGTCGCTGGAGTCGGAGATCATGTCGGACTGGCAGCGGCCCGTCGCCGTCGACGCCATCAGGCGCGGCCGCGACATCCAGGACGGCGTCGAGGTACGCGGCTACAACTTCACCGGCGCGACCGTCGTCGTCGAGTGGACCGGCGGCAGGAAGGACCTCGACGTCGCGGCCGTCGGCTGGCTCGACCAGAACCCCTTCGAGGACGTCCCCGAGGGGATGGTGACGGCTTGGGTGCCGTTCGACTGGACCCAGGTGCCGCCGGGGGAGTGGGTCAGGATCAGCGTCACCGTGCCGTCGGGCAAGTCCACCACCGAGCCGCTGCACGTCCGCATCAGCGCGTGACACGGCGTTCGCAGCCCGCGCACGGCAGCGTGTAACGTGCCGTCCATGGTCCCGAGCATCCCGGTCAGCGTCGACCTGGTCGTGCTCACCGTCCGCAACCAGGCGCTGAGCGCGCTCGTGTGGCGGCGCGACAACCCGCCGTTCCTGCGCCGCTGGTCGCTGCCAGGCGGGTTCATCCAGCTCGACGAAGACCTCCCCGCCGCCGCCCAGCGCCTGCTGGGGGAGCGGGCCGGCCTGCCCGGCGCGCCCGTCCACCTGGAGCAGCTCCAGACCTACGGCTACCCCGACCGCGACCCGCGCCAGCGCGTCCTCAGCGTCGCCTACCTCGGCCTCGCCCCCGACCTGCCCGCGTCGGAGAAGGCCCACATGAGCTGGCAGCCCGTAGACGCGCTCACCGTCATGGCCTTCGACCACCGCCGCATCATGCTCGACGGCGTCGAACGCGCCCGCGCCAAGCTGGAGTACACCTCGCTGGGGGCGGCGTTCTGCCCGGCCGAGTTCACGGTGGCCGACCTGCGCCGCGTGTACGAGATCGTCTGGGGCCGCACGCTCGACCCGCGCAACTTCCACCGCAAGGTCACCAAGGCCGAGGGCTTCCTCGTCGAGGCCGGGGCCACCACCACCCGCGACGGCGGGCGCCCCGCCAAGCTCTACCGGCGCGGCCCGGCCGAGCTCCTCCACCCGCCGATGCTGCGTTCACTCAAGGAGTGACGGTGCGCCCAGGCTCCGGAAGCGGGGTGGGTGGGGGTGCCGCACGACGCCGCATTTCATATGGTTAGGCCATGCCTCGTTTCCGCCAGATCCTGGACACCATGCCGGCCTACAAGCCGGGCAAGGCCGTGGTCGCACCCGACGGCCGGTCCTTCAAGCTCTCCTCCAACGAGTCGCCGTTCGACCCGCTGCCCTCCGTGGTGGAGGCGATCGCCGAGGGCGCGCGGCAGATCAACCGGTACCCCGACCCGGGCGCCACGCAGCTGACCGAGGCCATCGCGGAGCGGTACGACGTGCCGTTCGAGCACGTCGCGCTGGGCGCGGGCTCCGTCACCGTCGCGCAGCAGCTCTTCGAGACGGTGGGCGAGCCGGGCGCCGAGGTCGTCTACGCCTGGCGCTCGTTCGAGGCGTACCCGCTGCTGGCGGACCTGGCCGGGGCGACGTCCGTGCGGGTGCCGCTGGCCGGCGAGGACCACGACCTCGACGCCATGGCGAAGGCGATCACGCCCGCCACCCGCATGGTGTTCGTGTGCAACCCGAACAACCCCACCGGCACGTCGGTCCGCCGCGCCGAGCTGACCGCGTTCCTCGACCGGGTGCCCGAGGACGTCCTGGTGGTGCTGGACGAGGCCTACCGCGAGTACGTCCGCGACGAGGACGTCCCCGACGGCCTCACCCTCTACCGCGACCGGCCGAACGTGGCCGTGCTGCGCACGTTCTCCAAGGCGTACGGGCTGGCGGGGCTGCGCGTCGGCTACCTCATCGCGCACGAGCCCGTCGCGGCCACCGTGCGCAAGACGATCATCCCGTTCGCGGTCAACCACCTCGCGCAGGTCGCCGCCGTCGCCTCGCTCAGGGCCGAGGACGAGCTGAGCGAGCGCGTCGAGCGCGTGGTCAAGGAGCGCACCCGGGTGAGGGAGGCGCTGATCGCGCAGGGCTGGGACGTTCCGCCGACCGAGGCGAACTTCGTCTGGCTCAGGCTGGGCGAGCGCACGCTCGACTTCGCCGCCGCCTGCGCGGTGGAGGGCGTGGCCGTGCGGCCGTTCGCGGGCGAGGGCGCCCGGGTGTCGATCGGCGACGCGGAGGCGAACGACGCCTTCCTCACCGCCGCCGCCCGCTTCCGGGAGCGGACGCAGGGCGCCTAGGCCGGAGCCTCCTCGGCGGCGGGGGCCTTCGACGTGGAGCGTCGCTCTGTGGACACCACCAGGGCGACGCCCAGGAGGATCACCACGCCGCCGAGCACGATCTGGGTGGTCACGTGCTCGTCCACGACGAGGACGCCCAGCAGCACCGCGACGACTGGGTTGACGTAGGCGTACGTGGCGACGAGCGAGATCGGGGCGTTGCCGAGCAGCCAGGTGAAGGCGGTGAAGCCGACGAGCGAGCCGACCAGCACCAGGTAGGCGAGCGCCAGCCACGAGCGCCCCGACACCGCCGCCCAGTCGAGGTGCTCGCCGAGCGACGTGCCGGTCACGGCGAGTCCTGCGCCGCCCACGAGCATCTCCACCGTGCTGGCCGCGAACGGGTGGGCGGGCATCGGGATGCGGGCCGACAGGAACGATCCGATCGACCACGACAGCGACGCCACCAGGATCACGACGACGCCGCCGGTACTGGCCGACTCGCCCCCGCCGTTGAGCGACAGCGCGGCGACGCCGCCGAACCCGACCAGCACCCCCGCTGCGGTCAGCAGCGCGGGACGGTCCCTGACGGCGATCCTGAACACCACGAGCCACAGCGGCACCGACGCCACGAGCAGCGCGGCCAGGCCGCTGGAGATGTGCTGTTCGGCGACCGCCACCATGCCGTTGCCGCCGGTCAGCAGGAGCAGCCCGACGAGCGCGGCGCCGAGGAACTGCCGCGGCGTCATCCTGAACGGCTCCCAGCCCTTCCTGACCAGGAGGAACCCGCCGAGCAGCAGCCCCGCCGTGACGAACCGGAGCGCGCCGCTGAGCATCGGCGGCAGCGTCTCGATGGCGATCCTGATGCCGAGGTAGGTCGAGCCCCACACGACGTAGACGATGGCCAGCGCGCCCCAGACGAGCGGGGCACGGGTGTCAGCGGCGTTGGAGCTCATGGCTGATGACAATAGCGGGCGGTCACCGGACAAACCTCGCCGGGATCGGACCAGGAAGCTGGCGGGATCTTAGCGGTGATGGTCTTTCACGCCACTGTTACGGCTCCGGGGCGGCTGCGAGGATCGAGGCGTTTCCGCAGATGAAGCCACTAAGGAAGGAAATTTCGCGAAATGTCCACCTTCTTCGCGCCTGCCCCGGCCGGTCCCGTGAGCACGCACGGCTCCGGGTCGGCCGTCACGGCGGTGCCCGCCGCCTCGCCCGACGTCGCCGCGGCGCACTTCGCCGCCCGCCTCGCCTTCGAGACCGACGTGTCCGACGTGGCCGCCGATCTCGCCGCCCGCGTGCCCTGCCTCGTCGTGGTCGACTCGCGGAGCCGCGAGAGCTGGGAGCAGGGGCACGTCGAGGGCGCCGTCCACCTGCCGACCGCCGAGATCGCCGCCAGGGCGGCCGAGACGGTCCCCGCCGGGGCCACGGTGGTGACCTACTGCTGGGGTCCGGGCTGCAACGGCGCCACGCGCGCCGCCCTGGAGTTCGCCCGGCTCGGCCATCCGGTGAAGGAGATGATCGGAGGCTTCGAGTACTGGGCGAGGGAGGGCTTCCCGGTGGAGACGGCCTCCGGCGTGACCCGCCGCCCGGCGGACCCGCTCACCGCCCCCGTGTCGGGCGCGTCCTGCGCGTGCTGACGCGCTGAGAGGCTGCCACAGGGCCGTGAAGGGCCGGTGGTCCTGCTGTGAAGCCCGAGCCTCGTGCGGCCCGCACGGGTCGCCACAGCCCTCGTGGGGGCCATCTCGGGAACGTGCCGGAAAAGCTGGTGCCCCCGTCCGAATCCTGTCGATCGGGGGCGTTGGAGAACATACCCGCATCTCCACGGGTCAACCAAGAAGTTCACAAAAGCCGGCGACGACATTCGCCCGCCGTACACGCTTTGTCAATAATTCTCCACATTCCTCCATATTCCTCCGGAAGGAGGGCCGAAGAGAGGCCCGCCGCCTGGAAGGGGAAGGGGCGGCGGACCTCGCCCGTGCGGGCTACCTCGGGCCCAGCTTCTCCACGATCAGCCGGTACAGCTGGCGGGGCCGGCCAGGCTGCGGAGTGCGGTTCGGCGGAAGCGGCCACGCGAGTCCCTCGTCAACCAGCGTGCGCAGCAACCGCCTGGCGGTCCGCGGGGTGACGCCGAGCATCTTGCCCGCGCCCTCCGCGTCGACCACCGTGTCCCCGCCTTCGAGCTTGGCCGCCAGCCGGGCCAGCACCTCGACGCCCTTCGGCTTCAACGGCGTGGCGCCCGCGGGCGGCATGCGCGGGGCCGGGATGAGCGCTCTGCCCTCGCGGTCCACCGCGAACCCCTGCGCCTGCTTGCCCGCCTGCGCGCGTGCCAGCGCCGCCCGCGCGTGCGACTCCGCGTCGTGCGCCGTGCGTCCCATGCCCACGCCGACCTCGACCGCCAGCCCCAGCTCGTCGCGTACCTTCCCGGCGAACGGGAGCACGCGGAACCCGTCCGTCGCCGTCGCGATCGAGCCCCTGGTCGCGGTGATCAGGTAGCTGTGGTCGTCGATGGGCCAGACGGTGGCGTTGATGCGGTTCGCCTCCTGCACCAGCAGCCGGTGCAGCGACAGCCGCAGCTCGTCGCGCCAGTAGCGGGGCGCGGCGCGGCGCACGGGCTCGCGCAGCGTCGGCACCTCCACCAGCACCACGGTGAGCTGTGACTCCTCCAGCCGGTGGTGCGCCCCGAGCAGCGCCGCGGTGTGCAGCGCCGTGCGGACCGCGGCCGACGTCGGCCTGATCCTGATCGCCGGCACGCCCGACGTCTGCAACCGCTCGGCCACCGCGGGCAGGCACGTCAGCGCTCCCGTGGTGACGCCCTGCCTGACCAGCCGCTCGTGGTAGGCGGCGATCGTTCCCGTCGCCCCCGGCTCGTCGCGGCTGTGCACGTCCGTCGCCGAGATCCCCAGATCCGTGTACGCCTCCTCGACGTCCGCCCTGCTGACCACGTCGATGCTGACCCTTCTCGGGTCGACGCGCGGGTCGAGCGCGGCCTTGGCCAGTGCCGCCACCAGCGCCGCCCCGCCCAGCTGCACGTACGTGGCCGGCATCGTCAGCACGCCGGAACGCCGGGCCAGGTCGTACGGGACCGGGCTGGCGAACAGGCACGCGTCGACGCCGGGCCCGAGCCGCGTCACCTTGTCGGGCGCCTCCTGCTCGTCGCGGTAGGCCGCCGCGACGAGGCGACAGGGCAGCGGCGCCGCCGCGTGCCCCATCAGCATCACTCTTTCGACCAGGTCGTGGGGTCCGACCACGCCGATGGTGAGGTCCGGTGTCATGGCGCCCGGGCGTGACACTCGGGGAGTTTCTTCGGCCCTCTCGACCAATGTTCGTCCCATCCTGCCGTCCGTTTACGGTGCTCTCTTTTGGAACGATCGCTCGCGGGGCCCGTAATGTCACGCCCGACTTTTCCGGAAAGCTACTCTGCCTGACCCTCCGACTCGATGTATCGCCAGCTCAGCGGGGCTTTTCTCGCATATTTAGCGATCAGAAATCTCTCGTGTAATGTCCGCCCCGAGTGCGCGCATTCGGGTCGCGAGATGAGCGTGGCCGCGGTCGATGAGGTAGCCGGACTCGATGACCGTCTCGCCCTCGGCGGCCAGGCCCGCGAGCACGAGGGCGATGCCGGAGCGCAGGTCGTGCGCGGTGACGCGGGCGCCGGTCAGCGGCGTGGGCCCGAAGACCATCGCCCTGCTGTCCTCGACCTGCACGTTCGCGCCCATCTTGTTGAGCTCTCCGGCCAGGGCGAACCTGCCGTCGAAGATGCGCTCGTGGATGTAGCTGGTGCCGTCGGCGAGGGCGGCGACCGTCATCATCGGCGACTGCAGGTCGGTGGCGAAGCCGGGGTAGGTGTCGGTGATGATGTTGATCGGCCGCAGCGGGCGGTCGCAGCGTACGTGCAGCACCGCGCCCTGCCGGGCGAAGTCGACGCCCATCTGCTCCAGCTTGTACCGCACCACGCCCAGGTCGAGGCCGGTGCCGACGAGGCTCAGCTCGCCGCCGGTGATGGCGGCCGCCATGGCGAAGACGCCGGCGTCGAGCCGGTCGGGCATCACGGTGTGCTCGACCGCGTGCAGCTCCTCGACGCCCTCGACCGTGATGAAGCCGGTGCCGCCGCCCCTGATGCGCGCGCCCATCTTGCTGAGCATGTCGATGACGTCCAGCACCTCGGGCTCCAGCGCCGCGTTCTCGATCACGGTGGTGCCCCTGGCCAGCGCGGCGGCCATGATGAGGTTCTCGGTGCCGGTGTGGGACGGGGTGTCGAGGTAGAGCGTGGCGCCGGTCAGGCCCGACGCCTTGACGTGGATGACGGTCTCGCCCTCGTCGACGACGGCGCCGAGCCGCTTGTAGCCGAGGTAGTGGAAGTCGAGGTTGCGGCTGCCCAGGTTGCAGCCGCCGACGCCCTCGACGACGGCCTCGCCCAGGCGGTGCAGCAGGGCGGGGGTGAACAGCACCGACCCGCGGAAGCGCCTTGCGATCTCGGCGGGCAGCACCGGGTTGTTCAGCCGGGACGCGTCGATGACCAGCGTGCGCTCCGCCTCGTGGAGCTCCACGTACGCGCCGACGGCCTCGGCCAGTTCCACGGCGCGGCGGACGTCCTCGATGATCGGGACGTTCCGCAGGACGGTGCGGCCCTTGGCGGCGAGCAGAGCCGCACCGATCATGGGGAGCACGGCGTTCTTCGCGCCCTGGATGAACGCGGTTCCACGCAGTGCGTTGCCACCGCGCACGCGGTAACGGACCATTTCGTGCGGCTCCTTGCGAATGAACGTGAGGCTTGATCGGGCCAACAGTAGCCGCTCACACCAGGTGGCCCAGCCGAATCACCCGTTAAAGGGAGTGCCCGTGATGCGCTCGTACGCCTCCAGATAGCGCTGCCTGGTGCGTTCGACGACGTGGTCGGGAAGGCGAGGCGGCGGATTTCCGGTGGATTTGTCCCATCCCGATTCGGGCGACGTCAACCAATCCCGGACATATTGCTTGTCAAAGGAGGGCTGTGCGCGGCCCGGCTGCCATTCGTCGGCCGGCCAGAATCGCGAGGAGTCGGGCGTCAGCACCTCGTCGCCGAGGGTCAGCACGCCGTCGGAGTCCCAGCCCAGCTCGATCTTCGTGTCGGCCACGATGATGCCGCGCTCGCGAGCGATCTCCGCGCCCCTCTCGTACACCGCGAGCGTGATGCGGCGCAGCTCCTCGGCGGTCTCCTCGCCGACCTCCGCGACCACCTGCTCGTACGAGATCGGCTCGTCGTGCTGCCCCATCGGGGCCTTCGTGGACGGCGTGAAGATCGGCTCGGGCAGGCGGGAGCCGTCGTCCAGGCCCTCCGGCAGGCGGATGCCCGAGACGGCGCGGTCGCGCCGGTAGTCGGCCAGGCCGCCGCCCGCCAGGTAGCCGCGCGCCACGCACTCGACCTGCACCATGCGCAGCGGCCTGCACAGCACGCTGCGGGAGTCGTCGCCCCTGGCCACGACGTGGTTGGGGACGACGTCCTTCAGCTGGTCGAACCACCACAGCGAGAGCTGGGTGAGGATGGCGCCCTTGTCGGGGATGCCGGGTTCGAGGACGTAGTCGAAGGCCGAGATGCGGTCGGAGGCCACCATGAGCAGCAGCCCCTCGTCGGTCTCGTAGAGGTCGCGGACCTTGCCCGAGTGAACGTGCTTCATTGCGCGATGTCCGTCCTGTAGTGCGAGCCGCGCAGCCGGATCCTCGACACCAGCTCGTACGCGTTCTCCCGCGCGGTCTTCTGGTCGGGCCCGCTGCCCACGATGCTGAGCACCCGGCCGCCGGCGGAGACGATGCGGTCGCCGTCGCGCCGCGTGCCCGCGTGGATGACGTACGCGTGCCCGGTCGGCTCCAAGCCCTCGATGACGTCGTCCTTCACCGGGGGGCCCGGGTAGTTCTCGGCCGCGACGACCACGGTGACGGCCGAGCCGTCCTTGAAGACCGGGTCGGGGCCCAGCTCGCCGGTGGCGCAGGCCATGAGGAGCCCCCCGAGCGGGGTCTCCAGCCGGTCGAGCAGCACCTGGGTCTCGGGGTCGCCGAATCGCGCGTTGAACTCGACCACCTTCGGCCCCTTCGAGGTGAGCGCCAGGCCCACGTACAGCACGCCCTGGTAGGGCAGGCCGCGGCGGGACAACTCGCCGATCGTGGGGTGCACCACCTCGCGCATGACCTGGTCGGTCAGGCCCGCGGGCGCCCAGGGGAGCGGCGTGTACGCCCCCATGCCGCCGGTGTTGGGGCCCTCGTCGCCGTCGTAGGCGCGCTTGAAGTCCTGGGCGAGCTGCAGCGGCACGGCCGTGCTGCCGTCGCACAGCGCGAACAGCGACACCTCGGGCCCGTCGAGGTACTCCTCGATCACCACGCGCTCGCAGGCGCGGGCGTGCTGCAGCGCCTGCTCGCGGTCGCGGGTGACGACGACGCCCTTGCCCGCGGCCAGGCCGTCGTCCTTGACCACGTACGGCGCGCCGAACTCGTCGAGTGCGGCGGCGGCCTCCTGCTCGGTGGCGCAGGTGCGCGCGCGGGCCGTCGGCACGCCCGCCGCCATCATGATCTCCTTGGCGAACGCCTTCGAGCCCTCGATCATGGCGGCGTCCCTGGACGGGCCGAAGCAGGCGATGCCCGCCTCGCGCACCGCGTCGGCGACGCCCGCGACGAGCGGCGCCTCCGGGCCGACGACCACGAGGTCGGCACGCAACCGGGTCGCCAGCTCGGCCACCTGCTCGGGATCGACGGGATCGACGGGGTGGACGGTGGCCACCTCCTCGATGCCCGGGTTGCCTGGGGCACAATGGAGGTCGGTGACCTGCTGATCGAGCTTGAGCGAACGGCAAAGGGCGTGCTCACGCCCGCCGGAACCAATGACTAGAACGCGCACGGGCTCCATTCTCGCAGGCCCGTGGCGGTGCCGCCGCTCCGGTCCCGGCGGGGGGACGGCGCGGGAAGGGCGTGTTCCTTCGGCGGGGTTCACCGGCTTGTGGTAAGTTAGGGCGGCTTTGCGGCGTCCCGTGATGATTGGAGGTGGTCCGGGATGAATCCTGGTGATCCCAGCAGTACGTGCTCGCGCACGTACGCCGTGCATACCCCCGACCACTCCAATCCGGCAGCCTGATCGTGCCTCCACGCATGTGCGTCGATTGAGGTGATTTTTCATCGCGCGTGGAGCGTGCCAGGTCGGGCGGAAAGGGACTGCCATGCGCTCGTCCACGCTTTTCCGTCGTATCAACCGTCACCCGGTGCAGCAGCCGCGCGTCGCGCGCCCGCTCCCGCAGCCCGTGCGTGAGCCCTGCGTGCCCCCCGTCGACTCGCTCGTGGAGTACGGCGCCTACGTCGAGGGCAAGAAGATCTACGCCCTCGACATCGCCGAGGCTCTGGAGCTCGTGCGCAAGCACAACGAGGACGGCGCAGGCGCCTTCGTCTGGGTGGGGCTCCACGAGCCCGCCGCGCCCGAGGTCGAATGGCTGGCCGAGGTCTTCGGCCTGCACCCGCTGGCCGTCGAGGACGCCGTCAAGGCCCACCAGCGTCCCAAGGTCGAGCGGTACGGCGACTCGCTGTTCATGGTGCTCAAGACCGTCGCCTACCTCGACCACGACGAGCTGACCGCGAGCAGCGAGATCATCGCCACCGGCGAGATCATGGTGTTCCTCGGCGCCGACTTCGTCGTGACCGTGCGCCACGGGCGGCACTGCCCCCTGATCGAGGTGCGCGAGCGGCTGGAGGACCACCCCGAGCTGCTCAAGCGGGGCCCGTCCGGCGTGCTGCACGCCATCGCCGACCACGTCGTCGACAGGTACCTCCAGGTGGCCGACCTCATGCAGCTGGAGCTGGAGGAGGTCGAGGCCACCGTCTTCGCCGACGTCAGCTCCCGCGACATCAACCGCATCTACCAGCTCAAGCGCGAGATGCTGGAGCTCAAGCGGGCGGTCACGCCGCTGCTGTCGCCCCTGTCGGCGCTCCCGCAGCGCCGCGTGATCCCCTCGGAGATGCGCGACTACTTCCGCGACGTCGGCGACCACCTCTCCCGCGTCTGCGAGCAGGTCGAGTCGTCGAACGAGCTGTGCAGCTCCATACTGCAGGCGGCTCTCGCGCGCTCGAACGCCCTGGCCAACGAGGACATGCGCAAGATCTCGTCCTGGGTGGCCATCCTCGCCGTACCCACGATGATCGCGGGCATCTACGGCATGAACTTCGACTTCATGCCCGAGACCAAGCAGGTCTGGGGCTACCCGGCCGTGCTGGCCGTCATGGTCACCGCCTGCGTCCTGCTGCACCGCGGCTTCCGGCGCAACGGCTGGCTCTAGACGCCCACCGGCCTGAGCGGCGCCACCGGCCTCGGCAGGTCGAGGCCGCGCTCGCGCCACAGCTCCCGCATGCGGTCGGGGTAGTCGGTCACGATCCCGGCCACCCCGAGGTCGAGCATGCGGGAGGCGAGCCCGGTGTCGTTGACCGTCCAGACGGCCACGTCGAGCCCGGCGGCGGCGCACTGCGCCATCAGCCGCTCGTCCACCATGACGTGCTCGGGCGAGAGCGTCGTCGCGCCGGCGGCGCGGGCCGCGGCGGGGACGTCGTCGCCCAGGTCGTCGTGCCAGTGCAGGGTGTCGAGCTCGATCAGCGCGAAGCGCCGGGTGCCCGGGGCGATCGCGGCGGCGTGCCTGATGATGCGCCAGTCGAAGCTCAGGATGGCCGTGCCGCCCAGCCTGCCGTGACGGTCGAGCTCTTCGACCACCAGCTCGGTGAACAGCTCGGGATCGGCCGTCAGGTGCGGCCTGGTCGGGTCGGACTTCAGCTCGACGTGCAGGCGGACGCCCTCGGCCTCGTACGCGCCGACCAGCCCGAGCACCGCGCCCAGCGTGGGCATCCGGGTGTCGGGCACGGGCGCCTGGGTGAGCGCGAACGGGTCGTCGGGGTGACGCGGCAGCCGCACCCCCACCTCAAGGGTGCGAAGCTGAGCCAGGGTGAGCGCGTTGACCGGCCGTCCGACGTACGGGTAGAGCGGGTCGCCCGGGTGGGCGGGCCGCCTGTCGGCGCTCGTGACGGCGGAGACCGTGAGGTCGTGGGTCAGCACGAGGCGCCGGTCGGCGGTCAGGGCGACGTCGAACTCCAGGGCGTGCACCCCGAGCTCCATCGTCCTGCTCAGCCCCGGCAGGGTGTTCTCGGGCCACAGGCCCCTGGCACCCCGATGACCGTGAATCTCAACGCGCACACGGGGGACACTACCCGGCGCGTGGCGGGTTCGAGCGATGCCACGCCGCGCCCTTTTTATCCTGGTACGCCCACTTGACAGGGGGCTGGCCGGAAAAATGACAGGGGCTGCCCATAGGCTGATTCCATGACGGAGACCCTCACAACCATTCATCTGCCGACAATCCGGGCATGGGTGGATGGATGGGTTATCTCCCGCCAGGCTCCCGCGCCCGTCACCGAACCCTGGGGCCTCAGGGTGGACGTCGGACTGCCCGGCCACGTCGCCCGGCACATCGTCCCCGACGCCGACCCGGCGACGCTGACCCGGCTCAGCACCGCGCTCACCGCGCCCGGCACCTGGCTCAAGATCTGCGCCCCCGCCGACGCCGTCGCCCCCTGGCTCGCGCCCGGCTGGGCCGTCCAGAAGCCGGAGTACCTGATGACCATCGCCCTGGCCCCCGAGCCCGCCCAGGCGCCGCCCGGCTACACGCTCGCCGTCACCACCCGCGCGGGCGTCACCGTCGCCCGCCTCCTCACCGCCGCCGGCGAGGTGGCCGCCCGCGGCCAGCTGGCCGTGACCCGCGCCACCGCCGTCGTGGACCAGGTGGAGACCGCGGCCGGCCACCGCCGCCGCGGCCTCGGCACCGTCGTCATGAGAACCCTCACCGCCACGGCCGCCTCACTCGGCGCCCGCACCGGCGTCCTCGTCGCCACGGCGGACGGCCACGCCCTGTACAGCACCCTCGGCTGGACCCTGCACACCCCCATGACCGCCGCCGTCCTCCTGGCCCCCTAGGTCGTGTTTCAAAGTCGTTGAGCCACTGGTTGCGCCGCGCGGGCGCCTCAGCGCGTGATCGGCGGGCTCATGTCGCTCCCCTGCGGGCGGCTCCTTCCGCGGGTGACCTTGTCGGCGTGCTCCGGCCCGCGTGCTGGTGAGCCCGGACGATGGTGGAGTCCACACTCATTCGTTCAGCCGATCTTCTCCGTGGTGTCCGCAAACACCTGCAACGCCGCCAGGATCAGGGCCGGAATCGCGGGTTTCTCGGAGTTGCGGATGTTCTTCAACGAAACGCACCCCATCCCCGTCTGTGAGATGACAGACCAGGGAGAGGGTGGAGACGACAGGTGGAAGACGACTCCCGTTTCGCGGAGTTCGTCGCCGAGCGGGCCAACGCGCTCATGCGTTACGGCTACGCGCTCAGCGGCAACCCCCACGACGCGGCGGACCTGACGCAGGAGGCCCTGATCAGGCTGCACCACGCATGGGCGCGGGTGCGCAGCAAGGAGGACCCGGAGCGCTATGCCAAGGTGATCATGGCCAGGCTGCACATCAGCCGGTGGCGCCTGAGGCGGCGCGAGCATCTGTCGTGGGCCTTACCGGAGGTCCCGCTCCACGACACGCTGCCCTCCGACGGCGACCAGGATCTCTGGCACGCCTTGGCCGGGCTGCCCCGCAAGCAGCGCGCCGTTCTCGTGCTCCGCTTCTACGAGCAGCTGGCCGACGCCGAGATCGCCGACCTGCTCAAGATCTCTCAGGGGACCGTTCGCAGCCATGCCTCGCTCGGACTGGCGAGGCTGCGTTCGGAGATGGCCGCGCGCCGCGCGTCGCCCGCGAAGGCCCGTCCCACACCCGCCGGCCACGACCGCATGACGAGGCCGCAGGCCCGCACCGCATCTGCTGAGAGGAACGTCCCATGACGAAGGATCTGGAAGACGATCTCCACCGGGTCATCATGCGCGGGGCCGAGGGTGCGCCGCAGGCGCCGGCTGGATTCCCGGCGCAGATCGTCGGCCGGTCGCGCCGTCGCCGGAGGCGTAGCCATGCCGTGGCTGCGGCCCTCGCCGTCGTCATGGTGGCGGGCGGCGTCGGGTGGGCGGTGCGGGGGCAGGGTGACAACGGCCCCGCGGTGCTGGACTCGGTCGCCACGCCTTCGGTGTCCGCCGCGACGACCCCAGCCCCCGCTTCCAGACCTGTCGACCAGGTGTGGCCGCAGGCCGTCTGGAAGATCCCGGCGAAGCTGCCCGGCGTCAAGAAGTACCAGCCGCGCGTCTTCATCGACGACCACACCGTCCTCCTCGAAACCTGGGAGAGCTTCGAGAAGGCGGACGCGATCTACGCCTACGACCTCACCATTGGCGGGCATCGGAAGATCGCGGACATCCGCACCCCGAAGGGCGTGTACGCCTCCAACTACGCGGCGGCCCAGGATCGCATCGTCTGGCAGACCATCGACGACATGCGGACCACGTTCTGGTCGGTGCCCATCGCGGGTGGGAAGCCAGAGCCCATCCCCACGGACGCCCCGGTCGAGGGTCGTGCCGACACCGTGGTGGTCGTCGGCGACAGGCTGGCCTTCTCCGTCATGGAAGGCGGCGTCTTCACGCTCCCGTTGACGGGCGGCGCTGTGACCCCGGTCGCCGACGCCGAACGCCACCACATCCTGCGCTGGCCGTGGGTGGGGACCCCCGGCCAGTACACACCGAACAACGAGCCCAGTTTCGAGGAGATCCGCAACGTCGAAACCGGAGAGACGAGCAAGGCGCTGGTACGTCCCGGAGACCAGAACGTCCGCTGCGGCGTGACGACGTGCGTGGGCGTCGCCGCGGATGACAAGCCCTTCCATCGCCTGCGCGATGGCTCGAACGAACGGCAGATCCAGCAGCCGGCCTTGACCGGCGTCGCCTACGACCGCTTCATGACCGTGTGGACCGGGGACCAGCGCGTACGACGGCAGCTGCTGCTGGACCTGGCCACAGGCAAGTCCGGGGACCTGGGCCTTCGTCTGACCCCCAGCGGGAAGGGCAGCCGCAGCGTGGAGCCGGGCATCAGCGCGAACAATCTGGTCGCCTATCCCCTGGGCGACGACTACGTGATCATCGATCTCGCCCGGATCGCCTAGGGCGTGTCTCAAAGAATCACGAGCCAGTCGTTGATGGCAGCGATGTGGATGGCGGCTTCGTAGCGGACGGCGAGTTTGTCGAACCGGGTAGCGGTGCCGCGGTGCCGTTTGAGCCGGTTGATGCCGCACTCGACGGCTGAGCGGGCGCGGTAGTCGACTGGATCGAAGGCTGGAGGCCGGCCACCGCGGGCGCCTCGCCGCTGCCGGGCGGCGATCCGGTCCGCAGGCTCTGGGATGGTGCATCGGATCCCGCGAGAGCGCAGGTGCTGCCGGATCGCGCGCGAGGAACAGGCCTTGTCGGCGCGGACGGTCTCGGGCCGAGTGCGCGGGCGGCCGGGCCCGAGCCGGGGCACCCGGATCGCGGCCATGACCGCGGGGAACTGTGGCGCGTCACCGCGTTGCCCGGCGGTGAGCACCAGGGCCAGCAGCCGCCGGCCCTGGTCGCACGCCAGGTGCAGCTTGGTCGACAGGCCGCCCCGGGACCGCCCGAGGGCGTGATCGGCAGGCTCAGGTCGTAGTCCACCGGGAGGATGTGCTGCCAGATGCCGGCCCGCTGCCGGCGGCGGAACAGGCTGTAGACCGCCTGCCAGGAGCCGTAGCACTCCGGTACGTCCCGCCACGGCGCGCCTACGTACCCGCCAGCGGATCCCGTCGATCAACTGGCGCTTGCTCCATCGCGACGGTCGACCTGGTCTTTTGCCTGCGGGCAGCAGCGGTTCCAGCCGCGCCCACTGCGCATCGGTGAGGTCGAACCGCCGTGTCACCGCTAAGGTGGCCACGAGGTCTCCGGGTACAGGTTCTTCTTGGTCGTTGAACCCTTTACCGGAGACCTCTCTGCTTATCCGGCTACGACACGCCGTTGATCAACACTTCGAGACAGGCCCTGGACGGTTCCCTACACGAGGGGGCGGACCACCACGGTCTGGTCGCGGCCCGGACCCACGCCGATCGCCGACACCGGAGCCCCGCTCATCTCCTCCAGCGCCCGCACGTACGCCTGCGCGTTCGGCGGCAGGTCCTCGAACGACTTGGCGTTCGAGATGTCCTCGCGCCAGCCGGGCAGCTCCTCGTAGACCGGCTTGGCGTGGTGGAAGTCGGTCTGCGTCATCGGGATCTCGTCGTGCCGCACGCCGTCCACCTCGTACGCCACGCACACCGGGATGCGCTCCAGCCCCGACAGGACGTCCAGCTTCGTCAGGAAGAAGTCCGTGACCCCGTTGATCCGTGTCGCGTAACGGGCGATCACCGCGTCGAACCAGCCGCAGCGGCGGTTGCGGCCGGTCGTGACGCCGTACTCGCCGCCCGTCGTGCGCAGCCAGTCGCCCATCTCGTCCGTGAGCTCCGTCGGGAACGGCCCCGACCCCACCCTGGTCGTGTACGCCTTGAGGATGCCGATCACCTTCGTCAGGCGCGTCGGCGGGATGCCCGAGCCGGCGCACGCGCCGCCCGACGTCGGCGACGACGACGTGACGAACGGGTACGTGCCGTGGTCGATGTCGAGCAGCGTCCCCTGCCCGCCCTCCAGCAGCACGAACTTGCCCTCGTCCAGCGCCTTGCTCAGCACCAGCGAGGTGTCGGCGATGTGCGGCTTGAGCCGCTCGGCGTACCCCAGGTACTCCTCCAGCACCGCCGCCGGCTCGATGCCGCGCCGGTTGTAGACCTTGGTCAGCAGCTGGTTCTTCTCGGTCAGCGCCGACTCGATCTTCTTGGCCAGGATGCCGGGGTCGAGGAGGTCCTGGACGCGCACGCCCATGCGGTAGACCTTGTCGCCGTACGCGGGGCCGATGCCCCGTCCCGTCGTGCCGATCCTGGCCTTGCCGAGGTACCTCTCGGTCACCTTGTCCAGGGCCTTGTGGTGCGGCATGATCAGATGCGCGTTCGCCGAGATCAGCAGCCGCTCCGCGGAGATGCCCCGCTCGGCCAGCCCGTCGATCTCGCTCAGCAGCACGCCGGGGTCGATGACCACGCCGTTGCCGATGACCGGTACGACGTCCGGCGACAGGATCCCCGTAGGAAGCAGGTGCAGCGCGTATTTCTGGTCCCCGATGACCACGGTGTGACCCGCGTTGTTGCCACCCTGATAGCGGACGACGTAGTCGACGTCGCCACCGAGCAGGTCGGTGGCCTTGCCCTTGCCCTCATCGCCCCACTGGGCACCAACGAGAACGGCAGCCGGCATGGTTCAGTCTCCCGAGCACAAAACGAAACCCCTGGCGCAAGCGCGACAGGGGCTCTTGCGTAGAGAGACTACCCGAGTATCCCCATTCGTCCCAAGGCCTAAGCCGTGGTCAGCGCGTCATACCCGGTTTCCGTGCTCTCCTTGAGGAACTGCAGGCACCGTTCGGCCTCGTCCTTCTCGCCGATCGCCTGGGCCGCGCGCGACAGCGCGTACAGGCAGCGCAGGAAGCCGCGGTTCGGCTCGTGCTCCCACGGGACGGGCCCGTGGCCCTTCCACCCGTTGCGGCGCAACTGGTCGAGGCCCCGGTGGTAGCCGGTGCGGGCGAAGGCGTAGGAGGTGACGGCGTGGCCCTGGGCGAAGTACTCCTCCGCCAGCGCGGCCCACGCCGCCGGGTAGGCAGGGAAGCGCGCCGCCACGTCGGCGGCCTTCGCTCCTGACGCGAGCGCCTCCCTGGCCTCGGGCAGGTCCGGCAGGTAGGTCGGGGGCGGCCCGGCGAGAAGGTTATCCATAGGACAAGTCATACCCGGCGGGCCGCCGACGTGGCTAGGAGATCTTCGTCCCAGCGGACTTGAGGTGTTCGCACGCCTCCGCCACGCGGGCCGCCATCCCGGCCTCCGCGGCCTTGCCGTACGAGCGGGGGTCGTAGGTCTTCTTGTTGCCGACCTCGCCGTCGACCTTCAGCACGCCGTCGTAGTTGCGGAACATGTGGTCGGCGATCGGCCTGGTGAAGGCGTACTGCGTGTCGGTGTCGACGTTCATCTTGACGACGCCGTACGAGATGGCCTCGTGGATCTCCTCCAGCAGCGAGCCGGAGCCGCCGTGGAAGACCAGGTCGAACGGCTTGTCCTTGCCGTACTTGGCGCCGACCGCGTCCTGGATCTCCTTCAGCACCCCCGGGCGCAGCTTGACGTGGCCCGGCTTGTAGACGCCGTGCACGTTGCCGAACGTCGCCGCCAGCATGTAGCGGCCCTGCTCGCCGACGCCGACCGCCTCGGCGGTGGCCAGGGCGTCCTCGGGCGTCGTGTACAGCTTCTCGTTGATCTCGCCGACGACGCCGTCCTCCTCGCCGCCGACCACGCCGATCTCCATCTCCATGATGATCCTGGCGCGGGCGCACTTCTCCAGGAGCTCCTTGGCGATCTCCAGGTTCTCCTCCAGCGGCACCGCCGAGCCGTCCCACATGTGTGACTGGAACAGCGGGTCGAGCCCCTTCGCCACCCGCTCCAGCGAGATGTCGATCAGCGGGCGCATGTAGCCGTCGAGCTTGTCCTTCGGGCAGTGGTCGGTGTGCAGCGCCACCGTGACGGGGTACTTCTCCGCGACGATCCGCGCGTACTCGGCCAGCGCCGTCGCACCCGTGACCATGTCCTTGACCGTCGTCCCCGAGAGGAACTCGGCGCCGCCGGTGGACACCTGCACGATGCCGTCGCTCTCGGCCTCGGCGAAGCCGCGCAGCGCGGCGTTCAACGTCTGTGACGAGGTCACGTTGATCGCCGGATAGGCGAACCCGCCGGCCTTGGCCCGGTCGAGCATCTCGGCGTAGACCTCTGGCGTCGCGATAGGCATGAGTCATCTCCCTGAGAAGTACGGCTTCCCGCCAGCCCAGTATCCCCGGCTCACTACCCAATGGGGTAGTGACGACGCGTACCGCCTGCGGGCATCCCTAACGGTAGAGTCGCACCGTGGACTGGCTTTCCAACCTCCTGGACCCCACCTGGTGGCTCACCATCCTGGGCGCGTTCGCGACCATCGGGGTCCTGGCCATCATCTTCGCCGAGACCGGCCTGCTCATCGGCTTCTTCCTGCCCGGTGACTCGCTGCTCGTCGCGGCGGGCATCTTCAGCTCCGCCGCGGCCGCGCAGGGGATCGGCATCGAGCCGCTGTCCTTCCCCGTGCTGCTCATCGGCACCCCGCTGTGCGCCATCGCGGGCGCCCAACTCGGCCACCTCATCGGGGCCAAGGCCGGCAGGAGGCTGTTCGACAAGCCCGACTCCCGCCTGTTCAAGCGCGAGTACGTCGAGAAGGCCGAGCACTACTTCGACAAGTTCGGCCCCGCGCGCGCCGTCATCATCGCCAGGTTCGTGCCGATCGTCCGCACCTTCATGAACCCCGTCGCCGGCGTCCTCGAGATGCCCGCGCGCAGGTTCTTCCTCTACAACGTGCTCGGCGGCCTGCTCTGGGTCGAGAGCATGCTGCTCATCGGCCACTTCCTCGGCAGCAAGGTCGACCCGAAGCAGATCGACAAGTACATCCTGCCGGGCGTCTTCCTCATCGTCGGCATCTCGATCATCCCCATCGTCGTCGAGGTGATCAAGACCCGCAGGGCCGGCAAGAACGTCCCCGCCCCCACCGGCAAGCACCACAGGCTCCCGTCCCGTACCGACTCCCAGCACTGACCGTCCCCCCGGGGTTACCAGCCGGTACAGTGCCGTCTGTGGGACGCCACAGGTCAGATCCGATGGGCCTCGCCCGCCTCGCGCTCGCCGTCCTGGCGGTCGGAGGCTTCGTGACGCTCCTGGTCATCGGCGCGCGGGCGCTGATCGGCTCGCTCGACACACCCGACCCCGCCGGGCGCGAGCATGTCTCCGCCGGCGGCACGCCGTCGGCCTCCGCCCAGGTGGCGACCGTACGCATCGAGTGCGTGGCCGACGTCTGCCCCCTCGTCACCGTCCGGGTGCCCGGCGGCGACGTGCTCCAGTACCGCGACATGAGCAGGGGCGAGGAGGTCAGCTACTTCGAGCCCGAACTCGACGTGGTGCTCAGCGACGCGGGCACCGTCCGCGTCACCGAGAACGGCAAACCGCGCGCCCAGGGCAGGCCGGGCGCGCGGGAGGCGTTCACAGTCCGAGGTCCCGCAGGGTGAACGCGCTGCGGTAGTCGAGCCCCTCCTCGGCCATCCTGGCCGCCGCGCCCCTGTCGACGATCGTCGCCACGGCCACCACCTCGGCCCCCGCCTCCCTGAGCGCCGCCACGGCGGTCAGCGGCGAGGAGCCCGTCGTGGACGTGTCCTCCACGGCCAGCACCCGGCGGCCCTTCACGTCCGGGCCCTCGATCCTGCGCTGCAGGCCGTGCGCCTTCTGCGCCTTGCGCACCACGAACGCGTCGAGCGCCCGGCCGCGCGCCGCCGCCGCGTGCAGCATCGCCGTCGCCACCGGGTCAGCGCCCAACGTCAGGCCGCCCACGGCGTCGAAGTCGAGATCGGACGTCAGGTCGAGCATCACCCTGCCGACGAGGGGCGCGGCGACGCCGTCGAGCGTGATGCGCCGCAGGTCGAGATAGAAGTCGGCCTCCTGGCCCGAGGAGAGCGTCACCTTGCCGTGGACGACGGCCTTCTTCTGGATCTCCGCCAGCAGGTTGTCGCGGTCTGTCATGCGCCCAAGCTTATGGTCCCCCTCCCCGGCCGCCCGCAGGCACCCTGATCGCTCGGCGCGTAAAGAGGCGGTCGCGGTTTAGTCACCCGCCTGGCTGCGGAATGATTGCGTTCGGCAACACTGCGTAATCGTGAGGTAACCATGAGTGTGGAAACGCCGCACAGCGATGCGGACCTGCTCCAGGCCGTCCGGCAGGGCGACGCCGCCGCCTGGGGGCGGCTCCACCGGCGCCACGTCCGGGCGGGCCGCGCGCTGGCCGCGCAACTCGTCGGCGGCGTCCCCGAGGCCGAGGACGTCACCGCCGAGGCCTTCACCCGGATCCTCGACCTGGTCGGCAGGGGCGGAGGGCCGGAGTCCGCGTTCCGCGCCTACCTCCTCACCGCCGTACGCCGCACGATCGACACCCGCCTCCACGTCGGCCCCTCCTTCCACCAGGCCCCGCCGGGCCTGAGCGGCGGGGAGGCCACCGCGAGGCAGCCGGGGCTTCCCGTCCGGGGGCACGAGGCTCTCCACGACCCCGGGGCGCCCCTCGTCGACCCGTCCCTCGCCGGGCTGGAGCACACCCTGACGGCCAGGGCATACCTGCTGCTGCCCGAACGGTGGCAGGCCGTGCTCTGGCACACCGTCCTCGAACGCGCCCAGCCCCCCGACGTCGCCCCGCTGTTCGGCCTGCCGCCCAACGGCGTCGCCGCGCTCGCCTACCGGGCGCGCGAAGGGCTCCGCCAGGCGTACGTCCACCGCCACCTCGCCACCGGCCCCTGCCTCGGCTGCCGCACCGTGCTGGGCGAGATGTGCGCGTACGTACGGGGCAGCCTCCCCAAGCGCGACTCCCGTGCCGTGGACGAGCACGCGGCCACCTGCGAGGAGTGCCGCACGGTCCTGCTCGACCTCACCGACCTCGACAGCGGCCTCCACCAGGTGGTGGGCCCCTTGATCGCCGGCCCGGCCTACCCCGCTTACCTGGCCACCCTCACCGCCCGGCCCACCCCCGAGGCCGCATCGGGAAAGCCCACCAAACCCCCGAGACGCTCCCGCACCCATGCGGAAGACCGCGCGGGAGACCCCAGCGACATGAGCCGTCGTGCGGGCACAGGCGCCGACACGACCACGCCTCCCCCATCACAGCCCGACAACAACGACCCAGAACACCAACCCACCCCCTCCCGCCTGTCCCGCCTCAAAACTCTCCGCCCCCGCAAACCCGCCGCCCAACCAGACCCCACCACCCCCCACCCCAAGCCCGAGCCGCCCTTCCCCGCCGTAACCGCGCGTGCCGAGCCCAGGCCCGACACGCAGGCAAACCCACAGCCGCCCGCCATCCACCTCCACCCAGAGCCCACAGACGTCCCTCACCTGCGCAGTCACGACACTCCGGGCTCGCCCCACCAAAACCCAGCCGCCACCGACCGGAACGCCAACCACCCCAGCACACCCCAAACCCCCAGCCCGTTCCCCAACCCCAGCCAACCTTCAGGCTGGGAGGACCCTCACCCCGACCACGCCACCAGCGAGCCTCCCAGTCGGCATGTCCCCTCCCAGTCGGTCGGCGCAGCCCAGCCGTACGGCTGCGACGTCTCGTCCCCTGGCCCCACCACCGACCACCTCTTGGACCGACCCACCCACCACATGACGGAGCACCATCGGGGCTCCTCCTGGACCAACGACGGCACCGTCCAGCACCCAGACCCACACACCCCTCCTCCGGGCACCGGAGTCACCGCCCAGCCGCACTGGGACAACACCGAGCCCTCCAGATGGGACGGCACCACGGAGCCGTCCAGTTGGGACGGCAGCACCGAGCCGTCCAGAGGGGACAGCGCCGACGAGCCGTCCGGCTGGAACGGTGCAGGCGCGCCAAGCTGGGGCGTCGCTTCCCAGTACGGCGGAGTCGACAGGCCGTACAGACCGTATGAGCCGTCCGGCTGGGAGGCGGTTCCGCCCGGCTACGACACCAACCCTTCGCCCAGGTGGGACGCCTCCACCGGCATGGCAGGCGCGCCTCACGGCAGCGCACCCGACGTGCCCAACCGCAGCGCTCCCGACGGACCGTACGCCGACCCGGTGGGCCACCTTCACGGCGGTAGTGCCGACTCTCAACCGGGAGGAAGCGCCCCAGAGGCCATCGGATACGGCTGGAGCGTCGGAGGTGTAGGCGGCGAAGAGAGAAGCGGCGATGGCGTGAGCGGGATCGGCAGGAGCGCTGCAGATGCCGGCGGATCTGTCGCAAGTGCGCGAGGCTTCAGCGGATCTCTCGGAAGTGCGCGAGGTCTCAGCGGATCTGTCGGAAGTGTCGCTAGTGTCGGCGAATCTGGCGGAAGCACGGAAGGTACTGGTGGGAGCGGCCGGGGCTTCCCCGTCGAGAGCGCCGGCGCGGACACGCCGTCAGGCGGAGGTGCCGGGATGCCGCCTGGCGGCGCCGCAGGGACGCCCCCTGCTGGCGCCGGGATGCCGCCCGCTGGTGGTGCTGGGACGCCGCCAGGTGGGGGTGTTGGGATGCCGCCGGGTGGTGCTGAGATGCCGCCTGGTGGTGCTGGGACGCCGCCAGGTGGGGGTGCTGGAAGGCCACCTGGTGGTGCCGGGATGCCGCCCGGTGGTGGTGCCGGGATGCCGCCCGGTGGTGGTGCGATACCTCCTGACTCTGGGCGGCGGGCGCGGCGCTATCGCACCGTGCTGGTTGGGGCCACGGCGCTTGCCGCTGGCGTGGCTGCCGCGATCGTCCTGGCCCCGGGGGAGCTGCCGGTGATGCAGCCGCTTCGCGGGATGGCCGACGAGGGGCCCGCCCCGGCGCACCTGACGTCGCCGCCACCGGCCGAGGAACCCATGCGCGTCCCCGCGCCGTCCAGGAAGAAGAAGGCGGGCAAGCCGCGCCTGCACGCGTCGATCGAGGCGGTCGGTGCGCTGGTGGGCGGGCGTCCCGGCATCGTCGGCATGCGGCTGCGCAACGACGGCAAGGGCCCCTCCGAGGAACTGGACGCCGTCATCGACCTGCCGCCCGGCGTCACACCGGTCCAGCAGCCAGGGACACGACCCCAGCCTGCGGCTTTCCAGTCAGGCTCAGGTGGACGCAGCGGGCCCGCGGAGTGGGCGAGCCGCGCCCGCCCGACAGTCGGCCAGTCGGATCAGGGCGAAGGCGCCGCCTCGGCAAGCCTCGCGCCCTGGGCTCGTTCGATGTCCTCCTCCCCTGAGCCGGGCCTGAGCGGGAACGGCGCGGCAGTCCAGCGGGCGGCCTCGGAGGCCGTCCCGGGTGGAAAGAGCCGGTTCGCCCACCCTGTCGCCTTCTCCGCCCAGTCGGGTCTGGGCGGGAACGGTGGGTCCGCGCAGTCGGGTCTGGGTGGGGACGGGGCGTCTGCTCGGTTGGGTCTGGGCGGGAATGGTGGGTCTGCTCAGTCGGGTCTGGGTGGGGACAAGGCGTTTGTTCAGTCTGGCGACTGGCGGGCTGACTCGGGTGGGAGTGTTCGGGCCGCCGGCCTTGGGCGGGGTGTGCGTGGGCTGGCGGCCGGGCGGGGGGTCGCGGGGGCCGGGGTGCCCTTGCTGGAGGCGGTGGGGGATGCCGACGGGTGGGTGTGCCGGCCCGTCGACGTGGGTGCGCGGTGCGGCCGGGCGGCGCTTCAGCCGGGTGAGTCCACCGCCGTGTTCCTGCGGGTCGTGGTCTCGGCCGAGGCGCCGCGCGCGGCAGGCCCGTCCGTACGGGTCGGGTCCGGTTCCCTCCGGGTCAGCGCGCGCGCTCAGGAGGGGGTGCGTACGGACGGGTCGCCGGCGAGGTTCGCCACCGAGGGGAGAGTGGACGTGAGGGCGATCGGCGGTTCGCTGTTGAGCTGCCCTGCGGCGAGCGCCGGGTGCGCGGAGGCGAGGCGGCGCGAGGGGATCCAGCGCGACAACGACCTGTGGCCGATGGCGGCGTTCGACGGGGACAAGGTGCGGAGCACACGGGCGTCCAGTTCGGCGGTGCTCGCGCTGCCCGCGAAGGGCGAGATCGTGTGGGCCGGGCTGTACTGGTCGGCGGCTGGCACGTCCGGCGGGTCGATCATGGTCAGGCCGCCGGGGCGCAGCAAGTACGTCATGGTGCAGTCGCAGCAGGTGACGGGGCACCAGCTGGCGTCGGTGCCGGTGTACCAGGCGTTCGCCGACGTCACGGCGATGGTGTCGGCCGCGCGTAAGAGCGGTACGTGGTGGGTGGCGGACGCGCCGCTGGCGGAGGGCGTGGGACGGTACGCGGGCTGGAGCCTGGTGGTGGTCACCACCGATCCCGGGCTTCCTTACAGCCGGGCGATGGTGCTCGACGCGGCGACCGTGGTCGGCGGGGAGGCCGGACCGGCGCGCATCCCGCTCGACGGTCTCGCCCCTGCCGCGTCGCCCGCCAGGATCGAGCTGGTGACCTGGGAGGGCGACGCCGACATCAAGGACGACCAGGTGTCGGCGGGCGGGGTCGCGCTCACGCCGCTGGGCGGCGACCGCGACCCGGGGAACGTCTTCGACGGCTCCTCGAACGGGGCGACGGAGATGACTCCCGGCGTGGACGTGGACACGCTGGTGGCCGAGCTGGGCGACGATCCGGCCCTCACGATCACGACGGACAAGGACGTCGTCCTCGTCGGCGTGGCGGCGGTCAGCGTGCGGGCACGTTCATGATCCGATTTACTCCGAAATGGTACGGTTCGCGTGAATGGTCCGGCGTGGCGGCGGGCGGGGGTCGAATCGTCAGGATTAACCCTCGCGCGATCACCTGCTTTCATTACCCTGAGAGAGGGCCGCCGAGTCCGGTCTCTGACGGTGCAGAGCCAGCAAGGTCGGACCACCAGGAAAGGGGCGGTTCAGTGGATCGCTGTGCGCTGTTCGTGGACGCTGGCTATCTGCTGGCGGACGGGGCGATGGCCGTGCACGGCACTCGTCATCGCGAGGCCGTCTCCTGGGACTATCCAGGTCTGCTCCAGCTCATGAGCGACGTCTCCCGCGAGCGCACCGGCCTGCCGCTGCTGCGCTGCTACTGGTACGAGGCCACCGTCGAAGGCCGCCGCACCCCCGAACACGACGCGCTGGCCGACCTCCCCGGCCTCAAGCTGCGGCTCTCCCGCATCCGTCCCGGACGGCGCGAGGGCGTCGACGCGCAGGTGCACCGCGACCTCATGACGCTGGCCCGCAACAACGCCATCTGCGACGCGGTCGTGGTGAGCGGCGACGAGGACCTCGCCCAGGTGGTCTGCGACGCCCAGGACCTCGGCATCCGCGTCACCGTCGTCAACATCGCCTCCGACGACACCTGGGCGGCGTCGCGCACACTTCGGCAGGAGTGCGACGACCTGGTCGAGCTGGGCGGCACGCATCTGCGTCCATACGTCAGCCTGGTGTCGGGCGCGGCCGACCCGTCGAACGCACGCCAACCCGTCAGCAACGGGCACGCCACCCACTCCCTGCCCCCGGCGTCGTCCTCGACGCCGATGATCTCGGGGTCGCCGTCGCTGCCGGGCTCCTCCCTGCCGAACTCCCTGCCGAACTCCCTGCCGAGTTCGCTGCCGAGCTCGCTGCCGAGTTCGTTGCCTGGTTCGCCGCAGAACTCGCTGCCCAGTTCGTTGCCGGGGTCGCTGCCTGCGGCTGCGTCGTCGGGCGGCGGGAGCCACGCCGCTCCGTCGTCGTCCTCGGCCTCCTCGTCCCCGGACTCGTCCTCCTCCCCGTCCTCGGCGTCTCCTTCGTCGTTGTCCTCGTCGTCGCAGGGGCACGGTGGAACGCACAGCGGCTCCGCCGGGGGCGCGCACAGCGGGAGCCACGCGGGCAGTCGCAGCGGCAGCCACGCCGGCGGCAGCCACAGCGCGGGGCAGAGCCAGGGCAGTCACAGCGCGGGGCAGGGCCAGACGCCGTCGTCCGACATGTCGGTGACGTCCGGGCTGGGCTCGTCGTCCACGCCGCCCGCGTTGCCCTCCTACTCCGGTTACCAGGCCGACCAGCCGTCGGGCTCCTCGCCGTCGTCGGCTCCCGTGACAGGGCCTGTTCAGAGCGGGTCGTCGTCGGGGTCCTCGGGCTCGTCGTCGGGGTCGCCGAGCACGGGGCAGTTCGCGGTGCAGTCCGGGAGCGGGGGGTACCAGGTCTCCCCGTCCGGAAGCGGGGCGTACCAGTCCGGGCAGTCGGGGAACGGGACGTACCAGTCGCCGCAGTCCGGGAGCGGTGGCTACCAGGTCCCACAGCCGGGGAGCGGCGGGTATCAGATCTCGTCGTCGGGCAGCGGGGCGTACTCGTCGGCGCAGCTCGGGCCGTACACCGGGCCACAGCCCGCCCCCGTCTCACCGCCGCCCGCCGCCACCTCGGGCGCCACCACCCTGGCCGACGCGGTGAAGGCCGCGCACCGGGAAGGGCACGACTTCGGGGAGTCCGTGGCGCGCGACGCGCCGGCGCTCTGGCTGGAAGCGGTGCTGGCGCGCAAGCCGCGCATGCCGTCCGACCTGGAGGCGCGCCTGCTGCAGGGCTCGTCGCTGCCGATCGACTTCCTGCTGCACGACGAGGTCCGCCACGCCCTGCGGCGCGGCTTCTGGGACGCCCTCGAACGCGCCCGCCACTGACCCCGTCCGCCGTTTCTCGCTGAGCAGGCCGCCGGGCTCCGTCACCATGACGGAGGCGCCACCCTGAGGCAGTGCCCCACCCGGCCCCGCGCCGATGAACTGCTGTACGTCCCCATGCCCTGACCCCCGCCCAGCGCCTCGTTCGTAACCGCCGCACCAGCACACGCCCCTGACCTGCGCTCAGCGCCTCGCAAAGCGGCCCGGCACATGCCCTCACCTGCACCGAACCCCTGACCGGGATCGAGGCCGGCCAGGCGACGCCATCACATCGGACCTCCCGCACCGACCCTGCGGCACCAGCGCGCCACATCGGGCCTACCGCACCGGTTGGGTGGTGTCAGCGGCGGTGGCGGGCGTCTCGTACCGGTCGGGGGGCGTCAGCGGTCATGTGTGGCGTCCTGGACCGGTCGGGTGGTGGCAGTGCGGTGCGTTGGATTTCGGTTCCGGTTGGGCGGGGGGCATGGTCCGGTCAGGGGTGGCGGTGGACGGGGGTTGTGGGTGGGGGCGTCAGTGGGCTGCGGCTGGCTTTCGTACCGGGTGGGGGGCGTTGGTGTGGCGGGGGGTTGGGTCAGGAGAGGGCGTCGAAGCCGGCGCGGAGGTGGGAGAGGCGTTCCGTGAGGTCGGTGAGGGGGGCCGAGAGCGCCGGGTCCTGTGACTTGCGGGCCAGTTCCTTCACCCGGGCCAGTTCGTCCTCGACGGCGGTGAGCCGGCGTGACAGCTCCGGCAGGATGGACGACTGGTCGCCCGCCCCGGGCGGTAGTTCGGTGTTGAGCCGGTCGCGCAGCATGGACGCCTGCTCCGCCAGCCGCTTGTTCATCGTGTACAGCTCGGCGAACACCGACACCTTGGCCCGCAGCACCCACGGGTCGAACGGCTTGGTGAGGTAGTCGACGGCGCCGGCCGCGTAGCCGCGGAAGGCGTAGTCGGGGGCGCTGTCGACGACCGTCAGGAAGATGATCGGGATGTTCTTGGTGCGTTCGCGCCGTTTGATGTGGGCGGCGGTCTCGAAGCCGTCCATGCCGGGCATGCGCACGTCGAGCAGGATGAGCGCGAACTCGGTGTTGAGCAGCGCCTTGAGCGCCTCCTCGCCGGACCTGGCGCGTACGGGCACCAGGTCCAGCGAGCTGAGGATGGCCTCGAGGGCGATGAGGTTCTCTTCCCGGTCGTCGACCAGGAGGATCTTGGCGCGGTCGGCCATGGATCACGACCCTTCTGTGGGCGAGCCGGAGCCGGCGCCGCCCCGGCCTCGGCTGAGCCAGCCGCGCAGCCGTTCGAGCAGGCGGTCGACGTCGACCGGCTTCGGCACGTAGTCGGACGCGCCGGAGGCGATGCTCTTCTCCCGGTCACCCTGCATCACCTTCGCGGTGAGCGCGATGATCGGGAGGTCGGCGAACTGCGGCATGCGGCGGATGGCCGAGGTGGTGGCCCAGCCGTCCATCTCCGGCATCATGATGTCCATGAGGACGAGTGCGACGTCCTCGTTCCTTTCGAGCTGTTCGATGCCTTCGCGCCCGTTCTCGGCGTAGACGACGGTGGCGCCGTGCCGTTCGAGGACGCTGGTCAGCGCGAAGACGTTGCGGATGTCGTCGTCGACGATGAGGATCTTGGCTCCGTCGAGCGGGTCGTCGCCCTGCCACTGGGCGACTTCGGCCGGGGTCTCGACGAGTTCGGGCAGGGGCAGGTCGAGCGGCACGGGCGGCTCGGGCGCGGTGCTGGCGGGCTCCTCGGGGGCCGACACGAGAGGTCTGCGTCCGTCGAGGGCGCCGAGCGGCCCGGTGTAGGCGGCGGGCAGGTACAGCGTGAACGTGCTGCCCTTGCCGACCTCGCTGTCGACGTGGATCTCGCCGCCGAGCAGGCGCGCGATGTCGCGGCAGATGGCGAGGCCGAGGCCGGTGCCGCCGTACTTGCGGCTGGTGGTGCCGTCGGCCTGCCTGAACGCCTCGAAGATGACCTCGCGCTTGTCGGGCGCGATGCCGATGCCGGTGTCGATGACCTGGAACGCCAGCAGGTCGGGCGCCTGGTAGAGGCTGTCGTCGCCGAAGGAGACGCCGGGCGGCGCCGGGACGACCCGCAGCTTCACCTCGCCCTTCGGCGTGAACTTCACGGCGTTGGACAGCAGGTTGCGCAGCACCTGCTGCAGGCGCTGCTCGTCGGCGCGCAGCTCCTGGGGGACGCCGGGGTCGATCTCGACGCCGAACGTCAGCCCCTTGTCCTGCGCGAGTGGCGCGAACGAGGCTTCCAGCAGTTCGAGCATCTTGGACAGCGACATCTGGATGGGGTGGATGTCCATCCGGCCGGCCTCGACCTTGGAATGGTCGAGCATGTCGTTGATGAGCTGGAGCAGGGCGGACCCGGCGCCGTGGATGGTGCGGGCGAACTCGACCTGCTGCGAGGTCAGGTTCCCCTCGGCGTTCTCGGTGAGCAGCTTGGCGAGCACGAGGAGGCTGTTGAGCGGCGTGCGCAGCTCGTGCGACATGTTCGCCAGGAACTCGGACTTGTACCGGGAGGACACGGCGAGCTGTTCCGCGCGCTCCTCCAGGGTGCGGCGGGCCTGCTCGATCTGGAAGTTCTGGATCTCGATGGCCCGGTTCTGCTTGGCGAGCAGCGCGGCCTTGTCCTCCAGTTCGGCGTTGGACCTGCGCAGTTCCTCCTGCTGCCGCTGCAGCTCGTCGGAACGCTCCTGGAGCTCGCGGGTGAGCCGCTGGGACTCGGTGAGGAGGTCCTCGGTGCGCGAGTTGGCCATGATGGTGTTCATGGTGACGCCGATGGTCTCGACGAGCTGCGTCAGGAAGTCGAGGTGCACCTCGCCGAACTTGGTGAAGGAGGCGAGCTCCAGCACGCCGAGGACGCGGTTCTCGAACAGGATGGGCAGGACGACGATCTGCGCGGGCGTGGACTGGCTGAGCCCGCTGTCGATCGTGATGAAGCCGGGCGGCACCTCGTCGAGGATGATGGGGCGGCCTTCGGCGGCGGCCTGGCCGACGATGCCCTCGCCAATGGCGAACCGCTGGCGCGGGCCCTTGCCGGGCCGGACGCCGTAGCCGCCGATGAGCTGCAGCTCATGGTCGCCTTCGGGGTCGATGCCGTAGAAGGCGCCGTACCGGGCGGACACGAGCGGGGTGAGCTCGCTCATGGTGAGCTTGGCGACTTCGAGCAGGTCGCGGTGGCCCTGCATGAGCCGGGAGATGCGGGCCAGGTTGGACTTGAGCCAGTCCTGTTCCTGGTTGGCCTGGGTGGTCTCGCGGAGGTTGGCCACCATCGAGTTGATGTTGTCCTTCAGCTCCGACAGCTCGCCCTGCGCCTCGACGGCGATGGAACGGGTCAGGTCGCCGCGCGCGACGGCGCTGGTGACGGTGGCGATGGCGCGCACCTGGGTGGTGAGGTTGCCGGCCAGCTCGTTGACGCTCTCGGTGAGCCGCTTCCAGGTGCCTTCCAGGCCCTCGACGCGGGCCTGGCCGCCGAGCCTGCCTTCGGAGCCGACCTCGCGGGCGACGCGGGTGACCTCGGAGGCGAACGACGACAGCTGCTCGACCATCGTGTTCATGGTCGACTTGAGTTCGAGGATCTCGCCCTGGGCGTCGACGTCGATCTTGCGGGTGAGGTCGCCGTTGGCGACGGCGGTGGTGACCTGGGCGATGTTGCGCACCTGGTAGGTCAGGTTGTTGGCCATCGAGTTGACGTTGTCGGTGAGGTCCTTCCAGACGCCCGACACGCCCGACACCCTGGCCTGGCCGCCGAGCTTGCCCTCGGTGCCGACCTCGCGGGCCACGCGGGTGACCTCGTCGGCGAAGGACGACAGCTGGTCGACCATCGTGTTCAGGGTGTCCTTGAGCTGCAGGATCTCGCCCTGCGCGTCCACCGTGATCTTCTTGGACAGGTTGCCCTGGGCGACGGCGGAGGAGACCGCCGCGATCTGGCGCACCTGCGAGGTGAGGTTGTTGGCCATCGAGTTGACGTTGTCCGTCAGGTCCTTCCAGACCCCGGACACGCCGCGTACCTGCGCCTGGCCGCCGAGCTGCCCCTCTGTGCCGACCTCGCGGGCGACGCGGGTGACCTCGGAGGCGAACGACGACAGCTGCTCGACCATCGTGTTCATGGTCGACTTGAGTTCGAGGATCTCGCCCTGGGCGTCGACGTCGATCTTGCGGGTGAGGTCGCCGTTGGCGACGGCGGTGGTGACCTGGGCGATGTTGCGCACCTGGTAGGTCAGGTTGTTGGCCATCGAGTTGACGTTGTCGGTGAGGTCCTTCCAGACGCCCGACACGCCCTTGACCTCGGCGCGGCCGCCGAGCTTGCCCTCGGTGCCGACCTCGCGGGCGACGCGGGTGACCTCGTCGGCGAAGGACGACAGCTGGTCGACCATCGTGTTCAGGGTGTCCTTGAGTTCGAGGATCTCGCCCTGCGCGTCGACGGTGATCTTCTTGGACAGGTCGCCCTTGGCCACCGCCGTCGCCACGGTCGCGATGCTGCGTACCTGGGACGTCAGGTTGTTGGCCATGAAGTTGACGTTGTCGGTGAGGTCCTTCCACACGCCCGACACGCCGCTGACCTGCGCCTGGCCGCCGAGCTGCCCCTCTGTGCCGACCTCGCGAGCGACGCGGGTGACCTCCTCGGCGAAGCCGGAGAGCTGGTCGACCATCGTGTTGACGGTGTTCTTCAGCTCGAACATCTCGCCGACGGCGTCGACGGTGACCTTGCGGCTCAGGTCGCCCTTCGCCACGGCCGTGGTGACGACCGCGATGTCGCGCACCTGGGCGGCGACGCGGGACGACATGGTGTTGACGGCCTCGGTCAGGTCGCGCCAGCTTCCCGACATGCCGCGCAGGTTCGCCGCGCCGCCCAGCCGGCCCTCGGTGCCGGCCTCGCGCGCCACCCTGGTGACCTCGGAGGTGAACAGGGCGAGCTGGTCGACCATGCCGTTGATGGCCTTGCCCAGGCGGCGCACCTCGCCGCGCGCCGACCTGTCGAGGTCGATGCGGCGCGACAGGTCGCCCTTGGCCACCGCGTCGATGACGTCGGCGGCGCCGGTGACCGGGCTGACGAGCGCGTCGATCAGCGTGTTGACCGACTCGACGCCTTCGGCCCAGGCCCCGACGCCGGGGCCGGGGGTGAGCCGCTCGCCGAAGCGGCCCTCCTTCACGACTTCCTTGCGTACTCTCACCAACTCGTTCGCGAGGTGCTCGCGGCGGTCGGCCACCTCGTTCAGCAGCAGCCGCACCTCGCTGAGGATGCCCGGCGGCGCGTGCGGCACCCTTCGCCGGAAGTCGCCGTCGCGCCAGGAGAACAGCGTCTCCAGGATCGGGACGAGATCGGACTCGGTGTACGTCCGCTCCTCCGGACCGGCGGCCTTGGCTGTGGTCATGGGGCCTCCTTCACCCGCGGCTGGCTCCGGCGAGTGATGCAAGTCTGTCACGATCAGTAGCTCGTAGTCCTGTCCTTGGATTTACCCCAAGTCAACGGGAAGTGTGGTAGGCACGGGAGGATGACTGGTACTCCCCAAGCGGTGTTGGCCGCGACGTTCGCGCCTGGTGAAACCGCTGTGACCGCTGCGATGAGGTTCACCCGCGAGGTGATGACCGCGTGGGCGACCGGGAGTGTGACGCATGCCGCGGAACAGGTCGCGGCGGATCTGGCGGAGCAGGTCACGGACCAGCCTTTTGAGGTTATTTGGAAGCATTTTGGCACCGCTGTTCAGGTGGAGCTGCGGCAGCGCGGCACCTCCCACAGGGATCCGAAAGCTCCTTCCACGACAGTAGAGGAATGGGGAGTCACCTTCACCGGCGATTCCCATGTCCATTGGGCAAGACTCACGCTACCTGGCTCGACCGAGCAGGTCACACAGGAATGGATGGAGGAGACCGCCAGGGGGCCGCACTGGCTGGGCTTCCTCGCCGACGCCAGTGACCTGCTCGCCGGCACGCTCGACCCCGACATGGTGCCCGCCATCATCGCCCAGATCGTCGTGCCCAGGCTGTCGAACTGGTGCGCCGTCTACACCTCCGACAGCGACGTCGGCCCGCTGCGCCTGGTCTACCTCTGGCACGCCGACGAGGCCAGGATCGACGGCCTGCGTGAGCGCCTGTCCGAGGTCGAGATCGGCGACGCCGAGACGCGCACCACGTCGCTGGCGCACGTCGCCGACTCGCAGGTGCTGGCCGTGCCGCTGGTCGCACGCGGGCGCAGCCTCGGCCTGATGTGCCTCGGCAGGCCCGACCGCTTCCCCGACGACGTCATCCAGTTCGCCGAGGACATCGCCAGGCGGGCCGCGCTCGCCATGGACAACGCCCGTCTGTACGCCCAGCAGGCCGCCGCCAACCGGGCGCTGCAGCGCAGCCTGCTGCCTCCGAACGAGCCGGAGGTCCCGGGGCTCGACTACGGCGTCATCTACGAGCCGGCCGGCGAGGTGAACGAGGTCGGCGGCGACTTCTACGACCTGTTCAAGGCGGGCGACGACTGCTGGCGCTTCGCGATCGGCGACGTGTGCGGCACCGGCCCGGAGGCGGCGGCCGTGACCGGCCTGGCCAGGCACACGCTGCGGCTGCTCGCCCGCGAGGGCTACGGCGTCGCCGCGGTGGTCGGCAGGCTCAACCAGGCGATCCTGGAGGAGGGCGAGCGGGCCAGGTTCCTGACGCTGCTCCACGGCGACATCACCCCGGTGGAGACCGGGCTGGAGGTGCGGCTCGTCTCGGCCGGGCACCCGGAGGCGCTCCGGCTGCGGCCCACGGGCGAGGTGGAGGCGGTGACGACGCCGCAGTCGCTGCTGGGCGTCTTCCACGAGGTCTCGTACGACACCGACACCATTCACCTCGACCACGGCGACGTGCTGCTGGCCGTGACCGACGGCGTGACCGAGCGGCGCTCGGCCGGGCGCCTGCTCGACGACGACGGCGGCCTGGCCAAGCTCCTGTCGGAGTGCGCGGGGCTGTCGGCCCGCGCGGTGGCCGAGCGCATCCGCAGGAGCGCGGCCGAGTTCGCGGCCGAGCCCAGCGCCGACGACCTGGCCATCCTCGTGCTCCGCGCCCGCTGACGCCCCGCCGGCACAAGCCGCCGCCCGCTCACCCCTCCCGGCACGAGCCGCGCCCGCTGACCCCGCGGGCGTCAGTGGGGGGCGGGGCGCAGGGGGAGGCCGCAGTGCTTGCGGGCGAAGTCGAGCTGCACCTCGATCTGCGCGATGCGCTCGGACACGACGTGCGACCCGCGGATCGCGTCGTAGGTGTAGACCTCGTGCTCGCGCCCGTGCTCGGCCAGCCTGGCGACGTACTTCTCGATCTGCCGCAGCGGGCAGCGGGTGTCGTTCTCGCCCGCGAGGATCAGCACGGGGCTCTTCACCTGGTCCACGTACGTGATGGGGGAGCTGGCCGCGTAGCGGTCGGGCTGCTCGTCGGCGGAGCCGCCGAACAGGGCCCGGTGGTAGGCGCGCAGGCTCTCGGCCTCGTCCTCGTACGACGTCTGGTGGCAGGCGATGGGCACGGCGGCGATGCCGGCGGCCCACACGTCGGGCTGGGTGCCGAGGCCGAGCAGCGTGAGGAACCCGCCCCAGGCGGTGCCCGCGATGACGGTCCTGGCCGGGTCGGCGACGCCGCGCTCGACCAGCCGCTCCCGCACGGCGGCCACGTCGGCCAGCTCGATGTGGCCGACGTCGCCGTGCAGCGCGTCGCGCCAGGCCGAGCCGTAGCCGGACGAGCCCCGGTAGTTGACCCGTACGACGGCGAACCCGGCGTCGACCCAGGCGGCCACCTCGGGGGAGAAGGCGTCGCGGTCGTGGGTGTTGGGGCCGCCGTGCAGCAGGAAGACGGCGGGGAAGGGCGCGTGCCCCGTTTCGGGCCTGGACAGCAGCGCGTGGATGCGCCCGCCGGGGCCCTCGACGTCGAGGTCCTCGACGGGGACGCTGGGCGGCGCGGGCGGCCCGGGGGAGTTGAGCACGACCTGGCCGTTGCTCGACCTGATGACGGGCGGGCGGGAGGCGCTGGACCAGGAGTACTCGACGTGGCCGCCGGGGCGGGGCGCGGCCGCGTCGATCACGCCGTGCGGGGTCTCGATGCGGCTCAGTACGCCGCCGGCCAGGTCGTAGCGGTGCAGGTGGCTGCGGGCGCGGTCGTCGCGCAGGATCAGCAGGCCGCGGCCGTCGTGGTACCACTCGGCGGACAGCTCGCCAGGGTCCTTGAGCCAGATCTCGCGCTGCTCGCCGGTGACGGGGTCCCAGACCAGCGGCTCCTGCCGGTGCCGGCGCTCGTGCAGGGCCAGCAGGCGGCGGTCGCCGGCGACGGGGGCGAAGCCGAGGCCGAGCACGCCCTTGCCGGGGCCGTCGTGCAGCTCGCCGACGGTCTCGCCGGACGGCCTGACGACGCGGAGCGCGGGGTGGCGGAAGTCGCCGTACTCGCCGTGGTTGATGGCGATGAGCTGGCCGTCGAGCGACATGTCGGCGACCCAGGCGGCCTCGGCGTTCTCGTACAGCAGCAGGGGCGGCTCGCCGGGGCGTACCAGGTGGATGGTGAACACGCCGTCGGCGGCGAGGCTGATGGCGGCGAGGCCGGTGGCCGACAGCGAGAGGCCGCCGGGCTGGCCGGGCGCGAGGCCGGGGGCCACGAGTTCGTCGGGGCCGCCGGTGAACGGCTGGCGCCACCAGACGCCGAACTCGTCGCCGTCGGTGTCGGCGAACCAGTAGATCCACTGGCCGGTGGGATCGAGGGCGGCGTGGGCGGTGCCCTTGGGCCGGTGGGTGACCTGGCGGGTGACGCCGCTGGCACGGTCCCAGGCGTAGACCTCCCAGGTGCCGGTGGCGTTGGAGCGGTAGATGGAGCGGTTCGGGGCCTGACGTGCCCACGACGGCAGCGTGGTGCGCGACGCGCGGAACCTGGCCTGCCAGCGTTCCTCCGCCTTCATCCGGCGCGCCCCCTCCCTGTGTAGCCCCACGCGTCGGGGCGTGGGTCGCCGTCCAGTATTGCGCCTGTGTCGGGGAAATACCCGAAGAATGTGGGGGAATTTCGGGACTAAATGCCCCATCAGTAACACCAGTCGCGTACACCAGTCAAGGAACAACCTTGATCAAGGCGTTGATTCGAAGATAGACAGGTGGAAGGCAGCCTGCACTGCTACTTTTTCCTGTCTTTTCGCGACATTGTGGGATAGAAATCTCCCGATTCGCTCGTCAAGAGCGGCCGAGTCCGTGTGCCACGCGCTCGGTCCCATCTGCACCACCTCGGCGATCTCGTCATGTTCCAGCTCCATGTCGAACTCGACCGTCCTCCGGTCCACCTCGGCGAACCCCTGCAGGCTGCGCGCCACCCGGCGCTCCTTCTCCTCGTCGACGGAGAGCAGCCCGAGCTCCTCCACCAGCGGGCTCAGGTGGGCCCTCGCGGGCGTGACCACCACGAGCGCCCCGCCGGGACGCAGGACGCGCAGGAACTCCGGCCCGTTCCTCGGGGCGAACACGTCGATCACCACGTCGGCCACGCCGGACCTGATCGGGAGCGGCCGCCACACGTCGGCGACCAGCGCCCCGGCCCGCGGATGCGCCCGCGCGGCCCGCCGCACGGCGTGCTTGGACACATCGAACGCGATGCCGACGGCCCTCGGGACGGTGTCCAGCACGGCCGCCAGGTAGTAGCCCGTGCCCGCGCCCGCATCGACGACCACCGGCGCTCCCGCCCCACGGTACGCCCTCATCCCCGCGCCGTCCCCGGAATCGGTGGACGATTCACGTTCGGTTGGAGCGGTCTCCTGCCCGGCCCGCTCGCGCACGGCGCGAGCCACGGCACGAGCCACGGCACGAGCCACGGCACCGGCCAGCGGCGCGTAGTGCCCGGCCTCGAGGAACGCCGCGCGGGCCGCCACCATCGCCGCCGTGTCGGCCGTGCCGGGCGGCCGCGAGCCGACGAGCAGGCTCACGTACCCCTGCCTGGCGACGTCGAAGGAGTGCCCCTGCCCGCACCGCAGGGCGCCGCCCGCCGACACGACGTCCTCACCGCAGACGGGACAGCGCAGGTATCGGACGATGTCATCGAGCATCCGCCCATTCTCCCCCGGGCCGTACCGGGTCAGACGCGCGCCGCCTCCAGCAGGAACGCGGCGTTGGAGGACGTGGAGCGCAGCCTGCCGACCAGCGCCTCCATGCCCTGGTGCCGCTCCAGCGCGCCGAGGCTGCGGCGCAGCAGCCAGATCGCCTGCCGCTCTTCGGGGTGGAGCAGCATCTCCTCGCGCCGGGTGCCGGACGCGCCGAGGTCGACCGCCGGGTAGACGCGGCGTTCCGCCAGCTCGCGCGTCAGGTGCACCTCCATGTTGCCGGTGCTCTTGAACTCCTCGTACAGGTTGTCGTCCATGCGGGAGCCGGTGTCGACCAGCGCGGTGGCGAGGATCGTGATGGAGCCGGCGCCCTCCAGGGCGCGGGCGGCGCCGAACAGGCGCTTGGGCGGGTAGAGCGCGGCGGCGTCGATGCCGCCGCTCAGCACCCGGCCGCCGCCGGGCGCGAGGTTGTTGTACGCCCGGCCGAGCCGGGTCAGGGAGTCGAGCAGGATCACCACGTCGCGTCCCGACTCGGCGAGGCGCTTGGCGCGTTCGACGGCGAGTTCGGCGACGGCGGTGTGGTCGCGGTCGGGATGGTCGAAGGTGGAGCTGAAGACCTCGCCGCGCACCCTCGCACGCATGTCGGTGACCTCTTCAGGACGCTCGCCCACGAGGACGACCATGAGGTGCACCTCGGGGTGGTTGCGGGTGATGCCGGCGGCCAGCGCCTGGAGGACCATCGTCTTGCCGGCCTTGGGCGGGGCGACGATGAGGCCGCGCTGTCCCTTGCCGATGGGCGTGAACATGTCGATCACGCGGGTGCTGAGCGACTCGGTCTCGACGCGCAGCCGTTCGTGCGGGTGCACGGGCACGAGGTCGGCGAAGCGCGGGCGGTCCCGCCAGTCGGCGGAGCCGTTGACGGACTCGACGGCGGCGAGCCTGCCGCCCGCGAAGGCGGCGACGACGTGGTCGCCGGGCCGCAGCCCGAGCCGTGCGGCCCGGTCGGCCGGCAGCCGGGCGTCGCCGGGGCCGGGCAGGTGTCCCGCCCGGATGAACGCGGAGGAGTCACGCACGTCCAGCAGGCCGCTGACCTGGTGGACGGGCGCGTCCGAGCGCTGTTGAGGAATGGTGTGAACAGGCATGACGCACCCCTTCTGGGGGAGAGCGCGCCGAAGTGGATCGGCGGGCGGTGAGAAGAGAGGAGAGCCGGGGCCCCAGTGGGGCGGGACTCGGGAAGATCGGCGGAGCTGAAGCTCGACGCCTGGTGGCACGGTACCACACGGTCTTGTCCACTCAACGCCTAGCCCTCTTGAGCTATTCCCGGGGCATTCTCGTGTCTTGCCCGGCGATCGGCACCCCCCTGTCGTAACAATGTTCTTCTCGACACCGTTCAGGCAGGAAGCACGGCCGTCAGGCCATGACAAGCGGCGTGCAGGGTCCCTGCAACTCGGTGAGGGTTCCATAGAGCCACAGCAGCAGCACTCCTTGGGGGACACCATGAAGACCAGCACCCGTTGCCCGCGGTGCGAGCACGAGCTCGACGAAGGCCCGATCATGTACCGCTGCGCGCACTGCCGCCGCGCCGTCTACGCCGCCGACCTCGAGAACGAGTACGTTCCGCGTCCGCGCGTCGCCGCCTAGTCTGGCGGTATGCCACACCAGCCGGCCATCGTGAGCGGCGTCGAGGTGACGCCGCTGTGCGACGCGGTGGGCCCCATGGGCCCCTCGATCCGCCTCCCGCTCGCGGAGATGTTCCCTGGAGCCGCGCTCCGCGACGACGAGCCGTGGGTCCTGCACTTCCACTGCTACCTCCTGCGCGACCGGGCGGGCCGGCTCACCCTGGTCGACACCGGCATCGGGGCCGCCGACTCGCCGGCGTCGAGCTGGGCGCCGGTGCCGGGCACGCTGCTCGGTGAGCTGGCCGCGGCGGGCGTGTCGCCCGCCGAGATCGGCACGGTCGTCCTCACCCACCTGCACAGCGACCACGCGAGCGGGGCGGTGAGCGACGGCCGTCCCGTGTTCGAGAACGCCAGGTACGTGCTCCAGCAGGCCGAGTTCGACGCCGCCAGGGGCCCGATGCTGGAGCAGGTGCTCACGCCCATCAAGGGCCAGGTGCACCTCGTCGAGGGCGACGCCGAGGTGGCGCCCGGCGTACGCGTCCACCTCGCGCCCGGCCACACGCCCGGGCACCAGATCGTCAGGGCCGGAGAGCTGGCCGTGACCGGCGACCTCGTCCTGCACCCCGTGCAGCTCGACGACCCCGCCGTCCGCTACGTCTACGACGGCGACCAGGAGGCCGCGGCCCGCACCAGGGCCGACGTGCTGTCGGGGCTCAGGGCCGAGCACGCGGTCCTCGCCACCGCCCATTTCAGCGAGCCGTTCGTCCGGCTGTGAGCCGCGCCTGGCGTTACCGTGGATGCGATGGATGACTTCTGGGCCACGGTCAACCGTGTCATCACGGGGGCTGCGGCGTACATCACCGACGAGCGGGGCCGCGCGCTGCTCGTCAAGCCCAACTACCGCGACCACTGGGCGTTCCCCGGCGGCATCATCGACGCGGGCGAGCACCCCGCGCAGGCGTGCGCCAGGGAGGTCGCCGAGGAGGTGGGCCTGGACCTGGAGGTCGGCAGACTGCTCACGGTGAGCTGGGTGCACGACCTCAAGGCCACGCCCTACCCGGTGGTCCACTTCCTGTTCGACTGCGGCGAGATCCCGTCCGACACGGCGATCACGCTCCAGGTCGAGGAGCTCGACGGCTACGGCTTCCACACCCTGGACGAGGCCGCCGTGCTGCTGCCCGCCCACGCCCACCGGCGGCTGCTCGCGGCGGCGGCCGCCAGGGAGTCGGGCGGGATGGCGTACCTGCCGCCCGCCGACCTACCGCCCGCTCAGCACGGGCTGGTCGGCCAGGAGGGTTGACGGCAGGTTCACCCGCGCCGTCAGCCCGCCGTACGGCGAGGGCAGCAGGGCCACCTTGATGCCGTGCCTGGCGGCGAGCCTGGCCACCACGAACAGGCCGAGCCGGTCGCTCTGCGCGAGGTCGAACTCCGGCGTCTGCTCCAGGCGCTCGTTGAGCTCGTCCAGTTCGGCCCGGGGCAGGCCGAGCCCGCGGTCCTCGATCTCGACGGCCAGGCCGTGCGGGGTGGTCTCGCTGCGTACGTCCACCCTGGTCCTGGGCGGGGAGAAGAGGGTGGCGTTCTCGACGAGCTCGGCCAGCAGGTGGGCGACGTCGGTGACGGCCGAGCCGACCAGCGCCGCCTGCGGCGGCTGGAGCACCTCCACCCGCTCGTACTCCTCCACCTCGGCGACGGCGGCGCGCAGCACGTCGAGGATGGGCACCGGGTTGCGCCAGCCGCGCGCCGGGGTCTGGTCCGACAGGATGATCAGGCTCTCGGCGTGGCGGCGCATGCGGGTGGTGAGGTGGTCGAGCTTGAACAGGTCGGCCAGGATGTCGGGCTCCTCGGTGGCCCGCTCCATGCCGTCGAGCTGGAGGAGCTGGCGGTGGAGCAGCGACTGGTTGCGCCTGGCCAGGTTGACGAACACCTGGTTGACGCCCTGCCTGAGCCTGGCCTGGGTGAGCGCCGCCTGCACGGCGGTGGACTGCACGCTGTTGAACGCCTGGACGATGTCGGCGACCTCGGCGGTCTCCGTCGCCACCTCCAGCGGCGACACCTCCTCGGGCGTCGGCGGCCTGGTGTTGGTGCGCAGGCGTTTGACCAGGTTCGGCAGGCGTACCTCGGCCAGTTCGGTGGCGGCGTCGCGCAGCCCGGCCAGCTCGCGGACGAGGCGCCCCCGGAAGCGGAACGACAGCAGCAGCGACGCGACGACGGCGAGCAGGCCGAAGCCGCCCGCCACGCCGACCTTGACGAGGATGCCGACGGCGGTCGGGGTGACCCGGTCGATCGTCTCCTTCACGGCCTTGGCCTGGGCGCGTTCGAGCGACCGCCACACGTTCTGACCGTCCACCGGCCAGGTGGCCGCGGCGGCGGGGAGCCCGGTGGCGGCGGCCTGCCGCCTGATCGCGTCCTCGGTGGCCGTGAACTCCTTGTACGCGGGGGAGGCGGTGACCTTGTCGAACGGGGCCCTGGCCTCCCGGTCGAGCTGTGAGAGGGCCCGGGAGAACAGCAGCCGCCTGGTGGCGACCATCCCGCCGAACGCCTCGCGCACCTCGGGCTCGACCCTGCCCTCGTCCAGCACCATGGCGATCACGGCGCGTTCCCTGGAGACGATCTCCTTGGCCTCGCCGAGCATGGTCACCGCCTTGGCGTGGCGGTACAGGGCCATGTCGGGCACGAGCACCATGGCGTCGTACATGCGGAAGGAGGCGTCGACGATCTGGTTGTAGGCGTCGATGACGTCGAGCGGCGCGGCCTTGCCGCCGTCCACCTGGGCGCGGATGTCGCGGAGCCGGCTGAGCCGGTCGACGAGGACGTCGAGCTGGGCTTTCATCTCCGGCGAGATGCCGCGCTGGCGCCTGGCCCGGTCGAGGAAGAGCGCGACGGACCTGTCGGTCGCGCCGCGCTGCCCGGCGAGCGCGGCGGCGCCCTCGCCGGTGAGGAGGAGCTCCACGGAGGACAGCCGCTCCTGCTGCAGGTCGATGTTGACCTGCTCGGACGGGTTGGCGAAGTTCTTCGCCAGGTCGTCGATCTCCAGCAGCCGCAGCCCGCCGCCAGCGGTCAGGCCGGCGGCGTACACCCAGAGCCCCACGAGCGACAGCAGCGGCACGGACAGCAGGATGAGGAGTTTCAGCGCTATGGGACGGCCACGCGTGGGGGGCATGCGACCTCCGGGTGCATGATGAGAGCGCCTCGCAGATTACACCCCCCTTTGGAAGGATTTCTGTGCCTCTGCCGCGTCTCCTGCGTCTCCCGCGGTCCTTCTCCGGCTGGACGATGGCCGTCTTCGGCGTCCTCGCCTTCGTGCTCGGCCTGGTCGGCCTGATGGCGCCGGGCGTGCTGCTGACCATGCTGGGCTTCGAGGTGGTCCAGGAGCGTCCCCCGGGCGACTACACGCTCGTCTACATGGCCGCCTCGTCGATGGCGGCGGTCAACATGGGGGTGTACTACGTGTTCGCGGCCTCCGCGGACTACACGCCGTTCTTCCGGTGGACGGTGCCGTTCAGGCTGGTGACGTTCACCGTCTTCACCACCCTCGTGGTGACGGGGGCGGCGCCGCGGGAGTTCTTCGGCGTCGGGCTCTGGGAAGGGCTGGGGGCGCTCGTCACCGGGTTCGCGCTGTGGCGCGAGGGCAGGCTGCTGCCCCCGCGCCACGCCGCCGCCGAAGCCTCCTGATCACCTGGTCACCGGGTCCTGGTGATCGTGTCGTGGTCGGGTGCGGTGTCGCCGCCCGCCACGAGCCGGTCACCGGGGACCTGCTCGCGTTCGAGCCGCCGCTCCAGCTCGCGCTTCTCGCCCTCCAGCCTGGCCACCTTCTCCGAGGCGCGCGTCCTGGCGGCGCGCACCTCCCTGCGGTGCCTGGCGGTGCGGCGGGAGCCTGCCGCCAGCAGCCACAGCCCCAGCAGCAGCGCCGCGCCCGTCGCGGCGCCCGCCAGGAACATCCCCAGGTCGTCGAGGACCACCGTGTAGCCGAACAGCGTGTACGTGGAACCCTCCTCGGTCGCGACCAGCGCGGCCGCGCCCGCGGCGAGCAGGACCAGGACGACTCCCAGTAACATCATCCAACTCACCCCTTGTCGTCGGGAGAGCAGTTCACCTGCCCGGGCTCCGCCGCGATATGCGCGAAACCCCCGACGTACAAGGGGATCCCGTCACTTGGCGAGCGCCACCTGGGTCTGCGGCGCCGCCGCGGTGCCGCGGGCCCGCTCGCGCACGATCGTCTTCAGCACCCGCCAGCCGTCGCGCACCGCGTGCAGGTTGCTCTCGCCGTGGATCCGGCAGCGCTCGTGGCTCGGCACCTCGCTGATGACGAGCCCGGCCTGCGCGGCGCGGACGTTCATCAGGGTCTCGATCTCGAATCCGTCGCAATCGAGCTGGAGGGCGTCGAGGTGCTTGGCCCAGAAGGCGTTGTAGCCGTAGCACAGGTCGGTGTAGCGGGTGCCGTACAGCAGGTTGGTCAGGCCCGTGAGGACCTTGTTGCCGAGCGACCTGATGGGGCTCAGGTCGTCGGAGCCGCCGCCGGGGGCGTAACGGGAGCCCTTGGCGAAGTCGGCGCCCTCCATGAGGGCCGTCACGAACGCGCCGATCTCGTGGCCGTCGGTGGACCCGTCGGCGTCGATCATGACGATGATGTCGCCCGTCGCCGCCTGGAAACCCTCGATCAGAGCGTTGCCCTTACCTCGGCGGGTCTGGGTGACGACGCGCAGTCCGGGGCGCAGCCCGCGCGCCACGGCGACGGTGTCGTCGGTCGAGTTGCCGTCGACCAGGATCACTTCGTCGATCCATTCGGGCAGCGTTGCGAACACGTGGGGCAGGTTCTCGGCCTCGTTCATCGCGGGGACGATGACGCTGACGCTCGCGGCGAAGGGCTGCTTGTTCATGGGACCACAGTTCTCTAGAGCGCATGCAACCCGCTTGACACTGCCTTGCAGAGATCACGGTTATATGTGACCCCAGGTGACAACCGCCTGGTCGGAGCGGTGAGGATCTCGCCGGACGCCTCCGGGGCGAGCACCGCCGCCCCGGACGGACGCCCGCCGATCAACTTGATAAAGAGCCCGAAATCCCGCCCAAGTACAACATTACGCACGGCCCATTCAGGGGCCGACCAGGTCGCGGACGCGGTCGGCGCCGACCGCCAGAAGCAGCGTGGGCAGGCGCGGACCGGTGTCGCGCCCCACCAGCAGCCGGTACAGCAGCGCGAAGAAGGCCCGCTGCGCCGCCTTCAGCTCGGGCGTCGCCGGCGCGTCGGCGGCGAGCCCCGCCTGGAGCTTCGGCACGCCGTACACCAGCGTGGTCAGGCCGTCGAGCGACCAGTGGGCGTCGAGGCCGTCGAGCAGCAGCCGCAGCGACTCGCGCTCGGTCTCGCCGAGCGAGCCCAGCAGCTCGTGGTCGGGCTCCCGGCGCACCCGGGTGCGCTGGTCGGGGAGCATCTGCGTGTCGACCCAGCGCTGCGCGCGGTCGAGCCGCGGCCGCGCCTCGTCGAGATCGGCGACGCCGTCGACGTCACGCAGGATGCGCAGCGTCTGGTCGGGGTCGCCGGTGGTGATGTCGACGACCGAGGCGAGCGTGCGGTACGCCACCGGGCGCGGCGTCACCGGCAGCGGCCCCTCGGCCGTGGACACCGCCCGCCGGTACGCCGCCAGCTCCGCCGGCTGCGCCTGCCCGGCGGCGACCTTGCGGCCGAGCGCGTCCCACTCGTCGTAGAGCCGCTGGATCTCCTGGTCGAAGGCGATCTTGAACGACTGCGCGGGCTTGCGGCGGGCGTACAGCCAGCGCAGCACCGGAGCCTCCATGATCTCCAGCGCGTCGGCCGGGGTCGGCACGTCGCCCTTCGAGCTGCTCATCTTCGCCATGCCGGTGATGCCGACGAACGCGTACATGGGCCCGATCGGCCGCTCGCCGCCGAAGACGTCGCCCACGACCTCCCCGCCGACGATCCACGCCGAACCCGGCGAGTGGTGGTCGACCCCGGACGGCTCGAACACGACCCCCTCGTACGCCCAGCGCATGGGCCAGTCGACCTTCCACACCAGCTTGCCGCGGTCGTGCTCGGCCAGGCGCACCGTCTCGCCGAAGCCGCACTCGCAGGTGTAGGCCAGCTCGGTGCTCATGTCGTCGTACGCGGTGACCGTCGTCAGGTCACGCTCGCACAGCTCGCAGTACGGCTTGTAGGGGAAGTACTCCTCCACCTGCTTCGTGCGGTACCGGGACAGCACGGCGTCGATCCTGGCCCGCTCGCGCACCGCCCGCAGGATCTGCTCCCTGTACGCCCCCGACGTGTACTGCTCCGTCTGGCTGATGGCGTGGACCACCACGCCCAGCTCGGCCAGCGCCGCCGTCATGGGCGCCTTGAAGTGCTCGGCCCAGTTGGGGTGAGGGCTTCCGGGCGGCGCGGGCACCGACGTCAGCGGCTTGCCGATGTGCTCGGCCCACGACGGGTCGACGCCCGCGGGCACCCTGCGGAAGCGGTCGTAGTCGTCCCACGACAGCAGGTGGACGCACTCGTGGCCGCGCCTGCGGATCTCGTCGGCCACCAGGTGCGGGGTCATGACCTCGCGCAGGTTGCCCAGATGGATCGGCCCCGACGGGCTCAGGCCCGAGGCGCAGACGATCGGTTTGCCCGGGGAACGTCGCTCCGCCTCGGCGATCACCTCGTCCGCGAACCTCGAGACCCAGTCGGTCTCCGCACTTTCCGCCATCGCGCCATTCTCGCGGCTCCGCGGAGATCAGGCGAACACATCGCCCGGTTCCGCCCGCCCCGGCACGGGACCGGGGCGGGCGGGTCTCACGACAGGGTGCGCGCGTACGGGTCCCAGTCCTGCGGGAGCGGCTCCGGGGGCGCGACCGTGGAGCGCACCGGCAGGAACTCCCCGCGCTCGCCCGCCGCGGTGATGGCCGTCATTAGGTCGAGCACGTGCGCGGCCAGCTCGCCCGACGCGCGGTGGGGCGTGCCCGCGCGCAGCGCCCTCGCCAGGTCGAGCACGCCGATGCCGCGTCCCGCCGTCGTCCCCGCCACCGGCAGCTCCCGCCAGTCGGCGTCGGCCGGGCCGCGTGCCAGCAGCGGCCCCTCGAAGGTGTTGGGGTCGGGCAGCGACAGCGCGCCCTCCGTGCCGATGATCTCGATCATCCGCCGGTTGACCGCCGAGTCGAAGCTGAACGTCGTCGTCGCGGCCGTGCCGGGGAAGTCGATCAGCGCGTGGACGTGCGTCGGGACCGCCACCGGGAACGCCGTCCCCGCCTTCGGGCCCGACCCGACCACCCGGTGGTCGCGCGCCCGCCTCGTCCTCGCCGCCACCCGCGCCGCCGGGCCGAGCAGCGCGACCAGCGCGGTCAGGTAGTACGGGCCGAGGTCGAACAGCGGGCCGCCGCCCGGCTGGTAGAAGAACTCCGGGTTCGGGTGCCACGACTCGGGGCCGAGGTTCTGCGTCGCCGCCGTCACCGCCACGGGGACGCCGATCAGGCCCTCCCGCAGGGCCCGCAGCGCCGACTGCAGCCCGGTGCCGAGGAAGGTGTCGGGCGCGCCGCCGAGCCGCAGGCCCCTGCCGTCCGCCTCCGCCGCCACCTTGGCCGCCTCGTCCAGGTCCAGCGCGAACGGCTTCTCGCCGTACACGTGCTTGCCGGCGCGTAAGCTCCGCAGCGCCACCTCGGCGTGCGCCGACGGCACCGTGAGGTTGACGACGATCTCCACCTCCGGCACCGCCAGCACGTCGTCCAGCGTGCCCGACACCGGCACGCCGAACTCGCCCGCGACGGCCGCAGCCCGGTCCGTGTCGAGGTCGGCCACGCCGATCACCCGTACGTCGGGGAAGGCGGTGAGGTTGCGCAGGTACTGGCCGCTGATGACGCCCGCCCCGACGAGCGCGACCCCCACCGGCCCCGCCGGGCTCACCGGCCCTCCAGCCCGGTCAGGTAGGCGTGGCTGTCGGCGAGCGCCGCGAACACGTCGCCCGCGCACGAGTCCAGCTCCACCACCCGCCAGGCGCCGGACGCGGCGTCGAGCACCGCGGGCACCGGCATGGCGCCCGCGCCCACCGCCGTGTGCGGCTCGTCCCTGGCCACCGGGCCGTCCTTGACGTGCAGCGCCAGCACCCGGTCGCCCAGGCGGCGCAGCAGCGCGGGCACGTCCGCGCCGCCCACCGCCGCCCAGTACGTGTCCACCTCCAGGAACACCTCAGGCGCCAGCAGGCCGGCCAGCGCCTCCAGCGCGTGCCTGCCGTCCACCAGCGGCTCGACCTCCCACCAGTGGTTGTGGTAGCCGAGCCGTACGCCGTGCTCCGCGGCCCGCTCCGCCAGGCCGTTCAGCCGGTCGGCGGTGCGGGCGAGCCCGTCGGGCGTGGTGAACTCCTCCGGCGGGAAGCCCGCAGGGATGACCACGAGCTGGGCGCCGATCGTGGCGACCGCGTCGAACACCTCGGCCGGGTCGCGCTCCAGCAGCGCGTACGCGTGGGTGCTCGGGACGATCAGGCCCAGGTCGTCGGCCACCTGCCGGAAACCCTTGGGGTCGGACATCGGGTCGAAGGGCTCCACCGCGCGGTAGCCGATCGCTGCCAGGCGGCGCAGCACGCCGTCGCGGTCGGCCGCCAGCGGTTCCCTGACGGTGTAGAGCTGGACGCTGATCGGCTGCATCATCCACGGACCCCCATGAGGTGTTCCAGAGCGAGCTGGTTGAGCCGGGTGAAGTGGTAGCCGCGCGCGGCGGCCGCGTCGAGGTCGAAGTCGTCGTCCGCCAGGTCGGCCAGCGTCTCGCCGGGCGCGAGCGTCGGCTGGGCCAGCTCGTCCACGCGGGAGGCCAGCAGCGCCTCCCGCACCTCCGGGTCGGCCCTGAAGGCGCGCGACTTCTCCTTCAGGATCAGGTACGTTCGCATGTTCGCGGCGGCGGAGCCCCAGACGTCCTGGGCGTCCTCGGTGCGCAGCGGCTTGTAGTCGAAGTGGCGGGGGCCGTCGTAGCCGCCGTTCTCCAGCAGGTCCACCAGGAAGAACGCGCTCTTCAGATCCCCGTGGCCGAAGATCAGGTCCTGGTCGTACCTCGGGCCGTGCTGCCCGTTGAGGTCGATGTGGAAGAGCTTGCCGTGCCAGAGCGCCTGGGCGATGCCGTGGACGAAGTTGAGCCCCGCCATCTGCTCGTGGCCGACCTCCGGGTTGAGCCCCACCATCTCAGGGTGCTCCAGCTCGCCGATGAGCGCCAGAGCGTGTCCGATCGTGGGCAGCAGGATGTCGCCGCGCGGCTCGTTCGGCTTCGGCTCGATGGCGAAGCGGATGTCGTAGCCCTTGTCCAGGACGTACCCGCAGAGCAGGTCGAGGGCCTCCTTGTAGCGTTCGAGCGCGGCGGTGACGTCCTTGGCGGCGTCGGACTCCGCGCCCTCGCGCCCGCCCCAGCACACGTACGTCGTCGCGCCGAGCGACGCGGCCAGGTCGAGGTTGCGCATGACCTTGCGGATGGCGTGCCGGCGGATGTCGCGGTCGTTGCTGGTGAAAGCACCGTCCTTGAAGACGGGATGGGTGAACAGGTTCGTCGTGGCCATCGGCACCTTCATGCCGGTCTCGTCGAGCGCCTTGCGGAAGGCCGCGACGGCCCTGTCCCTGTCGGGCTCGACGGCGAGCAGGTCGTCGTCGTGGAAGGTGACGCCGTACGCGCCCAGCTCGGCGAGCCGGTGCACGGACTCGACCGGGTCGAGGGCGGCGCGGGTGGCGTCGCCGAACGGGTCGCGGGCTTGCCACCCGACCGTCCAGAGGCCGAAGGTGAACCGGTCCTCAGGAGTCGGGGTGTAGGCGGGCATGTCTACCTCCGGCACGGTATTAGTCCATAATCTGTACATAATCCTGAGGAGGTGGGTGTGGCGGCGTCAAGAGGGGTCAGGCACGATGCCATGCGCGCCCGCAACATGGCCGTCGTGCTCGGCGCGATCCACCGCACCGGGCCGCTCAGCAGGGCCGCGCTCGCCGAAAGCACCGGCCTCACCAAGACCACGGTGTCCAAGCTCGTGTCCGACCTGCTGGAGGCCGGCGCCGTCAGCGAACGCGGCGCGGTACGCGGCGGCGAACGCGGCAGGCCGGGCGTCGCCGTCAGCCTCAGCGGCGAACGCGTCGCCGCGCTCGGCCTGGAGATCAACATCGACTACCTGGCCGCCTGCGTCGTCGATCTCACCCGCGCCGTGCGGCTGCGCCGCACCCGCACCGCCGACAACCGCAACTCCAACCCCGGCGACACGCTGGAGGCCCTGCGCCGCCTCGCCGACGAGGTCGTCGCCGAGGCGGCGGCGGACGGGCTGCGCGTCATCGGCGCGGCGCTCGCCGTGCCCGGCCTGGTCGAGGGCGGGCTGCTGCGCAACGCCCCCCACCTCGGGTGGCGGGACGTGCGCGTGACCGGGCTGCCGGACGTGCCGTACACGATCGACAACGAGGCGAACCTGGCCGCGCTCGGCGAGCTGTGGTTCGGCTCGGGGGCGGCCGACTTCCTCTACGTCTCCGGCGAGATCGGCATCGGCGCCGGGCTCGTCGTCGACGGGTCGCTGTTCCGGGGGGCGTACGGGCTGGCGGGGGAGATCGGGCACGTCGTCGTCGTCCCGGACGGGCCGCCCTGCCGCTGCGGGGGGCGTGGCTGCCTGGAGGTCTACGCCGGCCAGGACGCCCTCCTGACCGCCCTCGGCGACGCTCCCGCGGACCCTCCCGCGGAGGACCCTCCCGCGGGCCTGCGCGGGGACGTTCCTGCGGGCCTTCCCGGCGGCGGGACCGCCGGGGTGGCCGAGTTGGTGGCGCGGCTGGAGGCCGGTGACGGCGAGGCGCTGGCCGCCTGCGACCGGGCCGGGCACGCGCTCGGCGTGGCGCTCACCTCCGCCGTCCACCTGCTCGACCCCGGCAGGATCGTCCTCGGCGGCGTGTACGCCCCGCTCTTCCCCTGGCTGTCCGGCCCCGCCGCCGAGACGCTCACCGCCCACCTCGGCCACCTGCGCGCCACACCGGAGCTGGCCGTCTCGCAGATCGGCTCGGACGCCGCCGTCCTCGGCGCCGCCGGCCTCGTCATCCAGGACCTCCTCGCCGACCCGGTCACCGTCCTCGGCCTGTGACGCCCGTCCCAGAGGGGCGGCATCGTCCCACCCGCGTCCTTCGTCACCGTTTTTCCCGTTTAGGAGGGGTGCTGGGAGGTAGGGGCGGACGCGGGCGGTCGGACGACCGCGACCAGCCGTCCCCGTCGCCGCTCACCGACACGGCCTCGTCGTCGCACGCGGCCCGTGCCGGGGCGGGGCGACAGCAGGAGGTGAACGACCATCCTCATCCTGGTACTGGCCATCCCCGCGCTGGCCCTGATCGGTCTCATGCTCATGCAGCGGTTGGAGGAGACGCTGCTCCCCGCCGCGTCCTCACCCGAATCGCGGCGCGAACGCACGCCCCCGGAGCGCCGCCCGGCCTCCCGCGCTCATCTCCACGCCGCGAGAGACGGCGCCCCCAGGGCGACGCGCCGGCAGCCGTCCCGCCGGACGGCCGCGTGCACGCGCCGGAGAAGCGCCATGCAGGCGGCCCAGTGGGCGCAGCCGCCGCACCACCCCCAGCGCCTGGAACGGCCCGAGCCTCTGAAACGCCCGAAGCGGCCGGAGGAGCCCGCGCGACCCTCCGCCCCGGCGCCGGAAGCGGCCTCCAGGGCCGCCGCCTGAGCGGGCGGAACGCTCACGGCTCCGGCGGCCCGGTACGCGACCTTCGTCTCGCGCGCAGGGAGGTCACAGCCGGAACATGAGCCCCCGTGCGCCACCCGGCGGACTGCCCGCCTGCTCCGCCGGGCGCAGGGGCCACCCGTCCTACCGCCCGGGAAGTAGCCCCAGGTGCCCCCCGCCGGCCGACGACGCGCCGCGCCCGCCGGGCGAGGATCGCGGTGACGCGGACGCGGCGAAGGGGTGCCGAATGCCTGGGCGGAGCATCAAGAAGATCGTCAGGGTGGTGCTCGCCGTCCTGGTCGGGCTGCCGGTCGCGGGAGTGGCCGCCCTCCTCGTCTGGGACCCGGACGTCGGCACCGACCCGCGTAGGCAGCTCCTCCCCGGCGTGCGGATCGACCTGCGGACCGCAGCCACCCGGCTCGGCCCGGTCGAGTACGACCTGTACGGCGCCGAAGGCCCCGTCGTGCTGTCCGTCCACGCCGGGCTCGGCGGCGCCGACCAGGGACGCCTGTTCGCCTCCTGGCTCCAGAAGGACGGGTTCCGCATCCTCAGCCCCTCGCGCCCCGGCTACGGCGGCACCCCGCTGGAGGGCGGCCGCACCGACGAGGAGCAGGCCGACCTGCTCGCCGCGCTGCTGGACGAGCTCGGCATCGACCGGGTCGGCGTCCTCGCGGTCTCCGCGGGGGCCCCGGTGGGCTACGCCTTCGCCGCGCGTCACCCGGACCGGGTCTGGGCGCTGGTCTCCGTGGGCGGCGTGAGCCGGCCCGTGCCGTCCGAGCCGGGGTCGTCCCTGCAGCGGACGTTCATGACCACCGTCGGCCAGAAGCTCACCCTGCTGACCGCGCGGCTCTCGTTGGAGAGCGTCGTCGCCGCGACCCTGGACGAGACCAGCACCTTCACGGAGGAGCAGCGGCGGGCCAGGGCCGCGTACATCATGCGTACGCCGCCCGTGCGGGCGTTCTTCGCGGCGATGTTCGACACGACGTTCCCGTACGAGCGGCGCTGGACGGGCACCGACAACGACGCCGAGCAGGCCCGGCGGGGCGTGCCCCCGCTGGAGCGGATCACGGCTCCGACGCTGGTGGTCCACGGCATGCGGGACGGCGACGTGCCGTTCGAGCACGGGAAGTCGGCGGCCGAGCGGATCCCGGGCGCCCGGCGGTACTGGATGGAACAGGACGACCATCTGGGCTTCTGGCTCGGCCCCGCGGCGGGCCGGGCGCAGGCCGCGGCGAGCGCGTTCCTCCGCGGCAACGCGCCCTCGATGTGAATCCGCGCCGCCCGCTCGGCGAGGGCCGGGGGTCCGACACCAGGAAGATCGGCTTCCACGACGTCCGGCTCGACCAGGCCGACGGCGCCTTCACGATCGTGGTCAACGGCTCGCCGGTCTTCGTCCGCGGCGTGAACTGGATCCCCGACGACTGCTTCCCGTCCCGGCTGACGCGCGACCGCCTGGCCGAGCGCCTCACCCAGGCCGTCGAGGCCAACGTCAACCTGGTCAGGGTCTGGGGCGGCGGACGCTACGAGAGCGAGGACTTCTACGACCTCGCCGACGAGCTGGGCCTGCTGGTCTGGCAGGACTTCCCCTTCGCCTGCGCCGCCTACCCGGAGGAAGGGCCCTTCGCGGGCGAGGTCGAGGCCGAGGCCCGCGAGCACGTCGCCCGGCTGAGCGCCCGCCCGAGCCTGGTGCTGTGGTGCGGCAACAACGAGAACATCGAGGGCCACGCCGACTGGGGCTGGCAGGAGAAGCTGCAGGGCCGCTCCTGGGGGGCCGGCTTCTACTACGACCTCCTGCCGAGGGTGGTCGCCGAGCTCGACCCGACGCGTCCGTACTGGCCGGGCAGCCCCTACTCGGGGGCTCCCGACCTGCCGCCCAACGACCCGGCGCGCGGCACGATCCACATCTGGGACGTGTGGAACCGCGAGGACTACTCCCGCGACGCCGCCTACCGCCCGAGGTTCGTCGCCGAGTTCGGCTTCCAGGGGCCCGCCGCGTACGCCACCCTGCGCCGGGCCGGCTCGGAGGCGACGCTCACCCCCGGGTCCACGCACCAGAAGGCGATCGACGGCCACGACAAGCTGCTGCGCGGCCTGGGCGAGCACCTGCCCCAGCCGCGCGACTTCGACGACTGGCACTACCTGACCCAGCTCAACCAGGCCCGCGCGGTCGCCTTCGGCGTCGAGCACTTCCGCGCCCAGTGGCCGTCCTGCACGGGCACGATCGTCTGGCAGCTCAACGACTGCTGGCCGGTCGTCTCCTGGGCGGCCGTGGACGGCGACGGCAGGCCCAAGCCCCTGTGGTACGCGCTGCGCCGCGCCTACGCCGACCGGCTGCTCACCGTGCGGGACGGCGCCGTGGTCGCGGTCAACGACTCGCCCGAGCCGTGGGCGGGGGAGCTGGCGCTGGAGCGCCTCGGCCTGGACGGCGTCACGCTGGCCGAGGAGAGCGTCCACGTCGAGGTGGCGCCCCGCTCGACGGCCGAGGTCGGGCTGCCCGCGTCCGTCGCCGTCCCCGGCGACCCGTCGGCCGAGCTGCTGCGCGCCACCCTGGACGGCTCCCGCACGCTGCGCTTCTTCGCGGAGGACCCGCAGGTGGCGTTCCCCGTCGCCGCGTACGAGACGCGCGTCGTGCCCGAGCCCGGCGGCGTGGCCGTCACCGTCACCTTTTACGTCGCCACGGAGCGCGAGCTCGACCCAGAGGCGCTGGTCAGCCGCCCGGTGCTGCGCTGCCTCGACGAGGCCCGGCCGTGATCGCGCTCGGTCTCGACCTCGGCGGCACCAAGTTCGCGGCGGCGGCGGCCGAACCCGGGGGCGTCGGGGCGCGATGACCCCGGTCGCGGGCGCCGAGCCAGGCGGCGCCCGCGACCGGCTCTCCTTAGCCCGCGAGAGTGCCGCGAGCGGCGGTTCCCTGGCCCAGCCCCGGTGGGCCGTCGCGTGAAGCGGCGCCCGCGGGCCCGTTCGGGCCGTCGCGGTGTTCCTCCTACTCCGGCGCTCTGTCCTGGTCCTTCGCCCCGGACGGCCACCTGGTGGTGTCCTTCGGCGGCGCCGTGGTGAAGCCGTGGCGCAGCGGACGAAGAGGCCCGGCCGCCACCCCGGCGAACCGAGAGCCCCAAGCGGTCGATCCACCACCTCCTCGTCACGCTACGTGATTTGCTGTTTCCTTACGGTGAGAGGAGGGGTTCATGACCACACCACGAGGCGGGGCCGCGGACGGTGCCGTGGCGGTGGTCGGCGTCGGCTGCCGGCTCCCCGGCGGGATCTGCGATCTCGACGGGCTGTGGCGCGCGCTGATGGAAGGGGCCGACCTCGTCGGCGAGGTGCCGGCGGACCGCTTCGACGTCCTGCGCTGGGTCGACGAGGAGCAGCCGCGCGACGACAGGAGCTACACCCGGGCCGGAGGCTTCCTGCGCGACGTCGACAGGTTCGACGCCGCCTACTTCCGGATCTCCCCGAAGGAGGCCGCCGCCATGGACCCCCAGCAGCGGCTGCTGCTGGAGATGACCGCCGAGGCGCTGGACGACGCGGGCATCGACCCGGCGTCCCTGGCCGGCACGGACGCCTCGGTGTTCGTCGGGATCTCCGACACCTCCTACGGCGTCCAGCAGATGCTCGAACCCCACGGCGCCAACGCGTACACGATGGTCGGCTCGGCGCTGTCGATCGCCGCGAACCGGCTGTCGCACGCCTTCGACCTGCGCGGCCCCAGCATGGCGGTCGACACCGCGTGCTCGTCCTCGCTGCTGGCCGTGGAGCGGGCCTGCAAGGCCCTGCTGGAGGGCGCCGGGCGGGTGGCGCTCGCCGGCGGGGTGAACCTGCTGATCTCGCCGCGCACGTACGTCGGGTTCAGCCAGGCGGCGATGCTCTCCCGCCGCGGCCGGTGCGCCGCCTTCTCCGCCGCGGCCGACGGCTTCGTCCGCGCCGAGGGCGGCGGCGTCGTCGTGCTCAAGCGCCTCACCGACGCCCTCGCCGACGGCGACCGCGTCCACGGCGTCGTCCTGGCCGCCGGCACCAACAACGACGGCCGCACCAACGGGCTCGCCCTGCCGAACGCCGACGCCCAGGAGGCCCTGCTGCGGCAGCTCTACGAGCGCGCCGGCATCGACCCCGACGACCTGGTGTACGTGGAGGCCCACGGCACCGGCACGCAGGCGGGCGACCGCGCGGAGTGCCTAGCCCTGGGCCGGGCGCTGGGCGGCGCCCGCACGGGCGAGGCGCTGCCGATCGGCTCGGTGAAGTCGAACCTCGGGCACCTGGAGCCGGCCTCCGGCATGGCCGGGCTCCTCAAGGCGCTGCTGGTGCTCAGGCACGGCACGCTCCCCGCCTCGCTGCACGCCGAGGAGCTCAACCCCGCCATCGACTTCGACGGGCTCGGGCTGTCGGTGGTCACCGAGGCCCGGCCGCTGCCCGCAGGGAGCGCACGCCCCGTGGTGGGCGTCAACTCGTTCGGCTTCGGCGGGAGCAACGTGCACGTCGCGCTCACCGCCCCTCCGCGCGCCGAGGAGAGCCCGGCGCCCGCGCCCGCCGCGCCGCTGCCGGTGATGGCGTCCGCCAGGACGCCGCAGGCCCTTCGCCAGGCGGTCGAAGCCTTCGCCGACAGGCTGGACACACTGCCCGACGACGACTTCTACGACGTCGCGTACACGGCGTGCGTCCGCAGGGGCGCCCACCCGCACCGGGTCGCGGTCCTCGCGGCGTCGCCGGGCGAGGCCGCCCGCGAGCTGCGGCGGCAGGCGGCGGAGAGCGGCGCCGAGGCCGTCGGCGACGGCTCGGTGGCCTTCGTCTTCTCGGGCAACGGCTCGCAGTGGGCGGGCATGGCCGCCGACCTGCTGGCCGAGGACGGCGCGTTCCGCGAGGCCGTCGAGGAGGTGGACGCCGCGCTGGCGCCGCACCTCGGCTGGTCGGTGCTGGCCGAGCTGGCGCTGCCGCCGCAGCGGTGGCGGCTGTCGGCGACCGAGGTGGCGCAGCCCATGCTGTTCGCCGTGCAGGCCGGTCTCGTCGCGTCGCTGGCCGCCTCGGGGGTGCGGCCGGCCGCGGTGCTCGGGCACAGCGTCGGCGAGGTCGCCGCCGCGTACGCCGCGGGAGCGCTGACGCTGGAGCAGGCCGCGCTGGTGATCGCGGCCCGCGGCACGGCGCAGGCCGTCACGAGGGGCAGGGGCAGGATGGCCGCCGTCGGCCTGTCCGAGTCACGGGCCCGCCAGGCGCTCGCGGCCCACCCCGGCCTGGAGATCGCGGCGGTCAACACCGAGGGGGACGTCACCGTCGCGGGCCCGGAGGACCAGCTCAAGCAGCTCGTCGCCGCTCTGGAGGGCGACGGGACGTTCGTCCGCCTCCTCGACCTCGACTACCCGTTCCACAGCAGCGCCATGGACGTCGTCCGCGCACCCCTGGAGCGGGCCCTGGACGGGCTGGCCCCGCGCCCGGCGCGCATCCCGATGATCTCCACCGTGACCGGCCGCCCGCTGTCCGGCGACGAGCTGACCGCCGGCTACTGGTGGCGCAACGTCCGCGAGCCCGTCCTGTTCGGGGCGGCCGTCGAACACGTCCTCGGCGAGCACGCCGACGTGCTGGTGGAGATCGGGCCGCACCCCGTGCTGCGCTCCTACCTGCGCCGCGCCGCCGGCTCCGCCCGCCGCGCCGCGGTCGTGCCCACCCTGCGCGCCGGCGAGCCCGGCCCGTCCCACCTGCGCGCCGCCGTCGCGGCCGTCATCGCCTGCGGGGGCCGCGTGCACTGGCGGCGCCACTTCCCCCGGCCGGGCCGGGTGCGTACGCTGTCCCGCTATCCCTGGCAGCGGGACCGGCACTGGATCGGCAGGCGCGGCACCTGGGAGCGCACCAGCGGCAGCGGCGAGTTCGACCATCCCCTGCTCGGCGAGCGGATGCCGGCGACGCAGCCGTCCTGGCACGGCCGCCTCGAACGCCCGCTGGTGCCGTGGCTGGCCGACCACCGCATCGGCGGCGTCCCTGTCATGCCCGCCACCGGGTACGTCGAGATGGCCCTCGCCGCCGGCCGGCTGGCCCTGCCGGAAGCGGGCGGCCCGTTGGAGGTCGACCGCTTCAGGGTGACCCGGGCGCTGACCGCGCCGGGCGACCCCGACAGCCCGCCCGTCCACCTGCGCACGGCGCTGTCGCTGGAGACGGGCGTGCTGACCGTCTCCAGCGGCGAGGACGCCGGGCAGCCGGGGCAGGAACACGCCCGAGCCCGGGTCAGGGCGCTGCTGCGCCCGAGCCCGCCGCCGCTGGACGTCGCCGCGCTGCGCGCCCGCATGCCCACCTCGTGGGACGCCGACGACTTCTACCGCCGCACCCGGGTCGGCGGGCTGGAGTACGGGCCGGCCTTCCGCGTGCTGACCGGGCTGTGGTCCGGCGCGGGCGAGTCGCTGGGCCGCTACTCCTGCCCGGCCCAGGCCGAGGAGCCCTGGCACGTCCACCCGGTGGTGCTCGACAGCGGGTTGCAGGTCGGCGTGACCTGGCTGCTGGAAGCCCTGCGCGCCGGCCACGGCTTCCTGCCCTCGGCCATCGGCGCGGTCCGGGTGTGGCGCTCGCCGTCGCCCGAGGGCCTGCTGCACGTCCGCGAACGCGCGCGCGGCGACGACGAGGTGCGCTGGGACGTCACGGTGGCGGACCTCGACGGCGAGGTGGCGGTCGAGATGGAGGACTGCCGGCTGAGCCGGGCCCCGATCAACGCCGTCACGCCGCTGGCCCGCCTGCGCACGGAGCTGCGCGCGCAGCCGTACGACGACGTCCCGGGCGCGCCGTGGCCGGCCACCGCGGACGGCCCGCCCGGCACGGCGGCGGGTGAGCGGCTCGCCGAGCCTGCCAGGGTGGACGGGCGGCCCGGCACGGCGGTGCGTGAGCGGATCGCCGAGCTGCGTGCGGCCTGGTCCCTGGCCGGGCACGGAGGGGCCGCCGCCCGCTTCGAGGAGGTCTTCGCGCACGGCCTCGCGGGCGCCCTGGCCGAGGTGGCGCCGGCCACGGCCGGTGGGGTCGCCCTCGCCGAGCTGGTACGGCACGGCGTCGACCCGCGCCGCGTCCCGATGGTGGGCCGGGCCCTGCCCCTGCTCGAACGCCACGGCCTGGCAGAACGCCTCGACGGCGACCGCTTCCTGGTGCACGCCTCCCGGGTGGAGACCGAGCGGCTGAGCCGCGAGCTGTGCGAGCGCGGCATGCCGTTCGCCGCCGAGCAGGCGCTCGCGGTGCTCGCGGCCGCACAGCTCGCGCCGATCCTCGCGGGCCGGCTCGACCCCGCCGAGCTGTTCGCCTCCAGCGGCGGGGCGGAGCTGTACGAGCAGGTCTTCGACGTCGCGCCGCTGGCGGTGTTCGCCAACCGGGTGGTCCGCGCCCACGTCGAGGACGCCGTGCGGAGCCTGCCGACCGACCGGCCGCTGCGCGTCCTGGAGGTGGGGGGCGGGAGCGGCGGCACCGCCGCCGTGCTGCTGCCCGTCCTGCCCGCCGACCGCGCGCGTTACGTCTTCACCGACGTCGCCGAAGCGGCTCTGGCGCGGGCCCGGCGCCGTTTCGCGGCCTTCGACTTCGTCGACTACCGCGTCCTCGACCTCGACGCCGACCTTTCGGAGCAGGGCCAGTGGGCGTGCGGCTTCGACCTGGTGATCGCCACCCACGTCCTGCACCTGGCGCGCGACCCCGAGGCCGCCCTCCACCGCCTGTCGGGCCTGCTGGTTTCCGGCGGCCGGCTGCTGGCGGTGGAGCCGCACCGGCCGCCGGTCGTCGCCCTGGCCGGGATGGTCGAGGGGCACGACGGCGTCATGGAGGCGTCGTCCTGGCCTGCCCTGCTGGCCGAGGCCGGCTTCCGCCTCCTCGCGCACGACGGTGAGGCCGACACGCCGGAGCGCAGCAGCGTCTCCGTGCTGCTGGCGAGCGCCCCCGGCACCCGGTCGCGCGAGGAGCCCGCGCTCCCTGATGCGGCGCGGGCCTGGGTCGTCGTCGCCGAGGACGGCCTCGGGGCCGCGCTGGAGGCGCTGCTGAACGAGCGCGGCGGGCGCGCGGTCACGGCCGATCCCGCCTCCCTCGCGGAGGCGGTGCCGGCCGACGCCGCCCCCACCGGCTTCGTGTACGTGCTCGGCGGCGACGCCGAACCGACGCCGGAGGCCGCCGCCGAGACGGCGGGACGCCGCCTCGCGACGCTGCGTACGATCGCCGGCCTGCACGGGCGGCTCCCCGCCGGAGCCTTCGCGGGCCTGTGGCTGGTCACCAGGCCCAGCGGCGCGGTGCCTGAACCCGGCGCGCCCGACGGCCTGACCCACCTGGAGGACGCCGCCGTGTGGGGGGCGGCCCGCACGCTGGGCAACGAGCAGCCCGAGCTGACCGTCCGCCGGGTGAGCCTGCACCGCACCGGCGACCCGCGCGCCGACGCCGGCCGGCTGCTGGCCGAGCTGTGCCACGCCGGCGACGAGGACGAGGTCGTGCTCACCGCGGCGGGCCGCTTCGTCGCGAGGGCGATGGAGGCGGCGAACCGCCTCGGCGTCCGGCGGCCCGTCGGCGACGTCGCGCTGCGGCTGGCCGTCCGCGACCCGGGCACGGCGTACAAGCTGGTCTGGCAGCCGATGGAGCCCCTGCCGCCGGGGCCGGGCGAGGTGCTCGTCGAGACCCGCGCGGTGGGGCTGAACTACCGCGACCTCGTCCGCGCGGTGAACCTGCTGCCGTCCGAAGCGTACGACGCCGCCTACGACGGCCATCCCCTCGGCCTGGAGTGCGCCGGCGTCGTCAGCGCCGTCGGTCCGGGCGTCACGGGCCTTCGCCCCGGTGACCGGGTGCTGGCGATGGGGCCCGTCGGCATCGCGACCCACGCGACGCTTCCCGCGGCGACCGTGCGGCGCATCCCGGGCGGCCTGAGCTTCACCGAGGCGGCCACGCTGCCGCTGGCGTACGCCACGGTGGTGCACGCCCTGGGGAACTGCGCGCGGCTGCGGCCCGGCGAGACGCTCCTCGTGCACGGCGGCGCCGGAGGCGTCGGGCTCGCCGCGCTGGCCTACGCCCGGCGGCTGGGGGCACGCGTCATCGCCACCGCGGGCTCTCCCGTCAAGCGCGGTTTCCTGCGCGCGCTCGGCGCCTGCCACGTACTGGACTCGCGCGGCCTCGACTTCGCCGAGGAGGTGAAGGAGCTGACCGGCGGGCGCGGCGTCGACGTCGTCCTCAACTCCCTCGCCGGTGAGGCGCTGCACAGGAGCCTGGAGGCCGTGGCGCCGGGCGGCAGGTTCGTCGAGATCGGCAAGCGCGACATCTACGGCGACAAGCCTCTGCTGATGCGGCCCTTCGGCGACAACATCGCCTTCTTCGGCGTCGACGTGGGAGCCCTGGCGAGCCAGGCGCCGGAACGGGCGGCCGAGACCGCCGAGGAGGTGCGCAGGCTCGTGGAAGCCGGGGCGCTGCCGCCGCTGCCGCACACCGTCTACCCCGCCGCCCGTGCGGACGACGCCTTCGCGCTCATGCGGCAGTCCCGGCACCTCGGCAAGATCGTCCTCACCTTCGACCCGCTCGACGAACCCGTCGCCGTCGAACCGCGGACGCGCCCGGCGGACCTCGACCCGCAGGGCACCTACCTGGTCACCGGGGGGCTGAGCGGTTTCGGGGCGGCGACCGCCCGCTGGCTCGCCGACCGGGGTGCCCGCCATCTGGCCCTGGTCGGCCGCCGCGGGACCGCCGCCCCCGAGGCGGCCGGGCTGGTCCGCGAGCTGGACGAGCGAGGGGTCTCGGTCCGCGTCCACGCGGCGGACGTCACCGACGAGGCCGCGATGCGGCGGATCGTCGCCGGCGCCGACGCCTCCGGCCACCCGCTCCGCGGGATCGTCCACTCGGCCATGCACCTCGACGACGACCTGCTCCGAGACCTGACCGACGAACGGATCCTGGCGGTCCTGCGGCCCAAGGTGGCGGGAGCCCTCGTCCTCGACGCCGTGGCCGGTGACCGCGACCTGGACCTGTTCCTCCTCTACTCGTCGATCACCGCCACCCTCGGGCACCTGGGGCAGGCGCCCTACGTGGCGGGGAACCTGTTCCTGGAGGCGCTGGCACGCCGCCGCCGCGCCGCCGGGCGTCAGGGCCTGGCGGTGTGCCTCGGGGCCATCGGCGAGACGGGCGTCCTCGCCCGCACCGGCCAGGGCGAGGCGCTGGCGAGGTTCGGCGTGGAGCCGGTCCGGCCGGAGGAGGCGTTCGCCGCCATGGAGGACATGCTCGCCGACGGCGCCACGGTCGCGGGCGTGGCACGGTGCGACTGGAGCCGCCTGGCGCAGCTCTCGGAGATGATGAACCGGCCTCGGATGTCGCCGGTCATGCCGCCGTGGCCCGAGCCCGGCCAGGCCGGAGGCCGGCCGCCGGCGCAGGACCTGGCCGCCATGGACGACGACCAGGCGGTGGAGCACGTCAACGGCCAGCTCTCCCACCTGCTGGCGGCGATCCTGCACATGCCCGCCGACCAGATCAGCCACGACAGGAGGCTGGAGGAGTACGGCATGGACTCCCTGATGAACGCCCAGATGCACGCGTCCATCCGCCGCCAGTACGGCATCGAGATCTCCGCGCTGGAGCTCCTGCGTCAGGGCGGGACCGTCTCCGACATCACCCGCAGCGTGCTGACCCGGCTGCGCCGGCCCGGCTCCGCCGGCGCTGACGGGCCCGACGGCGTGGCTCGCTGATCCCGAGGGCACGGGCGGGGGCCGGCGCGCCGCCCCCCGCCCGGCGCCCCCTCCCGGTGCTGCTCGGTGCCGGTTCCGATCGCACAGCAGAGGACGACGACATGCCCATGCGTCTCGGCGCCCGCCGGTTCCCGCCGGACGACGGCGACGCCGCCCCGCGCCCGCCCGGCGGAGCTCCGCGCCCGTCCGCCCGCCTGGCGGCGGCCCTGCTCCGGCATGGGCACGTCGTCGTCGTGGCCTGGCTCCTCCTGGCGGCGGCGGCCGCCGTGACGCTTCCCGGCCTCGCGCACCGCCTGAGCCCGCCCCCGCTGGAGGTGCCCGGCTCCCCGTCCGCCGCCGCGGCACGGATGATCACGAAGGGGTTCCCGCAGTACGGCAGCGAGCAACTGGTCCTGGCGTTCGGCTCGGCCACGTTGCGCGCCACGGACGACGCGTATCAGGAGGCGGTGGGCGCCACCGTGCGCGCGCTGGCCGCGCTGCCGGAGATCGACGGCATGCTGCCGCTGCCCACCGGCGACGACCAGGACCCGCGCCACACGTACCTGCTGTTCGGCGTCACCGGCGACGAGGCGGCCCGCCAGCGGGCGCTTCCCGCCCAGATCGCGCTCGCCCAGCGGGCCGCCGGTGAGGCGTCGGCGGGGAAGGTCACCGTCACCGTGGTCGGGGCGAGCCCGGTGTTCGCCGACCTGATCCACGGCGACCTGCGCGACCTGCAGCGGCTCAAGGTCGTCACCGTTCCGCTGGTCGCGCTGCTGCTCGTCATCGGGCTGGGAGCCGTCGGCTCCGCCGTGGTGCCGCTGCTGGTGGCGGGAGCGGCGATCCTGGTGACGGCCGGAACGCTCTCCCTGGCCGGCATGGTCGCGCAGGTCGACTCGACGCAGCTGACCGTCGCCCTCACGGTCTGCCTGGGCATCGGCCTGGACTACGCCCTGCTCATCCTGCTGCGCTACCGGCAGTGCCGTCGTGAGCAGGGACTCGCGCCGGCCGCCGCGGCGGCGCGGGCGACCGTCACGGCGGGGGGCACCGTGTCCTGGTGCGCCCTCGCCATCCTGCTGACCGCGTGCGCCCTGTTCACGGTTCCCACCCCGTGGGTCAGGAACATCGCCCTGGCGGTGATGCTGGCCGCCGTCGTCACGGCGGCGGCCGCGCTGAGCCTGACACCGGTCCTGCTGCGGCTGCTCGACCCGTGGCTGGACTGGATGAGGCTTCCCCGCCGGAGCCGCCGTCCCGGCGCCGCGCCGCAGGCGGCCTGGCTGCGGGCGGCCCGGCGTCTGATGAGCCGCCCCGGTCGCCACGCCGTCGCCGTGACGGTGCTGCTGCTGGCGGCCGCCCTTCCGGCGCTGGGCATGCGCCTCGGCCTGCACTACGACCGTCCGTCGCTGGAGGGCACCCAGAGCGGCCTCGGGCTCGCGCAGATGGAGGCCGACCGGGTGGCCGGCGTCACCGGGCTGGTCCTGCCCCATCGGGCGGGAGGCGGCCCGGTGGACACCGCCGCCCTCAAGGAGGCCCTGCGCGACGACCCCCGCGTGGGCGCGACCGCCGCCCTCGACAACGGCCGGGACCTGACGCTGCTGCTGATCGTCGAGCGCCACCCGTCCGACAGCGCCGCCTCCGCCGCGCTGCTCCGCCACGTCCGCGAGGTGGCCCCGCGACTGCTGCCCCCGGGCCAGGAGGTGCTGGCGGCCGGCCCCACCGCCCTGCTGGCCGACCTCACCGTGCAGATCCTCTCGGGCCTGCGGCAGGCCGTGGCGCTCGTGCTGGTCTTCTCGTTCGTCCTGCTCCTGATCACCTTCCGCAGCCTGCTCATCGCGGTGAAGGCCGTGTGCATGAACCTGCTGTCCATCGCCGCCACCTTCGGCCTGCTGACCGCCTGCTTCCAGCACGCGGGCGCGACCGGCGACGTCAACCTCCTGGTGCCGCTGCTGACCTGCACCGTGGTGTTCGGCCTGTCCATCGACTACGAGGTGTTCCTCGTCCACCGCATCTCCGAGCACTACCGGCGCACGGGCGACAACACCGCCGCCGTCCTGTACGGGCTGCGGCACACGGCCCGCCCGATCACCCTGGCCGCCGCCGTCCTGACCCTCACCTTCGCCAGCCTGCTGCTCACGCACCGCAGCGACCTGCAGCAGACGGGGTTCGCCGTGGCCGTGGCGGTCACGCTCGACGCCACCCTCATCCGGATGATCCTGGTTCCTGCGCTCATGCGGCTCCTCGGCCGCTACAACTGGTGGCTTCCGCGCCCGCTGGGCCGCCTGCTGCCGCCGGCGCCGTCGTCCCACGCCCACCCCGAGTGTGTTACTAATAGTGATTGACCGATTACTGAAAGAGTTCACTCGGGAGACACGATGGGGATTCCCCCGGTTGGTCCACGCTTGACGGTCCTGACCCGCGCCCTCGGCCTCGGGGCGGCGGCCGTCCTGAGCCTGGCCGTGGCGGCCGCGCCCTCGGCCGCGCAGGGGGCGTCGGCCGACGCCGTACGGGCCGCCGGGCCCGCCACCCACCCCGCCCAGCCGGCCCGCGCCCCGCACCCGGTGCTGACGTGCAAGGCGGGCACCGCCGCACCGATCACGTTCACCCCGCAGCTCGGCCAGCAGGCCGCCAGCGTGACCGTCTCCGGCGCGCTCTCCCTGACCGGCTGCACCTCGCCCGACAACAGCCGTCCGAGGCTGCGCTCGGGCAAGCTCACCTTCACCGGCAGCGCCCTCGCGTCCTGCACCGGCATCAAGAGCGCCACCGGCAGCGGCAAGATCGTCTGGAAGGACGCCCAGGGCGTCGTCCTGGGCACCTCCACCGTCGTGCCCAACCTCGCCGGCATCGACTCCTACAACCCGGGTGACGTCCTCCTGTTCGGCGAGATCACCGACGGGGTGATGAAGGGGGTCCGCACGGCCGGCAACGCCACGCCCACCACCGACATCAGCCAGTGCTCGGCGAAGGGCCTGAGCGGCATCGAGGGCAGCGGCACGGTGTCCTTCATCACCACCAGCTGAGGTTCCCGGCGTGACCAGGCCGGCGTCTCCCGGTGCGGCAGGCAGGCCGGGCCCGCCCCGGCCCCGCACCGGGAGACGCCGGTGATCGGTTCGTACCGGCCCGGAGGGAAGGCGGAGATGGACGTTCGTGGCGCGCGGGTGCTGGTGACCGGAGCCACAGGAGGCATCGGGCGCGAGCTGGCCCGTGCCCTGGCGGCGCGCGGTTGCCGGGTGACGGTCACCGGGCGCCGCGCCGACGTGCTGAAGGCGCTGGCCGAGCAGATCGGCGGCACCGCCGTGCCGGCCGACCTGACGGATCGCGACGCCCTCGCCACGCTGGCCGCCGGCGCGGGGGAGATCGACATCCTCGTCGCCAACGCCGCGACCGCCGCGTTCGGGCCGCTGCAGGAGTGCTCGGTGGCCGAGATCGATCGGGCGCTGGACGTCAACCTGCGCGCGCCGATCGTCCTGGGCAGGCTCGTCGGCGAGCGCATGGCGCAGCGCGGGTCCGGCCACCTGGTCTTCGTCTCCTCGCTCTGGGGCAAGGCGGCCACCAGGCAGGCCTCCCTCTACAACGCCACGAAGTTCGGGCTGCGCGGGTTCGCCCAGGCGCTGCGCGAGGACCTGCGCCCGTACGGGGTCGGCGTCTCCGCGGTGTTCCCCGGCTTCGTCAGGGACGTCGGCCTGGTCGCCGACGCTGAGGTGCCGCTGCCGCGCTGGATCGGCACCCGTTCGGCACAGGACGTCGCCCAAGCCACGCTCAAGGCCATCAGCCGCGATCTCGGGGAGGTCGATGTCGCTCCGGCGTGGCTGCGGGTGGCCGCGGCGTTGGGCGCGGCCCTGCCCGGTCCCGCCATCGCGGCGCAGCGGCGCATCGCCGCGCCGATCACCGCCGCGCTCGTCCGCCACCACCGGGGGCCACGCTGACCCGGCACCCCGCGTCCGACGCCGTCCCTGCCAGCCGTCTCGATCAGGGCATGCTGATGGAGAGCCGCCTCGCCGAGGAGTCCCTGTGGCACATCGGCGTCGGCGTCCGCCTGCCTGGCCCGCGTCCGGGCCGGCCCGCCGTGCGCCGGCTCCTCACGCACCTGGTCGACCACGCTCCGGCCCTGACGTACCGGCCGGTCACCCAGGGGCGGCACCTGCGCTGGGAGCCCGATCACGACTTCCAGATCGACCGGCACCTCCACTACCACCGCCTGCCCCCGGGATCCGACGAGGCGGAGGCCGTGCTCGACGCCCTGCGCCGGCCCCTGCCCCCTGACCATCCGCTGTGGAGCGTGCAGGTCCTCCACGGGCACCGCGACGACGAGCACGTCCTGTGCTACCGGGCCCATCACGCCTTCCACGACGGCATGAGCATCACGTCCGTCTTCCAGGCCCTGTTCACCGGCGTCCCCCTGCCGCGACCGGCCGCCGCGCAGCTCCCGCACGTCGTCAGACGGGCGGCGCGGCTGCTCCCCTCCGTGCCCGAGCTCGTACGGCTGCTCGCGCCCAGGGCCCGATGGCACGACGGCGCAGGCCCGTACGGGCGCGGACGGCGGATGAGCGTCACCACGCTCGACGGCGCCCTGGTGCAGGAGGTCGCCGCGGCGGCGGGGGCGACCGTCGCTCAGGTCAACCTCGCCGTCCTGGCAGGGGCGCTGCGGGCGTGGGCGCCCCACCGCTGGAAGCCGCTCCTCGGCCGCTTCCGGCGTCGCGGACTCACCACCTGGGTGCCGCTCAGCTTCGCCGGCCCCGGCCATCCGGCGCTCGGCAACCGGATCGGCATGATCGCGGTGACGTTGCCCTGTGCCGACCCGTCCCCTCGTGGCCGCCTCGACCGCGTCGTGGCGCAACTCCAGGAGCACCGCGTCCGCCGGGCGCAGCGCCGGCAGGCGGTGTTCGGCGAGTTGCCGTACTCCTGGATCCAGATCTCGCGGCGGGTCGCCCGCTGGAGCAGCCGTGGCCGCCCCGTGGTCACCCTGCTCAGCGCCGTCGGCTGCGAGCCTCCCGGCACGAGGTCGATGTTCGGCATCCCCATCCTGCCCGTGGGGGTCCCCGCCATGGTGGCGTTCCTCAACCTGGGTCACACCGTGACCGTGTCGCTCCTCGTCGACGGCTCGGTGCCGGGCGCGGAGCGCCTGCCCGCGCTGCTGCGGCGCGCTCTGGACGAGCTGGCGGAGACGACCAGGCCGCCGCCCGGCGAACGCGCACCCGGGTGACGGGGCCCGGCCCGGCGGGTGCGGCGGGCAGGCCGTAGGAGCCGAAGACCCCCGCCGGCGGGTGCCGGCGGGGGTCTTCGGATCAACGTGTGTACCGGTGTGCGTGTCGCCTCTCGGCGAAAGGCACAACGCGGCTCCAGCCGAACGGTAGTCCGCGAAGGCGATAGAGATGAGGCCCGGGGACACTGAGCACACCGGCCACGTCGTACACAACCACCGCCGGCTCCAGGATGTTCCCCGCGCTCATGCCCGTGCCTGTGCGACCGGTCACAGCAACGCGTGCGACGACCGGCCGTCACGGGCGTCCCCGCGTGGTTGATCTCCAGTGGTTCGCGGGCGTCCCGCGTGCTCAGCTCGCCGCTCGCTTCACGAGTTCCGCGACGCGCGCCTCGTCGGCGTCGGTCAGCTCCGTCAGGGCGTAGGCGACCGGCCACATGTGGCCCTCGTCCAGGTGGGCGCCGTCGTTGAAGCCGAGCGTCGCGTACCTCGACTTGAACTTCAGCGCGGGCTGGAAGAAGCAGATGACCTTGCCGTTCTTGGCGTACGCGGGCATGCCGTACCAGAGCTTCGGGTCGAGGTCGGGCGCGGCGGCCGTGACGATGGCGTGGACCCGCTCGGCCATGACCCGGTCGGTCTCCTGCATCTCGGCGATCTTCGCGAGGACGTCGGCCTCCCCGTCGGCCTTGGTCGCCTTGGAGCCGCGGCGGGCGGCCGTCTTGAGCTCCTGGGAGTGCTCCCGCATCGCGGCTCGTTCCTCGTCGGTGAACCCCTCGAACTTGCCGTCGGCCGCGGTGCTGCTGGTCTTGGCGTTCTGCTGAGTCATGCCGGGTTTCCTCCTGTTTGGGCCTTGCTGGGCGGTGACTCCCATCGTAGAGAGGGGGCCACGGCGATGACTTCTCGAAAACTGACCGCTTGTCCCGCTCCCTGCCAACTGGGCTCATAGGTATGTGTCAATATAGACAGGAGTCTATTTCGATGCTTGTCTATATGAGGAGCGTACCGGTGGAACCGCTGGAGATCCTGGAGTGCAGCCCGCCGCTGGCGCGCGCGCCGCTGGACGCCGCGCGCGCCGCCGCCGTGGCGCGGGTGTTCAAGGCGCTCGGCGACCCCGTACGGCTGCGCATCGTCTCCATCGTGGCCAGCCACGCGGGCGGCGAGGTGTGCGTGTGCGACATCACCGGCGCGTTCGACCTGTCCCAGCCGACGATCAGCCACCACCTCAAGGTGCTGAAGGACGTCGGCCTGCTCACCTCCGAACGCCGCGCCTCCTGGGTGCACTACCGCCTCGTCCCGAAGACCCTCGGCGAGCTGTCCGCCCTGCTCGGCGTTCCCGCCGTCGCCTGAGAGGACCACGATGACCACCACGGCACCGCCGCGCACCCCGGGCGTGATCGGCGCCCTGTCCGTCCTCGACCGGTTCCTGCCCGTGTGGATCCTCGCCGCCATGGCCGCCGGGCTGTTGCTCGGCCGCCTCGTCCCCGGCCTGGACGCCGCGCTCGACGCGGTGAAGATCGGCGAGATCTCGCTGCCGATCGCCCTCGGGCTGCTGCTCATGATGTACCCGGTGCTGGCCAAGGTCCGTTACGACCGCCTCGGCACGGTGACCGGCGACCGGCGCATGCTGCTGTCGTCCCTGCTGCTCAACTGGGTCGCCGGACCGGCGCTGATGTTCGCGCTGGCCTGGATCTTCCTGCCCGACCTGCCCGCCTACCGCACCGGCCTGATCATCGTCGGCCTGGCCCGCTGCATCGCCATGGTGCTCATCTGGAACGACCTCGCCTGCGGCGACCGCGAGGCCGCCGCCGTGCTGGTGGCGCTCAACTCGCTCTTCCAGGTGGTCGCGTTCGGCGCGCTCGGCTGGTTCTACCTGCGGGTGCTGCCCGGCTGGCTCGGACTGGCGCAGGCGGAGCTGCAGGTCTCGGCCTGGGACATCGCCCGGTACGTCCTGATCTTCCTCGGCGTCCCGCTCCTGGCCGGCTACCTGTCACGCCGGCTCGGCGAACGCTCCAAGGGCCGCGACTGGTACGAGCGGCGTTACCTCCCCAAGATCGGCCCGCTCGCCCTGTACGGGCTGCTGTTCACCATCGTCGTCCTGTTCGCCCTGCAGGGGCACACCATCACCTCCAGGCCCGGCGACGTGGTCCGTATCGCGCTGCCCCTGCTGGCCTACTTCGCCCTCATGTGGGGCGGCGGCCTCCTGCTGGGCAGGGTGATCGGCTTGCCGTACGAGCGGGCCACCACCCTGGCCTTCACCGCCGCAGGCAACAACTTCGAGCTGGCCATCGCCGTCGCCGTGGGCGTGTTCGGCGTCGCCTCGGGCCAGGCCCTCGCGGGCGTGGTCGGCCCGCTCATCGAGGTCCCCGTCCTGGTCGGACTGGTCTACGTCAGCCTGGCCGCCCGCCGCCTGTTCCCCGCGAAGGAGCCCGTCCATGCCTAGCGTGCTGCCCAGCGTGCTGTTCGTCTGCGTCCACAACGCCGGACGATCCCAGATGGCCGCCGCCTGGCTCGCCCACCTCGGGGGAGACCGGGTCGAGGTCCGGTCGGCCGGCTCCCTGCCCGCCGGCCAGGTCAACCCCGCCGCCGTCGAGGCCATGCGTGAGGTGGGCATCGACATCGCCGCCGCCCGGCCGAAGATCCTCACCACGGAGGCGGTGGAGGCGTCCGACGTGGTGATCACCATGGGCTGCGGCGACGTCTGCCCCGTCTTCCCCGGCAAGCGGTACGAGGACTGGCAGCTCGACGACCCCGCCGGGCAGGGCGTCGAGGCCGTCCGCGCGATCCGGGACGAGATCCGCGCCAGGGTGGAGGAACTGCTCGCCGGGCTCCCGCCCGCCTGAGGGCGCGGCGTGTGGCCGCGCGGCAGAAGGGCAGGTCGCAGGGTGGAGGAAGGCCACGGGGGAGGTCGCGATGTCCTCACGCCATCCGAACCAGGCCCGGCTCGGTCCGGGGCGGGCAGCCGCCCGTCCGCCTGACCGGAGTCGTCGCCGGCGGCTGATCGCCGTGATCTGCGCGATCATCGCCGCGGTCGCCCTGGCGGGGACTGCGGGCCGTCCGGTGACGGCGTCACCGCGGGACGACGGCGGGTTCCCGCCGTGGCCGGCGCCGGCCGACCCACGGCCAGGGATCAAGGCCGCTGGACTGAAGGCGGAGCCGATGGAGGGCGCCGCCGAGCACTACCACGCCCACCTGGACATCTACGTGAACGGCAAGCCGGTGCCCGTGGCGGCGGACGTCGGCATCGATCCCGCCTCGCAGACGCTGACGGACCTGCACACCCACGACACCACGGGCGTGCTCCACATCGAGTCCCACACGAAGGGCACCAGGTACACCCTGGGCCAGTTCTTCACGGAATGGGGCGTCAAGCTGACGCGCGACCAGATCGGCGCGTTGAGGACCGGCGGCGGCAGGGCCTTCGCCGCCTACGTCGGCGGGCGTCCCTTCCCGGGCGACCCGGCCGCGATCGTGCTCGCGCCGCACCAGGAGATCGCGCTGGTGTACGGACCCCCGAACCCGTCGTTCGAACCGCCGTCCGGCTACACCTTCCCGCCGGACGAGTGACCGTCCCGCGAGTGGAGGCGCGGCGCCTTCAGGGCATGCTCGCGCCTGGAGGCGCCGGGCCGGAGGTCTAGTGAATGCCGCGCCTGCTGTACGCGCCCGCGGCCAGGGCCACGCCCAGCCCGGCGAGCACGACCTGGATGACGAGCTCGATCCAGTCGATGCCCTTGGTGTCGGCGACGCCGAGAGCCCCGGCGATGGCCGTGCCGATGAGGGCGGCCACGATGCCGATCACGATGGTGAGCCAGACGGGGATGCGCTGGCGGCCCGGCACGACGAGTCGGCCGAGGACTCCGATGATCAAGCCGATGATGAGGGCGGAGATGATGCCGGTGACTGCCACGGGACTCTCCTCGTCGAGACGTCGTTTTGCCAACTGGTTTCTTCCCTGAGGTGAAATGCGGAAACTGTCCCGCCTGGGCAGATGTCACGCCGCGAGGAGCACCGCAATGACGCCACATGGGGGTTGTCGTGGCGTCAACGTGATGTCATCATGACGCCATGGACCTTGCGCCCTATGTCGCTCAGCTCCGCCGCGAGCTCGCCATCGCCGCAGGCGCGGGCGGGGAGGAGGCTCGGGCGTTGGCGGAACGGCTCGCCTCGACGCTCGAATCGGCCGCCCGGCTCGCGCTGCTCGAAGCCCTGTCCGCCGCCGCGGACGAGATCACCCAGGACCTCACGCCCGGCTCGGTCGAGGTGCGGCTGCGCGGACGCGACCCCGACTTCGTCGTGACGCCACCACCGACCGCCCCTCCACCGGAGGTGGAGAGCGAAACCGGGCGGGCCGGGAGCCCGCCCGCCCCGCCGCCGCCGCCCGACACCGACGACGGCGGCACGTCAAGGATCTCGCTCCGCGTCCCCGAGCAGCTCAAGCCCCGCATCGAGGAGGCCGCCGCCCGCGACGGGCTGTCGGTCAACGCCTGGCTGGTACGCGCCATCTCCGCCGCGCTCGACCCCGGCGAGCCGGGCGGCCGCTCCGGCCGGCGCCCGGCCCAGCACACCGGCAACCGCTACAGCGGATGGGTGCGCTGATGACCACGACCACCACCTACGACGAGGGAGCCGCGATGCCGGCCTTCGACACCCCGGAACCCGTCCTCGCCATCCTCGACCTGGCGACCGCCGCCATCCGGATCACCGCGAGCGATCGCCGCGACACCGCGGTCGAGGTCCGCCCGAGTGACGAGTTCAACGACGCCGACGTGCAGGCCGCGCGGGCCGTCCAGGTCACCTACGCCGACGGCCGGCTCGTGGTGCGGGCGGACAAGGAGCAGACCGGTGCGGCCTCCGGCTGGGGGCTGTCGCTCGACCGGCTCGTGCAGTCGCCCTCGAACTGGGCGCGTTCGCTGCTGCTCGGCCCCGGCTCGGTCGAGGTGACGGTCGGCCTGCCGGCGGGCTCCCGCGTCGAGGCCAGGTCGGCGGCGGGCCTGTACTGCCGGGGGGTGCTCGGCGAGGTGTCGTTCACCACCTCGCACGGTGACATCCACATCGAGCAGGCCGGACGGCTACGGCTGAAGAGCACGTACGGCGACATCGAGGTCACCCGCTCGTCCGGCCACGCCCAGGTCACCGCGAACCACGGCGGCATCAGCATCGGCGAGATCGACGGCACGGCCGTCGTCAAGTCGTCCCACGGCGAGGTCCGTCTCGGCACGGTCACCGGTGAGCTGCGGCTGGCCTCCGCCCACGGTGACACCGTCGTCGATCGCGCCCTGGCCGGCGTGGGGGCCAAGACGGCGTACGGCAGCCTGCGGATCGGCGAGGTGACGTCCGGCGCGGTCGTCATGGAGACCACCGGCGGCGGGCTGGACCTCGGGATCGCCGAGGGCAGCGCCGCCTGGCTGGACGTGAGCTCGAAGTACGGCACCGTACGCGTCGCCCTGGACGAGAGCGACGGCCCCGGCCCGTCGGACCGGGTCGTCAAGGTGCGCGCCCACACCACCTACGGCGACGTCCTCGTCCGCCGTTCCTGACCACCGAGGAGTTCCACATGTCCGACGCGATCACGGCAGAAGGTCTGGTCAAGAGGTACGGCGACGTGACCGCCCTCGACGGTCTGCACCTGACCGTGCCCGAGGGGACGGTGTTCGGGCTGCTCGGCCCGAACGGCGCCGGCAAGACCACCACCGTGCGGATCCTGACCACGTTGCTGAAACCGGACGCCGGGCACGCCCGGGTGGCCGGGTTCGACGTCGTCCGTGACGCCGCCCTGTTACGCGCCCACATCGGCGTGTCCGGCCAGTACGCGGCGGTCGACGACCACCTGACCGGCGCCGAGAACCTGGAGATGGTCGGCCGCCTCTACCATCTGGGCGTCAAGCGCAGCCGGCGGCGGGCCCGCGAGCTGCTGGAGCGCTTCGACCTGGCCGACGCGGCCGACCGCCCGGTGCAGGGGTGGTCGGGAGGCATGCGGCGGCGGCTCGACCTGGCCGGCGCCCTGGTGGCCGCCCCGCCCGTGCTGTTCCTCGACGAGCCCACCACCGGACTCGACCCCCGGGCCCGCGCGAGCCTGTGGGACGTCATCGCCGAGCTCGTCGCCGAGGGCACCACGGTGCTGCTCACCACCCAGTACATGGAGGAGGCCGACCGGCTCGCCGACCGCATCGCGGTGACCGACCACGGCCGGGTGATCGCCCTCGGCACCGCCGACGAGCTGAAGGGCCAGGTCGGCGGCGACAGGATCGAGCTGTCGGTGACGAGCGCGGCGGATCTGGAGACCGCCGGGCGGGCGCTGGCGCCGCTGGCCGTCGGCGACGTGCAGGTGGACGCCGACGCCCTCCAGGTGACGGCCCCGGTCACCGGCGGCGCCGCGGCACTGACGACGGCGCTCGGTCGCCTGGCCGCCGAGCGGGTCACCGTACGCGACGCCGGCCTGCGCAGGCCGACGCTCGACGACGTGTTCCTGAGCCTCACCGGGCACGAGGCCGACGCCGAGACCAAGGAGACCGTCCGATGAACGCCCTGCAGCTCGCCGTCGCCGACGGCATGACGATCGCCAGGCGCAACGCGTTGAAGATCCGGCGCGCCCCCGACCTGCTGGGCGGCGTGGTCATGCTCCCGATCGTGTTCGTGCTGCTGTTCGCCTACGTCTTCGGCAGCATGATCAGCCTGCCGGGCATGTCGTACGGGGAGTACCTGCTCCCCGGGATCTTCGTGATGACGATCGTCTCCAGCGCCCAGATCACCGGCTACACCCTGACGCAGGACCTGCAGAAGGGCATCTTCGACCGGTTCCGCACGCTGCCGATGTCCCCCTCGGCCGTGCTGACCGGCCAGACCGTCGCCGATGTGATCATGAACCTGACCAGCGTCGTCACGATGGCGCTCGTCGGGCTGGCGGTGGGGTGGCGCGTCCGCAGCTCGCCGGTCGAGGGCGCTCTCGGGTTCCTGATGCTGCTGCTGTTCGCGTACGCCTTCTCCTGGGTGACGGCCACGGTCGCGCTGAGCCTGCGCACCCCGGAGGTCTTCAACAACGTGGCCACCATCCTGTCGTTCCCGCTGGTGTTCCTGTCCAACGCCTTCGTCGACAGCACGCGCCTGCCCGGACCGCTGAGGGTGGTCGCCGAGTGGAACCCGGTCTCGACGCTCGTCCAGGCCGCGCGCGAGCTGTTCGGCAACACCAGCCCGGCCATGCCCGTGCCGGACGCCTGGCCGCTGCGGCACGCGGTGCCGGTGTCGTTCGCGTGGTCGGTCGTGCTCCTGGTCGTGTTCGTGCCGCTGGCCACCCGGCTGTACCAGAAAGCCGTCAGCCGATGAGCGCCGTCTCCCGCCTCGACCAGGAGCGGGCGGTCGAGCTGATCCAGCACGCCTACGCGGACGGCCGGCTCGACCCCGCCGAACTGGAGCAGCGGCTGGAGCTGGCCCTCACCGCCACCTCCTCCACCGAGCTGCGGCCGGCCGTCGCCGACCTGCGGGAGGAGCAGGTGGTCCGGCTCGGCTCCGTCGGCGGGAACGTCGTGCGCACGGGCGACTGGCTGGTGCCGCGCCGGCTGAGCGTCGACTCCGAGTACGGCAAGGCGCGGCTCGACCTGTCGCGGGCGCACATCCCGTACGCGTGGATCGACATCGAGCTCAGGCTGGCGTACGGCAGCGCCACGATCGTCCTGCCCGCCGGCGCGAGCGCGAACGCCGACGGGGTGCGCACCGAGTGGGGCCGCGTGGTGTGCAGGGCGGCGGGCCGCCCGGGTCCGGGCAGGCTGCACGTCAACGTCACCGGGGAGCTCCCCTACGGCCGCCTGACCATCCGCAACGCCCGGCCGACACATCGCTGACCGGGTGACGGGCGGGCCGAGCGAGGATCGGCCGTCAGCCGGTCAGTTCCCCGGCCCGCTGTTCCAGGAAGGCCCGGACGGCCGGGTCCGTGCTCAGCGCCGACGCCTGGGCGTAGGCCGCGACCGCGTCCTGACGCCTGCCGAGCCGGGCGAGCAGGTCGCCGCGTACCGCGTGATAGGGCTGGAACCGCTCCCGCTCCACGGGCAACGCCTCCAGCAGCGACAGCCCCTCCTGAGGTGAGGCGGTCCTGCCGACGACGGCGGCGTGGGCGACCCGGCTGCCCAGGCTCGGCGCGATCGCGACCAGAGCGGTGTAGAGGGTGCGCAGCGCGTCCCAGTCGGTGACGCCGCTCCGGAGGCGATCACAGTGCACCGCCTGGATCGCGGCCTCAAGCTGGAACCGCCCCGGCGCGCGGCCGGGCCGCTCAGCCCGGCGAAGGCAGGTCTCGCCCTCGGCGATCAGGCGGCGGTCCCAGCCGCCCGGGTCCTGGTCCCGCAGCGGCAGGTAGCGATCGCCGGGAGCCGTGGCGCGCGCCGAGGCCAAGGTGAGCAGCGCCGCCAGCGCCCACGCCTCCGGCTCGTCGCCGAGCAGCGTCGCGGTCGTGACCGCCAGGTACCGGGCCTCGCCCGCCAGAGACTCCGCCTCGCCGCGTTCGGGAAAGGCCAGCGCGTAGCAGCCGTACACCGCCTCCAGCACCGGCGGCAGCCGCTGCGGCATGGCCTGCAGCCCCGGGACGGCGAAGGGGATCCTGGCGTCGCGGATCCGGCGCTTGGCCCGTACCAGCCGCTGCGACATCGCCCCGGCGGGCACGGCGAAGGCCCGCGCGATCCGGGCCGAGTCGAACCCGAGCACGGCCTGCAGCATCAGCGGCGTACGGACGTCGGCCGCGATCGCCGGGTGCGCGCAGACGAACAGCAGGGCCAGCCGCCGGTCCGGGATCCGGTCCAGGTCGAGATCGTCCAGCGGCGGGACGGCGCCGATCTCCGCGCCGATCCCGGTGGCCGACTCCAGCGGCTGGTTGCGGCGGTGGGCGGCCGACTTCCACAGGTCCCGCTGGCGGTTGCGCGCGACCGTCAGCAGCCAGCCCTCCGGGTTGTCCGGCACGCCGCCGCGCGGCCAGGCGGTCAGAGCCTGCTCGAACGCCTGCGCCAAGGTGTCCTCGGCGAGTTCCAGGTCGCCGGTCGGAGCCGCCAGCAGGGCGACCAGCCGGCCGTACGACGCCCGCGCGGTGCGCTCGGCGACCTGCGCGGCCGTCCCGCCACCGCCGGTCACGACGACGGAACCCACGTCCCGCCCTCCAGGTGCACCGCGCCCGGACGGATCTCGACCGTGCCCCACGCCAGCGGCGGCGCCTGCCGCGCCCACTCCAGGGCGGCGTCCAGATCGGGGACGTCGATGACGATCACGCCCCCGAGCTGCTCCTTCGTGTCGGCGAACGGCCCGTCCTGGATTCGCGGCTCCCCGTCCACCAGCGTGAGCGTGGTCGAGTCGGCCGACGGCCGCAGCACCTGGCCGCCCACCAGGATCCCGGCCTGCTCCAGCGTCGCCGCGTAGGCGGCCATGGCCCGCATCCCGGCGGCCATCGCCTCGGCCCCGATCGACTCCTCGCTCGCCTCGCCGTAATGGAACAACAGCATGTACCGCATGTCCCGATCCTCTCTCGTCACTTGACCCGGTAACGTGCGATCACCACACCGGTCGTGGTCGTGACCGCCTCCTGAAGCATCAGATCGGTACGTTCCCCCTCCCCGAACAGCCGCGTCCCCGAACCGAGCACGATCGGGTGGATCAGCAGGACGTACTCCTCGACCAGGCCCGCCGCGTGCAGCGAGCGCACCAGCTCACCGCTGCCGATCACCCTGATGACGCCCTCGACCTCGTCCTTCAGGCGCGCGACGGTGCCGGTCGCCTCGCCCGCCAGCAGCGTGGAGTTGGGGTGGGCGAGCCGACGGCCCGCGTCCCGGGAGACGACGTACTTGCGCGCGTTCACCAGCGCCTCGGTGAACGGGTTCGGTTCGGACACCGAGGTCCAGTGGCCGAGCACGTCGTCGTACGACCGGCGCCCGAAGAGCATCGCCGCGGCCCTCCCCGTCTCCGCTACGTACCTCCCGGCCACCTCGTCGGCGTACCCGACGCCCCAACCTCCGTGCCGGAACCCACCTCTCGTGTCCTCGTCCGCGCGTCCCGGCCCCTGCATGACACCGTCCACACAGACGCTCACGAAAACACTGATCATGCCCATCTCGTCCTCCTCATCTCGCCGGACACAGTGATGACGAGGTCGGGGGGCCCGAACAGACACCCGAGCACCGCCCGCGTCCTTCTCGGACGCCCGCCGTCCCCCCGCGCGCCGAACGGCGGAAGGACGGCGAGGCCGAGCGGGCCGGAATCAGGCCCAGTCGAAACCAGGCACGTCCGCGTGGAAGTCGCTGATCATCTCTCCCTCCCTTCATGACCCGGATCGGTTTCGTCACCTGCCGTGTCCGGCAGGGCGCTGACGTGGTGAGCCAGGTGCCGCCATCCGCCGTCGCGGCGGATCAGGACGTCCGTCGCCAGGCCGCGCATGACGAACGGCACGCCGAGGTGGACGCCGCTCTCGCGCCAGTCGTAGGAGCAGACGGCGGCGTCGCCGTACTCGCGTACCTCCATGCCGTCCACCGCCCACTCGTCGATCCGGGCCTCGGCGAAGAAGGCGGTCGCCTCCGCGACGAGCGCGGCCCGCCCGGTGGAACGGCCCGCGGGGCCGCCGGAAGCCAGGTAGTCGGGCAGCGTGAGCCGGGCCAGCGCCTCCGGATCCCGGTCCTGCATCGCCTGCCACCACGCGGTGACGGCGTCCCGCGGCGTGGCGGTCATCGCGCCTCCTCGGCGCCCCGGAGCTGGGCCGGCGTGTGCGGCCTGGCGGCGAGGCGGGCTCGCTCCCACTCCAGGGGGCACGTCGGCGCCACGTCCACGACGCCCAGCTCGGACAGCGCCTCGGCGAGCACCTGCCGCCGATGGGCGGCGAAGGTCAGCACGTGCGCGATCACGCCCCCGAGGGTGAAGCTCTGAACGGGATCGCACAGCGCATCGACGAACGTGTCATTCCAGGCATTCCGCCGACGTATGTCGTGCACGAGCGCGCGGAAGTCCGCGCTCGCCCGATCCCAGCGGGAGCGCAGGCCCTCCAGGGAGCGGTCGCCCCCGGCCGGCAGGTCACGCCCCGCGATCGCCGCGGACCAGACCTCCTTCGTCCAGACCAGCCGGTCGAGCATGTGGCGCACCGTCGGCTCCGGGCCGTCGAAGGCGAGCACCGTGTGGCCGGGCCGCACCTCCCGGTCCAGCTGCTCGCCGGTCAACCCGCAGGCGCTGTCGAGCAGCCGCCCCGTCAGCCAGTCGTCGTGGTCGATCAGCCGGTCGGTCAGGTCCATCGCGATCTCCGATACGTCACCGGTGACGAGCAGGCCGGCGGGAGGGTGGAAGTGGACACCGTTCGGCGCGGGGAGCCGGAAGTCCTCCGCGCGGGCGACGAACCCGCTCGGCGGCCTCCCGAACGCCCGCCGGAAAGCACGGGAGAACGCCTCGGTCGAGTCGTAGGCGGCCTCGAACCCCGCGTCCGTGACGGACGACCCCCTCGACAGCCGCCAAGCGGCGCGCTCCAGCAGCAAGCGACGGCGGAAGGCCGCCGGCGCCTCGCCGAGCCCGGCCGACAGGAGCCGATCGAAGTGGAACCGGCTCAGGTGGGCCCGGCCCGCGACCTGCCGGCCGTCGAGCCGCTCATCGAGCGCGGCCAGCACCGTGTCGAGCAACACCCGCAACCGATCAGGCCGCACGTTGTCCATACGGGCGATTCTCGACCGCCGGCCCACCCCGCCGCCTGATCGGCTTTGCTCTTTCCACGGCCGGCGGCCGACGTCCCGCAGGAACTTAAGGATGTTTCTTACCGCCCTTCGTACGTCGCTGACGTCGCCCTGCCGTGTCTACCGTCGAGGTCGTGACGGAAAGCCGTGAGCACCGCCGGAGACCCTGGCACGCGATCGCGCTGTTCTTCCTTGCGCCGTTGGTCGGGGAGTATCTCCTCGGCAACCAGCCGATCACCGCGCTGCCCTCGGTGCTGCTCCTGGCCCCCATGTACGGCGCCGGCGCGTTGCTGATCCGGGAGCTGACCCGCCGCACGGGGCGTGGCTGGCCGACGGTGCTGCTGCTGGCCGCGGCCTACTCCCTGATCGAGGAGGGGCCGGTCGACCAGATGCTGTGGAATCCGCGCTACGGCGGCGTCGACATGGGCCTCGCCTATGCGGAGACGTACGTCCCAGCGCTCGGCACCAGCGTCGCGCTTGTCCAGGATGTGCTGTCGATGCACACCATCTGGAGCATCTGCGTGCCGATCGCGATCATCGAGACCTTCGACGGCGACCACAGGTCTCCGTGGCTCGGCAGGATCGGGCTCGCGGTCACCGGCGCCGTGTTCGTGGGGGGCTGCGCGTTCCTCGCCGTCGCCCAGTACGACGCCGGGCACTTCATGGCCCCACCGTCCCGGCTCATCGGAGCGGTCGCCGTCATCGCCGTGCTGGTCGTGACCGCCTTCGCACTCGGCCGCCGCCCAGCTCGCCGCCTGGACGCCGCCGCGCCGAGCCCGTGGGCGGTGGGCGTCGCGGCGTTCGGCGGATGCGGCCTGTACTGGCTCCGCGAGACGCTCCTGCCCGACGGGACCGCGGCGTGGGTGCCGGTGGGCGCGTGGTTCGTCCTGGCCGGCGTGTTCGTCGTGCTGTGCGCCCGCTGGTCACGCAGCCGCGGCTGGGGCCCGGCACATCACCTCGCCCTCGCCGGCGGCGCCCTGCTCACCTACGTCTGGCTGGGCTTCACCCACGCGCAGGACTTGGACGTACCGCCCGGCACAGCCCTGCTCGGCAACGTCGTCTTCGGCGGAGGCGCGGTCGTCCTGCTGGCCGCCGCGGCCCGCTGCGCCGAGCGCCGCTGAAACGACCGGGCGCAGACGGCGAGCGCGCTTCCGATGCCGCAGAAGGCGGTGACCGCCGCGGCCGTGAGCCAGCCGGTGGTGGCAGACGCAACTTCGCCGCCCCCTCCGGCGAGGGCGACCACCGCCGTCAGGCTGCCGTAGGGGACGAGGAGTGCCGCGCCCGTCCAGGCGGGCCCCAGCAACATCCAGCGCGGCAGCCGCATCCCCCAAGGCTGGACCAGGGCGAGCAGCAGGGCCGCGCCCGCGAGAGCGAGGACCGCAGTGAAGTCGACACCGTGCCGCTCAAGCCAGACGACCGCCTCGGGGGCTCCGTTCCGCCGGAACTCCTCGGCCAGGTCGAAGCCGTCCACGAGGCCGGATCGGCCGCCGAAGGCCCAGTATGTCTTGATCGCGGCGTACGGCAGAAGTGAAGCGATCCCGATCCGGGCCGCCCATCGGGCGGCCGGGGCTGCGTGTGTCATGCCGCCAGGTTCGCGCCCGCCGTCTCGCCGCGACTCCCCTTGGCGAGGTAGCCGCCGGCCCCTCGCGGGGGAGATCGGGGTGCGGCTCTCGGCCAGGTCGGCGAACGGGAACGGGCAGCCGGGGCAGGTGCAGTTCGTGAGGCTGTCGCAGCCGGCGGAGACCTCCTCCCACGGCGAGGGGCGATGCCGCGGTGGTGCGCTGCCCCGCGCTCAGGGGGAGGCTGACCCGTGAACCATCACGCGCGACAGGGTAGGTGGATAACGGTCTGTTGATCGCGGAGAGGGCGGGGGTGGTGCAGGGATGGGTGGCCGCGTGAGGCGCCTCGGTCCAGATCGTGTCGCGTTCCTGGCCGCGCTGGTGGCGCCGCTGGGCGTCCTGGGTGCGCTGGTGCCGTTTCGTGACAGCCTGCCCAACACCAGCGTCGTGCTCGTCCTGGTCGTGATCGTGGTCGCGGTCGCAGCTCTGGGTAACCGCCTGGCCGGCGCGCTGGCGGCGCTTTGGGCCGCTGTGTGGTTCGACTTCTTCTTCACCCAGCCCTACCAGCGCTTCACCATCAGCAGGCCCGCCGACATTCAGGCCGCGCTGTTGCTGCTCGTCGTGGGCCTGGTGGTTTCGCAACTGGCTGCCCGCGCCCGGCGGCTGCAGGTGGTGACCATCACCGACGCTGACTACCTGACCCGCATCCACGACACCGCCGAACTGGCCCAGAGCGCCAACGCTCCGGAAACGGTGGTCGATCACGTCACCGCTCAGCTCCCCGAGGTGCTGCGCCTGCGTGGGTGCCGTTTCGAGTACGGCACCCTGATCGGCCACCCGCCCAGGCTGGAGCAGGACGGAAGCGTGACCTGGGGCCGCAGGCGCTGGGACGCCGATCAGTTCGGCCTGCCCGACACGGAAGTGGAACTGTGTGCCTTCGGCAACGGCCGCTTCTACGGCCGGTTCATGCTCGACCCCACCCCGGGGACGATCCCGCCCTTGCAGGCGCGGCTGGTCGCGGTCACCCTGGCCGATCAGGCGGGGTCGGCACTGGACACCGCCGCGGGCCGGTGACGGCCGCTTAGGTGGAGGGAGCGGCGGCGCCGATGCCCCGGTAGGTGCGGTGCACCGCCTCGAACGGCAGGACCAGGGCGGCGACGGCCACGAACACCAGCCAGCCGCCCTCGCGCCATCTGGCCGCCAGCTCCACCACCAGCGCCACGCCGGTCAGCACGGCTGGCAGCCCGTTCAGAACGGCATGGCCCCGTTAGCCGGGGCCGCGCTCCAGACGCCAGTGCCTGACCACGCCGATCTGGGAGAGGGCGAAGCCGATGAACACCCCGATGGCGAAGATCGGTACCAGCGCCTGCGTGTTTCCCTCCACGGCGAGCAGCAGGACCAGCGCCAGGACGGCGAGCACCGTTACGTCGTAACGGTAGACCTGCCGGTCGGCGCGCAATGCGAAGACGTGCGGCAGGTGGTGGTCCTGGGCCAGGCGCGAGGCCAGGACGGGCAGCCCTCCGAAGGGGGTGTCGGCCGCGAGGCGCGCAGCAGCAGCACCGCCCCGACGGCGGCGGTCGCCGAGCCGGTCGGGTGGGCGGGCGCGGTGGCGGGCTGCTCGCGCAGCAGCCCGGCCAGCACGACGGCGGCGATCGCCGCGACGAACACCACGGTCGGAGCGATCATCACCTTCGCGTACTCAGCGACGCCGTACAGGTCGACGGCGGTGATCCGTGCCAGGACGAGCACGCGCAGCAGTGCCCGCTCGCCGTGCAGGACCACGATGGCCACCGTGACCGGCAGGGTGAATCCCAGCCCCTGGCTGCCGGCCGCAGCGAGCACGATCACGATCGCTTCCGGCCCGTACGCCACGGACGACAGCGCGTCCAGCGACAGCGCGGCCACCCCTTGTGGGGCGGTGAGCCGGTCCTGCTCGCGAGCCGCCCCGATGGACTCGCGACGCGCCGCTTCTCAACACCGGCCCGCTCGGACATCCGAGGTCGGTCGGAACGGCCAGGCGGCGGCCCGTGCCCGCTCGATGGCGGGGATCGCGGCGAACCACCCGTCGTTGACGTCGCTGATGACGTGCTGGTGGCCGGGGACGGTCATGGCGCCGGCGGCCTCGGCAGCCGCCGCGGGGTGGGTCAGCACGATCACCCGGTCGTGCTCTCCGACCTGGTCGCGTACGGCCCACGCCACCGAGTGCGCACCGCCCGGTTCTTGGAAGCGTTCCACCGACTCCAGGACAGAGCCGCCCATTTCCACCCGGCCGGTGACGGGGCCGAACTCGGCCACCTCCACCGACGGCGAGCGCAGCGCCAGCGCGGCGGCGAACGCCGCCGCGGCCTCCGCCCTGCTCAGACCTGCGACCTGTACGGCCATCGCCGCGCAGCGGTCGACCAGGACCAGCGTGCGTCCCTCCAGGACGGGCACCTGCGCGAGTGCGTGGCCGAGGGCCTGCTCCAAGGCTCGTGACCAGCGTGATCCGGGCACGGTGCGGTACGCGGCGAGGATCTCCATCGGCAGGGCCCCGCCCCTCGCCACCGCCCCGGGGTCGGCGAGGCCGGCGCAGACCCGGTCGGCGACGTCCGCGCCCAGGCCCGCGGACTCGAAACCGCGCAGGCAGGCCAGTCGTTGCCGGTAGCTCATCGACGGCAGTACCGCCGCCCACGCCTTGCCGGTCATCTCCGTGCCGAGCCAGGCCTCCACCTGCCGCCAGCCCATCACGGCCTGGGCGAACAGCTCCGCCGAGTCGGGCCTGTCCAGCATGCGGACCCGCCTGGGTGCAGGCACGGCGAGGAGTTCGGCACGGGACCGCAGCACGACCAGTGACTCCGGTATGGGGCTGTCGGTCTTGAGCCGCTGGAACGCGTACCGGAAGACATCATTCTGGATCTTGCCGACGGGCCTGGGGCGGGTCCGGGCGATCACTTCTGCGAAGCGCATCGCGGCGTCCGGCGTGTCGTGGACGGCCAGCGCGTGCTCGTCGTACAACCGCTCGGCTGCCTCGCCGGCCGCATGCTTGATCGGTTCGGGGATCGAGCGGCCATACCGGACGAGCAGATGGTCCAGCAGGTCGCCGGGGTCGTCGGCGCGGATGAGCACCTCTTCGGCGAGCGGGCGGGTATCACCCGCCGAGCCGATCCCGGCGGTGAGCCGCGCGCGCAGGAACTCCGCGGTCGCGGCCAGCGCCAGCCGGCGCAGGGGAGCCTGCCTGCGCGCCCAGCCGAGGAACGCGCGCACCCAGATCTCGTCGGTCACCAACGCGGCGGTCAGGGACGCGAGCCGATCGCCCGGATCGGCCCCCGCCGGAGGGCCGGCGAGAGCGCGGGCGGCCAGTAGGAAGAGTTCCTTCCTGGCGGTGATCATCGCGGACTGTGTCGTGCTCATGTGCGGCGGGTTCGCACCGTCATTTCCCCGTTCTTGCCGCGGTCGTCGCCCTCACTCTTTCCTTCACCGAATTCCGAGGCAAGGATCTTGACGTCTTCTTGGCGCGTAGGAATCGCGTCAGCGGCCGTACGGAAAATGGAGGAATGCCGTAGGAACGGTACTTTCAGCAGATTTGTGCTGCGTTTCATGGAGAAGTGCTCCCCCACTGGAAAAGAAGAGTGTCGACGCGCCGGCGTCGTGTGGAAGTGCTGGTTCCGGTCGGGTTCGTGACAGCGGTCGGGGCCTGCGCCGTGTCCGCGGCGGCCTTCTCCGCGATGGGGCCGCGTGTCGTCCTGGTGGCGGCGGCCGTCGGCCTGTTCGGGGCGTGGGCGGGCAGCGATGTCGGGGCGGTGCTGACGGGACTGATGGCCTGGTGCTTCGCGACGGGTTTCCTGGTGCACACTGGAGGCGAGCTGGCGTTCGAGCGCCCCGACCTCGATCGGCTGGGTGTGTTCCTCGTGGTGGCGGTCGCGGGCTCGGTCTTGGGGCACCTGCGCCGCCTGTGTCGCGCCCGCCGCGGACGCCGCCGCCTGATGCGGGCTCGTGGGGACGTCCGACGGGCTCCCGTCCTCGCCGGTCGGGTCCATCCCCCTCAGCCACGGTGACCTGACGTCGGTGACCCCCTCGATCCGGGCGAGCACGTATGAAGGCCGTCAATATTTAGGCCGTGGCCGTATGAATCCCGTCAAGAACGACAAAACTCCCCAATCCCCATCGTTTCCTTGTCATACAGCCGCCCGGCAAGGGCGGCTGTGATCTCGTCATCGAACTGAGGAGTGGGGATGGCAGACGTCATCTTCGTCGCCCTGACGATCGCGGTCTTCGTGGTCTTCGGGCTGGTGGTGAAGGCGGTGGAGCGGCTGTGAGCGCCGTCAACGCCACCGGTCTCGTGGTCGTCGTGGCTTTGGTGATCTTCATGGTGGTGGCCCTGCTGTTCCCGGAGCGTTTCTGATGAGCACGACCGCCGCAGGGCTGATCTTCATCGTCTCCCTGATCGCCGCGCTGGCCCTGCTGCACAAGCCGTTCGGCGACTACATGTACCGCGTGTATTCCGGCGCCCGGCACAACCGCCTCGAACGCGGCGTCTACCGGCTGCTCGGCGTGCGCGCCGACACCGAGCAGAGCTGGCCCGTCTACGCGCGCAGCCTGCTGGCCTTCTCGGTGATCTCGATCCTGGTCGTGTACGGCATCCAGCGGCTGCAGGACAAGCTGCCGCTGAGCCTGGGCATGAAGCCGGTCACCGACCACATCGCCTGGAACACGGCGATCAGCTTCGTCACCAACACCAACTGGCAGGCGTACTCCGGCGAGTCCACGATGGGCCACCTGACCCAGATGGCCGCGCTGGCCGTGCAGAACTTCGTGTCCGCCGCCGTGGGCATGGCCGTGGCGATCGCCCTGGTACGCGGCTTCGCCCGGCGTAAGTCCGGCACGATCGGCAACTTCTGGGTGGACCTGGTCCGCGGCACGATCCGCATCCTGCTGCCGATCGCGTTCGTCGGCGCGCTGGTGCTGGTGTCCGGTGGGCTGATCCAGAACTTCTCTGGCGTGCACGAGGTCACCACGCTGACCGGCGGCGCCCAGTCGATCACCGGCGGGCCGGTCGCCTCGCAGGAGGTCATCAAGGAGCTGGGCACCAACGGCGGCGGCTTCTACAACGTCAACTCCGCCCACCCCTTCGAGAACGCGACGAGCTGGACCAACTGGTTCGAGATCTTCCTGATCCTGGTGATCCCGTTCAGCCTGCCGCGCACCTTCGGCAAGATGGTCGGCCAGGTCCGCCAGGGCTACGCGATCGTCGCCGTGATGGGGGTGATCGCGCTGACCAGCGTGCTGCTCACCAACCTCTTCGAGCTGGGCGGCCACGCGACCGTGCCGCAGGCCGTCGGCGCGGCGATGGAGGGCAAGGAGGTGCGCTTCGGCGTCGCCAACTCCGCCACCTTCGCCTCCGCCACCACCCTCACCTCGACCGGTGCGGTGGACTCCTTCCACGACTCCTACACGCCGTTCGGCGGCATGATGACGCTGTTCAACATGATGCTGGGCGAGGTCGCTCCCGGCGGTGTCGGCGCCGGGCTGTACGGCATGCTGATCCTCGCCGTCATCACCGTCTTCGTGGCCGGGCTGATGGTCGGCCGCACCCCCGAGTACCTGGGCAAGAAGATCGGCGCCCGCGAGATCAAGCTCGCGTCCCTGTACTTCCTCGTCACCCCGGCTCTGGTGCTGATCGGCACCGCGTCCGCGATGGGCTCGGCGGAGCAGCGGGCCGGCATGCTCAACAGCGGCCCGCACGGCCTGTCCGAGGTGCTGTACGCCTTCACCAGCGCCTCCAACAACAACGGCTCGGCCTTCGGCGGCCTCACGGTCAACACCCCCTGGTACGACGTGGCGCTCGGCCTGTGCATGGTCTTCGGCCGGTTCCTGCCGATCATCCTGGTGCTGGCACTGGCCGGGTCGCTGGCGGCGCAGGCGCCCGTCCCCGAGGGCGCGGGCACCCTGCCCACGCACCGGCCGCAGTTCGTCGGCATGGTCGTCGGCGTGACGATCATCCTGGTCGCCCTCACCTTCCTCCCCGCCCTCGCGCTCGGCCCCATCGCTGAAGGACTGTCCTGACATGCCAACCCCCGTACTCGAAGCGCCGGACCGGGCTCCCGAGCCCAAGAAGAGCGGCCCGGTCGGCGGCGGTCTGCTCGACCCCAGGCAGATGCTGAGGTCGCTGCCGGACGCGCTGAAGAAGCTCAACCCGGTCACGCTGTGGCGTAACCCGGTGATGTTCATCGTCGAGATCGGCGCCGTGTTCACCACCGTCCTCGCGGTGCTCGACCCGTCGTTCTTCGCCTGGGCCATCGTGATCTGGCTGTGGTTGACGGTCGTGTTCGCCAACCTGGCCGAGGCTGTCGCCGAGGGCCGCGGCAAGGCCCAGGCGGCCACGCTGCGCAAGGCCAAGACCGACACCCAGGCGCGCCGGCTGAAGAGCAGCACGTCCACCGAATGGGAGGCGGTCGGCGCGCCCGAGCTCCAGCAGGGCGACTACGTGGTCGTCGAGGCAGGTGAGATCATCCCGGGTGACGGCGACGTGGTGGAGGGCATCGCGTCGGTGGACGAGTCGGCCATCACCGGCGAGTCCGCGCCGGTGATCCGCGAGTCGGGCGGCGACCGCTCGGCGGTCACCGGCGGCACGAAGGTGCTGTCCGACAAGATCATCGTCCAGATCACCCAGAAGCCGGGCGAGAGCTTCATCGATCGCATGATCGCCCTGGTGGAGGGCGCGAACCGGCAGAAGACGCCCAACGAGATCGCGCTCAACATCCTGCTGGCCGCGCTGACCGTCATCTTCCTGGTGGCCACCGTGACCATGCAGCCCCTCGCCATCTACTCGAAGCTCATCAACCCCGGTGTGGCCGACTCGCTCGCGCTCGACGCGAACGGCGTCACCGGCGTGGTGCTGGTGTCGCTGCTGGTCTGCCTCATCCCGACGACGATCGGCGCACTGCTGTCGGCCATCGGCATCGCGGGCATGGACCGCCTGGTCCAGCGCAACGTCCTCGCGATGTCCGGCCGCGCCGTGGAGGCCGCGGGCGACGTCTCGACCCTGCTGCTGGACAAGACCGGCACGATCACGCTGGGCAACCGGCAGGCCGGCGAGTTCGTCCCGGTCGCCGGGGTGAGCGAGGCCGAGCTCGCGGAGGCGGCCCAGCTCTCCAGCCTCGCCGACGAGACCCCCGAGGGCCGCTCGATCGTGGTGTTCGCCAAGCAGCAGTACGGTCTGCGCGAGCGCCAGCCGGGCGAGCTGGCCCACGCCGAGTGGGTGCCGTTCACCGCCCAGACCCGCATGTCCGGCGTCGACCTGGACGGGCGCGAGGTCCGCAAGGGCGCCGCGACCGCGGTGATGAAGTGGGTTCGCGACCACGGCGGCCACCCCACCGAGGAGGTCGGCCACCTCGTGGACGGCATCTCCGGCTCCGGCGGCACCCCGCTGGTCGTCGCCGAGAAGGGCCGGGTGCTCGGCGTCATCCACCTCAAGGACGTGGTCAAACAGGGCATGCGCGAACGGTTCGACGAGATGCGCCGCATGGGCATCCGCACCGTCATGATCACCGGCGACAACCCGCTGACCGCCAAGGCCATAGCGGACGAGGCAGGGGTGGACGACTTCCTGGCCGAGGCGACGCCCGAGGACAAGCTTGCGCTGATCAAGAAGGAGCAGGAGGGCGGCCGGCTGGTCGCGATGACCGGCGACGGCACCAACGACGCGCCCGCCCTGGCCCAGTCCGACGTCGGGGTCGCCATGAACACCGGCACCTCCGCCGCGAAGGAGGCCGGCAACATGGTGGACCTCGACTCGAACCCGACCAAGCTCATCGAGATCGTCGAGATCGGCAAGCAGCTCCTCATCACGCGCGGCGCGCTCACCACGTTCTCCATCGCCAACGACATCGCCAAGTACTTCGCGATCATCCCGGCCATGTTCGCGGCGGTCTACCCGGGGCTGGACGCGCTCAACGTCATGCGCCTGGCCAGCCCCCAGTCGGCGATCCTGTCCGCGGTCGTCTTCAACGCGCTCGTCATCATCGCCCTGATCCCCCTGGCCCTGCGCGGGGTCAGGTATCGGCCCTCCAGCGCCTCCAAGTTGCTCTCCCGCAACCTCTACGTCTATGGCCTGGGCGGGATCGTCGCCCCGTTCGTCGGCATCAAGCTCATCGACCTGCTCATCCAGTTCCTTCCGGGGATGTCATAAATGGAACGCATGCCTAGCTGGATCCGCCAGCACCTCGCCGCGGTGAGGGCCGTGGCCGTCCTGACGGTGCTGCTCGGCCTGGTCTACCCGCTGGTCACCACGGGGGTCGCCCAGGCGCTCTTCAACGGCGAGGCCAACGGGTCGATCGTCCAGGTCGGCGGCAAGGACGTGGGCAGCGCCGTCATCGGCCAGTCCTTCACCGACGCCGACGGCAAGCCCGTCAGGAGGTACTTCCAGTCCCGCCCGTCGGCCGCCGGCGACGGCTACGACCCCACCTCGACCAGCGCCAGCAACCTCGGCCCCGAAGACGTCATCGACGTGCTGCCGGTGCCCGGCGCCAAGGACGCGGAGGGCAACCCGGACGAGGGCAGGCAGTCGCTCCTGACCCAGGTCTGCGCCCGCTCCAAGGCGGTCGGCGAGCTGGAAGGCGTCAGCGGCGCCCGCCCGTACTGCACCTCGGACGGGGTCGGCGCCGTGCTCAAGGTCTTCCCCGACCGGGCGGTCAGCGTCAACCAGGCGTGCCCCGCCGCCCCCTTCGTCGCCGCCTACCAGGGGCTGAAGGTGGAGTGCGCCAAGCCTGGCGAGGACTACGCCGCGGGCCGCACTATCCCCGTCAGGGGGAACGCGGGCACGCCCGCCGTGCCGGCGGACGCCGTCACCGCGAGCGGCTCCGGCCTCGACCCGCACATCTCCGTCGCCTACGCCCGGCTCCAGGCTCCCCGCGTCGCCAAGGAGCGCGGCCTGCCCCTGGACCGCGTCAAGGCGCTGATCGACGAGCACACCACCGGCCGGACGCTCGGCTTCATGGGCGAGCCCGCGGTCAACGTGCTCGAACTCAACCTCGCGCTCGACAGGAGGTGACATGAGAGGGCGGCTGAGGGTCTACCTGGGCGCCGCGCCCGGGGTCGGCAAGACGTACGCGATGCTGGGTGAGGGCCGCCGGGCCCTCGAACGGGGCCGGGACGTGGTCGTGGGCCTGGTCGAGACCCACGGCCGGGCCCGCACCGCCGCCCTGCTGGAGGGCATGGAGGTCGTCCCGCGCAGGACCCTCGTCCACCGGGGGGCCACCTTCACCGAGCTGGACGTGGACGCGGTCATCGCGCGCGCGCCGAAGGTGGCGCTGATCGACGAGCTGGCCCACACCAACGTGCCCGGCTCCAGGAACGTCAAGCGCTGGCAGGACATCGACGAGATCCTGGACGCCGGCATCGACGTCATCTCCACGGTGAACATCCAGCACCTGGAGTCGGTCAACGACGTCGTCCAGGAGATCACCGGGGTGCCGCAGCGGGAGACCGTGCCGGACGAGGTGGTGCGGCGGGCCGATCAGATCGAGCTGGTGGACATGTCGCCGGAGGCGCTGCGGCGCCGCATGGCGCACGGCAACGTGTACGCGCCGGAGAAGGTCAGCGCGGCCCTGTCGAACTACTTCCGTGTCGGCAACCTCACGGCCCTGCGTGAGCTGGCCCTGCTGTGGGTCGCAGGCAGAGTGGACGACCAGCTCGACCGCTATCGCGCCGACCACGGCATCGCCACCACCTGGGAGACCCGAGAACGTGTCGTCGTCGCTCTCACCGGCGGCCCTGAGGGTGACACGCTGGTACGGCGGGCGGCCCGCATCGCGGCCCGCAGCAAGGGCGCCGACCTCCTGGCGGTCCACGTGACCAGCGCCGACGGGCTGGCCGGCGCCGACCCGGCCAACCTGGCCCGCCAGCGCACGCTCGTGGAGAGCATGGGCGGCACCTACCACCAGGTCGTCGGCGACGACGTCCCGCGGGCTCTGCTCGACTTCGCGCGCGGCGTCAACGCCACCCAGCTCGTCCTCGGCGCCTCCCGACGCGGCCGGTTCGCGCAGATCCTCTCGCGCGGGGTCGGGGTGGAGACCACGGCCCGGTCCGGCTCCATCGACGTGCACCTGGTCACCCACGAGGAGGCCAAGAAGGGCCGGGGGCGGCCGGAGCGCTCCCGTGCCGCTCTGACGCGCAAGCGGCGGCTGACCGGATGGGCGGTGGCGGCGGCCGGGATGCCGATGCTGACCGCGGCGCTGGTGCCCTTCCGCGACGTGCTGCGACTGCCCAGCGAGATCCTGCTGTTCCTGTGCCTGGTGGTCGGCGTCGCGCTGATCGGCGGCATGTGGCCGGCGATCGTCGCGGCCGTGGGCGGCTCGCTCCTGCTCAACTGGTTCTTCACCCCTCCCATCGGCCGGCTGACCATCGCCGACCCGGAGAACCTGCTCGCGTTGATCGTGTTCGTGCTGGTCGCGGCGGCGGTCAGCACCATCGTGGACGTCGCGGCCCGCCGCACCAGGGAGGCGGCCCGCGCTCGTGCCGACGCGGAGGTGCTGTCCACGCTGGCCGGGCACGTGCTGCGCGGCGAGGCCGCGCTGCCCTCCCTGCTGGGACGCCTGCGCGAGACGTTCGCCCTGGACTCGGTCACCCTGCTCGAACGCCTGCGGGAGCCCACCCCGGACGACCAGTCCGAGCCGGGAGCCTGGCGCATCATCGCCACCACCGGCCAGACCCCGTGCACCAGCCCCGCCGTGGCCGACACCGACGTGAAGATCGACGACCGCCTCGTGCTCGCCGCCCGCGGCCGGCTGCTGGACGCCAGCGACCGGCGGGTGCTGGAGGCGTTCGCCGCCGAGGCCGCCGTCGCGCTGCGGCAGGAACGCCTGCAGGCGGAGGCCGAGCAGGCCAAACCGCTGGCCGAGGCCGACAAGATGCGCACCGCCCTGCTCGCCGCCGTCAGCCACGACCTGCGCACCCCGCTGGCGGCCGCCAAGGCCGCCGTCGAGAGCCTGCGCAGCCAGGACGTCGACTGGTCACCTCAGGACCGCGACGAACTCCTCGACACCGCCCACGAGTCACTGGCCCGCCTGGAGCGGCTGGTGGAGAACCTGCTCGACATGAGCCGCCTGCAGGCCGGCGTGCTCGGCCTTTCCCTCCAGCCCGTCGCCCTGGAAGAGGTCGTGCCCCGGGCGATCGACGATCTCGGAGACCTGCGCGATCGCATCGAGGGTGACATCTCGATCGACCTGCCCGAGATCGTCGCCGACCCGGCGCTGCTGGAGCGCGTGCTGGTCAATCTGATGACCAACGCGGTCCGCCACAGCCCGCCCGGCCGAAAAGTGCTGCTCACCGGGAGCCGGCACGACGACGACGTCGAGATCCGGGTCATCGACCGCGGTCCTGGCATCCCGCCCGAGGACCACGAGCGGGTCTTCCTGCCCTTCCAGCGGCTCGGCGACCGCGACAACGACACCGGCGTCGGCCTCGGCCTCGCGCTCTCGCGCGGGCTCACCGAGGCCATGGGCGGCACCCTCGTACCCGAGGAGACACCAGGGGGAGGCCTCACGATGATCGTCAGCATGCCGGTCCACTCCGGGGCGGTGACAGCATGACCAAGATCCTCGTCGTGGACGACGAACCGCAGATCCTGCGGGCGCTGCGCATCAACCTGACAGCCCGCCACTACGAGGTCGCCGTCGCCGCAGACGGCTCCTCCGCGCTGCGCGAGGCCGCCGAATGGCACCCCGACCTCATCGTCCTCGACCTCGGCCTGCCCGACATCGACGGCATCGACGTCATCCACGGCCTGCGGGGCTGGACCCGCACCCCCATCGTCGTCCTGTCCGGACGCGCCGGGAACCAGGACAAGATCGACGCCCTCGACGCCGGAGCGGACGACTACGTGACCAAGCCGTTCGGCCTCGAGGAGTTCCTGGCCCGCATCCGCGCCGTCTCCCGCCGCGCCGCCATCCAGGAGGCCGAACTGGCCAGCATCGAGATCGGCGACCGCGTCGTGGACCTGGTCGGCAAGACCGTCTCGGGCGGGCTCCGGCTCACCCCCACCGAATGGCACATCCTGGAGATCCTGCTCCGCAACCCCGGCAAGCTCATCCCGCAGCGCTACCTGCTGGCCGAGGTCTGGGGCAGCAAACACGTCAAGGAGACCCACTACCTGCGCCAGTACATGGCCCAACTGCGCAAGAAACTCGAACGCGACCCCGTCCACCCGGTTCATCTCATCACCGAGCCGGGGATGGGTTACCGCTTCATCCCATGACCCGGGCGCAGCGGTTCGGCGCCGGGCTCGTCCTCGCGGCGCTGGGCTGCGGGGTCTCGTCCCTGCTGGCCACGACCGCGGAGGCCCGGGTGACAGTCGTGGCCTTGGTCATCCTCGCGTACGGCGCCTGCGTCATGGACGTCGCCGCCGCTGTCTGCGCGGGCGTCACGGCATGGGCCCTGGCGGTGGCGTTCCTCCTCGGCGTGGAACGCGTCACCGACGCGCCCGCCGCCCTGGCCATGCTGGTGGCCGCGGCGGTCGCGGGCACGTTCTACGGCAGGTGGCGCGCGGGCCGGTGAATCCCGCCGGGCCGGGCGATGCCGAGCACGTGCGGGAAGCGGCGGAAGTCGAACCGGTTCTGGGTGTCGATGACGAACCCGGCCTGAAGGATGGCGGCCACGGTGTCCCGGGTCGGGCGGCAGCCTCCCGAAGCCCGTGACCAGATCGGCGTCACCAGCGCCTCCGCGAGCGTGACCAGACGGTTGCCCGAGCGCTGATGCTCGTAGAACCGCAGCTCGCCACCCGGCGCGAGCACTCGCCGCACCTCGCCGAGCGTCTCCTGCACCCGTGCAGAGCAGCAGAGCACCAGCGAGCACACCACCGCGTCGCAGGAGCCGCCGGCGACAGGCAAGGCCCCTGGGCTTCCGTTCAGGATCCGCACCGGCGTCGTCAGCCGCTCGGCGACGCTTCTCGCCGCCGCCCGCAGAAACGGATCCGGCTCCACCAGGACGATCTCCTCCAGGCCAGGCGGGTAGCAGCTGAGCTTGACCCCATCGCCCGCGCCGATCTCCAGGACGCGCCCGCTCAGCCCCGCCAGCAGCGCCGTGCGTTCGGGGGTGGGCTCGGACCTGTCACGGGGGCCGGTGCGGACCGGCCGGGGGTGGTGGAACTGCTCCATGCCGCTGTGGAAGGACTGGCCGGCGATGCGGAGATCGGAGTGATCATCCGTGCGAAGTGTCATTTCTCCTCCTGAGAACCGCATCCCCACTATCGGATGGCGTGCTCCCAGATGGGCGCCATTTCTACGGGTTCCTTATGCATTTGGCGAAAATTCTTATGCGTTTCTGATGGGACGGCCTTTGTCGGACCTTATCGGCCTTTGGAGGCCGTGAAAGTGCCGTAGATGCGGGTCAATGTGGCGTCCAGGTGCCGTAGGAATGGGTGCCAAGCGGCTTCTTCCCGTAAGAATGGGAGAATCCTCACGTAGGAACCCTGTCGGTCGTGGACGGGATCCGCGCCTATCGCGCCGCCCACCATCACGTCGTCGCTCAGGTGGTCGACGAGAAGGCCGGCTTGTGCCGTGGCCATCCATCCCGGGCCCCGCCGGGTCATCGGCGAGGGGCCTGCCACCGGGTGCTGAGCGAGCCGTGCCGCATCCGGCCCGCCAAGCGGACGTGCAGCGTCTCCGGCGTCTTGTCGCCCGCGTCGCTGCCGATCGCCAGTTGGCTGTGCCGCACCGACAGCTCGTTGGCGTCCACCACCATGCCCGGCGCGAGGACCAACTCCACGGCGCCTCCCCGCACCCGTAGGTCGATGAGCAGCTCGGGCGCGCTGCGCACCGCGCTGGTCAGGTCCAGCAGCACGTCGCACCAAGCGGTGCGCAGCGCCAGCCGGTACGGCAGCGTCCACCGGCCGTCGCGGCGTACCGTGCCGTGCCGCTCGTTGATGGTGAGCAGTTCGGTGGCCGGCTCGGCTGGGGCGCCAAGGAGCGGCAGCGAGAGCGCGCCGTCGCCGCCCGGCACCGCGACCAGATCGGCGACGAGCGGGGCCAGCGCGTCGACGGTGCGGGCGGCCAGCGCCCCGTCCAGCCGCTCGTCGAACTCGACCGGGTCGAGCCGGCCGTCGCCGACGGCGGCGCGCAGCAGTTCGATGGCCAGGTCGCGGTCCGCGTCGGACGCGCGCAGCGCGGGCGGGCCCGCCTGGCCGATCGTGATGCCGTCCGTCATGGCTCAGCCGACCGTGCGGCCGTGGGCGGCGGCGAGTTCGCGTACGGCCTGGGCGACGGCGGGGGAGTCATTGCGGAGAATCTTGCTGTGGTTGCTCGCGACCTTCGCGCTCACCTTGACGTTCGGGTTGCGGGCGAGCACCGGATCGAGCACGGCCCGCCCCTGTTCCATCTCCCCTTCCTCGCTCCCGAGGCTGTCACCCGTGGCCAGGACGAACCACACCGGGCAGGTCAGGCGTTCGAGGACGGGAACGCTGGCGGCGGCGATCTCGTTGAGTTCGATGTTGACGTCGGCGTGCTGGTCAGCGCTCATCCGCGCGGCCAGGCCGAGCCTGGCGGCGATCGGGAACAGCAACCGCATGCGGCGGAACAGCTTCCGGATCCGCTCCGCGCCGGCCTCGCCGGTGAGACCGACCGGGAAGGCGTCGACCGTGACCAGGCCGGCGACCCGGTCCGGATTCCGGTCGGCCCAGTGCCACCCCAGCACGCCGCCGTAGGACCATCCCACCAGGATCGGCCGGTCCACGCCCCTCGCTGCGAGGACGGCGTCGACGTCACGGATGCACGCCTCGAACGAGTAGTCCGCCGAGCGCTTCGATCTGCCGCGGGCGCGCTCGTCGTAGGTGATGTGCCGGTAGCCGCTGCCCAGGTCGGCGATGACGCGCCGCCAGTGCGACTGGTCGGCGTAGGCGCCGTTGAGGTAGACCAGGGGCTGGCCGGGCCCGCCGGTGTCGGTCACGGCCAGCGCGGTGTCATCGACCGGCACCATGCCGGTCCAGGCGGATTGCTTGATGGTCATGGGTTTCCTTTCAGGTCAGAAGCAGGTCAGGACCGGCGGATGGTGATGCCGCAGCAGGAGGTGCGGCCTGAGATCGGCATTGAGGGCACCACCCAAGGCGGTCGCAGGCAGGACCGAACCGCGGACCACCTCGCCGAGACGGACGCCGCTGTTGGGGTCTTCGCCTCCCCCCGCGCTCACCCGGTCGATAGGGGGCGTTCTTGATGACCGCGGTGCCCTCTGCCGTCTCCGATGCGCACCTCGCCGCATCCGGTGACGCGCCTCGCGGCGGCCATCAGTGAGACGGCGCCGTAGGCGGCGGTGCGCAAGGTGATCTTGTCCTGGTCGGCGAGGGCGATGGACATGGTGGTGTGCTCCTTCAAACCTGCCGCGCAAGGCACTCGGACGGACGGACGGCCTGATGCGGTTGCCGCATCGCTGGACCGTTCATGGCATCCACCATCGCCGACCACGCTGATACCAGGCCGTCGCGGTGCTGACACGACCCCTGACACGAATCACACCTGATCGCCCGGCGCCTCCGCTGACCTCGCGGTCGGCCCGACGCGGCCTTCATCACCAGCTCCACATTCTGCGGAGGGCGGGATCCAGGTATGCGTCTTGACGAGGGCTGCGCAGAAGGCGGCTGACTCTGGGTGGTGTGTCCAAGGCCAGAGTTGTCATCACCGCCGTCGTCGTCGAGGGCCGGCCCCAAGCAGAGGTCGCCCGCGCCCAAGCAGAGGTCGCCCGCGCCCAGGCAGAGAAGCCAGTAACGGCAAGGTCCTGTCGTTCTTCGAGCGTAAGGGTGGGGTCTAGGACGTCGCCGCTCGCGCGATCGCGGGGCCGTTGCGGGACCGTCCGTTGGCGCTGCTGACGATGACGCCGTTCGAAGGCGCATGTCGTCGTCCTGGTCGGCAGCTATTCCTGAGAGGCGGGGCGGGGGAGGCGCAGGCGCTTCAGCATCAGCGCGTTGACCGCCACGATGAAGCTCGACCCCGACATCGACAGGGCGGCGATCTCCGGCCGCAGCACCAGGCCGAACGCGGGCTCGAAGACCCCGGCCGCGATCGGCAGCGCGATGGTGTTGTAGCCGACGGCCCAGCCGAGGTTCTGGCGCATCTTGCGCAGCGTGCCGCGGCCGATGGCCAGTGCGGTGGGAACGTCGAGCGGGTCGGAGCGCATGAGCACCACGTCGGCGGTCTCGATGGCGACGTCCGTGCCCGCGCCGATGGCGATGCCGAGGTCGGCCTGGGCGAGGGCGGGCGCGTCGTTGACGCCGTCGCCGACCATCGCCACCTTCCGCCCGCCGCGCTGCAGCTCGGCGATCTTCGCGGCCTTGTCACCGGGCAGGACGTCGGCGATGACGGTGTCGATGCCGAGGCGTCCGGCGATGCGCCGCGCGGTGGCCTCGTTGTCGCCGGTCAGCATGATCACCTCGACCCCGGCCTCGTGCAGCGCCGCGACCGCCGCCGCGGAGGTCTCGCGCGGGGCGTCGGCGATGCCGATCACCGCGGCGGCTCGGCCGTCCACGGCGGCGATCACCGCGGTCCGGCCGCCCGCGGCCAGTTCCTCGCGGCGGGCGGCCAGCGGGCCGAGGTCGATGCCCTCGGCCCGCATGAGCTTCGCGTTGCCGACCGCGACCCGGTGCCCGTCCACCTCGGCTGTGGCGCCGTGTCCCGGGACGTTCTCGAACGTGCCCGCCTGCGGCCCGCCCGGCGCGCGCTGCTCCGCGTAACGGACCACGGCTTCGGCGAGGGGGTGTTCGGACTCGCGCTCGACGGCGGCGACCAGCCGCAGCAGCTCGGACTCCGCGAACCCGTCCACGATCACGTCCGTGACCTCCGGCTCGCCCTTGGTCAGCGTGCCGGTCTTGTCCATGACGACGGCCTGGACGCGGGCCGAGGTCTCCAGCGCGATCGCGTTCTTGAAGAGCACGCCGCGCTTGGCGCCCAGGCCGGTGCCGACCATGATCGCGGTGGGGGTGGCCAGGCCGAGCGCGTCCGGGCAGGTGATCACGACGACGGTGATGGCGAACAGCATCGCCATGCCGAACCCGGCGCCCGCCAGCAGCCATACCGCCAGTGTCACCCCGCCGCCGACGAGCGCGACGAACACCAGCCAGAACGCCGCCCGGTCGGCCAGCCGCTGCCCCGGCGCCTTGGAGTTCTGCGCCTGCTGCACCAGCTTGACGATCTGGGCGAGGGCGGTGTCGGCGCCGACCTTGGTGGCCCGTACCCGCAGCGTGCCGTTCCTGTTGATCGTGGCGCCGATGACCGCCGAGCCGGGCGCCTTGTGGACGGGCAGGCTCTCACCGGTGACCATGGACTCGTCCACCTCGCTCTTGCCCTCGACGACCTCCCCGTCCACCGCGATCTTGGAGCCGGGACGGACCAGCATCAGGTCGCCGACGGCGACCTCGGCGGTGGGGATCTCCACCTGCTCGCCGTCGCGGATCACCACCGCCCTGGGCGGCGCGAGGTCGAGCAGCGCGCGGATCGCGTCGTTGGCTCCGCCGCGGGCGCGCATCTCGAACCAGTGCCCGAGCAGCACGAACGCCGCCAGCACCGTGGCCGCCTCGTAGAACACCTCGCCGCCGCCGGTCAGCGTGATGACCACGGAGTACAGCCACCCGGCGCCGATGGCGACCGCGACGAGCACCATCATGTCGAGGGTGCGGGCCCGCAGCGCCCGTACCGCGCCGTCGAAGAAGATCCAGGACGAGTAGAAGATCACCGGGAGGCTGAGGAGCAGCGCCCAGACGTCCTCGCGCAGCCCGAACGGGACGGGCACGTGCAGGCCGAGCACCTCGCGGCCGATGGGGGACCAGATGAGGATCGGCACCGACAGCGCCGCGGCCACCAGGAACCGGTTGCGCATGTCGGCCACCATGGCCTCCATCGACATGCCCGCGTGGCCGCCGTGGCCCATCATCTCGTGGGGAGACGGACCCACCTCATGCTCGGCATGCCCAGGGTGCTTCATCATCTCGTGCGAGGGCTCGGCCATCGGGTCGCAGATGTGGGACGGCACCGACTGCCCGGCGCAGTGGTAGCCGCACTCGACGACCCACCGGCGCAGCTCGGCCAGTGAGGTCACCCGCGGGTCGAAGGTCACGGTGGCGGCCTGCGCGACGGGGTTGACCTCGACGCCCACGACGCCGGGCCGACGCCCGAGGACGGCGGCCACCACGTTCTGCTCGGAGGCCCAACGGACTCCGCTCACGTCGAGCACCGCGGTGCTGCGGTCCTTGGCGTCACTGGTCACGATGGCCCCTCCATCCAGATGGACGCTCGCCGACAGCGCGGACGGCATCTACCACTGCATTTAGTAGTGTCCTGCCGGTAGTGATGTGTGCGCCAGGTACGCCCATGCCAATCCCCTTGAGATCTACTTTTGTCTACTATCGCAAGTCGTTGGCATTCCCGTGGCTGGAGGTGCTTCCCATCCCGCGCCGTGAGGGCCTACTTGCCTGTGACTCGGCAGCCGGCCTCCTCCAGGGCCGTCCGCAGCGCGTGCTCGTCCACGGGGCCGTCGGTCAGGATGCTGATTCGCGACTCCGAAGGCGTGACGTCCACCCCCACCACGTTGGGCACCTGGATGAGGTGCGCCTTGATGTCCCCGACGCAGTGGTCGCAGGCGTCGGTGGCGAGGCCGTCGACCCGGTAGGCGACGAGGCTGTAGGCAACGGTGATCATGAGATGTCCTTTCCCGACGGTGTTGGATCGCTCGTCATCGATGGTCGGGGAAGGCGTGCTCGAAAGGGAGTGCCCGGCGGTGTCCACAAGACGCCATGGCGCATCACGGAACGGCCGCGTCGAGGGCGAGAGGGAAAGGGGCGGCGGCGTGCCGTACGAGGATGACGACCAGGTCGGCAGGGCGATCTACGCCCGCATGCTGGAGCGCGGCGAGTCGCTCACCGACGCGGCGGCGGCGATGGGAGTGACGGCCGCGCAGGTCGCCCGCGCCCGGGATCGTCTCACCCGGCTGCGCCTGCTCGACCCGGAGGCCGAGGCCCCGGTGGACGCCGCGGCGACGCTCAGGTTGAGCCTTGAGGAGAGCCACCGCCTCCTGGACCGCCTGGTGGAGCAGCACGTCACGGCCGCAGCGCTCGCCCGGAGCTACCTGAACCTGCCTGTCCGAGCCGACGGCGACGCGGACGTCGAGTACTTCCCGCGAAGCGAGGCGCGGACGCGGCTGGCCCGTCGCATCACCGAGCTGAGCGAACTGGCCGGCCACGAGATCCTCGGCATGCACCCGGTCGCCCCCTGGGAGCGCGAGTCGCTGGAGGACGGACTGGCGAGATCTGAACGCGCGATCGCGAGAGGAGTGCGCGTGTGTGGCCTGCACGCGCAGAGCGCCTTCTCCCATCCGATGCTGCGCGAGTTCGTGGAGCGGTGGACGCGGAAGGGCATCGAGGTGCGGGGAGCGCCCGTCGTGCCGACCCGGATGCTCATCTACGACCGGCACACCGCCGTCGTCCAGGCCGACCCCGCCGACCTGGACGCCGGCGCGCTGCTGATCCGCGGCGGCGGCGTGGTGAGGTCGATCGCGGCGCTGTACGACTACTGCTGGATGACGGCGTCGGAGCCGAAGGACGTCCCCGGCTCCTCGGACGCCGAGGCGCTCACCGAGCAGCAGCGCGCCGTCCTGCGCCTGCTGGCCACCGGCGCCAAGGACTCCGCGATCGCCCGCACACTGGGGGTGTCCACGCGGACGGTCACGCGCGTGGTGGGGGAGCTGACCGCGCTGCTCGGAGCCGCCAGCCGCTTCCAGGCAGGCGTCCGCGCGGCCCGGCTGGGCTGGCTCGACTAGCCCGCCGGCGGCCAGACGGCCTCGGCTCCGCTGTGACCCGCCAGGACGACGGCGACGGTGCCTCCCAGAGCGCCGACCAGGGCGACCAGGTAAAGCACGGCCCGCGAGGACGAGGCCCGGTGCTACGCTCTCCCCTATAACCCGTACATGATTGTTCGGGTTATGGGGGACTGTCCGGCCGAGGATGGAGGCGCGTGGTCGTGGTGCTGGGCATGGATACCAAGATCGTTCTGCTGGCGGCGGGATTGATCTTTCTGCTGGCGCTCCTGCTGGGCGTATGGAAGTACCGCCAGATGGCCACCTCGCCGGAACACACGGCTCACCCGTATGTGGACATCGCACATCGAACCGCCCTGCTCTATTCGTTCGCGACGCTGCTGCTCGCGGCGTTCGTCACGCTGAGTGGCTGGCCGTGGTCGGTCAATCTGGCGGCGGCGGGAGTCATGATCTTCTTCTTCGTGGCCGCGATCGGGACCTACGTCCACCACGGCCGGCGTCGTGACACCGACAACCAGTTCCGCCATCCCGTACGCGGCACGAGCACGTTCATGGCGTCTCTGGTCGTCGGCGAGATCGGCGGCTTCGCCGTACTGCTGGTTGGATTCGTTCGGGCACAGCTCCTGTGAGCCGGGCGTCCTCACGGAGCGGCCGGTTGTCGGGGCAGGCGCCGGGTCAGGTGCGCTGGTAGCCGAGGAGCGTCATCATGCCGCTCTCCGCGTGGTAGATGTTGTGGCAGTGGATCATCCACAGGCCCGGGTTGTCCGCGTCGAAGTCCACGTCGAGCGTGGCGCCGGGCAGGACGATCGCGGTGTCCTTGCGCACGCCGCTCCCGGCCAGGGCGAACGTGTGGCCGTGCAGGTGCATGGGGTGCCACATGGTGGTCCTGTTGACGAACGACAGCCGCACCCGTTCGCCGGAGCGCACCGCGTGGATGACCGAGGGGTCGTACCTCCGGCCGTTGATCGCCCAGTCGTAGGCCATCATGCTGCCCGTGAGCTCCAGCCTGACGCTGCGGGTGGGGCTCTTCGGGGCGAGCCGCGCCTGCTCGGCGGGCTGGAGCTTGGAGTACCGGGCGACGTCGCCGTCCAGCTCGCGCGGGCGCGCGCCGGCGGCGGGCGCGGAGGCGGCGCCGCTCGCCCGCACCAGGGCGCGGGCCAGGCCGTCCTTGCCTTCGGCGAGGGCGACCAGCGGGAAGACGCCGTCCTTGAGCGTGACGAGCACGTCGTACCGCTCTCCCATGCCGACGAGCAGCGCGTCGGCCTCGGCGGGCCGCACAGGGAAGCCGTCGGTGTGGGTGACGGTGAGCCGGTGCCCGGCCAGGGCGACGCGGAAGGCGGTGTCGCCGCCCGCGTTGACGACGCGGATGCGCACCCGGCTGCCCGGCTTGGCGCGGAAGGTCTCGGGTGAGGCGGGGACCCGGCCGTTGAGCAGGAAGTGCGGGTAGCGGACGTCGCCCGCGTCGCCGCCCAGGAGCAGGCTGGTCGCGCCCATCATCATGTGCGTGGAGGACGACGGGGACCCGCCGTGTCCCATGCTCCCGTGTGACATGCCGCCCATGCCCTTGGAGAGCTCGGCGAGGACGTCCTCGGGGGTGCCGGTGACGCCGTCCAGCCAGTCGTCGAGGACGACGATCCACTCGTCGTCGTACGCCAGCGGCTCCCGCGGGTCGTCCACGATCAGCGGGGCGTACAGGCCGCGGTCGAGCTGGGTGCCGGAGTGCGGGTGGAACCAGTACGTGCCGGGGTGGGCGGCGGCGAACTCGTAGACGTGCTCGGCCCCCGAGGCGATGGGCTGCTGGGTGACGCCGGGAACGCCGTCGGCGTCGTTGCGCAGGGCCAGGCCGTGCCAGTGGACGCTGGTGTCCTGGGGGAGCCGGTTGGCCAGCCGGGCCCTGACCACCTCGCCGGCCCGCACCCGGATCGGCGTGCCGGGGACCCTGCCGTCGTAGGTCCAGGTGCGCACCACCGGGCCGCCGAGGTCCACCTGGCTCTCGGCGGCGACCAGCCGGAAGTCCCGTACGGGGCCGGTGCGGCGGGACCGTTCGGCGGCCAGGACCTGCTCGCCGGTGGGGGTGACGAAGGAGGGCGCGGCGGCGGGGCGGGAGCCGCCGCCGCAGGCGGACAGGGCGGCGCCGCCGAGGAGGCCGAGCCCGGCCCGCAGTAGCCCGCGTCGATCGATCTGCATGGTTGATGCCTCGCTTGAAAGTCGTGCTGACGAGAAGGGCGTCGTCCGGACGCGGCGAGGCCACGCGGGCCCGCGGTCCGGGTCCGCGCTCCTACGTCCGCAGCACGACCGTGCGGGTGAGCACCAGCGAGAGCGGCGGCCCGCGCTGCGGCGCGGGCCGGCGGCGGCGAGCCGCCGCGGGAAGTCCGGGAGACGTGCCGCCCAGACCCCGCAGAGTCGCGAGCGGCAGCGTCAGGACCACGGCGGCAGCGAGGACCGTCAGGCACGCGAACGCGGTGTCGTGGGCGGCGTCCGGCGCGGTGCCGGAGCCGTGATGCGCCCTCGTCGCGTGCTCCATGCCGGAATGCGACGGGCCGGTGGGGTCTGCGGGCGCTGCGACCGTCGTACGGGACGTGGGGGCTCCGAGGTGGCCCAGCGTGTGCATCGCGGCTACGCCCAGCGCGAGCAGCACGGCGAGCAGCAGCCACGGCACCACGTCAGCCGCTCGCCGCTCCCGCCCGGACCTCACGAGGGAAGCGTAGGCGAGGGGGCGTATGGCCGCCGTCAGGGGCCGTCCGTCCTGGCGAGAACGTGTCGCAGGCATGGTGGACGGTCAGGCGCGCGCAGGCCGGAAGACGACGCTGAAGGTCGAGCCGCCGTCCTTCGACTCGTGGACGGTGCCGTCCTCGGTGGCGGCGAGCAGGCGCCGGTCGTCCACGGCGGTGAACGCGGTGACGCCCCCCACGATCACGCCGCGGGTCTTCCAGGTCTTGCCCGCGTCGGTGCTGGCGCGGACCTGGCCGGTGGTGTCCGTGCCGATCAGGACGCCGGGCGTCGGGGACTCGATCTGGGTCAGCGGGGGCGCGGCGTCGAAGGGCTCGAACTCCATGCCGCCGTTCTCGCTGACGCGTACGCCTTCGGCGGTGGTGGCGTACAGGCGTTCGGGCACGTCGGCGTGGGCGGCCAGGTCCACCACCTCCTCCTGCGCGCCCTGTCTCCAGGTCGCGCCGCCGTCGACGCTGGCGCGTACGCGGCCCTGCTGGCTGTCGTAGGCGTAGAGCGTCGTGCCGGCCGGTCGCAGGGCGTGGAAGTCGGCGACGCCGCGTTCCGACACGGTCGTCCAGGTGACGCCCGCGTCGGTGCTGCGGATCAGGCCGAGGTGGGCGGGCGAGTCGGTCTCGTGCTCGCCGGGATGGCCGCTGGCGAGGAAGGTCCTGGGGCCGAGGACGGTGAAGCCCATGTAGTCCTGGACGCGGCCGGCGACGCGCTCCGCGCTCCCGGACGCCGTGACCTTGAGCAGCCCGTAGTGCCCGGCCACGTACAGGGCGCCGTCGGCCGGGTCGACGCCCAGGCCGTGGACGTGCCCGACGTCGGGCGGCCCGCTCCCCTCGGGCTTGCCTGAAGCGGCCGTACAGGAGGACAGGGCCAGCGTCAGTGCCGCGGCGGCGGCCACACGAGTGCCTCGCATGACCAGCAGCCTACTATCCGGCGTAGTAGGTCAGGTCAGCAGCTCGTGGCAGTGGTGCGCCAGCAGCGCGACGAGACCCGGCGCCAGCGCCACCGCCCCGGGGCCGCACAGCAGCAGGCCCACGGTCAGCAGTCCCGCCGCGTGCTCTCCACGCCGCAGGGGGAGCGCGGGATTCACCATGCGGCGTACCCGCGTCAGAGCGGTCTCGCCGCCCGCGCCCAGCGCGAACCCGGGCGCCCGCCCCGTGGCCAGACCCACCAGCGCGGCGGCGAGCTGCACGCGCGGGTGGCGCCGCGCGGCCACGTCGTCGGCCAGCAGCTCGATCAGGCGGGCGACCTCCGTCCTGGCGTGCTCGAACACCGGCACCCCGGGAAAGGCCGTGACCAGGGCCTCCGCGGCCGCGATCACCAGGTGGTGCCTGCCGCGCAGGTGGGCGCGCTCGTGCGCCAGGACGGCCGCCACCTGCTCGGGCGCGAGCGCGCGCAGCGCCCCCGTGGTGATGACCATCCGGGCGTGCCGGCCGGGCACGCAGTAGGCCAGCCGCTCGTCGTGGTCGAGCACGATCGCGCCCAGGTTGCGGTCGTGCCGTCCGAGCAGCCGCAGCCAGGCGACATGCTCGCGCCGCTCCGCCCCCGCGCGGAAGAGGACGGCGGCCCCGCACCACCCCAGCCTGACCAGCGCCGTACCCGCCACGAGCAGCGCCACCGCTCCGGCGGAGGTCAAGGTGACACCGCTGTCCATCATCGCGGCACACGCCTCGAACAGGCCCGCGAGGCCGTGGCCCAGCGCCTCGGCCGGCACGGCGAACGCGACCGCCGCCAGCAGGGCGGAGGCGACCACAGAGGCGCAGGCCGCCTGCCACATCGTGATCGCGAGCCGGGGCGCCCGCTCGGCCCACGCCGCCATCCGGCCGAGTCTCGGCAGGTGGACCGCCGCCAGGACCGCGTAGAGCAGGAGCACAGCGGCGGCGATCACGGCGCGGAGTCCTTCAACGGGAACACCTGCAGCGCCGTCTGCAGCGCCGCCGCCTCCTCGGGGGTGAGGCGTTCGAGGAAGTGGACCAGGGTGGCGGCCCGGTTCCCGCCACCCGCCAGCGTCTGGCGCATGAGCTCGGCGGTGTACGCCTCACGTGACGAGACCGGCTCGTAGACGTACGCGCGGCCCTGCGGCGCCCGCTTGAGCAGGCCCTTGGTGTGGAGCTTGTCCATCACCGTCATCACGGTCGTGTAGGCGATGCTCCGCTCCTGCCTGAGCTCCTCCAGGACGTCGCGGACGGACGCCGGCGCGCGCCGCGCCCACATCCTGTCCATGATGGCGGACTCGAGCTCGCCCAGACCTCGCACCATACGACCGAATCCTACCGGCGACCGTAGTCCTGCCCCCTGGTCGGAGAGGCGTCCACGCTGAGTGGACGGAGAAGTACGGGCGGTCGTAGTCGATGCACGCCGATTGATTCTGACGCCCCATCGACCTGGTGAGGCTTGCTTCGCCTGACCCTTCATGTGTCCCCCGCACGCTTGGGGTTAATGTGGATATATGTCCGGTTAGCGTTCGGGGGGACGCATGAGGCGACACTCCATGAGGATCGGCATTGCGACAGGAGCGCTCCTGGCCGGTATGACCGGCGTCGGCGCCACTGCCGCGGCAGCCCATCAGACTCCGACACCATCTCCGAGTCCGTACCCTTCCGGTACCCAGACCTGTCCCGGCATGGGCCAGATGCACCGCATCACCAGTGAGTACGACTACCTGTCGCAGATGATCCCGCACCATCAGGACGCCGTTACCGCGGCTCAGCAGTTGCAGCGCTCCAAGCGGCCCGAGATGCGGCAACTCGGCCAGTCGATCGTCACCACGCAGACCGCGGAGATCAACGAGATGAAGGGCTGGCTCGCCCGCTGGTACCCGCGGAGCCCCACGCCGGCTGCGACTCCCACCCAGACCACCATGCCTGACCTGTCCGGCCTATCCGGGGACCAACTCGACAGGACGTTCCTGCAGCACATGATCCCGCATCACATGATGGCGATCATGATGTCCCAGCAGCTCCTCATGCACGGCCTGACGCAGCACCCTGAGGTCACCGCCTTCGCCCGCAAGGTGCGTGACGACCAGTGGGCGGAAGTCCAGAAGATGCGGCAGTGGCTGGTGCAGTGGTTCGGGCAGCAGAGCATGCCCTGCATGCCCAACCTGCCAGGGATGCCGGGTATGCCTGGCACCAGGAGCCCTGGCATGGGCCCGGGCGAACACGGAGAGATGTCACCGGGCCACGAGATGCCGGGCACGCCCGGCCAGCCCACCCCGACCGAGCCGTCGCCGACGGGCAGCTGACCGTGCAAGCACAGGCGGTCTGTCCTGCGGCATCGCCCGCGGAAAGTTGTCGGTGGCGAGTGCCACGATGAGATCATGATCGAAGGGATGCCTGACGCGGGCCAGAAAGGTCAAGACCGGCCGGGGCGACCGCGTGTCGTCGCGCACAACTCGAGTTCGGTCGACGGGCGGGTCACGTTGTCGCCGGGCATGCTGCTGATGACCGACGAGCGCTGGCCGGTCTACAGCGGATCCGCGTACGCGGACGTCAAGCGTCGCCACGACCCCCAGGTCATTCTGGAGGGCAGCGGGTCATTCGTCACCGACGATCAGACCGCCGGGCAGTTCCCGCCACCGACGGAGACGGCGGAGGTGTTGCGGCAGCACTACCTGCCGGACCACATCAAGGCCCTGGCGACCAAGGGGTGGTTGGTCGTGCCGGACAGCCGTGGCCGGGTCCGCTGGGTCTACAAGCAGTTCCCCGGCCCCGACTGGGAGGGATGGCACCTGTTGGTGCTGGTGGCGGCGGCCACACCGCTGGAATACCTGTCGTTCCTGCGGCGCGAGGGCATCCCTTACCTGCTGGTCGGCGATCAACGCGTCGACCTGGAGGCCGCCCTGAAGGAACTCGGCGACCGGCTGAACGTCCAGACCGTGGTCTCCACTGGGGGAGGGCGCCTGAACGGGGCCCTGCTGCGGGCCGGACTGCTCGACGAGATCGAAATCGAGGTCGTACCGATCGCTGTCGGTGGAACGACCACTCCGGCCCTGTTCACTGCCACTGACCTGCCACTGGACGCCTCGCCGACGCCGTTGCGGCTGCTCGCGGTCGAGCGACGCTCCCGCGATCGGGTGCTGTTGCGCTACCACGTTGCCGAACCCGGGCTCTGACAGGAACAGCCTTCACCAGGACCCGGCCGGCGCGGGCGGCCGCTTCCCGGGCCGACGCCTCCGCGGTTGCCCGCGCTTCCTCCAGCGCGCCTCCGGCTCCGATCTTGGTGGTGCAGAATGCTCAGCCATGACGGCTTTGTGCGCGCTGGCCCGCAGGTGGGACACTCCGCACCGCAGGCAGGGTCGGGTGAAAGCATGAGGTGGCGGCTCGCAGTCCCAGTCGTCTGCGCACTGGTCGCTGCAGTGCTGGCCGCCGCACAGGTCCTCGCCGCGCACCGCTTGGGCATCAATGAATGGACGAACAAAGGGGGCTCATACGCGGAGTACATCGACTGGGACCACGCAGTAACTCGTTCCACGTGGTATCCGGCCGCTTCCACACTGGCCGCCTCCGCGATCACGTACCGCGTGTTTCAGCGTGCGCCGCGGTCCTGGCTGTGGCTGCCGCCGGCAGCTTGGCTCGGCTCCTGTCTGACCGCTGCCCCGCTTCTGTACGGCCTGGCATCCGCAGCGCCGGAAGACGGCATCAACTCCAGCCCGCTCGCGGTGGCCTGGGCGACCATCATCGGTGGCGCGATAGGCGTCGTCGCGGCGATGGCGGCACTACGGTGTCGGGAGATCGGGGTCGGCCTGCTGACCTACACCCTGTGGGTCTCCGTCCTGGAATTCACCAGACCGTGGTGGTGGGACAGGGCGCCCACCTTCGACCCCATGCTCACGGAAGGCATGCTGAGTGGCGAGACCGGTCAGTACGTGGTGAAGGCGACCTTCATCGAGGCCGGTGGGATCACCGCCGGGCTGATCGGACCAGTCATGATCAGTGGAATCATCGCCGCGTGGGCGGCGGCACAGCACGGCCGGTGGAAGCGCGGTGTCCAAGCGGGCGTGGCCGGCCCGCTTCTGCTCTTCTCCATCTACCTCACGATCGACCCAGGCTTGGACAACCAGGACAGCATTCAGGCCACTCTGTGGACCTACTCCCTGTTGGCGGTGCTGATCGGGCTGTGCGTCAGCTTGCTCACCGCCACCGTCGCCCAGATCATCGCGAAACGGAAACAGGCCGGTGCTTGTTAGTTCCGGACCCCAAATTCGGCTGAACGATTCCACTGGAGCCTGTCCGCCTCAACATGTCGAGCCGGAGGTCACCACGTGCCCGCCCCGCCGAGTTCAGCCGGAAGGGACAGGCAGGGCTTCGAGGTCGTGTACGCCGACGAGATGAAGGGCGAGGTCCGCATGCCCCCGGCGGAAGCCGGGGCTGTGCCGTTCGAGCGGGTGCCGGCCGTGCGAGAGTTCCGCATGTGGTGCGCTGGCGGACGAACAGGTGAGGGTCCACGCCCGCCCAGGCCGGCGCCGTCGTCATGCCGCCCACGCCATGCCGAATGCTGGGTTTCATCGGGCGTCGTGCGTGCCGCCGTTGAGCAGCATTGGAAGTAGGCGTGGTGGTCGTCGACGGTGCCCTTGCGGGGCCGGTGACTAGGACGCGCCAGGCGGGCTTGCTCCCCAGGTGGCTGAGTCCTGTCACGTCAGGAGGTGGCGCCAGCGGTCGGCTGACTCCATGATGTCCAGGCTGACGCGTTCCAGGAACGCCGCTGTCTTGGCCAGCCGTTGCCCGACGGGGCTGTCGAGCCCGTACGTCTCGGCCGCCGCCATCGTGGCCCGCGCCGTCTGGAGCGTCTGCCGCTCGCTGATCATGATCGCGTGGTGCCAGGCGTCGTCGTCGATCACGTAGATGTCGCGACGCCGCCGCGGATCGCGCTCGCGGCGGACGAATCCCTGCTGGACCAGGAAGTTCACGGCCACGGAGACCGAGGCAGGGCTGACCTTGAGCCTGCGGGTCAACTCGGCCGCGGTGCGCCTGCCGTCCTCGGACAGCGTCAGGTCGTGGTGCACGCGCGCGGCCGTCCTCGGCATCCCCGCTCTGACCGCCATCTCGATGATCTCCTGTTCCATCGTGTCGACCGGCGGTGTGGCCGCGTGTGGGGGCGCCGGTGTGCCGCGCCGGGCCCGCTGGATCGCCGCTTGGTGCGCCTGCTGGGGCCGGTAACCGGCGGGGCCGCCGTTGCGTGCGATCTCCCGGGTGATCGTCGAGGTCGGCCGGTCGAGCCGTCTGGCGATCTCGCGATAGGAGAGTCCGTCGGTGAGTCCGGCCGCGATGCGCTGGCGGTCCTGCTGGGTCAGTCGTCCTCCTGGCATGCCGTCAGTGTTGCCTTAGCCGCCATTCATTGCAACACCGTGTTGCGTTCGAACGCAGCGTCATCGCACCAATTTACCGCCATGTACCTGGGCAGACGCTCTTTCTCGGATTGACTCGACCCTGAAGGCAACGTAGCTTTCGAGCTGCACAAGACACGTACTATCGCGATTGAGGAATAGCCATGGGTCAATCTCTCCATACCGTCAAGAGCAACAGGGGCCGCAGGCCGCGGGCCCTCAAGGGCGCGGCGGTCACGGCTCTGGCGGCCGCGCTGCTGGCCGGGGCGGCCACACCCGCCGCGGCCACCTCGGACGGCAGCGCGGCCGTGCCGAAGGCCGCTGTCAGGCAGGACCGCCCGGAGCTGCAGAAGGCCATCCAGGCGTTCGTCGATGCCGGTTTCCTCGGGGTGCAGCTGCGCGTGAACGACGAGCGGGGCGAGTGGGTCGGCAGCGCCGGAGTGCGCAAGCTGGGCACGAGCGCGAAGCCGCCGACGAACGGGCATTTCTGGGTGGGTAGCGTCACCAAGACCTTCCACGCGACCGTGGTGCTGCAGCTGGTGGCCGAGGGCGAGATCGGGCTGGACGACCCGGTGGCCGGCCACCTGCCCGAGCTCGGGCTGGACCGGAGGATCACGGTGCGGATGCTGCTGCAGCACACCAGCGGATTGTTCAACTACACCGGCGACCTCGACACCGACGGGACATGGGTTCCGGGTCTCCCCGCGACGGGCAAGGAGTGGCTCGACAACCGGTTCCACTCGTACCGGCCGGAGGAACTGGTGCGGTTCGCGTTGTCCAAGCCGGCGAAGTTCGCGCCGGGGACGGACTGGAGCTACTCCAACACCAACTACACGCTGGCCAGGCTGCTGATCGAGAAGGTCACCGGCCATTCGTTCGACGCGGAGCTGAAGCGGCGGATCGTGGGGCCGCTCGGGCTGAAGGGCACCGTGGTGCCGGGCAACCGGACACAGCTGCCCAGGCCGTACGCCCACGGCTACTTCCGCTACCAGGACGCCGGCCAGTGGAAGGTGGCCGACGTCTCCCGCCAGAACCCCTCCCTGCTGGCAGGCGCCGGTGACATGATCTCGACCACCCAGGATCTCCACACGTTCTTCTCCGCGCTGAACGGCGGCAAGCTCCTGCCGGCCAAGCTGCTGGCCGAGATGCGCGAGCCGCACCCGAAGAGCAACCCCCTCTACGGCCGCTACGGCCTCGGCATGTTCGTGAAGGACCTGGGCCCTGGCTGCGGCACCGTTCTCAACCACAACGGCAGCCCTCCGGCGGGCTACGCGGCGCTGATGTACAGCACACCCGACGGCGGCAAGACCCTGACCGCCTCGCTCACCGCCGGCGACGCCGCATTCGACCTCGCCACTTATCCCAAGCTGCTGGACGGGCTCGTCAAGGCGGCGTTCTGCGGCGGGCAGGCCACAAGCTGACCGAGCCGCGCCGGCGGCTGGTGTTCGCCAAGGACGGCGACCGGTGAGGCGACCCCGGGCCAAGCTGCTGGCCGGAGAGGCTGGAGGTCGTGGGCGGGAAGCTGAAGCTGGCCAAGCTCGGCAAGGCCGAGGCGCTCAACTTCCTCGGCCGCTACGCCTTCACCCTGCCGCCGGCGCCGGGCCTGTGGCAGGTGCGCGACCCGTACAGGGACGACGAGACGGGCGACGGAGAGGATGGACGGCCGCGGGCCCCTTTGCTCGGGGTGCCCACAGCATTCATGCCCCGGTCTCCTGGCCTGTGAAGCTCCCGCCGTCGTTCGCGGCGGCATGTCCGGCGGGCGCGGTGAGGTGCCTGGTGGCGTCCAGGGTCTCCCGGATCAGCTGGGCGAGGGCGTGCTGGTCGGGGTCGTTGACCCAGCGTTCGTAGGCGACGTTGAACACGGCGATCCCGATCTCGGCCGCGAGTGCTGCGGTGGTGGCCTCCAGACCGCGTTCGCGCAGCGCGTGGCCGAGCGTGGAGGCGAGCGCGGCGAGTTTGGCCCGTTCGCGTTCCTGGAGTTCGGGGGTGGCGGCGATGACGGCCCGGCGTTGCCGTGCCAGGTCTGCGCGTTCTTCGAGGATGGGAGCGGCTTCGGTCAGAGCGTGGGCGACCACCTCGAGCGGCGGGAGCGTGACGGAGGCGGCGGCCGTGGCGTCCGCGAGGGTGTCGGCGAGCGGGTTGTCACTCGGGAAGAGGACTTCCCGTTTGTCGGCGAAGTGCCGGTAGAAGGTCCGTTCGGTGAGCCCGGCGCGGGCGGCGATCTCCGCGACGGTGGTGGCGTCGAAGCCCTGGTGGTTGTAGAGCTCCAGCGCCGCCTTCTCCAGGCGGCCTCGTGCGTCGGGTTTCCATCGGCTCACGGTCCGATCCTACACGTCGATGACAGAGACTGACATCAAAGTGATGACAGAGGCTGACATCGCTGCTACGGTGATGTCATAAACTGACATCAGGGTCCCGCCCCCGGGGTGGGGACCCGCAGCAGGAAGGCGCACCATGCGCGTATTCGTCACAGGAGCCTCCGGACATGTCGGCTCCGCCGTCGTCCCCGAACTCCTCGAAGCGGGACACCAGGTCGTCGGGCTGGCCCGCTCGGACAAGTCCGCCGCCGCGTTGACGGCCGCCGGTGCCGAGGTGCACCGAGGCGACCTCGACGATCTCGACGGCCTCGCCGCGGCCGCCGCCGCGGCCGACGGCGTGATCCACCTGGCCTTCAAGCACGACGCCATGTTCGCCGGCGACTTCGACAGCGCAGTCGCAGCCGATCTGCGTGCCATCGAAACACTCGGGGACGCGCTCATCGGCACCGGAAAGCCCCTGGTGACCACGTCGGGAACCCTGATGTTCGCCTTCGCCGGACTGCAAGACGCCGCCACCGAAGCCGACGCGCTCGACGCAGGCCCACGGATCGACGCCGAGAACGCGGTGATCGCGCTCGCGGAACGCGGCATCCGGTCGTCCGTCGTCCGGCTCACCCCGACCGTGCACAGCACGCTCGACCACAACGGCTTCATCCCGACCCTGATCTCCATCGCCCGGTCCAAAGGCGTCTCCGCCTACGTCGGCGACGGTTCCAACCGCTGGCCCGCCGTGCACACGCTCGACGCGGCACGCCTGTACCGGCTGGCGCTGGAATCCGCGCCGGCGGGGTCACGGCTGCACGCCGTCGACGACGAGGGGATCACCCTCCGCCAGATCGCCGAGGGCATCGGCCGCGGGCTGAACCTGCCCGTGGTCGGCATCCCGCCGACCGAGGCCGAGGCCCACTTCGGCTTCCTGAGCGCCCACGTCCAGGCCGACAACCCGTCCTCGAGCACGCTGACCCGGAACCTCCTGGGCTGGAAGCCCGTCCACCCCCGCCTCATCGAGGACCTCGGCCAGGGCCACTACTTCGACGCCCCCGCGCCCGCCCCGCGCTGAGCCCGCCCCCCTTCTCCATCCGCCCGGCCCCGCACATCCAGACGGCCCTGCGGAAGCGGTCCGAACGACCCACCATCCCCCTGCACGACCCGCTGCTGCGCAGCCGTGAGGAGACGAACGGCATGCACACCAAGATCGCGTACGAGCGGATCACCCCCGAACTGGCCGAGGTCCTGAAGGCGGTGCCGATGACGGAGGCGGGGGTGTTCGACCTCAGCGACCTGGAGGGCGCACGCGCCGGCGTCCGCGCCTTCGCCGAGGCGATCGCGGCCCAGACACCGGATGAGCCGTCCGTGTCGGTCCAAGAGGCCGACGCGGTCCGCCCGGACGGATCCACCCTCCCCATCGGGCTGCTGCGGCCCACCGAGGCGGCGTTCATAAGGGCGGTCAAATGACGGACGAACGATCAAGGGCCTGACCGCTGTCTCCAGCGATCAGGCCCTTGACCTGCTACTTCACTGTCGGGGTGGCGGGATTTGAACCCACGACCTCTTCGTCCCGAACGAAGCGCGCTGCCAAGCTGCGCTACACCCCGGTGCACGCCCGTCTTGCGCGTGCTTGGAAAAGTCTAGCGGACTTCCCGGGTACTTGTGACCGTCTCAGCGCCGGGGCACGAGAGTGAGGAGCGTGGCCTCCGGGAAGCAGGCGAAGCGGACCGGGGCGTACGGCGAGGTGCCGAGACCCGCCGAGACGTGGAGCCAGGCGTCGTCGTGGCGGCTCAGGCCCTTGACGCGGGCCCTGTCGATGCCGCAGTTGGTCACCAGGGCGCCGTAGAACGGGATGCAGAGCTGGCCGCCGTGCGTGTGGCCGGCCAGCAGGAGCTGGTAGCCGTCGGCGGCGAACAGCGACATGTTGCGCGGCTCGGGCGAGTGCATGACGCCGAGCCGCAGGTCGGCGTCGGCGGGGGCGGGGCCGGCGACGAGGTCGTAGCGGTCGCGCGAGATGTGGGAGTCGTGGATGCCGGCCACCGCGACGTCGAGGTCGCCCACCTTGAGGCGGGCGGTGGTGTTGTTCATGTCGAGCCAGCCCTCGGCGGCCATGCCGGCCCCGAGTTCCTCCCAGGGCAGGGACGGGACGTGCTGGCGCCGGTCGTTCTTGGAGGTGCGCCACAGGTAGCGGGCCGGGTTCTTCGGCCTGGGGGCGTACAGGTCGTTGGAGCCGTACACGAACAGGCCGGGGCGGGTGAGCAGCGGCTCCAGGGCGTGCAGGAGCGAGGGCACGGCGTCGGGGTGCGCGATGGAGTCGCCGGTGTTGACGACCAGGTCGGGCTTCAGCGCGCCGAGCGAGCGCACCCAGTTGATGAGCATGGTCCGGCGTGGCGTGAGGTGCAGGTCGGACAGGTGGAGGATGCGTACGGGACGCCGGCCGCGCTCCAGCACCGGCACGTCGAAGCGGCGCAGGCGGAACGAGTTGCGCTCCACGACGGACGCGTAACCCAGCCCGGCCAGGCCGAGACCGAGCATGGACAGCGGAACTGCGAAGGCTTTCCTCACGTACTCATGATGCCCGACGACGGGCGCGGGGCGCTCCGAGCAGACGGCAAGATGGACCGCATGAGCGCATTGAAGGAGAAGCTGAAGGCCGACCTGACGGCGGCGCTGAAGAACCGGGACGAGGTGCGGCTGCGCACCATCCGGATGGCGCTGGCCGCGGTGAACGTCGAGGAGGTGGCCGGCAAGGAGGCCAGGGAGCTCACCGACGACGAGGTCGTCAAGGTGCTGACCAAGGAGGCCAAGAAGCGGCGCGAGGCGGCGGAGGCGTTCGGCAACGCGGGCCGCGCCGAGCAGGCGCAGGCCGAGCTGGACGAGCAGGCGGTGCTGGAGGAGTACCTGCCCGCGCAGCTCTCGGACGAGGAGCTGACGCGGATCGTCGACGCGGCGGTGGCGGAGCTCGGCGTGTCGGGGCCGCAGGCGATGGGCCAGGTCATGAAGGTCGTCAACCCGAAGGTGGCCGGGCGGGCCGAGGGCGGCCGGGTGGCCGCCGCCGTCCGCACCCGTCTGGCCGCCTCCTGACCGGCGGGCCCGGGGCCCTCACTGGGGGCCCCGGGAGGCCGGGGCGGCGGGTCAGCCGAGGCCGGTGCCGGTGAGGGGCCAGCCGCGGCCGCGTCCGTTGCCGCCGTTGTCCTGGTTGCCCTGCCCGAACGGGTCGAACGGGTCTCCGCCGCCGCCCTGGTCGCCGCCGCGGCCGTCGGACGGCGGGCCGTCACCGTCGCCCTTCTTGTCCTTCTTCGGCGGTTTGGGCGCGCAGTTCTCGCTGCAGCCGCCGAACCGGTCGTGGTTGACCGGGACGAAGTCGGCGGCCTCGACGCCCTTGAGCGCGCCCAGCATCGCCTGCTTCCAGATGGGCCCGGAGATCGAGGCGCCGTACACGTACGGGTAGTAGCGTCCGCCGATGGTGACGCCGATGAGCTTGTGGCTGGAGGAGCCGCGCGGGTCGCCGAGGCTGACGGCCGACGACAGGTTCGGCGTGTAGCCGGCGAACCAGGCGGACATGTAGTTGTCGGTCGTGCCGGTCTTGCCCGCCGCGTCTCGGCCGATGCCGCCGACCTCGCGCATCGTGCCCTTCGTGAACACGCCGGACAGGATGCCGCTGACGGCGTCGGCGACCTCCTCGTCCATCACCTGCGAGCACTTGGGCTTGTACTGCTTGGCCTTGCCGTTCCTGTCGGTGATCTCGGTGATGGCGAGCGGCTTGCAGTACTGGCCGCGCGAGGCGAAGACCGCGTAGGAGTTGGCGATGGTGACGGGGTCGACCTCGTTGATGCCGAGCGTGAACGTCTCGTACTCGCCCAGCTTGCCGCCGTCGGCGCGCTTGACGCCGAGCCGCTTGGCCAGCTTGACGACCTTGCACAGCCCGACCCGTTCCTCCAGCTTGAGGAAGAACGTGTTCACCGAGCCCCAGGTGCCGGTCTGCAGCGTCTTGAAGCCGGCGCCGCCCTCGCTGGAGTTGCGCACCTCGTGGGACGGGTCGCCGACGGAGTTGCCCTTGCAGTCCTTGAACGAGCTGTAGCGGGCCGCGCTGAACGCCGCGGGTGACGGGAAGCCGTCCTCGTACTTCAGGCCCTCCTCCAGCGCGGCGGCCAGCGTGTACGCCTTGGCGGTGGAGCCCTGCTGGAAGCCGCCACCGCCGCCGTGCGCGGCGTCGGCCACGACGTTGTAGCTGATCTCGTTCTTCTTCTTGTTGCCGCCGAACTTGCGGGAGGCGGCCATGGCCTTGATCTCGCCCGTGCCGGGGACGACCATGGCCTGCGAGGCGACCGGCTTGTCCTTGGTGCTGACGTACTTCTTGATCGCCTTCTCGGCGGCCTCCTGCATCTTGGGGTCGATCGTGGTCTTGATCCTCAGACCGCCCCGCTGGAGGAGCTTCCTGCGCTCGTCCTGGTTCTTGCCGAAGTCGTCGTTGTTGAGGATCTCGTACTGCACGTAGAGGCAGAAGTACGGGTACTTGCTCTCCTCGCAGCCGCCGGGGACCTTGACGTCCTTGAAGCCGAGCTTCTTTGCCTTGGCCTCGGCGGCCTCCTGCGGCGTGATCTTGCTGAGCTGGGCCATGCGGTCGAGCACGACGTTGCGCCGGGCGAGCAGCCGCTCGCGGGACTCGGGCCCGATGTCGGGGTCGGTCCTGGCGGGGTTCTGGACCGCTCCGGCGAGGGTGGCGGCCTGCGCGAGGTTGAGCTCGGAGGCGGGCTTGCCGAAGAAGCGCTTGGAGGCGGCCTGGATGCCGTGCGCGCCGGCGCCGAAGTAGGCGATGTTGAGGTACTTCTCCAGGATCTGGTCCTTGGTGTACTTGCGCTCGATCGCCATGGCGTAGCGCAGCTCGGCCAGCTTGCGGGAGAGGGTGGGGGCGATGGCGGCCTGCTTCTCCGCGTCGGTCTCGGCCGCGTTGACCAGCACCTGCTTGACGTACTGCTGGGTGATGGACGAGCCGCCCTGCATGACGCCGCCGCTGGTGACGTTCTTGAGCAGGGCGCGGGCGGTGCCCTCGACGTCGATGGGGCCGTGCTCGTAGTAGCGGAAGTCCTCGATCGCGATCAGGGCGGTGCGCATGATCGGGGCCACCTGGTCGAGCGCGACCGACTGCCGGTTCTCGTAGAAGAACTGGGCGAACTGCTTGCCCTTGGAGTCGACCAGGACGGTGCGCTCGGGCAGCGGCGGCTCTTCGAGCTCCTCGGGCTTGAGGTTCAGCCCCTCCATCGCGCTCTTGGCGGACACGCCGGCGCCGCCCACGGCGGGCAGGGCGATGGCCGCCGAGAGCACCCCGGCCGCCCCTGCCGCGATGATCAGACGGAGGACGTTCAGTACGGGGGAGGAACGATCTTTGCCCTGAGCTTGCACAGTACCAAGGGTACGTCGAAACACTGACCTTATCGGTAGCCGGGCACCATTTCGCCTTGACTGACGGGGGTGACTAGTCATTCCCGGTCAAGACTGCAGCAGGAAATTGGTCCTCTGGGGTCTGTCGGCCCGAACGGGTGGTTGCGTACCTTCTCCTCTGCGGCAACTGAATACGGAGGCTCGGCGCCCGCGCCCGTCGGCCCCAAATGACGACTGACCACCTAAGGGGAGTGGGGTCGAAAAATGTGGATCACGGATTGGACCTCCCGTGCCGCCTGTAAAGGCGCGGATCCGGACGCTCTGTTCGTCCAGGGCGCCGCTCAGAACAGGGCGAAGCTGATCTGCCGAGGATGCCCGGTCCGTACCGAATGCCTCGCCGATGCGCTGGACAACCGCATCGAGTTCGGGGTGTGGGGCGGTATGACGGAGCGGGAACGGCGCGCGCTGCTCAGGCGGCGGCCCGACGTGGACTCGTGGCGCGAGCTGCTCGAGTCCGCCAAGGAAGAGTACGAACGCACCAACGAGTTGATCGCCGGCTGAGCGATCCGCGAGCGCGGCACGGCCGGCGTCGTCCGCCGGACGTGCCTTTCGCGGTCTCGGCGCCCGTCACCGGGCGTACCGGGCCCGCGGCGCGGCGCCTTCACCGGCGCCGCGGTCGATTCAGGCGCTCGCCAGCAGTTCCCCGATCTGCCGCAGACCGGCCAGATCGTGGACGTCATCGGACATCGCCCGTACCTGCACCACAGGCACGGTGGGATGGGCCGTCACGAAATGCTCCTGCTCGCGGCTCTGGCGGGCGGCGAGCTGCATCCGTCCCGCGTGCAGCCGCAGCACGGCGGCGGTCAGCTCGTGCTCGCCCCGCGACTCCAGCTCCTCCGCCGCGGCCGCGCTGCGGGCGGCGGAGAGCGCCGAGGCGGGCGTCAGGTGCACCCGGTTGACCACCAGGCCGGCCAGGGGCATCCGCTCCTCGGCGAGCCGCTCCACGAAGTAGGACGCCTCCCGCATCGCGTCCCGCTCGGGCGCGGCCACGACGAGGAAGGCCGTGCCGGGCGCCTGCAACAGCTTGTAGGTCAGCTCGGCACGCTGCCTGAACCCGCCGAAGACCGCGTCGAGCGCGGACACGAACGTCTGCAGGTCCTTGATCACCTGGGCGCCGAGCAGTTTGGTCAGCGCGCCGGCCATCAACCCGAACCCGGCGTTGAGCAGCCGGAACGCGCTGCGCCCCCCGGCCTTGGCCGGAGCGGTGAGCAGCCGGATGAACCGGCCGTCGAGGAAGCGGCCGAGCCGTTCCGGGGCGTCGAGGAAGTCGAGCGCCGACCTCGACGGCGGCGTGTCCACGACGATCAGGTCCCACTCGTCGGAGCGGCGGAGCTGGCCCAGCTTCTCCATGGCCATGTACTCCTGCGTCCCGGCGAAGCTGGACGAGAGCGACTGGTAGAAGGGGTTCGACAGGATCTGCCTGGCCCGCTCGGGGTCGGCGTGCGCCTCGATGATCTCGTCGAAGGTGCGCTTCATGTCGAGCATCATGGCGAACAGCTCGCCGCCGTCGTCGTGCCGCACGATGAGGCGCGGGGTGTTGTCGAGCTCGGTGAGCCCCATCGACTGCGCGAGCCGCCTGGCCGGGTCGACGGTCAGCACCACCGCGCGCCTGCCGCGCTCGGCCGCTCTGAGGCCCAGCGCGGCGGCCGTGGTGGTCTTCCCGACGCCGCCCGCGCCGCAGCAGACGATGATCCTGGTGCCGGGGTCGTCGAGGATGGCGTCGACGTCGAGGGGTTCGGGCTTCTTCACGCTGCTCCCTGGGTGCGCATGCTCTCGGCCAGCTCGTACAGGCCGGCCAGGTCCACGCCGTCGGCGAGCAGCGGGAGCTCGTAGCGGGGCAGGTCCACGGCGTCCAGCGACTCGCGCTCCGACCGCTCGATCGCGGTGCGCCTGGCGTGCTCGACGACCTCGTCCACGAGGGCTTCCGCGAGGGTGGAGGCGTCGGCGCTGTCGGCCAGCCCGGCGCTCTTGAGTCCGAGCGCGAGCTCTCCGACGTCGAACCGGCCCTTGACAGCCATGTCAAGAACGCGCGGCGGAAGCAGTGATTCACGCACCATATTCACGAATACGCCGCCGGCGGGGAGCCCCGCAGCGCGCAATTCGGCGACGCCGTCGATGGTCTCCTGGACGGGCATCTCCTCCAGCAAGGTGACGAAGTGCACCGCTGTTTCCGGAGATTTCACCACCCCGCTGACGAGATCCGAGTGGTTCTTGATGGGTCCGACCTTGGCCAGGCCCGCCACCTCCTGGGTGACGTTCAGGAAGCGCGTGATGCGGCCGGTGGGCGGCGCGTCGAGCACGACGGCGTCGTACACCCGGCGGCCGTCCTTGCCGCGCCTGCGCACGGCCTCGGTGGTCTTGCCGGTGACGAGGACGTCGCGAAAGCCCGGGGCCACCGTGGTGGCGAAGTCGACGACGCCCATCTTGGTCAGCGCCCGGCCGGCCCTGCGCATGCCGTAGAACATCTCCAGATATTCCAGCATCGCGTCTTCGGGGTCGATGGCCAGCGCGTACACGTCGCCGCCCGACGGCGCGACGGCGATCCTGCGCTCCTCGTACGGCAGCGGCGGCAGGTCGAAGACCTGCGCGATGCCCTGCCTGCCCTCCACCTCGACGAGCAGCACCTTGCGGCCGCCCGACGCCAGGGCCAGCGCGAGGGCGGCGGCGACGGTGGTCTTGCCGGTGCCGCCCTTGCCGGTGACGACGTGCAGCCGGACGCCGTCCCAATGGGTGTCCACGACTTGAGGCTACCGAACGGTCACTTGTCGAAACCCGGCGACCACCGTTTGAGATTGCTCACACTACGCTGACCCCATGAAGAAATGGGAGTACCTCACGGCGCCCGTGCTGATCCACAACACGAAGATGATCCTCGACAACTTCGGTTCCGACGGCTGGGAGCTCGTCCAGATCGTCCAGGGCGCCACGCCCGAGCAGCTGGTCGCCTACTTCAAGCGGGAGAAGCAGTGACCCCGGAGGAGCGGCTGGCCGAGCTGGGCCTGACGCTGCCGCCGGTGGTGCCGCCGGTGGCGGCGTACGTCCCCGCGCTGCGCACGGGCGACCTCGTCTACACCTCGGGCCAGGTGCCGATCGTCGACGGCAAGCCGGCGCGCACCGGCAAGCTCGGCGCCGGTCTCGGCGTCGAGGAGGGCCAGGAGATGGCCAGGATCTGCGCGCTGAACGCGCTGGCCGCGGTCAAGGCCGAGATCGGCGACCTGGCGAAGGTGAGGCGTGTGGTGAAGGTGGTCGCGTTCGTGGCGAGCACCCCCGACTTCACCGACCAGCCGAAGGTCGCCAACGGCGCCAGCGAGCTGTTCCAGGAGGTGTTCGGGGAGGCGGGCAGGCACGCGCGCAGCGCCGTGGGCGTGGCCGCGCTGCCGCTGGACGTGCCCGTCGAGGTGGAGATCATCGTCGAGGTCTCCTGAGAGTCCGTGGAGGTCTCCCGGCAGATCATCGAGCTCTCCTGAAAGTCCGGATATGTCACCATGACCGAGTAATGTTCTAAAGGGAGGTCATGTGGCTGGACTTCGGCTCCCCGACGAGCTCGCCGACCGCGTCCGCGACATCAACGCCGGACGCGTCGAGCCGGCCCCCGCGCGGGACGCCGCCACGGTGGTGGTCCTGCGCGGGCGCCCGCCCCAGGTCTACCTGCTGCGGCGCAAACCCACCATGGCCTTCGCCGCGGGCGCGTACGTCTTCCCCGGCGGCTCCGTCGATCCCCGCGACACCGACCAGGCCGTCGCCTGGGCCGGGCCGTCGCCCGCCGAGTGGGGCGAGGTCTTCAAGGCCGACGAGAAGCTGGCCCGAGGCCTGGTGTGCGCGGCGGTGCGCGAGACCTTCGAGGAGTCCGGTGTGCTGCTGGCCGGCCCCGGGCCAGGCTCCGTCGTCGAGGACACCACGGGGGCCGACTGGGAGGCCGACAGGCTCGCGCTCATCGACAGGAGCCTCGCCTTCGCCGACTTCCTGGCCAAGCGCGGTCTCGTCCTGCGCTCCGACCTGCTCAAGCCGTGGGCGCACTGGATCACCCCCGAGATCGAGCACCGGCGCTTCGACACCCGCTTCTTCGTGGCCGTGCTGCCCGAGGGCCAGCGCACGCGCGACGTCGGCGGCGAGGCCGACCATGTGGACTGGAAGCGCCCCGCCGACGCGCTCGCCCTGGCCGACCGGGGCGAGATCTTCCTCATGCCCCCGACGCGCACGACGCTGCATGAGCTGGCCGCGTACGACGCCGTGGACGACGTCCTGGCCGCGCCGCGCGAGATCGTCACGATCCTGCCCAAGGCCGTCGAGGTCGACGGCGAGCTGTGGCTGGTGACCCCGTGAGCGGCATCCACATCCCGATCGGCACGCCCGACGGCACGCGCACCGAGCACGCCGAGAACCTGCTCGCCCCCAACCCGTCCGCGATGACGCTCGACGGCACCAACACCTGGGTGATCGGCGGCGGCGAGGAGGTCGTGGTCGTCGATCCCGGCCCCGACGACGAGGCGCACCTGCGGCGCGTCCTCGACCACCTGGGGGAGCGGCGCGTCACCGAGATCCTGCTGACGCACGGCCACGTCGACCACAGCGGCGGCGCGCGGCGCTTCGCCGCGCTGGCCGGTGCGCCGGTGCGCGCCCTCGACCCGCGTCACAGGCTGGGCGAGGAGGGGCTGGCCGACGGCGACGTCGTCACCGTGGCGGGGCTGGAGCTGCACGTGTACGGCACGCCGGGGCACTCGTTCGACTCGCTCTGCTTCTGGCTGCCCGCGGACGGCGCGATGCTGACCGGCGACACCGTGCTCGGCAGGGGCACCACGATGATCGGGCAGGACGGCGGGCTGGCCGACTACCTGCGCACCCTCGACCGCCTCAGGGCCGCGGCGGAGCGCCTGGAGGCGCGTGCGCTGCTGCCGGGGCACGGCCCGGTGCTGACCGACCCGGTCGGGGCGCTCGACGGCTACGTCGCGCACCGGCGCGAGCGCCTCGACCAGATCAGCGCGGCGCGGGCGCGGGGCGCGCGCACGCCGCGGGAGATCGTCGAGATCGTGTACGCCGGCGTGGACAGCTCGCTGTGGCCGGCCGCCGAGGTGTCGGTGGCGGCCCAGCTCGACTACCTGGACCGGTTGTAGAGCCTGTCCTGGTCGAGGATGACCACGGCCTTGGCCTCGATGCGCAGCCAGCCGCGCTGGGCGAAGTCGGCGAGGGCCTTGTTGACCGTCTCGCGGGAGGCGCCGACGAGCTGGGCGAGCTCTTCCTGGGTGAGGTCGTGGTGGACGCGCAGGCCGTCGTCGGTCTTGGTGCCGAACCGCTCGGCCAGGTCGAGGAGCTGCTTGGCGACGCGGCCGGGGACGTCGGTGAAGACGAGGTCGGCCAGCACGTCGTTGGTGCGGCGCAGCCGCTGGGCGAGGGCGCGCAGCAGGTGGAGCGCCACCTCGGGGCGGCCGGTCAGCCAGGGGCGCAGGTCGTCGTGGCCGAGCCCGGCCAGGCGCACGTCGGTCAGCGCGGTGGCGGTGGCGGTGCGGGGCCGCGGGTCGAACAGCGACAGCTCGCCGAACATCTCGCTCGGGCCGAGCACGCTCAGCAGGTTCTCCCTGCCGTCGGGCGAGGTGCGGGAGAGCTTGATCTTGCCCTCCAGCACGACGTAGAGCCGGTCGCCGGTCTCGTTCTCGTGGAAGAGGGTCTGCCCCTTCGACAGCTGGACCTCCGTGATGCTCGTGCGCAGCGCCGCGGCGCTCTCGCGGTCCAGCGCGGCGAACAGGGGGGCCTTGCCCAGCACGTCTTCGGTGTTCACTCTGCCTCCTCTGCTGCCATTGTGACTCACCCCACTACAGCCGCCGCACGCGGGCCCGCGCGGTCGGCGTACGGCCAGGTCCGTGCAGCAGTCTGATGGGCGAAGTGTACGAACAAATGCGACAACGTGCTTACTTCTGGGCCAGTTGTGCAGACCGGACCGGCCACGTCGTTCCCGGTCCAACCGCTCGTCGCGGGTTCTACTCTTGCGGCATGGCGATGAACGGGGGCGCGCGGCGCAAGCCGGAGACGCGGCTGGGCCTGGTGCGCAGGGCGCGCAAGATGAACCGGATCCTCGCGGAGACCTACCCCGACGCCCACTGCGAGCTCGACTTCCGCAACCCGCTCGAACTGCTGGTGGCCACGATCCTGTCGGCGCAGTGCACCGACAAGCGCGTCAACATGGTGACGCCCGTCCTGTTCTCGAAGTACCCGGCGGTCGAGGACTACGCGGCGGCCGACCGGAGCGAGATGGAGGAGATCATCCGCTCCACCGGCTTCTTCCGCGCCAAGACCAACAACATCATCGGCATGGCGCAGGCGGTCTGCGAGCGGCACGGCGGCGAGGTGCCGGGCAGGCTCAAGGACCTCGTCGCGCTGCCCGGCGTGGGCCGCAAGACCGCCAACGTCGTGCTCGGCAACGCGTTCGGGGTTCCCGGCCTCACCGTCGACACGCACTTCCAGCGGCTCGTACGCCGGTTCGGCTGGACCGAGGAGACCGACCCGGTCAAGATCGAGCACGCCGTGGCCGAGCTGCTGCCGAAGTCCGAGTGGACGATCTTCTCCCACCGGGTCATCTGGCACGGCCGCCGCATCTGCCACGCCCGCCGTCCGGCCTGCGGCGTGTGCCCGCTGGCCGCCCTGTGCCCGTCGTTCGGCACCGGCCCCACGGGCGCCGAGGAGGCCGCGAAGCTCGTCAGGTCCGGGCCCTTCTCCTGATCGTCCCGTACGGGAAGCGAGGGGCGTAGAGGCGTGTTGGAGGTAGGCGTGACGGAAGTGCCCGCATGGCTGGAGAAACTGGCGGCGCAGGCCGCGCGCACCGACGTGCCGGCCCGCCTGAGGCCGCCCGCGGGCCGTGGCCGCGCCGCGGCGGTGCTCATGCTGTTCGGGGAGGGGCCGCTCGGCCCCGACGTGCTGCTCATCCAGCGCAGCACCCGCGGGCGCAGGCACGCGGGCCAGCCGGCGTTCCCCGGCGGAGGCATCGACCCCGACGACGGCGGCCCGGTCGAGGCGGCGCTGCGCGAGGCCGAGGAGGAGACCGGCGTCGACCCGGCCGGGGTGCGCGTGCTCGGCACGATGCCCGAGCTGTACCTCGGACACAGCGACAACCGCGTCACGCCGGTCGTCGCCTGGTGGCACGAGCCCTGCGCCGTGCACGCCGCCTCGCCCGACGAGGTCGAGTCGGTGGAGCGGGTGCCCATCGACGAGCTGGTCGATCCGGCCAACCGCCTCTCGCTGCGCCACCCGAGCGGGTTCACCGGGCCGGCGTTCCGCGTGCGCGGCATGCTCGTGTGGGGGTTCACCGCGATGGTGCTCGACAAGGTGCTTCGTGAGGGCGGCCTGGAGCGGCCCTGGGACGCCGGGCGCGTGGAGGACCTGCCGCCCGAGGACGTGTACCTCGCTGCCCGCCGCTCGTCCGCGGAGTGACCCGTCAGGCGCCCTCGACGTGCCGCCCGTCCGGGTGCGGGCCCATGTCGCGGGCCGTCGTCAGCGCGATGCCGAGCGACGCCCAGCCGGCGACGTCCTCGTCGCGGTCGCCCGCGAGCGCGCGCAGCGTGTCCAGCCCCGCCCGGTCCGGCGGGTCGCCGAGAACGTGCTGGAGGGCGTAGGCGGCGCCGTACCGCACCCTGGGGTCGGCGTGCCCGGCCAGCTCGATCACCGACGGCAGCGAGCGCGGGTCGCCCAGGTGGCCGAACGCGATGAGCACCGAGTACAGCAGCATGACGTCGCTCTCGCTGGCGGCCAGGTAGCGCAGCACCGGCAGCGTACGGTCCACGAACGGCGCCAGCATGCCCATGATGTCGACCCCGAGCAGGCGCTCTGCCAGGACGTCGGAGGCGCACAGCCGGCGGGCCTCGATGAACGACTCCAGGTCGCCGCGTTGCCGCAGCAGCGAGATGACGTGCCAGCGCAGCGGGCCGTCGGGATCGGGGTCGCGCAGCGCCGCCTCGACGAGGCCGCGCACTGTTCCCTCGATCGGCGGCATACCGGCCAACATAGCCGCCGGAGTGACGCCGTCCTGGCTGAAGGCGTGCACACTTGACCCTATCGCTGGTTACCTTTGAAGCGTGCGCGGCGATCTCCTAGACCTCATCCTGATCGGCCTCGTGATCGCCTTCGGCATCTCGGGTTACCGTCAGGGCTTCATCATCGGGGCGATGAGCTTCGTGGGGTTCGTCGGCGGGGCCGTGCTCGGCGTCTTCATCGCGCCGCCCGTCGCCAAGGCGCTCGTCAGCGGCGACACGCCGCAGGCGCTGCTCGCCATCGTGATCGTCTTCCTGTCCGCGACGATCGGCCAGTTCGCCTCGTCCACGCTCGGCGCGGTCGTGCGCAGCCACGTCACCTGGGAGCCGGCCAAGGTCGCCGACGCGCTCGGCGGCACGTTCGCGAGCGCGCTGTCCGTGCTGGTGATCGCCTGGCTGATCGGGTCGCTCGTGGTGTCGAGCGCGTTCTCGCCGCTGGTGGAGCAGGTGAAGAACTCCGCGCTGCTCACCACCGTCGACGACGCCATCCCGCAGGCCGCGCGCAACTGGCAGGCGCCGTTCAAGAAGTTCATCGACCGCTCCGAGTTCCCGCCCGTCTTCGACGCCATAGGGGGAGGGCAGCTCATCGACGTGGCGCCGCCCCCGCAGAGCGTCCTGCAGGGCGCCAAGCTGGGCCGGGCGCAGCGGGCCATCGTCAAGGTGCAGGGCAACGCCGAGAGCTGCAACAAGCACATCGAGGGCACCGGCTTCGTCTACGCCCCCGACCGGATCATGACCAACGCCCACGTCGTGGCCGGCGTGACCCGCGACCTGCAGGTCATCGACTCCAGGAACGTCCGCCACGACGCCAAGGTCGTGCGCTACAACCCGCAGCGCGACATCGCCATCCTGTACGTCCCCGGGCTGAACCTGCCGCAGCTCTCCTTCGACCCCGAGGGCGGCAGGGGCGACAACGCCATCGTCGCCGGGTTCCCGAGGGGCAAGGGCTTCACGGCCGAGCCCGCGAGGATCGGCGGCAAGCTGGTGGCCGAGGCCCCCGACATCTACCACGAGGGGCGCGTCCAGCGTGAGGTGTTCGCGATCCGCGGCACCGTCCTGCCGGGCAACTCGGGCGGCCCGCTGCTCACCGTCGACGGCCGCGTCTACGGCGTGGTCTTCGCGGCGGCCGTCAGCGAGAAGGACACAGGGTACGTCCTCACCGCGAAGGAGGTCGCGCCCGACGCGAGCGCGGGAAGGAACGACACCACCCCGGCCGGCACGCAGGCGTGCGACTGACCCGTCGGGCTCAGCGTCAGTGGCCGGCGGGCAGGGCGTCCAGGACCAGGGCGACCGCCCCTGCCGGGTCGGCGTCCTGGCCCAGCCCTGAGGCCGCCTTGCCCACCTCGTCGTAGGCGCCGCCGAACGACTGCACCTTCGCCGCGCCGCGCGCGAGCAGGGTGACGGCGCCGCGGCCGTTGCCGCGCTGCAGGTGCGTCAGGCCCACGCAGATCTGCGCGAGGCCCTGCCACAGGTCGCGCTCGGCCTCGGGCGCGCACTTCCAGCGGCCCTCGAACACCTCGTGCGCGTTGAACGGCAGGCCCTCGCCGAGGAACCGGCGGGCGTCGGCCAGGGCCTGCTCGGTGGTGGGGGCGTAGTCGTCGGGCACCCGCGGCATGCCCTCGGAACCGTACGGGAGGGGCCTGCCGAAGGCATCGCGGGGCCTGGCGTTGCGCGGCCTGCCCTCGGTGTCGCGGTCCCTCATCGGTCGGGCTCCGGGTCGGACAGCCAGCCGATCAGCTCGGTGTCGAACACGTCGGGGACCTCCTCGTGGGGGAAGTGGCCCGCTCCCTCCAGCAGTCGCCAGCGGTAGGGGGCGGAGACGTACCGGCTCGATCCCTGGGCGACGCGCGGCGGCACGCAGCGGTCGAGCGCGCCGTGCAGCTGCAGCGTCGGCGCCTCCACCTCGGTGCGCATGGCGCGGGCGTACCGGGCGCCGTCGGGCCGCAGCTGGGAGCGGCCGAGCCAGCGGTGGTACTCCAGCGCCGAGTGCGCCACGGCCGGGATCATGAACGCCTCGCGGTAGACCCGCGCGGTCTCGCGGTCGGGCCAGCCCGGCCCGGACCACTGGTCGAGCAGCCTGCCGACCATGGCGGCGCCGTCGCGGGTGAGCCGCCGCTCGGGGAGCAGGGGGAGCTGGAAGCCGAGGGTACGCGCCCTGAGCCGCCCGAACGGGCCGGCGAGCAGCGCCTGGCGCAGCCGCAGGGGATGGGGGGCCGACACGGTGACCAGCCGGTGCACGCACTTCGGGTCGAGCACGGCCATCGTCCAGGCCAGCAGCCCGCCCCAGTCGTGGCCGACCACGATCGCGCCCGTCTCGCCCAGCGCGCGGATCAGCCCGGTGGCGTCGGCGGCCAGCGTGGGCAGGTCGTAGCCGCGCGGCGGCTTGTCGCTGCCGCCGTAGCCGCGCAGGTCGGCGGCGACGGCGCGGTAGCCGGCCGCGGGCAGCGAACGGAGCTGGGCCCGCCACGTCCACCAGAACTGCGGGAACCCGTGCAGCAGCAGGACCAGCGGCCCCTCACCGGCCTCCACGACGTGGAAGCGGGTGCCGCCGGCGTGCACGGCGCGGTGCGTCCAGGGCCCGTCGATCTCGACGAGGGACTCGTCAGGTGGCATCACGGTTCACCGGCTCGGGCAGGTCGGAGCCTTCGGGGGTGGCGATCTCCTTGAGGTCGCGGATGGACCTGGCGGTGCGCTTCATCCCGGCCAGCCCCTTCAGCTTGCGAACGCCGAGCCAAACGCCCAGCCCGGCGATGACCAGGTAGACGACGGTGACGACGAGGAAGGCGAGCGGCGTCGGGATCAGGTACGCCAGCCCGTACGCCGCGGCGAACGACAGCAGGATCAGGCACAGATGCCCGATGAACGCCGCGGCGGCGAACATGCCGACCGCGGTGCCGACGCGCTTGGCGTCGAACCTGAGCTCGGCCTTGGCCAGCTCGATCTCCGAGCGGACCAGGGTCGAGATGTGACTGCTCGCCTCGGCGACCAGCGCGCCCAGGGATTCTTCCTCGGGAGTCTGCGGCATGAACGTCTCCTATCGGGGCCTCTTGGCCGTGTCAAACATCATCACCCGTAGGTGACTCCCCAGAACTACCCGATCGCACAAGATAGCGCCCACCCTGCCGCATGGCGGAGGCGCATGTCCCCTTGTGGGGACATGCGCCTCTTCGTCCGCGCGCCGGGGTCAGTCCTCGGACTTGGCCGAGGGCAGCTTCTCCGAGATCAGGTTCATCACGGTGCTGTCGGCGAGCGTCGTGACGTCGCCGATGCTGCGGTTCTCCGCCACGTCACGCAGCAGCCGTCGCATGATCTTGCCCGAGCGGGTCTTCGGCAGCTCCGGCACCACCAGGATCTGGCGCGGCTTGGCGATCGGGCCGAGCGTCTTCGCCACGTGCGCGCGCAGCTGCGCCGCGACGTCCTCCGTCTCCTCCGCGCCGCCGCGCAGGATCACGAACGACACGATGGCCTGGCCGGTCACCGGGTCGGTGGCGCCCACGACCGCGGCCTCCGCCACCAGCGGGTGGCTGACGAGCGCGCTCTCCACCTCGGTGGTGGAGATGTTGTGGCCGGACACGAGCATGACGTCGTCCACGCGGCCGAGCAGCCACAGGTCGCCGTCCTCGTCCCGCTTGGCGCCGTCGCCGGGGAAGTACATCCCCTCGAACCTGCTCCAGTACGTGTCCACGTAGCGCTTGTCGTCGCCCCAGATCGTGCGGAGCATCGACGGCCACGGGTCGCGGACCACGAGGAAGCCGCCGCCGCCGTTCGGCACGCTGTTGCCCTGGTCGTCGACCACGTCGGCGGTGACGCCCGGCAGCGGGCGCATCGCGGCGCCCGGCTTGGCCGCGGTCACGCCGGGCAGCGGGCTGATCATGATGGCGCCGGTCTCGGTCTGCCACCAGGTGTCGACCACCGGGCAGCGGTTGTGGCCGATGTGCTCGCGGTACCAGACGTACGCCTCGGGGTTGATCGGCTCGCCCACGGAGCCCAGGACCCGCAGGCTGGACATGTCGTACTTGGCGGGGATGTCGTCGCCCCACTTCATGAACGTACGGATGGCCGTCGGCGCCGTGTACAGGATGGTGACCTTGTACTTCTGGACGATCTCCCAGAACCGGCCGCGGTGCGGCGTGTCCGGGGTGCCCTCGTAGATGACGCTGGTCGCGCCGTTGGCGAGGGGGCCGTACACGATGTACGAGTGGCCGGTGACCCAGCCGATGTCGGCCGTGCACCAGTAGATGTCGGTCTCGGGCTTGAGGTCGAAGACGGCGTGGTGCGTCCAGGCCGTCTGCGTGAGGTAGCCGCCCGTGGTGTGCAGGATGCCCTTCGGCTTGCCCGTGGTGCCGCTCGTGTACAGGATGTACAGGGGGTCCTCGGCGTCCTGAGGCTCGGCCGTGTGCTCGTCGCTCTGGCGGTCGACCACGTCGTGCCACCACAGGTCCTTCTCGCCCCAGGCGACGTCCTGGCCGGTCCTGCGCACCACGACCACGCGCTCGACCTGCGGGCACTCGGCGACCGCCTCGTCCACCGTCGGCTTGAGCGCGCTCGGCGCCCCGCGCCGGTAGCCGCCGTCCGCGGTGATCACCAGCTTGGCGTCGGCGTCGTCGATGCGGCTCTTCAGCGCCGTGGCGGAGAAGCCGCCGAACACCACCGAGTGGATCGCCCCGATGCGGGCGCAGGCCAGCATCGCGATCGGCAGCTCGGGGATCATCGGCATGTAGATGGCCACCCGGTCGCCCTTGCCGACGCCCAGCTCGCGCAGCGCGTTCGCGGCCTTGCTGACCTCACGCTTCAGGTCGGCGTACGTCAGGGTGCGGGCGTCACCCTCGGGCTCGCCCTCCCAGTGGTACGCGACCTTGTCGCCGCGCCCCTCCTCCACATGCCGGTCCACGCAGTTGTAGGCGACGTTCAGCTCGCCGCCCACGAACCACTTCGCGAAGGGAGGGTTCCACTCCAGCGTGGTGTCCCACCGCTTGGCCCAGGTCAGCCGCTCGGCGGCGCGCTCCCAGAAGGCGAGACGGTCCGCGGCGGCCTCGTCGTAGGCGGCAGCGGTCACGTTGGCGGCCGCCGCCAGGTCGGCCGGCGGTGCGAACCGGCGGTTCTCCTGTAGCAGGTTGGACAGCGCCTGCGTCTCGTTGCCAGGGGTCTCCGGGGCCACCTCGTGCTCCTTCTATGGCCAGATTGGATAGGTCGTGTCCCACTTCACCAGCTCACGGCCTCCGCACACAAGAGGTCTAGACAGGTCTGTACCGACCGCCCGGTGCGCGGGCGACCGCTTATCAGCCCGCATGACAAATGCTATTAAACCGTTGTCATTTTGAAATCAGGGTAATGTGTCGCGGTGGGCCGGGGCCGGTTTATGGGCCCCCCTTGAACGGGCTCGCTTTCCGGCATCCCGGGCGGGCGGCCCGAGGGGTGGTGCGTACCGGCGGGTAAGGTCGGTTTCCGTGAGTGACCCATTGGCTGTCATCGCCGGGCTCCCCGGCGTCCCCGAGGCGGTGGACGACGCCAGGCAGGCCGTCGACAGGCTGTACCGCCACCGCGTGCTACGTCGCGCCAGCCCCGCCGTCTCCACGGAGTCGTCCCTGCGCGGCGCCCGCGCGTCCGCGGCGATCGAGGGCGCGGACGTGCCGCTCGACGTCCTGCGCAGGGACGAGGCGCACGACCCGGTGGTCCAGGGGGCGCTGCGCGCCTCCGCCGAGACCGGCCGCCTGGGCGCCACCTGGCGCGGCGCGCCCCGCCAGGTGCTCGCCCGCCTGCACACCGTCGCCGCCCGCGGCCTCGCGCCCGACGCCGACCTCGGCAGGCCGCGCGCCCGCGACGAGGCTCCCGACCCCCTCGGGCTCGGCCCGGCGCCCGGCGCCAAGGAGACCGCCGCCCGCATGGATGGCCTGTTCGAGCTGCTCGCCGGCGCCGGCAAGGCGCCCGCGATCGTGCTCGCCGCCGTGGTGCACGCCGAACTGGCCGTGCTGCGGCCCTTCGGCGCCGCCGACGGCGTCGTGGCCCGCGCGGCGGAACGGCTCACCCTCGTCGAGTACGGGCTCGACCCGAAGTCCCTGGTGGCCGTGGAGGTGGGGCACCTGGAGCTGCCGTACGCGGAGGCGCTGCGCTCGTACCTGACCGGGACGCCCGAGGGGGTGGCCCGCTGGATACAGCACTGTGCCTCGGCGGTGACGCTGGGGGTGCGGGAGGCGACCGCCATCTGCGAGGCCATGCAGCGCGGCTGAGCCGCCGCTCAGGGATGCGCGCCGGGACGTGGGCCGCGGCCGGACGTCTCGGCTTCCGGGGCGTGAGGCGCTGGCCGGACATTTCGGACATAGCTGACGGCGCCTCAGTCATGAGACGCCGCCGCCGGTGCATCACACCCGGTTACCAAGCGTGTACCTCTATCCGTCGGAACGGGTCAAGCCCGCTCTCGACGCGCCTCCCGCGGCTGGTCGCACGTGGGTGCCAGGTGGATGCACCCGGACAAGTGGTCCGTGTCTTCTTTCTACGTCGGATCCAGGCCGATGTGAACCCCTTGGACCAAGACCTTTACCCCTCCGTGGGGCGCCCCCCTGAGGGCTCGCGGGCCCCGAGGGCGGTCACGCACAGTGATCATCTTTATGTGATCGTTATGGCTTCACGAAAAAAACTTGGCGGAAATGCGAGATTGCTCCTCGACGAAACTCGAGTGGATCGGGCAGCATACGGAGGTATCGCCAGAAACTTGAGCGTCGCTGCGAGGGATTGGTTTCCAAGTCCTTGCCATGCTCTGGTGAAGTGATGAAAGCTTTCTTCTGAAACGGGACCGGCTCTACCCCCCCGGAGCCGGACCGATCAGGCGACCCCCGCTCTCCCCCCCGGCGGGGGTCGCCGCTTTTCCGGGGTGACGAGCACCTCTCGGGCCGCGGGCCGGCTGGTTGTCCACAGGCTGTGCGCGGCCGTGCCCGGTCATCCCCAGAACGTCATTCGGCTCCGCGGCGCCTCGCCGGCCCGCAGCAAGGTGGACCTCCCAACCCCGCAGGGAGATCCACATGCACCGTCCCCTGGTCATCACCGAGGACACCGCGCTCCTCGACGACCTCGTCCGCATGGCCGCCGCGGCCGGAGCCCAGCTCGACGTCGCCCACGCCCCGGCCCACGCCCGCCCGTACTGGGGCCTCGCCCCCTTGGTCCTGGTCGGCGCCGACCAGGCCGACGCCGTGGCCGCCACCGCGCCACCCGCCCGCGACCACGTCCTCCTCATCACCCTCGACCAGCACGACGACCCCGACACCTGGCGCCGCTGCGTCGCCGTCGGGGCCCGCGCGGTCGTGCGTCTCCCCGCCGACGAGCGCCGCCTCGTCGAGGAACTGGCCGACGCCATGGAGCCCGACCCCCGGTCGGGAACGGTCGTCTGCGTGCTCGGCGGGCGCGGCGGGGCAGGCGCGAGCGTCCTGTCCGCCTGCCTCGCCCTGCGCGCCTCCGGCGACCGCCTGCGCACTCTCCTCATCGACGCCGACCCGCTCGGCGGCGGCCTCGACGCCCTCCTGGGCAGGGAGGAGGAGACCGGCGCCCGCTGGCCCGACCTGGTGGCGAGGGAGGGCCGCATCAGCTCCAGCGCCCTGCGCGGGGCGCTCCCGTCCTTCGGCGACCTGGCCGTCCTGTCCTTCCACCGGGGAGAGGTCGAGCCGATCCCCGTCCAGGCCATGCGCTCCGTGCTGGAGGCGGGGCGGCGCGGCTTCGACCTGGTCGTCGCCGACCTCCCGCGCCACCTCGACCCCGCCGCGGCCGAAGCCCTGGCCAGGGCCGACACCACCCTGCTCGTCACACCGGCCGACGTGCGCGGCGTGCTGTCGGCCGTTCAGGTTCTCAGCGTGGCGGCCAAGCACACCTCCGACATCCGCGCCGTGCTCCGCCCCGGCGTCCTCGACGCCGGCACCGCCACGGAGTCCCTCGGCATCCCCGCCGCCGGCCACCTCCCCGACCAGCCGAAGCTCACCGCCACACTCAACCGAGGCGAGCTCCCCAGGCTGGGCCCCCGCACGGCCCTCGGCGCCCTGTGCGCCTCCCTGCTGCGCGACCTCCTGCCGCCCGAGGCCACGCCATGACCGCCGCAGTGTCCCCCGAACTCGTGGAGGCCGTACGCGTCCGCCTGGCCCGCGCGGGCGTCGAACCCACCGCCGCGCAGGTCGCCGTCGCGCTGCGCGCGGAGAAGTCCGTCTACGGCGACGCGGAGATCCTGGCCGTCGCCCGGGCGCTGTGCGCCGACCTGATCGGCGCCGGGCCCCTCGAACCCCTGCTCGCCCGTCCCGACGTCACCGACGTCCTCGTGAACGGCCCGCGCGAGGTCTGGGTCGACGACGGCGCCGGGCTGCGCCGCACCCAGATCACCTTCACCGACGACTCGGCGGTCCGCAGGCTGGCGCAGCGCCTCGCCGCCGCCGCGGGGCGCCGGCTCGACGACGCGTCACCGTACGTCGACGCCAGGCTCGCGGGAGGCGTACGCCTCCACGCCGTGCTCCCGCCGGTCGCCTCCGGCGGCACCTGCGTGTCGCTGCGCCTGCCCCCGCGCCGTACGTTCACGGTCGACGACCTGCTCGCCGCCGGCACCATCCCCCCGCCCGCCGTCCCCGTGCTGACCGCGATGGTGTCGGGGCGGCTCGCCTTCCTGGTCACGGGCGGCACCGGCACGGGCAAGACCACGCTGCTGTCCGCCCTCCTCTCGCTGGCCGACCCTGCCGAACGGCTCCTGCTGGTCGAGGACTCCGCGGAGCTCCGCCCCCTCCACCCCCACGTCGTGCGCCTGGAGACCCGCCCGGCGAACCTCGAGGGCGCGGGCGGCGTGGGCCTGCGCGACCTGGTGCGGCAGGCGCTGCGGATGCGCCCCGACCGGCTGGTGGTGGGGGAGGTGCGCGGCGCCGAGGTCGTCGACCTGCTGGCCGCGCTCAACACCGGTCACGAGGGCGGCTGCGGCACCCTCCACGCCAACGCCGCGGCCGACGTACCGCCCCGCCTGGAGGCCCTGGGCTGCGCCGCCGGGCTGAGCAGGGAGGCCGTCCACAGCCAGCTCGCGGCCGCCCTCGACGTCGTCGTCCACCTGGCCAGAGGCCGCGAGGACGGCCGCCGGCGCATCGCCGAGATCTGCCTCCTGTCCAGGGCCGCCGACGGCTTCGTGGCAGCGGTCCCCGCCATGACCTTCGACCCCGAGGGCCGCACCCACATCGGCCCCGGCCACGACGCACTGATCCGAAGGACGCCGTGATGGGGGGCGGCGGCGTGCTGGTCGGGAGGGGTGTCGTGGTGGGGGGCGGCGGCGTGCTGGTCGGGAGGGGTGTCGTGATGACGGGCGGCGGCGTGCTGGTCGGGAGGGGCGTCGTCATGACCGGCGGCGACGCCCGCGGAGCCGTCCCATGACATCCCTGCTGCTGCTCGCCGCGTCGTCCACAGCCTGCGCGGTCTGGCTGTGGACAGGGCCGACCGTAGCCGCCACCCGGCTCCACAGGCTGACCTCCACCTCGCGCGTCTTCGACTGGCGCTCGCCGCGCCGCCTGCTGACGCGCAGCACCCCGGCACGCCGCGCCGACGCCTGGCGCCACGCCTCGATCGAGCTGTGCCACGCCCTGTCCGCCGAACTGTCCGCCGGGCGCACGCCTGGCGAGGCGCTGACCAAGGCGCTCGCCGCCGTGGAGCTCCCCGACCCGGAGGCGGCGAAGCCGATCCTCGCCGCAGCCAGAGACGGCGGGGACGTGGCGGCGGCCCTCCTCTCCGCCGCGCCGCAGCAAGGCGGCGAGGGGCTGCGCAGGCTGGCGGCGTGCTGGCAGGTCGGCGTCACCGCCGGCGCAGGCCTGTCGGCGCTCGTGGAGCGCGTGGCGATGACATCACGCGCCGCCCAGGCCCACCGCCAGGACGTCGCCGCGCAACTCGCCGGCCCCCGCGCCACCGCCTCGATGCTGGCCGCGCTGCCGGTCCTGGGGCTGCTCATGGCGGGAGCCCTGAACATGCGGCCGCTCGGCTTCCTCTTCGGCAGCCTGCCCGGAGCCGCCTGCCTGCTGTCAGGCGTCGCCCTCGACGCCTGCGGCCTGTGGTGGACCAACCGCATGGCCGCCCGAGCCCAACCCCCCGGATGAAGGGACTCCACCAGTGCCCCTGGAACTCCTCTCCGCCCTCCTGGCCGCCACGGCCACCTGGCTCCTGCTGCCGCGCACCACACCCGCTGACCGCCTGACCTCCCTCCGCCCACCTCAGAGCTCCCACAGGTCGGCAAGGAGCCCCAGCGACAGAAGACCGATCAAGAACCCGAAACCCGGACGCCCGAAACCCAACCCCGAGAACCCGTCGAAAAGAGGCCCCAAGAAGCGCACGCACCCAGACCGAAGGCCGGGTACGGGGGCGTGGGCAGCGACGGGGCGGAGGCGTGAGCGTCCAGGGCTGAAGCTCGGGGCTGGCGGTCCGGTGACGGTCGGGCCAGGGATCGGCGGTGGGCGGTCGATCCCGCCTGCTGCCGAACTGGGGGCAAGCACCGACCGGTCGCCATCCCCGCCCGCTCACCAGCCCCTCCCCGCCCCGCCCTGGCCACCACCCGAACCCACCCACAAGCCACTCACCACCTCCAAGCCTCCAAGCACCCTGACCATCCCGAACCCCCTCGCCACCTACACCGCCCCGACTGCCACCAATCTGCTCACCGCCTCCGAGCTGCTCACCACCAACTCCCTCACCGCCTCCGATCCGCGCATGACCTCCCAGCCGCTCACCGCCTCCAAGCCGCTCACCGCCGGAACCGTTCTCACGGCCCTGGCTCTCGGCGCGCTCATCGGGCTGCTCGTAGGCGGCGTCGCCGGCCTGGTGGCAGCACTCCTGACCGTCCCCGTCGCGACCGTGGCCCTACACCGGCAGGAGTCGCCCCAAACCCAGCGTGACCGCGAGAGGATCGCCGCCGACCTGCCGTTCGCCGCCGACCTGATGACCGCCTGCCTCCTGGCCGGACGTCCCGTCAGCAGCGCCACGGAGACGGCTGCCGAAGCCGTCGGCGGCCCGCTGGGGCAACGGCTCACCTGGGTCAGCACCCAGCTCCGCCTCGGAGCCGACCCTGAGCCCACCTGGGCGACGCTCTCGGACGATCCCGGCACGAGGGGCCTGGCGAGGGCGATGAGCCGGGCGGCCCAAACCGGAGCTCCGGTAGCCGACGTCCTGACCCGGCTGGCGGACGACGCCCGCGACGCCGCCAGAGCCTCCGCCCTGGCGGCGGCGAGACGCGTCGGAGTCAAGGCCGTCGCACCGCTGGGCCTGTGCTTCCTTCCGGCCTTCGTCCTCCTGGGCATCGTCCCGGTGGTCGCCGGGCTCGCCTCCACGATCGCCCTCCCATGAGGACGGCACCACCCAGACCACGCCGCTGCGGGGCGCGGCGCGCCGGTCATCCACAGCAAGGCGCGCCTACTCACCGGATATCCCCAGAACGCCGCTCGGCCCCGCGCCCCACCACCCGCTGAACGACCCTTGGACCGCCACGCCGGCCAGCCCGGCACCCGACCAACCACACCCGGAGAAGACCATGCACCCCATCGCCAAGACGGCCTCCAGCTCTGACACCCGCCCGAAGGCGTCTGAGGGCAACCAGGCAGGCCAAGCCCCCACCGCGTCCCCTGCCGGGGGAAGCAGCATCGAGCCGCCCCAGCCCGCTGCCCGCCCCGGCTGGGGGCGGTTCAGCAGATGGGCGGCGTACGCGAAGGCCAACCGGGAGCGCGGCATGTCCACGGCCGAGTACGCGGTCGGCACGATCGCCGCCTGCGCCTTCGCGGCCCTCCTGTTCAAGGTCGTCAACAGCACCGAAGTCCAGGAGATGCTCAGCTCGCTCGTCGACAGAGCACTCAAGACCAACGGCTGACTGATGCTCCCCATCAGGGCACCTCAGATCCGTGTACGTGGTGCCTGTCGTGTCGAGCGGGCCAGAAGGCGGTCGGGCGCACGCGGATCGGTGACGGCTGAAACGGCCGCCGTGCTGCCCGCCCTCATGGTCGTCCTGGCCGCGGCCCTGTGGGCCGTCCAGGCGGTCAACGTCCAGCTCGAATGCGTCGACGCCGCCCGCGCCGCGGCCAGAGCCGCCGCCAGGGGCGAGCCGGTCGATCAGGTGCGAGACATCGCCCGCGCGGGCACCCGGCCCGACGCTCAGATAGCCATAACCCGAGATAGCGACATGACAAAAGTAGAGATCACCGTGGATGCCCGCCCGTCCTGGGCGACCTCCTTGCCTGCCCTGCGCATCTCCGCCACGGCGTCCGCGGCCACAGAAGATTGATCAAGAACTCCGGCACTCCAAGAGCCCCGCAGCCAGTGAAAAGAGCAGATGACATGACCGTGAAGCAGCAGGCGACGCCTTCTCGCCCGTACACCGGAGACCGGGGGTCGGCGACCGTCTGGGGAGTGGCACTGATGGGCCTCCTCATGGCGGTGGCCACGGCGCTGGCCGGAGTCGGTTCGCTCCGGGTGGCCCGTCACCGGGTGAACGCCGCGGCCGACCTCAGCGCCCTGGCCGCGGCGAAGCTGGTCCTGCTCGACCCCGAATCCGCATGTGCCGGGGCCGCGTCGCTGGCGGCCGCGAACGGTATCAAGCTAACGAAATGCCAGGTGAGCGGAGAAATCGTTGACGTCTGGACAGAACTCACCGTCACGCTACCGATATTCGGAACCCGTACATTGACCGGCAGGTCCCGCGCAGGACCAGCAGAAACAGAATCCGACCTCATCACCTGACAAACCGAGGCATGTGACAAGGGGCGCTGCCGGAAAGGAACACCACTCGTGCAGCGCCCCAGAATTGGCAAGGGCTGTGCCGTCGCGCCTGGCCGGCCTGGACGCTCACCAAAGGGGAGGACGGAATGCCGCCAGTTGATCGCCGCGCGGGCGGAGTCAACGCGGCGCTCTCACGTCCGGCCGAACGCCTGGCCCACCCCTGGAGCCTCCAGAGCCCGGCCGTTCACCCGGGGTGTGAGCAGCGGCGACGGTGAGGACAGCCGGTTCGCATGCAGGGCTTGCCGCTGACGAGGCCGAGAATGTGGGGAGGCCCCACAGGGAGAGAAGCGGCGGCTTGATGGAAGGTGAGCTCGCGAACACCTGCCGTCAGTTCGCACTCCGCACAGAACGGCTCACCCATTCTCGCAGGGTGGGAACGGAGCGCCTTTATCTGGAGGTCAACGCAAGCAGCGGAGTGGTCCTTCTTGGAAGGTGAAAGTCGTGGCCGCGGTGCCCTTGTCAGTTCCCGCCGGTTCGATTCGACAGCGAAAACGGGACGCCTGATGGCCACCAGCCACAACACAGGCACGACCAGGGCCTACTTAATTGCGGAGTGCTCGGCGTAACCGCCGGGCACCGCAGTCACCTTCAAGGTGTGAACCCTGCCAGAGCCGTATACGCGGCGGAGCTCCTGAGCGCCAAGCGGAGCCGCCGAGGGGGTGCCGGCCTGGATCACCTTCCCGTCGGGCGGCTTGGGCGATCAGGCGGGCGACCACATCAGCGGGGAGGCCTTCGGGCGGGAGAGGCCATCGGGGGGAGAGGCCATCGGGTGGTGAAGAGCATCAGGTGGAAGGGCTCAGGCGGGAGGCCCATCAGGCGCAGGAGGCCATCCGGCAGGAGAAGCGATCAGGCGGGAGAGAAGATCAGGTGCAGGAGGCCACCGGGAGGGAGGCGCGATCAGGTGGGGGAGGCATCAGACGGGGAGGGCACCAGGTGGGAGGCGCGATCAGGCGGAGGAGGCACCGGGCTGGGAGGGCACCAGATGGGGGAGGTGATCAGGTGGTGGACGTGGACGGCGAGGTGAGGAGGGTGTCGAGGAGGTGGATGGCGCCGCGTTTGTCCAACGGGTCGTTGCCGTTGCCGCACTTCGGGGACTGGATGCAGGACGGGCAGCCGCGGTCGCACTCGCAGGAGGCGATCGCTTCCCTGGTGGCGGTCAGCCAGTCCGTCGCGCGGGCGTACCCGCGTTCGGCGAACCCGGCTCCACCCGCGTGGCCGTCGTACACGAAGACGGTGAGCTGGCCGGTGTCGGCGTGCAGTTCGGTGGAGACGCCGCCGATGTCCCAGCGGTCGCAGGTGGCGAAGAGAGGGAGGAGGCCGATGGCGGCATGCTCGGCCGCGTGGGCGGAGCCGCCGAGGTCGAACCCCTGCTCGGCCAGCGGGGCGACCACGTCGGCCGGCAGCGTCCACCAGACGGCGCGGGTGCGCAGGGTACGCGGCGGCAGGTCGAGGGGTTCGTCGCCGACCATCTCCCCCGACTGGATGCGTCGCTTGAGGTATGACACCACCTGCCGGGTCACCTCGACCTCGCCGAAATGCAGCGTTCCCGGTCCGAGGGGGTGGGAGCGGTGGGCGGAGATGATCGAGATGTCGGTGATGTCGCGGGCGAACGTGCTGTAGTCAGGGGCGGCACCGGACACGAGGGCCACGCCTGCGTCGAGGTCGAGGTGCTCCACGAGGAACGTCTCGCCCTGGTGCAGGTAGACGGCTCCGGTGTGGACCGTGGTGTGGGCGGAGGGCTCGTCCACGCTGCCGAGCAGGCGGCCGGTCGACGACTCGACCACCTGGATGAGCGTGCCGCCTCCGCCGCGGATGTCGGCCAGGTCGGTGGCGCGTTCGCGCTTGGTCCAGAACCAGCCGTTCGGGCGCCTGCGCAGCAGACCCTGGGAGACGAGGTCGGCGAGGACGTCGGCGGCGGTGTCGCCGAAGGTGGGCAGGTCGTCCTCGGTCAGGGGGATCTCGGCCGCCGCGGCGCACAGGTGGGGGCCGAGGACGTACGGGTTGTCGGGGTCGAGGACGATCGCCTCCACCGGCTGCCCGAAGAGGGCGTCGGGGTGGTGGACGATGTAGGTGTCCAGGGGGTCGTCCCTGGCGATCAGCACGGCGAGGGCGTCCTGCCCTGCCCGGCCCGCCCGGCCGGCCTGCTGCCAGAGCGAGGCGCGGGTGCCGGGCCAGCCGGCGATCAGGACGGCGTCGAGGCCGGAGACGTCCACGCCGAGTTCGAGGGCGTTCGTGGTCGCCAGGCCCATGATCGTGCCCGAGCGGAGCGCTTTCTCCAGGAGCCGGCGGTCCTCGGCCAGGTAGCCGGCGCGGTATGCGGCGATCTTGTCCGGCAGCTCGGCGGCGTCCTGCAGCTCGGCCCCGTCCCGGAGGCCGCCGATCGGCGCGGCGGGGTCAGTGACGGCGGCTGGGGTGGCCTGGTCGGCCATGCCGCTCAGATCCGCTGTGGCGCCGGGGCCCGCGGCAGCATCTATGTCGGTGGCCGCATGCGGGCCGGCCATGTCCCTCAGGTTCTCTGCCGGGGTCAGGCTGAGACTGCTCGGGTGAGCTGCGGCGCTGCGGGTGACCGCGGCGCTCAGGTCGGTGACTGCGGCGCTCAGGTCGGTGTCCGCCTTCGGTTTGCTCACGCCGCCCGTGCCCGTGCCCGTGCCCGTGCTCGCGCTCGCGCCCGTGCCCGTGCCCCCGCTCGCGCCCGTGCCCGTGCCCGCGCTCACGCCCGTGCCCGTGCCCGTGCTCGCGCCCGTGCCCGCGCTCGCGCCCGTGCCCGCGCTCACGCCCGTGCCCGTGCTCGCGTCGGCGCTGCCCCGGTTGAGGCTGGCGGGCGGGCGTGGTTCATGAGGCATGGACGGGTCGGCGTCGTCCTGGGCAGTAGTCCGCTCGGTGGGAGCGGCTGGCGCCGGGTGTCCGTGGGACGAGGTGGTGTGGCGCGCATGGGAGTGCCCGATGTGGGGGTGGCGGTGGGAACCGGTGTGGTGCGCGGAGAGGGAGAAGGCGACGTCCTGGAGCTTGGCGCGGGCGGACATCGCCACCGTTTCCGCGCCCCGGCGGGAACGGATGAACGCGAGCGTGCGGACGTTCGCGAGCACGAGGTCCGCCAGGAGGTCCGCCGCCTCGGCCGTGGCCGTCCGGCGCACGGGAGCCCCGCCCTCGCCCCGCAACTCGGTCAGGGGCGGCTCCCAGAGCGCGATCGTGGTGGAACCCTTGGGGGACGAGTCCGTGGTCACCTCGTCCATCTCGAGCCCGGTGAGGCGCTTGGCGAAGACGCCCGGCTCGCTGGCCGTCGCGGAGGCGAGGATGAAGGTCGGGCGAGAGCCGTACCGCGAGCAGACCCGGCGCAGGCGGCGCAGGATCTGGGCGACGTGCGAGCCGAAGACGCCGCGGTAGCCGTGGCACTCGTCCACGACGACCATGCGCAGACGCCGGAAGAACGACGACCACTGCGAGTGCCTCGGCAGGAGGCTGCGGTGCAGCATGTCCGGATTCGTCAGGACGTAATTGGCGTGCTGGCGGATCCAGGTCCGCTCCTCGAACGGCGTGTCACCGTCGAAGCAGGCGGCGCGCACCTGCGTGATGCGCAGCTCGCGCAGCCCGCGGAGCTGGTCGGCCGCGAGTGCCTTCGTCGGGGTCAGGTAGAGGACGGTGCCGCCGTCGAAGCACGCGGCGACCGCCGGCGTCAGGTAGGCCAGCGACTTGCCCGACGCCGTGCCCGTCGAGATGATCACGTTTCGGCCACGGAACGCCAGGTCGGCGGCCTCGTACTGGTGCGGCCAGAGCCCTGTGACACCCCGGTTCGCCAAGCGCGTAACCAAGATCTCGGGGGCCCAGTTCGGCCAACTCGCTTGACCGGCCTGACGTGCTGGAACATGCTCCACATGAGTGACGCGCTCATGACGTGCAGGAACACCAAGCAGGTGCTGGAGGAGTGGACCTGCCTGTTGTGGGGAGGATGGCGTGGAAGTCACTGTTTCCAGTCTTGCATCGATGGGCAAAGTCGCCGGGAATCGTGATTTCGTATAGACACAAGCCAGACGCGTGGTTGAATGCCGCGCGTCAGGGTCGGACGATCTGGGGCCACGCTCCAGATTGCCAGGCCCGCAAGAGTACTTTCGCAGGCGAGGCGCTGGAGGATCTGTGGATCTGAAGTTGGATCACCGCACCGAAGACGGACTCACCATCGTGGAGGTCGAGGGTGAGATCGACGTCTACACGGCGCCGAGATTGCGTGAGCTCCTCATCGACCTGGTGAACAAGGGCAACTTCCGTCTTCTCGTCAACATGGAGAAGGTCGACTTCCTCGACTCCACCGGCCTGGGCGTCCTGGTCGGCGGGCTCAAGCGGGTTCGCGCGCACGACGGCTCCCTGGAGCTCGTCTGCACGCAGGAGCGCATCCTCAAGATCTTCCGGATCACCGGTCTGACGAAGGTCTTCGGGATCTACGCTTCGGTCGACGAGGCCAAGGAAGCTCACGGCAAAGACAAGTAGCATGGCTACCGTCGAGCTGACGTTCAGCGCTCTTCCCGCCCACGTGCGGACCGCCCGCTTGGTGGCCACGGCGATCGCTCGCCGCACCGGTGTGGAGGAGTCGCTGCTGGACGAAGTCAGGCTCGCCGTGGGTGAGGCGTGCTCCCGGGCAGTCGAGGCGCACCGCGCGCACTGTCCGGGCGAGCCCATCCGCATCGAGCTGCGTGACGATTCCGGACGGTTCGAGGTCACGGTCAGCGATCAAGCCCCCAGTGACGAGATCACCCAGGACGAGCCGTTCGACCTGGGCATGCTCTCCGATTCGTTCATGTCGGGCTTCGGGATCGCGGTCATCGCCGGCCTGGCCGACGACGTCGAGGTGTTCCCCAGCCCCAAGGGGACGGACATCCGCATGAGCTGGCCTGCGAACGGGCGTCTGACCTCTCTCTGAACACCCGCCGCCACCCGTCCACACGCGTGCACGGCCGCCGCCCCCAGGGGCGGCGGCATCCACCGAGAGAAGACGCTGAGGTGGGTACGGTGCGGGGTTCGAGGCTGGAACGCTCCATCGATGGCCGGGGTCCTGGCGGCACGGGTTCGTCAGCCGAGAGAGGTAGGCCGCGTCCCTTTCGTGACCTTCCCATGCGGGGCCTCCGACCTCGGGCGGGGCCGACGACCTCGGGCGGGGCCGACGACCTCGGGCGGGGCGCTGCCTCGGAGCGCGGCGGTTCGGCACCGTTCCAGCCCGGGGGGAGACCGGACGGCCGGTGACCGACCCGTGACAAGGAATCGGGAATCCCACCTGACTCCAAGGTCGGCTCCCGCAGCTCTCCAAGCCAGGCAGACCCCAGGGTCGGCTCCTGGAGTCCTCGGATGGCCGGCTCTCTCAGAATTCCAGGGCCGGCTCCGCGTGGCCCCTCAAGGTGGGTAGACCTTCAGGGCTGGCTCCGGCAGCCCTTCAAGAGCCTGCTTCTCAGACTGCAGAGGTTGGCCCCCGCAGACCTCCAAGGTGCGGGCACCTCCCGAGCCTGCTTCTCAGGCTTTCTACGCCGGCTCCCGCAGGCTTCCAAGGTTGGCGCCCTCAGGCCTTCGAGCCCGAATCTTCTGATTAGCATCAGGCGGCTCCTCCAGAACCGGCTCCTCCGGGCGTGCTGGGCGGATCCCGGAGGGTGGTTGTTCTGATTCTGGCCCGAGCGACCCGCTGGGTGGTCCTGAGGCTTGCGGCGCAGTTCGGTCCGGACACCCGGATGCCTGCCGGTGGTACCGGACCCCGGTGGAGCAGGGGAGCCCAGAGTGGTGATCGCTACTGGGTTGGTTGTATGGCCGTACGCCGCCCCAGCCATGCTCCAGACGGTGAGCGGAGCGGCCCCACGGCACCGTCCCCAAAGGTCCCCGTACCGGGCCCGCCTGGCAGGCGCCGCCGTCTCGGAGGGAGCCTGAGGTGGGCCGGGCCGGCGTTCGTGCTCGGTTCGAATGGTGGGTCGCGCTCGCTGATACTGACCAGAGGGGTTGGGCTTCGGCGGTGGTGGTCACCGCCGGATGACAGGGCGCTCATGTCCGGTTCGCTCGGCCAAGTGCTTGCTTGGCTGAGGCTTTCCGGTCCGCATTGTTCCATGTGCGCCCTCGGGCGCTGCCGATCTCGTTCCGCGTCCGTGGGAGGACTGGCGCGTGTGGCCGTCTTCGGCTTGATTGGTGCCGCCGCTTGGAACCTTATGCCCAGCTGCTCATACTCCTAGCGGCCTGCCTGGCTGGGACACGGGCCAATGGGGGTCCAACTGCTATGGGACTTCGGCGGAGGGTTTCTCGGGTGTTGAAGGCAAGGCGTCCGGTCCGAATGGGGATTTCGCGGCTTAGTTGTTCAGGTAAGGGGGTTTCGCTTCAGTAAGAATGGGAAAAGTAATTTACTCGTCTCTTGGTCCAGGCGCTTTCCCTGTTTGCTCGGGTCTCGCGTCGCCGGGGCCCGCCTGTTCGGGCTTGTGCGGGGCTGTAGTGCGGCTGTCAGGGGTGGGCGTGCGCATGTGACGGCATTGCGCCCGGCGGGGGAGTTCGTGGCACAGCGCGGCGCTCAGGGCGTTGGGATGCGGGCCGGTGTCCTCGCCGCGGGTGCCAGTGTTGGAACGCCGCCGTCCGGCATGTGGGCCGCAACTACCTGCGCGCCGCGAAGAACTACACCGCCGCCACCCCGCACCTGCCGGCCCAGGCGCTTGGCGGCGGGTTGGCCGCCGCGATCGACGGCATGAGATTGCGTGGTCCCCGTCCCAGCTTTTGATGGCCGAACCCAACCGGAAACACTTCGGACCCAAACGCGGAATGACGCTCCTGAACGCGATCAACGATCAAGCGTTCGGGTCGGCCATGAACGTCCAGTTCGCCGACATCAGCGGTGACGGCAAAGCCGACTGTCTGGTCATCTATGACGGCGGCTCGGTCCGCGCCTGGCTGAACCGCGGCGGCAACTGTGAACCATCCCACGGACCACGGCCCGGTCCCCGCTTACGCGAGCGCCTTCTCGGCCGACACACCCGGCGTGGCGGCCAGGCGGCGCTTGCGCTTGGGCAGGCCGAAGGTCGGGTGCGAGATGCCCCACAGCGATATCTGGAGGATGCCCGACTTGATCCGCGCGGCCTTCCGGCCGCCCACGTACTTCGGCTTCGCTCGCGCTTCGTCGTCGACCATCTGCAGGATCCCGTCCCGCCGTCCGAGGCTGATGTGGTTGCCAGGGTAGTCCAGCTTGCTCTTCGCAATCTCGCGGCCGGTCAGGCGTCCCACGATCGCGTCCGTGGCCTGCCGGCCGGTGGAGCCGGCCGACGCGCAGGACATCGGCAGCGGCCGGCCGTTGTCGCCGATGGCGTGGGCGCTGTCGCCGGCGGCGTAGACGTTCGGGTGCGAGACCGACCGCATGGTGTCGTCGACGACGATCTGACCGTTCTCGGTGACCTTCAGCCCGCTGGCGGCGGCGATGGGGCTGACCGAGAACCCGGCCGTCCACACGGTTGCGTCGGACGCCAGGGCGGTGCCGTCGGCGCACAGCACCCGCGTCGCTTCGACGGCTTCGACGCTGGTGTGCTCCAGAACGGTGATGCCCAGCCGGTCGCAGGCCTGACGCAGGTGGCTGCGGGCTCCGTCGGAGAGCCGGGCGCCGAGCTCGCCGCGGGCGATGAGCGCCACCGACAGGCTGGGCCTGGATTCGGCGAACTCGGTGGCGGTCTCGATGCCGGTCAACCCGTCGCCGACGACCAGCACCCTCCCGCCTCCGCCCCGCCTGACCAGCCTGTCCAGGCGCTCGCGCAGGCGCAGCGCCGCGGGGCGGGCGGTGACGTGGAAGGCGTGCTCGGCCACGCCGGGGACGCCGTGGTCGGCGACGTGGCTGCCGAGTGCGTAGACAAGCGTGTCGTAGCCGAGTTCGCCGCCGTCGGCGCCAGCGATGGCGACGACCTGGCGCTCGGGGTCGACGGCGGTGACCCGGGCCAGGCGCAGCCGTATCCCCGTGCCGGCGAAGACGTCGGCGAGTTTTGGAGCCTCGATCTCGTGGCCGGCCGCGAGCTGGTGCAGCCGCAATCGCTCAACGAAGTCCGGCTCAGCGTTGACCACGGTGATCTCGGTGTCCGCCGGGGACAGCCGGCGGGTCAGGTTCCCGGCCACGTAGGCTCCGGCATAGCCGGCGCCCACGACGACGATGCGGTGCTTCATGTGTCGCTCCTGTCGGTTCGCTTGCTCTGGGTGAGTTGACTCGGCCGTGCGTCACCGGTTCTCTTGATCGAGGTTGCCGTGAGCCTGCGCCGACAGGTCCTGCCAGTCGGCCCAGGTCTTGAGCCGGTCGGCGTACACCTGCTGGAGCATCGGGTAGAAGCCCAGGCCGAAGAGCACCCGCAGCGGCGGGTCGTCCGAGTCGACGATCTTGAGGAGCGCCTGGGCCGCGGCGGCCGGGTCGCCGGCGGGCTGCTTTCCCGCGAATGCGGCGATGCGCCGGCGAAGGCCGTCGTAGATCGGGTTGGGCTCGGCCAGGTGGCCGTTGTTCAGCGGGTCGGGGTTCCTGCCGGACCTGGTGGCGAAGCCGCCGGGCTCGATCACGGTCACCTTGACGCCGAAGTCGGCGATCTCTTGGGCGAGGGATTCGTTGAGGGCTTCCAGGGCCCACTTGGAGGCGCTGTAGGCGCCGCTGAGCGGCATGGCGATGAGGCCGGCGGCCGAGGACAGCTGGATGACGTGCCCCGAACCCTGCTCGCGCAGGTAGGGCAGCGCGGCCTGGATCACCCACACCGCGCCGAACAGGTTGGTCTCCAGTTGGTCGCGCAGTTGCCGCTCGGTCAGCTCCTCGATCGCGCCGACCTGGGCGTAGCCGGCGTTGTTCACGATGACGTCGAGCCGGCCGAAGTGCTCCTTGGCCCGCTTCACACTCTCGAAGACGGCGCCCTTGTCGGTCACGTCCAGCTCAAGCGGAAGCACCGCCTCGCCGTAGGCGGACACCAACTCGTCAAGGCCCGCGACGGTCCGTGCGGCCGCGGCCACCTCGTCGCCACGCGACAGGGCGGCCTCGATGAAGGAGCGGCCCAGGCCGCGAGACGAACCAGTGACGAACCAGACCTTGCTCATGATGTCTTTCCGTTCTTCCTGCGTTGGCGGTTGTGCGGCGGTCACCACGCAACGGGGCCGAGGCGATCAGCTGGGGGGAGTTGTGCGCTGCGCGCATCGTTCTCGTGGCGTCCTGGCGACCATGCGGCGTCGACGCCCCGAACTTTGTGACAGTCCGGTCGTGTGACGTGTGTCACCGCTCACCGGTGTCACACAGCGGCGGGCGCCGGCGCCTTGTGCATGGAGCAGGAGTAGCGGGTGAACAGGCAGGAGCCAGGAATGAACGGGCGCGAGGATGCAACGACGGGCACAGCCGAGCCGACGGCGGGTGGCGGCCGAACGGACCCGGCGACCGAGGCATTCCTCGCCCATCGCAATCTGCTGTTCACCGTCGCTTACGAGATGCTCGGCTCGGCGGCCGACGCCGAAGACGCCCTGCAGGAGACCTGGCTGCGGTGGATGAAGGTCGACCTGGAGCAGGTGCTCGACCAGCGCGCCTACCTGGTGCGGATCGTCACCCGGCGCTCGCTCGACCGGCTGCGTGCCATGAAGCGCCGCAAGGAGGCGTATGTCGGCCCCTGGTTGCCCGAGCCGCTGCTCACCGCGCCGGACGTGGCCGAGGACGTCGAGCTCGCCGAGAGTGTGTCGATGGCGCTGATGCTCGTCCTGGAGACGCTGTCGCCGACCGAGCGTGCCGTCTTCGTGCTGCGCGAGGTCTTCGACGTCGGCTACGACGAGATCGCCGCCGCCGTCGGCAAGACCCCCGCGACCGTGCGCCAGATCGCGCACCGCGCCCGGCGGCACGTCGATGCCCGCCGCCCGCGCGAGATGGTCTCCCCGAGTCAGACCCGGGCAGTGCTGGCCTCGTTCCAGCGCGCGGTCGAGACCAGGGACCTGCAGGGCCTGCTCGACGTGCTCGCCCCCGAAGTCGTCCTGATCAGCGACGGTGGCGGCGTCAAGCAGGCCGCTCCGCGGCCGATCATCGGCGCCGGCAAGGTGGCCCGCATGATCGTCAGCGGCCTTGGCAAGGCCCAGATCGCGCTCGCCGGCGAGCTCACCGTGGTCAACGGCAACCCGGCACTCCTCCTGCACGTGGACGGCGACATCGACGGCGTCATAGCAGCCCGTGTCGAGGACGCCCGCATCGCCGGCCTCTACTACGTCCGCAACCCGCGGAAGCTGACCCGCATCGCATCGGAGACCCCACTCACGCTGAGGTGATCCGTCAGCCGCCGTGCCTTGATCAGGGCATCGCGACATTGCGGAGCATCCCGAGCGAAGGCATCCACTCATCGGCACACGTGCGTACCGGCCTGCCCCGTCACCGTGTGAATCACACAAACGTTGTATTCGAGGAGTAGACATGGCCGTTCAGGCCCCGCTGGCAGCCGACACACCACCGTCACCCTGGTTGACGGTGCTCAGGGCGGTCGTCCTGCTCCCTGTCAAATACTTCGACCCCACTCGTCCGGCCTCCTTGGCCGACTGCTGCCGCCCGGGGCGGGTGGCCAGTTGCTGCGCTCCACCGCGTTCTTCGACGGCCACGGCGCCACCCACTCCGTCATCGTCCTGGTCATCTGGCTCATGCTCGGTGCCATGCTGTGCCTGGCCAGCGGCCTGTGCGCGCCGTGCCGCCACCGTCTCCACGGGCCCCATGAGGACGGCCGCATCACAGGCCTCTCCTACGCGTCCGCGATCCGGAGATGTCGTCCCCAGCGGATCTGAGACTCCGCATCACCCCGCGATGAACACCGGTGACGAGACGGCCCACAGCCTCGGGGTGACACGGACGCGACGGTGCGCGACAGACGCCTGCCGCCCTACGCGGAACCGGCGGTGTCGATCATGCTCCCGAGGCCGCCACAAGCAGAACAAAGTCCGCCAGAGCTCATACTGGGAGGTCATTCATGACGAGGAACGTAGCCGACACCGGCGAACTGGCCGGTCTGGAACTGCCGGTCGGGCGGAGCTGCCCGTTCACCCCGCCCGCCGCCTACGAGCGACTGCGCGAGCAGGCGCCGATCAACAAGGTCCGGCTGGCAGGCGGCGGCGAGGCGTGGTGGGTGTCCGGGCATGAGGAGGCCCGGGCCGTCCTCATCGACAGCCGCTTCTCCTCCGACAAACGAAAGGACGGCTTCCCGCTCTACACCCTGGATGCGGCGACCCTGCAGCAGCTCCGCAGCCAGCCGCCGTTGATGCTCGGCATGGACGGCGCGGAGCACGCCGCGGCGCGTCGCGCGGTGATCGGCGAGTTCACCGTGAGGCGGCTGGCCGCACTGCGCCCGCGGATCCAGGACATCGTCGACCACTTCATCGACGACATGCTCGCCGCCGACCAGCAGCCGGTCGACCTGGTGCAGGCGCTGTCCCTGCCGGTGCCCTCGCTGGTCATCTGCGAACTGCTCGGCGTCCCCTACACCGACCACGACTTCTTCCAGAGCCGCACCGCCATGATGGTGCGCCGGACCTCGCTGGAGGACCGGCAGCGAGCCTTCACCGAACTGCGCGCCTACATCGACGACCTGATCACCCGCAAGGAGTCCGAACCCGACGACGACCTGTTCAGCCGGCAGATCGCCCGGCAACGCCAGGAGGGCACCGTAGACCACGCGGGCCTGGTGAGCCTGGCCTTCCTGCTGCTGACCGCCGGACACGAGACCACGGCGAACATGATCTCCCTCGGCGTGGTCGGGCTGCTCAGCCATCCGAAGCAACTGGCCGCGGTCAAAGCCGACCCGAGCAGGACGCCCATGGCCGTGGAGGAACTGCTGCGCTACTTCACCATCGCCGACGGGGTCACCTCCCGGGTGGCCACCGAAGACGTGGAGATCGGCGAGGTGAGCATCAAGGCCGGCGAGGGCGTCATCGTCTCGATGCTGTCGGCCAACTGGGACCCGGCGGCGTTCGAGGACCCGGGCGAACTGGATGTCGAGCGTGGGGCCCGCCACCACCTCGCCTTCGGATTCGGCCCGCATCAGTGCCTCGGCCAGAACCTGGCCCGGATGGAACTGCAGATCGTCTTCGACACGCTGTTCCGTCGCATCCCCACTCTGCGGCTTGCCGCACCGGCCGAGGACCTGCCGTTCAAGACCGACGCCGTCATCTACGGCGTTCACGAACTCCCGGTCACCTGGTGAGCAGGACATGACGCGCATCAAAGCGGACACCCGTCTCTGCGTCGGCTCCGCCCTGCCCCGGGTGGACCACGCGTCCGTCACAGGAATCGGGTCGGCACCGTCACATGGTCGTGAGTACAACGACGTCAGGAGAGAACATGACCTCAGCATTGATCTCTGGAGCGAACAAAGGCCTGGGCTACGAGGCGGCACGTAGGCTCGGAGAGCTGGGCTGGACGGTCTTCCTCGGCTCACGCGACGAGGGCCGGGGAAGGGCCGCCGCGCAGAAGCTGGCCGCCCAGGGCGCACACGTCATCATGGTCCCGTTGGACGTGACCTCGGAGGAGTCGGTGGCCGGGGCCGTGCGGCTGGTCCGGGAGCACACCGACCGGATCGACGTGCTGATCAACAACGCCGGCACGCCGGGCGGCGGTGTCAACCCGGCGGACGCGACGGCCAAGGACATCCACGCCGTCTACGACACCAATGTGTACGGCCCGGTCCGGGTCACGCACGCGTTCCTGCCGCTGTTGCAGGCGGCCGAAAACCCGCGGGTGGTGATGGTCACCGGCGCCGGGGGGTCTGTCGCCGTCGTGACGGACCCCAGGCAAGCCGTCTCGAAGATGTACGAACTCGCCTACACCTCGTCGAAGGCGGCGCTGAACATGATCACCGTCCGATACGCCCAGGCGCTGCCGGCCATCAAGTTCAACGCGGTGACCCCCGGAGAGGTCGCCAACGGCAGGTTCACCGCCACCGACATGAACATCCACACGGGCGAGCTGACGGTCACCGAGGGCAGTGATCCGATCATCGAGCTCGCGACGCTCGCGTCTGACGGGCCGACCGGGATCTTCATCGATCGCCTCGGCTCCATCCCCTGGTAGAACATCGCAGAAGGGAGAGACCGCTGGGCAGGGGTTGGTGCCGTCGCAGGCTCCTGACCACCGCCGCCAACCGCGAAAGCGCGCGGCGGCAGGTGTTCGGGGAGCAGCCCGATGACCAACGGCTGTGGGTCGAGACCGGCGAGCCCTGGTAGGCCCAGGGCCTGAACACGGTCACGGCCGCCAAGGTCGACCGGTACGTGGCCGCGGTGGAGGCGTTCGCGGCAAGTGACACGGTCGTCCTGGCGCTGGCCGATGAGCCGCCGCGGGCACGATCGAGGCGACGCCGGCCAGGTCGGACCTGGAACTGGGCGTGGAGACCTTGGACGCTCGCGGGGGGCCGACGGGCCTCTGCCGGGGGAGGTATCGGGCCTGCGAGGGGGAGGCGCCGGAGGAGGCGGGGCTGGAGGCGCGGCCGGGGTGAGCACGTCATACCCGAGCCGTAGCCCAGTTCGTGCGGCAGGTGCTCCGGGGCCATCCCGGGGTGCGGCACGAACAGGATGCCCTGCGAGGCCGGCCGGTCATGCGGCTCGACCACCGCCCGCAGTCCATGGCTGACCTCCCATGGCTTCAGCCTGCACACCCGTGCTCCTCCCTTGAGCTACAGCGAGAGATCAAAACACAACAAAGATCATTCTTTTAGGGGCTCTTGGAGAGCGCCTTCCGGCCCCCGGCGGGGCTTTGGGTTGCGGGTGGTCGGAGGTTTCGGGTGGGCCGGAACCCAGGGTTATCATGGCCGTAAACACGCGGAAATTCTGTGTGTCAGAACTCAAAACGGGCTGCTGTCAGGGGATTACTGGACGCGTGCACAAATAGCGGTGTCCAGAGCCTTCATATCCGTTCAGTGCCTGCGTAGACTCCCGGCACCGGCCAAGGTGATCCGGCGGAACCGCGGATTCAACCGGAAGCGGCACCCACAACCCGGATGGTGCCGCACCCGCCCGCCGAGTATTGCAGCACCGCCCGGGCAGGACGACCGGTCTTGCCGAGGAGAACGATGATCAGGCACATGCTGGCAGCGGAGCCAGCGTCAAATCTGGCCCTGAGCGGAAACAATCTCACCATCGTGATCGTGGTCGCCGCGGTCGCACTCATCGCGCTAGCCGTCGCCGGCGGTCTGGTACGTGAAGTGCTGTCCGCCGGCCAGGGCACCGAACGCATGCAGAACATCGCCCGTGCCGTGCAGGAGGGCGCCGCGGCCTACCTCGCGCGCCAGTTCCGCACCCTGGCGATCTTCGTCGTCATCATCCCCTTCCTGTTGCTCCTGCTACCGGGCGAGGCCGACGTCCGGATCGGCCGCTCCATCTTCTTCGTCATCGGGGCGGTGTTCTCCGCCCTGACCGGGTTCATGGGCATGTGGCTCGCGGTACGCGGCAACGTGCGTGTCGCGGCGGCCGCGAAGGAGTCGGGCGAGAAGCGCGCCATGCGGGTCGCGTTCCGCACCGGCGGCGTGGCCGGCATGTTCACGGTGGGTCTCGGGCTCCTGGGCGCGGCCGTGGTGGTGCTCGTCTACCAGGGTGACGCGCCGAACGTCCTGGAGGGCTTCGGTTTCGGCGCGGCGCTCCTGGCGATGTTCATGCGTGTCGGCGGCGGCATCTTCACCAAGGCCGCGGACGTCGGCGCCGACCTCGTGGGCAAGGTCGAGCAGGGCATCCCCGAGGACGACCCGCGCAACGCCGCGACGATCGCCGACAACGTGGGCGACAACGTCGGCGACTGCGCGGGCATGGCGGCCGACCTGTTCGAGTCGTACGCGGTGATGCTGGTCGCCAGCCTCATCCTGGGCAAGGTGGCGTTCGGCGAGCAGGGGCTGATCTTCCCGCTGATCGTCCCGATGATCGGCGTGCTGACGGCGATCATCGGCATCTTCGTCACGCGGCTGCGCGACGGCGACCGCAACGGGATGGCGGCGATCAACCGCAGCTTCTTCATCTCGGCGGCGATCTCGGCGGTGCTGGTGGCGGGGGCGGCGTTCCTGTACCTGCCGGAGAGCTTCAGCGGCCTTTCGGGCGCGGCGGTGCAGTCCGACGCGAACCCGCGGCTCATCGCGATCGGCGCGGTGCTCATCGGCCTGGTGCTGGCCAGCGCCATCCAGCTGCTGACGGGCTACTTCACCGAGACGAACCGCCGCCCGGTGAGGGAGATCGGCGAGAGCTCGCGCACCGGCCCCGCCACGGTCATCCTGGCGGGCATCAGCGTCGGCCTGGAGTCGGCGGTCTACTCGGCGCTCATCATCGCGGGCGCGGTGTACGGCGCGTTCCTGCTGGGCTTCGGCAACGTGACGGTCGCGCTGTTCGCGGTGGCGCTGGCGGGCACGGGCCTGCTGACCACGGTCGGCGTCATCGTGTCGATGGACACCTTCGGCCCCGTCTCCGACAACGCGCAGGGCATCGCGGAGATGTCGGGCGACGTCGAGGGCGAGGGCGCGCGGGTCCTCACCAGCCTCGACGCGGTCGGCAACACGACGAAGGCCATCACCAAGGGCATCGCGATCGCCACGGCGGTGCTCGCGGCGACGGCGCTGTTCGGCGCGTTCCGCACCTCGGTGGAGACGGAGCTGGCCAAGGCCACCGCGTCGATCAAGGGCGCGCTCGGCGCGTTCTCCACGTTCAGCCTGAGCGTGGACCAGCCGAACGTGCTGGTCGGCCTGGTGGTCGGCGCGGCGGTGGTGTTCCTCTTCTCCGGCCTGGCGATCATGGCGGTGGGCCGCGCCGCGATGCGCGTGGTCTTCGAGGTACGCGACCAGTTCCGCAACAAGCCCGGCATCATGAACGGCACGGAGAAGCCGGAGTACGGCCGCGTCGTGGACATCTGCACCCGCGACTCGCTGCGCGAGCTGGCCACGCCGGGCCTGCTGGCGGTCATGACGCCGATCGCGGTGGGCTTCGCCCTCGGGTATGCCCCGCTGGGCGCGTTCCTCGCGGGCGCCATCGCGTGCGGCACCCTGATGGCGGTGTTCCTCGCGAACTCGGGCGGCGCCTGGGACAACGCGAAGAAGCTCGTCGAGGACGGCCACCACGGAGGCAAGGGCTCGGAGTCGCACGCGGCGACGGTCATCGGCGACACGGTCGGCGACCCGTTCAAGGACACCGCGGGCCCGGCCATCAACCCGCTGATCAAGGTGATGAACCTGGTGGCGCTGCTGGTGGCGCCCGCGGTGGTGCTGTACGCGGGCAACCCGGCCGTGCGGATCGTCGTCACGGTCGTGGCGGTGGTCGTGGTGGTGAGCGCCATCGTGATCTCCAAGCGGCGTTCGGCCACGGAGGAGCCCGCGAGCGACAACCGCGCGCAGCAGCCCGTCGCCTCGTAACGCACAGGCGACGCACAGTCGGCGCACAGGGGCGCAGCCTCACGACGACGCCCGCCCTCGAACCCTCGAGGGCGGGCGTTCGCGCGTCCCCTGTACGCCAACGGCGAGGCGGCCGCGAGGGCCCACCGGCCCGTTCGCGAGCGGGCGGGCGAACCGCGATGAGCGACCTCCGAGGGGCGATGGGAGACTGGGCGCATGGAAGACAAGCGGCCGAACGGCGGTAAGGCGCTGGGCATGATCCTGCTGGCGATGCTGGCCATCCTGGCCGTGATCGTCGGTCTGTCCGTGTGGGCGTCGAGGACGGGATGACCGGGTTGCGCACTCTGATTCTGCTGCGTCACGCGAAGGCGGCCCAGGTGCCGGGGCTGGCCGACAGGGACCGCCCGCTGACGGGCCGCGGCGAGCGCGACGCCGCGCGGGCGGGTGAGGAGCTGCGGGCCGCGGGGCTGAACCCCGACGCGGTGCTGTGCTCGCCGGCGCTGCGCACGAGGCGTACGGCGGAGCTGGCCTTCCCCGAGGCGGAGATCAGTTTCGAGCGCGACATCTACGAGGCCTACCCCGAGGAGTTGCTGCGCGTGCTCCAGCGGGTCAGGCCCGAGGCGGGCACGGTGGTGCTGTGCGGGCACAACCCGGGCGTGCACGAGCTGTCGCTGCAGCTCGCCGGGGGCGACTACGGCTTCAGGCCGGGGACGTTCGCGGTGATCGGGGTGGAGGCGGCCTGGGCCGACCTGTGGCCGGGCGACGGCCGCCTCGTCACGGTGTGGGCCCCCAAGGACCACGAGGACCCCGAGGACCCCGAGGGGGGCCTCAGGGAGGGCGTCAGCGCGGGCTGAGGGCGCCGTCCTCGGCGTCGGCGGCCTCCACCTCGTCCCGCGAGATGCCGAGCAGGTAGAGGATCGAGTCGAGGTACGGCGTGCTGACGCTGGTGTCGGCGGCCTGGCGGACGACCGGCTTGGCGTTGAACGCGATGCCGAGCCCGGCCGCGGCGATCATGTCGAGGTCGTTGGCGCCGTCGCCGATGGCCACGGTCTGGCTGATGGGCAGCCCGGCGGCGCGGGCGAAGCGCTCCAGCGCGCGGGCCTTGCCGGGCCGGTCGACGATCTCGCCGACGACCTTGCCGGTGAGCTTGCCGTCGACGACTTCGAGGACGTTCGCGGCGGAGTAGTCGATGCCGAGCTCGTCCACGAGGGCGTCGGTGATCTGGGTGAAGCCGCCGCTGACGATGGCGAAGCGGTAGTCGAGCCGCTTGAGCGTGCGGACGAGGGTGCGCGCGCCCGGCGTGAGCACGACCTCCTGGCGCACCTGCTCGAAGACGGACTCGGGCAGGCCCTCCAGCAGGGCCACGCGGCGGCGCAGCGACTGGGCGAAGTCGAGTTCGCCGCGCATGGCCTGCTCCGTGACCCTGGCGACCTCCTCCAGGCAGCCGGCGTGGGCGGCCAGCAGCTCGATGACCTCGCCCTGGATGAGGGTGGAGTCGACGTCCATGACGACGAGCCGCTTGGCGCGCCTGGACAGGCCGGTGCGCTGGACGGCGACGTCCACCTCCTGAGCGGCGGCCTCGGCGGCGAGCTCGATCCTGAGCGCGTCGGGGTTGGCGCCGGAGACGGACAGCTCGATGCAGGTGACGGGCCACTGGGCGAGCCGCTCGATGCGGTCGATGTTGGCGCCGGCGGCGGCGATGCGCCCGGCGATGCCGGCGATGGCGGCGGGCTGCAGGGTGGTGCCGAGGACGCTGACGGACAGCCGCCCGCGGCGGCGCTGCTCCTTGCTGAGGGAGCCGGTGGAGAGCTCGACCTCCATGCCGAGGTCTTCTGCGACGCGCTCGACGGCGGTCCACATGGCGCCGAGGGTGGTGCCGGTGCCGGTGGATGGGCCGCCCGCGTAGGCGACGAGGACGCCGAGGGTGAGCCTGCCGCGGATGACGACCTGCTCGATGTCGGCGATGGTGACGGGGAAGCCTGACAGCACCGAGAAGAGCCGCGACGTGACGCCAGGACGGTCGGGGCCGGTGAAGGTGATCAGGAGGGTGCGCTGGTCCACATCCAGCCACGGTACTGCGCCCGGTCCGATGCTCGCGAAACAGGTTCGTCATTCGGACACGGGCGCAGTGACCTGCGCGACTAGCGGACGATCTTCGTGTTGACCGGCTTGTTGTAGAACCACTTCTTGAAGCCGAGGCGGTCGATCTCCTCCTTGTCCAGGTTCTCCATGCCCGTGGGCACGTCCCAGACGATGGCGCCGAGCTCGGCCTTGGCCACGCCCTTGGTGGTGGGCTTGAGGGCGACGGTGAGGTTCAGCCAGTCGCTGTCGCCCTTCTCCAGGACCCAGGGGCCCCAGCACCAGAAGTCGCGACCTCTGAAGTCGCACTCGGTGCCCTTGGGGACGCGGTAGTTGACCCGGTCCTTGATGCCCTTCGGCAGGACGCCGCCGACCCAGTAGTAGTCGGCGTCGTACGGGCCCTTGTTGGTGACGGTCAGCTTGTAGGTGATCTTTCCGCCACGCTTGACGATTTTCGGTGCCTTGACGGACACGGCCAGCACCGAGTACGGGTCGTCCGCCTTGGTGGCCGTGGAGGCGGAGGCCGGGGCCGCCGGAATCGCCAGCGCACCGGCGACCATCGCCAGAGCAGCGGCCTTGAGCAGGGAGTTGCGCATTCAACGTCTCCGATAGGAAGTGACACGGGGACGCGGATTGTCCAAGCCCCCGTAAATACCGGCTGTTCCTATCACAAGGGCAAAATCTATGTAAAGCTTCTTTAATCCAGAATCATGTGCGTGTCGCCGAACTCATGCCACAGATATCCCGCACGCAGCGCCTCCTCGTACGCGCGGGCCAGGACGCGCTCCCCGGCGATCGCCGTGAGCATGAGCAGGTGGCTGGAGCGTGGCTCGTGCAACCCGGTGATGAGGCCGGTCACCGCGCGCACCCCGGTCTCCGGCGTGACCAGGTGCGTCGTCCAGCCCGACGCGGCGGCGACCCGGCCGTCGCCGTCCACGGCCGTCTCCAGGGCGCGCACCACCGTCGTCCCCGACGCCACCACGCGGTTGCCGTTCTCCCTGGCCAGGTTCACCAGGCGGGCCGTGGACGCCGGCACGTCGAACCGCTCGGCGTAGGGCGGCTCGTCCTTCTCGGGCGAGGCCACGCCCGTGTGCAGGGTGACCGGCGCGACGGTGACGCCGCGCGACACCAGCGCGGTCACCAGCTCGGCGCTGAACGGCCGCCCGGCGCTCGGCATCTCCGCGCTGCCCGGCACCGCCGCGAACACGGTCTGGTAGGCGTCGATGGGCCAGTCCCGCTCCACGTACGAGTAGCGGATCGGGACGCCGTACGCGCTCAGGTAGGGCTCGACGTCGCGGTCCAGCGCCGCCCGCCACAGCCGCGGCGTCACGCGGCCGAGCAGGCGCAGGGTCGCCCGCCCCGGCAGCGGCAGCCACTCGCCGGGCTCGCCCCCTCGGTACGGCTCGTACGAGCGGCCCGCGCGCCGGCGCAGCTCGACCAGCCACGTCCCGTCCTCCTGCGCGGTGGAGAAGTGCACGGCCAGCCGGTCCAGGCGCACGGCGGCGGGCAGCGTGGCCGAGTTGTTGACCACGACCAGGTCGCCGGGTTCGAGCAGGGCGGGCAGGTCGGTGAAGCGGCGGTGCCGCGGCGGCAGGTCGCCCTGGGAGACGAGCAGTCGCACGCCGTCCCTGCGCAGCCCCCGCGCCTCGGGCGGCTCGTGCGCCGACAGCTCGGACGGCAGCGCGAAGTCGGGCGCGGCGGTCACCGCAGGCTCACTTTCCCGCTGGCGGGGCGGGAGCGCACCAGGTCGTGCAGCGACGCCGCCACCTTCGCCGGGTCGGCCGCGCCGGCGGCCTCCTCGGCGCCCACGGCGTCGGCCAGCATCCGGGTGTTCATCTCGCCGGGATCGACCCACCACACGCGCACGCCGGGCTCCTCGGCGGCCAGCACGTTGGACAGCTGCTCCAGGGCGGCCTTGGTCGCGCCGTAGCCGCCCCAGCCCTCGTACGCGCCCGTGGCGGCGTCGGAGCTGACGTTCACGACCGCGCCGCCCGATCGGCGCAGCGCCGGCAGCGTGGCCTGGACGAGCGCCAGCGGAGCGGTCACGTTCGTCTCCAGGAGGGCGCGGAACGCGTCCAGCGGGTAGGCGGCGAGGGCGGGCAGCGGCGTCGGCCCGAGGCCGCTCGCGTTGTTGACGAGCAGGTCCAGCTCGGGCACCGCCTGGGCGAGCCGTGCGACGTGGGCGGCGTCGGCCACGTCGCCCGCGAGGGCCGTCGCGCCCAGCTCGCCGGCGACCCGTTCGAGGTCGGCCGAGCCGCGCGCGGTGATCACGAGGTTCCAGCCCGCCGCGGCCAGCGAGCGGGCGAGGGCGAGACCGAGGCCGCGGGAGGCGCCGGTGATGAGTGCGGTGTTCGTCATGCCTCGACGGTAGGAACGCCGCGTTCCGCCCACATCGGGCGCGAGGTCTGGGCGCGTCTGGGCACTTGGTCCTAGGACTTTAGAGTGGGGGCGTGACCCGTGAGCGCGACGAGATCCTGCAGGCGGTGAGTTCCGCGGTGCTGGCCGTCACCCGGCACCTGTCGGTGCGCGAGGTGCTCCAGGTGATCGTCCGCTCGGCGCAGCGGCTGCTCGACGCCCGCTACGCGGCGCTCGGCGTGCCCGACGACGACGGGTCGTTCGCGGAGTTCGTGGCCGAGGGGATCACCGACAAGCAGTGGGAGGCGATCGGCCCGATGCCGCGCCAGCACGGCATGCTCGGCGCGATGCTGCGTGAGGGCACGCCGGTGCGGCTGCCCGACCTGCGCGAGGACCCGCGCTTCGAGTGGTGGCCGAAGGCCCACCCCGTGATGAAGGACTTCCTCGGCGTGCCCATCCGCGACGCCGACCAGGTGCTCGGCATCATCTTCCTGGCCAACAAGCGCACGCCGGGCGGTTTCACCCCGCAGGACGAGGAGCTGCTCACGCTCTTCGCCGCGCACGCCGCCATCGCCCTCACCAACGCCAGGCTGTACGAGCGGGGCCGCGAGCTGGCCATGCTGGAAGAGCGCAACCGGATGGCCAGGGAGCTGCACGACGCCGTCACCCAGAAGCTGTTCTCGCTGAGGCTGACCGCGCAGGCCGCCGCCGCGATGCTGGAGAGCGCGCCCGCCAGGGCCGCCGCCGAGCTCGAACGCGTCGAGCGGCTCGCGGGTGAGGCGCTGGCCGAGCTGCGCGCGGTGATCGTGGAGCTGCGTCCCGCCGAGCTCGACAGGCACGGCCTGGCCGAGACCCTGCGCAAGCACGTCCGCATGCTCGACCGGCTGCACCAGGCGCGGGTGACCTTCGCGTGGGGTGGCGAGGACGACGGTGACGGGCAGGGCGGGCTGCCGCCGCTCGACGCGGCCGTGGAGGTGGCGGTGCTGCGGGTGGCGCAGGAGGCGCTGCACAACGCGCTCAGGCACTCCGGCGCCGAGCGCGTCGAGGTGCGGCTGGGCTTCGGGGGCGGCAGGCTGGCCCTGACCGTGAGCGACGACGGCCACGGCTTCGACCAGGCCGGCTCGCGCGGTCTCGGGCTGGTGTCGATGGGCGACAGGGCCGAGTCGGTGGGCGGGGCGTTGACGGTGTCCTCGGCTCCGGGACGGGGGACGACGGTGCGGGTGGAGGTCGGGCTGTGATTCGGGCGGCGGTGCGGGTGGAGGTCGGGCTGTGATCCGGGTGCTGGTCGCCGACGACCACCCGGTGGTGCGTCAGGGCCTGCGCACGTTCCTCGACCTGCAGGACGACATCGAGGTCGTCGGCGAGGCGGCCGACGGCGAGCAGGCGGTGACCCTGGTCGCGGATCTGGCCCCCGACGTGCTGCTGCTCGACCTGAAGATGCCGGTGCTCGACGGGCTGGGGGCGCTCGGGCGGCTGTCAGGGACGTCCACCAGGGTCGTCGTGCTGACCTCGGTGAGCGACCCGTCCGACGTGGGGCCCGCCATGCGGGCGGGGGCCTCGGGCTTCCTCTACAAGGACGTCGACCCGCAGGCGCTCGTCCAGGCGGTGCGGGCGGTGCACGGCGGGCAGGTGCTGCTCGCGCCCGAGGCGGCCGAGGCGGTGCTGGCCGCGCCGCCGCCGCCGGGCGACGGCCGGCGGCAGGACGCCGCCCCGGCCGGGCCGGCGCCGCTGACCGAGCGCGAGCGCGAGGTGCTCGCGCTGATCGCGGCGGGCCGGTCGAACAGGGAGATCGCGCGGAGCCTGGCCGTCGCGGAGAAGACGGTCAAGACGCACGTCTCGAACGTGCTGATGAAGCTGGGCGTGCAGGACCGCACGCAGGCCGCGCTCTACGCGGTGCGGCACGGCCTGGCGTGAGCCGTCAGGTGTCCTTCTTCTTGTTGGACTCCTCGTGGCTGGCCGGCGGGTTGTACTCCTGGACGACGGGCGGCGGCGTCCAGGTCTTGGTGGGCCTGCGCGGCGGCGTGACGATCGTCGTCTTGGCGGTCTTGAGCCAGGTGTAGCCCTTGATGCCGATCCGCTCCAGCTCTTCCTTGTCGATGTTCTCGGCGCCGAGCGGGACGTCGTAGGCGATGATGCCGAGGCGGGCCTTGGCGATGCCCTTGGTGCCCTTCTTGAGCGTCACCTGGAAGTTCAGCCAGTCGGTGGCGCCCTTCTCCAGGCGGTACTTGCCCCAGCACCAGAACCAGCGGCCCTCCCACGTGCACTTGGTGCCCTTCGCGGCGCCCCAGCGCAGGGTCGGCACGACGCCCTTCGGCACCTCGCCGCCGATCCAGTAGTAGTCGGCGTAGTGCGGGCCGAGGTTCTTCGCCTTCAGGTAGTACGTGATCTTGCCGCCGCGCTTGGTGCGCTTGGTGTGCTTGAGCGAGATCTTGAAGCTGGAGTACGGCTTCGCCTGCGCCGACGTGGCGGCGCCGGTCGTGGCGGTGGCGGTGGTGGTGGCGGCGGTGGCCTGGCCGGACACGGCCAGGGGTGTGGCGATGAGCCCGCTCGCTAACAGCAGGCCGACGCTCTTACGCATATGACGGCTCCCCGGAAAGGTGCTAGAAATCCCCGATCAACTCCATGATTATTGCGTAGGGCAAATATTTCGCAAAGAGCGATGATCTTTCGTGACCTGGGGTGACTTGCGGGGGTTCGTGACATCCCGCCACGCTTGCGACGGGGGGTCTAGCGCAAGGGGGAGAAGCAGGTGCCGGAAACGCACCCCTTACAGCAGAGTGATCCGCGATCACTCGGCGAGTACCGGCTGATCGGCCGCCTGGGCAAGGGGGCGCAGGGGATCGTCTTCAAGGGCGAGGCGCCCGACGGGCGGCTCGTCGCGATCAAGCTGCTGAACACCAGGCTCGACCGGCCCGGCCTGGACGGCGAACGCTTCATGCGCGAGGTCGCCGCCGCCCGCCGCGTCGCCCAGTTCTGCACCGCGCAGGTTCTCGACGCCAACATGGACGGCGAGCACCCGTACATCGTGAGCGAACTCGTCGACGGCGTGTCGCTCCAGCTCGTCGTGCAGCGCGAGGGGCCGCGCGAGGGCGGCGCGCTCTACCGGCTCGCCGTCGGCACCGTGACCGCGCTGGCCGCCATCCACCGCGCCGGCATCGTCCACCGCGACCTCAAGCCCAGCAACGTGCTCCTCGGCACCGACGGGCCGCGCGTCATCGACTTCGGCATCGCGCGGGCGCTCGACTCGGCCGTGACCATCAGCAGCGGGGTGGTGGGGACGCCGGCGTACATGTCGCCCGAGCAGATCTCGGGCGAGCGCGTCGGGCCCCCGAGCGACATGTTCAGCTGGGCGCTCACCATGGTGTACGCCGCCACCGGGCGGCCCGCCTTCGGCCAGGACAGCCTGCCGGCCGTGATCTACCGCGTCATGAACGACGAGCCGGACCTGACGGCGCTGCCCGAGGCGCTGCGCGGCATCGTCCGTTCGTGCCTGCGCAAGCGGCCCGAGGAGCGGCCGACGGCGGCGGAGACGCTGTTCGCCCTGCTGGAGAACCAGGGGGAGGCGAAGCCGCGGGGCGACCACGAAGGGGCGCTCACCACCGGCTCCCAACTGGCCTCCGACCGCGAGGGCACGCCCGCGGACGGCTCCGACCCGGCCTCCCCGGTGCCGTTGCCGAGCCCGGTCGGCCCTCTTCCCGCCTCGACTCCCGGTTCCGGGCCTGTGCCTGTCGCCGGCTCCGGAGGGCCGGGGTTCGCGCCTCCTGGCGGGCCGATGAGGCCCGACGGCGCTCCCGGTGGCGCTCCAGGGGCCGCGCCGCCGTCTTCCGGGCCCGCCGTCTCGCCCACCGGGTGGGCCAACCCGTCGGGCGGGCCGTACCCGCCGCCTGTCCCGCCGCCTGTCCCGCCTCAGATCCGGCCGTACGACGCCCCGCCTCCGTACCCCGGCAACCCGCCCGCCCCGAACTGCAGCCCCCAGCCCCAGAACCTCAACCCCCAGACGAGCGGACAGCCCGTCGGACAGCACGGCGGGCAGCCCGGTGGGCAGATCGGCGGGCAGCCCGGTGGGCAGCAGGGTGGGCAGGAGCCGGTGACGCGGCAGGTGCGGGAGGAGCCGCGGCGGCCGCTGCCGCCTCCGTACCCCCTGGGGGCCGCCCCCGAGGAGCCGTCCCGGGGCGGCGGCGTCGACAACGACGCCTTCTTCAGGCACGTCCCGCCGGAGGTTCCGCCCGCCGACGCCGGTTCGCGGCGCAGGCGGGCGGTCATGGTCTCGGTGGCGCTCGTGGTGGCGCTGGCGCTGGCGGGCGGGGTGCTGCTGTACGCCCCGCGGATGTTCGCCGGCGACCGGGGCACCACGCTGGCGGTGGCCACGACGTCCGTCACGCCGACGCCAACGACCACCCCGACGACCACCCCGACGACCGCCCCGACGCCGACCACCCCGACCCCGACCCCTTCGGACACGCCCACGCAGGTGACCCAGGTGACGGTCCCCGTCCTCGGCGAACAGGACGGCAAGTCGCTCAAGGGTCACACGAAGGCCGTGCAGACGTTCTCCGCGCTGACGTCGGGCGGCAGGACGTGGCTGGTGTCCGGCGGTCAGGACGGCCGGCTGCGCGTCTGGGACCCGGTCAGGCACAAGGCGCTCGCCACGCTGAAGGGCCACAGCGAGGAGGTGTACGCGGTCGCCTGCGTGATGGTCGGCGGCACGCCGATGGCGGTGTCAGGCGGCTACGACGGCAGCGTCCGGCTGTGGAACCTGAAGACGCACAAGGGCAAGGTGCTCGGCTGGCACGACGACGCCGTGTACGCGGTCGCGGTCACCAAGGTGGGCGGCAGGTACGTGGCGGTGACGGGCGACGCGCGCGGCTGGCTCAGGTTCTGGGACCTGAAGAAGCGCAAGGCCACGGGCCCGACGGTGCGCGCGCACCGCAGGTCGGTGAACTGGCTGGGCGTCGGCCGGGTGGGCGACCGCGCGGTGGCGGTGTCGGCCAGCGAGGACGAGACCCTGCGCGTCTGGGACGTCGCCAGGCACAAGGCGTACGGAAAGGCGTACAAGGGGCACACGAAGGGCGTCTACGCGGTCGCGGTCGGCACGGTGGACGGCAGGGCCGTGGTCGCGTCGGGCGGCAAGGACATGAAGCTCCGGCTGTGGGACCCGAAGACCGGCAAGTCGATCGGCTCGCCCATGAAGGGGCACAAGAAGATCATCTACTCGCTGGCGTTCGGCACCGTGGGCGGCCGGCCGGTGCTGCTGTCGGGCGGCACCGACGGCACGATCAGGCTGTGGGACCCGCGTACCCGCAAGCCCCTGGGCAAGGGCGTCAAGGCGCACAAGAGCGGCGTGTACGCCGTGGCGGTGCTGGAGCTGGACGGCCGCCAGGTCGCGGTCTCGGCCGGCAAGGACAAGGCGATCAGGATGTGGGACCTCGACGCCGTCGCAGGGGACTCCTGACCGGCGCCTGACCCATGCCGCCCCGGCTACGCCTGCCGGAGCGGTTCGAAGATGGCGTGGTGCGCGGCGACGAGCGCGCGGCGCACCGCGCGGTCCAGCTCGCGCAGGGCTGCGCCGCGCGCGGCGATCTGCGCGGAGGTGAGCCCGCGCTCGTCGGCCAGGCGCAGCACGGCCGCCAGCCGGGTGGCGAGCGTGGCGACGCGGTGGGCGCGCCCCGGGTAGCCGGGGGCGAGCTCGCCGCCGCGGTGGCCGAGCCGGTCGGGCCTGGACTGCGCGGGGCCCTCGGCGGCGGACAGCGCCTCGGTGGCCGACCGCATCGCGGCCGACAGCTCGTGCTCGGCCTCGGCCAGCGAAGGAAGGTCCTGGCGTACCGGTCCGGCCTCGTGGATCTCCAGCCGTACGCCGGAGTAGGAGGAGCCGCGGAGGTCGGGCGCCGGCACGAGGCCGAGCCTGCGGTCGCGCAGCACCGCGATGGCGGCCTGCCCGGCGTCGACGGCGGCGGCGTTGAACGGCGCGGGCCCGGACAGCCCGAGCGGGTCGCCCGGCGCGGGCAGGGCGAGGCGCAGCTCGTGCAGGCCGTCGGCACGCAGGTTCGCGAGGTAGGCGCGCAGCGGCACGTCACCGGTCACGACGGGCCCCGCGACGGCCTCCACCTGGTCGGACGCCTCGTCGAGGCCGACATGACCGGTGAGCCAGGCGTTGCCCCAGGCGACCAGTGAGGGACAGACAGGTGATTCAGGGCGCACCGGTCCACGATAAGCGCTCAGGCTGCAATAGGTTTGTCCCCAGGGTTGCTCCTAAGGAGGGAACGCGGATGGGTGGTCAGGTGCTGCGGCTCCAGGACGTCGCCGTCAGGCGCGACGGTGCGGCTCTGCTCCGCGGCATCGACTGGACGGTCGGCGCGGACGAACGGTGGGTCGTCATCGGCCCGAACGGCGCGGGCAAGACGACGCTGCTGCAGGTGGCCTCCACGCTGCTGCACCCGACGGAGGGCGTGGTCGAGGTGCTGGGCGAGCGCCTCGGCCAGACGGACGTGTTCGACCTGCGGCCGCGCATCGGGCTGGCGAGCGCGGCGCTGGCCGAGCGCATCCCGCCGGAGGAGAAGGTCATCGACCTCGTCCTGACCGCCTCGTACGGCGTCATGGGCCGCTGGACCGAGGAGTACGACTCCAACGACGTGACGAGGGCGGTCGAGCTGATCGACATGCTGGGCGCGGCGCACCTCATCAGGCGGCGGTTCGGCACCCTGTCGGAGGGCGAGCGCAAGCGGGTGCAGATCGCCCGCGCCCTCATGCCCGACCCGGAGATCCTCCTGCTGGACGAGCCCGCGGCGGGTCTCGACCTGGGCGGGCGCGAGGACCTCGTGCGGCGGCTGTCGGTGCTGGCGGGCGACTTCCGTTCGCCGACGCTGGTGCTGGTCACGCACCACGTCGAGGAGGTCCCGGTCGGGTTCACGCACGGGCTGCTGCTGCGCAACGGCTCGGTGGTCGCGCAGGGGCCGCTGGAGCACGTCTTCACGGCCGACAACCTGTCGAGGACGTTCGGCCTGCCGCTGTCGATCGAGCGCACCGGCCAGGGCCGCTGGTACGCCCGCGCTCACTAGACGGGCGGATGGGCTGGGAGTTCGCCGCGATCTGCGCGGCCGGCGTCGCGGCGGGAGCGATCAACGCGGTGGTGGGCTCCGGCTCGCTGATCACGTTCCCGACGCTGGTGGCGATGGGCGTGGACCCGGTGGTGGCGAACGTGTCGAACAACATCGGGCTGGTGCCGGGGTCGTTCGCGGGCGCGTACGGCTACCGGGCAGAGCTGGAGGGCCAGCGGGAGCGGCTGGTGCGGCTGGGCTCGGCGTCGGCGGCGGGCTCGCTGGTCGGCGGGGTGCTGCTGCTGTTCCTCGATCCCGCGGTGTTCAAGGTCGTGGTGCCGGTGCTGATCGGCCTGGCGTGCGTGCTGGTGGTGGCGCAGCCGAGGCTCAACGCGTGGATGCTGGCGCGCCGTGAGCACGCGCACCCGCACGGCGGGACGCCGCTGTGGCTGGGGGTGTTCGCCGCGGGCGTGTACGGCGGCTACTTCGGCGCGGCGCAGGGCGTGCTGCTGATCGGCCTGCTCGGCAGCCTCCTGGACGAGCATCTGCAGCGGGTGAACGCGGCCAAGAACGTCCTGTCGCTGATCGTGAACGCGGTGGCGGCGGTGCTGTTCGTGGCGGTGGCGCGGGTGGACTGGACGGCGGTGTCGGGTGTCGCGCTGGGCGCGGTGGCCGGGGGCTTCCTGGGGGCCAGGGTGGGGCGCCGCATCCCGCCCCCGGCGCTGCGCGTGGTCATCGTGTGCGTGGGTGTGGTGGCGATATTCAAACTGGTGTCCGGATAACCCCTTATGGGTATATGTCCGGGCATGAAGGGTGATCGCGTGGAGATCGTCATCGACGCGGGCGGTACCCCGCGTACCTACGAGGTCAGGGCCACCCGGGCGGGCCGCCGGGTGGAGGTGGAGACCCGCAGGGGCATGGTGGAGGTCAGCGAGGTCACGCGCAGCGGCTCGCCCGTCCGCACGGCCCGCTTCATGTCCAGCAGGATCCTCGCCCTCGTGGAGCACCCCGCCGACGAGGGCGCCCGGCGTCCCGGCGACGAGCCCGGCTGACTCCGGTCAGCGGAAGTCGTCGGCGTGCTCCTCCGCCCACTGCCTGAACGTCAGCGCGGGCCGCCCGAGCAGTTTCTCCACGGTGTCGGTGACCTCCTCGGGCCGCGTCACGAAGGAGGCCCAGCCCCTCAGCGCGGCGTCCACGAACCCGGCGTCGCCCCACACCGGCAGCAGCGCCGCGCGGGCCTCCTCGGCCGGCTGCTCCTCCCAGCGCACCTCGCGCCCCACCACCTCGCCGATCACGCGGACCTGCTCGGCCTGGGTCAGCAGCCCCGGCCCACTGATCTTGTACGTCGCCCCGCCGTGCCCCGCGGACGTGAGCGCGTGGACGGCCACGGCCGCGATGTCCCTCTCGTGGATCAGCGCGCGGGCCGCGTCGCCGAACGGCCAGCGCACGACGCCCTTCCTGACCTGGTCGGCCCAGCCCAGGGTGTTGACCGCGAAGCCGCTCACCCGCAGGAACGTCCACGACAGGCCGGAGTGCCTGATCAGCCGCTCCACCTCGTGATGGAACAGCGTGGGGGCCGCGTTCTCCGTGACGTCGCCCGTGGCCCCTTCCGCCGGGTCGTACGCCGAGACGTACACGATCCGCCGCGCGTGCCTGGCGGCGGCGGCCACCACGCCGGCGGCGGGGCCGGTGGGGTGGCCGGGCCACAGGAGGAACACGCTGTCCACGCCGTGCAGCGCGGGCTCCACCGTCTCCGGCGCCATCAGGTCGCCGCGCACCACCTCGACCCGCTCGGGCAGCCGCGCCCGCTCCGGGTCCCTCACGAGGGCCCGCACGTCGAGGCCCGCCTCGGCGAGCTGGGTGACGACATGCCTGCCCACATTGCCGGTCGCGCCGGTCACAAGGATCTTTTCCATGTGACGACCGTAGAACCTCGACTTGACTTCAGGTCAACCGCGGCCGTACCTGGATGTTGCCCTCGCGGGTGACACGGGTGTCGAACACGGGCGCGGGCGCCGTCGCCGGCCCGTGCTTGACCGTGCCGTCGTCCAGGCGGAACGTGCTGCCGTGCCACGGGCAGACCACGCAGGCGTCGCCGTCCTCCATGACCAGCCTGCCCTGGTGCAGCGGTCCTGCGAGGTGCGGGCAGTGGTCGGCGAGCACGGTGACGGCCTCGCCCCTGCGCAGCACGAAGAGCTGGATGTAGCCCAGCCGGCGCGAGACGGGACGGCCGTCCGGCAGGTCGCCGAGGGCGCACAGGTCGTGCCAGCCCAGCGGCACCAGGTGCGAGACCTGCGGCGCGTGGTTGGCCCCTGCCGCCTGGCGGTAGGCCATGTGGCCGCCCAGGTAGCCGCCGAACCCGCCCACCGCGAGCCCCGCGTACGACAGGATCCGGCCGGCCCGCTCCCGCCCGCGCAGCCGGGCCAGCAGCGAGGCGGAGAACAGGCCGAGCGCGGCCACGTTCGACACCATGTGGACGAAGCCGACCCGCTGCTGCTCGCGGTGGAGCAGCGACCAGTCGGTGAGACCCGCGGCGGCCGTGGGCAGCGCGTTGACGATGCCGGTCGTCACGAGCAGGCGGCTGGCCCGCGAGTCGGCGCCCGCCAGGTCGAGCACGGCCGCCGAGAGCCAGCAGCCGAGGCTGACCGCGGCCAGCGGCGGGTGCACCGGCTTGCCCGTGGGCACGCCGTGCAGCAGGTCCCGCAGCCCGCTGCCCGGGCGGATGCGTTGACGCACCGCCTTGGCCAGCACCCGCACCGGCTTGTCCAGAGCACTCGACTTCTCCAGCCGGTCCGCGAAGGTGACGGGGCCCGGGAAATGCCGCAATTGCCGACGTCTTGCGCGTACTGTCTCTTTCACGACATTCCCCTACCCCGGGCACCTGGGGGTCACTCGGCCAGGTGCCCCCGCACGACCGACAACTCCACCAACTCCAGCGCGTACGCGCCGAGCGACGGCGAGCCCTCCTCGATGACCCGCACCTTCTCCCTCACCTGGCCGGCCCTCACCTTGAACAGCGGCCACGTCCCGCCTTCGTTGTGGTGGTTGGCCAGGATCGGGGCGAACCGGTCGAGGGCCTTGGCGAAGCGGGCCTCCGGCGTCTCCCGCGCCTCGAACTCGTCCCACAGCGCGCGCATCCAGGCGCCCTGCGCCGGCGGCAGCATGCCGAACAGCCGGTCCGCGGCGGCGCGCTCGGCCGTCTCCTGCACGGCCACCGCCTCCGGGTCGTAGATGAAGGTGTCGCCGGCGTCGATCTCGACCAGGTCGTGCACCAGGAGCATGGCCACCACCCGTTGGATGTCGGTGCCCGGAGGCGCGTGCTCGCCGAAGACCATCGCCAACATGCCGACGTACCAGGAGTGCTCGGCGTCGTTCTCCCGTCGCGAGCCGTCGATCAGATGGTTGCGGCGGATGACCCGCTTCAACTTGTCGATCTCGATGGCGAAGGCGATCTGGGCGTTCAGGCGATCCTCTTGCGGCACGATAGTCACGCGCGACACCTTAATGTGCGCTGATCACACCGTTGGCGAAATCGTCACCGGAACCCCGTTGAACACTGCGTTACCGGACGGAACGTCCACGGTCGTCTCGTCGGTGAGATCGTTCACGCTGACCCCCGCGTGAGCCGCCGCCACCCGCTGCCCGCCGCCCGCGTGACCCCAGCCGTGCGGCAGGCTGACGACCCCCGGCATGATCGCGTCCGTCGGCTCCACGGGCACCGTGACCTGCCCCTTCGCCGAACGCACCACGGCCTCGCCGCCCAGGCCGAGCCGCGCGGCGTCGGCCGGGTTGATCTGCAACGTGCACCTGTTGCCGCCGCCCACCAGCGGGCCGACGTTGTGCATCCAGCTGTTGTTCGAACGCAGGTGCCGCCTGCCGATCAGCACCATCTCGGGCGGCTCCGCCTCCAGCCCCGCACGCAGCCGCTCCACGTCGTCGAGGAGCCGCGGCGGCGCCAGCTCCACCCGGCCAGAGGCCGTCCTCAGCACCTCGGGCAGCCGGGGCTCCAGCGGGCCCAGGTCCAGGCCGTGCGGGTGGTCCAGCAGCGTGCGCAGCGTCAGGTCGCCCCCGCCCGACCACGAGCCGTACGGGCCGAGCCTCAGCATCAGGTCCAGCCTGCGCTCGCCGCCCGTGGCGCCCTCCAGCTCCACGCGCAGCTCACCCGGGTCGCGCCCCTCGACGCCCGACCCCGGCGTGCGGACCGCCTTGTCCAGCAGCTGCCCGATGACGAACTCGTCCAGGTCGTCCGCGTCGCCCTCCAGCCCCGACGCGAGCATCGCCAGCCCGGCCAGGATCTGCGACTCCGACGGCCGCCCCGCGAGCGGCAGCGCCGGCGGCGAGTACCTGGCGTAGTTGCGCACCGCGAAACCGAGCAGCGCGAAGTCGAAATGGCCCGACTGCAGCACCCGCGGCGGCGGCAGGATCACGTCCGCGTGCCGTGTCGTCTCGTTGAGGTACGGATCCACGCTCACCATGAAGTCGAGCCGCCCCAGCGCGCCGTCCAGCCGCGCCCCGTTCGGGGCCGACAGCACCGGGTTGCCCGCGACCGTCAGCAGGAACCTCACCTGCCCCTCGCCCGGCGTCTCGATCTCGTCGGCCAGCGTGGCCACGGGCAGCTCGCCGTTCGCCTCGGGCAGGCCCCGCACCCGGCTGCGCCACCGGCCCACCGCGTACGTGCGCCGGCCCGCCGCGAACTCCGTGGCCGGCTTGGGGAACATCGCGCCGCCCGGCCTGTCGAGGTTGCCGGTGAGCACGTTCAGCACGTCCACCAGCCACTGCGCCAGCGTGCCGAACTCGGCCGTGCAGGTGCCGATCCTCCCGTACACCGCCGCCGTCCGCGCCGCCGCCAGCTCCCGCGCCAGCCTGACCACCACGTCGGCCGGCACGCCGGCACGCCGGGCCACCGCCTCGGGCGGGAATTGCTTGGCCGCCTCGCGCACCTCGTCCAGGCCGTTGACCTCGTGCGACGGCGTCACCAGGTCCTCGGCGAACAGCGTGTGCACCATGCCGAACAGCAGGTAGGCGTCCGTGCCCGGCCGGACGAACACGTGCTCGTCGGCGAGCGCGGCCGTACGGGTGCGGCGCGGGTCGACCACCACCAGCCGCCCGCCTCGCCGGCGCAGCGCCTTCAGCCGGCCGGGGAAGTCGGGGGCGGTGCACAGGGAGCCGTTCGACTCCAGGGGGTTCGCGCCGAGCATGAGCAGGTGGTCGGTGCGGTCGAGGTCCGGCACCGCGACCGCCAGCGGGTGCCCGAACATCAGGCCGCTCGCCACGTGCTTCGGCATCTGGTCGGCGGTGCTGGCGGAGAACACGTTGCGGGTGCCCAGCGCCTTGATCAGGGGGGTGGCGTACAGGGCGCCCGCCATGGTGTGGGCGTTCGGGTTGCCCAGGTAGACGCCGACGGCGCCGCGTCCGTGCCGGGCGGTGACCTCGTCCAGGCCGCGCCTGACGGCGGCGAACGCCTCCTCCCAGCTCGCCGCGCGCCACCCGGCACGCTCCTTGAGCAGGGGCTCGCGCAGCCGGTCCGGGTCCTCGTCGAGGCGGCCCAGACTCGCCCCCTTGGGGCAGATGAACCCCTTGCTGAACGGGTCGTCCCTGTCGCCGCGCACGCCGGTGACGTGCCCGGCGTCGTCGAGCGTGAGCGTCAGGCCGCAGACGGCCTCGCAGAGCGGACAGGTACGGTGCACGGTCGACGCCATCGCGACTCCTGAGTTCGCCGGATGAACTCATCTTGGCCGCTTCCCGGCGCGCGGGAAAGCCCCGGAGCCCCCGCGGTCTCCGAGGCTTCCTGCTGGGGAGCGCAGGAGTGACTCCCCAGGTCCAACGCCGTGAACGGCGGACCTTCCCTGGGAAGAGCCGTTCAGGCGGCGATCCCGACGGCCTGCGGCACGGGCAGATCAGGCGGCTCCTCAAGGTCCGCGCGGAGCGGGATCCAGTCCCGGCGGCCGTAGAGCCGTTCCAGGCCAGGGGCCGCCGTGCCGGGCGCCTCGTCCCGACGGACGACCTCCACCAGCACCAGGTGGGCCCACCTGCGGTGCCGGTACACCGCGGCGCTCCTGGCCCAGCACGCGGCCGCGATCTCCTCCGCGTACGCCTCGAACTCCTCGGCGCTGATCCCCGCCCGCGTCATGATCAGCGCCTTCTCGCCCGCCCTGGACGGCGTGATCCAGAGCACCAGCGGGATGCGCCCCGCCCTCGTGTGCATCGTGGTCTCCAGGCACACCCGCTGGATGCGGTGCCTCGACACCACGCACCGGACGTGGGACAGCACCCAGGCGCGTCCCGCCCTGGTGGCGGCCGGGGCGGAGATCGCGCTGCTCAGCAGTGCGAACGGGATCCACCGCCCCTCCTCCACGGCGGCGACCACGGTGAGCGTGAACAGCGTCAGCAGCGCGACGAGCATCAGCTCGCTCCGGTACCGCCACAGCCTGACCAGCGGCCCGCCACGACGGGCCGAGGGGAGGTCCTCGGTGGCGGGGTAGATCTGGTTGCGCGGATTGCGCGGGTTCCTCGACACGTCAGGACACCTCCTCGGGCACGGGTGGACGCTTCCTGAGCTGGTCGAGTCGCGGGTCGCGGTAGGCGCGCGCGCCGAAGCCCGTCCTGGTCACGACCCACCCTCGGTAGAGGGCGAACTCGTCGGGCTCCATGCAGATCTCGCGGTCCGCCCAGGCGATCAGTTCCCGGATACGGGACTTGATTCGGCTGAGCCCCTTGGTACCTTGTGAGTACACAGAAGACCCCTTTCGCGGCATTTCTAGAGGTGGCTTCTTTCGCTGGACCGCAGGCTGACGACCGGTTTCTCCGCAGGGTGGCAGCCCATATGCGGGCAAACGCGGTGGTCGGCCTCGGTCCGGCATTCCGGGGTGCGTTCCGGGGCGCTCGGATGAGCGAAAATCGCGGCGTTCGTCAGGCGAATGCGTGGTCCTTCCGGCAAGCGGCCTCCCTGGTGTGCGTGTTCGATTCCGGGACGGCGACGTTGCCGGCGGTGCGGCCCTCGCTGGGACGCGCGACGCGAGAAGGAAGGCCCGGTGTGTACGGCCGTCTGGTCATGCCGGCCTCCCTGTCACTCGGTGACCCTCCTGGCCTTGATGGTCTCTCCGCGTGATGAATGCTGCAATACTTTCAGCAAGAGAAGATTTCGTTTTCTTCGCACGTACCCGTGCAACTTGCACGAGAACTGTCACCCTTTGGCCATGTTTCCTGGCGTACGTACCTGTTCGGTCACGCTCGGGAGGCAATCTCTGCCGCGAGTGCCGATGCAACTTGCAGTGTAAGATTGGGCGAACGGCCCGAAAGCCGGGCACTCTACGACCCCTTCGGCTACACCGCATTCCCGACCAAGGAGAGTGGACGGGTGCCACCGCAGCAGGGCAGTCCGACGGTACGCAGACTCCGGCTCGGCCAGGAGCTGCGCCTCCTCCGCGAACGCCGCAACCTCACAGGGGCCAAGGCCGCCGCCGAACTCGGCTGGTCGCCGAGCAAGGTGAGCCGCGTCGAGGCCGCCAAGACGATGCCCAGCGTCGACGACATCAAGGCGCTGGCCAAGCTCTACAAGCTCGACGAAGGGAAGGTCGACGAGCTCGTCGGCCTCCTGCGGGACGCTGAGCAGCGCGGCTGGTGGGAGGACTACGAGGACGCGCTTCCCCAGGAGTACACGAGGTTCCTCGGGCTGGAGGCGGAGGCCACGTACCAGCGCAACTGGGAGCCGCAGCTGGTGCCCGGCCTGTTCCAGACCGAGGAGTACGCCAGGGAGGTCATCCTGGCGACCCGCGGCATCGCCCGCATCACCCACAGCGGCGTGCGCAGTCGCGTCGAGGCCCGGCTCGACCGGCAGCGGCGCGTCCTGCACCGTCCCGACCCCGGCCAGATGAGCGTGGTGCTCGACGAGTCCGCCCTCATGCGGCGCTTCGGTGAGCCGTCGGTGATGCGTGCCCAGATGGAACACCTTCTGGAGGTGTCGCACCTCGCGCACGTGAGCGTGCGGGTGCTGCCCTTGGAATCGTTGCACCCAATCAATACCGGAGCTTTCATTCACCTGAAGTTCACCGGATTCGACGATGTCGTATATCTTGAGCAGTTGTATACTGCTCACTTCGTCGAAGATCTCGAACGAGTGGCCGGATACGAAACAGCGTTCGATCACATCAGGTCGAAGGCGTTGGACGAGGACGAATCCAGGGTCCTCGTCCAAAGCAAGGCCATGTCATGGCGGCGTTGAACAAACGAGCACCACAACAAGGGGGCAACGAAGCCCCTTTACCCATTTGGGGAGAAAATGTACAGGGAAACGACGACGGCGGCCTGGCGGAAGGCCAGCTTCTGCAACGGCGCATCGGCGTGCGTCGAGGTCGCACCCCTTGCCGACGGCACCATCGCGGTGCGCGACAGCAAGGAGCAGGACGGTCCCGTCCTGGTGTTCACCCCGTCGGAGTGGGCGGCCTTCACAGCAGGCGTCCGCGAGGGTGAGTTCGACCTGGCCGCGCTGGTCGCGGGCGCATAGGAGAAGCGGCCCTGCCGGTCGATGGCACAACGTCCAGGGCCGCTCCCCGGGAGGCGGTTCCCGCGCCTCCCTCCCGCTTTCCGCCGCCGTGAGACGGCCCGGCGGACGTCACCATGATGGCAACGCACAGCCAGATGATCAAGCTTTCCGGTAGGGCTCCTTTCCGCATCGCGCGACCGCCGGAAGGGCCGCCCGAGGCTGCCCGAGAATGCGTGCGCCGGCTCCGGCGGGCGTCTTTTCCCGTGGTGCGGGGAAACCGTCGCGCCCTGCCTCGCTGAACGGTTTTCCGGCCGCTCTTCTTTTTCCCCGGAAATGTTTTCGGCGCCGGGCCGTCCGGCGCGAAAAAAGGCCCGTCCCGGATTTCGGGAGCGGGCCCTTCTCGTGCGCGGCGCGGGAAATCCCGGTTGGCGCTCCTCGTGTTATGCCGGCTGGGGGGTGCGGGTGCGGACGAGGAAGATGGAGCTGAGGCCGGCGAGGACGGCCAGGACGGCGAGGGCGAGGGCGGTCGTCATCGAGGCGGACGCCGAGTGGCCCTGGCTGAGCGAGATGAACAGCGTGCCCACCGTCGCCACCCCGATCACCTGGCCGAGCTGCATCACCGTCAGCAGCGCGCCGCTGGCGTCGGCGGCGTAGGCGTCGTCCACGTGCTGGGTCGCGATGTTGGTCACCGCCACCTGCACGCCGAGCCCGGCCCCGATGAGGGCGCTCATCAGCGCGTACGGCACGCCGCCCCCGGCGGCCAGGCCCAGGCCGAAGTAGGCGGGGGCGGCCACGACGTACCCGAACGGCACCAGGCGGCGCTGGAGCGGGCCGGGCAGGCGCGGCCAGGCGAGGCCGACCACGGCGAAGGCGAGGGCGCAGGGGACGAGCATCATGCCGGAGGCGAGCGGCGACAGGTGCAGTTCGCCCTGCAGGTGCAGCGCGGACGTGAACAGGAACGCGCCCCAGGTGGCCGGGCCGAAGAGCAGCACGCCGAGGCCGGGCCGCATGCCGGGGGCGCGCAGCACGCGGGCGTCCACGAGGGGGCGTCCGCCCCTGGCGGTCACCCACCGCTCCACCCGTACGAACAGCGCGAACGCCACCACGCTCAGCCCCATGCAGATCCAGCCCCACAGCGGCCAGCCGAGGTTGCGGCCCAGCACGAGCGGCACGACGAACAGCAGCACGGCGGCGGAGAGCGTCACCAGGCCGAGAGGGTCGAGCCCGGTGCGGCCGCCGCCCTCGTCGCGGGGCAGCACCCGCATCCCGACGGCGAGCAGCAGCGCGCCGATCGGCACCAGCACCAGGAACACGACCCGCCATCCTGAGCCGAGCCCGAGCAGGATGCCGCCGAGAGCCTGCCCGACGACGATGCCGCCGCTCACCACCGCCGACCACAGTCCGAGCGCCCGGCCGCGCGCGGCGCCGTGGTAGTTGCGCTGGATCAACGTCATCACCTGCGGCATCATCAGGGCGGCCCCCGCGCCCTGAGCGAGGCGGAAGGCGATCAGCAAACCGGTGGAGGGCGCGAGGCCCGCGCCCAGGGTCGTCACGGTGAACAGGGCCAGCCCGGTCAGGAAGGCCCTGCGGTAGCCGAACAGGTCGCCGACCCTGGCGCCGGTGATCAAGAGGACTGCGTAGACAATGGTGTAGCCGGCCACGATCATCTGCAGTCCCGCGCCGGACGAGTGCAGGTCGGCCTCGATGGTGGGAGTGGCCACGTTGACGATGTTGACGTTCAGGATGGCCAGGAACTGTCCCACGAGGATGATCGTCAGGAGCAGCCCGCTGGAGTCGGCCCTCTTCGGCTTCGTGGCCGCCCGAGGGGACATATCGGCTGTCTGGGTCATGTGACCATTCTGCGATCAATCCAGTACCAGTAACGAGAGCCTGCTTATACTGGTACTGATGCCACCTGGATACCTGACGGCCCATCGCCCACAGTTGAGGACGTGACCGTGACAGAGGCCAAGCGCTCCGACCTGGCGGCGTTCCTGCGTTCGCGCCGCGCCCGCATCACCCCCGAGATGGTGGACCTCGCGCCGGGCCCCCGCAGGCGCACGCCGGGGCTGCGCCGCGAGGAGGTCGCCCAGCTCGCCGGCGTGGGCGTCACCTGGTACACCTGGCTGGAGCAGGGCCGTCCGATCAACGTCAGCGGGCAGGTGCTCGACGCCGTCTCGCGCACGCTGCGCCTCGACCACGCCGAGCGCAAGCACCTGTTCTGGCTGGCGGGCCAGGCGCTGCCGCCGGTGGCGGCCGACTCCGCGCGGGTGACCCCGGAGATGCAGGCCATCCTCGACCAGCTCGGCGGCATGCCGGCGACCGTCGGCAACTCCCGCTGCGACGCCCTGGCCTGGAACGCCGCGTACGCGGCGCTCTTCCCCGAGATCGCCGAGGCCCCCGAGGACGAGCGCAACACGCTCTGGCAGATGTTCGTGAAGGAGAGGTGGCGTACGACGCTGCTCAACCGCTGCTCGGAGCTGGCGCGCGCGGTCGCGGTCTTCCGCGGCTCCTACATCCGGCACGCCGACGACCCGGGCTGGCAGGACTTCGTCCGCCGGCTCTGCGGCGCGAGCGCCGACTTCGCGCAGCTGTGGGCGCGGCAGGACGTCGCCGAGCCGGGCCCCCGGGTGAAGGTCTACAAGCACGAGACCGAGGGGGAGATCAGGTTCAGCACGACGAGCTTCGCGGTCTCCGCGGCACCCGAGACCCGCATGATCGTCTACACCCCCCTGGACGACCGCACCCGGGAGGTTGTGTCCAAATTGATGGGATAGCGCGGTAATCTGCCCCAACATGGCATGCTCGATCCCTGAAAGTCAGGATCGAGTGGAATTGGCGGCAGATGAGACTCCTCCGTGCCCTCCCGGCGCTGGCACTCGCCGCCGGCCTCGTCGCCTGCTCCGCCGCGGCCGAGCAGCAGCCGCAGAGCAAGCGCGTGGACGAGCCGGGCGCGAGCACCTCCAAGAAGCCCACGGAGAAGCCGACCGTGGAGCGGCGCCCGTACACGATCTCCTTCGGCGGCGACGTGCACTTCGAGGGCATCCTGCGGGGCAGACTCGCCAACCCGCGCACCGCGCTCGGGCCGATCGCGTCGGTGCTGCGCAAGTCCGACTTAACCATGGTCAACCTGGAGACGGCCATCACCACCGGCGGGACGCCCGCCCCCGGCAAGCAGTTCACCTTCCGCGCCCCCGCCACCGCGCTCACCGCGCTGAAGGCCGCCGGCGTGGACGTCGCGTCCATGGCCAACAACCACGGCATGGACTACATGGAGACCGGCCTCGCCGACTCGCTCAAGGCGATCAAGGCCGGCAGGTTCCCCGTGGTCGGCATCGGCGCGGACGCGGACGAGGCGTACAAGCCGTTCCGCAGGACGGTGAACGGGAACCGGGTCGCGATCATCGGCGCGACGCAGGTGCTCGACGCCGAGTTCATCCAGTCGTGGACCGCCACCGCCGACAAGGGCGGGCTGGCCTCCGCCAAGGACGAGGCGGGCCTCCTGCGCGCCGTCCGCCAGGCGCGCAAGAACTCCGACACGGTCATCGTCCACCTGCACTGGGGCACCGAGATGCAGCGCTGCCCGAACCCGGCGCAGCTCGCGCTCGCCCCCAAGCTGGTCAGGGCCGGCGCCGACGTGATCGTCGGCGGGCACGCGCACATCCTGCTCGGCTCGGGCTACCTGGACAACGCCTACGTCAACTACGGCATGGGCAACTTCGTCTTCTACAACTCGAACCCGGCCACCACCGGCAGGACCGGCGTGCTGACGCTCACCATCAACGGCCGCAAGGTGCTCAAGGACCGCTGGACGCCCGCCACCATCCAGGGCGGCGTCCCGGTGCCGATGACCGGTTCCGCCGCGACCCAGGCCGTCGCCGACTGGAAGGCGCTGCGCTCCTGCACCGGCCTGACCGCCCGCCCCGAGTAGGGGTCGCCGGGGGCGCCGCGGGGCATGATCCTGCGGCGGGCGGTCCACAGGGAGGTCGGGATGCGGAGGGTCGGATCCGGTGACGTGACGCTGGCGGTCGTCGAGGAGGGCGACCCCGCCCGCCCGACCGTCGTGCTCCTGCACGGCTACCCCGACACCCTCCGCGTCTGGGACGAGGTCGCCGCCCTCCTGCGCGACCGCTTCCACGTCGTCAGGTACGACACGCGGAGCGCGGGCGACTCCACCGCGCCGCGCGACCCCGCCCGCCACGCCTTCGCCGACCTGGCGTCCGACCTCGCCGCCGTGCTGGAGACGCTGGGCAAGCCGAAGGTCCACCTGGTGGGCCACGACTGGGGCTCCCTGCAGGGCTGGGACGCGCTGTCCAGGCACGGCCTGCGCGAGCGCGTCGCGTCCTTCACCAGCCTCGGCGGCCCCGGCCTGGCGCAGGCGGCCCACTTCCTGCGCCACGGCAGGCGGCGCGACGTGCTCGGGCAGCTCGCCAGGTCCTGGTACATGGCCGCGTTCCAGCTTCCCGTCCTGCCCGAGCTGGCCTGGAGCACGTTCATGCCGAAGCTGGTGGAGCGGACGCTGCGCGCCGAGGGCGCCGAGCCGCGGCCCGGCCACCCGGCCCGTACGATCCGCGCGGACGGGCGACGCGGGCTGTGGCTGTACCGCGCCAACACGGTCCGCGCGCTCGGGCGCGGCGACGTGGACCGGCGCGTGGACCCGCGCGTGGACGCGCCGGTGCAGATCCTCGAGTGCACGCGCGACGGGTACGCCTCGCCGGCGCTGGTGGCGTCGCTGGAGCGGTGGCCGTCCAGGTGCTGGCGCCGCACGGTGGTGGCGGGGCACTGGGCGCACAGGAGCAGGCCGGACGCCGTGGCCAGGATGATCGCCGAGTTCGTCACGCACATCGAGGGCGGGCCCGGGGCCCTCTCGGCGGGCGCGCCTGCGAGCAGGGGGCTGCGGGCGGCGCGGGTGCGGGCCGGGCGCAGGGCGTTCGAGGACCGGCTCGTCGTGGTCACCGGCGCGGGCGACGGCATCGGGAGGGCCACCGCGCGGGCCTTCGCCGCGCACGGGGCGGAGGTGGTCTGCGCGGACGTCGACCGGGCCGCCGCGGCCCGCGTCGCCGGGGAGATCGGTGAGGATCTGGGAGGTACGGCGCACGCGGCACAGGTTGATGTTGGAAATGGCGCGGAGATGGAGGCCTTTTCCCGAAATATCGTTGAGGAATATGGCGTGCCGGACATTGTGGTGAACAATGCGGGCGTCGCCACCATCGGGCTCTTCCTCCACCACGGCACCGACGACTGGCGGAGAGTCCTCGGCGCCGACCTGTGGGGCGTCGTCCACGGCTGCCGGCTGTTCGGCGCCCAGATGGCCGGGCGCGGCGAGGGCGGCCACCTCGTGAACGTCGCCTCCATGGCCGCGTACGTCCCGTCCGCGCTGCTGCCCGCCTACAGCGCCGCCAAGGCCGCCGTGAAGGCCCTCAGCGAGTGCCTCAGGGCCGAACTGGCCGAGCAGGGCGTCGGAGTGAGCGTGATCTGCCCCGGTTTCGTCTCCACCGGGATGGCGCGGCACGCCACGTACCTGGAGGAAGGGGTGCGCGGCGTGGCTGTCAAGGCCCTCGACCGGCGCGGGTACCCGCCCGAGCGGGTGGCCGCGCACATCCTGCGCGCCGTGCACGCGAATCTCGCCGTCGTGCCCGTCAACGCGGAAGGGAAAATCGGATATGCCCTCTCCCGTATTTCGCCCTCCGCCGTAAGAGCGCTCGCCGGGCTCGGTGTCCGGGAAATCGGGAAATCACGAGGTAACGATCGTGCGGACGGGAGAAGATGAATCCGTGTCTTCGCCTGAAACGCCACTCGACTGCGCCACGCCCAAGGCCCTCAGGCGGCGGCCCGCCCAGCGCCGCAGCGCGAGGCGCGTCGAGCGCATGCTCGACGCCTGCGCCGAGCTGCTCGACGAGAGCGGCTACGAGGCGCTGTCCACCACCAGGATCGCCGAGCGAGCGGGCGTCGCCATCGGGTCGGTCTACCAGTTCTTCCCCGACAAGCGGGCCATCACCCAGGAGCTGACCAGGCGCAACGTCGAACAGTTCGTCTCGCGGGTGGGCCGCAGGTTCCTGGAGGAGGACTACCGCGGCTGGTGGGAGGCCGTCGACGCCATCATCGACGAGTACGTCGACATGCACCGCACCGTCCCCGGGTTCAAGAGCCTGCACTTCGGCGACGTCGTCGACCTCAACCTGCTCGACTCCGACTCCGACAACAACACGGTGATCGCGGGGCGGCTGCGCGGCCTGCTGCTCAAGGAGTTCGGCCTGGCCGACAGCCACGAGCTCGACGTCGCCGTCCTGGTCGCCGTCGAGGCGGGCGACGCCGTGCTCAAGCTCGCCTTCCGCCACGACCCCGACGGCTCGCCCGAGCTCATCGCGGCCGCCAAGCAGCTCATCCGCGGCTACCTGTCACGCGAGCTGCGCGCCTGGACGGCGTCCGCCCGCGCCGCCGGCGGCGCCTGAACCGTCCTGCCGATGGACGCGCGGTCCGTGGCCACGGACCGCGCCCGCTTCCTCGCCTGCCCGTCCGGACGGGCAGGCGAACGGTCCCGATCGAGGCGGAGAGCTAGTCCACGCCGATCCAGCTGACGTACCAGCCGTACTTCACCGCGTCCGCGACCTCGATCGGCGAGTTGTCGGCCCAGCGGATGTAGACGCGGAAACCGGTGCTCGTCGGCATGTAGATCGCGCTGGTGCCCGTGAGCTGGAACATGAACTGGCGGCCGCCGACGGAGGCGGTGTAGGTCGGAGTGGTCTTGAAACCGGCGTCCGACGTGTCGACGTCGAGGTACAGGCCCGGCGTCGGGTTGTCGTAGTACTGCCAGCCCACCCCCGCCTCCGTCTGGCCGGAGGCGATCGTCATCCTGCTCGTCGCCGGCGCCTGCCTGGCCTTGGCGGCCTTGGCCACCTTGGCGGTGTGACGAACGCCGTAGCGCGAGTCGGCGTTCGCGCTCACGCCGGAGACGAGGCTCGCCCCGATAGCGAGGGCGGCGGTGAGCGCGACGGTCGTAGACCTCACGATGGACATGGTTTCTCCTTAGGTCATGTCCTCGTCGGCCATGACCTCGGGAAGGAGCAGGCCGCTGATGCGGCCGGCGCCCGTCACGGCGTGGAGGATCAAGAGATCGAGGTGATCGTAACCACGCGGGCACCGGCCGCCGCCCGAAAGCCGCGTTCATGATCGTACGATTCTCGTAACGCTCTGACCTGGGAACTCTCCGAATAGGGCAGCGTCAGTCCACGGTGCTCAGGGGGTCAGGGCGCGAAGCGCGGCCCGCCCGGCGAGGGCGGGCCGGATCAGTGGTCCCGGGCGCGTCGCGGGGACGTCAGCCCGAGCGCTCGATCTCCTTCAGGAGGCCGGGCAGCCAGTCCTGCTGCGGGGCGCGCCGCTTGTGCTCCCGCTCGCCCAGCGCCGTCCACGGGCCCTGCTGAGGACCGGGCGACTGCGGCGTACGCGTGCAAGGGGTGGGCAGCGAGATCGGCCTGGCGTCCCTGGCCTCCCTGGCGTGGAGCCTGGCCTCCAGGGCGCGCAGGCTCCGCTCGGCCGACTCGATCGCGTCCAGCCGGGCCGACAGGTACCCCGCCACCCCCGGCCCGAGAGCCGACAGCACGACAGCACAGGCCAGCGTGAAGGTCGTCTGCCTCGACATGCCCATCACAGCCCCCTATGCTCGCGGGACGCAAAGCAACAGGTACATGCCCTTCGACCTGCATTAACACGCGTACCGTGAGCAGCTTTGAACCGAGCGTTGCCCAATTTGTGCAGCACCGGTCATGAGCATTGACCGGGCAAAGGCGTCGGCGGATCGGTAGTCTCGCGGTGTGTCGCATGTGAGCCGTGAGCACCTTGATCGTCTGCTTGAGCAGGCGCTGTTGGCGGACGACCACGCCTCCCTGGCCGCCAGGCTGTACGACGTCGCCCTCGACTACTCGTCCGGCGACGTCTCCAGGGCATCGATCCTGGTCCTCGCCGCCGAGGAGTGGCGCGCGGCCGGGCAGCCCGCCCGGGCGCTCGAATGCTTCCAGCGAGCGGTCGAGGACGGCGGCGAGGCCGGCATCGACCCGCGCGCCGGCATCGCCGACACGCTGTTCGAGCTCGACCGGGCCGACGAGGCGAGGGAGGTCATCGAGACGATCCGCGCGGAGGGCGGCGTCAGCACCGCGACCGCCCACTCGATCGCCGAGACCCTCGTCGCGTACGGAGACCTGCGAGGCGGGCTCGACTGGGCGACCCAGGCGGTGCTGTCGTCCGGCGACGACGACCCCGAGCATCTGGCGGTGCTGCGCACCCGCTACCGCATCAGGGTCGACCTCGGCCTCCCCGAGGACGACCTGGACGCCCTCGTCTCCTGACGCTCTCGGACGCCCCGAGGCCCCGGCTCCCTGGCCGGGGCCGTCCTGTGGTGGCGGCGCGGTGTCGCCGGGGGTGCTGCTAGGCCGGCTCGACCGGTGGTCAGCGCAGCCCGAGGAACGGGAGAGCGGCGTCCAGCCGCTCGGGGTCAGCGCAGCCCGAGGAACCGGAGGGCGGCGTCCAGCCGCTCGTGCGCCGGGCGCGATCCGGTGAGCGACCGCGCGTCAGGCGCCGCCACGGCGGCCCGCGCGCCCGCCGTCCCCGCTGCCGGTCCTTCCAAGGCGATGTGCGCCTCCGCCGCCCCCTTCTGCAGGGGAACACCTGCTGCCAGGCCTTCCACCATGACCCGGGCCTGTTCCGGCGCTCCTGCCGCGACCGTCACCGACGCGGCGCGAGTCTCCGCGGTCGTCGCGTCCGTCGCGGTGGAGACCTTCGCGTCGGCGGTGAGCGCCGGCACGGAGTCCGGGCCGAGCGGCAGGGGCTCGGAAGCCAGGCGGGCGGCTTCGGCGGTCAGCTCGCCGTACGGTCCGGGCATCGAGCCGAGGGACAGGCGGGTGGCCGGGTGGCTGCCCGGCCGGGCGGGGAGGGCGGGCAGCAGGGGCACCGGCGCCCCCGACGGCTCCGTGCGCCGGGCCGAGGGGAGCAGCGGGCCCATCCGCCAGGTCGCGGCGACACCACCGAGGTCCGCCAGGCCCGCGGCGCCGGGCGCGGAGTCCAGCCCGGTCAGCCCCAGCCGCCTGGCCGCCTCACCGGCGGCGGCGCCGATCTCGTCCCCGGCTGTCAGCCGGGACGGGTGCCGGCCGTTCGCGCGCTGGTGGAGGTCCGCGGTCGCCCGGCAGGCGGACGTCCCGGTGCCGCAGGTGCCGGCTGCCGCCGTGCCGGCCGCCAGCCAGATCACCCCGGCGGGCACCCCTGTCGTCACCCCGGCCGACGCCCACGCGGGTGTCCCCGGCGTCACGCAGGCAGTCGCGCAGGCCGCCGTCCCCACCGCCAGCACGGCCCGTGCCAGCGTGTTCCCGATCTTCCCAGACGGCACGTCACGTCCCCCTGATCCATCTCGTGATCCGACGAACGCCGAACGTAGCCAGGCCCGCGTCCACCCGGGGCCGCCTTGCCCGAACAGTGGGACGAACCTTACGGACCCCCGGCGGCCCCGCCCGCGCGTGGCCGGCCCCCTCCATGGCGAAGCCCGGGGATCGGTGCGATCCCCGGGCTCCCCGCGAAGGGCGTCGAGCCGCCGCGGCGGCGTCAGGCGCGCTGAATGAGCAGCTCGTCGTCGCCGAGTTCCACCTTCACGGTGTCACCGTCGACGACCTCGCCCGACAGCACCGCCTTGGCCAGCTTGTCGCCGATGGCCGACTGCACCAGCCGGCGCAGCGGGCGGGCGCCGTACAGCGGGTCGTAGCCGGTCAGCGCCAGCCACTCGCGGGCGGCCGGCGTGACGTCCAGGGTCAGCCTGCGGTCGGCCAGGCGCTTGGCCAGCCGGTCGACCTGCAGGTCGACGATCTGCGCCAGCTCCTCGGTGCCGAGCGCGTCGAAGAGGATCACGTCGTCGAGCCGGTTGAGGAACTCCGGCTTGAACGCGCTCCGCACCGCGGCCATGACGGCCTCGCGCTTGGCGTCGTTCTCCAGCTGCGGGTCGATGAGGAACTGCGACCCGAGGTTGGAGGTGAGGATCAGGATGGTGTTGCGGAAGTCGACCGTGCGGCCCTGGCCGTCGGTGAGGCGGCCGTCGTCCAGCACCTGCAGGAGGATGTCGAACACCTCCGGGTGGGCCTTCTCCACCTCGTCGAGCAGCACGACCGTGTACGGCCTGCGACGCACCGCCTCGGTGAGCTGGCCGCCCTCCTCGTACCCGACGTAGCCGGGGGGAGCGCCGACGAGCCTGGCGACGCTGTGCTTCTCGGAGTACTCGCTCATGTCGATGCGGGTCATGGCCCGCTCGTCGTCGAACAGGAACTCCGCGAGCGCCTTCGCCAGCTCGGTCTTGCCCACGCCGGTGGGGCCGAGGAAGAGGAACGAGCCGGTCGGCCTGTCGGGGTCGGCGATGCCGGCCCGGCTGCGGCGGACCGCGTCGGACACGGCGCGTACGGCCTCCCTCTGCCCGATGAGCCGCCTGCCCAGCTCCTCCTCCATGCGCAGGAGCTTGACCGTCTCGGCTTCGAGCAGCCGGCCGGCGGGGATGCCGGTCCAGGACGAGATGACCTCGGCGATGTCGTCGGAGCCGACCTCCTCCTTCACCATGGCGTTCTCGGGCGGGGCGGCCTCGGAGGCGGCCTTGAGCGCCTGCTCCAGCCGGGGCACCTCGGCGTACATGAGGCGGGAGGCCGCCTCGAAGTCTCCGTCGCGCTGGGCCCGCTCGGCGGCGCCGCGCGCCTCGTCGAGCTGCTTCTTCAGCTCGCCGACCTTGTTCAGCCCGGCCTTCTCCCGCTCCCAGCGGCCGACGAGGGCGTTCAGCTCCTCCTGGCGGTCGGCCAGCTCCTTGTGGAGCCGTCCGAGCCGCTGGACGGAGGCCTCGTCGGTCTCCTTCGACAGCGCCAGCTCCTCCATCTTCATGCGGTCCACGCTGCGCTGGAGCTGGTCGATCTCCACGGGACGGGAGTCGATCTCCATGCGGAGCCGGGACGCGGCCTCGTCGACGAGGTCGATGGCCTTGTCGGGGAGGAAGCGGTTGGTGATGTAGCGGTCGGAGAGCGCGGCGGCGGCCACGAGGGCGCTGTCGGCGATCTGCACCTGGTGGTGCGCCTCGTAGCGGCCCTTGAGCCCGCGCAGGATCGCGATGGTGTCCTCGACCGTGGGCTCGCCGACGTAGACCTGCTGGAAGCGGCGCTCCAGAGCGGGGTCCTTCTCGATGCGCTCGCGGTACTCGTCGAGCGTGGTCGCGCCGATCATGCGCAGCTCGCCGCGGGCCAGCATGGGCTTGAGCATGTTGCCGGCGTCCATGGCGCCCTCGGCTGCCCCCGCGCCGACGACGGTGTGCAGCTCGTCGATGAACGTCACGATCTGCCCGTTGCTCTCCTTGATCTCGGAGAGCACGGCCTTGAGCCGCTCCTCGAACTCGCCCCGGTACTTCGCGCCCGCCACCATCGCGCCCAGGTCGAGAGAGATCAGCCGCTTGTTGCGCAGCGACTCGGGCACGTCGCCGGCGACGATGCGCTGCGCCAGCCCCTCGACGACGGCGGTCTTGCCGACGCCCGGCTCGCCGATCAGCACCGGGTTGTTCTTGGTGCGCCGGCTGAGCACCTGCACGACGCGCCGGATCTCGGAGTCGCGGCCGATCACCGGGTCGAGCTTGCCGCCGCGCGCCCGCTCGGTCAGGTCGACGCCGTACTTCTCCAGCGCCTGGTACGTGTCCTCGGGCGTCTCGCTGGTGACGCGGGCGTGGCCGCGTACCTTCTCGAAGGCGTCGAGCAGCGCCTGCGGGGTCGCGCCCTGGGCTTTCAGCAGGTCGGCCACGGGGCCGCCGTCGGCCGCGAGGCCGACGAGCAGGTGCTCGGTGGAGACGTACTGGTCCTCCAGGCGCTTGGCGTGCTGCGACGCCGTGTTGATCACGGTGAGGAGCTGGCGGGAGCTGGACGGCGCGCTGACCGTGGCGCCCTGCGCCTTGGGCAGCGCGGCGAGCTGCTCCTCCGTCCTGGTGCGCAGCGCGCGCCAGTCGGCGCCGACGGCCTCCAGGAGGGGGACGGCCGTGCCGCCCGTCTGGGCGAGCAGCGTGCTCAGCAGGTGGGCGGGAGCGATCTCCGGATTGCCCTCCGCGGCGGCCCGCCGCATCGCCCCGGACAGGGCCTCCTGGCTTTTCTGGGTGAGCTTGTATTCCATGTTCTAGGCCCCCGGTGGCAGCTCGTAGCGGATCAGCGCCTTGATCATCCGGATCTCGGCGCGCAGGCGGTGAACCTCCTCGCGCAGCCGGAGAGACTCGTTCTCAAGCTCCAGGATCCGCTTGATGCCCGCGAGGTTGATGCCCTCTTCCTGGGAGAGCCGCTGCACCTCGCGGAGCTGGATGATGTCTCTTGTGGAGTAGAGGCGGCCACGCCCGGCCGTGCGCCCCGGCGAGACCAGCCCGAGCCGGTCGTACTGCCGCAGCGTCTGCGGGTGCAGCCCCGAGAGCTGCGCGGCCACCGAGATCACATAGACGGGCGTGTCGTCTGACAGGTCGAAATAGTTGGCGTCCATCGGCTACTCGCTTCTGGCTCGCTGAATGAGATCGGCTCGCGGGTCGTCACCCGCTGTCAGGGTGTTGAACTCGGTGAGCAGCTCGCGCGACTTGTCGTCGAGTGTCTGCGGTACGAGCACCTCGACGGAGGCGAGCAGGTCTCCCTTGGTGCCGTCCTTGCGGGCGACGCCCCTGCCGCGCACGCGGAACGTGCGCCCGTTGGGCGTGCCCGCGGGGATGCGCAGCGTGACCGGCATGCCCTTGAGGATCGGAACCTTGATCTCAGCGCCGAGCGCCGCCTCGGTGAACGTCACCGGCACGGTGATCGTGAGGTTGTCCCCCGACCTGCCGAACACGGCGTGCGGCTTGACGTGCGTGAGGATGTACAGATCGCCGGCGGGGCCGCCGTTCTCGCCCGGCGCTCCCTTGCCCTTGAGCCTGACCTTCTGGCCGTCGGCCACGCCCGCGGGGATGCGGGCCTGGATCGTACGGGTGCTCTTGGCCCGGCCGCTGCCCTCGCACACGGGGCAGGGGTCGTCGACGATCAGACCGCGGCCCTTGCAGTCGCGGCACGGCTCGGAGAAGGCGAAGTTGCCCAGGTTGCGGCTGGCCGCGCCGGTGCCCTCGCAGGTGGGGCAGACCCTGGGGGTCGTGCCCGCCTTGGCGCCGGTGCCGGTGCACGCGGCGCACGCGGCCGAGCTGGACAGCCTGAGCGACACCGTGGTGCCCTCGACGGCCTCGGTGAACGTGAGCGTCACCTCGGACTCGACGTCCTGCCCCCGTCGCGGCCTGGTCGTGCGGGTGGTGCGGGTCGTGCCTCCGCCCCGGTTGAACAGGCCGCCGAACAGGTCGCCGAGCCGTTCGCCCGCGCCGCCCTGCTGCCCGGCGGTGCCGCCGAACAGGTCGCCGAAGTCGAACGCGAACCCGCCACCGCCGGCGCGCTGGCCGCCCATCCCCGACCCGAACAGCGTGCGCGCCTCGTCGTACTCCTTGCGGCGCTTGCTGTCGGACAGGACGTCGTACGCCTCGGAGATCTCCTTGAACTTGGTCTCCTTGGCGGTGTCGCCCTGGTTGGTGTCGGGGTGGTACTGCCTGGCGAGCTTGCGGTAAGCCTTCTTGATCTCGTCGGCGGTGGCGGTCTTGGGCACACCAAGGACGGCGTAGTAGTCCTTCTCCAGGTAGTCCTTGGTGCTCATCTACGGCCCTTCGTCTCGATCAGTTCTTTGATTCGTCCACATCGGCGCCCTCGGACGCGGCGGGGGCGTCCTCGGGCTCCGCCACGGCCACCCGCGCCGGGCGCAGCACCCGGTCGCCCATGCGGTAGCCGGACTGCAGCACCTCGACGGCGGTCGGTTCGGTGACGTCCGACGAGTAGCTGTGCATCAGCGCCTCGTGGACGGTCGGGTCGAACGGCTCGCCCTTCTGGCCGAAGGCGGTGAGCCCGAGCTTGGTCAGCGCGGCCTCCAGCGACTCGGCCACCTTCGCGAAGCCCCCCGTGAGCTCGCCGTGGTCGCGGGCCCTGCCGATGTCGTCGAGGACGGGCAGGAGTTCTGTGAGCGCGCCGGCCACCGCCTGCTCCCTGACCGCCACCCGGTCGCGTTCGACCCTCTTGCGGTAGTTCACGTACTCGGCCTGGAGCCGCTGGAGGTCCGCGGTGCGCTCGGCGAGCTGGGCCTCCAGCTCGCCGTTGGCGGTCGCGGCGCCGGCGGCGGCCGCGGTCTTGTCCGCGGGCTGCTCGGCGGGCTTGTCCGCGGCGTCGCGCGGCTTGCCCGTCTCCGGGTCGATCTTGCGGTTGTCGCGGATCACCGGCTCCTCGTGCCCGTTGTCACGCGGCGGCATCACTGGTCCTTCTTCGGCTGGTCTTCGTCGACGATCTCGGCCTCGACGACGTCCTCGTCGGCCTTCTGCTGCGAGGCGCCCTGCGGCGCGCTCTCGCCGCCCGCGGCCTGCTGGCCCTGGGCGTAGATCGCCGAGCCCATCTTCTGGCTGACGGTGGCGAGCTTCTCCGCCGACGTGCGGATCGTGTCGGTGTCGGTGCCCTCAAGGGCCTTCTTCAGCTCGGCCAGCGCGTCGTTGACCTCGGTCTTGACGTCGGCCGGGACCTTGTCGTCGTTCTCGCGGAGGAACTTCTCCGTCTGGTAGGCGAGACCGTCGGCGTTGTTGCGGACCTCGGCCTCCTCGCGGCGGCGCTTGTCCTCCTCGGCGTACGACTCGGCCTCGCGCATCATCCGCTCGATGTCGTCCTTCGGCAGCGCGGAGCCGCCGGTGATCGTCATCGTCTGCTCCTTGCCCGTGCCCAGGTCCTTGGCGGAGACGTTGACGATGCCGTTCGCGTCGATGTCGAAGGTGACCTCGATCTGCGGGATGCCGCGCGGCGCCGGCGCGATGCCGGTCAGCTCGAACGTGGCCAGCTTCTTGTTGTACGCGGCGATCTCGCGCTCGCCCTGGTAGACCTGGATCTGCACCGACGGCTGGTTGTCCTCGGCCGTGGTGAAGACCTCGGAGCGCTTGGTCGGGATCGTCGTGTTGCGCTCGATGATCTTGGTGAAGATGCCGCCCTTGGTCTCGATGCCCAGCGACAGCGGGGTCACGTCGAGCAGCAGGACGTCCTTGACCTCACCCTTGAGCACGCCGGCCTGCAGGGCGGCGCCGATGGCGACGACCTCGTCCGGGTTGACGCCCTTGTTGGGCTCCTTGCCGCCGGTGAGCTCCTTCACCAGCTCGGTGACGGCGGGCATGCGGGTCGAGCCGCCGACGAGCACGACGTGCGCGATGTCGGAGACCTTGATGCCGGCGTCCTTGATGACCTGGTGGAACGGGCCCTTGCAGCGCTCGAGCAGGTCGTTCGTGAGCCGCTGGAACTCGGCGCGGGTCAGCTTCTCGTCGAGGTGCAGCGGGCCCTCGGACGAGGCGGTGATGTAGGGAAGGTTGATCGTCGTCTCGGACTGGCTGGACAACTCGATCTTGGCCTTCTCCGCCGCCTCACGCAGCCGCTGGAGCGCCATCTTGTCCTTGGACAGGTCGACGCCGTGCGCGTTCTTGAAGCGGTTGACCAGCTCGTCGACGACGCGCTGGTCCCAGTCGTCGCCGCCCAGGTGGTTGTCACCGGAGGTGGCCTTCACCTCGACGAAGCCGTGGCCGTCCTCCTGGCCGACGTCGAGCAGGGACACGTCGAAGGTGCCGCCGCCGAGGTCGAAGACCAGGATCGTCTGGTCCTGCTCCTTGTCGAGGCCGTAGGCGAGGGCCGCCGCGGTGGGCTCGTTGATGATGCGGAGCACGTTGAGGCCCGCGATCGTGCCGGCCTCCTTGGTGGCCTGGCGCTGGGCGTCGTTGAAGTAGGCCGGGACGGTGATCACGGCGTCGGTGATCTTCTCGCCCAGGTACGCCTCGGCGTCCTGCTTGAGCTTCTGCAGCACGAAGGCGCTGATCTGCTGCGGCGAGAACTTCTTGCCGTCGATCTCCTGGGACCAGGTGGTGCCCATCTCACGCTTGACGGAGCGGATGGTGCGGTCCACGTTGGTGACGGCCTGGCGCTTGGCGACCTCGCCGACCAGGACCTCGCCGTTCTTCGCGAAGGCGACCACGGACGGCGTGGTCCGCGAGCCCTGCGCGTTGGCGATGACGGTGGGCTCACCGCCCTCGAGGATCGAGACGACGGAGTTGGTCGTCCCAAGGTCGATACCTACCGCACGTGCCATGAGTACGTCCTTGTAGTCAAAGTTGAGTCGGTCAGACTCAAGCTACGAATGCCTGTCGTCTTTGTCAAACGACTTGAGCCTACTCGACTCAACCCGGCTGAGCGCACGGGCATTCCCATCTCGGGGTGACTCCGGGGAAGAAAAGGGAAAGCCGCGCACACCAGGCGTAACGGGGTCGGACGTGCGGAGGTTCCACACCGGCCCGGCCGCCCGCGCCGAGCGCGGGGCGCCGCCTCGGGGCCGGCCGGGCCGCGTGAGGCGCTGGGGGGACCCGGGACCGTCCGGGCCCGGCGAGCAGGCCAGGGCCCGGCGGCGGGGCCCAGGGCTTGGCGGTTGGACCAGGGCTCGGTGGTGGGGCCCGGGCCTGGTGCTGGGGTCCAGACTCGGCGGTGGAGCCCGGCTTGGTGCTGGGGCCCCGGCTCGGCGGTGGAGCCCGGCTTGGTGCTGGGGCCCCGGCTTGGTGATGGGGCCAGGGCCCGCTGGTTGAGTCAGGGCCTGGCGGTTGGCTCAGAGCCCGCTGGTCGGGTCAGAGGTCGGGGGGCGACCAGGGTCACGGGTCGGGGGGCGACCAGGGTCACGGGTCGGGGGTCGTTCAGGGTCAGGGGTGTGGGCTCGTCCTTGGTCAGGGCTTGGCGCCGTCGACGATCTTTCGCTTGCCGAGCGGGTGCTTGAGCCTGACCGTCGTGGTCTTCTCGATGGCGATCATGATGCAGGAGACGCCCTTCGCCTTCGGGGAGGCGCCCTCGTACAAGGTGATGGTCACGCGCTTGGACGTCTCCTTCACCTTCACCCTGTCGAGCACCGTGCACGGCGCCACGCCCGACCACCAGGTGAGCTTGACCTTCGTGCCCTTCGCGACGGGCTTCGCGGAGGTCCACTGGACCTTGTGCGGGTTCACCGCGTCGCCCGTCGGCTTGACCGGCTTGGGCTCCTTCGTGCTGGGGGCGGGGGTCGGGGTGGTCGTGACGGGGGTGGCCACGACGGGGCTCCGGGGGACCGTGGAGGCGGCCTGCCCGGAGGGACTGGCGGTGGCACACCCCGCCACCAGCAGGGATCCGGTCAGGAGCGTCGCTGTCGTAGTCCGCATACCCCTAGGACGGATGCAGGCGGACGACGGTTCATCCGTCCCGCTACGGTGCCGGTCCCTGGGGGCGGGCGGAGGTGGGCGGTGATTCATCCGTCCTGTTGGGGTGCTGGTCCTTCGGGTGTGGGGTGCGGGCGGGGGTGGCGCGGGATGCGGGGGATCGGTCGTTCTGCTGGGGTGCCGGTGGGGGCGGTTAGGGTGGGGTGCGTGCTTCGTCAGGCTCTGCTGGCTCTTTCCGCCGGTGAGCGCGTCCAGCGCCTCGCCTTCTCGCCCCTCGCCAGGGGCGTCGTCGAGCGCCACGTCCCGGGTGACGTGGCCGCCGTCGTCGACGGGCTGGCCCGCAGGGGCCTGCTCGTCTCCGCCGAGCACCTGGGCGGGGAGGTGACCGACAGGGCGCAGGCCGAGCGGGCCGTCGGCGACCACCTCGCGCTGCTCGACCTGCTGCCCGCGGGCGCCGAAGCCTCGGTCAGCCTCACCGCGCTGGGCCTGCGCCTGTCGGAGGAGCTCGCGCTCGACAACGCCGCCGTCGTCTGCCAGGCCGCCGAGTCCAGAGGCGTCACGGTGACGCTGGAGGCGGCGGAGCACGACGCGGTGCGCGGCCTGTACGGGGTCCACGCGACGCTGCGCAAGGAGCATCCCGACGTGGGGGTCGTGGTGCACGCCCACCTGCCGGGCGCGGAGGAGCGCTGCGAGCGGCTCGACGGCGCCAGGGTGCGGCTCTCGAAGGGCGGGCATCCGGCGCCCGGCGCGCTCACCGCGCCCGCTGACGTCGACCGCTCGTACGCCCGCTGCCTGAGGACGCTGATGGCGGGCGGCGCCTACCCCATGGTCGCCACGCACGACCCGAGGCTGCTGCGCATCGCGGGCACGCTGGCGGTGCTGCACGGGCGCGAGCCGTCCGGGTTCGAGTACCAGCTCCGCCACGGGCTGCGTACGGACGAGCAGGAGCGGCTGGCGGAGCAGGGCGCGCAGGTGCGGGTGCGGGTCCCCTGCGGCCCCGGCTGGTACGTCCAGCTGACGCGCCGCCTGGCGGACCGCCCGCGTGACCTGGCGCTGGTCGCCCGCGCGCTGCTGTCGCGGGGACGGCCGCCCGTGGCGCGTGCCCGGCCGGCACGGCCGTAGCCGCCGGTAGGCTGCGCGCAGCGACTTCATCCACGACGGGCCGACATCCACGAGGGGCCGACATGATCGCGATTCTGGGCACGGGCAAGATGGGCGAGGCCCTGCTGTCCGGTCTGCTGCGGGCCGGGTTCAAGCCGGGCGACGTCCTGGCCACGGCGAGGCGGCCGGAGCGGGCGCAGGCGCTGCAGGAGACGTACGGCGTGCGCACGGTCGCGAACGCGGAGGCGGCGAAGGCGGCCGACACCCTGATCCTGGCGGTCAAGCCGCAGGACATGGCCGCGCTCCTGGCGGAGATCGCCCCGTACGTCCCGGCCGACCGCCTGGTGATCACGGCGGCGGCGGGCATCACCACCGGCTTCGTCGAGCAGCGGCTCGACGCGGAGGTGCCGGTGGTCAGGGTGATGTCGAACACGCCGATCAGGTTCGACGAGGCGATGAGCGTCATCTCGGCGGGCGCGCACGCGGGGGAGGAGCACCTGAGGCGTACGGAGGCGCTGCTCAAGCCGGTCGGCAAGGTGCTGCGCATCCCCGAGTCGCAGCAGGACGCCGCCACGGCGCTGTCGGGCAGCGGCCCCGCGTACTTCTTCTACCTGGTCGAGGCCATGGTCGACGCGGGCATCCTGCTCGGCATGCCGAGGGCGGCGGCGCTGGAGATGGTCACGCAGTCGATCGTGGGCGCGGCGGTGATGCTGCGCGACTCCGGCGAGCATCCGGTGATCCTCCGGGAGGCGGTCACCTCGCCTGGCGGCACGACGATCGCGGCGATCGCGGAGCTGGAGCGCCACAAGGTACGCGCCGCCTTCCTGGCCGCCATCGAGGCGGCCCGCGACCGGGGCCGCGAGCTCGCCTCGGGCTGACGCTCCGGCGAGGGCAGGGCCCCGGTCGGCGTGGGGGCTCGGCCGGGGCGCGGGGCTCGTGCGTCAGGCGTCGCGCCTGTTCATCAGGACGGCGGCGGCCAGCATGGTGGCGGCGATCCAGGCGAGGTAGACGGCGTACCCGGCCCACGGGCCGAGCGGGTTGGCTTCGGCCGGCGTGATCACCTGCAGGCCGGCGTTGGTGGTGACGTAGTGGTGCGCGGACCGGGCCCACTCACCGGGCAGCATGCGGACGAGCTGCGGCAGTACCAGGATCATCCCGATGACGGAGAGGAGCGCGCCGGGGGTGTGCCTGACGAGCGCGCCGAACGCCAGCCCGAACAGGCCGCAGGCGGTGAGGTAGAGGCCGGCGCCCACGACCGCCTGGGCGACGGCGCCGCCGTCACCGCCGGCCGGGCGCATGACGGCGAAGCCGACGAGCACGGACGCCCCCGCGGTGGCCGTGCAGACGACCAGCGCCGCGACGGTGAAGACGATGATCTTCCCGGCCAGCAGGCGCAGCCGACGCGGCACCGCGAGCAGCGACATCCTGATGCCGCCCGTGCGGTACTCGCCGGAGATCACCAGCACGCCGAGCGCGGCCATCGACAGGGAGGCGAGGGTGACGCCGGACAGGCCCGCCCGGGCGGCGTCCAGCGCGGCGATCGGCTGCCCCTCCGCGTTCGCCTTCGTCGCGAACGACAGCAGCGCGCCGAACCCGACCATGAGCAGCGCGGTCACCAGCAGCGTCCACATCGTGGAGCGGACCGACCGCATCTTCGTCCATTCGGACCTGATGACGTCCATCATGACGCGTACTCCAGGCTGTCCTTGGTCAGTTCCATGTAGGCCGCCTCCAGCGACGGCTGGACGAACGTCAGCTCCTCCAGCGGGAGGCCCGCCCGTGCCGTGAGCGTGCCGATCTCCAGGGGGCTCAGCGCGGTCACCCGCAGGTGGTCGTGGTGCAGGTCGCCGACCCTGATCAGGTCGGCGACCTCGGCCAGGCGGGGTGAGCGCACCCGCACGTACCCCTGGGAGCTGGCGCCGATGAACTCGTCCACGGACGTGTCGGCGATCAGCCGGCCCTTGCCGATGACGACGAGGTGGTCGGCGGTCTGCGCCATCTCGCTCATGAGGTGGCTGGAGACGAACACGGTGCGGCCTTCCGCGGCGAGCCCGCGCATGAAGGTGCGGATCCAGAGGATGCCTTCGGGGTCGAGCCCGTTGACGGGCTCGTCGAAGAGCAGGATCTCGGGGTCGCCCAGCAGCGCGGCGGCGATGCCGAGGCGCTGCGACATGCCGAGCGAGAAGCCGCCGATCCTGCGCCGGGCGGCGTCGCGCAGGCCGACGGTCTCCAGCACCTCCTCGACGCGGCTCGCGGGCAGGCCGTTGCTCTGGGCGACGGCCAGCAGGTGGTTGCGCGCGCTGCGCCCGCCGTGCACGGCCTTGGCGTCGAGGAGGGCGCCGACCGTGCGGAGCGGGTGACGCAGCTCGGCGTACGGCCGCCCGCCGATCAGCGCGGTGCCGGACGTGGGCCGGTCGAGGCCCAGGATCATGCGCATGGTGGTGGACTTGCCTGCGCCGTTCGGCCCCAGGAAGCCCGTCACCCGGCCAGGTTCGACGTCGAAGGACAGGTCGGCCACGGCCGTCCTGTCGCCGTAGCGCTTGCTCAGGTTCTTCACCCGGATCGCGGTCATGGTTCCAGCGTCGCCGCGCCGGGGCCGCGTTTCTTCCTGCCTCGGGACCGTTCTCCTTCGCGCGCTCTGGGAGCGTGGTCCTACGCGCCGGGTCGGATCAGGCCCGCCTCGTACGCCACGATGACGGCCTGCGCCCGGTCCCTGGCGCCGATCTTGGCGAACACGCTGGTGACGTGGTTCTTGACGGTGGACGGCGAGACCGCCAGCTCGTCGGCGATCTCGCTGTTCGACCGGCCGCGGGCGATGAGCAGGAGGATCTCCCGTTCCCGTTCCGTGAGGCCGGGCAGCGGGTGGTCCGCGCGGCCCGCCCGGGGGCGGGCGGCCCGTACGAACGTGCCGATGAGCCTGGTCAGCAGCCGGGGCGCCACCGCGGACTCGCCCCGGTGCACGACCCGGACGCCCTCGATGAGCTCCTCGGGGGAGACGTCCTTGGGCAGGAAGCCGTCGGCGCCGGCCCGCAGCGCGGCGACGACGTTCTCGTCCAGGTCGAAGGTGCTCAGCGCGAGCACCCGGACGCCGGGCAGTTCGGCGGTGATGGCCTCGGTCGCGGCGACGCCGTCGAGGCCGGGCATGTGGAGGTCCATGAGCACGACGTCGGGCGCGAGCGTCCTGCTCAGCTCGACGGCCTGGGCGCCGTCCGCGGCCTCGCCCACCACGGTCAGGTCGGGCTGGGCGTCGAGCATCAGCCTGAACCCCTTGCGGGCGAGGGCGTGGTCGTCGGCGAGGAGCACCCTGACGACGGGCGGCTCGGGGTTCGGCGCGGTGTGCGGCTCGGGGCTCGGCTGGGCGTGCGGCTCGCGGTTCGGCTCGGGGTTCACGGTCTCTCCAGGGGGATGCGGGCGTGGACGCGGAAGCCGCCCTCGGGGCGCGGGCCGGTCGAGAGCTGGCCGCCGCACAGGGCGACCCGCTCGGCCATGCCGCCGAGCCCGAACCCGGGCGCGACGGCCTGCCTGCCGTGCTGTCCGCCCTGGTGGCGGAGCTGGTGCTTGACCGCGCCGTCGTCGAGCACCTCGACCTCGACGGAGCCCTGCTCGTACGCCAGCCGGACGGAGGCCCTGGCGCCCAGCGCGTGCTTGCGGGTGTTGGTCAGTGCCTCCTGGACGATCCGGTAGACGGCGTGGTCCACGGCGGCGGGCAGCGGCCCGGGTTCGCCGGTGACGTCCAGGCTGGTGGGCAGCCCTGCGCTCCTGGCCTCGCGGACGAGCGCGGGCAGTCGTTCCGCGCCGACGCCGGTGGCGGCGTCGGCGCCCGTGCCGCCGCGCGTCCCCGCCGGACCGGCCTCGGCGCCGCCGGCGCCGTCGCTGGAGCCGGTCCTGAGGTCGTCGGCCCGAAGCACGTCGAGGAGCTGCCGCATCTCCGACAGCGCCTGGCGGGCGGTCTGCTCGGCGCTCTCCAGGGCGTCGCGGGTGACGTCCTGGCCGGGCGGCAGGGTGGCGCGGGCGCCGCCGACCAGGGCGTTGATGACGCTGATGTGGTGGGCGACGACGTCGTGCAGCTCCCTGGCGATGCGGCGGCGCTCGGCCCGTACGGCGCTGTCGGCGGCCTCGCGCTTGCTGCGCTCCTTGAGCTCCTCCCGGATGCGGACGAACTGCCCGATGCCCGCGGGGACCAGCGGGGAGAGCGCGCCGACGAGCCAGCCGGCGACGCCGGGCTCGGTGACCTCCATGACCACCGCGTAGCAGACGGCCGCGGCGCCGGCGGTGACGGCGGCGGTCCTGCCGGCGGCGTAGCGGCCGAGGCTGTAGAGGGCGACGGCGGTGGGCACGCTGCTGGTCTGCACGAGGTCGCCGGCGAAGCCGGCGACGTCCAGCGCGCTGACGGCGGCGGCGGTGACGACCGGCCTGCTCCGGCGCCAGAGCAGGAGCGGCGCGCACACGAGGAGCTCGACGGCGGCGAGCGTGCCGCGGACGTCGCCGGCAGCCGACATCACGGCGGCGCCCAACCCGGCGAACACCACCATGACCAGCACCAGCGTGGTGTCGGACACGCGGGGGCGGCGGAAGAACCGCACGGGAGTGAGGAAGATCCTCGCTAAGCGCACGTTAAAACCCTAATTCACATCTTTTCCGGGCCCAGGGATTGGCCGCGTGGCATCCAACCCGGCCTACATGGAGGCGCGCGTGCTGCGGTAACGTCGCCCCCAGTACGAGGGCGAGGGCGCGGGAGAGGGTGTTGGCATGAGCCGCTCGACACGGGTCATCTGGGATGACGCCCTCACCTCCTACGACTTCGGCCCGAGCCACCCCCTCGCGCCCGTGCGCGTCGAGCTGACCATGGCACTCGCCCGCGAGCTGGGCGTGCTCGACAAGGTCGAGCTGACCGGCTGCGCCCCCGCCACCGAGGACGAACTGGCCACGGTGCACGGACGCGACTACATCGAGGCCGTCAAGCGGGTGTCCGCCTCGGGCGTGCCCGACCTGTCGGTGGGGCTCGGCACGACGGACAATCCGGCGTTCAAGGGCGTGCACGAGGCGTCGGCGCTCATCGCGGGGGCGTCGCTGGCCGCCGCCAGGGCGGTCTGGCGGGGCGAGGCGGAGCACGCGGTGAACGTGGCGGGCGGCCTGCACCACGCGATGCCGTCGGCCGCGAGCGGCTTCTGCGTCTACAACGACCCCGCGCTGGCCATCGCCTGGCTGCTCGCGCAGGGCGCCGGGAAGGTCGCGTACGTGGACGTGGACGTCCACCACGGCGACGGCGTGCAGACGATCTTCTACGACGACCCGAGGGTGCTGACGATCAGCCTGCACGAGAGCCCGCGCACGCTCTTCCCCGGCACCGGGTTCCCGCAGGAGACGGGCGCCGACGGCAGCGCGGTGAACGTCGCGCTCCCCGCGGGGTGCGGCGACGCGGGCTGGCTGCGCGCCTTCCACGCGGTGGTGCCCCCGCTGCTGCGGGAGTTCCAGCCGGAGGTCCTGGTCACGCAGCAGGGCTGCGACAGCCACGCGCTCGACCCGCTGGCGAACCTCATGCTCAGCCTCGACGGGCAGCGCGCGGCGTACGCGGCGCTGCACCGGCTGGCGCACGAGACGGCCGGCGGCCGGTGGATCGCCGTGGGCGGCGGGGGCTACGAGATCGTGCAGGTGGTGCCGCGCGCCTGGACGCACCTGATCGCCGAGGCGGCGGGTCACCCCATCGACCCGGCCACCCCCACGGGAGAGCAGTGGCGGCGGCTGGTCCGCGAGAGGACCGGCGAGACGCCTCCGCTCACCATGTCCGACGGACGAAGACCGGAATTTAGCGACTTGTCCGGCGGTTATGACCCTGCGGATCCCATCGACCGTGCGATCATCGCCACCAGGAACGCGGTGTTCCCCCTGCACGGCCTCGACCCCATGCCCTGAAGAGGGAGAGCAGTGCTGAGCCGCGACGAACTCCGCGAGCACCTTGTCCAGACGCGAATCGCCGGCGATGTCGCGACCTCCCGCGAGAACAACCTCGACCACTACAGCTCGCTGGCCAACCGCGACCCCTACTACATGCTGGGGCTGACCTTCGAGCAGTCCTGGTCGTTCCGCGACATCCTCGAACTCATGGCGAAGTCGGCGGGCGTGGTCGCCGACCCCGGCCACCGCTGGGGCCAGGACACGATCGACCCCGACCTGACGATCGACGCGCTCGACGCCATGGCCGCCGCCGTCGCGGCGGCGCTGTCGCGCGAGAACCCGAGGATCCTGTTCGCCACCGGGCACCCCACGGGGCTGCTCACCGTCCACCTGGCGCTGGCCAGGCTCGCCGCCGAGCACGGCGCCACCCTGCTCACGCCGGGCGAGGGCTGGACGTACGCGGGGTCGGGCTTCGGCCGGCCGCGCAGGATCCGCTACCTGGAGGACGTCGCGATGCTGGACGACCGCGGCGCGTTCGTCCACACGCACGACGCCGAGCCGATGCGGCACATGCTGCGGGAGCTCGACGAGCACCCCGACCTGGTCGTGGCCGACCACGGCTGGGCGGGCGCGGCGGCCGAGGCGGGCGTGCCGACGGTGGCCTTCGCCGACAGCAACGACCCGGGGCTGTTCCTGGGCCAGGCGGAGGGCAAGATCGACGTCGTCGTGCCGCTCGACGACAACGTGTTCCCGCGCCATTACGCTCCGCTGACGCGCCATCTCGTCACATCCGTCTCAGCAGCCCTTTGAGTCGAATTCGGCCCTCCCGATACCGTCTTTTCGCGCCAGCATTCCATGGCCCACGCCGTCGCTTTGCCAACTTTTGATGGCTCCTGGGCGACTCTTATGTGTGTCAGGTTGGACAGTTCCAACGACCGGCGAGGTGCTCGTTTCCCGGGCTGGCCAGCGACTTCACTGGTTCCTCTGACAGCTGGCTCCGCAGGCTGAGAAAATAGGGGGTTTGCGCACTCGGAGTCCCGACTTACGCTGACGGCAGTACACGTGCGTGAGCAATGGCACCAGTGGGGATAACCCAGAAACACGTGCGGAAGAGGCGTCCGATGGGTGCAGGCGAAAGACCTCTCAGCGAGGTGAAGTTCCTGACTGTGGCTGAAGTGGCGACGGTCATGAGGGTGTCCAAGATGACGGTGTACCGGCTCGTCCATTCCGGCGAGCTGCCGGCCATCCGTGTCGGCCGCTCGTTCAGGGTGCCCGAGCAGGCGGTGCACGACTATCTGCGGGAGGCCTACATCGAGGCAGGTTGACGTAGCGGCACGCGCACGCGTGCCGTGAATGGCGGACGCGGGAGGGGCCCGGTCACCCCAAGGCACGACCGGGTCTCACCCCCCCAATGGGCGATCTACCGTGGATCGCCGGTAGTCTGTGGTCCGGCGTGCGCTCGCACGCCGTTTCAGACTTGCTATCAGTACCTGGGGGTCCCGTGGGCTCTGTGATCAAGAAGCGCCGCAAGCGGATGGCCAAGAAGAAGCACCGCAAGCTGCTGAAGAAGACGCGTATCCAGCGGCGCAACAAGAAGTAACGACCGTTGCGAGGCGCTGATGACCCACACCGTGCTCGTCACCGGGGTCTCGCGCCACATCGGCGCCCGGGTGGCGAGTGTTCTCGCCGCTGACCCGGACATCAGCCGTGTCATCGGTGTGGACACCGTGCCGCCCCCCTCGCTCACGCGAGACGGCGGCATCTCCCTCGGCCGCACCGAGTTCGTCCGGGTCGATCTGCGCAGCCCTGACATCGCGCAGGTGATCGCCGCAGCTGACATTGACATCGTCGTGCACATGAGCCTGGTCAGCGCTCCGTCGAGGAGCGGGGGCAGGGCCGTGATGAAAGAGCACAACGTGATCGGCACCATGCAGCTGCTCGGCGCCTGCCAGCGGTCGGCGACCGTCAGGCGCGTGGTCGTGCGCTCCACGACCGCCGTCTACGGCTCGTCGCCGCGCGACCCCGCGGTGTTCAGCGAGGACCTGGAGCCGCACGAGGGTCCCGTCCACGGCTACGCCAAGGACGCCGCCGAGGTCGAGGGCTACGTGCGGGGCTTCGCGCGGCGGCGTCCCGACGTCACCGTGTCGTTGCTGCGCTTCGCCAACTTCATGGGTCCGGGCGTCGACTCGCCGCTCACGCGGTACTTCACGCAACCGGTGCTGCCCACCGTGTTCGGCTTCGACCCGCGGCTGCAGTTCGTCCACGAGGACGACGGGGTCGAGGTGCTGCGGCGGATGGCGACAGAAGACCACCCCGGCACGTACAACGTGGCCGGGGCAGGCGTGCTGCTGCTGTCGCAGTGCGCGCGGCGGGCCGGGCGGCTCACCATGCCCCTCGTCTCGCCGGCCTTCAAGATGATCGGCAACGCCGCGCGGCGGTTCGGGCTGGTCGAGTACTCACCCGAGCAGCTCAGGCTGATGAGCTACGGCCGGGCCGTCGACACCTCCAGCCTGGAGGCCGAGCTGGGCTGGAGGCCCAAGTTCACCACGGCGGCGGCGTTCGACGACTTCCTGCGCTCGCGGGACCTGCATCCGCTGGGAGGTGTTCGGCGGTGAGCGTGCCCCACGAGGAGGACGCGCGGGTCATCCCGATCAGCGCGGCGCCCTCCTACGAGGAGCCCGACCCGGTCGCGCGCGCGCTCGCGTTCCTGCGCAGGCGCGTCACCGGCGACTACGAGGTCGACGAGTTCGGCTACGACCCCGAACTGACCGACAAGGTCGTCCTCGAACTGCTGCGGCCCCTCTACCGCAGCTGGTTCAGGGTGGAGACGCTGGAGCTGAAGAACCTGCCGGAGGAGGGCGGCGCGCTCGTCGTCGCCAACCACTCGGGCACCCTGCCGCTCGACGCGCTGATGATGCAGGTGGCGCTGCACGACGAGGCGGGCAGGCCGCTGCGGCTGCTCGGCGCCGACCTGGTCTACCAGCTCCCCGTGCTGGGCGAGCTCGCCCGCAAGACCGGCCACACGCTGGCCTGCCCCGAGGACGCCGACCGGCTGCTGCGCAAGGGTGAGCTGGTCGGGGTGTTCCCCGAGGGCTTCAAGGGCGTGGGCAAACCCTTCTCGGAACGGTACAAACTCCAGCGGTTCGGCCGCGGCGGGTTCGTCGCCTCGGCGATCCGCGCCGGCGTGCCGATCGTGCCCACCGCCATCGTCGGCGCCGAGGAGATCTACCCCAAGATCGGCGACCTGCCGTCGCTGGCGCGGCTGCTCGGGCTGCCCTACCTGCCGATCACGCCGTTCTTCCCGCTGCTCGGGCCGCTCGGGCTGGTGCCGCTGCCGTCGAAGTGGCTGATCGAGTTCGGCGAGCCGATCCGCACCGACGAGTACGAGCCGTCGGCCGCCGACGACCCGATGCTGGTGTTCAACCTCACCGACCACGTCCGCGAGGTCATCCAGCAGATGCTCAACGAGCTGCGGCTGCGCAGGGGCCACGCCTTCCCGCCGTTCTTCTAGCCGCGGGCGCAACCGATCCGGTCGATCCGGTGTTCCCCATCCGTCCGAGTGACACCGAAGGGAACATCATGGATCTTCAGCTTTCCGGCCGGGTGGCCGTCGTGACCGGTGCGTCGAAGGGCATCGGCCTGGCCGTGGCCCGCACCCTCGCGGAGGAGGGCGCCCGCGTCGTGGCCGTCTCGCGTAGCCGTACGAGTGAGCTGCCCGAGGGCGTGCTGCACGTCGCCGCCGACCTCATGGACCCCGCCGCCCCCGCCCGGGTGGTGGAGCGGGCGGTGGAGGAGTTCGGGGGCGTGGACGTCCTCGTCAACAACGCGGGCGGGCCCCCGCCCGGCGTCACCCTGCCCAGGGTCGGCTTCATGACCCCCGACGACGCCGACTGGCTCGCCATGTTCGAGTTCAACCTGTTCTCCGCCGTACGGATGATCAGGGCGGCGCTGCCGGTCATGCTGGAGCGCGGCGGCGGCTCCGTCGTCAACGTCTCCTCGGGCATGGCCCGCCAGCCCGGCGCCATGAACGTCGACTACGGCGCCGCCAAGAGCGCCATGAACCACGTGAGCAAGGCGCTGTCGGAGGAGTACGGCCCGCGGGGCGTGCGCGTCAACACCGTCTCGCCCGGCCCGGTGCTCACCGACTGGTGGACCAAGCCCGGCGGCGCCGCCGACGTGATCGCCGGCATGGCGGGCGGCGACAGGGACGCCGTCATCGAGTCGGCCGCGCCGCAGATGATGCGGCTCGTCACCGGCCGCCTGGTGCGGCCCCAGGAGGTCGCCGACGCCGTCGCGCTGCTCGCGTCCCCGCGCTCGGGCAGCACCACCGGCGCCGAGTTCGCGGTGGACGGGGGTTTCCTGAAGGAGATCTAGGCGACCCCCGCGTGAACCCCGGCGGCGGGTGATGGCAAGACATCGGTGACCCCGTTCCCCCACAGAAGGGCGGAGATGATCACCCAGCCCGCCGTCGGCGGCGCGGACTCCGAACTCGTGAGCGCCTCGTGGACCCAACCCGAGGCGTTCTCCGCGCTGTTCGACCGCTACTCCGCCATGCTCTACCGGTACGTCTCCAGACGCCTCGGCCCCGAACCGGCCGAGGACCTCGTGGGCGAGACGTTCCTGGTGGCGTTCTCCCGCAGGAAGAGCTACGACCTGGCGTACGCCGACGCCAGGCCGTGGCTCTTCGGCATCCTCACCAAGCTCATCTCCCGGCACCACCGCAGCGAGGCGGCCCGCTACCGCACGCTGCTGCGCGCCCCCGTCGACCAGGACGTGGAGTCGCCGGCCGACCGCGTGGCGGCCGGCGTGACCGCCCAGGCCGCCCGCGGGAAGCTGGCCGGAGCCCTGGCCGCCCTGCCCGCCAAGGACCGCGACGTGCTGCTGCTGATCGCCTGGGGCGACCTCACGTACGAGGAGGTCGCGACCGCTCTCGGCATCCCGGTCGGAACCGTGCGCTCCCGCCTCAACAGGGGCAGGCGGAAGGTACGCGCCGCGCTGGGCGACACCAATCCCATGCTGGAGGAGGAGTGATGATGGACGACCTGGACCTGCTCCGCGACTTCGGCAGGGAACTGGAGCACGAGCCGCCCGCGACGCTCGCCCGGCAGCGCGACCGGCACCTGCGCGTCCGTCCGCGCCGCAGGTGGACGGGCTGGTGGACCGCCGGTCTCGTCGCCGTCGCGACCGCGCTGGCCGTCGCCGTTCCCGCGGTGCTCGTCGGCGGACGCGCCCCGGCCCCGCCGTCCGCGGGGGGCGTCGGCGCCGTGGACGTCTCCGGCGCGCTGAACGTGCTCCTCATCGGCTCCGACACCCGGGACGGCGACGGCAACGCCCGGTACGGGCCGAGGATGCGCGGCGCGGGAGCGCGCTCCGACAGCATCGTGATCGTGCACCTGCCCGCCGACCGGGGCCGCGCCACCGCCGTGAGCGTGCCGCGCGACTCGATGGTTCCCATCCCGCGCTGCGGCTCGTCCCCGGCGAGGACCGACATGATCAACTCGGCGTACGACACCGGTGGGGCGTCCTGCCTGCGCACGGCGCTGGAGAAGCTGACCGGCCTGCGCATCGCGCACACCGTCGAGGTGGACTTCACCGGGTTCAAGTCGATGGTGGACGCGCTCGGCGGCGTCGAGGTCACCCTGCCGAGGGCGGTGGACGACCGGGCCTCCAAGCTGCGGCTGCCCGCGGGCAAGAGCATGCTGAACGGCGAGGCCGCGCTCGGCTACGCCCGTCTGCGTCACTACGGCGACGGCAGCGACGTGGCGCGGATCAAGCGGCAGGCGCAGCTCCTCCGCGCCATGCTGGACAAGGTGAAGACGGCGGCGGCCGACCCGCAGCGGCTGCGGGCGTTCCTGGGCGAGGTGCGCGCCGCGGTCAGGACGGACCTGGACCTGGAGGCGATGTACCAGCTCGCGGACGGCCTCCGGCAGACCAGCGTCACGTTCGTCACCGTGCCGTACGCGCCGCACCCGCGGGACCGGAACCGGCTGCAGTGGAAGCAGCCCGAGGCGCGCCGGCTGTTCGACGGGCTGCGCTGACCGCCCGCCCGGGGGGCGGGGTCAGCGGGCGCCGCGGTAGAGCTTGCGGAGGGCGATGCCCGCCGCGACGCCGCCGGCCACGGCGCCCACCCCGGCGGCGATCGGCAGCGCGGCCAGGGTCGCCTTGCGGCCGGTGCGGAAGTCCTTGACCGGCCAGTCGTGCTTCCTGGCGTGCTCGCGCAGCTCGCTGTCGGGGTTGATGGCCACCGCGTGGCCGACGAGCGACAGCATGGGCAGGTCGTTGGCCGAGTCGCTGTAGGCGGTGCAGCGGGTCAGGTCGAGGCCCTCCCTGCGGGCCAGCGCCCGCACCGCCTCAGCCTTGGCGGGCCCGTGCAGCAGGTCGCCGACCAGGCGCCCGGTGTAGACGCCGTTGCTGGTCTCGGCCACCGTGCCGAGCGCGCCGGTGAGGCCGAGCCGCTGCGCGATGACCCTGGCCAGCTCGACGGGGGTGGCGGTGACGAGCCAGACCCGCTGGCCCGCGTCGAGGTGGCTCTGCGCGAGCGCCCTGGTGCCGCCCCAGATGCGGTCGGCCATGACCTCGTCGTAGATCTCCTCGCCGAGGCGTACGACGTCGTCGACCTTGGCGCCCGCGACGAACGCGAGCGCGGTCTCGCGGGCGACCGCGATGTGCTCGGGGTTCTCGTTGCCGCGCAGCCGGAAGACGGCCTGGCCGACGGCGAACTTGAACAGGTCGGACGTGGTGAACATGCCGCGCGTGGCCAGCCCGCGGGCGAAGTGGTAGATCGACGCCCCGCGCATCATGGTGTTGTCGACGTCGAAGAACGCCGCGGCGTCGAGGTCGGGCTCGACCGGGGCGACGGTCACCGCGGCCTGCGCCGCCGCCTCGCCGGCGGCCTGGGCCCCGGCAGGGTGTCGTCGTGGAATGAGCCGCATGCCGCTCAGCTTACCCAGCCGGGGCCACGAGGCCCTCGATGTAGTCGAGGTAACCCGCCGCCTGGCCCTGCTGCGCCTCGTCGAGCTGGTCGAGCATCGGCTCGACCGTGTCGCGCTGGTCGCGTGCGAAGTTCTTGATCTTCGGGGAGCGCGGTTCGACGCGTTCCAGGCGATTGATCCCGGAACGCGTGGAGTCCTCCATGTCCTTGAGCGTCCTGCTCACCAGCCTGTCGTCGCGGGACGACCCGAGCAGCGAGGCGACCTCCTTGGCGCGCGTCCTCGCGGAGTCGAGCTCGCGCTCGCCGCGTTCGGCGTCGTCGATGCTGAGCTGCACGAGCGTGCTCTCTGCGGCCCGCTTGAGCGGGTACAGGGTGTCGCCAGGCACGGACCAGTACGTGGCGAAGGCCGAGAGCGTCATGGCGGCCGCCAGCCCGAAGGAGGCGAGCTGGTACAGCACCGGCTGCCGGCGGGGCGCGCGGCGACGCCGGCGGCGTCCCGCGCGGCCGTGCCCCGCGCCCTCCGCGGCGGGCTCCCCTTCGACGAGCCTGCGCGCGGTGTCGTCCAGGAGCCTGCGCGCCGTGTCGGCGGGCAGCGGGCCGCCGCCGGCGGCGTCGGCGAGGCTCCTCGGCAGCGTGGGGATCTCGATGGAGGGGGCGGAGGGATGATCGGGGGCGAGCGGGAGGCCGGAGACGAGCGCGTCACGCAAACGGTTGCGAAAGGCGGGGTCGGGCCCTCCGCCGAGGGGCAGCGCGCGCAGCTCCGTGAGGTGCTCCAGCACGCGCTCCCGCCGCCTGCGCGCCCTACCCATGGCAGCTCCCTGACAACGGTCGTGACACCTGCTCAACGAGGAGCCCGCCCGGCAGGTTACGCCAGGTCGTGTTTGAGCGCCCTGCCCAGTGCCCGGATGGCACGGAACTGCAGCGCTTTGATCGCTCCACTCTTCTTCCCCATGATCAGCGCGGTTTCCGCGAGGGACAGGCCGTGCAGGAACCGCAGCACCACGCACTCCTGCTGCTCGGGATTGAGGTCTCGGACGGCCCGCAGCACCCGGTCGTTGATGATGGCCGTGACCACCGCGTTCTCCGGGATGTGCGAGCTTTCGAGCGGAACGTCGATGACCTCTCCCGTCGGGACCTCCAGCCGGTAGCGGCCCGACTTGAAGTGGTCGGTCACCAGGTTCCTGGCGATCGTGACGAGCCAGGCGCCGAAGTCCCTGCCCTGCCAGGTGAAGTCGGAGATCCTGCGCAGGGCGCGCAGGAACGTCTCGCTGGTGAGGTCCTCGGCGAGGGGGTGGGAGCCGACCCTGAAGTAGATGTAGCGGTAGACCAGGTCGACGTAGCGGTCATAGAGCGTGCCAAAGGACTCCGTGCATCCGTTCTTGGCGTTCAGCACGAGGGTGCGGATGTCGTCGTCGGGAGCCTCTTCACGCACGTCAAGCTCGCTCGTCCGGGCGGGGCCAGCGACCGCTGGCGCAAGCAGCCCGGCGAACGGCCACGAGTCAGGCATCCGATATCCCTAGGGGTAAGGGGTGCGGCGTGCTCGAACACTCTAGAAATCAACTGGAAATTCCACAATCCACTCCCTGCTGTCATGACTCGCTTTAACCGGCAGCTAACGTGTGGACCGTCCCCTTCCCTCTTCGGCTACCGCCAGGTGAGGATCGTCCGGCAGCATTGGAGTCACCATGGAGATCCTCGTTGCTGTCATTGCTTTCGCCGGTGCGCTCCTGGCCGCGATCGGCGCCGGGGCGCTGGTCCGCCGGCTGCGCGAGGAGCCCGAGGGGTGGCTGATCGCCTGGACCGTGGCAGCCGTCGCCCTGTGCCTGTCGCTCGGCGCGATCGGGGTGGGGTACCTGGTCGGGTTCGGCCCGGTGACGTTCCGGCTGTACCAGCTCACGGGATCCCTGCTGGCGCCGCTGTGGCTGGCTGTCGGGCTGGTGCAGCTCCTGCCTGAGAAGGTGCCGCCGAAGTTCCTCGGCTGGCTGTTCGGCATCGCCTTCACCGTCGTCTCGGCCGCGATCCTCGTGATCGACCCGCTGAAGTCCGAGGAGATGGGCAAGGCGCTGCCGTCGGGGGCGGCCCACTGGAACATCTTCCCCAGCTACCTGCTCGTCGCGGTGCACTCCGTCGCCGTGCTCATCATGCTCGGCGCCCTGGTGGTCGCCGCGCTCAAGTGGCGCAACGGCGACGACTACGACACCGACAACCTGCACGCCACCCTGGTCGTCGCGCCGTCGGGCATCGCGCTCGTCGGCGCGATGCGTTTCACCGTGCCCGCGCTGTTCACCACCGCGCTGCTCGCCGTGGCGGGCGCGGCCGTCTGGTACACCGTGCTGCGGCCGCTGGCGCCGTACGAGGACGACGAGGACGACGACGACTTCGACGACGAGCCCCCGTCGCGCGGGCGCAGGGCCGCGCCCGAGCCCGGCCGCAGGCACCTCGACGACGCGCGCGGGCCGCTGTCGGAGCCCCTGGGCCGCAGGGTCGCGCCCGAGCCCGTCACGATGGCCGCGGAGGCGCCCCCGCCGCCCGCGCCGCCCTCCATGCCGCCCTCCATGCCGCCCTCCGCGCCGCCTGTGCCGCCGCGCAGGGCGTCAGGCCTGGGCGACCTGGTGGCCGAGTACCGCGCGGGCGACCTCGACGCGCAGGCCGCGTCCAGGATGCCGCAGGCGGCCGATCCCGGCCCCGCCACCGGCTACATCATGAACACCGCCCCGCCGCACGCCCCGGTCCAGGCGCCGCCCGCCACGGGCGCGGCCCACCCCGGGCAGGACGTGTTCGCGCCCCCGCAGCCGCAGCCCGGCTCCGCCAGGCCGTCGCCGAGCATCTACGGCCTGCTGACCGTCTTCACCATCGTCGACGGCTCGGGCGAGGCGTTCGACCGGCTGGCCGAGGCCACGGTCGAGGCCGTGCGCAGGGGCGAGCCCGACACCCTCGTGTACGCCTGCCACGCCGTGAAGTCGGCGCCGCTGCAGCGCATCGTCTACGAGCTGTACCGCGACGAGGTGGCCTACCGCGACCACCAGCGCCAGCCGCACGTCGAGCGGTTCGTCAGCGAGCGGCAGACCATGGTGCTCGCCACGAACGTCATCGAGCTCACCGTGAACGCGGCCAAGGTGGTGCCCCTGCCCACGGCGATGTTCTAGCGCCCGGCTACCCGCTCAGCGCGGCCCGCAGGCGGTGCTCCGACACGCGCCAGAAGTCGTGCTGCACGCCGTCGATCAGCGTGACGGGGATCATCTCGCCGTACTTCTCCCTGAGCTCGTCGGAGGAGTCGATGCTGATCTCCTCCCAGGGGACGCCCAGCTCGCCCGCCACCCTGGCGATGATCGCGCGCGCGTCGTCGCACAGGTGGCATCCGGGCCGGCCGAACAGGGTGATGCGATGCATGGCACCCACCGTATCGCCCCGACTTTGTGCACCGGTTCACAAAGGGATTAACCTGAAAGACGGTCCGAATCCGTTCCCGCGGCTCCCAAGCCGCCCGTCCCCTGGAGCCACGGCACGTGAAGAGCCCGTCCCAGCCCCGTGACCGCGGTATTCCCGAGGCGACGGTGGCCAGGCTTCCGCTGTACCTCCGGGCGCTGCACGGCATGGCGGAGCGGGGCGTGGCGACGGTCAGCTCCGAGGACCTCGCGGTGGCGGCCGGCGTCAACTCGGCCAAGCTCCGCAAGGACCTGTCGCACCTGGGCTCGTACGGCACCCGAGGCGTAGGCTACGACGTCGAGTACCTCGTCTACCAGATCTCCCGCGAACTCGGCCTCACCCAGGACTGGGCGGTCGCCATCGTGGGCGTCGGAAACCTCGGCCGCGCCCTCGCCAACTACGGCGGTTTCGTCTCCAGGGGCTTCCGCATCGCGGCGGTCGTCGACGCCGACCCCGAAGTGGTGGGCGACACCATCGCGGGGTTGAATGTTGAACACATCGACGACCTGGAAGCCGTGATCAAACGGCGTGGAGTCTCCATCGTGGTACTGGCGACACCGGCGGCGGCGGCGCAGGAGGTGTGCGATCGCGTGGTGACCGCGGGCGTGACCAGCATCCTGAACTTCGCCCCCGTCGTCCTGTCTGTTCCCGACGGCGTCGATGTCCGTAAAGTCGACCTATCTATCGAACTGCAGATTCTCGCGTTCCACGAGCAACGCAAGGCTGGGGGGCCACTCATGGCGGTGGACAGTCAATGAGTGTTCTGGTTGTCGGACTCAGCCACCGCACCGCGCCGGTGGCCCTGCTCGAACGCGTCTCCGTCACCGGTGACGCGCTCGTGAAGCTGCTGCACGACGTGCGGCAGGACGCGTGCGTCGCGGAGACCATGGTGGTCTCGACCTGCAACAGGGTCGAGGTCTACGCCACGGTCGACCGCTTCCACGCGGGGGTCAACGCGGTCAGCGCGCTGCTCGCCGTGCACTCGGGCGTGCCCGCCGAGGAACTGACCCCCCACCTGTACGTCCACTACGAGGAGCAGGCCGTCAAGCACCTGTTCTCCGTGGTGTGCGGCCTCGACTCCATGGTGGTGGGCGAGGGCCAGATCCTGGGCCAGGTGCGCCAGGCGCTGAAGCTGGGGCAGAAGCAGGGCACGGTCGGCGCGACGCTGAACGACCTGGTGCAGCAGGCGCTGCGGGTCGGCAAGCGGGCGCACACCGACACCGGCATCGACAAGGCGGGCGCCTCCCTGGTCAGCGCGGGCCTGGCGCTCGCGGGCGACGTCGCGGGCCGGCGCGCCCTGGTGGTCGGCGCCGGCTCGATGAGCTCGCTCGCCGCGGCGACGCTGTCCCGCGCGGGCGTCGGCGACATCGTCGTGGCCAACCGCACGTACGAGCGGGGCGCGCGCCTGGCCGCCTCCGTCGGCGGCAGGGCGGTCGAGTTCTCCGCGGTTCCCCGAGAGCTGGCGGCGGCCGACCTCGTCATCACCTGCACCGGCGCGGGCCGCCACGTCGTCACCCCCGAGATGCTCGACGGGGCGGGCCGCGAGGTGTTCGTCCTCGACCTGGCACTGCCGCACGACGTCGATCCCGCGGTACGCTCCCTGCCCGGCGTGACGCTGGTCGACCTGGAGACGATCCAGGAGTCCGGCGTCGGCTCGCGCGGCGGCGACGCCGTCGAGTCGGTGCGCCGGCTCGTCGTCGAGGAGCTGGCCGCCTACCTCGACGCCGAGCGGGTCGCCACCGTCACCCCGACCGTGGTGGCTCTGCGCAGCAAGGCGGCCGGAGTGGTGGAATCCGAGCTGGGCCGCCTGATGACACGGGTGCCCGGTCTCGACGAGAGAGCGAGAGACGAGATCGCCATGACCGTGCAGAGGGTCGTCGACAAACTGCTCCATGAGCCGACTGTGCGTGTCAAGCAGCTCGCCGCCTCGCCAGGAGGCGATCATTATGCGGAGGCGCTGCGTGAGCTGTTCGATCTGGATCCGAAGATGCCCGAGGCCGTGAGGGAGGTGGAGCTGTGACGTCACGGCTGGGTACGCTGCGGCTCGGCACGCGCCGCAGCCTCATGGCCACCACGCAGTCGCAGATGGTGGCCGACGCCTACACCGAGCGCACCGGGCAGGCGATCGAGCTGGTCGGCATCACGACCTTCGGCGACGTCACCAAGGCGCACCTGGCGCAGCTCGGCGGCACGGGCGTGTTCGTCACGGCGCTGCGCGACAAGCTGCTCGACGGTGAGATCGACTTCGCGGTCCACTCGCTGAAGGACATCCCCACCACGCAGGACCCCCGCATGACGCTGGCGGCGATCCCGGCCAGGCACGACCACCGCGACGCGCTGGTCGGGCCGGTCAAGTTCGCCGACCTGCCGCCCGGCGCCCGGGTCGGCACCGGCTCGCCGCGCCGCATCGCCATGCTGAGCGCGCTGCGCCCTGACCTGCAGTACGTCCCGATCCGGGGCAACGCCGACACCCGTATCGGCAAGGTAGCCTCAGGTGAGCTCGACGCGGTCGTGCTGGCCGCCGCAGGGCTGGCCAGGCTCGGCCGCGAGTCGGAGATCGCGCAGGTCTTCGAGGTGGAGGAGGTGCTCCCAGCGCCCGGCCAGGGCGCGCTGGTGGTGGAGTGCCTCACCGAGAGGGCGGACCTCGTGTCCTTCCTCGGCGTCCTCGACGACCCGCGCACCCGCTCGGCGGTCGCGGCAGAAAGGGCCGTGCTGGCCGCACTCGAGGCGGGGTGCGCGGCGCCCGTGGGTGCGTTCGCGGTCGATGACGGGCACACTCTGAACCTGACCGCCTCGGTCGTCGCGATCGACGGCCGGGAGGCGGTACGCAAGTCCGCCGCCGGCTCCCCTTCGGAGGCCGCTCAGCTGGGCCGCCGCCTCGCGGCCGAGATGATCGCCGAAGGAGCCGACAGATTGATGGGGGAGCATTCCCATTGAGCTCCGATAGTCCAACCTCCGGTCTCGTCGCCTTCGTGGGTGCGGGCCCCGGCGATCCCAACCTGCTCACCCTCCGTGCCGCGGAGCTCCTCGGCAAGGCCGACGCCGTCGTCCTCGACGAGGAGGCGTTCGGCCCGCTGCTGAAGCACTGCCGCGAAGGCGTGGAGGTCGCCGGCGACGACTTCGTGCGGCGCGCCAAGTCCGGGCAGCTCGTCGTGCGCCTGTGCGAGGGCGACCCCATGCTGTTCTCCTCCATCACCGAGGAGGTCGCGGCGTGCGCCGCCGCGGAGGTGGACTTCGAGATCGTTCCCGGCGTGCCGCCCGCGACCGCCGTGCTCACCTACGCCGGCATCCCGCCGGCGGCCGGGGTGCCCGAGTTCAGGATCGTCGACGCCGCGCAGGAGCAGGACTGGGCCGTCCACGCCGCCTGCCGCGGCACACTGGTGATCTACAACGGCGTCGCCGAGGCCGTGGCCATCGGCAAGGCCCTGATCGCCGGGGGCAAGCCCGACACCACGCCGGTCGCGGTCAGCAGCGGCGGCACCACCACCGAGCAGTACACCGTCGTCACCACCCTCGGCAGGCTGCAGCCCGACCTGAAGCACGCCGGGTTCACCGAGCCCGCGCTGATGGTCGTCGGCGAGGCCGTGGGCCTGCGCGACCGGCTGTCGTGGTTCGAGACCAAGCCGCTGTTCGGCTGGCGGGTGCTCGTGCCCCGTACCAAGGAGCAGTCGCGCAGCCTGTCGGAGCAGCTCGTCTCGTACGGCGCGGTGCCCGAGGAGGTGCCGACCATCTCGGTCGAGCCGCCCCGCACCCCGCAGCAGATGGACCGCGCGATCAAGGGCCTCGTCACCGGCCGGTACGAGTGGGTGGCCTTCACCAGCGCCAACGCCGTCAAGGCGGTGCGTGAGAAGTTCGAGGAGTACGGCCTCGACGCCCGCGCCTTCGCCGGGCTCAAGGTGGCCGCCGTCGGCGACGCCACGGCCCGCGCCCTCGTCGAGTTCGGGGTCAAGCCCGACCTGCTGCCGTCGGGCGAGCAGTCGTCCGAGGGCCTGGTCGCCGAGTGGCCGCCGTACGACTCCATGCTCGACCCGATCAACCGCGTGCTGCTGCCGCGCGCCGACATCTCGACCGACACCCTCGTGGCCGGGCTCACCGAGCTGGGCTGGGAGTGCGACGACGTCACGGCGTACCGCACGGTGCGCGCGGCGCCGCCGCCCGCCCCGATCCGCGAGGCCATCAAGGGCGGCGGGTTCGACGCGGTGCTGTTCACGTCGTCCTCCACCGTGCGCAACCTGGTCGGCATCGCCGGCAAGCCGCACAACGTCACAGTCATCGCCGTCATCGGGCCGCAGACGGCCAAGACGGCCGAGGAGTTCGGCCTGCGCGTGGACGTCATGGCCGACACGCCGTCGGCGTCGGCCCTGGCGGCCGCGCTGGCCGAGTTCGGAGCCAAGCAGCGCCAGGCGGCGCTGACGGCGGGCGACACCCCGCGCCGGCCGTCGCAGAACCGCCGTGGCGCCAGAAGGAGAGGCAGATGAGCGCGCAGTTCCCCCACGCCCGCCCGCGGCGGCTCCGCCGCGACCCCGCGCTGCGGCGCATGGTGGCGGGCACCCGGCTGCACCCGGCCGACCTGATCCTGCCGCTGTTCGTCAAGGAGGGCATCGACGAGCCGCGGCCGGTGGCGTCGATGCCGGGCGTCGTCCAGCACACCCGCGACTCGGTGCGCAAGGCCGCGCACGAGGCGGCCGAGGCGGGCGTCGGCGGTGTCATCCTGTTCGGCATCCCCGCGGTGAAGGACGCGCGGGGCTCGGCCGCCGACGACCCCGACGGCGTGCTGCAGGTCGCGCTGCGTGACGTGACGGCCGAGGTGGGCGGCTCCATCGTGGTGATGGCCGACACCTGCCTCGACGAGTTCACCGACAACGGCCACTGCGGTCTGCTGACGGAGTCCGGCGACATCGACAACGACGCCACGCTGGAGCGTTACGCCTCGACCGCGGTGGCGCAGGCGCGGGCCGGCGCGCAGGTGGTGGCGCCGAGCGGCATGATGGACGGCCAGGTCGGCGCGATCAGGGCGGCGCTCGACGGCGCCGGCTTCGCCGACGTGCCGATCCTCGCCTACTCGGTCAAGTACGCCTCGGCGTTCTACGGGCCGTTCCGCGACGCCGCCGAGTGCGCGCCGCAGTTCGGCGACCGCAGCACCCATCAGCAGGACCCGGCCGGCTCGGTGCGCGAGGCGCTGCGTGAGGTGCGCCTCGACCTGGCCGAGGGCGCCGACGCGGTGATGGTCAAGCCGGCCATGGCCTACCTCGACGTCATCGCCGCCGTCCGCGCGGAGGCGGACGTCCCGGTGGCCGCGTACCAGGTGAGCGGCGAGTACTCCATGATCGAGGCCGCGGCGGCCAACGGCTGGATCGACCGCGACCGGATGATCATGGAGTCCCTGGTGTCGATCAAGCGGGCGGGCGCGGACCTGATCCTCACCTACTGGGCGACGGAAGTGGCGCGGAAGCTCTAACCGGGGGTTTCCCGTCAACTGCTGTGGCCTGTGCGTTAAAGTGCGATGAGAAGTGCTGCTGTGTCCCGCGTGCGCGTCGCGCCCGGAGCCGGGACCATCTCGGGCACGGGACTCTGACGGGAGACACCATGGTGGGGGTACCGCTGGCTCGGCGTACCAGAAAACGGGCGCGTCCGGCGCGCATCGACTCGATGCTCGACTCTGTGCTGCAGTACGCGGCCGTCGGCTGGCCCGTCGTCCAGGGTGCCCACCCGCTGTCCCAGGGCCCCCGCGCGTGCTCCTGTGACCGGGTCGGCTGTCCCGACCCGGGCGCCCACCCGCTGTCGCCGGCCTGGCAGCTCCAGGCCACCACCGACACGACGCTGCTCACGCGCTGGTGGCAGGCCGAGCCCGAGGCCAACGTGATCCTGCCCACAGGGCGCGTGTTCGACGTCTTCGACGTACCCCTGCCCGTCGGCCTGTCGGCCCTTTCGAGGATCGACGCCGCGGGAGCCCACCCCGGCCCGGTCGCCGCCAACGGCGACCGGGTCTTGTTTTACGTGGCCACCCGCGGCAACCCCGAGGACGAGGACGAGTGGTGGTCGTGCCAGCTCGACTGCGACCCGGCCACCATCGACGACACCCCCGGGCTGCGCTGGCACTGCCGCGACAGCTACGTCCTCGCCCCGCCGTCCAGGCTGGCCGCCGGTCAGCCCGCCGCGTGGCTGCGGCCCCCTGACGGCCGCCCGCTGCCCGACCCGCTGCGCATCCTGGAGTGGCTGGCCGACTGACGGCCTCGGGAGGCCGGGGGAGGTCAGGGAGGCACCACGGGTGCCCGCGGCTAACCTGGGTCGGGTGAGCAGTACACAGAACTCCGAAGACCTCTTCGCCCGCGCCCGCGCCGTCGTGCCGGGGGGCGTCAACTCACCGGTGCGCGCGTTCGGCGCGGTCGGCGGCACGCCGCGCTTCATGGTCTCGGGCCAGGGGCCCTACATCACCGACGCCGACGGCAACCGGTACGTGGACCTGGTCTGCTCCTGGGGCCCGATGATCCTCGGGCACCGGCACCCGGCGGTCGTCGAGGCCGTCTCCGCCGCGGCGGCGCACGGGTTCTCCTACGGCACCGCCACGCCGGGCGAGGTGGAGCTGGCCGAGGAGATCGTGGCCAGGATGGCGCCGGTGGAGAAGGTCAGGCTGGTCAGCTCGGGCACCGAGGCGACGATGAGCGCGGTGCGGCTGGCCAGGGGCTTCACGGGCCGCTCCAAGGTGGTCAAGTTCGCCGGCTGCTACCACGGGCACGTCGACGCGCTGCTGGCGTCGGCCGGGTCGGGCGTGGTGACGTTCGGGCTGCCCGACACGCCGGGCGTGACGGGCGCGTCGGCGGCCGACACGATCGTGCTGCCGTACAACGACGTGGCCGCGGTCGAGGCGGCGTTCGCGTCGGCCGACATCGCGTGCGTGATCACCGAGGCGTGCCCGTCCAACATGGGCGTGGTGCCGCCGCGCGACGGCTTCAACGCGAAGCTGCGCGAGCTGTGCACCGCCCACGGGGCGCTGCTCATCGTGGACGAGGTGCTGACGGGTTTCCGCGTGTCGCCGTCCGGCTGGTACGGCCTCGACCCGGTCGACGCCGACCTGATGACGTTCGGCAAGGTCATGGGCGGCGGGCTGCCGGCGGCGGCGTTCGGCGGCAGGGCCGACGTCATGGCCTGCCTGGCCCCCGAGGGGCCGGTCTACCAGGCGGGCACCCTGTCGGGGAACCCGCTGGCGTGCGCGGCCGGGGTGGCCACGCTGCGGGCGCTCGACGCCGAGGCGTACGGGCGGGTCGACGCCGCGGCGCTCGCGGTGGGCGACGCCGCGTCCGAGGCGCTGACGGCGGCGGGGGTGCCGCACCGGCTCCAGCGGGCCGGCAGCCTGTTCTCGATCTTCTTCACCGAGGCCGAGGTGACGAACTTCGACGAGGCGAGGACGCAGAACACGGCGGCGTTCACGGCGTTCTTCCACGCGATGCTCGACCATGGCGTCTATCTGCCGCCGTCGGCGTACGAGGCGTGGTTCCTGTCGGCCGCCCACGACGAGGAGGCGCTGAGCCGGGTGGCCGACGCGCTTCCGGCGGCGGCGAAGGCCGCGGCGGCGGTGCTCTAGGCGGTTGACGGCGGCCCGGGCCGGCATGCCCGCTCGCATGCCGGCCGGCAGATCTGCGCGATCTACGGGATCTACGCGGTGCGGGACTTCTGGTACCTGATGCGCTGCTCGCGCGCCTGCTCCGCCAGCACCTTGAGGTAGGACGTGGTGCGCTGCTCAGGCTGCTTCGACTTGAAGATTCTCATGCATATATTTTCAGTCGCTACAGATTGAAGGACAAGCGAGACTTTCTACGCTAAACCCTTTAGGCTGGCTTACATGTTGGACCTGAACCGGCTCAAGGCGCTTCACGCCGTCCACGTGTACGGGTCCGTCGGCGCCGCCGCCGACGCGCTGAAGGTGACCCCGTCAGCCGTGTCCCAGCAGATCGCCAAGCTCGAACGCGAGACCGGCGCCCGCCTGATGGAGCGCAGCGGGCGCGGTGTGCGGCTCACCGACGCCGCGGGGCTGCTCGCCGAGCACGCCGAGCGCATCCTCGCCCTCGTCGAGACCGCTAAGGCCGACTTCGAGGCGCTGCGCGGCGAGGTCGTCGGGCGGCTGAACGTCGCCGCGTTCCCCACCGCCGCCCGCGGGCTCATGCCCCGCGCGGTGGCCTCGCTGCGCGACCGCCACCCCGACCTGTGGCTCCAGCTGTACGAGCGCGAGCCCGAGCGGGTGCTGCGCGAGGTGTCGCGCGGCGAGCTCGACCTCGGCATCATCCAGGACTGGCTCAACCGGCCCATGGCGCTGCCCGACGGGCTGTCCAGGGCGACCCTGCTCGACGACGTGGCCGACGTGGCGCTGCCCGCCTCCCATCCGCTGGCCGGCCAGAAGGAGCTCGAACTGGCCGCGCTGCGCGGCGAGCGCTGGATCAGCTCCTCGCCCGGCACGGTCTGCCACGACTGGCTCGTCTTCACGCTGCGCAACGCCGACGTGGAGCCCGAGATCGCCTGCATGGCCGACGAGTACCCGACGCAGCTCGCGCTGGTCGGCGCCGGGCTGGGCTGCGCCGTCGTGCCGAGGCTCGGCCGCGACTGCGTGCCCGACGGCGTCCGCCTCGTCCCGACCAGGCCCCGCCAGAGCAGGCGCATCTACGCCGTCTGGCGCACCGACGCGGCCAGGCGCCCGGCCATCAGGGCCACCGTCGAGGCCCTCGCGGCCGTCAGCAGGGAGCAGGAGAACGCCTGGGCCGTCCGCTGACGCCCCGTCGCAGGTCCCTGCCGTCAGGCACGCCGTGCCAGCGGATAGGCTTGCGACACCATGGCTGAAACCACCGTCGTCCACCTGCTGCGCCACGGTGAGGTGCACAATCCCAGCGGCGTCCTGTACGGCAGGCTGCCCGGCTACCACCTGTCCGAGACGGGCCGGCTGATGGCCCAGACGGTCGCCAAGGTCATCACCGGCCGCGACGTCGTGGCGCTCTACAGCTCCCCGCTGGAGCGCGCGCTGGAGACCGCCGCCCCGCTCGCCGAGACGTTCGGCCTCGACGTCGTCACCGACGAGCGGCTCATCGAGGCCCGCAACCAGCTTCAGGGCCGCCCGGTCGGCCAGGGGCTCGCGATCCTGCGCGACTGGCGCAACTACCGCTACTTCTGGAACCCGATGCGGCCGTCGTGGGGCGAGCCGTACCCCGAGATCGTGCGGCGCATGCGCTCCATGATCGACGACGCCAGGGCCGCCGCGCGCGGGCACGAGGCGGTGCTGGTCAGCCACCAGCTGCCCATCTGGGCCATCAGGATGGCCGCCGAGGGCCGCAGGCTGTGGCACGACCCGCGGCGCAGGCAGTGCGCGCTCGCCAGCCTCACCACGTTCAGCTTCGACGGCGACCGCCTCATCAGCATCGGTTACAGCGAGCCCGCCGGCTCGATCGACCACGGCCCCAGCGTCCCGGGCGCCTGACCCCACCGGTAGAGTTGCAAGCTCTACCAGCTGTAGTACAAGGAGATCTCCCTCCGTGCGCGCGAAGTCCGTCTCTCTCGTCCTCCTGGCTGCCCTGGTCACGGGAGGCGCGGCGGGCTGCGCGGGCAACCAGGGCGGCCAGCCCCAGGCGGGCGACACCCGGTTCGTCCCCGGCGACGGGAAGATGCAGGTGTTCGACGCCGCCGACCGCAGGCCCGCGCCCGCCGTCGAGGGCACGACGCTCGACGGCGGCAAGGCGTCGCTCGCCGAGCACAAGGGCAAGGTCGTCGTCCTCAACTTCTGGGCCTCCTGGTGCGGGCCCTGCCGGGCCGAGGCGCCGGTGCTCAAGGAGGTCGCGGCCAAGACCAAGGGCGGCGTGCAGTTCCTCGGCGTCGACTTCAAGGACCGCCAGGCCGACGCGGTGGCGTTCGAGCGCACCGAGCAGACCGGCTACCCGCACATCTTCGACCAGCCGGGCAAGGTCGCCCTCGCCTTCCAGGGCACCGTGCCGCCCGCGGCCATCCCCTCCACCCTGATCATCGACAAGCAGGGCAGGATCGCCGCCAGGGCGCTCGGCGCCGTCAAGTACACCGACCTCATGACCACGGTCACCAAGGTGCGCGATGAGTGACGTCGTCGCCTCGGGCTCGCTCCTGCTCGCCGTGCCCATCGCGGTGCTCGCGGGAGTGGTCTCGTTCCTTTCGCCCTGCGTGCTGCCGCTGGTGCCCGGCTACCTGTCGTACGTGACGGGCATGAGCGCCGACCCGCGGCGCGGGCGGCTGGTGCTCGGGGCGACGCTGTTCGTGGCGGGGTTCGCCGCCGTGTTCGTGCTCAGCGGGGCGCTGTTCGGCGGCCTCGGCTCCGTGCTGCTGGGCAACGCCGAGGTCATCACCAGGGTGCTCGGCGTCCTGACCATCCTGCTCGGGCTGGCGTTCCTCGGCGTGGTCCCCGGGCTCATGCGTGACGTGCGCATCCACAAGGTGCCCTCGGCGGGGCTCGCCGGGGCGCCGCTGCTCGGCGTCGTGTTCGGCCTCGGCTGGACCCCGTGCATCGGCCCCACCCTCGCCGTCGTGCTGGCGCTCGGCCTCAACGAGGGCAGCGCCGCGCGGGGCGCCCTGCTCGCCGTCGCGTACGCGCTGGGCCTCGGGCTGCCGTTCGTGGGCGCCGCGCTGGCCTACAGCAAGGCCCTTCGCACCTTCCGCGCCATCAGGAAGCACTCCCGGCTGATCACCAGGATCGGCGGCGGGATGATGGTCGCCGTCGGCGTGCTGCTCGTGACCGGCCTGTGGGGAGAGATGATCGCAGCGATCCAGGGCGTCGTCGGCGCGTTCAGGCCGGTGATCTGATGACGGTCGAGGAACTGGAGAAGGAGCAGGCGCCCAAGCAGGCCAGGCTCGGGCTCGTCGGCTGGCTGCGGTGGGTGTGGCGCACGCTCACCTCGATGAAGACGGCCCTCATCCTGCTGTTCCTGCTGGCGCTCGCCTCGGTGCCCGGCTCGCTGGTGCCGCAGCGCGGCGTCGAGCCCGACAAGGTGGCGCGCTTCTACCAGCAGTACCCCACTCTCGCCGAGTGGTACGACCGGGTGCAGCTCTTCGAGGTCTTCACCTCCGTCTGGTTCGCCGCCATCTACCTGCTGCTGTTCACGTCGCTCGTCGGCTGCATCATCCCGCGCACCCTCACCTACGCGCGGGAGCTGCGGCGCAGGCCGCCCGCCGCGCCCAGGAACCTGTCCAAGCTGCCGCACCACGCCGAGATCGACGGCGACCTGACGGCGGAGGAGGCCGCCCGGCGGCTGCGCCGCCTGCGCTTCCGGGTCGAGACCGGCGACGGCTGGGTGTCGGCGGAGAAGGGCTACCTGCGCGAGACCGGCAACCTGCTCTTCCACGTCGCGCTGCTCGGCGTGCTCGTCGCCGTGGCCGTCGGCTCCCTGTACGGCTACCGCGGCAACGTCCTCGTCGTCGAGGGCGACGGCTTCGCCAACACCGTGGCCGCCTACGACCGGTTCATCCCCGGCAACCAGGTGTCGGCCGAGTCGCTGGAGCCGTTCTCGTTCGAGCTGCGCGACTTCAAGGCCACCTACCAGGTGCAGGGCGACAAGCGCGGCCAGGAGCTCGACTACTCCGCCTACCTCAAGGTCAACGACTCGCCCGGCGCGCCGGCCCGCGACTACGAGCTCAAGGTCAACGAGCCGCTGGAGATCAACGGCACGCAGACGTACCTGATCGGCCACGGCTACGCGCCCGTCTTCAAGGTGACCGACGGCAAGGGCCAGGTCGCCTTCGAGGGTCCGGTGCCGTGCCTGATCGAGCTCAAGCCCACGCTGACGTCCGGCTGCGTGGTCAAGGCGCCCGACGCGCAGCCGACGCAGCTCGGCTTCCTCCTGCGCTTCCTGCCCACCAGCGTGCCGCTGACCGACGGCTCGTACGCGTCGGCGTTCCCCGGCGCGGTCAACCCCGAGGTGCAGGTGCTCGGCGTGTTCGGGGGAGACCTCGGCGTGCGCTCGGGCGAGCCGCAGTCGGTGTACGAGCTGGCCAAGCCCGAGGTCATGCGGAAGCTCAAGCCCCTCGTCATGGGGACGAAGGTGCCCAAGCCCCTCGCAGTGGGGCAGAAGCTCGACCTTCCGGACGGCACAGGCAAGCTGGAGTTCACCGGCGTCAAGGAGTGGATCACACTCCAGATCGCCTACGACCCCGGCCGCTTCCCCGCCCTGCTCGCGTCGGGCACGGCCGTCGTCGCCATCGCGCTGTCGCTCATGATCCGCCGCCGCCGCGTCTTCGTCCGTGTCAAGGACGGCCGCGCCGAGGTGGGCGGGCTCACCCGTACCGAGGGCTCCGCGGCGGGCTTCGCCGAGGAGTTCGCCGACATCGTCAAGGTTCTATCCGCAGGAGACAAGGATGCCCGCTGAGCAACTCGCAGGGCTGAGCGACCTCTTCGTCGTCGGCGCCGTGCTGCTCTACGTCTTCGCCATGGTGGCGTTCGCGCTGGAGCTGGCGTACGGTCAGGCGCGCGCCGGGGCGGCGCCGGCCAGGCGGCGCCTGGTCGCCGCAGGCGCCGGCGGCCCCGGCGAGGAGATCGCCGAGGACGCCCCCGAGCCGAAGGTCGTGCAGGCGGCCCCCTGGGCGGCGAAGGCCGGTGTGGCCGCGCTGGGCATGGCCTGGTTCGGCTGGGCCGCCAACCTGGGCGCCATCATCACCCGCGGCCTGGCCGTCGAGCGGTGGCCCTGGGGCAACATGTACGAGTTCGTGGTGGCCATCTGCTTCGCGGTGGTGACGGCGTTCCTCGTGACCCAGGTCCGGCAGAACGTCCGCTTCCTGGGCGCGTTCGTGATGCTCACAGCCGCGCTCGGCCTGGGCTTCGCGGTGAAGGTGCTCTACACGGCGGCCGGGCCCGTGGTGCCCGCGCTCAACTCGTACTGGGTGGCCATCCACGTCACCGCCGCCATCGTGGCGAGCGGCCTGTTCACGCTGGCCGGCGTCTCGGGCGTGCTCTACCTGGTGCGCGGCGACGGGCTGTCGCGGCTGCCGTCGCGCGCCGACCTGGAGCGGGTGGCGCACCGCGCGATCGTGCTGTCGTTCCCCATCTGGACGTTCGCCGTCATCGCGGGCGCCCTGTGGGCCGACCGCGCGTGGGGGCGCTACTGGGGCTGGGACCCCAAGGAGGTCTGGTCGTTCATCACCTGGGTGGCCTACGCGGCGTACCTGCACGCCAGGGTGACCGCGGGGTGGCGCGGCAGGGCGGCCACGATCGTGCAGCTCGTGGCCTTCGCGTGCCTGCTGTTCAACCTGGTGGGGGTCAACATCTTCATCTCGGGCCTGCACAGCTACGCGGACGTCGCCGGCGCCCGCTAGTCGTCGCCGCCCCGCATCCGTCGTTCGAGCTCCTTGAGGAACTCGGGGTCGTCGTCGGGTCCCTTCGGCATGCCCGGGCCGGGGGGCACGGGCCAGGCGGCGCGGGCGGCGCGCGGCCTGCCCTTGATCAGCCAGACCAGGCCGCCGAGGAACGGCACGACCACGACGATCAGCACCCACAGCGGCTTCGGGACGTTCCTGACGTCGTCCTCGGGGGTGGTGACGACGTCGAAGAGGGAGAAGAGCCAGAAGGCCAGCAACGCCAGGCCGATCAGAACACCTGCCATGCCCGAACTGTAAGCCATCCGCGACGTGATCGTGCCGCTCGATGCCCCCTTTGGGGTGACTGACGAAGATCGGCGTCGTACCGTGGAACCCGATCCGACCCAGCCGGCCCGGGCTTGAGAGGTGCGATGGCCTTTTCTCAGGACAAGGGTTCCCCGGACAGGGGGCGCCACCGCAGAGGCCGGTGGTGGCGGCGCGGCTCGTACCTGTTCTCGCGGCGCAGGGAGGCTCCTCCCGACGCGGCGCGGTCCTTCTGGTCGAGCGCCCGCTCGGAGGTGCGCCGCGGCCTGAGGGGCGACAGGGAGCGTTCCAGGCTGTTCCGGGAGCGCCCCGCCACCCCGGAGGCGCGCGACGTGCCCGAGGCCCGTGACGAGGGCAGGGGGCCGCAGGAGCGCCGGACCGACGACCGGCCCCGCTGGGGCTCGCGCCCCGAGCGGCTGTCCGCCGCGGTGGCCGAGCAGCCCGCCTACACCTGGCACGACTTCGAGCTCGACGACGCGCCGCCCAGGGCGCGGCCCGACCTGCCAGGCGCGCCCTCGCGGGGCGACGGCCTGCGCCACTGCGGGAAGCTGGAGTCGATCCTGCACCGCCAGTGGGACGCCAGGTTCGGGCCGCCCTCCGCCGACGCCGTACGCGCCGTGGAGAGCCTCGCCAGGCTGCCGGAGCGTCTGAAGGAGATGCTGGCGGGCGGCCTGGAGGGCGTCTACATCGGCCCCGGCGGCGTGCCCGACCTCGACGACATGGGCTACCTGCGCAACGCGCCGCTGCCGTCGGGGCGGGCCACCTGGGACATGTGCGCGGGCGCGTACGGCGACCGCAAGATCGTGGTGGGTGACCGGCCCTCGCCCACGCCCGACGTGATGATGCACGAGGTCGGCCACGCCATCGACGACCTCGACTCGGCTCACGGCGAATGGGTCTCCGACTCGCCGGAGTTCGTGGCACTGTACGAGAAGGTCGCGCCCCTGCTGGTCTCGGCCTTCCACCGGCAGCCCGGCGGGCTGGGCCGCAAGGAGTTCTTCGCCGACGCCTTCGCCGCCATCGCCTCCCGCCAGCGCCCGGCGCTGGTCGACATGCTGGGGGGCGACACGCGCACGGCGCTCACCATCATGCTGTTCTTCAACCGGCGCTACGGAATCTAGGTGATCCACCATGGACGTCATCCGGCTCGCGGACGGGACCTTGCGCGTACCGCAGAGCCTGACCAGTGAGGACGGGCGCCTCATCGGCAACGCGTACGTGGAGCTGCGTCCCGGCGACCCCGACTACGAGCAGTGGCTGCCCGAGTCGCTGACCGAGGAGGAGGCGGCGGAGCGCCGGCGGCGGTGGGCGGAGGAGGACGACGCGCTGGAGCGTGAGTTCCTGGCGTTCAAGGCCGACCAGGAAGGCGCGTGAGCGGCCGACGGGGGACGAACGGGGGTGCGGACAGGCGCCAGCCACGGTCGGCGGTTGGCGCCGCCCCGTGCTTGCCGTACGGACGTGAGGTAGGGAAGCACGCGAACAGTGACTCCGCCGCGGTGATCCTGGCGCGCAGGATCACCGTCTGGACGAACGTCAGACGCGCGGGGACTCACCTGCGGGCCGGTCGGCCGTTAGAACGTCCTCGCCTCGGAGAAGGGCGTGCACTTCCGACTCGCGGAACCGCCGGTGCCCTCCGGGGGTGCGGATACTGCTGATGCGGCCTGCCGCAGCCCAGCGCGTAACCGTCTTTGGGTCAACCCGGAAGAGGGCGGCAACCTCTCCTGGGGTCAGCAGACGCTCGCTGCTACTCTCCACCAATCTCTCCCCCTCGCATCCCGCTTCCTGCCAGCGGGCGGACAGGTAACCAGTGTGTCGAGCGAAGCCTGATTTATCCGTGGTTTTCGCCAAAGATCACGGGTTGTTATCAGCTGACTGCCCGATTGTTATATGATAGAGCCTCTTTGGGGCTCTCGTGGGTGTTTCTTTACGAAACACCCTAACTGGGAACAGTAGCAGTGCTCGCGTCCGATGCGAAGAGAGACCGGTCCACGAGTCCGAGTAACCTCGAACCGTGCGTCCCGTTCTCGTTTACACCGCGTCGCGGATCGGTCTGTTTGTCGTCGCAGCCGGCCTACTGCTTCTGCTCGGCGTGCAAAACCTGCTGTTCCTGCTCGCAGCCTCTTTCTTGCTCAGCGGCATCGCCAGCTACGTCCTGCTGTCGAAACAGCGCGACGCCATGAGCGCGCGGATCAGCGACAGGATGGGCCGGCCGGAGCAGCACGACGACTAGGGCAGGGGGAACATGCCGATCCGGGCATGGTACTCCCGTCCGAGGCTCGTCGTGTCACTACCTACAAGTAGTCCGCCCTTGTGGGCGAGGAACGCCTTGACCCCGATGCCGCGCTCGCGGGTCGGATTCCAGCTGAGCGCCTTTCCCGTGCCGGGGTGGACGGCCCCGATGCCGGGGCGTGACACCGCCCCGGGCCCGGCCGTGTCGCGGCCCTTCGGGTTGTCCAGCCAGCGCTGGTGCCCGCCCACGTAGACGGCCGCGCCCGTCACCGCCACCGCGTACAGCGAGTCGCCGCCGGTGGCGTTCACCCAGGTGGGACGGATGCGCGTGCCTTTGGCGTACGTCTCGAACCTGGCCGCCGTGTCGCACATCCCGCCGCCCCGCCAGCCGCCCGTGGTGACCACCACGAAGTACGAGCCGCCGGGCGAGAAGTCGAGGCCGCGCACGTACGAGGGGAAGTCGACCATGCAGCGGCGCGCGTACGCGTCGGTGCGCCAGGGCGCCACGCGCGCGGTGGGGCCGCTGACGTCGATGAGCCCGAGCTGCGGCCTGGACTGCCCGTCGAGCGTGGTGAAGTTGCCGTCGACGGCCAGCCGGTCGCGCGACACCGCGAGCGCCTGCACCTTCACCCTGGGCCCCAGCGGCGCCCCCGGCTCGATCGAGAACCCGGGGTCGGCGGCGCCGGTGGCCGCGCTGAGCCTGGCCAGCGCGGGGCGCGGGCGCTCGAAGTCGCCGCCGACGTACAGATGTGAGCCGCTTCTCGCGAGCGTGGTGACCATGCCGCCGGAGACGCCCGGCCTGAACCCGCCGACCACCTCGCCGTCGGCCAGGCTGAGCTTCGCGAGCGCCCTGGCCGGGTCGAGGTTGACGCCGGTGAAGGCGCCGCCGACGTAGACGGTGGCGTCGTCGCCCGGAGCGAGGCCGTAGACCGGGCCTGAGACGTCGGGCGCGAAGTCCGGCAGGACCCGCCCGGTGGCCAGGTCGAAGGCGAACAGGTTCGACCGGGGGTAGGTGGTGGTGCGCCCCGCGTCGGCCACCTCCGTGAACGAGCCGCCCACGACGACGGTGGAGCCGACGAGCGTGATGGCGTTGACGATGCCGTCGAGCACGTGGGGCGTGGTGTCGACGGGGTCGGCCGAGACCACCACGGGATGCGCGACGGGGGACGCCGTGAGGAACGCCGCCAGGGCGGCACGGGCAAGCATTTGCCAATAGATAGCAGACGAACGGTAATGAGGCGGCTACTTTCCGTCGATCGTCGGGATGGCCATAGGCTTGGGCGCATGACGCGCGCTCAGTTGGACAAGAAGCCGGCCGAGGTCGCCGCGATGTTCGATCGCACGGCCCGGCGCTACGACCTGGTGAATGACGTGATCTCCCTCGGCCAGGTCAGGTACTGGCGCAGGGCGGTGGCCGCGGCCGTCGACGCCGGTCCCGGCGAGCTGGTGCTCGATCTCGGCGCGGGCACGGGCACGTCCACCGATTCCTTCACCTCGCTGGGCGCGCGGGCCATCGCCTCCGACTTCTCCCTCGGCATGCTCCGCACCGGTGTGGCGAGGCACGGCGGCAACGCGCTGTCGGGGCCCGGCGTGCCGTTCGTCGCGGGCGACGCCATGCGGCTGCCGTTCGCCGACGACTCCTTCGACGCCGTGACGATCTCCGTGGCGCTGCGCAACGTCCACGACACCGGGCGGGCGCTGCGCGAGATGCTGCGCGTGACCAGGCCCGGCGGGCGGCTGGTGATCCTGGAGTTCTCGCACGTCACCTACGCGCCGTTCGACCTGGTCTACCGCGAGTACCTCATGCGGTTCCTGCCCAAGGTGGCCGCGGTGTTCGGCTCCAACGACGACTCGTACGAGTACCTCGCCGAGTCCATCAGGGACTGGCCCGACCAGCCGACCCTGGCCGCGATGATCCGCGAGGCCGGCTGGGAGCGGGTGGCGTGGCGCAATCTCACGCTCGGCATCGTGGCGATGCACCGAGGCTTCAAGCCCGCGTGAACGCTGCGGCCCACTGCTGCTTCAGGCCCGCGTGAACGCTGCGGCCCACTGCTGCTTCAGGCCCGCGTGAACGCTGCGGCCCACTGCTGCTTCAGGCCCGCGTGAACGTGGCGGCCCACCGCGTTTAACGCGCATTCCCGGGGATTCTCCGGCGCGTCTCTTCTGGCGCGCCGGGCGCGTCCCCGCGGCATTTTCGCCAGGGGCGCTATCGCCTGCGGCGGGGCACTCCTTTGCGTAACTGGCCCGCCGCTAATCCGCTATTTCCCGCATCCGGAACAGCGGTCACCGCGCGATTAATACGGCGCGTTCCCGCACACCGAGGGGCGTCGCGCGGAGGAGGGCCGCGCGCGCCTGCGCGGGCCCGCGGCCCCGCGGCTGGTAGCGTGGGCGCCCGGATAATCGTGATGTCACGGTGACGAAGTCGTGGCCGGATCGCGGCCCGGCCCCGGCTCGCGGGCGTGATCGCCCCGGCGGCGGCGGGCGCCGGACACGGTCGCACGCCGTTCCCGCCGCGTCCGCGGAGGCCGGGCGGGAGCGGCCTCGACGAGGGAATCGGCAAGTGGGCGAAGTCGGCGGGAATCGCGGCGCACGGGGCGCCGGCGGGCCCCCCAGGACGCCCCCGAACGGCCCAATCGTCGCTCTGGCCCCGCCTTTCTCCGGCGGCGGTCTTGGCATGCCCCGCCGACGCACCCCCACTGACACTTTGTGTGAGAAAAGCAGTAGACTTCGGGCCGACAAGTTTGTGAAGGGGTTCACAAAGGAACGAAGGCGCCACACCCCGAGGCCTTCGAGCGTGTAGGACAGGACAGTCCAGTGACCGTGCCAGCAGCCATACAGGCTGACGCCGACGTCATCGTCGTCGGCGCCGGTCCCGCCGGTTCCGCAACCGCCTTTTACCTCGCTCAGGCCGGTCTCGACGTGCTGCTCCTGGAGAAGACCAGGTTCCCCCGCGAGAAGGTCTGCGGCGACGGGCTCACGCCCCGCGCGGTCAAGCAGTTGCTGAACATGGGCGTCGACATCGACGCCCCCGGCTGGATCAGGAACAAGGGCCTGCGCGTCGTCGGCGGCGGCCTCCGATTCGAGCTCGACTGGCCAAGCCTCGAGCGCTTCCCCGACTTCGGGCTCGTACGCACCCGCCAGGACTTCGACCAGATCGTCGCGGCCAACGCCGTCAAGAACGGCGTCAGGCTCATGGAGGGCGTCACCGTCACCGAGCCCGTGCTCGACGACCGCAGCGGCCACATCGTCGGCGTGACCACGAAGGACGGCCGCACGTTCCGGTCCAGGCTGGTCGTGGCCGCCGACGGCAACAGCACCAGGCTCGCCATCGGCATGGGCCTGCACAAGCGCGAGGACCGCCCGATGGGCGTGGCCGTCCGCACGTACTTCGAGAGCCCCCGCCACGACGACGACTACCTGGAGACGTGGCTCGAACTGTGGGACGGCGACACGCTGCTGCCCGGCTACGGCTGGGTGTTCGGCGTGGGCGACGGCACCTCCAACGTGGGGCTCGGCCTGCTCAACACGAGCGCCCAGTTCAAGAACATCGACTACCGCGACCTGCTCAGGCGCTGGTGCAGGTCGATGCCCGCCGAGTGGGGCTTCACCGAGGAGAACATGACGACGCCCATCCGCGGCGCCGCGCTCCCGATGGCCTTCAACAGGCAGCCGCACTACACCCGAGGCCTCCTGCTGGTGGGCGACTCCGGCGGCTCCATCAACCCCTTCAACGGCGAGGGCATCGCGTACGCGATGGAGACCGGCGAGATCGCCGCCGAGGTCATCGCGAAGGCCCTCGCGGCGGCCGGCCCGGCGGAGCGCGAGCGCACCCTGCGCACGTACCCCAAGGTGCTCAAAGACGCGTACGGTGGATATTTCACGCTCGGACGGTGGTTCGTCGAGGCGATCGGGAAGCCGGGCGTGATGAGCTTCGGCACTCGCCACGGTCTGCCTCACCCGAGGCTGATGCGCTTCGCGCTCAAACTCCTTGGTAATCTCACCGACCGGCGAGGCGATGCGTCCGACATGATCATCAACGCACTCTCGAAGGTCGCCCCACCAGCATGAACCTCACACTCACCAGGCAAACCCATAGATCAGGCTGCGCGCCCGCGCGCGCGGCGACTCCAGAGGAGGCGTAGCGATGGACCTTTACGTGCCCATCCTGGTGCTCGCCGTTCTCGCGGGGGGCTTCGCGATCTTCTCGGTCGCCATCGCTCCCTTCACCGGTCCCAAGCGCTGGAACCGCGCCAAGCTTGACGCCTACGAATGCGGCATCGAGCCGACGCCCCAGCCTGTCGGTGGCGGACGGTTCCCGCTCAAATACATGGTCACCGCGATGCTCTTCATCGTGTTCGACATCGAGATCATCTTCCTCTACCCCTGGGCGGTCTCGTTCGCGCCGCTCAAGAACGACGCGGGCAGCGTGATCTCGTCGGGGCTCGGGCTGTTCGCGCTCGTGGAGATGCTCCTGTTCATCGTCACCGTGCTCGTCGCCTACGCGTACGTGTGGCGCCGCAAGGGTCTGGACTGGGACTGAAAAAATGGGACTTGAAGAGAAACTCCCCAGTGGGTTCATCCTCAGCACGGTCGAAGCGGCCGCGGGCTGGGCGCGCAAGAACTCCGTATGGCCGGCCACCTTCGGCCTCGCCTGCTGCGCCATCGAGCTGATGGCCACCGGCGGTCCCCACTACGACCTGGCGCGCTTCGGCATGGAGCGCGCTTCGGCGTCTCCCCGCCAGGCCGACCTCATGATCGTCGCGGGCCGCGTCTCCCAGAAGATGGCGCCCGTCCTGCGGCAGATCTACGACCAGATGGCCGAGCCCAAGTGGGTCATCGCCATGGGCGTGTGCGCCTCCAGCGGCGGCATGTTCAACAACTACGCCATCGTGCAGGGCGTCGACCACGTCGTCCCGGTGGACATCTACCTGCCCGGCTGCCCGCCGCGGCCCGAGATGCTCATCGACGCGATCGTGAAGCTGCACGACAAGATCCAGAACATGAAGTTCGGCGCGCACCGGGCCAAGCAGATCGAGGAGCTCGAACTGCAGGCGCTGCGCACGCTGCCGCTGATCGACCAGGGGGCCGCGAAGTGACGTCGCCCGACAACCTCCCCGAGGTCCCGAACCCCGAGGTGCCCGAGGTCGCCGAGACCCCGGCGCCCGCGGAGCCGCCCGTCGCCAGGCGCGGCATGTTCGGCGCGCACGACTCCGGCGACACCTCCGGCTACGGCGGCCTCGTCGTGCGCCGGGCGCCGCAGCTCTCGACGCCCCGCCCGTACGGCGGCTACTTCGACGAGATCGTCGACACCCTCGCCCTCGACGACGCGATCGAGCGCGTCGTCGTCGACCGCGGCGAGCTGACGCTGCACGTCAAGCGCGAGCGGCTGGTCGAGGTGTGCACCAGGCTGCGCGACGAGCCGGCGCTGCGCTTCGAGCTGTCGCTCGGCGTCACCGGCGTGCACTACCCGCACCAGCAGGGCGAAGAGCTGCACGCGGTCATCCACCTGTGCTCGATCACCCACAACCGCCGCGTCCGCGTCGAGACGAGCTGCCCCGACTCCGACCCGCACATTCCATCCACGGTCAGCGTTTACCCTGGTCACGACTGGCACGAGCGGGAGGCGTACGACTTCTTCGGCATCGTCTTCGACGGCCACCCGGGCCTGACCCGGATCATGATGCCGGACGACTGGGACGGTCACCCGCAGCGCAAGGACTACCCGCTGGGCGGCATCCCGGTCGAGTACCGCGGCGCCACCATCCCCTCGCCCGACCACAGGAGGTCTTACTCGTGACCACCGGATACGAAGAGGCGACCGAGGGCAAGGTCTACTCGGTCACCGGGGCCGACTGGGACGAGGTCGTCACCGGCGTCCGCGACTCCGAGGAAGAGCGGCTGGTCGTCAACATGGGCCCGCAGCACCCGTCCACGCACGGCGTGCTCAGGCTGGTGCTCACCCTCGACGGCGAGACGGTGACCGAGGCGCGCGGCGTCATCGGCTACCTGCACACCGGCATCGAGAAGAACATGGAGTACCGGACGTGGACCCAGGGCACCACGTTCGTGACCCGCATGGACTACCTCTCGCCGATCTTCAACGAGACGGCCTACTGCCTCGGCGTCGAGAAGCTGCTCGGCATCGAGGACCGCGTCCCTGACCGGGCCCAGGCCATCCGCGTGATGATGATGGAGCTCAACCGGATCTCCTCGCACCTCGTCGCGATGGGCACGTTCGGCATGGAGCTCGGCGCCACCACGCCGTTCCTCTTCGGGTACCGCGACCGCGAGATGGTCATGGACCTGTTCGAGTACATCACCGGCCTGCGCATGAACCACGCGTACGTGCGGCCCGGCGGCGTGAGCGTCGACCTGCCCGCGGGCGCCGTCGACAAGGTCGGCGAGTTCCTCAAGGAGATGCCCAAGCGGATCAAGGACATCCGCAAGCTCCTCGACGAGAACCCCGTCTACGTCCGCCGCACCAAGGACGTCGCCTACCTCGACCTCACGGGGTGCATGGCGCTCGGCATCACCGGCCCCATCCTGCGGGCCTCCGGCCTGCCCTGGGACCTGCGCAAGTCGCAGCCCTACTGCGGTTACGAGACCTACGAGTTCGACGTCGCCACCGAGCGCGGCTGCGACGTGTACTCGCGCTACCTCGTCCGCATGAAGGAGATGGAGGAGTCCCTCAAGATCGTCGAGCAGGCCCTGGACCGCATCGCCGGTCCGCTCAAGGGCGAGCCCGTCATGATCGAGGACAAGAAGATCGGCTGGCCCGCGCAGCTCGCGCTCGGCCCCGACGGCTTCGGCAACTCGCCCGACCACATCGCCCACATCATGGGCAGCTCGATGGAGGCGCTCATCCACCACTTCAAGCTGGTGACCGAGGGCTTCCGTGTGCCGGCGGGCCAGGCGTACGCGTCCATCGAGTCGCCCAAGGGCGAGCTCGGCGCGCACGTCGTCAGCGACGGCGGCACGCGCCCGTACCGCGTGCACTTCCGCGAGCCGTCCTTCTGCAACCTGCAGGGCTTCCCCGCGATGGCGGAGGGCGGCCAGGTCGCCGACGTGATCGCGGCGGTGGCATCTATCGACCCCGTCATGGGAGGTGTGGACCGGTGACTTACTCACCGGAAGTCCGCGAGCGGCTCGAACGAGACGCCAAGGAGATCATCGGCCGCTACCCGAAGACGCGGTCCGCCCTGCTTCCGCTGCTCCACCTCGTGCAGTCCGAGGACGGCTACGTCTCCGACGACGGCCAGGAGTTCTGCGCCGAGATGCTCGGCATCAGCAAGGCCGAGGTCGTCGGCGTGGCGACCTTCTACACGATGTACAAGCGCAAGCCGGCCGGTGACTACCACGTCGGCGTCTGCATCAACGCGCTGTGCGCCGTCATGGGCGGCGACCAGATCTGGGAGGAGCTGTCGGAGCACGTCGGCGTCGGCCACGACGAGACGACCCCCGACGGCAAGATCTCGCTGGAGCGCCTGGAGTGCAACGCGGCCTGCGACTTCGCCCCCGTCATGATGGTCAACTGGGAGTTCTTCGACAACCAGACCCCCGAGTCGGCCAAGCAGCTCGTCGACGACCTGCGTGACGGCAAGGACGTGCGTCCCACGCGCGGCCCGAAGCGGCTGTGCACCTTCAAGGAGGCGTCCCGGGTGCTCTCGGGCCTGCCCGACGAGCTCGCGGGCGAGGGCCCGTCGGCCGCCGGCGCCTCGCTGGAGGGCCTGAAGGTCGCCAAGGCCAACGGATGGAAGGCCCCCGAGGCATGAGCACCACTCTCACCCCGGTCCTGACCGCCAACTGGGACCAGCCCAACTCCTTCACCATCGACGCCTACGGCCCGTACGACGCGGCCAAGAAGGCGCTCGGCATGGACCCCGACGCGGTCATCCAGGCCGTCAAGGACTCCGGCCTGCGCGGGCGCGGAGGCGCGGGCTTCCCCACCGGCATGAAGTGGGGCTTCATCCCGCAGGGCGACGGCAAGCCGCACTACCTCGTCGTCAACGCCGACGAGTCGGAGCCGGGCACCTGCAAGGACATCCCGCTCATGATGGCCAACCCGCACGCGCTGGTCGAGGGCGTCATCATCACCTCGTACGCGATCCGGGCCAACCACGCCTTCATCTACGTGCGCGGCGAGGTGCTGCACGTCATCCGCCGGCTGCACGCGGCCGTGCGTGAGGCGTACGAGAAGGGCTACCTCGGCAAGGACGTCTTCGGCTCCGGCTACGACCTCGAACTGGTCGTGCACAGCGGCGCCGGGGCGTACATCTGCGGCGAGGAGACGGCGCTGCTCGACTCGCTCGAAGGCTTCAGGGGTCAACCTCGGCTCAAGCCCCCGTTCCCGGCCGTGGCGGGCCTCTACGCCTCGCCTACTGTCGTGAACAACGTGGAGTCGATCGCCAGTGTTCCCTCGATCGTCGCCAACGGGGCCGACTGGTTCGCCTCCATGGGCACCGAGAAGTCGAAGGGCTTCGGCATCTTCTCGCTGAGCGGCCACGTCACCAGGCCCGGCCAGTACGAGGCCCCGCTCGGCATCACGCTGCGCGAGCTGCTCGACATGGCGGGCGGCATCAGGGAGGGGCACCAGATCAAGTTCTGGACCCCCGGCGGCTCGTCCACGCCGATCTTCACCGACGAGCACCTCGACGTGCCCCTCGACTTCGAGGCGGTCGGCGCGAAGGGCTCGATGCTCGGCACCCGCGCGCTGCAGATCTTCGACGAGACCACCTGCGTGGTCCGCACGGTGCTGCGCTGGACCGAGTTCTACGCGCACGAGTCGTGCGGCAAGTGCACGCCGTGCCGCGAGGGCACGTACTGGCTCAAGCAGGTGCTCAAGCGCCTGGAGAAGGGCCAGGGCACCGAGGAGGACCTGTCCACGATCACCGACATCGCGGACAACATCCTCGGCCGCTCGTTCTGCGCCCTCGGCGACGGCGCCACCAGCCCGATTCACTCCTCGGTGAAGTACTTCCGCGAGGAGTACCTCAAGCACTTCGAGATCGGCGGCTGCCCGTTCGACCCGAAGAAGTCCACTCTCTGGGGTGAGCAGTGACCGTCGTAGAGACCCAAACGAACCTGGTGACCCTGACCATCGACGGGTTCCAGGTCAGCGTCCCCAAGGGCACCCTGATCATCAGGGCGGCCGAGCTGCTGGGCATCCAGATCCCGAGGTTCTGCGACCACCCGCTGCTCGACCCGGCCGCCAACTGCCGGCAGTGCCTCGTCGACATCCCCGACGCGGGCAACGGCCGCGGCTTCCCCAAGCCGCAGCCGTCCTGCGCGATCGAGGTCGCCGAGGGCATGGTGGTGCAGACCCAGCTGACCTCCCCGGTCGCCGAGAAGGCGCAGCGGGCGGCGATGGAGTTCCTGCTCATCAACCACCCGCTCGACTGCCCGGTCTGCGACAAGGGCGGCGAGTGCCCCCTGCAGAACCAGGCCATGTCGAACGGCCAGGGCGAGTCCCGCTTCCAGGAGCAGAAGCGGACCTTCCCGAAGCCGCTGCCGCTGTCCACGCAGGTGCTGCTCGACCGTGAGCGCTGCGTCCAGTGCGCGCGCTGCATCCGCTTCTCCGACCAGATCGCCGGCGACCCGTTCATCGAGTTCTTCGAGCGCGGCGCCAAGGAGCAGGTCGGCGTCGCCGACGGCGAGCCGTTCCAGTCGTACTTCTCCGGCAACACGGTGCAGATCTGCCCGGTCGGCGCGCTCACCGGCGCCGCCTACCGCTTCCGCGCCCGCCCGTTCGACCTGGTCTCCACGCCGAGCGCGTGCGAGCACTGCGCCTCCGGCTGCGCGATGCGCACCGACCACAGGCGCGGCAGGGTCACCCGCCGCCTGGCGGGCAACGACCCGCAGGTGAACGAGGAGTGGAACTGCGACAAGGGCCGCTGGGCGTTCACGTACGCCACGCAGCCCGACCGGCTCAAGACGCCGCTGGTCCGCAACGAGGAGGGCGTGCTCGTGCCCGCCTCGTGGCCGGAGGCGCTGAGCGTCGCCGCCGAGGGCCTCGCCAAGGCCCGCGGCAAGGCCGGCGTGCTGGTCGGCGGCAGGGTCACCGTCGAGGACGCCTACGCCTACGCCAAGTTCGCCAGGCTGGCGCTCGCCACCAACGACATCGACTTCCGCGCCAGGCCGCACTCCGCCGAGGAGGCGCAGTTCCTGGCCCACGCGGTCGCCGGCAAGGGCATCGAGATCAGCTACGCCGACCTCGAGAACGCCCCCGCCGTGCTGCTCGTCGGGTTCGAGCCCGAGGAGGAGTCGCCGATCGTCTTCCTGCGCCTGCGCAAGGCGTGGCGCAAGAAGGGCCTGAAGGTCACCGCGATCGCCCCGTTCGCCACCAACGGCCTGGCCAAGATGGGCGGCACGCTCGTCCGCACGGCGCCGGGCGCCGAGGCCGACGCCATCGGCGACCTGGTCGGCACGCTGGCCGAGGGCACGATCGTGCTCGCCGGCGAGCGGCTGGCCACCGTCCCCGGCGCGCTGTCGGCGCTGGTGCGCCTCGCCACCGCCTCGGGCGCCAGGCTCGCCTGGGTGCCGCGCAGGGCGGGCGAGCGCGGCGCGCTGGAGGCCGGCGCCCTGCCGAACCTCCTGCCGATCGGCCGCCCGGTCGCCGACGAGGCCGCCAGGTCCGAGGTCGCCAAGGTGTGGAACGTGGCCTCGCTGCCCGCCGCGCCCGGCCGCGACACCACCGGCATCCTCGCCGCCGCCCGCGACGGCGAGATCGACGCGCTGGTGGTCGCCGGTGTCGACCCGTACGACCTGGCCGACCCCGCCGCGGCGCTGGAGGCGCTGGAGAACACCCCGTTCATCGTCAGCCTGGAGATCCGCGCGAGCGCCGTCACCGACCGCGCCGACGTGGTGCTGCCGGTCGCGGCCGTCCAGGAGAAGAGCGGCACGTTCGTCGACTGGGAGGGCAGGGGCCGCTCGTTCGAGGCGCCCATCAAGGTGCCCGGCCTGCAGAGCGACCTCGCCGTCGTCACGAACCTGGCCGACCGCATGGACGTCCACCTCGGCCTGCCGGACGCCAAGGCCGCCCGGCGCGAGCTGTCCGCCATCGGCGCCTGGCGCGGCACCCGCGTCGCCGCGCCGAACGCCGCCACCCGCGCCCAGGACGCGCCCGCCTCCGGCCAGGCGCTGCTGGCCACCTGGCACCTGCTGCTCGACGAGGGCAGGCTGCAGGACGGCGAGCCCTACCTGGCGGGCACCGCACGCACCGCCGAGGCCCTGGTCTCCGAGAGCACGGCCGCCGAGATCGGCGTCACCGACGGCGACAAGGTCGTCATCGGCGACCCGGTCACCGGCTCGGTCACGCTGCCCGTCCGGGTGGCCGACCTGCCCGACCGGGTGGTCTGGGTGCCGTCCAACTCCGGCGGCTGCTCGGTCACGCGTGACCTGCGCGCGGTGGCCGGCGACATCGTCACCATCGGGAGCGCGTCATGACCCACGTTCTCGCGGCCGATCCCACCCTCGCCGACTTCGGCAAGGACCCTCTGTGGATCACCATCATCAAGGCCGTGATGCTGTTCGCTTTCCTGATGCTGGGCATCCTGTTCGGCGTCTGGTTCGAACGTAAGCTGATCTCCAGGATGCAGAACAGGTACGGCCCCAACCGGGCCGGCAAGTTCGGTCTCCTGCAGTCCGTGGCCGACGGCCTGAAGATGGGTCTGAAGGAAGACCTCTTCCCTCGCACCGTCGACAAGGTGCTGTACCTGCTGGCGCCCGTCATCATGGTCGTCCCGGCGTTCCTGGCCTTCTCCATCGTGCCGTTCGGCCCGATGGTGAACCTGTTCGGCGTGCAGACGCCGCTGCAGCTCGTGGACCTGCCGGTGGCGGTGCTGTTCATGCTCGCCATGGGCGCCGTCTCCGTCTACGGCGTAGTGCTGGCCGGCTGGTCGTCGCGCTCGCCGTACGCGCTGCTCGGCGGCCTGCGCTCGGCGGCCCAGGTGGTCTCGTACGAGATCGCGATGGGTCTGTCGTTCGTGGCCATCTTCCTGTTCGCCGGCACGCTGTCCACCTCGGAGATCGTCAAGGCGCAGGAGCAGACCTGGTTCGCGGTGCTGCTGATCCCGTCCTTCCTGGTCTACGTGGTCTGCATGTTCGGCGAGGCCGCCCGCATCCCGTTCGACCTGCCCGAGGGCGAGGGCGAGCTGGTCGGCGGCTTCCAGACCGAGTACTCCTCGTCGCTGAAGTTCGCTCTGATCATGATGGGCGAGTACCTCCACACCTTCACCGCCTCGGGCATCGCGGTCACGCTGTTCCTGGGCGGCTGGCGGGCGCCGTTCCCCATCTCGCTGTGGGAGGGCGCCAACCAGGGCTGGTGGCCGGTGCTGTGGTTCTTCATCAAGTTCGTGCTGACCTTCTGCTTCATCGTGTGGGTGCGCGCCTCGCTGCCCCGCGTCCGCTACGACCAGCTCATGGCCCTGGGCTGGAAGGTCCTCATCCCGGTCAACCTGGGCTGGATCCTCATCGTGGCCGCGGTGCGCAACCTCGTGGTGAACGAGGGGGACAAGACGATCGGCCTCGGTCTGACCGGCCTCACGGTGATCGGCGCGCTCGCCATCTGGCTGCGCATCGACACCGTCAACCAGCGCCGCAAGGAAGCGCAGAAGGCCCAGGTCGAAGCCGAGTTCGAGCAGCTGTCCAACGAGCCGACGGCCGGCGGCTTCCCTGTGCCGCCGCTCGACCTGCCGCACTACCACGGGGTGCAGCACAAGGAGATTCCCAGTGGGACTAACTGATTGGCTGAACCCCGTCAAGGGCTTCGGGGTCACCTTCCACACGATGTTCAAGAAGCCCGTCACGACCAACTACCCGGAGGAGAAGAAGCCGACGGCTCCTCGCTTCCACGGGCGGCACCAGCTCAACCGCTGGCCCGACGGGCTGGAGAAGTGCGTCGGGTGCGAGCTGTGCGCCTGGGCGTGTCCCGCCGACGCGATCTACGTCGAGGGCGCGGACAACACCGAGGAGGAGCGCTTCTCGCCGGGTGAGCGGTACGGGCGCACGTACCAGATCAACTACCTGCGCTGCATCCTGTGCGGGCTGTGCATCGAGGCGTGCCCCACGCGGGCGCTCACGATGACGAACGAGTACGAGCTCGCCGACAGCAGCCGCGAGGGCCTCATCTACACCAAGGAGATGCTCCTCGCGCCGCTCACGCAGGGCATGGAGCAGCCCCCGCACCCGATGCGGCTCGGCGAGACCGAAGAGGACTACTACCGGCTGGGACGGACCAATGGGTGAGACCATCACGTTCTGGGTGCTCGCCGTCGTCTCCGTCGGCGCCGCGCTCGGCATGGTCTTCAACAGGAAGGCCGTCTACTCGGCGCTCATGCTCGGCACCGTGATGCTCAGCCTCGCGGTCCTGTACGCCGTGCAGGACGCGCCGTTCCTGGCCGCGGTGCAGATCATCGTCTACACCGGCGCGATCATGATGCTGTTCCTGTTCGTGCTCATGCTGGTGGGCGTCGACTCGTCCGACTCGTTCGTCGAGACGCTCAAGGGTCAGCGCTTCTGGGCCGTGATCGCGGGCATCGGCTTCGCCACGCTGTTCGTCCTGGCCGTCGGCAACGCCGTGTTCGGCCGCGAGGCGGGCCTCGCGGCGGCCACCGGGCAGGGCGGCTACGTCCGCTCGATCGCGCTGCTGCTGTTCACCAAGTACGTCTTCGCCTTCGAGGTGACCTCGGCGCTGCTCATCACCGCGGCGCTGGGCGCGATGGTGCTGGCGCACAAGGAGCGGCTCACCGTCAAGCCCACGCAGAAGGACCTGTCGCGTGCCCGGTTCCTCGGCGACCGCCCGTCGCCGCTGCCCGGCCCCGGCACGTACGCCAGGAACAACGCGATCGACATGCCGGCGCTGCTGCCCGACGGATCGGTCGCCGAGTCCTCGGTCAACCGCTACATCGCCCGGTACGACGTCGAGCAGGGCCACCTGCCCGACGACCCCAAGCTGGCCGAGGCGATCAAGCACACGGTCGAGGAGGGCTCCGAGGCCGAGGGAACCAACGAGGTGACCAAGTGACGACGCATTACCTCATCCTGTCGGGCCTGCTGTTCGCCATCGGCGCGCTCGGCGTGCTGGTCAGGCGCAACGCGATCGTGGTGTTCATGTGCGTCGAGCTCATGCTCAACGCGTGCAACCTCGCGTTCGTCACCTTCGCCAGGCAGGTCGGCAACCTGGAAGGCCAGATCATCGCGTTCTTCGTGATGGTGGTGGCCGCCGCCGAGGTCGTGGTCGGCCTGGCCATCATCGTGACGATCTTCCGAACCCGCAGGTCCGCGTCGGTCGACGACGCCAACCTGCTGAAGTACTAAGAGGTGACTGGTGGAATCTCCTGTTGAGATCGTCCAGCACACCGCCGGCGGCGTGATCGGGGCCTCCTGGCTGATGATCGCCTTCCCGTTGCTGGGGGCGTTCATCCTGCTGGTGTTCAACCGGTTCACGAACCGGTGGGGCCATCTGCTGGGCGTGGCCATGTCCCTCGCCTCGTTCGTCGTGGCGGTGCTGGCCTTTTTCGAGCTGCTCGGACTCGGAGAGGAGCAGCGTCGCCAGGCCGTCCATCTGTACGAGTTCATTCCCGGCATGGTGGACATGGGCCTGCTGATCGACCCGCTGTCGATCAGCTTCGCCCTGCTGATCACGGGTGTCGGATCGCTGATCCACATCTACTCGATCGGCTACATGGCGCACGACGAGCACCGGCGCAGGTTCTTCTCGTACCTGAACCTGTTCGTCTCCGCGATGCTCCTGCTGGTGCTCGCCGACAACTACGTGGGCCTGTTCATCGGCTGGGAGGGCGTGGGTCTCGCGTCCTACCTGCTGATCGGGTTCTGGCAGTTCAAGCCGTCCGCCGCCACCGCGGCCAAGAAGGCGTTCGTCGTCAACCGCGTCGGTGACTTCGGCCTGCTGGTCGGCATGTTCATCATGTGGACGACGTTCGGCACGCTCACCTTCAGCCAGCTCGGCGAGGAGGTCGGCAAGGGCGCCTCCAACGGCACCCTCACCGCCATCGGCCTCCTGCTGCTCCTCGGCGCCTGCGGCAAGTCCGCGCAGCTGCCGCTGCAGTCCTGGCTCCTCGACGCGATGGAGGGCCCGACCCCGGTCTCGGCCCTCATCCACGCCGCGACCATGGTCACCGCCGGCGTCTACCTGGTGGTCCGCTCCGGCGCGTTCTTCTTCCCCGAGGGGTCGGCGCAGGCGCTCGCCGTCGCGATCGTCGGCGCGGCCACGCTGCTCGCCGGTGCGATCATCGGTTGCGCGAAGGACGACATCAAGAAGGGCCTCGCCGGTTCGACGATGTCGCAGATCGGCTACATGATGCTCGGCGCGGGCCTCGGCCCGGCGGGCTACGCCTTCGCGATCGGCCACCTGATCACGCACGGCTTCTTCAAGGCCGACATGTTCCTCGGCGCCGGCTCCGTCATGCACGGCATGAACGACGAGGTCGACATGCGCAAGTACGGCGGCCTGCGCAAGTACATGCCGCTGACCTTCGTGACCTTCATCGTCGGCTACCTGGCGATCATCGGCTTCCCGCTGCTGTCCGGCTACTTCACCAAGGACGGCATCATCGAGACCGCGGTCCACCACCAGCCGGTGCTGGGCTGGCTGGCCGTGCTCGGCGCGGGCATCACCGGCTTCTACATGTCGCGGATGGTCTTCATGACCTTCTTCGGCCAGAAGCGCTGGGCCGAGAACGCCCACCCGCACGAGTCGCCGGCCGTCATGACCCTGCCGCTGATCATCCTGTCGATCGGCTCGATCTTCCTGGGCGGCTACCTCATCCTGAGCAACACGCTCATGGACTTCCTCGCCCCGGCCGTCGGCGCGCCCGAGGTCAGGCCCGAGTTCCACCCGTTCACCACGCCCGGTCTGGCCACGCTCGCGCTCGTCGCGGTCGGCGCCGCCTACGCCTGGATGAAGTACGGCAAGGCCGAGGTGCCCGCCGTCCAGCCGCGCGGCTCGTTCCTCACCACGTTCGCCCGGCGCGACCTGTACGGCGACGCGATCAACGAGTCGCTGTTCATGCGCCCCGGCCAGTGGCTCACCAGGCTCGCGGTGTTCTTCGACAACCGCGGCGTGGACGGTGTCGTCAACGGCCTGGCCGCGGGCATCGGCGGGAGCTCAGGGCGCCTGAGGAGGCTCCAGACGGGCTTCGCCAGAACGTACGCGCTGTCCATCCTGATCGGTGCCGCCCTGCTGACCGGCGCCCTGCTCCTCGTTGGGACCATCTGATGTCACCCTGGCTTCCGATACTCATGGCGGTGCCCGTCCTGGGCGCCATCGTGGTGGCCCTGCTCCCCAAGGGCGGCGACAAACTGGCCAAGCAGGTCACGCTCGCCGTCTCGCTGCTCGTGCTGGTGCTGACGGGCGTCATGGCGGCGCAGTTCAAGCCGGGTGGCGCGAGGTTCCAGTTCACCGCCGAGTACGACTGGATCCCGAGCTTCGGCGTGAAGTTCGGGGTCGGCGTCGACGGCGTCGCGCTCGTGCTGATCGCGCTGTCCGCGGTGCTGGTGCCGATCGTGGTGCTCGCCTCCTGGTACGACGCCGACGGCGTCAAGACGGCCGACGGCACGATCGTCACGCCGAAGCGGTCGGTCAAGACGTACTTCTCGCTGCTGCTCGTCCTCGAAGCGATGATGATCGGCGTCTTCGCGGCGACCGACGTCTTCCTGTTCTACGTGTTCTTCGAGGCCATGCTCATCCCGATGTACTTCATGATCGGGTCGTACGGCGGCGCCCAGCGGTCGTACGCGGCCGTGAAGTTCCTGCTGTACTCGCTGTTCGGCGGCCTGCTCATGCTGGTCGCGGTCATCGGCCTGTACGTGGCGGCGTCCAAGGGCACGTTCATGTTCGAGCCGCTGATCGGGGCCGTGAAGGACCCGACGACGCAGAAGTGGCTGTTCGGCGGCTTCTTCATCGCCTTCGCGATCAAGGCGCCGCTGTGGCCGGTGCACACCTGGCTGCCCGACGCGGCGGCCCAGGCCCCGGCCGGCGCGGCCGTGCTGCTGGTCGGCGTCCTCGACAAGGTCGGCACGTTCGGCATGCTCCGCTTCTGCCTGGAGCTGTTCCCCGACGCCGCCAAGTCGTTCACGATGCCGATCGTCGTGCTGTCGGTGATCAGCATCATCTACGGCGCGATCGTGGCCATCGGGCAGACCGACATGAAGCGGCTCATCGCCTACACGTCGATCTCGCACTTCGGCTTCATCGTGCTCGGCGTGTTCGCCATGTCGAACATCGCCCAGACGGGCGCCGCGCTCTACATGGTCAACCACGGCTTCGCCACCGGCGCGCTGTTCCTCGCGGCGGGCTTCCTGATCGCCAGGCGCGGCTCGCCGTTCATCGCCGACTACGGCGGCGTGCAGAAGGTCGCCCCGCTGCTCGCGGGCTTCTTCCTCGTCGCCGGCCTCGCGGGGCTCTCGCTGCCCGGGCTCTCGTCCTTCGTCAGCGAGTTCATGGTCATGATCGGCACGTACTCCAGCTCCGCGCACGGCTCCGGCGCCTTCACGGTGGCCGCGGGCATCTCCGCGGTGGCCGTGATCCTCGCGGCCGTCTACATCCTGTGGATGGTCCAGCGGACCCTGAACGGCCCGACCGCCGAGCCGGTCAAGGCGTTCAAGGACCTTAACGCGCGCGAGGTGTGGGTGCTGGCCCCGCTCATCGCCCTGATCATCGGGTTCGGGTTCTTCCCCAAGCCGCTGATCGACGTGATCCAGCCGTCGGTGGTCCACACGCTTACCAACGTCAACGTGAGCACCGCCATCGCTGAGAGAGGGACAGGTCAGTGAACGACGTCATCCAAGCGCCGACGATCGAGTACGGCACGCTGGCGCCGTTGCTGGTCGTCTTCGGCGCCGCCATCATCGGCGTGCTCGTGGAGGCGTTCGCGCCGCGCTACCTGCGCAAGTCCGTCCACGTGCCGCTCACGCTGCTGAGCCTGGCCGGCGCGTTCGCGCTGGTCATCGTGCAGGTCGCGGTGAACAGCGTGCCGAAGTCCGCGTCGGCCATGGGCGCCGTCGCGGTCGACGGTCCCTCGCTGTTCATCTGGGGCGTCATCCTCGTCCTGTCGTTCGTCTGCGTCCTGCTGATCAACGACGAGGGCCACTTCGTCGCCTCCGCGGCGGCCGTGCCCGGCAGCTCCGACGAGGCCGAGGCCGAGGCGGCGGGCAACCAGCACACCGAGGTCTACCCGCTGGTGCTGTTCGCGGTGGGCGGCATGCTGCTGTTCCCCGCCGCGAACGACCTGCTGACGATGTTCGTCGCCCTTGAGGTCATGTCGCTGCCGCTGTACCTGCTGTGCGGCCTGGCCCGCCGGCGCCGCCTGCTGTCGCAGGAGGCGTCGATGAAGTACTTCCTGCTGGGCGCCTTCTCGTCGGCGTTCTTCCTGTACGGCACCGCGATGCTCTACGGCTACGCCGGCACCGTGTCGCTGGGCGGCATCAGCAAGGCGATGTCCACGGGCTCGCTGCTCGACCCGCTGCTGCTGATCGGCTTCGCCATGACCGGCGTGGGCCTGCTGTTCAAGATCGGCGCCGCGCCGTTCCAGGCATGGAAGCCGGACGTCTACCAGGGCGCTCCCACGCCCATCACCGCCCTCATGGCCTCCGGCACGCTCGTGGCGGCCGTGGGCGCGCTGCTGCGGGTGTTCTGGGTGGCCCTGGGCAACCTCGACTGGAACTGGCGTCCGGTCATCTGGGGCGTGGCCGCGCTCACCATGATCGTGGGTGCGATCCTGGCCATCACCCAGACCGACATCAAGCGGATGCTCGCCTACTCGTCCATCGCGCACGCGGGCTTCCTGCTCGTGGGTGTGATGGCGACGTTCGGCAGCGCCGAGCAGAACGCCCAGTCGCTGAAGGCGATCCTGTTCTACCTGGCGGTGTACGGCATCACCACGGTGGGCGCGTTCGCGGTGGTCACGCTGGTGCGCGACCCCGGCGGCGAGGCGGGGCACCTGTCCCGCTGGGCCGGACTCGGCAAGCGCTCCCCGGTGCTGGCCGGCGTGTTCGCCTTCTTCCTGCTGGCCTTCGCCGGAATCCCGCTGACCAGCGGCTTCTTCGGGAAGTACGCCGTGTTCGCCGCCGCGCTGAACAGCGGCGCGCAGCCCGGCGACCAGATGGGCGGCTGGATGGCGGGCCTGGTCGTGGTCGGCGTCATCGCCTCGGCGATCGCGGCGTTCTTCTACGTCCGCGTCATCGTGCTGATGTTCTTCAGCGAGCCGGCGGCCGACGGCCCGGCCATCGCGGTCCCCAGTATGGGGACCGTGGCGGTCATCGCCGTTTCCCTCCTGGTTACGGTAGGAGTGGGGCTCTACCCGGAGTCCGTGCTCGCCGTTGCCAATGACGCTGCTTCCAGCCTGTTCATCAGATAAGGGGATCTCGTATGTCCGCGCCTCCCGTGGTTGACCTTCCCATCGAGGACGAGCGGTTGGCGCAGGACGTGGCCAACGGACTGGCCGCGGTCGAGAAGCTGCTGCGTTCGTCCGTGGAGAGCGAGGACGCCTTCGTCACGGAGGCGTCCAAGCACCTCATCGAGGCGGGAGGCAAGCGCTTCCGCACCCTGATGGTGCTGCTGGCCGCGCAGTTCGGAGACCCGTCGGCGCCGGGCGTCGTGCCCGGCGCCGTGGTGATCGAGCTCACCCACCTGGGCTCGCTCTACCACGACGACGTGATGGACGAGGCCCCGGTGCGCCGGGGCTCGCCGTCCGCCAACGCCCGGTGGGACAACACCGTGGCCATCCTGACGGGCGACTACCTGTTCGCCCAGGCGTCCGACCTCCTGGCCGACCTCGGCCCCGAGCTGATCCGCATCCAGGCCCAGACGTTCTCGCGCCTGGTGCAGGGGCAGATCCGCGAGACGATCGGGCCGCGCGCGGGGGAGGACCCCGTCGCCCACTACCTGAGCGTGCTCGCCGACAAGACGGGGTCGCTGATCGCGGCGTCCGGCCGGTTCGGCGCGCTGCTGTCGGGCGCCCCCGCCGACGTGGAGGAGCGGCTGAGCCGCGCCTGCGAGGCCGTCGGCGTGGCCTGGCAGCTCGGCGACGACCTGCTCGACGTGGCGTCCTCGGCGACGCAGTCGGGCAAGACGCCCGGCACCGACCTGCGCGAGGGCGTCAAGACCCTTCCCGTGCTGTACGCGCTCGCGTCCGGCGACTCGCCGCGGCTGTCCGAGCTGCTGGCGGGGCCGGTGGCCGAGGAGGACGTCGAGGAGGCGCTGACGCTGCTGCGCGCGCACCCGGCGATGGCGCGGGCGCGCGCGGAGCTGGAGGCGTGGGTGGACCGGGCCCGGAACGACATCTCCGCCCTTCCCGACATCCCCGCCAAGGCCGCGTTTCTGGCGCTATGTGACTACGTGGTCGAGCGCTCGGGCTGACTTCCTGATCCGGGCGGTCTCGCGGACCGCCCGGATGCTGTCGTACGTGAAGATGGCCAGCGCCAGCCAGACGATCGAGAAGCCGATCCACCGGCTCGACGGCATGACCTCCTTGGCGATCAGCACGCCCACCAGGAACTGCAGGATCGGCGCGATGTACTGCAGCAGGCCGATCGTGCTCAGCGGCACCCTGATGGCCGAGGCGGTGAAGCACAGCAGCGGGATGGCCGTGATGACGCCGGCCCCCACGAGCAGCAGCGCGTGGCCCGCCCCCTGGTCGCCGAACGTCGACTGGCCGGCCACCTGCAGGTAGCCGAGGTAGCCGAGCGCGGGCAGCAGCAGCACCAGCGTCTCGACCGTGAGGCTCTCCGCGGCGCCCACGTTGGCCTGCTTCTTCAGCAGCCCGTACACGCCGAAGCTGACGGCGAGCGTGAGCGCGATCCACGGCAGCCTGCCGTAGTCGAGGGTCAGCAGCAGCACGGCGAGCGCGCCGAAGCCGACCGCGATCCACTGCAGGGGGCGCAGCCGCTCGCGCAGCAGCACCACCCCGAACACCACGCTGACCAGCGGGTTGATGAAGTAGCCCAGCGCGCTCTCGACGACGTGGCCGGTGTTGACGGCGTAGATGTAGGTGCCCCAGTTGACGGTGATGACGACGGCCGCGAGGGCGAGCAGGCCGAGCTTGGCCGGCTGCCTCAGCAGCTCGCGCATCCACGACCAGTGCCTGCGCACCAGGAGGACGACGGCCACCGCGGCCAGCGACCACACCATCCGGTGCGCGAGGATCTCCACGGCCCCGGACGGCTTCAGGAGAGGCCAGTAGAGAGGGAAGAGTCCCCACATGCTGTAGGCGGCGATCCCGAACAGCACACCGCGCCGATAGTCAGGCATGTACCCCATAGTCGGGCATTACCACCCTTAAACACAAATGTCGTCCGCTATATGGAAATGTTTAGATCGGCTTAAGCGTTGGCGCTGGCGTAGGCTTGGCTACTGGAGGTGGATCCGTATGGGCTGGCTGTTCGGCGGCTACAAGACATCCATGGTCCGACCCGAGGAGGCCCTGCCGGGCCGCGACGAGGAGATGCGGGTGCCCGCGCGGCACGCCGTCCTCGACGCCCCGCTCGCCCCGCCGTACCCTCCGGGCACCCAGGTGGCCGACTTCGGGCTCGGCTGCTTCTGGGGCGCGGAGCGCGCCTTCTGGCGGCTCCCCGGCGTCGTCAGCACCGCCGTGGGCTACCAGGGCGGCTACACGCGCAACGCCACGTACGAGGAGGTGTGCACCGGCCTCACCGGCCACGCCGAGGTCGTCCGCGTCGTCTACGACCCCGAGCGGATCTCGTACGAGGAGCTGCTCAAGGTCTTCTGGGAGTCCCACGACCCGACGCAGGGCATGCGCCAGGGCAACGACGTCGGCAGCCAGTACCGGTCGGCCATCTACCACCACACGCCCGAGCAGCAGAAGGCGGCCGAGGCGTCGCGCGAGGCGTACCAGAAGGTGCTGACGGCAGCCGGCCACGGCCCCATCACCACCGAACTCGCCCCCGCGGGCCCCTTCTACTACGCGGAGGAGTATCACCAGCAGTACTTGTTCAAGGTCCCGGACGGCTACTGCGGCCTCGGCGGCACGGGGGTCGCCTGCCCTGTCGGCCTGACCTCCGGCGAGGCGTAGCGCCCGGGACGGTCCCGGGCGCACCTGGACGACTGAGCACAGGGGGCGGTGGCTGCGACGGCCGGCGGAGCCGTCGCCGCCACCGCTCGTCAGCGCGTGTAGAGGCGGTAGGTGGCCAGGACGTTGAGCCGGTGCAGGTTGCGGCACAGGGCGAGCATGGCCTGCTGGGCGATGTCCTGGGGGACCTTGTACCGCGCCATCGCGGCCGCCAGCGCCGGGGTCAGCCGCTCCGCCCACGGGTCGGTGCAGGCCGCCATGGTCTCCTCCACCGTGCGGCCCGCCTCCACTGCCGTGACGACCTCGTCATGGAGGCGCTCCAGGTACGTGACCAGCCAGTCGATGGCGGCGTGGCCGTCACCGGCGGGCCCGTGCCCGGGCACGATCGTCTCCAGGCCGGGCAGCGCCGCCTTCATGGCGCGCAGCGTGCGGAGGTACGGCTCCGGGCCGCCCTGCAGCAGCATCGGGGCGATGCCCTCGTGGCACAGGAGATTGCCCACCCAGGCGACGCGGGCGTCCGGCGCGTAGACGACGGTGTCGCCGGGACCGTTGCCGGGGCCGAAGTGCCAGAGCTGGACCGCCCGCCCGCCCAGATCGATCTCGGCGAAGGAGTCGAAGACGACATCCGGGGTCCGCCACCTGGTCACCGTGTCGAAGACGGCCTCATCGCCGTACATGTTCCCCGACCTGACCTGCTTCTCGTAGCCGAGGTCGGTCATGTTCTCCTTGTTCGCCCGCGACGACACGATGACGGTGTCCGCGGGGAACGCCTGGTTACCGAAGGTGTGGTCCCCGTGGTAGGTCGTGTTGACCAGGAACCGCACCGGCCGGTCGGTCAGCTCGCCGGCCAGCGACAGGATCTGCTCGGAGACCGCCGGGGTGATCCCCGCGTCGATGACGAGGGCGGCGTCGCGGCCGGAGACGAGCCCGTTGTTGTCCTTGGGAGGAATGTTGGCCATGAGCGCGTGTACGCCGTCCGCCAGCGTGTGAGGCACCAGCCGCAGGCCGGACGGCGAGAGGTTCGGCCCCGCGTACCCGCTCGGCCGCTCGGCCAACTCCCGGTCGAGGATGACGTGATGGTCTCGCATCATGCCTCCAGCAGCGCGCCGAGCCGCTCGAACAGCAGCGGCACCTGCTTGCCGAGCTGCGCGCGGACCAGATGCTCGGCCATTCTCGGCACACCGTCGAGTTCCAGCCGGAACTCGACCTCGCAGCCGTCGCCGGACTGCCGCACCGCGTACTTCTGGGTCACGCCGGGACGGGCGCCGGGAGCGGTCCGCAAGGTGATCTGCTCGCCCGGGACGTAGTCGTCGACGGTGAGGTCCAGCTCGGTGCGCCGCCCCATCACCTTGCGCACCTGGCTGACCGGCGCGCCCTCACGGAGCGGGCCCTCGACGCGGGCCTCCAGCACGTCCGACTGCCAGGCGGGATACCCCGCGATGTCGGACAGGACGGCGAAGACCGTCCCCGGAGCGTGGGGGAATCCGGCGACGTGGTCGACGGTGATCATGACTGGCTCCTCAGCAGCTGAGCGGTGAACGGGTTGAGCTCGACGGGGCCGTCCTCGCCGATGACGACGGTTCCGCCGAGGTTGGTCAGGCGCTCGCCGATCACGGCGTTGGGTTCGAACGCGAAGGTCATCCCGGGGGCCAGGGGCAGCTCGCCGCCCATGGTGGGCAGGTCGAACAGCCGCCCGTACCGCGCCGCCTCGGGCAGCCTGCGCAGGCCCGCCCCGAAGCCGCAGACGGGGCCCATCGGGTTGAGGGTGTGGACCAACGGGTGGACGTTCCAGGCGTCGGCGTCCCGCAGCGGGCCCTCCATGGCCTCCACCATGTCGCCGAACGTGTTGCCCGGACGAGCCGCGGCCAATCCGGCCTCGTAGCTGGCACGGGCCACCTTCGCGCCGGCCTCGATGTCGGGGTGCGGCTCGCCGACGGCGATGGCGACCTGGTGCTGGGTCTCCTTCATGCCGAAGCGGCAGAACACCTCCGCCATGACGACGTCGCCCTCCTCGATCGTCCGTGGCGCCTGCGGCCGGTACGACCAGGCGGGCGGCCCCCAGGAGACGAACCCGGGGCCGGACGACAGCAGCATGCCGGGGGCGGCCAGGCCGCGCCGGAACGCCGCCGCCATGCCGGCCGCGTAGACGTCGGCTTCGCTGACGCCCGGCCGTGCCACCTCCAGCATGGCGGCGGCCATGGCGTCGCCGGTCTCGGCGGAGTGCCGGATGACCGCGAGCTCCTCATCGGACTGGCAGACGGTGGCGAACAGGTAGCTCAGCCCGACGGGTTTGAAGGTCACCTCGGGCAGCTCGGCCAGCACCGCGGACCACAGCCCGTGCGGCATGATCGGATTGATGTGGAACGGGGGGTAGGGGTCCAGCCCCAGCACGCCGACCGACGCCGCCTCCAGCCGGTGTTCCCGGAGGACCTCCACGACACCGGCGGCGTGCTTGGCGACGCGGATGCGCTCCGGGGGGATCCACAGGGTCTCGCCTCGTCTGCCCGCCTGGATGTGGTCGGCGACGGGGAGCGTCGACCAGGTCAGCTCGATGGGGTCGGCGTCGCGGCAGAAGATGACGATCGCCCCGGGCCGGTCGTTGGTGAAGTAGACGTCCGGAGCGAAGGGGGCGAGGTCGACGCACTCGTGCTCACCGTACGCGATGAGCGCCTGCACATCCTCGGCTTCCATGATCTCGCGAGCGAGCGCCCAGCGCCGGTCCCGCTCCGCGAGTGAATAGGTGGGAATGCTCATGCGGTCGACGGTAGGAACCGGCGGCACCGGACCGCCTCCGTCACATGACGTGAGTGGCCGGCGGGGTCCGGCGGCCCGCTTAGGTAATCACGACCGCCCGGTGAGGTACTTACGCGAAGACGAATCTGCCGAGCTCGGCACGCGAGTTGACGCCCAGCTTCGGAAAGGCCTTGTACAGGTGGTAGGCGACAGTGCGCGGGCTCAGGAACAGTTGCGAGGCGATGTCCCGGTTGGAGGCGCCGCTCGCCGCCAGCCGTACCACGTGGAGCTCCTGCGGGGTGAGCGCCGTCAGCACGTCCTGGCTGCGGTGACGAGGGGACAGCGGTGCGCCGGTGGCGCGCAGTTCGGCCGCCGCGCGTTCGAACCAGGGGGTGGCGCCGAGCTGGGCGAAGGTCTCCATGGCCGCGTTCAGATGCGTTCGCGCCTCGGCGCGGCGCTGGTGCCGCCGCAGCCACTCGCCGTACAGCAACTCCGTCCGGGCCTGCTCGAACGGCTGATCGCCCTCGCGGTGCAGGGCCAGCGCCCGCTCGTAGGCCGTGCCGTCGCCGGTCACCAGGGCGTGGCAGCGCTCCAGTACGGCCATCGCCCACGGCCGCCGGACGGCCCGCACCCACGTGGTGAAGCGTTCGAGCGCCTCCCTGGCCCGGCCGGCGGCGTCCATGCGGACGGCGGCCTCGACGTACTGCGGATAGGCGTACCTCCAGATGAACGCGTGCCGGGTGGTTCCGGCGGCGATCCCGTCCATGCACTCCAGCACCGACGCGTAGCGGCCCGCTCCCAGGTCCAGCATGATGGACGCGTAGGTGGCCCACGCGGTGCCGGTCATCCACACGTCGCCTTCGCGTGCTCGCGCCATCAGCTCGCGGCACTCCTCCTCGGCCCCGGCCGCCGCCGCGAGCCAGGCGGAGACGCCGGTGAGGTAGCGGTGCCAGTACGGCTGGTCGATGTCCTCCGCGATCTGCAACCCCTCGCTCACGCTGGCCCGCGCGGCACGATGGCGCCCGCTGAGGATCTGCGCCGCCGCCTGCAGCATCATGGCCTGCGGCAGGCGCCCGACCCGTCCGGCCCTGCGGCATTCGGCGACCAGGTCGCCGGCGTCCTCCAACATGACGGTCTGGTCGCCGTGGATGAAGCCGACATTGGCCGCCATGACCCGCATCTCAAACGGGATCTCCGGCTGGTGCCCCAGATCGGCGGGCAGGTTGATGGCGGCCATGACGTCGCCTTCCAGCAGGTGCAGCATCTGCCGGTTGAACTCGTTGATCACGCTCAGCGGCCCTTCGACGGGCGGGGTGAGCGCGACGGTGCGCCGGGCCAGGACGACCTGATCGGGGTGCGGCCGCGTGCTCCAGGTGTAGATGCTGGCCAGGCTCAGCATGGACAGCGCCATCTCCGGGTCGGCCCCCGCCAGGGCCTCGACACCGGCGTGGAGCAGCCGGGTGGCCTCCAGCGGGCGGCCCGCGTGGAAGGCCAGGATCCCCCGCACCCGTGCCAGCTCGGCCACCACCGACGGGTCCGACGCCGACGGCGAGGCGTGGCGGGTCAGCTCCTCGGCCCGCGGCCACAGACCGGCGTCCAGAGCGGCGGTCGCGGCGGCGGTCCACCGGCGTGCCCGTGCCACCGGATCGGCCGACAGGCGCGCCGCCCGCTCGTACCCCGCCGAGGCGGCCGCCTGGCCGCCGCGCCCGGCGGCACGCCTGGCCACCTCCTCCAGTTCCCGCGCCACCTGCTCGTCGGGGCCGGTGGCCACCGCCGCGAGATGCCAGGCGCGGCGGTCATCGTCGGTGACCTCGGCCAGCGCGCGGTGTGCGGCCATCCGCTGGGCCACGTCCGCCGCCAGCCGCGCCGCCGTACGGATCAGGGGATGGCGGAAGGTGACGCCCGCCGCGTCGACCCGGGCCAGCCCCGCGCGTTCGGCGGGAGCGAAGTCGGTGAGCGAGACGCCCATGCCGTGCAGGGCGCGGTCGAGCGTGTGGAGGTCGCCGCTGTCGTGGAGCGCCGCCACCAGCAAGCAGGAGCGGGACGCGGCGGGAAGCTCCCCGATCCTCGTGCGGAAGCCCGCCAGGACCCGGCTGGAGACGGGCTCGGCTCCGCCGAGGGAGAAGGCCAGCGGCACGGAGGCTCCGGCTCGTTGCTCGGGTGTGAGCGTCCGTGGCAGTTCGAGCAGCGCCAGCGGATTGCCCTGCGCCTCAGCCATGATCAGCTCGCGGACGGCCAGAGCCAGCTCGCCCGACCGCTCGGCGAGCAGGCTTGCGGCCGACACCGGGGGCAGCCCGGCCAGACGCAGCTCCGGCTGGCCGGAGGCCGGGAAAGACGTTCCGTCGTCACGTACGGCGAAGATGACGGCGATCGGTTCGGCGTGGAGGCGGCGGGCCGCGAACATCAGGGCGTCCGCCGACTCCTGGTCCAGCCACTGGGCGTCGTCCACCAGGCATACCAGCGGTTGATCGGCCGCCACCTCGGTCAGCAGGCTCAGGGTGGCGAGCCGGATGAGGAAGCGGTCACCGGGCGCCGCCCTGCCCAGCCCCAGCGCGCTCAACAAGGCGTCCGCCTGCTGTCCCGGCAGCGCCTCGATGCGGTCGAGCATCGGGTGGAGCAGCAGGTGCAGGGCGGCGAACGGCAGCTCGGCCTCCGACTCGACCCCGCTCACCCGCAGCACGCGCCCCTGGGCGGCGGAGGCGGCGTACTCCAGCAGCGCGGTCTTCCCGATGCCCGCCTCGCCGCGGAGGATCAGCACACCGGTGCGGTCGGCCAGCAGGCGATCTATGGCCGACTGTTCCGCCTCGCGCCCGTGCAGCATGCCTCCTAGTCTGCCCCAGCGCTGATCGCTCGCGCTGATCGCTCCCTTGCTTGAGGCGCGGCCCACGAGCCCGCGGCGAGCACCGCCGTGGCGGCAGCGGGCCGGTGCCCTGGGGCGGGTCAGGGGTGTGCGTGGCGGTCGAGGCCGAGTGTGGCGATGAGGTCCTCGTGGAGCTCGAACCAGACGCGATGGCAGGAGTCCACGTCGGTGCGGTCGACCCAGGCGCCCTCCCCGGCCCGGGCCCGCGCCAGGGCCGCGGCGAAGCGGGTGTCGTAGCCGCGGAACCGTGTGAGGACGCGACCGAGCCGGTGCGCCAGCGGCGTGAGCGCCCGGTCGACGCAGGCGAGCTCATGGAGCACTCCGGCGTCCCAGGAGGGATCGGAGTGGTCGTTCACGGCGAGCCGATCGCCGGCCGTGGGCCGGAGCTGCCAGTCGGTGCAGGCTTGCAGCAGGATCGCGTTCAGCGGCAGGAACGCGCGGTAGACGTCCCGCACCTCGTCGGCGGCGCCGACGCGGGACAGCTCGGCCGCGAGCCGGCGCTCGTTCTCGGCCCGCCCCGGTCCGGTCAGCGACCAGCCTCCAGTGCCGGCGAAGGCGGTGTGCGCGACCCAGCCACGCGCCTCGGCGTCGCGCAGCGCCTCTTCCGTCGTGGTCGTGTCGAGCCCGTACCGGCGGGCGATCACCGGGGTGTCGGCGAACCCGGTGATGCGCACGGCGTGCAGGACCAGCAGGTCGTGCGGGGAGTCCCGGGTCACGAGTCGGCGTCCTGCCGCGCCGTCAGGCGCGTGTACCGCTGCTGGCACGCCTGCGGGGAGTTGAATCCCATCGCGTGCGCCATCTGCGCCCAGGTCAGTCCCGCGCTGCGGGCCGTGAACAGCAGGGCGGTTTCGAGTCCTTCGACCTCGGCGCGCGCGGCGGGCAGGAGCGCGAGCGCGTTCAGGATGTCTTCCTGGTCGAGGTCGGCCCAGCGCCAGACGGCGAAGTGCGCGAGGTCGACCGCGGACGGCGGGGCGGGTGCGGGGCGCCACGGGCGGGCGTCCAGCTCGTCCGCGCCCAGCCTCAGAAGACGTTCGCGCGCGTCCTGCTCACGCTGCGCCTGGGCGTGGTCGGCGTGTGCGCCGTGCCCGATGTGGTGGTTGCCATCCATGGGGAGAGCATGCACAATCAACAAATTGTTGTCAATCTTCTGTTGAAGGGCGGAGCGGATGATCGTACCCCTCAAGGAGGCCGTCGCCGACACCTGCGGGGGCAAGGCCGCCGCGCTCGGCGCGCTGCTCCGCGCGGGTCTGCCGGTCCCCGACGGCTTCGTCGTCCCGTTCGCCGCCTACCTCGCCGCCGTACGCGACCTGGACCCCGGCCGGTTCGCCGGCGAGCCCGACGACCTCGATGCGGCGCGGCGGACGATCGAGGCCCGCACCCTCCACGCCGCCGTGATCGACGCGCTGGGACGCGCCCTCGACGAACTCGGCGATCCGCCCGTCGCGGTCAGGTCGTCGGCGGCGAAGGAGGACACCGGCCAGGCGTCGGCGGCCGGTCAGCACGACAGCTTCCTCGCCGTGCACGGAGCCGGTGAGGTCGCGAGGGCCGTACGCGCCTGCTGGGCCTCGCTGTTCTCCCCGCGTGCCATCGCCTACCGGGCCGCCTCCGGCCACGACGACGGACCGTCCGGGGAGCTCCTGATGGCCGTCATCGTCCAACGCCATCTGGACGCCGAGGCGGCCGGGGTCATGTTCACGCCCGCCGACCCCGACGACGCGACCCGGATCGAGGCATGCTGGGGTCTCGGCCCCAGCGTGGTCGAGGGCAAGGTCACCCCTGACGCGTACCGCGTCGCCGAGGACGGGTCGGTCACCCGCACCGTCGCGGACAAACGGCGGCGCCTCGACCGGCGCGGCGCCCGGCTCGTCGTCCGCGACGTGCCCGCCGCCGACAGGAACCAGCCGGTGCTCGACGACGTGACCGCCAGGCGGCTGGCCGAGCTCGGCCGGCGGATCGCCGCCGTACGCGGTGGACCTCAGGACGTCGAGTGGGCGATCGCCGGCGGCCGTACCTGGGTTCTGCAGGCACGGCCGGTCACCGCCGCACCCCCGCCGCCGGCGTCGCCTCCCGGCGTCCGGGACGCCACGGTCGCCCCCGCCGCCGCGCTCACCGGGACGCCGGGCAGCCACGGGACCGTGACCGGCACCGCGAGGATCGTCCGCGGCCCCGGGGACTTCGCCCGCGTGCGCCCGGGCGACGTCCTCGTCTGCCCCTTCACCGACCCCGCCTGGACGCCGCTGCTGCGCATCGCCGGCGGCGTCGTCACGGAAGCCGGAGGCGTGCTCTCCCACGCCGCGATCGTCGCTCGGGAACACGCCATCCCCGCCGTCCTCGGCATCCCGAACGCGACGGGCAGGCTCCGCGACGGCACCGTCGTCACCGTCGACGGCACCGCCGGCACCGTCACCGCCACGAACGCGTGATCCACCGACGGGAAGGGCCCGTACCGGCCTCCCCCTGCGCAGGCATGACGATGCGACGCCTCTACCTGGCACGTCACGGCGCGGCCGACGCTTTCGGGGAGCTCACCGACATCGGGCGCCGACAGTCCGGCCTGCTGGGCGAGCGGCTCGCCGGCGTACCCGTCGACGCCGTGTGGCACTCCCCGCTGCCACGCGCCGCGGCGAGCGCGCGCGAACTCGCCCGCCACCTACCGGACGTGCCCGTGGCCGAGGCCGCCGAACTCGCCGACCACGTGCCCCACGTTCCCGGCGCGGCCGAGACGCCCCCTTCCTGGGCGGGCTTCTTCGACGGGTACGACGAGAACGAGGCGGCCTCGGGCCGGAGACTCGCCGAGGCCCTGGTGGCCCGGTTCGCGAAGCCACCCGGCACGTCCATGGAACGGGCCCGGCCCGGCACCCACGAGGTCCTGGTGACGCACGCCTACCCGATCGCGTGGCTGGTGCGGCACGCACTGGACGCGCCGCCGTCCCGGTGGCTCGGCCTGAACAGCGCCAACACCGCGCTGACGGTCATCGAGTACCGCGACGGCCTGCCGCCCACGCTCGTGATGTTCAACGACATGAGCCACCTCCCACCCGCCCTCCGCTGGACCGGCTTCCCCGAAGGCACCAGACCGTGAGGCGGTCGGCGCCCGCGCGGGGTGGGGGTCGCGACGTCGTCAGCGAGCGAACTTCGCGACGGCGGCCGGGGTGACGGGGGTGAAGAAGTTGACCAGGTTGCCGTCGGGGTCGCGCACCAGGAGCGACCGGTTGCCCCAGGGCATCGTGGTCGGCTCGGTGACGAACTCCTCGACGAAGCCGGCCAGGTTCTGACGCACGCCGTCCACGTCCTCCACGAGGAACTCGACGATCACGCTGCGGTTGTCGGCCGGACCGGCGGCGCCGGGCGCGAAGAGCGGGACGGTGCGCGTGCTGCCGATCGCGAGGGTGGCGGAGGCGGTTACGAGCTCGGCGAAGTCCTCGCTGGACCACCTGGCCCGTACGCCCGTGGCTCGTTCGTAGAAGCCGGCGAGGCGCGCGACGTCGCCCGTGATGATGCGGATCGAGACGAAGTCCATGGTGATCTCCCTGTTGGTCGGGGTCGTTCTCCCACGGCACACTAGGACTGATACTGGACAGAAAACGTCCACTATCGTCGCTAAGTTGTGTGACATGGCTCGACCCACTCATCGCGTGCTCACCCTGCTGGAGCTCCTGCAGTCGGGCGGCACCCGCACCATGGCCGAGCTCGCCGACCGGCTCGGCGTCGACGAGCGCACGGTGCGGCGCTACGTGGACCACCTGATCGACCTCGACGTGCCCGTCGAGTCGGTACGCGGCCGCTACGGCGGATACCGGCTCGGCCCCGGGTACCGCCTGCCCCCGCTCATGCTGAGCGACGACGAAGCGCTCGCCGTGCTGCTCGGCCTGGTCGCCGGTCGCAGGGCCGGGCTGACGACGGCGACGGGCACGACAACGGGCACGACAACGGGCACGAAGATGGGCACGGCGACGGGCACGGCGGGCGAGACGGCGCGCGAGACGGCGGCGGGCACGGCGGGCGAGACGGCGCGCGAGACGGCGGCGGGCACGGCGGGCGAGACGGCGGCGGCCAAGATCCGGCGCGTCCTGCCCGAACGGCTCGCCCGCAGGCTCGACACCGTGCTCGAATCCCTCGCCTTCACGGCTCCGCCCGGCCGGCCCGACACGCCGGAGACCGCGGTCCTGCTCTCCATCGCCGACGCGGTCCGCCATCACCGGCCCGTCTCGATCAGGTACACCGCCGCCGACGGCCGGCGCAGCGAACGCACGCTGCATCCGTACGGGCTCGTCGCCCATTCGGGCCGGTGGTACGTCACGGGCACGGATCCCGGGATCGGCGAGGACCGGACCTTCCGGCTGGATCGCATCGCGGACGCGAGGACCCTGCCCGGCTCGTTCGAGCCGCCCGCCGGGGTCGATCCCGCGCAGCGCGTCCTGTCCGCGCTGGCCACGGCCCCGTACCGGCATGAGGTGGTCCTGCGCATCCAGGCGACGGTCGAGCAGATCCGCGCCCGGCTCCCCGCCGCCGTCGCGACCGTGGAGGAGCCCCCTGGCGGCACGGACGCCGCCACCGAGGGCTGGCTCCGGGTCGAGCTGCGCGTGGAGCGGCTCGACTGGCTTCCTCCGGTGCTCGCGTCGCTCGACCGGCCGTTCGTCATCGAGCGACCGGACACCCTCCGCGACCTCGTCGCCGCCCTCGCGACCCGGCTCGCCGCCTCCGCCCAGAGACTCCCACCCACGACAGGCACAGGTGCCACCTGAAGCGAAACACCGGCATCAACGGCATCACGTGAAGGCCGGAGCGGAGACATCTTCCGGTCACCGAGGCGGAGAAGGCAACCGGCGACCGCAAGGTCTGCGACACCGTAGCCGGAGGTCCGCCTGTCGACGGGAACAGCAAGCGTAGTCGAATGCTGACAAAGAGTGAGCAGTTCTGCCATCGGCCAGACCGGCGTCGGCCTTCGCTCATAGCATTGCTGCTATGGCCTGGGGTAATGTGGAACTTGAACCGGAGGTTCGCGAGTGGCTTGAGAAGCTCTCGGCCGAGTCGTTCGCGCGAGCGGCTTTCTCCATCGATCTCCTGGCGGCGCAAGGTCCATTGCTGGGAGAGCCGTATGCGCGACAGCTTGACGGCAAGCTCCGTGAGCTCCGGTTCTACCTGGACGATGCGACGATTCGGATCTCGTATTGGATCGCCTCGGGTCGGCGGATCATCCTTCTGACGGTGTTCCGCAAGACGCGGATGAGGGAAGATCGAGAAGTGGACCGTGCACGCCGGGCACTGCGCCGATGCAAGGACGAGGCGCATACGGTGGACGAGGAGTGGCGATGACCGAGTGGGCCGATCTCAGGGAGCGACGGCTGGCGGAGCCGGGGGCGGCCGAAGCCTATGACGCAGCCCGTCTGGCCTTCGAGCTCGGTCGTACCGTACGGCAGATGCGCGAATCCCGTTGTTGGAGCCAGCGCGAACTGGCCGACAGGGCCGACATGACGCAGTCGGCCGTGGCCCGCTTCGAGGCCGGCGGGACCGTGCCGACGTTGCCGGTCCTTGAGCGTCTGGCCAAGGCCCTGGACGCTGACCTGGAGGTGCGGATCAGCCCCCGCGCCCCCGCGGCGTGACTCAATGCCGGGGCTCCGGACAACGTCCTGGTGCATGATGATGAGGTATGTCGTCGGCGAGGACGTTACGGCTCGCGGTTGCGCAGAGTGCGGTGCCTGAGGATCCCACCGAGCCCGCGACGTTGCGGGAGAGCGGTGCGGGGATACGCGATCTGATGCGGGAGGCGGCCGCCGCAGGGGCCCGTCTGGTGCAGTTTCCCGAGGGCGCCGTCACGTATCCCGGCAAGCACGTGATGTCCTCGGGCCCGCCCGGAGTGCTCGCCGCGTCGGACTGGAGCAGGGTGCCCTGGGACGTGCTGCGCGAGGAGACGGAGGCGATCGCCCGCCTGGCGGGGGAGCGGTCACCGGCGGTGGGCGCGTGCGTTATGCCGTTGATGACGTCGCCCGTACTGTTTGGGTGGTCCATGCGTTGCCGCGGCATCCCAAGGACACCGAGTAGTGGTTCCTGTCACGGGTGGTTGAGGTAGAGGAGGACGGCGAGGACGCGGCGGTGGTCCTCGTCGGAGGTGGCGAGGCCGAGTTTGGCGAGGATCGAGCTGACGTGGGTCTCCACGGTGCGGTCGGTCAGCCAGAGGCGGCGGGCGATGCCGACGTTCGTGCGGCCCTCCGCCATCAGGGCCAGGACCTCGCGTTCCCGCGCGCTCAGCGACGCCAGGGGGTCGGCGGCCCGGCGGGCGCCGATGAGGCGGGAGACGACCTCGGGATCGAGGGCGGAGCCGCCGGCCGCGACCCGCTCCAGCGAGTCGACGAAGTCGTCGACGTCGAACACCCGGTCCTTGAGCATGTAGCCGAACCTGCCTAGGGACACCAGGTCGACGGAGTGCCGCGTCTCGACGTGCTGGGAGAGCAGGACGATGCCCAGGTCGGGGTGGGTGTCGCGGATCAGGCGGGCCGCTCGGGCGCCGTCGTCGGTGAGGTCGGGCGGCATCCGGACGTCGATGATCGCGAGGTCGGGGTCGGCGGTGGCGACGGCGGCGATCAGCCCGGGGGCGTCGTGTGCCTTGGCCACCACCTCGTGCCCGGCGTCGGCGAGCAGGCGGGCCAGTCCCTCGCGGAACAGGGCGGAGTCCTCGCCGATCACCACGCGCACGGCAGCACCGCCTCGACCTGGGTGCCGCCGCCCGCCGGGCTGGACAGCCGCAGCGCGCCCCCGGCCGCCTGCACCCTGTCGGCGAGTCCCGCCAGGCCGGTTCCCGGGCGGATCTCGGCCCCTCCTGGCCCGTCGTCGCTGACCCGCACGGTGACCCGGTCGCCGGCCCGGCTGACGCGGACTCCGATGGTGGCGGGCCCGGCGTGCTTGACCGCGTTGGTCACCGCCTCGCTGGCCACGTAGTAGGCGGTCATCGCCACGTCGTCCGGCAGGTCGCCGGCCGCCAGGTCGGCCGCCACGTCGAGGGTCACGGGCACCGGCACCGTGCCGGCCAGCATGGACAGGGCGTTGCCGAGCCCGTCGTCGAGGCTGCTCGGCCGCAGGCCGTGCGCGATCTGCCGCAGTTCGGTGACGGCGGCGGCCAGCTCCGCCACCCACTGGTCCAGCAGCCCGTGCGCGTCGAGCGCGCCGTCGTGGAGGTGGCGCTGCGCGAGCCGGATCGCCATGCCGAGGGAGACGAGGCGCTGCTGCGCGCCGTCGTGCAGGTCGCGTTCGAGCCGCCGCCGCTCCTCGTACCCGGCGTGCAGGATCCGCGCCCGGCTCGCCTCGGCCTCGTCGAGCGCCCTGCTCACCTCGATGCGCAGCCGGACCACCTCGATGAGCAGCGCGCCCGCGGAGGCCGCCTCGCGCAGCAGCTCCCGCGTGCCGGCGCCGCCGCGGACGACGGCGCCGATGTCGTGGCCGCCGAGTCGTACGGGTGCGGCGAAGGCGTCGCCGGGGTCCACCGGAGCTCCGGCCGCGTCGACCAGCCCGGACGCGCCGGGCAGCCGGTAGCCGACCCGCAGCGCGGGGTCGCGCAGCGCCGCGCGCAGGGTGGCCTCCAGTTCCTCGGGCTGCGCCTGGCCCGCGTGCGTACGTCCCCGCAGCTCTTCGACGGCGGTCAGCACGGCCTGCCGGGCCGGGTAGAACCGGCGGTCGACCCAGCGCTGGAGCCGTACGCGCAGGGGGGACAGCGCGGCGGCGCAGACGGCGGTGCCCGCGGCGGCGGCGACGGGCGAGCTCCGGCCCGCGCCGAGGCCCGCCAGGAACGAGGCGGCCGTGTAGAAGGCCAGCAGGATCGCGGTCACCAGGCCGTAGGTGACGGCGGCGCTGATCGCGCGGTCGATGTCGTAGAGGTCGTGCCGCAGCACGGCGATCGCGGTCGCCGCCGGGATCGCGAGGGCTGTCGCCGCGAGGCCCGCGAGCGCCAGCTCGGGACCGCCGAGGAACAGGTAGCTCGCCCAGCAGAGCAGCAGGGTCAGCGGCAGGCAGGCGGCCCCGAGCGCGAACCACTTGAGCTGGGCCCGCGCCACCTCCCCTGTCGCCCTCCGGTAGCGGAGCGCCACCGCCGTCGCGGACGCGACCAGCAGCCCGAGGAAGACCGGCAGCAGCGCGATGGACGCCGCCCGCACCACCGGCTGGTAGGGGGCCGGGAGCAGCAGGAGGCGCGGCGTGGACTCGAACGGCGGCCGGTAGGAGCCTGGGTCGGACGCCACGATGAGCATGAAGAGCACAGGAACGGTCAGCAGCCCGACGACGGCCCAGCGCCACCGGCGTCCCGGGAGCCGCCCGTCGGGGAACACCAGCATGAGGAGCGCCGCCGGCACGTACAGGAACATCCAGTCGCCCTGCGACAGGGCCGCGTACAGCGCCGAGAGCGGCAGGCGCGGCTGCCGGGCGACGGCGCTCGCGTAGAGGTCGCCGACGGTGACCCATACCGCCGCGGTGCCGACCAGCACGAGCAGGGGTCCGACCATGCTGGCGGGACGCCGGACGGCGATCACCGTCCCGAGCGCCGCGGAGGGGAGCGCCAGCGTCACGCCGGCGGCGAACTCCGTCGTCGCCCGCCCGTCACCGCCGATCACCGCCAGCACGACCCCGGCGCCTGCGAGCAGGCTCGTCAGGGCCGCGAGGGCGAACGTGAGCAGGCGGGGGGTGGCCACGTCTCGACGGTAAGCCCAGCGGCCCGGCCGGGTGAATACGTGCCAGTACGGAGACCGGTTCCGCGCCCGCCCGGATCCGCCGGCCCGTCCACGCGGCGGAGACTGCGGGTCGGCAGGAACACTGCCCCCCACTCACAGGAGGCGCACATGAAGCGTTCCCCCGTTCTCTTCGCAGGGCTGGTCCTGGGCGGGCTGCTCGGTCTCTTCGACGTGGCCGCGCTGCCGTTCGGCGACGGCGAGCACCCTCCGTTCGCGGTGGCCGTCGTGGGAGCCGTCCTCGGGCTGGTCACCCTGGGCGGCGTCGTGGCGGCCTGGCGCGGCCGCCGGACCGGCGCGGCCGCCGTGATCGTGTCCCGGCTGCTGTCGGGGCTGACGGCCGTGCCCGCGTTCTTCGCCGACGGCGTTCCGCCCGAGGCGGTGGGCGGGGCCGCGGTCGGCGTCGTGCTCACGCTCGGCTGCATCGCCCTGGTCGCGCCCGCGCTGCGGTCGCACGCCTGACCACGTCTTCGAGGCGCTCGCGCCGGCCGCCGCCCACCCGCACCCGTACCGCCTCGGCACCGTCGCCGCGTCGCGGCGGCCGGGCCGGCGGTCGCGGTGCCCGCCTCCTGCGCACCGCTCGATGACGAGGTCCCCGTCAGGCCGGGACGGTTCAGGTGATGCGTCTGGCGGCCCGGCCGGCCAGGTGCAGGAAGGCGATCTGGCCGGCGTCGTCCCGCAGGAAGCGGCCGATCCGGCGGCTCGGGTCGGCGGCCAGCGTCAGGTCGTCGCCGCCTTCGACCAGCGCGAGCCGCATGTCCGGGAAGCCTTCCACCTCCGCCGCCACGAGTGCGGGCCGCAGGACGAACCGGGCCGTCAGGTGCTCGTCGACCTCCACGGTCCACTGCCCGGCGTCGTAGCTGCCCGCGTACCGCGGCTCGGGGTCGCGCAGCGTCAGCCGCGTCCGCTCCGGCTTGGCGTCGAGCAGGTGCTCCAGGCACCAGTCGGTGACCAGCTCGCCCAGCGCCTTGCCCGGCGCGGAGTTGGTGAGCGTGGTGACGGCGAAGCCGCGCTCCGGCACCAGGACGAACGTCGACAGCTGCAGGTTGCCGATGTTGCCGCCGTGCGTCACCAGCCGCAGTCCCGCACGGTCGTCCAGCAGCCACGGCAGGCCGATGCCGGCCCACGGCGCGCCGACCCGTACGTGCTCGGCCCGCATCAGCTCCCTCGTCGCGGACGTGACCGGCTCCTCGCCGCCCAGGCCCAGGTGGAAGGCGGCGTAGCGGAGCTGGTCGCGTACCGACGACAGCAGGCCGCCCTCCGGCATCGCCTCGCGGAACAGCCCCCAGGTGTGGGCGACGTGCGGGCCGTCGTCGCGTACGGTGTGGCCGACGGCGTGCGGACGGGTCGCCGCGTCCCAGGGGAAGAAGAAGCTGGAATCCATCCCCAGCGGGCCGAGCACGATGCGGCTGACCGCGTTCTCGTACGGCTCGTCGCACACGACCTCGATCACCCGGCCGAGCAGCCTGAACCCGGCGTTGTTGTACGAGGCGGTCAGGCCCGGCGGGAAGAGCTGCGGCAGCTCGTCGTACGAGCGGATCGAGGCGGCCAGCGCGTCGGTGTCCCAGGTGGCCCCGTCGTCGACGTCGCCGAGGAACCCGCCGGTGTGCGTGAGCAGGTGCCGGATGGTCAGTTCCTCGGCCGCCCGCTCGTCGGAGAGCCTGAAGCCGGGCAGGTACCGCCGTACGGGCCCGTCCAGGTCGAGCAGGCCGCGTTCGACCAGGTGCATGATGGCCGTCGCCGTGATCGTCTTGGTGGTCGAACCGATCTGGAACAGCGTGTCGGCCGTCACGGGGGCGGGCGCGTCGGCGCTGGCGACGCCGGTCGTGAGGACGTGCTCCGTGCCGTCGAGCAGCACGCCCACGGCGGCGCCGGGGACGCAGCGGGATGTCGCCTCGCTGTCGAGCAGGCTCTGCAGGGGGTTGAGGTCAGCCATTCGCTCATCCTGCTCGCCGCGGCGGCCTCGGGCTTTGTGCGTCCGCACCATTTCCTGCGCGCCGTTCGTCGCGGAAGGCAGCGGCCAGGCTGATCAGGCGGCCGGGATGATCGGGCGGCCGGGATGATCGGGCGGCCTGGTGCGGGACGTCCCGATCAGCCGTCGGCGCTCGCGTGCAGGTTCCTGATGGCCTTGCGCAGCTCGGGGGCCGCGCGCCCGCTGCGCTCCGTCAGCCGGGCGACGCGCTCCTCGTACGCCCGCAGCTTCGCCTTCGGCAGCGCCGTCCGCACCTCTCCGGCGGCGGCCAGCGCGACGAGCGCGGCCTGCTGCTCGCCGACCCGGGACAGCGGGCCGGTGAGGGCGCCGGAGACCCGGGTCGCGAGCCGTTTGGGCACGCGGGCGTCGCGTACCCGGACCTCGCTCCTCGTGAGGAGCAGCAGCGTTCTGCGCCGCTCCACGCGGACCCACCCGCCGGACTCCAGGGCGTCCAGGACCGCCCGCGCCGTCGCCCGGCCGTCCCTGCTGATCCAGTGCCGCCACCGGTGGGGACGCGACCCGGCGACCCGCAGCAGCACGTCGTCGAGGACCGGGTCGCCCACCGGGTCGTCCCGCACGACCCGCACCCGGCCGCCGTCGTCGGCGAGGCGTCCCCTGAGCAGCAGTTCGGTGAGGGCGGCCGCCTGGAGCAGGTACGGGGAGCGGTGGTTCGTCACCACCCGCCGCCGGCGCGGGTCGTAGCAGAGGAGGTAGAGCTGCGCGGGCAGGGAGTCGGGGATGTCCACGGAGGTCTTCCTCTCAGCCGTCGTCGGGTTCCTGTTCCTGTTCCTGTTCCGCCGGGGGGCGGGGCTTCTTCGGGGGGCGTCCGCGGCGGGGGATGCGGGCGGTGTTCCCCGGCAGCCGTCCCGCCTCCGCCAGCGCCCGGCGGAGCAGGAACTCGATCTGCGCGTTCGTGCTGCGCAACTCGTCGCCGGCCCAGCGGGCGAGGGCGTCGTGCACGGCGGGGTCGAGCCGCAACAGGATGCTCTTCCGCTCGGTCGCCACGGCTAGTGGTAGAGGGAGCCGGTGTTGACCACGGGCTGGACGTCGCGGTCGCCGCACAGGACGACGAGCAGGTTGCTCACCATGGTGGCCTTGCGCTCCTCGTCCAGCTCGATGACGTCGTGCTCGTCCAGACGGGCGAGGGCGGCCTCGACCATGCCCACGGCGCCCTCCACGATCCGCTGGCGGGCCGCGACGACGGCTCCGGCCTGCTGGCGCCGCAGCATCGCCTGCGCGATCTCGGGCGCGTACGCGAGGCGCGTGATGCGCGACTCGATGACCTTGACGCCCGCCGACGCCACCCGGGCCTGGATCTCCGCTGACAGGCGGCCGGTGATCTCGTCCGCGTTCTCGCGCAGCGACAGCGTGTCGTCGTGCCCGTCGTACGGGTAGCTGCCCGCGATGTGGCGGACGGCGGTCTCCGTCTGGAAGGCGACGAACTCCAAGAAGTCGTCGACCTCGAAGATGGCCTTCGCCGTGTCCTCGACCTGCCACACCACGACCGCGGCCATCTCGATCGGGTTGCCGTCGGCGTCGTTGACCTTGGTGACGTCCGTCTCGTGGTTGCGGATGCGGGTGGACACCCGCTGCTTCTGCGTGAAGGGGACGACGAACCGCAGGCCCGGGGTGCGTACGGTGCCGACGTAGCGGCCGAGCAGCTGGATCACCCGCGCCTCGCCGGGGGCGACCGCGGTGAGCCCGGTGAAGATGACGCAGGCCGCCAGGAGCAGCAGGACGGCGAGGACGATCAGGGTGGCCCCCGCGGCGGCGCTCCCTTCGTCGGCCATGGTGGCTCCCAGCGGGATCAGCACGATCGCGGCCAGCGGGCCGATCGCGGCCAGCGCCAGCATGGGCCAGCCCTTGGCGCCCCACGCGGCCTGCTCCTGCGTCTGCGGGGCCGGCATCTCGACGGCGATGCTCGTGTCTGTCATGGCTTCTCCTCGATGTCTATCATCGCTCTAGCAAAGTGATATCACTTTTTCGCCCGGCTGCCCACCCCCGAGGTCGGCGGACGTCGGGCGGCAGGTCAGGGCGGAGAGAAGGCGGCCTGTTGCATAAAGGTAAAGGTCGGTTTCCGCCCCTTGACGGTGCGTGGCGGAGACGTGTGCAATAGCACACTGCTGGTGCAATATCACACGCCACCAACCTCGTGCAGCGAGGAGTCCGCATATGCGCGCCATCCCCCTGAAATCCATTGCCGCGCTCGCCGCCATCAGCCTCCTGACCGCCGGATGCGGTCAGGGGCTGCTCGGTGGAGCAAGCGACAGCGACAAGCAGGCAGGCCCGATCGTCCTGGGCATGCTGATCCCCCAGTCCGGCAGCGAGGCCGCCATCGGCCCCTACATGAGCAACGCCGCGCAGCTCGCCATCGACGAGATCAACGCCAAGGGCGGCGTCCTCGGACGCAAGCTCGAACTGAAGACCGCCGACGACGCCTGCGACGCGCAGTCCGCGTCAGCGGGCGCGAACAAGCTGGTCACCGAGGGCGTCGCCGTCTCCGTCGGCGGCTACTGCTCCGGCGCGACCCTGCCCACCCTGCCCATCTTCGGCAAGGCCGGCATCCCCATGATCATCCCGGCGGCCAACTCGCAGGAACTGGTCGACCAGAAGCTCAAGCACGTCTTCCTCATCAACGGCACCGGCTCCCAGCAGGCCGCCGCCGCCCAGAAGTGGATCGCCAAGCAGGGCGGCACCCGCGCCGTCCTGATGCACGACAACACCAGCTACTCCAAGGACATCGCACTGCGCACCAAGGAACTGCTCGGCGCGCAGGCCGTCGCCGTCGAGGCGGTCACGCCCAAGGAGAGCGACTACAGCGCCAACGTCACCAACGTGCTGTCGCACAAGCCCGACTTCGTCTACTGGACCGGCTACTTCCAGGAGGGCGGCCTCATCATCCGCCAGCTCCGTCAGGCCGGGTACAAGGGCTCGATCATGGTGGGCGACGGCTCCGTGTCACCCAAGCTGGCCGAGATCGCCGGCGCCTCCACCGCCGAAGGCGTGTACGCCACCATGACCCAGACCCCCGACACCATCCAGGGGGCGAGCGGCTGGATCGACGCGTACAAGAAGAAGTTCGGCAGCGAGCCGGGCCCCTACTCCAACCAGTCGTACGACGCCGTGCGCCTGGCCGCCGAGGCCATCACCAAGGCGGGCGGCACCGACGGCGCCAAGGTCATCTCCGCCCTGGAGGCCATGGACGGCTTCCAGATGTTCTCCGGGCCGCTGAAGTTCACGCCCGAGCACACGCTCGCGAGCGGCGGCTTCCAGATCCTCGTCGTCAAGGACGGCGCCTTCGCCCTGCAGGACCCCCTGACATGACGCAGCTGGTGTGGAACGGGCTGTTCGTCGGCTCGTTCTATGCGCTGGTCGCGCTGGGCTACAGCATGGTCTACGGGATCATCAAGCTGCTCAACTTCGCCCACGGCGACCTCTACATGCTCGGCGCGTTCGTCGGCTTCGCCATCCTCGGCGCGGCCGGCGGCGTGTCGCCCGCCATGACCCTGCCCGTCCTGCTCGCCGTCCTGGTGGCCACCATGGCGGGCACCGGCCTCGCCGGCGTCGCGCTGGAGCGCATCGCCTACCGGCCGCTGCGCCACGCGCCGCGCCTGTCCCTCCTGATCACCGCGGTCGGCGCGTCGTTCGCGCTGGAGTACGGCATGCGCGCCGGCGCGGGGGCCGATCCCCGGGTCTACCCGGTACGGCTCGACGGAGCCTCGTTCGAGGTGCTCGGCGCGCGGGTCACCCTCCAGCAGCTCGTGCTCATCGGGCTGGCGGTGGTGCTCATGGCCGGGCTCAACCTCCTCGTCACCCGCACCAGGGAGGGGCGGGCGATGCGGGCCATCGCGCTCGACCCGCGGACGAGCAGGCTCATGGGCATCGACGTGGACGCCGTGATCTCCCGGACGTTCTTCATCGGCTCCGCGCTCGCCGGCGCCGCCGGGGTCATGGCAGGGGCCTACTACGGGAAGATCGACTTCCTGATGGGCTTCCTCATCGGGCTCAAGGCGTTCACCGCGGCGGTCATCGGCGGCATCGGCAACATCCCCGGCACCATGCTCGGCGGCCTGCTGCTCGGCCTGCTGGAGTCGTTCGGCACGTTCTGGCTGGGCGGCGAGTGGCGCGACGTGTTCGCCTTCGGCGTGCTCATCCTCTTCCTGACCGTGCGGCCCACCGGCCTGCTCGGCGAACGCGTCGTGGAGCGGGTGTGACGACGACAGGACAGCCGCGCCTCCTCGGGACCGACAAACCGCCCACCCTCGTCTCGCGGCTGATGGACAACCGCTGGGCGGGCCTGGCCGGTCTGCTCGTCGCGGTCCTCGCCCCGTTCGTGATCGCCACGCCGTACGCGCTGTCGGTCATGACCAGCGCCGCCATCTTCGTGATGCTCGCCGCCGGACTGAACATCGTGGTCGGCTACTGCGGCCTGCTGGACCTCGGGTACGTCGCGTTCTTCGCCGTGGGCGCGTACACGGCGGGCGTCCTCACCACCCGCGTCGGCCTGCCGCTGCTCGCCACCGTGCCCGCGGTGCTGGTGGTCACCGTGATCGCCGGCGTCGTCATCGGCGCGCCCACGCTGCGCCTGCGCAGCGACTACCTGGCCATCGTGACGCTCGGCTTCGGCGAGATCATCCGCATCACCGCCAACAACCTCGACGTCACCGGCGGCCCGTCCGGCATCTACGGCATCCCGTCGCTCACCGCGAACCCCGTCGTCTTCTACTACGTGACCGTGGCCGTGGTCGCGCTCGCCGTCCTCGGCGCGGCCCGGCTCGGGCGCTCCCGCATGGGCAGGGCCTGGCGGTTCATCCGCGAGGACGAGGACGCCGCCGAGGCCATGGGCGTGCACACGTACAAGGTCAAGCTGGCCGCGTACATCGCCGGGGCCGTGTGGGGCGGGCTCGCAGGAGTGCTGTTCGCCGCGCACCTGTCGGCCATCTCGCCCACGAGCTTCACGTTCCTGCAGTCGGCGCTCGTCCTCATGGCCGTGGTGCTCGGCGGCATGGGCTCCATCCCCGGCGTCGTCGTCGGCGCCGTCGTGATCAGCCTGCTGCCCGAGTTCCTGCGCGACCTGGCCGACTACCGCTTCTTCCTGTTCGGGGTGCTGCTCATCGTCGTCATGCTCGTGCGTCCCCAGGGCCTTTGGCCCGCCCGTTCCAAGGAGGCACTGAAATGAGCCTGCTGGAGGTCGAGGACCTGCGCCTGCGCTTCGGCGGACTGCTCGCCATCGACGGGCTCAGCTTCTCCGTCGAGGAGGGCGAGATCGTCTCCGTCATCGGGCCGAACGGCGCGGGCAAGACGTCGGCGTTCAACTGCGTCACCGGGTTCTACCGGGCCTCGTCCGGGCGGCTCGCGCTGCGCGGCGAGAACCTGCTCGGCCTGCGGCCCTCCGCCGTCGCCGCGCGGGGCATCGCCCGGACCTTCCAGAACCTCAGGCTCTTCGGCGAGCTGTCCGTCCTGGACAACGTGCGCGCCGGAGCCCACCTGTGGCTGAGACAGGGCATCCTCGACGCGCTCCTGCACACGCCCCGCTACCGGCGCTCCGAGCGCGAGTGCACCGAACAGGCGCACCACTGGCTCGACTTCGTCGGCCTGCGCGGCGACCGGTACGGCGCGGCACGCAACCTGCCGTACGGCGAGCAGCGCCGCGCCGAGATCGCCAGAGCCCTTGCCCGCCGCCCCGACCTGCTCCTGCTGGACGAGCCCGCCGCCGGGCTCAACCAGGGCGAGAAGGCCGAGATGCTCGACCTCATCAGGCGCGTCCAGGGGCTCGGCATCGCCATCGTCCTCATCGAGCACGACATGGGGCTCGTCATGGACGTGTCCGAGCGCGTCGTCGTGCTCAACTTCGGACAGAAGATCGCCGACGGCCGTCCCGACGACGTCCGCAAGGACCCGGCCGTCATCGCCGCCTACCTGGGGAGCGAGGCCCATGCTTGAGCTGCGCGACCTGGACGTCCACTACGACGGCGTCCACGCGCTCCGCGGACTGTCGCTGACCGTGGGGCCGGGCGAGATCGTCGCCCTGCTCGGCAACAACGGCGCGGGGAAGACGACGACGTTGTCCGCCGCGTCCGGCCTGGTACGGCCCAGCGGCGGCGCCGTCACCTTCGACGGCCGGGACATCACCAGGGAGAAGGCACACAAGATCGCGGCGCTGGGCCTGGTGCACGTCCCCGAGGGCCGCAGGGTGTTCAGCACCCTCACCGTCCACGAGAACCTCCAGCTCGGCGGCTACCTCGTCCGCGACCACGCCGAGATCCGCAGGCGCGTCGACCGGGTCTACGACGTGATGCCCCGGCTCGCCGAGCGGCGCGCCCAGCAGGGCGGCACCCTCTCCGGCGGCGAGCAGCAGCTCCTCGCGATCGGCCGCGCCATGGTCACCGGGCCCCGCCTGCTGCTCCTGGACGAGCCGTCCATGGGGCTGGCCCCGCTGATCGTGGCCTCGGTCATGGAGACGATCGCCCAGATCAACGCCGAGGGCACGTCCGTGCTGCTCGTCGAGCAGAACGCCGTCGCCGCACTGAAGATCGCCCACCGGGGCTACGTGATGGAGAACGGCGCCTGCGTCCTCCAGGGCTCCGCCGCCGAACTACGCGAGGACACCCGGGTCGCCGAGGCGTACCTGGGCGGCTGACCCGCCCGCCGGCCGGCCCTCGGCCGGCGACGGGCCCAGCGTCAGCGGCCGAACCAGTGGCTCGCGGCCGGGCTCAGCAGCAGGACGGCGGTCGCGCCACCAGGCCGAAGGCCACCTGCAGCGTCATGAGGAGGCCTGCACCGCGCACGCTCAGGGGCATGCGGGTCGCCGTGGGCGAGGTCATGTGATCATTGTGCCTCCGCCGCGGGACGCGCGGGCGGGAGTTGTCGGTGGCGTCTGGTAGACAGCGGCCATGGGTGTGAGCGTCGAGGAGTTCCTCGCGATGCTGGACGAACTGCCGGAGGTGCGGCTCAACCAGGCGGGCGAGTGGGTCGGCATCAAGGTGCGCGGCAAGGGTTTCGCCTACCTGTGGGAGGAGACCGAGACCGTCGGGCTGAAGGCCACCGTCGAGGAGCAGATCGCGCTCGTGGCCGAGCGGCCCGAGGTGTTCGAGGTGCAGTTCACGGCGGGGCGGTTCGGCTGGGTGGTCGTGCATCTCGACCGCATCGAGGCCGACGAGCTGTTCGAGCTGGTGGCCGAGGCCTGGTGCCTGACGGCGCCGAAGGGGCTCGTGACGGCGTTCGAGGAGAAGCACAAGATCGGGCAAACCCCTCTATAGAGGCGGTTGCGGGTAACCTCGGGCTACGTGACGAAGGCGGAGGCGGACATCCGGCCGCAGGAGCCGGCCACGGCGACGGCCACGGCCACGGCCACGGCGACGGCCACGGCGATGGCCACGGCGATGGCCACGGCGATGGCCACGGCCACCCGGCCAGAGGGCCGCGTTCGGCCGCGCGAGTGGCGGATGGGTGACGCCGCTGTCGTGCTGCGGGAGTGGCGGGTGGGTGACGCGGCTGTCGTGCTGCGGGCCTTTCAGGGTGACGACCTGAGGGATCAGGCGTCCTGGCCGATCGTCACGCTGAAGGACGCCGAGGGCTGGATCGCGTCCTGGCGGGGCGCTGGGCACGCCTTCGCCGTGACCGACATGACACGAGGCGGCCTGGTCGTCGGCAACGTCGCCGTCACCCCCGTCGTCCCTGCCTTCGAGGGCCCGTCCGAGGCCGGCGCCGTCGCCGGCACGCCCGGCGCTCCTTTCCAGGGCGGGGCCGGCATGGTGTCCTACTGGGTGGTGCCCGAGGCCAGGGGGAGGGGTGTCGCCACGGCGGCCGTGCTCGCGCTCGTACGGTGGGCGTTCGGCGAGCGGGGGATGCGCCGGCTGGAACTGGAGCACCGCACGGACAACCCGGCGTCGTGCCGCGTCGCCACCCGGGCCGGCTTCGTGGCCGACGGCGTCGAGCGGGGCAGGCTGCTCCGCGACGGCGTGCGCCGCGACATCGAACACCACACCCTCCTGGCCGCTGCCGCGTAGCTCCCGGCATCCGGTCCCGGCTTGCGCGTAGCGCCCGCCGTCGGGTCCCGGTCTGTGCGTGGCCCCGCCCCGGTTTGCACGTAGCCCCCGCCGTCGGGTCCTGGTCGGCGGGTAGTCCCACGTCCAGCCCTGGTTGGTGCGGGGTTGGGTGGTGGTGGGGCGTATGGGTGATCTAGGGTGGTCCTGTGGACAGCGAGAGCCTGGCCGCGGCCGGTGTGCTGGAGGCCCTGAGCCGGGCGTCGGCGATGCTCGCGGAGTTACGCCATCCGTTCGCCAGAAGCTGCCCCTTCTCCTACTTCCTGCCCCCGGCCGGGGCGCGCACCGGCACGACCTTCGTTCTGCCCGACGGGCGTGAGGTCCGTTTCGAGGTGTCCGTCGCCGCCTCCGGCGGCTTCTTCCACGTGGACGGGTCGGTCGCGGCCGAGGACGACGTGCTGCTCGGCCTGCCGCGGGTCAGCGTCCCCGGTGTACGGGAGGCGCTGGCAGCGCTCGACGACTACGCCGCGGAGGTCGCGGCCCCGGCGGGACGCGTCATCGACCGCCTGCTCGAAGAGCTCGGCTGAGCGCCTTTCCGCTGCTCGGACCTGCTCGCTTTCCGCTGCTCGGACCTACTCCCGCGATCCGCCCTCTCCTCCGGCTCCGTCCTGCGTGGGTGATCCGCCTTCCACCTGACTTCGTGCTGCTCGCGTGGCCCGCGCCTTCACCCGGCTCCGGCCTGCTCGCGTGACGCGCCCCTCCCGCCTGCTCCGGTGATCAGTGGCATTCCGTCCTGCCGCCATGCCCTTCTCTATTGTCTGGTTGTCAGACAATCTGGATACAATCGTCGCATGAAGAACGGACCTCTCGCTGTCGTGGGCGCCTCCGTGTTGTGGGGGACCGCGGGGACGGCCGGGTTGCTGGTCTCGGCCGACTCCGTCGCGCTGGCCGCCGCGCGGCTGGTCATCGGCGGGTCGGCGCTGGCGCTGTTCGCGGGCCGGGGGTTCCGGCGGGTGGTGTCGCCGGGCCTGCTGCTCGCGGCGGTGGCGGTGGCGGCGTACCAGCTGTGCTTCTTCGCGGCGGTGGGACGCACCGGCGTGGCGATCGGCACGGTGGTCGCGATCGGCAGCGGCCCGGTGTTCACCGGGCTGCTGTCGTGGGTGCTGCACGGGCGCAGGCCGAGCACGCGCTGGGCGCTGGCCACCACGGCGGCCGTCTGCGGCTGCGCGGCGCTGATCGGGGGCGGCGGCGCGCAGGCGGGCGGCCAGGTGGTGTCGGGGGTGCTGTTCGCGCTGCTCGGTGGCCTGCTGTACGCCTTCTACGCGGTGTCGGCGGCCCGCGCGATCGAGGCGGGGGCGCCGTCGAACGCGGTGATGAGCGTGCTGTTCGGCGGCGCCGCCGTGATCATGCTGCCGGTGCTGCTGCTCGACGGCGTGCGGTGGCTGGCGGAGCCGCGCGGCCTGCTCGCCGTCCTCTACCTGGGCCTCGGCACGACGGCGGTGTCCTACCTCCTGTACGGCAAGGGGCTCAGGACCACCCCGGTGGCCACGGCCGCCACGCTGGCCCTGGCGGAGCCGGCCGTGGCGGCGCTGCTCGGCGTGGTCGTGCTCGGGGAGCGGCTGGCCCCGGTGTCGGTGGCGGGGCTGGTCCTGCTGGCGCTGAGCCTGGTGGCCGTGGCCGTCCCGGAGCGGGCGCCGCGGGAAAGGGCGTTAGAGTCGCAGCCGTGACGTTGCCGCTCAGACCCGTCTCCACCGTCGGCGCGCTGGCCGACGCGCTGCGCACCCGCGTGCTGTCCGGCGAGATCGAGCCGGGGACGCCGCTGCCCGAGCAGGAGCTCGCCGCGTCGTACGGCGTCGCGAGGCCGACGGTGCGGGAGGCGCTGGCCGTCCTGGTCCACGAGGGCCTGCTCAGACGTGAGCGCAACCGCAGCGCGTACGTCCCGGAGGTGACCATCGAGGACCTCGACGACCTCATGTACGTGCGCAGGCCGCTGGAGGACCTGATGGCGCGGGCGGTGACGGGCCGCCGGGTGCCGGAGGCGGAGGCGGCGCTGGCCAGGATGGACGGGCTGCCGGTGACCGCACCGTGGTCGGCGATGGTGGCGGAGCACATGGCGCTGCACGAGGCGCTGATCGAGGCGGTGGGCAGCCCGCGCCTGGAGCGCCTGTACGGCGCGCTGGCGGCGGAGACGCGGCTCGGCCTGGTGCGGCTCCGTGAGGTGTACCCCGACAGGGAGGTCCTGGTGCGGGAGCACAGGGAGCTGCTGGACGCCATCGCGAACGGCCCGGAGGACGCGGCGCGGGCGGCGGTGGCGCGGCATCTCGCCCATTCCTGGGGAGATCCGGCGCACCGGTGAGCGGCGGCGCGTCTCGCCCCGCTCGTGGGGAGATCCGGCGCACCGTTGAGCGGGAAGTCTTGCGGTCCGGCCCCGTGACTCGCAAGAATCGCGGCCATGCACGGCAATCCGATGCCGGACTCCTACGTGTATGTCACGGAAGAGGGCGTCGCCCGTCACTACGCGGACGGCAGCGTCGAGGCTCTCGCATGGGAGGACGTCGTGGAGGTCCGTGTCACGAGCGACTCGCCGGAAGATCTGCTCTACATCCTGCTGGATCGTGATGGGCAGGGCTGTGTCGTCCCGCGTTCGGCGACAGATGCCACTTTTCTAGCAAGACTCCGCTATTTGCCGGATTTCGACATTGATCGCCTGATGTTGGCGGCCGATTCGGTACGTGACGGAGTTGTGGTCGTGTGGCGCAGCCCCGAGCCGCCGACCGCATTGCCGGATCTGGAGTACGACTAGGCGTTCATCGCCCGGCAGCATGCCGAAATACCGGCGTAAATCGCCCTTTTCCCTGCTCGGCACACGCACTTGTGGACCGTTCCGTCAAGCCCTCGATGCCACTGGGTAACGTCCGATTGTGGACATTTCCGCTTATTCCCCCGCTTGGGATTGATCTTTAGTCTTTAGTGGGGGCCGCCGCTCTTGAAATCATTGTGGCTCTTGTCAACCACTGTGATCCAAGGAACGTCTCGTTAATCGCGGCGCACCGAGGCCGCCAGGGTGTCGTCAGGGTGGTGGTATGAGGGTGGGGACTGGGGAGTCCGCCGTCGTGCTCCTCGAAACAGTGCCACGCCGTGCGTCGAGCATCTGGACGCGGGCCTATCTCCGGCTTCTGTTGTGCGGGGACGCGGCGTGCGCGCTGCTCGCGTGCGTCTGCGTGCTGGGCGCCCGCCTGGCGTTCGGCGCGTTCGTCCCGGTGGTCGAGTTCGCGCTCGGGCTCGGCCTGATCGCGGCGTGGCCGGTGGCGCTGGCCATGGGAGGCGCGTACCGCCAGCGGGCCAACGGCGAGGGCACCGAGGAGTTCAAGTCGGTCTTCAACGGCGGCGTCGCGCTGATGGCCGCCGTCGCCATCATGGCGTACGCCACGCAGACCGTCATCGCGCGCAGCTTCGTCATGGCGATGCTGCCGCTGGCGCTGCTGTCGACGCTGTACTTCCGCTATCGCATGCGCAAGCGGCTGCACCGGCGCCGCGAGGTCGGCGACTACCTGCGCCAGGTGATCGCCGTGGGGCACCGCGAGTCGATCATCGACCTGGTGATGCAGTTCCGCCGCCAGCCGTACCACGGGATGCGCGTGGTGGGCGCCTGCCTGCCGGACGGCGGCATGGACGTCGACCTCGACGGCGTCCCCGTGCTGGGGTCGTTCGGGGACGTGGCGCAGGTGGTGGCGCGCACGCGCGCGGACGCCGTGGCGGTGCTCGCCTGCCCCGAACTGGACGGCGCGGCGCTGCGCCGGCTGGCGTGGAGCCTGGAGACGGCGCGTACGGACCTGTTCGTGGCGCCCGCCCTGATGGACGTGGCCGGGCCGCGCATCAGCATCAGGCCGGTGGCCGGGATGCCGCTGCTGCACGTGGAGCACCCGGAGTTCGACGGCGCGCGGCAGGTCGTCAAGACGGTGTTCGACCGGCTGGTCGCGGTGGCGGCGCTGCTGGTCCTCGCCGTGCCGCTGCTGGCGATCGCGCTGCTCATCCGCCTGACGAGCAGGGGGCCGGCGCTGTTCCACCAGACCCGGGTCGGCAAAGGCGGCAAAGAGTTCAGTGTCGTGAAATTTCGTACGATGGTGGCCGATGCCGAGCGGCTCAAGCCCCACCTCCTCCCCGACAACGAGTTCGACGGCGTGCTGTTCAAGATCCGGAACGATCCAAGGGTCACCCGCGTGGGCGGCTTCCTGCGCCGCTACTCCCTCGACGAGCTCCCGCAGCTCCTCAACGTGCTGCGCGGCGAGATGTCGCTCGTCGGCCCCCGCCCGCCGCTCCCCGAGGAGGTCGCCCAGTACGGCACGGACGTGCGCCGCCGCCTCGTCGTCAGACCGGGCATGACCGGTCTCTGGCAGGTCAGCGGCCGCTCCGACCTCACCTGGGAGGAGTCGGTCCGCCTGGACCTGCGCTACGTGGAGAACTGGTCGCTCATCCTCGACCTGCAGATCCTGTGGAAGACGTGGTCGGTCGTGGCCCGCGGGGAAGGGGCTTACTAGGTGAAAGCGCTCGTGCTCGCCGGAGGGGCGGGCACCCGGCTCCGGCCCATCACGCACACGTCCGCCAAGCAGCTCGTCCCCGTGGCGAACAAGCCGGTGCTCTTCTACGGCCTGGAGGCGATCGCCGCGGCCGGCATCCGCGAGCTGGGCCTGGTGGTGGGCGACACGCACGCGGAGATCGAGTCGGCCGTGGGCGACGGCTCGGCGTTCGGCCTGGAGGTGACGTACCTGCGCCAGGAGGCGCCGCTCGGGCTGGCGCACGGCGTGCTCATCGCCCGCGACTTCCTCGGCGACGAGGACTTCGTCATGTACCTCGGCGACAACTTCGTGGTGGGCGGCATCAACGGCCTGGTGGAGCGGTTCGCCAGGGAGCGTCCCGCCGCGCAGATCATGCTCACCAGGGTCGGCGACCCGCGCCAGTTCGGGGTCGCCGAGCTGGGCAGGGACGGTCGCGTCGTCGGCCTGGAGGAGAAGCCGGAGCGCCCGAAGAGCGACCTCGCCCTCGTCGGGGTGTACCTGTTCAGCCCGGCCGTGCACGACGCGGTGGCCGAGCTCAAGCCGTCGTGGCGCGGCGAGCTGGAGATCACCGACGCCATCCAGTGGCTGATCGAGGCGGGGCTGCGCGTGGAGTCCTCGGTGATCTCGGGCTACTGGAAGGACACCGGCAACGTCGCGGACATGCTGGAGGTGAACCGGCTGGTGCTGGAGTCCGTCGAGCCGCGGGTGGACGGCCGGGTGGACGGCGCGAGCGAGCTCATCGGGCGCGTGGTCGTGGAGCCGGGCGCCGTGGTGGAGCGCTCCCGCATCGTCGGGCCGGCCGTCGTCGGCCCGCGCGCCCGCGTCGCCGACAGCTACGTCGGCCCCTTCACCTCGATCGGCGCCGACTGCTCGATCAGCGGCAGCGAGATCGAGTACTCGATCGTGCTGCCCCGTGCCTCCATCGCCGGGGTGGGCCGCATCGAGTCGTCGCTCATCGGTCACGACGTCGAGGTCACCCCGGCCCCGGCCACGCCCAGAGCCCACCGCCTCGTGCTGGGCGATCACAGCAAGGTGCAGATCAGCTGATGAGGAAGATCCTGGTGACGGGAGGTGCGGGGTTCATCGGCTCGCACTTCGTCCGCGGGCTGCTCGACACGGGCTCCCCGTCGGTCACGGTGCTCGACAAGCTCACCTACGCCGGCAGGCGCGACAACCTGGACGGCGTGCCGCACGCGTTCGTCCACGGCGACGTGTGCGACGCCGGGCTGCTCGCCGAGGTGGTGCCCGGCCACGACCTGGTGGTGCACTTCGCCGCGGAGTCGCACGTGGACCGGTCGATCGCGGGGGCCGCGGAGTTCGTGCGCACCAACGTGCTGGGCACGCAGACGCTGCTGCAGGCGTGCCTGGAGGCGGGCGTGCGGAAGGTGGTGCACGTCTCGACCGACGAGGTGTACGGCTCGATCGACGTCGGCTCGTGGGACGAGGACGCGCCGCTGCGCCCGCGCTCGCCGTACGCGGCCTCGAAGGCGGGCGCCGACCTCGTCGCCCGCTCGTACGCGATCACGCACGGCCTGGACGTCTCGATCACCCGGTGCGGCAACAACTACGGCCCCCGGCAGTACCCGGAGAAGGTCATCCCGCTGTTCGTGACGAACCTGCTGCGCGGCAGGAAGGTGCCGCTGTACGGCGACGGCGGCAACGTGCGCGACTGGATCCACGTCGCCGACCACTGCGCCGGCATCAGGCTGGTGGCGCGGAAGGGCCTGCCGGGCGAGGTCTACCACGTCGCGGGCACGGCCGAGCTGACCAACAAGGAGCTGACCGGCCTGCTGCTGGAAGCGTGCGGCAGGAGCTGGGAGCTGGTGGAGCACGTCGAGGACCGCAAGGGCCACGACCGCAGGTACTCGCTGGACGACTCCAGGCTGCGCGCGCTGGGCTACCGGCCGAGCGTCCCGTTCGAGCAGGGCCTGGAGGAGACGGTCCGCTGGTATGCCGAGCACCCGCACTGGTGGGCCGGTTGATCGGCCGAGGCCGGGTGATCGGTCTGGGCTCCTGGGAGCCCGCAAGGACGCCGAAGGGGCGCTGTCGCTGAGGAGGGCGGGGCGTGAGGTGGCTCATCACGGGCGCGGGCGGCATGCTGGCCGAGGACGTGCTCGACAGCGTGGCGCTGACGGGCGAGCCGGTGCTCGCGCTCGGCAGGCCGGAGCTGGACCTGCTGGACCGGCGCGCGGTGCGCGACTTCGTGTCGGCGTACCGGCCGGGGGTGGTGGTCAACTGCGCGGGCTGGACGGCGGTGGACGCCGCCGAGACCCACGAGGAGGAGGCCACGGCCGTCAACGGCGCGGCGGTGGCGTGGCTGGCCGAGGTGTGCGCCCGCGTCGGGTCGCGGCTGCTGCACGTCTCCACGGACTACGTCTTCGACGGCGGCTCCGGGCGGCCGTACCCGGAGGACGCGCCGACCGGGCCGGTCAACGCGTACGGCAGGAGCAAGCTGGCCGGGGAGGCCGGGGCCCTGGAGCACGGCCAGTACGTGGTGCGCACCGCCTGGCTGTACGGGGCGCGCGGGCCGAACTTCGCCCGCACGATGATCGGGCTGGCGGGGGAGCGGCGTCCCGTGGACGTCGTGGACGACCAGCGCGGCCAGCCCACCTGGACGGCGGACCTGGCGGCCTTCCTGGTCGGTCTCGCGCGTTCCGGCCTGCCGCCGGGCGTCTACCACGGCACCAGCTCGGGCGAGACCACCTGGTGGGGGTTGGCCAGGGAGATCTTCGCGCTGGCCGGGGCCGATCCCGGACTGGTGCGGCCGGTGCCGACGTCGGCCGTCACCAGGCCGGCGCGCCGCCCGGCGTACGGGGTGCTGGCCTGCACCCGGTGCGCGCCGATCCGCGACTGGCGGGAGGCGCTGCACGCGGCCTGGCCCGCCCTCACGGGCCGGCTCGTGGCGGGCGCCGACGTGAAGGCGGGCGGTCAGTGCGGCGTGCCGTAGAGCTCCTGGCAGGCGGCGTGGTCGGGGAGCAGCCCCGCGGCCAGCGCCTCGGCGAGGGTGGGCGCGCCGGCGTCCTTGCCGGACAGCACCGGCTCGACTCCGGGGGGCCACGTGATCGCGAGGGCGGGGTCGAGCGGGTGGACGCCGTGCTCCCGCCCGGGGCTGTACGGCTGCGAGCACAGGTAGACGACGGTCGCGTCGTCGGTCAGCGCCATGAACGCGTGGCCGAGCCCCTCGGCGATGAGCACGGCCCGCCGCGCCCGGTCGTCGAGCGTCACCGCCTCCCAGCGGCCGAACGTGGGGGAGCCGGCGCGCACGTCCACGACCACGTCCATGACGCGGCCCGACACGCACATCACGTACTTCGCCTGGCCGGGGGGCACGTCGGCGAAGTGGACGCCGCGGAGCGCGCCGGCCGCGGAGACGGAGCAGTTGACCTGCGCCACCTGCATCGGGTGCGGCAGGTCGGCCGCGCGGAAGGCCTCCAGGAAGCTCCCGCGGGGGTCGGCGTGGACGCGCGGCGTGAAGACCCACGCCCCCGCGATGGAGAGGCGATCCATGATCGCAGCATGCCAGACCGTTCAGCCGCCCTGTAGACCGACCGAGAGGGATCTTTCATGATGACCGCCGTCTACTCCGACAGCGGAGTGAACGACGACGCCCGGCGAGACCTGCTCTACCGGGGCGAGGTGTTCGTCTACGCGGCCTCGCCCGCGACGTCCGAGCTGGTCGGGTTCGCCCGCGAGCTGATCGAGGAGGCGTTCGGCGGGCGCGACCCCGAGACCGCGCAGCACGAGATGCCGGTGGAGGAGTTCGCCGGGCTGCTCGCGGATCTCAAGCCCCGCTTCATCCACCATCCCCGCTGCAAGGAGCTGCTGCCCGCCGTGCTGGAGGAGCGCGGCTGCGACCCGGAGCTGACCTACTTCGACGTGCCCAGGCTGCGCACCTCCACCTCGCACGCATACCTGGTCTCCGGCATCTCGTACGCCTTCCACCCGCACCGCGACTGCTGGTACTCGGCGCCGTTCTCGCAGGTGAACTGGTGGATCCCGGTGTACGAGGTGGTGGCGGAGAACGTCATGGCGTTCCATCCGCGCTACTTCGACCGTCCGGTGCGCAACAGCAGCAGGCTCTACGACTACGCGGAGTGGAACCGCACGAGCAGGCGCACGGCGGCGCGGCACGTCCGCAGCGACCCGAGGGCGCAGCCCAGGCCGGAGGAGCCGGTGGAGCTGGAGCCGCAGGTGCGGGTGGTGCCGGAGCCGGGCGGCACGCTGGTGTTCTCGGGCGCGCAGCTCCACTCGACGGTGCCGAACACGTCGGGCAGGACGCGCTTCAGCATCGACTTCCGCACGGTCCACCTCGGCGACGTGCGGGAGCACCGGGGCGCGCCGAACGTGGACGCCGAGTGCACGGGCACGACGCTGCGCGATTTCGTCCGCTGTAACGATCTGAGCCGCGTGCCCGAAGACCTCGCGCTGGAGTACGAGGCCCGGGCCCTGGCTGGAGTGAGCTGAATGAGCACCTGCCGTCTGTGCGGATCGGCGTCCCTGGCGGGGGTCGTGGACCTCGGGGCGACCCCGCCGTGCGAGCTGTTCCTGACCGCCGAGCAGCTCGACCTGCCCGAGGTGACGTACCCGCTGCGTCTGCGGGTGTGCACGAGCTGCTGGCTGGCGCAGCTCCCGCCGCTGATCACCCCGGAGGAGACGTTCACCGAGTACGCCTACTTCTCGTCGTACTCGACGTCGTGGGTGGAGCACGCGCGGCGGTTCGTGGCGGGCGCGGGGCTGCGGCCGGACTCGTTCGTGGTGGAGGTGGCCAGCAACGACGGCTACCTGCTGCGGCACGTCGTGGAACGCGGCGTCCGCTGTCTCGGGATCGAGCCGTCGGAGAACGTCGGCAGGGCGGCGGCCGAGAAGGGCGTGCCGACGCTGACGGCGTTCCTGTCGCCGGAGGTGGGGGCGCGGGTGCGGGCCGAGCACGGCCCGGCGGACCTGGTGGTGGCGAACAACGTCTACGCCCACGTCCCGGACGTCGTCGGCTTCACGCAGGGGCTGCGCGCCCTGGTGGCGGACGACGGCCGGGTCTCCGTCGAGGTGCAGCACCTGCTCGCCCTCATCGAGGGCAACCAGTACGACACGATCTACCACGAGCACTTCCAGTACTACACGGTCGCCTCGGCGAGGCGGGCGCTGGAGAGCGGCGGGCTGCACCTGGTGGACGTCGAGCCGCTGCCCACGCACGGCGGCTCGATCCGGCTGTGGGCGACGCCGCGCGAGGCTCCGGTGTCGCGGCGGGTGGACGACGTGCTGGCGCTGGAGAAGGCGGCGGGCCTGCACGAGCTGTCGGGTTACCGCGACTTCGCGGCGCGGGTGGCGAAGGTCAGGCGGGACCTGCTGCGCTTCCTGGTGGACGCCGCCGACGCGGGCAGGACGGTCGTGGGGTACGGCGCTCCTGGCAAGGGCAACACGCTGCTCAACCACTGCGGGGTGCGGCCGGACCTGCTGGCGTACACGGTGGACCGCAACCCGTACAAGCACGGCAGGTTCACGCCGGGGTCGCGCATCCCGATCCTGCCGCCCGAGCGCATCGCCGAGGATCGGCCCGACTACGTGCTCGTGCTCCCGTGGAACCTGCGTGACGAGCTGGTGGAGCAGCTGTCGTACGTGCGCGGGTGGGGCGGGCGGCTGGTGTTCCCGGTTCCCCGCCTGGAGGTCGTCGCGTGAAGGTCGTCCTGTTCTGCGGGGGGCGCGGCACGCGGATGCGCAGCGACCTGCCGGGCGGCGACATGCCGAAGCCGATGCAGCTCGTCGGCCCGCGTCCACTGTTATGGCATGTGATGCGGTATTACGCGCACTTCGGGCACAAGGAGTTCATCCTGTGCCTGGGGTACGGCGCCCACCACATCAAAGACTTCTTCCTGACATATCAGGAAACGGGGTCGAACGACTTCATCCTGCGGAACGGCGCCATCGAGCTGCTGTCCACGGACATCTCCGACTGGTCGGTGTCGCTCGTGGACACCGGCCTCGACTCCCCGATCGGCGAGCGGCTGCGCCGCGTCCGCCCCCACCTCGGCGGCGACGAGATGTTCCTCGCCAACTACGCCGACGTCCTGACCGACGCCCCGCTGCCGCGCATCGTCGAGCGCTTCACCGCCTCCTGCGCGGGGGCGTCCATGATGGTCGTGCCGCCCACCAACACCTTCCACGTCGTGGACGTCGGCGAAGGCGGCCTGGTCGGCGGCATCACCCCGGTCAGCGAGCTGCCGCTGTGGGTCAACGGCGGCTTCTTCGTCCTGCGCCAGGAGGTCTTCGACCACATCCCGGAGAACGGCGACCTCGTCGCCGACGGCTGCGCGGAACTGGCCAAGCGCGGCAGGCTCATGGCGTACCCGCACCGCGGCTACTGGCGGCCGAGCGACACCGTCAACCAGCGGCTCGAACTGGACCGCGCCTGGGCGCGCGGCGAGCGCCCGTGGGCGCTGTGGGAATCGTGATCGGCCTGCGGCCCCCGGCGCTGGACGCCGTCGTCGCGCTCGGCGCCCACTGCGACGACCTGGCCATCGGCGCGGGCGGAACCCTGCACACCCTGTGCGCGGCCAGGCCCGGCCTGCGCGTGGACGCCCTCGTCCTGTCGGGCGGCGGCACCGCGCGCGAGGAGGAGGAGCGCGCCGCGCTCGCCGCGTTCTGCCCCGGCGCCGACCTCAGGCTCACCGTGCTCACGATCCCCGACGGGCGGCTGCCCGCCCACTGGGACGAGGCCAAGGACGCCCTGGAGGACCTGCGCGCGAGGACCGACCCCGGGCTCGTCCTCGCCCCCTGGGCGGGCGACGCCCACCAGGACCACCGCGGCCTGGCCCGCCTGGTGCCGACCGCCTTCCGCGACCACCTCGCGCTTGGCTACGAGATCGTCAAATGGGACGGCGACCTCGGCCGCCCCTCCGTCTACCAGCCGCTGACGCCCGAGGCCGCGCGGACCAAGGCGCGCCTGCTGCTGGAGCACTACCCCTCCCAGCGGCACCGCCCCTGGTACGACGCCGAGGCGTTCCTCGGGCTCGCCCGCATCCGCGGCATCGAGTGCGGTGCCCGCTACGCCGAGGGCTTCCACACGACCAAGCTGACCATCGATCTGGCCGGAGGCTGAGACCTTGCGCATTCTTCTGACCGGGCACCAGGGCTACCTGGGCAGCGTGATGGCCCCCGTGCTGTCGGCCGCCGGGCACGAGGTGGTGGGACTGGACTCCGGGCTGTTCGCCGACTGCGTGCTCGGGCCCGCCCCCGGCGACCCGCCGGGCCACCGGACCGACCTGCGCGACGTGCCGCCCGGCCTGCTCGCCGGCTTCGACGCCGTCGCCCACCTCGCCGCGCTGTCCAACGACCCGCTCGGCTCGCTCGCGCCCGAGCTGACGTACGCCATCAACCACCGGGCCTCCGTGCGGCTGGCCACGCTGGCCCGCGACGCCGGCGTGCGCAGGTTCGTGTACGCCTCCACCTGCTCCGTCTACGGCGCGTCCGGCGGGGACGACCTGGTGGACGAGGACGCGCCGCTGCGGCCGGTCACCCCGTACGCCGAGTCGAAGGTCCGCGTCGAGGACGACCTGGCCGAACTGGCCGACGCGGACTTCTCGCCGGTGTTCATGCGCAACGCCACCGCGTTCGGCTTCTCGCCCCGGCTGCGCGCCGACATCGTGCTGAACAACCTCGTCGGGCACGCCGTGCTGTCGGGCGAGGTGCGGGTGCTGTCCGACGGCACGCCGTGGCGTCCGCTCGTGCACGCCATGGACATCGCCGAGGCGTTCCTGATGGCGCTGGAGGCGCCGCGCGAGGCCGTGCACGGGCAGGCGTTCAACGTCGGCACGGAACGCAACAACGTCACCGTGGCCGAGATCGCCCAGGAGGTCGCCGAGGCCGTGCCGGGCGCGGCCCTGGTGATCACCGGGGAGGCGGGCAACGACCCGCGCTCCTACCGCGTGGACTTCTCCCGCATCCGGCGGGCGCTGCCCGGCTACGACGCCCGCTGGACGGTCAAGGCAGGCGCCGCCGAGCTGGTGGAGGCGTACCGCGCGTACGGGCTGACCAGGCACGACTTCGACCGCCGCTACACCCGCCTGGCCCGGCTGTCCGACCGCAGGGCCGCCGGCACGATCGACGAGGAGCTGCGCCCTTGACCGGCGAGGAGATGCACGCCCTCGTCGAGCGGCTCTACCCGATCTGCAGGAGCATCACCGGCGACGGGGTGCGGCGCACCCTGGAGATCGTCGGCGAGCGTCTGCCGCTCACCGTGACCGAGGTGCCGACGGGCACCGAGGTGCTCGACTGGACCGTGCCGAAGGAATGGAACATCCGCGACGCGTACATCAAGGACGCCACGGGCCGCCGGGTGGTCGACTTCCGGGCCTCGAACCTGCACGTCGTCGGCTACAGCGTGCCGGTGTCGGGCACGTACCCGCTGGAGGAGCTGCGGCCCCGGCTGCACACGCTGCCCGAGCAGCCCGCGCTCGTGCCCTACCGGACCAGCTACTACGCGGAGACGTGGGGCTTCTGCCTCAGCCAGGACGTCCTCGACGGGCTCGCGGACGGGCCGTACGAGGTGCTCGTCGACTCCACGCTGGAGGACGGCGCGCTGACGCTGGCCGAGCACGTCGTGCCTGGTGAGCTGGCGGACGAGGTGGTGATCTCCTGCCACGTCTGCCACCCCTCGCTGGCCAACGACAACCTGGCGGGCGTCGCGGTCGCCGTGGCGCTGGCCGGACGGATCGCCGCGGCGGGCCGGCCGCGCCACACCTACCGGTTCCTGTTCATGCCGGGCACGATCGGGGCGATCACCTGGCTCGCGCTGAACCGGGACCGGCTCCGGCGCATCGCGCACGGGCTCACGCTGGCCTGCGCGGGCGACCCGGGGCCGCTCACGTACAAGCGGAGCAGGCGCGGCGACGCCCCCATCGACCGGGCGGTGACGCACGTCCTCCGCGACCGGCCGCACCGGGTGCTCGACTTCTCCCCGTACGGCTACGACGAGCGGCAGTTCTGCTCGCCCGGGTTCGACCTGCCGTTCGGCGGCCTCACCAGGACCCCGTACGCGGGTTACCCGGAGTACCACACCTCCGGCGACGACCCCGGATTCGTCACCCCTGACGCCATGGAGGACACGCTGGACGCCCTGTGGCAGGTCACCAGGGTGCTGGAGGGCGACCGCACGTACCTCAACCTCAGCCCGTACGGGGAGCCGCAGCTCGGGCGGCGCGGGCTCTACGGGTCGCTCGGCGGCAGGAGCGACACGCGGCAGGGGCAGCTCGCGATGCTGTGGGTGCTGAACCTGTCCGACGGCGAGCACAGCCTGCTCGACGTCGCGACGCGCTCGGGCCTGCCGTTCGCCCTGGTGGAGGAGGCGGCGCTCGCCCTGCGCGACGCCGGCCTGCTGAAGGAGCACGCGTGAGGGGAAGGCGTGGGGGAGACCTGATGGGCCTCAGGGTCGGAGACGTCGTCGAGGTGCGGCCCGCCGCCGAGATCCTCGCCACGCTCGACGGACGCGGCGAGCTCGACGGGCTGCCGTTCATGCCGGAGATGGCCCGCTACTGCGGGCGCCGCCTCACCGTCCACAAGGTCGCCCACAAGCTGTGCGACACGCAGACGGGCACCGGACTGCGCAGGATGGAGCGGGCCGTCCACCTCACCGGCGCCCGCTGCGACGGCTCGGCGCACGGCGGCTGCCAGACGGCCTGCTCGATGTACTGGAAGGAGGCCTGGCTGCGCCGCGTCGAGCCAGGAACGGCGGAGAGCGACGCCGTGCCCGACGCCGTGCCCGACGGCAGGCTGCTCGCGCTGCTGGAGCCCAACACCCGCAGGCCGCCCGGCGACGACGGCGGTGAACGCTACTCCTGCCAGGCCACCGAGCTGCTGCGGGCCGCGCCCGTCTGCCTGCCCGTCAGGAGCGTCGGCCAGTACGTCACCGACGTCCGCAGCGGCAACGCCGGCCCGCTGCGCACCCTGCACGCCCTGCTCATCGGCGTCTTCAACCGCGTGCAGGCGGTCAGCGCGCGGGTCCTGCCCGCCCGGCTGCGGTTCAGGGAGGGAAGGCGCTGGGGCTTCCTGCGGCCCGGCCTGCGCGGCGCCACCCCGACCGGCACGCTCGGCCTGCGGCCCGGCGAGCTCGTACGCGTCAAGCCCAAGGCCGAGATCCTCGCCACCCTCAACGAGCGGATGCTCAACAGGGGCCTCGGCTTCGAGGAGGAGATGGCCCGCTACTGCGGCACCGTCGCCCGCGTCCAGGCCAGGGTCGAACGCTGCATCGACGAGCGCACCGGCCGCCTGCTCACCATGAAGTCCCCCTGCATCACTCTGGAGAACGTGGTCTGCCAGGGGGTGCACAGCCTCAACTGCCCGCGCGAGTTCGTGCCGTTCTGGCGCGAGATCTGGCTCGAACGGGTGACCACGTAGAAGGGCGCCCATGGACAAGACGGAGCGGGTCGAGGAGATCGGCGCGCGAGCCGGACGAGGGCTGCGCTGGAGTCTCCTGGGCAACCTCGTCACCCGGGCGGGCTCGTTCGCGATGGGCCTCGTGCTGGCCCGGGTGCTCGCTCCTGACGACTTCGGCACATACGCGGTGGCGCTCGCGGCGACGCAGATCGTCATGCACATCAAGGACGTCGGCATCCACGCGGCCACCATCCAGTGGCGGGGCCGCCTGGAGGACATGGCGCCCACGGCGACCGTGCTCAGCTTCCTGTTCGCCACCGGCCTGTACGCCGTCTTCTGGGCGTTCGCCCCGGCCTTCGCCGCCATGGCGGGCAACGCGGGCGCGGCGGGCGTCGTCAGGCTGCTCACCTCGATCATCCTCATCGAGGCGTTCACCGCGGTCCGCAGCGCGGCCCTGCTGCGCAGGTTCGACCAGGACAAGCTGACGCTGGCCATCATGATCGGCTTCGTGGCGAACGCGGCGGTGGCCATCACGCTCGCGCTCGGCGGCGCGGGCGCCTACAGCTTCGCGTGGGGGCAGGTCGCCGCCTCGGTCGTCACCGGGATCCTGATCTTCTTCTGGGGCTGGGTGCCGGTCGAGATCGGTTTCGACCGGGAGGTGGCGGCGAAGCTGCTGCGGTTCGGCGTGCCGTCGGCGCTCGGGTTCGGCCTGGAGGCCGTCCTGATGAACTCCAGCTACGTCGTCGTCGGCGACGTGCTCGGCTCCGAGCAACTCGGCTACTACCTGCTCGCGTTCAACGTGTCGAGCTGGGTGCCCGGCATCATCGGCACCGCGCTGCGCTACGTCTCGCTGCCCAGCTTCTCCCGGCTGGCCGAGGACCCCGCCGCGCTGTCGGAGGGCGTGCGCAGGTCCGTGCCGGTCATGGTGGCGTTCGTGCTGCCGCCCGCGCTGGTCATGGCCGTGCTCGCGCACCCCCTCATCACGTTCCTGTACGGCGACCGCTGGGACCTGTCCGCCGGGGTGCTGCGCTGGCTCGCCGTCCTCATGGTCGTCAGGATGCTGATCTCGTTCCTCGCCGTGGACATCCTGACCGGCCTCGGCGCCACCAGGACGACCGTCGTGCTCAACCTCTGCTGGGCCGTCGCGCTGCTGCCCGCCCTCGTGGCCGGGGCGCACCTGGGCGGCATCAGGGGCGCGGCCGTCGCGCACGCCGTCGTCGCCGTGACCGTCACCGTGCCGATCGCGCTGTTCGTCCTGCGCCGGGCCGGGGTGCGGCTCGCGCCCACGCTGCCCGACCTGGTCAGGCCCGCCCTGGGCGGGCTCGCCGCGGGCGCGCTGATGCTCCTGCTGGAGCGGCTGACCCGGTCGGGGCCCGCGCCGGTGCAGCTCGTCGTCGCAGGAGGCGGGGGACTGCTGCTGTTCGTCCTGGTCGCGGTGCCGGGCACCACACTGAGCAAACTGGTCAGAAGGAGCGCCTGAATGGCACGTACCGACACGCTGGTGTCCGTGGGGCTGCCCGTCTACAACGGGGCCGATCGCGTGGAGAAGGTGATCCTGTCGGTGCTGGCCCAGGACCACCCCGCCGTCGAGCTCGTCATCTGCGACAACGCCTCGACCGACGGCACCGAGGAGATCTGCCGCGCCCTCGCCGCGGGCGACGACAGGATCGTCTACCACCGGCAGCCGTACAACATCGGCCAGATCCCCAACTTCACCGACGCGCTGCACCGGGCGAGCGGGGAGTTCTACCGCTGGGCGGGCGACGACAACTGGCTGGCCCCCGACTACGTCTCGCGCTGCCTGGACGTCTTCGAGGCCGACGAGCGGCTGATCCTCGTCACCACCCAGCAGTCCTACACCGGGCCGGACGGCGCCACCGGCACGGCGGCGTACACGGGGACCGGCTACCTGTCCGACGACCCGGTGGACCGCTTCGAGGAGGCGCTGCGGGCGTTCACCGGCGACCCGTTCGCCATGGACCCGCTCTACGGCCTCATGCGCCGCGAGCAGATCATGAAGGTGGACCGCGGCAGGACCCTGCTGCGCGAGGACGAGATCTACGCGGCCAGGATGGCGCTGGCCGGCCCGTGGGGGCACGTCCCCGAGGTGCTCGCGGGCCGCAACTGGGAGCCGCAGCGCCTGTCCGACATCGCCCGCAAGATCGGCGTGCCGCCCTGGCAGGCCCGCTTCTCCACCCTCATCCAGTGCGGGGAGCTGCTGCGCGCGCTGGACGAGGCCGCGCTCACCCCCGCGCAGCGCAGAAGGGGCCGGGCCGCCGTCGCCGCCATGTACCTGCGCAGGCACGGCGGCACGGCCCTGCGGCGCGGGCGCAGGCTCGCCGCCATGGGCTCGGCGCTCGTCCGGCGCTAGCCCTTGTAACGAACGCCGCCGAACCGGCGAGTACGGAGTGCTCGGGGGGTGATCGGAAAGGACATCCGCAATGCTGACCACCGTCTATTCCAACAGCAAGGTGGACGACGAGACGCGCCGGGGGCTGATCTTCGAAGGTCAGGTCTTCGTCTACTCGGCATCGCCCGCGACGAAGGAGCTGATCGCCTTCGCCGACGAGCTGATCAGGGAGGCTTTCGGGCCGCACGACCCGGAGACCGCGCAGTTCGACATGCCCGTAGAGGAGTTCGCGGCGCTGCTGGCCGACCTGAAGCCCCGCTTCATCCACCACCCCCGGTGCGAGGAGCTGCTGCCCGCCGTGTTCGAGGAGTTCGGCTGCGACCTCGGCACGACCTACTACGACGTCCCCCGCCTGCGCACCTCCACCTCGGACGACTACCTCACCTCCGGCATCTCGTACGCCTACCACGCCCACAGGGACTGCTGGTACTCCGCGCCGTTCAACCAGGTCAACTGGTGGATCCCGGTGTACGGGGTGGTGCAGGAGAACGTGATGGCCTTCCACCCCCGCTACTTCGACAACCCCGTGCGCAACAGCAGCGACCGTTACGACTACGCCGTCTGGAACAGCGTGGAGCGTCCCGACGCGCCCAAGCACGTCCACAGCGACACCAGGGAGCAGCCGAGGCCGCAGGAGCAGATCGAGCTGCACCCGCAGCTGCGCGTGGTGCCCGAGCCCGGCGGCGCCATCCTGTTCTCCGGCGCGCAGCTCCACTCCACCGTCCCCAACACCTCCGGCAGGACCAGGTTCAGCATCGACTTCAGAACCGTCCACATCGACGACGTGGCCGCCCGCAGGGGCGCGCCCAACGTCGACTCCCGCTGCGTGGGCACGACGCTGCGCGACTTCAGGCGCTCCTCCGACCTCGCGCCGATGCCGGAGGAGCTGGCCGCCGCGTACGAGAGCGAGGCCCTCGCCCTGGCCCGCCGGGGCTAGCCGGCCTGCCAGGACGGCCCGGTCTCCTCCGTCCGCGGCGGGGCGGGCGGGGTCCAGTCGCGGGAGGGCACGACCTTGATCCCCTCGGTGCTGTTGGGCGGGTTGACGTCGAGCGTCCCGCCGTAGACGACGTTCCCGCGGAAGGCGTTCGGCTGGAAGGAGAACTTCGCGAGCGGCGGCGCCGTGTCCTGCACCGAGGTGGTCACGGCCACGCCGCCCTCGGGCCTGTGGCTGAGGTTGCCGGTGAAGGTGTTGCGCTCGGGCAGCAGCACCATCTGGTAGCCGGGCCAGTGGTTCTTGTAGAACCAGCCGATGTGGATGTCGCTCTTGGCGTTGCCGGTGAACACGTTGCCGGTGAACGCGCTGTCGGTCACCTGCCCGTAGTGGAACAGGTAGCCGTGGGGCGTGCGCGGGTTCGGCTGCGGGACGAAGTCCGGCGTCAGGTAGTCGAGCTGGTTGTTCTCGTCGAACAGATGCTCCCCGCTGGTGACCTTGAGGCCGTAGCCGGAGACGCCCTGCACGTAGTTGCCGCGCACCACGTGGTGGTCGCCGCTGACGCGGATGCCCTCGCTGGCCGGGTAACGGTCACCGATGATGGCGTTGCTCTCCACCGTGTTGTAGTTCCCGTAGCGCAGCACCAGGCCGCCGCTGGACTGCCTGATGGTGTTGTTGCGGACGGTGTTGTGGTTCGACTTCAGCGAGATGATCTCGTCGTCGCCGTCGACATGCTCGAAGAGGTTGTTGTCGATGGTGAAGTACGCGCCCTCCTCGGCGCCCTCCTCCGCCCACTGCCCGTAGCCCCAGATGCGCAGCGCCTCCATGCCGTTGCGGCGGAGGTTGGGGACGTCGGCGAAGCGGGTGTGGTCCACCCGGTTGTAGGTGGCCGCCGGGCCCCGGTCGTTGCCGACCAGCGGCTCCTGGTGGGCCTTGCCCTTGAGCAGACCGTGGTCGAACCGGTTGTGCCCGCCCTTGAAGAAGACCCAGTAGTACGGCGTGGCCGGATCGCCGGGGTTGAAGTCGATCACGGCGGTGTCGGTGACCCTGCCGCGGTCGCTGTTGAAGGAGATGACCGAGCCCGCGCCGTCGGGCGCCTGGCCGGAGGTGAACGTCAGGCCGCTCACGGTCAGGTCGGGGCTGTTGAGCGACAGCGCCGACCTGCCGGTGAGCAGCACCTTGCCGGGCGTCTGCGCCCTGAGCGTGAGGGGCCCGGGGGCGCGCAGGTCGATGACGGTGTCCTGCCAGGTGCCGTCGGCCATGACGATGGTGCCCGCCGTCCCGATCGCCGCGTTCAGCTCGGCCTGGTTCGAGACGAGCCGTTCCCCGTCCGTCGAGGCGTGCGCGGGCGCGGCGGGCAGCAGCAGGGACGCCGCCGCGACAAGGGCTGCCAATCGGTTCATACCGGCAACGTAGGGAAAGCGCTTTTCCTTGGGCATGGGCAAAACTCGGGCAGTCCTAGGACGATCCTCAGGATGCCTGGTGCAAGGCCCGGTACTGCGTGGGCGTCAGCGAGGTCACCTGGCGGAAGACCCGTGACAGGTAGGAGGCCTCCCAGCCCACCGTCCCGGCGATCTCCTCGATCCTCTGCTCGGTGTGGATCAGCGCCTGCTTGACCCGTTCGACCCGGAGCTGCCGGATGTACTGGTTGGGGGAGACCCCGAAGAGCTGCGCGAAGTAGGTGATGAAGTAGGTCGGGTTGTAGTGGAAGACCTCCGCCAGCCGCCCCACCGTCAGCGCCTCGGCCAGGTGCGCGTCGATGTACTCCAGGATCCGGCCCGGCCCCTCGCTGAGCGGCCGCAACGAGCCCAGCGGCGCGTGGTCCACCAGGTAGGCCGTCAGCTCCATGAGCACCGCCCGCTGCCGCAGCGGTCCTGTCACCTGCGTCGTGCCCCTGCCCGCCGCCAGCAGCCTGACGAACATCTCCCGTACGGCCGCCGGATCCTCCACCTCCATCACCCGGGGGAGCGCGACCAGCGAGGCCAGTTCGCGCCCGGCCACGGTGGCGGTGAAGTTCGCCCAGTACTTGCGCAACGGGCGCTCCTTCGAGCTGGAGAAGGCCAGCGCGGACCCGGCGGGCAGGAAGTAGAGCTGGCCGGGACGCGGCAGGTACTCCACGCCGTCCAGGGTGATCGAACCCACCCCGTCGAGGATGAGGTAGATCCGGTTGTAGCCGTCGGTCCGCGCCTGACGCCCCCAGCCGGCGGGGACGGGATCGGCGTGCCCCGCCATGAGCAGGTCGAGATCGAGCCGCCGCAGGTGCTCCCTGAGTGCCGGGTCCATCGCGGTCACGCCCGCAGGCTCGCCAGCGCCGGGTTCACCGCGTGCCGCAGCGGTTCGCCCGCGGCCAGGCGGGCGACCTCGGCCAGCACCAGCTCGCCCATCCTGCCGCGTTCGGCGCCCATCGCCCCGGCCAGGTGCGGGGTCAGGACCGCGTTGGGCAGGCCGTACAGGGGCGATCCAGGCTCCGGCGGCTCGGGCCAGGTGACGTCGAGGACCGCGGTGAGGTCGGGCCGCCGGCGCAGGACCTCGACCACGGACGGCTCGTCGAGGACGGCGCCGCGGGCGGTGTTGACCAGCGTCGCGCCCGCGGGCAGCCGCGCCACCAGCGGGCCGTCGACCAGGCCCGTGGTCTCGGGCAGCAGCGGGGCGTGCACGCTGACGACCTCGCAGGTCTCGAACAGCTCGGCCAGCGGGAGGAGCGGGACGCCCAGCACCGAGGAGGCGTGCGGGTCGTAGGCGACCACCTCCAGGTCGAAGGCGCGCAGGTGGGAGGCGACCAGGCGGCCGATCTCGCCCAGGCCGAGCAGCCCCACCCGCGACCGGTAGGCTCCGGCCACGCGCACCTCGTCCGGGTAGCGGCCCAGCTCCTTGATCTCGCGGGAGATCCGGTGGAACTGCTTGAGCGCCAGCAGGATCTGGGCCAGCGTGAACTGCGCCACCGGCACCGCGTTGGCCGAGGCCGCCGACACGATCGGGATGTCCCGCGCCCAGAACTCCGGCGTGGTCAGCGGGCGCACCGAGCCCGCCGCCACGAGCACCGCCCGCAGGCGCGGAGCGTGACCGAGCAGGCCGGCGTCGAGCTCCGGGGCGCCCCAGCCGGAGAGCAGGACCTCCACCTCCGACAGCACGCTGGGATCGGCGGCCAGTTGCTCCCGCGTCATCGCGGGAGCCTGCCATTCGACCAGGTCGGCCAGCCTTTCCAGGACGTGCGCGGGGTAGACGTCGGCCCGTCTGCGCTCCTCCATCACCAGCAGTGCTTTGATCATCTCTTCCTCGTTTCATCGGATGCCTGGGAAGACAGGGTGCCGCATAACGGGACAGCTCTATCGGGGGTCGTTTATTCATCGGAGCATTGACCGGGGAACGTGACCACCGCTACCTTCCGGGAAATCGCTTGCCAAGGAGAGGGAGCCGTCCACATATGCGAACCCCATCCACAATGTTGGCATGCCTGGTGATGCTCACAGCATGTTCGTCAGGCACCGCCGGGACCAACGTCGAGCAGGACGCCAAGGCCACACTCGAACTCTGGACCAGGACCACGCCCGGCGGGCCCGGCGAGCAGGGCACGCTCAGGCTGGCCGCCGCGTTCGAGAAGGCGACCGGCCACAAGGTCAAGGTGACCGCGATCTTCGACGACTTCGAGACGAAGATGCAGCAGCGGGCCGCCCAGAAGGACCTGCCCGACATCGTCATGAACGACGTCGCCCAGCTGGGAACGATGCAGAGCCAGGGGCTGCTCAGGGAGATCGACCTCACCAAGCTCGCCGGGGCCGAGAACGTGTCCGAGCGCGCGCTCGCCTCAGGCAAGGGCGTGGACGGCAAGCAGTACGGCGTGCCGTACTCCGCGCAGGCCACGGCGCTGCTGATCCGCAAGGACTGGCGGGAGAAGCTCGGGCTGAAGCCCCCGCAGAGCTGGGCGGAGCTGGCCGCCCTGGCCAAGGCCTTCACCGAGAAGGACCCCGACGGCAACGGCCAGAACGACACGTACGGGCTGGCCGCGCCGCTGTCGACCAAGCGCGGCTACGCCTCCTGGTACTTCTCCAACTTCCTGTGGGCGGGCGGCGGTGACTTCGTCGCCGACGCGGGCGGCGGAAAGTACAAGCCGGCCATGTCCACCCCCGAGTCGGTCGCGGCCGCGCAATGGTTCCGCGACCTGGCGTGCAAGGACAAGGTCATCCAGCCGGGCGCCGTCACGATGGACACCCCGCCGACGAACGAGACGTTCGAGTCGGGCAAGACCGGCATGTACGTCGTCGGCCCCTACCTGATGCCCCGCTACGACAAGTCGCTCGGCAAGGACAAGTACGAGGTCGTGCCCATGCCCCAGGGGGCCAAGAACGCCGACGTGCTCGCCGAGGGCGGCGCGATCTACCTGATGGCCGGCTCGCCCAACAACGCGGGCCAGGACGCCTTCGCGTCCTACGCCATCTCCGCCGAGGGCCAGAAGGTCGGCATGGAGGGCGACACCGCCTACATCGTGCAACTGCCCGTCAACAAGACGGTCGACATCGGCCAGGTCCGCCCCGATCCCAGGTGGAAGACCTACGCCGACGTCTACCAGAGCTCCGGCCACTACCCGCCGTCGATCCCCAACTGGACCCCCGTGCGGCAGGCCGCCGCCGACACCGTCAACGCCCTGGTCGCCGACTGCGGCCTGGACCTGAAGGGCGAGCTGCAGAAGCTGGACACCAAGCTCGCCGGGATCCTGGCCGAGCAGGGCGTCGCCGCGTCATGACGGCGGTGGAGGTCGATCCGGCCCCTGTGGCCGGGCAGGAGCGCCCGAGCGGCCGGAGCGGAAGGAGCGGGCGGAGCGGGCGCTGGTGGGTTCCGTGGCTGTTCCTGGCCCCCGCGCTCGTCCTGTTCCTGTACTTCAAGTTCATCCCCATGGGCAACGCCCTGGTGATGTCCTTCCAGAACGTGCAGCCCTTCCTCGGCAACCAGTGGGTGGGCCAGGACAACTACGTCAAGGTCGTCACCTCCGACGGCTTCCAGCAGGCCGCCTGGCACACCGTCCTGCTCGCGGTGTTCCAGACGGCGGGGTCGATGCTGCTCGGGCTGGTGCTCGCCCTGCTGATGGAGGGGCAGAGCCGCAGGCTGACCTTCATCAGGTCGGCGGCGTTCCTGCCGGTCGTGGTGCCGATGGCGGTCATCGCCGAGCTGTGGCGGATCATGTACCACCCGACCGGCGACGGCATGCTGAACTCGCTGCTCGGCCTGGTCGGGCTCGGGCCGTCCGGGTTCATCAACGACCCGCACACCTCGATGGCCTCGGTCATCGCCACCGGCGTCTGGCGGGGCGCGCCGTACGACATGATGATCTTCCTGGCCGGGCTGGCCGGGGTGAACAGGGACCTGTACGAGGCCGCGATCGTCGACGGCGCGTCACGGTGGCGGCGGCTGCTGCACGTGACGCTGCCGGGGCTGCGCTCGGTGTTCTCGATCCTCTTCATCCTGGCGGCCATCCGCGGCCTGCGCGTCTTCACCGAGGTCTACCTGCTGACCAACGGCGGGCCGAACGGTTCGACCGAGGTCGTCATGACCCTGATCACCAAGCTGGGCCTGGAACAGAACCGGCTGGGCGTGGCCTCCGCGGGAGCGGTGCTGCTGTTCCTGGCGACGCTGCTGCTGACCGTCGTCGTGTCCGTCCTCAGGCGGAGGGAGAAGGAATGAGCGCGGCCAGCGAGACCGCCCTCGGGCTCAAGGAGAGCAGGACGCCGCAGGCGCGGCTGCTCAGGCTCGTCGTCCACGCGCTGGTCCTGGTGGTGTTCGCCGGGCCGCTGCTGGCGCTGCTCGTCAGCGCGTTCAACCACGTCTCCGACCCGACGCAGCTCAGCGTCGTGCCCTCGCGCCCGACGCTGGACAACTTCGCGGTCGCCGTCGACCACGGGGTGCTGAAGTACCTGCTGAACTCCTTCTTCGTGGTCGGGTTCGGGCTGCTGCTGCAGGTGGCCGTCTCGACGCTGGCCTCCTACGCGCTGGCCCGCAAGCGCTTCCCGTTCATGACGCTCGTGTTCGTCGCGATCCTGGCCACGCTCATGCTGCCGGAGGAGATCCTGGCGATCCCGCTGTCGCTGATCCTGTCGGACCTGCCGGTGCTGCACATCAACCTGATCGGCACGCTGGCCGGGATCATCGTGCCGGTCGGCGCGTGGGCGTTCTCCATCCTGGTCATGACGGAGTTCATGCGGGACGTGCCACGCGAGCTGGAGGAGGCGGCGCGGATCGACGGGGCGGGGGAACTGCGGATCTTCGCCTGGATCATCCTGCCGATGTGCCGCCCGGCGCTGGGCGTCATCGGGGTGTTCGGGTTCACCATGATCTGGGACCAGTACCTGCTGCCGATGCTGGTCGCCAGCGACTCCTCGACCTACACACTGCCGCTGGCGCTGCGCACGCTGCGGATCGACCCGATCGTCACGCCCGGCGTGGTGATGGCGGCCTCGCTGCTGGCGCTGCTGCCGTCGGTGATCGTGTTCCTGTTCTTCCAGCGCTCGTTCGTGCATGGACTGTCGTCGGGCGCCCTCAAGGGATGATTTTTCATGAACTGGTTGATCAATGATCGTTTTGGAATGTTCGTGCATTGGGGTCCGTACTCGCTGGCGGCCCGGCACGAGTGGGTGAAGTCGCGCGAGAAACTGACCGACGCGCAATACCAGCCCTATGTCGACCATTTCTCGCCGGACCTGTACGACCCCGCCGCGTGGGCGCGGACCGCCAGGGCGGCGGGCATGCGTTACGCCGTGCTGACCACCAAGCACCACGACGGATTCTGCCTCTGGGACAGCGACCTGACGGACTACAAGGCCCCCCGTGACCTGGTAGAACCGTTCGTCGCGGCGTGCCGCGCCGAGGGGTTGAAGGTGGGTTTCTACCATTCGCTGATCGACTGGCACCACCCGGAGTTCCCCCTGGACGGAACCCATCCACAGCGCGATGTCCGCCCTATTCCCGAACGTGACGTCTCGGTGTATCGGCGATACCTGCACGGCCAGGTCAGGGAACTCCTTACCCGTTACGGAACGGTCGACTATCTCTTCTTCGACTTCTCCTACGCCGGCCGGAGCGAATGGTGGGGCGGAAAAGGCCCCGAGGACTGGGGCTCGGAAGAACTGCTGGCGATGGTGCGCGAGCTGCAACCCGACATTCTCGTCAACGACCGCCTGGGCATTCCCGGCGACTTCGTCACCCCTGAGCAGTACCAGCCCTCCGCGCCCATGCCTGGCCTCTGGGAGGCCTGCCAGACGCTGAACGGAAGCTGGGGCTACGACCGCGACAACCTCGACTACAAGAGCGCGGACCTGCTGGTGAAGATGCTGGTCGACGGGGTGTCCAAGGGCGGCAACCTGCTGCTCAACGTCGGCCCTGACGGGCGCGGGCGCATCGACCCGCGCGCCACCGCGCTGCTGGCCCGGATCGGCGGCTGGATGGAGCTGCACGAGCGCTCCATCCGCGGGTGCGGCCCGGCGGAGTACCACCCCCCGGCCGACTGCCGCTACACCCGCCGCGGCGACCGCCTCTACCTGCACCTCTTCAGCTGGCCGCTGCGCCACGTGCACCTGGATGGGCTGGCGGGCAAGGTGCGCTACGCGCAGTTGCTCAACGACGCCTCGGAGATCAGGTTCGTCAGCACCGACCCGGACCAGGAGGCCCAGAACACCCGCATGGGCGGCCAGGCGCCGGGCACGCTCACGCTGGAGCTGCCGGTGCAACGCCCCGACGTCCTGGTGCCCGTCGTCGAACTCTTCCTGGAATGACAGGCAGGCGAGGCAGGCGTGTCAGGGCCGGTCGGCGCGGAACGTGAGAAGCAGGTCCCGCACCGCCCGCTCCTGGGCGGGGCCACGAGCGCCATGGACGGATGATGACACCAGGTAGTAGGTGTGCGGCGCCTCCATCACGGTCGCCCAGGAGACCAGGGGGAGCTCGACGTCCTGTCTACCGTGTCCGGGTCGCTCTGTCAGTGATTGAGCCATGATGCGAGGAAACCGTAACAGGGCAGTCCGGCGGACGCCGACCGGAGACAGGTCCTAGGCGGGGCGGCCGGGCTGTCGGGTGAGGCGGTTGCGTGCCGCCGCGCGCAGCGCGGCACCGCTGCGGTGCCGCTGGAACGGCAGCTCGAACACCGCCGCGAACCCCCTGGCGAACACCAGCGACACCGGCACGGCCAGCGCCAGCAGCAGCAGGAACCTGCCCGTGCCCGGCTCCGCCAGCGGCGCGGCCACGTAGCGGTCGAGCGCCACCACGATCGGCGCGTGCACCAGGTAGAGGCTGTAGGAGAAGGAGCCGAGCGACCGTACGGGGCGGGTGTCCAGCAGGCGGACCAGCGGCGCGGGACGGCCCCGCGCCACCGACGCGAGCAGCAGCCCGGCGGCGGGCGCGAGCGCCAGGTCCACCCAGAACAACTGCCCGATCGTCCACGCCGGGCTGCGCACCGCGATCAGCACGGCCACGGGCGCCGCGGCGGCGAGCGCCAGCCACGGCAGAGCCGCCCCCCGGCGCCCCCAGGCAGGCCGCGAGGTTTCGCGGGCGGGTCCGGAAGGTTGGCGGGCGCGCCGCCAGGGTTCGCGGGCGCGTCCTGAGGGTTGGCGGGCGGGCCGCGAGGTTTCGCGGGCCGCTGCTGCCGCCACGACGCCCACCGCGAACAGCACCGCGAACTGCGGGGTCAGCCGCATGAGCGCCCCCACCGCGGGGACCGAGGGCGCGAGCAGCCCCACCGCGACCACGACCACCGTGACCGCGCCCACCGTCACCGTCGCGCCCACCCGGCGCACCGCCAGGAGCAGGAGCGGGAACAGCACGTACAGCTGCGCCTCCACGGCGATCGACCACAGGGCGCCGTTCGGGCTGGGCGAGCCGAACACGTCCTGCAGCAGCAGCCCGTACACGACCACCGTCTTACCTGTGGGCACGGGCTGGCCGGGCTGCGGTGCCAGCGTCCAGGCGACCACGAGGCTGAACAGCAGCGCCGCCCAGTACGGCGGAAGGATGCGCCAGGCGCGGCGGCGGGCGAAACGGCGCACCCCGCCGAGCCGCCAGCCCGCCCTCGCGGGGGAGACCGCCAACGAGAAGCCCGAGAGCGCGATGAAGACGACGACCGCGAAGTGGCCGTACAGCAGCCAGCTCGCCCACCAGGGGCCGGTGTCGGCGGGGAAACCGGGGTAGGCGAGCAGCCGGCAGTGGTGCAGCACGACGAACAGCGCCGCCAGCCCGCGCACCCCGTCGAGCCCGCCCAACCTCCCGCCGCCCACCCCCTGACGCCCCTCGGCCCCTTCCCGCCCGGCGGCTTCTTCGCGTCTGGACGCGTCCTCCCGGGCGGCGGCCTCTTCGCACCCGGTCGTCTCTTCGCGCCCGGTCGCCTGGATCGCCGGGGGGCCCGGTCGCGGGTCCGAGAGCTCGTCCGCCGAGGAGTCCACCGGCCCACCCCTGCCCCCGTCACGGCCGCGACTCGGCCCCCGTCGGATCTATCGCGGCGCGCCCGCCTGGCGTAACAGTCCCTGTAACAGCCGCCGAGGAAAGCGCGATGTCCACATTGGAACGGTTTTCCCGGGGGTTGGCTGCGCCCCGTTGCTTCGGGTCAAGGGCGGGGGACACATGGAGTTCTGGAAGACCATTCTCGGCCTGACCCGCCGGAAGGTCGTCGCGATCCCGGTGTTCGCGCTCACTCTCGCCCTGGCCGCAGCCGGCTGGGCCCTGCTTCCCGAACGGTACGTCACCAGCGCCTCCATGGTGCTCGTCACCCCGTCGGGCGGCGGCTCCATCGACAGGACCAAGCCCGTCGCCCAGACCAACCCCCTCCTGCAGTTCACCGACGACCTGCGCACCACCGCCAGCATCCTCATCCTGGCCATGAACACCACCGACGTCTTCACCTCGCTCGGCGTCACCGAGGACGGCCCCACCGACCTCACGATCGACGACGGGCGCAGCAACCCGCAGCTCCTCGGCGTCGGCACCACGGGGCCGTTCATCTACATGCAGGTCGAGAGCGACTCGCCGGCCACCGCGTCCAAGGTGCTCGGAGCGGCCGAGGAACGGCTCAAGGAGGAGCTGGAGGACCGCCAGAACGAGCTGAAGGCGCACCCGATCACGTTCGTGCAGGTGGAGGACGTCGTACGGCTCCCACCCGAGTCGGACCTGACGGCCAAGCTGCAGGGCGCGGTCGGCGGGGCCCTGCTCGGCCTGCTGGCCGGCCTGGGCACCGCCTACGCCGTGGAACGCAGAAAGCTCATCCTCACCCCGGAGGCTCCGGAGGCCCCGGCGGCCTCGGCGGCCCCGGCGGTGGCGCTACCGGAGCCCGCCCGGACCGCGCCCGGCGACGGCAACGACGACGCCGACGGCCAGGGGAACGGCCGGACGCCCGGTGACGCTGACGGCCAAGGGAACGGTGTGACGCCGCCCCCGGCGCTCACCGACCTGGACGAGACCGGCCCCATCGACGTCGTCCGCCTCAACGCCCGCTGACCCGCCTCCCGCCCCCTCGTCACCGGACCGAACGGTCAGGTGGTGCGGCGGTTGGCGAGGTCGAGGAGGGCTGGGGGGAGCCAGCGTCTGGCCGTCTGGCGCAGGCTGGACCTCCAGGTCTCGCCCGGCCGCTGCTTGAACCGGGTGTCGTGCTCGTCGGCCGCCTCCTCGGCGGGCCGGCCGTTGGTGTAGTAGTACAGCGCCATCGACCGCCGGGCCCGGTCCGGCGGGCAGGCCAGGGGCTCCGGGTGGCCGTGGTTGGCGTCGTCGGTGGTGGCGAAGAGCACGAACCGGTTGAACACCGGCAGGATCCGGTGCTCGCACGCCGTCATGTCCCTGTTCCAGAGCTGGAGGTGCCCGCCGTACGAGTCCTCCCAGTCCTTGTTGAGGTAGAGCAGGCCGTTGAGCCGCCTGTCGAGGTTCAGTCTGCGGTGCCGGTTGAAGTCGACGTGCACCTTCAGGAAGCCGCCCGGCTTGATCTGGTGCAGGCCGCCGCCGTCGTAGTGCGGGTCGGGGACGAGGTGCTCGATGCCGGTGAGCCGTTCGAGGAAGTCGACGAACACCTGGCCGTTGAACTCCGCGAGCAGGTGCCGCGTGGCGGGCCCCATGCGCTCGGTGTCGGCGAGCGCGAGCTTGATCTCCCTGGCGTTGTCGAAGCGCTGCCACTCGACGTCGCGGGGTTCGGGGAACTCGGCGAGCACGGGCTCCAGCGCGCTGGGCGGCAGGAAGTCGTCGATGACCACGTGCCGGAACGGCGTGGCGGCGTTGAAGGTCTCCCGCAGGCTGTCGGCGAGCGGGAGGAGCTGGTCGCGGCGGAAGGCAAAGCTGCGCACTCTCTGCATTGGTGCTCCCCACCCTGGTTGCCGTCGGAGTGCCCCGCGAGGATCATCGCCCCCCTTCTGTGGCCCGTTACAAATATCCCGGTAACGCCGAGTACCTGGTGGTCCGATGCTCTTGGGGAGGCACGAATTCGCTGAGGAAGGACGTGTCTTGGACTTCTGGGGGACCGTCCGCGTCGTCTTCCGCCGCTGGTACGTCACGATTCCCGCGTTCCTGCTCGCCCTCGGCGTCTCGTTCGCGGTGTACCTGAGGATCCCCGCGATGTACCAGTCGAACGCCGTGCTCGTGCTGACCATCCCGGTGACGGGCGGGAGCGTTCCCGTCGACCCCGCCTACCCGAACCCCCGTACGAACCCGCTGCTGAACTACGACGGCGCGCTCAACGTGTCGGCGTCGATCCTGCTCCAGACGCTCAGCGCGCCGGAGACGGCGGCGCAGCTCGGGGCCCCGCCCGGCGGCCTGACGACGTACACGGTCAACAACGGCAGCTCCAACCCCGAGCTGCTGGCCAGCGGCCCGTTCGTGATCATCGAGGCGAAGAGCCCGTCGCCCGTCGCCGCGCGCGAGCTGGTCACGAAGATCGTGGCACGGGCGAAGCAGGAGCTGGCCGCGCGGCAGCGGCTGCTGCAGGCGCCGCCGAGTACGTACATCAGGCTGACGGAGATGGTGCCGCCGACCAGCCCGCAGGAGCAGCGCGGGGGCAAGAGCCGCACCGCGGCGGCCGTGCTGGTGCTCGGCCTGTTCTGCAGCCTGACGGCCGGGTTCGCCGCCGAGAGCGTGGCGGCGGCGCTGCGCCGAAGGCGCGAGGGGACCGTTCCACCCGACCCCCTGCCACCGGGCGCTCCGCCTGGCCGGGACGAGCCGCTGGCGCTGCGGCGATGACGGTCACGCCCCAGGCCGAGCCTCAGTCCGAGCCCCAGGCGCCGCCGCGGGCGGCCTTCCAGGCGGCCCCGCGCAGGGCGACGCGGCCGCACCGCGCCGACGGCGCCACCGTGGCCGTCGTGTTCGTGGTGATCCTGATGATCGTCCCGGCGCGGCTGGTCTTCCGCGGGCTGTCGTTCGCGATCACGCCGGCCGAGGCCGTCGGACTGTTCGCCATGGTGTGGTGGCTGTGCGCGCACTTCACCGACACGCTCGGCGCCGCCAAGGGCCGCACCCTCGTCCGCACCGCCGTCTTCGTGTACGCCGCCTCGCTGCTCGCCACGTACGCGTACGCGACGGCCGGCTACCTGCCGAGGGACGAGCTGGACCTCGCCGACCACCTGGCCGTGACCGCCACCTCCATGATCGGCGTGGTGCTGCTCGTGGTCGACGGCGTGCGCGGCAGGGACCGGCTGGACCTGGTGCTGAAGAGCGTCGCGGTGATGGGCGCCGTGCTGGGCGTGATCGGCGCGGTGCAGTTCCTGGTCAGGTTCGACCCGACCGCGTACATGGTGCTGCCGGGCCTGCGCTACACGCAGCAGGAGCTGTTCATCCTGGAGCGCAACGGCCTCAGCAGGGTGGCCGCCACGACGGGCCACCCGATCGAGTTCGCGGTGGTGTGCGCGATGATCCTGCCGATCGCACTGCACTTCGCCTTCCGCGCCAGGGAGCAGGGCCGGCCGTCGCTGCGCTGGTGGGTGTGCGCGGCGCTGATCGCGTCGGGGATGGTCTTCTCGGTGTCGCGTTCGGCCTTCGTCGGCCTGGCGGGGGCCGCGGCGGTGCTGCTGGTGGGCTGGCCCCGGGTGCGGCGGCTGCTGGCCGCGGGCGCGATGCTGCTGTTCCTGGCGGCGGTGAAGGTGGCGGTGCCGGGCGTGCTCGGCGCCATCGTGAACCTGTTCACGACGATCTCGACCGACTCCAGCCTGCGCTGGCGGACGATGGACTACGCCACCGCCGCCACCGAGATCGCCAGGCACCCGTGGCTGGGCCGCGGCCTGGGCACCTGGTACGCCCCCAAGTACCTCGTCTTCGACAACCAGTACATCCTGACGGCCGTCGAGACGGGGCTGATCGGCCTGGCGGCGTTCGTGGGCCTGTTCGCGGCGGGGATCTGGTCGGCGCTGCGGGCGAGGCGGCTCGCGGCGGGCCCGGTGGACCGCGACCTCGGGCTGACGCTCGCGGCCTGCCTGGTGGTGCCGCTGATCGGGTCGGCGACGTTCGACCTGCGCTCGTACGCGGTGGTGACGGGGCTGTCGTTCCTGCTGGTGGGCGCGGCGGGGGCGCTCCTCAGGGAGGCGCGCCCCGGGGAGGCGCGCCCGGGGGAGGCGCGTCACAGGGAGGCGCGTCTCAGGCGCCGAGACGGCGGCGCAGGTCCTTCCACGAGCCCGCCGACAGGTCACGCCCGCTGATCGCGGTGACGGGCAGCGGCCAGGCGATGGCGAGGTCGGGGTCGTCGTAGCGGACGGAGACGTCCTCGGCCGGGTCGTGCTCCCTGTCGATGCGGTAGCAGACGTCGGCCTGCCCGGTCAGCGCCTGGTAGCCGTGGAGCAGGCCGGGCGGGACGTACAGGTGGGCGAACGCCTCGTCGTCGAGGACGACGCTCATGGCCTGCCCGAAGGTGGGCGAGCCGGGCCTGGCGTCGACGAGCACGTCGTGGACGGCGCCGCGGGCGCACCTGACGAGCTTCGCCTCGCCGCGTCCTGAGCGCCCGTGCAGCGCCCTGACGGTGCCGAGGCGGGAGCGCGACTGGCTGTCCTGGATGAAGGCGGCGGGGTCGAGGCCGTGGGCGGCGGCCACGGCCGCGTCGAACGTGCGCGTGAACAGGCCCCTGTCGTCGTGGTGCGGCGTGGGGTGGAAGATCAGGACCCCGTCGAGCGTGCCTCGTTCCACTCTCATGCCGCCATGGTCGCGGATCGTCGCCGCGCCCGGCCAGGCCCAGCGGTAACGCAATTTCCGCCCATATCGATTATCAGGCGAAAGGTCGGGATGACTGGGGGCTCGGCCAGGAAAAGGAGCGAGGACATTCCGGCGGATCCCTTCCTGACGGCGCCCGGCGCATCGGAACCTGACGCATCAGGACCCGGCGCATCAGGGCCGGGCGCATCAGGGCCGGGTGCATCAGGGCCGGGTGCATCAGGACCCGGCGCACCGTCGCGGGTGCGCGTGGGCGCGATCGAGGTCATGGCCGTCACCGAGGCGGCCGTCGCCGAGCAGGTCGCCCTCGGCTGGTCGCGTGGCGAGGGAGGCGCGATCGTCACCGCCAACGTGGACATCGTCAGGGCCGCCACCCGCGACCCCGCGCTCGCCGCCCTCGTCGCCCGCTTCGAGCTGGTCGTCGCCGACGGCATGCCGGTGGTGTGGGCGGGACGCCTGGCCGGCGTCCGGTTGCCCGAGCGGGTGACCGGCGCGTCGCTCGTCCACACCCTGGCGCGGCGCGCCGCCCGCGACGGGCGCTCCGTCTACCTCCTGGGCGGCGAGCCGGGCGTGCCCGAGGCCGCCGCGCGGGCGCTCGCCGGCCGGTTCCCGGGGCTGCGGGTCGCGGGCACGCACGCGCCGCCGTTCGGTTTCGACGCCGACCGGGACGGGCGGCGCGAGGCCGTGCGCCGCGTCGCCGAGGCCCGTCCCGACCTGGTGCTCGTCGGTCTCGGCTTCCCCAAGCAGGAACGGCTCATCGAGGACCTGCGCGCCGCGCACCCCCGCGCCTGGTACCTGGGCTGCGGCGCCGGCATCGCGATGGCGGCAGGGCGGTTCCGCCGCGCCCCCGCCGCCCTGCAGCGCGTGGGCGGCGAGTGGCTGCACAGGCTCGTGCTGGAACCGCGCCGCCTGGCCCGCCGCTACCTGCGCGACGACGCCCCCTTCGCCGTCGCGCTGCTCGCCCGCGCGCTCCTCGCCCGTGCTCTTCTCGTCCGTTCCCGCGTCACCCGCGCGCTCCTCGTGAGGGCAGGCCGCGACCGTCGATCCTGAGAGGCCACGACCGCATGCTCGCGATAGTGATCGTCACGTACTTCAGCGAACGGGTGATCGGCGACTGCCTGCGCTCGCTGCCCAGGGCGGGCGCGGGCGGCGCCCGCGTGATCGTGGTGGACAACGGTTCCGCCGACGCGACGCTCGCCCGCGCCCGCGAGGCCATGCCGGACGTCGAGGTGGTCGCGACGGGACGCAACGCCGGGTTCGCGGCGGGCGTGAACGCGGGCGTGGCCGCCGCGCCCGGCTGCGACGTCCTCGTGCTCAACCCGGACGTCAGGCTGGCCCCCGGCGCGATCGCCGCGCTGCGCGCCGCCCTGGACGTGCCCGGCACGGGGGTCGCCGTGCCCCGCCTGACCGGCGAGGACGGCACGACCCACCTCTCGCTGCGGCGGCGGCCCACCGTGCTGCGGGCGCTCGGCGAGGCGCTGCTCGGCGGCCACCGGGCCGGACGGCACGCCCCGCTCGGCGAGCTGGTCGTCGCGCCGGAGTCGTACGCCAGGCCGGGCACGGCCGCGTGGGCCACGGGCGCCGCCTGGCTGGTCTCCCGCCGCTGCCTCGACGCGACGGGCCCCCTCGACGAGCGCTACTTCCTGTACTCGGAGGAGACCGAGTACCTGCTGCGGGCCGGCGACCTCGGCTTCGAGGTCCGCTACACGCCGGACGCGGTCGCCGTCCACCTGGGGGGCGAGCAGGAGACGTCCAGCGGGCTGTGGGCGCTGTCGGCGGCGAACCGGGTCAGGCTGCACAGGGAGCGCCACGGCCGGGCGCGGGCCCTGGCGATGAGGCTGGCCGTCACGCTCAACGAGGCGCTGCGGGCCGCCGCCAGGGGCCGCGCGGGCGGTGCCCGCCACCGGGCCGCGCTGCGGGCGCTGTGGCCGCCGCGGCGCTGGCCGGCGAGACCTCCCGGCACGCCGGAGCCGCCGGGTTACGTGTGCTTCTCCGCGCAGGACTGGTGGTACCACAACCGGGCGCACTCGGACTTCCAGCTCATGCGCTCGATCGCCGCCCACCGCAGGGTGCTGGTCGTCAACAGCATCGGCATGCGCATGCCGACGCCCGGCAGGTCCACGCAGGTCGCCCGGCGCATCCTGCGCAAGCTGGGCAGCGTCGCCAGGTTCCTGCGCGAGCCGCAGCCCGGCTTCCACGTCATGTCGCCGCTGCCGCTGCCGTTCTACGGCTCGCCGCTGCTCCGCCGCGCCGGCGCCGCCCTGGTACGGGCCCAGGTCAGGGCCGTGTGCCTGGCGCTCGGCCTGCGCCGCCCGGTGTTCGTGGTGACCATCCCCACCGCCTGGGACGTCGTCCGCCCCCTGGCCAGGCGGTCGCTGGTGTTCAACCGCTCCGACCGGCACTCGGCCTTCCCCGAGTCCGACCGGGCCACGATCGAGGCGCTGGAGCGCGGGCTGCTGCGCGGCGCCGACCGCGTCGTGTACGTCAGCAGGGCCCTGATGGAGGAGGAGCGCCCGCTCACCGGCGGCCGGGCCCACTTCCTCGACCACGGCGTGGACCTGGAGCACTTCACCCGCACCTCGGACCTGCCCGCCGACCTCGCCGCGATCCCTGGGCCGCGCGTCGGCTTCTTCGGCGCGCTCGACGACTTCGTCGTGGACTTCGACCTGCTCGAACAGCTCGCCGCCGCCCTGCCGGACGTGTCGCTGGTGCTCATCGGCGACGCCACCGCGCCGATGGACCGGCTCACGAAGTACCCGAACGTCCACTGGCTGGGCTTCCGCCCGTACGAGCGCATCCCCGCGTACGGGTCGGGCTTCGACGTGGCGATCATGCCGTGGCTGGACAACCCCTGGATCCGGCACTCGAACCCGATCAAGCTCAAGGAGTACCTGGCCCTGGGGCTTCCCGTCGTCAGCACGGACTTCGCCGAGCTGGCCGCCTACACCGGCCGGGTGATCCGGGCGCCGTCCCCCGCCCGGTTCGTCGCGGCCGTCAGGGTCACGCTGGAGACGGGCGGGCCGAGACCAGCGGAGGAGCTGCGCGCGTCCGTGCTGGACGCGTCCTGGTCGTCGCGGGCGGCCGAGCTCATGGCCTTGGCGGAGGGGGAGGGCTGATGCGGGCGACGCGCCCGGTGCTGGCCGTGGCCGGCCTGCTCGCCGCGGGGATCCTGGCGTGGTCGGCGCTCGGCACGCCGCCGGGCGAGTCGCCTGCCGCGCCGCGGACGTCCCCCTCCTCGTCGCGCGGGGACGGGCCCGCCCCCGCCTCCGGTCTGCCCCGCGTCCCCTGGGAGGGCGGCCCCGCCTACTACGCGCGCTTCCCCGCGACGGCCGCCGCCGGCTGGTCCGACCCGTCGTTCTTCCCCGTCGGCGTCTGGTACGAGTCCGTGACCGGCCAGGGCGACGTGGACAAGGACAAGGAGGCGGGCGTCAACACCTACGTGGAGCTGACCGACACCAGCGACCTCGCGCTGATCAGGCGGAACGGCATGTTCGCGATCCCGAGCAGGCCCCTTCCGGGCCACGGCGCCGAGACGGTCGCCTGGCTCATCACCGACGAGGCCGACATGTGGGCAGGGCCCGGCGACGACGGCTGGACCGGCAGGTTCCCCGGCGAGGGCCCGCTGTGCGTCCCCGACGACCCGCACAAGGAGCGCTGCGGCTACACGGTGATGAGGACGCTGAAGGACCGCCTGCCGAAGGGCGACGGCCGCCCGCACTACGCCAACTACGGCAAGGGCGTCATGATCTGGCAGAACGACCGGCAGGCCGGCAGGTTCGTCAACGACTACACCGACCTCGTCTCGCTCGACGTCTACTGGTACACCAGCCTCTACGCCTGCCAGGACGCGCAGAGCTGGCTCAGGATCCCGGCCGCGCAGTGCCGCAGGGCGGCCAACTACGGCATGATCATCGACCGGTTGCGCAAGCTCGACGCCGCCGACGGCAGGAGGCAGCCCGTCTACGCGTTCGTCGAGGTCGGCCGGCCCGCCGCCGAGGACACCCGCGCCATCGAGGCGGCCGAGCTCAAGGGCGCCGTCATGAACTCCCTCATCCACGAGGCGAGGGGCGTCGTCTACTTCAACCACAGCTTCGGCGGGCCGTGCCAGAGCCAGCACGTCCTGCGCGACTCCTGCGGCGCGCGCACCAGGCCCGCCGTCATCGAGGTCAACCGGCAGATCAGGCAGCTCGCCCCGGTGCTCAACACCCAGTCGCTCGTCCACGACTTCGGCCAGGGCCTCGACACGATGCTGAAGGAGTACAAGGGCTCCCTCTACGTGTTCGCGATGACCGGCGCGGGGACCACGCCCGGCGCGCGCACCTTCACCCTGCCGCGCGGCCTCGCCGTCCGGGACGTGGAGGTGCTCTTCGAGAACCGGCGGGTGCCCGTCTCGGGCGGCGCGTTCACCGACTCCTTCGCCCAGGAGTACTCCTACCACATCTACAAGATCACGCCCTGAGCGCGGAGAACCAGGCGACGGTCCTGCGCAGCCCCTCCTCCAGCAGGACCCGCGCCTCCCAGCCGAGCAGCTCCCTGGCCGGGCCGGGGTCGGCGGCCTGCGGCACGTCCAGCGGACGGTCCGGCGCCGAGCCGAACGGCGGCTCCGACTCCTCGCCGGCGATCCGGTACAGCAGCCCGACCGCCTCCCGCACCGGCACCGTCGTGCCCGTGCCCACGTCGAACGCCGCGCCGACGGCCCGCTCGCTCGCGCCCGCCAGCGCGAACGCCTCGGCGACGTCCTCGACGTACACCCAGTCCACGGGCTTGGCGCCGCTGGTCAGCCGCGGCGTCGCGCCGCGCAGCAGCGCCAGCGTCACGTACGGCACCACCTTCGAGGTGTCGCGCTGGCCCGGCCCGTACACCATGGTGGGCCGCACGATCGTGTACGGCAGGTCCCACAGCCGCCGGTACAGCTCGGCGTACCCGGAGGCCGCGGCCTTCGCCATCGCGTACGGCGACGGCGGCGGGCAGTGGCCGTTGCCGGGACGCGGCTCCTCGCTCGACCCGGCGAGCACCACCCGGCAGCCGGAGCGCACGACGGCGTCCAGCAGGTTCACGGTGGCCACGAGGTTGCCGTCGAGGGTGGGCCTGACCACGCCGGGGTCGCGCGCGCCGTCCACCTGGCCCGCGAGGTGGAACACCACGTCGGGCGCGACCTGGCGGACCAGCCGCGCCGCCGCGCCCGCGTCGCGCAGGTCGGCCTGCCGCCTGCCCGCCGGGTGCACCTCGGCGCCCAGTTCGGCCAGGCGCCTGGCCAGGTGCCCGCCGATGAAGCCGGTGGCCCCCGTCACGAGGACCCGCCTGCCCTGCCAGTCCACCGGACCACCTCCGGACGCGGAAGGGGCCCGCTCACGCCGAGCGGGCCCCGTCGAACCAAGCGGACGTCAGCCGATGCGCCAGGTGTCGCCGCCCATGAGCAGCTCGCTCAGGTCGCCGGGCCCCTGCCGCTCCACCGCCTGGTCGAGCTGCTCGGCCATGAGCACGTCGTAGGCCGGGCGGTCGACCTGCCGGAAGATGCCGACCGGGACGTGCTCGAACGCCGGCTCGTCCAGCCGCGACAGCGCGAACGCCACCGACGGGTCGGGGTTGTGCGCGTCGTGCACCAGGATGTCCTGCTCGCTCGCCTCGGAGCGCGGCACCACCTGGATGCCGCCGTTGGCGCCCCGCACGACCGCCTTGGACGCGCTCACGATCGGCTGCCCGTGCTCCAGCCGCAGCGTGATGTCGTCGCGCACGTCCGGGTCCTTCATCGGCTCGAACGCGTTGTCGTTGAAGATGTTGCAGTTCTGGTAGATCTCCACCAGCGACGTGCCGCGGTGCGCGGTGGCCTCGCGCAGCACCGACTGCAGGTGCTTGCGGTCGGAGTCGAGGGTGCGCGCCACGAACGTGGCCTCCGCGCCGATCGCCAGCGAGATCGGGTTGAACGGCTTGTCCAGCGACCCCATCGGCGTCGACTTGGTGATCTTGCCGACTTCGGAGGTGGGGGAGTACTGGCCCTTCGTCAGACCGTAGATCCGGTTGTTGAACAGCAGGATGTTGAGGTTGACGTTGCGGCGCAGCGCGTGGATCAGGTGGTTGCCGCCGATCGACAGCGCGTCGCCGTCACCGGTGACCACCCACACCGACAGGTCGGGCCGCGAGGCGGCCAGGCCCGTCGCGATCGCCGGCGCCCGCCCGTGGATGGAGTGGAAGCCGTAGGTGTTCAGGTAGTACGGGAAGCGCGAGGAGCAGCCGATGCCGGAGACGAACACGATGTTCTCGCGCCGCAGCCCCAGCTCGGGCAGGAAGCTCTGCACCGCCGCCAGGATGGCGTAGTCGCCGCACCCGGGGCACCAGCGCACCTCCTGGTCGGACTTGAAGTCCTTCAGGCTCTGCTTGGCGTCGGTCTTGGGGATGAGCGACAGGCCCTTCCCGTTCACGAGCTCAGTCACTGTCGATCACGTCCTGGATGACTCCGGCCAGCTCCTCGGCCTTGAAAGGAAGCCCGCGCACGCGGTTGTAGCTGATGATGTCGACGAGGTAGCGCGCCCGCAGCAGCAGCGCGAGCTGGCCGAGGTTGATCTCGGGCAGCAGCACCTTGTCGTAGTGCTTGAGCACCTCGCCGGTGTTGGCGGGCAGCGGGTTGAGGTGACGCAGGTGGGCGTGGGCGACCTTGCCGCCCTCGCGCCTGATGCGCCGCGCCGCCGCCGCGATCGGCCCGTACGTCGAGCCCCAGCCGAGCACCAGCACCCTGGCGTCGCCGTCGGGGTCGTCGACCTCCAGGTCGGGCACGTCGATGCCGGCGATCTTCGCCGCGCGCAGCCTGACCATCAGGTCGTGGTTGTTCGGGTCGTAGGAGATGTTGCCGGTGCCGTCGGCCTTCTCGATGCCGCCGATGCGGTGTTCGAGGCCGGGCGTGCCGGGGATGGCCCACGGGCGGGCCAGGGTCTCCTCGTCGCGCTTGAACGGCAGGAACCGGCCGTCCTCGCCGTTGGGCGCGGTGGTGAACTCCTGCGAGATGTCGGGCAGCTCCGAGATCTCCGGCAGCCGCCACGGCTCGGAGCCGTTGGCCAGGTAGCCGTCGGACAGCAGCATGACAGGCGTGCGGTACTTGACCGCGATCCTGGCCGCCTCGATCGCGGCGTCGAAGCAGTCGCTCGGGGACATCGGCGCGACGATCGGCACCGGCGACTCGCCGTTGCGGCCGAACATCGCCATCAGCAGGTCGGTCTGCTCCGTCTTGGTCGGCATGCCGGTGCTCGGCCCGGCCCGCTGCACGTCCACGATGACGAGCGGCAGCTCGGTGGTGACCGCCAGGCCGACCGTCTCCGCCTTCAGCGCCACGCCGGGGCCTGAGGTCGTGGTCACGCCCAGCGCGCCGCCGAACGCGGCGCCGAGCGCCGCGCCCACGCCGGCGATCTCGTCCTCGGCCTGGAACGTGCGCACGCCAAACCGCTTGTGCTTGGACAGCTCGTGCAGGATGTCGCTGGCCGGGGTGATCGGGTACGACCCCAGGAACAGCGGCAGCTTCGCCTGCACGCTCGCCGCCACCAGGCCGTAGGCCAGCGCCTGGTTGCCGGAGATGTTGCGGTACAGGCCCGGCGCGAGCTGGGCGGGCTTCACCTCGTACGACACCGAGAACGACTCGGTGGTCTCGCCGTAGTTCCAGCCGGACTGGAACGCGGCGATGTTGGCCTTGGCGATGTCGGGCTTCTTGGCGAACTTCTGCTCGAGGAACGCGATGGTCTGCTCGGTCGGCCGGTGGTACAGCCACGACAGCAGGCCGAGGGCGAACATGTTCTTGGCCCGCTCGGCGTCCTTCTTCGAGATGTCGAAGCCTTCGAGCGCCTTGACGGTGAGCGAGGTCAGCGGCACGGCGTGCAGGCGCCACTCGGCCAGCGAGCCGTCCTCCAGAGGGTTGGCGTCGTAGCCGACCTTCTGCAGGTTGCGCTTGGTGAACTCGTCGGTGTTGGCGATGATGTCGGCGCCGCGCGGCAGGTCGCCCAGGTTGGCCTTCAACGCGGCGGGGTTCATCGCGACGAGGACGTTCGGCGCGTCGCCCGGCGTCAGGATGTCGTGGTCGGCGAAGTGCAGCTGGAAACTCGACACGCCGGGCAGGGTGCCCGCGGGCGCGCGGATCTCGGCCGGGAAGTTGGGCAGCGTGGAAAGGTCGTTGCCGAACTCGGCGGTGCCCGCCGTGAATCTGTCGCCGGTGAGCTGCATGCCGTCGCCGGAGTCACCGGCGAACCTGATGATCACGCGGTCGAGTTGCTGGACCTGCTTCGTCACAGCTCAGTCCTCCTCGACGCGCCACTGCGCGGTCGCTTCTGGCGCGTTCTCTTTTTCCATGCTAGATCCTCGAAAGGTCACGCGTTCCCACCCTGGGGAAGTGGCCCCGGGCAAGTGGGCGACGCGACGGGTCGTCAGGGTGAAGTGCGAGAACGACGACACAGCCCGGAGGCGAGCCTGCAGAGATCGACATGCAGGCGCGCGAAGAGGACGGTTCGGGTCACGAGGGCCAACTATACGTCCCTGCCGGGCGTGTGCCGTGTCTGGGGCGTTCACCCGGAGGCGTACAGACGCCCTGGCCGCATGCCGACCTGGCCGTACAACTCGGGCACGGTGACGAAGGTGTAACCCTGGGCGCGCAGGCGCCCGATCACGTCGGGGACGGCGTCCACGGACTCGGGCCGCACGTCGTGCAGGAGGATGATCGCGCCGGCCCGCGCCTGCTCCACGGCGCGGTCGGCGATCGCCCTGGCCGTGTCGCCGGGCCGGTCGTCGGCGTCCACGTTCCAGGTCACCAGCGACAGGCCCGCCTTGCGCGCGACGGAGCGCAGGTCGTCGTCCACCGCGCCGTACGGCGGGCGCACGAGCGTGGGCCGCTGCCCGATGGCCGCCGCCACGGCCTCCTCCGTGCGGTCGAGCGAGTCGGCGATCTTGCTGGTGGACTGCTTGGTGAGGTCCCTGTGCGACCAGCTGTGGTTGCCGACCAGGTGGCCTTCCGCGCTCATCCTGCGCAGCAGGCCCGGCTGCGCGGCGCCGTTGGCGCCCACCACGAAGAACGTGGCCCGCGCCCCCGCCTGCCGCAGCACGTCGAGCAGCCTGCCGGTGTACGGGCCAGGACCGTCGTCGAACGTCAGCGCCACGCAAGGGGTGGCGGCGCAGTTCACCGAGCCGGCGCGCCTGCTGACGGCGGGCGGGCTGGTGGCGGCCGGCGTGCCGTGCGGGGCGGCCTGCGGCGCGCGCCGGGCGGCGGCCACCACGCCCTCGCGGGCCCTGCGCCCGAGGTCCGACAGCAGGGGCTCGGCGGTGGCCGACGGCACGGCCACGGCCACGCGGCCCAGCGAGCAGGGCCCGACCTGGCAGTCATCGAACTCCACCACCAGGTCGCCGGCCCGGTTGAACGCCATCGAGTCGAACTGCTCGCCGTCCTCGCTGAGCGCCGCGGTCTCCACCTGCGGGCGGCGCTGCTTGAGCTGCTCCTTGACGATCGCGGTGAGGCGGCGCAGCGCGTCCTTGCCGCCGAGCAGCCCGCTGGAGCCGGTGGCGGCGCCGGTGCGGCGGTCGTACCAGAGGGTGCGCGTGGAGTTGGTCCAGCCGGCGCCGAGGAACTCGCCGGCGCGCAGCCGCACGCCGACCGCCTGGGAGGAGGCGGCGGCGACCTGCCAGTCCACGTTCAGCTCGGGGCGTGGGCCGCGGGCGGTGGCGTCGGCGTGCTCGCGGAACACGCGCAGCCGCTGCCTGGCGTCGTCCCTGAGCGCCTGGTTGAGCGCGGGCGCCCCGGCCAGTTCGGGGTAGACGATGTGCACGTACGCGCTGCCCGGCGTGTGGCCCTCGCCCAGCGTCGTCGTCGTCAGTCCTGCGACGGTCGCGGGGTCGACGAAGTCGATCATCGTCGGCTCCGCAGGAACCACCACGTCCCGCTCGTGCGCGGACGCGGCGAGGCCGCACCCTGTGGCCGATGAGGCCAGCAGAGCGATTCCTGCCAAGAATCGCGTTTTGTGCATGAATGTCAGGGTATAGGGGTGATCTTAGGGTTTGCCCCGTTTTGGGGCTATGGGGCGTTAGCCTTTGCTGGGTTACCATCGCGTCATGGACGGCTACTTCGGGTCCTATCTGCTGGTCGCCGCGCTGCTGGCCATCGGCGTCGCGATCGTGGCCGGAGCCCTCCTCGCCAACCGGCTGCTGCGGCCCAGCAGGCCCACCCCCGAGAAGCTGACCACGTACGAGTGCGGCGTCGACCCCGTCGGCGAAGGCTGGGCGCAGTCCCAGGTGCGCTACTACGTCTTCACCTACCTGTACGTCGTCTTCGCCGTCGACGCCGTCTTCCTCTTCCCCTGGGCCACCGTCTTCGACGCGCCCGGCTACGGCGTCGCCACGCTCGCCGAGATGTTCGTCTTCCTCGGCTTCATCGCCCTCGGCATCCTGTACGCCTGGCGCAAACGGGTCCTGAGCTGGACCTGAGGCGCCAGAGGCGCCGAGCTTGCCTTACCCGCGATCCGCGCGAGAATGGCCGTATGGCGGATCTCCCGATGCCCACGGTCGGGCCGGTCTCCAGGTTGGCGCCCAAGCCCATGCGCTTCGTGCTCAACTGGGGGCGGCGCTATTCGCTGTGGGTGTTCAACTTCGGGCTCGCCTGCTGCGCCATCGAGTTCATCGCCACCTCGATGAGCAGGCACGACTTCATCAGGTTCGGCGTCATCCCGTTCGCCAACGGGCCCCGCCAGGCCGACCTCATGATCGTCTCGGGCACCGTCACCGACAAGATGGCCCCCGCCGTCAAGCGTCTGTACGAGCAGATGCCCGACCCCAAGTACGTCATCTCGTTCGGCGCGTGCTCCAACTCCGGCGGCCCCTACTGGGACTCGTACTGCGTCACCAAGGGCGTCGACCAGATCGTGCCCGTCGACGTCTACGTCCCCGGCTGCCCGCCCCGCCCCGAGGCGCTGCTCCACGGCATCATGAAGCTCCAGGAGAAGATCGCCGGCGAGCGGCTCGCCGACCGGTACGGCGCCCCCGGGGCCGAGGCGTGACCGGCCCGCTGGCCGAACGGCTCGGCGAACGGTTCGGCGAGCGCGCCCGCGTCACCGAGTCCTACGGCGACACCACCGTCGACGTCGAGCCCGCCGACTGGATCGAACTGCTGACCTTCGCCCGCGACGACCTCGGCTGCGCCTTCTTCGACTGGCTCACCGGCGTCGACGACCCTCCCACCGGCTTCCAGGTCGTCGCCCACGTCTACAACCCCGGCTCCGGGCTGCGCCTGCTGCTGCGCACCAGCGTCCCGCGCGACGAGCCCCGCCTGCCCACCGCCGTCGGCGTCTACCGCGGCGCCAACTGGCACGAGCGGGAGACGTACGAGATGTTCGGCGTCGTCTTCGACGGCCACCCCCACCTCGTGCCGCTCCTGCTGCCCGACGGGTTCGAGGGGCACCCCCTGCGCAAGGACTTCGTCCTGGCCGCCCGGGTCGCCAAGGCGTGGCCGGGGGCAAAGGAGCCGGGCGAGTCCGGCCACGGCGCGCCGAGCCGCCGCCGCACCCTGCCGCCCGGCGTCCCCGCCGACTGGGGGCCGCCCGATGCTTGACGTGGTGCTGAGCCTCGTGGTCATCCTCGCCGTGTTCCTCGTGCTGCCGCTGGTCGTCGGCCAGGCCGAGCACAAGGTCATGGCGCACATGCAGTCGAGGCTCGGCCCCATGTACGCCGGCCGCTTCCACGGCTGGGCGCAGCTCATCGCCGACGGCGTCAAGTTCGCGCAGAAGGAGGACGTCGTCCCGGCCGCCGCCGACCGCCGCGTCTTCATGATCGCGCCGGGCGTCGCGCTAGTGCCGTACCTGGTCGTGCTGATCGTCATCCCGATCGACAGGGGTGCGGTCGCCGTCGACCTCGACCTCGGCCTGTTCTTCGTGCTCGCCGTCATGGGCGTGGGCGTGCTGGGCTCGGTCATGGCGGGGTGGGCGTCCGCCAACAAGTACTCCCTTCTCGGCGGCATGCGGGTGGCGGCCCAGCTCATGTCGTACGAGCTGCCGCTCGTGCTGGCCGCCTCGTCCGTCGCGATGGCGGCGGGCACGCTGTCGCTGCCCGGCATCGTCGAGGCGTGGCAGTGGTGGTGGCTGCCCTGGCAGGCCGTCGGCGGCGTCGTCTTCTTCGTCGCGGGCCTGGCCGAGCTGCGCCGACCGCCGTTCGACATGCCGGTCGCCGAGTCCGAGATCATCATGGGCCCGCTGACCGAGTACACCGGCATGCGCTTCGCCCTGTTCATGCTGACCGAGTACGTCGGCATCGTGGTGCTGTCGTTCCTGACCACCGTGCTGTTCCTCGGCGGCTGGCACGGGCCGCTGCTGCCCGGCTGGATCTGGACCCTCGTGAAGGTGTTCGCGCTGGCCTTCGTGGTGATCTGGCTGCGGGTGTCGTACCCGCGGCTGCGCGAGGACCAGCTCCAGAAGCTCGCCTGGGCCGGGCTGGTGCCGCTGGCGCTGCTGCAGCTCGCGATCACCGGAGTGGTGAAGGTCCTCACCTGAGCACGCCGCCCTCGCGCCGCCTCGGAGGCCCTGCCGAAACGCTTATCGACCGATTCCGCCGCCCGCGCATCCGCTGACAGATCCGCGACGACCACGAGGCCTTGGTGAGCCTGGCCGCACCGGTCGAGGCGCCGTCCGCCGACCACGCGGTGGGCAGTACGGCGGGGAGGAGCGGCGTGCCGCCGTCAGGCAGTACGCGCCCGGTATGACCAGGCAGCGCAGCCGCCGCACCCCCACGAGGCCATCCGTTAGCCACCGCGCGGCCGCCGTACCACCACGAGGCCTTCCCTTAGCCACCGCGCACCACCACGAGGCCTTCCCTTAGCCACCGCGCACCACCACGAGGCCATCCCTTAGCCACCGCGCACCGCCACGAGGCCATCCGTTAGCCACCGTGCAGCCGCCGTACCCCCACGAGGCCTTCCCTTAGCCACTGTGCAGCGCCAGGAGGCCACCCCTGGACCCCTGCCGCTCCTGAGGTGCGGCAGGGGAAACTTTACGTTCCCTTTATTCGTCGTAGACGGACAAGGGGGACTCATGGACGATCAGCTCGTTCCGGTCGCCGGTGCGACCAAAGACACCCGCTGCCCCGCCACGGCCATCGACTTCGACGGGCAGGCCCTCACCGTCACCGACGGCGCCACCGGCGAGCACCTGCGCCTCGCCCCGGCGTCGCTCTACCTCTACGCCTGCCACCCGTTCCAGGGACAACGCGGCAGGCGCCGGCAGTCGCCCCAGGTGCGCGGGCTGGCGTTGCTCGACGCCGACGGGCTCGTCCTGCTCGACCTGCCGGGCGAATGGCCCGTCTCCAAAGCGTGGCGCTTCTCAGGGAGAACCGGGATCCCGATGGTGAACGCCAGTCACACGCCCTCGCCCAAGGTACGGGCCGCGCTGGCGCGCCGTGCTCCCGGCTGGCGGCGGGTCCACGGCCTGGCCGCCCGGCCCCGCGCCTGGTGGCACCGGCCGGTCGCCGTCGGTGCCGGGTTCGCCGGACTCGCTCTCATGGCGTACCTCGCCTCCCAGGGCTTGTGGGCCACCTGGCGCGCCCTGGCCTCCGTGGGCCGTTTCCTCCTGGACGTCCTGGACATCAAGTGGCTGGCGGCGGCGTTCAGCCCCGCCCTGATCCTGTTGCGTCCGGTGACCGGCCGCGTCTACCGGTGGCAGGTGAGGCGGGGCAGGATCCTCGGCCCGCCGGGCGGGCCGTACCTGAAGGTCGAGCGGGGCGTCAGGCTCCTGGTCATCCAGCGCGGCCACGTCCTCGCCGACCTGTCGAAGGGCCGCGTCGCCACCCTGCTGCACTACCGGTACGACGACCTCGCCGGGCTGCTCCTCCTGGACGCCGACAACCGCCCCCTGCACCACCTGCCCGGCCCCTGGGACCCCGGCGCGGCCCAGCGCTTCGCCGAACGCCACGGCATACGGATGGCGGCGTACCGCCTGTCCCGGGAGGAATACCTCGACCTTGTTGGAACGTGTGAAGAAGCCATACCTTGAGGTAAACCGGGTGGCGTTGTCGATCATCTAACTCTCGTGACCATTGCCATCAACCGTGCACTCGTGACCCGTGTCCTGGCGACGGCGGCCGCCGCTGCCGCCGCGGCCGTGCTGACCACCCCGCCCGCCGCCCACGCCGCCGCCACCAAGAAGGTGACGTTCCGCGGCATGACCCTCGCCATCCCGTCCACCTGGGTCGTGGAGAAGGACCACACCGGGGACTGGGTCTCGCTGAGCACCAGGAAATGCCGCGACGCCGACACCGCCTGTCCCGCACTCCAACTCGTCGGACCCAAGGTGCTGAAAGGCGGCGACTACCTTGAGTCGTACAAGCCGGGCAGCCCCTTCGCGCCGAGCACCGGCGTGGCCGCCTGCCGGCTCAACCCCACCACCAAGTACGGCGAACGGTTCGTCGGCGCCAAGCCCCTGACCTCGGGCTACCGTCCGGTCGGCGCTGGCCACAAGGCGGAGTACCGCGTGTGGGCCGGCGAGTGCTACAGCTTCAAGACCGACAAGCGCACCGCCACCTTCAAACAGCGCGAGTGGTACCTGCCGAAGTCCAAGATCCTCATCGTGGACGGCTACGGCATCGCCGCCACGGACGCCATCATCAAGACCGCCACCTGGAACTGACCCCCCCGGGGGCCGCACCCCCGGCCAACCCCCTCACCCTCCAACCGCGTAGCCCACCACCCCGAACCCCAGAACCGCCCTTGCCGACCGCAGGGTCTCCTGGAGGCGTACCGGCGACGGCATCGCCGCTGCCCGCCGCGCCGGCGCCTGGGTCAGGCCGGTAGCACCAGACCGGACACCGCCTTCTCCAGCCGGGCCGCCCGCACGGCCGGCGTGCGAGCCTTCAGCAGGGGCAGGACGAGCAGGTACCGCGCGGTCTTGTCCAGCGCCGCGAACCGCGCCGCCGCCTCCGGCCGCGCGTCCAGCGCCTCGACCAGATCGGACGGGACGGTCACGTCACGCTGCGGGGCGTACGCCGCCTCCCACCGGCCGTCGGCCCGGGCCGCCTCGACCTGCGCCACGCCCGGCGGCCGCATCCGCCCCGCCTCGGCCAGCGCCTCCACCCGCTCCCTGTTGACGCGGGACCAGGGGCTTCCCTTGCGGCGGCGGGAGTACCGCTGCAGGAACGAATGCTCGTCGCAGGACCGGCGGTGGCTGTCGATCCAGCCGTAGCAGAGCGCGACGTCCAGCGCCTCGGCGATGGGCAGCAGGGCGAGAGGCGAGCGCTTCCTGGCGATCCTCAGCCAGACGCCTCCCTCCGTCTCATGATGCTCGGCCAGCCAGGACTCCCACCCGGCGGCGTCGGCGAAGGACAGCGTCGCCCCGCCATCTCCCGCGGCCGCCTGACGCCCCCGGCCCACCCGCCGCCGGACATCTCCCTCACCCACCGAAACGAAGCCGTCGCCCCCACAGCCGTCGACCCTCATACCCGGCACTCCCTTCCTTCCCCAGGCACCGTAATCACCTTTGAGGCACATCCCTTTCCTCAATGCCAGTCGACAGAAGGGGGTGTGCCGCAGGGCAGGGGTGCCGACGGCAGCGGTGCACCACTGGGCAGGGGCTCTGGCAGGAGCGGCGGCATGCCGTGAGGGCGAGGCACCGGAGAATGAAGACGGCGGGCGACGGCCTGGGGCATCGGCCGGCTTCGCAAACGGCTCAGCGGCCGGCTCAGGAACTGCCTCGGCGGCTGGCCAGTGGCCGGATCACGCGACTGGCTCGGCAGCCCGGTGGCGGCCAGCTAAGACGGCTGGCTCGGCGGTCCGGTGGAGGCCGGCTCATGCGGCTGGCTCAGGCGGTCCAGTGGCGACCAGCAGAGACAGCCGGCTGGTTGGCTGGATCACGCGACTGACTGGGCGGCTGGCGCGGCGGCCCGGTGGCTGCGAGCTCAGGCGGCTGGCTCGGCGACGGCCGAGTGGCGGCCAGCTCAGACAGCTGGCTCCGTGGCCGGATCACGCGTCTGGCTCGGCGGCCCGGTGGCGGTCGGCTCAGGCGGCTGGCTCGGCGGTCGGGGTGGCTGCCAGCTGAGGCGGTCGGGTGGCGGCCGACTCAGGCGGCTGGATCGCGCGTCTGGCTGGGCGGCTGGCTCAGTCGGGCAGCTGGTTCGGTGGCCGGGTCAGTGGACGATGGCCAGCATGGTGTCCGACGCCGACGGCCGGTTCTGCGGTCGTTTGTTGAGGCACGCCCCGACGATCCCGCGTAACGCCGGAGGCAGTGGCGACAGGTCCGGGTGGAACGTGAGCACCCGGTTGAACACGGCGGGCACCGTGTCCTCCCCGAACGGCGGCCGCCCCGTCGCCGCGAACATGATGGTCACAGCCCAGCTGAACACGTCGGAAGCAGGCCCCACGGGCTCCCCGCTCAACTGCTCCGGCGACATGTAAGGCGGCGTCCCCACCATCTTCCCCGACGTCATCGTGACCTGGTCGAACGCCCGAGCGATGCCGAAGTCGATCACACGAGGCCCGTCGTGGCCGATCAGCACGTTGCTCGGCTTGAAGTCACGATGCACGATGCCCGCCTTGTGGATGGCCGCGAGCGCCCCGGCTGTGGATAACGCGAGCCGGGTCAGGCTGTCCTCGTCGCGCGGACCGTACTGCCGGACGAGCTGTTCCAGCGAGGGCCCGTCCACGAACTCGCTGACGATGTACGCGTGCTGCCCCGAGATGTTCACGTCGAGCACCCGGGCTGTGGAGAACGTGGCCACCCGCCGGGCGACGTCCACCTCCCGCGCGAACCTCGCCCGCGCCGTCTCGTCGACCAGGTCGTGCAGGACCTTCACCGCGACGCGCGCCCCGTTCGGCGCGGTGGCGAGGTAGACGGAGCCCTGCCCGCCGCGGCCCAGCCGCTTGAGCACCCGGTAGTGGCCGATCCACTCCGGCTCGCCGGGAGGCCGCCCGTAGGAGGGCGCGCCGGCGCGGCGCGTGTAGTCGCCCTGGCCGCTCGGACGCTGCGGATGCACCGGCGCGGTGGCGCGCTGGTGCAGCTCGGCGGTGTGGCCGGCGGTGACGCCTGGACGTGCCCTAACCATGAACGGCACCAGGATCCCCGAGTGGATGACGCCGCCGATCCAGGCGATCACGAACCCGAACGACACGATCGTGGACAACGGCTCGGGGATGTCGTCGAACGTGTCGTACGCGACGACCGTGATCACGAAGGAGCCGATGCCGAAGAGGTAGACGGACGCGGCGAAGACGTGCAGGACGCTCCGCAGCCAGTACGCCGCGAATCCGATCGTGAACGGCGTCGCCAGGCCGCAGGTGAACAGGGGCAGGGCGGCCCACACGACGGCGAGCGCCCACGCCCCGCCACTGGGGCGGACTGGAGGGCTGTACGGCATGGCGAGAGACTATCGCCCCGCAGTCCCGCATATCGGGCATGGCGCGAGCTTGTGGATAACCTCCACAGAACCTGTGGATGACTGTGGATAAGTTGTGGATGAGGATTCGGCACATTCACGCGGGCCGGGAAGTGCGTCATGATGATGACCATGGGGCGGATGCCGGGAGTGGGGCTGGTGAAGGGGCTTTCCATCACCTTGCGCCACATGCTGCGCAAATCCGTCACGCAGCAGTACCCCGAGGTCAGGCCAGACCTCCCTCCGCGCAGCCGGGGCGTCATCGCCCTGGTCGAGGAGAACTGCACCTCCTGCATGCTCTGCGCCCGGGAATGCCCCGACTGGTGCATCTACATCGACTCCCACAAGGAGACCATCCCGGCTCCCGAGGGTGGCCGGCCGCGGCAGCGTAACGTCCTCGACCGGTTCGCGATCGACTTCTCGCTCTGCATGTACTGCGGCATCTGCGTGGAAGTGTGCCCGTTCGACGCGCTCTTCTGGTCGCCGGAGTTCGAGTACGCCGAGGGCGACATCCTCGACCTTCTCCACGAGAAGGACAAGCTGTCGGGCTGGAGCCAGACGGTCCCCATCCCTCCGGCCCACGACCCCGGCGCCGAGCTGCCCAAGGAGCTCACGGCCGCCCCCCGCCGCACGCCCTCGTCAGCGGGACCCGCCCCGTCCTCCGGCCCCCGCCGCGCCGAAACCCCAGCTCGCGGCGCGGCCCCGGCCCGTCCTGGCGCTCCTGCTTCCGGGGCGGAACGTCCTTCCGGCGACAGAACGAGCACCGCTTCGGCCGTCGCGGGCGGGGCGGCCTCCGCACGTACCCCGACGACTGAGGCAGGGGAGACGGCGGGCACGCCGCCCGAGACGGCCGGGGGCCCGATCTCCGGTGAGGCCGGGACGGCCAGGGGCGAGACGGTCAGCGGCGAGACGGCAGGTAGGCCCGGGGCAGCCGGTCGGCCGGGGGTGGCAGGCCGGCCCGGGACGGCCGGGGGCGACAGCGGTGCCGTACCGTCGTCGCCCGAGAGCGCCCAGCCCCCCGTCTCCGGTCGTCGCGCTGCAGGGGCTACGTCCGAGGAAGGGGCGGAGGAGCTCGGAGCGGCCGGGTCGCCGAGCGGCGCGGCGCGCGGAGAGGCCGGAACGGAGCCTGGGGAAGGGCCTTCGGGTCCGGGCAGGCGTCCGCGGCGGAGCATGGCGAACATTCGGGGGATCCGCCCTCCAGGCGCCCTCCCGCCCCCCGCCGCCCCTGACGCGCCACTCACGGGCCGCCCGCCCACAGGTGAGCCACCTCTGGAGCAGCCACCCACAGATCGGCTGTCCACAGGGCAGCAGTCGGCCGCGCCGTCGTCCACAGGTGAGGAGGAGGGCGGTCCGAGCGGGTCTTCGGCCTCTCCCCGCAGGTCAGCAGCCGAAGCGGCCGGTACGAGCCCATCGGCGGCCCAATCCGAGCCCCCTCCGTCATCCACAGGAGAGCCGTCCGAGGAAAAGTTGTCCACAGGTGGCGCCGAGGTGCGAACCGAGGGCCACTCGGCGGAGCAGACTTCTCCCGCGAGCCCGCGCAGGCGCCGGATGGCCGATCCGCGTTCCATCCGCCCGCCCGGGCGGCTCGCCCCTGACGAGACGAAGGAGTCCGAGGAGGAGTCGTGACCGAGGCGGTGCCCTCCTACCTGTCACCCACAGGGCAAGAGGTCGTCTTCTTGCTGCTGGGAGCGGTGGCGGTCGGATCGGCGCTGCTCGTCGTCACGACCAGGCAACTGGTCCACGCGGCCCTGTGGCTCGTGGTCTGCTTCGGCGCGCTCGCGGGGTGCTACCTCGTGCTCACGGCCGAGTTCGTGGCCTGGGTGCAGGTGCTCATCTACGTGGGCGCGGTGGTGGTGCTGCTGCTGTTCGGCATCATGCTCACCCGCGCGCCCATCGGCCGCTCGGCCGACCTCGACAGCGGCAACCGCCTGGTCGCCGCCCTCGTCGCGGTCGCCACGGCGGCCGTCCTGGTCACCGTGGTGGTCGACGGCTTCCGCACCGCGTACGCGCCGCTCAAGCCCGGCGCCGGCGCGGCCAGGGAGCTCGGCGCGAGCGTGTTCGCCACCTGGGTGCTGCCCTTCGAGGCGCTGTCCGTGCTGCTGCTGGCCGCGCTGATCGGCGCGATCGTGCTGTCGCGCACCGACATCCCGGGCGGCCCGCCCACCGACGAGAGCGGCGGTGACTGATGCACATCGTCTACCCGGTGGTCGTCTCCGTGCTGCTGTTCTCCGTGGGCGTCTACGGCGTCCTCGCCAGGCGCAACACGATCCTCGTGCTCATGTCGGTCGAGCTGATGCTCAACGCGGTCAACCTCAACCTGGTCGCGTTCGACGTCTGGCTGCGCGACCGGCTGCACAGCGGGCAGGTGCTCACGTTGTTCGTCATCGTCATCGCGGCGGCCGAGGTCGGGCTCGGCCTGGCCATCGTGCTGGCGCTCTTCCGCAACCGCCGCACAGTCGACATCGACCATCTCCGTGCCCTCGCGGAACCCGACGGCCCCGCCCAGCCGCCCCCGCCTTCCGCCGACGGAGCGCCTGGCGCCTCCGGAGCCGCGTCCACCGAGCGTGGGGAAGGTGCGCTGTGACGATCTTGCCGCTGCTGGCCGTCCTCCTGCCCTTCGCCGCCGCGTTCGCGGGCCTGCTGCTGTCCCGCCGGCCACACGCCCGCCGCCCACCCGGCCGCCGTACACGACGGCCGCCCGCAGCCGCCGTCCCCGCCACTCCGGACGCCGCGAGGCATGAAGAAGCGACGCCAGAAGAAGCGACGCCAGAAGAAGCGACGCCTGGAGAAGCGACGTCCGGAGAAGCGGTGCCAGGAGACGTCGTGGCCGGGATTCCGGGGCCGAGGGGCGGGGCCGCCCCGGAGGCCGCCGCGGAGGCCGGGGTGCGGGCCAATCGGAGAGCGGCCTGGATCGCCGTCCTCCCCACGGCCGCCTCCGCCGTGCTCGCCCTCTGGCTCGCGTCGGGTCCCGGTCTCGTGTACCTCACGGGCGCCGCCGGTCCCGCTCCCGTCGGCCGCACGTACGGCTCGATCGTGACCGGCGGCGTCCCCATCTCGCTCACACTGCAGGCCGACGCCCTGTCGGCGATGCTGGGCGTCCTGGTGACGCTGGTCGCGCTCGCCGTCCAGGTCTACTCCGTCGGCTACCTCAGCGACGACCCCCGCTACCCCTCCTACAGCGCGTTCGTCAGCCTGTTCACCAGCGCGATGCTCCTGGTCGTGTACGCGGGCGACCTCCTCGTCCTGTACGCCGGCTGGGAGGTCATGGGCCTCTGCTCGTACCTGCTGATCGGCCACTGGTGGGAAGACCGCGGCAACTCGCGGGCGGCGGTCAAGGCGTTCCTCGTCACGCGGCTGGGCGACGTCGGCTTCCTCTTCGGCATCTTCACGCTCGGCGTCGCCGCGGGGAGCTTCCGCGTCGCGGACGTGCTGGCCAAGGTGCCCGAGATGTCTGCGGCCACGCTGGTGACCGCCACCATGCTGCTGCTGGCGGGCGTCGCGGGCAAGAGCGCCCAGGTGCCGCTGCACACCTGGCTTCCCGACGCCATGGCCGGCCCGACCCCGATCAGCGCGCTGATCCACGCCGCCACCATGGTGGCGGCGGGCATCTTCATCGTGGCCAGGCTCTTCCCGGCCTTCCTGGCGGCCCGGCCCACGCTCGACGTCCTGGCAGTGCTGGCCGCGCTCGGCATGCTCGGCGCCGCGCTGGCCGCCCTCGCCCAGGACGACCTGAAACGGGTGCTCGCGTACTCCACGATCAGCCAGCTCGCGTACATGGCGGGCGGGCTCGCCGCGGGCGGCGACCGCCCGGCCGTCTTCCACCTGCTGACCCACGGCGCGTTCAAGGCGCTGCTGTTCCTGTGCGCGGGCGCCGTGATCCACCACGTCGGCTCGAACCTGATGAGCCGCATGGGCGGTCTGCGCCGCGAGCTGCCGATCACGTTCGCGGCGATGACGATCGGTTTCGCCGCGCTCATCGGCATCCCGCCGGCCAGCGGATTCTTCAGCAAGGACGCCGTCCTGCTCGCCATGGAGCGCGCGCTGTCCGGCGGCCTCACCGACGCCGCGGCCCTGCTCCTGTACGGATGCGCGCTCGCGACCGTCGCCGTCACCGGCGCGTACGCCGCCAGGGCGTGGCTGCGGACGTTCTTCGGCGAGGCGAGGGCGGTGGCGCTCCCCGAGCCGGAGCCCGGCACGGCGCACGTCGTCGGCGTCGCCGAGGCGCCCAGGACGATGCTCGTGCCCATCGTGCTGCTCGCGGTGCCCGCGCTGCTGCTCGGGTTCGCCGGATCGCCGCACGTGGACCTCCCGCTGGCCGCCGTCAGCGTCGTGCTGGCCCTGCTCGGCGCCGGCCTCGTCTACGCGGTCTGGCGCGCCGACCCCCTCGCCGACCCGGCCCGCCTGCTCGGCCCACTGCGCGGCCCGTGCGCCCGCGCCTTCTCCATCGACCGCCTGTACGCCACCCTCGTCGCCCGGCCGGTGCTGGCCCTGGCCCGCCTCGTCGTCCGTACGGACGAAACGGTCGTCGACGGCGCGGTGCGCGGCTCGGGCCGCTCGGCGCGCGGCCTGGCCGGGGTGCTCCGCCTGGCCCAGAACGGCAACGTCCAGCTCTACGTGAGCGGCCTCCTGGCCGGCATCCTGCTGATCGCGGTCGGGGCGGTGATGCTCACATGACGACATGTCGGGCCCGGGCCGTCGCGACCTCCGCCGGACCGGTGACGGCGTACTTGTCCGGAACGCGGGGCGCGCGCACCGCAGGGCCATCGCGCCCGCTGTCGGCGCACCCACTGTCGGGGTGCCCGCTGGCGTGGTGCCCAGGGAGGGAGCGTCGCGAGAGGTCGGGCGACGGCTCTCCCAGGCTCCCCGGCGAGGCGTTCGGGCTTCCCGGTGGCTCGCTTGGGCTCCCCGGCGGAGCGTCCGGTGCGCGGGCGAGGGCGCGGGCGAGGGCGCGGGCGCGGGCGAGGGTGACCGATCTGTCCGGAGGGGAGGCGGGAGGGTGATGGCCTGGCTGCTCGTGGCGATGCCTGTCGTGCCGTTGCTGGGCGCGCTGGCGCTGCTCGTCCTGCCCGACGCCCTGCGCCCGGCACTGCGGACGTACGGGCTCGTCGTGTCCGGTCTCGTGCTGGCCCTGGCCGCGGTGGTCGTGGCGGCGTTCGATCACCGGCGGCCAGGCGCCGTCCAGTTCGAGCTCGACATGCCGTGGATCCCGGGCCTCGGCCTGCGCTTCCACCTGGGCGTCGACGGCGTGTCCCTGCCGCTGGTCGCGCTGACCGCCCTGCTGACGTTCCTGTGCTTCGTCTACCTCTGCTGGGGCGGCGCCCGCGCGCAGGAGCGGTTCCATGGGGCGCGGCCGAGGGCGCTCGTGTTCACGCTGCTCGTGCTCGAAATCGGCATGATCGGGACGTTCCTGGCGCTCGACCTGCTGCTGTTCTTCGTGTTCTTCGAGATCGTCCTGGTGCCGATGTACTTCCTGATCGCCATCTGGGGCGGCGGCGGGCGCAGGGCGGCGGCGGTCAAGTTCATCCTCTACACGTTGCTCGGCTCGGTCGTGATGCTTCTCGGCCTGCTGCTGGTGTGGTCGCAGACGGGCACTCTGGACGTGGTCGCGCTCAGCCGGGCCCACGGTGCGGGAATGTCCAGAGCGGTGCAGATCCTGGCGTTCGTGGCGATCGGCATCGGGCTGGCCGTGAAGACGCCCATGTGGCCGCTGCACACCTGGCTGCCCGACGCCCACACCGAGGCGCCTACGGTGGGGTCGGTTCTGCTGGCCGGTGTGCTGCTCAAGATGGGTACGTACGGATTCGCCAGGATTGCCATCCCGGTCCTGCCGGAGGGCGCGACGGCGGTGGCACCGTTCCTGGGCGCGTTCGCGGTGGTGGGCATCGTGTACGGCGCGCTGGCCTGCCTCGCGCAGCGCGACCTGAAACGTATGATCGCGTACTCGTCGGTCGGGCACATGGGGTTCGTCCTGCTGGGGTTCGCCACGCTGACCCCGGTCGGCGTGAACGGCGCCCTGTTCGCCAACGTCGCCCACGGCCTGATCACCGGTCTGCTGTTCTTCCTGGCAGGGGCGGTGAAGGAGCGCTACCGCACGTCCGACATGCCGTCGCTCGGCGGCGGGCTGCTGGCCGTGATGCCGCGGCTGGGTTCGGTGCTCACGTTCGCGTCGATCGCCTCGCTGGGGCTGCCCGGGCTGGCCGGGTTCTGGGGGGAGATGCTGGCGTTGTTCGGCGCGTTCCAGCCGGCGCCGGGCCTGCCGCGCGGGCTGTTCCTGACGTACATGGTGGTGGGCGGGCTGGGCGCGGTGCTGACTGCGGCGTACTTCCTCGTGATGCTGTCCCGAGTCACCCACGGCCGCCCCACCGCCCAGTCCGCCCAGGAGCCACCGGCCGGCCACCCGGCCGGGCAAGGGGCCATGGGCGGCGGCCCGCCCACACAGGAAGCCCCGGACGGCGGCCCGGTCGGGGAGGAGGCGCCGGGCGGTGGCCCGCCCGCGCAGGAAGCTACAAGCGGCGGCCCGGTTGGGCAGGAGTCCCCGGGCGGTGGCCCGCCTGGGCAGGAAGCCCCGGGCGGCGGCCCGCCCGCGCAGGAGGCCCCGGGTGGCGGCCCGGTTGGGTGGGAGGTGCCGGATGAGCGGCCGGTGGTGCCGCTCGGTGGGGTCCCGCGCCGTGCGGAAGAGCCCGCCGTCACCTCGGCGGCAGCCGGGGGAGGGGCGGTCTCCGCAGGCGGGGGCGGGGGCGCGGGCATGGCTCCGCATCCGGACGACATCCGCGGGTACGAGCTCGCCGCCTGGTCCCCGTTGGTGGTGCTGACGCTGCTGTTCGGCCTCTGGCCCGGCCTCCTGCTCTCGCTCACCACCCCGGCCGTACAGAGCCTGCTGGGAGCCGTCTCATGACCCAGCAGATCGACTACTACGTCATCGCGGCCCCGCTGACGCTCGCCGTGGCGGCCGCGCTGGTCCTGGTGCTCGACGCGTTCCTGCCCGCCAGGCGCAGGGCCGTGCCGGGGCTGGTGACGCTGGTCGGCGTCCTCGCGGCACTCGGCTTCGTCGTCGCCCAGTCACTGAGCACTGCCGCGGCCAGGGGCGGGGCGGGAGCGGGCGGGGCCGGAGCGAGCGGGCCAGGAGTGGGTGCGGCTGGAGCGAGCGGGGCCGGAGCGGGCGGGGGCGGGGCGGCCACCTTCTGCGTGCCGCCGGGTCTGGCCTCCGGGGAGCGGCTGTGCTCGTTCGTCATGGATGGGTTTGCCCTGGTCTTTGCGGGTCTGGTGCTGGTGGCGGCCGTGGTCGTCGTCCTGCTGTCCATGACGGAGGTGGCCGGCGGCGGCATCCCGGTCGGCGAGTGGTACTTCCTCCTGCTCTGCACCCTCGTCGGCGCCGTGACCCTGCCCGCGTCCCGCGACCTCGTCATGCTGGTGGTGGCGCTGGAGCTGGTGTCGCTGCCGGTGTTCGCGCTCACGGCGCTCAGGCGCTACGACGGCCGGGCGTCCGAGGCGGCGGTCAAGTTGTTCGTCGTGTCGGTCGTGTCGACGGCGGTGATGCTGTTCGGCGTGTCCCTCCTGTACGGCGTCGCCGGCACCGTCCACCTGTCCCGGCTGGGCGAGGTGCTCGGCGGCCGGGTCCGGGCGCCCGGCGCCGACCCCGGTTCGTACGCGCCGCTGCTGGAGGCGGGCCACGGCCTGCCCGCGGTCGTCACCGTGGGGGTGGTGCTGGTCACGGCCGGGTTCGCCTTCAAGATCGCCGCGGTGCCGTTCCACTTCTGGGCGGCCGACGTCTACCAGGGCGCGCCGGTCCCGGTGGCGGCGCTGCTGTCGGTCATCTCGAAGGCGGCGGGGTTCGCGGGGCTCATCCTCGTCCTGGTCGCCGCGCTGGCCGGGCAGGCGGCCACCTGGGTGCCGGTCGTCGGCGTCCTCGCGGCGTTGACCATGTCCGTAGGCAACCTGCTGGCCATGCGCCAGCGGCACGCCGTGCGCCTGCTGGCCTGGTCGTCCGTCGCCCAGTCCGGCTACGTCCTGGCCGCGCTGGCCGCCACGGCACCCGCCTCGGCCGGGCATACCCGGGCGGCGACGACGCTCGGGCCGGTCGGCGCGGCGCTGGCCTACCTGGTGATCTACGCCGCGATGAACCTCGGCGCGTTCGCCGTCGTCATGCTCGTCTCCAGGGCCGCGCCGGGCAACGAACTCGACGACTACCGCGGCCTTGCGTTCCGCAGCCCGGCCGCCGGGCTCGCGCTGGCGTTCTGCCTGGTCTGCCTGGCCGGGCTGCCGCCGGGTCTGGCCGGGCTGTTCGCCAAGGTGTTCGTCTTCCGCGAACTGGTCGGGAGCGGCACCGGCTGGCTGGCCCTCGTCATGGCCGTCAACACCGTGATCGGCCTCTACTACTACGCGGCCTGGGCGGGCAGGGTGTTCACGCCCGGCCCGGCGGCGTCCCGCAGCCGGACGCTCCCGGCCACCTGGCTGGCCGTCGGCGTGGCGCTGGCCGCGGCGATCCTGTTCTCGGTGGCACCACAACTCGTCCTGGATCTCACCGCCCTGTCAGCCCTCGGCTGACCCCGGACACCGCCGCCCCTGCCGGCGCCCGCCTGACCGTTCGAGGCGGGCAGGTCGCGCTCCACGATGGAGCGACGCGTCCGCGAGGCGGACGGCTGATACCGGGACCTGACAGCGCTTTTCCCGCGTTCGTCGAGCACCACCTGCACGCCTGGCCGGCCGAGCACCAAGCGCCGCATGCCGCTCGCAGCCGGCAGAGGCCTTCTTTCCGCCTCGGCTGGTACGGCCTCACCCGGCGGCGGCGCCCGTGTGCGCGTCGTCGTGGTCCACGCTCAGCGGGTTCCCCGCCGATCGGCCTGATCCCGGATTCCGCCGAGCACGGTGTCGAAGATCCGGTCGAACTCCTCCACGGACCCGAAGCCGGCCTGCAGGGATGCGAGGGCCGCCATCGTGGGGTACGCGGTGGCGTTGATCGCGGGCATGTCGCCGGCCTGGCCGGATCCGCCGCTGAGGACCGCCAGCAGGTATCCGTTGAGGAAGCCGAACAGCATCAGCGGCGCGTCGGCGACCACCTGGTCGGGCAGGCCGGCCGCACGCATCGCGGTGACCAGTCGTTCCAAGGCGGTGAGGGCCACCGGCGAGGTCTGGGCGCGCGTGGCCAGCAGCGGGAACACCCGGGGGTGCCGGTAGGCCATCTCCCGGTAGCCGTGCGCCGTCAGGCGGGCGATCTCTTCCCAGTCGTGGGGTTGTGCGTCGTCCGCGGCGGTCGCCACCTCGGCGAGTACGGCCTCGGATATCGCGTCCAGCAGCGCTGCCTTGCCCTTGATGTGGTGGTAGATCGACATCGGGTCGACCTCGAGTTCCTCCGCGAGTCGCCGTACCCCGAAGCGCTCAAGGCCGTCGCGGTCGACGAGTGCGACGGCGGCGGCGGCGATGCGCTCGCGGTCGAGCCCCGCTGAGGTGCCCTGTGCGCGTCTGGCCATGTCCATCCCTCGGCTTGCCAAACCTACACCGTAGAACTTACCGTGGAGCCGCGAACCTACAGTGTAGGTTTCCGGGAGGAGGCGGTCATGGCCGCGATCACCAACCGTCCACCGTCGGCACGGTGTCCGGCCACGTCCGCGACGCGTACCCGACCAGGGGCCGGGCGACGTCCGCGGGCGGCCGTGGATCCAGCACCGGATCTGACCGTCCCGCTGTGCGCAACCGGTCGAAGCCGTCATCGGTGTGCGGCGGCCATCGGCCGACATCCGGTTGCGTCGGCAGGCCACGTACGAACGGGAGAGCCGAGCCGCGGCTCGCCGCCGACGACGATGCGGTCCGGCTCGACCCGGCCTCCATCCGCATGGCCGTCGGCGTCGGCCACAACCTGAGGAGCAGGTGATGAGACCCCTGGAGATCCTGTCGTCGGCCGGCGGCCTGCTGGGGCTCGCGATCCTCGCGATCCCCCGGCTGCGCGCGCTGCGCCGGGCGGGCCTCGCGGTGCCCGTCGCGCTGCTCCTCGCGGTGGCGCAGGTCCTCGTCGAAGGCCCGCGCTGGCAGATGGCCCCGGCCTACGCGCTGACCGCGATCCTCTTCCTGATCTGGCTGACCGGCATCGTCCGGCCGAGGGCTGTGCACGTCAACCGGCTGGTCGCCGGCTCGGGCGCGGCCCTCGGCGTGCTCGCGGCCCTCGCCTCCGTCCTCCTGGCGACGGTGATGCCCGTGTTCCGCTTCCCCGAGCCGACCGGCCCGTACGCGATCGGCACGACGACCTATCACTGGGTGGACGCAAGCCGTCCGGAGTTGTTCAGCGACACCCCCGGTGACCGCCGGGAGCTCATGGCGCAGGTCTGGTATCCCGCCGAGCCCCAGCCGTCCGCACCGCGCGCCCCCTACATCCAAGACGCCGAGACGGTGACGTCCGCGATGGCGCGCCTGGCCGGCTTTCCCGGGCCCGTCTTCAGCCAGCTCGGGTACGTGACCTCCGACGCCGTCGCGTCCGCTCGGATGGCGGCCGACAGCCCCCGCTACCCGGTGCTCATCTCCCTCACCGGGCTCGGTGGCTTCCGCGCCGCGAGCACCTTCCAGATCCAGGAGCTGGTTTCGCACGGCTACGTGGTCGTCGGGCTCGACCAGCCGGGCGCCGCCGCCGTGACGCGCTTCCCCGGCGGGCGGGAGATCCCGGGGTGGCCCAGGGACAAGATCTATCCGCTGATCAGCCAGAGCTGGACGCCGCGGCCCGACGCGCCCACGCTCCAGGGGGAGGCGCTTCCCGACGGGATCATCCCGTACTTCGCGCAGGACGTCAGCTTCGCGCTCGACCGGCTCACGGCGCTGAACGAGGCCGACCCCGCCGGCATCCTGACCGGCCGCCTCGACCTCACGCGCGCCGGCGTCTTCGGGATCTCGTGGGGCGGCGCGACCGCGGGCGAGGCGTGCGCGAACGACCAGCGGCTCAAGGCGTGCTTCATCATGGACGTTCAGATGACGGCCCACGTCGTCAAGGTGGGCCTGCGGCAGCCGGTCATGTTCATGACCCGCGATGCCGGGACGTTCCGTCTCGAACGGGAGCGCAGCGGCGGCTGGCCGGAGGAGGAGATCTCCGGCACCATCCAGACCATGACCGACGTGTACCGGCGCCTGCCGAGCGCCGGCTACTACGTGGAGGTTCCCGGGTTGTTCCACGTCGACTTCACCGACGTCCCGGTCTGGTCACCGGTCACACGGCAGCTTGGCCTGAACGGCACGATCGACGCCCGGCGAGCACACGACATCATCAACGCCTACTCGGTCGCGTTCTTCGACGAGCACCTCATGGGGCGATCGTCGTCACTGCTCGAAGGGCCGTCGAGCCGCTTCCCGGAGGCGCGGTTCATGCGTCACCAGGGCGGGCCGGAGCGGCTGTCGACCTCTGTGCGCTCCAGGTGACCGAGGTGGCGGGCATCGCCTCGTCAATGAGCGTCCGGGTGTTCGCCGGTGAGGTAGTTCTGGATGGTCGGAGACACCCAGGCGATGACCTCATCGTCGGACATGGCCACCGCCGGCGGGAATCTCAGGATGTAGCGGCACAGCGCCATGCCGAGCATCTGGGAGGCCACCAGCGCCGCCCTGGTCGGCGCCTGGCGAGGATCGCCGACCAGATGGATGATGAGCGGTGCGAGCTGGGCAGCGAAGACGTCACGGATTCTCTCGGCTGCGGTTTCGTTGGTCACTCCCGTGCGCAGGAGAATCTGCAGGGCGTCGTCGGCTTGCCAGCGAGCCAGGAAATGCCTGACCAGGGTCGCGCCCACCTGGTCCCGCGGAGTGGCGGTCAGATCGGGCAGGTCCAGGCTGAATTCGGCCGCGGCGGCGAAGAGCCGGTCCTTGTTGCCGAAGTAGCGCATCACCATCGAGGGATCGATGTCGGCGTCGATGGCGATGGCTCTGATGGTCGCCTTCTCGTACCCGTCGGTGGCGAAGCGTTCGCGGGCGGCGGCCAGGATGGCCGCCTTCGTGGCCTCTGCTGATCTCCTCATGCCTACAAGTGTAGGCCAACACCCGTTGACTTCGGAATCACCGTTGGCGATAGTTGTGCCAACGGTTGTTGGCAAAGCTATCGAAGGGCTGAAGATGTCCAAGACTGTGCTGGTCACCGGCGCCTCCACCGGAATCGGCCGCGCCACCGCGCTGCTGTTGGCGCGCGAGGGGTTCACCGTGCACGCCGGCGTGCGCAAGGACGCCGACGGGGAAGCTCTCGGGCCCGCCGTCACCCCGATCATGCTCGATGTCACCAACCCCGACCAGATCGAGGACGCCGTCCAGCGCATCGGCCACCTGGACGCGCTGGTGAACAACGCCGGCATCGGCGTCACCGGACCGATCGAGTTCGCCCCGCTGGAAGCCCTGCGCTGGCAGTACGAGGTCAACGTGTTCGGTCAGGTGGCGGTCACCCAGGCCATGCTGCCCCTGCTGCGCGCCTCGCGAGGCCGCGTGGTCACCATCGGCTCCGTGGGCAGCTGGATCACCCTGCCCTTCGGCGGCCCGCTCTGCTCCTCCAAGCACGCCATCCGCTCGCTCAACGACGCGCTTCGCATGGAGGTCAAGCCGTGGGGGATCGAGGCGATCCTCATCGAGCCCGGCTCCATCCACACCGACGCCGTCGACAAGCTCGAAGGTGAGGTCGAACCGCGCCTGGCCTCGCTCGGGGAGCAGGGCAGGCGGCTGTACGGCGACGCCTACCGCACCATGGTCGCCGCCGGGCTCAAGCAGGAGCGCGCCGGCTCCAGCCCCGACGTGGTCGCCCGCGCCGTCCTGCACGCCCTGACCGCACGCCGCCCCCGCGTCCGCTACCCCGTGGGCAAGGGCTCACGGCTGATGAGCACCCTCGGCCGCTGGCTGCCCCAGCGCGCACTCGACACCCTGCGCATGCGCGCACTCGGCCTGTCCTGAACACACAGCACTCCCTGAGGAGACCACGATGACGCAGCAGCAACTCGCCGGAGCCGACGGCCTCGCCCAACTCGACCCCGTGTTCGCGCAGATGGCCCTGAGCGCGGGCCACAACCTGTGGGGCCTGCCGAACCTGACCACGCGTGAGAAGGCCTTCATCTGCCTGACCGCCGACCTGTGCCACCCGCACCTGGGAACCCCGCTGGCCATGCACGTTCAGATGGCGTTGACCGGCGGGGTCGACCCCGAATCGATCAGGGAGCTCTTCCGGCATCTGGCGCCGTACGTGGGCTACCCCATCCTGGTCACGGCCTTCCAGCGCCTGACCGAGCTGGGCCTGCCCGAGGCGAGGGACCACCAGCCGCTGGAGGCCGGCGCGTTGGACGGTACGCTCGCCCGAGTCGTACAGAACCTGAAAGCCGCCGCCCCTGGACTCGCCGACTTCAGCGAGCGGCAACTCGCCCAGCGATGGGCCCGCCCCTACCTCAGCGTTCGCGAACGAGCGCTCGCGTGCCTGGTCGTCGATGTCTTCTACCAGACGCTCGGGGAGTCCTTCCAGCTTCACGCCCAGCTCGCCAGGGCCGCCGGAGCCGGCGAGGAGACCCTTCACGATCTTCTTCGTGGTGTGGCCGAATTCGGGCTCGCCCGCGCCTGGTCGGCCGCCCGGCTCCTGTGAGGGAACCTGCGGGTGTTGCTCCTCGGCCCGCCGGCCGGGCCCAGGGCCAGGGTCGGCGGTCGAGGTTGCCGCGCGCCCGTCCAGATGCCGCCGGTCGCTCGTGGGCCGCCAGCCGCCCGGCCGGCGAGGAAACGGGCCGCCGGTAGGAGGCTTCGAAGGCCACCGTGGCCGGCCCCATCGGGTCGCTCCGGTACGCAGCGAGGGCCGGAAGAAGTCGCGCTACGCCCCCCTTCGGACACTGCGGGGAACGATGAACCGGGTCGTCATCGTTGGACCGGGTGAACCCGCACCACGAAGGGAGGCACCCTTGCGCCACAACGGCCTCCGCACCGCCGTCCTGCTGGGCGGCATGTCGGCGCTGATCATCGCGCTGGGAGCGTGGCTGGGGGGCGGCTCCGGCATCCAGATCGCGTTCGTCCTTGCCCTGGCGGGCAACGGCGTCGCCTACTTCTTCTCCGACCGCATCGCGCTGTCCGCCATGCGGGCCCGGCCCGTGAGCGAGGTTGAACAGCCCACGCTGTACCGAATCGTCCGGGAGCTTTCCACTCAGGCCAGGCAACCCATGCCACGGCTGTACGTCTCTCCCACGGCCCAGCCGAACGCCTTCGCGACCGGCCGCAGCCCCCGCCAGGCCGCCGTCTGCGTGACGTACGGGCTGACCAAGCTCCTCGACGAGAAGGAGCTGCGCGGGGTGATCGGGCACGAGCTGTCGCACGTGTACAACCGGGACATCCTGATCTCGTCCGTGGCCGGTGCGCTCGCCACCATGATCACGTGGGCGAGCTACGTGGCGGTCTTCTTCGGCGGCTCGGACGACGACGAGGGCCCCGGCTTCCTCGGCGCGCTGCTCATGATGGTGCTCGGCCCCGTCGCCGCCGGAATGGTGCAGATGGCCATCTCACGCACCAGAGAGTTCCAGGCGGACGAGTCGGGTGCCAGGCTCACCGGTGACCCGCTCGCGCTGGCGTCCGCACTCCGCAAGATCGAGATGGGCGCCCGGACGCTGCCGCTCCCCGAGAACAGCCGGCTCACGTCCGCGTCCCACATGATGATCGCCAACCCCTTCAGCGGCTCCGGCGTCGGCCGTCTCTTCGACACCCACCCGCCCACCTCCGAGCGCGTGGCCCGGCTGGAGCGCATGGCCGGCTACCGCCGCTGAACCCCGTACCCTCCGGCCGCGGAGGAGCGGGGCACGAGACGCACGGCCTCATGCCCCGGCAACAACCGCCCTCCGCGATCTCCCAAGCGCTGAAAACCCAGCCCAGAGCCGTACGGCATGCCTCTGCTAGCGGTAGTTCACGAACTGCAGGGCGATGTCCAGGTCCTTGCCCTTGAGCAGGGAGATGACATCCTGCAGGTCGTCCTTCTTCTTGGAGCTCACGCGCAGCTCCTCGCCCTGGATCTGCGCCTTGACGCCCTTCGGCCCCTCGTCGCGGATCAACTTCGAGATCTTCTTCGCGTGCTCCTGGTCGATGCCCTCCTTCAGGCTGACCAGCAGGCGGTACTCCTTGCCCGACAGCTTGGGCTCGCCCGCGTCAAGGATCTTCAGCGACAGGCCACGCTTGATGACCTTCTCCTTGAACACGTCGAGCGCGGCGTTCGCCCGCTCCTCACTGTTCGCCTTGACCTCGATGTTGTTCTGCCCGGACCAGCTGATGCTCGCCCCGGTACCCTTGAAGTCGAAGCGGTGCCCGATCTCCTTGACCGTCTGGTTCAGCGCGTTGTCGACCTCCTGACGGTCGATCTTGCTGACGATGTCGAAAGACGAATCGGCCAAAACACCCACCCTTTCGGCTGCGAAAGCACTTATTCGGGGTCCGGCCTTGCCGTACACGGACCCAGCGAACGAGCCTAGCCAGCATCGGCGCGCCGCGCAGGACACGCCCCACGCGCTCGCCCACGGCGGACACGGAGCCGGCGGACGATCCCCCCGAACGATCTCCACACCCCGCCCACCCCCGAACCCCCACGTCGCCGCGCCACGAGGGATCCAGATCGGCGCCACGGGACAAACCGGTGTCACGCGCACCCCGGAAGTCCGCTATTCTTCTGTGTGTCGCCGCGAGAGCGGAAGACAAGGCAGGTTGCCCGAGTGGCCAAAGGGAGCGGTCTGTAAAACCGTCGGCTCAGCCTACGCAAGTTCGAACCTTGCACCTGCCACCAGCAGTAAGAGCAGATCAGAGGCCCTACGGGGCCTCTTCTGCGTTTCAGGGGTGTGCAACCAGATGCAGCCCTGAGCGGCCGTCTGTCGGTGGTCGCGGGATATACGCGGGATGGATCCGGGGGCGTTTCCCCAGGTAGGCCCTGTGATCCCGAGCATCTGCGGGATGATCTGGCTGGGTCGAGAGCCACTGGATTCAGCGTCGAGACCGGTCGCGGATCGCGGCCTCGATGCGAAGGCCGACGCCTACCAGAGCGACCCCGATGAAGATGGTCACCCATAGGAGCGAACTGGTCGATTTGGTATTCGCCTCGATGACGGCGAGCAGCACACCTAGGACGATGGCGACGAGGCCGGTCAGTCCGATGGTTTCGGAGGTTTCGTAGCGGCGCCAGCCGGTCCGGGATCCGTCTTTCGGTTCGGTCACGGGCGTGAGCATCCCATGCGGAGCTCAAGATCCGGTAGCGGTCCGGATTCGGCCACTTCAAGTGGCACTGCCCAACTCTTGGCCACAGTGGCCGGCATGCGGCCAGATACCGTGTCACCTGACATCTGGCACTCAACGTCGAAAGGCCCCGGGGAAGCCGGAGCCCTTCGAGTGGTGCTGTTCGTGATCTCATGCGGTGAGTACGTCCGCGATCCGCTGGTTGACGATCTCCTCGTGGCCGTCGATGCACTTGGCGTAGACCCGGAGCAGGACGTCCACCCCGTGGCCGGCACGGGCGGCCACTTCTGGGGCCGGTACGCCGCCGTTGAGCCAGAGCGAGACGGCCGCGTGGCGGAGGTCGTACGGTCGCCGGGCGAGGGGTGAGGCGACCTGGGCGGGTGTGAGAGCGAGGGTGCGGGCCTCCTGCCAGACCTCGGTGTAGGCCGTCGAGGCGACCACGCCGCCGCGCTCGCTACGGAACAGCCGCCCGTCAGGGGCGACGCCGAACTCTGTGATGTGTTGCCGAAGGATCTTGACCAGTTCCGGCGGGATCGGGATCCGACGGACGTCATCCTGGCCCCGATGCTTGAGGCCGCGTAGCTCGTGCGCGTCCCCAGTGTCGGTCCAGCGGCGGTTCACCTCGGGTCGGGAGCCGTCGAGGGTGAGCCGTCCCCAGCCTTGCGGCGGGAGGTGGCAGTCCTGCTCGCGGAGGCTGACGGCCTCGCCAGGCCGAAGTGCGGCGAAGTACATACAGGCGAACATGGCCATCAACCGCTGTCCCCGGCCCTTCCCGCCGCGCTGGCGCTTGCCGACGTAGGTAAGCGCCACGAGCAGTTCGCGGGCCTGGCGAGGGTTGACCACGACTCGTGGATCCACCGTTTCGGTGGTCTTCGGAAGCTTCCACTTGATCCGGTGCAGCGGGTTGGACGGCAGCTCTTCCAACTCGACGGCGTACTCGAAGACGTGGTGCAGGATGGCGCGCTTGCGCTTGATCGTGTTGGCGCCGGCCTTCTTGCCGTCGAGGCGGAGGGTGAGGGCGTCCAGGGCCGGGCGGACGGCTTTGGTGTCGTTGAGGTCCTCCATGGTGAGCGATGCGGCCTCCAGCCAGCGGACGGCCCGCGCGATGTCGGCGGGCATCGCGGGCCGCTTGTCTTCGGGCAGGAGGATGTACTGGCGTAGGGCAGTACGGAGGATGGTGGCGTCCGGCCGCCCTGGCTTGTCCATCGTCAGCGCCGGGAGAGCCGTGGCCAGGGCGTCGGACATGCTGTCACGGCTCTTGGCAGCCGCGTGCGGCCAGCGCGCCTCCACATACGCCTTCACGAAGTCGAGGACGGTCCGCGCGTCCTTAGCCTTGATCATCGACTGGGGGAGGCCGGTCTCCAGGTCGAACGCCTCTCCCCGTCTTGCGGCCTGCCGCAGGTCGGTCAGGAAGCTCTCGCCGAGGGCCTTGGTCTTGAAGGTCTTGGACTTCTCCCGGCCGCCGACCTTCCAGCGCACCTCGTAGGAGGGTGACTTGCTGGACTTGTTCCGCCGGATCTCCCAGAACTTCACGTCGTACGAGGTCGTCATGCTGCGCTCCGGAGGGATTCGAGCCAGGCTTCGAGGTCGCTGCGATAGATGCGGAGCTCGCCGTTGGGCAGGCGGATGCCCTTCGGTGCCTTGCCGGTCTCACGCCAGCGGTAGAAGGTGCGGCGGGAGACTCCGCCGAGTTCGTCGAGGACCTGGGCGACGGTGAGGAGTTCGTTCCTCTTGCTCATGCGGCCCTCCCAAGGTCCTCAGTTGCCGAAAGATCTTGTCCGGCTGCTCTGGCTTCCAGCTCTCTGAGGTGGGCTCGCCAGCGTTGGCGTTCGGCCACGGTGCGCAGGAGGCGTACGGCGAGGGGTGGCACGTTGGCGTCTCCGGCCGGGACGGGGCGCCAGATGTAGCGGTGTGGGTCGGTGGGCTCGTCGGACTGGCCGAGGGCTTCCAGGACCCAGGTGCGGCGGTCTTGCTTGTGTTCGGCGAGGGTCTTGTTGGACCACTTGCGGGAGACCAGGACGCGGCGTCCGGCGTAGCCGAGGTGTTCGGGCTTGTGCGCCTTGGAGCGGCACCGGCCGGGCTGCATGCCGGACTTGGCGTTCTTCGGCTGGACGCCGTAGCGGAGCCAGTTCGGGCAGGTGGGTGAGCAGGGTTCGTAGCGCAGGGCGTCGACCATGCGGGCGGCGTGCTCGCGCTGGGCCTGGCCGCCGTCGAGGGTCTCGCCGATGGACTTGGTCAGGTACTTGGACAGGTACCGGATGCACTGGTCGGCGTCCGGGGTGCCGGCGAGAACACCTTGTACGTCCACTTGTTCGCCGAAGCGCAGCACGTGGAGGGGTTCGGCGTCCTCGTCCAGGGCGTCGAGGGCCTCGTCCCAGGTGGGCAGGACCTCGCCGGTGGCCGGGTCGAGGTAGCCGGCCTGCTCGTCCCAGACGGGCAGGTGGTCACCGTCGAAACGCGCTTCATCAGCCTGGGGCCACCACACCTGGTGGTAAGTGGCGGCGGCTATCTGCTTGATCTCCGCACGCGGGAGGGTGCCGCGGATGGCCATGTGCAGGTGCGGGGCGAGCCGCTTCTGAGGTTCGACGGCGGCGAAGTACTGCACGTCATAGCCCGCGACCCGGCGCAGGTTCTGCACGAACCGGTCCACGAGCTTGGAGAAGTGCAGCGCGTCCCGAGCCGCACGCCGGTAGTCGTAGGTGTCGGGATCGATCGGGACTCCGTCACGGACCTTGCCGTAGCTGGGCAGGGTGAGCGTGACGAACAGCGATGGGCGGTAGGTCTTGCCGTTCGGCGCTTGGAAGGTGCGTCCAAGGGTGGTGCTGGTCATCTTGCGCTTGGGCAGGTCGGGCGCGTCCTGCCGACGCCGGGTCGATCGGGTGCGCTTGGGCACCGCGGATCCGGTGACGCTGCCCCGCATGCCTGCGGCGTTGATCTCGTCATCGAGGCCCGCCAGGACGGCGTCCAGGTCGGTGGTGTCGTCGCCGGCCTGTTCCGCGGCGTCGCGCCTGGCCTGCATGTCGGCGCGGAACTCGACCAGCCAGCGCTGTTCCTCGTTCGGTTCGTCCGGCGTGATGGCCGGTTCGGTGTCGAGGTGCCAGCCCTCGCGGCATTGGGCCATGCGGAGCTGTCGATTGCGCTTGGCGCAGGGTGGGCACTTGCTGTCGAGGGTGGAGCCGCACGGGACGTCGATGATCTCGGCCTTGCCGGTGACGATGTCGAACCGTCGCAGCGGGATGGGGCTGATGCAGACGCCGTGCTGCTTGGCGACCTCTATGAGCACGTCGCGGGCCATCGGCATGGCCTGGCGTACGGCCCGGGGGAGTGCGCGGTCGTGCGGATGGGTCATGCGGTCCTCCCTTCGTCGGTGGTCTCGGTCATGAGGGCGCAGAACCGGTAGCGCTCCAGGTGCGGGTGCGCGTGGACGCGGGCGTGGTGGAGCTCGAAGACCCGCATGCGGGGCAGGTCACGGGCGGTCAGCAGGACCAGCAGCGGACGGCCCGCGACCAGGCTGATCTCGTCGGCGGTGCCGTGGAAGCAGATCCTCATGCCGCACCGCCGTGCGGCGCGTAGGCGGTTACCATGGCGCGGATGTCGTGGTCGGAGACGTAGGCGGCACGGACCCGGGCGGGTTCGGGGCTGGCTTCCAATCGGACGTAGCCGACGCCCGCGCCCAGCTCCGGAACCGGCGAGATGTGGTCGGCGAGCGCGCCGCGATCACGCGCGCCGTCCCCGAGGACCATGTCCACCTGTTCCGACTCGTCCAGGCGCAGGGCGATCTTGTCGGGGAACAGGTTGCGGATGTTCATGACCTCTTTGCGCGGGTCCTGGAGCGCGGCGAGGACGCCGACGCCGACCGCGCGGCCCTGGGTGGTGAGCGTGGCCAGTGCGGCGGAGATGCGCTGCCTGAGCTGCCGGTCGGACTGGTAGGCGGTCAGGAACGCGACCTCGTCCACCACGACCAGGATGAACGGGTCATCGACGGTGGGCGTGTGGGAGCGTTGGAGCCCGGCGAAGCGAGCCGCCCGCTTCTGCATGACGCGGACGGCCTCGTCCAGCAGGTCGGCGCACTCTTCCGGAGTGGCCGCGTACCTGGGGCCGAACAGGTCGCGACCGTAGGAGAGCTCCATCAGCTTGGGATCCAGAGCCCACAGCTCCACCAGGCCGGCGCGGGCGGCGGGCAGGAGCGAGCGGATGACGGACCAGATGATCGACCCCTTGCCGGCCCCGGTCGCACCCGCGACGAGGACATGCGTGCCGTGCACCTTGAGCCGCCACGGCCGCCCGTCCTCACATCGGCCGATCTCCACCGGTCCCACGGTCGGCTCCTCCGGGATGGCGAGCGCCGGCAGAGGCGAGGCGAGTGGATCGCTGCGCGGGAAGGTCAAGGTGAGCCGACCGGCCTGGGACAGAGCCACGCGGCACGACTTCGCGCCGAAGCCTTGGGCCAGGTGGTCGGTGCGGTCGGCCCAGTCCTTGACCGCTTGCCCCTTGAGCATGCGCACGGTGACCAGGTCGGCCCACGAGGTGCAGGTGACCTTGCCGAGGGTGGGCAGGTAGTCGCGTCCTCGGATGTGACGGCCGAGACCGGAGACGATCATGACGGGTTGCCAGTGCCGCCGGTAGATCCAGATGAGTCGCCACCAGGCCAGCAGCCGGTAGCCGACCAGGCGGGCGAACGACGGCCGGTCGATGAACGCCCACGAGGTCAGGGCCAGGACGACAGTGCCGAGCAGGGACGCCGCCATCGGCCAGCCGTAGACGTACCAGGCCGCGCCGAGGACGGCCGGGACGGCAGTGGCGATGGGATGGCGGCAGACCATACGGACGAGCCCGGCGAGCATGCGACAGACGAGGAGGAGGATGGTGAGGACGGCGGGCGTGGTGACCACGGCCGGGCGGAAGACGACGGCCGTGTCGGGCGTGGTGGAGACGAGATTGCGTGCCTCGTCGCCAGGCAGCCGCTTGAACATAAGCTTGGAACCTCTCGTGATGTGGAAGTCAGGGGAGAACCGAGGGGCCGCCAGAAGTTGCCGCTTCCAGCGGCCCCGCCTCATGTCAGGCCGCCGGGCCGGTGGTGTCCGCAGTGGCGTCCTTGTTGGCCTGTTCGGCGTGCAGGCACTCGCAGTCGGCCAGGTAGCGAGCGGCGGCGTTGAAGATCTCGCGGGCGACGGCCAAGTCGGCGTCGGTGACCGGCCCGGCCCCGGTGGTCGAGATGTGCACGGCGGCCTCGTGGGAGCTGAACTCCAGGTACGGACGCGGGTTGCTGAGCAGCAGCCCGGCGCGGACCTTCAGGCGCGGCGTGTAGAAGGAGACGCCGACGTGCGGCGCGGACTCCGGTCGCATGGACAGAGTGACGTAGGTGTACGGGCTGAGAGTCATGCCGCGACCCCCGTGCCGTCGGGGAGGCCGTAGAAGGCTCGTTCCAGGGATCGGGCGAAGCGGTGCGCCTCGCGGGCGAGCTGCCGGGCGAACTCCAGGTCTTCTACCGTCACGGGTCCGCTGGTGGTGACCAGGACGGAGGTGGCGCCGAAGTCGAGCGACAGGACGGGCTCACGGCGGGCGAACGGGTGGTTGAGGGTGCGGGCGGCGTGCCCGGTGGTCAGCCGGATCACGCTGTTGCGCGGCGTGCGGCGTCGGGTCATCTAAGCGGCGTCCCTTCCGGCCGAAGCCTTGCTCGAGGCGGTCTGAACCGGCTGGGCGTTCTGGCGAGGCGCGTGCATCTCGCGGACCTTGATCGAGTACGCGAGACGGCCGGCGGCGTTGACGTACGGCGTGATGGAGACGCCGTCGAACTCGACCGGCGTGAACGGCAGGCCCGGCATGGGCTGCGGCGGCACCGGCTGGACCGGAGCCAGAATCTTGACCGCCACCGTCTTCTGGGCGGGCTTGAGGGTCGGGTCACCGTCCATAACCGCGACCTGCCAGACCAGCTCTCCGGTCTGCTTGTCGCGGGCCTGCACGAACCGGCCGCCGGCGGAGGCGTCGAAGTCCTTGACGGGCTCGACCTCGCCGACGACGTAGCAGCCGTGCGGGAAGACCATGGCGTAGGTGACAGGGATGGGTCCTTGGATGGCCATGCTGTTCCTCTCGAAAGCGGCGGAGAGCTCTTCGTTCGCTCGTCCACTTGTCCGCATGAGTTGAGAGTAGGTGATCACAACTCGTCCGCACAAGTGGATGAGAGGTAAGTGGCAGGTAAGAGTTAGCTCACCTTGAAGACATCTTCGAGCTCGTGCAGGCTCCCCGGCAGGGCCAGGCTCACTACCATCAGCACGTTGCCGGCCGGATCGTGCACGGTGGCCAGCACGCCGAGGACCGGGTTGGACGATCCGAGAAGCTCGGCCTCCTCCTGTGTGGGCGTGCGCGCGCTGACTCGTTCGGTGATGTGGTCGAAGCGCAGGTGCTTGACGGCCTGGAGGTGCTGACGGATGCCGCGTCGTAGCGGCTCGGGCTTGTCCAGGTCGGTGCCGAGGGCGTGCTCCAGAGGTATCCAGACGGTTTCCACCGCCGAGACCACATCGGCGTTGCGTGCCAGACGTTTCCTCGCGATGACCGGAGTCCCTTCGGCGACACCCAGCAGCCGCGCGACATGACGGGGCGCCGGGATCCGGCCGGCCTCCACCACGGCACCCGCACTCTCGCCCTGTTCGGCGGTCATCAGACTCGGACGCACGCGGTCAGCCGCGCTCTGCGGACGGCCTTTGACGAAGGAACCGCGGCCGTGCTCGCGTTCGATCCACCCCTGCATGGCCAGGGTCTGAAGGGCGCGCACGACGGTGGTCCGGCCGACGCCGAGTTCGCGCACGAGTTGGGTCTCGGATGGCAGCATGTCACCCGGGGCGTACTCACCCGACTCGATCCGCTCTTGGATCGCCCGCATGACCTGTGCGTATTTGGGTGGGGCGAAATCCATGCTCATCTCAACCGCCCGTTCACTCTTCCACTCGTGCGCATAAGCACAGTACCGGCCGACGCGCCGCCTGTCAGTGGCCCTCATTCAAAGGGCAGCAGGATGTAACCAGCTCAAGAGCCATTGATCAGAGCGACGCAGGTGGAGCATGCCCTGGACGCGTTCGTAGAGAAGGCCACCGACCAGCCGCACATCGGCAGGGGACGGGCCGGCGAGGAGCACAGGGCAATCGTGATGCCCGGCGGCACGGCGTGGAGCTGGGTCGAACGCCCTGTCTTCGTCACACCGGTGACGTAGGCCGGGGGAGGAGCGATCTCGATGGGTTCTTTCAGGTCGAGATCGTCCCATTGCAACAGCCAGCGTTGTACGCCGCCCGGCAGCTCGTAAAGGTCGCCGTCGAGCTTGACCAGCGCCGCTGTGCCGTTGCGCAGGACCGCCACCACCACGCCCTCGCGACCGAGCAGTTCCGCGCCGTAGGCCCGAGTGCGTGCGTGACTGTGGAGGGTGCTGACGATCGCCGCCCGCCAGCCGATCCGGCTCACATCGGCTCCGCCGACCCGGGGGAGGGACGCGAACAGATCGGGATCTGCTCCGAGCGCAGTTCGGCATAACGCATCGCGATCCGGCGAGCCGCCCTGAAAGGGTCACATGCCGGATGCCATGCGTAAATGACGCGGCGACGCTCGACGTTCCATCCGGTACGCCACCAATAGCGCCCGCCGTCGCACCAGACGACCAAACCGACCCAGACCGAAACCAAAGCCAGTCCATAGCCGTCATGGACGTCGGAGTCGATTCCCTCTCGCTCCAAGGCGTCTCGGAGCAGTTCTGCGGATCGGCATGGGTCCACGGGGACCATAACCGGGGAGATCACACACTCACCCGCTCGAATCGCACGGACCCGGCCGGGTCCAGGTATGCCCGGAAGACCTCGCGCTGCGCCCAGGCGCTCTCACCGGCGCCGAAGTCGTAGAACTTGTGCCGGATGCTGCCCTCGACGGAGAGCCCTCGCGGCATGGCGCGCATCGCCGTCCGCAGCGCGTCCATGGCGGTGGGCTGGAACGCGCTCCACCCGCTAGGACCGGGGGTTTCGCCGTCCTCCGTCCGAATGCGGATCGCCCACTCGAAACCCTCTCGCGGCGTCTCGGCGGGACCGAGGCAGTAGAGGCAGTCCTCCTGAGCGGACGCGGCCAGGCCCAGGCCGGAGGCAGCCACGTGGCCGCGTCGAGTGACGATCTTCCAGCCTCGTCCCTCGCACTCTGTACATCTGACTGGCGTTGTCATGCCAGACAGCATGAATGCCAATACTTTTCAGACCTATCTCACGCTGATATAGCACGAGCGCATATAGGCTCGGCCGCAGATCAGGACATCATCCCGGCATACGGAGCCGGAGGTTCGGGAATGCAGAATGGCGCGTTCGACCCAATTGAGCTACCAGCGGCAGTCTGGGATCAGAATGAAACCCAGGAAATGCTCAAGAACCGCGACATTGCCGGACTGTTCCGTCTTGCCCGCAAATACGGTGCAAGCCAGGTCCGAATAGGCACCGCCACCGGTCTCGGCCAGCCTCGCGTCAACAAGATCCTCAACAGCGGCGCGACCGTCAAAGAACTCGCCGTCATCGAACGCGTCGCCGCCGGCCTGCGCCTGCCCGACCACGCCCGCATGCTCCTCGGCCTGGCGCCGCTCAACGGAACACCCGCCGGCGACGATGACGACGAGAACGAGCAGCAGGCCCGCGAACTCGCCGAGCTGCTGGACACCGCAGCCGTCATCGACCCCACCATGGTGATGATCCTGCGCACGGACACCAACAACCTTCGCCTCCTGGACCGCAGGCTCGGGGGAGTGGCCATCGCTGACAAGATGCGCGCCCAGATGTCCCAGATCCAGCGCGCCCACCGCCATGCCGTACGCCCCGGCATGCGTGCCGAGCTGGCTCACCTCCTGGCGGAAACCGCCTCGCTGGCCGGCTGGCAGGCCATCAACGCCCTGGCCCTCAAAGACGCCTGGCACCACTACGAGCAGGCCAAGGCCGCCGCGTACGAAGCAGACGACCCCGCAGTCCTGGCCTACGTCTCCGGCGAACAGGCTTACGTCCTCATGGAACTCGGCCGCCCCGCCGAGGCGACGGAGCTGTTGCAGCACGTCCACGCCCAGCACCACGCCCGCGTGCCCGCCCGGTTGCGAACCTGGCTCTCAGCCGCCGAGGCGGAGGCCGCCGCCGTTCTGGGCGACGAGGCAACCTGCCGCCGCGCCCTCGACCAAGCCGTGTCTATCCTCCCGGACGGAGACTCCGACCCGGACATGCCTTACCTCGCGATCAACCCGCACCACCTGGCCCGCTGGCGAGGCAACTGCCTGGTCCGCTTCGGCGACCCCGCCACCGTCGAAGACCTCCGCTCAGCACTGGCCGGGATGGACGGCACCTACAACCGAGCCGAGTCCGGGGTGCGCTGCGACCTGGCGAACGCCTTGCTGGCGGCCGGAGACCCCGAAGCTGCCCAGCCGCACATCCAGCGCGCCCAACACCTCGCCACCATGACAGGCAGCCGCCGGCAACGTCGCCGCATCGACGAACTGGCCAAAGCCGTCAACCGCGCGCTCGGCCGTTGAGCCACACCTGAGCCTGAAGCAGCCCGATCAACGTCCCCGACGTCCAGATGTCCCCGCGGGCAATCATCCCTTGGACCTCGGTCATCGGGACCCACTCGATCCGATCGGCCTCGACCTCACCCTCAGGCTTGCCCACCAGCTCGGCCCCGCTCCCGACGAACAGGATGTGCTCGGCGTCAACCATGCCAGCCATCGGCTGATACGAAACCAGTTGCTCAAGGCCGTGCGGCCGATACCCGGTCTCCTCCTCGACCTCCCGAAGAGCGGTCACCATGGGATCCTCGCCGGCCTCGACCAGCCCGCCGGGAAGCTCCCACCCCCACCGATCGAACACGAACCGATGCCGCCACATCAGCAGAACCCGATCCTGATCATCCAGCACGACAGCGATGGCAGCCCGATCAAGATGCACCACATGATGTTCGAACCGCTCCCCGCCCGGAATCTCCACATCGGCGAGCCCCAACCGAATCCAACGGTTGTCATAGACCAACCGCTCCCCATGCACGACCCACCGCGTCAGCTCAGCGTCATCAGCCACACCGTGAAGCTACCGCCTTACATCTCCGCGGTACATGGCTTCCAGCAGGGTGAGTGGTCTGGAAACCGTCTGCGGCGACACGTCTCCCTGACCGGTCTGCGGCAACCTAAGTCGGAGTTAACCGAAGAAGTTCCCGCTACGATTATTTATCAAAACGAAAGCCGAAGAGGCCGCCTTCATCATAAGCATCGGTAAGTAGCGGTTCAATGACGTACTGAGTTGCGTCGAAGCCGAGCCTTTCGGCCTTCGCAAGGTCATCTTCATTGATCGTCACGATATATTGCATACTTTCAGCTCGCATCGCCTCCGCTGCGATTTCCAATGCCCGGGTAAGTTGGCGGTCATCGACTCCATCGAACAGGTGACTATCGTGTACCAGGAAATCTGGACCGCGTCCAGCGCGATGCGCTATCACGGCTAGCGTGAGATCGAAGCAAAAAATAGCCATCCGGTTTATGCCCTGGCTTACATCGCTGTCGATTTTCGGCACAATCTTCAGGCTACTTCGCCCTGGTTCGACTTTGAGATAGGACGGCCTAGTGGTGCCGTATAGTCGTCGCGCAAAATCATTGAACAGGACGGTTGCCTGGTCTATTCGTACGCGCCTCTCTTGTAGATCAGTATCAATGGCACGCGTAAGTTCCAGCCGTTCTGCTTCGATCTCCCTGCTGCTCGACTCGACAGTCTGAGCTGCTTCGAGCCTATGCCGCAGTGCTCCGAGCGTGGCCTCTTCTTGTCCAAGCGCCTTCTGAAGGGTGCTCAAAGCTGCAAGGGCGCCGCCTTCGCCAAGCTGCTTTAGGATGATGCTTTGCTCCTCGCCGAGACTGGATCGCTCAGCGTGTCGAGCATCCAATCGAGCTCGGATCTCCTTGATCTCCTGTTCGAGATAGGTCCGCCGATTTGCGACTATAGCGGCATGGAAATCGCGGACCTCGTCGAACCGACGCCTAATCTGTTCTGGAAGCGCAATGCCAAGGTCGGCGTAGACCTGCTCCAGGTAGCGAACCTCCGGGTCGACTGTTTCGGCTACGGCTCTCTCCAGGTGATCGAGGTTTCTACGATCAAGAATATCCTGCGTCCCCAATGCCTGAATTCGAGCTGCAAGTTCGTCCGCGCGCGACTTGAGTTCCTCGTACTGGGGGACGACTCTGAATTCTGCGATCTGGTGATTCAGTCCAGCGATCCTTGACTCACTGATGGCGATCTGGCCGCGCAAGTCAGCGCTTTTCCCGACCACTTGTCCCCATACAGGGTCATCGACGGCCTTCTTGAGTTGGTCGCGTGCAGCCTTCCGCGCAGCGAGCCCTTGATAGCGTGCAGCCAAGTCTGAATCGAGCCCTAGCAGATAGGCGAGGTTGGGGGTGGCCTGCGATTCTGGCTGACGGGAGAAGCTCCGTGCCGCCTCATTGAAACCGTGATCGCCAACCTTTCGCATCAAGAAGGAAAGTAGAGCGCGACCTGTTACTCCTCGATGTTCACCAGAGAGCCCAAAAAGCTTGGACTCGATAAGCTTCTGCCAATCGGCGATGGGAACAGTGCATCTATTTTCCTCGAACAGTCCCGTCGACGGCACGAGACACGGCTCCAAGGCAACAGTGGTGGCCGTTTTTCCCTTGCGGCTCACACTAATAGGATCTGTCTCTCCAGGCCAATCCAAGGCCAGAATAAAAGTAATGTCTCGTAGTTCACGTCGCGCGGTAAGATGATTTCGATCTGCGCGGGAACCCAGCATGAAATGCAGGAGCTCAATTAGACTGGACTTTCCAGCACCATTACGACTGTCTGTAGATGATGAGTGGTGTGTACTGCGCGCAACCAGCAGATTAAGCCCTGCTTGGAAGGTAACGGTCTTGAATCGCGAGTCGTCAGCGGAGAGTCGGCGCAGCATTGCCGCTCCTTACTTTGAGCAGATCGTCCTGCAGTTCAATCAGCCCGAGTGCATAAAGAATGTCCAATGCAAGGACAAACCAACCAAAGGAAAGTGGGGCAAGATGATCGTTCTCGAGTCGCCATTCTCGTAGACGCGCCCATGTCTGACTGACAGTGAGTGGTCGGTTGAGCTGGAGAATAATCTGGGCTCCTACAGCAAGGAGTGCACGATCAGGACCTATGCCCTTCGTGGGCGTGATCATCCTGGTTCTCCTCCTGAGGTGACAGGCCGCCAGTCCAATGGCGGTATCTCGAAAATGTCACACTGCTCAAAGAAGAATGTAACCACCACATCGGCCGCGTCGGCTCTTTCCCAGCGCGGATGCTCCTGCCCTAGAACATAACGCTGCATCTGCCACAAGATCTCGTCTGGTTGATCGCCATACTCTTTACGCATCTGACGGTAGTAGGCGGCGAAGCCTGCAGCTACTTCATCCTGTTCGGTATGACTGATGATTCCTTGGTAATACTGCCCCACTTGATAAATATATGGACGAGCTCTTTGTAGCACCTGCTGAGCGCGGATGCTAAGACCGTTGTAGTCGGCCTTGAATGGCGTCGGTAAGGGGATTTCCTCGGCCGGGGCATGCTGAGGTCGCGTCTCGGCTAAATGTAGGAGGAGTGGCTCGATGTCGGCCATTCCGACGCCATAACGAACTTCATGAATCGGTATCGATTCTTGCAGTAGCGCTTCCATCTTGCCGAGATTTAGCTCTAGGGCTTCGTACCACAGTTTGCGGGGGCCCATTTGTTCGAGAGTGATAGAGGTAAGCGCTTGCTGCTGTTGGGCGATTAGTCCCGAAACGACGGGATGTATGCCCCGTTGATCGTTATGGACGAACACAAACGCATCGAACTGCTCTGGGCGTTGTGTCATAGCGCTGGCAAGGTCACCAAGGAACTTGTCTCGGACTTCACTAACCCGCAAGGTATCTGGAGCGTAGCAGGCATACAGCGTACGACATCTTGCGCACAGTCCGTCGCCGCCGAGGTCACCTATGTTGCCGTGTGTCCGAATTGGCATGTAGCTTGGGTGGCTCAGCTCCATGAGCCGATGGAACAGCTTCTCGAACTCATTGCCGGTGCTGTCTTCCACCATCGAACGGAACTTAGCCTGTGCATACTGCCTCTGATGCGGAAGCACCGGCCCTCCCATGGCTTATTGTGACGGCACGGACATCTTCACCGTAGCTATTCGGAGCCTCTCTGTCATGAGTGATCATAATCATGATTCTGATGCGTTATCTAGACAGTTGGGTCGGTGTGCTGGCGGCTGCAGTGTCTGACCTGCTTAGAAGGCCTGAGCAGTGCGGTTCCATTGTGGTAAAGGCCATACTGTAGCGCCGACTTCGGACGCTCGGGTGCCGCAGTCCTTCCAATGCCTTCGATTGGTTCGCCATGAGCGAGAGGGGCGAGGACCGGCCTAAACGTGCGCTAACGCCGGTCGTACAGGAGCATGGACGTATGTGGATGAAGTCTGCCCAGAGCTTCGCTGGTCGTTGGGCTGGTCTCTGCCGAATTGTTCTCTTAGGCATCAAGCGGCGGCGCGGCGCGCCGCCGTACCCCCGGCCCTCCGCCCGCCCGCCGTCCGGGCGTGCGGCATGGGGGCCGGTCCCGGACGGCGGCGGGACACCGGGCCGGCCGCCGCGCGCCATCCCCGCCGTACCGACCGAACGCACCGACCGGGGTTGCCGCGCCGCCTTACAGATGCCGCCCTACGATCGCCCCTGCGTGGCTGGCCGCCGTACGTGCTTGGGGGCGATCGACGATCCAGGGTTCGTTCCTCACCCTGGCTCACTGGAAACGTGGCTGTTCGCCGTTACTACGGCTGAGTGGCCATACGCATGGCCGCGAGTACGACTTGGTGCGGTGCGCATCCAGACAGCAGATTCAAACCCATGCCGCAGCCCAGTGAAGACGAGCGATGCTCAGTTGCATGCCTTCTGCAGTTGATCTGTGCGGGAGAATGCCCCATGCGGTTTGGGTTGGACGCTCTGGAAACTTACGACTGGTCTCGCTTAGTTCACGCCTATGGCCAGGCCACCGATACTCTCGACCATCTTCGGCGGCTTGTGCGGGACGACGACGCAGCGTGGGAGGACGCGATCGTCCACCTTCACACAGCGGTCACCCACCAGGGCTCTGTCTATCCCGCTACGGCCCCGGTCGCGGGGGTAGTCGCCGGGTTGCTTCAGGAGCCGGGGTTCGATCGTCCCATCTCATACGGTTGGCGGGAGCCACAGCGGCCTGTTCGCGCACACCTGCTTGACTTTCTCGCAGCTGTGGCCGAGGGCACCGAACCGGAGCGAAGTGATAGTGAGCTCTGGTCGATCTACCACAATCGTCGGCAACGAGACCCGGATGAACCATGGGACATCGAAACGCCCGCCTGGGCATACGACGCCGTCATGGAGTGCAGGAACATCGCTCCCGCTCTGGTGGACCCAGTCCTGCGATGCTTGTCCGATGGTGATCCACGTACGCGTGTTGCGGCGACTTCCGCAGCGGCGGCGCTGTGCCTGGTGCCCACGGTTTCGAGCCGACGCGCCGAGATCGTCAATCTTGTCGAAGATCGCGCTCGCGACGCCGCTACTTTTCACGAGCGCGCCGAGGCGCTTGAGACACTCGACCATTTCGACAGTGTAAACAGGTCATTCCTGTTCGATCGGCATCCCGGCATTCGGCTCGTCGCGGCGTTCACCTCCAGCCTCGCACACGATCCTGACAACTCTTCGGCTGTGTGGCATACGGTTACAGACCCCGAGCGGGCCGCAGCGTGGTACTCGGATTCGCTTACGCTGCCCACAACCATGGGTTGGCCGAACCACCTACTCCACCAGGCTGTCCTCCGGGTGACGAACTTCGCCGATCTCTTGCCCACCGCCGTCGTAGTGGCAGCCACCTCGCTCCACCCCACAACGATCAAGGATCTGGAACTTCTCTTGGAGAGGGCCTTTCCGGAGGCGTTCTCGCCAGGCGACTCGCTCAATAATGAGCAGCGAACTTTCCTCCGAGCTCTTCTCGATAACAGTAGCCTCTGGGAGTCGGTGCCTTCGGGAGTGGCGCAGGAACTAGGTATTTCCCTCGCTCTCGTAGGGTTGCCTGCTGATCATGCGTCTTTGTCGGCCATCGTCAGTTCCTGAGGCTATGAACTGCGCGAGATATCCGCACGTTCCTGGGGCGCTGGTGGCTGTCTCTACCTCGCGGGATATACCCGGGATGATCTTTCCTGGCACGGGGGATGCGAGAGCCGTACACCGAGGTCAGAGGCCTGAAGCGGTCAGGAACGTCAGCCCGCTGTAAAACCGTCGGCTCAGCCTACGCAAGTTCGAACCTTGCACCTGCCACACCAGCAGAAAGAGGCCCTTCACCAGCGGAAACGCGGTGAAGGGCCTCTCTCGTTGTGTCCGGCCGTCCATGGTCATCACCGAGGACCCACGGCCCTCCGCGGCAAATACGCGGCCAAGTTTCCCGCTGGCCCGCTGTCTTCTCGGCGGGTGCCCTTGGCCAGGAGATCCATTGCGATGACGGGGGACCATCCCCGCGTGCGCGGGGAGCACCCACCCAGGACCTTGACCACCCAAATCGTGTTGGGATCATGCCCGCGTGCGCGGGGAACACTTCGTGCTCCCCGCCGGCGGCAGGGCGGGCCAGGGACCATCCCCGCGTGCGCGGGAAGCACTCTACGGCTGACCGTGCTGAATACGTGCTGAAGGGACCATCCCCGCGTGCGCGGGGAGCACCAGTACCACCAAGAGCTGTCCGCGCCGTACTCGGGACCATCCCCGCGTGCGCGGGGAGCACACCGTCCGCCTGACCGAGATGCTGCCGCACCCGGGACCATCCCCGCGTGCGCGGGGAGCACGCCCGCCGGTCCGGTGAGGATGCGGGCCGCGAGGGACCATCCCCGCGTGCGCGGGGAGCACCGTCCGGATCGGCCCTGGCGTGGTCGGACGCGGTGGACCATCCCCGCGTGCGCGGGGAGCACCCTCCCTTCCTCCCCGTAGAAAGAAGGAAGAAGGGACCATCCCCGCGTGCGCGGGGAGCACGACGGCACGCGCCGCATCAAAGAGATCGACCTGGGACCATCCCCGCGTGCGCGGGGAGCACGCCTCGACCCCGATCGGGAGTGTGACTGCGCTGGGACCATCCCCGCGTGCGCGGGGAGCACCCCGCACTCGACCCGTTCAGCCTGTCCTGGGCGGGACCATCCCCGCGTGCGCGGGGAGCACACGGTCGCCGTGTGCGGAGGCATGTACTCCGGGGGACCATCCCCGCATGCGCGGGGAGCACCCGCTCTGCGGGCCTCTCAGCGGCACCGATCAGGGACCATCCCCGCGTGCGCGGGGAGCACAGCCCCACCCCGGCGCCCCGAGAGTCGGCCAGGGGACCATCCCCGCGTGCGCGGGAAGCACAAACTAGGAGACGCCTGGGTGGAGACCGCCTTGGGACCATCCCCGCGTGCGCGGGGAGCACTCCAGGAACTTGAGGTCGTCGGTGCCGGCGTAGGGACCATCCCCGCGTGCGCGGGGAGCACCTGAGGGGATGGGCTGGGCAGGGGAGAGGAGCGGGACCATCCCCGCGTGCGCGGGGAGCACACCTCTCCGTCTTGGTCCGTCCAACGGATGGTGGGACCATCCCCGCGTGCGCGGGGAGCACCAGACCAGGGAGAAGTTCGGCAAGCTGCAGCGGGGACCATCCCCGCGTGCGCGGGGAGCACACCCTCGGCGTGCAGACCCCGGCGCCGCACCTGGGACCATCCCCGCGTGCGCGGGGAGCACAGCAGCTTCAACGTCTCATGGAAGTTGGCCAGGGGACCATCCCCGCGTGCGCGGGTAGCACTGTCAGGGTGCCGCCTGGGTGGAGACCGCCTTGGGACCATCCCCGCGTGCGCGGGGAGCACTCCAGGAACTTGAGGTCGTCGGTGCCGGCGTAGGGACCATCCCCGCGTGCGCGGGGAGCACCTGAGGGGATGGGCTGGGCAGGGGAGAGGAGCGGGACCATCCCCGCGTGCGCGGGGAGCACACCTCTCCGTCTTGGTCCGTCCAACGGATGGTGGGACCATCCCCGCGTGCGCGGGGAGCACCAGACCAGGGAGAAGTTCGGCAAGCTGCAGCGGGGACCATCCCCGCGTGCGCGGGGAGCACGATCTTGCTCATGGTGTTCTCCTGTGGGTTCGGGGACCATCCCCGCGTGCGCGGGGAGCAC
>NZ_FOBF01000032.1 GCF_900109355.1 Nonomuraea pusilla
GCCCAAGGCCAGGTAGTTAAGGTCGTCGTGGTGCTGTCAAGCACGCGAGTTCTCAGGACGTGGGAACGGAGATCCAGTAGAACGGTGATCTTCCACAACCAGCCGTCGAAGAACTGGATCTCCGTTGCTTGCCGAGTATGCCAGCTCTGCTGTTCCCCGCGCTGTCGAGACGGGCTCTTCGTCCCGCTCGGCAGCCGGGAGATTGTTCGCTCCCGGGCATTTGGGTGAGCTGACCGCGCTCGTGCCGGTCGAGCTCGTCGATGCTGTGCTGGAGGAGGCTCGCGGCGTGCAGCGTCGTCTGCGCGCTCTGCCCTCGCGTGTCGGGGTCTACTTCCTGCTGGCGATGTGTCTGTTTCCCGAGGTCGGCTACCTGCTGGTCTGGCAGAAGCTGACGGCCTCGCTGGCTGCCCTGCCGGTCGTGACGCCCACCGCCAAAGCGCTGCGTGACCTGCGCCGCAGGGTCGGCTGCGCGCCGATGCGGCGCCTGTTCGAGGTGCTGAGCGGACCGCTGGCCCAGCCCACGACGCCCGGAGTACGGTTCGGGGCCTACCGCATCGTCTCCTTCGACGGCTGCAGCTCGCTCAAGGCGCCCGACACCATCCGTAACCGGGCCTGGCTGGGCAGCCCCGGTCACGGCGGTTACCCGCTGCTGGAGCTGATGACGCTGGTGGAGACCGGAACGCGGGCCCTGATCGGCGCGGTCTTCGGTCCCACCAGCGAGGGCGAGAGCGGCTATGCCCGGCGCCTGCTGCACCTGCTGACGCCGGACATGCTGGTGTTATGGGACAAGGGCTTCGACGGCAACGCTTTCCTCGCCCAGGTCAGCGCCACCGGCGCCCAGGTGCTCGGCCGGCTGCGCAGCAACCGGCGCACCCCTATACTGGCCACCCTCACCGACGGCTCCTATCTGTCGATGATCGGTAGCTTGCAGATCCGCGTTATCGAGGCCCGCATCACGGTGACCTGCGCCGACGGCACCACCTTCACCGGCATCTACCGCCTGGTCACCACCTTGACCGATGCCCGCCGCTACCCCGCCGCCACCCTGGTCAGGCTCTACCACCAGCGCTGGGAACACGAGTCCGCCTACTACGCCCTCCGCCACACCATCATGCAAGGACGAATCCTGCGCTCGGGCGACCCGGCCGGACTGGAGCAGGAGATGTGGTCGGTGCTCACGCTCTATCAGCTGCTGCGCACCGTGATGGTCGACGCCGCCGAGTCCCGACCCGGCACCGATCCCGACCGCTGCAGCTTCTCCATCGCCCTGCATACCGCCCGCGACCTGGTCATTCAGCCGGGCGACAACCCCGGCATGGCCACCGGCTTGGTCGCAACCATCGGACGCCGTGTCCTAGCGGCGCTGCTGCCATCCCGCCGCCCGCGCGTCAGCACCCGCAAGGTCAAATCACCCACCTCCCGCTACAACGAACGGCTCGACGACGGCCGGCCCGACCACAGCCGCACCATCACTGACCTCGACATCACTCTCCTGCCACCCCCGCCCACGCTGCCCGCCGCGTCCCGGGACGAGCGACCCATGACCCCCACCGACCGCCGCAGACAACAACAGGTCCTGGCCCTCCTTCACCAAGATCCCAACCGCCCCTGGAAGGCCCGTGACATCGCCCAACACCTCGGCGAGGTCACCCTGAACACCATGTATCGGCAACTCTCGCGCTGGGCCGCCGGCCAACTCATCCGCAAAATCGGGCCAGGCGTCTACACCGCCGGGCCGATCCCCCCGGCACTCTTGCCAGCAGCTCAGAAACCTTAACTACCTGGCCTTGGGGCAGGGCCCCTCCTTGGCCCGCGCTGGTCACGGCCAACTCGCTCAGCCGCCCTTCCAGCGCCACCATCTGCTCACGCAGCTCGGCCGGCCTCTTCGGCGAGGTCGCGGGAGCCGGCGCTTCGCAGGCCGAAGGACCGAGAAGATCCGGCCAGAGTCGATCTGTCGGTGGCGACGGCCGCACGAGCACTGACGGTGCGCGAGTCATGGCGACGGTTGCGTCCGAAACGTGCCGGTGCCCGCTACTTCTTCACTGCTTGGCTGGGTGCCTTCACGCCACGCGCACCTGCCTGAACGGGAATCATGTCCACCACCACGCTCGCCCGGCCGCGCTCGCCCTTCATCAGCTGGCTCGCGGTCACCTCGCTCATGCTGGGCATCTTCGCCATCGTCACCAGCGAAATCCTGCCTATCGGCCTGCTGACCGCCATCGGCGCCGACTTCGGCATCTCCGACGGCGTCACAGGGCTGACCATGACGCTGCCCGGCATCGTCGCCGCGGTCGCCGCACCCACGGTCACACTGACCACTGCGCGCCTGGACCGCCGCCTGATGCTGTGCGTCCTCATGGCGGTGCTCGCCGTGGCCGACGTGCTGGCGGCAGTGGCGACCTCCTACTGGGTCATGCTGATCTCCCGGGTGCTCGTCGGCCTCACCATCGGCGGCTTCTGGTCGATCGGGGCCGGGCTGGCCGGCCGCCTGATGCCGCCGCACGCCGTCGGCACCGCCACCGCTGTGATCTTCTCCGCCGTGCCGCTGGGCTCCGTGCTCGGCGTACCGGCCGGCACCTTCATCGGCGACCTCGCCGGCTGGCGAACCGCCTTCCTGGTCCTGGCCGTGCTGGCCGTCCTGGTCCTGGCCGCCCTGCTGATGCTGCTGCCGCCGCTGCCCGCCCACCAGGTCACCAGCCCTCGCGTCCTGCTCGACCTGCTGCGCACCAGGGGTGCCGCCATCGCCCTGTCGGCCACCTTCCTCATCGTCTTGGCGCACTTCGGCACGTACACCTACGTCACGCCCTTCCTCCAGGACGTCACCGGCCTGCCTCCCGCAGCCGTCAGCGCCGTCCTGCTGGCGTACGGAATCGCCGGAATCGCCGGCAACTTCCTGGCAGGCAAGGCCGCCGCCACACGCCTGCGAGTCGCTTTCGCGACCTCCGGCTGCCTGATCGCGGTCAGCACCCTGCTGCTGCCCTCGGTCGGCGGCACAACCGTCGGAGCCGTGGTGTTGCTCATGGTCTGGGGCCTGGCCTACGGAGGCGTGCCCGTCTGCTCACAGGCATCGTTCATCACCGCCGCCCCTCACACGACCGAAGGCGCCACGGTCGTCTTCACCTCCTCCTTCCAGGCGACCTTCGCCCTCGGCGCTTTCCTCGGCGGCCGCGTCGTCGACGACTTCTCGGTCTCCACCGTGATGATCTGCGGCGGGCTGACCGCTCTGCTCATGGCGGTATCCCTATGGTCGCTCACCAAGCCCCGCTGAGCCGGCGCCTTGCATCCGCGCAGCCGACAGGAGCCGCAGGTAAGCCGTCCCAGCAGCCCAACCCTGGGAAACGATCAACCTGGATGGGGGAAGCGATCTTCAGGTCTTGCTTCCGTTGACGGCGCGAGCGCCGCTCGTCCCGGTAGCGGCCGTCGTCGCGGGACTCGCGGCCTTCACCATGCTCTGCCACCCCACCAACGTGGCCCCGCGCGGCGACGATACGCCGCCAAGCAGACATCCGACCCCGAATGCCGGTGGCGGCGCGGACGCCCCCGGCCGCTCTTCGGAGGTGACGCCTGGCTCGGCGGTGCAGAGGGAGACCCGCTGGGACGGAGGCTGGAAGACGGAGGCTAGAAGCGGTAGACCAGAATGGTGTTGCCCAAGCGGGACACGGCCGCGCTGGGGGCGGACATGCGGTTCATCAGGCGGAGGAACGGTGGGAACCGGTCGACCTCCGGCTCGCGCGTGCACAGGATCTCCCTGGCCAGTTTCAGCTTGGGATGCCAGCGTTCGGGCGTCTTCGGATCGTTGAAGCCGGGGAACTTGGTGACCTCCCTGATCACCTTGGCGACGGGAACGATCTTCTGCATCCGGACGGCGAAGGTGCTGTAGCCGTTGAAGGCGATCTCGCCGCTGGGGAAGTGGTCGATGATGCGTCCCACCAGGGAGATCATCTCCTGTTCCGAGAGGAACGCGATCAGGCCGTCCGCGACGGCCACCACCGGCCGGTCGGTGGGCAGGGAGTCCAGCCAGGCGCCGCCGGTCAGGTCCGCGCTGATGCCGTGGGGAGTCGCCTCGGCCGGCAGAAGGTCCTGCCTGGCTGCCATGACCTCAGGGAGGTCGATGTCGTACCAGTCGGCCGTGGGCGGCGGGGTGATGCGCAGCACCCGGCTGTCCAGCCCCGCCCCGAGGTCGAGGCCGACCCCGTCGGGGTTGCGGGCGAGGAAACGCTGCGCGACCTCGTCGAGCTTCTTGGCCCGGTGGGCGATGCTGATGACGCTGCCCGACGGGATGCGCAGCTTCTTGTAGTCGTAGTCGACCTTGCGCACGATCTCGTCGGCCATCTTGTCGCCCAGGATGGGGAGGGGCAGGCGGTTGTCGAGCGCTCTGCCGCACAGCGTCAGCCAGAGGCTGGCCTGCAACGGTGTGAAGGCCGGAACGGTAGGTGCCATCTAGTCATTCATCCCTTTCGGAGACTGTGGTGATTCCTGCGCGCCGTGCCAGACGGCCTGGGCGGCTTTCAGGATCGAGTCGTCGGCGTACATGCCGTGGGTGAAGATCTCCAGCACGGGCAGGCCGAGGCGCTGCAGGAGCCCGGGCCCGGCCTGCTCGAAGCCGAGCGTGCGGGCCAGCGGCGGCGGCGCGGTCAGCGTGGCGAGGCTGATCAGCACAGACAGCACCGCCAATGCCCGCACGTCGGAGGAGGGCCGCAGCGAGCCTTCGGCGATCCCGTCCCGCAGGATCTGCTCGGACCCGTCCACCAGGGTGTTGACGAACGTGGTGGCCGCGGGGGTGTCCTCCTCGATCGCCCGCATCATGTACCGCACGTACAGGTGGTACTCCTCCGGGTCCGACTGGTACTGACCGAACAGCGCCTGCATGCCGGCCGGGCTGGTGCCGTGAGCCCGCTCCGTCAGGATGCGCAGGACGTGGTCGTCGCACACGGCACGCAGGTTCTCCTTGCTGCCGAAGTGGTGGATGACCAGGCCGGGGCTCACCCCCGCGGTGGCCGCGATGGTCCGTACGTTCGTCTTCTGGAAGCCGTCGCGGGCGAAGTGCGCGATGGCCGCGTTACGGATCTTGGCTTGCGCGGTCAGGTCGGCCGAGGCCGCACCGCCCTCCCGGCGAGTTGAACTCATGTTCAGTATCTTAAACACATGTTCAGCTTGACGGCAATTCCTTCCAGAACGTCCGTCGTGCGACGGCGCCGCCGAGGCCCGGCACCGCGGGCGGGGCGGCAGGTTCTCCCACCCCGCCGACCCCGGGCGCGGCCCTGCCCGTGCCCGGCGGCCGGCTCACCGGAGGTGGGTGAGCGGGGCTCAGAGTTCGGCCGGCGACGCGGGCGGGGTGACGAGCGAAACAGCGCCACACCGCGCCATCGCCACGGTCATCGCCACGGTCATCGCCGCGCTCCTGCTGTGGACACGGGCAGGGTCATGCCGTACGGCTCAGGGCCGGGTGTCGAGCCACTCCTCGAAGGTGGGGCCGGCGAGCTTGGCGTGCGGGCCGGGCAGGAACCCGCCGGCGGCGGCGATCTCGGCATCGGGCATGCCGGAGCCGTCGACGCCTACGACCTCGATGCCCCGGCGGGCGCCGAGGAGCCGGGCCGCCTCCGCCATGGTCTCCTGACGAGGCCCGGCGATCTCGGGGACCGGCGTGCCCGGAGCGGGCGCCGCGGAGTCGAGGGCCAGGTCGACCAGTTCTTCGGCCACGGTGCGGCAGGCCACGAGTTGGGTGGGCAGGGCCGGGATGTAGGCGACGTCGCCCTGCTGCCACTCCAGGAGCTGGCCGACGAACTCGTGGAACTGCGCGGCCCGCAGGATGCGGACGGGGATCGGGCCGGACAGGAGGAGTTCCTCGTGCACTTTCTTGGCGGCGAGGAAACCGGCGGTGGCCTTGTCGACGCCGATGATGGACGCCATGGTGATCTGGGCGACCTCGGCCTTCTGACCGTACTCTTGCAGATTGCGGGCCGACGTGCGGAAGAACTCCGTCGCGGCGTCCTGGTCGGAGGAGTGCCAAGAGGCGACGTCGATAATGACCTCGGCCCCAGTGAGGGCCTCGGCGAGGCCCTCACCGGTGATGACGTCCACGCCGGTGGCTCGGGACATCGGCACGACCCGGTGCCCCCGCTCGGTCAGGATATCGACGACGTGGCGTCCCAGCCGCCCGGTCGCTCCCGCTACCGCGAACTTGGTGATGCTCATGCTGTGGTGCCCTTCTTACGCGTTGTAGTTCTGGCCGGGGGGCATGCCGGGGATCGGCTTGGCGATGAGAGCGGCGGGGGTGAAGAAGCCGATGTGGGCGATCGCCATGATGAGCGACCACATCGCCTGGTCGTCGTAGTGCGCGGACGCCTTGGCGTACAGCTCGTCGGGGACGCGCTCCCCGGACGGGTTCGGCGTGAGGACCGCCTCCACCAGCTCCAGCGCGACCCGTTCGGCGTCGGTGAAGGAGGTGGCGTCCCGCCAGGTGGCTACGGCGGTGATGCGCTCCTCCGATTCCCCCAACCGGCGGAGGTTGCCGGTCTCCCGGATGACGAAGTACGTGCTGCCGAGGATCTGCCCGGCGCGCAGCTGCAGCAGGGCGATGGTGGTCTGCGGGATCGCGCTGTTGCGGAGGGCCTTGTGCAGGCCTTCGCCGACCTCCGCCATCTCGGGGAGGTAGGGGAGGGGGTTGGGCATGCGCGACCGCTGGTCGGTCGTCATGGGCGTGGACATGGGGAGGACTTCCCTTCTCGCTCCGGACTGGTCGTGGTGCCGTGCGGATCGTTCGCGCGGCGTCCTGACGACCACGAGACGCCGGCGCCCCGAGCCCCGTAACAGCGCGGCCCTGTGACATGGGCCACCCGCCGTGGGTGTTACAAAGCGTTGGGGGCCGGCGTCTTGTGCGTGTGGCAGTGCTGAGAACGAACAGGCAGGAGCCGGGCATGAGCGAGCGCAGCGAACGACGTGCGGACCCGGCCGAGCCGCACGACCGTCCCGGCCGCACCGCCGCCGTGGACTCCGCCATCGTGGACTCCGCCACCGGGGCGTTCGTCGCCCACCGCAACCTGCTGTTCACCGTCGCCTACGAGATGCTCGGCTCGGCCGCCGACGCCGAGGACGTCCTGCAGGAGACGTGGCTGCGATGGGTGGACGTCGATCTCGACACCGTGCGGGAGCAGCGGGCCTACCTGGTGCGGATCGTCACCCGGCAGGCGCTGGACCGGCTGCGCGCGCTCGGCCGGCGCAAGGAGTCCTACGTCGGGCCGTGGTTGCCCGAGCCGTTGCTGACCGCGCCTGATGTGGCCGAGGACGTCGAGCTCGCCGAGAGCGTCTCGATGGCGATGCTGCTGGTGCTGGAGACGCTCCAGCCGACCGAGCGGGCGGTGTTCGTGCTGCGCGAGGTGTTCGATCTCGACTACGACGAGATCGCCGAAGCCGTCGGCAAGAGCCCGAACGCGGTCCGCCAGATCGCCTACCGGGCGCGGGCACACGTCGCCGCCCGCCGACCACGCGGCGTCGCCTCCCCGGCCGAGACCCGCGCCGCACTCCAAGCGTTCCAGCGAGCGGTCGAAACCGGTGAGCTGCAGAGCCTGCTCGACGTCCTCGCGCCGGACGTCGTCGCCCTGAGCGACGGCGGCGGAGTCAGGCACGCCCTGCTGCGGCCCGTGGTGGGGATCGACGACGTGGCTCGCCTGCTGGCCGTCGGCTGGTGGACGCGCGACGCGGAAAGGTCGGTCGAGCTGGTGCAGATCAACGGCGCGCCCGGGCTGCTCGTGCGAGTGGACGGGGAGATCGACGGAGTGGTGGCGGTGCGCGTGGAGAACGGCTACGTCACCGGCGCCTACCACGTGCGCAATCCCGACAAGCTCTCGCACGTGAAGCGGGAGACCATGGTGACCCGCTGACGGCCCGGCCGGCTCCCAGGTGTTCAAGTACGCCCTCCGGGAAGCTCGAGGGGTCGCGGTTGCGGGCGGTGTGGCGGTAGCGGAGGTCCTGCTCCCGGAACGCCCTCAGCCGTCCTGGCGGAAGATGATCGCGGCACCCAGCGCGGCGCCGGCGGGCACGAACATCTCCTCGGGGCCGGTTCTGACGGTCGGGACGTCGTTGCCGCGCAGGAGCTCTTCGGTGGCGGAGAGGTCGCGTACGGCCACCGCGTGGGCGACGAACGCCGGCAGGGCCGCCGGGCGCTCGCCGGGCAGCAGGCCGGTGAGCGCCGACGCGGCCACGACGGTGACGTCCGCCCGGTCGAAACGCGTCGCCCGGCCGTGTCGCGCCGGGCCGAAGTAGCTCTCGTAGCGGCGTTCCACCTCGGGCAACGCCGTGTCGGCCACGCACAGCACGCATCCGGCCAGCCTGGTCGCGCCGTTGGGGTGGTCGGTGTGCTGCGGCTCCTGGGCCGCGTCGACCGGTGTGTTCTCGGCGAACCCGATCCTGCCTTCCGGTACGCGTCCCGGTGACAGGCGGGGGTCGGAGATCTCCAGGTAGCGGGCAGGTTCCATCCTGGTTCCCGTGGCCGTCTCGACGGGCCGCCGGATGTCGTGGACGCCGCCGTGGCCGACGCCGCCGGCCATCAGCCGCGCGGCCACGCGGTCGATGTCGGACGTGTCGGCGATCATGATGTGCACGCCTTGGAAGCGCCGCAGGAAGGACGTGATGTTGGCCGCGGGTGGCGCGGATGGCGGCCCTCAGCCCCGGCACCTGGTCGTGGGGCACCTGCACGGGGATGGGGCGGGCGTTGCCGGGCATGCGGCCGGTGTGGCCGGCATGACGGGGCAGGCGGGGGCGGCCACGGTGAAGCCGAGAAAATGAGAGCTGACTCTCTTCTGAGAGTACCCTCTCATTTGATGGGCGAGTACAATTCGCTGCGTGGCTGACATCGGACTGCGCGAACGCAAGAAGGCCCGCACCAGGGAGACGATCCTGAGGGAGGCGTTCAGGCTCTTCCGCGAACGCGGCTACAACGTCACCACCGTCGAGCAGATAGCCGAAGCGGCCGAGATCTCCCCGGCCACCTTCTTCCGCTACTTCCCGACGAAGGAGGACCTGGTCACCCTCGACCGCTTCCCGCCGCTCGTCGAGGCGCTGGCCTCCCAGCCTCCGGGCGCCCCGGTCACCGTGCTGCGCGGCGCGTTCCGCGCGGCGTTCGCCGCCCTGTCCGCCGAGGAGATCGCCGCGGGGCACGCGCGGGAAGTGTTCGCTGCCACCGTCCCCGAGCTGCTGGTGGCCAACCTGAGGAGAAGCCCGGCCCTGATCGCCGAGGTCTGCGCCATCGTGGCGGACCGGGCTGGATGCGCCGGGGACGACCCGCGGATCCGCAACGCGGTCGGCGCCGCCTTCGGCGTGGTGGCCATGGTCTGGGCGCAGTGGGCACAGGATGCCGCCCTGGACGGCCCGGCCGAGATCGACGAGGCGCTGGCACACCTGGAGGCGGGCCTGACCTTGTGAAGGGGGTCGACGCCCCCGGACCGGCCCGGAGGCTGCAGGGCTGCGCCGCGCGGAGCCCTGCAGCCTGCGGTCATGCGGATGCGGACATGCGGAAGTCGTACCGGGGCGGGACGGGCTCGCCCGGGTGGACGGCCAGCCAGAGCCGGTCGAGGGAGACCTCTCCTTCGCGCAGGTCGTCGACGCGGATCCCCTCCGCCAGCAGGCGGCGGAGGCGGTCGTCGTCGCCGGTCGCGTGCGCCGCCCTGGCCTCGGCCAGCCGGATCCGGCCGTGGTCGCGGTACGGCAGCGCCTCGGTCAGGGCCAGTGCCGCTTCGCCCCTCCCGGCCGCGAGCAGCGCGTCGAGTGTCTCGACGGCCAGTTCCCGCAGGTCCGGGCGCAGCCGGTGCGCTTCGAGCATGAGGTCGGCCGCCTCCTGCGGCGACGAGGCGAGGAAGGCCAGGACGCGCAGCGCCCACGGGGTCCTCCGCGCGCCGGCGGACAGCTCGCAGGCCTCGCGGGCCGCGTCGTCCTCACCGTCGGCCAGGCGCATCAGGCCCAGGTGGTAGTACGCGTGCCAGTCGTCCGCGCTGTTCTCCAGCGCCTCCCGCCAGCGCCGGCCGGTGACGGGGGGCGCGGGCGGGTCGCAGACCGGCAGGCGGCCCGTGGCGCGCAACTCCTGCCAGGGCGCCTGTTCGGGGCCCGGCGGCGGGAAGCCGGCGAGCCCTTCCAGGCCGCCCCAGCCGGAGCCTTCGGCGAGCCACTCCTCGGGCGGCCCGAAAGCCGCCGCCTCCCTGAGCGCCTCGTCCAGCCGTACGGGAGGGACGAGCCGGTCCAGGGCCTCGCCGGTCGCCTCGCAGGCTTCCCGCCAGCTCCCGTGCACGACGGGCGCGTCGACGTCGAGCCGGCCGTACGCCTCGACCCAGGACCAGGTGGCGCCGCCGGGCATCGGCAGGTGCTCCAGCTGGGTCCTGGCGAGCCCCGCCTGGATCTCCAGGTACGGCGCGCCGGGGCCGGACAGCCACTCCTGCCAGTGCCGGCCGCCCGTCGTGGTCCCCCAGCAGAACAGCTTGCGGCCGCGCAGCCTGCCGGTGGAGGTCTGGACGAGCCCCGACCCGGTCTCGTCCAGGGCCGCGATCCAGCGGCGTTCCCCCTCGGGCAGGTCCAGGAAGTAGTCGGCCGCCTGGAGGGCCCGCGCCGGGTAGCTGCGGTCGGCGCCGTCCGTCCCGGGGAAGGGCACGTGCCGCAGATCGCTCACGTAGTCGAAGTGGAAGGCGCGCTCGGCCGGGCAGAGCACCCGGACCCCCGCGCTCTCCGGCACGGCGATGTTGGACCACCAGTAGACCGGTGTGACCTGGTCGGAGGGGTTGTGGAGGGAGACGTGCACGTAGAGCACCGGCGACCCGGCGGGCAACCAGGCGTCGATCCGCACGATCAGCCGCCGGAGCCGCTCGAACTCGAACATGCGCAGCACCGGTGTCCCGTCGGCCGCGGTCACCCGTACCGCGTGCAGCGGCTCGCAGGTCAGCGGCCAGTGCCCGGTCGTGCCGAGGTTCCACTCCACGCCGCCGGCGACCCAGGCGTCCCGCAGCGCGAGGTTCGCGGGCTGCAGGATCGGGTTGCGGTGCAGCAGTTCCCTGCCGCCTGGCCGGTGGACGAGGGACCACAGGCGCCCGCCGTACCCGGGCAGGAACGTCGCGGTGAGCTGGTCGTTCTCCAGGACCACCGTGGGCAGTTCCCGCTCGGTGCGCTCGCGGCCGTACCCCCACTGGCGGGTGTACGGGACGAGCGAGCGGGGCCGGCCGTAGGCCAGGTTCCGGCGCATCTCGTCGTCGACGCCGGCGCCGTCCCCGGTGGTGGCGGGCACGCCGGGCAGGATCGGCAGCATCCCGGAGACCGGGTCGGCGGCTCCTTCGATCCTGAGCCTTCCCTTGCGCAAGGAGGTCACAGCGTCACCTGCGCCGTCAGCCCGAACGACAGCACCGCGCCGCCCGGCAGGACGGGCCGCACCGTGAACGTGTGCGTCGAGCCGGGCACGAGCGAGCCGACCTCCGCCTTGGTCTTGTTCGCCTCGACGCGGGCGACCTCGGTGTCGCCGTCGAAGACGGCGTAGCCGGTCGCGATCTCGGACTTGGGCCAGGTGAGCTGCACCGACGTCGCCTTCTTCTTGACGGTGAGCTCGGCGCCGTCGGCCCACGCGCGCGCCACCTCGACGACGAAGGCGTCCACGATGGCGATACGGCCGGTGTCGGCGTAGCTCTGCCTGTTCACGACGCGGATCGTGTGCTCGCCCAGTGGCAGGCCGCTCGCCCGGAACACCCGCTGCTGCCCCTGGCGTACCGGGCCGTAGCAGTCCACCGAGGCCCGCAGCTCGCCGTCGACGTAGAGGTCGACGACGCCCATGTCGGTGTAGCGCTCGGTGAGGAAGCTGATGCCGGTTCCGGTGAAGGTGAGCTCGGCGTAGTCGCCCTTCTGGGTGGAGTAGTGCACGTCGTCGCCGTAGTCGCCGAGTCCGCGGTTCTGGTCCACGCCGAACGCGCCCGAGTACTTCACCTGCTTGTCGTCGTCGTTGACGTAGGTGAGGACCAGCGTGGGGTCGGTGACGGTCAGCGCGTAGCCGTCCGACAGGCCGTCGTAGATCGCCGTGATGGTCGCCGATCCCCAGGCGACCGCCTTGACCACGCCGTTCGCGTCGACCGTGGCCACCGACGGGTCCGAGCTGAGGTAGGTGACGCCGTCGGAGACGGGGGTGCGGCTGCCGTCGGCGTTCACGGCCTCGGTGGTGATCGTGGAGGTCTCGCCCGCCTTGAGCGCGGTGGCGCCGGTCGCGACGATCGCCTTGGTCGCGGCGGTGCCCGCGGTGACGGTGAACGCGTCGAGCAGCAGGCCCGAGCCCTCGGCGACGATCCGGAAGGTGTGCACGCCCGCGGTGAGCTTCACCCAGGTGCCGACGGTCGTGAAGTGGCCGTCGCCGCCGGTGTCCGGCACGTGCACCGGGTACCGGTCGCCGTCGACCTCGAAGCGGAAGGAGGTCGCCTGGCCGGACGCGGCGGCGAACCCGACCCGGTAGAGCCCGGTGTGCGGTGCGAGGACGTTGTCGTAACGCAGGTAGTCGCCCTCGTCGACCTTGCCGACCGCCCGCACGGGGCCGTCGGAGCCCTGGTACGTGCCGACGACGACCCCGGTGTCGGCCCCCTTCCAGGCCCATTCCTGGCCCAGGTTCCACTGCATGGTGTAGTTCTCCGCCTCGATCGCCTGCTTGGCGGCGCCCTGCAGGTCGAGACGCATCCGGTTCCACACGATGTTCGAGTGGGCCTCGGTCCACACCACCTTGATCGAACGGGTGCCGGCGGTCAGCGGGATGACGAAGTCCTCGGTCCTGATCCGGTTGACCCCGCCGGTGTCGCGCAGGCTCAGCGCGCCCGAGACGTCGGCCCCGTCGACCTCGACCCGGAACGTCAGCGGGTCGGCGTTGACGGTGGAGTACTGGAACTGCAGGAGGTAGTCGCCGCTCGCGGGGATCTCGACGTCGTCGTAGCGCAGCCAGTCGCCGGTGTCGACGATGGAGACGCCGGGGGTGCCGTCGTCGCTCGTCGTGTCCTGCGCGGCGAGCCAGACCCCCTCCTGCGCCGTGGGCTTCTCGGCCTGGATAGTGATCGACTCGGGCCGCTCGTGGGTGAACCGCATCCAGTTCATGAAGAACCAGCGGCCGTCCTCGCGGACGATCCGGATCGTGTGGCGGCCCTCGGTGAGTGCGAGGTCGCGCTCGATGGTCCGGTAGACGTTGTAGCCGCCGGAGTCAGGCACGGTGATCGGCCCCAGCGCGTCCCGGCCGTCGACCTCGACCCGGAAGCGGTTGCCCTGCTCCGACGACACGCGGAACTCCGCCCGGTAGGTCCCGCTCGCGGGCACGACGACGTTGTCGTACTCGGCCCACTCGCCGGCCTCGTCCAGGTAGAGCGAGCCGAAGCCGCCCTCGGGCGGCGCCTCGACGCCGTAGGCGCCCTTGGCCTCGGTGTAGTCCTCGTTCTCGATCTTGAACTGGGTGAGCGGCGCCGCGAGCGCCGGCGGAGGCGTGACCTCGGGCACGACCTTGATCGTGCCGATCGGGTAGACCTTGCCGGCGCCGTCCGGCATGGCCAGCTCGATGCGCGGCTTGCCGTCGGCCCCGAGCATGGCCACTCCGACGTCGTAGGTCCCGGCGGGGACGCCGGCGGGCAGCGTGAACGTCGACCGCAGCTCGCGCACGTCTCCCTTGAACCACTTCGTCTGGTCGAGCGAGTCGTCGGTGCCGCGCCACACCACCTCGCCCGTGGCGCGGTCGGTGAAGCGCACCTCCAGCGGGTACTTCCGGGGGCTGAACCCGACGCCGTTGTTGGTCCAGGTGTGGGCGAGCGTGAACCGGCCACCGGCCGCGACCTCGGAGTCGTAGCTCGCCCTCGGCATGAGGAAGCGGTAGCCGGAGTAGCGCCCGAGCGTCGTGAACCACTCGCCGTAGGCGTCTTTCATCGCCTGCCAGTGCGCGAAACTCGTGTTGTTGATGCCCTGCAGGTTCGAGTGGTAGGCCTCCAGCGCGTTCTTGACCACGAGCCGCGGGTTGTTCAGCATGATCCCGCTGTCCCAGCCCGCCCCCTCCGAGACCTGGATGAGGTCACGGCGGAGCTTGCGGTTGATCCACACGTTCTCGCTGCCGGTCCCGTAGTGCATCCACGGGAACGCGCTGTTCACGGTGTCGGACCGCAGGCCCCAGTTCTCGTTGCGGGCGGCCTGGTCGTAGCCGAAGGCGACGTACCGCTTGGCCTGGGTGTCGGCGTCGGGGTCGGACGCGACCACGTCCGCGCCGGGGTTCGGCATCATGACCATCGTCTGGGTGAAGGCGTCGGCGTAGATGTCGATGATCGCGCGTAGCGTCGCCGAGCGGGTGGCGTTGTCGGGCCACGGGAAGTTCATCGCGTCGTTCCAGCCGGACCACTCGCCGAACAGCGCGAAGGCGCGCAGGTCGACCCAGGCCATCCCCGGGTTCTTGTCGTAGCGGGCCGCGAAGGCGCCGACCGCCTCCTTGAGCTCGGCGAGGTAGATCGGGTCGTGGTAGATCGGCTGCCGCGACTTGTAGACGGTGTTGTACGGCGCGAGCCGGAATTTCGCGCCGAGCTTGTCGAAGAGCCAGGCGGGCGGGTACTCGTAGGCGAAGACGCTCGGGTCGTTCTCGATGTCGGGCGCCTCCGACATGAGGAGCTGGAACTCGACGGTCTTGCCCTGCTCGACGATGCGCTTCATGAACGCGTCCAGGCGGTCCCAGGTGAAGGCGTCGTCGTCGGGCTCGAAGTCGGCCCACGCGATCTGCAGCCGCACGATGTCCGCCTCGTCCGGGATCTTCTCCTTGCCCTCGATGAACGCCGTGATCGCGGGGTCGTCGGTGAAGACCCAGCCGCGTTCGCCCGCGGGCTTGGGCGAGTTGATGTCGAAGGCGGTGCCGGTGTACGGGTTGCCGTGCAGCACCTCGTGGGTGTCGGTGAAGGTCACCGTCGTGCGGGGGCTCGCGGTCTCGGCGACGGCCCCGGCGGCGGCCCGGGTGGAGGCCTGGGCGGCGGTCTGGGTGGAGGCCTGGGCGGCGGCGTGACCGGGCAGGACGGTCAGGGCCGCGGTGACCGCGACGGACAGGGCCATGCCGAGCAGGCGGCGGCTCATCGGCTCTCCATCTCAAGGCGCACGGGCGCCGTCTCGGTCACCGATCGGTACGCGGCCTCGACGAGCGCGACGGTGCGGTAGCCCGCGACAGCGTCAGGCTGGCGGGCCTCCCCGGTGCGCACCGCGTCGAGGAAGGCGCGGATCAGCAGGTCGTCGAGCGGCGCGCCGTAGCCGGACGCGACCGCGCCGCGGCTGTTCCAGCCGGTGAGGACGCCGGCGAAGGGCGCGATCTCGGCCACGCCCTCGGTGCCGACGACGGTCAGCGTGACCAGGTCGCCGGCGTTGGGCCGGCCGGGCGGGCGCGACCAGGAGCAGTCGATCGAGGCGATGGCGCCGTCGCGGTAACGCAGCGAGACGAGCCCGGCCGTCTCGACCGGCACGGCGGCGCCGTTCTGGCCGGGGTTCGGGATCGCGTTGGCGATGGCGTACACCTCGACGGGGTCCTCGTCCAGGAGGTCGGCGAGCAGGTCGGCCACGTGCACGACGTGGTCGGTCAGCGCGCCTCCGCCGCTGCGTGCCGGATCGACGAACCAGTCCCGGGTGGTGGGCACGCCGCCGCAGTTCGTGGCCGCGATGGAGATGATCCGGCCGAGGTCGCCGCGCCGTACCGCCGTGCGCAGTTCGGCGTAGGCGGGGGCGAACCTGACGGGGAACGCCGTCATCAGCACGGTGCCCGCGGCGCGGGCGGCGGCGAGCATCTGGGCCGCGTCGGCGAGCGACGTCGCCAGCGGCTTCTCGCACAGCACGTGCACGCCCTCGGCCGCGGCGCGTGACGCGAGCTCGCGGTGCCTGACGTTCTCGGCGCAGATCACCACACCGTCCGGCCGCCACGCCCAGAGGTCTTCCTCGGTCTCGACGTAGCCGACGCCGAGCGTGCGGGCGAGCTCGGGGCCGCCGAGCTCCCCGGCGGGGCGGTCGGCATGGCCGGCGTCGCACGCCATGATCTCGACGTCGCCGGCACGGCGCAGCGCGGCGGCGTACTCGGTCGCGTGCAGGTGGGCGAACGAGAGGATTCCGATCCTCATGCGGCAGAAACCTCTTCCTTGGCGGGCTGAAGGTCGACGGGCAGGCCGGTGGCGGCCGAGCGGGCCACGGCGTCGGCGATGCGCATGGCCTCGAGGCCGTCGAGGGCGGTGACCCTGGGCGCGGCGCCGGTCGCGATGGAGTGGACGAAATCCGCCAGCTCGGCGCGGTAGGGGCTGGTGAGAGGGGAGAAGTCGGGCAGGAGGTCCGCGCCGGGCTCGGCGTGGCCTTGGTAGCGGAAGGCGCGGCGCTCGGCGGAGTCGCCGTGCAGGACGCCGTCGGAGCCCGCGACCTCGAACTGCGTCCGGAACTCGATCGGGGCGGTGGTCCAGGTCGCGGTGAGCACCGAGATCGCGCCCCCGGCGTGCGTCAGGAACGCCTGCGTGCTCTGGCTGCCGCCCACGACGTTCGTGCGGGCGAACACCCGCTCGACGTCGCCGCCGATCCAGCGGGCGACGTCGATGTCGTGGATCATGAGATCGAGGAGCACGCCGCCCGAGCGGTGCTCGTCGAGGTACCAGCCGCTCTGCGGGCTGCGTCCCTGCCGGGTGTGGCGTTGCACGCCGACCCGGCCCACGTCGCCGCGCGCCACCGCGCGCCACAGTTCCTCGTACTCGGCGAAGTACCGTACGACGTGGGCGGGGAAGAGCGGCACCCCGGCCGCGGCGAACCGCGCGACGAGATCCTCCGCCTCCCCGAGGGTGCGGGTCAGGGGTTTCTCGCACACGGTCGGGAGGCCGTGCTCAAGGGCGGCGAGCGCCAGTTCGCGGTGGGTGTGCGTGGGCGTGCAGATGTCGACGACGTCGGCCGCGCCGAACAGCGCCTCCAGGCCGGCCACGGGCCGCCCGCCGCCGTGCCGGGCGATGAGTTGCTCCGCGTCGTCGGCGACGGAGAAGACCACGACGTCGTAGCCGAGGTCGAGCCAGGCCGGTAGATGCGCGTTGGCGATGCCGCCCGCGCCGATGAGTCCGACCGTTCCGTGCATGTGGTGACCATCCGTTTCCGCGTGATTGTCAGTCATTTGCCGATGCCTTGCGTCATGCCGTTGACGATGCGGCGGCCGAACCAGAGGTAGATCACGATCATCGGGAGCACGACGATGACGACGCCGGCGAAGAGCCCGCCCCAGTTCGAGGTGTATTGCATGTTGGAGTAGAAGTTGAGCAGCGCGACGTTCAGTGTCTGCATGCGCTGGTTCGGCACCAGCATCAGCACGATCACGGTCTCGTTCCACAGGGTCAGCACGTTCAGCACGGCCACGGTCGTGATGCCGGGCCTGGCGAGCGGGGCCATGATCTGCCAGAACGTCCTGAACGGCGTCGCGCCGTCCAGGGCCGCGGCCTCTTCCAGCTCGCCGGGCAGCGACCGGAAGTAGCCGATGAGCACGAAGACGCTGAACGGCAGGCTCAGCACGACGTAGAAGAGCGCGACGGTGACGCGCGGGTCCCAGGCCCCCGTGATCCAGTCGATCATGAACCTCGACAGGCCGACGCTGATGAGCACCATCGGCACGGCGAACGCCTGGAACGGGATGCTCATGCCGACGGCGAAGAAGGTCGCGACCGGCCCGCTCGACCGTCCGCCCAGCCTGGCCACCGCGTACGCGGCCGGGACGCTGAGGCCCATGATGAGCGCGACCGAGACGGTCACCAGGATCACCGAGTTGAGGGTGGCGGCCCCGAGGCCCGAGGTCGACCAGGCGGTGGCGAAGTTCTCCCACATCCAGGTGTCGGGCAGTCCCACGGGGTTGGCGAAGATCGACCGCGAGGTCTTGACCGAGTTGAGCATGACCCAGAGGACCATGGCGAGGTTGAAGAGCACCCAGAGCCAGAGACCGGCCCTGATGAGGACGATCAGTGAGGCGCCGAAGACCTCGGCCGGGCGGTGGCGGGCGGAGCCGGTCATGACCACTCCAGCCGGTCGCGCCGCTGGATGCGGCGGGACAGCACGATCAGCACGACGGTGATGGCCGTCATGACCACTCCGATGGCGGCCGCCTGGCCGAGCTGGGCCATGCCGCCGATGCGTCCGCCCGTGACCCGCAGGTACTGCTCGACGGCGAGGGTCCTGGCCTCAGGGGGAGGGGTGCCCGCCGTGCCGACGAAGGCGATGACGATCTCGAAGGTCTTGATCCCGGCGATGGCCCACAGGGCCGCGGCGGTCGCGATCATGTCTCGGGTCAGCGGGAGGGTGACGTACCTGAACTGCTGGATCAGGCCGGCGCCTTCGATGCGGGCCACCTCGTACAGGCTCGGGGGGATCCCGTCGACCGCGGACATCACCAGGACGACGTAGAAGCCGGCGGCGCTCCACACGACCCCGGCCATGATCACCCGGAAGATGAGCTCGGGCCCGAGCCAGGGCTGGCGCAGCGCGTCCAGGCCGGCCAGCCCGAGGACGGTGTTCACCATGCCCTTCGGGTTGAACAGGAACGAGACCGCGAGACCGACGGCGATCGGTGAGATCATGAACGGCAGGAAGACGGCCGACCGGATGAAGGCGCCGGCGCGAGCGGTGCGCAGCGCGACCATCGCGGCGACCGCGATGAGGAAGAGCGCCACCCCGACGACCAGCGTCAGCAGGACGGTGTTCAGGAACGACGACAGGAACATGCGGCTCGACAGGAGTTCGGCGTAGTTGGCGACGCCGACCCAGGAGAACTCGGTGCCCAGCCCCGACCACTCGGCGAAACTGAGGACGACGCCGAAGATCGACGGCACGACGAAGAAGAGCAGGTAGGCGATCAGTGCCGGCAGCAGCAGCGGGAGGTACAGCCGGCGGCGCTCGACGTGCAGCGCGCCGCCGTCGGCCGTCGCCCGACCTCGGCGTGCCGCGGGCCGCGCCACGGTGTCCGCGACCACTACTCGCCCAGCTCGGCGGTCTGCGCCTTGCCCTCGGCCAGGAACTTCCCGGCGTCGATCGACCCGCCGACGAGCTTGTCGTCGAGCGGGAGGAAGACGTCGTTGAACCACTTGGGCGCCACGGTGGCGACGCCGTCGAAGTCGAGGCTGACCGCCGTCGCGGTGCGGATCGACTCCTGGATCGAGGTGAGCGCCTCGGGGGCCGGGGAGTCGGTGCGCGAGGGGATGTTGTCGGCGTCGGTCGCGATCCGGTCGATGTACTTCTTCTGCATCGCGAACGCCAGGAACGAGGTGACCGCCTGCTGGCTCTTCGACTTCGGGTTCACGCCCCAGCCGAGCGCGCCGATCGTGACCGCCGAGCCCTTCGAGGCGTCCACCGGCGGCAGCGCGATGATGCGCGCCTTGACCGCCGGAGTGCGGAGCGAGGCGGTCTCGCTGCCGAGCCAGGTGCCGTTCAGGTTGAAGGTGTGGTCGCCGGCCGCCCACGCGTTCTGCGCGTCGGGGAACTTCGTGGCCATGTAGTCGGGCTGGAAGAGCCCGGCCTTGACGAGCGTCTCGAGCGCGGTCACGGCCCGCTTCACCTCGGGACGGTCCCAGGCGGCGGGGTCCTCGGCGAGCTGACGCAGCGCGCCGGGGCCCGCCGTCGAGAGCAGCAGTTGGTAGAGCCAGAAGGCGTTGTAGGAGTTGACGGTGCCGTCGAGCGCGATCGGCCGGCGGCCCGCGGCCTTCTCCTTGCCCGCGACGGCCAGGAAGTCCTCGAAGGTCTTGGGCGGGGTGGTGGCGAAGTCGGGGTAGCGGGCGGCGTCGTACCAGAGCCCCACGGAGAAGACGCTGTGGGGCACGAACCCGTACCCCTTGTCGTCGCTGATCGCCTTCAGCACGCTCTTGGGCAGGACCTCCTCGATCGTGGCGTTCTCGCCGGGGATCTTGGCCTTGAAGACGGCGGACATGTCGCCGAGCGCGCCCGCGGCGCGGAACTCGGCGGTGTGGTCGATCGCCGTGTCGAAGAAGTCGGGCCCCTCGCCGGTCGCGATGGCGTTCTTGATCTGCTCTTCCTGGGCCTTGCCGAGCCACTGCACGTCGACCTTGACCCCGGTCTGCTTGGCGTAGTCGGCGATGATGCTCTCGAAGAGGGTGGCCTGCGGGGTGCCCTTGGCCCACTTCCCCCAGTAGACCAGGGGTTTCGCGTTCGGGCCGGACGAGGCGTCGGAGGACTGGCCACCTTGGATCCTCGTGCCGCACGCGCTGAGGACGAGGAGCGCGCTCACGACGGCCGTCACGCGGATGCTCTTGCGCATTGCTGTTCCGTTCTTGGGGCAGGCGTCCACGGAGGGCCGTGAGACGCGAGGGGGGCTGCGATGCGCAATAATAAAGCCAGTTTCTGTATTAATGGAAGAGATGTGACGGCACTCCGCGCGTCACCCGACGCCGGCGGCAACGAGAGGGTTGTGGATGAGTGTGCTGATCGGACGTGAAAAGAGCCCGCTGCGCCGCGCAGGAGACCAGTCGCGGCTACGGCGTCTGAACTCCCTGGCCGTGATCGAGGCGATCCGGCAGGAGCCGCTCACCATTCCGATGATCGCCCAGGCCACGGGGCTCTCCAAGACCGCCGCCGACTCCGTCGTCGCCAACCTCGTCACGCTCGGCTGGGCCGCCCCGGTCGAGCCGCTGGCCCCGACCGGCGCCGGCCGGCCCGCCAGCCGCTACCGCTTCCGCGCCGAGGCCGCGGTCGTCATCGGCATCGACATCGGCCTGCACACCACCAGGGCCGAGATCGCCGACCTGAACGGCGAGGTGCTGACCGCGGGGTCGGTCGCCTCGTCCGTCTCCGAGACCCCCGGCGACCTCGTCGCCGCCGCGGTGAAGGTCGTCGATGGGCTGCTCGCCGAGCAGGGCAGGAAGCGGGCCGAGGTGTGGGCGGCGGGCGTGGCCGTGCCCGCCGTGGTCTACCAGGACGTCATCACCAAGGGGGCGGAAGGCTGGGCCGGCTTCAGCGTGCGTGCCGCGCTGGAACCGCACTTCGAGTGCCCGATCGCGGTGGAGAACGACTCGAACCTCGCCGCGTTCGCCGAGGCGTGGAAGGGCAGCGCCACCGACGCGACCTCGGTGGTCTACGTGCACTCGGGCAACCGCACGGGAGCGGGGCTCGTCCTGAACGGCATGGTCGTGCGCGGCGCGAACGGCGCCGCCGGCGAGATCGGCGCGCTGCCCCACCTCGGGTGGGAGCACGCCCAGGAGTTCCTGCACGACGTGCGGCTCGCCGACGGGCGGCGGCTCAACCGCGAGGAGGTGTTCGCCGCCGCGGCCGACGGCGAGGCGCCGGCCGTGCAGGCGGTCGACCGGTTCAGCAGGGAGATCGCGATCGGCATCGCCGCGCTCGTGCTCGCGATCGACCCCGAGATCGTGGTGGTCGGAGGCGGCAACGCGCGCGCCGGCGACACCTTCCTGGAGCCGCTCCGCCGGCACGTCGAAGCCCTGTGCACGGTACGGCCGGCGCCACCGATCGTGCCCTCGACGCTGAAGGAACGCGGGTCGATCACCGGCGCGGCCGGGCTCGCCGCCAACACCGTCCTGGAACAGCTGTACGCGGCGGCCTCCGGCGGGCAGACCCTCTCCAGCACCGACGTCCCGCCGTGGCGCTGGAACGCGGCGGCGAGCGGGGCGCGCTCGTAGTTCGCGGGGTGTGCCGGAGGGCCGGACGGTCTCACCTCGTGAGGGGCGCCACCCCGAGGAGGGCCGCGGTCCTGGTGTAGACGGCGCCGGCGAGGGTGTCGTTCAGAGCCAGGCGCGAAGGGGTGTCCGGCTGGGACTCGCTGAAGAAGCCGCCACTGGGGCGTGGCGCCGGCGAGGCGGTGGCGAGCCAGACAGGGGTCCGCACCCCTTCGTCCGGGGTGACGGCGAACGGTCGGAACAGCGGGGCGGTCAGCCGCATCAGCCCGCCGGCGTTGCTGTTCATCGCGGTGCCCTTCACCATGCCGGGATTGGCGTTGTAAACGCTCATGCCGTCGGGCAGGCGGTGTGCGAGCTCTCGCGCCGCCAGGAGGCTGACGAGCTTGCTCGTCGCGTAGACGTTGATCTGGTTGTAGAAACGGTCGCCCCACGATGTCCCGGCGACGTCCGGATCGGCGGCGTCGAGCCTGCCGCGCTTCTCCACGAACGACGACATGTTGATGATCCGCGCCTGGGGTGCGAGCGCTCCTTCGGCCAGCAAGGCGTGAGTGAGCAGGAACGGAGCGTGGTGGTTGAGCGCGTAGGTGCGTTCCGCGCCGTCCGCCGTCTGCTCGTAGCGGGGGAAGGCTGCCCCTGCGTTGTTGACGAGGACGTCCACGGGGCGGCTGCCGGCGGCCAGTTCCGCGGCCAGTGCCCGCACCTGCGACCACTGTTCCAGATCGGCGGTGAACGTCCTCGGCGGCACTGCTTCACGGTCCGAGGAGCGCGGGCCGCGCAGGCGTTCCGCGGCGTGCCGGGTGCGCGTCGCGTCCCGGCCGACGAGGACGACGCCGTGCCCCGCCTCGACCAGGTGGCGTGCCATCACCAGGCCCAGGCCGGAGGCTCCGCCCGTGATGACCACGGTCTTGCTGCTCATCGCCGTTCCCCTTCCGGGATGGCCACGACGTCGGCGGCCTCGTCTGCCGAGTGGGTGCCGTCGATCGCCTGACGGAGAAGCTCGTGCAGGCGCAGCCTGCTCTCGTGGTCGAGGCGGGCGAAGGGCGAGCGCTCGGTGGTGTGCTGGATGACGCGATCACGCAGCGCGCATCCCTCGGGGGTGAGCTGGATGACTTTCACGCGGCGGTCGGTGGGGTGGGGCACCCGGCGGACCAGGCCGCGTCTCTCCAGCCGGTCGATCATCGAGGTGGCGGTCGAGGCGTCGCACTGCAGGCGGTCGGCCAGCCGGCGCGCGGTCATCTCCGGCCCGCGGCTCAGCCTCCACAGCGCATCCGTCTGAGTGTCGGTCAGCCCCGCTTCCCGGGCCAGCTCCTTGAGCTCGGCGTGCACCTGGGCACGGATCGCGAACAGGCAGTCGTGGAGCTGCTCGTTCAGCTGCTGATCATCCATGGCCGCCAATATACGTGGAACTTCCAGTCATTGGAAAATCCAACATTCTCCGGCGGCGGGTGGCGGGCGGGCGGCCTCTCGTCTGGGCGGCTGATCAGATGGACAGCCCCAGGTTCATGCCGCCGGTGGCGTCGATCACGCGGCCCATGATCCAGCGCGCGTCGTCCGATCCACGTCGTCGCCCAGCGCCGACCGCCAGGCCCTGATCGTCGCCGACAACGTCGACAGCGGGCGGCAGATCAGGCCGCTGCTGCCCGGCCGCGCGGGACGACCCTCAGCCATGGCGTGACCTCGCTGTTCTCCGTCGCGAGCGCGGCCGCTCTGATCGGCGTGGACCTCGACATGGCGCATGAGGCTCTCTCACGGCTGTCCGACATGGGCCTTCTGCTGCCGGTGGGGACGCGGGCCCCGATCAGGTCGCACGTCAAGCTGCTCGAACTGGTGCGGCAGTTCGTCCTGGAACAGTCGCAGGAGTACGGGCCGGCCGGCTGACGGCGGCCGGGCAGCGGTACCGTACGACGCCGCATGACGTCACTTGGCCGAAGCCGCGGGAACCGGCTCGGCCGGGGCGACGGCCGGCGGCTTGCGGATGAACGACACCGCCAGCACGAAGCCCACGGCCGCGACCACCGCGGAGACCACGTACACCCGGCTCAGGCCGCTCGCCCCGGCCTGGACCAGCTCGATAGGGCGCACGCCCTTCGCGACGCTCTCCACGCTCGCGCCGATCCCGCCCCCGCCCCAGGCCCCGGAGCCCGCCTGGAAGACCAGGCCGAGCACCGCCACGCCGAGAGACTGCCCGAGCTGGCGGAAGGAGGCCATGGTCCCCGAGCCCATCCCGGCCCGCTCGGGCGGCACCGAGGCGAGCACGGCCGCGCCGCCGGCGGGGATGCCGATGCCCACGCCCGCGCCGATGATCGCCAGGCCGGGCAGCAGCGCCTGCCAGCCGGAGTCGGGCCGCAGCATGAGCGACACCAGGGCGGAGCCCACGGCGAGGAGGAACAGGCTGAGCCCGATCGTCACCCGGGGCGAGACCTTGTGCAGCACCCGGCCCACGAACGTCGAGACCAGGAACGACGTGACCGCCAGCGGCAGCAGCACCGCGCCCGACTGCAGCGGTGACAGGCCGAGCAGCGACTGCAGCCAGACCGAGGTGAACACCAGGCAGGCGAAGGCCCAGGCCGACGCAGTGACGCAGAACATCAGGCTGCTGAAGGACCGGCTGCGGAACAGGCCGAGGTCCAGCATGGGCTGCCGGCGGCGGCGTTCGATGAGGACGAAGGCCACCAGCGCGACGGCCGACGCCGCGAGCAGGACGATCACCTGTGCCCGGGCGAAGCCCTCGTCCCCGGCCGAGATCAGCGCGTACGTGAGCAGCCCCGAGCAGACTCCGAAGGCCAGGATTCCCGGCCCGTCGACGGTGGCGCCCGCCCGGCGCGGCGTGGCGGTCACGAACGCGAGCGTCAGTGCCAGCGTGACGAGGCTGAGCGGCAGGTTGATGAAGAAGATCGCGCGCCAGCCCAGGTACTGGATGAGGAGTCCGCCGAAGACGGGGCCGACGGCCGCCGCCGCGCCGACGACGGCGCTCCACACGCCGATCGCCACGCCGCGCGCCTTGTCGCTGTAATGGGTGCCCAGCAGCGCGACGCTGGTGACGAACATGGCCGCGCCGCCGATCCCCTGCACGCCTCGCGCGGCGATGAGCACGCTCTCGTTCGCGGCCAGTCCGCAGGCCAGCGAGGCGAGGGCGAACAGCGCGACCGAGCCGGCGTAGACGGCGCGGTGCCCGAACAGGTCGCCGATGGAGCCCGCGCTCAGGGTCAGCACGCCGAGCGCGAGCGTGTAGATGTTCATGACCCACTGCATCGCGCCGAGCGAGGCGTGGACGTCGCCCGCTATGTCGGGCAGTGCCACGGTGACCACCGTCGTGTCGACGATCAACATGAACGAACCGAGGCAGACCGCCGTGAGTGGCCACCACCTGCGCATTGCCGATGCCTCCCAGATCTCGTGAGTCGGTGCCGTCACGATCCTCGGGGCGGGCCGCTCACTCCCGTCAGTCACCGGAGAGATATCGTCGTTATCCTGCATCGGGCTAGGGTTCCCGCATGGAATCCATCATCCTCGACGAGCTCGACCGCAAGCTCGCGCATGCCCTGGAGATCGACGGCAGGGCCTCGTTCAGCCGGATCGGCCAGGTGCTCGGCGTGTCCGAGACGACGGTCGCCCGCCGGTACCGGCGCCTGCGCTCGTCCGGGGTGCTTCGGGTGGTGGGTGCCGTCAACGGCGTGGCACTCGGCTACATGTCGTGGACCATCCGCCTGCGCTGCACGCCCGACGCGGCCACGTCCATCGCGACCGCGCTGGCCCGCCGCCCCGACACCTACTGGGTGCACGTGATGTCCGGCGGCACGGAGATCTCCTGCTTCGTCCAGCTGCGCACGGAGGGTGAACGTGACACGCTCCTGCTGGAGAAGCTGCCGCGCACCCACTGGGTGCTCGGCGTGAGCGCGCACGCGATGCTGCACGGGTTCATGCGGCCGGGAAACTGGTCCGGCGGCGACCGCCTGTCCCCGGACCAGGTCGAGCAGCTCCGCCCGCCCGCCCCCGAGCCGGCCCCCGAACCCGACGGTGTCACGCTGGGGCCCGCCGACGAGCGCCTGCTCGCGGCGCTGTCCGTGGACGGGCGCACCGGTCTGGTCGAACTGGCGGCGGCGAGCGGGCTGCAGGAGCCCGCGGTGCGCCGTCGCCTGGCCCGTCTCAGCCGGGCGGGCGTCCTGGCCTACACCGTGGACATCGCTCCGGCCGCGCTCGGCCACAAGGCGGAGGCGCGGCTGTGGATGTCGGTGCGCCCGTCCCAGCTCGTGCCCGTGGCCGAGACGCTGGCCCAGCACCCCGAAGCCGGCTTCGTGGCGGTCACGACCGGCCCCACGAATCTCGTCGCCGCCGTGACCTGCCGCGACAACCGCGCCTTCTACCGGTACCTGGTCGAGCGGATCGGCGTCCTCGACGCGATCACCTCGCTGGAGACGGCCCCGGTGATGCGTACGGTGAAGCGCAGCGGAGCCTTCCTGCCGATCTGACCTGGTTCACCCCAGCCGGTCCGCGATCAGGGACGTCACTGCCGAGGGGTTGTCCAGGTGGAACAGGTGGCCGCCGTCCACGACGTGCGGCCGCGACGCCTCGGACGACAGGCGAGCCCAGCGCCGCACGACCTCCGGGCCCGCCAGCGGGTCGCGGCTGCCCGCGAGCGCCACCACCGGCAGCGGCTCGGGACGTGGCAGCCGGTACCGGGCCGGCCACTCCAGGCCGGCGCGCGGCACCCTGGTGACCCGCGCGCGCAGCGCCTCGTGATCGGCCACCGCCGCGGGCACGCCGCCCAGCTCGACGGCCGTCCCGAACAACCGGGCGTCCGGCATCGCGCTCCACCGCGCGGTCGCCGGTGGTCAGCGCGGCGGCGAGCGGCGCCGGATCGAAGGCGGGCGGCTCGGCGATCCTGTTCTCCCTGCCGGGAAGCTGGATCGGCTGCACCCGCGACCCGTCCGGCAGATGCCGGCGCCAGCGCAGGTAGCCGAGTCGTCGTACGGCGGGATGTCGGTGCCCGCCGAGCAGTGCGAGTCCACCCGAACCCCGGGCCCGCCGGGCAGGTCGCACACGGTCAGCCTGCCGGGCGTCGGCGCGAAGTCCGCCGGTGACCGTCTCGGTGACCGGGTGCTCGACCTGGATGCGCGCGTGCACCTCCATGAACCAGAAGCGTCCCGCCGTCGTCCAGCAGGAACTCCATCGTGCCCGCCCCGACGTGCCCCATGGCCTTGGCGCCGCGCAGCGCCGTTTCGCCCATCTGGTCCCGCAGCGTCGCGTCGAGCGCGGGAGAGGACGCTTCCTCGATGAGCTTCTGGTGCCTGCGCCGCACCGAGGCCGTGCCGTGGTGGTCGGCGAGGATCTGGAACTCGACGTGTACGCCGCGATGGTGGTCCCGGTCAGTACGGCCGCCGTCACCGCGAACGCCGGAGGGCCACGAAGGGCAGCAGGGGGAGGCAGGTCAGCGACCTGGTGATCCCGATGACGCCGAAGGCGGCGTGCCGGTCGGGCACCGCCTCGGCGAGCGCGTCCACACGGCGTGGAGCGCGCCCGCGAGCAGCACCACGCGCGGCGGAGAACTTGATGAACCCCGGAACGAGGACGTCAGCCGGAGACGCCGGCACGGCCGTTCTCGAGGTGGCCCATCACGCGCCGGTGGAAGGACGGGTCCTCGGCGACGGTCAGCCGCAGGTCGTACCAGCCGGACGCGGTGTCCCAGTCGAGGACCGTCCGCTCCCCGGCCGCGACGAGCACCTCGCGCCGGCCGGAGCCGTAGGCGAGCGCTTCGAGTGCGAACGTCAACGGCGCCGGTCCGGGGTTGGCGATCGTCACCGAGAGCCGGTGGCCCGCACCGCTGGAGGAGACCGCCACCCGGGCGGCGGAGCCGGTGCGGGAGCCGGCGAATTCGCGCCGGAACCCGTTCGGGCCGGTGAGGGTCAGCCGGTATCCGTCCGCCCCGGCGGGCACGGTGACGGATTCCGTGCCGAGCACGTCGAAATGGCGGGGGGACGCGAATTCCCCGGCGTACGGGTAGAGCGCGAGATGGCTGCCTCGATCCCCGACGTCGCTCATGGTGACGATGATGGCGTCGTCCGCCAGGACGGCGGACGCCTCCGGCCGGTAGGGCAGCGGCCGGGCGGGCCGCGTTCCGTGTTCTTGCGCGGCGAGCCGTCCTCGCGCGGGGGGAGTCGCCGGCCAGCGCACCCGGAACGGGGGGACAGCCGGGGCTGTGCCGCTGTCCGGCCCCGGCACGGCCGTCGGCACGGAGGGAGCGGTGGGGCGGAAGTCGAACGCCGAGGTGAGGTCGCCGGCCACGCGCCGTCGCCACGAGCTGATGTTGGGTTCGGCGACCCCCAGCCAGCGTTCCACGAACCGGATCGTGGACGTGTGGTCGAACACCTCGGAGCAGACGTGTCCTCCGGCGGTCCACGGCGACACGACCGTCATCGGCACCCGGTAGCCGAGCCCGATGGGGAGCCCGTCGATGAACTCGTGCTCGGTGCCTTCCGGCGGCAGCGGCGGCGGAACGTGGTCGTAGAACCCGTCGTTCTCGTCGAAGGTGAGGAACAGCGCCGTCCGTTCCCAGACCGCCGGGTGGGAGGCGAGGGCGTCCAGGATCTCGCGGACGAGCCCGGCGCCGTGCGCGGGGCTGGACGGGTCGGGGTGCTCGGAGTACGCCTCCGGCGCGACGATGTAGGAGACCTGCGGAAGCCTTCCCCGCGCCACGTCGGCGCGGAAGGACGCGGCGAGCCGTCCGGGCGCGACCCTGGACAGTCCGCGCCGGTAGGCGTCCAGGTCCGCCGGGGCGAGTCGCGCGACTCCCTTCTCCAGCGCCGCGAGCATCTCCTCACGCTCCGGTTCGGGCAGCGTGGCGATCGATGCGTAGAAGGAGTGCAGGCTGCGGAAGGGCGTGTGGGCCAGGGCCTGACGCGCGACCCTCTTGAAGGACGCGAAGAAGTCCAGCGCGTTGCACTGGTAGTTGTCCCACTCCTGGTAGACCCGCCAGGTCTTGCCCGCCGCCGTCAGCCGCTCGGGGTAGGAGGTGTGGGTGTAGCCGGGGTGGGTGTCCTCCGCGCAGGCGTCGTTCGCCGTGGTGCGCCGCCCGGACGGCTCGTGCCCGGCGGTTCCTGACCAGTGGTAGAGGCGGTTGGGGGTCGTCGGCCCGAACATCGAGCAGTGATAGGCGTCGCACAGGGTGAAGGCGTCGGCCAGCTCGAACTGGAACGGCAGGTCACGACGGTCGAAGTGGACCATCGCGCCCGCTCCCTTGCCCGCGATCCAGCCGTCGTGCCAGCCGTCGCCCCGGGTCCGCTGCCCCGTGTCCCACTCGTGGTCGACGCCCTCGACGTATTGGAGGTCGCCTTCGGTCAGGTCCCGGTCACCCGTGCCCGCGCGTACGGGGTAGGGGAGGACGCCGGACTGCTCGAACACCGGCCGGCCGTTTCGCAGCGTGACGGCGTTGCGGTCGCCGAATCCGCGTACTCCGCGCAGCGTCCCGAAGTAGTGGTCGAAGGAGCGGTTCTCCTGCATGAAGAACACGACGTGCCGGATCGAGTCGAGCCCCCCGGGCGGCGCCGGCCGGGCCAGCGCCGCCCGCAGGGACGGGGGAAGAACGGACAAGGAGGTGGAGGCCTTTCAGAGCGTGCGGCAGTACAGGGCGTCGGGGGTGCCGTAGCGGCCGATCGCGTTGGAGAAGGCGATTCCGGCGGCGTACTCGTCGGAGGCGCACTGCGCCTTGTAGTAGCCGGAGGCGTAGTCGCCGCCCTCGCCGGACGCGGGGCGGCTGTCGCCTCTGTCGTCCCACAGGGTCCGGCCGGCGCCGGCCAGCGGGCTCCTGCCGGGCGCGCAGAGGATCGCCGACACCTTGTCCCCGCGCAGGCTGTAGCCGATCATGAACTGGCCGGTGGGGCACTGGTACTTGGTGAAGCCGGTCGCCCAGTCGGTCGTGACGTTCTCACTCTTCACCACCTTGGGGTCGCCTGACTGCCACAGGCTCGCCGCTCCGGCGTCCGTGCACAGGCCGCCCCGGCCCTTCTGACTGATGCCGATCAGGCGCTGGTCGTCCGGGCAGGACAGCTTGCGGGCGCCGGAGTCCCAGTCGCCACGGGCGCGCATCCGCGCGGACTGGTTCGCGTCGGTGTGGACGGCCTGCAGCATGGACCAGGTACGGACGGGCGCCACCTGCCCGGTGTGCCCGGTGGCGGCGATCAGGCGGCGCCAGTGCGCCCCCCGCCAGTCGTCGGCGTCGGACACGGCGCGCAGGCCGCCGTCGGCGGCGTAGCGGACGAGGCCCCAGGTGTTGCCCTGGTCGTTCTCCTGGAAGCCGACCACCGGCCAGTACGCGAAGTCGACGTCGTCCTCGATGAGGAAGTCGACCATGTTGGCGAACCAGGCCTTGTCCTTGTCGGTGGCGACCTTGCCGACGCCGAACTCGCTGATCCAGACGGGGGCGGTGAAGTGCCGGTCCGGGGTGGTCGCCACGTAGGTGGCGGTGTCGCGCATGGCGGTGAAGAGGTCGGCGCGGCTCAGGTCCCGGTATCTGGCGTCGTGGGTCTCGCCCGGTCCGTCCGCGCCGGTGTGCCGGGGGCCGGTGTAGCCGTAGAAGTGCGCGGCGTAGACGAGCTTGTGCGAGCGGACGAGCGTCTGCGAGAGCGTCGCGACCGGTTTGAGCAGCGGCCTGTCATGCCAGATGCCGTCGGCCGGGATGCCTGACCAGTTGATGCCCTCGATCATGACGAGCATGTCGGGGTTGGCCTCGGTGAGGATGCGGTCACCGGCCCGCTGCGCGGCGGCGGCCCAGTCGTGGTCGTCGCCCCAGCCCCAGTTGGGGTTGTCCCAGGTGTCGCGGCGTACCTCGTTGCGCAGGTCGGCGCCGACGACCCGCTTGTTGGCCCGGTACCGCCGCGCCATGAAGACCCAGTCGTCGAGCCATTTCTGGGTGGTCTGGCTGCTGTTCCACCGTTCGTTGCCGTCGAGGCCGCAGCACCAGCGGGTGGTGGTCGTGTGGTTGTTGAGTATGACGGCGAACCCGTCGGCGGTGAGCGCCTCGACGACCTTGTCGTAGACCTGAAGAGGAGTGAGGCCGCGCAGCTGCGGGTTGGCGGCCACGCCCGCGTCGGTGACGGGCCGCGCGTCGGTGAGCATCTCGTTGGAGAACGGCAGGCGGATGCTGTTGACGCCGAGCGTGTGGAAGTCCGCGATCAGCTTGCTCATCGGCGCCCGGTCCAGGCCGAGCGGGACGCGGTGAGAGGTCTCCGAGGCGTAGTTGTTCGCCGGGTCCTCGTCGTCGCCGCTGCCGGTCCAGGTGCCGCTGGCGCCGTGCCAGTTGCCCGACTGCAGTTTGAACCGCTTGCCGGTGGAGTCCACGATGTAGCGGCCGCGGGTGCTGAGCGGTCCTTCCCAGGACGCCGCCAAGGGGGTCGGCTCGCCGGCGGCCGCGGGAGGGGAGACCACGGCCAGGCCGCCCAGGGCGGTGGCGAGAACCGTCAGGAGCGCTCCTGATCGCATCAAGACACCTCAGATCGGGAGTGACGCGCGAGAACCGCGACGTCGCGGGGGTGGAGGGTGACCTGCTCGACCTCGGGACGCCCGGGGGCGAGCAGGTGGTGGAGCGGGTGGGGCAGATCGACCGTGCGGGCCTCGTCGGTGTGGTTGAGCAGCAGCAGGAACTCCGCGCCCCCTCCGGTGCGCGCCGCGGCCTGCACGCCGTCGGGCAGCCCGCGGAGCACCGGCTCGGCGCCGGCCTCGGCGAGCGCCTCGGCGAGGACCGCGCGCATGATCTTCTCGTCGGGGCGGGTGGTGACGTAACGGGCCGTGCCCGTGCCGAACCTGTTCCTGGTCACCGCGGGCGTGCCGTCGGGGAAGGCCAGCAGGACGTCCGCGCCCTCGACGCGTACGTCCTCTCGCCACAGGTCGGCGGTGCCGTCCCCGAGGAGGAACACCTCGCCCTCGGCGGCGGGCCGGAACTCCTCGACGCGCAGGCCGAGCGCCTCGCGGAGCGGCCCCGGGCAGCCGCCGGGGTGGACCCGGTCGTTGCCGTCCACCACGGAGGTGAAGAACGACACCAGCAGGTGGCCTCCGGCCGAGACGTAACCGGCCAGTCCGTGCGCGTGCTCGTCGGTGAGGAGGTAGAGGTTGGGGACCACGACCAGTCTGTACGGGGTGAGGTCGGCGCCGGGCGGCAGCACGTCCACGCCCACGCCGAGGTCGAACAGCGGGCCGTAGTGGTCCAGCGCCCGGTCGACGGCCTTCAGCCCGTCGGACGGCCGGGAGTCCAGTTCGAGCGCCCACCAGCTGTTCCAGTCGAACAGCACGGCCACGTCGTTGGCGACGCGCGTCCCGGCCAGTTCCGGCACGGCGGCCAGTTCGGCGCCCAGGGCGGCGACCTCCCGGTGCACCCGGGTGTCCGGACCCGCGTGCGGCACCATCGCGGAGTGGAACTTCTCCGCGCCGCCGCGTGACTGCCGCCACTGGAAGAAGAGGACGGCGTCGGCGCCGTGCGCGATGGCCTGCCAGCTCCACAGGCGCATCAGGCCGGGCTCCTTGACGCCGTTGCGCCGCCGCCAGTTGACCGCCGACGGCGCCTGTTCGACCAGGTACCAGGGGTCGCCGCCGTGCGCGCCGCGCGCGAGATCGTAGGCGAGGCCCGCCGCCACGTGCGAGCGCGGACAGAACGGGTCGGGGTAGCTGTCGAGCCCCACGATGTCCATCCGGTCGGCCCAGGAGTGCAGGTCCACCGGTTTGTGGTGGGCGAGGAAGTTGGTCAAAACGGGCACATCCGGGGTGACCCGTCGCAGGATCGCCGCTTCGATCTCGAAGCAGGCGCGCAGCGCCTCGTTGCTGAAGCTCTTGAAGTCGAGTTGCTGGGCCGGGTTGGCGTACGTGGGCGCGAGCCTGGGGGGCAGGATCTGGTCGAACGAGGTGTAGCGCTGGGACCAGAAGTCGGTGCACCAGGCCGCGTTCAGCGCTTCGACGTCGCCGTATCGCCGGCGCAGCCAGCGGCGGAAGTCGCGGGCGGACTCCTCGCAGAAGCACTCGGCGACGTGGCAGCCGTACTCGTTGCCGACGTGCCAGAAGCCGAGGGCGGGGTGGCCCTGGTAGTGCGTCGCGAGCGCCTCGACCAGCTTGGCGGCCCGGTCGCGGTAGACGGGGCTGGACGGGCAGTAGTGCTGGCGGCCGCCGGGCGCGAGGACGGTGCCCGACTGGGTGACCGGCAGGATCTCCGGGTGTTCCGTGGCCAGCCAGGGTGGCGGGGAGGCGGTCATGGTGGCGAGGTCCACGGTCACCCCGGCAGCCGCCAGTTCATCCATCACCGCGTCGAAGTACGAGAAGTCGTATTTGTCGGGCGCGGGCTCGACCCGCGCCCATCCGAAGACGCCGACGGTGACCAGGTTGACGCCGGCCTCGGTCATGAGGCGCACGTCCTCGGCCCGGACCTCGTCCGGCCACTGCTCGGGGTTGTAGTCGCCGCCGAAGCCGAGGCCGCCCAGGCGGTCGGTGAAACTCATGTGCTCAGTCCTTCATTCCGGTGGCGGCGATGCCCTGGACGATGTAGCGCTGCGCGAACAGGAAGACCGCGACCAGCGGGAGTACCGTGACGACGGCGCCGGCGAAGAGCGCGGGGAGGTTGATCGACTGCGAGGTCAGGAACGTGGACAGCGCGATCTGGGCGGTCCACGACTCCGGGTCCTGGCCGATGACGAGGGGCCAGAGGAAGGCGTTCCAGCTCTCGATGAACGCGAGTGCGCCCAGCGAGGCGAGCAGGGCCCCCGAGTTGGGCAGCGCGAGCCGCCAGTACACGCCCAGGTGGCCGAGGCCGTCCAGGCGGCCCGCCTCCTCGATCTCCTGCGGGAACTTCAGGTAGAAGTTGCGGAACAGCAGCACCGAGAACGCGTTGAACAGGCCGGGGACGATGACGCCCCAGAGGGTGTCGACCCCGCCCATCGCGCTGACCAGCACGAACGTGGGCACGAACGTGGCCGAGGCGGGGATCATCAGCGTGACGACGATGAAGGACATGACCACGCCGCGGCCGGGCACCGAGATGCGGGCCAGGGCGTAGCCGGCCATCGAGCCGAGCAGGGTGGAGACGGGCGCGGTGACGATCGCGATGACGAAGGAGTTCCCGAGCGCGCCCGCCATCGGCACCGACGGGTCGTCGAACAGGTCCGTGAAGCCCTGCAGGGTGAACGGGTCGGGCAGCCAGCGCCAGTCCGGGTCGGTGACCTGCGTCCCGGTCATCAGCGCGGCGCGCAGCATGACGTAGAAGGGCGCGAGGAACAGCAGGGCGGCGACGCCGACGACCAGGTAGGTCAGGATCGTCGCGGGAGTCCCGCGCGTGGTCTCGCGCATGGTCAGTCCTTCCGCCCGAATCCGACGAGGCGTCCCTGCAGGAGGGTCACCAGGACGATGAGCAGCGTCAGCATGAACGCGCCCGCCGAGCCCACGCCGTAGTCCTGGCCCTTGAGCGCGGTGTCGTACAGGAACACCAGCGGCGGCCGTACGGGTGCGGTGGCGTTGCCGGTGGTGGTCATGAACACGTTGTAGAACTCGTCGAAGGCCTGGAACGCGGCGATGAGGATCAGCATCAGGATCGCCACCGACGTGTTGCGGAGCATCGGCAGGGTGATGTGCCGGAACTGTGCCCGTCGGGACGCACCGTCCAGGGAGGCCGCCTCGTACAAGTGGACCGGGATGGCCTGGAGGCCCGCCAGGAACAGGATCATGTAGAGGCCGACCTGAAGCCACAGGCGCAAGGTGATGATCACGATCCAGTACAGGGGCGGGTCGGTGCCGGCGATCCAGGACTGGACGTCCCAGCCGAACAGCCCGCCGATGGTGTTGGCGACGCCGGACGGCAGGCCGTTGAACAGGCTCATCTTCCAGACCAGCGCGGCGACGACGTAGGAGACGGCGGCCGGGAGGAGGAAGCCGGTGCGGAAGAAGGCCCGGCCCCGGCGTACGCCGTGCAGCAGCACCGCGAGCCCGAGCGACATGCCGAACGTCACCGGCACGATGAAGATCGTGAACAGGACGATCCCGGTCATCGAGGACCGGAACGCCTCGTCCTCCAGCAGGAACGCGTAGTTGTCGAAGCCGACCCAGGATCCGAGGTCGACGGTGCCGCGCGCCTCGCTGAAACTGAGCAGGAAGCTCCAGCCGATGGCGGTGTACTTGAACAGGCCGAGGCCGACGACCATGGGCGCGGTCAGCAGGGTGAACGCGCCCACGGCCTTCCAGTCGGTCCGTCGTCCGCGCCGGCCGGGCCGCACCCCGGCCGGGCGGGTGGCCGTCGCCTGCCTGGCCGTGACGGTGTCCGCCATGCTCAGGCCAGCTGCTTGTCGAGCTCGGCCTGGGCCTTGGCCGCGGCCTCGTCGAGCAGTGACTTGGCGTCGCCCCCGCTCTTGGCGATCTTCAGGACGGCCTGCGCGAACGCGGAGTCCATGGCGGTGTTCCACAGGTTCGGGTAGGCCTTGCCGGTGTTCGCCAGGATGTCGGCGGCGTCCTTCGCCGGGCCGGAGGTGAACTCGGTGGTCCGCGCCGCGACACTCTTGCGCGACGGCACGTGGAACCCGTAGCTGACGCACCAGTCCTTCTGCAGCTCCGCCTGCTTGATCCAGAGCCACTCGACGAACTTCTTGGCCTCTTCGACATGCTCGCCCTTGGCGTTCACGGCCGCGAACCAGCCGCCGATGCGGGAGACCGCCCGGCCCGAGTCGCCGAACTTCGGCCACGCGAGGACGCCGAAGTCGTCACCGAGCGCCTTCTTGATGGCGGGCATGGCCCACAGACCGCACCACTGCATGGCGGCGGCGCCCTGGATGAAGGCGCCCGGGTCGTACCAGTCGGTGGTGAAGTCCAGCAGCAGCGACTTGCCGTCATGCAACTGCTTGAGCCCGGATATCGCGGCGACGCCCTCGGGCGAGTTGAAGACGACCTTCCTGCCCTCGGGGTCGAGCAGGTCGCCGCCGTTGGACCACAGCAACAGGTACGCGGCGTTGCCGATGCCGTCGGAGCCGACGAACAGGCCCTTCTGCTCCCGGCTGGTGAGCTTCATGGCGGCGGCGGCCAGCTCGGCGAAGGTCTGGGGCGGTGCGACGGCGGCCTTCTCCAGGACGCTCTTGCGGTAGTAGAGGACCATCGCGTCGTCCATCATCTTCAGGCCGTGGAGCTTGCCGTCGGCCGTGGCGGACTCCAGCGACGCCTTGGAGTACTCGGCCTCCTGCCCCTTGACGATGTCGTCGAGCGGAGCCAGCAGGCCGTTCTTGACGTCGACGTACTGGAAGTCGCCGATCTCGAACAGGTCGGGCGCCTGCGGGGTGAGCAGCGTCGAGTGGAGCTTCGCCGAGTAGTCGCCCGCGATCCAGTTGACCTTGATGGCGACGTCCGGGTTGGCCTTGGTGTACTCCTTGGCGTACCGGATCACCGCCTGCTGGGTGCCGGCCTCGCCGTAGGCGTGGTACCACTGCTCCAGCGTGACCTTGGCGCCGGCCTTGACGGCGTCGCCCTTGCCGCACGCGGAGAGTGCCATGCCGCCGACGAAGAGGAGCGATCCGCCCAGGAAGGCGCGGCGGGATGTCAGGGAAGTGCTCATGTGGGGGGTTCCTTTCTCAGGGGCCGAGCCGCCCGCGGGTCCAGGACACGGGCCCGTGTCGTCGGAGACGGCGTGCAGAGCCTCCGCCCGGCGTTCCCGGGTCTGTCAGCCGGACGCGCTGACCATGCACTGGACGGCGACGGTCGCCGCCCCGCGCGCCCATTCCTCGAACGGCAGTGGGCGGATGGTCAGGCCGCACCGCCCCGCGCTGCCGTAGGCCTGGGCGGAGAACGCCTCGCGGATCGACTCCTCGAACAGGTCGTAGGCGTCGAGTCCTTCGCCGGACACCACGAGGCGTTCCGGGCCGAGGAGGTTCGCCACCACGGCCAGGCCGAGGCCGATGGCCCGGCCTGCGATGGCGAAGACCTTGCGGAGAACCTGGTCGCCCGAGCGGGCCAGATCGACCGCCTGGTCGATGGTGAGGTCGTCCACGCCGGTGGCGCGGCGCGCCTCGGTGAGCAGCGCCTGGGTGGAGGCCACGGCTTCGAGGCAGCCGGTCGCGCCGCAGTGGCAGCGCGGTCCGTCGACGCCGATCGGCACATGGCCGATCTCGCCGGACACGCCGAACGCGCCGGAGACGAGACCGCCGTTGACGACGAACGCGCTTCCTATGCCTGTGCCGACGGTGACCAGGGCGAAGGAGGACGTGCCGACGCCTTCGCCGAACCAGTGCTCGGCGACGGCGAGGGCCTTGACGTCGTTCTCCAGCGTCGTGGTGAGCCCGGTGGCCTCATCCAGCAGCGCGGCGAGCGGGACGTCCCGCCAGCCGAGGAAGGGCGAGTAGCGCACGGTGCCGGTGCCGCGGTCGACGTCGCCGGAGATGGCGACGCCGAGCCGATGGGTCCGCTCCCGGAAGCCGGGGTGCTCGTCCAGGAGCTCCGTGGTGAGCGCGGCGATGGCCGCGACCACGTCGGCGGGCTCCATGGAGGTGGTGGAGGCATCGGTCCGCACGTCGAACCCGGGCACGGGGCGGTGCCGGGAGGTCACGATCCGGGATCCGAGATCGGTCACCACGCCGATGAGGTCATCACCGGTGATCTTGATGCCGACGAAGTACTCACGTTCCGGCGCGATCGCCAGCGGGCTGGCTGGCCTGCCCGCGCCAGGCGCCGTCCGCCCGGTCGGTGCGAGCTCCCGCAGGTAGCCCGCCTCGATGAGGGGGCGGGCGGCTTTGGTCACGGCCGCGGACGAGAGGCCGGTGAGCCTGCAGACGTCGACCCGGCTCGCCGGGCCCCGGGTGAGGACCGTGGTGAAGACCGCCGCGGCGGCGGGGCTGGCGATGGGCGCCCCGGAGCCCTGGCTTCTCGGCATGGGGGAACGGTAGCCACGCTAATTAACTTCGTCAAGAATTTAATTCTTGGTCGTCGGGCTCTACACTTCCGGACCGTGCCGACCCACGCGAGGAGCGCCCCACAGTGATCGAGTTCGACGCCCGCCGACGCATCTGGCTGCTCAGCACGCCCACCACCGCGTACGCGCTGCGGCTGGACGAGGACGGCACCCCCCGGCACGTGCACTGGGGGCGTCCCCTGACGTTGGAGCAGGCAGCGGCCGTACCGCCCTTCCGCGACCCAGCCGACAGCAGCTTCGAGCACCCTCGGTCGGACGGGGCGGAGCTTCCCGTCGCCGGGTTCGGGCCACCCGCTCTCCAGATCCGCTTCCCCGGCGGGGGACGGGAGATCGAGTGGCGCTGTGACGGCCACACCGTCGAGGGCGGCCATCTGACGATCCGGCTGCACGACCGGCGCCGTCCGCTCGCGGCCGAGCTGCACTACCGGGTGCACGAGGACAGCGACGTCCTGGAGCGGTGGACCGTGCTGCGGCACACGGGGGGTGACGCGCCGTTGGAAGTGCTGCGCGTGGACTCGGCCGCGTGGAGCGTTCCCCACCTGGCGGGCTATCGGCTGAGCCATGTGACCGGGGCGTGGGGCAGCGAGTTCCGGCTGCGCCGTGAGGCCCTCCCCGGAGGGGAGACCGTGCTGACGAGCAGGCGAGGCGTGTCGGGGCATCACGCCAATCCATGGCTCATGATCGACGATGGTGGGGCCGGCGAGGAGCACGGGGAGGTGTGGAGCACCGCGCTGGCCTGGAGCGGGAGCTGGCGGATCACGCTGCACCGTTCACCGGCCGAGCGCCTGGGCTGGAGCGGCGGGTTCGGCCACGACGGCGTCACCTGGCGGCTGGAGCCGGGGGCGTCGCTGGAGACACCGGTCTTCGCGGGCCTGTACCGCCCCGACGGGTTCGGCGGGACGAGCCGGTCATGGCACGCGTACATCGCGCGGCATGTGCTGCCCGCGGGCTCGGAGTCGCGCCCGGTGGTCTACAACTCGTGGGAGGCGACCGGCTGGGCGGTGACGGAGGAGGGGCAGAAGAGGCTCGCGGCGCTGGCGGCCGAGATCGGCGCGGAGATGTTCGTCATGGACGACGGCTGGTTCGGCGCGCGCGACAGCGACGAGGCCGGGCTCGGCGACTGGGTGCCGAACCCCGGCAAGTTCCCCACGGGGCTGGACGGGCTGATCGCCGAGGTGCGCCGGCTCGGCATGCGGTTCGGGATCTGGGTGGAGCCGGAGATGGTCAACCCCGACAGCGACCTCTACCGCGCGCATCCCGACTGGGTGCTGCACGAACCCGGCCGAAGCCGCACGCTGCTGCGCAACCAGCTCGTGCTCGACTTCGGGCGGCCCGAGGTGGTCTCATGGGCGCACGACTGGCTGGACCGGCTGGTGGGCACACACCGGATCGACTTCCTCAAATGGGACATGAACCGGGCTCTCACCGAGGTGGGACGGCCAGGGGCGGGCGATCCGGGCCGGCCGTGGATCGACCACGTGCGCGGTGTGTACGAGGTGATGGACCGGCTGCGCGCCGACCATCCCCGGCTGCGGATCGAGACGTGCGCGGGCGGCGGCGGCCGGGTGGACCTCGGCGTGCTGCGCCGCGCCGACGAGGCGTGGACCTCCGACAACACCGACGCCGCCGACCGGATCGGGATCCAGCACGGGTTCGGGCAGATCTATCCCGCCCGGACGATGGCGGCCTGGGTGACCGACAGCCCGAACTTCCTGACCGGCCGCGATCTGCCGCTCCGGTTCCGATTCCACGTGGCCATGGCCGGAGTGCTGGGCGTCGGAGGCGACCTGTCGCGCTGGAGCGCCGCCGAGCGCGAGGAGGCGGCCGAGCTCGTCGCGCTCTACAAGGAGATCCGCCCGGTCGTGCAGCACGGCGTCCACTACCGGCTGGGGGAGCCGCCGCTGACAGGTGTCCAGTACGTCGCGGACGGCCGGGTCGTCGTGCTCGCCTGGCGGCTGTCGTCCTCCTTCGGGGCCCCGCCCGCGCCCCTGCGGTTGCGCGCCCTGGACCCGGACGCCCGCTATCGCGACGACGACACCGGCGCCGTTCATCACGGGGCCGTCCTGCTGGCCCATGGCCTCCCGCTTGAGCTGCCGGGCCGCGGCCACGCCAGCGCCCTCGTCCGCCTGACCCGGGTCGAGTGAAACGGATTCGCCCGTTCAGCCGCGTTCCACGGTGACCGTGGCGCCGGGCGGGACGTCCCGCGTGATGGCGGAACCGCCGGGGAAGCGGGCGGTCCAGCGGTACGTCACCTGCTGGGACAGGTTGGTGAGCGTGCTGGCGTGCTCGCCGTCGTGCCGCACGGCGACGCTGCCCCGCCCGATCGGGATGCCGGAGACGGCGACCCAGCCGATCTCCGCGGGCAGCCTCGCGAGGGTGGTCAGCGCGTTCTCCGGCGCGTTCGGCCGGACCCCGAGCAGACCCTCCACCACCTGACTCACCAGGGTGAAGGAGACCTCCGGGTAGTCGCCGTTGAGCCCGCCGGCCACGTGCGGGGCGGTGCGGGCGTGGAAGATCTCCCGCATCCACCGCCAGGCGGTGCGCGGCCTGCCGTGGCGGAAGAAGACGTCGGGCAGGTAGGTCCACGCCTCGATGTTCTCCGGCCGCTCGGGGCCGCTCGCCCGCGCGTCGATGTAGTCGAGGTAGGCCGGGTCGTCGCGCAGGCCCTTCAACGGCATGAACCAGCTGTTCTCCGCGCCCCACCCGGTCACGGGCCGCCCGTCGAAGGTGAAGCCGCGAGCGCCGTTCCACTCCTGCTCGTAGTGGTGACGTAACTGCGCGGCCAGGGCCTCGAACCTCTCGCCGTCCTCGCCGCGTGCCCTGGCCAGCTCGGCCATCGCCAGGTGGGCCGCGTACTGTGCGGCGATGCCGTCACCGGCCACCGCGAGCGGCTCGCCGCTCAGCTCGTTGTAGCTGGCGGTGCCCTCGAAGATGCCCGTGCCCTGGCCGGTCGCGGGCAGCGCGATCGCGTTCGCGCAGTAGTCGCGCAGCACGGCGTCGTGGACGTAGGCGGGCTCGCCGGTCCAGCGGTGGAGCGCGGCCACGCACTCCACCAGCTCGAAGACCGCGGGCACCTCCCTGACGAACTCGTCAGGGCCGCGGTAGTCGATCGACAGGTAGGAGCCGTCGAAGTTGAACGCCCACACCGGACGGTGGCCGTGCTCCTCCGTGGCGGAGGCGGCGAAGCAGCGCAGCATCGCCAGATTGGCCTCGGCCAGGCCGAGCAGGTGCGCGCCCGCCGCCTGGTGGACGAAGTCGCGGGCGTAGAACCCGCTGCGGTGCGCGTACCCGGCCCAGTAGGAGGGCAGGTAGACGCCCTCACCGGTGCCGTGCGGGTGCCGCTCGTCGACGTTCACCGGCCCGCGCGTCCCGCCGGGATGGGCCCAGCGCAGCGCGCGGTCGCGCGCCCACGCGAACATCGCCACGAGTTCGTCGTGGCCTGAGTCAAGCTGCATTCATGGTCCTAGGCTCGGGCGGATCACCAGCTCGCCGGGGAGCATGAGCCCCGCCTGCGGGGTGACGCCGTCTTCGATGATCTGGAGGAGGCGGCTGATCAGCGCCTCGGCGATGCGGCGTAGCGGCAGCCGTACCGTGGTCAGCGCCGGCTGGAGGAACGCGGTGATCGGCAGGTCGTCGAAGGCGGCCACGGCCAGGTCCTTGCCGATCTCCAGCCCGTGGGCGCGCGCCGCCGTGTAGACGCCGAGCGCGAGCCAGTCGCCGCCGGCCACGATCGCGGTGGGCCGGTTGCGCCCGGCCAGCAGATCGCGGGTGGCCGTGACGATCTCGCCCGGATCGTCGCCCGGCACGGAGTACACCTGCCCGGCCAGGCCATGGCGCCGCACGCCCGCCAGGAACCCGTCGCGCCGGTCGTCCATCCACGGCTGCCCGGACGTGGAGGCCAGGAAGGCCACCCGCCGGTGCCCCCTGGCCGCGAGCAGACCGACCAGGTCGATCACCGCCTGCACGCTGTCGACGTCCACCCAGGACTGGGGCTGATCGGGCAGGGTTCTGCCGAAGGCGGCGAACGGGAAACCCGTGCTGGTCAGATGGGCCACGCGAGAGTCGTCGCGCAGTATGTCGGACAGCAGGAATCCGTCCACGGTGCGGGCGGCGATCAGCTCGTCGAGCGCCTGCTCCTGGCTCTGGCCCGGCCGGGGGCGCACCAGCAGGATGCGGTAGCCCGCCTCGCCTGACGCCGCCACGACGGCTTCGAGGAAACCGCCCATCAAGGGGTTGGGGTTGGCCGGGTCGTCCACCGGTGTCGGGTAGGCGATGATCCGGCGGGTGCCCGACTTCAGGCTGCGTGCCGACTGGTCGGGCCGGTAGCCGAGCTCTTCGATGACCGCGGAGACCCGCTCCAGCGTCTCGGCCTTCAGCCGGTGCGGGGCGTTGAGGGCGTTGGAGATCGTCTGGCGGGACACGCCGGCCGCTCTCGCGACGTCCTCGATGGTGACCCCGCGCTCGCGCGGCCGGCGTGCGATCACTCAGTCTCTCCTCAGCGTGAGCAGGCCGCCCATGGGGACCTCGACGACGCAGGCCCCGGGCTCCAGCACGAGCGTGGAGGTACGGACCACGGCGCCGCCGCAGTCGTGGACCTCCGCGTGTGCCGAGCCGGTGCCGTACAGGACGACCCGCCGGTCAGGGGCGGCGTTGGCGACGATGAGTTCGCCGGAGTCCGGCACCTCGACGGGCAGGGGTGCGTACCGGGCGACGATCGTGGTGCGTTCGTCGCGTGCCCGGACGAGCGGGTAGCCGTGCTCGGGCTGCTCCGGCTCCAGGGTCCCCCGTTGGAGGGTGCTCAGGTGCCGGCGGAAGATCCCCAGCCAGAACCGGATGGCGGCGAGCTGGTCGGGGCGCTGCGCCGTCAGGTCGACCGAGATCTGCGGCACCGAGAACAGCGCGTTGATCAGGTGCACGGCCACCTGCTCCGCCGGCTCGTCGGGATGCCAGAGGATCATGTCGGAGTGCACCGCCACGGGACCGGCGGTGAGCCGCAGGTCGATGGTGCGCTGCCGGTTCTCCTGAGAGCTGAGCGGGCAGTCGACCGCTCTGATCATGTTCGCGTACGGCCACAGGCCAGGGCTGGTGTAAGGCTGGCGGTGCTCGATCAGCACCTGCGGCCTGGTGCGGCGGAGCCGCGCGTCGAGGTCGTGCAGCAGCCGCCTGACCCCTTCGTCCACATCCGCGCAGTCGGTCCCGGCGCCGGGCGCCGGGTCGCCGCCGGGGGTCGCGAAGCGGTCCACGAAGTCGATCTTCAAGCCGTCCATACCCCAGGTCTCGACGGCCTGGGCGAGCCGATCGATGAGGAAGTTGCGCACCTCAGGATAGCGAGGATCAAGCACGGCGGCGTCCATGTGGTCGAGGTAGCGCAGGAACCTGCCCTCGAAGCGCTCGAAGGCGGCGTTGTGCTTGCCGACGAACGGCAGCGCGTACCAGAGCAGGTAGGCCATGCCGAGTTCGCGCACCCGAGCCACATGTCCCGAGATATCAGGGAAGGTGGCCAGGCTCGGCTCCCAATCGCCGCAGAACGCGTACCCGCGCGCCCGGTCGGCGGTCTGCCAGCCGTCGTCCACGATGATCGTCTCGCAGCCCAGTTCCCTGGCCAGCCTCGCCTGGGTCTCCACGGACTCGGCGGAGACGTCCTGGTGCATGCTGTACCACGTCGAGTAGACTGGAAGCCGGGCACGGTCCGGCGTAGGAGGCAGGTCGCCCGCCTCCTCCTGCCACCAGGCCGCCACGCCCGCCACGGCCGCGGAGAAGGGCCGGTCGGAAAGGTCCAGCCGGATCCGCAGCCCCTCGCCGTGCAGCGTGAAGACGAACTCGCCGGTCTCCTCCATCACCCCGCCGGTGAAGCTCACCTGGGCCAGCGGCTCGGCCAGACCGACCGTGCAGACGTTGGCCCCGGCCGTCCCCACGAGGGAGACCACCGGCGAGCCCGCGGTCAGCCTGGACACCAGCGGCGCGCTCCAGATCGGCGGCACCCAGTGGGTGCCGCCCACCGGCGTCCAGAACGCACTGACGCTCACGCACGGCACCCGCCACTGCGCGGCCGTGGCCCCTGGCGCGTCGATCAGCCAGACGCCGTCGGAGACCTGCGTCACCGTCGCGTCGGCCGCCCCGGCCAGGGCCAGTTCGAGCGCTCCGGCCCGTACCCGCGTCGTCTCGCCGAGCGCGTAGGGCTCCCAGACCTGCATGCTTATCCTTTCGTGGCACCGGCCAGCAGGCCGGAGATGAACTGTTTCTGGAGGATGAGGAAGAGCACCATCATCGGCAGCGAGGAGATGGCGGTGCCCACCATGACCTGGCCGAAGTCCGTCCTGGCCAGCCCCTGCAGGGAGGCCAGCGCGACGGGCAGGGTGTACATCTCCGGCGTGCGCAACGCGATCAGCGGCCACAGGAAGTCGTTCCACGCGCCGAGGAAGAGGAAGACGGCCAGCGCCGCCAGCACCGGGCGCATGACAGGGATCACCACCCGCCACAGCACCCGCAGCTCGCCCGCGCCGTCGACCCTCGCCGCGTCGAGCAACTCGTCGGGGACGGCCAGCAGCGACTGACGCATCAGGAAGATGCCGAACGGCACCGACAGGCTCGGCAGGATCAGCGCCGGGAAGCTGTCGATCAGCCCGATGTCGTTCATCATCTCGAAGATCGGGATGATGGTCACGCCGCCGGGGATGACCAGCGTCGACAGCAGCAGCACGAAGAACAGGTCGCGCCCGGCGAACCGGAACTTGGCGAAGGCGTACCCGGCCAGCAGCGAGACCACGATCGCGCCCGCGGTCTGCGCGACTGCGACGAAGAGCGTGTTGCCCAGCACGTTGACCAGCCCGATCGACTCCTCCAGCTTCGCCGTGTTGGCCGCGAGCTGGTCGCCGGGATAGAACTTCGGGGGCCAGGAGAAGATGTCGGAGTTGGCGTGCGTGGCCGCCATGGCCAGCCAGTAGAACGGCCCGACGCACAGCCCGAACACCGCGGCGAGCACGAAGGTGAGCGTCCAGCCCTTCATCGTTTCTGCATCCTCATCTGCGCGATCCCGAATCCGGCCACGATCAGTGTGAGCGCGTAGGCGATCGCCGCGGCGTAGCCGAAGTCGAAGTAGCGGAAGCCGTTCTGGTACAGGTACAGCGAGATCGTCAGCGTCGAGTTGTCCGGGCCGCCGCCGGTCAGCACGAACGGCTCGTCGAACAGCTGCAGGGTGCCGATCGTGGAGAGCACGACGGTCAACAGCAGGATCGGCCGCAACTGGGGCACCGTGATCGACCAGAACCTGCGGGCCGGGCCGGCGCCGTCCACCATCGCGGCCTCGTAGAGATCCTTCGGGATGCTCTGCAGGCCGGCCAGGTAGATCACCGCGTTGTATCCGGTGTAGTGCCAGGTGAGCGCGATGACGATGGCGATGCGGGCCCAGAACGGGCTGCCCAGCCAGTCGATCGGCTCGACGCCGAAGAGGCTGAGCAGCCAGTTGAGCAGTCCCGCGTCCTTGCGCAGGATCACCGAGAACATCACGCCGTAGGCGACCAGGCCGGTCAGCGACGGCATGAAGACGCCCAGCCGCCACAGGCCCCGCAGCCGCACGAGGGAGGAGTTGAGGCCGAGGGCCAGCAGCAGCGCGAGCAGCAGCATGATCGGGACCTGGACGACCAGGATCAGTCCCGTGTTCCACAGGGAGGTCCAGAACAGCGGGTCGTTGACCAGCCGCACGTAGTTGTCCAGCCCGACGAAGCTGCGTGCCGCGCCGGCGCCGGTGGTCAGGCTGATGTACATGGCGGCCAGGATCGGATAGGCCTTGAACACCATGAAGCCGAGCAGCGCGGGCAGGACCAGCAGGTAGGGGACGGTCCGCCTGGTGACGAACGGGCGCCTCGGCACCGTCGTCCGCCCCGGCCGCGACAGGGTGAGCGTCATCCCGCGAGCTTCCTGTTCGTCTGCTGGGTCAGCAGCGTGGCGGCCTCGGTCAGCGCCGCGGCCGGGTCGGCGCCCTTGAGCAGGACACTCGTCTGCGCGTCACTGGCGATCTTCAGCGCCCTGGCGTAGTCGCCCGAGTAGTAGGTGGCGTCGGCGCCTTCGGCGAGCGCGTCCACGAAGGTCTTGAGCGCGGGCTGGTCGCCGAAGTAGGGCTGGGGGGCGGCGAAGGCCGGGTCGGAGTAGGCCTCGGTCAGCGCGGGGAAGACGCCGCCCTCCTTGAAGGCCTTGGTGACGACCTCCGGCTTGGTCAGCGCGTACTCGACGAACGCGAACGCCTCCGCCTGGTGCGGGCTGGTCCCCGAGATCGACAGATGCGTCGAGTTGACGATCGCGGTGCGCTTGCCGCCGGCCGTGACCGTGGGGGGCTGCATGACCCGCCACAGGCCCTTCTGCTCCGGACGCATCTCGGGGATGTAGCTGACGGCCCAGGCCGCCCAGGGCAGCACGGCCAGCTTGCCGCCGCTGATGAGCTGCTTGGCGGTGTTCTCGCCGGAGGTGTCGGCGACGATGCCCGCGTCGTTCATCTTCTTGATGAGGGTCATCGCCTGGACGGCCGGCGGGGAGGAGAGCGTGACCTCGCCCTGCTGGTTGAAGTAGAAGGCGCCCTGCTGCTGGAGGAGCGACTGGAAGAAGTCCATGTCCGCGCTGCCCGCGGCGGGCTTGTTCAGCCCGATGAGGAAGGCGCCCGTCTTCTCCTTGAGCGTCTTGCCCGCCTCGATGGCGTCGTCCCAGGTCTGGATCTTCTCCGGATCGATGCCCGCCTTCTCGAACAGGTCCGCCCGGTAGAAGAAGCCGACCGGGTTGACCTCCCAGGGCATCGCGTAGACGCCGCCGTCCTTGCCGGTCACCGTGGGCCACAGGCCCTTGGCGAAGGCATCCTTGTACTTGTCGGCGCCGAGCTTGCGCAGGTCCGCAAGCCCGCCGGGGAACTTGTCCATGTACCCGGGCAGGTAGTCGACGCCGATGTGCAGCACGTCGGCGAGGCCCTTGCCTCCTGCCGCCATACCGATGGTGATCTTGTCCCAGATGGCAGGGTTGCCGACCGCCTGGACATCGACCTTGATGCCGGGATGGGTCTGCTCGAAGTCCTTGGCGACGGCGGCCAGACCGTCGGAGGCGGGCTTCCAGCTCCAGACGGTGATCTTGACGGGCCCGCTGCCCTTCTCGGGGGTCTTGCCGCCACAGGCGGCGAGGGCGAGCGTGCCGGTGAGGGCGAGCGCCAGGGCTCCACGACGGTTGATCATGTGTGTGTTTCCCTTCGGGGGGTGAGTGCTGCGCGCAGCCGGTCGGCGGTGTCGACGGGAGTGGTGGCGTGCGGGGAGAGCCGGATCCAGCCGCCGCGCAGCGTGGTGGTGAGCCCGGCGGCGCCGAGCGCCGCGTGCGTGCTCACGGGGTCGCGGCCGGGCAGTCGCACGCGCGCGATCCCGGCCGGCTCGCCGGGGACCAGGACTTCGGCGCCTGCGGCCCTGGCGGCGTCCAGCAGACTCGCCAGGGTTCGGGCGATCTGCCGGGCGATGTTCGTTTCTCCGGCGGAGAGCACCAGGTCCATGGCGGCTCCCAGCGCGGCGACGGCGGTCAGGTCGGGATTGGTGGCCGTGTGCGCGGCGGCTCCCGCCAGCGGCGGCGCGGGGTGCCGGACTCCGAACGGAGCCCGCACGCCCGACCAGCCGCCGAGACCTGGGGCGAGGCGGTCGGCCACCCGGTCGCGGACGAGCATCAGCGCCGCGCCCCAGCCCGCCCGCAGCCACTTCTGCCCGCCGCAGGCGAGCACGTCCGCCGCCGCCACCTCCAGCGGCACCGCGCCGAGACCCTGGACGGCGTCCACCACCAGCAGGCGGTCCTTGCCCAGCACCTCCTTCAGCGCACCCAGCGGGGCGCGGTACCCGGTCGTGGCGTCCACCGCGCTGACCGCGAGCGCCTTGACGTCGTCGTCGAGGTGCTCGCGCAGGACGTCGGCGGTGATCGCGCCGGAGTCGATCCAGCGTGGCCGCGGGCCGCCGCGTTCCTGGAACCGCAGCCAGGGGTAGACGTTCGCGGGGAACTCGCCGCGCGGGACGAGCACCACGCCGCCGTCCAGCCCCGCCGCGGCGGCGAACAGCGCGTGGCTGGTGGAGGAGACGAAGGCCACCTCGTGCGGGGCGCAGCTCAGCAGGCGGGCAGCGGCGGCGCGTGCGCCGCTCGCCTGGAGCTCCAGTCTGGTGAGCGCCGTGGACGGATCACGGGCGAGCGACTCCGTGGCCTGCGCGACGGTCCGCGCGACGGCCAGCGAGGGCGGCCCGATCCTGGCGAAGTCAAGATACCCGGCCGGTTCCTGGAACTGGCTCAAGTACGCAAATTGAACGTTCAAACCAGCTCCGACCAGGTAAATGACAGCGCGAGAGGAGGTAGAGGGGGGAGAGAAGCCCAACTACCGGGGAAAACCGTATTTGAGCGTTCATATCCCGCGCAAGAGGAAGTTCGCCGCGAGGCGACGGAGCGGGGGATCAGGAGATGACGGAGGCTGAACGCGCGACGCCCGCGGACGGGGGGAGGCCCGCCGGCGAGGCGAGGCCTCGGCGTGGACATCCCGTCGCTTGAGGTGGCGGTGGAACTGGGTCAGCACGCACATGGTGTAGGCGTTCTTGCCCACCGTGCTGCCGTGCGGTCCGGCCCGGAACGCCAGGCGCTTCCACGACCCGCTCACCAGCGCTACGTCGATGTCGTCCTCGGTCACCATCTTCTTACGGCTGTCCAGCAGGCGCGGCAGCGTCTTCATCGCGGCCCGCACCCGCTGCGCTCGGACTTCAGGCGGCGATGTGGGCTGCGAGCCGGTCCGCGATGCGGGGCTCGCGGCCGAGGAGTTCGGCCAGCAAGGGGTCGGCTCCGGCGAAGTAGCCCGCACGGGCCACAGTTGGGCCTCTCCAGGTTCAGGCTGCTCTGAGCAGGGATGACGCAATCGCGTGTACCTGGTGACAGCTTCGTTGACGACAGGCCGACCCGCACACCGCGTCGTGCCAGCCGGCCACGTCCCGGTCGCTGGCCAGCACCATGTGGTGGGTGCGCTGGTGGACGAACAGGTGAGGGTCCAGGCCCACCCACGCCGACGCCGTCGTCATGCCGCCCACGCTAGGCCGAGCTCGCCCCCGCGCGTACCTGCGTTTCCCGACTTCGCCGACAGACCGCACGCGCGTGCGCGCGAGCGGCTCCCGAAACTCCCGCTCCACGGGGACACGGGACGCCCGTGGTCCCATGCCTCGCTCGTGGCAGGGAAGCTCCTGGGCGGGCGAGGCTTTCGCCGCCGCCCCCTGCGGTGCCAGGAAAGTCCTCAGGTGACCCTGCCAACCGCAGGGCGACCGCGTCGCGGGACGGCTCAGCTGCTCACCCCGGCCGACCGGCGCGGCCTGACCCTGTTGTTCTGGCAGCACGTACGCTCCTGCGGCGAGGTACGGCTGAACCTGAACGCACGGCTGAACCTCGGCCGGCTGCCCGCCCAGCCCTGACCAGGACGGGCCGGTTGCGGCCGCCGCTGTCTCGGCTTGGGCATGATGGGCAGGTGCTGATTCGTATCGAGGCGTCCGAGCTGCCGGGACGCGAGTGCGGGCGGGATCCGGACTTCCCCGGCTACGCCAACATCCATGTCGGGGTGCAACGGCGCGAGCGCCGCGAAGAGCTGCTCGGCCTGACGCCGGGCGATGCCCCGTCGGCGGCCTGGGAACTGGAAGTGACGCCCACCCGGACGGAGCCCGGTTGGGATCTGCGTGGCCCGTTCGTGCAGGGCAGGCCGGGAGGCCGGTTCGTCTACCTGTCGTGGGGGACGGTGGGTGAGGACGGGGCGTTCGCGATGTTCCGGCGGGCCAAGCTGTGGCTGGACGCGATCCCCGCCCAGGTACTGGAGGACGCCGTGGCGGGGGGTGTGTTGGTGGCACGGTTGGGGCTGACCGACGCCAAGGGGCAGCCGTTGTGCGCGGCGGTCCGCCCCCCGCTGGTGGAGTGGTCGGCTCCGTCGGGCTGAGGGTCGCCAGCCGCCGCGATCTTCGTCATCACCTGTCCAACTGGTCTCCCACCGGGTGGATCCGGCCGGCCTCGGTCGCGTACTTCACGGTGGCCGCCACCTGCCGGGTGCGCTGGGTGGCGGCGATCGGCGTCGTCCAGCTCGTCTATTCGGCTGTCGACGCCCGCTGGATCATCGACAGGAACCTGGAGCGCTACCTGATCCACACCGTCGGCGAGGGCCTGCTGCCGGCCATCCTCATCGGCGGTGGACTCGCCTACGCCGCGTCGCTGCGCTGGCGGGACCGCATGCAGCCCGGCCGCAGCGCTGGCGGGACCGCATGCAGCCCGGCCGCAGCGCTGACTGAACCCTGCCGAGACCGGGTCCAGGCAAGGCGGAGGCGCAGGCCTCGCGCGCGTACGCGTGAATGCCTCGCGAAACTCACCCTTCACCGCCCACGGGACCACAGGCTGCCCGTGCTCCCGTGCCGGGTGAGCGGGTCAGGGGCCGGCCTCGTAGCCGGGCGCGCCGCTGCGGCACAGCGGGCGGCAGGGCTGCCCCGTGGTAGGGCGGAGCCCGGCGCCGCCCGGGTCGTGGGTGGGGGCCGCCCTGCCGGACGACGCGGTCAGCGGCTCAGACCAGCGCGCCGGCCAGCAGAAAGATCGCGGTTCCGTGGGCGAGGGCGGCCGCGATGACACCGGAGCGCAGCCGCAGGAAGGCGCAGATCAGCCCTTCGTAGAGGGTGAAGGCCAGGAGCGGCCAGCCGACGTCGGTCACGGTCGAGGCCAGGAAGGCGTGGCAGGCGGCGAACAGCAGGGCCGACAGCAACGCCGCGCGAACGGCTCCGGCATGCTGCTCCAGCCGGCCCTGCAGGAACCCGCGGAAGAGCACTTCCTCGGCGAGGTTGCCCGCCAGACTGAATGCCAGCAGCACCGGCAGCAGCGTGACGGCGACCGAGCCGCCCCGCGCCGGCAGCGGCGTCGGCAGCGACAGCAGCAGCACCGGGGCGGCGGCCAGCGCGCCGCCGCCAATGCCGAAGGCGAGGGTGACCGGGGTGAAGCGGCCCCAGCGCACCAGCGAGCGCAGCCCGCGGTCCACACACAGCACGGCGGCGGTCAGCGCCACCGTGCCGAGGCCGAACAGCAGCAGGATGCCCGCCTGGTCGGTGAAGCGCAGCCATGGCACCCCTCCCGCGGCGCCCAGCCGCCAGAACCCGAGCGGCGTCATCGCATCCCTGATCAGGACGAAGCCGAAGACGAGGATCAGGATGCGCAGCAGCGGGTCCCGCTCGTTGCGCGCCAGCGCGAAGGACGCGCCGATCAGCAGCAGGCCGGGCAGGATCCAGGCGCTGTAATCCAAGAGGCTGGGCAGCACGAAGACGTCTCCGTTCGAGGGCGAGGGGACGAGGAGAGGGGCGGGCGATCGGCCCGCCGTTCAATAATGCGAGCTATTCTCAGTTTTCGGTACTCGCATTGGAGGCTCGTGCTCACGCCGCGTAAACAGCCCCGCCAGCAGCGCTCCCGCGAGACGGTCGCGGTGATCCTGGAGGCGGCGGCTCAGCTTTTCCAGCGCCATGGCTACGCCGGCACCACTACCAACAAGATCGCCGAACGCGCGGGGGTGTCGATCGGATCGCTGTATCAGTACTTCCCCAACAAGGACGCGCTGCTGGTGGCGCTTGCCGAGCACTACCTCACGCAGAGCGCCGAACAGGTCGCCCAGGTCTTCAGCCGCGCCGCCGAGCATCGCCCGTCCCTGCACGATCTGCTCACGGACCTGGTGGGATGCGTGGCCGATCTGCACACCGATCGGCCGGAGTTGCACCGGCTGCTGTTCGACCAAGCCCCCCGCACCCCTGGCCTGGTCACCCGCTTCCGGCAAGCCGAACAGCAGATCGCCGGCGCCCTGGCCGGCGAACTGCGCCGCCTTCGAGCCGGTGGCCCCGATCCGGGATTGAGCGCGCTGCTGGCCGTGCAAGGAATCGAGGCGCAACTGCACGGCGCCCTGCTCGATCAGCCAGACGGCCGCGACACCAGCGGCCACGTGCAAGCCGTGATCCGTCTCTGGCACCGAGCTCTTGCCGCAGCGCCGTAACGGCCGGGAACGGGATCCGCTCCTCCAGGTCAGCGCAGGCGCCTTCTCACCTCCGCCCCTCCGGGGTGGTGGCGACATCCCCGTGATCCCGCGCCGCCCCCCACGGCGGCGGCCGCGACGGTCAGCGACCACCCGGCCCGCTCCAGGGCCGCGGCCAGGCGCTCGCGGCCGGCCAGGTTCAGGCCGGCTTCCTGGAGATGGTGGGTGAGCAGTTCCAGATGCGTGGCGAAGCGCATGCCAGGCGTCGGCGGCGATGTCGGCCAGGTCGCGCTCGTCAGGGGACGGCGGGGAGCGAGCGGGCTCACCAGGCCCCGACGGTACGCCGGGAGCCGACACCTGTCCGGGCCTTGGCAGACCTCTTCCGCATCGACTCCGTCCACACCGGCTCCGCCGGTGTAGACGGGTTCCTCGGCAACGAGTGGGTCGCCCGCTACCGGATCAGGGTGGGCAGGGAGATCGGCTCGGCGGCGCTGGTGGCCGACGGCCTGCACGCCCGCACCGACGGCTTCACCTCGCTGGCCGTGCTGCTGGGAGCCGGTGGGGCGGCGCTCGGGTTCCCGCTGGCCGACCCCATCGTGGGCCTGCTGATCACCGTGGCCATCTGCTTCGTTCTGCGCGACGCCGCCCGCGAGATCTACCACCGGCTGATGGACGCGGTCGACCCCGAGCTGATCGCCCAGGCGGAGGAGACCCTGGCGGCGGTGCCCGGTGTGGAGCGGGTCGGGGCGGTCCGGCTGCGCTGGGTGGGTCACGCGTTGCGGGCCGAGGTCGAGATCGGCGTACGTCATGACGCCTCGCTCATCGAGGCGCACGGCGTCGCCGTGGAGGCGGAGCACCGGCTGATCCACGAGTTGCCGCGGCTTCGTGCGGCGACGGTGCACGCCGACCCGGACGGCCCGGCCGGTACCGATCATCACGCCGTTCTCCTCACCCACCGGTAATGCCAGGTAAGGGCTGTTCTGTCGGTAGCTTGTGCCAGGATGACGCGTCGGCGATTCAGGGGGACGGCGCATGCTGAGATCTTTGCCCGTGGCGGCCAGGACGCTGGTGTGGGTGCGCATCCTCAACGCTCTCGGCGCCTACGCCCTGTCGTTCCTGGCGGTGCTGACCGGGCCTGAACTGGCCGCGGTGGCGCTGGCTCTGTTCGGGGTCACGGCGCTGATCTCGCGGTGGGCGGGGGCGTTCCTGCTCGATCGGTTCTCGCCGCGCACGGTGCTGGCCGCCGGGTTGGTGGCGACCGGCCTGTCGCTGGCCGGGCTCGCGCTGGCGCACGGCCAGGTGCAGGTGCTGGCGGCGATCGCGGTGGTGGGACTGGCCTTCGAGGTGTACGAGCCGGCGTCGCAGGAGTTGCTGGCCCGGGCGAGTACGGGAGAGCCGGCGGCATCACGCGTACGCGGTGATGGGAGTGGCGCTGTCGGCGGCCGGGGCGGCTGCGGGGCTGCTGGCGGCGGTGCTGCTGCCGCTGGGAGTGCGCTGGCTGGTGGCCGCCGACGCGCTCACCTGCCTGGTGGCGGCGGCCGTCGCGGTGACCTTCCTGCCCCGTGAGCTCGGCGGAGGCGGCGGCCGCAGACAGCGTGCGGGAGCAGGTGGGCGGTGGCGGCCACCTGCGGCGCTGATGCGACTGACCGTGGCGGGCACCGCGTTCGCGGTCGGCTCCCTGGCCGTGATGATGTACCTGCCGCTGGCGCTGCTGGAGCGGGGCGCGCCGGCGTGGCTGCCGGGCCTGGCGCTCGCGGGCGCGGCCGTGCTGGCGCCGGTGGCCCTGTGGCCGTCCCGGCGGCTGCTGGCCGGGCGCTCGCATGCGGTGATCCTCGGCGTCGGCACGGTGCTGCTGGGGGTGCTCGCGCTGATCATGGCGGTCACGGCCAGTCCAGCCGTGACGATCGGCGCTTACCTGGCCTGCACGGTACTGAACACTGTGCTGCTGGGCCGCTGGCAGTCCGCCGTGGCCGACGCCGCGCCCGAAGCCGATCGACCACGCTGGTTCGCCTTCCAAGGATCTTCATGGGGCGTGGCGCAACCGGCCGTGCCGCCGCTGGCCGCGCTGGCCGGCACCGCGGCCGGCGCCGTGGGGGCGGGCGCCTTCCTGGCGGCCGGCGTGGCTTTCCTGATGGTGCCCTTCATGCTGCGCCGCATCGCTGCCTGACCTCGATCAGGACCGGCGGCGCGCTCCGGGGTCTCGCCCCTATCCGGACCGGGAAGATCGCCGCGCGCGGCAGCCTCGGCCCGCTGCTGACCGTCCAGCCGTACCAGCCTGTCTACGAGGGCGACCGGCCCAGCACGGCGGAGCGGGCGCGCACGGCAGGACGGGAGGCCATGCATCAGTCGTGGGCCGACGCCCAGCGGGAGGTGGAGGAATGGTTCGACGCGCGCGCATCGACGAGGCCGCCGCGCGCCGGATCTTTGGCATCCTCACCTGGTTCTCCCGGACAAGGGAGGCCTACGACCGGGAACGCGACTTCATGATCGGCCAGGGCATCCCCGCCTCGTTCCTTCCCGATCCCGAGCCGGGTCGTTTCGTCTCCTCGGCCTCCTCCTCCCGAGCGTGTCCCTAGCCCCCACAACTAAGCTGATCTGCGCAGGTCAACCGGTTTCCGAGAAGATCGTGTTCTCGGGAGCGGAGACGGTCACGACTTTTGAGAACACGCGCAGCTGAGAGGCAAAACCCCAGCTCGGCACCTCTGTGAACAGGGCTATGTCGCCAGTTGGCGGCTGGGGCCACCTCCGGGAGAAGGACGCCGGACACCCAGGTCTCGAGTGACCCGCTGGTAGTCGTCCAGAACGGCGATCTTCATTCGGACATCATGCGACTACGATCACCGGGTGACGTTCGCGGGGAATTGGGATCATCTGGAACCGGCTACCAAGGAGGCCTACCGGCGCTTCGACGCCCTCACGGAGCAGGGCCTCGACCCCGGCCCTGGCACCGACTGGCGCCTCTACGGCACCTACGCTCACACCAAGCTCTGGCTCGGCCCGCAGGGCGGCCACGACTACGACGAGCGCGTCCTGCGCCTGGTCCGCACCGTGGCCGGGCGCGCCATCGACTGGACGCCCGACGACGCCTGGAACCTGGCCGAACGCGCCGGCTACTGGGCCCGTCAGGGCCATACCCGCCACGAGGAGCTCTATCGGATTCCGCTGTCGGCCGCCCACCTGCTCCATCCGCAACAGCGCCGCGACCTGTTCGGCCACCTGACGGACCTCGGAGAGCTCCAGCCGCTCCTGGAGAGCCTGCTCACCGAGGAGGGCCCAGCCGGTGCGGTCAGAAACGTGATCGGGGAGGCCGACCCCTTCGCCACGATGCTGGCCGAGGAGTACGGCCTCCGCCTGGCCGGAATGCTGCCGCTGCTGCGTCACTGGGCCACCGCCGACACGCCGGCCCCAGGCGACGGCTGGTTGCCGGTCGTCTGCGACCTGCTCACTTCTGAGGCCATCGCCCTGGTCCACGAGCTGGTCATCCGCCTGGCCGCCTACCGGGGCGGCCCGTTCGTCTGCCACCACGCCGACATCAGCTGGAGCGAGGACCGCTTCCTGAAGGGCCGGACCGTCTCGGTGGTGCGCGGCCTGATCTGGACCTGCGAGGTCATCGACGAACCTTGGGTCCCGTCGCTGCTCGCCGACGCCGCCGTCACCTGCGGCACCGGCCACGATGGCCCCGGCTCCACCTGCCGCAGCGAGACCGTCGCCAACGGGGCCGTCGGCGTGCTGGCCCGCCGGGGCGGACCCGAGACAGTCGCCCCGCTGGCGCTCATTCAGGCGCGGGTGCGGGCGGCGTCCGTACAGGAGAATGTCACTCGCGCGCTCGATGCGCTCGCCGACGCGGCCGCGCTGACCCGCGACCAGTTCCTCGACCGCACTCTGCCCGCCGCCGCCACGCCCAGAGAGGTCGAGCAGGCGCGCACGGCCGCGCGCTACCGCCTGGAACAGGCGCTCATCCACCAGCGCGAATGGACCTGGCGTGAGGTCGGCGAGCACCTCCTCGACCACCCCGTCACTGGCCCTGACGCACGCACCCTGGTGTGGCGGATCCCCGGCGGCCCCTCAGGCCTGCCAGTCAGAACCGTCGACGGCTGGGAACTGGCCGGGCGCCGCCCCGAGGGCCCTGTCGCCTTGTGGCACCCGGCCGACGCAAGCGCCGAGGAGGTGGGCGCGTGGCGCGAGAGGGGTCTGGCGCAGCCGTTCGAACAAGTCCTCCGCGAGGTGTACGTGGAAGAGCCGGACCGCGTCGCCGGTCACGTCGTGCGCTACGACCTGGCCCGGACGGAGCTGATCCGGCACGGCTGGACCGGCGTGTCGATCGGCTACTGGGAGCACGACTGTCACGAGGGGCAGGGCGAGGTGGTGCGCGACCTTGCGGGCTGGCAGGCCCGCTGGCTCCTGCGCGTCGTCGAGGGCATGTCCGACGAGGGCTGGGACCTGGACGCGCTGTGCGCGACCAACCCGATGACCTTCCACCGCGACGGCCAGGAGGTGCCGGCGGCGTCGGTGCCGCCGCTGGTGCGGTCGGAGATCCTCAGAGAGGCCGACCTCACAGTCGCCGCCGCTTCGGCCGGCCCAGACGCCCAGCACCTGGTCGACCACTACGACGGATATTGGCACTAGAAGTTATGCAGCACCGACACGACGATGCCCAGGATGACGGCCTCGTCGCCGTCGATGTCGCCGCGGGCGGGGTTGCGTGGTCTGGGGACGACGTCGCCGCCCCGTCGCCGGAACTCCTCGACGGCGTCCTTCTCCCCGAGGTGGCCCCAGCCGCCAACTAGTACTCCAGCCGTAGATCGTGATCTTGCCGCTGGGGGTCGGCGTGGAGGCGACCAGAGTCGCTGGCGGTCACACCATCGACCTGCACTGAGGGCCCGAACCGTTCGCCGACTGTCGGAGCGCACTGTCAGACTTCTCGGCGTGGGCATCTACTACGATTACTTCAGCGCACCCGACGATCAAGCAGCGGCATCAGCCTTTGCGGAGGGACCTGATGACGCCGGTTTCGACACGGTCTGCGTCAAGACGATCGACCCCGCTGTCCTGCTCGGGCAGGCGGTTGCGCTGCTGATTTGTGAGCCTGTGTCACGGGTTACCGGACATCCCCGGTTCGTTCATCTGGTGACGAGCTCGGAGGCAGAGAGCACCTGGATCGTTACTCTGCCCGACGAGGTGCGCGATGCCATGGCGGACGCACCCTGCGAGCGACTGGCCGAGATCTCTATACCGTGGTCGCAAGCGGAGGAGTTCTACGGCTGTGCCGATCCCGGCGATCTTGCGGACTTCCTCAACGAGCTTGCGGCACTGGCTCGGCGGGCTCGGTCACACGACCACGGACTCTACTGCCACATGGTGCTCTAACCGCGCTGTTCCCCGGTCGGCCGACGCTCGCAGTGCCCAGTAGCCATCCCTCGATCGGAGGCTGAGGCCGCGGCCACCGTTGACCATCGGGTGTTGTGTGGACAAACGAAGATCAGGCAGTGGCCGTGGGGCACAGCGTAGTACCTGCCCGGTGGCGGTCGATGTTCGACCAGCTGATGGGCCGCATTGCAGGCCGGTTCGTGCGGGTCGAACCGCGCCGCCGGGCAACGGCGTTGGTACTCGGCCTGCTGGCAGACCTGCCGAAGAAGAACTGCTGGACCCTGGCCGAGCACGCGGGCGACGCCAGCCCGGACGGCATGCAGCACCTGCTGCACCGCGCGAAGTGGGACGCCGACGCGGTCCGCGATGACATACGCGCCTACGTGATCGAGCACCTGCGCGACGACGAGGCGGTGCTCGTGGTCGACGAGACCGGCGACCTGAAGAAGGGCACCACGACAGTCGGCGTCCAGCGCCAGTACACCGGCACCGCAGGCCGCATCGAGAACTCCCAGGCCGCCGTTTACCTGGTCTACTCTGCCGCGCGCGGCCATGCCGCGATCGACCGCGCGCTGTACGTACCACGCTCGTGGACCGACGACCCCGACCGCTGCAAGGCAGCCGGTGTCCCGGACGGCCTCGCCTTCGCGACCAAGCCCCAGCCCGCCGCCAAGATGGTCACCCGTGCCCTAGACGCGGGCACGCCAGCCCGGTGGGTCGCGGGCGACGAGGTCTACGGCGACAACCCACACCTGCGGGCCGCGCTGGAAGACCGCCCCATCGGCTACGTGCTGGCCGTCTCCAGCACCCACCAAGTCACCACGCGTGCAGGCAAGTTCCAGGCGAAGACACTGGTCGCACGGATCCCCAAGCGGGCCTGGCAGCGGCTGTCGGCCGGAACGGAAGCGAAAGGCGAGCGATACTACGACTGGGCCCATCTCGACATCACCAGCCCGACCGGACGGCCCGGCCACTGGTCGCTGCTGATTCGCCGCAACCGGCGAACCGGCGAACTCGCCTTCTACCGCTGCTTCTCACCCCGGCCGGTGCTAGTGTCCGAGCTCGTGCGGGTGGCCGGACGACGCTGGACGATCGAAGAGACCTTCCAGGCCGGCAAGGGACTGACCGGCCTGGACGAGCACCAGGTCCGCCGCTGGACCTCCTGGCATCGCTGGGTCACCCTCACCATGCTCGCCGCCGCGTTCCTCGCCGTCACCGCGGCCACCGAATGCCGCGACCACCCCGCACCCGACGAGCTGATCCCCCTGACCCGCAGCGAGATCCAGCACCTGTTCGCCGCACTGATCAGCCCAGCCCACGACCTGGCACACCGGCTCCGCTGGTCGCAGTGGCGACGCCGACACCAAGCCCGCGCCCGCAACTCGCACTACCGACGGCAAACAGCCACCCAGCCATGAAGATCACGATCTACGGTTGGAGTACTAGCGACATAGCCGTGTTCACAGAGGTGCCGAGCTGGGGTTTTGCCTCTCAGCTGTGCGTGTTCTCAAAAGTCGTGACCGTCTCCGCTCCCGGGTCGCGTCCACGGACGTGGTGTATGAGTCGATCTTCGCGTGATCCTGTTTCTGCAGGTTAAGCGGTGAGTGTCTGTGGGATCTGGTTCTGGGCGGGTGTGTCGCCTGGGATCACCCGCATCCGGGCTTTGGCCAGCACGTCCAGGCCCATGTAGCGGCGGGCTTCGGCCCATTCGTCGGTCTGCTCGGCCAAAACGGCACCGACCAGGCGGACGATCGCGGCCCGGTCGGGGAAGATGCCGACCACGTCGGTGCGGCGGCGGATCTCCTTGTTCAGCCCCTCCTGTGGATTGTTGGACCAGATCTGTTTCCAGACCTCGCGGGGGAAGACGGCGAAGGCCAGCAGGTCCTCGCGGGCGCCGTCCAGATGCTCGCAAGCGGCCGGATACTTGGCCTCCAACGCGTCGATCACCCAGGCGTGCTGGGTGCGGACCTGCTCGCTGGTGGGCTGGTCGAAGATGGTGCGCACCAGCGTGGCCACCCACGGCTGCGCCGATTTCGGAACGGTGGTGAGCAGGTTGCGCAGGTAGTGGGTGCGGCAGCGCTCACGCACCTTCTGCGTCAACGCATCCAGCCAGACGAACGTGTAGGGGCCGGCATCCAACGTCCGGGTACGGAAGGCCTCGACCTGCTCATCCAGAGTCTTGGCCATCTGAGACACCTGGCTCTTGGAGATGTGTTTGATGCGGAGCTGCTCGACCAGCCGCGGCTGCGGGCATGGCTGCACGAGGGGATGCCGAAGCCCGGCCAGCCCACCCCGCCCTCGTCCGGGGACGGGGTGCCGGAATGGCCAGGTCGGCTGCTCGCCTACCAGCCGGGCCAGGCGATGATGCGTGGCCACGATGTGACGGTGTGGCAGCGGCAGATGTACGCCCGCGGCTGGCGTATCGACGTGGACGGCGTGTACGAGCCGCGCTCCGCCGAGGTGGCACGCCTGTTCCAGAAGGAGAAGGGGCTACCTGCGGACGGCGTGGTAGGCAGGCAGACGTCGGAGGCGGCATGGGCCGCGCCCGTCACGTAGCCGAGAGGCCGCGGTCGTGGCTGCTGTCGGGTCTGAGACGGGCTCGCGCTGGCCGTAGGCATGGTGGCGGCCAGCGCGATGGCGCCTCTCCTGCTTACCGATCAGGACATTAGCTATCGGCCGGACATAGCCCACCCGAATTTCGCCACCTACTCCTTGAACCCTTGTGCTTTAAGGTGGTCTACCAGGCTCTGAATGTCTCGGTATTTGAGCCAGCCAGCCCCGCCAACGTTGAGCTTTTCGAGTCCGCCGACGAGTGAGGTGGCGCCGCTGGTGGCGCCCTGCTTGGCTAGCTGCGGGTCCTCAAGTATCAGTCCTTGCGGCGGGAGGAGCATGAGCTGGGCGTTCGCTGGCAGCGGGGCACCCGGATTGGCCATGGGAAGTTCCTGAACCGGCCTCTCGATGGGGAAGACGAGCACTTTGGTGCCGACCGGTAGGGCCTTTTCGAAGTCCTCGACAGACTTTTCAGGCTTCCACTGCTTCGCGGGAACGTTGGGCTGGCTGAGAACCGCGCCTTGGGAAAGTTCGATGAAGACAAGGTTGTCAGGGATCGACTGTCGGCCCTTGACCCCCTTGAGCGGTTCTGTCACTCGCACCCGCATGACGACACGGTAGTCGAGTGGGCCAGCAGTGCTGTCGAGGATGGGGCCTTGCTGCCAGCCATCGATCACGCCGGCGGCGACGATTGGCTTGGCTGTGGCGAGCTGTTCTGGCGTCTCGTAAATGGGAAAGTCGCGCTCTGCGGTCCGGAGCACGGAGATGTCGAGGCCTCCCTTGCCTTCTGCGTAGGCGAGGGGCTGTGTGGGGTTGACCTGCGCGCCGTGACTGGAGCTGCACGCGGATAGGGCCGTGACCGCAGCGAGAGCGAGAGCGAGGATGAAGGGTTTCCTCATGGGTCCTCCTTTCTTGGAGCGGTCAGGCCCAGTGCGGGTTGATGTGGCCGATGTGGTGAGGGTTGTAGGTGTGCGTCCATGTCCCGGTCACGTCGCCGATTCTCGTGACGTCCCCGCTCGCCATGCAGTCCTGTGGCTGGCCGAAGGCGCCTGGTGGCTCCGGAGGTGACAGTAGTGGGCCATAGTGGTTGAGGCCAGTCGTGTGCCCGAGTTCGTGGCAGACGGTCTTGATGTACTGCTGATGGGCGTTGCTGCTGGTCTTTATCATGCTGCTGTTGATCCGGGTGTGATTTTGGTCACAAACGTTTGGATTGGATGCCGTTCTGACCTTGCATTCGACTTCGCCGTAAGCATCCGTGACCCATACTTCGAACCACGCAACGTCGGTGGCCGGCGTTCCGTCTGTTTCGGAGTTGGTGGTTTCACAGGGTGAGTGAAACGGCACTCCCGGTATGTTTGTTGCGGAGTCGAGATAATTCATCGCACCAGGAATGTAGGACTTAAGTCCCGTGGTTACGGACGAGGTGTAGCAGTAACTGTGCGTGCTCTTGTCTGGCGGAATGCCGTCGAAGGGCCAGAGGTCCGCAACTGCAGGGGTTGCCGTCGTCGCGACGATGAGTCCGGCGAGGACTGCCGCTGAGGCGACCTTTATTCCATGGCGCATCCATGAACCCTTTCGGTGGGTGGTGGTGGAGGCTCGACTGCAAGACTTGATCTTGCCGATCAGGCTTTCATGAATCAAGTATTGACTTACGAAAGAAACTGCTATGTCAAGTTCTGTAATCTGATGACTGCAGTCCGACATCGAGCTGGAGGTTTTCCAGCCGGAGGGCAGGTGAAAGTGAGCGTATTTCGCGGCATCTGTATGCGGCACCGTTGATGCAGTCGTCAAGGTTCTCTCTAGCCAGGGCGCGACCCTGAGCAAGCCAGAAGCGGGACTGGCCTCCACGGGCGAATATGCGGAGATGTTGGCCGGCGGCTACGGCGCCACACGAGGAGACGCTCGCTCTCCCCTCGAGGTGCGGGTGCGGACGGGCACTAAGGGACGCACACATCCCCGCTGTTCGCGACTAGCGAGAGAGGGGCGAGACGATGCCGCCGCCCATCGACATCCGCGGCCAGAACACAACTTGACGCTACGCTCCCCAGATGACTCACCTGGAACCACTTCTAGACTCCGCTGGCCGAGAGGGCATCGGGAAGTTCGTGGTTGGCGCCGTCATTCACTCCGCAGGCCAAGTACTGATCCTGCGCCGGTCGACCAGCGACAGTTATTTGCCCGGTATCGAAGAGTTGCCGTCCGGCGGTGTCGAGCCGGGCGAAGACCTCATGACGGCCCTGGCCCGCGAACTGGGCGAGGAGATCGGCTGGACGGGACCGCTCTCCACCGACCCGGGGTTCGTCGCGACCTTCGACTACGTCACCGGATCAGGGCGCAGAGCCAGGCAATACACCTTCTCTGTCGCGTATCGCGGGCAGTCGATCGCCTTGTCAGCGGAGCACACCTCGCACCGATGGATCCACCCGGTCGAGGCGGGCGACTCCGACCTCACGGTAGAGAGCGCCCAGACGATCCGAGAGTGGGCGGAGAAGCACTCCTAGAGCATGTCTTCAAAGGTCATAACCAAAGCAGGAGAGAAGCGATGGTGACCGCGGCGGTGTAGGAGGTCGCCGTCTTGTCGTAGCGAGTGGCGAGGCCCCGGAACTGCTTGAGCCGGTTGGAACAGCGTTCCACCACGTTGCGGCGTCGGTAGATGGTGCGGTCGAAGGCGGGCGGCCGTCCGCCGCGGCTGCCGCGCCGTAAGCGGCCTGCGACCTGGTCAGCCCGCTCCGGGATGGTGTGGCTGATGCCGCGCCGTCGCAGATAGGCACGGATCGCTCGGGAGCTGTAGCCCTTGTCGGCCACGACATGGTCCGGGCGAGTGCGTGTCCGTCCAGGTCCCATGCGCGGGACCTGGACGGCGGCCAGCACCCTCGGGCAGTCGGGTGCAGTCGTTGACATTGCCGGCCGTGACGATGAAGGCCAACGGCCGGCCCTGTCCGTCGCAGGCCAGGTGGATCTTGCTGGTCAGTCCGCCACGGGATCGTCCGAGGGCGTGATCCGGCGCCGTGCGGCCCCCCCTTTTCGGGCTCCGGCCGCGTGCTGGTGCGCCCGCACGATGGTGGAGTCCGCCGCGATCAGCCAGTCGATGTCACCAGCCGCGTCCGCGCGGGCCTGCACGGCCCGCAACATCGCGGTGAAGGTGCCGTCCAGCGCCCAGCGGCGGAAGCGGGTGTACAGCGACTGCCAGGAGCCATACCGTTCGGGCACGTCCCGCCAGGCACTACCTGTACGGATCTTCCACACGATGCCGTTCAGCACCCGCCGGTCGTCCTCTCGTGGACGCCCCATCCGCCCGGCCGGGAGCAACCCCTTCAGGATCTCCCACTCTTGGTCGGTCAGCTCATGACGGCGAATCACCCCGCCATGATGGCGCATCCTAGATCACTTTGAAGACAGTTCCTAGGGACACGTTCGGGAGGAGGAGGCCACTCCGGAGGTGTCCGTTAGGGGAACCTCAACCGGACACCAGCACGCGCAGCAGCGGAGATCACGAAAGCACAGCTCGACAAGCCGCTCCCGCGTCTCAGATAGGTGGTCCGCGGAACTGTCCGATGGTGGGGGGCTGAACGGTACGGTGGGCGGGTGGGAGAACTCGTCGGCTACGCCAGATGCTCGACCGTCGCCCAAGACCTCACCGCCCAGCGCGAGATCCTCACCGGCCTCGGCGTCGCCGACGACCGGATCTACCTCGACTAGGGCCTGACCGGAACCAACCCGGGCCCGGCCCGGCCTCGACCAGGCCCTGGCGGCCGTCCGCTCCGGCGACACCCTGGTCGTCCCGAAACTCGACCGGCTCGCCCGATCCGTGCCCGACGCCCGAGACCTGGCGACACCCTGGTCGCCCGTGGTGTGCGTCTCTCCCTGGGCGGCAGCATCTACGATCCCGGCGACCCGATGTCCAAGATGTTCTTCAACATGCTGGCGTCTTCGCCGAGTTCGAAGCCGACCTGCTCAAGATGCGCACCCGTGAGGGCATGGCCATCGCCCGCTCCCGTGGCAGGCTCAAGGGCCGGCAGCCCAAGCTCACCCACCGGCAACAGGCCGAACTCCTCCGGATGCACGTACCGGCGAGTACACCATCGCCGAGCTCATGGAGGTCTTCTCCGTCGGTCGCGCCACCGTCTACCGAGTGCTGGAGCGGATGCGGAGCACGAGCAGATGAGCTTCGGCAACTTCGCCCGCAAGGTGCGCGACCCCGCCCTGCCCCACCAGCGGCGGGTATCTGCGCTTCGCTCGTGCGTACAGCTCTATCGGCCGATCGGCTTCGAGGCGACCCTGAGTTTCCTGCACGCCAAAGCCGGGCCGTACCGCACCGATGAGGCCGCCCTGCTGCGGGCCCTGGCGATGCTGGAGACCAGCCGCTCGGCCTGGCAGGAGGCCAAGCACATCTACGCGGCCGCCCGACGAGAGGCCAAGCAACGCGGTCAGCGAAGCCCCTACCCCTACGACATCAATCCGTACACCCCGATGCACTGGTATGGAGCGCGCCGGGAGGCAGCATTGCATGCCGTGTTCTTCTGGCACCGGCGACGGCTGGCGATCCTGCTCACCGATGACGACAAGCCCGCACACAACCTTCGTGCATGCGTGCAGGCATGCCTCGATACGGACGGTCATCTACCCCCCGGGCAACGTCGGCTGCTGGTCGACTGTACCGACCAGTTCGATGCCCGTCTCCAACCCGCGCTCTACCGCGACGACCCGGTGGAATATCTCCGCACTCGCGACCTGGTGACCGTGGCCCGCCACCTTCAGGTAGCTACGTCGCCTCTGTAGTGCTGCCCATCTGACCAGCGATGCGCGACCCGAGGGAGGGCCCACTTGCACGAAGCCGCGCTCCCTCGGGCCCGCTGGTCAAGCGCCTCCATGCTCGACGGCGACAGGCTGCCCGGCCGGGTGTGCACACGACTTCAGACATCCGTGCAGAGGGCTTCGGAAATCGACACCCTTCACGAACCGCCGACAGCCCGCCGGAGTGTCGGAAAACGCGTTGCGAAGTCAGAGTGTTCATCAACTCTCGCAACACCGTTTTCTCTACACTTCCGAGATACGACGCTCCGTGACGACTCGGCCCTCCGCGGTGATCGGCCAGGCCGCCGCCGACCTCCTTGGCGCCGAACCTACAGTCCTCACCGGGGCGCTCGTCGGCTACGCCCGGGTCTCCACCCGTGATCAGCGCCTCGACCGACAGATCCGCGCGCTCGAAGCCGCCGGTTGCATCCGCATCTTCGCCGACAAGCTGAGCGGCAAGAACACCGACCGTGAAGAGCTCACCGAGGCCCTGGACTACCTACGGCCCGGCGACACCCTCGTCGTCCCCTCGCTCGACCGGCTCGCCCGCTCCCTGGCCGACCTCGTCACGATCGTCGCCGATCTGCGCCGCCGCGGCGTCGGCTTCCGGTCCCTGAAGGAAGCCCTCGACACCACTCGCCACGGGCCGCTCTGCCGTCGGACAGCCGACAGTGCGAGCCGAGCTGGAGAATGGCGGCTGATTCCCGAGGTCAGCGCCTACCCGGCGGCTGATGGCGCGTTGGTTGACGGCATCCCACCCCGGACGCCGCCGGCGCGCAGACCGTCACCTCGTGATCAGCGGGGAGTGTGGTGATCCATGCTCGGTCATGGAGCGGCCCCGAGGCATCGCCTGATGCCTCGGGGCCACCGGAGTCATGCCTCCTTCACGGTCACGGCCCACCGGTGATCTTCAAGTACCGTCGCAGCCCGAAGGCGGCCGCGCTCCGGACACCGTGGGTTCCTGGTTGACGGCGCATCGTTCGCTACCGCTCGCGACTACCGATCCGTGACGTTGACGACAGCCGTCGCCTTGACGGACGTCCCCGTTACGGCACCGCGGACGGTGAACCATCCGCTCTTGGCCACCATGTCCGAGGTGACCGGTTCCCAGGTCACATCGACGGATCCGGTCGTGCCGTCACTGTAGACGGCCTCGGTCTGCGCAGGCAGAGTCGGAAGCGTGCCGATCGTCGTGTCGACGGCGACCGACCTGAAATCCACGACGGACTTCTGTTTCTGCGCCTCGAACACGCCGAACTCGGCCAGTCCGCACTCCGCACCGCTCGGATTGCCGTAGGCGTTGTCGGGATCGATGGTGAACTTCAGCCAGGTGGTCTTGACCGGGGTATCGAACCTCACGATGTTGTCCGGCTGACCGTCCCACTTGATGCCGGTCACCTTCTTGCTGCCGCCCTCCCATTCCAGCACGCCTTCCACGATCTGGTTGACGGCGGCGCCGCGGTCGACCAGGTTGACGTGGTCGATCTCCACCGGGGACGGGAACTGAAGTTTGATCCACGGGCTGCGGTCCGCCTGCTTCGCCGCCCAGGACGTCGTCTTGTTGCCGTCCGTCGCCTTGGTTCCCAGATAGCGGTCGTCCTGGGTGTCGCCATCCGGGACACCGTTTCGGTCGCGAACCGAGGACACCGTGACCGTGGCCGAGCCCGCGATGTCATCGCCTTGGACCGTGATCGTCGCGGTGTTCGACTCGACCGCCACGCCGTCCAGCGTCACGACTGCCTTTGCCGTCGCCTGGAACCGGTCGGCGATCGGCTGTCTCAGGACGATGGTGTTGCTGCCCGGTACGACTGCCAGTCTGCTGTCGCTGAACACGTACTCGGTCTTCGCCTTCGACAGGTTCGCCTTCTCGCCGGTGTTCAGAGTTCCCTCGATCGTGCCGACGACCGGTTGGTTCTCCTTGATGGAGCCGCCGCTCAGCGCGAGCTTCACCTGCTTCAGGAAAACGGGGAACGAGATGCGTCCGTCCGCGTCGACGTCGACGTAGAAGTGGTCGTCGGCCCGGTAGCCGCCCAGCTCCGCGGTGACGTTGATGCGTGCCCTTCCTGACTCCTTCGACGACAGCACCTTGTCCGCGCCGACGGCCACCACGGACGGGCTGTCGCTGGTGATCGCGACGTCCGCGTCTTTCAGGTCGACAGGCGTGCCGAGGAAGGAGTATCCCTTGACATCGACCGTCGCCGTCCGGCTGTCCGCACCGGCTTTCGGCTGTAGTTCGAGACTGCCCAGCGCGGTCAGATCTCTCAGCGAGAGCACCCGGACTTCCAGCACGTCGATCGGGCTGCCGTCCTGGCCGCCGCCGGGGAAGGAGACCCTGACGTAACGTGCCTGCACGCTGGGCCGGCCAGGATCGACCGGATAGTTGTAGTACAGGCCTTCCTGTTCCCACGCGTACAACGTCGTGTCGCTGCGCGGAACCGCCAGCGTGTTCCTCGATGTCGGCAGCCCGGCGCCGGACGTGGTGTTCGTCTCGTTGCCGGTGGTCCACTGCGAGCCGTCGGCGCTGTACTCGATCTTCACCTTCTTCGGCACGTTGTAGTAGGTGACGTTGTCGGCGTTCGGCATGTGGTGGTTGAAGAAGACGTTGACCCGCGAGAGGTCCTGCATCTTGCCCAGATCGTAGGTGATGCTCGGATTCTCGTCGCCCGCCGGCGCCGACCACTTCGCGAGATTGCCGCCGGTCGTGTCATTGATCGTTCCGTCGGACAGCAGACCGGCGTGCTCGCTGTCGGTCGTCACCTTCGGCGTCGTTCCGGACGCCACGTTCATGTCAGGAAGCAGTGTGATGTAGTTCCGCGTGGAGGTATAGGTCTTCCCGTCCACCGTGATGTCTGCCCAGTAGGTGTACATCGTGGGGGTGGCGACCTTGCGGGTGAACCGCATCGTGTCGCCTGTGACGACGAACGGTGACTGGTCGGCCGGCACCTCGGTGACGATGATCTTACCCGCGGCGTTGTCACGCCTGCCGTCGACCGTCGCGTAGTGATACTTGATCTGCGAGGCGTCGAGAATGTCGACTTCGCCGCCTTTTCGGGTGTAGCCCTTGAACGTCACCGGAATGTCGTTGTCGGTGGCGAACTGCCCCCAGAACAGCGCGCCGTCGGTGAGCATGTTCACGCCGACGAGTGGAAGCGCGGCCGAGATGGCGTGGTCTCGCACCTTGACCGGGTAGGTGTCGGTCATGACCTGAGGAGGGTTCACACCGTCGTCGTAGGTCGCCGTCACGGTGATGGTGGCGGTACCGTCGCCGTGGGCCTTGACCTGGCCCGTTGCCGCCGCCACGGTGGCGACCCGCACATCGCTGCTCGTGAACTTGAGCTTGGCCGGTGCGAGGACGTTGGTGTAGCCGTTCATGTAGCTCTCGGCCCGCAGTCGCAGGGTGTTCGGCGCGGTCTGGCTGCTGAAGAGCTTGACACTCGTCATCTTGTAGTTTCTGACCGGGCTCTTGGTCCGAATCTTGATGATGGTGTCAATGGGGTCAGCTGTGACACCGGACGTGTCGATCGAGATGTAGTACTTGCCGTTCTCCTTCTCTGTCGTGAACGGCAGAGAGCTGCCCTTGTTCAGCCACTGGACCTGGTCTACCGGATGGTCGAAGGGGCCGATGTGGCTCATCAGCGCCTGGCCGGCGAATCCCGCCTTCGCCACGCCCGCGATCTGATTCTTGATCATGTGCATGTAGACGTACTGGTCGCGGGACATGGCGTAGCCCCAGTCGGGCCCCTGTCCATGAGCGATCGCCTTCTGCGGGTCGGTGTGCCAGCCGGGCTTCGGGGTGTAGGCCATGGTGTACGGCATGGTCCCGTACATCGACTCCCGAAGATCGGGTCCGGGCCCGTTGTCCATCCACTTCACGATCGACGTCCGCATGTCCGACAGTTGCTGCGAGGAGATCGGCACCATCGAGAAGATGTTGGTGTTGTCGAGGTTGCTGCTGAGGTTGTCCATGCCACGGGTCACGGTGATGGAGGAGTCGTAGTTCATGACATAGCCGTGGCCGTACTGGTTGATCAGTTCTTTCGTGGCTTCGACCCAGTTGTCGCGTTCGTTGCCCTTGGCGTACTGCGTCCAGATGTCGAGTGCCGTCGTGTACGGGTCGTTCCATTCCTCATGTGCGACCTTTCTGGCTTGCGGCAGGATCCCGGCATGCCAGCCACCCTCGTTGTACGGTTCGCTGTTCCAGAACGGACGCTCGTGAAGGGTGATGTCCTGGTCGCCGGTCTGCGCGTTGGGGTTCGCATCGATCAGCACCCGGTCGTTGTAGTTGCGCGCGGAGCTCCAGGCGACGTCGGGATTGGAATAGCTCTCCGGGCCGCCGTCGGCGAAGAGGTACCACGGGTCGTATTTCGCGACCAGGCCTTGGATGTCGCTTTCGAGGATCTCGGATCCCTCGTAGAGCGAAGACACGTAGACGCCGAACTTCAACCCGTACCGCTCGGCGGCTTGTTTGGCCTGCAGCACGCGGTCCCTGACGTGCCAGCTGCCGTCCGCGGCCTGGAACAGGGCGTTGTACTTGTACTGCTTGTTGGTGTTGTTCGGGGTGAGGTTGGCGTTCGGCGACGGCCAGTAGTAGATGGTGTTCTGCAGGCTCTCGGTCGAGAGCAGGGTCATGCCCATCTCTTTGGCCGTCTGTGCCCACTCGTCATAGTTGAAGTTCGGGTCGTACAGGTTCGGCATCGTGCCGGTGGTGTGCGACAGAGCCGACATCTTGCCTTCGATGAACCAGTCGACCGGGTTCTTCTTGACCGTCATGGTGTACGGCTTCGTGGTCGTGGAACCACGGGCATCGGTCACCTTCACGGTGAAGGCGTAGTCCTTCTGCGATGCGCCGTGGGCGCCGTCCGAGACCGTGCCGTCGATGTGGCCGTCCGGCGCCAGCGTCAGGCCGGGGGGCAACTGGCCGTCGGCGAGCGTCCAGGAGTAGCCGGGACTGCCACCGGCCGCTTGAAAGGCGAAGGGAGACGCCTGCGGAGCGATGCTCGACGTGTTCCGGGTGCCGTCGATCTTGGCCACCATGCCGACGTACGGGTTCTCGTCGTAGGCGTACGGCAGGGTGTTGGACGGGTAGTCGTTCGCCGGGACATCCGCGTTGCGCGCGTCGAACGCGTGCCGGTCGATGCTCAGCCCCTGGGTGACGACGGTGAGCTGATCGCCGGCCGCGTTCGGCCCGGTGACCGAGTACGTCAGCCCGGGAACGACGTCACCCGCGCCGTCGCAGAGCCTCGTGTAGAAACCGAGGAAGTTCTTGTTGGCGCCGGTGTTCTTGTGCTGGATCTCGATGAGAAGCTTGTTCCAGCCCTGCTTCAGCTGGATCGGATATCTCGTGCCGTCCTTGCTCACCCGATTCGCGACGCGGTCCTGCCGCCCAGCCGGAGCGTCGTTGGCGAACAGCCGGTACAGCCCCGATCCGCCCACCTGCCACTGAACGGTTTGCGCGGCCGGGCTGTAGACGTAGCTCGCGGCCACAACCCACTTGCCGGCTGTCGACTGCCCCTGCTTGACGTCGAAATAGCCCATCAGGTCGTTGTAGTCGTCGTAGTTCCGGTTGAAGATGCGATCGTCGAAGTACTGCCAGGTGGATGTCTCCTTGTTCGCCGGATCGACCAGGGACGTGCCCAGGGCGGGGACGACGGGAGCAGGAGACTGCTCGACCACGGGATCGGTGTACGGGCCGGACACCGCCCACTGATTCAGGTACGGCGCGGTCCCTCTCGTCTGCGCCGCACGGGCCTGTGGCCCGGTGAGAACGCTGCCGGCCGCCGCAAGCGCGAGTACCGTCGTGGTTGCGACGAGGCGGGACCGGATCTTTCGTAATCTCTTCACGCTGCCTTCTTGCATTTGTCGAGATATCTGATGCCCGGCCGTTGAGGACAGGCGAAGAGGCGAGCCCGAGGACTGGTCATGACATCGACGCCGACACCGCGCCGTCGTCCTGTCCGAAGCGAGATCGCCGGACGGAACCGCCGAGGAAGCACGCCGCCGGCCGTCTGAACCGGCGGCGATCGGGGCCGCATGCCGACGAGGAGGTCATCACGGTCGGTTGTTCATGCCGGGATGACCTCCCGTCCCGCTACCTGCCGTTGACGGCCACCTCGAGCAGGTCGATCGCCGAGCCGTTCGCGTCGCCGTTGAACGCCAACCTGACGTACTGGGCCTTGGCGGTCAGTGGATATTGGGTGGAGAACCCGAAATCGGCGGTGCCCGTGGGACCGTTGACGGTGCCGGCGTCGTTCCATGACGCGCCGTCCTCGCTGGTCTGGATCTTGATCGTCTTGGGCGTGTTGAGATACTTCTGATCGAGGGAGTTGAAGTTGATGGCGATGCTGGAGATGTCAGAGCTCGCCGGGAGCTTGAACTGGATCCACGCCGCCTCGCCCGCCGGAACCGACCACTTCGACTCGTCGAACCGGGTGCCCTCGATCGTCCGGCCGTCGACGAGGTTGGCCACCCCGCTCTGCTGGTGGCTCGAGGTGATCTCGGCGGTGCCCGCGAGGTCGCGGTACGGCAGTAGATCCATGAAGACCTTGTTGGTCGTCACGGTCTTGCCGTCCAGCGTCACGTCCGCCCACACGGCCGCCCTCGTGGGCTTCTCCACCGCAGGCGTGATGATCTTGTTCCGTTTGAAGGCGAACGTGTCCACCTCCTGGATGGCGATGGGCTTGTACTTGTCGCCACCGCTCAGATCGACGATGCCGCCATGCCATCTGATCCGCGCCGCTCCCAGTCCGATGGGACCGCCCTCGGCCGACCTTCCAGTGATCGCGTAGGGCAGTCCGTCGTTCAGCGGAAACGCGCCGTACGCCTCCTTCCCGGCGACGAGGAGGGATGCCTCGATCATGTCGCCGGCCACGTGGACGACGCCGTCCCTGACTCTGACGTTCACCACGCCCTGCTTGGTGACGCCCTCGTGCGTGCCCTTCACCGTGATGGTCGTCGTCCCGTTCGATACCGCGGTCACGACCCCCGGGCCGTGCACGGCCGCCACCTCGGGGTTCGAACTGCTGTAGGTCACGTCGGACAGCTGCGCCCGGAGGGCGGGGTAGGTCATGTGTCCCTCGGCGCGGACTTTCAGCATCGAGGGCGCGACCTGCTCGGCGGTCGCGACGACGTCGGTCAGCTTGTACGTCCGGACCGGATCGTCGGTAACGATCTTGATGATCGTGTCGACCGGATCCTCACGCACCTCGGACAGGTCGATGGACAGGCTGTCGCCCTGCTGCTTGAACGAGGTGATCGGGGCGTTCGCGTTCAGCCAGGTGACCGACACCACCCGATGGCCGACCGGGCTGACGGTCAGGGACCTGCCGGCGATGGCGTCGAAGCCCTTCTTGCCGTCCGGCCCCTTCATGATGTGGAGGTAGATGATGTTGTCCCGGGCGGTCGCGTACCCCCACTGCGGACCGGTCTTGCCGCTGGGGAAGGCGAACTGCTCGTAGTTCCCTCGCCCGTCGTCCTCGTAGCCGTAGCCGGACAGGAAGTACGGTGTCGTCCCGGTGGTGGACTCGTGCCGTTCCGGGCCGCCCTCCGGCGCGAACCAGTCGATCAGGTTCTCTCGCACGTCGATGAACTCCTGGGCGGCCTTCGGATACCGCGTGGCGATCTCCTGCGGCGAGTGCCAGTTCGGTCCGCGGCTGTCGATGATCGACTGATCGTTGTTGTCCGCGTAACCCCGGCCGGCGTTCATCACCATCTCCTTCGCCACCTGCCGGTAGTCGTCACGCTTGCCGTAGTACGGCGAAAGCTCGTCCCTGGTGTGGATCATCTTCCACGGCTCCATGATCGTCCGCTTGAGAAGATGGTTGCGGGACGCGTTGGCGTAGATTCCCGACGCCTCGGCGGTGCGCAGGTCGGGGTCGCCGTACTCCTCGCCCCAGGCATTCGAGTTCACGATGATCTCGTTGGAGTAGTTGCGAATGCCGCTGTAGATGACGTCGAAATTCTCCGCCTTGTGTCCCTGTGGGCCGTCGAAATACAGGTAGCTCGGGTCATAGCGGTGAATGAGGTCGGCGATGTCCTGGACCGTCTTGTCGGTGTTCTGGGAGGCGTAGTAGAGGCCGAACCTGATGCCCTGACGCTTGACCGCCCGCTCGAACCTCCTGAGACCGTCGACGACCTTCCCGCTCTCGTCCTTCGGGTAGTAGAGGTGCCTGTCGCTCTTCGGATCGCAGAACTTCGAGGGCCAGAAGTACGCCTGCTGGTTCGTCTCGACCGACACCAGCGAGTGTCCTTGGGCCTTGGCCCGCTCCGCCCACCGGTCGACGGAGAAGTTCGGGTCCACGAAGTAGTTGTAGATTCCGGTGGCATGGGTGAGAGCGCCGACCCTGCCTTCTTCGAACCACTTGTTCGGACGTTCCTTCACGGTGAGCGTGAAGTCCTTCGTGGCGCTGCTTCCCTTGCCGTCGGTCACCTGGACCGTGAAGTGATGGTCACCGGGCCGGGCATCGACGCTGATGACGCCCTTGACGCTGTTCAGGTCGACTTTCCCGTTCACCAGCCCGTCCGCGACGGTGCCGTCCGCATTCAGTTCCAGACCTTCGGGCAGTTTCCCGGCGACCACCTTCCAGGTGTATCCCGGTGCGCCTCCGGAGGCCATGAACTGGAACGCCGAGGCTGACACGCCGTAGGTGTTGCCGCTGACCGACTTGTTCCAGACGTAGGGCCATTCCTTGTAGCCGGTGGGCAACCCCTGCGACACGATCCGCAGGTTCTCCGACGGCCCCTCGACAGAGTTGACCAGGCCGGCCACCCGGTTGCCCGCCTGATCCGCGACCCGGCCGTAGAAGCCGAGGTAGGCCACGTTCTTGTCCTGCGCCACCGGCACCCCGTTGGCGTTCACGTCCTCGGTGTAGGTGTGCTTGATCTGGATCATCAGCTTGTTCCAGCCCGGGTGCAGCTGGACGGGACTCTTGGTGAGATCCTTCTGCACTTCGGCAGGTGTGCTCGGATCCGTCACGCACCGGTCGTTGACGAAGAGCCGGTACGAGCCGCTGGCGCCGACGTTGACATAGGCCTGCTGTTCGGCCGGGCTGTAGACGTAGGTGTGCGCGTAGACGTACTTGTTCCTCGTGTCCACGCCCTGCTTGACCGTGTAGTACCCGTAGAGGTCCTGGTAATCGTCGTAGTTCCGGTTGTAGACGCGGTCGTCGAAGTACTCCCACTTCCTGCTCTCGCCGCCGAAGCCCATGGACTCGCCGAGGCCAGGAGTGATCTCTGTCCTGCCGTCGACGGGCTGCGCCTTGTCGTACACCTCGATCTCGGCGATGCCGGTGATCGGCGGGTAAGGCGAGCGGCCCTTGTCGATCTCGACCCTCATCTCGCGGACGTTCTTCAGCCCGGGCCGTGCCGAATAGACGGTGGGATTGGACGTGCCGTCGACCTGGCCGGACTCCACCTTGCTCCCGTCGTCCAGGGTGAAGGTGAGGTGATACCAGTTGTTCACGTGCCGCGAATCACCCCACTGTGCGATCCGCACCTCGTTGAGGGCGATGGGTTCGCGCCACTTGAGGTCCACCCACGGGCTGGGATCGTTCTCCGTCACCCACTGCTTCCGGACATCGCCGTCCACCAGATAGGCGACCGGATTCACCGCCAGCGTCGATGAGGAAGCCGTTATCTCGGACGCCTTGGGAGCGTGATTCACCGGCTCCCGCGCCTCGCATTCGTAGAGTTTCTCGACCACCGGAGAATCGAACGGACCCGACACGAGCCACGAGTTGATGAAGGGTGCGTCCCCGGCCGCCTGCTGCGCATACGCTTTCGTGTCGAAGACGCCGAGGAACAGCAACATGATGACCGTCACGCCGGCTAAGATTTTCCCCATTAGTTGTAGAGTCTCTCTGTGTCTGGGGGGCTGTCAGGCTTTGAGGCTTCCCGCCGCGAGTCCCGAACGCCAGTACCGTTGCAGGACGATGAAGGCGATGACGAGGGGCACCACCGAGATGAGCGAGCCGGTCACCACGATGTCGTACCAGGGCTGGTCTCGTAGCTGGCTGTTCCAGAAGTAAAGTCCGAGCGTCAGCGGCCAGAGCTTGTCATCGGCGAGCATCATCAGCGGCAGGAAGAAGTTGTTCCAGATGCCCACGAACTGGAACAGGAAGATGGTGACCAGAGCGGGCGACATCAACCGCAGCGCGACGGTGAAGAAGATGCGCAGGTCGCCCGCGCCGTCAATCCGTGCGGCGTCGATCAGCTCCTCCGGGACGGAGGACGTCGCGTACACCCGGGCGAGGTAGACCCCGAACGGGGTGACGACGCTCGGGATCAGCACCGACCAGTAGGTGTTGACGACACCCGTGGACGAGGCCAGCAGATAGAGCGGCAGCGCGAGGAGCGGCGGTGGGATCAACACCGCGCCGATGATCACGGCGAAGAGACCCTCACGGCCCCGGAAGGGATACTTGGCCAGCGAGTACCCCGCCATGGCGGCGAGGAGAGTCGCCGCCACCGCGCCTCCGGCGGAGTAGAGCAGGCTGTTGAGGACCCATCGGGGGAAGGCGCCGCCGCTGTGGGTGAAGACCCTCCCCACGTTGTCGGCCAGATGCAGCTCCGCCCCGAACCAGAAGCCGTTGCCGCCGAACAGCTCGCCCTTCGACTTGGTGGCCGAGACGATCAGCCACCACACGGGCAGCAGGAAGTATCCGGCGATCGCGAGCAGCAGCACCAGGGTGCTCATGCGGGTGGCACGCATCACGTCCCCCTGCTGCTCAGCCGCAGGAAACCGTACGAGAAGACGAACGTTGCCACTGCCAGGACCACCGCGATCGCGGCCGCGAAGTTGTAGTCGTTGAGCCCGAACGCCGCCTGGTAGGAGAGCATCACCGGGGTGTATCCGCCGCTGATCACGGAGGCCATGGAGCGCAGCACCATCGGCTCGCCGAACAGCTGCAGCGTGCCGATGATGGAGAACACGCCGGTCAGGGTGAGCGAGGGACGCAGCAGCGGGATCTTGATGTGCCACGCGATGCGCCAGCCGGAGCATCCGTCCACCTCCGCCGCCTCGAACAGCTCGCGCGGGATCGACCGCAGCGACGTATGGAGGATGACCATGTTGTATCCCGTCCATGACCAGGTGACGATGTTGCCGATCGACCACAGGATCGTGTCGGCGGAGAGGAAGTCGAACGCGGGGAGCGGGCTGATTCCTGGCACGTAGAGGAAGGACCACAGGACCGCCGCGATCACCCCGGGAATGGCGAACGGCAGGAAGTAGGCCAGCCGGAAGAACCGTCCGAACCACGCCGCCCGGGAGTCCAGCAGGAGTGCCAGCAGCAGGGCCAGCCCGAGCATCACCGGCACCTGGACCAGGCCGAAAGCGATCACACGGACGACGCTGCCGACGAACGCGCTGTCGGCGAACACCCGCGCGTAGTTCGACAAGCCCGCGAACACGGTCTCCGCCGGGCCTAACCCGAGCCCGGACCGCTCGACCCGGAACAGGCTCTGGTGGACGGCGTACCCGATCGGCAGTACGAAGACGGCCGCGAAGAGGACGACGAACGGCGCGAGCAGCAGCAAGGCCGCTACCCGGTGGCGGCGGATCATCCTTCGACCTTCAGGCCCTTCGACTTCATCACCTCGACGGTCTTGCCCTGGAGGATGTCCAGTTGGGCGGGCAGGGTGCCCTTGCCCGAGTACGCGACGTTGACGGAGTCGGTGAGATCGGCGCCGAACTGCGACTGCATCGGCCCCCACTGCCAACTGGTGTCAGTGTTCTGGGCAGCCTCGGCGAACACCTGGAAGATGTTCTGGCCGCCGAAGTACTCGACGCCCGTGTCCACCTCAGGCAGCGACAGTCCCGCGCTGGCGGCCGGGTAGATGCCCGTCACCTTGATCAGGTTCTTCAGGCTGGCGGGGTCGGTGCTCATCCAGGTGGCGAATTCGACCGCTTCCTTCTTGTGCGCACACCCCTTCAACACGGCGGTACTGGATCCGCCCTCGTTGCCGAACTTCTTCTCGCCCGCGGCCCACTGCGGCATCGGCGCGACGGCGAACTTGCCCTTGGCCGCCGGCGCGTTCTCCGCGATGAGAGGGCGCAGCCACACGGCGCCGATGGCGGTGGCGACCTTGCCGGACTGCAGCGAGCTCCACCACGCGGCGCTGTAGCCCTCATCGGTGACGTTGACCAGCTTCTTGTCGATGAGGCCCTGCCAGTACTCGGCCATCCGCCTGGTCTCGGGGGAGTTGACCGCGACCTTCCACGTGTCACCCGCGGTGGAGAACCACTTGGCGCCGCTCTGCCAGGCCAGGCCGGCCAGATCGACGGCTCGCAGGTTCAGGATGTACGCCTCGGGGTCGGCCTGGTGCAGCTTCTCGGCTGCCTTGGCGTACTCGTCCCACGTCTTCGGTACAGCGATGCCGTACTTGTCGAAGACGTCCTTGCGGTAGTACAGGGCCGTCGGGCCGGTGTCGACCGGGATCCCGTAGGTTCTGCCGACGAGGGAGACCTGGTTCCAGGTCCACGGGATGAACTGCCCCTGGGCGCTTCCGGCTTCGCTGGTGATGTCCTCCAGGGCGTTCTCGAGCAGGAAGGTGGGCATCGACTCGAAACCGACCTGAGCCAGGCAGGGCGCGTTCCCAGCCTTGACGGCCGTGAACATCTTGTCGTAGCCGCCCTTGCCGCCCGACGGCAGCTTGTTGAAGGTGACCTGCACGTCCTTGTGGCCGGCGTTGAACAGCTCGACCGACTTGTCGTAGCCGGGGGCCCAGCCCCAGAACTCGAGCTTGACGGGGGCGGCGCCGCCCCCGGACGTGGGCCCGTCGGACGAGGACGAGCCGCAGGCCGTCACGGCGAGCGGCAGCACCACCAGCGCGGCGGCGATCGTTGTCTTCTTCACTGTTGCTGTCTCCTTAACCGAGCGCCGCCGACGGGGGAGCGGCGGCGGACGCTCGGACTTCTCGTCTGCTCAGGGGAGGGCTTGATGCCATCGGTGCTACGGTGCGCCTCGGCGTGGGGCAGGAGAGCGCCTTCACCTGGATCAACGCCGTGCTGGTACGGAAACGACTCGGGATCTGATCATCTGCACTCCTGAGCTTCGAATCGCATGGACATGACGCCATCAGTGCATGACCCCAGGCACGGCGCCGCCGCACCTGAACACGACGTGGGTGTGCGAAGTGAGAGAGTTGCTTAGATCAGATCTATATCTGATCCTCTATCGCCACCGATGGGTTCCTTCCATCAGGACGAGAGCGTTTATGCAGGTCACTCGGCCGATCTCGCTCGGCTCTCAGTATGTGATGCCGCCTCAGCCCAGTCAATAGATCTGTGGCATCAACATCACTCTTCGCAATGAATCTGAGACATTCATGCCGAGCTCTGGACAGGCGGGGCGGTGCCGGAAGCCGCCGGCGAGGTCGGCGACACCCCGCCGGGTCGCGCCCCGGTAGGCAGCCCCCTGCGGACCCTGATCTCGACCAGGTCGACCACGATCAGTTCGCGGCGCATCGCCCCTGACAGATCAAGCCGTCGTCGGTGTGGACGCGCGGGATGCCGCCCACGATCGGCCCCTCAGAGCGGGGAAGCCGCGCTCGCGGACGGAAGGGCGGCTGCCGGGCGGATCGACGAGTTCGACGGTGGCCTCAGTGGTTCGCGTGCGTTCCTTCATCTCGGGACAGGAGGCGGTGCCGGATCTCCTCCTGGAACTGCTGCCTCGTCATGTCGATGTGCTGTGTCATGAGAGTGACGGCCTGCCCCTCGTCGCCGGAGGCGATGGCCTGGGCGATGGCCAGATGCTGGTCCGCGGCCACGACGAGCGATCCGCCCGCGACTCCTGCCAGCCCGATGACGCTGACCTGCCGCTGGAGGCGTTGCACCGACTCGATGGTCGCCGACATGAACATGTTGGCCGCGGCGGCAGCGACCGCCTGGTGGAACTGCTCGTCGGAGCGTGCGAAGTCCTCGACGTCGTTACGCTCGGCGGCTTCCGCCGAGAGCCGCGCCGCCTCGTGTAACGCCTTCACCTGTGCGGGCACGGCTCGTTGCGCGGCCAGGCGGGCCGTGGCGGACTCGATGTGCCGCCGGAACTCGAACATCTGGTCCACCTGTCCGAGGTCCGCGGGCAGGAACTGGGCGAACGACTCCCGCCAGGGGGCGTCCTCCGGCTCGGCGACGTAGATGCCCCGGCCCTTCTGCACGCTCAGCCTCTTCAGAGCCGAGAGGATCTTCACCGCCTCTCTCACGACCGTCCTGCTCATCTGTACCGCCTCTGCCAGTTCCTTCTCCGTCGGCAGGCGGTCCCCCGGGCGAAGCCCCTCACGGAGGATGTACTCAAGGATCAGCTCCGCGGCGATCTCGTAACCGGGCCGGTAGTTGGCCTCTGAGCTCGACTGCCGCTGCCGTGCGGATGGTTGGTTCAATTCCTTCCCCCCTCGCGTCGTGTCTGCGTGTGGACGCATCTTATCGCTGCATGTTTCCGGTCTATAGAGCTTCGCCTGCGGCCATGAATCTCAACTAGAGGCTTGACTCGTAAGATCTGCTATCGCCAGACTACGGATCAGCCGGCGCCACATACGACTCATCAACCGCAGATCACCTCGGGCGTGGGTTCGTGTCGCGTTGCGCGACGTATCCGATCGATCCCATGGAAGGAACCTCCTGTGCGTTGCGAGCCGCGATGGAAGGTCGTCGATCGTGGTGGCCTCTCCCCTCTCGGCGCCGACCGAGCGCGCCGCTGACTCCGGTACGAAGCCTCAGGCCCCCGCGATGGGAAGTCGAGGACGGCCCTCACCTGCTTCGACACGGCCGACGACAACACATCTTCAGCCACCAGGAAACCAATGGACGAGCGCACCGTCATCGCCACCGCCTGCGCCGTGAGCCCGCTCAGGACGCGTCTCCGCGATCGCCGGGCCGCTCGTGGCCGGTCTCGGCGGGTCGCCGCAGCAGCACGCCGTGCGGAACAGGATGTTCGATGAAGGTGTTCAGCGGAGCCATGCACTACTTCCGCACGCTGCCGGAGCAGTGGCGGGACCGGCTGGGCAAGCTGAGGGCGATGGGGGTGGACACGGTCGAGACGTACGTGCCGTGGAACCTGCACGAGCCGCGGCCCGGCGAGTTCGTCTTCACCGGGCTGGCCGACGTCGAGGGGTTTCTCGCCAGGGCCGCCGAGGCGGATCTGAACGTGATCGTGCGGCCGGGGCCGTACATCTGCGCGGAGTGGGAGAACGGCGGCCTGCCGTCGTGGCTGCCGGGGCCGCTACGCTGCCACGACCCGCGCTTCCTGGATCCGGTCGACCGGTACTTCGACGAGTTGATCCCGCGCATCGCCGCCCACCAGGTGACCAGAGGCGGCAACGTGATCATGGTTCAGGTGGAGAACGAGTACGGCTCCTACGGCGCTGACCCCGTCTATCTGAAGCACCTGGCGGACGGGCTGGCCCGCCGGGGCATCGACGTGCCGCTGTTCACCTCCGACGGCACCACCGACCTGAACCTCACCGGCGGCACGCTGCCCGGTCTGCTCGCCACCGCGAACTTCGGCAGCGACGCCGCCGGCCAGTTCGCGAACCTGGCCAGGCACCGGCCCGGCGACGACCCGTTCTGCATGGAGTTCTGGAACGGCTGGTTCGACCACTTCGGTGAGGAGCACCACACCCGCGCCGCGGAGGACGCCGCAGCGGCGCTCACGGAGATCCTCGAGCGCGGCTCGGTGAACTTCTACATGGCGGTGGGCGGCACCAACTTCGGCTTCATGGCGGGCGCCAACGCCGGCGGCGACCACGCGGACGGCGGCTACGAGCCGACCGTCACGAGCTACGACTACGACGCCCCGATCGCCGAGCACGGGGGCCTGACTCCGAAGTTCTGGGCCTATCGCGACGTGCTCGGCCGCTACACCGAGCTGCCGCCGGTGCCCGAGTCGTGCGAGGACACGCTTGAGGAGACACGGATCGAGCTGACCGAGCGGCTGTCGCTGCTCGACTGCCTCGACGTGCTGTCCACCGGGACCGTGCGCAGCGCCGCGACCAGGACGTTCGAGGAGCTCGGCCAGGACTACGGCCTCGCCGTCTACCGCACCCGGGTGCCCGGTCCCCGCACGGAGGAACTGCCGCTGCGGGTCAAGGGCCTGCACGACCGCGCCCACGTGCTGATCGACGGCGTGCCCGCGGGCATTCTGGAGCGCGACGTCACGACGTCGCTCCCGCTGAGGACGCCCGCGGGCGGCAGCGATCTGACCCTGGTCGTCGAGGCGATGGGCCGGGTCAACTACGGGCCGAAGACCGGCGAGCGCAAGGGCGTCCTGGACGGGGTGTTGCACGAGCGGCAGTACCTGTTCGGCTGGGAGATCGACCCCGTACCGCTGTCCGACGTGTCGGTGCTGCCGTGGGGCAGGACCACCAGCGCCGCAGGCCCGTCATTCCACCGGGGCATCCTCCACGTCGGCCGGCCGCTGGACGGGTTCCTCGCGCTGCCTGGCTGGGCCAAGGGACATGTCTGGGTCAACGGCTTCCACCTGGGCCGCTACTGGGAACGAGGGCCGCAGGTCACCCTCTACGTGCCATGGCCGCTGCTGCGCGAGGGCGCCAACGAGATCGTCGTACTGGAGCTCGACGGCGCCCCCGAGGCGGCCACGCTGGAGATCCGCTCGACGCCCCAGCTCGGCTCCGCTCGGTGAAGCGTCGGGCTCGAACATGTCGAGCCCGACGGAGAAGCACTGGAAGCACGAATGGTCGTCCCACAGGTGCACGTACGGGGTCGGTCATTCTCATGGCGTCGGTACCGAAGGATCCAGAAGCCCAACAGACCGCAACTCCATCCACATTTCGGCTGGAATAGGCGTGTGGAGCATGGTTACGCTCTCCTGGACCTCCGCTGCGGTCCGGGCGCCGATCACAAGCCCGGAAACCGCTGGGTGCCCGAAGGGGAACTGCGCGGCGGCGGCCTTCAGCGGCACGTTGTACCGGACGCAGACGTCCTGGACGGCCGACGCCTGAGCCAGCCGCTCGGCCGGAGCGGACTGGTAGTCGAACGGCGCGCCCGGTCTGAGATCCGCCAGCAGGCCCGAGTTGTAGACGCCGCCGGCGATGATGCCCACCCCCGCGAAAGACAAGCGCGGTGTGGACGGTGTCCAGCGCGTCCCGCTCGTTCACCGCTTCGTAGAGGTTTCCCAGAGGCGCGCACCCCAGGCCCAGCCGGCCGATCACGAGCCCGTCCGGCCCAGGACTCCGGGAACCGGGCCGCTCACGATGCTCTTCGTCGCAGTCCTCGTGGTCGCGGGCGTTCCGGATCATGTCAGAGGGCCTCAGCTGTCGCCGTCGCCGACGTCCCGGCCGTGACATGCTTCGAGGACGACATCGGTGATCTCGACCTGCCGTCCGCTGTCGTGCGAGCGGCACCCACGCTTCGCCTCAGGCCGTCTCGTATCCGATGCCGGGGGCGTTGGGGGCCCGCAGCATGCCGTCCGGGCCCACCGCCGCCTCCCGGACCACCGGATTGGTGAAGACCAGGGACTCGTAGTAGGTGGTGTTCGGGATGGCCATGCACAGGTGCGCGTTGACGATGCCCGTTCCGTGGACCTCCGCGCGGAGCTGGAAGCTGTCGGCGAGGTGGGCGATGCGCATGGCGCCGGTGATGCCGCCCTTGTACTGGGCGCTGGTGCGGACGCTGCCCACCGCGCCCCCGCTGATGAAGTCGGCGACGTTCAGGTGTGCGCCGTCCGAGGTCTCGGCGACCAGGAGGGGCACGGCGACGCGTTCGGCGAGCCACCGGTACGAGGTCACGCTGAACTCCCGCATGGGCTCCTCGTACCAGGTGTAGCCGGCCTCCGACAGCGCCTGCCCGACATAGACGGCGTCGGCGAAGTCGAAGCCCGCCGAGCCGTCGTACATGAGCGGGACCGCGTCCCCGACATGCGCCCGCAGCTTCTGGCACAGTTCGGCGTCGGCTCGGGCGTCACCCCAGGCGTGCAGCTTGATGGCGACGTAGCCGGCGTCCAGGCATTGGTCGGCGACGTCGAGGTACTCCTCCACGCTGGAGAAGGTCACCGTGCTGGCGTAGGCCGGGATGGCGTCACGGTAGGTGCCGAGCAACTGGTGGACGGGCAGGTTCGCCGCCTTTCCCGCGAGGTCCCACAGCGCGACGTCGACGAGCCCGAGGACGTAGATGGGGAGCTCCTCGATCCGGTCCAGCTCCCACATGCGGTGCCAGATGAGCTCCCGCCACAGCGGATCGCGGCCGATCAGGTCCGCGCGGATGCGGCGCTCCACCAGGTCGGCGACGATACGTCCGCGCCGGGTGTGTGCCTCGCCGACCAGTCCGTCGTCGGTGTGCACGCGCAGGATGCCGCCTACTGCCGGCCCCTCCGAGCCGGGCAGCCCCGCGCGCCAGCGAAAGGGTGGCTGAGCCGGCAGATCGATCAGTTCCAGGGTCACGTCGGTGATACGCATGTCGTCCTTCGCGTCGGGTGGGGTGGTGCCGGTCAGGAGGAGGAGTCGGTGGGGAAGAGGCGGTGGCGGATCTCCTGCTGGAACTGCCGCAGGGTCATGTCGATGTGCTCGCCGATGAGGTCCGTGGCCTGGCTCTGGTCGCCGGCCGCGATGGCGGCGCTGATCGCCTGGTGCTGTTCGGCGGCCACCACCAGTGACCCGCCCGCGACGCCGGCCAGCCCTATCGCGCTGACCTGCCGCTGCAGGCGCTGGACCGACTCCAGGGTGGCGTCGAGGAAGGTGTTGGCGGCAGCTGTGGCGATGGCCCGGTGGAAGGTCTCGTCGGCTCGGGTGAAGGCGTCGATGTCGTCGTCGGCCGCCGCGTCGGCCGACTGCTGTGCCGCCTGGCGCAGCGCCTTGACCTGGGCGGGGGTGGCGCGCTGCGCGGCCAGGCGGGTGGCGGCGGTCTCGACCAGACGCCGGAACTCGAACATCTCGTCCACCTGGCGCAGATCGGCGGGCAGGAACCGGGAGAACGACTCCTTCCACAGCGCGCCGTCCGGCTCGGCGATGTAGATGCCCCGGCCCTTCTGCACCGAGACCCGCCCGAGCGCGGACAGGATCTTCACCGCCTCCCTGACGATCGTCCT
>NZ_FOBF01000033.1 GCF_900109355.1 Nonomuraea pusilla
ACCCCGAAGGGCCTTTCCGCTCGACTTGCATGTGTTAAGCACGCCGCCAGCGTTCGTCCTGAGCCAGGATCAAACTCTCCAAACAATGTTTGAAGCTGGTTGAATCCCAACCAAAAGGAATCCGTCAATAATGACGGGGTGTTACATGATAATCATGCACTGGCTTTAAGCACACTGTTGAGTTCTCAAGAAACGGACGCGTTCTTCGTCGTTCTCAAACCGTTCGGCTCTCGAACTTTGAGGCGTTCATTTCGTTTTCGTTGTGTCTTTATTCTTTCAGCCGTTCCAGTCTCTGTCAAATTGACCGGGACTCGATCGACTTTCCGGAATAACCGCCGCCCCGTTTCCGGGACAACTCTTCAAGCTTACCAGCACGAGCACACCACAACGCACCGAAGTCACCGGAGTGAGTGAGGGAGAGTTGTGCCGCACCGCGTCGGCTCAACAAGATTAGCAGCGCATCCGAGCGCTCGAGACGCGTTCGCCCGCCGCACAAGGCCACAGAACGATCACGGCCGACCATAGACTCCCCACGTGAGCAGCAACACGCCGCCAGTGGCGAAGAAGATCCCTACGGAGCGCACCCATCACGGCGACACCGTCATCGACGAGTACGCGTGGCTGAGCAACAAGGAGGACCCCGACACCATCGCCTATCTCGAGGCCGAGAACGAGTTCCTCAAGCAGCAGACCGCTCATCTCGCCGAGCTCCAGGAGCAGGTGTTCCAGGAGATCAAGGGCCGGACCCAGGAAACCGATCTGTCGGTCCCGAGCCGCAAGGGCGCGTGGTGGTATTTCTCCCGCACGGAGGAGGGGAAGCAGTACGGCATCTCCTGCCGCGTCCCCGCCGACGGCGACGCGCCCCCGGTGGTCACGCCGGGCGAGCGGCTCGACCGGGAGCAGGTCATCCTCGACGGCAACGAGCTCGCCGGCGACAGCCCGTTCTTCTCGATCGGCACGAGCGCCGTCACCCCCGACGGCACGATGCTCGCCTACTCCACCGACTTCAAGGGCGACGAGCGTTTCACCCTGAGGTTCAGGAACCTGGAGACCGGCGAGGTGCTCCCCGACGTCATCGAGGGCATCTTCTACGGCGGCGCCTGGTCGGCCGACGGCTCGGCGTTCTTCTACACCCGCGTGGACGACGCGTGGAGGCCCTTCCAGGTCTACCGGCACACGCTCGGCACGGAGGAGGACGTCCTCGTCTACCAGGAGGACGACGAGCGCTACTGGGTCGGCATCGGGCTGACGCGCAGCGAGAAGTACCTCGTGCTCGGTGCGGGCAGCAAGATCACCAGCGAGGTGCGCGTCCTCGACGCGTCCGACCCGTCCGGCGAGTTCCGCCTGGTGCGTCCCAGGAAGACCGGAGTCGAGTACGGCATCGAGCACGCCGGCGACTTCTTCTACGTGCTGCACAACGAGAACGCCGAGAACTTCGAGCTGGCCACGGCCCCGCTCGACGCGCCCGGCGAGTGGACGCCGCTCGTCGCGCACCGCGACGACACGCGGCTCCTGGAGATCGACGCGTTCTCCGACCACGCGGTGGTGCACTTCCGGCGCGCCGGGCTGACCGGCCTGCGCGTCCTGCCCTATCCCGAGGCCGGCGACGGCGGCTGGCGTCCCAGGGCGGAGCGCGCCGTCGAGGACGCGTACGAGATCGGCTTCCCCGAGCCCCTGTACGACGTCGCTCCCGCCGGCAACCCCGAGTTCACGACGGGGCGGCTGCGCCTGGGCTACACCAGCATGGTCACCCCGGCCAGCGTCTACGACTACGACCTCGCCACCCGCGAGCTGATCCTCCTCAAGCGGCGCGCGGTGCTCGGCGGCTACGACCCCGCCGACTACGAGCAGTTCCGCGAGTGGGCCACGGCCGACGACGGCACCCGGGTGCCCGTCTCGGTCGTCAAGCGCAAGGACACCGCCACCCCCGCCCCCACCGTGCTGTACGGCTACGGCAGCTACGAGACGTCGATCGACCCGGCGTTCTCGGTGCCGCGGCTGTCGCTGCTCGACCGCGGGTTCGTCTTCGCCGTCGCGCACGTCAGGGGCGGCGGCGAGATGGGCCGCCACTGGTACGAGGACGGCAAGCTCACCAGGAAGCGGAACACGTTCACCGACTTCGTGGCGGCGGCCAGGCACCTCAAGGCGTCGGGCTGGAGCGATCGGGTCATCGCGAGGGGCGGCTCGGCGGGCGGGCTGCTGATGGGCGCGGTGGCGAACCTGGCGCCCGAGGAGTTCGCGGGCGTGGTGGCCGAGGTGCCGTTCGTGGACGCGCTCAACACGATCCTCGACCCGTCGCTGCCGCTGACCGTGATCGAATGGGACGAATGGGGCGACCCTCTGCACAATCCCGAGGTCTACGCCTACATGAAGAGCTACTCGCCGTACGAGAACGTCGACGGGAGGGAGTACCCGCCGATTCTGGCGATCACGAGCCTGAACGACACGCGCGTGCTCTACCACGAACCGGCCAAGTGGGTCGCGCGCCTGCGCGCGACGGCGGGCGGCGGGCCGTTCCTGCTCAAGACGGAGATGGGAGCGGGGCACGGCGGGCGCAGCGGGCGGTACGACGCCTGGCGCGAGGAGGCGTTCGCGCTCTCCTGGATCATCGAAAGGGGCACGGCATGACCTACCAGGCCGATCCTGGCCGCTACGAGCGGCAGCCGTACAACCGGAGCGGGCGCAGCGGGCTGAAGCTGCCCGCGGTGTCGCTCGGGCTGTGGCACAACTTCGGCGACGACCGGCCGATCGCGACGTCGCGAGCGATCCTGCGCCGCGCGTTCGACCTCGGCGTGACGCACTTCGACCTGGCCAACAACTACGGCGTGCCGTACGGGTCGGCCGAGCGGAACTTCGGCAGGATCCTCCGCGAGGACTTCACGCCGTACCGCGACGAGCTGATCATCTCGACGAAGGCGGGCTACGACATGTGGCCGGGCCCGTACGGCGAGTGGGGGTCGCGCAAGTACGTCCTGGCCAGCCTCGACCAGTCGCTGCGGCGCATGGGGCTGGAGTACGTCGACGTCTTCTACAGCCACCGTCCCGACCCGGAGACGCCGCTGGAGGAGACGATGGGCGCGCTCGACCACGCGGTGCGCTCGGGCAAGGCGCTGTACGCGGGCGTCTCCAACTACTCGCCGGAGCAGACGGCGCAGGCGGCGCGGATCATGCGGGAGCTGGGCACGCCGCTGCTCATCCACCAGCCGTCGTACTCGATGGTGAACCGGTGGATCGAGGGCGGGCTGCTCGACGTGCTGGAGGAGGCGGGCATGGGCTGCATCGTGTTCTCGCCGCTGGCGCAGGGCCTGCTGACCGACCGTTACCTGAACGGCGTGCCCGCCGACTCGCGGGCGGCGACGAGCAGGTTCCTGAGCGCCGAGCAGGTCAACGTGGAGCTGGCGCGCGACCTCGACGAGGTCGCGAGGGGCAGGGGGCAGACGCTGGCGCAGATGGCGCTGTCGTGGGCCATGAGAGACCCCAGGGTGACGAGCGTGCTGATCGGCGCCAGCAGTGTCAGGCAGCTGGAGGACAACGTGGCCTGCGTCGACGGCCCCGTGTTCACCGAGGACGAGCTGGAGGCCATCGACAAGATCACCACCCGGGTCGCCCCGGCGTCATGACCGCGCGCGGCGGGCCCCCAGGCCCGCCACGGGCGGACCCGCCACACCCGCCGTCCTCCAGACCGACGCACGGCCCGGAGGTGCCACCCCCGGCGTTCCAGGCCCGCTCCGCGGCCAGGCGCGCCATCCCGCCGTTCTCCGGACCGGCGCACGGCCCGGACGCGCCACACCCGCCGTTCTCCAAGGGGCGCGGGCGCGCCACACCGCCGTTCCAGGGCCGCCCTGCGGCCTTGCGGGTCGCCGCCCCTTTCTCGGGCGGGAGCGGGGCGGATCAGAGGGCCTCGTGGCGCTGGAGGTAGGTGAAGGAGGCCCAGCCGGGCAGCACCGGCAGCCAGAACGTGAGCAGCCGGTGCAGCAGCACGGCCGACGTGGCGAGCTCGGGGGACAGTCCCGCGACGGTCAGCCCCAGGGTGAGCGCGCCCTCCACGGCGCCGAGGCCGCCGGGGGTGGGCGCCGCCGAGCCGATCGCGTTGGCCGTGAGGTAGACGACGGCGACGGCGGTGAAGCTGAGCGTGCCGCCGAACGCCGAGACGCAGGCGTCGAGGCAGACGATGAACGCGATGGTGATCATCAGGGTGCCGACGCAGCCCTCGACCACCTTGCGCGGCGACTGGAGCACGTCCAGCAGCCGGGGCAGCACGTTGGAGAACAGCCTGCGCATGCGCGAGGTGACGATCCTGCGCAGCGGCGGCACCCCGAGCACGATCACCACCAGCACCGCCACCGCCAGCAGCACGAGCACGAGCCCGCGAGACGGCGTGAACGAGGTGGTGGTGTTGGAGCCGGTGATGTAGGCGAACAGCAGCAGCAGCCCGATGTGGAAGATCATCATGATGAGCTGGGAGGCGCCCACGCTGGCCACGGCGAGCGCCGGGGAGATGCCGCGCTTCTGCAGGTAGCGGGTGTTGATGGCGACGCCGCCCACGGCGGCGGGCGCGACGAGCTTGACGAACGAGGCGGCGAACTGCACGAGCACGGTCCGCCACAGCGGCAGGTGCTCGGGCACGAACCCTCTGAGCATCAGCGCGGCCGCGACGAAGCTCACGAACGACGCCAGCAGCGCCAGGCCCGACCAGGCCCAGTTGGCGGTGGTGACGACCTGGTAGATGTTCACCTGGCTGAGCTGCGACAGCAGGAAGTAGGCGGCCAGCGTGCTGGCGATGATGGTGATGAGGGTGCGCGGCCTGAACCGTTCGAGCCGTACCTCCTCGACCTTGCCCTGCGGGCGCAGCGCGCCGATCTGCTCGCGGATGGCGGCGAGCATGTTCTTCTGCTTGGCGAGGGCCGCGCGGGTCTCCCTGGTCAGCGCGATGCGCTGGAGCAGCGGCAGGGCGGCGGCCAGCGCGTCGGGGCCCATGACGGCGGCGGCGGCGCGCACCGAGCGTTCTGCGCCGACGCGCAGCGCCAGGTAGGTGAGCAGCTGCGCGATGTCGAGGCGCAGCAGCAGGTCGCCCGCGGCGATCTCGCCGCTGCGGGCGTCGGTCAGCACGACGCGGCCGGCCCGGTCGAGGTGGATGCTGTCGCCGGTGAGCCGCCGGTGGGCGAGCCGCTGGATCTGCAGCAGCCCGACCTGCTCCCAGATCTGGGCGAGCAGCTCGTCGGTGATGTCGGAGTCGGACAGGTCGTCGAGGGGGCGGGTCTCGATGTGCTCGTAGGCGAGGAGGGCGGCCTCGGTGCCGATCTCGCTGGTGCCGAGCAGCCTGGGGGTGCCGGCGCCCGCGGCCTGGGCGGCGTACGCCATGAGGGCCTCGCGCTCCAGCTCGGCCCGCAGCGACCTGATGGCTCTGCGCCTGGTCTCGGAGTTGAGCCTGATGCGCCGCCACAGCCGGTACGGCAGCCCGGCCACCTGGCGGTCTCGGTCGAGGACGGTGACGTCGAGGCTGGTGCCGTCGGCGAGCCCGACGGCGTAGCGGCGGCTGCCCTGGTGGTCGTCCTCGACGCGGCGGGCCGACACCGGGGTGAACGACAGCTTGCGCAGCGCGGCGACGACGGCGTTGCCGGGCGGCCGGGTGTTGGGGCTGCCGACGCCGTACAGGGTGGCGTAGCCGATGGCCATGCCGACGAGGACGGTGACGGCGGCGCCCGGCAGGGTCATCTGCCGGCCGGAGAAGAACGCGAGGATGTAGAGGGCGATGGTGGTCCACATGAGCGCCCGCCAGGTGGGCCGGCGCGAGATGCGCACGGCGGTGGCGTAGGCGATCACGGACGTGAGCAGCGTGTTCAGCGGCTCGATGGAGCGCCCGCCGGTGAGGAGCTGGTTGAGGTCGGTGAGGTTGCCGCTGACCAGCCACTGCCCGAACAGGAACGATCCGGCCATGCCGATGATGGCCGCGATGAGACCTTCGGCCACGCGCAGCCCGTCGCGGTGGAACACCCGCTCGACCGCGAACGCGGCGGGCACGATGAGCACGGCCGCGCCGCCCAGGAAGGCCGCGATGCGGCTGAGCAGCGGGACGAGCGTCGCGCCTTCCGTGACGTCGGCCTCCAGGCCGTTCAGCGTCTGCTTCGCGACGAGCGCGAGCAGGATCACCGCGCCGAGCACGATCAGCGTGGCGATGAAGCGCAGCAGGTCGGAGGGGCGGCGCAGGCGCTGGGGCAGCAGCGGCTCGACTACGTAGACGTCGCCGTCGGCGCGCGCCTCAGCCACGGCCGGATCCCCCTCCGCGAGGTCCTCCGCGTCATCTCGTTCCCTGATTTCGGCCACCGCCTGAGATTCTGCACCTTCCCGGCCGGACCGTACGATGTCTAGCCCCCAGTGTCCTCACGTCACTCCCGTCATCGCGGCAGGGTATGGACTTGGCCAGCTCTTCCCCTGCCCGCGCCTGAGCCCCTCGAAGCGTCGCCCGCTCCCCGCGATGCCGCCGCCCCGGCTGTGACGCCCCCGATGCGCCGCCAGGTCGCGCGAGGCAGGCTACACGGTGGACCGCCGCCCCTTCACCTCCTGGCCCGCGGAGGGCCGCATAGGCTGTCGGGCATGTCGGGTGAACTCAAGGTTCTGGGGGCGTGTCCGCTGGACTGCCCGGACACCTGCTCGTGGGTGGTGACCGTGCGCGACGGCGAGGCCGTGACGATGCGCGGCAATCCCGACCACCCCTACACGCGGGGCGCGCTGTGCGTGAAGGTCAACCGCTACCTGGAGCAGACGCGGGCGGCCGACCGCATCCTGTACCCGATGCGGCGGGTCGGGCCGAAGGGCGAGGGCCGGTTCGAGCGGATCACCTGGGACGAGGCGCTGGACGAGATCGCGGCGCGGCTGCGGGCGATCGTGGACGAGCACGGCGGCGAGGCGATCTGGCCGTACGTGGGCACGGGCACGCTCGGCTACCTGCAGGGCTGCGAGGGCCTGGCGGGGCGGCGGTTCTGGAACGCGCTCGGGGCCTCGAAGCACTGGCTGAACATCTGCTCGGCGGCGGGCACGGCCGGTCTGACCAGGGCGAACGGCACCGCGGGCGGCATGGACCCCGAGGACTTCGCGCTGTCGAGGCTGATCCTGCTGTGGGGCACGAACACGCTGACCAGCGGGCACCACCTGTGGAAGTTCATCCAGGACGCGCGCGCGGACGGCGCGTACGTCGTGGCGATCGACCCGATCCGTACCAGGACGGCCGACCAGGCGGACGAGCATCTGGCGATCAGGCCGGGCACGGACGCGGCGCTCGCCCTGGGCCTGCTCAACGTGGTGCTGGAGGAGGGCGCGCAGGACGACGCGTTCCTGGCCGAGCACACGCAGGGCTGGGACGGCTTCCGCGAGGAGATCCTGCGCCATCCGGTGGAGCGGGTGGCGGAGATCACCGGCATCCCGGCGGAGCGGATCCGGGCGCTGGGGACGCGGCTGGCGCGTACGAGGCCGACGGCGATCCGGGCCACGATGGGCATCCAGCGGCACGAGGGCGGCGGGGCGGCGCTGCGGACGATCGCGGCGATCCCGGGGGTGACGGGCGACTGGCGGCATCCGGGCGGCGGCGTGGCGTACTCGACGAGCGGGCACGTTCACTTCACCATCGACGCCCGCGACGACCTGCTGCCTGGGCCGGTGCGGACGCGGGTCATGACGCGGCTGGCGTCGGAGCTGGACACGGTCAGGTGCCTGTGGGTGTACGGCGCGAACCCGGTGGGCTCGACGTCGGACACGACGAGGATCAGGCGGCAGCTGGCGCGCGAGGACCTGTTCACGGTGGTCATGGAGCACTTCCCGACCGACACGGTGGACTACGCCGACCTGGTGCTGCCCGCGACGATGCAGACCGAGCACATGGACCTGCACGCCGGGTACGGCCATCTGTACCTGCTGTGGAACGAGCCGGCCGTGGAGCCGCCGGGCGAGTGCCTGTCCACGACGGAGACGTTCCGCAGGCTGGCGGCGCACATGGGGATGACGGAGCCGTCGCTGTTCGCCTCGGACCTGGAGCTGGCGGAGGAACTGCTGTCGAGCGGGCATCCCTCGCTGGAGGGCATCACCCTTGACAGGCTACGTAAGGAGGGCTGGGTGCGGATGAGCTATCCCAAGCCGTTCACGCCGTTCGCCGAGGGCTTCCCGACGCCGTCGGGGCGGCTGCGCTTCCCGCCCGCGGGCCAGGCGTACGTGCCGTCGTACGCGACGCGCAACGCCGGGCGGACGCCGTACCCGCTGACGCTGGTGACGCCGGCGCCGCACACGTTCCTCAACACGACGTTCGGCAACAACCCGGAGCTGCGGCGGCGGGCCAAGGGGCCGGTGGTGCTGGTGAACCCGGCCGACGCGGCGGCGCGCGGGCTGGAGAGCGGGCGGCGGGTGCGGGTGCACAACGACGCCGGCGCCTTCCTGGCCGACGTGGAGGTGAGCGACCGGGTGGCGCCCGGGGTGGTGGCCTCGCCGAAGGGGCGCTGGCCGAAGTTCAGCCCCGGGGGCGCGAACGCGAACGCCGTCGTCGAGGAGCGCGACGCCGACATGGGCAGGGGCGCCGTCTACCACGACAACCTGGTGGAGATCAGCCCTTGTGACGGTCCATGAACGTCACGATCTTCTCGATGACCTCCTGGCCGTAACGGCTGTCGAACAGGGCCGAGGCGTGCAGCGACTCGCCCGCGATGATCAGCTTGTCCTTGTCGGGGGCCTTGGTGGCGGCGGCGTCGATCCGCTGGATGGAGTCGGCGCCGCCGTAGCCGTCGTTCTCGCTGCCGATCTGGAGCAGCGGCACGGTGAGGGCGGCGGCCTTCTCGGTGTCGGCCTCGCCTGACAGCGCGACCACGCCGGCCACCTTCACGCCCTTGGCCTCGGAGACGAGCCGTTCCGCGGCGGGCACGGCGGTGGTGGCGCCGATCGACCCGCCGACCACGAAGATCCGCTTGACGCCCTTCTCCTTGGCCAGCCGCTTGCCCATCGCCACGGCGCCGTCCTCGGGGAAGATGCTGGAGTCGCGGTTGTAGAGCAGGACGCGGTAGCCGGCCGCGACCAGGCGGTCGGAGAGCGGCCGCCAGTCGCACACGCTGCCGCGGCGCTCGTACGTGATGACGACGCCCACCGGCCCCTTGCCCGTGATGACGCCGGGCAGGTCGTTGGCGTGCTTGAAGATCACGCCGTCCTTCTCGGTGAAGCAGCCGGAGACGTTGGGCCCGGTGGGCAGGGGTGCGGGGGTCTCCGCGGGCGGCGCTGTCGTCGCCGCCGCGCTCGCGGAGCCGGAGGGTGCGGGAGAGGCGCTCGCCGTGCCGCCTCCCGACGCGGTGGTGACCTCGCCCCCGCAGGCGGTCACCGCCAGGACGAGCGCTAACGAACCGACGATTCGCCTCATGACCACACCCTTCTTCCCTACTATGTCTAAAGTGACATAGTCGCAAGGGCACCATATCCTTGACCGCACCATGACCTCAACGCTGGGATTCGCGATCCTGGCCGTGCTGGCGCGCGGCGACCGCACGGGCTACGACATCGCCGCGGCCATGCGGCGGCCCGTCGGCTACTTCTGGACGGCCGGGCACAGCCAGATCCACGGCGAGCTGCAGAAGCTGCGGACGGCCTGCCTGGTGGAGTTCGAGACCGCGCACGGGCCCGGCCCGCAGGACAAGAAGGTCTACCGCCTGACCGCGGCCGGGGAGGCCGCGCTGCGGGAGTGGGTGACGGCGCCGCCGCGCGAGCGGGTCGAGCGCGACGAGCTCGTGCTGAAGACGTACGCGTCGTGGCTGGCGGACCCTGAGACGGTCAGGCGGCTGTTCGCCGACCAGCTCGCGCTGCACGAGGCGCGGCTGGCCGACTATGAGCAGGCCGAGGCGTCGTACGACGGGCCTCCGCCCTTCGGCGACCCCCGGTTCGGCAACTACGCCACGCTGCGCTGCGGGCTGGGCTACGAGCGGCACAGGGCCGAGTGGTGCAGGTGGGTGCTCTCACAGCTCGGCGACGGCGGCTGACCGCCGGGGGGCGAAGGGGCCTAGAGCGACAGCTTGTAGCCGATGTGGGAATCGACGAAGCCGAGCGAGTCGTAGAAGCGGTGCGCGTCGACACGGGACTTGTCCGAGGTCAGCTGCACGAGGACGCAGCCGCGGGCGCGCGCCCTGTCCACGGCCCACTGGATCATCCTGCGGCCCAGCCCCTCGCCGCGCCGGGCGGCGGCGACCCTGACGGCCTCGATCTGGCAGCGGGTGGCCCCCAGCCGCGCCAGGCCCGACAGGTAGCTGAGCTGCATCGTCCCGATCACCTCGCCGTCGCGCTCGGCGACGATCAGCTCCTCGTACGGGTTGGCGGCGATGCGGTCGAACGCCTCCAGGTAGCGCGGGTCGTGCGGGTCGCCCTCGCGGGTGGCTCCGAGGTGGTCGTCGATCAGCATGGCCACGATGGCGGGCACGTCCTCCCTCCTGGCCTCGCGGAACAGGAACGAAAGGGCGTAGCGGACCTCCGTGACGGTCGGGTCGGACGGCAGCGCCTGCTCCCTGCCGGTGGGGACGAAGCCCTTGGACACGTACAGGGAGCGGGAGGCCTCGTTGCCGCCGATGACCCAGAGGGTGAGCTCTTCCGCGCCGGTGCCGCGCGCGTACTCGACGGCCGCGTCCACCAGCCGGCCCGCCACGCCGCGCCCGCGCGCCTCCGGCGCGACCCACATGGAGACCAGTTCCAGGCCCTCGCGGTGGGTGTAGACGCAGACGATCCCGATGTCCTGGCCGGTCTCGGACGTCGCCACCCAGTACCGCGTGCCCGGGTTCCGCAGCCGCTCCGCCCACGTCTCGGGGGTGAAGGCCGCCTCCCTGGCGTACGTGGAGCCGAACGCGCCAGGCGCCTCCTGGAGCGCGCGGAGCCGGATCTCCTTCAGCCGTTCGCCATCGTCCGGACCGAGCTGCTCTATGACCGTTTTCTGCATGTCCGCATCATGTCAGGGACAGTTCAGGGTCCGTCCCCGATGCCGTCGAGGGGGACGGATGGGCAGCATGAGGTACATGAACGAAATCACGCGACGGGACGAGGTCTCGCTGTCGGGCGCCGCGCTGCGCGGCGCCCCTTGGAAGGCCGCCGCCATCGGCGGCGGCGTGGTCACGGCCGCCAGCTTCGGCGTGGGCGTCCTGACCGGCGGCGGCGACCTGGTGTGGGCCCTCGGGCTCGGCATCAGCCTCTTCGCGCTGATCGCCGCGATCGGCGCGGTCGCCAAGCCGCACGAGGGTGACCGGGTCACCCGGCAGGCGCGGCTGTGGTCCCTGCGTCACCCGTGGAAGTTCTCGCTGCTGCCCGCGGCCATCACCGTGGTGCTCGACTACCCGGTGCAGCTCGTGCTGGACGACGAGGGCGTGTTCGGCTCCGCGGTGCAGTCGCTGTGGCACGGCGCGCTGGTCTACCTCATCGCCGGCATCCTGACGCTCACACTGAAGGGCCGCGCCAGGTCGGGCGGGTGACCCGGCGGGCGCGGCCGCGTCAGGCCGTGGCGTTCCTCTCGGCCTCGCTCCTGCAGACGCAGAACTCGTTGCCCTCGGGGTCGCGCAGCGTGACCCAGCCGGAGCCGTCGGCCTGCCGGTGGTCCTCGTGCAGGGTCGCGCCGAGGCCGAGCAGCCGCTCGACCTCCTCGTCGCGGGTGCGCCCGTCGGCGCCGTTGACGTCGAGGTGAACGCGGTTCTTGACGGTCTTGCCCTCGGGGACGCGGATGAACAGCAGCATGAGGCCGCCCGGCGTCCTGATGAGCACTTCCTCGTCGCCCGGTTTGCTCTCCTCGTCCACGGGAATCCCCGTGGCCTCGCTCCACCACGAGGCGATGGCGTACGGGTCGGCGGCATCGACGGTCACTGCCTGAAGCTCGATCATGAGGACAGCCAACCGCGACACCGCCAAAACCGTCAAGCCAGTGTCTACGCGGCGAGTCGCAGCCCGATGACGCCTGCCACGATGAGGGCGATGGCCCCGATGCGGGCCGGTGACACGTCGTCACCCATGACCACCATGCCGAGCACCGCCGTCCCCACGGCGCCGATGCCGGTCCAGACGGCGTAGGCGGCGCCGACGTCGAGCGACTTGAGCGCGTACGCGAGCAGGCCGAAGCTCAGCGCGGCCGTGCCGAGGAAGGACAGCGTCCACCACAGGTGGGTGAAGCCGTTGCTCTGCTTGAGCGACAGTGCCATGGCGACCTCGGAGAGGCCGGCGAGCACGAGAACGATCCACGCCATGACGTGACTCCTGACGACGAGACGACGGTGTCGTGCGTCGTCTTCGCTTACCGGGTACGGCGCGTCTCGTCCGGGAGCCGGGGGCTCATGAGGGGGAACGGCGGCGAGGCCCGCGTCATTCCCACCAGACGGTGACCCAGCGGTCGCGGGGCACGGGCCACATGCCGAGTTCGGCCACGGTGCCGGCCACCTCGCCGGCCCTCCCCGGGTCGAGGCAGAGGCGGCGGCAGACACTGGCGGCGAGCTCGTCCAGGCTGCCGAATCGTTCCAGCGGCGCCTCGCGCTCCTCCACCCGCACCGCGTAGCCGAGCGCGGCGGCCAGCGCCACGCAGTCCTCGGCGACCGGCCTGACGGGGCGGTCGACCCCGTGGAAGTGCTGCCAGAGCGGCGTCATCCAGGCCATCGGGTGGCGGTGTGACAGTTCGAGCACGACCCGGCGCGAGGCGTGCTCGTCCAGGGCGCGCAGGAAGGCGGGCAGGTCGGGGACGTTGTAGACGACGTGCGCGCAGACGGCCACGTCGGCGACGGGCGTCTCGCCGGACACGTCGGGCCAGCGGCCCTCCACGGTGGTGACGGGCAGGTCGAGCTTGTCGGCCCGTTCGGTGAGCGCGTCGAGCATCGCAGCGGAGCTGTCGACGGCGTACAGGCGGCCGAGACGGCCGTGGAGGGGCAGGGACGCGGCGCCGACGCCCGCGCCGACGTCGAGCAGGGTGCCGCCCTCGGGCAGCGCCTCGGCCACCCGGGTCATGGTGGGGCCCTCGTCGCGCTCGGCCAGCGCCCTGTCGGTGCGCGCGGCGAACCGCTCGGGCGCGTGGCCCCAGGGGTCGCGGGGCGCGCGGGCCAGGATCTCGGCGGGGATCGCCCACGCGTCCAGTCGCTCGCGCCAGCGGGCGGCGAGTTCTTCGGCGTCCATGCACCGAGCATGCCATGCATAGCGGTGGTTACCCGCGGGTAGCATTCGGAGTAAGGTTACTCGCCAGTACAGAAGGCCGCGGTTCAAGGAGATCGACACCCATGGGCCACTACAAGAGCAACATGCGTGACCTGGAGTTCAACCTCTTCGAGGTGTTCGGGCGCAGGGAGATCCTCGGCACGGGGCCGTTCGCGGACGTCGACGAGGACGTCGCCCGCAGCATCCTGGACGAGGTCAACAGGCTCGCCACCGGCGTGCTCGCCGACTCCTTCGAGGAGGGCGACAGGAAGCCCCCGGTGTTCGACCCCAAGACGAGCACCGTCAAGATCCCCGAAGGCTTCAAGAAGTCGTTCAAGGCCCTCGTGGACGGCGGCTGGGCGCACCTCGACCTGCCCGCCGACCTGGGCGGCCCCGGCATCCCGCGCAGCCTCGCCTGGGCCACGGCCGAGATGGTGCTGGGCGCGAACCCCGCGCTCTACATGTACGCCGCCGGGCCCAACTTCGCGTACACGCTGTGGAAGCTCGGCACCGACGAGCAGAAGCGCTTCGCCGAGCTCGCCATCGAGCGCAACTGGGGCGCCACCATGGTGCTGACCGAGCCCGACGCGGGCTCCGACGTGGGCGCGGGCCGCACCCGCGCGGTGCGCCAGGCCGACGGCTCGTGGCACATCGAGGGCGTCAAGCGCTTCATCACCAGCGCCGAGCACGACATGGCCGAGAACATCTTCCACCTCGTGCTGGCCCGCCCCGAGGGCCACGGCGCCGGCACCAAGGGCCTGTCGATGTTCCTCGTGCCGAAGTTCCACGTGGACCTGGAGACCGGCGAGCTGGGCGAGCGCAACGGCGTCTACGTCACCAACGTCGAGAAGAAGATGGGCCTGAAGGTCTCCACCACCTGCGAGCTCACCTTCGGCGACAAGCACCCGGCCGTCGGCTGGCTGGTCGGCGAGGTGCACGAGGGCATCAAGCAGATGTTCATGGTGATCGAGCACGCCCGCATGATGGTCGGCACCAAGGCCATCGCCACGCTCTCCACCGGCTACCTCAACGCCCTTGAGTACGCCAAGGCCCGCGTGCAGGGCGCCGACCTCACCCAGATGACCGACAAGAGCGCGCCCCGCGTCACCATCACCCACCACCCGGACGTCCGCCGCGAGCTCATGCTGCAGAAGACGTACGCGGAGGGCATGCGGGCGCTCGTGCTCTACACCGCCACCTTCCAGGACGCCATCCAGATCGACCCGGACGACCGGCACGCGCAGGCCATGAACGACCTGCTGCTGCCGCTGGTCAAGGGGGTCGGCTCCGAGCGGTCGTACGAGCTGCTGTCGCGCTCGCTGCAGACGCTGGGCGGCTCCGGCTACCTGCAGGACTACCCGATCGAGCAGTACATCCGCGACGCGAAGATCGACTCCCTGTACGAGGGCACCACCGCGATCCAGGGCCTCGACCTGTTCTTCCGCAAGATCCTGCGCAACCAGGGCGCCGCCATCGGTGCGCTGCTCGCCGAGATCGGGGCCTTCGCCTCGTCCGAGGCCGGCAACGGCAGGCTCAAGGAGGAGCGCAAGCTGCTCGCCGACGCCGCCGCCGACGTCAAGGCCATGGGCGACACGATGGCCGGCTGGGCGATCTCCTCGCTGGAGTCGCCGCGCGAGGTCTACAAGGTCGGGCTCAACACCACCAGGCTCCTGCTGGCCCTCGGCGACCTCGTGATCGGCTGGCTGCTGCTGCGTCAGGCCGAGGTGGCCCTGGCCGCGCTGGCCGGCGGCGAGGACCCGTTCTACCAGGGCAAGGTGGCCGCGGCGTCGTTCTTCGCCACCAACGTGCTGCCGCGGCTCGCGGCCGAGCGGCGCGTGCTGGAGGGCACCGGCCTGGAGCTGATGGACCTCCCTGAGGAGGCCTTCTGACGCCTCCGTCACCCGGCCGCTGACGCCCGCTCCCCCGTCCCCGGGGGGCGGGCGTCCGCCGTCCACGGGAGCGGGCCGGGGAGCGGTACGGTCTGCCCATGAGCTCGTCCTCCCACGACCACCCGCTCCCGCCGCCGCGCGTGGAGGAGGTCTCCGACGGCGTCTACGCCTACCTCCAGCCCGACGGGAGCTGGTGGATCAACAACACCGGCTTCCTCGCCGGACGCCGCGGCGTCGTCTGCGTCGACGCCTGCTCGACCGAGCGCCGCACCAGGGCCTTCCGCGAGGCCATCGGCAAGGTCAGCGACCGGCCCGTCACCACGCTGATCAACACCCACCACCACGGCGACCACACCTTCGGGAACTGGCTGTTCCCCGAGGCCACCATCGTGGGGCACGAAGGGGTGCGCGAGCGCATCCTCGCCGACGGCGTCCCCACCTACCGCGCCGCCTGGTCACCCGACGTGGAGTGGGGCGCCCTCGACCTCGTGCCGCCGTTCCTCACCTACACCGACGGCGTGACCGTCCACTCCGACGAACTGCGCTGCGACGTCAGGCACATCGGCGTCGCCGCCCACACCACGAACGACTCCGTCGTGTGGATCCCCGAGCGGCGCGTGCTGTTCTCCGGCGACCTCGTCTTCAACGGCGGCACCCCGTTCGTGCTCATGGGCTCCGTCACCGGGTCGATCGAGGCGCTCGGCCGGCTCAGGGAGCTGGGCGCGGAGACGATCGTGCCGGGCCACGGCGACGTCTGCGGGCCCGAGGCGATCGACAGGATGGAGGCGTACCTGCGGTTCGTGCTGGACACGGCGGAACGCGGGCGGGCGGCGGGGCTGTCGCCGCTGGAGACCGCCAGGGAGACCGACCTCGGCGAGTGGGCCGGCCTGACCGACACGGAACGGATCGTCGGCAACCTGCACCGCGCGTTCGCCGAGCTGGACGGGCTGCCCCCGGGCGGCGACATCGACCTGGCCGCCGCGGTGCTCGACATGATCACCTACAACGGGGGCCGGCCGCTGTCCTGTTTCGCCTGAGCCTGGGGGGATGCGATCACCGATACCCGGGTATGACCGTGGGCGTACCGGCCGTTTGCCTGGAGGTCCTTGATGGGTGTCGGGGTCAGCATCTTCTTCCTCACGCTCGGCGCCATCCTGAAGTTCGCGATCGAGCCCGACGTCTTCGGCAAGGCCGTCCACATGGACATCATCGGGATCATCTTCATGATCGTGGGTGGTGTGGGCGTGGTGCTGAGCATCGTCCTGGCGCCCAGGCGGGGGCGCACCTCCGACGACGCGCTGATCCGGAGGGAGAACCGCCCGCCTGACCTGTGACGGCGTCAGAGGCCGAGCTGGACGGCCGCGCGTGAGGCGAGGATCGGCTTGATGCGCTGCGCGATCACCTCCTGGTGGCGGGGGTGGTCGCGGTAGACGAGGTAGTCGTCGACGGTGTCGAAGTCGGCGACGACGGCGAAGTCGTGGTTGCCCTGGTTGATGCCGGCGTCGTGGCCGACCGTGAACGAGCGGATCTCCGGGATGACCCCGATCAGGGCGCGCAGCTCGTCGGCCACGGCCGCCTTCTGCTCGTCGGTGGCGCCGTCGGTCCAGGTGAACAGCACGATGTGGCGGATCATGCGGCCACCCTACCGACCGGGACGCGGCCGGCGGCCGCCGGGAGGGCGACCGCCGGACCGTGTCGGGAGCGGGTCAGCTCCAGGCGAGCATGCGGAGGGGATCCTCCAGCATCGCGCCCACGTCCCGCAGGAACAGCGAGCCCAGCTCGCCGTCCACGATGCGGTGGTCGAACGACAGCGCCAGCGTGGTGACCTTGCGTACCGCGAGTTCACCGCCGACCACCCACGGCATGTCCCTGACCTGACCGAACGCGAGGATGGCGGCCTCGCCGGGGTTCAGGATCGGGGTGCCGGCGTCGACGCCGAAGACGCCGACGTTGGTGATGGTGATCGTGCCGCCCGCCATCTCCGCCGGCTGGGTGCGGCCCGCGCGCGCCGTCTCCGCCAGCTCGCCGAGGCTCCTGGCCAGCTCGGGCAGCGACAGCTCGTGGGCGTTCTTGACGTTCGGGACGACCAGCCCGCGCGGGGTGGCGGCGGCGATGCCCAGGTTCACGTAGTGCTTGACCACGATCTCCTGCGCCTCCTCGTCCCAGGAGGAGTTGATCATCGGGTGCCGCCTGGCCGCCGTGACGACCGCCCTGGCCACGAGGAGCAGCGGCGAGACCTTCACGTCCGCGAAGTCGGGCATCGCGCGCAGGCGGGCGACGGCGTTCATCGTCTCCGTCACGTCCACCTGGAGGAACTCGGTGACGTGCGGGGCGGTGAACGCGCTGCCCACCATGGCCTGCGCGGTCATCCTGCGCACGCCCTTGACCGGGACGCGTTCCTCGGCGCCGACCGGGGCCGCGACCCTGGCAGGCCGAGCCTCCGGCTGGGCGACGGTCTCGGCCGCCGCCCTGACGTCCTCGCGGGTGATCGACCCCTCGGGGCCGGTGCCGGTGACCGCGGCGAGGTCCACGCCGAGGTCCTTGGCGAGCTTGCGTACCGGGGGCTTGGCCAGCACCGCCACCCGGGCGGGGACGGGGTGCGCGGTCACCTCCACCCGGGACGGGTTCGCGACCGGAGCGGCGGGGATCGCCGGAGCCGCGGGGGCGGCGGCGGGCGGCGCAGGCGCCTTGCGCGGCCTGCGCTTCGTCGCGCCCGTCTTGACGCCGTACCCGACGAGGACGGCCTGCCGCTCCTCCTTGGGGGCGGGGCTGCCGTGCGCGCCGGGCTCGACCGCGCCCTCGGCGGGCGGCCTGGGCACCATGTCGTCGGCCAGAGCCTTGATCGCCTCGCCGGGAGCCGCACCGGCCGCCGTGCCCGCCGCGCCGCCGCCGGCGGGCTCGCCCGGCTCCGCCGTGTCGACGGCGATGATCGGCAGGCCGACGTCCACCGTCTGGCCCTCGTCCGCCATCAGGGCCGCCACCACGCCGTCCCAGGGGATGGGCAGCTCGACGATGGACTTGGCGGTCTCGATCTCCACGACGTTCTGCTTGACCTTGACCTGGTCCCCCGGCTTGACGAGCCAGCGGACGATCTCCGCCTCCGTCAGGCCCTCACCCACGTCGGGGAGCTTGAACTCGCGTCGCATGCCGGCCTCCTCTCAGTAGCCGAAGGCGCGGTCGACGGCGTCGAGCACGCGGTCCAGATCCGGCAGGTAGTGCTCCTCCAGCTTGGACGGAGGGTACGGCGTCGAGAACCCGCCGACCCGCAGGACGGGCGCCTCCAGGTGGTAGAAGCACTGCTCGGTGATGCGGGCCGCCAGCTCCGCGCCGAAGCCGCTGTTGACGGGGGCCTCGTGCACGACCACGACCCTGCCGGTCCTGCGTACGGACTCCATGACGAGCGGCTGGTCGAGCGGGTTGAGCGAGCGCAGGTCCACCACCTCGAGGTCGCGCCCGTCCTCCTCGGCCGCCGCGGCGGCCTGCAGGCAGGTCTTGACCATCGGCCCGTACGCGAGCAGCGTCGCGTCGGCGCCCGGCCGCACCACCCGCGCCCGGTCGAACGGCGTCCACCAGTCGGTGGAGGAGGTGTCGACGTCGGCCTTCTCCCAGTAGCGGCGCTTGGGCTCGAAGAAGACGACCGGGTCGTCGCAGCGGATCGCCTGCTGGATCATGCTGTACGCGTCGGCCGGGTTGGAGCAGGCCACGACCCGCAGGCCGGCGGTGTGCGTGAAGTACGCCTCGGGCGACTCGCTGTGGTGCTCGACCGCGCCGATGCCGCCGCCGCAGGGGATGCGGACGACGACGGGCAGCTTGATCGCGCCGAGCGAGCGCATCGGCATCTTGGCGAGCTGGGTGATGATCTGGTCGGCCGCGGGGAAGACGAAGCCGTCGAACTGGATCTCGCAGACCGGCCGGTAGCCGCGCAGCGCGAGGCCGATCGCGGTGCCGATGATGCCCGACTCCGCGAGCGGGGTGTCGATGACGCGGTCCTCGCCGAAGTCCTTCTGCAGGCCGTCGGTGACGCGGAACACGCCTCCGAGCTTGCCGACGTCCTCGCCCATGACGAGGACCTTGGGGTCGTCCTCCATGGCCTTGCGCATGCCCTCGTTGAGCGCCTTGGACAGGCTCAGCACGGTCACTTCTCGAACCCCTCCAGGTAGGCGGCGAACTGGGCGCGCTCCTCGTCGATCAGGGAGTGGGGCTCCCTGTAGACGTGGTCGAAGATGTCGAGCGGCTGGGGGTCGGGCATGGCCAGGCAGCGCCTGCGCAGGTCCGCTCCGAGCTGGTCGGCCTCGGCGTCGAGCGCGTCGAAGAACGCCTGGTCGGCCAGCTCGTTCTTGAACAGGTACGCCTTGACGCGCTCGATCGGGTCCTTCAGCTTCCACGCCTCCAGCTCGCTGGCGACGCGGTAGCGGGTGGGGTCGTCGGTGGTGGTGTGCGCGCCCATCCGGTACGTGAACGCCTCGATGAGGGTCGGGCCCTGGCCGGTGCGGGCGGCTTCGAGCGCCTTCCTCGTCACGGCGAGGCAGGCGAAGACGTCGTTGCCGTCGACGCGGACGCCGGGGAAGCCGAAGCCGGAGGCGCGGCGGTAGAGGGGGATGCGGGTCTGCTTCTCCAGCGGCTCGGAGATCGCCCACTGGTTGTTCTGGCAGAAGAACACGATCGGCGCGTTGAACACGCTGGCCCAGATGAACGACTCGTTCACGTCGCCCTGGGAGGTGGCGCCGTCGCCGAAGTAGACCAGGGTGGCGGCGGCCGCGTCGTCGCGCTGGATGCCCATGGCGTAGCCGACGGCGTGCAGCGTCTGGCTGCCGATCACGATCGTGTACAGGTGGAAGTTGTGCTCCTTGGGGTCCCATCCGCCGTGGTTGACGCCGCGGAAGAGGCCGAGCAGCTTGACGGGGTCGACGTCGCGGCACCAGGCCACGCCGTGCTCGCGGTAGGTGGGGAAGGCCATGTCGGCGTCGGTGAGGGCGCGGCCCGAGCCGATCTGGGCGGCCTCCTGCCCGAGCAGCGAGGCCCAGATGCCCAGCTCGCCCTGCCGCTGGAGGGCCACGGCTTCCAGGTCGATGCTCCGGACGAGCACCAGGTCGCGGTAGAGGGACCTGACCTCTTCGGGGGTGAGGTCGATGTCGTAGTCGGGGTGCTCGACCCGCTCTCCTTCGGGGGTGAGCAGCTGGACGAGCTCAGGGGGTGCTTCGGCACCACGAGAGGCTTCGGCTGTCACGGGCCACTCCTGTGCGGTCAGGGCTGGTTCTGATGGGTTTGCCATCTGAGGCCAGCCTTCTGAGCGTCGGACCATCTGGTGGTGGTTCGTACGCGTTTGGGGACATGGTGGCAGACGTCACAGCCCCCAGCGCAAGCCCCCATGTCCTCCCCGTTCCCGTTGTGCCGGTGGCCACACGCGGCCGGTAGGCTGGCTTTCCCATCACCCAGCGCACCAGGAGGAACACAGTGGCGCGCGTCATCGTGGACGTCATGCTGAAGCCCGAGATCCTCGACCCGCAGGGCCAGGCCATCGCGCGGGCGCTGCCCAGGCTCGGCTTCTCCGGCGTCTCGGCCGTCCGTCAGGGCAAGCGGTTCGAGATCGAGCTCGACGGGCCGGCCGACGAGGCGGCGCTCGACAGCGTGCGCAAGATGGCCGAGACGCTGCTGGCCAACACGGTGATCGAGGACTACACCGTCCGAGTTGAGGGCTAGCGGCACTTTTGCCCCCGGAATTCCCCCTGGCCGGTTAAAGCCGGGTTCGGCCGTGCCACAATGCCACGGGCTTGCCAAGGGGGAATAACAACAACGTGATTTTGCGGTTAGCCCCGTTTTCTCAGGGAAACCTACTCCAGGTGACGTTCCGGCGCCCGGAGGAGTCCGGTGGATATTGAGTTCTCGTTGGCACTGCCTCGGGATGCTATCGGCATACCGATGGTCAGGCGAGTGCTTGGCGACGCGATGCGGTCACTCAACGTGAGCGAGACCTGCATCGCCGACATGCTGCTCGCGGTCTCCGAGGCGTGCTCCAACGCGGTCCGGCACGGGGGGCCCGCCAACCGTTACGAGGTGTCGGCCGCCATCGGCTACGGGCGCTGCGACGTCCGCGTGGCCGACAACGGCGACGGCCTGCCGTCCGTGCCGCTGCGCTTCCCGCCGCCCGACACCGAGAACGGCCGCGGGCTGCTCATCATGCGCTCCGTGGTCGACGAGATCTCCTTCGGCGTCACGCCCGGCCGCGGCACCACCGTCCACCTGCGCAAGACCCTCGACTGGGACGACGACCGCGCCGCCAGGCCGCGCGAGCTCGCCGCCGTCTGACCGCGCCGTCCCTCCGCACGGGGGCACGCGCCCTCCCGGAGCCGCCGTCCGCCCGGGATGTGGCACACCAGAGCGCACCGGATAACCTGGGTACACCGCCGCAGACCGCCGTCCACCCGAAGAGACGGTGGCGCGTGCGCGCGCATTCCTCGGAGGGGACGACTGTCATGAGCGCTGCCCGTGTGGGCGTAGTCACGTTTCCAGGAACTCTCGACGACCAGGACGCCGCCAGAGCCGTGCGCCTCGTGGGCGCGGAGGCGGTGCCGCTGTGGCACGCCGACCACGACCTGAAGGGAGTCGACGCCGTCTTCCTGCCCGGCGGCTTCTCCTACGGCGACTATCTGCGCTGCGGCGCCATCTCCCGGTTCGCCCCCCTGATGGAGGAGCTGATCCCGGCGGCCAGGGCGGGGCTTCCCGTGCTGGGCACCTGCAACGGGTTCCAGATCCTCTGCGAGGCGCACCTGCTGCCCGGCGCGCTCACCCGCAACGCCTCGCTCCACTACGTCTGCCGCGACCAGAAGGTCAGGATCGAGCAGACCGGCACGGCGTGGACGAACTCGTTCGGCGCCGACCAGGAGATCGTCCTGCCGGTCAAGCACGGTGAGGGCCGCTACGTCGCCGACACCGACACGCTCGCCGCCCTGGAGGCGGGCGGGCACGTCGTCGTGCGGTACGTCGGCAACCCCAACGGCTCGATGAACGACATCGCGGGCATCAGGAACGAGGCGGGCAACGTGGTGGGCCTCATGCCGCACCCCGAGCACGCCGTCGAGGACCTCGTCGGCGCCCCGAGCACCGACGGTCTCGGCTTCTTCACCTCCATCCTCAAGAAGCTGGTGAACGCATGACCGACAGCGTGAAGCGGGCGGCCGAGACCCCCGACGAGCCGATGCCGTACGCCGAGCTCGGGATGAAGCAGGACGAGTACGACCGGGTCAAGCAGATCCTCGGCCGCCGTCCCACCGGCTCCGAGCTGGCCATCTACAGCGTCATGTGGTCCGAGCACTGCTCGTACAAGTCGTCGAAGGTGCACCTGCGGCAGTTCGCCACCAAGGCCCCCAAGTCCGAGGCGCTGCTCGTCGGCATGGGCGAGAACGCCGGCGTCGTCGACATCGGCGACGGCTGGGCCGCCACCTTCAAGATCGAGTCGCACAACCACCCGTCGTACGTCGAGCCGCACCAGGGCGCCGCCACCGGCGTCGGCGGCATCGTGCGCGACATCATGTCGATGGGCGCCCGCCCCATCGCCGTCATGGACTCCCTGCGCTTCGGCGCGGCCGACGCCCCCGACACCCGGCGCGTCCTGCCCGGCGTCGTCGAGGGCATCAGCCACTACGGCAACTGCCTGGGCCTGCCCAACATCGGCGGCGAGGTCGTCTTCGACCCCTGCTACATCGGCAACCCGCTCGTCAACGCCCTCTGCGTGGGCCTGCTGCGCAAGGACCAGATCAAGCTGGCCACCGCGCCCGGCCCCGGCAACAAGGTGGTGCTGTTCGGCGCCTCCACCGGGCCCGACGGCATCGGCGGCGCCAGCGTCCTCGCCAGCGCCACCTTCGAGGACGAGTCGCACGCCAAGCGGCCCGCCGTCCAGGTCGGCGACCCGTTCATGGAGAAGCTGCTCATCGAGTGCTGCCTGGAGCTGTACGCCGCCGACGTGGTCGTGGGCATCCAGGACCTCGGCGCGGCCGGCGTCTCCTGCGCCACCACCGAGCTGGCCGCCAAGGGCACCGGCGGCATGCAGGTCGACCTCAACCTGGTCCCGCTCCGCGACCCCTCGCTCAGGCCCGAGGAGATCCTCATGAGCGAGTCGCAGGAGCGGATGATGGCGGTCGTCCGGCCGTCCGACATCCCGGCGTTCATGGCGATCTGCGCCAAGTGGGACGTCCCCGCCACCGTCATCGGCGAGGTCACCGACACCGGCCGCCTGGTCATGACCTGGGACGGCGAGGTCATCGTCGACATCCCGCCCGGCACCGCCGCCGACGAGGGCCCCGTGTACGAGCGGCCCTACCACGAGCCCGCCGGCCAGGCGGCGCTCAACGCCGACACCCCCGACCGGCTGCCCAGGCCCGACGACCTGCGTGCCACGCTGCTGCGGCTCCTCGGCTCACCCAACCTGGCGTCCAGGGAGTGGGTCACCTCCCAGTACGACCGGTACGTCCGCTCCAACACCGTGCTGGCCCAGCCGGCCGACGCGGGCATGCTGCGCATCTCCGAGGCCATGGCCGGCGCCGAGCCCACCACCAGGGGCATCGCACTGTCCACCGACGGCAACGGCCGCTACGCCAAGCTCGACCCGTACGCGGGGGCGCAGCTCGCGCTGTCCGAGGCGTACAGGAACGTCGCCGTCACCGGTGCCGAGCCGCTCGCCGTCACCAACTGCCTCAACTTCGGCTCCCCCGAGGACCCCGAGGTCATGTGGCAGTTCGCCGAGGCCGTACGCGGCCTGGCCGACGCCTGCAAGACGCTCGGCGTGCCCGTCACCGGCGGCAACGTGTCCTTCTACAACCAGACCGGCTCCACCGCGATCAACCCGACGCCCGTCGTGGGCGTCCTCGGCGTCATCGAGGACGTCGCCAAGCGGGTGCCCACCGGCTTCACCGCCGAGGGGCTGCGGGTCGTCCTGCTCGGCGAGACCGGCGAGGAGTTCGGCGGCTCCGAGTGGGCGCACGTCGCGCACGGCCACCTGGGCGGCCTGCCGCCGCGGGCCGACCTCGACGCCGAGCGGGCGCTCGCCGCCGTGCTCGTCGAGGCCGCCCGGCGCGGGCTGATCGAGGGCTCGCACGACCTGTCCGACGGCGGCCTGGCGATCGCGCTGGCCGAGTCGTGCATGGCGCGCGGCGTCGGCGCCACCGTGGCGCTGACCGGCGACCCGTTCACCGCGCTGTTCAGCGAGTCCGCCGCGCGGGCGCTGGTCGCGGTGCGCGAGGAGGCGTTCGAGGAGTTCGCGGCGCTGTGCGGCGACCACGAGGTGCCCTGCTCCGGCCTCGGCACCACGGGGGGCGCGTCGCTGGTGGTCGAGGGCGTGCTGGAGGTCCCGGTGGAGGAGCTGCGCGAGACCCACGCGGCGGCCCTGCCCGCGATCTTCGGCTGACCAGGACGCACGGAGGGCCCGGCACGACGTGCCGGGCCCTCCGCGTTGTCAGCTACAACTTCTTGCCGGACTTCACGCAGACGACGTAGACGGTGCCGGAGACCTTCGGGTTGAAGATGCCCTTCTCACTGGCACCCTGCGCGCCCTTGTCGGCGCTGACGCCGTAGTGCTCGATGTTGATGCCGAGGTCGATCTTGCCGACGGTGACCTCCCAGGCCGACGAGCCGGAGGGCGCGCTGCCCATGACGGTGGCGTTCTTCAGCTCGTTGAAGTCGAAGCCGCCGCCGGTGGCGATGTCGCCCTTGGCACAGCTGGCCTGGGCGTGGCCGGTCGAGTTCAGGCTGGTGTTGTTGACGTAGGTGATGAGCCTGCCGGCGTCGCCGGGCTCACCCTGGGGGCCCTGGGGACCGGCCGGGCCCTGCGGGCCCGTGTCGCCCTTGGGGCCCTGCGGGCCGGTGGCGCCCTTCAGGCCCTGCGGGCCCTGGGGACCGGTCTCGCCCTTCGGGCCCTGCGGGCCCTGGGCGCCCCTGTCGCCCTTGGGGCCGGCGGTGACGGCGGTCTCGGTGCCGCCGCCGCCGATCGTCACGCTCTCCTCCGTCTTCCGGCAGGCCGCGCCCGGGTTGACGATGCGGACGTAGCGGGTCTTCTTGTTCACGCAGGCGTTCACCTCGCTGCCCGCTGCCGACGCGGTGGCGACTCCACCGACGGCGAGCAGCGAAGCGGCGAGCGCGCCGACGGTGGCAAGGGTGAGCGTGCGCCCACCGCGAACGTTGATAGCCACGACATTCCTTCCAATGGTGCGGGTGTTGCCGCAGTGATCACGTTTGAAACGGTCCAAAGGATGGCAAGAACTACATAACGTGTATGTCACGAAGCGGAGGGTTACTGACCGGATTGACCGGCCGTCGTGCGAGCAGTGGGTCAGAAGTGACCCCTGCCACAAATCGGACGTACGTCGTACGTCATAGTGGAGTCCATGGTCGCGGTCACCCCCGGAGCCGACAGCCGCCTGCGTTACGCCTGGCGGGTGTGCTCCGTCACCAGCCTGGGCCTCGTCCTCATCGGCATCGCGGGGAGCACGCTCAACGTGGCGCTGCCCGTGGTGGTGCGCCACTTCCACGCCGGCCCGCTCGAATCCGGCTGGATCCTGCTGTCGTTCCTGCTGGTCAACACGGCCAGCCTGGTGTTCTTCGGCCGCGTGGCCGACCTGCTCGGCCGGCGTGAGGTCTACCTCGCCGGCTTCGCCCTGTTCACCGTGGCGTCGCTGCTGGCCGGTCTGTCGCCGAACGTGTGGTTCCTCGTCGCGATGCGCGTGCTGCAGGCGCTCGGCGCGTCGATGATCCTCGCGAACGGCACCGTCATCATCACCGACGCGTTCCCGCCCGAGCGGCTCAGCCAGGGCATGGGCGTCTACATCGGCACGCTGTCCGTCGCCCAACTCCTCGGGCCGACGCTGGGCGGGCTCATCGCCGAGGCCGCGGGCTGGCAGTGGATCTTCTGGGTGAACGTGCCCGCCGGGCTCGTCGCGCTCGGCTGGGGGGCAGCCGTCCTGCGCAGGACGCCGAGGCGGCCCAAGGAGCCCGTGGACGCCCTGGGCAACGTGCTGCTGTTCGCCGCGCTGTCGGCCGCGCTGCTCGCCCTGTCGGAGACGGGCTCGCGCGGCCTGGCCAGCCCCGTCGTCCTCGCCGGAGCCGGGGCGTTCCTGGTGCTCGTGCCGCTGGTCGCGCTGGCCGAGCGCAGGTCCGCCAACCCGGTGCTCGACCTGCGGCTGTTCGGCGGCCGGCTGCTCGCCTACGCCAACCTGGCGTCGTTCTGCAACGCTCTGGCGCGCTCCGCGCTGATCCTCGTGGTCGCGCTCTACTTCCAGGCCGCGAGGGGCTACGACGCGTTCACGGCGGGCCTGAGCGTGCTGCCGCTGCCCGTCGGCATCGGCCTCGCCTCGCCCGTGGCAGGGGTGCTGGGACGCCGCCTGTCGCCGTACGCGGTGTCGGTCGGCGGGGCCGCCATGAGCACGGCCGGGCTCGGCACCCTCATGCTGACGGCCGACCCGGCCACGCCGTACTGGGTGATCGGCCTCGGCCTGTTCGTGGCGGGCTGCGGCAGCGGCACGTTCCTCACCGGCAACACCACGCAGGTCATGCGGGCGCTGCCGAGCGGCAGCCTCGGCGTCGTCAACGGCTTCCGCGTCATGATCATGAACGTCGGCATCGTGCTCAGCGTGGGACTCTCACTGAGCGTCCTGACCAGCTCGGTGGGCCCCGAGCTGCGCGCCCAGGTGTACGCGGCCACGCTGTCGCGGCTGTCGCCGGTGGCCGTGGACCACCTCATGGACGGCTTCCAGCGCACGTACGCGGTGCTGTTCGCCGTGGCGCTGGCGGGCGCCGTGCTCGCCGCCCTCGCCCGTTCACGCCCCACCGCCGTTCAGCCCGGCGCCCCCGCCGGGCGCGCCTCCACGTCCCGGTAACGCCCGGCTATCGCTCGGCGGCCAGGGCGTCGATGCCGGCGAGGATCAGGTCGACGCCGAAGCCGTCGTACAGCGAGGGGGGCAGCTCCCCCGCCATCGGCGTGGCCATCTCCACGATGTTCGGGTACGTCTCCGGCGGCAGCGACTGCAGGGCCAGCCGCTTGGCCCGCACGAGCTCGGCGACCTGGGCGCTGTCGCGGCCCGCGCGGTAGTGCACGGGGGCGTCGGCGATGGAGACGGCGCTCTGCAGCAGGTACTTCGTGATCAGGCAGCTCTCGTTCCTGGTGAAGCCCGCGGAACGGATCAGGCCGAGCGCGCGGTCCCACACGCCGAGGAAGGCCGGCACGGCCATGGTGTCGACCTGTTCGAGCACGGTCCGCGCGCAGGGGTGGGCGCGCAGCGCCCGGATCAGGCCCACCATCAGGTCGTGGAGCTGCTCGCGGCAGGGACGCTCGTCGGCGGGCTCCAGGGCGAAGCCGGCGATGAGGTGGTCGGCCATGCCGGCGAGCAGCTGCTCCTTGTTCTTGAAGTGCCAGTACAGGGCCATGGGGGTGACGCCGAGGTCGGCGGCGAGGCGGCGGATCGTCACCGCGTCGAGCCCTTCGGTGTCGCCGATCTCCAGGGCCCGCTCGACGATGGCCGCCGCGGTCAGTTTTCCCATCACGGTTGACAACTATACGCGGTACAGGTTCGACTGTACGCCGTACAAGTACGGCGTATAGGAGGGGCCGCCATGCGATGGTGGGCGTTGGGTGCCGTGACACTGGGCACCTTCATGACTTACCTGGACAACAACGTGGGCAACGTGGCGTTGCCCACCATCCAGCGCGAGCTGGGGCTGACGATCTCCGGCCTGGAGTGGATCGTGAGCGGGTACATCCTGGTGTTCGCCGGGCTCATGCTCGTCGGCGGCAGGCTGGCCGACGTCTTCGGCGCGCGCAGGGTCTTCCTCGCGGGCCTGACCGTCTTCACGCTCGCGTCGCTGGCCGCCGGGCTGTCCACCAGCGGCGCCGCGCTCATCGCCGCCCGCGCCGCGCAGGGCGTCGGCGCGGCGCTGCTCACGCCCACGTCGCTGTCGCTGATCCGCCAGATCTTCCCCGACCCCGCTGAGCGGGGCAGGGCCGTGGGCGTCTGGAGCGCGTCGGGCGCGCTGTCCATGGCGCTCGGGCCGTTCGCGGGCGGCTTCATCAGCGAGCACCTGCACTGGGGCTGGATCTACCTGATCAACGTGCCGATCGGCGCGCTGACGTTCGGGCTGGCGGCGTGGGCGGTGCGCCCGGCCTTCACCCGGGTGCGGCGCGGCCTCGACCTGCCCGGCCTGGCCACCTCCGCGCTCGCGCTGTCCGCCCTGACGTACGCGCTCATCGAGGGCTCCGGCGCGGGCTGGACGTCGCCGCAGATCCTCGGCGCCTTCGGGGTGGCGGCCGCCGCCGCCCTGGCCTTCGTCGCCGTCGAGGCGCGCGCCGCCGAGCCGATGATCGACCTGTCGCTGTTCCGCGCCCGCTTGTTCAGCGGCGGCCTGCTCACCATGGGCGTGTGGTCGTTCGGCGTGTTCGGCATCTACTTCTTCAGCGCCATGTGGCTGCAGAACGTCCTGGGGCTCAGCCCCACCCAGGCGGGGGCTGGGTTCGTGCCGATGGCGGTGGTCATGGCCGTGGTGGCGCTCCTGTCGCAGCGCCTCGCCGGGCGGGTCGGCCTCGCCCGCACGGTCGCGCTCGGCATGACGCTCATGGCCGCCGCCGTCCTGTTCATCTCCCGCCTGGGCGCCGACGCCGGCTACGCCGACGTCCTCCCCTGGTTCCTCCTGTACGGCCTCGGCGGCGGCATGCTCGTGCCGCTCACGGCCGCCGTGCTCGGCGGCATGCCCGCGGGCCGCTCCGGCGTCGCCTCCGGCGTGCTGAACGTCTCGCGCGAGGTGTTCGGCCTGCTCGGCATCACCGTGCTCGGGGCAGTGCTCGGCTCACGGCAGAGCGCGAGCGCCGAGCCGCCGCTGCCGGCCTTCCTCGACGCCTACCGCTTCACGCTCGGCATCGCCGTGGCCCTGATCCTGGCAGGGGCGGCCGTCGCCCTGTACTCCCTGCGCCCCGGCCGCCCCTCGCCCGTCGAGGAGAAGGCCACCGGCCCTCAGGCCGCGGCTCCCGAGACCGCGGGGTCGGCGAACTGAGTGCGGTACAGCTCCTCGTAGCGGCCCTCGGCGGCCAGCAGCTCGGCGTGCGTGCCCCGCTCGACCACCCGGCCGTCCTCGATCACGAGGATGAGGTCGGCGGCCCTGATCGTGGACAGCCGGTGCGCGATCACGACCGCCGTCCTGCCCTGCAGCGCCTCGCCCAGCGCCTCCTGCACCGCCGCCTCCGACGTCGAGTCGAGCGCCGCCGTGGCCTCGTCCAGGATGACCACCCTGGGCCTGGCCAGCAGCAGCCTGGCGATGGTGAGGCGCTGGCGCTCGCCGCCCGACAGCCGGTACCCGCGCTCTCCGACGACCGTGTCCAGCCCGTCGGGCAGCGACGCGATCATCGTGGCCAGCCTGGCCCTGGTGAGGGCGTCCCAGATCTCCTCGTCGGTGGCCTCGGGCCTGGCCAGCAGCAGGTTCGCCCTGATGGTGTCGTGGAACAGGTGGCCGTCCTGCGTGACCATGCCGAGCGTGTCGCGGACGGCGTCGAAGGTCAGGTCGCGCACGTCCACGCCGCCCAGGCGCACCGCGCCCGCGTCCACGTCGTACAGGCGCGGCAGGAGCTGGGCGATCGTGGACTTGCCCGCCCCCGACGAGCCGACCAGCGCCACCATCTGCCCGGGCTCGGCCCGGAACGACACGCCGTGCAGCACCTCGACGCCGCCACGCGAGTCCAGCGTGGCGACCTCCTCCAGCGAGGCGAGCGACACCTTGTCGGCCGAGGGGTAGGCGAAGCGCACGTCGTCGAACTCCACCGAGACCGGTCCGTCGGGCACCGCGCGGGCGCCGGGACGCTCCTGGATGAGCGGCTGGAGGTCGAGCACCTCGAAGACCCGCTCGAAGCTGACGACCGCGCTCATGACGTCCACGCGGGCGTTCGCGAGCGCGGTCAGCGGGGCGTACAGGCGGGTGAGCAGCAGCGCCAGCGACACGACGGCGCCGGGGTCGAGCCGCGCGGTCAGGGCGTAGAAGCCGCCGAGGCCGTAGACGAGGGCCAGGGCGAGCGCCGAGACCAGCGTGAGCGCGGTGACGAAGACGGACTGGTTCATGGCGGTGCGCACCCCGATGTCGCGCACCCGACCGGCCCGCGCGGCGAACTCGGCCGACTCACGCGCCGGACGGCCGAACAGCTTCACCAGGGTCGCGCCGGGCGCCGAGAAGCGCTCGGTCATCTGGGTGCCCATCGCCGCGTTGTGGTCGGCCGCCTCGCGCCGCAGGCGGGCGATCCTGACCCCCATCCGCCGCGCGGGCAGCACGAACACCGGCAGCAGCACCAGCGCGAGCAGCGTGATCTGCCACGAGATGCCGATCATCACGGTCAGGGTGAGCACCAGCGTCACGAGGTTGCCCACCACGCCGGACAGCGTGTCGGTGAAGGCCCGCTGCGCGCCGATCACGTCGTTGTTCAGCCGGCTCACCAGCGCCCCCGTACGGGTCCTGGTGAAGAACGCGACCGGCATGCGCTGGACGTGGTCGAAGACCGACGTGCGCAGGTCGAGGATCAGGCCCTCGCCGATGGTCGCCGACAGCCACCTGTTCAGCAGCCCGAGCCCGGCCTCGGCGAGGGCCAGACCGGCGATCAGCAGCGACACGGTGACGACCACGCCGATCGGCTCACGCTGGAAGATGGCGTCGACCACCCGGCCCGCCAGCAGCGGAGACACCACCGCGAGGCCCGCCAGCAGCACGCTGAGCAGCAGGAACAGGACGATTCTGCGGCGATGGGGGCGGGCGAAGCCCGCGATGCGACGGAGCGTCGCCCGTGACAGCGGGCGACGCTCCGTCCTGTTGTTCAACGAGTACAACTGGTGCCAGGCGGTCACTTCCATGCTCATGGGAAGCGAACCTAGGGCCTCAAGTGAACTTGAGGTCAACCCGCCCCGGCGTCAGGCCCCGATCCTGCGGCCCGCGCCGTGCCACACCACCGCGACCGACGGGCGCGGCTGCGCGCCGTCCGGCCAGTGGCTGGCGGGGTTGTCCGGGGTGGCGCCGTCGATCTCGCCCGGGTGCTGCACCGCCACGAACACGCTGCGCTGGTCCTGCGTGACCATCGGGCCGCAGGTCTCGGCGCCCACCGGCACGGTGAGGAACTGGCGCAGGTGGCCGCGCTCCTTGCCGCGCAGCGGCATGACGAACAGGCCGTCGTTGCTGCCGAGCTGGTTGCCGTCGGTGGCGATCCACAGGTTGCCGTCGCGGTCGAACGCCACGTTGTCCGGGCAGGAGATCGGCGACACCTTCGTCTTGTCGTACCCGGCGAAGTACGTCGCCGGGTCGTTCGGGTCGCCGCAGACCAGCGGGAGCGACCAGGCGAACGTGGTCTCGCCCGCGTCGTCGCCCTTCTCGACGATCTCCAGGACGTGGCCGTGCTTGTTGGACGGGCGCGGGTTGGCCTCGTCCACCTGGGCGGCCGTGCGGTTGCTGTTGTTCGTCAGCGCCACGTACACCGCGCCCGTCACCGGGTTGCGCTCGACGTCCTCGGGGCGGTCCATCTTCGTCGCGCCCACCTTGTCGGCCGCCGCGCGGGTGTAGACCAGCACCTCGGCCGCCGTCATGCCGTCGACGTACGACCGGTCCCCCGACACCAGCGGGATCCACTCGCCCGACCCGTCGAACAGGCCGTCGGAGGGCAGCCTGCCCGACCCGTCGATCTCCGACGCCGGGCTGTCGCCGGTGAACCTGGCCACGTAGAGCGTGCCCTCGTCCAGCAGCGTCCGGTTGTGCCGGTCGAAGCCCGGGATGTAGCGCTTCTTCGAGACGAACTTGTAGACGTACTCGAAGCGCGAGTCGTCGCCCATGTAGACGACCAGGCGGCCGTCGCGGGCCAGCGTCGTCGTGGCGGCCTCGTGCTTGAAGCGGCCGAGCGCCGTCCGCTTGACCGGCGTGGACGTCGGGTCGAACGGGTCGATCTCCACGATCCACCCGAACCTGTTCACCTCGTTCGGGTGCCTGGCCAGGTCGAAACGCTCCTCGACCCGGTCGAAGCGGCGGCTGCCCGACGTGACCCCCGCCGGGATCGTGTACCGCGAGATGTACGGCAGCTGCGCGGGCGGCACCTTGCCGCCGTTGACGAAGTACTGGTCGAAGTTCTCCTCGGCGGTCAGCACCGTGCCCCACGGGGTCGAGCCGCCCGAGCAGTTGTTCAGCATGCCGACCGGGTTCAGGCCCACCGGGTCGGCGGCCGTCTTCAGCAGGTCGCTGCCCGCCGCCGGGCCGCTGAAGCGCATCTGGGTCTGCGCGGTGACGCGCCGGTTGTAGCGGCGGCGTCCCTTCGTCACCAGGCGCCACTCGCCGGTGCCGCGCACCCGCTCGATCTCCACCACCGAGCCGCCGTGCGCGGCCAGCGCGATCCTGATCTGCTCCTCGGTGGCCGCCGCGCCGCCCGTGTACCCGCGGAACATCAGGTTCTCGTCGGTGTACTCGTGGTTCACCCACAGCAGGGCGCGGTTGTGACCCATCGGGAAGAACGTGACGAAGTCGCAGTTGTAGCCGAACTGCTTGGCCTGCGCGTCCGCCGACTGGTCGTCGAAGTCGAAGGCGGGCGCGTCGGGCAGCACCGGGTCGCCCCACCGCACCACCACGGAGGAGGCGTAGCCGTCGGGGATGCGCAGCGCGTCGTCGGTGTTCGGCGGCACCGGCGTGAACGCGATGTCGCTCCCGCCCCGCCCGAACCGCTCCGCCTCGTCGGGCTGCCCGGACGGCTGCGCCTGCTCAGGCTCGTCGGCGAGCGCCGGAACGGCACCCGCCACCCCCACACCCGCGACCAGCGCGCCGAGCGCGCCCGCGCGCAGCACGCCGCGCCGCGTCAGCGCCTCGCGCACCACGTCGCCGAAGTAGGCGTTGCCGCTGGTGTTGGCCACGTCATGCGCGCACGCGTTTCCGCAGCGGAACTGACAGGTCAGCGCGGATCGGCCACCTTTGTGCGGGGTGGAGAGCAGCGGCAGCAGCCGTCCGCCCGCATCGGGGTTCGCCACAGGTCCTCCATGAATGTGCGCGGTCGTACGGCGGGGACGCTACGGCCGCCGTCGAAACCTCCGGTGAACGACGGACTCCGTCCCGATGAACGCTTCCCGCGAGAGAATGCAGGGGTGCCACCACGCAAGCAGGATCCCGAGAAACTGCGGGCCGCGCTCGACGGCCAGCTCGTCGCCCTCGACGAGCCGCCGTACGACGGGCCCGCGTCCGCGCTGCCCGACGCGCTCGTCGCGGCCGTGCTCGCCGCCTACGACCGGGGGCTCCGGCCGGAGCGCGACGCGGCCAGGCAGGCGGTGAGCCACCTGCTCGGCAGGCTGGCCGCCACCGCGCCCGGCAGGACCGTCGAGGTGCGGGTGCCGCCGTACGCGGCCGTCCAGGCGATCGAGGGCCCCCGGCACACCAGGGGCACCCCGCCGAACGTCGTCGAGACCGACGCGCGCACCTGGATCCTGCTCGCGCTCGGACGGCTGTCCTGGGACGACGCCGTGGCGGCGGGCGCCGTCTCGGCGAGCGGCTCCCGCGCCGACCTGTCGCCGTACCTGCCGCTCTAACGCGTCCCGCCCATCCACGGGATCTTGCGCTCGAAGCAGCGGTCGGCCAGCTCGCCCGGCAGGCGCCCGCACTCCTGCACCACGTTCCAGAACCAGATCGCCACCACCGCGAAGAGGATCAGCGACAGGACGCTGATGACGATCCCGGTGATGGCCCGGCCCCTGCCTGCCCGCTTGGCCAGGGCCACGCCGCCGAACACGATCGACAGGATGGCCGTGATCACGCCGGTGAAGCAGACGAACACGAGGAACGGGCTCGCCACGCCCAGCACGAGCGAGGCGGTGGCCAGCCCGCTGCCCGGCTGCCCCGGCGGCGGGCCGGGCGCGTACGGGCCCTGGAGGCCGTAGCCGGGCGGCGGGGGCCCGTACCCGGGCGGCCCGCCGTAGGGGCTGGACGGCGTCGTCCCGGGAACGGGCGGCACCCCACCCTGCGGCCCGCCACCCTGCGGCCCGCCGCCCTGCGGCCCGCCGCCCTGGGGGCCGCCCTGGGGGGCTCCCGCTCCTCCCGGCTCCTGAGGGCCTCCGGGCCGCCCAGGTCCCCCGTACGGCTGCCCAGGCCCCCCGTACGGCTGCCCGGCCGCGGCCCCCGGCGGGCCGGGGTGCTCGCCCGGCGGCTCCTCGGGCTGCTCGTACCGTGACGGCTCCCGCCTGGCGGGCGGCTCCTGGGTGGCGGGCGGCTCCTCCGGCGCGCTCTCCCAGCCCGGGTACGCGGGCCGCGCCCCGGGCATCGGGTACGCCTGCGTCTGCTCGGCGCCCCCCGGCCGCTCGGCGTCCCCCGGCCGCTCGGCGTCACCCGGCCGCTCGGCGTCGCCCGGCCGCTCGGCGTCGCCCGGCTCCGGGCGGCCCACCATGGGGCCGGGGGTCTCCGGCGCCGTCGGCAGGTCCGGGTGGGCCGGACGCCCCGGCTCCCCCACCGGCCGCGGCTCGCGCTCCGGCGGCTCCGGCGGGCCTGGCACGACGGGCGGGGCGGGCGCGACCGGCTCCTCCCCCTCGTAGGGCGGCTCGTGGGGCGGCTCACGCGGAGGCTCGTTCGCGGGCTCGTCCTCGGGCCGACTCCGGGGCTCGCGCTGAGGCTCGTCCTCGGGCCGGCTCCGGGGCTCGCGCTGAGGCTCGTCCCCGGGCCCGCTCCGGGGCTGGCGCTGGGGCTCGTACGGCGGCTCCGGCCTCTCGCGGGCGGGCTCGCGCTCCTCCGGGCGGCCCTCGCGCGGCTCCTCCGGGTTCCCAGGTGTCGTCACTTCTGCGTCTCCCGACGGGTCTGTATGCCGGATACCTCACTTTTTCGCGGACAGCAGCGACAGAACCATCCGACACGGTAAGAGCCCGTTCATCCTTGGGTCACCATGCGCAAAACACCGCAGCCGCCGCCCCTCCCGCCGCCGGGAGGGGCGGCGAGGCGCCAGGTCAGAACGGCCGATGCCGCACCCCGGGTGTACGAGCACGGAACGCGTCAACCTAGACTGAAGCATGTGCTGAAGGGCGACGGCCGGCTCGGCCATGACCTGGACCCCCAAGACCGTGCACCCAAGGACGCATGCGGTGTCTTCGGTGTGTGGGCGCCAGGCGAGGAAGTGTCCAAACTCACCTACTACGGGCTGTACGCGTTGCAGCACCGCGGCCAGGAGTCCGCGGGCATCGCGGTCAGTGAAGGCAGCCGCATCCTCGTGTACAAGGACATGGGCCTCGTGGCCCAGGTCTTCGACGAGTCCGTGCTGGGCACGCTGCGCGGCCACCTCGCGGTGGGCCACTGCCGCTACTCGACCACGGGTTCCAGCGTGTGGGAGAACGCGCAGCCCACGCTGAGCTCCACCGACGTCGGCGGGCTGGCGCTCGCGCACAACGGCAACCTCATCAACACTCCGGAGCTGGCGCAGCGCCTCGCGCCCGGCTCCATCAAGGCCACCACCGACACCGAGGTCCTCACCACCCTCCTGGCCCAGGACCGCTCCCGCTCCATCGAGGACTCCGCGGCCGAGCTCCTGCCGCAGGTCAAGGGCGCGTACTCGCTGGTGTTCATGGACGAGAAGACGCTCTACGCCGCCCGCGACCCGCAGGGCATCCGCCCGCTGGTGCTGGGCCGCCTGGAGCGCGGCTGGGTGGTGGCGTCCGAGACGGCCGCCCTCGACATCGTTGGCGCCACGTTCGTCCGCGAGATCGAGCCCGGCGAGCTGCTCACCATCGACGAGCGCGGCGTCAGGTCGCGCAGGTTCGCGCTGGCCGAGCCCAAGGGCTGCCTGTTCGAGTACGTCTACCTGGCCCGTCCCGACACCACGATCGCGGGCCGCGGCGTCCAGGTCACGCGGGTCGAGGTGGGCCGCATCCTGGCCCGCGAGCACCCGGTCGAGGCCGACCTCGTCATCCCCACGCCCGAGTCCGGCACCCCGGCCGCCGTCGGCTACGCCGAGGAGAGCGGCATCCCGTACGGGCAGGGCCTGGTGAAGAACTCCTACGTGGGCCGCACCTTCATCCAGCCGTCGCAGACCATCAGGCAGCTCGGCATCAGGCTGAAGCTCAACCCCCTCCGCGAGGTGGTCGAGGGCAAGCGCCTGGTCGTCGTCGACGACTCCATCGTGCGCGGCAACACGCAGCGCGCCATCGTCCGCATGCTGCGCGAGGCCGGGGCCCGCGAGGTGCACGTACGCATCTCGTCCCCGCCCGTGGCCTGGCCCTGCTTCTACGGCATCGACTTCGCCACCAGGGCGGAGCTGATCGCGGGGTCGCTGTCGGTCGAGGAGATCAGGGCCTCCATCGGGGCCGACTCGCTGGGCTACATCTCGCTGGAGGGCCTGACGAAGGCCACCACGATCCCCGCCGAACGCCTGTGCATGGCGTGTTTCAACGGCTCGTACCCGATCCCCATCGACCAGGACAACGTGGGCAAGTTCGTGTTGGAGAGCAAGGCGTGAGTACGTACGAGGCCGCCGGGGTCGACATCGAGGCGGGCGAGCGCGCCGTCACGCTGATGAAGGACAAGGTGGCGCGCTCGCGCCGGCCGGAGGTGGTCGACGACGCGAGCGGCTTCGCGGGCCTGTTCGACGCGTCGGCGCTGCTGCGCTACCGCCGCCCGCTGCTCGCCACCTCCACCGACGGCGTGGGCACGAAGGTCATGCTCGCGCAGCGGTACGGCAAGCACGACACCATCGGCATCGACCTCGTCGGCATGGTGCTCGACGACCTCGTCGTGTGCGGGGCCGAGCCGCTGTTCATGACCGACTACATCGCCTGCGGCAAGGTGGTGCCCGAGCGCGTCGCCGAGATCGTCGGCGGTGTGGCCGAGGGCTGCCGGCTGGCGGGCGCGGCGCTGGTCGGCGGCGAGACCGCCGAGCACCCCGGCGCTATGGGCCCCGACGAGTACGACCTCGCGGGCGCGGGCACGGGTGTGGTCGAGGCGTCCGAGATGCTCGGCCCCGACCGGGTGCGCGAGGGTGACGTGGTGCTCGGTCTCGCCTCGTCGGGCGTCCACTCCAACGGCTACTCGCTGGTACGGCACGTGCTGCGCGAGGCGTCGCTGTCGCTCGACGCGGTGCTGCCCGAGCTGGGTCGGCCGCTGGGCGAGGAACTGCTGGAGCCCACGCGCATCTACTCGCTCGACTGCCTGGAGCTGGCCCGTTCCGCGGAGGTGCACGCGTACGCGCACATCACCGGCGGCGGCATCGAGGGCAACCTGTCGCGCTCCCTGCCCGCGCACCTCGACGCGGTGCTCGACCGCTCCTCCTGGACGCCTCCGGCGATCTTCGAGGTGCTCGCCGGTCACGGGCGCATCGCGCAGCAGGACATGGACCGTACGTTCAACCTGGGCGTCGGGATGGCCGCGATCGTGGCGCCCGACGCGGCGGACGCGGCGATCCGGCTGCTCACCTCACGCGGCCTGCCCGCCTGGGTGATGGGCGAGATCGTCCCCGGCAAGGGCGACGCCCGCTACCGCTGACGGGAAAGCCGACCGGCCGCGCCCTGCACCGGTGAAACCCACCGGCCTGGGCGCGGCACCCGGCGAATCAGTCGCACGCCGGCGCGCAGCACTTGGCCGCGCGCGATCAGACATCCCGCACGCGGGCTCGCGCGATCTGCCGGCGACTCATACGTAGATCGCGCCTCGCACCCTGAACGTGCGCAGCCGGACGATCAGCGCGCGAGCTCGCATGACAGGCAAGCCCGCATGATCTCCGGGCAAGCGTGACGAAAGCCCCACGGTTGCCCGTGGGGCCCGACCCTCGTGAGCGAGGATCCGGCGACGCCGGACCCTCGGCCACGTTCAACCAGAAGAGCGGCTACCGGCGCCCGGACGGGCGGCCTTCGTCGTCGTCTCCTGCGCCGTAGTCATCGGCGTAATCGGCATAGCGATCAGCCAGCTCGTCGTTGAGGTCGTCGGCGTCGTCATTGCGGCTGGAGTCTCCGACCCCGAGTTCGTCGCGAAGACGGTCAAGATCCGTGCCACCGCTGTTGTACTTCAGCTGGCGAGCAACCTTGACCTGCTTGGCCTTTGCTCGGCCGCGCCCCATTGGCTCGACCCCCTCGTGTGGGGTCGTCCCCGACCCCTCGTCGCTAACGCACCACACACTGACGCCACCTGACTTCTGGGCGTCAGCCTATCGTTCGCCTATTACCGTACCTGTTTTGTGCCCAGCTCGGTACGCCGTATCAGCGTGGGGCGTCAGCGGCCCAGCCAAATGCCCCTAATACGCCCGACTTCCGACATTCTGCGCTCGGCTAGCCTATCTGCTGCGACCGCCGGAGGGACGCCCTCGTCGGCGGCGATCGTGAAGATCTTCAGAGTCGTGTCGTAGATCTGCGCCGCCTTGGCCCTGGCCCGCTCCATGTTGAAGCCCTCGATCTCGTCGGCCACCTGGATCACGCCGCCGGAGTTGACCACGTAGTCGGGGGCGTAGAGGATGCCGCGCTCCTCAAGCTGCTTCTCGACCCCGGGGTGGGCGAGCTGGTTGTTGGCCGCGCCGCAGACGATCCTCGCGCGCAGGCGGGCCACGGTGTCGTCGTCGAGCGCGCCGCCGAGGGCGCAGGGGGCGAACACGTCGATGTCGGAGGAGATGAGGGCCTCGGCGTCGGCGACGACGTCCACCTCGGGACGGCGGGCGCGCACCCGCTCCACGGCCTCCTGGCTCACGTCGCAGATCACCACCTCGGCGCCGTCCTCGCGCAGCAGCTCGACCAGGCGGTGGCCGACCTTGCCGACGCCCTCGACGCCGACGCGACGACCGCGCAGCGAGGGGGTGCCGTACACCCGCTCGGCCGAGGCGCGCATGCCCTGGTAGACGCCGAACGCGGTGAGGATGGACGAGTCGCCGGCGCCGCCGTGCGCCGTGGTGCGGCCCGTCACGAACCGCGACTCACGGGCGACGACGTCCATGTCCTCGCTGTACGTGCCGACGTCGCAGGCCGTGATGTAGCGTCCGCCGAGCGACTCGACGAACCTGCCGTATGCGCGCAGCAGCGCCTCGTTCTTGTCCTTGGCCGGGTCGCCGATGATGACGGCCTTGCCGCCTCCCAGGTCGAGCCCGGCGAGCGCGTTCTTGTAGGCCATGCCCTTGGAGAGGTTGAGCACGTCGGCCAGCGCCGCCTGCTCGCTCTCGTACGGGTAGAACCTCGTGCCCCCGAGGCCGGGGCCCAGCGCCGTGTTGTAGATCGCGATGATGGCACGCAGGCCGCTCTGCTCGTCGGCGCAGAACACGACCTGCTCGTGGACGTCCTTGTGGGACGAGCCGAAGACGTCGGTCACGGTAGTGACTCCCTGTCCGGTCCGCCGCCCCTTCGCGGCGGAGATCACACACAGCGTAATGACACTGGACGGTGCATGGGGATGGTCTTCGTGACACGATGCCTCCGTGCTGCCCTATGCCGCCTACCTCCGCGTGTATGAGCCACTGTCGGCCTTCCCCGAGTCCGAGCGCACGATGTGGGCCGAGTACGCCGAGTCGCGCGACCGGCCCCGCCGGGCCAACGCCCTCAACGTCGAGCACGCGGAGTCCGTCATGCGGCTGCTCGGCAAGCCGCCGCAGCCGGTGCCCGCCCAGGAGAGCCCCAACGCCTATCTGCGGCGCGTGGAGGACCGCCTGTACGTCTGCCCCTGGCAGACCCGCCTGCGCTCGTGGCTGGCCTTCTCGCGGCTGCGCGGCGCCACTCCGAAGAAGATGATGGACCGTCTGGTGCCGAAGGCCATCGCCGACCAGACGGCCGACGACTTCGACCGCTACAAGCGCAGGGCCGGCGCGTCCGGGTTGCGCACGCACATCCGCACCACGGCCTGGCACGTGCCACAGGCGTGGTTCGTGCCCTTCGACGCGAACGAGCGCTGGCTGGTGCTGGGCACGGCCAACCCGGGCCAGGACGTCACCACGGCGACGGGGCGCAACCTCATCTACGTCACCTCGATGGCGCAGGCGAGGAGGCGGGCGGCGCGGGCGCTGCAGGTGGTGCGCAAGCACCTGGGCACGGCGCCGGCGAACCTGGACGTCGAGGACGTCGCGAGGTGGCTGGAGGAGTTCCACCCGCACTCGCTGGTCGAGCTCGACTACGGCGGCCTGGTCCACCTGATGAACGACGACGCTCTGCAGGCCGACCAGTCGGTGGCGGAGCTGTCGGCCGCGCTGACGGGCCTGGACACGGGTCAAGAAGAACTTGCCTACGCCATGTACCAGAGGGTCATCCTTCGCTGGAAGTCAATGCAATCTCTGGAATCTGCCAACTGAGCCCCATAACAACCGTCTGACCTGCATGAGTAGGTCACGTCTCGCGGCTGCTCTCTTCTGCGAACTGAGTAGTTTGCCGTTTTCACTGCGATACCACGAAACGTGTCGCTAGAATCACCGAGCGTGACATGGCCACGAGGGCGGGCAGTTGGGTCAAAGAAGGGCTCGCCAATCGCTCTACGTGGCGGTATGGTCACATCGGGTGATGCCGCATATGGCTCAGAAAAGCCGCACGCTCTGCGCCATAGGGGGACATCCGTGACACGCGCAAAGGCAGTCACAGGATCGCTAAGCCGGTCCACACGGAGGAGAGGCCGCACAAATGTCAGCTCGTACACCCGAGGCCGAGCCACTGCTCACGCCCGCCGAGGTCGCGACCATGTTCAGGGTCGACCCCAAGACCGTCACGCGGTGGGCCAAGGCGGGTAAGTTGACGTCGATCCGCACCCTCGGCGGTCATCGGCGTTACCGCGAGACCGAGGTCCGTGCGCTGCTGGCGGGCATTCCGCAGCAGCGCTCGGAGTAGTCGGGAGAGGTCGTCACGCACCTCAGGGGGGTAGCGGTGGACCAGGTTCGCGCCTGACCCGGTCCACCACCGTGACGACATGACGTGCACATGGAAGCTGGCGCCGCCCGCCCGGCGCCATCCTTCCCCGGCGCGAGCCGGGCACCCGCAGAGATCCCCCCGACCCCGCCCCGAGCACGAGCAGATCCCCCGACCGCAGGGCGATCGCCTCACCGCGCGGCCGGCTCCCGGGCCGCCGGCTCTCCTTCGAGCTGCTCCAGCAGCAGGCGCACGCCCGGGTCGTGCGCGGCGGCGACCCCCAGCAGCGCCACCATCTGGTCCACGAGCACACGCTCCAGCGTCCCGCGCTCCACGTCGCGGTGCTCCAGCCAGTCGAGTCCGGCCGTCTCCACCGAGGCGATCCACGACCTCAGGGTCGCGCGCAGCACCGGGCTCGGCTCGTCGGCGTTCAGCTGCCTGAGCACCAGGTGGAACAGGCGCCGCCTGACCCCGTCGACGATCTCCCCGACCTCGCCCGCCCGGTTGGCGGGCCCGCCGCGCAGCAGCGCGGCGAATCCGGCGGCGTGCTCCTCGACGAAGTCGAAGTAGTGCCCGAGCCCCGAGGCCAGCTCCTCCAGCGGGGTGCCGCCCTCCTGCGGGCGCAGCCGCGACTCCAGCCGCTCCGCCGCGCTCCTCAGCGCGGCCACGTAGAGCTCCTGCTTGCCGCCGAAGTAGTGGTACACCAGCGCCCTCGACGCGCCCGCCGCCGACGCCACGTCGTCGATCGAGACGTCCTCGGCGTCGCGGGCGCCGAACAGCTCCAGGGCGGCCGCGATCAGCTCTTCGCGGCGCCGGTCGACGCTGAGCCTGCGGCGTGCCGGCCGCGGGTTCCCGGCTGGCTCTCCTGGGGTCACAGGTGCACAGTATCCGACGCCACAGGCCATGTCGGCGGGTGTCGCAGAGATCAATATCAGGCTGTCCTAACCTCAGGCCGTACCCTGTCGCGTCCTCGATCGTTTGGTCAGACAGGTGCCCATTTCCGCGTCGCGGGGGAGACACATGTCAGGACCACCCGTCAACACTTCAACCATCGCCGAGCTTCGCGAACCGGACGCGTTGCCTCGGCCCCGACCCACGATCCGCAACGTCGCCGAGCGAGCCGGCGTCTCGAAATCGCTGGTCTCGCTCGTGCTGCGCGGATCTCCGCACGTGAGCGAGCACCGGCGCCAGGCCGTGCTCCAGGCGGCCCGCGAGCTCGGCTACCGGCCCAACGCGGTCGCGCGCAGCCTGGTCGAGGGCCGCACCCACCTCGTCGGAGCCCTCGTGGCCGACCTGCACAACCCGTTCTACGCGCAGTTCCTGGACGGCCTGCAGGAGAGCCTGCACGGCGACGGCCTGCGCATGCTGATCGGCAACAGCCAGTGGGACCCGGCGTTCGAGGACGAGGCCGTCGAGTCCTTCCTCGAACTCAGGGTGGACGGGCTCGTCCTGTTAGGCATCGCGCCCACCAGCGAGACGCTCGTCGAGGCCACGGCCTACACCCCCACGGTCGTCGTCGGGGAACGTGACATCCTCCTCGACGGCGTCGACATCGTCGTCGACGACGACCAGCTCGGCGCCCGCCTGGCCATCGACCACCTGGTCGGGCTCGGGCACAAGCGCATCGCGCACATCGAGGGGCCGCGACCGTCGCGCTGCGAGGGCTACCTCGTGGCCATGCGGCGGCACGCGCTGGCGCCGTACATCATGGTCGAGGCCGCGGACTCGACCGAGGAGGGCGGCAGGGAGGCCGCCCGCGCGCTGCTCACCCGCGAACCCAGGCCCACCGCGATCTTCGCCGCCAACGACGTGGTGGCGCTCGGCGTGCTGTCCGCGGCGGGCGAGCTGGGCCTCAGAGTCCCCGAGGACCTCTCGGTGGTCGGCTACGACAACACCCACTTGTCGGCCTCGCACCACATCTCGCTCACCTCGGTGGACCAGGCCAGGCGCTCCATGGGCAGGTCGGCCGCCGCCCTGCTCAGCGACAGGATCGGAGACCCGGGCAAGGCGGCGAGGTTGCGCGAGGTGCAGCCCGAGCTGATCGTCCGCCGGAGTACGGGCCCCGCCTAAGAGCGTGCCAAGGCTGGGTCAAGCCGCATGGCCGCGACACCGGGTCGCGGTTTACTCGTCAGGGTCATGCTTGTGGTGGCCGGCGCCGTCCGGTCACGGTCTGATCCGGGGGACAGTCATGCGTGATCCGGAACTGGTGTCCTGCGCCCAGCGCGCCGCTGCCGAGTTGGAGCGGGCCTGGGCGCAGTGGAGAGCGGGCAGGGGGCGGGGCGCCGACTCCGCCCCCGAGTCGGTCGCCAGCTACGTCGCCCACTCGCTGGACCACCCGTGGGGCCGTCCCCGCGTCGTGCTGGGGCTCGACGCGGAGGACGCGCGGGAGCTCGCCGCGCTGCTGCAGCGCCAGGAGGTCGGCGAGCGCGTCTGGTGACGCCCTGACCCGCGGCGGGAACCCCACCAGGGGAAGCGCCCGTTTTGGGGGTGTTTGGTATGGGTGAGGGGCCGGTCCCGGTTCACCCCTTACTCCGCCAAGGACCGGGCCGGGGCCCGGCGCGTGACGTATTTTGGAGGCCATGCGCGTTTTCCCAGCCTCCGTACTCGCCGCCTGCGGCCTGATCGTCTCCGCGTGCGGCGGCGCCGCCACCGCCACCGGCGGCTCCGCGGCCGGGCAGGCCGTCGTGAACGGCGGTCCCGCGGCGGCCAAGGCCGCCGCGCCGGCCGCGACGACCCCGCCGATGAAGGAGGCCGAGCCGCTCACCGGCAAGGTCGTGGTCATCGACCCCGGTCACAACGGCGGCAACTACCGCGACCCGCAGGCCATCAACCGCAAGGTCAACGTCCTGACCCAGTGGAAGCCCTGCGACACCACCGGCACCTCGACCAACAGCGGCTACAGCGAGGCCGCGTTCTCCTGGGACGTCTCCAACCGCCTGGCGAAGATCCTCAAGGCCCGCGGCGCCACGGTCAAGCTGACGAGGAACAGCAACGACGGCGTCGGGCCCTGCATCACCCAGCGGGCCGCCATCGGCAACAAGGCCAAGGCCGACGCCGCCATCTCGATCCACGGCGACGGCGCCGCCCCGGCGAACCACGGCTTCCATGTGATCATGCCGAAGAAGATCAACGGGCCGGTCGACCCGGTCGTGGCCAAGTCGAGCAGGCTCGGCATCGACGTGCGCGACGCCTTCCACAAGGGCACCGGGCTGCCGTACTCGACGTACATCGGGCGTGACGCCCTGAACTACCGCAACGACCTGGGCGGGCTCAACCTCTCGACCGTGCCGAAGATCTTCATCGAGTGCGGCAACATGCGCAACGCCGCCGAGGCGGCCAAGTTCCAGGACCCCCGCTTCCGGCAGAGGATGGCCCTGGCGCTGGCGAACGGATTGCAGCACTATCTCCAATCATGATTCCTCGCCCACACCTGCTCAACGAGCTCTCCGGTTCCTTCGAGCTGACGGCGGGCGCCGTCGTCTCCGGGCCCGCCGACCTGGTCGACGCCGTACGGGTCGCGCTGCCCGTGCTCGACCTGCGGCCCGGCGACTCGGGGGAGATCGCGCTGCGTGAGGACCCCGCGCTCGACGCCGAGGGCTACCGCCTGGTCAGCGGCTCGCGGGGCGTCGAGATCGCCGCGGGCGGCCGGGCGGGCGCCTTCTACGCGGCGCAGTCGCTGCGCCAGTTACTCCCCGACGCCGCGTTCAGGACGGCCGGGCGGGCGTCCTGGCCCGTGCCCGGCGTGCGGATCGAGGACTCCCCGGCGTTCTCCTGGCGAGGCCTGCACCTCGACGTGGCCAGGCACTTCTTCCCCAAGCGGGAGATCCTGCGGCTGATCGACCTCATGGCCGCCCACAAGCTGAACCGGCTGCACCTGCACCTGGCCGACGACCAGGGCTGGCGGGTGGAGAGCCGCGCCTACCCCCTGCTGCACGAGGTCTCCTCGCACCGGCCGCGCACCGCCACGCACTACTACCGCGAGCCCGAGACCTACGACGACATCCCGCACGGCGGCTACTACACCCTGGACGACCTCGCCGAGATCGGCGCGTACGCGCGGGCCCGCGCGGTCACCGTCGTGCCCGAGATCGACGTCCCCGGCCACGCCTCGGCGATCCTGGCCGCGTACCCGATGCTGGGGGCCACCGGGGAGCCGTACGAGGTGCTCGACCGGTGGGGCATCTCCCCCGCGATCCTGTCGCCGCTGCCGCCGACCGTCGAGTTCCTCACCGCGATCTTCGACGAGCTGATCGGCGCGCTGGGCGACACCCCGTACGTCCACATCGGGGGCGACGAGGTCGTGCTCGACCACTGGACGTCCTCGCCCGAGATCTCCGCCTACCGCGACTCGCTCGGCCTGGCGACGTCCAACGAGCTCCAGGCGTGGTTCCTGCGCCGCCTGGCCGACGTGCTGGCCGAGCGCGGCACGCGGGCCGTGGTGTGGGACGAGGCGTTCGTCAGCGGCGGGCTGCGGCTCGACACCCTCGTCATGCCGTGGCGCGGCATGAACGTCGGCAGGCGGGCCGCCGCGGCCGGGCACGAGGTGATCGCCACGCCGGTGTTCCCGCTGTACTTCGACTACGCCGAGTCCGCCTCGGCCGACGAGCCGATGGCGATCGGCGACACGATCACCGTGGCGGACGTCGCCGCGTTCCGTCCCGCGCCCGAGGAGTGGGCGGAGGAGGAGCGGGCCCGCGTCGTCGGCGCGCAGGCGCAGCTGTGGACGGAGCGGGTGGCCGACGCCCGCACGCTCGACTACCGGATGTGGCCGCGAGCCTGCGCGCTGGCCGAGGTGACCTGGTCGGGCGCGGCGGGGCCCGACTTCACGGCCCGGCTGGAGCGCCACCTCGGGCGGCTCGACGCGCTGGGCGTGGAGTACCGGCCCCTGGCCGGCCCGCACCCGTGGCAGCGCCGCCGCCCGCACCGCCCGAGCGTGGTGGACGTGGAGCAGGTGATGGCCCGCATCGACGCGATGACGCACGACGCGGAGTCGACCCGTCCCAGCCTCTGACCCCACGGCGGGAGCGCGCGGGGCCTGACCGCCCTGCGCGGGGCGGTCAGGCGGTGCGGCCGATGGCCTCGGTGATGGAGGACATGCCGTGGCGGCGCAGCCTGCGCGCGAGCCCCCGGTGGATGCGCGACGCCCACAGCGGCCCGCCGTAGATCCATCCGGTGTAGCCCTGCACGAGCGTGGCGCCCGCGAGGAGGCGCTCCCAGACGTCGTCCTCGTCCTCGACGCCGCCGACGGACACGAGGGTGAGACGGTCGCCCACGCGGGCGCGCAGGCGGCGCAGCACCTCCAGGGAGCGGGCCTTGAGCGGGCGTCCCGACAGGCCGCCCTTCTCGCCGCCGTGCCTGATCGTGGTGTTGGTCGCGATGATGCCGTCGAGGCCCAGGTCGAGCGCGAGGTCGGCGATGGCGTCGACGTCGTCGTCGGCCAGGTCGGGGGCGATCTTCACCAGCAGCGGCGTACGGCGCGGGGTGCCGTCGCAGACCTCCTTGACGGCGGTCAGCAGGGGACGCAGCAGCGACACGGCCTGCAGGTCGCGCAGGCCGGGGGTGTTGGGCGAGCTGACGTTGACGACGAGGTAGTCGGCCAGCGGGGCCAGCTCCTTGGCGCTGGTGACGTAGTCGGCCGTGGCGCCGGACTCCGGCACCACCTTCGTCTTGCCGATGTTCACCCCGACCACCACGGGCACGCCGCGCGGGCGGCGCAGCCTGCGGGCCGCGGCGGCGGCGCCCTCGTTGTTGAACCCCATCCTGTTGATGACCGCCCGCTCCTTCACGAGGCGGAACAGGCGTGGACGCGGGTTGCCGGGCTGGGCGTGCGCGGTGAGGGTGCCGACCTCGACGTGGCCGAACCCGAGCGCGGCGAGACCCTCGGCGCAGGCGGCGTCCTTGTCGAATCCGGCGGCCAGGCCGAGCGGGCCGGGGAAGTGCACGCCGAACGCGGTGATCCGCAGGGCCGGGTCGTGCGGTGCGAGCGCCCGATGGAGCAGTCGCTTGAGCAGGGGTGTCCGCGCCAGCACGGCGAGGCCCCTGACGGTCGAATGGTGCACGGCCTCGGCGTCGAACCGCCGCAAGACCTGCGTGAACACGAGGCGATACATCACGGGTCAGGCTACCAACCCGGCCTCGTGGGCGATGATCGCGGCCTGTACGCGGTTGCGCACGTCGAGCCTGGTGAGGATGGCGCTCACGTACGCCTTGACCGTGCCCTCGACGATGTGCAGCTCGCGGGCGATCTCGGCGTTGGACAGGCCGGCGCCGACGAGCGCCAGCACCTCGCGCTCCCGCTCGGTCAGCGTCTCGACGCGGTCGCGCGCCTTGGCGCCCCTGGCCATCCTGGACGCGCCGAGGTGCGCGATGACCCGCTTGGCGACCTCGGGCGACAGGTACGCCGCCCCGCCCGCCACGGCGTGGATCCCGGCGATCAGCTCGCGCGGGTCGCCCGACTTGAGGAGGAATCCGCTGGCGCCCACCTCCAGCGCCTTGGCGATGTAGTCGTCCTCGCCGAACGTGGTGAGCATCACGACGCCGGTGGCGGGGGCGGCGCGGCGCAGCTCGGCGGCGGCGGCGAGGCCGTCGAGCCTGGGCATCCTGATGTCCAGGAGGGCGACGTCGGGGCGGTGGGCGATGGCCAGCTCGACGGCCTGCCTGCCGTCGCCCGCCTCCGCCACGACCTCCAGCTCGGGGTCGGAGGCGAGGATCGCGCGGACGCCCGCGCGCATCATGGCTTCGTCGTCGGCCAGGAGTATGCGGATCACGCCTTCCATGGTGACGGACCTATAGTCCTCGCATGGCACAGGTGAAGGTCTACGGCCGGCGGGACGTGTGGGCGGGCAGGCAGCGGGAGGTCTCCGATCTCCTGCAGGCGTGCCTGGTGAGCGCGTGGGGGCTGCCCGAGGACAAGCGGTTCCACCGGTTCCTCCTGCTGGACGCCGAGGACTTCGTCTGCCCGCAGCGCGGCGAGAACTACCTCGTCATCGAGGTCGTCTGCTTCACCGGGCGCACCGACGACGCCAAGCGCGCCCTCATCCGGGAGATCTACGAGAAGTCGGGATACGACCCGGAAGATGTGGAAATTGTGATCATCGAGATGCCCAAGGTCAACTGGGGTATTCGCGGGGTTCCGGCCGAAGAGCTGGCCCTGGGGTACAAGGTGGAGGTCTAGCGTCAGAGCGCTCTCCCGGCAGCGGTATGGTCCGACTCATGAGCACTCACTACGACGTCGTCGTTCTCGGCGCGGGTCCGGGGGGATACACGGCCGCCGTCCGCGCCGCCCAGCTCGGGCTGCGTACCGCGGTCATCGAGGAGAAATACTGGGGTGGCGTCTGCCTGAACGTGGGCTGCATCCCGTCCAAGGCGCTGCTGCGCAACGCCGAGCTCGCCCACATCTTCCACCACGAGGCCAAGACCTTCGGCATCAGCGGTGAGGTCAGCTTCGACTACGGCGCCGCCTTCCAGCGCAGCCGCAAGGTGGCCGACGGCCGGGTCAAGGGCGTTCACTACCTGATGAAGAAGAACGCCATCACCGAGTTCGACGGGCGCGGCACGTTCCTGGACGCCAACACGATCCAGGTGAACGGCGAGACGATCACCTTCTCCAACTGCATCATCGCCACCGGGGCCACCACCAGGCTGATCCCCGGCACGTCGCTGTCCGAGCGGGTGGTGACGTACGAAGAGCAGATCATGTCCGACAGGCTGCCGTCCAGCATCATCATCGCGGGCGCCGGCGCCATCGGCGTGGAGTTCGCGTACGTGCTGCACAACTACGGCGTCAAGGTGACCATCGTCGAGTTCCTCGACAGGATCGTGCCGCTGGAGGACGAAGAGGTCTCCGCCGAGCTGGCCAAGCGCTACAAGCGCCTCGGCATCGAGGTGATGACCTCCACCCGCGTCGACGCCATCGACGACAACGGCGCCTCCGTCAAGGTCACGGTGACCCGCGACGGCCAGACGCAGGTGCTCGAGGCCGACAAGGTCATGCAGGCCATCGGCTTCCAGCCGCGCGTCGAGGGCTACGGCCTGGACAAGACCGGGGTCGCGCTGACCGAGCGCGGCGCCATCGCCGTCGACGGCCGCTGCCGCACGAACGTCCCGCACATCTACGCCATCGGCGACGTCACGGCCAAGCTCATGCTGGCGCACGCGGCGGAGTCGATGGGCATCGTCGCGGCCGAGACCATCGGCGACGCCGAGACGATGGAGCTCGACTACGTGATGATCCCGCGGGCCACGTACTGCCAGCCGCAGGTGGCGAGCTTCGGCTACACCGAGGCGCAGGCCCGCGACCTGGGCTACGACGTGAAGGTGGCGAAGTTCCCGTTCACGGCGAACGGCAAGGCGCACGGCCTGGGCGACAGCAACGGCTTCGTGAAGATCATCAGTGACGACACGCACGGCGAGCTGCTGGGCGCGCACCTGATCGGCCCGGAGGTCACCGAGCTGCTGCCCGAGCTGACCCTGGCCCAGCAGTGGGACCTGACCGTGCACGAGGTGGCGCGCAACGTGCACGCCCACCCGACGCTCGGTGAGGCGGTCAAGGAGGCCGTCCACGGCCTCGCCGGTCACATGATCAACATGTGAGCGTCCCGGTGATGCGATCGGTACGGCCCCGCCGTACCGATCACCCCGGCAGGCACAGGGCCGCTCCGGCGAGCGCGAGGGCGGCCGTCGACACCCAGGTCCGCAGGTGGTTCCAGCGGGTCCAGCGGGGCGAGTAGCCGCTCCAGGCCAGCGTTCCCGCCTCCAGCGCGTTGTTCATCGGGACGTTCACGGCGGCGGTGACGGCGAAGCAGCCGACGGCGTAGGCGAGCGCGGCGGCGAGGAGCAGCACCCCGGCCCCCGTCCGGCCGTCCAGCAGCATGAGCACGCCCGCGGCGAGCGACGCCACCGGCGAGAGCGTGAACGCCGCCAGGAACGCCGGGTTGAGGATCTTCCTGTTGGCACTGCGCATGGCGTCCGCCGCCCGCTCCTCGTCGATCGCGTCCAGGCCGGGCATCACCGACACCGAGAACGCGAAGAACACGCCTGCCATCACGCCGTTCAGCACGACGGCGAGGACCGCCACGACGGCTGCGAGAACGTCCATGGCCCCCATGATCCCCCACCTGACGGATTTCTCGGCTTCGCGGTAACAACGGGCGGGCTCGTACCACTTCCTGGTGACAGAAGCACGACACCCGGGACGAGGGGGCGAGGCGGTGACGGATGATTCTCACCGGTTCACCAGCATGTACGACGAATGTCGGCAACGCGTCTGGGCCTACGTGGTCAGCCGCGCGGGCAGACAGGTGGCGGACGAGGTGGTGAGCGAGACGTTCGCGATCGCCTGGCGGCGGCTCGACGACGTCCCCAGCCCCGCCCTGCCGTGGCTGCTCGGCGTCGCGCGCAACGTCCTGCGCGACACCATCAGGGCCGAGGCCAGGCGCGACGCGCTCGCCGCCGAGCTGCGCTCCTGGACCGAGGGCGACGTCGCCGACGAGGTGGCCGAGCGGATGGGCGTCCTGCGGGCGCTGGCCTCCCTGCCCGACGACGACAGGGAGATCCTCGTCCTCGTCGCCTGGCAGGGCCTGTCGCCGCGCGACGCCGCCCGCGTCGTCGGCTGCTCCGCCACCGCCTTCCGCGTCCGCCTGCACCGCGCGCGCAAACGGCTCAAGCAGGCCATGCAGGCCGCGGAGCCCGGCCAGGAGCGGCACGGGCAGGAGCGGCACGGGCAGGAGCCGCGCGGCGGGGAGCCGCAGGGTCAGGAGTCGCGTCCGCGGGTGCGCAACCTCAGCGAGGAGTGGTCATGAACCCCATCGACGAGCTGCGGGCCGCCAGGCCCGCCCACCTGGGCGACACGCCCGTGGACGAGCGTACGAGGGCCGCCGAGCTGGCGTACGCGATGGCGCGGCCGCGGGAGCGGCGCAGGCGCGCCGTCGCGCGGCCGGTCTGGGGGCTCGGGCTGGCAGGGGCCGCGGCGGCGCTCACCGCGGCGGCCGTGGTCGTGGTGAACGGCACCGGCGGCGGTGGCGCGCCGCCCACGTCGGCCGCCGCCCCGCCCGCCTCCAGCGCGCCTCACAAGGTACGGCTCCCGGCGCGCGCCATCCTGCTGGCCGCCGCGGAGAAGGCCGCCGACCAGCCGGAGGCCACCGCCGCGTACTGGCACACCGTGTCCGTCAGCAGGAGCGTCTACACCGTCGAGGACGGCGGCTACCAGGTGGTGGACCGCCAGCGGAGCGAGATGTGGACGCCCAGGGCGATCGGCGGCGAGCAGTGGGGCCGCGACCAGAACCTCGGCGCCGTCCCCGCCACCGACGAGGACCGCGCGGCCTGGGAGCGGGCCGGGTCGCCGTCCCGGCTCACCGTCCAGGTGCCCGGCAAGAAGCTGGAGCCGATGACGCTGTCCACCTCACCGGGGAAGCCGAGCACCCGGCACACGCCGCTGGTCGACGGCGACAAGGTGTTCTGGCTCGGCCGCAACGTGACGATGAAGGACCTGCGGGAGCTGCCGTCCGACCCGGACCGGCTCAAGGCCTGGCTGCTGCGCTCGTACGGGGGCCACAGCACCGAGTCCGACGAGCCGATGTCGTCCGACACGTGGCTGTTCCAGGTGAGCGTGGGGCTCATCTCCGACATGCCGGTCACGCCCGAGGTGCGGGGGGCCGCGTTCCGCATGCTGGCCGCGCTCGACGGCGTGGACGTCACCGAGGACGTCACCGACGCCGAGGGCCGCTCCGGCACCGCGGTCGCGCTGAAGGAGCCCTTCCGGGTCAACGGCGGGGCCGTGCTGCGGAGCCGGCTCATCTTCGACGCGGCGACCGGGCGGGCGCTCGCCACCGAGACCGTCGTCGTCGAGCCCGGCGGGCTCCAGGCGGACCTGCGTCCCGGCGCGGTGTGGAACTCCACGACCGTGCTGGAGTCCGGCTGGACCGACACCAGGGGCTGACCGTCCGTCGGCGCCGAGTCCGATGCGCGCACGCTGATCGAGGAGCGGGGCACCGCGGACCCCGCGCTGTCCGCGCTCCTCGACGCCGCCTTCCAGAAGCCGGTCACCAGGCACGGCCCGGAAGGCCGGTCGCCGAAGGACTCCCGGATGGCCGCGCCGGGGCGGGAGGCTCCGCTACGCTCGCCCACCTGGCGTACCGAGGGGGAGGCGGCGTGGCTGGACGGTGGAGCACCCATGACATCGAGCTGGGCGACGGCGTCGTCGTCAAGCGGTTCCGGGCGCACGGCCGCGACGAGCACCGCCGCGAGTGGCGGGCGCTGACCCTGCTGGCCGAGCACGCGCCCGGCCTCGCTCCCGCGCCGGTCCGGGCCGACCTCGACGCCGACCCGCCCGTGATCGTGATGTCGCGCCTGCCCGGCGAGCCGCTGCGCGGCGCCCGCGTGACGTCCGCGCAGGTGACGGCGCTGGCCGCCGCCGTCACGTCCATGCACGCCGCCGTGCCGCCCGCGCGGGTCGCCGAGCTGCCGGAGGCCCCGTGGACGGCGGGCAGGGCGGTCGCGCTGCTGGAGTCCTACTACCGCGAGGGCTCCTGGCGGAGTCTCGGCGGGCCGGCCCGGGAGGCGTTCGAGCACGGCGAGCGCTGGCTCGGCAGCTCGCCGCTCACGGGCCCGGGACAGCGCGGCGTCACGCCCGTCTTCGGCCCTGTCGACGGCAACCTCGCCAACTTCCTCTGGGACGGCTCCCGGGTGCGCCTCGTCGACTTCGAGGACTCGGGACGTACCGACCGCGTCTTCGACCTGGCGACGATCGTCGAGCACGTGTCCGCCTGGGTGGACTCGACGTTCGACGCCGCGCTGTTCCTCGGAGCGTGCGGGCTGGACGCCGAGGAGGCCGGGCGGCTGCGTGCCTGCCGGCTGGTCGCGGCGCTCGTGTGGCTGATGATGCTCACCCGCGAGGACCCGGCCCATCCGCGCAACCCGCCAGGCACCCTGGAACGCCAGGCGCTCCGGTGCCTGGCGCTGCTGGAGGGCGACCAGGCGGAAACCCGCGTGTCCTGAGGGACGCGCGTCGCATAATGAGGCGGGTCTCTCCTGACCGTGGACCTGACCGAGAGGTGACGCGTGGAACGCAGGCATTTCCTCGCCCTGACCGGCGCCGCCGGCCTGGCCACCCTGGGGGGCCTCGCCGCGCCCGCGCAGGCGGCCGGCTACCGCTTCTTCAACCGCCGCATCCCGGACGAGGCGCACAAGAAGATCGGTGAGCTGGCGCCGTCCGGCATCACGTCGTTCTCGTTCACGCCGTCCAACGGCTGGGTGGTCGTCGCCCAGAACGGCCGGTACTTCGCGCGCGGCATCCCCGACGAGTGCTTCGCCAAGCTCGGCCAGATGATCCGCTCCGGCATGCGCATCCACTGCGTCGCCTTCGCCCCCGAGGGCGGCAACCGCTGGGTGATCACGGCTGACCGGAGCTTCTTCGCCCGCAACATCCCGGACGAGTGCTACAAGCGCATCGGCGGGTACTACGCCGCGGACCAGCCGGTCGTCCATGTGGCGTTCCCCCCGGCGGGAGGCGACCGCTGGGTCGTCGTCGGCACCGACGGCTTCTTCGCCCGGGGCGTCGACGACGCGTGCTACCAGAAGATGCGCGAGCTGTCGCGCGGCCGGCGCGTCACCCGGGTCGCGTTCCCGTACACGGGCGGCTGGACGGTGGTCGCCCAGGACGCGTTCCACGCGCGCGGCATCGACGACGAGTGCTTCCAGCAGATGAAGACGTTCCAGGCGGGCGGGTGGCCGCTGCACGACGTGGCGTTCTCGCCGGTGAACAACGGCTGGTCACTGTCCTCGCGCGGCTGACCCCGGCGGGGCGGCTCATCCGATCAGCGTGTCCCGCACGCGGCGCAGCTCGGGCAGGGCCGCCACCGCCGCCGCAGCCCTGCCGCGCATCGCCTCCGGCGTCCCGGCGCCCAGGTCGTCGAGCAGGTCCCGCAGGGCGTCCGCGCCGTACGGGCCCGACGTCAGGCACCGGGCGAAGGTCACCGCGATCCACCACACCGCCTCCCGGTGCAGGCCCCGCTCGACCAGTTCGCGGGTGCCGTCGATGGAGACGTTCCTGGCCTCCGGGGCCAGGTCGCTCCGGTACGGTCCCGCGTGGTCGCGCGGGACGCCGTCGTAGACGGCGGCCAGCCGGTCGAGGTGCCAGGCGACCCGTTCCTGCGTGAGGTGGGCGCAGCCGAGCAGGCCGAGCAGGTCCTCGTGGAACCCGGCCAGCCCGCGGGCGGCGAGGACGTCACGGGCGGCGGCGTACCGGCGGCGCACGGTCGGGTTGGCGCGGGCCGCGGTCAGCACCACCAGGGTGGGCAGGCTGGCGGGGAACACCCAGGCGAGCACCCGGTCGGCGAGCGGCAGGCGTACGTCGAGACGCGACAGGGCGGAGATCCGCTCCTCCAGGGCGGCGCACCGGGCCCGCACCCAGGACGGCCGGTCGAACTCCGCGGCCACGGCGGCGTGCAGCGCGGCGAGCCGCCCGCCCGAGTCGGCCAGGACGACGCCCCTGCTGGCCCCGGGCGCCAGGGCCGGCGAGGCCAGCACCCGCTCCGCGGGCTCCAGCGGGACGTACCCGACGTCCAGCAGCACCCCCTCGTGCCGGAACTTGCCCAGCTTGGGCGGGACGTCTCCGTCGACCACGATCACGACGTCCACGTCGGAGGCGTACGGCAGCTCCGCCTCCGGCGGCAGCCACGCGGCGGAACCGCTCACGTACGCGCCCACGAACCCCGCGACCCGGTGGCCCGCCACCCACCGGCCAGCCGCCGCCCGCGCCGCTCCCACGTTCACGCCGCCGCCCCTCTCCATCGTCGTGATCGCGCGTCAGTCGGAGAAGAACTCGGGGATCGGCAGGTCGAGCGCCTCAAGGAAGCGGGCGGCCTTGACCTCGACGAAGACGTCGGCGTCGTCGAGATCGACGACGTTCTCCTCGTCGTCCAGCTCGATCTCCTCCGGGTCCTGGTCGTGGGCGAGGTAGCCGAGCAGCTCGCTCGCCTTCACGGCGTGCTCGACCTCGCCCTCGCCCCTGCCGCGCCACATCCACCAGTCGGCGAGGCCCATCGCCTCGCGTACGACGTCCGTGGGCGGCGACGCCTCGTCGTCCTCGAAGTACGTCCGAGGGGTGAACCCCAGGTACGCGACGCCGCTCCCCCGCCCCTGCGGCTGGTAGACGACCGTCGCGATGTCGCTGTCGTAGATGTTGACCATCAGCCACGGCTCGGTCGCGGGAGGCGGCGGGTCGTCCTCGTGGGCGGTCCACCGCTGCCCGTCGTACAGGTAGGTGCCGAAGAAGCCCATCAGCCGGTCATACCCGCTCTGGTGGCCTGACGGATCTCACGTACGGTCCTGTCGATCACGAGGACGACTCTAGGGAGACCGAGCCGCCACCCGCACCCGATTGCGCCAGAAGTGACATTCCTACCTTCCTGTATGGCCGTCAGCCGAGCGCCTTCCTGTGTCCGTCAGCCGAGCGCGTCGAGCAGTTCGCGCTCGCGCTGGGCGCTGAGGCCCGCCCTGCGCGGCCGGTCGAGGCCCTGCTCGCGTTCCCAGCGCAGCGTGTCGGCCAGCATCTCGTCCCTCGGCCTGTGACGCAGCCCCGCCGCCAGCGCGGCGGCCCCCTTCCTGGTCGCGAACCCCTCCCAGCCCTCCTGGCCCACCCACATCGGCAGCGACTCCGGCCCCATCCACTCGGCCACGCCGTTGGCGACCAGCCACGCCGACTCGGCGGTCACCACCGGGCCGGTGTGCCCGCCGAGCGTCCTGGACAGCTCGATCCACTCCCCGAAGGGCACGATCGGGCCGACGGCGTCGTACGTGCCGACCGTGCCCGCCTCGGCGGCGTCGAGCAGCCAGGCCGCGAGGTCGCGCGCGTCCACCGCCTGCGTCGCCATGGCCGGCTCGTCGGGCACCAGCATCGGCCCCTCCTGGTCGCGGGCGGCGCGGGTCACCCAGTAGCCGGTGCGCCCGCTGTGGTCGCCCGGCCCGCCGATGAGGCCCGCGCGGGCGATGAGGAGGCGGTCGCCCACGGCCTTCCCCGACGCCAGCTCGCAGGCGACCTTCGCCTCGCCGTACGACGCCGCGTCGGCCTCGTCGCCCTCGAACGGCGGGAGGAGCGCGGCCGACTCGTCGGCGCCTGGCGTGGCGTGCGAGGCGTAGGCGCTGACCGAGGAGACGTACGTCCAGTGCCCGGCCTTGCCGCCCAGCGCGTCGAGCGCCCCGCGGACGAGCCCCGGCTGCCAGGACACCTCGACGACGGCGTCCCACTCCTGATCGGGCAGCCGCTCGTATGCGCCCGGCTCACCCCGGTCGGCGGCGACCAGCGTCGCCCCGTGCGCGACGGCTCCGCTCTCGCCGCGCGCGAGGCACGTCACGCGGTGGCCGCGCTCGATGGCCTGCCGCGACAGCTCCCTGCCCAACCACGCCGTACCACCCAGTACCAGAATCTCCATCTGGCCACTCAAGCACTACGGACAGGGAAGTCCCAGACGGGTTCACTCAAAGCAGACGGCTGCGCGTCGCCGTCTCTCCCCGAGGAAGCGGACCAGGATCAGGCCGAGGGCGACGGCGGCCGCCGTCAACACGATCGCCTGCCCGATGAGTTCGATTCGTTCGTTCCTGCCCGGTGGCTGCAGGAGCATCTGGACGGCCGCGCCGACCGGCACGGTCGCCCGCGCGAGCAGCCCGATCACTCCCGGCCGCCGGGCGCAGCCGCCCACGGCGCCCAGGGGCGCCCCGAAGACGACGCTGGTGACCCACCACACGATTGCTTCCGACCGGTACCAGGAGGACAGGGGCGTGCCGTTCCTGACGGTGTCGACGACGCTGTAGGCCGCCGTGGCCGCGAGCAGGGCCAGCGCGCCGACGGCGGCGGCCCGTGCCAGTGCCGGAGAAAGGCGCTCCCCGCTGCGGGTGAACAGCCACCCCACGGCGACCGCCAGCCCCGCCCACGCCCAGCCGGAGTCGATCAGCACACTGGCGATCTCCACGGGCGACACCCCGCCGGTGGTGTCGGCCCGGCTCTCGAAGTCCCTCAGCTGGAAGGAGAGGGCGTTCACCAGACCGGTCGCGGCACCGAAGGCCCCTCCGACCGCCACCGCGCCCGCCAGGGCCGTGACGAGGGGGACCTTCCGGGGGCGCTCCCGCCGCAGGCGGGTTTGATCGTCAGCCATGCCGCCTTTCTACCAGCCGCGCCGCCCCCGCCGATGCACTTGACACTTGAGAGCAAGTACTTGCTATCGTCTGTCAAGTGGCGAGTACGGAAGACCATGTCGAGCTGGTGGCCGAGCTGGTGCGGCTGTTGGAGACGCGCATCCTCGACCCGCTGGAGATCCTGCTGACCTCCGACGAGCTCCTCGGCCCGGTCAGGGCACGGCTGCGGGTGGAGGCCGAGGTCTGGGCCGCCCAGCTGCTCGGCGGCGACCGGGAGCGGGCCACCCTGACCGCGGCCCGGCTCATCGGGGTGCTGTTCCCCGGCGACGGCCCCTTCGCTCCGCCCGAGTCGTGGTGGCGCACCGCGCTGGGCCGGGCCGTGGCGCGGACGGCCGGGCACCCCGCGGCGGCGGCCGTCTCGTACGCCACGGCGGGGGCGATGCTCGGCATCACCCGGCAAGGCGTCCACGACCTGGTCAAACGCGGCAAGCTCGGCAAGCACCCCGACGGCGGCGTGACCACGTCCTCCATCCGCGACCGGCTCAACCGACCTCAGGAGAGCAGCACGTGACGGCACGAGACGTGATCATCGAAGGCGGGCCCGTCCCCCTGGCCGCCCGCGACCACGGCGGCCACGGCGCTCCCGTGCTGCTGCTCCACGGGCTGGGCGGCACCCTGCTGCACTGGGACGCGGTCGCGCCGCTGCTGACCGGCGCGCACCGGGTCGTCGCCATGGACCTGCGCGGCCACGGGCTCTCCGGCGACGGGCCGTGGGAGTGGGAGGCGGTCCTCGACGACGTGCAGGCGGTCATCGACCACTTCGGCCTGGACGACCCTCTGGTGGTCGGCCACTCCCTCGGCGGGATGATCGCGATCCGGTGGGCGCTGCGCCACCCGGACGGCCCCGGCATCGTCAACCTCGACGGCCTGCGCTCGGCCGAGACCGAGCCGCGCCACTACGCCGGCGTCGAGCCGGCGGAGCTGACCGCGCTGCTGGCGGAGCTGAAAGCCGTCTTCGACGCCCAGGCCGAGGCGATGGCCCGGCCGCTGCCCGAGGCGCACGCCGCGCTGTACCCGCAGCGCGCACTGCGCACCACGGAGGACGGCGTCCACGTACGGCCCCACGCCGCGCTGGCCGGGCAGATCCGGTACGACCCGCACTTCCGTGACAGCGTCCCCGCGGTGGCGGGCATCCGCTGCCCCGCCCTGTTCGTCCTGGCCACCGAGAACCTGCCCGGTCTGCCGGGCCGCGTCGGAGAGCTCATGCCGGCCCTGCGCGCGGGCATCCGCCGCGACCTGCTGCCCCTGACCGCCGGCCGGCCGCACCTGCGCGTGCTCGAACTCCCGGCCAGCCACGGCATGGTGGCCGAGCGGCCCGAGCTGGTCGCCGAGGCCGTGCTGGAGCGGCTCCGCGCCTGAACGCCGGAGTTCCGGGCGCGGCCCGCGGCGGGACGGCCCGCCCTGGAGGACCGGGCGGGCCGTCTTCGCGTGAGGCGCGGGCTACCAGTCGCTGTCTCCGCCGTCCTCGTCGTCGCCCTCGAAGATCTCTTCGACGACCTCACCGGCGACGAGCCCGCCGACCAGGCCGGCGGCGCCGGCCGCCGCCACCGTGCCCCAGCCGGGGCCGCCGTGGTGGCCGTGGTGCGGGTCGTGGTGGCCGTGGTGCTCGGGGTGGCCGAAGCCGCCGTGGTGGTCGCCGTGACCGTACCCGCCGTAGCCGCCGTGGTGGCCGCCGTACCGGGAGAGCCCGGAGAGCCAGCGGTCGATCTCGCTCGGCCAGTCGGTGCGCATCGCGTCGTCGTGGCTGACCGTGAAGCGGCCGATGGCGTCGCCGGAGTAGCGGCCGGCGCGCTTGTCGGCCTCCAGGACGACCTCCATGCCGCCCGGGTTGGTGATGAAGGTGACCTCGACCTCCCCGACGACCCCGGAGTGGTGGGACGGCGGGTAGAACTCGATCTCCTGGTAGAAGGGCAGCTGCTGGCTGGAGCCGTGGATGCGCCCGGCCTCCAGGTCGGCGGACTTGAAGTGGAAGCCGAGCTGGAGGAACGCCTGGAGGATGCGCAGCTGCGAGGGCAGCGGCTCGACCGAGACCATGTCAAGGTCGCCCTTGTCGACGGCCTTGGCGATGGCCAGCTCGGTACGCACGCCAAGTGCCATGCCGGACAGGTGCTGGCCGCCGATCTCGCTGATGGGCGTCTCCCACGGCACCGGGATGCTGAACGGGATGCTGCGGTTCTCGCCCTTGCGGAGGACGAAGGGGCCGGAGACCTGCGCGCGGGAGAACTCGCCGACTCCGGCGCCCTCGCCGTCGCCGAACTCGATCTCGACCCGGGCGACGAGGCCGAGGGTGACGTGTTCGATCTCGGCGTCGAAGTCGCCGCCGTTGAGCCGTACCTCGCCGGTGAGGGTTCCGCCCGGCTGCGTGCGAGGAGTGGTCAGGACGGTGTCGACCGAGGGGGCGCCCACGCCGAACGCGCCCAGCATCCGTTTGAAGACCACGATCTGTTCTCCCTGTCGAAGAGTGGTGGCATGGATCAGCCGCCCGCCTTAACGATCAGCACGGGGCGCCGGTTCCGTAAGGGAGGAAAAGCTGTCCTCGCAGGTGAGCCCGGGATTCGGCGGTTCATGGGGGAATGGTGGGGTTTGCGACAGGAAGATGGAGTCAGCTCTGCACGTTCGGCTGCTCGCGCATGAGCAACTGGTCGAGCTTGGCGTTGACGGCGGCCAGTTCCTGCCGCATCGCCTCGATGTCGTCCTGCGTGCGGGACTCGGCGGGCGAGGGCTCGGCGTCGTTCATGGCGTTGACCACGACCGCGATGAACAGGTTCAGCGCCACGAACGTGGACATCAGGATGTAGACGATGAAGAAGACCCACGCCCACGGCTTCTGCCGCATCACCTCCTGGGCGACGTTCCCCCAGTCGTCGCCCGTCATGATCTGGAACAGCGTGAACAGCGAGCGCGGCAGCTCGTCGAACCGCTCGGGCACGATGTCGCCGAACAGCTTGGTCGCGATCACCGCCGCGATGTAGATCATCAGGACGAGCAGCCCGATGATCGACGCCATGCCCGGCACGGCGTTGAGCAGCGCGCCGACCACGCGCCGCATGCTCGGCACGGCCGAGACGAGCCGGAGCGCCCGCAGGATGCGCAGCGCCCGCAGCACGGAGGTCGGCCCGGACGCCGGGATGAGCGCGACGACGACGATCACCGCGTCGAACCAGTTCCACGGGTCCTTGAAGAAGTCCCTGCCGTAGGCGTACAGGCGGGCGGCGATCTCGACCGTGAAGACGGCCAGGGCGACGCGGTCGACCGCGTGCAGCAGCCCGCCGGCCCGGTCCATGAGGAACGAGCTGGTCTCCATGCCGATGGTGACCGCGTTGACCACGATCACAGCGATGATCGCCCGCTGGACGACACGGTGCTCAAGGACGTCACGAACGCGCTCTTGCCCTGACAAGTCCGACCGCTCCTCGGGATGACCCACCACGTTCTTGATCATCGTAGGGAGGCGCGGAAGCGCCGGCCCGCGGGAGAGCAGGCATGAGACGCGCGTCACATCCGGCACTTCCGCGTCCCCGGCTTCGTTGACCGTAGTGGTGTGTCCCGCTTGCTGCCTGCTTGAACGGTTCCGATACCGTCCAGACAGGAACGGCGGCGACGGGGAGCCCGCGTCCAGCGTGTCGTCGAGCCGGTGACGGACAGAGAGGATCGGTGATGGTGTCCGTGTCAACGGACCCAGACAGTGACCGCACGCACGCGCGCCGGGGCCGTACGGGATGAGCGTCGCACTCGGCCTGCTGGCCATCGTCGTCCTCACCCTGGCCACCGGCTACTTCGTCGCCCAGGAGTTCGCCTACGTCGGCGCCGACCGGCTCGCCCTGTCCCAGCAGGCCGCCGCCGGCGACAGGAAGGCCGCCAAGGCCGTCCAGGTGATGGAGCGGCTGTCGTTCATGCTGTCGGGCGCGCAGCTCGGCATCACCGTCACCGCCCTCGTGGTCGGCTTCATCGCCAGGCCCGCGCTCGCCGAGCTCATCGCCCCCGCCCTCACCGCCGCCGGCCTGCCGGAGGGCGTGGTGGACGGCGCCGCCCTGGGCGTCGGATTCGCGCTGGCCACCGTCGTCCAGATGGTGCTGGGCGAGCTCGCCCCCAAGAACCTCGCCCTGGCCAGGCCCGAGACGCTGGCCCGCGCGCTGGCCGGCTCCACCCTGGTCTACCTCGCCGTCGCCGGGCCGGTCGTCAGGCTCTTCGACACCGCCGCGAACCGGCTGCTGCGCGCCGTCGGCATCGAACCGGTCGAGGAGCTGCACCACGGCGCCACGCTGGAGGAGCTCGGCCACATCATCGGCGAGTCCGAGGCCCACGGGCACCTGCCCGGCAGCCAGGCCGACGTGCTCGAACGCGCCCTGGCCTTCTCCGACCACACCGCCGAGGAGGTCATGGTCCCCAGGGTCGAGGTGATCGCCGTCAACGCCGCCGCCACCGTCTCCGACCTGGACGACCTCGTCGCGGCGCACGGCCACACGCACTACCCGGTGCTCGGCGGCACCCTCGACGAGGTCGCCGGGCTGGTCAGCCTGCGCGACGTCGCCGCCGTCCCGCCCGAGCAGGCGTCCACGACCCTGGTCCGCGACGTCGCGCGTGACGTGCTCGTCGTGCCGTTCTCGGTCTCGCTGCCCGACCTGGCCGCCCAGCTGCACCGGCGGGGCGAGGAGGTCGCCTGCGTCGTGGACGAGCACGGCGGCCTGGCCGGGCTCGTCACCTGGGAGGACATCGCCGAGGAGCTCGTCGGGGAGATCGCCGACGAGAACGACGCCGCCGCCCCCACACTCGTACGGCAGGGCGACGCCTGGGAGCTGGACGCGGGGCTCCGCATCGACGAGATCGCCCTGGAGACGGACCTGGAACTCCCCGACGAGGACGAGTACGACACCCTCGCGGGTCTCATCCTCCACCGCCTCGGGCGCTTCGCCACCCCCGGAGACGTCATCACCGTGGACCTGCCCGCCACCCTCGACCCCGGCGCCCCCACCCACGCCCGCATCGAGGTGCGGACGCTGAACAGGCACGTCCCCGAACGCGTCCGCGTCACCCCCTACCGGCACGAGGGCGAGGAGCAGCCGTGAACCTGTCCGTCGGCCTGCTGCTGACCGTCGTCCTCCTGGCCGGCAACGGCTTCTTCGTGGCAGCCGAGTTCGCGCTGGTCGCCGCCAAGCGGCACCGGCTGGAGAAGGCCGCCGCCCGCGGCAGCAGGTCCGCCGCCGCGGCGCTCGCGGGGGTCAAGGAGCTGTCGCTCATGCTCGCGGGCGCCCAGCTCGGCATCACGCTGTGCTCCCTCGGCCTGGGCGTGGTCTCGGAACCGCTGATCGCGGGCACGCTGGCCCCGCTGTTCTCCGCCGTCGGCCTGCCCGACGCCGCCGCCCACGGCGTCGCCTTCGTCATCGCCCTGGCCGTCGTGACGTTCCTGCACATGGTGCTCGGCGAGATGGCGCCCAAGTCGTGGGCCATCGCCCACCCCGAACGCTCGGCCACCGTCCTGGCCCTGCCGTTCCGCGGCTTCACCCTGCTGGTCCGCCCGGTGATCAGCGCGCTGAACGGCATGACCAACGGGCTGCTGCGCCTGTTCCGCGTACGGCCCGGCGGGGCCGGCGCGGCTCCCCGCACCCCCGAGCAGCTCCAGCACCTGGTGGAGGAGTCCCGCAGGCTCGGGCTGATCGAGAGCGACGACCACGCCGTCCTCAGCCAGGCCCTGCGGGCCCCGACCACCGGCATCGCGCCGCTGGTCACCCCGCGCGAACGCATCGCGGGCGTCCCCGCCGGGGCGTCCCCCCAGGACGTCATCGACGCCTGCCTCCAGGCCGGCCGCTCACGCCTGATCGTCTGGACGGGGCAGGAGCCGACCGGCGTGGTGCACGTCCGCGACGCCTACCTCGCGCGCCGGCGCGGCGCCTCCACCCCCGCGGGCCGGCTCGCCTACCCGGTGCCCGTGCTGCCGCCCGGCGTCTCGGTCGCCGACGCGGTGACCCGCCTGCGCGCCGCGCACAGCCAGCTCGCCCTCGTCCGCGGGGACGACGCCGCCGTCCACGGCCTCATCACCCTCGACGACCTCCTGACCACCCTCCTCGTGAGCGCCTGAACCGCGCCGAGGTGTGGTTTCCCCCACCCTGGGAACGGCCACCTGCCTCATGGCGGCCGTACCCTGGGCGTTCCTAGTCTCGGACGCATGACGGAATGGCTGATTCACCTGATGGAGCTGCTCGGCGCGCCGGGAGCCGGGATCGCGATCGCGCTGGAGAACCTCTTCCCGCCCCTCCCCAGCGAGGTGATCCTGCCGCTGGCCGGTTTCACCGCCTCCCGTGGGGAGATGAGCCTGCCCGCCGTGCTCTCGTGGACCACCGCCGGTTCCGTGATCGGGGCGCTCGCGCTGTACTGGGTGGGCGCGCTGCTCGGCCGCGAACGCACGCTGGCCCTGGCCGCCCGGATCCCGCTGCTGAAGGTCTCCGACGTCGCGAGGACCGAGGCGTGGTTCCTCAGGCACGGGCGCAAGACGGTGTTCTTCGGCCGGATGATCCCGATCTTCCGCAGCCTGATCTCCGTCCCCGCCGGGGTGGAACGCATGCCGCTGGGCGTCTTCACGCTCCTGACCACGGCCGGCAGCCTGCTCTGGAACACCGTCTTCGTCCTGGCGGGCTGGACCCTCGGCGAGAACTGGGCACTGGTGGAGACCTACGTGGGCGTGGGCACCAACGCCGTCATCGCCGCGGTGGCGCTCGCCGTGCTGGTCTTCGTGGGCGTGCGGCTGGCCGAGCGGCGCAAGGGGCGGCATGCGCTGGACGGTTAGGGGGCTGCGGCTCGTCGGGGCGTTGATCGCGGGTGCGGTCACCGCCCTGGTGGGCCTGCTCTTCGTCGTGGCGGCGGCGCCGTTCGCCGACCGTCCCGCCGTGCGCCGGGCGGCGTCCCGGCTGACCGGGCTGGAGCTGCGGCGGCTCCGCCTGCGCCTCCCCGACCGGCGCGAGGGGGGCGAGCTGCGCTTCCTGGCCGCCCGGGCGCCCGTGGGCCTCCTGGGCGGCCTGGTCGTGCTGCTGCTGGCGTGCGGCATCGGCATGGGGTCCGTGCTGGCGTGGTCGTGGGGCCGCGGGGAGGCGATCGACGGCATGCCGCCCACCCCGCCGCTGCTGACCTACGCGTTCCTCGCGGGCTCCGTCCTGCTCTTCCTGAACCTGTCCGGCCTGGTGGGGGTCGAGGCGCTGGAACGGCGGCTGGCCCTGCGCCTGCTCGCGCCCGACCCGGCCGAGGCGCTGCGGCGGCGCATCACCGAGCTGACCGAGAGCCGCGCCGGGGTGGTCGCGGCCGTCGACGCCGAGCGGCGGCGCATCGAGCGCGACCTGCACGACGGGGTGCAGCAGCGGCTGGTCGCGCTGTCCATGCTCGCGGGACGCGCCCGCAGGGGCCGTCCAGAACTGCTGGGACAGCTGCACGAGCAGGCCCAGCAGGCGCTGGTGGAGCTGCGCGAGGTGGCCTGGCGGGTCTACCCGTCCGGGCTGGACGCGCACGGGCTGCAGGAGGCGCTGGCCGGGGTGGCCGAGCGGGCCGCGGTCGAGGTCACGGTGGCCTGCGAGCTGCCGGAACGTCTCCCCGCGACCGTGGAGACCGCCGCCTACTTCGTGGCCAGCGAGGCCGTGACGAACGCCGCCAAGCACTCCGGCGCCACCCTGGTCACCATCGACGTCCGCCGGGAGGGCACCATGGTCGTCGTGCGAGTGGAGGACGACGGCATGGGCGGAGCCGATGCCACCGGCGGCGGGCTGACCGGGCTGGCGCGGCGGGTGGCCGCGCTGGACGGCCGGTTCACCCTGACCAGCCCGCCCGGCGGGCCGACCCTGATCGAGGCGGAGCTGCCGTGCGCGTGATGCTGGCCGAGGACTCCGCCCTGCTGCGCGAGGGCCTGGTACGCCTGCTGAAGGAGGAGGGCCACGACGTCCTCGCCGCGGTGGGCGACGGCGACGCGCTCCTGGAGGCGGTGACCCGCGAGAGGCCCGACGCCGTGGTGGTCGACGTGCGGATGCCGCCCACCCACACCGACGAGGGCCTGCGGGCCGCGCTGGAGCTCCGGCGGCGCTGGCCCGAGGTGAAGGTGCTGGTGCTGTCGCAGTACGTCGAGAAGAAGTACGCCACCGAGCTGATGAGCGGCAGCATCGACGGCGTCGGCTACCTGCTCAAGGACCGGGTCGCCCAGGTCGGCGACTTCCTGGACGCGCTCGACCGGGTCGGCGCCGGCGGGACCGCGTTCGACCCCGAGGTGGTGCGCCAGTTGCTCGCCCGCACCAGCCACGCCGACCCGCTGGCCCAGCTCACCGCCCGCGAACGCCAGGTGCTGGAGCTCATGGCCCAGGGCCTGACCAACGCCTCGATCGCCCAGTCGCTGCACGTCTCCCAGAGCGCGGTGGAGAAGCACGTCAACGCCCTGTTCGACAAGCTCGCGCTGTCGCACACCACCGGCTACAGCCGCCGCGTCCTGGCGGTGCTGCGCTACCTCGGCTCCTGAGGTTTTCCCCAGGCGGAGTGAGCGGCGCACCGCATTCCGCGCCGGAATCGATCTCCATAGCGTTGAGCCCATGATGCAGACGATGATGAACGTGCTGGTGGCGGCCGCTGTCGCCGCCGGCGGCCAGGCTGTGGACGTACGCTCCGACCTGGAGAAGATCGTGGCGGGCAAGGGGGCCACCGCCGCCCTGGCACGCGTCTCCGACGGCGGGCGCACCTGGTCGGCCACCGCGGGCGTCCGCGACATCGAGCGCGGCGGACGCCCCTCCCCCAACGGCCACTTCCGGATCGGCAGCGTCACCAAGACGTTCGTCGCCACCGTGGTGCTCCAGCTCGTGGACGAGGGCAAGGTGCGGCTCGACGACCCCGTCGACCAGCACCTGCCCGGCCTGGTGCCCGACGGCGAGCGGATCACCGTCCGCGGGCTCCTCAACCACACCAGCCACCTGTACGACTACATGAGCGAGCCCGGGTACTCGACCAACCGCTGGCGCGGCGACGCCCGGTTCCGCTCCTACCAGCCGCGCGAGCTGCTCAAGGTGGCCTTCGCCAAGAAGCTCCCCGACGACGGGAAGTGGCACTACTCCAACACCAACTACGTGGTGCTCGGGCTGCTGGTGGAGAAGCTGACCGGCCACCCGTACGGCGAGGAGGTCACCCGCCGGATCCTGCGCCCCCTCGGGCTGCGCCACACCATGGTGCCCGGCGACCGCGCCGGACTGCCGTCACCGCACGCCAAGGGGTACGAGCCGCTCCCCGACCTGGTGGACGCCACCCGCATGAACCCCTCGCTCGACTGGGCCGCCGGAGAGATGATCTCCACCGCGGCCGACCTGGAGCGGTTCATGTCGGCGCTGCTCGGCGGCAGGCTGACCAGCGAGGCGTCCCTGCGGGCGATGCGCACCACCGTCGAGACGGGAGCCGGGTTCCGCTACGGGCTCGGGCTGCAGGCGTACCCGCTGCCGTGCGGCACGGTGTGGGGGCACAGCGGGGAGCTCATCGGCTACCTCACGTTCGTGTTCCGCTCCGACTCCGGCACGTCCATGACCCTGTCGATCAACCCCTCGACCCGCAACCCGACCACGGCGGAGGTCATGGGCATCGCCGTCAGGACGTTCTGCGGGTCGGCCGGGTAGCAGCCCTGCTCGCGAAGGACGGCGGACGTACGCTGGGCGCGTGGGAGACGGCCCTGCAGGCGAGCACGAGGAGACGGCGTCCCTCGTGACCGCCGCGCGCTTCGACGTCGGTCACGGCTACGCCCTCTACCAGGGGCCGTCGTGGGACACCGGCTTCCACCGCCACGCCGCCTTCCAGATCGTCGCCGCCGTCCAAGGCGAAGCCGCCCTGGTGGACGCCTCCGGGACCCGCCACCGCGCCGTCGCGCTCGTCGTGCCGCCCATGGTGCGGCACCGGATGCCGGTCACGACCGAGCTGCGCGTCTTCTTCGTCGAGCCGCGGTGCTCGTACGCCGACCGGCTGCGCGAACGCTGCGGACCAGGCATCAGCGCCGTCCCCGAACTGCGAGACCTCAGCGAGGACGACGTCCGCCCGGCCGGCGCGCGGCCGTCCGGGGAGCTCGACCCCCGGCTGCTCGCGGCGATGGACGAGCTGGCCGGAGGGCCGGTCACCATGCCGGACCTGGCCAGGAGGGTCGAGATGTCCCCGCAACGGCTGCGCGGACTGGCACGCAGCCAACTCGGAATGCCGTTGGCCCGCTGGCGGGTCTGGAGCCAGCTGCGCCGGGCGGTGGAGGCGCTGCGGGAGGGGCGACCACTCGCGGAGGCGGCGGCCGCGGGCGGCTTCGCCGACCAGGCGCACCTGACCCGCTGGATGCGCGAGATGACCGGACTGACCCCAGCGGCGGTGCTACCGGTCCTACGGGCCCGAACCGGCGCCGACGCTGCCCGAGCCGCCCCCGGAACCTGACCTCGACCGAGATCGGACCGGTGCCGGGGCTTCGTCACTCCCGGAAGGCGACGTAGACCGAGATCGAACCCGTGGGCGTCGGCACCACCTCGGCCTCCCGCACGTCGCGGAAACCGGCCTCCGCCATCAGCTCCGGCACCACGCCCTCGGCGTTCGGGCGGGTGTCCTCCACCCCGTCAGCGAACTGCACCATCCGGAACCCCAACCGCGTCAACCGGGTGCGCTGCAGCCCGTAGTCGGCGATGACCAGCCTGCCGCCCGGCCGCAGCACCGCGTGCGCAGCCGCGAGTACGGCCCGCTTCGTCCGCATCGGGCACTGGTGCAGCACCAACGTGGACACCACCGCGTCCGCCGCGCCGACCCCCACGATCCCCGGCAGCGCGTCGCCCATGCCGGCCTCCCACCGCACGGTCGCGCCGACGGCCGCCGCCTTGCGCCGGGCGATCGCCAGCACACCCGGATCCGGATCCACCGCCACCACCCGCGCCCTCGGCTCGGTACGGTTCAGCAACAGCGCCGTGGACCCGGTGCCGCATCCCACATCCACGATCACGTCCTGCGGGCGCGGCGCGACGTGCATGACGGCCAGCGCCCGCCACAGCCGCTCCCGGGTCAGCATGACGACCAGGTCGTAGAAACGGGTGGGCCCGAGACGCCCCAGCGCGGGCGTGAAACCCTGTTCGCTCATGCCCAGCAGGCTCGCACCGAGGCGACCACCCGGTCTTGAACGAACCGCTCACCCCCTGCCGGAGGGAGGTCAGAGCGGGATGCCGCGTAGCCAGGGTCGAACACGGCCAGCAGGAAGAGCCGCGTGCGGCGGCTACCGTCCCAACCTGCTGTGCTGCGACAAGGCGCTGGTGATGCGCGGGTCCGATGCCGGGTCGGTGAATCCGGGCCATTCCAGCAACTCGCCGAAGACGAAGGTTCCGGGAGCGTACGGGTCGTCGCCCGCCCAGAAGTCCGTCCAGTGGGTGCGGAACTCCTCGCGGGCGAGGTGGCCGTCGCCGTCCAGGTCCAGCCGGGGGAAGACCTGATCGGTCGCCGCGGGCGTCCCGCTCCACGTCTCGACGAGCACGGCGTACTCCGACCGGGAGATGAGGCCGTCGCCGTCGAGGTCGATGGCGTCGAACATCGCGTCGGCGGTGGCGGAGACGGCGTCCGCCCGGTCGCCGAGCTGCTCCACGACACGGAGCACCTCGTCGATGGTGACACCGCCGTCGTCGTCCTGGCCTTCCTGGCCTTCCTGGCCTTCCTGGCTGGAGGCGGCCCGGAGCACCGGCCACCAGCCGGACATGATCGAGGCGAGCCGTTCCGGATCGGCGGATCCGGCGACGGCCGTCCACCGGCGGGCGAGCGCCTGGAAGTCGGCCTCGGTCAGCAGGCCGTCACCGTCCACATCCATGGCCCGGAAGACCCCCATGACCTTCCTCCGCCGGAACTCACTGGCCACATCCGCCTCCGCTCTCCTGGGGAGCCCCCCATGCTGTCGGAAGGCGACCGCCAGCAACCATATCCGAACGAGTAACCAACAAGTCACTCTCCGTCGGCATGAGACTGAGACGGCCGCCGGGGACGGGCGTGGATCGCGGCACAGGGGCGTTCTTGCGCGCCTCGCGCTTCAACCGCTCGCACTCGACGTTCCCCTCCGCCCGTCGCAGGCCTGTCTGAGCAGACGGCAGCACCAGATCTGGATGCTTCCGCCAATCACCTCCGGGGCAGAGCAGCGCGAGCAGTTCGTGGTCCGAGGCACCCCGATCAGGCTTCCTCACCCTGCACAGGTAGGCCCGATCGCGTTCGGACAGACCTGGGCAGCCGGATCTCCGCGCTCTCAACCGGTGTGGAGGATCCGAAAGCGATCCGGTTCTGCCGGATCTCGATCGACGACCTGGACGGGCGCCCAAGCCCATTGCCAGACACTGATGCCGGCCGTGCGGGAGAACCGGATCTGCCCGCGGGCGCCTTCGACGGCGACGCGCGCCCAGGACGCGGCGATGCGCGTCCGGTCCGTACCGTGAGAACGCAGCACCTCGGCGAGGACGGCGACCGTGTCGTACCCCTCAAAAGCGACGAAGGACGGCGCTTCGGCCAGCCGCTCGCGGAGGGCCGCCTCGACTCGGGCGCCGAGTGGACTGAGGCGCTCAGGCAGGTAGCGCAAGAACGGGATCGCGGCACCGTCCCCACCCAGCGACCTCGCCCATTCGGCGAACTCCGGCTGCCCGGCCGGGGCGCCGATCATGATCTCGGCGAGGCGCGGGTCGCGGCGGACGGACTCGACGATCGACACCGCCGGTTCCGGGTGGCCGACCAGAAGAAGGAGGGCCGTCGCGCGATCGCCGACGAGTTCGTCGCACACGGTCGCGGGGGTGAGCACACCCATGTCGAGTGCGATGACCGTGCCACCACGCGGAGTGAGGTAGTCCCGCAGAACCCGAACCCCGGACGCCCAGTAGACACTTGACTGAGCTGCCACGGCGATTCGACTGTGGCCCGCACCGAGGAGGAAGTCCGCGTAGATCTGCCAGCCGCGGGACTGCGCCGGGGCGAGACGCGCCACCCACTTCGTCGGCTGTTCCGTGAGCGCGTCGAGAACCGCTGACGAGCAGAGGAACGGCAGGCCCAAGGCGTCGGCCCTGCCGGCAGCGGCACGAGCGACGACGCTGTGATACTCCCCCGCCACCGCAGCCACACCCAGGCGAGCCAATTCGTCCACGGCCGCCACAGCCCTCTGTGGATCAGCCGCGGTGTCCCGGACCACCAGTTCGAGTGGTCTGCCGCCGATCCCGCCGGCGTCGTTGACTTCGCGGACGGCCAGTTCGAGCCCGGCGAGCAAGTGCCGGCCCGCCTCGACCCAGCCAGGCCGAGTCAGCGGAACGAGAGCACCGATCCGAACGGCCGATCCGTCGGGCCGCTCCGTTCCAGGCGGCGATGGTGGCGTACTCATGCGTTGGCCTCTCCCCGTGTGACGGCCTGGTGGCAGTTACCCGAATCGCCGAGTATCGCCCACCGGCAGCGAGGGTTCCAGCCGCGCCCACTGGCCGCCCCTCAGGTCACACGTCGCCCCGGCCCTCGACCATCCGCCTGGCGACGTCGAACTCCGGCAGCGCGCCTCCTTCTCCACCGGACCGGCTCAAGAGCGCCCACCCTGACGGCGACCATGCGTCTCCAGGCACCGTCGCCGATCGTCAACGCCACGCCACCCGATGTCGCCGTCAACAGCTCCTTGAGCCGATCACGCACCCCCACCAACCTCATGCATCACGTCTCTCTAGTTGATCCGGAAGACGGGAAAGCCCGCAGCGACCGCCTTCACCTGCTCCTCGGACGCGCTCGCGTCGACTCCCTCGAAGAACCTTCCAACCTCCCAGCCCCAGCGCTTCAGGTACGCCCGAAGAATGGCCGGCTTCTCGGCGTCGGGCAGCTCGGTGGCGCTGAACGTCTCGATGCGGCGGCCCACGTGCAGCTCGCCGTTCCCGGCGGCACGCAGGTTGCGGACCCACTGGGTGATGCCTCGGGGCGCGACCAGGTAGCGGGAGCCGTCCAGGGTGAGCACGTTCACCGGGGTGGTGCGCCATTCGCCGCTGGACCGGCCACGGACGTACAGGATCCGGGACCCCCAGAGGCTGATCCCGAACCGGGTCAACCCCGCGACGACGCGGTTGAACAGGTGATCCATGCGGGTGGGTTCGACGTAGCGGGACATCGCCAGCTCCTCAGCAGACAGTTCCGAGAGCGGCGCTCTCGCTTGAGAACAAGCATGACCGGAGATCCGCTCACAGTCAAGAGCGCCGCTCTCTCATTGGTGCGCCGATCTCCCTGGAACCCCGGAACCGGACGCGGATGGCTCCCCCAGACGTGCTCCGAGATGCGCGCAGAGTTCTACGACGATGTGTACGGCTACTGGCTGCCAGCTGGGCAAGCTCGGAGACGCACCGACGTGGAGGTCCCAGTGCAGCGCCTCAGGCCCACAAGCGTGAGGCGCTGCCGTCGTCCCACGGAGGAGTCCACCCGTCGAGTGCTATCCGCACCTGGTGGTTGTGTTCGACATGGTCGACGACGCGACCTTCCACCTGGGCACCAAGCTGCGGCAGTTCCAAATCCGGAGGCATGCCGACCACCTCGGCCAGGCCCACAGCATCAGGGACGTCGCGGATCCTCACGAAGACGCCGAACGGTTGCCGGCCGATGACCGTGGCGGTTATGCGCTTGCCCACCGGGAGCGCCTCGCAAGTGGCAGGCCAAGCCGCCTCACAGTTGGACGAGCGCATACTGTCGCCAGCGTTGTCGCCAGACAAACGAAAACGCCCCGGAGCGGTCTTCGCTTCGGGACATCTTGGCCATTCAGATCTGGTGGTCAGGGGCAGGGTCGAACTGCCGACCTTCCGCTTTTCAGGCAAGCCGAGCACCCGCTCTCGCGGCGCTCATGACGGCGCCGACCAGGCCCAGCCATCCCCAAGCGTCCGTCAACGTCCGCGATCGTCTGCCGCGGTTGTCACTCAGTTTGGCACTCGGTCACTCCACCAAAGAGAGTGAGCATTCACCGCCTGACGTTCCGGAGCCGGTCGTACCGTGGCACATCCCTGCTCGATCTCACAGCGCGATCAACAGAACCCGAAACGTACAGGCCGTGAATGCTTCCCCATGGTGACCAGCTTGCCGTGTCACCGCGACATCCTCGCCTCTATTTCAGCGTTTCGTAAATCCCCTTCGCCGTCATAGACGGCACCGGCCGACCGGACGCCGCCTCAGCGGCGAAATCAAACCTGCCCAGCTCCGCAGTTCCCGTCTCCGCCTGGTAAGACAGCAGATAACACTTACCGAACAGCTCGAACGGAGCGAGCGTCGTCCAGCCCGTCGCCCAGTTCTGCTGCCACACATTGCTGTACGAGCCGTCCTTGCCGAACTTGTCGAGACTCGCTTCGCCCGACCCGTTCTTATATGACAGCAGATAATACTCGCCGTACGCCTTGAAGGGGACGAGTGTCGTCCACCCGGTCGTCCAGTTCTGCTGCCATATCCCGCTGTACGAGCCGTCCTGATGGAATTTACTGAGGTCCGCGTCTCCCGACCCGCTCTTGTACGACAGGAGGTAATGCTCGC
>NZ_FOBF01000037.1 GCF_900109355.1 Nonomuraea pusilla
CGCGGCGTTGGCCAGGCCGGTGGAACAGACGCGCACGTCCCCACCGCTGACGACGGCCACCTGGGCGCCGACGACGCCCAGCGACTCGGCGGTCTTCTTGACCAGAAGCCGGTGCCGTCGAGACCGACGCGGCAGACCTGGCGGCGGTAGGGGTCATCGGCCACCGGTCCTGAGGCGGTGAAACAGACGCCGGAGGAGTCGGCGTGGAGGATCTCCTGCACGGCCCACTCGCCGCGGGTGAGCTGAACCGTCCGCTCTCGACTGAGATTCGAGTTCCCCGGCCCGGTCGTGCAGATGACGGAACCCACGTCTTAGCCGGGTGGACGGCCTTTGAGTTCGTGGATGGCCAAGAGGGGCCGGCTGGCGAGTGGGCGACGCTGATAGCCGCCAGCAGGCCTTTCACCAGGCATTGCGTCATCTGCCCCGGCCCGACCTGGCTGCTGCCTCGCCCGCTGGCCGGACGCACGCCGGACCGCTGTTCCTGGCTGACCGGCCCGCCCGCCCCCGGCCCTCGCCCAACAACGATCTTGGCTGCCGGTGCCGCCTGGTGGCCCGTGGTCGGCGTCGGCCGTGCGGTCGCTGTCCCCTCCGGCACAGCCGCCGTGCGCATCGCCCTCCTCTCCTGCGGCCTCACCGCAGGAGAGGAGGTGCTGCTGCCGACCGCCACGGTAAGCCGGGGGCAGGCTGGCAGTAGCTGGTCTGGGTGAAATCGTCAGCCCACGTGGAGCGATGCGGAGCGGTCGGCAGTTGTGGCAAGCAGGTGGGTGTGAAGGAACGTGCTGATGGCCTCGTACGCGGTTAGTTCGTTGGCGCGGTTGGTGAAGCCGTGGCCTTCGTCGGGATAGATGTCGTAGCGGACTTCGACGCCGCGTTCGCGTAGCCGGGTGACAATCTGGTCGGATTCGGCCTGGGGGACGCGTGGGTCATGGGCTCCCTGGATGACGAACAGGGGAGCGGTGATGCCGTCGGCGTAGGTGACGGGGCTGCGCTCCAGGAGGTGTTCGGCGCAGGTGTCGGGATCGCCGAGGACGGTGGCGACGAACGTCTTCCATGTGGGGGGTGACGCCTTCGCCAAGGTGAGGAGGTTGCTGGGGCCGCAGATGGAGACGCCTGCCGCCCATGGGTAGGGAAGGCGGGCCAAGCAGGACAGAGCAGCGAAGCCGCCGTAGGAAGCGCCCATGACGGCGAGGCGGTTCGGGTCGGTCCAGTCGAGGGTGCGGAGGTACTGGATGGCGTGGTCCAGGTCGTCGAGGTCGATGCCTCCCCAGTCGCGGTAGATGAGTTTCTGGTGGGCGGTGCCGTAGCCGGTGGATCCGGCGAAGTTGGGGGCCAGGATGGCGATTCCCTGGTGGAGGAGGTGCTGGTAGAGGCCGGAGCGAGCGTAGATGGGTCGTTCTTGGGATTCTGGGCCGCCGTGCACGGACAGCAGGACGGGATGAGGTCCGGGGCCGTCCGGGCGGTAGAGCAGGGCGTGGACGTCGCGGCCGTCGCGCGCCGGGTATGTGATCAGTTCGGGGGCGATGGGGTTGATGACATGCAAGGCCGGGGGGCGGGTGTCGGTGAGGTAGCGAAACTCATGGCGAGCTAGGTCCAAGACCGCTAGTTCTGCCGGCCTCGCCGCGGAGTTGATGAGGACAACTGCCAGGGATGCGTCAGGCGCCAGGGACAGGGCGGAGATGACGCCTGGCGGGATGTCGGGGAGCGGCAGTGGAGTACCGTCGCGGTCGGCGTGCAGGCAGGAGCGGCCCGCCTCGTTGACTGACCAGATGCGGACTCCTGCGGCGGTGTCGAGGACCTCGACATCCCAGCTCGGGCTGGCGATCGGTCGAATGGTCTCGGCCGTGAGGTCGTAGAAGGCCGCGGCGGTGAACTCGCTCCAATGGTCGGTGAGCAAGTAGAAGCCGCTGGAATCTGCTGCCCAGCCGCAAGGGTCGAAGACGCCCGCACCGAGGGCTGATGTCACGCAGGTCGGCTCAGCGTCAGGGTTGCTCAAATCGGTGAGATAGGCAGATACGTCGGTGTTGGAGCGGAAACCGCTCGACAACAACCAACGGCCGTCGGGGGAGAGGCCGACGGCCTCGAACGCGACGCCCTTGGGTGGCTTAAAGCGGCGAAGCTTGTCGGTTTCCAGGTCGCGGACGATCAAGTCTTGGGCGGCGGGGTCGCGGTCGTTGGCGGTGTAGGCCAGGAAGCGGCCGGTCGGGTCGAACGGAGATCCCGCCAGGAAGCGCTGGCAGTCCGCCCCGGGGCCGATCTCGGTCAGGCCGCTGCCGTCCAGGGCGACGAGGTAGAGGCGGTACTGCTCATCGCCGTTTTCATCGGCGGTGAAGACCAGCTCGTTGCCGGAAGGTGTCCAGGCGATCTGCCGGACTGTCCGGTCGTCGAAGCCGGCCACGCGGCGCGGCTCGCCACCGGCGACGGGAACGACCCACAGGTCATAGTGTCCCGAGACGTGGCTGGAGTAGGCGACCAGCTGGCCGTCCGGGGACAGCGCGAGGGTGGGCTGGAATCGCTGTTGGGGGACAAAGTCCAGGTATCCGGGCATGACAAGACCTCTCGAGTTCAGTCGATCCAACCGCGGCGTACTGCTGCGGCTCCAGCGGCGAAGCGGGTCTCCACGCCCAGCTCATCGCGGATGGCGGTCCAGTGTCTGCGCATGGTGTTGACACTGATGTCCATCCGCCGGGCGATCGCCTCGTCGGATAGTCCTTGATTGAGCAGCTGTAGCACCTGCAGCTGCGTGGGTGTGAGCGGCGCGGCGGCCTTCGCGCTACCGAACGGGATCGCCTTCTCCCATAGCAGCTCGAAGTACTCCCGCAGCGCACCGACGATGACGGGCGAGCGCACGAGCAGCGCCCCTCCCATGCCTGTCGGTGTCAAAGGAAGAAGTGCGACTGCTTCGTCTGCAAGCTTCATCTTCATCCCGATGCGAGGCAGCAGCCGCGCTTGTTCCCCGGCTTCGACCGCCGCCTCGATCGTCTTCGCGCCGATGGGATGTTCTGCGCAGCGGGTCTCATAGATCGCTCGGCATTGCACCTGGCCCTCGAAGACCGGTAGCGGTACGTACCCGGTGGTGTCCTCGACGGGCGCTTCCAGGACGTAGTTGTCAAGCGTGAGCCAGTCGTGCCGCGCGGCGTTGATGAGTGCGTAGGACAGGCGGCTGATCTCGTCCCGGTCGGTGACGATCTGTACGAGCCGGTCCATCGCGGAGTTTGAGGACGGCGCGGTTGGTGTCTGGTGGAACTCCCTCAGGCGCTTGTGTCCAGTCAGTAACCGCTCCTGATCGCTGATGAGGCGGCGCGAAAGATCCGCTAAGACGCCCTGCAGCGCGAGCTCTGGGGGAGCCGGCACGAGCCGTGGCGGCATCGAGGGGCCGTCCGGTCGGCGATGCGCCATCCCGCGGGCCGTGAGTTCAGCGACTTGCTCACTGCTTCCCAGCAGGGACGCGGCGTCGTCCTCAGGGCAGCCGCCCTCTGTGAGCAGCATGGAGTACGACACGAAGATCTCTTTCGGGACGACGCCTTCCAATAGGCGCTGTGCTTTGACCTGATCCTGTTCGTCCATCGCCACCTCCGGGTCAGAGAGTAGTGGCTCTGATACGCCGTGTGATGGGCCTTCGTGTCGTGTCGGGCGATGAGTGGTTTCGAGCGATGGTGAGTTTTCACCATTGAGCGCTGTGCCTCAGAGTCCCGCTGTCATAGGCGTTTTCGCTGCGCTGGACGTCACGCCCTCGGTCAGTTGCTGCGGTGAAGAGTTCCACCACTTCCGTTGCGGTGCCGCGCACGATCTGATCAGTGCGGACGCCTGAGAGCGGCAAGGGAGGCAGTATGTGGCGGCGACTCGGCGAAGATGTAGCGAGGAAGCTGAGTGCAGCGGTTACGGCGTCAACTCTGCTTTGCGTCGGTTTGCCGGCCTCTGCGTTGGCTAACGCAGAGCCTTACTGTCCGCAGGTGGGCAGAGCGCCACGTCAGGTGTACGACATCGAGAAGTTCTGTGCGCTGGTGTACGGCGACCTGATGGAAGGCCGGGCGCCGGATCTCCTGGGGCTGCTGGAACGGTCGCAGCGCAATCCGATACTTACCTCGCCCCCTTCTAAGCCGCAGAAGGTGTCGAAGCCACGTGACGTGGCTTCTACGGTGAGATCGCCTGAAGCTGAGCCAGCTAGATCTCATCGGAGGGATGCCGAACCGCGCAGGTTGGGTGAAAGCGGCCCGGAAGCTGGCCAGGCTCCGGGTCGAGCTCTGAACCGGGATCGTCAGACAAGAGCCGACCGTCAGCAGCACCCACGGAGGGAGGATAGGAAGCCATCGTCAACGACGGTTTCCACACCACCAGCTCCATCGAAGACGCCGTCGGCATCGGTCTCCACATCCTCCCCTGAGCCGGCACGAGGCGCAGCGGTGAGACCGAGGTCAGGTGATCTGTCTGAGGCGATGGGTCCGCTCGGTGCTGCGCTGGCGTTCGGGCTCATGCTCATGGTTTTGAGCGCTGCGCTTATCGGACGTCTCCGGTCCTGGCCGGCGCAGGCGAGCGCGGGCTCTTCTACCGTGGGCCTGTCTGGCGGTGCCGCGCGTCCACGCCGTATCGATGGCCGCAACGGTGAGGAAGCTGAGAAGACTGAAGTACCTCCCGCGGCTGTCCTGGCATCCGCTGGGACGCAGGCGGCCGGGGTCTACTGCGTGACGGCGGAGTCGGCGGAGTCGGCGGACGAGCCTGACCGTAGTGAGCATCTGGCGGTGACTACGTCTCAGCTTGACCAGGCCAGCTCCCGCCCGACGGTTTTAAGGGCAGGAGCGGAGGCTGAGTCGCTCATCATGCCAGGCGCCACAGCCGGGCTGGGGTCGGGCTTCGTGGCGGCGGCGGGGAAGGCGAAGGTCGAGGTGCTGGGGGTACCACGGCTGTCATTTGACAGGTCGGAGGTCCATTTCGGCCGTGCCGAGGCGCGCGAGTTGTTTGCGCTGCTTTCTGTGTCGCGGGACGGAGTTTCGGCGGAAGGGATCACTGAGGCGCTGTGGCCGGGGGAAGTTGGCGGGCGCCGCTTGGAGTCGGCGGTGCGGGAGATCAATCGGGCTATGCGGCAGGCGACAGGGTGTGCGGCCGTCGTGCGCTTCGTGCTGAAGTCCGGGGAGCGGCGACTGCTGCCGGCGGCATCGTTCGATGTGGACTTCTGGCGGTTCGAGGACGCGTGCAAGCTGGCTTCGATCGCCGCCGAGGACGCTGTGCGGGTGGCGGCGCTGCATGAGGTGCTGGCCTTGTATCGGGGGGAGCTGCTGGCTGGGCTCGATGATCTGTGGGTGCTGCCGTTGCGGCAGGCCGCTCAGCGACAGGCGGCGGATGCCGCTGAACGGCTGGCCGAGCTGGTGCGGGCCGATGATCCAGGCCGGGCGGTGGACGTGCTGCGGTTGGCGGTCGAGCGTATCGATCCGTGCAGCGAGACGTTGTGGTGCCTGCTGATGTCGGTCCAAGGCGAACTCGGGCGCCTGCCCGCAGTACGGCGTTCGTTCCAGCTGTTGAGGGAACGGCTGGCGGAAATCGACGCGGTGCCGAGTCCGCACGCCCGGCAGGTGTATGAGCGGTTCATTCGTTAGTCAGGCCCGTCAAAGAGCGGCGGATGGCGGAGACCCGGCGATTGGTGGAGATCGGGCAGTGGCCCCCGGCTGGGGCTCACCCTTCTTGAAGAAGGCGCTGGTCGTGCCTTGCGTAGGTAGCCAGCATCTCGGGCGTGAGGAGATGGGTGGGGCGGGTGCCGTAGATGCGGGCCAGAGAGCGGAGCGTCGAGACGGATGGCCGCCGGCCTACTTGTGGCCAGTTCTCGTAGTCGTAGAGGCGAGACTCGCGCAGTCCGGCACCGACGGTCCCAGCAAGCCGGTGGAAGACCTCGATCGTCTGCGCCGCGGTGAGTCCGGCGGCATACCGGTAGAGGCGGAGCGGGGTGGCGGGGTGGTCGAGGCGGAGGATGACGGCGATCTGGTCGATGGTGAAGCCGTGCTGGCGTAGGTATCGGCTGCGGCGGCGGCAATCGAGAAGCGTCTGGTATCCGGTGCCGGGCATGGGCTGAGGTCCCTTCGTCGTGCAGCGCGTGGTGGTGCGCGGGCCCCGGGTTCGGGGGTTCGAGGGACGGTAGGCGGGCTTTGATGAGGGACTCCAGTCTGCGCGTGGGGTGATCGCCGAGCCGTTCGCCGGGTGTCGGTGACGCTACGGCCGGTGCTGCCGCAGGTCGGGGTTCGGCGCGGGTGAGGGCGTGGGCCGGGGGTGTGATTCGGCCGGCGAGGTGGGTGATCGTGCTGGCCGCTCCTGGACCGGCCGGGGGCGTGACCGGAAAGGCAGCCAGCATGAACGACCTCACGCAGCACGCGACCTCGAGCGAGACGGTCGACAGCCTCATTCCGCAGGGCCGTCAGCAGCAGCCATTGGGGGAGGAGTTCTCGGATCTGGCGCCAGGGCTGGTGATGTCGACGTTCCGCTCCTCGCGGCTGTGGGGTGGGGTCGCCTGGCGGCGGGCCTTCGCCGGGAGGGCGGATCAGTCAGCTCCAGCCCGGCGGATGGTCGGGCAGCTGCTGGCGGACACCGGGCGGGCGGATGACGCTCAGTGGGTGACGGCCGAGCTGGTCAGCAACGCGCTGCGGCACACACGCTCGGGGCAAGCGCAGGGCTTCTTCGTCATGGAGGTGCTGTGGGGAGCAGCGGTAGCTCGGATCGTGGTCCATGATCTGGGCGGCGACTGCGTCCCGGACTTCTCCCGCATGCCCGGTTCGGTGCCAGAGGAAGCTGAGCACGGGCGGGGCTTGCTCGGGGTCGCTGAGCTGGCGATCCGGGTGGGAGCCGCGGGTGATGCGAGTACTGGGCACGCGGTCTGGGCCGACCTCGCTCTCACCAGCGAAACTGCGTGCGCACCTCGAAGAGCTGACGTGGTTCATCGGGGCCCGGCGGTCGAGGCAGCCGCTCGCGCCGGGCAGGTGCAGGAGGCGGCTGCTGTGCGGGAGATGGAGCCAGGGGATGCTGCGCCAAGCCACCTGGCGATTCGTGCCACCGCCTGCTGCGACGGCGCACCCCTGGGGGAGGAAGCTGCGGGCGAGACCGGGCCATTGTTCGGTCGGCCTGCCCGGCGTCTTGATGGCTTCAGGGAACAGACCTGGCTCGGCCAGCGGGAAGGAGGTCGCAGGCCTGGGCCCTCGCTCAGGCTTGTGGGAGGCAAGACGGACCAAGCGTCCGCGTTCGGGCAGGAGCCGTGGGCGCAGCAGGCGCTGGCCGCGCTGCGCCGGGACTGGCCTGATTGGGCTTTCCTGGTGGTGCGGTATCAGTGGCTGGGGATGCGCGGCAAGCAGGTGTTGATCAGCGCCACTGGCCCCGACGAGCTGCGGCAAGCCCTGTCATCGGACGAGCCGTTCGAGCACCTGCCGATGCCGAACGTGTCGCTGTCACCGGGGGCGGACGCGGGTGGGGCGTGTAGTGGTGATGCCGGGGCGGGGCTGAGCGGCACGCTGACGGCGGTTGGGCCACCGTCAGGGGTGTTGGGCGCTGAACGGTCGGGGACGGGCACGTGGCGGTTGCTGCCGCTGGCCCGGTGCGGGTGGATTGGTGGCCGTACGGGTGGCTGATACGGCCATGGGTCAGGCCTCGGGGTCACTCCCGGCCGACAGCGCGGGCCGGAGAGGGCGATCGCGGGTGGGTCGTGACCGGTTTCCTGCTGGCGGGGGCGGGCCCCGTCATCAGTGGGTCCGGTCGAAGGCCGGCGCAGCGGTCGCTGTCGCCGCCCGAGCGGTGGCATGGCCGTGTGATCGTGGAGTGCGGGCTTGACACCCGGCGTGCAGGTGAGCGTTGATACCTGTCCGGCGCGGAGGGTGCTGGGTGGGCCTGGGTGGGTTCGCCTCGCGTCCGGGGCGAGGCGAACCACTCCTGGGAACGGAGAGGGCCGCGTCCGCCTCGGCTTGCGCCTGCGCGGTTGGGGCATGGGCGGCAGCGGAGGCGCTCCTGATGGGAGCAGATTTTCATACTGGAAACTGGGGTAGCGTTCGCCTACGCGATTAAGACTGCTATCCCTTGGAGAGCTCGTTCTTGCCGGTCAAGCCGTTTTCGGAGGTAGCGGTGGACCGCCCGACTCGTCTAAAGACGACTCCTGCGAATATGTGTGCGTGCGTTTTCGTGACTGTTCATGCTGTTCACGCCTGCCTTGCCGCTTCCCTTTCTTCTTTGGCTGCCAACAGTAAGTGACCGGCCTGCGGTTTGGCCGGGGCTGGCCCCCGTCAACCTTGGCCTGAGCGGCGAGCGTGTCTTCGTCTTGACTGGTCGCGCCGGGTCTGACGTGCGGCGGGGCGGCGTGGCTGGGGGCTGTGCGGGTTGGCGCGGTTTTCGTGTGCCGGGGCGCAGAATCGCCGAAGAACTTTACCTTTCGGTCTTGGAAGTATAGTCCAGTTCCCTATTGGTGGCCGTGTTGTCGAGCTAGAATAAGAATGTCAGCAGGAAATTCAGAAAGGTGGGGAAAATGGCTTATCCGTCGAGTGGCTGGGACGGCAAGTTCATGACGGTGGCGGCGGCTGATGTGCGGCCCACGGATGTAGTGCTTAACCCGGCTCGGTATGTCACGCGGACGGCAGACCTACCGGACGGCATGATCGATATCTTTCGTCCGGCCCACCCGTCGCAGCCATGTGAGGGGTGCGACGCGAGGCCGGGGGAACCGTGCGAATGGGATTGCTTGGGGTTGGCGGCGTTGGATGACGCGACCGGCTACGGGTTCGCCGACGTGGGCTGATCAGTCGGGGGATACGCGCGGCCCCGGTACCGCTGTGGGGCGGTACCGGGGCCGTCCGGGTGTTGGGGCGTCGATTAGACGGTGATGGGCGCCTCCGCCCCCGTAGGCGCGTCCGTGCCGTTCGTGGTGTCAGCGGACGGGGCGGGCGGATGGATGGCAACGTGAGTGGCGATCAGTTCGGCCACGTCGGCGGGTGGGGTGTCGGCGGGGAGATCAGTGACTGGGTAGGCGCCCTCGGGACCAATGTGTCCGAGGTAGGTCCATTCGATCGTGAGCGGCGGCGCGGAGGGGTCGTCCGGGATTGGACTGATGGGCATGATCAGCTCGACGGGGTGACCCTCGGGTGAGACGTAGCGCTGATGGAAGGTGTGCTCGCAGTGGGGACCGCCCTGGGCGCGGCGTTGGTAGCCGTAGGCGGTGAGGGCGCGGGTGTACGGCACGGTGAGGGGCATGCACGCGGCGATGTCGTCGCGGCAGATGTAGTGGTCACCGAGCATGTCGGTCATATGGTTGGCGATCACCTTGAAGTCGGGCTGCCCGCCCGGCATGCATTCCTCGCAGGTGCGGGCGTCTTCGCGGGTGGCGCAATGGCCGCCAAGGGTGAACATCTCCTCGTAGGTGCAGATTTCCAGCAGGGTGCCGTCGTCGCCGTGTTCGGGGCGGACGATGACGGGCTGATCGTGGCGGTCGTCCCACATGATCGCCCATCCGAAGCCGTGGTCGGCCAGCGAGCGGGCATGGCCAGGTTCCACCGCGCGGCGATCGGCGGTGTCGGTGTGTCTCATGTGCCATTCCCTTTCATCCGGTCCGGCGCTATTCCGGTGTGGGGGTCGGCGGTGTTTCCCGCTTAATTCCATGAACGCTCGACCCCATATCGATGTCAAGCGGTATGCGTATTCATCTCGCAGATCTTTCTCGCTGAATTCGGGCAATCATGCATCGTTCGCCGTCGTCCGGCGGAATGCATGAAGAGCTGGATCGGTCATTGATGTCAAGTCGATCGGATTGCCTTTGTGGAAGCTGTTGACGCAGATCAGTGATTGCTTCGTTGGGTTAGCCTCTCCAGCCGTTGGGGTGACAACATTTGTTGGCCGGTCGGCTTGCCAGCTGCGTTATGTGCGAGGGATGGTCGTAGCGCAAACGAAAAACACCGGCCTGAGACGGGGCCGGTAATGCGACCGGAAAGGGCGTCACGCAATGGCTATTCACACCCCGGAAACGACCGCTACCGAGACTGTTTCCGTTGACGCGGAAACCGCCGTTACCGTTCCCGCTGACGCCGCGCCCCTGACGGCCTCTGACGGCCCAAAGACCGCCGCCCCGGACGCTGACCCCGCCACGGACGCTGACGGGCGTGTGGCGGCGGTGTGGGCGGCGCTGAACGCTGAGCCGGGCGGGTCGGCCACAGCGATCGGGGCGGCGGCCGGTCTGAGCCGGATGGCGGCGGGCAAGATCCTCAACCAGTTCGAGGCCGACGGTCGTGCCCGCCGTGAGCCGGGCGTGAGCGACGGCAGCACGCGCGGCCGGGCGGCGGACCGGTGGTTCCCGATCATCGCCGGAGAGCCGACCGGTAGCGCCGACACGTCCGCGCCGGGCCCGGACCTGGTAACGCCGGATGTCGTGCCCTCCGCGCTCACCACGCCGGACACGGACACGCGGGACGCTGACACGGTACCCGCGCCGGACGAGGAGGCTCTCCCCGACGCCACCGATTCGACCGACCCCGCCCCGGCGGATGGCCCGACCGACGGCGAGGAGGACCTGATCGCCGACGACGCAGCCCATCTGGGTCCGGACGGGACGGACGGAGACCTCGACTCGGCCCCCGAGGCCGCCGCATCAGAGCTGGTGTCTGAGCCGGTGGCAGATGATCCGGCGTGGGCACACGCGCACGCCGAACTGACGGAGCTGGTGAACCTGTTCAGCGGGGCAATCATGGCGAAGGACGAGGGAAACGTCGTGATGGCGCTGGGATGCCTGGAAATGGCAATGGCAAAGGTCCCCACTGTCCACCGCAACGCGCGGGCGGCGTTGACCGGCACCTCCACCCCGGCCCGCGCGGGATCGAGTGGCCGTCCGGGCACGTCCGCCAGCGGCGCGGGCACGGGTGACATGGTGCGGGCGGGTGCGTTGCGGGACATGGTTCACGCGCACCTGATCGAGTTCCCGGACAAGGACTTCACCCCGTACGAGATCGGGCGGGTATTGGACCGTTCGTCCGGGGCGGTGGCCAACGCCCTGGACCGCCTCGTCAGCCTCGGCGACGCGGTGTTGACCTGTGAGCGGCCCCGCCGGTTCGCCCTCGCCCCCACCGCCAACCCCAACCCTGTCGGCACGGACCCGGACGGCGCGGGGGCCGACACCTGCGGCGGCTGAGCCGGGCCGGGGCGGGCCGCCTGGCCCCGCCCGCCCCGGCCCGGCATCGGGCGGGACACCCCTACAGCCCGCCCGCGCGCCCGGCCCGCGCCGCGCCTATCGCCTACGGCACTCACCCCTCTGCCTCGCGCCGGGCGGCATCCCCTTCTACTACTGATCACCGGCACGTCGGCCCGCACGGGCTGGGGCCGGACCCCCACTCACACCCATCGCGGCATCGCGTCTGTTCCGCATGCCACGCATCAGAAAGGCACTGTTGTCATGGCTCACGAAATCGAGATCTTCGTCAACGGTTCGGCCGGATTCGCCGCCGCTGGGAAGCCGGGCTGGCACGGGCTCGGTTACACCGCGCCCGGCCCGATGACCGCCGAGGAACTTCTGTCCAACGCCCAGCTCGCCGGATGGAACGTGCGCAAGGTGCCGGTCGGTCAGGTCACCGACCCGGTCACCGGCCAGCCGGTCGTCACGGACGAGGACTTCCTCGTGGTGCGCACCAACCCGGTCACCGGCCAGCCAGAGCGCCTCGGCCGGGTCGGCAGGGACTACCAGGTCCTCCAGAACGAGGATGTGACCGACTTCCTGCAGACCCTGGTGGACGAGTCCGGGGCGATCTTCGACACGGGCGGGTCGCTGAACGGCGGGCGGCGGGTGTTCGTCACGATGCGCCTGCCCGAGCCGCTCATGGTCGGCGGGTTCGATCAGATCGACCTCTACCTGGCGGCGTTCTCCCGGCATGACGGGTGGGGCGCGTTCACGACGGTTGCGACCCCGGTCCGGGTGGTGTGTGCCAACACCGAACGGGCGGCGTTGGCGAATCACGCCTCGAAGTTCACCGTCCGGCATACCGGCAACGTGGCCGGGCGCATCGCCGAGGCCCGCGAGGCGCTCAGGCTCACCTGGAAGCACGGCGAAGCGTTCGCCGCCGAGGCCGAGAAGCTCCTCGCCGTCCCGATGGACCTTAAGGAGTTCCGTCAGTTCGCCACCCGCCTCCACCCGCTCCCCTCGGACGCGAAGGAACTGGCCAAGCGCAACCACGACCTGACCATGCGCGAGCTGGAGTACCTGTTCGCGCAGGCCCCCACCCAGGAGCCGATCCGTAACACCCGCTGGGCCGCCTACAACGCGGTGACCGAGCGGCTGGATCACAAGAGCCCAGTGTTCGGCAGCCGCGACGCGGCCACGGTGCGGGCCGAGCGGGCCCTGCTCGACGATCACGACAACGCCAAGATCAAAGCCCGCGCCTTCCGGATGCTGGCCACCGTCTGACAGGCCCGCCCGTCCGGTGCGGCCCTGACGTGGGGCCACACCGGACACCCAAGCCGGGCGTACCGAACCCCGCGTCAGTGGCTCGCACCCCGCTCGCGCACCGGGCTCGGGTCCCGGCCCGCGCCGGAACCGGACGCCCGCCCCTCACAACCCACCAGCTGCCAGCGAAGGAGTTCATCATGGGACGACTCGAAGACCTAGCCCTGCACAACGCCAGCCTCGCCCGGCATGAGCTCAGCGAGGCCCTCAACCGCATCGTCTGCCTTGACGATGAGGGGACGTTGCGCGATAAGGACCTGGGCCGTATCGCCTACGCCTACCACCGAATGTCATGGTGGCAGCAGGTCACCGACCTCACCCACGGCTGTGAGGAGACCGTCGACGGTGCAACCGCAATACTGATCGTCCGGCAACGGGCACAGGAACTGCTGATCAACGCCCGCCCGCTGGTCAACGGCGGGTTGTTCGCCTTGGCGATGGCCGAGTCCCGTCGAGGCGGCGCGCGTGCCTTCCTGGACGCGACCCAGACGCTCGCCGACGCACTCACCCCGCCTCCCGGGCGAGACGCCGAGCCGGTCAACGCCACCACCGCTCACGCCATGCCCGCCGGGGCCGAACATGCGGCTGCCGTCAAGGAGTACCGGCCGTGACAGTCGGGCCGCTACCCAGCCGCGTTCAGGCCGTATCACCACCCGCCCACCTGCACCGGTCCGGCGCGGCCGGGTTGGACTTCGCGCCGCTCGACCGGGGCGGCCCCATGACCCTCACCCGTTCATCCGCCCGTGTCACCCGACGAAAGGAATGCACCCATGGATGACCGCTATCAGCCAGGCTCACTGTGCCCGAACGACAGGCCGGGCACCGCGTCCGCACCCGGAAGCAGCGCTGGTCCGGCCGAAGACGCACGCTCCTTCGACGAGTTGACCGCAGAGAAGATCACCGCCGTGCGGCATGCCTACTACGCGGCGGCGGCCGAGGGGGTCACCGCCCTGCAGAACGGGCGATGGCTGTCGGGCGAGCAACTGTTCGCCGCCGCGCACTCCCAGGCGTCCCGAGCCTGGTGGGATCTGGTGGATCAGGAGATCACCGGCAAGAGGCTCACCAGCGATCACGCGGTGCGTCGGGTGCGCTCCTGGGCCCGCCACTACCTGACCGGGGAGCCTCCGGCCGCCCGGCCGGGCACATTGTTCGACCACGCACTCGCCCACGCCTCACGTATCGCCGCCCGCGACTTCCTCACCGTCAGCGGCCAGCTTCTTACCCAGCACCTCGCCGAGGCCCGGGACGGAGCCGACGTTCGGGCTCCAGGCATGCGGGTGGACAACCGCCACCCTGCCAGCTCGCTCCCGAACCCGGTAGTGCTCCCGGCGATTCCCTCAACGAGGGCGGATGCGCCGTGAACGCACGACAGGCCGTGTCAGCGCGTCCTGGCGCTGGCGTCATCACCCGACGAAAGGACAGCCCCATGGGGAACCCGCAGCACCCCGATGCCCCAACTCGCGCAGCCGACACCGGCACCACCGCCACCTCTTGGCCCGACCCGAGCGAAGCAGTGTCCGTGGAGGCGATCATCGAGCAGGCCTGCCAGCTACGGCGGCACAATGCCGACATCATCGGACAGCGGCTGAGCCGGGGCGAGCGGCTGAGCGCCGAGGTGCTCTACGGCATCCTGCACGCCCAAACACTCGCGGGTTGGTGGCTGCTCGTCGACCGGCGCATCCAGCACGTCCGAGGCAGCCGAGGACTGACTCCAGAGCAGGTGGTAGCCAGGTTCGTCTCCTGGATCAGGCCCTACCGGGAGGACGACGCAGTCCCGGCGAATGCCGCGACGTCCGTACGTGTCCTCGGGCTGCACAGCGAGCACGGGCTCGCCTTGGCGCATTTCGACCGGGCCTTGGCCCTCATCCGGCAGGACGCGGCTCGAACCTTCCTGGCTCAGGTCAAGACACTCGTGCCGGCCTCGCCGGCGGAGCAGGCCCCCCGCAGCTCGGCTGGGCAGGAGGCGAAGGCATGAGCAATAGCACCGCCACCGGCAATCCCTCCAGCGTGCCTGAGCCAGCGACCACGAGCAGGCCCGCCCCGGGCCACGCTGACAGCTCGCGGTTGGAGTTCTTCCAGATGATGTCCTGGAGGTGGGACATCACCACCGCCAAGAAGCTCACCCGCGCCCGCACCCCAGAGGGCCGGATCGAGCCCAGGGAATGGGCGGGCATGCTCCAATTGGTGTCCATCGACACCGAGCACGCCGCCCAGGTGGATCTGTCCGAGCCGTTGATCGTGGCCACTGTCCCGAACGGCGGAATGCTGATCATCGACGGCTGGCACCGCCTGTACAGGGCCCTGACCACGGGGGTGGCAGAGCTGCCCGCCGTGGTGCTCACGGCCGAGGAGGAACTCGCCTGCCGGATCTTCGGTGGGGAGAAGGGACAGGGCTACCTGCGGTAGCGCCTGATCCGGTGGCGTAGGAGGCATGCCCCGCCCAGCACAGAGTAAGTGTGCTGGCCGGGGCATACCTCCTGCACCACCGGCTCACGGATGTTTGCCCGAATCCTTCTCCACCCTGAGAGGGTTCTTGCCCGCGTTGATAAGCGCGATCCGCTCCTGCAGCTCTTCCCATGTTGGATCCTGTAGCAGGTAGCGGTTGGGCCCGTACCCGAAGACGCTCACGTAGGGTTGGGGCTCTCCCGGCGCAGGCGCAGGCCCGCGTTTGATCATTTTGACGAGGGGGCCGCCGCCGTCCGGGGCGTTGGGGTTACGCGGATGGAGGTTGTGGCCGATCAGGCGGAGCACGGACGTGACGGGGAGTAGGTAGTCGATGAGGCTGGTTTCCTCGTCATCCGAGAGGGTGGGGTCTTGGGGCCGGTTGCGGTTGTGCAGGTTGACCTGCCCCGCCCCGGCGAGATGGTCGTAGAGACGGCCTTCGAGCCATCCGGCTTCGCTGCTGTTGAGTCTCTCGTCGTCGTTGGATTCGTAGCGGATGAGCAGGGCCCGGTACCAGTGGTCGCGTCCTTTGAGCTGCTGGAGGACGCGTTGGCGGAGTCCGGGGCTGGTGGCCTTGCCGATGTAGGCTCCCCACCGGCCCTCGGCGTCCGGGCGGTCGAGCAGGATGTAGGCGCCGGGGACGTTCCAGCTCCGTTCGAGACGGTTGGCGTAGTCGCGGTCGAGCAGGAGCATGCCGGCGACCTTGTGCTTGGCGCGGATCTTGATCGGGTTGTCGAGGTCGCAGGAGAGGCTGACGACGAGCGGGGCCGGGGCGAGTCGCACGGCGCACATGGCCTCTCCTTCACCTGGTTTAGCTGGAGATATTCCTAAGAGTATCGGTCAAGTCGCTCTTGGTGATTATGGTATCGGGAAGAAACGAGCAGGTCACCCCTGGGATAGGGCGCGCAGGTTGGCGCTAGCGGGGACGTCATGTCAACGCCGGTTAGATGAAGCGCCGTTGCCTACAGTGGCGTGTGATCAGCGTGGATCGGGTTGGCCGGTGGGCGCGTGGGCGGCCGGGCGGGTGAACCCGATCAGGTCCCCGCGTTGGTAGGCGTCGATCTTGACGACGGTGCGCCGGTTGGGGGCGTGGATCATCTTGCCGCCTCCGATGACGAGGCCCACATGTCCGGGGCCGTCTGCTTCCATCCGGAAGAAGGCGAGGTCTCCGGGCTGTTCCTGGCCTTTCGGGATGGGCGGCCCCCATCGCCATTGGTCAGCGGCGACGCGCGGGATCGAGATCCCGGCGGCTTGGTAGGCGCGCATCGTCAGGCCGGAGCAGTCGAAGCGGTCGGGTCCTTCGGCTCCCCAGAGATAGGGCTTGCCGAGCTGAGCGTGGGCGTAAGCAATGACGGCGGCGATCTGCTCGCCGGGGATGAGGGGGACGCAGGTACCGGCCAGCGCATCGACGACGCGTTGCGCGAGTGGCTCCCACTGGGCATAGGCGTCGGGAAAGCCGGAATGTTGCACCGCTTGGGCGGCGCGGGTGACCGGGAGCTGCTCCCAACGCGGCACCTTGACCAAGCGGTCGTAGAAGGTGCCGGTGGCGTGTCGAGGGTCGAGAACCTGCTCCATGGTTCCCCAGCCTTGGGAGGGCCGTTGTTGGAACAGGCCGAGGCTGTCGAGGTGCCCGGAGCGCAGATTGCGCAGCTTGGACTCCTGCAGGGCGGTGGCGAGAGCGATCACTGCCGCCCGCGCAGGCAGGCCGCGCTCCATCGCGATCTGGACGATGAGCGCGGCGTTGGCCTGCTGCTCGGCGTCCAAGGTCAGAGCGGGGGCGACGCCGGTGGTAGCTGAGGCCGCGACCGGCCCGCCCACCGTACTGCTCGCCATGCTGGGCGTGATGGCGCAGGCGACACCGCCAGGCGTTCCGGAGCCGGTGAGGATGCTGGAGGCGGCTGCGAGGAACGCCAACATGATGAGCAGCAGGAGGGCGGCGCCGGCCGCGGCCGCCTTCACCTGCTCTCGCCTCCTGCACGCAGCCCAGCTGCGCTGTCGCTCTGATGACGGTCCTGGTCGCAGGTGGGCGGGCCTTGGATGCGGCCGAGAGTCAGATGCGGCCAGGCATCGGCGAGGTCGGCCAGCCGCATCCGGTCCTGCCCGACCTGGGCCGGGGCGGGCAGCCACACGGGCCCGGTGGGCCCGTCCCCGTCGTGGGTGTGGACGGCGGTGGCGACAGGGAGGTCGGTGGCTGTGAGGAGTTGGCGCAGGTTGGCTTCGCGGGTGGGGCTGGGCAGCCAGAACAGCACTGGGGTGTTGATGCCGGTGGCGGCGGTGAGGTTGCGGTAGTCGTGGAGTTTGTCGGCGACGCGCTTGAGGGTTTCACTGCCGGTGTCGTGTTCGAGAAAGAAGTCGATCTCGTTGCCGTTCTCCCGCCACTGACCCCAGGCGTCCGGGCGGGCCAGGTCGCCCCAGAGCTTGGCGCACTGCTGCTCCGACCACCAAGCCCTGAGTTCAGCGCCCGTTCCCACATCGGGCCCTACCTCGGTGCTGGTGCTGGTGGGCTTGGCCGCAAGGCGGCGGGCGTAGTAGTGCAGGCGGGAGAAGAAGTCGTTGACGCCGACCTGGTGATTGAGCCGGGAGGAGACGGCGATGGGGATCTCCGGGTTGTAGCCGAGTTCTTTGACGGTGATCCCCTGGCGGGCTGCCAGGATGGCGGCTCCGGCCTTGCCCAGGACCCAGTGGATGGGGGCCGAGCCTGCGCCGTATCCGGCCCAGGGCCGGAAACAGGTGACGGCGTTGAGCAGGTACAGGGTCCTCATGCGTTTGCGGGTGGACTGGGGAATGCCGAAGAACATGCGCTGGATCTGGTGGGTGGTCAGCACGCGGTGCCGGTGCAGGTGGGTGAGGATGTCGTAGTCACGCGAGGTCAGCCGCGCCGACAGGGTGGGCAGCGTGGTCTGGTCCAGGCGAGGCTGTCCGATGGGGACAGGAAGCAGGCTCATGTGCATCTCCTTGCGAGTTGGTCGGGCGGTGGTCTGGTTGGAGCGGGTGCGGGGCCGTGGTGGCATGGCGGGGTCCTGACGGGTGTGCGGTTGGGTTGGTCGTTGGTCAGCAGCAGTCGAGGACGGGGCTAGCTATTGGAGGGTTGGCCAGAACGCGGGTCCAAGCTGGAGGCGCTGCCACGCGGGGGGTCGTGACGCGAGCCTGGGGAAGCGGCACCGTTGGGTGCGGTGAATCGGTCGCGGGACGCTTGCCGGATCTCGACTTCGCGGCCTTCGACGATGGCGGGCAGGGGCCGGGTGCGCAGGGTGAACGCAGGCGTCTGCTGACCGTCCACGATGAGGCGGGCGGCAGCCTGGTAGGCGCCGAGGTGGGTGAGGTCGTGCGGGCTGATCAGGGGCGCGGTGTGGTGCTTGAGGTCGTTCGCGTCTTTGGGTGAGGCGTTGAAGTAGATCTTGTTACGGGCGTCCGCTGACAGGGCCTCGCGCAGATCGGCGGGGAGCTGGTCGAGGTGCTGGTGAGCCAGAACCAGGGACAGGCGGTAGCCGCGTGCTTCGGCGAGCACGTCGTTGATGTGGCCTGGCAAGTTCAAGAAGTTGTGACATTCATCGATGACCAGCGATGCGTCGGCCCGGTTGGTTTCGGCGAGGTTGGAGCGTCGGGTCGCGGCCTGCCAGGTGTGGGCGAGCAGGATGGAGCCGAACAGCCGGGCGGCATCGTCGCCGAGGATGCCTTTCGGGAGCCGGGCCAGCACCAGCCCTCCCTGATCGAGGAGCTGGCCGATGGGAACGGTGGTGTCCGGGCTGGCCAGCGCCTGCCGCACGAACGGTCGTAGCAGAACCGCACGAAGCTTGTTCATCACCGGGCCGATCACAGTGGCCTGCCCGGCGGGAGTGAGCGCTTCGTAGGATTCCCAGAACCCGGCCAACAGCTCATCACCCAGCCGGGAAGTAGTGCGGGTGCGGAAGGCCGAATCGGTCAGCAGTCGGGGCACGTCGGCCAGGGTTGCCTTGCGGCCCAGCACGCTGGTCAAGGTGAGGCAGGTGGAGCGGAGCAGGTCATCCACCCGCGGTCCCCAGGCTGTGGAGAAGCAGCGGTGGAAGATGGTGACGACGGAGTCGACGGCGAAGGCCGGGTCGTGTCCGGCGAGGATGTTGATCGACGGCGGCGGTGAGTCATCTTGTGGGTCGAACACCACGGTCTTGCCGACGGCTCGTTTGGGGAGCCGGTTGAGGATGTCAGTGACGAGGTCGCCTTTGGGGTCGATGACCAGGGCGCCCCGCCCGGCGTGGGCGTCGGCAAGGACGAGGTTGGCCAGCAGGGTGGATTTGCCGACGCCGGTGCCGCCGAGGACGTGGGTGTGATGGCGGGCGTCGGCTACGGGCAACGCGACGGGCCGCTGTGGGCCGCTGTCGGCGTCCCCGAGGACGCGGGCCGTCCTTCCCGCTGTGGTGCGGGGTATGGCCGGGGACGGTGCGATGGGGCGGGCTCCGGCGCGGGTGACGCCGGGCGCGTCGATGTCCCACGGCAGGTGCGCCAGCGCGGCCAGCTCGGCGGCGGACAGCAGATGGCCGCTGTCGAGGCGACGCGAGCCGACCACGCGGCGAGGGCGCCGCAGGCGGGCTCGGCGCAGGTACTGGTGGCTTCCGGTGAAGAGGGCGAAGACGCCGGCCAGGGTGTGTGCTTGACCTCGCAGCCACCCGCGGACCAGATCGGAGGAGCCCATGCCGTCTTGACGGGCCTGCGCTGAGGTGCCTGCGGAGGCGGGTTCGCGGCTGGTGGCGACGGCGTAGCGGATGGCGACGGTGTAGCGGGGCTGACCGGCTTTGGCCAGGATCGCGCGTACCTGTTCGGCGCGTTCGGGGAAGTCGCGGGCGAGGTCACCGGGGCGATGGTCGCGAGCGTCGGTGGGCAGGGGGAGGATCTCATCGAAGAGGCGGCCGAGGTGGTTGCGGCTGCTCCCTCCGCGCAGGTGGGCTGCTGCCTTGTAGGCGTGCCCCAGGCGACGGCCGGTGGTGGGACGGGCCAGGATCTGAACGACGGCGTGCTCGCCCTCCCGTAGTCCGCTCATGGCCTCCAGGAGGGAGCGGACCGGGTCGTGGTCGTGGTCGGTCTTGAGCGGGAAGTGCTCCGGGGCGGCGAGCACGAGCCGTCCGCCCGCGACCTTTGCGTCCTTGGGGAAGGGGGAGGTGGCGGGGTGTGTGGTGGTGGTCGCGCCTGGCCAGGCGGCCTGGATGGTCTTCTCCACGATGCCGGGCGGGATGAGACCGGGCACCCACAGCCGGATGCGGACTCCGGCGTCGCTGCCGTGGTACTCCCACGCCAGGTGCGGCTGGCCGGTGAACAAGCGCTTCCACGCGGGTCGGAGCAGGCCGACGAGCTGGCGCCACAGCACCACGGCGCCCCCGGGGTCGCTGCGGGGCGGGCTGGAGATCTCGATGAGCCGGGCCTCGGGCGCCATGTCGATGTGGTGGAGCCAGCCGAACAGGTGGCGTACGGCGGCGGTCAGGGCCCAGATGACGGCGAGGACCGCAGCCAGGCGCGGCCCGTAGATGAGCGCGAGTTCTGGCAGGCGGCTGGGCAGTTCGGCAAGGAAGTCGAGCGCGGTCTGGACATCGCGATCGCCGATGCCGCACAGCAGGCAGGGCACACTCTGAGGGCTCGTGCTCAAAGCGGGTCACCCTCTTCGTCGTTGGGGTGGTCGTTGCTGATCTCGCTGAAGCCGGGGTCGGGTGGTCGCGTGGCTCGGGGTGGTAGCGAGTTCGGTTCTTCGCCTTCATCGAGTTCGGCGAGATGGGCGGGGTCGGTGGTGATCAGCTCGATCTCGCGGGGCGAGGCGATGACGTGGAAGGCGGCTCGGCTGGCGGGGCCGGCGACCAGGAGTGCCTCGCCGCGTTCGGCGGTGAGCAGGAACTGGCGTTCGCCATCGGTCAGGTCGAAGGCGTCCCCGACCGCGCCGATGGCCTGAGGTGCCTGGCGCAGGAGGATCTGGTTGGCGGCGTTGGCGACGATGGCCTGCCCGAGTTCGGAGCCGAGCAGGTCGGCGGCGTCCTGGGTGACGACGGCGAGCCCGGCCCAGTGCTTGCGTGCGGCCTTGGCCATCCGGAACAGGAACCGGGCGCCCTCGGGCTCCTTCATCAGCAGCCAGGCCTCATCCACGACGACGAGGCGTTTCTTGCGGTTCCGCGGGTTGGCGACCTGCCGCCAGATGGCGTCCAGCGCCAGCAGCGTGCCGACCGCCTTCATCTCTTCGGGCAGGTCTCGTAGTGAGAAGACGGTCAGGTGCCCGGCCGGGTGAGTGGTGGTGGGGCCGTCGAACAGCTCCCGGTAGGAGCCGGAGACGTAGGGGGCGAGCTGCGCGGCCAGCTCCGCCCCTGCGGAACCAGCGGTCATGGGGTTTCTGGTAAGTGTGCTGACCAGATCGGCGAGCAGGGGTGCGGGCCGGGTCCAGGTGCCCGGGTCGCGGGTGATCCCGGCGGCTTGGTAGGTGGCGATGATCGCCGAGTCGAGGACGGCGCGGGTCTGCGGAGTGAGTTGGCCGCCGAGCATGGTGGCGATCAGGGTCTGCAGGAACATCGCCCGGCGAGACAGTACGTCGTCGTGTGGGCCGTGGCTGGCGGGCAGGTCGAAGGGGTTCCATCGCACTCCGGCCGCGCCGAGGTGCAAGCAGATGCCGCCGACAGCTCGGGCCAGGCGCGCGTACTCGTCTTCAGGGTCGACGACGGCGACCTCGACCCCTTGGTAGAGGAGGCGAAGGGTTTCGAGCTTGGTGAAGAAGCTCTTGCCCGCGCCGGAGCGAGCCAACACGACGGAGTTGTGGTTGTCCTGGGCGTAGCGGTCCCAGAGGATGACGCCGCAACTGGTGGCGCTCAGCCCATACAGCACGCCTGTCGCTCCGACGTCGGTCGGCAGGTCGGGTGAGGTGAAGGGGAAGGCGGCCGCCAGCGCGGCCGTGTCGAAGGTGCGTGTCGCGCTGAGCGAGTCAACGCCCAGGGGCAGGGTCGTGGTCCAGCCCTGCAAGGCCCGGAACGTGGCCGGCTGCGCATCGAGCAGGAGCGAGGAGGCGAGCGCTCGGACGCGTTCCACCTCGGCGTCCAGCTCTACCTTTGTAGGGGCGTGGATGGTGAGGTAGAGACCGACCTTGAACAGGCGGCCGTGGCCCCGGGCGAGGCTGTCGGCCAGGTCGGTGGCGTCGTCGGCGGCGGCCTCGGCCGCGAAGTCGGCGAGCCTGCCGTGCTGGGCGTCGGCGCGGCTGGCTGATTCCAGGCGGGCGAGCTGGCGGCGTAGCCGCATCGCGGCGATCTGCTGCGGGATCGGTTGGATGTGCAGGGAAACATCCAGGCGGCCGTGGTAGGTGAGCAGGGGTTCCAGCCAGCCCGCGCCGACCTCTCTCGGGTAGCCGGTTACGGCGAACGACGCGGAGACGGCGTCGGGCAAGGTGATCGTCCGGGCGCCGACCTGGACAGCGGCGGGGCGGAGCAGCGTCCCAGGCTCTTGGTCGTGGAGACGGCGGCGGATTCTCACGTGTTCCTCCCGAGATTGCGTGCCGTGGCGGAGGGCTGCGCTGTCGCGTAGATCGGCTCGTCGGGGAGGGCTTGGCCGAGCGGGTGCCGGCCGCCGGGGTCGAGGCACTCGGTAAGTGCTTGGGCGGCTTGTTCGGCGTCCAGCACGCGGGTGGTGACGCCGAGTGCGGCCAGGGCGCGTTCTGCTTCTGCGGCCCTGCGCAGGACGACCACGGCCGAGGCGTCTCGCCGCACCGAGCGGCGCCCTCGGCGGGCGGGGGGATGGTCGCGCAGGACGACAAGAACTTGCCGGGTCAGCAGTTCGCGTGAGCTGTTCAGCTCGGCGAGGTAGCCGGCGTGGTCACGGGCGGCAGAGGCCAACGCGGCATGCGGCAGGACGTCTGCCTGGTGCTCGATGGCGTGGATGAGGTCGGACAGGTCGGCGGGCCGGGCTCGGGCCAGCAGTTGCACGGGCGCTTCCAGAGAGTTCAGCCATCGCCCGAACGCTCCGACCAGCGCGGCCTGCTCGCTGGTGGTGCGCAGGTGGAAGGACAGGGTGCTGGTCTCCACCAGAACGGCGACGCCTCCGTCGGCGAGTTCGAGAGCGCCGTCGGTACGGATCGCCTGCACTGGCAGCCGCAGCGGCGCAGGCAGCTTCCCGCGCAGGCGGCACCACCGCGGCGGCCCGGCCACTCCCTCAGGAGCGGCGACCAATCTCTTGCGAGCTCGGGCGAACAACAAGGCAGACAGCGCGAACCGGTCCAGGCTCAACCCGTCGCGTCGCCCGAGCGCGACAGCGAGACCGAGGGCCAGGAGCGGGAGCAGGATCGCAGCCAGGATGACCACAGGCAACAACTGGTGGCACAGGTAGTAGATCGCGGCGGCGACCCCGCCGGTGAGGGTGATGATGAGGATCTGGCGGAAGGTCAGCCCATAGGCGATCTTGTCCGGCAGGTTGATGTCAGCAGGAATGCGCGCCAGCAGGGGCGGCGGTTCAGCCTCGTGCTTCAACGGCCCTCCCTCCGTGGTTGACGGTCAGCGCGTGGGACGCGGCGGGGCGGCGGATCGAGCCGCAGGCGGAGCTGGCCCTGCCGAGGTGCGCGGGTGGGCATGCCGGGAATCCGGTCCTGAACCCAGGGCGGCCGTGGTCGTATCCAGGGCCGCGCTGTCGTCGTGTCGGGTGGGCGGGGTGGTGTGGGAGGGCGCGGGACACGGGTGACCGGAAACGGTAGTGCGAGCTGCTTACCCTGCCGGGCTCGCCTGCCGGCGGCGGCTGCGCCTCCGGGGGCCGGCGTCGGTGATGTGTGGGGTGGCAGGTTGAGCGGCAGCGCGAGCTGCTGCCAGGTGGGCGCGCTGTTGGGCATGGCTGCTCCCGATGAGCTGGGTGGGGTCTGCGGGCCTGAGGGGCGCGGCCGGGGTCCCTTCGGGGCCCCTTGGTTCTTGGGCGTGCCGGGGCGGCCCTTACCTGGCGGTCCGCCGGGCCGGTGCGTGGCTCGCGTAGCACTCTTGCGGGCGGCTGTGTGCCCGGCTTTCCCGAGGGTGCGGGCGGCGCCGAGCGTCTTGTAGACGATCAGGGCCTTGATCAGCCGTTTCAGCATGTGGGGCTGGCCCTGCTGCCAGATCGCCCTGGCCACCCAGCCGGGGATCTTGATCAGGACGAACAGGATGCCGATCACAATGAGCGCGTCCAACGCCCGGTTCGCGGTGGGCCGTACCAGCGCCTCGACCGCGTCCCCCGTGCTGGGGGTTGCCGGTTTGAGCGGGTAGGCGGCGGCAGAGTCGGTGAGGAACAGCTTGAACGCCAGAATGAGGCCGAGGGCTTGCAGGACCTGGATGGCCAGTAGGCCGAAGAAGCACCGCCACCACAGCTTGGCGATGCCCTCGGTCTGCGGGAGCGCATGGCACAGCAGCGCCAACGGCGCGGCGATGATGAGAAACAGCAGCAGCGTGATGCGGATGAGGCCGATGAAGGCGAGAACAAGTCCCATCAGCGCCGCCGCGCCGATCAGCAGCACCAGGAACAGCACGGTGCCCTTGGGGTCGTTGATCAGGCCGTCGACTTTGGCGGCGATCAGGTTCCCGGCCCGCTGGCCGTCAACCCCGTCACCGAGGAGCGCGGCGACCATGGCGTTGGCGAGCTCGATCGCGTACTGGCAGATGGTCAGCGAGGAGTTCAACACGATCACTGCCACCACCACGCGCGGAATGAGTTCGCCGAACGTGGTGGAGGTCTGGAGGCTGCCGTAAGCCATCACGATCACGCCCCCGGACAGCACCATCAACCCCAGCAGCGCGTTGGCGACCAGGCGTACGTGGCCGGACAGCTCCTGAACCCGTTCCAGCATCACGGGTGGAGGCGCGGAGAGCAGGACGCTGCCGACCAGGACGAAGGCCGGATTGATCGCCTCGGTTACCAGGCTGGTGAACCAGCCGTTCATCGCCTGGTTGATCTTGCAGCCGATGTCCATCCACCCGCACTCCTGCACACTCGCGGGCGGTGACGGCGGCGTGGACGGTGGCTGCTGGCCTGGTGGGATAACTTGCGGTGAGGGAACCGGGCTAGAGGAAGGCGCTGGCGTCGGTGTAGGTGCCGGGTCGGCGTGAGCCGGTATGGCGAGTCCGGTCAGGAGAGTGACCAGAGCCAAGGCCAGTGCCGTGCTCAGCCACGGCAGCCTTCTTGGCGCCTGGACTCGTGGGAGACGAGGCACCCTCAGGCCCCGACGATGCCTTTGAGGATGCTCACCAGCAGGGGTGCCAGGACAGCGATGCCGTAGCCGAGAGCGGCGTAGCGCAGGGTCTTCTTGGCGGCTTCGACTTCGCCGGGGTCGCCGCCGGCCAGGATGTAGCGCACTCCTCCGACGGTGAGGAAGAGGGTGGCCAGGGCCACCAGCAGGCCGACGATGACGTTACGCAGGTTCTCGATCACCCCGTTCAGCGAGGACGGGGCCGCCGCGTGGGCCGGTATCCGGCTGGTGGAGTCGGCGTAGGCGGCGGCGAAGGCAACGGCGTGGACGATGATGTACTCGAGCAGGGTGCCCACGACGAGACCGCCGAGAACGACCAGCACGATGAGGCAGATCTTGACGCTGTGAGCTTGTGGTGAGGTGGTGCGGCGCGGGCGGGTCACGTGTTGCCTCCCAGGGTGGTGAAGCGGGGCGAACGGCGGTCGCGAACGGGTTGATGGCGTGGGGAGAGGGCAGCGCGGAGGTGCCGGGCCCGGCTGCGGGGCCGGGTGGGCGTCCTCCTTCACAGGGCGGAAGCAGTTGGCTGGGCCGGGTGACAGGGACCGGTGACCAGGGGCCCGGATGCCGGGGCGCGGCGCCCTCCGCGCTGCCTTCTCAGCTGGATAAAGACCGGGTCGAAGAGCCGAGTTAGGACATCGGAGCCAGCGGATTTTGCACAGGCTTTGCTGCTCGGCTCACGCTGGCGCCGCTGCGATCGCTAGAGGCTGCCCTTGAGAAGGGCCTGGTAGAGGGCGTTTTCGGCGCGCTGGCGGCGCTTGAGTGTGGTGCAGTAGAGCAGACCGCGGCGACGGCAGTAGGAGCTGAGGGAGATGCCCTCCAGCCGGGTGAAGCCGATGAGGTCCGCCTCCGGTTCGGTGATGACCCCTTGCGCGACCGCCTGGGCGAGAAGCAGGTCGGGGTGGCCGGCCGGGTAGGCGAGCGGCTGCTGACGCTCTTCCGAGCGGTCGATGAGGTCGGGGTCAGCCAGGAGGGTGGGCCACTCGGGAGCGTAGGCGCGCAGCACGGCGAACTGGGTGAGCCGTGATAGCCGCAACACCGGGTGCGACCAGGCCAGCTTCACCCGGGTCAGGGCTTCCATGTAGGCGGCTAGCACTTCGGCCTCCAGGTCCTCTCGATCAGCACGAACCGGGCGGCCGCCCTGCTCGAAGTCGATCTTGTCGGTGAGCGGGGTGACGAGGCGGCGCAGCATCGGGAGGGCGAGTGCGACGGCGGCGACCATCCACGCTCCTCGGTGGGTGCGGGCCTGCTCGATGAGGTGCCGCCAGACGTGGTCGCGGGTGATGCGCGAGCAGGACGGGTGCAGCAGCATCACCCGCAGTTCGTCCATCGGGATCGGCCGGGCGGGGAGCCCTTGCCCGAGGGTCCCGCCGTCGACCGACAGCGGGTCCGGGCCGCGCATGAGTAGGTGGAAGGCGTGCTCGGCCACGTCCAGTGCCAGCGAACTGGCCAATCCGGGCACCATGCCGGGGACGGAGAGGTCCGTGATGGATCGGCCGGTGCCGGTGGGCGAGGGCTGGGTGGCCGTGCTGTTGACGGTCGAGCCGGCGATGTCTGCAGGCATGGGGGTCGAAGGGTGAGACATGGCGACGCTCCCGAAAGACGAGTTCGGTTCGGACGTCGCCATCCCGTCAAAGGCGCTGGGCAAGAACCGGACGGCAAGCGATCAGACATCGGACATGGCAAAGATCACGCAAACTTTTGACCACGCCCCGGAACTGGGAATGACCTGCGGAAACTTCTGGAGCAGACGTAGGTGCTCGTCGGCGGCCACGAGGCAGTCTTCCGCGCCCTTACGTGCGGGAAGCTCTGTGACCTGCGGAAACGCGATGAGCCCGAAATTGTCGGGTCAAGATTGTGTCAACGGGGAAGACCTGGGCTGAAACGTGGAGACCGAACCTCCTGGCAGGCCTAGAGCGCATCGCGGACGCGGCCTGCCGCTCGTTGTTCAGAGATCCGCACCTGGCCTGCCTGGCCGGTTGTGGGAGGTGGTCAGCCGGCTGGTGCTGAGCATGCGGGCCTCGGCTTGGGCGTGCGAGATGACGGCTGAGACCGCCTCGGCCGCGCGGCGGTCTGCCAGTTCGCGGATCTCCTGAGGTGGGTCACGGTCGTCGATGACGAAGAGGGTTCCGTTGTCGGCGGCGTGAGTGCGTACGTGCCAGCCAAGTCGGCGTCCGGCTGCTCGTGCGGCCCGTCGCACGTCGGCGAGCTCTCCCAGTTCCGTCACAGCGTCCTGGTTGAGGATGAGCTGGCCGTAGAAGCCTCGGTACTCCGGTCTGAGGCCGGCGGCCATCATCGCCTTGATCTGGTCGACGAGCTTCGCGAAGCGGCGTTCGGCCAGTTCGTCCTTCTGGCCGCGCATGCGAACCACCTCCCGCTTACACGGCTGGATGCGTGTCTTCTCAGCGTAGGCCGATGCTGCTCGGAAGTGGTGGCCTGTGGGAATGAAGCCGGGACGGAAAGCTGCCCGAAACGTGTGCAGGATGTGCCCGAGAGCGCTGTGACCTGCGAAAACGTGTGTGGCTGCGGTGGGGCGGCGGCGGCAAGGCGTATGTGCTGGCTCCGGGTGAATGGCGGCCAGGCCAGCACACCCCCGAATGGGCTGGAACCCTCCAATGTCCAACCCGCCATACGCGGCGGACCAGCGGCAGGATTGCCGAACCTTTGCTTGACGGCCTGTCCTAACTCAGGATTTCGAGCCGGTATTTGGATCAGTGACAGGGATCGCTGACCCGGTACTCGGGCCACACCCGCATGACCGAACCCACCACCACCTCTTCGTCCAGCACTTCCACCACCTCGACGCCGGCCATCGATCCTTTCCGTGAACTCTCCGTAAGCCGCGAGGCTCAGGAGCCTTCGCGGGGGCATCTGCCGCTGACTGTGTGGCTGGCGTCAGCCGACACCGAATCCGTTCCGACCTGCGCGGAGGGCTGTTGCCATCCGGTCAGCGGCCCGCTGGCCCGTCAACTCATCGTGGCGTGTACTCGGCTGGGCGAGACGGTGGTCCATCTCGGCGCCAGCGATCATCAGCTGGTCTCGGCCGCGTTGACGGCGGGCTGCCTGCCGGTGGCCGTCTTCACCGATGCCGCTCGCGAGGGCGTGATCTGGACCCGGCTCGCGCGTACCCATCCCGCCCACGACCTGAAGGTCACCGACCTGCGCATCACCGACCTCGACGACGAGGCGCCGCTGGCCGACCTCGCCGACAGCGCGGGCCTGGTGGTGACGGAGCAGACCTGTGGCCAGCCGGGTAGATGCCCCGGCCGGCCGACCTCGCACGAGGCGCCCAGGGCGTACGGCATCGCCGCGGCGGCGAGGCTGGTGAAGCCGGGCGGGCATCTGGCCGTAGTGACCGGTCTGCACCGCCAAGGCGGCGTAGTGGACCCGCTGCCGGAGGTCATCGTCCGGGCCCGGAGTGTAGGGCTGGTGTATCTGCAGCACATCGTCGCCCTGCGCCACCCCGCTCGTGGCGAGCGCATCGAACCGGACCCCCTGCGTCATGGGCTGGCCGGGCTGCAGGAGCTTCCGGCGTGCGCCGGATTGCCGACCAGTGCCCGGGTCCACTCGGACGTGCTGCTTTTCACCCGGCCAAAGGGGCTTTCCAAGCCGCACGAACCAGAAGCGGCGTCTTGGAGCAGTGCTGCTTCGCCAGCCACAACCGCGTCCATCGCCCAGGTGGGAGGTGGGCGTTGATGGCCGAGCCGACGACGTCGGTGTGGGCGACCGGGCAGCAGCCCTCGCGGATACAGCGTCGGGGCCGGTATGTGCCGGAGTCGATGCGGCATCCGGGCAAGATGCTCCCCGCGATCGCCGCCCGGGTGATCGCCTCCTATACCCGGGCGGGAGAGCTGGTGGTCGATCCGATGTGCGGGATCGGCACCACCCTGGTCGAAGCCGCCCATCTGGGCAGGCACGCAGCGGGCGTGGAGTACGAGGAGATGTGGGCGCGCCTGGCCGTCGCGAACGTCGGTCTCGCCAGGAAGCAGGGGGCGTCGGGCTTCGGGCGGGTGGTGGCAGGGGACGCCCGCAACATCACCCGGCTGCTGCCGGATCTGGCCGGGCGGGTGACGCTGGTGCTGACCTCCCCGCCGTACGGCGCGCACACCCACGGCCACATCCGCTCCACCCGCGACACCGGGGAGGCGGGCGTGCGGAAGTGGAACCAGCACTACTCGGCCGATCGCGGCAACCTCGCCCATCAGCAGCTCCCGGCGTTGCTGGAGGGGTTCGGCCGCATCCTGGCCGGGTGCATGGAGCTCCTGCGCCCTGGCGGGGTGGCGGCGATCACAGTGCGGCCGTATCGGGTGCATGGGGAGCTGGTCGACCTGCCCGGTCACGTCCACCAGGTGGCGGAGGAAGCGGGCCTGTTGTTCGTGGACCGGATCGTGTGCCTGCTGTGCGGCCTCGGTGAGGGCCACCTGCTGAACCGGGCGTCGTTCTTCCAACTGCATGAGGCGCGCAAGGCGTGGGCGCGCGGCCTGCCCATCCACGCCGTCGCGCACGAGGACCTGCTGGTCTTCCGCAAGCCTGCCGCGCCACCGCCCAAGCCGAGCCCCAGCTTTCGACATGACCTCCGGGAGGGCCGCGAGTTGGAGTAGCCCCTGACACGCCCCTGTTCCTGGCCCGGATTCGGGCCGGGAGCTGGGTGCGGGCGTAGACCTGCGGATTTCGCTTGACGCGGGCCATGGAGGTGGGCGTCGATACCGCCGCCACCACCCCAACCCCACACCGGACCCACGGGCCGGGGGCTGTGACCGCCCGTCCATGAACGGTGGTCACACCCCCGACCAGGGCCGGGCGGTGCCGGGCCGGTGGCGCAGCGCCCACCACAGCCCGCCACAGCCGTACCGGCCGCGCATCCCGCACGGCCCACGACGGCCCCTGTTCATCAACGCCCATGGAGGTGATGCATGACCAACACAACCCCGAACCAGCCCCAGGCACCCGAGGCCACGGAACGGCCGGAGGTGGTCAGCCTGCTGGCCGCCGGGCGGCTGCTCGGAATAGGCCGCACCAAGGCATACCGCCTGGCCAAGGCAGGCGAGTTCCCGTGCCGGGTGCTGCGGATCGGCGGCCGGTACGCGGTACCGACGCGCGGGCTGCTGGCGCTGCTCGACCCCACCACTCAGGGCGGCAACGACAGCCGCCCGTCCGGCGAGAACGGATGACCACGATGGCCAAGGATCCGCAGCGGACAGCAGCGAAGGCGCCGAGAGTCGCCAAAGGCACCACATTCAAGATTTGCTCGTGCATCGACCCCGTCACCGGCAAGAACATCAGCAAGACCTGCCCCAAACTGCGCCGCACCCACGGTGACGGCGGCACCCGATGGAGCACCACCCACGGCACCTGGGGCTACCAGCTCGAACTACCCGCTCAGGCCGACGGCAGGCGGCGTAACCCGTTGCGGCGCAGCGGGTTCACGACACTGGAGGACGCCGAAGCCGAACTGGATCACGCCCGCGGCCTGCTCGCCCTCGACAACGAGCCCGCAGTCCGGCGGCAGATCACCAAGCTGATGCTGTCAGTGCTCAAGGACACCAAGCGCCTGCCCGACCTCGAAGAGGTCCGGCGCAAGGTCCGCACCCGCCAGGACCTCAACCGCCACATCACCGTGGCCGAATGGCTGGAGGAGTTCCTCAAGCGAAAGCGCGCGATCGAGGCGACGACGAAACGCTCCTACGAGTCCCACGTCCGCCTCTACCTCAAGCCGTACCTCGGCGACATCCGGCTGGACCGGCTACGGGTCTCCGACATCGCGGGCATGTTCGACGCGATCGAGGAGTTCAACGACATCATCGCCACCGAACGAGCCAGCGGCGACCCCGCCCGCGTGGCAGCGGTGCGCTACCGGCGTCCAGTCGGCCCGACCACGATGCACCGCATCCGCGCGACGTTGCGGCACGCGCTGAACATCGCGATCTGCCAAGACCGGCTGCTGGACTTCAACCCCGCCGCCGTGGTCGAGCTGGCTCCTGCCGTACGCCCCAAACCGGTCATCTGGACGCAGGAGAAGGTGACACAGTGGCACAAGGACCACACCACACACCTGGACCGGCTCAAACGCGCCCGTGAAGGCAAGCGGGTCGACCCGCTCGCGGCCTACATCGGTACGCCACGGCCCTCCCCGGTCATGGTGTGGACACCCGAGCAAACGAACGCCTTCCTCACCCACGCCCGCAAGGACCGGTTGTTCGTCCTGTATCGGCTGATCGCCATGCGCGGCCTGCGGCGAGGCGAGGGAGTTGGCCTGCGCTGGACCGACGTCATCTTCGAGCAGTCGAGGATCGGGATTCACTGGCAGATCACCCAGCTCGGCTGGGACCCGATCCAGGGCACGCCCAAGACCGACGCCAGCGACCGCGAGGTCGCCGTGGACGCCGAGACGATGGCCCTGCTCAGGGAGCACAAGAAGCGGCAGGCCCGGGAGCGGCTGGCCGCGGGTGAGGACTGGGTGGACTCCGGGTTCGTCTTCACCGATGAGCTCGGCCGGCCGCTGCACCCGCAGCACGTGACCGACCGCTTCTACGCGATCTGCTGCCAGGCGGGTCTGCCACCGATCCGGCTGCACGACCTGCGCCACGGCGCGGCGACCGCGATGCTCGCAGCTGGGGTGGACATCAAGATCGTGCAGGAGACGCTCGGGCACAAGACCTCGGCCTTCACCCGCGACACCTACACCAGCGTCTATCCCGAAGCAGCAGCTGCGGCGGCCGAGGCGACCGCCGCCTTCCTCACCGGACCGACCGTTCCCGCGCCCCGGCCAGTGCCATCCGGGCGACCCGCCACTGAATCCCCAACGACCGAGGCGGCTGGGGAGACGAAGGGATCGGTGATCTACTTGCCCAACAGGTAGCCGCCAGGAAGAAGGTAGGGCAGAGGCCGGTCAGTCACACGCCTGACCGGCCTCTGTCGTTTCCTCAGATCCTCGGTCCGGCAGCAGCACAGGCTGGGAAGGTGGCGCGCTGCTGCCGGACGTCTATGGAGGTGGGCGGCCCCTCGCGTCGCGTGGCTCTGCGTCTGCGACGCGATCTCATTCGAGGGGCCGCCCTGGGCGGCGATCAGGCGGACGGGGGCACCGCCGTGATCGCCGTCGGAGGGTGACTGGCCGGTCTCCGCCTGCCGGCGAGCCACCCGTGGCGACCGCGTCCACGCCTTCACTCCAGGCGTTCGCGGTCACCACCATCTCGAGAGCGTGTCGAGCTCGTCCGCATGACGGCCGTGCGCCCCCGAGAAGGAGGTGCTCTTACCCGGCCTCCCGGACAGGGCCCGGTAAGAGCGCTGTCAGCCGCAAGAATCCCCCACTGCTGGCGGGCTACGGCTCACAGGGTTGTGTGACCTGTCCGGCGGTGCCTGACGGGCGGGGTGATGGCGGTCTCCCAAGCCCCGTCCGTCGCCGTCATGGGATGGCGGGCGCACACCATGGGGGCGGTTCGCGCCCGGCGGTAGGTCAGTGGGCGGATGGGCGGCCGGGGTCAGCACGTGGCCGATGCGTTCGGCGGCCGTGGCCGCGTCGCTGATCGGAGTGATCGGTTCGGCCCACGACCACCAGAAGCTCCACTCGCCTTCTACCGGTGCAGCCGTGATGACCTCCGACAGGGAAGCGCAGCCTGGGTTGATCACTCGCAGGCGCGGCAGCCGGCCAGCCGAGGTGAGGACGCGGGTGTGCAAGCCCTGCGCCTGCAGCAGGGTTTGCAGGTCACCGAGGTGGGTGGTCGCCTGGTCGGCCACGGCGGCAGGGATGGGTTCAGGCATAAGACGATCTCTCCCAGAGGACTCGGGCAGCGGGCGGCTTGTAAACGGGCGGCCAGGTGCGGTTGGTGGAACGTTGAGCTCTCGGCGTCGTCGCGGTGAAGGATGACCCCGAGCGCCGCCTGGGACACCGGCCGGGCCATGGGGGTGGGGGCCTCGAGCACGAAGGCAACGAACCCGGCGGTCAGGGGCAGTGCCAGCGCGGAGATCACCTTGTTACGAGACATGGGGGAACCCTTCGTCACGAGAGATCGGGGAGAACACGAGGCGGGGGATCGTGGTCGGAGACGGTCAGCGGCCGAACAGCGAACGGCCGTTGGCCCGTCGGCGACGAACCCGCCACCAGTGCCAGAGCCCGGCGGCCACGAAGACGCTCGGCCCCAGCACGAGCACCGTGACGATGATGGGGATGGGGACGCTCTCGGCCGAGGCGGTGAACCAGCCGACGAATCCGGCGGTGACGAACAGCGGTAGGAGCACGATCAGGTGATGGCGTCTCACGGAAACTCTCCCCTTGTCTGATGCCAGCCAGAACCCCAAGGCAAGGCTTGTCCGCTGGCTAGTGGCCCGTCACGCAACCTTGGCCGGGTAACTGGTCCAGCTTCTGATCGGTGAGCTGGCGGCGAAGTTGGTCTTGGGCTCGGCTCGGGCGTTGCGCCATCGCACGTAGGCGCCGATCGCCGCGTTCTGCTCGTCATGACTGCGATGGTCGGTGCCGTTCAGCGCGTAGTAGCGCAGCGCGGCGAACTCCGACTCGATCCAGTTCAACCAGGAACCGTAGGTCGGCAGGAACACCAGCTCAACATCACTATCGGCAGCCCAAGCGCGGACCTGGGGATGTTTGTGGGGCGAGTAGTTGTCGGCGATCACATACAGCTTCTCGCCCGGCCAGCGAGCCCGCAG
>NZ_FOBF01000035.1 GCF_900109355.1 Nonomuraea pusilla
CGGCGGTTGCCGAAGTGGTCGATGTCGTCGACCTCGACGATGACCTCGCGGCCCGCGCCCGGCATGGACTCCTCGCCGGCGTGCAGGCGCACGATGTACTCGATCGTGGCGACGATGTCGTCCTCGGTCAGCGTGCCCTGCGTGATCTCGGCGTCGACCCCGAGCTTCTTGTTGATCTTGTAGCGACCCACCTTGGCCAGGTCGTACCGCTTGGGGTTGAAGTAGAGGTTCTCCAGCAGGGTCTGCGCCGACTCCTTCGTCGGCGGCTCGCCCGGGCGCAGCTTGCGGTAGATGTCCAGCAGCGCGTCGTCCTGGCCGGCCGTGTGGTCCTTCTCCAGGGTGGCCCGCATCGACTCGTACTGGCCGAACCGCTCGAGGATCTGGTCGTTGGTCCAGCCGAGCGCCTTGAGCAGCACCGTGACAGCCTGCTTGCGCTTGCGGTCGATGCGCACGCCGACGCTGTCGCGCTTGTCGATCTCGAACTCCAGCCAGGCGCCCCTGGACGGGATGACCTTGCAGCCGTACAGGTCCTTGTCGGAGGTCTTGTCGACACTGCGTTCGAGATACACGCCCGGCGAGCGGACCAACTGGGACACCACCACACGCTCGGTGCCGTTGACGATGAACGTGCCCTTCGGCGTCATGAGCGGGAAGTCGCCCATGAACACCGTCTGGCTCTTGATCTCACCAGTGGTGTTATTGATGAACTCCGCCGTGACGAACATCGGGGCGGAGTAGGTCATGTCCTTGTCTTTGCACTCGTCCACGGAGTACTTGGGCGGCTCGAACCGGTGGTCGCGGAACGACAAGGACATGGTCCCCGAGAAGTCCTCGATGGGACTGATCTCTTCGAAGATCTCTTCGAGGCCCGACTGGGTCGGGACGTCCTTGCGCCCGGCCTGGCGAGCCGCCTCCACGCGGGCCTTCCACCTCTCGTTGCCGACCAGCCAGTCGAAGGACTCGGTCTGCAGGGCGAGAAGGTCAGGAACTTCGAGAGGCTCCTCGATGCGCCAAAAAGAGACGCGACGGGGACCAGCGGGTACGGCGGAGGCGTTGCGCGAGGCTGCCAACAGATGTCCTTCCGAGGGCTCGCGGCGGACTGACGGCACGCACGCCGGACGACATCACAGCCAACACGGGAACGGGATGCCGAGGGCACGCGTGGAAGGGCAGCATAGAGCAGAATGCAGACGACTGTCCACTCATATATACAGTGTCAACCTCGATCCCGCAATCAGGATCGCATGCCGGGGCGGCGGGCGTCAAGCCGGGCGCCCGGAAAGCCGGCGGACCCGCCGGACCAGGCACTCAAGGCGAGACGCGGCAAAGCCACCGACGCCCTCCGGCCGCCCGGCACGAGCCGACCGGGCACGGGCCGACCGGGCACGGGCCGACCGGGCACAGCGGGCGGCACGGCCGGCCGGCCACCGCCGTGGACGACCACGCTGCGCGACCTGCCGCACGCCATGGCCCGGCTTCACCCTGCTCTGACGCCCTCGCCCCGGCTGCAGCGCGGACGGCGGGAGGGCCGGCGATCGCGTCATCGCTCGCGCCTTCGATCAGGCGTCCCGACGCTACCTGGACGCAGGTGGAGCCAGTAGGCGGTGGGCGGCCCGTTCCATCACCTCGTCCGCCACCTCATCCGATGTCCTGCCGTCGGTCTCCACGCGCACGCTCACAAACCCACCGCCCACCGGCACCCCACTCTCCAGGACCCTGCTCTCCGGAGCCCCGCACTCCAGGACCACGTTCTCCCGCGTCCCACTCTCCAGGACCCCGATCTCGGGCGTCCCGCTCTCAGGCGCCACGCGCTCCGGGACGGCGCTCTCGGGCGCCCCACTCTCCAGGGCCCCGTTCTCCGGCGTCCTGCTCTCAGGCGCCACGCGCTCCAGGGCCGCTCTCTCCAGCCTCTCCAGCGCCTCGGCCTCCTGGGCCGCTCGGGCCGCGACCGCCCGCACCGCGTCCGGGGTGAGGCCGCGGAGTTCGTCGCCGGGCACCACTGGGCCGCCGCCCGCCGCTCTCAGTGCCACGCGCCCCGCCAGCGTCGCCGGCCCGGCGTGCAGTCGGCACACCGTCAGGGCCGCTCCCGCCAGTGAGCCGAGGACCGCCGCGTCGCCGCCGCCCTCGCCCGACACCACCAGGCAGCGCGCGCCCGCCGCGCGGTGGCCCGCCCAGACAGCCGCCAGGTTGCGCGCCCTCAGCAGCATGCCGCCCGGGTCGCCGTCAGGGTCGGGACGCACCGCCGCGACCTGCCGCACGTCCACGTACGCCACGCGCGTCCCCGCCCGCGCCAGGCGGCGGAACACCTCGTAGCCGACGGTGGACTTGCCCACCGCCGTCGCCCCCGAGAACCACAGCACCGGCACCCCGACCCACACCCCCTCGCCCGGCGGCCCAGCCGAATCCCCTTCACGCGGCTCCCCGGCCCGCTCCCCCTCACCCGGCAGCGCATCCCGGTCCCGCCTGTGTGGCTCGTACGGCTCGTGCGGCTCCGGCTCATGCGGCCCCTGGGGCTGGTGCGGCTGTTGCTGCTCGTGCCGCTCGTGTGGCTCCTGCGGCTCGTGCGGCTCCTGCGGCTCGTCAAAGCCGCCCACGCGTCCGGGAGGCGCAGGCGGGAGCAGGTCCCGTATCGACACGGCCACCTGTTCGACCGTGCGTCCCGTCGTGTCCAGGCGGACGTCCGCGAAGTCGTCGCGTTCCAGCGCCTCCGCGTCGGCCAGCGCCGCCTCCATCAGATCGGGCAGCCACCCGCGCCCGAGGAAGCGTTCACGCAGCTCGTCCGGGCGCGCGTGCAGGCGGCACAGCGTCACCCGGGCGCCGGGGAGCAGGCGGGTGTACGCGTCCACCTCCTCGCGCCGCCCGACGACGCCGGTCAGCACGACGCACCGCACGCCCGCCCGGCGCAGGCCGGGCCACAGGGCCGCGAGGTTGCGGGCCCGCAGCGCGTGCGTGCCTCCGTACGGCTCCGGCAGGCAGAGGGCGAGCTGGTCGGTGTCGGCGAACGCCGTCCTGACGCCTTCGCGGGCCAGCTGCCTGAACACCTCCCAGCCGGCGGACGACTTGCCGACGCCCGACGGACCGTACAGCCAGAGCAGGGGCAGGGCTGCGTCGCTCACCCGCGGAACGCTACCGCCGCCCCATCCGGGGCGGCGAAGGGTTTTCCGTTCCATGCATCCAGCCTGATGCCTTTACAAAGTAGATCAGCGGATTCCGGCCACGGAGCCGCGAGCCGGCTCGAAGAAGCGTGACCATGACGATCGCCGGGGTCGGGGCTCCTCGTCGGGAGGGGTGCGGGTAAAGACGGGGGCGTGCTGATCAGGGGTGTTCGCAAAGGCGGGGACGGGCGGGCGGGTGCGCGGACAGGATGGGGGCGCGCAGGAACGCCGTCGAGGAGCCGCCCATGGCAGAACCGCCCGCCCCGCCACCCGAACGATGACCACCCCCGCCGCCCGACATGCCGCCCGCACGATCACCAGCCCCACCGCCCGACATGCCACCCGAACCATCATCAGCCCTGCCGCCCACCGTGCCACCCGCCCCGCCGCCCGAACGGCCGCCCGACCCGCCGCCCGCCATGCCATCCGAACGGCCGCCCGCCCTACCAGCCGCCATGCCATCTGAACGGCCGCCCGCCCTGCCGCCCGCTCCGCCGCGCCGCCTCGCGTCCGCTCGGCCGCTGTCCCGTCGTGAAGTGGTGCGGGTGATCGCCGGGACGCTCGTGGGGGGCGTCGCGGCGCTCGCCGGTGTCGCGTCCGCCGCGCCCGCGCGCACGCCCGTCCTGCCGCCCGCGGGCCGCCGGGTCGACGCGCTGCTGCGGCGGCTCACCCTCGCCGAGAAGGTCTCCCTCCTGTACGGCGCCGACGACCCCGCCCCCAGGGGGCAGGCCGGGTACCTGCCGGGTGTCCCCCGTCTCGGCGTCCCTGAGCTGCGCCTCGCCGACGGCCCCGCCGGGGTGCGGCTGGCCGCGCCCTCCACCGCGCTGCCCGCGCCCGTGGCGCTCGCCGCCGCGTTCGACCCGGGTCTGGCCCGGCGGTTCGGCGCGGCGCTCGGGCGGGAGGGCCGCGCGCTCGGCATGGACGTGCTGCTGGCCCCGATGGCCAACATCGTCCGGGTGCCGCAGGCGGGCAGGAACTTCGAGACGCTCGGCGAGGATCCGCTGCTCGCCGCCGAGCTGGTCGCGGCCGAGGTACGCGGCATCCAGGGCGAGGGGCTGATCGCCACGGTGAAGCACTACGCCGCCAACGAGTTCGAGGCGGGCCGCCGCACCGTGGACGTCCGCGTGGACGAGCGCACGCTGCGCGAGATCCACCTGCCGGCGTTCGAGGCCGCCGTACGGGCCGGGGTGGGCGCCGTCATGGCGGCGTACCCGCGCGTCAACGGCGTACACGCCGCCGAGCACCGCATGCTGCTGACCGAGATCCTGCGCGGTGAGTGGGGGTTCGAGGGCTGGGTCATGTCCGACTGGCACGCCACTCACAGCGCCGCCGCCGCGCTGGCCGCGGGGCTGGACATGGAGATGCCGTCGGGCGAGCACTTCGCCCGGCTGCCGGCGGAGGTCGCCGCGGGCCGCGTCCCGGAGCGGGCGGTGGACGCGGCGGTGCGGCGCGTCCTGGGGCAGCTCGACCGGTTCGGGCTGGTGGGCGGCGGGCGTCCACGTCCGCGGCGCGACCCGGCGGCGCAGGCGCGGACGGCCAGGGAGGTGGCGGTGGCCGGGGCCGTCCTGCTGCGCAACCGGGATGAGGTGCTGCCGCTGGGCCCCGCCGACCTGGCCTCGCTCGCCGTCATCGGCCCCACGGCGGCGAGCCTGCTGGTGGGCGGGGGCGGCAGCGCCCGCGTCGTCCCCGCCGGAACTGGACGTACCGAAGAAGGCCCGCCGGGCAGCCCGCCGGGGACCGCCGGAAGCTCAGCAGCGGGAAGCGTGACGGGGACAGCGGGAAGCCCGGCGGGGACGGTGGGAAGCGTGGCAGCGAGCCCGGCCGAAGGGACGGCAGGGCGCGCGGCCGAGGCGATCGCGGGCAGCGCGGCCGAGGCGGCGGCAGGGAGCACGATCGAGAGCGCGCTCCGCAGCACGTCCGGCAGCGCGGTCGGCACTGCGCTCGTCACTGCAGTCGGGAGCCCGCTCGGCGGCGTGGTCGGAAGCGTGCTCGGTGGCGGGGTCGAGAGCCCGTTGCGGGCGCTGCGGCGCCGGGCCGGGCAGGGCGCGGACATCCGGTACGCCACCGGGGTCGACCTGGAGGGCGTCCCGGTGCCCGCCTCGGCGCTGTCGCTGCGCCGTTCACCCGGCGCGGGAACCGCAGGGCCGACCGGATCCGCCGAAGCCACGGGACCTCGCGAACCGGGCGATCCCACCGGATCCGCTGAAGCTGCCGAACCCGGGGAACCGGGCGGACCAGGTGAACCGGGCGAACCGGGCGGGCCGGCCGCGCCGATCGATCACACGGGGGCCCGCGCCCTGCCCCCTGGCACGTCCTGGACCTGGACGGGCGCCATCACCGCGCCGGAGACCGGCGACTACGACCTGCGTGTCCAGGGCGCCGGCGGCGCGCCCGCGTTCCACGGCTCGATCACGCTCACCCTCGACGGCGAGCGGATCGCCGCGGCGGGCGCGCTGTTCGGCGGCAACGGCAGCCCGGTCGCGACGTCCGGCGGGCTGCTCGGCGCGGGCGCCAGGGTCAGGCTCAGGGCGGGCCGTCCCGTGCCGATCACCGTCACCGCGGTCGGCGCCCCCGGCACGCCGCTGCAGGTCAGGCTGGCGTGGGTCACGCCTTCCGCCCGCTGCGCGGCGCTGCGCGAGGCGGTGGCGCTCGCCCGGGAGGCGCGTACGGCGCTCGTGTTCGCCTTCGACGAGGGCACCGAGGGCTCGGACCGCGCCTCGCTGGCGCTCCCCCACGACCAGGACGACCTGGTACGCGCGGTCGCCGCCGCGAACCCGCGCACCGTCGTCGTCCTGAACACGGGCGGCCCCGTGCTCATGCCGTGGCTCGACGAGGTGCCCACGGTGCTGCAGATGTGGTATCCGGGGCAGGAGGGCGGCGACGCCACGGCCGCGCTGCTCCTCGGCGCCGAGAACCCGGGCGGCAGGCTCCCCGTCACGTTCCCCCGCCGGCCGGGCGACGCGCCCACCGCGAGCCCCGAACGCTACCCGGGGGTCGGGGGCCGCGCGGTGTACGGGGAGGGCGTCCTCGTCGGCTACCGCCACTACGACGCCCACGGGATCGAGCCGCTCTTCCCCTTCGGGCACGGCCTGTCCTACACCCGGTTCGCCTACTCCGGCCTGTCGGTGCGCCGTTCCGGTGACGGCCTCGCCGTGTCCTTCACCCTCGCCAACGCCGGCCGCAGGGCCGGCTACGAGGTGGCGCAGGTCTACCTGTCCGCTCCCCCTGACCCGCCCGTGCCGATGCCGCCGCGCCGGCTGGCCGCGTTCGCCAGGGTGCGGCTGGAGCCGGGCGAGCGCCGCAGGGTGACGCTGGCCGTGGCGCGGCGGGCGCTGGAGTACTGGGCGGCGGGGCGCGGCTGGGTGGTCGCGGCGGGGCGGCGGACCGTGCTGGTGGGGGCGTCGTCCCGTGACCTGCGGCTCAGCCGGGACGTCACGGTGGACGCCGGATCAGCCGCCGGAACGCGGTAGTCCGGCAGGCGGGTCTTTGGGCCTGCCGGGCAGGGCCGAAGGTCCCTGCGGACCGGTGCCTACGGCACTGCATACTCGGGCGCGTTCGGCGCAGTGTGTGAGGAAGGAGGGAGGTGCCGCGAATGGAGAGCTTCGTCACCGTGGTGAAGTCCTGTGTGCGCAGGTACCGGCTCGACCGCAATCCGCTGCGCCGCCGCACCGACCGGATCGAGTCCGCCGCCGTCCTGGCCGTCATGCTCGTGATCCTGCTCAGCGTCCTGCCCGCGGTCCTCGCCGGGCGGGCGGCCCACGACCGCGCCGTGTACGCCGCGGCCCACGACCGCCAGGTGCAGGCGACGGTGCTGCGGGACGTGCCCGCCGCTCCCGTCGCCTACGGGGACGCGCCGGTGTCCGACCTGCGGGCGCCGGTCCGCTGGACCGACCCCTCCGGCACGACGAGGACCGGCGAGGCGCGGGTGCCGCCGCTGTCGAAGGCCGGGACGCTGGTGCCGATCTGGGTGAACGAGCGGGGCAGGCCCGTCGCCTCGCCCCCTGACGAGGTGGAGGCGGTGCTGCGCGGCGCCGCGACGGGCGTGCTGGTGCTGTCGGGGGCCGTCGCGCTGACGCTGGGGGTGTTCGCCGGGTTCCGGTCGGCCGTGGACCGCGTCCGCTACCGCGAGTGGGAGGCGGACTGGAGGCGCGCCGACGCCCGCTGGCGCAGGCGCCGCCAGGCGTAGCCGGACAGCGCGGAGGGCGGCGCCACGGGACCGGCCCGCGACACCGCCCTGCTGCGGCGCTCCTCTGCGGCTCGGGTCAGGAGATCCGTACGTAGCGGAAGGACGTCCGGCCCTGCAGGTCGGAGATGATCCCCGCGGTGTTCGACGCGCCGGCCGTGTTGTCGCGCCGGGCCTGCAGGCGGATCGTCGTCGGCTCCTTCACCGTGATGCGTTCGCTGATCGGCACGGTCGTGTTCTGACCGATGAGCCTGCCGCCGGTGCCGCCCAGGTCGATGATCTGGTTGAGCAGCCGCTCGCTGTCCGGCACCGACGTGCCGTCGGTGACGTTCCAGAGCCGCGCCACGATGAACGAGTTGACCGGCGTGAGCCCCGACAGCCGCGAGCGGACGTCGAGGTCGAGCGCGTACGTGCCGGCCCGCGGCAGTGTGACCTCCAGCCTGCTGTCGCGCCAGGCCCCGCTGGGGGCGGCCTGGAGGTCGAGGTAGCCGGGCAGGTAGGCGATGTCCGAGGGCTGGGGCCACGGCCAGGCGACGGCCTGGGCGGGGGCGGCGGAGCCCGCAACGGGTGCGGACACGGAGGCGGACACGGAGGCGGGCGTCATTGCCGCACCGCCGAGCGCGAGCGCGGCGAGGCCGAGGCTGAGAGAGTACGCGTTCCTGCTGACGGCTCTGCGGCACGTGGCGAACATGCTGGGCTCCCCCTGATGGTGTCGAGGCTGACGGGTGGCCGCCGGGCCGCGTGGACGCGGGCCCGCTCATGACCGGCCGGCGATCATGGTGGCGACCGCGATCATTCTCACCTCGGGGCGGTCCCGCGGCCGGGACTGGCACGTAGAGCTTCGCCCCAGTGACCGCAAACGATCGGCAAGCCGGGACCGGCCCGGACACCTCGCCCGCCGCCCGCTCGTCCCGCCACGGCCTGGAGGCCGGCAGGCGTGAGGCTCCGCGGATCGCGGGACGGCGACGCGATCTCCCCGGACGTCGCCCGGTCAGACGAAGCGGTGGTAGCGAGCGGCCTCGGCCTCCTTCTCCTCGCAGAAGAACCCGTCGTCGAACGGCGTCACGGAGTAGTACTCGTCGCCGGGGACGCTGTAGCTCCCGCTGAAGCGGGAGGCGACGACGGGCAGGTCGCCGCATCTGACCACGTGGTACGGATACCGGACCAGCGGGCCGGTCAGCGGTGTGAACGGCGTGATCGCGTACACGGCCACCGCCGCCACCAGCGCGCGCAGCCGGTCCGGGCCGAAGCGCAGCAGGGCGAGCAGGATCAGGCCCGCGAGGTAGGCCAGCATGAACAGCCCCAGGTACGGCAGCGCGAAATACCCCCACGACCGCCCCCGTAACGCGACGATCACCGCGACCAGCCCCAGCGCGGGCAGGCCCATGACGAACGCGGCAAGCCACGCGCTCGCTCGTTGGAACGACCTCATGCGTGGTGTGATGATCAGTTTCGCGGGTTGGTTCTCAGGCGGGACCCGAGGACGAGACCTGGCGGGCGGCCTTCCCGGCTCCGGGGGCGGGACCGGCCCCTCGGAACAGGGGTGACGCCCTCGCCGTGCGTCACGACGCGCCGAGGTAGGCGAGGACCGCCGCGACGCGGCGGTGGGTGTCGGGGCTGCTCTCCAGGCCGAGCTTGAGGAAGATGGAGTTCACGTTCTTCTCCACGGCGGACACCGACAGGGCGAGCGACCTGGCGATGCCCCCGTTGGAGCGGCCGAACGCCATCTCACGCAGCACGTCGCGCTCGCGCGGCGTCAGCGCCTCCTGCTCTCCTCGTACGGCGCGGCGGGCGAGCAGCCCCTCCACCACCTTCGCGTCGATCACGGAGCCGCCCCTCGCGACCGACCTGATCGCCCCGAGCAGCTCGCCGAGGTCGCCCACGCGGTCCTTCAGCAGGTACGCGAAGCCCTCGGTCCCCTGCCTGAACAGCTCGAACGCGTACAGCGAGTCGGCGAACTGCGACAGCACGACCACCCCGACCCCGGGGTGCTCCTGCCGGATGCGGTGGGCGGCGTCGATGCCCTCGAACCCGGGCCGCCATCCCTCGCCGGGCATGCGGATGTCGGTCACGACCACGTCGGGGGCGAGCCGCCTGACCGCGTCGACCAGCTCGGCCGGGGTGCCGACCGTCCCGGCGACGGCGACCTCGCCTGAGCTCTCCAGCAGCTGGCGGGTGCCCTCACGGACGAGGTAGTGGTCGTCGGCCACGACGGCGCGCAGGCGGCGGGCGGCGTCCTCTCCGCCGGGTCCCGGCTCAGGCATGGGCGCTCACCCAGGCCCGCACGGTGGCGCCCTCGCCCGGGGCGGTCCGCAGCTCGAACCCTCCGCCCAGCGCCGCCATCCGGTCCGCGAGCGTGCCGAGGCCGCGCCGGGCCACGCCCCGCTCGTCGAAGCCGGACCCGTCGTCGGTGACGGACACGCGGAGCCGGCCCCCGTCCTGGGAGAGCCGCACCTCGATCCTGGACGCCCCCGCGTGCTTGAGCGCGTTGGCGATCGCCTCGCTCACCGTGAAGTACATCGCTCCCTCGATCTCGTCGGAGAACCTCCGGGTGCGCAGGCCGGGGTCGGCGGTCACCGTGGTCGGCACCGGCAGCCCGGCGCAGCGTTCCTCCACCGCCTCCACCAGCCCGCCCTGCTCCAGGACCGACGGATGGATGCCCGCGGCGAGTTCCCGCAGGTCGGCGAGCGCCTGGCGGGCCTGCTCCCGCAGCAGGGCGAGGGCGCTCGCGCCGCCGCCGGTGGCCCTCGCCAGCTCCAGCCCCGCGATCAGGGCGACGAGCTGCTGCTGGACGCCGTCGTGGATGTTGCGCTCGATGCGCCGCCGCTCCGCCTCCTGGGCGTTGACCAGCCGGGCCGCGAGCGCGGCGCTCTGGATCGCCAGCCCCACGGGGACGGCGAGCGCGGCGAGCAGCCGCTGGTCCTCCCTGGTGACGCGCCCGGCGACCTTCGGGCCGCAGCTGATCCGCCCCATGCCGGCCGGGACGCTGAGCGCGGCCGGGCCGCTCTCCTCGCCGGCGACCACCCGCGTGCCGTCGGCCAGCTCGACGGCGGCCCACCGCGCGTCCAGCCCGGCGCGTACGGCGTCGGCGAGCCGGCCCAGCTGCTCGACGGGCTCCACCTCCTCCAGGGACGCGCCCAGCTCGGTCAGCAGGTCGCCCACGCTGGGGCGGGCGTCGAAGACGAGGTACAGCAGCGAGCCGCGCACCCCCACCCGCAGGTCGAACAGGTTGTGGCGGACCACGGCCACGCCGATGGCGGCGGGCAGGGCGCCGGTCACCGTCAGCCCGCCGATCCACTGCGCGGGCACCGGGCTGTGGCTGAAGCCGTAGACGGTGAGCAGGGCGTAGCCGGCCAGGGCGGCGGCGGTGCCGGCGACGATCCAGGCGAGCGGGCCGCGCGGCCCCGGCCGCCGCAGCCGTATGACGAGGCCGCCCAGCACGACGAGGGCGAGGAGGAAGACCGCGAGCTCGCCGACGCCTCCGGCCAGCGCGGCGGCCAGGCGCGGCCACTCGCCGGGCGGCGCGAGGGGGTTGTCCAGCGGCACGTCCTGGTGCACGCGGCCGGGGTGCAGGAGCACGCCGGTCCACTCCACGCCGATGGCGACGGCGGCGGCCACGGCGACGGGACGCCAGCGCGGCGACGGCAGCCGGCCCTCGGGGAACAGCAGCGGGACGAACACCCAGGACAGCCCGTAGGAGACGCTCATCAGCGAGGTCAGCACGGAGGCCAGCACGGAGGCCAGCACGGAGGCGGGCACGGAGGCGGGCGCGACGGACTGTTCCTCCCCGAGGAACGGCAGCAGGGCGATGCCGAGGCCGCCGAGCGCCACGCACAGGGCGACGGCCAGCAGCAGCCAGCCGTAGGCGTTGCGCGGGCGGCGCACCGCCAGCAGCCAGCCGACGGCGGGCAGGATCAGGCTCACCGAGATGAACGCCCACTGCGACGTCGGCAGAGGCAGGCCGGTCTCCAGCACCGCCCCTGCGACGGTCGCGGCGGCGGCCGTGAGCGCCGCGCCCGCCGCCAGCGGCCGCGCCGCCCGTGTCCCGCTCATGGAGAGCCCCCACTCATGGGGAGCATCCTGATCGAGCGCGGACCACGGCGTCCATGAGGTTGTCCGCACATTCGATGCAGTATTCCGCACCCGGGAGGACGGAGGATCGCCGGCTACCGGCGGCCACGACGCGCCGCCTAGCGTGACTGGCCTCCGTGATCGCTTCCGAGTCCTCCGAGGAGTTCTGGTGCATCTGCCGTCGAGATCGACGCGCGTCCTGATCCCGTTCCTGGCCGTGGCCCTCACCCTGACGGCCTGCTCGCGGCCGGACCCCGGGGAGTCGTCGGGCACGCCGTCGGGCACGGCATCGGGCACGGCCGCGCCCGCCGGGGTGGCGGGCGTGCCAGGCACGCAGGCGGGCAGGCAGCTGCGGTGGTTCCTGGACGCCGCCGCGAAGCCGCCCGTCGCCGACGCCGACCTGACCGCGCACCTGAGCGCGGACTTCCTCGCCGACGTCCCGCCGGCCAAGCTGAACGAGCTGCTCGGACAGCTCGCCGGTCTGCGGCTGGAGCGGGTGACGGAGTCGACGCCGGCCGCGCTCACCGCCCAGGTGCGGGCGGGCGGCCAGTCGCTGCGGCTCGCCCTGGGCGTCGACGCGGACGGGAAGATCAACGTGCTCCGGCTGTCACAGGCCGACCAGCCGTCGGCCGCGCCCGCCCCGGCCACGTGGGACGAGGTGGACAGGCGGCTGCGCGCCGTCGCCCCGGACGTCGGCTTCCTGGCGGCCGAGGTCACCGGCGACGGCGCCTGCCGTCCCGTGCACGCCGTGGCGCCCACCGCGCCCCGGCCCCTCGGCTCGATCTTCAAGCTGTACGTCCTCGGCGCCGTCGCCGAGCAGATCCGCCGGGGCCGGCTGACCTGGGACACGCCGCTCACGCTCACGTCGAAGGTGCTCATCCCGCCGGGCGAGCTCTACCAGAGGCCGGTGGGCAGCAAGGTGACGGTGCGCGAGGCGGCCAAGCTGATGATCTCCATCAGCGACAACGCCGCCACGGACCTCCTCATGGACACGGTCGACCGGCGCGCCGTGGAGTCGCAGGTGCTCAGGTGGTCCGGACACGGCGAGCTGAACGTGCCGTTCCTGACGACGCGCGAGTTCGTGCTGCTGAAGGCGGCGCGCTACCCGGAGCTGGCCGACGCGTACGCCGCGCTGAAGGGCGAGCGGCAGCGGCGGAGCTACCTGGAGAAGACGGTCGCGGCGCTGTCCCTCGACGGGCTGAAGGACTGGAGCGAACCCCGGCACGTCGGCACCGTGGAGTGGTTCGGCTCGCCCGAGGACGTGTGCCGCGCCTTCGCCCGGCTGTCCAGGGTGGGCGGCGAGGAGCTCGGCAGGGTGATGTCCGCCAACGACGCGGGGCTCGGCCTGGACGGGAAGACCTGGACGGCGACCTGGTACAAGGGCGGCTCCGAGGTGGGCCTGCTGACGATGAGCTTCCTCGCCCGCTCGGCCGCGGGCAAGACGTACGTCGTCACCGCGCTGACGTCCGACCCGGGCCGCGCCTACGACGAGGCGAAGGCGGGCGGCGAGCTGCTGTCGCTGGTCCGCGGCTCCTTCGCGCTGCTCGCGAAGGGCTGAGCGAGCAGGCGTCTCCCGGGGCGGCCCGCGAAGGGTTGAGCGAGCAGGCCGGGGCGGCCCGCGAAGGGCTGAGCGAGCACGCGCCCCCGGAGTCCCGCTCGGCGTCAGTCGGGCTCGATGCTGGGGCGGCGGAAGCGCCAGGACACCTCCCGCTCCGGCGGGTGGACGGCCGCCAGCGCGCGCCGCAGCGACTGCTCCTGCGGCACGCCGGTGTCGATCTCGACGGCGTCCGGCCAGGGCTCCCGCGCCCAGGGCTCGGACGTCATGGCCCGCGCGATGGCCGCGTCGGCGTCGGACGGCTCCGCGGCGCCCCCGGCCGGCCGCCCCGCCGCGCGCTCGGCCAGCCGCTCCGCGGCGACCTGCGGCACGACCGCGCACCGCAGCGTCACCAGCCTGGCGGAGGTGCGGCGGGCCGTCTCGCCCGCCGCTGCCCGCTGCCGGGGGTCGAGCCAGGACGCGTCCAGGATGACGGACTCCCCCATGCCGAGCAGCCGGTCGGCGCGGGCCAGCAGCTCGGCGTAGGTGCGCTCGGTGTGCTCAGGCCGGTAGATCCCCTCCAGGTAGGGCGCGGCGGCGGCGCGGGCCGGGTCGATCCCGGCCAGTTCCTTGCGGACGCGGTCGCTGCGTAGCAGCGTGTGACCGAGCCGGTCGGCGAGCGCGCCGCCCAGCGTGGACTTGCCGGTGGCCGGCGCGCCGCCCACCAGCGTGAGCGTCACCTCGCCGGCGCGCAGGTGGCGCAGCGCGAGCTCGGCCAGGTCGCGCGCCTCGCGGGCCGCGGAACCGCCGGAACCGCCGGAACCGCCGCCAGCCTCGGCGCCGCCCTGCCAGTGGCGCAGGCAGGCCACCTTGGCGCGGACGAACGCCCGGTAGGCGACGTAGTGGTGCCACAGCGCGGGCGGCGCGGGGTCGCCGGAGAACTCGACGTACCAGCTGAGGAACAGGTCCGCGAGCCGGGGCGCGCCGAGCCGTTCCAGGTCCATGGCGAGGAACGCGGCGTCGTCGAGGCCGTCGACGAACCGCAGCCGGTCGTCGAACTCCAGGCAGTCGAGGATCCGCGGCCCGTCGTCGAGGCAGAAGACGTCCTCGGCCAGCAGGTCGCCGTGCCCGTCGACGACGCGGCCCTCGGCGACGCGCGAGCCGAACAGGGGCGCCCTGCCGTCGAGGAAGCGCAGCGTGAGCCGCTCGATCTCGTCCAGCGTTGCGGGCTCGACGGGGGCGGCGGGCAGGCCGCGCACCTGGGCGAAGCCGGCGGTCCAGCGGGAGCGCAGCGCCTCCAGCCCGCCCTCGCGGTCGACGTCCGGGCCGTGGCGGCCCTTGGCGTGCAGCCCGGCGAGCTGCCTGGCGATGGCGCGCAGGTGCTCCTCGACGGGCTTGCCGGTGCGGACGAGGTGGGCGAGCCGCCGCTCGTCCGGCATGCGCCGCATGACCACCATGTGCTCGCAGGCCTCGCCGCCGGGGCCGACGACGGTGGCCACGCCCTCGTACACGTCGGGTGCGAGCCTGCGGTTCAGCTCCACCTCGCGCTCGCAGGCCGCGAGGCGGGCGCGCAGCGTCGTGAAGTCGAGGAAGCCGAGGGCGACGGGCTTCTTCACCTTGTACGCGCGGTCGCCGTACAGGAACACCACGGCCGCGTGCGTCTCCTTCATCGTGGTCGGCATGGGCCACCTCCCCTTACCAGTGCAGATCGGGCGGCGTCGCCGCGCCAGGGGCGAAGGGCCTCGCCCTTCCCCCTCGGTGGGCGACGAACGGCCCTGCGACCAGGGTCGTTCGGCCCTTACCCAGGACGCCGCCCCGGCGCACCATCGGAGCTGGGCACCACGACCCCGGGGGGCTGACATGGCCGTGATCGACCTGCGCCGCATCGCCGCGGTGCTCTTCGAGACCGACGGAGTGATCACCGACACGGCGCGCGTGCACGCGGCCGTGTGGAAGCGCGTCATGGACGCGTACCTGCGCCGCCGGGCCGCCGAGACGGGCGAGCCGTGGCGGCCGTTCGACGTCCGGGAGGACTACCTGCGGTACGTGGACGGCAAGCCGAGGCTCGACGGGGCCCGCGACTTCCTGGCCTCCAGGGGCGTCCGCCTGCCCGCGGGCGAGGAGGGCGGGAACGTCCTGGCCGGTCTCGCCTGCCTGAAGGAGGGGCTGTTCCTCGCCGAGATCAGGCACTACGGGGTGGCGCCCTTCCCGGCGGCGGTGGTGCTGCTGCGCGACCTGCGCCGCCACGGCGCCCGGGTGGGCGCGGTCTCGCCGAGCCGCAACTGCGCCGAGGTGCTGGCGCGGGCGGGCCTGGCCAGGCTGGTGGACGCGCGCGTGGACGGCGTGGACGCGGCGTCCGCCGGGCTGCCCGCGATGCCCGACCCGGCGATGCTGGCGGAGGCCGCCGGGCGGCTGGGGACGGCCCCGCACGAGACGGCCGTGGTGGCGGAGACGGAGCCCGCGCTGCGGGCCGCCCGCGCGGGGCACTTCGGGCTGGTGGTGGCGGTGCGCTCGCCCGGGCGGGAGCACGCCGGGCCGCCGCCGCCCGCCGATCACGTGGTGCCGGACCTGGCCGCCGTCCAGGTCAGCGGGCAGGTCCCGCTGGCGGCACGGGCTGCGCGATGACGGCGACGCCCGTCCTGCCCCCGTCGACGTCCACCACGGTGCCGTGGACGAAGGCCGCTTCGTCGCTGGCCAGCCAGACGACCGCGTGCGCGATCGCGTCCGGCGTGCCGACGCCGCCCGCCGGGGTGCCCTTCATCATGATCTCGCCCGGGTGCGGCTCGCCGCCTTCCGGCGCCGGGGGCAGGATCACCCCCGGCGAGACGGCGTTCACCCGCACGCCCATCGGTCCGAACTCGGCGGCCCACGCCCGGGTGAGCGTCTCCATGGCCCCCTTGGTGGAGCTGTAGAGCGCGCCGAGAGGAACGCCCAGGCGCGCGATCCACGAGCCCAGGTTGACGATCACGCCGCCGCCGGACTCCGTCATGCCGGGGACGACGGCGGCGGTGAGGAAGAAGGGGGCTTTCACGTTCACTCCGTAGACCTGGTCGAACGTCTTCTCGTCGGTGGCGGCGGTGCCGGGGGCGGGGTAGACGCCGGCGTTGTTCACCAGGATGTCGATCCGTCCGCCCAGGGTCTCGCGGGCCCGGTCGGCGAGGTCCCGGGAGGCGTCCGCGCCGCCGTCGAGGTCGGCCACCAGGAAGTCGGCCCGGCCGCCTGACGCGCGGATCCCTTCGACCACCTGTTCGCCCCGTTCCCGGTTGCGGCCGGACACGACGACGTGGGCCCCCTCGGCGGCGAACGCCTCGGCGATCGCCTTCCCGATGTTGCCGGTCGATCCGGTGACCAGTGCCGTCTTTCCACGCAGCCGCTCGCTCATGACGTGATCTCCTCTGCCTCGCGGTGTGCGGTCAACTGTGCGCCGCAGAAAATGGACCGGCAAGTCCAAACCTAGGAGGGTCCAGCGGCCGATAAAGTGGACCAGTCAGTCCATACGGTGTGGAAGGGGAGCCGCATGCCCGACGCGCCGACCGCGAAGGGCCGCGCCACGCGGGCCCGCATCGTCGAGGGGGCGGCCGAGGTGCTGCGCGAGCAGGGTGTCGCCTTCACCACGCTCGACGACGTCCGCGGCCGCACCGGCACGAGCAAGAGCCAGCTCTTCCACTACTTCCCCGGCGGCAAGGACGAACTGCTGCTGGCGGTGGCCCGGTTCGAGGCGGACCGCGTCCTGCAGGACCAGCAGCCGCACCTGGGGCGGCTGGACTCGTGGGAGTCCTGGCGCCAGTGGCGGGACGCGGTGGTCGAACGCTACGAACGGCAGGGCGAGCACTGCCCCTTGGGATCGCTCTTCCTGCAGGTCGGGCGGTCCAGCCCCGGCGCACGGGCGATCGTGACCGAGCTGATGAGCCAGTGGCAGCGGGAACTCGCCCGCGGCATGCGCGCCCTCCAGGCGAACGGCCTGGTGTCGCCGGCCCTCGACGTGGACAGGACCGCCGCCGCGCTGCTGGCCGGCATCCAGGGCGGCGTGGCCATCATGATGTCCACGGGCGACTCGGCCCACCTCAGGGCGGCGCTCGACACCGGCATCGAGCACCTGCGCGCCGCGGCAGGCGAACCGTCGCGGAGCTGACGGCACGGCCAGGGGCCCGGTCAGGGGGTGCGGGTGCCGGGGTGGCGGCCGGCGAGCGCGCCCGCGGTGTTGACCACCGACACGTGGCTGAACGCCTGGGGGAAGTTGCCGACCTGGCGGCTCCTCGACGTGTCGTACTCCTCCGCCAGCAGTCCCACGTCGTTGCGCAGCGACAGCAGGCGCTCGAACAGCTCGCGCGCCTCGTCCTCGCGGCCCTCCATCGCCAGCGCGTCGGCCAGCCAGAACGAGCAGGCGAGGAAGGTGCCCTCGCGCCCCGGCAGGCCGTCCACGCGCTCCTTCTCCGGCCGGTAACGCAGGACGAGGCCGTCCTCGACGAGTTCGCGGCGGACCGCCTCGACGGTGCCCTTCACGCGCGGGTCGCCCGCCGGGAGGAAGCCCAGGCGCGGGATGAGCAGCAGCGACGCGTCGAGCCCGGCGGAGCCGTAGTACTGGGTGAAGGTGTTGCGGTCCTGGTCGTAGCCGTGGGCGCAGACGTCGTCGTGGATCTCGTCGCGCAGCGCGCGCCAGCGGTCGGCCGGGCCCTCCAGCGACAGCGTCTCCACCGCCTGGATCATGCGGTCGGCCGCCACCCAGGCCAGCACCTTCGAGTGGACGAAGTTCCTGCGCGGCCCGCGCGTCTCCCACAGCCCGTTGTCGGGGCTGCGCCAGGCGCCCTCCAGGTAGCTCATGAGGCCGTTCTGCAGGTCCCACGCCTCCTCGTCCACGGCCAGGCCGCAGCGGCGCGCCAGGTGCAGGCAGTCGAGGGTCTCGCCGTAGACGTCGAGCTGGAGCTGGCCGGTGGCGGCGTTGCCGACCCTGACCGGGGGCGAGTCCTCGTAGCCGGACAGCCAGTCCGCCGTCCACTCGGGGATGCGGCGCGCCCCCTCGACCGTGTACATGATCTGCAGGTCGGCGGGGTGCCCGGCGGCGGCGCGCAGCAGCCAGTCACGCCAGGCGCGGGCCTCGGCGTCGTACCCGGCGGACATCAGCGCCTGCAGGGTGAAGCTGGCGTCGCGCAGCCAGCAGTAGCGGTAGTCCCAGTTGCGTGAGCCGCCGAGGTCCTCGGGCAGCGACGTGGTGGCGGCGGCGACGAGGCCGCCGGTCGGCGCGTACGTCAGCGCCTTGAGCGTGACGAGGCTGGTGCGGACGGCGTCGGCGTAGCCGCCGCCGTAGCGGCAGCGGCGCATCCAGTCCTTCCAGGCCCGCTCGGCGTCCTTCAGCGAGGCGCGGGCGTCGACCGGCGCGGGGCGCGGCAGCCAGGACTGCTGCCAGGTCAGGACGAACGGCACCTCCTCGCCCTCCGTGACGGTGAAGGCGCCGGTGGTGCGGTGGGCGTCCTCGTCGGGCCGCAGCTCGACGGGGGTGCGCAGCCAGGCGGCGTCGGGCCCGGCGATCGCGGCGAGCTCGCCGCCGTCGTGGCGCAGCCAGGGGACGTCGTGGCCGTACCCGAAGCGCAGCAGCAGCTCGGTGCGCATCTCGACGCGCCCGCGCAGGCCCTGGACGATCCGCACCACGTCCGGCGCCTCGCCGCGCGGCGGCATGAGGTCGAGGACGCGCACCGCGCCGCCGTCGCGCTCCCAGACGGTCTCCAGGATGAGCGTGTCGGGGCGGTAGCGGCGGGACGTGCACGCCCCTCCCCCGGCGGGCGCCAGCAGCCAGCGGCCCGCCTCAGGCGCGTCGAGCAGGGCGGCGAAGCAGGCGGGCGAGTCGAAGCGCGGCAGGCACAGCCAGTCGACGGAGCCGTCGCGGCCGACGAGCGCCGCTGTCTGCATGTCGCCGATCAGCGCGTAGTCCTCGATGCGCATGCTCACCTCCTGGAGGGGCGGGCGCGGCCAGGCGTCGCTAGGCCACGCGGTACGGTTCGGCGGCGGCGGCGCGCAGGGTCAGGCCGTGTCCGGGGACGTCGTCGCGCGGCCGGGCCGAGCCCCCTGCCGGGTCGGCGGCGCCGTCGAACAGCTCGCCCTCGATCCGCTGGTGGTCGTGGAACCACTCGATGTGCCGCAGGTGGGGGGTCGCGGCGGCGGCGGGCAGGTGCAGGTTGGGCGCGCAGTGCGCCGACACCTGCAGGTGGTGCCCGGCGGCGACGGCGGCCCCGGCGAACCAGCCGGTGTAGCCGCCGCAGCGGGTCGCGTCGATCTGCAGGCAGTCCACGGCCCCCGCGGCGCACATGCGGGCGAAGTACCCGGCGTCGCAGCCGTACTCGCCGGCCGCCACGTCCGGCCGGACGCGTTCGCGGACCAGGCGCAGCCCCGGCAGGTCGTCCGAGGAGACCGGCTCCTCGAACCAGCGCACGTCGTGCTCGCGCATCCGCTCGGCCTGGCGGACGGCCTGCCCCGCGCCGTAGCCGCCGTTGGCGTCCACGTACAGCTCGGCGTCCTCGCCGATGACCTTCCTGGCCAGGGCGACGCGGTGCAGGTCGCGTTCCGGCCTGGCGCCGTCCGACTCGCCGATCTTGATCTTGACGCGGCCGATGCCCTGCTCGTGCACCCAGCGGGTGAGCTGGGCGACGGTCCTGTCGTCGTCGTAGGTGGTGAAGCCGCCTGAGCCGTACAGGGGGACGCGGTCGAGCGCCGCGCCGAACAGCCGGGTCAGCGGCACGCCGAACAGCTTCGCCTTGAGGTCCCAGAGGGCGACGTCCACGGCGGACAGCGCGTACCCGGCGACGCCCGGCCGTCCGGCGTTGCGCACCTGACGGGCCATCGCCGCCGCCGCGGCGGGGACGTCCGCGGCGGGCGTGCCCGTCACCACCCCGGCGAGGACGTCGCGCACGACGCCGGCCGCGGCGGCCGGGGCGTACGTCCAGCCGGTGCCCGTGACCCCGCCCGCCGCGACCGTGGCCACGACGAGCGTGGTCGCGTCCCAGGCCAGCGTCCCGTCGGCCTCGGGCACCTCCGTGGGCACCCGGTAGGCGGCGGCTTCGACACGGTCGACGATCTCCATGGCTCCCGGCTCCTCGCCGGAGAGTCCTACCCGCTGCGCCCCGCCCAAACGGCCGCCCATGTTTATCGCGGCGGTCACGGGCATGGCGGCAGGTATGACGGACATCGCCGCTGAAGTGCTCATAGAACGGCTGGCCGCCTGGGGCGTCGACACGGTCTACGGCCTGCCAGGAGACGGCATCAACGGGATCATGGAGGGCCTGCGCCGACACCAGGACAAGGTGCGCTTCGTGCTCGTCCACCACGAGGAGGCGGCTGCCTTCATGGCCACCGCGCACGCCAAGGCCACCGGCCGGCTCGGCGTCTGCCTCGCCACGTCGGGCCCTGGCGGCATCCACCTGCTCAACGGCCTGTACGACGCCAAGCTCGACCACCAGCCGGTGCTCGCCATCACGGGCATGCAGGAGACGAGCGTCCTCGGCACCGGCTACCAGCAGGAAGTGCACCTGGAGCGGCTCTACGACGACGTCACCGAGTACAACCTGCTCATCGACAACCCGGCGCAGCTGCCCGGCGTCGTCGACATCGCGATCCGCACGGCGTACGCCCGACGCGGCGTCGCCCACCTGACCATGCCCAACGACGTGCAGGTGGCGCCCGCCGACGCCGACCCGTACCAGCACGTCGCGCCCGCCCGCCCGCCGGCGACGGCCCCCATCTACCTGAGCCCTCCCGGCGTGCCCCGCGAGGAGGACCTGCACGCGGCCGCCGACGTGCTGAACTCCGCGTCCAAGCCGGCCGTCCTGGTCGGTGCGGGCGCGCTGCACGCGCGCGCCGAGGTGCTGGCCGTCGCCGAGGCGCTCGGCGCGCCCGTCGTCAAGACGCTGCCCGGCAAGGCGGTCATCCCGGACGACTCCCCGTTCGCGGTCGGCGGCATCGGCCTGCTCGGCACCCGGCCCGGCGAGGACCTCATGGAGGAGTGCGACACGCTCCTCATGGCGGGCACCAACTTCCCCTACACCAAGCACCTGCCGAGCCCCGGGCAGGCGCGCGTGGTGCAGATCGAGGCCGACCCGACCAGGGCGGGCGTGCGGCTGCCCACCGAGGTGCCGATGATCGGCGACGTCAAGGAGGGGCTGGCGGCGCTGCTGCCGCTGCTCAAGCACAACGACGACCGCTCGCACCTGGCGGCGTATGCCGAGGCGATGCGGCGGTGGCGCTCCGAGATGCACGCGCTGGAGACGGCCGACCGGCGGCCCGTCGCCCCCCAGTACGTGATCTCCTGCATCGACCGGGCCGCGTCCGACGACGCGATCCTCACCTGCGACTCCGGCACGATCGCCACCTGGGCCGCCCGGCACTGGACGATCAGGGGGGAGCGCGGGTTCTACCTGTCGGGCAACCTCGCCACGATGGCGCCCGGCCTGCCGTACGCGGTCGCCATGCAGCACGCCTTCCCGGGGCGGCAGGTCATCGCCTACGTCGGCGACGGCGGGTTCTCGATGCTGATGGCCGAGTTCCTCACGGCCGCCCAGCACGGCCTGCCGATCAAGGTCGTGATCAACAACAACAACTCGCTGGGGCAGATCCTGTGGGAGCAGATGGTGCTCGGGTACCCCGAGCACGGGGTGCGCTTCGGCCGTCCCGCCTCCGACTTCTCCGCCTGGGCCCGCTCCTGCGGCGGCTACGGCCGCAAGGTGGACGACCCGGCCGACGTCGCCGAGGCCGTCGCGCAGGCGCTCGCCCACGACGGGCCCGCCCTGGTGGACGTGGACGTCAACCCGAACGAGCCGCCCATGCCGGGCAAGGTGTCGTACGAGCAGGCGAAGAAGTTCGCCGAGGCGTTCATGAAGGGGCAGCCGCACCGGGTGTCGATCGCCACCACCCTGTTCAAGGACAAGATCTCGAAGTTGGGCAGGTGATCCGCATGGGGCACGTCGTCTCGCGGCCCGCGCCCCCGCGCCGCGCGGAGCCGTACGTCCGGGTGCGCGACCTCGAACGCGACCTGGCCGCCCGGGTGGACGGGGAGGTCCGCTTCGACCCGGGCAGCCGCGGCGCGTACTCCACCGACGGGTCCAACTACCGTCAGGTGCCGCTCGGCGTCGTCGTGCCGCGCACCGTGGACGCCGCCGCCGAGGCGGTGGCGGTGTGCCGCGAGCACCGCGCCCCCGTCACCTCGCGCGGCGGCGGCACCAGCCTGGCCGGGCAGACCTGCAACACCGCCGTCGTCATCGACTGGTCGAAGTACTGCAACCGGCTGGTGTCGGTGGACGAGCAGGCCGGCGCCTGCGTCGTCGAACCCGGCATCGTCCTGGACGAGCTCAACCGCCGGCTCGCGGCCACCGGCCTGATGTTCGGGCCGCGGCCCTCGACGCACGCGCAGTGCACGCTCGGCGGCATGATCGGCAACAACTCGTGCGGCTCCACCGCCCAGCTGTACGGCAAGACGGCCGACAACGTGCGGCGGCTGGAGATCCTGACGTACGACGGCACCCGCATGTGGGTGGGGCCCACCGGCGAGGAGGAGTGGCGGCTCCTCGACGCCGAGGGCGGCCGGCCGGCCGAGATCCACCGGGCGCTGCGCGGCATCGTCGCGGGCCACGCCGAGGAGATCCGGCGCCGCTTCCCCGACATCCCGCGCCGCGTCTCCGGCTACAACATCGACCAGCTCCTGCCCGGCGGCCCGTTCGACCTGGCCAGGGCGCTCGTCGGCAGCGAGGGGACGCTCGTCGTCGTGCTGCGCGCCGAACTCGGCCTCGTGCCCGTGCCGAAGGCCGAGACGCTGCTCATGCTCGGCTACCACGACATCGTGGCCGCCGCCGACGCCGTGCCGCGCATCGCCGCCCACCGCCCGCTCCAGCTCGAAGGCGTGGACGACAAGCTCGTCGGCTACGAGCGCCGCAAGCACATGCACCCCGAGGCGCTGGCCCAGCTGCCCGAGGGTGGCGGCTGGCTCATGGTGTCCTTCCCCGGCGACACGCAGGAGGAGGCCGACCGGCGCGCCCACGCCCTCATGGACGACCTGCGCGGCGGCGAGCACGAGCCCCACATGGCGTTCATCGACGACTCCAAGGTGGAGAAGGAGCTGTGGGAGCTGCGCGAGTCCGGGCTCGGCGCCACCGCCCGCGTCCCCGGCATGCGGGAGACGTGGGAGGGCTGGGAGGACTCCGCCGTCCCGCCGGAACGGCTCGGCGGCTACCTGCGCGACCTGCGCCGCCTGTTCCACCAGTACGGCTACGACGACGCTGCCCTCTACGGCCACTTCGGCCAGGGCTGCGTGCACACGCGCATCCCGTTCGACCTGGTCACCGCAGAAGGGGTGGCCGCCTTCCGCTCCTTCCTCGACCGCGCCTGCGAGCTGGTCGTCTCCTACGGCGGCTCGCTCAGCGGCGAGCACGGCGACGGGCAGTCCAGGGCCGAGCTGCTGCCCGCCATGTTCGGCCCCGAGGTGATGGACGCCTTCCGCCAGGTCAAGGCCGTCTTCGACCCGGACGACCGGATGAACCCCGGCAAGATCGTGTCGCCGTACCCGATCACGTCGAACCTGCGGCTCGGGCCCGGGTGGACGCCCGACGAGCCCGAGGTCCGCTTCGGCTACCCGCAGGACGAGGGCAGCTTCCAGCGGGCCGTGATGCGGTGCGTCGGCGTCGGCCAGTGCCGCAGCCACACCGGCGGCGTCATGTGCCCGTCCTACCGGGCGACCGGCGAGGAGGAGCACTCCACGCGCGGCCGGGCCAGGCTGCTGTTCGAGATGCTGAACGGGCACGACGACTCGCCCGTCACCGGGGGCTGGCGCTCACCGGCCGTGCGCGACGCGCTCGATCTGTGCCTGGCCTGCAAGGGCTGCAAGCACGACTGCCCGATGAGCGTGGACATGGCGACGTACAAGGCGGAGTTCCTCGCCCACCACTACGCCGGCAGGGTGCGGCCCGCCGCGCACTACAGCATGGGGTGGCTGCCGGTGTGGGCGAGGCTCGCCGCGCTCGCGCCCGGCGCGGTCAACCTGCTCGCGCACGCGCCCGTCGTCTCCGACGCGCTCAAACGGCTCGGCGGCGTCGAGCCTGCGCGGCCCCTGCCGCGTTTCGCGCCCGTACGGTTCAGCGACTCCTACCGCAGGCGGGGGCCGCGCGGCGGCGGCGAGCGGGGCGAGGTGCTGCTGTGGCCCGACACGTTCACCGACAACCTGGCGCCGCGCATCGCGGCGGCGGCCGTCGAGGTGCTGGAGGACGCCGGCTACCGGGTCGTCGTCCCGCCCTCGACGCTCTGCTGCGGCCTGACCTGGATCTCCACCGGGCAGCTCGGGGTCGCGCGCCGGGTGCTGCGCCGCACGCTGCGCGTGCTCGCGCCCCACCTGCGCAGCGGCACGCCCGTCCTCGTGCTCGAACCGAGCTGCGCGGCCGTCTTCCGCGACGACGCGCGCGACGTCCTGCCGCACGACCGGGACGCCAAGCGGCTCGCCGAGCAGACCACCACCCTGGCCGAGCTGCTGGCCGCGACGACCGGCTGGGACCCGCCGCTCGTCGCCGCGGACGCCGTGGCGCAGCCGCACTGCCACCAGCACGCCGTGCTCGGCTACGACACCGACCGCGACCTGCTGACCGCCGCCGGCGTCCGGCTGCGGGCCGTCGGCGGCTGCTGCGGCCTCGCGGGCGACTTCGGCTTCACCGCCGGTCACCTGGACGTGTCGCTGGCCTGCGCCGAGCACGAGCTGCTGCCCGCGCTGCGCGCGGCCGGGCCGGACACGCTCGTGCTCGCCGACGGCTTCAGCTGCAGGACCCAGATCGAGCACGCGGCGGGGCGGCGGGCCCTGCACCTGGCCGAACTCCTCGCCGCCGCCCGCCACGGCCTCCTGGACGACCCGGAGCACCTCCCGGGCCACACCCGCGAGCCCCAACGCCTGACCACGTCGGCGGGGACCGCGTCCCGACCGCGGACCTGGACGCACGCGGGGTGAGCACCGCCCCGCACGGAGCACCGCGGAACGCCACGGCCGGGGCCTGGCGGAGCCGCCTGGGGACGGCACGACCGTCAGCAGGGCCAGGTGGAGACGCTGACGTGGTAGTCGCCGCCGGGCGGGAACCAGAGCGCCAGGGTGACCTGGCGCTTCCCGACGTCCCTCACCAGGCAGGGCTCCTCCTCGGCGCCGTCCGGGGCGGGCTCCACCCGCCAGCCCCGCCGCAGGGCGAGGGCGCGGTAGAAGGGCTCGATCTCCCCCTGCTCGTCGTAGGCCGGGCCCGGCCGGTAGGACTGCCCGACGGAGACGGCGTGGTCGTCGCCGTCGCACGAGGACTCCCGGCCCCCGGCCGCGACGGCGCCGGGCGGGCGGGCCTCCAGCACGTCGAACGGCTCCAGTGCCTCGGCGACCAGGTCGTACCCCTCCGCGCACCTGCTCCGGTCCTCCATGACCTCGGCGAGCACCGGCCAGGTGACCGCGACGCCCGTCGCCACGAGCAGCGCGGTCGCCCCCAGCACCGCTTTGACCGCCGTTTTCATGATCTTGACCTTAGCCGCCCCGGGCCGCCGCGCGCCAGGAACCGGGCACGACGAACGGCCCCGCCCGGCCGGGTGGCGGGTGGGGTGCTGGAGTGAGGGGTACGAGAAGGAGCTTCGTGATGCGAACCACCGTCAAGGACGTCATGACCAGGGAGGTCGCCTCCGTCAACGGCAGCACGCCGTTCAAGGACATCGCCGAGGTGCTCATCGCCCACGGCGTCAGCGCCGTCCCCGTCGTGGACGGCGACAACCACGTCATCGGCGTGGTGTCCGAGGCCGACCTGCTGCGCAAGCAGGAGTTCCGCGACCAGTACTACGAGGAGGGGTACCGGCCGCCGCTGCGGGCCCGGCTGCGTCAGCGCATGGCGGAGGACGGCGGCAAGGCCAGGCGGAAGGCCGCGGGCGACACGGCCGCCGCCCTGATGACGGCGCCGGCCGTGACGGTGCCGCCCGACGCCTCGGTCGTCGCCGCTGCCCGCGCCATGGACGAGCACGGCGTCAAACGCCTGGTCGTCGTGGCCGAGGACGGCACGCTGGAGGGCGTGGTGAGCAGGCACGACCTGCTGCGGATCTTCGTACGCCCCGACGCCGACATCGCCGACGAGATCCGCGAGGACGTCCTGGGCCGGTCCCTGTGGGCGGACACCGGTGACGTCCGCGTGTCGGTGCGGCACGGCATCGTCACGCTCGCCGGCACGATGGAGCGCAGGAGCGACTGCGCGGTGGCCGTCCGCATGGCGGGCCGCGTGGACGGCGTCGTGGACGTCGTCGACGACCTGACCTGGACCCGCGACGACACCCCCGGCCCGGCCCGCTAGCGCCGCGACGACGCCCCCGTGGGGGGCATCCTCGCGGCGGGCGGACCGGAGAAGGCCGGATGGTCGCTCAGGAAGTCAAACGCGGCCGATCAGGTCGTCGCGCACCGGGTAGGCGCGGGGGCGGCGGCGGTCAGCCGAGGTGCCGCGCGAAGAACCGCAGCGCGCTGCCGGTCTCGGACTCGGGGATCTCCCCGTGCCCGCCCGGGTTGGCGTGCAGGGTCTTGTCGGCCGACGCCAGCGCGTCGAACAGCGCCAGGCCCTCGGCCCGCGGAACCAGGTCGTCGTCCCACTGCAGCAGGAACCGCACCGGGACGGTGACCAGGGCGGCGCTCCCGGTCAGCCCGTGTGCGCCGAGCAGGCCGAGCACCGCCGCGCGGACCCGCGGTTCCGCGGCGACGAACGGGATGCCGAGCCCGCAGCCCATCGACATGCCCCAGTAGCCCACCGGGCCGGCGCCGACGTCGTCGAGTTCCTGAACCGCGGTCAGGACCGCCCGCCATTCGGGGACGGCCCGGCCGGACAGGTGGGCGTGCATCGCGCCGAGCCGCGCGGTGACGTCCTCACCGGCGGCCATGCCGCCTCGCAGGTCCGCCGCGATCCGGGCGAACTCCTCGGTCTTCGGCCGGTCGCCGTGGTCGGGCGCGTCGAGGGCGACCACCGCGAAGCCGCCCTCGGTGACGAAGCGGCGCGCGCGGGCCACGACGCCCGGTGCGGTCTTGTGCTGCCCGCCGCCGTGGCCCATCAGGATCAGGGGGCGAGGTTCGTGGGCGCCTTCCGGCGTCCACAGCACGCCGGGTACCTCGCCGAGGGTGAACAGCCGTTGGGTGACGCCGTCGAGAGACGTCTGGGAGATGAAGCGCAAAGCGTTTCGTGCCTTTCGGGATGCCTTCTGCGGGCGCTCCCTAGACCATGCGAGGGAGGGAGGCCCGACGTGTCACAGCGTTGATCGGTCTCACCTCCTCGGTTCGTGGCGACTGCATGGCGGCGATGAAGATATCACACGGAACCGGCCAGGCGATGATCGCCCGTGACGCGGAGGCCGTGTGCCCCGGCGAGCCGTCCTCAGGCCGTCCTCAGGCCGTGGTCCGGCGGTGGTCCGGCGGTGGTCCGGCGGTGGTCCGGCGGTGGCGAAGGGCGGGACTTTGGGCTCTGTGCACGACGCGGCGGCGGTGATCGCATCGGGGTGTGGAAGAGATCGCGAGCAGGGCCGTGGAGTACGGCACGCTGTGGCTGCCGCCGGGGGCGGGGCCGGCTCCGGCCGTCCTCGTGCTGGGCGGCTCCGAGGGCGGGACGCCCGACGACGTCGGGGCCGCGCTGGCGCGCGCGGGGTTCCTGGCGCTCGCCTCGCCGTGTTTCGGCGGTGCCGGGTTGCCCGCTCAGCTGGTGGAGGTCCCGCTGGAGCGCTTCGGGGAACGCCTGCGGTGGCTCGCGGCCCTGCCTCGCGGCCCTGGAGCAGCCCGGCGGGTACGCGCCGGCGGTCTCCTCGGGGGAGCCTCCCGGCCGGTCGCGGTGGTGGGGCGGTCGAAGGGCGGGGAGCTGGCGCTGCTGGTGGCGTCCGCGTACCCGGAGCTCGTGGCCGCCGTCGTGGCGTACTCGGGCAGCGGTGTCGGCTGGCAGGGCATCGACCGCGGCCCGGGGGCGTACCGGCGGCCCGCGAGGCCGTCGTGGACGCTGGGCGGCGCGGCGGTGCCGTTCCTGCCGTTCGCCAGGCCGACGCCGGGGCAGGTCCTGTCGCTGCTGGGCTACCTGGTGGGCCGGCCGCCCCCGTCCAGGCCCTTCTACGAGCGCGCTCTCGGCGACGCGGCCGCCGTCGAGCGGGCGACGATCCCGGTGGAGCGCTTCCCGGGGCCGGTCCTGCTCGTCAGCGGCGCCGACGACCAGGTGTGGCCGTCCCGGGAGCTGGCGGAGATCGCGGTACGGCGCCTCGGCGGTCGGTCGGACGCGGCGCGCCCTGACCGGCGGCGGGTCGAGCACCTGGTGTACGAGGGGGCCGGGCATCTCGCCGGGCCGTGCCCGCCGCGGGCCCGCGGGTTCGCGGCGGGCGGGACGCCGGAGGCGAACGCGGCGGCCGCCGCCGACGCCTGGCCCCGCGTCGTGGCGTTCCTCCGGGCCGCCCTCGCCGTCTCCACGACCCCCGAGCCATAGACATGTCGGGTTTGTTGCTGAAGACCCGATATTGGGGGACGTTCGGCGCTGGTGCCCGCTCCCCCGGTGATCCACGCTGGAGGGCAGGAGCACCAACGGGAAAGAGATGATCATCATGCTCCCGATCCGCCCCCTCCTCGCCGCCGCGCTGGCCACCACCGCCGCAACGGCGCTGATCGCCGCCCCGGCGCAGGCCACCGGACAAGCCACCGGACAAGCCGCCGCCCAGGCCCGCGCCGGCACCGCCACCCCGGCGTCCTCCTGGCGCGCCCCCGCCACGCCCGTGCTGGTCGACGTCCGCGCCTCCCACCACCCGGGCCTGGACCGGCTGGTGTTCGAGTTCCGCGGCCGGGTCCCGGCCGAACGCGACGTGCGGTACGTGTCCTCCCTCGTCGCCGACGCCTCCGGCCGTCCCGTGAGCGTCGCGGGGTCCGCCGTGCTGCAGGTGCGCTTCCAGCGGGCCGACGGCCACGACCGTACGGGCAGGGTCACCTACGGCCCGGCCCGCAGGACGTACGCGCTCCCCGGCGTCGTCCAGGTCGTCAACACCGGCGACTTCGAGGCGACCCTGTCGTTCGGCGTCGGTCTGGCCAGGCGGGCCGCGTACCGCGTGTACACGCTGGCCTCGCCGAGCCGGGTCGTCGTGGACGTCGCCACGCCGTACCGCACCGTCCCGGTGCGCGCCTACTTCCTCGACACCGGCAGGTACGCCGCCGGCCGCGCCCCCTACACCACGCCCGTGAGCAGGCCGGTCGTCCCGCCCGACACGGCGTACGGCGCGCTGCAGCGGCTGTTCGCCGGGCCCACGCAGGCCGAGCGGGCGCGGGGGCTGCGGTTCGCCGCGTCCGGGGCGACCGGCTTCGGCAAGCTGACCGTCAGGGACGGCGTCGCCCGTGTCCATCTGACGGGCCGCTGCTCCAGCGGCGGGTCCACGTTCACGGTGGCCGACCAGATCATGCCGACGCTCAAGCAGTTCCCGTCGATCAGGTGGGTGAAGATCTACGACGCGGCCGGCAGGACCGAGCGTCCCACCGGCCCCGGCGACTCCGTCCCCCAGTGCCTGGAGCCGTAGCGGGACGCGTCCCGGCGGCGCCCGCCGCCGGGACGCGCCGTCCTACCCGCTGTGGACGCCCCCCGTCCGGCAGCAGCAGCCGTGCAGGAGCTCGGCGACGACGCCCGCCCGCATCAGGTGCGGGTCGAGCGCCCGCGCCCGCTCCTCGGGGACGCCTCCTGCCAGCGCGGCCCTGGTGAGCGCCGAGCTGAGCCACTCCAGGTCCACCGGACGGCCGTCGTCGCGCCTGATCAGCGGCTCGCCCGCGGGCCTGCCGTAGCGCAGCGCGTGCAGCAGCGGGCGGGCCGGCGGCGGCACGGGGAAGGCCACCAGGTCGCCGCGGCCGTCGTGGAAGGCGATGAGGGTCTGCTCGCCGCCGTGGCCGTCGGGGACCGTCTTGATGTTCTCGATGGTCAGCGCGGCCAGCGCGGCGGCGGGGGCGCCCGTTCCTTCGAGCAGCGCCACGGCGGCGGCCTCGGCCGGCCGGCCGTCGGCCGCCAGCCTGGCGACGCCCCGGCGCAGCATCCGCCGCTCCTCCCTGGTGACGGTGTCGGGGCGCGGCGCCGGCCTGGCCTGGTGGTGCCCGTGGCCCCGGTTCTGCCTGACCAGGCCCCACCGCCAGGCGTACGCGTAGAAGGCGAGCAGGGTCGTGCGCTTCCTCGCCACGGTCGCGTCGGACGGCGGCTTGCCCGGGGCTCGTACGCCGCCGGGTGCGGCCCCGGTCAGCACGGCGTCGCAGTAGGCGTCGACGTGGGCGCCGGTGACGGCGAGCGGGTCGAGGCCGGGCTCGGCGGCGCCGAGCCAGCGCAGGAACCCGGCCAGGGCCTGCAGCCGCCCCTGCCGGGTCGCCGTGGCGGCCTTCTCCTGCAGCCAGGCGGCGGCGGCGCGCCACGTCTGCGGGTCGAGGGCGTCGACGAGGTCGACGTCGGCCCCGGGGACGTCGCCGCCGTCGCGGGGCCTCCGGCGCGGGCGCAGCCCCTCGATCTCCCCGACGCTCGCCACGTCCTGCTCCAGCGGCGGCACCGCGGGCGCGCCTGCCGCGCCGTACGCGCTCACCACGCGCCCGGCTCGCCGTGCCGCTCGCCCCCGGGGGCGGACGCGGCGAGGCGGCCCCGCCGATGGGCGGGTAACCGCGCGGGTGCGCAGGTCGGAGGGATGGTCGTATGGGGGCGGGCGAGCGCCCGCGGCCGACCGGCGGGGATCGCGCGGGTGACGGTGGCCGCCGCGAAGGGCTGGGAGCGGCGGCGGCCTGAGCCTGGGAGACCACTCATGATCTCGATCTTCTCACGCTCCCGGGGACGCTCCTCGCGTCCGCGACCGCCCTCCGCGCGGCCGCGGGCCTCCGGACCCGCCGGTCGCTCCGGTCAAGGGGTACGGGTGGGGTGAAGGCCACCAAAGTGGTAGAGGCCTACAACCGAGGCAGAGGCAAACATCTCCCGCCGAATGCACCGCCCTCCGCGATCTTCCCGGATGCCCTACGGTCAAGCCTCGGGCAGCGACACCTCCTGCTCCCACCCTGCCGGTGGCGGGCGTCCAGACGGTACCGCCGGACGGCCGTCCACCGGGCCGGCGGCGGGGAAGGAGGTGAGCTCGCATGGAGGAGCGCTGTCCCGACGACGATCGGCGTCGCCGGCACCGGCGGCTGCGCACCGCTCTGGCGGCCGTGAGGTTCGCCGGATGGCTGGCGTGGCTGGCCTGGACGCTGTCCGATCGTTCCGCCGACTGACAGGCGGACGGGCCTCCTACCTGGGTGCCATCGCCCGTGCCGGTAGGAGGCCCGCGATCGTCCAGCCTAGGCCGTCACGCGCCGGCCGAGATCATCCGGACCCGCGCCCGCGGACCCCGGGTGGTGAGTTGTGCCAAACGGTAGGAGCCCTCCCCCTCCGGACATCACCTCTGCCCCACCGCGGCGGAGGCCGGTCAGGGGGTGAAACGGGGGCGGAGGTGGTTGTCGACCAGGGTGAGGGCGGCGGCGATGGCCATGTGCATGTCGAGGTACCGGTACGTCCCGAGCCGCCCGCCGAACAGCACCCCCGGCTCCCGCCTGGCCAGCTCGCGGTAGCGGGCGAGCCGGGCGCGGTCCTCCGGCGTGTTGATCGGGTAGTACGGCTCGTCGTCCCGCCCGGCGAAGCGGGAGTACTCCTTCGTGATCACCGTGGCGTCGCCCGGGTACCAGGTGCGCTCGGGGTGGAGGTGGCGGAACTCGTGGACGCGGGTCCAGGGCAGGTCCTCGTCGGCGTAGTTCATGACGGGGGTGCCCTGGAAGTCGCCGGTGGGCAGGACCCGGGTCTCGAAGTCGAGGGTGCGCCAGCCGAGGTCGCCCTCGGTGTAGCCGAAGTACCGGTCGAGCGGCCCGGTGTAGACGACGGGGACGGCCCCGACGACGGCGGGCCGCAGGTCGAAGAAGTCGACGCCGAGCCTGACCTCGATGCCCGGGTGGTCGGCCATGCGCTCCAGCCAGGCGGTGTAGCCGTCGGCCGGCAGCCCCTGGTGGGTGTCGTCGAAGTAGCGGCTGTCGAAGGTGTAGCGCACGGGGAGGCGGCCGATGGTCTCCGGCGGCAGCTCGGCCGGGTCGGTCTGCCACTGCTTGGCCGTGTATCCGCGGACGAACGCCTCGTACAGGGGGCGGCCGACGAGGGCGACGGCCTTCTCCTCCAGGTTCCGCGGCGTCCCGCCGGCGTCCTCGCCGGCCTGCGCGGCGACGAGCGCCCGTGCCTCGTCGGGGGTGAAGACGCGGCCGAAGAACGCGCAGATCGTGCCCAGGTTGATGGGCATCGGATAGACCTGCCCCTTGTGCACGGTGAAGACGCGGTGCTGGTACGGGGTGAAGGAGGTGAACCGGTTGGCGTACGCCCACACGCGCTCGTTAGAGGTGTGGAACAGGTGGGAGCCGTACCGGTGCACCTCGATGCCGGTGGCGGGCTCGGGCTCGCTGTAGGCGTTGCCGCCGATGTGGTTCCTGCGTTCGAGGACGAGGACGCGGACGCCGAGGTCGGCGGCGCACCGTTCGGCGACGGTGAGCCCGAAGAACCCGGCGCCGACGACGACCAGGTCGGCGTTCATGGCGCGGGACGGACCCGGCCTGGGCCGCCGCCCGCCCGCCCCGCGCCCCCGGCGCCCCGTTCCAGCCGCGCGCCGAGCCGGTCGAGCCATCTCCGGACGGGCAGCGCGAGCACGACGGCGGCGAGCAGGAGGTGGACGGCGCAGAAGGCGACGGCGACGGGCACGGTGGGCGGCCCGCCGACGAACACCGCGATGTGCGAGGCCCAGGTCAGCACCTCGGGCCGCCCGTCCGGCCAGTCCCCCAGCACCCACATCGACAGGTCGTTCAGCCCGGAGATCATCACCAGGATCCCGGCGAACCCGGCCTTGAGCACCCTGGCGGCGTCGGCCCCGCCCAGCCGGTACGCGAACAGCGCGGCCAGCACGGTGAACGCGTTCATGAAGATCATGAACTGGTAGAGCTCGGGGAAGGCGGCCGTGCGGTCGGCGGCCTCGGCGTAGGCGAAGACGTGCAGCACGTTCACCGTGTCGATCACGCCCATGTAGCCGACGACGAGCGCGCACAGCAGCCCCAGCCCGAGCCCGGGCCGGCGCGGGAAGCCCGCCACCGCGAGCACCGCGCACACCAGCGGGCTGACCTTGTACAGCACCTCGGCGAGGCTGCCGACGTGGCGGTCGGGCGGCAGCACCGCCATGATGAGGGTGGCGATCGCGGCGCCCAGCACGGCGGGCGCCAGCCAGAGCCAGCGGGTCAACGGGCCTCTTTCTCGGTCCAGAACGGGCCGAGCGCGAGCGCGTCCATGCCGGTCTTCAGGTAGCAGCGCACGGCGTCCTCGGGCGAGCGCACGATCGGCTCCTCGTTGTCGTTGAACGAGGTGTTGACCACCATGGGCACGCCGGTCAGCTCGGCGAAGCGGGAGATCATGGCGTGGTAGCGGGGGTTGTCCTCCGCCGAGACGGTCTGGACGCGCGCGGTGCCGTCGGCGTGCGTGATGGCCGGCACCTGGTCGCGCCGGTGCTCCAGCACGTCGAAGACGAGCAGCATGACGGGCGACGGGTAGCCGCTCGCGAAGTACTCGCCGGACCGCTCGGCCAGGCACGACGGCGCGAACGGCCGGAACGGCTCGCGGTGCTTGACCTTCTCGTTGAGCCGGTCCTTGGCGTCGGCGCGGCGCGGGTCGGCGAGGATCGAGCGGTTGCCGAGGGCGCGCGGCCCGCACTCCATGCGTCCCTGGAACCAGCCGACGATCTTCCCGTCGGCGAGCGCCCGCGCCGTCGTGTCGTCGATGTCGTCGGGCCGGGTGTAGGCCACGCCGGCGGCGGCGAGCGCCTTCTCCATCTCCGCCTCGGGGAAGGAGGGGCCGAGGAAGACGTAGTCCTGGCCGCGCGGCCTGCGCTGCCCCAGCTTCTCGACGGCGAGGAGCAGGGCGGCGCCGAGCGCGGAGCCGTCGTCGGCGGCGGCGGGCTGGGCGAAGAAGTCCTCGAACGGCGTCTCCAGCAGGATGCGGCCGTTCATCACGCTGTTGAGCGCGACGCCGCCGGCCGTGGCCAGGCGGGTCTGCCCGGTCCTCGCCTGCAGCCAGCGGGCGACGTGCAGGCCGGTGCGCTCCAGCGTGGCCTGCAGCGCGTACGCCACGTCGGCGTAGTGCTGCGGGACGGGGGCGCCGCCGCGCCGCCTGGGCGGCCCGAAGCGCTCCATGAACTTGGCCGACATCTGGTGCTTGCCGGTGGCGTGGTGGCGGAACCAGCTCAGGTCGAGCTCGTAGCGGCCGTCGGGGCCGAGGAGCACGAGGTCGGCGAAGTCGTCCACGTACCGGTCGGTGCCGTACGCGGCCAGGCCCATGACCTTGCCCTCGTCGCGGGTGGGGTTGAAGCCGAGGTAGCCGGTGACGCCCGCGTACATCGCGCCGAGCGAGTGCGGGAACCTTACCCGCCTGATGTCGTGGATGCGGCCGCCCTTGCCCAGCCCGAGGTAGGTGGAGGTGCCGTCGCTGCCGATGCCGTCCCAGGTGATGATGGCGGCCTCGGTGAACGGCGAGATGAAGTAGGCGCTCGCGGCGTGGGCGCGGTGGTGGTCCATGAGGTGGACCTTGAACCTGGTCGGCCCGTGGTGGCCGACGGCCGCGCGCAGGATGCGGCCGAGGGTGAAGCCGCGCTTGAGGTGCAGCAGCAGGGCGCCGCCCACGTTGTAGTCGTCAGGGTGCTTCTGCCGGTCGCGGTCGGCGAGGGTGCGCAGCAGGCTGCTGGCCCTGGGGCCGTACCCGCCGGCGTCGTTGCGCAGGACGGCGAGCGTGTCGGGCAGGTGGCCGACGAAGTGCCGCAGCGCGTGCAGCGTCTCGCGCGGGGCCTGCCAGTAGTAGGCGACGTGGTCGACGTCGCCCAGCGTGATGCCGGCCTCCCGCAGGCAGTACCGCACCGCCTCGGCCGGGAACCGGCCGTCGTGCTTCACCCGCGTGAAGCGCTCCTCCTCGGCGAACGCCACGATCCTGCCGTCGGCGACGAGCGCCGCGGAGGAATCGTGGACCTGGCTGATGCCGAGTACGTACATCGTGTGGGCCCCCCAGCTAATGACGACGGCCGCCCGGGAGCTCTTCCTAACAGAGCCAGTGAAACGAAATCAATATCTAGCCGCATTACGCCGCGCATGTATATATTCCGCTAGCCGGGTGGGCGCCCTGACAGCCAGTACGGCGCGTTGTGGGGGGTTTGCAGAAGATGCCGGACGTGGACGCCGTGGACGGGGACGCGCAGGCTCCCCTGCCTCTCGACGACTTCGCCTTGACCGTCGTGGTCCCGTGCCTGAACGAGGCCGACAACATCCACGACACTTACCGGGAAATAGCGGAGGCACTCGGTGATCGGGTAAATCTGGAAATCCTTTTCGTCGACGACGGCAGTTCCGACGAAACTCTCGCGCGAATCCGGTCGGTCGCCGACCGTGACGACCGAGTGTCCTACCTCTCGTTATCCAGAAATTTCGGAATTGAGGCGGCCTTTTCGGCCGGATATCGTTATGCCCGTTATCCCTGGGTGCTGCATCTCGACGCCGACCTGCAGTTCCCTCCGGCCGAGGCCAAGCAGCTCATCGCCCGCGCCGCCGAGGGGTACGACGCGGTGTTCGGCATCCGGGTGGACCGCAAGGACCCGTGGCCGCGCCGCGCCGCCTCGCTCGTGCACGACTGGATCGCCCGCCGCCTGCTCGGCATCGAGATCCCGCCGAAGGCCACCACGTTCCGCCTGGTGCGCACCGAGATCGCCCGCCGCGTCGTGGACCTGCGCCTGGGCACGCCGTACTTCCTGGCCACGCTGCCGCGGCTGACCAGGGCGTGGACGACCGTGCCGACGGCGCACCGGCCGAGGGCGCACGGGTCGTCCAAGGTGACCGTGCGCGGCCTGGCCAAGCACTCGCTCGACCTGTTCTTCGGCTTCTCCCCGCGCCCGATGGCGGCCGCCGTGTGGGCGGGGCTGGCCGGACTGCCGGTGGCGCTGGCCGCCGGTCTCACCGGCAGCTCGGCGCTGTTCGGCCTCGCGCTGGCCGCCGCGCTGCTCGCGCTCGCCCTCATGGGGCGGGCGCTGGTGCACCTCTCGCGGGGCCAGACCAGGCCGCCGCTGTTCCTCGTCAGGGAGGCCAACGTGCCCGTGGAAGCCGCCGACCTGCTGGAGGGCTCCGCCGCCCGCGTCGGAGGCGGGCGGTGACGCCCCGGGGCGGGGCCGCCCTCGCGGTGCTCGGAGGCGCGGACGGCGCGATCAGCACCTGCCAGGCGGCGTCCAGGCTCGGCGTGCGCACGATCTGCGTGGACCTGCGGGCGGACGCCCCGGCCGTGGCGCACGCCGACGAGTTCCTCAACGTCAGCACCCGCGACCTGCCCCGCCTGGTGCGGGCGCTGGCCGCGAGGGGCGACCTGGCCGGGGTGGTCTCGCCCGCCAGCGACGTGAACCTGCCGTCGCAGCTCGCCGTCGCCCGCCGGCTCGGGCTGCCGTGCGGCCTGTCGGACGGCGCCGTGCGCGCCTCGACCGACAAGGGCCACTTCCGCGCGGTGTGCGACCGGCTCGGCCTGCCCGGCCCCCGGTACGTCCACGGGGAGCCCGCGCACGTCCTGCGGGCGGCGCCCGCCCTGACGTTCCCGCTGATGGTCAAGCCGGTGGACTCCTCCGGCAGCCGCGGCGTCTCCCTCTGCCCGGAGCCCGGCGACCTGCCCGGCGCCGTCGAGCTGGCCCGCGAGTGGTCGCTGTCGGGCATGATCGTCGCCGAGGAGTACCTGGAGGGCGGGCACTACACGGCCGAGGCGTTCGTCGTCGGCGGCGCGGTCGCGCTCATCGGCGTGTCCGAGCGCGAGCTGACCCCGCCGCCGCTGTTCATCACGGTCCAGCACGTCATGCCCGGCCCCCCCGGCCTGACCGAGGCCGTGCGCGGCCTGCTCGACCGGGTGTGCGCCGAGGTGGGGCTGCGCGAGGGACCGCTCAACGCCGACCTGCTCGTGCGGCCGGGCGGCGAGATCGTGCTCGTCGAGATGGGCGCCAGGCTCGGCGGCAACGGGCTGGCCGAGCTGCTCGGGCTGGTCCACGGCGTGGACGTCGTCGAGGAGTACGTGCGCGCCGCCGTCGGACTGCCGCCGCGCCTGACCCCGTCGTCGAGCAGGCATGCGGCGGTGCGGGTGCTGGGGGCCGGGCGCGAGGGCAAGCTCGTCAGGGTCGAGGGCGAGGACGCGGTGCGCGCGCTGCCCGGCGTCGTGGACCTCGTGCTCGCCGCCTCCCCCGGCGACCACGTCGAACGCTACACGCGGGCGGGCGCTAAGCTGGGCTACCTCACCGCCGCCGCCCCCGACAGGGCCGCGCTGTCCCGCGTCCTGGACGAGGCCGCCCGCCTCCTGCGGTTCGACATCGGAGAAGCACCATGAGCCACGGCCTGGGCGTCGCGCTGCGCGAGCTGCGGCACGTCGCCGGCGCCTTCGCGGCGATCCGCCGCCCCCGCGCCGAGACCGACCGGCGCACCCTGGCGGGGCTGCGCGCGATGCTGGCCCTCGCCAGGGCGGACGTCCCCTACTACGCCGGCTTCCGCTACGACCTGCCGCTGGACCGGCTCGCCGACCTGGCCGCGTTCCCGATCCTGGACAAGCGGACCGTGCTGGCGGCCGGGGTGACCCGCTTCCACGCGCCCGGCCTGCGCGAGAGCGACTACCGCGTCGACCGCACCAGCGGCACGACCGGCCAGGTTCTGGAGGTGCGCCACGACGTGGCGGCCTACGGCTACCACGGCGCGACCGTGTTCCGCCGGTTCCTCCTGTCCGGGTACCGGCCGTGGTGGCGCATCGCGCACATCAAGCCCTTCCCGCGCCCGCTGCGCTGGTTCCAGCGGCTCGGGCTGTTCCCCCGCGTGGTCGTCGGCGCCGGGCAGGGCGACGAGAAGATCCTGCGGGACGTCCTGGAGGTGCGCCCCCACCTCGTCATGGGCTACCCGGTGGTGCTGCGCGGCCTGCTGCGCGTCGCCTCGCCCGCCGACCTGGCCCGGCTGCGGCGCACCCTGCGCATGGTCATGACCGACTCGGAGCTGCTGACCGACGAGGTGCGCGACCTGCTCGCCACCGGGTTCGGCGCGCCCGTCCTCGACGAGTACTCGGCGTACGAGGTGCTGACGGTCTCCACCCAGTGCCGCGCCGGCGCCATGCACGTGGACGAGGACCGGGTGCGGCTGGAGATCGTCGGCGACGACGGCGTCCCCGTGCCCGACGGCGACGAGGGGTCGGTGGTCGTCACGCACTTCAGGGAGCGGGCGATGCCGCTGATCCGCTACCGGCTCGGCGACCGGGCGGCGATCGTGCCGGGCCCGTGCCGCTGCGGCAACCGGTTCGCCAGGATGCGGCTGACCGCCGGCCGCTCCGACGACTACGTCACCTTCCCCGGCGGCCACCGCGTCTACACGGCCACGTTCCTGTCGCTCGCGATGTACACGCCGGGCGTCGCCGAGAGCATGGTCAGGCAGGACGCCGGCGGCACGATCACCGTGCGGCTCGTCACCGACCCCGGCCACGACTTCGACGCCGTCGCCGCCGAGTACCGGCGCCGGCTGTCCGCCCAGCTCGGCGCCCCGGCGGACGTGCGCTTCGAACGGGCCGACCGGGTGACGCTCACCCCGGGCGGCAAGGGCCGCTTCGTCGAGTCGGCCTACCGTCCCGAGCCGTGACGGCCCGCCAGAGCCCGGCCCTGCCCAGACCGGCGGCGATCGCCGCGCTGTTCGCCGGGCGCGGCGCCTACCGGGCGGCGCTGTGGACGTCCAACCTGGTCCTGCTCGGCCTGTGGGGGCCGCGCGAGTTCGCCCTGTACGCCACCGCCACCGGCGTGTCGGGGTGGCTGCTCGCGCTGACGTCCAGCGGCATCGAGAAGGCGGCGCTCGCGCTCGTGCCGCGCAGGGGCGGCGGCGGGCTGATCCCGCTGTTCGCGCTGCTGGCGGCGGCGCCGTTCGCGCTGGTACTGCTCGGCTGGCTGGCGCTGGCCGCCGCCGACCCGTCGGGCGCGCCCGCGCGGTACGCGGCCGCCGCCGCGCTCGCCTGCGGCCTCGGCTGCTGCGCCGTCATGGCCGGGCTGAACCGGGTGGCGGGGCGGCCCCGCGTGGACGTGCTGGCGTACCTGACGCTGGCCTGCGCCCAGGCGGGCGGCGTGCTGCTGGTGGCCTGGACCGGGCTGGGCGCGCACGCCCTGCTCGCCGTGCACGTGGGCGTGCTGGTCGTGCTCGACGTGACGCTGGCCGCGCGCCTGGCGGGCGGGCGGCTGGGGGACCTGATCAAGGGCCTGCTCAAGGGCCCGTTCAAGGGCCCTGCCCCGGCCGTGCCCGGCGGGTCGCCCGGCCCCGCGCTGCGCGCCGCCGCGCTGCTCAGCGCCGGCGAGGTGACGAGCGTGGCCGCGAGCTCGGTGATGTTCGGCTACTTCGCGCACCTCGGCGACGCCCACGCCACCAGCGTCTTCTACGTCTGGTCGGTGGCGCTGTCGGTGGTCACGATGGGGGCCGGCTACCTGCTGCGGATCGTCCAGCCGAGGGTGGCGGTGTGGATCGAGGGCGCGGGCAGCGGCAGCGCCCGCAGCGCCGCCCGCAGGATCCTCGTCCCCGCCGTCGCCGGCGGCGCGGCGCTCACGGCCGCGCTGGCCGCCGCCGCCGCGGCCGGGCAGCGCGGGCCCGTCGCCACCGGTTGCGCGCTGCTGGCCGAGGCCGCGCTGGTCGCCGCCGTGCTGCCGGCGTTCCTGCTGGTGGAGAACACCGACGACGGCGGGCGCAGGCGGGCCGCGCTCGCCGCGTGCCTCCAGCTCGCGGTGACCGCCGCCGCCGGCTGGTTCCTGGTCCCGGCCGCCGAGTCGTTCGGCGCGCTGCTCGCGTACTGCGCGGGCGAGGTCGTCAAAGGAGGCGTCATGCTGCTGTCGCTCCGGGGCGCCAGGTGAGCGGGCTCCCCGCCACGATCCCCGTGGTCCCGGTGCTGTGGAACCTGGGCCTGGCCCGCGCGAGGGAGCGGCTGCCGCCCGCGCGGCTGCGCGCCGTCCAGGACCGCCTGCTCACCCGCCTGGTACGCCACGCCCACGCCCGCGTGCCGTACTACCGGCGCACGCTGCCCGCCGCCGCGGTCGCCACGCTGCGGGGCGCCGGCGGCCTGGCCGCCCTGCCCGTGCTCGACCGCGCCACCCTGCGCGACCTGCCCGCCGGCGAGCTGCTCGCCGAAGGGTTCACCCCCGGCAACACGCGGGAGGCGCCCACCAGCGGCTCGTCAGGCGTGCCCGTGCGGCTGCGCTACTCCGAACGCGACCTCGGCTACCTGCGCGCCACCTACCTGCACGACCTGCTCGCCTCCGGCCTGCGCCCGTGGGACCGCATCGGCTACTTCCGCGTCGGAGGCTTCCGCCGCCACCGGCTCGAACGGCTCGGCCTGGCCCGCAACGTCCACGTCAACACCGGGCTCGGCCTGGACGAGCAGGCCGAGGCGTTCCTCGCGGGACGGCCGACGTTCCTGTGGGGCTTCCCCGGCGCCATCGCCACCCTCGTGGACGAGCTCCTCCGCCGCGGCGTCGCCTACCGGGGCGTCCACACCGTCGTCTTCGCCGGCGAGGCCACCACGCCCGCCGCCCGCGAGCACGTGCTCGGCTACTTCGGCGCGCGCGGGCACGAGGTGTACGCCTCCGTGGAGGCGTACACGATCGCGCGGTCCTGCCCGCGCGGCTCGCTGCACCTGCGTTCGGCGGACGTGGTGGTGGAGGTGCTGCACGACGACGGCACGTCGTCGCTCGCGGACGGCGAGGGCGAGATCCTGGTGACCCGGCTGCACGCCGAGGCGATGCCGCTGGTCCGCTACCGGCTCGGCGACCGCGTCCTCATCGAGCCGGACGACTGCGGCTGCGGCGTCCTGCGCACGCCGATCGTGCGGCGGATCCAGGGCAGAGCGGAGGACCGCGTCGTCACCGCCGACGGCCGCGCCCTGCACGCCGACTTCCTCACCAACCCGCGCATCCTGCCGACCGAGGGCGTGCGCCGCTTCCAGATCGTGCAGCGGCGGCCGGGCGCGGTGGAGATCCTGCTGGTTCCTGGGCCGTCGGCGCCGGGCGACCTGGCCGAGACCGTGCGCAGGGCGGTCGCGGGGGCCGCGCACGGCCTGGAGGTGACCGCGCGCACCGTGGACGCCATCGACGCCGAGCCCAACGGGAAGGTCCGGCTGGTCAAGACCCTGTGAGCGACGCGGGGGACGGCGCCCGCCCGATCCCGCCCCCGCGGCTGACGGTTTCGGGACCTTTGGACGGCGTTCCAGGGGCGAGTGGCCCTCACCTCGCCCCGCCCGGCGATCAGACACTCGACCTCGGAGTATTCGCCTCGGAGTGTTCGCTGGGAAGGGAACGTGGGATGAGCATGCGGGGGACGGCGGCGGCGCTGCTGAGCGCCTCGGGCGCCGCGATGGTGGTGGCGGGCCCGGTGCTGGCCGCCATGGGCGGGAAGGGCCGCGCGCAGATCCGGGCCGAGCTGCGCAGGCAGGTGATCACCTTCCCGGACAAGGGCCTGCCCGGCGAGCTCGCCGCCCAGGCGGGACGCCAGGTGCTCACCGGCCCGCAGGCCAGGATGTTCGCCGAGGTCATCGGCAGGAACGTGGCGCAGGCCACGGGCGGGCGCACGTACGCGGAGGTGAGCGCCGAACTGCTCGCCACGGACGAGGACGACCCGAAGCTGGCGGCGCTGCGGCAGACCGCGTTCACCGGCCAGATGCTGCGCGCGGGCCTGCTCAACGCCTACCAGGCCTGGCAGGTGACGTCGCTGGTCATCGGCCTCGGCGGGCTGCTGACGGGCGCGGGCGCCGCCCTGCTCGCGACCGGCGCCGTGCTGGCGCAGGACCGATGACGCCCCCGCCCCGGCCTGCCGGGCCGGGAACGGAGAAGGAGCCGGCGGCGGCGCTGCGGCGGGTGCGGCGTGACGTCGCCGACAGTCCGTTCATCGTGATCTGGGAGGCCACCCGGGCGTGCCCGCTGGCCTGCCTGCACTGCCGGGCCGAGGCGGTGCCGGGCCGTCACCCGCTGGAGCTGTCCACGGACGAGGCGACCGGGCTGATGCGCCAGGTGGCGGCGTTCGGCCGCCCCGCCCCGCTGTTCGTGATCACCGGCGGCGACCCGTTCGCCAGGCCCGACCTGTTCGAGCTGGTGCGCAGGGGCCGCGAGCTGGGCCTCGCCCCTGCGGTGTCGCCGTCGGCCACGCCGGCGCTGACCGCGGACAACCTGGCCCGCCTGCGTGAGGCGGGCGCGGCGGCGATCTCGCTGAGCCTCGACGGCGCCACGGCCGCCGGCCACGACGAGTTCCGCGGCTACGACGGCGTGTTCGCCCGCACGCTGACGGCCTGGCAGGACGCGCGCGCGGCCGGGCTCAGGGTGCAGGTCAACACGACCGTCACCCGCGACAACCTGGCCGAGCTGCCGGACGTCGCCAAGCTGGTCCGCGACCGGGGCGCGCTGCTGTGGAGCGTGTTCTTCCTGGTGCCGACCGGCCGTGGACGCGACCTGGCCGCGCTCACGCCGCAGGAGACGGAGGACGTCCTGAACTTCGTCTACGACGTCGGCACCGTGGTTCCCGTCAAGACGACGGAGGCGCACCACTTCCGCCGGGTGGCGGTGCAGCGGCGGATCCTCGCCGAGCGGGGCGACGACCACGTGGCCGCGCTCGGGCTGGGCCCGCTGTACCGGACGCTGCTCAGGAAGGCGACGCGGGCCGGGCTGACCGGGCCGCGCCGCGCCCGCCGCCCGCCCGTGGACGTGAACGCCGGGCGCGGGTTCGTGTTCGTCTCCCACACCGGGACCGTGCACCCGTCGGGGTTCCTGCCGCTGCCGGCGGGCGACGTCAGGGAGCGGCCCCTCACCGAGATCTACCGGTCCGCGCCGCTGTTCACGGCGCTGCGCGACCCGGACCGGCTGGGCGGGCGCTGCGGCGCGTGCGAGTTCCGCGCGATCTGCGGGGGCTCGCGGTCACGCGCGTACGCCTGGCACGGCGACGTGTTCGGCGAGGAGCCCTGGTGCGGGTACGAGCCGGGGAGCTTCCCGTACCAGGACGACCTCGCCGCCTCCTTGTGACGGTTCTCCTGGAGGTCAGGGCCGCCCGATGCGGACCCGCCACACGCGCGGCCCTGACTCCACGTAGTCCCAGGTGAACTCACCCGCGTGCCGCTCGGCGAACTGGTAGCGCAGCGGCATCGGGTCGTGGTCGTTCACCAGGACGAAGGCGGTGCCGCGCGGCAGCGCCGCGAACGTGGCGAAGATCCGCTCGTGCCGCTGCCCGTGCGCGAGCCGCCGCACGTCGAGCTCTCCCTCCACCTCCTCCTCCAGGACGGGCTCGGAGGCGGAGGGGGCGTCGTGGCCGCCGCAGGCGCAGGCGTGCCCGTCCGCGTCCCGCTGCCCGGGGTCGCCCGCTCCCTCGCCCTCTCCCTCGCCCTCGCCCAGGAGGTCGTGCATGCCGGACAGCAGCGCGGCGAGGTCCACTCCTGCCTCCGCCAGGGCGGGCAGCAGGAACTCGTTCTCCTTCACCACGTGCGCCTGGAACAGGGCGTTCAGCCCGCAGGCCGCGGCGACCAGCTCGCTGCCCGTCCTGGCCGACCGCAGCTCCTCCACCAGGCCGCGCAGCGTGGCGTGCTCGGCGCGCATCGCCCCGGCCAGCAGCCGGGTCTCGGGCAGCTCGTCGGCGGCGGCGTACAGGGTGCGCTCCTCGGCCTCGGCGTGCGGCAGCACCTCTCGCACGCAGAAGTCCACGAGCGTCGACTGCCGCCCTACGGGTGACAGCAGCCGGTCGAACGCGGTGCGCAGGGTCAGCACGTGGTCGTCCATCGTACGGGTGAGGCGGTCGTGGTGGTCGCGGATCGCGGCGAGGGTGGCGCCGGACTGGGTGGGCATCTGAGCTCCTTACGGTGTCGCGGTTGTACGGCGGGGGGACGAGAGGGCCAGGTAGGCGGCGCAGCCGGCGAACGCGAGCACGGCGGCGGCGCCGATCCAGCCGCCCGCCGCCCGCACCGCCTCGCCGCCGGTCAGGTCGCCGGCGACGCGCAGCGCCAGCCCGGCGTGCAGCGCGGCGAGCGGCGCGTACAGCACCGGCCGGTACGGCAGCCGTACGCGCAGCACGGCCGGCAGGATGACGGGCGCGTGCCCGAAGACCATGGACATGACGAAGCCGAGGAACAGCGTGTGCAGCGCGGCGTCGTAGGTCAGCACCGAGGCGGGCAGCCCGGCGGCCAGCCAGAACGCCCCGGCGACGGCCAGCCAGCCGTACCCGGCGAGCAGGCAGGCGGCGGCGTACCTGGGCAGGCCGGAGCCGCGTACGGTGTGCCTGGCCACGTCGCGCAGGGCGAGCCACGCGGCGGTCGCGAGCATCCCGGCGCCGCAGGCGCGCCAGCCGGGCCCGGCCGCCCACAGGGAGGCGACGGCGCCCGCGCCGAGGAGGGCGCAGGCGGCGGACAGCCCGCGCGCCGCCTGTCCGGGCAGGGCGGCCACGCGCGACAGCTCCAGCCGTTCGCCCGCGACGGTCGGCACGAGGAACGCGGCGAACCAGGGCGCCAGGTCGGGCACGGTCCGCCCGGCGAGCCAGAGCATCCCGGCCGCGTACCAGGCGGCCGCGCCGGCGGCCTGGAGGACGAGCTCGGGGCCCGGCCGGCGGCGGAGCAGGACGACGTAGACGGCGAGGAGCCAGCCGCCGGCGGCGGTGAGCGCGAGGGGGCCGAGCGGCTCGGCGGGCGAGCCGGCGGGCGCGGCCAGCAGGGCGAGCGTGCCGAGCCCGCCGAGCGCGGGCGCCAGGTACCCCCAGCGGCGGCGCAGGGCGACGGCGCGTTCGAGGGCGATGAGGGTGCCGAGGAAGCCGAGCGCCATGAGCGGGCCGTGCCGTTCGGCGGCGCGCCCGGCGGCGGGCAGGCCGCCGGACAGGAGCGCCAGTCCGCCGTAGAGGCCGGCGAGCCCGGCCAGGCCCGCGCCCGCCAGGAACGGGAGCCGCCGTGTGACTGCCGTGGCACGCACGCCTGGCCGGCGCTCCCCTGTTCCTGACACCGCGTTTCCTGACACCGATCTCCCTGGCGCCGGCTTGCCTGGCGCCGGCTTCCCTGGCACCGCGTTCTCCTCTGGACGGCGGACTGGCGGCTCTTCGAACGGTAGGCCCGGCGGCAGGCGGCGGGGACGGGCGCAAAGTCCGCGATCGGCGGGACCAAAGTCCTCCGTGGAGACGGCGGTTGCCCGCGCCAGACCCACGTGCCACCCCTTTTATCCAAAAATCCGGTTTCTGTGCGTTATGGGGGGCTATGTAAGCGGCATGCCGAAATCCGGACGCGATCGTGAGGAGTTCGCATGTCGGACATCGACGGGCCGGTGAGCGACGCCCTGGTGCAGTTGGGCCGGCACCTGCGGACCGGCGACGTCTCACCCGACCTGCGTGCCCTCTACAAGGCGGGAGGACGGCGGGGTGACGTCTTCTACCGCGACAGGTGGAGCCACGACAAGGTGGTCCGCTCGACCCACGGCGTCAACTGCACCGGCTCGTGCTCCTGGAAGGTGTACGTCAAGGACGGCATCATCACCTGGGAGGCACAGCAGACCGACTACCCGAGCGTGGGCGGCGACCGCCCCGAGTACGAGCCCAGGGGCTGCCCGCGCGGCGCCGCGTTCTCCTGGTACACCTACTCCCCCACGCGGGTCCGCTACCCGTACGCGCGGGGCGTGCTCGTCGAGATGTACCGCGAGGCCAAGGCCAGGCTGGGCGACCCGGTGGCGGCCTGGGCGGAGATCGTCACCGACCCCGGGCGCCGCCACCGCTACCAGTCGGTGCGCGGCAGGGGCGGCCTGGTGCGCATCACCTGGGACGAGGCCACCGAGATCGTCGCCGCCGCGCACGTCCACACGATCAAGACGTACGGGCCCGACCGCGTCGCCGGGTTCTCGCCGATCCCCGCGATGTCCATGGCTTCGCACGCGATCGGCGCCAGGTTCGTGTCCCTGATCGGCGGCGCCATGCTGTCGTTCTACGACTGGTACGCCGACCTGCCGGTGGCCTCGCCGCAGGTGTTCGGCGACCAGACCGACGTGCCGGAGTCCGCCGACTGGTGGGACGCGGCGTACCTGATGCTGTGGGGCTCGAACGTGCCCGTCACCCGCACGCCGGACGCCCACTACATGGTGGAGGCCCGCTACCGGGGACAGAAGGTCGTCGTGCTGTCGCCCGACTACAGCGACGCGTCGAAGTTCGCGGACGAGTGGCTGGCGCCCCGTCCTGGCACCGACGGCGCGCTCGCGATGGCGATGGGCCACGTCATCCTCAAGGACTTCTTCGTCGAGCGGCAGGTCCCGTACTTCACCGACTACGTCAAGCGCTTCACCGACCTGCCGTTCCTCGTGGGGCTGGAGGAGCGCGACGGCGCCTTCGTGCCCGGCAAGTTCCTGACGGCCGCCGACCTGGGCGAGCAGGGCGAGGCGGCGGCGTTCAAGACCGTGCTGCTCGACGCCCGCACCGGCGGCCCCGCCGTGCCTGGCGGGTCGCTCGGCTTCCGCTACCCGGCCGAGGGCGAGGGCCGGTGGAACCTCGACCTCGGCGAGATCGACCCGCTGCTGCGCGTCGGCGGCGCGCCGGGCGCGGCCGAGACCGTGACCGTGCTGCTGCCGCGCTTCGACACCCCCACGCCCGGCGTGCTCCGCCGCGAGGTGCCGGCGCGGCGGCTGGGCGGCCGCCTGGTCACGACCGTGTTCGAGCTGATGCTCGCCCAGTACGGCGTCACCGCCCCGCCCGGCCCGGACACCCCGTGCACCCCGGAGTGGCAGGAGCCGATCACCGGGGTGCCGGCGGCGACGGCGGCCAGGATCGCCCGCGAGTTCGCCCGCAACGCCGAGGAGTCGGGCGGCCGATCCATGATCATCATGGGGGCGGGGGCGAACCACTGGTTCCACTCCGACACGATCTACCGGGCGTTCCTCGCGCTGACCACCCTCACCGGCTGCCAGGGCGTGAACGGCGGCGGCTGGGCGCACTACGTGGGCCAGGAGAAGTGCCGGCCGATCACCGGCTGGTCGCAGCTCGCCTTCGGCCTGGACTGGTCGCGCCCGCCCCGGCAGATGATCGGCACCGCGTACTGGTACACCCACACCGACCAGTGGCGCTACGACACCTACGGCGCCGACGCGCTGTCGTCGCCGCTCGGCTCGGGCGCGTTCGCCGGACGGGCGACGGCGGACCTGCTGGCGCAGTCGGCGCGGCTGGGCTGGATGCCGTCGTACCCGACGTTCGGCCGCAACCCGCTCGACCTGGCCGACGAGGCGGCCGCCTCCGGCCGCGACCCCGCCGCGTACGTCGCCGGCGAGGTGACCGCGGGCCGGCTCGGCTTCGCCTGCGAGGACCCCGACGACCCGGCGAACTGGCCGCGCGTGCTGCTGGTGTGGCGGGCCAACCTGCTCGGCTCGTCGGCGAAGGGCAACGAGTACTTCCTGCGGCACCTGCTCGGCGTCGAGTCGTCCGTACGGGCCGAGGAGGCGCCACCCGGCCTGCGCCCGTCCGGGGTGCGCTGGGCGGAGCAGGCGCCGCGCGGCAAGCTCGACCTGCTGGTCACGCTCGACTTCCGCATGACGTCCACGACGCTGTTCTCCGACATCGTGCTGCCGGCCGCCACCTGGTACGAGAAGCACGACCTGTCCTCGACGGACATGCACCCGTTCGTCCACGCGTTCAACCCGGCGATCGACCCGCCCTGGCAGACCCGCACCGACTTCGCCGCCTTCCACTCGATCGCCGCCGCGTTCAGCGCGCTGGCCCGCGAGCACCTCGGGACCCGTACCGACCTGGTGGCGATGCCGCTGCTGCACGACACGGCCGACGAGTTCGCCACGCCGGGCGGCGTCGTGCGCGACTGGCGGGAGACGGGCGAGGAGCCCGTGCCGGGCAGGACGTTCCCGAAGATCGTCACGGTGGAGCGGGACTACGGCGCGGTCGCCGAGAAGATGGCCGCGCTCGGGCCGCTGCTCGACCGCCTCGGCGCCACCACCAAGGGGCTGACGTACGACGTGTCCGGCGAGATCGGCCGGCTCGCCCGCCTGAACGGCACGGTCCGCGGCGGCGTCGCCGACGGGCGGCCGTCGCTGGCCCGCGACACGCACCTGTGCGAGGCGATCCTCGCACTGTCCGGCACCACGAACGGCCACCTGGCGGCCCAGGGCTTCGCCACGCTCGCCCGCCGCACCGGGACGACCTTCGACGGGCTGGCCGACGCGCACAAGCAGATCACCTTCGCCGACACGCAGGCCAGGCCGGTGCCGGTGACCACCTCGCCCGAGTGGTCGGGCAGCGAGAGCGGAGGACGGCGCTACTCGGCCTTCACCATCAACGTCGAGCACGGCAAGCCCTGGCACACGCTCACCGGCCGCCAGCACTTCTACCTCGACCACGACTGGATGCACGAGTACGGCGAGGCGCTGCCCGTCTACCGGCCGCCGCTCGACATGGCGGCGCTGTTCGGCGAGCCCGAGTCGGTGAGCGAGGGCGTGGTGGTGCGCTACCTCACGCCGCACTCCAAGTGGTCGATCCACTCGGAGTACCAGGACAACCTGCTCATGCTGACCCTGTCGCGCGGCGGGCCGACCATCTGGATGAGCCCCGGCGACGCCGCCCGCGCCGGCATCGCCGACAACGACTGGGTGGAGGCCGTCAACCGCAACGGCGTGGTCGTGGCCCGCGCCGTGGTCTCCCACCGCATGCCGCAGGGCACGGTGTACATGTACCACGCGCAGGAGCGGGTCGTGGACGTGCCCAAGAGCGAGACCACCGGGCGGCGCGGCGGCATCCACAACTCGCTGACCCGCCTGCTCGTCAAACCCACCCACCTCATCGGCGGATACGCGCAGCTGTCGTTCGCGTTCAACTACCTCGGACCGACCGGCAACCAGCGCGACGAGGTCACCGTGATCCGCCGCCGCGCCCAGGAGGTCGAGTACTGATGCGCGTCATGGCGCAGCTCGCGATGGTGATGAACCTCGACAAGTGCATCGGCTGCCACACCTGCTCGGTCACCTGCAAGCAGGCGTGGACGAACCGCGCCGGCACCGAGTACGTGTGGTTCAACAACGTGGAGACCCGGCCCGGCCAGGGCTACCCGCGCACCTACCAGGACCAGGAGCGGTGGAAGGGCGGCTGGGAGCTGAACCGGCGCGGGCGGCTGCGGCTGCGCGCCGGCGGCAGGCTGAAGAAGCTGCTCACCATCTTCGCCAACCCGCTCATGCCGTCCATCCAGGACTACTACGAGCCCTGGACGTACGACTACGACCGGCTGTTCTCGGCGCCCGTCGGCGAGGACACGCCGGTGGCGCGGCCCCGCTCGCTCATCAGCGGCGAGCCCACGAAGATCAGCTGGAGCGCGAACTGGGACGACAACCTGGCGGGCGGCCCCGAGCTGGCGCCGTCCGACCCGGTGCTGCGCAAGGTGTCGGACCAGGTGCGGCTGGAGTTCGAGCGGGCGTTCATGTTCTACCTGCCGCGCATCTGCGAGCACTGCCTCAACCCGTCGTGCGTGGCCTCCTGCCCGTCGGGCGCGCTGTACAAGCGCACCGAGGACGGCATCGTCCTGGTGGACCAGGACCGCTGCCGCGGCTGGCGCATGTGCGTGACCGGCTGCCCGTACAAGAAGGTGTACTTCAACCACCGCACCGGCAAGGCGGAGAAGTGCACCTTCTGCTTCCCGCGCGTCGAGGTCGGCATCCCGACCGTCTGCTCCGAGACGTGCGTGGGCCGCCTGCGCTACATCGGCCTGGTGCTGTACGACGCCGACCGGGTGGCCGAGGCCGCCGCGACGCCCGACGAGAAGGACCTGTACGAGGCGCAGAAGAGCGTGCTGCTCGACCCGCACGACCCGCGGGTGCAGGCCGCGGCCCGCGCCTCCGGCATCCAGGAGGACTGGCTGGAGGCGGCCCGCCGCTCCCCCGTGTACAGCCTGATCTTCGACTACGGGGTGGCGCTGCCGCTGCACCCGGAGTACCGGACGATGCCGATGGTCTGGTACATCCCGCCGCTGTCGCCCGTCGTGGACGTCCTGACCGGCACCGGGAACGACGGCGAGGACGCCGGCAACCTGTTCGGCGCGATCGACTCGCTGCGCATCCCGATCGGCTACCTGGCGGAGCTGTTCACCGCCGGCGACCCCGAGCCGGTGCGGCTGGTGCTGCGCAGGCTGGCCGCGATGCGGTCGTACATGCGCAGGATCAATCTCGGCCAGGACCGCGACGAGTCGATCGCGGCGGCCGTCGGCATGTCCGGGCGGCAGGTCGAGGACATGCACCGCCTGCTGGCCCTCGCGCCGTACGACGAGCGCTACGTCATCCCCCGCGCGCACGCCGAGCAGGGCGCGCAGCTGGAGGAGCTGGCCACCGGGTGCAGCCTCGACTACGAGGGCGGCCCCGGCATGGCCGGGCCGTTCGGCGAGGCGTCCGGACGGGCCGCGCCGATCGCCGTGGAGAGCTTCCACGCGCTCAGGGAACGGCAGTCGGGCGAGGAGCTGGAGGAGGCGCCCGACCTGCGCGGCCGGATCAACCTGCTCAACTGGGACGGCAAGGGGACGCCCGAGGGCCTGTTCCCCCCGAGGCGGAACGGCGGTGAGGAGAAGTGACGACGGCCACGCGGGACCGCACCACGCACATGGTGGCCTCGATCCTGCTCGGCTACCCCGACGAGCGGCTGACCGGGGCCCTGCCCCTGCTGGAGGAGACCGTCGCGGGGCTGCCCGGACAGGTGCGAGGGCCGCTCGCCGCGTTCCTCGCCCACGCCGCCGCCACGCCGCTCGCCGCGCTGCAGGCGCACTACGTGGAGACGTTCGACCTCAAGCGGCGCTGCTGCCTGTACCTGACGTACTACGCCTACGGCGACACCCGCAGGCGCGGCGGCGCGCTGCTGCGCTTCAAGCACGCGCTCGCCGCCGAGGGCTTCGAGCCGGAGAGCGGCGAGCTGCCCGACCACCTGGCCGTCGTCTGCGAGCTGTCCGGCCGGGGCGCGACCCGGCAGGCCACGCGGCTGCTGCGCGAGCACCGCGCCGGGCTGGAGCTGCTGGCGCGGGCCCTCGACTCGGAGGGGTCGCCGTACCGGCACGTCGTCGCCGCCGTGCTGGCCACGCTGCCGCCGCTCGGCGACCGCGACAGGCAGGCCGCGCTGCGGCTCGCCGCCGAGGGGCCGCCGGCCGAGGAGGTCGGGCTGGAGCCGTACGCGTTGCAGGGAGGTGACCGGTGAGCGCGCTCGACGTGGTGCTGTGGGTGGCGGTCCCGTACGTGGCGATCGCCGTGTTCGTGCTGGGCCACGTGTGGAGGTACCGGTACGACAAGTTCGGCTGGACGACCCGCTCGTCCCAGATGTACGAGTCGCGGCTGCTGCGGATCGGCAGCCCGCTGTTCCACTTCGGCATCCTCGTCGTGCTGCTCGGCCACATCGGCGGGCTGGTGATCCCGAAGAGCTGGACCGAGGCGGCCGGGGTGAGCGAGACCGCCTACCACGCCACCGCCGTGGCGCTGGGCACCGTCGCGGGCGTGGCCACGCTCGGCGGCCTGGCCATCCTCATCTACCGGCGTCGCACCGTCGGCCCCGTCTTCTCCGCGACCACCAGGAACGACAAGCTGATGTACGTCCTGCTGGCCCTGACGATCGTGCTCGGGCTGGCGGCGACCGTCGTCGCGAACCTCGCGGGCGGCGGCTACGACTACCGCACCACGATCTCGCCCTGGTTCCGCTCGATCTTCTACCTGCGTCCCGACCCGGACCTGATGGCGGGGGCGCCGCCGCTGTTCCAGCTGCACGCGATCAGCGCGATGGCGCTGTTCGCGATCTGGCCGTTCACCCGGCTGGTGCACATGCTGACGGCGCCGCTCGGCTACCTCACCCGCCCGTACATCGTCTACCGCAGCAGGGACGAGCGGCGGGCGCCCCGGCGCGGCTGGGAACCATCGCGCTGACCGGGCCCGGGGGCCGCCCTCGCGAGCGGGCGGCCCCGGCGTGCCGGAGGGGCCTCGCGCCCCTCCTCCGCCCGCCTCAGGCGGCGCCGAGCCACAGGTCGGGGCCGAACACCTCGTAGTGGACGTCGCGGGGAGCCACGCCGGCCGCGATGAGCTGGGCGCGGGCGTCCCGCATGAACGGCAGCGGCCCGCACAGGTACGCCACCGCGCCCTGCGGGATCTCCACGCCCGTCAGGTCCAGCCGGCCGGGACGGGCGCAGCCGCAGTCGCCGGCCTCGTACCAGAAGATCCGGTCGGCCTCCGGCAGGGCGTCGGCCAGGCGCTCCATGTCCTCGCGCAGCGCGTGGTGCGCCTTGGCGCGGTCGGCGTGCAGGAGCAGCACCTTCCTGCCGGAGCCGGACAGCGCCAGGTGCTGGAGCATCGCCGTGATCGGGGTGCAGCCGATGCCCGCGGAGACGAGCAGGAGCGGCGCGTCGCCGTCCTCCAGCGCCACGTCGCCGAACGGCGCCGACAGGGTCAGCTCGTCGCCCTCCTTGACGGTGGCGTGCAGCAGCGTGGACACCTCGCCCTCGGGCAGCTCGTCCTCGCGTACCCGCTTGACCGTGATGCGGCGCAGGCCGTCCTCGCCGAAGCCGGACAGCGTGTACTGGCGGAGCTGGTGGACGCCGTCGGGCATGCGCACCTTGACGCTGACGTACTGGCCGGGGCGGGCCGGGGGCACCGGCTCGTCGCCGAGCGGCGCCAGCACCAGCGACACCACGTCGGGCGTCTCCTCGCGGCGCTCGACGACGCGCCACTGCCGCCAGGTCTCACCGTCGCGGGCGCCCGCCTCGGCGTAGATGCGGGCCTCCATCGCGATCAGCGCGCCGGCCATGAGCCAGTACACCTCGTCCCAGGCGGCGGCCACCTCGGGGGTCACGGCCTCGCCCAGCACCTCGGCGATCGCGCCGAACAGGTACTTGTGGACGATGACGTACTGGTCGTCGGTGACGCCAACCGCCGTGTGCTTGTGGGCGATGCGCGACAGCAGCGCGTCGGGGCGCTCGTCCGGGTTCTCCAGGAGGGCGGTGGCGAACGCGGCGATGGAGCCCGCGAGGGCCTTGCGCTGCTCGCCGCTGCGCTGGTTGCCGCGGTTGAACAGCCCGTCCAGCAGCTCGGGCCGGTCGGCGAACATCGACTCGTAGAACCTCGTGGTGATGGTGTCGAGCGAGGCGCCGACGACCGGCAGGGTGGCGCGGACGATCTCGGCGGTTTCCGCGGACAGCATGACAAGTCCCCCTCAAGGTAAAATTGGTATCTGAAATACATATTATTCGGCGGATCGGGTGGTCCTACGCGCGGGTGCCCCTGTCAGCGGTGAACGGGGAGATTCAGCAGCACGGGGCCGGTGGGAGAGTCCACCAGCGACGCCACCGTCACCGTGTCGAGCGAGGCGAAGAACGCCTCCTGCGCCTGACGGAGCGCCGACCGCAGGCGGCACGCGGCGCGCAGCGGGCACGGCGGGGCGTCGTCGCACCCCACCACGTCCCCCGCCGACTCCAGCTGCCGCGCCAGCACGCCGACCGACGCCGACCGGCCCGCCTCCGTGAGCTGCAGCCCGCCGCCACGTCCCCGCCTGGCCTCCACCACGCCCAGCTCGCTCAGCCTGGCCACCGCCTTGGCCGCGTGCGTGTACGGCACGACGAGCGCCTCCGCCACCTCCCGGGTGGTCAGCAACTCGTCCCTGCCGGACACGGCCAGGCGCATCACGATGCGCAGCGAGATGTCGGTGAAGGCGGTCAGGCGCATGCTTCAAAGGTAGGCGCTGCGCCGTCATGACCCGTTCCCGCCCGTGAACCCCGCCGCCGGCCCCGCCTCAGGACCGCCGCCACACCCCACGTCCGAACCGGCGCCACACCCCACGTGGGAACCGGCGCCACGCCCCGCCTCACGACCAGGACCGGCGCCACACCCGGCGTCCGGGCCGGCGGCCTCTGCCGGCTCCCGATCGGCCCTGCCGGCCGGGGTGGCGTTCTCCTCCCGCCCCCGTCCCTCGGCCGGGTCGGCGAAGCGCAGGAGCAGTTGGGCGTGCCCGAAGCGGCCTCCGGAGCCGAGGGGGCCGTGGCCCTCCCCGGGGTCGGCGGGCGCCGGCAGCACGCCGTGGGCCGCCGCCGTGAGGAGCACGCGCTGGAGCGCCTGCCCCGCGCGCAGCCAGTCCCGGGGCCCGTCGCCCCTGGTGAACAGCACACCGCCCTCGGAGCTCCACCCCACGACGTCCGGCGCGGGGCCCCGGCCGAGCGCGCGGCGCGCCGCCCGCCCACCCACCAGGAGCAGCGTGGCGCCCTCCAGGTGGGCGGCGGTGACCAGTTCCACAAGCACGGCCCTGCCGTCGCTCGCGCCCGGACCGTGCGTGCCGGCCGCGCCGCCGCCAGACGGCATCCCGCCGGGTGCGGCGTCCCGACCGCGCCCGGCCTGCGCCTCGTGGCCGAGGACCGCGTACAGCCTGCGTTCCTCCTCGGAGGGCGGGGCGCTCTTCTCCGCCCGTACGAGGGCGGTCACCCCCCGCTCCGGCCCGGCGTGCGGGGCGGGCAGGACGCGGGCGTCGTGGCCCGTCATCCTGACCGCCAGCCGCAGGTTGAACAGGGCCGATCCGAAGGCGATGCCGAGCCGCCTGCCGCGCGGGTCGGCGCAGGCGCGCCGCCTGTCGGCGTCGGCGCGCAGTTCCACCGTCGCGTCGTCGAGCCGCCTGATGCGCCACGGCAGCGCGTCGTGCGCCACCGTGACCGACCGCATCAGCGTGCGGAGGCCGGCGCGCGTGGCGAACGGCTTCGGCATCGGTGTCCCTCGTCTTCCCCGTCGTGCCCCGTCCGGGCATGCGTCATCGAGCCTCTCGCTCGACCAGGGCAGGAAGAAAGGTCTTTGGTCCCGAATCGCCGGACCGTTCGTCAGTCAGGCTCCCGCCTGGTCGCGGGCCGCTGCTGTACGGGGTGATCGACGGGAGCGGCGCCGACCTGGGCCCGAGAGCGGCCCGGTGGCCGGCCGGCACTCTCAAGCCTGCGCGACCGCCTCGTCCCAGCGCCTGATGGCTCAGACGGCAGCGCGCCGCCACGCGCCGCCACGCAGGCAGGGCCCATCAGCCCGCGCACAAGCGGCTCGCACCGGGCTGCGGCGTCCACTTCATCACCGTCAGCCCGTGAGGGCGTTCCGGGCCGTCGCCGTCACCCCGTGACGGTGTTCCGGGCCGTCGCCGTCACCCCTTGACGGTGTTCCGCGTCGTCGCCGTCGCCCCGTGACGGTGTTCTGTTTCGTCGTGGTCAGTCGGTGGGGGTGCTCTGTTCGGCGTCCTCCATGCGGGCGTGGAGCACCTGCTCGTTGATCTCCAGCTCGTTGATCAGCCGGAGCGCCGCCACCAGGCCGTGGCCCACCAGCCCGTTCGCCGTCTCCCCGTACTCGACCTGGAGGAGCGCGTCGGGCGCGCGGTCGTCGTGGACGCGCGGCCCGGGGTCGCCCCAGGTGCCCTCGGCGCCGGGGGGCGTGAGGAACGCCACCGCGTGCGCCTTGGCGCGCGGCACGGTGAGGGTCAGCAGCTCGCGCTGCACGCGATCCAGCATGACGCCGTCGTCGGGGCCGCAGAACAGCAGGGCGCGCAGGACGTCCTTGACCTCGCCGAGCAGTTCCTCGCCCTGGGGCGAGCGGTGGGCGGGGCCGAGCAGCAGGCCGCCCTTGGCGGGCGGGTCGACGAGCAGGCCGCATTCGCGGAGCGCGGCTCGGTCGAGCGCCGAGTAGCGCTCGGCGAGTGCGGCGAGGGTCTGCTCGTCGAGGCACAGCTCGCGCGTCCTGGCCGCACGCACGCCGCACTCACCGTCACCTTCCTCCCCGGCCTGCTCGACGCCGCTCTCCTCGACGCCGCTCCCCCGCATGCGGCTCTCCTCGGCGCCGCTCTCCCCGTGCTCCTCCCGGACGGGGGCGGGGATCGGCGCCGTCGTGTCGGCGTCGCCGAGCGGTGCGGGGTGCGGGGCGGGGTTCGCGGCCTCCGCGTACGGCAGGGCCAGGTCGAGGAGCTGCTCGACGAGCCATTCGACGGGCTGGCCGAGCAGGCGGACGCGCACCCGGGCCCTGAGCTCGCCCGCCAGCTCCCGTCGTACCTCGGCGACCAGCCGGTCGACGCCGCCTCCCACGGCCCGCCCGGCCGTCTCCGCGGACCTGCGGACGGACGCCTCGGCGGCGGCACGTGGAAGCACGACGTCGCGGGGCCGGGGGGCGGGTTCGGATGGAGTGCTCATGTCCGCTGACCGTAGGCGGCCCCGCCCGGCGTCACCACCGGCTTGCCGAATCGCCCGCAAAAGTCCCCGGGGACCCCGCAGGTCGGCTTGGCCGTGGTTCCTTCCCTGTGAGACCTGGATCGCTCGTGACCCGCGCGGGTCGTCGACCTCCCCCGCCGGGTCACGAAGTGGACGCGCGGGAAGAGGTCGGCGCTCCAGGCCGTCGCAGGCACGCCCGGACGCGCCCGGCGGCGCGGGCGGCACGCGCAGCCCCGGCCCGCCGGGCGGGCCCGGCGGGCCCGGCGGGCGCGGCGGGCGCGGCGGGCGCGCCTATCGGGCGCGGCGGGCGCGCAGGACGTACGCGGCGAGCACGGCCACGCCCGCGAGCGCCTGGGCCGCCATCAGCGAACCGTCGCCCATCCGGCCTCCCAGCAGGGCGGCGACGGCGGGCAGGCAGCCGATCAGCGCGACGTCGAGCCCGGTGAGCGCCCAGAACAGCGGCCCGGTCGGGATGGCGCCGCCCGGCGTGTCGATGATCGGCATCGAGTGGTCGACGGGACCCCTCCTCGCCATGCGCAGGGCCCCGGCGGCGAGCGCGGGGGCGACCGCGGGCCCCCACAGCCAGGAGGTCGCGGGAAGCGTCCCGGTCAGGGCGAGCCCGGCGAACGCGGCCGCCGCCCACGCCGCCGCGAGCAGCGCGGGGAGCAGCGCGCGGGCGGCGAGCGCGGGGCCGCGCCCGACTCCGGTCAGGCGCGCCAGGCTCGGGTTGTCGCCGTCCCTGCGCGCTCCCGCCGTGCCGGAGGAGGCCGCGGCCAGCGCGCCCGCCAGCACGCCCACCATGCCCAGCGCGGCCGTGGCGGACACGGCGCCCGCCTGGGCCAGCACGGCGGGCAGCGCCGCGGCGCCCGCGACGAGGGCGAGGCGGCCGGGACGCCGGGCCAGGCGCAGCCAGTCCTGCCAGGCCAGCGCGAGCGGCCCGGGGAGCGACGGCCAGCGCCTGGAGCGCAGCCTCCTGGCCCGCCAATGGTTGTCCTCGGCGATCCAGGTCAGCGCCCCGGGATCGAGCCGCACCGCCGCCGTCGCGACGTGGCCCGCCCGGGTGGACGCCGCGAGCAGCGCCCGTGCCGGTATCCGCCCGAGGGCCGCCAGGGCCCGGCGGACGAGGAGACCGCAGGCCAGCGCGGCGGCCCCGGCGGCGGCGCCCAGGACGGCGGGCGGGGCGTGCGCGGCGGCCGAGAGCGCCGGCCGCGCCTGCCCGCTCGCGGCGACCAGCGCCAGCACCACCAGGACGGCCACCCCGGCCGTCACCCAGGACTGCCACGACGCCGACGCCTGCGCCAGCACGGCCAGCGCCATCCCTCCCAGTGTGGCCGAGACGCCCACGACCAGCGCGGCCAGCAGCCGCCACACCAGGTGGTCGGGCGCGCCCAGCACGGCGGCCAGCCCCAGCCCCAGCAGCAGCCCGGCGGCCACGGCGACGGCCAGCAGAAGGCGGGCCGGCCTGGCGAGCACGCCGCGCCGGTCGAGCGGCGAGAGCAGCAGCCAGGACGCGTCGCCGCCGGACACGGAGACGGGACCGGCGGCGCGGGCCAGCGCGAGGTACCCGGCGCAGGCCAGCAGGACGAGCGCGGTGCCCGCCCCGGCCCGCGACGGGTCGGTCGCGCCGGCCAGCCCGCCGAGCAGGGACGCGATCGGCCGCCCCACCACCGCCGCGCCCATGACCAGCCCGAACCCGGCGACGTACCGGTCGAGCAGGCTGGCCGGGGCCCGGCCCCGCGAAGCGATGAACGCCCTGACCTCCTTGACCGGCCGGGCGCCCCCGTCGGCCTCGGCGGGCCTCATGCGGGCACCCCGCCGGTGGCGGGCGACACCTGCCGGCCGTGGGCGGCGAGCAGCGGGTCGTGCGTGGCCATGACGACCGTGCCGCCCTCGGCCGCGTACGCGTCGAGCAGCCCGGCCAGGCGCTCGCGGAAGGCGGCGTCGAGGCCGCGCTCGGGCTCGTCGAGCAGCAGCAGGTCGCTGGGCCGCAGGAGGGTGGCGGCCAGGGCGAGGCGCTGGCGCTGCCCGGTGGAGAGGTTGAGCGGGGGCGCGTCGGCGCGCGACCGCAGGTCGAAGACGTCGAGCGCGTCCTCGACGGTCAGCCTGGACGGCCCGGTGTGGACGGCGCTCATGAGCTCCAGGTGCTCGCGGGCGGTGAGGCCGGGGTACCAGGCGGGCTCGTCGGCGAGGAGCGCCACGCGGCGCCAGAAGGGGCCCTCGTCGGACGGAGCGGCCCCGAACACCTCGATGGTGCCCTCTCCGGCGGGCTGCAGCCCGGCCAGGCAGCGCAGCAGGGTGGACTTCCCCGACCCGTTCGGGCCGACGACGGCCACGATCTCCCCGGCGGCGACGGCGAGCCGGGTGCCGGTGAGGACGGGGTTGCCGCCCAGCTCGACCGTCAGGCCGGTGACAGTGATGATCGACTCGTACACTGTTCGAGCCTACCGGGCGTCCCCGGTTCGCGCGGTCACAGAATGGGCGTCCATTCCTTGAGGAGCGCGATCTCGTAACCGTGCACGGCGGTGTACGGGTCGGCTCTCAGGATCTCGCGCAGCTCGGCCTCGCCGGCCACCTCGTACACGTGCAGCGCCCCGCTGTCGTCGGCCCAGGGCCCGGCGGTCACCAGCCGGCCGTCCGCCTGCAGGGCGCGCAGGTGCTCCCGGTGCGCGGGGCGCGCGGCCAGCCGCCGCGGGTCGCCGTCGAACGCCATCTGAAGAACGAATCTCGTCATGCCACGCACGGTAGGCGGCGGGCGGGCGGGACTTCAGCATCGCGCGGCACCGCCGTGGTGTATCTCCGGATACATGACGTACGAACTGGCCGACCTGCCGATGTTCCGCGAGCTCGGCGACCGGCTGGAACCCCTGGCCAGACGCCGCCGCTACCCCGCCGGGCAGGTGCTGTGCACCGAGGGCGACCCGGCCGGGCAGCTGATCGTGCTGCTGGCGGGCCGGGTCAGGGCGAGCAGGGCGGGGGTGGACGGCCGCGAGGTGGTGCTCTCCGTCGAGAGCGCGCCGGTGGCGTTCGACAAGACGGCGCTGCTGCTGGACGGCCCGCACCGGGCGACGCTCACCGCGCTCACGCCGGTCGAGGTCTGCTACCTGCCCGCGGGGGCGGTGCTGGAGGCCGTGGCCGCCGAGCCGGCGGTGGCGTCCCGGCTGCTGCGCACGCTCGCCACGACCGTCAGGGAGCTGGACGAACGCCTCACCGACGTCGTGGTGCTCGACGTGCCGGGCCGGGTGGCCAAGTGGCTGCTCCGGCGCGCCGCCGACGGCCCCGTACGGCTCGACGACGGGCAGTCGGGCCTGGGCGCGGAGATCGGGGCGACGCGGGTGAGCGTCAACCGGGCGCTGCGGTCGTTCGCCCGCCGGGGCCTGATCGAGACGCGGGACGGGGAGATCCGCCTGCTCGACCGCGGGGCGCTGGCCCGGATCTCCGGCCTCCCGCACTGATCTCCGGACAGTTGCGCCATATACCCCATAGGGGTATATGGTTGGGGCGTACCGAATGAGGAGGTTCTCGTGGAGCACAGGGGTCACCAGCACGCGGCGCACGGCCAGGACGCGGCCGAGCAGCACGGGCAGCACCAGGGCCAGCACCAGGGCCACGCCGCGCCGCACGATCACGGGCACCACGCGGCCGCCACACAGGAGGCCGCGCACGAGGCAGGCCACCACGCCGGCCACCACGCCGGCCACGCCGGACACGGCGCTCAGCATGGCGGCGGGCATGCGGCGACGTGGCGGATGGCCGCGCTGGCGACGTTGCACTGCCTCACCGGGTGCGCCATCGGCGAGGTGCTGGGCATGGTGATCGGCACCGCCGCCGGCCTGCACAACGGGGCGACCGTCGTGCTGTCAGTGGCGCTCGCGTTCGTGTTCGGCTACGCGCTCACCATGCGCGGCGTGCTGCGCGCCGGCGTCGGCTTCCGCAACGCGCTGAAGGTGGCGCTGGCCGCCGACACGGTGTCCATCGCGGTGATGGAGCTGCTGGACAACGCCGTGATGGTGGGGGTGCCCGGCGCGATGGACTCGGGGCTCGGCGACCCGCTGTTCTGGAGCGCGCTGGCGGGCTCGCTGCTGGTGGCGTTCCTCCTCACCACACCCGTGAACAAGTGGCTGATCTCCCGCGGCAAGGGCCACGCGGTGATGCACGCCTACCACCACTGAGCCCTCCCGGCGGGGCGGTGGCGGTCAGGCGAAGCGGCGCAGCCGCAGGCTGTTGGTGACGACGAAGACGCTGGAGAACGCCATCGCCGCACCCGCGATCATCGGATTCAGCAACCCCATCGCGGCCAGCGGCAGCGCCGCCACGTTGTAGGCGAACGCCCAGAACAGGTTCCCCTTGATCGTCGCCAGCGTCCTGCGCGACAGCCGGATCGCGTCGCCCGCCACCCGCAGGTCACCGCGCACCAGCGTCAGGTCCGACGCCTCGATCGCGACGTCCGTGCCGGTGCCCATGGCCAGCCCCAGGTCCGCCTGCGCCAGCGCCGCGGCGTCGTT
>NZ_FOBF01000022.1:0-21373 GCF_900109355.1 Nonomuraea pusilla
CCATGCAGTGTCGCGTGTGGTCCCAGAATTGCCTTTGCCGGATGCGTCCGCTACCGAGGAGCCCGTGCCCTCGTTCATGCCATACGCTGCCACCAACCCAGTGACAGGTGGCAGACCGGCTGCGGTAGTGAAAGCCCACGAGTATGAGGCCGTCATGACATTGCCGTCAACGTCGACCGCACCCTTTATCTCGGCCGTGTATGTAGTTGTCGGCGTCAGCGCTTGGGCCGGCACGAAACTCAGCGACGCGCCCTTGAAGGTAAGGTCCCCTTCAATGATCGATCCGTCGGACTTTTTGAGTAGAAAGGTCGGCGTTATGATTGGTTCATCAAACGTGGCCTGCACGACCGCTGAAACCGGCACCTCGTTTGCATTGGCGGCTGGGTCAGTTGCGACCACATTTGGAGGTGTAGTGTCGGTCTCTGGTTCAGAGGTCTCTTCAGATAAATCCAGTTCGGCCAGCCAGTCCTCGCGGGACACGTCTTCCGGAGGGTAGAAACCGAATCCGGCGTCCTGAATGAATGCCTGTTCAGCATCCTCTCGGAGTCCGCGTGCCTGCTCGGTGTCAAGGCCAGGAAGGGAGGGGTGCTCGGCGCGGTCAGTAAGGTGCGCGGCTACCATCTCGTCTGTCGGAGGGGTTCCGTCGCTTGGACCAGGAACGAAGAACCCCTGTACCTTGGTCTCTGTGGGCGGTTCATACAGCACGAACAGCACCGGGGGACGACCAAGGTCATAATCCTCTTCAGAGGTCAGATATTGCCGCCAGGTAAAGCCGCTACCCTCGTTGAGGGCGCTGATCTGTAGTCCGTAGTTGGGCTGGCCGTCTGCCCATGCTTGAACGATGCCCTCAATGGAGTAATAGATTTCCCCCTCGCCGTCGGGGCAGTATATGTCCTGCTCAGAGGTATCACCGAGGATGCGACCATAGCCGCTATTCTTAATACCTTGGCCGGAGGTGGTGACCGATGGCTGGTTTGTCCAGCGCAGCGTGCTCATCGACCAGTCGCTGGTGACACGACGAACCACCATGTCTCCACCGTTGGTGCCGCATCCACTCGTAATGAAGTTCCACGGTCGAGTGTCGGCATTAATAATCTTCCGACCGTAGAACGGGGCATTAGACAAGTCGAACTTTATATAGGAGCGATACAGATAACCGCCTTTGGAGCGCCCGGCCACCATGAGCTTCATGTCCTGGGTGACGGTTGCGCCCCAAAATCTGTCGTCTGTGGCGATGAACGCGTCGGCTGGGAAGCCTGGCCCATACCAAGGAGTCGGATCGCTGGCCAGAATGACCGGGTATTCCGTCTGCTCATCGGCCAAAAACTTGGCATCTGGTGTATAGATCAGATTCGACCCGTCGGCTTCGACGCTAGCCGTGACGATCCCGCCATCGGTTATGGAGTTGGCTGCTTTTGCATCCAGCATTATACCGGGAGAGACGTCAGCGACCTTCTTTCCTTCGCGAATTACCTCGACCTTGCCCGACTTGGTCCGATACTTAAGGCCTTGCTCCCCTTGGATCGGCATTCGGATGGTTAGCGGCTTGCCTGGGCGCTTTTGAATCACCACGTTCTGCCGGATGCCGGTCGGTGTGATCTGAATCTGCAAATCTATACCTTCGCCGTAAACGTTAGCATAGTTTGCCGTGCTGCCAGAAAGGGTCGGGGCGGGCAGCATTTCGGTGGAGCTAAGCTGCATTACACCGTTAGTGCTCTTGATGGACAGCAGTTGAGTATTTCCGCCCGCTGAAAGTGTTACCGCATCATTGATGGCCTTTGGTCGAACTACGCCCTTCTCTTGCAGGAGGGTTGTATCGATAGTCTGCCAGGTTCCGTCTTCCTTCTTGAACCGGACGGGATCGTGGTAGATGTAGGTTCCAACCGTTTTCCCATCAGGGTTGGCAACCGTAGTCATATTCGGCCGGTGTAATGCTGGAATTTCGACCTGCTTGCCCTGTTTCTTTGCCTCGGTGAGGGCTGTACGTACCGGGTTGGGTAGTGGGGCCATCACCGGCGGAGCAGAAGTAGGGGTGGGAGTGGGTGATTCCGCCGCTGCAGGAGGGACCACTAACAGAGAGATGGATAATCCCAGGAATACAGCGAGGGAGGCACGGCGAGGGTAGCCGTGTAGTTTAAATAACTTGACAGATGAGACCATCGGCGCCCTTCGTGAGATCACGAGCAAAACTAGGCGATCTTGACACATTGGGGCAACGAAAGTAAACCAGCCTTCCGTAGCTATGTTGCTACGGTGCGTACTCTCTGGTTCCAGCCGAGGCGTGTACCAGCCTCCGGTGGAAGGACACGGACCTTGGGTGGCTGGGCAAACGCGTCGAGCGGGCGCAGCAAATCGCGTGAGGATCTGGCGGAACTTGGGCATGCCTTCCCTCTGGTGACTTCACGAGGCGGACAATATCGGTCCAGATGTGGCGCCGGTTCTACCGGCACTGACGAGTGCGTTCACGCATGACGCATCGTCGGCATGAACCTCCTCTGCGTGCTGCTCCAAACTAATGGTGGCTTGAGCGCGGGCCGTCCTCTGCAGGACGTCCTTATGGGATCCCGGCACCATGCTGTAGGCGTGGATGCGCTCGCTTCCAGTGATCCGGATGTTGGCGGAGGCGGTGTCGGAACCTCTCGGAATGCCTGGCTCGGTCATCGGGCGGGTCGTCTTCTCCTGGGGCAGGATGATGATCTCCTTGAACCGCGAGCGGGAAGCCCGGTAATTGCTGTGCTTTAGACCGTGACTTATCTGGGGATCGATCGTTACGCCATGCGTGGATGCGTTCCTCCAACGACTGTCGCGATGAGGTGTGGGAGCTGCTTGAGCCCGTGGCTCCACTGGCGTCAATCCGGCCGCAAGGAGGTGGACGGCGACGGGTGGACGATCGGACGATCTTGGCGGCGATCGGGTATGTGGCGACCACAGGATGTGCGTGGCGGCAATTGCTGCCGGTCTTCGGCGCCTCCTGGCAGACAGTGAACCGGCGCTTCGCCGAATGGAGTCAGGCGTGCGTGTGGGCGAAGAAGCTGGGCCCCGCATCATCATTGCCGTGGAACCGCTGCGACCTTGCCGGCCCGCCGAGCTGCGAGGACAGCCCGCGGTGGATATAGAGGTGATCGGCGCTGTCGGCACCGAAGTGGCGGCGCTCGCATACGGGTGCCAGCCCCTTGGTATCGGGATGGTGAGCGAAGTGACAGACACGATCACCGTAGAGCTTGTGCATGAGCTCCCATCCGCAGCCGCCGAGAAGAACGCCGCAGAAGAAGCGTTTGTTCTTGTATCGCGACAGGTAGAGCACCGCTTCCCTGCGATCGGTGGGAAGGGAGATGGGGTGATCGGAGTCGGGGCGGCCCAGTACTGCGGTTTGGACGCGGCGGGTGTCTTGAGTCATGAGATCTCGCAGAATCCCCTCCTGCTGCTGATGCAGCAGAAGGTACGAGAACCGCGAGGCAACGCGCAACATCGCATTTGGGTCGACGGCGAGTTATGAGCTCTGGACCGATGGTCGCCCTTGCCGCGGCAACGAACTTCGGGCCTTGGGGTCCACTAATGAAGCTGAACTCGGCAGGCGCTCGCTGCGTACTTCATGGCATTGGGGATTTCGGAAGCCGGGATTGAGCATGCTGTTGCGTTATGCGTCCTTCGCCGGAGGTCTTGTGTTGTGGGAGGATCCTGCTGTTGTTGAGCATGCCGGAGACCCGCCATGACGACGCCTTCGCCGGTTCCCCAGCCGTCTCCCGAACAACTACCGGTACGTCCTCCAGCAGATCCTCCGGCCCGCGCCGACACCACCCCGGAGCCTCCCTCCCCGACTCCGCCGGCGGTAGCGCAGCCGCCCGACTGGGGGTACTCGGGGATCGACCCGAAGCTGATGGGCGACTTCGAACGAGACTTGGGGCGGGCGGAGGTTACGCTCGCCAGGAGTGAACCGCTGATTCGCCGAACGTTGCAGGACCTCGATCTCGACACGTCGCAGTTGGCTGCGATGCGGGAGCTGGGCAACTGGATCGGTGCCATGCGTCCGGAGTTGCGCCGCCGCAACGACACCGTTCAGGCCGTGAGCACGGAGTGGGGTCCCGCAGGACCCGATGGGATGAGCCCCTTCGACGAGGCCCTGTACAGCGGCGCCTCCGGCGATGCCCACGTGTACGCGGCTGCGGTCAAGCTGAGCGAGCTCAAACCTTCCAGCGACGTGGACGAGAAGACCGTCGCCCAGTTGGAGAAGCGAGCTGGTGACGCGGATTTCGCCACATCGCTGATGTACGCGCTCGGTACCGAGCGGTTTCGCCATCTCATGGCGGCGCTCGTGTACCAGAAAGACGCCAAGAAGCAGCGTGTGCAGGCGGCACTGGGCAAGGCGCTGGGCGCGGCCAGTTCGCGCCTGAGCACATCGTGGCGCAAAGAACTGCTCACGAACCTCAGAGTGCCGGTGGATCAGCACGCGCTCGCAGCGCTGCTCCCGTTCGGCGCGTTCAATCAGGATTTCCTGGTGGCGACGGCGAAGAAGCTGGAGGCCCTGGATCGAGAGGCGTCCAAGGACAACCTCTCGGGTGGCATCCCGCACGACCCGATGATCGGCGTGATGCGGGCGCTGGGCAACCACCCGAAGGCGGCTCAGGACTTCTTCGTCGGCGATCCCAGCGTGCTGAAGCGCTATGTGACCGAACGTCGAATGTATGACGAGGGGGAAGCCTTCGGTAAGGCACTGGAGGCCGCCACGATGACCTATCGGGACCGTGACGGCACACCGCAGGACCCGTCGCCAGGCTTCACCTCGACCGTCATCGCCTGGGATTTCATCCACTGGGAGGCTCAGCGAATCCTGGCGGGTACCGAAGGTCCTTCCTTCGCTTCCACCGGCTCTGCAGCCCGCATCCTCGCCGGTTACATCAACGACGTCAACCGCGCCGCCAAGATGCCCAAGGCCAGTGGATCAAAAACCTACGGACCCGATCGCCCCTATCAGCCGAGAGAGGATCAGGTCTGGGGCGCAGAGTTCAATCGGGAGGATCTGCGCAAGGTCATGGAAGACCTGTTCAAGCAGGACTCAAAGGCATTGGCCATGGTTCTGGCGGCCGAGACCGCATGGTCGAGGAAACTACTGGACCACGGCGCTGCGCAGGCTGCCGAGAGCAAGGACATCAAAGGACTGAAGGCCAACGCACAAGAAATCGGAACGGGGTTCGGGCTGATCACCGACGCCAGCGGACTGGCCACGATCCAGAAAGGCAAGGAACTGGACGAGGCGCAGGAGAAGAACATGAAGATATTGATGGCGTTGGTCAACACCGGCCTTGCGATTCCACAGCTGGCTCCTTGGGCGAGGATCGCCGGAGTGGTGGGCGCCTGGAACATCATTATCGAAGACTCTGCCAAGACCGAGAAGAACGCGAACAAGGCTACGTACGATGCGAACACAGCTAAGGACAAGGCGAAGTTCTTACTCGACCAAATGACCGTCGACGCTATGCTGAGGCACGGGTTCTTCGGTAGGGCCGAGCCTGCCAGTCCTACGCATCCGTGGGGTTCCTTGGAGGGACTGAGCGCGGGAGAAGATCCTCGGAAGTCGCCCAACAACTTCTTGAAGGGTGATGGGAACTCGCTGATGACGCTGCATGAGATGGCTCCGTACGAGGGTGACATCAACCAACGACTCCAGGCGTACCAGAGATGGCTCTATGACGGCCTGGCCGGGGAGCAGTGGGGAAAGGTCGCCGGGGATTTGGAAGCGGGTTTCGAAAGAGGGTTCTCGGAGTACAAGCCGTCATGAGATCACGTCTCGCTTGGTGGGTCGCAGTGCTAAGCGCATCAGTCCTGCTGACCGCATGCCAGCAGGAAGCTCCACCAGTAAACAAGGCGTCGCTTCCATCCGCTCCAGCCCCGCCGTACATCTGTGACTATGTTCCGCTTGACGCTGTGCGGCTGATGACCGGCGTGCAAGATCCCATTGTCAGAGGGCGCTTCAACACGTCAGCAGGCGAAGGCTCAGGCTCCGGTGGGTGTTTCGTCTACCAACCGGACGGCAACAAGCCGAAGGTTCTGGACGTGACCTTGTCCGCCGGTGGGTCAGAGAAAGATGTTGAATCCCAGATCGGCCAGGGGGCTCGGCGCCTACCGGAAATCGTTCCCGGCGGGGTCGGCTATTACGGCCAGGATGGAAGTGCCGGCAGCACCCAGGCCGCAGCTGTGCTCGTGCGTGGGGACGACCTTCTGATCGTCGAGCTGGTGCAGGGTGTCAAAGGGCGGGACAGCATGGCGGACGTCGTGGCTCTGATGAAGCTGGTCGCGCCGAAACTGATCCTTGACGTCAGACCCTCGCCGAAGAAGACGAAGAGCTGATCCGATGGCAGCGATGGTCCGCAACCCGCTTTACGAGGCGCTCCAGCAAGCCGTCCGCACGATCGGGCCGCTGATCGAGCAGATCGACGCCGACGTGGACCGTCCCTGCCGGATGTTCCGCACTGGCAAGGTCTGGACCGGGCGGAGCGCCAAGCAGTTCGACGCCCAGCTCGCCCAGTACGGCACCCGAGTTCGCACTTCCGGCCAGGCAATCATGGATGAGCTGCGGCAGGCGTTGAGCCGTACACCGAGTGAGGTGACGGAGGAAGAGGCCGCCTCGATAAGGCGGAAGTACCGCATCGCCTGAGCTACGCCGAGGCGCTGGAGACGTGTCCCATCTTGCCGCTGTAGACCAGCGTGAACCGGTCGGCCGGTACCACGATGTCCGCCGTCTCGACCTGCGTCTCCCCGGAGTAGTACGTGCGCTGGATCGTCACCATAATGGCGCCGGGGGCGTGGCGTAGCCGTTCGCATTCCTCTGCCGTCCCTGGCCGTGCGCCGACTTCTTCCACCCAGTCGTCGATGGGCATCCCGATGCTCAGCATGCGTTCGGCCACTCCGCGGCCGGCCAGCATGCCGTCCTCGGGCAGCACGATCGGCGTCCCGCGCGTGACTGCGAGCGGTTCCCAACTGGTCGAGAGCATGACCGGCTCGCCGTCGGACGAGAAGACGTAGTCGGTCCGAACCACGTCTTCCTCGTCGCCTGCGGGCTCGCCGAGGCCCAGGCGGTCGCGGATCTCGGGCGGGGCCTGGAGCGTCCGCGACTCATAGGTCCAGCCGGCCTCGCGGCCCTGGCGGTCCATGTCCTGCATGAAAGGTGAGCCGTACGGCGTCGCTCGGTACCACGCGCGGATGAGGCGTTGCGGCTCGCGAGGGAGCCGTACGAACGTGCCCGCCCCGGATCGTGCGACGGCGAGACCTTCGGAGATGAGCACCTTCAGCGCCTCGGCCGCGGTGGAGCGTGAGATGCCGAGATCGGCCGCGAGCCCCGGTACGGAGGGCAGGCGATCTCCTTCCCGCAGCTCTCCTGACCTGATGCGTTCGCGCAGTTGGTCGGCGACTCGCAGGTACAAGTGGCGCTCGTCTTCTCGGTTCACGCGGGTAGCTTGACAGCCTTACCGGGAAGCTTCAAGCTTATCGGGACGCAGCTAAACCTACCCGAGAAGGTTAGCGCTTGATGTATCGGCAGTCCCTACCACCCATCCCGGACAGCATCGAAAGCGTGGCCGTTTGGGCGCGTGGCATCGCTCAGGCCGAACGACCGAATCTCGCAGGCGACGCCGAGCGGGTTGCCCGTGCCCTGATGTCCGCTGCTCTCCGACGCGCCAAACGCGGCGAGCTCATCTACACGCGAATCGACGTGACGCACGACAGCCTGCGCATCGAGGTTCACGACCCGGGCGGCTGCGACCACGCAGGCGGCTTCGAGACCGCCGAGCTGTCCAGCGTCACGACGTCCTTCGGCGCATCCGGCGACCACAGTGGGCATCGCACGTGGGTCATCCTGCGCGAACACTGGGAGGCACGTCATGACCTCCAGAAATGAGGATCAGGGCAGGGCGGGGCAGGAGCCGGGCGCAGGCGCCGGAGGCTCAACCGGGTACGCGCTGCTCAACGACCTGCGGGGCGCGTTCAGACGGTTCTATGTCTGGCGCGACGCTCAAGGCGGGTGGCGCGCGAGACCGCTGCCGAAGCCGACCATCGACGAGATCGCCTTCGGGGTCCTGCCAGAGTTGGCGGCTGAGACGCCGCTGGAACTCGCCTTCGTGTGCACGTGGCAGCGTAGCCGCCGCAACGTCCATCGCTACCTGCAGAAGTACGCCCTCGAAAGGCCGTGCCGTGGCTCCTGATGCGTCCGGCCCGAAGTGGGAGCCGTACATGCGGCCTGCACGAGATCGCATTCGGATCATCGAGACCTCATGCTGCGGTGCCTACGAGTGGGCCTGCCAGGGAGGGCAGTTCCTCATCCTTCGCGCCAAGGACCCCGAGGGCTTCGAGGAGACCGGTAGAGGGCTCCACAAGCAGGCACGTCTGATCTGGGATGCCCTCATTGCGGAGCACGAGAACGAACATCGCCGCAAGAACATGAGCCCGGACGTCGCCGAGCCGGCGGCGTAGTCGGACTGTCCGGCTTCCAAAAGGATCACCGTGTTCGCTTGCATAGGCCAACGATGCCGATCCGCGGGCGCTGTCTCCCGGCTGCTCTGAGGGAAGGACTCCGAGAAGCGTGAGGCGGCAATGCCTCGCAGGTTCGGGCTCGTCCGTCCTACTCTGGAGGCAGAGTGCCTCGGCGAGGGAGCGCGATGAGCAAGGCGAAGGACGGTCCTACGTACGTACGCATAGCTGAGGACATCCGTAGCCGTATTCGCCAAGGCGATCCTCCCGTCGGCGCGCTGTTGCCCTCCGAGGCCGTCCTCGCTCGCACCTACGGCGTGGCGCGAGGAACGGTTCGTCAGGCGGTAGCCGAGCTGGAGCGCGTGGGGCTGGTGGCCAGCGAGGCCGGCCGTGGGCGTCGCGTGATGGGGGAGGGTACGCCGGGTGCCCGGCGTGCGGCCTCCACGCAGTACGAGACGGTCGCCGAGGAGCTGCGCAAGCGCATCGAGAGCGGTGAGCTCGTTCCCGGCCGGCAACTGCCCAGTGAAGCGGCGATGGCGGATGGGTTGGGCGTGTCGAAGGGGACCGTCCGCCAGGCGCTTCACCTGCTGGCCTCCGAGCAGATGATCGCCGCTGTTCATGGCAGAGGATGGTTCGTCGGGGGGCCGGACCACGCGCAGACGCGTGCCGACGACGTCGCCGGCGCACTACGCCAGGAAATAGCCAGCGGGCAACTGCCCATAGGGGCAGTGCTGCCCGGAGAGAACGTGCTCGCCCAGGAGCGAGGCGTCGCCCGTGTCACCGTCCGGCGCGCTCTCGCGCTGCTGGAAACCGAAGGGGTCATCGAAAAGAGGGCCGGAAGAGGCCGTGTCGTCAAGTCACAACCAAAGGGCCTCTCGTGACGGTGTCCCAGCCGCCCATCGTCCCCTTCACCTCGGGCGAAGCGCAGGCCGCCCTTCAGGAGGCATGCCAGCTCGCCGGCCTGAGAAGCGATGGCGCACGGCTGATACGTCTCGGCGAGAACGCTCTGTACGTCTTGCCGGCCGAGCGGGTAGTGGCGAGAATCGCCCGCAGCCTGGACGTACTGGCCGACGCGCGCAAAGAGGTGGCCGTGTCGGCCTGGCTGAACGGGGCAGGCCTTCCGGCGGCGAGAACGACTGCTCATGATCAGCCAATTGTCGTGAGGGACAAGCCAGTCACGCTGTGGCACTTCATCGAGGACTGCGGAAGTCCAGCGGACCTCAACGACCTGGCCACCGTCCTTCGCGCTCTCCATCGGATGCCGGTTCCCGCGGAACTGGCGCTACCGGAATTCGAGATCCTCGGCCGCGTGTCCGAACGAATCTCCGCGACTGACGTCCTCTCGGATGAGGAACGTCGATTCCTGCTCATGAGGTATGAAGAGTTGCAGGCAGCCTACGCGACTCTGAACTTCCCTCTGGCCTCGTGCGCGGTTCACGGTGACGCCCATTCGGACAACCTCATCAAGGCCGCTGACGGCACGGTGGTTCTCATTGACTTCGAGCGGTTCGCTTTCGGCCCTCCCGAAACAGACCTGGCCGTCACGGCCATCGAACACACCCTGGGCTGGGGCAGCCGTGCCGAATACGAGCAGTTCGCGGAGCTGTACGAATTCGACGTCATGGCATGGGAGGGCTATCCCGTGCTCAGCGCCATCAACGAGTTGAAGATGACGACCTGGTTGATGCAGAACGTCGATGAAGACGAGGCCATCGCGCAAGAGTTCCGAAACCGCCTTTTCTGTCTTCAGAACCCGGATGCGCCTCGGCGGTGGCGGCCCTTCTAAGCGCCCAGTGCCGGGTACTTCTCTCCGATGACGGTATTGAATGCCTGCACCGAGTCCTCGCACTCGTAGCCCACCAGCTCGGCCTTGAGGTCGCGGATGTACCGCAGATAGCGCTCGGACTTGAGGGGGCCGGCGAGATCGACCGCTTCCATCGCCACCTGGGCCGCCTTGCTGGGTTCTCCGCTGTGGACGTAGCTGGCGGCCTGCACCAGGCGGTCGAAGGCCAGAGTGCGGACGTACATGGGGTCGCAGAGATCGACTGCCTGGCCCACGAATTGCATCGCCTGTGACGGGATCCTGAGGTCGCGGTAGCAATGCGCGCCCTCGCTGGCCAGTTCGGCCTCGTCGAAGTAGCGCGACCATGGAGGGTCGTCGTCGACGTTGCGCCTGCTGAAGAACTTCTCCGCCTCAAGCAGGGCACGAGCACACTGCGCCTCATCCCCGTTGCCGGCGTGAGCTCGCGCCTCCATCGCGTGGAACAACGCCATGGGAGTGGCGGTCGCCACGTCCTTGCAGCCCTCCTGCGCGGCACGGGCCAGCCGGATCGCCTCGTTGTAGCGTCCGAGGTAGTTGGCCTGATGGCTCATGTCCGCGAGCAGCAGGCCGCCGATCATGCGGTCGCCCGACTCCTGCGCCAGACGCAGTCCTTGGAGGAAATACCGCTGCGCCAGGCCATGGCGCCCGAGGTCGTAGGCGGTCCAGGCCACCAGCTCGGTGATCTCCGCAGCCGCGGCATAGAGCGCGCGGCCCACTGGCTCGGTGAACTTGCCCTCGAGCATCGGGACGACTTCGCGGTTGTAGTACTGGATAAGAGCGGATCGCGCGTGACCGCCACCGAATTGGAAGCCCATGTTGGCGAACAGTTCAGTGGTCGAGCGAATGGCCTGGACGTCCCACTGCCCCACGGATGGTCTGGCGCTCTGTCTGGTCTTCAGCGGTTCAGGACGGGAGAGCAGCCAGGAAATGAGAGCCTCTCCCCACGCGTCAGGGACGACCACGCTTTGAATCGCCGCAGGATCGTCGGCGAGGTCTCGGCGCGTCAGGCTCAGAAGCCGGCTGCCGACATCAGATACTCCGCCGCCAGGTGCAAGAGCGGCTTCAAGTGTCTCCGGGGTGACGACACTGGCCAGGCCGATGTCGTCGAGAGTGAATGTCACGCCGGCTTTCCGGCTCAGTGCCTCTGCGATGAATCGCGCGGTGGCCGTGCGTGGTTTCACACCATCGAGCCAACGCTTGACGTCCACATGCGTACAGCTCAGACTAACGCCTTCTTCGCTGGCAATCTGCCGCACTCGTGAGGCAAGTCCGGAATTTGAACAATCGGCGCGTCGCATAGCGTGCGCTAGCGCCACATTGGGCATACGGGACATTCTCACCTCCATGAAAAGCACGGCCTCGGCAATCATGGCGCGGATGAGAGTCGCGGGGGCCTCGTTCCGCAGATTCTGCGCCCCGTGTTTCACCTGGTCAAGGAAGTAATCACCCCCGATATGCACCCCCTGTGCTTTCAGTCCCGGGGGTGAGCACAGTGTTGCCGGGGCGTGACACGAGGAAGGCTTGAGTCAGCAGGAACGAGCGAGGCAAGCCCTGCAGGACCCAAGACCGTCGGTGCCTGTGACTTGACTCTCCGTGACTGTACATGTTCTATGTCTCCTAGAACCTGCTTGCAGGTTCTCGAACCGAGAGGGCTCAGCATGCTCGTCCGTCCACGCAAGGTGCTCCCGACCGTCCTCACCATCTGCGTCCTCCTCTACGCCATGAACGACCCGGAGGGAGCGGCAACCGTCGTCAAGGCGGCTGTGCACCTGCTCATGAGCGCGTCCGAGTCGTTCACGCGGTTCGTCCAGACCATGAGCAACTGATCGCAGGAAGAGAGATCTGCCGATGACACGAAGCATCAACCGCCCGCTCCACCCGGCGCGCATGTCGCTCGCCGGGGTCGAAGCGGCCTGGCAGGTGGACGGCGAGACGCCGCTCCCCGAGTGCACGTACGACCCCGAGCTGCACGTCGGCCCGCGGCTCACGATCGAGACCAGCGAGGAACGCGCTGCCCGGGAGGCCGTCGCCCGGGAGGTCTGCGCCTCCTGCCCGGCCCTGCACGCCTGCGCGCTCTACGCGCTGAAGGCCCGCCCGACCTCGGGTGTCTGGGCCGGCCGCACACCCGACGAGCTCGTGGCTGAAACGGAAGACCGGGAGGTGGCCTGATGGTGAGCAGCATCCGTGCCTGCTCCTGCCGCAGGCACTGCATTGGGAGCCACCTCGACCGTGCGGGGGAGGTGGCCGCGTGAACGCCCTGACCAGGGGAGAACGGACGGCGATCGCCATCACGGCTTCCGTCACCGGAGCGCTGGGCGTCCTCGGGTTCGTCAACAGCTTCGACAGGGTTGCCGGCGCGGCCGAACCGTCCTTCGGGTGGTTCGCCTGGACGGTGCCGCTCGGCATCGACCTGGGCATCGCCGCGTTCTCCGCCCTGGACATCGTGCTGGCCCGTCTCTGCATGCGGCTGGGCTGGCTGCGGTTCATCCCGTGGACGCTGACCGGCGCGACCGTCTACCTGAACGTGGCCGCATACCTCGGTGCGGACTGGTTCGCCGTCGTCGCCCACGCGCTGCTTCCGCTGCTGTGGGCCATCGCGGTCGAGGTCGGCGCGCACGTCGTCAGGAAGCGCGCGGACCTGGCTCGGCCCGATCACATGGACGGCATCCGCCGCTCCCGCTGGCTGCTGGCGCCGCTCGCGACCGCCATGCTGTGGCGACGCATGGTGCTCTGGGAGATCCGTAGCTACCCGGAGGCCCTCGGACGGGAACGCGAACGCGTCCTGGCCAAGACGGAGCTGCAGGACCGGTACGGCCGCCTCTGGCGCTGGAAGGCCACCCGCCGCGAGCGAGCGTTGTACCGCCTCGGCGAACTCACGCCGGGCGACGTCCCAGCACCGGTTCCGGCTGTCCCCGATCATCCGCCGGCCTTGACGCTCGCGCCTCGGAATCTCCGTGCGCCCAGGAAGGCGCCACCGCCGGACGTGAGCGATCTCGTACCGCTGGGACGGCGCGTGGCCGCCGACCTCGAAGCTCAGGGCGAGCCGCTGACCCGTGACCGGCTGCGAGACGCCATCCGCAGCCACGGGCGGAGCATCTCGACCGATCGGGCCGGAGCGCTTCTGGCGCAACTGAAAGCCGAGCCCGTGCCGGACGGTGAGGCCGCCTGATGACGCTGAACATCACCGACACGCGCATGACCTCGGACGCCTGCATGAACGTGGCCGAACTCCACGGCGACCGATGGAGCGTCACGGGTTACCCCGGACGGACCTTCGACCGCCACCAGGCCATCACGGCGATGCTGCTGGCCGAGGTTCTCACCCAACGCACGTTCCCCGAGAACCGGACGGAGCTGCTCGCCGCCACCTGGCGCGCCGAACTCGGCATCACCGAGGCGGACGGACCGCACATCCCGACCGCCACCACGTCCGCAGACCGACCGGACGAGCAGCGGTCCGACCGCGCATCGTCCCCGACCGCCACATGGGACGCGGCCTCATCCGCCAAGACAACGACCGCGTCCCACGACCCCGTGACCAGCAAGTCAGACGAGGTGCACTCATCATGACCCATCACCAGGACGACCCCAACCACGAGGACGAGGACAGGACCACTCCGTCCGCCCGCGAGGGCAAGGACGCGGACGTCGTTCACCTGGACGTCGCCCGCGCCGGACGCCAGCCGCAGCGGCCCGATGCCGACCGGCAGGACTCGGACGACCGCACGGCGGACGGACCGGTCCTTGGAGGCGAGGCGGTCCGCGTCGACCGGCCCGGTCCGACCGGTGGCGACTGGCGGACCGCACTGGAGGCGAAGGCCCGCAGCCGGCAGCCGATCGTCCCGCTGTGGCTGCGGTCCCGCACCGAAGCCGTCGAGACCCTCAAGTGGGTCGCCCTCCACTACCTGCACGTGGCCGGATACCAGGTCGTCCGCCTGCCGCTGTACGGAGGACGGCTGACGGCCCGCGCTCCTCGCGGCCTCCTCCGCCTGGTCGGCGGTGTCGTCAAATGGACCTTCGACCTGGAGGGTGAGCCGGTACGGCTGGCCGCCGTGCAGAAGGCCGACCCGGAGGTGTACCTCAAGCTCAGCAGGCAGCGGGACTCCCGCGTGCGGCTACGCGTGCTGATCTCCAGCGCGGCTCTGGTCACGCTGCTGGTCGTGTGCCTCATGATGGCCGAGCAGGCCACCACGGCGCAGTGGGCGGCGCTCGCGGTCGCCGTCGCCGCGCTCGGCATCCTCGGCAAGCCCGCCGACCGGCCGCTGATCGACCGGGCGGTGGTGCCGTCCACGGTGGAGAAGCTGACCAGCGACATCGTCGTCCGCGCCCTGACCGTGCTCGGCATCGGCGGCATCAATCAGGCGATGGCCAAGAACCCCAAGGACGCCATCCGGTTCGTCGCTCCGATCACGCGGGACGGTCCCGGCTGGCGTGCGGACATCGACCTGCCGTACGGGGTGACCGTGGCGGACGTGATGGACAAGCGCGACAGGATGGCCTCGGCGCTGCGCCGTCCGCTGGGCTGCATCTGGCCCGAGGGCGACAGCTCCGTCCACGAGGGGCGGCTGATCCTGTGGGTGGGGGACAAGGACCTGTCCAAGACAGTCGTGAAGTCTCCGCTGGTCAAGGCCGCTTCGCATGACGTCTTCAAGGGCATCCCGTTCGGGTGCGACCCGCGAGGCCGCGCCATCGTGGTGCCGGTCATCGAGCAGAACATCCTGATCGGCTCGCAGCCCGGCCAGGGCAAGACCGCCTCGGTGCGGGTGCTCGCGTCCGCCGTGGCCCTGGACCCGTCCGCCGAGTTGTGGATTCACGAGCTCAAGGGCACCGGGGACCTCGACCCGCACGAGCAGAACTGCCACCGCTACGTCTCGGGCATCGAGGACGAGGCCATCGCCTACGCCGCCGACTCGCTGGCGCTGCTCCGCAAGGAGGTCATGCGCCGTGCCGCCTCCCTGAAGGCCCTGCCCGCGGACCTGTGCCCGGACAAGAAGGTCACCCGGCAGATCGCCGACCGGCGTTCGCTGGGGCTGCACCCGCTGGTGGCCGTCTTCGACGAGTGCCAGAACCTGTTCGCGCATCCCGACTTCGGCGCGAAGGCAGGGGAGGACGCCGAGTTCGTCATCAAGCTGGGGCGAGCCCTGGGTGTGGTCCTGGTGCTGGCCACCCAGCGGCCGGACAAGGACAGCCTGCCCACCGGCATCAGCGCGAACGTCACCATCCGGTTCTGCCTGCGGGTGGCCGGCCAGCTCGAGAACGACATGATCCTCGGTACGTCGGCCTACAAGAACGGCATCAGGGCCACGGTGTTCCAGCCGAAGGTGGACGCCGGCATCGGCTACCTGCTCGGCGCGACTCCGATGCCGAAGGTGGTGCGCACCGCGTACCTGGACACGCCTGCCACCCAGCGCATCGCGAAGCGCGCGCACGCCCTGCGAGCCAGTGCCGGACTGCTGGGCGGGCACGCCCTCGGAGAGACACCGGAGCACGTCACGCCAACCTTCGACCTGCTGGCCGACATCCTGGCCGTGGTCCCGCCTTCGGAGGCGAAGGTGTGGAACGAGGTCATCGTGGATCGCCTGGCCGAACTGCGGCCCGAGATCTACGGCGCGTGGGCGGGCCTGGAAGGCGGCGCGAAGACCGCCCAGCTCACGACCGCCCTCAAGCCGTACGGGATCAAGACCATCCAGGTGTGGGGCACGTCCGAGGGCGGCGGCAAGGGCGCGAACCGCATCGGCGTGGCCCGCGACGACATCACCACGGCAATCACACACCGTGATCGAGGACAGGCTTCGTAGGGGCCCGATCGCCTCTAGACCTAGAGGCAGATCCCTCTAGGTCTAGAGGCCCGCCTAGAGCCTCAAACGGCCCTCTACCAGCGATCTAGTGCCTAGACCCTGACCTGCGAAAACCCGGGAACCGGCCCTGGAGGCCCACATGGCTACCGCCATCGCCCTTCTCGTCGTCTGCCTGCCGATCGTCACTCTTGGTTACGGCCTGTTCTGCCTCGCGTCGCCCTGGGGCGCCTGCCTGCGCTGTCGCCCCGGCGGCCGGAACCGCACCTGCCGCGCCTGCGACGGCACCGGCATGCGGCCACGACTCGGCTGGCAGCTCTACGTCTACACCCGCCGCCTCTACCGCGACGGCAGCCGCTGATCCCCGTTCCAACGGAAGGAATCCCGCATGTCCGGCGAGACCAGCATCACCATCATCGGCAACCTGACCAACGACCCCGAACTGTGTTTCACCCAGACCGGTACCGCCGTCGCCACCTTCACCATCGCCTCAAGCCCGCGCGTCTACAACAAGCAGCTTGAACGGTGGGAGGACGGCGAAGCCCTCTTCATGCGCTGCTCGGCCTGGCGCGACCTCGGCGAGCACGTCTGCGAGTCGCTCGCCCGAGGCACCCGAGTCATCGCCTCGGGACAGCTCCGGATGCGTACGTACGAGACCAGCGAGGGCGACCACCGCACGGTCTTCGAGATGACCGTCGATGAGATCGGCCCGTCCCTGCGGTTCGCCACGGCCAAGCCCGTGAGGGCGGCGCGCAAGGTCGGGAGCGGCCACGACGGCGGCGCGCCTGATCCGTGGGCGACCGCGGCCCCGGCGGACGACACGCCGCCGTTCTGACGCCGTCAGACAGCACCGGGATACGGCCTCGGCGACCAGCCGCCAAGCACGACCGCCGAGGCCACCCACCCCGATCACGAGGAAAGGCACTGCCAGCATGACACCCACCCACACTCACCACACCCCATCCAGAACGCCACGCTTTCGGGATGGCGTGGCCACCACTCCATTGGACGCCTTCGAGCTGGAGGTGGCCGAGGCCGATCGTCTCGGGCTCCCCGCCATCAAGAAGGCGTCCAATAGGGGAAGCGACCTGACCCGTCACGCCCTGGAGGCCGCCGCCCGTGGCTGGCGTGTCTTCCCGCTCACGCCGCGCGGCAAGAAGCCGTTGCGCGGGTTCACGGGCTGGGAACGGCACGCCACCAGCGACGCCGACCGCATCGCCGCGTTCTGGTCGCGCGGGCCGTACAACATCGGCATCGCCTGCGGCCCGTCCCGCCTGGTCGTGATCGACCTCGACCAGCCGAAGCCCGGCGACCAGCCACCTGCTGGCTACGCCGAGCACCATCCGCATGACGGCGAGCAGGTCTTCCGCCTCCTCTGCGCGGAGCACGGGCAGCCCTACCCGGCCGACACGTTCACCGTCCGCACCCGGCGTGGCGGCACCCATCTCTACTTCACCGCGCCGGAGGACGTGGAACTGCGTAACAGCGCAGGCCACAGGGGCGGCCTCGGCCGGCTGATCGACACTCGCGCGAGCGGCGGCTACGTCGTCGGCCCCGGCAGCCAGGTCAGCCAGCCGGACGGCACCGGCCACTACGAGATCACCCTCGACGTGCCACCCACGCCGCTCCCGGCCTGGCTCGCCGAAGCCCTCGGACCCTCCACACCGCCGCCACCACCGAGCACGGCCGACCTGCTTGCCAGCCTGCATGAACACCGTCTCAGCCGGTACGGCCAGGCAGCGCTCCGCGGCGAAGTGGAACGCGTGGCCACCGCTCGGCGCGGCACCCGCAACCACACCCTGAACACCGCCGCCTTCAACCTCGGCCAGCTCGTCGCACATGGCGCGCTGCCCGCCGAGGCGGTCATCACCGCTCTCCGGTCCGCCGCCGAAGCCGCCAACGCCGCAGGCGACCCGAACCCGCCCCGCGAGATCGCAGCCGTCATCGCCTCAGGACTGGCCGTAGGCATGAAAGCCCAGCCCCGCCGTCGCAGGGCCGCATGAACACCGATCAAGGAGCACCACCCATGAACCACCGCACACCTGACGGCGCCGCCCTGCTCGACCGGCTACGGGCCGCGCTCACCCGCTACGTCATCCTGCCGAGCCCGGAGGCCACCGACGCCGTCACCCTCTGGATCGCCGCCACCCACGCCCAGCCCGCGTGGGCGCACGCTCCCCGCCTGGTCATCCGTGGACCCGAGAAGCGATGCGGCAAGTCCCGGCTCCTGGACGTGGTCGAGGCCACCTGCCACGACCCGTTCATCACCGTCAACTCCAGCTCCGCGGCCGTCTACCGCTCCATCACGGAGGACCCGCCGACGATGCTCGTGGACGAGGCCGACACCATCTTCGGCCCCAAGGCGGACGGCAACGAGGACCTGCGCGGCCTGCTGAACGCCGGACACCAGCGCAACCGCCCGGCCAAACGCTACGACGCCGCCACCAACCGAGTGGAGAGCATCCCGACGTTCGCCATGGCGGCACTCGCCGGCATCGGCGCGATGCCCGACACCATCGAGGACCGCGCCGTCGTCGTCCGCATGCGCCGCCGCGCACCGGGAGAGACCGCCGCCCCCTACCGGCACCGCCGCGACCGGCCTCCGCTGCGCGACCTGGCCGCCGACCTGAACCGGTGGCTCCGCACTGACCTGCCGGCGTTGGAGGCAGCGGAACCCTGCATGCCGGTGGAGGACCGCGCCGCCGACACCTGGGAACCGCTGGTCATCGTGGCGGACCGCGCGGGGGACGGCTGGCCTGACCGCGCCCGTGCAGCCGCGTTGGCGCTGACGGCCGAGGCCGACGACAGCGGACAGTCGTCGGTACGGGTACGCCTGCTCGCCGCCTGCCGCACCGCGTTCGGCTCGGACACCGCACTGCCTACCGCCGTCTTGCTGGAGCGACTCAGAAGCGACCCCGAGAGTGAATGGGCTGACCACGGCCCTTCCGGCCTGACCGCGATGAAGCTCGGCACCATGTTGCGCGAGTACGACATCCGCTCGGGCAACATCCGCTTCCCCAACGGGATGCAGGCCAAGGGCTACCAGCGGGGCGACTTCGCCGACGCCTGGGCGCGCTACTGCCCGAGCCTGGGGCCCGTCCCGGAGGCCGAGGTGGTGCCGATCGAGAGGGAGAACCGTCCCACCCGTCCCAGCCTCGTCACCGCAGGTCAGAGCGGGACGGCTCCGATCGCCGGGACGGCCTGACCCGTCCCGCCCACTCAAGCCGTCCCGGGCTTGACCTGCGGAAATGACCCTGGGACGGCTGGGACGGCTCCCCCCGCCACATCCCCCCGTGGACACCCTCGGCGACCAGCCGCCAAGCACGACCGCCGAGACATCACCCGCACCGACCACGACGCCCGAAAGGCAGTGACCACCATGCCTACGCGCCCCAAGACCATGCTCACCATCGCCGAGGTCCTCGACGAGATCGACGTGCCGAAGTCCACCTTCTACCGCTGGCTGAACACCGGCCGCGGCCCGAAATCCCTGAAACTCCCCAACGGCAAGCGCAAGGTCCGCCGCTGCGACCTGGACGCCTGGCTCAGCACCTTCGAGCAGACCGCAGCCTAGGAGGGCACGATGCTGACTCACGACGTGGTGATCTGGAGTATCCGTAACCGCAAGGACCGCGCCAAGCCGTACCAGCTTCGATGGAAGGTCGGCACTGAACCGAAGTCCAAAACGTTCCTGACCAAGGCACTCGCCGACAGTTTCCGGGCCGATCTGCTCAAGGCCGCGAAGAAGGGCGAACTCTTCGACACGGTCACCGGCCTGCCCGCCTCCATGACGAAGACGGAGAAGACCACCCTGAGCTGGTATGGCTTCTGCCGCAAGTACGTGCGCATGCGCTGGAAGGGCGCCGCCGCCAAGACTCGCGAAAGCATCGTGGACAGTCTCACGGTCGCCACCTTCGGCATGCTGACCGAAGACGCCGCCCGCCTCTCCAAGAAGGAGATCAGGGCCGCGATGCAGTGGGCCCTCATCCCGCGCCAGGAAGACGAGACGACCCCGCCCCACCTCGACTACGCCGTTCGCCTGCTCGAAAAGGGCACCATCAACGTGCGCGACCTCGCCGACCCCATCGTCGCGCGTCAGGTGTGCGAGGAGCTCACGCTGACACGCGACGGCAAGCGCGCGGCAGCCGACACGACGGCGCGCCGGCGCCGAGGCCTCAACACCGCGCTCGAATACGCGATCGACCTCGGCGAACTGACCGAGAACCCACTCAAGCGCGTCAAGCAGAAGAAGGTGGCCAGAGACAACAGCATCGACCGGCGGTGCGTGGTCAACCCCGCACAAGCTCGCGAGCTCCTCGTCAGCCTCTCCTACGTCGGAAGTTGGCATCGCGGGCGAGGCCGCCGCCTCGTCGCGTTCTTCGCCACGCTCTACTTCGCCGGCCTCCGGCCGGCCGAGGCGATCGGGCTCCGGGAAACCGACTGCGCTCTACCGCAGGAAGGATGGGGAATGCTCACCCTCGAAGTCACCCGCCCGAGCAGCGGCAAGCAGTGGACCGACAGCGGGACCGTGCACGACGAGCGGGGGCTCAAGCAGCGAGAAGAACGCGAGGTCCGGCCTGTGCCGATCCCGCCGGAACTGGTTCGCATCCTGCGGGCGCATCTCCAAGAGTTCGGCGTAGCCCCTGACGGCCGGCTGTTCCGCAACGAGCGCGGTGGCATCCTCGGCGCTTCCACCTACGCGCGGGCCTGGGAGGAGGCCCGCCGCCTGGCCCTTACTCCGCAACAGGTCGCCTCGCCTCTGGCAGGAAGGCCCTACGACTTGCGTCACGCCGCCCTGTCCACCTGGCTCAATGCAGGTGTGGACGCAACGGTGGTGGCCCAGCGCGCGGGCAACAGCGTGGAGGTCCTTCTCAAGCGGTACGCCAAGTGCCTCGACGGACGCGACAGCCAGATCAACCGCCGCATCGAGGCCGCCCTGGAAACCTGATCGAGCTCAACCGACAAGGTTTTGAACCTTGTCTTCGCCGTCCGGGAGGGCGACCAGAGAAAGGCTGGTTACGTTCTCACGGACGGCGACAAGATCGAGGTGGGATCTCAGACCCCCAAAGAGTCCCGTCACCCCGTGGGGCCCGTATGCGACACGCTGTCAGTCGCGGACCTCGTCGACCTGGAGGGCGACCGCCACGCCAGGGCGGCGAGGATCTCGGCCTGGACCAGGAGGATGTTGCGACCCTCGGTCGCCGCGGAGGGCGACCGCCGCCGTCCCAGTGGGGCGGCTGATGGACGCTGCCGTATTCGTTGCGACCCTCGGTCGCCCCGGAGGGCGACCGCCACT
>NZ_FOBF01000022.1:23320-169603 GCF_900109355.1 Nonomuraea pusilla
CGTTGCGACCCTCGGTCGCCCCGGAGGGCGACCGCCACGGCATTTGAGCAGGAGTTATGCCTTCTCGGTGCCGATAGAAAGATGTGTGGATTCACTTATCAAGGAACGTATTGGGCGAAAACTCCTTAGGAACCTACCGCGTGTCGCGTGAGCACTTGAGGTTCCGAACTACAGGATGAGCGGATCATGGTGGGGCGCGGGCTCTGCTACACCCAGGCGATGCACCGTATCGAAGCCGTTGCTCGGCAGCCGATAGACCCGCACTGAGTCGTCGGACGCATCGATGATCCGTGTTGCGGAATCAAGCAGCGTGAGCAGCTCGGCGTCCGTGCAGGTGATCTCGAACACGGACTTCTGCACACGATGCCCGTATCCCTCGCACAGCTTGGCCATCTGCCGTAGTCGGCGGCGGCCCGCTGGCGTGGTGGTCACCACATCGTACGTGAGGAGCAGTTGCATCAGCTCACCGTCCAGGGGACGTACGCAGGCAGCTCGCCGCGGATGTGCCGGGCGAGGAGGCGGGCTTGGACGACGGGCAGCAGCGAGGCGGAGACCTTGCGCCCGAGCAGCTTGTGCGGCCAGTCCTTGTTCTTCCACGCCTGCCACTCCGTGAGGACGAGGCGTCGGCCGTCCTCCGTCATCTGGACCGCCCCGCCCGGCAGCGTCTCGAAGTGCTCCTTGCGCAGTTGCTTGCGGTTGAGCAGGTTGAGCGCGAGCCGGTCGGCGTGAATGGGACGGAACTCCTCCATGAGGTCGAGGGCGAGAGCCGGCTTGCCTGGGCGCATGCCGTGGAGGAAGCCGAGGTACGGGTCGAGGCCTACCTGCTCGGCGGCTCCGTGGACGAGGGCGCGGGTCAGGCCGTACAGGTATGACAGCAGGGCGTTGACGGGATCGGTGGGAGGACGTCGCGTTCGGTTGGTGAAGGGGGTGATGTCGGACGGCGGCCGGAGCATGTGGGTCAGCCCCTCGAAGTAGAGGCGGGCCGCCTGGCCTTCCAGCCCCATGAGTTCGTCGAGGGTTCCGGCATCTTCGGTGCGGGCCAGAAGGTCGTCGATGTCCTGCGCGAGCGACCGCAGTGTGATCTGCGCCTGATCGGTGGCATCGCGGGCTCCGCGGAGGAGGATCTGCCGGGAGTTCTGCAGCTTGCCCGCGACGCAACTTCTGGCGATCTGCAGGCGCAGAACGGGATCGGCATGCGAGAGATGCTGAGCGTGGCGGAGCATCACGTTCCCGCGGGTCGGCCCGTCGACTCGGCCGAGGAATCGTCCGGACAGGCTCATCCAGACCACGGACCGGCCGTCTTCGGCGCACCGGGCGAGCAGCTCGGCGGACAGGGACACGTGACCGTAGACGACGATGCCGTCCAGGCGGCGCAGGGGCAGCGTCTTCTTGGGAGTCTCCGGAATGACGAGCTTCAGGCTGTCGTGGTCGAGATGGAGGCTCGCCCCTTGCGTCTGGACGTAGAGGGTGTTGAGGAGTTCAATCATCCCATGCCGCTTCAGGTTGTGGGGTGAACAGCTTGGACGCGGCTCGCGTGATGGCGTCCTTGCGGGCCAGGACGCGAGGCATGCACATGTCGTGCATTGAGCAGCGCCGGCATCGCCGATCGGCGGCGGCGCCGGGGAGCGTGGCCGTGGCAAGCGTGTGCCGCACCTCGTCGGCAAGGGTGAGGACCCTGTCTCGCGCGACGGCGTCAACAGCGACGGTGTGTCTGCGGCGATCCGCGGCAGAGTAGATCACGCCGTGGGGGATCGGGCGGCCGAACATGGCCTCCAGGCACATCGCTTGGCCTGTCACCTGTACGTCAGCGGGTCCGCCCGGCGTGTACGAGCCGGACTTGTGCTCCACCGGGATGACGCGCCCGTCGCGGTGGATCTCGACCACGTCGCAGACTCCGACCAGCGCGAGCCCGTCGTGCCACACCGGAAGGGCCCGCAGGGTACGCACGGCGCCGCGGGTCTCGTGCCCCGGCTCGTGGACGCGCTGGTGCAGGAGGGTGCCGCGGATGGTCGCCGCGTCGTCGGCGTATCCGTCCTCCAGGAGGATGAGGCCGGCCTGGCGCGGGCAGTAGGCGTGATGTTCCAGGGCCGACAGCGTCACCTGCTGAAGGGGGACGCCGTCGGCCTGCGGGGCGGCGTCGGTCACCCGATGACGGAGGTGAGGGCGACCCCCTCGGGGAGGTCGTTCCTGACGGAGACGGTGTAGTCGGCGAAGGAGCGCGGGATCGGCTGGTTGGCGGCGACCTCGACGCGGTCGAACAGTTGATGGGCCGGAGCCCGGCCGAAGGCGTCGTCGTGGCTGAACACGTACAGGCCACGCAGCGCCATCTCGCCGCGGGTGGAGGCGCGGTCGTGCTCGAACATCAAAGTCATGGCCCGCCAGAACGTCTCCAGGTCCTGGCCCGTCACGCCGGTACGGCGGGCCAGAGGGGCGCTGAAGTGCCCGTATCCCAGGTAGAGGGCATAGGGGATCATGTGCTTGTTGCCCATCTCGGTTGACTCGCCCTTGTCGATGTCGTCCTGGCGGGTCTGGGTGATGCGGGTGATGCCGTGTTCCTGGGGGAGGACCACGTCGATGGACCGGGAGAAGGTGAGCTGCATCGGGCCCTGGACGCGTCCGCACGGCTTGGTGCCGGTGGTCATGACGGCGCCGAACATCCGCACGTCGTAGAAGGTCTGGCACATCCACTGCTGCGCCTCGAACTCCGACTTGCGCCGCTGCTTGGGGTCCAGGTTCAGCGCGGCGTAGGCGCGCTCGTGCTGGGCGTTGAGCGCGACTCCCGCCTCGACGTAGATGTCGTAACCGGCGACGCCCTCGTTGATCAGAGCCACCGTGTTCCGGATCTTGCGCTTGATCGCCACGTCGGTGACCAGGCCGTGGCCGGTTTCCGGATCGGTCCGGGGCATGCCGCCGGCGTCGGGGTCACCGTTGGGGTTGCCGTCGCGCACGTCGAACAGGAAGACGAAGTCGTGCTTACGGGCGGGGTCCAGGTGGACGGACATGCCGAGGATTTCCTTTCGGGGAGGACGGGGACGACGGGTCAGGCGGACTCGGGCGCGGCGGCCTTGCGCGCGGCAGCGGCGGCGCGGGCCGCCTCCCGGTCGGCCGATCTCTGCTGGTGGTAGCCGAGAACGAAGCGTCCCTGACCGGCGAGGTCCAGGGTGGCCGGCAGTTCGGCGGCGAACTTCTCGAAGATCTCGTCCAGGCGCTTGTCCAGGGCGATGCCGGCGGCCTTCCTGCTGCCGCGCAGCCGCCGCAGATGGCCGGTGGCGTTCTTGCGGAGCATGGTGAGCACCGGCAGCGGCCTCGCCATGGCCGCGCCGAAGAACTTGTCCCCGATGGTGGTGTTGATGTTGTCCAGGGCGGTGCGCTGGATGTCCTCCAGGACCGCGAACACGCGCCCGCACAGGTAGGCGGGGTCGCGGGTGTCGAGGTTGAGATGCTCCAACAGGATCTCCTTCATGGCCGGGTCGGCTCGGACGAGCAGCAGGCGCAGGAGCGCGGCGCGCGGCAGGTCCACGCGGTTGTCGGCACGGACGCGCTGGATCGCGCGGGCCAGCAGGTTGGTGGGCAGCGGCGTGCCGTGCAGGGCGGCGGCCATGAGGTCTCGCTCGGCCGACCGGGGTGCGGTGTCCCTGACGTAGCCCTGCTTGCCGTGCCTGCCCAGGGCGGCTGCCATCCGCCACAGCGGCACCCGTTGCGGCCCGTCCTCCCACAGGTCTGTCATCTCGTGGTCGGCGAACCACGTGTCCAGGTGCCGACACAGCTCGATCAGCGGGACGTCGATCCAGTCACGGATCACCACGCGGCTCTGATTGGCCGACAGGGTCACCGCGTAGAAGTCGTTGTCGTTCAGCCAGTCGGCGCGCCGGGCGGGCGGCAGGTGTACCTGCTCGATGACGCCCTTGACGTCCTGCGGTTGAGCGTCTCGGACGGCTCCGAGCAGCGAGAACGGAGCCGGACGGCGCAGCCACCACACCAGGACGCTGTCGGCGCCGCGGTAGTGGTGCTGCCGGTCTGCCAGGAGCGCGTTCAGCGCGGACATCGCCTGCCCGCCGCAGGTGTCGCAGAGCGGCGTGTTGGCCAGTTGCGTGATGCCGCCACGCCCCTGCGCGGTCTTGTTGATGGACACGAGCTGCGCGTCCCGGCCGCGGCCCCCTGCCACCGGGATGCCGCCCGGCTTGACCGGTTCGGGAATGGTGACCAGCAACGGACCTCCCTCCCCGCAGGACAGGCAGATTCCCTGCCCGCCGGCCGCGCTCTTGCGCTCCCGCACGACCTGCCCCCACACCTGAACGGCGGACGGCAGGGCGTGCACCCACCCCTGATCCGTGCGGATCGCCACCACGTCGGACGGCTTGGCCTGCGCCGGGATCTCCACCTCGGAGAAGGCGCCGCTTCGCAGGAAACGGACGACGGGCTCGGCCAGCGGTTCGTCCTCGGCCCACCGGTAGACCAGGTCCGCGAAGTCCTGGGCGCGCCGGCGGGCATCGGCTGCCTGCTTGTCGCTGTCGTCCTTGGGCATCGCCAGGACGTACTGCAGGGTGTCGGTGAGAAGGAACGGCAGCGATCCGGTACCGGATCGCTGCACGTACGGGGTGTCCAGCGGCACTCCTGCCTTGGACTCGGCGGTGCTGAGGTCCACCAGGCGACCTCCTCGGGGGCGTCCGTCGCCGTCCAGGTCGATCGCCCACCGTACGTTCCGGTTGCGGTAGTAGGGCGGCGGCAGGTCGCTCCTGTCGCCGGCGTGCGCCGCGAGCTGTCTGATCAGCACGGGGTCACCGCCTGCCGCCGGTACGCGCGGCGGCGCCGGGCAGCTCGATGCCGTCACGCGGAATCTCCAGTACGCCCTGCCGGAGCTCGGCGTGGAACCAGCGGTAGCTCTCGCCGTCGGGTCCGTAGATGATGCTGTGCAGCATCACTCCAAGCTTCTCGTCGATGCGGATCGGCTCGCTGCCGGTGTCGGGACGGAAGGAGGCGGAGAACTCGCGCACACCCATGAACGGCTGGGAGTAGCAGGCGCCGCGCTCGACTCTCCGGCGGAACTGGTCGCGGTACTTGGCCTCGGGGTCGGTGGCGTGCGGGCGCAGCCGCACCTGGGCGTGGATGCGGTAGGCGACGTCGCGCAGGCAGACCATGTTGCGCTGGTCTCGGTCGGCCTCGGCATCGAAGCGCACGGAGGTGTCAGCCATGGCCTCACGCACCCAAGCCATGGTCAACATGGAAGAGACCTCGTTGCGGCGGATCGACGCCCACCGGATGGGCTTGAGCACCTCGATGCGCGTGACCTGGTAGCCGAACTCCGGCTTCCAGAAGATCGCCTCCAGCACGCCCTTCGCAGCTGAGGGGGTCATGACCGGGTAACTCATCCGCTCGGTCTTGAACTCGGGGCGGGTGAAACAGGCGTACGGCGCCTCGACCTCCACGACGAGCGGCGGAGGCGGATGGTGAGCGCGACGGGTGGTCAAAACACCAGCTCCTGGGGGTCGGGGGAGGTCAATTCGATGCCTCGCTGCGGGTGGTAGTCGCCGAGCCATTCGAGGAGGTCACCGACGACGGGAGTGGCAAGGCCTTCTTCCAGTGCCTGGCGCGCGCTGCCCCGGGGCAGGGTGGCCAGATAGGGGCGCAGAGCACGCAGCTGCGCGCCTGCTCCGGGGTGCCCGGCACGCAGGTGGGCGAGGATCGCGTCCAGCTTCTCGGTGTCGCCGTAGCGCACGGCCACGGGAACGGTCCACTCGTCGATCATGCGGAACAGCTCGGCCACACGGGGGAAGTCGTGGGCCCGGCGGCCCTGCTGGATCTCGTGCCCAGCCGCCTCGACGTTGTGGAAGTCGAACCTGGCCCGGTAGTAGGCCTCCAACGCGTCCAGATCGTCCGGAGGGCAGTGAGGGCCGAACCTGGCGCGGGTGGCCTCCAGCGCGGCGCCGTACAACCTGTCGGCCGCCTTGTTGCCGTCCTCCGGGTCGAAGATGGTGACTTGTCCGTACGGCAGCCGCCCGCTTCGGTTGACCCGGCCGGCTGCCTGCTGGAGGGAGTCAGCGGAGGCGATCGCCCGGAAGCCGGCCGGGAAATCCAGGTCTACTCCTGCCTCGACCAGTTGGGTGCTCACCACCGCGACCGGTTCCTCGTCGGCGAGACGCCGCGTGATCTCGTCCAATGCGGCGCGCCGGTGCGCGGCTGCCATCCGCGTGGACAGGTGCAGCGCCGGCCGGTGCTCCTCCACGAGCTCGTGCATCCGGGCGGCGTCCCTGGTGGTGTTGACCACCACGAGGACCTGAGGCTCCGCCGCGGCCTGCTCGGCGATCTGCGCCATGGTCGGCTTCGGATCCAGGAGCCACTGGTACCGCACTCGGCTCAGAGCCTTGTACAGCGGCTTCGGCTCGGCGATGACATCCCTGATGTGCGTGCCCTGCAGGGGGCTGAGCAGTTCGAAGGGTGGTTGAGTGGCTGAGGCCAGTACCACCGTCGCGCCGAACCACTGGGTGAGGCTGCGCAGCGCGGACACGATGGGGATCAACAAGCGGTCCGGCAGCGCCTGCACCTCGTCCAGGACGATCACCGAACCGGCCAGCCGGTGCACGCGGCGCATCGCCGCTGGCTTGTGGGAGAACAGCGACTCGAACAGCCGGATGGTGGTCGTTACCACGAAGGGGGCGTCCCAGTTCTCCGCGGCCAGCCGCTGCCACCTCCTGCCTGCGCCGCCGTCGTCCAGGTCGATGCCGCTGTGGTGCTCCAGCACCACCGGATCCTCGCCCTCGACGTCCAGGAGTCGGCGATAGACCGAGGCGTTCTGCTCAGTGATGGACATGAACGGCACGGCGACGATGACGCGTCTCATGCCGTGCAGCCGGGCGTGGTGCAGCGCGAAGCCGCCCGCCGCGAGCGTCTTGCCCGAGCCAGTGGGCGCCGGAATGCGATAAATGCCGCGCGGTCCCTGCGAAGCCTCCAGGCATTGCCGGTAGACCTCCTGACGTAACCCGTCGATCGGCGATCTCGGTTTGTTTTCAAGCAGATTCAGGCGGCCCTGCTCGAAACGCTCAGCCAGATCAGCGGCAGAAATCGGATGAAAAGGGCGAGCGGAGCCAGTGAAATGCTGCTCGGTGTCCAAAAAGTCCGCATCTACCACAGTGCTGTAGACCATACGAACCAGGAGATCCAAGGCATAAGGGTCAGTAGTCGCTGCCTCGGGCAGCCAGGTGGGTAGCGCGATCGGTGCCGAGGGGTGAATCTCCGGAACGATTTCCCCGACCCGGCGAATTGCCTCGGCGACCAGGGGATCGGTGTCCGCGAAGCGCAGCTCCTTCTTGAGTCGCGTGGCGTCCGGCAGCCCTCCATGATGACCGAACACCACCGCCGACATGATGCCCAGGCCGTGCTGGTCCAGCAGCCAAGTACCCGCATGCTTGTGCGGGATGCCGACCCGGCCGCCCAGGCGCTCCGCATCGATCAGGCCCCGCTGCCACTGGCAGGAGCCTTTCCCCACATCGTGCAACAGGCCGCAATGAGCAGCGAGCGGGCCCGCGCCGAAGACCTCCCCGAAGGTGCCCGCGTGCCATGCGGTTCCCCGCAAATGGTCAGCGAGACCATGGCGAAGCCCGTCGCCATCCCGGGCACTGTGCGCCCACAAGCGGTCGCTCACGCACACCCCTTGTTCGGAGGATCCCTGCGAGAGCTGAACTTTAGGAGATGCCGCCGACAGTTTCGCGGGGTTCCGTCAAATCGGCGCTCAACAGCATCGATCGCTTCAAAGTCGGACAGGGTCGGCCACTCGCATGGCCGACCCTGTGTTACTGCTTCTCGCAGACCAACCATGATCATTATTGCGATCCACTACCTCGCGACTATGTCGGAGGCAGCCACGGCGCTGAGGCGCCGACGCTCGACTGTAGGTTCAATGAGCGTCGATGGGCAACGGGCAGGAGTCCTTCAATGATCGTGGTTGTACTCCGAAACACGCCACTGGACACCGAGAAGGCGTCCCGCTACTCTCGGGACCGCTCATCGGGGATCTAGCAAGACCCAGGGCGAGGGCGCCCTGGAGTAACTACGTATTGGACTCACCTCTAAACAGAAGGAGAATCCATGGACCGATGGCCGAACTTACTCATCAGAGAAACGGCAAGGACGGTCCGGGGTGCCCTGGGAAGCTGGCCCCGGACCGTCCGCTTCTGCCTGATGATGGCAGTGATGGCACTCGTCTTGGTGAGCGCAGCGTTCACCCTCTCCCACCTCACGCCTTAGCGTCAACCGCCCTCCAGGGCGGCCGAGGGGCGCAACACTGGATTACCAGCGTTGACCGGTCGGGCAAACGAGTCGTCCCCGTGTGGCGGTCGCCCTCCGGGGCGACCGAGGATCGCAACGACCCCGGCCGGGCGGGCTACTGGCTCGTGGCCGGAGGTGGCGGTCACCCTCCGTGGCGACCGAGGATCGCAACCGTGACGTGCATCGGCCGGTGGTGGTCTGGCAGGGGTGGCGGTCACCCTCCGGGGCGACCGAGGATCGCAACGCGCTGGCCGCGCGGACCATGGTGGCCGGCCCCTGGTGGCGGTCACCCTCCAGGGTGACCGAGGATCGCAACCGGCCGGGAGAGCGCGGACCGCGTTCGAGCGCTGGTGGCGGTCGCCCTTCGGGGCGACCGAGGATCGCAACAGCTCGGCGTCAGCCGCCTCTGGCCCATCTGAGACGAGGTGGCGGTCGCCCTCAGAGGCGACCGAGGATCGCAACCCGAAACAGCGTACGCGGCGGCGGACCTTCCGGATGGCGGACGCCCTCCGGGACGGCCGAGGATCGCAATATGGGCGTGACCAGAGACTTCCCGTCGACTACGTACGGGTGGCGGTTGCCCTTCGGAGGGACCGAGGGTTGCACTGGGATTCGGGCTCTGGCGTGGTCCACAGCTGGTCCACGGGCGGTGAGTGTCAATGAGAAAGGGCGGGACTCCGTGAGAGTGGAGGCCCGCCCGTTCGTATGTTGTTCGCCCTGGTCAGCGGACTGAAACGCTGGTCAGGATCTTGTGCCCCCTGCAGGATTCGAACCTGCGCGCCCGGCTCCGGAGGCCGGTGCTCTATCCCCTGAGCTAAGGGGGCGACGAGTGATAAGGCTATCAGCATCCGGGCACCACTCCGCACACATAAAGGTCCGGGAACACATCCGGGGAAAGTCCGGCGGCGGGTGCCTTCCACGCGTTACCTTGACGGCCGTGGGCGACGTTCTTGGCAAAGTTCTGGTCGTGGACGACGACGAGGTGATCCGCCAGCTCATCGCGGTCAACCTGAACCTTGAGGGGTTCGAGGTGGAGACCGCGACCGACGGGCAGGACTGCCTCGATCGCGTGCTCGACGTCATGCCCGACGTCATCACGCTGGACGTGATGATGCCGCACCTCGACGGTTGGACGACCGCGCAGCGGTTGCGTACGGAGGCGGCGACGAGCCATATCAAGGTGGTGCTGGTCACGGCCAGGGCGCAGGACGACGACAGGCGGCGTGGCCGGGGTATCGGCGTCGACGCTTACCTGACGAAGCCGTTCGATCCTGCTGAGCTCATTCAGGTCGTGAGGGATCTGGCCGCCGCCGGCGGTCTTGGTAACTGAGCCCCTGCTGAGGGTCGGCTGGGTTCGCGCTGCTGGCCCGGCTGGGGCCTGCGGCAGCTGACCGTCCGTTGGGGCTCTTGGCCTGGCCGTCTGCTGGGGCACCAGCGGCGGTGGGAAACGTCGGCTGAGGGCTGCTGTAGGGGGCCCTCGGCTGGGGTTGGCGGCAGCCGAACGTCCGCTGGGGCAGTGGTAGCCGGACGTTGGCTGGGCTCGGGGTAGTCGAACGTAGCCTCGGGCCCGCGGTGGCCGGCTGCTGGCTGGGCCTCCGGCGGCCGGATGCCTGCTGGTCTGGTTGCGGTCGTGCGTCTGGCGAGCTGGTTCCGGTCGGGCGTCCGCTGGGCTGATCGCGGGTGGCGCATGCTGGGCTGGTCGTGGTTGGGCGTCGGCCGGGCTGGCCGTGGCGGTGGGCCGGTGGTGGTCGGGCCTCTGGTGGTCGGGTGGGCCGGTGGTGGTCGGATGTCTGTCTGGGGCTGTGGTGTCGGGCCCGCTCCTGGGGAGCTGAGCCTGGGTGAAGGGGCGGCACAGGGCAGGTCGGTGCGCGCTGACTGGATGGGCTGGGGTAGGCGATACGAACTTCCCCCTCTGCAGAGGGGACACGAGCGTTCCTGTGGCAGGAGCGACACGAACGTCCCCCTGGCAGGGGCTACATGAGCGTGGCTGTGGCGGGAGCTACAGGTACGTTCCTGTGGCAGGGCTGGGTTGGTTGTCGTGGGCTGGGTTGGTCCGGTGGCTGGCTCCGGGTCAGGTTGTTGCCGGCAGGATGCCGGTGTTGCGGAGGTGGGCGCGGGCGGCGGCGATGGCTTCGGGGGTGTTGGAGAACACCTGGCCTTCGCGGTCGAGGCGGGCGATGACGCCGAGTGCCTCCAGCGGCCTGTGGTGTCCGTCGCGGATGCCGGAGACGAGGACGGTGATGCCGCGGCGTTCGAGGCGTTCGACGGCGTCGCCGAGGACGAGGGCGCCGCTCGCGTCGATGGTGGTCACGCGTGACATGCGAAGGATCACCACGGAGACGTTCGCCACCTCCGACAGTTCGAGCAGGAAGCGGTGCGCCGCGGCGAAGAACAGCGGCCCGTCGATGCGGTAGGCGACGATGTGTTCGGCGAGCAGGGCGTGCTCCTGCTCGGTGTGGTCGACGGGCAGGTCGGGTCGGAGCGGCATCTCGTCGAGCCGTACGTTGCGGGCGATGGACCGCAGTGCGAGCGCCCCGGCGACGACGAGGCCGAGGATGACGGCCTGGACGAGGTCGAGCGCGAGTGTGGCGACGGCGGTGAGCACGAGGACGACGGCGTCGCCGCGGGTGGAGCGGATCATCGCCTTGACGGAGCCGACCTCGACCATGCGTACGGCGGTGGCCAGCAGCACTCCGGCGAGTGCGGCGAGGGGGATGCGGGCGACCAGACCGGACGCGGTGAAGACGATGACGGCGAGGATCGCGGCGTGGGCCAGGGCGGCGAGCCGGGAGCGGGCGCCGGAGCGGACGTTGACGGCGGTGCGGGCGATGGCGCCGGTGGCGGGGACGCCGCCGAACAGCGGGGCGACGAGGTTGGCGAGGCCTTGGCCGAACAGTTCCCTGTCGGGGTCGTGGCGGTGGTTGACGCTCATGCCGTCGGCGACGGCGGCGGACAGCAGCGATTCGAGTGCGGCCAGCGCGGCCACGGCGACGGCGGGGGTGACGAGCGACGGCAGCGCGGCGGGGTCGAGGAAGGCCAGGGACGGCGCGGGCAGCCCGGACGGCAGTTCGCCGATCCTGGCCAGGTCGAGTCCTGTGAGTTCGGCCAGGACGGTGGCGGCGGCGACGGCGAGCAGCGAGAACGGCACGGTGGGCATCCGGCGGGCGCCGACGAGCATCACGGCGGCCACGCCGGCGGCGACGGCGGGCGGGGCCCAGTGCGGGTGGGCGAGGAAGTCGAGGAGGGCCTGCCAGGCGGCGGCGGTGACCTTCTCGCCGTGGGCGGTGACGCCGAGCGCCGACGGGATCTGCTGGAGCCCGATCACGCAGGCGATGCCGACGGTGAAGCCTTCGACCACGGGCGCGGGGACGAGGGCCATGTATCTGCCGGCGCGGGCCAGCGACAGGGCGAGGAGCAGCAGTCCGGCCAGCACGCCGACGGTCAGGACGCCGCTCGCGCCGTGCTCGTGCACGATGGGGACGAGCACCACGGTCATGGCGCCGGTGGGCCCGGAGACCTGGAGCCCGGAGCCGCCGAACACCGCGGCGAGCGCGCCGGCGACGACGGCGGTGGCCAGGCCGGCCTCGGCGCCGAGCCCGGAGGAGATGCCGAATCCGAGCGCGAGCGGCAGCGCGACGATCGCCACGGTGAGCCCGGCGAGCAGGTCGCGGCGGGGGTTGCGGGCCATGGCGGCGAGTTCACGCCGTTCGGGGAGGACGGAGCGGAGGCGGGCCCAGCCCGCGTTGACCAAGGTTGTCACAGTGTGTCCGTGGTGAGCGATGAAGCCGCTGCCGTACGTTTCCCGGGGGATTCGTGTGCGCGGTCGGCCTGGTGGAGCGGTGCTGCCGCCTCGGGTCGTCGCCTGCGGGGGCGACGGTGTCCAGTGCGGGTCCTGCCGCCTCGGGTCGTCGCCTGCGGGGGCGACGGCGCCCGGTGCGGGTGTTACCGGGAGTCGGCCTTGAGGAGTTCGGCCAGGAGTTCGTGCTGGCCTGTGAGCATCTGGGTCAGCAGTTTGCGCGCCGCGCGCAGCAGTTCGGCGACGTCGCCGCCGGCCAGGGCGTACACGACGGTGGAGCCGTCGCGCTGCGCGGTGACCATGCCGGAGCGGCGCAGGACGGCGAGGTGCTGGGAGAGCCCGGTCGGCTCGACCTCGATGGCGGCCAGCAGGTCGCGTACGGGCATGGGGCCGTCCTGGAGGAGTTCGAGCACCCGGATGCGGACGGGGTGGCCGAGGAGCCTGAACAGTTCGGCCTTCGCCTCGTACAGGGGGACGGAGTTCACGGGGCGGCCCCTCCTGGTTCGTCGAGGTGCACGCCGTGGGCCCTGGCCAGGCGGAGGGCGTCCTCCCACTCGTCCTCGGCCACGAGGGCCGCCTGCGTGTCGCCCTCGCGCCGGGCGTTCTCCAGCGCGGCGTACGCCGAACGGGCCCGCTCTCGTACGGCGTCGGCAAATGATCCGCTCACGTCGTCCCTTCCCTTTAGGTGGTCCCCATCTTACGTGATTGCGGAAGTTCGCAATTCGTGGAGTGCGGAAGTGATCGTTAGACTCGTCCGATGACCGAAGACGACGCCACCCGGCGCCATGCCGTCCCGGACGACCGCATCCGGCAGGCCGCCCGGCTCTACGAACGGGCCGTCTTCGGCGGCGAGGCCGAGGCGCTGGAGCCGGCCAGTCGCGTGCTCGACGCCGTCGAAGCCGACCTCGCGCTGGCCCGCGGCCGGGTCGCGCACGCCCGCTTCCTCCAGGGCGGCGAGGAGGACCCGGCCGAACCGGCGCTCTTCCAGCAGGCCCTCCGGCTCTACCAGCGGCTCGGCGACACGCGGGGCGAGGCCGAGTCGCTGTTCTGGACGGGGTGCTACCACCAGGTGGTACGCGGCGACGACGACACCGCCGTGCCGCTCCTCGAACGGTCGCGCGAGCTCGCGGCGCGGACCGCCGACCCGCTGACGGCCTCGTACGCGCTGCGCCACCTCGGCATCGCCCACCACCGCGCGGGACGGCTCGCGCAGGCGCGGGCGTGCCTGGAGGAGTCCACGCGGCTGCGCCGCGAGCTGGGCTTCCTGCCGGGTGTCGCCGCGAACCTCGTGGGGCTGACGTACCTGGCCGTGCAGGAGGGCCGCCGTGACGACGCGGTCGCGCTGGCCGCCGAGGCGGGCGAGCTGGCGGCGGGCAGCGGCGCGCACGGGGTCATGCGGGACGTCGAGGAGGCCAGGGCGGCGCTGGAGCTCCCGCCCGCCGTTCGCCCGAACCCCTCATGACGACGACCGGCCGGTCAGGGCGTGGGTGGCGCCGCCGGGAGGTGCGGCAGGGCCGGCTGTTCGCGCGCGCCGGGCGGGCGTGATGGAGGGCCGGGGGCGGCGGTCGCGGGTGTTCGCCGCGCCTGCCGCGCCGGCCCTCCAACTCCCACGGGAAGAAGCATAAAGATCGGACGCCTGCGCTGATCGACGGCACCCCCGCCGAAGAACCGCCGCACCGCCCGCCCGGCTCGTCCAGGTTCCCGGGCGGCACGGCGTGCGCCGCGGCGGAGACGGCCTCCGCGGCCGTGGGGTGCGGGCATGGCGGGTGACGGGCGGGCCGGGGGGTTCCGGTTCTCGGGGTTCTCGGCGGGTGGTCGGGACGTTCCCGGGTGGTGCCCGTCACTCGTACACGTAGCACTCCACTTCGGCTCGGCGGTAGGTGAGGCCCTTGCTGACGGAGTCCTGGACGCAGGCGCGCTCGGACGCGCCGAGGGTGAGCGTGCCGCACACGGTGACCCCCGAGTAGGTGCGGCAGTCGAGCTCGCGGTCGGTGCGGCCGATGCGGTACGTCTCGCGGACGTTCGTACGGCACTGCTCCCTGGCGCTCTGCGTGTCGGCGTAGCGGCACTGCCCCAGCAGCGTCGCGTACTGCTCCTTGCTGACGTCGCGCCGTTCGACGCCGTCGCCCGAGGCGGCGGACGCCCCGAGCCCGGCCAGCGTTCCGAGTCCGGCGAGCATGATGAGTCCGGTCATTACCGCGATCTTCTTCATAGTCCCCCTGATAGGGGAGGGTACCGCTGGAGGTGATCGACAAACCTGCGGGGCTGTGCCGAAGCTCCATGGGAGCGTTCCCACAAGTCCGTCGGAGGCGAGCGCTCAGGGGCGGTGGGCGCGGCCGAGGACGTGGGTGAGGGGCGGGATCAGCGGCTGGGGGGCGAAGGCGAAACGCTCCACCGCGTCGACCTCGAACCCGGCCCCCTGGATGCCCGCCAGCGTGTCGCGGTTCGGGTGGCAGCCGCCCGCCGCCCGCGCCCACAGCGGGACGACGGCGTCCTCCAGCAGCCCGAGCAGCGCCCGCGCCGATCGTACGTGCTCGTAGAAGCGCAGCTCGCCGCCGGGCCGCAGCACGCGGGCCAGCTCGGCGAGCGCGGCGGGCGGGGACGGCACGCTGCACAGCACCAGCGAGGCCACGGCCGCGTCGAACGCGGCGTCGCCGCCGGGCAGCTCCTCCGCGTGCCCGGCCACGACCGACACGGGCACCGGGGCCCGGCGGGCCTCCCGCTCGGCGTGGGCGCGCAGGGTGTCGTCGGGTTCGACGGCCACGACCTCGGTGACGGCCGCGGGGTAGTGCGGGAAGTTCGCGCCGCTGCCCGCGCCGACCTCGATCACCCGTCCGGACAGCCCCTCCAGGAGCCGCCTGCGGTGGTCGGCGGCGCCGCGCCGGTCGGCGAGCTCGACGCCCCGCAGGTACGCCCTGGCGAAACGCGGATGCTGGTACGCCTCCACCGGTGCCGTCACCCCCGGTCCTTCAGCAGCCGGGCGACGAGCGCGGGCACGGCCGCGCCGATGGGTTCGCGGACGACCTCGTCGGCGACCTCGTCGTACGGGGTGGGCTCGGCGTTGACGACGACGAGCCTGGCGCCGGACCTGGCGGCGACGGCGGCGAGCGAGGCGGCGGGCTGCACCTGCAGGGAGGTCCCGATGGTGACGAACGTCGCGGCCTGCTCGGCGGCCCGCACCGCGGCCGCGATCGTGTCCTGGTCGAGCATCTCGCCGAACATCACCGTGGTGGTCTTCAGCACGCCGCCGCACGCGGCGCACGCCGGGTCGGGCTCGCCCGCGTCGATGCGGTCGAGCGCCTCCCGCAGGGTGGAGCGGGCGCCGCAGCCGACGCACACCACGCCGAACATGTTGCCGTGCAGCTCCAGCACCCGCTCGGCGGCGGAGCCGGCCTTCTGGTGCAGGCCGTCGACGTTCTGGGTGATGAGCCGGTCGAGCAGCCCGGCCTGCTCCAGCTCGACGAGCGCCCGGTGGGCGGGGTTGGGCCGCGCCGTCCAGGCGGGGCTGGACCTGCGGTACTCCCAGGAGCGGCGGCGGATGTCCGGGTCGGTCAGGTAGTAGTCGATCGTGACGAGCTTCTCGTGGTCGGGGTCGCGGCGCCACAGGCCCTGTGGCCCACGGTAGTCCGGGATGCCGGACTCGGTGGATATGCCCGCTCCGGTCAACACGCTGATCAATCCGCGCTCCTGGCTGTCCCCGCGCTTTCGGGGAAAGCGCTCCTACGGGAATCCTGCATCACGCCACCCTCAGCCGGGCAGCGTTTCCCCGCCGATCGGCGCGAGCACCTCGCCCGTGTAGTACGACGACATGCGCTCCGCCGCGAAGAACACGTACGACGGGGCGATCTCGTCGGGGTCGGCGGCCCGCTTCATCGGCACCTGCTGACCGAACGCGTCCACCTTCTCCTCGGGCATGGTGGCCGGGATGAGCGGCGTCCACACGGGGCCGGGGGCGACGGCGTTCACCCGGATGCCGCGCTCCACCAGCGCCTGCGCCATCGAGTAGGTGAAGGCGTTGATCGCGCCCTTGGTGGCGGCGTAGTCGATGAGCGACTTGTTGCCGCGCAGCCCGTTGATGGAGGAGGTGTTGATGACGGCGCCGCCTTCCCGCAGGTGGGGGAGCGCGGCCTTGGTCACCCGGTAGTAGCTGTGGATGTTGACCGCGAACGTGTGCTCCCACTGCTCGTCGGTGAGCTCCTCCAGCGAGTTCACGGGCGCCTGGTAGGCGACGTTGTTGACGACGACGTCGAGCCCGCCCAGCTCGGAGACGGCCTGCTCGACCACGGAGGCGCAGTGGTCGCGGTCGGCCAGGTCGCCGGGGAGGAGCACGCAGCGGCGGCCGGCCGACTCGACGAGCTTGCCGGTGTGCGCGGCGTCCTCGTGCTCGGTCAGGTAGGCGATCGCGACGTCGGCGCCCTCCTTGGCGAAGGCCACGGCGACGGCCCTGCCGATGCCGGAGTCGCCTCCGGTGATCAGCGCCCGCTTGCCGTCGAGCAGGCCCCTGCCCTGGTAGCCGCGCATCTCGTCGCGCGGCTCCGGGGCCATCTCACCGGTGCGGCCGGGGTACGGCTGCCGCTGGGGCGGCGGTGTGGCGTTGCGTTCTTCAGGCATGCCCAGCGGGCTGCCCAGGCCGGCGACGGCTTAACACCTCCGCTCAGACGGGCAGGCCGCCGGTGGCGGCGGAGGTGGACCCGGTGGCGCGGTAGGCGGCGATGGCGCGTTCCGCGATGCGCATCCGGTGGATCTCGTCGGCGCCGTCGGCGAAACGGGCCCAGCGGGCGTGCTGGAACATGTGCGCCAGCGGCGTGTCGGTGGAGTAGCCGAGCGCGCCGTGCACCTGGATCGCCCGGTCGATGACGCGGCCCAGGCTGTTGGCCACGAAGTGCTTGGCCATCGACACCTCGGTGCGGAAGTCCTCGCCCCGGTCGATCTTGTACGCCGCGTGCAGCACCATCAGCTTGCACTGGTACAGCTCCATGGCGGAGTCGGCGATCAGCCACTGGACGCCCTGCTTCTCGGCCAGCAGCGAGCCGTGGCTGTAGCGGTTCAGCGCGCGGTCCACCATCATGTCGAGCGCGGTCTCGGCCTGGGAGATCCAGCGCATGCAGTGGGCCAGCCTGGCCGGGCCCAGGCGGTGCTGCCCGAGCCGGTGGCCGTCGCCGCGCCCGCCCAGCACCTGGCTGTCGGGCACCCGCAGGTCCTCGATGACGATCTCGCTGTGCCCGGTGGAGCCGTGCATGGTCTCGACCTCGCGCACGTCGTTCCAGCCGGGCGAGGGCAGGTCCACCAGGAAGGCGGTGGTGGCGCCGCGGGCGCCCTCGGGGACGTCGGTCTCGGTGCGGGCGATGAGGATGGCGAAGTTCGCCCGGCGGGCGTTGGAGATGAACCATTTGTGGCCGTTGATGACCCACTCGTCGCCGTCCTTGACGGCGACGGTGCGGATCAGCGTGGGGTCGGATCCGGCGACCTCCGGCTCGGTCATGGCGAAGCAGGACATCCGCGTGCCCTCCACGAGGGGCCGCAGGTACTTCTCCTTCTGCTCGTCGGTGGCCCAGCGCAGCAGCGTGTGCATGTTGCCCTCGTCGGGCGCCATGCAGTTGAGCACCCACGGGCCGACCCGCGTCCTCGCCGCCTCGGACTGCACCATGGCCAGCTCGACGTGGCCGAGCCCCATGCCGCCCCACTCCTTCGGCATGTGCGGCAGCCACAGGCCCTCGGCCTTCGCCTGCTCCCTCAGCGTGAGGAGCACGCGCAGGTACGCGTCCCTGTCGCCCTCCTCCACGCCGGACACGGCGGGGACGACCGTGCCCTGGATGAAGGCGCGCACCCGCGCGCGGATCAGCTCGTGTTCGGGGGCGAGGCTGAAGTCGATCGCCATGACGCTCCTCGGGCCGGCTCCGTGATCGATCTCATCGATCGTAGAGGCGGGGCAGCAGCTCCCGCACGGCCGCGGCGTCGAGCCGCCCGTCCGCCACGTACGTGACCACCCGCCTGGCCAGCGTGCCGGTCACGGCCAGCGGACGGTCCCAGGCCAGCGCCTGCCCGACCCCCGGGTACTCCGCGACCCGGACGAACCAGGCGTCGCCCGCGTCCTGGACGAACACCAGCGTCCAGTCCCGGCCCTCCGGCGTGGTGCCGGTCAGCGCGACCCACGGGCCGCGGCTGCCGTGCGCCGCCTCCTCGCCGTCGGCGTCGGCGGTGAACGCCGTCCTGGCCGTCGAGGTGCCGGGGGCGCGCCAGAAGAAGCCGCCGTAGCCCGCGCCGGGGCGGCCCTTGGTGGCGGAGCTCCGCACCACCAGCGGCGCGCCGGTGACGTTCGTCAGGGTGAACGTGAGGTCGAGCGCCCAGCCGTCGCCGACCTGCCGCGCGGCGACCACGCGCTCCTCCCGCGCGAGGGCCGTGCCGTCGGGGCCCGTCCACTCCAGCAGCTCGGTGAAGCCGCCGTCGGTCAGATCGCGGAACGCCAGGTGCCGCTGCGTCCCGTGGTCGTCGAGCCAGGTGGGGCCCCGGCCCTCGACGTACGTGCGGCCGCCCCAGAAGTTGACGCCGCCGAGGTCGGCGATCGCGACGCCCGCGCCGAGGTGGTGGACGTGGTCGTCCGGCCGGCACTGCGTCACCTCGACCCCGCCGAGCGTGCGCACCGGGTGCAGGTACGGCCGGGGCGAGTCGGCGGGCGGCAGGCCGGGCCGCCACTCGTACGAGGCCACGGAGGTGTCACCGACCAGCAGGTCCACGCCCGCCCACGGCACGCCGAGCTCGGAGTAGAGCGCCAGCTCCTGCGCGCTGAGCGCCGTCAGGCCGTCGATGCCCGGCAGGAACCGCCAGGCCACCTCGCCGTCGTCGCCCCGCCGGACGACCTGGTGCCGTTCGGGGATCGGCACCGGCTCCGGGGCCAGCCGCACCGCCTCCAGCACCCGGGTGAAGCCGGTGGTGCGGTCGAGCGGCACCAGCAGCGGCTCGCCGTGCCTGACGTGCGCGACCAGGTTCTCCAGCAGGTCGGCGCGGGGGTGCGCGGTCGTCTCGACGCGGCCGTCCGGCCGCTCGACGCGCAGCTCGTCCGTCGTGTACGTGAACGTCGCCCTTCCCTCGTCGCCGTGCACGACCAGGTACGGTTCGTGGCGCTCCGTCGCGCACAGCGACACCGCGACCGTGATGACGCGCCCGTCGGCCAGCCGCACCCGTACGCACGAGGTGTCGTCGGCCTCGATCGGGTGGGCGTGGTACAGCTCGGTCTCGACCCCGGCGATCGCCTCGGCCCGCTCGGCCCCGGCCACCGCCAGCGCGGTCGCGACGGCGTGCGCGAACGGGTTGGTGAGCGCGCCGTCCACGACGTCCACCTCGCCGTCGGGGTCCGCGAGGCGGCGCCGTCCCGACCAGGACGAGCGGGTGAAGTAGCCGGAGGGCCGCTCCCACGCGCCCGCGCCGCCGATGCCGCGCACCCGCCCGAGCGCGCCGGAGGCGATCAGGTCGCGCAGCGCGGGCACCGCGGGAGAGCCGAGGCTCTGGAAGCCCACCTGGCAGGCGAGCCCGGTCTCCGCCAGGGCGGCGGCGATGCGCTCGTGCGCCGCCGCGCTCGCCGCGGGCGGCTTCTCCAGCAGCAGGTGCGAGCCGGCGCGCAGCGCCGCGACCGCGAGGTCGGCGTGGGTGTGGATGGGCGTGCAGACGATGGTGATCTCCGCGCCGGTCTTCTCGACCAGCGCGCCGAGGTCGGCCGACTGCGCGGGGGAGCCCGGCAGGTCCTCGGGGGCGACGGGCCGAGGGTCGCACACCCCGGCCAGCTCCACCAGCCCCCGCTCGGCCAGCCCGCGCAGGACGCCCAGGTGGTGGCGGCCGTGCCCGTGCGCGCCCGCCAGCACCACTCTGACCGGTCTCACCGCGACCACCTCAGCCCCAGCCCGGCGTGCCCGCCCGCGCGCAGCACGCCTCCCGACACCTCCACCGGGTACGGCGCGTCGAGCAGCCCGAGCGCAGCGAACGAGGCGTCCTCGACGTCCTCCACCATGGCGGGCAGGGGCAGCGCCAGGGCGAGCTGGCCCGACACCTCGGCCAGCAGGTGCGGGTACACCGGCACGTCGAACGTCCTGGCCAGCTCCACGACGCGGAGGAACGGCGTGACGCCGCCCACCCGCACCACGTTCGGCTGCACGACGTCGCACGCGCCCGCGGTGAGCAGGTCGCGGAAGCCGTAGACGGTGTAGACGTTCTCGCCGACGGCGACCGGCACGTCGATCGAGCGGCGCAGCTCCGCGTGGGCGGCGACGTCGTCGGCGGGCAGCGGCTCCTCGACCCAGTGCAGGCCGAACTCGCGCAGCGCGCCGATCGCGCGCCTGGCCCTGTGCAGGTCCCAGCGCTGGTTGGCGTCGATCATGAGCAGCCGGTCGGGGCCGATGGCCTCGCGCACCGCGGCGACCCGGGCGACGTCCTCGGCGAGGTCGGGACGCCCCACCTTGATCTTGACCCCGGAGCAGCCGGCCGCGACCCAGCGCCGGGCCTGCTCGACCAGCTCCTCCAGCGAGTAGTGCAGGTTGACGCCGCTGCCGTACACCGGCACCTCGTCGCGGCGGCGGCCCAGCGCGTCGGGCAGGGCGAGCCCGCCGCAGCGCAGGTCCCACAGCGCCAGGTCGATCCCGGCCAGCGCGATCGTGGTGATCCCGCCGGGGCCCGCCTCGCGCAGGTGCCGCCACAGGCGGTCCCAGACCGCCTCGGGGTGGGCGGGCAGCCCGATCAGCGCCTCACGCAGGTCGGTGTCGAGCAGCGCCTTGACGGCGCGCGCGCCGATCTGCGGCGTCCACGCGAACCCCGTGCCGGTGCGGCCGTCGTCGAGCGTCACGTCGCAGACGACGACGTGGTTGGACGGCACGTCCGCGCCCCAGGGGCGGGGCAGCGGCACGCTGCGCAGCTCGGTGCGCAGCTCCTTGACGGCGGGTACGGCGCTCATGCGGCCGCCAGGGCGAGCCCGGACGCGATGAGCGCCCCAAGCTCGGCCAGGTGCTCCCCGGTGAGGTCCACGAGCGGCGGCCTGACCGCGCCCACGTCCAGGCCGCGCAGCCGCACCCCGGCCTTGACCAGGGCCACCGGGTAGCCGGGCACCTTGCCGCGCAGCCGCACCAGCGGCGCGTAGAACTCGCTGATCAGCCGCTCGTCGCCGTTCAGGTACGCCGTGGCGATCTCGGGGGCGAACGCGAACACGGCGCTGGAGTACAGGTCCACGCCGATGCCGCGGTAGGCGGGCATGGTGAGCTCGGCCGTCGGCAGGCCGTTGAAGAACAGGAAGTCCTCGTGCTTCTCGCGCACGGCGAGGACGGTGCGCTGCATCCTGTCGATGTCGCCCACGCCGTCCTTCAGCCCGACGACGCCGGGCAGGTCGGCCAGGGCCAGCACGTCGTCGGGCTCCAGCACCACCGGGCCGCGCTGGTAGACGATGACCGGCAGCTCGGCGGCGACGGCGGCCACGTAGGCGCGGAACCCGTCCTTCGGCCCCTGCGTCAGGTACGGCGGCATGAGCAGCAGGCCGTCGGCGCCGGCGGCGCGCGCCGCCCTGGCCTGGTTCAGCGCGGCGCCGAGCGGCCCGCCCGCGCCGGCGAACACCGGCACCCGCCCGGCCACCGTCTCGACCGCGACGCGCACGGCCCGCGCGTGCTCGGCCTCGGACAGCGCCGAGAACTCGCCGGTGCCGCACGCGACGAACACGCCGCCGGGCCCGTGCGCCATGCCCCGCGCGACGTGCTCGGCCAGCGCGTCCTCGGCCAGGCCGCCGGCGGCGTCGAAGGGGGTCACGGGGAAGAAGAGCACTCCGCTGAGATTCATGCGCATTCCTTGCTGAGTTCGGTACGCCAGCTTCGCTTGGCCTGCCAGCCGAGCAGGCGCTCCGCCTTGGCGGCGGAGAAGGCGGGGGCGGTGCCGGTCAGGCGGGCGGCGAGCGCCTCGGTGCCGGGCACCACGCGGGGCAACAGGTCGGCCAGCGGCTCCCTGGCCAGCGCGTCCGCCGCCCCGGCGAAGAACACCTCGCCGTCGGGCAGGTCCGGCAGCCGCTCCAGGAGCAGGGCCAGCAGGTCGGCGGCGTCGCGGGCGTCGATGTAGTTGAACAGCGAGACGCCGCCGATGTCGGGACGGTCGAGGCGTTCCACGATCGTGTGCCCCGACTGGGTGGGGGCGCCGGTCCACTCCTCGGGGGAGACGACGAAGCAGGGCCGCACGGCGGCCATCCTGGTCGCGCCCGCGCGGGAGAAGGTCCGCATGGTCTCCTCGGCGACCAGTTTGGACAGGCTGTAGGCGTTCCACGGCAGCGCCGGGTGTTCCTCGTCGATCGGCAGGTACGACGGCGTCCAGCCGCCGGGCGCGCCGTAGCCGATCACGGTGGGGCTGCTCGCGACGACCACGCCCGCCACGCCGAGCGCCACGGACGCCTCGCAGACGTTGAACGCGAGCCGGGTGTTGACCTGGAAGATCACCGAGTCGGGGCGGCTGAACGGGGTGGCGATGGCGGCCAGGTGGATCACCGACCGGGGCCGGAACCTGGCGATCACCTCGAACGCCTGGCCGGGGTCGGTGAGGTCGGCGGGCAGCGTGGCGGCGGCCTCCTCCGGCGTGCCTGGGGCGCTGTCGACGCCGATCACCTCGTACCCGGACGCGGCCAGCGTGGTGACGACGCTGCGGCCGAGGCGTCCCGCGCTTCCGGTGACGAGCACTCTGCTCACCGTGGTGGACTCCTTAGGACTGCAAACAGTTGCATCAAACCATTGTGGCAACCGGGCGGAACGTCAAGGGGTGATTTGGAGACAGCACGTCTACCTGCTGGTTTCCGCTGGTCGGCGTGAGGGGTGGGGCTGGATGGGGCTCTCGCGTCTGCAAGCGGTTGCGTTAAGGTGCTGCAGTGTGACAGTGACGATTCGTGATGTGGCACGCGCGTCGGGAGTCCATGTGTCGACCGTGTCGCGGACGTTCTCCGCGCCCCACATGGTCAACGCGGCGACCAGGACCAGGGTGCTGACGGTGGCCGAGGAGCTGGGGTACCGTCCCAACCGGGCGGCTCGGGCGCTCACCACGGGACGCACCCACAACCTGGGCCTGATCGTGGCGGACATCGCCAACCCGTTCTTCCCTCCACTGATCAAGGCGGCCCACTCGGCGGCCAGGCAGCGGGACTACCACCTGTTCGTGGCCGACACCGACGAGGAGCCGGCCGTGGAGGAGGAGCTGGTGCAGGCGTTCTCCAAACAGGTCGACGGCCTGGTCCTGTGCAGCCCCCGCGCCTCCAACCGGGCGCTGGAGCGGCTGGCCGAGCGGGTGCCGGTCGTCGTCGTCAACCGGAGGCTGCGCGGCGCGGCCACCGTCCTCATGGACGTCGGGCACGGCGCGCGGGCGGCGGTCGAGCACCTGTCCGAGCTGGGCCACAGGAAGGTGGCGCTGGTCGCGGGCCCCGCGGGCTCGTGGACGAGCGCCGAGATCAGGCAGGCGGCGGAGCGGGTGTCCGGGGTGGAGCTGGTCGTCATCGGGCCGAACGTGCCCACCGAGCGGGGCGGGCTCGCCGCGGCCCGCTCGGTGCGCGACTGCGGGGCGACGGGCGTGCTCGCGTACAACGACCTGGTCGCGATCGGGCTCATCGAGGGCCTGGGCAACCTCGGCCTCGCCGTGCCCGGCGACGTCAGCGTGGTCGGCATCGACGACATCGTCCCCGGCAGGCTGAACCGGCCCAAGCTGACGACGGTCGCCATGCCGGCGGCGGCGGCCGGGCGGCTCGCGGTGGACCTGCTCATCCAGGAGGTCACGGCCACGACGTCGCTGGAGACGCACCTGGTCGTCAGGGAGTCCACGGCCCCGCCGCGGTGACCGTTCTGGCTGCAAACGTTTGTACTAATCGGCAGCAATAATCGTCGGACCTCTCTTGCCTCCATGTGCTGTAGCTGGGAAAATGACGTACCGATATATCGGTTACGGTGATGTAACGCCTGCAAAGGGTTGACGTAACTTTCCCGGCGGCTATAGGAAAGCGCTATCCATTCACATCTCGCCGGAAGGTCCGTGATGACGAATGAGTTCCGTCATGGCTGACACGGTGGCGGTGGAACGCAGGGCCAAGGCGTCCGGGCCCGTGACCGGCGGAAGCCGCACCACCGAACGCAAACGCCGTGAGGCGCGGGCCGCCTACCTCTTCCTGGCGCCCTGGTTCGTCGGCCTGTTCGTCATCACGATCGGCCCGATCCTCGCCTCGCTCTACCTGTCGTTCACCGACTACAGCCTCCTGGAGGAGGCCAAGTGGGTCGGCTTCGACAACTACGTCAAGATGTTCACCGAGGACCCCCGCTTCGTGTCCTCGCTGAAGGTCACGACGATCTACGTCGTCGTGTCGGTGCCGCTGCAGCTCGCCTTCGCGCTCGCGCTGGCGCTGGTGCTCGACAGGGGGCTGCGCGGCCTGCCGATCTACCGCTCCATCTTCTACCTGCCCTCGCTGCTGGGCGGCAGCGTCGCGATCGCCATCCTCTGGCGCAAGGTCTTCGGCGCGGAGGGCCTGGTCAACGCCGTGCTCGGCGTCTTCGGCATCCAGGGCCCCGGCTGGGTGAGCGACCCCGACTACGCGCTCGGCACGCTGATCCTGCTGCACGTCTGGACGTTCGGCGCACCCATGATCATCTTCCTGGCCGGGCTCAGGCAGATCCCCAGCAGCTACTACGAGGCCGCCTCCGTGGACGGCGCCGGACGCCTGCGCCAGTTCCGCTCGATCACGCTGCCGCTGCTGACGCCGATCATCTTCTTCAACCTCGTGCTCGAAGTGATCAAGTCGTTCCAGTCGTTCACGCAGTCCTTCATCGTGAGCAACGGCAGCGGCGGCCCCGCCGACTCCACCCTGTTCTACACGCTCTACCTCTACCTCAAGGGGTTCAAGAACTACGACATGGGCTACGCCGCGGCCATGGCGTGGGTCCTGCTGCTGATCATCGCCGGCCTCACCGGCGTGAACTTCCTCGCCTCCAAGTATTGGGTCTTCTATGGCGACTCCAAGTAGGCCGGTCCCGGTCCTGTTCCGCCCGCTCCCCAAGGGCGGCCGCCTGCTCAAGCACCTGCTGCTGATCGGCTTCGGCCTGGTCATGCTCTACCCGCTGCTGTGGATGGTCTCCAGCTCGCTGAAGCCGGAGGAGCTCATCTTCCGGCAGCCCGGCCTGTGGCCCAGCGAGGTGACGCTGGACAACTACGTCGACGGCTGGACCGCGCTGAAGCACCCCTTCGGCTACTACCTGTGGAACTCGGCGGTGGTCACCGCCCTGTCGGTGGTGGCCAACCTGGTCGCCTGCTCGCTCGCGGCGTACGCGTTCGCCCGGCTCGGCTTCCCGCTGAAGAAGCTCTGGTTCGCGGTCATGCTGGGCACGATCATGCTGCCGCACCACGTCGTGATCGTGCCGCAGTACATCATGTTCTCCAAGCTGGGCCTGATCAACACGATCTGGCCGCTGGTCATGCCCAAGATCCTGGCCACGGACGCGTTCTTCGTCTTCCTCATGGTCCAGTTCATCCGCACGCTGCCGCGCGAGCTCGACGAGGCCGCCGAGATCGACGGCGCCGGCTACTGGCGCACCTTCTACCGGGTCGTCATGCCGCTGTGCCTGCCCGCGCTGGCCACCACGGCGATCTTCACGTTCATCTGGACGTGGAACGACTTCCTCAGCCAGCTCCTGTACCTGAACAACCCCGACAACTTCACCGTCCCGGTGGCGCTGCGGACGTTCCTCGACTCCAGCGGCGAGTCGTCCTGGGGCCCGATGTTCGCCATGTCGATCGTCGCCCTCGGCCCGATCTTCGGCTTCTTCCTGGCCGGTCAGAAGTACCTCATCCGTGGTGTGGCCACCACGGGTCTCAAGTAGTCCTCCTCATCCCCCAACACACGTACAGGAGGTAGAGCCGTGAGCTCTGGCAAGAAGATGTGGTCCGCGCGAGTCGGCGGAGCCCTGCTGTCCGCCGCGTTGCTGGCCACCACCGCCGCCTGCGGCGGAGGGAGCGGCGACTCCGCCGACGGCAAGGTCAAGCTCCGCTTCTCGTACTGGGGCAGCGACTCCAGGCAGAAGCTCACCGAGCAGGTGATCAAGAAGTTCGAGGAGAAGAACCCGACCATCGACGTCGAGGGCGAGTTCTCCGACTGGTCCAGCTACTACGAGTCGCTGTCCACCAAGGTCGCCGGCGGCGACGCCCCAGACGTGATGACCATCGAGATCAAGGGCCTGCGCGAGTACGCCGGCCGCGGCATCCTCGCCGACCTGGCCGGCAAGGTCGCCACCAGCGACCTCGACGCGAAGGTGCTCGGCACCGGCGCCCTCGACGGCAAGCAGTACGCCGTCCCCAGCGGCGCCAACGCGTTCGCCCTCGTCGCCAACACCGCCGCCGTCGAGAAGGCCGGGCAGAAGGCCCCCGACGACGCGACCTGGACCTGGGACGACTACCTGGGCCTCGCCGCGAAGATCACCGAGGGCAGCGGCGGCAAGGTGTACGGCACGCAGTACACCTTCAACTCCGCCTACCTCACCATCTTCGCCGCCCAGCGCGGCGAGAAGTTCTTCGACGGCAACAAGATCGGCGTGACGCCCGAGACCCTCAAGGCGTGGTGGGGCAACTTCCAGAAGCTGATCCAGACGAAGGGCTCGCCCGACGCCGCCAAGAGCGCCGAGGTCGACGCCAACAGCCCTGACCAGTCGCTGCTCGGCACCGGCACCGCCGCGTTCGGCATGTGGTGGAGCAACCAGCTCGGCACGCTGAGCAAGGCGTCGGGCCAGGAGCTGACCCTCTACCGGCTGCCCAAGGCCAAGGGCGCGACCACGTCCGGCATGTTCCTCCAGCCCGCCATGTACTACACGACCTCGGCGAAGACCGAGCACGCGGCCGAGGCGGCCAAGTTCATCGACTTCCTGGTGAACGACCCCGACGCCGGCGCCATCCTGCTGAGCGACCGCGGCCTGCCCGTCAACTCCAAGGTGCTGGAGGCCGTCAAGAGCAAGCTGCCGCCCGCGGACGTCAAGACGCTCGAGTTCATGGACAAGATCCGGCCCGAGCTGGTCGACGCCGTCGTCCCGCCCAAGGGCGCGAGCGGCGTCGAGGACATCCTCAAGCGCTACTCCGAGGAGGTGCTGTTCGGTCGCATGACGCCGGACGACGCCGCCCAGAAGTTCCTCACCGAGGCGAACGCCGCCATCGCCGGCTGACAGGAGAATCATGAGGTACGCGTTCGTCGGGCTCGGGCATCGCGCGCAGATGTACGTCGACGCGCTGCTCGGCGAGTGGAGCGACGCCGGGTCCATCGTCGCGCTGTGCGACGCCAACCGGACCCGGATGGACTTCTACGCCGAGCGCGTCGGCCGGGACGTGCCGCGCTTCCCGCCCGCGGAGTTCGGCAAGATGCTCGAGCTCGCCGACGCCGTCGTCGTCGCCACCGTCGACGCCGCGCACGCCGGGTACGTGTGCGAGGCCCTCGACGCCGGCCTCGACGTCATCGTGGAGAAGCCGCTCACCGTCGACGCGGAGAGCTGCGCCGCCATCGCGGCGGCGGCCGAGCGCGGCACCGGCAGGCTGATCGTCACGTTCAACTACCGGTACGCGCCGCGCAACTCCGCCGTCCGCCGCCTCATCATGGCGGGGGAGATCGGCGAGGTGACCTCCGTCCACTTCGAGTGGACGCTCGACACCATCCACGGCGCCGACTACTTCCGCCGCTGGCACCGCGACAGGGCCAGCTCCGGCGGCCTGCTCGTGCACAAGTCCACCCACCACTTCGACCTGGTCAACTGGTGGCTGGGCGCCGCGCCCGAGACCGTCCAGGCCCAGGCCGCGCTGCGCTTCTACGGCGCCGCCAACGCCCGCGCCCGCGGGCTCGGCGAGCGGCCCGTCCGAGGCCAGGGCGCCCCCGGGCGCGGCACCGACCCGTTCATCCTGGACATCTCCGCCGACCCGCGCCTCAAGCGCCTCTACCTGGACGCCGAGCACGAGGACGGCTACATCAGGGACCAGGACGTCTTCGGCGAGGGCATCACCATCGACGACACCATGGCGGTGCTGGTCAGGTACGACACGGGCGCCATGCTGACGTACTCGCTGAACGCGTACGCGCCGTTCGAGGGGTACCGGGTGGCGTTCAACGGCACGGCCGGGCGGCTGGAGCTGGAAGTGGTCGAGCGGGAGTGGACCCCGCCGCACGCCGCGATCGACCCGAGCGCCGCGTCCAAGGAGCACGCCACCGGCGCCTGGGAGCGGCTCACCCTGCGGCGCCACTGGCGCGAGCCGGAGGAGGTCCCCACCGAGACGGGCGCGGGCGGCCACGGCGGCGGCGACCGGCTGCTGCTGGACGACGTCTTCCGCGGCCCCGGCGACGACCCGCTGGGCCGCCAGGCCGGCTACCTCGACGGCATCCGCAGCGTGCTCACCGGGGTCGCCGCCAACACCTCGGCCGCCACCGGCGTCCCGGTGCGCCTGACGGACCGCGGCACCCGTGTCCGCTGACCCCGCGGGCCCGGGGCCCGCCCCCGCCGGGAGCGGCGCGTCCGCCGACCCGGCGGTGTTCGCTCGCTCCCTGTTCGGCGAGCTGGCCGAGGTCGCCGCCGCGCAGCGCGACCTGTTCCCCCGGCTACCGGGGCCCGAGCTGCGGGCGGCGGCCAGGGACGTCCTCGGCGTGCTCGACCTGGCCGCCGGGGGCGTACGGGTCGAGCGCGCGTGGACCGACGGCGACCTCGCAGGTGAGGAGCTGTCCTGGTCGGTGGGCTTCGGCCCGCGCACCCGCGCGTACCTGCTCAGGCCGCGCGCGGCGGCCGGGCCGCTGCCCGGCGTGGTGGCCCTGCACTGCCACGCCGGCATGAAGTGGGTGGGCAAGGAGAAGATCGCCGACGGTCCCGAGGGGCCGTCGCCCGAGGTGCGGCGGCTGCGCTCCCAGATCTACGGCGGACGCGCCTACGCCGCGGAGCTGGCCAGGAGGGGCTTCGTCGTGCTCGCGCACGACGTCCTGAGCTGGGGCAGCCGCCGCTTCCCCCTCACCGCCGACCGGCACGGGACGCCCAGGTCGAGCGAAGGCACCCGCCCCGAGTTGAGCGAGCCCGACCGGTACGACCTGGCCGCGTGGGAGCACGAGCACGAGGTGGCCAAGCACTGCGCCCTGCTCGGCACGTCCTTCGCGGGCGTCGTCGCCGGGGAGGACCTCGCGGCGGCGGCCTACCTGCGCTCACGCCCCGACGTGACGTCCGTCGGCTGCGTCGGGCTGTCGGGCGGCGGCCTGCGCGCCGCCCTGCTCGGCGCGTTCGACCCGCAGGTGCGCGCGGTGGTCGTCGCCGCCATGGTCTCCACCTACCGCGACCTGCTCGGCGGGTACGTCGGCAAACACACCTGGATGCTCTTCCCGCCCGGCCTGCCCAGGCTGGGCGACTGGCCCGACCTGGTCGCCTCCCGCGCCCCAGCCCCGCTCATGGTCATGTACGCCACGCGCGACGAGCTGTTCCCCCGCGAGGGGATGCGCCGCGCCCACGAGATCGTGGCCGGGCGCTACCGCGACGCGCCCGGCCGGTACGAGGCGGTCTTCGCCGACGCGCCGCACAGCTTCGACGTCCCGATGCAGGAACGCGCTTTCGCCTGGTTGGAACGCCACCTGCGCCCGGCCTCCCGACCCGGCCGCCCGGCCTCCTGACCCGGCTGCCCCCTGACCCGGCCGCCCCGTCCCCCTGGCCGTGCCGCCCCGGCCCCCTGGCCCGGTCTGCCCGTCCCTCGCCCGCTGGGCGCCCGGGCTCGGGGTCAGGCGGCGCCCGCCAGGTAGCGCTGGAGGGTGGGGGCGATCCAGCGGATCGCCTCGTCGCGGCTCATCGCCGATATAGGCGGAAATTTCAGTACGTACCGGCACAGGGCCATGCCGAGCACCTGCGTGGCCGCCAGCCCGGCCCGCACCCGCACCTGTGCCTGCGCCGTGTCCCCGGCCACCGCCGCCGCCGCGGGCATGAGCTGCGACGCGTAGACCTCCCGCATCCGCTCGGCGGCGGCCGGGTTCGTCACGCCCGTGCGCAGCAGGATCGTCAGCGTCTCGTCGGCCTCCCAGCGTTCCAGGAAGTGGCGGGCCAGCGCCGCCCCGACGCCGTCGCGGGGGACGGCGCGCACGTCGGGAAGCTGGAGGTCGAACGCGCACGCCGCCGCGAACAGCCGCTCCTTGCTGCCGAAGTAGCGCATCACCAGGGCCGGGTCGATGCCCGCGTCCGCGGCGACGGCCCTGATGGTGGCCCGCTCGTACCCGTCCGCGGCGAACCGCTCCCTGGCCCTGGCCAGGATCTCCGACTTCGTCTCCTCGGAAGACCTCCTCATGCCAACAACTGTAGGCCAACAGGCGTTGACATTCCAGCCGGGCGGGGCGTAGCGTCAGAGTCAACGGTTGTTGGCCAACACTTGTTGACCTACCGATCCGAGGAGGAGACATGAACAGCACGGACGTGCTCATCATCGGCGCCGGACCCGTCGGGCTCACCGCCGCGATCGTCCTGACCCAGCGCGGGCACCGCGTGACGATCGTGGACGCGCAGGCCGAAGGGGCCAACACCTCCAGGGCGGCCGTCGTCCACCCGCGCACCCTCGAGCTGCTCGAACCGTACGGCGTGGCCGAGGCCCTCGACCGGCACGGCGTGCACACCCCCGTCTTCACCGTGCGCGACCGCGACAGGGTCCTCGTGCCGGTGCCGTTCGGCGGGCTGCCCACCCGCTACCCGTACACGCTGATGCTCTCCCAGGCCGACACCGAGGCGTTCCTGCTGGCGAGGCTGACCGAGCTGGGCGGCGAGGTGCTGCGCCCGGCCACCCTGACCGGGCTGCGGCAGGACGCCGACGGCGTCACGGCCGAGTTCGCCGACGGCGCCACGCTGCGCGCCGCGTACGTGGTCGGGGCCGACGGCCTGCACAGCACCGTGCGCGAGCAGGTCGGGATCGGCTTCGCCGGCGGCACGTACGCCGAGTCGTTCATCCTGGCCGACGTGCGGCTCGGCGGGGGAGTGCCGAAGGGCGAGGTCGTCCTGTACTTCTCGCCCGACGGCCTCGTGGTCGTCGCGCCGCTGCCCGGCGGCCTGCACAGGATCGTCGCGACCGTGGACGAGGCCCCGCGGGAGCCCGACGCCGCGTTCCTGCAGGCGCTGCTCGACGCGCGCGGCCCGGAGGCGGAGCCCGCCGTGGTGCAGGAGGTGGTGTGGGGCTCGCGGTTCCGGGTCCACCACCGCATCGCCGACACGTACCGGGCGGGACGCGTCCTGCTCGCGGGCGACGCCGCCCACGTCCACTCGCCCGCCGGAGGCCAGGGGATGAACCTCGGCATCGAGGACGCGGTCATGCTCGGCGAGGCGCTGGCCCGCGTGCTGGACGGGGAGCCGTCCGCGCTGCTGGACGACTACGCCGCGGCCCGGCGGCCGGTCGCAGGGAAGGTGGTCGGGCTGGCGGGGCGGCTGACGCGGCTCGCCACGATGGGCGTGCGCCGCCGCCCGCTGCGCAACCTCGTGCTGGGGCTGGCGGGGCGCGTGCCCGCGGTCCGCCGCCGCCTGGCCTGGCAGCTCTCCGGCCTGGACCGCCGCTGACGTGGGGGCTGGTCTGGTGTCAGCGGGTGAGCAGGCGCGTGACGAGGGTGTGGAGGTGGGCGCGCTCGTCCGGGGTCAGCGCGGCCAGGGTCTCGCGCTCCGTCTCCGCCAGCGTCTCGCGGGCCCGCCCCAGCGCCTCCCGTCCCGCCTCGGAGAGGGTGAGGCGGTAGCGCCGCCGGTCGGCCGGGTCGCGTTCGCGGCGGGCGAGCCCTTCGTCCATCAGCCCGTCCATGAGGCGGACCATGTCGCTCGGGTCGAGCCCGAGCCGGTCGCCCACCTCCCGCTGGGCCGCGGGGCCGAAGTCGGCGAGCGTGGCCAGCACGGCGAACGCCCACAGCCCCAGTCCGGTCCGCGCCGACAGCCGCTCGGCGAAGGCGCGCCGGTTGGCCACCCCCACCTTGTGGAGGACGAAGGTGGTGGACCCGAGCAGGGTCGGCGGCAGCGTCATGCCATCAATAGTAGGGTGATGCCAATCATTGGTACTCACCCACTGTTTTCCGGAGGCCCCGATGGACGCCCTCTACCCCCGCCTGCTGTTCCGCGACTTCCCGGCCGGCGTGGCGTTCTACCGGGCCGCGCTGCGCGACCTGCTCGGCGTGGAACCCGTCAAGGTCCTGCCCGCCGCCCAGTACGCCAACTGGGACGTCAACGGCGAGGCCGGCCTCGTCCTGTACGGCAGGAGCGCGGTCGCCGAGACCGTCGGCACCGCGCACCTGCCCGAGTCGGCCGCCGCCCAGGACTCCTCCATGCTGGTGTTCAAGGTGGACGACGTGGACGCCGCGACGGCCCGCCTGGCCCGTCACGGCGCCCGCGTGGTCGTCCCCCCGACGGACCGCCCCGAGTGGGGGCCCACCCTGCGCGCCGCCCACCTGCGCGATCCCGAAGGCAACCTGATCGAGCTCCAGTCGTACTGACGCGGCCCCCCGCCGCCGTCCCGCCTCCTACTCGGGCAGCGGCACCCCCGGGCAGGCGCGCGTCCGCCTGCCGGTCTCGAAGTACGCCGCCAACTTCTCCGCGCACCCCGGAACGTGCAGGGCCGACCCGTGCACGTCGTCGTCCACGGTGACCACGGTGCCGCCCACCGCCGCCCGCGTGTCGAGCGTCCACTCGTACGGCGAGGGACCCTCGTGCAGGTGGCCCGACAGCATCAGCGAGCCGCCGCCGCGCCGCAGCTCCGTCGTCCGCACCGGCAGCGTCCAGCCCGCGCACGGCGGGAAGAACAGGCTCGACCGCCCGGTCACCGGCCAGCGGGCCAGGCGGCGGCGGTAGGCGTCCCACGCCGAGGCGAACGAGCGGTCGCCCGCGTCCTCGTTGCAGAACAGCGCCCGCTGCGCGACCGGGTTGGACCGCTCAGGCGTGCCCGGAGGCTCCTGCCGCGGCTCGCCGCCCGCCACCTTCTTCACGGTGGGCGGGGCGGCGCCCCCTCCTGAGGCGTCCCGCAGCTCCTTGAAGACCTGCGCGGCATCGGGCCAGGCAGGGGACGCCTGCGCCGCCCCCTGCGCGACGAACGCGCCGTCCACCGGCATGGGCAGGTCCGTGAACGTCACCGGATGCTCGTCGTACGACCGCCTGAGCGCGGCCAGCGCCGCCTTCACCTGCTCCTTGGTGCCGCCGAACCCGTACGTCGCGTCCCTCCGCGCGATCCACGCCGCCATCCGGTCGAAGTCCCGCGCGGTCGCCCTGGCCCTCACCTCCTCGAAGACGTCCATCCTGGGCGCGGGCAGCGCGACGCTGTCCAGCCACATCCGGTGGACGCTGCCGGGGAACAGGCTGCGGTACACCGTCCCCAGCCAGGTGCCCCACGACACCCCGAAGAAGCCGATCCTCCGCTCGCCCAGCGCCTCGCGCACCCGGTCGAGGTCGCGGGCGACGTTGGCCGTCGTCAACTGCCCGAGGAAGGCCGGGTCGGAGGCGGAGCAGGCGCGGTTCCGCTCGGCCACGGCGTCGCCGATCCTGCGCGCCTGCTCCTCCGAGAGCGTCCCCGAGGGCGGGCGCGGGTCCTGCCCGCCCGGACAGTTCGCCCTGGTGCTGTATCCGACGCCGCGCGGGTCGAAGCCGATGAGGTCGTACCTGTCGTTGAGCCTCGTCCCGCCCATGACGAGCTCGACGGGCATGAGGTATCCGCTGCCGCCGGGCCCGCCCGGGTTGACCGCGACGGCGCCCAGCCGGCGCGCCCGGTCGGTGGCCCGCAGCCGGGTCACCGCGACGGTGATCTGCCCGCCCTCGGGGCGCGTGTAGTCGCGGGGGGCCGTCACCGTGCCGCACTCCAGGCGTTCCAGCTGCGCGCGGAAGTCGGCGAGGCGCTCGGCGGGCACGCCTCGCGCCCGCAGCACCTCGTCCGTGTACGACGGGCAGGCCGCCCACGCGACGCGGGCGGGCCCCGGGGCGTCGCCCTTGAAGCTGATCCCGGCCGAGGCGGCCTTGAAGGTGGCCGCCTCGGTGATGGTGGTGTTGGAGGTCGGGGTCTTGGAGGTGGTGGTCTTGGAGGTGGCCGCGGGAGACTTCGGGGCGGGCGGGCCGCAGGCGGTCACCGCCGCCGTCGCGAGCGTGAGCAGGCCCGCGGTGAGCGGGACGCACGTTCTCAGGATCATGCGTCCAGGCTCGTCCCGCGCCCGCCCGGCCACATCCCCCATCGGCGGGACCCCGCGCCGCACCTTCGCGTGACACCCGCCCCCGGCATCCCCGCCTCTCCCGCGCCCCGCGGGGTAGCGATCAGATGCGTAGGCTGAGACGGAAGGGGGATGCGTGCACCGGATCCTGTGGGTGGTGGCCGTGGTCGTCGCGGCGGCGTTCGTCGTCGTGCCCGTCGCCTCCTCGGTCGAGGGGTGCCCGGCGAGGGACACCCGGGTCCTGGCCCGGTACCCCATCACCGGCTACTGGGTCCCGGCCCGCGCCGACCCCTGCGTCACCCGTCGCATGGTGGAGTCGATCCACGCCGTCGGCGGCGACACCCTGATCACGTTCGGGCCGAGGTTCGAGACCCGTCCGGGGCCGGCGTTCGACGCGTGCGAGGCCGACGGCAGGCCGTGCGCGCAGGTTCCCGGCAAGGTGGTCAGGCGGGTCTACGCGTACGAGACCAGCGAGGAGTTCGGCGAAGGGCTGCTGCGCTGCCCCGGCACCGACCGCAGGATCGACAGCGGCGGGCGCGTCTACTACCGGGTGGGCCTCGGGGCGTGCGGCGACCAGGTCCAGGACATCGTGCTGGTCTCCACCGACGGCGACGGGCTGGGCAACCTCGTGACCGAGGCGCAGGCGTACGGGATGACCGTCTACCCCGGGCTGCCCGCCGCGCCGCAGCTGCGCGGCAAGCCCTGGGAGCCCGACCCGGAGCACACGGCGGCGCTCGCCGCCTTCACCCGGCTGGTGCTCGGCGACTACGCGCGCAGGTTCGGCGGGTCGGCGGCGTTCGGAGGGGTCTACCAGTCGTTCGAGCTGGCGGCGCGCGACCGCGCGCCCGGCGACCCGATCATCGCCCTGTACGCCGCCCAGCACGCCGTGGTCGCGTCGGCGCTGCCCGGCAGGAAGATCGTGGTCAGCCCGTACATCGACGCGCGCAGGGGACGCGGGTACCCGCCCGCGCTGACCGAGCAGGGCGTCGCCGACATCGCCGCCACGCGGGCCGGCGCGCCGATGGCGATCGCCGTGCAGGACGGTCGGGGCACCGGCAAGGTGCCGGTGCACGCCGCCGGCGAGGCGTCGGAACGGGTGGCGCCCCGGCTGGCGCCCGTGGTGGGGGACGTGGCCAACGACCAGGCGTACTACGGCCCCACGGCCGACTACATGCGGGCGGCGGCGCGGCGCGTGCCGGCCGGGGTGGAGCTGTGGGTGAACGTGGAGGCGTTCGAGCCCACCCAGGTCGACGGCGAGTGCGGCCGGGTCGACCCTCCGCCGCTGCGCGGGCGCACCACCAAGCACCGCCTCGACCAGCAGATCATGGCCGCGGGCGGGTACGCCGCGAAGATCATCTCGTACGGGTGGGAACCGTTCTTCACCTGCCAGGCCAGGCCCGACGCCCCCTCGCTCAGCGACGACATCGCGAGCGGGTGGCGGCAGCCCATCATCGTCAACGCCGTCAGGAAGGACATGGACGGGCACGCGGGCGTCCTCGTCGAGGGCTACAACCTGCGCGGCGGCACGCTCCGCTTCCTCGCCCCCGGACGCCCGGACGTGGTGGCCGAGCAGGAGTGGTACGGCCGGGGCAGGCTGGAGTCCGCGTGGGCGCCGTACCCGGCGGCGGGGCCCGGGACCTCGATCATCGCCGTCAACGGCTGGGGCGAGGCCGCCACCTCGGCGTACACGATGCCGTCCTGAACGCCTGACACCTGGACCGAGGCGGCCGAATCCATGGCCGCGCACCGCGGCGTCGGTCAGCGGCTCCTCGACGGCCGCCAGCTCACGATCATGTCGCTGATGGAACAGGACCTTCCCCGGCAGGCCGCCGGCATGATCGACTCCAGCGTCTTCGCAGAGCCCTGGGAGCACGCCGTCGCCGCCATCTTGCGCGTCTACTGCAGGTCTACGATCTCGACGCCGTCGCAGAAGGAACTCGACCATGTGGTACGCGATGTCCTCGCGCTGATCGCCGATCCCGAGCCGACGACCGCGGCGTTCCGGGTTCGGCTCGGCCTGGCCGCGCTCGACTTGACCGCCGACCGGCCTACCACGCACGACTCCGACCTGCGGGCCTCTGTCCTCGCCGTGGCCTGCTCCGACGCCTGCGCTGCCCGGGACGTCCTCAGCCACCAGGGGATGCGCTCCCGTATGACGCTGCAGCAGGGACAGGAACTTGCGGGTGTGCTCGCCGCTTCGGGGTTCGGCGCCGGCGGCCTCCCCGCAGCCCAGTCGGAAGCCCTGAACGCCGCGGTCAGCCAAGGCGAGCGCAGCCTGCACGCCCTGCTCGGCGCCACCGAGCATGACGAGCATCCGAACGACAAGTCCCGCTAGCGTCACCGCAGTGCGACGGCGGGCTGAATCCGCCGCGCGGGCACTGAAACCTCAACCTCGATCGACTCCCACGGCGCCCCGAGGTCGACCAGCTCCGGCAGGACCTCCTGCGGGTGCCACCGGAATACGGCAGATTCGGGCCGCCAAGCTCCTGAGCTGAGGCGTTGCGGCTCCAACAAGCCGGTGTCCAGAAACGTACACGTTCTCGGACGGCGAGCCCACCTGCGCGAACGCCGTCTGAAAACCTGCGTCCGGGAAGTCCCTGCCGCTCGGCGGCCCTTGCCAGCCGTCTTCCGGTGGCACCCCAGGTTGAGCCGCTGACCCGCCGGCCCCGCCGGCCCCGCCGGCTATCTGGCCGCGCCGGACGGCGAGCCACAGGTTGCCCAGTAGACGCAGATGATGCCTGCGGCCTCGGCGCCGCGGCGGGCCCGCACCACCTGGACTTGCCGGAACGACAGCAGCCAGTCGGGCACCATCTCGACCTCGTGGCCGCACCAAAACACCGTGACCGGCGCGACCGACAGCCGCCCCCGGCCGAGGAAGGAGATGATGCCCCTCACAGCCACTCCGCTCGGTGGCCGGGGTAGTCGAACCGGTAGGGCGCAGCGGCCATCCGCAGCGTCCTGCACGGGTACGCGACGGAGGAGGAGCACTCGCGGCAGACGAGCATCCGCTCACGCTGATGCTCGTGAGCGGGCCCCAGGATCGGCCTGTGGACGATGACCTCCTTCGGGCCGTGCCACTGCATGAGCGCCATGTCCGCCTCCGTGCGATGGCTGACGAACGCCGACCCGTCCCGCCCGGCCTGGTGGCTGATCGCCTCGCGCATCCACCGGGCGAACGCCGAGGCGTTGTCGCGCACCTCCGGCGCGACCGGCGGCGGCTCCCAGGCGTGGCCCCGTTCGCCGCAGCTCCGGCACTCGCCGACGTGCGGCCAACCGGCCTCCTCCGGCCCCCACCAATCCTGCGTGACCGGCACCAGGTCGCCTGGGCCGGGGTCCCGGTAGCAATGGCGGAGAATCCAACGAAGTTGGCTCCGACCTGCGGTTCCTTCACAGCAGGCTAGACGGCCCAGGCTGAATCATCTTCTTGTACGTGCAGGTCAGGCCAACTTCGTTGGCTTCACGGCCGAAACTACGAGAACCCCCTGTGGGACAGCGGCCGACCGCAGCCCCACAGGGGCGAGCAGGCTTGCCTTGCAGTGATCGCTGTCCTCCAAGTCCGGCCGGGTTCACGTCTGTGCTGCGACGGGTTGCCCTTGCCCTGATCTCCCCAGTCGCCTGTACGTGGTCGCCGGCACCGCCCTATGGGGGAGGACCGGTTCTCTCAGAGGCTGCTTCCGATCCCTTGATCGAGGCGGCACGCCTGGACCCGGTTGGAGCCGAAGGAGTTCACCCTGTAACGATACAATCACTCTCTGTAATCTAGTGCTGCTTGTTGCAGCAGACCTCTGGAGAGGAACCTTCGATGCGCCTGTTCACCCCACTTGCTCTGGCCGCGAGCGCCACGGCCCTGGGCCTCGGCGTGATCGCCGCCCCCACCGCCCAGGCCGTCACACCGCACCAGGCCTCCACCATCACCTTCACCTGCGCCGGGTCCGGCCCTACGCCTCATATCTATCCACCATGGGTCAACGCCCTCGACTGCACGCCGCCCGCCATCGGCAAGTTCGCGAACGTCGAGATCCACATCCAGGACGAGTCTTCCTGGCTCTGCCAGGACGCAGAGAGCCGCCCCGGCTCGCCAGGGCTGGTCAACGTGCTGGGCAAGACCTGCGAGCGCCTGGAGGAGTAGCCGTGACCGGGGAGAACGGGGGGACTGTGTCCGATGAGGAGATGAAGCGAGGGCACCCGCCCAAAGGCGCGGCAACGGGCGCAGAGGACGATGAGGTCTGAGAGGGCTTCGTTGAACCCGTGATCCACCCACCGCCGTGTGGCGGTGGGTACTCGGGGCCGTCGGTCACCGGGTGGTGCCGGGCGGCATCGGGTGGTCCGCTTGGCTTGCCAAGGTGTTCTTCCAGGTACTCGCGGCCCTGACCATCGCTCCCGCCCTGACCGCCGCACACGGCGCTGACCCTGCAGATTTCTCCCACAGCCGTTTCCCTTACGCAGACCTGCGCGGGGCACAACTGGGGGCGCGGACTTGTCTGGCGCGAATCCAACCGCCGCAGCCCTGACCATCGCGGACCTGCATGATGCGGACCTGCATAAGGCGGACCTGAGCAACGCGGACCTGAGGCTCGCAAACCTGATCAGCGCGGACCTGCGTGGCGCGAACCTGGCTGGCGTCAACCTACTGAAAGTGCGGGGAATGACCGAGAAGGAGATCCGGGCCGTAGCCGCTGCCGATGCCAAAACGCGGTTCTGACGGCGCCTCCAGTCACTGGCGCCTTCATGCCCCGCGCACGACACCTCAACCCGGCGCCCCCGTTGAACCTGACCCGCCGGGCGGAACGCGCCCCGCCCGGGTCCCATCGAGTGGTGGGGGCCAAGATCGCGCTCCCGCTCGGCGCGGACGTGACCGGTGACCTTCCCCGCGTCGAGGAGCGCTGGGTCAGCTTCACCGTTCTCACACGGATCGACGGCGTCGACTACAGCGGCGTGCCGACCGTAGAGGGCCGCGATTGACCGCTCTTGCTGGGTGCTTGTCCCTGCCGCGAGCCCTTACGCGGGTAGCGTTCATGGCTGTCCCGCGTTCCCGACCACGGCGGGTGACATCGGCATCCAACCAGCTGGCGCGGGTGGGTGCCCCGCACGTCGACACGAGGTGCGGTCACAGATCAGCGAGTGCCATCCGCCCGACCGCACCTCCACTGCGGTCAGCCACCATACCGCGCGGACCTGGGCACCGGACTGCACGGAACACCGCCGAGGCGTGCCGGATTGACCGGGATCAGCGCCGAATCCAGCTGATTCTCCTCGGCGGCCGATGCGGCCTCGGCCGTGCTGCACCGATCCTATGACCCGCCGGACGCGAGGAGCGTCATGCCGTCGCCCGAGCCGTCCGGCTTCGTCGTCGTCTTGTCGACGTAGGTCTTCACCGCCTGTCCCGCCCAGTCGTCGCGGACGAGCTCCTCGACGCGCTTGCCGCCGTCGAGGTCGAACAGGTGCCCCAGCACGCCGCTGCGGTGCGCCAGGGCGAGCAGGGTGACGGTGCGGGCGTCGGGCTTGTGGCCGCGCAGCACCCTGCCCAGCAGCGCCCTGACCTCGCGCAGCGGCGCGACGTCGGCGTACTCGTACCGCTCGACGGGGATCAGCCCCAGCGTCCGCGACCTGGCGGCGCCGAACACCCCCGCTCCGCCAGCCGCCGCAGGTAGTGCCGGTACTTCCACACAGCTGCTTGGCAAAGTCCTTTCGGCCGGTGATGATGTTCAGTCAGGCGGACGCTCGTCGTGCCGTCCGTACCTGTGCGGGGTGCGGCGAGGCGCGGACCGGGAGCCGATCGGCTCGCCACCTCGTTCTCGGGCTCGTCTTTCAGCTCCTGGTCCTGCGTCGTGCGGCTTCGCCGCCCTCGCTCGATCAGGGCAGGCGGGAGTGCTCGGCCCGGCTGGCGGCGATCCGCTCCCGCGCGAACGTACGGGCCCGGTCGGTGTCGCCACCGCCGAGCCGGGCGAGGATCGCCGCGAGCGGCCTGATCCGGCCCTGGCCGCCCCAGTGGCCCTCGGGGATCTCGGTGGGGAACACCCAGATCCGGCCGGCGTCGCGCGGCCAGGCGCCGTTCTCGGCGTCGAGGATCGCCTCGGTGACCTCGGCGACGACGTTCGCGCGCTTCTGCTCGTCGAGCTGGCCCTCCGGGACGGACGGGACGACCTTGTAGTGAGGCGCTTCCGCCGGCTCTCCGCCGACGTAGACGCCGGCCGGTCGGTGCAGCCAGAGCCACGAGACGGAACGGGTCACCGGGTCGGCGGGGTCGAATCCCTCGTTGCGGATGAGGATCTCGGTGATGCGGTTCAGCAGCGCCCTCTCCGCGTCGGGCTGGAGCGCGCCTTCGGGAATGTACACGTCGAGCATGGGCACGGTTGGTTCCCTTTCTGAGTTTACTTTTTCAACTCAGGTGGGGAGTCTAGGTGGGCTAAGTTCAGTTTGTAAACCCAGATGCGTATACTCACCCCATGGAGACGCGGCGGATCGACCCGGTGAACTGCTCGGTGGCGCGCGCTCTCTCGGTGGTGGGGGAACGCTGGTCGCTGCTGATCGTCCGCGAGGCGCTGGACGGCGCGAGCCGGTTCGGAGAGTTTCAGGCCCGCCTCGGGATCGCCAGAAACCTCCTGGCGGCCCGGCTCGACACCTTGGTGGCCGCGGGGGTGATGCGCCGCGTGCCCTACCAGGAGCCCGGCGATCGGCAGCGGTTCGCCTACGAGCTCACCCCGCAGGGCCAGGCGTTGCGGCCCACGCTCGTGGCGCTCCTGGAATGGGGCGACACGTACCTCGCCGACCCGCAGGGCCCGTCGGTCATCGTCCGGCACCGGCCCCGCGACGACGGGAGCCCGTGCGACGAGCCGGTCAGGGTCGTCCTCGAGTGCGGCGCGGGGCATGGCCACCTCGCCCCCGAGGACGTCTGCCGCACGCCGGGGCCGGGGGCGCGCTTCATCGACGCGTCCTGAGCCGCCGCACGACGCTCGGCACCGTCCGCGTACGGCTGGGCGGGATGAGCCTTCGCGGGCATCCGGCAGGGGTCGTCCTCCGGCCGTCCTCGTCAGGTGAGGGCGTCCACCAGGATGCCGGCGAGCAGGGCCGCCTGGCTGCCGTCCTCGTCCAGGTCGGGGTCGAGGATGGTCACCTCCAGCCCGGCCGCGCCGGGCAGCGCCAGCAGGCCGCGCAGCACCTCGGTGAGCCCGCCCGCGTCGAGGCCGCCCGGCGTGGGGGAGTCCACGGCGGGCAGCACCGAAGGGTCGAGGACGTCGGCGTCCACGTGGATCCAGAAGCCGTCCAGGTCGTCGCGCACCAGCACCTTCGCGGCCGCCTCCACCGAGAGGTCCGTGCCGGGCTGGCAGGCCAGGCCGCTGCCGACGGCGTCCTTGACGTCGTCCTCGTCGCGGACGCCGAGCAGGACCACGTCCTCGTCCCTGACGTAGGGGCGCAGGCCGTCGATGTCCACCAGGTGGTCGTCGCCCCGGCCGGTCATGAGCGCCACGTCCTCCCCGGCGGCCGAACCGACGTGCGGCGAGTTGCCGAGGTGGCGGAAGTCGGTGTGCGCGTCGAGGTAGGCCATGCCGTACCGGCCGGTCCTCCGCAGGGCCAGCGCCGGGCCGAGCGCGATCGAGCAGTCGCCGCCGAGCAGCACGGGGAAGCGTCCCGAGTCCCTGACCGCCGCCACGCGGTCCGCCAGCGCGCGGGTGTAGGAGGCGATGGCGGCGCCGTTGCGCACGCCGTCGCCGGGACTCCAGGTGGCGACGTACCGGGGTGGGACGACCGCGCCCGCGTCGTCGGCGCCGAGCCGTTCCAGCAGGCCCGCGTCGCGCAACGCCCACGGCAGCTTGTAGCAGCCGGGGACGACGTCGGGCGCGGGCGGGCGCAGGCCGAGGTTGGAGGGCGCGTCCAGGACGGCCAGGCGTCTGTCAGGTGTTATAGTGTTCATACTCGTGACGCTAGCAGAGGGGTTCGCGGATGCGCCAGTACGCCGAGACGGGCCTCGTGGCCATCGACCTGGTCAACACCTGGGACGAGTACCTCGACGACCCGGAACGCCTCCCGGACGTCGCGTCCCTCCACCGCTTCTGCCAGGAACTCGCCTGCCGACCCGCCGCCCTCCGGGAGCCGGAGAGAAGCCCCGAGACCGGCACTCTCACGGAGGGTGCGCGGAAGGCGACGGCCGTGGAGGCCGGGGACCGGGCTCCCCTGGAGGACGCGCGGGAGGCGGCACCTGTGGACGTCCGGGACCCGGCTCCCCTGGAGGATGCGTGGGAGGCGGCACCCGTGGACGTCCGGGACCGGGCTCTCCTGGAGGGTGCGCGGGAGGCGGCGGCCGTGGAGGCCGGGGACATGGCTCTCACGGAGGGCGACCTGGTGGCGGTGCGGGAGGTGCGGGGGCGGTTGCGCGACGTGCTGGCCGTCGCCGACCCGGGCGGGCGGGCCGCCGCCCTCGCGCGCTGGGCGTCCGATCTGCCGGTACGCGCCCTGGTCGAGACGGAGGGCGGCGTCCCGCGCCTGCGCCCGGCCCCGCCCGACGGCGCGGACCTGGCCCTGCGGCTGGCCGTACGCGCCGTCACCGAACTCCTCGACGTGGCCGCCGCGGGGGACTGGGACCGCCTCCGCCTGTGCGCCGCCCGGCCCTGCCGCGACGCCTTCATCGACCGCAGCCGTCCTGGACGCCGCCAGTTCTGCTCCACCCGCTGCGCCAACCGCGCCCACGCGGCCGCCTCCCGCGCCCGCCACCGCTGACCCCGAAACGCCCCCTCCCCACCGCCCCCTCCCCACCGGCCCCTCAACACAGGGCCCTTCACCACACCGGGCGCACCGGGCGCCCTTCACCACCTTGGCCACACGGGGCCACCCACTGGCCCCTCACCACCGCCACCGGCCGCTCATCGCACGCTCCTCATCGCAGGCCCCTCACCGCCGGCCGCAGACCACGGGCTCACAACCACCGGGCTCGCGGTCATAGGGCTCGACCAGCCTCACGACCACCGGGCTCACGACCATCCCGGCCTTGCAACGGATGGTTGGTCTGGTGGTGGAGGTCCGGGGTGGAGCGGCGCCTGGTCTCGGGGCTCGGCCCGCCCGGAGTCCTCCGGCCTTCGGGGCGGGTGGTCGGCTCGTGGGCTGACGACTTCGGGGGACGGAAAGTGTCGTAGAGGGTCGCTAGCTTTCGACCATCCCCTGACCGATGGAGGTTGGTCGATGTACCGACAGGGCGACGTCCTGATCGTGCCCGTGCCCGAGGAGTCCGTCCCGCGCGGGATGAAGCCCCAGGCGCGCGACGCCCGCGGCAGGCTGGTGCTGGCGTACGGTGAGGCCACCGGCCACTGCCACGCCATCCCCGGCCCCGGCACCCTGGCGGGCGGTTTCCTGCACCTGCCCGAGGGCGGCAGGCTCGTCCACGAGGAGCACGACGCGATCTCCCTTCCCAAGGGCTGGTACCGCGTGGTCCGGCAGCGTGAGTACGTTCCCGGCTCGACCCGGATGGTGGCCGACTGATGGGCGTCATCACCTGGCGCGACGTGGCCCTCGCCACCGGTGCGGGCGCCGATCCTGCGCAGGCGGTTCGCCGGGCGTACCGCGAGGCGGGCCTTCCGGAGCCCGAGCACGTCGTCACGCTGCCGTCGCCCGCCGCCGGAGCCCTGGTCGCCGCCTGGCTCACCGGAGACCACGACGCCCGCCCGGCCCTGGAGGCGTCGGGCCTGCTGAAGACGCCCGACCTGGCTTCGGCGGACAAACCCGCCGAAGCCGACGAACCCGCAGCCGCCAGCCGCCCCGAGATCAGCGCGGGCGGCGGTCGGGTGGAGGGTGGTGCTGTCGTCCGCGGGTCTGATGGCGGTCTTTCGCAGGATGGCTCGGCTGGTGACGGGTCGCTGGGCGAGGGGGTCGTGGAGGAGGCGCGGGCGGTCGTGCGGCGGCTGCGGGCGGCGGGGCTCCGCCCCGGTCACGCCGGGCGGTCGGTGCGTCACCAGGTCCGTACGCTGCCATGGGAGCGTGCCAGGGCGGCCGCCCACGCCGAGCTGGGCCCGACCGGCTGGGCAGCCGTGTGGGCCTCGACGGCGGGGCCGATCTGGCAGCAGGTCCAGCGCCTGGTGGCCGACATCCGCGGGGCGATGGCCGACGTCGGGGGAGAGGCGTTGCGCCGCGTGACCCTCGACGCGGTCCTGGGCCAGCACGACGCCCCATGGCTCGCCGCCTTCGTCCCCCTCGGCCCGCCGAGCTCTCCCGGCACTCAGGAGCCCGGCGGCACGGTCCAAACGCAGGACGCCCCACCCCCCGGTGAGGCTGGGCTGCGAGGGCTCGCGGACGTCGCGCAGGCCGCCGGGTGGTGGTGGCCGTACGAGCGGGTCGCGGTCGTCACCGCGCGCCCCGTCGAGCTGCACCTCGACGAGCTGGACCGGTTGCACCGGGCGGAAGGTCCGGCTCTGCGCTACGCCGACGGGTTCGCCCTGCACGCCTGGCACGGCATGCCGGTCCCGGCCGGCTTCGGGGCCGTCATGGGCCGCCTGACGCCCGCACGCATCAGGCAGGAGGAGAACGCCGAGCTGCGCCGCGTCATGCTGGAGCACTTCGGCGTCGACCGCTACCTGGCGGAGTCCGGGGCCGAGCCGACGCAGTCCGACGAGACGGGCACGCTGTGGCGCATCGAACTGCCGGGCGACGAGCCGGTGGTGATGGTGGAGGTCGTCAACTCCACGCCGGAGCCCGACGGCACCCGCCGCACGTACTTCCTGCGCGTGCCGCCATGGGTGCAGCGGGCCCGCCAGGGCGTCGCCTGGACCTTCGGCCTCGCGGAACAGGACTACATCCCCCAACGCGAAACCTGACCCCACCCTTGCGGGAGCGCGGTGTCCCGCGGCGCGTCGATCGCATCGTGCGCGCCGCCATTGACGCGCCCGATGCTCACCTGGAATCGGGGGACGGAGGCGTCGTCGTCCCCCGGTAGGCGTGGGGCGGAAGGTTCTGGGGCCGGAGAGTGCGGAGGCGTTCGAGAACCGGTGGTGAGCTGCGGTGACGGGGGTTGACGGGTAAGATCGACAGGTTGGGAAAGTGGCTGTTTGGGGGGTTTGTGGAGCGGACCGTTCGTAGCATGGACGATGTCATGGCGCTGCTCGACCGGCTGTTCGCGGCCGACGCCGACCGGTGGACGGAGAACGCCTCCGCCTGGTGGGACGGCTTCTACGCCGACCGCTCCAAGCCCGTCCCCTTCTTCGCCGACAAGCCGGACGAGAACCTGCTGTCGTACGTCGAGCGTGGCCTGATCCGCCCCGGCCGGGTGCTGGATCTCGGCTGCGGGCCGGGTCGCAACGCGGTCTACCTCGCCTCGCGCGGCTTCGAGGTGGACGCCGTCGATCTCGCGCCCGCGGCAGTCGCCTGGGGTGAGCAGCGGGCGGCGGAGGCGGGCGTCGAGGTCCGTTTCGTCTGCGGCGACGCCTTCACCGCCGACCTGCCCGGCCCGTACGACCTGGTGTACGACTCCGGTTGCCTGCACCATCTGCCGCCGCACCGGCGGGTGACGTACCGGGCGCTGCTCGACCGCGTGCTCGCCCCGGGCGGGCACCTCGGCCTCACCTGTTTCGCCGCCGGGGAGATGGGCTCCGAGCTGCCCGACGAGGCGTTCTACCGGGACGGCCGGCTGCACGGAGGGCTGGCCTACAGCCCGGACGCCCTGCGCTGGATCTTCTCCGACCTGGAGGAGGTCGAGATCCGCGCCATGGAGGAGCAGCCGGAGGGCTCCCCGCTGTTCGGCTTGCCCTTCCTGCTGGCGGCACTCTTCCGCCGCCGCTGACCCTTAGGGAGCAAGGCCGGCGCGGGAACGCCCTGCAGTCCGCGCCCCGGTCATCTCGCGCTCCGGTCACCTCGCAGGCGGACGAGGAGCACGCGGACGCGGACTGTGCCGTGGGGTGTGCTGCCGCCTCTGAGGACGTGGGTGTCCGCACAGGACGTGGCCGCCCCCGCCAGGAGGCGGCGCCCCGTCAAGAGGCGGCGTTCAACAGGACGCGGACGTCCCTCAGTCGCGGGTCCGCACAGGACGCCGGCACCCTCTCAGGGCACGGGCGTCTTCGCAGGACGCCGGCGTTCTCACTTGACCCCGGGCGTCCATCTCCTGGGGCTCCAGGCGTCCGTCTCTTTGAGGCGGGCGTCCCTCGTAGGATGCCGACGTCTCTCTCAGCATGGCGGGCCGGGAGGGTGAGCGCTGCGTACCTCATACCGCAGCGCCTTGGCAGGGCGAGCGCCTCGGGTGGCGGGTGTCGCGGCCCGAGAGGCGCAGGCGGTGGGGCCGAAGTCGGCTTCAGGTCGTCAGGGGGTGAGGGGCCAGGTGGCGGGGATGCGTTCCGGGATGCCGCCCTCGAAGACGTCGTAGAGTCCGAGCGGCTCCAGGTGGACGTAGCCGATGTGGCAGTCGCAGGTCGCCGCCGGGCAGGGCCGGGGGCGCAGGTTCGGGCGGTACGTCCCGTCGTAGAGGTTGCCGAGCACCTCGGGTACGAAGTGGCAGCGGCGCACGGTCCCTTCGCCGTTCACGGAGATCACGCTGTCGCCGGTGCGGCAGGGCCGTCCCGCGGTGGTGTGCGGGAACCGGCTGTACGGGAACAGCGGGTCGATCGCCGTCCACTCGGCCGCCTCGGCGTCGGTGTAGAGGCGGCCTTCCTCGGCGTTCACCCACAGGTACGTTTCGGCCGGGAGGTCGGCGCGCAGCCGCCGGGCGGCGTCGAGGTGCGCCGGGTCGCCGACGACGCCCACGCTGTGCCGCACCGGCAGCGCCCGCACCTTGCGGAGGAACCGCTCGTACGGCACCTGGGTGGGGTGGTACGTCACCCACAGCGCGGCCCGCTCGGACGCGGCGGACAGCCAGTCGGTGCGGCAGCTCAGGTTGGTCTGGACGGCGACCTTGGCGACGTTGGGCAGCCAGGACAGGTCGACGAGCGCCCGCCGGTACCAGGAACGCACCAGGCTCTCGCCCCAGGGCGTGAACAGCACGGACACGGTGAAGTCCTGGGCGGCGACCCAGGCGGTGAAGCGTTCGAGCGCGGCCCGGTCGGCGCGCAGTTGCTCGGGGGTGTCGCGGCGCTTGGCGAAGGGGCAGTACGCGCAGTCGTAGTCGCAGCTCGCGAGCGGCCCGCGGTAGAGGATGGTCAGCACGCGGCGTACCCCTCCATGCGGGCGCTGACGCCGGGGGAGAAGAGGGCGGGGCCGATGGCGTCGGAGTGGGCGAGCCCTTCGGGGGTGAGCCTGACGACGCCGGGGTCCACCTCCAGCCAGTGCGCGAACGGCGCGAGCACGTCGCCGTCGAGGGGGAAGTCGTCGAGGACGTCGGTGCCGAAGCTGGCGGCGTACAGCGGTCTGGACAGGCCCTCGGCCTGCAGCAGCGACTGGATGAGGTGGCGCCGCCTGCGCTCGGCCTGGTCGAGGTGGAAGCCGACGTCGGCGTGGGCGAAGTCGTCGCGGGCCACGTACTCGTCGATGATCGCGCGGACGTGCCTGGCGCCGACGGCGTAGTCGAAGGAGTAGTGCAGGCCGCTCGTGTACGACCGGGCGCCGCAGCCGAGCCCCACCATGCCGTCGGTCTGGCAGCAGTAGGCGGTGGACGCGGCGGTGCCGGGCAGGCGGAACATGCGCATGGACACCTGTTCGTACCCGGCGTCGAGCAGCCGGTCGCGGCCGGTGCGGTAGAGCTCCATGCGCTGGTCGTCCCAGGCCCTGCCCTGTTTGCCGAGGCCGGTGAGGGGGCGGACGTACAGGGGGTAGAGGAACAGCTCCTCGGGCCGCCAGGTGAGCGCCGTCTCCAGGGAGTGCAGCCAGGACGCGGTGGTCTGCCCGTCGATGCCGTAGATGAGGTCGATGTTGAGCACGGGCACGCCGCAGGCGCGGATGGCGTCGAGCGCGGCCTCGACCTCGGAGCGCCGCTGCGGGCGGACGGCGGCGCGGGCCTCGGCGTCGACGAAGCTCTGCACGCCGATGGACAGCCGGGTGGTGCCGCGCTCGGCCAGCACCGAGAGCCGGTCGGGGGTGGCGGTGGCGGGTGAGGTCTCGACGGAGAGCGGGACGGCGGTGAGGTCGACGCCCATGGTGCGCTCGGTCAGGTCGAACAGGCGCTCCAGTTCCTGGGCCGACAGGTACGTGGGCGTGCCGCCGCCGATCGCCGCCGTGGCGAATCCGCCGGAAGCGCCCCCGAATCCGCCGGAAGCGCCGCCGAATCCGCCGGAAGCGCCGCCGAGACCGCCGGAAGGCCCCGGCGCCGTGGAGGCCGGGGCCGCGGCGTTCAGGGCGGCGCGGACGGCCGTGGCCTGGCGTTCCAGGGCGTCGAGGTAGGCGGAGACCAGGCTCTCCGGCGCGCCCGTGCGGGTGAACAGGTTGCAGAAGCCGCAGCGCATCTCGCAGAACGGGATGTGCACGTACAGCGCCCCTGGGCGCTCCCCGGCCCAGACGTCGGCCAGCGCCGGACGGGGGTCGAGCGGCCGGTACGCCGTCTTGTGCGGATAGGCGTAGACGTAACCCTCATAGGGTCGCATGTCGCTCCAAGATGAACTGCGCGTAGGGGACGGTCCAGACGACCTCGTGGCCGATGCGGTGCCCGACGTGGCCGTCCTCGCCGTACGCGGTGCCGTGGTCGGAGCACACGATGACCAGGCAGGGGCGGCGCATCAGCGCGTACAGGCGGCCGATGTGCCGGTCGACGTACCGCAGGGCGGCGGCGTGCGTCTCCAGGGAGTCGCCGGTGGCGCCGGGCAGGTAGAAGTGGTTCGGCTGGTGCAGGGCCGAGACGTTGACGAACAGGAAGACCGGCTCGCGCCTGCCGCGTACGGCCGCCGCGGCGCAGTCGATCTGGTGCTCCAGCGACGACGGGCTGGTCACGCCGAACTCGGGCGCCCAGTGGCTCTCGGCGAACAGCGCGGGCAGCACCGAGCCGAGCGGGGTCAGCTTGTTGAAGAAGCCGACACCGCCGACGCAGACGGTGTGGTACCCGGCGCGGGCGAGGCCGGTGGGCAGGTCGGGGGCGTCGAACACCCAGGTGTGCTCCGCGGTGGTCTCGCTGCCGGGGAACGTGGCCGCGAACAGCCGCGGATGCGGCCCCGGCGTGACGGGGGTGGGGAGGAACCCGGCGAAGACGGCGGCGTGGGCGGCGTACGTGAAGCTGCCGGGGCTGTGCCGCCGCTCCCATGAGACGCCGGGGGGCAGCAGGTTGGGCAGCAGCCCGGCGCCGGCCAGTTCGGCGGCGACGTCGTAGCGCAGCGTGTCGAGCGTGACGAGCAGGATGTCGTGGCTGCCCACGATCTGACGCATGTCCATCTCAGGCATGTCCGCCTCGCGCGTGTCCGTCCCACGCGTGTCGGCCTCGCGCAGGTCCGTCCCTCGCGTGTCCGCCTCGCGCAGGTCCGCCTTACCGCCGGCCGTCTCACGCCTGTCCACGCGCCGTCACCTCCTCCCGCCGGGCCTCGGCCGCCAGCGCCGCCTCCACCTGCTCGGCGTACGTGTCGCGGCCGTTCCCCGCGAGGTCGGGCAGGCCGGGCAGCAGGTCACCGAACGCGTTGACCTCCGCCACGGCCACCGACCGCAAGTCCGCGCCCACCATGACGTCCACGCCGACGCTCGGGCTGCCGGGGAAGCAGGCGGCGGTGCGCGCGCACACGTCGAGCACCCGCTCCCACAGCTCCGGCCGCGACCGCACCACGTCGAGGTCGCCGCGCCCCCCGCCGAGGTGCAGGTTCGTCATGGGGGCGCGGCTCGCCCGTACGACGGCGTGCGTCGGACGGCCGGCGACGGCCACGACCCGCAGGTCGAACACGCGGCCGTCGCCCAGCGACGCCTTCGGGAACCAGCGTTCGACGTGCAGGCCGTCGGGGCCGAGGAAGTCGACGAGGCGGCGTACCTCCTCCTCGGCGGCGTAGGAGCTCAGCCGCAGGGAGTTGCGCGGGGCGCCGCCGGTCCAGGCCGCCGAGGTGACGGCCTTGACCTGGTGCCCGGCCGCCTGGAGGGCGATCACGCCGGACGCCGACGAGCCGTGCGCGGGCTTCACGAACACCCGGGACCAGCCGCGCTCCGCCATCCCGGCGCGCAGCTCGGCGTACGAGCCGGCCGGGAACGCCGGGGGGACCGGCACCCCGGCCGCCTCCAGCACGGCGTGGCAGCGCCGCTTGTCGAACAGGACCGCCGTCTCGCCGGCATCGCGCAGCAGGCGCACGCCGGGGATGGCGGCGACCCGGTCCAGCCCGGCGGTGAACCCGGCGTACCAGGCCGCGCCGCCGCCGACCCTGGCCGGGTCGCCGGGGCCGCGCAGCAGGGCGTCGGCCTCGGCGTCCTCGCCGGGCGAGTCGACGCGCAGCAGCGATCCGGGGGGCGCGGCCAGGGGCCGGCCGGACAGGACGTCCGGCCAGGCGATGACGTACGGCTCGGCCAGCCCGCGCGCCACCACGGCGTCGCGGAACAGCGTCACCCGCCGGTCGCCCGGGGCGCCCACCACCCCGAACCGCACGCTCACTCGCTCACCGCCACGTACGCCCAGTCGGCGTCCTCGTGCTGCGCCTCGGACAGGTCGACGTCCACGCCGGGCAGCGCGAGCCGCACCCTGTCGGCCATGCCGGGGGTCAGGAAGTGGTGGTGCAGGTCGAGGCGGCGCAGGTGGGTGAGAGGCTGGCCGCTGAGCAGCGCCTCGGCGCCCGTGTCGGTGAGCACGCCCATGCTGAGGCTCAGCTCCTCCAGCCGCGGCACGACGGGCGCGCCGGCCACGGCGGCGGCGAGGTCGTCCTGCAGCGGGCTGTCACACAGGCCGAGGCGGCGCAGCGCGGGCAGCCGCTCGCCCGACAGGATCGGGCCCAGGTCGGCGACGGTGTAGTCGCCGCCGTACTCGTCGACGCCGAGCCACAGCTCCAGGTGCCGCAGGCCGGGGAAGGACGCCGCGGCGACCCCTCTGACCACCTCGCCCGGCAGGCCGCCGGTCTCGAACCGCAGGACCCTCAGGTGCTCGTGCGTGACGGGCCGCAGCCGCAGGCCCTCGCTGCCGCGCACGTCGAGGCGCTCCAGCTTCGGGTACGCCTCCAGCAGCGGCGTGATGTCGCCGTGCCGGATCCAGGAGATCTCCCAGAACTCGGCGGGCACCGCGCCGAGGAACACGGCCCGCAGTTCGGGCAGGTCGGCGGCGCGGGCGGCCAGCACCTCGGGGGCGTTGCGCGCGCCGTATCCCTGGACGGCGATGGCCCGCACGCCGGACGGGCCCACCTTGGCCAGGAGGTCGTCGAGCTCGGCGGACAGGGCCGAGGACGCCGAGTCGCGGAGGTCGGTCTCGTCGTTCAGGAGCCAGGCGACGGGGCCGGGACCCTGCGGCGCCTGTTCGGCGTACAGGACGGGGAGCCCGGCGAAGGCGGTGCGCCAGGGCTGGTCCCAGTCGTCGAGCGCGCTCCCGGGCACGAACGTATCGCCGGAGTCGGGACGGCCGGCCACCGGGCCGGCGGCGAAGGATCCGGAGGCGAAGGATCCGGAGGGATGGGAGGCGTCCCCGCCGTGGGGGTCGGGGGAGCTGGACGGGTCCCCGCTGTCGCGGTCGGAGGGGTGCGAGGGGGCGTTGTTGGGGGTCACGGTGGTGGGGTCCTCGGTCGGCGGTCGGGCGGTCCTGTCCTACCAGACCGCGCCGACAAACCCCGAAGCCCCCGCCCCCAGCCCCCCGCCCCGGCCGCCCCTCGGATCGCTGGGAACGGGTCAGTTCTCGAAGAGGGCGCGGCCCCAGTAGTCGCCGGCGTCCCTGACTCCGGGCGGGCAGGCGAACAGCCCGCTGGAGACGTGCTTGATGTACTCGTTCAGCGCGTCGTGCCTGGCCAGCCGCATCTGTACGGGCACGAACTGCTTGCGAGGGTCGCGCTGGTAGGCGATGAAGAACAGTCCGGCGTCGAGCCGGCCGAGCCCGTCGGAGCCGTCCACGAAGTTGTAGCCCCTGCGCAGCAGGTGCATGCCGCCGTTGCTGCTCGGGTGGGCGAGCTTGACGTGGGAGTCGTCCCTGATGGCGGTCTGGCCGTCGGGGCCCTTGGTGGCGAAGTCCACCGGGTCGAACTCCTTCTTCTGCCCGAGCGGCGCGCCCTCGCCCTTGTCGCGGCCGAAGATCTGCTCCTGCTCCTGCAGCGACGAGCGGTCCCAGGTCTCGATCGTCATGCGGATCTTCCTGGTGACCATGTAGCTGCCGCCCGCCATCCAGGCGCTGCCGTCCTCCCCGGAGGCCCAGAGCTGGTCGCGCAGCAGGTCGGCGTCCTCCAGCTTCATGTTGTTGGTGCCGTCCTTGAAGCCGAACAGGTTGCGCGGCGTCGCCTGGGCGCGCGACGTGGACGACGTGCGCCCGAAGCCGAGCTGGGACCAGCGGACGGAGACCTTGCCGAAGCCGATCCTGGCGAGGTTGCGGATGGCGTGCACGGCGACCTGCGGGTCGTGGGCGCACGCCTGCACGCAGATGTCGCCGCCGGAGATCTCGGGGACGAGCTGCTCGCCGGGGAACTTGGGCAGGTCGGCGAGCGCGGCCGGGCGCTTGGAGGCGATCCCGAACCTGTCGTCGAACAGGGAGGGGCCGAAGCCGATGGTCAGCGTCAGCCCGGACGGCGGCAGGCCGAGCGCCTCGCCGGTGTCGTCCGGGGCGGCCTCGGGCGCGCCGCCGACCGCGCCGAAGGTGCCCGCGTCCTTGCCTTGGGTGAGGCGGGCGGCGGCGGCCGTCCACTCCTGGAGCAGGTCGACCAGTTCGGCGCGCTTGTCGGTGATCACGTCGAAGGCGACGAAGTGGAGCCGGTCCTGCGCGGGTGTGACGATGCCGGCCTGGTGCTCGCCGTAGAAGGGGAACGCCGAGGAGGTCGAGGACGCGGCCACGAGGGCCGGCTCCTCCTCCAGCATGCCGCGGGACGCGACCGCGCCCGCCCCCAGCACCGCCGCCCCTGCCGCGCCCAGGCCGAACAGGCTTCTGCGGCTCATGCGCTGGCCCATCGCGTTGCCTCCCGTTACTTCGCGACGATCGGTGCGATCTTGCTGATCGGCTCGGCCAGCGCGTTGATCGCGTCGGACAGCGCCTTCAGCTCGGCCTTGGACAGCTCGTTGTGCAGCCGCCAGCCGTCGCCCTTGCGGTGCGTCTCAAGGGCGGCCTCGGCCGCGGCGAACTTCTCGTCGAGGGTCTTGACCAGCTCGGGGGAGCGCTCTTCGAGCACGGGCCGCAGCGACTGGACGGCCGCCTTGGAGCCTTCCAGGTTGGCGTCGAAGTCCCACAGGTCGGTGTGCGACCAGATGTCCTCCTCGCCGGTGATCTTCCCGGACGCCACCTCGTCGAGCAGTCCCTTGGCGCCGTTGGCGAGCTGGAGCGGGGTCAGCTCGGTGGCGTTCGCCTTCTGGACGATGGTCTTGACGTCGGCGATCAGCTTGTCGGCGACGGGGCCGTCCTTGCTGATGTCCTTGCCGACCCACAGGTCCTTCTCGATGCGGTGGAAGCCGGTCCACTCCTCGCCCGCGGCGAGGTCGGCCTCGCGCGCGTCGATGGCGGGGTCGAGGTCGCCGAAGATCTCCGCGACGGGCTCGATGCGCTCCCAGTACGTCCGTGACACCGGGTACAGCTCCTTGGCCTTGGCGATGTCGCCGGCCTTGACCGCGTCGACGAACTCCTGGGTCTTGACCAGCAGGGTGTCGCTCTGCGTCTTCACGTACCGCTTGTACCCGGCGACGGCCTCGGACAGCTTGGCGTCGGCGCTGAGCGGCTTGTGCTCTCCGGTCACCTTGAGCGGGTTGCGGATGCCCTTGCCCACCATGCCGGGCTTGCACACCGCCTCGTACGTGCCGGCGGGCAGCTCGGCGACGAGCTCGCGGGTCAGCCCGGGGACGATGTTCTCGACCTCGGCCATGACCCGGTCGCCGGGCGCGTACACGTAGAACTCGGTGACCTTGCTGCCGCCGTTGGTGATGGTGAACGTGCTGGTGCCCGCGGCGACCTCGGTCGCGGCGACCTTGCATTCGGTGTCGGACGCCGCCACCGTGATCTTCCCGGGCTCGGCCGCGCCGCCCCCGGCGGCCGGGGCCTGGGAGCCGCCGCAGGCGGTGAGGCCGGTGGTCAGCCCGGCCAGCGCGAGCGCGCCGAAGGACAGGCGGATGCTGGTACGCACGGTGTGCTCCTGTTTCAGGCCGAGGCGGACGGGGCCGGGGCGGCGGTGGGGGTGACGCGCTGGGGGCGCAGGAAGAAGTAGAGGGTGGGCGCGAGGTAGACCAGCCACGCCACGACCTCGGCGACGCTGGGCTGCGGCGTGATGTTGAGCATGCCGGACAGCAGGGCGCCGTACCAGGAGTCGGCGGGCAGGACGGCGCTGATGTCGAACGCGTACGTGGTCAGGCCGGGGAGGAGGTTGGCCTCCTGGAGGTCGTGCACGCCGTACTTGAAGATGCCGGCGGCGACCAGGATGAGCAGCAGGCCGGTCCAGGTGAAGAACTTGGTGAGGTTGATCCTGACGGCGCTGCGGTAGAGGCCCCAGCCGATCGCGACGGAGGTGAGCAGGCCGAGGAGGATGCCGGTGAGCGGCGTCAGGTCGGTGGTGGCGCCCTGCACGGAGGCGAAGAACAGCAGCGCGGTCTCCAGGCCCTCGCGGGCGACGGCGAGGAAGGCCATGACGACGACGGCGAGCGAGCCCATCTGGAGCGCGTCGGCGAGCTTGCCCCTGAGCTCGCCGGACAGCGCGCGGGCGGTGCGCCGCATCCAGAAGATCATCCAGGTGACGAAGACGACGGCGAGCAGCGAGGTGATCGCGTCGAACAGCTCCTGGCCGGTGTGACCGAGGGTGGCCGCGGTGAAGGTCAGCAGCGCGCCGAACCCCACGGACAGCGCGACCGCGGCGGCCACACCGGTCCAGACGAGTGGCAGTTTGTCCTTGCGGTCACTCTTGACCAGGAATGCCACGAGGACCGAGACGACGAGTGTCGCCTCCAGTCCCTCGCGCAGTCCGATGAGGTAGCTGGCGAACACCGTCACTCCCAGCGCTGAGGAAAGGCTTACCTAAATTAGGGCAGCCGAAGCATACCCAGCGCAAGCACCGAAAGCGACAGTTTGTGTGGCGTGATTCAGCCCACTATGCGATGATCATCGGCTGAGGTTCTCCCCCAGCAGGTCGAGCAGCGGCCGGCGGCGCACGCACCGCTCCAGCGCGAACGAGTCGGCCAGGGCGATCAGCTCGTCGTCGCCCAGCCCGCGGAACAGCTCGGCGTACTCCGGCAGCAGCGCCTGGGCGATGAGGATGTGCCTGATCAGGTCGTCGGTCTGGTAGCGCGCCCCCCACGGGTACGGCTTCCACGCCGGGAACTCCCGCTCCAGGAGCGCGTGCAGCGGCGCCAGCTCCGCCGCCGACTCCTCCATCGTCGAACCCCACCGGTCGGCCCCGAGCCGCCGCTTCTTGGCGATGAAGGCGCCGAACCGCTCCAGGTACAGGCCCGTCGCGTGCACCAGCCCCTGCAGCCCGACGTCCTTGTACGTCCACAGCGACCACCCGGCGCCGTGGGCGTCGTAGATGTCGAGCTGGTCGCGCAGGATCCGGTAGCGCTGCTCGTCGACGGCGGGGTCGCCGGTGTAGACCGGGCCGAACTCGCCCACCCACAGCGGCGTGCCGGTCTCGCGCTGGAAGCGGGAGCGCCGCTCGAAGGTCTGCTCCAGCTGGTCGCGGTCGCACCACTCGCCGCGCGTGTGCCCGGGGTACGGCCCGCCGTGGGCGAACCCGGCCAGCGCGTAGTCGTGCATGACGAACACGGCGTTCTCGTACACCTCGCGGAACACCGAGAAGTCGGTGGCGTAGGTGTTGCCGTCCAGGAACAGGACGTGCCGGGGGTCGGCCGCGCGCACCGCCTTGACCAGCCGGTCGTAGAACGGCCCCACCACCTTCCCGGTCGGGTCGCCGGGCTCGTTGACCGGGTTGTAGCCCGCCACCCACGGGTAGTCGCGGTAGTGGTCGGCGATCGCCTCCCACAGGTGCACGGCGCGGTCCTGGAAGTGGCGGTGCTGCCAGAACGCGGCGACGTGCGTCGGGTTGTCGGAGTGCCAGTGCTGGTTCTGCGCCCCCGGCAGCGCGTGCAGGTCGATCACGCTGTACACGCCGCGCTCGCCGAGCAGGCCGATCACCCGGTCGAGGTGGCGGAAGCCGCGCTCGTCGATCTCCAGGGGGCGGTCGTCGGACTCCCAGTGGCGGTAGTTCACCGGGATGCGCACGCAGTTCATGCCGAGGCCCGCCAGCAGGTCGGCGTCCCGCTCGGTGAAGAACGAGGTGAGCAGCCGGTCGAAGAACAGCTCCGCCCGCTCGTCGCCCAGCACGTCGCGCACGGCGAGCCGCATCGCCGTCTCGTTCGCCGGGTAGCCGGTGATGAAGTTCTCCATGTTCATCCAGCCCCCGAGTCCCACCCCGCGCAGCCGAACCGGCGTGTGGTCGTCCGTCACGAGCTGGGTTCCGGACACGTGCAGCATGGTCAACCTTTCGTAGCACCTGCGGTCAGTCCACCGACCAGGTGGCGTTCAGCGATGGCGTAGAAGCCGAGAGCGGGCACCATGGCCAGGACGAGGTAGGCGAGGATGCGGGCGGTGTCCGAGGCGTACTGGCCCTGGAACTGCTGGACGCCGAGCGGCAGCGTCCAGGCGGACTCGTCGCTGAAGACCACCAGCGGCAGCATGAAGTTGTTCCAGCTCCCGACGAGGGCCAGCACGGAGACGGTGGCCAGCGCGGGCCGCGCCATCGGCAGCAGGATGCGCCAGAAGAACCCGAACGTGGAGCAGCCGTCGAGCGTCGCCGCCTCCTCGACCTCGCCCGGGATGCCGCGGAAGAACTGCCGCAGGATGATGATCGTCAGTGGCAGGCCGAAGGCGGCCTGCGTGAGGATGACGCCGAGCGGGTTGTCCAGCAGTCCGAACGTGCGCAGCAGCACGAAGATCGGCAGGATGGCCACCGCGAACGGGAACATCAGCCCGGCCGTGAACAGCGTGAACAGCAGCTCCCTGCCGCGGAAGGCGAACCTGGCGAAGACGAACGCCGCGAGCGCCGACAGCGCGACGACCAGCGCGGTCGAGGCGACCGCGATGAACGTGCTGTTCCAGAGCTGGCGCCAGAACGACCCGGACGCCAGCACGGCGGTGTAGTTGCCGGCCACCCAGGGGTCGGGCAGCCCGAAGGGGTTGCTGGAGAGCTGGTTGTTGTGCTTGAAGCCGCCCAGCACGGCGTACACGATCGGGACGAGGATGAACGCGCCCACGATCCACGCGACGGCGTGCAGGGGGAGGGTGTTCCTCCGCACCGCGTTCTTGGCGTGTCTCATCGCCGGCCTCCGATGGAAGTGGTGGCGCCCTCGAGGTCGCGGCGCATCACGAGCCGCTGGTAGACGAGGGCGAAGACCAGGCTCAGCGCGAACATCACGACGCTGACGGCGCTGGCGTAGCCGACCTGGGAGCGCTTGAAGCCCCACTCCATCATGGTCACGGCCATCGTCTCGGAGGAGTGCGAAGGACCGCCCTGCGTGAGGATCCACACCAGGTCGAAGAGCTGGATGGTGTAGATGACCGACAGGAACACGCTGATCCTGACCGTGGGGCCGAGCAGCGGCAGGGTGACGTGCCTGAACACCTTCCACGGCCCCGCGCCGTCGATCTTGGCGGCCTCGATGAGCTCCTCGGGGATGTTCTGCCGCCCCGCCAGGTAGATCATCATGTGGAAGCCGAAGTACTTCCACGTCATGACGAGGAAGAGCGAGTACATCACCGAGCCGGGGTCGGACAGCCATTGCGACTCCAGCCCCACGGCGCGCAGGAGCTGGTTCGCCATCCCGGACTCCGGCGACAGGATCAGCGAGAACAGCACACCGGTGATCACCTCGGACAGCACGTACGGCGCGAAGAACACGAGCCGGTAGAGGGCGCGCCCCCTGATGCGCTGGTGCAGCAGCATCGCGATGCCGAGCGAGAACGGCAGCTGCACGCAGACCGAGAAGGCGATGAGCACGACCAGGTGCCACAGGTCGTCGCGGAAGACCTCGGTGCCGAACAGGCGGGTGAAGTTGTCCAGGCCGATGAAGTTCGCGGGCAGGCCGCCGAAGCCGTTCCAGCGGAACACGCTGGAGTACATGGCGATGAGGATCGGCGCGACGACCAGCAGGAGGAACAGCACCAGCGCGGGGAGCACGAACAGGGCGATGGTCACCGACCGGCGGCGTCTCACCCGGGCGCGGGCGGCCGGGGCCGGAAGCGGGCGCGCCTCCGGCCCCCGGGTCAACGTCGTCATTCGCTCTCGCTCTTGGCCACTTCGGTGATGGACTGCACGGCCTGCTCCGGCGTCTTGGCGCCGTTGATGACCTGGGCCACGGCGTCGTTGACCTCCTGGCCGACGGCGGGCGGGTAGGCCTGGTCGAGGAAGAGCTGGAAACCGGTCGCCGAGGCCAGCGCGTCGGCCACCACCTTGAGGTTCGGGTCCTTGACCGCGCTCTCCTCGCCCTTGAGCACCGGCAGCACGGCGCCCGCCGTGACGGCCTCGCTGTGGTTGGTCTTCTCGGTGAGGAACTTGACGAAGTCCAGCGCCTCGCCCGGGGCCTGGGCTCCCAGAGCCATGCCGCCGCCCCCGCCGAACGCGTCGGTGACGGCGCCCTTGCCGCCCTCGACCGCGGGGAACGGGAAGAAGCCCAGGTCGTCGCCGAGGCCCTTGCCGGCGTCCTTCTGGACGCTCGGCGCCCACTGGCCCATCAGCTCCATCGCGGCCTTGCCGTCGCCCATCGTCGCGGCCTGGCCGTCGGGGGTGCTGTAGGCGGCGCCCTTGAAGCCGTTCTGGAACGGCTGCAGGTCGGCCAGGGCCTTGACCTGCTGCGCGGCGGCGAGGAAGTCGGGCTTGGTGAAGTCGTGGTCGGCGGCGGCCTGCTGCAGGGCGGGGAGCCCGCCGATGCGCATCGCGAGGTACGCCCAGTAGTAGTGGCCGGGCCACTTCTCCTTGCCGGCGAGCGCGATCGGCGTGACGCCCGCGGACTTCAGCTTCCTGACGTCGTCGAGGAACGCCGACCAGGTGGCGGGCGGCTCGCTGATGCCCGCCTTGGCGAAGAGCTTCTTGTTGTACCAGAAGCCGACCATGCCGATGTCGGTCGGCAGCGCGTAGGTCTTGCCGTCGAACTGGTACGCGGAGAGCGCCGCGGGGGTGAAGCCGCCGATGACGTCGCCGACGTCGCCGGTGACGTCCTTGACGAGCCCGGCGTCGATCTGCTGCTTGAGCACGCCGCCGCCCCAGGTGGCGAAGACGTCGGGGGCCTTGCCGGACTGCGTGACCGTCGTCAGCTTCGACTTGTAGGCGTCGTTCTCCAGCACGGTCATCTTGATGGTCACGTTGGGGTGCTCGGCCATGTACTCCTTGGCCCGCTTGGCGTAGATCGACTTCAGCGGCTCGGTCGTGGACAGGTGCCACCACTCGAACGTCACCTTGGCCGGGGAGCCCGCCTGGCTCTGCTGAGGACCCGCGGCCTCTCCGCTGTTGCCGCAGCCGGCGAGGAGCACGGCGGCCGCGATCAGGACGACACTGCGTTTCATTGGGGTCCTCTCCTCAGCGTGACGAAACTTTCGTGACCCCCCCGATAATTTCGATGCCTGGAGCTTAGGTATACGCGATGTAACACGTCAACAGCGAGACTGGGAGCGATCCCAAACCGAAACTTTCGGATAGACTCCGGACGTGCCAGCGAAGAAACGGGTGACGATCGCACGGATCGCGGAGGAGGCCGGGGTGTCCATCCCCACGGTCTCGAAGGTCATCAACGGCCGTCCCGAGGTCGCCCCCGCGACCCGCCACAGGGTCGAGCGGCTGCTCCAGGAGCACGGCTACCAGCGGCGCGTCAGCCAGGACGGCGGGCCGGCCGGCCTGGTCGACCTCGTGTTCGCCGAGATCGAGTCGCCATGGGCCATGGAGATCGTCCGGGGGGCGGAGAGCGCGGCCCACGAGGGCGGCGCGAGCCTCGTCATCTCGGTGCTCCACACCCACGCCGGGCCCGGCCGCGACTGGCTCGAACGGCTGGCCGCCCGGCGCACCGACGGCGTCGTCATCGTCGCCTCGCGGCTGTCGTCCGTCGTGCAGGCGCAGCTCAGCGCCCGGTCACTGCCGTTCGTCGTGGTCGACCCCGAGGGCGAGCCGCCGCCCGGCGTCGCCTCCGTCGGCGCCACCAACTGGAACGGCGGCCTGGCCGCCACCCGCCACCTGCTGGAGCTGGGCCACCGCCGCATCGGCGTGATCAGCGGCCCGGCCGACATGCTGTGCAGCCAGGCCCGCATCGACGGCTACCGCGCCGCGCTGGAGACCGCGGGCGTGCCGGTGGAGCCCGAGCTGATCCGGCGGGGCACGTTCCTCGTCGAGTCCGGGCACGACGAGGGCCACGCCCTGCTCTCGCTCGACGAGCCGCCCACCGCGATCTTCGCGGGCAGCGACCTCATGGCGTTCGGCGTGTTCGAGGCCGCCAGGCAGCGCGGGCTGCGGGTGCCCGAGGACCTCAGCGTCGTCGGGTTCGACGACCTGCCGCTCGCCAAGTCCGCCTGGCCGCCGCTCACCACCGTCCGCCAGCCGCTGCAGGAGATGGCGGCGCTCGCCACCCGTACGGTGCTGGCGATGGGGCGCGGCGACCTGCCCGAGACACGGCGGGTGGAGCTGGCCACCGAACTGATCGTCCGCGAGAGCACCGCACCGCCGCACACCGCCACTTGAAGGTCCTTCAAGTCGTCTACAAGACGGGTTCGGCACCATGATCCCTTTCTTCGGTAAGAAAGGGATTCCTCATGCGAAGGACAGCGTTGCTGCTGGGCGCCGTGACGCTCGGCAGCCTGCTGGCCGCCCCGCCCGCGCTCGCCGCACCGGCGCTCGCCTCGCCCGCGCGCGCCACGTCCGCGCTCGCCGGGCCCGGCGCGAGCGCGGCCGTCGCCCGCGTCAAGGCGAGCCCCGGCAGGCAGACGGGCGACTGCCCCACCACCGTCGGCTTCTCCGCCGTGCTCGCGCTCAAGGGCAAGGGCACCGTCCGGTACCGGTGGGTGCGCAGCGACGGCGGCAAGGGCGCCATCAGGAGCGTCCGCGTCAACGGCCCCCGCACGCTCGTGGTGAAGGACCGCCAGACCTTCGACCGCAGCGTCACCGGGTGGCAGGCCGTCGAGGTGCTCGGCAGGCGCGGGCTGTCGGGCAAGGCCCGCTTCGCCGTCTCCTGCTCGGGCCCGGCCCAGGTCTGGGACGCCTCCCACCCGCTGCCGCCGGGCGCGGACAAGCCGCTCGTGGCCGCCGCCGACGTGGACGCGCTCCCCGCGACGTACGCCGGCGCGTGCCCGACGACCGTGACGTTCAGGGCGACCATCCAGGTGTCGCGCACGCCCGCGAGGGTCGCCTACCAGTGGATCGACAGCGCCACCGGCGAGGGCCGTCCCGAGTGGATCGAGTTCGCCGCGGGCGGGACACGCATGAAGCAGGTCACGCTGCCGCTGACCGTGGGCGGGTCCACGAGCGGGTGGAAGGCCGTGCGGCTCCTCACGCCGGGCGGGCACGACTCGGGGCGGGCCGCCTACCAGGTGACGTGCAAGGACACCCCGCCGCCTTCCTCGCCCCCGCCTTCCTCGCCGCCGCCGTCGTCGCCTCCGCCCTCGGAGCCGCCGGCGCAGAAGCCCGAGGCCCGGATCGTCGCGCTCACCCCCGGCGACTACGAGGGCAACTGCGCCGAGCCCGTCGCCTACCAGGCCACCGGCCGGGTCACGCTCCCCGCGGGCGCCGCCCAGCGGGTCGCGTACTGGTGGGCGCTCGACGGCGCCACCTGGCAGCCAGGGGCGATCGACTTCCCGGCCGCCACGCAGCCGCGCTCCGCCGACGTCTCCGCCGCCTGGAACCTCGCCGCCAAGGACATGGGCACCCACAAGCTCGTCCTCAGGGCCGAGGGCGCCGCCGCCGAGGCCGCGCAGTCGTTCACGTTCCGCTGCGCGCTCCCCGACCCCGACCAGCCGAAGCTGACGATCGAGTACCTGCTGACGCCGCAGTACAAGGGCGTCTGCGACGGGACGAGCACGCTCAACACCAAGGCGCTCGTCACGGCCGACCGCGAGACCGAGATCCAGTACCGCTTCGTCGTCGACGGCAAGCCGCTGACGACCAGGTCCGAGGTGCTGAAGCCCGACCGCGTCCAGTCGATCGACGACTTCTGGTACGGCTCACTCAAGGCCAACGGCACGGGCACCGTCCGCCTGGAAGTGCTCAACCACGGCAAGCCCGTCATGGAGGCGCCGTACGCCTGGACCTGCGAGCCCCAGGGCTCCGGCGCCGTGCGCCTCGACGAGATCACGACGTCCGGCTACCACGGTGACTGCGTGCGCGCGCCGTACGTGACGGCCTTCGGCCGGTTCGCGGCCCCGAAGGGCACCCAGATCACCTACCGCTGGGTCATCGACGGAGAGCCGTGGCCCGCCAGGAAGGCCACCGTGGAAGGGAGCGGCGTGCTGCGGATCCAGGCGGCGTACTGGTCCCGGGAGGCCAGGACCGCCGGGACCGTCCGGCTGGAGGTGCTCGACCACGACAAGCCCTCGGCCTCGGCCGCCTACCCGGTGACCTGCGGGAAGCAGTAGGGCCCGCCGCGCGGGCCGGGCCGGTAGGGTCGGTCGGCGTGACGACCGAGCTGGAGCGGCTGGCGGGGCGGCTGCGCGCCTTCGCCCGTGTCAGGGACTGGGAGCAGTTCCACACGCCGAAGAACCTGGCCATGGCGTTGGCAGGCGAGGTCGGTGAGCTGGTGGCCGAGTTCCAGTGGCTCACGCCGGAGGAGTCCGCCGCGCCAGGTCCCGAGGCGTCGGCGCGCATTCGCGCCGAACTGGCCGACGTGACCCTCTACCTGGTGCGGCTCGCCGACGTCCTCGGGGTGGACCTCGTGGAGGCCGCCGAGGACAAGCTCGACGAGAACGACCGCCGCTACGACCCCGGCCGCTACCGGGGCTCCGCCAGGAAGGCCCCGCCCGCCTGATCCCCGCGAGGGCGGGCAGGCGGGCGCGCCGGACCGGGTGGCCGGTCCGGCGCGCGGGGGCGGGAGGCGTCAGGCGGCGGCGCGCCGCCTGAGCACCGCGACCGTGAGCACGGCCAGCCCGAGGAAGACGACCGTGCTGATCGCCGCCACCGTGTGCAGGCCGCTGGTGAAGGCGGCGCGGGCCAGGTCGAGCAGGTCCGGCAGGTCCTTCGCGGCGGTCGCGGCGGCCGTGATGCTCTCGCGGGCCGCCTCCACCGGCAGGTGCTCGGGCAGCGCGCCCCGGTAGACGGCGGTGCCGACGCTGCCCAGCGCGGCCACGCCCACCGCGACACCGAACTCGCCGCTCGTCTCCGTCAGCGACGCCGCCGACCCCGCCCGCTCCGGCGGCGCCGCCGTCATGATCACGGCGTTGCCCACGCCCATCGGCAGCGCGATGCCGGCCGAGGCCAGCACCAGACCGGCCACCACCAGCGCCGTTCCGCCGGTGCTCGGCACCTGGGTGTGCAGGAACAGGCCCGCCGCGCCGAGCAGCAGCCCGGCCGCCATCACGTACGCGGGGCCGAACCTGCGGGCGACCGCCGGGGCCGCCGACAGCGCGACGATCATCGCGAGGTTCTGCGGCACCAGCCACAGGCCGGCCCCCAGCGGCGAGCGCGACTCGACCGTCTGCAGGTACTGCGTGGTCATCAGGGTGGTGCCGGCCATGACGATCCCGGCCAGCAGCATGATCGTGAGCGTGGCGGCGAAGGCGCGGTCGGCGAACAGCTTCAGGTCCAGCAGCGGGCTGGCGAGCCGCCGCTGCCGCGCCGCGAACACCACGCCGCACACCGCCCCGGCCGCGACCGCCGCCACGGGCGCCACCGCCCAACCGCTCCGCGCGATCTCCTTGAGGCCGTACACGACGGGCAGGATCGTCGCCAGCGACAGCGCGACGCTCGCCGGGTCGAGCCGGCCCGCCCGCTCCTCGCGGTACTCCGGCAGCAGCCGCGGCGCGGCGACGAGCAGCACCACCATGAACGGGACGCCGAGCAGGAACGCCGAACCCCACCAGAAGTGCTCCAGCAGCAGGCCGCCCACGATCGGGCCGAGCGCCATGCCCAGCATGAAGCAGCCGTACCACAGGCCCATCGCGGTGCCCATCTGCCTGCCGTCGTGGAACATGTTCCTGATCAGCGCCAGCGACGACGGCAGCAGCGTCGCCCCCGCCACGCCGAGCAGCGCCCGCGCGCCGATCAGCATCTCCGCGCTGACCGAGTAGGCCGCCACCACCGACGCCGCCCCGAACGCCGCCGCGCCCACCATGAGCAGCCTGCGCCTGCCGACCCTGTCGCCCAGCGTGCCCATGGTGACCAGGAAGCCCGCCAGCATGAAGCTGTAGATGTCCATGATCCACAACTGCTGCGGCGCCGTCGCCCCGAGGGCGGCGCTGAGGTGCGGCAGCGCCAGGTACAGCACGCTGACGTCCACGGACAGCAGCAGGGCCACCGACGCGAGGACCGCCAGCCCGGTCCATTCCCTTCGCCCGGCGAGCGTGGAGGTGCTCATCTCGTTCCCCTTCCATGGCCTCTCGTTCGCCTCCACGATGGGGGAACCGCCTTCCGATGCCCTTCTCGCGTTCTTACGGGCCGCATAAGGTGGCCGTCATGCGTTTTGGAGTGCTTGGTCCGCTGGCGGTCTGGACCGACGCGGGCGAACCGGTGACCATCCCGGGGCTGAAGGTCCGCGCTCTCCTCGCCGACCTGCTCGTGCACGACGGCCACCCCGTCTCCGTGGACCGGCTCGTGGACGACCTGTGGGGCGAGGACCCGCCCGCCAACCCCCCGGCGGCGCTCCAGGTGCGCGTCTCGCAACTGCGCAAGGCGCTGGAGGACGCCGAACCGGGCGGCAAGAACCTCGTCGTCTCCCGCGCCCCCGGCTACCTGCTGCGGCCCGACCCCGGGGCCCTCGACGCCGGGCGCCTCGCCGACCTGCTCGCCAGGGCCGAGGCGGCGGGCAGCCCGAGGGCCAGGGCCGGGCTGCTGGGCGAGGCGCTGGCGCTGTGGCGCGGCCCGGCGTTCGCCGACTTCGCCGACGAGGAGTACGCGAGGTCGGCCGTCGTCCGGCTGGAGGAACAGCGGCTCGCCGCGCTGGAACAGCGGGCCGAGGCCCGGCTGGAGCTGGGCGAGCACGGCCTGCTCGCCGGCGAGCTGGGCGACCTGGTGGCCAGGCACCCGCTCAGGGAACGGCTGCGCGCCGTCCACATGAAAGCCCTCTACCGGGCCGGACGCCAGAGCGAGGCGCTCGCGAGCTACGGCGAACTGCGCGAGAAGCTGGCCGAGGAACTGGGCCTCGACCCCGGGCCCGAGCTGGCGGCCCTGCACCGGGCCATCCTGGCCCAGGACCCCTCGCTCGACCTGCCCGCCGACCGGCCCCTCACGAACCTGCCCGCCCCGGTCAGCAAACTCGTGGGCCGCGACGAGGCCCTGGCCGAGGTGTGCGCGCTCCTCGGCGAGGAGCGGCTGGTCACCCTCACCGGCACCGGCGGCGTGGGCAAGACCAGGCTCGCGCTGGAGGCCGCGCACCGGCTCGTCGGCGACTTCCCCGACGGCACCTGGCTCGTCCGGCTCGACCAGAGCTCCCGCTCGCCCGCCGAGGCCGTCATGGCGGCCCTCGACATCAGGGAGGACGCCACCCCCGTCGCCCCCGCCGACCGGCTCGCCGCCGCCCTCCGCGACCGGCGGCTGCTGCTCGTCCTCGACAACTGCGAACACGTCGTCGAGCAGGTCGCCGAGCTGGCCGAGGTGCTGCTGCGCGGCGCGCCCCGGCTGCGCGTGCTGGCCACCAGCAGGGAGCCGCTGGCCGTCGAGGGCGAGGTGCTGTGGAGCGTCCCGCCGCTCGGGCTGCCCGGCGGCACCGACCTCGCCGTCATGGCCCGCTCCGACGCCGTACGGCTGTTCGTCGCCCGCGCCGCGGCCGCCTCCCGCGGGTTCGCGCTTGACGCGGCCAACGCCCAGGCTGTCGCGCAGATCTGCGCCCGGCTCGACGGCATCCCGCTGGCGCTGGAACTGGCCGCCACCCGGGTGCGGGCGCTCGGCCTCGACGGCGTCGTCGCCCGGCTCGACGACCGGTTCCGGCTGCTCGCATCCGGCCAGCGGCGCGGCGCGCCCGCCAGGCAGCAGACCCTCACGGCCGTCATCGACTGGAGCTGGGACCTGCTCACCGACGAGGAACGCGTCGTGCTGCGCCGCCTGGCCGTCCACGCCGGCGGCTGCACGCTGGAGGCGGCCGAGGCGGTCTGCGCGGAGCCCGGCCTCGACGTGCTCGACCTGCTGGCCAGGCTGGTCGACCGCTCGCTCGTGGTCGTGACCGAGAGCGCGGGCGGCGTCAGGTACCGGCTGCTCGAATCCGTGGCCGAGTACTGCCTGGGCCGCCTGTCCGACGAGGGGGAGCTCGACGCGGTCCGCCGCGCCCACCTCGACCACTACGCGGGCCTGGCCGCCCGCGCCGAGCCCGAACTGTACGGCCACGGGCAGCGCGACTGGCTGCCCCGCCTCGACGCCGAGTCCGCCAACCTGCGCGTCGCGCTCGACACGGCCGCCGCGCAGGGCCTCGCCGCCGCCGCGACCGACCTGGTGAACGCGCTGGCCTGGTACTGGTTCCTGCGCGGCAGGCTGGCCGAGGGCCGGCGGGCGCTGGCCACCGCGCTGGACGTCCCCGGCGACGCGCCCGGCCGCGACCGCACCGCCGCCTGGCACGCCGGGTTCTCCCTCATGGTGGGCGAGCAGACGGACTGGCGGCCCGTGCTCGACCAGGTGCGCGACCCGCGCGCGAAGGCCAGGGCCGAGCTCTTCGTCAGCATGAGCATCCACGACATGCCCACCCAGCAGGAGCTCACCAGGGGCGCTCTCGCCGCCTTCCGCGCGCTCGGCGACCGGTGGGGCGTCGCCGCCGCCCTCGCCAGGCACGCCAGGGACGCGTACACCATGCGCGACGCCGAGGCGCTCGAACGCGACGGCGGCGAGAGCGCCCGCCTCTTCCAGGAGCTGGGCGACCGGTGGGGGCAGCTCCAGGCCACCGAGTGGATGGCCGGCCTCGCCGAGTTCGCCGGCGACCACGACCGGGCGGGCGGCCTGTTCGCCGAGGGCCTGCGGATGGCCGAGGAGCTCGGGCTCTGGCCCGACGTGGCCAAGCGCATCGCCTGGCTCGGCTGGGTCGCCCTGCACACCGGCGCGTACGACCGGGCGATCGAGCTGTGCGAACGCGGCATGCGGCTGGCCGTCGGCCAGGCGTACAAGGAGGGCGAGCTCATGGCGCGGATGGGCCTCGCCTTCGCCGCCCGCCGCTCAGGACGGCTCGACCTGGCGGAGGAGCACCTCCACCGCCTGCTCGACGGCGTCTCGCGCGACCCCGACGACGAGCCTGCCCTGATGCTGCCCGACGTCCTCGTCGAACTGGGCCTCCTGACCGAGGAGCGCGGCGACCCGGAGACGGCCGCCGAGCTGCACGCCGAGTCGTTCGCGGCGGCCAGGAAGATCGGCGACCCCCGCTCGATGACGGTCGCGGTGGAGGGCGCCGCGTCCGCCGCCCACGCGGCGGGCGCGCAGAAGCGGGCGGCCCTGCTGCTGGGGCTGGCCGCCGCCGCCCGCGAACGCAACGGGACACCGGGCGGCGCGTCGGAGCGGCACAACGTCGGCCGCGTCACGGAGGGCGTGCGCGAGGCGCTGGGGGAGGAGGCCTTCGACGCGGCCTACGGGCAGGGCGCCGCACTCGAACTGGACGACGCCCCTGCCCACTTCACCGCCCACCCCTGAACCCCCTCCAGGCAGGGGGACGTCAGGCGGCGAGGTGCTCGCCGAGGCGGTCGAAGAACTCCACCCAGCCCGCCTTCGCCTGCTCGGCGTGCGCCTCGTCGGTGTTGACGCCGAACTGGTGGAAGCGCATCTCGGTCTTGCCGTCCGCCTCGGTCAGCTCGACCGTCACCACGGAGGCGGGGCCGTCGCCCGGGTCGTCCGGGTCGCCGGTGGTCAGCACCAGCCGCTCCGGCGCCCTCACCTCCCGGTACACGCCGCCCAGCGTCGCCTCGAACCCGTCCTCGCCCACCAGCGTCGCCTGCCAGGCGCCGCCCGGCCGGGCGTCCAGGACGATCCTGCCCACCGGGGTGCTCAGCATCCGCGGGCCGAACCAGCGGGAGAAGCGCTCCGGCTCCGTCCAGGCCGCGTACACGGCCTCGCGCGGGGCGTCGTACACGCGGGTGATCTCGTACTCGGCGGTCTGCGTCATGGTCGTGGTCCTTCTCGCTCGGCTGCCCGGTTCGGCTTCCCTGTCGATGTCCCAACGATGCCGCGCCGCGCTTACGATCGCCTTCCCCTCACCTTAAGCCCGGGGTGCCGGACGTACAGATGCTCTCGGATCGGGCATGGCGGGCGGGCACGCTAGGCTGCGCGGGTGGACAGCGCAGAGTTGAAGGACCGCGTACGCGAGCTGCGAGGCCAGGGCCGGTCGCCCAAGGAGATCGCCCGCGCGCTCAAGGTGGCGCCCTCGGTCGTGGCGCCGCTGGTGCGGGAGCTCGCCGCCGAGGCGGGGCCGGTCGAGCCCGAGGTCGTCGGGTGCTGGATGAACGTCGGCTGGAGCGCCGGGCTCGCCGTCGACCCGGCCCGGGGCTGGGTCGACGAGGCGCCCGACGCGGGCGCGGGCGGCATGGTGTGCGTGCTCGTCGCCCGGCGGCACACCTGGGACAAGATGACCGTCTGCGGCTACCTCGCCGACGTCTACTGCCTCGGCGTCAAGAACACCATCGGCCCCGACGTCCTCGACGAGCGCGACCTCCGGCGCTTCCGCGAGTACTTCTTCGGCGACTACACGGGCTGGCAGGAGGTGCCGATCGAGCTGGCGCAGCACCTGGTGTTCGGGTCGGTCGACTACGCCCGCACGCTCGGGTTCGAGCCGCACGAGGACTTCGAGCCGGTCGCGCACCTGCTGGGCGAGTGGCAGGGGCCGTCGGCCATCACGTTCGGCCGCGACGGGCGGCCGTTCTACGTGCAGGGCCCGCACGACGACCCGGGCAAGGTCCTGCGCATCCTCCAGCGCAAGCTGACCCTCGACGACTTCGACTACGTCACCGACGCCTCGATCACCGCCTGACCCCGGTCCCCGGCCCCCGCCGCACGCCCTCCGGGCCCCTGGCCGGGGCAGGCGTGGGCGGGCGGAGGGCGGTCTCGGTAGGCCGCTGATGGCTCAGTGTCCTGCCGGTGACGGGTCGAGGTGGATGAGGGCGCGGCCGGCGCGCCAGACGGCGCCGTCCACGGTCGCGCCCCGCATGCCCTCCACCGTCCCCGGCGGCGCCAGCGCCACCGCGCCCGCCACGCCGGCGAACCCGAACGTCCGCCGCGGGTCCCACGCCGTGCTCCGGCGCAGCCGCTCCGCCATCCCGGCCCAGCCGGGCGCCGCCCCGGCCACCACCCAGGCGTCGGGTTCGCCCGCGGTGAACCTCCTGGCCTGACGCAGCCACGACGCCGCCCTCTCCGGCCACTCGACCACGGCGAGCACCGTGCCCCCTCGCCCGGCGTCGTCGAGCGCGCCGCCCCAGATGGTGGCGAACGCCTCGGCCGCCGGCCCGCCTTCCCAGGCGGTGGCGAACGCCTCGGCCGCCGGCCCGCCGTCCCGGCCGTGGCCGATGGCGACCGCTCTCGCGCCCGAGGCGCGGACGAGCGCCAGCACCGCCACCAGTTCCGCCGCCAGTTCCGCCGCCGGGTCCGCCGCCAGTTCCGCCGCCGGGTCCGCCGCCGGGTCCGCCGCCGGGTCCGTCCGCCGGCCCGGCCGAGCGGGGACCGCCCGCCCGTCCCGCCGAGCCGCGTCCGCCTCGGCCTCCCAGGCGCCGCCGTCCTCCCCTGATCGCCAGGCCGCGTACTCCTCCGGCAGGCAGACCGCGCACGGGCGGTAGCCGGCCGCGCGGGCCGTCGCCGCGTCCGCGAAGAAGACACGCTGACCCGCGTAGCCGCCCCTGGCCAGCGCGCGCAGCGCGGACGGGCAGTCGAGCCGCCCGTACAGGCGGGCGCCCCGGTGCCCGCCCAGCGTCCCGGGTTCCTGGCTCGGGTAGGGGCGGCCGTCCGGCCCCACCAGTGTGTACGTCCCCATGGGGCCGCTCACCGGGCGTCGTGGAAGACCAGGCCGAGCGTGTGCCGCAGCCCCGACCTGACCACGCTCACCCCGTGCCGCACCGGCGAGGCCGACCAGCCGCGCGCCGACCGCACCGGCCGCTCGCGCGTCGTGAACACCAGCCCGCGCCCCTGCGGCAGCGGCGTCGCCGTGCCCCGCGACTGCGCCCGCGCCCGCTGCTCCACCAGCAGGAACTCGCCGCCCGTGTAGTCCTCGCCGGGCCGGTCGAGGCCGATGACGACCTGGAGCGGGAACACCAGGTCGCCGTACAGGTCCTGGTGCAGCGCGTTCCAGTCGCCCTCGCGGTAGCGCAGCAGGATCGGCGTCGGCCTGGTCTGTCCCGCCCGGTGGCACCTGTCCAGCCACTCGTCCAGGTCGTCGGGCCAGGGGGCCGGGCGTCCCAGCCGGGCCGCCCACTCGCGGGCGATCGGCAGCAGGCGCGGGTAGAACGCCGCCCGCAACTCCTCCACCAGAGGGGGGAACGGGCGGCCGAAGTAGCGGTACTGCCCACGTCCGAACCGGTAGCGCTCCATGTCGATCGTGGAGCGGAACAGCCCTGCCTCGTCGTACAGGCCGGAGACGCCCGCGCACTCCTCGGGTGTGAGCACCTGCGGCGTGAGCGCGCAGCCGAGGGCGTCCATGTCCCTGGCGAGCGTCGTCCAATCGGCTTCCGCGACGGCTTCCGTGATGGTTCCTGTGACGGTTCCTGCGTCGGTTTCTGTGACGGCTTCCATGCCGGGTACAACACCGGGACGGCCCCCCGATCTCGGCGGTTTCCGGACCTCGTGACAGGGGGACGGCCCGCGGCGTAACGTCACCGGCGTCCGGCAGGGACGCAGAGCAGGGGGAGCAGGCATGGCGGAGTCCCGAGAGCACACCTTCACCGGCACCCGCGGGCTGAACGTCGTCCGCGAATGGCCCCGTGACGACCCCCGGTACCTGGCGATCCTGGTCCACGGCTACGGCGAGCACATCGGCCGCTACGAACACGTCGCCGACCACCTGGTACGCCACGGCGCCGCCGTGTACGGCGCCGACCACATGGGACACGGCAGATCCGAGGGCGACAGGGTGCTCATCGAGGACTTCGAGGACGTCGTGACCGACGTCCACACCGTCGAGGAGCGCGCCAGGGCGCAGCACCCGGGCGTCCCCGTCGTGGTGATCGGCCACTCCATGGGCGGCATGATCGCGGCCCGCCACGCCCAGCGCCACGGCGCCGGGCTCGCCGCGCTCGTCATGTCCGGGCCGGTCATCGGGGAGTGGGAGGTCGTGCCCGCCCTGCTCGCCCTGGACGAACTGCCCGACATCCCCATCGACCCCGCCACGCTCTCCCGCGACCCCGCCGTGGGCGCCGCGTACGCCGCCGACCCGCTGGTCTGGCACGGGCCCTTCAAACGGCCCACCCTGGAGGCGTTCGCCGCCACGCTCGACGCCATCGCCAAGGGCGGCGGCCTCGGCGACCTCCCGACGCTGTGGGTGCACGGCGAGGACGACCGGCTGGTGCCGCTGTCGGGCAGCCGTCCAGGCGTCGCGGCGATCGGCGGCACCAGGCTGGTCGAGCGCGTCTACCCGGGCGCCCGCCACGAGGTCTTCAACGAGACCACCAAGGACGAGATCCTCACCGACGTCACCGGCTTCATCGACCGGGCCCTCGACCTCTGACGCCTTCCTCGCTCCCCTGTCGGCAGGGCCCGCCCGGCCGCCTCACCGCACGGACAGCCAGACATACCCCGAGCCCCGCGTCCGCGTCAGCTCGATCTTCCAGCAGCCCGCCTTCGGGAACGTGAAGCCGGTGCCCCACTCCTGGCCCGGCCGCTGCCAGGAGGAGCCGCTGTGCTCCTCCGGCCCGAACACCACCCTGGCCGGGGTGCCGTCACGGCGCCGTGCGACGACCGTCAGCGGGCCCTCCCCGGTCATCCGCCAGACGATCTTCACCTCGTCGCCGTGCCTGATCGGCAGGCGCCGCGCGAACAGCAACCCCCACAGCTCGGCGTCCCGGGCCGTGCCGCGGACCTCAGGCAGCTTCTCCCCGTTCAGGTATATGGGAGTGCCGCCGCACCCCTTCTGCGTCCTGGTGGGGCGGGGGGTGGCCGTGACCTTCCTGTGGGGGAGGGCCCTCGGCCTGGCACGGTCGTCTCTCCTCGCCGGTCGCGCCCCCGTCCTCGTGGGGGTGGGCGACGCGCTCGGGCTGCTCTCCCGCGCGTACGGCTCCGGCCGGCTGCTGTGGCCGCCCGACGCCGTCCCCTGCCCGCCGTTTCCGAACCCGCCGTTTCCGTGCGTCCCCTGCCGGCTCGTCCCGCGCCGGCCGTGCCCCGTGGGCCCGCAGGCCGTCACGCAGGCAGCGACCGCCAGGAGCACCGCGATCCACCGTCTCATCGCACCTCCTCACCTTCCGTACGCCGCGACCGGCAGAAAGGTTCGCCACGGGCGGGAAAGCCGCCGTGCCGATGCGAAGCGGCCGCGGGCCGGCGATGACTTCGGGGCGTCGCGGAGGTCTCCATCCTCTGAGGAGGCGAACATGCTTGGACTGTCGCTGCTGGAACGCGCCGTGGACTACACCCAGGGAAGCCTGCGGGTCGTGACCAGGACGGCGCTGTGCCGTCCCACCCCGTGCGCCGGCTGGACCCTGGGCACCCTGCTCGCCCACCTGGACGACTCGTTACGGGCCCTACGCGAGGCCGCCGACGGAGACGTCGCCCTCGCCGGTCGTCCGTCGGCGCGCGCCGCCCGCACCCCGCTGCTGGTGAGGGACACCGTCGCCGACGTCCTCACCGCCTGGAGGCACCCCTTCCACACACAGGGAGAACGAGACGGCACCGTCGAGGCCGGGGAACCGGGTGCCGTGGCTCAGTCGTGCGGCGGCGTGGGGGTGGGCGACCGGTGGCTGAGCCGGCCCGTCGTGGCCGCCGTGGGGGCGATGGAGGTGGCCGTCCACGGCTGGGACGTCGCCGCGGCCTGCGGTGAGCCGCGGCCCATGCCGGACCCGCTCGCCGAGGAACTGCTCGACCTGGCGCCGCTCTTCGTGGCCCCGGCCGACAGACCGGGCAGGTTCGCCCCCGCGGTGCAGGTCATGCCGTACGCCTCCGCCCACGATCGGCTCCTCGCCTACCTGGGCCGCGACCCCCACCACTGACCGGCCGGTCGAACCGGGAGCCCGGGGTCGGCTCGTCTGGCCGGGCGGTCGAACCGGGAGCCCGGGGTCGGCTCGTCTGACCGGCCGGTCGAACCGGGAGCCCGGGGTCGGCTCGTCTGGCCGGGCGGTCGAACCGGGAGCCCGGGGTCGGCTCGTCTGACCGGCCGGTCGAACCGGGAGCCCGGGGTCGGCTCGTGTTCGCCGCTCAGGTGGACTTCTGCCCGTCGAGCGTCTCGCGCAGGATGTCGGCGTGGCCGGCGTGCTGCGCGGTCTCGGCGATGACGTGCGCCAGCACGCGTCGCACGCTGTAGACCGTCCCAGGCTGGTGCCACGGCGCCTCCGACAGCGGGTGGGTGGCCGACAGGTCGGGGACGGCGGCGACGATCTCCACGGTGCGGGCCGCGACCGCCTCGTAGCGCTCGACGATGCCGGCCAGCGTCTCGCCGGGCTGCATCTGGAACTCGTTCTGGTGGTCGATCGCCCACTGCGGGTACTCGCGGGCCGTGCCCGCCTCCAAGTCCGCCCAGCTCACCCCTTCGGGCAGGTCGAAGCGCATGGCCGACGGGCCCTCCACCACGAACCTCAGCCAGGCGTCCTCCATGGACGCGACGTGCTTGACCAGGCCGCCGAGGCACAGCGCGCTGGCCGCCGGGCGCTTGCCGGCCTGCTCGTCGCTGAGCCCGCGCACGGCGGTGAGCAGGGCGGACCGCGAGGTCGCGAGCTGGTCGAGCAGGTCGGCCCGCTCGGGGTCGAGAGTCCGGGACGTCTCGGTGACGGCAGCGGTCATCGTTTCAGGTCCTTCCGGTCGTCGTCAGGTACGAGGGGACTCTCGCAGCCGATGCGGCCAAGCTCTGTCCTCTTTCTCACGGACACTGCGACGTCATCTCCAGAAGGGGCTCACGGGAATGGTCACGGGGCTGGGGAGGGAAATGTCACCTCTGTGCATCAGGTGGTCGTGACCACCGGCTTCGCCTGGGGCGGTCGCCGCGGGGCAGGAGCCGAGGCGACACCGGCTGGGCGCACACCGTACGATCACCTGTGGACGGTGTGACCGCCCTGCGCGACGGGAAGCCCCGTCCGGCCCGGCCGGCCGGCGGTGACGGAGTTCGCCGTGGCCCGGCCGAGTGACGTGGTGGCGACGACCGTTCTTCGTGCGGCCGTCGCCCCCACCACCCACCACATTCTCAAAGCATCAGGCTCCCGTGGTGGTTCGTCAGCGCATCGGCCGACGACGCTGATGCGGAGGGCGCACTGCTCGCGACGGGATCGCTGATCTCCACAGGAGCGGTGGAATGTGTAGGTAATGTGCCTGGAGTGCGCGAACGGAGGAAGACGCCGCTCGTTCACGTCGAGGGCACCGCTTCTCGGAGCGCCGGCCGGGTCGGGGGCGAGCCGGCCGAGGTCCACGTACACCAAGAGACGCGCCGAAACCCGCATCCAGATCACGTCCCAGTGAGCGCCACCTCCCACCGTACGGAGGCCGCCACGCATGGCCGGGCGGCCCGGCGGCCCGGCGGCGCGGCGGCGTGGCGGCGCGGCGGCCCGATGGCGTGGCGGCGCGATGGCGCGATGGCCCGATGGCGCAGTGGGGCGGTGGCGCGGCGGCGCGATGGCCCGGTGGCGCGGTGGCGCGGTGCGGCGGTGCGGCGGCGGTGCGCGCATCAACCGCCTTTTCGCCTGGTTCGCCGGTTGATGAAGCTCTGGAGGCGGCGTCCGCCGGGTGATGAAGCTCTGGCGGTGTGGCGCCGCCGCTGTCAGGGGGTGGCGGCGAGGGTCTCCAGGACCTGCTCGCCGTACTTGGCGAGCTTGTTCTCGCCGACTCCGCTGACCTGGCCGAGCTCCTCCATCGACGACGGGACGCGGGTGGCGATCTCGCGCAGCGTGGCGTCATGGAAGATCACGTACGCCGGGACGCCCTGCTCCTTGGCGGTGGCGGCCCGCCAGGAGCGCAGGCGCTCGAACAGCGGGGCGGCCTCCTCGGGCAGGTCGGCGGCGGCGGCGCGGGCACCGGCGGAGGCCGGGCGGGCGCGGGCAGGCCGGGCGGCGTCGCGGCGCAGCCGGACCTCCCGCTGGCCCCGCAGGACGGCGGCGCTGGCGTCGGTGAGCACGAGGGCGCCGTAGTCGGACTCGACCCCGAGCAGCCCCTGCGCGAGGAGCTGCCGCACGACGGCGTGCCATTCGCCGGCGCTCAGCTCGCTGCCGACGCCGAACACGGTCAGGGTCTCGTGCCCGTGCTGCAGCACCTTGGCCGTGGTCTTTCCGAGCAGGATGTCGACGATCTGCCCCACGCCGAACTTCTGCCTCCGCTCGCGGGCGAGCCGCAGCACGGTGGAGAGCGCCTTCTGGGCGGCGACGGTGCCGTCCCACGACTCGGGAGGAGTCTGGCAGGTGTCGCAGTTGCCGCAGGGCTCGGCGCCCTTCTGGCCGAAGTAGTCGAGGAGCATGACCCTGCGGCACCCGGTGGTCTCGCACAGCGCCAGCATGGCGTCGAGGTGGAGCACCTGCCGTCGGCGGTGCGCCTCGTCGCCCTCCATCGCCAGCCGCCGGTGCTGGACGACGTCCTGCAGCCCGTACGCCAGCCAGGCCGTGGCGGGCAGGCCGTCGCGGCCGGCACGCCCGGTCTCCTGGTAGTAGCCCTCGACGGACTTCGGCAGGTCGAGATGGGCCACGAACCGGACGTCGGGCTTGTCGATGCCCATGCCGAACGCGATGGTGGCGACCACGACGAGGCCGTCCTCGCGCAGGAAGCGGGCCTGGTGCGCGGCGCGGGTGGGGGCGTCGAGCCCGGCGTGGTACGGCACGGCCGGGACGCCGTTGGCGGCGAGGAACTCGGCGGTCTTCTCGACGGACGACCGTGACAGGCAGTAGACGATGCCCGCGTCGCCGGGGTGCTCGGTGCGCAGGAAGTCGAGGAGCTGCCGCTTGGGCTCGCTCTTGGGGGTGATGCGGTAGTGGATGTTGGGCCGGTCGAAGCCGGCCACGAAGTGCCGGGCCTGGTCGAGGCCGAGCCTGGAGGAGATCTCGGCGTGGGTGGCCGGGGTGGCGGTGGCGGTGAGCGCGACGCGCGGGACGTCGGGCCAGCGTTCGCTCAGCTCGGACAGCGTGAGGTAGTCGGGGCGGAAGTCGTGGCCCCACTGGGAGACGCAGTGGGCCTCGTCGATGGCGAACAGCGAGATCTCGCCGGCCGAGAGCAGCCGCGTGGTGGCGTCGAGGCGGAGCCGTTCGGGCGCGAGGTAGAGCAGGTCGAGCTCGCCGGCGAGGAAGGCGGTCTCGACGGCGCGGCGCTCGTCGGCGCCCTGGGTGGAGTTGAGGAACCCGGCGCGCACGCCGAGGGCGCGCAGCGCGTCGACCTGGTCCTGCATGAGCGCGATCAGCGGGGAGACGACCACGCCGGTGCCCGGCCTGACGAGGGCCGGGATCTGGTAGCACAGCGACTTGCCGCCGCCGGTGGGCATCAGCACGAGCGCGTCGCCGCCGGCCACGACGTGGTCGATGATCTCCTGCTGGCCCGCCCGGAACGCGTCGTAGCCGAAGACGCGGTGCAGAACCTCGGTGGGGGTATCCATGCGGCTACCTTACGTGTCCGGTGGAGCGCCCACCGCCCGTTCGCCCTCGGCGATCAGCGCCCGCCCGGACTCCTGCTGGTATGCCCCTTATGTACGTGGTGACCGGAGGCGGGCGCGGCATCGGGGTGAACCCCGTGGCGCTGGGCTCGGCGGCGACGGAGCGTTACGGCGCCCTGTCGCTGTCCGCCAGGCCGGAGGTGGCCGGGCCGCACCCGCTGGGCGGACTGTCGCGGGAGGCGGCGTTCGTCGGCGGCGATGACGCTGCCCGTGGACGGCGGCGGGCCGGTGCTCGGACTGGATCCGGAGATGCGGCGCGAACGAGGGAATGAAAACCGTTTCCACTTGGTTCAAGGGGGCATGAAGAAGAACCTGCACCCCGCGTACCGTCCGGTCGTGTTCCGCGACCCGAGCGCCGGCTTCGCCTTCCTCACCCGTTCGACCCTGACGAGCACTCGGACGGTCGAGTGGGAGGACGGCAGGACGTACCCGGTCGTGGACGTGGACGTGTCGTCCGCCAGTCACCCCTTCTACACCGGCCGGGGCCGCATCCTCGACTCCGCGGGCCGGGTCGAGCGCTTCAACCAGCGCTACGGCAGGGCCTGACCCTGCGGCGGGGGCGACGGCCGCACAGGCCGCCGCCCGCCGCCCTTCCCGCCCCTGGTGGCCGCGTCAGGCGGGGCCGGGCGGCAGCTGGACGGTCATGACCAGGTGGCAGGCGCCGGTGCCCGAGCCGCGGTAGGCGTGCGGGACGTCGCCGTTGAACGTGGCGGTCTGCCCGGCCTCCACGGCGTGCTCGGCGCCGTCGACGACCAGGGTCATCCGGCCGGCGGTGACGCTGACGGTCTCCACGACCCCTGCCTGGTGCGGATGGCTGTGGTACTCCTCGTCCGGTTCCAGCCGCCAGCGCCAGACCTCGACGGGGGCGGGACCCGGTGTCGTCAGCATGAGGCGCGCCTCGCCGCCCCGCTCTCCCGTCCACAGCGGTGCGACGGCGTCGGCGGCGACGACGCGGACGCGGCCTTCCGGCGGCCCCTCCATCAGTGCGGACACCGGGACGCCGAGGGTGTCGGCGAGCCGGACCAGGGTGGCCAGGTTGGGGTTGCCCTGGGCTTTCTCCAGCCCTACCAGGGCGCCCTTGCTGACCTGGGCGCGCCTGCCGAGTTCCTCCAGGGACAGGCCCGCGCGAACGCGGGCCGCCCGGACGTTGTTCGCGACCGCCCGCAGGGCCGCGGCCGTCTCGACCATCTGATCACCCCTTCTTCGTCCAATGGAATGTACCTTCCGGTCGTTTGATTAGACTGAGACCGGTCAATCTGCTGTACGATGTGGTCGTTCCATTGAATGGTAAGGGAAGGGCGCCGTGATCGCTCTGCTGCTGGCCCTGGGCAGCTCGCTGGCCTACGGGTGCGCCGACTTCCTCGGTGGCCTGGGGGCCCGCAAGGCTCATGTGCTCCGTACCGTGATGATCGCGGCCCCGGCGAGCCTCACGGTCGAGCTGCTGCTGTGGCCGGTGCTCGGCGCCTCGTTCGGCCCCGCCGTCCTGGGCTGGGGCGCCGCGTCGGGCGTGGCGTCGGCCGCCGCGTTCGCGCTGCTCTACCGCACCCTGGCGATCGGGCCGATGAACGTGCTGTCGCCCGTGACCGCGCTGGTCTCCGCCGCGCTGCCCGTCGGCGTGGGCCTGCTGCAGGGCGAGCACCTGTCCGCCGCCGCACTGGCGGGCCTGCCGCTCGCGCTGGTCGCGGTGGTGCTGGTCAGCGCCGGGCACGGCGCGGGCTCGGCGCGTCCCTCCCGTACGGCGCTGCTGCTGGCGTTCGGCGCCGGCGCCGCCATCGCGCTTCAGCTGGTCTTCCTGCACCAGGCGCCGTCCGGCAGCGGGGTGGGTCCGCTGATCGTGGGCCGGGCGGTCTCCTCGGCCGTCACCCTGGCCGCGGCGGGGCTGATGCGCCGCAGGCTGGGCCCGGAGCGGCCCGCGTACGCGCTGTCGGCGGCGGCGGGTGTGCTGGACTCCGTGGCGAACCTGCTGTTCCTGCTCGCGGTCCGCAGCGGCGACCTCGCCGTCGTCGCCGTGGTCACCGCTCTCTACCCGGCCGGCACGGTCCTGCTCGCGCGCGGCGTGCTCGCCGAGCGCATCCACCGCGGCCAGCTCGCCGGCCTGGGCGCCGCCGCCGTCGCCGTCAGCCTCCTCGCCCTGGCCTGAGCAGGCCCCGGCCGCCGCTCGTCGCCGTGCCCGCCCGCCGTGCCCGCCCGCCGTGCCCACCTGCCGTGCCCGCCTGCCGGGGCCCTGCCGGGCGGCTGCGCGGGTCGTCCTGCGCGGGCACTCATACTTGCGGCGGGCTGGGGTAAAAGGCAGTCACCGGCGTGGAAGCAATGGTGATCGCTATGAGTCTTTCCGGGAAGGAACGTCGCATCCTCGCTGAGATCGAGCAGGCCCTCGAACAGGAGGATCCCGAGATGGCCCGGCGCGTGGCGGCGATCAACTGGGTCGAGTCGGGCGGGGAGTTCCCCCAGGCGTACGGCGCGCGGCTGAGGGTGTGGGTGCTGACCCATGTCTGGACGATACTCACGCTCGCCGCGCTGACGATCCTCCTGCTGTTCCTGGCGGTGCTCACCTCCTGAGAGCGGCCGGGGAGCGGTCAGCGGCCCCGTTCGCGGCGTCGCCGCAGGACGGCGAGGTCCGCCGCCGCGACGACGGCGACGGCTCCCGCTATCGCCGCCTCCCAGCCCCAGACCGCCTGGCCGGTGCTCATGGCGCGTACGACGAAGAACACCGCCGCGATCACGGCGACCACGAGCGCCACCAGCGACAGCGCGCGCCTGGCGCCCAGCGGGCTGCGCGCGGTGACCGGCTCCGTCCCCTGGCGGTTGCGCAGCCACATGACCGGCTCCTCTCAGGCCAGGCACCTCAGCGCCGACACCAGGCGCGGGTCCAGGCCGTCGCGGGGCTTGAGCCGCCCCACGGTCGCCTCCACGAACTCGGGGTACGACAGGGTGCTGCTCGCCCCGTCCGCGTACGCCCAGATGTCGTCGGCCGTCTGCTCCACCTGGACGTCGGCGTCCTGCTCGGCCAGGGCGAAGCGCCCGACGGCGACGCGCCAGAAGGTCCTGTCGTCGGCCTCCTCGTCCGAGACGGGCGCGCCCACGTCGTCGGCGTGGGTGGCGTACTCGGAGCTGTAGTGGAACGCCTGCCTGCCGGCCGGGTACGGGCCGACCATGGTGTCGAGCCGCCCCTCGGGGCCGAGGGCGCGCATGCGGCGCCTGGTCTCGGCGTTCTTCGACCGCCACTCGGCGAGCACGTCCTCGACGGGCAGGTCGCGGCGGCTTTCGACGCACCACTCGTTGAAGTCGTTGTAGCCGGACACGCCCTCGACGGCCAGCCTGGCCAGCAGGTCCTGGACGGTGCCGTCGAGCGCGGCCTGGTTGTAGAGCTCCTCGCCGGCCAGGTGGGCGAGCACGTCGCGCACGGACCAGCCGTCGCAGCGGGAGGGCCGCCGCCAGCCCGCCTCGTCGAGGCCGCCGAAGAAGCGGTCGAGCCGCTCCGCCTCGGCGTCGAAGATGTCGAACGGGTTGTAGTCCTTGAGCAGCTCCTCGGCCATACCGGGACGCTACCCGCGAGCCCCCGCTTCTCACGGGGAGGCCCGCCGTCCCCGCTCAAGGCGAAGGCCCGGCCCCTGCGAAGGGACCGGGCCTCACGGGCGCCCGGCCCCTCGGAAGGGGCCGGGCCTCGCGGGTTCTCAGGGATCACCGGCCGCGGGGGCCGGGCCTGAGGTCACTGCTAGCGGTGCCAGCGGTGGCTGTAGACCCGCACGTAGTCGTAGCGGCTGGTCGAGCCGTTCAGCTCGTCGTTGCCGTCGTAGACGGCCTTGAAGGTGCCGCTGCGCCAGGCGCGCGTCTTGGCGGTGAACTTGCCGCCCCACTTGGTCGTGGCGGAGGTGACCCACTTCCAGCCGCTGGTGCCGTTGGCCCGGTAGTAGACGTTCACCTTCTCGCCGCGGACGCCTTCCCAGCCCTCGTCGTCCACCTGGAGGCGGCCGGAGAACCAGACCGACCGGCCCTGACGGACCTTGGAGGGCCCGGCGTCGAAGCGCGAGATGCGCGTGTCCGCCTTGCCCTTCTGGATCTCGACGTTGAAGAAGGCGACGTCCTTCGCGATCTCCTTGTTGGCGTCGTCGAAGGCGACGGCGGTGGCCCGCCACTTGCCGTGGGCGTCGCCCTCGTTGAAGGCGACGGCGAAGCGCCAGCCCTCGAGGTCCTTGACGTCCTTGGCGGCGAAGGTGCGGACGCCGTCGGCCGGCGAGACGCTGAACTCGACCTTCTTGACGTCGGAGCTGGCGCCGACGTCGAAGTAGGCGGTCGTCTCGCTGCCGGCCTTCACCACGACCGGATTCGGCGAGATGTCGCGGATCTTGAGCTGGGTGTCGACCTTGGTGGCCGAGGCGGCGCCCGCGCCCGACACCAGCATGGCTCCGCCGATCAGGGCGGAGACGATTCCTACAGCGATCTTTCTCATGAGGGTGCTGATTCCTCTCCCCGTATGGCCTGGAGCCGGCTCGGGACGCCGACTCCCTTTACTACTTTGAGGCACGGGATCAGGAAAAGGTTGGCTAAAACTATGAGAAATATTTGATCACGTGCTTATCCAGGGGTAATGGACCAAAATCCTTTTTGGGTCGCATGACCAACTACTCTGCGTTGACCATCGGACTGTTCGACGCCGCTCAGGGCCTCATGGTTCGACGGTGATCGTGAACGTCGAGGTGGTGTTCCTCACGTCCTGGGCGTTGTCGGAGAGCCTGAGCCCGTTGAACGTCACCCCGCCGACGGCCGGCCCCTGGCCGGGCTCGGGCAGCTCGTTGGCCCAGATCCCGAAGCCGGACCTGGCGTCGTAGGCGTCGCCGCTCCTCCGCGCGCCGCTGATCGACACGTCGGTGAAGACGGTGTCCTCGATCGGGTTGAGCGGCTTCCCCATCGAGTAGCCGGTCTGGAACATGATCCCGTGGTACGTCGGGTCGACGATGTCGAGGTCGCTCACCCTGATGCCCTGGAACTTCTTCGAGGCGGAGAACAGCCACATCGCGGGGAACGTCTGCGCGCCCCAGAAGTGGCCGCCCGCCCTGACCAGCGACACGTTCTCGAAGGTGGTGGGCGGGCTGGCGCCGAAGCCGTTCATGGGGATGCCGAAGTCGAGCGAGCTGATCGTGACACCGGGGTAGACGAGCGTGTCGGCGACGTGGATGTTCCTGAACGTGTTGGCGTAGCCGCCGTAGACGGCCACGCCCGCGGCCCGCCAGGTGAGCAGCGAGGTGAGGTTCTCGAAGACGTTGTCGCGCTGCTCGCCGGCGTTGCTGTCCGTGGCCGAGAACAGCGCGAAGCTGTCGTCGCCCGTCGAGCGGGCCTCGACGTTGGAGACGAGGTTGCCGGTGCTGCCGTTGGTCATGTTGAGCCCGTCGGCGAACGTGTTCCTGATGCGCGCGTTCCTGATCGTCATGTTGTCGGTGTTCGCGCCCCAGTACAGGCAGACCTGGTGCTCCACCCACAGGTTCTCGATGACCATGTTCGCCACGTTGGACAGGTCGAACACCTTGCCGGGGCCGTCGATGCGGGAGGTGTAGTTGCCGAAGACCGCGAAGCCCGTGAACGACGAGCCGTTGGCGGAGGAGTCGGCGCGGAAGCCGATGTCGGTGTTCTGCTGCCCCGACGGCGCGTGGAAGCGGGTGAACCACGGGCCCGCCCCGGCGACCTTGACGGCCTTGCCGTAGACGTTGAGCTTGCCGGACATCTGGTAGTCGCCCGCGGGCAGGTAGACGCCCACGAGGTTGGCGTCCTGGCGGGCCCGGTCGAGCGCGTTCTGCACGTCCTGCTGGCCGAACCCGGCGGGCACGGCGTAGCGGGCGGGGTCGGGGTTCGGGAGCTGCGCGACCTCTTCGAGGTCCACGAAGTCGATCGTGTACGTGGAGGTGTTCGCGGCGTCCTTCTGCAGCCTGATCGTGGCGCCCTTGGGGACGGTGGTGCCGAGCATCAGGTTCGCCTCGTCGTAGATGTGGCGGGGCGGCCCCGACGACGGGGAGTTGTCGGGCCTGTCCTCGGGGCCGTACAGCCAGGCGTGGCGCGAGGTCAGCGGCATGGCCTTCAGCAGGGAGCCGTTGACGTAGACGTTCAGCGTCGAGTCGAGGCCGCCGCCGCCCGGCGCGTCGGGCATGGAGAAGCGCGCGACCAGGGTGTTCGTCGGCGCCTTCGCGGTGAACTCGACGTAGGCGCCGGTCTGGCCGAGCGTCACGGCGCGCCGGCCCGACGCCTCGCCGGCGAGCGTGCCGACGTCCCTGCTCGGGCCGACGCGCTGCGCGCCGCCGCCCGTCACGGCGTCCTCGGCCTCGTACGTGTCGTACGGCATGTGGGCGCCGCGCCCGACGAACAGCGGCCGGGTGCTGGTGTTGTTGGCCCGCTTGGCGGCCACCTCCTGCGGGTCGTCGGCGAGCACGGTCTTGACGGTGTGGCGGCCGTCGGCGGCCGTCCAGGGGCCGAGCGTGACGGGGGCGGCGGTGGCGCCGGGAGCGATCGTCCCTGACACGGAGCCGGTGAGCGTCTTGACGACCGCGCCGGAGGAGTCGGTGACGGTGAGCGTGACACCGTGCGCGCCGGAGGAGGTGGCGATCGTGCCCTGGTTCCTCACCGCGACGGAGAACGTGACGGCGTCGCCCTTGGCGGGGTTGCCGGGGGTCCAGGAGACGGCGGAGGCGACGAGGTCGGCGCTGTCCACGGGCTTGACGGTCAGGGAGGCGGTGGCGGCGTTGTTCGTCTCGTCCCGTTCGGGGACGTCGCCCTGCTCGTCCACCTTGGCGGTGAGCTGGTACGTGCCGGCGTCCCTGGTGCCGATGTCAGCGGAGACGGTGGCGGACGCGCCCGCGGCCAGCGCGCCCACGCTCGCCGTGCCGGCCTTGTCGGTGCCGGCGTAGAAGGTGACGGACGTGGCGGGCGAGGGCAGCGTGCCGGCGTTCCTGACGGTGGCGGTGAGGGTGACGGCGTCGGACTCGGTGGGGGTGGCAGGGGAGTGGGCCAGGGCGGTGACGGTCAGGTCGGGGTTGGCCGACGGGGTGCCGAACACCTGGAACTCGGCCGCCTGCCCGCCGGGCGCGCCCGAGTTGGAGGTGATCCTGAGCTGCACGTCGGCGGCGGTGCCGGTCACGGGGATGGTGACGGCGTTGCCGGTCGCCGGGTCGAACGTGTAGGAGGCGGGCGCGGCCAGCCGGGTGAAGCCCGATGCGTCCTGCGCCCTGCCGAGCACCTCGACGGTCTGGGTGCGGCGGCCCCACGCGGGGTCGGGGTCGAGCCGGACGGCGACGGAGGTGAGGTCGGCGTTCGCGCCCAGCTTCACGGTGAGCGTGTTCGGGTACGCTCCGCCCTCCCAGTACGTCTGCAGGCTGCCGTCGTTGGCGTTGGCGGCGGCGTACGACTGGACGTGGGAGGAGGCGCTGATGGGCTTGCCCGCGGCCAGGTTCGCGCCGCCGTCGCCGCCCTGCCGGGTGCCCCACGCCTCGAACTCCGACAGCTGACCGGCGGGCCAGCCGCTGTTCGCGGTGATCTGCAGGCGTACGTACCGGGCGGTCGCGCCGGTGAGGGTGACGGTCGCGGACGGGGCGAACGTGTACGTCGCGGACGGGACGAGCGTGCCGAACGTGGTCCCGTCGGTGCTGCCGAGCACGGTCAGCGTCTGGGTGCGGCTCGGCCAGCCGGACGGCAGCCTGAGGACGAGCCTGGTGACGGCGGCGGTGGCGCCGAGGTCCACCTGCACCCACTGGGGGAGGGCGTTGTTGACGGACTCCCAGTACGTGGCCTGGTCGCCGTCGGTGACGCGGGCGGCGGTGTAGACGTCCGTGTGGCTGCTCGCGGTGGCGGGCTTGCCCGCGGCGAGGTCGCTCTCGGCCGCCGCGTGGGCGGGCGCGCAGAGCACCCCGACGATCAGGGTGAGGGCGGCTAAGACAGCTCTCATGGGGGATGGCCCTTCGGAGGGGGTCGGTTGCCCGAACCATAGGATGTCGAGCAGATGTCAGCAATAAGGCGACGAGATTTCGCAAAGAATGGACAGGCCGATGTCGTGGAGTGAGCACGCTCTCCGCTGGTCAGCTCGCCGCGGGGGCCTCAAGACGTCCCCGGAGCGCGTGCAAGCCTTGACGTCTGATCCGCGTAAGCGGGTGCAAGCGCTTGCGCTGATGGCCGTATAGTTTGCGCATGACGCGACGACTCGCAGAGGTGGCCAAGAAAGTCGGAGTGAGCGAGGCGACCGTGAGCCGCGTGCTCAACGGCAAGCCGGGGGTGTCGGAGGCCACGCGGGAGGCCGTGCTCACCGCGCTCGACGTCCTCGGCTACGAGCGCCCCACGCAGCTGCGCGGCGACCGCGCCAGGCTGGTCGGGCTCGTGCTCCCCGAGCTGCAGAACCCCATCTTCCCCGCCTTCGCCGAGGTCGTCGGCGGCGCGCTGGCGCAGCAGGGCTTCACCTCGGTGCTGTGCACGCGCACGGTGGGCGGCGTCTCGGAGGCCGACTACGTGGACCTCCTGCTCCAGCAGCAGGTCAGCGGCGTGGTCTTCGCCGGCGGCCTGTACGCCCAGGCCGCCGCCCAGCACGGCCACTACGAGCTGCTGCACGAGCGCAAGCTGCCCACGGTCCTGGTCAACGCCGCCGTGGACCACCTCGACTTCCCCCAGGTGTCGTGCGACGACGCGGTGGCCGCCGAGATCGCGCTGGCCCACCTGCGCGCCCTCGGGCACGAGCGCGTCGGCATGGTGCTGGGGCCGAAGGACCACGTGCCCTCGCGCCGCAAGCTGGAGCGCTTCCAGGCCGACGGGGGCGACCCCGAGCTGGTCGAGCACACCATGTTCTCGCTGGAGGGCGGGCACGCGGCCGCCGCGCGGCTGGTCAGGCGGGGCGTCACCGGCGTCGTCTGCGCCAGCGACCTGCTCGCGCTCGGCGCGGTGCGCGCGGCCCGCCGCGCCGGGCTGTCCGTGCCGGGCGACGTGTCGGTCATCGGCTTCGACGACTCGGCGCTGATGAACTGCACCGAGCCGCCGCTGACGACGGTCCGCCAGCCGATCGACGCGATGGGCAGGGCCGCCGTGGACCTCCTGGTGGCCCAGATCGACAAGGCGGTGGTGCCGGCGGACGAGCTGCTGTTCGAGCCGGAGCTGGTGGTGAGGGCGTCCACGGCGAGGGCGAGGGCGTAACGTAGTCGTTATCTTGCAACTTTTCGTCGAAATCTTGCGCGGTTCGGTCCGCGATCCTATGGTGTGGGCACCTCGCATCAGAAGGGTCACACCATGCAGAGATCCACCGGACTCCTGCTCGCAACCGCGCTCTGCCTCTCCGCCGCGGCCTGCGGTTCGAGCGAGTCCCCCTCCTCGACGGCCGGAGGAGCCCCCTCCGTGACCATCACGGTGGCCTGCCAGCCCGCCAAGTCCGCGCCGAAGGAGCGGCAGGCCTGGGACGACGACGTCGCCGCGTTCATGAAGGCCCACCCCGGCGTGACGGTCAAGAGCACCGACCAGCAGCCCTGCTTCGACCCCAAGACCTTCGGGCCCAAACTCGCCGGCGGCCAGATGGAGACCGTCTTCGTGGTGCCCGTGACGAACTACGACGACGTCATCTCCCAGGGCCAGGCACTCGACGTGAGCCAGTACACCAGCCTGATCAAGAACTGGAACGACCTGCGGCCCGACGTTCGCGAGCTGGTCACGAGGGACGGCAAGGTCTACGGCGTCCCCAACGTCCACTACAGCGTGGGCCTGGTCTACAACCGCAAGCTGTTCACCCAGGCCGGGCTCGACCCCGACGCCCCGCCCACCACCTGGGCGGAGGTGCGCGAAGCCGCCAAGAAGATCGCCGGGCTCGGCCCCGGCCACGTCGGCTACGGCGAGTACTCCGGCGGCAACACCGGCGGCTGGCACTTCACCCAGGCGATCTACGGCCGGGGCGGCGCCGTCCTCACCGACGACGGCAAGAAGGCCGCGTTCAACTCGCCCGAGGGCAAGGCCGTGCTGCAGAACCTGCACGACATGCGCTGGGTGGACAACAGCATGGGCAACAAGCTCCTCGTCGGCTGGGAGTCGCTCATGATGGCCATGGGCAGTGGCAAGGTCGGCATGATGCTGGGCGCGCCCGACGTCGTCACCGACGTCGTCAACAAGTTCAAGGGCAACGTCTCCGACTACGGCATCACCGGCTTCCCCGAGGCCAAGGCGTCGCTCAGCGGCGGCGAGGCGTTCATGATCAACCCGAAGGCCACGCCCGAGCAGGCCAAGGCCGGGATGGAGTGGCTCGACTTCCGCTACAACACCGTCGGCAAGGGCCGCTTCGACTTCGCCCGCGGCAAGACCCTCGGCAACCCCGTCGGCGTGCCCGACAACGACGTCTACGGCGACTCGCCCACCGGCAAGGCGATCCAGGCGGACCGGGAGAAGAACGCCACCCTGCCCGTCGCCAACTACGGGCCGTACGTGCGGGCCGCCGCGACGATCGCGCCGAAGGCCGAGCCGAAGCACGCCCAGGAGCTGTACGCCATCCTCGACGTGGCCATGTCCGGCGTGCTCAGCAGGCAGGACGCGAACATCGACGAGCTGCTGGGCGACGCGCAGACCAAGGCCGACGCCATGCTGGCGGCCAAGGGCTGACGCATGGGAATCGTGAGGCGCAACCTGACGGCCTACGGGTTCCTCTGCGCGGCGCTGTTCTGCTTCACGGTGTTCGCCTGGTATCCGATGGTCAGGGAGTTCATCCTGAGCTTCCAGAAGACCGACCTGATCAACCCGCCCGACTGGGTGGGGCTGGACAACTTCAAGGCCGCCGTGCGGGACCCGGCGTTCGGCGAGGCCTGGCTGAACACCGTGGAGTTCACGCTGCTCGCGCTGCTGTGCGGGTACGCCGTCCCGTTCGTCGTCGCGCTCGTGCTCAACGAGCTGCGCCACGCCCGGGCCTACCTCAGGTTCGTCGTGTACCTGCCGGTCATGCTGCCGCCGATCGTCGCGGTGCTGCTGTTCCGGTGGTTCTTCGACCCGGGGCCCGGGCTGTTCAACCAGGTGCTCGGCTTCCTGAACCTGCCGCCGCTGGCCTGGCTCGACTCCTCCAGCACCGCGCTCATCTCCCTCGTCATCGTCTCGACCTGGATGAACATGGGCAGCGCCACCCTCATCTACCTGGCGGCGCTGCAGAACATCCCGCCCGAGCTGTACGAGGCGGCCGAGCTCGACGGCGCCGGCATCATGCGGCGGATCAGGCACGTCACCATCCCGCAGACCCGGCTGATCCTGCTGCTCATGCTGATGCTGCAGATCGTGGCCACCATGCAGGTGTTCATCGAGCCGTACATGCTGACCGGCGGCGGGCCGGAGAACGCGACCGTCAGCGTGGCGTACCTGATGTACCAGTTCGCCTTCTCGCAGATGAACTACGGCCAGGCGGGCGCGCTCGGCATGATGCTCATGATCGTGCTGCTCGTCTTCGCCGCCTTCCAGCTCCGCACCACCAGGGAGGACGCGTGATCTCGCTCGGGGCGCGGGCCGCGGCGGGACGGCGGCGGCGGGCGGGCCGGCGCGCGTCCAGGCCCATCGAGGTGCAGTTCAGGACGATCGTCTCGCCGCACCAGCTCAACAGCAAGTGGGGCAGGCGCGTCTACTGGGCGGTCCTCGTCGCCGTGGTCGTCACGTTCACGCTGGCGTTCGTCTTCCCGCTGTACTGGATGGTCACCGGGGCGATGAAGTCGGGCGAGGAGATCGCCCAGATGCCGCCGACCCTGTTCCCCGCCGACCCGTCGCTCGACGCGTTCGGCGAGGCGTGGGACCTGTTCGACATCGGCACCCTGCTGAAGAACACCCTCTTCTACGCGCTCGGCGGCTGGCTGTTCTCCATGGCCGTGGACGTCGCCGCCGCGTACGCGCTGTCGAAGCTCAGGCCGGTGTTCGGCAACGTCGTCCTCGGCGCGATGCTGGCGACGCTGATGATCCCGCCGATGGTCATCCTGATCCCGCTGTACGTGACCATCGTGGACCTGAACCTCCTCAACAACCCGTGGGGGCTGTGGTTCCCCGCGGCGGCCAACGGCTTCAACATCTTCCTGCTCAAACGCTTCTTCGACTCGATCCCGAGGGAGCTCATCGAGGCGGCGCAGATCGACGGGGCGGGGCCGCTGCGCGTCCTGTGGTCCGTCGTGCTGCCGGTCTCACGGCCGATCCTCGGCGTGGTGTCGATCTTCACGATCGTGACCGCGTTCAAAGACTTCGTGCTGCCGCTGCTCGTCATGACCGACAGCGACCGTATGACGATCAGCGTCGGCCTGTCGCAGACGGCAGGGGCCGTCACCCAGAACCAGATCATGGCCGGGCTGGTCATCACCGGCATCCCCATGATCATCGTCTTCTTCGTCTTCCAACGACACATCATGGCGGGGCTCACCGCCGGGAGCATCAAGGGATAGCGCATGTCGCAAACGTGGTGGCGGGGGGCCGCGATCTACCAGGTCTACCTGCGTAGTTTCGCCGACGGCAACGGCGACGGCATCGGCGATCTCGCCGGGCTGCGCTCCCGCCTGACCTACCTGAAGGACCTCGGGGTCGACGCGATCTGGCTCAATCCGTGGTATCCGTCGCCCATGGCCGACGGCGGCTACGACGTGGCCGACTACCGCGACATCGAGCCGGTCTTCGGCACCCTGGAGGAGGCGGAGGCGTTCATCGCCGAGGCCCACGCACTGGACATCAAGGTCATCATCGACGTGGTGCCGAACCACAGCTCCACCGAGAGCGCGTGGTTCAAGGAGGCGCTGGCCGACCGGCGGGCCAGGGACCGCTTCTGGTTCCGCGACGAGCCGGACAACGACTGGCGGTCCATCTTCGGCGGGCCCGCCTGGACGCAGGTGGCCGACGGCCAGTGGTACCTGCACCTGTTCGCCCCGGAGCAGCCCGACTTCAACTGGGACAACCCGGAGGTCCACCGGGAGTTCGAGGACGTCCTGAGGTTCTGGTTCGACCGGGGCGTGGACGGCTTCCGCATCGACTCGGCCGCGCTGCTGTTCAAGTCGGCCGACGGCTACGAGGACCTCGACGGCGTCCACGACGTCTACCGGCGCTGGCGGGAGGTGGCCGACGAGTACGGCGGCCGCGTCCTCATCGGCGAGGTCTGGCTGCCCGACCAGGAGCGCTTCGCCCGCTACCTGCGCCCGGACGAGCTGCACACGGCGTTCAACTTCGACTTCCTGTCGTGCCCGTGGGAGCCCGCCGCGCTGCGCCGCGTCATCGACCTGACGCTGGCCACGCACACCCCGATCGGCGCGCCGCCGACCTGGGTGCTGTCGAACCACGACGTCACCAGGCCCGTCACCCGGTACGGGCGCGCCGACACGGCGTTCGAGCACGGCGGCAGGCTGCACGGCACGCCGTCGGACCTGGAGCTCGGCTACCGCCGGGCGCGCGCGGCCGCCCTGCTCGCCATGGCGCTGCCCGGCTCCGTGTACGTCTACCAGGGCGAGGAGCTGGGCCTGCCCGAGGTGGAGGACCTGCCCGACGAGGTGCGCCAGGACCCGATGTACGCCAGGTCGGGCGGGACGAACCCGGGCAGGGACGGCTGCCGGGTGCCGCTGCCCTGGTCGGGGGACGGGCCGCCGTTCGGCTTCGGCCCCGGCCCCGTCCCCGGGACGGGCCCTGGGACGGGCGCGGAGGCAGGGGCAAGCCCGGCCGCGCCGTGGCTGCCGCAGCCGGAGAGCTGGCGCAAGCTGACCGCCGAGGCGCAGGCCGGCGACCTCGGCTCGATGCTGAACCTCTACCGTTCCGGCCTGGCCCTGCGCCGCGACCTGCTCGGCGATGGCACCCTCACCTGGCTGCCGTCGGCGGCGGACGTCCTCGCGTTCACCCGTGACTCGGGCCTGGCCTGCGTCGCCAATCTGGGCAGGACGCCGGTGCCGCTGCCGCCCGGCCAGGTGGTGCTGTCGAGCGGCCCGCTCGACGAGGGGGAGCTGCCCCCCGACACCACCGCCTGGGTGCTGCCGCCCGGAAGCGGGGCCTGAGCGGGGCGGGTCAGCCGCGGGCGCGCAGCCAGCCGCGCAGCGCGTCCTCGGCGGCCGGACGGCCGTCGGGGAAGCGCCGCGCCCTGGCCAGCATCCAGATCACACCCTGCACGGCCCGCGCCGCCAGGCAGTCGCGCAGCTCGGGGCTCGCGGGGTCGGCGCCGTACGCGCGCACGGCCGCCGCGCCGTCGATGCGGCCGCTGCGCAGCAGGCACGCGAGGTCCCAGCCGGGCGGGGCGGACATGCTCTCCTCGAAGTCGTTCCAGAGCAGCCCGCCCTCGGCGGCGATGAGGTTGCCGGCGTGGGCGTCGCCGTGGACCGGCACCGCAGGCCGTGCCCGCAGCCGCGCGCCCGACTCCGCCAGGCCCTCCCTGAGCCGGTCGAGCACGCCGGGGGTGAGGTCGTCGGTGAGCAGTCTCAGCAGGTGCGCGGGCTCGTCCAGCGCGGCGCCGAGGTGCGGCAGCTCCCCGGGGAAGCCGCGCAGCGCCTCGTGCAGCGCCGCCAGGGCCCGCCCGGCCGCCTCCGGCGTCACCTCCTGCGGCGGGCCGGGCTCCGCGTACTCCCAGAAGGACACGGCGAACCCGTCGCGCAGGTGCGGGCCGGGAGGCAGCAGCGCGCTCGGCGGCACGACCGGCGTCCCCTGCCGGTGCAGGTACGACACGACCTCGAGCTCGCGCCGCAGCGCCTCCTCCGGGTCGGGGCGGCCGAGCGCGGTGACGGTCGGAATCCGCGCCACGACCGGCGCGGGCCGTAGGTGGACGCGCACGTTGTAGGAGTCCTTCAGCACCACGGGCTCGCGCGCCCGCAGGCCGTGCTCCTCCGCGAGGGCGACCGCCGCGCCGACGGCCGCCGCCGTGCTCGTGTCCCGCATGTCAGGCGGACTCCCGGACGACGAGTTCGGTGGGCAGGATGACCGGGGCCGAGGGGCCGCCCTCGGACAGGCCGAGGAGGAGCCGGACCATGGCCGCCGCCTGCTCGGCCACCGGGTGGCGCAGCGTGGTGAGCGGCGGCTCGGTGTACTTGGCCGCCTCGATGTCGTCGAAGCCGACCACCGCCACGTCGTCGGGGACGCGCCGCCCGGCCTGGCGCAGCGACTGCAGCGCGCCCACCGCCATCAGGTCGTTGGCCACGAACACCGCGTCGAGCCCCGGGTCGTCGCGCAGGAGCTGGCGCATCGCGACCGCGCCCGACTCGCGGGTGAAGTCGCCGACGGCGACGATCGAGCGCCGGTCGGAGTCGCGCAGCACCGTGCGGTAGCCCGTCAGGCGGTCCTGGCCGGCGATCATGTCCTGCGGGCCGGCGATGGTGGCGATCCTGCGCCGCCCCGACGCGACCAGGTGCCGCACGCCCGCCTCGGCCCCGCCCACGTTGTCGTTGTCGACGTACGGGATGTCCACCGGCACCGCCGGGCGGCCGTACGAGACGACGGGGACCCGCAGCCGCGACAGCGCGGACGGCAGCGGGTCGGCGCCGTGCATGGAGATGAGCATGACGCCGTCGACGTGCCCGCCCGCGATGTAGCGCTCCACGCGGGCGTGGCTCGTCGGCGACGACGCCAGCATGAGCACGACCTGCTTGTTCACCGCGTCCAGCTCCATCGAGGCCGACCGGATGGCGGTGGAGAACATCGGGTCCTCGGAGAAGACCCGGGTGCCGGGCTCGCTGACCACCAGCGCGATCGAGTCGGTGCGCTGCGTCACCAGCGAGCGCGCCGCCGGGTTGGGCAGGTAGCCCAGCTCGTCGACGGCGCGCAGCACCGCGTCGCGGATGTGCGGCGCCACCGTCGTCTGCCCGTTCACCACCCGGGACGCGGTGGCGCGCGACACGCCCGCCCGGGCGGCCACGGCCTCCAGCGTGGGACGTCTCATGACAGCACCGGTCTCATGACAGCACCATGGGGGACAGCACGGTGAGAATCTACAGGCCGTTCCTGCGGATCACGTCCCGGTACCAGAGCGCGCTGTCCTTCGGCACCCTGGCCTGCGTGGCGTAGTCCACGTGGACGATGCCGAACCTGCGCCGGTAGCCCTCCGCCCACTCGAAGTTGTCCAGCAGCGACCAGACGAGGTACCCGCGCAGGTCGGCCCCCGCCTCGACCGCGCGGCACGCCTCCCGCAGGTGGCCCTCCAGGTAGGAGACGCGGTCGTCGTCGTGGACGTGGCCGTCCTCGACGACGTCGTCGAACGCGGCGCCGTTCTCCGTCACCATGAGGGGCAGCCGGTAGTCCTCCGACAGCCGGAGCAGCAGCCGCGACAGGCCGTCGGGGACGATCGGCCAGCCCATCGCGGTGGTGGGCGCGTCGGCGGCGCGGAACCTGACGTCCTCGGAGCCCGGCCAGGCGGCGTCGGCGGGCTCGCCCGGTCCCGCCTCGACGACGCACGGGTTGTAGTAGTTGACCCCGATCAGGTCGATCGGCGCGTTGATCAGTTCGAGGTCGCCGTCCAGGATGTGGGCGGCGCCGCCGTTGCGCTCCGCCGCCTCCAGCACCTCCTCCGGGTACGTCCCGTGCACGGCCGGGTCGAGGAACTGCCTCGTGAGCAGCGCGTCGACGCGGTGCGCGGCGGCGGCGTCGGCCGCGCCGGGCACCGCCGACGGGTCGTTGACCTGGGCCGGGGTGAGCACGGGCGCCGAGTTGACCACGAGCATGAGGCTCTCGGCGCCCGCGTCGCGCAGCCGCCTGGCCGCCAGGCCGTGGCCGAGCAGCAGGTGGTGCGCGGCGCGCAGGGCGGCGGCCGGGTCGCGGCGGCCCGGCGCGTGCACGCCGCTGCCGTACCCCAGGTACGCGGCCACCCACGGCTCGTTGAGCGTCGCCCAGTCGCGGACGCGGTCACCGAGCGCCGCGTGGACGGCCTCGGCGTACTCGGCGAACCGGTACGCGGTGTCCCGCTCGGCCCAGCCGCCCGCGTCCTCCAGCGCCTGGGGCAGGTCCCAGTGGTAGAGCGTGACGTACGGCGTGATGCCGGCCGCCAGCAGCTCGTCCACGAGCCTGTCGTAGAAGGCGAGGCCGCGCGGGTTGACCGGGCCCGAGCCGTCGGGCTGGACCCGGGGCCAGGAGATCGAGAACCGGTAGGCCCCGAGCTCCAGCTCGCGCATCAGCCGCACGTCGTCGTGGTACCGGTGGTAGTGGTCGCAGGCCACGTCCCCCGTGTCGCCGCCCGCGACCTTGCCCGCCGTGTGGGAGAAGGTGTCCCAGATCGACTGGCCGCGCCCGTCCTCCTTGACCGCCCCCTCGATCTGGTACGAAGCCGTGGCGGCACCCCAGACGAAGTTCTCCGGGAAGATCATCCCTTGACCGCTCCTTGCATGATTCCACCGATGATGTGCTTGCCGAACAGGGCGAAGACGGCCACCAGCGGCAGCGTCCCCACCGCCGTCCCGGCCAGCCCGAGCACGTAGTCGTTGACGTATCCGCTGGCCAGCGAGGACAGCGCCACCTGCACGGTGGGGTTGTCCGGGTTGAGCACGACCAGCGGCCAGAAGTAGTCGTTCCAGGCCGACATGAAGGTGAGCATCCCGAGCACGGCCGCGGCCGGCCGCGCGGCGGGCGCCACGACGTGCCAGAACAGGCCCCACGTCGTGCACCCGTCCACCCGCCCGGCCTCCAGCAGCTCCGTCGGGAGCGCCCGCGAGAGGTACTGCGTCATGAAGAACACGCCGAACGCGTTCACCAGGGCGGGCACGATCAGCGCGTACGTCGTGCCGGTCCACTCCAGCTTCACCATGAGCAGGTAGAGCGGGATGATGCCGAGCTGGGCCGGCACCATCATGGTGGCGACCGTGAGCACCAGCAGCGCGTTCCTGCCCTTGAAACGCAGCTTGGCGAAGGCGAACCCGGCCAGCGTCGAGAAGAACATCACCGCCACCGCGATCGACCCGGCGACGACGAGCGAGTTCAGCAGCGCCAGGCCGAACGGCACGGTGTCGAACACGCGTGAGACGTTGGCGAGGAAGTTGCCTCCGGGCAGCAGCGGCGGCGGCACCTCCGCCAGCGCGGAGTTGTGCCTGGAGGCGACCACCACGCTGTAGTACAGCGGGAACGCCGAGAAGAAGGCGACGGCGGTCAGCGTCAGGTAGCGCAGTCTCACAGCACGCCCCCCTTCACCCTGCGGGTGATCAGGAAGTTGATCCCCGCCACGACGACCACGGCCAGGAACATCAGCCAGGAGGCGGCCGAGGCGTACCCGAAGTCGAACTTGGTGAAGCCCTGCTCGTACACGAAGAGGGCGAGGGTCTGGTACTGGCGGTCGGGGCCGCCGCTGGCCGCTCCGCCGCCCGCGCCGCTGCTCGCGCCGAACAGCAGCGGCTCGGCGATGATCTGCATGGCGCCGATCGTGGAGACGATGACGACGAAGATGATCGTCGGGCGGATCATCGGGATCGTGATGCGGCGGAGCTGGGTGAGGGTGCTCGCGCCGTCGAGGGTGGCGGCCTCGTACAGCTCGCGCGGCACCGCCTGCATGGCGGCGAGGAAGATCAGGGCGTTGTAGCCGGTCCAGCGCCACATGATCATCACGGAGAGCGCGACGTGGGAGCTCGCGGTGCCGGCCGCCCAGTCGACGGCGCCCGCGCCGAACCACGACAGCACCCAGTTGATCAGGCCGTAGTCGCGGCCGAAGAGCTGGCTGAAGATCACCACCACGGCCACCACGCTCGTGACGTTCGGCAGCAGCAGCGAGACGCGGAACAGCGTCTGGAAGCGCAGGCGCCGGTTCAGCAGGTGCGCCAGCCAGATGGCCAGCACGAGCTGCGGCACGGTGGACAGCACGCCGATGGACAGCGTGTTGAACGTGGCGTTCCAGAAGTACGGGTCGGTCAGCAGGGTGCGGAAGTTCTCCGCGCCGACGAACGTGTGCTCGTCGGACAGCAGCGTCCACTCGTGCAGGCTCACCCACGCCGTGTACGCGAGGGGGAACAGCCCGAAGGCGCAGAACAGCAGGAAGAAGGGGGCGACGTAGGCGTACGGAGACACCTTCGTGTCGAGGGTGTGCCGCAGGCCGCGCCGCCCGCGCCGCCCCGGCACCGACAGCGGCAGGGCGCTCATTTGATCTTCTTGAGGTCCTCGAGCACCTGGGCCCAGGCCTGGTCGGGGGTCTGCTTGCCCTGCTCGACCCGGCCGAGGCCGTCGCCGATCACCACGCGGACGTCGCCCTCGCGCGGGCCGAGGTGCTGCGGCTTGAGCGACCTGGCGGCCTCGGAGTAGATCTTGCCGATGGGGGCGTCGCCGAAGAACGGCTTGGTGAAGTTCTGGATCGACGGGTCGTCGTAGAGCGACGGGATCGACGGGAACGTCCCCTCCTCCTTGAAGACCTTGGCCTGGTTCTCCTTGGAGGTCAGGAAGTTCACCAGCTCGGCGGCCTCCTTGGGGTGCTTGCTCTGCTTGGGCACCAGCAGGTGGGAGCCCCCGCTGTTGCCCGACCCGCCGGGGACGGTCGCGATGTCCCACTTGCCGGAGGCGTCCTTGGCCTGTTCCTGGATGTAGCCGGTCATCCAGGCCGGGCAGATGACCGTGGCGAACGAGCCCTTGGCGAAGCCGGTGTTCCACGGCGGCGAGAAGGCGGCCAGCTTGGCGCTCAGGCCCTCCAGCGTGATCTGGTTCGACAGGTCCCACGCCTTCTTCACGTCGGGGTTCGTGCCGGCGATGACGGTGTCCTGGGCGTCGTACAGGCCGACGGGGGCCTGGTTGACGATGGCGCGGAAGATCTCGCCGGGGGAGTCCACGAACTTGGCGCCCGGCACGTCGGCCGCCGCGAACTTCTTACCGGTCTCGATGTACTTCTCCCAGGTGGGCCAGAGCGCGGCCACCTCGTCCCTGGCGCTGGGCAGCCCCGCCTTCTCGAACAGGTCCTTGCGGTAGCACATGGCCAGGCCGCCGACGTCGGTGCCGAGGCCGAGCACCTGCTGCCCGTCCTTGCTGAGGCCCTGCTGCCACTTCCAGTCGAGGTACTCGCCCTGGCGCTTGTCGAGCCCGTACTGCTTGAGGTCGACGAACTTGCCGGGCTGCGCCGTGAACGTGCTGATGTAGCCGACCTCGACCGCCTCGACGTCCCCCGCGCCGGCGTTCGTGGCGAGCCGCTTCACCAGGTTGTTGTGGTGGTCGTTGAACTGCGTGACGTTCTCGACGATCTCGATGTTCGGGTGGGTCTTCTTGTATTCCTCGTAGAGCGGCTTGAAGCCGAAGTCGCCGAACAGGCCGATCGTCAGCTTGATCTTCTCTCCTGGCTGCGCGCTCGTCCCTGACCCGGTGCCGCCGCCGCCTCCGCACGCTGTCGCGAGGGCGAGGAGGGACGCGGTGAGCAAGGGGACGGCGAACCGCCGGACGCGAGGGGTCATGGAAACCCTCCTGGGTCGGAGCTTGGGGGATGGGTGAGAGAGCGCTCTCTCACGAGAGTCGTGGTGCTCACACCGCTGTGTCAACGGAAGTTGGATAACGAATCATGCACCCGAGAGAGCGCGCTCTCACGCCGCTCCGCATGCCGTGGACCGGCCGGGGCAAGTAAGTTAGGCTTACCTAAGTTAACTTAGGCTTGCCTTACTCTTGGAGTCGATGTGGCATCCTCCATCCGCGCCGTCCTCGCCGCGCCCGCCGTCCTCGCCGTCGTCATCGGGCTCGCCGCCTGCGGCCCGTCCGGAGCGCCCGCGGCCGGTGAGGCCTCCGGCGGCTCACCCGGGAACCCCGCCGGCGAGGTGCGCGCCGTCCGGCACGACGCGGGCACGACCGACGTCCCCGCCGCGCCCCGGCGCGTGGTCTCCGTGAGCGTGACCATGACCGGCCACCTCCTCGCTCTGGGCGCCCCCGTCGTCGCCTCCCAGGCCACCGCGCCCGGCCCCCTGACCGACGGCAACGGCTTCTTCAAGCAGTGGGCCGGCGTCGCCGCCCAGCGGGGGGTCCAGGTGCTCTACCAGGGCTTCGAACCCGACCTGGAGAAGGTCGTCGCGGCGAAGCCGGATCTGATCGTCGGCGCGGCGACCGGCGCCGACGGCGCACTCAAGGTCTACGACCGGCTCAAGGCCATCGCCCCGACCGTGCTCTTCCGCCACGACAACCTCACCTGGCAGGAGCTGACCACCCGGCTCGGCGCTGCCCTCGGCCTGGAGTCCGGCGCCGCCAAGGTGATCGCCGGCTACGACGCGCGGGTGGCCGAGGTCAAGGCCGCGATCAGGAAGCCCGGTCAGGACGCGGTCGTGCTGCGCGACAACCCCACCGACATCCCCGTCTTCACGCAGGCGTCGGCGCAGGGCGCCCTGCTCGCCTCGCTCGGGTTCACCGTCCACCCGATCGACCCGTCGCTGGCCGCGCGGTCGAACACGGAGGGCGGCGCGCGCGAGGACATCGTGAACGTCGCCCAGGAGAACGTGGTCAAGGCGTTCGGAGACAGCTCGCTGTTCTTCGTCGGCCACAGCCCCGAGCAGATCGCCGCGACCCGGGCCAAGCCGCTGTGGAAGGACCTGCCCGCCGTCACCGGCGGGCGCGTCCACGACCTGGGCCTCGACGCCTTCCGCATCGACTACTTCAGCGCCTCGAACGTCCTCGACCGGATCAGGCGGGAGTTCTCCTGAGCTTCCCCTACCCGCGCCCGGCCCAGCGGGACGGCCGCCACTCGCGGTGGAGCAGCCAGGCCAGGTAGAGCCCGCCGACGCCCGCCGTCAGCACCCCCACGGGGAGCTGGCCGGGCGTCGGCAGGCGCTGTGCCAGCAGGTCGGCCGCGACCAGGAGCAGCGCCCCCATCGCCGCCGACGCCGCCGCCCCGGGGCCGGGCGCCCGGGTGAGCCTGCGGGCGAGCTGCGGCGCGGCCAGCGCCACGAAGCTGATCGGCCCCGCGCACGACACCGCCACCCCGGACAGCCCCACCGCCGTGAGCAGCAGCGTCAGACGCAGCCGCTCCACGCGCACGCCCAGCGCCCCCGCTGCGGCGTCGCCCATCTCCATCAGCGCCGCCGCCCTGCTCGTCGCCAGCGCGGCCGGCAGCGCCGCCGCCACCGCGAGGGCCACCGGCCACACCCGGTCCCAGCCAGCCCCCGCCAGGCTGCCGATCAGCCACACCTTCGCCCCCTGCGCGTCGTCCAGCTCGGCCCTGGTCAGCAGGTACGAGATCAGCGCGTTCAGCATCGCCGTCACCCCGACGCCCACCAGCACGAGCCTGGCGCCCTGCACGCCGTGCCTGAACGACAGCGCGTACACGAGCAGGCCGGACCCGAGACCGCACGCCAGCGACGCAAGGGAGACGGCGGTCGTGCTCGCCCCGCCCACGACCAGCAGCATCAGGACGGCGCCCGCCGCCGCCCCGGCGTTCACCCCGATGACGTCCGGGCTGCCGAGGGGGTTGCGCGACAGGCTCTGCACCACGGCGCCGCCCGTGCCGAGCGCGGCCCCGACCAGCAGGGCGAGCAGCGTCCTGGGGGCGCGGAAGGCGTACACGACGAGTTCCGAGGCGGCGTCGCCCCGGCCGAGGAGGGTGCGCAGCGCGCCGGCGGGGGAGACCGCGGTGCCCGTGCTCAGCGCGAGCAGGCCCAGCCCGGCCGCGGCGGCGGTCAGGCAGGCCACGACCACGCAGGCGCGTACGTGGACGCGCACCGCGACCCCGGAGACCCGCAGCGTCCTCACGGGGCGATCACCCGCCGCCTGCGCAGCAGGTAGATGAAGACCGGCGCCCCGACGAACGCGGTGACGACGCCGCTCTCCAGCTCGGCGGGCCTGGCCACCACGCGGCCCAGCACGTCGGCGCCGAGGAGCACCGCGGGGGCGAGCAGCGCCGAGTGGGCGAGCAGCCTGCGGTGGCCGGGCCCGGTGAAGGCGCGGACGGCGTGCGGGGCCATGAGCCCGACGAAGCCGATCGGCCCCGCCGCCGCGGTCGCCGCCCCGCACAGCAGCGCGACGGCGAGACCGCCCAGCAGCCTGGTGCGGCCGAGGCTCGCCCCCAGGGCGCGTCCGGCCTGGTCGCCGAGGGCGATCGCGTCGAGCCCGCGCGCCAGGCTCAGCGCCAGCACGCTCCCCACCAGGACGAACGGCGCCACCTGGGCCACCACGTCGAGCGGGCGCCCCGCGAGCGCGCCGACGTCCCAGAACCGCCACTGGTCGAAGGCGCCGGAGTCCAGCGCGAGCACGCCGTTGACGGCGGCGAGCAGCGAGGCGCTGACGGCGGCCCCGGCGAGCACGAGCCTGGTGGGATGGTGCGAGCCGAGCAGGTGGACGGTGACCGCCGCCGCGAGCGCTCCGGCCATGGAGAACCACACCCAGGCGGTCACGTCGTGGGCGCCGAGGAACAGGATGGCGCAGACCACGGAGAGCGAGGCGCCGGCGTTGACGCCGAGCAGGCCCGGGTCGGCGAGCGGGTTGCGGGTGAGCGCCTGCATCAGCGCGCCGGCCAGGCCGAGCGCCACGCCGACGCACAGGCCGAGCAGGGTGCGGGGCAGGCGCAGCTCGTGCAGGACGGCCGCGCTCTCGCCGCCGTCCGGGTGCCAGAGCTGCCGCCACAGCTCGGGGAGCGGGATGGCCTGGGATCCGACCGCCAGGCTCGCCGCGACGGTCACTGCCAGAACCCCCACGGACAGGGCAAGTCCCGTCAACCGCATGAAACCCCCTTATTTAGGTAAGCCTTACCTTAGCTTGAGCCATCAGGATCTTCCGCTCTAGATTAGGTAAGGCTTACCTAAGAAGGAGTGTGCATGGAGTTCCATGGACGCCACGCGCTCGTGACCGGCGCGGGACAGGGCATCGGTGCGGCCGTGGCAGCCGCCCTGGCCGGTGCGGGAGCCGCCGTCACCGCGCTCGACCTCGACGGCGCGCGGGCCGAACGGGTCGCCGCCCGCCTCCGGGCCGACGGCCGCCAGGCCGTCGCCCGGCAGGCCGACGTCACCGACCCCGCCTGCGTCGAGCGGGCGGTCGCCGCCGCGGAGGCCGAGCACGGCCCGCCCGCGATCCTCGTGAACGTGGCCGGCGTGCTGCGCACCGGACCCGTCCTGGAGTGCGCCGACGCCGACTGGCAGCACGTGTTCTCCGTCAACGCCGCGGGCGTCTTCCACGCCTCGCGGGCCGCGGCCACGCGGATGATCCCGGAGCGCCGCGGCGTGATCATCACCGTCGGGTCGAACGCCGCCGGCGTGCCCCGCGCCCTCATGGCCGCCTACGCCGCCTCCAAAGCCGCGGCCACCATGTTCACCAAGTGCCTGGGGCTGGAGCTGGCGCCGTACGGCATCCGCTGCAACGTGGTCGCCCCCGGCTCCACCGACACCGCCATGCAGCGCTTCCTGAACGGCGACCCCGTGCAGGGCTCGCCCCGCCTGTACCGGGTGGGCATCCCGCTCGGCCGCGTCGCCGACCCCGCCGACGTCGCCGAGGCCGTGCTGTTCCTCGCCTCGGACCGCGCCAGGCACATCACCCTGCACGACCTCTACGTGGACGGGGGCGCCTCCCTGTGACCATCGACGAGTTCCCGCCCGCCTCCCCGTGCGGCGCCCTCGCCGACTTCCTGCTCGCCTCGCCGCGCGGCACCCTCGCCGCGGGCGGCGCCTACTTCTCCGTCCCGCCGTCCGCCCGCGAGCACGGGCTGGCCGACCTGCCCGCCCGCGTCCGCGGCGCGCTCGGCGTGGCCGTGGCCGCCGGCCACCCCACCCCCATCGTCGTGGGCGCCATCCCGTTCGCGCCGGACGCCCACGCCCACCTGTTCGTCCCGCAGTGGGCGCGCAGGGGCCGGCCGCCCGTCGCGGGCGGCATCCCGGCCGGACCGGGGGCCGAGCCGGGCGAACCGCGGCAGGTGCCGCCGCCGGACGACTACGCCGAGGCGGTGCGGCGGGCCGTGGCGCGGCTGCGCGCCGGCGACCTGGACAAGGTCGTGCTCGCCCGCTCCCTCACCGTCCCCTACCGGGGCGACCTCGCGCCGCTCGTGGCCGCGCTCGCCCGGCGCGAGCCCGACGGCCACACCTTCGCCGCCGCGCTGCCCGGCGGCCGCACCCTGCTGGGCGCGAGCCCCGAACTGCTCGTGTCCAGGACGGGCCGGACCGTCGTCGCCAACCCGCTGGCCGGGTCCGCCCCCGCCGACGGCGACCCGGCCGCCCTGCTCGCCTCCGCCAAGGACCTGCGCGAGCACGCCCTCGTCGTGGACGCCGTCGCGGCGGCGCTGGAGCCGTACTGCACCGTGCTGCGCGTGCCGCCGCGGCCCTCGCTGACGCGGACGGGCGCCCTGTGGCACCTGTCCACCCGCATCACCGGCGAACTGGCCGACCCGGCGACCACGTCGCTGGAGCTGGCCGCCGCGCTGCACCCCACGCCCGCCGTGTGCGGAACGCCCACCGACGCGGCCCGGCGGCTGATCGCCGAGCTGGAGCCGTTCGACCGCGGCTTCTACACCGGACTGGTCGGCTGGCAGGACGCCGCCGGCGACGGCGAGTGGGTCGTCGCCATCAGGTGCGCGGTCGCCGACGGCGTGGCGCTCACCCTGTACGCGGGCGCGGGCATCGTCGCCGAGTCGGACCCGGCCGCCGAGCTGGCCGAGACGTCCGCCAAGTTCCGCACCGCCCTGGGGGCCCTGCGTGTGGCCGGATGAGTTCGCCGCCCGCTACCGGGCGGCCGGGTACTGGACGGGCGAGACGTTCGGCGCGTGGCTGCGCCGCCTCGCCGCCGAGAACGGCGACCGCCCCGCCGCGGACGGGCTCACCTACCGCGAGCTCGACGAGCGGGCCGACCGGCTCGCCGCCGGGCTGGGCGAGCTGGGCCTCGCGCGCGGCGACCGCGTCGTGGTGCACCTGCCGAACGGCGCGGCGTTCCTGGAGGCGGTGTTCGCGCTGTTCCGCCTCGGCGCGCTGCCGGTGTTCGCGCTGCCCGCGCACCGGAGCAGCGAGATCGCGCACCTAAGGAGCGCGAGCGGGGCCGCCGCCTACCTGACGAGCCGCGCCCTGGAGACGCCCTGGGACGGCCTGGTGGTCCGCGCCGAGGAGCCGCCGTACGCGCCGCCGCGCGACCTGGACGGGCCGGAACCCGGCGACGTGGCGTTCCTCCAGCTCAGCGGCGGCAGCACCGGCCTGCCCAAGCTCATACCGCGCACCCACGACGACTACCTCTACAGCGTGCGGGCCGGCGCCGGCATCTGCGGGCTCGGGCCGTCCACCGTCTACCTGTGCGCCCTGCCGGTCGCCCACAACTTCCCGCTCAGTTCGCCCGGCGTGCTCGGCGTGCTGCACGCGGGCGGCCGGGTCGTGATGGCGCCCGACCCGTCGCCGGAGACCGCCTTCGCGCTGATCGAGCGCGAACGGGTGACGATGACCGCGCTCGTGCCGCCGCTGGCCCAGCTCTGGCTGGACGCCGCGGCGCGCACCCGGCGTGACCTGTCCAGCCTGCGGCTGCTCCAGGTGGGAGGCGCGCGCCTGGCCCCCGACGTGGCGCGGCGCGTCCCGTCCGTGCTGGGCTGCCGGTTGCAGCAGGTGTTCGGCATGGCGGAAGGGCTGGTCAACTACACCAGGCTGGACGACCCCGACGACATCGTGCTGACCACCCAGGGGCGGCCCGCCTCCCCCGACGACGAGGTGCTGGTCGTGGACGACGACGACCGCCCCCTGCCCGACGGCGAGACGGGACACCTGCTCACCCGCGGCCCCTACACGATCAGGCGCTACCACGGCGACGCCGACCCCGCCGCGTTCACCGCGGACGGCTTCTACCGCACCGGCGACCTCGTCCGCCGCCTCCCGACCGGTCACCTCGTCGTCGAGGGGCGCGCCAAGGACGTGATCAACCGGGGCGGCGAGAAGGTGTCCCCGGAGGAGGTCGAGGGCCACCTGCTCGCCCACCCCGGCGTGCTCGACGCCGCCGTCGTCCCCGCCCCCGATCCCTACCTGGGGGAGCGGGCCCACGCCTTCGTCGTGCCCAGGAACGGCCCGCTGACCGGGGCCGAGCTCAGGAGGTTCCTGAGGGAACGCGGGGTGGCCGCGTACAAGATCCCGGACCGGGTGGAGTGCGTCGCCGCCTTCCCCGTGACCGGCGTCGGCAAGACCAGCAAGAGAGAGCTGCGCGCGACCCTGGGCGCGCGTCTACGAGGAGGAGAGTGACCGTGGCCCTGCCCGTCATCGAGCCGTACGCCCTGCCCGGTGAGCCGCCGCGCGGCCGGGTCGCCTGGAACCTCGATCCAGGCCGCGCCGCCCTGCTCGTCCACGACATGCAGAACCACTTCCTCGCGCCCTTCAAGGCCGGGCCGATCCCCGAGGTCATCGCCAACATCCAGCGGCTGCGCGAACGCTGCGCCGCGCTCGGCGTGCCCGTGCTGTACTCCGCGCAGCCCGGCGCGCAGGAGCCGCGCCTGCGCGGCCTGCTCACCGACTTCTGGGGTCCCGGCCTGGGCGCGGAGCCGTCGGCCGCGGCCATCGTCGGCCCGCTGCGGCCCGCCGACCCGTCCGCCGTGCTGACCAAGTGGCGCTACAGCGCCTTCGTCCGCACCGACCTGGACGAGCGGCTGCGGGGCCGCGACCAGCTCGTCCTCGTCGGCGTGTACGCGCACATCGGCGTGCTCGCCACCGCGCTGGACGCCTTCATGCGCGACATCCAGCCGTTCGTGGTGGCTGACGCCGTCGCCGACTTCTCGCTCGACCACCACCGGGGCGCGCTCGACTACGCCGCCCAGCGGTGCGCCGCCGTCGTCACCACCGCGCAGGTGCTCGCGTGAGCGCCGAGGAGCTGCGGACGCGGGTCGCCGAGCTGGTGGGCGAGCTCCCCGGCGACGACGACGACCTGATCGACCACGGCATGGACTCCATCAGGATGATGGCGCTCGCCGAGCGGTTCGGGGTCGACTTCATGGACCTGGCCGAGCGGCCCACCCTGCGGGCCTGGGGAGAGCTGATCCGTGGCTGAGCCGCTGCCGCTGCTGCCCGCCCAGGAGGGCATCTGGACCGGCCAGGCGCTCGACCCCGGCAGCCCCGCGTACAACGCGGGTGAGTACGTCGAGATCCGGGGGCCGCTCGACACCGCGCTGTTCGAGCGGGCGCTGCGCTCGGTGATCGGCGCGGCGCAGGCGCTGCACGCCACGTTCCCCGACGTGTCCGCCCAGGTCATCACCGTCACGGACGACTGGGAGCTGGTCCGCGCCGAGGCGTCCGGCGTCGAGGAGGCCGAGGCGTGGATGCGGACGGACCTGGAGACCGTCGTGGACCTCGCCCGCGGCCCGCTCTTCCGCCAGGCGCTCCTCGCCGTCGGACCCGGCCTGCACCTGTGGTACCAGCGCGTCCACCACATCGCCGCCGACGGGTACGCGTTCGCGCTCCTCGCCAGGCGGGTGGCCGCCCGCTACACCGCGCTGCGCCGGGGCGCCGGCGACGCCCCGCCTCCCGCATCCCTCGCCCCGCTGCTGGAGGAGGCGGCGGCCTACGCGGGGCCGTCCGGGCAGCGGGAGCGGGACCGGGAGTTCTGGCTCGCGCGCTGCGGCGGCATGCTGGCGCCGCCGCTGCTCGCCCCCGCCGCGCCCGCCGGGCGGCGGGTGCTGCGCAGGAGGGTGGAGCTGCCCGCGCCCGTCACCCCGGAGACCCTGGTCGCGGTGACCGCCGCCTACCTGCGCGAACGCACCGGGGCCGGCGAGGCGGTGCTCGGGCTGCCGGTGATGAACCGGCTCGGCTCGGCCGCGCTGAACGTCCCCTGCATGGCCATGAACATCGTGCCGCTGCGCGTGCCCGTGACGCCGTCGGCCACCCTGGAGGAGCTGACCGCGCGCGCGGGGGCGGAGCTGCGGGCCACCAGGCCGCACCACCGTTACCGGTACGAGTGGCTGCGGCGCGACCTGCGGCTGGTGGGCGGCGACCGGCGGCTCTTCGGGCCGGTGGTGAACGTGCTGCCGTTCGGCCGGTCCCTCCGGTTCGGCGAGGCGCTCGGCACGGTGCGGAACGTGGCGGCCGGACCCGTCGAGGACCTGTCGATCGCCGTGTCCACCGGGGCGGGGGAGGGCGCGAGGCCGTACGCCGACATCGACGTGAACGCGGCCGCGTACCGGCCGGACGAACTGGACGACCACGCCGAAGCCTGGCTCGCACTGCTGCGACGCCTCACCCGGGCGCCGGCCCGCCCCTGGCGCGCGGCGGCGGCCGGCCGGTCGTCCCCCGGGCTCCCGGAGGCGTCCGTGGCGCCCGATCGCGGGCCGCGGGGCCGGTCCCTGGGGGCGTCCGTCGTGCTCGACGGCGGGCCCCTGCCGGTGCCCGCCGTGCCGGTCGCGCATCTCATCGCAGGACGGGCCGCCGCGACCCCGCACGCCGTCGCCGTCGAGCGGGAAGGCCGCAGGCTCACCTACCGGGAACTCATGGAGGCGGCCCGGACCTTCGCGGACCGGCTGCGCGGGGCGCGCCTGGTCGCCGTCATGCTGCCGAGGGGCTTCGAGGCGATCACCGCGATCGTCGGCACCGTCCTCGCGGGGGCGGCGTACCTGCCGCTCGACCCCGCCTGGCCCGAGGCGCGGACCCGGGCGGTGCTCGCCGACGCCCGCCCCGACGCCCTGGTCACTCCCGGCAGCGTGGAGCGCCTGGCGGGCGGGCGCGGCGACGGGCACGCTCCCGGCCTCGCGTACGTCATGCACACCTCGGGCTCCACCGGCCGGCCGAAGGGCGTCGCGGTCGGCCACGAGGCGCTCGCCCACTTCGTCGCCGGCGCCACCGGCGTCTACGGCGTGCGGGCCGACGACCGGGTGCTGCAGTTCGCGCCGCTGCACTTCGACGCCTCCGTCGAGGAGATCTTCCTGACCCTGTGCGCGGGCGCCACCCTGGTGCTGCGCACCGACGAGATGGCGGGGTCCGTCCCCAGGCTGCTCCAGGCGTGCGCCGACCTCGGCGTCACCGTGCTGGACCTGCCGACGGCGTTCTGGCACGAGGTGGCCTACGCCCTCTCCGCGGGATCGGCCGTGCTCCCGCCCTGCGTGCGCACCGTCGTCATCGGCGGGGAGGCCGCGCTGCCCGAGCGGGTCGCGCGCTGGCACGCCGCGGTACGCGGCGGGGTGCGGCTGCTCAACACGTACGGGCCCACCGAGGCCACGGTCGTGGCGACGGTCGCCGAACTCGTCCCCGGCGACTCCGAGGCGCCCATCGGGCGTCCGCTGCCCGGGGTGCGCGCCGCCGTGGTGGACGGCGAGCTGGTGCTCATGGGCGGCGGCCTGGCCCGCGGCTACCTGGACGCCCCCTTCCCGGTGTGCGGCGGCGAGCGCGTCCACCGCACCGGCGACCTGGTCCGCGTCCGGCCCGACGGGCAGCTCGTCCACCTGGGGCGCGCCGACGACCAGTTCAAGATCAGCGGGCACCGGGTGGACCCCGCCGAGATCGAGAGCGCGCTGCTGCGCCATCCCCGGGTGCGGGAGGCCGCCGTCGCGGGCCGGTCCGGGGCGGACGGCGTCAAGCACCTGGCCGCTCACGTCGTGCAGGAGCCGGGGCCGCCGCTCACGGCCGCCGAACTGCGCCGCCACCTGACGGCCTGCCTGCCGCCCGCCGTCATCCCCACCTCGTACGCCGTCGTGCCGCGCATCCCGCGCACGCCGACAGGCAAGATCGACCGCGACGCCCTGCACACACCACCCGGTCAGGGAACGCCGCGGGCGGCCGGGCCGGCCGGCGGTCCCTCCGCCGGGCTGATGCGGCTCGTGGTGCGGGTCTGGGAGGACGTCCTCGGGACGACCGGCCTGTCGCCGGGCGACGACTTCTTCGAGCTGGGCGGGCACTCCCTCCAAGCCGTCCAGGTCGTCACCAGGCTCTCCGCCGCGCTGGGCCATGACGTGCCCGCCGCGCTCCTCTTCCGCCATCCCACCGCCGCCACCCTGACCACGGCCCTGACAGGGGTGGCGGGGGAGCCCGGCGTCGCGGCCCCGGAGGCCGGCTACCTGGGCGACGCGGTCCTCCCGCCGGACGTCCCCGGGCCGCGGCGGGCCTCACCCGCGCGCCCGCCGCGCATCCTGCTCACCGGCGCCACCGGCTTCGTCGGACCGCACCTCCTCACGGCGCTCCTGGAGGCGACCGACGCCCGCGTGGTCTGCGCGGTACGGGCCCCCGACGAGGCGTCCGCGCGGCGGCGGCTCGCCGAGGCCCTCGCCGCGCAGGACCTGCCGCACCTGCCCGAGGGCCGGGTCGACGTCGTCCCCGCCGACCTCGCCGCCACCCCCCTCACCGGCGACTACGCGGCCGTCTGCCACAACGCCGCCACCGTCAGCCTGACGCGCGGCTACGCCAGCGTGCGCGCCGTCAACGTCGCCGCCACGCTCGCGCTGCTCCGCCTCGGCGCCCCCTTCCACCACGTCTCCACGCTCGCCGTGGCCCCGCCGGGCGCACCCGTCGAGGAGGCGTACGTCCCCCCGCACGCGGGGCTGTCCGACGGTTACCGGCAGAGCAAGTGGGTCGCCGAGGAGCTGGTCCGCCAGGCCGCCGAGCGCGGCCTCCCCGCCGCCGTCCACCGCCTCGGCCGGGTCGTCGGCGCGCCGGACGCCGGCCAGGTCAACCCGTCCGACCTGTTCTGGAGGGTCCTGCGGGCCGGCATCCCGGTGGGGGCGCTGCCCGACCTGGACGTCGCCGAGCCCTGGACCCCGGTCGACTACGCGGCCCGCGCCGTCGCCGCCCTGGTCGCCGAGGGCGCGACCGGCGTGCACAACCTCGCCCCGCTCCCGCCCGTCCACCTGCGCGAGGCCATGGCATGGGTACGCGACTACGGCTACCGCGCCGCGGCCGTGTCAGTCGCGGAATGGACCGAGCTGGTCAGGCGGGGCGGCGCCGAGTCGGCGGCCACGGCCGCTTTCTTCGACCTGGCAGGGCAGCCGCCGCCCGCCATGGGGCCGGTCCGCTGCGGCCGGGCCGCCGCCTTCCCCTGCCCGCCCGTCGGGCGTCAGGCCATGTTCCGCTACCTCGACCACTGCGTGGAGACCGGCCTGCTCCCCAGGCCCCGTACGAAAGGTTCCGCATGCTGACCAGCACGTCCCGCGTGGAGACCGACCGCGCCGGCCGCTACCTCGCCCAGCTCTGCAAGCACTTCGCCCGCAAGGTGCCCGCCGAGTGGACCGACGACCACGGCACCGCCAGGTTCGACTGGGGCACCTGCGTGCTGCGCGCCCACCCCGACGCCCTGACTCTGCACGTCGAGGCGGCCGACGAGGAGAGCCTCGACCGGGTCAGGCACGTCGTCACCGACCACCTGGAACGGTTCGGCGCCCGCGACGGGCTGCGTGTGACCTGGTCGGGCCAGGCTCCGTGAGAGCGGGGCATCCGGCAGAATCGAGGTCATGTCCGGTACCGCCGCGCCACAGCCACTCCGCCCGACCGACCCTCGGGAGATCGCCGGATACGCGCTGCGCGGGCGGCTCGGCGAGGGCGGCCAGGGCGTCGTCTACCTCGGCGTGTCACAGGAGGGGCAGCAGGTCGCCGTCAAGCTCCTGCACGGGCACATCCTCCACGACGGCGAGGCCAGGCGCTACTTCCACCGGGAGCTGGCGGCGCTCCAGCGGGTCGCGCCGTTCTGCACGGCCCGCGTCCTCCACGCCGACCCCGACGCCGACCCGCCGTACGTCGTCAGCGAGTACGTCGAGGGCCCGTCGCTGCAGCAGGCGGTGCGCGAGCGCGGCGTCCTGACCGGCACGGCGCTCGACCGCCTGGCCGTCGCCACGGCCACGGCGCTGGGCGCCGTCCACTCGGCAGGGGTGGTCCACCGCGACTTCAAGCCCGCGAACGTGCTGCTCGGCGCCGACGGCCCGCGCGTCATCGACTTCGGCATCGCCCGGCCGTTCGACGCCACAGCGGCGACGACCAGCGGCGCCGTGGGCACGCCCGCGTACATGTCGCCCGAGCAGCTCGCCGGCGACCCGGTGGGGCCGCCCCTCGACATGTTCGCCTGGGCGTGCACCATCGCCTTCGCCGCCAACGGCGCGCCGCCGTTCGGCCACGAGCCGCTGCCCGCCGTCATCAACCGCATACTCAACGCCGAGCCCGACCTCGGGCGGCTGAGCGGGCGGCTGCGTGCCTACGTCGCCGCCTGCCTGGCCAAGGACCCGTCCCGCCGCCCCACCGCCCAGCAGGTGCTGCTCGGTCTCATGGACGACCGCCCAGGCGCCGGCCATCCCCTGCCCGGCCTCCAGGGCGCCGCCCCCGCCGGCCAGGCGGACGGCCGCGCGGGGAGCGGTGTCGGCGGGTACGTGCCGCCGGCGCTGCGGGACCTTCCGCCGCCCGACCCGGGCAGCCGCTGGTCCACGGTGCCGCCGCCCGCGCCGTCGTCGCCGACGCCCGTCACCAGGACACGCCGGGGCCGATCGGGCCTGATCATCGGCGCCGCCGTCGTCGCCGGCCTGGCCACCGCGAGCACCGTGACGATCATCGCCTTGAACGGCCCGGGCCGCGCCACCCCCACACCGTCGCCGTCGCCGGTCTCCGCCACCTCGCCCGGCACACCCGCGACGCCCTCGGCCTCGGCGACGGGCACCGAGGTCGTCCACACGCCCCGCCTCGGCCTGGAGGTCTGGCAGGGCGGCAAGGCCGTCCCGCTCGCGCTCACCGACACCGAGGGCCCCGTCACCACGGCCACGCTCGCCGCCGCGCCGCTGGAGCTGCGCTTCCCCAAGCTCGCCAAGGACCGCGCGCTGCAGATCTGCGCCTGGACCGACGACTCGGTCTTCTCCATCAAGGACGGCGGCAAGACCGACGACCAGCCGTGCTTCGCCCCCGGCACCGGCATCGCCGACTACGAGCGCGGCTCCGGAACCCTCTACCTCAACCGCGAGGGCCACAACTACCTCATCGGGGGCCGGGTCGAGCACCTGTCCGGCACGCAGGACAAGGTCTTCTTCTCCGCCGTCTTCAAGGACGGCTCGTCCACGCCGCTGAGCCGGCAGCGGGGCGACCTGTACCTCGCCGCCTTCGTCGACCTGAACGGCGACGGCAGGTTCAAACGGGCGGGGGAGGGCGAGTACGAGTACCTCGTCCTGCACTTCGCCGGCCCGACAGCCGGCTCCACGGGCTGAGGTCCTTCCGGGGGCGGCCCGTGCCGGTCCACGGCTGAGGTCGCACCGGAGGGGTGGGCGGGGGCGGGGCGTGCCGGTCCTTCGGGGGCTCGGGGGCGGTGAGGCCGTGGGGGTCACGGGGTGAGGGCGCGGCCTGCCATGCGGGCGTACATGCGGCCCGGGCTCGGGGCGAGGGTCAGGAAGCCGGGCAGCACGGGCAGGTTCACGGCGAAGGGGTCGAGCCGCTCGTACAGCTCGTCGGCGTCGGCGGGCCGGTCGTCGGGCTTCTTCTCCAGCACCTGCGCCAGCAGCTCGCCCAGCCCGGGCGGCAGGCCGGGGATCGCCGGCGGGCGTTCCTTCACCTGCTTCTCGAACACCACGTAGTCGGTGGGCCCGGTGAAGAGCTGCTCCCCGGTCAGCATCTCGTGCAGGACGCAGCCCAGGGAGTACAGGTCGCTGCGCGGCTCGGCCACGCCGTGCTGGATCTGCTCGGGCGCCATGTACGCGGGCGTGCCGAGGATCTGCCCGATGCGGGTGAACGTGGTCAGGTCGCCGTCGCGCAGCAGGGCGAGGCCGAAGTCGAGGACCTTGACGCTGCCGTCGGGGCAGAGCATGAGGTTCGTGGGCTTGAGGTCGCGGTGGCAGATGGACAGCGCGTGCGCGGCCGACAGCACGGCGCACGCCTGGGCCGCGATGGCCGCCGCCCACGGCACCGGCAGCGGGCCGTACTCGCTGACGACGTCGGCCACGGTGACGCCCTCGATGAACTGCATCACCTGGTACAGACGCTGCTCGTGGGTGCCGAAGTCGTACAGGACGGGCGCGCCGGCGTGTTCCAGCCTGGCCAGGATGCGGGCCTCGCGCAGGAAGCGGCGCTCCAGCTCCTGGTCGGGGCCGCCGCCGGGCAGCCTGAGGAACTTGACGGCGACCCTGCGGTCCAGGTGCCGGTCGTGGCCGGCGTAGACGGCGCCCATGCCGCCCTGGCCGAGGGGGAGGTCGTCGAGCTCGTACCGGTCCCCGATGACCATTCGCCCCTCCCCGCGGTCTTTTTCGGGAAAAAAGTACACCGTCAGGGCTGCGGGTGCAGGTGTCCGTCGGTGAGCCCGTCCAGGCCGAGCCTGATCAGGGTCTGGCCCAGGGAGGACGTCTCGCGCAGCGCGTCCTCCAGCACGGCGAGCTGGCGGAAGGCCTCGCCGTAGGCCCGCTGCTCCTTCAGCGGGAGCCGTGGCAGGCGGGTGCGGCGCACGTCGAACCTGCTGGAGCCCGTGGTGGCCCGGCCGCCCGCGGCCCGCAGGTAACCCGCGAGGAAGTCGGGGTCGAGCCTGCGCGCGTCGACCCGGTAGAGGGTCAGGTGCGGCCCGAGCGCCGCCCCGCCGTCGGTCATCACCCGCACGGCGGAGTACGACGCCACCACGTCGCCTGGACGGATCACCACGAGCCCCTGCTGCTGCGTGGTCAGCCCGGTGGGGCCGGTGCCGTTGGCGAGGTCGTCGGAGGTGAGCACCGGCACGTCGCCGCCGTCGGCGGTCATCTTCGGCGGCGCCTGCGACGCCGTCACCAGCCCCTCCTTGATGAGGTCGCCGAGCGTGGTGACGGGCTGGTCGAGCGGCTGGTCGAGGACCTTCAGGTCGGGCGGCACGGCGGTGGCGGCGAGGAAGCGGTCGCGGGCCTCGGCGAAGGCCCTTCCGAGGTCGTCGCGGCGCTGGTGGCGGGCCGGGGTCATGTCCACCTCGTCGGCCAGCAGGTCGATGATGCGGACCGTGTGGTCGGCGCGGTCGTCGAGGTAGGCGCGCCAGGCGGGCTCGACGGCGGAGAGGTCGGAGCCGGCGTTCATGATGAGCACGTCCGACGGCGGGCGCTCGCCGGCGGTGGGGCGGCGCAGCAGCCACAGGTCGCTGCCCTGCAGCGCGACGACCGCGCGCAGCGCGCCCGCGCGCAGCAGGTTGGCCCTGATGCGCCGCCCCGCCTTGCGGCTCGCGGCGGCGGGCGGCATGAGGATCGCCACCATGCCGCCCGGCCTGACGTGCGCGAGGCAGTGCTGCACCCAGGCCAGTTCGGGCTCGCCGCGCGGCGGCAGGCCGTACTCCCAGCGGGGGTCGCCGGTGAGCTCCTCGTAGCCCCAGGCGCGCTCGTTGAACGGCGGGTCGCACAGCACGGCGTCGGCCCTGCGTCCGGTGAACCCGTCGTGACGCATGGAGTCGCCGGCGGCGACGTCGGCCTCGACGCCGCGCAGCAGCAGCCGCGCGCGGGTGATGGCGGCGGACGTCTCGTTGAGGTCCTGGCCGAGGACGGCGCCCGCGCCGGGCGCGAGGAGCAGGGTGCCGACGCCGCAGGCCGGGTCGAGCACGGTGGCGCCCGCCGGGGCGGCGAGCCTGGCCATGAGAGCGGCCACCTCGTCGCGGGTGACGGCGAGCTGCCGGGAGTGGGCCTCGAAGTAGCGCTCGCACAGGAACTCGTACGCCGTCAGCGCGCCGTGCCGCTCGGCGAACTCGGTCACCAGCCCGGCCAGTTCGGGCTCCAGCTCCGGCTCCGGCCCGGCGGGTGGGTCGCCGTGCTGCCCGGCCGGGAGCGCCTCTGCTCCTGCCCCCGCCGCGCCGTCGCGGCCGGTGGACGGCGGCCCTGCCTCGCCGCGCCGGCGGGTCAGCAGCGCACCGGCCGCGGCCACCAGCTCGCCCAGGCGCAAATCCCCTGCGGCTTTCATGCGTTGCCACACCCGATCTCCCAGCGAGACCTGGTAGGACTTCCCATAGCGCCGCAGCCACGACTCGACCTGCCGCAGCGAGAACAGCGGCTGGTTCGCGGTTCCACCGACGGGATCGGGGAAGTCGTCGTGGCGGCGTCGCCAGTTGCTGACCGCGGCACGCCCGACGCCGGCGAGCCGGGCGATGTCCCCGGCGTTGACGGTCGGGTCGTGGCTCATGGTCACCACAGTAGTTCACAACCAGTCTTCAGCGCATCTGCTTGTGAAGTCTTTCAACCAATGATTTACTGCTGTCTATGAAGCACAACATCCGCTATGCCGCCGGGTCCGATGTGGGCCGCCGCAGGGAGCAGAACGAGGATTCCGGCTACGCGAGCGGCCGGTTGCTCGTGGTGGCTGACGGGATGGGTGGACACGCGGCCGGCGAGCTGGCGAGCGCGGCGGCGATCGCCGTGATGCGCGAGCTGGACGCCACGCTTCCCGAGACCGGCTGTGATCTGGAGGCGGCGCTGGAGGGCGCCGTGCACGAGGCCGCCCGCAGGCTGGTCGAGCTCGCCGACATCGACCCCGCGCGCAGGGGGATGGGGACCACGGTGACCGCGATGCTGTTCGACGGTTACCGGTTCGCCCTGGCTCATCTCGGTGACTCCCGCGGGTACCTGCTTCGTGATGGTGCGCTGTACCAGATGACCAAGGATCACACACTTGTGCAGTCCATGGTGGATGAAGGACGGATAACAGAGGATCAGGCCGCTGTCCACCCGCGGCGGTCGATGGTCCTGCGGGTGCTCGGCAGCGAAGGCAGGGCCGAGCCCGACATGGCGCTGCGCGAGGCCGAGCCCGACGACCGCTACCTGCTGTGCTCCGACGGCCTGACCACCGTCCTCGGCCCGGAGACGCTGCACGAGGTGCTGACCACGGTGGCCGACCCGAACGCCGCGGTGCAGCGGCTCATCGACCTGGCCAACGAGGGCGGCTCGCCCGACAACGTGACCGTGATCGTCGCCGACGTGGTCGCGCCGGGCGGGGGGGACGAGGGCGTCTACCGCGTGGGCGCCGGGGCCTGACGGCGCCGATCCCAGGAGTCCCACAGCCGAAATTTCAGCTCATAACTAGACACTTTCCCAGACATGCGAGCGAATCCGCGAGGGCGCTATTACAGTCCATCGTGATCTGCCGGTCATCTGGGAGGAGGCGTCCTGGACCCGATCGCGAAAGAGCTGCTGAATCAGGCACGGCGTGAACTCGGCTACAAGGAGAAGAAAGGCCAGTTCACCAAGTTCGGCCAGTGGTACGCAGATCGCGTCCAAGACCCCCAGTACCGTGACGCGCCGTGGTGCGACATGTTCATCGCGTGGGCCGCGGACAAGGCGGGGATCTCCGACTACGTCGGACAGTTCGCCTGGACGCCGTCCCATGCGGCCTGGTTCATCCAGCAGGGCGCCTGGACCCGCCAGCCGGAGCCGGGTGCCCTGGTCTTCTTCGACTGGCGCGGCGGCAAGAACTACAAGGGCGTCGACCACGTCGGCATCGTGGAGCGCGTCGACGGCAAGAAGATCCACACGATCGAGGCGAACGTGGACGGGGTCTGGCTCAAGCGCAAGACCCGCGACACCGACAAGGTCGTCGGTTACGGGCTGCCGCGCGTCGTCAAGACCAACGTCGAGCTGGCCGGGATCCGCTCCACCGAGCAGCCGTTCGTGCGGGCCACGCCGCGGGCCGAGCCCCAGGGCTCCTCGCCGCTCGACCTCATCGGCACGCCTCCCGCGCTGCTCGGCGTCATGGTGCTGGCGACCGTGCTGCTCTCCTTACGCTTCTCACGCCGCCGCGGCACCCACCGCCGCCCGGCCCAGCAGTGGAACGAGCCAACCCCCATGCCCGCCCAGGAGCCGCCCGCCGAGCCCGCGTGGTCGCCGTGGGAGCCCGCCGCCGAGCCCGCGGGGTCCTCCCCGGAGTCCGCGTGGTCCCCGTGGGAGGCGCCTGCTTCCGAGGCCGTCCGCCGGGAGGGGCCCGTCCGCGCGGTCGCCGGGCCGCCGACCCCGGAACCCGCCGTGGAGGCCGTTCCCGCGCCGCGAGGCGGCCCGACCAGGCGCAGGCCGTACGAGCCGAGAAGCCGCACCAGCGCCTGACACCGCCACGCCCTGACCGCCTGCGTCTGCCGCGTCTATGCGCCGAGTTCGATGACGACCTTGACGTCGTCGCCCCGCTCGAACGCGTCCGCCGCGTGCTCCAGCGGCACCCGGCGGGTGATCAGCCGCTCCAGCCACCCGGAGTCGGCCTGCGCGAGGGCCCGCGCCGCCGCCGCGAAGTGCCGCAGGTTGGCGTTGACCGTCCCGAACGTCACGTCGTTCTCCAGCACGATCTCCCTGTTGATCTGCCCGGCGTCCACGCGGTGGGTGCGCCCGCCCGGCGACAGCCCGGCCAGGCAGACGATGCCCGCGGGGGCGGTCGTGGTCATGGCCTCCAGGACGAGTGAGCCGGCCCCCGTGGCCTCGATGATGATGTCGGGCCTGTCCTTGGAGAACGGCTCCAGCGAGTCGCCCGCGTGGTAGGTCCCGCCCAGGGCGGTGACGAGCTCCGGCTTCAGTCCTTCGTCGGCCCGGTCGAGGACGTGCACCTCCAGCCCGCGCTGGCGGCCGAGCAGCGCGGCCAGCAGCCCGATCGGCCCGGCCCCTGTGACGAGCAGGCTGCGGGGCTCGAACCAGCCGCGCGACCCGATGTGCTCGATGTGCTCCCACGCCTTGGCCACCACGGACGCGGGCTCGACCAGCACCCCGACGGACGCGAGCGCCGGGTCGAGCTTGACGGCGTAGCCGGTCTCGACGGTCCAGCGCTCGCTGCCGTAGCCGTCGAGCTCCTTGATGCCGCGTTCGGTGTAGCGGCCGTTGCGGCACATGTCGAACTCGCCGTGGGCGCAGGCCCGGCACGGTTCGGGGTCGGGCCGGCGTACGACGCCCACGACCAGGTCGCCGGGGGAGAAGCCGGAGCCGTCGGGGGCCTCCAGCACCCGGCCGAACGACTCGTGGCCGATGGTCATGCGTTCCCTGCCGGGCGGCGGCCAGCCGTACTCGCCGGCGGCGAGCTCCCTGTCGGTTCCGCAGATGCCCAGCGCGAGTCCCTGGACGAGCAGTTCGCCGGGTCCCGGCCGGGGGTCGGGCACCTCCTCCACGCCGAGGGTGCCCTCCGTGCACGGCACGAACGTGAGCGCGCGCATCGCCGCACCACCTCCTCGACACCCGCCCCTACCCTGACGGTGCCAGGAAATAGTAGGACGTCCTAGTATCTTGTGGAGAGGCCCCTCACGAAGGAGTGATCAGGCGTGCACGTTCCGGCCCACCCCGTCCGATTCGTGACCGCCGCGGCGTTGTTCGACGGTCATGACGCGGCGATCAACATCATGCGGCGCATTCTTCAGTCGCAGGGGGCCGAGGTGATCCATCTCGGGCACAACCGCTCCGTCGACGAGATCGTCACGGCCGCCATCCAGGAGGACGTCCAGGGCGTCGCGATCAGCTCGTACCAGGGCGGACACGTCGAGTTCTTCAGCTACCTGGTGGAGCTGCTGCGGGAGCGCGGCGCCGGCCACGTCAAGGTGTACGGCGGCGGTGGCGGCGTGATCGTGCCGGAGGAGATCGAGCTGCTGCACTCCAGGGGGGTCCGCCGCATCTTCTCTCCCGAGGACGGCCAGCGGCTGGGGCTGCCCGGGATGATCAACAAGCTGATCGAGGACTGCGACGTCGAGCCGGGCGACCCGCCGTCCGTCGAGGCGGTCGTGTCGGGCGACCAGACGGCGCTGGCCCGCGCGATCACCCTCATCGAGTCGGACCGGGCTCCCGAGGAGCTGGTGGCGGGCCTGCGCGAGGCCGCGGCGCGCCGGGTCGCGCCCGTGCTCGGCATCACCGGCACCGGCGGCTCGGGCAAGTCGTCGCTGACGGACGAGCTGGTACGCAGGCTCCGGGTGGACAACGACGACAAGCTGCGCATCGCGATCGTCGCCATCGACCCCACCCGCAGGAGGGGCGGCGGCGCGCTGCTCGGCGACCGCATCAGGATGAACAGCCTCGGCGCCCAGACCTACTTCCGCTCCCTCGCCACGAGAGGCGCGCCCAACGAGGTGCCCGCCTGCGTCGACGACGTGATCGTCGCCTGCCGGGCCGCCGGGTACGACCTGGTCGTGGTCGAGACGCCCGGCATCGGCCAGGGCGACGCCGGGATCGTGGACCACGTGGACGTCCCGATCTACGTGATGACGCCCGAGTTCGGCGCGGCCTCGCAGCTTGAGAAGATCGACATGCTCGACTTCGCCGAGGCCGTCGTGATCAACAAGTTCGAGCGCCGCGGCGCCGAGGACGCGCTGCGCGACGTGCGCCGCCAGCTCGTGCGCAACCGGGCCGCGTTCGGCGTCTCGCCGGACGACATGCCGGTGTTCGGCACCATCGCCTCCCGCTACAACGACGCCGGCGTGACCGCCCTCTACCAGCACCTCAAGGGGCAGCTCGTGGAGAAGGGCATGCCCGCGGGCCCCGGCCTGCTGCAGAAGGTCGAGGGCCGCACGTCCAAGGTGTCGGCCGCGATCGTGCCGTCGGCCAGGTCGCGGTACCTGGCGGAGATCGCCGAGACGGTCCGCGCCTACCACGGGGAGACGCTCGCCCAGGCCGAGGTGGCGCGGCGCAGGCAGCAGCTCGCCGCCGTGCGCGCCCTGCTCGACGGCCCGGACGCCCGGCTGGACGAGCTGGCCGGCCGCGCGGAGAGCGAGCTGAGCGACGAGAGCCGCGCGCTGCTCGACGCCTGGCCGAAGCTCAAGGAGCAGTACTCCGCCGACGAGCTGGTCGTGAAGGTGCGCGACAGGGAGATCCACACGCCGCTGTGGCGCGACACCCTGTCGGGCAACCGGGTGCCGCGCGTGGCGCTGCCCCGCTACAGCGACCACGGCGACCTGCTGCGCTTCCTGCGCTCGGAGAACCTGCCCGGCCGTTTCCCGTTCACGGCGGGCGTGTTCCCGTTCAAGCGCGACGACGAGGACCCGACGCGGATGTTCGCGGGAGAGGGCGACCCGTTCCGCACGAACAGGCGTTTCAAGCTGCTGTCGGAGGGCCAGCCGGCGACCCGCCTGTCCACCGCGTTCGACTCGGTCACGCTGTACGGCCACGACCCCGACCCGCGCCCCGACATCTACGGCAAGGTCGGCACCTCGGGCGTCTCCATCGCCACGCTCGACGACATGAAGGTGCTCTACGACGGCTTCGACCTGACGGCGCCGAACACGTCGGTGTCGATGACCATCAACGGCCCGGCGCCCACCATCCTGGCCTTCTTCCTCAACACGGCGATCGACCAGGCCATGGACCGCTTCCGCGCCGAGCACGGCCGCGAGCCCGGTGAGGACGAGGCCCGCGAGCTGCGCGCCCGCACGCTGGCCACCGTGAGGGGCACCGTCCAGGCCGACATCCTGAAGGAGGATCAGGGGCAGAACACCTGCATCTTCTCCACCGAGTTCTCGCTGCGGATGATGGCCGACATCCAGGAGTGGTTCATCCGCAACGGCGTGCGCAACTTCTACTCGGTGTCGATCTCCGGCTACCACATCGCCGAGGCCGGGGCGAACCCCATCAGCCAGCTCGCCTTCACCCTCGCCAACGGCTTCACCTACGTGGAGGCGTACCTGGCGCGCGGCATGGACGTCGACGACTTCGCGCCGAACCTGTCGTTCTTCTTCTCCAACGGCATGGACCCCGAGTACAGCGTGCTCGGCCGGGTGGCCCGCCGCATCTGGGCGGTGGCGATGCGCGAACGGTACGGCGCGGCGGAGCGGGCGCAGAAGCTGAAGTACCACATCCAGACCTCCGGCAGGTCGCTGCACGCGCAGGAGATGGACTTCAACGACATCCGCACCACCCTGCAGGCGCTGATCGCCATCTACGACAACTGCAACAGCCTGCACACCAACGCCTACGACGAGGCCGTGACGACGCCGTCGGCGGAGTCGGTGCGCAGGGCGATGGCGATCCAGCTCATCATCAACCGCGAATGGGGCCTGGCGAGGAACGAGAACCCGCTGCAGGGCTCGTTCATCATCGACGAGCTGACCGACCTGGTCGAGGAGGCGGTGCTGAGCGAGTTCGAACGGCTCTCGGACCGGGGCGGCGTGCTGGGCGCGATGGAGACGGGCTACCAGCGCGGCAAGATCCAGGACGAGTCGATGCTGTACGAGACCCGCAAGCACGACGGGTCGCTGCCCATCGTCGGCGTCAACACCTTCCGCAACCCGCGCGGCGAGGAGCACCAGCCGGGCAAGCTGGAACTGGCCAGGGGCACCGAGGAGGAGAAGCGCTCGCAGCTCGACCGGCTGCGCGCCTTCCACGAGCGCAACAGGGCGGAGGCGCCCGCGCAGCTGTCCAGGCTGCGCGAGGCGGCGATGTCGCAGGGCAACGCGTTCGAGGTGCTGATGGAGGCGGCGCGGGTGTGCTCGCTGGGGCAGATCACCGAGGCCCTGTTCGAGGCGGGCGGCCAGTACCGGCGCAACGTCTAGCGGCAGCGTCCGACGGCGCCGTCCAGCGGCGCCGTCTGGCGGCGTCTGGCGGCGACGGCGGCGGCGCTAGGATCGCGACTCGGGGATCAACGACTCATCCAGGAGGCCTCAATGTCCGACGTCACCTTCAAGGGCAACCCGATCACGGTGGGCGGCACCTTCCCGAAGCCGGGCGACACCGCTCCCGCCTTCCGTCTGGTGGCCACCGACCTGTCCGAGCGCACCCTGGCCGACTTCGCGGGCAAGACCACGGTGCTGAACATCTTCCCGAGCGTCGACACGGGCGTGTGCGCGGCGTCGGTGCGCCGGTTCAACCAGGTGGCCTCCGAGCACCCCGACGTGGCCGTGCTCTGCGTCTCCGCCGACCTGCCGTTCGCCCAGAACCGGTTCTGCGGCGCCGAGGGCCTGGCGAACGTGACGATGCTTTCGCTCATGCGGGGCCGTGAGTTCCTGCAGGACTACGGCGTCGCGCAGGAGTCCGGGCCGCTCGCCGGCCTGGCCGCCCGCGCGGTCGTCGTGGTCAGCGGCGAGGGCGAGGTCGTCTACTCCGAGCTGGTGCCGGAGATCACGCAGGAGCCCGACTACGAGGGCGCGCTCGCGGCGCTCAAGTAGGCGCGGAACTCCCCGGCCAGCTCCATCAGGTGCCGGTCGTCGGCGGCGGTGTGCTGGAGGTCCAGGATGAGCTCGTGGGCCCCGGCCTCCGCCGCCGCCAGCAGGTGGTCGCCGATCTGGGCGACGGTGCCGCTCCTCGGCGGCGTCGCGTCCCGGGTGGTGATCTCGGGGTTGGCGCGCAGCACCATCCGCAGCGCGTCCGGGTCGCGTCCGGCCCGTTCCGCGCTCTCGCGCACGGTGTCCCACATCGAGGTGAGCATCGGGATCGGCAGGGTGGCGGTCAGCCAGCCGTCGGCCCTGCGGCCGATCCTGCGCAGCGCGGCGGGGCCGAAGCCGGCCAGGTAGAGCGGCGGGCGCACCGCCGGCTTGGGCTCGATGTGGCTGGGCGCGATCGTCCAGTGCTCGTCCGCGTACTCCACTGGGTCGGTGGTCCAGATCGCCTCCAGCGCGTCCAGGGTCGCCTCGTAGCGCCTGGCCCGGCCCTCCCAGGGCACGCCGGCGGCGGCGTACTCGTCGGACGACCAGCCGAGGCCGAGGCCGGCGCACAGCCGCCCGCCGCTCAGGTGGTCGATCGTGGTGAGCGAGCGGGCCAGCACCACGGGCGGGTACCAGCAGGCGTTCAGCGCGCTCGTGCCGAGCCGTACGCGGGTGGTGGCCGACGCGGCCACGGCGAGCACCGCGAACGGGTCGAGGAAGACCCGGTGGGCGGGCGGTATGGCGCCGTCGCCGCCCGGGTAGCGGTCCTTCGGCCGCAGCGGGGTCAGCAGCCGGTCGCCCGCCCAGAGCGACGCGTACCCCTGAGCCTCGGCCTCGCGTGCGACGCGCAGCACGCTGTCCAGCGTGGCGAACCTGCCGTACTGCGGCACCGCCAGCCCGATCTCCATGCCTAGTTCTTCCTGCCTAGTTCTTCCTGCCGACGCCGCACAGGATGAGCGACGACTCCGGGCGGTCGATGAAGTCGATCGTGTCGGCCTGGTCGGGACGCCATTCGGGCAGCCAGACCAGCCCGGGGGCGACCAGCTCGAACCCCTCGAACAGCTCGCGGATCCGGTCCCTGCCGCGCAGCGCCAGGGGCGAGGTGGAGCGCCTGTAGACCTCGGTGCCGCGGTCCACCGCCTCGGGACGGGCGTCGCTGGTGCCGTGCGACAGCACCAGGTAGCTGCCGGGCGCCATGGCCGCGCGCAGGGTGGCGATGATCTCGTCCGGCCGGTCCGACTCCTCGATGAAGTGCAGGATGGCGACGAGCAGGACGCCGACGGGACGGCTGAAGTCCAGCAGCCCCAGCACGTCCGGGTTCTTGAGTATCTCCTCGGGCCGGCGCAGGTCCCCCTCGATGACGGCGGTGTCGCCCCTGCCCGTCAGCAGCGCCCTGGCGTGCACCAGGACGACCGGGTCGCGGTCGACGTACACGACCTTGGAGCCCGGCGCGACCTCGCCGGCCACCTCGTGCACGTTGCCCTGGGTGGGCAGGCCGGTGCCGATGTCGAGGAACTGGGTGATGCCCTGGGCGGCGAGGAAGCGGACGGCCCTGCCGAGGAACGCCCGGTTGGCCCGCGCGGCGGCGCGCAGCTCGGGCGCCACTTCCAGGATCTTCTCGGCGGCGGCGCGGTCGGCGGGGAAGTGGTCCTTGCCACCGAGGTAGTAGTCGTAGAGCCGGGCCACGTTCGGGGTGTTGGGATCGAAATCCGGCGACTCTTGTTCCACCCGTGAATCCCCCGATCAAGAGGCTTAACGATCTTTATGGGCGATTCTACGGAGAGTTTCCGAGATCTGTGGGCCCAAATTCCGGGCATGTCGCCCGCCCGCGTCCACGGGGCGGGCCCTAGGCTGCCGTTGTGCCTGCCGACCCCATCATGACCGACGACACCGGGGCGCCGGTGCCGGTGCCCGAGACGGTGCGGCGCGTGGTGTCGCTGGTGCCGTCGCTGACCGAGTCGGTGGCCGCCACCGTGCCGGGCGCGCTCGTCGGCGCCACCGACTGGTGCACCCACCCGCACGACCTCGACGTCGCCAGGGTGCGCGGCACCAAGAACCCCGACCTCGACGCGGTCAGGCGGCTGCGGCCCGACGTCGTGCTCGCCAACGCCGAGGAGAACCGCGCCCCCGACATCGAGGCGCTGCGCGAGGCGGGCGTGCCGGTCTGGGTCACCAGGATCGAGACGCTGCGCCAGGCGTTCACCTCGCTCGACCGCCTGCTCCGCGTGGCCTGCCGCGCGCCCCGCCCGTCCTGGCTGGACGCCGCCGAGGCGGCCTGGCGCGAGCCCGAGACGGGCCCACGCAGGACGGCCGTCATCCCGATCTGGCGCCGCCCCTGGATGGTGGTCGGCCGCGACACCTTCACCGGCGACGTCCTGCGGCACCTCGGCATCGACAACCTCTACGCCTCGCACCCCGAGCGCTACCCGAAGATCCCCCTCGGCGAGCTGGCCGCGCGCCGCCCCGACCTCGTCGTGCTCCCCGACGAGCCGTACGCGTTCTCCGAGGACGACGGCCCCGAGTCGTTCCCCGGCCTGACCTGCGTGCCGGTCAGCGGACGCCTCCTCACCTGGTACGGCCCGTCGCTGGCCGCCGCGCGCGCCGAACTGGGGGAGCGGCTGGGCCGCTGAGTCAGCCGCCCGCCAGCGCCGCGTCCACCGCGCCGGGGGAGAGCACCTGCCGCGTGACCAGCACCGCCATGCCCACGACGCCCGCCCGGTCCCCTGCGGAGCCGGTGACGATCTCCAGGTTGCGGGTCGTGCAGGGGAGGCTGAGCCGGTGGACGCTCTCCCTGATGCCCGTCAGGTAGTGCTCCCGCGTCTCCGCCATGTCGCCCGCCAGCACGAGCACGCCCGGGTTGAGCAGGCTGACGGCCGTCGCGAGGACGACGCCCAGGGCGCGGCCCGCCTCCCGCGTGAGCGCGATCGCGGCCGGGTCGCCCGCCCGCACCAGGCGGACGACGTCCCTGCTGCCCGGCACGCCCAGCTGGCCGGCCAGCGCACTGCCGCTCGCCAGTGAGGCGACGCAGCCGCGCGAGCCGCAGGTGCACACGCGGCCTTCACCCTCGCCCAGCCGGACGTGGCCGAGGTCGCCGGCCGCCGCCTCCGCCCCCCGGTAGACCCGGCCGTCGAGCAGGATGCCGGTGCCGATGCCGGTCGAGACCTTGACGAGGACGAGGGAGGACGTGGACCGCCAGGACGTCCACCACTCGCCCACGGCCATCGCGTCGGCGTCGTTCTCCACCAGGATCGGCACGTCGTACGCGGCGCCGAGGACCTGGCGCACCGGGTGACCGTCCCAGCCGGGCATGAGGAACGACCTGGTCACGCGGCCGGTGTCCGGGTCGACGGAGCCGGGGACGTCCACGCCCACGCCGCACACCTCGGCCCCGGACCGCCCGCTCGCGGCGAGCAGCCGCCCGAACGCCTCCGTCACCCACGTCAGCACCGCCTGCGGCCCCCGGTCGATGCGCAGCTCCGCGTGCTCCTCGGCCAGCGGCCTGGCCGCCAGGTCGGTCAGCGCCACGCGGGCGTGCCCGGCCCCGAGGTCGGCCACCAGCAGGAGCCGGTTGCCGGCGGCCACCTCCAGCACGGCCGGGGGCCGCCCGCCTCCCGACGCCCCGACGCCGTGCTCGCGCACGTACCCGGCCCCGATGAGCCGGTCCAGCCGCTCGGTGACGGTGGACCGGCTCAGGCCGGTGCGCTCCATGAGCTCCTTGCGGGTGCGGCAGGAGCCGTCGCGGATGAGCTGGAGCACCTGGCCCGCCGTCAGCATCGGTCACCCCTTCTCCGCTCCGGCCGTGAGCCCCTCGGTCAGCAGCCGCTCGCCGACGAAGAACACGATCACGATGGGCAGCGTCAGCACCACCGAGCCCGCCATGAGCACGGTCGTCGGCACCTCGATGCTGCCCGCGAGCTGCGACAGCCCGAGGGAGACCGTCCAGCTCTCCCGCTTCTCCACCAGGAAGAGGAGGGCGAACAGGAACTCGTTCCAGGCGATCATGAAGGCGTACAGGCCGGTCGCCATCAGGGCGGGCCTGGACAGCGGCAGCACCACCCGCCAGATGGTCGCCAGCCGCGAGCAGCCGTCGATCGCCGCCGCCTCCTCCACGCTGCGCGGCACCGTCTCGAAGTAGTTGCGCAGCATGTACACGGTGACGGGCACGGTCTGCGCGATGTACACGAGGACGAGGCCGACCAGCGACCCGCGCAGCCCCATCATGGTGAACAGCACGAACAGCGGGATGGCCAGCACGATCGCCGGGAACAGGTACACCGCGAGGAACAGGAAGTGCACCTGCCGTCGCCCGAAGAAGCGCAGCCGCGCCACCGCGTACGCGCCGGGGATCGAGACGAGCAGCGTGATCGCGACCGTCGAGACGGCCACGACCGCGCTGTTGCGCATGAACGTCAGGAAGCCCTGCCTGGTGAGGACGTCCGCGTACGTGTCGAGGGTGAAGGCGCGCGGCCACAGCGACCCCGGATCCATGATCAGTTCCTGGATGTCGCGGACCGACAGCGTCACCATGTACAGGAACGGGAACGCGGTGGCCAGGAACAGCAGCGCGATCACCACCGGCCTGAGCACCCGGAACAGCGCGCGTTCGAACCTATCCCTGGTCACGCTCGCCCCCTCCGAAGAACCTCAGGTACACCGCGAGGAACACCACCAGCACCAGCGCGAGCACGAGCGCCTGCGCGGCGGACGCGCCGAGGTCGTCGCGCGCCGTCAGGAAGGTGTAGACCCTGATGCTCACCACCTCCGTCCCCGCGCCGCCCCCGGTCAGCAGGTAGACGTCGTCGAACTTGGTGAACGTGAAGACGAACCGCAGCACCGCGAGCAGCGCGATGACCCGCCACAGCTGCGGCAGGATCACGTGGCGGAAGCGCTGGGTCGGGGTGGCGCCGTCCACGACCGCGGCCTCCTCCAGGTCGGCCGGCATCGCCTGGAGCCTGGCCAGGATGAACAGGAACGCGAACGGGAAGTAGCGCCACGCCTCGAACGCGATCACCGTCAGCAGCGCCACCGGCACCCGCAGGCCCAGGAACTCGCCCTGCGCCTGGGTGAGGAACGCGATCGGCTCGCGCAGCCAGGTGTTGACGATGCCGTACTGGGGGTTGAGCATCGTCTCCCACAGGAACGTCACGGCCACCACCGGCGCCACGTACGGGATCAGGATCGAGGCCCTGACCAGGATGCGCCCCCTGAACCTGTCGCGCAGCGCGAGCGCCGCCACCAGCCCGAGCGCGATCGACAGGGCGGTGCCCGCGACGGTGTAGACGAGCGTGTTGAGCAGCGCCGACCAGAAGCCGGGCTCCGACAGCACGTACGCGAAGTTGTCCAGCGTGTAGTGGCCGAAGATCCCGACCTGGCGGATGTTGATCAGGCGGGCGTCCTGGAAGGCCAGCATGACCGCCCACAGCAGCGGCGCCACCACGACGACCAGCGTGATGACCAGGGTCGGCGAGATGAGCGCCAGGCCGGCACGCCCCTCCTGCTCCCGCAGCGTGCGGGTGGCCGCGCTCACTGCCTGATCCCGCGCTTGATGGTCTCGACGTCGGCCTTCGCCTGCGCGGCGGCCGCCCGCGGCGTGAGCGTGCCCTCGACGACGGCGCTCAGCGCCTTCGGCACGGGCAGCTCGCCCATGGTCGCGCCGACCAGCCTGCCCTGCCCCTGCGGGATGCCCCAGCGGGCGAACGTGCCCGGGCTCTCGCGCAGCGCCTTCAGCACGGCGGCCGGGTAGATGTCGGCCAGCGGCTTCTTGACGTCGACCCCGGCGGGCAGCTTCTCCCAGGTGTCCTCGAAGCCCTTGCGGGTGGGGAACTTGCCCTCGGGCGCCATGCCGATCCACCGGGCGTAGCCCTCGCCCATCATGTACGTGACGAACGCGGCGGCGGAGTCCCTGGCCGCGTCCCGGGTGATCGCCCAGGAGACGATCTCGCCGTACTGCGCGGGCGCCGCCGCGTCGGGCCCCTTCAGCGCCGTGACCACGCCGGTGTTCCTGGCCAGCCAGCCCGGGTCCTTCCTGCACTCCTCGCAGCTCGGCAGCGCGTCCTTGCGCAGCCCCGCCAGCTCGTCGAGGATGAACGACGACCAGATCGTCATGGCCGCCCTGCCGGAGAAGTACGTCGCCCGGGTGGAGTCGACGTCCTGCTTGCCCTTCACCGAGTAGTCCCTGGCGAGCCTGCCGTAGAAGTCGAAGGCCCGTACGCACTGCGGCGAGTCGAGCGTGACCCGGCCGGAGCCGTCCACGAGCTGGCAGCCGTCGGCGAGGGCGACGTGCTCGAAGCTCTGCGCGGTGAAGGTGTCCTTGGGCGCGACGGCCAGCGTGATCCCGGCCGTTCCGCCGGTGCTGAGCTTCGCGGCGGCGGCCTGCAGCCGCTCGTAGGTGTCGGGCGGCGCGAGCCCCGCCCGCTCGAACAGGTCCTTGCGGTACAGCACGAGCTGCGCCCACCCGTCGCTCGGCACGGCGAGGAGCCTGCCGCCGGAGCTGTCGAGCTCCAGCGCGCGCGGCGCGAACGAGTCCCTGCCGAGCCGGTCCACCACCTTGCCGGGGGTCTCGGTGTCGAGCAGGTCGCCCGCCTCCAGCTCCCTGACGGAGGCCAGCGGCAGCGCGCCGATGACGTCGGGCAGGTCGCCCGCGGCGGCGGCCGCGGTGATGGTCTGGCTGAACTGGTCCTCGGCCACGCCGACGAGCTTCACCTGGATGCCGGTCCTCCTGGTGAAGTCGGCGGCGATCCGGCGCTGCACCGCCATCCGGTCCTCGAGGTTCTCCTCGGTCCAGACCGTGATCTGCTTGGCGTCCGGCTGTTTCCCGCCTCCTCCGCAGGCCGCGAGCGTCGCGGCGGCCAGCACGGCGACGGAGAGGACGGCGCTCACCTTTCTCGGCATGCCACGCTCCTCTGCTTGGGGATACCGCCCTTTACCCCCGGACGAGGTGCCGCAACGTTCCGTGAGCGATACGGAGCCCCTCCCGCACCTTCGCCGTGGTGCCGCTCCACACCGGGTCCTCGTGCTCGACCGACACGACGCCGGTGTAGCCGCCCTCGTGCAGGGCGTCGATCACCCGCGTCCAGTCCACGCGGCCGAGGCCGGGCACGCGGAACCGGTACCAGCCCTTCTCGCCGCTGATCGGCCCGTAGAAGCCGGTCCTGTCGATCCTGCCCGGCAGGATCTCGGTGTCCTTGGCCTGGACGTGCGCGATGTCACCGACGTGGGGACGCAGCGCGGCGACCGGGTCGATCCCGAGCGCGACCAGGTGCGACGGGTCGTAGTTGAGCTTGAGCCCGAGCGTGAACATCCACTCCCACAGCTCGGGGGAGTAGGCGAGGTTGCCCGGGTAGCCGTCGGGGTGCCAGCTCCTCATCACGCAGTTCTCGATGACGATCGCGACGCCGTGCGCGCGGGCGTGCTCGACCAGCGGGCCGAAGACGTCGGCGGCCTTCTTCAGGTTGTCGCGCACGGTGAGACCGGGGTCGCGGCCGACGAACGTGCCGACCGTGGGGCAGCCGAGCGCCGCCGCCGCCTCCACGCACCGGCGTACGTGCGCGTTCACCCGCGGGCCGTGCTCCGGGTGCAGGTTGTTCTCGTAGTACGCGATGGAGGAAAGCGCGAGCCCGGTACGGGTAAAGACGCCGCGCACCCGCTCCAGCTCGGCGTCGTCGAAACGATCTACGCGAATGTGACTTCGCTCATCGGAGGACGGCCATCCGGCGACTTCCAGCGCCTCGAAACCCTGGTCGGCGGCCCACTCCGCGACGTCGGTAAGGTCGCTTTCCGCGAGACACGCGGTCAGAAAACCCAATTTCATCGGTCACCTCCGGCAGAAGTCGTAGACTCACGAGTGTTACCTCCGCAACTATCATGCGTAAACAACCTCCAAATCTTTCACTTTTGCGTGATCGAAATACATAAGTGTCGTGGGGAATGCGCGTCATCACTTTTGAAGAGCCGGGCCGCGTCAGCGTGAACCCGGAGCCGCCCGCCGAACTCGTCCCCGGCTCCGTGCGGATCCGCACCCTCTACTCCGGGGTGTCCGCGGGCACCGAGCTCACCGCCTACCGTGGCACCAACCCTTATCTCACCCGCAGGTGGGACACCGAGCGCCGGCTCTTCGTCGACGGTCGCACCCACGCCTACCCGCTCGCCGGCTGGGGCTACCAGGAGGTCGGCGAGGTCGTCGAGGCCGCGGGCGACGTGTCCGACCCGCCGGTCGGCAGCCTCGTCTGGGGCATCTGGGGGCACCGCGCCGAGGCCGTCGTGCCCGCCGAGAAGGTCGCCGGGCACCTGCTGCCCCCGGGCGCCGACCCGCTCCCCGGCGTCTTCGCCCGGGTCGGCGCGATCGCGCTCAACGCCGTCCACGCCGCCGACGTGCACCTCGGCGACCAGCTCGCCGTCTTCGGGCAGGGCGTCATCGGCCTGCTCGCCACCCGCCTGGCCGTGCTGAACGGCGCCAGGGTCGTCGCCGCCGACGCCATCCCCGCCCGGCTCGAACTCGCCAGGCGCTACGGCGCCGCCGAGACGTTCGACGTGCGCACCGGCTCCGTCGCCGAGTTCATGCGCAAGCGCGTCGAGGGCGCCGACACCGCCATCGAGCTCAGCGGCAGCCATCACGGCCTGCACGAGGCCATCAGGACCGTCCGCAAGGGCGGCAGGGTCGTCGCCGCCGGCTTCTACCAGGGCGAGGGCGCCGGGCTGCGGCTCGGCGAGGAGTTCCACCACAACCAGGTGCAGCTGATCTCCTCCCAGATCGGCGGCGTCGCCTCCTGGCTCGCCCACCGCTGGGACGTCGAACGTCTCCAGCGCACCTTCATGGACCTCGTCCACGCGGGCCGGGTCGAGGTCGCGCCCCTCGTCACCCACGTCGTCCCCGCCGAGGAGGCCGCCGCGGCCTTCGACCTGCTCGACAAGCACCAGTCCGAGGTGCTCCAGCTCGCCTTCCGATTCGAGGAGTGACAGACCCGTGAAGCTCGCCGTACAGGAGCAGCTCGTCCCCGGCCGCACCCTGCAGGAGAAGTTCGCGTTCGCCGTCGAGGCCGGGTTCGACGCCATCGAGCTGCGCGGCAAGGGCGACTTCCACTTCGCGGGACGCCTGACCGAGCTCAAGCGGGCGCTGGCCGACGGCGTCGTGATGCCCACGGTCTGCGTGGACATGCCGCACTTCATCGGCGACTTCGACCCGGCCAGGCGCAAGGACGCGATCCAGCAGCTCAGGTCGCAGCTGACGGTGATCGGCGAGCTGGGCGGCATCGGCGTGATGACGCCCGCCTCCTGGGGCCAGTTCTCGCGCAGGCTCCCGCCGTTCGAGCCGCCGCGCAGCCCCCACGAGGACCGCGAGGTGCTGGCGGAGGCGCTCGGCGTCCTCGGCGAGCACGCGCAGCGCAACGGCGTCCTCATCATGCTGGAGCCCCTCAACCGGTACGAGAACCACATGGTCAACACGCTGGCCGAGGCCGTCTCGTACTGCTCCATGGACTCCGTCAGGGTCGTCGGCGACACGTACCACATGAACATCGAGGAGGACGACCCCTGCCGCGCGCTGGCCGACGCGGCGCCCTACCTCGCGCACATGCAGATCAGCGAGTCCAACAGGAACCAGCCGGGCACCGGCCACATCGACTGGCCCGCGCAGCTCGCCACGCTCGCCGCGATCGGCTTCGACGGCTACCTCGCGCTGGAGTGCCGCCTGCGCGGCGAGCCCGAGATCGTCCTCCCCCAGACCGCCGCCTTCATCAGGAAGTTCTTGTGATAACCCACGACGCGGTGCGCGTCCTCGTGGCCAACTGGGACGGCACCTACACGGTCCCCTCGCGCCGTCTTTACCCACACCAGTGGAGCTGGGACTCCGCGTTCATCGCGATCGGCAACGCGCGCTGGTCGCCGCGGCGGGCCAGGACCGAGCTCCTCACCCTGTTCGGCGCCCAGTGGCAGGACGGCAGGGTGCCGCACATCGTGTTCAACCCGGCGGTGCCCGAGGGCGCGTACTTCCCCGGGCCGCGCTTCTGGGGGGTGCGCGCGCCGTCGGGCGTGGCGACGTCCGGCATCGTGCAGCCGCCGGTCCACGCGCTGGCCGCCTGGAAGATCCACCAGGCCGAGCCGGACGTGGCGTTCCTGCGCAGGATCTACCCGCGGCTGGTGGCGCAGCAGCGGTTCCTGCGCGGGGAGCGGCGCTCGCCCGAGGGGCTGATCTCGATCGTCCACCCGTGGGAGTCCGGCATGGACAACAGCCCCGCGTGGGACCTGCCGCTGCAGGCGGTGGAGGCCACCGGGTCGGCCGGAGGCATCGGGGCGGTCAGGCGCGACCTCGGCCACGTCAGCGCCGCCGAGCGGCCCACCGACCGCGACTACGAGCGCTACGTCGCGCTCGCCGCCGCCTACCGCGACTCCGGCTACCGCGACCCCGGCTCGTTCCAGGTCGAGGACCCTCTGTTCAACGCCGCGTACGGGGTGGCCGAGTCGGTGCTGGCCGAGATCGCCCGGGTCTGCGGGCACGACCCCGAGCCGCACGAGCGCGAGGCCGTGCGCGTCACCGCCGCCATGGTCGAGCACCTCTACGACGACGGCCTGTTCCACGCCCGGGACGTGCGCACCGGCTGCCTGATCCGCTCCAGCAGCGCGGCGGGCCTCACCCCGCTCCTGCTGCCCGGCCTCCCGCGCGAGATCGTCAACACGCTGGTCGGCACCGCTCTCGACCGTTTCGGGCTGAAGGACGGCGTGCTGCCGAGCTACTCGCCCGCCGCGCCGGGGTTCGAGCCGGGCCGCTACTGGCGCGGCCCCAAGTGGATCAACCTGAGCTGGCTGGTCTGGCAGGGCCTGCGGGAACGCCGCCCCGACCTGGCGGCGCCGCTGGCCGACGGCATGATCGCCGCGGTGGGCGCCTCGGGCTTTCGCGAGTACTTCGACCCGATCACCCTGGACGGCCACGGCAGCCGCGACTTCAGCTGGTCAGCGGCTCTCATCGTCGACGTCGTGGCGGAGCACGCTGGAGGAATCGTGGCGGAGCACGGCCTGGAGGGTGTGCCTGCGGCGGGCCGCCAGGTCGGCGAGCAGGCGGGGCGCGTCGGCGAAATCGGCGACGTCGGTGACGAGGTGCTCGCGTAGCAGGCTCCCGCGCTCCCTGAGCAGCGCGATCGTCTCGTACGACAGGCGCTCCCTGTCCCAGGCGTGCGCGAGGCCGCGCGGCACCCTGCCGATCTGGGCGCACCGCAGCGACAGCCCGTTGTGGTGGAACTCCTCGCCGAGCCGCACCTCCCGCGCGCCCTCGGTGTAGAAGGCCAGGTCGATCAGGGTGCCCTGGGGGCGGAGCAGCCTGAGCCCGAGCGCCAGCGCCCTGGTCCTGCCGCGGCACTGGAAGACCACGTCGGCGCCGCGGTCGTCCTGGCCGTGCCGCCAGCGGCGCTTCAGCTCCACCGCCGGGTCCTCCCCGGCGGGCTGCCCGCCCGCACCCAGGTCCCCCGCGTCGAGTTCCCCCGCGCCGAGTCCTCCTGCGCCGAGTCCTCCTGCGCCGAGTCCTCCTGCGCCGAGCGCCGCCGCGACCTCCAGCCTGGACGGCGTCTCGTCCACGACCACGACCTCCGCCGCGCCGCGCGCCAGCGCGAACGACGCCGTCACCAGCCCCACGACGCCCGCGCCGACCACGGCGACGCGGCGCCCGCGCACCCCGTCGCCCAGGTCCCGCACGGCCGCGCCGTGCAGGTCGGCCGCCGCGTGCAGCAGGCCGTTGGCGCAGATGGGGCCCATGTGGGCGACGTACACGCCGAGCAGCGGGTCGAGGTCGTCCGGCAGCTCGACGAAGCGGTCCTTCAGCGGGTCGGCGACGTACTCGGTGCGGTGGCCGTAGGTCATGGCGACGCGCGCGCCCACCCGCACGGCCCGCGTACGCGTCTCGACCACCTCGCCGACCTGCATGTACCCGATGCCCCGCACCGGGTAGTCCACGGAGGTCGTGCCGGGGAGGAACAGGCCGAGCGCCGGGTCCCAGGAGGCGCCGAGGTACGGGTTGTCGCCCTTGACGTAGGTCAGCTCGGTCCCGGCCGACACGCCGCTGTAGGCCGTGACGACGCGGAAGCCGCCCTCGGGCACGTCGGGCGTCTTCTCCTCGGCGAGGCTCACCCGGCCCGGCGCGTCGATGCTGAGCACCTCACCCATGGAGCACCTCGCCGCCCACCCGGATCGGCCGGCCCTCGGCCGCCGACCGGGACAGCGCCAGCGCCAGGCGGTGCGTGCGCAGCGCCTCCGCGTACGGCGCCCGCACGTCGCCGCCCCTGCCCCGTACCGCGTCCACGAAGGCTCGGTCCACCAGGGTCTTGGCGGTGCCCGGGTCCTCGACGACCTGCTCGCCGTCGACGAGCAGGCGGGTCTCGCTGAGGTCGAGCGCGATGCCGTCGGCGCACACCTCCAGCCCGGCCCGGTGCTTGCGGTGGAGCAGGCAGGAGGCGGCCAGCACGCCGGTGGCGCCGCCCGCGAAGCGCAATACGGCGGCCGTGGCGCGGTCCACCTCGCCGGGCACCGGGTTCCCCGCGGCCACGGCGTGGACCGTCTCGACCTCGCCGACGAGCACCCTGGCCAGGTCGAGGACGTGCACGGCCTGCTCGACGACCTGGCCGCCGGACCGCGCCGGGTCGAGCCACCAGGGCACGGGGGGCACCTTGTCGAGCCAGTGGCCCATGGCCAGGCGCACCGGGCGGCCGTCGAGCAGGTCCTGCGCCCGGTCGAGGATCTCCAGGTGGCGCCAGTGGTGCCCGACGGCCGACGGCAGGCCTCTGCGTTCGATCTCGGCGGCGACGGCCTCGGCCGTCGCGAGGTCCAGCGCGAGCGGCTTCTCCACGAAGATCGGCAGGTCGGCGGAGAGCGCGTCCAGTTCGGGGGCGCCGTGCGCGAACGGCGGCACGCAGACGTACACGGCGTCGAGGCCGCCGGCGGCGAGCAGGGCCTCGTGCCCGCCGTAGGCGGGGCAGCCGTGCCGGGCGGCCAGTTCCCCGGCCCTGCGCGGGTCGGTGTCGGCGATCCCCGCGATCACGACGTCGGGGAAACCGGACAGGACGGTCGCGTGACGGGCGGCGACGTTACCCGCGCCGATGATGCCGATACGGGTTAAAGGGGGCGTCATTCGGGACACAGCCCCGCATCTGCCACAACGCGCCGACGTCAAACAAAGATGTTCAAACTCCCAAGAGCCGGGCAGGGTGCCGTGATCTCATAGATCGGGGCTGACTGCATGGAGACGGATCTGCGAGCCATGGCCAGACTTCAGGAAGGCCCGCACTCGAGCACCGCGGCCGAGTGGCCGGTCGACGCCCTCATGCGTGCCAAGGACACCACCACGGTGAGCGTCGTCCTCCCCGCCAGGGACGAGGAGAGCACCGTGGGCGACATCGTCACCACGATCCGCCGCGATCTCGTCGAGCGGGTGCCGCTCGTGGACGAGATCCTCGTCGTCGACTCCAACTCCACCGACGCCACGGCGGAGCGGGCCCGCGCGGCCGGGGCCCGCGTGGTCGCGCAGAACGCCGTGCTCCCGCACCTCCCCCCGCTGACCGGCAAGGGCGAGGCGCTGTGGAAGGGGCTGGCCGCCTCCACCGGCGACATCGTCGTCTTCGTGGACGCGGACCTGCGCGACTTCCGCTCCCACTTCGTGACGGGACTGGCCGGGCCCCTCCTGGCCGACGCCGACGTCTGCTTCGTCAAGGCCGCGTACGAGCGGCCCTACGTCGGCGAGGACGGCGTGCCGCGCCCGGCCGCGGGCGGCAGGGTCACCGAGCTGGTGGCCAGGCCGCTGCTCAACATGTTCTGGCCCGAGCTGGCCGGGTTCGCCCAGCCCCTGGGCGGCGAGTACGCGGCCCGCCGCGAGGTGCTCGAACAGGTGCCCTTCGTCACCGAGTACGGCGTCGAGTTCGGCCTGCTCGTGGACCTGCTGGAGCTCGTGGGGCTCGACGCGATGGCCCAGGTGGACCTCGGCCGCCGCACCCACACCCACCAGTCCGTCGCCGCGCTCGGCAGGATGGCCGGGCAGATCATGCACACCGCCTGGTCGCGGCTGGAACGCCAGGGCCGCGTCCTGTCGTCGGAGCCGCCCGCTGGCACCCTTCTCCAGTTCGGGACCGACGGCGCCGGCCTCGCCGACATCACCGTGGCGGAACGGCCGCCGCTCGCCTCCCTCGTGAGCGGGCGGGAGCTGGCGCGGCGGGACGTCGCATGAAGGTCCTCGTCAACAGCGGGCCCTGGCTGGCGGTCCCGCCGCCCGGCTACGGCGGCATCGAGAACGTCGTGGCCACCCTGATCCCGGCGCTGCGCGAGCGCGGCGTGGAGGTGGTCCTCGCCTCGGTCGGGTCGAGCGCCGTGGAGGTGGACGAGCTGCTCGCCGTCTACGACGACGGCATGTTCGCCGAGCTGCAGAAGCCGTACAACCAGGTGACGGGCGTCGCGCACGCCCACCAGGCGCGGGTGGCGGCGGAACTGCGCGCCCGCGACGACATCGACCTCGTCCACGACCACGTCGAGGTGGTGGGGCCGGCCGTGCTGGCGGCGCTGGACGGCCCGCCGGTGCTGCACACCCTGCACTGGGACCTGCGCAAGCACCCCGCGTTCTACGGGGCGTTCCCGCGCTCCATCGCGGTCAACGGCGTCTCGCGGTCGCAGCTCGCGCGCGCGCCGGAGGCGCTGCGGGCCGCGTCGCTCGGGGCCGTCCACCTCGCCACCCCGCTGGCCGCCGGCCCGCCGCCGCGCCTCCGGCGGGACGAGCACGTCGTCGTCATGGGCCGCGTCTGCGCGCTGAAGGGGCAGCACGTCGCGGCCCGGCTCTGCCAGAAGCTCGGCCTGCCGCTGGTGCTGGCGGGGCCGGTCTGCGGCAGGAACACCCCGGCCGAGCTGGACGCCGTGGCCCAGGACCCGTACCACCCGCTCAGCAGCCACCCCGACGTGCGCTACCACCTCGACCAGGTGGCCCCCTACCTCGACGGCGACCTCACCCGCTGGGTCGGCGGGGTGGAGGGGGAGGAGCGCGACAGGCTCTACGCCTCCGCCCGCGCCGCCCTCTTCCCCATCCAGTGGGACGAACCGGGCGGCACGGCCGTCGTCGAGGCACTGGCCCTGGGGGTGCCGCCGGTCGGCCTGCGCCGCGGCTGCCTGCCCGAGCTGATCGACCACGGCCGCACGGGCTTCCTCGCCGACACCGAGGAGGAGCTGGCGGAGTGGCTGCCGCGGGCCGGCGAGATCGACCCGGAGGAGTGCCGCGCGGAGGCCCGCCGCCGCTTCTCCCCGTCGGTGATGGCCGAGCGCTACCTCGACCTGTACGGACGCGTGCTGGCCGCCCGTCAGGCGTAGCCGCGGGGGAGCACCGCGACGGGCCGGGACGAGGCCCGCAGCACCTTCATGGCCAGCTCGCCGAGGAACACCCGGTGCGGCTGGGCGTCCTCGCCGGCGGCGCAGACGAGCAGCTCGCCCGGCAGCCATTCGAGGGCGTCCATGGCGGCGGCCACGTCGTGCCCCTCGCTCACCTCGGCCTCCGCCTCGATGCCGGTGCTCTCCCAGGCCAGCCGCACGGCCAGCGCCAGGTCGTCGCTGAGCTTGCCCCTGTCCTCGGTGCGCAGGTCGAGCGTGACGAGCCGCAGCGGCACGCCGAGCCGCAGCGCCGCCTGCGCCACCCGTTCGACCGCCTCGTCGCACTGCGGCCGGTGCACGTACGCGAGGGAGAGCCTGCTCGGGGCGTCCTGCGGCCGGTGCCCGCTGGGCGCGACCATCACGGCCTCGGGCGACAGGTGCAGCAGGTGGTCGGCGGTGGAGCCGAGCGCGATGCGGCCGTGCGGCCCGCCGGCCGCCGACCCGACCACGATCAGGTCGGCCCTGATCCTGCTGGCCAGCACGCCGAGCCCCCGCCCGACGCCCCTGCTCTCGAACGAGATGAACTCCGCGTACGCGTCGCCCAGGTCCTCGGCCGCGTGGGCGAGGTTCGCCTGCGCCTCCACCGCCAGCCCGGGGCTCCCGGGAGGGTAGATCGACGCCACCGTCAGCTCGCCTCCGGTCACCCGCGTGATCGCGGCGCCGAGGGCGAGGGCGTCACGCCCCCCTGAGTCGCTGACATATCCGACGATCACGTGCTCTCCGATCACGACACCCCTCTTACCCGCTCTGAACAGGGAATACGCGACATGTCCGGGAACGTTCTAAACCAGTGGAGGCGCAAAAACCGTGAAGATCACCCTTGACACCCGATTCAATGGATCGCTCGGCCCCGTCACCCTTCGCGAAGCCGTTCAGCAGCTCAAAGCGCACGACCTCGCCTGCAGCGTGACCCCCGAGACCCTCGAGGAGAAGGCCACCATCTTCAAGCTCTGCGTCGAGCGCGGGTTCACCCCGCTCCGCAGCGAGATCATGGCCGCCTACTACGTCGCCGAGCGCGACGCCACGCTGGACGCGTTCGACCGCGGGCTCATCACCGACGGCGAGCGCGAGCAGAAGCAGCTCGAACTCACCCGCCAGATCCTCTCTGCCCGCTGATCCGCCTTTTCGGCGATCTTTTTCGGGGTTTCGGCCGGATGGCCGAGGCGGCCGGCGCTGATCGTTCGTAAAGTCGTGTCCACTACCCGTTCATGGATTGGACACGTGTGTACCGCGACATCGTCGACTTCGCCCTCGCCACCCCCGGATGGCTGCACACCTTCGCCGAGGTGGGCACCGACGCCGGGCTGTTCATCTTCGCGGCGCTGTTCGTGCTGTGCTGGTGGCGGGCCTGGAACGCCCCCGCGCGGGACCTCGCGATCGCCATCGCCGGTCCCGCCGGGATCGTGGGGGCGTACCTCGTGAGCGAGATCGCCAAGGTGTTCATCAGGGAGGAGCGGCCCTGCCGCGGCATCACCACGATCGCGGTGTGCCCGCCGGCCGGCGACTGGTCGTTCCCCAGCAACCACTCGGTGATCGCCGCCGGCGCGGCGGCCACGCTCGTCCTGGCCTGGCGCGCCCTGGCCTGGGTGGTGCTGCCGCTCGCCGCGCTGATGGCGTTCTCGCGCGTGTTCGTGGGCGTGCACTACCCGCACGACGTGGCCGGCGGCTTCCTCCTCGGCCTGGTGCTCGCCCCGCTGTTCACGCTGGTGCTCGTCGGAGCCGTCACGCCCGTGGTGCGGCTCGCCCGAACGCGTCTGTCGCCGCGATGAGCCTGTCGAGGATGCCGGGCTCGCTGTAGGCGTGCCCGGCGTCGTCCACCACGTGGAACTCCGCCTCCGGCCAGGCCCGGTGCAGGTCCCAGGCCGTGGACATCGGGGTGCACGCGTCGTAGCGGCCCTGCACGATCACCGCGGGGATGTGCCTGATCCGGTGCACCTCCCTGATGAGCTGCTCCGGCTCGAACCACCCGCCGTGCGTGAAGTAGTGGTTCTCGATCCTGGCGAACGCCACCGCCCTGCGGTCCTCGCCGAACTCCTCCACCAGCGACGGGTCGGGCCGCAGCGTGATCGTGCCGCCCTCCCACCGCGCCCACGCCTTGGCCGCGGCCACCCGCGCCGCGTCGTCGTCGCCCTCCAGCCGCTTGCGGAACGCGCCCATCAGGTCGTCGCGCTCCTCCGGCGGGATCGGCGCCACGTAGCTCTCCCACAGGTCGGGGAACAGGTGGGAGGCGCCCTCCTGGTAGAACCAGCGCAGCTCGGAGGGGCGCAGCGTGAAGATGCCGCGCAGCACCAGCTCCGTCGTCCTCTCCGGGTGCGTCTGGGCGTACGCGAGGGCCAGCGCGCTGCCCCAGGAACCGCCGAACACCTGCCACCGGTCGACGCCCAGGTGCTCGCGCAGCCGCTCCATGTCGGCCACCAGCCGCCAGGTGGTGTTGGCCGCCAGCGACGTGGCCGGGTCGCTCGCGTGCGGCAGGCTGCGCCCGCAGTTGCGCTGGTCGAACAGGACGATCCGGTAGATCTCGGGGTCCCACTGCCGGCGGTGCTTGGCGTTGCACCCGCTCCCCGGCCCTCCGTGCAGCATCACGGCGGGCTTGCCCTCCGGGTTGCCGCAGACTTCCCAGTAGATCCGGTTGCCATCGCCGACATCGAGCATGCCCGACTCGTACGGCTCGATCGGCGGGTACAGCGTTCTCATGCCCCCTGATCCTGCCACGCGCCCGCGGTCAGGCCCTGCGCCAGGAGTGGCGGGCCAGGAAGGAGCGGTCGCCGGTGGCGTACTCGTGGAAGGCCCGCCGCACCTCCTCCAGCTCCGGCACCGCGGTCGCCGACAGCTCCGACTCCTTGTACTCCAGCTCGTAGCCCCCTCCGCCGTCAGAGGAGACGTCAGGGGAGACCTGGATGAAGTGGCGGCCGAACACCACCAGAGCGACGAACGGGTTCTGCGGCGACATGGTGGCCAGCACGTCGTGCACCAGGCCCAGGTCGGGATCGTGGACGATCATGCCGTCGCCGGTGTGGAGCTGCATGCCCTCGTACGCGCCGAGCGGGCCGACGTTGTGCACCAGGTCGCGCTGCGGGTCGTAGCAGACCAGGCCGTGCTCTCTGGCGACCGCGTACACCCGGGCGGACATCTCGTCCATGGTGTCGAGGTCCATCGTCACCAGGACGTGCCCCGGGTACACCGTGACCTCGCCCGGCAACTCCTTGGCGACCTCCGGCACCGGCCCGTGCGCGGGCTCGGTCTTCTTCACCGCCAGATATGCCGCACGCGCCTGGTCCCGGCTGATCGGCACCGGCTCGTCCCAGACCATCAACTCAACGCTCACTGGTCCATCTTGTCGAATCATCGCCAGGTTCGTACGTGGCTACCAGCAAGAATCCGCAAACCTACCGCATCGGCCTACGCCGTCGGGCGCGGCTTCTCCGACTCCGGCACCAGCCGTGCCGTGCAGTGCGCGCACCGCCGCGCCTCGGCGGGGATCTCCGACAGGCACTCCGGGCACTGCTTCGTCGTGGCGGCCCGGTCGCGCTCGAACAGGTGGACGAGCCGCTGCACCGGCACGACGATCAGCCAGTACACGACCGCGGCGATGACGAGGAAGCTGATCAGGTGGTTGACGAAGTCGCCGTACCTGAACTGGCTGCCGTTGACGGTGAAGGAGTAGTCGGCGAAGTCCGGCTTCCTGCCGCCCGTGACGGCCCCGATCAGCGGCGTGATCAGGTCGGCCACGAGCGCCTGCACCAGCCCGCTGAACGTGGCGCCGACGATGACCGCCACGGCGAGGTCGACGATGTTGCCCCGGAGTAAGAACTTCTTGAATCCGCCCATGGGAGCGGCACATTGCCGGGCGCGGCCGGTTGAAACCCCAGGCCGAGGGCCGCGGCGTCCTGGCAGGTCAGCGGGCCGACGCGAGTAACCGCCCGGCCCCCGTGGAAGGAAAGGTGCGTGATCAGCCGCCCGGCGCGCCGGGCTTGTCGGCGAGACCGGGGGAACGGAACATGGGGAGAGACCGCAAGGGAGCCTCGATGATCGAGATCTGGCCGGGAGACCCCTACCCCCTCGGGGCGACCTACGACGGCGCGGGCACCAACTTCTCCCTCTACACCGAGGCGGCGGAGAAGGTGGAGCTGTGCCTGTTCGACGACGACAACGCCGAGTCGCGGGTGCCGCTGACCGAGGTCGACGGGTTCATCTGGCACGGCTACCTGCCGGGCATCGGCCCCGGCCAGCGGTACGGCTACCGCGTCCACGGCCCGTACGACCCGGCGCGCGGGCTGCGCTGCAACCCCGGCAAGCTGCTGCTCGACCCGTACGCGATGGCCATCGAAGGCGACGTGACCTGGCACGAGGCCGTGTACGGCTACCGCTTCGGCCAGCCCGACAGCCGCAACGACCTCGACTCCGCCCCGTACGTGCCGCGCTCCGTCGTCATCAACCCGTTCTTCGGGTGGGGCCACGACCGGCCGCCCGCGACGCCGTACCACGACACCGTGATCTACGAGGCGCACGTGCGCGGCCTGACCACGAGTCACCCGAAGATCCCCGAGCACCTGCGCGGCACGTACGCCGCCCTCGGCCACCCCGAGATCCTCGACCACCTGACCAAGCTCGGCGTGACCGCGCTGGAGCTGATGCCGGTGCACCAGTTCGTCACCGAGCACGTCCTGGAGCAGCGCGGCCTCGCCAACTACTGGGGCTACAACTCGATCGGCTTCTTCGCCCCGCACAACCGCTACTCCAGCCAGGGGCAGCGCGGCGGCCAGGTGCTGGAGTTCAAGGCCATGGTGCGGGCGCTGCACGAGGCCGGCATCGAGGTGATCCTCGACGTCGTCTACAACCACACGGCCGAGGGCAACCACCTGGGCCCCACGCTGAGCTTCAAGGGCATCGACAACGTCGACTACTACCGGCTCGTCGAGAACGACAGGCGCTACTACGTCGACACCACCGGCACCGGCAACAGCCTGCTCATGCGCTCGCCACACGTCCTGCAGATGATCATGGACTCGCTCCGGTACTGGGTCCTGGAGATGCACGTCGACGGGTTCCGCTTCGACCTCGCCTCCACCCTCGCCAGGGAGCTGCACGAGGTGGACCGGCTGAGCGCGTTCTTCGACCTCGTGCAGCAGGACCCCGTCCTGTCGCAGGTCAAGCTCATCGCCGAGCCCTGGGACATCGGCCCCGGCGGCTACCAGGTGGGCAACTTCCCCTCCCGCTGGACCGAGTGGAACGGCCGCTACCGCGACACCATCCGCGACCTGTGGCGCGGCCAGCCCGCCACGCTGCCCGAGTTCGGGTCGCGCTTCACCGGCTCCAGCGACCTCTACCAGGACGACACCCGCCGCCCCGCCGCGTCGATCAACTTCGTCACCTGCCACGACGGCTTCACCCTGCAGGACCTCGTCTCGTACAACGACAAGCACAACGAGGCCAACAAGGAGGGCAACCGCGACGGCACCGACGACAACCGGTCGTGGAACTGCGGCGAGGAGGGCCCGGCGGGGCTCGCCGTCGAGTCGCTGCGCGAGCAGCAGAAACGCAACTTCCTCACCACCCTGTTCCTCTCCCAGGGCGTGCCGATGCTGTCGCACGGCGACGAGCTGGGCCGCACCCAGAAGGGCAACAACAACGGCTACTGCCAGGACAACGAGCTGACCTGGGTCGACTGGTCCGACGTCAGGGAGAACTGGCTGCTGCTGGAGTTCACCCAGAGCCTCGCGGCGCTGCGCAAGAAGCACCCCGTGTTCCGCCGCAGGAGGTTCTTCTACGGCAAGCCCGTCCGCGGGCTGAGCGACATCGCCTGGCTCACCCCGTCCGGCGAGGAGATGACCGACGGCGACTGGAACGTCGGCTACGCCAAGTCGCTCGCCGTGTTCCTCAACGGCGACGCCATCACAGAGCCCGACCGGCGCGGCCGCCCCATCAGGGACGACTCGTTCCTCCTGCTGTTCAACGCCCACCACGACACCATCGAGTTCACGATCCCGAAGGACTACGGAGAGATGTGGCACACGGAGATCGACACCGCCATGCCCATCAGGCTCGACTCGCGCATGTGCCGAGCGGGCGAGGCGGTGGCCGTGCCCGGCCGCAGCGTGCGGGTGCTGCGCCGTGTCTAGACCCGTCTCGACCTACCGCCTCCAGCTGACCCCCGACCTCGGCTTCGCCCAGGTCGCGGAGCTCGCCCCCTACCTGCGCGACCTCGGCGTCACCCACGTCTACCTGTCGCCGGTCCTCCAGGCCGTGCCCGGGTCGCGGCACGGCTACGACGTCACCGACCACTCCCGCATCCGCGAGGAGTTCGGCGGCGCCGCCGGGTTCCGCGAGATGGCGGAGCGGCTCGCCGCCCACGACCTCGGCGTCGTCGTGGACATCGTGCCCAACCACATGAACACGGTGAACGACAGGTTCTGGTCCGTGCTCAAGGACGGCCCCGCCTCGCCGTACGCCGCCTGGTTCGACATCCACTGGGTGGACGGCGAGGTCGCGCTGCCCGTGCTCGGCGACGACGTCAAGCCCGTGGTGGACGGCGACGTGCTGCGCTACCACGAGCACACCTTCCCGTACCCCGGCCACTACCGGCTGGTCGACTGGCGCGAAGGGCCCGGGTACCGGCGCTTCTTCGACGTGTCCACCCTGATCGGGCTGCGCGTCGAGGACCCCGCCGTGCTCTTCGCCACCCACGAGGTGATCTTCTGGCTGCTCGACGAGGGACTCGTCGACGGCTTGCGCGTCGACCACCCCGACGGGCTGGCCGACCCGCGCGGCTACCTGCGGCGGCTGCGCGAGCGCACCGGCGGGGCCTGGACCGTCGTCGAGAAGATCCTCATCGGCGACGAGCGGCTGCCCGCCGACTGGCCCTGCGACGGCACCACCGGCTACGAGGTGCTCAACCGCGTCACCGGGCTGTTCGTCGACCCCTCGGGCGCCGAGCCGCTGGTCGAGCTGTTCACCGAGATGACCGGCAGGACCGAGGGCTACCCCGCCGTCGTGGCGCGGGCCAAACGAGACGTGCTCGACCTGTTCTTCCGCGCCGAGGTGAACCGCCTCGCCGCCGCCGCCTCCTGCCCGCCCGAAGCCGTCGCCGAACTGCTCGCCGCCATGCCCGTCTACCGGGCGTACGTGGTGCCGGGCGAGCCGCCGCCCCCCGAGTCCGTCGAGATCGTCGAACGCGCCGCCGCCTCCTGCCCGCCCCACCTCCAGCCCGCCGTCCAGTCCCTCGTCCAGCAGGTCCTGTACGGCCCGCCCGAGATCGTCACCCGCTTCCAGCAGGCGTGCGGCCCCGTCATGGCGAAGGGCGTCGAGGACACCGCGCTCTACCGGTGGTACCCGCTGGCCTGCCTCAACGAGGTCGGCGGCGAGCCCGACCGGTTCGGCCTCACCCCCGACGAGTTCCACGCGTACTGCGCGCTGATGCGCCCCCACACCATGACCACGCTGTCCACCCACGACACCAAACGCTCCGAGGACGTCAGGGCGCGGCTCGCCGTCCTGTCCGAGATGCCCCGCGAATGGGCCGTCACCGTCAAGGAATGGTCGGCCGCCCTCAGCTTCGACCCCGACCTCGACTACCTCGCCTGGCAGAACCTCATGGCCGCCTGGCCCATCTCCGCCGAGCGGTTCGCCGACCACCTGCTCAAGGCCGCCCGCGAGGCCAAGACCGCCATCTCCTGGGTCGACCCCGACCCCGGCTACGAGCGGCGGCTGCGCGAGTTCGCCCACGCCGCCGTGCGGCTGCCCGTCGGCGAGTTCACCGGGCGGATCGACCCGTTCGCGATGTCCAACTCGCTCGGCGCCAAGCTCGTCCAGCTCATGATGCCCGGCGTCCCCGACGTCTACCAGGGCAACGAGACCACCGACTTCTCGCTCGTCGACCCCGACAACCGGCGGCCCGTGACCTACCCGAGGACCCCCGAGACATCCTGGGACGCCGCCAAGCTCCTCGTCACCGGGCAGGCGCTGCGGCTGCGCCGCAGGCTCGGGGGAGGGGGCGCCCACCTGCCGCTGCGGGCCGAGGGCGAGGCGGCGGAGCACGCCGTCGCCTTCGCCAGAGGCTCCGCCGACACGCCGGAACGGCCCCGCGCCGTCGCCGTCGCCACCCGGCTGCCCGTCCGCCTCGCCCGCAGAGCCCTCGTCCGCACCGCCGCGGCGCCCCTCGGGGACGGTGTCGGGGGCGGGGCCGTCGCGGAGCCCGATCCCGCCGAGGACATGCGGCTCGGATGGGGCGCCACCACGCTGACCCTGCCCCACGGCCGCTGGCGCGACCTGCTCACCGGGACCGTCCACACCGGACGCGTCCCCCTCGGACACCTGCTCGGCCGCTATCCCGTCGCACTCCTGGAGAGACATGATCTTTGAGGTCTGGGCGCCGAAGGCCACGGCTGTGGAGATCGAGGTCCTGGGCGGACGCCGCCCCATGTCGCCCCGCGCCGGCGGCTGGTGGGAAGCCGACGTGCCGGACGCCGTCCACGGCACCCGCTACGGGTACGTCATCGACGGCGACGGCCCCTACCCCGACCCGAGATCCAGACGCCAGCCCGACGGCGTCTTCGGAGCGAGCGCCGTCTACGACCACGACCACTACACCTGGTCCGACCACGCCTGGACCGGCCGCGACCTGCGCGGAGCCGTCATCTACGAGCTGCACGTCGGCACCTTCACCGGGCCCGGCACGTTCACCGCCGCCATCGAGAAGCTCCAGCACCTCACCGACCTCTGCGTCGACCTCGTCGAGATCATGCCGGTCGCCCCCGTCCCCGGCGGCCGCAACTGGGGCTACGACGGGGTGGACCTGTACGCCGTCAACGAGACGTACGGCGGGCCCGACGGGCTCAAATCCTTCGTCGACGCCTGCCACCGCGCCGGCATCGGCGTCATCCTCGACGTCGTCTACAACCACCTCGGCCCGTCCGGCAACTTCCTGCGGCCCTTCGGCCCCTACTTCGGCGGGTTCGAGGGCAGCTTCTGGGGCGAGGCCGTCAACCTCGACGGGCCCGGCTCCGACGAGGTGCGCCGCTACTTCATCGACAACGCCATGCAGTGGCTGCGCGACTACCACATCGACGGCCTGCGCCTCGACGCCGTCCACGCCCTGCACGACAAGCGCGCCACCCACCTGCTGGCCGAACTGTCCGAAGAGGTCGACGCGCTCGCCTGCACCCTCGGCCGGCCCCTGACCCTCATCGCCGAGTCCGACCTCAACGACCCGCGCATGGTCCGCCCCCTCGAAGCCGGCGGCCTCGGCATGACCGCCCAGTGGAACGACGACGTCCACCACGCGCTCCACTGCGCCGTCAGCGGCGAGAGCCACGGCTACTACGCAGACTTCGCCGGCCTGCCCGCCCTGGCCAAGGTGCTGACGTCCGGCGTGCTGCACGACGGCTCCTACTCCAGCTTCCGCGAACGCGGCCACGGCCGGCCCTACACCGGCGTCCCCGGCCACCGGCTCGTCGCCTGCCTGCAGAACCACGACCAGATCGGCAACCGGCCCGGCGGCGACCGCCTGCCCGCCGCCGCGCTCAGGATCGGCGCCGGACTGCTGCTGACCTCGCCGTTCACCCCCATGCTGTTCATGGGCGAGGAATGGGCGGCCGGCACCCCGTTCCTGTTCTTCTCCGACCACGTCGAAGCCCACCTGCGCGACAGCGAAGGCGACCGCAGGGAACGCGAGTTCGAGGGCTTCGGCTACGCCTGGGAGGCGCCCGACCCGTCCGACGAGGAGAGCTTCCTGCGCTCCAAGCTCGACTGGACCGAGCTCAAGGAGGAAGAGCACTGGTCGATGCTCTCCTGGTACCGCGACCTCGTCGCGCTGCGCAAGGCACTGCCCGAACTGTCCGACCCGCGGCTCGACCGGGTACGCGTCGACACCGACCCGGACGGGCGATGGCTGGTGATGTGGCGCGGCCCGTACGCGGTGTCGGCCAACTTCAGCTCGCGACCGGTGACCGTCCCGGTGCCCGTGCACACCGTCCTCCTGGCCTCGGACACCCCCCTCCCCTCGAACCCCTCGACCCTCCGCCTGGCCCCCCAATCCCTCACCATCACCCGCACACCCCACTGAAGCCCCCACCGGTCACCACCCCCACCGCCAATCAACCCACCCACCCACCCACCCAGCCACCCACCC
>NZ_FOBF01000036.1 GCF_900109355.1 Nonomuraea pusilla
AGCGGTGCCCGCACTGACGGGAGATGCCCAGTTCGGCGGCGACGTGCGCGACCGGGCGTCCGTCGAACACGACACGACGAACCAGCAGGCATCTGCCATGAAACGTCAGTCGAGCGTTAGCGTGACCCATCAAGACCTCCGTGCGGTGGTGAAGTCGGCAACTCCACTACGCCCGGAGGTCTTCTTCATGATCAATTATCTCAGGCCACGTGTCACCAAGATCTTGGCCAAGTACAGCTAGCGCCGCGTCTACCGCGGGCGCGGTAGATCTCGTGCTGCGTCCGCGGCAGCGAGAGGTGTCTCCGCCGGAGGGATGACCGGCTGTGGGTTCAGCGGACATGGTTCTGTCATCCAGTCGAAACGGAGGAGAGCCTCATGTCCGTCCTGTCCATGCTCGCCGCCCAGGGGGTCTCGCCGGTCTGCACGTCGGCGGCGGAATGCGCGGGCCAGGGGGTGGACACCTTCCTCGGGACCTCTCGGCGGGTCTGGGCCAGCGTCGCCGCGCTGGTGGCGTTGGGCGGCGTGGCCGTCGGCTGGCCGGCGCTGCGTTCCGCCCGTCGTGCCGGCGGCGGGAGGAGGGGGGCCGTCGTGGCCCTGGTGCTGGGGCTGGCCGGCGGGCTCAACGGGGCGGTGAATCTGGCCGTCGCCGACGGCGGTCTCGGCACCGGCAACGGGGTGTTCGGGGGGAGCGTGGCCCTGGTGCTCGGGCTGGTCGGCGCGGTGCTCGGCGGGCTGGCTCTGGCCCGCTCCCGCCGCGCCGAGCCGAACGGCTGACCGCCGCCCGCGCCGAGGCCGCCCTTTCCTTGTGAGAGGCATGGGTGAACTGTTGGGACGAACGGGATGAACATCCCTCCCGACATCTCGGCTGGAAATCCAAACTTGTCTAGTTTTGTCGCGTGTCAACTGCCCCCTTTCATGTCTTACGTACTGTGCGGATCCTCGGGGTGTTCGTGGCGACGCTGGCCGTCACGCTCGGTATCTCCACTGGTCCTGCCTCCGCCCATCTGACTCGTAGCCATGCCGAGTTGGTCGTCAGTACGACCGCCGGAGTGACAAGCGGTCGCTTGGTTGTGCACCGTGACGTCGTGTCCCCGGAACGCGCCGGATCTTGGGCGGGCGAGTTGCTGGGCGGCGGCTGCCCGGTCAGCGCGCACGGGGTCTCCGGCGACAGCGGCGGCCTCCCCGGCGGTGTGGTCATCGAACTCGCGTGGTCGTGCGCCGTCGACAGCCTGGATCTGGGCGGGCTGCTGCGTGCGGGCGGGCTGTCGCAGATCGTGGCCGAGTTCGACGGCGTCACGTCGAACGTGACGGCCTCGCTTCCGCTCGTCGACGCGACCGGCTCGCACGCGCCGCGCTCGCCGTGGCCGTCGCTGCCCCTGCCGGCGCTCCTGCTCGGCTCCGTCCTGGCCGTCACCGCGCTGCTCTGGCTGCGGCGCCGTACCGGATGGCAGGGCGTCGTGGCGGCGGGGGTCGTGATCGCGGTGCTCGCGCCGAGCGCCGCGCAGGCCGCCGCCGACACCCCTGCGGGCGCCACGTCGCCGAGCGCGGCTGCCACCGGCGGCACGCTGGAACTCACCACCGTCAACCCGAAAGCCGGTGACGCGCTCACCTTCCGCTACGCCACCGACAGGTCGGCCGCCCGCAACTGGGTGGGCCTGTACGGCCCGGACGACAAGCCCGGTGACGTCGGCTCCAAGGCCTGGGCGTACGCGCCGCTCGCCGCCGGCACCGTCACGTTGAGCAGCGGCGCCCTCGCAGAGGGGACCTGGAAGGCGTACTTCCTGGCCGACGACGGCTACGCCCCGCTGAGCCAGCCGGTCACGTTCACGCTCGCCGGCCGGGGCGCCGCCGGCGTGACCGTGGAAGGGACGGTCTTCGCCGACCAGGACGGCGACGGCGTCAAGGACGCCAGGGAGAAGGGCCTGCCGGGCGTGTCCGTCACCGACGGCGCGGTGTGGGCGACCACCGGCGCCGACGGCGGCTACTCGATGACCCTCGACCGCAACCGCAGGGAGACCGACCTGGTCAGCGTCGTCTCGCCGAACGGTTACACGCCGGCGCTGCGCGACGACTACGTGCCGGCGTTCTTCCGCGAGGTGCCCGGCGGGCAGGGGCCGCTGAAGGGCCTGGACTTCGCGCTGGTCCCCGACGACGACGCCGCCGACCCCAAGGAGAAGTGGCTGATGGTCTCCGACGTCGAGGTGGGCAACCGCTCCGACGCCGAGGCCAGGAACACGCTGCCGCGCTGGCAGGGGCAGGTCGAGGCGATGTCCGAGGTGCACGGCGCCACGCTGACCATGACCACCGGCGACCTCACGGTGACCGACTACGCGGCCGAGCCTCGCCGCCAGGGCGGTTACGACATCCTGCGCGAGGGCCTGCGCAAGGGCAGGCTCGGACACCCGTACTATCCGGTCGTCGGCAACCATGACATCGGCGGCACCGCCACCTCCACCGGCTACGGTGGCAGCCTGGAGTACTGGCGCAGGAACATGGGCCCCGAGTGGTACAGCTTCGATCGTGGCGGCCGCCACGTCGTGGTGCTGGAGGACAACTACGACTCCAGCGGCCTGGCTCCCCAGCTGGCGTGGCTGCGCGAGGATCTGCGCAGGCACGCGGTCGGCAAGCAGGTGCTGGTCTTCGCGCACCGGTCGCTGTTCACCCGCTGGGGCCCCGGCGCGGGCATGCAACCGACCGTGGACGAGCTGGCGAAGTACGACGTGCGGATGTTCGCGGCCGGCCACAACCAGCAGGCCGAGTTTCGGCGCGGCGCGTTCGCCAGGTCGGTCGAGGTCAACAACATGGGCGTGTACGGCATCGACTCCGCCAGGCCCGACTACAAGATCCTCGACTTCGGCGGCATCACCGACGACCCGGCCACCGAGGAGAACGAGGACACCGGCTACGTCGCGGGCACCCATCGCCAGTTCGACGTCGACGACGACGTCGCGCTGGTGAGCCCGGCTGAGGGCAGCGTCCACGGCGCGAAGGCCGGAGTGCCGGTCGAGCTGTACGCCGAGGACGACGGCCGCACCCCGGCCACGGCCGACCTCACCGTCCGCTTCAAGAACGGCAAGGTGGCGTGGCACGACCGTCGCCTGCAGTTCGGGCGCGAGGTCAAGCCCGCCGGCCGGGTCAACTGCTACACCCCGCCGGGCGGTACGGCGGAGCCGTGCCCCACGGCGCACGTCTCGTGGACCAGGGTCAGCTCCCGGATCACCGGCCTGCACCCGGGCACGTACACGGCGGAGATGGTCGCGGTCGACACCGCCGGGAAGACCTGGCCGACGGTCAGGACCACGTTCCAGGTGCTCGCGGATGGCCGCCTCGACCAGCCCCGGCTCGGTCAGGACTGGGCCAGGCAGGGCGGTGACGAGGAGTCACGCTCGTCGGCGGAGGACGACCCGGGCGCCAGGCTCGACCTGCGCTGGGCGGCCAGCACCGGCGAGCAGTTCCACCTGAACGGCGCGGCCGTGTGGGACGGCAAGGTGATCGTCGCCTCGCAGGCGTTCGACTCGCCGTACAGCATGATGCTGGCCTACGACGGGCTGACCGGCGCGGAGGCGTGGCGGACCTACCTGGACGGCGACGCCGAGTCCTTCCCGGCGGTGCACGACGGCAAGGTCTACCTCACCACCGGCGTCGGCCGTGTCTACGCCCTCGACGCGGGCACCGGCAAGGTGGTGTGGGAGACGATCGACGACGAGCACGTCGCCGGCAAGACCGTACGCCGCTACGGTCGGGCGGGCGGACCGGTGAGCGTCTTCGACCTGCCGGGTCGCTCCGTGGCGGTCTACCAGGCGTGGGACACCGTGGTGTGCCGCGACGCCAGGACCGGCGCGAGGCTCCCGGGCGGCTTCGCCGCGCCCGCCGGCTGGGGCGAGTTCCACAGCGTCGCCGTGCGCAGGCCCGGCGCCACCACCGCCTACCTGCACTCGGGGTCCAGCCAGTCACTGGTCGCGATGGACCTGGCCACCTGCGGGCGACTGTCCTCGGTGGACACCGGCGGCGACCTGTTCACCCAGTCCTCGCCCGCCTTCACCGATACCCAGCTGGTGACCGCGACCTCCTCCGGGGTACGCGGTCACGACCTGGGGGCGGGCGCGAAGGTGCTCTGGCAGGCCAAGCTCGGCACGGGCAGCACCTGCGAGCCCGGGCCGCCTCCGGTGACCAGCCCGGCGACCAGGGGCGCGATGGCGTACGTGGCGAGCGTGGACGGTGTGGTCAGGGCCTACGACACCGCCTCGGCGACTCCCGCCGAGCCGGTCTGGGAGACGCCGCTGGGCTACCTGCCGGGTGAGAGCCCGATGGACGACAAGTGGCGGGTCGCGGCCGGATGCACGGCGGCGGGTCCCGGGTCTCCGGCGATGCACACGCTGGCGACCGAGACCGTGGTCTATGCCACGACCTGGGACGGACGCGTGGTGGCGCTCGACCGGGCGAGCGGCCGCAGGCTGGCCGAGTACAACCTGGGTGCGGGCGTGGCGTCCGCGCTGTCGGTGAGCGGGAACATGCTCTACGCGCTGACCGACGACGGCTCGATCCACGCGTTCGCGGCCACGAGGGTCCGCGGTCAGTGATCGGGACCACGGCACGGGGTCTGGCCCGCCTGCTCGCGGCTGCGGGCGTGGTGGCGCTGTACCTGCTGGGAGCGGCGGGCCCGGGGTGGGCACACCCCTTCGGCCCGCCGCTCGCGGCGAAGGCGACGGCGAGCGGCGACACGGTCGAGGTGACCTGGTCGGCCGCCGCCGACGACCTGGCGCGGCTCGCCCCGCCGGTGGGCGGCTACCTGCGTGAGCACATCGCGGTGTCGCAGGAAGGGAGAGCCTGTCGGCTGGAGGCGGTGCGTGACCTGCCCGCCTCCGGCGCGGTGCTCCGCTTCCGCTGCCCGGCCGCCGTCCGCGCCGTCACGCTCACCATCACCACCCTCACCGACCTGGACCCGGCCTATCGGACGGTGTCGACGACGCCGGGTGGCGGGGGCGCCCTGCACACGGCGGACTCTCCCGCGCACGTGCTGCGTTTCGACGGCACGGGGAGCACGCTCGCCCCGCCGGTTGCCTCTGCCGTGTGGACGGCCGAGCTGTCCTCCCTGGTGGGCAGCGACGTGGTGCTGCCGCTGGCGCTGCTGGTCGCCCTGGTGGCCGGCGCGGTGCACGCGTGCGCGCCGGGGCACGGGAAGACGCTGACGGCGGGTTACCTGGTGGGCGGCAACGGCAGGACGCGGGACGCGGTGCTGCTCGGGGTGGTCGTGGCGGCCATGCACACCGTGTCCGTGGCCGTGCTGGCGGTCGGCTGGTGGCTCATGACGGACAGCGCGCCCTCCCTGGGAGCGGTGACGCGGTGGTTGCAGCTGGCAGGAGCGCTGGTCGTGCTCGGCGTCGGCGTCGGTCTCCTGCGCCGCCACCTCCGTCTCCGCCCGACCCACGGTCACGGTCACGGCCACGGCCACGGCCACGGCCACGGGCACGGGCACGGGCACGGGCACGGGCACGGGCACGGGCTTGGTCATGGGCACGGCCACGCGGAGTCGCTGCTGACCTGGCGTGGCATCGTGACGATGGGCGCCTCCGGTGGGTTGCTGCCCTCACCCTCGGCCTTTCTGCTGCTGCTCACCGGCCTGCTCACCGGAAGGGCGGGGTTCGCCCTCGCCATGGTCGCGGCCTTCGGCGTGGGGATGGCGGTCACCCTGGCGGGAGTCGGCATCGCCGTCCTGCGAGGCGGGAACGCGCTGATGAGCAGGGCGAGATCAGCGCGGCTGCGGCAGTGGATCGGCCGCCTGCCGCTGATCGCCGCCGCCCTGGTCGCGGCGGGCGGCCTGGCCGCCTCGGCGATGGCGGTCGCGGCCCTGACGGGTTAGCCGCGCCTGGTGGACTCGCGGAGGACCAGGGTGGCGGGGACGGTCAGGACGCCGGAGCGGGTCGGCTCGCCCGCGATGGCGTCGAGCAGGTGGGCGGCGGCGGCCCTGCCGATCTCGCCGAGGTTCATGTCCACGGTGGTGAGCGGCGTGCGGCAGCCGAGCGCCATCGGCTCCCAGTTGTCGAAGCCGACGAGCGCGACGTCCTCGGGCACGCGCCTGCCGCGCTCGCGCAGCGTCTCGGCGACGCCGCGGGCGATCTGGTCGCTGCCGCAGAAGATGGCGTCGACGTCGGGTGCGGCGTGCAGCAGGATGTCGGCGCCCTGGCGGCCCCACTCCTCGCTCCAGTCGCCGTGGAGGACGTCTCCGGCGACCCGCAGCCCGGCCTCGGAGAGGACGCCGGTCAGCCCGGCGGCGCGGCGGCGCGCGGCCTGGAAGCCCTGCGGGCCGGTGACGTGGCCGACGCGGGTGCGGCCGGTGGCGAGCAGGTGGCGGGCGGCGAGCGCGCCGCCGCCCTCGTCGTCGGGGATGATCGACAGGTCTGACTCGTCCTGCGACTGCGTCATGGCGTAGACGACGGGGACGGGCAGGTCGCGGCCGATGCTGGGCCGGGGCTCGGTGCGCCTGCCGGTGACGATGATGCCCTCGACGCGCCGGGCGAGCAGGCGTTCGACGTAGTGGTGCTCTCTGATCGGGTCGTCGCGGGTGTCGCACATGAACACGGAGACCTGCCCGGCGCCCAGGGCGTCCTCGGCGCCGAGCATGACGGGGATGCTGAAGCGGCCGAAGCTGTCGCAGGTGACGAGCCCCACGGTGTACGTGCGCCCGGCGAGCAGCCCCTGGGCGAGCGGGTTGGGACGGAACTCGAGCTCCTCGGCGGCGGCCATGACGCGGGCCCTCGTCTCCTCCCGCATCCTGCCCACGCCGTTGAGCGCCTTGGACGCGGTGCCGATGGAGACTCCCGCGGCGGCGGCGACGTCTCTGATGGTCACCGTCCTGCCGGTCTCGTGCGCCGAGTTGGACAACCGTTTTCCTCCTTGACCCGACAGCATGTTAGCCCCCGAATACGTGATCGCAAGACCCCTTGACCCGTCCTGTGTGACATTCTACTCTCCCATCGAGAAAACCTATTCCCACTTTTTCTCGTTGGGAGCATGATGGCCGTCCCCGAACAGACCGTCCCCGAACAGATCTGTGGCCCCGCCGTGCCGAGGGAAGGCGCCCGCCGGCCGTTGAGCGTGCGGGACGTGCGGATCACCGGTGGCCCGCTGGCCCGCTGGCAGCGGACCAACCGCGAGGCGAGCATCCCGCTCGGGCTGCGGCAGATGGAGCGGTCTGGGGCCGTGCCCAACCTCAGGCTGGCCGCGGGCGAGGCGGAAGGGGAGTTCAAGGGCTACCGCTTCCAGGACTCCGACCTGTACAAGCAGCTCGAAGCGGTCGCCTGGGAGCACGCCAGGCAGCCCGCCCCCGAGTACGAGGAGTTCGTCGCGGAGTCGGCCGCGCTGCTGGCCAGGGCCCAGCGCCCCGACGGCTACCTGAACTCCCACTACCAGGTGGTCAAGCCCGGCAAGATCTACGCGGAGCTGGAGTACAGCCACGAGATGTACTGCGCCGGCCACCTGTTCCAGGCGGCCGTGGCCGGGGCCCGCGCGGGCACCGACGGCCGGCTGCTCGACGTGGCGCGGCGCTTCGCCGACCACCTCGTCGAGGTGTTCCTGACCGGCGGCGACGACGGCATCGACGGCCACGCCGAGGTCGAGACCGCGCTGGTCGAGCTGTACCGGCTGACCGGGCACCGGCCGTACCTGGAGCTCGCGGGCAAGCTGGTGGACAACCGCGGCAAGGGCCTGATCAAGGACAGCGGCATGGGCATGCTGTACGCCCAGGACCACCTGCCGGTCAGGGAGGCGGACACCGCCGTCGGGCACGCCGTCCGCCAGCTCTACCTGGAGGCCGGCGTCGTGGACCTCTACCTGGAGACGGGCGACGAGTCGCTGCTGGAGTGCTCGGTGCGACGCTGGGAGGACCTGGTCGCCACCAAGACCTCCATCACCGGCGGCCACGGCTCGCGCCACGACGGCGAGGCGTTCGGCGAGCGCTACGAGCTGCCGCCGGACCGCGCCTACAACGAGAGCTGCGCCGCCATCGCGAGCATCCACTGGAACTGGCGGCTGCTGCTCGCCACCGGCCACGGCCGCTACGCCGACCTGATCGAGCGCACCCTCTACAACGCGTTCGCCGCGTCCACCTCGGCCGACGGGGTGCGCTTCTTCTACGTCAACCCGCTGCAGCGCAGGAGCGACCTGGTCGAGGACGCCTACCTCGGCCGGCGCAGGGAGTGGTTCGCCTGCGCCTGCTGTCCGCCGAACATCATGCGCCTGGTGTCGTCGCTCGGCCACTACCTGGCCACGGCCGAGCCGGACGGCCTCGCCGTCCACCAGTACGCCGAGGGCCGCATCGTCTCCGGCGACGTCGCCCTACGCGTCGAGACCGACTACCCGTGGGACGGCAGGATCGCCGTCACCGTGGAGCGCGCCCCCGGCACCGAGTGGTCGCTGCGCCTGCGCGTGCCCGCCTGGAGCGCCTCCAGCTCGCTCACTCCCGGCGAGGACGGCTACGCCGTGATCCGCCGGGCCTGGAAGCCGGGCGACACCGTCGAGCTGGAGCTCGACATGACGCCGCGCCTGGTGCGGGCGCACCGCCGCGTCGACGCGCTGCGCGGCTGCGCCGCCGTCGAGCGCGGGCCGCTCGTCTACTGCTTCGAGCAGGCGGACCAGGAGGCCGCCGTGGACGACCTCGCCCTCGTCCCCGGCGCGCCGCTGCGCGTCACCCCCGTGGACGACCTGCCCGGCGTCGGCAGGACCGTCCTCATCCAGACGGACGCGCTGGCCGTGACCGAGCCGGAAGGCGGCCTGCCGTACCGCACCCACCATGTCGCGACCACCACCGGCGTGACCGCCACCGCGATCCCCTATCACCAGTGGGACAACCGCGACGGCGGCCCCATGCGGGTGTGGATCCCCCTCGCGTAAGGACGAAAGCTCATGAGAAGACGTGATCTGTTCAGGATGGGCGGCCTGACCGCCCTCGGCGCGGCGGCCGCCGCGTGCGGCGGTGGCGGTGGCGGCGCGGGCGCGCCGGGGGCCGTCGAGCTGCAGTTCATGTACTGGGGCTCGACGTTCGAGCAGAAGGCCGTGAACAAGATGCTCCAGGCGTTCGAGCGGAGCAAGCCGGGCCGGAAGGTCAAGCCGCTGTTCACACCGGACGAGTACGACGTGAAGCTCAACACGCTGGTGGCCGGCGGCAGGGTGCCGGACGTCGGCTACGTGCCGATGGCGATGTCGTTCCGACTCGGCGAGCAGGGCAAGCTCGTCAACCTCTTCCCCTACCTGAAGAAGTACCCGCAGCTCGCCGGCTACCTGCCGGACGCCTACCTGTGGTCCGGGCAGGACAACCTGCACGGCGTCGCCACGGCGAACGAGATCGAGCTGCTGTGGTACAGCAAGTCGGCGGTCGCCGAGGCGGGCATCGCGCCGCCGCCCGCCGACGCGGCGAACGCGTGGACGTGGGACCAGCTCGTCGAGAACGCGTACAAGCTGACCGTCGACCAGAACGGCAGGCACCCGGACGAGTCCGGCTTCGACCCGAAGCAGGTCAGGCAGTTCGGCATCTCCAGCAGCATCACGTACGGCGCCGCCTGGTACGGCTTCCTGCGCGGCAACGGCGGCGACATCGCCGACGAGCAGGGCAGGAAGTGCCTCTTGGACGCGCCGGAGGCGATCGAGGTGTTCCAGAACCTCCAGGACCTCGTGTACAAGCACCGGGTCGCGCCGGGCCCCGGCCAGCTCGCGGCGACCGGCGACGACGTGCCCGGCACGAACATCCTGCTGAAGACCAAGCGCGTCGCCATGGTCGTGGACGGCCACTGGAGCCTGCTCGACATGAACGAGAGCAAGGTGGACTACGGCATCGGCGTGCTGCCGAAGTACGGGGAGCCGTTCACGGCCAGCCAGGTGGCGGGCGCGTCGGCGGTGTTCGCGGGCACCAAGCACGTGGAGGAGGCGGTGGAGCTGTTCGCCTTCCACATCGACCCGCGCTACGTGGACCTGTACCAGCAGGGCCTGTGGATGCCGCAGGAGAAGAAGTACTACGAGGACCAGGCGGCCATCGACTCCTGGACGAAGAACGCCGCGCACCCGCAGGAGTTCCGCACCGCGGTGGTGGACTACGCCCGCGACCACGGTGTGCCCGACTTCCGCAACCGGCTGAAGAACCTGTCGGCGATCTCCAGCGACCTGCTCACTCCGGCCCTGCAGGAGCTGGAGACCGGCAAGCGGTCCGCGGCGGAGGTGCTCAAGGAGGTCGCGCCGAAGATCACGGCGCAGCTCCAGGGCTGGCACCACACGCAGGAGCTGTGACGGGATGGCCGCGCTGTCCGGCCAGCGGCGCCTGGAGCGCCGCTGGGGCCTGCTCATGGCCCTGCCCGCGATCCTGGGGTTCGTGATCTTCACGGCGGGGCCGATGGTGGCCTCCCTCGTGTTCAGCCTGAGCGACTGGAAGGTGGGCGGCTCGCTGGAGTACGCGGGCCTCGACAACTACGCCAGGCTCGGCGGCGACGACCTGTTCTGGCAGTCGCTCGGCTCTACCACCTACTACACGCTCGGCGCCGTGCCGCTCGTCATGATCGTCAGCTTCGCGGTCGCCATGCTGCTCAACCAGAAGGTACGCGGCCTGGCGGTCTGGCGGACCGTCTTCTACCTGCCGACGCTGGTCCCCGCCATCGCGAACGTGGTGCTCTGGATCTGGATCTTCAATCCCGACTTCGGGCTGCTCAACTCCCTGCTCAGGCAGGGCGGGCTGCCCGGCGGGATGTGGATCTACGGCGAGTCCACCGCCATCCCCTCGCTCATCATCATGAGCACCTGGGGCTTCGGCAACACCATGGTGATCTTCCTGGCGGGTCTCCAGGGCGTGCCCAGGCACCTGTACGAGGCCGTCTCCATCGACGGCGGCGGGCCCTGGCACCGCTTCTGGCACGTCACGCTGCCCATGATGACCCCGACCATCTTCTACAACCTGGTGGTCGGCGTGATCGGCACCTTCCAGGTGTTCAACCAGGCGTACGTGATGACCGAGGGCGGTCCCAACAACGCCACCCTCTTCTACGTCTACTACCTGTTCCGCAAGGCGTTCAGGGAGAGCGAGATGGGGTACGCCAGCGCGCTCGCCTGGGTGCTCTTCATGATCATCATGGTGGTCACCTTCCTCATGTTCCGCAACGCCCGCCGCTGGGTGTACTACGAGATGGCGGGAGCCCGATGACCACCCTGACCGCCCCGCCGCGGCCCAAGAGCGTCGCGCCCGTCCCGGCGCGGCGCGGGCCGAGGAAGTACGGCAAGGCCCTTACCTACGTCGCGCTGACGGCGGGGGCGATCCCCACGCTGCTGCCGTTCGTCTGGCTGCTGCGCAGCGCCCTCATGCAGGACAGCCAGATGTTCATCGCGCCGCCGCAGTGGATCCCCGACCCGTTCCAGTGGTCGAACTTCACCGAGGCGCTCACCGCGCAGCCGTTCGGCCGCTACTTCGTCAACACCGTCGTCATCGCCGTCGTCAGCGTCGTCGGCACCGTGCTGACCTGCTCGATCGCCGCGTTCAGCTTCTCCCGGCTGCGCTGGCGGGGCAGGAACGTGGTGTTCGCGCTGCTGCTGAGCGGCGTCATGCTGCCGTACGCGGTGACGCTCATCCCGACCTTCGTCATGTGGCAGGAGCTGGGCGCGCTCGACACGATCCTGCCGCTGACGGTGCCGAGCTGGTTCGCCGGCGCGGGCGGCGGCGTGTTCAACGTGTTCCTGCTCAGGCAGTTCTTCCTGACCATCCCGTTCGAGCTGGACGAGGCCGCCTACATCGACGGGGCCTCGCCCTGGCGGGTCTACTGGACGATCGTCATGCCGCTGTCCAAGCCCGCGATCATCGTGGTCACCATCTTCACCTTCATCGGCACCTGGAACGACTTCCTCGGCCCGCTGCTCTACCTGAACAGCGAGGAGAACTACACGCTCTCGCTCGGCCTGGCCTCGTTCCAGAGCATCTACATCACCCAGTGGGGCTACCTGATGGCCGCCTCGGCCGCGGTCATCGCGCCCATCATCGCGCTGTTCTTCTTCCTCCAGCGCTACTTCATCGAGGGGGTCACCCTCACCGGCATCAAGAACTGAGGTGTCATGAAACGATCAGCCGCCGTGCGCCTGCTCCCGGCCGCGGTCACCCTCGCGCTGGCCGCCACCCTGTCGGCGCCCAGCCCCGGGCTCGCCGAGCGGCGCGCCGCCCCACCGCTCGACGTGTACGACATCTTCTACCGCAAGGTCAACGACTACGGCGTGCAGCTCGTGGACTGGGAGGGCTACCTGGCCAACCCGTACGTCGAGCTCACCGTGCGCGCGCCGAAGACGCCCGGCGTCGCCTACCCGCTGAAGGTCGAGCTGAAGGCCGAGGGCACCTCGCGGCTGATGTTCAACCTGCCGAGCGAGCTCACCGCGACCGGCGCCACCAAGTCGTTCACGCTCACCGGCCCGGCCGACCGCGAGGTCGTCCGGCTCGCCATCCACTCCAAGCAGGGGCCCGGCCAGGACGAACGGCACCGCTGGATCATGAGGACGACCGACGCCACCGGCGCCGCCGTCACCCAGACCATGCCGATCATGGTTCAGCAGGACGAGAAGAAGAAGCTCGAACCCACGATCCCCATCGACTTCGACTACCGCTACGACACCGTCACCGGCTACTTCTCCGACCCCGGCGTCCGCCAGGCCGCCGAGACGGCCGTGCGCAACTGGTTCGCCTTCTTCGACCTCAAGCCGTTCGACACCGTGCCCGCCGGCGACGAGGTCAGCCACCTGCCGGGCGACGACTGGCAGAACGAGGTCCAGACGAGCAACGCCAAGCCGTACAACGGCGTCTACGTGTTCTTCCGCGGCATCCAGCGGCCCTACTCCACCGGCTATCCGGCCAACAACGGGAAGTTCCACACCGTGGACGGCAAGCCGACGCCGTACCACCGGTCGTACTCGATGATCCTGGAGTACGACGAGGAGCTGATGAAGCTGTTCACGTCGCTGGCCGACGAGGACTGGTACAAGACCGACCTCGGCCAGGTCATCGACGTGCACGGCCTGGTCATGCACGAGTTCGGCCACGCCGTCGCCTTCCACGACTGGTGGAAGGGCATGGCGGACTACGTCGCGAGCAAGGGCGAGGACGACCGGGAGGTCATCGGCTACCAGGGCTACCCGGTGCCGCTCGACACCAGCTACCACGTGCCGGGCAACGAGCCGTACTGGGACCGGCTGAGCGGGCAGAGCGGAGGCTGGCACCACTTCTTCCCCACCCGCCGGTGGGAGCTGACCAAGCTCAGCCTCCTCATCGCCGAGAACGCGGGGTGGAAGCTGAACAGGAAGCTCACCCCGTTCCTCAAGCCGTCGATCGAGACCGCGTCGCTCCCCGCCGCCAGGGCGGGCGCGGCCTACTCGGGCAGGCTGAAGGCGAAGGGCGGCGTGCCGTTCTACGACTGGCAGGTGGTGGACGGGGCGCTGCCGGAGGGGCTGACGCTCGACAGGTTCACCGGCGAGATCAGCGGCAGGCCGGCCGCCGCCGGGTCGGCCACGTTCACCGTGCGGCTGCGTGACTACGACCGGCTCAGCACGCCGGTGACCAAGGCGTACACGCTGACGGTGGGGTGAGCCGCCGGCTGTGACGTGAGGAGGAGGGCCGGCCGGGCGCCCCGGAGCGGTGCCCGGCCGGCCCTCGGCACGAGACATCTCGGGCGGACGGGCGCGGCCCGATCGGTGTTTCCTCCCGGATGATCGCGGTGTGCCATGCTGAGGGTGCACATGCCTATAAAGGGGGCCAGAATGGGACAGATTTCGCGTCCGGGTGCCGTGCTGACGTACGAGGAGCACGGTGACGGCCCGCTCGCCGTGTACGCCCACGGCATGCTGGGCAGCAGGGCGTCCGACGCCAGGACGGGGCTGCTGAACTGGCCGTCCGTGGCCGAGCGCACCGCCCGCAGGGTCGTCGCGTACGACGCCCGCGGCCACGGCGAGTCCACCGGGCGCGCGGAGCCCGCCGACTACCTCTTCCCCGCCCTCGCCGACGACCTGCTCGCCCTCCTCGACGAGGTCGGCGACGGCGCGCCCGCCGCCGGCGTCGGCGCGTCCATGGGCACGGCCACCCTGCTGCACGCCGCGCTCAAGGCGCCGGGCCGGTTCGACCGGCTGGTGCTGACGATCCCGCCGACGGCCTGGGAGACCCGCCCCGCCAAGGCCGAGGAGTACCGGCGGCTCGCCGACGTGATCGAGCAGCACGGCGTGGCCGAGGGCCTCGCCAAGGCCGCCGAGGGGGCCGAGATCCCCGAGATCTTCCGCGACCTGAACGTCCCCCCGACCCTGCCCGACGTCGCCGAGGACCTCCTGCCGTCCCTGCTGCGCGGCGCGGCCCGCGGCGACCTGCCCGCGCCCGCCGACCTGGCCGCGCTGACCCTGCCCGTGCTGATCCTCGCCTGGGACACCGACCCCGCCCACCCCGTCTCGACCGCGGAGCGGCTGCGCGAGCTGCTGCCCGGCAGCACCCTCCACGTGTCGCGGCAGGCCACCGACCTGGTGAGCTGGCAGCCGAGGATCGTCGAGTTCCTGTCCTAGGCGACCGGGTTCGGGGAGCCGGCGCGCCGCCTGGAAGGACGTGCGTGAGCACGGATGGCCGCCTTCGCCCGGCGCGCCGTCCCCCCGAGTGTCCGGCAGGGCGGTACGTGACCGAGCATGCCCGGCTCCGCCCCCGAGCGACAGGGTCGAAGGTCACCTTCCGCCCGCGCCCGCCCGGCAGGACGGGTTCCCGGCGTTCGTCCAGAGGGTCCAGCCGCCGTCCCTGCCACCCGGTGCCGCCACCGTCCACGGGGACGGGGGAGCGCCCGCGTCCCACGGCACCACCGCGCCGCACGCGCCCGCCGGGGGAGCCCCGCGGCGGCCGTCGAAGCGCTCCAGCTCCGTCCACCACACCCGGTACGTCAGCGGCACCCACACGTTCCACCGCACCCGCGTGTCCAGCGCCACCCGGCCGGGACCGGGCGCGGGCAGCCAGTCCCTGCCGGGCGGGGGCGCCGCGGCCGGGGCCAGGTGCACCACGAACGCCACGTTGACCACCGCCAGCACGGCCGTCGCGAGCCGCGGCCCGGGAGCGGCCACGGCCGCCGCCGTCAGGCAGGCCAGCAGGGCGAGCGCCGCCCATGACGCCCCTGCGAGGTCCAGCCTGTCACGCACCCCGTTGAGGAACATCACCTCCGGGAAGTCGAAGGCGATGAAGGCGTACCGGTGCAGGCGGTCGCCCGCGTACCAGGCGGCCAGGCCGCCCGCCGCCGCCATGAGCGCCGCGCCCGCCACGGCGTGCGCCACCACGGCCCCGCGCCGGGCCCGTACGAGCACCAGCAGCCCGGCCAGCACCCAGGCCGTCGCGACGCAGGCGAGGTACCGGCCGTAGGCGTAGTTGCCCACCCGGTGCTCGTCCGGCAGGGCGGCCGAGGAGGCGTACGCGACGCCCAGGGTCAGGGCGAGCAGCGCGGCGGCGGCCACGCGGTGGGCGGGCGGGCCGGACCGGCGCGCCACCAGCGTCACCGCGCCCGCCAGGCCCACGCCGGCCAGGCCCCAGGTGCCGGCGATCAGGTACCAGAGCTGGCCGAGCGCCCCCGACACCGCCCACGCCTGGCCGTCCAGGGTGGTGAGGCGGGAGACGAGCAGGCCCGACAGATCGCGCGGGCCGTCCGGGTACAGGCCGGCCGACAGCGCCCGGTTCAGCAGCATCCCCGCGCCCGCCACCAGCACCGCCGCCCCGGCCGCCACCCCCGCCCCCCGCCACGTCGCCGGGGTCGCCGGAGCCGGGGTCGGAGCCGGAACCGGAGCCGGGGTCGCCGGAACCGGGGTTGCCGGAGCCGGAGTCGGGGTCGCCGGAGTCGGGGTCGGAGCCGGGGTCGCCCGAGCCGGGGTCCGGCGCCGGGTGAGCAGCAGGCGCGCCGCCGTCAGCAGGCACACCGCCAGCAGCACCGTCAGCAGCACCGTCCCGCGCAGGTGCACCGCCATGGCGTACCCGGCCAGCGCGCCCGCCGCCGCGCCCGCCCTGACCGAGCCCGTCCTGACGAGGTCGTGCACGGCGACCAGCCAGCCCAGCACCAGGGTGGGCAGCACCGCGTCGGCCAGCGCCAGCCCCGAGAACAGCAGCAGCGACGGCGACAGCGTCGCCGTGAACGCCGCGACCGCCGCGAACCGGCGCCCCACCTCCAGCCGTCGCAGCAGCAGGTACGCCGGCAGGAACGCCCCCGCCGCCACGGCCGACCCGATCACGACGACCAGCCGGTACGCCGTCACCGGGTCGTCGGTCACCCAGAACACCGGGACGAGCAGCAGCGCGTACCCGCCCTGGTAGAACGTCGAGCCGCTGAGGTCGCCGCCGACGCCACCCGCCAGCCATCGGGCCGCGACGAGGTAGCCCGTCTCGTCCGGGTTCGCCACCGGGCCGGTGTGGTCGCGGAACAGCCACAGCCGCAGCAGCACCTGCGCCAGCCACCCGCCGAGCAGCAGCAGGCGCCACCCGCGCCGCGGCCGTGCCCCCGCCACCGGAGCGGACGGCCTGGCCGGCGCGCGGGCGATGGACGCGATCGACATCTTCCCTCCCCCTGACCGGTGCCGGGACGATCCCGGCACCGGGAGAGGGAGTCCAACAGAAGCCCGATAACCCCCATGTCACCTGATGTGGTTATACGGAGGTTATGCACCCCGCGTCAGGGGCGTCGCACCCGCCGCTCGCCCCCGAGGCGTCGCACCGGCCGCTCGCCTGAGCCGGGGGAGGACGCGGGGCCCGGGGCGGGCGCCGTGGAGGCGCCCTCCGGAGCGAGGCCGCGCCGGGCGACCGCCGCCGACACGGCCCCGGCCACCAGGAACGCGGCCACCAGCGCCAGGGTCCCCGCGAGCCCGTACGAGAGGTAGACGCCGCCCAGCCCGGCCACCGCGAGCACGGAGGCGAGCATCGGCCCGGTCGAGTTGATCGCGGACACCGCCGACGCCCGCGCCGCTCCCGCCACCGCCGACACCTGCGCGATCAGCGGGCTGTAGGCCGCGGCGTGCCCCGCACCCGCCGCGAACAGCAGAGGCGCCGTCACCGCCGCGGGCCACGCCCCGGCGAGAGCGGGCGATCCCACCGAAGGGGACAGGCCCACCGCCCCGGCGACCCCGCCCGCCTCTGACAGCCCGCCGGCCTCTGGCAGCCCGCCGGCCTCTGGCAGCCCGCCCGCCCCTGGCAGCCCGTCCGCCCCTGGCAGGCCGGTCAGGACGGCGAGGGCCACCGCCACCGCCGCGAACACGAGCGGCCCCGCCACCGGCAGCGCCGCCCGCGCCCTGGCCGGCAGGTGCGCCCACGTCAGGCTCAGCGCCGCGAACCCGCACGCGTACGGGACGAACGCCAGCCCCGCCGCGAGCGGCCCGAAGCCCAGCTCCTCCTGCAGGTGCAGCGTGAGCGCGAACAGGAACGCCGTGTAGCACGCCATCACCAGCACGCACGCCAGCAGGCCGGGTCCTGCGCCGCGCAGCCGCAGCACGCCGAGGTCCAGCAGCGGCAGCCCGCCGCGCGCGGCCAGCCGCGTCTCGGCCGCCGCGAACCCCGCGAACAGCACCCCTCCGGCGGGCAGGCAGAGCCACGTCCAGAGCGGCCAGCCGTGCTCCCGGCCGAGGACCAGCGGCACCAGCACGGCGGTCATGGCGGCGGTCAGCAGCGCCACGCCCGCCAGGTCGAGCCTGGCGGCCGTGCGCTCCGCCCGGGGCAGCAGCCGCGCCCCGGCGAGGACGAGCACCACGCCCACGGGCACGTTCACCAGGAAGACCGGCCGCCAGGACAGCCCCAGCAGGTCGGCCCCCACCACCAGCCCGCCCGCGACCTGCCCGGCCGCCACGCCGAGCGCCAGCACCATCGAGTACAGCCCGACGGCCCGCCGCAGCGCCGCCCCCGACCGCCGCAGCCGGATGAGCGAGAACACCTGCGGGATCATCAGCGCCGCCCCGGCGGCCTGCGCCACCCGGGCGGCCACCAGCAGCGGCGCGTCCGGGGCGAGGCCGCACAGCAGCGACGCGCAGGTGAACCCGGCCAGGCCCGCCAGGAACGCCCGCCGGTGGCCGAGCAGGTCGCCGAGCCGCGCGCCGGTGACGATGAGCACGCCCATGGCGAGCAGGTACGCCGACACGACGAGTTGCAGGGCGACGCCGGACGCGCCGAGGTCGCGCTGGATCGCGGGCAGGGCGACGTTGACGATGGAGCCGTCCATGGAGGCCATGGCCTGACCGGTGAGCAGGACGGCGAGCAGGGCGCCCGGACGTCCGGGGGCCTGCTGGGCGGGAGGATGCGACACGCCCGCCACCGTGCCGCACCTGGCGCCGCCGGTCTTGAACATCCTTGCGCCGCGCCACCGGGACGCGCGGCGCGGGCGCGGACGGTCAGCCGCCGGGTCCTGTGGGGTTGAGCGGCGCCATGTCGCCGTGCTCAGGAAGGTCGCCGCGCTCCACCGGGGAGTGCGGGGGAGAGGGCGTGCCCGTGCCGACCGCCGGACGCGCCGACTCGGCCGCCTGCTTCAGCACGCCCCGCTCGACCTGGCCGACGTCGCAGATCAGCCGCAGGTGATGGTCCTCGCGGACGGCCGCGTACTCCTGCCGCCCGCCGTCGACGGTGAACCAGCCGGTGCCGTCGCGCTCGCAGGTGCCCGAGCACCGGTACGGCCCGCGATCGACCCGCATCTCCACCCGCCTGCCGTCGGGGGAGGTGTAGAACGCGCCGAACCCCTCTTCGTTGATGCCGCCCACCGACTGCTCGGCCAGCTCGTACCCGGGGAGCTCCACCACGTACATCAGGTCGGGCGCCGCGCCCTGCCGCAGCGCCTGGTCGATGACGTCCTGGCTGAGGGCGCCCGCGGTGCCGCAGCCCGCCACCAGCGCGAACGTCAGCCCGAACGTCAGCGCCGCCGTCTCCTTGTGCCGCACTCTGCCTCCCGCACCGTCGATCACCCTGCCGCCAGTATCGCCTGTGCCTCGCGGGCGCGAGCCGGGTCAGGGGAGGCGGATGAGGCGGCGTTCGACGGCGGCGGTCACGGCGGCCGTGCGGGTCTCGACGCCGAGCTTGCCGTAGATGTGCACCAGGTGCGTCTTGACCGTCGCCTCCGTGATGAACAGGCGCCTGGCGATCTCCCTGTTGCCCGCGCCGCTCGCCAGCAGCTCCAGGATCTCGACCTCGCGCGCGCTGAGCGCCGTGCCGGGCTCCCGCATCCGCCGCATCATCCGGGTCGCCACCCTGGCCGACAGCACGGTCTCGCCCCTGGCGGCGGCGCGGATGCCCTGGAACAGCTCCTCCGGCGGGCAGGCCTTGAGCAGGTAGCCGGTCGCCCCCGCGTCGACGGCCCGCATGAGGTCGGCGTCGGTCTCGTACGTCGTCAGCACGAGGACCTGCGGCGGCGACGGCAGCGCGCGGACCCGCCTGGTCGTCTCCACGCCGTCGATGCCGTCGCCGAGCTGGAGGTCCATGAGCACGACGTCCGGCTCGCGGGCGGCGATCCCGCGCAGCGCCTCCTCGCCGCCGGCGGCCTCGCCGACGACCTCCATGTCGGTCTCGCCGCCGAGCAGCGCCACCAGCCCGGCGCGGACCACGGGGTGGTCGTCCACCAGGAACAGCCTCATCGCGCCTCCTCCCGGCCCCACCCGGCGGGCACGGCCGTGGCCACCCTGGCGGCCACGGCCGTGCCCTCGCCGGGGACGCTTTCGACGGCCAGCGTGCCGTCGACCTCGGCCAGCCGGGCGCGCATCGCCCGCAGTCCGAACCCGCGTCCGGGCGCCGGCGCGGGTTCGGCGAAACCGGCGCCGTCGTCGAACACGTCCAGCGTCACCTCGCCGTCCAGGTAGGACAGCGTCACCGTGGCGGCGCGCGCGCCCGCGTGGTCGCGGACGTTGGCCAGCGCCCCTTGGGCCACCCGCAGCAGCGCCGCCTGCACGTCGGGTGCCAGCGGGTAGGCCTCGCCCTCCTGACGGAAGCGCACCAGGGGCCCGGAGTCCGGACCGGAGGCGTCGGCGGAGTGCGCGCACAGCCGGGCCAGCGCCTCGGGCAGCGAGCCGTCCACCAGGCCGGGCGGCTGGAGGTCGCGGACGAACCGCCGGGCCTCGTCGAGGTTCTCCGCGGCGGCCGCGGCGGCGCGGCGTACGTGCGCGCGGGCGAGCTCGGGGTCGGACGCCCACATGCGGTCGGCGGCCTGGAGGAGGATGCCCATGCTGGTCAGCCCCTGCGCCAGCGTGTCGTGGATCTCCCTGGCGAGCCGCTCGCGCTCCTCCAGCACTCCGGTACGGTGCCTGGAGCCGGCCAGCGTGCCGCGCGTGCGGACGAGGTCGTCGATGAGGAGCTGCCGGGCCGAGCTCTCGCGCTGGAGCTCCCAGAACACGACCGCGGTCATGGTGGCCACGCCGATGGGTGCGAGGATCAGGCTGACGTCCACCTCCCGCGCGATCTCCAACTGCGCCGCGATCACCACGAGCGTGAGCGCCGCCGCGGCGACGGCGAACCCGCGCGCGTTCAGCAGCCGCAGGCACACGAACAGCAGGGGGACGGCGCACCAGCTGAACGACGGCGCGAGGACCACCAGCGCCAGCCACACCGCGGAGACCCCGCCCAGCCAGACGAGCCGCCGGAGCCCGAGACGGCTCCAGAGGGCGATGCCGGCCGCGTAGGCCAGGGCGAGCAGCCCGGCGACCGCGAGCGCCGCGACGGTGCGCGGGACCAGGTCGTGCCGCGACACCAGCCGCAGGGCGGAGGCCAGGAGCAGCAGGTAGAACCCGGCATGCATGGCCCAGTTGAGCCAGACGCGCTCCCTCATCGCCCTCCTCCCCAGCGGACCTGCTCCCCGACCGTACCGGCTGGTCGAGCCTGGCCCGGACGCCCGGGGCGGCGCATCAACCGATCGGTTGACCCCTGGCTCGACCGCTCGGCGGCGGCGGATCGCCCGCGCTCCCGATGGCAGGGGACGGCGCCCGCGCCACGCTGGACGTGCACGGTTCGACCCCACGCTGAACTGGAGAAACCATGATCGGTACCGCTCGCGCCCGCCTGTTCGCCGGCCCTGTCGCCGGGTTCGCCCTCCTGGCCGGGACGTTCGCCGTCGCCGCGCCCGCCGCCCAGGCCGCGCCGGACAGGAAGGAGCCCGCCGCGCAGGCCGTCGTGCAGACCTCCGCGCTCTCCGCCGACGCCGCCCTGAAGATCGCCGACGCCGCCATGAAGGAGGCCGTCAAGCAGAAGCAGCGGGTCACCGTCGTGGTCGTCGACAGGTCGGGTGCGACCCGGCTGGTGCTGAAGGGCGACGGCGCGGGCCCGCAGACGGAGGAGTCGGCCAGGCGGAAGGCGTTCACGGCGGTCTCCTTCGGCAGGACGACCGGCGAGCTGGGCAAGGGCCTCACCGGTACGGGTCCGTCGATCGCCGACATCCCCGGCACCCTGTTCCTCGCGGGCGGCGTCCCCGTCGTGTCGGGCGGCGCTCCGGTCGCGGGCATCGGCGTGGGCGGGGCGCCCAGCGGCGACATCGACGAGGCCATCGCGCAGGCGGGGCTCAAGGCGGTCGCCGGGCAGCTCGGCTGAGACGGCCTGGCAAGCTGGGGCCGCTTCGGTGGGGTCTGTGCTGGTCTGGTGTGATATCAGGTGACCTGGGAAGGGGGAGGCATGCTCGATGACCAGTTGCTCGCCCGCGCCGCCCGCGGCGACGTCGCCGGGGTCCGCGACCTGCTCGCGGCCGGCGCCGACGTCGAGGCCCGCGACGCCACCGGCCGCACGGCCCTGCTGCTCGCCGTCGCCGGCGACCACGTGGAGGTGGCCGAGATGCTGGTGGCGGCCGGCGCCGACCCGGACGCGCAGGACGCCAGGCGCGACTCGCCCTGGCTGGTCACCGGCGTGACGGGCAGCGTCGCCATGCTGAGGACGCTCCTCCCCGCAGGCCCCGACCTGACGCTGCGCAACCGCTACGGCGGCGTGTCCCTCATCCCCGCCTGCGAGCGCGGGCACGTGGACTACGTCCGCGAGGTGCTGAAGACCGGCATCGACGTCGACCACGTCAACGACCTCGGCTGGACCGGCCTGCTGGAGGCGGTCATCCTCGGCGACGGCGGCGCTCCGTACCAGGAGATCGTCCGCCTGCTCGTGGAGGCGGGCGCCGACGTGAACCTGGCCGACCGCGAGGGCGTCACCCCGCTCGCCCACGCGGTGGCGAAGGGCCAGACGCGGGTGGCCGCCCTGCTCCGCGCCGCCGGAGCCCGCTGACCCGCACCGGGTCCACCCTCAGCCCAGCGCCTGGGCCAGGTCGCGGCCCGCCGCGCGGCCGGAGAACAGGCAGCCGCCCAGGAACGTGCCCTCCAGCGCGTTGTACCCGTGGACGCCTCCGCCGCCGAAGCCCGCCACCTCGCCGGCGGCGTACAGGCCGCCGACCGGCTCGCCGTCGGGGCCGAGCGCCCGCGACCGCAAGTCCGTCTGGATGCCGCCGAGGGTCTTGCGCGTGAGGACGTGCAGCTTGACGCCGATGAGCGGGCCGTTCAAGGGGTCGAGGATGCGGTGCGGGGTGGCGACCCGGCCGAGCCGGTCGCCCAGGTAGCGGCGCGCGTTGTGGATGCCCTGGATCTGCGCGTCCTTGCTGTACGGGTTGGCGAGCTGCAGGTCGCGGGCCCGGATCTGGGCGCGCACGGCGGCGGCGTCCAGCAGCGGCTCGTCGGTGAGCTTGTTCATGCGGGCGACGAGCTCCTCCAGGTCGGCGGCCACGACGAAGTCGGCCCCGTTCCGCTTGAACGCCTCGACCGGCGCGGGGGCGCCCTTGCTCAGCAGCCGCTCCCGCATGAACGCCCGCCGGTCGCGGGCGGTGATGTCGGGGTTCTGCTCGGAGCCCGACAGCGCGAACTCCTTCTCGATGATCCGCTGGGTGAGGATGAACCACGAGTGGTCGTACGGCGCGAGGTCGGGGGTGGTGCGCAGGTACCTGAGCGTGCCCAGCGTGTCGTAGCCCGGCAGGCACGGCTCGGGCAGGCGCCGCCCGAGGGCGTCGAACCACATCGAGGACGGGCCCGGCAGGATGCGGATGGCGTGGCCCGGCCAGACCGGGTCCCAGTTGCGCACGCCCTCGGTGTAGTGCCACATCCGGTCCCTGTTGACCAGGCGGGCGCCGGCGGCGGCGCTGATGTCGAGCATGCGCCCGTCCACGTACGCGGGCACGCCGGTGATCATGTTCGCGGGCGGGGTGCCGAGGCGTTCCGGCCAGTGGCGGCGCACCAGGTCGTGGTCGCCGCCGATGCCGCCGGTCGTGACGACGACGGCCTGCGCGGCGAGCTCGAACTCGCCTGCCGCGTCGCGGTTGGAGGCCACGCCCCGCGGCGACCGGTCGTCGGCGAGGACCGTGCCCCGCACCCCCGTCACGGTGCCGCCGGTGACCACCAGCTCGTCCACGCGGTGACGGTGGTGGAAGGAGAGCAGGCCGGCCGCGGCGGCGCGCCGCGCGGAGGCCGCGAACGGCGCGACCACGCCGGTTCCGGTGCCCCAGGCGACGTGGAAGCGCGGCACCGAGTTGCCGTGGCCGCCCGCGCGCAGGCTCCCGCGCTCGGCCCACCCCACCGTCGGCAGGAACGAGATGCCGTGGGAGCGCAGCCAGGAACGCTTCTCCCCGGCGGCGAACTCCACGTACGCCCGCGCCCACCTGACCGCCCAGGCGTCCTCGTCGTCGAGCCGATCGAAGCCGGCGCTGCCCCGCCAGTCGCTCCAGGCCAGCTCGACGTGGTCCTTCACGCCGAGCCGCCGCTGCTCGGGGGAGTCCACCAGGAACAGCCCGCCGAACGACCAGAAGGCCTGCCCGCCGAGGTTGGCGGCGTTCTCCTGGTCGACCAGCGCCACCTTCCTGCCCCTGCTGGTGAGCTCGTGGGCGGCGACCAGTCCGGCGAGACCGGCTCCGACCACGATGACGTCGGCGTCCATGGGTCTGTCACTCCTCGGGTAGGGCCGGGCACCGGGCCGGCGTCCGTCCCATGGTGTGGGCCCGGGGTGACCCGCGCAAGGGCGCGGCCCCTGGGATCAGGGCCAGCCGTAGACCTTCCTGACGGCCGCCGCGACCTCCGTGACCAGGGCCGCGTTGCTGCCGTTGGCGAGGACGGCGTAGCCCGCGCCGAGCTTCGGGTACCCCTTGAACACCGACCTGAAGCCGTAGTTCGACCCGTCGTGGGTGTAGGAGAAGCCGTCCGTGCCCGCGCCCGACACGAACAGGCCGCGCCCCATGTCGGGCTGCGGGCCGGGGGTGAGCAGCGTCCGCACCGACGCCCTGCTGAGCGGGCCCGCGATGTCGGACGAGGCGGACCAGGCCCGGTTGAGGTACGACACCAGGCGGCACAGGTCGAGCACGTTCGTGTACAGCCCCGCGGCGGCCGACTCGGGGTAGCGGTTGCGCCTGCCCGGGATCACGGCGCCGGTCGTGGTGTGCCCGGCGGCCAGCTCGAAGGCGGGCGCCAGGTCGTACGAGCTGGACGTCATGCCGAGGGGCGTGAACACCTCGTCGTCCATGTAGCGGGCGAGGGACAGGCCGGTCTGCTGCTCCACCATGCGCTGCAGCAGCACGAAGCCGGCGCCCGAGTAGTGGTACTCGGCCCCGGGCGTCGTCGTCAGCTCGATCTTCGGCGAGTTGCCCTCGCCGTTCATCACCTGCAGCAGCGTCGGAACGGTGGCCGTCGGGCCGTACCCGGCGAAGCCGCCGCCCCCGGCGTCGAAGCCCGAGCAGGCGTCGGCCGGAGTGGTGGACCCGCGGCCGACGACGCCGCCGCGGTGGGTCAGCAGCCGGTCGATCGTCGGCGCCGCCGTCTCCGGCACGCAGTCGCGGCGCGGCAGCGTCCAGCCGAGGTACGGCCGGACGTCGGCGGACAGGGAGAGCCCGCGCGTCTGCAGCAGCCGCAGCACCCCGACGGAGGCGACGGCCTTGCTGATGGAGGCGGCCTGGAAGGCGGTCTCCGGGTGGGCGGCCGCCCCGCTGCCCGCCTCCAGCCAGCCGTAGCCGGTGGACCAGGCGATCTTGTTGCCGGTCACCACCGCGACCGCCACGCCCGGCGTCTTCCAGGCGCTCATCCGCTGCCAGATGGTCGAGCCGCCCACCGCGTTCTCGACCTGGCGCACCCGGTCGGCGGGGAGGGCGGGCACCTTGCCGCGGGTGGACAGCGACCAGCCGCCGCCCGGCGAGAACGCCACGTTGTGCAGCTGCCAGCCGTCGGCGGACAGGGTGTTCATCCGCTGGAAGCAGTCGTCGGGGACGCCCCGCGCGTGGAACTCGTCCTGCGCCACGACCGCCCAGCCGCCGGCCTTGGGGAAGGCGACCCGGGTGATGCGGCGTCCGCCCTGCGTCAGGTTGCGCATCATCTGGAAGCACTCGTCGTCCACGCCCTTGGCCTGGAAGCCGTCCGTGGCGGCCACCGTCCAGCGGTCGCCGCCCGCGGGCGGGAAGGCGACGTCCACCACCTGCTGGCCCGCCGAGTAGTACGCCGCCACCCGCTGCCGGCACGCCTCGGGGATGCCGCGCGCCGACATGCCCTTGTCGGTCGTGATCACCCAGCGGTCGCCGCCCTCCGGCGGGAAGGCCACGCAGTGGATCCGCCTGCCGGCGCGGGCCAGGGCCCCCAGCTCGGTGAAGCAGGCGTCGGGGATGCCGCGGGCGAAGTAGCGCCCGTCCTGCGTCACGACGACCCAGCCGCCCGACGGCGTGAACGCGAACACCGTCAGGCCGTACGGCGCGAGCTCGGCCGTCTTCGTGTGCGCCTCCGCGGGGACGCCGCCGTCGTAGAACGGGTACGTGGCGGCGAACGCCGGCGTGCCGGCCCCGGTGACGGCGAGCCCGGCGCCCACGCTCGCGGCTCCGGCCAGGGCGAGAAAACGCCTGCGTTCCATGCGGTCACTCCTCGGGACGGGTTTCGGGGCGCCGATGATCCTAGAGCCGCCCGGCCGGGCGGCAGCACCGGACCGGCCGCTCTGTGAGACAGATCACCACAGGCCTGTAAACCCGTCCGTCAGGGCGTCGAGCCGCGACGTCAGTAGGGCACCGGACGGTTCTCCCGCACCCAGAGCCGCTCGGCGTCGCTGCCCGACGGCGGGGGCGCGATGCCGTCCGTCATCCACAGGTCCTGCGGCGTCTCGTCGACGTGGAACTCGCAGTACAGCCCCCGGTCCCGCGTGTACGGGGCCACCAGCCGGCTGATGGCCTCACTCGCCTGCCTGCGCTCGGCCGGGTGCCGGGAGTGCCGGGCGATGTGCTCGATGACGACCCGCACCGTGCCCTCGGACGGCTCCCCTCCGACGAAGCACGACGCGCCCTCCACCTCGTGGAACAGGGTCACGACGTAGAACCTCGGCAGCCCGATCCGCTGGTAGAAGCCCGTGACGTCGGCCGCGAACTGCTGCTTGTCCTCCGGCGTGTACGAGCCCACCGGGTGGTACACCTGCCACAGCGGCATGCGATCTCCTCCTCTTTCCGCTCTGTCCGGGTCAGCGGCCGACGGCCACGGTGAGACCCTCGACGGGCCCGGCCAGGGCCGCCTTCATGCGCCTGCTCGCCTCGTCCACGAGCACCTCGCTGTCGCCCTTCTCGACGCCGTCCGCCACGGCCGCGGCGACGAGCGCGGGCGCGATCTTGCCGGTGGGGATCGCGGCGACCATCTCCGTGTCGGCGAAGCCGAGGTGCACGCCGACGACCTGCGTCCCCTGGGGGGCGAGTTCGACGCGCAGCGAGTTCGTCACCGACCACAGCGCCGCCTTGGACGCGCCGTACGCCCCGGCTCCCGCGCCCCACGACAGCAGCGAGTGCATGTCCACGAGCGCGCCGCCGCCGTTGGCCGCCAGGATCGGGGCGAACGCGCGGGCGACGCGCAACGCGCCGAAGACGTTGGTCTCGAAGGTCGCCACGATGTCGGCCAGGTCGCCCGTCAGCAGGCCCGACGGGTACAGGACGCCGGCGTTGTTGACGACGAGGGTGACGTCGCCGGCCCGCGCGGCCAGCGCCTCGACGGACGCGGGGTCGGTGACGTCGAGCGCGACCGCCTCGACGCGGGGGTCCGCGCTGGGGGCGGGCCGCCTGGCGGTGGCGTACACCTTGGCGGCGCCGCGCCGCAGCAGCTCCTCGACGAGGGCCTTGCCGATGCCGCGCTGCCCGCCGGTCACGAGCGCGACGGAGCCTTGGATGGCGGTCATGGACGTTCTCCTTCCGCTTTAGATGATGCTCATCATCTAAATTTCGTTATAGATTACTACCATCATCTAAAGGGGGTCGCAACGCCCCCGGACGACCAGGCAGGAGGCGGGAGCGATGCCGCGTACATCGAGGGCGCAGGCCGAGCTGCACCACCAGCAGGTGATCGAGGCCGCGTCCAAGCTCGTGCGGGAGAAGGGGGCCGACCGGGTCAGCGTCCCCGAGGTCATGGCGGCCGTCGGGCTGACCCACGGCGGGTTCTACCGGCGCTTCTCGTCCAAGGACGACCTGGTGGCCCAGGCGTGCTCGGCCGCCCTCGCCGGACGGCTGGCCGACCTTGACGCCGTCGCCGCGTCCGCGTCCGCCGAGGGACGGTCCGCCTGGAACGCCGTCCTCGGGCACTACCTGTCCACCGTCCACCGCGACGATCCGGGGCTGGGCTGCGCCATCGCGGCCCTCGCCGGCGACGTCGCCCGCGCCGAGCCCGACGGGCCGCTGCGCCACGCCTACGTCGAGGGCCTGCGCCAGATGGCCGGCAAGCTGGCCGACCTCGACCCCCGCGAGGAGGGCGGCTCCCCGGCGGAAGGCGGCGGGCGGCGCGTCCTCGCCGAGCTCTCCACGATGGTCGGCGCCCTGCTGCTCGCCCGCGCCTGCGCCGGCGACGACCTGTCGGACGAGATCCTCGCGGCGGCCAAGGAGCACCTCCGCGCCGGAGCCTGACCGAGACCGGAGGGCGCCGATAGGGTTGGGGCGATGTCCTGGACGCTCGACACCCCCGCCGGCGACTCGCTGCGCGTCAACGCCTGGAACTGGCGGCCGACCCTCGAACTGCTGGAACGCCACGGCCTCCTCGACCCCGACACGGCCGCGCTGCTCGGCCACAACATCGAGACGGACGTCACCGGCGAGCAGGCCCGGCGCATCGCCGCCTTCCTGGACGCCTACCTGGCCGGCGTCCCGGACACCGGCCGCGTGCTCCTCGACGGATCCGTCACCACCGAACCCGACACCTTCGAACTCCACCGCGACGACCTCGGCCGCAACTACTCCGCGACGTCCTCCTGGCTGGCCCGCTTCCGCGACTTCTGCCACGCCGCGACCGCCGGCTTCACCGTCTCCTGACCCCGCCCCGCCGCGGGATGGCACCATGATCCAGTAGTCGAGGCGCGGGAGGACGGTTGGTCGTTTTCGTCTGCGCGGGGTGCGGCGTCCCGCTGACCGCACGGGTGACGCGGGTCGCGCTTCCCGACCACGCCCACCAGAGCCACGGCCATGACCTGCTGCCCGTGCTCCTGGAGCCCGGGACGTACGCGGTGAACCCCGAACCGTCCGGGCCGCCGTGGCCGCGATGGGACGAGGTCGGCGCCGAGGAGGCGGAGGCCCGCGGCGTGTACGCCCCCGTCTACTCCCTGTCCTACGGCCCCACCGGCCAGATCGCCCTCGCGCCGGGCGACGTGCGCGGGACCGTCGTCATCCGCGACCGGTGCGACGGCTACTGCTGCGGCCTCGACGGCCGCGACGGACCCAACCTGGCGTGCGCGGAGTGCCGGAGCCCGGTGGCCACCCGCGTCGACGACTGCTCCCTCTGGGGAGTGGTGTGGCTGGACCCGCGGGCCGTACGTCCGGTCGCCGTCGAGGGTCCCGCCTGCCGGGCCGACGAGTGGGACGGCCTGCGGGAGGAGCACCGGCGGACGCCTCCCCTGGAGCCGCTCGGCTGGTGGAGCCCCCAGTGGACGGCGGCGGTCGGCGTGGCGCTGGCCCACCTGCTGGCGGCGTCGGGCGGCAGGCGGGTGGCCGTGCCCGACGGACCCGTCGCCGAGGCGTTCCGCGGCGTCGTCGACGCGCTGCTCCCGCCGGGGCCGCCGGAGCTGAGGCTCGTCCTGGCCGGGCCCGGCCTGCCCGCCGTGGCCGGGGACATCGCCCTGGTGCCGCGGCACCCCCAGACCGGTGAGGTGTGGCCGTCGGGTATGGCGGCGGTGCCGCTGGCCGCTGGCGTGTGGGCGTCCATGGCCTTCACCGACGACCGGCGGCTCGTCCCGGCGGCGGCGGGGATGCCGGAGGAGGTCCGCCGCGACGATCCGCCGCCGCTGCTGCCGACCGGGCCGTTCCGGCCCGACGTGGATGTCTTCCTCCACATGCTGGCGCGGCTCCCCGAGGTCCGCGAGCCGTGGCTGCGCGCGATCCACGACCTCGTACGGGAGCGCCGCTACGGGCTCCCGTACTTCTGAGCCGACGGAGCCGCACGGCGGGCGAGGGTGGCGGCGACCTGACATGTCCACTGTCCGCCAGGCGCGGTCGTAGCGTCCGGTTGCTCTCCTTGGCGAAGCTTTGCTCTGCCGGCACCGAACCCCCCTGCCGGCAGAAGGAGAGCCACCGCCCATGCCCATCAGACGTAGTGCGGCGCTGCTCAGCATCGCCCTCGCCGCCACGCTGGCCGTGGCCGCCACCGGCCCCGCGTACGGCGAGTCACCGGCTCCCGCCACGGGACCCGTCACCGAGGCCGTGCCGGACGCGCCGGCCACCGTCGCCCGGGTCACACTGATCACCGGTGACCAGGTCGCCGTCACTACCCAGGCGGGCAGGACGGTCTCGGTCGACGTGACCCCCTACCGGCGACCGGCCGCCGACCTGCAGACCTTCACGGTCGGCGCCGACGTGTACGTCATGCCCAGGGAGGCCGCGGCGCTCGTCGGCTCCGGCCAGGTGGACAGGCGGCTGTTCAACGTCACGCAGCTCATCGCCCAGGGCTACGACGACGCGCACAGCGACTCGATCCCGACCATCGTCCGCTACTCGGGCAAGGCCGCGGCGCGCGCCGCCACGCCGATCGCGCCGGAAGGGGGCCGGGTCACGCGGGCCCTGCCCGGTGTCCGGGGAGCGGCCGTCGCCGCGGACAAGAAGCGGGGCGACGCGTTCTGGGAGGCCGTGGACGACGACAGCGCCAAGGCCGGAACCTCCAAGGCCCGGCTGTCGGGCGGCGTCCAGCGGCTCTGGCTGGACGGCAGGGCGCGGGCGCTGCTCGACAGGAGCGTGCCGCAGATCGGCGCGCCCGAGGCGTGGGCCGCCGGGTACGACGGCACCGGCGTCAAGGTCGCCGTGCTGGACACCGGCGTGGACCTGAAGCATCCCGACCTGGCCGACAGGATCGTGCAGAGCCAGAGCTTCGTCCCCCAGGAGACGGTGGCGGACGGCCACGGCCACGGCACCCACGTCGCCTCGACGATCGCCGGCTCGGGCGCGGCCTCCGGCGGGAAGTACAAGGGCGTGGCGCCCGGGGCCCGGCTCCTCGTGGGCAAGGTGCTCTCGGACAAGGGCGTCGGCATGGAGTCCTGGATCCTCGAGGGGATGGACTGGGCCGCCCACTCGGGCGCGAGGGTCGTCTCGATGAGCATCGGCGGGCAGGAGGGCGGCGACGGCACCGATCCGCTGTCCACCGCGGTCAACGAGCTGACCGCCGAGACGGGCGTGCTGTTCACCATCGCCGCGGGCAACAGCGGGCCGGCGGCCACCACCGTGGGCTCGCCCGGCGCCGCCTCCGCCGCGCTGACCGTCGGCGCCGTGGACTCCGCCGACGCCGTCACCGACTTCTCCAGCCGCGGCCCGCGCGGCGGCGACGGCGCGCTCAAGCCGGAGATCACCGCCCCCGGCTTCAAGATCGTCGCCGCGCGCGAGGCGGGCACCGGGATGGGCACCCCGGTGGACGAGCGGTACACCACCGCGAGCGGCACCTCCATGGCCACGCCGCACGTGGCCGGCGCCGCCGCGATCCTCGCCCAGGAGCACCCCGACTGGACCGCGGCGCGGCTGAAGAGCCAGCTCGTCAGCACGGCCAGGACCACGGCCGGCACGCCGGTGCACGCCCAGGGCGCCGGACGCGTCGACGTGGCGCGCGCCGTCCGGCAGCCGGTCGCCGGGCCGGGCGTGCTCGACTTCGGCCTGATGGACTGGGACTCCGCCGGGCACCCGGTCCGCAAGGAGATCGAGTACGCCAACGACGGCGACCAGCCGGTCACGCTCACGCTGGCCGTCAAGGGCGCGGGCGAGGACCTGCCGGGCGGAATGCTGGCCCTCGGGGCCGAGACCGTGACCGTTCCCGCGCACGGCACCGCCGCCGTGCCCGTCACCCTCGACCCGGCCGTCGCCGCCACCGGGAGCCACGGCGCGCACGTCACCGCCGCCTCGGGCGACGGCCAGACGGTGGTGACGACGGCGGTCGGCTTCGTCAAGGACGTGGAGCGCTTCGACGTCACCTTCAAGGTGCTCGACCGCGACGGCAAGCCGTCGACCGGAGTCACCGCCGTCTGGGACGTCGACCTGCAGAAGCTGACGCTGCCCGAGGTGTACGTCCCCGGCGAGGACGGCACCGTGGTGGCCCGGCTGCCCCGCGGCGAGCACGCGTTCCTGGCCCAGATCTTCCACTACAGCTCCGACTGGAACCGCCTCTGGGAGCACACCTACGGCGCGGCGCCCGGCACGATGATCGACTCCGACCGGACGATCACGTTCGACGGCAGCAAGGCCGGCCCGGTCACCGTGAGGACCCCGAAGCCGAGCCGGCCGATCAGGACCCGCGTCGGTGTGGCCATGCAGGACTCGACGGGCGCCAACAGCTTCGGCATCGAGCAGTGGGCGAGCGGCGAGACCCAGGTGTACTCCATCCCGTCGCAGGTGACGAGCGGCCACTTCGAGTCGCGCGTCGGCTGGTCGCTGCGCGCGCCGGAACTGGAGGCGCGGATCGCCGGCCCCGGCGGCGGGCCGATCGAGCCGGTGTACGTGCGGGGCAGGGCGGGCTCGGCCCGCATCGACGGCACCAAGGTGCTGCGCGTGGTGGACGCCGGCACCGGCCGGGCCGAGGACTACGCGGGCACGACCGTCCGGGGCCGGCTGGCCCTGGTGAAGCGCAGCGCCGACCTGACGCCCTCGCAGCAGATCGGCAACGCGGCGCAGGCCGGAGCGGACGCCGTCGTCATCTACAACGACACCCCCGGGAACTGGGGCGCCGACAACTGGAGCACCGAGGAGACCGCGATCCCGGCGATGACCATGACGGGCGAGCAGGGGGCCAGGCTGGCGGCGCTGGCCGGCCGCGGCCCGGTCAAGGTCCTGTTCCACGGCACGGCGGTGAGCCCGTACTCGTACGAACTGCTCAAGTACCACCAGGGCGGCGTCCCCGCCGACCAGCGGTACCGGGTGCGGGCCGACGAGCTCGCCACCGTCGAGATGGCGTTCCACGCGGCGGCTCCCCGCACCGAGGGCGGGTACTTCCGGCTGATGACCTCGCCGATGCAGACCATGGCGTTCATGATGTCCGACCGGAACGTCATGCCGAGGACGCTCACCGAGTACGTCACAGCCGGCGTGCGGACCTGGGAGGCCGTGCAGGTCGGCACGGTCTGGGAGGCCGGCCAGGCCACGCAGCAGACCTTGCCGGCGGTGCTCAAGCCCGGTGAGCGGGTGACCCGCGAGTGGAACAAGGCGGTCGTCCGCACGGCGCTCGCCCCCGAGATGGACGGGTCGGCCGCCCGGCATGACGGGCTCGGGGTGGTGTACGCCACCGGGCTGTCGGACACCGCGCCCCACCAGTGGTATTCCAACCGGGCGTTCACCGACAAGGAACAGGCCACGGTGTACAGGAACGGCGAGCTGCTCGGCACCGCGCCCTCGGCGGCCGTCGCCTTCCCCGTGGTGCCGGAGCGCGCCGAGTACCGCGTGGTGATGGACGTGCGGCGCGACCAGCCCTGGTGGACCACCTCCACCAAGGTGAACACCGACTGGACGTTCCACTCCGAGCAAGCCGGGGGGACCTCCCCGCTGCCGGTCCTGTCGGTCGACTACGACCTCGACGTCGACCAGGCCAACAGCGCCCCGGTGGGCTCCGCGCTCCGCGTCGGGCTCGGACTGCGCTATCCGAAGGGCATGGCCGGGCCGCGCGTCACCGAGGCGAAGCTGTGGGCCTCGTACGACGACGGCGCCACCTGGCAGCCGGTGCCGCTCACCGCCGCCGGCGACGCGGCCTTCACCGGCGCCGTCGAGAACCCGGCGTCGGCGCGGGCCGGCGGGTTCGTCTCCCTGCGGGTGCAGGCCACCGACGCGGGCGGCAACACCGTCCTGCAGACCGTGACCCGCGCCTACCAGCTGCGGCCGTAACCCGGCGGGCCCAGCGGGTTCGAGGGGCGTCTCCGTCCGCGCGGCGGGCGGGGGCGCCCCCTCGGCGCTCCGTCACAGCGGGATCATGCCGGACTGGGCGGCGTACCAGGCGAGCTGCATCCGGCTGTCGGTGCCGGCCAGCTTCATCAGCCGGCGGATCCTGCGCTGCACCGTGCGCTCGCTGGTGCCGAGCCGGCTGGCCACCGTCTTGTCCGGCATGCCGGACAGCAGGTACGTCAGCAGCGTCACGTCCACGTCGTCCCAGGCGGGGACCCCCTCGGTGACGCTCGTGGCGGTGAGCCGCAGCGGGGTCGCCGCCTGCCAGACCCGCTCGAACAGCGCCACCAGCAGGTGGACCAGCGACTTGCCCCGTACCAGGAGGAACCCGGGATGGACGCTCACCTGGTCGGGCAGCGCCGGCAGCAGCACCGCCTCCCGGTCCACGATGATCATTTTGCTCGGCAGCTCGGCGGCGATCCTGATCTCGTACCCGCTCTTGAGGAACCTGGCGATCTCGGCGGGCGCCCGCGGGCCGTCGAGCGCGGCCCGTTCGTACACGTAGCGGTAGGTGGCCCGCGCGTTGGTGGAGTCGTCCAGGTTGACGTCCAGGACGTACGGCGGCTTGAAGAAGGCCAGCACCTCCTGCCTGGCGCCGCGCTCCATGTTGTCGAGCCAGGTGGCGAGCTGCTCGGGCGTGGTGAGCGCCTCGATCTCGCCCGCGGTGGCGGCGGCGCCCGTCCTGTAGACCTCCACCAGCTCCGCCAGCCTGCCCTGGACCTGCTGCAACGTGGCCTGCCGGTGCGCGATCAGCGTGCCGAGCCCGACCTCGGGCGGCACGACCGTGTGCGCTCCGCCGTCGTCCCGGGTGGCCAGGCCGAGCGCGACCAGCCGGTCCAGGGCGAGCGCCGCGACCGGCGCCGGCATGCCCAGCGCGTCGGCCGCGTCGGAGACCGTCACCTGCCGGCGCCGCAGCAGCTCGACGTAGACGGCCTCCTCCTGCTCGCTGATCCCCAGCCCATCCAGCATCCTTCATCACTTTCCGACCGCATTCGCAACTTCCGTCCCGCTTCTGACAGCTGCATCGTGCCCGTCCCGACGCCGCGGCACACAGACCCGCCGCCGCGCCCACCCCGCTGGGCGGACGCGGCGGCGGGAAACCGGACGGCCTCTTGCCGTGGGTCAGGTCACGCGTAGCAGGACCACTCGCCGTCCTCCTTGCGGGCCTCCACATCAGGGAGCTGGTGCGCCAGCTGGCAGGCGAGCTGCATGTCGATCTTCACCCGGCACGTCCAGGCGTTCCCCACGAGCTTCGCGGTGACGGCGGAGGCGGAATGATACTTCCACCCGCAGTAACCCTGCAGGTCACTGATCCCGCCGAGCGGCTGGCGGCCGGGGGCGTAGCAGGTGGCGCTGTACGCGCTGGGAGAGCTGAACTCGTAGGTGAGACCGCTTCTCTGGTACTGCCACTCGCAGGCGTCCTTCAGGTCCAGCGGGGAAGAGCAGGTCTCCTGCTCCAGCGTTCCGTACTTGTAGAAGGTGCAGAACGCGGACACGTCCACCCCGCCGACGCGCTCCGGGGTGTGGGCGAGCTTGAATCCCCAGAAGATGCCGCCCCCGAAGAGAGAAAGCGCGAGAACGAGCACGAGCGAGGTGCGCACCCATTTCGGGCTCTCCTTGATGCCCTTCACGAGCTGACCCAGGAAATCTCGGACGCTCTTGACTATTTCCAGGATCTCGGTGAACACAGCGGGCACCTCGGTCTGTGGACTACGCCTTCACTGGGCCCCCCGATGACACAGAACGGCGGACCGGCTCGCCAAGAGGGCGGTGGCGCCGCTGCTCTGCCACTCAGGCATACACCCCACCAACCGAATCGTCCAGACGGCGAACCTGACCGGTTGTCATTCACCAAGACCAAGCCCCGTCCGGCGCGGACCCTCCCGGGTGCGTTCGTCTGACAAGATGTCGGCTCATGGCAGTCGACGCGGACCTGTTCGCCGGTCTGGACGAGATCCGCTGGGCCCGCATGCGCCACGCCTACGGGTCCGCCGCCGACGTCCCGGGTCTGCTGCGCGGCTTGATCGACCCCGACCCCGCCGTCCGCGAGAGCGCGCTCGACGGCATGTACGCCGCCGTGCACCATCAGGGCGACGTCTATCCGTGCACCGTCGCGGCGATCCCGTACCTGCTGCGCGTCGCCGAGCGCCCGGACCTGCCCGGCCGTCCCGAGGTCGTGCGCCTGCTGGCCGGCATCGGTTCCGCCGAGGATCCCACGGCGCTGTCCGGGCAGTACCGGAAGGCCAACGAGGCGGTCGCGGCCGCGTACCCGCTGTGGGAACGGCTGCTGGAGGACGCGGACCCGCGCGTGCGTGAGGCGGTGGCCGGCGTGCTGCCCGCCTGCGCGCGCCAGAGGCGCGCGGCGCTCGCATGCCTGACCGGCCGCCTGGCGGGCGAGGACGACGAGGCCGCGCGCGGCGCGATCGTGCGTACGGTCGGCACGCTGGCCCGGCGCGAGGACGCCGACGACCCCGCGCCGCGCGACTGGCTGGCGCGGCTCGTCACGACGGAGTCCGACCCGCGACTTCGGCTGGTGGCGCTGACCGAGCTGACCTCGCTGCCCGGCGCGCCGGACGTGCCGCCGGTGGCGGACGTCGACGACGCGCTGGAGATGCTGGCGGCCGCCTACGAGCCGGCCACGGCCGCCACCGCGCCTGCCGGTTGTGAGACGGACACCCTCGCCGTGCCCGCTGGTTTCGAGACCGGCACCCTCGCCGTGCCCGCTGGTTTCGAGACCGGCACCCTCGCCGTGCCCGCTGGTTTCGAGACCGGCACCCTCGTCGGCGCCGTCCGCCGGTTACGCGAACAGGACGAAGCAGGGCGGCGCTCGCCGGGAACCGCCGCGCTCGTGCGCGGCCTGAGCGCGTCCTTCGGCGATCGGGTGAACGAGCGGACACGCCTGCTGACGGGCCTGCTGCGATCGCCTGACCCGGAGCGTCGCCTGGACGCCTTGACGCCCGCGGGCGCCCTGGTCGACGGCTGGCGCGGCGACCACGGCGACCTGATCGGCCTGGTCGGCGAGCGGGTCCGCGACGGGCATCCGCTCACGCGCTCGCGGGCCGCCGGCGTCCTGGAGCACCTGGGCGATCTGGCCGCTCCCGCCGCGGACGCCCTGGCGTCGGCACTGGAGGCGACGACGGGGCGCGCTCTGCCGCACACCGAGGCGGACGGCGGGCACCTGCCGTGGGTGATCGAGCGGTCTCACGAACCGCCGACCGTCTCTCCCGCGCTGCGGGCGCTCAGCGGCACGGGCGACGCACGCGCGCTGCCGATGCTGGCCTGGGCGCTCGACCGTGAGCCGATGCCGTACGACGCCGCCTCGTGCGTGATCCGGTTCGGGCCGCGGGCCGCGCCGCTGCTGCCGCTGCTGCTCCGCCGCCTGCCCGGCCTGCCCGCCGGCGACCAGCGCCGCGACGGCGTGATCCACGTGCTCGCCGCCATCGGCCCGGCCGCCGCCCCGGCCCTGCCTGACCTGCTCGGCGGACCCATGACCCCGCCCGTGCCGGTGGCGCTCGCGGCGATCGGGTCAGGCGCGGGGGACTGCCTGCCCGTCCTCCGCCGGGTCGCCGCCGCGCAGGACCGCCGGCTGGCGGTGCCGGCCGCGCGAGCGCTGTGGCAGCTCGCCAGGGACGCCGACGCGGCGCTCACGGTCGCCGGCCGGTGTCTCGACGACGACAGCGAGTACGCCTGGCGCGAGGCCGCCGACGTACTGGCCTGGCTGGGGCAGGCCACCGGGCCCCAGATCGCGCGGCTGCGCCGCCTGGCGCGCCGCAAGGACCGGTACGGCTGGCTGTCGCTGTCGGCCGCCCACGCGCTGTGGCGGATCACCGGCGACCCCGATGCCGTGCTGCCGGTGCTGGAACGGGTGTGGACGACGAACGTCCACGCCCGGCGCAAGGTCGCGTCGCTCTGGGCCGAGCTCGGCCCGGCCGCGGCGGACTCGTACCGGCTGCTGACCGCCGAACTGGGCAGGGTGCGCCGCCACAACGCCGGCGAGGACGGGTACAGCACGGCGCAGGTCACCGACGACGAGGACCTGCTCGCCCGATGCCGCGCGGCGCTGAACGCGATCGGCGGGCGCGACGCCGTGGCGGGCTGAATCCGTCATGAAAAGAACTTGCACCCTGAATGTCGCGCAGAAAGACTTTCTGCATGATCCGGGTCGAGGGGTTGACCAAAGTGTTCCGCCGGCCGCGGACCTTCTCCGGCCCTTTCGGCGCGTTACGCACGCTGGTCACGCGCCAGTACGAGGAGAGGACCGCCGTCGACGACCTGAGTTTCGAGATCGGTGAGGGCGAGGTCATCGGTTATCTCGGGCCGAACGGCGCCGGAAAGTCCACCACCATCAAAATCCTCACCGGAATTCTCACGCCGACGAGCGGCACCGTGGAGGTCAACGGCCTGGTTCCCTGGAGCGACCGCTCCGCCAACGCGCGCAATGTCGGCGTGGTCTTCGGTCAGCGCAGCCAACTGTGGTGGGACCTGCCGCTGATCGAGTCGTTACGACTGGTCGGCTCCCTCTACGACGTTCCCGCCGCGCGCTTCGAGACGTCCCTGAGGAAACTGCGTGACCTGCTCGGGCTCGACGACTTCCTCGACACACCGGTACGCCAGCTCAGCCTCGGGCAGCGAATGCGCGGCGACCTGGCCGCCGCCGTGCTGTACGAACCACCGCTCCTCTACCTCGACGAGCCCACGGTCGGGCTGGACGTGCTGGCCAAGGAGGCCGTGCGCGAGTTCATCGTCGAGACCAACCGCGCCGGCCGCACCACCGTCATCCTGACGACGCACGACCTGGCCGACGTCGAAGCCCTCTGCAAGCGGATCATCCTCATCGACCGTGGCAAGGTCATCTTCGACGGAGCGATCGACGCCCTGGTGGACAAGCCCCGGCGGCTGGTGGTCACGCTGGAGTCCCAGCCCGAGGACGTGCGCGGGGTGCGCCGCGACGCCGACGGGCGCTACGTCTTCGACATCCACGGCGACCTGCCGGGCATGATCGCCTCGATCGCCGCCGAACACCCCATCCGGGACCTGTCGATCGAGGAACCCGACCTGGAGAGCGTGATCAAAGGGATCTACACCCGGTGACGCGCATCGGCTTCCGCCTCGCCCTGGCCTACCGCGGCGACATCATCATGACCTGCGTGTCGCTGGTCGCCCAGGTGTTCCTGCTGCGCATGATCTGGACCTCGGTGTACGGTTCGCGCCCCGCCGCGGCCGGCCTCACGCTGGACGCGCTGCTGGCCTACCTCACCCTGGCCAACCTCCAGTCGTTCGCCACCCAGACCCTTGTCTCCCGCACCATCCACCATCGCATCCGCACCGGCACGGTCTTCTTCGACCTGGCCAGGCCGGTCGGCTACCTGAGGCAGATGGCCGCCTTCCAGGTCGGGAACACCCTGGGCGGGCTGCTGCTGCTCGCACCGGTCGTCCCGGTGGTGCTGCTGGTCGGCTCGATCACCGTGCCGGTCAACGGCCCCGGCTATGTGATCACCCTGGTGCTCGGGTACGTGATCGCCGTGCAGCTGGCGCTGCTGATCAGCCTGATCGGCTTCTGGCTGATGGAGACCGGGGCGATCCACCTGCTCTACCGGCTCGTCAGCCAGTTCTTCGCCGGGACGATGGTGCCGCTCGCCTTCTTCCCCGGGTTCCTGGGCGCGCTGGCCGAGATCCTGCCCTTCCAGTACACGGGCTACGTGCCCGCGGCGGTCTACGTCGGGCACATCTCCGATGTCTCGGGGCCTGTGACGGTCGAGCTCGCCTGGATCGCGGGGCTGTGGTGCCTGCTCGCGCTGACGTGGTCGCGGGCCTGTCGGAGGGTCGTGATCCAGGGTGGCTGAGATCCTGCGCTCCCTGCGCCTGTACTTCCTGCTCCAGCGCGCCTCCGCCCGCGGCGCCATGCAGTACCGCCTGAACACCGTCATCGGCGTCATCAGCGGCGCCATCTGGCAGGGCACCGGGTTCGCCTTCGTCTGGGTGGTGATGCACACCTTCCCCTCGCTCGCGGGCTGGGGGCTGGCGGAGATCGCCTTCCTGTACGGCCTGCGCCTGACGGCTCACGCCCTGGCGATGATCCCCCTGATGAGCGTGAACGACGTCCAGTGGATCGTACGCAACGGCGAGTTCGACCGGTTCCTGCTGCGTCCGCTGAACCCCCTCGTCCAGCTCATGGGCAACAGGATGGGCATCGCCCAGTTCGGCGACCTGCTGGCGGGCGTGGCGCTGCTCGCCGTCGCCGGCCGGAACGCGCAGGTCCAGTGGGACGTCTGGCTGGTCGCCTTCTGCGCCGCCGCGATCGTCGGGGGCGCCCTCATCGAGGCGGCCTTCTTCCTCGCGCTCTGCTCGCTGTCGCTGCGCATGGTCGACACCTTCGCCTTGCGGGTCTTCATCGACGACGTCTTCAGCAAGTTCGGCTCGTACCCGATGAAGATCTTCGGCGGCACGGTGGAGTGGCTGCTCACCTTCGTGCTGCCGGTCGCCTTCGTGGCGTACGTGCCTTCGAGCGTCGTGCTGGGCAAGCTCGACAGCCCCTGGGCGCCGGCCGCGCCGCTGCTGGGCGTGGCCCTGATCTCACTGGCCTACCTCGTCTGGCGCCGCCAACTCGCCCACTACCAGAGCGTCGGCCACTGACCCCGTGCCCTTCACCGACGACCGCGCGGGCCGGCGGGCTGACCGCCGCCGCACCGCGTCAGAACTCGAGATCCCCCGGGGCCTTGGCCGGACCCGGGGGATCTCGAGGAGTGGACCACCGCCGTCCCAACGGCTCAGCCTGTTCGGACGGTTCTACGAGTGTCCAAGCATGTGATCCTCGTCGAAGCCGAGCTGCTCCTCCATGCCGAGAGCAACGGCGGCGTGCCATCGAACTGCTGACGGCCAGGCTGCCGTGGTCATCATCCGCAATCTGTCCCTCGCCTCGTCCGTGTCCAGTTCACTGAGCGAGAGAATCACTTTCTGGCAGAGCCAGAACGCCGGCGCGTCGTGCTCGCGTGAGCGTTCCGCGAGCCGGAACATGCTGTTCGCCGCGGCCTCCTCCCTGATCTCCCCGAGAATGTCTATGAGGTCCTCGTAGTTGAGCCCCTCGACATCTGAGTCCACGAGTTCGACGACGACGCCGCCGAGGCCGGCCACCTTGAGTGCGGCGGCGAGATTCGCGAACCTTTCGACACGACGCCAGTTGCGCTGCGCCGCTGATTCTCTTATCCATCCCACCACGACATTCGAGACGGCTGGATATCTTTTCGAGATCTCCTGGGCACGCTCCGGCGAGATGTAGCCGTCTATCAGTGCGTCGACCCGGTCGATGGCACTGTCTCCTGCGCCGGGATTCACGGCCGATCATCCACTCTCGTGAAGTCACTGATCGTCAGGCGAGGGTCCGTCATTCAACCGGTGTAAGCGTCCGGCCTTTCTGGATGACTGCCTGAGATGGGATCGCCCTCCCCGAAGCGCGACCGCCATTCCGGCACATCGACGGATCGCTTTTGTTCCCAACCGGCCGCCCGCAGCACGCCCTCCACTCGCTCACTGAACTTCATCCGGCCACGCTAGCAGCAAGGCGGCCGATCGATCATGGAGTCCATGCTGGGCGCGATCATCGGCGAATTTCCGGCAGTCAATTGTGCTCGGCCGTGCAGGAGTCGGTTGCAGGTCCACCGGCTTCCCGCTCGCGTATTGCCGTACCGCAGGCAGCCGCTTTCTGTAGGTGGAGGGGGTGTGAGCGACCGATCGCTGTGTCGACGTCAGGAGGAGCGGCGGCGCTGGACGGGGTCGGGTTCGGCGGTGGCGCGGGCGGAGGCCGCCGCGCGGCGCAGCATCGTCACGCCCACGGCGACCAACCACAGCTGCACGATCATGGAGCCGAGGACGCCGTACAACAGCGCGCCGGGGAACAGGGGCGGCGACAGGAACAGGCCCGTCGCGGCGAGCAGGGTCGCGGCGCCGACGACGGTCCCGGCCCAGCCGAGCCAGGCAGGGTAGCCGTCCAGGGCCGTCGCGACTCCGAGAAGCAGCAGTGGCACGCCGTACAGCAGCGCCATCGCGGCCAGGGAGGGGCCGTGCGTCGTCATCGCCACCGCGTGCGCGGCACGCACCAGTTCGGCCCGCTCGCCGGGAGCGGCGTGCGCGGCCGCCTCGGCCAGCTCGGGCAGGGCCAGGCCCTCGCTGGTGCTGTCGACGCTGAACACGGCGAGTCCGACGGCGTGGCTCGCGAGCCCCGCCCGGCCCAGCAGCCGGGCCGTGGGGTGGGCGAGCGACCTGATCAGCGAGATCAGTCCGGCCATCGCGATCAACGCGGCGAACACGGCGATCAGGTGCACCGCGGCGTAGGTCGGTCGTGACGCGACGAAGTCCAGTGCGGCACGGGGGTCGGCGGCGGGAGTGTCGCCGTGCAGGAGACGGGCCGTGGTGAAGACGACGGCGCCGAGGACGGCGCACACACCGCCGATCTTCAGGTCGCGGGCGGTTTCCGATGGCTGACCGGCCGAGAGTCCGGCCGTGTGAGGCAGCGTCATGATGGGGTCTCCCAGGTGGATGCGCGTGATCGATGTGGTCGGGCTCGGGCCGCTCAGCCCAGTGCGTTGACGAAGAAGGCGGTCACCGTGTCGGTGAGTTGCCGGGGGGACGGTGTCTGACCGGGGGTGTCGAGCGTGTGCCCGGTGCCGTGGACCTCGATCAGGGTGGCGGGCACGCCGGCTGCGCGCAGGCGCGCGACGAGGCCGAAGGAGTGGCGGGGGAAGACGTCCTCGTCGCGGTCGCCGTGGAGCACGAGGAACGGCGGGGCGCCGGCGCTGACGTACGTGTCGGGGCTCATGGCGCGGCGGGTCCCGGCGGAGTCGCCGACGCCGATCGCCAGGCACAAGCGGATGAACGGCGGGGCGTCGTCGAAGTCGTTCAGGTCGGCGGGGCCGAACATGTCCACCACGGCCTGGACGGCGCTGGACTCGTCGAGGTACTGACCGGCGTCGAACCCCGCTCCCGGCCCCGCGAGTCCGAGCAGGGACGCGAGCTGCCCTCCGCCGCTACTGCCCCAGGCTCCGATCCTGCCGGCGTCGATGCCCAGGGCGACGGCATGGGCGCGCAGGAAACGGACGGCGCATTTGGCGTCCTGGATCGACGCGGGCCATGGAGCTCCGGGCGGCATCCGGTAGTCGATCGAGGCGACCACGAATCCGCGGGCGTTCAACCGGTGTCGTAGCGGGGTGAACAGGGCGCCCTCGTGATTGGCGAGTGCCGCGCCGAGCCCGGTGGTCTTGCGGTCGCCGAGGATGGTCCCGCCACCGTGGACGTACAGCGCCACCGGCATCGGCCGGCCGGTCCGCGCCGCCGTGGAGGGCATGTAGAGGTCCATGGCCAGGGGCACCCCGTCGGGGCGGCAGTACTCCACCGTGCTGCGCCGCCCGGCGGGCAGGTTCGAGGGCTTCGCCGCGTCGGCGGGAAGCCCGGCGCCGGCCAGTCCGTCGCCGGCCGCGGCGACTCCCAGGAAGCTGCCCAGCAGGACGACCAGCGTCAGCGGCGCGATCGCGACGGCGGCCATCGCCCTCCGCGCGCGCCGCCGGGGGCGCCGCCGGAGCACCGCCGCCCCGGCGAGACCGGCCGCCGCGATGCCCTCCAGCGCGGCGCAGACGTAGTCGGTGAACCCGATCACGGAGTTTCCCGGCATCCACGGATCCGGCCCGGGAAGGACCCCGGCAAGCCGGGTCAGCGCCCAGAAGGTGACCACGACCAGCGCGGCCGTCGCGGCGAGCAGCAACCGGCGCGGCGCCGGCCGCGCCAGCGCAGCGGCGCCGGTGCCCAGTTGCGTCGCTCCGAGTGCGAGGAACAGCAGCCCGTACGGCCAGGACATGCGCCACACCGCGGCGAGCGGAGCCAGACAGATCGCAGCGCCTCCCGCGGCCGCCCACAGCGCGGTGATCAGCAGCGGCCCTCTCCTCACGGCGGTGGGCTCAGCGCTCCGCGTCGGGCCGGGGAACGCCCCGGTGGTGCACAGTGCGGCATCAGACATGCCCGCAATGGTCGCGACCGCGAGCGGGCGGCGCGTCCGCCGTGCGCAGACACCTTCCAGCCCCGCCTACTGCGCCGGCGTACTCCAGCGGGAGTATCAACCGGGCGTGACCAGCCCCGTCCGGTAAGCGAACACCACGAGCTGGGCCCGGTCCCTCGCGCCCACCTTGATCATGGCTCGTGACACATGCGTCTTGGCGGTCAACGGGCTGACCACCAAGTGCGCCGCGATCTCGTCGTTGGACAGCCCGGCCGCCACCAGCCTGACCACCTCGCGCTCCCGGCCGGTCAGCAGGGCCAGCTCCGGCGGCTCCGGCCGTGGCCTGGACTCCTGGACAGCGCCGAGAGACCGGGCGATCACCGCCCGCGTCACGCTGGGCGACAGCAGCGCGTCGCCGCGCGCCACGATCCGCACCGCGTGCAGCAGCTCATCAGGCTCGATGTCCTTCACCAGGAAACCGCTCGCGCCGGAACGGAGCGCGGCGAAGACATTCGCCTCCTCCGCGAACGTGGTGAGCACGACCACGCGTACGCCGCCCAGCCCCGGATCGTCCGTGATCCTCCGGGTCGCGGTCACGCCGTCCACTTCCGGCATCCGGATGTCCATCAGCACGACGTCAGGCCGCAGCTCGCGCACCAACGCGATCGCCTGCCCACCGTTGGCCGCCTCGCCCACCACCTCGATGTCGGCGGCGCTGTCCAGCAGCGAACGGAAGCCGGCCCGCACCAGCGCCTGGTCATCGGCCAGCACCACCCTGATCACGCCGCCTCCAACAGCAGCCGTGCCCACACCCTGATCACGCCGCCTCCAGCGGCAGCCGTGCCGACACCCGGATCACGCCGCCTCCAGCGGCAGCCGTGCCGACACCCGGAAGCCGCGCCCGCGCAGCGGCCCCGCCTCGAACCGCCCGCCCAGCCCTTCAGCGCGCTCCCGCATCCCCGCCAGACCATGCCCGCCCCCCGACGTCTCCGCCTCGGGGCCCACACCGTCGTCGGTCACCTCGATCGCGATCCACTCCGGCTCCCACGCCAGACAGACCCGGGCGCGCGCCGCCGACCCGGCATGGCGCAGCACGTTGGTCAGCGACTCCTGCAAGATCCGGTACGCCGCCCGATCGACCGGTCCTGCCAGCCGCCGGCCCGCCGTGTCGCCGTCGAATCGCACCTCCAGACCCGCGGCCCGCACGGCGGCCAGAAGATCCGGCAACCGGTCGAGGCCGACATCGCCACCGGTCACCACGGCGGGCTCCCCGTCGGCCCGCAACACGCCCAGCGTCGTGCGCATCTCACCCAACGCCGCCTTGCCGGTCAGCCGGATGGCCCTCAGCGCGTCCCGCACCCGCTCCGGATCCTGGTCGATCAGGTGCAGCGCGGCGCCGGACTGCACCGTGATGGTGGCGATCGCGTGCGCCACCGTGTCATGCAACTCCCTGGCGATGCGCAGCCGCTCCTCGGCCACCCGGCGCTCGGCGTCGCGCCGGCGCTGCTCCTCCGCCAGACGAAGCCGCCCGCGCACCTCCGCCGCGTACGCGCGCCGGCTGCGCACGAGCGCGCCCAGCAGCATCGCGACCACCGCCAACGCCATCGACGGCAGGAACACCGCGACCGCGTCGAGCGGCGGCATGCCGTCCCGCACCGCCACGACGTATCCCATGGACAGAAACGCGACAGGCACCGGCAGCGCCCGCCACAGGTGGCCCGCCAGCACGGCGTCGTACAGCGGCACAGCCAGCACCACCGACGGCGGGAAGCCCGGATAACCCAGCGCGTAGAACAGCAGCAGCGCCGCCGAGACGCCGTACAGCGCCGCAGCGGGACTCCACCGCCGCAGCAGCAACGGCGCGGCCATCGCGACCCCGAGCACGTACGCCAACCAGTCGCGGGAAACGGAGTGCGCCTCCCTGCCGGTGGCGATGGCGATCTCCGCCGCCGCCAGCACCACGACCACCACGGCAGCGTCGATCACCCAGCGCCGCACAGCGGGCCGCACCTCGACCATGCGCCCACCGTACGCACCCGACCCCGCACCCCTCTACCCCCGGACGACACCCCACCAACGTCCACGCCCTCGCCACCGCCGCTCCGGGCGTTGACATGGTGAGCAGCCTTCTCCGTTGTTCCCATGGTTCGGGCTGCTGCTGGGTTGATGAGCCGGGTGAGCCGATGGCGATCGACGGCCGCGGAAACCTTGGAGACCGGTACGTGGGTGGTACGTGATCATGGGCACACCGTTGCTTCGGGTGGCATCCGGTGGCACACCCGGAAACGCGAAGGACCTGCGTTGCCGCAGGTCCAGGTGCAAATGCCGATGTAGATCGTGAGTGCCCCCTGCAGGATTCGAACCTGCGCGCCCGGCTCCGGAGAGGGCTGCACATTCTTTATCCAAGGGCGCTCTGACCTGCGCGTATGCCTCTAAGAGGCATGCGATTCCGGGTGTTGGTCCATCGTGGGTCCACAATCAAGTGCCTTGTGGCGGTGTTTGCGGAGTAGTACGACGCATCGTCGGCCAGCCTGTCGATCGGGACGAGCGTGCCGTCGAGGACGACATAGGCCAGGCGGGAGGCCTTCCCGAGCGGCGGTGTGCACGTCGTCGACCAGGGCGGCAACCAGGTCGATCGCCTCGCGCACGTAGCGCCTGCAGTGGGGTGCCGATGACGAACCCGCCGGCCGGGAGTAGGTGTCACCGTTGCGCAGATGGGCCAGCACCAGGAGGGCTTGGTGCCCGGGGGGCCGAGAGGTCGCCAGCGGGAGCGCCATCGGACGCGGTGAGCGCGGATCGGGTCGGCCGGTCGGGCAAGGGTGCGGCCGGACAGCGGAATCGCGGCAGGGTGAGACAGCAGGCGCAAGGGCGAACGCCGAGGCCGACTACGGAGCGCTGTTCGATGCCGCCCACCAGCAGCGCGGTGGCCAGATCGTGGTGGCCTGGGACAACCTCGACAGCCACACCTCCACTTGAAGAAGAGCCTGGCCAACCGTGCCATGCGCGCCGTCGATCAGCTGCTTGCCTTGGTGAAGAACCGGACCGCCGCCCGAGGCCGTCGAGCTGCTCAAACGGATACACTACCGCCCCGCCCTCGTCACCGGCTTCCGCGTCAAGACGGGCCTGGACTTTTGACCCCGTAACCCCAGCCATCAAGCCTGGCTAATAGTCGTCCCGCCAGGTGTGCGCTTGCCCTGACCATCACGAAAGCAGCTCTTTAGGACTTGGCACAGCTTCGCCTTGATCTTAGCTCGATGCAAGAACGCCGAAATGCGACGCGTGAACCCATTCCTCGTCAATGACTTCACTAGAGAGCGCCTCGGCAGTTATGAGGACCGCTAGGGCCCAGTCTTCCTCCCAAATTTTGCTGCCAGCAGGAGTAGCTGAAATCCAGCTTTCGACATGGTCGATATCTGGCTTAGGATCAAGCTCCGGTTCGAATGGGTCGAATGACGCGACAAGCCGTCTGTCTGAGAGGTAGGCGATTCCCGGTGGTGCAGTGTCGCTCCACTGAACACTCAGGCATGGGCCATGCTGAGCGAGAGCCAGCAAAGTACTGTCGCCAGGGCATCCGTTTGGCTGAATAACGAAACTTCCGGAACCGAGGCGTCCGACCACCAAGCGGAAGTCGACGAGTTCGTCGATTGTAGCCAACTGCGCCTGGTTTGCCTCCAGCTCATACGCTGCCAGTACGTCGTCTGGCGATGCCGCGGGACACCAGATGAGGGTGTCGGCATAGTCGAACTTCTCGTTGAACCACGCAAGATACTCCGCGTCGGCCATCGTTTCGTACTCTTTCTGTTTTGCGTGACGTTTGTATTCTGAAGCGCCGTCCGCCGAACTCAAGCCGATCGGCGGACGGCACAGAGGCATGTCTTACATATCGCACTCAGTGGCGGGGTCGGTTTCGTCAGGAAGTGTGATATCGTCCGGGGGTTTCTGCCCCTTCTTGGTTACGTGCACCCAGAAGGGATCTTTCTCGAGAATCCTATTATACAGATACCAGTTCTTGAGCTTCGACCCGCCGCTGCAGTTGTCCCCCTTCTCCACAATTGCGACGGAGAAATTGATACCCGCAAAAGCGGATCCCTCATGCGTTGAGGCAAATGGATACTCATCGCAGGAAGGCTTAGTGAAGCCAGCTTTGCTGAGCTTCTTGCATTCTCTGACGGCTGCACGATAGTTAAGGTTTGCGACACTATCCTTAACTCTTCGGTTACTCATGCTTCTCGTAAGGCATCCCGTCCGGCTTTGGCAACCTCGATCCGCAGGATTTAGTACGCCTGGGATCTTCTTGGTTTGGCCAGGAAACTTGGGATCGGTGTTCTGTGAATCATAGAGAGCCGTCCAGATGTGTGCTGCAGTCTGTTCCGACTCCTGTTCATTACCGTTGAGCGACCAAGTCGGCCGGGAACTCCAAACGACGCATCCACCGGAGTAGTACTTGATGTCTGGTGAACTATCGCAGCGAAACTCCACTCGTTCGGTGTCTAGACGGCCTATCCTCTTCTCCGGGTCAGTGGTTTTGGGGTAGAAGACTGATGGCTGGATTCCGCAGTAACCGAAATAGTCTGGAGCCGAAAAGTTCGTTTTTGGCGATGTCAGCGTTATTACTCGGTCGCCGCCTACAGTCCACTGATAGATGGAGTCTTCGATTCCGTTTGGCTTGTCCGAGATGCAGGTGTTGGAGTTATTTACGTGTACCGATACCGGGCGAGAGGATGCGTCCGAGCCGAAAAGGCCTGGATTGAAGGAATCGACTCTGATCCAGACCTTGATCTGACGGCTATCGGTATTCGACTCACCTCGCGCTGCAGTGTTTCCTTTATCGTGTCCAACGTACGTGTGCACAACTATGCTGATGCGAGCAGACCACTTCTGGCCCGTAGGTACATTATTTACAATCAGCTCTTCTCCAATTCTGCCCGTATAGCAGACATTGAATGAATTTTTGATCCATCGCCATGTTGGATATCTCTGTGGCCGGGTCCCCTGGCAGTCCACCTGCTTAAAGCGGCCGTACGGAAATTTGGTTCCCGCAGTCTGGACGCCCTGAGTAGTTAGCGGCAATACCTGCTGCAGAGTGGCGGTGTTTGTGATGGGGGTGTTGAGGTCGTTCTTGATCTGGTCGGCGGTCTGGGCCAGATTGTAGATGCGGACTTCGTCTATGGTTCCGTGGAAGAA
>NZ_FOBF01000003.1 GCF_900109355.1 Nonomuraea pusilla
GCGAGAAGCTGTATGTGATCGCCGACAACTACTCGCCCCACAAACATCCCCAGGTCCGCGCTTGGGCTGCCGATAGTGATGTTGAGCTGGTGTTCCTGCCGACCTACGGTTCCTGGTTGAACTGGATCGAGTCGGAGTTCGCCGCGCTGCGCTACTACGCGCTGAACGGCACCGACCATCGCAGTCATGACGAGCAGAACGCGGCGATCGGCGCCTACGTGCGATGGCGCAACGCCCGAGCCGAGCCCAAGACCAACTTCGCCGCCAGCTCACCGATCAGAAGCTGGACCAGTTACCCGGCCAAGGTTGCGTGACGGGCCACTAGCTCACGGGTTGAGGTCGGCGGCAGAGCGCTCCGCGAAGATCTCCATGGCCTTCGTGGTGATCGGGCCGGGGGCGGCGGGCAGCTCGGTGTCGTCGACGAACCTGATCGGCTGGACGTCGCGGGTGGTGGAGGTGAGGAACGCCTCCTCGGCGTCGTACAGGGCGGACAGCGGCAGGTCGGTCTCCTCGCCGCCGGCCCACTCCAGCACCAGGCCCCTGGTGACGCCGGCCAGGCAGCCGGAGGCCAGGGTGGGGGTGAGCAGCCGGCCGTCGCGGACGACGAAGACGTTGGAGCCGGTGCCCTCGCACAGGTCGCCCGCGAGGTTGCCGAAGATCGCCTCGCCCGCGCCGCGCGCCTTGGCGTGGAACAGGGCCTTGGCGTTGTCGCCGTACGAGGTGCTCTTCACCCCGGACAGGGCGCCGCGCTCGTTGCGGGGCCAGGGGACGACGGCGACCTTGGCGGTGTCGGGGAACGGCTTCTGCTCGTCGACGATGACGACGGTCGTGGTGCCTTCGTTGCCGCGGTCGGAGCCGAGCGGCCCGGGGCCGCTGGTGTAGGTGATGCGGACGCGGCCGAGCTCCCAGGCGGGCGCGGCGGCCAGGCAGCGGGCGACCCCCTCGGTGATGGCGTCGAGGTCGGGCTCGGGCAGCTCCATGCGCCGGGCCGACAGCGCGAGCCGGTCGAGGTGCCGGGTGAGCGCGAAGGTCTTCCCCTTGACGATCTTGATGGTCTCGAAGACGCCGTCGCCGACCATCAGGCCGTGGTCGAACACGGACACGGTGGCCTGGGCGGGGTCGACCAGTTCCCCGTTGACCCAGACTGGGACGTTCATTCAGTTTCCTCCTGTGGATGCGAGTGAGATGAGTCTGGACGCCTTCAGCTCGGTCTCGAGCCATTCGCGCGTGGGGTCGCTGCCCCACGTGATGCCCGCGCCCGTGCCGAACCTGATCTCGCCTTCCGAGATCCAGAACGTGCGGATGCCCACGGCCAGCTCCGCTCTGCGCCTGTCGGCGTCGACCCAGCCCACGGCCCCACAGTACGGCCCCCGCGGCTCGGGTTCGAGCTCATCGATGATGCTCAGGGCCGACGACTTGGGCGCGCCGGTGACGGAGCCGGGCGGGAAGGTGGCGGCGAACAGCTCGGGCCACCCGGCGCCGGGCGCGAGCCTGGCCCGTACGGTGGAGACGAGGTGGACCAGCCCGGGGTGCGCCTCGACCGCGCACAGGGAGGGCACCTCGACGGAGCCGACGTCCGCGACCCTGCCGAGGTCGTTGCGGACGAGATCGACGATCATGACGTTCTCGGCGTAGTCCTTCTCCAGCAGGTCGCCCGCGGTGACGCCGGTGCCCTTGATCGGCCGCGACTCGACGACGTCGCCGTCGCGGGACAGGTACAGCTCGGGCGAGGCGGTCACCACGCTCAGGCCGGGGACGCTGACGATCCCCGCGTACGGCGCGGGGTTGCCCTCGGCCAGGCGGGCGGCCAGCGCGAGCGGGTCGGCTCCGGCGGGGAGAGGAGCGGTGAGGACGCGGCACAGGTTGGCCTGGTAGACGTCGCCGCGCTCGATGCGGTCGCGGATGGCGCGCACGCCGCGCTCGTAGCCGGCCTGGTCGAGGGAGCTGCGCCACTCCCCCGGGCCCGGACCGTGCCAGGCGGAGCGGGGCGTGGGCAGGGGCGACCTGCGCACCCGCTCGAAGCGGGCGCACGTCATCTTGCCCTCGAAGTCGGCGACCACGGCCCACCAGCCGCCGCCGTCGAGCGCGGCCAGGTCGCCGGTCACCTCACTCAGCTCGGTGGCGAGCGTATGCCCTAACCAGGCGAAACCGTCGTACACGCCTCCCATTCTCTCAGCAGGGCGGTGAACTCCAGCGCGGCGGGGAGGGCGGGGTCCGGCAGGGCGGCGTAGACCCTGCGGGCGGGGGCCAGCCCGCGCAGCGGGCGCAGCACCAGCTCGGCGGGCACCGCCGCGGCGGCCAGTTCGGGCACGAGGGTCACGCCGAGCCCGGCGGCGACGAAGGCGAACTTGCCCGTCCACTCGGCCACCCGCAGGCCGCCGCGCGGCGTGAACCCGGCCGCGGCGCAGGCGGCCACGAGCAGCGTGGGCTGCCCGCGCGGCGCGGCCTCGATCCAGCTCTCCTCCGCCAGGTCGCGCAGGTCCACGTCGGGCTGGCCGGCGAGCGCGTGGCCGCGGGGCAGGGCGACGAGCAGGCGGTCCTCGCGCAGCAGGACGGTGGTGGCGCCCTCGCCCGGCAGCCCGGCCGGGTAGTCGCTGATGACGGCGACGTCCAGCGCCCCGGCGCGCAGCCGGTCGACCAGGTGGCCGCTCAACCCCTCGACGAGCCGCAGCTCGACGTCGGGGCGGGCGGCGGCGAAGCGCCGCAGCGCGGCGGGCACCAGGCCCGCGTTGGCGGTGGCGAAGGCCCCCACCCGCAGCGTGCCGCCGCTCCCCGCGTGGATGGCGGCGAGCTCCTCCCCCGCGCGGTCGAGCCGGTCGAGGACGGCCACGGCGTGCCGGTGCAGCGCCGCGCCCGCCGGGGTGAGGCGCACGCCGCGGGCCAGGCGTTCGAAGAGCGGGCCGCCCGCGGCGCGCTCCAGCGCGGCGACGCGCCGGGAGACGGCCGACTGGGTGTAGCCGAGCAGCTCGGCGGCGGCGGTGAACGAGCCGCCGCGGGCGACCTCGTCGAACAGGCGCAGCGTGGCGGCGTCGAAGGCATTCACGTCAGTCATGGCTGGCATGCAATCTAGTCGGTGGTGGAATACCTCGCATCCCTGTTCACTGTGGGACATGATTGCTTTTCTCGGACAGGGACGCATGGGCGTCCCCATGGCCCGGCGACTCGTGGAGGCCGGGCACCAGGTGACGACGTGGCGGCGTGGCGGCGGCGTGCCGGTGGAGGCCGCCGTCGAGGGCGCGGACCTGGTCATCACCGTGCTGAGCGACCCCGCCGCCGTGCGGGAGGTGCTGACGGCCGCGCTGCCGGGACTGCGCCGGGACGCCACGGTGGTGGAGATGTCCACGATCGGCCCGGAGGCGGTGCGCGAACTGCGCGACCTGCTGCCCGCCTCGGTCGGGCTGGTGGACGCGCCGGTGCTGGGCAGCGTCGGCCCCGCCGCCGCCGGCACGCTGACCGTGCTGGCCGGAGGCGACGTGTCGGGGTGCCGCGACGTGCTGTCGGCGTTCGGCGCCGTGCGGGAGCTGGGGCCGCTCGGGACGGGCGCGGCGATGAAGCTCGCCGTCATGAGCGCTCTCGTGCCCGCCCAGGTGCTCCTGGCGGAGACCTTCGCGTACGGGGAGACGCACGGGGTGGACCGCGACGCCCTCGCGGACGTGCTCGCGGCCACCCCACTCGGCGGCCTGGCGGAGCGGCTGCGCGAGCCGTCCGAGGAGACCAGGTTCGCGCTCGCGCTCGCCGCCAAGGACCTCGGCCTGGCCGCGTGGGAGGGCGGCACGCTGGCCGCCGCCGCCCGGCGCAGGCTGCAGGAGGCGCAGGCGGCGGGCCTGGGCGACCGCGACCTGACGGCCGTCGCCGCGTACCTGCGCCCCGGCGCGGAACCGGCCGCGCGGCGGTCGCGGGCGGTGCCGCTCAACCCGCCCACCGTGCCCGCCACGAACGGCTTCTACTCGCACGCCGTCCGCGTCGGCGACATGCTCTACGTCTCCGGGCAGGCCGCCTTCGACGAGCAGGGCAGGCTGGTGGGCGAGGGGTCGATGACGGCGCAGGCCGAGCACGTCTTCCAGTGCGCGCAGCGCGTGCTCGCCGACCAGGGCGCCACGTTCGAGGACGTCGTGTTCATCCGTACGTACCTGACGGACATGGACGACCGGGTCGAGCTCGGTCAGGTGCGCAGGAAGTACATCACCGGCACGCCCCCGGCCAGCACGACCGTGGAGGTGTCGCGGCTGTTCATGCCGGGGCTGCTGCTGGAGATGGACCTCATCGTGGCCCTGCCCGCGACACTGGCCGCGACACTGCCCACGTCACGCTAGCGGGCCGGTGACCGACTCCGCCGCCGCGACCACGCCGCCGTCGGCGACGAGCCGCACGGCCGACTCGATCTCGGGGGCGAGGAACCGGTCAGGGCCCGGCGCGGGCACGGTCTCGCGCAGCGCCTCGACCACGGCGGCCGTGGCGGGCGCGGGCTTGAGCGGGGCGCGCAGGTCGAGCGCGCGGGCGGCGGTCAGCACCTCGACGGCCAGCACCCTGGCCAGGCCGTCCACGGCCCTGCGCAGCTTGCGGGCGGCGGACCAGCCCATGGAGACGTGGTCCTCCTGCATGGCGGAGCTGGGGATGGAGTCGACGCTGGCGGGCACGGCGAGCCGCTTCATCTCGGACACGACGGCCGCCTGCGTGTACTGGGCGATCATGTGGCCGGAGTCGACGCCGGGGTCGTCGGCGAGGAACGCGGGCAGCCCGTGGTTGCGCGCCACGTCGAGGAAGCGGTCGGTGCGCCGCTCGGACATCGACGCCACGTCGGCGGCCACGATCGCGAGGAAGTCGAGGACGTAGGCGAGCGGCGCGCCGTGGAAGTTGCCGTTCGACTCGACCCGGCCGTCGGCCAGGACGGCGGGGTTGTCCACCGCGCTGGCCAGCTCCCTGGTGGCGACGGTGGCGGCGTGCGCGATGGTGTCGCGGGCCGCGCCGGCCACCTGGGGGGCGCAGCGCAGCGAGTACGCGTCCTGCACCCGGGTGCAGGCGGACGGGTCGCGGTGGCTCTCCATGATCCCGGAACCGGCGAGGACGCGGGTCATGTTGGCGGCGGAGTCGGCCTGGCCGGGGTGCGGGCGCAGCGCCTGCAGCTCGGGCGCGAAGACGCGGTCGGTGCCGAGCAGCGCCTCGACGCTCATCGCGGCGCTGACGTCGGCGGTGCGCACCAGCCTGGTGAGGTCGTCGATCGCGAGGACGAGCATGCCGAGCATGCCGTCGGTGCCGTTGATGAGGGCCAGGCCCTCCTTGGCGGCCAGCTCGACCGGCTCGATGCCGGCCTGCTTGAGCGCCTCGGCGGCGGGCTGGAGGCGTCCGGACGCGTCGCGGACGACGCCCTCGCCCATGAGGGTGAGCGCGACGTGCGCGAGCGGCGCGAGGTCTCCCGAGCAGCCGAGGCTGCCGTACTCGTGGACCACGGGGGTGATGCCGGAGCTGATGAGCGCGGCGAGGGTCTTGGCGGTGACCGGCCTGATGCCGGTGTGGCCGGTGGCCAGGGTGTGCAGGCGCAGCAGCATGAGGGCGCGCACCACCTCGGTCTCGACCTCGGGGCCGCTGCCGGCGGCGTGGGAGCGCACCAGCGACCGCTGGAGCTGCGCGCGCAGCGCCGGGTCGATGTGCCGGGTGGCCAGCGCCCCGAACCCGGTGGAGACGCCGTAGGCGGGCACCGGGCTCTCGGCCAGCTCCTCGACCCGCTGGCGGGAGGCCGCCATGGCGGCGACCGCGTCGTCGCTGAGCCGCACGGCGGCGCCGTGGCGGGCGACGGCGATGACGTCGTCGAAGGACAGGGGTTCAGGGCCGACGGCCACGACTCCGTTGTCGCGCATGATGGGGCGCACCTCTCGCTCAGGTAACCGGCGTAAGCGATGTTAGCTCCTTACGGGCGAACAGCGACGCCAGCCCCTCCCTGCCCTCGTCCGTGACCGTCACCGCCCTGGGCAGGGCGCCCCTGCGGACCCAGCCGCGCGCGAACAGCGCGCCGGTGAGCGCCGCCCCGAGCGCGCCGCCGAGGTGGGCCCTGCGCTCGGTCCAGTCGAGGCATTCCGTGGCGAACCTCCGCCTGGACCCCCTGACCCGTTCCAGGTCCACGCCGAGGCTCGCGACCAGTTGCTCGCCCGAGGGGGTCAGCCCCGGGCCGTCGTAATAACCGCCCTGCCTGAGGTGGTCGAACAGCTCGACGCCGGCCCGCCCCGCGAGGTGGTCGTAGCAGGTGCGGGCCTCCTCCAGCAGCCGCGCCTGACGGGACTGCCGCAGCGACCGCACGGCGGGGCGCCCGCTGATCCTCGCCAGCACCTCCAGCACCTCCGCCACCTCGTGCCCGGCGAGCCGGTAGTAGCGGTGCCTCCCCTGCCGTACGACGTCGACGAGCCGTCCCTCCAGCAGGCGGGCCAGGTGGGCGCTGGCGGTCGCGGCACTGACACCGGCCAGCCCCGCCAGTTCCCCGGCCGCCAGCGCCCGCCCGTCGAGCAGCGCGGTCAGGATGGCGGCACGGGTCGGGTCGGCGATGAGCGCCGCGACAGGCGCGATGTCGGCGTCGGCGGCGATGTGCTGCGCGGTCATGCTCCGACGCTAGCTCACAGACATTTCGTCCCGTGCCGAAGGGTTCATGCATGGTGGCCGTCCGTGGCCTTCCTGATGAGGTCCCTGGCGCGGTCGGCCAGGGCGAGCGGCCCGCCCAGGAGCAGGTTCCTCGTCGCGGACTCGGTGCCCGGGTGGGGGTGGGTCGGCGCGAGCGCCTCGGCCGCCCTGACGGCGACCGCCATCGTGCGGCGCTCCACGGCGGTGGTGGCGGCGCGCAGCCTCACGAACTCGTAACGCTCCTCCGAGCGGGCGTGCACGGTGACCGCGCGGCGCAGCCGGTCCAGGTTGTCGTGGAAGTCGGGGTGGGCCACGCCCGTCCTGTCCAGGTGCTGGAGCAGGCGCTTGGCGCGCCGCTCCTCGTCGAGGCGGTCGGCCACCAGGCCGTGCCCACCGTCGAGCTTCAGCCGCGCGTAGGGGTGGACGATCTCCTCCTCGGCGGTCTCGTGCGCCGCCAGCAGCCGGACGAGCCGGTCGAACGCCTCGCCCCGCGCGCCCGGCTCCGCGTTCCCGACCTCGTCGAACATGTCCCTGATGCGGGCGTGCTGCGCCACGAGCAGGTCGAGGACGTCCTGTTCTGCCACGCCAGCGGCGTACCCCGGGCGTGTCGGCGCACGCGCCCCGTTACCCAACCCTGGGCGTTCCGGGACGGAATACGGAAATTCCCCGGGGTAGGTGCAGCACCATGACTTTCGATCCTCTGCAGGAGCGGGGCATCCCGCTGGACAGGCAAGTGCGTAACTGGCGCGAGCTCAACGTCACGCCGATCGATCCCGACCACGCCGACCCCTACACCCGGTGCCGCATCATCACGATGAACGGGATCGAGACCGAGGCGGTCCTGTTCAGCCACCACCTCGCCCGGCACTGCCAGGACCTGGACCTCAAGCGGCAGCTCGCGCGGGTGCGCTACATCGAGGCCCAGCAGCAGAAGGCCGTCAACTGGCTGCTGCCCGGCGTCTCGTCGGTGCTGGAGACCACCATCGCGTACGAGCAGGTCGCCGTGGACCTGACGGCCTGGGTGGCGAGGATGGAGCCCGACCCCTACCTGAAGAAGGCGTACGAGTTCGGCGTCCTGGAGGACTTCGACCACCTGTACCGCTACGCCAACCTGTACGAGATGATCGAGCACCGCAAGGCAGAGAAGATCGTCGACCAGCTCACCGAGGTGATGCCGGGCAGGCCCACGTACCTGCACCACCGCGACCCCTTCGACAACGTGCGCGAGCCGTACGACAGGGGCGGCACCGAGCCGATCTCCAAGCTGCACGCCCTGACGATCATGTCGGCCGAGCAGCAGACGATGAACTTCTACATGAACGTCGGCCCCACCTACATGGAGCCGATCGCCAGGCAGCTCTACCAGGAGATCGGCCTCATCGAGGAGGAGCACGTCACCCACTACGAGTCGCTCGTCGACCCGGGCGAGAGCTGGTGGGAGATGCTGCTCAACCACGAGTACAACGAGTGCTACCTCTACCACTCCTTCATGGAGACGGAGTCCGACCCGAAGGTGAAGGCCGTCTGGGAGCTGCACCTCAACATGGAGCTGGAGCACCTGCGCCTGGCCGCCGAGCTGTTCAAGCGGCACGACGGCCGCGACCCCGACCAGGTGCTGGCCCCGGCACTGCCGCCGCCCGTCACGTTCGAGCCGAACAAGGGCTACCTGCGCGAGCTCATCGCCACGCAGATCGACTACACCACCCTGGGCACCGGCTACGTGCAGGAGGCCCACGAGCGCTTCGAGAAGATGCAGGAAGCGGTCATGGGCGGCGAGAAGGCGCCGTCGGAGCGGGTCATCGAGGACAACAGGGCGCGCTCCGGCCAGGAGTACCGCCTGGAGACGGAGGGGCGGCACCCGGTCGGCAGCCTCCAGATGAGCCGGTAGCGCGGCGGGCGGCGGGTTCAGACGATCTTGCCGACCCCGCACAGGAAGTAGTTGCGCGCGCGGCCGAGCGCGGGCTCGGTCACGCGGGTGTCGGGCCGCCACTGGTGCAGGTTGACCATGCCGGGCTCGGCCAGCTCCAGGCCGTCGAACAGGGGCGCGATCTCCTCCGACATCCGCGACACGAACTGGGCGGAGGCGTTGTCGTAGACGCGCTCGACCTCGGGGGCGACCTGCGGCCGGTCGTCCACGGCGACGTGGGAGATCGCGACGTGGCTGCCCCGGGGCAGCGCGGCCCGGATGCGGGCGACGATGCCGGCGGGGTCGTCGGAGTCGGGGACGAAGTGGAGGATCGCGAGGAGCAGGACGGCGATCGGCTGGTCGAAGTCGAGGTGGGCGCGGATCGCCTCGTTCGACATGATCTCGTCGGGCCGCCGCACGTCGCCCTGCGCGACGAGCACCTCGGGGCTCTGCTGGAGCAGCGCGCGGGCGTGCACGAGCACCTGGGGGTCGTTGTCGACGTACACGGTGCGCGAGCCCGGCGCGTACCGCGCGGCCACCTGGTGCACGTTGTCCTGCGTGGGCAGGCCGGCGCCGATGTCGAGGAACTGGCGGACGCCCTGGTCGGTGAGGAAGCGGATGGCGCGGGCGAGGAAGGCCCGGTTCTCCCTGATGCCGATGGGGATCTCGGGGACGAACTTCAGCACCCGTTCGCCCGCCTCCCGGTCGACGGGCAGGTTGTCCTTGCCGCCGAGGAAGTAGTCGTACATGCGGGCGGCGTTCGGGATGGACGCGTTGAAGCCGCCGCCGATCGAGGCCGGGTTCATCGATGCTCTCCAGTGGTTGGCGCCAGGCGGTGATCTTAACAGCGAGCGGGATTTTCCATCCATAAAGGGAAATTCCTCGTTATTCGGTGATCACGGTGCCATGATCCACCCATGACCGCTACCTCCGCGCGCCGCGTGCTGGGTGCCGAGCTGGCCGACGGCATCACCCGAGGCAACATGTGGGCGCTGCTGTCCTTCTCGACGGCCGGCACCGCGGTGATCTCCTTCCTCCCCTCCACCCAGCCGCACATCCTCACCACGATCCTCGGGGTGCCCGAGTCCGCCCAGGGCCGCGTGGTGGGGCTGCTCGGCTTCGCCGCCGAGCTCGCCATGATCCTCAGCCTGGCCTGGTACGGCGCGCTGAGCGACCGCTTCGGCAGGCGGCTCGTCGTGATCGCCGGGCTGATCCTGTGCGCGGCGGGCGTCGCCCTGTTCCCGTTCGCCGGGAACCCGGCCGTGCTCGTCGCGCTGCGCGTGGTGTTCGGGCTCGGAGTGGCGGCGCTCAACGCCATGATGTCGACGATCGCCATCGACTACGTACGGGCCCGCTCGCGCGGCAAGTCGTACGGGCTCATCGGCGTCTTCGGCGGGCTCGGCGCGCTGGTCGCGGTGCTCGTCCTGGTGCGGCTGCCGCGCACGCTGGAGGCGCAGGGCCTGGCCCCCGTGGCGGCGGCCCGCGTGTCGTTCCTCATCATCGCCGCCGGTGTCCTGGTCATGGCCGGCGTGCTGTGGCTGACCCTCTCCCCCGCCCGCACCGGCGAGGCGGAGGCGCACGTCCCGCTGCCGCGCCTGGTGAAGGAGGGCCTGGTCCTCGTCCGCGACCCCGGGGTCGCGCTGTCGTACGCCGCCTCCTTCGTCGCGCGCGCCGACCTCGCCATCGTCGTCGGCTTCATGAGCCTGTGGATCACCGACCACGCCAGGGCCGGCGGGATGTCGGGGGCCGACGCGCTGGCGAAGGCCGGGGCCGTGGTGGGCGTGTCGCAGACCGTCGCGCTGTTGTGCGCGCCCGTCTTCGGCTGGCTCGGCGACCGGGTTCGCCGCCAGGACCTCGTCATCGGCTGCCAGCTCCTCGCGGCCTGCGCGTACCTGTCGACGTTGCTCGTGCGCGACCCCCTCGGCGCCGACATGATGATCGTCGCCGTGCTGATCGGCATCGGCGAGATCGCCGGGATCACCACCGCTGGCCCCCTGCTGGCCCAGCAGGTGCCGGCCGCCGTGCGCGGCACGGCGTTCGGGGTGCACACGCTCTGCGGCGCCGCCGGCATCATGATCCTCTCGGCGCTGGGCGGCCTGCTGTACGACACCTGGCGGCCCGCGGGCCCGTTCGTGGCGGCGGGCGTGGCCGGGCTCCTCGTCGCCGCCTTCGGCCTGGTCGTACGGCGGCGGGTGAAGGCGAGCGAGCAGGCCGACCTCGGCCGCGAGGCGATGCCGGAGGAGGGCCCCGTACGGGGCTGAGCCCGCCGCGGGCACACGTCGACAGGCACGTTTCGACCGGGCGTTGAACGAGCCTCCGCCACGATGAGCGGCATGCACACCAGCGAGAACACCAACCCCGCCCTCGCCGTCGCCGCGGCGGCCGAGCACTGCCTGGAGATCGCCGCCACCTGGCTGGCGTGGGACGGCCGCCCCATCGTGACCGACGGCGAGAACGTCTGGACGCCCGCCAAGGCCGCCCGCCGCATCCAGGACCACCTGATCGACCACCTGGCCGAGGTGGAGGCCCTGCTGGCCGGGGACGTCCCCGACCCCTCCCCCTGGCAGGGCCGCGCGGTCACGCTCGACTCCGACTGGGCCCGCTTCACCGAGTCAGACCTGTCCGAGGCGCGCGCCCGCTGGCCGCGCCTGGCCCGCTCGTACGTCAACCGGTACGCCACGGCCTCCGGCGAGTGGGACGTGCCCCGCACCCCCAACTGGACGCTGCGCGAGATCGCCGAGCACGTCTCCGAGATCACCTGGTACGCCGAGCAGGTCGGACGGCTCCGGTTTGGGGACTCGGCCGAGATTCGCTAGAGTTCTCTCGTCGCCCGGCGCGAGCGGGGCACACGCGGAAGTGGCTCAGTGGTAGAGCATCACCTTGCCAAGGTGAGGGTCGCGGGTTCGAATCCCGTCTTCCGCTCGGGGCTTCCGGCTCGGTGGAGTGGCCGAGAGGCGAGGCAGCGGCCTGCAAAGCCGTCCACACGGGTTCAAATCCCGTCTCCACCTCGCGAGGACGATTAGCTCAGCGGGAGAGCGCTTCCCTGACACGGAAGAGGTCACTGGTTCAATCCCAGTATCGTCCACCATTATGTTCGTTCAAGGCCTCGGGCTCTCAGGAGCCCGGGGCCTTTCCGCGTATCCGATGGGGTGGAATATCCGGGAGGGCGTTCGCGCTAGGGTACCTGTCAAACATTCAACTGTCATGGACGGTGACTAAAGTGCAGTTCGGGATCTTCAGCGTGGGTGACGTGACCATGGATCCCACCACGGGCAGGACGCCGACCGAGCACGAGCGCGTCAAGGCGATGGTGGCCATCGCGCTCAAGGCCGAGGAGGTCGGGCTCGACGTGTTCGCCACCGGTGAGCACCACAACCCGCCCTTCGTCCCGTCGTCGCCGACGACGATGCTCGGCTACATCGCGGCCAGGACCGAGCGGCTCATCCTGTCCACCGCCACGACGCTCATCACCACCAACGACCCGGTGAAGATCGCCGAGGACTTCTCCATGCTCCAGCACCTGGCCGACGGCCGGGTGGACCTCATCCTGGGCCGCGGCAACACCGGCCCCGTCTACCCGTGGTTCGGCCAGGACATCCGGCAGGGCATCCCGCTGGCCATCGAGAACTACGCGCTGCTGCACCGGCTGTGGCGCGAGGACGTCGTGGACTGGGAGGGCAGGTTCCGCACGCCGCTGCAGGGCTTCACCTCGACGCCGCGGCCCCTCGACGGGGTGCCGCCGTTCGTCTGGCACGGCTCGATCCGCAGCCCCGAGATCGCCGAGCAGGCCGCGTACTACGGCGACGGCTTCTTCGCCAACAACATCTTCTGGCCGAAGGAGCACTTCATGCGCCTGATCAGCCTGTACAGGCAGAGGTACGCGCACTACGGCCACGGCACGCCGGAGCAGGCCGTCGTCGGGCTCGGCGGGCAGGTGTTCATGCGCAAGAACTCCCAGGACGCCGTCCGCGAGTTCCGCCCGTACTTCGACAACGCCCCCGTGTACGGCCACGGGCCGTCGCTGGAGGAGTTCATGGCCGAGACCCCGCTGACCGTGGGCAGCCCGCAGCAGGTCATCGACAGGACACTCGAGTTCCGCGAGTTCTTCGGCGACTACCAGCGCCAGCTGTTCCTCATGGACCACGCGGGCCTGCCGCTGAAGACGGTGCTGGAGCAGCTCGACATCCTCGGCGAGGAGGTCGTGCCGGTGCTGCGGGCCGAGTTCGCCAAGGACCGGCCCGCCGAGGTGCCCGACGGGCCGACCCACGCGTCCCTGGTGGCGGCCCACGAGTCCGCCCCGGCCGGCGCCTGACCCGCCACGCCTGGCCCTCGCCCGCGCCCCGGGCCGCCCGGGGCGCCCGGGGCGCGGTGATCACCCCCTCCAACGGAAGGAGACCGACATGAAGCTCGTCGTCGTCGCGGCCGGGCTGACCCAGCCGTCCTCGACCCGCCTGCTCGCCGACCGCCTCGCCGAGGCGACGTCCGGGCTGCTGCCCGAGCCGCCCGAGGTGCGCGTCGTCGAGCTGCGCGAGCTGGCCGTGGACGTCGCCAACGCCTTCGTCACCGGCTTCCCCAACACCCGGCTGCGCGAGGTGATCGAGGCGGTGACGGCGGCCGACGGCCTCATCGCGGTCACCCCGATCTTCAGCGGCTCGTACAGCGGCCTGTTCAAGTCGTTCTTCGACGTGATCGACCCCACGGCGCTCGCGGGCAAGCCCGTGCTCCTCGCGGCCACGGGCGGCACCGCCCGGCACTCGCTGGCGCTGGAGCACGCGCTGCGCCCGCTGTTCTCGTACCTGCGCGCAGTGGTCGTGCCGACCGCCGTGTACGCGGCGGCGGAGGACTGGGGAGGCGGCGGCGACCCGTTCACCGACGGGCTTGGCGAGCGCATCGCGCGCGCCGCCGGGGAGCTCGCGGACCTGCTGGCCCGCCGCGCCCCCGAGCCCCGCGAGGGCACGCGGGCGGACGGGCGGCAGGTCGAGGACCTCGAGGACCTCGAGGACGTCGTGCCGTTCGAGCAGCAGCTCGCGGCGCTCCGCCCGCCCACCGCCTAGGACCTCCCCGTGGCTCCCCTGCCGGATCGGCCCGGTCACCGATGAGTTCGGCGGCCGGGCCCGGTCCACCCCTGCGAACCGCACATCGCGGACGCGACCAGTGAGGGAGCCATGAGCACGAACGCACTACCGCCCGTCGTCGACGCCGAGACCTGGCAGCGCCGGCTCGACGAACTGCGGGCCAGGGAGAAGGCCGCGACCAGGGAGCTCGACGCCATCGCCGCCCAGCGCCGCCGCCTGCCGATGGTGAGGATGCCCGACTACGTCCTGGAGGGCGAGGACGGGCCGGTCCGGCTGGCGGACGTCTTCGACGGCAGGAGGCAGCTGATCGTCTACAACCACATGTGGTTCCCCGGCAAGGAGTGGCAGTGCCCGGGCTGCACCGGGTTCACCTCGCAGTTCACCCGCCTGGAGTTCCTGGACGACTACGACGCCAGGTTCGTCGTCGTCACCCAGGGCCCGATCGACGAGGCGCTCGCCTACAGGCGGCGGGTCGGGAACAGGATGACCTGGTACTCCACCGCGAACAGCCCGTTCGGCGCCGACGTCGGCGCGCCATCCGGAGCGGGCTTCGCCGTCAACGTGTTCCTGCGCGACGGCGACACCGTGTACCGCACCTGGCACACCGACGGGCGGGGCACCGAGCAGCTCAGCCACACCTTCGCGCTGATCGACCTGCTGCCGTACGGACGGCAGGAGGAGTGGCAGGACGTTCCCGACGGGTGGCCGCAGTCGCCCACCTACAGCCGGTGGCCCGGCTCGGAGGACATCGCCGCCCTGTACGGCGAGGACGCCGCCCAGGGACGTTGAGGCGCCGCCCTCCCGCGTGAGGTGCGCCACGAAGCGGCCCGGTTCACAGCGCGCGCACGGCGTGGGGAGGTACGGTCCGTCGGAGATCATCCCCGACGGACCGTACCTCCCCTCGACAGGAGCCCGTGTGCTGACCGCCACCCTCGTCACCCTCTCCCTCGCCCTCTCGCCGGCCCCGTCCGGCCTGGCCGAGCCGCACAAGAAGGACATCGCGATGCGGCTGGTGTCGAGCGCGGAGAACTCCTCGCTGGACTGGAAGGCCCAGTACGGCTACATCGAGGACATCGACGACGGCCGCGGCTACACGGCGGGCGTCATCGGCTTCTGCTCGGGCACCGGCGACATGCTGGAACTGGTCGAGCGCTACACCCGCCGCAGGCCGGGCAACCCGCTGGCGGCGTACCTTCCCGCGCTGCGCGAGGTCGACGGCACCGACTCCCACAAGGGCCTCGGCAAGCCGTTCATGAAGGCGTGGAAGGCCGCCGCCGCCGACCCCGTGTTCAGGAAGGCGCAGGACGACGAGCGCGACCGCGTCTACTTCGACCCCGCCGTCGCCCAGGCCAAGAGGGACGGCCTGCGCACGCTCGGCCAGTTCGCCTACTACGACGCCATGGTCATGCACGGCCCCGGCGACGGCGCGCTGAGCTTCGGCGGCATCAGGAAGCGGGCCCTGGCCAGGGCGCTGCCCCCGGCGCGCGGCGGCGACGAGGTCGCGTACCTGAACGCCTTCCTCGACGCGCGCAAGGCCGCCATGCGGGCCGAGGAGGCCCACGAGGACACCAGCCGGGTCGACACCATGCAGCGGGTGTTCCTCAGGAAGGGCAACCTCGACCTGGAGCCGCCGCTGACCTGGAAGGTGTACGGCGACCGCTACACGATCAAGCGGTGACCACTCGCCCGGTCCCCGGCCGCGGACGTGATCCTGGCAGAATGCCGGGCATGCGCGACACGACGATCTCCGGTTTCCTCGACCGGCTGGCCGACCGGGTGCCCGCCCCGGGCGGCGGCGCGAGCGCGGCCCTCCACGCCGCGCAGGCCGCCGCGCTGCTCGGCATGGTGGCCCGCTACAGCACCGGCGACCGGTACGCGGCCCACGCCGCGACGATCGCGAGCGTCACCGCCGAGGCCGACGCGCTGCGGGCGCGGGCGCTCATCCTCGCCGAGGAGGACATGGCGGCGTTCGGCGCGGTGGCGGAGGCGTACGGGCTGCCGAAGGGCGAGGAGCGGTCGGCGGCGATCGGGCGGGCGCTGGCCGGCGCGGCCGAGCCGCCCGCCGCGGTGGCCGAGTGCGCCGCCAGGCTGGTGGAGCTGTGCGAGGCGCTGCTGCCGATCGGCAACCGCAACGTGATCACCGATGTGGCCGCCGCGGCCGACGCGGCGCGCGCGGCGCTCAGCACGGCGCGGGTGAACGTGGAGGTCAACCTGAGCGGCATCGCCGACGCCGGGGCGCGCGAGGCGCTGGCCTCCCGCCTGGCGGGCGTGGACGGCGCGCTCGCGCGGGCCGACCGGGTGACCGCCGAGGTGCGTGAGGAGATCGCCAAGTGACGGCGGCGACGCTGACCGGGAAGGACCTCGCCGCCGCGATCAGGGCGGAGACGGCCGCGCGGGCCGCCGAGGGGCCGCGGCCGCGGCTGGCCGTGGTGGTGGCGACGGCCGACGAGGCGAGCCTGTGGTACGTCCGCTCGATCGCCAAGGCGGCGACCGGCGCCGGCATCGCCTGCGACCTGGTGGACCTCGGCCCCGAGGCGGCGCCCGCGCACGTCGGGGAGACGCTGGAGCGGCTGAGCGGCGACCCCTCGGTGCACGGCGTGCTGCTGCAGACGCCGCTGCCCGCGGGCGCGTCCGCCCAGGAGCTGGCCGGCGCCATCGACCCGGCCAAGGACGTCGACGGCGCGAACCCGCTCTCGCTGGGCCGCCTGGCGGCCGGGCTGCCCGCGTTCGCCCCGGCGACGGCGGCGGCCGTCATGGCGCTGCTCGACCACCACGGGGTGGAGCTCGCGGGCCGGCGGGCCGTCGTGGTCGGCCGCTCGACCGTGGTCGGCAAGCCGCTCGCGCACCTGCTGCTCGACCGCGACGCCACCGTCACGGTCTGCCACTCGCGCACCCGCGACCTCGCGTCCGTCACCTCGCAGGCGGACGTGCTCGTCGCGGCGGCGGGCCGGGCCGGGCTGATCGGCGCGGCGCACGTCGCCCCGGGAGCGGTCGTCATCGACGTCGGCACCAACCCGACGCCCGACGGCGGCCTCACCGGAGACGTGGACGCCGGCGCAGTGCGCGACGTCGCGGGCGGGCTGAGCCCGGTGCCCGGCGGCGTCGGACCCGTGACCACGGCGCTGCTGCTCCGCCACACCCTGGAGGCGGCCCGCCGTGCCTAAGGTCCTCGTCGTGCAGAACAGCAGGAGCGGCGGCCCCAGCCGCTGGGGCGCCTGGCTGGAGGAGGCGGGGCTCACGCTCGACGTGGTGCACGGCCACAAGGGCGACCCGCTGCCCGGCGGCCTCGACGACCACGACGCCATGATCATGCTGGGCGGCGGGTACCTGCCCGGCGACGACGGGCGCGCCCCCTGGCTGGCCCCCGCGCGGCGGCTGGTGGGCGAGGCCGTGGCCGAGGGCGTGCCGCTGTTCGGCATCTGCCTCGGCGGCCAGATGCTGGCCGAGGTCGCGGGCGGCGAGGTGACGGGCGACGCGGGCGCGCCGGAGAACGGCAGCGTCCCCGTCACGATCAGGCCCGAGGCCGGGAGCGACCCGCTCTTCCACGGGCTGCCGCCCGTCGTGCCGGCGATCGAGCACCACAAGGACGCCGTCACCCGCCTGCCGCCCGGCGCGGTCTGGCTGGCCGAGACGGCCGCCTGCCCCTACCAGGCGTTCCGTGTGGGCGATCGGGCGTGGGGCGTGCAGTTCCACCCCGAGGTGCTGCCCGCGCGGGTACGCGAATGGGAGGCCGACGGGTTCGACCCGGCCGAGGTGTACGCGCGCGCCGTGGCCGACGAGCCGGTGTCCACGCCCGTCTGGCGGGAGGTGGCCGGGCGGTTCGCGCTCACCGTGCGTACGCGTCGTACCCCTGCTTGACCGCCACCGCCAGGCCGCAGGCCGCGGCGAGGTGGCGCAGGCTGTGGCCGGGCAGCCTGCGGGCGATCCCCGGGCCGATCCAGCCGCCCAGCGGGAAGCCGGCCGCCAGCGGCGCCGCGGCGGCCCAGTCCACCGGGCCGAACAGCGCGAACCCGGCCGCGGCGAGCGCCGTCAGCCGGCCGAGCCTGAGCACCCGGCCGCCCTGCCCGGCCGGCTCGGGACGCGACCCCGCCGCCGCGCCCAGCCCGGTGAAGACCAGGGCGACCGTGCTGACCACCCCGGCCGCCGTCCCCACGGCCGGCAGGCCGAGCACCTCCGCCACGATCACCCCGACGTGCTGGGGGCCGCCTTCCCGGCGGGCACCGGCCGGGGTCCGGCGTCCTCAGTCGTGTCCGGGCAGCCCCAGGAGCCCGGCCGCCCGCTCGCGCATCTCCACCTTGCGGATCTTCCCGGTGACGGTCATCGGGAAGGCGTCCACGACGTGGACGTACCGGGGGATCTTGTAGTGGGCCAGCCTGCCCGCGCAGAACTCCCTGACCCGCTCGGCCGTCAGCGGCTCCGCGCCCGGCCGCATCACGATCCAGGCCATGAGCTCCTCGCCGTACTTCTCGTCCGGCACGCCGATCACCTGGACGTCCGCGATGTCCTCGTGGCGGTACAGGAACTCCTCGATCTCGCGCGGGTACACGTTCTCGCCGCCCCTGATGACCATGTCCTTGATCCGGCCGACCACGTTGACGTAGCCGTCGTCGTCCATGACGGCCAGGTCGCCGGTGCGCATCCAGCGGGCCTCGTCGATGGCCTCGGCCGTCCTGTCCGGCTCGTTCCAGTAGCCCAGCATGACCGAGTAGCCCCGGGTGCACAGCTCGCCCGGCTCGCCGCGCGGCACCGTCAGCCGCGTCTCCGGGTGCACGATCTTCACCTCGACGTGGGGCATCACCCGGCCGACCGTCTCCGTCCTGCGGGCCAGGTCGTCGTCCGTCCTCGTCATGGTGGACACCGGGGACGTCTCCGTCATGCCGTAGCAGATGGCGACCTCGCGCATGTTCATCTCGCCGACCACCCGCTTCATCACCTCCACCGGGCAGGGCGAGCCCGCCATGATGCCGGTGCGCAGCGACGACAGGTCGTAGCCCGCCGCGATGGCCAGCTCCGCGATGAACATCGTCGGCACCCCGTACAGGGAGGTGCAGCGCTCGTCCTGGACGGCGCGCAGCGTCGCGTCCGGGTCGAAGCCCGGCGACGGGATCACGATGCACGCGCCGTGCGAGGTGGCGGCCAGGTTGCCCATCACCATGCCGAAGCAGTGGTAGAAGGGCACCGGCAGGCAGACGCGGTCCTCCTCGGTGTAGTGGATCAGCTCGCCGACGAAGAAGCCGTTGTTGAGGATGTTGTGGTGCGAGAGGGTCGCGCCCTTCGGGAAGCCGGTGGTGCCCGACGTGTACTGGATGTTGATCGGGTCGTCGAAGGTGAGCCGCGCCATGCGCTCACGCAGCGCGTCCTCGCCGGCCAGGCCGGCGCGCAGGGCGTCCCAGGTGGGGTCGTCGAAGTAGACGACGTCCCCGAAGCCGATCTCGTCCACCATCGCCCGGTAGTCGCTCGACTTGTGCGTCTGCGCGCTGACCAGCAGCCGCATGCCCGACTGCCTGACCACGTACTCCAGCTCGTGGGCGCGGTAGGCCGGGTTGACGTTGACGAGGATGGCGCCGATCTTGGCGGTGGCGTACTGGACGAGCACCCACTCCGCCCGGTTCGGCGACCAGATGCCCACCCTGTCGCCCTTCGCGACGCCCCGGGCCAGCAGCGACCTCGCGAGGAGGTCCACGTCCGCGTTCAGCTCCTCGTACGTCCACCTGCGGCCCGTGGGGACGTCCACGAGCGCCTCCCTGGCGCCGAAGCGGGCGGCGGTGCGTTCGAGGTTCTCTCCGATGGTCTCGCCCAGCAGCGGCGTGCCGGCGGTGGAGCTGGAGTACGACAGCATGCCCTCAGTGTCGGGCGGAGCGGGCCGCGGCACCACCCCCGTCCGGGGGTTGCGAAGGGTCAGCCGAGCGCTCGCATGATCGCCTCCGCCGTCGCCTCCCAGATGGGCGTGCCGGGGGTGATGACGTCGAAGTGGTCGCCCGCCGTCTCCAGGTACGTCACGTCGTCGCCCGCCTCCCGCGCGGCACGGGCGTGGCGGCGGCTGAAGTCGATCAGGTCGGGGTCGTCGCCCGTGCCCTGCACGATGAGCTGGGGCACGCCGAGCGGCACCCTGAGCAGGGGCGACGAGACGGCGTACGGCTCGGCCGCCCCTCCCGGCCGGACGCGGGTCCCGGCCGCGACCTCAGCGGCGCCGTCGGGCGGCGCGGGGGCGCGGGTGCCGTGCGGCGGCGCGGGGGCGGGGGTGCCGTGCGGCGGCGCGGGGGTGCGGGTGCCGACCTCGGGGGCGGGGCTGCCGTCCAGCGGTGCCAGGGCGCGGGTGCCGAGCGCGGCGGCGACGGCGCCCGAGCTGACCCAGCGCCTGTCGCCCTCGACCAGGTCGAGCACGCCCGCGAGCGACACGGCGAGCGCGACCGGCGCGCCGTCGGCCGCCGCCCGCAGGGCGAGCTGCCCGCCCGCCGAGTGCCCCACCACCGCCACCCGCCCGAGATCGAGCCGCGCCTGGAGCATGCCGTGCGACATGGCCTGGGGCTCGCCCGGCGCGCGGGGACCGGGGCGGTCCGGGATGTCACGGAAGTCCGGGATGTCGCGGACACCAGGGATGTCGCGGACGCCAGGGATGCGGCCGCCAGGGATGTCGCGGAGGTTCGGGAGATCGGAGAGGTCGGGGAGGTGTTGGAGATGGTGGAGGTGGTGGAGTGCGGAGAGTCCGGCGGCGACGTCGTCCGTGGTGGCGCGCCAGCCGTGCAGGTCGGGGCGGCGGTACTCCAGGTTCCAGACCGCCGTGCCGCGCGCCGCGAGGTCGGCGCACAGCGCGTCCATGACATCGGCCGCCCAGATGGACCGCCAGTAGCCGCCGTGCACCAGCGCGACCACCGGCACGGGCCCCTCAGCGGGCGCGGACGGCAGATGCAGCTCGCCCCACTGCTCAGGTCCGGGTCCGTACGGGATGCGCGAGGCCCGGCGCCGGGCGCGGTGCACGGCGTGCCTGACGCCCCAGCCGAGACCCGCCAGGCCCCGCCCGTGCAGGTGCGCGGCGCCCTCGGCGGGGACGACCCCGTCGCGGCGGTGCAGGTCGACCCAGACGACCGGGCCGAGCGGGCCGGTCACCAGCTCCCCCGCCTCCGGGCCCGGCACGGCGACCACCGCGGCGCCGCCCGCGAGCCCGTCGAGGACCATGGAGCGCAGGCCGTGGACGTCGGGCGCGTGGACCACCTCGCCGCGCACGCCGAGGGCGGCGAACTCGCGGGCCGCGATCTCGCCGAGCAGGCCGGGGTCGGCGACCACGGCCGGACCGATCACCACGAGGACGTCGCTCATGGACGCCGACCCTACAGGGAAGGGCGTACGGTGGGCCCGTGCGCGTCGATCAGCTCCACCCGTGGCCGTCCACCGCCGCCGAGGCGGAGGCCGTCCAGGACGCCCTGCGCGGGCGCGTCGAGCTCACCGGTCCCGAGGAGTTCGCGCTCGTCGCCGGCCTGGACGTGCACTACCACGGCGACGACGAGGTGACCGCCGCCGTGGTCGTGCTGGACGCCGCCACGCTCGACGTGGCCGAGCAGGCCGTCGCCCACGGCAGGGCGGCCTTCCCGTACGTGCCCGGCCTGTTCGCCTTCCGGGAGCTGCCCGCGCTGGTGTCGGCGCTGGAACGCCTCACCGTCACGCCCGACCTGCTGGTGTGCGACGGCTACGGGCTGGCGCACCCGCGCGGGTTCGGCCTGGCCTGTCACATCGGGGTGCTCACCGGGCTGCCGTCGATGGGGGTGGGCAAGACGCCGTTCGTCGGCGAGAGCGAGCCGCCCGCGCCGGAGCGCGGCTCGTGGACGCCGATCACGTACGGCGGGGCGACCGTGGGCAGGGCGGTGCGCACCCGCGACGGGGTCAGGCCGGTGTACGTCTCGCAGGGTCACCGCATCAGCCTCGACACCGCGACCCGGCAGGCGCTCCTGCTCGCCCCGCGCCACCGCATCCCCGAGCCGATCCGCCGCGCCGACCACCTCGCCCGCCACCCGCCGTCCTGACCCCGTGCCACCCCACACCGCCCGACCGCCGGGGCGGTGGCCAGGACCGCCGGGCGGTGGTCAGGACCGCCGAAGCGGTGGCGGGCAGCGCCAAGGCGGCGGCCGAGACCGCCGGGGCGGTGGTCGGGACCGCTCAGGCGGTGGTCAGCGGCGCCAGGCCCAGACGAGCAGCCAGACGTTCAGTGCGCACAGCGCCATCGCGAGCGGGACGTGCACCGTCAGCACGCCCGTGCCGCCCAGCGCCGACTGGACCATCCCGAGCAGCAGCACCACCAGGCTGACCAGCGCCGGCCAGCCCGCCTCGCGGCCTGGACGCCACAGCAGCACGGCCGCCACGAGCTGCGCGAGCCCGAGGACGTGCACGGCCGTCGCCCCCACGGCGTGCGTGGCCGCCGCGCCTCCGCCGAGCAGCTGCCCGGCCGTCACCCCCTGGGCGAGCACCGACAGCGTGCCGAGCGCGGCCGCGACCTTGAACGCGGTCGCGTACCCGCTCCCCTTGACGACCTGGGTGACCACTCGACTCTCCTTCGATCTCGGACTCCGGCTGAACCGCCGACCTCCACGATCGCGCCGCACGACGCCGGCGGCATCCGCCACGGGTCGTCATGGCTCGTACACCAGCGGGCGTATCCGAGAGGATGCGGGCCCCAGCGCCCCAGGAAGGCGGCCGACGGCAGCGCCACCGTCAGGCGCGTGCGGGGCTCAGCGTGCTGGGGCGGTCAGTGGGGGCAGGATGGCCTGGGCGTCCGCGCCGGCGAACCACAGGCCGATGACGAACGCCGCCGTCGCCTCCAGCAGCGCCGCCCGGTCCAGGCGGCCCGCGTGCAGCGGCGTGCAGCCGAGGTCGGACACGAGCGTGCGGGCCGCCTCCAGCGCCGCGGGATCGTCGCCGCACAGCGGGACGGCGACGGGCCGCCCGTCGAAGGCGGGCGGGGTCATGCGCCAGACGTCCACATGGCACAGGTTGAAAGCCTTAACCACGTGAGCGCCCGTGAGCCGGGACACCGTCTGGGCCAGTGGCTGAGCGGCGTCATACCGGTCGGGGACTCCGGGGGCGTTCATCACGTCGATGAGCGGCTTGCCGCGCAGGGCCGGGCCCGCCGCCTCCAGGACGTCCGGCGCGGCCTGCGCGAGCACCGCAGCAACCGCGACGTCGCCGAACGCGGCGGCCTGCGCGAACGTCCCCGGCCTCGCTCCCATGGCGGCGGCCCGCTCCGCCGTCCTGCGGGGGTCGCGGCCTGCGACCATGACCTCGTGGCCCGCTCTGATCCACTGGGTGCCGAGCGCGTCCGCCATGCCGCCCGCGCCCAGGATGCCGATGCGCATCCGTGTCCTCCTGACATTCGAGAGGTCCCCGTGAAGGGGCTTTACTGATAGGAGGACTGTAGGAAGCGCGTCACGCACCGATCGGTGCCTAACGGAGGGTTCCGGTGTTCCTCGCCGACTGCCAGGCCAGGCTGGCCTTCGACCTGCTCGCCAACACCTGGAACGCGGTCGTCGTGTGGTCGCTCAGGCACGGGCCGCGCCGTCCGGGCGAGCTGCGCGGGCAGATCGGCGGCATCAGCCACAAGGTGCTGACCGAGACGCTGCGACGGCTGGAGTTCAACGGGCTGGTCGAGCGGCACGCGTACGCGGAGGCGCCGCCCCGGGTGGAGTACGCGCTGACCGGTCTGGGCCGCAGCCTGCTCGCGCCGATCGAGACGTTCGGCGCGTGGGCCTTCGAGCACGCCGACGAGGTGCTGGCGGCACAGGACCGCTGGGAGGAGGAGACCATCGCCTCCCCCACGCCTCCCCGGGCCGAACGCCCCTCATGAAACCCCCACCCCCACCAGAACCACGCACGCTCCTCCGCGGTGTACGCGGCGGTGCGGGGGGCGCCGCGCCGTCGCCTCCTTCAACGGGAAAGGCATGCCCAGCACAATAATAGAGCGCGCGCTCTGAAACTGTGTATGTTGGTACCAGGTCCCGGGACGTCGATCACCCACCATCAAGGAGGTTCCATGCGGAAGGTCGTCATCACGCTCATGGCCGGCATCGCCGCCGCCGTCGTACTCGCGCAGCCCGCCCTGGCAATCTGCATTCCGTACTGACGTCTCACCAGGCGGCCCTTGGAACGGGCTCCCCGTTGACGCGGGAGCCCCTTCCTCGCCGCCGGAAGCACCCCCGCTCGATGCGGCCCGGCGCCGCCCGCGCCGCCGATCTTCACTGCGCCCCCATCGCACACCTCGCGGGGCCGGTGCGGGGCGGCGCCGACGGTGAGGTCTGCCCATGCCACGGCGATGACCTCCCGGGGTCGGAGGCCGGAGCGGAGGTGAATCCCCCTGATCTCAACTCCGTACAGGCGCCGGAGCCAGGCAGCCTCCTTGGAGCCAGGGGCGCGCCTGAACCGGCCCTGGCCGAGCCGAAGGCTCGCTTGTGTCACCCGCCCGCCTGAGTCGGGGGCGCGCTTGGGACGGCGGCTCTCCCGAAGGCGGGAGGGCTTCCCGAGCGTGCCGCCCGCCGCAGTCGCGGCCTGGTCCTGGTGACGTGCCGCGGGTCACGTGGCGTGGGCGGCCTGTTCCTCCAGCCAGTCGCGTAGCACGACGGCCTGGTTGTGCTCGGTGTCCTTGGCGCCGTACAGGAGGGTGACGCGGCCCTTCCTCGCGGCGTCGAGCAGCGGGCGCACAACCTCCGGCCGGTCGGCGAGCTCGGCCCGGTACCGCTCGGCGAACGCCTCGAACCGCTCGGGCCGGTGGCCGAACCACAGCCGCAGCTCCGACGACGGCGCGACGTCGCGGGCCCACCCGTCGAGGCGCAGGTCGTCCTTGCGGATGCCGCGCGGCCACATGCGGTCCACGAGGAACACCGTGCCCCGCACCGGCTCCTTGTCGTAGACGCGCTGGATGACGATCGGTCCCATATCGGGGCCCCTACCCCGGGGCGGGCCCGGCACCCCTCAGCCGAACAGCCGCTCCAGCACGACGGCCACGCCGTCCTCGTCGTTCGACAGGGTCCGGAACGCGGCCCCGGCCAGGACGAGGTGGTGGGCGTTGGCCATGGCGTACCCGGCTCCGGCGAAGGCGAGGACGGCGAGGTCGTTCGGCATGTCGCCGAACGCCACCACCTCGTGGGGCGCGACGCCCCGCTCGGCGCACAGGCGGCCGAGGGTCCCGGCCTTCGTCACGCCGGCGGCGCTGATCTCCAGCAGCCCGGCGACGCCCGAGTGGGTGATCTCGGCCAGGCCGCCGACGGCGGCCGTCGCCGCGGCCAGCATCTCGTCGGACGTGTGCGCCGCCGACCTGGCGAGCAGCTTGACGATCGGCTCCCCCGCGCCGCACGCGGACGGGACGCGGCGGAAGAGGTCCTCCTGGTGGAGGGTGTACCGGGCCTCGGCCAGCACCTCCCAGCCGGTCTCGACGGCGAACGCCACGCCGGGCAGCGCAGTGGCCAGGGTCTCGGCGATCCGGGCGCCGAGGTCGGGGGCGAGCGTGTGCGCGGCGGCGACGTCGCCGGTCGCGAGGTCGTACAGGATGGCGCCGTTGCTGCAGATCGCGGTGCCGGCGACGCCCGCCTGCACGGCCACGGCGCGGACGGCGCGAGGCGGCCTCGCCGTGACGAAGACGATCTCCGCTCCCCCGGACGCGGCGCGGCCGAGCGCGTCCCGGGTGCGCGGGGTGATCGCGCCCGTGGACGACAGGAGGGTCCCGTCGAGGTCGGTGGCCACGATGCGAGGCGTCACGCTGCCGAGTATGCCCCGTTGTGTCCGGGTGTAAGGTGCCCCGGTGTCCTCCAATGACCGTCCGGACGATCGCGTCCCGTCCGTGTTCCGCTTTGCCACCGAGCTGGTGGCCTGGGTGGCCACCCCCTGGGCGCTCGCCCCGCACAGCGTGGCGCTGGCGGTGCTGTCCGTCGTGGTGCTGATCGGCCTGCCGACGGTGTTCGCCACGCCGGGCGACAAGCGGAACGTCCTCGTCGCCGTGCCCGGGTACGTGACGATCGCGCTGGTGGTGCTGCAACTCGTGGCGGCGGTGGCGGCCTCGTGGGCCGCGTGGCCCACGGCGGCGGCCGTCGCCGTGTCGGTGCTGGCCGCGGTGTCGGCCGTGCTGGAACTCCCCCGCTGGCGGTGGCTCACCTCCCGCTGACCGCCTTCACACGCGCCCGGCCCGTGGTGCTCGGTGCTCGGGTGCTTGGTGCTTGGGGTGCCGGCTCGCCTCCTGTTCGCTGCCGGTCGCTCAGACGCGTAGTTCGGGTGGCAGGAGGGTGGCGGCGTTGAGCAGCTCCAGGCCGAGGAGCCGTCCGGACTCGCCGAACTCCAGCACGACGTCCTCCACCGCCGCCCGGCGAAGCGCCTCACCTGGCGCGATTTCATGCTTCATCGCGATGTAGGCGACGTCATGCCGCCTGTCCAGCGTGACGTACACCGTCTGGGGCCGGCCGCCCGGCGGCGGCTCCTCCCAGACGAGCAGGCCCTCACGGGCCTCGTGCGACCCGGCGAGCGCCGCCCGCGTCACCGCCAGCGCCAGCTCCAGCGCCTGGAGCGAGTCGGGCCCGGTGACCTTGCGCTCGTGCTCCCACCCCGCGAGCCCGTCGATCCGGTACGGGCACGACCACTCGCCCGTCGGCTCCTCGTAGGGCACGCCGAGGGTGACGACGACGTCACGCGGCGGGTCGGTGCGCAGGCTCAGCACACGGTGGGCGATCTCGTACATGCCCGTGATCTACCCCGGGGCGCCGGGCGGGAAGACGAGCCGTCCCATATCGGGTGGGACGGAAACCCGGTGCCACGGGCGGGCGGGAGCTGGTCTGCCTACGGTCGTGAGGGGGCCGGGGATGGACGAGTCGTTCGGGAGGCGCCTGCGTGACAGGCTCGGCAAGCACGGGCCCCTGTGCGTGGGGCTCGAACCCGCTCCCGCGCTGCCGGCCGCCTGGGGCCTCGACGACTCCCCCGCCGGTCTCGAACGCTTCAGCCGCACCGTGATCGACGCGGTGGGCGACGTGGCGGCGGTGGTCGAGCCGCACGCGGCGTGCTACGAGCGCTGGGGCAGCCGGGGCGTCGCCGTTCTGGAACGAGCCGTCGCGGGGCTGCGGGAGTGCGGCGCGCCGTTGGTGCTCGACGCCGGGCGCGGCGGGGCGGGCGGCGCCATGGCGGCGTACGCGGAGGCGTACCTCGACCGGGGCAGCCCGCTGGCCGCCGACGCGGTGACGCTCATCCCGTACCCGGGGTTCGCGTCGCTGGCGGGCGCGATCACCTCGGCGGTGGCCGACGACGCGGGCGTCTTCGTCCGGCCCCGCACCGCCGCCCCCGCACGGCCGGCCAGGTCGCGGCGGGCGCGGCGGGCGCGGTCGGCCTGGTGCTGGACACCGGGCTCCCCGTGCTGGACGCCGCGCTCCCCGCCGCCCCGCCGCCCCCGGCCAAGAGGCAGTCCGAGGGGCCGGCCGAGGGCTGACTGAGGGGCCGGCTGAGGCGCTGGCCGGGCTCAACGGCCCCGTTTCCCACGCGACCGGTCAAACGGCGCCACGAGTTCCCGCGCGACCGGTCAAACGGCGCTGCGGGTTCCCGCCAGGCCGGTCATGTGGTGCTGCGGGGTTCCGCGCGGGCCGTGGCGGCCAGTAGGGCGCGGGCCGACGCCTCCGCGGGTGTGGCGGCCAGTCCCGCTCCCCAGTACGTGGCGCCGTCCACCCTGGCCTCGACGTACGCGACGGCGCTGCCGTCCCGTTCCGGCGCGGGCGGCTGCTCCGCGTGGGTGATGACGTCCACGGGCGTGCCACCGGCGGCGAGCGCGGCCGCCACGGCGGGCAGCGGGCCGTCGCCGGTGCCGTGCAGGTGGCGGCCCGAGGGCAGGTCCGCGGTGCACGCGTGCACCCCGGGCGTGTCCTCCTCGACGCGCCACGGCCCGGGCGGGAACCGCTCGCCCGGCGTGACGTACGTGGCGTGGAAGAGCCGCCACAGCTCCTCGGCGGTCACCTCGGCGCCGGTGTCGTCGGTGGCCTGCTGCACGACGGCGGAGAAGTCGATCTGCAGGCGGCGCGGCAGCTCCAGCCCGTACCGGGTGCGCAGCAGGTACGCGATGCCGCCCTTGCCCGACTGGCTGTTGACGCGGATCACGGCCTGGTAGTCGCGGCCCACGTCGGCGGGGTCGATCGGCAGGTACGGCACGTCCCACGGCGCCTGCTCCGGCGGCACGCCCAGCTCGGCGGCGCGCTTGGCGTGGTGGGCGAGACCCTTGCTGATGGCGTCCTGGTGGGTGCCGGAGAAGGCGGTGTGGACGAGGTCGCCCACGTACGGGTGGCGCTCGGGCACCGGCAGGCGGTTGCAGTGCTCGACGACGCGCCTGACGCCGTCGATGTCCGAGAAGTCGATCATCGGGTCGACGCCCTGGGCGTAGAGGTTGAGCGCCAGCGTGGCCAGGTCGACGTTGCCGGTGCGCTCGCCGTTGCCGAACAGGCAGCCCTCCACCCGCTGCGCCCCGGCCAGCACGGCCAGCTCGGCGCAGGCCACGCCGGTGCCCCTGTCGTTGTGCGGGTGCACGGACAGGATGACCGCGTCGCGGCGGTCCAGGTGGCGGTGCATGTACTCGATCTGGTCGGCGTACACGTTGGGGGTGGCGATCTCGACGGTGGCGGGCAGGTTGTGGATCACGGGGCGGTCGGGGGCGGCGTCCCAGAGGGCGGTCAGCGCGTTGCAGACCTCCAGGACGTAGTCGGGTTCGGTGAGGTTGAAGACCTCGGGCGAGAACTCGAAGCGCACCGGCCTGCCCTCCGCCAGCCGCGCCATCCGGGAGGCGGCGCGCAGGATGGTGCCGCGCAGCTCCTGCCTGTCCTGTCCGAGGACGACGTCGCGCCAGGTGGGCGCGGTCGCGGTGTACAGGTGGACGACGGCGCGCGGGATGCCCTCGATGGAGGCGAAGGTGCGGTCGATGAGGTCGTCCCTGGCGGCGGTGAACACGACCACGGTCACGTCGTCGGGCACGGCGCCGGGCGCGGCCAGCTCCCTGACGAAGTCGTGGTCGAGGCGGCTGGCCGAGGGGTAGCCGATCTCGATCTCCTTGAAGCCGATGCGGGTCATGAGGTCGAACATGAGGCGCTTGCGGGCGGGGTCCATCGGCTCGGCCAGGGCCTGGTTGCCGTCGCGCAGGTCCACGGGCACCCACAGCGGGGCCTGGGTGATGCGGCGCGCGGGCCAGGCGCGCTCGGCGAGCGGCAGCTCGACCCGCTCGTGGGCGGGACGGTAGCGGTGGTACGGCATGCCGCTCGGGCGCTGCCTGTTCCAGTGGTGCACGGGTCTCCTCCTCGTGGGGGCGACCGGCCGCGGGGTGGCGTCCGGTCGCGGGGCTCAGGGCCGGGAGGACCGGCGGGGACAGCTCGGCACCGCGGCGGGGTGCCGGTCCGGTCAGGCCCCGCCGCGGCGGCCGAGAAGGAGAGCCCGCGACGACATGGCGGCTACACTAACCACATCACAGGTCCTCAGACAACCTGAGAGGTTTCGATGCCCCTCGGCGCCCTCCGTCCCAGCCCGCTCGTCGAGCAGGCCACCCGGCACCTGCGCGAGCAGATCACCGACGGCCACTGGCCCGTCGGCACCCGCCTGCCGGGCGAGAACGCGCTGGCCGCGACCCTGGGGGTGGGCCGCTCGACCGTGCGCGAGGCGCTGCGGGCGCTCGCGGGCGCCGGCCTCGTGCAGGCCAGACAGGGCTCCGGCGTGTACGTGATCGCCGACCGCCCCGCCGATGACTGGCCCGCCCGGCTGCGCCGCGCCGCCATCACCGACGTGTACGAGGTCCGCGTGATGGTCGAGACCCAGGCCGCCAGGCTGGCCGCGGCCCGGCGCACCGCCGAGGACGTCGCGGCCCTGGAAGCCGCGCTGGAGGCGCGCGGCAGAGCGGCCAGCGAGGGGGACGCGGCCTTCGTCGACGCCGATGTCGCGCTGCACGCGGCCGTCGTGGCGGCGGCGGGCAACCCCGTCCTCGACGGCCTGTTCGCCGAGTTCGCGCCCCTGCTGCGGGAACGGCTCGTCGACCTGGTCCAGCTGCTGGGGCTCCGCGCCCACGACGCCGCCCCTGGCCAGGATGCCCACGCCGCGCTGGTGGACGCGATCAGGCGCGGCGACGCCGAGGCGGCCGGAGCCGTCCTCCAGGAGGAACTGGAGCAGACCCTCGCCCACCTGCACCGCGCCTGAGCGCGGGCCGAGATCAGCGTCGTCGGCGCACGGCCGGAGCCAGCCGGCCGGAGCCAGCCGGTCGAAGTCAGGCGGCCGGAGCCAGCCGGTCGAAGTCAGCCGGTCGGGCCGGCGTCGGGGCGGATCACCTCGTCCTCGGGCTGCTCCCCGCGCGCGGCGGCCTCCTCCGCCCTGCGTTCCTCTGCCCTGCGTTCCTCCGCCGCCCGAGCCTCGCCCGGCTCGTGGTCGAGCTCGTCCGGGAGGTCGGCCGGGACGGGGCGGCGGGTCCTCCGCGTCTCGCAGCCCGCGCGTTCCGCCACGACGTCGCTCTCCCCCTCCACGCCTCCGACCGCCTCCGGCAGGTCCTCGGTTGGTTCGCTCATGCCCTCCACCTGCCCGGACATCGTCCGCCGAAGCCCCGGAGGCCGCGTCCGAGAACTCCCGGAAGAAGATCCGCGATGTCCGGCCACCGGCCGGACGCCGAGTCGATCCCGGACGACCCGCGCGACCTGACGTTCGCGCCCGTCTGGAGGGAGACCGCGAAGATCGCGTTCTCCACGACGCTGCGGGAGGCGGGCTGGAACACCAGGCTCGCCGGGGGCGACCTGGCCGAGGAGGTGGCCGAGCTCAAGGCGCGGCCCGCCCAGGACATGCCGCTGCGCGGCGGAGCCCGCCTGGCGAGCGCGCTGGGCGCCCTCGGGCTGATCGGCGAGTACCACCACCCGGTGGTGCCGGGCGGGGGCCGTCCCGCGTTCCCGCCCCGCGCGGAGCGGCTGAACCTGCGCCTGGCGGAGCCGCGCACGTTCGATTCGCGCGCCGTCCTCCTCCGGTACGACCGAGCCTGAGACGCCCCGCCTGAGGCGGCCCCGCTGGGGGCGGCCCGCCCGCCCTTCATGGGGACGCAGGGATGCGCGGTGCGGGAGGACGGGCTCGTCCCAGGCGGCGGGCGGGGTCAGACCAGGCGGCGGGGCGGGGTCAGATCAGGAGGGCGGCGTCGATCTCGGCGCGGGTGGGCATGGAGGTGCTGGCGCCCTCGCGCTGCACCGACAGCGCCGCCGCGACCGACGCGAAGCGCAGCGCCTCCGCCGGAGGCAGGCCCTCGGCGCGGGCCACCGCCAGCGCGCCGACGAACGTGTCGCCCGCGGCCGTCGTGTCCACCGCCCTGACGGGGAGGGCGGGCACCCGCAGCCGCTCGCCCGAGCGCGAGCCGTACAGCGCGCCCTCGGAGCCCAGGGTGATGACGACCTCCTCGACGCGTTCGAGCAGCACGTCCAGAGCGGAGTCCGGGTCGGGGGCGGCGGTGATGGCGACGGCCTCGTGCTCGTTGGGGACGATCAGGGTGACGGCGTCGAGCAGTTCGGCGGGCAGGGGCTGGGCGGGGGCGGGGGTGAGGACGACCTGCACCCCCGAGGCGCGGGCCGCGCGGGCGGCGGCCACGACGGCCTCCAGAGGCAGTTCGAGCTGGAGGAGCAGCGCCTGCGAGGCGGCGATCGTCCGCACGTCGTCCTCGGACGGCCCGGTGACGGCGCCGTTCGCGCCGGGCACGACGATGATCGAGTTGCCGCCCTCGTCGTCGACCACGATGTGGGCGATGCCGCTGGGGCCGGGCACCTCGCGCAGGCCGCGCACGTCCACGCCGGCGGCGGAGAGCGTGGCGCGCATCTCGGCGCCGAACCCGTCGTCGCCGACCGCGCCGAGGAAGGCCACCGGCGCGCCCGCGCGGGCGGCGGCGACGGCCTGGTTGGCGCCCTTGCCCCCGGGCACGGTGCGGAAGCCGTGACCGGTGACGGTCTCGCCGCGTTTGGGGGCCTGGGCCACGTACGCGACGAGGTCCATGTTGGCGCTGCCGAAAACTGAGATCATGGCCTCATCCTCTCCTGCGTGCGTCGGGCCAGCTCACCGAGCCCCACGCCATCGAACCCGGTCAGGCTACTGGCGAGGCTGTCACGTATCCGCCACGGGTCCGGCACTCCGCCGCCGAGCGCCCCGGCGACGGCGCCGGCCGTGGCGCCCGCCGAGTCGGTGTCCCAGCCGCCGGCCACCGCTCCTGCGACGGTCGCGGTGAAGTCGCCCCTGCCGTGGACGAGCGTCGCGGCGACGAGGGCGGCGTTGTTGATCGTGTGCACCCAGTGCAGGGCGCCGTGACGCTCGTGCAGGAGGTCCACCACCCGTTCGAAGTCGGGCTCGCGGTCGGCGTCGTCGGCGGCCCGGCGTACGGCGTCGTACAGGCGGGAGCCGCGCGGCACCACCGACAGGCCAGCCTCGACCACCTCGCCGGGGGTCTCCGCGACGAGCGAGGCGGCGCACATGGCCGCCGCGAACATCGCGCCGTAGACGCCGTTGGCGGTGTGGGTGAGCGTGGCGTCGCGCCAGGCGTGCTCGGCGGCGGTGGCGGGGTCGCCCGGGTTCACCCAGCCGTACACGTCGGCCCTGATGAGGGCGCCGATCCACTCGCGGAACGGGTTGCGGCGGGTGGCGGTGCGCGGCGGCTCCACGCCGTCGAGCAGGTTGCGGTACGCGACCCGCTCGGCCGTGAACGTCCGGCCCGCGGGCAGCTCGTCCAGCCACAGCCTGGCCACGTCGTCGGTGGTGAAGCCGCGGCCGTGCCGCTCCAGCACCGACAGCGCGAGCAGCGGGTAGTTGAGGTCGTCGTCCTCGGGGATGCCGTCGATGTTCTCGGCGAGCGAGTTGACGGCGCTGCGCCGGTTCCATGGCCAGCGGCGGGCGACGTCCTCCGGCAGGCCGCGCGCGGTGAACCAGCCCTGGATGGGCCAGTTCCCGGTGGCCTCGGCGATCTCCCTGATGCCTTCGCGGGGGATCTTCTCCACCGGCTTGCCGAGGACGCACCCGGCGGCCCGGCCCTGCCAGGCGCCCAGCACCCTGGCGGGGTCGGGACGCACCGGGGCGGCCGGGGGCGCCGGCCAGTCGGGGCAGGCGGCGATGATCTCGGGCAGGCCGGTCGGCTCGTCCAGCGGCGAGGGGATCTCGGCCAGCTCGTCCAGCAGCCGTTCGGCCAGGGGCCGCAGCGCGGCGGCACCCGGCTCGGAGGCGCCGGCGCGGGGCGGGGCGTCGTGCCCGCCGGCCGCGTGCCAGCGCGCGGCGATGTCGCGCACGGCCGGGCCGTCCCTGCCGTCCTCGGCGGCCTGGCGGAGCTCGTGCCCGACCAGGTCCTCGGGCTGCACCCAGGTGAGGCGGATCATCAGCCGTCCAGCTCCGCGAACGCCGCCTCGTGGGCGCGCCGCCTGGCCACGTCGCCGGCGTGGACGCGGCGCGCCACCTCGGCGATCGCCAGGCCCGGGGCGACCAGGTCGGTACGGCTGGCCGCCGCCACCTGCTCGACCCATTCGGCGGGCACGGCCCGCAGCCCGTTCAGCGCGCCCGCGATGGCGCCGCCCATGGAGGCGATCGAGTCGGCGTCGCGGCCGTAGTTCACGCCGCCGAGCACGGTGTCGCGGTAGCCGCCCTTGGCGATGACGAGGAAGCCGAGCGCCAGCGGCAGCTCCTCGATGCTGTGGACGCGGCTGGGCCGCCGCGCGCCGAGGCCCTGGTCGCGGTAGGTGTCGGCGACGGTGTCGTACGGGCGGACGGCGGCGCGCAGCGCCTCGAACGAGCCGTCCCAGTGGCCGAAGCGGGACGCGGCCTCGCAGACCGCCTCGATCGCGGCCCTGGTGCCGTCCTTGGCGAGGCGCAGGCAGGCGGCGACGACGGAGTCGGCGGTCGCGCCCGGCCGCATGGCCTCGGCGACGGCGGCGGCCATGACGCCGGCCGCCTCCCTGCCGTAGCTCGACTGGTGGGCGCCCGTCAGGTCGATGGCCTCGGCGTACGCGGCGTCGGGGTCGGCGGCGTTGACGATGCCGACGGGCGCCACGTACATGGCGGCGCCGCAGTTGACGATGTTGCCGACGCCGGCCTCGCGCGGGTCGGCGTGGCCGTAGTGCAACCTGGCCACGATCCACTTCTCGGCCAGGAAGATCCGCTGGAGCGGCAGCGCCTCGGCCTCCAGCTCGGGGATCCAGCGCCGCTCGCCCATCAGCTCGGGCACCAGGTGCTCGGCCATCGCGTACGCGGTCAGGTGGCCGCCGGCCTTCTCGTACACGCGGATGAGGGCGTGCGTCATGAGGGTGTCGTCGGTGATGTGGCCGTCGCCCTTGTGGTACGGCGCGATGGGCCTGGCGTTGCGCCAGTCCTCGTTGAACGGCGGGACGATGCCCTCGACCTGGCCGCCGTACCGCCGCACGATCTGCTCGGGGGTCCAGCCCTCGGTGGCGCCGCCCAGCGCGTCGCCGACCGCCGCCCCCGCCACGCAGCCGGTCGCCCTGTCCTCAAGCGGCGTCATGCGATTCCCTCCGTAGATACACCCGTGGATTCACCCGTGGTTTCGGCCGTGAACCGGCCGGTGAGTTCGATGAGATCGGTGCCCGCGAGCTCGGGCAGGCAGCAGCCGGCGAGCGTGCGCGAGGCCGCCACCCAGCCCGGCGGGATCGCGGCGAGGCCGCCGCAGGCTCCCGTGAGCGCGCCGGTCAGCGCGGGCGCCGAGTCGGCCAGCGTGGACAGGCAGGCGGCGGCGGGCACGGCGGCGCGCAGGTCGCCTCCGGACGCCGCCGTCAGCGCGAGCGCGACCGGCACGGTGTGGGCGGCGCCCACGCCGTAGCTGTAGACGTGGTCGAGCAGCGCCGCGTCGAGCGCGGGGACGGCCCCGAACGGGTCGCCCGCGGCGCGGGCCGCGTCGAGCGCGACGCGGGCGTTGTGCCCGATCGCGGTGTCGCGGGGCAGCACGGCGAGCGCCGCCTCGACGGCCGACGCGGCCGAGCCCGAGGCGACCGCCTCGGACACGGCGGCGGCCATGGCGAGCGCGCCGAGCAGGCCGTCGCCGGCGTTCGTCACCTGCGCGTCCTGCGTGGGGTCGCGCCCGAGCACGCCGTACGCGACGGCGCGCACGGCGGCGGAGTCGTCGAAGTGGTGGGGGTTGTCGTGCCCGGACGCGGGCGGTTCGACCCCCTTGGTCAGGTTGTCCAGCGCGGTCGCGACCGAGATGCGCGCCCTGATCTCGGCGCGTCCCGCGAGCGCGCGGAACGCGTCGGCGCGCGGCGTGCCGATCGTGAGCGCCGTCCAGGCGAGCCATTCGGCGTCGTCGGACGGGCCGACGGCCAGCGGCGCGACGGGCTGGTTGAGCGCGAACGGCACTGGCAGCGTGGTGACGCGGTGCTCCTCGGCGAACGCGTCGAGCTCGCGGTGCAGCCTCCTGCTCCAGGGCGCGTGCAGGGCCGCGCGGTGCCTGGCCGCCGGCCAGCCCGCGGCGTCGCCCACGGCGAGCCCGGCGAAGGCCCCCCGGATTCTCTCCCCCGACATCGTGTCCTAACGTCCTCTCGCCCGCTCTCCGGCGGGATCCGGCCTGCTCGGCGGCCCGCCGGCCTCCTGTGGCCCCGGTGCCAGCTCGTCCGCGACGTCGAGGACGTGCCTGCCCGCCACCACCGGCAGGCACTTGCCGGTGACGGGGCCGATCCGCTCGGCCCAGCGGGCGGGCACGCCGCGCTCGCCGCGCATGGCGCCCGTCACGGCCCCGGCGATGGCGCCGATCGTGTCGGCGTCCCTGCCGAGGCTCACGCCGAACGTCACCGACGCCTCGACTTCGCCGCCGCCCGCGAGGACGGCGGCCAGCGCGAGGGCGACGGCCTCGGGCGCGATGTCGGTCCAGGGGTAGTGCCTGACGACCACGGCCTCGTGCAGCGCCTCGACGAGAGCATCGGCGGCGTCGTTCTCTGCCGCGTCGGACGGTCCTGAGGCGGCGACGACGTCGCGGGCGCGGGCGAGGTTGCGTGCGGTCCACGAGTCGGCGGGCACGGCGGACAGTGCCGCCCGCACCGCCTCCTCAGGTCCGGCGCCGCCCATCGCGGCGGCCACGGCGGCGGCGACCGCCCGGCCGCCGAGCACGCCCTCGCCCGACTGGCTGACGATGCCGTCCTGCTCCACCAGGCGGGCCGCCTCGGCCGGGTCGCCGGGGCAGAAGATCCCGTACGGGGCCGCCCGCATCGCCAGGCCGTCCGACCAGCCGTGCTGGTGGACCAGCCCGGTCAGCGGCGGCTCCAGGCCGCGGCGCAGCGCCTCGACCGTGCCCAGCTCGGAGAAGCCCGCGCCGCGCATCGGCCCCGTGATCGACGGGATGATCTCCTCGCGGTAGGCGGCGGCGACGTGCGCCGGGGTCAGCGCGTGCCCGTGCCGCACGAGCAGGGACGCGGCGAAGACGGCGTACTCGGTGTCGTCGGTGCCGCCGCCCTCGATCTCGGTGAGCCGTCCCCACCGCCGCCGGATCTGCGACGGGGTCAGGTTCTCGGCAGGGGCGCCGAGGGCGTCGCCGGCCGCCAGGCCGAGCAGGCACCCCCGGGCCCTGTCGTTGACCGGAATCACCGCTGGTAACGCTCCAGAACCTTGTTGCCGTCCTCGACGAGCCGCTTGGCGACGTCGTCGATGCTGATCTTGTTGGCGTAGTACTCCTGGAGCACCGGCGTGGCCACCTTGCTCTTCCACTCGTCGAAGCCCTTCACCTTGAGGAAGGGGGCCACGACCAGGTTCTTGGCGGAGGCGGTGGCGACGTCCCAGCCGTTCTCCTTGCCGGTGATCGACGGGTCGGCGGCGGCCTTCTGCGAGGTGGGCAGCAGCCAGTCGCCCTTGGCCAGCTTGGCCTGGTTCTCACCGTTGAGGAAGTAGGCGATGAACTTCATGGCCTCGTCCGGGTGCTTGCTGTCCTGCGCGATCGACAGCGTCTGCGAGACGGCGCCCTGCTCGGCCGTGGTGCCCTTCGGCGCGGGCAGCGTCACCCACTCGAAGCCCTTGGGCGCCTGCTCGGCGACCTGCTGGCGCAGGTAGACGCCGGCGGGCAGCATCGCGAACTTGTCCTGGAAGAAGGCGGGCAGCGGGTCCGCGGTGCCCTGGCCGAGCGCGGCCGGGTCGGCGGACTTGTCCTTGTAGAGCTGGTCGTGGATGCGCTGGAGCACCTCGCGCTCCTCGGGGCCGACCTTGACCGTGGTCTTGCCGTCGGCGCCCGTCTGGAAGAACGTGCCGCCGAAGTTGAGCGCCAGGTTGAGCGTCTTGTTGACCGGCGACTTCATCGCCCAGGCCACGCCGTAACCCTGGCCCGTCTCGGTCCCGGAGCCGCTGGAGGAGGTGACGATGGGACGCTTGGCGGTCATCTTCTTGGCGGCCTCGGAGAACTCGTCCCACGTCCACGGGTTGTCCGGGGTCGGGACGCGCACGCCGGAGGCGTCGAGCAGCTTCTTGTTGGCGATGATGACCTGCGACTCCTGCAGGAACGGCACGCCGTAGACGCCGTTGCCGCCCTTGCCGTCGTCGAAGGTGACGGTGTCCCAGGCGGGCTGCGGGATGTCGCTCTTCAGCTCGGCCGGCAGCTTGCCGGTGAGGTCGAGCAGGTAGCCGTCGGCGGCGAAGCCGGACAGCGCGGGCGACTCGTTGTGGATGACGTCGGGGGCGGTGCCGCCGGCGAACTGGGTGACGAGCTGGTCGTTGACGTTGTCCCAGCTCCCCTGCACGTACGTGACCTGGATGCCGGGGTTGGCCTTGTTCCAGTCGTCCACGATCTGCTTGTTCGCGGCGACCGACTCCTTCTGCCAGGCCAGGCTGAGGAAGTTCAGCTTCACCGCCTCGCCGGGAGCGGAGGACGAGGAGGAGGACGACTGGCCTCCGCCGCCTCCACTGCCGCACGCGGCGGCGAGCGCCAGCACCGCCGCGGCCGCCAGAGCGGACTTGATACGCATACGAGCCTCCTAGCCCTTCACGGCGCCGGCCATCAGGCCGGACTTCAGTCGCCGCTGGATGATTGCGAAGAAGATCAGGCTCGGGATCGTCGCCATGAGCGACGCCGCGGCCAGCGGGCCGAGCCTGGCCACCCCCTCGGGGCCGGTGAACCTCACCAGCGTGAGCGGGAGTGTCATGACGTCGGGATCCTGGAGGACCACGAGCGCGAAGAGGAACTCGTTCCATGACGAGATGAACGAGAACAGCAGCGTCGCCACCACGCCGGGGGCGAGCAGCGGCGCGACCACGCTGACGATCGAGCGGAACCGGGTGGCGCCGTCCACCGACGCGGCCTCCTCCAGCTCGGGCGGCACCGCGCGCACGTACCCCTGCAGCATCCACAGGGCGAACGGCAGCGTGAACGTCACGTGCACCGCCACCAGGCCGGGCAGCGTGTTCACCAGCTCCAGGTCCCGAAGGATCATGAAGAGCGGGATGATGATCAGGATGAACGGGAACACCTGGCTGACCAGCACCCACCCGAGCGCGATCCGGTTGAGCAGGCTCCGGTAGCGGGCCATGGCGTACGAGGCGGGCAGCGCGACCAGCACGGTGATCACGGCGCTGGCCAGGGCCACCACCAGGCTGCGCCCGGCCGCGCCGACGAGGTCCTGCTCGCCGAACGCGTCGGAGAAGTTGGAGAGGGTCGGGTCCCTCGGGATCCACGTCGGGTCGGCCAGCGCCATCTCCTGCGGCGTCTTCAGCGCCGTCGACAGCAGCCAGACCAGCGGGAACGCCAGGAAGACGATGTAGGCGGCCAGCGCCAGGTACTGCGGGACCCGTCGCGCGACGCCCTGCCTCTTCTCCCGGGGCTCCTTCTCCCCGGGCCGCGCGGTGCCCTTCATCGGGTCTCCCTCATCTGGCGCCACAGGTACAGGCCGAGCACCGCGAGCACGACGATCGCCATGGCGACGCCGAGCATCGAGGCGTAGCCCGCGAACCGGTACCTGAACGCCTCCTCGTAGGCGAACAGCATCGGCAGCCGCGTCTGGCCGCCGGGGCCGCCCTGGGTGAGCACGTACACCAGGCCGAACTGGTTGATGTTCCACACGAAGTCGAGCGACGTGATCGCCACGATGACGGGCCGCAGCTGCGGCAGCGTGATGTGCCAGAAGCGCCGCCAGGGGCTCGCGCCGTCCACCTCGACCGCCTCGTACAGCTCCTTCGGCACGCCCTGCAGGCCCGCGAGCAGCACGACCGTGGTCTGCGGCATGCCCGTCCACACGCCCACGACGATGATGGCGGGCAGCGCGAGCGAGAAGTCGGCCAGCCAGTTGACGTGGGTGCCGAGCACGCTGTTGAGGATGCCGGCGTCCGGGTGGTAGACCAGGCGCCACATCAGGCCGATGACGACCGGCGGCATCGCCCACGGCACCACCGCGAGCACCCTGGCCACGCCCCTGAAGCGCAGGTCCTGGTTGAGCAGCAGCGCCAGGCCGAGCGCCGCCGCGAACTGCAGCGCCGTCACCGAGAACGCCCAGATCATGCCGATCCTGAACGACGACCAGAAGTCGCCGTCGCTCAGCAGGTCGGTGAGGTTCTGCAGGCCGACGAAGCTCGTCTCGTGGTTGCGGGTGTTGCGGGCGTCGGTGAACGCCAGCCCGATGCCGTACAGCAGCGGGCCGACGCTGAACAGGGCCACCGGCACCAGCGCCGGCAGCATGAGCAGCCACATCTCCCTGGTGCGCCGGGCGCCCGCGCGCCGGCGGCGGCGCGTGCCCCGCCTGGGCGACGGCGGCGACGGTCTCGTGGCGGTCGCGGTCACGCGCCGTCTCCCTTCCCTGCCGCGTCCCGGCCGGCGTCGGCGCCGGGGGGCACGTTCCGGGCGGTCCGCGCGGCCTGCTCGCCCGCCGTGGAGGCGCGCACCGACAGGCGCGGCGGCACCGTCACCAGGCGGGGCTCGCGGTCGCCGTTCTGCAGCCGGTCGAGCAGCAGCTCGGCGGCGGCCTTGCCGCGCTCGGCCGAGCCGAGCGAGACGCTGGTCAGCGACGGCCACGAGGCGGCCGCCAGGTCGGTGTCGTCCATGCCGACCACGGCGACGTCCTCGGGCACGCGGCGTCCTGCGGCGCGCAGCACGTCGAGCGCGCCGAGCGCGATCAGGTCGTTGGCGCACATCAGCGCGTCCACGTCGGGGACTCGCTCCAGCAGCGCGGCCACCGCGCGGCCCCCCTCCGCGCGGTAGAAGTCGCCGATCTGGACGAGGTCCTCGTCGTAGGGCAGGCCGAGCTCCTCCAGCGCCTCCCGGTAGGCGGCCCCCCGCGAGGCGCCGGGGACGGTGTCGAGAGGGCCGTTGATCATGCCGATCCTGCGGCGGCCCAGCCCGTACAGGTGGTCGATGGCGAGCTTCACGCCGGTGCGCGAGTCGGCGCGGACGTTGTCCACGCGCGTCCCCTCGGGCACCGAGCCGATGATCACGACGGGGGCCCTGGCCGCGGACAGCGTCTCCAGGTGAGCCTCGGTGACGCGCAGCGGGCTCATGATCAGCCCGTCCACGTACCGCTCGCCGAGGCTGTGCAGCACCTCGATCTCGTCGGCGGCCACCGCGTCGGTGGAGTGCAGCACGAGCCGGTAGCCGGCCGCCTTCAGCACCGGCTGGATCTCGCGCAGCATCGCCAGGTAGGCGGGGTTGCCGACGTCGGCCATGGCGAACGCCACCTGGTGGGTGCGGCGCGACTTGAGCGACCTGGCGACGGCGTTGCGCACGTAGCCGAGCTCGTCGGCGGCGGCCATCACCTTGCGCACGGTCTCTTGCCTGGTCGGCAGGCCGTTCAGCACCCGCGAGACCGAGGCGATGGAGACGCCGGCGCGCTCGGCGATCGTGTTGATCGTGGGTCCTTGGGCCAAGGCTGTCCTTCCGTGTTCGTAAACGTTTTCAGGAAAAACTCTGTAAACGTTTACGGCGTTTGGCACATGAAATCGGTACGAAACGTTCAGGGTCAAGTCACGATCACATAACGCCAGGTCAGGCCCGGTCTCCCTGTGTGACCACACAGCCGCCGGGGGAAGACGCAGGGGGCGGACGCGCGAGAGGAGACCCCGCGGGCCCGCGCGCCGTCCGGACGCCCCCAGGAAGGCGCCCCTCCTCCCGGGAGGCGACAGGAGCCAGGAGCGTGCCGCGGGTCCTGCCGCCAGGGGGGCGGGTCAGTCGGTGGTGGCGGGCTGGGGGCACGGGGTCCGGGGCGCGGCGGGGGCGGTGAGGGCGCGGACGGCGGGGACGCCGGTCAGGGCCACCGCCGCCGCCATCAGGCACGGGATGACGAGGGCGATCTCCAGCCGCCAGTGCTGGGCCACGTACCCCAGCACGGCCGGCCCGAGCAGCAGCCCCGTGTAGCCGAACGCCGTCACCGTCGAAAGGGCCCGTCCGACCGAGCCGCCCGCCGCGCCGACGGCGCTGAAGATGACCGGCACGACGGTGGCCAGCCCGACGCCGACGAGCGCCCAGCCGGTCCAGGCCCACACGACGCGGATCGTCCCGTCCGCGAGGGGCGCGGCCAGCACGAGGACGTACCCGAACGTGGCGAAGCCCCCCGCGAGCTTCATCGTGAGGACGGGGCCGAGCCGCCCCCTGATGGGGTCGCCGAGCAGGCGGACGGTCGTCATGGCGACCGCGAAGACGGTGTAGGCGAGCGGGGCGGCGGCCGGGCCGGCGTGCAGCACCAGGCGGGCGTGCATGGCGGCCCAGTCGATGGCGGCCCCCTCGGACAGGTGCCCGGCGAACGCCGCCGCGCCGAGCAGCGCGACCAGCCCCCAGCGCAGCGCGCCCCCGCCGCCGGTGCCGCCGCCGGTGCCGCCCTCGGGGGCGCCCGCGGCGGCCTGCCGGGCACCGGCGGGCGCGGGCGGGTCGGGCAGCAGCATCCGCGCGGCGGGCAGGTACAGCAGCGGCACCGCCAGCGCCGCCACGACGAGCAGGGCCTGCGCGTGGATCCCTGCCGTCAGGACGATCGAGGTCAGCCCGCCGCCCGCCGCCCCGCCGAGGCTCCAGGCGCCGTGGAACGCCGAGATGATCGGACGCCCGTAGGCGCGCTCGACCTCCACCGAGTGGGCGTTCATGGCGACCTCGGTGACGCCGAGCCCGAGCCCGAACACGACGGCGAGCCCGGCGAGCACCGGGTACGAGGGCGCGAGCGCCGGTCCGAGCAGCACCACGGCGGAGACGGGCCCGGCGAACCAGCACACCGCGCGGCTGGAGAAGCGGTCCACGATCCGCCCGGCCAGCAGCATGGACACCAGAGCCCCGCCGGAGACCAGCAGCAGCACGGTGCCGAGCCGGCCGGGTCCGAGGCCGAGCCGGTCGTTGAGTGAGGGCAGCCCGGCGGCCCAGAGGCCCATCACGAAGCCGCTCAGGACGAAAAATCCGAAAACTCCGACACGGGCACGCCTGGCGTCTCTGAGGCTTTTGTTCACGGCTAGAGCATAAACTGAGACCGTGAACGGTGCCACGACGAGCGGCGAACTGCGCGCGCACAACCGGGTGAGGCTCCTGCGGGCGGTCCACGACGGCGGCGCGACGCGCACCAGGGCTCAGCTCACCCGCGATCTCGGCCTGGCCAGGGGCACGGCGTCCGTGCTCGTCGCCGGGCTGGCCGAGGACGCGCTGCTGCACGAGGAGCCCGCCCCCGAGCACACGCGCGGCAGGCCCACGCAGGTCGCCCGCCCCCACCCGGACGGGCCGCTCGCCCTCGCCGTGGACGTCCGCGAGGACGCCTGGGAGCTGGCGGCCTGCGAGCTGGGCGGCGACGCCCACGTCCTGGAGGTCCGGCCGCACGACGGCACGCCGCGGGGCGCGCTCGGGCCGCTCGGCGAGGCGCTGGCCGAGCAGACGCGGCGGCACGGCCACCGGGTGGTCGGCGTCGGCGTGGCGCTGGCGGGACCGGTCCGTCTCGGCGGGCTCGTGGACGTGGCCCACCTGGGCTGGCGCTCGGTGGACGTGCCCCGCCTGCTCGACCTGCCCGCCCCCGTGCCGGGAGGCGCGCCGATCGTGGGCAACGACACCGCGTTCGCGGCGCTGGCCGAGGCGCGGCGCGGGCTGCTGCGCGGCGTGCGCGTCGGCCTGCACCTGCACGTGGACTTCGACCTCGGCGGCGTGCTCGTCGTGGACGGCCGCCCCCTGGACGGCGCCAACGGCACCGGGGCGGAGTTCGGCCACATGCCGCTCGGCGGCGGCGGCCGGCCCTGCGCGTGCGGCGCGACCGGCTGCTGGGGCATGGACGTCGGCGCCAACGCGCTGCTGCGCCAGGCGGGCCTGGCCTACGGGGGCGGGCAGGGGCGGGAGCAGGCCGCGCGGGTGCTGGAGGCGGGCGGGCCGCCGCTCGCGGCCGCGGCGAGGGCCCTGGGGCGCGGCATCGCCGCGCTGGTCAACGCCCACGACCCCGAGGTGGTGACCCTGTCGGGCCTGGGCGTCGACGTGCTGGCCGCGGGCCGTGCGGCGCTGCTGGAGGCGTACGGGCCGGGGCTGATGGCCATCAGGCGGGACCGGCCTCCGCGCGTCGAGCCGTCGGCGCTGGGGTGGCGGGGCGCGCTGCTGGGGGCGATGGAGTCGGTGTTCGACGCCTTCCTCACCCCTGAGGGGCTCGATCGATGGCGCCTGTCACGGGCCTGACGGGGCGCCGACACGCCCGAACCGCGAAATGTGACGCATTCCACCCGGGACGGCGAAACCCCTCATAGATCACCGAGCGGGGACATGGCCGGGCGATCTTGCGAGGCGCCGGGCGGGCGCGGTACGGATGGAAGGGTCCGATGGGTGGTAGGCCCCGGCGATCCGAGGGGTGGGCCCGGTGAATCTCGACATCGCGTTGAGGATGACGGAAGCGGCCCTGCGGCAGGCGTCGCGCGAGGGGGCGGCGATCTGCGTGGCGGTCGTCGACGCGGGAGGACATCTGGTGTCTTTCCAGCGTATGGCGGGTGCGGGCGTCGCCGGGGCGGTGCTCGCGCCCCGCAAGGCGTACACGTCGGTGGCCCTGCGCGCGGCCACCGCCGGCCTCGCGCCGCTGCTCGCGCCGGGCGGCGAGCTGCACGGACTGAACGATGATCGTTTCGTCTTCTCGGCGGGCGGCCTGCCCCTGTGGGCGGACGACGGCGAAGGGGAGCGCGTGGCGGGCGCGGTGGGGGTCAGCGGAGGCGCCAGGGCGCAGGACGAGGCGTGCGCCGAGGCGGCCGCGCTGGTGTGGCGCACCCGCTGAGCGGGCGCTTTCAGCGACACGACCCGCGCGCATCCGCCATGATTAGCCACTGCACCACGGGTAACAGAATCCCGTCCGTCAACTCCCCGAGGAGAGAAACCGAGATGGCACTACCCACCCTCACCCCCGAGCAGCGGCAAGCGGCTCTCGCCAAGGCGGCCGAGGCCCGCGCCGCGCGCACCGCGCTGCTGGCCAAGGTCAAGGCCGGCGAGCTGACGTTCGCCCAGCTGCTGGAGCGCGACGACGACATCGCGAAGAAGATCAAGGTGTCGCAGGCGCTGCGCGCCGTCAAGGGCGTCGGCCCGGCCAAGGCCACCGCGCTCATGGAGGAGGCGGGCGTCGACGAGAAGCGCCGTCTCGGCGGCCTGGGCGCCCAGCAGCGCAAGAAGCTGGTCGACGCGCTCGGCTAGGACCGGGCGGCCGGGTCCGCGCGCAGCCCGCGCGGACCGGCCGGCGACCCGGCCGACCGTCCCGCCGCCCCGCGGAGCCGTCCGCGACCCCCACGGGCGGGAAGGTCATCTGGCCGGGAACGGGCCCGGGCGCCCTCGGCCCACCTCGGCGGCCGTCGACGCGCCCCACCCTCCGCCCGCACCCCGGAGGCGCCCCACCCCTCAGGGGCGCCGCCTCCCCCACGTCAGCCGACGCCGCGATCAGCCGACGCCGCGATCAGCCGGCGCCCCCATCGGGCGACGCCCCCAGGAGCCGGCTCTCAGGAGCGCAGGTAGGCGAGCACGGCGAGGACGCGGCGGTGCTGGTCGGAGTCCTCGGCGTACAGGCCGAGCTTGTTGAAGATGCTCCTGATGTGCTTCTCCACCGCGCCGTCGCTGATCACGAGCTGGCGGCCGATAGCCGGGTTGGACTTGCCCTCGGCCATCAGCCCGAGCACCTCCCGCTCCCGTGGCGTGAGCTGGGCCAGCGGGTCGTCCTTGCGTCTGCGCACCATCAACTGCGACACCACCTGGGGATCGAACACGGTGCCGCCCGCGGCCACGCGCCGCAGGCCCTCCAGGAACTCGTCGACGTCCACGACGCGGTCCTTCAGCAGGTAGCCCACGGCGCCCCGGGCGTCGGCGAGCAGGTCGTCGGCGTAGGAGACCTCGACGTACTGCGACAGGATCAGCACGGGCGCGCCGGGGACGCGCCGCCGCGCCTCCACCGCCGCCCGCAGCCCCTCGTCGGTGAAGGACGGCGGCATCCGCACGTCCACCACCGACACGTCGGGCCGGTGCTCGGCGATCGCCTCGACCAGGGCGTCGCCGTCGCCCACGGTCGCGACCACCTCACAGCCGAACTCCTCCAGCAGCCTGACCAGGCCCTCCCTGATCAGCACCGCGTCATCGGCCACCACTACCCGCACGGAACCTCCGCCACGATCACCGTCGGCCCGCCGTCGGGCGAGTCGACCGTGAGCTCCCCGTCGACTGCGCGGAGACGGTCGGCCAGCCCGGCCAGGCCGTGTCCCTTGGCGACGTGCGCGCCGCCGACCCCATCATCCCCGATCGTCAGCATCAGCGTGTTCCCGGTACGGGTGAGCTGGATCGTGCAGACGGTGGCGCGGCTGTGCTTGGCGACGTTGGTCAGGGTCTCGGCGACGACGAAGTAGATCGCGTTCTCGACGGCGGCCTGGTACCGCTCGGCGATCTGCACGTCCAGCTCGACGGGGACGGTGCAGCGCCCCGCCAGGGCGGCCAGCGCGGGGGCGAGCCCGCGGTCCGACAGGATGGGCGGCGCGATGCCGCGCGAGAGCGCGCGCAGCTCGTCGAGCGTCTCGCGGGTGGCGGTGATGGCGGAGCCGATCGTGGCCTGCGCGGCCTCGGGGTCCTTGGCGAGCTGGCGCTGGGCCCTGGACAGCTCCATCGCCAGCGAGACGAGCCGCTGCTGCGGGCCGTCGTGGATGTCGCGCTCCAGCTTGCGCAGCGCGTTGGCCTCGGCGGAGACGGCGGCGGCGCGGCCCTCGGCCAGGTCGTCAATGCGTTCCTGCAGCTCGGCGACGCCGGTGAGCAGTGCCCTGCCGAGCCCGGCCCGCACCAGCGCGGCCCCGCGGATCGCCACGGGCATCAGCGCGACGAAGACGACGCCCAGCGTGACGTAGAAGATCGAGTTCGCCACGTAGCCCTGGCCGATGCCGAGCAGCTCGGGCAGCCCGACCTGGCCGGGGATGCGCGAGGTGACGATGCCGTACACGGGGTACAGCAGCGCGGTGATCGGCACCGCCCAGAACACCAGGGTCAGGACGAACGCGAGGATCGCGAACGGCAGGTTGAGAATGCCGTGCAGCAGGTCGAGCCAGGACTGCCCGCTCGTCATGGGGTTGACGAGCCGGCGCACCCGCCCCGCCCCCTCGGGGGCGGGGCGGTAGCGGGGGCGTACGGGCGGGCGCTTGAGGACGTCCGACAGCCAGCCGCGCTCCGCGTCGGCGAACCCCCTGGCCAGCATGAGGGTGCCGGCCAGTATCGGCAGGCCGAACCACACGACGGACGTTCCGACGCCGGCGGAGAAACCCACGGTCAGCACCACGAAGCCGATGAGGGTGGTGGGGAAGCCGACCAGGGTGTAACGCGTGTCCAGGAGGACGCGCCTGATGAGGGAGCGCATGGCATTCACGGTAGGACGTCGGGCGGGGTGCGACGAGCAGGTGCACAGGTGTGCGGTAGTAGGGACAGCCCTACCACGCCCGGTGGTGCGATCTTGACCTGAAGAGGGAGGCTCGCGGCAGTGTGCCGCGAGCCGCTCGCGAGGAGCCTTGAGTCACCCCCTCCGACACGAATCGAGGCCCTCCATGACCGTCCTGCTGGACCGCCCGGCCGTCGCGGCTCCGCGCCGCACGACCGCGCGGGACCCGTTCATCGACCTGCTGCGGGTCGCGGGCATGGCGCTGATCGTGCTGCAGCACTGGACGATCCCGGTGCTGGCGTTCGACGGGGCCCGCCTGACGACGGGCAACGCCCTGTCCACGCCGGGCGCGTGGGTGGTGACGTGGCTCAGCCAGGTGATGCCGCTGGTGTTCTTCGCGGGCGGCGCGGCCAACGCGATCAGCCACGGCCGCTCGGGCGCGGACGGGCCGCGCTGGCTGGCGGTGCGGGTGCGGCGGCTGGCCTGGCCGCTGCTGCCGCTGGCGGCGGTGTGGATCCCGCTCCCCCACCTGCTGCTGACGCTGGGCGTGCCGGAGCAGCCGCTGGAGACGGGGGCGCGGCTGACCGGCCAGCTGCTGTGGTTCCTCGCCGTGTACCTGGTGGCGGTGGCCGCGACGCCGTGGCTGCTGCGGCTGCACGCGCGGCACGGGCTGCGGGTGCCCGCGCTGCTGGCCGCGGGCGCGGCGCTGACGGACGTGGTGCGCTTCTCCACCGGGGTCGAGGCGATCGGCTACCTGAACGTGGCGTTCGTGTGGCTCGCGGTGCACCAGCTCGGCTTCTGGTACGCCGAGGGCCGGCTGACCCGTCCGCTGCCGCTGGCGCTCGGCGGGTTCGGCGCGGCGGCGCTGCTGGTGGCGTTCGGCCCGTACCCGGGCAGCATGATCGGGCTGCCGGGGGCGGAGGTGTCGAACATGGCGCCGCCCACGCTGGCGATGCTCGCCGTCGGCGCCGGGCAAGCCGGTCTGGCCGTGCTGCTGCGGCCGCTGCTGCTGCGGCTGCCCACGGCGCGGCTGCTGGACTGGGCCGGCCCGCGGATCATGACCGTGTACCTGTGGCACATGCCGGCGCTGTTCGCCGTCACCGGGGTGGTCGTGGTGGGCCTCGGGATCGACACGCCCGCGCCGGGCAGCCTGTGGTGGTTCGCCGGGTGGCCGGTCTGGTTCGGGGCGCTGTGCCTGGTGATGTGGCCGCTGCTGAGGGTGTTCGCCAGGTTCGAGACGCCGCCCGCGCTGCCGTACGGCGAGGGGGGCTGGGCCCCGGCGCTCGTGGCGGCGGCGCTGGCCGGCGGCGGGGTGCTGGCGCTGACGGTGTGCGGGTTCGCGCCGGGCGCGGTGCCGTTCGCGGCGGTGCTCGCGGTGGTGGGCGGCCTGCTCGCGACGGGCCCGCGCGCCAGGGTGTGAGGCCCGCGAAACACGGGCGTCATCCGGGCGGAGCACAATCCTGCTCATGACCGTGATCCGCCCGGTCGCGCCGGCCGACCTGCCCGCCGTCGCCGCGATCTACGCCCACTACGTGACGACCAGCGTGGCGACGTTCGAGGAGACGCCGCCGGACGTCGCCGAGTGGCGGGCCAAGGCCGAGGGCCTGGCGCGGGCCGGGTGCCCGTTCCTGGTGGCCGAGGAGGACGGCGAGGTCGCCGGGTACTCCTTCGCCGGCCAGTACCGTCCCAGGCCCGCCTACCGCCACACCCTGGAGGACTCCGTCTACCTGGCGCCCGGCCGCACCGGACGCGGCATCGGGCGGCTGCTGCTCGGCGAGCTCGTCGCGGCGGCCCGCGCGGCGGGGGCCCGGCAGCTCGTCGCGGTGATCGCCGACGGCGGCGACCCGGCCTCGCGGCGGCTGCACGCGGCGTTCGGCTTCGAGGAGGCGGGGCGGCTGCGGGAGGTGGGATTCAAGCACGGCCGCTGGATCGACACGGTGCTCATGCAGCTCACGCTGCGCTGACGGGGGGCGGCCCGGCACCGGACTGCTCCTCAGGGCGCGACCACCCGCCGGACTTCGGCAGGATAGGGAGTGTGAGCCTTCTCGTTGACCGACTCCCGGAAGAGATCGACGCCGAACCCGACGCCATCTACGACGCCTTCGTGGCCTGGAACTCCGAACGGGGGCTCACGCTCTACCCAGCCCAGGAGGAGGCGCTGATCGAGGTCGTCTCGGGCAGCAACCTCATCCTGGCCACCCCCACCGGCTCCGGCAAGTCGCTGGTCGCAGCGGGCGCCCACTTCGCCGCGCTGACCAGGGACGTCCGCACCTTCTACACCGCGCCGATCAAGGCGCTGGTGTCGGAGAAGTTCTTCGACCTGTGCGCGGTCTTCGGCACCGAGAACGTCGGCATGATGACCGGCGACGCCAGCGTCAACCCCGGCGCGCCCATCATCTGCTGCACCGCCGAGATCCTGGCGAACGTGGCGCTGCGCGACGGCGCGAAGGCCGACATCGGCCAGGTCGTGATGGACGAGTTCCACTTCTACGCCGAGCCCGACCGCGGCTGGGCGTGGCAGGTGCCCCTGCTGGAGCTGCCGCACGTCCAGTTCATCCTGATGTCGGCGACGCTGGGCGACGTGGCGATGTTCGAGCGCGACCTCACCAGGCGCACCGGGCGGCCCACGGCCGTGGTCAAGCACGCCGAACGTCCCGTGCCGCTGATCTACTCGTACCGGATGACGCCGCTGCACGAGACGCTGGAGGAGATGCTCCACACCGGGCAGGCCCCGGTGTACGTCGTGCACTTCACGCAGGCGGCGGCGATGGAGCGGGCCCAGGCCCTCATGTCGATCAACATGGCGACGAAGGCCGAGAAGGAGGCCATCGCCGCGATGATCGGCGGCTTCCGCTTCACCACCCGCTTCGGCCGGGCGCTGTCGCGGCTGGTGCGCCACGGCATCGGCGTCCACCACGCCGGCATGCTGCCGAAGTACCGGCGGCTGGTGGAGCGGCTGGCCCAGGCGGGCCTGCTCAAGGTCATCTGCGGCACCGACACGCTCGGCGTGGGCGTGAACGTCCCGATCAGGACGGTCCTGTTCACCGCCCTGTCGAAGTACGACGGCAACCGGGTGCGCCGGCTGCGCGCCCGCGAGTTCCACCAGATCGCCGGCCGGGCCGGGCGGGCGGGCTTCGACACCATCGGCTACGTCGCCTGCCAGGCGCCCGAGCACGACATCGAGAACGCCAAGGCGCTCGCCAAGATCGGCGACGATCCGAAGCGGCGGCGCGGCTACGCGCGCAAGAAGCCCCCGGAGGGGTTCGTCGGCTGGAGCGAGGAGACGTTCCAGAAGCTGCAGCAGGCCGAGCCCGAGCCGCTGACGTCCCGGTTCCGGGTCAGCAACGCGATGCTGCTCGCCGTCATCAACCGTCCCGGCGACTGCTTCCAGGCGATGAAGCACCTGCTCACCGACAACCACGACGACCGCAAGACGCAGCGGCGGCACATCAGCCAGGCCATCGCCATCTACCGCTCGCTGCTCGCGGGCGGCATCGTGGAGCAGTTCGCCGAGCCCGACGAGCAGGGCCGCAGGGCCAGGCTCACCATCGAGCTGCAGGAGGACTTCGCGCTCAACCAGGCGCTGTCGACGTTCGCGCTGGCCGCGTTCGAGCTGCTCGACCGCGAGTCGCCCGGCTACGCCCTCGACATGGTCTCGATCGTCGAGTCCATCCTCGACGACCCGCGCCAGATCCTGTCCGCCCAGCTGAAGAAGGCCAGGGGCGAGGCCGTGGCGCAGATGAAGGCCGACGGCGTCGAGTACGAGGAGCGCATGGAGCAGCTCGCCGAGGTCATGTACCCGATGCCGCTGCAGGACCTCCTGCTGGGGGCGTACGAGACGTACCGGCGGGGGCACCCGTGGGTGGGCGACTACACGGTGAGCCCGAAGGCGGTCGTGCGCGACATGTACGAGCGGGCCATGACGTTCAGCGAGTACATCCAGTTCTACGAGCTGGCCCGCTCCGAGGGCACGGTGCTGCGCTACCTGGCCGACGCCTACCGCACGCTCTCGCGCACGGTGCCCGAGCACCTGAAGACCGACGACCTGGTCGACCTCATCGAGTGGCTGGGCGAGATGGTCCGCCAGGTCGACTCGTCGCTGATCGACGAGTGGGAGAAGCTGGCCAACCCGGCCGAGGCGCTGGAGCACCAGCAGGAGCTGGAGACGAAGGTCAGGCCGGTCACGGGCAACTCCCGCGCGTTCCGCGTGCTGGTGCGCAACGCCATGTTCCGCCTGGTCGAGCTGTGCGCGCTGGAGAAGGAGGACGAGCTGGAGGAGCTGGCGCCCGACGTCGACTGGGGCGCGGCGCTCGACGCGTACTACGCCGACCACGAGGAGGTCCTGACCGGCGCCGACGCGCGCGGCCCCGCGCTGCTGCACGTCGAGGAGGAGGACGGCCTGTGGCGGGTCCGCCAGACGATCAAGGATCCGGCCGGTGACGGCGACTGGGGCATCGACGCCCAGGTCGACCTCGCCGCCTCCGACGAGGAGGGGCGCGCGGTGCTCCACGTGCTGGGACTGAACCGGCTCGACGGCTGACGCCGGAGATGAGCCGTGTGCCGGAACGGACTGGCAAGGGCGCTCCGGCACACGCCTATTTCCTAAGTCTCCGGCTGAGAACGTGGAGGTCGTGTCATGGCCTTGTCCCAAGATCGAGACATTCCGGGCACACGGCCCGGGGTCAGCAGTCGGCGATCTGGCAGATCTTGGCGAGCATGCGGTTCGTGTCCTTCGTCTGCTGCTTGAAGTCGGCCTTGGCGGGCTTGCCCCACTCGCCCGAGACCGTGTAGAGCAGCAGCGCGTTGCCGCGGCGGGTGACCACGGCCCGCTCACCGCCGACGGCCGGCTTGCCGCCCTGATGGCTCTGGCCGGTCACGACGAGGGCCTCGTCGCCCAGCCGGGCGGGCGCCGTCGTGTACCTGTAGTCGCGGGTCGAGCAGGAGCGGGCCGCGGCGCCGAGGTCCTTCACGGCCTTGCTCGCGGCGTCCGGCGAGGCGTAGAGGATCACCTGCTCCGACTTGGAGTAGTCCGGCACCGCCGTGTAGACCAGCGTCCTCGCGGACGTACGGCCGGCCTGGGCCAGCGTGCTCTTCTGGCAGGGGTTCACGACGAGGGCGGCGGACGTCCTGCTGCTCCTCGTCCAGCTGTGCTCGGGGTTGGGGTCCTTGGTTGCGGCGGCCTTCTCGTACAGGAGGAAGTTGCCGGGAACGGCGACGGCCGAGGCCACCAACAGCGCTGCGATCATGGGACAAAATGGTACGGGTGAACGACGCAGAGATCAGGAAAGTGCTCGGTCTGCTCTCCCAGGACGACACGGTGCGCGCGTTCGCCGCGCTGGTGCTCGGCGACGCCACAGGACTGCCGCCCAAGGCCCTCGACCGGCTGGCCGCCGGCGGGCTGGCCGGACGCGACGCCGACGGCCGGTGGCGGGCGCGCCCCGAGCGCTTCAGGGAGCTGCTGCGCGCCCACGCCGAGCCGCAGCCGGAGCTGAGCGCGGAGGAGCGGGTGCTGCGGACGTTCCTGGTCGACGGCCGGCTGACCACGATGGGCATGCGCCGCGACAAGCGGCTGGTGGTGCTGCGGTACGTCGCCCGCGTGTTCGAGCCGGGCGTGCGCTACCCGGAGAAGGACGTCAACGTGGCGCTGCGCGCCTTCCACGACGACTACGCCGCCCTGCGCCGCTACCTGGTGGACGAGGGGCTGCTGTCGCGGGAGGGCAACGTCTACTGGCGCAGCGGCGGCCCCGTGGACGTCTGACCCCGTCCCGTCAGGCGGGCGCGCAGGAGGCGCACGTCGTCCGGTGACAGGCCGGCGTCGCGCAGGTACGCCTCCGCGCCGCCGTGGCGGCCGCGCAGGTGCTCCAGGGTGGCCGCCATCGTGGCGGCGGTCACCTCGGCGAACAGCCGCCTCGACCGGGCACGGGCGGCCTCCCCCGGCAGCGCGGCCAGGTGGCCGTCCAGGCTGAGGCAGGCGGCGGTGAGCGCGTAGTCGGCGGCGATCTCGTCCTCGGGCACGCCCGCCACCGACAGCGCCAGCGCCACGACCAGCCCCGTGCGGTCCTTGCCCGAGTGGCAGTGCACGAGGACGCCGCCCGGCGGGGCCTGCGCGAGGGCGGCCAGGGCGGCGGCGAACAGCGGTGCGCCCTCGTCCAGGATGCGGCGGTAGATCTCCGGCAGGGTGTCGCCCATCTCCTCCAGGACGGCGTCCTCGTCGCGCAGCACCGGCAGGCGCCGCCACCCCGGCAGCCCCTCCCCGCCCGGGACAGACCCGTCGCCGCCCGCTTCCGCTCGGGCGAGGGGGCCGGGGTCGGCGGCGCATTCGGCGGCCAGGCGCAGGTCGGCCACCAGGCGGATCCCGTACCCGGTCAGGGCGGGCAGGGTGGCGGCGGCCGGGCGGGCGGAGCGCACCAGCGCGCCCCTTCGCACCCGCCCGCCCCACGACGTGGGCAGCCCGCCCAGGTCCCGCACGTTCTGGCACCCGGCCCAGCGCAGGATCCGCCCCTCGGCGGAGTGCGGCCCGGTCATCACGGGGTCGGCCTCTCGGTGGAGCGGTGCTGCTCGGGCCCGGTCATCGCAGGTGCCTCAGGTTGCTGGTCCACGCGTCGATGGTGGCGCGCCACTCGTCCGGGTCCTCGGGCCGGCCCGGCACGCCGGGACGGGTCTGCCAGGGCAGCGGCCCCTCCTCGCGCCGGTACTCCACGCCCACGGCGTCGAGGCGGCGCAGGTGCGCCGACAGCCGGGCGCGGAACGCCGCCAGGTCCCGTTCCGGCCCGCACCACACGGTCTCGGCGAAGGCGGCCAGCCGCGGGAAGGCCATGTAGTCGACCCGCCGGTTGGAGTCGATGAGCTCCGTCCAGACGCCGCACTGCGCGCCGAGGACGTGCCGGGCGGCCGGGTCGCCGCGCAGCTCGGCGGGCACCGGCTCGAACGCGTAGACGTCCTCCAGGGTCAGCACGGTGCCGAAGGGGACGGGCTCGTCGTCCCCGGGGGCCTGCCGGTAGTCGAAGTAGACGGACGTGTTCGCGCAGTTGACCACGTCGTGCCCCCTCCTGGCGGCGGCGACGGACCCGAGGTCGCCGCGCCAGGAGGCGACGACGGCCCCGGGGGCGAGGCCGCCCTCCAGGATCTCGTCCCAGCCGAGGAGCCGGCGTCCGCGCTCCGACAGGTAGCTGTCGAAGCGGTGGACGAACCAGCTCTGCAGCTCCTCCTCGTCCCGCAGCCCCAGCTCGCGGATGCGCCGCTGCGCCGCCGGGCTGGCCTTCCACTGGTCCTTGCGGCACTCGTCGCCGCCCACGCACACGTACGGCGAGGGGAACAGCTCCATCACCTCGTCCAGGACCTCCTGGAAGAACGTGATCGTGGACTCCTCGACGTTGAGCACGTTCTCGCCGATGCCCCAGGTGGTGCCCACCTCCACCGGCACGTCCAGATTGCCCAGCTCGGGGTAGGCGGCGATGGCGGCCTGGGTGTGGCCGGGCATGTCGATCTCGGGGACGACCATGATGTGGCGGGCCGCGGCGTACGCCACGATCTCCCTGATGTCGTCCTGCGTGTAGTGGCCGCCGTGGGGGCGGCCGTCCATGGCGCCGTTCCAGCCGGTCTGGCTCTCCCTGCGCCAGGCGCCCACCTCGGTCAGGCGGGGGTGGCGGCGGATCTCCAGCCGCCACCCCTGGTCGTCGGTGAGGTGCAGGTGCAGCACGTTCAGCTTGTGCATCGCCATGAGGTCGATGAAACGCAGCAGGTCGTGCTTGGTCATGAAGTGGCGGGCGACGTCGAGGAGGCAGCCGCGCCAGCCGAAGCGCGGCCCGTCCTCGACGAACGCGCCGGCCGCCTCCAGCGGCCCGCCCGCCCCGGCCTTCCTGTAGGCGGCGGCGGGCAGGAGCTGCCTGAAGGTCTGCGCGCCGTAGAACGCCCCGGCGCGGTCGCCCGCCTCGACGTCCACGCCGTCGTCGCCGACGGTCAGCCGGTACGACTCCGGCGGGAGCTCGCCGACCCGCAGCCTGATCGTTCCCCGGCCCGGCCCGCCGGGCAGGAGCTGCCCTCCTGTCAGGGGGCCGAGCTCGGACCGCAGCCAGGCGGCGACCTCGGTGAGCGCCGGATCGGCGGCGAGCGCGGTGCGGCCGTCGAGGACGAACCGCCCCGGCCTGGGCTCGTACCGCACGGGCTTGGGAACGATCATCAAGGGCTACTCCCTACTGGCAGGTGATGGTGAGGTCGGCGAAGTCGGCGTGGTCGGACGTGGCGTTGTCGCCGCCGTTGGTCGCGACCAGCCGGACGTGGCGGGCTCCGGCGACGGACGCGGTGACCTTCCTGGCGGGCTGGGCCCCGGTGAGCACGCCCGAGTGGGCGACCCTGCCGCCGTCGGCCCAGACCTCGAAGTCGGCGGAGCCGGCCGATCCGACCTCGTCGTCGATCCCGGCCTCGAACCGCACGGTGGTGCAGCGTCCGGCGAGGTAGTACTCGATCTCGGCGGGGGCGTGCGCGCCGAGTCCCTTGGCGTACCTGACGCCCCCGATGGTGATCGGGAGGCCGTCGCCGGCCGCCTTGCCGCCGTTGCTGGTGTCCTTCTCGACGGGGCCGAAGTAGTTCTTCACGGCCGTCCAGGGCAGGTCGCCGAGGTGGCTGGTGCCGGAGGGCGGCGCCTGGGCGACGGCGACCACGGCGGAGCCGTCCTGGGCGCCCCCGGCGTGGGAGAGGGTGGCGGTGAGGTCGTGGTTCCTCCGCTCGGCGCCGGCGGGCGGGGTGACCGCCCAGGTGACGGTGAACGCCTCGCCGCCGTCGAGCCCGGCGGCCGTGGCCGGCGTGCGGGGTTCCGCCTGCCAGCCGTCAGGGACGTTCAGCGCCACCCTGAGGTCGCGCAGCCTGGAGGTGGCGCCGGTGTTGACGACCCGGGTGACGATCTCCGACGTGACTCCCGGCTCCAGGGTGGTGGGCCGGTCGTCGCCGAGGAAGCGGGGCGGGTCCACCTCGAACGTCACGACGGGCGGCGCCTGCTCGCGGCTCGCGCTCACCCGGTAGAGCAGGGCGGCGTGCGCGGGCACCTGGGCCGACAGCGTGCCCCTGGTGGAGGCGACGGCGCCGGTCCACAGCTCCTCGGCCCGCCAGCGGCCGGCGCCGAGCGAGGTGGAGATCGTGGCGGACCTGTCGCTCTCGTTGAACAGCACCACGGCCCTGTCGCCGTTCCGCAGCGGCCTCGACAGCACGTGGTACCAGCCGTCGCTGGAGACGAGCCGGGCGGGGACGCCGAGCGGGTCCTGGTCGACCGCGATCACCTTGGGGTTGGCGACGACCGCGGCGGGCGCGGCGGCCGGGCCGGCCTGGAGGATCAGCGGGGCGGCCGCGGCCGCCCAGAGCGTGAACTGGGTGCGGTACTCGGTCTCGGTCATGCCGCCGCGTCCGGCCTGGAGGAGGTCGGGGTCGGCGTGGCTGCCCGGCCCGGCGTACTGGACCCTGAGCTGGTTGGTCTCCCAGACGTCCACCATGGCGGCGTAGCTGTCGGGCAGGGGCCGCGACACGACGTTGGTCCGCCAGGTGGCGGCGCCCGCGTCCCTGGCCCACAGCCAGGGCACGGTGCCGCCGTCCTCGTTGTTCATGGCGAACGCCACGCCGTCGCCGAGCGCCTGCCGCATGCGCGGGTAGAGGGCCTGCGCGATCTGCTGGACGTTCTGGCCGGGGAAGTCGGCGGTGGGGATCGCGCACCAGTCGTACCTGACGTGGTCGACGCCCCAGCTCTTCACCTGCCCGGCGTCGGCGGCCTCGCTCCCGTACGAGCCGGGCCCGCCGCCCGCGCACGCCCTGGTGCCGGCGGACAGGCTGAGGCCGAGCTTCAGCCCCTTGCCGTGGACGTAGCCGGCGAGCGCGGCGATGCCGCCGGGGAAGCGGGCGGGATCGGGCGCGAGCGCGCCGCCGGAGCGCTGGGCGGCCAGCCAGCAGTCGTCGATGACGACGTGCCGGTAGCCGAGCGGGGCGAGCGGCGCGAGCGCGTCGGCGGCCTGCCGCACCGCCGCCTCGGTGACGGAGCAGCCGAGCGAGCGGCTGCTCCAGCCCATCGGCGGCGGGGCCTCGCCCGGGCCGGTGGGGGCGGTGTCGGCGGAGCCCGGTAAGGCGATCAGGGGCAGGGTGAGGAGTGCCGCGGCGAGGGCGGCCGTGGGTGTGCGCATGGGGGTCCCGTCAGGCTGGGTTGAGCCGGGGCTGCCCGGGCTCGATGACGAAGGAGCCGGAGGTGTAGGCGGGGGCGTACGGCTCGGTCACGCGGGACAGCGAGCGGAAGTCCACCCTCATCTCCTTCGGCGTGAGCTTGGCCCGCACGTAGCCGCGACGGCCGTTGAAGAACTTGACGTGCGGGTTCTCGTCGAGCAGCGTCCGCGTGTTGGGGTACTCGTCGAGCCCGTTGCCGGCGCTGGTGACGGAGGTCGTGACGAGCTCGACCGCCACGGACTTCGACTCGGGGTCCCGGTAGTCGCGCTTGACCTCGCCCGCCCAGTGGGAGTGGACGTCGCCGGTGAGCACGACGGCGTTGCGCCGGTAGGCGTCCACGGCGGAGGCCAGCCGGTCGCGGGAGGCGACGTAGCCGTCCCAGCCCTCGTTGGAGTAGCCCTTGCCCTCGCCGTTCGCCCAGTCCATCTCCATGAGGAAGACCTGCTGGCCGAGCAGGTCCCAGGTGGCGGACGACCCCTTCAGCTCGCCGTCGAGCCAGGCCTCCTGCTCGGCGCCGAGGATGGTGCGGTTCGGGGCGAACCGCTCCTGGCAGTCGGGGCCGACGGTGCCGCTCCTGCCGGTGCAGGCGTACAGGTCGCGGTACTGGCGGGTGTCGAGCAGGTGCAGGTTGGCCACCGAGCCCCAGCGGATCGTCCGGTACAGGCGCAGTGACGAGCCGTCCGGCTTCTGGGCGCGGCGCAGCGGCATGTTCTCGTAGTAGGCCTGGAACGCGGCGGCGCGGCGCTGGAGGAACGGCGGGTCGGGCTGCTCGGGCACGTCGCCGGCCCAGGCGTTCTCGATGTCGTGGTCGTCCCAGACCACCACCCAGGGGGCGACGGCGTGGGCGAGCTGCGACTCCGGGTCGGCCTTGTGCTGGGCGTGGCGCAGCCGGTAGCCGGCCAGGTCGAAGCACTCGCCCCCGGCCTGGTCGCGCACCGGGTACTTGTAGTCGCCGTACTCGTAGATGTAGTCGCCGAGGAAGGCGATGAGGTCGGGCTGGTCCTCCGCCATGCGGCGGTAGGCGGTGAACCAGCCGGTCTGGTAGTCGGCGCAGGACGTGAACGACAGGTTCAGCGCCCTGCCGGTCGTGCCGGGCGCGGGGGCGGTGAGGGTGCGGCCGACCGGCGAGATCTCGCCCTCGGCGCGGAAGCGGTAGAAGTACTCGGCGCCCGCGTCGAGGCCGTCGAGCTCCACGTGAACGCTGTGGGCGGCCGAGGGGCGGGCCGTCTCCGCGCCGCGGCGGACGACCTGGCGGAAGTCCTCGTCCTTGGCGAGCTGCCATTCGACGGCGACGGGCCGGTCCGGCATGCCGCCGAGCCCGTCGAGGGCGAGGGGGTCCTGGGCGAGCCTCGTCCATAAGACCACGCCGTCGGGCGTGGGCTCGCCGGAGGCGACGCCGAGGGTGAAGGGGTCGGAGAGGGGGGCGCGCCTGGCGGCCGCGCGCACGGGCTCCGCGCCCAGTGCGGCGGAGATGCCCAGGCTCGCGCCCCCGGCGAACAGCGCACGCCGGGTGATCATGGGGTTCCTCACTTGACGGTGGCGTTGCCCTCGGTGACGGCCTGGTCGGCGGCCTGCTGCGGGGTCAGCTTGCCGAGGTACATCTCGTTGAAGATCTGGTTCAGCTTGGTCTCGAAGCCGGTGAAGCCCGTGGTGACCGGGAGGGCGAAGGTGGAGCCCTCCGACTCCTTGAGGAAGGGCGCGACGTCGAGGTCCTTCGACTTCCAGTAGTCGACGTAGCCCTGCGCCAGCCCGTTGTAGGCGGGGAAGACGTAGCCGCCGTCGGCCATCGTCTTCTGCGCCTCCTGCCCGCCGAGGAAGGCGGCGAGCTTCATCGCCTCCTCCGGGTGCCCGCTCTTGGCGTAGACGGCCTCGGACAGGCCGTTGAGGTTGACCGAGCGGCCCGCCGGGCCCTCCGGCATCGGCGCGACGCCCACCTTGAACGTGGCCTCGGGCGCGACGAACGGCAGCAGCGCGTTGTTGGCGGGGAACATGGCGATCTCGCCCGCCTTGAACATGTCGGTGACCTTGCCGGTGGGCGGGTTCGTGCGGGTGGCGGGCGGCGAGACGTGGTACTTGTTCACCAGGTCGACGCCGAACTGCAGCGCCTGCACCGACGCGGCGTCGTTGAAGGTGTACCTGCCGAAGGGCTTGTCCAGCAGCTTGCCGCCGTTCGAGTTCACCCAGTTCATCCACTGCGTCTGGTAGTGGTTCCAGGAGGCGAAGCCGTACGTCCTGACCTTGGCCGGGTCGAAGCCGGGCTCGTCCGGGTGCTTGCCCGCCTCGTCCACGGTCAGTTTGCGGGCGACCTCCAGCAGGGTGCCGCCGCCGTCGGGCTTCCACGTCAGTGTCTCCGGCGGCTCGACGCCGGCCTTGTCGAACAGGTCCTTGTTGTAGAGCAGGCCGACGATGCCCCAGTCCTTGGGGACGCCGTACAGCTTGCCCTGGTAGGTGAACGACTGGACGACCGTCTGGTGGAACTTCGACGGGTCGAGCTTGGCGGGCGTCACGTCGGCCAGCACGCCCTTGGTGACGAACTCGGGGAACTGCGTCGGCGACATCCAGAAGACGTCGGGCGCGGTGCCGGCGACGGCGTCGGCCGTGAGCTTGGTCCAGTACTGGTCGTACGGCAACACCTCGATCTTGACGTCGATGTTCGGGTTGGCCTGCTCGAAGGCCGCCATGACCTTGTCGTAGCCGGCCTTCTGCTGCTCGTCCCACAGGCGGTAGGTCAGGGTGACCTTCCCGCCCGCCGCGCCGGAGCCCGCGTCGCCGGAGCCGCAGGCGGTGAGAGTGAGCACGGCGGCGCCCAGCAGGGCCCCGGCCCAGCGAATCGGGGGGGTGTGCGACATTCGCTGACCTCTTCTATTTGAGGCCGGTGAGGACCACCGACCTGACGATGTACTTCTGGAAGAAGATGAAGACGGCCACCATCGGGGCCAGGGCGATCAGCCCGCCGGCCATCATGAGGTTGTAGTCGACGCCGATGCCGACCTTGAGCGAGGCGATGGCCACCGTGACGACCTTCGTCTCGTCGCCGCTGGTGACGATGAGCGGCCACAGGAAGCTGTTCCACGACGAGATCACCGTGATGATCGTCAGCGTGCCGAGCGCGGGACGGCACAGCGGCAGCAGGATGCGCACCAGGATGGTGAGCGGTCCCGCCCCGTCGATGCGCGCCGCCTCCTCCAGCCCCGCGGGGAGCCCCTTGAAGAACTGCCGCATGAGGAAGATGCCGTACGGGGTGCCGAGCACGTACGGGGCGAGCAGGCCGTACCAGGTGTTGACCAGGCCGAGCTCCCGCATGATGAGGAACAGCGGGATCACGGTGACGGCGCCCGGCACCATCATGGTGGCGACGTACAGCCAGAACAGCACCTCCCTGCCGCGGAAGCGCAGCCGGGCGAACGCGTACGCCGCGAACGTGGTGAACACGAGCTGCCCGGCGGTCAGCAGCGCCGTCATGGCGACGGTGTTGAGGATGTAGCGGGGGAACTCGCCGCCGAGGATCTCGGTGAGGTTCGCGGTGGTCGGCGGCAGGCCGGGCAGCCACGGCTCGGTCGAGCTGAGCTGCGCCTGCGTCTTGAACGCGGTCAGCACCACCAGCAGGTACGGGAACACCGCGACGAACGCGCCCGCGGCGAGCGTGGCGTACAACAGGACTCGCTTGGTCATCGGCCCTCAGCTCAGGTCGTAGGTGGTGCGCTTGCCGAAAAACCTGACCTGCGCGAGCGTCACCACGAGGATCACCGCGAACAGCAGCATCGACAGCGTCGAGGCGTAGCCGAAGTCGAACTGCTTGAACGCGGTCTGGAAGATCCGGAAGTTGAGCACCTCGGTGCTGCCGCTCGGGCCGCCGTCGGTCATGACGAAGACCGTGTCGAACACCTGGAAGGCGCCGATCAGGTTCGTCACCATGACGAAGAACATCGTCGGGTTGAGCAGCGGGAGGGTGATGCGCCAGAACCGCTGCGCCGGCGACGCGCCGTCGGTGGAGGCGGCGTCGTACAGCTCCTGCGGGATGCCCTGCAGCCCGGCCAGGAAGAACAGCATGGTGTAGCCGGTGTGCTGCCAGACGTTGACCAGCGCGACGGCGGGCAGCGCCCACGCCGGGTCGGAGAGCCAGTCGGGCCCGGTGATCCCCACCAGGGCGAGGGCGCTGTTGAGCGCGCCGTCGCGCGGGTCGAAGATCCAGTTCCAGACCAGGCCGAGGACGATCGGAGTGGCCATCCACGGCACCACGAACAGCGAGCGGAAGATCCGCACGCCCTTGACCCGCTGGTTGAGCAGCAGGGCCAGGGTCAGCGCGAGGACGGTCTGCAGCGGGATGCACAGCAGCACGTACAGGACGGTGACCCACAGGGAGTGCCAGACCTCGCCGTCGCCGGCGAGGGCGCGGTAGTTGTCGAGGCCCGCGAACTCGGGGGCCGACAGCAGCTCCCAGTGGAAGAAGCTGAGGCCGAGCACCACGGCCACGGGCAGCAGGAGGAAGGCGACGACGCCGAACAGGCTGGGGCCGATGAACAGGTAGGCGTACCAGTCGCCCCTCCCGCGCCGCCGGGCGGGCCGCGCCGGGACGTCCGGCACGGCCGCCTCGCTCCGGAGCGCGCGCCCGCGCACGCCCACGCCCCCGGGACGCCCGCTCACGACGGCCCCGTCACCGTCGGAACGGCCGGTCACGACGGCTCCGTCACCATCGGAACGGCCGGTCACGACGGCTCCGTCGCCGTCGGGACGAGCAGGCGGCGGGTCGTCTCCAGCCCCCAGTCGTCGAGCGCGGCGATGGGGTCGCTGGAGCCGCGCAGGCCGCCGCTCGCGGCGATGTGGGCCGCCCACTCCTGCCTGGCCTCCACGTCAGGCCGCACGATGAGGCAGTCGGGGTCGTTCACCCACCAGCGGGCGTGCAGGAACTCGCGGGCCGCCCCGGTGAGCCGCGCGCCGAGCTGCGACGGCTGGCTGATGTCGCCGGAGCGGGGGTGGAGCGTGGGGGCGATGTCGGGGCTGACCCGCATGACGTCCACCAGGCCGATGCTGGGCAGCATGGGGGCGCCGCACCCGTGCAGCGTGGCGTCCGGCCCGGCGCCCTCGCGGACCAGTTCGAGGCCGCGGCGGTAGGCGGCGATCGGGGTGACGTCCTCGTGCCGGGCGCCGGCCAGCGCGCCCGCGTACAGGTAGTCGAGCTTGAAGTGGGTGACGCCGATGGCGGCGAACGCGCGGAAGACGGTCACGAGGTGCTCGGCGGCGTCCGGGTGGGTGACGTCGAGGACGGCGAGCTCCTGGTCCCACATGCGCCCGGCCCAGGCGCCCCCGACGAGCCAGTCGGGGTGCTCCTCGCGCAGCCTGCTGCGGTGGCCGACGAGGAACGGCGCCGTCCAGATGCCCACGCGCTTCCCGGCGGCGGCGACGGCGTCCACGGTCCGCTCCAGCGAGCCGAACCCGGGCCGCGGGTCCAGCCAGTCGCCGATGCCGGCCTCGTAGCCGTCGTCGATGAGGATCATGTCGGCGGGCAGGCCGTGCCGCCGCGCCAGCTCCAGGTTCTCCAGCACGTCGGCGTCGGTGACCTTGTCCCAGTAGCCGTACCAGGTGCACCACATGGGCGGCACGGCGGCGAAGGCGGAGGGGGCGTGCCCCTCGGCCATGGCGCCGGCCCACTCGCGCAGCGCCAGGCCGAGGCCGCCCTCGGCGCGCCGGTGACGCACCGGGCCGTCGGCGGAGACGACGAGGCGGCCGCCCTCCTCCCTGACCCGGATCGAGGGCACCTCCAGCGGTCCCGCCGCCGACCAGACGTCGGTCGAGCCGTCGTCCGCCTCGATGGCGAGCAGCCCCTCCCCCTGGTACGCGCCGTGGGGCACGGGCGTCTCCGGGCGGTAGGCGAGGACCTGGATGGTCTCGTCGGCGGGCCGGGGCGGCTCCTCTCCCCAGCGGTAGGCGCCCGTGGGGCTCCACGACTGCCATCCGTGCTCGAACACCCGTGCCTCGTCAGGACGGCACCCGGCCTCACCGACGTCTGAGAAGGACATCAGACCCCATTCCTCTTCACTTTCGAAGGAGCGCTTCATTAGTAGCAAGGGGTTATGGGTGGGGTCAACGGTGAGTTTTTACGGTAAGAAAAGGGATCGCGCAGCCAGGATGACGTCCCTGCCATCGCTGGCATAATGCTTGTTACAGAGGAGACCTACATTAAGGACGGCGATGGCTGACCTTCGCGGCGGCGACCTGTCACGGCTCAGGCAGCTCAACTCGCTGACCGCCATCAAGGCGCTGCGCGGCGCCGGGCCGCTCACCCTGTCGGCGCTCGCCGAGCGCACCGGGCTGTCGCGGCCGTCCATGAAGGAGGTCGCCGACGAGCTGGTGGAGCTCGGCTGGGTCGAGGAGGTGCGGCCCAGCCCCGGCACCATGGGGCGCCCGGCCCGCCGCTACCGCTTCCGCGCCGACAGCGGCCACCTCGTGGGCGTCGACATCGGGGCGCACAACGTCAGGGCCGCGCTCTCCGACCTCGACGGCGAGATCCTGGCCGAGACCAGGCAGCCCGTCCTGCCCGGCGCCCCCCTCGACGAGCGCCTGGCCGCCCTCGAACGGGCTATCTCCGGCTGCCTCGCGCTCAGCCGCACCACCGTCGACGACCTCTGGACGATCTCCGTCGGCACCAGCGGCGTCATCGACGTCGAGGGGCGCGTCATCTACTCCGCCGCCGTGCCGGCCTGGCGCGACCTCGACCTCGCCGGCCGGGTGCGCGAGATGTTCCCCTGCGAGGTGCTGATCGAGAACGACAGCCGCCTGGCCGCGCTCGCCGAATCGAGGCGCGGCACCGCCAAGGGAGTGCGGGACATGGTGTTCCTGCACGTCGGCAGGCGCATGGGCGCCGCCGCCGTCATCGGCGGCACGGTGCACAGAGGGTTCGGCGCGGCGTCGGGCGAGATCGTCATGCTGCCCGAGTCGCGCTGGTTCGACGCGCCCGAGCACCTGAACGGGTGCGCCGTCGTCCCCGAGGGCACCCCGCCCGAGGACGCCGCCGGCTACACGCTGGCGGCGGCCAGGAACGGCGACCCCGTCGCGCTGGAGGCCGTCGGACGCTACGTCGACGACCTGGCCGTGGGCACCGCCGCCATGGTGCTCATCCTCGACCCCGAGGTCGTGGTGCTCGGCGGCGGCTTCTCCCGGTCGGCCGACGTCCTGCTGCCGCCGCTGCGCGAACGGCTCGAACGCCGCTGCATGCGGATGCCCGAGGTGCGGGCGTCCACGCTGGGCGACGAGTGCGTGGTCGTGGGCGCCATCGACTACGCCGTGGAGCACCTGGACCGGCAGCTGTTCGCCCCGGACGCGGGCCCCCTCCCCCTCACCCGCTGACCAACGCCCCCCGGCCTTCGCACCGCCACGGACGGGCGCGGGCCCGGTGCAGCGGCTCGCCCGGCTCGCGAGCCCGACGACGGTGTGCGGCCCCACGGGCCGGGGCCGGGTGCTCCCGGGCGAGCCGCCGCCCGACCAGCCGCAGCCGGGCGCGCCTTGGCCCGGTGGGCGCGGCTGCGCGCGGCGGACGCGCCTTCACGCGGCGGGGGCCGAAAGATTTTGAAGAAGTTCGGGGCCGTGTGTCGAAACCGCCTCGCCCCGTTCGAGGCGTATCCAGAGGGCCGGATGGGCCGGCCCCTCCGACGCGAGGTTGACGACCATGATCACGCAGCTTGCCCACCTCCCCGCCCGCCCGATCCGCGCCCGCCGCCTGCTGCTCGGCTGCGGCGTCCTCGCCGGCCCGTCGTACGTCGCCATCGGCCTGGCTCAGGCGCTCACCCGGGAGGGCTTCGACCTGACCCGCCACCCCTGGAGCTTCCTGGCCCTCGGCGAGCTCGGCTGGATCCAGACCCTCAACTTCCTCCTCACCGCCTCGGCCGTCATCGCGACCGCCGTCGGACTGCGCCGCGCCCTCGCGCCCGGACGCGGGAGCCGGTGGGCGCCGATCCTGGTCGGCGCGTTCGGCGCCAGCATGATCGGCGCCGCGTTCTTCCCCGCCGACCCCGCGATGGGGTTCCCCGTCGGAACCCCTGCGGGGCCGGGCGCCGTGACCCTGACGGGAACCCTGCACATGGCCGTCGGCGGCATCGGGTTCCTGTGCATGATCGCGGCCTGCTACGTCATCGCCTCCCGGTACTCCCGGGAGGGCCGCAAGGGGTGGGCGCTGTACTCCCGGATCACCGGCACGCTGTTCCTCGGCGCGTTCGCCGGCATCGCCAGCGGCGGCGGCGTGGTGTGGTCCAACCTGGCGTTCCTCGGCGGCATCGTGGCGGTCCTGACCTGGCTGTCGCTGCTGTCGCTGAACCTGCGCCGCACCGCCTGACCCGCCACCCGGACGTGGCAAGCCCAGAGGTCGGCGCCGTGGCACGGACCTTCGGCCTGCGGAGCCGAGCCGGTCGGGGGTGGCGTGCGGCGGCCGGGAGGGCGTCAGCCGCCCGAGACGTCCGACTCCGCCGCCTCCGGCACGGCGGTGTCCCAGGGGTCGTCCAGCCAGCCGTCGGGCAGGTGGACCTTCGACCGCTCGCCCGACTTCCCGCGCGGCGTGTCCGTGTTCGGCGGCCACGGCTGGCCGGCGTCGAGGCGAGACAGCCCCTCGCGCAGCCCGTCGAGCGACTCGGCCGAGGTCAGCTCGCGCCGCACCTCCGCGCCGACGGCGAACCCCTTGAGGTACCAGCCGACGTGCTTGCGGAAGTCGGCCACCGCCGACCGCTCGGCGTCGAAGCACTCGACCAGCGCCTCGGCGTGCCTGAGCATCATGGCGGCCACCTCGCCGAGCGCCGGGCGGACCCGCTCGGCGCTGCCGTCGAAGGCGTTCTGCAGGTCCCTGAACAGCCACGGCCGCCCGAGGCAGCCCCGGCCGACCACCACGCCGTCGCATCCGGTGCGCGCCACCATGCGCAGCGCGTCGTCGGCGGACCAGATGTCGCCGTTGCCGAGCACCGGGATCTCGGGGACGGCCTCCTTCAACCGGGCGATCGCGTCCCAGTCGGCGACGCCGCCGTAGTGCTGCCTCGCCGTACGGGCATGCAGCGCGACGGCCGCGACTCCCTCCTCCGCGGCGATGCGGCCCGCGTCGAGGTAGGTGAGGTGGTCGTCGTCGATGCCCTTGCGCATCTTCACCGTGACCGGCAGCGACCCGGCGCCGGCGACGGCCTCGCGCAGGATGCGCCGCAGCAGGTTCCGCTTGTACGGCAGGGCGGAGCCCCCGCCGCGCCTGGTCACCTTGGGCACGGGGCAGCCGAAGTTGAGGTCGACGTGGTCGGCGAGGTCCTCCTCGGCGATCATCCGGACGGCGCGTCCCACCACGTCGGGGTCGACGCCGTACAGCTGGATGCTCCTCGGCGTCTCGGACGGGGCGAACCGCACCATCCTCAGCGTCTTGGGGTTGCGCTCGACCAGGGCCCTGGTGGTGATCATCTCGCACACGAACAGCCCGCCGCCCTGCTCGCGGCACAGCACGCGGAACGGCGCGTTCGTGATGCCCGCCATCGGCGCCAGCACGACCGGCGGCCACACCCCTATCGGCCCAATCTTCACCCCGACAGTTGTAGCGCAGCTCGGCCGGTGACCGGTATTCGCGGATACGCTGTGATCGGAGGGCACCGAGTGGGGAGGCGATCGATGCTGCTTCGCGTTCGGGTCTCGCTGCCCGACCGGCCGGGCTCGCTGGCGGCGGTCACCAAGGTCCTCGGCGCCGCCGGCGCCGACATCACCCAGGTGACCGTCCTCGACAGGGGCGACGGCGAGGCGATGGACGACATCACCCTGTTCTGCCCCGAGGGCACCCCGGGCGAGTCGCTGGTCGCCGGCCTCCGCAGCGTGCCGGGCGTGCGGGTCGAGGGCGTCTGGCCCACCCGGGAGGCGCCGGGCACCTACCCCGAGCTGGAGATCCTCAAGTACATCACCGCGGCGGGCGACCGGGCCCTCACCACGCTGGTCGACTCGCTGCCGGTCCTGTTCAGCGCCGACTGGGCGGCCGTCGCCGCCGAGGGCCGCGTCCTGTACGCGAGCTGGCGCGCCCCGCAGGACGTCGCGCTCCCGCACGACGTTCCGGCCCGGCCCGCCGCCTCCACGCTGGAGGGCGGCCTGCACGTGATCCACGCCCCGCTCCCTCCGCTGGCGCTCACCCTGCTGCTGGCGCGCAGCGAGGGCCCGGCCTTCCACCGCATCGAGGTGCACCGGCTCACGAGGATCCTGGAGATCTTCCTCAGCCTGCCCGCGACCGAGCGGAGCGTGGCCCGCCAGCTGCGCGCGTGAGCATCTGGTCGAAAAACCCGCTAGAGTTAACCACGCAGCAACGCGGAAGTGGCTCAGTGGTAGAGCATCACCTTGCCAAGGTGAGGGTCGCGGGTTCGAATCCCGTCTTCCGCTCGGAGAGATCGACTCGGTGGAGTGGCCGAGAGGCGAGGCAGCGGCCTGCAAAGCCGTCCACACGGGTTCAAATCCCGTCTCCACCTCCAGGGACGATTAGCTCAGCGGGAGAGCGCTTCCCTGACACGGAAGAGGTCACTGGTTCAATCCCAGTATCGTCCACTCGCGAACGAGCCCCGGGCCCCCGGCCCGGGGCTCGTTCTTTTTCGCCGCGTCTTCACGCTTCCAGCGCGGCCCGGCCGCGCGCCCCCGGGCAAGCCGGGACGTACGGCAGCAGGCACGGTCCCACGGCTGGTGCAGGGCGCTTCGCCGTCCCAGCGGTGAGGCGAGGCGGGTAAGGGCGCTCCGCCCTGCACCAGCGCGGCGCCGTCCCAGCGGTGAGGCGATCCGGCGGTGCAGGGCGCTGTGCCGTGCACCGGCGCGGCGCGTCCTGGCGGTCAGGAGATCCGGCGGCAGGCGGTCGCGGCCCCGTGTCCGCGGCGGGGTCAGGGCGTACGGCATGTCACGGTGGCGTCAGGGCGTGCGGTCCGGGGCAGGTCCCGTGCCGGCCCTGACGACGAGTTCGGGGTCCACCAGTCAGCGCCCGGGAGACGGTCGTCGCCGACACCCCGGCGAGCACCGCGACGTCGCCCAGCGCGGCGGGCCTGTCACGCGGCCGGTCGCGCGGGCCGCCCTGCGGCCTGTCGTCGGACCCGTCGTTCTTGGGTCGCACCGCGGCTCACCCCCTCATCGGTAACGCCGACAGGACATGGGACGAACCATATGAACCGGACACCGTGCGACAGCGGTAACACCGGCGGAAAGAGCCGCCCGCCTCGTTGCCAGGGAACTGCCAGGAACGGCCGGTAGTCTCCGTCTGCATGAACTGGCAGCGCAAAGTCAACAAAGCGCTGGTCAGGTTCACCGGATTCCAGATCGAGCGGGCTGGGGGCCAGGCCAGGCAGCCCTCCGCCCCGACGGCACCAGAGGTCAGACCGCCCGCGGATCCGAAGACCGACCGGCTGCTCGAAGCCCCTGTGTTCATCCTGTCCCCCGTGCGTTCCGGCTCCACCCTGCTGCGCGCGATGCTGAACGCCCACTCCGCCCTGCACGCCCCTCACGAGCTGCACGTACGGCGGCTCCAGGTCCGTCACGGCACGTCGCTCGCCGCCAAGGCGATGGCCGCGCTCGGCCACAACGAGGCCGATCTGGAACACCTGCTGTGGGACCGGGTGCTGCACCGGGAGCTGGTGCGCAGCGGCAAGCGGTACATCGTGGACAAGACCCCGGCCAACGCCTTCGCGTACGAGCGGATCGCCACCTGCTGGCCGGACGCGCGGTTCGTGTTCCTGCTGCGCCACCCTGCCTCGATCGCCGCCTCCTGGCACGAGGCCAGCCCGGACAGGCGCACCCCCGAGGAGGCCGCGCTGGACGCGCTGCGCTACATGAAGGCCGTCCAGCGGGCCAGGACGTCGCTGCCCGGCCTGACCGTCAGGTACGAGGACCTCAGCTCCGACCCCGGGCGCGTCACCCGCGAGATCTGTGAGTTCCTCGGGCTGGAGTGGGAGGAGGGGATGCTCTCGTACGGGCGGCAGGCCGTCCTGGAGAAGGGGCTCGGCGACTGGCGGGACAAGATCCGCACCGGCACGGTCCAGCCGGGGCGGGCGCTGCCGTCCCCCGGCGAGGTGCCCGAGGCGCTGAAGCCGATGGCCCGCACCTGGGGGTACCTCGCGTGAGGATCCGCTACATGATGCTCCACGCGTACGGCATGGGCGGGACCATCAGGACCGTGGTCAACCAGGCGAACGCGATGGTCGCGCTGGGGCACGAGGTGGAGATCGTCAGCGTGGTGCGCAGGCGGGAGGCGCCGCAGTTCGCGATCGACCCGCGCATCTCTCTGGTCACGCTGGTGGACCAGCGCGACGGCAGGCGCCCCGACTCGTTCGGCCGCAAGGCGTGGCGCCGGCTGCGCGGCAAGATCGTGCCGAGGGGTGAGTTCGCGGCCGACTACTTCACCGAGCGGGTCGAGTGGGCCGCCATGGAGTACGTCTCCGGGCTGCGTGACGGCGTCCTCGTCACCACCAGGCCCGCGCTCAACCTGATCTCGGCCCGCCGCACCCCGAGGAGCGTCATCCGGGTGGCGCAGGAGCACATGAACCTGTCCGCCTACCCCGAGACGATCCGCCGCGAGATCGCCCGCCACTACGGCCGGTTCGACTGCGTGGCGGTGCTGACCCGTACCAACCAGGCCGAGTACCGGCGGCTGCTGCCCGGCACGCCGGTCGTGCAGATCCCGAACGCCGTGCACAAGGCCGACCAGGAGCACTCCCGCCAGGTGAACCCGGTCGTGGTCGCCGCGGGGCGGCTCGTCCCGCAGAAGGGGTTCGACCTGCTGATCCCGGCGTTCGCGCAGGTCGTCGCCGAACGTCCGGAGTGGCGGCTGCGCATCTTCGGCACCGGGCCGCGCAGGACGCAGCTCGCCGGGCTGATCGAGCAGCACGGGCTGGGCGAGCACGTCAGCCTGCGGGGCCGCACCGAGCGCCTGGACCAGGAGCTGGCCGACGCCTCGGTCTACGCGCTCAGCTCCCGGTTCGAGGGCCTTCCGATGGTGATGATCGAGGCGATGACGCACGCGCTGCCGGTCGCCGCCTTCGACTGCCCGACCGGGCCGCGTGACGTCCTCACCGACGGGGTGGACGGCCTGCTGGTGCCGCCGAGGGACGTCGACGGGCTGGCCGCCGCGCTGAAGCGGCTCGTCGCCGACCGCGACCTGCGGCTGCGGATGGGGCTGGCGGCGGCGGAGACGTCCAGGGCGTACGCGCCCGAGGTCGTGATGCCACGCTGGGACGACCTGTTCTCGCGGCTGGCGGAGGGCGACCGCCCCGGCGCCCGCTTCGAACCCAGCCTCTGACGGGGCGTCTGTTCAGGAGACGCGGCGCCTCCGGGTGGACAAGTTCCGGAAACCCCGCGTCCACCTGCGGCAAAAAGATTTACCTTTCACCTCATGAAATTCCACCTATTCGGTCAATAGCATGCCAACGTGCGCGGCAGCCTGGTCCCCATGCGTAACCGGAACGTCTGCCTGACCCTCGTGGCGGGCGTCCTCGCCCTGCTCATGGGCCTGGCCGCACCCGCGCACGCCAACGTCACGGCGCCCGAGGTGCACGGTCGAGCGGCCATTCTCATGGACGCCACCTCGGGCGCCGTCCTCTTCCAGAAGGGCGCCACCGCGCGCATGCCCATCGCGAGCCTGACCAAGACCATGACGGCGTACCTGGTGCTGAAGTCCGCCAAGCCCGCCGACCTGGTCGAGATCGAGCCCGAGGACGTGCGCTACGCGGAGGACGGCGGCGGCACCACCGCCGACCTGCGCGCCGGCGACCGCCTCCCGGTCGGCGAGCTGCTGTACGGCCTCATGCTGCCGTCCGGCGCCGACGCCGCCCACGCCCTGGCCCGCACGTACGGGCCCGGCGTGCCGGCGTTCGTGGCGAAGATGAACGCCGCCGCCCGCGCGCTCGGCATGAACGACACCGAGTACGTCAACGCCGACGGCCTGCCCACCGACCGCGGCGACGGCTGGTCCACGGCACGCGACCAGGCGGTCCTCGCCGCCGCCGCGCTGCGCGACCCGCTGATCGAGCGCGTCGCCTCCACCCGCGGCCACGACGTCGCCGCCACGCGCGACCACCGCGCGTACAGCTGGACGAACACCAACAAGCTGCTCGGCACGCCGGGCGCGATCGGGCTGAAGACCGGCTTCACCCGGGCGGCGGGCTTCAGCCTGGCGTTCGCGGGCGAGCGCGACGGTCGCAGGCTGGTCGGCGTGCTGCTGGGCGAGACCGTGTCCAGCCGCCGCTTCACCACCGCGGAAGCCCTGTTGTCGTGGGGCGCGTCGCGTTCCGACGCCTGACGCGCCGCCTCAGGAACGTGGTGGGGGCCGCCTGCCCGGCCCCCACCACCTCCCCCCAGGTTCCGCCCGACCCCCGCCACCACGTCCGGGCAGGTCCCGCCGGACCCCCCGGCACACCCCATCTGGCCCCAACGTTTCCCGGCACGTCCCGGCTGGCCCCACCGTTTCACGACAAGTCGCGTCATGGACGGTGTTGATCCTTTGAGCTAGGTTCCCGGCATGAAGGTGCGAATCGCGCTGAGCGCGCTGTCCGCCGCGGCCTGCGTCCTGGCCGCCCCGCTCCCCGCCCACGCCGCCACCCCCGCACTGGGCTGGGAGCTCAAGGAGACGGGGGTGACGGCCCGGTTCCGCGGCCTGTCGCCCGTCAGCGGCGACGTCGTGTGGGCGTCCGGCACGGGCGGGACCGTCCTGCGGACCGTCGACGGCGGCCGTACCTGGCAGAACGTCTCCCCACCGGGCGCCGAGGCCCTGCAGTTCCGCGACGTGGAGGCGTTCGACGCCCGCCGCGCCGTCGTCCTGTCCATCGGCGAGGGCTCCGACTCCCGCGTCTACCGCACCGACGACGGCGGACGCACCTGGACCGAGACGTTCAGGAACGACGAGCCGAAGGCGTTCTACGACTGCATGGCCTTCTTCGACCGCCGCCACGGCCTGGCCATGAGCGACCCGGTGGACGGCCGGTTCCGCCTGCTGTCCACCGAGGACGGCGGCCGGACCTGGCAGGTGCTGCCCTCCGACGGCATGCCCGACGCGCTGCCCGGCGAGGCCGGGTTCGCGGCGAGCGGCCAGTGCCTCGTCACCTCGGGCGGCAGGGACGCCTGGCTGGCCACCGGGGGCGCCGAGCGCTCCCGCGTGTTCCACTCCTCCGACCGGGGCCGCACCTGGACGGTCTCCGACACCCCCGTGCCCGCGGGCGACCCGGCGCGCGGCGTGTTCGCGCTCGCCTTCCGCGACCCGCACCGCGGCATCGCCGTCGGCGGCGACTACCGGCCCGGCCAGCCGTCGCCGCAGGCCGCCGCGGTGAGCAGGGACGGCGGCGCGACCTGGCAGCAGTCGGCCACCCCTCCCCCTGCCTACCGCTCGGGGGTGGCGTGGCTGCCGAACCTGCCGTTCGCCGCGATCGCCGTCGGGCCCACCGGCAGCGACGTGACGTACTCGGGCGGGACCTCCTGGCAGACGTTCGACGGCGGCTCCTTCGACACGGTGGCCTGCACGCCGGACCTGTCGTGCTGGGCGTCGGGCGAGCAGGGCCGCATCGCCCACCTGACCGTGCGCAGGCCCTGACCGGCACGGCGCCCGCGGCGCCCGCAGCGCCCGGAGGTCCGGCCGTGGCCGGGCCTCCGGGCGGGCGGTGCCGCCGGCCCGTCAGGAGGTCCAGTCCCAGGCCCGCAGGCGGCCGCACATGCCGAACCGGCGCTCCGGCGGCGCCGCCCTGGTGACCGACGACTCCGCCAGGTGTGAGGAGTCTCCCGCCGCCAGCGCGTCGAGGTGGGCGGCGGTCCGGTGCGCCTGCGCGAGCACGCGCTCCTCCCAGATGCCGCGCCAGCCCTCCACGCGGGGCGCGACCAGCCGCGCCGCCGCCTCGTACAGGTCCTTCATCGCGGAAGGGCCTTCGCGCCGCACCCGCTCGCGCAGCGCCTCGAACCCCTCGACCGCCAGGTCGCGCCGGCGCGCCGCCTCCTCCTCGGTACGCGGCGCGGCGGCGGCCCGCGCGTACGCCTCGGGGTCGGCGAGCACGTCGGCGGGGAAGGTCAGGACGGCGTCGCCCGCCTCGGGCAGCCCCGCGTTCTGCATGACGACGAGGATCTCCAGGTCGTCGCCCGGGTTGACCAGGCGGTGCACGGTGCCGGGCGTGAACCACAGGACGGTGCCGGGCTCCAGCGGGTGCTCGCCGGGGCCGTCGCCGCCCAGCGTGGACAGGGTGCCGCCGCCCCGGAGCACGACGTATCCCTCGGTGGAGGCGGTGTGGAGGTGGGGCGAGCCACCCCCGGCGTAGACGCAGAGCTGTGAGACGCCGACGGCGCCGGGGAATCCGCTCACGCCGGGAAGCCTAGCGAACGCCCCTCGGACGGAACTGGACGCTGATGCGCGGCCCCGTGGGCCTGGCAGTCTTCGGCACGGCGTGCTCCCAGGTGCGCTGGCAGCTTCCGCCCATCACCAGCAGGTCGCCGTGGCCCAGGTCGTGCCGGATGGACGGGCCGCCGCCGCGCGGGCGCAGCAGCAGCGAGCGCGGCGTGCCGACCGAGAGGATGGCGACCATGGTGTCCTCGGTGCTGCCCCTGCCGATCGTGTCGCCGTGCCAGGCCACGCTGTCGCGGCCGTCGCGGTAGAAGCAGAGCCCGACCGTGCGGAAGGGCTCGCCCAGCTCCTCCTGGTAGTGGGCGTCGAGCGCGCGCATGGCCTCGTCGAACACCCGGTCGGGCAGGGTCTCGCCCTCGTCGTAGAACTTCAGCAGCCTCGGCACGTCGACGACCTTGTCGTACATGTGGCGCCGCTCGGCGTGCCAGGGCACGACCTCGGTGAGCCGCGCGAACAGCGTGTCGGCGCCGGACAGCCACCCGCGCCGCACGTCGATCCAGGCGCCGTGGTCGAGCACGGTGCGGCGCACGGCGCCGCCGAGCGGCCGGACGCCCAACTCCTCGTCGAGGCCGAGCAGAGATGCCTGGAACGCGCCTGTCATACCGCCGAGTCTACGCCTGTCTTCAAACAGACATTCGACTCGGTGATCGGGTGGCGGCCCGGCCTGCGCGATACGCAGGTCGCGCAGGCCGGGCGGGGTCCCCTTCGACTCAGAGGACTACCTGCCCTGTTCCCCCTCCCTCCCGCGCGCTAACCCCGCTCCTGTAACGTCCCGACTGTGATGAAGCGTTACATGGTGGGGGCGCTCTCCGCCAGGACGGGCGACGAGATGTCCGGCCCGGCCCTGCTGGTCGCCGGGCTGGCCGTCACCGGCTCGCCGGTGCTCGCCTCCTGGCTGCTGGCGGGGCTCACGGCGTCCGCCGCGGCCGGAGGACCGCTGCTCGGCGTGCTGCTCGACCGGGCGCGACGTCCCGGCTCCGTCCTCGCCCGATGCCTGGCGGGGTACGCGGCCGGGCTCGCCCTGGTGGCGTGGGGGCTGGGCCGGTTACCCGGCCCCGTGCTGGTCGCCGCGGCGTTCGCGACCGGGCTGCTCGGGCCCGCGCTGACCGGCGGCTGGACCGGCCAGCTCCCTCTGGTGTCCGGCGGGATCCCGGCAGCCAGGGCCGCCGGGCTGGACGCCATGAGCTACAACGTGGCGGGGCTGGCCGGTCCCGCGCTCGTGGGCGTGCTGGCCGCCTGGGGAGGAGGGACGGCGGCCGTGCCCGCCGCCGTCGTCCTCCTGGCCGCCGCCGTCCCCGCGGCCCGATCCCTCCCGTCCCGCCCGGCTCGGGCGACGGCGGCCCGCGCGCGCCCGGCCGGGGTGTGGGCGGAGCTGGCGGCGGGGTTCGCCGTGATCGTCAGGAACCCGGCACTGCGCAGGGCCACGGGCTCGTCCATGGTGTCGTGCGCGGGGCTGGCCATGCTGGTGGTGTCGGCGCCCGTCCTCGGCGCGGACCTGGCGGGGGACGCGGGGCGCGGGGCGCTGCTCCTGGCCGCCTTCGCCGCCGCGGGGCTGGCCGCCAACGCCCTCCTGGCCTGGGCGGCGGGCCACCGCTCCCAGCGGGACGGCCGGTGGGAGGCGGTGATGCTGTGGGCCACCGTGCTGGTGGGCGCCGGGACGGCGCTCGCCGCCGTGGCGGGCACGTTCGCGGTGGCGGTGGCGGCGGCCGTCGTCGCGGGCGCGGGCGAGGGGCCGCAGCTCACCGCCCTGTTCTCGGTACGCCACCGCGAGGCGCCCGAACGGCTGCGCAGCCAGGTGTTCACCACCGGGGCGAGCCTCAAGGTCACGTCGTTCGCGCTGGGGTCGGCTCCGGCGGGCGTGCTGGCCGCGTCCTCGCCTCAGTCGGCCCTGGTCGTGGGGGCGGCGCTCCAGGCCCTCGCCGCGGCGCTGCTCGTCATCCGTCCCCGCTGAGACCGGGACCGGCGCCGTCCGCCCCGGACGGCGCGTGGCGGGAACGGTGCGCGGCGACGCGTTCGCGGGTCGCGCAGCGGGTGCTGCAGTAGCGGCGCGGGCTGCCGCCGCCGAGGTCGAGGAAGGGGCGGCCGCAGCCGGGTGACGCGCAGAGGCCGCCGGGCACCCGCTGGTGGTCGGCCAGCAGCACGGCCAGCGCCATCGCGGACGACGCCAGGAACCATTCGTCCCAGGGGGCGTCGTCGCCGCTGTCGACGTGCAGGTGCCAGGTGGACGCCCCGCCGTGGTCGGTGAGCCTCGGGGCGCGGGCGGCGCCCGCGAGCAGGCCGTTGAGCAGGGCCGCGGCCGGGCCGGGACCGGGGGCGGCGAACACCTCGCGCAGCCGCGCGGCGGCCGCGCGCATCCTCGCCACCGTGGCGTCGTCCAGGCCGAGGTCGCCCTCCTCACCGTGAGCGCGCAGGACGGACGCCACGGACGCCACGGACTCCGCGGACTCCGCGGACTCCGCGGACTCCGCGGACGGCTGCTCGTGCAGCAGCGCCACGCACAGGTCCACGGCGCGGGCGGCCATGGCCCTGGCCGAGTGCACCCGGGCGCCGGCCGGACGGGCGCCGCCCCTGTGCGCGCCGCCCTGCCCGCCCTGCCGGACGCCCTGCCCGCCGTCCTGCCGGACGCCCTGCCCGCCGTCCTGCCCGCCGTCCTGCTTGCCGCCGGTCGGATGAACCTCCACGGGAGCAGCGTATGCCCCGCGGGAGTCAGCCGCCGCAGGCGGCGAAGACGTAGGTGTCCTTCAGCACCGTGTACGCGTCCCTGACCTTGACCGCGCCGGTGCCGGTGTCGATCTGGACGATCGTCATCCTCGTGGACCTGCCGTGGTAGCGGAGGAGGTGCAGCGTCACCTGGGCGTCGCCGGTCCAGTCGATCATCTCGACGTCCCCGGCCGGCAGCTTGACCCTGGTACGGGCGGTCACCTGGTCGGACCGCACGTCGTACGTGACCAGCTCCGGCCTGGTCTTGCGGATGACGTTGGCGACGGTGTGCCCGTCGGCGGCGAGGGCCTGCGGCCCGTTGGAGGCGACGACCTGCGGCGGGGTGGCGCGGGCGAGCCGTTCGCCGCGCTCGCTGTAGACGGCCAGGTCGGTGACGGCCTCGGCGCCGTCGGCGGTGGTCAGCACCTCGTCGCCGTCGGCGCTGAAGCCCGCGAACGTCTCGTCGCCGGGGACGTCGCCGATGCGTTCGCCGGTGGAGGTGTCGAAGACGCGCGTGGCGACCGGCTTCTCGGCGCCGACCATGACGGCCAGCCTGGCGCCGTCGCCGGACAGCCGCAGGCCGACGCCGTACTGCGCGACGCGCGGCAGCGCCCCCTCGGCCATGAGGACGACGCCTCCGCCGAGCGTCCTGACGGCGAGCCGGCCGGACGTGGTGAAGTAGGCGACGCGCTGCCCGTCGCCGCTGACCGCGATGGGCGCGGCGGCCGGGCCGGCCGGCCTGCCCTTGGCGTCGAGCGCCACGACCTGGGCGTCGCGCAGCACGGACAGCTTTCCGCTGTGCATGACGAGCCGCCAGTGGCCGCAGGGCCGCCGCTCGCCGTCCTTGCCGGCGCAGCTCTTGACGGAGGCGTACCTGATGCTGTCGGCCGCGTGGTGGGGCGCCCGGTGGGGCTGGGCCTGGGCGGGCGTGGGGGCGGCGAGCAGGGCGGTGAGCAGGGCGGCGGGCAGGGCGGCGGCCGCCGCGGCGATCCTGGTCCTCATGGCCTTCACTCCCCCGCCACCACGTTGGCGTACCTGGTCCCGCTGATCGTGTACCTGTCGGTCTGGCGCGTCGCGCCGGTCTCGGGGTCGACGGTGAGCTCCCGTACCACCGCCCGATCCCCGTCCTCGCCGGTCTGGACGACGGCGGTGAGCGTGCCGTCGGCGGCCCAGCGGGCGGTGTAGGGCGCCTCCTCGGCCTTGAGCGGGAGGTCCGCCCCCGCGGTCAGCTCCCCGCTCTCCAGGTCGTACACCCGCACCCGCGGCGGCCGGCGCGGGCTGTCGTCGCCCGGGGTGAACACGGCGACGGTGTGCCCGTCGGGGTTCAGCGCCAGGGCGACGGCGCCCGCGACGGCCTGGGGCGGCGTCCGCCTGACCGTCGCGCCGCCCAGGGTGTGGGCGTACACGACGGTGGTGTTGTCGGCGGTGTAACGGGTGCTGATCACCTCGCCGCCGTCGCCGCTGAAGCCGAGCGGCTGCTCGGCGGCGGGCAGTTTCGCCGTCGCGCCGGTGGCGAGGGTGACGACGAGGTCGTGCCGGCGTCCTGGGGCGTCGTCGTAGTCGACCAGCAGCCGGTCGCCGGTGGGTGACAGGCGGAGGGTCAGCGGGTCGGTGCCCTTCGCGGTGAGTGCAGCGGGCAGCACCCTGGCGGGTCCGCCGGCGGTCCCGCGCACGACCAGGCGGTGGTCGCCCGCCCGCTCGTAGGCGATGACGCGGCCGTCGGCGCTGATGGCGAAGGCGGCGGTGTCGTGGATCTCGTTTCCCTTGCGGTCGATCCTGCCGATCGCGGCGTCGCGGACGACCTTGGCGCCGCCGTCGCGCAGGATGAGCCGCCAGTGCCCGCAGGGGCGGGTGGAGTCGTCCTCGCCGGCGCAGGACCTGACCCAGGCGGCGCGGGCCTGCGGTGTCGCCGACCGGAGGTGCGCCGACCGCGTCGAGTCCGTCGAGTCCGTCGCGTGGGCTGACCGGGCGTGCGCGGCGGCGGGCGCGAGCCCCGCGCCGCCGATGACCGCCGCCGCGAGCAGCGCGACGGTCGCCGAGGGGTGCCTCATGGTGTGTTCCTTTCGCTCACCCCCGTTAGACAGGGACGTGGGGTGGGCGGTTGGTCACAGCTCGGCCACACTTCCCGGCGGCCGGGCACCCGCGTCAGGGGTTCGGCTCGTAGGCGCGGATCAGCAGGTGCTCGGCGTGGTCGAGGTAGTCGTCGAGGTAGGTGGCAGCCTCGTCGGGGCGTCCGGACTCGATGAGGGCGAGCAGGGCGCGGTTGCGCTCGACGAAGGGCTCGTGGAAGGCGCGCGGGTTCTCCATGACGTGGAAGACGAGGCGCAGCTCGGCGAGGAGCTGGCGTACGGCCTCGTCGAGCCTGGGGCTGCCGTTGAGCGTGGCGATCGCCTGGTGGAAGCGGATGTTGGCGGTGCCGACGCCCTGCCAGTCGTCGAGGGCGGCGGCGCGTTCCGCGTCGAGCACGGCCTCCTTGATGACGGCGAGCTGCCGCGGCGTGGGGGTGCGGCGCACGGCGGCGCCTTCGAGCACGCGCCGCACGCGGTAGAGGTCGGCGACGTCCTCGGCCGACGGCAGGCGGACGAACACGCCCCTGTTGAGCCGGTGGTCGAGCAGCCGCTCGTGCCCGAGCAGCCGGAACGCCTCGCGCAGGGTGTTGCGCGAGACCCCGAGCGCCTCGGAGATCGACTCCTCGGACAGGCGCTGGCCGGGCCGGAAGAAGCCTTCGCTGATGCGGTCGCGCAGGATGTCGGCGACCCGCTCGGCGGTGCTGCTGCGGCCGAGCCTGGACCGGTCCCTGGCGAGGTCGGCGACGGCGGGGTTCACAGGTGCCAGGGAATCATGGTGCAAATCACTTGTCGAATTGTTGAACGATCCTTACGTTGAGATGTATCCCCCTAGACACGAGGAGCAACGGATGGCAGGCTCCACGCACCAGACCCGGCGGGTGATCCTCGCCGGCCTGATCGGCACGTCGCTGGAGTGGTACGACTTCTTCCTCTACACGACGGCGGCCACGCTGGTCTTCGGCAAGCTGTTCTTCCCGACGCTCGACCCGCTCAACGCGACGCTGGCGGCCCTCACCACCAACGCCGTCGCGTTCGTCGCCCGCCCGCTCGGCGGCGTCGTCTTCGGCCACTTCGGCGACCGGACGGGCCGCAAGACCGTGCTCGTCGTGACGCTGCTGCTGATGGGCGTCTCCACGTTCCTCATCGGCGTGCTGCCCGGCTACGGCTCCGTCGGCGTGGCCGCGCCGATCCTGCTGGCGCTGCTCAGGTTCGCCCAGGGCCTCGGGCTCGGCGGCGAGTGGGGCGGCGCGGTGATCATGTCGCTGGAGCACGGCGGGAACCGGCGGCGCGGTCTCAACGCGAGCTGGCCGCAGGTCGGCGTGCCCGCCGGGTACGTGCTGGCCACCGGCCTGCTCACGATCATGTCGTTCACGCTGTCCGACGCGGCGTTCCTGTCGTGGGGATGGCGGGTGCCGTTCCTGCTGTCGGGCGGCCTCGTGCTCGTCGGCCTCTGGGTGCGTCTCACGGTCAGCGAGTCGCCGCTGTTCGCCCGGGTGGAGGAGCGCGGAGCGAAGGCCAGGATGCCGCTGCTGGAGGTGCTGCGCACCCACCCGCGGGCGCTGCTGTCGGCGTTCACCGCGCGCATCGGGGTGGACGTCGCGTTCTACGTCTTCACCGCGTACATCATCGTCTACATCACCGGGCCGCTGAAGCTGGAGCGTTCGGTCGCGCTGAACGCCGTGCTCATCGGCTCGGCGCTGGAACTCGTCCTCATCCCGCTGTTCGGCGCGCTCTCCGACAGGGTCGGACGGCGGCCCGTGTACCTCGGCGGCGTGCTCGCCGCCGCCCTGTGGGTGTTCGCGTTCTTCCCGCTGCTCGACACCCGCTCGTTCCCGCTGATCGCGCTGGCCGCCCTCGTCGCGCTCGTCACCCACGCCGCCATGTACGGCCCGCAGGCCGCGTTCATCGCCGAACTGTTCACCACCCGGCTGCGCTACAGCGGCGCGTCGATGGGCTACCAGGTGGCGGGCATCGTCGGCGGGGCGCTCGCGCCGGTCATCGCGCTCAAGCTGTTCGACCTGTACGGCACCACGCTCGCCGTCTCGCTGTACGTGGTCGCCGCCCTGGCCGTCACGACCGTGGGCGTGCTGATGGCGCCGGAGACCCGCGACGTGGACATCACGGCCGACTGGGAGCGTACGCAGCCGAACCTGCCGCGCCAGGTCGGCCCCTTCGCCTGATGCCCGCACCGGCCGGGGGCGGGAGGGAAGGCAGGGCGGCGGCCGCCGCCCGCGGGGCCCTATGCCGTGGCCGCCCCGGCGGGCGACTTCCCCGCCGACCGCCAGGGCCCCTTGAAGGCGGCCATCGACACGAGGAACACGACCTGCCCGGCGAGGGCGACGAGCAGCCAGGCGCCCCATCCGCCCGTCTTGACGACGAGTGGCGAGACGACCAGCAGCACCACGATCATCACGCGGACGACCATGCCCCACAGGCCGAGCGCGGCGCCCTGCAGGCGGGCCTCCACGTCCTCGGCGTTCTCGGAGAAGTTCGCCATCCAGGGGACGTACGCGACGCCCATGAACAGGAACAGCGCCGCGTAGGCGGCGGTGACGTGGCCGGACGAGGCGGCCGACCCCATGAGGGTCACGAAGTAGGCGAGGGCGGCGACCGTCAGGACGGTGCCCGCGGCGGTGAACGGCTTGCGCAGCCGCAGCCGGTCGGAGACGCGGCCCACGACGACGACGGTCACGGCGTTGAGCAGGATGCCGAGGGCGACGACGCGGTTGGCCTCGGCCGTGCCCAGACCGAAGGCCTCGGTGAGGATGGTCTGGCCGAAGATGGCGAGCGTCCAGTAGAGCACCTGCCAGCCGGTGTTGCCGAGGACGTGCACCCACAGGTGGGGGTGGCGCAGCAGCTCTTTCAGCCTGGCCTTGCCGGCCTGTTCCTCGGCGCTGACGGCCTGCTCGGAGTCGAGCACCCTGGCCCGCAACGCGGCGGACGGCTCGGCGATCTGCCAGACGATGAGCACGCACAGCACGAGCGAGACGACGCCCATGATGATCGCCTGGGACTGCCAGGCGTCGCCGAACAGCGGCAGCGTGAACCCGGCGATGGCGGAGGCGAGGAAGGACGCCCCGACCGGGCCCCAGGTCCAGAACCCGAACGCCTGGGCGCGTCCCATCCTGGGCGAGAAGTCCCTGACGAGTGACGCGGTGATGGTGATCGCGGCCCCCTCGATGAACAGCATGAGGCAGCGCACCACGAACAGCCCCGTCACGGTCTCGACGGTGGCGAGCAGGAAGTTGCAGGCGGCCGTCACGGTGAGGGTGGGCACGAGGATCGCGACGCGTCCCCAGCGGTCGCACAGGATGCCGCCGAACCCGGCCGACAGCCCGCCCACCAGCACGGACAGCGCGGCGAGCTGCCCGTAGACCGTGAGCGACATGCCGAGGTCCCGCATCAGCAGCGGGAGGATCGTGGCGAGGGTGGTCTCGAAGTTGGCGACGAGGCTGGCCAGGACGGCGATCGCGAGGAGCCGGACGCGGGCGTTCCCGACAGGGTAGACGTGCAGTTCGCGGACATAGAACGGCTTCATTCCCGTCCTCCGAGGAGGGGTCTGTGGCGGTCGCTCTAGAACGCGTTTCTAGTTGCTTCAGGGTTTCCGCTTTACCAGGGCAAGTCAACATGAGCCCCATCACAAAGTGATCTCGGTCACACTGGCCGGTTGTGACGGAATCGCCATCGATTCAGGGAACAGGCCACCCCGAATAGGCATAAACTGCGCGCCTGTGAGCCTGCCTGTACGCGAACGTTCCCCCCGGCCGGGCGGCGGCCGCCACCGCCGTCCCGTGCCCACGTCCCTGCCGCCGGACGCCCCCATCCTCGTGCTCGCCACCCCCGGCGAGACCGCCGGCGTGGCCGAAGAGGTCGCGGCGGTGGTGCGGCTGGACAACCCGCAGATCGAGGTGCGCCTGACCAGCGTCAGCGACCTGGCCGACTCGCTGCCCGCCGACCGGGAGGCGGTCGTCGTGCCGCTGCTCACCTGGGAGGACCCGGCCGTCATGGCCGAGATCGGCAAGGTCGTGGCGGCCGCCGGCGCGCCCGCCGCCGTCACCGAGGCGCTCGGGCCCCACCCGCTGCTGGCCGAGGCCCTGCACATCAGGCTCGCCGAGCGCGGCCTGGCCAGGGCCGACAGAGTCAGACTGCTGAACGTCTCCAGCCCCGTCGACGCCGTCATCCTCGGCACCGCCGGCGGCGAGCGGGCGGTGCACGCCGTGCAGGCCACCGCCGTGCTGCTCGCCTCCCGGCTCACGCTCCCCGTCGTCGCCGCCTCGCTCGACAGCGAGCCCGGCGTGCGGGTGGCCGCCGAGCGGCTGCGCGGGGCGGGAGCGGAGCGCCTGGCCATCGCCCCCTGCGTCATCGGCCACGAGGCCCCGCCGTCCCTCATCGAGGAGGCCGCGGCGTCCGTCGACGCCGGGCACTCGGCTCCGCTCGGCGCCCACAGCGCCGTCGCCGAACTCGTCGCGCGAGCTTACGGCAGTCAGCTCGCCTCCTGACGACCTTGTGAAGATCGCGGCCGCCGCGTTACCGTCGGCCCATGCGCCGTGTCGTGTGCCATGGAGCGCGGCTGAGCCTGCGTGACGTCACGCCGGCCGACGTCGCGGCGCTGCACGCGGTCTACGGCGATCCCCGGGCGACGCAGCACATGCCCTTCCGTCCTCTCACCCTCGACGAGGTCTCCCGCCTCGTCGAGGAGGCCGTCGATGCCGCCGCCGCCGAACCCCGCCTGCTGTACGTCCTCGCGGTCGTCGACTCGGAACGCCACCACGTCGTCGGCGTCGCCCGGCTGCACATCGAGGCTGAGCACCCGCACAGCGCCGAGATCGGTTTCGGCCTCCACCCCGACCAGTGGGGCCGCGGCGTCGGCACCGACCTCGTCCGGCTGCTGCTGTCGTTCGGGTTCAAGCAGCTCGGCCTGCACCGCCTCTGGGGCGCCCGCTCCCCCGCCAACCTGCCCGCCCAGCTCGCGATGCTCACCGCGGGCATGGTGGAGGAGGGACGCGTCAGGCACCACCTCCGCACGCCCGACGGATGGCGCGGCTCGATCGTCCACTCCGCCCTGGAGGACGAGTGGACGGAGCGCTGAGGCCGGCGAAGCGTTCCCGCCCTCGGCAAGTCATGGGAAAGCGGCGCGGGATTGTCGGTGCCCGCCTCTACCATGAGCCCTCTCACGGAGGGATGGAGACATGCTCGACGCGCTGATCGTGCCCCTGTTCGTCACCACCGACCTCCCGCCAGGGGCGGACCTGGCGGAGTTCGGCGCGCTGCTCGCCGAGGCGGCCCGCGAGCTCGGGCAGGCCGGCCCCGGCTACGAGGGGTTCCTGGCGGGCCGCGTGTTCTGGCTCGACAGTCCCGTGCCGGCGAGCCGGCGTCCCGTGTCCGAGGCGGAGCTGCGCTTCGCCGGGATGCTCGGCCACCTGGCCGCCTCCGGCCCCGGCCACACCGTGCGCGAGGTGGTGGGCGACGCCCGCGCCGCCATCGGCCACGCCGTCACCGAGCGCTACGGCGACATCGGCGCCGCTCCCGCGGTGTTCGCCATCCGCGACCGCGACGTCCGCGAGCGCACCCCCGACACCGCGCTCCCCATCGGCACCTACGGCGCCGCCCCTGCCCTGGTCGGCGCCGCGACCCCCTACCTCTGACCCCGCCGCCCTCCCTCTCCCGCCGCGGCAGGCGCGCGCGGTGCTTAGGAAGGGCGCCTGCGGAAAGGATCGCCCCTAGGGAGCCGAAATCGGTCAAGGGGGACGTCGTGGCGACTTCTGGTGGCATCTTCCGGCGCAAGCCGGTCGATCAGATCGCGAGCGAGCACGAGGGCGAGCTGGAGCGGTCGCTGGGGCTGTGGCAGCTCACCGCCATCGGCATCGGCGGCATCATCGGCGCCGGCATTTTCGCCCTGGCCGGGGCCGTCGCCAACCAGACGGCCGGCCCGGCGGTCGTCCTCTCGTTCGTCATCGCGGGCATCGCCAGCGCCGCCGCGGCCTTCTCGTACGCCGAGTTCGCCGGGATGATCCCGAAGGCCGGGTCGGCCTACACCTACGGCTACGCGGTGCTGGGCGAGATCGTGGGCTGGTTCATCGGATGGGACCTCCTGCTGGAGTACACCGCCATCGTCGCCGTCGTCGCCATCGGCATCTCCGGCTACTTCGGCTTCCTCGTCGAGGACCTCGGGTTCACGCTCCCCGCCTGGATGCTCGGCGCGCCGGGCACCGGCCCCGGCCACGTCGTGGACCTGTTCGCCGCCGTCCTGTGCCTGCTGATCGCCTTCCTGCTCAACCAGGGCATCAAGACCGCCGCCAGGTTCGAGACGTTCGTCGTGGGCCTGAAGGTCGCGGTCGTGCTGGTGGTCATCGTGGTCGGCTTCTTCTTCATCAGGCCCGCCAACTACACGCCGTTCTTCCCCTTCGGCTTCGGCGGCGCGGTGACCGGCGCGGCCACCGTCTTCTTCGCCGTCTTCGGGTACGACGCCATGAGCACGGCGGCCGAGGAGTCGCGCGACGCGCGTCGGCACATGCCCAAGGCGATCCTGTACTCCCTGGCCATCTCGATGGTCCTTTACGTGCTGGCCACGCTGGTGCTGACCGGGATGCAGCACTACACCCGCATCGACCCGGAGAGCGGCTTCTCGACGGCGTTCGCCTCGGTGGGGCTGTCGGGGCTGGCCGGGGTGATCGCCGTCGGCGCGATCATCGGCATCCTCACCGTGATGTTCACGTTCATGCTCGGCGTGACCCGCGTGTGGTTCGCGATGAGCCGCGACGGGCTGCTGCCCGGCTGGTTCGCCAAGCTGCACCCGGTGCGCCGGGTGCCGTCACGCGTCACCTGGATCGTCGGGACGGCGTCCGCGCTGATCGCCGGGTTCCTGCCGATCCGCGAGGCGGCGGAGCTGACCAACATCGGCATCCTGCTGGCGTTCGTGGTCGTCTGCGTGGCGGTGATCGTGCTCCGCTACCGGCAGCCCGACCTGCCGCGCGGCTTCCGCACGCCGGGCATGCCATTCGTGCCGGCCATCGGCGTGCTCTTCTCCCTCTGGCTGATCACCTTCCTGTCGCCGCTGACCTGGCTCCGCTTCGCCGTGTGGTTCGCGCTCGGCCTGCTCATCTACTTCTTCTACAGCCGGCGGCACTCCGTGCTGGAGACGGGCGGCCCCCGGTGAGGCGCCGCGCGACCGGGGTACATCCGAGACCATGCTCTACGGTAAGGAACACGTGCGGCGCTACCAGGAAACCGACGGCGCCGAGGGACACGACTGGAACGGCACGACCGTCCTGCTCCTGACGACCAAGGGTCGAAGGACCGGACAGCCGTACACGACGCCGCTGATCTACCAGCGGCACGGCGACGCCTGCGTGGTGGTCGCCTCCAAGGGCGGCGACCCCGACCATCCGCAGTGGTACAAGAACCTCCAGGCCGATCCGCAGGTGGAGGTGCAGGTGAAGGGCGAGCGGTTCAGGGCCCGCGCCCGTACGGCCACCGACGAGGAGAAGCCGGAGCTGTGGGGGCTGATGACGCGGACCTGGCCGGACTACGACGAGTACCAGACGAAGACGGACCGGCAGATCCCGGTCGTCGTCCTCGATCCGCAACGCTGACCCGGATCCCGTCCCCGGCGGCACGGACCCGCGGGCGGGCCGCCGCGCGACCGCCGCGGCGGCCCGCCCGCATCACGCCATCCCGCCTGGAGGACGGCCGGGTCAGGAGCGGCCGGATCAGGGACGGCCGGGCAGGGAGGCTTCGTCGGGCAGGAAGGCTTCGTCGGGCTCGGGGAGCCAGGAGCCCGGCGGCCGGCACAGCCAGCCCCGGGCCGCGCCGATCTCGCGTACGGCCGCGTGCAGCGCGGCGAGCCCGGGGTGGCGCAGCCCCCGCGGGTGGACCATGCTCTTCAGCCCGAGCGGCACCGGGTCGGACAGCGCGCGCGTGACGGCCCCCGGGATGCCGCCGAGCCCGGCGCTGGCCAGCACGGGCTCGCGGTGCCGCCGCAGGTACAGGCCCATCTCCTCGGGGCCGACGGGTGTGGCGTGCGGGCGGGCGATCGTGAGCCCGAACGCCTCGGCCAGGCGGTGGCCGAGGTCGGTCCACTCGGCGGTGGCGGGGTTGCCGCCCATCGCGTCCAGCGGGAAGCGGGCGAGCTCGCTCAGCGGCACCGGGTCCAGATCGGCCAGCGGGTGGTCGTCGGGCAGCAGCACCGCGAGCCGGTACAGCCGCACCGGCACCTGGGCCAGGCGCGCCCGCACCGCCTCGGGCAGGCCGGCGAACCGGCCGAACGACACGTCCAGCCGTCCCTCCAGCATGGCGGCGGCCCCGGCGGACAGGCCGCCGTGGAAGCGGGCGAGCAGCTCGGCGTCCGGTGCCAGCTCTCTGGCCCTGGTCAGCGGCTCGGGCACGTCGTGGCCCTGCATGGTGACGTCCACGAGCAGCGGCCTGCGCGCGCCGAGCACCTCGGAGACGAGCTCGTCGTGCGCGGCGAGCGCGCGCCGGGCGGCGGGCAGCAGCCGCGACCCGGCGTCGGTCAGCTCGACGCGGCGGGTCGAGCGGGCGAACAGCGTCACGCCGAGCTGGTCCTCCAGGCGGCGCAGGTCGCGGCTGAGCGCCTGCTGCGCCAGGTAGAGCCGGGACGCCGCCCGGCCGACGTGGAGTTCCTCGGCCACGGCGACGAACACCCTGAGCAGGCGGGGATGCACGTCCATCGGAGCGCCACATTAACCACAGAAGTGCTGTCAATCACCCTGTTTTCGGTGTTGGACGTGACGCGCTCCGCACCGGAAGCCTGGAGTCATGCCGTTCTCCCGCCTGACCAGGCTTCTCCGTGTCCCCGCCGCCGCCCGTTCCGCCGGCTCGACCGGCCCGTCGCGGGGCGGGTCCGCCGTGCTGGCGGCGCAGGTCCGCGTGCTGCTCGGGCTGCCGGCGCCGCCCGGCGCCTGCGGCTGCCTGCTCGACCTCCCCCACGACCGCCGTGCGCACCCCGGGGGCCGTCCGGGCTGATCGGGCGTCCCGGGCCGGGCCGCCATGCCGATCGGTCACGTCAGCGTGGCGTACAGGTCCAGGGTGCGGCGGGCGATGCGTTCCCAGGAGAAGTGCTCCACCGCCCTGACGCGCCCGGCGCGCCCCATGGCCTTGGCGCGCGCGGGGTCGCGCAGCAGCGCGTTGACGCGCTCGGCCAGGTCGGACGCGAACCGCTCAGGGTCGTGCGGCGTGCCGTCGGGCCCCTGGTCGACGGGGACGAGCAGGCCGGTCTCCCCGTCGGCCACCACTTCGGGGATGCCGCCCGTGGCCGTGGCGACGACGGCCGTCTCGCAGGCCATGGCCTCCAGGTTCACGATGCCCATGGGCTCGTACACGGAGGGGCAGACGAACACGGACGCGTGGGTGAGCAGCTGGATGACCTCGGGCTTGGGCAGCATCTCGGAGATCCAGAGGACGCCGTCCCTGTCGAGCCCCCGGACGAGGGCGGTCACCTCGGCGGCGATCTCCGGGGTGTCGGGCGCGCCCGCGCACAGGACGAGCTGGGCCTCCCGGTCGAAGGAGCGGGCGGCGTGCAGGAGGTGGACGAGGCCCTTCTGCCGGGTGATGCGCCCCACGAAGATCACGTACGGCCTGCCGGGATCGACGCCGTGCTTCTTCAGCACGTCGGTGCCCCGGTCGGGGGCGTACTCGGCGGTGTCGATGCCGTTGTGGATGACGGTGACCCGTTCTGGCCGGATCTCGGGGTAGGCGGTCAGGACGTCGCGCCGCATTCCCTCGGACACCGCGATCACCGCGTCGGCCGCGGTCAGGGCGGTGCGTTCGGCCCAGGAGGAGACGGCGTAGCCGCCGCCGAGCTGCTCGGCCTTCCACGGCCTGAGCGGTTCGAGGCTGTGGGTGGTGACGACGTGCGGCACGCCGTGGAGCAGCTTGGCGACATGCCCGGCAAAGTTGGCGTACCAGGTATGCGAGTGGACGACGTCGGCGCCATCGCACGCGGCGGCCATCTCCAGGTCCACGCCGAGCACCTGGAGGGCGGCGTTGGCGCGCTCCAGCCCGCCGGGCACCCGGTAGGCGGAGACGCCGGGCTCCTGCCGGTCGGCGCCGAAGCAGCGCACCCGGACGTCGGCCAGTTCCCGCAGCTCCCTGGACAGGTACTCCATGTGCACCCCGGCGCCGCCGTACACCTCTGGTGGGTACTCCCGGCTGAGCAGATCAACGCGCATGACACGACCATACGATCAACCGCTTCATAGGAGACACACCGACAAGCCCAAGGCCACCGACTGCGGTTCGTGAGATTTCTGTACAAACTTCACGAGATCGGGACAGTGCCTGCGTGGATTCGTCGATAGATCCGCCATTTGAGGGTAGCGTCTGGGCATGAGGTCCCGGAGGGTGCTTGCGGTCGTACTGGCAGGTGGAGAGGGCAAGAGGCTCATGCCGCTGACGGCGGATCGGGCCAAACCCGCGGTGCCGTTCGGGGGGATGTACCGGCTGATCGACTTCGTCCTGTCGAACCTGGCGAACGGCGGTTTCCTCAAGATCGTCGTGCTGACCCAGTACAAGAACCACAGTCTCGACCGGCACGTCTCCCGCACCTGGCGGCTGTCCGCGATGCTGGGCAACTACGTCACGCCGGTCCCGGCGCAGCAGCGGCTGGGGCCGCGCTGGTTCTCAGGCTCGGCCGACGCCCTCTTCCAGAACCTGAACCTGATCTACGACGAGATGCCCGAGCACGTCATCGTGTTCGGCGCGGACCACATCTACCGCATGGACCCCCGCCAGATGGTCGAGCAGCACGAGGAGTCCGGCGCGGACGTCACCGTGGCCGCGATCAGGCAGCCGCTGTCGCTGGCCGACCAGTTCGGCGTGATCGAGACCGACCCCGAGGGCCGCAGGATCGTCGCGTTCAGGGAGAAGCCGAAGGACGCCGTGGGCCTGGCCGACTCGCCCGACGAGGTGTTCGCCTCGATGGGCAACTACGTGTTCAAGACCCAGTCGATGATCGACGCGCTGCGCGAGGACGCCCTCGATCCGTCGAGCAAGCACGACCTGGGCGGCAACATCATCCCGATGCTCGTCAAGTCCGGCGGGGCCGACGTCTACGACTTCGCCAACAACGAGGTGCCCGGTTCGAGCGAGCGCGACCGCGGCTACTGGCGCGACGTCGGGACGCTCGACGCGTACTACGAGGCCCACATGGACCTCATCTCGGCGCACCCGGTCTTCAACCTCTACAACGACAAGTGGCCGATCTTCACCGGGCACGACCCGCTGCCGCCCGCCAAGTTCGTGCACAACGACGGCGACAGGGTGGGGCGCGCGATCGACTCGCTGGTGTCGCCCGGCGTGATCGTCTCGGGCGGCACGGCGGTCAGGTCGATCCTGTCGCCCAAGGTGGTGCTCCACTCGCACTCGCTGGTGGAGGACTCCGTGCTCATGGAGAACGTCAAGGTGGGCCGGGGCGCGATCGTGCGCCGGGCGATCATCGACAAGAACGTGGTGATCCCCGACGGCGCGCGCATCGGCTTCGACCCCGAGTACGACCGCACCCGCTTCGCCCTGACGAGGGGCGGGGTCGTGGTGATCGGCAAGAACGAGATCGTCGACCGCTGAGCCCGGGCACGCGGACGCCGCCACGACGGGGTCGCGGCGGCGTGGAGACGAGTCCGCCGGGCGCCTAGCCCACCGACACCCAGCCGAAGGACGGCGCGTCGTGGTAGACGCCGGGCATCGGCCAGTGGCCGGGCGCCTCCAGGTCCCAGCCGTAGGCGCCGAGCCGGTAGCAGTCGTCGAGGCCCCTCACCGAGGTCACGCTCCACGGGCCGAACCGGACCTGGGTGACGCCGTCGGCGCAGTGGACGGCGGTGCGGTGCACCGGAACGACCTCGGCGTTCGCCGGCTGCGCCGGGCCCGCGAGGGCCGCGGCGGCGAGGACGCCTCCCGCCATGAGCTTGACCTTCATGATTCCCCCTGTCATCACGTGGTGAGCGACTTTCGTCACTCTAGGTAGCCGTCCACGGATCACCGGGGAACGCCACGCGCGACGGGTGGTCCGAGCCCCGGGCGCGGCTGGCGTCGGCCCGCCCGGGGCGTGGGCTGTGTCCGGCCGGGGGGCGCCATTCCCGCCGGTCAGACCGCGGCCCGCGGCCCTCTTCCTTCAGGGCCGCCGGCAGAGTGCTCAAGGGGAGGGAGGAGCGCCTGCGGCGGGCGTTCTCCCTGCTGGACGAGATCCACGGTAGACGTGGGTTGCGAGGCGTTGCCACATATTTATCCCGGATGGGGAAGGATGAGGCGGGTGAGGAACGAACGGCGTCGCGTCCTGGCCGGCTCCCTGGCGGGTGCGGCGGTGCTCGGCGTGCTCGGGTTCGCCGCGCTCCGTCCGGACGGCTCCGGCGGCGCGCCCGAGCAGCTCGAGCGGCCTGTCGCTGCGTCCGGCGCCACACCGGAGGGCGCGCCCACGAGCGGCCCCCCGGCGAGCGGGACGCCGTCGCCGCAGCCGTCGGGGACGCCGGTGTGGGAGGGGCCCACGCCGCCGCCCGTGGACATGAAGCTGTCGAAGGGCTCGGACCGGGCGCCCGTGACGATCGTCGAGTTCGGCGACTTCGACTGCCCCAACTGCCGCCGCTACGCGCGGTCCATCGCGCCCGAGCTGGAGCGCAGGTACCTCGACACCGGCGTCGTCAGGGTGTTCTGGCGCGACTACCCGATCCGGGGCAGGCGCTCGGTCGAGGCGGCGGTCGCGGCCAGGGCGGCGTCCAGGCAGGGCAGGTTCTGGCAGTTCCACGACGCGCTCTACTCCGGCACGGCGCGCCTCACCGAGGACGGCCTGCGCGCGGCGGCCCGGCAGGCGGGGCTCGACCTGGCCAGGTTCGACGCCGACCGGCGTGACAAGGCCGTGCGCGAGGCGGTGCAGCAGGAGGGCGCCTTCGCCGCCGACCTCGGCCTGCCCGGCACACCGGCGTTCCTGATCAATGGGAAGCTGCTGTTCGGCGCGCAGCCGCTGGAGGTCTTCGTCCGGGCCATCGAGCAGGCCCGCCGCGGGTCGTGACGGGCGCCGGGTACGCCGCCGCGTTCCTCGGCGGCCTGTTCTCACTGGTCAGCCCGTGCGGGGCGCTGCTGCTCCCGGCGTTCTTCGCCTACGCCTTCCCCGGCGGGCGCGCGCTGCTCGGCAGGACGCTGCTGTTCTACGCCGGGCTGTGCGCGGTGCTGGTGCCGCTCGGCATGGGGTCGGCGCTCGCCACCCGCCTCCTGTACGGCCACCAGGACCTGCTCGTCACCGTCGCGGGCTGGACGTTGATCGCGCTGGGTCTGCTGCAGGCGGCCGGGCAGGGGTGGACGGCCGGCCCGCTGGAGCGGCTGAGGGGGCGGGTGCGCGGCGACTCGGCGGGGGCGGTGCTGCTGCTCGGCGCGGTGTCGGGGCTGGCCGGGTTCTGCGCGGGGCCGGTGCTCGGCGCGGTGCTGACGGTCGCCGCAGCCTCGGGTGACGGCCTGCGCGGCGCGGTGCTGCTGGCCGTGTACGCCGCCGGCATGGCGGCGCCGCTGCTGCTGCTCGCCGCGCTGTGGGAACGGTGGGACCTGGGCCGCAGGCGGTGGCTGCGCGGCCGGGGCCTGCGGGTCGGGCGCCTGCGGCTCCACACGACGTCGCTGCTGTCCGGCCTGGTGTTCGCCGGGCTCGGCGTGCTCTTCCTGGTCTCCGACGGCACCCGCGCCCTGGTCCTGCCCGGGGGCGACGCGTGGGAGGAGCGGCTCCAGGACGTCGCGGCCGGGGCTCAGGAGGCGCTGCCCGACCTCGTGGTGGTGGGGGCGGGGGCGGTCGTGCTGGCCGCGGTGGCGGCCTGGCGCCTCACCCGCCGCTGACGCGCGCGGCTACGGGCTCGGGGACCCGCGCGGCTACGGGCGCGGGGCCTCGCGGGCGGCCGCGGCGCGGCTCTCGGGGGTCTCCACCCGGAACCTCGGCAGCGACTCGGGGTGGTTCACCCTGACGTACTCCACGAGGAACTCCCTGACGTCGCACTTGAGGTCCCAGGCCGACGGGGAGTCGGCGGCGCTCATCAGGGCGCGCAGCTCCACCAGCCCGTTCGGCAGCACGTCGGTGACCTGGAGCGTCCAGTCGGTCTGGTCCCAGAGGGGGTTGCGGCGCAGGTAGTCGTAGAGCGCCTCGCGCAGCTCGCGTACCGGCACCGACCAGTCGACGCGCAGGAACACCACGGCCAGCACCCGGCTGCCGTGCCTGGTCCAGTTCTCGAACGGGGTCTGCGTGAAGTACGAGACGGGCAGCACGAGGCGGCGCTCGTCCCACAGCCGCAGCACCACGAAGGTGAGCGTGAGCTCCTCGATCCTGCCCCACTCGTCCTCGACCACGACGACGTCGTCGAGTCGCAGCGCGTCGCTGAAGGCGAGCTGCAGCCCGGCCAGGACGTTGCCGATGGTGGGCTGGGCCGCGATGCCGACGACGGCCCCCGCGATGCCGGCGGAGGCGAGCAGGCCCGCGCCGAGCGCCCGCACCCCCGGGAACGAGAACAGCATCGCCCCGACGGCGACGACGATGACGACGGCCGCGGCGACGCGACGCACCAGCGCGATCTGCGTCATGATGCGCCGCGCCCGGCGGTTGTGCTCGCCCTCGATGAGGACGAGCCGGTCGAGCACCACGTCGGTCAGCGCGTAGGTGGCCTGGATGAGCAGCCAGGTGACGGCGCCGATGGTGAGCACGCCGAGCACCAGTTCGACGGTGCTCGCCGTGCTGCGCTCGGCCGGCGCCTGCCCGAGGAGGCCCGGCCCGAACGCCAGGTTGAACGCCACCACGAACGCCACCGCGAACGCCGCCCACGTGCAGCGCTCGACCAGGTGCCGGGCAAGCGCCCACTTGCGCCCGATCCGCGACAGCACCCGGCGGAGCAGCTCCACCAGGAGGAGCGACCCCGCCACCGAGATGGCGAGAACCGGCCAGTCCGCGGGTGACTGCACGCTCATGCCCCCCAAGTTCAGCCAGAAGCGTCAGAAGGACTCGTCGAACGTCACGCTTCCCTCAACGGCCACCTGGTAAGCAGAAACCCTCCGCTCGAAGAAGTTGGCCAGCTCCTGCACGTCCTGCAGCTCCATGAAGGCGAAGGGGTTGGCCGTGCCGTACCTCGGGGGCAGGCCGAGGCGGACGAACCGCTGGTCGGCGACGTACTCCAGGTACTCCCGCATGCGTTCCACGCTCATGCCGGGCATGCCGTCGCCGCACAGGTCGGCGGCGAAGGCCAGCTCGGCGGCCACGGCCTCCTCGATCATGACGGTGACCTGCTTGCCGAGGTCGTCGTCGAACAGCTCGGGCTCCTCGGCCCTGACGGTGTCGACGACGCGGAAGGCGAAGTCCATGTGCATGGACTCGTCGCGGAAGACCCAGTTCGTCCCGGTGGCCAGGCCGCCGAGCAGGCCGCGCGAGCGGAACCAGTACACGTAGGCGAACGCGCCGTAGAAGAACAGGCCCTCGATGCAGGCGGCGAAGCAGATGAGGTTGAGCAGGAACTGCCTGCGCTGGGCGGCCGTCTCCAGGCGCCGCAGGCCGTTGATCGAGTCGATCCAGCGGAAGCAGAACTCGGCCTTGTCCCTGATCGACGGGATGTGCTCGATCGCGTCGAACGCCTTGGCGCGCTCGTCGGGGTCCGGCAGGTACGTGTCGAGCAGCGTCAGGTAGAACTGCACGTGCACGGCCTCCTCGAACAGCTGCCTGCTCAGGTAGAGGCGCGCCTCGGGGGCGTTGACGTGCTGGTAGAGGTTGAGCACGAGGTTGTTGGCCACGATGGAGTCGCCGGTCGCGAAGAAGGCGACGAGGCGGTTGATGAGGTGGCGCTCCTGCGGCGTCATCCTCGCCAGGTCGGCGACGTCGGAGTGGAGGTCCACCTCCTCGACCGTCCAGGTGTTGCGGATGGCCGCGCGGTACCGCTCGTAGAAGTCGGGGTAGCGCATGGGCCGGAGGGTGAGGTCCATTCCGGGGTCGAGCAGCATGATGTCGGGAGATCTCCGTCTCGAAGGGATGTCGGGGCTTACTGGCAGGCTTCGCAGACCTCGGGGTTCTCCAGCGAGCAGGCGACGGCCTCGCTGACGGTGACCTGCGGGGCCTGAGCGGCCTGCACCGTCGTCTGCGCGATCCTCGTGGCGGGGCGCGAGCGCAGGTAGTACGTGGTCTTCAGGCCCTTCTTCCAGGCGTAGGCGTACATCGACGAGAGCTTGCCGATGGTCGGGCTGGCCATGAAGAGGTTGAGTGACTGCGACTGGTCGATGTACGGCTGCCGGGCCGCCGCCAGGTCGATGAGCGCCTTCTGCGGCAGCTCCCAGGCGGTGCGGTAGAGCAGCTTGAGGTCGTCGGGGATGCCCGGGACGTCCTGGACGGAGCCGTCGGCCACCTTGATCGCGTCGCGCATCGGCTGCGTCCACAGCCCGCGCGCCTGCAGGTCGGCCACCAGGTACCGGTTGACCTGGAGGAACTCGCCTGACAGGGTCTCGCGCTTGAACACGTTGGACACCTGCGGCTCGATGCACTCGTAACAGCCCGCGATGGACGCGATCGTCGCGGTGGGCGCGATGGCGATCATGAGGGAGTTGCGGAGGCCCGTCCTGGCGATCTTCTCGCGGACGGCGTCCCAGCGGGGGGTGCTCGCCACGAAGTGGTCGGGGTGCAGCACGCCGCCCGCGGCGCGGGTGTCGGCGTACGACGGGTGCCTGCCGCGCTCGGCGGCGAGGTCGGCGGAGGTGTCGTACGCGACGAGTGCGATCTCCTCGGCGACGCGGGTGGACAGCTCCAGCGCCTCGGGGCTGTCGAACGGCAGCCTGAGCGTGAAGAACACGTCGGCCAGGCCCATCACGCCGAGCCCGATCGGGCGCCACCGCCGGTTCGCGGCCTCGGCCTCCGGCGTCGGGTAGAAGCCCAGGTCGATCGTGCGGTCGAGGAAGCGGACGGCGGTGCGCACGGTGGCGCGCAGCCGCTCCCAGTCCACCTGCCCGCCGGTGATGTGCGCGGCCAGGTTGACCGAGCCCAGGTTGCAGACGGCCGTCTCGGCGTCGCTGGTGACCTCCAGGATCTCGGTGCAGAGGTTCGACAGGTGGATGACGTTCTCGGGGCGCGCCGTCTGGTTGGAGGCCCGGTTGGCGGCGTCCTTGAACGTCATCCAGCCGTTGCCGGTCTGGGCGAGCGTACGCATCATGCGGCCGTACAGGGTCCTGGCCGGGATCTGACGCACCTGGCGCCCCTGCTCCTCGTACGCGCGGTAGGCGCGGGTGAAGGCGTCGCCGTACAGGTCGGGCAGGTCGGGCACCTCCTTCGGGTCGAACAGCGACCACGTCTCGTCGGCCTCGACGCGGCGCATGAACTCGTCGGGCACCCAGTTGGCCAGGTTGAGGTTGTGGGTGCGGCGGGCGTCCTCGCCGGTGTTGTCGCGCAGCTCCAGGAACTCCTCGATGTCGGCGTGCCAGGTCTCCAGGTAGACGCAGGCCGCGCCCTTGCGCCGCCCGCCCTGGTTGACGGCGGCGACCGACGCGTCGAGCGTGCGCAGCCACGGGACGATGCCGTTGGAGTGGCCGTTGGTGCCGCGGATCAGCGAGCCGCGGGAACGGACCCTGGTCCAGGAGACGCCGATGCCGCCCGCGTACTTGGACAGGCGGGCGACCTGGCCGTACCGGTCGTAGATGGCCTCCAGCTCGTCGCGCGGCGAGTCGAGCAGGAAGCAGGACGACAGCTGGGGCCGGCGCGCGCCCGCGTTGAACAGGGTGGGCGAGCTCGGCAGGTACGACAGCGTGGACATGAGCCGGTACAGCTCGGCGGCCTCGGCGACCGTCTCGGACAGGCCGCAGGCCACGCGCAGGAAGAAGTGCTGCGGACGCTCCAGCACGGCGCGGGTCTCGGGGTGGCGCAGCAGGTAACGGTCGTAGACGGTGCGCAGGCCGAAGTACTCGAACCGGTCGTCGGCCTCGTCGGCGACCAGCGCGTCCAGCTCGGCGGCGTGCGCGGCGACGAAGGCGGCCAGACCGTCCTGGACCAGCCCGGCGGCGTGGGTGGCGGCGATCGACTCGGAGAACGACCGCACCCCGTGGCCGGCCGCCTCGTCGGCGATCTCCTCGGCCAGCAGCCGCGCGGCGACACGGGAGTTGGCCGGGTCGGCGATCACCCGGGCGGCGGCCTCCTCGATGGCCAGGCGGCGGTCAACCTCAACGATCTGCGTCACGTGCTCTCTCTCCTGCGCTCGTCCCTCGGGAGGGCAGGCGGAAGCACGGCGGCACGCGGCCGCGCGCCCTCCGGCCCTCCCTCGAGGCCTGGACGGTCGGGCCGGGCGGGTGGCGCCCGGCGTCGCTGGCAGGTCTTCGGACTCGCGGGCACGCCGGAGGCGCCTACTGGCCGTCGCTTCCCGGATCTCTCCAGTGCGCGTGACGGCGGTCGTTCCCGCTCACCGCTGCGGGGCAGCCCCGGATTCGCACCGGGTTCCCTTTTGCTCCGCCCCCGGAGGGGCGAACCAGCGACGGAGAGGATCCTACATCTAGTGGCCGTTCGCGCAACCGACCCAGCATGTTGTGTTCTTCGCGGCGTCGATGAGGCCGAGATCGCCGAGGATCGCGTAGGTGCGCTGGGACTCGGACGCCAGCCAGCGGCGCAGGTCGTCGCCGCTGAGCGGGATCGGCTCCCACCCTCCGGCCCGGCAGGCGGCCTCCCAGCGGCGCGAGGAGGTGACGGTGTCGAACAGGGCGACCGCCGTCTCGCGGTTCTCGCGGCTCATCCCCTGGGGGCCGAAGGCGGCGCACCAGTCGCCGAAGTCCACGCGCACGCCGCACTCCAGGAGGGTGGGCACGTCCAGTCCCTCGACGCGGCTGGCGGTCGAGACGGCCAGCGGCCTGACCCGCCCGTACGCGATGGCGGGCCGCCAGTCGGCCAGGCTCCCCGCCGCGGCGGCGGCCCTGCCGGACAGCAGCGCGGCGACGACCTCGTCCCCCGTCGCGTACCCGGTGTAGTCGACCTTGCGGGTGTCGGCTCCGAGCCCCTTGGCGATCAGTCCGAACAGCAGGTGGCCCGGCTCGCCCTGAGGTCCGCCCGCGAGCAGCGTGGCGGCCGGGTCGGCGCGCAGCCTGGCCCCGAGGTCGTCGAAGTCCCTGAACCGCGAGCCGGCCGCGACGACCACGACCTCGATCTCGGCGGCCAGCCTGGACAGCGGGGTGGCGGTCTCCAGCGGCGTGCGGGTGCCGTTCAGCTGGGCCACGGCGAGCGCGGGCAGGCCGGTGAACGTGATGGCCGTGCCGCCCGTGCCCTCGGCGACCTGGAACCCGCTCTCGCGGGCGGCGCGGACGAACGCGCCGCACATCCGGTCCCAGCGCCGGCCAGCGGGAGCGACCACGAAGCGGCCCGCGGCGGCCCCGCCCGGCCGGGCACCGGCGCCGGGGGCCTGTTCCGCGCCGCATCCGGCCGCGCTCGCCGCCACGCAGGCCGCCGCTCCGAGCCCCAGCGCGAAGAACCGCCGCCGCCGCATGCGCCCTCCCCCGACCGTAGCGCCTCCCCACTACTTGAGGTTACTTACGGCTCACACCTTGTTACACCTTGGGGGGGTATATCTACGCCATTAGGGCACATAGTGCGATATTTCAGGAATTCGGGGCTATTGTCCGGCTTTTCGCACCGGCGCCGAGCAGTGGCCGCTCGTCAGCCCTTTCGTCCGACACCGGCCATCAGGTACGACGGCAGCGACCGGTCCACCACCAGCTTCGGCCGGTCGGGACGCCAGTCGGCCGCCTGCACCAGGCCCGGCGGCTCCAGCGCGAAGTCGCCGAAGAACGCCCTGATCTCCGCCACGCTCCTGTCGGCTCCCCCGCCCGCCGACGAGCCCCGGCGCAGCGTCCTCGCCCCGCCGTGCCCCATCGAGGTGGAGTGGGTGAGCACGAGGAAGCCGCCGGGCGCGAGCGCCGCGCGCAGGCTCGCCACCATCCCCTGAGGGCCGGCCGAGTCGGGGACGAAGTGCAGCATCGAGATCAGCAGGACGGCGACGGGCTCGTCCAGGTCGAGGTGGGCGGCGGCCCGGCCCAGCACCGCGTCCGGGTCGAGCAGGTCGGCCTCGACGAACGCGACCAGGTCCGTTCCCGCGAGCAGGGACCTGGCGTGCGCGGCCACCTCCGGGTCGTTGTCGACGTAGACGACCCTGGCCTCCGGGGCGACCTCGTGCACGCTGCCCTGCGTCGGCAGCCCGCTGCCCAGGTCGAGGAACTGGCGCACCCCCGCCGCGCCCAGGTACCGGACGGCGCGCTGCATGAAGGCCCGGTTGGCGCGTGCCAGCGGGACCGCCTGGGGGATCAGCTCGGCGAGCTGCTCGATGGCCTGGCGGTCGACCGCGTAGTTCGCACTCCCGCCCAGCATGTAGTCGTACATGCGGGCGAGATTGGGCTTTCGGGGGTCGAACGGCCGCACACTTCCGACAGTAAGTGGTTTTTGCCCCGGATAACACTGGCCGTCTGCTGATTGTGGCCGAAAGGGATGGACTTTCCTTTCCCCGCGAGAACGGAACGGCACGGCTCCGCAGGGAGCCGTGCCGCCGGCCGCGCTACTCCACGGTGACGCTCTTGGCCAGGTTCCTGGGCTTGTCCACGTCGCGGCCGAGGGCGACGGCGGCGTGGTAGGCCAGCAGCTGGAGGGGGATCGTCAGCAGGATCGGGTCGAGCTCGATCTCGTTCTTCGGGATCACGATGACGTCGTCGGCCAGCTTGGAGTCGGGCTCGCGGTGACCGACCATGAGCACCTGTCCGCCGCGCGCGCGGATCTCGCCGAGCGTCGTCAGGTTCTTGTCGAGCAGCTCGTCGTCCGGGACGATCGCCACGGTCGGCATCTCGGGGCCGATCAGCGCCAGCGGGCCGTGCTTGAGCTCGCTCGCCGGGTACGCCTCGGCGTGGACGTACGAGATCTCCTTGAGCTTCTGCGCGCCCTCCCTGGCCACCGGGTAGCCGCGCACCCGGCCCACGAACATCATGCTCGCGTGCTTGGCGTACTTCTGGGCGAGCTGAGCGATCTTGTCGCCCTGGGCGACGATCTCCTCGACCTGTCCCGGCAGCCGGCGCAGGCCCTCGACGACCCGGCGGCCGTCGGCCGGCGACAGGTCGCGCACGCGGCCGAGGTGCAGCGCGAGCAGCGCGAACGCCACGCAGGTCGAGGTGAACGCCTTCGTCGAGGCCACCGAGACCTCGGGGCCCGCGTGCAGGTAGATGCCGCCGTCCACCTCGCGGGCGATGGCGCTGCCGACCGCGTTGACGATGCCGATGACCCGGCCGCCCTTGCGCTTGAGCTCCTGCACCGCGGCGAGCGTGTCGTACGTCTCCCCGGACTGGCTGATCGCGACGTAGAGCGTGTCGGGGTCGACCACCGGGTTGCGGTAGCGGAACTCGCTGGCCGGCTCGGCGTCGGACGGGATGCGCGCCAGCTCCTCGATGAGCTGGGCGCCGATCTGCCCCGAGTAGTAGGCCGAGCCACAGCCGATGATCTTGACGCGCCGGAACGAGCGGGTCTCGCGGGCGTCCATGTTGAGCCCGCCGAGGTGGGCGACGTTGAAGCGCTCGTCCAGGCGGCCGCTCATCGTCCTGGTGATGGTCTCGGGCTGCTCGGAGATCTCCTTGAGCAGGTAGTGCTCGTAGCCGCCGGTGTCGTAGTGGCCGGCGTCCCAGTCCACCGTCAGCGGCTCCTTGGCCGTCTCGCGGGCGTCGCTGGCGAAGGTGTGGAAGCCGTCGGCCTTGAGCACGGCCAGCTCGCCGTCCTCCAGGTGCACGACCTGGCGGGTGTAGCGGACCAGCGCGGCCACGTCGGAGGCGGCGAACATCTCCTTCTCGCCGATGCCCAGCACGATCGGGCTGCCGTTGCGGGCCACCACCACCTCGCCGGACCGCTCGGCGTCGATCACCGCGATGCCGTACGTGCCGACCACGCTCTTCAGCGTCTTCCTGACGGCCTCCTCCAGCGTGTCGTTCTCGTCGACGGCGCGGGCGATCAGGTGGGCCAGCACCTCGGTGTCGGTCTCGGAGGCGAACTCGACGCCGTCGGCCACCAGCTTGGCGCGCAGCTCGTCGGCGTTCTCGATGATGCCGTTGTGGACGACGGCGATGCGCCCGTCCGACGACAGGTGCGGGTGCGCGTTCTCGTCACTGGGCACGCCGTGCGTGGCCCACCGGGTGTGGCCGATGCCGAGCCCGCCCTTGAACCGGGCGGGCACGACCTTCGCCAGGTCGGCCACCCTGCCCTTGACCTTGCGGACCTTCAGCCCCTTGTTGGACACGACGACCCCGGCCGAGTCGTACCCGCGGTACTCCAGCCGCTGCAGGCCCTCCAGCAGGATGGGCGCGGCGTCCCGGGGGCCGACGTAGGCCACGATTCCGCACATCCAGGTCTCCTTATCCGTAAACGATCCTGCGGAGCTGCCGCAGGGACAGCTCGGGTGCCGCCACCCGGCGGCCGCGGAGCTCCGCGGCGACCTTGGGGAAGATCTCGTCGTTCGTCAGGCCGCGCGCCTTCATCTCGCCGTGCCGCCGCCGTACGTACTCGTCGACCGGCTCGGAGAAGTACGACAGCACGTCGGCGACCACGCGGGCGGCCTCCCCCGGGCCGAGCGGGCTCGTCCGGGTGAGATGCGCGATGAGGTCCTCGAAGGGATGCCGGAGCGTGGACACAGAGGAGGACATTACGCATCGGCCGTGAGACACGCCAACATCCTGCCCGATATCGGGCAGGAATTGACCCGACGAGATCCGGCCGCGCGCCACCCCTTTGCCCAAGCCTCCCGAGGGAATGCCCCGGTTCGCAGCTCATCCAATGCATCTCATAGGCATCGTCCGACCCGTCTGACACATCCCTTTCCAGGGAACGCTACGCTGTGTCATCAGATCGTGTCGCTCCGTGGGGGAGAAGTCATGCTGCTCTGGCTCGTCGCCGCCCTGACCGCCGGCACCCTCGCCCCGCCCGGCCCGGTGGGCACGACCGGCCGGCAGGGCGACTTCGCCGCCGCCGCACGGGAGTTCGGGGTGCCGGAGAGCGTCCTGCTGGGGGTGTCGTACCTGGAGTCGCGCTGGGACGCCAACGGCGGCAGGCCCAGCGTCGCCGGCGGCTACGGCCCCATGCACCTCGTCGACGCCCGCGCGGCCGCGCCGGCCGGGCCGCTCCACCCGCAGGGCGACGCGAGGGGCGACGACAGCCGCCCGATGGGCCCCCTGCCCGAGATCAGCCCCGAGCCGTCGGCCGAACGGCGGGCGCCGGCCGACACGCTGCGGCAGGCCGGGCGGCTCGCCGGGCTCACCCCCGACACCCTGCGCCGCGACCCCGCCGCCAACATCCGCGCCGGCGCCGCCCTGCTCGCCTCCTACCAGGCCGCGCCCAGCTCCGACCCGGCCGACTGGTACGCCGCCGTGGCCCGCTACTCCGGCGCGGACGACCAGGCCGCCGGGCGCGCCTTCGCCGACCAGGTGTACGCCGTGCTGCGCGAAGGCGCCTCCCGCGTCACCGACGACGGCTTCGCCGTACGGCTCGACCCCCAGCCCGGCCTGCGCCCCGAGGCCGCGGGGGCACCGGCGGGCACCGGCGCGCTGCGGGGCCCCGGCGCTCCCAGCCCGGCCGCGCCGCCGCCCGCCCCCGGGGGCGCCGAGTGCCCGGCCACGCTCTCCTGCGAATGGATGCCCGCCGCGTACGAGCGCTTCGGCAAGAGGAAGAACCGCGACTACGGCAACCACGACCGCATGATCCAGGCCAGACCCATCGACTACATCGTCATCCACGACACCGAGGGCGGCTACGCGGGCGTGCCGTCGATGGTCCGCAACCCGCGCTACGTGAGCTGGCACTACACGATCCGCTCCGCCGACGGGCACGTGGCCCAGCACGTCCCGACCAGGGACATCGCCTGGCACTCCGGCAACTGGGACGTCAACAGCCGCTCCATCGGCATCGAGCACGAGGGCTACCTGGCCAAGGGCACCTGGTACACCGAGGCGATGTACCGCTCGTCCGCCGCGCTGGTGAAGTACCTCGCCGCCAGGTACCACATCCCGATCGACCGCGCCCACATCCTCGGCCACGACAACGTGCCCGGCAGCACGCCCAAGAGCGTGGCCGGCATGCACGAGGACCCCGGCCCCTACTGGGACTGGGCGCACTACTTCGAGCTGATGGGCCACCCGCTCACGCCCCCGAGGAACACGAGCGGCTCCTCGGTGATCATCCGTCCGGCGTACACGGTCAACCTCTCGTACTTCACCGGGTGCGCCGCCACCGACTCGTCCCGCCGGTGCGCGCCGCGCGGCGCGTCCACCGTGTGGCTGCGCACCGCGCCGAACCCGGACGCCCCGCTCGTCACCGACCGCGGCAAGCACCGGGGGCGGCCGGCCACCTACAGCGTGTACGACCACAGCGCCCGCGCCTCCACCGGCCAGCGCTACGCCGTCGCCGGACGCCAGGGCGACTGGACCGCCATCTGGTACCTCGGCCAGCGCGCCTGGTTCTACAACCCGGCCTCCAACCCGAGCGCCGTGGCCGCCAGAGGCCCCCTGGTCACGCCGATCCGCCGCGACGTCAGGGTGTACGGCCGCGCCTACCCCGAGCGGTCGGCGTACCGGGGGACGAGGCCCGAGCGGCTCGTCCCGTTGCAGTACCGGATCTCACCCGGGCAGCTGTACGCGCTCGGCGACACCTTCACCGGGATGCACATCTCGGCCGACTCCTTCGACCCCGCCAGGCACGTCATCACCCGCGGCCGCCTGCGTTACCACCAGATCCAGCTGGGGCACCGGGTGATGTTCGTCAAGGCCGACGACGTGCGGGTGATTCGGTGAATTTCCGCCCCGGTGGGGCGCGCACTGCGCACAGGCACTCCCGGAAAGCGATATGGTTTTCCCGTGGCCTGGTGCACGACACCGGGGTACACGCGGAAGTGGCTCAGTGGTAGAGCATCACCTTGCCAAGGTGAGGGTCGCGGGTTCGAATCCCGTCTTCCGCTCGGAGCACGACTCCTGGTGGAGTGGCCGAGAGGCGAGGCAGCGGCCTGCAAAGCCGTCTACACGGGTTCAAATCCCGTCTCCACCTCGGCGGAACGCGGACCCTTCAGGATCCGCTAAAGTAAGTGCAACGCCATGCGGAAGTGGCTCAGTGGTAGAGCATCACCTTGCCAAGGTGAGGGTCGCGGGTTCGAATCCCGTCTTCCGCTCTGAGTGACAACTCAATACGGACGATTAGCTCAGCGGGAGAGCGCTTCCCTGACACGGAAGAGGTCACTGGTTCAATCCCAGTATCGTCCACCAGCAAACGAAGCCCCAGCTCCCGGCCCACGCCGCGGACCTGGGGCTTCGTCGTCCCCAGGCACCGACCGGCCCCGAAGGCCGCACAATCGGCCCCCCTTGTACGGACAATCCAGGGAAGCCGGGCCGCGGGCACGTCCAGCACCTGCGCCGAGGCGTCCCGACCCACAGCAGCAGGCGCCCGAGGCACGCTCACCCCCTGCGGTGGCTACCTTGCCGCGATCCGACCTGCCCCGGAACACCACCCAGCGACCCAAGCACCGGATCCACGTCCAGGCTGACCCGGCGCCCCAACCGCGGCCCGGCCGCCCAGTCCAACCTGACCCAGAACACCACCCAGCGACCCAAGCGCCGGATCCACGTCCAGACTGACCCGGCGCACCAACCGCGGCCGCCCAGTCCGACCTGACCCAGAGCACCACCCGGCGGCCTGGCTGCCGGGTCCGCGTCCGATCTGACCCGTACACCGTCCAGTGGCCAAGGGCCGGGGCCGCGGCTGGGCCGACCCCCGCATGATCCGGCGGACCGGGCGCGTCGGAGCGGTGTCGCGGTGAGCGTCCGCTGTCATGCGCGCGGGTCGGCGACCCGGCGCCCTCCCTCGGGCGGGGCCCAGCCCGCGCCCATGTCCATCACCTCCAGGGGCAGCACGCCGTCCTGGGTCCACGGTGTCCGTGCGAGCTGCTGCGCCGCGCCACCGAACTTGGTGGCCGCGCTCGGGTGGCCCTTGGCCGCCGCCCGGCGGAACCAGATCGCGGCCTCCCAGTCCTCCCCCTTCTTCTGGTGGGCCACACCCAGCTCGTACGCCGCCTCCGCATGGCCCTTCTCGGCGGCCAGCCGGAAGAAGAACATCGCGACGCCCGTCCGCCTCGCCTCCGCCCGCAGGTACTCGCGCCCGTAGCGGTAGGCGAGCCTGACCGCCGCCTCCTCCCAGCGGGCGTCGTGCAGCAGCGCGACGGCCTCCGTCTGCCCGGCCTCCCCGGCCCGGTGCAGCCACTGCAGCGCCTCCTGCGACCAGCCGCGCAGCTGCGCGATGACGGCCAGGCGCAGGCAGTCGCGCCCGTCGCGCAGATCGCTGCGGTGCAGCAGGCGCGTGCCGATCCTGCCGTAGACCTGCAGCAGCCGCAGCGTCCGCTCCGAATGCTCGGGCGGGACGTTCTTCAGCAGCGGGGTCTTCAGCCGCGGCGTCTTCAGCGGCGCGTTCGTGAACGGCGGGCGGCGATCCGCCCGCATCGGCACGAACCAGGGAGCAGTACGCCCGGTGACCGGCCAACCGGCAGGCCGGGGCACCGCCGCCCAGGCAGGAGCGGGCGGTTCCCCCGCCGAAGGACGTCCGGGAGCGAGCGCGACCTCCAGCGGCAGGCCTCCGGGCGAGGACGCCGCCTCCGCCGAGCTCTCGGACGAGACTGGAGCCAGGACGGGCGGCGTTTCACACGAGTGCCGAGCTGCGGCCGACGGAGCTTCCGGCGAAAACGGAGCCGAAGACGGGCCCATCGCCGAGGGGGTACCGGGCGAGTCCAAAGCCGCAGCCGGCGGTGTTCCGGGGGGAACCAGGGCCGTGGGCGGGGCCAGGGGCGACGGAGTTTCCGGCGAGGTCGCCGTTGCCACCGGCCCCACGGTGGTCGCTGTGGTCGCTCTGGTCGCGGGCGTCACCGCTGTGCTTGCCGCACTCGGCCCGATGGGCGGCGCAGTCGGCCCCGTCGGTGGCGTGGTCGGCCCCGTCGGTGACGCAGTCGGCCCCGTGGGTGGCGTGGTCGGTCCCGTGGGTGGTGCCGAGGGAGGGGTGTCGGTGGCGGGGGTTGGGGAGGTGGGGCGGGGTTGGAGGGTGGGCTGGGCGGACTGCCATCGTCGATGCCACTCCCGCACCTCCCCCGCGACGCCCACCTCCAGGCCGGTCTGTCCCGCGGCCGTGGCGCAGGCCGTCACGAAGGAGTACACCCAGGGCCACTCGGGCACGCGCTTGCGCTTCCCGGCGAGGATGTCGTGGGTGGTGCTCTCCGCCAGCTCTCTGGGCGACTCCCGCGAAAGCCTGCGCAAGGTGGAAAGCGTCGGGGAGCCGGCCAGTACGTACAACTCGTTGAGCTGTTCGACGAAGGCGCATGGCGCCGCAACGCGATGTGGTTCTGCCATCGCCCCTAGCCGAAAGTTGAATGATCTTGAACTTCTGGTGACGGGAGTCATATTGGCACTCGCCGAGGGGCAAGCTAGGGAAAATCGCACATCCTGCCTCGTCCGGCATTGGTCGGCGGTTGACGCCGGTTCCCGAGTCCGGATGATTCCGGATGAGACAGGAGCATTCCGGAGAGAGCTGGAAGAGTCCGGATGAACCGCCGCGAGCCAGGACGAGTGGGGTGAATCCGGCGGCCCCGCAGGCCGCATGGACGATCTCGTCCCGGATCGTCCGGACCTGTGTGAGGCGGTAGCCGCCGTCAGCGGCCTCCCCGAGGGTGGATCACGTTCCGGCCGCCGCACCCGACGGAGACGAGAGATCGATGCCCCGCACCCCCGCCCCGCACACCTCACCGCGCCTCACCGGCGAGCGGGATCCCGACGACCAGTTGCTGGTCCTGCTGGTGGCGACGTGGGTGCTGGCCACGGGGCGGACGCCCCCCGACCGTCCGATCGACCAGCTCGGCCCCGAGGAGCTCATCGCCTTCTGGGCCGACGACGAGACCGCCGGCCGATGAACCCGCCGGCGCTTCCACAGGAGTGAACCCGATGTTCTCCATGCCTGGCCTTCTCCTGCTCACCATCGCCGCCCTCGCCGCCGCGATCGCCTGCGCGCTCACCCTGGCCACCGGGGTGTCCTGGCCGACGGCCCTGCTGAGCGGCGGCGCCGCGGGCGGCGTCACCCTGGGCGTCGTCCCCAAGCTCATCGAGCGGCACGACGACGAATAACGGCCGCTCTCGCCTCGCCGTCCAGGTGATGCCGACGTCCTCCCGGCCGGGTGCGCGGCCCTTCGCTTCCGGGGCCCTGCCGCTCCCGGCCGTCTCGTCGCCATGGTGAGCGGCCTCGACGGGCTTTATCTCATCTTCTGTTTTCGTTTATGCCGCTATATGAGCTTTTGGTAGCCGTCAGCGCATGAAAGGGGCTTTATCGGGTAACGCGGCTGCATTAGCTCCCCTGGGGAGGAAAGCGTGGATATCAACATAGGCCAGGGCCTCACCGATGCCTGGCGATCAATAGCGACATTCATCCCGAAGCTGGTCGCATTCGTGGTCATCCTCATCATCGGATGGCTCGTGGCCAAGGGACTGCAGAAGATCGTGGACACGGTGCTCGAACGGGTCGGTTTCGACCGCGCCGTCGAACGCAGCGGTGTGCGCCGCTGGCTCGAACGAAGCCGTTACGAGGCGAGCGGCCTCGTGGCCAAGCTCGTCTACTACGCGATCGTGCTGATCACCTTGCAGCTCGCGTTCAGCGTCTTCGGGCCGAACCCGATCTCCGCGCTGCTCGACGGGGTCGTGTCGTGGCTGCCCAAGGCCATCGTCGCCATCGTGATCATCGTGGTCGCCGGAGCCGTGGCCAGCGCCGTCAGGGACATCGTCGACGGCGCGCTGGGCGGGCTCTCGTACGGCCGCTGGCTGGGCACCGCCGCCGCGGTGTTCATCTGGGCGCTCGGCGTCATCGCCGCGCTCAACCAGATCGGCGTGGCCACCACCGTGACCACCCCGGTGCTCGTCACGGTGCTCGCCACCCTCGGCGCGATCATCGCGATCGGCGTGGGCGGCGGGCTCGTACGTCCCATGCAGCAGCGCTGGGAGCGTTGGCTCGGACGCATCGAGGCCGAGGCCCCGCACGCCAGGGCGCGGGCGGAGGCGTACCAGAGGGGGCGCGCGGACGCCGAGCGGATGGCGGGCGAGCAGGCTCCCGCCCACGCCGCGGCCACCCCGCCCACCGGCACAGAGCCCACCCGGACCGCACCGCCCCAAGCGGGGCCCACGCAGATGGGCGGGATGACGCGGCCGACGCCGATGCCGCCGGAGCCCGGAGGAGGGGCGTCGCCGCCCCCGGCCGGCGGCGGCATGCCGTCCTCGCCGGAACCGGGCGGCGGCATGCCACCCGAGGGCGCCGGCCCGGCACTCCACTGACGGAACGCTCCACCCGGCCGCCGGGATGGTTCGGCGCCGTCCCGGCGGCCGGTTCGTTCGTGTGGCGGGTTCACGGCCGGGTGCCGCTCAGGCGGGGAGTTCGTCCTCCAGGAAGCCGAGTTCGCGGGCGAGCCAGCAGACGGCGGTCAGACGCAGCGCGGGGGCGTCCAGTTCTTCCAGTTCGTCCAGTTCGTCCAGCCGGTCGGCGCAGGACCAGCCGCGGTGGCGCAGCTCGTCCAGGAAGCCGAGGAGGTAGTCGCCCAGGGTCTCGCGGTCGAGCGGGATCGAGTCGCGGACGACGGCGGCGTGCTGGTCGACCGCGGCCACCAGGCCGGGGTCGGACGCCATGCGGGCGAGCTGGGCCCGCCCCAGGTTGCTCATCAGCCACCGCAGCGGCGAAGCCGACCATCCATCCTCATAAACCACCAAATCACCATAAAGTACGCAAACTGCGGCCAGCCCCCTGGCGCGGTGGGCGGACGGCCGATGCCGGGTTGCTGTTCTCCGAGGGGAGCAGCCGGCCCCCGGTGGGGTGGGCGGGCGGCGGGCGAGGCCGGGCCGGCGCGCCACCGGCGTCACCGCGCCCGCCGTGAGGCCGGTGTCCGATGGCGGTCCATGCGCGGCAGGCGCCCGTACCGAAGGCGGCGCCGGGAAAGCGCCGGGAAGTGGTCACGGTCTGCGAGCCGGGCGGCCCCGCCCGGTGCATGCCCAGGTGACAGGTCGTCGGCTCCCTCAGGGTCAGTGGTCCAGGTCCTTGAGGGTGCGTTGGGCTGCGGCGAAGGCGGCGTTCGCGGCCGGCACGCCGCAGTAGACCGCGGTCTGGAGGAGCACCTCCTTGATCTCGTCCCTGGTCAGGCCGTTGCGGAGGGCGGCGCGTACGTGCATGGCCAGCTCCTCCATGTGCCCGCGGGCCACGAGGGCGGTGAGCGTGACGCAGCTGCGGGTGCGCCGGTCGAGCCCCGGGCGGTTCCAGATCTCGTCCCAGGCGTAGCGGGTGATGAGGTCCTGGAAGTCGCGGGTGAAGTCGGTGGTGGCGGCGACCGCCCTGTCGACGTGGGCGTCCCCCAGCACCTCCCGGCGGGTGCGCGTGCCGGCCGCGTGGCTGTCCGGGGCGGTCTCCTGCCGCTCGCGGCTCGCCGCCGGTCCCGGGTGATCGCCACGCGGGGACGGCGGTCGCAGGTGGGTGAGGAGGGTCTTGGTCACCGTGGTGGGGCGTTCCACGTTCGCCAGGTGCGAGGCGTCGTCCACGATCTCCAGCCGGGCGCCCGGGATGCCGTCCGCCAGGGCGAGCGCGTGGTCCACCGGCGTGGCCGGGTCGTCGGCTCCCGCGATCACCAGGGTGTCCGCCTCGATCTTCCCGAGCCGTGGCGTGAGGTCGAACGCGGCGATGGCGTCGCAGCAGGCCGCGTACGAGGCGGGGTCGACGTGCTCCAGCATGTCGGTCACCCACCGGCCGTCGAAGCCCGGCGTGAACCAGCGGGAGCGCAGCAGGGGCGCGAGCGGGGCGAGGCCCTCGGCGCGGACCTGGGCGGCCCGCTCGTGCCAGGGTCCCGGCTCGCTGAACCTGGCGGAGGTGCAGCACAGCACCAGGGTGCGCACCCGCTCCGGCGCGAGGACGGCCGCCGTGGCGGCGACGGCGCCGCCGATCGAGACGCCGCCCGCGGCGAACGGCGCGTCGCCCGCGAGGTCGAGCACGGCGCGGGCGACGTCCTCGACGGTGAAGCCGGCGGCCGGGGCCGAGCCGCCGTGGCCGGGCAGGTCGTACCTGAGGACGCGCCAGGTGGAGGTGAGCGCGGGCAGTTGGGGCCGCCAGACGTCCAGGGTGGTGCCGAGGGACGGTCCGAGCACGAGCAGCGGCCCGTCCTGGGGCCCGTCGACGCGGTGGTGCAGTTTCACGGTTGCTCCCGGTAGGTGGCGAGGATGCGGTCGACGAGTTCGGGCGCGGCCCCCAGGTACGCCTCGGGCTCGAGCAGCCCGGCCGGGACGTCGAGCGGCCCGTCGGCCGCGAGCGCCCGCTCCAGCGCCTCGCGCCCCAGGTGGGCCGACAGCCGTTCCGCGAGCAGGCGGCCGCCGGTGAGCGCGGCGTTGGCGCGCATGCGTTCGGGGAAGATCCGCAGGCCGGCCAGCAGCTCGGCGGTGGTCTGCGCGGCTCCCCCGGTGAGCCGCAGCGCCTCCCTGAGCGGCAGCCACTCCGCCTGCCAGGCGCCCGCCGCCCGCTCGTGCCCGCCGGTCTGCCCGAGCAGCTGCGTGTACGCGGGCACCTGGAGCGCGGCGGCCCGGACCAGCACGGACAGCGCGGGGTTGCGCTTCTGCGGCATGGCGGACGAGGACCCGGCGGTGGACTCGGCCACCTCGCCCACCTCGGTCTGGGCGAGCAGGACCACGTCGGTGGCGGGTTTGCCGAGGGCGCGGGCGGTCTCGGCGAGCGCGGCGCCCAGCTCGGCCACGGCGGACCGCTCGGCGTGCCAGGGCGCCGCCGGGGCCGGGAGGCCCAGTTCCTCCGCGTACGCCGCGACGAGCCGCAGCGCCGTGGCGACCCCCGAGTGCTCCCCCGTGCCAGGCTCCCGGCCCTCCGGAGGGCACGGGCGTCGCCCGGCGCCGGGCTCCCGGCTCTCCCGCGCGCCGGAGCGTTCTCCGGCGTGGCGCCGGGTGGCGTGTTCCGCGAAGGCGGCCAGGGTGCCGGCCGCGCCGCCGAGCTGGGCGGGCAGGCGCAGCGCGCGCAGCCGGTCGCGGGCCCGCAGCAGTCCGGCCAGCCAGCCGGCCGCCTTCAGGCCGAACGTGGTGGGCACCGCCTGCTGCCCGAGTGTGCGCGCGGCCATGACGGTGCCGCGGTGCGTCTCGGCGAGCCGCGCCGCCTCCCGCATGGCGGCGGCGAGGTCCTCGCCGATGACGTCCAGGGTCCGCCTGGCGACGAGCATCGCGGCGGTGTCCATGACGTCCTGGCTGGTGGCGCCCCGGTGCACCGACGCGGCGACGGCGCGGGGCACGGCCGCGCGCAGCTCCGCCACGAGCGGCACGACGGGCGTGGCGGTCTCCCTGGCCCGTCCGGCCAGCTCGGCCGGGTCGAGGACGAGCGCGGACGCCGCCCGGTCGATGGCGGCGGCGTCCTCGGCGGGGATCAGCCCGAGGCGGGCCTGGGCGCGGGCGAGCGCCGCCTCGGCGTCCAGCATGGCGCGCAGCCAGGCGGCGTCGGAGGTGGCGCGCTCCGCCCTGGTGCCCGCCCGCACCGGCGCGAGCAAGCCGCCGTCGGAGCCCCCGCCGAGGCCCGCGTCGAAGCCGGGGCCGCTGCCGCCTCCCACGCCCCCGGCACCGGTTCCGTCAGAAGTCAAGGAAGACCGTCTCCCCCGTTCCCTGCAGTCTCACGTCGAAGGTGTACCCGCCGGCCAGCTCGGTGGCGATCAGCGTGGACCTGCGGCCGGGGCCCAGGCCGTCGAGCAGCGGGTCGGGGACGTCCTTGAGGTAGACCCTGGTCAGGACGGAGCGCAGCAGGCCGCGGGCGAACACCTGCAGCGACAGGTACGGCCCGTCGGGCCGGGCGGTGCGGAAGCGGTAGGAGCCGTCCGGCGCGGTGGCGCAGCGGCCGAACCCGGACACGCCGCCCTCGCCCCTGCGCAGCGCGCCGCGGTCGCCGTCGCGGCCGAGCCACAGTTCCAGCAGCGCGTCGGGCACGGGCTCGCCCGCGCCGTCGAGCACCCGCCCGGACAGGGTGATCGCGCCGGGGTGACCTTCGGGCACCAGCTCCCAGTCCTGCTCGTACGGCAGGCCGTGGGCGAAGAACGGCCCGACCGTCTGCGAGGGCGTGGGCGGCAACGGGCTGGTCATGGCGTCTCCATCGGGGTGCGGCCGAGCACGATGTCGAACGAGTAGCCGAGGGCCCACTCGGGCTCGGTCAGGTCGAGGTCGAACGACGACACGAGCCGCTGCCTGCCCGCGTCGTCCGGGATGGACCGCAGGATCGGGTCGAACGGCATGAGCGGGTCGCCGGGGAAGTACATCTGGGTGACGAGCCGCTGCGTGAACGCCGTCCCGAAGACGGAGAAGTGCAGGTGGGCGGGGCGCCAGGCGTTCGGGTGGTTGCGCCACGGGTACGCGCCCGGCTTGATCGTGACGAACCGGTAGCGGCCCTCGTCGTCAGTGAGGCAGCGGCCCGCGCCGGTGAAGTTGGGGTCGAGCGGCGCGGGGTGCTGGTCGCCCTGGTGGGCGTAGCGTCCGGCGGCGTTGGCCTGCCAGAGCTCGACGAGGGTGCCGCGCACGGGACGCCCGCCGGAGTCGAGGACGCGGCCGGTGACGATGATCCGCTCGCCGATCGGCTCGGCCTCGTGCTGCCTGGTGAGATCGGCGTCGAGCGGCCCGACCTCGTGGTGGCCGAAGACGGGGCTGGTCAGCTCGATCGCGTCCGGGTCGAAGGTGAACGGGACGGGCGGCTGGGACGGGGCGCGCAGGACGGTGCTGCGGTATCCGGGGCTGAGGTAGGGCGGATGGGTCATGGCAGTCCTTCACAGAGGCCCGGTGAGGTCGAACGGGAGGCCCACGTAGTTCTCGGCGAGCGTGGTCGCCGCGGCCTCGGACGAGGTCACGTAGTCGAGGTGGGAGAGCTGGAGGCGGCGGCCGTAGTCGTCGTCCTCGTCGAAGGTGTGCAGCAGGGTCGTCATCCACCAGGAGAAGTGCTGGGCGCGCCAGACCCGCCGCAGGCAGGCGGCGGAGTAGCCGTCGAGCAGGGCGGTGGAGCCGTCGCGGAAGTACGCGTCGAGCGCCTCGGTCAGGACCCGGACGTCGGCGACGGCGAGGTTCAGCCCCTTGGCGCCGGTGGGCGGGACGATGTGGGCGGCGTCCCCTGCCAGGTAGAGGCGGCCGTACTGCATCGGCTCGACCACGAACGAGCGCATGGGCGTGACGCCCTTCTCGATGATCGGCCCGGTGGCCAGGGTGAAGCCGGGCACGGTCTCCAGGCGGGCGCGCAGCTCGTCCCAGATGCGCTCGTCGGGCCAGTCGTCCGCGTCGACGTCGGGCGGGACCTGCAGGTAGAAGCGGCTGACCGTGGGCGAGCGCATGCTGTGCAGGGCGAAGCCGCGCTCGTTCCTCGCGTAGATGAGCTCCTCCGCGGACGGCGTCACCTCGGCGAGGACCCCGAGCCAGGCGAAGGGGTACTCCCGCTCGAACGTCCGCAGCACGCCCTCGGGCACCGACGGCCTGGACACGCCGTGGAAGCCGTCGCACCCGGCGATGACGTCGCAGTCGAGCCGTTCGCCGTCGCCGAAGGTGACGTAGGGCTGCGACTCCAGCGAGTGCAGCGCGACGTTCTCGACGTCGAAGCGGATGTCGCCGCCCGCGGCGAGGCGCGCCTCGATGAGGTCCTTGACGACCTCCTGCTGCCCGTAGACGGTGATGGACCGGCCGGGGACGAGCTCGTCGAAGGCGATGCGGTGGCCGGCGCCGCCGTACCGCAGCTCGATGCCGTGGTGCGGCAGCCCCTCGCGCAGCATGCGGTCGCCGACGCCCGCCTCGATGAGGGTGTCCACGGTGCCCTGCTCCAGCACGCCGGCGCGGACGCGCCGCTCGACGTGGTCGCGGCTGCGTCTCTCCAGCACGACCGACGAGATGCCCCGCAGATGGAGCACATGGGACAGGAGCAGGCCCGCGGGCCCGGCCCCGATGATCCCGACCTGAGTTCGCATGAGGGAAGCATGGGGGGTGCGGCGTTCTTCCGCCGAGCGTAGCCTTCCACCCAGCGGAAGAACGGCGCAGGAGGTCGCGTGGCAGGCGGATCCCGCGAGCCGGGGCGGACGGTGACGTCCAAGGTGCTGGCGATCCTGGCCGCGTTCGACTCGGCGCATCCGCAGCTCACGCTCACCGAGGTGGCCAGGCGCAGCGGCGTGCCGCTCAGCACCGTGCACCGGCTGGTGGGCGAGCTGGAGGAGTGGCAGGCGCTCAGCCGGTCGCCGGACGGGCGGCTGCGGGTCGGGCTGCGGCTGTGGGAGCTGGGCCAGCTCGCGCCCGGCCGGCTGCAGGACCTCGCGCACCCGTGGCTGCAGGAGGTGTTCGCGAGCACGGGCGAGAACGTCCACCTCGCGGTGCGCGACGGCATGGAGGTGCTGTACGTGGACAAGGTGTACGGCAGGCGGGCCGTGCCGATCGTGTCGCGGACGGGCGCCCGGCTGCCCATGCACCCGACGGGGGTGGGCAAGGCGCTGCTGGCGCACGAGACGGAATGGTTCGTCAAGGCGTACCTGGCGCGCGAGCTGGAGCGGCCGACCAGGCACACGGTGACCGAGCCGGGCCGCCTGGCCAGGGAGCTGGCGGCGGTGCGGGCGCAGGGGTACGCGACGACGTTCGAGGAGATGACGCTGGGCTCCTGCTCGGCGGCGGCGCCGGTGCTGGTGGACGGGCGTCCGGTGGCGGCGCTGGGCATCGTGCTGGCGTCACGGCGGGCCAGGGAGCTGCCGCGGCTGGTCGATCCGATCATGGAGGCGTCCGCCCGCATCGCCGAGGCGATCGGCGCGGCTCCCTGACGCTCTCGGCGCGACCGGGAGCCCCTCCCCCGTGCGGACGTCAGGCGAGCCGCCTCCCTTGCCGGGGCAGTGGGCGGCGGGTAGGTTGCTCCGGGTAAGCGCTTTCCCCCACAGGAGGCCGCGTGCCGTCCCCCCTTCGCGTCGCCCTCGTCGGCGGCGGCAGCATCGCCGAACACGCCCACCTGCCCGCGATCAGGGACCTGGCCGGCGAGGCCGAGGCGGTCGCCGTCGTGGACGTCACCACCGAGGCCGCGCAGGCGTTCGCCGCCCGCTGGGACCTCCCGTACGCCGGCGACGACCTCGACGCCATGCTCGCCGAGGTCGGTCCCGACCTGGTCGTCATCGCCAGCCCGCCGTCGCTGCACAGCGCGCAGGCCGTCGCCGCGCTCAAGGCGGGGGCGTGGGTGTGGTGCGAGAAGCCGCCCTGCCTGTCGCTCGCCGAGTACGACGCCATGACCGCCGCCGAGTCGGAGGGCGGCCCGTACGCCGCGATCGTCTTCCAGCAGCGGTTCGGCCCGAGCGCGCGGTACGTGCGCGAGCGCATCGCCTCCGGCGCGCTCGGCACGCCGTACGTGGCGCACTGCCAGACCACCTGGTTCAGGGACGACGCCTACTACGCGGTGCCGTGGCGCGGCCGGTGGGAGACCGAGGGCGGAGGCCCCGCGATGGGGCACGGCATCCACCAGCTCGACCTGCTGCTCGACCTGTTCGGCGAGTGGCGCGAGGTGCGCGCCATGGCGGCCAGGCTCGCCAGGGACGTGCGGACCGACGACGTCACCACGGCGCTCGTCCGGTTCGAGTCGGGCGCGCTCGCCACGGTCGTCAACTCGGTGCTGTCGCCGCGCGAGGTCAGCCACCTGCGCCTCGACCTGTCGGGCGCCACCCTGGAGCTGACCCACCTGTACGGCTACACGGCCGAGAACTGGACGTACACCCCGGCGCCCGGCGCGCAGGAGATCACCTGGCCGCCCCCGGACGACCGGCCCAGCTCGCACCTGCTCCAGCTGCGCGCGCTGCTCGCCGACCTCCGCGAGGGCAGGCGGCCCGACGCCGGCGGCCAGGACGCCCGCCGCACCCTCGAACTCATCACCGCGCTGTACAAGTCGGCGCTGACCGGCGAGACCGTCAGGGCCGGGGAGATCGGCCCCGGCGACCCGTTCTACACGAGCATGCACGGAGGTCTCAGTGATCGGCTTTGAGTCGCACGGCGTGGAGCTGATGCGCTACGTCAGCACGCCCGACCCGCAGCCGTTCGAGGCGCCCAAGCCGTACGTGCACCCGCTGCGCACGCTCGCCGGCGACGTCGTGACCGGTTACCGGCCGCACGACCACCGCTGGCACAAGGGCCTGCAGATGACCGCCTCGCACGTCTCCGGCCAGAACTTCTGGGGCGGCGGCACGTACGTGCGCGAGGAGCGCGGGTACGTGGACCTGCCCAACAACGGCACCATGCGCCACGACACGCTGGAGGTGCGCGAGGACGGCCTGACGGGGACGCTGACGTGGCGGGCCCACGACGGCGAGCCGTGGGTGCGCGAGCGCCGCGAGCTGACCGTCGGCGCGGCCGACCCTGACGCGGGCTCCTGGGAGCTGACCTGGCACACGGCGATCACCGGGCTGCGCGACGAGCCGCTGAGCTTCGGCAGCCCCACGACGCACGGGCGGTCGCTGGCGGGCTACAGCGGCCTGTTCTGGCGGGGGCCTCGGGCGTTCACCGGCGGCGACGTCGTCGGCCCCGGCGCTCTCGGCGGCGAGGAGATGATGGGCGTGCGGGCGCCTTGGCTGGCCTTCCGCGGGTGGCACGACGAGGTGGACCGCGCCTCCACCCTGGTGTTCGTGCCGGAGCAGGGGCCCGGCCCCGAGACGCACTGGTTCGTGCGCAGCGGGCCGTTCGCGGCGGTGAACCCGTCGTGGGCGTTCCACGAGGAGTTCACGCTCGCGCGGGACGAGACGGTGAGCCGCCGCTACGTCGTCGTGGTCGCCACCGGGTGGTGGGAGCGCGAGCGGATCGAGAAGTACCTGGCGGCCCGCCCGGCCGCCTGACCACGCGGGCCGCTGGGCCGCCTCACCACCCCAGGCCGCCCGCCGCGCATGTTTCGGGCGTGCGGGGTAGGTGGGCGTCATGCGCATTCTCGTCACGGGAGCAACCGGCACGCTGGGCAGGTTCGTCGTGCCCGCGCTGGTACGGGCGGGCCACCAGGTGCGGGCGCTGAGCCGTACCAAGCGCGAGAACCGCGACGGGGTGGAGTGGGCGTGGGGCGACCTCGCCTCGGGCGACGGCGTCACCGAGGCGGTGCGCGGCATCCGCGCGGTGGCGCACCTGGCGACGGGCGGCCGCAAGGGGCGCGGCCCGCGCGGCGTGGACCTCGCGGGCACGCGCACGCTGCTGGAGGCGGCCCGCAGCGAGGGCGTGGCGCACGTCCTGTTCACGTCGGTGGTCGGGGCCGACCGCGTCCCGGTCGGCTTCCTCAAGGACAAGCTGCAGGCGGAGCAGCTGGTCAGGGACGGCGGCCCGGACTGGACGATCCTGCGGCTCACCCCGTTCCACCAGTGGCTCGACCGGCTGCTGCGCGAGTTCTCCTCGCTGCCGGTGGTGCCGGTGGACAGGAGCGTCGCCTGGCAGCCGGTGCACGCCCGCGACGCGGCCGAGCGGCTGGTGGCGCTCGTCGGCGACCGTCCCGCGCTGCGGCCCGTCGAGTTCGGCGGGCCCGAGGTGCTCGGCACCGACGAGCTGGCCAGGGACTGGCTGGCCGCGCGCGGCCTGCGCCGCGTGATCGTGCCGATGCGCTTCCCCGGGCGCCTCGCGGCGGCGCAGCGGGCGGGGGCGCTCAGCACGACGGCCACGCCGCAGGGCACGACGACCTGGTACGACTACCTGCGTCCCGCGCCGGTGCCGTCCGACGACTTCGCCGACGAGCACACCGCCTCGCCGACGAGCCCGTCCACGCAGCCGGAGCAGGATCCGAATGTCCACGTGTACGGCGGCGACGAGGGCTACCAGCGCCCCACGAGAGGCTGATTCGTTACCTTCAGCCCCCTTGCTGGGGTTTCTTCGGTATATGTACCGTCATTGAACACTTTGTTCAGTGGTGCTGATCGAGAGGTTCGATGACGGACGTAGGGCCGCGCATCCGGGCGTACCGGACGATGCGCCGGATGACGCTGCGCGCCCTCGCCACCGCCGCCCAGGCCAGCCCCAGCTTCGTCAGCCAGCTCGAACGCGGCCGAGCCGGCGCCAGCATCGGCATGCTGCGCCGCATCGCCTCCGCCCTCGGCGTCACCGTGGCCGACCTGTTCGCCGAGGACGACGAGGTCCGACCCCGCGTCGTGCGCCGCGCCGAACGCCCCGAGCTGCGCACCGCGCCCGGCACCCGCAAGTACCTGATCTCCCAGCGCCCCCTGCGGAACCTGGAGGTGTACGCGGCCGAGTTCGACCCGGGCGCCTCCACCGGCGCCGAGCCGTACACGCACGGCGACGCGCAGGAGCTCCTCCTCGTGCTGAGCGGCCGGGTCACCCTCTCGCTCGGCCCGCCGGGAGCCGCCGCCGACCACGCGCTCGGCCCCGGCGACAGCCTGGAGTACCGCACGTCGGTCCCCCACCGGGTGGTCAACGAGGGGGACGAGACCGCCGAGGTCCTCTGGGTGATCAGCCCGCCGACGCCGTCCGACTAGCCCGATGTGGAGCATGTGCTGAAGATGCTGACGATGAAAGGCATCCCCCTGACCGACGACTTCGCCAACGGCGGCGTCTCGTTCTGGTACCGGCAGATCGGCCTGCCCGCGCGGCGCCCCGGCCTGCCCGGCCCGCGCGAGTACGACGTCGCGATCGTCGGCGGCGGCTACACCGGGCTGTGGACCGCGTACTACCTCAAGCAGGCCGAGCCCGGCCTGCGGATCGCCGTGCTGGAGAAGGAGTTCGCCGGGTTCGGCGCGTCCGGGCGCAACGGCGGCTGGCTGTCGGCCGAGTTCGCCGGGTCGCGCGAGCGGCACGCCAAGACGCGGGGCAAGCAGGCCATGGTGGAGCTCCAGCGGGCCATGTTCACCGCCGTGGACGAGGTCATCGCCGTCGCCCGCGCCGAAGGCATCGACGCCGACGTCCACAAGGGCGGCATGATCCGCGCCGCCACGAACCCCGCCCAGCGGCGCCGCCTGCGCGCCGAGGTGGAGGACCTGCGCTCCTGGGGGTACGGCGAGGAGGACATGCGCCTCATGGACCGTTCCGAGCAGCGCGAACGGATCCAGGTCGCGGGGACGCTGGAAGCGGCCTACTCGCCGCACTGCGCCAGGATCCAGCCCGCCAAGCTCGCCGTGGGCCTGGCCGAGGCCGTCACGCGGCTCGGCGTGGACGTCTTCGAGAACACCACCGTCACCGAGATCAGGCCGCGCGGAGGCGGTGTCGAGGCGGCCGCCGTCACCGCCCGCGGCGTGGTCACCGCCGAGTACGTCATCCGCGCCACCGAGGGCTTCACCGCGAGCCTGGCCGGCCAGCGGCGGCAGTGGCTGCCCATGAACAGCAGCATGATCGTGACCGAGCCGCTGCCCGCCGACGTCTGGAAGCACATCGGCTGGGCCGGCTCCGAGCTGCTCGGCGACGAGGCGCACGCCTACATCTACGCGCAGCGCACCGCCGACGACCGCATCGCCATCGGCGGGCGCGGCGTGCCGTACCGGTACGGCTCCCGCACCGACGTCAGGGGCGCCACCCAGGCCGCCACCGCGGCGCTGCTGTGGAGGATGCTGGTCAAGCTGTTCCCCGCCACCGCCGACGCGCGGATCCAGCACTCCTGGTGCGGCGTGCTCGGCGTGCCCCGCGACTGGTGCTCGACCGTGCACCTCGACCACGCCACCGGGCTCGGCTGGGCCGGCGGCTACGTCGGCAGCGGCGTCACCACGACGAACCTGGCCGGGCGTACCCTGCGCGACCTGGTGCTGCGCCGCGACACCGAGCTGACCCGGCTGCCCTGGGTGGGCCGCCAGGTGCGGCAGTGGGAGCCGGAGCCGCTGCGCTGGGCCGGGGTGCAGCTCATCTACACGCTCTTCCGCGCCGCCGACCGGCGGGAGAACGAGCGCGGCACCACCACCTCGCCGTACGCGCGGCTGGCGAACCTCATCGCCGGCCGCTGAGGCGCCCTGGAGCACGCCGGAGCGCCCCCGAGCGGCCGGAGCGCGCCGGCGCGGTCAGTGCCAGGGGTCGTAGTCGACCTCCAGCGGCTCCTGCGGCGGGCGCTCCGCCTCCGGCACGTGCTCCAGGTTGACCCTGATGCGGTACCAGACGCTGCTGCGCCCCCGCATGGCGTCGACCAGCACGTCGGCGGGCCGCAGCAGGGCCGCGGCCCCCGGGTGCCTGGCCTTCCACCGCTCGAACCCCGCCATCGCCTCGTGCCTGTGCTCGGCCTTGGCGATCTCGATGACGGGTTTCGTCTGGCGCCTGCGGCCCGTGCCCTTCGGCGGCTTCGGCGCGGGGCCGAGGCGCTCGGCCAGCTCGAGCAGGCCGTCGAGCGAGCCGGCGTGGAGGTCGAGGTCCGCCCACGGGTCGCCGAGCTCGGCCAGGCGCTTCGGCACGGTGTCGAGGGTGAACGCCTCGGGGTGGCAGCCCGGCACCTCGTCCCAGGCGAGCGGCGTGGACACGCGGGCGTCGGGCACCGCGCGCACCGAGTACGCCGAGGCCACGGTGCGGTCGTAGGCGTTCTGGTTGAAGTCGACGAACACGCCGTGCCGCTCCTCCTTCCACCACCGGCTGGTGGCCAGGCCGGGGGCGCGCCGCTCGACCTCCCGCGCGACCGCCTCGGCGGCCTTGCGCACCGCCGGGAACGGCCAGCGCCGCTCGATCCTGGCGTAGACGTGGAAGCCTCGCGAGCCGGACGTCTTGGGCCAGGCGACCAGACCGTGATCGGCCAGCACCTCCCTGGCCACCTGCGCCGTGGCCAGCACGTCGGACCACGGCACGCCGGGCAGGGGGTCGAGGTCGATGCGCAGCTCGTCGGGGTGGGCGAGGTCGTCGGAGCGCACCGGGTGCGGGTTGAGGTCGACGCAGCCGAGGTTGACCACCCACACGAGCTGCGCCAGGTCGGTGCAGACGACCTCCTCCGCGCTCAGCCCCGACCGGTAGCGCAGCTCGGCCACCTCGATCCAGGGCGGGCGCCTCGCGGGGGCCCGCTTCTGGAAGAACGCCTCCTGCTCGACGCCGTGCACGAACCGCTTGAGCATCATCGGCCGCCCGTGGACTGCGCGCAGGGCCGCCTCGCCGACCGCCTGGTAGTAGCGGATCAGGTCGAGCTTGGTGTGCCCCGACTGCGGGAAGACCACCTTGTCCGGGTTCGTGACGCGCACCTCGTGTCCGGCGACCTCGATGTCAGGCATACGGTCACCATACGCCGCGGCTCCGACAGTCCCCCTGAAGGACGGAAGGCCCGTCGTACACTGCGGCGATGGCCCCCTACCGGATCCTCGCCGTCGACGACGACCCGGCCATCCTCCGCTCGCTCGGGCGGGGGCTGCGGCTGGAGGGGTTCGCCGTCGACACCGCCGGCTCCGGGCGGAGCGCGCTGGAACGGGTGCGCGACGGCGACCCGGACGCCGTCGTCCTCGACGTGTCGATGCCCGAACCGTCCGGGATCGAGGTGTGCGCGCGGCTGCGCGCGGCCGGGTCGCAGGTGCCGGTGCTGATGCTGTCCGCGATGGACGAGGTGGCCGACCGGGTGGCGGGGCTCGCCGCCGGAGCCGACGACTACGTCGTCAAGCCGTTCGACCTGGGCGAGCTGGTGCTGCGGCTGCGCGCGCTGCTGCGCCGGGCGGGCCGCTCCCCCGGCTCCGCGCTGCGCGTCGGGCCGCTGGCCGTGGATCCCGGAGCCCGCCGCGTGACCATGGGCGCCAGGGAGGTCGAGGTGACCAGGCGCGAGTTCGACCTGCTGGAGGTGCTGGCGCGCAACGCCGGTCTCGTGCTGTCCAGGGAGGTCCTGCTCGAACGCGTCTGGGGGTACGACTTCGACGTCACGAGCAACGCCGTCGACACCTTCGTCGGCTACCTGCGGCGCAAGCTGGAGGCGGCGGGCGAGCCGCGCATGCTGCGCACCGTGCGTGGCGTCGGGTTCGTCCTGCGGGAGCCCGGACCGTGAGGCTGTCCATCCGCTTCGCGCTCTGCCTGGCCGTCGCCCTGCCGCTGCTGGTCTCGCTCGCCGGGCTGGCCGTGCTGGGGCTCTTCTCGCGCGACCTGCGCGCCGAGCGCGACGCGCAGCTCACCGCGCGGCTGCACGCCCTCACGCCGGCCGCCGCCTCGTTCGCGTGGCGGGCCGCAGCGCTGCCGGACGTCCCCGCGGACGTCCTGGAGCAGCGCGTGACCGCCGCCGCCCAGGGCTCGGGCAGCCCCGGCGGCGTGTACGTCGAGGTGCCGGGCGGCACGCCGCTCGCCGTCGGCGACGTGCCCCGCGCGCTGCCCGCGCCGCCCGCCGCGGGTCCCGCCGGCTTCGCCGAGGGAGGCAGACGGTGGCGGTACGTGTCCGCCGCCCTGGGGCGCGACGGCGCCGCCCGGCTGTGGGTGTTCGACCCGGAGGACCGTCTCGCGGCGCAGGTCAGGCTCCTCGGGAGGCGGCTCGTCACCGTCACGCTGATCGCCGCGGCCGTCGGGGCCGTCGCGGGGGTGGCGCTCGGCGGGTTCGCCGTACGGCCCCTGGCCAGGCTCGGCCGGCAGGCGCGCGCCATCGGGACGCCCGCCCGCACCGGCGCCCGCCTGACGACCACGGCGAGGGTCACCGAGATCAACGAGCTGGCCCGGCTGCTCAACGACCTGCTCGACCGGCGCGACGCGGCCGTCGCCCGCACCGGCGAGGCGCTGGAGACCGCGCGCGCCTTCGCCGCCACCGCCGCCCACGAGCTGCGGACGCCGCTCACCAGCATGCGCACGAACCTCGCCCTGCTCCACCACCCCGGCCTCGGACAGGACGACCGGGCCGAGATCATCGCCGACCTCGACGCCGAGCAGGGCAGGATCGAGCGGCTGATCACCATGCTGCGCCAGCTCGCGCGCGGCGAGCTGCTCGACCCGGCGTCCTTCGGCCGCGCCGACCTCTCCGGGATCGTCACGGCGGCCGTGGAGGACGCGCGCCGCCGCCACCCGCACGCCCTGATCACCGCGTCGGTGGGCGGGGACGTCGAGGTGCGCGGCTGGGCGGAGGGGCTGCGCCTGGTCGCCGACAACCTGCTCGACAACGCCGCCCTCCACGGCGCGCGCACCGCCCCCGACGGTGACGGCGCCCTGGAGGGCCGCGTGGCCGGGGGCGGGCGGGCGGAGATCGGCGTGACACTGGCCCGCGACGGCGACGGCGACGGCGACGGCGTCGTCCTCGCCGTCGAGGACGCGGGGCCCGGCATCCCGCCGGACGACCGCGAGAGGGTCTTCGCCCGCTTCCACCGGCGGCCGGGCAGCCCCGGCTCGGGACTCGGCCTCACCCTGGCGGGCCAGCAGGCCGCGCTCCACGGCGGCACGGTCACGCTGACCAGCCCGCCCGGCGGAGGCACCCGCGTGGAGGTCCGCCTGCCCGGCCCCGCAGTGCCGCCCACCGTGCCACCCGCAGTGCCACCCGCAGTGCCACCCGCAGTGCCACCCGCAGTGCCACCCGCCGTGCCGCCCGCCGTGCCGGGGGACGGCGCCGCCCGCCCGCACGGCGCCGGAGCCTGGCTGGAGGCGTGACACCGCGCGCCCGTACGGGGGCTCTGCCAGAGAACTGCCAAGAACGTCCGCCATGATCCCGCTTCCGCGTACTTCCCGTGACCCGCAGGAGGCGATCATGCCCATCCTCTCCCCCCGCCGTTCCGCCCGCCGGGCGAGCGCCATGGCGCTGGCGACGGCACTGGCGACGGCGCTGGCGACGGCGCTCGTCCTGACCCCGGGAGCCGCACCGGCGACCGCGTCCGCCCCGGCGACCGCCTTCCACGTGCTGCGGCCCTCGGCGCACCCCGTCGAGCTGCGGAGCAGGCCGCGCCCGCTCGCGGTGTCCTACACCTACGGGGGCGAGCGGCGCACGCTCGACGACTTCCTCGCCCGGACGGGGACCAACGGCTTCGTCGTCCTGGACGCGAAGGACGGTCAGGACATCGTGGCCGAGCGCTACACGGACGCCACCCGGGCCACCAGGTTCCAGTCCTGGTCGGTGGCGAAGTCGTTCACGTCGGCCGCGGTCGGCGTCGCCGTGGGCGAGGGACGGATCCGATCGATCGACGAGCCGGTGACGGCGTACCTGCCCGAGCTGGCCGGGTCCGGCTACGACGGTGTGTCCATCCGCGACCTGCTGCGGATGTCGTCCGGCATCAGGTGGACGGAGGGCAGGGACGTGCCTCGCGTCCAGGCCGCCGCGAACCGGGGCGCGTCGCTGCGGAGGATCGCGGCGCGGCAGGAGCGCGGCCGGGAGCCCGGCAGCAGGTTCGAGTACGCGAGCATGAACTCCTTCGTGCTCGCCTGGCTGGTCACCGCCGCCACGGGCGTCCCCTACGAGCGGTACGTGGAGTCGAGGATCTGGCGGCCCGCGGGGATGGCGTCCACGGCGCGGGTCGACGCGGACGGGCGCGGCGACAGCCGGGGCTACTGCTGCTACCACGCCATCGACCGGGACTTCGCCAGGTTCGGCCTGCTCTACCTGCGTGGCGGCAGGGCGGGCGGGCGGCAGGTGGTGCCGGCGTCGTGGGTGGCGGAGTCGACGCGGCCGTCCTCGGCGGCCAACCCCCGGTACGGGCTGCACTGGTGGCTCGGCGGCGACGGCGGGCGCGACTTCATGGCCGCCGGGTTCGGCGGGCAGTACGTCTACGTCTCGCCGGAGCACCAGGTGGTGATCGTCAGGTCGGCCAGGTCCACGGCGCGTCCTGACCAGGACGAGGCGGTGGCCGCCTTCCGCGCGGCGGCCGCCGAGGTCGCGAGAACCCGCCACCCGTGACCCTCGGCCCTCCCCTCCACCCGCCGTGACGGCACTCGCCGCGCTTCAGGCCCCGTGGCGGCCCTCGCCTGCCGTGAATCTGGCGGCGCCCTCCCGCGCACCCGGCAGTGACGCCAGGCCGTGACGCAGCTCTTGGGCCAGGGCGGCCTCCTCCGTCAGTCCCTCCTGCTCCAGCGCCGAAAGCCGGTCGCCGCGCAGGCAGTCCTGCGGGAACCGCGCGATCGAGGCGGCCAGCGCCTCGGCGTGCTCCCTGGCCGTTCCCGTGGGGACGAGCCGGTTGGCGAGCCCGATCTCGTACGCCTCCCTCGCGCCCACGGCACGTCCGGTGAGGATCATGTCCATGGCCCGGGACGCGCCGACGAGGCGCGGCAGGCGGACGGTGCCGCCGTCGATCAGCGGCACCCCCCACCTGCGGCAGAACACGCCGAACACGGCGTCCTCCTCCGCCACCCGCAGGTCGCACCAGAGGGCGAGCTCAAGGCCGCCCGCGACGGCGTGCCCGGCGACGGCGGCGACGACCGGTTTGGACAGCCGCATCCTGGTCGGCCCCATCGGGCCGTCGCCGTCCTCGGCGACCCGGTTGTCGAGCGCCTTCAGGTCGGCGCCCGCGCAGAACGTGCCGCCCTCGCCCCACAGCACGGCCACGGCCGCGTCGGACTCCTCGAACGCGCGGAACGCCGCCGCCAGCGCCTCGGCCGTGGCGCGGTCGACGGCGTTGCGCGCGTGGGGCCTGCTGAGCACGACGGTGGTGACGGCGCCGCGGCGTTCGGCACGCACGGCCGCCCCGGTCATGCCACTCCCCGCACGCCACCGTCCGGCGCGCCACCGCGTGCGCCACCGCCCGGCGCGCCGCCGCCCCACATGCCGCCGCGTGCGCCGCCGTGTCGTGCGCCGCCTGTCACGTGAACGCCCCCGCCACGAGGGTGTCGAAGACGTCGCCGCCCAGGCCGCTCCCGGGGGAGTCGATGCCGCGCAGCGGGCCGTGGTCGGCCAGGTGCGCCTCGGCGTACAGGCGGGCGACGAGGGCCTTGCGCCCGTCGTCGAGCCCCCACGTCGCCTGGTCCTCCAGCAGGGCGGCGGCGTACACGTCGGCCATGAACCCGGCGAGCGGGTACAGCCGCTCCTCCGCGACGGCGGCGTCCAGGCCGTGCCAGGCCTCGATCGCCTTGGCGAGGTCCTCGACGCGCGCCCGCACCAGCCCCGAGGTGGCCAGCCCGCGCAGCCGGTCGAGGAACGGCAGGTGGGCCTGCTCCTTGAGCATCGCGCGGCGGACGTCGAGGCACAGGATGTTGTCGCCGCCCTCCCAGACGGGGTTGACCTGGGCGTCGCGCAGCAGCCTGGCGACGGGCCACTGCTCGATGTAGCCGTTGCCGCCGTGCACCTCGATCGCGTCGCTCGCCGCGGTGACGCCGAGCCTGGCGGCGCGGAGCTTGACGAGAGCGGGCGCGAGGCGCAGCCGCGGCCCCAGGTGCCCGTCGAACACGAGGGCCTGGACGGCCTCGACCTCGACGATCAGCTCGGCCAGCTTGCGGCGCATGAGCGGCTGCTCGGCGAGCGGCCGGCCGAACGCCTCGCGGGCGCGGGCGTAGCAGATCGACTCGACGAGGGCGCGCCTGGCCACGCCGAGGCCCATCATGGCGACGCCGAGGCGGGCGACGTTGGTGAGCTTCATCATCGTGCCCAGCCCGGAGCCCGAGCCTGGACCGGCCAGCAGGAACGCCTCGGCGTCGGCGAACTCGACCTCCGCCGAGGCGACCGACCGGGTGCCCAGCTTGTCCTTGAGCCGCCTGATGCGCACCCCGTTGCGCGCGCCGTCGCGGCGCTCCCACAGGACGAGGAAGGGGGCGACGTCGCCTTCCGGCAGCCGGGCGAGCACGACGAACGCCGACCCGTTGGCGTTGGACGCGAACCACTTGAACCCGGACAGCAGCCACGCGTCGCCCGCCGGGACGGCCGTGGCCTCCAGCGCGGCCAGATCGGAGCCGCCGGTCCGTTCGGTGAACATCTGGGCGGCCTCGCCGGAGTAGAAGCCGTCGGCGAAGATCTCCCGGACGCGTTCCCTGACGTCGTCGGGCGCGTGCCGTTCGGCGAGGGAGACCACCATGTCGCCGCCGGTGCCGAGCGCGCAGCCCATGCCGATGTCGGCCTGGTCGAGCAGGTACGTCCAGGCGGCGCCGAGCGCGGCGGGGTCGGCGCCGTGCGCCCTGGCCTCCTCGGCGAAGGCGGGCGCGGTGAAGTTGTCCTCCATGAGCGCCCGGCGGGCGGTGTGGAACGACGGCGGCATGACGACCTCGCTGACGTCCCTGCCCCACTTGTCGTACTTCTCCAGCCGTGGCGGGTTGCGGTCGGTCTCCTCGGCGCACTCGGCGACGAGCCCGCCCATGAGCGCGCCGAGCCGTTCGAGGCGCGGCTCGGCCCAGGCGTAGCCGTCGCCCAGGTGGCGCCGCATGAGCAGGCGCAGCGTGGGATCGCAGGTCCACCAGTTGCGGCCGGTCGCGCCCTGGTAGCGCTCCGTCGCGTAGCGGTCGCTGCGGTCGAAGGGTTCGGTGAGATAGCGGTAGCGCCCCATACCGCGAGTGTTACATATACTCGACACGCGATGGAAGAGCGTAACAATCTGAGCGCGAGGTCGGCGGTGCTGAGCGCGCTGCTCGGCAGCCACCCGCCCCGCCTGCCCGCCCGCCACCTGGTGCGCATCGGCGCGCTGTTCGGCATCGCCGAGGGCACCGTGCGCGTGGCGCTGTCGCGCATGGTCGCCGCGGGCGACCTGACCCAGCGCGACGGTCACTACACGCTGTCGTCCCGGCTGGTCGAGCGGCAGGCCAGGCAGGACGAGAGCCGCGACCCGCACACCAGGCCGTGGGACGGCGCCTGGGAGGTGGCCGTCGTCACCGCGGAACGGCGCGCGCCCGCCGACCGGGCCGCGCTGCGCCACGCCATGACCGCGCTGCGGCTGGCCGAGCTGCGCGAGGGCACCTGGATGCGCCCGGCCAACCTGGTCCGGCGGTGGCCGGACGTCGTCACCGCGCAGTGCACCCTGATCGACGGCCGCCCGCACACCGACCCCACCCCGCTGCTGTGGGACCTCGACGGGTGGGCGGCCGAGGCGCACGCACTGGAACGGGCCCTCGACCGGGCCGAGGGGCTCGCGGAGGGCTTCCTCGTGTCGGCCGCCGTGCTGCGGCACCTGCTGGCCGACCCGCTGCTCCCCGCGGAGCTGCTGCCCGGCGACTGGCCGGGCGCCCGGCTGCGCGCCCGCTACGACGACTTCGACCGCCGCTACCGCGAACTGCTGCAGCGCCACCTCAAAGGCTGAGCCCGCCCCCAGCGAGCCCCGCCCGTCAGAGGGCGACTCCGAAGACCACCCGCTTGTTCCTGAACTCGGTGACGCTCCACAGCCGCCCGTCCTGCACCGTCAGGTCCTCCGGCCCGATCGGGTACGGCCTGGCCGCCACCCGCCCGCCGTCGTGCACGAGCAGCCTCCCGTTGGTGGCCGCGTCGGCCGCCTGGCTCATGTACCACCGCCCGCCCCACGACAGCGCGCCCTGGACCTTCGGCTGCCCCAGCACGTACGCGTCGGCGGGCGCCCCGCCCTCCAGGCCGAGCGGCCAGCGCGCCACCCGGCCGCCCGGGTCGTCCTCCAGGTACTCGCCCGTGACGAGCATGGGGGCGGGCCCGCTGCGGTCCACCGAGACGAACGAGAACCTGGCCCCCGGCTGGGCGACCCGCCAGAAGTCGGTCTGCGGGATCACGTAGCGGTAGCCGAACGCGTGGAACCTGCCGTCGGCGCGCCCGGCGCGCGCCGGGTCGCCCAGGTCGTTCTGCACGGTACGCAGGTCGAGCAGGTTGGCCAGGTCGAACACGCGCAGGCCCCTGACCGTGTCGGCCACGTACAGCAGGTGCCCGTGGCAGGCCACGCCACCGGCGTGGATATCGATCGGCGCGTACGAGCCGTCGGGCGTGGCCTGCACGAGCAGCGCGTGCCGGTACCTGAGCGTCTGCGGGCTGAGGAAGCTGACGCGGATGCCGCGCTCCCCCGCGTCGGGCTTGAAGTACCAGGTCACGAGGAACACCGGCGCCCCGAACGCGCCCGACTCCTCGCCGCAGGTGACGCCCTGCGGGTACCAGTCGGGGGTGGCCTGGTCCTTGACGTCGAAGGCGTACCAGTCGGCGGGCCTGGGCTTCATCCCGCCCATCGTGGCGGAGGCGCCCCTGCGGACCGCCGTCCTGTTGGCCTGCGCCAGCAGCGCCTCGACGCTGGTGGCGCCGATGTCTCCGGCGAGTTTCGCCGCCGACTCGGCGAGCGTCCCGGTGGCCCGCCGTAAGGTGAAGGGCGCCGTGTCCGTGGGCGCCATCCCCGTCCCCGCCATGTGGTCCTCGCTTCCCCGTCCTTGGAATCGGTTAGACGGATCCTGTCAGGCGAAGGTTGCGGCTATTCCCACGTGTGCACCGGCGAACCCGACAGGGCCAGTTCGCGGTAGCGGCGGACCAGCGCGCCCCGGTCGCCGCCCAGCCGGTCCAGCGTCTCCCGCTGCCAGGCCGCCCCCGTACGGCGCAGGCGCGTGCGCTCCTCGACGATCCCGAGCGCCCGGTCGGCGTCGCGCGCCGACACCCCGGCCGCGAGCAGCGCGGCCCGCGACTCCGGCAGCAGGCTCAGCACCAGGTCGGCGGCGTGGATGCCGCCGTCGTGCCCCGGCCACGACAGCTTCGCGTCCAGCCCGTGCATCGCCGCCCGGTAGAAGTTCTGGTACGCCTCCGCGAACCGGTAGCCGGTGAGGTCCCGCTCGGCCTGCGAGAGCGTCAGACCCAGCAGGAACGCCGTGTTGGCCGCCATGTCCGCGCACGAGGGCCCGGCGGGCAGCGCCCGCATCTCGATCCGCAGGTGCCCGCCGTCGGCGGGGTCGTAGACCGGCCGGTTCCACTGCCAGATCGTGCCCTGGTGCAGCCGCAGCTCCGGCACCTCGTGCGGCTGCGCCCCCTCGGTCAGCTCGGGGACGATCGGGTCGTAGTCGGCGACGTACCGCTCGAACAGCTCGTACGCGCCCTCACGCACCCAGTCGGAGCCGAACGTGACGCGCCCGTCGGGCCGGTGCAGCCGCTCCACGTCGCGGTCGTCCGCCGCCTCCTCCATGAGCGCGATGCGGGTCTCCTCCCACAGCCGCCTGCCGAGGAAGAGCGGCGAGTTGCCGCACGCGGCCAGCACCGGGCCGATCGCGAGCTGCGCGGCGTTGAACAACCGGGCGAACCGCCCCGGCGGGGTGCGCAGGTGCACCTGCCACGAGGTGTTGGCGCTCTCCAGGATGACGTCCTCGACCGACAGCTCCAGATCGTCGATCTTCACGAGGAACGGCTCCAGCCGAAGCCGCCTGATCCCCCTGCTCATCGCGCGGTAACGGTTCTGGTCGCTCATCGCGCGCCGGGTGAAGTCGGCGGTGTCCAGGGTCGGCAGGATGCCGATCGGCAGCGCGCCGCCGCCCTCCTCCGCGCGCCACACGGCCGCGTCCACCCTGGTCATCGCCTCCTGCACCTCTCCGCTCAGCGCCTCGAACGGCGCGCCGGACAGCGGCAGGGGCGTCAGGTTGACCTCAAGGTTGTAGCGGCCCAGCTCCAGCACCACGCGGGGGTCGCCCAGCGCCTCGCGCACCTCGTCGTTGCGCGACAGCGGCCTGCCCTGCGCGTCCACGAGGAACAACTCCAGCTCCGCGCCGATCGTCGCCGGGCCCTCGCCGAAACCCGGCGTGCCGAGCAGCTCGCGCAGCACGCCGAGCTGGTCGCGCAGCCGCTCGCCGAACGTGGCGTACTCCGCCTCGGAGAACCGTTCCTTGTCGATATCGCGTCCCATCACCCCCTCCTGACCGAGAAGGGGGTGCTGACACCTGCCGGGGCGCTGGGGGGCGGGCTGCGGGCGGGCGTGCCGCGCCGAGGGGCGCGGCGGGGCGGGCTCCCCCTCCTGCCGGGGCTTGCGCGACCTGCGGGAACGCCCTCTAAGCTCATGAGATGCGCGCGGTTGCCTTCGACGTCTTCGGTGGGGAGCTCGACCTGCGGGAGCTGCCCGACCCCACGCCCGCCCCGCACGGGGCAGTGATCAGAGTCGAGGCCACGGGGCTGTGCCGCTCCGACTGGCACGGCTGGCAGGGCCACGACCCCGACATCACGGCGCTGCCGCACGTCCCCGGGCACGAGCTCGCGGGCGTGGTCGAGGCGGTCGGCTCCGACGTGCGGGGCTGGCGGCCCGGCGCCCGCGTGACCGTCCCGTTCGTGTGCGCCTGCGGCTCCTGCGCCGCCTGCGCCACCGGCGACCAGCAGGTGTGCGAGCGGCAGACCCAGCCCGGTTTCACCCACTGGGGGTCGTTCGCCGAGTACGTCGCCATCGACCACGCCGACGTGAACCTCGTCGCCATCCCCGAGGACATGGCCTACGCCACCGCCGCCGGGCTCGGCTGCAGGTTCGCCACCGCGTTCCGCGCCGTGGCGCAGGTGGGCGGGGTACGGCCGGGCGAGTGGGTGGCGGTGCACGGCTGCGGCGGCGTCGGGCTGTCCGCCGTGATGATCGCCACGGCCGCCGGGGCGCGGGTCGTCGCCGTGGACGTCAGCGGCGACGCGCTGCGCCTGGCCGAGCAGGCCGGGGCCACCCACTTCGTCAACGCCTCGGCCGGCGACGCCGCCGCCCAGGTCAGGGAGCTGACCAGGGGCGGCGCCCACCTGTCACTCGACGCGCTGGGCAGCGCCGCGACCTGCGCCGCCTCCGTCGAGAGCCTGCGGCGGCGCGGCAGGCACGTCCAGGTGGGCCTGCTCCCCGGCGGCCCCACGCCGGTGCCGATGGGCCCCGTGATCGCCCACGAGCTGCGGCTGCTCGGCAGCCACGGCATGGCCGCGCACGCGTACCCGCCGATGCTGGAGATGATCAGGGCCGGGGTGCTGCACCCCGACCAGCTCGTCACCAGGACGATCGGGCTGGCCGACGCGGGCAAGGCGCTGGCCGCGATGGGGTCCGTGCCCGGCGTGACGATCATCACGCCCCGCTCGGGCCTGTGACGGCGGGAGGCCCCGGGTCCGCGGCGAACGCGCCCTCGTAAGGTGGGCGGCATGGAGTATGTGCGACTGGGCAACACCGGGCTGAAGGTCTCACGCGTCTGCCTCGGCATGATGAGCTACGGCGACCCGTCCAGGCAGGAGTGGGCGCTGCCGGAGGAGCAGGCGGAGCCGCTGGTCCGCAGGGCCGCCGACGCGGGCGTCACCTTCTTCGACACCGCCGACGTCTACAGCGCGGGCCACAGCGAGGTCGTCACCGGCGGCGTCCTGCGCCGGATCTTCCCCAGGCGCGAGGACTACGTGCTGGCGACCAAGGTCTACTTCCCGATGGGCAGGGGCGTGAACGACCGCGGACTGTCGCGCCGCCGCATCCACGCCGCCATCGACGACTCGCTGCGCCGCCTCGGCACCGACTACGTGGACCTGTACCAGATCCACCGCTGGGACGACGAGACGCCCGTCGAGGAGACGATGGAGGCGCTGCACGACGTGGTCAAGGCGGGCAAGGCCCGCTACATCGGCGCCTCCACCATGTGGGCGTGGCAGTTCGCCAAGGCGCAGCACGTCGCCGAGCGCAACGGCTGGACCCGGTTCGTCACCATGCAGAACCACTACAACCTCCTGTACAGGGAGGAGGAGCGCGAGATGCTGCCGCTGTGCGCCGACCAGGGCGTGGGCGTCATCCCGTGGAGCCCGCTCGCCCGGGGCGTCCTGGCCAGGGCCGGGGCCGGCGCCGGGGGTTCCACCGCGCGCACCGGCTCCGACGCCAGGATCGACTTCCTGTACGAGCCGGACAACGACCGCGCGATCCTCGACCGGGTGGCGCAGCTCGCCCGTGAGCGCGGGCTGCCGCCCGCCCGGATCGCGCTCGCCTGGGTGCTCCACCAGCCCACCGTGACCGCGCCCATCGTCGGCGCGACCAAGGACCGGCACGTCGACGACGCCGTGGCCGCCGTCGAGGTGTCGCTGTCGGACAAGGAGCTCGCGTTCCTGGCCGAGCCGTACCGGCCGCGCGAGGTGCGCTTCTAGCGGTCATGGCGCGAAGCGCCGCCGCGCACGGCGGGCGCGCGGACTCATGGGCGGTCCTCGCCCGGCGCGCCCGCCGAGCCTCAGAGAGGCAGGATCCCGCCGAAAGCGGTCTGCGGCGAGTCGAGACCGAACTGGCCGGGATGGAAGACCTGGGCGCCCGCGTCGGACACCCCGGAGGCCGATCCGCGCAGGACGACGAGCATGCCGGCACCGCCGTTCTTGGCCGGGGCTCCGACGACGACCTCGGCCTTGCCGTCACCGGTGACGTCCAGCACCCTGACGGACGCGCCGAAGAGGTCGCCCGCCTGCGACTGCTCCCCGATGGGGTCGGCGGAGCCCATCCCGTCCTGGGTGACGATCCGCGCGGCCGACAGCACCGGGCCGCGGGGCGAGGACTTGGACCCGGGCACCACGACGACCGCGCCCGCGTCGGCCCGGCCGGCTGAGGCGGCCTTGGGGGCGCCCAGGACGATCTCGGCCGCGCCGTCGCCGTTGACGTCACCCACCGCCAGGTCCTGCCCGGTCATGGCGCCGGCGTCGAACCAGCCGATGTCGTGCGCGGAGAACCCGGGGAACTGCGAGAAGCCCGCCGCGGAGCCGTACCAGATCTGCAGGCCGCGGCTGCTCGGCGTGGCCATCACCACGTCGAGGTGCCCGTCGCCGTCCACGTCGCCCATCGCCAGACGGGAGTCCTTCTTCGGACAGCCGAGCACGTCCCTGTTGGCGGTGGTGCACAGGCCGCCCCAGGCCCACAGGCCGTCCTCGACCGAGGCCGGCTGCCGGGTGAGGTCGTCCAGCAGCCACAGGTACGGGGCCTCCTCCTGCCCGTCGGCGGTGTACTTGCTGATGATCACCGCCATCTGGCTCCTGCCGGAGCCGTGGACGTCGCCCGTCGCCATGGACCTGACCCGGACCCAGCCGTCGTGGAAGGCGTTGCGGGTCCAGTCCGCGCCGTTGAGGCGGGCGGTGAGCCTGGAGGCGGGGTAGGTGCCGCCGCCGGCCTCGAACCCGCTGCTGTCGTCGACGCCGACCACGTCGGCGCCGGGCTGCCCGTCGAACTGCCCGACGGACAGCCCCGAGCCGAGGACGGCGCCCGGGCCGCTGTACGGGTAGGCGGTGGTCTTGACCGACCCCGACTTCCAGGAGTCGATCTGCGTCTTCGGGTAGACGCCGACGAGGACCAGGTCGGCCGCGCTGTCGCCGTCGAGGTCGCCTGCGGCGAGTGCCGTGCCCCAGCCCCGGCAGGGAACGTTCCAGTCGCTCTTGCAGTCGGCCGCGGGCCGGCGCACGGTGTGGCCGCCGATCCCGCCCGGTCCGCCGTACAGGATCGTGGCGGCGCCCGTGGTGCCGTTCGGGCCGGGCGCGGCGGGGGTGCCGACGGCCAGGTCGTTGTAGCCGTCGCCGTTGAAGTCCCGGCCGGCGGGGGCCGCCGCCGCGGCGGGCGCGGCAGGGGAGGTGAGCAGCGCGGTCAGCGCGAGCACGGCCGCAGGCCAGGCCATGGTGATCGTTCTCATGCCCGCCAGGATCGGGATCCCGGCTTGCGACTCGGTTGGATCTCAATGAGCGCGGCTCCGCCGCTCCACGGGACGGCGCCGCCGCGAGGGTTCGTCTGGCGTGCCGGACTGTCGGGGGCGGGCTCTAAGGTGGGCGCATGCGGGCTAATGACGAGGCGGCGGCGGCGCTGCAGGAGTACGCGGAGCTGTTCGCGCTGAGCGGCGGCGACGCGTTCCGCGTGCGCAGCTACCAGAAGGCGGCCAAGGCGATCGCCGGGTTCCCCGACGACATCGCCGCCGTCGACGTGCGCGGCGTGCCGGGCGTGGGCGAGGCCATCGCCAAGAAGATGGAGGAGTTCCTCCAGCGCGGCAGCTTCCGCCAGCTCGACGACCTGCGGGCGCGGGTGCCCGAGGGGGTGCGGCGGCTCACCAGGGTCCCCTCGCTCGGGCCGAAGACGGCCATCATGCTGTACGAGGAGTTCGGCATCGACTCCACGTCGGCGCTGGGCGAGGCCATCGCCTCCGGGCGGCTCGACGGCGTCAAGGGGCTCGGCCCCAAGACCCTGGCGAACCTGCTCAAGGGCATCGAGCAGCTCGAACAGTCGAGCCGCAGGGTCCACATCGGCATCGCCACCGCCCTGGCCGAGCAGGTCATGGCCTCCCTGCGGGCCGAGCGCATCGGCCACGCCGGGTCGCTGCGGCGCATGAAGGACACCATCGGCGACATCGACATCCTCGCCGTGGCCCCGCCGTCGATCATGGCCGACTTCCGCGCGCAGCCGTACGTCGCCGAGGTCATCGCGGCCGGCGACAAGAAGACGTCCGTCCGCACCACCTCCGGCGTCCAGGTCGACCTGCGGGTGGTGCCCGCCGGGTCGTGGGGCGCGGCCATGCAGTACTTCACCGGCTCCAAGGAGCACAACGTCGCGGTCAGGGAGCTGGCGGTCAAGAAGGGCTGGAAGCTCTCCGAGTACGGCCTGTTCGACGGCGACCGGGTGATCGCGGCCGAGTCGGAGGAGGACATCTACGACGCGCTCGGCATGCAGTACGTCCCGCCGCCGCTGCGCCAGGGCGGCGACGAGGTGCGGGCGGCGCTGCGCGGCGAACTGCCCGACCTGGTCGAGCTGTCCGACCTCAAGGGCGACCTGCACACGCACACCGACCTGACCGACGGCATCGCCACGCTCGAGGACATGGTGGCCGCCGCCCACGCGCGCGGCTACGCGTACTACGCCGTCACCGACCACGCCCCCGACCTGACGATGCAGCGCATGACCCTCGACAAGGCGCTGGAGCAGCGGGAACGCCTGGCGCGCCTGCAGGAGAGGTATCCGGGCATGCGCCTGCTGCACGGCACCGAGCTCAACATCGCGCCCGACGGCTCCGTCGACTGGCCCGAGGAGGTCCTGCGCGGCTTCGACGTCTGCGTGGCCTCGGTGCACTCGCACTTCACGATGTCGCGCGACGAGATGACCCGCAGGTTCATCGCGGCCTGCGAGAACCCGTACGTCGACGTCATCGGCCACCCCACCACCAGGAAGATCGGCAAGCGGGCCGGCGTCGACGCCGACTGGGACGCCGTCTTCCGCGCCGCCGCGCGCACCGGCACGGCCCTGGAGATCGACTCCTACCCCGACCGGTCCGACCTGCCGTCCGACCTGGTGCGGCTGGCCAGGCACCACGGGGTGAAGTTCGCGATCGACAGCGACTCCCACGCCATCCCGCACCTGGAGCACCAGCGGTTCGGCATCGGCATCGCCCAGCGCGCCTGGCTGACCGCCGACGACGTCATCAACACCTGGCCCCTGCACCGCCTCCTGACCTTCCTCGGCCGCTGACCGGCCGCCACCCCTGCCGCGCCGGGCAGCGGCGGGCAGGGCGGCGGAGCGTCAGGGGGGTGGGGCTTCAGGCGGTGGGGGTCCAGCGGGAGAGGCCGGTCAGGCGGGTGAGGGCGGCGAAGCCGTCCGGCGTGCCGGGCCAGTGGCGTTCCACCGCGGGCAGCCCCGCCCGGCGCACCACCGACCGCAGCACGGCCATGACGATGATGGCGTCGTCCGCGTACCCCAGCACGGGGATGAAGTCGGGGATCAGGTCGATCGGGAACGCCAGGTACGCCAGCAGCAGCCCCAGGCGTACCCGGACGCCGCGCGGCAGGCTGCCGTCGGCCGCCAGGCGGCGGACGAGGCGCAGCACGTCCGGCAGGAGACGCAGCGACTCCTGCAGCAGCCCGCCGCGCGGACGCACCACGGCCAGCGTCACCACGAGCGCCGCCCACGACACCACCAGCGCCACGGCCACCCCGATGGCCAGGTCCCACCACCACGTCCCGGTCACGCCTCGCCGCTCCTGTCCTCACCCGCGGGTACCCGTGCGGCCGGGTACGTCCCTCTCTCGCCCGTGGAGGCCCGGACCGCCGTCGCGACGCTCTCGCCCGCTAACGCCCGGCCTCTTCCGCCCCGGTTTCCACGCCCGTGGACGCCCGCGGACGCCCGCGGCGGGCGGCGCCGCTCAGGAACGCCGAGGCTTCCGTGCCGTGGACGCCCGGAGCAGGCGGCACCGCCCGGCCTCCGGGGACCACCCTAGGCGGCCGCCCACAGCCCGGCCACGCGGCCCCCACCCGGCGGCGCGAGCTCAGGCGGTGCAGGCGACGTCGCGACGCACGCGGCCCCCACCCGCGACGGAGGTCCTGTCGAGCCGATCAAGAGCGGTCAGTCGCCGCCGTCGCCATCTCCACCGAAGCCACTGTCGCCCCGGCTCCCCCCGTAGCCGGCGCCCCCCTCGGACTCCCGAAACTTCCTCAGGTGCCTTTCCAACTCCTGCTCCTGCCTCCGCTGGAACCGCCTCATGTACCTGTCCTTGTACCTGCTGCTGCTGCGGGGGGTGCCGCCGGAGCCACTGCCGGAGTCTTCCACTATCGCGACGACTACCAGGATGAGCGCCAGCAGGATAAGTACTTCCACAGTCCTCCTCCAGCCCCACGTCGGCGGTCTTGCACTGTCGGCATTCGCATCATCACACAGGAATGCCTAGTCGTAGGGCTGGATTGTGCTCGACGGGGCAAACCCGGCGCGGGCTCAGGTGGTCCAGGCGGGGTCGCGGCCCACGAGGCCCAGCAGGCGGTCGAACGGGGGCGCGTCCTCCGCCACCGGCACCGGCGGGCCGAACGCGCCGCGCCGCCGGCCCATCTCGGCCATCTCGTCCGTGAACCGTTCGGCCCGCGCGACCGCCGCGGAGTCGGGCGCGTACTCCTGGCCGAGGGCCCTGGCCAGGTCCCAGCCGTGCACCACCATGTCGACCAGGTACATGTGGGCCAGCACCGTCATCGGCAGTCCCATGGCCGGGCCGGCGCCCTGCCACGCCTCGGGTCGCGCCCAGGCGGCCAGCGTGCGTTCCACGCGCTCGGGGAAGTCGCCCGCGTAGGGCCCCTGCTCCGTCCTCGGCCCCTGGCGCGCCAGCGACTCGAACAGCTCCGCCACCCACTCCAGATGGTTGATCAGGTCCTTGACGTCGAACGTCTCGCACGGCGTCGGGAGGCCGAGCTGCTCCTGCCGTACCTCCCGCACGAGCCCGGCCGTCCGTTCCGTGGCGCTCGTCATCAGCGGCATCATGTCGTCCATGTCGTCCATGGCAGCCAGGGTGCCGCGCCCGCCCGATGCGCGGCTTGTAGAAACGCGACTGCGCGGCTGGATCGACCCGTACGCGGGGCTCGACGCCTTCGACTTCGCCCGGCTGGCGCCGTCGCCCGGCCTGGCCGCGTACGTGGACCACTTCTGGGTCGTCACCTGGACCGGCCTCGCCGAGCCGTACGAGCAGCGCATCGTCTCGCACCCCACCGTGAACATGACGATCACCGACGACTTCCACCGCGTCGCCGGGGTGATCAAGGGCGGGTTCTCGTACACGATGCGGGGCGGCGGCCGGGTGCTCGGCACGCGGTTCCGCCCCGGCGGCTTCAGGACGTTCCTCGGAGCCCCGGTGTCGCGGCTGACCGGCCGTTTCGTGGAGATCGGCGAGCTGTACGGCCCGGCGGGCGCCGCGCTGGTCGAACGGGTGCTGGCCGAGCCTGACGCGCGGACGGCGGTCGCGCTCGTCGAGGCGTTCCTGCTGGGTCTGGGGCCGCGGCGCGACCCCCTGGCGGAGGAGGCCGCGGCGCTGGTGGCGATGGCGGAGGGCGACGGGTCGCTGACCAGGGTCGGCGAGCTGGCCGCCCGGTCGGGGCGTTCCGTGCGCTCGCTGCAGCGGCTGTTCCGCGACTACGTCGGCGCCGGGCCGAAGTGGGTGATCCGCCGCTTCCGCCTGCACGAGGCCGCTGAGCGGGTGAGCCAGGGGCTCGACCTCGCCACGCTGGCCGCCGAGCTGGGCTACACCGACCAGGCCCACCTGACGCGCGACTTCACCGCCGCGATCGGCATGCCGCCCGCCGCGTACGCCAGGCTCAGCGCCCGCCCCTGACCGGGCCACCGGGCGCTCGGGACGGATCGCAGGCCCGGTCAGGACGGCATGCCGAGGGATTCGAGGAGGCGGGCCGACCTGGACGTCCAGTAGGCGGAGGAGAGGCGGGCGTGGGCGGCGTGGGCCTCGGCGGCGTGCGCGCGGGCCGCGTCGAGGTCTCCGGTGGCGCGGGCCAGCTCCGCCAGCACCAGGTGCGTCGAGCCCCAGCCTGCCGCCCCCATGCCGCCGACGACCAGGCGGGAGGCGTACGGCGCGAGCCTCGCGTACAGGGCGGCCGGGTCGGGGGTGCCGAGCTGGGCGGACACGTACCCCCAGACGGGCACCACGAGGTCGCTCGCCCAGTCCTCGCGGATCTCGGCGCCCCAGCGGCTCACCAGGTCGCGGGCGAGGGCGGTGTCGCCGGTGTCCAGGGCGGCGAGGACGGCGAGGGGACGCAGCGGCGCCATGTCGGGCCGGGCCGCCGCGCCGACGAGCCGGTCGAGGATCTCGCCCACGCGTCCCTGGGCGCGGCGGCAGGCGTACAGGGTGACGAGGTGCGGGAAGTCGAGGCCCCACATGCTGGACCCGCCGAGCAGGTCGCTGAACTCGGCGGCCAGCCGTTCGGCCTCCTCCCACTCGCCGCGCAGGGTCAGCCCGGCGGCCTCGGCGATCCTGACCATGGCGGCGAGCTCCGGGCGGCGGGCCTCCTCCAGCAGGCGGGCGCAGCGGTCGCGGTCGCGGTCCCAGGCGGCGAGGTCGCCGTCCCTGAGGAGGTGGGACATGCGGAACACGCGGGCCACGATCTCGGCGGCGGCGGGCAGGCCGGGGATGGCGAGCATCTCCTCCCCGGCGGCCTGGCGTTCCCGTTCGCGCTGCGGCACCCAGGCGGCGATCACGTAGTTGTTGAGCACGCGGGCGAGGAGGGCGTGGTCGCCGACGCGGCGGGCGAGGGCGACGGCCTCGGCGGCGTGGCGCTCGCCCTCCTCGCGGCGGGGCGAGTAGTAGAGCTCGACGCCGAGCGTGCCGAGCAGGGCGGCCCGCTCCGCGTCCCCGAGCCTCGCCGCGCCCGCCCCTGCGCGCGGGCCGGGTTCCTCCGCTTCCGGGGCCGGGTCTTCCGGCTCGCTCAGGAGGTGCTCCAGGAGAGCGACCATGCGGTCGTCGACGACGCCGTAGCCGCGCCAGTTCCAGACGGCCATCTCGCCGAAGACGGTGATCGCGGCCACCAGGGCGTCGCGGTCGCCGATGGACGCGGCCAGGTCGATGGCCTCCTGCAGAGCGTCATGACCGCCCCGGACGTCGCCGACGGCCCGCAGCGCCCGGCCGCGCGCGACGAGCAGGCGGCAGCGGCGCGCCGGGTCGTCCTGACCGAGCGCCGCGACCGCCCTGCCCCAGAAGGCGGCGGCCTCGTCGTACGCGTGCTGGGCGGCCGAACGCCGCGCCGCCCGGACCGCGTACTCGACGGCCTTGGCGGCGCCGCCGACGCGGGCGGCCATGCCGAAGTGGTGGGCCAGCGCCGACGGTTCCGCGCCTGGGAACGCCTCCAGCGCCTCCCCTGCCCGCAGGTGGAGCGTGGCCCTGTCGAGGCGTCCGAGCTCGGCGTAGAGGGCGTCGCGGACGAGCGCGTGGGAGAAGCGGTAGTCGAACCCGTCGGGCACCTCGTGCAGCAGCCCGGTGGCGACGGCCGGTTCGAGGGCGGGGACGAGCCGGTCGAGCGGCGTGGAGGTGGATCGTTCCAGCAGGTCGGCGGGCACGTCCTGGCCGAGGACGGCGGCGGCGCGAAGCAGGCTCCTGGTCTCCTTCGGCAGTCTGGCCACGCGGCGGCCGATGACCTCGCGCACCCCCTCGGGCACGCCGAGGGACGCCACGTCGAGCCGGTGCTCGCTGCCGAGGAGGCGTACGAGCTCGGTGAGGTAGAACGGGTTGCCGCCGGTGCGCTCGCACAGGACCGCGGCCAGAGCGGTGTCGGCCTGGCCGGGGGCGGCCTGGTCAGGGCCGGTGAGCGAACCGCCGGCGAGGAAGGACGACACGTCCTGCACGGTGAACGGCGGCAGCGCCATGCGTTCCGTGCCGCGCTCCCTGGCCAGGACGCCGAGGGCGTCGCGGAGCTGGTCGGGGGCGTCGCCGGGCTCGGGGCGCATGGCGGCGAGGACCAGGACGGGGGCGCGGTGCAGCTCGGCGGCGGCGAACGAGAGCAGCCGCAGCGAGGAGGCGTCGGCCCAGTGCAGGTCGTCCAGGACGATCAGCGTGGGGGCGCCGGCGCCGACGAGACGTCGCACCACCCGCTCGTGCAACGCGAACAACGCCTCCGCCGCCCCCCCGGACAGGGCCCCGCCGGACAGGGCCCCGCCGCCGGGCGGATCCGCCTCTGCCGTCCAGACCCCGCCCGGCCGCACCGCCCCCTCCGCCAGGTGCGGCCGCACCCCCGATTCCAGGTGCGGACGCACCCCGGGTTCCTGGTGTGGCCGCTCCCCGGATTCCAGGTGCGGACGCACCCCGGATTCCAGGTGCGGACGCACCCCGGGTTCCTGGTGTGGCCGCTCCCCGGATTCCAGGTGCAGCCGCTCCCCGGATTCCTGGGGCGGGGGGCCGGTGAGTGCGGCCAGGGCGTCGGCGCCCAGCGTGCGCAGGACCTGGAGCCACGGCCAGAAGGCCGGCGCCCCGGCGTCCTCCGCGCAGCGGCCCCAGGCGACGGTGAACCCTTGGGCGGCCGCCTCGTCGGCCGCCGCCTGGGCGAGCCTGGTCTTGCCGATGCCGGCCTCGCCGGTCACCAGCAGCACCCCGCCCCGCCCGCGCCGGACGTCGGCGAGACGCTCCCGCACCCGGCGGAGCTGCCCCTGCCGCGCGATGAGCCCATCGTGCGCGACGACCGCAGCCGATGCCGTCGCCGACGCCGTGGCCGACGCCGTGGCCGCCCCTGCCGTCCCGGCGGGCGTCGCGCGAACCGTGGGCGCCCCTGCTCCCCCGGCGGGCGTCCCTCCGAGGCCCGTGGGCGCCCCTGCGTCAGTCCCTGGCAGGGTGGTGGGAGCCGCTGCGGGGATCGTGAGCGCGCGCGGGGCGGGCGCGGGGAGCAGGGACGGGTCCTGGGTGAGGACGGAGTGTTCGAGGCGGCGCAGTTCCGGGCCGGGTTCGAGGCCGAGTTCCCCGGACAGCAGCCCGCGTACGCGGCGTAGCGCGCCGAGCGCGTCGGCCTGCCGGCCCGATCGGTAGAGGGCGAGGACGAGCAGCCCCCACATGCGTTCCCTGTACGGGTGTCGTTCGACGAGCCGTTCGAGGTCGGGGACGCACAGCCGGTGCTCGCCGAGGGCGATCCTGGCCTCGAAGCGGTCCTCGGTGGCGCAGGCGTGCACCTCGGCCAGGCGGGCGGTCACGGGGTGGGCGAAGTCGTACGCGGCGAACTCGGCGAGCGGGTCGCCCCGCCAGGTGGCGAGCGCCAGGTCGAGGAGTTCCGCGGCGCGGGCGTGGTCGCCGCGGCCGAGGGCGCGTCTGCCGTCCTCGGCCCCTGTGGTGAAGCGGACGAGGTCGACCTGTTCGGGCGCGACGGACAGCAGGTAGCCGGGCTCGCGGGTGAGCAGCACGGCGGGTGGGGTGCGGGGCGGCCGGCCGGGTTCGAGCGCCTTGCGGAGCTGGGCGATGTAGACCTGCAGGGATCCGGTGGCGCTGGCGGGCGGCTCGCCGGACCACAGCGCGTCGACGAGCCGGTCGAGGGACACGACGTGGCCGGGTTCGTGCGCCAGCAGGGCGAGCAGGGCACGCTGCTTGTGCGCCTTGATCTCGACGGGGCGCCCGCGTTCGTCGAGCACCTCCATCGGTCCGAACAGGCGAAAGTCCATCCGCTCTCCACCACCGGGACAGGTCACGTCGTAGCGTACGGCCATTTGCCCACAAACCAGGCACAACTAAATCGCAGGTGGCGCTTAAGCGGCCTGTGCCAAGGTGGTCGCAGGAACCGATCAAGAGGGGGACGACGTGTCGATCGACGAGGCGCTGCCGCGAGGGCGGATGCTGGTCCCGGGCGACGAGGGCTTCGAGCAGGCGGCCAGGCCGTGGAACCTGGCCGTGGAGCAGCGGGTGCGCGCGGTGGTGCAGGCCGAGGACGCGGAGGACGTCGCGGCCGTGGTGAGCCACGCCAGGCGGAACGGGCTGCGGGTGGCGGTGCAGGCGGGCGGGCACGGCGCGGCCGACGGTCTCGACGGGGAGATCCTGCTGCGGACGTCCAGGATGCGGGGCGTCGACGTGCGGCCGGACACGCGGGTGGCGCGCGTGGAGGCCGGGGCGTCGTGGGGCGAGGTGCTGGCGGCGGCGGGCAAGCACGGGCTGACCGGGCTGGCGGGCAGCTCGCCGGTGGTCTCGGCGACGGGGTTCACGCTGGGCGGCGGGCTGAGCTGGTTCGGGCGGGCGTACGGCCCGGCGGGGAGTGCCGTGCGGGCGCTGGAGGTCGTGGACGCCGAAGGCGTGCGGCGGCGGGTGACCGCGGAGTCCGATCCCGAGCTGTTCTGGGCGCTGCGCGGGGGCGGCGGAGACTTCGCGGCGGTGACCGCGATGGAGATCGACCTGTTCCCGGCCCCGTCGCTGTACGGCGGCCGGATGCTGTGGCCGATCGCCAGGGCGGAGGAGGTCATGGCGGCCTTCAGGCGGATCACGGCGTCGGCGCCCGAGGAGCTGACCGTGTGGTTCGCGCTGATGCAGTTCCCGCCGTTCCCGCAGCTCCCCGAGCCGCTGCGCGGCCTGGCGGCGGTCGCTGTGGACGTCACGTTCCTCGGCCAGGAGGGCGTGGCGCGCGACCTGCTGGCGCCGCTGGAGAGCCTCGGCGGGACGGTCCTCGACACGCGCGGGCCGCTGCCGGTGGCCGAGCTGGGCCGTGTCTGCGCGGAGCCGACCGAGCCGGGCGCGGGGATGCTGCGCGCCGAGCTGCTGACGGACCTCGACGGCGACGCGGCGCGGACGCTGCTGGACGCGGCCGGCCGTGACGCGGTCGCGCCGCTGGCGATGGTCCAGATCCGCCACCTGGGCGGCGCCCTGGCCGGACGGGACGCCGCCCACACCGGCGACCCGGCGGGCGACGTCACGGCGGGCGGCGGCGGGGGCGCGCGCCTCGGGGCGGGCGGTGTCGTCGAGGAGCCGTACCTGGTGAGCATGCTCGCCCCGCTGCCGGCGCCCGAGCTCGCGCCGGCGATCAGGGAGCGGCACGCGCGGATCTCCGGGGCGATGGCGCCGTACGTGAGCGGGCGCAAGCCGTTCACCTACCTCGGGTACGGCGAGCGGGCGGCGGCGGCGTTCCCCGGCGACGTCCTGGAGCGGCTGCGCGAGGTCAAGCGCCGCCGCGACCCGCACGGCGTGTTCCGCTCGAACTTCCCCGTGCTGGACTGACACAGTCCTGCCTCGTAGGGCCCTGTTCTGACGCCACTTCGGGTATGGCTCCCATCGGGAGCCGCGAAGAGATTAAATGGTTCTCAGGTAGGGAATGCAGGCAACGGAGGTGGGGAACGTGGCGTCGATCGTCAAGCCGCTGCCCGGCGAGCTGTTCCGCGTGCACGACGGCAGCGCGGAGATGCGCTGGGAGGCGATGTCCGGCCAGGGGTACCACACCCCGACCGACCGGTTCTTCGTCAGGAACCACACCTCCACCCCGCTCATCGACGCCTCCACCTGGAGCCTGCGCGTCCACGGGCCCGGCGTGCGATGTCCCCGCTCGTACAGCTATGACGAGCTGCTGGCGCTGCCCGCCCGCACCCTGGACGCCGCGCTGGAGTGCGCGGGCAACGGCCGCCGCTTCTACGGCGAGCAGCAGGGAGAGCCCGCGCCGGGCACCCAGTGGGGGCTCGGCGGCGTCGGCGTGGCCCGCTGGCGCGGGGTGCCGCTGCGCCGCCTGCTCGCCGACGCCGGCCTGCGGCCCGACGCCGTGGACGTGCTCGCGACCGGGCTCGACACGCCGTTCGAGGAGCACGGGCACGTCCGCAGGCCGCTGCCCGTCGGCAAGGCCATGGCGGACGTGCTCGTGGCGTACGAGATGAACGGCGAGCGGCTGCCGCCCGACCACGGGTTCCCCGCGCGGCTGGTCGTGCCCGGCTGGGTCGGCGTCGCCTCGATCAAATGGCTGGGCGACCTGGAGGTGTCCACGCACGAGGTGCGCACGCCGTGGAACACCGTCTTCTACCCCGATGTCACGACGCAGCCCGTCAAGAGCGCCTTCGAGCTGCCGTGGAACGCCCGGCTGGCGGTGGGCGTCCCCCACGTCCTGCACGGCAGGTCCTGGTCGGGGCACGGCCGTGTCGCCGCGGTCGAGGTCAGCGTGAACGGCGGCAGGACCTGGCGCCCCGCCGAGCACCACGGCACGCACCTCGTGGGCGCCTGGCTGCCGTGGCACGTCGAGTGGGCGCCCCGGCGTACGGGACCGGCGGTGCTGATGGCCAGGGCGACGGACGAGACCGGCGCGACCCAGCCGGCCCTCACCCCTCGCAACCCCTTCGGCTACCACTTCGACGCGGTGGTGCGGCACCCCGTCGAGGTGGTCTGACCCCGTCCCACCCCCGGGCGCGCGCTCCGGCGGGGCGCGGACACGGGAAGGGCGGCCGGCGTCGGGAGAGGCCGGGAGGAGGGCCGAAGGAGGGCCGCAAGGGGCCGGGAGGAGGCCCTAGGAGAGCGAGTGGGCGATGAGCCGGGCGACGGCGTCGGGGTCGATCTGGTGGCCGGTGAGCTGGCAGAGGTTCTCCTGGTAGAGCAGCACGGCGGCGAACGTCGCCGCGGCGACCTCCAGCCTGGCCGCGTCGCCCCGCGCGCCGGGCAGCGCGAGTTCGAGCGCGAACCTGGCGCGCCTGATCAGCTCGCTGTTGAGCCTGCCGAGCCGTTCCTTCACCGAGCGGTGGGTGTCGGCCTCGCGGAACAGGATGCGCCGCATCGCGGGCGAGGCGCGCAGCGGCAGGCCGCGCGCCAGCCTGGACAGCGTGCCCGCCGGGTCGCCCGGCACGGCGTCGACCTCGCGACCCTCCTCGACCAGGGTCCGCTCGTCGACGAGGGCGACGAGCACGTCGATCTTGCGCGGGAAGTAGTGGAAGACGAGCCCCTTGGGCACCTCGGCGAGCCTGGCGATGAGCGCGGTCGGGGTGGCCTCGTAGCCCCCGCCCGCGAACAGCTGCTCCGCCGCGTCCAGGATGCGCGTGCGCGCGTCACCGATCACCACAGCTCGGCACCTTAACCTCGCCCGCCACCTTCCCACCATGCCCCTGGAGGCACAGGCTCCTGCCGGGCCGCGCTGCACCGCCACTTCAGCGGGCGCGACGACCTGGTGATCGCCCTCGGCCACCGCGCCCACGACCGGTGGCACCAGGCGCTGGTGTCGGCCGGCGTCGAGGAGGCGGCGGCCTCGTCCGACCCCGGCGAGGTCGGGCGGGCGCTCGACGCGCTGCTGAGCGGCCTCATCGAGGTGGCCGACGAGTACGGCTTCGGCCTGACCGACCACGCTCTGGCCGTGCACCCCGAGCTGTCCCGCCGCGCCGAAGAGCTGGAGGAGCGCGAGATCGCGCTCTACACCGCCGCGCAGCGCACGGGCCTGCTGCGCGCCGACCTGCCCGTCCGGTGGATCAGCAACACCGTGTACGGCCTGCTGGTGGCGGTGCGCGAGAGCCTGCGCCGGGGCGACGTCGCCCGCAGGGACGTGCACCGGCTGGTCACGCAGACCTTCCTGCGCGGCGCCGCCTCCCCCGCCCCCGAGGACGGGCCGCGGTCCGCCCCGCACGACGGGCGGGCGTCCGACGGGGAGGGGGCATGACCGGGGCGCGCCGCAGGCGGGCGGCACTCGCGGAGCTGTCGGGCAGCGTCCTGCTCGTCGTCATGGACATGACCGTGCTCAACGTGGCGCTGCCCGCCATCAGCCGCGACCTGCGGCCGGACTCCGTCCAGCTCCTGTGGATCGTGGACGTCTACTCGCTCGTCCTGGCCGGGCTGCTCGTCACCGCGAGCGCGCTGGGCGACCGGTGGGGGCGCAGGAGGACGCTGCTGACCGGGTTCGCGCTGTTCGGCCTGGCCTCGTTCGCCGCCCTGGCGGCCGACGCCCCCGGCTCCCTCATCGCGGTGCGCGCGGCGCTGGGCGTGGGCGGGGCGTTCATGCTCGCCGCGGCGGCCGTCGTCTGGCTCCTCACCCCTCGGGGCCTGGATCTCTCGGCCTCGCACCACTGATCCCGCGCCCTCCCGAGAGCGGGGGGCCGGGTCGCGGGCGACCCCGCTGACGTGCGGATAATGGCGGGATGAGATCGATAGGCAGCACGGACCTGTCCGTTTTCCCGCTTGCGCTCGGCACCAACGTCTTCGGCTGGACGGCCGGCAAGGACGACTCCTTCGCCGTGCTCGACGCGTACGTCGAGGGCGGGGGCAACTTCATCGACACGGCCGACGTGTACCCGGCCTGGGCGACCGGCGAGTCCACGTCCGAGATCGTCATCGGGGAGTGGCTGGCCGCGCGGCGCAACCGCGAGTCGCTGGTGCTGGCCACCAAGGTCGGCATGCTGGAAGGGCTCTCCGGGCTGGGGGCCAAGACCATCCGCACCGCCGTGGAGAACTCCCTGCGCAGGCTGCGCACCGACTACGTCGACCTGTACTGGGCGCACGCCGACGACCGCGACACGCCGCTGGAGGAGACGCTGGAGGCGTTCGACGGGCTCGTACGCGAGGGCAAGGTCAGGTACGTGGGCGCCTCCAACTACGCGGCCGACCGGCTGGCCGAGGCGCTGCGGGTGTCCGACGCCGAGGGCCTGACCAGGTACGTCGCGCTCCAGCAGCCGTACAACCTGGTCGAGCGCGACTACGAGGGCGAGCTGCGCGAGGTGGTCTCCCGCGAGGGGCTGTCGAGCACGCCGTACTACGGGCTGGCGCGCGGCTTCCTCACCGGCAAGTACGCGCCGGGGGTGGCCGTGGACAGCCCGAGGGCGGGCAGGGCGGCCGAGTACCTGGAGACGGCGCACGGCCGGAGCGCGCTGGACGCGCTCACGCGGGTGGCGCGCGAGCGCGGCACGCAGCCGGCGACGGTGGCGCTGGCGTGGCTGGCCGCCCAGCCGACCGTGGCCGCGCCCATCGCGAGCGCGCGAAACGTGGAGCAGCTCGCGCCGCTCCTGGAGTCGGCCGCGCTGGCGCTGTCGCAGGAGGAGCTGGACCTCCTGGACACCGCCTCCCGCCCGTAGCGGCCGCCCTTCCCGCCCTGGACGCTCCCCGGAGGGACGCTCTCCGGGGAGCAGGGGTCTCCCCTGGCGAGGTCAGTGGAGGCGGTTGACCAGGGAGGCCAGCACGGTCCGCAGGTCGGCCGCGTCCGGCAGGCAGCCGTCCACCACGGACAGGGCGGCGCCGAGGTGCCGCTCCGCGAGCTCCTCGGCCACCGCCCGTCCGCCCGCGTCCTCGATGAGGCGGGCGGCCTGCCGCGCGGCGTCCTCGTCGCCCGCCCCTTCGGCGAGCGCGGCGGCGAGCTCCCGGGCGGCGGTGCCGCCGGAGGCCAGCGCCGCCAGCACGGGCAGGGTCTTCTTCTCGCGCCGCAGGTCGCCGTGCACGGGCTTGCCGGTGACCTGCGGGTCGCCCCAGATGCCGAGCACGTCGTCGGCGATCTGGAAGGCGATGCCGAGGTCGCGGCCCATGCCCCACATGCGCTCCGCGAGGTGCGGGGCGCCGCCGAGCACCACGCCCGCCGCGGCGGCGGCGCCGAGCAGGGCGCCGGTCTTGCCGGCCGCCATCTCGGTGTACTCGGCGACGGTGACCTCGTTCTGGCCGTGCCAGGGCCGGTTCTCGAACGCCATGTCGGACGTCTGGCCCTGCACGAGCGCGACGAGCGCGTCCGACAGGTACCGCATGGCGTCGGGCAGCCCGGCGAGCTGCCGGACCGCCAGCGCGAGGAGCGCGTCGCCGGTCAGGAGCGCGGGGCCCACCCCGTACGCCTTCCACAGGGCCTCGCGGTGCCTGCGCCGCTCGTCGTGGTCGATGATGTCGTCGTGCACGAGGGAGAAGGCGTGCACGAGCTCCACGGCGACGGCGGCGGGGAGCGCCGCCTCGGCGCTGCCGCCGGCCGCCTCGGCGCTCAACATGGCGATGGCGGGCCGCAGGCCCTTGCCACCCTCCCGCTCGTGGGGGCGGCCCTCGACGTCGGACCACCCGAGCGTGAACGCCGCCATGCCGGCGCCCCAGGGATGCAGGACGGACACCGCCTCCCTGAGGGCGGGCGCGAGCAGACGGCGACAGCGGGCGACGGGGTCGCCGGAGGGGGCGGCGCCCGGATGGCTGAGGGTCAACTGGTGCTCCTACCGCGGTACGATCTTGAAACTCCACCCATGATCATGTGATACTCCACTTGGTTTGAAACAATCGTCATCAAATGTCCGTTATGTGAGACGGTTGCCCGTGGGCGATGGAGGAAGACTCTCGTGGCGATCAACGCCGCTCCTGTCCGAACTGTCCCATTCCTTCGTAAGCTCACGAGACACCCGCGTGTTCCCGTCAGCGCCTTGGAAGAGGCGAGCGGTCAGGCGGGCGGCGAGCTGGTCAGGCTCGCCATGGGCCCCTTCCGCCCGTTCCTCGTGACCCACCCCGACCACGTCCAGCACGTCCTGCGGCAGAACCAGCCGAACTACGTGCGCCAGGGCATGTTCTGGGAGCCGCTCGGGCCGCTCATCGGCAACGGCATCCTCTCCGACGGGGACACCTGGGCCGAGAGCAGGAGCATCCTGCAGCCACTCTTCACCGCCAAGTACGTCAACTCGCTGGCCGAGCGGATGGCGGAGATCATCACGGAGCTCATCGACGAGACGGTGGTGCCCGAGCGGCCCTTCGACATCGCGAGGGGCGTCTCCGCGATCGTGCACCCCACGATCGTGCGGCTGTTCTTCGGCTCCAAGATCTCGATCGCCGACATCAACCGGCTGGTGCCAGCCTATGACGTCGCCGTCACCGCCAAGTCACTGCGCCTGGTGCTGCCGTTCGTGTCCGAACGCGTCCCGCTGCCCGGCGACCTGGCGTTCAGGCGCGCGATCAAGGCCATCGACGAGGTCGTCTACCCCCGCATCACCGAGGCCAGGGCGCAGCGGCAGGAGGGCGAGGACGTCGTCTCGCGGCTGTGCAGGGCCAGGCACGACGACACCGGCCCGTCCGGCGACCGGCGCATCAGGGACGACCTCGTCGCCATGCACGGCGCCTCCACCGAGACCTCCGCCACCGCGCTGACCTGGGTCTGGCCGGTCCTCGCCGGTCACCCCGAGATCGCGGCCAAGGTGTACGAGGAGGTGGACCGCGTGGTCGGCGACGACCCGGTCAGCACCGCGCACCTGCCGCACCTGACGTACCTGCGGATGTTCGTCAACGAGCTGCTGCGGCTCTACCCGCCGGGCTGGATCCTGCCCAGGCTCGCCCTGGAGGACGACGAGGTGGGCGGGGTGCCGATCCCGGCGGGCTCGACCGTGATGCTCAGCCCCTACCTGACGCACCGGCTGGAACGGTTCTGGGAGCGTCCGCTCGAGTTCGACCCCGAGCGGTTCGCGCCGGGCGCCGAGCGCGGGCGGCACCGCTACGCCTACTGGCCGTTCGGCGCGGGCCCGCACGTGTGCCTCGGCCAGCACCTGTTCATGATGGAGGCGCCCCTGCTGATCGCGGGGATCCTCAGGAAGTACCGGCCCGTGGTGCACGCGCGGGGTCAGGTGCGCCCGCGCCTGGCGTCCTCGCTGCGGCCCTCGGCCGGGCTGCGGATGACGCTCGTGCCGAAGGACCGGGCGGCGTGAACGGGTCGTACGAGACGGGCCGCGCCTGCGCCCTGGCGGTGGCGGGCGGCCGGGACCTGGCCCGGGTCGCCGCCCGCTACGAGGGGCTCTTCCCGCCGGAGGCGTTCGACGGCGGGCTCTACGCCTCGCTGGCGATGGCCGGCGCGTTCGCCGCGCCGTGGGCGGGGGCGTCGGGGCTGCGGGCGGTGAACCGCGCGTCGCTGCTGGTGTTCGCGGTGGACCGGCTGATCGACCACGAGGCCGCGGAACGGGACGAGGTGGCCGCGCTGGTGGCGGACTGCCTCGCGGCGGCCGGCGGCGAGCCGCCCGTCTCCCCCGCGGCCCGCTTCACGGCCGGCCTGCGGGAGGAGCTGGCGTCCTCGCCGGGCTTCCCCGTGCTGGCGGCGGCCTGGCGCGACCAGCTCGGCCGCATGCTGGCGGCGATGGCCCGCGAGTGGGACTGGAGCCACGGCGGGGAGCCGCCCGCCCTCGCCGAGTACCTGGACAACGCGGCCGGCACGGGCGCGCTCTTCGTCGGCGTGACGCACTGGATCGCCACGGGCCTGGTCACCGCCCCGGCCGACCTCGACCGGCTGCGGGAGCCAGGCGACGCCGTGCAGCGCTACCTGCGGCTGCTCAACGACCTGGCCACGCACGGGCGCGAGTCGGCCTACGGCGACGTCAACGCGTTCACCCTCGGCCTGTCGGGCGACGAGGTGACCGCGCGCATGGCGGAGCTGGCGGACCGGGCGGAGGCGCTGATCGAGCCGCTGCGCGCGGACCTGCCGCGCGCCGCCGAGTACCTGAGCTGGCAGCTCCACTACAGCACCGGTTTCTACGGGCTGTCCGACTTCTGGGCCGGGAGGGACTCGTGAACGGCGAGACCGGTGTGCTCGACGACCGCGGCGGCACGGCCGCCGGGACCGCGGGCGACCTCGCCCGGCAGGCCGGCGACCTGGTGGCCGAGCTCATGGCCAAGCCGTGGGGACAGGTCTCCCCCTCGGTGTACGAGACGGGGCGGCTGGTCACGCTGGCCCCCTGGCTGGTGGGGCACCGTGAGCGGGTGGCGTACCTGCTGGCGCGCCAGCGCGCCGACGGCTCGTGGGGCGCCCCCGACGGGTACGCGCTGGTGCCGACGCTGAGCGCCACCGAGGCGCTGCTCGCGGCCGCGGCCCGTGGCGAGGGCGACACGGCGCGGCTGAGGCAGGCCGCGGAGGCGGGACTGCGGGCCCTGCGCCCCCTGCTGGAGCAGGCGTCGGAGCTGCCCGACACGCCCGCGATCGAGCTGATCGTGCCGTCGCTGGTGGCGCTCGTGAACGAGCACGGGCTCGGGGAGCCGCTGCCGCTGCCGGCCGGCATGGACACCACCAGGCTGGGCCTGGTGCGCAGGCTGCTGGAGTCGGGCGGCGAGCCGCCGCAGAAGCTGCTGCACGTCCTGGAGGTGGCGGGCGGCGGCACGGGCGCGGCGGCGGTGCGCCCGACTGCGATCGGCACGGTCGGTGCCTCGCCCGCGGCCACGGCCGCCTGGCTGGAGCGCCTGTGGCCGGGCGGCGCCGCCCCCGCGGACTCGGCCGACTCGGCCAGACGGCACCTGGAGGCGGTGGCGACGCGGTACGGCGGCCCGGTCCCGGTGGGCCTGCCGATCACGGTCTTCGAGCGCGGCTGGGTGCTGAGCTGGCTGGCCAGGGCCGGCGTGCCCGTGGACGTCCCGCCGGAGATGACGGCCGACCTGCGGGCCGCGATCGGCCCTCACGGGACGCCGGCCGGGGCGGGGCTGCCCGCGGACGCCGACACGACGAGCGTCGCGCTGTACGCGCTGGCCCTGCTCGGCATGCCGTGCGAGCCCGAGCCGCTGTCGGTGTTCGACACCGGCCGCCACTTCTGCACCTGGCAGGGCGAGGACGGCCGCTCGGTCAGCGTGAACGCGCACGTCCTCGACGCCCTCGGCGCGTACGTCCGGGCCAGGCCCGCGGCACGGGAGGCGTACGGGCCGGTGATGGAGCGGGTGGCCGGGTGGCTGGCCGCGGGCCAGGGTCCGGACGGAAGTTGGAGCGACAGGTGGCACGCCTCCCCGTACTACGCGACGCTGAGCTGCGCGCTGGCCCTGGGCGAGTTCGGCGGGCCCGGGTACGCCCCCGCGGTGCTGGCTGCGCGGGAGTGGGTTCTGACTACGCAGCGTGACGACGGCTCGTGGGGGCGTTGGACGGGGATGCCGGAGGAGACGGCGTACGCGGTGCAGACGCTGCTGCTCGGAGGCCCCACACCGGACAATCGACACAAAGAAGCCGCACTTCGTGGAGCAGCTTTTCTCCGCCAAGTAGACGATTTTTCGGATTACCCTCCGTTATGGCATGACAAGGACCTTTACTCGCCGACAGCCATTGTGCGAGCCGCCGTCCTGGCCGCCCTGTACGTGACGGAGACCCGAATCTGAGAGGAATTTCACGGGATAGATCCGGACATAGCCCCCTAACAGTGCTCTGTTCTGTTGAGGGAGAAAAGTCCCGTTGCTAGGGTGTCGCAGGTGTCAGTTTCGCGGGACCCCCTTTTCTTTGACTTGACTTGGCGCCCTGACCGGGTCGCATTCTCTGTGGACGGGCTCGATGCGCTTCCGTAACGCCAGTGTCCGGGCGAAGGTCACGGCGCTCATCGTGTCACTCACCCTGCTGTGGGCCTTCGCCGCCTGGGTGACGCTGCGTGAGGGCGTCAACCTGCTGTGGGCCGCGACGGTCAACGCGGGCGTCGTCGATCCGAGCGAGCCGCTGCTGGTCGAGATCCAGCGCGAGCGCCGCCTGACGATGGTCCACCTCGGGGCGGGCTCCCGGGCGACGGACAAGACGCTGCGCGACCAGCGGGCCAGGACCGACGCCGCGAGCGGCGAGTTCGTCACCGCCAGCGAGGGCGGCACGCTGCAGCTCGCCGCCGACGACCTCCTGCTGCGGCGCGTGGCCGACGTCAGGACGCAGCTCGCCAGGCTCGCCGCGACGAGGAAGGCCGTCGACGCCGGCCAGAGCGACCTCACGGACGCCACCAAGGCCTACGACGCCGTCGTCGACTCCTTCTACCGCATGTACGACTCGGTGGCGGAGTTCGACGACAAGCAGGTCGCCAAGGACGGCCGCGCGCTGGCGCAGATGCACCACGCCCGCGAGTTCCTCGCCCGCGAGGACGCCATCATGGCTGGCGTCTTCGCCAGGGGCGGCGGCTTCACCGAGGAGGACCACGCCCAGTTCGCGGAGACCGCGGGCGTCTTCCGCTTCATGCTGTCCGACGCCATGAGCAAGGTGCCCGACTCCGACCGGCCGGCGTTCGACGCGTGGGCCAGGAGCCAGCCGGTGCAGCGCCTGCAGGTCCTGGAGACACAGCTCATCAGGCACCAGGCCAACGGCGAGCCGCTGCCCGTCTCGGCGGAGGAGTGGCGCAGGACCTCCGAGACGACGCTCACCACCCTGCAGTCCACGACCCTGGAGGCCGGCGACCGGCTGCTGGAGCGGATCGTGCCCGTCGCGATCGGCGTCATCGTCAGGCTCGTGCTCGCCGGCGGTCTCGGCCTGCTCGCCGTCATCGCCTCCATCGTGCTGTCGATCACCACGACCAGGCAGCTCCTCGCCCAGCTCAAGAAGCTGCGCGACGCCGCCCACGAGCTGTCCGACGAGCGGCTGCCCGGCGTGGTCGACCGCATCGGCCACGGCGAGGTGGTGGACGTCGAGAAGGAGGCCCCAGCGCTCGAGTTCGGCGACAACGAGATCGGCCAGGTGGGCGAGGCGTTCAACACCGTCCAGCGCACCGCCATCGCCGTCGCCGCCGAGCAGGCGGAGCTGCGCCGCAGCATCCGCGACATCCTGCTCAGCCTGGCGCGCAGGACCCAGGGCCTGGTGCACAGGCAGCTCACCGTGCTCGACGTGATGGAGCGGCGCGAGACCGACCCCGAGGAGCTGAAGGAGCTCTTCCGGCTCGACCACCTCGCCATCCGCATGCGCCGCAACGCGGAGAACCTCATCGTCCTGTCCGGCTCCTCCCCCGCCCGCACCTGGCGCCGCTCGGTGCCCATGGTGGACGTCGTGCGCGGCGCGCTGGCGGAGGTCGAGGACTACACCAGGGTCACGATCATGCCGATGGGCGACGTCGTGCTCGTCGGACGGGCCGTCGGTGACGTCATCCACCTGCTCGCCGAGCTCATCGAGAACGCCGTCTCCTTCTCGCCGCCGTACACCAACGTGCAGGTGAGCGGGCAGCTCGTGGCCAACGGCTACGTCGTGGAGATCGAGGACCGCGGCCTCGGCATGAAGCCCGAGGACCTGGCCGAGGCCAACGCCCGCATCGCCGACCCGCCCGAGTTCCGCATCAGCGGCACCGCCAGGCTCGGCCTGTACGTGGTCAGCCGCCTGGCCGAGCGCCACGACATCCAGGTCGTGCTCAAGCCGTCGCCGTACGGCGGCACGACGGTCGTGGTGCTGCTGCCGCAGGAGCTCGTCGAGCTCCAGCCGGAGCAGCCGGACGAGGAGCCGGCGGGTCTGCCGCGCAGGCCCACGGCGGTCGCCACGGCGGCCCGCCCGCAGGTCGGGGAGAACGTCCGCCTGCTCAAGGTGGCGCAGCAGCGGCCCGCCCCGGCCCCGTCCGCCCCTCCCGCTCCCCCGACGCCCATGCCCGTGCCCATGCCCGCGCCAGCGCCGGTTCCCGGTCCCGTCGGCGCGCGCGAGCCCGAGCAGGAGCCCCCCGCCCAGCCGCGGCAGGACAGGCCCCCGGCGGAGTTCACGCCGCACGGCCTGCCGCTGCGCGTTCCCCAGGCCAACCTGGCGCCAGCCCTGCGTGACGAACCCGCCACGCAGCCCGAACCGGAGGAGGACGATGACGAGCGCTCGCCGGAGGAGATCCGCGCGATGATGGGATCCCTCCAGACAGGCACGCGACTGGGCCGGTCAGAAGCGGCCAGGCTCATGGACGAGCAGTCGGGAGGTGAGGCATGACCCCCACGTCGGGAACCGACCTGAACTGGCTGCTCGACGACCTGGTCGGCCGGATCCAGGAGGCGGAGCACGCGATCGTGCTGTCCTCCGACGGCCTGCTGATGGCCTCGTCCGCCGGCCTGCAGCGCACCGACGGCGAGCACCTGTCCGCCGTGGCGTCCGGGCTGCAGAGCCTGGCGAAGGGCGTGTCCGAGCACGTCGGCGGCGGCGCCGTCCGGCAGACGGTGGTGGAGTGGCGGTCGCAGTTCCTCATCGTCACCACCGCCGGGGAGCGCGCCTGCCTGGCCGTGCTGTGCGCGCAGAACGCCGACATCGGGCTCGTCGCGTACGAGATGGCGATGCTGGTGGCGCGCGTCGGCCAGTACCTCACCTCGGGCGCCAGGAACGCCGAGGCCGCCAGGAGCGAGCGGTGAGGCCGGACGACCCCACCGACGAGCACTGGGTCGACCCGGAGATCATCCGGCCCTACGTCGTGACCCGCGGGCGGACCCAGCCCGCCCACGGCAAGTTCGACCTGATCTCCATGGCCGTCGCGGTGGGTCCGCCGCCGGGCCCCGACGCCGGGCTGGATCCCGAGCATCACCGGATCCTCCAGCTCTGCCGCGAACCCAAGTCCGTCGCCGAGATCGCCGCGCACCTGGACCTTCCCGCGGGCACGATCCGGGTGCTGCTCGGCGACCTGTTCGACCGCGAACTCGTCTCTGCCCAGGAACCGCAATCCGAGGTGGACATGCACGACATGAAGATGTACAGGGCGGTGCTCGATGGTCTTCGCTCGCTCTGAACGCCCGCGCCTGCCGACGGCGATCAAGATCCTGGTCGCCGGCGGCTTCGGCGCGGGCAAGACCACGCTCGTGGGCGCGGTCTCCGAGACCCGGCCGCTGCGCACCGAGGAGGTCCTGACCGACCGCGGCATCGGCGTGGACGACCTCACCTCCGTCGAGGCCAAGCGCACCACGACCGTCGCCATGGACTTCGGCCGGATCACGCTCGGCACCGACTACGTCCTGTACCTGTTCGGCACGCCCGGCCAGGAACGGTTCTGGTTCGTGTGGGACGAGCTGGCCGAGGGCGCCCTCGGCGCGGTCATCCTGGCCGACACGCGGCGCCTGGCCGACTGCTTCCCCTCGGTCGACTACTTCGAGCGGCGCGGCACGCCGTTCGTCGTCGCGGTCAACTGCTTCGAGGGCGCGACGACGTTCGAACTGGACGAGGTACGCATGGCGCTCCAGCTCGACCCCTCCATCCCGATCGTCCTGTGCGACGCGCGGAGGCGCGACTCCAGCAGGGAGGTCCTCATCACCCTGGTCAAGCACTCGGCGCGGCTGCGCGCCGAACCCGTCGGCAGCTAGACGGTGCCGCGGGCGGACGGGCCCGGCCTCCCCGTTCGGGGGGCCGGGCCCGTCCTGCGTGGGGCGGGCGTCAGTGCTCGGTGGCCTTCTCGGCGCCGACGCCGGTGAGGGAGCGCACCTCGATCTCGGCGTACTTGGCGGCGTTGTACTCCTTGCTGAGCACGGTCCCGAGCCAGCCGCACAGGAAGCCCAGCGGGATGGAGACGATGCCGGGGTTGCTGAGCGGGAACCAGTGGAAGTCCACGCCGTGGATGAGGGCCGTCACCGGCGTGCCGGCGGGCGGCGCCGGGGCGGACACCACCGGCGAGAAGATCACCAGCAGCAGCGCGGAGCCGAGGCCGCCGTAGATGGCCGCGACCGCGCCCGCGGTGTTGAACCGCTTCCAGAACAGGCTGTACAGGATCGCCGGCAGGTTGCCCGAGGCCGCGACGGCGAACGCCAGCGCCACGAGGAACGCCACGTTCTGGCCCTGGGCGAGGATGCCGAGGCCGATCGCGACCGCGCCGATGACCAGGGCCGAGACCCTGGCCACCACGACCTCCTGCCGCTCGGTGGCCTGGCCGCGGCGGAAGACGTGGGCGTACAGGTCGTGGGCGAAGCTGGACGACGAGGCGAGGGTGAGGCCCGCCACCACGGCGAGGATCGTGGCGAACGCGACGGCGCCGATGAGCGCCAGCAGGATCGTGCCGCCGACCGAGCCGAAGATCTCCTCGCCCACCTTCTGCGCCAGCAGCGGCGCGGCCGTGTTGCCCGCCTTGTCGCCCTTGACGATGGCCTCCTTGCCGACGAGCGCGGCGGCGCCGAAGCCCAGCACCAGCGTCAGCAGGTAGAACACGCCGATGATGCCGATGCCCCAGAGCACGGACTTGCGGGCGTCCTTGGCGGTGGGGACGGTGTAGAAGCGGATGAGGATGTGCGGCAGGCCCGCCGTGCCGAGCACCAGCGCGAGACCCAGGCTGATCAGGTCGATCTTCCCGGCCAGGCCCTGCGCCTCCGTGCCGTACTTCAGGCCCGGGATGAGGAAGTTGCCGGGGTTCGCCTTCGGGCCGCTGGTGGCGGCGGCCTGGCCGAGCAGCGACGACAGGTTGAAGCCGAACTTGCCGAGCACCAGCACGGTCACCAGGGCGGCGCCGCCCATGAGCAGCACGGCCTTGACGATCTGCACCCAGGTGGTGCCCTTCATGCCGCCGAACACCACGTAGATGATCATCAGGGCGCCCACGCCGATGATCGTCCACATCTTGCCCGCCTCGCTGGTCACGCCCAGCAGCAGGCCGACCAGCGCGCCCGCGCCGACCATCTGGGCCAGCAGGTAGAAGATGCTGACCACGATCGTCGAGACGCCCGCCGCGGTGCGCACCGGCCGCGGGCTCATGCGGAACGCCAGCACGTCCGCCATGGTGAACTTGCCGGAGTTGCGCATCAGCTCGGCCACGAGGAGCAGCGCCACCAGCCACGCCACGAGGAAGCCGATGGAGTACAGGAACCCGTCGTAGCCCGACAGCGCGATGATGCCGGCGATGCCGAGGAACGAGGCGGCCGACATGTAGTCGCCGCCGATCGCCAGGCCGTTCTGCACCCCGCTGAACGACCGGCCGCCCGCGTAGTAGTCGGCGGCGGTCTTGGTCTGGCGGCTCGCCCAGATCGTGATCGCCAGGGTGGCGGCCACGAAGGTGAGGAAGAGGATCATTCCCAGGGTCGTCGAGCTCACTGCGTCTTCTCCTCGACCTCGTGACGGAGCTTGTCGGCGATGGGGTCCAGCTTCCTCTCCGCGTGCCTCGCGTACGCCCACGCGATGAGGAAGGTGGACACGAACTGCAGCAACCCGAGGATCAGCCCGACGTTGATCTCCCCGAGCAGCTTGATGCCCATGAAGCCGCGCGCCCAGCCGGACAGCACGACGTAGAGCAGGTACCAGACGAGGAAGGCCACCGTCATGGGGAACGTCCAGCGGCGGAAGCGCCGCTTGAGCTCCTGGAACTCGGAGCTCGTCTGCATCTGCTCATAAACCGATGCGTCATGTTCTTTGGTCGTCACGAGACCTCCACTGTGATGCGGATCACCATCAACGTAGGAGCGGAACGTACCCGCCGTGGAGGGGGCGGACGCCGTCGCTCGCCGAGCCGCTGGAGCGCGGCGGTCAGCTGGCCGGCCGCTGCGGTGAAAGGTCCCTTCAGCGCGACGAACGGTTCGCGCGTCCCGCCGGAGGCGGTCAGGAGGAGCGGGGCCGCCAGTCGCCGCGGTCCACGTCGAGGTCCTCGGGCGCGTGCAGCCGCACCATCGTCCTCGCCACGCCCGGCGGCACCCGGTCCGGCGTCAGGAACGACACCGCGACCATGACGGTGAACGCGATCGGCACCGTCCAGGCCGCCGGCTGGGCCAGCAGCGCTCCCGCCGGCCCCTCGTACGGGCCGCCGATGACCGTCGCCAGCACCGCGCCGCAGGCCAGCCCGCCGCCCACGAACAGGCCCGCGAGCGCGCCCGTCGTCGTCAGCCTGCGCCACCAGATGCCCAGCACGAGCAGCGGGCAGAACGACGAGGCCGCCACGGCGAACGCCAGCCCCACCACGTCCGCCACCGGCAGCGCCCTCGCCCACAGCGCCAGGCCCAGCGGCACGACCACGGCCATCAGGGTGGCGACCCTGAACGAGCGCACGCCGCCCTTCAGCAGGTCCTGCGCGATCACCCCGGCCACCGACACCGTGAGCCCCGACGAGGTGGACAGGAACGCCGCGAACGCGCCCGCCGTGGCCAGCGCCGTCAGCAGGTCGCCCAGCGTGCCGCCGATCATCCGCTGCGGCAGCGCCAGCACCACCTCGTCGGTGCGCACCAGGTCGGGCGCGTACACCCGGCCGAGCCACCCGTACAGGGCGGGCAGCAGGTAGAACGCGCCCAGCAGCGACAGCACCACGAGCGTCGTGCGGCGCGCCGCCCGCCCGTCCGGGTTGGTGTAGAAGCGCACCAGGACGTGCGGCAGCCCCATCGTGCCGAGGAAGGTGGCCAGGATCAGCGAGTACGTCGAGTACAGCGCATACTCCTTGCCGCCGCCCAGGGGCACCAGCCAGGCGCCCGCGTCATCGCCCGTCACCGGCGGGGCACCGTCGTCGCGCCAGGCCATCAGCAGGAACACCAGCGGCACCGCCAGCGCGGTCAGCTTCAGCCAGTACTGGAACGCCTGCACGAACGTGATCGACCGCATGCCGCCGGACAGCACGTTCACCGCCACCACGACCGCCACCAGCAGGCCGCCCGCCCAGACCGGCGCGCCCGTGATCGACCGCAGCACCAGGCCCGCGCTCTGGAACTGCGGCATCAGGTACAGCCACCCGATCAGCACGACCAGCACGCTCGCCGTGCGGCGCACCGTCATCGACTCGAGCCGCGCCTCGGCGAAGTCCGGCAGCGTGTACGCCCCCGACCGGCGCAGCGGCGCCGACACCAGCACCAGCAGCACCAGGTAGCCGCCGGTCCAGCCGACCGGCAGCCACAGCATGTCCACGCCGTACGACAGGATGAGCCCGGCGACGCCCAGGAACGACGCCGCCGACAGGTACTCCCCGCCGATGGCGGACGCGTTCCACAGCGGGCTCACCGTCCGGGAGGCGACGTAGAAGTCGGACGTGGTGCGGGAGACGCGGATGCCGAACGCGCCGATCAGCACGGCCGCCACCATCACCACCAGCACCGCCGCCAGGCTCACCGGGCCGCCCCCTCGGCGCGCGGCGGCGCGGCGCTCCCCGCGTACGGGCCGGGGCCGGGCGGGGTCACCGGCGCTCGACCAGTTCGGCGAAGTGGCGTTCGTTGCGCTCGGCCTGGCGCACGTACAGCCAGGCGCCGACGACGAACGCCGGGTAGATGAGCCCGGCCAGCACCGCCCACGGCAGCGGGACACCCAGCAGGTGCACCTGCCCCAGGTCGGGGATGAGCAGGAACAGCACCGGCAGCCCGCCGATGACGCACGCCAGCACCGTGCAGACGAACAGGGCCAGCCGGAACTGGGTGCGTAGCAGCGAGGCCATGTAGACCTCGCCGAGCCGGGTCTGCTCGTCGATCTCCCTGGTGGCGGGGTAGCGGGGGCGGCGCGCCGCGCCCATGCGCGGGCTGGTCACGGCGACCCGGCGGGGGACCTCGCCCCGCCGCGCCGACTCCGACATCCGCCGCACCATCTCCCCGGCCCGGCCAGACTCGGACCTACGCCGCCCCACCTCCCCGGCCCGGCCAGACTCGGACCTACGCCGCACCGTCTCCCCGGCACTCCGCGACGCCTCCGACGACCGCCGCGCCCCCTCTCCCCTCCGCCGCACCGGCGCAGGGGACTCCGGAAGGCCGGAACCGGGCACAGGGCGCTCCGGAAGGCCGGGATCCGGCACGGGAGGGACCGGAAGGGCCGGATCCGCCGCGGGAAGGGCCGGGAGACCGGAACCGGGCGCGGGGGGCTCCAGGAGGACGGAATCCGGCGCGGGAGGGCCCGGAAGAGCGGGATCCGGCACGGCGGGCGCCGGGGCGGTGGGGTCCGGGGTGGCGGGACCCGGGGTGGTGGGGCCCGGGGTGGTGGGGCCCGGGGTGGTGGGGCCCGGGGCGGCGGGCGCCGGGGTGGTGGGGTCCGGGGTGGTGGGGTCCGGGGTGGGCGGGTGGTGGGGGGTCTCGGTCACTCGGGTCTGCCCTTTCTGGCCCTCCGGACGAGCAGGTCGCGCAGCTCCCTGGTGTGGCGGCGGCTGACCGGGATCTCCGTGTCGCCCACCCGCACGCTGCACCTGCCCGAGTCGATGTGCAGCTCCTCGATGTGCCTGACCGCGACCAGGTGGCTGCGGTGCACCCGGACGAACCCGGCGGACGCCCACCGCTCCTCCAGCGTGGCGAGCGGGATGCGCACCAGGTGGCTGCCCGTGGCGGTGTGCAGGCGGGCGTAGTCGCCCTGCGCCTCGACGTACATCACGTCGGCGCTGGAGACGAACCGGGTCACACCCCCCAGCTCCACCGGGATCGTGCCGCTCTCGCCTGCGTCCAGGGGCACCTCGGCCGACACCGCCACCCGCCTGATCGCCTCGGCCAGCCGCTCGGGGCGCACCGGCTTGAGCAGGTAGTCCTCGGCCTTGATCTCGAACGCGTCCACCGCGTGCTCCTCGTACGCGGTGACGAACACGACGCGCGGCGGGTTGGCGAACTGCGACAGCAGCCGCCCGAGCACGACGCCGTCGAGGCCGCGCATCCTGATGTCGAGGAAGACGGCGTCGATGGGGCGCCCGTCGGCGATCGCGCGGTCCAGCAGCCGCAGCGCCGCGGCGCCGTCCCTGGCCGTGGCCACCTCGCCGATGCGGGGGTCGGCGCGCAGCAGGTACGAGAGATCTTCCAGCGCGGGAAGCTCGTCGTCCACCGCGAGGACCCGAAGGTGTGCCATAGACAGTGATGAAACCGACATCGAAGACCGAGGTCAACGGGTGGACACACCCGGGTGATACTTCGGCAATCTGACGTTGACCTTCGTGCCCGCTCCCTGCCCCGTCTCCACCACCAGACCGTACTCGTCGCCGTAGACCTGGCGCAGGCGTTCGTCCACGTTGGCCAGGCCCACGCCGCTGCTGGAGGAGATCTCCCCGGCGAGGATGCGGCGCAGCCGGTCGGGGTCCATGCCGAGCCCGTCGTCCTCGACGCTGATGCGGCACTCGGCCCCGGCGTCCTCGGCGACGATGGCGATGCGGCCCACGCCGTTCCTGCTCTCCAGGCCGTGCCTGACGGCGTTCTCCACCAGCGGCTGCAGGCACAGGAACGGCACCGCCACGGGCAGCACCTCGGGCGCGATGCGCAGCGTCACCTGGAGCTGGTCGCCGAACCTGGCCCGTTCGAGCGTCAGGTAGCGGTCGATCGAGCGCAGCTCCTCGGCCAGCGTCGTGTACTCGCCGTGCCTGCGGAAGGAGTACCGCGTGAAGTCGGCGAACTCCAGCAGCAGCTCCCTGGCCCGCTCCGGGTCGGTGCGGACGAACGAGGCGATGGTGGTGAGCGAGTTGTAGATGAAGTGCGGCGAGATCTGCGCGCGCAGCGCCCGCACCTCCGCCTCCATCAGCCGGGTGCGCGAGCGGTCCAGCTCGGCCAGTTCGAGCTGCGAGTCGACCCACCCGGCCACCTCCTGCGCGGCCCGCACCAGCCCCGCCGAGGCGTTCGGCCCGTACGCGGCCAGCGCCCCCACCACCCGCTCGTCGGTGGTGAGCGGCACGACGACGCCCTGCCTGATGGGGCATTCCAGCAGGTCGCAGTCGATGGTCAGCACCTGGGTGCGGCCGTCCTCCAGGGTGGCAGCGGCGTGCCCGAACGCCTGGCCCGCGTGGTGGTCTCCGGCGCCGTCGTACACGAGGAGGCGTTCGCGGTCGGTGATGGCCAGCGCGGACGAGCCGAGCAGCTCGCGCAGGTGCCGCGAGGCGCGCTCGGCGCCGTCGGCGGTGAGCCCGGCCCGCAGCGGCGGCCCGGCCAGCGACGCGGTGTGCAGGGTCTCGAACGTGGCCCGCTCGGCCGGGCTGGTGCCCAGCTCGCGGCGGCCCCGCATGACCCGCCACAGCACGATCGCCGGAACGCTCACGAGCACGGCGACCACGGCCGCTCCGACCACGTACTCCACGCTGCCGGAGCCTACTGCCTCCTCCGGGGCCGTGCCCCTGCGGCCGGGACGCCCGGGGTCAGCCGTCCCCGGGCAGCGCCGCGGCGATCCTGGCGGCGTACGCGGCGGCCTCCTCGGCGGAGTCGTACCGGGTGCGGGGCCAGAAGAAGCCGCGCAGGCCGTCCTTGCGGTGCCGCGGCACCACGTGGACGTGCAGATGCGGGACGCTCTGGCTGATCCGGTTGTTCACGGCCACGAACGTGCCCCCGGCCTCCAGCCCCTCCTCCACCGCCCTGGCGACGGCCTGGACGCGCGAGAAGAACGGCCCGACGTCGCCGAGGTCGGCGAGCGTCTCGACGTGGAGGCGGGGCACCACCAGGACGTGCCCCTTGAAGACGGGCCTGGTGTCGAGGAACGCGACGGCCACCTCGTCGGACCGCACCAGGTGCGCCTGCCGCTCCCCCGCCACGATCTCGCAGAACAGATCAGTACCCACCGCCCGACCCTACCCACCGAACCACCGGCCTCCCAGGAGACGCCCCTACCGGTGCTTTGACGACACAGTGTTGCTATCTTTAGTGACATGGTGTCGCTAAATGAGCGGACCCAGCAGAGCTGGCTCCCCCTGATCGTGCTCGGGGTCGGCATGTCGATGATCATCATCGACGCGACGATCGTGAACGTGGCCGTGCCCGCGATCATGGCCGACCTGCGGCTGTCCGCCACGGACGTCGAATGGGTCAACTCGATCTACTCGCTGTCGTTCGCCGCCCTCCTCATCCCCCTCGGCCGCACCGGCGACGTCCACGGCAGGCGCAGGATGTTCGCCACCGGCCTGGTGGTGTTCCTCGCCGCCAGCATCCTGGCCGCCTCGGCGGGCAGCGGTGCGCTGCTGGTCGCCGCCCGGGTGGCGCAGGGCGTCGGCGCGTCGATGGTGGTGCCGATGACGCTCGCCGTCATCAACTCGCTCTACACCGGCTCACGCCGCACGATCGCCTTCGCCGTCTGGGGCTCCGTCATCGGCGGCATGGCCGCGCTCGGGCCGCTGCTCGGCGGCTGGGTCGTGACCGACTTCGGGTGGCGGTGGGCGTTCTGGGTGAACCTCCCCATCGGCCTGCTGGTCCTGCTCGGCACCCTCAAGGTCCCCGAGTCGAAGGACCCGGCGGCGGGCGGCTCCGACGTCCCCGGCGTGCTGCTGTCGGTCGTCGGCACGACCGCCCTGGTGTTCGGCCTGATCGAGGGCCAGACGTACGGCTGGTTCACGCCCACGGGCGAGGCGCGCCTGCTCGGCGTGGCCTGGCCGCTGGACGGCGTGTCGCCCATCCCGTTCGCCTTCGCGCTCGCGGTGGCGGCGCTCGTGGCACTCGTCCTGGTCGAGCGGGCCAGGTCCCGCGCCGGCCGGCCCGTCATCCTCGACCTGTCGCTGTTCTCCATCCCCTCCTTCCGCTACGGCGGCGCCGCCGCGATGATCGTGACGGTCGGCGAGTTCGGGCTGATCCTCGTGCTGCCGCTGTTCCTGCAGTCGGCCATGGGCTACACGGCCTTCGAGGCGGGCCTCGTCATCGCCTCGCTGGCGGGCGGGACGTTCCTGGCCGGCGGCCTGGTGCCCAGGCTCGGGCTGGCCCCGCGGGTCATCGTCAGGATCGGGCTGGCCCTGGAGGCCGCGGGCGCCGTCGCCGTCGGGCTGGCCGTCTCCCCCTCGATGGGCCCGTGGACGCTGGTGCCCTGGCTCGTCCTGTACGGCGTCGGGGTCGGGTTCGCCTCCGCCCAGCTCCCCAACGTGATGCTGGCCGGGGTGCCGCCGCGCCAGTCGGGCCTGGCGTCCGGGCTGCAGAGCGCGGTCCGGCAGCTCGGCGCCGCCGTCGGCATCGCGGTGCTCGGCGCGGTGCTCGTCACCGGCCTCGACACGGCGATGGCCGACCGCCTGCCCGGCGACCCGGCACTCGGCCGGGCGGTGCGCGAGAGCGCCGGCGCGGCCATCCCCGGCATCAGGGACCCGGCCGCGCACGCCGCCGCCGTCGCCGCCTCGGCCGACGCCACCAGGCGGGTGACGGTCGTGACGGGCCTCGTCCTGCTCGCGGGCGTCGGCGCGACACTGCTGCTCCCCGATACTGGTGGTAGGCGACGCGAGGAGGAGTGAGTCCGGTGCCGAGGATCAGCGCGGCGACGGTGGCCGACCATCGGGCGAGCCAGCACGCCGCCCTGCTGGAGGCCGCCATGGAGATCCTGGTGGCCGAGGGCCCTGCCGGGCTGACCCCGGCCGCCGTCGGGGCGAGGGTGGGGCTGGCGCGGTCGAGCGTGTACCGCTACTTCTCCTCCACCGCCGACATCCTCGCCCAGCTCACCGAGGACTCCATGCCGCGCTGGACGGCCCGCCTGGAGGCCGCCGCCGGGGGCGGGGGCGACCTGGAGGCCCGGGTGCGCGCGTACGCGGCGGTGACGCTGTCGTTCGTGACGAGCCGCGACTACGCGCTGCTGAGGGCGCTGGTCGCGGTCGAGCTGCCGCCCGCCTGCCGGGGCCGCATCGACGAGATGCACGCCGCGATGATCGAGCCGTTGCGCGGCATCCTGGCCGAGGCGGGGCACGAGCACCCTGGCCTGGTGGCGCACCTCGGCTGGAGCATCCTGGGCGAGGGCCAGCGTCAGATCGCCGCGGGCGCGGACCCCGGGCTGGTCGTGCCCGTCACCACGGACGTGCTCTGCCGCGCCGTGCTCACCGCACCCCTCCGACCTGGTGGAGCCGTGCTCACTTCACCGTGACCTGGAACAGCGCCTCGCCCGACTCCCGCCTGCTCTCCTCCGTCGCCGGGGTGGCGGCGCCGCCGCAGCGCCAGCAGTCGCGCAGCCTGATCTCGGCCGTCCCCGCGTGCTTGGCGTTGAACACGAAGTAGCTGGTGCCGCCCGAGCCCGTGCCGCCGCCGTCGCTCCGGTACTCCTTGCTGATGTACGACGCCACCTTCGCGTCGGGCACCGCCTCCAGGCTCCAGTGGTCGCCCACGGAGGCGTTCTCGGCCACGGCCAGCGAGAACCGATCGCCCTGCCGCACCTCCACCCGCACGGTGGAGCCCTTGGCGCCCTTGGCCACCGTGCCGAGATCGTTCACGGCCGAGCCCGCCCCGCACCCGGTCAGCGCGGACGCGAGCAGGGCGGCGGCCACCGCCGTACGACGCTTCATTCCGGCAGGTTATCGGCCTTCGGCGGGTCGCGCGGCACGGCGTACGGCTCACGCCCGGCCGGCGCGCCCTGGACGATCCCGCGCTCCCTCATCAGCTCGGCGTCCACCTCGGCGCCGAGCAGCAACGCCATGTTCGACAGCCACAGCCACACGAGGAACACCACCACGGCCGCCAGCGTCCCGTACGTCTTGTCGTACGAGGCGAAGTGCGTGACGTACAGGGCGAAACCGCCGGAGACGATCACCCACAGGAGCACGGCGACGACGCCGCCGGGGGTGAGCCAGCGCACGCCGGGCTGGCGGACGTTCGGGGCGGCCCAGTACAGCACCATGATGAGGCCCGCCGCGACGAGCGCCAGCACCGGCCACTTGGCGATGTCCCAGGCGGTGACGGCGGCGTCGCCGACCCCGAGCGCGTCGCCCGCGAGCCTCGCCAGGTCGCCCGTGAGGGTCACCGCGATCGCGCCGGCCGCCAGCAGCACCGTCGCGAGGACGGTCAGGCCCAGTCTGAGCGGCGTCAGCTTCCAGAACGGGCGGCCCTCCTCGATGTCGTAGATGGCGTTGACCGCCCTGATGAACGCCGCCAGGTAGCCGGACGCCGACCAGAGCGCCACCAGCAGGCCGACCACCGCGAACAGGCCCGCCCTGCCGCTGCCGCTGACCGCCGTGACGCCCTGCACGATCAGCGCGCGCACCTCGGACGGCGCCAGCACCACGAGGTTGCCGACGACCGCGGCCGTGTCGTTCCTGCCGAGCAGTCCGAACACCGACACCAGCACGATCAGCGCGGGGAAGATGGACAGCACGCCGTAGTACGTGAGCGCCGCCGCCAGGTCGGGGACACGGTCGTCCTTGAACTCGATGACCGTACGCCTGAGCACGCTCCACCAGGCCCGCCGAGGCAACTCCCCCGGCCCCTCGGGCGCCCGCCCGCCATGCCCGTGCGGGCTGTGCGGGTCCTGCGGGTCCTGCGGGCCATGCGGGTCCTGCGGGCCCTGCTCCTGCTGTGCCTCGGGCCTGGGGGACGCGCGCCGCGCCCGGCCGTCCCGCTCAGCGGCGGGGCGGCCGGGCGCGGTGGATGAGGTGGGCGCGTCCGGCCGGTCGTCCGGGCGCACGCGCGTCACCTCCCCAGCAGTCCGCGGCGCAGGCCGTGCTTCTGGCCCGGCGCGTACCTCCTGACCAGGTCGCGCGGCACCGTCATGGCGCCGCGCCGTCCGAGGCCGACCGTGGACGGGCCGCCCACGGGCAGGGCGCCGGTCAGGCGGCGGCGCAGGCCGGAGCGGCGCATCATGCCACCGCCCAGCAGGCCCGTGCCCATGAGCCCGCGTCCGCGCCTCGTGCCGATGCCCATGATGCCGCGCCTGCCGAAGATGCCCGCGCGGATGCCGGACGGCATCAGCCGGGACCGCCTCATGCCCGCGGGCAGCATCCCACCGCGCAACATCCCTCCGCGCAACATCCCTCCGCGCGTCATCCCGCCGCGCAGCATCCCTCGTCGGGTCATGCCGCCCCGCATCAGGCGGGAGCCCCACGGGGCGGGACGCAGCGGGCCGGGACGCAGCGTGGCGGAGCGCAGCAGTCCCCGCCTGCGCATCAGGCCGCCGCCCAGCAGGCCCGTACCCATGAACCCGCTGAGCCCGCGTCCGCGCGTCATGCGGGCGCCCATGAGGCCCCGCCTGCCGAAGACGCCCCGCCGCACCGGCCCGCGCCCCATGAGCAGGCCCGCGGGCATGACGCCGCGCATGCCGGACCGCATCGCGTACCCCTTGGTCGTGCCGCGTGTACGCGCCCGCTGCACCGCGAGGGCGGCGGCGGCCCCGGCCGCCGCGAGGAGCAGCAGCGGCCGCTTCTTCCTCCCCCTGACCTGCTCAGGAGCGGCGTGGCGGACCCGCTCGGCCACACCGGCCGCCCGCTCCTTGGCGGCGACGGCCGCGCCGCCCGCGCGTTCCCTGGCCGCCACGGCCACGTTCCCCGCGCGTTCCCTCATGTGGGAGGCCGCCTCCCCCGCCCTGGCCTTGACGTCCGCCTTGTGGGCGAGCTGGCCGACGGTGTCGCCGAGTTCCCTGCGGGTCCGTTCGATGTCCCTGCGCACGTCGTCCTCCTCGTACCCGGCGCCGTAGCGGGCTCGCTCGCCGCCGCCCCTCTCGCCGCGGGCTCTCTCCCCGTGGAGCGGCTCGCCGCGCGGCCCGCGGTCGTGGGCGACCCCGCTGCTGGGCTCCGCGCCCAGTGACTCCTCCTCGGGCCACCGGCTGTGGATGGCCTCGACCCGGTCGTCCCTCACGGGGGACTCGGGAATGAAGGTTTCGTGCCCTTCCCGCGCGGCCTCGGCCTGGCGGGCGTTCTCGGCCGCGCCCGGACGGGTCGGCGGCACGTTGATCGATTCGTGCTCGGTGGGCATGCCGACGGTCGCCCTGCGGGCGCCGACGTCGCCGGCATGCTGGTCGCTGTATCCGGGATTGGTCTCGCTCATCGCCGCACCCTCTCCTTGACCATGCTCTCCTTGACCGTGTCGATGTCGGCCTTGACGCTCGCGATGGTCTCGTGGGGGACCGGCGGCGTGGCCTGCTTCACCTGGCTCTTGCCGACGAGGCCCACGACCGCGGCCACGACGAACAGCAGCCCGGCGACGATCAGGGCGGCCGCCCACGCGGGCAGGACGAGGGCGAGGGCCAGCACGACGGTGGCGACGACCGCGGCGCCGCCGTAGAAGGCCAGCAGCCCCGCCGCGCCGAACAGGCCCGCGCCGAACGCCCCGCGCCTGCCCTTCTCCGCCAGCTCGTACCTGGCCAGGCGCAGCTCGTCCTTGACGAGCCTGGTCACCTGCTCGGAGAGATCGTTGACCAGCTTGTGGGTTTCAGTCATGACGTCGCCTCCTCCGTCGAGGATGGCGCCTACCCAGGCCGCCGGTCCTATCACCTGCTCCTATCGCCTGCCCTGCCTCCGGGCGCCGCGCAGGAGAAGGTCGAGGACGGTCAGAAGGGCCGACGGCTCGGTGCCGCACCAGGCGTCCGGGCGCCGGGGCTCGCTGAACGGAGAGGGCTGCTCGCAGGGAGGAGTCTGGGGCTTGGGCCGCTCACACCACGATCCTGGACGTTCCATACTTCGATGATACTTTTCCAGCATTGACCGATGTGACGGACATCACGCATCCCGTACGCCCCAGACCGGTCGGAGGAGCGCGGAACCGCGCAGGTCGGCCGGGTGGGAGGTAACCTGCGTCCGTGCTGGTACACGGCGTCTGGACGGACGAGGGTCTGGCCTTCTGGGCGGAGACCCCGGCCGATCAGGGGTCGCTGCCCGGAGCGCGGCGGCACGGCGAGCAGCCGGCGCCCCACCCGTTCGCCGCGTCCGCCACGCGAGTGGCCGCCGAACTGCGCATCGACGCCGCCTCCGCGCCGGACGTGACCGCCGCGCCGGGCTTCGGGGCGGCCGCGCCGCCGGTTCCGCCGGAAGCCCGGCAGGGGGCCGTCCTCGGCTTCCACCGTCCCACCGGACAGGCCGTGGGGCGGACCTTGGAGCTGCTGCTGCCCGGCTCGGCGCGCGAGCCGCTGCCCTCCCCCGAGACCGGGCTCCTGCCCGGCGTGGCGCGCCCGCGGCTGCGCCGGTGGCAGGTGCCCGCCGTCGTGCCGTCCGCCTCGGAGACCCTGCGCCTCCTGGCCGCGCTCACTCCCTCGGAGGCTCCCCAGCACCGCGAGACGGGCGCGGGCGGCTCCTCAGGGTCCGGCCGGGACTCCCACGGCACTGGCGCCGCCGGGCGTGCCGGGACGTATCGGGCGGTCACGGCGACGCTGCGGCACTGGGGCGCGGTCGCCGAGTTCGCGGACGGCCTGGTGCGGCGCGGCCGAGTGATCCCCCAGCTCGTCCCGTTCGAGCACCCGGCCGGCCCCGGCGACCGCCCCGGCATGCCCGGCGATCCTCCGGACGCCTCCGGAGCCGGGCGGCGGTGGGCGGCGGTGTGGCGGGCCGTCGTCACCGGGGGTGACGCCGCGTACTTCCGCGAGCTCGCGCTCGCCATGCCGCCCGCGTGCCGCGCGTACCAGGCCGAGCGTCCCGCCTCGGACGTCCTGCTGGAGGCGCTGGACGCCTTCGCCGACGCGCTCGTCCGCCGGGCGCTCGCCGGGCGCCCCCTGATGGAGGAGCCACGCGCCCGCGAGGCCGCGTGGACGCCGGAGGGACGCTGGCTGGCGGCGTTGACCGGCGCCGATCCGTCGTGTGCCGACGTTCCCAGGCTGCGGGAGGAGCTGGAGTCCTGGCGCCGGACGGTGCTCTCCGCCGAGAGCGCGGCCCGCGTCTGCTTCCGCCTCGTCGAGCCCGCCCCCGAGCCTGTTCCCTTCCCCGAAGACGTCCCCCAGCGGGACGAGGGCGGGTGGCGGGTGGAGGTGGCGCTGCGGGCCGCGGACGACCCCAGCCTGTACGTCCCCGCCGAACGCGTCTGGACCGGCGAGCCGGTTCCCGGCCTGCCCCGGCGTCCCGAGCGGGACCTGCTGGCCGGGCTGGGCCGCGCCGCCCGCCTCTACCCGGAGCTGGAGCGCGCTCTGCGGGTGCCGCACCCCACCGGCCTGACGCTCGACACGCCCGGCGCGTACGGCTTCCTGCGCACGGCCGCGCCGCTGCTCCAGGCGGCCGGGTTCGGGGTGCAGCTCCCCCGCTGGGCCGGACGCACCCGGCTGGGCCTGAAGCTGACGACGCGCACGGCGTCGCGGCAGGGGGCCGCGACCGGCCAGGGGTTCGGCCTGCGGGAGCTGGTGGACTTCCGGGTGGACCTGGCCGTCGGCGACGCGGTGATCAGCGAGGCGGAGCTGGCCGAGCTCGCCCGGCTGAAGGTGCCGCTGGTACGGGTGCGCGGCCAGTGGGTGGAGCTGGACGAGCGGCAGCTCAAGGCGGCGCTCAGGGCGGTCGCGGGCCTGCGGTCGGGGCAGGCGTCCGCGGCCGGCATCCTGCAGGAGGTGGTGCGCGGCGGCGACGAGGAGCTGCCGCTGCTGGAGGTCGACGCCGACGGCGTCCTCGGGGACCTGCTGTCGGGCCAGGCGGAGCGGCGGCTCGCCCCGATCGCGACCCCTGAGGGGCTGGACGCGACGCTGCGCCCGTACCAGGAGCGCGGGCTGGCCTGGCTGAGCTTCCTGTCGGAGCTGGGCCTCGGTGGCGTCCTGGCCGACGACATGGGCCTGGGCAAGACGGTGACCACGCTGGCGCTGCTGGTGCACGAGCGCGCGGCCGAGCCGACCCTGCTGGTGTGCCCGATGTCGCTGGTGGGCAACTGGCAGCGGGAGGCGGCGCGGTTCGCGCCGGACCTGCGCGTGTACGTGCACCACGGGCAGGGCCGCGACGCCTCCCGCGTCGCGGGCGCGGAACTGGTGATCACGACGTACGGCACCGCGCAGCGCGACCTGGAGACGCTGCGCGGGTTCGCCTGGCGCAGGGTCGTCTGCGACGAGGCCCAGGCGATCAAGAACAGCGGCACGCTGCAGTCGCGGGCGGTGCGGTCGATCCCGGCGGGCACGCGGCTGGCCCTGACCGGCACGCCGGTCGAGAACCACCTGGCCGAGCTCTGGTCGATCATGGAGTTCGCGAACCCGGGGATGCTGGGCCCGCGCGCCCGGTTCAGGACCCGCTTCCAGGAGCCGATCGAGGCTCGCCAGGACGAACGGGCCGCGCGGGAGCTGAAGCGGGCGACCGGACCGTTCATCCTCCGCCGCGTCAAGACGGACAAGTCCGTGATCTCCGACCTGCCGGAGAAGATGGAGGTCAAGGAGTGGTGCCCGCTCACCGCCGAGCAGGCCACGCTCTACCGGGCGGTCGTCGACGACATGCTCGCGAAGATCGACAGCAGCGAGGGGATCGAGCGGCGCGGACTGGTGCTGTCGGCCATGGCCAAGCTGAAGCAGGTCTGCAACCACCCCGCCCACCTGCTCAAGGACGGCTCCCGGCTGGCCGGCAGGTCGGGAAAGCTGACCCGGCTGGAGCAGCTCGCCGAGGAGATCCTGGCCGAGGGCGAGAAGGCGCTGGTGTTCACGCAGTACGCCGAGTTCGGCTCGATGCTGCAGCCGTACCTCGCCCAGCGGCTGGAGCGGCCGGTGCTGTGGCTGCACGGCGGCCTGCCCAAGAAGACCCGCGACCGCCTGGTCCAGCGCTTCCAGGACGATCCCGAGCCGATGCTGTTCGTGCTGTCGCTCAAGGCGGCGGGCGTCGGGCTGAACCTGACGGCGGCGAACCACGTCGTGCACGTGGACCGCTGGTGGAACCCCGCCGTCGAGGACCAGGCCACCGACCGGGCCTTCCGCATCGGGCAGCGCAGGAACGTCCAGGTGCGCAAGCTCATCTGCGCCGGCACCCTGGAGGAACGCGTCGACGCCATGATCGAGCGTAAGAAGGCGCTGGCCGAGCGGGTGGTGGGCACCGGCGAGGAGTGGCTGACCGACCTGTCCACGGCGGAGCTGCGCGAGGTCTTCCGCCTGACCGGGGAGGTGTGACGTGGGCGCCGACTGGTCCGCTTTCGAGCACAGGGGGCCGATCAGGGTCGAGGGCGGCCTGCGGGCCAGGTCGAAGCGCGGCAGCATCGGATCGAGCTGGTGGTCGAGGCGGTTCGTGGACGTGCTCGAACGGGTCTGCGACCGGGGCAGGCTCTCGCGGGGCCGCGCGTACGCCCGCCAGGGGCAGGTCCTGTCGATCGACCTGTCGCCGGGGCTGGTGGAGGCCGCCGTCCAGGGCTCGCGGCCCGCGCCGTACGAGGTGACGATCCGCATCGAGGCGTACGGCGAGGAGCGGTGGGCGGCGGTCGAGGACGCGCTCGCCCGGCAGGCCGTCCACCGGGCGAAGCTGCTGGCGGGCGAGATGCCGCCGGAGATCGAGGACGTGTTCGCCGAGCTCGGGACCGACCTGTTCCCGCGCGATCTCGACATGCGCTGCTCGTGCCCCGACTGGGGCGTGCCGTGCAAGCACCTGTCGGCGGTGCTGTACCTGCTGGCGGAGTCGTTCGACGACGATCCGTTCCTCGTGCTGGCCTGGCGCGGGCGCACGCGGGCGCGGCTGCTCGGCGCGCTGGCGGAGGAGCCGGAGGAGCGCGACCCGCTACGGGTGGACGACGTGCCGTTCGCCGAGCGGCTGGCCGACTTCTACGCGCCGGGCGCGACCGCGCACCGGCAGGAGCGCCGGGCTTCGGAGGCGGCGCCGGACCTGCTGCCGCGCGTCTTCCCGCCGCCCCCGGCGGTCGCCGACGCGCTCACGGCGGCCTACCGGCGCCTCCGCGACACCCCCTGACCCGCCGTTCGCGGGACGCGCACCGGCCTCGCCCCACTACAGTGGGCGATCGTCCGACTACCGAGAGGATCTGGCATGGTCGTCCCCTCATGGCGGCCGGCGGCGGCGGGCGCGGCGGCGCTCGCGGTGGCCGCCCTGCTCGCGCCGCCCGCCCACGCCCGCACCCCCGCGCCGCCCCCGTCCGCGTGCGGCGCGCCCGTCAACCGGCAGCTCGGCGACGTCGCCGTCACCATGCAGCTCTGCCCCGACTGGGCGCCGGCCGGGCGCATCCCGGTCCACTCCGGCACCCGCCCCGCCGGCGCGAAGGTGGTCGGCTGGATCGACCCCGCCGGCGACGGCTGGTACGAGTGCGGCATGCGCGGCGACCCGTACCGGGGCATCCCGGGGGCGGTCAGCCGCTGGTGGGCGGCGGCCATGGCCGACAACGGCCGGTGGGGCTACGTCAGCCAGCTCTACCTCCAGGGCGGGCGCGAGGGCGATCCCGAGCAGTCGCTGCGGCGCTGCTGAACCAGCGGTTGCGCGAATCTAGTCTGCGCGTAGATAATCTACGCGCAGACTAGATGCCTCGTTCAGAAGGAGCCTGCCATGTGGGAGTACCAGCACGCCGCCGAGACCACCGCCGCCCCCGAAGCGGTCTGGCGGGTCTGGGCGGACGTCGAGTCGTGGCCCGAGTGGAACGACGGCGTCGAGCGCATCCGGATCGACGGGCCGTTCGAGGCCGGCACGACGTTCGCCATGACCCCTCCCGGCGACGAGCCGATCACCATGCGCCTCGTGGAGGTCGTCCCCGGCGAGGTGTTCACCGACGAGCTGGACGCCGGCGACTTCCTCGTGACCACCGTGCACCGGCTGGAGCCACTCCCGGGCGGCGGCACCCGGGTGGTGTACCGCACCGAGATCACCGGCCCGGCCGCCGGGGCGGTCGGGCCCGAGCTGGGGCCCCGGATCACCGGCGACTTCCCCGACGTCGTGGCCGCCCTGGCGCGCCGGGCGGAGGGCTGAATGGGGCCGTCCGACCCGGAGCAGAGCCCCGGGTTCCTGCTGTGGCACGTCACGCTGCGCTGGCAGCGCGCCATGGTGGCGGCGCTCGCCCCGCTGGACCTCACCCACGTCCAGTTCGTCCTGCTGGCGACCACCTGGTGGCTCAACACGCACGGCGAGGACCCGAACCAGCTCAGCCTGGCCAGGTACGCGGGCACCGACGTGAAGATGACGTCGCAGGTGCTGCGCAGGCTGGAGGACAAGGGGCTGGTGCGGCGCGAGGTGGACCCGGCCGACAGCCGGGCCAGGCGGCTGCGGGCCACCGAGAGGGGCGCCGAACTGGCGCAGCGCGCCATCGCGGCCGTGGACGCGGCCGACGCCGCCTTCTTCGCGCCGGTCGGCGACCCCACCGGCTTCCTGGCGTCCCTCCGCCACCTCGCCGACCGCGACACCTCCTGACACCCCCTGACGCCCCGTGACGCCCCGTGGGGCTCCCCCGCGAGGGGAGCCCGCGTCCCGGGATCAGTACGCGGCCGTGTCGCCCGTCGGCGGGGGCGGGGCCGCGGCGAGACGGTCCAGTTCCTCCTCCGTCAGCAGGCGGGAGCGGACGAGGAAGCGCACCCCCTCGGGCGCCTCCAGCGAGAACCCGCTCCCGCGCCCCGCGACGACGTCCACCGTGAGGTGGGTGTGCCGCCAGTACTCGTACTGGTCGGCGCTCATCCAGAACGGCGTGCCGCCATCGACGAGGCCGAGCAGCACGTCCGAGCCTCCCACCCGGAACTCGCCGCGCGGGTAGCACATCGGCGCGCTGCCGTCGCAGCACCCGCCCGACTGGTGGAACATCAGCGGCCCGTGCCGCTCGGCGAGCCGCCGGACGAGTTCCCCGGCGGCCGGGGTCAGCTCGACGAGCCCGGTCGGGACGTCCATCAGAAGAACCCGAGGCGCTTCGGCGAGTAGCTGACCAGCAGGTTCTTGGTCTGCTGGTAGTGGTCGAGCATCATCTTGTGGTTCTCGCGGCCGATGCCCGAGTTCTTGTAGCCGCCGAACGCGGCGTGGGCGGGGTAGGCGTGGTAGCAGTTCGTCCACACCCGGCCGGCCTTGATCTCGCGGCCGAGGCGGTAGGCGGTGTTGCCGTCGCGGGTCCACACGCCCGCCCCGAGGCCGTACAGCGTGTCGTTGGCGATCTTCAGCGCCTCGTCCACCGAGTCGTACGTGGTGACGGAGACGACCGGGCCGAAGATCTCCTCCTGGAAGATCCGCATGTCGTTGGTGCCGCGGAAGATGGTCGGCTCGATGTAGTAGCCGCCCTCCAGGCCCTCGACCGTGCGGGGCCCGCCGCCGGTCAGGACCTCGGCGCCCTCCTGCTTGCCGATGTCGATGTACGAAAGGATCTTCTCGAACTGATCGTTGCTCGCCTGCGCGCCGATCATCGTGGCCGGGTCGAGCGGGTCGCCGCCGACGATGGCGCGGGTGCGCTCGACGCACCTGGCCATGAACTCGTCGTAGATCGAGGAGTGGATCAGCGCGCGGGACGGGCAGGTGCACACCTCGCCCTGGTTCAGCGCGAACATCACGAACCCCTCGACGGCCTTGTCGAGGAAGTCGTCGTCGGCGGCCGTCACGTCGGGCAGGAAGATGTTGGGGCTCTTGCCGCCGAGCTCCAGCGTGACGGGGATGATGTTCTCGCTGGCGTACTGCATGATCAGGCGGCCGGTGGTGGTCTCGCCGGTGAAGGCGACCTTCGCGACGCGCCTGCTGGACGCGAGCGGCTTGCCCGCCTCGACGCCGAAGCCGTTGACGACGTTCACGACGCCCGGCGGCAGCAGGTCGGCGATCAGCTCGATCACCAGCAGCAGGCTGACCGGGGTCTGCTCGGCGGGCTTGATGACCACGCAGTTGCCGGCGGCCAGCGCCGGCGCGAGCTTCCAGGTGGCCATGAGGATCGGGAAGTTCCACGGGATGATCTGGCCGACCACGCCGAGCGGCTCGTGGAAGTGGTAGGCGACGGTGTCGGCGTCGATCTCGGCGATGCTGCCTTCCTGGGCGCGGATCGCGCCGGCGAAGTAGCGGAAGTGGTCCACGGCGAGCGGCAGGTCGGCCGCCAGCGTCTCACGTACCGGCTTGCCGTTCTCCCAGGTCTCGGCGACGGCGAGGCGTTCGAGGTTCTCCTCGATCCGGTCGGCGATCCGGTTGAGGATGTTGGCGCGCTCGGTGGTGGACGTGCGGCCCCACGCTCCGGCCGCGGCGTGGGCCGCGTCGAGCGCCAGCTCGACGTCGGCGGCGGACGAGCGGGCGACCTCGCAGAAGTCCTGCCCGTTCACCGGCGACGGGTTGGCGAAGTACCGTCCCTCGACGGGGGCGACCCAGTCGCCGCCGATGAAGTTGTCGTAACGCGGGGCGAAGCTGACGATGCTGCCTTCGGTACCTGGCTGCGCGTACACCATGGGGACGCTCCTCGCTGGGCCTGTGTGCGGGTACGACGGCGGCCGGCCGGTCGTGGTCGCCGTGACATGGCTCACTATCCGAAGGCGAGGTTGGTGAAAGGTTGGCGCGGGCCCGCACCGGCTCCGGCCCGCGCCGGTGCGGTGGGGCTAGCTCCGCAGCGCCTGGTTCAGCCGGCTCAGCGCGATGCCCCTGCGGACGTCGCCGGGCGGCAGCGTCCGCAGCGCGTGCTCGTGCACCTCGGCGTCGTACGGGCTGCGCTCGCCGTAGCGCAGGGCGTGCTCGGGGTCGGCTCCGGCCAGGACGGCCTCCCGCACCGCCACCTCGATGTGCTCGCGCCACTCGACCACGCCGGGCGCCTCCGACCTGGGCAGCAGCGGGCCGCGGTACCGGCTGACGGCCGTCTCGGTGTCGCCCCGTCCCAGCGCCCGCAGCACCTCGACGGCGTCGCAGGCGACCGGCTCGGTCAGGGCGTAGCGGCGGTTGGCGACGCCGCCGCCGAGCGCCCGCCGCAGGTGGGAGATCTCGGCCTTGAACGTGGAGGCGCTGACGGGCCTGTCGCCGTACAGCGCGTCACGCAGCCGTTCGGGCGTGAAGCCGTCGGGTTCGAGGGCGAGCAGCGTGAGGATCTCCAGCTGGCGGGGCGGCAGCCGCAGCGGCACGTCGCCGCGGGCGGCGTCCTGGCCGCCGAGGCAGGTCAGCCGGACCTGCCCGGCGGCGGCGCCGGGCAGCCCTGGCAGCCGGTCGAGGGCCGGGTCGAGCCTGGCCTCGATGGCCGACGCGAGGGAGCGGACCGTGGACATCGCCAGCGGGTGCGAACGGTCCCAGGTGGTGGACAGGTCGAGGACGCCGAGGACCCTCCCGTTCCTGCTGCGCAGCGGCGCGCAGTAGCACACCCAGCCGTGCAGCGCGGCGACCAGGTGCTCGGCGGAGAAGACGGTGCTCGGCCGGCCGGTCAGCAGGGCGAGCGACAGCGCGTTGGTGCCCATGGCCGGTTCGCCCCACCGGCCGCCCGGGGCGAAGTTCACCCGTTCGGCGCGGCGCCGCATCACGGGGCCGCCGCACGTCCACATGATCGTGCCGGTCTCGTCGGTGACGGCCGCCACGAAGCCCGCGTTCTCGGCGACGTCGCGAAGCTCGTCGGCCAGGGCCATGACGGGCCGGTACAGCGGCGAGCCGGTCCAGCGCGGGGCGAGGCCGGCGTCCTCGGCCGCGGGCGCGCTGGAGCGCGCGGGATCGACGGTGGCGAGGGACCGCCGCCACGACTCGGCCACCTCGGGACGCAGCGCGGGGCCGCCCGCGGCGGGCCGGGCCGCCATGAACTGCGGCACCCTGGACTGCGGCACACGGAGCGACCACTCGTGCTCCAGCACCGCCCGTCGCTGCCGGAGGTCTCCATGCTCGGACATAGGACTCCCTGACGTCGTTCACGGGAGGGACGGCGTCCGGAGCGCGCCGCCCGGTATGTCTGGAAGACTAGTTGACGTCCTCGAACTCCGCAGGCACCATCACCCGCACCCCGTTGGGGACGACGCGCAGCCGGATGGGGGTGCGCAGCCGCACCTCGCCGTCGACGTCGGCCGCCATCGGCGGGTCGGTCTCCAGCAGCATCTCCCTGCCCGTCACGAACGGGCCCCCGGCGAGGCTGCGCCAGCGGCCGGTGGTGGCGCGGATCAGGGTCTCGCCGAGCAGCCGCAGCTTCTTGCCGGAGCCGAGCTGGTAGGCCACCAGCATGCCGTTGTCGATGCTGATGTCCCTGGCCACCTGCCAGCCGCCGTGGAAGCGGCCGTTGGCGATGTTGAGCTGGTGGGTGAGGAGCTCGTGCCGCTGCCCCTCGACCGTGATGTACGCCCGGAAGGGGCGGTGGCCCGGCAGGACGGTGAGCGCGGTCAGCGGGTAGGCGGGCCGGCCGAGCAGGCGCTTGAGCCACGGCTTGACCTTGCCCGCCACCTCGACGGAGACGCCGAAGCTGGCCAGGTTCGCGAACGGCCGGTCGTCGGCCAGGCCGAGGTCGATGTCGGCCACCTTCCCGGTGGCGAAGACCTTGATCGCCCCGGCCAGGTCGAGTGGCAGGCCGAGGCTGCGCGCGAAGTTGTTGGTGGTGCCGAGAGGCAGCACGCCGAGCGCCACGTCGCGGTGGGCGACGTGGCGCACGGCCGAGGAGAGCGTGCCGTCGCCCCCGCCCACGATGAGCAGGTCGGGACGGGTGGCGAGGGCGGTGTCGAGCAGCTCGCGCAGCCGCTTGGGGTTGTAGACCGAGATCTCCGCGAGCGGCTCGAACCCCAGGTCGTGCAGCTGCTCGATCACCTCGAAGTAGTGGCGCCTGCCGCGGCGCGAGCGAGTGTTGACCACCACGGCCACCCGGCGATCCCGCTGGATCGCCTCGGTGTGCTCCGCCTTGGTGCGCAATTCGCTCATGGTCCCCCATGGTAGGGCCGCCGGGCTCCCCCGGCGGCCCCTCAAGGGATCACTTCTTCGGCGGGACCACCTGGATGACGGCGCCGAGGTTGCCGGGCAGCGGCGAGATCAGCTTGAACTGCACGCCGAGCGCCTTGCCCTCGTCGCCGGGGTTGCCGGTGCCGAGCGTCGAGCCGGCGACCTTCTGGCCGTACAGCTCGGTGGCGGGGGTGCCGTCCGCGTGCACCACGCGGGTGGTGTACGGCTGGTCGCCGGCCGACGGCACCACGGTCGAGGCGTCGAAGTCACGGTAGGCGAGCTTCCCGTTGAGCAGCTCGATGCCGGGGGCCCAGGTCTTGGCGTCGGTGAAGTGCGGGACGCCCTTCTGCGCGGGGAAGTCCGTGCAGTACTCGCTGAACGGCTCGTCCGCCGCCTCGAGGCACTCCCTGAAGGGGTACGTCTTGGTGAACGAGAACGCGGCGTTCGAGCTCTGCACGCGGCCCGGCAGGTTCTTGTTGGCCGTGGTGTCCTTCTCGGCCGCCGTGCCGGTGCGGCGCAGCGGCTCGTAGTGGGAGTCCACGACCAGCAGGCTGCCCTTGGAGCCGAGGCTCGGCGGCACCGTGAGGTTCGGGACCATCGAGTTGTTGATGTAGGTCGAGTCGCGGTACCAGACGAGCAGGCCTGGCGCGTTGTACTTGATCTTCTGCACCTTCCACGCGCCGTCGCGGTTGTAGTCGGTGTCGTAGGTGTAGGCCAGGCCCTTGTCGAAGCCGTCGAAGTTGCGCCACTCGGCGAGGTAGAAGCGGGAGATCTCGCGCTCGCCGTTGTTGCGGGTCCAGCCCTGGCCGCTCGTGTTGGTGAACGTGCCGTGGGTGGCCTTCCAGCCGTTGTCGCCGCCCTCGACGTCGTCGCTCCAGACGGTCTGGCCGCCGTTGGTGAGCGCGAAGTCGTCGGAGTGCCAGCCGCGCGGCATGGAGGCCGCGTCGGTGTCGTACGTCAGCCGCAGCTTGATCGTCTGGCCGGCGTACGGGGTCAGGTCGACGTAGTCGTGCCGCCAGCCGTCCGTGGCGCCGGTGAGGCCGTACTTCTTGCCGCCGAACATCTTGAGGTTCTTGTTCGGGTCGGGGTAGTTGTCAGGCGTGCTGACCTCGGCGCCGCTCTCGTCGTGGACCTTCAGCTGGGTCCACGTCTCGCCGTCGGTCGAGACCTCGACGAAGCCGAAGTCCCAGTCCTGCTCGATGTCGTAGTTGTTCCACATCCAGAACCGGACGTCGGAGCCCGCGGGCACGGGCACGTCGCGCGTCAGCTTGTTGTCGGCCCACTCCTGGTCCAGGCCGGACCACCAGGCGTTGGAGCCGCTGTGCGGGTCGATCATCTTCAGCGGCGAGGAGTTCAGGTTGACGCGGACGCCGTCGGCGGTGAGCTTGGGCGTGCGCGACGACTGGCCGACCGTGACGAGCTTGGCTGCGTCGCCCGGGTTGAGCACCTTCGGGTTCGCCCAGCCGAGCACCCACTTGTCCCACAGGCCCATGTGGGTGGGCATCGACTGGAAGACCGGGCCGGAGTGCGAGCCGCTGGACATCAGGTCCCAGAAGTCCACGGCGGAGCTGCCCTGGTAGGAGGTGTCGTACAGGTCGGGCAGGCCGAGGTCGTGGCCGTACTCGTGGGCGAAGACGCCGACGCCGGAGTCCTCGGGCTGCACGATGTAGTTGACGATCTTCTTGTCGGTGCCGGGCACCTTGTAGCCGCCCGCGACCGCGCTGGAGTGCGCCCAGATCGCGTACGTGCCCTCGGCGCCGCCGTCCGACGACTTGTCCTTGCCGGCGTGGACCAGCACCAGGTGGTCGATGACGCCGTCGGGCTCGTTGTAGTTGCCGTCGCCGTCGGCGTCGGAGACGTCCTCGACGTCGTAGTCGGCCCACGGGAAGTCGGGCTGGGACTTGGTGAGGGTGTCGACCGCGTCGATGGCGAGCTGGCCGGCGCCGCGCTCGTTCGAGGGGTGGCCCGACATGTCCTGGGGAGCGCCGCCGCAGGCCGCGGCGCCGTAGTACGCCTCGGAGTGCGGCACCTTGAGCCAGCCGACGGCGGAGCCGGTGACCGAGTAGGCGCCCTTGGACATCTCCTCGTACATCTTCTTCATGGTGAAGCCGGAGATGTCGATGCCGGGCTTGCCGTCGCGCGGGTCGGTGAGGTCCTTGCGGACGCGCTCGGTGATGCCGGTGTCGCTGTAGAGCATCTTGTTGAAGTGCTCGGTGCTGAAGTCCTTGACCCAGAAGGAGTTGTTGTCCTTGTGCGCCAGCGTGGCCGGGTCGGGGATGTTGTTGTGCAGCGGACCGTTCTTGAGCGTGCCGGGCGGCTCGACGACGCAGTCCTCGGGCGTGCTGTTCACCGTGCGGAGCCGGTTGAAGTTGGAGAAGTCGTCGTTCGCCTGCTCGTTGAACTCGACGAGGAGCGTGAGGAGCTTCGCCGTGCGGGTCTGCTTGGCGTTCTTGAAGATGAACTCCGCCGGGTTGCGGCCGGTCCTGATGGCCTCGTCCTCGCGGGCGGCGAGCACGCGGGCGGCGGCCGGGTTGCCGTTGGCGAACTTCCTGTCGAACCGCTGCGCCGGGCTCAGGGACCGGGCCTGGTCGTTGCCCAGGCCCGGGTCCTCCGGCGTCCTGTCGTCACGCGGCGCGACGTAGTTGATGTAGTAGTCGGCCGCCGTCGGCTCCCACGACGCCGCCGAGGACGCCTGGGCGGCCGGGACGGCGAGTGCGGCGCCGAGGAGGGCGACCGCGGGGAAGGTGGCTAAGAGGCGCTTTCTGCTGGGCACCTGGAACCCTCTCTGCCCGGGATCGCCGGGCGCATGGCCATAGGGTGTGCAATGCCGGACGCTAGAGGGTGGGTAAAGGCAGCGTAAAGTGCGTTGTCGAAATGTGATCAGAAACGTGATCAAACTACGACATTTGGGGAAATTGGAAGGGGTTGATGCGGCCCTTCCGTAAACGCGCCCGAGGCGCTTACCAGATGGTTACGCGGGCGTTTCCCGCGAACCGGCCTCCCGGGCCCCACCTGCGGCGACACCGTCCTCCAGCGCCGAATCCCGATGCGGGTAGTGCAGGTCGAACGCGGGCCTTTCGGACCGGATAGGCGGCATGGCGAGGAAGTTGTGCCGCGGCGGCGGACAGGACGTCGCCCATTCCAGCGAGTTGCCGTAACCCCACGGATCGTCAAGGGTCACTTTCCGCCCGTGCCTGGCCGTCTTCCAGACGTTGTAGAGGAACGGCAGCGTCGAGGCGCCGAGGATGAACGCGCCGACCGAGGACAGGAGGTTCAGGTCGGTGAACCCGTCGGCGGGGCTGTAGTCGGCGTAGCGGCGCGGCATGCCCAGCATGCCGATCCAGTGCTGCACCAGGAACGTCAGGTGGAACCCGACGAACAGCGTCCAGAAGTGCGCCTTGCCCAGGCGGTCGTCGAGCATCCTGCCCGTCATCTTCGGCCACCAGAAGTAGAAGCCCGCGAACATGGCGAACACCACGGTTCCGAAGACCACGTAGTGGAAGTGCGCCACCACGAAGTACGAGTCGGTGAGCTGGAAGTCGAGCGCCGGCGACGCGAGGATCACCCCGGTCAGCCCGCCCAGCAGGAACGTCACCAGGAAGCCCACCGCGAACAGCATCGGCGACTCGAACGTCAGGTGGCCGCGCCACATCGTCCCGATCCAGTTGAAGAACTTCACCCCCGTGGGCACGGCGATGAGGAACGTCATGAACGAGAAGAACGGCAGCAGCACCTGCCCGGTGCCGAACATGTGGTGCGCCCACACCGTCATCGACAGCCCGGCGATCGCGATCGTCGCCGCCACCAGGCCCAGGTAGCCGAAGATCGGCTTGCGGCTGAAGACCGGGATGACCTCCGAGACGATGCCGAAGAACGGCAGCGCGATGATGTAGACCTCGGGGTGGCCGAAGAACCAGAACAGGTGCTGCCACAGCAGCGCGCCGCCGTTCGCCGGGTCGAAGACGTGCGTGCCGAGCTTGCGGTCGGCCTCCAGAACGAGCAGCGCGGCCGCCAGCACCGGGAACGCCATCAGCACGAGCATGCTGGTCAGCAGCACGTTCCAGGTGAAGATCGGCATGCGGAACATCGTCATGCCAGGCGCGCGCATCCCGATGATCGTGGTGATGAAGTTGACCGAGCCCAGGATCGTCCCGAGACCCGACAGCGCCAGACCCATGATCCACAGGTCGCCGCCGACGTGCGGCGACGCGACCGCCGTCGACAGCGGCGTGTAGGCGAACCAGCCGAAGTCCGCCGCGCCGCCGGGCGTGAAGAAGCCCGCGACCGTGATGATCCCGCCGAACAGGAACAGCCAGTACGCCACCGCGTTGAGCCTCGGGAACGCCACGTCCGGCGCGCCGATCTGCAGCGGCATGACGACGTTGGCGAACCCCGCGAACAGCGGCGTCGCGAACAGCAGCAGCATGATCGTGCCGTGCATCGTGAACAGCTGGTTGTACAGCTGCTGACTGACGACCTGCAGGCCCGGCTGCGCGAGCTCCGCCCTGATCAGCATCGCCATCACGCCGCCCACCAGGAAGAACGCGAACGACGTGATGAGGTAGAGGTACCCGATGACCTTGTGGTCGGTCGTCGAGAGCCACGCGGCGACCACCGTCCCCGTACGACGGCTCCCGACCCGCTCGGACGACGTCTCACCGACAGCGGTCACGGCTGCTCCCTCCCGCGGCGGAGTGTGGCGTGCCCCGATGTACCCATTCCACGCCACGCACCGGCCCGCGTGAAGCCGTCACCCACCATGACTTTACGGTGACTTTCCGCTCCCCGGGCGGCCGGGCCGTCCCCGCCCTGCGGCTTCCCGCTCCCCGGGCGGCCGGGCCCGTGCGGCCCGCCTTCGCATGGCCTGCCCTCCGAGGCCGCCCCTCCGCATGGCCTGCCCTCCGAGGCCGCCCTTCCACATGGCCTGCCCCCCGAGGCCGCCCTTCCACATGGCGGACGGATGCCGGGCCGGGCGCACGGGTCTTCTATCCTCTTAGGCGAATCGACCGGAGGAGATCTTCATGTCAGCTCAGCGTGACTACGCCGCCCTCGTCCAGCGTGACCTGTCGCTCGACCTGACCCGGGGCAAGCCGTCGCCGCGCCAGCTGGATCTCTCCGACGCGATGCTCGGCCTGCCGACGTCCCACCTGACGGCCGCGGGCGTCGACGCCCGCAACTACGGCGACCTGCAGGGTCTGCCCGAGCTGCGCGCGCTGTTCGCCCCGCTGATCCAGGTGCCCGCCGGGCAGATCGTCGTCGGCGGCAACTCCAGCCTCACCCTCATGCACGACACCGTCGTGCACGCGCTGCTCAGCACCCTGCCCGGCGGCGAGCGGCGGTGGGTGGAGGAGCCCCAGCTCACCTTCCTGTGCCCGGTGCCCGGCTACGACCGGCACTTCACGATCTGCGAGCGGCTCGGCATCACCATGGTCGCCGTCCCGATGACCGCCGACGGCCCCGACATGGACGTCGTCGAGCGGCTCGTCGCCACCGACCCGACCGTCAAGGGCATCTGGTGCGTGCCGAAGTACAGCAACCCGTCCGGCATCGTCTACAGCGACGAGACCGTACGCAGGCTCGCGGCGATGCCCACGGCCGCACCCGACTTCCGTGTCTTCTGGGACAACGCGTACGCGGTGCACCACCTCACCGACACCCCCGCCGAGCTGGCCGACCTGCTCGCGCTCTGCGCCGAGCACGGCAACCCCGACCGGGCCTTCGTGTACGCGTCCACCTCCAAGGTGACGTTCGCGGGCTCCGGCGTGTCGTTCTTCGGCTCCTCCCCGGCGAACGTCCAGTGGTTCCTCGCCAACACCTCGAAGCAGTCCATCGGGCCTGACAAGATCAACCAGCTGCGGCACGTCGAGTTCCTGCGCGACGCCGAGGGCGTGGCGGCGCACATGCGCAAGCACGCCGAGCTGATCGGCCCCAAGTTCGAGCTGGTCGACAAGGTCCTGACCGAGCGGCTCGGCGACCTCGCCACCTGGACCAGCCCCAAGGGCGGCTACTTCATCAGCCTGGAGGTGCCGCACGCCCGCGAGGTGGTGGCCCGCGCCAAGGCGGCCGGCATCGCGCTGACCCCGGCCGGCGCCACCCACCCGTACGGCGACGACCCGGCCGACCGCACGATCAGGATCGCCCCCACCTACCCCGACCTGGACGAGCTGGAGCAGGCCATCGAGGGCCTGGCCGTGTGCGTCCGCCTGGTCGCGGAGGAACTGGGCGCCTGACCTCTCCGCCTGCCGTGACCCCCTTCAGGCGGCCCGCCTCTTGTCACAAGGGGCGGGCCTGCTTGCCGGGCCTGAAGCCGAAGATGTACTCCCGCGTCTCGCTCGGGTGGAACGGGACGCCGACCTGCGGCTCGAACGCGACGTTGTCCCTGGGGCAGTAGCACAGGCTCTCCCACACGGCCAGCGCCTTCTCCCTGGCCGAAGCCTCCGCCACGTCCCGCCTGCGCGCCCCGTGCGCGCCGAGCACCAGCAGCAGGCCGAGCCCCCAGAACAGGCCCGTCAGGCAGAACGGCGCGAGCAGCACCTCACCCCAGTTCGTGTCCTTGCCCATCGCGATCACCAGCGCCACCACCAGGTGCACCAGCGCGCCCAGCCCCAGCAGGATGTACCCCTGGTTCCTCGCCCACGGCGTGTAGTGGCGGCTGGGGAACGACAGCCACACCGCGAGCTGCGTACGGCTCATGACGTGCTTGGACACGCCCAGCGACGGCGCCGTGGGCAGGTCCGCGACCTCGCGCGTGCCCGGCAGCCTCACCCGGCCGATCCTGTACGTGGTTCCGGCGGCCACCGCTCCGGGGACCGAGACGACCTGGTCGGTCTGCGCGCACACCGGACACCTGACTTCCACCCAGGGCAGTTTGGCCTCAAGGTGCCGATGGCGCAAACCGGTCGCGCCCGTCGCCGAACCCCCGCGGCTCCGGACGTTCGCCTGGTTACGTGGCTCCGGACCGGGCTTCCCCCGTGTGAGAAGGGCATCGGACAGCGTGACCAATACGTGACTTCGATGCCCGGCATGGACACGACCAGCACTGCGACACTGACTTGTCACGTCAGAAGTGAAAGTTCTGACACGTCTGGAAGACGACCCAGAGGTCACGCTGGTAGCGTTTTGCCCCATCTGTTGGTTGTCATGGGGGTCCGACGTGAATCAGTTCCAGCCGTTGGCGGCGGACGACCCGCGGCGGCTGGGGGCGTACGACATCGTCGCCCGGCTCGGCGAGGGTGGCCAGGGCGTTGTCTACCTGGGCAAGAGCGACTCGGGGGAACAAGTCGCGGTCAAGCTGCTGCACCACGCCCTGGTGGCCGACGCCGACGCCAGGACCAGGTTCCTGCGCGAGGTGGCGGTGGCCCAGCGGGTGGCGAGGTTCTGCACCGCCCCCGTGCTCCACGCCGACCTGGACGGCAGCCGCCCGTACATCGTGAGCGAGTACGTGCCGGGGCCGTCGCTGCGTGAACTGGTGGTCAACGAGGGGCCGCGCCGGGGGGCCGCCCTGGAGCGGCTCGCCATCAGCACCGCGACCGCGCTCGCCGCCATCCACCGGGCCGGCATCCTCCACCGCGACTTCAAGCCCGCCAACGTCCTCATGGGCCCCGAGGGCCCGGTCGTGATCGACTTCGGCATCGCCCGCGCCCTGGACTCCCCCGGCGCGACCGCGACCGGCATGGCGATGGGGACGCCGTCGTACCTGGCGCCCGAGCAGCTCACCGGCGCCGCCGTGTCCGAGGCGGCCGACGTGTTCGCCTGGGGCGTCACCATGGTGTTCGCGGCGACGGGCAAGCCGGCGTTCGGCGCCGACTCCATCCCCGTCGTGATGAACCGCATCCTCAACGAGGAGCCGCAGCTCGGCGCCATGGAGGGCGTGCTCGGCGAACTCGTCGCCGCCTGCCTGTCCAAGGACCCCGCGCAGCGGCCCAGCGCGGACGAGCTCATCGTCCGCCTCACCGGCCAGCCCGCGCCCCGCGCCGCCATCGAACCGGTGACCGGCCAGTCCCTCGTCCCCGGAGCGGCGGCCGCGCCCCAAACCGGCCCGCAGCAGGGCGAACGGGCCGAGGGGCAGGGCTACCCGGGGCCGTGGAACCAGCCGAACGGCCCCGTCCCCCAGACCGGCTCGTACGGACTGCCCACACCGACGGCAGCCGCAGGAGCACCGGCAGGGGGCACCCCGAACGCGGCCCAGACCACCGGCACCCCGAACATCGCCGCCACCGGGGACACCGGCCCGAACGGCACGGGCGCGAACGCCGGCCCGGCCGCTGGGGCGAACGCCGCCGGCGCGAACCCGCCCGGCTCGCAGCCCGGCCCGCATGCTCCGGCTCCGACCGCCGCTCACCCCGGCTCTCCCCAGTCCGCCGGCGGACCCGCCGGCCCGGCTGCACCCCACCCGGGACAGCAGCCCGCCCACCCTGGGCAGCAGCCGTTCGCCCAGGCGGGCGGACAGGAGCCGACCACCCACCTGCCCGGGCACCAGCCCGGCGGCAGCCCGCAGCCGGGCCCCGGCCTGCCCCAGGGCGGCCAGGGGCACGGCATGCCGCCCGCGGCGGGCCCCCAGGGCGCCCCGCAACCCGGCATGCCGCCCGCGGCGGGCCCCCAGAACGTGCAGCACGGCGTACCGGCGCAGGGCGGCGTACCGCACGGCATGCCGGCGCACGGTGGACCGCAGGGGCCCGGTGGTCCCGGGCAGCGCGCCGCCGGGCCCGGGCAGCCGGGCGGCGCGCCCGAGAAGCAGCGCCGGACCCTCACGCTCGCCCTCTCGGGAGCCGCCGCCGCGGCGCTCCTGGTGGTGGGCGGCGCGGTCGTGGTCCAGGCCAACAGCGGCGGCAAGGTGCCGGTCGTCGCCGTGGGCGACGCCTCGGTGGCCTCGCCGAGCGAAGGCGCGGGCGCGGGCCAGCCGGGCGAGCCGCCGTCCGCCGAGACCACCCCGGACGTGCCCTCGGCCGAGACCGGCGCCCCGGTGCCCACCCTGGACGTCGAGGAGCCGAAGAAGAGGCACTCGGAGAACCCGCTCACCCCGCTCCCCAACCAGGTGACGGCCCCACCCACCGCCCACGCCTCGTCCCACCCAACGACGAAGCCCACCAAGAAGCCCGAAACCAAACCAACCGAAACCAAGAAGCCCACAGGCCTCGTCGACCCGGACGCCGGATCGACGGCCGAGCCGAGCCAGGGTCCGACGACCACCCTCGCGCCTTCCGCCCAGCCGACCAAGAAGCCGTCCACCACGAAGCCCAGCCAGCCGCCGGCGATCAACACCTACAAGGCTCCGGCCGTGTGCGGTTCCGGCTACAGGGTGATCGACTCGCACGCGCTCGGCAGCAGCGCCACCATCTTCCTGCTCTACAACTCGGGCGCGGGCAAGAACTGCGTGGTCACCATGTCCCGCCTGATCTACCCGAACAAGGTGCAGATGGGTGCCCTGCTTCAGGTCAAGGGCGGTGCCAGCGGGAGCAACGCGGGCAGGTTCACCGCCTACGCCGGTCCCGTCCGGCTGGCCGCCGTGAAGAAGTGCGTCATCTGGGGTGGTTCGTGGGGCTCGCTCAGCTGGAAGTCCGGCTGGAGCCACTGCACCTGACCGAGCCGCAACCGGCACGCTGAAGGGCCGTCCCTGAGATCTCGGGGACGGCCCTTCGCCGTCTCTCCTGGGCGCGTCGGCGCTTGCCATGGCGGTGAGCGGCGGCGCACCTTCCCTGGCGCAGCGGAACTCCGGGCCGGCAGTCCTCCCCAGAAGGGCCGCCCCTGAGCACGAGGGGCGGCTCTTCTTTCTTTCCCCGTCCACCGGCGATCACCCACTGGGCCCTCCAGGGGCGGTCTGAGGGGTTACCGCCTCGGGGGTCGGTGGGTTACGTTGTTGACGTGATCGTCAAGGGCGGGCGGGGGCGGCGGACCAGGGCGGCGTTGGTGGGGGCCGGGCGGGAGGCGTTCGAGGAGCGCGGGTACGACGCCGTGCGGGTCGATGACGTGTGCCGGCGGGCCGGGGTGTCCCACGGCACGTTCTACACCTACTTCGGCTCGAAGGAGGAGCTGTTCGGCGAGGTGGCGGCCGCGGTGGTCGGTGAGATGTTCGCGGCGAGCGTCGTCGGGCCCGCCGCCCCCGACGACCCGTACGCGCGCATCGAGGCGGCGAACCGGCTCTACCTGCGGGCCTGGGCGGCGAACTCGCGCCTGGTGCGGATGCTGGAGCACGCGGCCACCGCCGACGAGCGGTTCGGGACGCTGCTGCTGGAACTGCGCGAGGTGTTCGTGCGGCGCGGTGCGGACGGACTGCGGCGGCTCCAGGAGCAGGGCCTGGCCGACCCGGCGCTGGACCCGAGGCTGACGGCGGTGATGCTGGGCGGCATGGTGGAGCACTTCGCCCACGTCTGGCTGGACCTGGGCGAGCGGGCGGACGAGCGGACGGCGGTCGATCACCTGACCCGCCTCTGGGCCCGCGCCATCGGCCTCCCCCTCCCCACCCCCGAAAGCGCCCACTCGCACGCCTCCGAGACTTCCAGCCACGCCGTTTCCCCCGACGCCGACCGGCCCCTCTCCCCCGATGCCGGCCCGCTCCTCCCTCCCGCCCCAGGCTCCGCGCTCCCTCCCGCCCCAGGCTCCGCGCTCCGTCCCGCCCCGGGCTCCGCGCTCTCTTCGGCCCCTGCTCCCGAGGCCGACCGGCCGCTCGCCCCTGCCCCGGACGCCTCGCAACCGCCCGCTCTCGCCCCTGCCCCGGACGCCCCGCGACCGCCCGCTCTCGCCCCCGGCGTCACGCCCGCCTCCGCTCCCGTCCACGGGGCCGGTGGGGCCTTTCCTGCGGTCCCCTCCGCCGTGGGGCCTCCTGGTGGCTGCGGTCGTACGGGGCCGGGGGCTCCTGGCGGGGCCGGCGGGGCCGGTTCTCTCGGGGGGCGGCAGGACGGGCGGAAGTTGACGTCGGCGTCAGGTGCGTGGACGAAGGAGGGCCAGTGATCAGGTCCGCGTTGGACACCGGCGGCGAGGAGTACCGGCGGCGGCGGGCGGCCATGCTGGCCAAGCTGGCCGACCTCGACGCCGAGCACGCCAGGGCCGTCGCGGGAGGCGGCGAGAAGTACGTCGAGCGGCACCGCAGGCGCGGCAAGCTCCTGGCCAGGGAGCGGATCGAGCTGCTGCTGGACCCCGACTCCCCGTTCCTGGAGCTGTCGCCGCTCGCCGCCTGGGGCAGCGACTTCCCCGTCGGCGCGAGCGTGGTGACGGGCATCGGGGTCGTCGAGGGCGTCGAGTGCGTGGTGATCGCGAACGATCCCACGGTCCGGGGCGGCGCGTCGAACCCGTGGACGCTGAAGAAGACCCTCCGGGCCGCCGACATCGCGCTGCGGAACCGGCTTCCGCTGGTCAACCTGGTCGAGAGCGGCGGCGCCGACCTGCCGACCCAGAAGGAGATCTTCATCCCGGGCGGCCGGGTGTTCCGCGACCTGGCGCGGCTGTCGGCGGCGGGCGTCCCGACGATCGCGCTGGTCTTCGGCAACTCGACGGCGGGCGGCGCGTACGTGCCCGGCATGAGCGACTACGTGGTGATGGTCCGGGAGCGGGCGAAGGTGTTCCTGGGCGGTCCGCCGCTGGTGCGGATGGCGACCGGCGAGGAGGCCGACGACGAGTCGCTGGGCGGGGCGGAGATGCACGCCAGGGTCAGCGGACTGGCCGACTACCTGGCCGAGGACGAGTACGACGCGCTGCGCGCCGGCCGGAGCATCGTCCGTTCGCTGAACTGGCGCAAGCGGGGCGTGGAGCCGTACCCGGTGCTGGAGCCCGCGTATCCGGCGGAGGAGCTGCTCGGGATCGTCCCCGAGGATCTGCGGGTGCCGTTCGACCCGCGCGAGGTGATCGCGCGGCTGGTCGACGGCAGCGCGTTCGAGGAGTTCAAGCCGCTGTACGGGACGTCGCTGGTGACGGGCTGGGCGCGCGTCCACGGCTACCCGGTCGGGGTGCTGGCCAACGCGCGGGGTGTGCTGTTCAGCGAGGAGTCGCAGAAGGCGGCGCAGTTCATCCAGCTCGCCGGCCAGTCGCGCACGCCGCTGCTGTTCCTGCAGAACACGACCGGCTACATGGTCGGCAAGGAGTACGAGCAGGGCGGCATCATCAAGCACGGCGCCATGATGATCAACGCGGTGTCGAACTCGACGGTGCCGCACCTCACCGTGGTCATGGGCGCCTCGTACGGCGCGGGGAACTACGGCATGTGCGGCAGGGCCTACGACCCCCGGTTCCTGTTCAGCTGGCCGAGCGCGAAGTCGGCGGTGATGGGCCCCGCTCAGCTCGCCGGGGTGCTGTCGATCGTGGGGCGGGCGGCGGCGCGGGCGCGCGGCCAGGAGTACGACGAGGAGGCCGACGCGGCGATGCGCGCGATGGTGGAGTCCCAGATCGAGGCGGAGTCGCTGCCGTTCTTCCTGTCGGGCCGCCTGTACGACGACGGGGTGATCGACCCGCGCGACACCCGGACGGTGCTCGGGATGTGCCTGTCGGCGGTCAACAGCGCCCCGGTGCCGCCCGCGGCCGGATACGGGGTGTTCCGCCCGTGACCGCCCGTCGCCCCGTCCCGGACCCGCCCGTGACCGCCCGTCGCCCCGTCCCGGACCCGCCCGTGACCACCCGTCCGTCCGCCGCCGAGCCGGCCGTGATCACCCGGCTGCTCGTCGCGAACCGGGGCGAAATCGCCCGCCGCGTCTTCCGCACCTGCCGCGCGCTCGGCGTCTCGACGGTCGCCGTCTTCTCCGACCCCGACGCCGGTCTGCCGCACGTCCGTGAGGCCGATCTCGCGGTACGCCTCCCGGGTGCGCGCCCGGCGGAGACGTACCTGGACGTCGGACGGATCCTGGACGCGTGCCGGGCGGCGGGCGCGGACGCGGTGCACCCGGGGTACGGGTTCCTGTCGGAGAGCGCGGAGTTCGCCCGCGCCGTGCTGGACGCGGGCCTGGTGTGGGTGGGGCCGCCGCCCGGGGCGATCGCGGCGATGGGGTCGAAGATCGAGGCTAAGCGGCTGATGCAGGAGGCCGGGGTGCCCGTACTCCCCACGCTGGCGGCGGACGGCGGCGGCGACGGGTGGGAGTACCCGGTGCTGGTGAAGGCGTCCGCGGGCGGCGGCGGGCGGGGCATGCGGGTGGTGCGCGACCCTGCCCTGCTGGACGCGGAGGTCGCGGCGGCCTCCCGGGAGGCGCTGGCGGCGTTCGGCGACGGCGCGGTGTTCGTGGAGCCGCTGCTGGAGGGCGCCAGGCACGTCGAGGTGCAGGTGCTCGCGGACGCGCAGGGCACGGTGTGGGCGCTCGGCGAGCGCGAGTGCAGCGTGCAGCGGCGGCACCAGAAGGTGGTCGAGGAGTGCCCGTCGCCGGGTGTCACGCCCGAGTTGCGGGAGCGGCTGTGCGCGGCGGCGGTGCGGGCGGCCCGCGCGATCGGGTACGTGGGCGCGGGCACGGTCGAGTTCCTGGTGAGGGGCGACCGGGTGGCGTTCCTGGAGATGAACACCCGGCTGCAGGTCGAGCACCCGGTGACGGAGCTGGTTCACGGCCTGGACCTGGTGCGCGCCCAGCTCGAGGTGGCGGAGGGCAGGCCGCTGCCGCCGGAGCCGCCCGCGCCGCGCGGCCACGCCGTCGAGGCCCGCCTGTACGCCGAGGACGACGCGTACGTGCCGCAGACGGGCGTGCTGCACCGGTTCGAGGTGACCGGCGACGTCCGGGTGGACGCGGGTGTGGAGTCCGGGTCCGTCGTGTCGCCGTACTACGACGCGATGCTGGCGAAGGTGATCGCGTACGGCGCGACGCGGGCGGAGGCGATCAGGAAGCTGACCGCGGCGCTGCGCGGCGCGCGGCTGCACGGCCCCGTCACGAACCGGGGGCTGCTGCTGCGCGTGCTGACGGACCCCGCGTTCCTGGCGGGCGACACGCACACCGGCTTCCTCGACGCCTGGGGCCCGCCGCCCGCGCCGCCGCCGCCGGACGGCACCGCGGTGCTGGCCGCCGCTCTCGCCCTGGCGGCCGCGAACCGGCGGTCCGCGACGGTGCTGCGCAGTCTTCCCGGCGGCTGGCGCAACGTCCGCTCGCAGCCGCGCGTGGCCCGCTTCGCCGAGGCCGAGGCCGGGTACGACCCGCTGCCGGACGGCGTCGTGGTGGTCGCCGCCGAGCCTGAGCGGGTGGTGCTGGAGCGTGACGGCGTCAGGCGGTCGTTCGACGTGGCGGTGTACGGCGACGGGCGCGTCCACGTGGACGGCGAGAGCGGGCACGTCGTGCTGACGCCGCTGCCGCGTCTGCCCGAGCCGGTCGAGCGGGTCGCGCCGGGGTCGCTGCCGGCCCCGATGCCGGGGACCGTGCTGCGGGTCGAGGTCGCCCCCGGCGACCGGGTGTCCGGGGGGCAGGCGGTGCTGGTTCTGGAGGCGATGAAGATGGAGCACCGCGTCACGGCGCCGGCGGACGGCGTGGTGTCGGAGGTCCTGGTCGAGAAGGGCCGCCAGGTGGAGGCGGGAACGGTGCTCGTGGTCATCGCCCCGCCCGCCGAGTCGCAGGCCTCAGGCGGTGGCTCGCGGGGCGGGCGGGACGGGTGCCCCGGCGGCGGCGGGCCTCCCGGGGCGCTGGACACTGGTACGGGCGCGCCCCCGGAGGGCGGCGCGGACGTGAGCGAGGCGGCCCCCGGCCGGGTGGCCGCAGGCGAGGAGGAGTCATGACGGGCCTGGTGCACGGGGAGCTGGCGGGCGGAGTGGCGACGATCACGCTCGACTCGCCGCCGAACCGCAACGCGCTGTCCTCGCGCCTGCTCTCGGAACTGGAGTCGCGGCTCGACTGGGCGTTGAAGGAGCCGGACGCCCGCGTGATCGTGCTGACCGGCGCGGGCCCGGTGTTCTGCTCGGGGGCCGACCTGAAGGAGCAGCGCGCCGGGGGCGCCCCGGTCACGGAGGCGTTCCCGGGGGTCCTCACGCGGCTGTGGGAGAGCCCGAAGCCGGTCGTCTGCCGCCTGAACGGCACGGCCAGGGCGGGCGGGCTCGGGCTGGTGGCCGCCTGCGACTTCGCCGTCGCGCCGCTGAGCGCGTCCTTCGCCTTCTCCGAGGTACGGCTCGGGGTGGTGCCGGCCATGATCGCCGTACCGGTGCTGCGGAGGCTCGACCCGCGGGCGGCGGCGGAGTACTTCCTGACCGGCGAGGTGTTCGACGCGGCGCGGGCGGTGGAGATCGGGCTGCTCAACCGCGCCGTACCGGAGGAGGAGCTGGACGCGGCGGTGGCGCACTACACCGGCATGCTGCTGGAGGGCGGCCCGGAGGCGCTGGCGATCACCAAGCGGATGGTGCGTGAGGTGCCGCAGGTGCCTTTCGAGGAGGGGCTGCGGCGGATGGCGGAGCTGTCGGCCGAACGGTTCACGTCGGCGGAGGGGCAGGAGGGCATCACGGCGTTCAGGGAGAAGCGGAAGCCCCGGTGGGTGCCGTGACAGGCGCCGCGACGGGCACGGGCGCGGGCGCGGGAGTCGTCGCGCATCGCCCTGCGGGCAGGGACGTGCTGCGGGTCGCCAACTGCAGCGGCTTCTACGGCGACCGGCTGTCGGCGGCGCGTGAGATGGTCGAGGGCGGCCCGATCGACGTGCTCACCGGCGACTGGCTGGCCGAGCTGACCATGCTCATCCTGGCCGGCAACCGGATGAAGGGCCGCCCCGGCTACGCTCCCACGTTCCTGCGCCAGCTGGAGGACGTCCTCGGCGCCTGCCTCGACCGCGGCGTCAGGATCGTCGCGAACGCGGGCGGGCTCGACCCGGCGGGCTGCGCCGAGGCGGTGCGCGAGCTGGCGCACCGGCTCGGCCTGTCCCCCTCGGTCGCCCACGTCACGGGCGACGACCTCACCGGCCGCCCGCTCGACCTGGTCAACGCCGACACCGGCGAACGGCTCGACGCCGCCCCGCTCACCGCGAACGCCTACCTGGGCGGGCGTCCGATCGCGGCGGCGCTGTCGGCGGGCGCCGACGTCGTCGTGACCGGGCGCGTCACCGACGCCGCGCTGGTGACGGGCCCCGGCATGTGGAGGTTCGGGTGGGGTCCTGACGACCTGGACGCGCTGGCCGGGTCGGTCGTGGCCGGGCACGTCATCGAGTGCGGCTGCCAGGCCACCGGCGGCAACTACGCCTTCTTCCAGGAGGTGCCCGACCTGGCGCACTGCGGCTTCCCGCTCGCCGAGCTGCGCGCGGACGGCTCCGCCGTCATCACGAAGCACCCGGGCACGGGCGGCCTGGTGTCGGTGGGCACGGTGACCGCGCAGCTCCTGTACGAGATCGCCGGGCCGCGTTACCTCGGGCCCGACGTGGTGGCCAGGTTCGACACGGTGACGCTCACGCAGGACGGCCCCGACCGGGTGCTCGTGTCGGGCGTGCGGGGCGAGCCGCCGCCCGCGACGCTGAAGGCCGCCGTCACCGTCCTCGGCGGCTACCGCAACACGATGACGCTCGTCCTGACCGGCCTGGACATCGAGGAGAAGGCCCGGGCCGCCGAGGAGGCCGTCTGGGCGCGGATCCCCCGCGACTCCTTCGACCGGGCCGACGTCGAGCTGACCCCGTCGGGCCTGCTGCGCATCACCGTCATGGACGCCGACGGGCGGCGCGCGGGCCGCGCGTTCTCCTCGGCGGTGGTGGAGACGGCGCTGGCCGGTTACCCGGGGTGCTACGCGCTGACGCCGCCGGGCGGCGCCTCGCCGTACGGGGTGTTCTGGCCGGTGCTGGTGCCGCGCTCGGAGGTCCGCCCGCGCGTCTTCGTGGACGGGGAGGAGATCCCGTACGAGGAGCCGCAGCCGCCTGCCGGGGAGGACGGACCGGCGGAACGGCAGGGCATGCCCGGCGGCCCGGTCAGCGGGCCGGAGGACGATCGGGCGGCCCGCCCTGTGGCCCGCCGGGCGGGCGGGCCGGCGGCCGGGCCTGCGGGTGCGCCGTCTGTGCGGGTGCCGCTGGGGCGGCTGGCGGGCGCGCGGTCCGGCGACAAGGGCGGCGACGCGAACGTGGGCGTCTGGGTGCGCGGCGACGAGCAGTACGCGTGGCTGGCGTCGTTCCTGACGGCGGACGCGCTCACCCGGCTGCTCCCCGGCCTGGCCGGGCACCGCGTGGACCGGTACGAGCTGCCCAACCTCAGGGCGCTGAACTTCGTCGTCCGCGGCCTGCTGGGGCGGGGCGTGGCGGCCAATCCGCGCATGGACGCCCAGGCCAAGGCGCTGGGCGAGGAACTGCGGGCCGCGCTCGTCGACATCCCGGCCGCCCTGCTCCCCTGACCGCCCTGCTCCCCTGACCGCCCGGCTCCGCCGCCCCGCCCTGACCGTCCCGCTCCGCCGCCCGGTTCAGGTGGCGCGCCAGGCGAGCAGGGCCGCGCCGAGGAGGCCCGCGTCGGGGCCGAGGCGGGAGGCCCGTACGCGGGGCGGGCGGCGGAAGGCGAGGCGGGCGGCCAGGCGGTCGCGGAGCGGCCCGATCAGCGCGGGCCCCGCCAGGGAGAGCCCGCCGCCGATGACGACCAGCTCGGGGTCCAGCAGCAGCGTGTACGTGGCCAGCGCCAGGGCGAGCGTCTCGACGGCGTCGTCCCAGACCTGCCGGGCGTGGGCGTCGCCCCGCCGGACGCGCCGCAGCACCTCCTCGGCGGACGTCTCGCCGCAACGGGCGGCCACGGCTCCTGCCGAGGCGTACGCGGACAGGCAGCCACGCTGCCCGCACCCGCAGGGCAGGCCACCGGGCCGTACGGGGATGTGCCCGATCTGGCCGGCCCACCCGGACGCGCCGCCGTACAGGGAGCCGGACAGCGCGACGGCTCCCGCGATGCCGGTGCCGATGGGCACGAACAGGACGTCGCCTGAGGGTGCGTCGCCCGGCAGGCCGTGGGCGAGTTCGGCCTCCCCGGCCGCGCGGACGTCGTGGCCTAGCGCCACCGGCAGGTCCACGTCGGTGAACGCCTCGGCGGGGACGTCCCGCCAGCCGAAGGCGGCCGAGAAGACGGCGCGCGCCGGCGTGACGAGCCCGGGGACGACGAGCCCCACGGCCCGCGGCGCGGAGCCGGTCGCGGGGCCAGGCACGAAGCCGGACGCGGAGCCACACCCGGGGGCGGGGTGGTGTTCGGTGAGGGCGGTGACGAAGGCGGAGACGGCGGCGACGACCGCGTCCGGCCCCTCGGCGCGGGGTGTCGGGCGGCGCTCGGCGTGCAGGATCGTCCCGTCCCGCGCGACGAGCCCGCCCTTCATGGTCGTTCCACCGAGATCGACCGCGACGACGTGTTCCATCACCCCATGGTGGCCGTCAAACCCTTTGAGATCCGTGCCGGGGGTGCTGAAGGATGTCCGGCATGACGATCCGCCGCCTGACGCCCGACGACCTCGACCGCTGCGCGGTGCTCGCCGCCGACCGCGGCTGGCTGCCGGAGCGGCGCAAGTGGCGCCTGCTGTTCGACGTCGGCGAGCCGTACGGGATCGACGCGCCCGACGGCGACGGCCTGGCCGCGACGAACATCCTCACCCGCTACGGCGCGGACCACGGGGTGATCAGCATGGTGCTGACCGCGTCGCGGTTCGACCGGCGGGGCCTGGGGCGCAGGCTGATGGAGCACGTGCTGGAGCAGGCGGGTGACAGGACGGTCTCGCTGTACGCGACGGAGTTCGGCCGCCCGCTGTACGAGCGCCTGGGCTTCCGGGGGGTGGGCAGGACGGCGAAGCACACGGGTGTCTTCCGGGGTGAGCGGTCGGGCAGGACGCGCCCGGCCACGGAGGCGGACCTCGGCGCGATCCTGGAGCTGGACGCCGAGGTGTTCGGCACGGACAGGTCGGCGCCGCTGCGCCGGATGTTCTCGTTCGGGGAGCAGGTCAGGGTCGCGGACGGCGGGTTCGGCCACGCGTGGCGCAACGACGACAACGTGGTGATCGGCCCGGTGGTGGCGCGCGACGAGGAGACGGCCCGCGCCCTCCTCGGCGACCTGGCGCTGGAGGCGGGCGGCGAGGTGCGCATGGACCTCGACCTGGCCAAGGAGGGCCTGGTGGCCTGGGCGCGCGGGCACGGCATGGGCGAGCCGTGGGAGGTCGCGCAGATGGTGCGGCACGGCGACCTGCCGGGCGACAGGTCCCGGCAGTTCACGCCGTACATGCAGGCGCTGGGTTGAGGCCCGCCGGGGGGCTCTCGTAGGATTCGTACCGAATATGGTTCTGTTCAGGCTGAGGGGCGGCGCATGACCTCCACGCACATCGACGTCGGCGCCATCGACTTCGACGCGCTCGGCGCGTGGATGGACGGCCAGGGCCTGCCGCCCGGCCCGGTCACCGGCGCGGTCCCGGTGACGGGCGGCACGCAGAACGTCATGGTGCGGTTCGAGCGGGCGGGCGTGCCGTACGTCCTGCGCAGGCCCCCGCTGCACGCCAGGCCCAGGAGCAACGAGGTGCTGCGGCGCGAGGCGCGGGTGCTCGCGGCGCTTCGCGACACCCCGGTGCCTGTGCCCCGCCTGGTCGCCGCGCAGACGGAGCGCGAGCCGGTCTTCTACCTGATGGAGCCGGTGGACGGGTTCAACCCCTCGACCGGCCTGCCGGAGCCGCACGCGTCCGACCCGGCCGTCAGGCACCGGATGGGCCTGGAGGCCGCGGTCGCGCTGGCCGAGCTGGGCCGCGTCGATCCCGTGGTGCTGCCGGGCTACGGCAAGCCGGAGGGGTTCCTGGAGCGCCAGGTGCCGCGCTGGAGGGCGGAGCTCGACTCGTACGGTGCGCTGGACGGCTACCCGGGCCCCGACATCCCCCATCTGGAGGAGACGGCCCGGTGGCTGACCGACCGCCTGCCCGCCTCCTTCACGCCGGGCGTCATGCACGGCGACTACCACTTCGCCAACCTCATGTTCGCCTTCGACGGCCCGCGCGTCGCCGCCATCGTGGACTGGGAGATGAGCACGATCGGCGACCCGCTGCTCGACCTGGGCTGGCTGATCGCGACGTGGCCGAGCAACGACGGTCACGTCCCGGGGCTGCCGTCGCCGCGCGAGCTGGTGGAGTGCTACGCGGCGCTGTCCGACCGCGACCTGTCGTCCGTCGACTGGTACGCCGTCATGGCCTGCTTCAAGCTCGGCATCGTCCTGGAGGGCACGCACGCGCGGGCCTGCGCGGGGAAGGCGCCGAAGGAGATCGGCGACTTCCTGCACGCCACCACGCTGGACCTGTTCGCGCGGGCACACGACATCATGTCCGGCCTTCTTCGCTAATCCGGATTTTTCGGAAAAAGGCGCCATCTCACCCACACAGCTCTACAATTGCGCGCAATTGCACCTCATTTGGGGAAGGATCGTCATGCGCATGCGGTTCCTCGGCTCCACCTCGGAGGCGGGCGCCTGCCCCACCCTGTACGAGACCGACCGGGGCACGATCGTGATCCAGGGGCTCCAGGTCACCGACCCCGAGGCGCTCGCGGACCTGCGCGACGTCCTCGACGGCGAGACGGCCGTCGAGGTGCCCCGCGAGCTGATCACCGAGATCGCCCGCCAGGTGCTGCCCGACACCCGCCGACCCCGTCCCTGACCGGCGGCGCGCCACCATCGGCGACCGCTCGGTCACGATTGCGTGACTGCCCCTGGCATGATCGACGTCACCGGGTCTAGCCTCTAGCGGCGTGACGTCGTTTCAGCAGGCGCGCATCGACCTGGGGTGCCGGCTGCGCGGGCTCCGCGAGGCCGCCCACCTGTCGGGCAAGGACCTCGCCGAGCGGCTGCGGTGGCAGCCGTCCAAGGTCTCCCGCCTGGAGAACGCCAGGCAGACTCCCACCGAGGACGACGTCGTCGTCTGGGCGCAGGCGGTCGGCGCCCCGCCCGAGGTCACGGACGAGCTCATCGCGCGGTCGATGGCGCTGCTCGAACGTCACGACGACTGGAAGCAGCGGCACCGCGGCGGCCTGGCCGCGCTGCAGGAGGACATCCGCGACCTGGAGGCCAGGACGACGCTGTTCCGGGTGTTCGAGCCGGGCATCGTCGTCGGCCTGCTGCAGACGTCCGAGTACGCGAGGCACGTCTTCAGGAAGGTCAGGCGGCTCTACAGCGCGGACGACCAGATCGACGCGGCCGTGCGGGTGCGGATGCAGCGTCAGGAGATCCTCTACGACCGCTCGCGCACGTTCAGGTTCGTGGTGACGGAGGCGGCGCTGCGCACCCGGCTCGCCCCCGCCGACGTGATGCGCGGGCAGCTCGACCGGCTGCTCGCCGTCAGCACCCTGCCGAACGTCGGGTTCGGCGTCGTCCCCCTCGCCGCCGAGTTGCCGTCCGCGCCGGTCAACGGCTTCTGGATCTACAACGAGTCCATGGTCGGCGTGGCGACCATGACCAAGGACCTCGTGCTGCGCGACCCCGACGACGTGGCCTTCTACGTCCGCGCCTTCGACGACTACGCCAAGGTCGCGGAGTTCGACGAATCCGGCCGGGAGGTGATCATCCGCCTTCTTCACCACTATCGCTGACAAGATTCACGACCAACGTTAATAACGTGCAAAGTTCCAGCAGCAATTGCTTGCCACCGCCGCAAGATCGTGCAACTCTGTCGCGAGACGTTGCGGAGGTGGCGCATGATGCTGGACACCGTGCTGTGCCTTGAGCGGTTCGCGTGGCACGCGGGCCGTCACGCCGACCTGTCGGTGCAGCGCCTCAGGCTGTCGAGCGACCCGGCGTACGTGTCGGTGCGCAACCGCTTCTCCACCACGCTGAGCGAGACCGTCACCTGCTCCGACGAGGGCGTCTTCGTCACCTCGTGGGGCTACCGCCTCGGCACCAGCGAGGACGTCGAGTCGGCCGCCGCCCGCCTCGCCTACCTCCTCGCCGCCCTCCCCGCCTGACCGGCCGGGCCCGGCGGGAGCCAGGGGTCAGCCCGGCTCGCCGTCCTCCGCGAACGCCTCCACCGGGATGCCCGCCTCCCTCGCCGCGGCCGTGCGCGCGTGCGTGAGCAGCCGGGCCCGGTCGAGGACGTCGGGGTGCAGGGTGTAGCGGATGATCAGGCCGTCGAGCATGGCGTCGATGCGCTCGGCGGCGCCCGCCGGGTCGTCGCAGGTGAACTCGCCCGAGGCCGCGCCCGCCGCCAGCACCCGGGCCAGCGCGTCGAGCCAGGCCTCCTCCAGCTCCAGCATGATCGCGTTGACGGCGGGCTCGCGCAGCCCGGCGTTCCACGCGTCGATCCACAGCAGCCAGCTCTGGTCGTCGTGCGACTCGGGGATGTAGTAGCGCAGCACCCGGTCGAGCCGCCGCACCGCCGGGCCCGGCCCCTCGATGATCTCCTTGAGCCGGGCGCTCTCGATGTCGAGAGTCGCCCGGATCATCGCGGTGATCAGCTCGTCCTTGGTGGCGAAGTGGTAGTGGATGAGCCCGCCGCTGACGTTGATCGACTTGGCGATGTCGGCGATGCGGGTATGGGCGAGGCCGCGCTCCAGCACCACCTTACGGGTGGCCTCAAGGAGCTCGGCTCTGCGCTGGTCCGCCTGCTCGGCCCGGGTCGTACTCCGCACGCGGCAAGCCTACTGGCACCCGGGCCCGCCGGACATCGCCGCGCGGTCAGGAACCGCAGTCGTACAGGCCGTCCTGGCCGTCCACGGCCGCGCAGTCGCGCGTGACCCAGGCCGCGACCTCGCTGTTCCCCCGCCCGGGGGCGCCGCCGCCGTCCTGCAGGACGTAGCGGAGCCGTCCGGACGCGACGAGCTCCTCGATCCTGCTGACGGTCATCGCGGGGTCGCCGCCGGTGAAGCCGCCCATGGCGAGCGCGGGCCTGCCCGTGGCGAGGATGATGGACGACGCCTGCTGGGCGCTGTTCACGGCCACGAGCCAGGTGGCGTTGCCCTGGTGGGCGACGAGGTAGGAGGCCAGCCCGGCGCCGACGCCCCGTCCGAAGCCGCCCGAGCCTGCGGGAGGCGTCCGGCCGGCCGTCGAGGGGAAACCGCCGGGGGGCATGCGGCCCGGCATGCCGAAGCCGCCCGCGCGCCCCGTGGACGGCCCCGCCGTCGGGTTGGTGCCGTTGACCTCGGACTGGAGCGGCGTCACCGCGTACGCGGCGGGCCCGGCCAGCCCGGCGGCCAGGGCCGCCGCCAGCGCGACCCCCGCCACCCGGGCGGGCCCCGGCCGCAGCCGGGCCAGGAGCAGCCCCGCGACGGCGACGGCGGTCGCCCCGAGCACCGTCCAGGCCAGCCAGGGCGCCCAGTCGGGCGTGCGGCGCAGCACGGTGAACGACCACCCGCCGGTGGCGGCCACGGCCAGCGGCAGCACCCAGCACCACGCCCGCGACCGCCGGTACGCCTGCCACATGCCCACCGCGCCCATGCCGGTGAGCGCGGCGACGGCCGGGGCCATGGCAGTGGTGTAGTACGGGTGGAAGGTCCCGCCGGCGAAGCTGAAGATCACGTAGTGGACGGCCAGCCAGCCGCCCCACAGCAGCCAGGCGGCGTCGGAGGCGCCTCCGGCGTCGATCCGCCGCAGCCGGGCGGCCACGGCGAACGCCAGCGCCACCGCGCAGAACGGCAGCAGCCAGGAGATCTGGCCCCCGACGATGTCGTTGAACAGCCGCCCGGCGCCCGCCTCACCGCCGAAGCCGGCGCCGCCGAAGCCGGGGCCGCGTCCGGCGCCGCCCCCGCTCTGGCCGAAGATCCGGCCCAGGCCGTTGTAACCGATGACGAGGTCCCGGACGGAGTCGTCGGTGGAGCCGCCGACGTACGGCCGCGACCCGGCGGGCCACAGGTCCACCACGACCATCCACCAGGCGCTGGAGACCGCCAGCACCGCGCCCGCCGCGAGCAGCCGCCCCACCCGGCGCGGCCAGGGGACGCGGGCGCAGGCCAGGTACGCCGCCGCGAACGCGGGCACCACCAGGTACGCCTGGAGCATCTTCGTGTTGAATCCGAGGCCGACGAGCAGCGCGCACAGCAGCAGCGGCGCCGTCCGTCCGGTGCGCAGCGCCCGCAGGCAGAACCAGGCGGCGAGCACCAGCAGCAGCACCAGCACGGTGTCGGGGTTGTTGTCGCGGTTGATGGCGACGGTGATCGGGGTCAGCGTCATGGCCACGGCCGCGACCAGCGCGGCGGCGTGCCCCTGGCGGGCGTCGGCGAACGACCCGCGCACCGCCGAGTGGGCGAGCGCGACGGCGGCCACGCCGGCCAGCGTCTGCGGGAGCAGCATGCTCCAGGTGCCGTACCCGAAGATCCGCGCCGACAGGCCCATCACCCACAGCGCCAGCGGCGGCTTGTCCACGGTGATGAACGACCCGGCGTCGAGCGCGCCGAAGAAGAACGCCTTCCAGCTCTGCGTGCCGGACAGGACGGCGGCGGCGTAGTACTCGTTGGCGTCGCCGCGCAGGCCCCAGGCGTACAGGACGGACGCGGCGGCGAGCACCGCCCACAGGGCGGGGCGCGACCAGCGCGGGTCGCTCTCGGAGCCGAGGAGCAGGCGGGCGGCGCGGCCGGGCGACGCCGGGTGGGCGCGCCGGGACGGGGAGGTGGTGGCGACGCTCATCGGCCGGCCCTCCGCCTCGGGTTGAACACCCAGACGCGCAGCAGCAGGAAGCGCGCGAGCGTGGCCAGCGCGTTGGCCACGATGACGGCGACGAGCTCGACGCCGTGCGAGACTCCGGCGGGCAGCAGCCACAGGCCGCCGGAGGTGAGCGCCAGGCCGACGAGGAACGCGATCAGGCCTTCGAACTGGTGGCGCATCGCCCCGGCCGAACCGGTCACGCCGAAGGTGAAGCGGCGGTTGGCGGCGGTGTTGGCCACGGCGGTGACGAGCAGCGCGACCGCGTTGGCCGCCTGCGCGGGCGCGGCCTGCCGCAGCAGCGAGAACAGCGCCAGGTAGGCGAGCGTGCTGACCACGCCGACGACCGCGAACCTGGGGAGCTGGTGCGCCATGCCCTTGGGCAGCTCGGCCTGCCGGACGCGGGCGGGCACGGGCAGGCGGGCCGCGCCCCACAGCGTCCTGCGCGCCACCCTGGCCAGGCCGCGCAGGTCGTCGAGCGCGGTCCGCAGGATGTCCACGCGGCTGTCGGGGTCGTCCACCCAGTCGACGGGCACCTCGTGGATGCGCAGCCCGTGCCGCTCGGCGAGCAGCAGCAGCTCGGTGTCGAAGAACCACTCCTCGTCCTCGACGGCGGGGAGCAGCGCCTGGACGATCTCGGCGCGGGCGGCCTTGAAGCCGCACTGCGCGTCGGAGAAGCGCGCCCCCATGAGGCCGCGCAGCAGCAGGTTGTACGAGCGGGAGATGAACTCGCGCTTGGGCCCGCGCACCACGCGGGAGTCCCTGGCCAGGCGGGTGCCGATGGCGAGGTCGCTGTGGCCGGACAGCAGGGGGGCCACGAGGGGGAGGAAGGCGTCGAGGTCGGTGGACAGGTCCACGTCCATGTAGCTGACGACGTCGGCGTCGCTCTCGGACCAGACCCGGCGCAGCGCCCTGCCGCGGCCCTTGGCGTCGAGGTGGACGGCGCGGACGTTCGGCAGTTCTGCGGCGAGTTCCCTGGCGATCTGCCAGGTGTCGTCGGTGCTCGCGTTGTCGGCGATCGTGATGCGGAAGCCGTAGGGGAACGTGCCGGCGAGGTAGGTCTGCAGCCGGGCGACGCTGGCGCGCAGCGCCCGCTGCTCGTTGTGGACCGGGACGACCACCTCGACCAGGCGCGTCCTGACAGTTGTCTCCATGCGTCCACTTCAGAATTCGGGCCTTTAAGACGACTTATCCGATTCTGAGTGACGAGTGAGATTCCCGGGAAGATCTATGGTCGCGATGATTCCGCCGCCGGGCGCGTTGGCCAGGTGGACGGCGCCGCCCGACTCCTGCACCGCCTGCGCCACGATCGCCAGGCCCAGCCCGGAGCCGGGCAGGCCCCGCGCCGACGGCGAGCGCCAGAACCGCTCGAAGACGTTCGGCAGCTCCTCCTCGGGGATGCCGGGGCCGTGGTCCCTGACGGTCAGCCGCCCGTCCTCCAGCGTCACCTCGACCTGCCCGCCGGGGCTGAACTTGGCCGCGTTGTCGATGAGGTTGAGCACGGCGCGCTCCAGCGAGGCCGCGCCGCCGACGACGTACCAGGGGGTGAGGTCGGTGACCACCTGGGCGCCGCGCAGCCTGGCCCGCTCGACGGCGGCGGTGACCACCTCGTGCAGGCCCAGCTCGGCGGGCGGCTCGCGGTCGTTCTCGCCGCGCGCGAGCTGGAGCAGGTCCGCGACCAGCGTGGACAGCTCCGCGAACTGCGCCTTGACGTTGACGAGCAGCCGCTCCTTGGCGGCGGGGTCGAGGCTGCGTCCCGTCTGCTCGCTGCGCAGCAGCAGGTCGATGTTGGTGCGCAAGGTGGTGAGCGGGGTGCGCAGCTCGTGCCCGGCGTCGGCGACGAGCTGGCGCTGCCGCTCGCGGGAGCCGGCCAGGGCGGCGGTCATGGCGTTGAACGCGCGGCCCAGCCTGGCGATCTCGTCGCCGCCCTGGACCGGGATGCGCGTGCCGAGGTCCTCGGTCTCGGCGATGTGCTCGGCGGCCCGGGTGAGCCTGCCCACCGGGCGCAGCGCGGCCCTGCCGATGAGCAGCCCGGCGGAGGCCGCGCCGAGCACGCCGAGCGCCGAGACGACGCCGAGCAGCAGCGCCACGTTGCGCAGCGTGTTCTGGAGCTGGCCGATCGGCTTGGCGTCCATCACCGCCATGCCGGGCCCGACCCCCTGCGTGAGGATGCGCATCGGCCTGCCGTCGGTGGTGGTGCCGTTGTGCAGGTGGTAGCCGCCCTTGGCGGCGATGGTCAGGTCGTCCTGCGTGATCGTCAGCGCGGTGCCGAGGTAGCAGGTGGGACGGCCGTCGCCGTAGACGATCTGGGTGGACTGCGGCGGCCCGTAGGGGCGCTCCGACACCGGGTCGGGGCCGCACGAGCGCTGCAGCCACGGCAGGTCGCTCGGGTGCCGCAGTTCCCTGTCCACCTGGTCGTACAGCTGATGGCGGACGATCATGAAGCAGGCGCCCGCGCTGATCGCGATCGCCAGGGACACCGCGATCCCGACCAGCAGGGTCAGGCGCGTACGGAGGCTGTTCCAGATCACGGCGAGTTCCGCAGGACGTACCCCACGCCCCGGACGGTGTGGATCACGCGGGGCTCGCCCGCGGCCTCCGTCTTGCGCCGCAGGTACATGACGTACACGTCGAGGGAGTTGGACGTCGGCTCGAAGTCGAAGCCCCACACCTCGCTGAGGATCTGGTCGCGGGTCAGCACCTGCCGCGGGTGCGACAGGAACAGCTCCATGAGGAGGTACTCGGTCCGGGTCAGGTCGAGCCCGCGCCCGCCGCGCGTCACCTCCCTGGTCGCGGGGTCCATGCGCAGGTCGCCGTACGCCAGGGCGCCGTCGTCCTCCGGGGCGGCGGACAGCGCGCCGCGCCGCAGCAGGGCGCGCACCCGGGCCAGCAGCTCGTCCAGCTCGAACGGCTTGACCAGGTAGTCGTCGGCCCCCGCGTCGAGGCCGGAGACCCGGTCGCCGACGGCGTCGCGCGCCGTGAGCATGAGGACCGGCACGTGGTTGCCCGCCGCGCGCAGCCTGCGGCAGGCCGTCAGCCCGTCGAGGCGGGGCATCATGACGTCGAGCAGCACGGCGTCGTACGCCTCGCGGGCCAGCTCGTCCAGGGCGGCCTGCCCGTCGTCGGCGGTGGTGACCTTGTAGCCCTCGAACTCGAGGCTCGACTGCAGCGCCTCGCGCAACGCGGGCTCGTCGTCCACCACCAGCAACCGTGCGGGCTCAGTCATGCCCTCCACGGTACGGTCCCATCATGAGAACGTGATGAAGGCCGCCGAGCCCCGGGACCACCCCTCCCCTGGAGGGACGGCGGCTAGCGGCGGGCGAGGAGTGCCATGGCGGCGTTGTGGCCCGGGATGCCGCTGACGCCGCCGCCCCTGACGGCGCCCGCGCCGCACAGCAGGACGCGCTCGTACGCGGTCTCCACGCCCCAGCCGCCCCCCTCGCCGTACGGCCAGCTCAGGTCGCGGTGGAAGATGTGGCCGCCGGGCAGCCCCGCCTCCGTCTCCAGGTCCACCGGGGTCTTCACCTCGACGCACGGGCTGCCGTCGGGCGCGCGCAGCAGGCAGTCCTCGATCGGCTCGGCCAGCACCGAGTCGAGCGAGGCGAACGTCGCCCGCAGCGCCCGCGCCCGCGCCCTCTCGGGGTCCTGCCTGAACAGGCGCGCGGGCATGTGCAGCCCGAACAGGGTCATCGTCTCGGCCCTGCCCCTGAGCTCCGGGCCGAGGATCGACGGGTCGGTCAGCGAGTGGCAGTACACCTCGGCCGGCGGCAGGTCGGGGACGCTCCCGCCGGCCGCCTGCGCGTACGCGGCGGCGAGCTGGTCGCGTCCCTCGTTGATGTGGAACGTCCCGCTGAACGCCGCCCGCGGGTCCACCGCCGGGTCCTTGAGCCCGGGCAGGCGGCTCAGCACCATGTTGACCTTGAGCTGCGCGCCCTCGGGCGGCTCCGCTCGCCCGCCCGTCACCCGCTCCAGCACCGCGGGCGGCAGGTTGACCAGCACGTGGCCGCCCGTCACTGTGTGCTCGCCGTCCCTGTCCGTGAACGTCACCTCGCCCGACGGTGAGATGCCGACGATCTCGGCGCCCGTCCTGATCTCGGCGCCCGCGCGCCTGGCGGCGGACTCCAGCGCGGCCGAGACCGCGCCCATGCCGCCCACGGGGACGTTCCACTCGCCCGTCCCGTTGCCGATGACGTGGTAGAGGAAGCAGCGGTTGGCCAGGAGGTCCTCCGACGGGTCGGCGAACGTGCCGATGAGCGCGTCGGTCAGCACGACGCCCCGCACGGTGTCGTCGGCGAACCGCTCGTCCACGGTCTGTCCGACGGGCCGGGCGAACAGGTCGCGCCACGCCTCCCGCCCGACCAGGCGCTCGATCTCGGCGGGCGCGCGCAGCGGTTCGAGCAGCGTCGGGGCCAGGGTGCGGGCGACCCGCGCGACCATGCCGTAGAAGTCCTGCCAGGCCTTGTGGTCGGCGTCGCCGCCCGTCACGCTCTTGAACGACTCCGCCGTGCGCGCCTGGTCCTCGTTGTCGACGAGCAGGCCGGTGCCGCCCTTCGGGGTGTACGAGGCGTACCGCCTCCTGCGCACCTCCAGGCCGAGGCCCAGGTCCCGCACGATCTTGTCGGGGAGCAGGCTGACGAGGTACGAGTAGCGCGACAGGCGCACGTCCACGCCGGGGAAGGCGCGGGCCGAGATGGCCAGGCCGCCGACGTGGCCGAGCCGTTCCAGCACGAGCACCCGCCGTCCCGCCCCGGCCAGGTAGGCCGCGGCGACCAGCCCGTTGTGCCCCCCGCCCGCCACAACCACGTCATAAGCACCCATGACCGCACAGTACGCCGCAAACCACACGTCCCGTCAACGTCTCAGGCCGACCTCGCGCGGCGGGAGAGCGCGCCGTCAGGGGCGGCTGGCGATCGCCAGGAGGGTGGCGGCGGGGGCGGTCAGCGGGCGGCCGCGGCGCCAGACCGCGCGCAGGCTGCGCACCAGGTTCAGCCCCGCGAGCGGCACCTCCACCAGGCGGCCCGTGGCCAGCTCCGCCTCCACCGCGTAGCCGCTCAGCACCGCGGGCGCCGCCCCCGCCTGCGCCGCGCCCTTGACCGCCGAGTTCGACCCCAGCTCCAGCCTCGGGCTGGCCCGGTGGAGATCCTTGAAGGCGACGTCCAGGGTCTCCCTGGTGCCCGATCCCGGCTCCCGTACGACGAGGGGGGTGGCGGCCAGCTCGGGGCCGCGCAGGGCCGTGCGGCGGCGCGCCCAGGGATGCCCAGGGGCGACCACGACCACCAGCCGGTCGGTGCCGACCACGCGGCTGGCCAGCCCCTCGGGCACGCTCGGCCCTTCGACGAAGCCCAGCTCCACCTCCTCGGCCAGCACCCTCGCGGCCACGTCGGCGGAGTTCACGACGTCCAGGCCGACCTGCATGCCGGGCTCCCTGTTCTGCAGCTCGCCCAGCCAGCGCGGCACCAGGTACTCGGCCACCGTCATGCTGGAGGCGACCCGCAGCTGCGCCGCCTCCCCGTGCCGCACCGCCTGGGCGGCCCGGACGAGCTCCTGCGCGGCGGCCAGCACCTGCGCCGCCCAGCCCGCGACCATCCGGCCCTCCGCGGTGAGCGTGGAGCCCCTGGGCGTGCGCTCGATGAGGGGCAGCCCGAGGCGGCGTTCGAGCTGGACGATGCGCTTGCTGGCGGACGGCTGCGCGATGCCCGCGGCCTTGGCGGCCCGTCCGAGGCTGCCCAGTTCCCCGACGTCGACCAGGAGCTTCAGCGAGTCGAGATCGGGGAGCCTGCTCATAGCCACAGGCTATGACCTCCCAGGCAAGCACCGGCTACCGGGCCCCTGCGGCGGGCCGAAGACTGGCCCCATGGCCTCCTCCTCCGACCGCCTTCCCGCCCCCTCCGCGCCCCGCCGCCCCTCCCCCGGCGGCTCCACCCCGCACCCGGCGGCGGCCGGGCGGCATCGCGCGGCGATCCTGGCGAACCTGCCCGGTGTGCTGCTCGCCGCGGTGGCCGTCGGGTTCGCGACGGCGCTGAGCCGGTTCGTCCCGGCGCTCAGCCCGGCCGTGGTGGCCGTCGCGCTCGGGGCGGCGCTGGCGAACACGGCGGGCGTCGGCGAGCGGCTGCGCCCCGGGCTGGCGTTCGTGTCCCGGCGGGTGCTGCGGGTGGCGGTCGCCCTGCTCGGCCTGCAGATCGCGGTGCCCCAGGTGCTGGCGCTCGGCTGGCAGACGATGGCCGTCGTGCTGGCCGCCACCGGGACGACGTTCGCGGTGACGCCGCTCATCGGCCGCAGGCTGGGCCTGGCCCCGGGGACGTCGCTGCTGGTCGCGACCGGCGTGTCGATCTGCGGCGCGGCGGCCGTCGCCGCCATGCGGGAGACCGCGGACGCCTCCGACGACGACGCCGCGAACGCGCTCAGCGGCGTCGTCCTGTACGGCAGCACCGCCATCGTCGTGCTGCCGCTGCTGGGCTCGCTCCTCGGGCTGGCGCCCGCCCAGCTGGCCGTCTGGACCGGCGCGGCCGTCCACGAGGTCGCCCAGGTGGCGGCGATCGGCGCGGCGGCGGGCGTCCTCGCGGCGGCCGTCACGGTCAAGCTGGGCCGGGTGATCCTGCTGGCCCCGATGGTGGCGCTCGTGTCGTGGCGCCGCCGGGCGTCGGCTCCGGCGGGGAGGCCGCCGGTGATGCCGCTGTTCGTGGCGGCGTTCCTCGCGATGGTGGCCCTGCGTGCCACCGGCCTGGTCCCGGACGCGGTGACGGCGGCGGTGCCGCAGGTGACGTCGCTCCTCATGGCCGCCGCGCTGTTCGGCCTCGGCACCGGCATCCACGTGCGTACCCTCGTGAGGGGCGGGCGGGCGCTGCTGCTCGGCGGCATCGCGACGGCGATCATCTCGGCCGTGTCGCTCGCCGGGGTGGCCCTGCTCGTGTGATCGGGCCTCCTGGGCGGCGACCGGTCCGGGTTGGACGTCGGCGGTGCGGGGCCCTACCCTGCTCCGTTCGGAACAATTTCCGCAAAAACGGCCGTTCACCTTGAGAATCGCTCAACCCAGCCAAAGGAGCATGAACCCCACCATGCACAGCACCGCCGACTCCCTCATCCAGCCGTCCGACGAGGTCGCCGAGGCCCTGGCCAACGGCGCGCCGGTCGTGGCGCTGGAGTCCACGATCATCTCCCACGGCCTGCCGCAGCCCCGCAACCTGGAGGTCGCGCGGGAGCTGGAGGAGATCGTGCGCGCGGCGGGCGCCGTGCCTGCGACGATCGCCGTCCTGGACGGCGTCGCCCGGGTGGGCCTCACCGAGGTGGAGCTGGAGCGCATCGCCACCGAGTCCGGGCTGCGCAAGCTCGGCCAGCGCGACCTGCCCCTCGCGTCGGCGCTCAAGGCGAGCGGCGCGACCACGGTGTCGGCCACGTCGTTCCTGGCCGCCCGCGCGGGCATCCGCGTCTTCGCGACCGGCGGACTCGGCGGCGTCCACCGCGGCTGGACCGAGGACCAGGACGAGTCGGCCGACCTCGACACCCTCGCCCGCACCCGCATCACCGTCGTCTGCGCCGGCGTGAAGTCCATCCTGGACGTCCCCGCCACGCTGCAGCGCCTGGAGACCCGCGGCGTGACCGTGGCCGGCTACCGCACCGACACCTTCCCCGGCTTCTACCTGCACTCCTCCGGCCAGCCGGTCGAGTGGCGCGTCGAGTCGCCCGAGCAGGCCGCCGCCGTGATGCGCGGCCAGGACGCGCTCGGCGGCCAGGAGACCGCGTTCATCCTCGCCAACCCCGTCCCTGCCGACCTCCAGCTCGACCCCGAACTGCACGACCGCGTGCTGGCCGAGGCGCTGGCCGCCGCCGAGCGCGACGGGGTCAAGGGCCAGGCCATCACCCCGTTCCTGCTCGGCTACCTGGTGCGCGGCACCGACGGCGCCTCGCTGGAGGCCAACCTCGCCGCCGTCAAGGGCAACACCGGCCTCGCCGCGCGGATCGCCGTCGCGTGGTCGCAGCGGTGACCGGACGGGGCCTGCTCGTCGTCGGCGACGTCGTCACCGACGTGGTGGCGCTGCACGGCTCGCCGGTCCTCGCCGGCACCGACACGGCCGCCGACATCGTCCTGCGGCCGGGCGGCTCAGGGGCGAACACCGCCGCCTGGGCCGCCCACCTGGGCACCGACGCCCGCCTTCTGGCCAGGCTCGGGTACGACAGCAGCGAGTGGCACGCCGCGGAGCTGGCCAGGACCGGGGTGCGCGCGCACGTCACCGTCGATCCCGACCGTCCGACGGCGGTCGTCATCGCGATGGTGGACAAGACCGGCGAACGCTCCATGCTCACCAACCGGGGCGCGGGCGGCGCGATCTCCGAGGCCGACTGGGACCCGTCCCTGCTCGACGGCGTGGCCCGGCTGCACGTGTCGGGCTACACGCTGTTCGCGGAGCCCGGCCTGCGCCTGGCCAGGCGGGCCATGGCCGACGCCGCGGCGGCGGGCGTGGCCGTCAGCGTCGATCCGGCCTCCACGGGCCCCCTGTCGGGCTTCGGCGTGGAACGCTTCCTGGAGGAGACCGCCACCGCCGGGCTGATCATCCCCAACCTGGCCGAGGCGCTGCTGCTCGCCTCCGCCGGCACGGCGGAGGAGGCGGCGGCCCTGCTCAGCGAGCGGTACGGCGCGGCGGTCGTGAAGCTCGGCGGCGACGGCGCGCTGGCCGCGAGGGACGGCCGCGTCGTCGCCTCCGCCGCGGGCGTGCGCGCCGAGGTGGTGGACTCGACCGGGGCGGGCGACGCCTTCGCTGCGGGATTCCTCACAGCCCTCCTGGACGGGGCTGGCGAACAGGCTGCTCTGGAGGCGGGATGCCGTGCTGGTGCGGTATGTGTGGCCCAGGTTGGGGGCCGTCCACGGTACGGTTTGGAGCTGAACCGTCTTTACCCTATTCGCACTGATTGATAGCTTGCGGCGTAGGCTGCACCACTGACCACGCTGGTCACGTCTGCCTCACGCGGCACACTGGGGAGGATAAGGTCCGCCGATGGAAGTCGAGTCATCGATCTGCCTGAGCGACCTGGTCCCTGCTCTGCGCTGGAGCGGCCCCCAGCAGGTGGCGGAGGTGCTGGCGGATCCCCGGCTCCCCGCGGCCTGGTGGTTCTCCCTGTCGCTCTCGCGGGCGCTCGGCACGGCGGGCCTCGACTGGATGTGCGAGCGGCTGGCCCGGCTGGCCGCCGCCCGGTGGGGGCACCTCCCGCTCTGCGACCTCCTCCCCGCCCTGACGGTCCACCACATCGACCCGGCGCTGCCCGGATGGCCCGACGCCACCCGTACGGCGGTCGCCGGGCTGGGCGGCTGGCAGCGGCTGCGCCGCCTGTCGCCGGGCGACCTGTCGACGCCGTCGGCGACGCCCGAGGCCGTGATCGGCTCCGTCTTCCGCGAGATACTCGGCCGCGTCCCCGCCCAGCGTGAGGCGCCCCCGTCGCCCGAGGTCACCCGCCCGCTGCAGCGCGGCGCGGACCAGCCGGAGAGCGGCGCGCAACGGCCCTTCGCCGGCCAGCCGGAGAGCGGCCCGCAACGTCCCTTCGCCGGTCAGCCCGAGGGCGGCGCGCAGCGGACCTTCCCTGGACAGGGCGACGGCGGGCCGACCACCGGCTCGTTCCCGGCGGTGCCCGCCGCGGGCCCGTACCAGCGCCAGCCGCAGGGCCATCCGCAGCCGGAGGCCGCGAGCGCGGGCACCGGCTCCTTCCCCGCCCAGGGCCGACCCCAGGACCCGGGGACGGGCTCCTTCCCCGCGCAGGGCACCGGGTCGTTCCCCGCCCAGGCCACCGGCACGGGCGCGTTCGCCGCCCAGGGCCCGAGCACCGGCTCCTTCCCTGGCCAGAACGGCGCCCCCGGCCAGACCGCCGGCCCCGGCCGCCCGGGTCCGGGCACCGGCTCCTTCCCCGGCCAGGGCGCGGGCCCCGGCCAGAGCACGAACCCGGGCCCCGGCCAGGGCGCCCCAGGCACGGGCGCCTTCCCGGTGCAGGGCGGCCCCGGCACCGGCGCGTTCCCGGCGCAGGGTTCCGGGCAGGGTTCCGCGCAGGGTTCCGGGCAGCACCCCGCCCAGAGCCCTGGACAGAACGCCCAGAACACCCAGAACGGTCAGAACGCCGCCGTGGCCCAGGGCACGCCCCCGAGCCCCGCCCAGGACCAGTCGCAGGGCCCCGGCACCGGCTCCTTCCGCGCCCAGCCGCAGACCGGCGGCGCGACCGGCGCGCAGCCCGGCGGCCTCCCCCAGCGCCCGTCCCAGCAGGGCCAGGGCGGCGCGCTCCCGCAGCGCCCCGCCCAGGGCGGCGGGCTGCCCCAGCGGCCCACCGGGGCGCAGTCCCCGCGGCCCGACGCCGCGCCCACGCCCGGCGCCCCCTCGGCGGGCGGGCCCGGCACCGACTCCTCCGCCTACCCCGCCGTCCCCTCCGACCCCGACCACGCGATGGTCAGGGTCGTGGACGGCCTCTTCCGCGGCCTCGACAAGCTCGAACTCGCCGTCGCCGTCCACCGGCTGTTCGCCGAGGACCCGATCAGCCTGCGCACCCTCGCCCACAAGCTGCTCGTGGACCGCGACGCGCTCTCGCAGGCCCAGCGCACCGCCGAGGAGCGGGTGCTGCACTGGCTGCGCTCGTCGGAGTCGGCGCCGGTGACGGGCCACATGTTCAGGCTCACCGAGTGGCTCGGCGCGGCGGCCACGGAGGAGCAGCTGATCGGCGCCGACCCGGCCCACCCGGTGATGGTGCCGTCGCTGCGCACGCCGCTGTGGCGGGTGCTGGTCACCCTCATGCCCGACCGGCGGTTCCAGGACGGCTGGCTCGTCGTGGGCGACCTGCACGGCCTGCAGGCCCGTACGCGCCGGCTCCTCGCCTCCGCTCCCCCGGACGCCGACGTCGTGGAGCTCCTCGGCGAACTGGGCATCCGCGCGCACTCGGCCAAGGCGTGGCTCGACGCGCTGCCGCCCGAGTCGGCGCCCGACCCGAGGTCGTCGGTCCCGGCCCCCGCCCAGCCGCTGCCCCGCCGCACGCCGGGCGCGAACGGCCACCACCACCGCGGCGGCCAGCCGATCCCGGCCGCCGCGCAAGGCTCCATCGACCCGTCGGCCGCCCTGGCGACGCTGTCGGCGCTGTCGAGCAGCCGCCCGCCGATCCTGCCCGCCCAGCGTCCCGGCCCGCCGGCCACGCCTCCGCCGCCGCTGCCGAGCCCGTCGTCCGACCCGCGCCGCTGGCAGCGGATCGAGGTGACGCCCGAGCACCTGCGGGGCGGCCCGGTGCCGGTGCCCGAGGGGTACGCCACGCAGCTCGGCATGCGGCCCGGCACGCTGCTGTCGGTCACCGGGCCGGGCGACAACGCGATCGTCCTGGTCTGGCAGGGGCAGCAGCCGGTGTTCGACTCGCTCCAGCCGGTGCTGATGCGGCTCAACGCCCGCCCCGGCGACCAGGTGTACGTCACGGTGGACGGCTACCGCCTGGAGGCCCAGCTCACCGCCTGACCCAGGTGAGCCGCCGGAGGCTCAGGCGGTGTCGCCGTCGAAGAGGCGCAGGCGGTGCGCGGTGGCGGCGGCCTCGCCCCGGGTGGCGACCCCGAGCTTGGCCAGGATGTTGGAGACGTGCACGCTCACCGTCTTCACCGAGATGAACAGCGCCTGCGCGATCTCCTTGTTGCTGTGCCCGCGCGTCACCTCGCGCAGCACCTCCAGCTCGCGCGCGGTCAGCCCGAGCGGCTGGCCGCCGGCCTCGTCGCCGGACCCTCCGATGCCGGCCCGCCTGGCCAGGGCGTCGATCTGGCCGAGCAGCGGCGCGGCGGCGAGCCCCGCGGCCAGCTCCCTGGCCCGGCCCAGCCCGGTGGCGGCGCCCTGCCTGTCGCCCGCGGCGAGCGCCGCGCGCGCGGCGCCCACCAGGCAGCGCGCCTCGGAGTACGGCTGCCCGAGCCCCGTCCACGCCGCCACCGCCGCCCCCCAGGCCTCGGCGGAGCCCGCGCCGCCGGAGGTCAGGGCCGCGAACGTGCGCCGGTACGCCTCCTGCAGCGCCCCCTCGACGGCCAGCCCGGCGGCCAGCTCACGAAGGGTGCCGGTGAACGGCGCCTCCAGCTCGGCGAACGACACGAGCACCGGCCAGAGGTACCGCGAGCTGGACGACAGGTCGAGCTCGTCGAGCCCCCGGGCGGCGGCCTCGACCGCGCCCGCGACGTCTCCCCTGGCCCGCAGCAACTCGATCTCCCTGCGCAGGTGCGGCAGCACGGTCTGGTCGCGGAAGGAGCCGCGCGCGAGGACGACCCGCGAGTCGGCGAGCAGCGTCTCGGCCCGGTCGAGGTCGCCGCGGGCCAGCGCGATGTCGGCGGCGAAGCCCTGCAGGCTCGCCCGGTACGGCGGGGGCGGCGACAGTTCGAGCGCCCGCTCGACGACCTGCAGCGCCTCGTCCCACCGGCCGAGCGACACGAGCGGCTCGGCCAGGTTGATCGACAGGAACGTGCCGGACGTGCGGGCCAGGCCGTACCGCTCGGCCTCGGCGACGCCGTCGCGTGCCACCTGCGCCGCCCGCTCGTGCAGGCCGGCGCCCTCCAGCGCGTCGGTCTCGGAGATCGCGCAGCGCATGACCGCGTTGTACGCCCCGTGGCGGCCGGCGACGCTCCGCGCCCTGGCGAACGCCTCGATGTGGGTCTCCATGTCGGTGAAGCGGCAGCGCGCCCAGGCGAGCGTGATGAGGGCGTGCGCCTCGGTGGGGCCGTCGCCCACGGCGTGGCTGATCTCCATGGCGAGCTGGGCGGTGGCGATCTTCTCCGGCCAGCTCTCGGGGCGGTGGAGCATGCGGGAGAGGGTCTCCAGCACCTGGGCGCGCAGCTTCGTCGGCTCCTCGGGCACCAGCGCGGCGGCCCTGCGCAGGTCGTCGAGGTAGTTGGGGCGGCCGAGGTCGTAGCGGGTCAGGCCGCGCTGGCGCAGCAGGACGGCGGCCATGATGGGGTCGGCCTCCGGATCGACCTCGGCGAGCCCGGCGCCCGCCAGCGCGATGGAGCGTTCGTACTCTCCGGCGAGGTGGGCGACGGTGGAGGTCTGCCTGAGCACCTGGACCCTGTCGACGCCGATGCGCGCGGCGGCGCCGGGCACCTGGTCCCACAGCTCCAGCACCCGGGACAGCATCCTGAGCTGCTCGTCGTACGCGGTGGACTTGCGGGCCGCCGCCGCGGCGCCCCAGGCGCTGACGAGGGCCTGCGCGGAGTCGTGGGCGGCGTGCCAGTGGTGCGCCAGCTCGATCGCGCCGCGCGGCGCGGGCAGTATGGACAGGTCGCGCTCCAGCGCCTCGGCGTAGCGGGTGTGCAGCCGGGTGTGCTCGCCGGGCAGCAGGTCGTCGTGGAGCGCCTCGCGGATGAGCGCGTGGCGGAAGGCGTAGCCCTCGCCGTCGACCACGAGGACGTTGCCCGCGACGGCGGGCCGCAGCGCGCGCGACAGCGCGGACTCGTCGAGCCCGGACACCGCGGCCAGCAGGTCGTGCTCGATGCGCTGCCCGCCCGCGCTGGCCACGCGCAGCAGCTCCTGGGTCTCCTCGGGCAGCCGCTCGACCCCGGCGAGCAGCAGGTCGCGCAGCGACTCGGGCATGGCGTCGCCGCCGCCCGCCTCGCTGAGCAGCGCCTCGACGAACAGCGGGTTGCCCTCGCTGCGGGCGTAGACGAGGTCGATCTCGGCGGGGGACGGCGCGTGCTCCATGATGCTCGCCGACAGCTTGACGACCTCGCGGCGGGTGAGCCTGCGCAGCTCGGTCCTGGTCACCCACTCGACCCGGCCGAGCTCGGCGAGCAGGGGGCGCAGCGGGTGGTTGCGGTGCAGCTCGTCGGTGCGGTACGTGACCACGATGAGCAGCCGCGCGCCGGTGCGCTGGTAGCGCACGAGGAACGACAGCAGGTCGCGGGTGGAGCGGTCGGCCCAGTGGGCGTCCTCGACGACGAGCACCACGGTGCGCTCCTCGGCCAGCCGCTCCAGCAGCCCGAGCACCTGCTCGAACAGCCTGGCCCTGGCCTCGGCGCCGTCCTTGTCGGGCTCGCCGAACTCGGGCAGCAGCCTGGCCAGCCCCCGCGTGGTGCCGCCCGGCACGAGGGCGGCGACGCCGTCGCGCCCCATCTCGCGGACGAGCCTGCGCAGCACCGCGGTGAACGGCGCGAACGGCAGGCCCTCGGTGCCGAGTTCGAGGCACCCGCCGACGAGCACCAGGGCGTCGCCCGCCCGCTCGGCGAACTCCTTCATCAGCCGGGTCTTGCCGACTCCCGCCTCGCCGCCGACGAGGACGGTGGTGGACGCGCCGGACCGCGCCCGCGTTAACGCGTCACCGAGGACGCCGAGCTCGCGGGCGCGCCCGACGAACTGGGGGCTCACGGTGTGGATGCTCACGCCCCAAGGATGCCATCCGCCTCCGACAGACGCGCGACCGGATGACGCCCGCCCCCGCCCCCGGGCGCGCCGCCCCCGGCGCCAGGTACGGGCCCCGCCGGCTGGGCGTTCCCGTCCATGGCGTCGTACACATCGAGCGCGGCGGAGGTGAAGTCCGCGACGAGCCGCGGGTCCCGTGCGCCGTCCCAGACAGCGAGGACCGGCGTGGGTGGTGCGTCGCTCACCGGGATGAACCTGATGTCCGGGTGCTGGTAGCGACGTGCGACGAGGGCGGGTGCGAGATGGACCGCCGAGCTGCTCGCCAGGAGGTCGAGCCTGTCGTCCGCGTCGCGGAGCGGGCGGCCTCCGGGGCCGGCGTCGTGGAAGCGCGCGCGTTCGAAGGGGGCCAGGTCGGCCAGGGTGACGACCTGCCGTCGTGCCAGTTCGTGGGCGGTGGAGAGCGCGACCATCGTCGGTTCCCGCCGGAGCACGGTGGTGGCGACGCCTTCCGGCGGCAGGGGCAGGCACACGACAGCCACGTCGACCGCTCCCCTGAGCACCGCACGGATCTCGCTGTCGTGGTCCAACGGCACGACCGTCACCTCGACGCCGGGATGCGCGCGCTGGAAGGCCAGGACCGCCTGACGGATCGGTACGGCGCGGTGGTGGCCGACGGTGAGGCTGTGCAGACCCGTGGCGAGACCGCGTACGTCGTCGGCGAGGCGTGCGGCGGAGGCGAGCAGCCGCCTTCCGTCCGTGAGGAGTCTCCTCCCGGCGGGCGTCAGTTCGAGCCGGCGCGGGTGCCGGATGAGCAGGGGCCCGCCGAGTTCACGTTCGAGCGACTGGATCTGGCGGCTCAGCACGGGCTGGGCGATGTGCAGCGAGGCCGCCGCGCGAGTGAAGTTCCCCTCGTCGGCGACGGCGAGGAAGTAGCGCAGCTTGCGCAGATCCACATCGTTTCCCATACCCCCAGGGTATCGGCGGGCTGCGGAAGAGGTCTTGGACGGCCGCGGCCCCTGACCTGGAAGGTGGTCGGCGTACACCACGACGTTCCAGGAAGGGACACCGCACCATGACCGTCGAGACCATGCGTCACCGTCACTCCGAGCTCGCGGGGCAGCGGGTGGTCGTCGTCGGGGGCGGCTCGGGCATCGGGCTGGCCACGGCACGGCGCGCCGCCGAACTCGGCGCCGAGCTCGTCATCGCTTCGCGCAGCCCTGAGTCGGTGACGACCGCTCTGCGGCACTTGCCCGACTCGGCCGTGGGGCAGGTGCTCGACGTCCGCGACCCGGAGGCGGTTCGCGGGTTCTTCGAAGCGGCCGGCCCGCACGATCATCTCGCCTTCACCGCCGGGGACGCGCTGGTGTCCGGCCCGCTGGCCGAGGTCGGGGTCCCCGCGATGCGGGACTTCCTGGAGGTCCGGCTCTGGGGCGCCGTCACCGCGGTGCGGGCGGCTCTTCCGTTCGTACGTCAGTCGGTGACGCTCAGCGGTGGAGCGGGCATGCTGCGCCCGACGCCGGGATTCACCGCAGCCGCCGTCGCTCTCGGCGCGATCGAGGCGTTCACCCGGGCCGCGGCGGTCGAGCTCGCTCCGGTCCGGGTCAACGCGGTGTTCCCTGGTCTGGTGCGCAGCCCGCTCTGGAACGGCATGCCGCCCGGCGAGCGAGACCAGTTCTTCGCCGGCGCCGCGGCGGGCATCCCCGTGGGCCGGGTCGGGGAGCCCGCGGACGTCGCGCGGGCCTTCACGCACCTGATGACGAGCGGGTACACCACCGGCCAGATGCTCGTCGTCGACGGCGGGGCCACCATCGGCGCGCGCTAGCTAGTAGCGCATGACCTTGCGGAAGAAGGTGGCCGAGGCCTCGTAGCCGAGCGCGTGGTAGAACTCGGGCGCCCGCCGCGTGGCCATGCCGACGTACCTGGCGCCGCGCGCGCGGGCCCACTGCTCGAACTCCTCCAGCAGGGCCCTGCCGATGCCCTGCCGCCTGGCGCCGGTGCGCACCATCGCCTCCTCGACCCAGGCGACGGGCCCGTTGGCGAACAGCGTCAGGTGCGTGAAACCCAGCAGGTAACCGGTGACCCGACCTCCCACCACGGCCGCGAGCAGCAGGGCGTCGTCGTTCTGGAGCAGCTGCGGCAGCGCGGCGTCGAAGGCTTCGCGTTCGGGCCTGAAGGTCAGGCCGAACTCGCGGGCGAGCGCGAACACGTCGTCCGCGTCGCCCTTCTCCGCCCTCCGGATGAGAAGATCGTCAGCCGTCATGGGCCACGACCCTAGGACGTCGGACGTATCCGGCGCAAACATCTCACAGGTCCCCGAGCCCCAGCTGGCGGGCGATGAGCATGCGCTGCACCTCGCTGGTGCCCTCGCCGATCTCCAGGATCTTGGCGTCGCGGTAGAAGCGGCCGACCGGGTACTCGTTCATGAAGCCGTACCCGCCGAACACCTGGGTGGCGTCGCGGGCGTTGTCCATGGCCGCGTTCGAGGAGACGAGCTTGGCGATGGCGGCCTCCTTCTTGAACGGCGCGCCCGCGAGCATCTTCTCGGCGGCGTGGTAGTAGGCGAGCCTCGCGGTGTGCGCCCGCGCCTCCATGTCCGCGATCTTGAACTGGATGGCCTGGTAGTGGCCGATCGGGTGGCCGAACGCGTGGCGCTCCCTGACGTACTTGAGGCATTCGTCCACGCAGCCCTGGGCCAGGCCGACGCTCAGCGCGGCGATGGCGACGCGGCCCTCGTCGAGGGTCTGGAGGAACTGGGCGTAGCCGCGCCCGCGCGTGCCGAGCAGGTTCTCCGCGGGCACCCGGCAGTCGGTGAAGGCGAGCTCGCGCGTGTCGGACGCGTTCCAGCCGACCTTCGAGTACTTCTTGGAGACGGTGAAGCCCGGCGTGCCCGCCGGCACGAGGATCGTGGAGATCTCCCGCTCGCCGGTGAGCGCCGCGACGCCGACGACGCCGGTGATGTCGGTGCCGGAGTTCGTGATGAATGCCTTCGTCCCGTTGATCACCCATTCGCCGCCGTCGAGCACGGCGGTGGTGCGCATGCCGCCGGGCACGTCGGAGCCGCCGCCCGGCTCGGTGAGGCCGAACGCGCCCAGCATCTCGCCCGAGGCCAGCTTCGGCAGCCAGCGCTCGCGCTGCTCCTGCGTGCCGAACCTGAAGATCGGCATCGCGCCGAGCGACACGGCCGCCTCCAGCGTGATCGACACGCTGGAGTCGACCCGGGCCAGCTCCTCCAGGGCCAGGCAGAGCGCGAAGTAGTCGCCGCCCATGCCGCCGTACTCCTCGGGGATCGGCAGGCCGAACAGGCCCATCTGGCCCATCTGGCGCACGATGTCGTAGGGGAACTCCTCCCGCTCGTAGTAGTCGCCGATCACGGGGGCGACCACCTCACGGGCGAAGGACTCGACGGTCTTGCGCAGCTCTTCGTACTCGTCGTTGAGCATGGTTGTTCAGCCTTTCGCGAGGGCCTGGACGACGCGGGACGGGCTGGGGCGGCCCAGGCGGTCGGCCAGCCAGGTGCTGGTGGACACGAGCTTGTCCAGGTCGAGCCCGGTCTCGATGCCGAGTCCTTCGAGCATCCAGACGAGGTCCTCGGTGGCGAGGTTGCCGGTGGCGGACTCGGCGTAGGGGCAGCCGCCGATGCCGCCGGTGGAGGCGTCGACGGTGGTGACACCCGCGCGCAGGGCGGCCAGCGTGTTGCCGAGCGCCTGCCCGTAGGTGTCGTGGAAGTGCACGGCGAGCCGTTCGGGCGAGCCGAACGCCTCGATGAGCGCGGTGACGTGGCCGGGGGTGCCGACGCCGATGGTGTCGCCGAGCGACAGCTCGTGACAGCCGAGTCCGAGCAGCCGCTCGCCGACGGCGACGACCTGCTCGATGGGGGTCGGCCCCTCCCAGGGGTCGCCGAAGCACATGGAGACGTACGCGCGCACCTGAACACCGTGCTGCAGCGCCCGGGACACGACCGGCTCGAACATCTCGAACTGGCTGTCCAGGGTGCGGTTGAGGTTCTTGGCGGCGAACGTCTCGGTGGCGCTGGCGAAGACGGCGATCTCGGTCACGCCGTGCTCCAGGGCGCGGTCGAGGCCGCGCTCGTTCGGCACCAGCACGGGGTAGCGGACGCCGGGCCGCCGGTCGAGCCGGGTCAGCAGCTCGCCCGCGTCGGCGAGCTGCGGCACCCAGCGCGGGTGGACGAAGCTGGTGGCCTCGATCACGGTGTGCCCGGCGTCGGCGAGCCTGTCGATGAACTCGGCCTTGACCTCGACGGGGACGATCGCGGCCTCGTTCTGCAGCCCGTCGCGCGGGCCCACCTCGTACACGGTGACCCGCCGCGGCAGGCCCTCCATCGGGTACGGCATCACGCCTCCTCAGGGGTGACGACGGCCAGCACGGCGTCCATCTCGACGGGCTGCCCCGCCTGGACGGGCAGCTCGGAGACGACGCCGTCGCGGGGGGCCGTGACCGTGTGCTCCATCTTCATGGCCTCGACGATGGCGAGCGGCTGCCCCTCGCTCACCCGCTCGCCGAGCTGCGCCTTCACCACGAGCACGGTGCCCGGCATGGGGCTCCTGACGACGCCGTCGCCCGCGCCCGCCGCGCCCGGCCGGTCGCCGGGGTCGCCGATGAGGTGGCGGGTGAAGCTCCAGGACGCGCCGTCCCTGCCGAGCCAGAGGGTGTCGCCGGTGCGGGCGTGCAGGTAGTGCAGGGTGCGCCCGCCGATCGTCACGGCCAGGGCGGCGCCTGACCTGCGGACGGAGGCGGGCTCCTGCCGTTCCTCCCCCGGCTCCCCGGCGCTCTCGGACAGCACCTCGGCGGAGCGCTCGGGCAGGCCGCGCACCCGTACGGCGTGGACGCCGTCGCGCGTCTCCAGCCGCCAGGTGGTCCACGCCGGCTCGCCGACGCGCCAGCCGTCGGTGACCTCCCACGGGTCTCCGCCCTGGGGCATGGCGTGGAAGACCAGCGCGGCGGCGGCCAGGGCGTCGGCGGGCGGGCCCGCCTCGGGCAGCAGCTCCGGCAGGACCCGCTCGACGAGCCCGGTGTCGAGCTCGCCCGCGCGGACGGCGGGGTGCGCGGCGAGCGCGCGCAGGAACGGCACGTTGGTGACGACGCCGAGCACGGCGGTCGCGGCGAGCGCCCGGTCGAGCGCGCGATACGCCTCCTCCCTGCCGGGCGCCCAGGTGACGACCTTGGCCAGCATGGGGTCGAACTCGCTGCCGACGGTGCCGCCCTCGACCAGCCCGGAGTCCACGCGCACGATCTCGCGGGGGCGTCCGGCGGGAGTCCCGGGGGAGGCGGGCTCGCGCAGCGCGAGCACCCGGCCGCCGCTCGGCAGGAAGCCGCGCGCCGGGTCCTCGGCGTAGACGCGGGCCTCGATGGCGTGCCCGTCGAGGCGGACGTCGTCCTGGCCGAACGGCAGCGGCTCGCCCGCCGCCACCCTGAGCTGGAGCTCCACCAGGTCGAGCCCGGTCACCAGCTCGGTGACGGGGTGCTCCACCTGCAGGCGGGTGTTCATCTCCATGAAGTGGTACGCGCCGGTGGTGCCGTCGACGATGAACTCGACGGTGCCCGCGCCCGTGTAGCCGACGGCCCTGGCCGCCTCGACGGCCGCCGCTCCCATGCGGGCCCGCGTGGCTGCGTCGACGAAGGGCGACGGCGCCTCCTCGATGATCTTCTGGTGCCTGCGCTGGAGGCTGCACTCGCGCTCGCCCAGGTGGACCAGGTTGCCGTGCGTGTCGGCGAGGACCTGGATCTCGATGTGGCGGGGGTTCTCGACGTACCGCTCGATGAGCAGGGTGGCGTCGCCGAAGGCGGCGCGCGCGGTGCGTCGGGCCGACTCCAGCGCGTCGGGCAGCTCGGCGGCCGACCTGACGAGCACCATGCCCTTGCCACCGCCTCCGGCGGACGGCTTGATGAGCGCGGGGAAGTCGTCCCAGCGCTCCAGGGCGTCGTCCGGCTCGGCGCCGCCGGGCACCACGGGCACTCCGGCGGCCGACACGGTGGCCTTGGCGCGGATCTTGTCGCCCATCGCGTCGATGGCGGCGGCGGGCGGGCCGACGAAGACGAGCCCGGCCTCGGCGCAGCGGCGGGCGAACGCGGCGTTCTCGGCGAGGAAGCCGTAGCCGGGGTGGACGGCCTGGGCGCCGGAGGCCAGGGCGGCGGCGACGATCGCCTCCATATCCAGATATTTCGGGACCTGGAGGGCTGTGTCGGCCTCGCGGACGTGGCGGGCGTCCGCGTCGGACGCCGTGTGCACGGCCACCGAGCCGATGCCCAGCGCGCGCAGCGTGCGGATGATCCGGACGGCGATCTCGCCCCGGTTCGCGATGAGGACGCGGTCGAACATGGTCACTCCGTCACATCCGGAAGACGCCGTAGCCGACAGGTTCGAGCGGGGCGTTGGCCGCCGCGGACAGCGCCAGCCCCAGGACGGTACGTGTGTCGAGCGGGTCGATCACACCGTCGTCCCACAGCCGGGCCGTGGAGTAGTATGGGTTGCCCTGGTGCTCGTACTGCGCCCGGATCGCATCGGGGTCGGCGTCGCCGACCGTCGTGAGCACGTTCGCGGCCTGCTCGCCGCCCATGACCGAGATGCGGGCGTTCGGCCACATCCACAGGAACCGCGGCGAGTAGGCCCGCCCGGCCATCGCGTAGTTGCCCGCGCCGAACGAGCCCCCGATGATCACCGTGAGCTTCGGCACCCTGGCGCACGACACCGCCGTGACCATCTTCGCCCCGTGCTTGGCGATGCCGCCCGCCTCGTACGCCTTGCCGACCATGAACCCGCTGATGTTCTGCAGGAACACGAGCGGCACCTGCCGCCGGTCGCACAGCTCGATGAAGTGGGCGCCCTTCATCGCCGACTCGCTGAACAGGATGCCGTTGTTGGCGACGATCCCCACCGGGTGGCCGTGGATGTGGGCGAAGCCGGTGACGAGCGTCGAGCCGTACTCGGCCTTGAACTCGAGGAAGCGCGAGCCGTCGACGATCCGCGCGATGACCTCGTGCACGTCGTACGGCTGCCGCGTGTCGGCGGGGACGATGCCGTACAGGTCGCGCGGGTCGTGCCTGGGCTCCTCCGCGGCGGCCCTCTCCCACGGCGGGGCCGCCTTCGGCGCCAGCGTGGAGACGATGTCGCGGACGATCGCGAGCGCGTGGGCGTCGTCCTCTGCCAGGTGGTCGGTCACGCCGCTCACCCGGGCGTGCAGGTCGCCGCCGCCCAGCTCCTCGGCCGTGACCTCCTCGCCGGTCGCGGCCTTCACCAGCGGCGGGCCGCCCAGGAAGATGGTGCCCTGGCCGCGCACGATGACCGCCTCGTCGCTCATCGCCGGGACGTACGCGCCGCCCGCCGTGCACGAGCCGAGCACGGCGGCGATCTGCGGGATGCCCCGGGCGGACATCGTGGCCTGGTTGTAGAAGATGCGGCCGAAGTGCTCGCGGTCGGGGAAGACCTCGTCCTGCCTGGGCAGGAACGCGCCGCCCGAGTCGACGAGGTAGACGCACGGCAGGTGGTTGTGCAGGGCCACCTCCTGCGCGCGCAGGTGCTTCTTGACCGTCATCGGGTAGTACGTGCCGCCCTTGACCGTGGCGTCGTTGGCCACGATCACGCATTCGCGCCCCGCGACCCTGCCGACCCCGGTGATGATCCCGGCGGCGGGCGCCTGGTCGTCGTACATGCCGTGGGCGGCGAGCGGCGACAGCTCCAGGAAGCGGGAGCCTGGGTCGAGCAGGCCGTCGACGCGGTCGCGCGGCAGCAGCTTGCCGCGCTCGACGTGGCGCCGCCGCGCCCGCTCGGAGCCGCCGCGCGCGGCGACGGCGAGGCGTTCGAGCAGTTCGGCGGCGAGCCGCTCGTTGATCTCGGCGTTGCGCTTGTACGCCTCGGCGCCGGGATCGGCGGCCGAGGTGAGTACCGGCCAGTCGCTCATGACTCCCCTCTCATGTCCGAAATGTTAGTCATCATTAACGTAACCGTCTAGTATGTGAGATGTGACGACCGTCCCGACTCCCGTTCCCCGCACCCGCGGCAACCGGCGCGCCGAGATCCTGCGCGAGGCCGCGCGGCTGTTCGCCGCGCGCGGCTTCCACGGCGTCTCCATCGAGGACATCGGCGGCGCCGTCGGCGTCTCGGGGCCCGCCCTCTACCGGCACTTCAGCGGCAAGGACGCACTGCTGTCGGAGATGCTGCTCGACGTCAGCTCGCGCCTGCGGGAGTCGGCCGCCGCGGCGGTGACGTACGCGGGCGGCCCGGAGGAGACGCTCGACGCGCTGCTCGGCGTGCAGATCACGTTCGCCATCGAGGAGCCCGCGCTCATCACCGTGCACGACAGGGAGCTCGGCAACGTGCCCGAGCGCGAGCGCCGCCAGATCAGGCGGCTGCAGCGGCTCTACGTCGAGGAGTGGGTGACGGTGCTGGCGGAGCTGCACCCGTCCTGCCCGGCCGCCCGCCTGCGCGCCGCCACGCATGCGGTCTTCGGCCTGCTCAACTCCACCCCGCACAGCGCGGGCGAGCTGCCGCCGCAGGCCATGCGCCCCCTCCTGCACGCCATGGCGCGCACCGCCCTGGACGCCGCCGTCGCGGCCCCCGAGGTTAACGCCGACTAACTGGATAAACCCGTTGCCCGGCGAGAGCGGCGTTCGTCATGCTCGATGGAGTGAACGTCCCCTATCGGCAGATCCGCGCCGTTTTCACCGACGACACCATCACCGTCTACCAGGCGTACGACCCGGCTGTCGCGGGCCCCGCCGTCGCCGCGCAGCGCTTCGTCCCGCCCTTCAAGCGCGAGCGCATGACCTGGATCAAGCCGTCCTTCCTCTGGATGATGTACCGCTGCGGCTGGGCGGAGAAGCCGGGGCAGACCAGGGTCCTGGCCGTCGAGATCACCCGTGAGGGCTTCGCGTGGGCGCTGCGGCACTCCTGCCTCAGCCACCCGGCCGACGGCGAGGACGCCGCCGGCTGGAGGAGGCGCCTGCGCGAGAGCCCGGTGCGCGTCCAGTGGGACCCGGAGCGCGATCCGCACCACCACCCCCTGCCGTACCGGTCGATCCAGGTGGGGCTGTCCGGCGAGGCCGTGCGCCGCTACGCCGACGAGTGGACCGTCGGGATCAGCGACGTCACCGGCCGCGTCCGCGAGATCCGCGGGCTGCTCGCCGCCGGCCGCGACGTCAGCGCCCTCCTGCCTCGCGAACGCCCCTACCCCCTCCCCCTGGACGCGGCCATGACCACCAGGGCGAGCATCGCGCCCGCGGACGCCACGCACCCCTGACCCCCTGAAAAGTCAGGCGAAGTGGGTTGCTTGTGCCAATTATCTAGATATATCGTCAAGATATCTTGATAGTTGGAGGTCACGATGAACGACCCGCGTTTCTGGGACGTCCCCTCTCCCCCTCCGCCCCCGTTCCCCCCGCCGGTGCTTCCAGGGCCCCCGCCCATGCCGGCGCCCTGGGAGGCGGGCCCGAAGGTGCGGCGCGGCGACGTGCGGGCGGCGCTGCTCGCCCTGCTGGCCGAGGGCCCGAGGAACGGCTACCAGATGATCCTCGACATCGAGGAGCGCAGCCGCCGCGTGTGGCGCCCCAGCCCCGGCTCCGTCTACCCCGCCCTCCAGCAGCTGGAGGACGAGGGCCTGGTCGTCGGCGACGAGTCGGGAAGCAGCCGCACGTACCGGCTGACCGAACGGGGACGCGAGCACGTCGCCGAGCGCCCCGACGAGGCCCCGTGGGACGAGGTGGCGAGGAGCGTCCCCGAGGACCGCCACGAGCTGCGCCTGCTGTGGGGCCAGCTGTCGGAGGCGTTCGTCCACCTGACGAGGACGGCCAACGACCGCCAGGTCGCCGAGGCCAAGCAGCTGCTGAAGCGGACCCGCAGGTCCGTCTTCCAGATCCTGGCGGAGGACTGATGACGGCCGGACCTGCGATCGTCGTACGCGACCTGCGCAAGAGCTACGGCAAGGTCGAGGCCGTCAAGGGCGTCGGCTTCGAGGTGGCGCCGGGCGAGGTGTTCGGCTTCCTCGGGCCCAACGGCGCCGGCAAGACCACCACCATCAGCATGCTCTGCACCCTGGTCAACCCCACGGGCGGCACGGCCGAGGTGGCCGGCCACGACGTGGTCAGGGAGCGCGACGAGGTGCGCAGGAACATCGGCCTCGTCTTCCAGGACCCGACGCTCGACGGCTACCTCAGCGCCGAGCAGAACCTGCGCTTCCACGCCGAGCTGTACGGGGTCCCCAAGAGCGTGATGGGCGACCGCATCCGGCAGGTGATGGAGATGGTGGCCCTGTGGGACCGCAAGGACGCCAAGGTGATGACGTTCTCCGGCGGCATGAAGCGGCGCCTGGAGATCGCCCGCGGCCTGCTCCACTCCCCCCGGGTGCTGTTCCTGGACGAGCCCACCGTGGGCCTCGACCCGCAGACCCGCGCGGCCATCTGGGGCTACATCAACGAGCTGCGCCGCCTGGAGGACATCACCATCTTCATGACCACCCACTACATGGACGAGGCCGAGTACTGCGACCGCATCGCGATCATCGACCACGGCGAGATCGTGGTGGTCGACTCGCCGGAGGCGCTCAAGGCCGGCGTCGGCGAGGACCGCGTGCAGATCCACACCGCCGACGACGCCAGGGCGATCGCGGCGCTGCGCGACAGGTTCGGGCTGGAGGCGGCGGTGCGCGACGGCGCGGTGACGTTCTCGGTGGCCTCGGGCGAGGAGTTCGTGCCGCGCCTGTTCGCCGAGCTGGGCATGCCGATCAGGGCGGTCAGCGTGGCACGCCCGTCGCTCGACGACGTGTTCATGTCCTACACCGGCTCCACGATCCGCGACGCCGAGGCCGGCGGCGCCGGCAACGCGTGGATGAGAGCGATGGCGAGGCGATAGTCATGGCGACGACGGAGGCGATCAGGATCGCGGTGCCGGCCAGGGGCGCCGGGCACGACCTGCGCGCGGTCAAGATAGTGCTCCACAGGGAGATGCTGCGGTTCGTCAACGACCGCACCCGCATGCTGTCGATGCTGGTGCAGCCGGTGCTGTGGCTGTTCGTCATGGGCACGGGGCTGGGCTCGCTGGTGCGCGGCGCCATCCCCGGCATCGACTACCGCACCTTCATGTACCCCGGCATGATCTCCATGACGGTGATCATGACGGGCATGTTCTCGGCCGGCTCGATCGTGTGGGACCGCGAGTTCGGGTTCCTGCGGGAGATGCTGGTCGCGCCGGTCTCGCGCGGGGCGATCGTGGTGGGCAAGTGCCTCGGCGGGGCCGTGGTCGCCACCGGCCAGGGCGTCGTCATCCTCGCGATGGCCGGGCTGGTCGGGGTGCCGTACTCGCCGGGGCTGATGCTGTCGCTGCTGGCCGAGATGTTCCTCGCGGCCTTCACCGTCACGGCGTTCGGCGTCATGCTGGCCGCGCGGATGAAGAACATGCAGACCTTCTTCGGCCTGATGCAGATGGCCATCATGCCGATGATGTTCCTGTCGGGGGCGATGTTCCCGCTGGCCAACCTGCCGTCCTGGCTGCACGTCCTCACCGTGGTCAACCCCATGACGTACGCGGTGGACCCGATGCGGCAGGCCGTCTTCTCCCACATCGACGTGCCCGCGCAGGTGAACGCCGTGCTGAACCCCGGCGTGCGGTGGGGCGGCTTCCAGGTGCCCGTGGCGCTGGAGCTGGGCGTGGTGGCGGCGCTCGGGCTGGCTCTGCTCGCGGTCGGCGTGGCGGAGTTCAAGCGCGCCGAGTGACCCCCCTCCTCCCGGCTGCGGCGGGCCCCGCCCCGGGCCCGCCGCACACCCGCGCGACATCTCGGCGGCGTCCGGCAGACGCGGAGGGTGAAGGACAGACATAATCAAGGTGTGGCGCGCGACACTGTTGAGACTCATTTCCTCGAAGCGGTTGCGGCACTGAAGGCGGGCCCGGCACGCGATCCGGCCCTCCCCGTGCGCGACGGCACCACGATGACCGGGCGCCAGTGCCTGACGCTCTTCCAACGCCAGCTCGACAGCCGCCTGCTCGACATCGCCGCCCGGTGGCTGCGCGAGCAGGACGAAGGCTTCTACACGATCGGCTCGGCCGGCCACGAGGGCAACGCCGCCGTGGCCGCCGCGCTGCGTCCCGGCGATCCCGCGCTGCTGCACTACCGGTCGGGCGCGTTCTACCTCACGAGGTCCGAGCAGGCCGGGCGGCTGCCCGAGCAGGGCATCCGCGACGTGCTCAAGGGCCTCGCCGCCGCCTCCGACGAGCCGATCGCGGGGGGCAGGCACAAGGTGTTCGGCCACCCCGAGCTGGCCGTCATCCCGCAGACCTCCACGATCGCCAGCCACCTGCCGAGGGCCGTCGGCGTGGCGTTCGCCATCGAGCGGGCCCGCGCGCTGGGGGTCAGGTCCGCCTGGCCCGACGACGCCATCGCCGTGTGCAGCTTCGGCGACGCCTCCGCCAACCACGCGAGCGCGCTGTCCGGCTTCAACACCGCCTCCTACGCCACCTACCAGGGGCAGCCGCTGCCGCTGCTGTTCGTGTGCGAGGACAACGGCATCGGCATCAGCGTCCGCACCCCCAAGGGGTGGGTGGAGGCCGCGGCCAGGCGGCCCGGCATCGAGTACTTCTCGGCCGACGGCTGCGACCTCGTCGCCGCGTACGACGCCGCGGTGCGCGCGGCCGAGCACGTGCGCACCCACCGGGCGCCCGCGTTCCTGCACCTGGCCACCGTGCGGCTCATGGGCCACGCCGGGTCCGACGTCGAGGTGGCCTACCGCACCCAGCGCGAGATCCGCGCCGACCTGGAGCGCGACCCGCTCGTGCGCGGGGCGACGCTGCTCGTCGAGGCCGGGCTCGTCACGCCCGACGAGCTGCTCAAGACGTACGAGTCGACCCGCGAGCACATCCTGCGCACGGCGCTGGAGACCACCCGCAGCCCGCGCCTGGCGTCGGCCGCCGAGATCATGCAGCCCATCGCGCCGCGCGACCCCGAGCTGGTCGCCAGGATCAGCCCCACGGCGGGCGAGCCCGCGGCCAGGGAGAAGACGTTCGCCGGCAAGCTGCCCGAGACCGAGAAGGCGATGACGCTCGCCGAGTCGATCAACCGCACGCTCGCCGACGCGCTGCTCGTCTACCCCGAGATGATGGTGTTCGGCGAGGACGTCGCCAAGAAGGGCGGCGTCTACGGCGTCACGCGGGGCCTGCAGAAGCGGTTCGGCCTCGCCCGGGTCTTCGACACGCTGCTCGACGAGCAGGCGATCCTCGGGCTCGCGCTGGGCGCGGGGGTGTCCGACCTGCTGCCGGTGCCGGAGATCCAGTACCTCGCCTACCTCCACAACGCGCTCGACCAGATCCGGGGCGAGGCGGCCTCGCTGTCGTTCTTCTCGCGCGGCGCGTACCGCAACGGGATGGTCGTCCGGGTCGCCGGGTACGCGTACCAGAAGGGGTTCGGGGGCCACTTCCACAACGACAACTCGGTCACGGCGCTGCGCGACATCCCTGGGCTGGTCATCGCCTCGCCCGCGCGGCCCGACGACGCCGCGGCCATGCTGCGCACCTGCCTCGCGGCGGCCCGCGCCGAGGGCTCGGTCTGCGTCTACATGGAGCCGATCGCGCTGTACCACACCAGAGACCTGTTCGAGGACGGCGACGGCGGGTGGCTCGCGCCGTACGCGCCGCCGACGCGCTGGCGCGAGACGCACGTGCCGATCGGCCGGGCGCGCTCGTACGGCGACGGGCGCGACCTGACGATCGTGACGTTCGGCAACGGGGTGCGCATGAGCCTGCGGGCCGCCGTCAGGCTCACCCAGGAGGGCTACAGCTGCCGGGTGCTCGACCTTCGCTGGCTGGCGCCGCTGCCGGTCGACGACCTGCTGCAGGCGGCCGAGCTGACCGGCAAGGTGCTGATCGCCGACGAGACCCGCCACACCGGCGGCGTGTCGGAGGGCATCGTGGCCGAGCTGCTCGACGCCGGGTTCACCGGGCAGATCGCGCGGGTGACGTCGTCCGACAGCTTCATCCCGCTGGGCAGGGCGGCCGACCATGTCCTGTTGTCGGAGGAGGAGATCGAGCAGGCGGCGCGCAAGCTCCTCGGCTGAGCCGCAGCCGTTCGCCGCGTCGCGGTTCGCGCCCCTGGCGGCCGCCCGCTACCCGGCGGTCGCCCCTCTGACGCAGGCCGGTTTCGACCAGGCGACGGTGGACTTCTCCGCGATGTTCAGCGGCACGCCCACCACGAAGCAGTAGCCGGTGCCCGCGTCCAGCCCGGCGACCTTGGCCGTCGTGGCGCCCTGGCCGAGCGCGGTCAGCGGGCCGCCGTCCGCCGCCGGGGAGCGCTGGAGCACCACCGGGTAGCGGCGGGCGGCGGCGGGGAGCGTCCACTGCAGCTCCACCAGCGAGCCGCGGTCGGCGGTCACCCTGAGCCTGCGCGGGGTCATGGCGATGATCTGCCGTCTGGTCACGGGCGGGGCGGTCTCACCGGTCCGGCCGGGGCCGGGGGTCTGGCGGGCGGCCTGCGGCTGCTGCGACGTCCGCGGCTGTCCGGCCTCGGGCCCGTCGGCGCGCTGGAGCGCCAGGTGCACGGCCACGGCCGCGCCGGCGACGGCGACCGCGACCGCGCCGGCGACACCGCCGACCAACAGGCCGCGCGTCCGCCCGCGTCCGCCCGGCCCTGTCCGCCGCGCTCCCTCGCCGGGCGCCGTCTCCCCTGAGACGGCCCGCTCCCCCGGCCCGGACGTCCCCTCCAGGAGGGGCAGGCGGGCCCCGGTCACGTACGGACCTGCGGGCGGCGCGGGAACGGCGCGCGCCGGGGAGCCGGTCGGCCCGGGGACCGAGGGCGGCGCGGGAACGGCGGGCGCCCGGGAGCCGGACGGCCCGGCGGCGGAGAGCGGGGGCGGCGCGATGGGGTGGGGGCGGGGCGGCGGCGCGGGCGCGGGGGGCGGGTCCTGGCCCACCAGGTCCGTCACCGGCAGGCCCAGCTCGGCCTGCGCCTCGCGCAGCCGCAGCGCCAGCTCCCGGGCGGAGGCGTGGCGCGACTCCGGCTGCTTGGCCATCGCCCGCAGGACGATCGCGAGCACGGCGGGCGGCAGGTCGGGCCGCGTGACGGGCGGCGGTTCGAGGCTGAGGACGCGGTACATCAGCGGCGCGATCGACGGGTCTGCCGGGTTGTGGAAGGCGGGCTGCCCGGCGAGCAGGTGGTAGAGGGTCGAGCCCAGCGAGTAGACGTCGGTGGACGCCGAGTGCGGGTGGCCCGTCAGCACCTCGGGGGCGGCGTGCAGCGGGGTGAACGCCTGCGACGTGGCCGACACCTCGGAGGAGTCGACGACCCTGGCCACGCCGAAGTCGGCGATGGCGGGCTCGCCGTACCGGGAGATGAGGATGTTCTGCGGCTTGATGTCGCCGTGCAGGACGCCGGCCTCGTGGACGGCCGCGAGCGCGCCGGCCAGCTTGACGCCCGTCCGCAGCACCTCCGGCACCGGCAGCGGCCCCTCCTTGCGCACCCTGTCGCGCAGCGAGCCGTTGTCGAAGAAGTCCATCGCGATGTACGGCTTGCCGGAGCGGGTGGCGCCGGTGTCGAAGACGGTGACGACGTTGGGGTGCCCCGTGAGGCGTCCGGTGAGCTGGAGCTCGCGCTGGAACCTGCGCAGGGTGCGCTGGTCGACGCGGTCCACCGACAGGACCTTCAGTGCCACGACCCGGTCGAGGCGTTCCTGGTAGGCGCGGTAGACGACGGCGAAGCCCCCCTGGCCCGCCTGATCGAGCACCCGGTAGCCGGGCACCTCCTCGACTGGCAGCACGGATCTCCCCCCTGTTACCGGGGTGAGTTTAGTGTGAAATTTCGTTATGGGAGGGGGTTCATGAGGTAGGCGCCGAAGGCGATGGAGAGCACCGAGACCAGGAGGAAGAAGAAGACGTAGAAGCCGCCGGGGAGAACCGTCAGCCGGGCGAGCTGGTCGGCGTCGGAGTCGCGGGCCTGCCGCCTGCGCCGCTTGTGCTGCAGCTCCAGGATCGGGCGCACGCCGCCGAACAGCAGGAACCAGACCGCCACCAGCGCCGCCGCCTGCTGCACGTGCGAGGGCGCGTACATCGACAGGGCGAAGACCGCGCCGCCGGTGGCGAGGAGGATGAGGGCGCCGTACAGGTTGCGGATGAGCAGGAGCATGCACACGAGGAAGAGCAGCACCGTCCAGATGAGCAGCGTGACGCGGCCCTGCTCGGTGAGCCAGGCGGCGGCCAGCCCCAGTAAGGACGGCGCGAGGTAGCCCGCCATCGCGGTCAGGACCATGCCGGGGCCGTGCGGCCTGCCCCTGGTGACGGTCACGCCCGAGGTGTCGGAGTGCAGCCGGATGCCTTCGAGCTTGCGCCGGGTGAGCAGCGCCATGAGGGCGTGGCCGCCCTCGTGGGCGATCGTGATCAGCCCCCTGGAGAGCTGCCAGGGCAGGCGGAAGCCGACGATCGCGAGCGCGACGAGAGCCGAGACCAGCACGACCCAGGGGTCGGGGTCGGGCTGAACCTCGATCAGGTGGGCCCAGAGCTTGTCCATCGAGGAAAAACCTATAGGGGTAGAGTCACCGGCGTGGTCACAGAACAAGATTCTGACGCGGGGGTGCGGGACTGGTGGCGGTCGCTGGGACTGCCGGGCCTGATCGACCTGCACGTCCACTTCCTGCCCGAGCGGATGGAGCGCCGGGTCTGGCACCACTTCGACCACGGCGGCCCGCTCGTGGGCGGCGGGTGGCCGATCACGTACCGGGGGACGGCCGAGGAGCGGGTGGCGCGGCTGCGGGAGCTGGGCGTGACCTCCTTCCCCGCCCTCGCGTACGCGCACAAGCCGGACATGGCCCGCGATCTCAACGCCTGGACCCTGGACTTCGCCCGCCGCACGCCCGGCTGCCTGCCGTCGGCGACCTTCTACCCCGAGCCCGGCGTCACGGCGTACGTGGAGGACGCGCTCGCCGCCGGGGCGCGCATCTTCAAGGTGCACCTCCAGGTCGGCGCCTTCGACCCCCGCCTGCCCGAGCTGGACGGCGTGTGGGGGCTGCTGGCCGATTCGGGGGCGCCGGTCGTGGTGCACGCCAGCTCGGTGCCGGTGCCCGGCGGGTTCGTCGGGGCGGAGCCGATCGCCGCCGTGCTGCGCCGGCACCCGCGCCTGCGCGTGGTGATCGCGCACCTCGGCATGCCGGAGTACGACCCGTTCTTCGAGCTGGCCTTCCGGTACGAGCGGGTCGCACTGGACACGACCATGGCGTTCACGGACTTCTCGGAGGAGCGCATGCCGTTTCCCGCCCGACTACGCCCGGCTTTGCGTGATTTGGGAATCGCTGGGAAGGTAGTGCTCGGCAGTGATTTTCCTACCATCCCGTACCCTTATGCCCATCAGCTCGCCGCGCTCGCCAGGCTCGACCTGGGTGACGGGTGGTTGCGGGCTGTGTGCTGGCACAACGGCGCGGCAATGATCTGATGAGCAAGGTGAACGATCGGCACGTTGCGCTGATTAGCGCATTCTTCGAGGCTCTGCGCCGCGCTGACGTGGCGGCGATGGAGCGCTGCTACCACCCCGACGTCAGCTTCGGCGACCCCGTCTTCCAGGAGGTCGAGGGGCGCGAGAAGGTGATGGCGATGTGGCGGCTGAAGCTCGGCGTCCGCAGCGGCCTGCAGGCCGACTACCGCGACGTGCGGGCCGACGACCACACCGGCACCGCCCGCTGGACGGCCCGCTACACCTTCTCCACCACGGGACGCCAGGTCGTCAGCGAGGTCGACGCCCTCTTCAGGTTCGAGGACGACGTGATCGTCCGCCACCACGAGGAGTTCGACTTCAGACGCTGGTCCAAGATGGCGCTCGGCCGGCCGCACGGGCTGCTGTTCGGCTGGACGCCGATGTGGCGCAAGACCATCAGGGACCGCGCGGCGCAGCAGCTGGCCGAGTTCCGCGCGGCGCTGCCGTCCCAGGGCTGAGGAGGGACGGCATGGCCAGGGTGAAGGGGTTCAGGCGCGGACGTGACACCCGCGCGGAGGCGCCCGAGCACTCGATGGACCCCCGGGCCACCGAGGAAGCCCCTTACCGGCCGACCGTCATCGACAACGCGATCTACCAGGACGGCCAGCGCGTCGACAACCCCGGCTCGCTGGCCGACGCCTTCGAACGGCTCAAGCAGATGCCGGGCAGCATGGCCTGGATCGGCCTGTACCGGCCGAAGGAATGGGAGCTGGTCAAGCTCGCCGAGGAGTTCGAGCTGCACGAGCTGGCGCTGGAGGACGCCATCGTCGGCTCGCAGCGCCCCAAGGCCGACCGGTACGGCGACACGCTGTTCGTCGTGCTGCGCGCCGCCCGCTACCTCGACGAGGCCGAGGAGGTCGCCTTCGGCGAGGTGCACGTCTTCGTCGGGCCCGACTTCGTCATCACCGTGCGCCACGCGGAGGCGCCCGACCTGTCGGCCGTGCGCAAGCGCATGGAGTCGGACCCCGAGCTGCTCAGGCAGGGCCCGCAGGCCGTGCTCTACGCGATACTCGACGCCGTGGTCGACGGCTACGCGCCGGTCGTCGCCGGGCTGCAGAAGGACATCGAGGAGATCGAGGTCGAGGTCTTCGGCGGCGACCCCTCGGTGTCGCGGCGCGTCTACGAGCTGTCGGGCGAGGTCATCGAGTTCCAGCGGGCCACGGCGCCGCTCGTCCCGATGATCAACGGGTTCATCGCCGGCTCGGCCAAGTACGGCGTGAACGAGGAGCTGCAGAGCTACCTGCGCGACGTGGCCGACCACGCGATCACCGTGACCGAGCGCATCTCCGCCTTCCGCCAGATGCTCCAGGACATCCTGCTCGTCAACTCGACCCTGGTGACGCAGGCGCAGAACGCCGAGATGGCCCGCATGACGGAGGCCAGCATCCGCCAGGGCGAGGAGGTCAAGAAGATCTCCGCCTGGGCGGCCATCCTGTTCGCCCCCACCCTGGTCGGCACCATCTACGGCATGAACTTCGACCACATGCCCGAGACGCACTGGGCGTTCGGCTACCCGTTCGCGATCGTGCTGATGGCCGTCGTCTGCCTCGTGCTCTACATGGTGTTCAAGCGCCGCGACTGGCTCTGACCGGCCGCGCCGCCAGGAACCGGCGCACGTCCGCGACCTCCGCGTCGAGCCCCTGGGGCGGCTCCTGCCCGCCGAACATCCGCACCTCCGCCCGCTCGCCCCTGCGCGTCCACACGCCCAGGACGACGCCGTCGACCAGCACGACGGGCCTGATGATCCCGCCGCCCGGGTGCACCTCGGCGGCGTGCGCGGCGGGCACGACGCCCTCACGGCCGCGCCAGCCGAGCAGGTACTCGTCGAACGCGGGCAGCAGGCGCGCCCCCGGCTCGTCCGGCTCGGGCGGCGGCGGCTCGGCGGCGAGCCGCCAGGCGGCGCGGGCCTCGCCCAGCGGCAGGCCCGACCAGGCGGCCAGGTCCTCGGGGGCGGCCGGGTGGTGGGCGCGCCGGTAGCGCACGGCCAGCTCCTTGAGCGCGCGCTCCCTGTCGGGCTCGGCGACGACCGGCCCGCCCAGCCAGTCGGCGGCGTGGACGTACGTGGGCTTGCCGGCCCTGGGCGGGCCCAGGACGGCCAGGCCGTGGCGGGCGGCCAGCGCGACCAGGTGGACGACGCCCTGCCCGCGCGCCCTGCCCTTGAGCCGCTCCTCCAGCTCGGCCTTGGTGAGCGGCCCCTCGCCCTCCAGGACGCCCGTGATCAGCGGCAGCAGGTCGTCGCCCGTGACGCCCTCCTCGCGCAGGCGGCGCAGCGTGCCCGCGAGCCCACCGGCCGCGCCTTTCGGGCCTGCCGCTCCTGCCGTACCTGGCGTGTCTGCCGCACCTGCCGCACCTGCCGTGCCTGCGGTGCCTGCGGTGCCTTTCGGGCCTGCCGCGCATTTCGTGGCGCCGCCCGTGGTGACCGCGTGCAGCCAGGGCAGGTCGTCGCGGTGCACCAGGTGCAGGGTGCCGCGCGGGCCCCAGGTGCGGACGATCTCGCGCGACTCCTGGGCGGCGGCGACGTCCGCGGCGGTCAGGCCGGGCGAGCGGGCGCGGAAGGCCAGGGCGGCGGCGGTGAGGTCCTGGGCCTGGACGGCGGCCAGGTGCCGCACCACCTCGCCCACGGTCCGTCCGGCCGGACGGTGCAGCAGCTGGGCCCTGACGCTTCTCATCCCGCGATCCTCCCAGCTCCCCACCGGCCCCGCACCCTCGCACGGTCCCCCAGCTCCCCGCCGCCCCCGCAGCCTCGCACCGTCCCCCACCTCCCCGCCGCCCCGCACCCTCGGACCTCCAGCGGCTCTCCTCCGGATCATCGCCGGCGGTGGTCGCCGGGGGTCATCTCAGGAGGAGGCGGCGGCGGAGGCGGGCGGGGAGCGGGGTGGAGGCGCGGACGGCGCGGCGGACGGCGTCACTGTGCCGCCACGCCTGGCCGGCGGCCTCCTCGGTGCCACCGTCCGGGGCATACCGCACGTAGTTCGAAATTTCGGCCAATGGCTGTAGGTGCGTGGAAATGTCGCCCGGATGGCGGGCGACGACCTCGGCCGCGGTCAGCGCGTGCCCGTCCCTCAGCCCGAGGTCGTCGCAGGCCTGCAGCCACGCGCCCAGCACCCGCGCGCCCGGCGACGCCGCCGCGCGCCTGGACCTCCTGCGCCACCACGGCAGCGCCAGCGCGGCGGCCGCGTACCCGGCGAGCAGCAGCCCGGCCGCCGCGCCGCCGAGCAGCCACGGCGACGGCCCCTCCGCGGCCTCCTCGCCGCCCACCGGCCGGTCCCGCGGCCGCTCCTGGTCGCCGCCGGTGCCGCCCTTGGCGAACTCGCCCTCCAGCCGCTCGCTCTCCTCGATGGCCGACGACACCACCTCGTGGTCGTCCTTGGCGCCGCTGCGTCCCGGCGTCGGGTAGAACGGCCGCCAGCCCAGGCCCTCGAACCTGATCTCCGCCCACGCCATCACGTGACCCGAGCGGACGTGGTAGACCCCGCCCGACGGCTCCCCCGGACGGAACCCGACGACCACCCGTGACGGCAGCCCGAGCGTCCTTGCCATGAGCGCGAACGCCGAGGCGAACTGCTCCGAGGTGCCCCGGCGCGTGGTCCGCAGGAAGAACTCCAGGCTCTTCAGCGAGTGCCCGGGAGGCGCGGTGACGTCGTACCGGGCGCTCGTGCGCAGGTGGTTCTGCAGCCGGTACGCCTGCCTGATCGGCGCGTCCGCGCCCCTGGCCGCCTCCTGGGCGAGCCTGCGGAACAGCTCCTCCTGCGGGCCCGGCGGGAAGGCCGTCAGCGCCGGGTCGCCGCCCGCCGGCCTGGCCGCCAGCAGTTCCTCCTTGGACGGCTCCGGCACCCGCGACGTGACCTCGTACCGCGCCCCCCTGCCGGGCGCGGCGGCGGCGAGCAGCGCCCCGCTGTCGGGGTCGGCGGTCAGGCCCGCGACGCCCTCGACCAGGGCGGGCCGCTCGGCGGCGGGCAGCCAGGCACCGGGCAGCCCCTCGACGGTGACGGTCTGGCGCACCTCGCGCGCCCGGCCCGTCCACTCGTCCGCCGGGACCCGGCCGCCGGTGGGCTGGAAGCGGGCGCCGGACGTCCAGCGGACCCCGTCGTAGCGGTCGAGCACGGCCAGCCGCCAGTTGAGCGGCCGGTCCGCCCTGACGGTGAACAGCTCCCTGCCGGGGATCTGCAGCCAGGCCGAGACCCGGTCGAGCGGGCTGACGCTGTCCACGCGCGCCGGGGGCGGCAGGTCGGCGTCCTGCCGCGGGTCGTACGGGCGGGCGGCGACGGGCAGCAGCGGGCCGGCGACGAGGGCGAGCGCGGCCAGCGCGGCGGCGGCGGGCGTGCCCGCGAGCAGCCACACCGGTGACCGCCCGTCGCGCAGCAGCGCCAGCACGGCGGCCAGCACGAGCAGCGCGGCGGCCACGGGCAGGTTGGAGCCCTCGCCGTTCACGCCGAGCAGCAGGGCCAGGACGTACACGGCGAGGGCGGGCAGCACGGCGGCCAGCCTGGTGCGGGTGCGGGCCAGCGTCTCCGCGCCGGTCAGGGCGGCGGCCCAGACGAGCGTGTGGACGAGGATCAGCAGCCGTGGCTCGGGCTGGGCGGGCAGGAGCGTCGTGAGCAGCGCCTGCCAGGCGTCGACCAGGTCGGCGGGCGCCCCCGGGGCGAGGCCGCCGTAGAGCGGCAGCGTCCCGGCGCACCACAGCGCCACGTCGAGCGCCAGCGCCAGCCACAGCGGCCCGCGCCGGGCGAGCACCGCCACGGCGGCCGGGGCCACCGCCGCCGGGACGATCACGGGGAGCAGGGCGCCGCCGGGGAAGACCCGGTGGAAGCCCCATCCCGCGGCGCCCGCGAGCGCCGCCGCCACCGCCGCCTCGGCCACCCGCCGCCACCACGGCCCCCCTTCCGGAGGCCGGCGGGCGGTCACGGGGTCCTCCAGGCGAGGGGCAGGTCGTCCAGGGCGCTGATCGGCAGGACGGTCACGCCGGGCACGCTCGCCCGCGCCCCGCCCACGAGGACGCAGATCACCCGGTCGAAGCGGCGGCGCACGCCGGCGGCCCGGCCGGCCGCGTCCGGGTCGCCGGTGACGAGCACCAGCGAGCCGCCGCCCCGCGCGGCGCGCAGCGCCTCCGCGACCCCGGCCGTCCCCGGCCCGACGAGCGCGAGCCGGTCGAGCACGGCCTCCGGGCCGGGTCCGCCGTCGGGCAGCGGGCCCTCGCCGGTGAGCAGCCGCACGGGGAACCCGGCCCGCGCGGCCGCCACGGCGACGGACGCGGCGGCGTCGACGGCGACCTCGGTCGGCGCGCGGGTGTCGAGGACGACCGTGGTGACGGGCAGGCTCGCGTCCACGAGCCGCCTGACCATGAGCGTGCCGGTGCGGGCGCTGGAGCGCCAGTGGACGTGCCGCAGGTCGTCGCCGACGACGTACTCGCGCAGGGTGTGGAAGGTGGTGGTGCCCGCGGGCGCGCTGTCGCCGGCCGGTCCCTCCAGGTGGTGCGCCCTGCCGGAGGGCGGCACCGGCAGCGGGACCGTGCGGGGGCGCACCAGCAGGGTGGCCGGCCGCCCGTACTCCCTGACCCTGCGGGCGAGGCCGAACGGGTCGGCGCGCACGAGCAGGAGCGGCCCCACCGGGATCTCGCCGCGCGCGCCCGTGGGCAGCGGGTACGACACCACGCGGGTGCCGCCCCTCGGCAGCCTCGGCAGGTCCACCAGGTGCCGCGCCTCGCCGATGCGGTCCTCGGCGCGCAGCCCGGACAGGCCGCGGCCGAGGTTGCGCACGGTCAGGACGGCCACCGCGGCGTCGCCGCGCGGCACCTTCAACGGGGTGACCTCCCTGCCGACCTCCAGCTTCGGCGCGGGGGCCGTCCAGGCGAGCGCGGCGGCCAGCGCGAGCAGCCCGCCGGTGGCCAGCACGACCGGTTCCGGGTAGCCGAGCAGGAAGCCGGCGGCGTACAACGCGGCGGAGGCGGCGAGCGTGCCCCAGCCCAGCGGGGTCAGCACTACGCCGCCTGGGGAACGGGCGTCCCGGCGAGGATCTCGCCGAGCACGGCGGCGGCGGTGACGTCGCGCAGCTCGGCCTCGGGCGTGAGGATCAGCCGGTGCGCGATCACGGGCACGGCCAGCGCCTTGACGTCCTCGGGCACCACGTAGTGCCGTCCGGCGGCGGCCGCCTTCACCCTGGCGGCGCGCAGCAGCGCGAGGCTGCCCCGGGGGCTCGCGCCGAGCCGCAGGTGGGGGCTGGTGCGGGTGGCGCCGCACAGGGCCACGATGTAGTCGTAGACGGGGTCGGCGACGTGCACGCGCGTGGCGAAGTCGATCATCCCTGCCACGTCCGAGGCGCGCGCCACGGCCTGGAGCCGGTCGAGCTGGAGGCCCGTGGGCACGCCCTTGAGCACCTCCACCTCGGCGGCGTGGCCGGGGTAGCCGACCGAGATCTTCATGAGGAACCGGTCGAGCTGCGCCTCGGGCAGCGGGTACGTGCCGTCCATGTCCACCGGGTTCTGCGTGGCGACGACGAGGAAGGGCCGCGGCACCGGGTGCGGCTCGGCGTCGACGGTGACCCTGCGCTCCTCCATGACCTCCAGCAGGGCGGACTGCGTCTTGGGCGAGGCGCGGTTGATCTCGTCGGCCAGCACGATGTTGGCGAAGACCGGGCCCTCGTGGAACTCGAACTTCTGGTGCGCCTGGTTGAAGATCGACACGCCGGTGATGTCGCTGGGCAGCAGGTCGGGGGTGAACTGGACGCGCCGCCACTCGGCGTCCACGGCGGCGGCGATCGAGCGGGCCAGCGTGGTCTTGCCGGTGCCGGGGACGTCCTCGACCAGGAGGTGCCCCTCGGCGAACAGGCAGATCAGCGCCAGCTCGACGGCCTCCCGCTTGCCCCTGATGACCTGCTCGATGGTCGCCGCCAGCATCTGGAACCGCTGGGCGAACTGCCCGGCGAGCTGCTGCGGCCCCTGCTGCTGGTACGCCGGCGGCGGCTGGGCGGGCTGCGCGGACTGGTCCTGGTAGTGGTACTGCGTCACCGTGAGTCCCCTTCTCAGTCGGTGCACTCGTAGAGCGGGCCCTCCGGGAAACCCCCGTCCGGAGTGGCGACCAGCGTGTCGTTCAGGTAGCCGTTGCCGTACCTGGTCTCGACCCGGTTCCAGATGTCGCTGCTCCTGCCGCTCGAGGAGTCGGTGTACGACGGGCCCTTGACCTGGCAGACCACCGTGAGCGTGATGTACTCGCCCTTCGGGATCGTCCCGGCCTGGCCGCTCGCCGACGGTCCCGGGCGGATCAGCGTGTTGGTGTCGTTGTTGCTGGCGTTCTGGTACTGGCGGCGCGGGTAGGCGAGGTCCACCTCGGCCGTGACGGCGTCCGAGCTCTCCCCCGCCGCGTTCCTCGCCTTGAGCGTGAACGCGTGCCTGACGTTGTTCTTGAGCCCGTCCACGGTGAACGACGTGCCCTTGACGCCGTCGTTCGTGGCGGCGCCCGACAGCACGTACGTGGTGCCGTCGCCGGCGTTCTCCGGCGCGTCCCAGCGCAGCGTCGCGCCCCGGTTCTTCGGCGTGGCGGTGAAGTTCGCGGGGGCGCCGGGCGCGACGCACGGCTTGGCGCCCGCGCTCGGCTCCGACTCGACCTCACCGCCCCGCCAGTGCGCGACCACGACGAAGGTGTACTCGGCGGAGCAGTCGCCGCCGCCGAACTCGAACTGGAAGGGCCCGTCGGGGCCCACCGAGGCGGGCCGCGCGGCGCCGGGCCCGCCGGTCGCCCTCAGCGTGTACCGCCGCACCTCTCCCCCGGTGGACGGGCTGAAGCCGACCGTCACCTTGCCGGGGCCCGAGCGCGCGGTGACCGCGCCGGGCGGCGACGGCGCGCCGGGGGCGGGCGAGCCGGTGGGGGACGGGGTGGGCGTCCGCTTCCCGCCGGGCTCGCGCGCGGGCGGACGGCTCTCACCGGTGTCGGTGGGCGCCGGGTCGGCGGTGCGCGCGGGGTCGGGCTCGGGGCCGGTCGTGGCGGGGTCGGGACGGGGGGTCCGGCGCGGGCCCGGCGTGTTCGTCGGGCCGGGGACGTCGGAGTCGTCCTTGTCCACGTCGTGCCTGCGTCCCTCGGGGTCGATCACGACGGCGTTGTCGCCGTTCTCGTCGTTCGCCCAGAGCAGGCCGTCCTTGACGAACACGTCCACCGGCCCCGGCCCCTCGGCCACCTGGAGGGTGGTGGGGCGGCCGCCCGCGGCGCTGTCCCAGACGACCAGCGAGCCCCTGCGCCGGTCGGGGACGTACACGGTGGAGCCGAGCACCTGCGGCACGCCGAGCCCTGACGGGTCGGGCACCTCGACCTTCGTGCTGAGCACGGAGTTCGAGGAGGTGTCGATCACGACGAGCAGGCCCGAGCGGCCCGGGGTCAGCACCGGCACCAGCGGGCCCTCGGTCGAGGCGGGGGTGAGCGCGCCGCCCTTCGCGGCCGCGGCGACGCCCTTGGGCAGCGCGATCTCGCCGACGCCGCCGTCGCCGCCGATGGTCACGGCGGTGGCTGCCCTGGTGTTGACCACCACCGGCAGCCCGCCGGCGATCGTCACCGACAGTTCCTCGCCCGGCTCGCCCACCTTCACGGGGCTCTGGGCGACGCCCTGCGTGACCGGCACCACCTGGCCTCTCGCGGTCACCGGGACCCACAGCCGTCCGCCGCCGTCGATGCGGGCGGCGCCGAGCGGGCCTGGCAGGGTGAGGGGCGCGCCGAGCGTGCCGAGCGTGACGGGGTCGATGCGCTGCACCCGGCCCGCCGCCGGGTCCACCGCGTACGCGGCCGGGCCCGAGACCACCAGTTGCAGCCCTGCCGCGCCGAGGTCGCGCGTCTGCGTGACGCTGAGCTGGCTCGGCTCGACCCGGCTCACGAAGCCGGTGCGGTCGTCCACGAGCAGCACGTTCGAGCCGTCCTGCACGACCCTGAGCCGCCTGCCCGCCTTGTCGTCGAGGTAGCCGTCCACCTCGCCCGACAGGCCGTTGACGTGCACGATGCGGCCCCTGGCCGCGGTCCACAGCCAGGCGCCGACGTCGGCCAGCTTGGGGTTGGCGCTGGAGACGCCCACGCCGAACCAGGCCGCCCCTGCGACCAGGATCGTCGCCGCCACCCCGGCGATCGCGGCCGTCGCCCGATCGCCTCGGAGCACACGGAAACGCAACCGTCACTCACCCCGTACGTACGATGACACAGTGTTTGCCCCGTTATTACCGGGCATCACACTAGCGGTCAGGAACCCCATGCGCGCCGGTACCGGCAGGTAGCCGTGTGGAGTGCCGAGAGTGTCGGTGGATGGCCTTACCTTAGAGCGCGTGCCCGAACAGCCCCTGACCCTCGACGCCGCCCTCTCGGAGGAGGCGGTGCTCTCCACCTACCGCAGGATGTTCGCCGCGCTGGCCCGCGACAGCGGCGCGGTGGTCGACGACCCCGTCCTGGTCGACATCGCCGAGACGCTGTTCTCCGCGTTCGCCGAGGCGGGCGAGGAGTGGCTCACGCACGAGCAGATGCGCTTCGCCTGCCGCGCCTACCCGGCCGACCAGTTCGACAACCGCCTGCGGGTGCTCAAGGGGCTCGGCGCGGTCCGCGAGGTGTTCCCCAAGCCCAACCAGCTCCGCTACCGCGCCTCGTTCACCAGCGTGGTCGGGCTGATGTTCATCAGGCGCATGATGGACGACGGCGGCCAGTCCGAGATGCACCGCCTGCTCGCGCTCGAAGACCTCAACGTCGCCGACCCGCGCACCACCATGGAGGAGGCCAGGCAGAGCGCCGTCAACCTGGCCCGCGCGTTCCGGCTCTGGGCGCTCGAACTCGTCACGCTCACCACCGGCACCATCGAGGAGCTGCGCGAGCAGGCGCCCAAGCTGTGGGGCACCGAGGAGATCGCGCGCCGCGCCCAGGGCCTGCACGGCACGATCCTCACCCGCTGGCCCGAGCTCGACCGGGTCTGCACCGACCTGCGGGCCGCCATCTACGCCTACAGCGACGCCTCCCGCCGCGCCGCCGGTCGCCTGGCCGACTCCGCCGGCACCACCCGCAACCTCACGCTGCTGCCCACCGAGACCTGGCGGACGTTCTCCCAGACCGCCACGAAGGAGCGTCTCGCGGCGGTGCTCGACGGGTTCCTGTTCGACGCCCCGGCGCCCTGGCACGACCCGGCCGCCGTCGCCCGCGCCGTCGACGAGGCGCCGCGTCCCGCCCCGGTCCAGCCCACTCCCCCGCGCTCCACGCTCCCCGACCCCGGGCCAGAGGGCTCGCTCGACACCTCGCAGAGCGCCGCGACCGAACGCCTGGCGCAGGTGGCCGAGTCGCTGCTCGGCGAGGCGTCCAGGGTGGCGCTGGCCGATGTCATCGGCTCCGACTGGCCGTCCGCGCGGCGCCTGCTGGCCGACCTCACCACGGTCGACCTGCGGCCCGAGCTGCCCTACCGCCTGGTCTGGTCCGACGAGCTGAGCGTCGATCCCGGCCGCGAGCCGGCCTGGCTGTCCCACGGCCATCTGGAGCGCACCGCATGAAGCCGTCCGCGCTCGCGCACGCCCGCGCCCGCTCCTGCGGCCCGCTGCCGCTCGGCCCCGGCGCGCCCGCCCCGGCCGGCATGACCAGGCTGACCCGCGCCGACTCCACCGGGCAGGCGCTGCCGGCGTGGCCCGACGGGGCGACGCCGTCGCTGCTGGAGGAGTACCAGGTGCCGCCCGTGGCCGTGGAGCGGTCCGGCGAGACCAGGCGCGTGCTGGCCACCGTGCTGAAGTGCTGCTGGACCGACCTGTCGGTCGATCCGTGGCCCGGCGTCCCCGCGCCCGTCGAGCTGGTGCTCGACACCTACCGCGCGCTGATCGGGCGCACCGACGACCTGATGCGCAACTGGGCCGTCGGCGCGCTGCGCCGCCTGCACGACTCCGCCTGGGTGGCGGTCCACGACGGGCTGGTGTCGCTCGGCCCGCGCTGCGCGCTGTGGCCCGTCGAGTCGCACGCCCAGCTCCAGGAGCTCGTCCGCCGCATCCCCGAGCCCGACAGGGCCGAGCTCACCGTGGTGGCCGACGCCGACATCGTCGCCGCCGCCGAGCCCGCGCCGGGCGGCGGCATGCGCGCCGAGACCGGGGCGGCCGAGTTCGACGACCTGCTCGGCGGCTACGACGAGCGGCGGCGGGCCGAGCTGGTGGCCGCGTACATGGCGGTGGAGCACGCGGCCGAGCCGGTGCAGGAGGCCCGCTTCGCCGCCCTGCGCGACCCCGCGCTGCGCCACACGCTGGCCGAGATGCTGGCCAGGCGCGGGCGGGTGCTCGTCCAGCACCGCGAGCGCTGGACCTCCGGCTACGACGACGGGTGCGCCCCCGCGCTCGAACCTCACGGCCCCGCCGCCGAGGGCTGGGCGCTGGGGGTGAGCGAGCGGGCCGTACTGACGCTGGTGCTCGTCCACTCCGTGGCGATCCCCCGCGCCGAGGGCCTGCTGCCCGAGGACTCCTGGCTGTCGCCGCACCCCACCCCGGTGGAGGAGCTGCGCCGCCACACGCAGGTGCCCATCGGCGAGCTGGAGTCCGCCCTGCGGGTGCTGCGCCACGCGGGGCTGCTCACGCAGGTCAAGGCGGGCGAGGAGGCCGGCGGGTACGTGCCGGGTCCGCAGTTCCACCGGCTCACGCCGGCGGCGCGGCGGCGGCTGCAGGAGGAGCTCATCCTCGCGGCCGGCCCGCACACCCCGCTGGCCGCCGCCGTGCGGGCCAGGAGATCGGCCCCATGAGCGGGCCCATGAGCGACGTCAGTGTCAGTGTCCGAGCGGATGAAAGGGTTACGGGGGTTCCAGGTGTCGCAGATGGAGAACGTCGTCGGAGACCGGGTGCTGATCGCCGTGCAGGCGGTCAACATCTCGCGGCTGTCGACCCATCCGGTGCCCACCGTGCCCGGCACCCTGATCGTCGTCGCGGGCGCGGGCCCGAAGGACTCCAACGGCGCGGGTAAGTCGTCGTTCATCGCCTCGATCACGGCGCTGCTCGGCGACGAGCAGTGGCGGTTCGCGTCCGGCGCGAAGGCCGTGGCCGAGCTGCTGTTCAACGCCGAGCTGGCGAGCGGCGCGGGCGCCCGGCAGTGGGCGAGCGCCGACCACGGCTACATCGTCGGCGTGTTCGCGCCCCCAGGGCTCGACGACCCCCTCCTGCCCGCCGCCGAGGCCGACGCCGAGTCCGACGCCGCCCCCGAGGCCGGCGAGGGCGTCGCCGAGGAAGGGGGCGAGCTGTTCGACGTCCCCGACACCTCGCGCGGCGCGCTCACCGTCTGGCTCAGGGTGAACCAGGAGGCGCCGCACCTGGAGATCCGGTGGCGGCCCGGCGTGCACCTGGCGGCGGCGCCGTCCGAGGCCGAGCGGGTGGCGCGGGCCGACGAGACGTGGGCGTCGCTGCCGCGCTCCGCGGGCCGCCGCGACGTCGTGGCCCGCGACCTGACCAGGGTCCTCTACGGCGACAGGGTCAGGTGCGTGTCGTTCCTGTCCACGTCCGTGCGGAGCAAGGTCGCCACGAACCTGCTGTCGCAGCCGCTCAACGAGATCTCCCCCGAGCGGGTCTTCGAGGCCATCGCCGCCCTCACCGGCCTCGACGCCGAACTGGAGCAGGAGCGCGAGGCCCGCCGCGACGAGCACGCCAAGCGGGTGCGCGCCGCCGAGGCGGCCGACCGGCTGGCGGAGTTCGAGTCCGAGTCGAAGGCGCTGCTGGCCACGTTCGACCGGCGCGACGAGGCGCGGGTGCGGCTGGCCGAGGCGCTGCGCTGCTGGCGCGGCAGGCAGGCGCGCAAGCTCGCCGACGCCGCCGGCCGCGACGAGCTGCTCGCCGCCGAGCTGGAGCGGCACGGCGCGGCCGGCGAGGCGGCGGCCGAGGCGGTCACCGTCGTCAAGGCCGAGATCGCCACGCTGAAGGACGACACGCTCGACCGGCAGGTGGCGCAGGCCCGTAAGGAGCTGGCCGCGCTCCAGGCGCGGGCCGCCAGGCTCGACGCCGACCGGGCCGTGGCCGAGAACTCCGCCGACGAGTTGCGGGGCATGATCCCCGGGCTGGAGGAGGCCCGCAGGTTCTCCGACGGGCGCGACGTCCCCACCGCCGAGCGCGAGCTGCGGGAGGCGGGCCTGCGGCTCAACCAGGCGCTGAAGGCGCTCGGGGTGGCCGACCAGGAGGTGGCCTCGGCGCAGGCCGCCCTCGACGACGCCGAGGGCGGCCCCGCCGCCGCCCAGCTCGACGCCCTCGCCGCGGCGGGCGTCGGCGCCACCGGCCTGCTCGACGCGCTCGACGTGGCCGAGCAGGCCCGCGACGCCGCCGGCCTCGGCACGCTGCGCGGCTGGCCCCACGAGCACGCCGTGATCGTCGACGCCGGGCGGCTCGACGACGCCGCGCGGGCCCTCGCGGCGCTGCCGGGGTCGGTGCTGGTGAGCGCCGCCGGGGTGAGCGTGGTGGGGGCGTTCGACGGCGTCGCCACCGGGCGCGAGGCCCGCATCAAGGCCGCCGAGCAGCGGCTCAACCGGGCCCGCGACGTGCAGGAGTCCGCCGCGCAGGCCGTGCGCGACGAGGAGGAGGCCGTCGCGCAGGCGCAGCGGCGGCTGGAGGGCGCCAGGGCCGGCGTGCGGCTGGCCGAACTGGAGGAGAAGCTGGCCGGTCGCCGCGCCAGGCTGGCCGAGCTGAACGACGCCGTCGCCGAGGTCGCGCCCAAGGTCGCCGAAGCCGAACGGCAGGCCGCAGCGCTCGACTTCCGGGCCCGTACGCGTGACATGGAGATCGAGCGGCTGGAGGGGCGGCGGCAGCGGCATGAGGCCGAGCGGGCGCAGGCCCGCGAGCAGGAGGCCAAGGTCGCCGCCGAACGCGAGGCGCTCAAGCTCGACGCGCTCGCCGCCGACTGGGGCGGCACCGTCGAGACCGCACGCGAGTGGATGCGCGCCCTGCCCGAGGAGGAGCGTCCGCGCACCGCCGACGAGTGGTGGCGCCTCGGCGAGCGCCACCTCGACCAGGCGCTGCGCGACACCTTCCCCGAGGACGACGCCGAGATCCCCGAGGAGCTGCGGTTCCTGCTGACCGAGCGGGGCGGCAGCACCGCGCGCGAGCAGGCCACGTTCTCCGCGGTCTGCGGCTCCCTCGCCTCCTACCTGCGCGGGCAGGAGGAGTACGAACGCCACCAGCGGCGGCAGATCGAGGCGCAGGTCGTCTCCAGGCAGCGCGACCTCGCCGCCGCGGCCAGGGGCGCCGAGGAGGCCGCGCAGTCCACGGCGGTGCACCGGGCGGCGCTCACGGCGGCGATCAAGGCCAGGCTCACCCGGGTGGCCGAGGAGTTCGACCGGCTCGACACCTCCTACGGCGGCTACGGCGCCACGCTGGAGTTCCCCCTGCCGCCCGCGCCGGCCGACCCCGAACAGCGCTGGCAGTGGCGGGTCACGCCCAAGTGGCGGCGCGGCGAGGGGCAGGGGTTCGTGCCGTACAACCGGCGGGCCAACACCGCCCTCATGGACGAGAAGGCGGTCAAACTGGTGTGCGCCGCGGCCATCGCCTCGTCCGGCGGCGGGCACCTGTGCCTGGTGCTCGACGAGCTGGGCCGCAACCTCGGCAAGGAGCACCGCAGGGAGGCCGTCGCGCTGTTCAGGCGCATCGGCGAGACCTACGGCATCACCGTGATCGGCGCGCTGCAGGACGACATGGAGCCGTACGCGATCGACGCCTGCGGGCAGTACGTCAAGCTGCGGCGCTCGTCCGACGCGATGCCGTACAACGAGCCGCCCGTGATCGTGGGGCACGACCATCACGCCGAACGGGTGCGCGCCCTCGCGGCGTACGTCGACAGGAGCCCGGCGCCCGCCGCCCCCTGACGCGCGGCGCCCGTTCCGCCTGCCTGCTCCGCCTGCGCCCGCTCAGAAGAAGCGGCGCAGGCGGAACGGGCGCACCACCAGCGGCGCCGCCGCCCGGCCCACCACCCGCGTCCTCCTGATGCGGGAGACCTTCCTCATGGTCGCCTTCACGCACCTGAGGAGGACCGGGTGGTAGCCGGGCAGGGCGTAGTACGAGATGACGACGCCCTTGCGCCCCAGCCCGCGCTTCGACAGGCCGAGCCCCACCTCCCGGTAGAGCCGCCGCGAGCCCTTCAGGGTGAACGCGGTCGAGCCGATGATCGCGTGGTTGGCCTGGGTGGGGCAGTGGACGAAGATCCGGACGACGTCGTTCTGCTGCGGCCGCCTCGGCACGACCCGCAACGACGTCACCCGCTTCCACCACGGCTTCACCTTCTGCTTCTTGCCGCTCTTGCTGCTGCTACTGGTGGTTTTGGAGGTCTTGGAGGTGTTGGTGGCTTTCGTACCGCCGGTGGCCGTGGGCGCCGGTTCAGGCGTGGGGGTGGCGCCGACGGGGCCTGGAGCCACAGCGACGGCACGCCAGGCCCTCCCACGCGGGACGTCCGCCCCCACCGGCAGAGACCGGCCTCCCTCAACCGTGACGCGCGCCTCCACCGGCAGAGACCGGCCTCCCTCAACCGGGACGTACGCCTCCACCGGCGAGAACCGGGCGGGCTCGTGGAGGCCGGCCCTGTCCGCCGGCAGGGGGCTGGTCGCCTCGCTCAGGGCGTGCGTGTCCGCCGGTGTGGGCGGGGGTGTCGTGAGGAGGGTGGCCGTCAGTCCGATGCCTGCGATGGAACGCACCTGCTGTCTCCCCGTGCCACACGCCCGTCCGGACGGGACGCCCCTCGGCCGCCCCGTTGGCCGGCCGCCCCTGCTCAGCCGGCGTGGTGACCGGCCGGCCCCCTGACCAGGCCGTTCCTCCCATTCTGGCCACCGGGCCCAGCGGCGGGCGGCGCCACGCCGACGCCACCCGCCCCTGGCGACCTTCACCAAGGACGAAGCGGTACGGCTTCCACGTCGCCCGCGCTGCTCAGTACCCCGGCTGGGCAGGCGCCGCAGTGCCGGGTGCGCTGTCTTCGAGGCTGTGCGCGGCGGGGGTGCGGCGGTGGGTGCGGCACTGCGGGCAGCGCGCTGGGCGGCACTGCGGGCAGCGGTAGGGACAGCGGTGGCGGTGGTGGCGGCACTGTCGGCGGCGCTTTGAGGGGTGCTGCGGGCGGCACTGTCGGCGGCGCTCTGGGGGTGCCGGGGTCGGCGCTGTCGGCGGCGCTGCGGGCGGCGCTGTCGGGGGCGCTGCGGGCGGCGCTGTCGGGGGCGCTGTCGGCGGCGTTCTGGGGGGTGCTGTGGGCGGCGCTGTGGGTGGTGCGCCAGGTGGCGGGAGGCGTGTCGGCCTGGCGCCGGAAGAATGTGGTGAAGTTGCCGACGTCACCGAAGCCCAGACGCCGGGCGCAGCCGCCGACCGGCAGGTCGGTGTGGGCGAGCAGTCTCTTGGCTTCCAGCAGGATCCGCTGGTCGAGGAACGTCTTGGCGCCCGTGCCCGTGGCCGCGCGCGTCGCCCGGGTGAGGGTGCGCACGTCGTAGCCCAGGTGACGTGCGTAGTCGGCCACGTGGTGCCAGTCGGTGAAGTGCTCCTCGACGGCGGCCCGGTAGGCGCGGAACACCTCCGTGTGCCGGCCGCCGGATCCCGTCGTGGCGGCGGAGGCCGGCGGGTCGGGGAGCGCGCGCAGGATCAGTGCCGCCAGCAGGTGGGAGAGCAGCGCGGGGGATGCCAGCCGTGGTGTCCGTACGGCCGCGTCGTGCTCGCGGTCGAGATGTTCGGCTGCGAGCAGGGCGAGGGACAGGCGCTGCCGATCCAGGTGCCAGCACGCCGGGGCGGCGGCCTCCGGCGCGGTGAAGCCCGGGAGGAAGCCGGGCAGGAAGAGGACCAGCGGCCCGTCACAGGCGTCGATGTCGCTCCAGCGGTGCACCATGCCCGGCCGGATCCACACGGCGCTGCCTTCCTCCAGCTGGTAGCTGTGGAAGTCGGCTTCGTGGGCGCCCGTTCCGGAGCTCACCAGGGCGAACACATGGAAGTCGGGGCGTTGCGGCTGTGTGCGACGGCGGTGGACGTCCATCGCGCGCAGCGCGGCGAAACTGAGCACCTCCACCCCGTACGCCGACCCCACGGCAGGCAGGTAGCGCAGCTGCCGTACAGCACTGTGTCCGTTTTCCACAATAATCGTGCTCCCTCGTCCAAGGGGCGCCCGCCCTCCTCGCATAGTGTCACGGCTACACCTGACACGCAGGTCAGGCTGCGGTACACAGCTACGGCAGGACGACGGGAGCCGTCGTCCGCAGCCGACAGGAGAGGCACGCTGATGACGGAAACGACAACGACGGTCCCGGTGGCGGGCGGATCACTGAACGTGCGGACAGAGGGCCGTGCGGGGCCGGCACTGGTGTTCGTCCATTACTGGGGCGGCTCCGCCGGCACCTGGAGCGGGGTGATCGGTCACCTGCCGGCCGGGCAGGCGACGGTCCGCTTCGACCAGCGCGGCTGGGGCGCCTCGCGGGCGCTGCCCGGGCCCTACCACCTGGACCGGCTCGCCGACGATCTCGTCCGCGTGGTCGAGGCGAGCGTGCCGGGGCCGTTCGTCCTCGTCGGCCATTCGATGGGCGGCAAGGTGAGCCAGCTCGTCGCGGCCCGCCGGCCCGCGGGGCTGGCCGGCCTGGTGCTCGTCGCGCCCGCGCCGCCGCGGCCGCCCGCCACGGTGACCGAGGAGTACCGGCAGGGTCTGTCGCACGCCTACGACTCGCCCGAGGCGGTGCGGCACGCCCTCGACCAGGTCCTGACGGCCACGCCGCTGCCCGAGACCGTGCGGGACGCCGCGGTACGCGACAGCCTCGCCGCCGGCGCCGAGGCCCGGCACGAGTGGCCCCTGCGCGGAATCGGGCAGGACATCACGTCCGCCGCTCGGGACATCGAGGTCCCGGTGACGGTGCTGGCCGGGGAGAACGACGTGGTGGAGCCGCCACACGTCCTGCGCGAGCACCTCCTGCCCTTCGTCCCGCACGCGACCCTGACGACCGTCCCCGACGTCGGCCACCTGCTGCCGCTGGAGGCCCCCGGCGCGGTCGCGGCAGCCCTCGGGGAGTTCCTGACGGCCGTTCAGCGCTGACCGCGCCGTCACCCGCCGCGGCCGGGACAGCGAACGGCGGACGGGCAGGCCGGGACGACCGGGAACGCCGGCGGCTGACCGGCAGGCCGAGGCGGCCGCCACCGGGATGGGTCGCCGGACCGGTGCGGCGGCGCGGAGGCCGGCGTCAGCGGGTGATCGGCGGGCCGGTGTAGGCGGCGCGGAGGCCGACGTCAGCGGGTGATCGGCGGGCCGGTGTAGGCGGCGCGGAGGCCGACGTCAGCGGGTGATCGGCGGGCCGGTGTAGGCGGCGCGGAGGCGGAGGAGGGTGCCCCTCGCGTACTCCTCCATGGCGTGGGCGAGCCAGCCCGCCGTCCGGGCCACGGCGAAGACGGCCTCCCCCGCGCCCGGCGGCATGCCGCTCACCGCGGCGAGAGCGGCGAGGGCGAAGTCGACGTTCGGGTCGGGCAGGCGACGCCTGCGCGCCTCGTCCCGCAGGGCGTGCGCGACGGCGAGCCGCTCGTGCCCCGGCGCCGCCTCCTCGACGAGGCCGAACAGGAGCGCTCCCCGGCCGTCGCCGTTCTTGTAGACGCTGTGGCCGAAGCCTGGGACCCGCTCGCCCCTCCGTACGCGCTCGGCGACGGCCCGCGCCGCGAGACCCGCCTCGCCGACCTCGGCGAGCAGCCGCTCGGCGCCGTACGACGCCCCGCCGTGCAGGGGGCCGCCGAGCACGCCCAGCCCGGTCTGGACGACCGCGTACGGGTCGGCCCTGGCGGAGGCGGCCACGCGGGCGGCGAGTGTCGAGGGGGCCAGTTCGTGGTCGGCGAGCAGCACCAGCGCCGCCTGGAGGGCGCGCAGCAGCGGGGGCTCGGCGGGGCGCGCGGTCAGGCGTGACCAGAGGCGTTCGGCGATCGACGTCCCGGCGGGCTCGGACCGCTGCGGCAGCGCGTCGACCAGGCCGGCGACGAGGCGCCGGCCGGTGTCGGCGACGGAGGCGGGGTCGAGCTGGAAGCGCAGGCCGTCGGACGCGCCGAGCACCGTGGTGATCACCTGGAGCCGGTCGAGGGGCAGCAGGTCGCCGGGGAGCCCGTGCTGCGCGGCCCGCGCCGCGCGCAGCGCCGCCTCGTCGCACTCCCATCCGCCGCCCCTGCTCGTGAGGGCGGCGGGGGCGCCGGTCCAGAGCCAGGTGGCGACGCTTTCGTAGTCGTGGCTCCTGGCCAGGTCGAGGGCGTCGAGGCCGCGGAAGTACGGCCGGTCGGGGCCGAGCGCGGTGACGGCGGAGTCGATCACCAGCTCGGGCGGCTGGCTCCTTGGCCGTCCGCGCCTGGCCAGTTGCTCGACCTCCTCCGCGGAGAACAGGCTGCGGCGGCCGTCGTCGCTGCGGCGGCGCCGCAGCACGCCCCTGCTCACGTACGCGTAGAGGGTGGCGGGCTTCACGCCCAGCCGTTCGGACGCGGTGGTCGCGTCGATCCACTCCATCCGCGCCTCCCACTCCTCAATGTTGATGAAAATCAATATTGATGCACATTATTGACGCATGTCAACGTGATGGGCATGCCACGTGTTCACTTCCTCGACGTCACCAACCGCGACGGCGTGCAGACCGCACGCACCGGCCTGTCCAAGTTCGGCAAGACCATGGTCAACTTCTATCTGGGCAGGCTCGGGGTGGCGCAGTCCGAGATCGGCTTCCCGTTCCTGTTCCACGAGGTCCCGTACGTCCGGGCGCAGGTGGCGCTGGCCGAGGCCGGGGCCTTCGGCGCGCTGCGGCTGTCCGGCTGGTGCCGGGGCGTGCCCGAGGACGTCGAGCGGGCGGCGCCGCTCGGCCTGAAGCACTACAACCTGTCCATCTCGACGTCCGACTACATGATCCAGAACAAGTTCCGCGGCCGGCTCGACAGGGCCGCCGTCATCAGGGAGATGACGGCGGCGGTGCGCGCGGCCAAGGCGGCCGGCGCGCTGACCGTGGGCGTCAACGCGGAGGACGGCTCGCGCACCGACGACGGGTTCCTGCTGGAGTTCGCGCTGGCGGCGAAGGAGGCGGGCGCGGACCGGGTGAGGTACTGCGACACGATCGGCGGCGACACGCCCGGCCGCATCAGGGAGCGCTTCGCCAGGCTGGCCTCGGCCGCCGCCATGCCGGTGGAGACGCACTGCCACAACGACCTCGGCATGGCCGTGGCGAACTCCGTCTCGGGCGCGCTCGGCGACCTCGACGCCGGGCAGGACGCCTGGATCAACACCTGCGTCAACGGCGTCGGCGAGCGCTCGGGCAACGCGGACCTGCTGTCGACGGTCCTCGCGTTCCGCCACGGGTTCGGGCTGGAGGCGGAGATCGGCGACCCGCTGGATCTGTCGTGGGCGAGGCGGTTCGGGCTCTGGGCGAGCTACGCGCTGGGCCAGCCGCTGCCGTACAACCAGGTCGGGGTGGGCCGCAACGCGTTCGCGCACGAGTCGGGCATCCACGCCGACGGCGCGCTGAAGGACCACGGCAACTACGAACTGTACGACGAGGCGTCGCTAGGCCCGTTCCCCGAGGACTGGCACGCGCGCCCCGGACGGGTGGTGCTGACGGGCGAGTACGGCGGGAAGGCAGGGTTCAGGCACGTCATGGACGGGCTCGGCGTCGAGGTGCGCGACGAGGACCTCACGTTCCGCCTCGTGCAGTTGTGCAACGCGATGACCGGCAGGCCGCTGACGGACGACGAGCTGCGCCTCGTCGCGGCCCATCCGAGGGAGTTGTCGCTCCTCTTCCCCGGCTACGAGTCCCCCGGCTACGAGTGCCCCTGATCGGCGCCCGTCACGGCATGAGGATGGCGAAGCCGATGAAGTGGGCCAGCACGATGATCACGGCGAAGGAGATGAAGACGAACTTGGCCGGGCCGTGCTCGAAGTGCTCGCCCTCCTTCAGCGGCTTGCGCTGGGCGACACGATCGGCGATGCGCTCTTCCAGGGGCTTGCGATGGAACATGACCCTCTTCCCGTCCGACCGGAGATTCTTGGCGTCCTAATCGTTGGTGTGCAAACTAAATGTAACATGGACGGAAAGGGGGGACCTGGATGACCGATGTGATTCCGCAGACAGATCCGCTGGCTCTGGACCGGCAGGTCTGCTTCGCGCTGAGCATCGCCTCGCGCAGCGTCCTCGCCATCTACCGTCCGCTGCTCCAGCCCCTCGGGCTCACGCACCCCCAGTACCTCGCCATGCTCGCGCTGTGGGAGCACGAACGGCTGTCGGTCAAGGAGCTCGGCGAGCTGCTGCAGCTCGACCCCGGCACGATGTCGCCCCTGCTCAAGCGGCTGGAGGCGATCGGCTACGTCACGCGCCGCCGCGACGTCAACGACGAGCGCGTGCTCGTGGTCTCCCTGACCCAGCGGGGCCGGGCGCTCAGGGCGGAGGCCGAGAAGATCCCGCCCGCCATCGTCGAGGCGCTCGGCATGGGGCTCGACGAGCTGCAGCACCTCCACGCGACGCTGACCCGCGTCATCGGCGCCGCCCGCGGCGCCGCCGCCCGCTGACGGCAGGCACCGGGCCGCCACGTGCCGGGCGGTCAGGGCCTGGGCACGGCCGGAGCCCGGCGACTCGCCGTCCTTCCAGGCCGCGACCAGGTCGTCCGTGTCGTGCTTCCAGGCGATCTGCTCGTCCAGGGTCTTCCCGTGCCACCAGGCGTTGCTCTCCAGGAACACGCGCTCGCCCCAGCGGGAGACGATGTCGTCCCGGTAGCGGTCGTTGAAGCCCTCCAGCATCATCCGCATGGAGGGAGCGGTGCCGGAACGCCCGGCTTCGAGGGTGTGCCGCACCGCTCCGATCCGCTGGTCCAGCCGGTCGCGCTCGAGTTCGAGGAGCTCGACGTGGTCGAGGAGGGCGCCGCCTCCTCGCCCTTCTGCCGGCCGAGGACGTCCGCGATGACCGGCAGGCTCAGGCCCAGGTCCCGCAGGTCAAACCCCCAACCCAGACCCCCACATGGGGCACCCCCGCCTCGGACAGAAGCCCACCCCACAGCGGGCACCTCCGCTCCAGCCGAAAGCCCGGCCCTCACACCAAGCACCTGCGCCCCAGCGGAAAGCCCGCCGCCGCCCCCTCCAGCCCCGGCAGAAGGCTCGCCACCCCCAACCGCGAGCTCGCCGCTGCCCCCTGAGTCCTGCAGCCACACTCCTCCGTCGCATCGGTCCCGCCGCCGCCTCCCTGCGTCGCCGCGCCGCCGGCGTTCCTCCTGCCCTTGACGCCTCCCGGTCTCAAGTGAGAACGTTATCAACACGTCGCTGAGAACGTTCTCACTTTCCCTTGCCTTCCTGAACGGAGACGCCCGTGTCCCTGCCGCTCAAGCCGATCGAGCCCGACCTCGCCGACAAGGCCGCGCGGACGATCAGCCAGCGCGCCCAGGTGGAGGAACTCGTCGCCAAGGCCGTCGACGACGGCCTTCGCAACGTGTTCCTCGTCGGCGCCGGAGGCTCGCTCATCGCCGCCCACCCCGCCCACTACCTGCTGGAGCGCGAGGCCACCCACCCCGTGTACAAACTGCAGAGCGACGAGCTGAACACCGGGCGCACCCGCAGGATGGGCCCGGGATCGCTCGTGTTCCTCGCCTCCTACACCGGCAGGACCAAGGAGACCGTGGCCGCCGCGCAGTACGCCAGGAGCACCGGCGCCACCGTCGCCGTCGTCACCAAGGAGGGCGGGCCGCTCGCCGACGCCGCCGACGTGGCCTTCACCGGGCAGAGCGACCTGTTCATGCAGCTCGCCGCGTACGCGCTGCTCCGCCAGACCGGCGTCGAACGTGACTGGGCGCTCCTCGACCAGGCGCTCGACGCGCTGCCTGCCGCGCTCGTCTCCGCCGCCGAGGAGGGCGAGGAGCGCGCCGCCGCCATCGCCTCGGCGCTCAAGGACGAGCCCATCACGTACGTCCTCGGCTCGGGCCCCAGCTACGGCTGGGCGTACGGGCTGGCCATGTGCTTCCTGCAGGAGATGCAGTGGAAGCACGCGGCCGGGTTCAACTCGGGCGAGTTCTTCCAGGGCGCGTTCGAGGTGGTCGATGACGACGTCGCGGTGATCAACCTGCTCGGCGAGGACCCGTCGCGGCCCATGGCCGAGCGGGCCAGGCGCTTCCTCAACACGTACGCGAGCAAGAAGACCTACCACGTCGACACGGCCGACCACACGCTCCCCGGCATCCCGCAGGAGCTCCGAGGCGAGGTGTCGCCCCTGGTGATCGCGGTGCTGATGGACCGGCTGGCCCGGCACTACGAATCGGTCCGGGGGCACGACCTCGACCAGCGGCACTATATGTTCAAGGTGGACTACTGATCATCCCGCCGGGCGGCTCCCCCGCCGCCCGGCGCTCCTTCCCCTCCGAGGAGTGATGGCGTGACCGTCGACCTGGTCATCTTCGACTGCGACGGGGTGCTCGTCGACAGCGAGCACATCTCCGTACGGGTCGGCACGGCGGCGCTGCGCCGGCTCGGCTGGGACATCGACGAGGCGCGGTACGCCGAACGCTTCGTCGGCTGCTCCCCCGAGTACTGGGACGAGCAGGTCGGCGAGGTGCCGCCGGGCTGGCGCGACGAGGTCGAGGCGGAGTACCGGGCGGCGGTCGCGGCGGAGCTGCGGGCGGTGCCCGGCATCGTGGCGGCGCTCGACCGGCTGGAGCCGCCGTCCTGCGTGGCCTCGAACGGGCGGCACACGGCGATCCGCCGCAGCCTGGAGCTGACCGGGCTGGCGGCGCGGTTCGCGGGGCGGGTGTTCAGCGCCGAGGACGTGCCGCGGGGCAAGCCCGCTCCCGACCTGTTCCTGCACGCGGCGGCGGTGCTCGGGGCGCCGCCCGAGCGCTGCGTCGTGGTGGAGGACAGCCCGTTCGGGGTGCGGGCGGCGCAGGCGGCGGGGATGCGCTGCCTGGCGTTCACCGGCGGCGTCACTCCGGAGCACCGCCTGGCGGGCCTCGGCGCCCACCTGTTCTCGGACGCCGCCGCCCTCCCCGACCTCATCGCCACCCTCCCCTGACAGACCGCCCCCCAGGCAGGAGCCGCCCCTGCCCGGGGGTCAGCGCGGGAGGGCGTGGCCGTTCTCGTCGAGGTAGTCGCGCCACGAACGCTTCGGCGCCCAGCCGAGCAGCCGGTACGCCTTCGCGCACGAGATGCCCGACGCGTCTGGCCGCGACAGCGCCCGCAGCGGGATCGAGTCGCCGTAGTACTCGCGCACCAGCTCGCGCCGCCATCCCCGACCCCAGCATGAACCCGCCGCACGTCGTCTTCCACAACAACCGTGGACGACCGCCTCGGCGCCGCGCACCACGGCGAACGCCTCCCCCGCGTCGGTCAGGTCGGCCTGCCGGTAGGCGGGCGCGCCGGGCTCGGCCCGCTCCCAGACGGGACGGGTGACGTCCACGGCCGTCACCTCGTGGCCGGCGTCCGCGAGCGCGCGGGTGGCGGCCCGTCCGACCTTCCCGTGGGCTCCGGTGACGACGACGCGCATGTGCCTGGCTCCTTCCGCGTACGGACGTGAAGGCTTCAGTCTGCGACATCCAGCCAATGCGCACGGACACGGGGCGCTTCGGTCTGCCGCATCCGCCCGCGCACACGGACGCGGGGAGCACGGTCTGCGGCATCCGCCCGCGCGCACAGGCTTCGAAGAAGCGGCGTCCGCCGCCCGCGCGTCCGAGGGCGGCGGTCAGGCGGGGGGCGGCGGTCAGGCGGGGGGCGGCGGTCAGGCGCGGGAGGCGGCGGTCAGGCGCGGGGGGCGGCGGATTCGCGTTCGATGAACCGGGTGGGCAGGCGGCGGTGGGTGACGCGCCTGTCGCCGCCCTGGACGCGGTCCAGCAGCAGCCGCCCCGCCTCCTTGCCCAGCTCGTACACCGGCTGGGCGACGACGCTGAGCGGCGGCGAGATCGCCTCGGCCCAGTCGGCGTCGTCGAAGGCGATGAGCGAGACGTCGGCCGGGCAGCGCAGGCCGAGGCGGCGCAGCGCCTGGAGCACCCCGAGCGCGAGCAGGCTGTCGAGGGCGAGGATGGCGGTGGGCGGGTCGTCGAGCCCGAGCAGGCGGGTGGTGGCGGCGGCCGCGTCCTCCCTGCGGAAGCCTTCGGCGCTGACCAGTTCGGGGCGCGGCTCGATGCCGGCGTCGAGCAGCGCGTCGCGGTAGCCGGCGGCGCGCGCGCCGACGGTGGTGGCGGCCAGGCGTTCGACCCCGCGCAGCCCCGGCCTGGCCAGTTTGGGACGCAGCTTCTCGTCGCCGCCGGTCAGTAAGGCGATGGTGCGGTGCCCGAGCGCGAGCAGGCGTTCGGTGGCGTCCCTGGCGGCGGCGCGGTTGTCGATGCCGACGGTGTCGGCCTCCACGCCGGGGACGCGCCGGTCGAGCAGCACGACGGGGATGCCCGCCTCGATCACGCCCTGGAGCGCGTCGCGGTCGGCGGCGTCGGTGGGGGCGACGACGAGGCCGTCGACGCGGCGCTCGGTGAGGACGCCGAGGGCCTTGCGTTCGAGGGAGAGGTCCTCGTCGGTGTTGACGAGCAGCACCTCCCAGCCGCGCTCGTGGGCGGCGTCGGCGATGCCGCGCAGGGCGCGGGAGAAGAACGGGTTCTCGATGTCGGGCACGAGGACGCCGAGCGTGTGCGTGAGCCCGGTGATCATGCTGCGGGCGAGGCTGTTGGGCCGGTAGCCGAGGCGTTCGGCGGCGGCCAGGACGGCCTCGCGGCTCTTGCCGCTGACGGAGCCGTAGCCGCCGAGCGCGCGCCCGGCCGTCGCCGTGGAGACCCCTGCCTCCCTGGCGACGGCCTCGATCGACGGCATGCTCCGCCGGACGCTCATCTGGACCCCCGTTGTCTGGTCGTCGTGTCACCCATCATGCTCCCGCGCGGGCGATCAACGGGCCACCGTAGCGGATTTCCCGGGGACTCTTGACACCGGGTCCACGGATTGAGAACGTTCTCACTCAAGCGATTGAGAACCTTCCCAAAACACTCGGAGAACGCGTGGAGTCTCGCAAGATCCGGCTGGTCGCCGTCGGGGACAACGTCGTCGACCGCTACCCCGACCTCGGCGTCATGTATCCGGGCGGGAACGCCGTCAACGTCGCGGTCCACGCCCGCAGGCTCGGCGCCGACTCCGCCTATCTCGGCGCCCTCGGCACCGACCAGGCAGGACGGCTCGTGCGCGCCGCGCTCGCCGCCGAGGGCCTGGACCTGTCCCTGCTGCGCGTCGTCGAAGGCCCCAACGCCACCGCCACCGTGCGGGTCGTCGCCGGCGAGCGCAAGTTCACCGGCGGCCACGAGGGCGTCTCCCGCTTCCGGCTCTCCCCTGACGACCTCGACCGGCTGGCGCGGGCCGACATCGTCCACACCGGCGAGTGCTCCCTGATCGAGGACCAGCTCCCCGCCGTCGCCGCGCGGGCGCGGCGGCTGTCCTTCGACTTCTCCGAACGCCCCTGGGAGTACGTCGCGGCGCACGCCCCGCACGCCGCCGTCGCGGTGCTGTCGTCGCCGTCGCGCGCCCGCCGTGAGGCGTTCGCCCTGGCCAGGCGGGTACGCGACCTCGGCCCCTCCACGGTCGCGGTGACCATGGGCCCGGCCGGAGCCGTCCTCGTCGCGGCGGAGACCCTGGCCTACGCCCCCGCCGAACCCGTCGGCGTCGTCGACACCCTCGGCGCCGGCGACGCGTTCATCGCCCGGCTCCTCGTCGGCGTCGCCTCCGGCGAGGACCCGCACGCCCTCGTCGCCGCCGCCACCTCCTACGCCTCCCGCGCCTGCGCCTCCTACGGCGCGTTCGGACACCAAGCCCCCCTGAAGGAGTCCCCATGAAGGTCCGCACCACCAGGCACCACTGGACCGCGCTCCTGCTGGCCCTCGCCACCGCCGCCTGCGGCTCCGGCGGCACCGGCGGCGCGCCCGCCACGGCCGACCTGTCCGCGCCCAAGGAGAAGGCCGGCACGCTCACCATGGTGACGAAGTTCGCCGACCCCCAGTACGCCCCGTACTTCGAGAAGGTCGTGGCCGCGTACGAGCAGGCCAACCCCAAGGTGGACATCAAGCTCGAACAGGTCGGCGACCAGCCGTACAAGGACAAGATCCGGGTGCTGAGCGCCTCACGCGACCTGCCCGACATCTACTTCTCCTGGGCGGGCGACTTCGCCAACAAGTTCGTCCGCGCCGGCCTCGCCGCCGACCTGACCGGCCAGATCGGGCCCGGCACGAGCTGGGGCTCCACGTTCGCGCCCGCCGCGCTCAAGGCCTTCGAGTACGGCGGCAGGAACTACGGCGTCCCGCTCGACCTCGACGGCAAGTACATGGCGTACGACAAGGCGGTCTTCGCCAAGGCGGGCGTGGGGGTGCCGAAGACGTTCGAGGAGCTGCTGACCGCCTGCGACGCGTTCAGGAAGGCCGGGGTGCAACCCATCGCCTTCGGCAACCAGTACGGCTGGGCCGCCCTGCACTTCGTCACCCAGCTCAACGCCTACGACGTGCCGCCCGCCACGCTCAGGGCCGACTACGACCCGGCCACCGGCGCCTTCACCGACCCCGGCTACGTCACCGCGCTCAAGCAGTTCTCCGAACTCGTCGGACGCTGCGGCACCAAGGACGCCAACGGCCTGTCGCACGAGACCGCGCAGGCGCAGTTCATCGCCGGGAAAGCCGCCATGCACTACGTCGAGTCGGTCGAGTTCGAGGTGTTCGTCAAGGCGAACCCGCCCATCGACTGGGACATCTTCCGCCTGCCCGCCCCCGCCGGCGCGGCGGGCGACCCCACCGCGCTGACCGGCGCGCCCGACGGGTTCCTCGTCAACGCGAGGAGCAGGAACGCCGGCCTGGCCGTCGACTTCCTCAAGTTCCTGTCCAGCAAGGAGAACGCGGCCACCATGACCAAGGACTTCTCCTGGCTCAGCCCCGTCAAGGGCTCCGCCACCTCGGAGAACGCGGCGCCGCAGCTCATCTCCGCGCTCGACGACATGGACAAGGCCGGACAGTTCGCCGTCTGGCTCGACACCGTCACCCACGCCGAGGTCGCCAGCGCCTACCTGTCGGGCGTCGAGGGCATGCTGTCGGGCTCCCGCACGCCCGAACAGGTCATGGCGGGCGTGCGCGACGCGGCGGCCAAGGCCAGGAAGGAAGTCGGGTGACGCCGTGGGCGCCCTGCTGACCCGCTGGCGCACCGTCGTCTGGGTGCTGCCCGCCGTCCTGCTGCTGCTGGTCTTCGTCTACTACCCCATCGCGGACAACCTGCGCCTGAGCCTGTTCTCCTGGAACGCCTTCTCCCCCGAGCCGCGCTTCGTCGGCCTCGACAACTACGCCGAGGCGTTCGGCGACCCCGTCTTCTGGCGGGCGCTGCTCAACAACGTCGCGTACGCGGTCGTGTCGCTGGTGTGCCAGGCCGGCGTGTCGCTGGTGCTGGCCGCCCTGCTGGAGGAGCTCGTCGGGCGGCGGCTGCGGGGGCTGCTGCGCACCCTCTACTTCATCCCCGCCGCCACCTCCATCACCGTCGCGGGCGTCCTGTTCTCCTTCCTGTACAACCCCAGGTACGGGCTGGTGAACGAGGCCCTGCAGGCCGTCGGCCTCGGCCACCTGGCCCGTGCCTGGCTCGGCGAGGAGGGCAGCGCCATCTGGAGCGTCATCGCGATGAGCCAGTGGCAGGGCATCGGCTACACCGCCGTGCTGTTCGTCGTCGCCATCCAGCGCATCCCGCGCGAGTTCTTCGAAGCCGCCCGCGTGGACGGCGCCGGGCCCGTCCGGACGTTCTTCTCCGTCACCCTGCCGATGGTGCGCGAGATGACCACGCTCGTCGTCATCCTCACGATCTCCGGGGCGTTCCTCGTCTTCAACGAGGTCATGGTCATGACCTCCGGCGGCCCCGACAACTCCAGCCAGGTCCTCGGCACCTGGCTCTACCACCAGGCGTTCTTCGAGGACGACATGGGTTACGCCGCCGCCGTCGCCACCGTCGTCTTCGTCGTCACGTTCGCCATCGCCGCGCTGCAACTGGCGCTGAGCCGCCGACGGAGGGACGACGCATGACCGCTGTGAAGCAGGGCGCCCCGGAGGAGGGCGCCCTGGAAGAGGGCGCTCCGGAGAAGCGCGCCGTCGCGGTGCCGCCCGCTCGGCCGCCCGCCCGCGGCGGCGCCGTGACCCTGCGCTGGGTGGCCGCCCGGGTGCTGGGCTGGAGCGTCCTCGCCGGGTTCGCCGTGGCCGTGCTGTACCCGCTGCTGTGGATGGTGCTCAGCGGGTTCAAGGACAACCAGGAGATCTTCGAGCAGCCGTGGGGGCTGCCCGGCGCGCTGCGCTGGGAGAACTACGCCCGCGCCTGGGAGCTCGGCGTCGTCCGGTACTTCACCAACAGCGTCATCGTCACCGTCGCCTCGATCGTGGCCACCACGCTGATCAGCGCCTGGGCGGCGTACGGGCTGTGCCGGCTGCGCATGCCCTTCGGCAACGCCGTGGCGCTGCTGGTGCTGGGCGGGCTGCTGCTGTCGCCGACCGTCGCGCTGATCCCGCTGTTCCGCCTGCTCACGTCGATCGGGCTGTTCGACACGTACTGGGCGCTGATCGTGCTCTACACCGCGTTCCGCGTACCGTTCACGATCTTCCTGATCCGGGCGTACATGATCGAGCTGCCGCGGGAGGTGGACGAGGCCGCCACCCTCGACGGCGCCTCCCCCACGCAGATCTTCTGGCGGGTCATCCTGCCGATGTGCCGTCCCATCCTCGTGTCGGCGGCGCTGCTGCAGGCGCTGTTCGCGTGGAACGAGTTCGCGTTCGCGCTGGTGTTCGTCAGCGACGACGCCATGAAGACGCTGCCCGTCGGGCTGATGGCGATGCAGAGCCGCCTGCTGACCGACTGGCCCGTGGTGCTCGCCGGCCTCACGATCGCGGCGCTCCCCACGATCCTGCTGTTCCTGGCGGGACAGCGCCAGTTCATCCGCGGCCTCACAGAAGGCGTGGGCAAGTAGCCCCCGAACCCCACCGCCCCTGAAGGGGTGGTGGGTCAGGTGGCTCCGAGGACTGACAGGGTGGAGCCGGTGCGGGTCTTGGAGACCTTGAGCTGGGCGGTGACGCGGGTGCGCAGCTCGGCGACGTGGCTGACGATGCCCACCGCGCGCCCGCCGTCGCGCAGCCCGTCGAGGATGTCGAGCACGCCGTCGAGGGTGTCCTCGTCGAGGGTGCCGAACCCCTCGTCCACGAAGAGGGTGCCGAGGTCGGTGCCGCCCGCCTCGGCCGTCACCACGTCGGCCAGCCCGAGAGCGAGCGCCAGCGACGTGACGAAGCTCTCGCCGCCGGACAGCGTGGCCGGGTCGCGGTCGACGCCGGTCCAGCCGTCGGCGACGCGCAGGCCGAGGCCGCCGCCCGAGCGCCCCCTCGACCCCGCCGTCTTGCCCAGGTCGTGCCGCAGCAGGTAGCGCCCGCCTGACATGTGGTCGAGCCGTTCGTTGGCGGCGTCGACCACCTGCCGCAGCCGCTCCCCCAGCACGTACGACGACAGGCTCATGCTCCACCGGTTGTCGCCGGACGTGCCGCTGGCCAGCGACGCCATGCGCTCGGCCAGGCGGTGCCGCTCGGCGGCGGGCTGCCAGCGTTCGATGCAGGCGCCCAGTTCGGCCCGCAGTTCCTGCAGGCGGGCGGCCCTGGCCACGGCCCTGTCGCGGGCGCTGGCCGCGGAGGTGCGGGCCTGTTCGGCCGTGTCCCTGGCCGCGGCCAGCCCCTGCAGGTCGGGGGCGGGCTCGGCGGCGGCCGCGGCCAGCTCGGGGTCGGCCAGGGTGGACTCCACCGCCGCGTAGTCGGCGTCGAGACGGCGCAGCAGTTCGATCTTGGTCTCGCGCTCGGCAGGGGGCCTGGCGGCCGCCTCGGCGTCGGCGACGTCGGCGAACCCGGCCTCCGCCGCGGCCTCCTCGGCGGCGCGTACGGCGCCGTCCAGCTCCGCCTCGGCGGCGAGCGCCGCCTGGGTGGCCTCCAGCGCCTCGCGCAGCAGCGTCGCCTCGTCGCCCAGCCGGGACAGCCGGCCCGCGAGGGTCGCGTCGCCGCCGCGCGCCGCGTCGAGCCGGGCCGCGAGCCGCGTCGCGTCGCCGCTCAGCTCTTCCTGCCTGGTACGGCACGCCGCCAGCCGCCCGGCGATGCGCCGCCCCTCCTCCTCCAGGTGCTGACGCTCCTGTCCGAGCCTGGCCGCCTCGCCGGCGAGCACCGGCTCCCGCGCCGCCGACGCCCCCAGCCGCGCGAGCTCCCGCTCGGCGACGGCCAGCACGGCCGGTCCGTGGACGTCCGCGACGTCGCCGGCGTGCGCATCCCGTCGACCGACGTCGGCAGGACCGCCCGGCGAATCGCCGCCAGGAGGGCCGCCGGGGTGAGCCCCGGACCCGGCGGGGAGGGTGGTGCCGGCGGACTGGGCGAGGCGGGCCCTCAGGCGGGCACGTTCGGACTCCAGGTGGGCGCGCTGGGCGCGGCGGGCCGCCAGCGCTTCGGCGAGCTCCCGCGCGGTGTCGCGGACCCGCTCGCGTTCGGCCTCCACGCGCTCCAGGTCGGCGGCCAGCGCGGGCTCGCGCTCCGCCACCGCCCGCAGGCGCGCGAGCTCCTGCTCGGCCGCCGCCACGCCGGTGCCGGCCGCGTCGGCGTCGAGCCCGCCGCAGGACTCCGTGGCCGCGGCGAGCCGGGATTCGAGCGACGCGAGCGCCCGTTCCGCGGCCTCGCGCTCGGCGAGGGCGGATTCGTGCGCGCTCTCGGCGGCGCGCTCGTCCTCGGGGGACGGCGCGCTCGGCGCCGGGGACGCGGGGCGCGGATGGCTCTCAGAGCCGCAGACCGCGCACGGCCGTCCTTCGGCCAGGTCGCGGGCGAGCTCGGCCGCCATGCCGTCGATGCGGGCCTGCCGGATGTCGAGCCACCGTTCGCGCAGCTCCTGGGCGCGGTCGACGAGCACCTGAAGCGCGGCGGCCGACGACTCCGCCTCGGCGGCGAGCGCGTCGCGGCGGCGGACGGCGTCGAGGGTGGCCCGCGCCTGTTCGAGGGCGGCCGTGGCGGCGGGGACGGCAGCCGTGCTGGTACGCACCTCGGCCAGAGCGGCGGCGGCGTCGGCGAGCCGCCGGGGCAGCTCGGCCTCGGCGGCCGACACGTCGGCCTCGCGCCGCTCCAGCGCGCCGAGCTCGACGGCCAGCCGTTCCAGCTCGCGTTCGACGCCGATGAGGTCGGCGGCGGCGTCGCGCACGGCCTGGACGGCGGGGATCGCGGCGGCGTCGAGACGGGCGCGGGCGAGCCTGGCCTCGGCCTGCTCGATCAGGCCGGGCAGGGCGGCGAGCCTGGCGGCCACGCCTTCGTCGGCCTCGGCCAGCTCGGCCAGCTCCTCCTCGGCCCGCAGCAGGTCGCGCCGGACCACCGACAGCCTGGCCTCCTCGGTGAGCAGCTCGGACAGGCGGGCGATCTCGTCCTGGCGCTGCCGCTCCAACGCCGCCAGTTCGCCGGGGGAGGGCGCGCCGGAGAACCGCAGGCCCAGGTCGCCGCCGGACCCACGCCTCGGACGCACCCATGCGGGCCGTCTTCCCCCGCGAATGGCCCTCTCGGCGCGCCGATCGACGGCATCGGCCCAGTGCCCTTCCCGACCGCGCTCGCGACCGGCGCCGGAGGGCCCGGGGGCATCGGGCCTTTCGGCGCCCGGCATGCCGGGCGACCAGGAGGACGAGGCCGTGGCGAGCAGGGGGTGGGCGCGGGCCAGGGCGTCGGCGGCGAGGACCCCGGCCTTGGTCGCGAGCTCGGCGCGTTGCCTGGCCGCCGTGATCAGCGGGAGGACGCGGTCGGCGCGGGCGGCGTCGTCGAGGACGGCCTGGAGTTCGGCGCGTTCCTCCGCGCGTTCGTCGAGTGTGCGGCGGAGCGTCAGCGCCTCGGCGTGGCGGCGCTGCCGGTCGGCCAGGGCGGCGGCCTGCTCGAAGCGCACGCGTACGTCGCGCAGGGCCTGCTCGGCGGCGGTGTGGCGCCCGGTCTCCGTGACCACGACGGCACGGGCGGCGTCGAGCAGCGCGCCCGCCCATCGAAGGGGGTCGTCCTCGGGCGCCGGCGCCTCCTGGCCGCCGTGCGCCGAGGCCGCCCCGGACGCTTCGGCGTGGGCTTGGTGGGCGGCTTCGAGGGTGTCGCCGGCGGCCTCCTCCAGGCGTTGGAGGGCGTAGTCGACCTGCTGGCGGAGGTCTTGCTGCTCGCGCCAGGCCTGTTTGCGGTGGTCGGCGAGCCACGACTCGGCCTGGGTGAAGATCTTGACGCTGAAGAGGCGTTCGAGGAGCTTGGCGCGCTCCTCGCCGTCGGCGCGCAGGAACCTGGCGAAGTCGCCCTGCGGCAGCATCGCCACCTGGCAGAACTGGTCGGCGTTCATGCCGAGCAGGCCGCCCACCAGGTCTCCCGCCTCGTCGAGGCGCGTGGTCAGGCCCTGCCAGGCGTCGCCCACGCGCTCCTCGACGACGACCTTGGGCTTCTCCTCGGTGAAGCCGGACCCGCGCAGCTTGGGGCGCTGCCACGACGGCGAGCGCCTGATGCGCAGCAGCCGGCCCCTGACGGTGACCTCCAGCGTGACGGACGGCCCCGCGGACGGCGGCGCGTGGTCGCAGCGCAGGCTGCGGGCCTTGTCGCGCAGCCCCGGGACGCGGCCGAACAGGGCGAAGCAGAGCGCGTCGAGGACGGTGGTCTTGCCGGCGCCGGTGGGGCCGTGGACGAGGAAGAGCCCCGCCCCGGCGAGGGCGTCGAAGTCGACGGTCTCGGTGCCGGGGAAGGAGCCGAAGGCGGTGAGGGTGAGCCGGTGCGGACGCATCTACGCCATCGTCTCCTTCACCCTCGACGCCTCGACGGCGTTTCGCAACAGCTCCTCCTCGTCGGGGTCGGCGGGCTCGCCGCGTACCTCGCGGACGAAGTCGAGCGCGACCTCGGCCTCGGGCCGCCCGCTGATGCGGACGGGCGGCGCGGCGGGCGCGGCTCCGACGGGGTCGAAGGCGAGGGCGAGCGTGTGGGGGAAGCGGGCGCGCAGGCGGTCCATCGCCGACTTGGGACGGACGGCGTCGGTGAGGGTGACGTGGAGCCAGTGGCCCTCGTACGCGGCGTGGGCGGGCGAGGCGAGCAGGTCGTCGAGCCTGCCGCGCAGCCTGCCGACGGGCCTCGGCACGGGCGCGGCGACGAACTCGACCCCGGTCACGCCCCGCCCGGGGGCGAGCTCGACCAGCCACGACCCCTTGACGTGGCCGGCCTCGGAGAACGAGTACGCCAGGGGCGAGCCCGAGTAACGCACCGTCTCGGACATGCGCTGCCTGCCGTGCAGGTGGCCGAGCGCGACGTAGTCGACCCCGTCGAACACCGGCAGCGGGACCTGGGCGACGCCGCCGACGCTGATGTCGCGCTCGCTGTCGCTGGCCTGCCCGCCGGTGACGAAGCAGTGGGCGAGGACGACGGAGCCCGCGTGCCGCCCGGCGTCGGCCCTGACGCGGGTCATGACGTGGGTGAGCGCGGTGGTGTGGCTGCGGTCGGGCAGCTCCCAGGCGGCACGGACGAGCTCGGGCTCCAGGTAGGGGACGCCGTAGAAGGCGACGCCGTCGACGACGACGGGCTCCCACGAGCGGGCGGGGTCGGCGCGTACGTGGACGCCGGAGCTCTCGAACAGCGCCGAGCCGAACCTCAGCCGCAGCGCGGAGTCGTGGTTGCCGCTGATCAGCACCACCCGCGCCCCGGCGGCGCGCAGCCGGGCGAGCGCGTCGTCGAGCAGGGCGACCGCGTCGACGGGGGGCAGGGCGCGGTCGTAGACGTCGCCGGAGACGGCGACGACGTCGACGTGTTCGGACCGCACGGTCTCGACCAGGTGGTCGACGAACGCCGCCTGGCCGGACAGCAGGCTCTCGCGGTGGAAGGACCGCCCGAGGTGCCAGTCGGAGGTGTGCAGGATCCGCATGTCGCAGGAAGCTAACAGTTCTCACCGACAAATGCGGCCCCAGCGGCCCCACGCGCCGGGAGTAGGCTGGAAGATCAGCGGGCAAACCAACGCACATGGGGAGGCCTATGCGCACTGGCCGTGGCACCTTGAGCGTCGCCGCCGGCCTGGTGCTGGTGGCTCTCGCGTCGGTCGGTTACGTGCTGCCGCCGCCGTTCGACCCGCAGCCGCTGAAGGCGGACCAGACATTCCAGTCGATCCCGGCGCAGCCGGCGAGCGAGGTCAGGCCGGTTCCCGCCATCACGTCGTTCCGCGCGGAGGACGTGTCGCTGCCCGCCGAGGGCCAGCGGCTGGAGGGGACGGTCCGGGCGCCGCTCACGCCGGGACGGCACCCGGCGATGGTGTTCGTGTCGGGGTCGGGCAACGGCTCGCGGACGGAGTTCACGCCGCAGGCGGAGTTCCTGTCCAGGGCGGGCGTCGTGACGCTGGCGTTCGACAAGCGGTCGGTCGGCTACACCTTCCGTGACAGGGACTTCTCCTTGCTGGCCGACGACGCGCTGCGCATGGTGGAGTACCTGCGGACGCGTCCGGACGTCGATCCCGCCCGGGTCGGGGTGTGGGGGGTGAGCGAGGGCGGCTGGGTGGTGCCGATCGCGGCGGCCAAGAGCAGCTCGGTGGGCTTCGTGGTGCTGGTGTCGTCGCCGAACGTCTCGCCGCTGCGCCAGGTGGCCTGGGCGCTGAACGAGCAGCTCCTCAGGCTGCACGCCCCGGTCGGCGCGCGCGACCTGCTCACGCGGGCGATGGGCGCGGTGGGCTTCACCTTCCTCAGGTACGACGCCATGCCCGCGCTGCGCCGCGTCAGGCAGCCGGTGCTGGCCTTCTACGGCACGACGGACCCGTCCATCCCGTTCGTGGAGTCGACGCAGGCGCTGATCACCGGCCTGAAGGAAGCGGGCAACGAGGACTACACCATCCGCTTCATGGACAAGGGCGACCACGCCATGCGGATCAACGGCGGCCCGTTCACGCGTGGCTACCTGGAGACGATGGGCAACTGGATCCTCGGCCTCCCCGGCACGGCCAGGCCCGCCGTCCACCTGGCGGGCGCCACGCCGGTGCAGCGTCTCCAGGCGACGGACGTGCCGGCCGCCCCCTGGTACGCGGGCGGCACGATGCTGGGCCTGACGATCTGCCTGGCGGTCGTGGGGTACGTCGCGGGGCCGGTGGCGGCGATGGTGGTGCGGCTGCGCGGGCGGAGCGGTCGCGGCCGGCGCACGGCGGAGGCGAACGCGGAGCTGTGGCCGCCGATCAGGCGCAGGCTGTACCGCATGGGGTGGACGGGCGTGGGGCTGCTCGCGTCGGTGGTGGCGTTCATCACGCTGCTGGTGCTGTTCTCGGTGAACCAGGCGGGCGCCTGGCCCGCGGTGCTCGCGGGCTGGCTCGTCGTGCGCGTGCTGGCGGTGCTGATGCTGGTGCAGGAGGTCACGGCGGTGGCGGCGTTCGTGTCGGCGCTGCGCGAGGGCATGCGGCCGGGCCGCCGGCAGCACGTCGCGGTGGCGGGCGTGCTGGGCGGCACCGGCCTGCTGCTGGTGGCGGCCGCGTACTACGGGCTCTTCGCGTTCCCCTGGTGACCCCGTACCGGGAGGGGCGCGGCTGTCAGGCCGCGCCGTCCTCGTGTCCCGGGTGGACGTAGGCCCGCATCCACCGGTCGATCTCGGCGAACACCTGCTTGCGCACCGGCTCGGCCGACAGCACCAGGTCGTGCACGCCGTCGCGGACGCGCACGCAGGTGACGTGCGGGCCGATCGCGGTGGCCCAGCGGGCGATCTGCCGCGGGTCGAGCACGACGTCGGACGTGCGGGCCTCGGGCACGAAGTCCTTCACCCGCAGCCCGTCGGCGGAGGCGAGCACGAGGACGGGCACGTCCACGCCGAGCCCGGCGTGCAGCCTGCGCTGCGCCCGCCTGATGGCGGCCAGCCAGGTGGCGTGCACGGAGAACCCGCCGAGGGGCTTCAGGTCCAGGTCGTAGTCCCATTCGCCGTGCTCGCTGAGGTGCAGGGACCGCCCGTAGGCGGTGCTGATCCCGAGGGGCAGCGGGCGGCGCACGTACGACAGCGGGGTCTTGAGCAGGTCGGCGGCCAGGCGGAGCGGCGCGGGCACGTTCAGGTCGAGGAACGGGCTGTTGAGGACGAGCCCCTGGACGAGGCCGCGCCCGCGCACCCGGTCGGCCCACAGTGAGGCGACGAGCCCGCCGGTGGAGTGGGCGTTGATCGTCAGCTCGTCGTGGTCGCGTCTGATGAGGCGGACCGCCTCGTCGATCTCGGGGAAGTACTCGGTGACGCTCCTGACCAGGCCCCTGGTCTGGTGCGGCAGCAGCGAGCGGCCGTACTTGCGCAGGTCGAGGGCGTAGAAGTCGACGCCGCGGCGGACGTAGTGCTCGGCCAGGTGGTCCTGGAAGAAGTAGTCGGTGAAGCCGTGGACGTAGAGGACCGCCCGGCGCGACCCGGCCGTGCTGGAGATGAGGGTGGCGACGACCTCGCCCTCGTAGTCGGGCGGCATGGGGAGGACGGTGGTCTCGTACATGCTGGTCACCATGGGGATCGTCGGGCCGGGGCGGCGTTACGGGCGGCGCGGGGGCCGGACGCGGGGACCAACTCGCCGCGCGTGGCGAAGGTGAGGGCGTTCGGCCGGCGGGAACGGTTGAATGTGATGGTGGCGACACGCTGCGTCACACCGTACTCGATCTCAGAGGACGCCATGCCCGAATCTTATTCGGGCGCGGATGTTCACCCTCCCATAAACACATATTTCGCATTCGGTGCGTAGGCTGCCGCCTCAGCCTACGGAGAAGTTCACGGGGAACGGGGATGTCGTGCGGCAGGCAAGAGAACCGGTGAGCGCGGGCGCGCTCCTCGGCTGGCTGGTGCTCGCGGCGCTGGCGCCGGGGGCCGCCCACCTGCGCGCCGGATGGCGCAGGACGGGGCTGGCGCTGCTCGGCGTGTACGCGGCGGTGCTGCTCGGGCTGCTGGCCGTCGTGCTGACCACCGACAACCTCCTCGGCGCGCTCACCCAGGACTCCTGGCTGACATCGATCATCGTGCTCGCCGCGGCGCTGGGCGTGGCGTGGTTCGCGCTCGTCGTCCACTCGTACGCGGTGCTCCGGCCGGGGCGCCTGCCGCAGAACACGCAGCTCGTCACCGGCACGCTCGCGGGCCTGCTCGCCGTGGCCGTGACGGTGCCGTTCGGGGTGGTCGCGCAGTACGTCTGGACGTCCCAGCAGACGATCAACGGCATCTTCGCCGAGCCCGAGGCCACGGCGTCGTCCCCGCCGAGCCCCGGCGCGGCCCCCGACGACCCGTGGGGCGGTCGCCGCCGCGTCAACATCCTGCTGCTCGGCGGCGACGCCGACGACAACAGGACCGGCGTGCGCACCGACAGCATGAACCTGGCCAGCGTGGACGTCAGGACCGGCAACACCGTCCTCCTCAGCCTGCCGCGCAACCTGGAGAACGTCCGCTTCCGTCCCGGCACGCCGATGGCCAGGCGCTTCCCGAACGGCTTCCGCCTGCCCCGCGACCCGGGCGGCGGGCGCAGCGACCTGCTCAACAGCGTGTGGGAGTACGCCGACGGGCACCCCGAGCTCTTCGACGGCAGGCAGCACCAGGGCCCGAAGGTGCTCATGGACACCATCGGCTACACCCTGGGCCTGCGGGTCGACTGGTACGCCCTGGTCAACATGTGGGGCTTCGCCCGCCTGATCGACGCGATCGGCGGCGTCACCATCACCGTCGAGCAGGACGTCGTGTTCGGCAAGTACAACGAGGGCCTGGTCAAGGCGGGCACGCGCAGGCTGAAGGGCGCCGACGCGATGTGGTACGCCCGCTCGCGCACCTTCAGCGACGACTACACCCGCATGCGCCGCCAGCGCTGCGTGCTCGGCGCGCTGCTCGACCAGGCCGACCCGGCGACGGTGCTGAGCAGGTTCAACCGGATCGCGCTCGCCACCAAGGAGCTGATCAGGACCGACATCCCGCGTGACATGCTGCGCGAACTCGTGCCACTCGCGCTGAAGGTCAAGAACGCCAAGGTGTCGAGCGTGCAGTTCGTGCCGCCGGTCATCAACACCGGCTACCCCGACTGGGAGAAGATCCGGCGCATCACGGCGAAGGCCGTCGAGGACGCCGCCGGCTCACGCCCGGCCGTGGCGGCCTCAGCGGGCCCGTCGCCGAGGAAGACCGCCAACCCCGACGAGCGGCAGAGCCAGAAGCCGGGCCCCGCCAAGGGCCTGACGGAAGGCTGCGGCACCCTCTGACCGTCCACCCCAGGGCCGGGCCTGCCCCACCCCACCGGCTGTCCGAGTGGATCGCCTGGGTGTCACGCGTGGAACGATTCCTTCGCCAGGCGGTGGACGCGGGCCTCGTCGATCGTGTGGCCCAGGCCCGGCTGGGTGAACGGGACCGCGATGACGCCGCCGTTCGCCCCCACGATCGGCGTGACGATCTGGTTGTTGCGCGGCGGCTGCGTGACGTCGCACGGCAGCGTGCATCCCGGCATGCTGGCCACCGCGACGGTCGCCGCCCGCGCCAGCCCGGCGCCCTGGCCGCCCGCGCACTGGATGTCCCAGCCCGCCGCGGCGGCGCGGTCGTGCGCCCTGCGGGCCTCCGACAGCGAGGGGAACGCGGTGGGGCGCAGGAGCAGCACGCGCGCGGCCCGAAGGGTGAGGTAGTCGTCGAGCTGGGCGGCCGAGCGGGCCTCGACGGCGACCGAGGCGGCCACCTGGTCCTGGAGCGAGGCGTGGGCGTGGAGGTCGTCGATGGCGAAGGGCCGCTCGATGACCTCCAGCCCGTACGAGTCGAGGGCGACGAGCTGGCCGAGGTCGGTGTAGGCGTTGCCGCAGTCGACGGCCAGGGTCAGCGCCGGATACGCCTGCCGCACGGCGCGTACCGCCTCGACGTCCCAGCCGGGACGGATGTCGAGGGTGACGTGCCCGTAGCCGGCGCAGACCTGCTGGTTCACGCGGGAGACGAGGCTCTCGATGGACGAGTCGGGCGCGAGCCGCACGGTGGCCATGAGCGAGGTGCGGGTGCCGCCGATGGCGTGGGCGAGCGGGACGCCGCGCATGCGGGTCCACAGGTCCCAGCAGGCCATGTCGACGGCGGAGTCGCCGCTCGGGACGGCGTCGGGATGCTCCCAGTCCACGCCGATGAGGAGCGCTCCAAGCGTCTCCTCCAGCCTGGCCCACGTCTTCGGATGCGGGGAGACGGCCTCGCCCCAGCCCGTCATGCCACCGTGGTCGGTGAGCTTCACGAGCAGGCTCTCCGACCGCCTGCCGAACGGCAGGGTCAGCCGGAAGACCTCCAGCTCACGCACTCGTGGCATGTACCCCCCTTTGTCACCCGGTCCTCTCCAGTGTGCCCGCCGCGGCGGGCTGGGCAAAACGGGGAGCCAGGAACACGGCCACGACGGCCAGCACCACGGTGAAGGCGAGGCCCACGGCGTAGTTCTCGCCGGTGGCGGTGAACAGGGCGCCGCTGACGGCGACGGCGACCACGGTGAACACCGACTCGCCCACGCCGACGGCCGCGCTGTTCTGGCCCTCCTCGCCCTGCTCCGACATCTCCAGCACCAGCACCGACACGGTCGGGTGCAGGGCGCCGATGCCCAGGCCGGCGATGGCCATGGCGACGTACGCGACCGCGAGGGGCACGGCGTCCACCAGCACCAGCATGACCAGCGCGATGCCGACGGCGATCATGACGGCGCCACCGCGGATCGCGGCCAGGTGGCCGATCGTGCCGCGGCCCTTGACCCAGGAGCCGGTGGACCAGCCGAGCGCGCCGATCGTGAGCACGACGCCCGCGCCGGTGGCGCTCAGGTGCCGCTCGTTCATGAGCATGAGCGGGATGAGCACCTCCGCGGCCATCAGGGAGCCGTACGCCAGGCCGCGCAGCACGGGCGCGGTGGGCAGGCCGCGGGCGGCCCGCAGCGAGCCGGGCAGCAGCAGTCTGGGCAGCGCCACGGCGAGCAGGACCGCGCCCGCGCCCAGCAGCGGCAGGCCGGCCAGCTTGAGCGCGCTGCCGTACTGGATGAGGGCGGCGGCGACGGCGGTCACGACGGCCCACGCGATCTTGCGGCCGAGGCCGGGCGCGGGCTCGGCGCCGCCGCCCTCGACCGCCCGCCCGGCGGTGCCGCGCCACAGCAGCAGCGCGGACGGCACGACGATCAGGGAGACGCCGAGGAAGATCCACCGCCAGTCCACGTTCTCCACGACGAAGCCCGCGATCGCGGGCCCCACCATGGACGGCACCACCCACGCCGCCGAGAACAGCGCGAACACCTTGGGATGCAGCTCGCCCGGGTAGACCCGGGCGACGAGCACGTACAGCGCCACCTGGATCAGGCCCGCGCCGAGCCCCTGCACGAACCGCCCCGCGACCAGCACCTCCATCGTCGGCGCGAACCCCGCGACGAGCAGCCCGGCCACGAACGCCCCCACCCCGACGGCGATCGGCTGGAGGGGGCCGCGCACGTCGCTCCACCGGCCGCCGAGCACCGTCGCGATCACGCTGGCCGCCAGCGTGGCGCTGAAGGCCAGGTTGTACAGGTGCATGCCGCCGAGGTCGCGCGCGACGACCGGCATCGCCGTCGCCACCGCCATCGCCTCGAACGCCACCAGCATGACGAGCGCGACCAGGCCGATGCTGAGCGCGCGGTAGGGGGCCGACACCACGCCGGGGGCGGGTGCGGCAGTCGTCTCGACAGTCGTTCTCATAGGGGTGAACCTAGGGGCGCGGGCCCGGCCGCACATCGGGCCCGGGGCCTAGGCAATTGGGCCTAATGCGGGCCTAGACGTGGCTGCCGGGGGGCATGCGCGACTCCAGGCCGTCCAGGAGGAGGTCCAGCCCGAAGCGGAAGCGCGTCTCGCCGTCGTCGGCGAGCAGCGTGCCGACGTGCCGGGTCAGGTGGGGGAAGCGGTCGGGCGGCAGCGCCCGGAAGTACGTGCCGATCTGGGCGATGAAGTGCTCGAAGTACTCCTTCTCGTTCGTGATGCCGGCGGCATGCGCCCGGCTGTAGTGCAGCGACCCCTCGTACGCGTCGCCCACGATGTAGAGGACGAGCCTGTCGAAGCCGAGCGAGGCGTCGCGCGGGGCCATGCCGGCGTCGATGAGCAGGCCGAAGACGTACTCGCCGAGCCTCAGCGCGTTCTCGCCCGAGGGGATGCCGGCCATCGCCACCCTGGCGATGTCGGCGTGGGCGGCGAGCACCTGGTGCGTGCGCAGCGCGGCCTCGCGCAGTTGCTCCTTCCACCGGGACGGGTCGGGCTCGGGCAGCTGCACCTCGCCCAGCACGCGGTCGTAGAGGAGTTCGAGGAGTTCGTCCTTGTTGGCGACGTGGGCGTAGAGCGAGGCGGGGCCGGTGTCGAGCTCCTGCGCGACGCGCCTCATGCTCAGGCCCTCGAGTCCTTCGGCGTCGAGGATGCGCAAGCCGGTCTCGACGATCAACTCCTGGCTGAGCTGGGGCTTCAGGGGGCGGCGGGTCTTGCGCCAGGGCGGCGGCGGCACGTCAGCGTTGCTTCCCATGCGAACACTGTACTTGACACGAACACTGTTCGCCCTTAAAACGGTGTTCGTTGACGAACGGTGTTCGTTCTTAGAACGATGTTCCCCTCTTGCTCGAAGGAGCCTCCCGTGACGATGACCGCCCCCGTGGCCGGCGCCGTCCAGCCCTACCGATGGCGCTGGCCCGCCCTGTTCGTGATCCTCGCCGCCGAGGTCATGGACCTGCTCGACGCCCTCGTGACCACCATCGCCGCCCCCACCATCCAAAAGGACCTCGGCGGGTCGGACAGCCTCGTCCAGTGGCTCGGCGCCGGGTACACGATGGCCATGGCCGTCGGCCTGATCACCGGCGGCCGCCTCGGCGACTTGTACGGCCGCAGGCGCATGTTCCTCGTCGGCGCCACCGGCTTCACCGCCGCGTCCCTGCTGTGCGGCGTGGCCATGAGCCCCGAGATGCTCGTCGGCAGCCGCGTGCTGCAAGGACTGTTCGGCGCCGTGATGATCCCCCAGGGCCTGGGGTTGATCAAGGAGATGTTCCCGCCCGAGGAGATGGGCAAGGCGTTCGGCATGTTCGGCCCGGTGATGACCATCTCGTCCGTGGGCGGGCCCGTGCTCGCCGGCTGGCTGGTCGACGCCGACTTCTTCGGCACCGGCTGGCGCATGATCTTCCTGATCAACCTGCCCATCGGCCTGGCCGCCGCCCTGGCCGGGCTGCGCTTCCTGCCCGAGCGCCGCCTGTCCGACGCGACCCGGCTCGACCTGGTCGGCGTGCTGCTCGTGTCCGTCGCCTCCGTCCTGCTGATCTACCCGCTCATCCAGGGCCGCGAGCTGGACTGGCCCGCCTGGACCTTCGTCTCCATGGCCGCCTCCGCCGTCGTGTTCGCGCTCTTCGGCCGGTACGAGGCCCGCCGCTCCGCCTCCGGCAAGGACCCGCTCGTCACCCCCAGCCTGTTCCGCAAGCGGGCGTTCACCGGCGGCATGGTCGCCGGGCTGGCCTTCTTCTCCGGCATGATCGGCCTCAGCCTCGTCTTCAGCCTGTACACCCAGCTCGGCCTCGGCTACAGCCCGCTCAAGGCCGGCCTGACCGGCCTGCCGCAGGCGATCGGCGGCGTCGTCGGCTTCGGCCTGGCGATGTCGGGCCTGCGCGAGAAGCTGGGCCGCGGCCTGCTCCAGATCGGCGTCGTCGTCATGGCGGCCGGAGCCGCCGTGCTCGGCCTCACCATCCACCTGGCCGGGCTCGACGTCGGCCCGTGGCAGCTCGCCCCCGGCCTGCTCCTCGTCGGCGTCGGCATGGGCCTGACCATGGCGCCGTTCTTCGACATCGTCCTGGCCGGCGTCGAACCCCGCGAGTCCGGCTCCGCCTCCGGCACGCTCACCGCCGTCCAGCAGCTCGGCGGCGCGCTCGGCACGGCCGTGCTCGGGACGCTGCTGTTCAACCTGCTCAAGCACCAGTGGAGCTTCGGCGCCGCCATGCAGGCCGCCGTGTGGGTCGAGATCGGCCTGCTCGCCCTGACCTTCGCGCTGTCCTTCCTCCTCCCCCGACACCCCGTCCCCGAGCAGCAGGCGGCCCACTGACCCGCCCGGTCCGGACGTCCCGCGCGGGCGCACGGGTCACGGATGGCGCGGCTGCAGGTGGCGTTCCGACCAGGCGGCGAGGTCACGGCGTTCGAGAGCGGCCGCCATCAGGTCGGGGAACGCGTCCGGCGTGCACGCGAACGCGGGCACGCCCATCGCCGCCAGCGCCGCCGCGTTGTCGTGGTCGTAGAACGGCGCCCCCTCGTCCGACAGCGCCAGCAGCACCACCACCTGAACGCCCGCCTGCGTCATCGCGGCCACCCTGCGCAGCATCTCGTCCTTCACGCCGCCCTCGTACAGGTCGCTGACCAGGACGACCACAGAGTCGGCCGGCCTGGTGACCAGGCCCTGGCAGTAGGCGAGCGCCCTGTTGATGTCGGTGCCGCCGCCGAGCTGCGCGCCGAACAGCAGCTCGACCGGGTCGTGCAGCCGGTCGGTGAGGTCCACCACGGACGTGTCGAACACCACCAGCGACGTCCTGAGCGACCGCATCGACGCCAGCACCGCCCCGAACACCGACGCGTACACGACAGAGGACGCCATCGACCCGCTCTGGTCGACGCACAGCACCACCTCGCGCCGCACCGCCCGCTGCCTGCGGGCGTGGCCGACCAGCCGCGACGGCACCACCGTGGAACGCTCGGGCATGTAGTTCCTCAGATTCGCCCGGATCGTACGGTCCCAGTCGACGTCCGCGGCGCGGCGCGGGCGGTGGGTCCGGGCCGAGCGGTCGAGCGCCCCCGTGACGGCCGACCTCGTCCTCTGCGCCAGCCGCCGCTCCAGCTCCCGCACCACGGACCGCACCACGGCCCGCGCCGACTCCCTCGCCCTGTCGGGCATCACCCGGTTGAGGGCCAGCAGGGTGCCCACCAGGTGGACGTCCGGCTCGACGGCCTCCAGCAGCTCGGGCTCCAGCAGGAGCCTGGTGAGGTCGAGCCGTTCGAGGGCGTCCTTCTGCATCACCTGGACGACGGTGGAGGGGAAGTACGTCCTGATGTCGCCCAGCCAGCGCGCCACCCGGGGCGCCGACGCGCCCAGACCGCCCTCGCGGCCGTCGCCGTCGCCGTCGCCGTAGACGGCCGACAGCGCCCGATCCAGCTGGACGTCACCGCCCCGCAACGCGACCCCGGTGCCGTCGGCGCCGCCCCCGCCCAGCACCAACCGCCACCGCCGCAGCCGCTCCCCCTCGCCTCCGCCGCCATCGCACCCGTCGGCCGAGCGGCCGACGCTCTCCAGCCCGCCGCCGTCCGGGTGGCCGGTCTCCGCCTCGTCGCCGGTCTCAGTCATGCCTTCTCCCCAGGATCGCCAGCACGGTGGCCACGGCGCCGGCGGCGCGGCGCTCGTCCAGGTCGCCTCCGCCGGACCGAGGCGCCGCCCGTACGCCGCCGGGCCCCGACGCCCGTACCCGCTCGCCGATCGCGCGGCGTTCCGGCGCCGCGAACCCGGCGAACGTACGCCGCAGCAGCGGCAGCGCCTGCGTGAACTCCTCGCCCGTGAGACCCGTCAGCCAGCGGTCGACCAGGCCGAGCAGGCGCTGGTCGTGCACCAGCAGCAGCCCGCCCCCCGACAGGAACCCCTCGACCCAGGCCGCCACCCGCGCCGGCCCCTGCCCACGGGACGTCGCCCTGGACAGGCGGTCGGCGGCGTCGTCGAGTTCGCCGTCGTCGAGCAGGATCCGGGTCAGGCGGCCCTCGACGAGCCCGTGGAGGTCCTGCCGGTCGCACAGCCCGCGCAGCGTGGCGACCCACCGCTCCCGCCCGTCGCCCCCCAGCGCGCCCGCCCCGGCACGGCGTCCCTCCCCCGCGACAACCCGGCCCCCCGAGCCGGCCGGATCCGCCGACACGAGATCACCCCCCTGGGCAAGGCGCCCCCGGCGGTCTCCCTGGGTAAGGCCGTCCGGCGAGGCAGCGCCGTCCGGGGGCACGGGGGCGTCCGCCGGGGCCGCCGGGGCCGCCCGGCCCGCCCCCTCCACGGGCACAGCCCCATCCAGCGGGGCAGCCCCTCCCCGCGGGGCAGCCCGTCCCGGCCGGGCAGCCCGTCCCGGCGGGGCAGCGCCGTCCGGGGGCACGGGGGCGTCCGCCGTGGCAGGCGGGTCTGCTGGGGCGGTGCCGTGTTCTGGCCCGGGAGGCGACAGGAGGGCCACTGCGGTGTGGACGGCGTCGATGTGGGTCAGCAGGCGCGTCGCCGCCTCGTCGTCGAGGCCGGTCACGGCCACCGGCAGGCCGACGCGGATGCGGTCGAGCATCGACTCGACGATCGCCGCCAGCCCTTCCGCCGAGGTGCCGCGCACGTCGCCGTACCGAAGGGCTCGCACCATCGCGGGCAGCGCCGCCATCAGGCGGGTGACGTCGGTGTCGAGCGCCGCCTTGGCCGACAGCGCGGCCAGCACGCCGGGCAGCGCCTCGGGCAGGTGGGCCAGCAGGCAGTGCTCGACCAGCGCGGTGAGGTCGGCCAGCGCCGCCGTGCCCTCCGCCGCCAGCTCGGACGCGTGCTGAGCGGCCGCCGCCGCGACCGTTGTGCCCAGCGCGGCGCGTTCGACGAGCGTGAGGTCGTGCTGCGGCTCCCAGCGCAGCGTCCAGGTCTCCCTGAAGGTGCCCTTGCCGCGCGACTGCTCCGGCGTGCCCCAGCCGACGCCGAGCAGCCGCAGCCGGTGCAGCAGCTGGCTGCGGCCGAGGTCGAGGGGTTTGCGCAGGTCGAGCTGGAGCTCCCGGTCGAGCGCCTCTGGCTTGAGCCTGAGCCGCCGCTGCTGGTCGCGCAGGTCGCGCTGGAGCGGCACCATCGGCGTGCCGTCGCTGACGCGGCCGAGCCGGTCGCCGACGACCATGCGGCGCCTGATCAGCTCGACGGCGAGGTCGTCGCCCTCGCACAGGACGGCCCTGGCCGCCTCGGTGACCTCGCCCAGCCCGGCGAGCGGCCTGCCGCGCAGGGCGGCCAGGCCCTCCGCGAGGCGTACGGACTCGATGACGTGCGCCGACGAGACGGCGATGCCCTCGTCGCGCAGGGTGGCGGCGGCGTCGGTGAGCCACCGCTCCACGGGACGGTCGGGCGCGGCGAACAGATGGTGGTACCAGCCCGGCGAGGTGACGCCCGCGCCGTAGCCGCTGCGCGCGGCGAGCCTCCCGTACGTCCACGGCACCCAGGTCAGCTCGGCCTTGACCTTGGGCAGGCCGCGCAGCAGGGCGTTGTCGGCGGCGACCGGGGGCGGCGGGCCGGTCAGCGCGGGAACGTGCCACGCCCCGCACACCACCGCGACGCGCCGGAACCCCTCCTTCAGCGCGGCGCGGACGGTCCTGCGCATGTACGCCTCACGCCTGGCCTCGCCGGGACCCGGCTCGTACCCCTGCCTGACGGCGGCCATGGCCTCGGCGATCACCGCGAACGGGGTGTCGCCGCGGTGCTCGACGACGTCCTCCCACCAGTGTTCAGGGTCGTCGTAGCCGGCGGCGCGGGCGAGCGCCCCGACCGGATCGCCGCCGGGCCCGGCGTCGCCCTGCCCACCAGGCCCGCTCCCGCCTCGCCCGCCCGGCGCGTGCTCGCCCCGCCCGGTCTCGTCGCGGCCGTCGGGTACGTCGTCGGCGGGCTCGGCCAGTGAGTGCGCCGCGGGCAGGTCGCAAAAGCGCGCCGGCACGCCCGCCTCGGCCGCGTACAGGAGGGCCTGCCACTCGGGCGAGAACACCGCGAACGGCCAGAAGGCGGCGCGTGCCGTGCGGCCCGGCCCGCCGGGCACGTGCGCCAGCAGCGCCACGGGCGGCTCCAGCTCGGGCGCGAGCCCGGCGAGCGCGTCGGCCTCGGGCGGCCCCTCGACGAGCACCAGGTCGGGACGGAGCCGCCCCAGCTCGGCCCGCACCGCGCGCGCCGACCCCGGCCCGTGGTGGCGCACCCCGAGCACGGCGACGTCCGCGCGGGACGTGACCCGGCCCGCGCTCATGACACCTCGCGGCAGGCTCGGTAGAAGTCGCGCCAGTCGCCCCGCTCGCGGACGACCGTCTCGAGGTACTCCCGCCACACCACCCGGTCGGACACCGGCTCCTGGACGACGGCGCCCACGATCCCGGCGGCGACGTCGGACGGCCGCAGCACCCCGTCGCCGAAGTGCGCGGCCAGCGCGATGCCGTTGGTGAGCACGGAGATGGCCTCGGCCGTGGACAGCGTGCCGCTCGGCGACTTGACCGTGGTGCGGCCGTCCTCGGTGACTCCCGCGCGCAGCTCGCGGAAGACCGTCACGACGCGGCGGATCTCGTCCATGCCGGTGACGGTCTCGGGCAGTTCGAGCGCGCGGCCGAGCTGGGCGACCCTGCGGGCGACGATCTCGACCTCCTCCTCGGCGGTGGCGGGCACCGGCAGCACGACCGTGTTGAACCGGCGGCGCAGCGCGCTGGACAGCTCGTTGACGCCCCGGTCGCGGTCGTTGGCGGTGGCGATCAGGTTGAAGCCGCGCTCGGCCTGCACCTCGCGGTTCAGCTCGGGGATCGGCAGGGTCTTCTCCGACAGCACCGTGATCAGGGCGTCCTGGACGTCGGACGGCATGCGGGTCAGCTCCTCGACCCGGGCGACGCGCCCCTCCGCCATGGCGCGCATGACAGGGGACGGCGTGAGCGCGTCGACGGACGGCCCCTCGGCCAGCAGCCTGGCGTAGTTCCAGCCGTAGCGGACGGCCTCCTCGGCGGTGCCCGCCGTGCCCTGCACGAGCAGGGTCGAGTCGCCGCTGACGGCGGCGGCGAGGTGTTCGGACAGCCACGTCTTGGCCGTTCCGGGCACGCCGAGCAGGAGCAGGGCGCGGTCGGTGGCGAGCGTGGCCACGGCGACCTCGACGACGCGGCGCGGCCCGATGTACTTGGGGCTGATCGCGTCGCCGTCGCCCAGGACGTACCGGGTGACGGCCCAGGGCGACAGCCGCCATCCCGGGGGTCTCGGCCGGTCGTCGTCCTTGGCCAGGAGGGCGAGCTCCTCGGCGTACTGGTCTTCCGCGTGCGGGCGCAGCACGGTCATCGAAGCTCCTTCAGCATGTCGGCTCGGAACCGCAGCAGCGCGGCGACCCGCCGGACGGGTTCGACGGGCGAGTAGCTGAACACGAGCGGGTACAGCCCCGGGTCGATGCGCTCGCCCGCGAGCCTGACCAGCTCGCCGAGGTTCCACGGCTGGTGGACGTTCACCTGGATGATCTTGCGGAGGACGGCCGTGGCGAGGCCCTCGCGCCACGGCGACGACACGCCGCCGAGCACCATGATCAATTGGCTGTCGAGGTCGTGCTTGTTCACGAAGGCGGCGGCGAGGTCCTGCTGCTCGGCGGGCGGCAGGGAGTCGAGCAGGTCGGCGATCGGGTCCCAGGCGAACATCGCGCGGGCCCACTCCGGATCCCTCTGCAGCACGGCGCCGCGCACCCACGCGGCCTTGATCTCGGAGTCCCATTCGGGGATGCGCATCGCGAGCAGCTCGGCCGGCGGGCGCGCCCAGACGCCCAGCGGGGCGCGCGCGACGACCTGCTGCAGCCACCACGCCCGCTCCCCGATGCCGCGCGGCGGCTTGGCCCTGACGCCGTCGCGCTCCATGCCGCGGTCGCAGGCCTCCGGCGGCTCCACCGCGATGACGTTCCCCTCGACGGACACGCAGGCCAGGGCCCGCTCGGCCATCCTGCGGGCCAGGCGTGAGGCGGGCAGGCGGGTGAGCAGGTTCGCGGCGGCCTGGCGCACCTCCCTGCGGCGGTCGTCGAGCACCGACTCGAGGAACGGCTCGTCGGCCATGCTCAGGCCGTCGGCCAGCACCTCGACGAAGCGGGCGCGGTCGTCGGGCGTCTCGCGCTCCCAGCCGCCGCGCAGCAGCTCCCTGGCGCGCGCGGGGTCGGCGGCGCGCAGCCCGCGCAGGTGGGCGAGCCGGTCGGCGGCGCCGCCCAGCTCCCAGGTCTCGCCGGTGGGCTCCTCCAGGAGGTACGCCCACTCGGGATTGCGCCCGGCGAGCCACCGGCCGCGCCGCCCTGCCAGCACGCCGAGGTGCTCGCGGATCGAGCGGTCGCGCCTGCCGCGTTCGAGCAGCTCGGGCAGTACGAACGGCGGCACCCTCCGCCCCGTCGCCGCCGCGGCGGCCAGCCACTCGGGCAGCAGCCTGCCGTGATCACCGCTCAGAATGCCGACCAGCCGCTCGGCCGCCCGCCTGGAGACGGCGGGCCGCTCCTCCAGGGGCGCGGCCTCCCGAGCCCCGTCAGGCCGCCCCTGGTCAGGTGCGGGATCGGTGGCGACGGCGGGGCGCTGCCCCGCGCGCCGCCGCACCACCTCGACCGCGGCGTCGGCCAGCAGATCTCCCCGGTACGGCCTCCTGGCGGTGCCGACCAGCGCCGTGGACGCGAGGTCCTCCCAGCTCATCTCGTCGCCCCTTCCCTCGTGCGCGGCCTCACAGGGTCACCACCGTGCCGTCGTCGTCCCAGGTGGTCAGGGGGCGCAGGCCGAGAGGGGTCCATTCGGCGGCCACCGTGAGCGGGCGGCCGCCGGAGACGGCGATCAGCCGCCACGGGTCGCGGGCCCGGGGGTGCAGCGGGAGGCCGCCCAGCGCGGCCCGCTCCGGCACGACCCCGGACAGGACGAGCGGCCACGAGTCGGTCCACGGATCGCCGGCCAGCGCCTCGGCCACCTCGTCGAGAGCCGCGTCGACGCCGAGCCCGGGCGGCGGCCCCTGCGCGGGTGCGGCGGCGCCCGGCTCCTCAACGGGCTGGTGGCGGGTGGCGACGAGGGCGCGCAGGGGCGCCGCCCCCGGGTAGAAGGCGAGGCCGGCGTCGACGGTCGTGCCCGTGACGAGGGACGCGTCGAGCTCCTGGCCCGGCGCGGCGAACGACAGCACCAGCGCGGGCCGCCCGGTCTGCCTGCCGCGCAGCCAGACCCGCCGCGAGGCGAGGCGGTCCTGCTCCTCGTCGCGCCTGCCGATGACGTCCCACAGGTCGCGGACCACGGGCCCGGCGAGCACCTCCTCCCGCGCCACGGGGAACCCGCAGCGGCTCAGGACCGTCCTGGCCAGCGGGGCGGGCAGCTCGGCGCGCCGCCTGTAGGCGACGGCGAGGAGGTCGAGCAGGGCGTACTCCTCCAGGAGGCGTTGGGGCCAGCCGGGCTCGGACCGGACCCCGGCCAGGCGGGAGACGACGCCCGCGACGCCGGGCGCCTGGGCGTCGACCAGGCGTTTGGCCAGGCCGTCCCAGTCGTGCTCCGCCGTGGACGCGAGCCCCTGGCGCACCTGGTCGGCCAGCCACCGCTCCAGCTCGGCGAGCCCCGCGGCCACCCGCCCGTGCCGCGCGGACTCGCCCCCGGCTCGCCCCCGCGGCCCGCCCGGCTGGGAGGTGACCGGCCGCGGGGCCCGTGCGGGCTCGGACGGGACGCCGGCCCCCGTGGCGGCGTCGCGCCGGAGCCCGGGGCCCTGGCCGGTGGCCGGTTCTCCCTGCCCGCCGGCCGCCTCCGGCCCGGCGGCCCGGGAGGACCGGGCCGCCGGGCCGGAGGCGGGTGTGAGGCGCTTCTCCGCCCACTCCGGCGCGTACGGCGCCTCAGGAACCCCGCCCGACGACCACAGGAGCAGCAGCCCGAGGACGTGCTCGCACGGGGACTCGCGCCCGGGGCAGGTGCACTGGTACGCGGGCTCGCCCAGGTGGACGCACGCCTGGTAGCGCCCGGACGAGCCGCCCAGGCACTCCCCGAACACGACCCCGCCCGCGGCGCCGTGGCCCGCCCGCAGCCCGTACGCCACCCACCGGCCGGGCGCGGCGACGACCTGCGCGGCGTTCCTGGACGGCGCGTCGGGGGCGAGGGCGAGCACCTGCTCGCGGCTCCACCGTTCGATCACCCGACGGACAGTAGCGAGCCGGACCGACATTTCCCGAGGGTCTGGCGCCGGAGCCAAGGCGCGTCTATTGTATTCAAAACTCATTATGCAGGACATGACATAGCACAGGATGCGATGTGAAGACAACCCATGTCATCGCCGCGCTGACCGCCGGTCTGACGCTCAGCGCATGTGCCACGGGCGGGGCCCCGGCCAAGGAGGCCCCGAAGCTCGCGCAGCCCTCGGCGGCAGCGAAACTGTCCGGAAAAATCGAGATCTGGTCCTGGGACGTCGCCGCGAAAGCACTCCAGCGGCTGGCCCCCGAGTTCGAGAAGGAGCACCCCGGCGTCGAGGTCGACGTCCGCGACATCGGCTACGACAACGCCTACGACAAGATCACCGTCGGCCTGAAGTCAGGTTCCGGCCTGCCCGACGTCATCACCCTGGAGGACACCGCCATCGCGGGCTATGCCGAGAACTTCCCCGGCGGCCTGGTGGACCTCACCCCCGTCGCCGCGAAGTACAAGGCCGACTTCGACCCCGCCAAGTGGGCCGCAGCCTCCAACGCCAAGGGCCTGTACGCGCTCCCCTGGGACTCCGCCCCCGTCGGCCTGTTCTACCGGCGCGACTACTTCCAGCAGGCAGGCGTCGACCCGGAGTCCGTCGCGACCTGGGACGACCTGGTCAAGGCCGGCGAGAAGATCAAGCAGGCGACCGGCAAGCGGCTGTTCGTGTCCGACCTGACGAACCCCGCCGCCTTCACCACCCTCCTCCAGCAGCTCGGCCAGGGGTACGTCAAGAACGGCGAGGTCGCGGTGGCAAGCCCTGCCGCCGTCCGCGCGCTCACCCTGCTCAAGACCCTCAAGGACAAGGACCTCCTGCAGAACGAGAAGGGCTGGGACGGCCGCGTCAGCGCCACCAAGCAGGGCAAGGCCGCCACCCAGCCCACCGCCGCCTGGTGGACCGGCACCCTCACCGGCGAGATGCCGGAGCTGTCGGGCAAGTTCGGCGTCATCCCGCTGCCCGCCTTCGACCCGGGCGGCGCCCGCACCTCCGCCAACGGCGGCTCCGCCCTGTCGATCACCGCGCAGACGCGGAACCAGGACCTGGCCTGGGCGTTCATGGAATGGCTCCTGGCCGGCAAGGACCGCCAGGTGTCGATGATGCGGACCGAGTCGCTGTTCCCCGCCTACCTGCCGGCGCTGGCCGACCCGTACTTCGACGAGCCGCAGCCGTACTTCGGCGGGCAGAAGGTGAACCGGCTCTTCGCCGACCAGGTCCGCCACATCCCGCCCGTGGAGCTGAGCGGCGACGACAAGCAGGCGGAGGAGCTGCTGAAGAAGGCGGTGCCCGGCGTGCTGCTGAACGGCGCCGACCCCAGGACGGCGCTGGACGAGGCCGCGCGGCAGCTCGCCGCGGCGACCGAGCGCAAGGTGGCCTCATGACCGGCCTCCCCGCGGCCCCCGCCGGGACCGCCCGGCCCGGAGGGTTCACCCCCTCCGGCGGGGAGGCGACGTGACGGCCGCCCACAGCGCTCCCGTCGCCGCCCCGGCCGTCGGGCCGCGGGCCCCGGCGGCCTGGCGCAGGCGGACCGTCCCGTGGGTGTTCGCCGGGCCCGCGGCGGCCCTGCTCGGGCTGTTCTTCGCCTACCCGCTGGCCGCGTCCCTGCTGCAGAGCCTGCAGACGGAGGACGGCGGGCTCGGGTTCGGCCACTACGCCAGGCTGGCCGGCGACCCGTCGTTCCTGCGGTCTCTGCTGAACGCGGGCCTGATCCTGGTCGTCCAGGTGCCCGTCATGATCGGCGTGGCCACGGTGCTCGCGTACGCGCTCAACCAGTCGTGGCTGCGCTTCCGCGCGACGCTGCGCGCCGCCTACTTCCTGCCCGCCGTGACGACGCTGGTGGCGTACGCGGTGGTGTTCCGCGTGCTGCTGCGTACCGAGGGCGGCGCGGTGAACCAGGTGCTCGGGACGCAGGTGGACTGGCTGAACGACCCGTTCTGGGCGCGGGTGGCGCTGATCGGCTCGATCACCTGGCGGTGGGCGGGCTACAACGCGGTCATCCTGCTGGCCGGGCTCCAGGCGATCGGCCGTGAGCAGCACGAGGCCGCCGCGATCGACGGCGCGGGCCCGCTGACGGCGTTCACCCGGGTGATCCTGCCGCAGCTCAAGCCGGTGCTGCTGTTCTGCTCGATCACCTCCACCATCGGGACGCTCCAGCTCTTCGACGAGCCGATGGTGCTGACCGGCGGCGGCCCCGGCGACGCCACGCTGACGCCGATCCTCTACCTGTACCAGGTGGGCTTCCGGCAGTTCGACTTCGGCTACGCGGCGGCCATCGCGTGGGCCGTGGTGGTGCTCATCGGCGGCCTGTCGTGGCTGCAGTTCCGCTACGTGGGGAGGGAGCGCGCGTGAGGCGGGCCCTGGTCGCGGCCGTGCTGGCCGTGGGCGCCGTGGTGAGCGTCCTGCCGTTCTACTGGATGGTGGTGGCGGCCACGCACGACGGCGGCGAGCTGTTCGCCTCTCCCCCGCCGTTCCTGCCGGGCGCCGAGCTGATGGCGAACCTGGCCAGGCTGGAGGAGAGCGTGCACTTCGGCAGGGTGCTGGCCACCAGCGTGTGGACGGCGCTCGTCTACACCGCGCTCAGCTCCCTCGTGTCGGCGATGTGCGGGTACGGCCTGGCGAAGTACCGGTTCAGGGGACGGGGCGTGCTGCTCGGGGCGGTGCTGGCCACCATGATGATCCCGTTCCAGGTGCTGCTCGTGCCGCTGTTCCAGATGATGGCGAGCGTCGGGTGGGTGGACACCTACCAGTCGATCGTCATCCCGTTCCTGGCGAACTCGTTCGGGATCTTCCTGATGCGGCAGGCGTTCCTCGGCTTCCCCGACGCGCTGCTGGAGAGCGGGCGCCTCGATGGGGCGGGCGACCTGCGGATCTTCTACCGGATCGTGCTCCCGTGCGTGCGCCCGCAGCTCGGGGCGCTCGTCATCTTCACCTTCATGTCCCAGTGGAACGCCTTCATCTGGCCGCTGCTGATGCTGAACTCGGAGGAGCGCTACACGGTGCCCGTGGCGCTGAACCACCTCATCGGGCTGTCGCACGTCGACTACGCGGGGCTGATGCTGGGCGCGTTCCTCGCCACGCTGCCGCTGATGCTGGTCTTCCTGCTGTTCCAGCGCCAGTTCGTGTCCGGGTTGCTGGGGGGCGCGGTGAAGTCCTGACCGTACAATCGCCGGGTGGAGCTGAGGATCTATCCTGACGGCCCGTCCTTCGAGGTGGGCGACGAGGCCGAGGCGCTGGCGGCCCCGTACGAGGGGCAGCTCGTCCTCGACGGCACGCGCTTCCTGCGCAGGGACGTCACGGGAGCGCCCGTGGCCTTCGCCGAGCGCCCGCCGATCGCCGCGGCGCTCGACCTGCTCCCCCACCCGGAGGGCGGCTGGTTCAGGGAGACCTGGCGGGCGGGCGCGTCGTTCACGCCGGAGGGCTATCCGGGCGAGCGGGCGAGCGCCACCGGCATCTACTTCCTGCTCATGCCGGGCGAGGAGTCGGTGCCGCACGTGGTCCGCTCGGACGAGGTCTGGCTGTGGCACAGGGGCGGGCCGCTCACGCTGACGGTGGGCGACGCCGAGGTCACGCTCGGGCCGCTGGTCGAGGACGGCCAGGTGCCGCAGGCGGTGGTGCCGGGCGGCGTGTGGCAGTCGGCCCGCCCGGCGGGGCCCGAAGCGGTCCTCGTGAGCTGCGTCGTCTCGCCGGGCTTCGACTTCGCCGATTTCACCGCCTGAACGATCGCATGCCCGTATATAAGAGGCATGCCGGGGATTGAAGCGGCGGTGGCCGCGGCGGGGAAGGCGATCGCGGAGCGGGCCGCGCGCGAATGGCTGGCCACCCGCGCCGCGCGCAGGGACCGCGCCTCCGACCTGAAGGACCTCGTCCAGAGCGGCTTTCGCGACAGGATCGCCGCCAGGAAGTTCGCCAACCAGCTCGAAGGCGTCGCGCTCGCCGTCGAGGGCCGCCTGAGCAGGCTCGTCGAGCAGGAGTTCGCCGGGCTCGGCGAGTCCGCGCGCGCCGCCGTGCTGCTGGACGTCGTCGCCGCCCTGCGCGCCGCCGACCTGTCGGACGCCGCGCTGTTCGACGCCGACGCCGACCCCGCCGAACTCGCCGGGCGCGTCGTCGCCGGGCTTCCCGCGCCCGCCGGGCTGGGCGAGGCCGAGCAGCGCCTGTACGGCATCCTGCTCGCCGAGTCCGTGGACTGCCTCGCCGCCATGATGCGGCAGCTCCCCCAGTTCCTGCCCAGGGCCGCCACCGAGAGCCTGGCCCGGCTGAGCGGCCTGGCGGAGGGCGTGGAACGGCTGCTCGCCCGCCTGCCCGCGCGCTCGCTGGAGGCCCCGGAAGGCAGCCAGGACGACGCCGCGTACGAACGTCTCTACCTGGGCTTCGTCAGCCGGGCCCTGGACGAGGTCGAGCTGTTCGGCGTCCGCGTCGAGAACTTCAGACCGCGTACCTCCCTGAGCGTCGCCTACATCAGCCTCGGCGTGCTGGCGGACGAGCGCGGCCCCTCGCCACGGCCGGAACGGCTGTCGCCCGCCTCGCTCACCGGGCGGCAGGACGTCCGCCACGGCACCGAACGCGTCGAGCGGGCGCTCGGCCGCTCCCGCCTGGTGCTGCTGCGCGGCGAGGCCGGCTCGGGCAAGAGCACGCTGCTGCGCTGGCTCGCCGTCACCGCCGCGCGCGGCGGCTTCACCGACGCCCTGGAAGGCTGGAACGGCTGCGTCCCCCTGATGATCAAGCTGCGCAGCCACGCGGGCGGGAGGTTCCCCGCGCCCCGGGAGTTCCTGGACGACGTCGCCCAGGAGGTGGCCGGGCGCATGCCGCGCGGCTGGACCGAGCGGGTGCTGGAGTCGGGCCGGGCGCTGCTGCTCGTGGACGGCGTGGACGAGCTGCCGCCCGGCCACCGCCCGGCCGCGAGGGAGTGGCTGTCGAGGCTGCTCAAGGCGTACCCGGCGACGCGGGTGGTGGTGACCTCGCGCCCGACCGCCGCCGACGCCCGCTGGCTGCGGGACGAGGGGTTCGCCCCGGCGATGCTGGAGCCGATGACGCCCGAGGACCTGCGCGAGCTGGTGCGTCAGTGGCACGTCGCCATGCGCGACTGCCCCAGCCTGCCCTGCGACGCCGCGGAGCTGGAGGGCTACGAGGCCGCGCTGCTCGCCCGCATGGAGGCCCACCCGCACCTGCGCGTCCTCGCCTCGACCCCGCTGCTCGCCGCCATGCTGTGCGCACTCAACCTCGACCGCCGCACCCACCTCCCACGCAGCCGCATGGGCCTGTACGAGGCCGTGCTCGACCTGCTCCTCGACCGGCGCGACGCCGAACGCCGCATCGCCGACGAGGTGTCGCTCGATCCCGAGCAGAAGGTGTGGATCCTGCGCGACCTGGCCTGGCGGCTGGTCTCCATGGGACGTTCTGAGCTGTCGAAGGCCACGGCGCTGCGGCGGGTCGAGCAGAAGCTCGCCTCGATGACGCGGATGCCGTACGCGGCCGGGGACGTCCTCGACCACCTGCTGCGCCGCAGCGGGGTGCTGCGCGAGCCCGTGCCGGGACGGGTGGACTTCGCGCACAGGACCGTCCAGGAGTACCTGGCCGCCGGGCAGCTCGTCGAGGACGAGGACGTCGAGGCGGCGGTCGAGCGGGCGCACCTCGACCAGTGGCGCGAGGTCGTGGTGATGGCCGCCGGGCACGCCGGGGCCCGGCTGCGCGGGGAACTGCTCGCGGGGCTGCTCGACCGCGCCGACCGGGGCGGCAGGCACGCCCGCAGGCTGCGGCTGCTGGTGGCGGCCTGCCTGGAGACGGTGCAGGAGATCCCGGTGGCGCTGCGCGGCAGGATCGAGGGGTGCCTGGCCCAGGTGATCCCGCCGCGCACGGCGGACGAGGCGCGGACGCTGGCGGCGGCGGGCGAGGAGATCCTGCGCCGGCTGCCGGACGACCTGTCGGGTCTGCCTGAGCGGGCGGCGGCGATGACGGTCAGGACTGCCTGGCTGATCAACGGCGAGGAGTCGCTGACCAAGCTGTCCCGCTACGCCTCGGACGGGCGGGAACCGGTCCGGTCACAGCTCCAGGAGGGCTGGCTGTTCTACGACGCGAACACCTACGCGCGCCGGGTGCTGACCGGCTTCCCGATCTTGCAGGTGCAGAGCACCAGGCAGTTGCGCGGTCTGGCTCACCTGGGTGGAGCGGAAGAGCTGACCGTCGAGGGCGATGAGCCGATCACCGACCTCGGCTTCCTGCGACACGTGCCCCGGCTGCGACGATTGGAGTTCGACATGCTCGCCGTGAAGGGGCTCGACGAGGTGGCGCCCCTGAGGGAGCTGCGTCGCCTGTGGATCTCCATGCAGACGGCGCGCCCCGTTGATGTGAGAGCGGTCGAGCACTTGCGGCAGCTCAAGGAGCTCTGGCTGTGGCGGGTCATCCTGGATGATCTTGACTTCATGGACCGCCTGCCCCGGCTGCTCAGACTGGGTCTCCTGCTGCCCTCGACCACCCCGGCACGCTGGGCGGAGTCCTTGGCCGGTCAGGACGAGCTGCGCATGCTCTCCCTCCGAGGAGTCGGGCGGGCCCTGCCTTCGGAGGTCTTCGCCCGCATGCGGGCGCTGCAGTCGCTGGCGCTGCATTCGGTGCCAACGGCCGCCCCGTGTCTGGAGGCCCTGGCCGAACGGCCGATCAACTGGCTCTCCCTCTCCCGTGCGGATCTAGATGATCTGCGGCTGACCTCCTCCTTCCCTCTGAAGTACCTCAGCCTCAGTCAGATGGAGCCGCTGCGGGACCTGTCGCCGCTGCGGGGGCAGGAGGCGCTCAACCGGGTGGAGCTGGTCGGGTGCCCGCGAGTGACGGATCTGGCGCCGCTCGCCGATCTGCCCGCGCTGACCAGCCTGCACCTCGCCGGGCTGCCCGGGGAGGTCGATCTCGCGCCGCTGGCCGGGAAGGCCGGGCTGACGGTCGAGCTGGGCGAGGGGCAGCGGGTCGCGAACGAGCGGCTGGTCAGGGGAACGGTGAAGATCAAACGGTTCTGATGCGGCCGTACTTGGGTTTTTTCCGGCGGGATGATTGTCTGTCGGGAGAAACTTCGAGGAGGTATCGGTGAGCCGACAGATCGTTTCCGTCGTGGGCGGCAAGGACGCCGCCAGTGTCGACACCTACGAGTCGACCAACCCGGCGCGCACCGGTGACGTCGTCGCCTCCGTCGGGCTGGCCGACGCCGACGTCTTCGCCGCCGCGTGCCGCACCGCCAAGGAGGCGCAGCGGGAGTGGGCGAAGGTGCCGGCGCCGGTGCGGGGCCGGGTGATCGCCTCGATCGGCCGGCTGGTCGAGGCGAACGCCGAGAGCCTGGCCAGGCTGGTGACCGAGGAGATCGGCAAGCCGTACGCCGAGGCGCTGGGCGAGGTGCGGGAGATCGTCGACACCTGCGACTTCTTCCTCGGCGAGGGCCGCCGCCTGTACGGGCAGACCGTGCCGTCGGAGATGCCGGACAAGAACCTGTTCACCTTCCGCACCCCGGTGGGCGTGGCGGCCGTCATCACGGCCGGCAACTTCCCCGTCGCGGTGCCGTCGTGGTACCTCGTCCCGGCGCTGCTGTGCGGCAACGCCGTCGTGTGGAAGCCCGCGGAGTACTCGGCCGCCTCGGCCCACGCCATGTTCCGCCTGTTCTCGGCGGCGGGGCTGCCCGACGGCGTGCTGAACATCGTCTTCGCCGACGGCGCGGAGACCTTCCGCGGCCTCGACCGGGCGCTCGGTGAGGGCACGGTGCAGAAGGTCGGGTTCACCGGGTCGAGCGAGGTGGGCAGGAGGATCGGCGAGCTGGCCGGGCGGCACCTGCAGTCGGCCTGCCTGGAGCTCGGCGGCAAGAACCCCATGGTCGTCATGCCGGACGCCGACCTCGACCTCGCCGTGGAGGGCGCGCTGTTCTCCGGCTTCGGCACGGCCGGGCAGCGGTGCACCAGCCTGGGCACGGTGATCGTGCACGAGAGCGTGCACGACGAGTTCCTGGAGCGGTTCGCGCGGGCCGTGCGCGAGGCGGAGATCGGCGACCCGGCGGGCGACGTGCTGGCGGGGCCGCTGCTCGACAGGAAGTTCGCCGAGCGGTTCGAGGAGTACCTGACCTGGATCCAGCCGCACCACACGGTCGTCACGGGCCCGGTGGGCCGCATCACGGAGGACAACCCGCGGGGCGGCTTCGACGGCGGCGACGGGCTGTACTACCACCCGGTGGTGGTCGACGGCGTCCGTCCTGACGACCGGCTGTTTCTGGAGGAGACGTTCGGGCCGATCGTGGGCGTGACGGCGTTCCGCACCCTGGACGAGGCGATCGAGCTGGCCAACCTGCCCGGGTACGGCCTGTCGAGCTCCATCTACACGACCGACGCCGCGAACGCCTTCCGCTTCCGCGAGGGCGTCTCGGCGGGCATGGTCAGCGTCAACAACTCGACGTCGGGCGCGGAGGCGCACCTGCCGTTCGGCGGCAACGGCAAGTCGGGCAACGGCAGCCGGCAGTCCGGCATGTGGGTGCTGGACCAGTTCACCCGCTGGCAGGCGATGAACTGGGACCACTCGGGACGCCTGCAGAAGGCCCAGATGGACGTGGCCGAGATCACGCCCGACCTGGGCTTCCGCCTGTAACCGGCCCGGAGCGCGGAACGCCGCAGGGAAGCGGGTGTGCTTCCCTGCGGCGCCGGTGGTGGGCGGGCGTCCTCGACGCCGGGGATCAGACCAGGCCGGCCTTCTCCAGCGCCGCGCAGCAGGTGTCCACGAGCAGGCGGGTCACCACGTACGGGTCGACGTTGGCGTTCGGGCGGCGGTCCTCGATGTAGCCCTTCTTGTCCACCTCGACCTGCCACGGGATGCGGACGGAGGCGCCGCGGTTGGACACGCCGTAGGTGTACTTGTTCCACGGGGCGGTCTCGTGGTGGCCGGTGAGGCGCAGCTCGATGTCGGCGCCGTACTGGGAGACGTGCTCCATGGGCTTGTCGCCCTCGCCGAGCGCCTCGCAGGCGGTGATGATGGCGTCGTAGTTCTCGCGCATCGCCTTGGTGGAGAAGTTGGTGTGCGCGCCGGCGCCGTTCCAGTCGCCCCTGGCGGGCTTGGCGTCGAGGGTGGCCTCGACGCCGAACTCCTCGGCGGTGCGGTAGAGCAGGTAGCGGGCGACCCACAGGTGGTCGGCGACCTCGATCGGGCCGGCGGGGCCGACCTGGAACTCCCACTGGCCCGGCATGACCTCGGCGTTGATGCCGGAGATCTTCAGGCCGGCGGCGAGGCAGCGGTCGAGGTGCAGCTCGACGATGTCGCGGCCGAACACGGCCTCGGCGCCCACGCCGCAGTAGTAGTGGCCCTGCGGGGCGGGGAAGCCGCCCTCGGGGAAGCCGAGCGGGCGGCTGCCCTTGAAGAAGGTGTACTCCTGCTCGATGCCGAACCAGGAGTCCTGCTCGGCGAAGCGCTCGGCCACCGGGCGGAGCTGCGCGCGGGTGTTGCTGGCGTGCGGGTCGCCGTTGATCTCCTCGACCTCGCACAGGACGAGTACGTCGTCGCCGCCGCGGATCGGGTCGGGGCAGGTGAAGACCGGGCGGAGCACGCGGTCCGACGAGTGGCCCTTGGCCTGGTTGGTGCTGGAGCCGTCGAAGCCCCAGACCGGAGGCTCGGCGCCGTCGGCGAGGATCTTCGTCTTCGAGCGCAGCAGAGCGGTCGGCTCGGTGCCGTCGATCCAGATGTACTCAGCCTTGTAGCTCACGGCGGTCCTTTCGGGGTTTTTCTCAGCCACGCCGAGTCTTGCGGACGGCCGTTTCCCGGTTTTTGCCCAAATGTGAACGCCGTGTTAAGTGAGGAGACCTTTACCTTTCCCGTACCGTGCCGTCCGGTTCGACGGTGAGATCCACATTGGGGCCGCCTTCTCCGCACTCGGGGCCGTTGGGGAAACGGCCGCGCGGGGTGACCTGCACGGTGCGGTCGAGCACGGGGCGGGACGCCGCGTCGCGCAGGACCAGGCGCACCCGTACCGGACGCTTCGGCAGTCCCTCGACGGCGGCGAAGCCGTGCTTGCCCCCCGTCGGCTCCACCGGGACCGAGCAGGAGTCGCCCGCGCAGGTCTGCGCCCCGGCGCGGGTGGCGGGCAGCAGGTCCATCGGCGGCGTGCGGCAGGAGCCGTCCCAGCAGACGCTCAGGTCGGCGGTGCGCGCCCGGGCGGCGATCGGGGGCTCGACGGTCAGGGCGACGCCGACGGGGGTGCCGATCGCGGTGCAGGCGAGGTCCTGGCGGCAGCCGGAGAGCAGGGCGGCCCCGGCGAGGGCGGCGGCGACGAGCAGGGGTCTGGGCACACCCCTACGACGTCGCGGGCCCGGCCGCGGTTCAGCGACCGGGCCCACGAGCAGCCGGAGGCCGCATCACCCCGCCCGGGACGGCATGCGGGCCACGTCCGGGTCAGCGCATGAAGTCCGGGCCCGTCGTCCCGTTGCCGTGGCCGTTGCCGTTGCCGTGGCCGTCGTAGCCGAGCAGGCGCATGGCGGTGTCGGGGTCCATGGCGGCGGCCAGGAGCTGGGCCCGCGCGTACGCCTGGTCGCGCTCGCGTTCCGCCTTGGCCTGCGCCGCCCGCACGCCCCTGATCGCGACGAGCGCCAGGCCCGCGCCGACGATCACCGCGACGATGACGACGAACAGCACGAGCAGCAGGGCGGGCGAAGCGAGCGCGGCCGGCGCCGCTGCGGGCGCGCCCGGCACCGCACCTGGCACCGTGCCCGTCACCGCCCAGGCGGCGATGAGCGCCAGCGCCACCAGCGCGAGCAGGCTGGAGACGATCAGCCAGACCCGTCCTGGACGCTTCCTGGCAGGCGGCGGGGCCGCGACGGGCACCGCCGCCAGGGCGGGCGCCGGCGCGGGCCCCGGTTCGGGCCGGTCGGACGCCCACGGCACGAACTCGGGCCTGCTCGACGGTTCGACGATCTCAGCAGTGACCACGGGCGCCTGCGCCGCGGGCGCGGGCGCCGGGGGCTGGAACACGACGGGCCCTGCGGCGACCGGCTCCGGCTCGATCACCGCGCCGGGCAGTTCCCGTTCGACGCGGCTGTGCTCCATGTGCGCCCTGGCCGCGTCGCGGTGGTACTCCTCCAGCTCCTCGTACAGCTGGGCGGAGGTGTAGACCGTGCCGTCGATGAGCGGGCCCGGCTCCCCGCGGATGATCGCGACGACGTCGTCGCCGTTGAGCGTCTTGTGCGTCTCCAGGGCGTGGGCGACGCACAGCACCTCCCTGCGGTGCTCCTGGAGCAGCCGCTCGGTCCTCTCCAGCAGCCGCACGAGGTTGAACTCGATGCGCTCGCCCAGGACGTCAGGGACCGGGTCGGGCTCGGCCCTGCCCGGCTCCCGCTCGGCCGGGCCCGCGCCGCCCTCGGGACGCCTGCGCACCGACTTGCCGCCGAGGATCTCCAGCTCCTGCAGCGCGGGCAGCGAGGTGACGCCCGACCCCATGCCCCAGTACGACTCCATGAGCGCCGTCAGGTACGTGGCCGAGTGCAGGTCGCCGGAGACGCCCGAGGAGTTGTCCTCGCCGAAGAACATCCGCTCCCCCGCCAGGGAGGCCAGGGAGACCATGATGTCGGCCTCGTACTCGGACTTCCAGCGGGTGAACTGGTCCTCGGGCTTGATCGAGGCCACCATGCCGAGGTAGTCGGCGCCCTTCTCGATGGTGGCGATGTCGATCTCCAGGTGGAAGCGGGTGACGTACGCGACGACGGCGTGGCACGCCTCGTGCACGGCCACCGCGTGCCGCTCCCGCTCGATGTACTCGACGTCCTCGGGCGGGCCGAGCTGCTTGAGCCGCTTGGCGCGCAGCACGTCCGACCAGGTGATGACCTCGCGCCCGTCGCGGATGGCCGTGATCAGCGACTCGTTGACGAGGTCCTTGATCGTGGCGCCGGTCGCGTAGGGGGTGATGGTGGCGAGCTTGTCGATCTGCTCGTCGGTCAGCTCGTGCTCGACCTTGTCGAAGTAGCCCTTGTACGTGCGCACCCGTCCCGCCTTGGACGGGTAGCCGACCTTGTAGATGCGGTCGATGCGGCCGGGCCGCAGCAGCGCCTCGTCCAGCGCGTCGGGCCGGTTGGTGGCCATCATGACGAGGATGCGGTACCGGGGCGGCGGCTTGGGCCGCATGCCGAGCAGCCGCCTGACCAGGCGGTTGAACAAGCCGCGCGGCTTCTTGAGCCCCGACAGCTCGGTGAGCAGCGCCTGCAGCGTGCCGGGGTCGCCGCTGCCCATCATGCCGCCGCCCATGACGAACCTGCTGCGCGGCTCCGGCTCCGCACCGCCCCGCGCGGCGGCGCGGTAGGCGAGCACGGACCGCGTCTCCTCCGACAGGTAGTTGACGCCGTGACAGCCGGAGGAGAAGGCCGTGAAGCCGCCGCCCTGGCCGGGCGGTCCCTGCTGGGCGAGCGCGCCGCGCCTGCCGAGCGAGTCGGCCTCGTCGAAGAAGACGATCACGCCGCCGTACCGGAGCGCGAGCTTGCGCAGCTTCCTGAACAGCGCCTTCACCTTGAGGATGCCGACGCCCATGAACATGTTGGTGAACGCGCCCGGATCGACGAACACGTACGGCTTGCCGGTCTCGCCGGCCACCGCCTCGGCCATGAGAGTCTTGCCGGTGCCGGGCGGCCCCCACAGCAGCAGTCCGCTGGGGACGTACCCGCCGCGCCGCTCGATCTCGTCCGGCCGCTCCAGGAAGACGATGTTCTCCCGCACCCGCTCGACCACGTGGTCCTGCCCCCACACGTCGGAGAAGCGGGTCTTGATGTCGTCGGGGAAGTACGTCTCCACGCCGCCCCTGGACAGGAACCAGAACAGGCCGACGAACTGGATGATGACGACGAAGAACAGGAAGACGATCTGGATGAGGAACGGCATCGCCTGCCAGAGCAGCGCGGGGGCCCGCAGCAGCGCGAGGAACGGGCTGACGTCCAGCACCGCCCCGAGGACGAGCGCGGTCAGCACCACCCAGAACGCGATCTTGACGGCGCGGGAGACGCGGTACCTGGTCCAGTCGTCGAAGCGCCGGTGCGTCCAGCGCTCGAAGCCGCCGAACACGCGGTGGCTCCAGAAGCGGTGGTAGCCCGACCAGTGCTCGCTGACGAGGAAGTGGAGCTGCCGCAGCGCCTCGACGCCGAGCAGCCAGAAGATCCATTGGTACTCGTTCGCGATCGCCCTGACGGCGTCGGCGAACGGCATGATGCCCTCGAAGTCGGCCATCACCTTCCAGGTCAGGATGAAGAAGGCGAGGACCAGGCCGATGAGGAACTTGCTCCGATCCCAGAAGGGCATCTTCTTCCTGGTCACGGATTCGGGGTCGGAGGGCCCGCTGCCGGGGGCACGCAGCCCTTCGTGGGGGGTGGTCGTGGTCAATGGCGCTCCCTCATCCAGGCAGCCGGAGCAGTTTGAAAGAACCCGCGATGGTGTCGAACTCGGCGGCCCGCCGGGCGTAGCACGTCGCCTGGCAGCCCATGAGCAGCACGGACACGGTGCTCCCGCCCTCGTCGACCATGGCGGTGTGGTCGAACGTCTGGACCTTGCCGCCGATCTGGTAGTTGAAGCGCACGCGCACGCCCTTGGCGCCGCCGTCCAGGGTGAGCACCTCGTCGCTGATGCGCTCGAAGCCGGTGAACAGCGGCCGCTGGCCGGTGAGGGCGTTCTGCTGCTCGTACAGCTCGCGCGTCTGGTCCGTCACGGGGAGGATGAAGTCGCGCAGCCGGTTGAGGGAGATCGCGTCGCGCTGCTCCTCGGTCAGCTTGTGGACGGTGGCGTACACGAAGGGGTCCGGCGAGCCGAGCAGGTGGCTGACGTCCGGCTGCGCCGACCTGTCGAAGGCCGTCGACCAGACCCGCTGGGCGCGGGTGAGCGCCGCCTGGGAGCCGGGCCGGTCGCCGGTCAGGAACAGCTCGATGGGCGAGGCGTTGAGCCGGGTGAACGAGGCGGGCACCTTGAAGTAGGTGGTGCCGTCCCTGTCCCGTACGTAGGTGAAGTCGGGCTGCCCGCACGCCGACAGCGTGAGAACGGCGACGAGGGACACGATGACGGGCGCCATGATGGGCGCCATGATGGGCGCGGCGCGGCGCGCGATCCAAGCCCGTGTCTTTTTCACCGGGGCTTACCTCCGCTGTACGGACCAACGGTGTTGTTGTGCCCGTTTTCAGAAGGAATGAGGCCGATGCACGGTGAGAAATCTTGACCAAATCTTGCTCGTAGCTTGGCTTTGCTTGTTACAGATCCGAAACGGAGTTTCGGTGGCGTCCTGTCACCCCAAGATCGGCCGCAACGTTCAGGCAACCCCCATTGGTTCATGCCGGTAAGTGGCGAAAGATATGAGGCAACCCTCTCCACCACCCGGAGCGCGCAATGAGAGAACCCGCCATGCAGACGGTCGACTCGTTCGGCATCACCGCCGAGCGGCAGTTCGCCGACCTCTGGTCGAGAACGGTCCTGCCGGACAGGGAACGGCGCCTGCTCCTCATCGGCCTGCTCGTCGGGCAGGGGCTGCACGAGATGGTGGACGTCCAGCTCGACGCCGCCCTGCGCTCGGGCGAGCTCGCCGAGGACGAGCTGCGGGAGATCGTCGTCTTCCTCACGCACTACGCGGGCTGGACGCGAGGCGCCCAGCTCAACACTCAGGTGGAGGAGCTGATCGAGCGGGTCGCCCGCGAACCGTCCCCCGGCCCCGGCGCCGGCTGAGCCGGACGCGGCCGGGCGGCTCGTCCCCCGGCCGAACCGGGGGCGGGCCGGGCGGAGGTTAGGGTTCTCCCATGCCTACCGCACTGCCTACCGCACTCATCACCGGCGCGACCTCCGGCATCGGCGCCGCCTTCGCCCGGCGCCTGGCCGCCGAGTCGTTCTCGCTCGTCCTGGTGGCGCGCGACGAGCACCGGCTGGAGCAGAACGCCGCCCAGCTCAGGCTCAGGTACGGCGTGGACGTCGAGGTGCTGCCCGCCGACCTGTCGACCGAGGAGGGCCTGTCCGGCGTGGAGTCCAGGCTCCGCGACGGCGTGCAGCTGCTGGTCAACAACGCGGGCTTCGGCCACCCCGGCGCCTTCCTGGAGGTGCCCGTCGAGGACGAGGTGCGCATGCTCAAGGTGCACTGCGAGGCCGTGCTCAGGCTGACGCTCGCCGCGCTGCCCGGCATGCGGCGTCGCGGCGCGGGCGCCGTCGTGAACGTGGCGTCGGTGGCGGCGTTCTTCACGCGCGGCACCTACAGCGCGTCGAAGGCGTGGGTGGTGAACTTCAGCGAGTCGGCGGCGGCCGAGGTCGGCGACCCGCGCATCAAGGTCATGGCGCTGTGCCCCGGCTTCGTGCGCACCGAGTTCCACGACCGCGCCAAGATGGACACCTCAGGCATCCCCGGCTTCCTCTGGCTCGACGCCGACAAGGTGGTCAAGGAGGCCATGCGGGACCTGGCGCTGGGCAAGCGCGTGTCGGTGCCCGACCTCCGCTACAAGGCGATCGTGGCCGTCGGCAGGCTCATCCCGCAGAACCTGGCGGCCCGCGTCTCCGCCCGCATCGGCCGCTGACGGCCCGGGGAGCCCGGCGGGCGGACATGGGTGGGCCCCCAACGCGGGAGGGGGTCGCGGTGGGGGCCCGGCGGCCGTGAGCGGGGCTCACGGCCGGGAATCAGCGGCCGTGGTCGGCGGCGTGGGATCGGCGGTCGTCCGCGAGGCGGGTCAGCGGTTGGCCTCGTGGCCGATGGCCAGGCCGGACGTCACGTCGAAGAAGTGCATGTTGTGGGTGTCGACCACCAGGTCGATGTGCTGGCCGGGACGCACGTGGCTGCGCGCGTTCACGCGGGCCGTCCACAGCGACTTGTCGCCGGTCAGCGGCAGCGCCTCCTCGTCCTCGCCGGCGTCGGCGGCGGCGACGGTGTCCTTGTGCTCCACCGGCGGGGCGTCGATGAGGAACAGGACGTTGATCTCGGAGCCGAGCTCCTCGGTGACCTCCGCCTTGACCGGGAGGGTGGCCCAGCCGTTGGCGTGGCTGCCGGCCGAGCCGGCGTCCTCGAAGTCGGACGGGCGGATACCCAGGATGATCTTCTTGCCGATGTACTGGTCGAGGCCCGGCTTGTCGGTGAACGTCGAGTCGGGGATCGGCAGGCGGATGCCGGCGAAGACCACGGCGGCGCCGTCGTCGCGCACCAGCTCGGCGGTGACGAAGTTCATGGCGGGCGAGCCCATGAAGCCGGCGACGAACAGGTTGACGGGCTTGTCGAACAGGTTCTGCGGGGTGTCCACCTGCTGGAGGATGCCGTCGCGCAGCACGCAGACCCTGTCGCCGAGGGTCATGGCCTCGACCTGGTCGTGCGTGACGTACACGGTGGTGACGCCGAGGCGCTCGTGCATCTGGTTGAGCGAGGCGCGCATCGAGACGCGGAGCTTGGCGTCGAGGTTCGACAGCGGCTCGTCCATGAGGAAGGCCTGCGGCTCGCGGACGATGGCGCGGCCCATCGCGACTCGCTGGCGCTGACCACCGGACAGGGCGGCCGGCTTGCGCTTGAGGTAGGTCTCGAGGCCGAGCATCTTCGCGGCCTCGTTCACGCGCTTCTGGATCTCCGGCTTGGGCATCTTGCGGAGCTTGAGGCCGAAGGCGAGGTTCTCCTCGACCGTCATGTGCGGGTAGAGCGCGTAGTTCTGGAAGACCATCGCGATGTCGCGGTCCTTCGGCGGGAGGTGGTTGACCACCTTGTCGCCGATCGCGATCTCGCCGCCGCTGATGTCCTCCAGGCCGGCGATCATCCGGAGCGCGGTCGACTTGCCGCAACCGGAGGGTCCGACCAGCACCATGAACTCGCCGTCCTTGATCTCAAGGTTGAGCCCGTCCACGGCCTTCACGCCACCGGCGTAGATCTTGTCGACGTTCGTCAGAACGATGGATGCCATGACATTCCTTCGCGCTCCAGGGCGGGGGGCCCGGACGTTGGTGCGGGGGAAATCCACTGAACGTGGATACGTTTTCAAGCATCTCACCCGAAACGGACATCGCTGTCAAGGGTCCGAGTCCCACCAGCCTTTGCGGTGACAGCGGGCTTCCCGTCGCGCGGAAAGCATGATGGAATCGTTTCCATGGAGAAGCGGGCGACGATCAAGGACGTGGCCGAGGCCGCCGGGGTGGGCGTCGCCACGGTGTCGAGGGTGCTGTCAGGAGGCTCGGCCAGCCCGAGCACGCGCGAGCGCGTCCTTGCCGTCGCCGCGCAGCTCGACTACCGGCCGAGCGCCCTGGGACGCAACCTGCGCCAGCGCCGCACCGGCGGCATCGGCCTGCTCGTCCCCGACCTGACCGACACCTTCTACGCGCAGCTCTCGGAGGGCGTGCTCGCCTGCGCCCGCGCGGCGGGCGAGCCCGTCGTGGTCGGCTCCACGGGCGGCGACCCCGAGCAGGAGGCCGAGCTCGTGGGCATGCTGCTGGAGCAGAGCGTCGATCGCCTGATCGCCGTGCCGACCGGCGGCGCCGACACCTGGGCGCCCGCGCTGAAGGCCGGCATGACCGTGGTCTTCGCCGACCGGCTGCCCGCCGAGGCCGCCCCCGACGAGCCCGACGCCTTCACCGACCTCCTGCTGCTCGACGGCCTGGCCGCCCCGCCGCCCGCCCCCCGCCCCCTGGACGCGCCGGCGGTGCTCGCCGACGACCGGGCGGGTGTGCGCACGGCGGTGCGCTACCTGCGGGGCCTCGGCCACCGGCGCATCGCCTTCCTCGGCGGGCCCGGCCACGAGCGCCGCGCCGGCGCCTTCCGGGAGGCCGTCGGCGCGCCCGTGGACGAAGAACTGGTCGTCTTCGCCACCGGCAGCCGCGACTCGGCCTACGCCGCCGCCTCCGGGCTGTTCCAGAGCCGTCCCGACCTGACGGCCGTGGTCGCCGGGGGGAACGTCCTCGGGGAGGCCGCCGTGCTGGCCGCCAGGGAGCTCGACCTGCGCGTGCCCCGCGACGTGTCCCTCGTCATGTACGACGACGTGCCGTGGGCCGAGCTGTGCTCCCCGCCGCTCACGGTGATCGCGCAGCCCGGACGCGACATGGGCTACCGCGCGGCGGAGCTCGTGCTGCGCGGCGGGCCGAGGCGCGCGCGCTCGGTCACGCTGCCCACGGAGCTCATCGTGCGCGGCAGCTGCGGCCCCCGCCGCACCTGACCCCGCCGCTACAGGACCTTCTCGATGGCGGAGGTGACGGCGGGGTCCTCGGGGGCGGTGCGGGGGCGGAAGCGCGCCACCACCGCGCCCGAGCGGTCGATGAGGAACTTCTCGAAGTTCCACTGCACGTCGCCGGCCTCGCCGCCGTCGTCGGCGACGCGGGTCAGCTCGGCGTAGAGCGGGTGCCGGCCGGGGCCGTTCACGTCGGTCTTCTCCAGCAGGGGGAAGTCCACACCGTACGTGGCGGAGCAGAACTCCTGGATCTCCTCGGGGGAGCCGGGCTCCTGGCCCATGAACTGGTTGCACGGCACGCCGACCACGGTGAAGCCGCGCGGGCCGTACTCCTGCTGGAGCTTCACCAGGCCCGCGTACTGCGGGGTCAGGCCGCAGCGCGAGGCCACGTTGACGAGCAGGACGGCCCGGTCGCCGGCGAGGTCGGCGAGCGTCGTGGGCGTGTCCGCGAGGGTGCGCAGCGGGATGTCGCGAAGGCTCATGATCCGACCCTACAGAACCCACGCAAGCCCCAACTGTGACGCAGTCCTCATTTTTCCGACAAATAGCCAGAACACACACAAATAGTGATCTTGGTTTGTTATCTGATTTTTCATGGTCAATTAGCGAAGAAGGGCGGAAGTCAGGCAGGGTGACGCGGTCCCCAACCCCCGTCCGAAAGGGAACTCCGCATGCCCATGCTCCGCCGTACCAGCGCCATCGCCGGCCGGATCGGGCTGGCCGCCGTCGTCACGGTGGCGGGCGGCGCGACGGCCGCACAGGCGCAGACGTCCCAGTCGAGCAGCAGGAACAAGGCGATCGCCAGGCCCATGGCGGCCGGGCGCGGCTGGAGCGGCGCGCAGTTCCGCTGCCTGGAACGGCTCTGGGCCAGGGAGAGCGGCTGGAACCACCGGGCCGGCAACCGCTCGGGCGCCTACGGCATCCCCCAGGCGCTCCCCGGACACAAGATGGCCGTGTCGGGCCGCGACTGGCGGACCAATCCCCGCACCCAGATCGCCTGGGGTCTCGGCTACATCAAGCAGCGCTACGGCTCGCCGTGCCGGGCATGGGGCCACTTCCTGTCGCGCCACTGGTACTGAGCCGAGGGTCAGGCTCGCCCACGATCAAGGGCAAGCCCTCACCATGAGCGCGGCGGGCCGGGCAAACCGGTCCCAGCGAGAGAGCACTTTGTCCACAACGATCACGCAAACTCCTGTCCGCGGCGTGTCACTCTCTGTGACGACTGGTGACACTCCGTAATAGGAAAGCGCAGAGGAAACGTCGCGGGCCCATCCGGGCCGCCCGGCACGAGGGGGCGGCAGCACAGGATCCCGGAGGGCCGCGCGGACCCTCCTCGTCCGAGCCGCGGGCGAGGAAGGCAGGGCGCCGGAACGGCGCCCGTCCGCACGCGACCCGACAGCAAGGATCGCCTTGGACAGCAAACGCGCCCTCAGCGGCACTCTCGTCACCGTCACCGTCATGATCGCGGCACCCGCCGCCCTCGGAGCGCCCACCGCCCACGCGGCCGCGGCGCCCGTCAAGATCCGCACCTGGACGACGTCGGCGCAGCCCCGCGTCACCGCCGCGCGGCCGACCAGCAGGAACAAGAAGATCGCGCTGAACCAGGTCGTCCAGCGCGCGTGGAACTACCGCGAGTTCCGCTGCCTGGACAACCTGTGGACCCGCGAGAGCGGCTGGAACCACCACGCGCTGAACAGCTCGTCCGGCGCGTACGGCATCCCGCAGGCGCTGCCCGCGGGCAAGATGCGCGGTGCGGGCAAGGACTGGAAGTCGAACCCGGCGACGCAGATCCGGTGGGGTCTGGCCTACATCAAGGGCAGGTACGGCAAGCCGTGCGGGGCCTGGGGCCACTGGCAGGCCCACAACTGGTACTGAGAGCGCCCGCGGGGGCGCTCACCTGGGCGCCCCCCGCCGCGCCCCGACCCCACGGACCGGCAGGGTGCGCTCAACGGGCGCCCTCGCCGCGGCCCGCGTGCACGCCGATCGCCTGGATGAGCAGTTCGAGCCCGAACTCGAACTCGGCCTCGTGGTCGCAGCTGTCGAGCAGCGGGGCCAGCGCGCTCACCTCGGGGAACAGCGCGGGATCGACCTCCTCGGCCTTGAGCGTCCCGGCGTGGACGGGCGCGAACGTGGGGGTCACGCCGACCTCGCGCAGGAGCGAGCCGACGATGAACGCGATGAACATGCGCAGCGCCCTGACGGCGTCCTCACCGCCGAACCCGGCGCCGCGCAGCGTGGCGAGCGCCCGCTCGACCGGCAGCAGGCCCGCGTGCGAGTGGAGCTGGCGGCTGACGACGAGCATGGTGCAGCGCGGGTAGTGGTGCGCGATCTGGCGGAAGGCGCGGGCCTGCATGCGCACCCGGTCGGTCCAGTGCGCGCCGGGGTCGTCGGTGAACTCGACGCCGCTCAGCACCGTCTCGGCGACGCCGTCGAGCAGGGCGTCCTTGTTCGGGACGTGGTTGTAGAGCGACATGACGCCCACGCCGAGCTCGGAGGCGATGCGCCGCATGGACACGGCGTCGGCGCCCTCGCGTTCGACGAGGTCGATGGCCGCCGCGAGGATGCGGGCGCGGGACAGCCGCCCCGTGGGGGGCTCGGTGGGCAGCTCGGTGGGCATGGCTCATTGTATTGACGCACGTACACCGTACGTGCAAGCCTCGACAGTGGACGTACGGTGTACGTAATCCCCCCCGCGGAGGTCCGATGTCGACTCACGATCTCTACACCATCCCCGCAGAGCTCTCGACGTGGAACGTCGAGATGGCCGGAGCCAGCCGGTTCACCTGGGAGTACGACGACGGCAGAGATCGCATGCTGGCCCTGTACCAGAAGGGCAAGGACAAGCAGTGGGACTCCACCAAGCGCATCGACTGGGACCTCGACGTGGACCCGTACGACGTGCTCGGCGTCCCTGACACCACCATCGCGATCTACGACACGCCGCTGTGGCACCGCATGGACGAGCAGACCCGTAAGGAGGTGCGCAGGCATGGCGCGGCGTGGCAGTTCTCCCAGTTCCTCCACGGCGAGCAGGGCGCCATGATCTGCTCGGCCAGGATCGTGGAGTCGGTGCCCGACCTCGACTCGAAGTTCTACGCCGCCACCCAGACCATGGACGAGGCCCGCCACGCCGAGACCTACGCCCGCTTCCTGCAGGAGAAGGTGGGCCTGGCGTACCCGATCAACGAGCATCTCAAGGCGCTGCTGGAGAGCACGCTGAGCGACTCGCGCTGGGACATGCCCTACCTCGGCATGCAGGTGCTCATCGAGGGGCTCGCGCTCGCCGCGTTCGGCGTGATGCGCGACATCACCACCAAGCCGCTGCCCAAGCAGATCCTCGCCTACGTCATGCAGGACGAGGCCAGGCACGTCGCCTTCGGCCGGATGGCGCTGCGCGACTACTACGCGAACCTGTCGGAGGCGGAGCGGCGCGAGCGCGAGGACTTCGTCATCGAGGGCTGCTACCTCATGCGCGACCGGCTGCGCGGCAGGGAGACGTGGGAGAACCTGGGCCTGTCGAGGGCCGAGGTGGACGAGGCCATGGAGGCCACCGACCGGTCGGAGTACCTGCGGCTGTTCCGTTCGCTGCTGTTCAGCAGGATCGTCCCGTGCGTCAAGGACATCGGCCTGTGGAGCCCGCGGCTGCAGGAGGCGTACGCGGAGATGGGTGTGCTGGAGATGGCGGGCCAGTCGCTGGAGGCGCTGATGAAGCAGGACGAGGAGATCGCCGACAGGATCGACGCGGCCCGCTTCGCGGAGGAGGAGGCCGAGCGCGCCGCCGAGGTGGCGGAGACGATCGCGCTCGGCGGGTCGTCCTGACGGCCGCCCGCCGCGGCGGCTCAGCCCGCGGGCGGCGCCCCGTGGGAGCGGCGGTGCAGGTCGCGGACGCGGCCGGCGAGCTCGGGCACGGGGCCGTCCACCGGCACGCCGGGGGCGACCTCGCGGATGGGCAGGGTCCGCACGGGAGGCGGCGCGACGCCCAGCTCGCCGAGCCACGAGGCGAGCTGCTCGGAGGACGCGGCGTACACGATGCGGCCGAGACCGGCCCAGGCGTGGGCGGCGGCGCACATCGGGCAGTGCTCCCCGGAGGTGTACACGGTGGCGGCGGCCCGCTGTTCAGGGGTGAGGTGGGCCGCCGACCAGCGGGCGATGGCGAGCTCGGGGTGCTGCGTGCGGTCGCCGCCCGCGACGTGGTTGTGGTCCTCGAACAGGACGGCGCCGTCGCCGGAGACCAGCAGCGAGCCGAACGGCTCGTCGCCGAAGGCCAGCGCCTGCTCGGCCAGCTCGACGCAGCGGCGCAGGTGGGCGAGGTCGGTTTCGTCGATCATCACAGACCATCCTAAACACATGTTTCCGCACGTCATATGGGTAAAAGGGAGGTTTCAGGCGGGTCAAAAATCGGTTGAGCCCCAGGGTTAACCTGGAGGTGATGCCTCCCGATAAACCATCCCCCAGCCGTCCCCTGTCCTCCAACTCCCTGTGGCGGATGCGCTCCTACCTCCGCCCCTACGTCCCCAGGCTCGTGCTCATCTGGCTGGCCGCCGTGGCCGGCATCGCCGCCAGCATCGCGCTCCCCCTCCTCATCGAGCAGGTCGTCGACGGTCCGGTGCTCCACCACGAGCAGGGCGCCCTCCTCCCCCTCGGGCTGCTCGCGCTCGGCGTGGGCGCCGCGGAGGCGCTGCTGATCTTCCTGCGGCGCTGGTCGCAGGTGGGCCCCGTGCTCGGCCTGGAGACCGCCATCCGCGACGACCTGTACGAGCACCTGCAGCGGCTGCCCATGGGCTTCCACGGCGAGTGGCAGTCGGGCCAGCTGCTCTCCCGCGCCACCACCGACCTGTCGACCATCCGCAGGTTCCTCGGCTTCGGCATGCTCTTCCTGGTCATGAACCTCATCCAGCTCGTGACCGTCACCGCGCTGCTGCTGCACAAGCACTGGCCGCTCGGGCTGCTCGTCGCCGCGTCCGCCGTGCCGATCGCCCTGATCTCCCTGCGCTTCGAGAAGCGCTACATGAGGATCTCCCGCAAGGTGCAGGACGAGCAGGGCGACCTCGCCACGTTCGTGGAGGAGTCGGCCATCGGCGTCCGCACCGTCAAGGCGTTCGGCCGCCGCCACCACGTCTACGACCGCTACGACGACGCCGCGCTCACCGTCTACTCCAGCTCGATGGACAAGGTGCGCCTGTCCGCGAGGTTCTTCGCCTTCCTGGAGGTGATCCCCAACGCCACCCTGGCGCTGGTGCTGCTGCTCGGCGCGCTCGCCGTCGGCGCGGGGTCGCTGACGCTCGGCACGCTGGTCGCCTTCACCACGCTCATGCTGCAGCTCGTCTGGCCGATCGCCAGCCTCGGCTGGATCCTCGCCATGGCCCAGGAGGCCGGCACCTCCGCCGACCGCGTCATGGAGGTCATGGACACCGTCCCCGCGATCAGCGGCGGCACCACCGTCCTCAGCGAGCCGCGCGGCCACCTGCGCTTCGAGGGCGTCGAGTTCCGCTTCCCAGGCGCCGACCGGCCGGTGCTGCGCGACGTGTGGCTGGAGGTCAGGCCCGGCGAGACCGTCGCCGTCGTCGGCGCCACCGGCTCCGGCAAGACCACGCTCACCGCCCTGGTGCCGCGCCTGCTCGACCCCACGGCGGGCCGGGTCACCATCGACGGCCACGACGTGCGCGACCTGACGCTCCCCTGCCTGCGCTCGGTCGTCGCCACCGCGTTCGAGGAGCCCACCCTGTTCTCCATGAGCGTGCGGGAGAACCTCACGCTCGGCCGGCCCGACGCCACCGACGAGGAGGTCGAGGCCGCCATCCGCACCGCGCAGGCCATGTTCGTCCACGACCTGCCCTGGGGCCTCGACACCCGCATCGGCGAGCAGGGCCTGTCGCTGTCCGGCGGGCAGCGGCAGCGCCTCGCCCTCGCCCGCGCCGTGCTGACCAGGCCGCGCGTCCTCGTGCTCGACGACACGCTCTCGGCCCTCGACGTCGAGACCGAGGCGCTCGTCGAGGAGGCGCTGCGGCAGGTGCTGCGCGACGCCACCGGCATCGTCGTGGCCCACCGCGCCTCCACCGTGCTGCTCGCCGACCGGGTCGCGCTGCTGCGCGACGGCACCATCACCCACGTCGGCCGCCACCACGAGCTGCTCGCCCGGGTGCCCGAGTACCGCGAGCTGCTGGCCCAGGACGCCGACCTCGACCCGTCGGAAGGAGCGCTGCGATGACCGCCGCCGCGCCGGGCACCCAGACCCCGGACAAGCCCGCCGCCGACTGGCGCGGCGTCGCCTCCGAGGAGCGCGACGACCTCACGGAGAAGGTGTCGATGCTGCTGCGGGAACGCTCCCGGCGGCTGCTCGGCGACCTGCTCAGGCCGTACCGCCGGGCGATCGCGCTGCTCACCGGCGTGATCGTCGTCTCCAACGCCGCCGGGCTCGCCATCCCCTACCTCGTGAAGGTGGGCATCGACGCGGGCATCCCGCCGATGCTGCGGGGCGGCGGCTCCGGCACGCTGGTCACGGTCGTCGGCGTCATCCTCGCGGCGGCGCTCACGCAGGCGCTCACCAGGCAGGCGTTCCTGCGGCTGTCCGGCCGCATCGGGCAGAGCATGCTGCTGGAGCTGCGCAGGCGGGTGTTCGACCACTTCCAGCGGCTGTCGCTGAGCTTCCACGAGAAGTACACGTCGGGGCGGGTCATCTCGCGGCTCACGTCCGACATCGAGGCGATCGCCGAGTTGTTGCAGTCGGGCTTCGACGGGCTGGTCACGGCGGTGCTGACGATGTTCGGCACGGCCGCGCTGCTGCTCGTCCTCGACGTCCACCTGGGGCTGGTGGCGCTCGTGCCGCTGCCGCTGCTGCTGCTGTTCACCGGCTGGTTCCGCCGCCGGTCGGCGATCGTCTACCGGCGCACCAGGGAGACGGTGGCGCTGGTCATCGTCCACTTCGTCGAGTCGATGACCGGCGTCAGGGCGGTGCAGGCGTTCCGCAGGGAGCCGCGCAACCAGGAGATCTTCCGCGGGCTCAACCAGGACTACCGCGAGGCCAACGCCTCCGGCATGCGGCTCATCGCCGTCTTCATGCCCGGCATCAAGCTGATCGGCAACATCACGGTGGGCGGCGTGCTGCTGTACGGCGGCTGGCTGGCGCTGCACGGCGAGGTCACGGTCGGCGTGCTCGCCGCGTTCCTGCTGTACCTGCGGCAGTTCTACGAGCCCATGCAGGAGATCTCGCAGTTCTACAACACGCTGCAGTCGGCGGGCGCGGCGCTGGAGAAGCTGTCGGGGGTGCTGGAGGAGGAGCCCTCGGTGCCCGAGCCGCGCGAGCCGCGGCCGCTGCCCGAGCCGCAGGGCCGGGTCGTGTTCGAGGGCGTGCGGTTCGCGTACGTCGAGGAGATGCCGATCCTGCCGGGGCTCGACCTGACCATCCCGGCGGGGCAGAGCGTGGCGCTCGTCGGCGCGACGGGCGCGGGCAAGACGACGCTGGCCAAGCTGATCGCCCGCTTCTACGACCCGACGGCGGGCCGGGTGCTGCTCGACGGCGTGGACCTGCGCGACCTCGACGAGAGCACGCTGCGCCGCGCCGTGGTCATGGTGACGCAGGAGAACTTCCTGTTCAGCGGCACCGTCGCCGACAACATCAGGTTCGGCAGGCCCGACGCCTCCGACCGCGAGGTGCGCGAGGCCGCCCAGGCGATCGGCGCGCACGACTTCGTCACGGCGCTGCCCGACGGCTACGACACCGAGGTGGGCAAGCGCGGCGGGCGCATGTCTGCGGGGCAGCGCCAGCTGGTGGCGTTCGCCAGGGCCTTCCTCGCCGACCCCGCCGTGCTCATCCTCGACGAGGCCACCTCCAGCCTCGACGTGCCCAGCGAGCGCCTGGTGCAGCGGGCGCTGCGGACGATCCTCGCCGACCGCACCGCGCTCATCATCGCGCACCGGCTCTCGACCGTGGAGATCGCGGACCGGGTGCTGGTGATGGAGCGCGGCGAGATCGTCGAGGACGGCCCGCCCGACCGGCTCATCGCCGCCTCCGGACGGTTCGCGGGCCTGCACCGCGCCTGGCTGGAGAGCCTGAGCTAGTGGTGCATGGGCGCGGCGACGACGAGGTTGCGGTACAGCTCGTAGCCGACGAACAACGCCACCGGCGCGCCCACCGCGACCAGCAGCCGGCCGGGCAGGGGCGTCCGCGTCACCACGGGCGCCCTGACCGGCCGGGCGGCCGGGGCCGCCGCCGCGGCCAGGGGCTCGGGCTCGGGGGCCGCCATCAGCTCGGGGTGCCGGGCGAGGTAGCCCGTCGGGAACGAGGTGACCCGGTAGTCGCCGCAGCCCGGGCAGGAGGCCCCCACCCAGGGCGGCTGCACCGGCACGCCGGAGCTGAGCCAGACCTCCACCTCGTTGCCGTGGTCGTCGGCGAGCCGCCTGACGACGTACATCTCCTCCCACACGTGGAGGCAGCGCAGGCACTCGAATGGCCAGAATTCACGGGTCTCGTAACCGTCACGCACGAGGACCACCCCCCGAGGTCGGTGACCTTGCATCCGACCTGAGTGTCCGCCGTGCCCCCTACCTCGGCAAGATGCCAGTTATGACACCCAAGGTGAGGAAATGCTCACCTAGCGTCAAGCTAGCCCTTGTACATCCGCTTCCGCACGGGACTGAGCAGCGGCGTCGCGTCGGGCTCCGCCGGCCGCGGCGGCGGGATCAGCTCCGGGTGGCGGGCCAGGTAGCCGTCGGGGAACGTGGTGGCCTGCTGGCAGCCGCACTTCGGGCAGATCATCACGCCCGACGCGGGCGGCGGCACCTGCACGCCGCCGCGCAGCCAGATGTCCACCTCGTTGCCGTGGGCGTCGGCGAAGTGCCTGACCACGTAGTCCTCCTGCCAGACGTGCCAGCAGCGCCGGCACTCGTACGGCAGCGTCCTGCGTTCTTCGTCCACTGAGGTCACCCCCTTGCCTTCAGTGTCCGCCCCGGCTTCCTGGCAGCGCAAACCGGGTCACCGTACGGTGAGCACGAACGTGCAGGCCCCCGCCACCAGGCTCAGCGTGCCGAACCAGGCGAACACCGCGTCCAGCCCGTGGTCGAGCGGCCGGCCGCCGTGCAGCGCCTCCTGCACCCGGCGGAACCGCGTGCCCGTCCTGACGAGCAGGACGCCCCCGCACAGCGCGCCCAGCGCGAACCCGACGACGGCGACGGGCGGCAGCCCTGCCCGCAGCGCCAGGCCGGCCGCGCCGAGACCGGCGGTGGACAGCGCGACCGCGGTGCGCACCCAGGCGAGCCTGGTGCGCTCGCTCTGCAGGCCCTGGTCCCAGATCTCCTCGGACATGCCGCCCTCACGCCGCCAGGATGATCAGCACCAGCGCGAGGACGGCCACGGCCGCGACGCCGTACCCGAAGACGGGCGCGAGCGCGGGCGGAGGCAGGGGCGCCTGGTCGCGCAGCGCCCGCTGGATGTGCCGCCAGCGAGGGTAGGCCATGCCCGCCGCCAGCGCGGAGAGCGTGACCAGCACGACGGCCAGCGTGGTGCGGAGCCACGGGACGAACACCTCCGCGGGCACCGCGGCCATCGCCACGCCACCGGCGCTCAGCGCGAGGGCGGTGCTCAGCCAGGTGAGGAACGTGCGTTCGTTGGCGAGGGTGAATCGAGGATCGGGGTCCATGGAAAACACGCTATTTCGTGCACATTCCCCCTAGAGAACCCGGGGATCGCGTGGCGCCCAGGAGGAACCGGACGATCAGCTGCACGCCTTGGCGATCTTCTCCAGGTACGCCGCCGTGTCCGTGCCGACCTTCTGCACCGCGTCGACCGCGTCGTTGACGTTCTTGACGTCGATGCCGCCCAGCGTCTTGGCCAGGTCGTCGGAGGCCTCCTTCAGCGTCGTGTTGGCGGCCTTGTCGGCGAAGTCGTTGAGCTTGGCGGACGCGTCGTCGAGCGCCTTGTCCATCGCCTGGGGGTCGTCGGTCAGCTTGGAGATCCGGGCGCCGAGATCGGCGACGATCTTCGGAGCCTCCAGGCACGCCTGCGCCTTGTCGATCGTGCTGTTGACCTCGCCGCACCCGGCGGCGAACACACAGGTGACGAACGCCACCAGGGGGAGATACCGGCTCTTGAGGAGTCGCATGCCTTGGACCCTACCCGGCAGATCGTCAATATGGGTTGACCGAGTGCGGCCGGAGGCGGCGCCGAAGAGGGTCCTAGGATGAGATTCATGGCACTGTGCGAGCATCTTTCCCAGACCGGCGACCCGCCGGCCAACACGCCCGACGGCTGCGAGGAGTGCCTCTCCACCGGCAGCCCGTGGGTGCACCTGCGCCGCTGCCTCGAGTGCGGGCACATCGGCTGCTGCGACTCCTCGCCCAACAAGCACGCCACCAAGCACCACCACGCCACCGGCCACCCGGTCATCCAGTCGTTCGAGCCGGGCGAGAGCTGGCGCTGGTGCTACGTCGACAGCACGATGGGCTGACCCGGCACCGCTAGCGCTCCAGGATCGCCTCCTCGAAGTCGAGCTGCGCCATCACCTCGCGCAGCACCTCGTCGTCGAGGCGGCGCTCGTCACGCAGCCGCACGAACACCTCCCGCTCGGCCCTCAGCATGTCGCGGCGCAGCCTCCGGTACAGCGTGCTGGGCGTCTCCGCGCCGCCCTGGCCGGTGCCGCCGCCCAGGCGCTCCCACGCCGTCAGCGACCTGCGCCACGACTTCTCCCTGAGCTGGTCGATGACCTGCTTGCGGATCTCGTCGGGCTCGCCCTCCTCCCGCACCAGGCGGTCGAGCTCCGCCAGCCCCGCCTCCAGCGCCGCCTGCTGCGCGGCGGCCTCCGCCAGGCGGTCCTCGTACTGCTCCTGCTCGCTCGACACCCGCAGGCGCCGGATGAGCGCCGGGAACGTGGTGCCCTGCACCAGCAGCGTGCCGATCACCGTGGTGAACGTGAGGAACAGCAGCATCGCCCGGTCCCGCTCCGGGATCTCGGGCGGCAGCGCGAACGCCGCCGCCAGCGACACCACGCCGCGCATGCCCGCCCAGCTGACGATCACGTTCTGCTGCGGCCCCGGCCTCCCGCCGCCCCTCGCCGCCAGCCGCGTCACCGACGTCACCGCGAACACCCAGGCGAACCTGCTCGCGATCGTCACCAGCAGCACCACCACCGCGTACGCCGCCACCTGCCACGCGGCGTACCCGGAGATGCCCCTGACGACGGTGACGAGCTGGAGGCCGATGAGCGCGAAGACGATGGTCTCCAGGAAGAAGTCCGTGACCTTCCACACCGCGTCGGACACCAGCCGCGTGCCGAACCCCTGCAGGTGCATCCGGTTGCCGAGGTACAGGCCGACGATCACCACCGCGATCACGCCGGAGGCGTGCACCGACTCGGCCGCCAGGTACGCGGCGAACGGGATGAGCAGCATGAGGGTGTTCTCGACCAGCGAGTCGCGGGTGCGCGCGAACAGCCAGGCGAACGCGAACGCGAGCGCCAGCCCGATCGCCACGCCGACCAGGGCGGCGTACAGGAACTGGCCGAAGGTGTGCAGGAGGTCCACCGTGCCGCCGACCGCCGCGCCGATCGCCACCCGGTACGCCGTGAGCGCCGTGGCGTCGTTGAACAGGCTCTCGCCGATGAGGACGGTCAGGGTGCGGCGCGGCAGCCCGAGCCGGCGGCCGACCGCGACGGCGGCCACGGCGTCGGGCGGCGCGATGATGGCGCCCAGCGCGAACGCGAGCGCCAGCGGCAGGCCCGGCAGCAGCAGGTGGACGACGAACCCCACCACGGCCGTCGTGAACAGCACCAGGCCCACCGACAGCAGCGCCACCGCGCGGCTCGCGTCACGCAGGCGCAGGTAGGAGCTGTCGAGCGCGGCCGAGTAGAGCAGCGGCGGCAGGAACACGAACAGCACGAGGTCGGGCTGCAGCGGCACGGCGGGCACCAGCGGCGACACCAGCAGCCCGGCCGCCACGAGCAGCAGCGGCGCGGGCCAGCCCTTGCGCCGCGCGACCGCGGCGACCGCGATCGCGCCGCCGGCCACCAGCAGCAGTTGCAGGCCTGACGTCGGGTTCACCGGTGCTCCTCCACCTCGGCGGGCGCGGCCCGGCGTGATCGGGCCGCCCTCACGGCAATCCTGCTGGACCGCGTCCGGCCGGGGCCGGGTCGGCGGTCAGGGATTCGCCTGAAGCGGAAACCGGCACCGGCGCGTCACCATTCCCGCCGGGCCGCCACCCCCTGGCCGTCACCGCTCGCTCGCCGCCACCCTTCGCTGGGCGTCACCGCTTGCTGGGTGTCACCGCTTGCTGGGCGCCACTGCTTGCTGGGCGTCACTGCTTGCTTGGGGGCGCCGTTTGCTTGGGGGGGCGCCGTTCGCTTGGGGGAGGTGCCGTTCGCTCAGCGTCGTCCTTTCGCTGGGCGTCACCGTTCGTCGGCCGTCACCGCTCGCTGGGCGTCGCCGTTGCCGTGGGTCACCATTCCCGGCGTTCGCCGCGGTCCTGGTAGTCCTGCTCGGGACGCAGCCGCTCGCCGGTGGAGAACAGGGGGTCGGCGCCGTACGGGCGTGCGGCGTGCGGGTCGGGCTGCTGCGGCTGGTACGACGTCTGGCGGCCCAGGGCGAGCAGCGGGTCGACCGGGTTGGGCGCGGCCTGCTGCGGGCTCTCGCGGTAGGCGTCGGGGCTGGTCAGGGGGCCGGTGAGCGGGTCGGGCGCGGACCTGCGGCGACCGGCGCCCGGGATGCCGTGCATGGGGGTGCCCAGCCCGGCGGCGCCCTGCGCGGCCTGGCCGTAGGAGTCCGCGCCGCCGTAGGAATCTGCGCCGCTGTAGGAATCTGCGCCGCCGTAGGAGTCGGGGGCGGCGTACGAGTCAGGGGCGGCGTAGGAGTCGGCGCCGCCGAAGGAGTCGGGGCCGCGGTACTCGGAGCGCCGGCCGTACCGGTCGGACTGGGAGCCGTGGGAGGCCGCGAACGGGTCGACGGGCTGCGCGCCGGGGGAGGCCGGGAACGGGTCGGACGCCTGCGAGGGGAAGCCCAGCGGGTCGGTGCTGAGCGGGGCCGACCTGCGCCGGTCGCCGGGAAGCTGGTAGACGGGCTCGTTGTCGCTGTACTGCGGGCCGGTGAACGGGTCGGCCGCCGGGGCCGCGGTGTACTGGGGGCCGCTGAACGGGTCGCCGGTGTAGTGGGGGCCGCTGTAGGGGTCGCCGCCGTAGGCGGGGGCGGGGTCGGCGTACTGGGGGCCGGTGAACGGCGACCTGTCGCCGTACGAGGGGGTCTCGCGCGGGCCGGTGGTCTCGGAGGAGGACGCGACCAGCTTGTCCTGGGGCGCGGGCCCCCGGGCGACGAGGACGTCGTTGGGGGACAGCGCGGCGGTGGGGCGCTCGTCCTGCGGCGGCTGCGGCGGCTGCGGGGGCGACGGGAGGGGCGGCTGGGCGGGCCGGTGGTAGGTGCCGGTGCCCGGGATGACCTCGGTGCCCGGATCGGCCGCCTGGACGGCGGGCTGCTCACCGGTGGCCTCGGCGTACCCGTCGTCGAGCGTGTCGAGCAGCCTGCCGACGTCCTCCATCGGCATGCGGAAGCTCGCTGTGCACATCTCTCCGCGCCACAGGCTCAGGACGAGGGTTCCCTCGTGCCACGTGACCCGGAGGCACCGTTCCTGACCTCGTGCATCGAAGAAGACTTCGCCGAACGACGGCAACGGGACAACTTCCGACATGGAGGACATACTCGTCTAACCAGCCTTTATTCGTCCACTCAACCCCGGAAAACCCTGCAGAACCGGCCTTCCCTTCACCACCCCGAGACGCGGCGGCCACGCTGGAAGGAAGATCTTCCTTGACCCGCCGGACTCCAGGGGGCCAGTGTGCCACGCACGCCGCGCCCTGACTCGGGGAACGCCGGGATGCGTCCGGGCGAACACGCATCGTCCGGCGCGGCGGCCCGGGAATGCGGGTACCGTTGACTGCCGTGCCGGACTCCCATCTCCCGTCAGTCGACGAACTGCTCAGCATCGTGGTCAGCGCTCTCGGAGGGAGCGAGCGGCAGGGCCAGCTCACCATGGTGCGCGCCGTGCACCGGGCCGTCGAGACCGGCGAGCACCTGGCCGTGCAGGCCGGCACCGGCACCGGCAAGTCGCTCGCCTACCTGGTGCCCTCGGTACGCCACGCCATGGACAGCGAGACCCCCGTGGTGGTCTCCACCGCCACGATCGCGCTCCAGCGCCAGCTCGTCGACCGCGACCTGCCGAGGCTCGCCGAGGCCCTGGGCAAGGAGCTGCCGCACGAGCCGACGTTCGCCATCCTCAAGGGCCGGCGCAACTACCTGTGCCGCTACAAGGCGACGGCGGGCTGGCCCGAGGAGGACGAGCAGGACCAGCTCTTCGACCCCCGCGACGTCAGCGCCACCGGCCGCATGGTCCAGCGCATCCAGGAGTGGGCCGAGGAGACCGAGACCGGCGACCGCGACGAGCTGGTGCCCGGCGTCAGCGAGCAGGCGTGGCGGCAGTTCTCCGTCAGCGCCCAGGAGTGCCTGGGCGCCTCGCGCTGCCCCAGCGGAGCCGAGTGCTTCGCCGAGCTGGCCAAGGCCAAGGCCGGCGAGGCCGACGTCGTCGTGACCAACCACGCGCTGCTCGCCATCGACGCCATGGGCGAGCTGCCCGTGCTGCCCGAGCACGACGTCGTCATCGTGGACGAGGCGCACGAGCTCGTCGACCGCGTCACCTCCGTCGTCACCGGCGAGCTGTCCGAGTCGTCGGTGTCCCTGGCCGTGCGGCGCGTCGGCAGGCTCATCGAGCAGCCCGTCGCCGACCAGCTCATGGAGGCGGGCGAGGACCTCAAGGCGCTGCTCGCCGCCGCCCCGCCCGGCCGCATCGACGACCTGCCCGAGGTGCTCGGGCTCACCCTGGCGCTCGTACGCGACAGCGCGGCCCGCTGCCTCACCGCCCTCGGCCCGCGCGGCGCCGACAAGGACGACCCCGACAAGGCCGGCCAGCGCAAGGCCGCCTTCACCGCCCTCGACGACGTCCACGACACCGCCGTGCGCATGCTGGAGGCGTACGGGCACGCCGGCGAGGCCGACCGGGCCGAGGTCGTGTGGCTCGACGCCGGCACCGACCGCCGGCCGCCCGCCCTGCGGGTCGCGCCGCTCAGCGTCAGCGGCATGCTGCGCGACAAGCTCTTCGGCGAGCGCACCGTCGTCCTCACCTCCGCCACGCTCGCCCTCGGCGGCACCTTCGACGGGCTGGCCCGGCAGTGGGGCCTCGGCGAGGGCGGCAAGGGCTGGCAGGGCATCGACGTCGGCTCCCCGTTCGACCACCCGAGGTCCGGCATCCTGTACGTCGCCAAGCACCTCCCCCAGCCCGGCCGCGACGGCCTGCCGCAGCAGTACCTCGACGAGATCGCCGAGCTCATCGAGGCGGCCGGCGGGCGCACCCTCGGCCTGTTCTCGTCGATGCGCGCCGCCAAGGCCGCCACCGAGGCGCTGCGCGACCGGCTCGACGTGCCCCTGCTGTGCCAGGGCGACGACTCCACGATGCTGCTCGTCAAGCAGTTCGCCGAGGACGAGCCGACCTGCCTGTTCGGCACGCTGTCGCTGTGGCAGGGCGTCGACGTCCCCGGGCCGTCGCTGCGGCTCGTCATCATCGACCGGGTGCCGTTCCCCCGCCCCGACGACCCGCTGACCAGCGCCCGCCAGCGCCACGTCGCCGCCAAGGGCGGCAACGGCTTCATGGCGGTGGCCGCCAACCACGCCGCCCTGCTGCTCGCGCAGGGCGCGGGGCGGCTGCTGCGCTCCCAGCAGGACAAGGGCGTCGTCGCCGTGCTCGACCCCCGCCTGGTCACCGCCCGCTACAGCGGGTTCCTGCTCGGGTCGCTGCCGCCGTTCTGGCGCACCACCGACCCGGCGGTGCCCCGCGCCGCGCTCAAGCGCCTGTCGGCCGAGAGCTGACCACCGACCGGCAGCACCCGCACCCGCCCGCCGCCGCCAGGCCGCGCGGCGTCGGGGCGGTCACGGCCCGGGGCTACGACCAGGGGGCCAGGTCGGGGCGTTTGGGGGGCAGGCCGTCGCCTGACGACGCGCCGCGCAGCCGCCGCGTCACCCACGGCACCAGGTGCTCGCGCACCCACTGGGCGTCCTCGCGCCGCCGCGTGCGCGGATCGGCCGCGGCGCGCTCCGGCCACTGCCTGCGCCAGTCGTCGTCGAACGGCACGCCCAGCACGTCCAGCACCCGGGCCGCCACCAGGCGGTGGCCCTCCTCGTTCATGTGCAGCCTGTCGTCGCTCCAGGCCCGCCAGTCGCGCAGCGCCTGCATCGACCACTGGTCGACCAGCTTGCAGCCGTACAGGTCGGCGATCGACCTGAGATGCAGGTAGTAGACGGCGAACCGGCCGCGCAGGCGCCGCATCAGCGGCGTGTCACGCGGGTCGACGCCGGTGAACAGCAGGACGTCGGCTCCCCCGGACCGCAGGTCGCGCACCGCCCCCGCCAGGCGCTTGGCCATGGCGTCGGGGTCGGCGCCCGGCCTGAGCAGGTCGTTGCCGCCCGCGCACAGGCTCACCAGGTCGGGCGCCATCTCCAGGGCCAGCGGCACCTGGTCGGCGACGATCTGGTCGAGCAGCTTGCCCCGGACGGCCAGGTTCGCGTAGCGGAACGACGGGTCGTCGGCCGCCAGCCGCTCGGCCACCCGGTCGGCCCAGCCGCGGAACTGGCCCGCGGGCCCCGGGTCGTTCAGCCCTTCGGTGAAGCTGTCGCCGAGCGCGACGAAGGAGCCGTAGTGCCTCATGACCCGCCGTTCATCCCCGCGATCGCGTGCAGGGCAAGGACGTACGAGCGCAGCCCGAACCCGGCGATGGTGCCCGTCGCCACCCCGGCCACGACCGACGTGTGGCGGAACTCCTCCCTGGCGGCCGGGTTGGTGATGTGCACCTCCACCAGCGGCGCCGTGCGCTGGGAGATCGCGTCGCGCAGGGCGTAGGAGTAGTGGGTGAACGCGGCCGGGTTGAGCACGACCGGGATGCGGCCGTCGGCCGCCTCGTGCAGCCAGCCCACCAGCTCGGCCTCGTCGTCGGTCTGGCGCACCTCGACGTGCTCGCCCAGCTCCCTGCCGGTGGCCCGGCACAGCTCCGCGAGGTCCTCGAACGTCTCGGCGCCGTACACGTCGGGCTCGCGGGTGCCGAGGCGGCGCAGGTTGGGCCCGTTGAGCACCAGGATCATCGGCTGATCTCCCTGTAGGCGGCCTCCAGCAGCTCCTCGTCGGGGGCTTCCAGCCGGCCCGGCCTGGCCAGGCCGTCGAGGACGACGAAACGCTGCTTGGCTCCGCGGTTCTTCTTGTCGAGCCGCATGTGGTCGCGCAGCCGCGGCCAGGCGGCGGCGTCGTACGAGACGGGCAGGCCGACCGAGGTGAGGACGGCGCGGGTGCGCTCCACCAGCGCCGGGTCGAGGCGGCCGGCGAGCCGCGACAGCTCGGCGGCGTAGACCATGCCGATGGCGACGGCCTCGCCGTGGCGGATCGTGTAGTGCTCGTTCCGCTCGATGGCGTGGGCCAGCGTGTGGCCGTAGTTGAGGATCTCGCGCAGGCCCGACTCGCGCAGGTCGGCGCCGACGACGTCGGCCTTGACCCGGATCTTGCGCTCGATCAGCTCGCGCGTGTGCGGGCCGTCCGGGCGGGTGGCGCCCTCGGGGTCGGCCTCGACGAGGTCGAGGATGACCGGGTCGGCGATCCAGCCGCCCTTGATGATCTCGGCGAGGCCGGCGACGTAGTCGGCCTTCAGCATGCCGGCCAGCGCGTCGAGGTCGCACAGGACCCCTGCGGGCGGCAGGAAGGTGCCGACGAGGTTCTTGCCCTCGGGCGTGTCGATGCCGTTCTTGCCCCCGACCGCCGCGTCGACCATGGCGAGCAGCGTGGTGGGCACGAGCACGACCTGCACGCCGCGCAGCCACGTCGCGGCCACGAACCCGGCCAGGTCGGTGGTGGCGCCGCCGCCCACGCCCACGACCGCGTCGGAGCGGGTCATGCCGTGACGGCCGAACGCCGACCACAGCCCGGCCGCGACCTCGGCCGTCTTGCACGCCTCGCCGTCGGGCACCGGCAGCGCCGCCACCTCGTACCCGGCGCCCGCGAGGGCCTCGCGGACCGGGGCGGCCAGCTCGGGCAGCCCCTGCGGGTGGACCACGGCGACCGTGCGCACGCCCGGCTTCAGCAGGCCCGGCAGCTCGGCCTGCACGCCCGACCCGACCACCACGTCGTACGGGTGCTCGCCCTTGACGGTGATCCTGGTGACGCTCATGCGGGCAGCCCCTTGACGATCTCGTCGGCGAGTTCCGCGGGCTCGCGCTTGTCGGTCTCGACCGTGAGCACCGCCAGCCGCTCGTACACCGGCCGCCGCTCCTCCATGAGCCGCTTGAGCTGGCTGCGCGGGTTGAGAACCAGCAGCGGCCTGGCGGAGGCCAGGCCCACCCGCTGCACCGCGTCGGCCAGGCCGACCTGCAGGTAGACCACGGTGTGGCCGGCGAGCAGGGCCTGAGTCTCCTCGTTCAGCACCGCGCCGCCGCCCAGCGACAGCACGCCCTCGTGCTCGGCCAGGGCCCTGCGCACGGCCTCGCGCTCCAGCTCGCGGAAGCGCTCCTCGCCGTCCTCGACGAAGATGTCGGAGACCGGCTTGCCCGCGACGGCCTCGACGTCGGCGTCGGTGTCGCGGAAGCCGACGCCGAGCCGCTCGGCCAGCAGGCGGCCGACGGTGGTCTTGCCGGACCCCGGAGGCCCGATCAGCACGGCCCTGGTCATTTGATCACCATGGAGGAGAGGTAGCCGGACAGGTTGCGGGCGACTTCCTCGACCGAGTCGCCGCCGAACTTCTCGAGCGCCGCGTCGGCCAGCACCAGCGCGACCATCGCCTCCGCGACGATGCCCGCCGCGGGCACCGCGCACACGTCGGACCGCTCGTGGTGCGCCTTGGCCGCCTCGCCCGTCTTGACGTCGATCGTGGACAGCGCCCGCGGCACCGTCGAGATCGGCTTCATCGCGGCGCTGACCCGCAGGACCTCGCCGTTCGTCATGCCGCCCTCGACGCCGCCCGCCCGGTTCGTGACGCGCCTGACGCCGTCCTCGGCGGTGTACTCGATCTCGTCGTGGGCCTGCGAACCCGGCCGCCTGGCCGTCTCGAACCCGTCGCCGACCGCCACGCCCTTGATCGCCTGGATGCCCATGAGCGCGGCCGCCAGCCGGGAGTCGAGCCTGCGGTCCCAGTGCGTGTAGCTGCCGAGGCCGGGCGGCAGGTTGTAGGCGAGGACCTCGACGACGCCGCCCAGCGTGTCGCCGTCCTTGTGCGCCTTGTCGATCACGGCCACCATGGCGGCGCTGCCCTCGGGGTCGGCGCAGCGCACCGGGTCGGCGTCGATCCTCGCCAGGTCGTTCGGCCCGGGGAGGGTGCCCGCCGTGGCGCTCGCCCCGCCGATGCTCGTGACGTGGCTGACGATGTCGACGCCGAGCGCCTGCTTCAGGAACCGCCTGGCCACCTCGCCCAGCGCCACCCTGGCGGCGGTCTCGCGGGCGCTGGCCCGGTCGAGCACGGGGCGGGCGTCGTCGAAGCCGTACTTCTGCATGCCCGCGAGGTCGGCGTGGCCCGGGCGGGGACGCGACCTGGGCGCGTTGCGGCCCAGGCCCTCCAGCTCGGCCGGGTCGACCGGGTCGGCCGCCATGACCTTCTCCCACTTCGGCCACTCGGTGTTGCCCACGCGGATGGCCACCGGGCTGCCCAGGGTGCGGCCGTGGCGTACGCCGCCGACGATCGTCACCTGGTCCTGCTCGAACTTCATGCGGGCGCCGCGGCCGTAACCGAGGCGGCGGCGGCGCAGCGCCTCGTCGATGTCGGCCGTGGTCACCCCGACCCCGGCCGGCAGGCCCTCCATGACGGCGACGAGCTCGGGCCCGTGCGACTCTCCTGCGGTCAACCAGCGCAACATGCGTACAAGTCTTCCATGTGCCACCGAGTGCGGCGTCACCCGTTCACGTGGCGAGACGTTCCGCCTCACGGGGAGCTTCAGAGGCCGAGGCACAGGGCGGCCAGCGCGCCCAGCACCATGAACGGCCCGAAAGGGAACTCCGTGCGTCTGGAGCCGCCGCCCCCGGCGACCAGCGCGACCGCGTACAGGGCGCCGCACACCTGCCCCGCGAACGCCGCCACCACCCACGCCTGCCAGCCGAGCGCGGCGGCCGCCATGCCGATCAGCCCGGCGAGCTTCACGTCGCCCAGCCCCATCGCGTCGGGCCTGAGGAACCAGAGCAGGCCGTAGCAGGCCGCGAGCGCGAGGCCGCCGAGCAGCGCCGCCGGCAGCTCGCCCGTGGGCAGCAGCGTCAGGGCCAGCAGCGGGTACGCGGGCAGCGTGATCAGGTCGGGCAGGGTGTACGTGCGCTGGTCGATGACGGCCAGCGCGAACCCCACCAGGGCGAACCCCGCGTAGGGCACCCCGGCCCGCCACCCGACGAGCGCCACCACGACGGCGGCCCCCACCTCGACGCCGGCCCGCTCGGACCAGCGCGCCGCAAGCACGCCGCTCTTCCCCGAACCCGGGCCCGGACCGGGCGGGCCGCCTCGGGACGGCGGATCGTCGTAGTAGTCGGCGACCGCCCTGATGAAGGGGCCGCACACCAGGCCGAGCACCGCGAGGAGCGCCACCACGACCCGACCCTACGACGGGCCCCGCCTCGCGGCGCCCCGTTACGCCCACCGCATACCGCCCGGCACGGCTCCGGGCACCCTCCCGGACGCCGGACACCGCACGTCCTTCGGGAGAACCAGGAGGTGGATCGCGAATCGGGCGTCAGGTGGGTCTTCTGGAGAACCAGCGGCGGCGGCGTGGTGGCTCGGGGCGGATCCTCGCGACCGTCACCCCGTCGAGCTGGTCGAGTGTGCCCGACTCGACCGCGGCCAGCGCCTTCAGCACCTCGCCCTCGATCACGAACGGCACCGGCCCGGCGACGTCCACGACGACCGCCGCCGCCTGCTCCTGCGCGGCCGCCCTGCACACCTGCAGGGTGGTGGCCTGGATGGGACGCGCGTCGGGCCGCCACCTGGTCAGCGCGTCGGTGCCGGTGAACGCGAGCACCGCCTGCCTGCCGTCCTTGCCGACGAGCTTGGGCAGCGCCATCTCGCTCTCCTTCTCCTGGCGCAGGCCGTGCTCGCCGACCTCGGTCTCCACCAGCAGGGCGACGACGGGCACCAGCAGCCTGGCGCCGCTCAGCGCGGACAGGACCTCGGTGGCGTCGGCCGTGCCCGCCTGGTAGCCGGACAGGGCCGCGGCCACGGCGGGGGCGACGCCGCCGTCGTCGTTCGGGTCGAGAGGTTGCGGGATGCTCGGCACAGCGTCCGAGACTACCCGGGGCGGGCGCCGGTCCCGCCCCCGGCGCCCGGGTCAGCCGAGGTCGGCGATCGCGGCGACGGGGCCGCCGCCCGACGGGCCCTGGTGGACGGCCGCCACGGAGACGAACACGGCCGGGTCGCCGGTCACCGCCGCCGCCACCCCGCCGACCGCCGCCTTGATCTGCCGGTGCCAGTGCACGTCGGAGTCGTCGAGCATGACGCTGCGGCGTCCCCTGACGCGCCCCGACGGGTCGGCCTCGCACTTCATGAAGACGTTCACCAGACGCCCGCGCAGGTCCGACGGGTGGGGACGTTCGGGCAGGTCGATGCCGCTGTCGCGGATGGCCGCCCAGATGCCGTCGGCGTCGAGGGCGTCCTTCATGACGCTGTGGCCGATGCGGTAGCGCCCGCCGATCCCCCGGACGTTGCCGACGAGCACGATCTGCGCCCGGTCCAGCTCGACGCCGGAGGAGCACGAGGCCACCGACGAGTACAGGGACAGGTCCTTGTGGATCTGGTCGGCGCGCGGCATCTCGATCTCGCCGAGCGCCACGGCGATGCCGAGCGCGGTGGTGGAGTTCGACAGGTCCATGGAGGGGCCGGTCTCGTCGATGGCGGTGTCGTGGCCGCGGGTCCTGGCGTCGGTGATGGTGGCGAGGGTGAGCAGCGGCGTCTTGGTCTGCACGTAGTGGACGTCGCGCGGGTCGTCGATGCCGGCGATCTTCATGGCCTCGCGCACCCCGGCGGCGACCTTCTCCACCATGGCGGGACGGCCGATGTCCTCGGGCAGGATGACGTCGCTCATCGCCACGCCGACGGACAGGCGCGGCTCGTCGGTGGCGGGCGCGTCGCCGGTGGTGGCGAAGACGGTGGCGTGCGGGCTGAGCACGCCGTCGGTGCCGCCGGACCAGACCAGCGGCACGGTGTCGGGCGCCGGGTGGCCGTGCCGCGCCAGCACCTCGCGGAAGGCCCGGTCGGCGAGGATGCGGGTGTAGTCGTTGACGCCGCCGTTGCCCTCGGTCTTGCCGATCACCGCGAGCACGCGGTGCGCCTCGATCACACCGTCGGTGATGAGCCGTTCGAGCCCGGACGCGTCGGTCACGCTCTCGATGGGCACCTTTCGCACTTCAATCGGGTCCGGCATGCATCGCCCCTATCTCCAGTACCGGTTCCCCCGCTCACCGGCGACGCTAGCCGAGCCCGCCGTCGGGGTTCATGGGCAATGTCTGCCCATGACGGCCCCGGACGATGTCAAGGTGCGCTCACGATCACCCCGTAGTCTGATCGCCGTGATTCGCGAAACCATCGCCAACGGGATCAAACTCGTCTATCGCGAGGAGGGCACGCCGGGCGCGCCGCCGCTGCTGCTGCTCCACGGCCGCACGGCGAACCACAACGACTGGAACGGCATCACCCAGCACTTCGCGGCCCGCCACCACGTCGTGGCCCCCGACCTGCGCGGCCACGGCGCGAGCGAGCGGCCGGGGACGTACGCGCTGCCCGCCATGGCGCAGGACGTCGTCGCCCTCGTGGACGCCCTCGGGTTCGGCCAGGTGACCCTGGTGGGGCACTCGCTGGGCGGGATGGTGGCCTACCTGGCGGCCTCCGCGCATCCGGGGCGGGTGGACCGGCTGGTGCTGGAGGACCCGGCGCCGCCGTACCCGATGAGGAACCGGCAGCCGCTCGTCGAGGACGGCTCCACCGGGTTCGACTGGCGCATGATGCACGAGACGGAGCGCCAGTTCCTCGACCCCGACCCGTCCTGGGCGGAGGGCCTGGCGCGGATCACGGCGCGCACGCTCGTGCTGTCGGGCGGCTCGCTGAGCCCGTTCGACGCGGCGGCGGTGGCGGAGGCGATCCCCGGTGCGGCGCTGGTGACGATCGAGGCGGGCCATCTCATCCACGCCTCCGCCCGCGCGGGCTTCCTCCGCGCCGTCGACGCCTTCCTCGACGTGGCCCCTCCCGGTGAGGCGCCGTAGACATCTGTGCCGTGATAGGGCAGATGTGACCTGAATGTCATAAAGATCCGACAGGCTGGACGCGTGCGGACGTGGTTCAGCGATCAAGTGAGGGAACGGCTGGGCACGTTCGGCCTCATGATGCCGTCCATCGCGCAGTGCGCGGTCGGGGCGGCGGTGGCCTGGATCGTCGCCATCGAGCTGCTCGGTCACCCGCGTCCCTTCTTCGCGCCCATCTCCGTGCTGATCTGCGTCGGCGTCGGGCTGGGGCAGCGGCTGCGGCGGGTGGCGGAGCTGGTCGTCGGCGTCAGCCTGGGCGTGGGGGTCGGCGACCTGCTGGTGTCCTGGATCGGGTCGGGGCCGTGGCAGATCGCGCTGGTGGTGGCGCTGGCGATGTGCGCGGCCGTGCTGCTGAACAGCGGCGCGCTGTTCGTGGCGCAGGCCGGCAGCTCGGCGGTGCTGGTGGCGACGCTGGTGCCCGGCGAGGGCAGCGGAGGGCTCGACCGCATGGCCGACGCCCTGACCGGCGGCGTCGTCGGCATCGCGGCGGTGGCGCTGCTGCCCGCGAGCCCGTTCACGATCGCGGCCAAGCACCTGTCCGGGGTGCTGGACGCGCTGTCCACCGTCCTGGAGCGGGCCGCCGACGCGATCGAGCGGCGCGACGTGGACCTCGCGGCCGAGGCGCTGGAGGAGGCGCGCGGCACGCAGGGGGCGGTGGAGGAGTACGAGCGGGCGCTGGAGACCAGCAAGGAGATCGCGCTGCTCTCGCCGCTGCACTGGCACCGGCGCGCCCGCCTGGCCCGCTACGAGACGGCCGCCGTGCCCGTGGACCTCGCCATGCGCAACGCCCGGGTGCTGATCCGCAGGACGCTGGCCGCGCTGGGCGAGGCCAGCCCGCCGCCGAAGGAGCTGGCGGAGTCGCTGCGCGAGGTGTCGGAGGCGGCGCTGCTGCTGCAGCTCGAACTCGGCGCCGGGCGCGAGCCCCTGCTGGCCAGGCAGGCGCTGCTGGCGGTGGCGGCGAGCGAGCGGCCGAGGCGGCTCGGCTTCTCCGCGCACGTCATCATCGCCCAGCTCCGCTCGATCGTCGTGGACCTGCTGGAGGCGACGGGCATGGACCACGAGTCGGCGACGGCCACCCTGACCTCGCTGGACACCCCCGCCGCCTGAACCGGCCACCCCGGCACTCTCCCGAGCGCGCGAAGGGCGGGCGCCCGTGACGGGCGCCCGCCCCTTCCGGACCGCGGGGTCAGACGGCGGCCAGCGCCGCCTCGGCCTCCAGGGTCGCGGCGGTGGCGTTGACCACGGCGGCCACGCGCAGCGCCTCCTGGACCAGCTCGCGCGACAGCCCGGCCCCGCGCAGCACCTGCTCGTGCGACTCCAGGCAGCGGCCGCAGCCGTTGACCGCCGAGACCGCGAGGCACCACAGCTCGAAGTCCGTCCTGTCGACGCCCGGGTTGCCGATGACGGTCATCCTGAGCTTGGCCGGCAGCGTGGCGTACGTCTCGTCACCGATGAGGTGGGTCGCCCGGTAGTAGACGTTGTTCATCGCCATGATCGACGCGGCCGCCTTGGCCGCCGTGAACGCCTCCTCCGACAGGCGTTGCGCGGCGTCCTCGGAGACCTCGGCGATGACCCGCGCGGACCTGGTCGCGAGCGCGCAGGCCAGCACGGCGCCCCAGAGCTGCTGGTCGGTCAGGTTCGACGTGGTCGTGACCGAGCCCAGGTTGAGCTTGGTGTCCTTCGCGTACGCGGGGAGCTGAGCCTTGAGGTTCTCGATGCTCACTGGGCCAGCAGCTTCTGGGCGTCGAGACCGGCCTCGCCCTTGTTCCAGTTGCAGGGGCACAGCTCGTCGGACTGCAGGGCGTCGAGGACCCGCAGGACCTCCTTGACGTTGCGGCCCACGGAACCGGCGGTGACCATGGTGAACTGGATCTCGTTGTTCGGGTCGACGATGAAGGTGGCGCGCTGGGCGACGCCGTCCTTGCCGAGCACGCCGCAGGCCTGCGTGAGCTCGCGCTTGATGTCGCTCAGCATCGGGAAGGGCAGGTCGCGCAGGTCGGGGTGGTTCTTGCGCCAGGCGTGGTGCACGAACTCGGAGTCGACCGACACGCCGAGGACCTGGGCGTCGCGGTCGGCGAACTCCTCGTTGAGCCGGCCGAACTCGGCGATCTCGGTGGGACAGACGAAGGTGAAGTCCTTCGGCCAGAAGAACACCACGCGCCACTTGCCCTCGTAGGTCTTGTGGTTGATCTCCGCGAACGCCTTGTCGGGGTCGAGGTCGACGCAGGCGGTGAGTTCGTACTCGGGGAAGTGGTCGCCGACGGTGAGCACGTCATTGTCTCCTTGTCGCAGGTGGTTCGAGGTCCTAAGCGTGCACCACCTACCATTGATTCGAGAAATCGAGCAGTCAGAGCAATCTGAGAGGTGATTCCTATCAGTGAGCCCATGCCGACCCTGGCTCAGCTGCGGTCTTTCCTGGCCGTGGCCGAGCATCTGCACTTCAGGGAGGCGGCCGCGGCGCTCCGGATGAGCCAGCCCACTCTCTCCGGAAATATCGCCTCATTGGAGGAGATATTGGACACACAGCTCCTGGAGCGCACCACCAGGAAGGTCCTGCTCACCCCCGCAGGCGAACGCGTCGCCGAGCACGCCTGGCGGGTGCTCGCCGCCGTCGAGGACCTCATGGGCGAGGCCGCGCAGAACCGCGCCCCCTTCAACGGTCCCGCGCACCTCGGCGTGATCCCCACCGTGGCGCCGTACGTGCTGCCCGCGCTGCTGCCCATGTTCGCCCGCCGCTTCCCCCACCTGAAGCTGACCGTCCACGAGGCCAAGACCGAGACGATCCTGGAGGAGGTGCGCGAGGGACGGCTCGACATGGTGCTGCTGGCGCTGCCCACCGAGACCGGCGGGCTGGTGGAGGAGCCCCTGTACGACGAGGACTTCCTCCTCGCGCTCCCCCACGACCACCCGCTGGCCTCCGACCAGGAGCCGCTGGACCGCGAGGCGCTGAAGGGGCTCGACATCGTGCTGCTCAACCAGGGGCACTGCCTGCGCGAGCAGGCCATCGACGTGTGCAGGGAGGTGGGGGCGCGGGCCACCGCCACCACGTACGCCACCAGCCTGCCGACGCTCGTGCAGCTCGTCGCGGGCGGGCTGGGCGTGACCCTGCTGCCCGAGTCCGCGGTGCCGGTGGAGACGGGCAAGCGCGTGCGGCTCTCCCTGCGGCGCTTCGCCGCGCCCGCGCCCGGCAGGACGATCGGCCTCGCCTACCGGGCCTCGTCGGCGAGGGCCGCCGAGTACGCCCAGCTCGCCAAGGCGGTGCGCAGCGCCATCCGCCAGCGCAAGCTGCCCGTGAGGGTGGTCGGCTGAAGCGGCGGGGCCCGCGGTGGCCGCGGCCGGTCAGGAGGCGGTGACGCCGAGCTGGGTCAGCAGGGTCTGGTTGTCCTCGATGTGCCAGTCCTCGATGATCTTGTCGTGGCCGGCGTGCTGGATGTCGATGGCGTTGAACTCCACCGCCTGCCCCTTGCCCGCGACCCCGGCGAACGTCCCCGTGAAGTGGCCGCGGAAGACCAGCCTGGCGATGATCCGGTCGCCGGCGACGAGGACGTCCGCCAGCTCGCAGGTGAGGTCGGGCACGGCCGCGCGAAACCTCTTCGACGCGAAAAGCGGCCCCTCGATGCCCTGGGGCCGTCCTGGGGGCAGGGTGTTGTCGCGGAAGCCGGGGCCGACGGCGGCGTCGAGGTACTTCCTGTCGCCGGTGTCCCAGAAGGTGTAGAGCAGCTGGGCCAGGCGCACCTCCCGGGCGGCGCGGCGGGCGCCGATGGAGCGGTCCACCGTGAGCGCCTTCGGCCGGACGAGGCCGGGCGAGCGGTCCACGAGGTTCCAGGGCCAGGAGGCGCGGGCCCCGTGCGGCCCACCGGACGTGGCGGTGACGGTGGCGGTCGTGGCGGCGGTCGTGGCGGCGCTGGCGGGCGCGGAGGCGAGAGCCGCCGCGCAGAGGGCCGCCGAGGCGGCCGCGAGGATCGTGCGGATGCGCATGTGCGTGGTCCCTGTCATGGGTGATGGGTGATCGGGTGGTGAAGGCCCTCGGACGGGGCGGCCGTCAGGCGAGCCGGCCGCCGCCGTCGACGTGCAGCACGGTGCCGGTGACGTACGGGTTGCCGATGGCGAACAGGACGGCCTGGACGAGGTCGGCGGCGGTGCCGACGCGGCGGGCCGGATTGCGGGCGGCGACGCCGCGCAGGAACGCCTCCTTGTCGGAGCCCATGCCGTCCCAGACGCCGGTGTCGACGACGCCCGGGGAGATCGCGTTCACCCGGACGGGCGCCAGCTCGACCGCGAGCGCCTGGACGAGGAAGGCGAGCGCGCCGTTCGTGGTGGCCATGACGGCGCGCTCGGGGGCGGGCCGCCAGGCGACGACGCCGGAGAAGAACGTGAGCGAGCCGCCTTCGCGCACGCGCCCTGTGAGGTGCTTGGCGAGCAGGAGCGGGCCGATCACCTTGGCGGCGAACGCCCGCTGGATGTCCTCGTGGCTGAGGCCGGCCACGGGCCCGTTGGCGGCCATGCTCGCCGTGGAGACGAGGTGGTCGAGCTCGCCCGCCTCGGCGGCGAGTCGCGCGATCGAGTCCTCGTCTGCGAGGTCCACGGGCACGGTGCGGGCGGGGCCCGGCAGCTCGGCGGCGGTCCATTCGAGCTTGCGCGGGTCGGGCCCGGCGAGGACGAGCTCGGCGCCGGCGGCCGAGGCGGCCTGCGCGATGGCGCGTCCGGCGTGCGATCCGGCTCCGATGACGACGAGGCGTCGCCCGGTGAGTGACGGGCTCGCGAGGGCTGGTGCGGCGGTCATCGCTGCTCCTTGGGTGCGGGAACGGAAGGTGTCGTCCCAGGTGGGCGACCTCTCCGACTCTGCTCTCCCCGCTGCGATAAGTCCAAGGCTTGGTTTTGATGGCTCCGATAAGCTCTGTTCATGGCAACGCTCAGGCAGCTCGAATACCTCGTCACCGTGGTCGAGACGGGCTCGTTCACGCACGCGGCCGAGCTGCTCCACGTCACCCAGCCCGCGCTGTCGCACCAGATCCGCGCGCTGGAGACGTCCGTCGGCGGCGCGCTGCTGGAGCGGCTGCCCCGCTCCGTGCGGCTCACCCCGATGGGACGCGCGATGCTCCCCCACGCCCGCGCCGCGCTGGCCGACGCCGGCAGGGCCAGGGCGGCGGCCCGGCAGGCGGGCGGCCTGGAGAGCGCCGAGCTGCACGTCGCCACGCTCTACTCGGTCACGCTCGGCGTGCTGCCCGCCGTGCTGCGGGCCTGGCTGGGGCGGCAGCCCGGCCGCAGGGTGCGCCTGTTCGAGCACCGGCACGCCGACGAACTGGCCGCCGCCATGGCCGCCGGCCAGGCCGACCTGGCCATCGGGCCGCCGCCCGCGCAGTGGGACGGCCCGATCAGGCACATCGGCGTCGAGGAGTTCGTCGTCGTGGTCGCCCCCGACGACCCGCTCGCCGCCTCGGAGCGGCGCGAGGTCGACCTCGCGGAGCTGGCCGGGCGCGACTGGGTGCACTACGCGCCCGGCAACGGCCTGGCCGAGGTCCTCGACCAGGCGTGCGCGGCGGCGGGCTTCCAGCCGCGCGCCGCGATCCGCACCGAGCAGAGCGCCGCCGCGCCCCTGCTCGCCGCCGCCGGGCTGGGGCCCGCCCTGGTGCCCGCCAACAGCGTGCCCGCCGGCTTCGCCGGCCGCCTGCTGCGCCCGGCGCCCGCCGTACGCCGCCCGCTGACGGCCTACACGCGCACCAGGCCAGACCCGCTCGCCGTCGACTTCACCGAGACGGTCGCCGAGCACGCCTGCGTCTTCCCCGAGCACATCAGGGCGCTGCTGCCGCCCGGCGCGGCGTCAGCCGGTTGACAGGCGCTTGAGCCTGGTCACCGCCTCGTCGATGACCTCGTCCTTCTTGCAGAAGGCGAACCTGACGAAGTGGCTGCCGCGCTCGGGGTGGTCGTAGAAGACCTGGGTGGGGATGGCGACCACGCCGGCCAGCTCGGGCAGGCGGCGGCACAGCTCCAGGCCGTCGGTGAAGCCGAGCGGGCGGATGTCGGTCTGCACGAAGTACGTGCCCGACGGCCTGAACACCTCGAACCCGGCCGCGCTCAGGCCCGCCATGAGCCTGTCGCGCTTGTCCTGCAGCCCGGCGCGCAGCGCCGACACCCAGCCCGTCTCGTTGCGCAGCCCGTACGCCACCGCGAGCTGCCACGGCGCGCCCGCCGTGAACGTCAGGAACTGCTTGACGGTCTGCACGGCGGTGACGAACGGGGCGGGGGCGCACACCCAGCCGGTCTTCCAGCCGGTGACGGAGAACGTCTTGCCCGCCGACGAGATCATGACGGTGCGCTCGCGCATGCCGGGCAGCGTCGCCAGGGGGACGTGCTCGACGCCGTCGAACGTCAGGTGCTCGTACACCTCGTCGGTGATCGCGACGAGGTCGCGCTCCTGGCACAGCTCGGCGATGACGGCCAGCTCGTCCCTGGTGAGGACCGTGCCGGTGGGGTTGTGCGGCGAGTTGACGAGGATCGCCCGCGTCCTCGGCGTGACGGCGGCGCGCAGCTCGCCGGGGTCGAAGGTGAAGCGGCCGCCCAGCGGGCGCAGCGTCACCCCGACCAGCCTGGCCTGCGCCAGCGCGACGGAGGCGGCGTAGGAGTCGTAGTACGGCTCGAACGCGATCACCTCGTCGCCCGGCTCGCACAGCGCGAGCACGGCGGCGGCGATCGCCTCGGTGGCGCCGACGGTGACGAGGACCTCCCCGGCCGGGTCGTAGCCGAGCCCGTAGTGCTCGCGCCGGTGCTCGGAGACCGCCTGACGGAGTTCGAGCAGGCCGGGGCCTGGAGGGTACTGGTTGGCGCCGGAGAGCACCGCCCGGACGGCGCGGTCGAGCATCGCGGCGGGACCGTCGGTGTCGGGGAAGCCCTGGCCGAGGTTGATGGATCCGGTCTGCGCGGCGAGCGCGCTCATCTCCGCGAAGATCGTGGTGCCGAACGAACGCATCCGGGAAACAAGTGGTTCCGTCACGGACCCACACTATTAGTCTCGTCCCGTGTTGTTACGGATCACCCTCGCTCTCGCCATGGCGCTCCCGCCGGTCGGCGCCGTGCCGGCGAGGGCGGCGGGCCCCGCCGAGGTGGAGCCGCGCCCCTGCCCCGTCACCATGCCCGAGCGCACCACCTGCGGCTTCCTCGCCGTCCCCGAGCGCAGGGACGCGCCGGGCCGCACCATCAGGGTCGGGTACGCCGTCCACGTCTCCACCGCCCCGGGCAGGAAGCCCGACCCGGTCGTCTACATGAGCGGCGGGCCCGGCTCGCGGTCGATCCAGCTCACCGGCTTCCTGAGCCAGATGTTCCCCGACCGGGACGTGGTGACGCTGGAGCAGCGCGGCAGCTCGTACTCGCAGCCGTCGCTCGACTGCCCCGAGACGGCCGAGGCGATGCTGGGGCGGCTGCGCCGGCCGCCGGCCGACGTGGCGGAGGCGGCGCAGCGCTGCCGGCGACGGCTGGAGCAGCAGGGGGTGGACCTGCGCGGCTACACCACGAAGGAGATCGCGGCGGACGTCGCCGACCTGCGCAGGGCGCTCGGCTACGGCGCGTGGAACCTGTTCGGCGTCAGCTACTCCACCAGGGTGATGGTGGACGCCGCCGCCGCCGACCCCCAGGGAACGCGGTCGGTGGTGCTCGACTCGTACCTGCCCGAGGGCGTGGCCTGGTACGACGACGCCGACGGGAACCTCACCGACGTGGTGTCGAGGCTCGGCGTCCGCGACCCGTTCGAGGCGGCGGTGCGCAGGCTGAACGCCTCCCCCGCCCTGGTGCCCACCACCGACCCGCTGCTGCGGCGGCCGTTCACCGCCAGGATGACCGGCGACGACGTCGCCACCGTGCTGGCGGAGGGCCTGCACGAGGCCGACGTCGCGGCCGTCGCGCCCGCCCTGGTGACGGCCCTGGCCGGCGGGCACGACGAGCCGCTGCGGCCGCTGGCCGACGCGGTGGGCGACGGGCTGGTGTCGCACGCGTTCGGGCTGTACCACGCGGTGCAGTGCCAGGACGAGGTGCCGTTCAACGCCTTCGCCGCCCCGTCGCGGCTCTTCACCGTCAACGCCGACAAGGCCGTGTGCGACGCGTGGAGGCTCCCGGCGTCCACGCCGGTGAAGGCCCGCCCGGCGGCCCCCGTGTACGTCGTCGGCGGCGAGTTCGACCCGACGACGCCGCCGAGGACCAGCAGGCCCGCCGCCGCGTCGCTGCCGGGCGCCCGCTTCGAGGAGGTGCCCGGCGCGAGCCACGCGGTGTTCCTCGCCGACGCCTGCGCCAGGGAGCACATCGCCGCCTTCGTCGCGGACCCCGCCGCCGCTGCCGCCGCGCCGTGCGCCGGTGGCGCGCACCCCCGCCTCGGCCCCCGCGACCTGCGGGTGACGGGCGCGCCGTACCTGATCTCCCGCTCCCCGTGGCTGGCCGCGCCGTTCGCGCTGTTCGCGCTGACGGCGCTCGCGCAACTCGTCGCCGGGGCGCTGCGCGGCCGGGCGCTGACCGCGTTCGCGGGGCTGACCGGCACCGCCTTCGCCGTCCTCGTCGGCCGGTCGGTGTACGGGCTGCTGAGCGCGAACGAGACCGCCCTCGCCGTCGGCGTGCCCGCGGCGGTGGGCTGGCAGAGCTGGCTCGCCGCCGGTTCCGCGGCGCTCGGCGTGGCCGCGCTGCTGCGGCGGCGCACCTGGCCCGCGGCGGTGGCGGCGGCCGTCGGCGCGGGGTTCCTCGCGTGGTGGTTCCTCTGGTTCCTGTGACGCGGGTTCCCGTGACGCCGGTTCCTGTGACGCGGGCTCCTGTGACACCGGCTCCTGTGTCGTCCGTGCCGGAGTTGTGGGCTCCTGTTCCTGTGTTGCCGGTTCGTGACGCTGGTTCGTGAGGCTGGTTCCCGTGACGCGCATCCGTGAGCTCGACGCCCTGCGCGGCTTCGCGGTGGGCGGGATCATGCTGGTCAACACCTGGCAGCACACGCCGCACGAGCCGGGCACCGGCGTCGACTGGGCGATCGAGACGCTCTTGCAGAGCCGCTTCTACCCGATCTTCTCGCTGCTGTTCGGCGTCAGCTTCGTGCTGTTCCTGCGCGGCGCGAGCCGGTGGCGGCTGCTGGTCAGGCTGCTCTGGCTGCTCTGCTTCGGCCTGGCCCAGCACGCCTTCTACTCCGGCGAGGTGCTGACCGACTACGCCTGGTACGGCGTGCTCGCGCTGCTGCCCGCCTCGTTCCTCGCGGGCGGGGTGCCGGTGCTGGTGCTCGGGGTCGCCGTCACCGTGTGGGGCCTGACCGTCGGCGGCGGGCCGCTGCTGATCCCGGGGCTGTTCCTGCTCGGCATGGCGCTCATGCGGCTGAGCCCGCCCAGGCGGCTGCTCGCGCCCGCGTTCGCCGTCAGCGCCCTCGCCACCGCCCTGCTCACCGCCGCCTGGACGCGGACCGGCGAGTGGAGCGTCTACAGCGTGGCCGCGCTCGCCGGTGCCGCCGCGTACGCCACGGGGCTGCTGCTGGTGCTGCGGCCGTGGCTGTCGGCCCTGCTGGAACCACTCGGCCGGATGGCGCTCACGAACTACGTCACCGGCACCGCCGTCATCGTCCTGGCGGCCCCACTGCTCAGGGCCGACCCCACCCGCTGGTCGGTGGTGGCGCTGGCGCTCGCGACCGTGGTCGCCCAGGTGCTGTTCAGCGGCTGGTGGCTGGCCAGGTTCCGGTACGGCCCGCTGGAATGGGTCTGGCGGTGCCTCACCTGGTTTCGACGGGTGCCCAACCGGTTAGAGTCGGGCCGTGACCACCATCGCCCTCTGCCAGATCCCGGTGTCTCCTGAGCCGTCCGCGAACCTGAAGAGGGTCAGGGAGGCGCTGGCCCGGGCCGAAGGCGCCGACCTGGCCATCTTCCCCGAGGCCACGCTCACCCGCTTCGGCGGGCGCGTCGCCGGCCTGGCCGAGCCCCTCGACGGCCCGTTCGTCACCGGCCTGTCGCACGCCGCCCGCGAGCACGGCGTGGCCGTGATCGCCGGGGTGTTCGAGCCGGGCGACGGCGGGGGCCGCGTCCACAACACGGCCGTCGCCATCGACGCCGAGGGCTCGATCAGGGCGGCGTACCGGAAGATCCACCTGTTCGACTCGTTCGGCGCGAAGGAGTCGGAGCTGGTCGCGCCCGGGTCCCGCCCCACCGTGGTGGAGCTCGCCGGGCTGCGGATCGGCCTGATCACCTGCTACGACGTCCGCTTCCCCGAGCTGGCCAGGGCGCTGGTCGACGAGGGGGCCGACCTGTTCGCCGTGATCGCCGCGTGGGGCTCGGGGCCGCTCAAGGAGGACCACTGGGTCACCCTGGTACGCGCGCGGGCGCTGGAGAACACCATGTGGACGGCCGCCGTCGGGCAGGCGCCCAACCCGGCCGAGTCGTCCGACGGCTTCGGCGTCGGACGCAGCATGCTGGTCGACCCGCTCGGCGTGGTCCGCGTCGACCTCGGCACCGCACCCGGCGTCCAGCTCGTCCGGATCGATCCCGAGGTCACCGCCGCCGCCCGTGCCGCGCTGCCCTGCCTCGAACACCGGGTGCTGAAGGGTCAACCGATCGTAAAGTAGTGGTGTGAGCGGAACGCAGATGCAGAAGGTCATCCCGCCGCGTCTGCTCGTGCCGTACCTGTCGGGCAAGCGCACGGTCATCTCCGGCTACGTCTACCGCGTGCAGGACTGCGCGCGGCTGACCACGCCCCGGGCCCTCCACCGCGGCCTCGACCTGTCGTTCGAGGGCTCCGAGCTGACGGCCGACGTGCCCGAGCTGTACGTGCTGCGCTGGTACGCCCGCGACGTCGACACCTACGCCGTGCCGTACGGGCCGCACATGGGCGGCGACTGGAGCGACGCGCCGCCGTTCGCCGGCAACGGGTTCACCACCTCGCCCGAGAACGTCGTCCCCCAGTTCCACACCGTGCCGATGCCGATCCCGGCCGGCGCGGAGATCGTCCACGTCACCCCGGAGGGCGAGCGGCGCTTCGCCGAGTACGACGGCCTGACCTGGCGGCCCGCCGCATGAGCGACGCGATCACGCCCGTCGCCTCCGGCTTCGTCGCCCGCTTCGGCGACCGCACGCTGCCCGCCGCGCTCGGTCCCGGCAGCGACGACGTGGTGCTGTTCAGCGAGACCGAGCTGGAGGGGTTCGAGGCGGCATCCGGCTACTGGCGGCGCCGGGTGCGCAGGGCCGACGTGGAGTGGCTGGTGCTCGTCCGCACCGTCGGCGCGTTCGGCGGCGAGCCCTGCATCGTCCTCGACGAGGACGACGACGGCCTGCACATCGCCTACACCGGGCACAGCGGGATGAAGGCGGAGGCGCTGGGCTACTGGATGGTCGACCACGGCGCGTACGAGGTGGTCGTGCCCCGCGAGGAGGTCTTCTCCCTGCGCGTCGAACGGATCCCCGTGCCCTAGCCCTGGAGGCCGAGGCGGCGGTAGCGGGCCGCGCGGGCGGCCAGGCGGTCCTGCGGGCTCATCGCGAGCAGCCCCGCGATCTCGTGCTCCAGCGCCCGCCCGACCCGCTCACAGAACCGGCGCGGCTCGTACGCGGCGTCCGGCCGCTCCGGGATCACCCGGTCGACGATGCCGTCGCGGCGCAGGTCGGTGGCCCTGATGCCCTGCGCCCTCGCGATCTCGGGAGCGAAGTCCACCGAGCGGTACAGGATGGCCGACGCGCCCTCCGGCGGCAGCGGCGACAGCCACGCGTGCTGCGCGCACAGCACCCGGTCGGCGGGCAGCAGGGCCAGCGCCGCCCCGCCCGCGCCCTCGCCGAGCAGCACGCAGACCGTGGGCGCGTCGAGCGTGACGAGCTCGGCCAGGCAGCGGGCGATCTCCCCGGCCAGCCCGCCCTCCTCGGCCGACTTGGACAGGTCGGCGCCCGCCGTGTCGACCACGGTGACGAGGGGCAGGTTCAGCTCGGCCGCCAGCCGCATGCCGCGCCTGGCCACCCGCAGCCCGGCGGGCCCGAGCGGCGCGGTGTGCCGCTGCGTGCGGCGGTCCTGGCCGAGCACCACGGCGGGCGCCGTGCCGAACCTGGCCAGGGCCAGCAGCAGGCCCGGCTCGTTCGCGCCGGTGCCGGTGCCGGCGAGCGGGCTGACGTCGGAAGCGGCGAGCTTGAGCAGCGTGCGCACGCCGGGACGGTCGTCGCGGCGCGAGCGGGTGATCGCCTCCCACGCCTCCACCGGCCGCAGGTCCTCCTCGGGCGCCCCCTCCTCCCCCGGCTGCCGGGCGCGGACGAGCGAGCGGTCGGCGCACAGCACGTCGAGCGCGCGGATCGCGGCGTCGCGCTCGCCGCCCGGCGGCACGACCGCGTCGAGCAGCGCGTGCCGGTGCAGGTTCTCCGCCACCTGGACGCCCTCGGGAAACGGGTAGCCGTGCAGCGACTCGAACACGCGCGGCCCGAGGAAGCCGATCATCGCCCCCCGCTCGGCCGAGGTGAGGTGCCCGAGCGACCCCCACGAGGCGTACACGCCGCCGGTGGTGGGGTGGCGCAGGTGGACGAGGTAGGGCAGGCCCGCCGCGCGGTGCGCCTCCACCGCCGCCGTGATCTTGATCATCTGGACGAACGCCAGCGCCCCCTCCTGCATCCTGGTGCCGCCGGAGGCCGGCGCGGCCAGCAGCGGCAGCCGCTCGCGGGTGGCGCGCTCGACGGCCGTGACGATCCGCTCGGCCGCCGCCACGCCGATCGACCCGGCCATGAACGAGAACTCGCTGACCACGACCGCCACCCTGCGCCCGCCGAGCAGCCCCTCGCCCGTCAGGACCGCCTCGTCGTAGCCGGACTTCGCCCGGGCCGCGGCCAGCTCCTCGGCGTACGAGGAGCCCGGCTCGGCCGGATCGGCGGGCGGCACGTCCCACGACGTCCACGACCCCGGGTCGAGGACCGCGTCGATCAGCGTGCGCGCGTCCGGACGGCTCACTCTGGCTCCCTACTGTCGATCGGCGATGCAATGTTGACGCACGACGACGCCGTACGGTGCCACGCAATGCCGATCATGTCGGTCACGATCTCCGTGGGGCCCTGGCGGTTCACCGTTCGCGTTCCTCCAGCCAGGCGAGCACCGACTCGGTGTCCTGGCCGAGCGCGGGCGGAGCGGTGTGCACGGGCTTCTCCTGCATGCCTTCTTCCCGGCCGCTCGGGCCGCCTGGGTCGTCGAAGCGCAGGGGCGGGCCGGGCAGCTCGATGCGGCCCAGCACCGGGTGCTCGACCTCGACGACGAGACCCTGCGAGCGGGTCTGCGGCCAGGAGTACACCTCGTCGAGCGTCCTGATCGCGCCGGCGGGCACGCCCGCCTCGCCCAGCCTGGCCAGCCAGTGCCCCCGGTCGTGCGCGGCGAGCGCCGACTCCATCTCGGCAACCAGCCGGTCGCGGTGCGCGCGCCTCTCGCGGTTGGTGGCGTACTCCGGTCTGTCAGGGTCGATGCCGAGGAGCGCCGCGACCTTGCGCCACTGGCCGTCGTTGGCGGCGGCGATCTGGAGCATGCCGTCGGCGCAGCGGAACGCGCCGTACGGGGTGATCGAGGCGTGATGGTTGCCGCTCGCGTGCGGGACCGTGCCGCCGACCGTCCAGGCGGTGCCGTGGTAGGAGTGGACGCCCGTCACGGCCGCCAGCAGCGACGTGCGCACCACCCGGCCCCTGCCGGTGTGCTCGCGCTCGTACAGGGCGGCGGCGACGCCGTACGCGCCGTGGATGCCCGCGAGCAGGTCGGCGACGGACGCCCCCACCCGGTACGGCTCGTCGGGCGAGGGGCCCGTCAGCGACATCAGCCCGGCCTCGCCCTGGGCGATCTGGTCGTAGCCTGGACGTCCGCCCTCGGGGCCGTCGTGGCCGAACCCGGTGATCGACAGGACGACCAGGCGCGGGTTGAGCTCGTGCAGGCGCTCGACGGGGAAGCCGAGCCTGTCGAGGACGCCGCTGCGGAAGTTCTCGACGAGCACGTCGCTCTGGCGGACCAGGCGCTCGATGAGCTCCTTGCCCTCGGGCGTCTTCATGTCCACCGTGATGGACTGCTTGTTGCGGTTGGCTGCCAGGAAATACGTCGATATGTCGTGATCTGGGCCGACGAACGGCGGGCCCCAGCCGCGCGACTCGTCGCCCCCGTCCGGGTGCTCCACCTTGATCACGAGAGCGCCGAGGTCGCCCAGCATCTGCGCGGCGTGCGGCCCCGCCAACGCCCTGGACAGGTCTAGCACGACGATGCCACCGAGCGGTCCGAGCACGATCAGCCTCCCGCCCGCGTCATAGGTGATCCGAGCACGATCAGCCTCCCGCCCGCGCCATAGGTGATCCGAGCACGATCAGCTCCCTGCCTGCGCCGTAGGTGATCCGAGCATGATCAGCCTCCCGCCCGCGTCCTGGGTGAAAGGACATTCTCTCAGCTTGTCATCCGAGATCCGATCTTCACGTTCCAGAACCCTGCGATTTCCCCGCCAACCGCACGATCGGCCCCCCTGCCAATCCCACGCCCCAGCCCTCCCCGCCAGCCCGCGCCGCCGAGCTTGCGCCGCCCAGCCCCGCCGAGCCCTCCCCGTCAGCCCGCGCCGCCGAGCTTGCGCCGTCCAGCCCGCGCCGCCCAGCCCTCCCCGTCCAGCCCGCGCCGCTCAGCCCTCCCCGTCCAGCCCGCAGCGCCCAGCCGCCGTGATCGGCGGGCTCCGGCACGCGGCGCCCTCCTCTCCCCTCCCCGGGGCCTCTACCCTGGGGTCCGTGGATTCCCTGGCCCCCCGCCTGCGCGCGTTGCCGCCCTCGTGCGGCCCGGTCCGCCTCGTCGCGGTCGACGGGCCCGCGGGCTCCGGCAAGACGACGTTCGCCGGCACGCTCGGGTCCGAGCTGGGATGCCAGGTCGTCCACAGCGACGACTTCCCCGTGCCGTGGGAGGAAGGGCCGGGCGGCTGGTTCCCTCTGCTGGAGGAGCAGGTGATCCGCCCGCTGCGGCGCGGGCTGCCCGGCGGGTTCCGGCGCTACGACTGGCAGCGGGGCGCGTACGCCGAGCGCGTCACCGTGCCGCCCGCGCCGGTGCTGATCGTCGAGGGCGTGGGCACCGCCCGCCGGTCGGTCGCCCGCCTGCTGGCGTTCACCGTCTGGATCGAGGCCCCCGACGACGTACGGCTACGGCGCGTGCTCGACCGCGACGGACCCGAACTGGCGCCGCGCTGGCACGAGTGGTTCGCGGCGGAACGCGAGTGGTTCGCCGCCGACGGCACCCGCGCGAGAGCCGACCTCGTCGTGAGCACGGGCGTCCCCTGCCACTGAACCCGCCTCCTGAACGCGCCTCCTGAACCCGTCTTCTGAACCCGCCTTCGCCTCACCCGGTCGGGCCCGCACCGGGCCCGTGCCGCCTCCTCAGCCGTCCAGGTGGGAGGTGTCGTTGAACGCGACGAGCTCCAGCCGGCCACGGGCGGCGTGCCAGGTGGAGACCGAGGCGTTGAGCACCGGGGCGTACGCGCCGGCCGCCGCCGCCTCGCCGTCGGGCGTTCCCGCGATGGCGAGACGCAGACCGAGGATCACCGAGTCGTGCGCCACGAGCAGCACCCTCCTGCCGTCGGCCCGCACGGCCAGCTCCGCGAGGAACGCCCGCAGGCGCGCCACGACGTCGGCGAACGACTCGCCGCCCGGCGGCCGGTAGACGTACGGGCCCTCGGCCAGCAGCCGCGCCGCCTCCTCCGGGAAGCGCTCCCTGACGGCGGCCGGGTTCAGCCGGGCCAGGAGCCCGTTCTCGACGTCCCTGAGGCGCGCGTCGACGGTGACGGGCGGCGGCTCGCCTCGCCAGGCCGCGCCGGCGACCTCCCACGTCTGCACCGCCCGCAGGTACGGCGACGACCACACCAGCTCGGGGCTCTCACCCTCCGGGAGGGCGGCGAGTCTGCGGCCGAGCGCCTCGGCCTGCGACCTGCCGCGCGGGGTCAGCCCGACCTCGTCGTCGCCGAACCCGTAGACCAGCGGCGCGTCACCGGCGCGGGCGTAGGCGACGTTCGCCTCGCTCTCCCCGTGCCGTACGGCCGTGATCCGAGCCGGTCCCATGCCCGCATCCTGCCACGGCCGCCCCGCTCCCTGCGGGGCCAGGTACGGCGGGACCGCTGAGAGCCGTTCCAGGACTCCCGACGCCCCAGCACCTCTAGGAGGCGTTCGAGGACTCTGATGCTCCGGCACCTCCTAGGAGGCGTTCGACGATTCCCGGTGTTCCAGCACCTTGGCGAGGGCTTCGGCGAGGTGGGGGGCGGCCGGTGGGCCGGCCATGAGGAGCTGCTGACGGACCCACACCACGCTCCGGGCCGCCTCCTCGGCCGCCGGACACGGCTCGGCACGGGTGCCCTCCTTCAGCAGCGCGTCCATCCCGCCCAGCGGCGGGTAGCCGGCGTCCAGCGGCACGCCCTCCGCCGCCATGGCGCGCAGGAGGAAGTCGCGGTCCACGTCCGTCTCCAGGCGCAGCATGAGCAGGTGCCGCGAGTCGCGCGTGGTGCCCGGCGGCGCGGGCACGACGCTCACCGGCAGCCCGGCGAGTTCACGCCGCGCGGCGGCGCAGAAGGCGTTCCTCTGGTCGATCTCGGCGTCCAGCCGGTCCAGCCAGGGCAGCAGGATGGCGGCCTGGATCTCGGTGAGACGGAGGTTCCAGCCGACGTCCGGGTGGCCGTACCACTGGCCGCCCTGCCGCCTGCCGACGTTGCAGACCGACCAGACGCGTCCGTGCACCGCCTCGTCCCGGCAGACGACCAGGCCGCCCTCCCCCGCCGTCATCGCCTTGCTCGACTGGAAGCTGAAGACCCCCGCGTCGCCGAGCCCGCCCACCGGCCGCTCCCGGTAGCGGGCGCCGTGCGCCTGAGCGGCGTCCTCGACGACGGCCAGGCCGTGCCGGGAGGCCAGGTCGCCGATCTCGTCCATGGCGGCGGGACTGCCGGCCAGGTGCACGGGCAGGACGGCGGCGGTGGCGGCGGTGAGGGACGCCCGCACGGCGGCGGGTGACAGGTGGAGGTCCGCCGGATCGACGTCCACGACGACGGGGGTGGCCCCGGCCAGCAGGACGGCCGTGGCCGACGCCACGAACGTGTACGCGGGCACGATGACCTCGTCGCCCCTGCCGATGCCGAGGCCGCGCAGCGCGGCGAACAGTCCGAGGGTGGCGTTCCCGACCGCCACCCCGTACGCGACGCCGGCCTCCCGCGCGAACGCCTCGGTCAGGCGGGCGACGACGGACCCGCCCTGCGTCGCCCCCCACAGCCCGCTGTCCAGCACCTCGGTGACCAGGGCGCGCTGGGCGTCGTCGAGCGGCGGCGGCCAGGCGGGCCAGGGCGCGGTGCGGACGGGGGCGCCGCCGTGGATGGCGAGGGTCATGTCGGGGTCCCTTCTTCGCGGTCGAGGGGCGGCGGCCTGCGGTGGCCGGGGTTCGTCGGGATCGAGGCGGAGGATCCGTGGCTTCGGCGGCGGCGGAGCGGGCGAGCGCGGCCCCGGCGCGCCTGGGCATCGAGATGACCCGGTTACCCCTTACGCAAATTCCGGTACAGACCGAAATCTAGCCCGGCGGGGATGGAGGGTCAAGGGAAGGCGCACGGCCCGGGGCGGGCGAGCCGACGACAGGAAAGGCTCGCGTGGCCGCAACAGCTCGGGTGACAGGTAGGGCTCACGTAGCAGGCGCGCGGATGGCCGCTATGGCCTAGGTGGCCGGAAGGGCTGGCGTGACTAAGGGGTGCCGGGAGGGCTGGGGCGGCCTGCGTTAGGTGGCGGAAAGTTCCGACAGAGCTTTGCGCTCCTCCTCCAGGAGGGGAGGGCCGTACAGGTCGCAGGCGTGCGTCGCGGGGATGCGTCCCTCCGCGGCGGCCAGCCACAGCATGCGCTGCACGTACCCCTCCATCGGCTCGGTGAAGGTGGCCTGGGCGAGACGGTCAAGGCGGGCGGACGCGTCGGCGAAGGACCGCAGCCCGTCGCCCCTGTACGCCTCCATCACCGCCGCCGTCACCTGGACCGTGGCCGCGGCGATGCCGACGAGGGCCGCCTCGGCGCCCCACAGCAGGGAGGGGCCGAACATGCGGTCCTCGCCGGTGATGGCGAGCCGTCCGGCGGCGCGGGCGAGCTGGATGGCCCGCTGGCAGCCCATCGCGTCCGAGAGCAGGGCGGTCTTGAGCCCGGCGACGCCGGGGTGTTCCAGCAGGCGCCGCAGCGTCTCGGGCGGGCACGGTCGCGTGTAGAGGTCGAAGGCGATCATCGGCAGGCCGGACGCGCGCCAGATCTCCTCGTGCAGCGCCACCCTGTCGCCCGCGGACGGGAACACCAGCACGCCGTCCGCGCCCAGTTCGGCCGCCGCCCTGGCCTGCCCGGCGCCCTGTTCGGGGCCCTTGCCCGCGTCGCCGCCCACGCCGACGAGCACGGGCACGCCGAGCGCCACGGCGATGCGGATCACGTCGGCCCGCACCTGCGGGGGCAGGAACGGGCCGCGTCCGGTGTGGGCGAGCACCGCGAGGGCGCCGGCGCCGTCGGACACCAGGCCGGCGAGGTAGCGGGAGACCACGTCGAGGTCCACGCGACCGGACGTCGTCATGGGGGTGGCGGCGGCGGCGATCAGGCGGCCGCGGAGCCGGTCGCGGAGGTTTCGTGCCGAGATATCCACCCGGGAAAGCCTAATTTGCGAAGGGTCGTCGCGAAAGTGTTCGGGAAAAACGATTTTCAGGTATCGGTCATGACCGGAAGCGGTTTATGGCCGCCCGGCGCACCCACCCCGCGACCACCCGCCGCCCCGGTCCCACGGCCGGGCCGGGCCGGGCCGACGCGGGTCCCGGGTTCCACGGGCAGGCCGGGCCACCCCGGGCCGCGCGCTCCACGTCCCGGGTCCCGTGTTCCACGGGTAGGCCGGCCCGACTCGGGTCCCGCGTTCCACGTCCCGGGTCCCGGGTTCCACGGGTGGGCCAGCCTGACTCGGGCCCCGCGTTCCACGTCCCAGGTTCCACGGGCAGGCCGGCCCGACTCGGGCCCCGCGTTCCACGTCCCGGGTCCCGGGTTGCACGGGTGGGGAGGCCCGGTCCTGGAGGACTGGGGCGGGGTTCTGCGCCAAGATGAGAGCCGAGGTCCGACGCCCGGACGGAGCCCCGGTGACGGGGCACGGTCCAGACGAGCGCACCGACCGGGAAGCGCTGTCGCCCCCATCGCCCCCGGCGCGGGCGACCGCGCCGACCGGGGGTAGCCCCGGCGCCTCCATGGTCCCCGGCGCGGACGGCCGCGCCGACCGTGGGAGGCGCCGTCGCCTGGGAAGCACCGTCGCCCGACAAGCGCCGTCGTCCCCATCGTCCCCGGGGCGAGCGGCCGCGCCCGTCGGGGGAAGTCCCCGGCGCGTACGGAGCGCCCCTGAACCCTGTCGGGAACTACGGGGAGTAGTTCACACGTTATAGTTGCGGTCTTGACCGAAAAACGAGGGAGGCGAGGGTGGGAATCGTCATCGGGGTCGTCGGCCCGCATGATCTGGTCGACGACGTCGCGGCCGCGTGCGAGGAGCAGCCGGGCGTCAGCGCGCTGCGGCTCGACTACGACCACGAGTCGCAGGCGCCCGCCATCGTCGAGGCGCACGCGAACGCCGTCGAGGGGTGGCTGTTCACCGGCATCGTCCCCTACATGCTGTCCCGCGCGGCCGAGGCGCTGACCCGGCCGGCCGCGTTCGTCGACTACTCGGGCGCCACCCTGCTCAGCGCGCTCGCGCGCCTGCAGTACGAGGGCCAGGACATCACCAGGCTGTCCATCGACACCCTCTCGGCCGCCGACGTCACCGCCACCTTCGCCGAGGCCGGGCTGCCCACCTCGGAGGTGCGCACCCTCCCGTACCGGCCGGAGATGACCTCGAAGAAGGCGGTGGCCTTCCACCGGCGCGGGCCCGAGCACCCCGTGATCACCTGCCTCAGCTCGGTGCACGAGGCGCTGCGCGGCGAGATGCACGTCCTGCGCCTCGCGCCGTCGGTGCGTTCGGTGCGGGTGGCGCTGCGCCAGCTCCTGCTGACCGCCGAGGGGCAGGCCCAGGAGGACGCGCAGATCGCGCTCGGCCTGGTGGAGGTCGAGAACGAGGAGGGCCTGCTGCGGGAGGCCACCGCGCTGGGCGGCACCCTGGCGGCCTTCCGCGGAGGCACGCACCTGCTGGTCACGACGCGGGGGCCGCTGCACGACGCCACGGGCGGGTTCGCCGCGCTGCCGATGCTGTCGAGGCTGGCCGCGCAGAACGAGGTGGTCAGGGTGGGCTTCGGCCTGGGCCGCAGCGCCGCCGAGGCGGAGAGCCTGGCCCGCCGCGCGCTGGGCAGGGCGCGCCGCATCGGCGACGTCGCCGCGGTGCTGTCGCTGCGCGCCGACACGGACATCGTGCTGGAGTCGGTGCCGGTGCCGCCTGCTGACGCCCAGAACCTCCCGCTGATCGCCCGCCGCGTCGGCCTGTCGGTGCCGACGCTGGAGAAGCTGATCGAGGCGCAGGCCGCGGCCGGCGACGAGCCGCTCACCACCCGCGAGATCGCCGACCGGCTGGCGGTGCAGCAGCGCACCGCCCGCCGGATGCTGCACCGCCTGGAGCTCGCCGGGCTGGCCGAGCGCACCGGCAACCTCACGAGCGGCAGCAGCGGCCGTCCGCTGACCCTCTACCGCCTGACCCTCTGACGCCTCCGGCGGGTCACGACAGCCAGCGGGCCAGGCCGTCCGAGACGAACTCGTCGTCGCGCAGCCACGGGTAGGCGGCCCACACGCGGTCGATCTCGGCGAGCTGCCCCGGCGACAGCTCCTCGGACGGGTCCAGGCACCAGCGTCCCTCCAGCAGCCCCTGGCGGCGCAGCACCTCGTGGATGCCGGGGATGCAGCCGTGGAAGCCGTTCGCCGAGTCGAAGATGGCGGCGTTCGCGTCGGTCAGGTGGCCGTCCAGGGTGAGCAGGCGGCGTACGGCGGCGTCGTCGCCCGCGCGGGCGAGCGCCGCCTCCTCCAGCAGTTCCACCGCCCGGCGCACCCAGACGGCCCACTGGCCGAGCAGCCCGCCGACGAACTGCGTCTCGACCTCGCGGCCGTCCACGACAACCCGGTGGGTGGTGACGAGGTCGGCCAGGATGTGGTCGTCGTTGCCGGTGTAGAGGGCCACCTCGCCGGCCCGGCCGGCCCGTACGACGCCGTGCAGCACGTCGAGCGTGCGGTACCGGTCGAACGGCGCCACCTTGACGCCCACCACCGACTCGACGGAGGCCAGCCGGGTCCAGAAGTCCCGCGACAGCGGCCGGCCGCCGACGGCGGGCTGCAGGTAGAAGCCGACGACGGGCAGCACCTCGCCGACCGCGCGGGCCCGCTCGACGAGGGCGTCCTCGTCGAGCTCCCGGTACGGGCCGAGCAGCACCATGTGGTAGCCGAGCGACCTGGCGAGCTCGGCCTCGGCCACGGCCTGGGCGGTGGGGCCGGTGGCCCCGGCCACGAGCACGACCTCCCGGTCGTACTCGCCGGCCGTGCGCGCCGCGAGCTCGAGCACCGGCGCCAGCAGGTCGGTGCCGTGCAGCGCGAACTGGGTGGTGTGGACGCCGACCGCCAGGCCGCCCGCGCCCGCCTCGACGTAGTAGCGGGTCAGCGCCCGCTGGCGGCGCTCGTCGAGCGTCCTGTCCTTCGTGAGGGCCAGCGGGTGCGCCGGGATCACCAGGCCGCGCCTGAACAGGTCCCGTACCGATGTCTGCGCCTCCGGAGCCGTACCGAGCACGTGAGTCCCCCTTCGTGGTGGGTGTGAGGTGCGCCCGCGGGTCAGAAGCGCCCGTCGCGGCGCTCGAACTTGGTGGGCTTGCCGAGCAGCGGGCCTCCTCCCGCGACCCAGCGGGCGGTGTGCTCGATCAGCTCGGCGGGGGTCAGCTCGGGGTAGCCGAACAGCCGGTGGCAGCGGGAGGCGTTGGACAGCAGCGCGGTCGGCGCCTCCTCGCCGGTGAACACCGGCTCCTTGCCGAGCGCCGCGCCGAGCGCCTCGGCCGCCTGCCGTACGGAGATCAGTTCGGGGCCCGTCACGTTGAGCACGTACGGCGGGGTGCCGGCGAGGCGCAGCGAGCGCAGGGTGACCTCGTTGGCGTAGCCCTGCCAGACCACGTTGACCTGGCCGGTGGTGAGGTCGACGGGCTCGCCGGCGAGCACCTTCTGCGCCAGGTCCACCAGGACGCCGTACCGCAGCTCGACGGCGTAGTTGAGCCGGATCAGCGCCATGGGCGTGCCGTGCGTCTCGCTGAAGTGCGTCAGCACGCGCTCCCTGCCGAGGCAGCTCATGGCGTAGTCGCCCACGGGGCCGGTGGGCGTGTCCTCGGTGCTGCCGCCGCTCGTCACGGGGACGAGCGGGTAGACGTTGCCGGTGGACAGGGCGGCGATCCTGGCTCCCCTGAACCTGTCGGCCACCCGTCCTGGCAGGTAGGCGTTGGTGAACCAGGTGGCGTGCTCGCGTCCCTGCGTGCCGAACTTGGCGCCGACGAGGAACACGACGTTCGCGGCGTCGGGCAGGTCGCGCAGGGCCCGCTCGTCGGCCACGTCGGCGGGCGCCACGGTGGCGCCCGCCTCCCGCAGGGCGTCGGCGAGGCCCGGCTCGGAGAAGCGGGAGACGGCGATGACGCGCCTGTCGCCGCCGCCCGCGGACAGGGCGTTGAGCGCGAGCCGTACCAGGCTCGGGCCGAGCTTGCCGCCCGCGCCGAGGATCATGATGTCGCCGTCGAGCCCGCCCAGGTCCTCGACGAGCCCGGCGCTGGGCCGGGCCAGCCGCTCCTCCAGTTCCGCCGTCGTGCGCACGCGCGCCTCCTCCGTCCCGTTATTTACGGTCCAGACCGTAACCGGGACGGAGATCCGCTGTCAACGGGTGCGCGTCGCTCAGGCTTGCTCGCGGGCCGACACCAGCACCTCCAGGATCGCCCGGGTCTGCTCCCACGGGATCGGGCTCGGCGCGCCGCCCACCATGGCGAGGAACGCCTCGATCGTGCCCTCGTAGCCGAGGTTCGCGACGGGGTCGTCCCCGCTCTCGATCACGATCGTGTCGGTGCGGTCGCGCCGGTGCAGCGTGACCGTGTACGCCTCGCTCTCGGAGACGCCCAGGATCTCGACCGTCCCCGTGACGCCGCTCCCCCAGCGCAGCGCCATGACGCCGGTGTCCTCCGAGCGCAGCGTGGCGTAGTGCCGCCTGGCCCCGGCGGCGCCGGCCAGGCGCACGTCCGGGCCGAGCAGGGCGACCAGGAGCTCCACGCCGTGGACGCCCATGGTCACCATGGTGCCGCCGCCCTCGCCGGGGGTGTCCTGCCAGGCGTTGTAGCCCGTCGCCCACATGCCGACGTCGTGCCGCACGGTCGCCCGCACGGCCAGCACCTCGTCCGGGTCGACGGGCGGCGCGGCGGCGAAGGCGGGCGCGAAACGCAGCACCGACCCCGACATCACCCGGTCGTGCACGGGCAGCCGGTCGAGCGCGTCGAGCTGCTCCCGGCTGGCGGCGGCGGGCTTGTTGACGAAGCACGGCGCGCCCGTCTCCAGCACCTTGGCGAGCGCCCCGGGCACCTGGGGGTTCGGCACGGTCAGCACGACGCCGTCCGGCTTCGTGGCCAGCGCCTCGTCGAGGCCGCCCGCCACCTTCGCCGCCGGGTGCTCGTCGGTGAACCGGCGCAGCCGCTCGGGGTCGGGCTCCCACACCACCAGCTCGGCGTGCCTGGTCAGGGTGCGGGCGTCGGTGTACGGATGGCTGGTGGCGAGGCCGGCGAGCACGATGCGCACGATGTCCTCCATGGGGGTGACAGGAATGAAATGTCCCCCATCATGGCAGCCGGCCCCCCGCACCGCCCGGCGCGGCCGAGCACGGCGCCGCCGGCGGCCTGGCCTGGTTCGCCGTACGGCTCGCCGGGGACACCGCCGCACTGCCGCGAAGCGCAGGGGCCGTAGTGTGGTGCCCGTCGCGATCACCGGCGCGGCCCCGGGCGGCCCCGCCCCCGCGTCGCGGCAGGAAGCAGACCATCGCACCACAGGGGGACGCATGACCACCGTCGCCGTGCTCGGCACCGGACTCATGGGCGCGCCCATGGCACGCAACATGCTCAAGGCGGGGATGGACGTCAGGGTCTGGAACCGCACCAGGGAGAAGGCGCTCCCGCTGCGGGAGGACGGCGCGACCGTGGCCGGCACGGCCGCCGACGCCGTCAGGGACGCCGACGTGATCGTCACCATGCTCAGCGACGAGGACGCGGTGCGGGCCGCCCTCACCGCCGCCGCCCCCGGCCTGCGCCCCGGCCAGGTATGGGCGCAGATGAGCACCGTCGGCGTGGCGGGCGCCCAGCGGCTCGCCGCTCTCGCCGCCGAGCACGGGCTGACCTACGCCGACGCGCCGGTCCAGGGCACCAGGCAGCCCGCCGAGCAGGGCAGGCTGGTCGTCCTCGCCGCCGCCCCGCAGGAGGCCAGGGACGCCCTCGACCCCGTCTTCTCCGCCGTCGGCGGGCGCACCCTGTGGCTGGGCGAGGACGCCGCGGCCGGCACGGCCAGCGGGCTCAAGATGGCCGCCGTCAGCTACGCCGTCTCGCTGACCGCCGTCGTCGCCGAGTCGCTCGCGCTGGCCAAGGGCCTCGGCCTCGACCCCGAGCTGCTCCGCCAGGTCATCACCGGCGGCCCGCTGGACAACGCCTACTTCCAGGCGAAGTCCAAGGCCATCCTGGAGGGCGACTTCGAGCCGAGCTTCACCGTGCGCAACGCCGAGAAGGACACCCGGCTCATCACCGAGGCCGGCGAGTCGGCCGGGGTCAGGCTCGACCTGGCCGCCGCCGCGGGCGAGCGCCTGCGCCGGGCGGAGAGCGCGGGCCACGGCGACGAGGACATGTCGGCGACGTACTTCGCCAGCTTCGGCTGAGCCGCGGGAGGCCGGGGCCTCCCGGCGGGTCAGAGGTCGTCCACCTCGGCGAACGTCCTGCCGCCCGCGAGCTTCGGGTAGCCGGGGCCCCTGTCGAAGAAGCGGCCCGAGCTGTCGGCGGGCGGGCGGAGGCGGGCGCGCAGCTCGGCCGTGGCCTGCTCGTCGATGCGGTCGCCGTCCAGCACCACGCCGTAGTCGCCGAGCGCGCCCGCGATGGACACCTTGCCGTCGCGGACGTCGGCCGCCACCGCGCGCGGGTCGCGGTCGTACGGCGAGCCCCATCCGCCGCCGCCGGTCGTGCGGATGCGGATCACCTCGCCGGCCTGCACCGGGTGGTCGTCGACGAGGCCGTCCATCTCCCTGCCGTTGATCTCGACGCGGAAGGGCCGCCCGGCCAGGCCGCCGTTGACGCCCCAGCAGGACAGGATGGAGCGGTCGGCGATGGACATGTACGACGCGTCCCTGAGCATCCGGATGTGCTTGTCGTAGCCCAGGCCGCCCCTGAACATGCCGGGCCCGCCGGAATCGCAGGCGAGGCCGAGCCGCTCGACGCGGAACGGCCAGCGGGCCTCGGCGAACTCGACGGGGATGTTGCGCGAGTCGGGGACGATGTGGATGGTGTCCTCGCCGTCGGCGTACCAGCGGCCGCCCGAGCCGCCGCCCAGCACCTCGCGCATCAGGTACGGCACGCCGTCGGCGTCGGCGCCGTACACGCCGGTGTAGCGGATGGTCTCCTGGTCGGCCGGCATGCGCCCGCCGGTGGCCTTGGCCAGCACGCCCGCGAGCACGCCGAGCAGGCGCAGGATGACGAACGTGCGGGCGTTGGTCGGGGCGGGGAAGACGGGCGTGAGCAGCGTCCCCTTCTCCGGGAAGACCATCTCGATGAGGGGGACGACGCCCTCGTTGACGTCCAGCTCCGCCATGCGCTCCGGCGTGTCGGCCAGGTTGCGCAGCACGGGCGCGAGCCACTTCTTGAGAAAGACGCCGTCGGCGTAGTCGCCGGCGTGGTTGATCGGCCCCTTGGCCTGCGGGGACGTGCCGGTGAAGTCGATGGTGAGCGGCGCCGGCGCCGCGTGGTCGACGGTGAGGGTGATGCGCTGGGCGTGCAGGCGCGGCTCGTCCACGCCGTCGTGCTCGGCGTAGTCCTCCCACACGTACGTCCCCTCGGGGATCTTGGACAGCAGTTCCCTGCGGAACGTCTCCGTGGTCTTGCCGATGATCGCGTCGAAGCACTCCTCGACGGCCTGCCTGCCGTACCGGTCGAACAGCTCGGCCAGGCGGCGCGCCCCCATGAGGCAGGCGGAGCACTCGGCGTCGAGGTCGCCGGCGAGGGAGTCGGGCATGCGGGAGTTGCGGGTCATGATCCGCAGCGCGGCCTCGTTGGGCGCGCCCTGGTCCCACAGCTTGATCGGCGGGACCATGAGGCCCTCCTCGTACACCGACCTGGCGTGCGAGGGCATGGAGCCGGGAACGGCGCCGCCGATGTCGTCGTGGTGGCCGAACGCCTGCACGAACGCGACCACCTCGCCGTCGTGGAAGACCGGGACGGTCACGCACAGGTCGGGCAGGTGGCCGATGCCGCCCTCGGAGAGGTAGACGTCGTTGTGGAAGTAGACGTCGCCGGGCCGCATCGTCTCGATCGGGAAGTCGCGCACGACCGGCTGGACGAGCGCGCTGTACGAGCGGCCGGTGAGCTTGCGCAGACGGCGGTCGTGGATGCCCGCGCGGAAGTCGTGCGCGTCGCGGATCATCGGCGAGCGGGCGGTGCGCGCGATCGCGGTCTCGACCTCCTTCTCGACCGAGGCGAGCGTCCCCTCCACGATCTCCACGAGGATCGGGTCAGTCACGGCGGACCTCCACGTTGCCGTAGTCGTCGACGGTGGCGGTGAAACCGGGGTGGACGGGGATGGTCGAGCCGTACTCCTCGATGACGGCGGGGCCGCGCACCACCGCGCCGGGGCCGAGCGCGGCCCGCTGGTGGATCGGGGTGTCGGCCGCCTCCTCGAAGTGCACCCGGCGGACGCCCGGGGGCGGCGGGTCGGCGACGGGCGGGCGGCGGCGGACGACCGGCCGGGTGATCGGCCCGATGCCCGACACCCGCAGGTTGACCCATTCGATGCCGTGGCGGGGGTCGTCGCGGTAGGCGTAGCCGTACAGCTTCTCGTGCGCGTCGTGGAAGCGGCCGGTCACCTCGGCCCGCCACGCCTCGTCGAGCTCCCCGGCGGGGGCGGGCACCCGCACCTCGTACGCCTGGCCGTAGTAGCGCAGGTCGGCGCTGCGCGCGTACACCGGGTCGTCGAAGCCCTCGCGGTCGAGCGCCTCGGCGGCCTCGCGCTCCAGCTCGCGGAAGATCTCCCCGGCCGCGGCCAGGTCGAGGTCGCGGGTGACGTACGTGCGCACGTAGTCGTTCTTGACGTCCACGGTGAGCAGCCCGAACGCCGAGACGTTGCCGGGGTCGGGCGGGACGACGACGGCCGGCAGGCCGAGGATGTCGATGAGGCGGCAGGCCAGCAGCGGCCCCGAACCGCCGAACGTCACCAGCGGGAAGTCACGCACGTCGAGCCCGCGCTTGACGGTGAGCTGCCGGATCGCGTTGCTCTGGTTGAACGCGCTGATCTCCAGGATGCCCGTGGCGGTGCGCTCCGGGCTCAGCCCGAGCTTGCCCGCGAGCGCCTCGATGCCGGCGCGGGCGGCGTCCACGTCGAGCGGGATCTCGCCGCCCAGCAGGTGCGGCGGGATGCGGCCGAGGAGGACGTGCGCGTCGGTGACGGTCACCTGGGCGCCGCCCCTGCCGTAGCAGAGGGGGCCGGGGTCGGCGCCCGCCGACTTGGGCCCCACCTTGAGCGTGCCCTCCGGCGAGATCCACGCGATCGAGCCGCCGCCCGCCCCCACGGTGACGATGTCGATCATGGGGATCTTGCAGGGGTAGCGGCCGATCGAGCCCTCGGTGGTGATGGACGGCTCGCCGTCGACGACGACGGCGACGTCCGTGGAGGTGCCGCCGCCGTCCAGCGTGATGACGGACGGGTGCCCGGCGGTCGAGGCGATGAGCGCCGCGCCGAGCGCCCCGGCGGCCGGGCCCGACAGCACGGTCGTGATCGGCTGGTTGACGACCTCGCGCGCCGACAGGACGCCGCCGTTGGACTTCATGACCGAGAACGGCATGCCGAGCCGCGTCGAGAGGTTCGCGATGTAGCCCCGCATGGCGGGCTTGACGGCGGCGTCGACGAGCGTGGTGACCGCGCGCTCGTACTCGCGGTACTCGCGCAGCACGTCGCTCGACAGCGAGATGACCGCCTCCGGGTGCTCGCGCCACAGCACCTCGCGCATGCTGCGCTCGTGCTCGGGGTTGGCGTACGAGTGGAGGAAGCACACGCCGATCGCGGTGACGCCCTTGCTCCTGAACCAGCGGGCCACCTCGGCGGCCTGCTCCTCGTTGAACGGGCGCACCTCGCCGCCCAGGTGGTCGAGCCGCCCGCCGACCGTCTTCACCAGGTGGACGGGCACGATCCTGGGCGGCTTGACCCAGAAGTACGAGTTGCCGTAGCCGTCGGGGACGCTCTGCCTGGCGATCTCCAGGATGAACTCGAAGCCCTCGGTGGTGATCAGGCCGAGGTCGCCGATGCGGTCCTCCAGCAGCCGGTTCGTGGCCACCGTGGTGCCGTGGACGATCGAGCTCACGTCGAGCGGGCCCAGCTTGGCGATGCCGGCCATGAACCCGTCGGCCGGGTTCGCGGGCGTCGAGGGGGTCTTGGTCGTGACGATCTCACCGGTCCGCTCGTCCACCGCCACCACGTCGGTGAACGTGCCCCCGGTGTCGACACCGATACGGACGCTACGCATGGTCCCTCAGCTTCTGCGCCGGCCGAGCACGTCGTCGATGACCCTGGGCGCGTTCTCCGTGCCGACGTACGCGGCGAGCCTGACCACCATCTCCTGGGCCCTGGCCAGTTCGGCCTCCACCCTGGCCTTACCCGACTGGCCCGCCTGCACCCCGAAGTACGCGCCGATGATCGTGCCGACCACCCCGGCGACGCCCGCGAACAGGGGCGCGAAGTCGCGGGTGGCGAAGACGGCGGCGCCGAAGGCGACCAGGACGGCGACGATGCCCGTGACGACCACGAAGAAGCCGTAGCGCCAGCGGGCGGCGTCCGCCTGGGCGGCGGTCACGTCGTCGGGCTTCATCATGGCGTCGAGCGCCTGGGGTCTGTCGGTGACCACGGATCCTCCTGATAGTCCAGGGGAGAAATGTCCCATGAGGTGATGGAACAAGCCAAGCCGCTAAGGTGGCCCCCCGTGACTGACGTGTCTGCCTTGTCGCCTGTGCCGGCCGGAGCCCGGGACGCCGTGTTGAAGTTCTACTTCGGCCCCATGGACTGCGGGAAGTCCACCCTGGCGCTCCAGATGAACTACAACCACGCCCGCCAGGGCAGGCGCGGTCTCGTGCTGACCAAGCACGACCGCTCCGGCGGCCCGAAGATCACCAGCAGGATAGGGCTCGGCATGGAGGCCATCGAGGTCGAGGACGGCCTCGACCTCGTCCGCCTGGTCACCGCCCACGAACGCGTCGACTACCTCATCTGCGACGAGGTCTGCTTCTACACGGTCGAGCAGATCGAGCAGCTCGCCGACCTGGTCGACGACCACGGCGTGGACGTCTACGCCTTCGGCCTGGCCTCCGACTTCCGCTCGGTCATGTTCCCCGCCGCGCAGCGCCTGTTCGAGCTGGCGGACGAGGTGTGCCGGCTGCAGGTCGAGGTGCTGTGCTGGTGCGGGCGTCCCGGGCTGCTCAACGCGCGCGTCGTCGGCGGGGTGCTGGCGCGCACCGGGGAGCAGGTCGTGATCGGCGACACCGACGCCTCGCCGGTGCGCTACCAGGTGCTGTGCCGGCGCCACCACCGCTCCGGCCAGCTCGGCGAGGGCGCTCCCCCGGCCCCCTGACGGGACACGGGCCGGGAGAGCGGCGGCTGGAACGGCGCCCGGCCCGTCCCCGGGCCGCGGGTCGGACCGCGTCCCCAGGGCGTGGGGTCAGAGCGCGCAGGAGTCGTCGGCGCAGCCGTCGGCGGGGGCTCCGAGCCGGACGATCGGCGTCTGGCCCGTCCTGGCCGCGACCTCGTCGAGCGCGGCGGCGAACGCGTCCACCGGCTGCGCGCCCGACACCGCGAACTGCCCCTCGAACAGGAACAGCGGCACCCCGGTGACGCCGAGGCTCCGGGCCCGGTCGATCTGCTCGCGCACCTCGTCGGCGCCCTCGCCGGTGTCCTCCACGCCCGTCTCGGCCGCCAGCTCGGCCAGGACGCCGGGGTCGGCCACGTTGCGGCCCTCGGCGAAGTACGCGCGGAACAGCCGGTCGGCCATCTCCTCGCCGCGTCCCTGCCTGGTGGCCACCTCGATGAGCCGGTGCGCCTCGAACGTGTTCGTGCTGATCGCCCTGGCGAAGTCCATCTCCAGGCCGGACTCCTCCGCGAACCCCAGCACCCGGCCGGAGATCTCGCGCGGGTCGGCGCCGAACTTGCGCTCAAGGACGTCGTACAGGGGCTCGCCGTCGGCGGAGGCGCCGGGATCGAGCTGGTACGGGCGCATCGTCACCTCGACGGCGCCGCCCTTGGCGCGGAACCGCTCGGCCGCCTCGGCGAACCTGACGTGGCCGATGTAGCACCAGGGGCAGGCGACGTCGGAGAAAATCTCAACCTTCACGTACCAGCACAACCCACCGCCCGCCCCGGCGATTCCTGCGACGCTCAGCCCGAGGTCAGCTCCTCCAGCCGGTACGGCAGGTGGGCGCAGTCGTCGACCAGGGCGGACGCCGCGCGCCACCAGGCGAACCACTCTCCGCTGCGCCACATCCAGTCCACGCGCTCGATCGCGGCCACGACGTCGCCGACGGTGTCCCAGCGGTCGCCGAGCTGGTCGCGGGTGGCGCCGTTGCGCAGCGCCCAGTCGCGTAGGACGTCCGCCGCGCCGGGCGGCACCCTCCTGGCGTACGGGTCGGGGTCCTCGCCGGGGAGCCGGTGCGGGCCGAGCCCGGCGGCGACGCCCCAGCTCCACTGCGCCTCGGCCGGCCCCGAGTACCGCAGCGACTGGAAGTCGAGGTTCGAGCCCAGCTCGCCGCCGGGGCGCCGGACGACGACCGCGTCGAGCCGGCCCCCGGCGTCGAAGTGGACCACCAGCCGCTCCCCGGGACGCGCGCCGGGCGGCAGCGGGAACCGGTCCTCGGCGTGCCAGGAGTTCAGGTCCACCTGGGCCGCCGGGCGGCCCCACAGCGCGTCGGCGGCGTCGTCGGAGATCCAGGCGGCCAGCATCTCCAGTGCCGTCAGGTCGGTCCACGGCTCGATGGCCACGGCCGTGGTCAGCACCTCGTCGGGCGGCGGGAGCTTGCCGCCCCTCGGCCGCTCCCACCATTCCTTCCCCAGCTCGCGGGTGCCCACCAGCAGCGCCGCCACGGCGGCCAGCTCGGACGACCTCCTGGTGAGCGGGGCGCCGAGCGCCAGGTCGAGGCAGCGGCGGGTGCGCTCGTCGCCGAGCACGGGGCGTACGTCGCCCACCAGCGTCGGGGCCGTCGGGCGTTCTTCCCCCAGCAGTGTGCGGAGGACTCGTCTGGCTTCGGTTCGCGCGTCTTCAGCATGTGCCTGCCGCATACAGCCAACGCTACGCCGGGAGATCCTTTTCCGCGAGATCCGGCCCCCCTCTCACCTGCCGTTCCACCCGCCGTCTCCCTCGCCGGCGGCGCCAGGCGCGGCGGCGGACGCACGGCGGCGGGAGGCAGGGCGGGAGGCGCGGCGTCAGGCGCGGCGGCGGGAGGCGCGGCCGAAGAGCCAGCCCACGACGACTCCGGTCAGGGCGATGCCCGCCCCCATGCCGAACGACGCCAGCATCACCCAGGGGCGCGTCTCGGTGTGCGCCTTGGGCGGGCGCTCGTACACGGCGGCCAGGACCGGCGCCCCCTCCCCCGAGGCCGCGGGGACGGCCTCCGCCTCGACCTGACCGGCAGGTCCGGCGGGCCCGGGAGCGGGCGCGACGGCCGGGGCGCGGAGGTGGCCGTCCACGGCGGAGAAGAACTCCCCCGCCGTCCGCCTGGCCACCGAGGCGAGCATGCGCTGCCCCACCCCGCCGATCATGCCGCCCACCACGGCCTCGGCGTCGTAGTCGACTTTGGTGCCGCCGTCGGCGTCGCTCAGCCGCACCCTTACGGTGGCGTCGACCGTTCCCGGCGCCCCCTGCCCGCGCGCCCTGAGCGTGAAGCTCTCGGGCGCGAGCGGGTCGGCGAGGGCCACCTCGCCCTGGTAGACCCCCTTGACGGAGGCGACGCCCGCGTTGACCGTCATCCGGTACGTGTCCGGCCCGGTCTCCTCCAGGCGCTCGCAGCCCGGGATGGTGCGTACGAGCACCGCCGGGTCCTGGAGCGCGGCCCACACACGATCTCTCTGAGCGCCGATCACGGCACTGCCCGCAACCTTCACATGGTCACTCTAGGCGGCCGATCATCGCCGGATAAGGGCAACACCTGCCAGACGGGGTGGCGGCCGGACGATCAAGACCTGGCAAGATGAAGCGCCATGGGCAGGGGGCGAAGGGAACGAGGTGCCGCGCGGGCGGCCGGGCGGGTGACCGCGCGGGCGGCTCTGGCGGTGGTGTGCGCGGTGGCGGCCGGGGCGGCGGGCTGCTCCTCCGGGCGTACGGGCGGGGCGGCGGACGCGCAGCCGCAGGCGACGGACGCGCCGGGGGCACAGGGCCGCGACCCGGGCGCGTCGCGCGGCCGGCGTCCTGGCCGGGGCGCCGAGCCCGGCGGCCCCACGGGGGTGACGCCGCGGCCGGGCGAGGTGGCCAGGCTGGACGTGTCGGGCCCGCTGCCGCCGGTGATCAGCTCCATCCCGACGAAGCGCAAGGTGGTCTTCCTCACGATCGACGACGGGTGGGAGCAGGACCCCGGGTTCGTCCGCCAGGTGCGGGAGCAGCGCATCCCGATCACGGTGTTCGCCATGCGCGACGCGGTGGAGGCCAAGGGCACGCCGGACCCGGCGGGCGGTCAGGGCCGCTACGTCGGCGCCGGTAAATGGGGATATTTCCGTGAATTGCGGGATGCTGGGGCGCCGATCGAGAACCACACGCTGACCCACCCCGACCTGCGCAGACTGGGCTACGAGGCGCAGCGGCGCGAGATCTGCGGCGCCTCGCAGGTGGTCAAGAAGGAGCTGGGCACGCGGCCGGCCCTGTTCAGGCCGCCGTTCGGCGCGTACGGCGCCGACACGCTGAAGGCGGCGAAGAGCTGCGGCATCCGGGCGGTGCTGCTGTGGACCGCCACGGTGCAGCCGGGCGGCAAGATCGCCTACCAGGTGCCCGACAAGCGGCTGCGGCCCGGCGACATCCTGCTGCTGCACTTCCGCCCGAACCTGGACAGGGACTTCCGCGTCCTGGTCCGGAAGATCGAGCGCCGGGGCTTCGCGCTGGGCAACCTGCAGGCGTACCTGGAGGCGGCCATGGGACGTACCGGACCGGGCTGAGCGCCGCCGGGCGGGGTCCGCCGCGCGGGGTACGCGGGAATCAACCCGCGGGCGGACGCGGGCGCGGCCCGGTTCGCGGGATCCTCGATAAGCAAGCGATGACGGGGGGTGTGACCAAGGTCGCACCACGTAGCTCTACAACGTGTAGTACTACTTTCAGTAGAAGTACTACGTCCTGTAGAGCAAAGACCTGGCGGGGGAGATGGACGCACTCGACCTGGCGCGGTGGCAGTTCGGCGTGACCACCGTGTACCACTTTCTGTTCGTGCCGTTGACCATCGGGCTCGGCGTCTTCGTGGCCGGGCTGCAGACCGCCTGGCACCGCACGGGCAAGGACCAGTACCTGAAGCTGACGAAGTTCTTCGGCAAGCTCTTTCTGATCAACTTCGCCATGGGCGTGGTCACCGGCCTCGTGCAGGAGTTCCAGTTCGGGATGAACTGGAGTGAGTACTCCACGTTCGTCGGCGACGTGTTCGGAGCGCCGCTGGCGATGGAGGCGCTGCTGGCCTTCTTCATGGAGTCCACGTTCCTCGGGTTGTGGATCTTCGGCTGGGACCGGCTGCCGAAGAAGGCGCACCTGGCGTGCATCTGGGCGGCGGCCATCGGCTCGAACATCTCCGCCTACTTCATCCTCGCGGCCAACGCCTGGATGAAGCACCCCGTCGGCTACCAGGTCGTCGACGGCCGCGCGCGCATGACCGACCTGTGGGCCGTCCTGACCAACTCCACGGCCCTGGCCCAGGTGCCCCACGTCGTCGCGGCGGCGTTCATCGTGGCGGGCGGCTTCGTGCTCGCCGTGTGCGGCTTCTGGCTGCTGAAGACGCGCGACGGCATGTGGCGCAGCGCCGCCCGCGGCGCGCTCGTCATGACCGCCCTCGCGGGCGCGCTCGTCGGCCTCACCGGCGACATGTCCGCCAAGCTCATGTACGAGCAGCAGCCGATGAAGCTCGCCTCCGCCGAGGGCCTGGCGCACGACACGGCGGGGGCGGGGTTCTCGGTCGTGCCCGGCGTCGAGATCCCGAAGGTGCTGAGCTTCCTCGCCACCAACGACCCCGGCGCGACCGTCCAGGGCGTCGAGGACCTCCAGAAGCGCTTCGAGCAGCAGTTCGGCCCCGGCGACTACCGCCCCGACCAGACCATCGTGTTCTGGTCGTTCCGCCTGATGATCGGGTTCGGGCTGGTCACGGCGGGCCTGTCGGTGCTCGGCCTCTGGCTCACCAGGCGCAGGCGCGAGCTGCCGGGCTGGCTGTCGAGGCTGTTCCTGCTCGCCCTGCCGCTGCCGCTGCTCGCGGTCACCGCCGGCTGGCTGCTCAGCGAGATCGGCCGCCAGCCGTGGACGGTCGCGGGCGAGCTCCTGACCGCCTCCAGCGTGTCGCCCGGCGTGAGCCTGGCCGAGGTCGCCACCTCACTGACGATCTTCACGCTCCTGTACGGCGCGCTCGCCGTGGCCGAGGTCGTCATCATGACCAGGCACGTCCGCAAGGGCGTCGAGGAGCCCGATCAGGCGCCCGCCTCCGAGCGGCTCGAACCGTCGCTGACGTACTGAGGGAACACCCATGATCGAGTTCTGGTTCGTCCTCATCGCCTTCCTCTGGACCGGCTACTTCGTGCTGGAGGGCTTCGACTTCGGCGTCGGCCTGCTCGCGCCCCTGATCGCCAGGGACCCGAACGAGCAGCGGCAGAGCCTGCAGACCATCGGCCCCGTCTGGGACGGCAACGAGGTCTGGGTGATCACCGCGGTGGGCGCCATGTTCGCCGCGTTCCCCGCCTGGTACGCTGGCCTGTTCAGCGCGTTCTACCTGCCCGTCACGCTCATCCTGGTCGGCCTCATCGTGCGCGGCGTCGGGCTGGAGTGGCGCGGCAAGGTGAACAACCCGCTCTGGTGCGACCTCGGCATCGTCGTCGGCAGCGCCCTGCCCGCCTTCCTGTGGGGCTCGATCTTCGCCGACCTGGTCTTCGACAGCCCCGTCGCCGCCCTGCTCGGGGGCGCGTTCGCGCTCTCCGTGTTCACGCTGCACGGCGCCGTCTTCCTCGCGCTCAGGACCACCGGCGCGGTGCGCGACAGGGCGCGCGTGGCGGCGCTCGTCGCGAGCGGCGTGGCCGTGCCCGTCGCGGCGGTCGCGCTGACGCGATTCGGCACGCCGCCCGCGCTGGCCGCCCTGGCGGCGCTGGCGGGCGCGGCGGCGCTGATCTGGCGGCGCAGGGAGGGCTGGGCGTTCGCAGCCACGGCCGGCGCGATCGTCCTGGCCACGCTCGCGGTCTTCGTCGAGCTGCGCGGCGCGCCGCTGCCCGGCCTGACGCTGGCCGAGGCCGCCTCGGGGCCGTACACGCTCAAGATGATGACCTGGATCGGGCTGCTCACCCTGCCGTTCGTGCTGGTCTACCAGGGCTGGACGTACTGGGTGTTCCGCCGGCGCGTCACCCCGGTCGCGGCCTGAGCCCCGTGCCCTTCAGGAGCCCGCGGTGTGCATCTGGTTGGTCCTGTGGTCCTTCAGGTGCAGGTCTCCGTCGAGGCGGTCCTTGAGCAGCTCCAGCACCTCGCGCGGGCCGAGCACCGTCCACAGGGGGCCGACCAGGTGGGGGGTGTACTCGGGGGCGGCGTCCATCCAGGCGTCCTTGCCCGCCTCGGTGGTGAACGTGCTGACGAAGAAGCGGCCGTCGGCGGTCTCGCAGTAGCCGGTCCTGACATCGGCGGCGTCGACCTGGATGCGGGGGGCGCAGCCGGCCTTGGCGGCGAGCTGCTCGACCGTGAGGGGCGTGCCCGCGTGGGCGCCGCCGTGCGCGGCGCCCGGCCCCGCGGCCAGGCCGGCGTCGCCGCCCCCGGCGGAGCAGGCGGCGGCCAGGCCGGCCAGCAGCACGCCGGCGAGCAGGCGTGGAAGTGTCGTCATGTGCCGAGCTACGCACCCCCGGCCCCGCCGGTTCACCCCCATGCGAGAACGGCGGGCGGAGAGGGGGGTCAGCGCAGGACGACGCAGCCGCGTTCCGCGAGCCGGCGCAGCGCGTCCGGCTCACGGTCGAGCTTGTTCCACCGCAGGTCGAGCTTCTCCAGCGCGGGCAGGTCGCCCAGCGACTCCGGCAGCTCCCTGAGCCGGTTGTTGCGCAGGTCGAGCGAGGTGAGCCGGGTCAGCCGGCCCACCCAGGGCGGCACGGCGGCCAGGTGGTTGTCACGCAGGTCGAGCAGGCGCAGCTCCCCCAGCCCGGCGAGCGACGCGGGCAGCCCGGTGAGGCGGTTGCCCCGCAGGTGCAGCTCCCGCAGCCGGCCGAGCCCGCCCAGCCCGTCGGGCAGCTCCTCGATCTGGTTGTCGTAGAGCCTGAGCTCGACCAGCCCCGCCATCGACCCGAGCGACCGGGGCAGGCGGGACAGCCGGTTGCCGGTGAGGTTGAGGTAGGCGAGCCGGTCCAGCCGCCCGATCGACTCGGGCACGTCCGTGAACAGGTTGTCGCTCAGGTACAGGTAGTCGGTCAGGCGCAGGTCGCCCAGTTCCGGCGGGATCACGGAGAGCCGGTTGTGCCCGAGGTCCAGCATGCGCAGCCGGGTCAGCGCGCCGATGCCGGGAGGCAGCTCGGTCAGCGCGTTCTCGGCCAGGTTGAGCGATTCCAGGGCGGTGAGCGTCCAGAGGGCGGCGGGCACGGCCGTCAGCCGGTTGCCGCCCGCCGCCAGGTGCCGCAGCCGCGCGCCCAGCCGGTCGGGCAGCGCCTCCACCGCGTTGCCGTGGAAGAAGAGCACCTCCAGGTCCGGCGGCAGCGGCGGCAGCTCGGTGAGCCGGTTTCCGTCGAGGTGCAGCGCACGCAGGCGAGTCAGGCCCGACAGGTCGGGCAGGGCGCGCAGCCGGTTGCCGTCGAGCCGCAGCGCCTCCAGCGAGCGGAGCCCGGCGAGCGAGGCAGGCGGCTCGGTCAGGCCGCTCCAGGCGAGATCCAGCGTCGCCGGACCGTCCGCCTCCGGGCCCTCCGCCTTCACGCCGCCCGTCTCCAGGCTGTCCGGTGTCGTGCCGGTTCTCGGCTCGGCCACGCTCGTCCCCCGCTCCTCGGCCATGCGGAGCCCCGATCATCCCACGGTCAGTCGCCGCCCGGCTCCTGTCCCGCGTGCCGCAGGCGCAGGTGGTACAGCTCCGACGGCGAGAGGGGCATGCGGTCGATGGGGAAGCCCTCGGCGTCCTCGACGGCCGACGCGATGACCGCCGAGACGGGGATCACCCCCGCCTCGCCCGCGCCCTTGATCCCGAGCGGGTTCAGCGGCGACGGCGTCTCCAGGTGGGCCGTCTCGACGCGCGGGATCTCCGTGGCGTACGGCATGAGGAAGTCCATGAAGGAGGCGTTGACCAGCTGGCCGTGCTCGTCGTACACCATCCGCTCGTACAGGGCGCCGCCGATGCCCTGTGCCACGCCGCCGTGGATCTGCCCCTCCACGATCATGGGGTTGATCAGCCGCCCGCAGTCGTGCACGACGGCGTACCGCAGCACCCTGATCTCCGCCGTGTCCGGGTCGGTCTCGACCACGGCGGCGTGCATGCCCGCCGCGAACGTGGACCTGACCGGCGAGTAGTAGTCGCGCCCCTCCAGCCCCGGCTCGTCGCCCTCGGCCACGGGCGGCCGGTCGGGCGGGGCGGCGCCGGAGAACTGGGTGGCCTTGGCGGTCTCCTCGTCGAAGGCGTACCGCAGCGGGTTGGCCAGCACCGCGACCGTGGACAGCGGGACGGCCGGGCCCGGCGCGCCGACCACCCGCACCTCCCCCTCGACGATCTCCAGGTCGGCGGGGTCGGCCTCCAGCGCGTCGGCGGCGATGCGCAGCGCCTTCTCCCGTACCTTCCTGCAGGCCAGGGCGATGGCGTTGCCGCTCATGACGGCGGCCCTGGAGGCGAACGTGCCCACGGCGTAGCCGAACCTGCGGGTGTCGCCGGTGACGACGCTGACCCGTTCGATCGGCACGCCCAGCTCGGACGCGGCGATCTGCGCGAACGCCGTCTCGTGCCCCTGCCCCTGCGAGGTGAGGCCGGTGGAGACGTGGACGCGGCCGTCGGAGGTGACCTGGACGTGCCCGCCCTCGTACGGGCCCACGCCGGTGCCCTCGACGTAGCAGCCGAGGCCGATGCCGAGACCCGGCCGCCCGACGTGGTCGTCCCAGCCGATCAGCTCCTTGAGCATGCGGAGCATGCGCGGGTAGTCGCCGCTGTCGTAGACGAGGGGGCGGCCGTCCTGGAAGGTCATGCCCTGGTCGTACGGGAACTCGTCGGGCCCGATGAGGTTGGCCGCCCGCACCTCGGCGCGGTCCTTGCCGAGGTGCCGGGCGATCTTGTCCATGGTCCGCTCCATGCAGAACACGCCCTGCGGGCGGCCCGCCCCCCGGTACGGCGTGACCTGCAGGGTGTTGGTGTAGACGGAGCTGAACTCGACCCGGTACGCCCCGATCTTGTACGGCCCGAGCAACTGGGTGGAGGTGACGATGGGCACGATGATCCCGTACGGCGTGTAGGCGCCGTGGTCGTGCAGGATCGTCACGTCCAGGCCGAGGACGCGGCCGTCGTCGTCGAAGCCCACCCTGACGTCCTGGATCTGGCCGCGCTCGTGGGCGGAGGCGATGAAGTGCTCCCTGCGGTCCTCGGTCCACTTGACCTCGCGGCCCAGGGTCATGGCCGCCCACGGCACGAGGATCTCCTCCGGCCACGGGTGCACGATCTTCACGCCGAAGCCGCCGCCCACGTCGGGGGCGATGACCTCGACGTTCGGCAGCGGCAGGCCGAGCGCGGCGGCCACCGCCATGCGGACGCTGGTGGAGGTCTGGGTGCTGGAGTGGACGCGCAGGTCGCGGCCGTCCCAGCGGGCGTGGACGCCGCGCCCCTCCAGCGGCGTGCTGGCGCTGCGCTCGATGTGCAGCCGGAAGGCGAGCGTGTGGGGGGCGGCCTCGATCGCCTCCGCGGCGCCGCGGCCGTCGGCGCCGGGCACCTCCTGCACGAGGTGCGCGCCGACGTTGCCCGGCACGTCGTCGTGGACGAGCGCGTCTCCCCGCACGGCCCGCTCCAGGCCGACGACGGGCGTGAGCGGCTCGTAGTCGACCTCGATGAGGGCGCAGGCGTCCTCGGCGGCGTACCTGTCGCTGGCGACGACCATGACGACGGGCTCGCCGACGTGCCTGACGACGTCCCTGGCGAGCGGGTGGGCGGTGCGGCCGTGGGTGAGCGCCGGGTGCGGGATGAGCAGCGGCAGCGGGCGGCCGATCCGTTCCGGCAGGTCCTCCCAGGTGTAGACGGCGACGAGGCCCTCGACGTCGAGCGCCGGGGCGACGTCCACGTCGCGGATGCGGGCGCTGGCGTGCGGCGACCTGACGAACGCGGCGGCGAGCGCGTCGCGGCCCAGGTCGTCGAGGTAGCGGCCCTGGCCGGTGAGCAGCCTGGGGTCCTCGCGGCGGCGTACGGGCTCGCCGAACAGCCGGGTGCTCATCGGCCCTCCTCCGCGATCAGCTCGGCGGCCCGGTGGACGGCCTTGACGATGTTCTGGTAGCCGGTGCAGCGGCACAGGTTGCCGGAGATCCCCTCGACGACCTCCTCCTCGGTGGGCGAGGGGTTGTCGCGCAGCAGCGCGGTGACGGTGCACAGGAAGCCAGGCGTGCAGAAGCCGCACTGCAGCGCGTGGCACTCGCCGAACGCCCGCTGCACGGGCGACATCCCGCCGGGCCCGGCGAGCCCCTCGACGGTGGTGATCTCGCGGCCGTCGACGCTCACGGCGAACGTCAGGCAGGAGCGCACCGGCTCGCCGTCGAGCAGGACCGTGCAGCAGCCGCACACGCCGTGCTCGCAGCCCACGTGGGTGCCGGTCAGCCCCAGGTCGTGGCGCAGGCAGTCCGACAGCAGCCTCCGGGCGGGCACCCGCACCCTTCGGGCGGCGCCGTTCACCACGAGCGTGATCTCATGCTCCACCTGCGGCCTCCTTTGACGCCCGCTCGGCGAGACCCGCGGCCTCCTTCAGCGCCCGCTCGGCGAGCACCGCCACCAGGTGGCGGCGGTAGGCGGCGGTCGCGTGGATGTCGTCCTCGGGCTCGACCCGGCGGCTGAGCGCCGCGGCGGCGAGCGCCCAGTCCCCGGCGCCGGCCCCGGTCAGGTCGGCGACGACGGGAGCGGGGCCGACGCCGACGCAGGCGACCCTGGCGGCGGCGACGCCGCCGTCCTCGCCCAGGGTGACGACGGCGCACACCCCGGCCAGGGCGTAGTCGCCGTGCCTCCTCGCCACCTCGTGGAAGGCGTGGCCGGTGCGCTCGTCCAGGGCGGGGAAGAACGCCGAGACCGCCAGCTCGTCCGGCCCGGCCGCCGACTCCATGGGGCCGACGAAGAACTCGTGCGCGGGGACGTCCCTGACCTGCCCGCGGGCGCCGTCCCAGCGGGCCAGGCGGACCGAGCCGCCGAGGACGGCGAGCACGGCGGGCAGCTCGGCCGCCGGGTCGGCGTGGACGAGGCTGCCGACGACGGTGCCGCGGTTGCGGATGACCGGGTGGGCGACCAGCCGCAGCGCCCGGGTGAGCAGGGGGTGGCCGCCCTCGCGCTCGGCCCGCGCGTGGGTGACGGCGGCGCCGACCCGCACCCCTTCCCGGGTGCGCTCCAGCGCGTCGAGGGACGCGACGCGGGTGATGTCCACCAGGTGGGCGGGCGCGGCCAGCCGCATGTTCAGCATCGGGATCAGGCTCTGACCGCCGGCCAGCACCTTGCCGCGCACCCCGGCGAGGATCCGCAGGGCCTCGTCGAGGTCGCGGGGAGCGTGGTACTCGAACGGCGGCGGCTTCACCCGGTGGCACTCCCTTCCGCCGGTCTGAGCGTGCGCCCGGCGATCGCCCGCAGGAGGTGGTAGCCGGCCACCACCACGATCGTGCCGAGGGCGATGCCCTGCAGGACGAACCCCCCGGCGATCACGTGCGTGACGGGGCCGATGGCCAGGATGATGCCCGCGCCGGTCGGGACCATGTTGACGGGGTCGGCGAAGTCCACCCGGTTCTCGATCCAGATCTTCGCGCCGAGCAGGCCGATCATGCCGTACAGGATGACGGTGACGCCGCCGAGCACGCCGCCCGGCGTGGCCGCGACGAGCGCGCCGAACTTGGGGCACAGGCCGAACAGGATCGCGATGACGGCCGCGATGTAGTACGCCGCCGTGGAGTAGACCCGGGTGGCGGCCATGACGCCGATGTTCTCCGCGTACGTCGTGGTGGGCGAGCCGCCGACGGCGCTCGCCACCACGGTGGCCACGCCGTCAGCGACGACCGCCCTGCCCACGTACGGGTCGACGTCGGCGCGGGTCATCTCGCCGACCGCCTTGACGTGGCCGATGTTCTCGGCCACCAGCGCGATGACGGCAGGCAGCACCAGCAGCACGGCCGAGGTCCTGATGTCGGGGGCGTGGAAGTTCGGGATGCCGAACCAGGGCGCGCTGTCGACCGTGCCGAGGTTGACGCGGTCGTGGGGGAACGCGGTGGCCACGCAGTACGTGCCCTCCTTGGGGCAGACCGCCCCTGCGGCGTCGCGCAGGTTCTGCCCCGGCAGGACGGAGGTGATCGGCCCGGCCGTCCTGTCGAGCACCCACGACAGCACGAACCCGAAGACGAGCCCCACGAGGACGGCGACGCGCCCGATGAAGCCCTTGAAGACGACCATCACGAGGAACGTGACGACCATCGTGATGAGCGCCACCCACTGGTCCTGCGGCCAGTAGGTGCCGGCCACGACGAAGGCCAGGCCGAAGCCGATGAGCATGACGACCGCGCCGGTGACGACGGGCGGGAAGATCCGGTGGATGATCTGCACGCCGAGGACGTGGATGGCCACGCCGACCAGCGCCAGCACCAGGCCGGCCACGAGGATGGCGCCCGTCACGATCGCGTCGGCCCCTGCCGTGTCGCCTCCGGCGATCGCCCTGATGGCGTAGACGCCGCCGACGAACGACGCGCTCGTGCCGAGGTAGCTCGGGATCCTCCCCTTGACGATCAGCAGGAACAGGATCGTCGCGACGCCCGACATCATGACGGCCACGTTGGGGTCGAGCCCCATGACGAGGGGGAAGACGAACGTGGCGCCGAACATGGCGATCACGTGCTGGGCGCCGAACCCGACCATGCGCGGCCAGGTCAGCCGCTCGTCGGGCCTGACGACCTCTCCAGGGGCCAGATGCTTGCCGTCACCGTGTCTGGTCCAACCCACACCCATCGAAAGCCCCTCTTCGCCCGGGCCGGCGGCGCTGCTCGTTCCGTTGCGGGCACATTAGGCCCGGCGCATCGCGCCTTCACGGGCATGATCTGCCAAATCTGTTCCCCAGACCAGGGAGAACTCGCGCACTCCTGGACATCACCTGTGTGAATTCCTCACAAAGGCCCCGGGCGGTCACCTCACGTTGATGGAGAACCCCTCGCCCGTGACCACCTGACCTGACCGGATCTTGGCGGTCTTGCGCAGCTCCACCTCGCCGTCGACGAGCACCATGCCCTCGGCGATCAGCATCTTGGCCATGCCGCCTGTCTCGGTGACCCCGCAGTACTTCAGCAGGTCGCACAGCGGGATGTAGTCGGAGCGCAGTTCGAAGTCCACGGGCCAAGCCTAGATGCCGCGCATCCGCAGGACGTGCAGGGCCAGCGTCAGGTTGAGCCGCAGGTGCGGGTCGCCGGTGAAGTTGCCGAGGATCCGCTCCAGCTTGCCGATGCGGTAGCGCAGGGTGTTGTAGTGGAAGTGCAGCCGCCTCGCGGTCTCGGCCACGTTGAGGTTGGTCTCCAGCAGCGCCTGCAGGGTGCGCCTGAGGTCGGCGTTCTCGGCGTCGTCGTCGGAGGCGAGCGGGCCGAGCGTCTCCCGGACGAACGCGTGCAGCTCCCCGGTGTCGTTCACCAGCGACAGCAGGCGGTAGACGCCGAGCTGGTCGAAGTGCGCGACCGCGCCGGGGCCGTGGAGCTGCCGCCCGACCCTGGCGGCCTTCAGCGCCTGCGAGTACGCCTCCGGCAGCGTGTCCGCCCCGGTGCTCGGCCTGGACGTCCCCGTGGAGAACGTGGCGGGCGGCAGGTCGGCGAACGCGGCGGCGGCGTCCCTCGCGACCCTGGAGGCGTCGGCGCCCGCGTCGATGACGGCGACCACCTCGTGCGAGAAGCCCGCCACGGCGCCCCGCGGGTCGTGCCTGCGGATGGCGGCGGTCCAGCAGGACACCAGGCGGTCCTGGGCGCTGCGCTCGTCGCCGTCGGGGTCGAGCTCGGCGACGACGACGGTCACGGGCCTGGCGAGGTCCCAGCCGAAGGCGCGCGCCCGCGCGGTGACCCGCTCCGGCGTGCCCGCCCGCCCGGTGAGGACGTCGCGCAGGAAGTCGGCCCGGTACTTGCTCTCGACGGCGTTGACCGCGTCCTGCCGGGTGATGACCAGGGCGGCGACGGTCGCGGCACGTTCCAGGATGCCGACGTCGCTGTCGCCGATGGCCGACGACGGGCTGTAGGCGACGATCCGCCCGTGGTGGTGGCCGCCCGCCAGCACCGGCACGGAGGCGAAGGGCCTGCCTCGCCCGGACGCGGCGGCCGGCGGCCCGGACCGGGCGGGACCGGCGGCGGGACCGGCGGCTGGGCCGGGCGGCAGGACGGGCGGTCCCTCCCTGGCGATCGACACGCGCAGCGCGGCGACCTGGTCGGGCGCCCCCGCCGTGGCCAGGACGCGGCCGGAGCCGTCGACGGCCGCCACGGCCACGTCGAGGAGCTGCGCGACCTCGGCCGTGACCTCGTTGAGCCCGCCTCCGGCCAGCACGACGTGCACCAGCGCCCGGTGCGCCTCCTCGGCCCTGGCCAGCACCCCGGCCTGCCGGTTGAGTATGTCCGTCAGGACCTGGTTGAGAATGTCGTCGAAACCGACGTCGTTCGGCAGGAGGATGAGCGGGAAGCCCAGCCGGTCGGCCTGTTCCACCATCTCGGCCGGCAGCTCGTCCACGTACCTGCCGAGCTTGATGGCGAGCGCCGCGAGGCCGCGCTCGTCCAGGTCGGCCACCAGGCGGCCGAGCGACTGCGGGGTGTTGCGCAGCGGGTAGCCGGTGGTGAGCAGCAGTTCGTGCGGCTTCACCCAGGCGAGGACGTCCGGCACCTCCATGACGTTGAGCCGCTGCACGATCCGGCCGAGGCCGCTCTCGCCCGCGATCAGCTTCGCTCCGGCCAGCGTCGAGACGCCGAGCACCTCCCCCACGGACACGCCGTGAATGATCGTTCCAGTGCTGGCGAGACGCACGGGGGGCTTCATGGGGTGATTGTTAACCCAGAAGCCGTCTGTCAGGAAGAGCCAACCTTCCCGCGCACTGTTGGCAAATTTCTCCGTACGGAGGGTTCGCCGCCCGTTCTACGGTCAGGAACCAAGGTCGGCAGGGGGAGGTCCGGTGACGGTCGGCACGCACGCTCGGCGGCTGAGAGCCGGGGCGAGGACCGGGCCGGGCCTCGGGCCGCGAGTCACCGTCACGGGCGCCGCGAGCACGGCGGTGCGGCCGCTCCTCGAAGGGCCGAGGCGGCCGGCCCGCGTGCTCGCCGCCTTCCCGTCCGCCGTGTACCTGGAGGTCAGGACGGAGCTGGAGCCGTCCGTCCTCGCGGTCGTCACGGGTGAGGCGGCCAGGCTGCCCAACGCGGCGCTGCTGTCGGCGCCGCTGCCCGACCTGGCGGTCGGCGAGGACGCGTCGGCCGGCGACGGGACGGTGCGGATCGGCCGGCTGACCCTGCGGGTGCGCCGCTGGTGGGACCCGGCCCCGCCGCTCGGCCCTGTCGATCCCGCCCTGCTGGCGCAGGCCGCGCCGCTGCTCGACCCGTGGGAGCACGGGGTGCCGGGCGGCGAGACGGCCGACGGGCTCGCGCGCTCCCCCGCCTCGGGTCAGGGCCTTCCCGGGCTGGCGGGGAACGAGGCGGTCGGGCTGCTGGCGGCGAGCTGCGCGTCCGGCTGGCTGCTCGGCGCGGTGACGGCGGCCGAACAACTGGTCGGGCTGGGTCCCGGGCTGACGCCGAGCGGCGACGACGTCCTCGCGGGACTGCTCGTGACGCTGCGGCAGCTCGGCGCGGCGGCGGGCGTGGAGCCCGCCGTGCGGCTCGCGGGGTGGCTGGCGGCGGCGGTGACGTTCGACGCGCGGACCCGTACGACGCCGCTGTCGGCGACGCTGCTGCACTGCGCGGCGAGGGGCGAGGCGGGACCCGAGGTGATCGGGGTGCTGCGGGGCGTCGCCGGGCGGCAGCCGCTGGAGCCCGCGCTGCGGCGGCTGCGCCGGCTCGGCCACACGTCGGGCGCGGACCTCACGCAGGGCATGGCCATCGGCCTGGCGTCGGTGCGCGCGCTGCGAGGCGCGGCATGACCGATCTGGTGCTCGTTCTGGGGGCGCGGCATGACCGATCTGGTGCTCGTGCTGGGAGGCGCGGCGTGACCGCCGTGGTGATCGTCCTGGGAGGTGTGGTGTGACCGATCTGGTGCTCGTGCGCAAGGGCGCCTACCACGACTCGGTCAGCCTCATGCGGGTCAGCCGCGCGCTCGGCGAGCTGCCCGGGATGGAGGCGGCCATGGTCGCCATGGCGACGGAGCTGAACGTGTCCGTCGTGCGGGAGATGGGGTTCGAGGTCCCGGCGACGGAGCCGGGCGACCTGCTGGTGGCGCTGCGCGGGCGCGACCCCGGGACGGCGGCCGGGGAGCTGGACCGCAGGCTGGCGGAGCTGGGCGGGCGGCGCGGCGCGGGCGGGGGCGGCCGGGCGGAGGACCCGCCGCTCACGACGCGGTCGGCGGCGGCGCGCGGCCACGCGGACCTGGTGCTGGTGTCGGTGCCGGGCGAGCACGCCTTCTGCGAGGCCGTGGACGCCGTCGAGGCCGGCCTGCCCGTGATGGTCTTCAGCGACGGCGTGCCGCTGCGGCTGGAGCGCCGGCTGAAGGAGCTGGGCGAGGAGCGCGGCGTGCTGGTCATGGGGCCCGACTGCGGCACGGCCGTCATCGCGGGGGTCGGCCTGGGCTTCGCGAACGTGCTGCGTCCAGGGCCGGTCGGCGTGGTGGCGGCGTCCGGCACGGGCGCTCAGCAGGTGACGTCGCTGCTCGACTGGGCGGGCACGGGCGTCAGCCACGTGCTCGGCGTCGGAGGCAGGGACCTGTCGGCCGAGGTGGGCGGGCTGTCCACGCTGCGGGCGCTGCGCATGCTGGACGACGACCCCGCCACGGAGCTGGTGGTGCTCGTGTCGAAGCCGCCCGCGCCCGGGGTGGCGGCGCGGGTGCGGGAGGCCGTGGCGGCGATGCGCACGCCGGTGGTGGAGGCGTTCCTCGACGAGGGCGACCTGACGGGGGCGGCCGAGGCGGCGCTGCGCGCGCTGGGACGGCCCGTGCCCGGCTGGCCCTGCTGGGACGTCCCGGCCGGGCGCGGACGGCCGGGCGGCGGGACCCTCAGAGGCCTGTACTCGGGGGGCACGCTCAAGGCGGAGGCGGAGCTGGTCACCGGGCTCTCAGGGACGTTCGTGGACTACGGCGACGACGCCTACACCCGGGGCAGGCCGCACCCCATGATCGATCCGACGCTCCGGCTCGACGCGCTGTCCCGCGTCGCCCCCGGCGACGTCGTGCTCATGGACGTCGTCCTCGGCCACGGCGCCGACCCCGACCCTGCCGCCGCGCTCGCGCCCGCCGTGGCCCGTGTCCCGGGGCCGGTCGTGGTCGCGCTGGTCGGCACCGCGTCCGACCCGCAGGACCTGCGCCGGCAGGCCGCCGCCTTCCAGGAGGCGGGCGCCGCCGTCTTCCTCTCCAACGCCCAGGCCGCCAGACACGCCAGGAGCCTGTCATGAGCCTCCTCGACGCGCCGCCGCACGTCATCACCGTCGGGACCAGCCTGCTCGACGACGCGCTCGCCGCCCAGGCCGTGCCCACCACGCCGGTGGCCTGGCGCCCGCCGCTGCCCGGCGCAGCGCGGGCGCTGGCCACGGTGCTGGCCGACCCGCGCAGGGCCGCGGCCAACGCCGAGGCGGTCCGCAGGCTGACGTCGGCGCGGCCGTACCTGGTGGGCGTGCGCAGGGCGGCGGAGGTGCTGCCCGAGCGGACGTTCCTGCACGCCGGGCCGCCCATCACCTGGGAGCGGGCGTCCGGGCCGATGCGCGGCGCGCTGATCGGCGCGATGCTGCTGGAAGGGCTGGCCTCCGGCGAGGAGGAGGCCGTGCGGCGGCTGGAGCGGGGCGAGGTCGAGCTGCGGCCCTGCCACGAGCACGGCGCGGTCGGGCCGATGGCGGGCGTGGTGTGCCCGTCGATGTGGCTGTTCGAGGTGCGCGACGAGGAGCACGGCGGCACCGCGTTCTGCTCGCTCAACGAGGGCCTGGGCAAGGTGCTGCGCTACGGCGCGTACGGGCCGGAGGTGCTGGAGCGGCTGCGCTGGATGGACGAGGTGCTCGGCCCGGTGCTGGCGCGGGCGCTGGCCCGCACCGGCCCGATCGACCTGCGGGCGCTCGTCGCGCAGGCCCTCCAGATGGGCGACGAGCTGCACAACCGCAACCGCGCGGCGACGTCGCTGCTGCTGCGCGAGCTGGCCCCGGCGGTGGTGGAGGCGGCGCCCGGCCAGGCGGCGCGCGTGCTGCGCTTCGTCATCGGCAACGACCACTTCTTCCTCAACGCCGGCATGGCGGCGGCGAAGGCGAGCACCGACGCGGCCCGCGGCGTGCCCGGCTCGTCGCTGGTCGTCGCCATGGCGAGGAACGGCACGGACTTCGGCGTGCAGGTGTCGGGGCTGGAGGGCCGCTGGTTCACGGGGCCCGCAGGGGTGCCGGACGGGCTGTACCTCGGCGCGTACGGGCCGCAGGACGCCAACCCCGACATCGGCGACTCGACGATCACGGAGACGTCGGGGCTCGGCGGGTTCGCGATGGCGGCGGCGCCCGCCATCGTGCGTTTCGTGGGCGGCGAGGTCGAGGACGCGTTCGCGGCCACCCGCTCCATGTACGAGATCACGCTGGCGGAGCATCCGGCGTACCAGATTCCCGGGCTCGGGTTCCGCGGCACGCCGGTGGGGATCGACGTCGCGCTGGTGGCGAGAACGGGCGTGCTGCCCGTCGTGAACACCGGCATCGCGGGGCGCGTGGCCGGAACGGGGCAGGTCGGAGCGGGCCTGGTCAGGCCGCCCGCGGAGGCGTTCGTCAAGGCGCTGCTGGCGCTCGCGGATTCAGTAAGTGATCCATTTGAATAGCGCCGTATCAGCAGGTCATGGTGCATGGTAAAGGACGATCGACTTCCAATTTCCATTGTTCTGCCTATATCGTGGCGAACCTCAATAATCTGCAAGTAGCGTCGTGACGCACGTGACGGATGAGGCTGGATGGGGGCGGGACAATGGCAGCCGACCGCTTGCTCAGCGGACCCGGCCACGCAGGGGAGGCCCAGCAGAGCCAGGGCCGGCTGATCGGCCGGCGGTACCGGCTGATGTCGCCGGTCGGCAGGGGCGGCATGGGCATGGTCTGGCACGCGCACGACGTGCTGCTCGACAGGGACGTCGCGGTCAAGGAGCTGATCCTGCCGTTCGGCCTCGACCACGCCGGCAAGCAGGCGGCGCACCGGCGCATGCTGCGCGAGGCCCGGTCGGCGGCGCGGCTCACGCACCCCGGCATCGTGACCGTCCACGACGTGGTCGAGGAGGACGGCCGGCCCTGGATCGTCATGGAGCTCGTCCGGGCCTGGTCGCTGGAGCAGGCCCTGCGGCAGAGCGGGCCGCTGCCGGTGATCCAGGTGGCCGAGATCGGCATCAGGGTGCTCGACGCACTCAGGCACGCGCACGCCGCCGGCATCCTGCACCGCGACGTCAAACCGGGCAACGTGCTGCTCACCGCCGACCGCGTGGTGCTCACCGACTTCGGCATCGCCGCCATCGAGGGCGACGTGACGATCACGCAGACCGGGCTGCTCATGGGCTCGCCCGCGTACGTGCCGCCCGAGCGGCTGTCCGGGCAGGCCATCACCCACGCGGCCGACCTCTGGTCGTTCGGCGCCACGCTGTACGCCGCCGTCGAGGGACGGCCGCCGTACGAGGGGCCCGACGCGATCGCGGTGCTCGGCGCGGTGCTCACGCAGGAGCCGGTCAGGCCGCAGCGGGCTGGGGCGCTGCTGCCGGTCATCGAGGGGCTGCTGCGCAAGAACCCGGCGGAGCGGCTGACCGCCGCGCAGGTGAGCGAGCTGCTGGAGCAGGTGCTGAGCGCCCACGGCTCGATGCGGCCGCGGCTCCAGGAGACGCCGGCGGGGCAGGCGGGGCCGGGTGCTCCGGGGCCGGTTCCCGACGCGATGCTGCCGCCGTTCGACACGCCGTCGGGGCCGATGCCGTCACGCATCATCGAGACCCCGTCGGGCCCGGTCAGGATCCCGTACGACCCGCTCGACGGCCCGTCGGGCGGCCACGACCCCCTGGGCGGCCCTCCCGGCGCCCGAGCCGGGGCGTACGACCCGCTCGGCGGCCCGTCAGGCGCTCAGGCAGGGACGTACGACCCGCTCGGCAGCCCCTCGGCAGGGGTGCGCACCGACCGGATCCCGGCGCCCGACCTGTTCGGCGGCCCGTCGGGGCCGCAGCGCATGGAGACGCCGTCCAGCCCGTACGACGACGACCTCGACGACCCGCCCGGCGCCAGGCGGCCCCAGCCGATCCTGCCGCTGACCAGCGACAGCAAGGCGCTGGCCGACCGGCCGTGGCCCCTCGCGTCGGCCGACGACCTGCGCGACCAGGAGCGGGACCTCTCGCAAGAGATCGGCCGCAGCCGCCTGGCCGCGCTGCCCGGCACGGCGCCGCGCCACGACCAGCCCGCGCCCGGCCAGCCCCGCACCGGCAGGAGCAGGCGCCGCGCCGAGGACTCCGGCGGCGCGTGGCTGCGTGACGGGCGACCCACCCCCCTCCTGATCGCGAGCGGCCTGGCCGCGGTCGCCGCCGTGGCGGGCGCGGCGGTCGTGTTCCTGTCAGGAGGCTCCGGCGAGCCAGGACCCGGTGCCGCGTCACAGGCCACGGCGGCGGAGACCGCGACGGCCGCCGCGAAGCCGTCGCCGGTGCCCGACGGGTACAAGGAGCACACGCAGCCGGGCTTCGCGGCGGCCGTCCCCGCGGGCTGGAAGGCGTCGGCGTCGGGCGGCGAGGCGACGTTCACCGGCCCGAAGGACTCCGGCATCAGGATCGTCGTCCAGCCCGCCTCGCCCCAGGCCGACGGCGGGGTGGCGGAGCTGACCCGCAGGGAGGCGGACGGCGGCGTCGAGGGCTACATCCAGGTGCAGCTCCAGGGCACGCGCTACCGCGGCTGGAAGGCCGCCGACTGGGAGTACACCTACACGACCTCGCAGGGCGTGCCGATGCACGCGCTGACCCGGTACGTCACGGTGGACGACAGGACGGCGTTCACGATCACGTTCGACATGCCGGAGCTGAAGTGGGACGACCAGGCGCAGGCCCGCAAGGTCTTCCTGGACACGTTCCGCCAGACGCAGTGAATTGCACTGATCGTTCCAAAACTGCTAGCGTCGGGGCATGGCGCGACCCAGGCAGTTCGACGAGGACCGCGCGGTCGAGGCGGCCATGCGCGCGTTCTGGGCGGCCGGCTACGAGGCCACCTCGACCCAGGACCTGTGCGCGGCCACCGGCCTCGGCCGCAGCAGCGTCTACAACACCTTCGACAGCAAGCGCGACCTGTTCGGCAGGGCGCTGCGCCGCTACATGGAGCAGAAGAACGCCGGGCTGGCCGAGCTGATGGAGTCGGACCTCCCGGTCAGGGAGAAGATGCGCACCCTGCTGTGGTACGCGGTCGAGCCCGACCCGGGCGACCCGGCCGGGTGCCTGGTCGTCAACACGCTGGTCGAGCTCGGGCCGCGCGACCCCGAGATCGCCGAGGTGCTGCGCCGCGACACGGAGGCGCGGCTGCGGCTGCTGCGCGCCGCGTTCGAGAGGGGGCGGGCGCGCGGCGAGATCGGCGCGGACAGGGACCCGGTCGCGCTGGCCCAGTTCGTCATCGCGACGGTCAGCGGCATGCGGGTGGCGCGGCGCGGCGGCGCGGACCGCGAAGCCCTTGAGGCGATCGCCTCAACCGCCCTCACCGCCCTCTAGCCACTCCCGGCCCAACCCTTCCGCCCCTCCATCCCTTACGGACCCTTTGACCACTAAAGCCCCTCAGCCACTCTTGCCGCTCTAGCCCTTCCGCTCCGCCCCCGCCCCCCTCCAGCCCTTTCACGCCCTTCCCCGCTTCTCCATGCCCTTGTTTTGAACCGATTGATCTAAAACTAGAGGAGACCCATGATGCCGCCTGCCGTGTACGTCCTCGGGCTGGCGATCTTCGCCCAGGGCACGTCCGAGCTCATGCTCGCGGGACTGGTCCCGGAGATGGCCGCCGACCTGCACGTCTCCATCCCGGAGGCGGGCCTGCTGATCTCGGCGTTCGCGATCGGCATGCTGGTCGGCGCGCCCGTGCTCGCCGCCGCCACCCTGCGCCTGCCACGCCGCACCGCGCTGCTCTCCTTCATGGCGGTCTTCGCGCTCTCGCACGTCGCGGGCGCCCTGACGTCCAGCTACGCCGTCGTGTTCGCCACCCGCGTCGTCGGCGCCTTCGTGTACGCCGGGTTCTGGGCCGTGGCCGCGGCCACCGCGATCGGCCTGGTGCCCGTCACCGCCAGGGCCAGGGCCATGAGCGTCGTCGCGGGCGGGCTCACCGTGGCCACCATCGTCGGGCTGTCGGCCGGCACGTTCATCGGGCAGCACCTGGGCTGGCGGGCGGCGTTCTGGGCGGTGGCCGCGCTGTCGGCGCTGGCCGCGGCCGGAGTGCTCGCCACGATCCCCGGCGGACGCCCCGAGGGGGACTCCCCGAGCCTCGCGGGCGAACTGCGCGCGCTGGCCGACGCCAGGCTGTGGCTGTCCTGCCTGATGACCGCGCTGGCCACGTCCGCCCTGCTGGTGTCGTTCAGCTACCTCAGCGCGATGCTCGTCGAGACCACCGGCCTGGACGCCGCCTGGGTCCCCGCCGTCCTCGGCCTGTACGGCGTCGGCGCGCTGGCCGGCATCACCGTCGGCGGCCGGGTCGCCGACGCCCGCCCCTTCCCCCTGCTGTACGCCGGCGTCGCCGGGCTCGTCGTCACCTCGGCGGCGCTGGCCCTCACCGCCGGGGTCGCCGCGGCGGCCGTGCCGCTCGTCGGGCTGCTCGGCGCGTTCGGCTTCGCCACCAACCCGGCGCTCAACACCCGGGTGTTCGCCCTGGCCAAGGGGGCTCCCACGTTCGCCGCAGCGATGAACGTGGCGTCCTTCAACGTGGGCATCACCGTCGGGCCATGGCTCGGCGGGGCCGCCATCGACGCGGGCCTCGGCTACCCGTCCGTGGCCTGGATCGGGGCGGCGCTCGGCGTCGCCGCCCTCGGCTCGGTGGCCCTGGCGGCGCATGGCCAGGCCCGCGGGGCCTTCCATGCGGGCCCCGGCCGCCCCGAGGCGGCCGGCCGGCCGTGAGGTACGGTCCTCGCATGAGGCTGGCGAGCATCCATTTCTTCCCCGTCAAATCCACCGCCGGGCACGACGTCCAAGAGGCCGAGGTACACCCCTGGGGGCTCGCCGGGGACCGGCGCTACCTCGTCACCGACGAGCGCGGCGAGCTGATCACCGCCCGCGAGCAGCCCCTGTTGCTGTCCTGCGTGGCCGAGCTCGACGGCGACGCCCTCACCCTGACCCGCCCGCACGCGGCGCCGCTGCGCGTCACGCCGGGCACGGGCAGGTCCACGGTCACCGTGTGGGGCACTCCTGTGGAGGTCACCGACTGCGGCGACGACGCCGCCGCGTGGCTGTCGGCGCTGCTCGGCCGCCCGGCCCGCCTGCACTGGCTGGACGACCCGACCCGCCGCCCGGTCAACCCGGTGTACGGCCGGCCCGAGGACCGCGTGAGCCTGGCCGACGGCTACCCGCTGCTGCTGGCGTCCGCCACGTCGCTGGCGCTGCTCAACGAATGGGTGGCGCAGACGGCCGCCGAGCACGGCGAGGAGGCGCCGGCGCCGCTGCCCATGAGCAGGTTCCGTCCGAACGTGGTGGTCGAGGGCGGCGCGGCCTTCGCCGAGGACGAGTGGAAGCGGGTGCGCATCGGCGGGGTGGACTTCCGGGTGACCAAGGGCTGCGACCGCTGCGTGATGACCACGGTCGACACCGCGACGTACCGGAAGGGCAAGGAGCCGATCAGGACGCTGTCCAGGCACCGCAAGTGGGACGGCAAGGTGTGGTTCGGCATCAACCTGATCCCGGACACGCCGGGCCGGATCGCCGTGGGCGACCCCGTGACCGTCCTGTGAGCCGGGGCCGCCCGCCCCACCCAGGAAGAATCTTCAGATAAGCGAGCTTTCCCGATTAAATGACCCTTTGGGGCACTGTTGGGTGTTATGGGAGACTTCACGGGTGACCAGCACCCCCACCGAGCCTGCCCTCCTCCCCACTGACCGCATCCGCTCCATCCAGCGCCGCACCCTCGGCGTCCTGTCGGCCACCCAGATCATGGGAGGCGTGGGGGTCGCCGTGGGGCTGGCGCTCAGCTCCGTCGTCGTGGACGAGCTGTCGGGATCGACGGTCATCAGCGGGTTCGCGGGAACGGCCACGGTGCTCGGCGCGGCACTGCTGGCCCTGCCCGCGGCCAAGGCGTCGGGCAGCGGCGGGCGCAGAGCCGGGCTCGCCCTGGCCTACCTCGCGGCGCTCGCGGGCTGCGTGGTCTCGGTCACCGCGATCAGCCTGGGCTCCTGGCCGCTGCTCCTGGCCGGGCTGGTGCTGGTGGGCGGCGGGAGCGCGGGCGGCCTGGCCGCGCGGTACTCCGCCACCGACCTGTCGCCGCGCGACCACTCGGCCAGGCACCTGTCGCTCGTCGTCTGGGCCTCGACCGTGGGCTCCGTCGCGGGGCCGAACCTCGCCCAGCCCGCCGACGAGCTGGGCAGGAGCCTCGGACTGGCCGACAAGGCCGGTCCGTTCGCGTTCGCCGCGCTGGCCTTCGCCGCGGCCCTCGCGATCGTCATCGCCGGACTGCGTCCCGACCCGCTCAAACTGGCCCGCGAGCTGCACGGCACCGAGGACCGCGGACCCGGACGCAACCGCACGGTCAGGACCGCCTTCCAGACGCTGCGCACCACCCCGATGGCCCGCACGGCACTGGTCATGATCGCGGTGAGCCACACGGCGATGGTGTCGGTCATGTCGATGACCCCCGTCAAGCTCCACCACGACGGCTCGGACCTGAAGGTCATCGGCCTGGTGATCAGCCTGCACATCGCCGGCATGTACGTGCTGTCGCCGGTCGTCGGCTGGCTGGCCGACAAGGCGGGCAAGGTGCCGGTGCTCGTGCTCGGCATGGCCGTGCTGCTCGCGGCCGCCATGCTCGCCGCCACCGCCGGGCACCGGGTCTGGCAGGTCACGGCGGCGCTCGTGCTGCTCGGGATCGGCTGGTCGTGCGGGCTGGTGGCGGGCTCGGCGCTGGTGACGGAGTCGGTGCCGATCGACCGGCGGCCCGCCGTGCAGGGCCTGTCGGACCTGCTCATGAACGTCTGCGGCGCCACCGGCACGATCGTGGCCGGCGCCGTGGTGGGACGGCTGTCGTTCGGCGCGCTCGGGCTGGGCGTGGGCCTCATGGTGACCGCCGCCGGGCTCTGGCTCTCGATCACCTGGCACCGCACCCCAGCCTGACCCCGGGGGCTCACTTCGCGTCGGCGTACGAGGCGACGGCCACTGCCTCCATGGGGATGCGTACCGGCGTGGCCCCGAACAGCAGCCTCGTGGCCTGCGCGGCGGCCGACGCGACCGCCGCACCCACCTCCTCCGCCTGGTCGAGCCCGCAGTGCACCATCACCTCGTCGTGCTGGAAGAACACCAGCGCGGCCCCCTCGGGCAGCAGCCCGCGCAGCACCGCCATCATGGCGAGCGCCCACTCGGCGGCCGTGGCCTGCACCACGAAGTTGCGGGTGAACCTGCCCCTGTCGCGCGCGGCCCGCCCGCCCTCCGGCCCCGACACCAGCTCCTTCCACCGGGACGACGGCGGCGGGCTGGTACGGCCCAGCCACGACCGCACGAGCCGCCCCTCCTCCCCCGCCTTGGCGGCGTCCTCGACGAACTGGTACGCCTTCGGGAAGCGCTGCCGCATGATCGCCAGCAGCTTGGGCGCGTCGCCGCTGGTGCCGCCGTACATGGCCGACAGCATGGCGATCTTGGCGTGGTCGCGGTCGCCGCCGAACGCCTGGGCGAGCGCGGAGTACAGGTCGATCTCGCCCGCCGCCCTGGCCAGCCCGACGTCGCCCGCCATGGCGGCCAGCACCCGGGGCTCCAGCTGGGCGGCGTCGGCGACGACGAGCGTGTGCCCCTCGTCGGCCACCACGACCCTGCGCATCACCTTGGGGATCTGCAGCGCCCCTCCCCCGCTGGTGGCCCACCGGCCCGACACCACGCCGCCCACGACGTACTCGGGGCGGAAGCGCCCGCCGCGCACCCACTGGTCGGCCCATGTCCAGCCGTGGAAGCTGAACAGCCTGGCCAGCTCCTTGTACGCGAGCAGCGGCGCGACGGCCGGATGCTCCACACGCTTCAGCTCCCACGAACGCGTGCTGCTCAGGGACACCCCGGCCTGCTTGAACGCCTTGACGAGCTGCTGCACCGAGTCGGGGTTGACCGGATGCCCGAAGGCGGCGCTCACCTCGTGGGCCAGCGCCTGCAGCTTGGCCGGGCGCATGCCGTGGACCGGCCGCGGGCCGAGCAGCTCGGTCAGCAGGGCGTCGTGGACGTCCTCGCGCCACGGCATGCCGTCGTGGCTCATCTCGGCGGCGATCAGCGCGCCCGCGGACTCGGCGGCGGCCAGGAGGCGGAACCGCCCCGGCTCGGGCAGCGCCTCGATGCGCGCGAGCTGCCCGGCCAGCACCTCGGCCATCTGCTCGGCGCCGAGCGACTCGGGAGGGAACAGGGTGTCGGGCGCGCCGGGCTCGTCGTCGGGCACGGGCAGGCCGTGCAGCCTGGCGTGCGCGGCCCTGGCCGAGCGCGGCTCGCCGAAGCGCCCCTCGCGGGCGAGCAGCAGGGCCTCGGTGAGCGCGACGTCGTGGCAGCGCGACACCCGCACGCCCGCGCGCAGCAGCCCGGGGTAGGTGTCGCGGGTGTCGGCCCACACCCACCGGGGCCGGCGGGCCTCCAGCTCGCGGACGGCGGCCGCCAGGTCGGCCACCCGCCTGGGCCGCTCCCCCACGGGGAGAACCGTGTCTCCCGCCACCACGACATGCACGCCCCCAGGCTGCCAGACGCCTACGACAAGGTGATGCTCACCTCGTCCTCCACGGGGGGCTCCTGTTCCTGGGGGAGGCAGCCGGTGGCGGCGAGGCAGCGCAGCGTCAGCTCCTGCGGGGTGACCGAGATGTGCAGGAACTGCTTGAAGAACGGCGGATGGTCCCAGTCCGACACCTCCGACAGGTGGCGCTGGAACACCTTCTCCACGGGCAGCCGCATCGGCCACGGCCAGGCGCCGAGCAGCCGCGCCGCCCAGCGCATCCTGCGGGTGACCCGTACGGGGCCGTCGAGGGGCCGTACGGGCTGGTTGCCCACCTGCTTGGAGGTGACGCAGGCCGCCTCGTCGGGCGTCAGGTAGATCCACTTCATGCGCAGGCGGCGGGCGTAGAGCTGGCTATAGAAGGACAGCGAGTCGCCGCGCAGCGGGTAGCAGCGGAAGTCGTCCTCGTCCACGCCGGCCACGTCCACCCTGCGGATGGTGTGGGTGGCGTGCATGAACGCCCCGCCTCCGCCGGAGACGACGTACTGGATGACGCGGTCGCCCACCTTGACCGGGTAGCGCTGGTAGTTGTGCACGTCTCCGCCGATGGCGGCGACGTACCGGTGCGCCGGGTCGCGCACGATGTCGTCGATCGTGCCGCCTTCCTCCAGCTCCGACGGCTTGTAGGCGTTGCCGACGTAGATGGGCTTGCCGGTGACGAGGATCTTGGGGCGGGGGTCGAGGGAGACGCGGCGCAGCCAGGCGGTCTGGTCCTTGTCGATGACGTTCCTGATGCCGGTGTCGACGCCGACGATCAGCAGGCTCTCGCTCTCGACCACCCAGTACGACCCCGGCTGCGCGGCCCGCTGCGACGGCTTGCCGCGTAGCTCGCGGGCGGCGGCGAGCCGTGCCTCGTCGATGGTGTCGGGCCTGCGCCACAGCAGCCCGCGCAGCCCGCGGTCGGGCTTCGGCGGCAGGCCCGGCGCGTCGCAGAAGACCCGCATGAAGCCGCTGAGCCCGTCGTACCAGTCGTGGTTGCCGGGGATCGCGTAGATGGGGGCGTCGTAGTCCTTGTACGGACGGAAGAACTTGTCGCCGTACTCGTTTCCCGATCCGGCCGGATAGACGACGTCACTGGCGATGATCGCGAAAGAGGTGCCGTGCCCGGCTTTCAGCATTCCGGGAACGACGGCATATTGCGACGCGTCACCCTCTCCTGTGTCGCCGAGCAGGAGAAAACTGAAATGCCCGCCGAGACGCTGATCGATGCGAAAGTCGGGATCCGCGCCGCGGTCGAGCTGTGCCCGCGCCCACCGCGTCCTCACCGCGCCGGAAGGATCGCCGAACAGCGCGGCGACGACCTCGTTCCTAGACAGCCAAAGAGTGCGTAAATTCAACCAGCTGAATCCTCGGCCATTGGGTCTGAGCTGCGCGAACGTCCCGGTTTCCGAGCAGGCCCAGCCTGCCCCGGCCTTCGAGGTCCTTGATGACTGCCCCTTATGTCCCATTGCGCGTTCGGCCGCCACGTCCACCATGACCACATCTTTACCGCGATCTTCCTCCGGCGCGCACGGAACTCTCCGTACAGCGGGGGACACTGATGGTGCTCCATGGTGTAAGGTCGCCCCCCAAGCAAGCGGTTGCCTATTACCGCGAGGGGAGCTTGCATGGCCCGCAATGGCTCCGACGACGCGACCCGTCCGGGCACCACTCCGGTGGAGGCCGTCGAGGGCCTGCTCGCCTACGCCCAGTCCCGCTGGGGCGGCGGAGGGATCAGAAGGGCGTACGAGGCGGTCGCGCTGAGCCGCGCGATGGCCGAGCGCGATCCCGGCACGTACGGCGTGCTGCTGGCACGCTGCCTGCGCACCACGGCGACGCTCCTGCTGCGCCGCGGGCAGGCCACGGAGGCGCTGCCCATGGCGCAGGAGGCGGTCGCCCTGACCAGGGCCACGGGCGGCGCGCCGCTCGCCGTGTCGCTGTACTGCCTGGTCGAGGCCCTGGAGGCGCTCAACCGCTTCAGCGAGGCCGCCGCCTTCTCGGCCGAGGCCGACCGGCTCGACCCCGGCTGACGCGGCGCCCGACCCCAGCGCCCGACCCCAGCGCCCGAACCCGCCGCGCCCGACCGGCACGACCCAAGGCTGACGCACCCTCCGGCCCTGCCGGGGAGCCGGCCCTTTCAGGGGATTCTGCCCCGTCAGGGGATGAGGACGCCCGGGTTGAGCACGCCCGCCGGGTCCAGTCCCGCCTTGACGGCGCGCAGCACGCCCACGCCCGCCGGTCCGATCTCGCGCGCGTACGCCTCCCTGTGGTCCCTGCCGACCCCGTGGTGGTGGCTGACCGTGCCGCCCGCCTCGACGACGGCGGCGCTGACCTGCCGCTTGGCCCGCTCCCACTGCTCCACCGGGTCGCCCTCCTGCGGGGTGACGACGGTGAAGTACAGCGAGGCGCCGGTCTCGTACACGTGCGAGACGTGGCACATGACGAGCGGGGAGCCCAGCGCGCCGAGCAGGGCGAGCCTGACGGCGTCGTACAGGCGGGGCAGGTTCGACCAGAAGCCGGCGGTCTCCAGCGTCTCGACGGTGGCGCCGGCGGCGAGGAGCGAGTCGCGCAGGTACGGCGCGGAGAACCGGCCGTGCTCCCACGCCTGCCCCGGCCCCGTCCCCAGCGGCTCGCCCCCCGCGCGGCGGAGCACCGCGGAGGCCGCGGCCCTGCGCTCCGCCACCGCGTCGCCCTCGTACCCGCTGATCACGAGACAGCCGGAGCCGCCCTGCCCGATGGCGTCGGGACGGGCCAGGCCGATCATGGTCTCGGTCTCGTCGGAGAGCCTGAGCACGGTCGGGAGCGGCCCCTCCTGGGCGAGCGCGCGCACGGCGGCCGTCCCCTCGGCGAAGGAGGCGAAGCGCCAGCCCTCGTACACGCGCTCGGCGGGGGCGCGGCGCACCCGCAGCCGCAGCGCCGTGATGACGCCGAACGCCCCCTCCGAGCCGAGGACGAGCTGGCGCAGGTCGGGCCCGGCCGCCGACCTGGGGGCGCGGCCGAGGTCGAGAGTCCCCGCGGGGGTGGCGACGGTGAGCCCCATCACCATGTCGTCGAAGCGGCCGTAGCCGGCCGAGGCCTGGCCGCTCGAGCGGGCCGCGGCGAAGCCGCCGAGGGAGGCGTACTCGAAGGACTGGGGGAAGTGCCCGAGCGTCAGGCCGCGCGCGGCGAGCAGCCGCTCGGCCTCGGGGGCGCGCACGCCCGGCTCGAAGGTGGCGAGCATCGACTCCTCGTCCACGGCGAGCAGGCGGTCGAGCCTGGACAGGTCGAGGGCGACGACCCCGGCGAAGCCCTCGCGGGAGGCCGCGAGCCCGCCGACGACGGAGGTGCCGCCGCCGAAGGGCACGACGGCGACGCGCTCGGCTGAGCACAGCCGCAGCAGCTCGGCGACCTCGTCGTGGGAGCCGGGGAGCACGACGGCGTCGGGCGCGTCGGAGCCGTCGCCCGCGCGCATCCGCAGCAGGTCGGGCGTGGACTTGCCGCGCGTGTGCCTGACGCGTGCCTCGTGCGAGGTCAGGACGTGCTCGGGGCCGACGGCGCGGCCGAGCGCGTCGAGATGCGCGCCGGAGAGGGCGACCGGCGGGACCCGTACGGACTCCAGCGCGGCGGCGGGGGCCTGCGGCGCGCGCACGCCCAGCAGGTCGTGCAGGAGGACGCGGATCTCCTCGGGCAGCTCGCGGGCCTTGGCGGGGTCGCCCCAGCCCGACCAGAGCATCGGTTCACTAGCCACGCGTACACTGTGACACATGACGTCGAATCGTCACAATGAGCGCGTTCTGGACGCTGCCCGGGAATGCGTGCTGGCCTACGGGGTGCGCAGGACGACACTCACCGACGTGGCCCGCCGCGCCGGCGTGTCGCGGATGACGATCTACCGGCGCTGGCCCGACGTGCGCACCCTCGTCGCCGACCTCATGACCCGGGAGTGGGTGCGGGTGGTGGCGGAGCTGGACACGTCCGACCCGGTGCGGGCGATCGTGGAGGGCGTGCGCAGGCTGCGCGCGCACCCGCTGCTGCGCAAGATCGTCGAGGCCGACCCCGAGCTGCTCGTCCCCTACCTGCTCGACCGCAGGGGCGCCACGCACGAGGCGGTGCTCGCCGTGCTCGAACCCGCGGTCGGCGACCGGCGCAGGGCCAGGGCGGTGTTGCTCGTGGCCCAGTCGTTCCTGCTGTCCGCCCCCACCATGCTCGACCCCGCCCCGCCACCCGACCCGTCGATCACGGCCGGCCCCGTCACCACGCTCGGCCCGGACGCCACCGCCCCGGACGCCACCGCCCCGGACGCCGCCGCCTCGTCCGGCCCCGTCACCATGGACCAGCTCGACGCCGAGCTCACCGCCCTGCTGGAGGCCTACCTTGGCTAGCTCGCCCCCTCCCCCCGACAGCTCGCTCAACGCCCGCAGGAGATCGCGCGAGCTGGCCGAGGTCACCGGCGGACGCGTGGACGTGCTCGTCGTCGGGCTCGGCGCCACCGGGGCGGGCGCCGCGCTGGACGCCGCGTCCCGAGGGCTGAGCGTGGCCGCGATCGAGGCCCGGGACATCGCCTTCGGCACGTCGCGCTGGAGTTCCAAGATGGTCCACGGCGGCCTGCGCTACCTCGCCAAGGGCCAGGTGGACGTCGCGTACGAGAGCGCCGTCGAGCGGGGCATCCTGCTCAGGACCACCGCGCCGCACCTGGTCCGCGCCCACCCCTACCTGCTCCCGCTGACCCCCGACGTGGCACGCGGGCAGGCGGCACTCGTCATGACCGGCTACCGCCTGGGCGACGGGCTGCGCGCCGCCGCGCGCACGCCGCGCCGCCTGCTGCCGGGGCCGTCGCCGCTGAGCGCGGCCAGGACGCGCACGCTCGCCCCGGTGCTCGCCGCGCGCGGCCTGCGTGGCGGCCTGCTGTCCTGGGACGGCCGCCTGCTGGACGACGCCCGCCTGGTCCTGGCCGTCGCGCGGACGGCGGCCGCGCACGGCGCCCGGGTGCTGACCCGCTGCCGCGCGCTGGAGCTGTCGCCGGGCGGCGCCCGGGTCCGGGACGAGCTGACCGGCGAGGAGTTCGAGATCAGGGCGAGGGCCGTGGTCAACGCCACCGGCGTGTGGGCGGGCGGGCTCGATCCGTCGGTGCGGCTGCGGCCGTCACGCGGCACGCACCTCGTGCTCGCGCCGGGGACACTGCCCGGCCTCGTCGCCGGGATGCACCTGCCGATCCCGGGTGAGACCAACAGGTTCGCGCTCGTCCTGCCCCAGCAGGACGGGCGGATCCACGTCGGGCTCACCGACGAGCCCGTGGAGGGCCCGGTGCCCGACGTCCCCGAGGCGCCCGAGGAGGACGTCAGAGCGCTCCTGGAGGTGCTGAACGGGGTGCTTGAGACTCCGGTGACCAGAGAGGCGGTCGCGGGCGCGTACGCGGGCCTCAGGCCCCTCCTGGCGGCCGACGGCCGGACGGCCGACCTCTCCCGGAGGCACGCGGTGCTCTGCGAGGCCGGCGTGGTGACGGTGGTGGGCGGGAAGCTGACGACGTACCGGCGGATGGCGGAGGACGCCGTGGACCGCGCGGTCGCGCTGGCGGGCCTGCGGGCGGGCCGCTGCCGCACCCGCCGCACGCCCCTGGTGGGCGCGGGTCCCCAGCCCGAGGGTGTGCCGCGCCGCCTGGCCGAGCGGTACGGGAGCGAGGCCGCCGCCGTCCTGGACCTGGTCGAGGCGCATCCGGAGGAGGTCGCGCCGGGCGTCGCGCGGGGCGAGCTGCTGTGGTCGGTGCGGCACGAGGGCGCGCTCGACGAGGGCGACCTGCTGGACCGCCGCACGAGGATCGGCCTGGTGGCCGCGGACCGCGACCGGGCGCTGCCCGCCGTCCGGGAGGTCCTGGCCCTGCCGGAGGCGAGGGAGGTGCTGGACGGGAACGCCCCCTGATCGCCTCCCCAAACCGTTAGGTTAGTCTTACCTAAGCATCGGGGAGGGGGACATCGTGAGGAAAGGATGCGAGCATCCGGACGGGTGCCACACCGGCGTGGTGCCCACCCTCGCCAGCGCCACCGTCGGCGCCAGGCTCTGGCTGCTCGTCGAGTACGCGGGCCCGTGGCCGGAGCGGCTCGAAAACTCCGGGCTTCCTGAAGAAATCTCGGAACTCCTGCGCAGGGCGCGCGAACGCGGTATCAGGCCCCAGCTCATCCGCCGTCCGGGACGGCGCACCCGCACGCGGGGCGAGGGTGTCCGTGTGCTAGTGGCGTACGGCACGGGCCGAAGCCCCTGGCTGGCGAGCGGCGTCGTCGCAGGTCCCGACGATCTTGACCTCGACGCGCTGGTGGCCGGAGTGGTCCCCGAGTCCTGCATACTTGAAGACGAGCCGGTATTTCTGGTCTGCACGCACGCCAAGCGCAATGCGTGCTGCGCCCGCATTGGACTACCCCTCGCTCGCTCGCTGGCCGAATCCGTGCCCGGGAGAGTGTGGGAAACGTCACACGTAGGCGGCGATCGCTACGCCGCCAACCTCGTGTGCTTGCCACACGGAATTTTCTACGGCAGCATGTCTCAGGCTGCTGCACTGGCAGCGGCTAACGCGTACCGGTCGGGCGAGATCATTCTCGACCGCTACCGGGGGCGCGCAGGCATCCCTGAGCCAATGCAGGCCGTAGAGCACTTCGCCCGAGCCCATACGGGAGAGCGTTCGATCGGCGCAGTGGCCGTGGAATCCTCCAGGTCGGACGGCGACGTCACCGAAGCCATCGTGCGCTGCGGCGACGTCCGGGTCCAGGTTGTGATCGAGCCATCGGCGTTCCAAGCGCCGTGTGGCGCGGCTTGCGCCGAGACGATCGCCACCTACCGGCTGGTTTCGCTGGACAGGCTCACGCCTGTGCGGTACGCCACGCCCGCTCTCGCCTGAGCAGGGAACACCACGGCCTGTTCTTGCGTTGGAACAGTGACGCCCAAAGCGTCCAATGCGGCTCAAATTCCGAAATACCTCTCACGAAGGTGGTTTTCTCATGTCTCAGGTACGTCGGCAGCTCACCCGCCCCCGCCCCAGCTGGGGTTGGCAGGATGATGCCGCGTGCCGGGGTGAGGACCTCGTGCTCTTCTTCGGCCCCGACGGGGAGCGGCAGCCCGAGCGTGACGTACGTGAGCGGAAGGCCAAGGCGATCTGCGCCCAGTGCCCGGTCCGCAACGAGTGCCTTGACTACGCGCTGTCCCGTCCCGAGAAGTACGGCACGTGGGGCGGTCTGAACGAGGACGAGCGCGCCTCCGAGCGTCGCCGTCGCATGCGCCGCGCCGCCAGCGCCGGCATCTCCGCCGCCTGACACCCGGCCTCCCAACGACCATCGCGTGATCACGCAGTTGTCCCGATGAGCCGGAGCCTGGCGTTCCATGCCCAGGCCCCGGTGAACCCGGTCGGGACAACTGCCTGATCAGGCCCAGGTCAAGCCGCCACCCGGCCACCCTCGCCGGGTGGTTTCCGTTTTTTCGGGCACGTCCAGCACGTCCAGCACGTCCGACATGTCCGGCACGTCCCGCACGGGGCACGTCCAGCACGTCGGGCGCGTCGGGCGCGTCGGGCGCGTCGGGCGCGTCCGGCACAAAACGCGTCCGGCGCGTCGGGCGCGTTCGGTACGTCCTGCCTCGATGGTCACCGGGCGTCGCCTCGCGTTCGGAATCCCGTCATGTGGGGCCCCTAACGTGCCCCGCATGAAACGCATCACCATCCTGATGTGCGCCGCCGCGGTGGCGCTCGGCGCCGTCGCGGCCCCCGCCGCCGCTGACGACCCGGGCGCCGCCCGCTCGGGCCACGGCTCGTTCGGCCGCGCCACCCTGACGGGCTTCGCCGCGCTGCCCGCGCAGACGTACGTCCCCGGCAGCGAGCCGTCCGGCTCGAAGCTGGGCTCCGCGCCCGTCAACGGGATCACCCCGCCCTTCCCCGGGCAGCCGGTGCAGGGCTTCAGCGGCATCGCCCGCCGCGGCGACGGCAGCTTCGACGTGCTGTCCGACAACGGCTTCGGCAACAAGGCCAACAGCTCCGACTTCCTGCTGCGCGTCCACCAGGTGAAGCCGGACTTCTCGGCGAGGACGGTCCGGGTGCTCGGCGGCTTCAACCTGTCCGACCCGAAGGGCTTCGTCCCGTTCCCGCTGACGCGCGCCGACCGCACGCTGACGGGCTCCGACTTCGACGTCGAGTCGATCGTGCGCGACCTGGACGGCACGTACTGGTTCGGCGACGAGTTCGGCCCGTTCCTGCTGCACGCCGACGAGCAGGGCCGCCTGCTGGAGGCGCCGATCGAGCTGCCGGGCGTGCGCGCGCCCGAGAACCCGGGCCTGAAGGGCGCCCAGCCGAACCTGGGCAGCAGCAAGGGCTTCGAGGGCATGGCCAGGTCGGTGGACGGCCGCACGCTCTACCCGCTGCTGGAGGGCACGGTCAGCGGCGACCCGGCGGGCACGCTGCGCATGCAGGAGTTCGACCTGCGCACGCGGGCCTACACCGGGCGGCGCTGGACCTACCGGCTCGACGACCCGTCGCACGCCATCGGCGACATGATCGCGGTGGACCGCCACCGCTTCCTCGTCATCGAGCGCGACAACCTGCAGGGCGACGCCGCCAAGGTCAAGCGGGTCTACCTGGCCGACACCCGCGACAGGGACGGCGACGGCGCGCTGGACAAGACGCTCGTGGCCGACCTGCTCGACCTCGCCGACCCCAAGGGGCTCGGCGGCGCCTCCGGCACGTTCAGGTTCCCGTTCCAGACCATCGAGGACGTCATCATCCTCGACGACCACACGCTGGGCCTGCTGGACGACAACAACTTCCCGTTCTCCAACGGCCGCACTCCGGGCAAGCCGGACGACAACGAGTTCATCACCATCCGCCTGACCCGGGGCCTGCAGGCCGACCACCGGGTCTACCGCTAGGCGCGCCGCGGGGGCGAGGGACCGAGCGGCCCTCGCCCCCGGGCTCACGCGGCGGGATCAGACGATCATGTCGTCGAACTCGCCGTCCTTCGCCCCGAGCACGAACGCGGTGATCTCGGCCCGCGTGTACACCAGCGCGGGGCCTTCGGGGTGGCGGGAGTTGCGCATGGCGATCTCGCCGGTGGGCAGGGCGGCCACCTCGACGCAGTTGCCGTTGGGATTGCTCCGCCTGCTCTTGCGCCAGACGACGGGCAGGCTGCCGGCCGGGGTTCCGTTGCGGAACTCGTGCATGGGTCAGCTCCTAGTGCGCTTGCGGATGCACGTGCATCCGCCGATGCAGCCGACAATACGGCAGCACGTTCACCCCCATATAGCGGACAGCCAAAAATCCGATATGCAGTGGATCACAGGGATATCCGCAGGTCATGCGGAACGCAGGCGCTCCAGGAACCGCCTGCTGGCCTTGGGCTCCTCCGCCTGGACGCTCAGGCGGTCCATGACGCGCGCGTAGTGCTCCGACTCGGCCGGCTTGTCGAGGTACAGGGCGCTGGTGAGCTGCTCCATGTAGACGACGTCGGGCAGGTCGGGCTCGGGGAAGCGCAGGACGCTGAACGACCCTCCGGCCGCCGCGTGCCCGCCCCGGTCGAACGGCATCACCTGGATCGTGACGTTGTGCTCGCCGGTGACGTCGAGCAGGTGGCCGACCTGCTCACGCATGACGTCGGGCCCGCCGAGCGCGCGGCGCAGCACCGCCTCGTCGATCACCGCCCACAGCGACAGCCCCTCCTCCAGCCGCCGCTGCCGCGCCGTGCGCAGCGCCACCCGGCGGTCGAGTTCGACGCCGGGCGCCTTGTCGTGCGCGAGCTCGATCACGGCCCTGGCGTACGCCGGGGTCTGGAGCAGCCCGGGGACGAACTGGTTCTCGTAGGTGCGGATGCCGGACGCCGCCCCCTCCAGGCCGATGTACACCTCGAACCAGCCCGGCAGCAGGTCGTGGTACTTGTGCCACCACCCGGGGGCGTTGGCCTGCTCGGCCAGGGCGAGGAGGGGCCCGCGATCGGCGGGGTCGGTGACGCCGTAGAGGGTGAGCAGGTCGGCGACGTCGCGCTGCTTGAAGCTGACCTGGCCGAGCTCCAGCCGGCTGATCTTGGCGTGGGAGGCGCGAATGGCGTACCCGGCGTCCTCCCGGGAGATACCCTGCTCCGTGCGGAGCCGGCGGAGCTGCGTGCCCAGCAGGATCCGCAGCACCGTGGGGCTTCCCGGTGTGTGGCCGAGGAGCTTCCCCTCCGCACCTTCCACGCTCACTCGCCACTCCTTGATCGTCTGCACGTGCAGATGCGATTCGCATCTGTAAACGAAGAAAAGTCTTGCATCGGTAACCCCGTGGCGTAAAGATGGGCTCTGGAGCACCAGACGCGTTTCGGGGGCCAGGATGACGACGTTCGACACAGGGCCGCAGGCCGCCATCGGTTCCCGGCCGCCCGGCTGGCTGTCGTCCGCCCTCCTGGCCGGCCACGCCTTACGGAACGGGTACGACGCCGTCTTCCCCTTCCACGAGCTGAGCGCGTTCGAGCCGGCGTGCGTCGCCACGGCCAGGAGGTTCGTCGACCGGACCCTCGGCGGGTGGGCCGTGCGCGACCTGGCCTACGACACGCAGCTCGTCGTCTCCGAGCTGGTGACCAACGCGATGCGGCACGGCGGCGGCGCCGTGCAGCTCCGCCTGCTGGCCCACGAACGCCACCTGGCCTGCGTCGTCACCGACTACTCCAGCGCCTCCCCCGTGCCGTCGCCGCCCGACGTCCTCGCCGAGTTCGGCCGCGGGTTACGGCTGGTCGAAGCGCTCTGCAGCGGCTGGGGATGGCTCTTCCCCGGCGGCCCCAGCAAGCTCGTCTGGGCCGTGCTCACCAGCGAGAGCGGCCCAGCATCTCCAGCACGTCCTCGTCACTGAGCTGGTCGAACCGCTCGTACCACTGCCCCACGGCCCGGAAGCCGGCCGGGGTCTTCAGCGCCACCACCTCGTCCGCCTCCGCGCGCAGCGCCTCCACGGTCTCCGGCGCCCCGACGGGCACGGCCAGGGTCACCCTGGCGGGCCCGGCCGCCCGCACCGCGCGCAGCGCCGCCCGCGCGGTGCCCCCGGTGGCCAGCCCGTCGTCCACGACGATCACCTCGCGGCCCGACAGGCCCGGCAGCGGCCTGCCGCCCCGGTACGCCTCCACCCTGCGGGCCAGCTCCTCGCGCTCCCGCCGCACCACCCGGCCCACCGACTCGGGGGTGAGCCCGAGCCGGTGCAGCAGGTCCAGGTCGAACACGGGCTCGCCGCCCTCGGCCAGCGCGCCGACGCCCAGCTCGGGCATCGGCGGATAGCCGATCTTCCTGACGACGAGCACGTCGAGCTCGGCGCCGAGGCGGCGCGCGATCGGCACCGCCACCTCCACCCCGCCGCGCGGCAGCGCCAGCACCACGGGGTCGTGCGCGCCCGTCAGCCGCTCGGCGAGCAGCTCGCCCGCCTGGGTCCGGTCGGCGAAGACCTCCATGACGGAGCCCCTACCCACCGAACCCGGACACCCTCCCTGTCAGGGACGGTTCCTGCCGGAACGCCGCATCTCCTTGGTGATGACCTTCCACTTGCTCTGCAGTTCCTTGCGCGCGCGGGCGTCGGTGCGCGCGGCCATCCACGCCGCCTCCCGCTGGAGCTTGCGCCAGCTCTCCAGGCGGCGCTGCGGCAGGTCGCCGCTCTCCACGGCCGCCCGGACGGCGCAGCCGGGCTCGCTGTCGTGGCCGCAGTCGCCGAACCTGCACCGCAGCGCCAGCTCCTCGACGTCGGAGAAGACGAGGTCGACGCCGTCGCTCATGTCGTACAGGCCGATCCTGCGGATGCCCGGCGTGTCGATGACGAGGCCGCCGCCGGGCAGCGGGATGAGCTCGCGGTGGACGGTGGTGTGCCTGCCGCGCCCGTCGGCGGCGCGTACCTGCTGGGTCTCCATGACGGACGTGTCGGCCAGGGCGTTGACGAGGGTGGACTTGCCCGCGCCCGACGGCCCGAGCACCACGGCGGTGCGCGAGCCCTCCAGGTAGCCGCGGACGATCTCCACGCCCTCGCCGCGCTGCGAGGAGACGGCGTGGACGTCGACGCCGGGCGCGGCCGTGCGGACGTCGGCCATGAGGTCGTCCAGGCCCTGCTCGAACAGGTCGGACTTGGTGACCAGCACGACCGGGGTGCCGCCCGACTCCCAGGCCAGCGCGACGAGCCGCTCGATGCGGCCCAGGTCGGCGTAGTCGGTGGCGTGCATGGACGGCTCGGCCACGAACACCACGTCGACGTTGGCGGCCAGCACCTGGCCCTGCCCGTCGCCGGACAGGCCCCCGACCGAGTGACGGCTGACGCCGCCCCTGACGAACGCGGTGGTGCGCGGCAGGACCGCCTCCAGCTCGTGGCGGCCCTCCGGCAGCCACCTGAGCGCGACCCAGTCGCCGACGCACGGCAGCGCGACCGGGTCGGCCGCGGCGGCCCTGCGCACGCTCGCGCCGTACCTGGCGTGGTGCTGGCCGTCGGCCGCGATCACCTCGGCGGCGCCGCGGTCGACGCGGGCCACGCGGGCGGGAACGGTGCCGTCGGGCAGCTGGAACGAACGCGATTCGGTCCAGCCCAGAAGAGAAAGATCGTAAGACAACGGAGTGAAACCCTTTGATCGAGAAGGAACCGGACGGGCTCAGGCACGCGTCCGGAGGGGGACTACAGGCATGCGGAACAGGACAACCCGCATAGTCCTCACCTCCTCGATCAAGTGACGGCAGGACTCTACTCAGTCCTCTCCCGGCGCCGCAAACGCTTTTCCCGCCCTGTTGAACCCCGTCCCCGCCGTGCCCGTACTCCTTGCCGACGGACGCCAGAAGGGGGACCGATGCGTACCAGCGCGTATCCCCGGCCCTCGGCCGAGGCAGCCCCGGCGGGCGGGCAGCGGCTGCGCCGGTGGCTCGGCCGGGCGCGACCGGACGACGAGGCGGTCGTGTCCGCGCTCTACCGGGAGTACCACCGGCCGCTGCTGGCCTTCGTGGTCAGGCTGACGGCGGGCGACCGGCAGTGGGCGGAGGACGTCGTCCAGGAGACCATGATCCGGGCCTGGCGCAGCGCCGACCGGCTGGACCCCGACGCCGTCTCCCTCATGCCCTGGCTCGCCACGGTCGCCAGACGTATCGTGATCGATGACCGCCGGCGCAGGGACGCCCGCCCCCAGGAGTCGGGTGACGCGCCGCTGGCGAGCATGACCGTGCCGGACGAGCTGGAGGGGCTGCTGCACCAGGTGGTCGTGTCCGAGGCGCTGAAGGCGCTGTCGCCGGCGCATCGCGAGATCCTCCACGAGACGGTCCTGCGCGACAGGTCCGTCAACGACGCCGCTCGGGCGCTCGGCATCCCGGTGGGCACCGTGAAGTCCCGGGTGTACTACGCGGTGCGCGCGCTGCGCGTCGCGCTGGAGGAGAGGGGGGTGACGGCGTGACGTCCCAGGTGGAGCACACGGACGTGGGCGCCTACGCCCTGGGTCTGCTGGAGGACGACGACCGGCGCGCCTTCGAGTCGCACCTGCTCGGCTGCGCGTCCTGCCGCGCCGAGCTGGACGAGCTGTCGGGGGTGGCGAGCGCGCTCACCGGCGTCGGCCCGCTGCTGGACGACGACCCGCCTCCCCCCGACGGGCAGGCCCAGGTGATCGACCTCCTCCGCCGCAGGCAGGCGGCCGACCGCAGGGCCCGCAGAGGCACCTGGCTGATCGGGACGGCGGCGGCCGTGACGCTCGTCGCGGGAGGGCTGACCGTCGGCACCCAGCTCGCCGGCCAGGCAGGAGCCCCGGGAGGGCAGCCGGTCGCGGCGGCCGGTCACGCCGGCCATCTGGGACCCGCCGAGCAGTTCTACGCCGACGGCACGCCCGTCGAGGGCAGGGGCGCCGACGGGGTGACCGGCGGGCTGGTCGTGGAGTCGAAGGGGTGGGGCACGCACGCGGCGCTCAGGCTGTCGGGCCTCAGGGGGCCGCTGGAGTGCGAGCTCGTGTCGGTGAGCAGATCGGGCGAGCGGCACGTCATGACCGGCTGGTCGGTGCCGCCCGCCGGGTACGGGGTGCCGGGCTCGCCCGACCCGCTGTACATGCACGGCGGCAGCCCGGTGCCGCTGAAGGACATCGCCAGGTTCGAGGTGGTCACCTCGACCGGCAGGACCCTGCTGACGGTCGAGGTCTGACGCCGGCCGGAGCGGTGGCGGCAGCCGCGCGAGTCGCCGTGTCGCGGCACCCGCCGCCGGCCGCCATCTCCCGGGCATCGGCGCGGGAGCCGCCGCGGGCGGCGCTTGCCGCCTCCCGGCACCTCTCAGGAGCTCAGCACCGATTCGTGAGATTTCCGGCAAAATTTTCTGACTGATCCGGTGAACCCGGTAGGGCGGGCGGGCCGTACCACCTGGCGTACGAACGGTCGCCCCCGGTCAGTGCCCCCGGCCGTGGGGAGGCCGCCGCGACCCGGCACTCGGCACACCGGGTCACGCCCCGCCGCATACCGGAGCCCGTGCGGCGGGGCGTCCGCGGCCCCCGCGGGGGCCGCGCCGGGCGTCTACGGCGTCAGGACAGGCCGGGCGCGGGGAACTGCGAGGTGAGCTCGCTGACCTCGTGGTGCACCCGGGTGATGACGTCCTCGGCGTCGCCCTTGGCGAGGGCCGTGACGACCTCGTCGATCCAGGCGCCGATCTGCCGCATCTCCGCCTCGCGCATGCCGCGCGAGGTGACCGACGGGGTGCCGATGCGGATGCCGGACGGGTCGAACGGCTTGCGGGTGTCGAACGGGACCGTGTTGTAGTTGGTCTCCAGGCCCGCGCGGTCGAGCGCCTGGGCGGCCGGCTTGCCGCCGATGCCCTTCGGCGTGAGGTCGAGCAGGATCAGGTGGTTGTCGGTGCCGCCCGACACCAGGTCGAAGCCGCGGCTCGCCAGCTCGTCGGCCAGCGCCTTGGCGTTGGCGACCACCTGGTGGGCGTACGCGCGGAACTCGGGCTGGGCGGCCTCGTGCAGCGCGACCGCGATGGCGGCGGTGGTGTGGTTGTGCGGGCCGCCCTGCAGGCCGGGGAAGACGGCCTTGTTCAGCGCGGTGGCGTGCTCGTCGCTGGACGCCATGAGCATGGCGCCGCGCGGGCCGCGCAGCGTCTTGTGGGTGGTCGTGGAGATCACGTCCGCGTGGCCGACGGGGGACGGGTGCGCCCCGCCCGCGACCAGGCCCGCGATGTGCGCGATGTCGGCGGCGAGCACGGCGCCCACCTCGCGCGCGATGGCGGCGAAGCCCTCGAAGTCGATGGTGCGCGGGATCGCGGTGCCGCCGCAGAAGATCAGCTTCGGACGGTGCTCCAGCGCGAGCTGCCTGACCTCGTCGAGGTCGACGCGGCCGGTGTCCTTGCGCACGCCGTAGCGCACCGAGGTGAACCACTTGCCGGTGGCCGAGACGGACCAGCCGTGCGTGAGGTGGCCGCCGAACGGCAGGCCCATGCCCATCACGGTGTCGCCGGGCTGCAGGAAGGCCAGGTAGATGGCGAGGTTCGCGGGAGAGCCCGAGTACGGCTGGACGTTGGCGTGGTTCACCCCGAACAGCGACTTGGCCCGGTCGATGGCCAGCGTCTCGATCTGGTCGATGACCTGCTGGCCCTCGTAGTAGCGCTTGCCGGGATAGCCCTCGGAGTACTTGTTCGTCAGGACGGTGCCGGTGGCCTCGAGCACGGCCCTGGACACGTAGTTCTCCGACGCGATCAGCTTGACGGTGTCGGCCTGGCGCCGCTCTTCAGCCTTGATGAGCTCGGCGATCTGCGGGTCGACGCTAGCGAGAGAACTCATGACTCCCCTGTCATCGTTGACAACGTGCGAAGACCCAGGCGCACGGCCTCCGCTCCTTTCGCTCCCTGGTGGTCGCTCCCACCCAACTGCGCCAGTCGCGTCGATTAGACGATAGCGGATGGCGGCGCCCGCTCCTTTCCCGGTGATCTGCGGGTTCACGCCGGGGTGCGGCTGACTCCGGGCCACAGGCGGTCGACCTCGGCGTTGAGTATCGCGCCGATGAGCACGGCGAGCGCGGTGATGTAGAGCCACAGCAGCAGCGCGATGGGGGCGGCCAGGGAGCCGTACACGGAGACGGGCGAGAACCAGGCGGCCAGGACGGCGCGCAGCACGGCCGCGCAGACGATCCACAGGATGAGCGCCAGGATCGCGCCGGGCAGCTCGCGGTACCACTTGGTGCGCACCGGGACGCTGACGTGGTACAGGACGGTCAGGAACAGCACCGAGCCGATGATCACGACGGGCCAGTAGAGGACGTCGATGAGGACGCCGTACTGGGCGGGCAGCGCGTCCTTGATCAGGGTGGGGCCGATGACCAGGATGGGCATGACGATGATGCCCAGGATCAGGCCCATGACGTACAGGCCGAAGGACATCAGCCTGGTGCGGATGATGCCGCGCTCCTCCCCCAGCCCGTACGCGACGGAGATGAGGTCCACGTACACGTAGAGGGCGCGCGAGCCCGACCACAGCGACAGCAGGAAGCCCAGCGAGATGATCGACACCTTGCCGGCGTCGTCGCTGAGGACGTCGTTGATGAGCGGGCGGACGACGCCCTTGACGGCCTCGGGCGTGAACAGCAGGCCCGCCTGGTCGAGCACCCACGTCTTGATCTGCTCGACGTGCGCCCGGCCGAGCCAGGTGCCGAGCTTGCCGAGCACGCCGATGAGGCCGAGGACGAACGGCGGCAGCGACAGCAGCGCGAAGAAGGCGGCCTCGCCGGCCAGACCGGTGACCCGGTAGGTGACGCCGGCGTTGGTGGCGGCCCTGACGATCGCCCACGACTTCGTGTCGAGCACCCAGCTCAGCCTGGCCCGCGCGGTGGCGGCGAGCCGTCTCTTCGGCCGAGGAGGCGCGTCGGTGGAGGTCATGGCACCCACGGTGTCTCGCAGTGACGATGTGGACCAGCTTACGTCCCCCCTGTCATGCCCCACTCGACGTCGGCGATGCCCGCCGGGCGGGATGAGCGGACGCGCGCTAGTCGATGTCGACGATGCGCGCGCCGAGCGGGAGGAGCGAGACCGGGACCATCTTGATGTTGGCGACGCCCATCGGGATGCCGATGACCGACAGGAACAGCGGCACGGACGTCACGATGTGGCCGATGGCCAGCCAGATGCCGGCGACGAGGCACCAGATGATGTTGCCGATGAGGGAGAAGACCCCGGCGTCGGGGTCGCGGACGACGGTCCGGCCGAAGGGCCACAGCGCGTACGCGGCGATCCTGAACGAGGCCAGCCCGAACGGGATGGTGACGATGAGGACGCAGCAGATGACCCCGGCGACGGCGTAGCCGAGTGCGAGCCAGATGCCGGCGAACAGCAGCCAGATGACGTTGAGTATGGTCCTCATGCCTTCAGCATGGCAGCGCGGCCGCCGCGGGCGGCATCCGGCATGTCCCCGGCCCGACCCTGACCCGGGCTCCGCCCACCCCCGGGGGCGCGCCGGGGCAATAATCGAAGCGTGATCTGCCAGAGCTGCAAGGACAGACGTCACGACGAGTGCCGCGGCGGCTCCTGGTGCGACTGCCAGCACCAGGAGGAGGAGAAGCCGAAGGAGTCGCCGCTGGACTGGCCGCGCCAGGGGTGAGGCGTCCAGACTGTGGACCCAGTCTTGGACATCCCGGACCGCCAGAGTATCTTCGAAGCATGCCAGCGGACCCCATGCTCGTCGGTCGACGCCACGTCGACCTCCAGCGTGTCCGCAGTGCGATCTGTTGCGACGCCCGCTAATCAGACCTCTTTACCGCTGAGCGCGTCGCACCCTGGTGAAACCCCTGCACTCGATGACGAGGCAGGAGGGACCCTGCGCGCGCCCATGAACAGAAGGACGCGCAATGAGCACCCCTGCCAGCAGGCACCACAAGCGCCCGCGCGGCGAAGGCCAGTGGGCTCTCGGTTACCGGGAGCCGCTCAACAAGAACGAAGAGAACAAGAAGAACGACGACGGGCTCAACGTCCGCCAGCGGATCATCGACATCTACTCCAAGCGCGGTTTCGACTCGATCGACCCCGCCGACCTGCGCGGACGCATGCGCTGGTACGGCCTGTACACGCAGCGCAAGCCCGGCATCGACGGTGGCAAGACGGCCGTGCTGGCGCCGGAGGAGCTCGACGACCGCTACTTCATGTTGCGCGTCCGCATCGACGGCGGCCAGCTCGACGTGCGCCAGCTCCGCGCGATCGCCGACGTCTCCAACCTGTACGGCCGGGGCACGGCCGACCTGACCGACCGGCAGAACATCCAGCTCCACTGGGTGGAGATCGAGTCGGTGCCCGACATCTGGGAGCGCCTGGAGTCGGTGGGCCTGTCCACCACGGAGGCGTGCGGCGACACGCCCCGCGTCATCCTCGGTTGCCCGCTCGCGGGCATCGACGCCGAGGAGACGATCGACGCCACCGAGCAGATCCGGGAGATCAACGAGCGGTTCATCGGCAACCCCGAGTTCTCCAACCTGCCGCGCAAGTTCAAGTCGGCGCTGAGCGGCTGCGTCGCCCACTGCACCGTCCACGAGATCAACGACGTGGCGTTCGTGGGCGTCGTCAACGAGGACGGCGAGCAGGGCTACGACCTGTGGGTGGGCGGCGGCCTGTCCACGAACCCGATGCTGGGCAGGCGGCTCGGCGTGTTCGTGAGCCCGGAGCGGGCGGCCGACGTCTTCGGCGGCGTCATCGGGATCTTCCGCGACTACGGCTACCGGCGGCTGCGGCACCGCGCCCGGCTGAAGTTCCTCGTCGGCGACTGGGGCGTGGAGAGGTTCCGCGAGGTCCTGGAGACCGAGTACCTGAAGGAGCCGCTGCCCGACGGGCCCGCCCCGCAGGAGCCGCGCGGCGGACGCCGCGACCACGTCGGCGTCTTCCCGCAGAAGGACGGCAACTTCTACGTCGGCTTCGCGCCGAAGGTGGGCCGGCTCGACGGCGACAGGCTGCACCTGATCGCCGACCTGGCGGAGCGGTACGGCTCCGACAGGATCCGCACCACCACCGAGCAGAAGATGGTCATCCTCGACGTCACGCCCGACCGGGTCGACGCCCTGGTGGCCGAGCTGGAGGCGAACGACCTCCAGGTCAACCCGTCCACGTTCCGCCGCCACACGATGGCCTGCACCGGCATCGAGTACTGCAAGCTGGCGATCGTCGAGACGAAGGCCACCGCGATGCAGCTCATCGACGAGCTGGAGCGGCGGCTGCCCACCTTCGAGGAGCCGCTGACGATCAACGTCAACGGCTGCCCCAACTCCTGCGCCCGCATCCAGGTGGCCGACATCGGGCTGAAGGGCCAGCTCGTCGTGGACGAGAACGGCGAGCAGGTCGAGGGCTTCCAGATCCACCTGGGCGGCTCGCTCGGCGTGAGCTCCGGCTTCGGCAGGAAGGTGCGCGGGCTGAAGACGACGGCCGCGGCGCTGCCCGACTACGTCGAGCGGGTCGTGACCCACTACGACACCCAGAAGAAGGACGGCGAGTCGTTCGCCGACTGGGTGCAGCGTGCCGACGAGGCGGACCTGAAGTGACCGCGCGAGCCGTGCCCTTCCACTGCCCGTACTGCGGCGACGAGGACCTGGAGCCCTACGAGGGCGACGGTCCTTCTGCCGCGGGGGGCTGGTACTGCCGCTCCTGCGCGCGGGCCTTCAAGCTGACCTTTCTCGGAATCGGAGTGAAGATATGACGCTGGTCGACATCGAGGTGGGTCTGCGACGGCAGCGGGGCACGCTGGACCTGCAGGACATCGTGGAGTCCGCGGCGGCCTTCCTGGAGGGCGCGCAGGCCCGCGACATCATCCGGTGGGCGGCCGCGACGTTCGGCGACCGGCTGTGCCTGACGTCCTCGATGAGCGACGCGCTGCTGATCGACCTGGTCAGCAGGGTCAAGCCCGGCGTGGACGTCCTGTTCATCGACACCGGGTACCACTTCGCCGAGACGATCGGCACCCGCGACGCGGTGCGCCAGGTGTACGACGTCAACGTGATCGACGTGTCGCCGTCGCGGACGGTCGAGGAGCAGGAGCGCGACCTCGGCCCCCGCCTGTTCGGCCGCAACCCCGACCTGTGCTGCTACCTGCGCAAGGTGGAGCCGCTGAACCGGGCGCTGGAGCCGTACCTGGCGTGGGTGTCCGGCATCCGCCGCGACGAGTCGCCCACCAGGGCCGGAACGAAGGTCGTGGAGTGGGACGCCAAGCGGCAGATGGTCAAGGTCAACCCGATCGCGGCCTGGACGCAGGAGGACGTCGACAACTACATCAGCGACAACGGGGTGCTCATCAACCCGCTGCACTACGACGGCTACCCGTCGATCGGCTGCGCCCCCTGCACCCGCCAGGTGGCGGAGGGCGAGGACCCGCGCAGCGGCCGCTGGGCGGGGCTGGGGAAGGTCGAATGCGGCATTCACCTGTAGTCCCCGGCAGGGGCCCCGTCCCGCTGGCAGGCGGGACGGCCCCCGGCCGCGTGCCACTGGTGGCGGTGGCGCACGGGTCGCGCGACCCGCGTGCCGCCGCCACCGTGGCCGCGCTGCTGGACACGGTGCGGCTGGCCCGGCCCGGCCTGCCGGTCGTCACCGCGTTCCTCGACCACTGCGTGCCGTCGCTGCCGCAGGCGCTGCGCGGCCTGGACGCCGGGCGGGGCGCGTCCGCCATGAGCTGCGTGGTGCTGCCGCTGCTGCTGACGGAGGCGTACCACAGCCGGGTGGACCTGCCTGCGGCGCTGAACGAGGCCCGCGCGCGCGACCCGTGGCTGCGGCCGTGCCAGGGCGCCACGCTGGGCCCGCACCCGCTGCTGCTGCGGGCGCTGGAGCGGCGCCTGGCCGAGGCGGGCGTGCCCGCGGGCGACCCGGACACCGCGGTCGTCCTGGTGTCGGCCGGGTCGAGCGATGCCGGGGCCAACGCGGTCGTCGCCACGACGGCCCGGCAGTGGGCGCGCACGGGCTGGTGGGCGGTGACGGCGGCGTACGCCTCGGCGGCGGGGCCGACGCCTGAGCAGGCGGTGGAGCGGCTGCGGCGGGCGGGCGCGCCCCGGGTGGCCGTGGCGCCGTATCTGCTGGCTCCCGGCCACTTCGCCGACAAGGTGCGCGCCGCCACGCCGGGCGCGGTCCACGCGGACGTGCTCGGCGCCGCGCCCGAGCTCGTGGACGTCCTGCTGGAGCGCTACGACGCGGCCCGGCTCACCGCTTGGACGGGCACCGGAACCTGACCTCCCCGGTGCGGGGGTCCAGGACGACCGTCCTCGCCTCGCACGACGGACGCTTCATCACGGTCACCGACCACTCCGCGCGGTAGGGCCGCGCGGAGTCGAGCAGCTTCCCGGCCCGCGCGCCGGTCATCCGGCGGTCTCCCGCCGCGCTCGCGGGCACCAGGGCGGCCTTCACCTCGTTCACGCCCTTGAGCAGTGGCAGGCTCTGCGCCTCGCGGGGCGGCGCCACTCGGGCCGGCGAGCAGCTCTCGCCCCCGGCGAACCGGCCGTTCAGCCAGATCAGCGCGTAGCCGTCGCGGGGGCAGCGCACCAGGAACAGCGCCTTGCCGCCCTTCGCGGTGAACGTGAACGTCTCGGCCGTGCCGCCCCGCTCCGAGCGGTGCTCGTAGGGCAGGCCGCGCGACGGCGTGTCGGACGGCCTTCCGGACGGCTGGGCGAGGACGCCGGCCGCCCCCCGCTCGGCGGGGCCCCGCACCTCGGAGGGCAGGGCGGAGGGCAGGGTTGACGGCAGGGCGGACGGCAGGGCCAGCGCCACGGCGGCCACCGCGGCGGCGGCCATCGCCCCCGCGCCGCCCGCCAGCCCGGCCCGGCGCCCGCGGATGCGGCGGGCCCGCGCGTAGACGTCCTCGACGGTCACGCCCCTGTGGTGACCGCCTGAGCTGTCGTCATCCAGCAGCTCGCGCAACTCGTGTTCTGTCATGGTCAGCTTCCCGTCTCTATCGCGGCCCTGGCCGCGGGATCGAGCCGCAGTCTGGCCAGCGCGCGGCTGGCCTGGCTGCGTACGGTCGCCGCCGAACAGCCGAGGATCCCGGCGATCACCTCGTCCGGCATGTCCTCGAAGTACCGCAGCACGATCACCGCGCGCTGCCGCCGCGGCAGCGCGGCGAGCGCCGTCCTGAGGGCGTCGCGGACGCCGAGGGCGGCCGCCGCGTCGCGGGGGTCGGCCCCGTCGGGCACCTCCGCCGTCGCCAGCTCTCCCCGCCAGCGCCGCCGCCACCAGGAGGCGTGCGTGTTGGCGAGGATCCTGTAGACGTACGGGTCGGGGTCGGCGCCGACGCGGCGCCAGGCCAGCCATGCCCTGGCCAGGGCGTCCTGCACGAGGTCCTCGGCGGTCGCCCAGTCCCTGCACAGCAGATAGGCCGTTCTGAGCAGGCGGGCCGAGCGGTGCTCGACGTAGCGCTCGAAGTCGGCGCGATCCCGCATCGGGGGTCCTTGTCTGTCCGGCGATGTTCACCGATGACTACGCGGTGGGGACCCCCGGATGTTGCATCAGTGTCCGCGCGGGTTTTCCCGGCCTTCCTCCCTGAGCCGGCCGCGCAGCTCGTGCCGCTCGTCCCTGGCGGCCCTGCCCAGCTCGCGCCAGTTCTCGCCGTGCAGGCGCCGCCAGTGCTCGCGCCAGGCGGCGAAGCCGCGCTGGAGCGGCTGCGCCCGCGAGTCGCCGAGCACCTTGACGTCGCCCATCACGGCGTACGCGTGCACCCTGACGACGGGCACGTTCATGCCGGGCTGCGCCTCCTCGACGTCCACCCGCTTGTCGCCCATGACGGCGATGCCGTCGAGGTCCACGATGACGCCGTCGGGGACGATGATCTTCACGTCGCCCATCACGGAGACGGCGGTGATGTCCACGACGCCGGTGCGCACCTCGGCCTCGCGCAGGTCGAGCAGCACGTCGCCCATGACGGCGACGGCGCCGAGCTCCTGGTCGATCCGCCAGGTGCCGCGCCGCTTGGCGTCGCCCATGACGCCCACGAACCAGCGGCGCCTGCGCTGCTCGGGCGCCGGCGCGGCGTAGGGGGCGGGGGTGCCCTGCGGGCCGCCCGCCTGGGGGAGGTCCTGGGTGAGCAGCGCCAGCTCGGCGTGCGTGGTCGCGGAGTAGGCGGCCTCGGTGCGGTCGGTCAGCTCGGCGAGGGTGAGCCTGCCCTCCACCGACGCCACCCGCAACTGCTCGACGACGGCCTCGCGCTCGGCGTCCGAGGCGCGAACCCCACCGGGATCTGTCATAGTCGCAACATATCGCGTCTTGCCCGTTCGGCGCTCCTTCTCAGGGAGGAGAGGCCGTCAGCCGAACTTCGCACCTCCCGCGCCGAACCGCCCTGCCGCGGGAGCCGTACCACCGGATGACACGGACCCCGGCTTGGTCCTGGGCGCGGCCGGACCAGGCTAGGGTCCCTGTCATGCATGAGGAACAGCTCTACCGGGCGGCGCTGAACGGCGAGTCCGACACCGTCGCCAAGCTCCTCGCGGCCGGCGCCGACCCCAACCGGCCCAGCGAGGGCGAGGAGGAGGGCCTGCCGCTCTGCGCGGCGGCCGCCTGGGACCGCGTCGAGACGGCGCGCGCGCTGCTGGAGGCCGGCGCCGAGGCCGACGGCCGGGAGAGCGGCGGCTGGACCGCGCTGATGTGGGCGGCGGCCAACGGCCACGCCGACACCGCGAGCCTGCTCATCCAGGCCGGCGCCACCCTCGACGCCGCCAACGACGACGGCGACACCCCGCTCACCCTCGCCGCCAGGCGCGGCGCGCTGGGCGTCGTGCAGCAGCTCCTGAGCGCGGGCGCCGACCACGAGAAGTACGACGGCGACGGCGACACCCCGCTCGACATCGCCGAGGACTGGGTGGGCGTGCACCTGGAGAGCGCCCTGCTCGACCAGATCGGGCAGGAGGGCTGGGAGTACGTGGTGGGCCGCCAGTACGCCAAGGACGGCACCGAGCTCGTCACCGTGGCGGGCCGCTCCCCCGACGGCTCCGAGACCGAGCAGGTGCAGGCCCAGCGCGGCCACGCCGCCATCGCCACCCTCCTGGAGGACGCGGCGGGCGTGCTCACCCCGGTCGACCAGCTCGTGGCGCGCGCGCTCGCCCACCGCGACGTCGACGAGGACGCCGAGACCTGGTGGATCGTGGCCGACGCCCTGTCCAAGCGGGGCGACGACGAGACGTACGAGGCGCTCGCGCGGCTGTGCGTGAGCGAGGACGCCAGGGAGCGCGAGTTCGGCGTCGACGCCATCGCCCAGTTCGGGCACCGCGAAGGCGAGAAGCCGTACCTGGAGCGCACGCTGCCCCTGCTGCAGAAGATGGTGACGACCGAGGGCAACCCGCAGGTGCTGCGCTCGGTGCTCGCCGCGCTCGGCCACCAGGGCGACCCGCGGGCGCTCCCGCAGGTGCTGGACGTCATCCGGCGTCCCGGGCACCAGCGCACCATGACCGACGCCATCGCGCTCGCCGACGTGCTGCCGCCCGACCACGCCGAGGGCCTGGAACTGCTCATCTCCATGACCGAGGACGACGACGCCGAGGTGCGCGACTGGGCGACCGCGGGTCTGGCGGGGCTGTCCGCCGACACGCCGCGCATCAGGGAGGCGCTGGCGGCCCGGCTGGGCGACGACGACCTGCGCACGGTCGCCGAGGCCACCCGCGGGCTGGCCGAGAGGGGCGACCCTCGGGCCGAGGAGGGCGCCAGGCGCGTCCTGGCGGAGAGCGACGACGAGTACGCCAGGGACCTCGTCACGGAGGCCACCGCCAGCTCCTGACCGCCCCGGCCCGCGCCCCGAGGCGCGGGCCCGTCCACGGGGGCGGCGGCTCAGTCGGAGAGGGCGGAGCGGAGCTTGGTCAGCACGGCCCGCAGGATGCGGGAGACGTGCATCTGCGAGATGCCGAACTCGGCCGCGATCTCCGACTGGGTCATGTTCCCGTAGAAGCGCATGAGCAGGATGTTCTTCTCCCTGGGCGGGAGCGCGTCGATGAGCGGCTTGACCGCGTGCTTGTCGAGCAGGGTGTCGAGCGACTCGTCCTGCATCGGCAGCATGTCGCTGAGGTTGGCGGCGTCCTCGTCGTTGCCGACGGGGGCGTCCAGCGACAGGGCGCTGTAGGCCGTGGACGCCTCCAGCGCGAGCAGCACGTCCTCCTCCGAGATGCCCATCTTGGCGGCCAGCTCGGCCACGGTGGGCGAGTGGCCGAGCGTCTGGGTGAGCTCGGCGGTGGCCTTGTTCAGCTCCAGGCGGCGCTCCTGGTACACGCGGGGCACCCGCACCGCCCAGGTGCGGTCGCGGAAGTGGCGCTTCACCTCGCCGATCATGGTGATCATCGCGTAGCCGCGGAACTCGTGCCCGAGGGCCGGGTCGAACCCGTTGACGGCCTTCATCAACCCCACGTACGCGGCCTGGCGGAGGTCCTCCATCGGCTCGCCGCGGTAGCGGTAGCGACGCGTGACCTCGTTGACGAGCCCGTCGTACATGTCCACCAGACGCTCACGGATGCGGACCTTGCGCAGCTCGGGGACCTCCGGCTTGGCCATCTCGGCCAGCAGCTGCTCGGCGGTCATCTGCTCGAATGCGATATCCAGGACGGCCATCTGATGCTCCATAGGTCTCCAGGCGGCCCCGTCCATGGAAAAAAGCCCAGGCAGAGGCACGCCACGTGTCACGTGAGACGAAGCCCTCTGCTGGACTTCGGGATCAAGGATTCCCCGTGGAACGGGCTTTACCACCTCCTGAAGGTCACAAAACGGTTACGACCGCGGGCCTGACACCCGTCCGTCCGGGGTAGGCAGGAGACATGGCATGCCGAATCAGCGAACTGGTGATCGACAGCCGCGATCCGGAGCACCTGGCGACGTTCTGGTGCGAGGTGCTCGGCTACGTCGTGCTCAGCCGGCAGGAGGGAACCGTCCAGATCGGGCCCAAGGAGGGGTTCGGCGGCCACCAGCCGACCATCGCCTTCAATCCCACCGTCAACGCCAAGACCGGCAAACTGCCGCTCCACATCGACGTGAACCCGACCGACCGCGGCCAGGACGCCGAGCTGGAACGCCTGCTCGCCGTCGGGGCGCGGCCGGCCGAGGTCGGGCAGACCGGCGAGGAGCCCTGGCACGTGCTGGCCGACCCGGAGGGCAACGAGTTCTGCCTGCTGCGCCGCCAGATCGAGCCGTGACAGGACAGGGCGCGTCAGCCGAGGACGCGCGACATCCACTCCAGCGTGCCCGTGCGCAGGGCCTCCTCGGCCAGGCGGCGGCCGGTGGTGGTCTTCAGCGCGGCCAGCGAGCTGTCGATCCACGGCTGCACGTTCTGGTGGCCCTGCTCGCGGTACTCGACCGCCTGCAGCAGGCACTCCAGCTTGTCGGCGTCACGCGCGCACACCGCCTCCAGGCTCGCCTTCTCCTCGTACTCGGCGACCGCGTCGCGCACCATGTCCGCGACCGGGCCGGGCACGCCGTCCATCTGCTCGGCCGTGACCTCCTCGTTCGGCGTGGCGGTGACGTACCGCTTGGCGAGGTAGGGCAGGTCCGTGACCCGGGTCTCCTGCGTGTCGTGGAACAGGCTCATGAACGCCGCCCGCTGCGGGTCGCCGCCCTCCATCGCGGCGATCGCGGCGGCGATCACGGCCGCGCGGAACGAGTGGTCGGCGATGCTCTCGGGGTCACGCACCCCCGCCACCAGCCAGCCGGTACGCCTGTAGCGCTTGAGCAGGCCGATCTCGTACAGCAACCCCGTCAGCCCCGCCAGGTGCTCCGCCACGGCTCCCCCTCCTCGTCCGTCGTTCCGCGTATGCGCAGAGCGTAGACGATCGGTTACAGAACAGCCCGTGACCCCCGCGACACGCCGCGCGGGGAGCCCCGGGATAGGGTCGGAAGTCCACGACGGAGGGAGCAGACCATGGCCACCACCCGTACCGCCACCACGCAGTGGAAGGGCGCCCTGCTCGACGGGTCGGGCACGGTGTCGCTCGACACCTCGGGCGTCGGCACGTTCGAGGTGTCCTGGCCGTCCAGGGCGGAGGCGCCGAACGGCAAGACGTCGCCGGAGGAGCTCATCGCGGCGGCCCACTCGTCCTGCTTCTCGATGGCGCTCGCCCACGGCCTGGCCGGCGCCGGCAACCCGCCGCAGTCGCTGCAGACCACCGCGGCCGTCACCTTCCAGCCCGGCGAGGGCATCACCGGCATCGCCCTGACGGTCCAGGGCCAGGTCCCCGGCATCTCCGCCGAGCAGTTCCAGGAGGCCGCCGAGACGGCCAAGGCGAACTGCCCCGTCAGCAAGGCCCTGGCCGGCACGACGATCACTTTGCGCGCCGAACTCCTGTAGCCGGACCCGGGTGGCGTGCGACAATTGGGTCACATGCGTGAGGTCTGGCCGGGAGAGCCCTACCCACTCGGCGCCACCTGGGACGGCGTGGGCACCAGTTTCGCCGTGTTCTCCGAGGTCGCCGAGCGGGTCGAGCTGTGCCTCTTCCACGACGACGGCACCGAGGAGCGCGTCCGCCTGCCCGAGGTCGACGGGTTCGTCTGGCACGGCTACCTGCCGGGCGTGCTGCCCGGCCAGCGCTACGGCTACCGCGTCCACGGCCCCTACGAGCCGTCCTACGGGCGCCGGTGCAACCCGTCCAAGCTGCTGCTCGACCCGTACGCCAAGGCCATCGACGGCGAGCTGGCGTGGAACGAGGCGCTGTTCCCTTACCACTTCACCGATCCGTCCAGGATCAACATGGCCGACAGCGGGCCGTACATGCCGAAGAACGTGGTCGTCAACCCGTTCTTCGAGTGGGGCAACGACCGGCTGCCGCGCACGCCGTACCACCAGAGCCTGATCTACGAGGCGCACGTCCGGGGGCTGACGATGCGGCATCCCGGCGTGCCCGAGGAGCTGCGCGGCACGTACGCGGGCATGGGCCACCCGGCCGTCATCGACCATCTGCTGTCGCTCGGCGTGACGGCGGTGGAGCTGATGCCGGTGCACCACTACATCCCCGAGCACTTCCTGGTGGCGCGCGGCCTGACGAACTACTGGGGCTACAACACGATGGCCTACCTGGCGCCCCACGGCGGCTACTCCAGCTCGGGCACCAGGGGCCAGCAGGTGCTGGAGTTCAAGGCGATGGTGCGCGCCCTGCACGAGGCGGGCATCGAGGTCATCCTGGACGTCGTCTACAACCACACGGCCGAGGGCGACCACATGGGCCCCACGCTCGGCTTCAGGGGCATCGACAACTCCGCCTACTACCGGCTGCACGACGGCGACCGGCGCTACTACCTCGACTACACCGGCTGCGGCAACTCCCTGAACGTCCGCTCGCCGCACGCGCTGCAGCTCATCATGGACTCCCTGCGCTACTGGGTGCTGGAGATGCACGTCGACGGGTTCCGCTTCGACCTGGCCTCGGCCCTGGCGCGCGAGCTGCACGACGTGGACCGGCTGAGCGCGTTCTTCGACCTGATCCAGCAGGACCCGGTGATCTCGCAGGTGAAGCTCATCGCCGAGCCGTGGGACGTCGGGCCCGGCGGCTACCAGGTCGGCAACTTCCCGCCGCTGTGGACGGAGTGGAACGGCAAGTACCGCGACATCGTCAGGGACTTCTGGCGCGGCACCCACTCCGCGCTGCCCGAGTTCGCCTCCCGCCTGACCGGTTCGGCCGACCTGTACGAGTCGTCCGGCCGCCGCCCGGTCGCCTCCATCAACTTCGTCACCTGCCACGACGGCTTCACCCTCACCGACCTCGTCTCGTACGACCACAAGCACAACGAGGCGAACGGCGAGGACAACCGCGACGGCACCGACGACAACCGCTCGTGGAACTGCGGCGCTGAGGGCCCCGTCGAGGACCCCGAGATCGTCACGCTGCGCCGCCGCCAGCGCCGCAACTTCCTCACCACGCTCTTCCTGTCGCAGGGCGTGCCGATGCTCTCCCACGGCGACGAGCTGGGCCGCACCCAGCGCGGCAACAACAACGCCTACTGCCAGGACAACGAGCTGGCCTGGGTGGACTGGTCGCTGCTGCGCACCGAGTCGGACCTGCTGGAGTTCGTGCGGGCGCTGTCGAAGCTGCGCCGCGAGCACCCGGTGTTCCAGCGCCGCCGCTTCTTCCACGGCGGGGCGTCGGAGGACGGCGGACGGGACCTGGTGTGGCTCACGCCGCACGGCACCGAGATGACGGCGGGCGACTGGCACATCGGCTACGCCAAGTCGCTCATGGTCTACCTGAACGGCGAGGCCATCACCGAGCCCGGCCCGAGGGGCGAGCGCATCGTCGACGACTCGTTCCTGCTGCTGGTCAACGCCCACCACGAGAACATGGCGTTCACGCTGCCGGGCGAGGAGTTCGGCGGGACGTGGCTGCCGGTGCTCGACACCACCCACGACACGATCGAGGACGCCTTCGCCGACGAGCAGTGGCGGGCGGGCGCGGTGGTCGCGGTGACGGCCAGGTCGATCCAGGTCCTGCGGCGGCCGAGGACCACCCACGGAGGGACGCGGCGCTTCTAGCGGACGGCCGTCAGAGGACGCGGCCGGCGCCGGCGCCGAGCAGCACCAGCACGAACGTGGCGACGCCGGCGGCGGCGTGCAGGGCCAGCGCCAGCCGGGGCACGCCGCGCGCGCCCCGCTCGTGGCGTCCGGACCCGAGCCAGCGGGTGGACATCGCGAACCCGAGCAGCGCGGCGGCGCTGACGCCGCCGAACGCGGCCCAGGCGAGGGGCGTGCAGCCGGTGACGAGGTGGGCCGTCCAGCAGCCGAGCGACGACAGCGCCACCGCGGGGTGGGCGATGATCAGCGTCCTCGGGAACCTGGTGACCTTGGCGGCCTGGCGCCGCAGCCCTCCCCCGGCCAGCCAGCGGGCCATCAGGTAGACCCCGACGAGGGCGGCGAACGTCCCCGTCGCGGCGGTGACCAGACCCACGCTGCCTCCCATGGCGACCGCGCCCTTGCCGTCATGTGACGCGCGCTTGTGAAGGGATCTACCCGGTAGGTGAAAGGCGGTATCCCCTGCGGGGGCGGATTGTCGGCGGCGTGTGCCAAGGTAGAGGGGTGCGGCGCATCTATCCCGACTTTCACGACAATCCAGACATCGAGCAGGCCTACGCGTACCCGGAGGGGCGTCCGTGGCTGCGGCTCAACATGGTGGCCAGCGCCGACGGCGGCGCCTGGGTCGACGGCCGGTCCGGCGGGCTGTCCAGCAGGGGCGACAAGCGCATCTTCGCGATCCTGCGCGGGCTCGCCGACGTCGTGCTCGCCGGCGCGCAGACCGTCCGCACCGAGGGCTACGGCCCGGTCAAGCCGCGCGAGTCCTGGAAGTCCATCAGGGCGGGGCGGCCCGCCGCGCCGCCCATCGCCGTGATCACCCGCAGCCTCGACCTCGACCTCGACGGCGAGCTGTTCGGCGACGCGGCGAGCCGCACCATCGTCATCACCTGCGAGTCCGCGCCCACCGCGCGGCGCAAGAAGGCCGCCGGGCGCTGCGACCTCGTCATCGCCGGCGAGGAGAGCGTCGACATGCGCGTGGCCGTCCGCGAGCTGCACGAGCGGGGGCTGACCCGCATCCTGTGCGAGGGCGGGCCGAGGGTCAACGCCGAGCTGTCCGCCGACGGCCTGGTCGACGAGCTGTGCCTGTCGGTGAGCCCCCTGCTGCTCGGGGGCGGCGCGGCCCGCATACTCAACGGCACGGCGGCCCGGGTGCCCATGGCCCTCGGCCAGGTGCTGGAGGAGGACGGCTTCCTGTTCTGCTCCTACAGGAGAGAGGAGCGGCCATGAGCGAGCCGCCACCCGAGCCCCAGGTCCCGTCCCACGCCGAGGCCCAACCGGAGCCGGCGCCCCGGGCCCTGTCCCAGCCCGAGGCCCAACCGGAGCCGGTGCCCGACCTGCCGGTGCGTCCGCCCGTGCCGCCCATGCTGGCCAAGGCCGTCAAGACCATGCCCAGGCAGGACGGCACGCTGTTCTACGAGCCGAAGTGGGACGGCTTCCGCTGCATCGTCTTCCGCGACGGCGACGAGGTCTACCTCGGCAGCCGCAACGAGCGGCCGTTCACCCGCTACTTCCCCGAGCTGGTCGAGGCGGTCAAGGCCGAGCTGCCCGAGCGCTGCGTGGTCGACGGCGAGATCGTGCTGCCGCAGGGCGAGCAGCTCGACTTCGACGCGCTCCAGCAGCGCATCCACCCGGCCGCCTCGCGGGTGAAGCTGCTGTCGGAGCGCACCCCGGCCCAGTTCGTGGCCTTCGACCTGCTGGCGCTGGGCGACGAGTCGCTGATGGAGGCGCCGTTCGCCGAGCGCCGCCGCCGGCTGGAGTCGATCTTCGGCCGGGCGGGCGGGTCGGTGCGCCTCACCCCGATCACCACCAGCGACGAGCAGGCGGCACGCTGGTTCGAGACGTTCGAGGGCGCCGGGCTCGACGGCGTCGTGGTCAAGCCGGGCGACCGGCCGTACGAGCCCGACCGGCGCGCCATGTTCAAGGTCAAGCACGAGCGCACCGCCGACGTGGTGGTGGCCGGCTACCGCGAGCACAAGTCGGGCCCCGTCGTGGGCTCGCTCCTGGTCGGCCTGTACGGCCGCGACGGCAGGCTGCACCACGTCGGCGTGGTGGCCGCGTTCCCCATGGCGCGCAGGGCCGAGCTGGTGGAGGAGCTGCGGCCGTACGTCGCCGAGCTGGGCGAGCACCCGTGGGGCCACTGGGCCGAGCAGGCCGCCGCCACCGTCGGTCAGCCCGCCGCCGGGCCGGCGACCGGCGGCCAGCGGGTGCCCGGCGCGGTGTCGCGGTGGAACGCCAAGAAGGACCTGTCGTTCATCCCGCTCAGGCCCGAGCTGGTGATCGAGGTGGCCTACGACCAGATGGAGGGCGACCGGTTCAGGCACACCGCCCAGTGGCGCCGCTGGCGGCCCGACCGCACGCCCGAGTCGTGCACGTACGAGCAGCTTGAGCGGCCGGTGTCGTACAAGCTGGATGACGTTCTTGCCCGGTAGCGGCAAAGCCGATATATCTCGTTCATGAGTACCGGTGATGAGCTCAAGGCGGCCGTGGCCGCGCGGCGCGACCTCGGGCCCGACTTCGAGGACGCCGTCGTCGAGTCGTTCCTCGACAAGATGGGCCAGGAGGTCGACCGGCGGGTGGACGAGCGCCTGGCCGCCGCCGGGCCCTCCGGCAAGGACCGCGACAGGGCCGCCAGGAGAGCCGACGGTCAGCGGCTGGCGCTGGCGATCGTCTCGCTCTCGGTGGGCACGGCCGCCACGCTGCCGCTGGCCCTGCTCGTGGACGACCCGCCCTACGCCGCCATCTGGATCGGCATCGTCCTGGTCAACCTGATCTTCAACATGGGCTCTCATCGGCGGTGAGCCAGATGAGCCCAGCGAAGCGGCCGCCCGGCTGCTCCCGGCGGTGCGAGTAGAGCTCGTCCGACTCGATCGTGCAGCGCGCGTCGTGCCGGACGTCGCGCACGCCCGCCGCGCGCAGCTGCGCCTCGATGCCGGCCCGCAGGTCGAGCGCCGGCGTGCCCCACGAGGTCACCGACCACGTCCGCGGCACCCGCGCCGCCACCCGCTCCCGCAGGTCGTCCGGCACCTCGTAGCACCGGCCGCACGCGCCGGGCCCGACGAGCGCCGCCATCCGCTCGGGCTCGGCGCCCTTGACCGCCATCGCGCGGACGAGGGCGACGGCGACGCCCGCCTCGGTGCCGGGACGCCCCGAGTGGGCCGCGCCCACCAGCCGCGCCACCGGATCGGCCACCAGCACCGCCGGGCAGTCGGCGCCGAGCGAGGCGAGGGCCAGCCCCGGGGCGTCGGTGAACACGCCGTCGAGGGGCGGCGGGTCGTCGCCGAACGGCTCGCTGACGTAGGCGACGTCGGCGCCGTGCACCTGACGCATGAAGACGATGGCGCGCACCCCCAGCTCGGCCGCGACGCGCTCGCGGTTCGCGCGCACCGCCGCCGGGTCGTCGCCGACCAGGCCGCCCAGGTTGCGCGAGGCGTAGGGGGGCGCGCTGACACCGCCGTGCCTGTCGGTGACGGCGACGCGCACTCCTGGAGCCAGTTGCATGCCTCCGATCTTAGGCCCGGCCGCCCGGGGGCAGGAGGCGGTGCACGTCCAGCGAGGCGCCCCAGCGGCCGATGGCCTCGTCGTCGGCGAAGGCCAGCACGCGCATCATGTTCCCGCCGTCGCCGCGCTCCACCGTACGGCGCAGGCGGGCGGCGAGCTCGGGCCGCAGCCTCGTCGTGCCCGCCTCGACCGAGTCGCCGTAGTGCGGGGCGAAGGCGACCCCGGCGAACCCGGTACGCCGCAGCAGCGTGCGCACCGTACGCGAGTCGTAGAACATCAGGTGGTTCTTGGTGAACCCGTTCCAGCCCGGCCCGCATGCCTTCAGCAGCAGCGACCCGGCGTTGACGGTCAGGATGAGCAGCAGGCCGCCGGGCGCCAGCAGCCGGCGGAACCGGGCGAAGTCCTCCAGCGGCCTGGGCAGGTGCGCGAGCACCGACCACAGGGTGATGACGTCGAAGCCGCCCGCGGCGATCTCCGGCACGTCCTCCGGCGCCCCGAAGAAGGCCCGAGCCCGGCGGAGCCGCATGCCCGCCTGCTCGACGGAGTCGGCCGACAGGTCCACCCCGCACGCGTCGAAGCCGCGCCGCTCCGCCAGCTCCAGGAACAGGCCCGCGCCGCAGCCGAAGTCGAGCAGCCGCCGCTCCTTGCCCTCGTCGAACACCGGCGAGAAACCGCGCATCACCAGCTCGTAGCGGCGCTGCCGGTTGGCGGCGTACGCGCCGGTCAGGAAGCCGCTGTAGCCGGTCGCGTACAGGTCGCCGAGCCGTTCGGGCCGGACGTTGGGGTTGCGGTAGAGGAAGCCGCAGGCGGGGCAGCGCACGACCCGGTAACGCCAGCCGTTGCCCCCGGCCGGCTCGAACAGCGGCTGCTGGCGCGACTCGCCGCACATCATGCAGCTGAGGAACTCCTCGATCGCGCCGAGCTCGGTGCGGGCGGCGTACTCGTCGAGCGTGAGGATCGGGGCGCGCCTGATCAGCCACTGCCACTGCGCCTCGCGCGCCCAGCGCTCGCCGGGACGGACGTAGACGCGCTGGCTCGACGGGACCTTCGCGTAGCGGGAGCCGTAGGCGAGGCGGGCGAGCGACTTCCAGTTCATGGAGCGGTGCCTGCCCGGCCCCCCGTACGGGTTACCCCGTGATTCGACCATGGACAGGGCCGGCATCGGCAAGGACGCGTCCTCTCCGGATACTGCGGAAAAATCGGCCTTCATCAGTATTTGGTCGGATAGATTCCCCTCATGAGCGAGGGGATCAAGGACGAGCACGGGCTGCCCGAGGCGGCCGCCCAGTCGCGCGCGTCCGTGCTGCGCAGCCGCGCCGAGTCGTACATCGCCCTGTCGCGGCACGACGCCGCGATCGCGGACCTGACCGAGTCCATCGCGCTGGCGCCCGGCAGCGCCCGCGCCTGGCGGATGCGCGGCGAGAGCCACCGCCTCACGGAACGCTACGAGGCCGCGCTCACCGACTTCGACGAATCGCTCAAGCTGGAGCCCGACAGCGCGTACGCGCTGGGCTCGCGCGGCCAGGTGTACGCCGCGCTCGGCCGCACCGAGGACGCCCTCGCCGACTTCGACCACGCGTTGACCCTCTCCCCCGACTCCCCCTGGATCCTGGAGGCCAAGGCCGACGCCCTCGCCGACCTCGACCGCATGGACGAGGCGCTGGAGGAGCACGCCAAGATCATCGCGCTGGACGAGGGCGTCCCCTACTCGTGGGCCGCCCGCGGCGACCTCTACCAGCGGATGCACCTGTACGCCGAGGCCATCGCCGACTACACCCGCGCCCTGGAGGCCGACCCCGCCTACGTACGGGCGCTGAGCAGGCGCGGCGAGGCCCTGCGCATGATCGACCGGTACGAGGAGGCGCTGACCGACCTGGACCGCGCCATCGAGCTGGACCCCGAGAACGACCGCGCGTACGGCAGCCGCGGAGCCGTCCACAGCGAACTGGGCGACGACGAGGCCGCCCTGCGCGACCTCGACCGGGCGATCGAGCTGGACCCCGGGTACGTGTGGGCGTACCGGGTGCGCGGCGAGATCCTCCAGGAACTGGAACGGCACGAGGAAGCCGTGGCCGACTTCACGAGGGCCCTGCACCTGGAGTTCGGCGACGCCTGACACCGGCCCCCGCGACCACGGCCACCCGTGGGCCCCGAGGGGAGCCGGGCCGTGCGGGGCGCAGGAAAGGCCCCCGCACGGCCCGGCGGCCGCCGGTTACAGGGTCAGCATGGCGCTGACCGGCAGGCGGCGGTCGGACAGCGGGCGCATGGCGATGCGCAGCAGCGCCAGCGCATTGTCGTCGCCCGCGATGCGGTTGGCGCTCAGCACCCCGCACGACTGGCAGTGGTGGATGATCAGCCACTCGCCGTCGTGCCTGACGGTGACACTGAGCGCCGTCATCCTGCCCCGGCAGCCCGCCCGCCGGTCGCCGGGGACCCGGCGGTCGAGGTGCAGGCTGGTCAGGCAGTGCGGGCAGTGGTTGCGGTGCGCGGTGCCCGGCGCGTGCACCGGGACGTCGAGCCCGCAGCCGACGCAGCGGAACGCGTCGCCGCCCTGCCCGTGCCGGACGTCCTTGCGCCGCTGCGGCCGTTCTCCGGCCGGGTTCCTGCGCGGCACGTCACAGCCCGCCGAACGCTTCGAGCGGGAACGGCGGCTGCGCCAGCGGACGCACGGCCATGCGCATGAGGATGAGCTGGTTGTCGTCCGGGCAGATCGGGTTCGACGTCAGCTCACCGCAGCGCGCGCAGCGGTGGATGACCATCCAGTCGCCGGTGCGCAGCACGGCGATCGAGATGGGCGCCATCCGCGAGCGGCACTCCGACGGGCCGCCCTCCACCGCGTCGAGCACGTGCAGCGAGTGCAGGCAGCTCGGGCAGTGGTTGCGCGGCGTGCCGTCGGGCCCTGAGGCGGTGACGGTCAGCCCGCAGCGGACGCACGGGAACGTCTTCGGGACAGGACGGGACGGGTGAGTGGTGGACAACCTGGTTTCTCCTTGCCGGATGGTTCTTGGGATCAGCAAGGGAGCCCGAGCGGCCTCGCGGCGCGGGCGGGCATGCCGGTGTGACAGGCGGTCCGACCTATCGACGGTGACGGGTCAGCAGGGGACCCGCCCACGGCATGACGAGGCGCTCCGGGCGCAGGTGCCAGGCATAGATCCCCACTCCTCTCCTTGACGTCACCGATGCCGCCCGTCCAGGCGACGTGCGTGAGGCTAGCGGGTCCGCGCCACCGCGCGCCAACGGTTTTCTCTGCCCTCTGGTCATCGAGGAGACCGCGCTTCCCGGCGGCGGGTTTGGCCCGGTCGCCGGGCGGCAAGGGGACATATGACGCATATGGGGGTAAATGCCATGACCAACCCGCAACAGCCGGAGATCCGGAGGTCGGGGAAGTCGGCCACCGAGTCGAAGTCGGCTCATGCCGTCCCCGAGACCAAGAGCGGCGCCAAGCGGGCCGCCCGCCCGCACGGCACGGACAAGGGCCGCAAGGGCGGGGGCAAGGGCGGAGGCGTCCCGCCGGAGCAGCGGCCACCGCACCCGGAGTGATCGACGTGAAAGGCAGCCTGCAGTTCATCGGCAACGCCACGACGCTGATCCGCTACAACGGCTTCACCCTGCTCACCGACCCCAACTTCCTGCACCGGGGACAGCGGGCATACCTCGGCTACGGCCTGACCTCGCGCCGCCTCGCCGACCCGGCGGTGGAGATCGAGGACCTGCCGGCGCTCGACGCCGTGCTGCTCTCGCACCTGCACGGCGACCACTGGGACCGCGTCACCCGGCGCCGCCTCGACCGGGCGACGCCGATCATCACCACCCGGCAGGCCGCCGGCAGGCTGCGCCGGCGCGGCTTCGAGCGGAGCGTCGGGCTGGGCGTGTGGCAGCAGCACGAGCTGCGCGGCCCCGGGGGCAGCGTGACCGTCACCGCCCTGCCCGCCCGGCACGCCCCGGGACCGGCCGAGAGGCTGCTGCCTCCCGTCATCGGGACGATGCTGGAGTTCCGCGGCCCCGACGGGCGGGTGGAGCTGACCGTGCACGTGAGCGGCGACACCCTGCTCGACCGCCGCCTGGACGCCATCCCGCGCCGCTTCCCCGACATCGACCTCGGCATCGTCCACCTGGGCGGCACCCGGCTGCTCGGCATGCTGCTGGTCACCATGGACGGGGAGCAGGGTGCGTCCTGGGTGGACCTGATCGACCCGCACACCGTCGTGCCGGTGCACTTCGACGACTACACGGTCTTCAGCTCGCCCCTGGGCGACTTCCTCCACCACGTCGAGCAGGCCGGGCTCGCGGACCGCGTCGTCCACCTGAGGCGCGGCGAGACGAGGGAGCTCGCTCCGCACCACCTCGTCCGCCCCTGAGGCAGAGGTCGGCGACGGCCGCCGGCACCTGTTCGCGGGCGGCGCCCGGCCGGGGCGCCACGGTTTCTTGATCGCCCCTTTGACTACTCACAGTGACGTTTCCGCTGCTCAGAGTGTTAGCTTTCTCGTGGTTCTGACACATTGACCGCCGTTCGCGGCATCCAGGCCGCGCCGGCGATGGGGGGAAGCAAGCGGCATGAGCAGGTATCTCAGGGCCGGCGTGATCGCCACAGGAACGGCCCTGGTCTCGACGCTGGTCGCGGGAGTGGGGGGCGCGCCGGCACAGGCGGCCGTCTGCGCCTCGGGCGCGGCGTGCAACACCACGACGACGTTCGACATCACCGCCGGCACTTTGCAGATCACCGTGCCGGACACGGTCGCGCTGGCGAACGACGCCGCGCCGGACGGCTACGCCTGGGGCCAGCTCGGCGCGATCACGGTGACCGACGCCCGCGCCTCGGCGACGCCGAGCTGGACCGCCACCGTGACCAGCGGCGACTTCATCACGGCCGGCGGCAACGACCCGGGCGAGACCGTGGACGCCACGAACGTCTACTACTGTTCCGGCCCCGCCAGCACCACCACCGGCGACGGCACCTTCACGCCCGGCCAGACGGGCTGCGCGGCTCCGCCTCCCATCACCGGGGAGTCCCTGGGCGCCGCCAAGACGGCCTTCAGCCACACCGGCGGCACGGGCAACAACTCCGCCAGCTGGAACCCGCTGATCGGCATCGACACGGCGCTGGCCAACGTGGGAGGCACCTACACCGGCACGATCGCCCACGTCGTCGCCTAGCGGCATGGCACGACCTCACGCGCTGCCGCGGCTCGGGGCGCTGGTCCTCCTGATCCTAGGAGCGATCGGCGCCCCCGCTCACGCGGACCACGACCCTCGGGGCCGCCGCGCGGACCCACCCGAGCGCTCCACGATCGGCATCAGGCTCCTGGAGGCGTCCTCGAACCGGCGCGACGACCCTCGCGCCCGCCTTTACATCGTAGATCACATAAATCCCGGCACCACGATATCCCGCCGTTTCGAGGTGCGGAACGGCTCCGACACGACCAGGGCCATCCGGGTCTACGCCGGCGGGGCGGAGATCAGGAAGAACGCCTTCACCCCGCTGCCCGAGCGGGTGACCGGCGAACCCGCCTCGTGGATCACCGTCGACCGGCCCCGCCTGGCGGTGCCGCCCCGGAGCAGCGTCACGCTCAAGGCCACGATCAGCATCCCCGAGAACGCCACGGAAGGCGAGCGCTACGGCGTCCTCCTCGCCGAGACGTCGTCGGAGGGACCCAGCCCCCAGAAGAACCTGCGGATGATCAGCCGGGTCGGCATCAGGCTCTACCTCGACATCGGACCCGGCGGCGACCGGCCGTCCGACTTCGAGATCGAGCGGCTCACGCCCGGCCGCACCGAGACCGGCATGCCGGTGGTGAAGGCGACCGTGCGCAACACCGGCGAGCGCGCGCTCGACTTCGAAGGCCGCATGTGGCTCTCCGACGGGCCCGGCGGGCTCAGCGCGGGCCCCTTCCCCGCCCAGGTGGGCACCACGGTCGCGCCGGGCGGCACCGCGCCGGTCATGGTCGTGCTGGACGAGCGGCTGCCCGACGGGCCGTGGGGGGTCAAGCTGGAGCTGCGCAGCGGCCAGGTGGAGCGCACGGTCACGGGCACCCTGACGTTCCCCGCCAAGCCGTCGAGCTGGGGACTGCCCGCCTTCCTGGACGAGGCGCCGTCCTGGCTGCTCCCCGCGGGCGCGGTGACCGCGCTCGCCCTGCCGGTGGCCCTCCTCGTACGGGCCCGCCGCCGCAGCGCGGCGCGGGACGCCCGGCAGGCCGGCCCGCCGGCCGCCGGAGGTGACGGGCCGGACGCGCCGGACGCAGGGACGTAGCCGTCCCGGGGCGGCCGCACCGCGCTCCCCGGCCCGGCTGCCGGGAGGCGGCGCGGCCACCGGGAAGCGGCCCGGCCACCGGGAAGCGGCCCGGCTACCGGGAGCCGGCGCGGCGGGCGAGCCGGGACGCGACCCTGCCCACGGCGTTCGCCCCCGCCCGGTGGGCGAGGTAGAACAGCCGGGGCGGGACGTGCGGGAGCAGCCCCGAGCCGCGCAGGCTGAGCAGCCTGACCAGCTGCGGCATCGGGAGGTCCGCGTAGCGCGGCAGGTCCTCGTACCACCGGGCGCTGCGGCGGGCGGCCCGCTGGGCGGAGCGCACCAGCACCCTGGCCTGCCGCTCGTAGCGCGCCAGGGCGGCCGGCAGCGGCAGCCCTTCGAGCAGCGCGGCGGCGAGGAGGGCGGCGTCGGTCAGCGCGAGACCGGTGCCCGCCCCGATCGAGAAGTGCGTGGTGTGGGCCGCGTCCCCCATGAGCACGAGGTTGTCCCGGCTCCAGGTCGTGTTGGTGACCGTGCGGAAGTTCAGCCAGCGCGCGCCCCCGTGGCCGTCGCCCTGGGCGAGCAGCGAGTGCCCGTCCAGGAGGTCGGCGAAGATCTTCTCCAGCCGGGCCAGCGTGTCGCCCTCGTCCGCCCGGTCGAAGCCGAGCCCCTTCCAGGTCCGCGGCGCGCACTCCACGACGCAGGTGCTGCGGTCCGGGGCGTACGGGTAGCCGTAGCACCAGATCCAGCCGTGGGCCGTCTCCTGGAAGGAGAAGACGAAGGCGTCGAAGGCCCTGGTGGCGCCGAGCCACAGGTACTTGTTGCCGCCGACCGCGACGTCGGTGCCGAAGTGGGCGGCGTGGCGCTCGCGCAGCCCGCTGTTGACGCCGTCGCAGGCGACGACGAGGTCGGCGTCCGCGAGTTCGTCCTCGCCGGCGACCTCCCGCTCGTGCTCGACGCGCACGCCGAGGCCGCGGGCCCGCCCGGCGAGGATGTCGAGCAGCCGGTGGCGGCCGATGCCGTACCCCTCCTCTCCGTAGTGCTCGCTCCTGCTCTCGTCGCCGCGGAAGTGGTCCCAGCGGTCCCAGCGCACCGAGCTGTCGAGGACGGCGCGCGCGGACTCCGGGTCGGTGGCGTGGAGGTTGCGCAGCAGGGCCTCGGAGTAGGTCACGCCCCAGCCGTACGTGGAGCCCGCGGGGTCGCGCTCGTGGACGGTGACGTCGTGGGAGGGGTCCACGCCTTTCATGAGGATGGAGAAGTACAGGCCGGCGGGTCCGCCGCCCACACAGGCGATCTTCATGCAAGCCCCCGATATAACAGTGAGTACTTCATTCGCCACGGAAAGTAGCGAATGCCGACATAGCTGCATATACCCGGGACAATCCGATGACACCTGGCGCGGCGCCGGCGGCTGGCAGGTGAGGACGACGCAGCCGTTCCCGCCGGCGCGGCGCACCGGCATGGTCACGCTCGTGGTTCGGCGGGGTTGAGGCGAGTCGCCCCTTCCCTGGCGTCCCGGGGTGCGAGGTGCGGGTTCGTCCGCCCGCCTGGCTACACTGCGGCTGCGAGAAGGCGCCGGCCCGGCTTCGGGCAGGGACCCCTGGTCACGTCCCTGCCGACGGCCGCGGGCGCGCGCAGGCGACGAAAGGCACAGCACCATGGTCCATGGCGACACCGGCCCGCTCGACGACCCGGTGGGCGAGTCGCTCCGCGGCCACCACGCGCACCTGGCCCGGCGGCTCGGCCGGGCGGCCGGATACGTGCCGGGGGTCGCGACCTTCTCCACCGTGCCCGCCGACCCCGACCCTGCGGAGTGGGCCGACCTCGCGCGGCTGCTCGGCCCCGGCGAACTCGCCGATCTGTTCAGCTGCCCGGCCACCCCGCCCGCAGGCTGGGAGCCGGTCTTCTCGCTCGACGGCCTCCAGATGATCTTCCCCGCGGACGGCCGGACCGAGCCCGAGCCGGGGATCGTCGAACTGGGCATCGACGACGTGCCCGACATGCTGGATCTCACCGGCCGGACCCGCCCTGGACCCTTCTGGCCGCGGACGCACGAACTCGGCGCCTATCTGGGCATCCGCGAGAACGGCGTCCTGGTCGCCATGGCGGGCGAACGGCTCCGTCCACCCGGATGGACCGAGATCAGCGCCGTCTGCACCGCCCCAGAAGCACGCGGGCGAGGTCACGCCGCCCGCCTCGTACGCGCCCTGGTCACGCGCATCACGTCACGGAACGAGCGGCCGTTCCTCCACGTGGCCGGAGCCAACACCTCGGCGATCGCCCTCTACGAGCGGCTCGGCTTCGTGGTGCGCAAGCGTGTGACGTTCCGCGGCTTCAGGACGCCGTGACGGACGGCCGCCGCCCGTCACAGGTCACGCACCGCCCGCCCCATCCTGGACAGCGCCTCGCGCAGGACGGCGGGTGACGTGGCGAAGTTGAGCCGCACGCAGCCGGCCCCGCCGGAGCCGAACACGTGCCCCGAGCTCAGGGCGACGCGGGCGCGGTCGAGGAACATCCTGGCCGGTCCCGCCAGGTCGCCGACCACGCCGGGTTCGGAGCCGCGCCGGTCGTCGTCGTGCAGCCCGAGCCAGGCGCAGTCGATCCAGGCGAGGTAGGTGCCCTCGGGCGGGCGGTGGCGCGCCCGCGGCAGGTGTTCCGCGATCAGCCGGCCCAGGAGCGCGCGGTTCGCGTCGAGGCCGAGCAGCAGCTCGTCGAGCCAGGCCCCGCCCTCGCGGAACGCCGTGGTGTGGGCGATGACGCCCAGATGGCTGGGGCCGTGACCGACCTCCTCCGGCATGCGCCGGAGGTCGCCGGCGGAGTCGGCGCCCGCGACGACGAGGGCGGCCTTGAGGCCGGCGAGGTTCCAGGCCTTGGACGCGGAGGTCACCGCGAAGCCGTTCTCGGACCCCTCGACGCTGAGGAACGGCGTGAAGGCGGCTCCGGGCAGCACGAGGGGGCCGTGGATCTCGTCGGACACCACCCGCACGCCGTGCTCGCGGGCGAGCCGGGCGACCGCCTGCAACTCCTCCCGGGTGTGGACGACACCGGTCGGGTTGTGCGGGTTGCTCATGAGGAACGCCGCATGACGGCCCTGGCGGCGGGCCCGCACGAACGCCTCCTCCAGGGCGCCGAGGTCGATCCGCAGATCCGGGCCGAGCCTCGCCTCGACGATCGTCCTGGCGTCGTGCGTGACGAACGCGTAGAACGGCGGATAGACCGGCGAGCACACCACAACCGCGTCGCCCGGGTCGGTGATCAGGCGGAGGACCTCGACGATGCCCATCATGACGTCGGGCACGACGGCGGTGTGCTCGACGCGCACGCCGTCCCACCGCCATCGCGCACGCGCGAAGCCCGCGAGGGCCTCGGCGTAGCCGGTGCCGTGCGGGTAGCCGGTGTCGCCGAGGTCGATCGCCGCGTGCAGCGCGTCGGCGACGGGCGGAGCCAGCGGCACGTCCATCTCCGCCACCCACAGCGGCAGCACGTCCTCGGGGTGGGCGCGCCACTTCATGCTCGTGCGCCGGCGCAGGCGGTCGAGCGGCAGCCGCACGAGGGGATCGGTCCGCCGGGTCTCCGGGTCTTCGGCGCCTGCTCTCTTCATCCGATCACCCCACGGTCCCGTGCCACGTCCTCTCCGCTCGAACGTACCCCGGCGGGTGCATGGATACAACATGTATCCTAGGCCGCGTGACCGACATCCCCTCATCACCGTCCACGCAGGTCCTCGAGCAGCGGCTGCGCACGGCCCGGATCGTGAACGTCGTGCTGGCCGTCGTCGCCGTGTTCCTTCTCATCGTGGTGCTCGCGAGGCCCACCGGCGGCGGAGCGGGCGGGGCCCGCCCGGCCGCCGCGCCGAACACCGCGACACCGGGCCCGGAGGCCACCCCGACGTCGGTCGCGCTGCGGGACCCGGACGACCCGCTCGCCATCGGGCCCGTCGACGCCCCGGTGGTGCTGGTGGAGTGGGCGGACCTGCGGTGCCCGTACTGCGCGCTGTTCACCAACCGCACGATGCCGGCACTGCTGAAGGAGTACGTCGACACGGGCCGGGTGCGGTACGAGTTCCGCGACGTGTCGTTCTTCGGCGAGCAGTCCACGAACGCCGCCGTGGCGGTCAGGGCGGCGGCCGAGCAGGGCCGCTTCCGCGAGTACCTGGCCGCCGCGTACGCGGCGGCGCCGGAGAAGGGCCACCCCGACCTGCCGCGCAAGAAGCTGATCGGGTTCGCGCGCACGGCGGGCGTCCCGGACCTCGCGCGGTTCGAACGCGACCTGGACCGCGCGGACCTGCGGAAGGCGGTCGAGCAGAGCACCCGCGACGCGCAGTCGCTCGGGATCACCAGCGTCCCGTTCTTCGTCGCCGGCGACCGCGCCGTGCCCGGCGCCCAGCCCGTCGAGGTGTTCCGGCAGTTGCTGGACGACCGGCTCGCGGCTGCCGGGACCCGATGAACGTCAGCCTCGCCGGAGCGCTCGTCGGCGGCGTCCTGACCCTGCTGAGCCCCTGCTCGGTCATGCTGCTGCCGTCGTTCTTCGCCTACGCCTTCACCGCCCCCGGCAGGCTGGTCGCCCGCACCGGGGTGTTCTACCTGGGGTTGCTCACGACGCTCGTGCCCCTCGGCGTGCTCGCCGGCAGCCTGGGGGCGGTCATCAGCGAGCACCGGGTCACGCTGGTCACCGTCGCGGCCGGCGTGGTCGTCGCGCTCGGCGTCGTCCAGCTGTCCGGCGTCCCGCTGCCGGCCCTCGGCCGCCTCTCCAACGCCGAGGGCACCTCGACCGCGTCGGTCTTCCTCCTCGGCACCGTCTACGGCCTCGCCGGCGTGTGCGCGGGACCGGTCCTGGGGTCGGTGCTGGCGCTGGCCGCCCTCGGCGGCGAGCCGCTCCACGGCGGGATCGTGCTGGCCGTGTTCGCCTTCGGCATGACCGTCCCGCTGTTCGTCCTCGCGATCGCCTGGTCCAGGGCGCCCTGGGTGCGCCGGCTCGTACGGCCGCGGGAGCTCCGCCTCGGCCGCTGGCGCAACACCTGGACCCAGGTCGCCGGCGGCCTGCTCGGGATCGGCGTCGGCGTGCTCCTCATCGTCACCGAGGGCACCACCTCGCTGGGCGGCGTCCTCGGGGTCTCCCAGCAGTTCGCCGTCGAGAGCTGGGCGCTCGGCGGCACCGCGGACATCCCCGACGCGCTCGTCGTGCTCGCGGCCGGGCTCGCCCTGGCGGCGGCCTGGCTGGCGCACCGGCGCCGGGCCCGCCGGCGGTCGCACGGCGAACGCGGCGGAGAATAGCCGCGACATCGAGGCCTGCCGGCGCCCGCCGAGGGGGCCGATACCGACAAGATTGGTTCCATGTCGACAAGCGAGAGCGCCGCCGACCGGGCCTACGCGGCCATCCGCGCCGGCATACTCAACGGAACGCACAAACCCGACACGATGCTCAGTGAAGCGGCCCTGGCCATCGACATCGGGGTCAGCCGCACCCCCGTCCGCGCCGCCCTGGTCCGCCTCCAGGACGAGGGCTGGATCACCGTCTACCCCAAGCGCGGCGCCCTCGTCCGCGGGATGAGCGACAAGGTCACCGCCGACCTCGCCGACGCCCGCCTCATCCTGGAGTCGACGGCCGTGCAGCGCGCCGCGCCGGAGACCAGGCGCGCTCTCGCGGCGCGGCTCGAACAGGACGTCGAAGCGCAGAGGCAGGCGCTCGCGGGCAGGGACCTGCGCCACTTCATCGAGCTGACCATCGCCTTCCACCGCTCCTTCGTGGAGTCGGGCGGCAACCTCGTGCTGCTCGAACTGAACGACCGGCTCGCCGATCGGCAGCGCTTCCTGCTGTTCAGCTACGGCGGCACCCTCCTCGCCCGCTGCGACGCGATCATCGCCGAGCACGAGGACCTCATCGAACGCCTCCGCGCCGACGACCCCCAGGGGTTCGCCGAGACCCTGCGCTCGCACCTGTCGGACACCTACGGCTCGGAGCTGCGCCGCCTCTGCCCCGACCCGCCCCGCTGACCGCCGGAACCCGCGCCGGACGCGCCGGGCGCGGCGCGGAAGGAGCTCTGGGCAGTGGCCGCGGCCGCTTCTACGCTTCGCCCGTGCCGGACCTCGCCTCGTGACCCGGCCCGGACGGCTCAGCCCGGCCCGTCCTCCCGTGTCGTGGCCCTGGCCCTGCTGGGCTGGACGCGCATGGGCTCGCCGGGCATCTTCGGGTAGTTCGGCGGGTACGGCAGGTCGCCGCGGTCGTCCTCGGCGTACAGCCCCAGGAGGGGCTCGATCGAGTGGGCCACGTCGTCGATGGCGGCGTGGACGTCGCCGAGGCGGGCGAAGCGGGCGGGCACCGTGCGGATGTCGAAGTCGCGCGGGTCGGCGTCCTTCAGCTCGTCCCAGGTGAGCGGGGTGGAGACGGGGGCGTGCGGCCGGGCCCGGACGGAGTAGGCGCTCACCACGGTGCGGTCGCGGGCGTTCTGGTTGAAGTCGATGAACACGCGCCGCCCGCGCTCCTCCTTCCACCAGGCGGTGGTGACGAGGCTCGGGTCGCGGGCCTCGACGGCCCTGGCGAGGGCGATGCCGGCGTGGCGCACCTGGATGAAGTCCCAGCGGGGCTCGATGCGGACGGCGATGTGGACGCCGCGGTTGCCGGACGTCTTGACGAAGCCGGTCAGGCCCAGCTCGCCGAGCACCTCGCGGGTGAGGAAGGCGGCCTGGCGGGCGGCGTCGAAGCCGATGCCGGGCTGCGGGTCGAGGTCGACGCGCAGCTCGTCGGGGTGCTCGACGTCGCCCGCCCGCACCTGCCAGGGGTGGAAGTCGATGGTGCCGAGGTTGGCGCAGTAGGCGATGGCGGCGACCTCGGTGACGCGCAGTGACTGCGCGGTGCGCCCGCTGGGGAAGGTGACGGTGACGGCCTGCAGCCAGTCGGGGTGCCGCGGCGGCATGCGTTTCTGGTAGATCGCCTCGGTCTGGACGCCGTCGGGATGGCGCTTGAGATTGGTGGGCCGGTCTCTGAGCGCCCGCAGGGCGCCCTCGCCGACGCTGACGTAGTACTCGACCAGCTCACGCTTGGTGGCGCCGATCTCAGGGAAATAGACCTTGCCGGGGTTGGTGACCTTGACGGTCCGCTCCCCCACCTCAAGCTCGATGTACGGCGATGCCATGCACTGAACCTACCCGGCCCGACCCACAGAATCGGGGGGCCCGCCCCGGAGCCTCCGCGGTGGCGGGACCGGGCGCTCGACAGGGCGGGCCGCAGACCACTCGCGGGCCGCTCCGGGCGCTGGCGCGCCGCCCGGGCGGCCGTGCGATCGCCATCGGCGCCAGCACGGGCGTGGGCTGTGCCGCTCCGGCGATCCGGCCGAGTGATCACCCCTTGTGCAGGAGGCGTTGACAACCCCCTTGCTGACAAAGACGCGAATTCTCCCCAGAAAGGATGCTTCCCCCGACGGAGATCTCTTTTTGCCGCATCTCGTACGCTGGATGCATGGACAAGGTCGTCAAGAGTGAGGCCGAGTGGCGCGCCGAGCTGTCGCCCGAGGAGTACCACGTGCTCAGGGAGGCCGGCACCGAGCGCCCCTTCACCGGTGAGTACGTCGACACCAAGACCGAGGGCGTGTACTCGTGCCGCGCCTGCGGCGCCGAGCTGTTCCGCTCGGACGCGAAGTTCGAGTCGCACTGCGGGTGGCCGAGCTTCTTCGAGCCGTCGGGCACCGACACGGTGCGGCTGCTGGAGGACCGCGGCCACGGCATGGTGCGCACCGAGGTGCGCTGCGCCCGCTGCGACTCTCACCTGGGTCACGTCTTCCACGGCGAGGGCTACCCCACGCCGACCGACGACCGCTACTGCATCAACTCGGTCTCGCTCCGCCTCGAACCCAAGGCGTGATCACCTGGCCACGGCGCGTACCGATCGTCACCCTCGGGTAGAAGTCTCCCGTGCTCCGCGTCCATCTCCGCCACCGGTGGGTGACGGTCGAGACCATCGGCCGCGTCGTCACGCAGCGGTGCGAGGTGTGCGGGAAGACCCGGGTGCGGGTGCGCTGAGCTTCAGCGGGGGGCCGGGTAGGTGATGCGGCAGCTCCGGTCGGAGGGGCCGAGGATGTTGGCGAGCACGGGGTTGCCGTTCTCCCCGAACTCGGCCTGGACGAACACGACCGGCGTCCTGGTGCCGATCTCCTTGAGGTACTGCAGGCCGCGCTTGCACAGCGTGATGGCGTGCCGGGAGTTGCCCGCGGACTCCGGTAAGTTCGTGTAGATGCGCAGATATCCGCCTATGGTGCGGATGTCCTTGAGGCGCTTCATCGCCTTGTCGTCCGGCCCCCAGTGCGCGCGGAAGTACTCCGCCGCCCGCTGGTCGGTGTGGCGGGAGAACCGGTCGGCCTTGAAGTCGGAGTCGTCGAGGTCGTCGGGGCCCGCCACCGTCGCCGAGGGGCCGCCCGTCGCCCCCACGCCCGGGGACAGGCCCGTGTCGGCCTTGCCCTCCAGGACCTGCGGCGGCGCGTCCTGCTCGCCGCCCTCGCTCCCTGCGCCGGGCGTGGCGCGGCCCTTCGCTGGACGTCCGCCCTGGCCGCCGTCGCGGGAACCGCCGTCGCGAGCCGCCCCGTCACCCGGGCCGCCGTCACCCCGGCCGCCGTCACGCGAGCCTCCTCCGGCGACGTCCTTCTTGGGGGACGCGGAGGGACCTGCCTCGCTGGTGGCGGGACTCGTCCGGCCGCGCCCGGCCCCGCCCTGGCCCGACGCGCCGTACGGGGTGTCGGCGGGAGCGGGCGAGACGCCGGAGGCCGCGAGCGCCCGGGGCAGCGGGCCGGTGAACGAACCGCCCAGCGTGCCGTTCGCGGTGAGCGCGAGGACGCCGCCCGCGAGCGCGACCGCGCCCGCCGACGCCCCTGCCAGCCACAGCCCCCTGCCCGACCGGCGCCCGGTGCGCGCCTGTGCCTGCGCCGCGTGACGGCCCGGGGCGCGCCTCCGGCGGCCGGACCTCCCCGACGACTGCTGCTCCACTGCCCCTCCATGGAACGCGACGCCCCACGCCACGCGGGCAGGGGCTTTCCCTGATTGTGACAAACGGGGTAGATCACGTCAGGGAGATCGGAAAGTTGGGCCCCCGCCGCCACGGCGAGCGGGCCCGCGCTACGGCAGCGCGGCGACGATCTCGCGCACCGGCTTGCGCGTGCCCGTGTAGAACGGGATCTCGACGCGCGTGTGCCGCCTGGCCTCGGCGCCGCGCAGCTCGCGCATGAGGTCGACGATGCGGTGCAGCTCGTCGGCCTCGAACGCGAGCATCCACTCGAAGTCGTTGAGCGCGAAGCAGGCGACCGTGTTCGCCCGGACGTCGGGGTAGCCGCGCGCCATCCTGCCGTGCTCGGCCAGCATCGCCCGCCGCTCGGCGTCCTCCAGGAGGTACCACTCGTACGAGCGGACGAACGGGTAGACGCTCACGTACGCCCGCGGCTCCTCCTCGGCGAGGAAGGCCGGGATGTGCGACTTGTTGAACTCGGCGGGGCGGTGCAGCGCCATGGCCGACCAGACGGGCGCGCTGTGGCGGCCCAGCGCGGTGCGGCGGAAGCGCGAGTAGACGTCCTGGAGGTCCTCGGGGGTCGGCGCGTGCCACCAGAACATGTAGTCGGCGTCGGCGCGGAACCCGGCGACCTCGTAGACCCCCCTGGTCACGACGTCCTTGCCGGCGGCCTGCTCCAGCAGGCCCTCGACCTCGGCGGCCAGGCTCTCCCTGTCGGCGGGGCACGCGTCGGTGGCCTTGAAGACCGACCACATCGTGTACCTGATCACCTGGTTGAGATCGCGGGCCTTGAGCCGCGGGGCACCCTCAGTCATGCGTTCATTCTCCTTGCTTGTCCAGCTGGTCCAGAATCCGGCCCGCCGCGGTGCGCGCGGTCGCGAGGCAGGCCGGGATGCCCAGGCCGTCGTAGGCGGCGCCGCACACGGCCAGGCCGGGCTGCACGGCGACGGCGGCCCGCACCCTGGCCACCCGGTCGAGGTGGCCCACGTTGTACTGCGGAAGCCCGCCTCCCCACCGGGTGACGCGGGTGTCGACGGGCAGGCCGCGCACGCCCATGACGTCGGCCATCTCGGCGGTGGCCAGCGACACCAGCTCGGCGTCCTCGCGCTGGAGCAGGTGCTCCTCGCCGACCCTGCCGATCGAGCAGCGCAGCACGACCAGGTCGGACGCCAGGTGCGGCCACTTGACGGAGCTGAACGTGACGGCCTTGACCGGCCTGCCCTCGACGGGCGGCACCAGATAGCCGCTGGTGGCGGGCGGCTCGGGGAAGGCGTCGAGCGGGTAGGCGAGGGTGACGACGGCCATGCTGGCGTAGTCGATCCTGGCCAGCTCGGCGGCGGCCCTGGGCGCCTCCTCCTTCAGCAGCCGGGCGGCGGCGGGGGCGGGTGTGGCGACGACGACGGCGTCGGCCTCGATCACCTCGGGCCGGGGGACGGGGCCGGTGACGAGCCGCCACCCGCTCTCGGTACGGTGCAGCTCGCGGACCGTCACGCCCGTCCTGACGTCGGCGCCGGACGCCTTGGCGACCGCCTCGGGCAGCACGCCGATGCCGCCGCGCAGCGTGGCGAAGACCGGGCCGGCGTCCTTGGGCGCCTCCTCGACGAGGTGCCTGGTGGCCGACAGCAGCGACCGCTCGCTGCGGGCCACGGCGGCCACGCGCGGCATCGTGGCCTCCAGCGACAGCATGTCGGAGCGGCCCGCGTACACGCCGCCGAGCAGCGGCTCGATCAGGCGCTCGACGACCTCGCCGCCCATCCTGGCCCGGATGTAGGCGGCCACCGAGACGTCGGTGCGCACGAGGGTGGCGGGCAGGATCTGGTCGAGCGGCACCCGCAGGAGGCCGGCCGGCGAGATGATGCCCGACCTGGCCAGCTCGGCCAGGTCGGCGGGCACGCCCATGACCTGCGCCTTGGGCAGCGCGTGCAGCGTGCCCCTGCTGTAGATCGACGATCGGAGCGTGCCGGGGAGGACGAGGTCTCCGGCGAGCCCGACGGCCGCGGCCAGCTCCTTGCCCTCGGGGCGCCGGGCCAGCATGGACTCCGCGCCCGCGTCGACGCTCACCCCGGCCACCTCGGAGGCGTACAGCTTGCCGCCGATGCGCGGGCTCGACTCCAGCACGGTCACCCTGACCCGCTCGCCGGCGCCCTGGCGGAGAAACCACGCGGCGGCCAGCCCGGAGATGCCGCCGCCGACGACGACCACGTGTGCCCGATTCCCTTCCACGAGATCCGACGCTACCGCCTCACCGGGGCGGTCAGGCCGCCGGGGCGCGTGACCGTAACGTGATGGTTCCCACCAAACCCGGGCCGTCCGCCCTCCGTCATAGGGGCATGAGGAGAACCCGGTACGGCATCGCGTTATCGGCCGCCTGCGCGGCCCTCGTGCTGGCGGGCTGCGGAGGCGGATCGTCGTCCTTCGTCGCGAGGCAGGAGAGCCGCGCCGACGGCGCGGCGGCCCCCGCGGCGGCGCCCAGCCCCGCGGCGGATCACGCCGTGCCGCAGGACCGGACGGTGGCGGGGCAGGCGGGCAAGACCATCCCCACCGAGGTCCAGCCCACGCCGGAGGACCGGCAGATCGTCTACACGGCCTCCATGACGGTGCGGGCCGCGGCGGTGACCGCCGCGGCGCAGCAGGCCAAGCAGATCGTCACCGCGGCCGGCGGCTACCTGGCCAGGGAGGAGGCCGACTCCTCCGGCGACAGCGAGGACAGCGCGCTGCTGGAGTTCAAGGTGCCGCCCGCCCGGTACGCCGAGGTGCTCGGCAGGCTCGGCAAGGACCTCGGCAGGCAGCTCTCGCTCAACCAGAACACGCAGGACGTCACCCTGCAGGTGGCCGACGTGGACAGCCGGCTGAAGACGGCGCAGCGGTCGCTGGAGTCGCTGCGCGCGCTGCTGAAGAAGGCCGGCACGATGCGCCAGGTGCTGGAGGTGGAGCGGGAGATCGCGGCGCGCGAGGCGGACCTGGAGTCGCTGCAGGCCCAGCAGAAGGAGCTGGCCAGGCAGGTGGCCATGGCGACGCTGACGCTCCGCCTGGTCGGCCCGGTGGCGGAGGTGGAGGACCCGGCCGACGAGCCGCCCGGCTTCCTCTCGGGGCTCAAGGCGGGCTGGGCGGCGCTGGTGACGTCGGCGAAGGTGTTCGTCACCGTGTTCGGTGCCGTGCTGCCGTGGCTGGTGGCGCTCGGCGTGCCGGTGACCGCCCTGGTGCTGCTCGTACGCCGCCGCCGCCGCGCGCGCCGCCGCCCGGACCGGCCCTCGGGCCCGCCTGCGCCGCAGGGCCCGCCCGCGCGGGTGCCCGGCGGTCCCCCGAACCCGCCGGCGGCGCCGGAGAGAGCCGCGGACGCGTCAGGGCCGGAGCAGCCGGAGGCGCCGGGGCCTCAGTGAGCCTCGTGGACCAGGTCGGTGAGCCGCTTGAGCTGGTCGGGGTCGGTGGAGGGCAGCACGCCGTGGCCGAGGTTGAACACGTGCCCCTCGGCCTCCCTGCCGCGCCGCAGCACCTCGCGGGCCTTGCGCTCGACGACCTCCCAGGGCGCGAGCAGGACGGCCGGGTCGAGGTTGCCCTGCAGCGCCTTGCCGGGGCCGACCCGGCGGGCGGCCTCGTCGAGCGGCACCCGCCAGTCGACGCCCACGACGTCGGCACCTGCCTCGCCGAGCAGGCCGAGCAGCTCTCCGGTGCCGACGCCGAAGTGGATGCGCGGGACGCCTTCGACGCCCTCGAAGATGCGCCTGGTGTGGGGCAGGATGAACTCGCGGTAGTCGTCGGGCGCGACCGCGCCGACCCACGAGTCGAAGAGCTGCACCGCCGACGCCCCCGCGGCCACCTGGACACGCAGGTGCTCCAGCACGATGTCCGTCAGCCGCTCCATCAGGGCGTGCCACAGCGCGGGCTCGCCGTACATCATCGCCTTGGTGCGGTCGTGGTTCTTGGACGGCCCGCCCTCGATGAGGTACGAGCCGAGCGTGAACGGCGCCCCGGCGAAGCCGATGAGCGGCGTGCCGCCGAGCTCGCCGACGAGCGCGCGCACCGCCTCGGTGACGTAGGGGACGTCGCCGGGCTCCAGCGGGCGCAGCGCGTCGATGCCCCTGGCGTCGCGGATCGGGTCGGCGACGACGGGGCCGACGCCCGGCTTGATGTCGAGGTCGACGCCGATGGCCTTGAGCGGCACGACGATGTCGCTGAAGAAGATGGCGGCGTCGACGCCGTAGCGCCGCACCGGCTGCAGGGTGATCTCGACGACCATGTCGGGCGTCTCGCACGCGGTGAGCATGGGGACGCCTTCGCGCGCCTTCATGTACTCGGGCAGCGACCGTCCGGCCTGGCGCATGTACCAGACGGGGGTGTGGGGGACGGGCTGACGGCGGCAGGCGCGCAGGAAGGCTGAGTCGGCGAGGTTCACCCTCCAAGGGTGCCATGCGGGCAGGTCGGTCACGGAATCGGCGCGAGGTGTCGGAAAAATATGCATTGGATGCGCCAAATCATGATCAGATAGCTGGATGAAGGTTTACCGGTCCGCTCGGCATCGGCGTCGCTCACGGGTCGAGCACACCCCATGGGTCGGCAGAGCGGTGGTCCCCGGCAGGTCAAAACTTCCCCAAACGACCGCGCGGCTACGATTCACCGACCACTTTCGGGACACGCCGAGCGCGTTGCGGGGAAATGTTCGCCGCTCATGCCAACGTCGGAGCCACGACCCGAAGAAAGGCCCCGGCTCGATGACTGGTGCGATGACCGCCTTGTGGAGTTCCCCGGAGCGCCGCAGCGAGCGCTGCGTTTCCTGCGCCGGTGAGCGGCTGTTCGAGCAGCCGCCGTGCGCCGACGGGCACCGGCCCGGCGAGTGCCCCGAGTGGTTCTGCCTGGAGTGCGGCCACGCGGCGCCGCTGGGCGGCGCCGCCCCGTTCACCCGACCGGTTCGCCAGCTCGTTACGGCTTCGGCTTGATCACCAAGGATGAGCACCCCCGTGGTCCCCTTCCGTCCTACTTCGACCTACGCTTCGGCTATGACACTCGGTGACCAGCCGCCGCCTCCCGCCGCGTTCGCGCGCGCCGCGGAGAGCATGCGGCTGTCCGAGGTCAGGCCGGAGATCGAGCTTGAGGAGCTGCCGGCGCCGCAGCGCCTGGCCCCCTACTCCGCGGCGATCGGCGCGTCGGTCTACCGCGACGACGACGAGCTCGCCGTCGGCCGGCTCATCCTGCTGTACGACCCCGACGGCCAGCGCGGCTGGGAGGGCCCCTTCCGCCTGGTCGCGTACGTGCGGGCCGACATGGAGCCCGAGATCACGTCCGACCCGCTGCTCGGGCCCGTCGTCTGGAGCTGGCTGACCGAGGCCCTGGACGCGCGCCACGCCGACTACTCGGCCGCCGGCGGTACCGTGACGAGAGCCGTGTCCGAGGGGTTCGGCAACAAGGCGGACGACCCGGTCAGCACCGAACTGGAGCTGCGCGCCTCCTGGTCGCCCGCCGAGGAGGATCTCTCCGGCCACGTCGCCGCCTGGTGCGACCTGATGTGCCTGGCGGCCGGCATACCGCCGCTCCCTCCCGACGTGGCAGCGCTGCCACGCCGGCGTGAAGATCCGGAGAGTGACCGTACGAAGTGAGGGCACCCGTCAACACCGCACCCACGTCATGAGGCCGGTGAGCTCATGACAGAAGAACGCACCGTCGAACCGCTGCTGGAGCCGCGCGAGGGCATCCCTCCCGTGGTGGCGGACCCCGGCGCGCTGGTCCGCGTCGTCGAGTCGTTCGCCGCGGGCGCCGGCCCGGTGGCGGTGGACGCCGAGCGGGCGTCGGGCTACCGCTACGGCAACCGCGCCTACCTGGTGCAGCTGCGCAGAGCGGGCGCGGGCACCGCGCTGATCGACCCGATCGCCTGCCCCGACCTGTCCGAGCTCGACGCCGCCGTCGCCGACGCCGAGATCGTGCTGCACGCCGCGTCGCAGGACCTCCCCTGCCTGATGGAGGTGGGGTTCCGGCCCCGCACGATGTTCGACACCGAGCTGGCCGGCCGGCTGCTCGGCTACGAGCGCGTGGGGCTCGGCACCATGGTCGAGACCGTGCTCGGCCTGCGGCTGGAGAAGGGCCACTCCGCCGCCGACTGGTCCACCAGGCCGCTGCCCGAGGACTGGCTCAGGTACGCCGCGCTGGACGTCGAGGTCCTGGTGGAGCTGCGCGACGTGCTGCACGGAGAGCTGGAGGAGACGGGGAAGCTGGAGTGGGCGCGCGAGGAGTTCGCCGCCGTGCTCAGGACGCCCCCGCCGGTGCCGCGCTCCGACCCGTGGCGCCGCACGTCCGGCATCCACAAGGTGCGCAGCGTCCGGGCGCTCGCGGTCGTACGCGAGCTGTGGGCGACGCGCGACCGGATCGCCCGCGAGAACGACATGGCCCCCGGCAGGGTGCTGCCGGACGCGGCGATCGTCACGGCCGCGCTGGAGGGCCCGCGGACGAGGAAGGCGCTCACGGAGATCCCGGCGTTCACCCGCAGCGGGGCGCGCCGGTACATGAGCGAGTGGCTGGCGGCCGTGACCAGGGCCAGGACCGTGCCGGAGAGCCAGCTCCCGCAGCCCAGCACGCCGGGCGACGGCCCGCCGCCGCCCAACCGCTGGCCCGACCGCGACCCCGCCGCGGCCAGGCGGCTGGCCGCCGCGCGCGCCGTGGTGGCCGCGCTGGCCGACGAGCACCACATGCCGGCGGAGAACCTGCTCCAGCCGGACGCCGTGCGCCGCCTGACGTGGGAGCCGCCGGCGGAGATCACCGACGACAGCGTACGTGAGCGGCTGCGCGGGCTCGGCGCCCGCGAGTGGCAGCTCGCGCTCACGGCGCATCCCATCGCCAGGGCCCTGGCCAGGCTGGAGACGAAGGGCGAGCTCTAGGGCTCCCCCGCCCCCTCCGCGGTACGGCGCACGCCACTTGACGCTTTCGGTGGCGTCGCCGTACCGTTCGGGAAAGCGCTTTCCCCGAAAGGAAACCCATGAGCGTGCGCACCATCGGCGTCGTGATGAACGGCGTCACCGGACGGATGGGCTACCGTCAGCACCTCGTCCGCTCCGTCCTGGCCATCAACGAGCAGGGCGGTGTCACGCTCTCCGACGGGAGCCGGGTGAAGCTCCGGCCCGTCCTGGTCGGCCGCGACGCCGGCAAGCTCGCCGACATCGCCGCCCGGCACGGCATCGCCGACCTGACCACTGACCTCGACGCGGCCCTCGCCGACGAGGACGCCCTGATCTACTTCGACGCCCAGGTGACCAGCGCCAGGGTGAAGGCCGTGCTGAAGGCCATCGACGCGGGCAAGCACATCTACGCCGAGAAGCCCACGGCAGAGTCCACGCAGGAGGCGGTCGCGCTGGCCGAGGCCGCCGCCGCGAAGGGCGTCAAGAACGGCGTCGTCCAGGACAAGCTGTTCCTGCCCGGCCTGCTGAAGCTGAAGCGGCTCATCGACGGCGGCTTCTTCGGCCGCATCCTGTCGGTGCGCGGCGAGTTCGGCTACTGGGTGTTCGAGGGCGACTGGCAGGAGGCGCAGCGCCCCTCCTGGAACTACCGGGCCGAGGACGGCGGCGGCATCGTGCTCGACATGTTCCCGCACTGGCACTACGTGCTGGAGAACCTGTTCGGCCGGGTCGAGTCGGTCTACGCGCAGGCCGTCACGCACATCCCGAGCCGCGTGGACGAGCAGGGCAGGACGTACCAGGCCACCGCCGACGACGCCGCGTACGGCGTGTTCGGCATCGAGGGCGGCGTCGTCGCCCAGATCAACTCCTCCTGGACGGTCCGGGTCAACCGCGACGAACTGGTGGAGTTCCAGGTGGACGGCACGCACGGCAGCGCCGTCGCCGGGCTGCGCAACTGCCGGGTCCAGCACCGCTCGGCCACGCCGAAGCCCGTCTGGAACCCCGACCTGCCGGTCACCGCCCGCTTCCGCGACGGCTGGCAGGAGGTGCCGGACAACGCCGAGTTCGACAACGGCTTCAAGATCCAGTGGGAGCGGTTCGTCCGGCACGTCCTGGAGGACGCCCCGTTCCCGAACGACTTCGCCTCGGGCGCGCGCGGCGTCCAGCTCGCCGAGCTGGCCCTGCGCTCCTCCGCCGAGGGCCGCAGGATCGAGGTGCCCGCGCTGTGAGGATCGACCTGCCCGGCGGGGCGTACACCCTGCGCGAGCCCGTCGCCTGGCCGGTGGAGGCCGCTCCGGCCGCGAGCCGCGTCGTCTACGCGGCGGCGCACGTCGTGGCCGACCCGCTCGGCGACAACACGCCCGGCTCCCCCGCCGCCGTGGACTGGGAGGCGACCCTCCGCTTCCGCCGCCACCTGTGGTCGCACGGCCTGCGCGTGGCCGACGCCATGGACACCGCGCAGCGCAACATGGGACTCGACTGGGCCGCCACCCGCGAGCTGATCACGCGCAGCGCGCAGGAGGCCCGCGCGTTCGGCGACCCGGCCGCGCTCGTCTCCTGCGGCGCCGGCACCGACCACGCGCCCGGCGCCGGCGACCTGAACACCATCACCGCCGCGTACGCCGAGCAGATCGAGACCGTCCAGGCGGCGGGGGCGGGCGTGATCGTCATGGCGTCGCGGCAGCTCGCCCGCGCCGCGACCGGGCCGCGCGACTACCACCAGGTGTACGGCAAGCTGTTCGGCGTCGCCGAGCGGCCGGTGATCCTGCACTGGCTGGGCGAGATGTTCGACCCGCAGCTCGCCGGCTACTGGGGCTCGCGCGACGTCGCCGAGGCCACCGAGTCGTTCCTCGAACTGGTCCACGCCCACGCCCCGATGGTCGACGGCGTGAAGGTGTCGCTGCTGGACGAGGAGCACGAGGTGCGGCTGCGCGCCGCGCTGCCCGAGGGCGTGCGGCTCTACACCGGCGACGACTTCAACTACCCGTCGCTCATCAGGACCGGCTCGCACGCCCTGCTCGGCATCTTCGACGCGATCGCCCCCGCCGCCGCCGAGGCGCTGCGGGCGCTCGACGCCGCCGAGTCGGCCTCCGGCGAGGAGGACCGCGCCCGGCACCTGGCCAGGTACGACGAGATCCTCGCCCCGACGGTGCCGCTGTCGCGCACGATCTTCGAGGCGCCCACGTACCACTACAAGACCGGCATCGTCTTCCTGGCCTGGCTGAACGGCCACCAGGACGCGTTCGCCATGGTGAACGGCGCCCAGTCGGCCCGCTCGCTGACGCACCTGGCGAAGGTGTTCAGGCTGGCCGACCAGGCGGGCCTGCTCGCCGACCCCGAGCTGGCCGTCCACCGCATGCGGGCGCTGCTGGCGGTGAACGGGCTGTGAGTCTGTCGCTCAACCAGTGGACGACCAGGCGCTGGTCGGTCGCCGAGGCCGTGGACGGCTGCGTCAGGCACGGCCTCCCGGCCATCGGGCTGTGGCGCGAGAAGGTGGCCGAGCAGGGCCTGGCCGAGACGGCCAAGCTGGTGCGCGACGCGGGCCTGCGGGTCTCGTCGCTGTGCCGCGGCGGCTTCCTCACGGCGGGCGGCCTGCCCGGCGAGGAGGGCAGGCGGGCGTTCGCCGAGGCGCTCGACGACAACCGCCGCGCCGTGGACGAGGCGGCCGAACTGGGCGCGGCCTGCCTGGTGATGGTCGTGGGCGGGCTGCCCGGCGTGCGTCCGGGCGAGGCGCTGCCCTCAGGCTTCTCCCGCGACCTCGCGGGCGCGCGCGAACGCGTCGCCGAGGCGCTGTCGGTGCTCGCGCCGTACGCCGGCGAGCGGGGCGTGCGGCTGGCGCTGGAGCCGCTGCACCCGGTCTACTGCCCCGACCGCGCCGTGCTGTCCACGCTCGGCCAGGCGCTCGACCTGAGCCTGCCCTACCCGGAGGAGCAGGTGGGCGTGGTCGTCGACACCTTCCACGTCTGGTGGGACCCGCGGTTGTTCGACGACATCGCGCGGGCCGGCCGCCGCATCGCCTCGTACCAGGTGTGCGACTACCTCCACCCGCTGCCCGAGGACGTGCTGCTCGGGCGCGGCATGATGGGCGACGGGGTGATCGACTTCGCGCCGATCACCCGGGCCGTCCTCGCGGCGGGCTACGACGGCGACGTCGAGGTGGAGATCTTCAACGCCGACGTCTGGGCGGCCGACCCCGACGAGGTGGTGGCGACGATGCGCCGCCGCTACACCGAGGTCGTGCTCGCCGAAGGCTGATCGGGGGCGGCGGGGAGGGTCACGGTGCCGGCGGCGCCGTCCACCGTGATCTCCTGGCCGCCGCGCACGCGGCGCGTCGCGTCGGGCACGCCGACGACGGCGGGGATGCCGTACTCCCTGGCCACCACCGCGCCGTGCGACATCGCGCCGCCCATCTCCATGACCAGCCCGCCCGCCGTGAGGAACAGCGGCGTCCAGCCGGGGTCGGTCGACGGGCAGACGAGGACCTCGCCGGGCTCCAGGTGGGCGCCCACCGGGTCGAGCACCACGCGGGCGGGGCCCGTGACGGTGCCCGCCGAGGCGGGCGTCCCGGTCAGCACGCCGTCCCGGTGGCCGCCCGCGGGCCGGAGGAGGGTCTCGGGCTCGGTGCCGTCGGAGAGCAGAACCCTGGGCACGTGCCGGCGGCGCGACTCCCGCTCGTACACCTGCCTGCGCTCCGCGACGAGCGCCCGCAGGTCGCCGCCGCCCAGCGCCGCGCGGGCCTCCTCCAGGCGCAGGAAGAACACGTCCTCGGGGGCCTCCAGCCCGCCCTCGGCGGCCAGGTGGGCGCCGACGGCGAGCAGGCTCGCCCGCACCGCCGCCAGCGTCCTGACCGCGTGGAACTTGGGCAGCTCGCGCAGCCCCGCGTACATCCTGGTGCGGCCCAGCGCGTAGCGGGTGAGGGCGGCCCGCAGCGGGCCGCGGCGGCGCGCGGCCGAGACCGCCCGCTCCACGGCGGCCCGCGCCCGCAGCTCGCCCCTCGCGAACAGCGCGTCGGGGGCCGTGCCGTCGGCCTCCATGCGGCGGCGGTCGGCGCGCAGGTAGTTGGACAGCACGCCGAGGACGTGCGCGGGGTCCTCCGACCAGCGCGGCACGCCGAGGTCGATCTCCGCGACGCCGCGGTGCCCGTACCTGCGCAGGAAGGCGGCGATCTCGCGCTGGGCGGTGGGGGGCAGCGTCCCCGCCCGGTAGCGGCGCGCCAGCTCCTCCGCCGGCTCCGTCCTGAACGGCTCCGGCTCGACGCGGGTGGCGAGCTCCCACAGGGCGAGGTCCATCTCGGTGGTCGGGTTGCGCGGGACGCTGCGCAGGACGTCCTGGAGCTCGGCCATGGACGTCCCGCACAGCCTGGACGCCAGCGCGAACAGCCCGTACCCGGTGATGACGATCGGCATGATCGACAGGACGGCCGGGAACGCGGTGCGCAGCGTGCGCACGGCGTGGTCGATCCGCTCGGCGGGAGTGGCTCCGTCCGGGACGCGCAGCCGCGCCTCCAACTCCTCCCCCACCCGGGCGGTGTAGGCGAGCGCGGCGCGCGGCCGGGCGAGCGCCTGGAACACCCGCGCCGGGGCGTGGACGCGGCGGGCGAAACGGGCGAACCCCCGCACCGCGGGCCGCAGGTCCCTGTGGACGACCGACAGCCGCGGGTCGCCCGCCAGCCCGTCGAGGACGGCCTTGGCCCGCGCCTCGCCGAGGGTCAGCAGGCGCGGCAGGATCACCCGGCCCGCCCTGCTGCGCACCGCCGTGGTGACGTCGAGCCAGAGCCGCTGCCCCGACTCGGCCATGACCGGCGGGCCGGACAGCGGGTCGGCGGGCCCGTACCCGAACAGGGCGGTGCCGCCCGCGCCGAAGAGCCTGACGGCCGACAGCCCCATCGGGGTGAGCGGGCCCATGACGCCCTGGGCGACGTTGAAGGAGAAGTAGACGCGCAGCCCGTCGCGGCGGCTCTCGGGCAGCGGGTAGAGGGTGGTGATCGGCCTGGACTGGGTGAGCCAGAGCGTGCCGCGGTGGTCGAGGGCCCACTCGGTGTCCTGCGGCGCGCCGAAGTGGTCCTCGACGCGGGCCGCGAGGGCGGCCAGCTCGCGCGCCTCGGCGTCGGTGAGACACGGGCGACCCGCGCCCATGCCCGCACTCGTTCCCGCTCCCACGCCCGTGCCCGTTCCCGCGCCCGTTCCCGCGCCGCCCGCGTGGCGCTCGCGGATCTCGCCGGTCGCGACGTCCACGACGAAGCGGTCGGGGTCGACCGCGCCGGAGACGACGGCGTCGCCGAGCCCCGGGGCGGCGTCGATGACGGCCTCGCGCCGCCGCCCCGTCACCGGGTTGGCGGTGAACATCACCCCGGCGACCCTGGCGTCCACCATCGCCTGGACGACCACCGCGAGCCGCACCCGGTCGTGGCCGACGCCCTGGGACTCCCGGTAGGCGACGGCGCGGTCGGTCCACAGGGAGGCCCAGCAGCGGCGGACCGCGTCGAGCACCGCCTCGCCGCCGACGACGTTCAGGTACGTGTCCTGCTGACCGGCGAAGCTGGCGAACGGCAGGTCCTCGGCCGTCGCCGAGGAGCGCACGGCGACGGGCACGTCGTCGCCGAGCGCCGCGTATCGGCTGAGGATCTCCTCCCGCACCGCGCCGGGCACGGGGGCCTCCAGCAGCAGGGCTCTGGCGCGCGCCGCGAGGGCCGTGCCGCCGGTGGAGCCGCCCGCCGCGACGAGCTCGTCCAGCGCGCCGCCCAGACCGTCGGCCACCTGCCGGTACGCCTCCGTGGTGAGCACCCACCCGGGCGGAACCGGCAGCCCCGCCCTGACGAGCTCGCCGAGGTTGGCCGCCTTGCCGCCCACCTCGTCCGGCATGCCGCCGTCGATCTCGCAGAGGTCCAGAGCCGTCTTCATGGGGTCGCTCCCGCTGTCCGCCGTCCTGTCCCCCCAGTGTCGTCCTCCGGCGACCAGAATTCAACAGGTGATGAAAGAAGGTGGCTCAGACCTCCAGGACGCCGCCGTCCAGGTCCCAGCCCGGATCGACGGCCACCCCGAGCAGGGACAGCGCCGTGGGGGCCACGTCCACCAGCCGGGGCGCGCCCAGCGACCGGCCGCCGAGGTCGTCGCCCAGGCGGTTGGCGATGACGAAGACCGTCCGCTCCTCGTCCGACACGCCGCCGTGGCCGCCCTCGTCGACATGACCGTGGTCGGTGGTGACGAGCACCGTCCAGCGCTCCCGGGAGGGGCGGGAGCGCACGGCGTCGAGCAGGCGGCCGAGGTAGGCGTCCTGGGTGTGGAGCGCGGCGGCGTACTCCGGGCAGAACGCGCCCAGCTCGTGGGCCACCTCGTCGGTGTCGCCCAGGTAGACGAACGTCAGGTCGGGGCCCGCCTCCGCGAGGTGGCGCTCGGCCGCCGCCGCGAGGCGCTCGTCGGCGGCGGCGAAGGTGAGGGCGAAGCCGTCCAGGACGTGGCGGTGGTCGATCGCGGGGCCGAACGCGCCGTGCTCGTCCAGGGCCGCCCAGGAGAAGAACGCGGAGGTGGCGAGGTCGGGCCGGGCGTCCTTGGCCCGCGTCAAGAAGTCCGGAAATTTCTGGAACTGTGCACCGCTGAAGCCGTTGTCCACGACGCCGTGCTTGTCGGGCCACACGCCGGTCGCGATGGACGACCACCCGGGCCCCGAGTCGGTACGCGACCGGATGCCCGGACCCTCGGGGGCGGGCTCGGGGACGACCTCGCCGGGCGACTCGGTGCGGGGCGCGCCGGGTTCGCCGTAGGGGAGCTTGCTGGTGCCGTACGCGCCGGAGGACATGAGCGCGCCGAGGACGGGCGGGTCGATCGCGACGAGGCGGTCGAAGCGCAGGCCGTCCATCCCGACGACGAGCACCTTGTCAATGAAGTCGGACATCCTCCTATCTAAGCGGTGAAACGCCGCACCCACGCGGCGGCGCCGGGCAGGATCTCCTCGACCGGCGCGACCTGCGGATACCAGGTGCGCTCCCACTCCAGCGACACCCACCCGCCGTAGCCCGCCGCGCGCAGCAGCTCGCCCGACTCCTCCAGCGGGACCGAGCCCGACCCCATCGGCACGGGCGTGGTGTCGCGGGCCGAGACGGCGTCCTTGACCTGCACGCAGCGCAGGTGCGGGCCCAGCGCGGCGAGCGTGGCGGCCGGCTCCTCGCCGTGCCGCCAGGGGTGGAGGAGGTCCCAGATCGCGCCCGCGGCGTCCGGGAGATCGGCGGTGTCGAGCAGCCCCGCCACGGCCGCGCCCGTCGCCATCTCGTCGTGCGTCTCCACCAGCACCAGCCGGCCGAGGGCCGCGGCCTCCCCTGCCACCGCCCCGAGCCTGCGCGCGCCCACCTCCGGGTCGGCGCCGCCGGGGAACACGCGCACACCCGGCGCGTCCAGGTCGGCGGCCAGGCGCAGGTCCGCGAGGAGCGCCTCGACGACCGGCTCGTCCGGGCCGGGCGCGCAGACGCGGACGTACCCGGCGAGCGCCGACACCTCCAGGCCCGCGGCCTCGATCCGCCGCCGCACCGAGCGGCGCTCCTGCTCGGAAAGCCCCGCGTGCACGCCCGTGTCGGGGTGCAGCCGCAGCTCCAGCCCCTCGCACCCGTGCCCGCCGGCGATCTCGATCGCCCGCTCCAGCCCTTCCCCCGGCATCCCCAGGGTGCTGACCGCCAGCCTCATGCGTTCCTCCTCCTCGTCCGTCCCGACGGCCCGCCGGAACGCTTCGACTTCCTGCCGGAACGCTTCGAGCGCTCCACGGGCCCCGGCCTTCCCGCCGACCCGCCTCGCCGCGCACCGGCGGTCAGGACAGCCTCCTGACGCTCTCGCGGAGCACGACCTCGCCCTCGACCTGCTCGACCACCGGGGTGTCGCTCTCACGCAGCGCCAGCTCCAGCGCCCGCGCGCCCATGTCCTTCAGCGGCAGCCGGACGGTCGTCAGCGCCGGGACATGATCACGCAGCGTGACGATGTCGTCGAAACCGGCCACCGACACGTCCTCGGGCACCCGCACGCCGCCCTCCCTGTAGGCCGCCAGCGCCCCCACCGCCATGACGTCGTTCACCGCGAACACGCAGGTGGCGTCGCCCACCTCCCGGGCCGCCGCGTGGCCGCCGTCACGGTCGAACGGCCCGTGGACGACGCGGGGCGCGGGCAGGCCCAGCTCCTCCACCGCCGCGCAGAACCCGGCGCAGCGGTCCGCCGCGGTCATGAGGTGCTCGGGCCCGGCCAGCACCGCGAACCTCCTGTGCCCCAGCCCGGCCAGCGCCCTGGCCAGCGCGCCCGCGCCCGCCCGGTTGGCGGGCGCGACGGTGTCGACCCCCAGGAGGTCCTGGCCCACGCAGGCCACCCGGCCGCCGCTCTCGCGGTACTTGGCCAGCTCGTCGCGCAGGCGGCCGGTCACGCCAGGGTCGGCCACGCGCGAGCCGACCAGCAGCACCGCGCGTACGCGCTGCGCGCTCAGGGTGGAGACGTACGCGATCTCCTGCTCGGGGTCGCGGTGCGTGGTGCCGACCATGACGAGCATGCCCTCGCCCTCCGCGGCCCGCATGGCGCCGTCGGCGAGGGCCGCGAAGTACGGGTCCGTCAGGTCGTGCACCACGATGCCGATGACGTTGCTCGCGCCCCTCGCCAACGTCTGGGCCGCGATGTTGGCGCGGTAGCCCAGCTCGTCGGCCGCCCGCTCGACGCGGGCGCGCAGGGCGGCCCCCACCTGGCGGGTGCTGCCGTTGAGCACCCGCGAGGCGGTGGCGAGTGAGACGCCCGCCTGCTTGGCGACGTCCTCAAGCGTGACCACGAGACCTCCCGGAAAGCGGTTTCCAGTCTGCCAGACCAGCTCCTGGCTCCGCATCCTCGCACGTCTCAACACCAGCCCGGACAGAACCGCACCCCCTGGACGCGCCCGCGAGCGCCAACAGGCCGAAGCAGCAGGCGACCCGCGGCCCGGAGGAACGGCCGACCGTCCCACCGCGAGTGTCGGCGACACTGCCGCACCGGTCGGGCCGGCAGGCCAGGTGCCGAGATCGGCAGGTGACCGGAACCGGCCGGACCAGCACGCCCAACAGCCGGGAGCGGCGGTCGAGCAAGCCCGCGCCCGGCATCGACGCTGCTGCACCGGTTGGACCAGCGGGCCGAATACCGAGATCAGCACGCGACCGCAACCGGCCGGACCGGCGCCCTCAGCGGCCGGAAAGGGCGGGCGGCACCGGGCGGCACCGGCAGACCTGTAGCACGGCCAGGACCGGCGGGCAGCGCGCCGAGGTGGGCATGCGGCCGGGCGACGGGGCGGGCGACGGGCCTGGGCTGTGGCCGGGATGGGCGACGGGCGGGGACTTGGCTGCGGGCCCGGGCCGTGGCCAAGGTGGGCGACGGGCCCGGGCCGTGGCCAAGGTGGGCGACGGGCCTGGGCCATGGCCCGGGTGGGCGACGGGCCTGGGCTGTGGCCGGGATGGGCGACGGGCCTGGGCTGTGGCCGGGATGGGCGACGGGCCTGGGCCGTGGCCGGGGTGGGAGGCCGGGGGGCGGGTCAGGTCCAGGGGAAGAGGATGTCGAACAGGCCCTTCTGCGACTCCGACGGGGTCGGGGCGGGCTGCGAGGCGGGCGGCTGCTCGGGCCCGCTGCTCGGCTGCTGGGCCTCCGGCTCCTTGCTGGCCTTCTGCTCCTGCGGCTGCCCCTGCTGATCCTGGCCGTCCGTGCCGGTGTCGGCGACGTCGCCCTGCGGGTCGCGGGTGGCGGGCCCGGAGGTCGGCCTGGTCGTCGGCCGGACGGTGCGGGTCGGCGTGGGGCGCGCCTCGGGCGTGCGCGTGGGCCTGACCCTCGTGACCGTCGCGGACGGCGCCGGGGTTTCGGACGTCGCCGGCGGGGTGTCGGAGACGACGGGTTCGGGGTCGTCCTCCACCGGCTCCTCCGTCAGGGGCGGCTCGCTCGGGATGGTCACCTCGCCCGCGCTCGCGCAGGTGCGTCCCGCGCAGGGGTCGTCGGAAGAGGTGCCGGTCAGCAGCCAGCCGGCCCCGCCGACGAGCACCACCGCGGCGGCGGCCACGAGCAGGACCCGGCCGCGACGGCGCCGCTCGCCGCGCCGCGGCTCGGGGGCGTCGGCGTCGTCCGTCCAGCCGGAGCCGAGGAAGCCGCGCCGCGGCTCGCCGGCCTGCTCACCGGTCTGCTCGGCGTCCTTCTCGTCGTCCTGCGGCTCGTAGCCTCGGTAGAGGGGCAGGTAGGCGAGGTCGTCGTCCTCGCCGCCCCGGTCGCCCGCGGCGTCCGCCCTGCCCTGCCCGTCGGCGCCGGCCGCCGACTCCTGGGGGCCGGTGGCGGCGCCGAGGCCGCCGATGGAGAAGCCATCCGCGCCGCTGGTGGCGCCGAGGCCGCCGACCGCGAAGCTGTCGGACCGGCCGGACGAGCCCGGACCGCCGAGCGCCTGATCGTCCGGGCCGGTGGTGGCGCCGAGGCCGGTCAGGGCCGCGAGGCCGTCCGCGCCCGAGGCCGCGCCGTCGAGGCCCAGGGTGACCCCGGGCTCGCCGGACGCGCCCATCCCCGTGCCGCCACCTGCGGCGCCGAGGCCGGCGGGCTGGGTGCCTCCGGGCTCGTCCAGCACGTCGCGGGCGCCCGCGGGCTCGTCCAGGACGTCCCGGACGTCGTGGAGGCCGTGGGAGGCCCCGAGAACGTCCCTGCCCGTGGCGTAGCCGTCGGAGGCGGCGTCGCCGCGCGTCGCCGCACCGGTGAGGCCGGAGACGCCCGAGGGGCCGGAAAGGTACGTCTCCGGGCCGTCGGCCTGGATCGCGGGCTGCTCGTCGGTGTCCTCCGTGCTCCAGCGCGGGGACAGCACGTCGCCGGTCATCTCGGGATCCCGCGACCTGCCCTGGGCGTCCTCGTACGGCCTGTCGTTGTCGTCGCGCGCCACGGTGGAACCTCTCTAGCTCGAATTCGGACCGCCCTTTCCTACCATTCCTTGTCCGGAAATTTCACTTGTTTCCCTAAAGTCACTCTCCGTAACAATCGCCCTGTCAGCGGCCCCGGCGGGCCCGCTTGAAGCGCGTACGGCGATGGAACGATCCGCGGCGCGGACGGACCCCGTCCACGGCCCTCAGGAGTGATCGCAGGGACGCCGCCATGAGCGGCCGACCCGCCCCGGATCGCGGTGGAGACCGAGAAGGCGACCAGCCGCCCGCCGGGGAACGCGCCGAGGGCGAAGGTCCGCGAGAGGAGGAGGCGAGGAGCGCCGTGGCGGTTCCTGGCGCATCCCGGCCGGCGGAGACGAACGGCACCCGCGCGCAGCCGGGCACGCCTCGCCGGCAACGCCCCAGACGGCGAGCACCGTCACGGCCCCGGCGATATGCACGTCAGGCCCGGAACGCGGACGACCACACGGCCCGGACGGTCCATACGTCACGCCCAGACGGCGAGCACCGTCACGGCCCCGGCGATCCGTACGTGAGGCCCGGAACGCGGACGACGACACGGCCCCGACCCTCCGTACGTCACGCCCGGACCATGAGCGGCGTCACGGCCCCGACCGTCCGTACGTCACGCCCGGACCATGAGCGGCGTCACGGCCCCGACCGTCCATACGTCACGCCCGGACCATGAGCGTCACGGCGGCGGGAGGCCGGTGGTCGTGACGGCGGCGCTCTTCGCCGCGATGCGGGCGCTCGCGGCCGTGTGGGACGCCCACCGCCCTCCGAGGCGGGCACGATACTGCCGCCGCCGGGTCTCCCGCCCCGAGGACCGCCCGGCAGGGACGGGCGGCCGTCAGAGGCAGGGGTTGGTGCTGCTGTCGACGACCTTGTCCTTGAGGGAGCTGGGGATCGCGGACATGACCCGGACGCCCGGCCAGTCGGCGCCGATGACGAGCTGGACGACCGGCCCCGTGGGCATCTTGGTGACGTCGCTCTTGTACGCCTCCACGGTGAGCGGCTTGATCTTGCCTGCCGTCGGCGTGCGCTTGTCCTTGGACAGCCGCGCCGCGACGGTGTCGGCGTAGGCCGCCCCCTGGGCGTCCTTCTTGCCGTAGCGGATCGCGGTGGTGGCGGTGGCGGCGACGTTGCCGACGTGGGTGACGACGAAGCCCTGGTCGGCCAGTTCGGCGGCGACCTGGGCGGCCTTGCCGGACTCGCCGCTGCCGTTGAACACCTGGACGCGCACCTGGTCGTGCTCGATCTTCGGCCCGGCGGAGGCGCCCGGCTTGGGGCTGGCGGTGACCTCGACGTCGTTGCGGACGCTGTCGAAGAAGTTGCGGGCGTCGGGCTGCTTGAACTGCACGCGGTTCTTGTCGGCCGGGTACGCCTCGACGGGCACGGTGATGCCCTTGAGCTCCTTGGCGCTGAGCCCTCTGACGCTGTTGGCGATCTCGAGCATCCGGTCGAGCGTCAGGTGGGTGTCGACGGTGACGGTCTTGGTGGCGGCCTGGAGGAAGTCGTTGAGCTTGCCGGGGTCGGTGAGCAGGCCGCCGTCGGTGACCTTCTCCATGACCTTGGTGAGGAACACCTGCTGGCGCTGGATGCGGCCGAGGTCGCTGCCGTCGCCGAGGGCGTAGCGGGTGCGGACGTAGCCGAGCGCCTGCTCGCCGCTGACGACGTGCTTGCCGGCGCTCAGCACCAGCTTGGCCTTGGGGTCGTTGACGGCCTTGGGCAGGCAGACCTCGATGCCGCCGAGCGCGTCGATGATGCCTTTGAAGCCGGTGAAGTCGACCTTCACGAAGTGGTCGACGTGCAGCTGGGTGATCGACTCGATCGTCCTGATGGTGCACTTGATGCCGCCGTCGTTGAAGGCGGCGTTGATCTGGCGCAGCCCGGCCGGGATGACCCCGCCGCCCGGCTTGTCGCAGGTGGGGACCATGACCATGGAGTCGCGCGGGAAGCTGATCATGGTTGCCTTGTCCCGGTTGGGGGAGATGTGCAGCAGCATGATCGTGTCGGTGCGCTCGCCCAGGCCCTGGGACTTCGCGCCGTACCTCTTGTTCGCGCCCTCGCGGGAGTCGGAGCCGACGAGCAGGACGTTGAGCGCGCCCGTCTCGGGGGGCCGGTTGTCGCCGAGGTCGCCGACGTCCTCCCTGTTGATGTTGGCGTCGAGGCTGCGGTAGTAGCCGTAGGCCCCGAGCGTGCCGAGCGTGAGCACGCCGGTGAGCGCGATGCTCACCCACCCCATCACGGTGACCTTGCCGCGCCGCGGCTCCTTGCGCGAGCGCCGCCCGCCCGGGCGGCCGCCGGGCGGCTCCTGGTGCGAACCGCGCCCGTCCGCCCGGCCGCCGGAGGCCGGGGTGCCACCGTGACGGCTCCGAACTGCGATGTCCCGGTACTCGCTCACGCAGTCCCTTTCACGCGAGGGATCGGCTCGCGCTCGTGCTCGGAAACAGACGCCTCATGGAAGGTTGCCAGCATGCTAGCGCCCCCGGGGGCGTGATCAGGCGGCCGTACGGGGAACTCGTCACACAGATGCACGCGAACGGCACGCGTCACTACAGTCCGTGACGCCATCATGGCAGTCATGCTCTTGACGGAAATGACGCCCCCTCCAGGCGCCGACTCGGTGGCGCTGCTGCGCGCCAGGGCCGGGGCGGCCCGGCGTGCCGCCTGCGCCTGCCTCATGGCCGTACTGGCTCTGCTGCCGGCGGCCGGGCTGCTGGCCGACCGCGCGGGCACGGCCCAGCAGGCGCTGCCGCCCGCCGTGCTGTCGCTGGCGGTGTTCCTGGGCGGCCTGCCCGCGCTCGCCGTCACGCAGGCGGTCTGGGGCGCGCGGGCCGAGCTGCTGCGGCGGCGCGAGCGCGAGCTGTACGGGGTGGCGCGCTCGGCCCGGCTGTGGCCGCTCACGAGGCCTGCCGTGGCGCTGGGGTGGGCGGTGACGCTGCTGCTCGGCTGTACGGTGCCCGGGCTGTTCCGCGCGGCGGGCCGCGACGCGCTGGCGGGCACGCTGAACTGGGTGATCGAGACGACGGCGACGGCGCTGGCGGCGGCGGGGGCGGTGGCCGGGGTGTGGCTGCTGTTCTCCTGGGCAAAGGAGGCGGCGGGGATGCGCACGCGCGCCGGTCGGCCCGGGGGTTCGCCAGGCGACCCGTGGGATCCGGGCCCCGGCGCGCGCCCCCACGGGACGGCGGCCCTGTGGGCCTGCGCCGCGGCGGCGGACGTGGGGCTGGTCGCGGCCCGCGCCCACCTCTGGGAGCCGTCCACCGGTCTGGTCTGCGCGCTGCTCGCGGCGGCCCTCGCGTGCGCAGTAGTTACTGACGAGTAGCATAGGGCGGGAAGCAGTCCAGCAACGAGGAGCGAATCCGTGCCTTCCTCTCGTGACGTCGTGTTCGTGGACGGCGTGCGCACACCTTTCGGCAGGTCAGGACCGAAAGGGCTGTACGCGGAGACCCGCGCGGACGACATGGTCGTCCGCGTCATCCGTGAGCTCATGCGGCGCAACCCCGCCCTGCCGCCCGAGCGCGTGGACGAGGTCGCCATCGCCGCGACCACCCAGATCGGCGACCAGGGCCTGACCATCGGCCGCTCCGCCGCCGTGCTCGCCGGGCTGCCCAAGACGGTGCCCGGCTACGCGATCGACCGCATGTGCGCGGGCGCGATGACGGCCGTCACGACGGTCGCGGGCGGCATCGCGTTCGGCGCGTACGACGTCGCCATCGCGGGCGGCGTCGAGCACATGGGCCGCCACCCCATGGGCGAGGGCGTCGACCCGAACCCGCGGTTCCTGTCGGAGAAGCTGGTCGACCCGAGCGCGCTCGTCATGGGCATGACCGCCGAGAACCTGCACGACCGCTACCCGGCCGTCACCAAGGAGCGCGCCGACGCGTACGCCGTGCTCTCGCAGGAGAAGACGGCCAAGGCGTACGCCGACGGCAAGATCCAGCCTGACCTGGTGCCGACGGCCGTGCGCACCGCGGAGAAGGGCTGGGGCCTGGCGGTCGAGGACGAGGCGCCCCGCCCCGGCACCACGATGGAGGCGCTGGCCGGGCTGAAGACGCCGTTCCGCCCCCACGGCAGGGTGACGGCGGGCAACTCCTCGGGCATCAACGACGGCGCCACCGGCTGCGTCGTGGCCGCCGCCGACGTGGCCGCGGAGCTGGGCCTGACGCCGAAGATGCGGCTCGTGTCGTACGCGTTCGCCGGGGTCGACCCGGAGGTCATGGGCGTCGGCCCGATCCCGTCAACGGAGCGCGCGCTGCGCCTGGCCGGGCTCGGCATCGGCGACATCGGCCTGTTCGAGATCAACGAGGCGTTCGCCGTCCAGGTGCTGGCCTTTCTCGACCACTTCGGCATCGCCGACGACGACCCGCGCGTGAACCCCTACGGCGGCGCGATCGCGTTCGGCCACCCGCTCGCCTCCTCGGGCGTGCGGCTGATGACGCAGCTCGCGCGTCAGTTCGGCGAGCGTCCCGACGTGCGTTACGGCATCACCACGATGTGCGTCGGCATGGGCATGGGCGGCACCGTGATCTGGGAGAACCTGGCATGAGCAACGTCGGCGAACTCGAGACCTGGCGCGCCCTGCTGGGCGCGCGCGACACCGGCGAGGTGGTCACCAAGGCGCTGGTGCGCGACGTCGCGCTGCCCGGCGGCGCGGGCACGATGGCCCTGATCACGCTGGACAACGGCTTCGACCACACCAAGCCGAACACGTTCGGGCCGCAGGGGCTGCTCGCGCTCGACGCCGCGCTGACGGAGATCGCCGCGCGCACCGACCTCGCCGCCGTCGGCGTGACGGGCAAGCCGTTCATCTTCGCGGTCGGCGCCGACCTCAAGGCGGCCGCGACCGTCGCCTCGCGCGAGGAGGCGCTGGCCATCGGCGGGCTGGGCCACCACGTCTTCCGCCGGCTGGGCGAGTTGTCCGTGCCGTCCTTCGCGTTCGTGAACGGGGCGGCGATGGGCGGCGGGCTGGAGATCGCGCTGCACTGCACGTACCGGACGATCTCCTCGGGCGTGCCGGCGGTGGCGCTGCCGGAGTGCTTCCTCGGCCTGGTGCCGGGCTGGGGCGGCACGCAGCTCCTCCCCCGGCTGATCGGCCCGGCGGGGGCGATCAAGCTGATCATCGAGAACCCGCTGTCGCAGAACCGCATGATCAAGGGGGCGCAGGCGTACGAGCTGGGCGTCGCCGACGCCGTGTTCGAGCCGGCGGACTTCCTGGAGGAGTCGCTGCGCTGGGCGGCCCGCGTGCTCACCGGCGAGGTGACGGTGGAGCGCCCCGGGCACGACTCCGACGACTGGGACAAGGCGGTCGCCGACGCGCGCTTCCTGGTGGACATGAAGCTGCGCGGCGCCTCCCCCGCGCCGTACCGGGCGCTCGACCTCATCGCCAAGGCCCGTGTGGCGGGCCGCGACGAGGGTTTCGCCGCCGAGGACGAGGCCCTGGCCGACCTGCTGATGAGCGACGAGCTGCGGGCCGGGCTCTACTCGTTCGACCTGGTGCAGCGGCGTGCCAAGCGGCCGGCGGGCGCGCCGGACAAGGCGCTGGCCCGCAAGGTGACCAAGGTCGGCGTGGTCGGCGCGGGCCTGATGGCCTCGCAGATGGCGCTGCTGTTCGCCCGCCGCCTGGAGGTGCCCGTCGTCATGACGGACCTCGACCGGTCGCGGCTGGACAAGGGCGTCGGCTACGTGCGCGCCGAGGTGGACAAGCTGCTGGCCAAGGGCCGCGTGTCCGAGGACCAGGCCAACCGGCTCAAGGGGCTGGTGAGCGGGTCGCTGACGAAGGACGCGTTCGCCGACGCCGACTTCGTGATCGAGGCCGTCTTCGAGGACATGGCGGTCAAGAAGCAGGTGTTCCGCGAGGTGGAGGCGGTCGTCTCCCCCGAGTGCGTGCTGGCCACGAACACCTCGTCGCTGTCGCTGAGCGAGATGGGCGCCGGCCTGGAGCACCCGGAGCGGCTCGTCGGGTTCCACTTCTTCAACCCGGTCGCGGTCATGCCGCTGCTGGAGATCATCCGCGGCGCCGCCACCGACGACGCCACGCTGGCGACGGCCTTCTCGGTCGGCAGGTCGCTGAAGAAGTCGTCGGTGCTGGTGAAGGACGCCCCGGCGTTCGTGGTCAACCGGCTGCTGACCTGCTTCATGGGCGAGGTCGTCGCCGCCGTGGACGAGGGCACGCCGCTGGAGGTCGCCGAGCACGCGCTCGACGAGCTGGGCCTGCCGATGACACCGTTCGCGCTGCTGCAGCTCGTCGGCCCGGCGGTCGGCCTGCACGTCGCGGAGACGCTGCACGCGGCCTTCCCCGACCGCTTCGGCGTGTCGGAGAACATGGCCAAGCTGGTGGCGGCCGGCAAGCCGGGCGTGTACCGTCCCGACTTCTCGCTCGACCCGGAGGCGGTGGCGCTGTTCTCCGGCGGCGACCGGCCGTCCACCGCCGAGCAGGTGCGTGACCGGGTGCTGGCCGCCCTGTCCAGGGAGATCAGGCTCATGCTGGACGAGGGCGTCGTCGCGGCGCCGCAGGACATCGACCTGTGCATGATCCTGGGCGCCGGCTGGCCGTTCCACCTGGGCGGGATCACCCCGTACCTGGACAGGACGGATCACGCGGAGCCGCGCTTCCTGCCGCCGGGCGTGGCGTCCCTGCCCGCCTGAGCCCCGCTCCCGATCGGCGACGGCGCGCGAGGCCCCCGCGAGGGCCCGCGCGCCGTCGCGCGTTCTCAGCGGGTGACCTCGCGGTGGGCCCTGCTGTGCCAGTAGCCGTACGCGAAGTACACGACGACGCCGATGATCATCCAGATGATGAAGCGCAGCCACGTCTGCACCGGCAGGTTGAGCATGAGGTAGACGCAGGCCAGCACCGACAGGATCGGCAGCAGCGGCACCAGCGGGGTGCGGAACGCGCGCGGCAGGTCGGGCCGGGTGCGCCGCAGCACGATCACGCCGAGGGAGACCACCACGAACGCGAAGAGCGTCCCGATGTTCACCAGTTCGGCCAGCTCACCGAACGACACGAACCCGGCCAGCGCCATGGTCGCGACGCCGATGACGGTCGTCAGGCGGGCGGGCGTGCCGAACGTGGGGTGGACCCTCGCCAACGAGCGGGGCAGCAGCCCGTCGCGCGACATCGCGAACAGCACCCGGGTCTGGCCCAGCAGCAGCACCAGCACGACGGTGGTGAGCCCGGCGAGCGCGCCGATGCTGATGATCGTGGCCAGCCACGGGTGGCCCACGGCGGTGAACGCGTCCGACAGCGGCGCGGACGTGCTCAGCTGGGAGTAGGGCTGCATCCCGACCACGACGAGCGACACGGCCACGTACAGGATCGTGCAGATGGCCAGGGAGCCGATGATGCCGCGCGGGACGTCCCGCTGCGGATTGATGGTCTCCTCGGCGGCGGTGGCCACGATGTCGAAGCCGATGAAGGCGAAGAACACGATGGCCGCGGCGGCGAAGATGCCGATCACGCCGAACGCGACGGGCGTGACACCGAAGATCAGCTGGATGAGGGGGGCCTTGAGCCCCTCGACCCGGGCCGTGGGGACGGGCTCGGGGATGAACGGCGTGTAGTTGGCGCCCTTGATGAAGAACAGCCCGGCGACGATGACGAGCAGCACGACCACCAGCTTGGTGATCACCAGGACGAGGTTGACCCGGGAGCTCAGCTTGATCCCGGCGACCAGGACCGAGGTGAGCAGGAGCACGATGAGGATCGCGGGCACGTTGACGACCGGGTCGTCGCCGGCGATGGAGGCCGGCAGGTGGACGCCGACGGACGACAGCATCGAGGCGAAGTAGCCCGACCAGCCGACGGACACCACGGCCGCGGCGAGCGCCAGCTCCAGGATCAGGTCCCAGCCGATCACCCAGGCGGGGAACTCGCCCAGGGTGGCGAACGAGAACGTGTAGGCGGACCCGGCCACCGGGATGGTGGACGCGAACTCGGCGTAGCACAGGGCGGCCAGCCCGCACACGACGCCCGCCACGATGAACGAGACGGCCACGGCCGGCCCCGCGAGTTCCTTGGCCACCTGACCCGTCAGCACGAAGATTCCGGTGCCGACGATCACACCGATGCCGAAGACGGTCAGGTCGAGGGCCGTCAGGCGTTTGCGCAGCTGGTGCTCGGGAGCCTCGGTGTCGCGAATGGACTGCTCCACGCTCTTCGTGCGAAAGATATCCACATCGAACGAATGCCCCTACCCGGCGGCGTCATGCGCCCACGGCGCGGGATCAGGCAGGACGCCGACGCGGCGCCGTTTTCGGGGTAGCGGTTCTGGCGGCCGCCACCGGCTCGGCCGGCGCTACGGGGAGAGGGCGCGCTGGCGGGCGAGGTGGCCCGCCGCCACGCCGGGCTGCCGCTGCCGGTCGTCGCCGCGGCGGCGGTCGCCGTGCTGGCGATCACCGCCGCGGCGCGCCGGCTGCTCAACGGCGGAGGGGCTCGGCCGGGGAGGTCCGCTTCGCGACCACCTCGGTGATCTGCCGGGCGAGGTCCTGGCCGGTCAGCCCGACGCGGCCGAGGATGGCGGCGCGCTTGGCGTGGTCGAGGAACTCCTGCGGGACGCCGAACGTGCGCACCGGCACGTCCACGTCGGCGTCGCGGAGCAGGCGGGCCACGGCGTCGCCCACGCCGCCCACGCGGCCGTTGTCCTCGACGACGGCCACCAGCTTGTGGGCGCGCGCCGCGAGCACCAGGGCCTCGTCGAGCGGCTTGACCCAGCGCGGGTCGACCACGGTGGCCGGGATGCCCTGGGCCTGCAGCAGCACGGCGGCGTCCATGCAGGCGTGCGCCATCGGGCCGACGCCGACGAGCAGCACGTGCGGCTCGGCGTCGGGCTCGGCGCGCAGGACGTCCATCTCGCCGAGCTTGCCGACGGCCTCCAGCGGCTCGGCCACCGGGCCCTTGGGGAAGCGCACCACGGTGGGGCCGTCGGAGACGTCCACGGCCTCGCGCAGCAGCTCGGCGAGCCTGTCGCCGTCGCGCGGCACCGCGATGCGCAGGCCCGGGACCACCTGGAGGATCGACAGGTCCCACATGCCGTTGTGGCTGGCGCCGTCGTCGCCGGTGACGCCCGCGCGGTCGAGCACGACGGTGACGGGCAGACGGTGCAGGGCGACGTCCATGAGGAGCTGGTCGAAGGCCCGGTTGAGGAAGGTCGCGTAGACGGCCACCACCGGGTGCAGCCCGCCGAGGGCGAGACCGGCGGCGCTGGTCAGGGCGTGCTGCTCGGCGATGCCGACGTCGTAGATGCGGTCGGGGAACGCGTCGGCGAAGGCGTTGAGCCCGGTGGGGTGCAGCATGGCCGCGGTGATGGCGACGAGGTCGTCGCGCTCCTTGCCGAGCCTGACGAGCTCCTCGCTGAAGACGTTCGTCCAGATGCGGCCCTTGGGCCGCTCCTCGCCGGTGGCGCGGTCGAAGGCGCCGGGCGAGTGGAACTGGTCCTCGTCGTGGTTCTCGGCCGGGGTGTAGCCGCGGCCCTTCTGCGTGAGCGCGTGGACGATGACCGGGCCGCGGAAGGCGCGGGCCTTGCGCAGGGCGGCCTCCATGGCCTGCTCGTCGTGGCCGTCGATCGGGCCGACGTACTTCAGGCCGAGGTCCTCGAACATCACCTGCGGGGCGAGGACGTCCTTGACGCCCTTCTTGAAGCCGTGCAGGGCGTCGTAGAGCACGGGGACGTTGCCCAGCTTCTCCTTGACGTACTCGAGGACGTCCTCGTAGCGGCGGTTCATGCGCAGCGACGACAGGTGCGAGGCCAGCCCGCCGATGGTCGGTGAGTACGACCGGCCGTTGTCGTTGACGACGATGACGACCGGGAGGTCCTTGATGGCCGCGATGTTGTTGAGGGCCTCCCAGGCCATGCCGCCGGTGAGGGCGCCGTCGCCGATCACGGCGACGACCGTGCGGTCGTGCTCGCCGCGCAGCTTGAACGCCTTGGCCAGGCCGTCGGCGTACGACAGCGCGGTGGAGGCGTGGGAGTTCTCGACGAAGTCGTGCTCGGACTCGGCCTGGCTCGGGTAGCCGGACAGGCCGCCCTCCTGCTTCAGCGCCTCGAACCCGGCGGCACGGCCGGTGAGCACCTTGTGGACGTACGCCTGGTGGCCGGTGTCCCAGATGACGGGGTCGCGGGGGGAGTCGAAGACACGGTGGAGGGCGATGGTGAGCTCCACCACGCCGAGGTTGGGGCCGAGATGGCCGCCGAATCTCGCGCAGGAGTCGACGAGCAGGTCACGGATCTCCCCCGCGAGCCGCGGCAACTCCTCGACAGCGAGCCGTTTGACGTCGTGCGGTCCCTTAACCGAGCCCAGCAACCCGCTCACGGATCGGACTCCCCTCTGCTCTTGTTCGCCGACGGATCGAGTCTAGTTCCGACGGGCCCCGCTGACTCCATCCGGTCAAACGCGCTCACATATGTCCGATCTTGACCTACTCTTTCGGTAACTATGAACTCCGTCCCAAAAGGTAAGCTCGCGGCACTTGTGGCAGCCGTCCTGATGCTCGCTCTCGCGGCGGCCGGCCTGGTGCTCGTGCTGGCGGACGCGGCGACCACCTCGGCGGGGGGCCGCCCGGCCAACGAGGCGCAGCAGCTCGCCTCGCCCCCCGGCGGCAAGGCGTCCACGGGCAGGGTGGCGCAGGGCGGAGCCCTCTCGGGAAGGGCAGCGGCGACGCGGAACCCGCTCTACAGGACCGGCGCCCTCACCGACGTCGGCTGCGCGCCGGGCGACCTGCCCGCGGGGAGCGTGGTGGCCTACCGGCGCTTCCTCACGCGGGTGACGGCCTGCCTGAACAGGGCGTGGGCCGCGCAGTTCCGCAAGGCGGGACTGAGCTTCAGCAAGCCGCGGCTGCGCATCATCACCTCCAAGGTCAAGACGCCCTGCGGGGTGTGGAACACCGGCGCGGACGGCGTCTACTGCTCCAGCGACCGCACGATGTACCTGATGATCAGCAAGGAGCAGATCCGCAACCCGTTCCCGCTCGGCATCACCCGCCTGGTGGCGCACGAGTACGGCCACCACGTCCAGCAGATCTCCGGCATCTGGCAGTACTACTGGGCGGCCAGGGCCACGGCCGGCAAGGCGGGCAGGCTGCAGCTCGCGCGCAAGTCGGAGCTGCAGGCGGAGTGCTTCTCCGCGGTGTTCATGAGCACGATGCGCGACAGCCCGCTCGTCGCGCCCGCCGACTGGGACTACACGGTGGACTGGTTCAGGAGGAACGGCGCCAAGGGCTGGCCGCAGAACGACCACGGCAAGGGCCCGACCCAGGCGGCCTGGATGACGAGGGGCTTCACGCGGGCGACCCCGGGCGCCTGCAACACCTGGGCCGCCACGGCGAGGAACGTGTCCTGATGACCGCCACGCCGATGGACAAATGCTGCTTTACCTGGAACTCCCTCTTTAATAGGGTGCCTACCCATGCGTAGCCCCCTATTAGCGATCATCGCCGCCGCCGCGGCCTGCGTCCTGTTCACCGGGACGGCCCACGCCGGCACCGCCGCGGCCCCGTTCAAGCCCGTCCTGACGAAGAACGCGATCTACAAGACCGGCAAGATCGGCCTGGAGCAGTGCGCCGAGCAGCCCGTCCAGCGTGACGACCTCGACGGCGCCCGCGTCTACCTCGAGTTCCTCGTGGACTGCCTGAACACCGCGTGGAGCGAGCAGGTCACCAAGGCGGGCTTCACCTTCAGCAAGCCCAAGCTGGAGGTCATCGCCAAGCCGGGCGCGCCCACCGCCTGCGGCAGCTTCCCCGAGGGCGCCCAGGCCATCTACTGCCCGAAGAACAGCAAGATCACCTTCCTGCTCAACCCGGGCATCCTCGCCGAGCCGACCGAGCTCTTCCTCATGGAGGTCATCGCCCACGAGTACGGCCACCACGTCCAGAACCTCACCGGCATGCTGAAGGTCGTCGACGACCTCAGGGGCAAGAGCAAGGCCCGCGTCTACGACGAGAGCCGCCGCGTCGAGCTGCAGGCCGAGTGCCTGTCCGGCGCGTTCATCGGCCGGGTCTGGCACTCGCTCGGCCGCCGCGACTTCGACTTCAAGTACATCGTGGAGGTCGCGCAGGACGGCTTCGACTACAGCACGCACGGCAAGGCCTCCAACATCGCGTGGTGGCTCAAGCACGGCTTCGACGCCGAGTCGCCCGGCGCCTGCAACACCTGGAGCGCCCCGAAGGCCCGGGTCGCCTAGAACCGTCCACGCAGATCCGCGGCCACCGGCCGGGCCCGCGCCCGCCGTCCGCGGATCTTCCCGTCTCCGGGGTCCTGGGGAGGGTCAGCCGGTGACCCTGGCCAGGACCTCCAGGGGATCGGCGAGGACGTGCGCGAAGGCCAGCTCCGCCGCCCCCACCAGCGTCGCCGCGTCGCCCAGCGCCGACGTGCGCAGCCGCAGCCGCTCCCGCTGCGGCGCCATCGCGTTCGTCGCCAGCCGCGAACGCACCTGGGCGGCCGTGCTGAGGTAGACCTCGCGCAGCATGCCGCCGAAGACGACCATCTCCGGGTTGAAGACGTTCACCAGGTTGGCCACGCCGAGCCCCAGCCAGTCGCCCACCCTGGCCAGCGCCTCCTGCGCCACGATGTCGCCCCGGTCGGCCGCCTCGACGACCGCCCGCACCGCGTCGCGGCCCTGCTGCCCCTCGCCGTACCGGCCGGCCAGCTCCAGCAGCGCCCGCTCCCCCACCTCGGCCTCCAGGCAGCCGTGCGAGCCGCACCCGCAGGCCCGCCCTCCCGGGTTGACCACCATGTGGCCCACCTCGCCGCCGTAGCCGTCGTGCCCGCCGAGCAGGTGCCCGCCCGCGATGATGCCGCCGCCGATGCCGACGTCGCCGTGCAGGTAGATGAGGTCGCGGACGTTCACGCCGACGCCGCGGCTGTGCTCGGCCAGCGCCCCCAGATTGGCGTCGTTGCCCACGCTGACCGGCAGGCCCAGGCCCAGCCTGCGGCCCAGCTCCTCGCCGAACGGCACCTCCTCGGCCAGGAGGTTCGGGCCGAACCTGACCACGCCGTCGCCCTTGCGCACGCCGCCGGACACGGCGGCCGCCACGCCGACGCAGACGGTGTCGGCCCTGGTCCTGCGGCGCATCTGCCGGGCGAACCCCGACAGCGCGCCGACGATCTCCTCCAGCTCGAACGGCCCGCGGGTCCTGGCCGCCTCCCGGCGGTCGAGGATCACGCCGCCCAGCCCGACCCTGGCCACGGCGAGCCGGTCGGGGCCCACGTCGAAGGCGAAGACGTACACCCTGGCCGACTCCGGACGCACCACGAGCGAGGGCCGCCCCGCCCGGCCCGTCTCGCGCGGCAGCTCCTCGCGTACCAGCCCCGCCGCGGTCAGGTCGGACGTGAGCGCCATGATCGTGCTGCGGTTCAGCCCCATCCTGGAGGTCAGCTCCGCGCGCGAGATCGGCCCGCCCAGGTGGACATGGCGGAGCAGAGCGCCGAGGTTGTGGCGCCTGATGTCCTCTTGGGAGGGGCCGGCACGCATCGTCTGGGTTTCCTTCGACGGCTGGAAGTCGCTGATCACCTTAGACCAGCGGCGGCCGCCCGCTTGCGCGCCAGCGCGTCCACACCGGCGGCGAGCAGCAGCACCGAGCCCGTGACCAGGTACTTCACACTCGCTCCATACCCCATCAGGCCCATGCCGTTCTCGATGACGGCCACCACCGCGCCGCCGAGCACGGCGTCGAGCACCCGGCCCTTGCCGCCGAACAGGCTGGTGCCGCCGATGACGGCCGCGCCCACCGCGTACAGCAGGACCGAGCTGCCGCCCGTGTTCGGGTCGACCGAGCTGGCCCTGGAGGCGGCCACCACGCCGCCGACCGCGGCCATGCAGGAACAGATCACGAATGCGCTGATCTTGATGCGGTCCACGGCGATGCCGGCCCGCCTGGCCGCCTCGGTGTTGCCGCCCACCGCGTAGATGTGGCGGCCGAACGCGGTGCGGCGCAGCACCAGCGTCCACAGCACCAGCAGCGCCAGGATGACCGGGACCACGATCGGCACGCCCGTCAGCGAGACGAGCGCGGGGTTGCGGCTGCGCTCCAGGTTGAGCACGTACACGGCGAGGCCGGCGATGAGCGCCAGCGTGCCGACGCGGGCCCCGATCAGCGACAGCGGCTCGGCGGCCAGGCCGCGCCGCGACCGGTTGCGCGCCCGCAGGAGCTGGACGGCGGCGAACACGGCGACGCACCCCGCGTACATGGCCCAGCCCAGCCACGGCGGCAGGTTCTTGTTGGCGACGGCGACGATGACCGGGTCGCGGATGGAGATGTTCGTCCCCTCGTCCACCAGCACCAGCACCAGGCCCTGGAAGGCGAGGAACGCCGCGAGCGTCACCACGAACGACGGGATGCCGACCTTGGCGACGAGGGTGCCGAGCACGACGCCGATGACCACGCCGGTGAGGATCGCGCCGGCCACGGCGACGTACCACGGCAGGCCCATCTCGGACAGGGCGACGGCGAGCACGGCCGCGCACACGCCGCTCGCGAAGCCGGCCGACAGGTCGATCTCGCCGAGCAGCAGGACGAACACCAGGCCCATCGCGATCAGCGTGACCGCGGCGCCCTGGGTGAACAGGTTCGCGAAGTTGATGGAGGTGACGAAGGCGGGGCGGGCGGCGGCGAACGCCGAGCAGAGCACGATGAGGCCCAGCACGGCCGGCAGCGCGCCCATGTCGCCGCCGCGCAGCCGTTCGACGTACCCGCGCAGGCTGTTCCCCAGCGACGGCGACTGCTTGGCGGCGGCGACCGCCTCGCCGGGGAGTTCCTTGACCTGGTTCATGGAGTGACCCCGTTCTTGAGGCCGAGATCACCGCTGCGACCCGAGGTGATCAGTTCGACGACCTGGGCGTGCGTCACGTCGGCGGTCCTGACCTGGGCGGCCGTCCTGCCGAGGTAGAGCGCCGCGATCCGGTCGGAGACGGCGAACACGTCGTTCATGTTGTGCGAGATGAGCACGACCGCGAGGCCCGTGTCGGCCAGGCGGCGCACCAGCTCCAGCACCTGCGCCGTCTGGGCGACGCCGAGCGCCGCGGTGGGCTCGTCGAGGATGACGACCTTGCTGTTCCAGAGCACGGCCTTGGCGATGGCCACCGTCTGCCGCTGGCCGCCCGACAGGCTCGACACCTGCTGCCTGATGGACTTGACGGTGCGCACGGACAGGCTGCTGAGCGTCCGCTCGGCCAGTTCCTCCATGCCGGCCTCGTCGAGCAGCAGGCCGTTCCTGCGCTCCCTGCCGAGGAACATGTTCTGGACGATGTCGAGGTTGTCGCACAGCGCCAGGTCCTGGTAGACGATCTCGATGCCGAGGTCGCCCGCGTCGCGCGGGCTGTTGACCTGCACCTGGCGGCCGTCGAAGTAGATGGCGCCGGCGTCGATGGGGTGGATGCCGCCGACGCACTTGACCAGCGTCGACTTTCCCGCGCCGTTGTCGCCGACGAGGGCGGTCACCTCGCCGGCGTACGCCGAGAACTCAACCTTGTGCAGGACCTTCACCGGGCCGAAGCTCTTGTCGATCCCGCGCGTCTCGAGGAGGGGGGTCATGGGGCTCCCTAGGGCGGGGTACGGCCGCGCGGGTGCCGCCGGCCGTACCCCTCGTCATTACTGGATTCCCGCCTCGGTGCACTTCTTGGCGAAGTCACCCGCGCACAGTTCCTCCTTGGTGACGTAGCCGTCGGCGACGACGTCCTTGACGGAGTCGGCGTAGACGGCCTGCGGCTCCAGGAGTTCGGATGGGACGTCCTGGCCGGTCTCGGGGTCCTTGACGCTGCCGCTCGCCTGCGGCTTCTCGCCCTTGGCCAGGGCGACGGCGAGCTTGGCGGCGGCGTCGGCCTCCTTCTTGACCGCCTTGTAGACGGTCATGCACTGGTCGCCCGCGAGGATGTTCTGCAGGCCCTGGACGGTGGCGTCCTGGCCGGTCACCGGCACCTTGCCGTTGAGGTTGTTCTTCTTCAGCACGGTGATGGCGGCGTTGCCGAGGCCGTCGTTGGCGGCCAGCACGCCGGCGATCTTCGGCTCCTTGGTGAGCATCTGCTCGAAGATGGTGCCGGCCTGCGCGTTGTCCCAGTCGGGCACGGACTGGTCGGGGCCCTTGACGTACTCGCCGGAGTCGAACTTCGGCTTGAGCACGCCGTCGTAGCCGTTCTTGAACAGGGTCGCGTTGTTGTCGGTGGGCGAGCCGTTCAGGTAGGCCACGATGGGCTTGGCGGCCTTCTTGTCGGCCAGGCACTTGACCAGGCCCTCGCCCTGGAGCTGGCCGACCTTGGTGTTGTCGAAGCTGACGTAGTACGCGGCGCCGCCGCCCAGGGTCAGGCGGTCGTAGTCGATCGTGGCCACGCCCTGGGACCTGGCCTTGTCGATGACGGTCTTGCCGGTGCCGCTGTCCAGGTTGACGATCATCAGGACGGTGGCCCCGTTGGTGATCATCTGGTCGGCGATGGTCTGGAACGCCGTCTTGTCGTTCTGGGCGTTCTGGATGTCGTACTCCACCCCGGCGGCCTTGAATGCCTCTTCGAGGTACTTGCGGTCCGCCGTCTCCCAGCGGGCCGAGGACTTGCTGTCCGGCAGGATGACGCCGATCTTGCCGGGCTTCTGCGACTGCTGCGGCTGCTGCGCCGATGCCGACGACGTCGTGCTGGTCTGACCGCTTTCGCCCCCGCAGGCGGTGAGACCGAGGGCGAGCGCGGCTGCCGCGGCGGTCATGGTGAGGATCCCCTTGCGCATGATGCAGGGTCCTTTCTTCCGGAGGGGCCCGGATGAATGTTGTTTGCGGCAACGTATTCCGCCACGGGCCTGCTTTGGAAGACCCCCCAAGGGGGCAATTTGTTGTTGCCGGTAACAATCCAGAAACGCCAGGGCGACGCTCCGCGCGCCCCGCCGGTCAGGCCGTGAGGCTCTGCAGGATCAGCGCCGCCGCCGACGTCGCCGCCACCCCCAGCACCGCGACCCGGACCTTGCCGCCGTCCAGGTACCTGCGCAGCGGGCGCGACGCGAGGAAGCCCAGCGCCATCGGCACGATCAGCGCGGCCCCCGTCGCGAGCGCGCGCGACGGCAGCCGGTCCACCGCCGCCAGGATCACGAGCGACTGCCCCGCGCTGAGGAAGAAGAACATCGCCAGCGTGGCCCGGATCTGCGGCCCCTTCGCGCTCTGGTACACCAGCGCGATCGGCGGCCCCCCGATGCCCGTGGCCGTGCCGGTGACGCCCGACAGGAAACCCGCGCCGGTGATGGTGGCGCCGTTGCGCGGCACCCTCGGCGCCCTCGCCGTGAGCACCACCGCGAGCAGCACCATGACGCCCACGAACACGCCCAGCGTCGTCACCGAGACGTACACGACGATGAGCGCGCCGACGGCGCTGCCCGGCAGGCGCCCCAGCACCGCGAACCCGACCCCGCGCCAGTCCACGCGCCGCCACTCCGCGGCCAGCGTGAGCAGCGGCAGCGTCATGTTGACCACCTGGATCGCCCCCGGCATGACGCCGTGGTCCAGCATCGTCAGCACGGGCGCCGCGACCAGCCCCAGCCCGAACCCCACGCTCCCCTGCACCACCGCGCCGCAGAACACCGCCACGCCGCCCACCACCAGCACTAACGCCACATCGGTCATGGGCAGAGTCAACCATCCGCCGCCGCAGCGGCCGCATGGGGCCCAGGAAACATCGTCTCCATGACTGACGAGGTTTCCCCCGTGTGCTAACGTCGTCTCCAAGAGAGACGAAGTCGGGCTTCGTCTCCCGCGTGGTAGTAATGAGATCCGCAGAGGAGGCCGTCCCGACAGAGTTGGTGCACCATGACCGAGCGTTACCTCGGCGTACTCGGCATCGGCGAGGCGCTGGGCGTGAGCCGGCACGCGGTGCACAAGTGGCGATCCCGCCACCCCGGCGGCTCCGGCCACCCGTTCCCCGAGCCCGACGTCGAGATCGACGGCACCCCCGGCTGGCGGCCCGACCGGCTCGCCGAGATCATCCGCTGGCGCGACGGCCTGCCCGGCCGCGGCACCGGCGGCGGCCGTCCCACCGCCGCCCGCCAGGAGTACCTGAAGGAGGCGGCGGCGCGCGGCATGGACCGCGAAGAGGCGCTGCGCGCGCTCGCCACGCTCGGCGAGGAGTTCCCCGAGATGACCGAGCCGGAGATCTGCGCCTGGCTCCTCGGCCACTGGCGCGGCTAGCGGCACCCTCCCCGCGGCTCCCCGCGCCTCCCCGCACCACCCCCTGCGGAAGGCGATGACGCATGCCCGCGACCCGCGGCGAGACCGCACCCGGATTCGAAGCAGTACGCGAGACGTTCGAGGCCCACCTGGCCGGCGAGCCGGAGGCGGGCGCCGCCGTGGCCGCCTACCTGCACGGCAGGAAGGTCGTGGACCTGTGGGGCGGCGTCGCCGACCCCGCGACCGGCCGCCCCTGGGAGCGCGACACCCTCCAGGTCGTCTTCTCCACCACCAAGGGCGTCACCGCCGCGTGCGCCCACCTGCTGGCCGAGCGGGGCGAACTGGACCTCGACGCGCCCGTCGCCGCGTACTGGCCGGAGTTCGCGGCGAACGGCAAGGACCGGGTCCCGGTGCGGTGGCTGCTCACCCACCAGGCCGGACTGCCCGCGATCGACCGTCCGATCAGCCCCGCGCAGGCCCTCGCCTGGGAGCCGATGGTGACCGCGCTGGCCGCCCAGCGGCCCCTGTGGGAGCCGGGCACCGACCACGGCTACCACGCGCACACCTACGGCTGGCTCGTCGGAGAGGTCGTCCGCCGGGTCAGCGGGCGGAGCCTGGGGACGTACCTCGCCCAAGAGATCGCCGCGCCGCTCGGCCTCGACCTGTGGATCGGGCTGCCCGCGGCCGAACTGCCCCGGGTCAGCCGGCTCGTCACCGACCCGGGCGACCCCGGCGCCCTGACCGGGATCGACCCGGACGCCCTTCCCGAACCCGCGCGCGAGCTGCTGCGCGCCTACACCGACCCCACGTCGCTCACCATGCGGGCCATGACCGTCGTCACGCCGCTGCTCGACCACGACGACCCGCGCGAACAGGTCGCCGAGCTGCCCGCGACCAACGGCGTCTGCACCGCCCGCGCGCTCGCCCGCTTCTACGCCGCGCTCATCGGCGAGGTGGACGGGCGGCGCGTCCTCGCGCCCGGCACACTCGCGGCGGCGACCGCCGAGCAGGTCAGCGGGGTGGACCGCGTCCTGCGGACGCCCGTGCGCATCGGCACGGGCTTCGGGCTGCCGACGCCTGACGCCTTCTGGTACAGCCCGACCGCCTTCGGGTTCCCCGGCTACGGCGGCTCGATCGGTTTCGCCGACCCGGCGAGCGGCCTCGCCTTCGCCTACGTGACGAACCACCTCAAGCCAAACACCCCGGACCCCAGGGCCGCCGCCCTCCTGCACGCGGTGCGCAGCGCACTCGCCCCGAGCCCCCGCTGAGGGGACGTCGTGGAGCGACGGAAGCGGGCCCCGCCGCCCCCGGCGGCACCACGCCGGACCGCAGGCCGGCGCTCACCCCGCGTCCCTTCCGCCGTGGCGAGAACACCCGGCCGGGCGGCGGGATACGGACGCGGTGGGACGAGAACACCCAGCCCGGCCGCGGGATACGGACGCGGTGGGACGAGAACACCCAGCCCGGCCGCGGGATACGGACGCGGTGGGACGAGAACACCCAGCCCGGCCGCGGGATACGGACGCGGTGGGACGAGAACACCCAGCCCGGCCGCGGGATACGGACGCGGTGGGACGAGAACACCCAGCCCGGCCGCGGGATGCGGCCCGCCCGCCCGCGAGGCTCTAGGCTTCCGGGCGTGCCCATCCCCCTGCCGCCGATCCCCCTGCCGCCCGCCTCCCTCCCGCCTGTCTCCCTGCCGGCGCCCTTCGCCACCCGCGTTCCCGCTTCTCCTCCCGGGCGGCTCTCCCCGTCCGCTCGCGCGCGTCCTGTCAGGGGTGGGCGCGGCGGGAGCCACGTGCCAGCGGGCGCGCTGCCCGGCGGCGCCGTCGCCTGCCTGGTCGCGGCGTGCCTCGTCGCGGCCGTTCCCTCGGGAGCGGCCGCCGCCACGCCGGTCGCGAGCACCGCGGCGGGCACGACGACGACGGGCACGACGACGGCGGCGCCCGGATCGGCGTCCGGATCAGCGTCCGGATCGGCGTCGGGGCCGGGGGGCGAGTTCTCCGGGACGGGCAGGCTCTCGCGTGGCTCGTGCCACGAGCCGCCGCTCGTCACCGGCGGCATCCCGCGCGCCAAGGAGTACCTGGAAGCCGTCGTGGCCTGCATGAACAGGTCGTGGGGCGGCCACTTCTCGCGTGCCCGCGAGGCGTTCGCCAGGCCCGCCGTCCGTTTCTACGACGAGCCCGTCGGCACGGTGTGCGGCGTGCCGTGGCCCTCCGACGCCGCCGCGTTCTACTGCACCAACCGCAGGACCCTGGTCTTCCCGCTCTCGGGCGCGTGGATCGAGAACCGCACCGACCTGTACCCCTTCAAGGTCGCCGCCCACGAGTACGGCCACCACCTGCAGAGTCTCACCGGCGTCAGGCGTCGCTACGAGGCCCGCCTGCGCTCTCAGCCGAGCCGCCAGGACGAGCTGGGCCGCCGCTACGAGCTCCAGGCCGACTGCCTGTCCGGCGTGTTCCTCGGCAGTGTACGCGGCTCCCTGGGGCGCGGCGAGCGCGACTGGGACGCCCTCCTCGACGCCGTGCGCGCCAGCGGCGACGAGGGCGGCTACCGCACCCACGGCAAGGGCGCCACCCGGGTCGCCTGGCTGAAGCGCGGCCTCGGCTCGCGCTCCCCCGCCGCCTGCGACACCTGGTCGGCCCCCGCGTCACAGGTCGGCTGACCGCATCGGGGCGGGCGGCGGCCGCCCGCCTCGGGCCGGGGCGGGCATGGCGAAGCGCCGCCCCGGCGGAGGGTGGTCCGCTGGGGCGGCGCTTCGTGGCTCGGGTGGTTCCCCCGAATCGGGCGCGTGAGGATCACGCCCCTGTCCCGGCCGGTGCCGGGCTCCCTGGCCTCCGCCCGGCTCATGACCGGGCGGAGGGCGGAAGTCACTTGGCGAGCAGAGACCGCAGAACGTACTGCATGATGCCGCCGTGCCGGTAGTAGTCGGCCTCGCCCGGCGTGTCGATGCGGACGACCGCGTCGAACTCCACGTCGCCCGCCTTGACGCGCACGGTGCTCGGCGTGACGCCCTTGTTGAGCTCCTCGACGCCGGTGATGTCGAAGGTCTCCTCACCGGTCAGGCCCAGCGACTCGGCCGTGGCGCCCTCGGGGAACTGCAGCGGGAGCACGCCCATGCCGATGAGGTTGGAGCGGTGGATGCGCTCGTACGACTCGGCGATGACGGCGCGGACGCCGAGCAGCGCCGTGCCCTTGGCCGCCCAGTCGCGCGAGGAGCCGGAGCCGTACTCCTTGCCGGCGAGGACGACCAGCGGCGTGCCGGCGGCGGCGTAGTTGACGGAGGCGTCGTAGATGAACGACACCGGGCCGTCGGGCTGGGTGAAGTCGCGGGTGTAGCCGCCCTCGGTGCCCGGCGCGATCTGGTTGCGCAGGCGGATGTTGGCGAACGTGCCGCGGATCATCACCTCGTGGTTGCCCCGGCGGGAGCCGTACGAGTTGAAGTCCCTGACCTCGACGCCGTTGGCCTGGAGGTACTGCGCGGCCGGGGTGCCGACCTTGATGGAGCCGGCGGGCGAGATGTGGTCGGTGGTGACGGAGTCGCCGACCTTGACCAGCACCCGGGCGCCGGTGATGTCGTGGACCGCCTCCGGCTGCTCGGGCATGCCGTCGAAGTAGGGCGCCTTGCGCACGTACGTCGAGGACGGGTCCCACTCGAAGGTGTCGCCCGTGGGCACCGGCAGGGAGCGCCAGTGCTCGTCGCCCTTGAACACGTCGGCGTAGTCGCGCTCGAACATGTCACGGCCGATCGAGGAGTGGACGACGGCGGAGACCTCGTCCGGCGACGGCCAGATGTCGCGCAGGTAGACGGGCTCGCCGTCGGAGCCCGTGCCGAGCGGCTCGTGGTCGAGGTCGATGTCCATGGTGCCGGCCAGCGCGTACGCGACGACCAGCGGCGGCGACGCCAGGTAGTTCATCTTGACGTCGGGGTTGATGCGGCCCTCGAAGTTGCGGTTGCCGGACAGGACGGCGGTGACCGCGAGGTCGTTGGCCTGGATGGCGTCGGAGATCTCGGGCAGCAGCGGGCCGGAGTTGCCGATGCAGGTGGTGCAGCCGTAGCCGACCAGGTTGAAGCCGATCTTGTCGAGGTACGGCTGGAGGCCGGAGCGCTCGAAGTAGCCGGTGACGACCTGCGAGCCGGGCGCCAGGGACGTCTTGACCCACGGCTTGCGGGTCAGGCCCTTCTCGACGGCGTTGCGGGCGAGCAGCGCGGCGCCGAGCATGACGTACGGGTTGGAGGTGTTGGTGCACGAGGTGATCGCGGCGATCGAGACGATGCCGTGGTCGATCTCGAACGACGTGCCGTCGGCCAGCGTGACCGGCACCCGCTTGTGCGGCCGGCGGCCGGCGAGCGCGGCGGCGTGCGGCTTGTCGCCGGTGCCGTCGTGGGCGATGGCCGGGGAGTCGGAGGCGGGGAACGACTCGTCGGACGCCTCGTCGGCCGGGCCCTGGACGCTCGGCGCGTAGTCCTTGACGGCGGCGCGCCAGGCCCGCTTGGCGTCGGACAGCGCGATGCGGTCCTGCGGGCGCTTGGGGCCGGCGATCGACGGGACGACGGTGCCGAGGTCGAGCTCGATGTACTCGGAGAACCGCGGCTCGGCGCCCTGCGGGTCGAGCCAGAGGCCCTGGGCCTTGGCGTACGCCTCGACGAGGGCGATCTGCTCCTCGGAGCGGCCGGTCAGGCGCAGGTAGTCGACGGTCTGGCCGTCGATCGGGAAGATCGCGCAGGTGGAGCCGAACTCGGGGCTCATGTTGCCGATGGTGGCCCGGTCGGCGAGCGGCACGGAGGAGACGCCCTCGCCGTAGAACTCGACGAACTTGCCGACCACGCCGTGCTTGCGCAGGATCTCGGTGATGGTGAGCACCAGGTCGGTGGCGGTGGCGCCCGCGGGCAGCTTGCCGCTGAGCTTGAAGCCGACCACGCGCGGGATCAGCATGGAGATCGGCTGGCCGAGCATGGCGGCCTCGGCCTCGATGCCGCCGACGCCCCAGCCGAGCACGCCGATGCCGTTCTCCATGGTGGTGTGGGAGTCGGTGCCGACGCAGGTGTCGGGGTAGGCCTTGCCGTCGCGCACCATGACGACGCGGGCCAGGTGCTCGATGTTGACCTGGTGGACGATGCCGGTGCCGGGCGGCACGACCTTGAACTCGTCGAAGGCGGTCTGGCCCCAGCGCAGGAACTGGTAGCGCTCGCGGTTGCGCTCGTACTCGCGTTCGACGTTGCGCTGGAAGGCGTCGGGGTGGCCGAAGTAGTCGACGATGACGGAGTGGTCGATGACCATCTCGGCCGGCGCGAGCGGGTTGATGCGCGACGGGTCGCCGCCCAGGTCGCGCACGGCCTCGCGCATGGTGGCCAGGTCGACCACGCAGGGCACGCCGGTGAAGTCCTGCATGATCACGCGGGCGGGGGTGAACTGGATCTCCACGCTGGGCGTGGCGTTCGGGTCCCAGCCGGCGAGCGCCCTGATGTGGTCGGCGGTGATGTTCGCGCCGTCCTCGGTGCGAAGCAGGTTCTCCAGCAGGATCTTGAGGCTGTACGGGAGGCGTGCGGCGCCCTCGACGGCATCCAGCCGGAAAATCTCGTATGACGCGTCGCCGACGCGTAGCGTGTCACGGCTGCCGAAGCTGTTCGCGGACACGGTGATTCGCCTCCTCCATAGACCTGTGCTCAGTCAAATCCTGCCGCACCCCGGGAGCGACGCGAACGTCGGGTGGCCCCGACCCCCGGCACGGTTGCAGCGGATCTCTCGACGTCAAGATATATGCAGGGTATCTCGACATCAAGTTAAACGGGGGCGAGCCGCCAGAACAGCAGGCCGACGATGGCGATCGACAGCACCGGGGCCAGGATCTTCTGCTCGAACGTCTTGCCGGTCTTGATGCCGATCTTCCAGGGCAGCACCCATTTCGCCTTCAGCGGCCACAGCACCGGGCACCCCCGCTCGGTCATGCAGTCGCCCGCGACATGCACCAGGCAGCCCACCCCCACGGCCAGCCCCAGCCAGGCGTACCCGACGCCGAGGGAGAGGAAGACGGCGTACAGACCGGCGGTCAGGCCGGCGTTGACCATCGCCGAGCCCGCCTTGTTCCCGGGGATGCCGATGCCGATGGCGCGCAGCGCCAGGCCGACGAGCAGCACGACCATGATGTCGCGCCCGATCGGGTAGGTGGTGGCGAGCCAGTGCGCGCCGAACCCGAGCGCCACCGCGAACGCCAGCGAGTGCGTGGCGGCCCGGTGCCCGCCGCTGAGCCAGGAGACCGCCTTGCTCAGCACCCAGGTGACGGGCCCGAACGTCTGCGCGATCGTCGCGCTGGGGTGGTCGAGGTCGGGCAGCATGGCCGCCCCCGCGCAGATGAGGGCCCCGGCGATGAGCTCGGGCGGCGTGAGCGCGGTGGCCATGATCCCGGTGTCGATGAACCGCGAGCTCTCGTTCAGCAGTGGCAGCGTGGCCAGCGGCGGCGCGAGCGCCAGCCAGGCGATGGCCCCGGTCATCGCGTGCGTGTGCCCCATCATGATCCGGACTGTACGGCAAAGCGGAGGCAAAGCGGCGTACGCGCCCACACCTCGTGTTGGACGGGAACCGGCAAAGCCGCTCCGACCTGCCCGGAAACGCAGACGAGGCCGTCTCCGCGGCGACAGCACCCCCCAGCCCTGCCGACACGGAACGACCTCGTCTGCTCTGTCCAACGCCTCCTCCGTCGATCCTGTTCCCAGATTCCGCAACTTTTTCGTGATCTGGCTCACTCTTCGACGTCCCTTGCGAACGACATGTTCTCGATATATCTTTGACGCATCTAGAACAGATCGCCACAAGGAGGAAAAATGACGACAGCACATGCGGCAGGCTCGCCCTGGCCCGGCGCGCACGAGTACAAGCAGGCCGCCCGCGAGGCGCTCAAGGCCATGGCCGAGGCGTTCGAGCACATGGGCGAGCAGGTGGGCGAGCACATGAGCCGCCACCATCACCACCACCGGGGCGGTCCGCACGAGCACCGCGCGCGCGGCAGGCGCGGCCCCTTCCCGTTCGACTTCGGCCACGGGCCGTGGGGCGGGCCGGGCGGGCCCTTCGGCGGCCACCGCGGCGGCTGGGGCGGCAGGGGCCGCAAGGCCAAGCGCGGCGACGTCCGCGCGGCGATCCTCGCCCTGCTCGCCGAGGCCCCGCGCAACGGCTACCAGATCATCCAGGAGATCGCCGAGCGCAGCGAGGGCGGCTGGAAGCCCAGCCCCGGAGCCGTCTACCCGGCGCTCCAGCAGCTCACCGACGAGGGCCTGGTCATCTCCGAGGAGAACGAGGGCCGCAAGACCTTCCGCCTCACCGACGAGGGCCGCGCCTACGTCGAGGCGCACGCCGACGAGGTCCGCGCCCCGTGGGACGAGATGCGTCCCGACATCGACGACAGCACCGCCGAGCTGTGGCAGATCGCCAGGCAGTCGGCGTTCGCGATGATGCAGGTGCTCCAGACGGGCACCGACGCGCAGATCCGCGAGGCGCGCAAGACTCTGGTGGAGACCCGGCGCAAGCTCTACCAGATCCTGGCCGACGGCGAACCGGGCGAGGAGTGACGTCGCGACCGGCGCCGGACGCCCGGTCCCGTGAGAGCGAGGAAGCAGGGATGGACCGCAACGACCTGCGCATCGGCGACGCCGAGCGCGAGCAGACGATGGCCGCGCTGCGTGAGCACTTCGCGCAGGGCCGCCTGACCCACGAGGAGCTCGACGAGCGGCTCGACCGCACCCTGGCCGCCAAGACCGCCCGCGACCTCGCCGAGGTCACGGCCGACCTGCCCGGCTCTCCGCGTACGGGGCAGGGGCCCGCCCCGTACGCGCCGCCCTACGCGCCCCACGCGCCCTTCCCCGAGGGGGGCGCGTGGCCGGCGCACGACAGGGAGGCCTGGCGGGAGGCGATGCGCGCGCACCGCCGGCAGATGCGCGCGCTGCACCACCGGGCGCGGGGGGAGGCGCACCGCCACGGGTCGTGGGCCGGCCGTCCCCCGTGGCGCCACCACCGCGGCCCTCACCCGATCGTCCCCGTCCTGTTCTTCCTGGCGCTGGCCGGGCTGATCTTCGGCGGGTTCGGCGTCTTCAAGGTGCTGCTCGTGGTCTGGGTGGGCGCGATGCTCTTCAGCCTGGTCCGCCGCTCGATCCACCACCGCCGCTGACCCGCCCGGCCCGCGCCCGCCCCGCCTCGACGGGGGCGGACGGGGCAGGCGGGAGGACGGCGCGGGCGAACGCCTCAGCGGGGACGGCCTCGCGCCAGGCCAGCTCGTTCGCGGCGCGCTGGCTCGCCACCAGCGCCGGGTCCGTGACCGGCTCCACGGCGCGCAGCACGCCGTCGCCGTCGAAGTCCAGCAGGGCGAGCCGGGCGTCGTCGAACAGCCAGCAGTCGCGCTCGGGCACGCCGAGCGCGGCCGCCCGCTCCCTGGGCAGGTAGCGGATCTCCTCGCCGGCCCGCACGGCGTGCCGTGCCACGTCCAGCCCGAACCGCGCGTAGTCGCCCAGCGGCCGCGACACCACCCGCACGCGCCGCACGGCCCTGCCCTGCGCGGCGGCGCCCGCCACCGCGCGCAGCCAGCCGTCCAGCCACTCCAGCCCGTACGGCTCCCCGGCGAGGAAGCGCCGCATGGCCTCCGCCTCCGCCGACACCGCGTACGCGTCGCGCGCCTCGACCCGGAAGGCCGTCGCGGCGAAGTCGAAGAACCGTTCCCCGAACTCCCGAGGCGTCATCGCACCCTCCGGCGGCCGTCACCCCTTGACCTCCCCGATATCACCACATTTCATGATCTGGACGGTCATTTCAAGCGAAGGGAGTAAGGGTGGACGAGCAGGAGACCCCCGAGCTGGAGATCGAGATCCGTCTCCTCGACCGGATCGAGACCACGACGCTCTGCATGTCCGAGGCCTGACGGCAAGGCCGTGCGCCTGCCCAGGGTCAAACCCGGGCACGAGCCGTTCAGGACCGGCCCGCGGACCGTGCGCGTCGGCGGCGACGTGTACGGGGTCGCCGCCGAGATCACCGACCCCGACGGCCTGGCCTGGGCGGCGCTGACCGCCATGGACGGCTCCAGGACGGCCGAGGACGTCGTCGCGGCCGTCCTGGAGGCGGTGCCCGGCGCCACGGCCGCCCGCGCCCGAGCCGTCGTCCGCGCGCTCGTCGCCTCCGGGCACGTGGAGGACGCCGCCGCCCCTCCCCCGCCCGAGCTGTCGGCGCCCGAGCTCGACCGCTACTCCCGCACGCAGGCCTACTACAGGCACGTGGACAGGACGCCGCGGGAGCACGGATGGCACGCGCAGCTCGCGCTCAGGCGCTCCTCCGTCCTGGTCGTCGGGCTCGGCGGCACCGGCGGCCACGCCGCCTGGGCGCTGACCGCCGCCGGGGTGGGCCGCCTGCACTGCGTGGACGCCGACGTGGTCGAGCTGTCCAACCTCAGCCGGCAGGTCCTCTACGACGAGCGGGACGTCGGCCGCCCCAAGGCGGAGGCCGCGCTCGACCGGCTCCGCCCGGTCAACTCCGGCGTCGAGCTGACCGGCGAGCGTCGCCGCGTCACCGGCCCCGGCGACCTGGCCGCCCTGGCGGCGGACCACGACGTGCTGGCGCTGTGCGCCGACGAGCCGGGCGGTCCCGACGGCATCAGGGCCTGGGCCGACAGGACCGGGAAGCCGTGGGTGGGCGGCGGGTACCACGGGCCGCTGGTCACCGTCGGCGTCTTCGCCCCCGGCGGTCCCTGCCACGCGTGCCTGGCGGCGGGCGAGGCGGAGCGGGTCGGGTCCGCCCCCTCGGGCCCGCGCGGCGCCGGCGCCACCCCCGCGTCCGCGGGGCTGTCCGGGCTGCTCACCGCCCAGGCCGTGCTCACGCTGCTGACCGGGACGCCGCCCCTCGAACCCGGCTACGTCCACGGGCTGAACCTGCTGGCCCCCGGCGCCCCCGTCTACGCGCGCCACCCGCCCAGGCCCGGCTGCGGGACGTGCCGGGCGCCATGACCCGCGTCGAGCTGCACGACCTGCGCTGGCGCCGCGACCGTGACGGCTGGCTCGTCGGCCGGATGGACACGGGCGCCGTGGTGGCCGTCCCCGAGGTGGGGATGCGGGCCGTCCTGCTCCTCCGGGACGGCCTGTCGGTGGAGGAGACGCGCGCGCGGCTGCTGGAGGAGTGCTCCGTGCGCCTGGACGTGGCCGGCTTCGTCGCGGGGCTGGCCCGCGCCGGCCTGCTCACCGTCGCCGGCGCCGCCCCGGCCGGGCAGCGGCGGCCCCCGCCGCGCCCCACCTTCGCGTGGCTGCGGCCCCGGCACGCGCGATGGGCGTCGAGCCCGGCACTGCCCGCGCTGGCGCTCCTGGCCGTCCTCTCCGCCGCGGTGCTCGTCGCGGCCCGCCCCGGCCTGCTGCCCCACTGGCGCGACCTGCTATGGAGCCCGCACGGCACGCTCGTGCTGCTCGGCCAGGCGGCGGCGGGCTGGACGCTCGTCCTGGCGCACGAGCTGGCGCACCTGGTGACCGCGCGGGCGGCGGGCGTGCCGGGGAGGATCACGCTCGGGACGCGGCTGCAGTTCCTGGCCGCGCAGACCGACGTGTCCGGCATCTGGCTCGCGGAGCGCCGGGAGCGGCTGACCGTGTACCTCGCGGGCATGGCGACGGACCTGACCGCCGCCGCGCTGTGCCTGCTCGCCTCGTCCGTCACCGGCCGCCAGGCGGTGCTCTCGCTCGTCGTCCTGACGGCCCTGACCATGGTGGCGGCCCAGTTCCTCGTGTTCATGCGGACGGACGTCTACTTCGTGCTGCAGGACCTGACCGGCTGCCGCGACCTGTACGGCGAGGCCGTCGCCTACCTGCGTCACCTGGTCGTCCGGCGCGGGCCCGACCCGTCGCTCCGGCTGCCCCCGAGGGAGCGGGTGAGCGTGCGGGCGTACACGCTGGTGCTGGTGGCGGGCACGGCGGGCTGCCTGGCGGTGGCGGGCGCCACCACCGTGCCCGCCCTGCTGGCCGTGCTGGGCGGCGCGGTGCGCGGCGTGGCGGGGGCGCGCGGAGCGCCCGGCGTGCTCGACGGACTCGCGGTGCTCGCCGTGGTCGGCGGGACGCAGGCGCTGTGGGCCCGCGCCTGGTGGCGCCGCCACGGCCCCCGGGTGCGGCGGCAGGGGCGCGCGCTCACCGCGCACCGGCTGCGCCCCGCCGACCGGGGGCGCCGCCGACGCGCGCGCCTGCGGCCCCCTCGCCCCTAGCCGGTCAGGCGGGAAGGGCGGCGCCCTCCCCACCTCGGCCCGGCCGTGACGGTGGCCCGGAAGGCGCTGTGCGGACGCTTCACCAGCCCCATCGGTTGACAGGAATATCAGGGATTTATGCGAAATTTGGTGACAAAAGGGACAGAAGCCGACAGAATGCGTTGGCGATCCAGCGTCCAGCCAACTGGAGGAATCCCCCTGTGCGTACATCCCTAGGGGTGGTCACCGGCCTCGTGGGCCTCGCCGCTCTCTCCCTGCCCGCCGCGCTGCCCGCCGCCGCGCCCGCCGCCGCCGACACGGAGGCGCAGACCTGCCAGGTGTCCGTGGCCGTTCCCGGCGCCGTCGCGGGAGGCCGGATCGAGGCGTCCGCCACGCGGAAGGGGTGCGACGGGCCCGCGCTGCTCCGCGTACGCCTCAAGCACGCCCAGCCAGGGCCCGACAAGGTCGTCAAGAGCGGCGCCACCCGCACCGGCAGCGTGGCGGTCCGCCTGGCGTGCGCCCCCGGCACGTACTACGCCTTCGCCACCGACTACAGCGGCCACACCAAGACGTCGCGCCCGGTCAAGCTGACCTGCGCCCCCGGCACGACCGAGGAGAACGAGGTCGTCAGGCTCACCAACGAGGAGCGCGCCAAGGGCGGCTGCAAACCCCTCAAGCACGACCCGCGGCTGCGCGAGGCGGCGTACGGCCACTCGGCCGACATGGCGGCGCGCGGCTACTTCGACCACACCTCGCAGGACGGCCGCGACGTCATGGACCGCATCAGGGCGGCCGGGTTCACCGGCGGCTCCGCCTGGGCCGAGAACATCGCGATGGGCCAGCCCACCCCGGCCGCCGTGGTCAAGGGCTGGATGACCAGTACGGGCCACCGGGCCAACATCATGAACTGCTCGTACACGCTGATCGGGGTCGGCGCGGCCAAGGACGCCAAGGGCCAGATCTACTGGACCCAGGACTTCGCCGCCAACTGACCACCGCCCACCTGCCGCACGGCCACCGGCCGCGCGAGCACGGGCCGCGCGTGCGGCGCCCTCAGGAGGGGCGCCGCACGCCATGCCGTGCAGGCGGCGCACATGAGACCCGCGCCGCAGCAGGCGGGCGCGGCTTCAGGAAGCGGCATGCGCCGCGGCGAGCGGACGCGGTCTCAGGAGGCGGCGTGCGCCTGCGCGGCGATCGTCGTGAGGATCCAGGACCGGTAGTGGGTGACGTCGGTCCAGATGCCGACGCCCGGCCCGCCGTCGGGCCCGGTGGCGCACCCGGCGCGTCCGTCGGTGGACTCGCCGACGTCGTCGCCGTCGCGGGAGGTGGCGCCGACGAGCTCCCACCGGCCCGCGACCTTGCGGATCTGCGGGCCGCCCGAGTCGCCGTTGCAGGCGCTGGCCGCGCGTCCTTCGCGGTCGGCGGTGCACAGCTCGCTGCCGTCGGCGAGGTAGGAGCACCGGTTGTCGGCGACGCGCACGGTGTCGAGCTCCTGCAGCAGGTCGGGGCCCGCGCAGGCGGGGTCGTCACGGTCGTCGCAGGTCATGCCCCACCCGAGGACGCGGGTCTGGTCGCCCACCCGCACCGGCTGCGCGCCGACGGCGATGGGCTGGGCCTGCACCGGCCGGTCGAGCTGCACGAGCGCGAGGTCGCCCGACTCCTGGCCGGACTCGGTCCAGCGGGGATGGGTGATGACCTGCTTGACGCTGGTGAGCTCCCCGCCCCGGCTGCGGTCGGGGGAGCCGATGCGCACCTGCGTCTTGCCGGGCTTCATCAGCCCTTCGCAGTGGGCGGCCGTGACCACCCAGTCGGGGGCGACGAGCGCGCCGCCGCAGTGGTGCTGGGGCATCGACTTGAGCTGGAACGACGCCATGAACGAGTAGGTCTCGGAGGCCGAGCGCCCGCCGATGATGGCGGGGCGTCCCCCGGTGGCGGCCTGCACGACGGCGCGCGCCTCGGCGGGGGCGGCGGAGGTGGAGGCGGCGGCCACGGGGGCGGTGCCTGCCAGGGTCAGACCGGCGGACACGAGGGCGGCGAGGGCGGTGGTGAACACCCGTCTCCTTCCAGTAAAAGGGGAGCTCCTGGAACGGTCCAGAGGCGGCTGCGTACCCGACAGGCTACCCGCTCGTTTCCGTGTCATGACCCGTCGTGACCGGTGTCACCCCAGGTGGGAGCGGAGGCGGGCGAGTTCGGAGGCGATGGCGTCGAGGCTCCAGCGGGCGTTCAGGCCGCTGGGATTCGGCAGGACCCAGACGGGGGTTCCGGCCAGGTCGTGCTCCTGGGGGCCCACCGTGGCCTTCGGCCGGGCGAAGGCCACGCGGTAGGCCGAGACCCCGAGCACGGCGAGGATCCTCGGCCGCGCCTCGGCGGCCAGGACGGCCAGCCGCTCACCACCCGCGACCAGTTCGTCCCTGGTCAGCTCGGACGCCTTGGCGCTCGGGCGGGCCACGATGTTGGTGATGCCCAGCCCGTACGAGGGGAGCAGGTGCTGCTCGGACGGCGCGAGCCGGCGCGGCGTGAAGCCGGACAGGTGGAGCGCGGGCCAGAAGCGGTTGCCCGGCCTGGCGAAGTGGTGGCCGGTGGCCGCGGACGTCATCCCGGGGTTGATGCCGCAGAACAGGACGTCGAGCGAGGGTCCGAGCACGTCGTCGAGCACGTGCCGGAGACTAGCCCATCTCTTCCAGTCTGCGGCCCTTGGTCTCCTTCACCCTGCGCGTGACGAAGAGGAACGACAGCAGGGCGAAGCAGGCGTACCCGGCGTAGGTGAGCGTCAGGTTCCACTCGGCGAGCGCGGGGAACGACACGGTGATCGCCCAGTTGGCGATCCACTGGGCGGCGGCGGCGACGCCCAGCGCGGCGGCGCGGATCCGGTTGGGGAACATCTCGCCCAGCAGGACCCAGACGACCACGCCCCACGACAGGGCGAAGAACAGCACGAACAGGTTGGCCGCGACCAGCGCGATCGGCCCCTCCGGCGGCGGCAGGGTGACCACGCCGCCCACCTTCCTTGACGCGCTGAACGCCCACGCCGCCGTGCCGAGCGACACGGCCATGCCGGCGGAGCCGATGAGCAGCAGGGGCCTGCGCCCGATCCGGTCCACCAGGGCGATGGCGACGAACGTGCCGATGATGTTGATCACCGAGCTGGAGAAGCTGATGAGCAGCGAGTTGCTCTGCGTGATGCCGACCGACTGCCACAGCACGGTCGAGTAGTAGAAGATCACGTTGATGCCGACGAACTGCTGGAACACCGACAGGATGATCCCGACCCAGACGATCGGCAGCAGCCCCAGCGCGGGCCCGCGCAGCTCTCCCAGCCCCGGCACCCGCTCCGTCCTGAGCACGTGCTGGATCTCCGCGATGCGGTCGTCGAGGTCGACCTCGCCGCCCTCGACCTCGGCCAGCACCTCGCGGGCCCGCTCGGTGCGGCCGCGCATGACGAGGTAGCGGGGCGACTCGGGGATGTTCAGCGCGAACAGCAGGTAGAGCAGCGCCGGCACGGCGCACGCGCCCAGCATCCACTGCCACGCCTGCAGCGCGCCCAGCGGGCTGTTCACGCTGCCGCCCGCGAAGCTCGCCACCACGAAGTTGACGAGCTGCGACACCGCGATGCCGAGCACGATGGCGAGCTGCTGGAACGACCCGAGCCTGCCCCGGTAGGCCGCCGGGGCCACCTCCGCGATGTACGCGGGGCCCAGCACCGACGCCATGCCGATGGCGAAGCCCGCGATCACGCGCCAGGCCGCCAGGTCCCAGATCGCGAACGGCAGCATCTGCCCGATCGAGCTCACCGCGAACAGCAGCGCCGCGAACTGCATCGACCGCGTACGCCCCCACCGGTCGGCAAGCCCGCCTCCCACCCACGCGCCCACGGCCGAGCCGAGCAGCGCGATGGCCACCACGAACCCGGTCTCCACCGCCCCCACCTGGAAGTAGCGCTGGATGCCCACGACGGCGCCGTTGATGACGGAGCTGTCGTACCCGAACAGGAACCCGCCGATGGCGGCCGCGGCGGTGATGAAGACGACGTGGCCCAGGTGCTCGTGGCGTGCTGCGTGACTAGCCATGTCGGTCCCTTCCCCGGGAGGAGGGACCTATCCGTGGCCCGGCGCGCCGCCTACCGCGTCCCCGGGCCGGGCGGGGAACCGGTCACAGCCGCGGATCTACCGGCTCGGACTCCAGGGCGAGCACGGCGAACACCGGCTCGTGCACCCGCCAGCCCGGCTCGCCGCCGGCCAGCCGCGCCAGCGCCTCCAGCCCGAGCGCGTACTCGCGCAGCGCGAGCGAGCGCTTCTTGCCCAGGAAGCGCCTGCGCAGCACGTCCAGAGACTCGGTGTAGTCGGGGCCGTAGATGATGCGCAGGTACTCCCTGCCGCGTACCTTCACCCCCGGCTGCACCCGGCCCGGCGTGTACGCCGCCGGCTTGACGACCATGCCCTCGCCTCCGGAGGCGGTCAGCGCCTCCCACCAGGCGACCGCCCCGTCGCGGGAGTCCGGCGACTCGAGGTCGACGAACAGGTGCCGGGTCCGGGTGATCAGGGGCGAGTCGAGCAGCGCCAGCGTGGACAGGTGCCAGGCGTGCGGCTCCAGCGCCGTGGCCCGGCCCTCGCAGGCCAGGATCTGGAACGGCGCGACCCGGACGCCGTCGAGGCCGTCGAGGCCGCCGACGGGCCAGCAGTAGCGGGCGTAGGCGTCGCGGAACAGCCGCGCGTTCGCCTCGCGCCGGCGCGTCCTGTCCAGGAGGGCGGCCACGTCCAGGCCGCGTCCCGCCGCCGCCTCCAGGGCCGCGACGGCTTCGGGCAGCGCCGCGCGGGCCGCCGCGCCGACGGAGGCGTACTGGCTCCTGATCAGCCCCTCCGCCTTGGCCGACCAGGGCAGCAGCTCGCAGTCGAGCACCACCCAGTCGGAGCCGAGCGCCTCCCACAGCGGTTCGCACGCGGCGCGCAGCCGCTCCACCAGCGGCGCCGTGTCGGCGAAGAACGGCCGCCCGGTGCGGGTGTAGACGGCTCCTGCGGCGCCGTCGGTCACGCCGAAGCGGGCCGCGGCGGCCTCGGGCGTCCTGGCGAGCACGGCGACGGCGCGCGAGCCCATGTGCTTCTCCTCGCACACGACCTCGCGCACCCCGGCCGCGGCGAACTCCTCGAACGCCTCGTGCGGGTGCTCCAGGTAGCCGTCCAGGGTGGACGTCCGCGGCGGCGCCATGGTCGGCGGCAGGTAGACCAGCCAGCGCGGATCGACCGCGAACCGGCTCATCACCTCCAGCGCGGCGGCGGCGTTCTCCTCGGCGATCTTGAAACGGCCGCCGTACCTGGTCTCGACGTGCCGGGTCCCGGCGACGTCGCCGATGTCGAGCACGGTCGCGCCGCGCGCCGCCGCGTCGCGGGCCGGCCCGCCGAGCGGCTTGACCGGCTCGTACCAGGTCTTCTCCGCTCGCACCTGGACGATCTCCCGCTCGGGGTAGCGCAGCGCCGTCAGGTGGCCGCCGAACACGCAGCCGGTGTCGAGGCAGATCGTGTTGTTGACCCAGACGGGGGTGTCCGTGGGCGTGTGGCCGTAGACGACCGTCGCCCGGCCGCGGTACTCCTCGGCCCACGGCAGGCGCACCGGCAGGCCGTACTCGTCGGTCTCGCCCGTGGTGTCGCCGTACAGGGCGAACGAGCGCACCCGGCCGGAGGCCCGCCCGTGGTACGGCTCCTTCAGCCCGGCGTGCGCGACGACCAGCCTGCCGCCGTCGAGCTGGTAGTGGCTGATCAGGCCGTCCATGAAGGCCCTGGCCCGCGCCACGAACTCCGGCGGCTCGGCCGCGAGCTGGTCGAGCGACTCCTGCAGACCGTGCGCGACCCTGACCTTGCGCCCGTCGAGGGCGCGGGACAGCTTCACCTCGTGGTTGCCGGCCACGCACAACGCAGTGCCCGCCTCCACCATGTCCATGACCAGCCGGAGCACGCCCGGGGTGTCGGGCCCGCGGTCCACCAGGTCGCCCACGAACACGGCGGTGCGGCCCTCGGGGTGGCTCAGGCCGCGCCAGCCCAGCTTGCGCAGCAGCGCCTCCAGCTCCGACCGGCAGCCGTGCACGTCGCCGATGATGTCGAACGGGCCCGTCAGCTCCCGCCTGTCGGTCCACGCCTTCTCGTACGCGACCCCGGCGGCCTCGATCTCCTCGACGCCGCGCAGGACGTGCACCCGCCTGAACCCCTCCTTGGCGATGCGGCCCAGGGAGCGGCGCAGGTCCTTGCGCTGCCTGATGACGACGCCAGGGCCGAAGTCGCGGTCGGGGCGGTCGGCGTTGCGGGCGATCGCCACCTCCTCGGGAACGTCGAGCACGACGGCGTCGACCAGGACGTCGTGGCTCCTCGCCAGCTCGACCAGGCTCTTCCTGGCCTGGTACTGCACGTTCGTGGCGTCGACCACGGTGAGCAGGCCCCTGGACAGGCGCACGCCCACGATGTGGTGCAGCAGGTCGAACGCGGCGGGCGTGGCCGCCTGGTCGTTCTCGTCGTCGGAGACGAGGCCCCTGCAGAAGTCGGACGAGACGACCTGCGTCGGCTTGAAGTGCCTGGCGGCGAACGTGGACTTGCCGCTGCCCGACACGCCGACGAGCACGACGAGGGAGAGCTCAGGAACGCTGATCACGGGTGAACACTCCCATCTGGGTGGGCGGGCCGACCTCGGGGTCATCGTCGCCCACGGGGCGGAACGCGACCTCGTAGCCGTGCTCGGCGGCCACGCGGGCGGCCCAGGCGGCGAACTCGGCGCGGGTCCACTCGAAGCGGTGGTCGGGGTGGCGCAGCCCGGTGAGGAACGGGTAGCGGACGTTGTACTCGACGTTCGGGGTGGTCACGACGACGTGCGCGGGCCGGGCGTGGCCGAACACGACGTGCTCGAGCGCGGCCAGGCGCGGCGGGTCGACGTGCTCGACCACCTCCATCAGCACCGCCGCGTCGTAGCCGCGCAGGCGCTTGTCGGTGTAGGTGAGCGATCCCTGGAACAGGGTGAGCCTGGCCCTGACGGCGTCGGGCATCCGGTCGAGGCGCAGCCTGCGCGCGGCGATGGTGAGCGCCATGGACGACACGTCCATCCCGGCCACGCGGGCGAAACGGGGCCTCGCCAGCAGCGCGGCGAGGAGCTCGCCCTGCCCGCAGCCGAGGTCGGCGACGGAGACGGCGCCGAGCTCCTCCAGCACGCCGAGCACGGCCTCGCGCCGCAGCACGCTGAGCGACCGCGGCTTCCTCTCCTGGCCGGGCTCGCCCTCGGCGGGTGCCCCGGCCGCGCCCTCGGCCGCGGTCCCGGCGGCGGCTGCCTCGTCGGCGGCCGTCTCCTCCGGGGACGCCTCCTCCGCGACCGGCGGCTCCAGTTCCTCCTCGGTCTCGTCGCCCAGCTCGGCCAGCCTGGCCAGCGCCGTACGGGCCAGCGACCAGCGCCGCCCCAGGTACCTGCGGGTGATCAGGCCGCGCTCGGGGTGGCCGCCCAGCCAGCCCTCCCCCGCTCTGACCAGCTTGTCCACCTCGTCGGGCGCGATCCAGTAGTGCTTGCCGTCGTCCAGCACGGGCAGCAGCACGTACAGGTGGTTGAGGGCGTCGGACAGGCGGAGCGTGCCGGTGAGCACGAGCCGGACGTAACGCGACTCGCCCCAGGCGGGAAAGCCCTCGTCGAGCGGCACGGACTCCGCCGACACCTGCCAGCCGAGCGGCGCGAACAGCCGCTCGGCCAGCTCGGGGCCGCCCCTGCAGGGCAGCGCGGGCAGGCGGATCTCCAGCGGCAGCGGCGTGCCCGGCAGCTCCGGCCTGGCCGCGCACCGGCCGGCGCGGGCCGTGCGGAACACGTCCGCGAGCGCCACCGCGAGCAGCGACGACGCCGCGTAGGGACGGTCGTTGACGTACTGCGAGAGGCTGAAGTCGGGCGAGTTCCTGCCGCGCGACCTGACCAGCGCGACCGGGTCGACCTCCAGCAGGAGCGCCGCCGTGCAGCGGTCCTCACCGGCCTCCGGGTAGAACACCGTGGCCGTGCCGTACGACCCGCCGAACTCCTGCACGCGCTCGGGGTGCTTGTGCAGGAGGAACCCGAGGTCGGTCGCCGGCCTGGAGGTCGTGGTGATCGTCAGCAGCACGTCACAAGTCTGCCCGAGACCGGACGAACGCCGCCAAGGAATTACCTAGGCGGCCGATCAACCTCTGCGGAATGGCCCGGCGGCCGGTCAGACGTGCGGCAGCACCTCGGCGGCGATCAGCTCCAGGTGCTCGGTGTCGGCCAGGTCGAGGATCTGGAGGTAGATCCGCTCGGCCCCCAGCTCGCCGAACGCTCCGATCTTCTCCACCACCTCGGCCGGGGTGCCGCACAGGCCGCCCTCGCGCAGCCTGGCCGGGTCCTCGCCGATGGCCTCGGCCCGCCGCCGCACCTCGGCCTCGTCGCGGCCCACCACCGTCGTCTGCGCCGCCGACAGGACCACGGAGCGCCCTGCCTCCTCGGTCGCCGCCCGCACCCGGTCGTAGGCGGCGCCCGTCTCCTCGACGGTCCTGAACGGCACGTTGTACTCGTCCGCGTACGCCGCGACCAGGCGGGGCGTGCGCCTGGCGCCGATGCCGCCGATGATCAGCGGCGGGCGGGGCCGCTGCGCCGGCTTGGGCAGCGCGGGCGAGTCGACGAGCCGGTAGTAGCTGCCCTCGAAGTTGTAGGTCTTCTCCGCGGTCCACAGGCCGGTGACGATCTCGAGCTGCTCCTCGAACCGGTGGAACCGCTCCCCGACGGGCGGGAACGGGATGCCGTAGGCGGCGTGCTCGGTGTCGAACCAGCCCGTGCCGAAGCCCAGTTCCACGCGGCCGCCGCTCATCTGGTCCACCTGGGCGACGCTGATCGCCAGCGGGCCGGGCAGGCGGAACGTCGCGGGGCTCACCAGGGTGCCCAGCCTGATCGTCGAGGTCTCCCTGGCCAGGCCGGCGAGCGTGATCCAGGCGTCGGTCGAGCCGGGGCCGGGGTCGCCGGGGCCGATGCGCTGGTAGTGGTCGGACCGGAAGAACGCGTCGAACCCGAGGCGCTCCGCGGCCCGGGCGACGGCGAGCAGGTCGTCGTAGGTGGCGCCCTGCTGGGGTTCGGTGAAGATCCGCAGCTTCATGACGCCATTATCCGCACAGACAGGACGGCATCAGGAAAAGCCCGGTGCGTGCCGGAAGAGCTTGCTACCGTTCACCATCTGTAGCTGGCACGGCACGGAGTGGCATATGTCGGCATCGCGGCACGGGAGGGAGCCGGGGACGCTCCCACGGCCCCTCGCGGCGCTGGGCGCGCTCGCGCTCGTCTGCGCCACCGGTCTGGCCATGCGTGTGCTCCCCGCCGGCACGACGCCCGAGCCCGTCCCCGCGGCGGGGCCGGGTCCCGGCGCGGGGGCCGCGGAGCGCGCGGTGGAGCAGGTGGCGGCGGGGAACCGGCCCTCGGCGTTCCTCGGGTTCGCCGACACGGCCGTGGGCCAGGGCTTCGACCTGCCCGCCGAGGTGCGCTGGTACGCGTTCGGCCATCTCGTCGCCGGCGGCGACGGGTGCGTCGCCCGGTGGGCGGGGCCCCGGCCCGCGAACCTGGCCGGCGCGCTCGCCCGGCTCCGGGCGCGCGGCGGCGACGCGGGGCCGGTGTTCGGCGGGCCTGGCGGGCGCGAACTGGCGTCCGCCTGCACCCGGCCCGGGGCGCTCGCCGCCGCCTACCGGTCGGCGGTGCGCGCTTATGGGGCGTCGTACGTGGGGTTCGACGTGCGCGACGCGTCCGACCCGGGCGCGGTGGCGCGCCGCGCGCGGGCCCTCGCGGCGCTGCAGCGGGAGGGACCTCTCGGGGTGACGTTCAGCCTGCGCCTGTCCACGAGCGCGCCGGGCACAGGCGCGACGGACGCAGGCGGGCCAGGCACAGGGGCGACGGACGCAGGCGGGCCAGGCGCAGGCGGGCCGGGCGGCGGGCGAGCCGGCACGGGCGGGCCGGTCAGGGCCGGGTTGGCCGCCGCCGATCTCGCGATGCTGCGCCTCACCCGCCGCGAGGGCGCGGAGGTGGCCACGGTGGACCTGCTGGCCGAGCTGGAACCCCGGAGCGCCCCGCCCGGACGGCTGCGCCGCCTCGCGGAGGCCGTGCGCGCCGCCGCCGGCCGGCTCGACCGCCAGGGCGACGCGGGCCCGGACGAGAACGACGGCGCGCGCGGAGAGTCCTGGCCGGGCGTCGCGCTCACGGTCGTGCTGCGCGACGGCGGCGACCTGAACGAGGCCGAGGCCCGCAAGCTGGCCGCCTACGCCGTACGCCACGGCCTCGCCTGGCTGTCGGTACGCGGCGCCGCGCCCGCCCCCGGAGTCGTCCGCGCCCTCGCGCGACGCTGACCCGCGAGGCTGACCCGGCTAATAGGATTCCGGGGTAAGACGCGGCGTTCGTCAGGGGGAAGACCAGTGGGGACCCGTCCGGAGACGGCACGGAAGGTGTTGCTGTACTGGATGGACGTCTCGGTCGCCCTCGTCTCCGTCATGTACCTGACCCTCATCGTCGCCCACGCCGCGTCCGGCCGGATGCCGGTGCCGAAGGCCGTGGCGGCGGCCGTGTTCCTGGTGGCGTTCTCCGCCATGTTCCCGTTCGTGCACAGGGAGGCGTACGACACGCGGCCCCGCCCCAGCGTGAGGCTCGCCGTGTCCGGGCTGTTCGCGGCGGGGACCCTGGCGCTGTTACCGGCCGACCCGATCACCTCCACCCCGGGGTGGGAGACGATCGCGGTGCTGTGGGTGTCGCTGGCCGCCCTCTACCTCTCCCCGGCGGCCACCGCCGGGCTGGCCGCCGCCGTGGTCGTGCTGTCCAGCGCGTACGTCCACCTGGTCACCGGCAAGCCGTGGCCGGGCGTGCTGCTGTCGCAGGCGTTCAGCGCCGCCCTGATGGTCGTCTTCATGCGGCTGTGGCGCTGGCTGTGGTGGACGATCAGGGAGGCGCACGACAGCCAGGAGGCCAAGGCGCGGCTCGCCGTGGCGGAGGAGCGGCTGCGCTTCGCCCGTGACCTGCACGACCTGCTCGGCCACAGCCTGGCGGTCATCTCGCTGAAGAGCGAGCTGGCCGCGAAGCTGTCGGCGAAGGACGGCGGCCGTGCGGCGGCTGAGATGGCCGAGGTGCGCCGCCTGGCCGGGGAGTCGCTCACCGAGGTGAGCCTGGCCGTCGACGGCTACCGCACGCTCGACCTGGACGAGGAGCTCGCCAGGGTGCGCGCCGCCCTGGAGGCCGCCGGAGCCCGGTGCGAGATCGACGCCAGGGTCGACGACCTGCCGCCCGCCGCGCGCACGCTGCTCGCCTGGGCCGTACGCGAGGGGGCGACGAACGTGCTCAAGCACAGCAGGGCGCGCCGCTGCACGATCACGATCAGCGGCGGGGTGCTGGAGATCCGCAACGACGGCGTGACGGAGCCCGCCGACCGCACCGAGCCCGCGACGGAGCCCGCCGGACGCGCACAGGCCATGGAAACCGCCCGGCCCACCGAGCACAGCGAAGCCCTGGGACCCGCGCGGCCCGACGCCCCGGCGTCCGTGGAGCCGGCGAGGCCGGGCAGCGGACTGCGCGGGCTGGCCGAGCGGATGACCACCGCCGGCGGCTCCTTCTCCGCCGCGCAGGAACCCGGCGGCGAGTTCCTGCTGCGGGCGGCGGTGCGCAGATGAAGGCCCGCGTGAAGGCCGGCGTGAAGGCCGGCGTGAGGAGGACCGGGCGCAAGGCCACCCGGCTGGACAAGGTCCGCTGGTTGATCGTCTACTCCAGCGACATCATCATCCTGCTGGCCGGTTTCGGCTTCCTCGACCTCTACCTGCGCCGGCAGGCCGGGTACCCGGCGGTCCTGGCCGGAGGGGCGGCGGTGGCGCTGGCGGTGTTCATGGCGCTGTCGACGCGCCCGTTCAGGATCGCCGTCAGAGGCGGGCCGAGGCCCACGGCGATCCTCACGGTGACCGGGGTCATCACGCTGGGGCTGGCCGTGCTGTTCGTCGTGTGGACGATCCCGGTGTGGCTGGGCTCGCTCACGCCGTTCGTCCGCAGGCGTACCGCGCTGCTGCTGTCCGCCGGCGCGCTGGCCGCCGTGACGGCCTACGCCGCGTCCCTCCAGACCGCGCAGGTGCTGCCGCTGCTCCTCGTGCTGGGCCTGCTCACCGCGCTGTGCGTGCTGGGCAAGATCGCCAACCTGTGGTTGTGGCGGGTCGCGAGGGAGGCGCACGAGGGGCAGGAGGCGCGCTCCAGGCTGGCGGTCTCGGAGGAGCGGCTGCGTTTCGCCCGCGACCTCAACGACCTGCTGGGGCAGAGCCTCGCCGGCATCTCCGACGGCGCGGCCGCCGCCGAGCGCGTCCTGCCCTCCGACCCGCAGGAGGCCGCGCGGGTCATGTTCGAGGTGCGCGACCAGGCCAGGCGGTCGCTGCGCGAGGTGCGCGCGACCGTCCAGAACTACCGGGCTCTGAACCTGGACGAGGTCCTCGCCAGCGTGCGGGCGGTGCTGGAGGCGGCCGACGTGCGCTGCTCCGTGCGTGCGGAGACCTCCTCGCTCACGCCGGAGTCCCGCACGCTCCTCGCCGCCGCGGTGCGCGAGGGCGCGACGAACGTGCTCAAGCACAGCAAGGCCGAGCAGTGCACGATAACGATCGAGGATGGGGTGCTGGAGATGTGCAACGACGGGGTGAGCGCACCCGTGGGCGCGCCCGCGCCGAACGGGCTCGCCGGGTTGGAGCAGCGGCTGCGCGGCGCGGGCGGCACGCTGGAGTCGGGTCCCGCGCCCGGCGGCAGGTACCTGCTGAGGGCGGCGGTGCCGGCGTGAGCGCCGCGCTCACCCGGGTGCTGCTGGCCGACGACGAGCACCTGGTGCGCGGGGCGATCGCCGCCCTGCTCGACCTGGAGGAAGGCATCGAGGTCGTCGCTCAGGTGGGCAGGGGCGACGAGGTGCTGGCGGCGGTGGCCGAGCACCGTCCCGACGTCGCGGTGCTCGACATCGAGATGCCCGGCATGGACGGCCTGACCGCGGCCGAGCGCATCAGCTCCCAATGCAAGATCGTCATCCTGACCAGCCTCGGCCGTCCCGGTTACCTGCGCCGCGCCATGGCCGCCGGGGTGAGCGGCTTCCTCGGCAAGGACGCCTCCGCCGAGGAGCTGGCCATGGCGATCAGGAAGGTGCAGGCCGGCGGCCGGTACCTCGACGCGGAGCTCGCGGCGGCGGCCATGGCGGCCGGCGACAGCCCGCTGACCGAGCGGGAGCGCGACGCGCTGCGCCTGGCCGCCGACGGGGCGGCGGTCGCGCGCATCGCCGCCGAGCTCCACCTGACGGAGGGCACGGTGCGCAACTACCTGTCGAGCGCCATGACCAAGCTCAACGCCCAGAACCGCCTGGAGGCGATCCGCACGGCCCAGCGCATGGGCTGGCTCTGACCCCCGCCGAGCCCCGCCCGCTCGTCCGGCCGCGGCGGGCGGGGAGGGAAGCGGGCCGGGGCGAGGGGTATCCGGGAGGCGCACCGGTGTCTATGGTTCCCCTATGGGCGCTTCCCCGCCGCCAGCCCCCGCCCCGGGGCCGCTGGCGCTGACTCACCGGCGGCTTCCCGGCGTGATCGTGATCTGTGTGGGCGGCGAGATCGACTCCACCAACAGCCCCGAGCTCGGCACGTTCGTCGAGCAGGTCAGGCGGCCCGGCGAGCAGATCGTGTTCGACCTGGCCGAGGTGTCGTTCATCGACAGCTCGGGCCTGCACGTCCTGCTGGACTGCGCCCGGTACTGCCGGTCGCACGGCGGGGAGCTGCACCTGGCGGCGGCGAGGGGCGCGCCCGCCCGGCTGTTCCAGATCACCGGCGTCGCCTCCTACCTGCCCGTGCACGACACGGCGCAGCACGCCATCGCCGCCGCGCTGGCCGCCTGACCGACCAGCCTGGGCCGTGGCCGCGGTCGAGCCGGACGTCGCCGGGCTGCCGGCCCGGGGAGGCGCGGACCGGCCTGCGCCCCTGACCGCCCCTGACCGCCCCAGGCCCAGGCCCGGGTCCGGGCGGCCTGGACCCGGGCCTGGCGCTCACCCCGTCGTGGCCAGGTCGCCGGGGAGGAGCTGCTCGGTCAGGAGGCGGCGGACCCGCGCCGCCCGGTCCGGGGCGACGAGCCAGCCGTCCAGCAGCCGCCAGCCGTGGTAGTAGCCGAAGATGTACGGCGCCATGGCCGACGGGCGCAGCAGCGGCAGCGCGCGGGCCGCCTCGGCGTCGTCGTGGAGCCCCCATCGCCGCAGGTACGCGATCAGATCGCGGTCCGGCGCGCCCTCGTCGGCGAGCAGGGCGACGTTGCCCCACACGCCCCACAGCGCGTTCCTGGCGCGGTGGATCGCGGCGAGGTCGGCGTCGTGCGGCGTGATCCCCGTCTTGGGGAAGACGTGCCCGGCCAGCCACTCCCCCGCCTCGCCGCCGGGGAACGCGATCTCCTCGGCGTGCAGCCCGATCCCCTCGCTGACCAGGAACGACGGCGACAGCATGAACCTGACGAGCTGCTCCGTCCGCCCCTGCCCGACGGCGAGGTGCTCCTCCTTCAGCAGCGACTCGGCGATGTGGCCGGGGTGGCCCTCGTGGGCGACGACGTACAGCAGGTCGGCGAGGTTGAAGGGGAGGTCCCGGTTGACGTGGATGGTGGACGTCACGCCGCCCTCGTACGCGCCGGCCGCGTGGAACGGCACGCCGCTCACCAGCCGGCACCGCACGACCTCGTCCGGCGGCAGCGGGACGAACGCCGACGTGCGCGCCCTGGTCTCCGCCACGGCGAGCGCCACCAGGGGCGGCAGCCGCTCCACGTCGGGCAGGGTGTGCGCGCGCGCCCATGACGCCAGCCGCCCGGCGAGCGGGCCCGGCCCCGGGGGCAGCGCGGCGTCCAGCCGGTCGTGGGCCGACGCGAACGTCTCCTCGGGCACCCAGCCGACCTCGCAGGCGAGGCACTGCCGGGCGTACTCGGGGAGCGGCGCCCTGACGCCCGCGAGGCGCAGCGCGACCGCCCGCATCGCGCGGACGTGCGCGGCCAGGTAGGCGGTCGGCGCGGACTCCAGCAGCCGTGCCGCTTCGTCGGCCAGGCGGCCGGGGTCGGGCTCCGGCTCGGACTCCGCCTGCCGGCTCCACTCCACGGGCCCCCGGTAGATCACCGCGGTGCCGCCGGAGTAGCCGGTGACCAGGCGATTGATTCTCAAGGCCAGCAGGGCGTGGTCCCGCTGCCAGTCATGGTCTGCCATGGCGGTGAAGCTAGCTGTACGGTTTTCCGTACAGTGCACGGAAACCGGTGTGAGGGGGTCCGGTCATGGAGCGGCGGCGTCCCATCTGGCTGCGCGAGGAGGAGCCCGCCCGCAGGCCGCGCCTGTCGAGGGAACGCATCGTGGCGGCGGCCGTCGAACTGCTGGACGCCGAGGGCGTCGAGGGCTTCTCCATGCGGGCGCTCGCCGCCCGCCTGCGCGCGGGCACGATGTCGCTCTACGAGTACGTCACCGGCAAGGAGGACGTCCTCGACCTGGCGCTCGACGCCGCCATCGGGGAGATCGAGCTGGACGGCGACGACGCCGGGGGCGACCCGCGGGAGGGCTGGCGCGAGGACCTGGTCCTGCAGCTCTCCCGGGGCCGCCGCGTCATGCTGCGCCACCCCTGGATGCCGGCGCTGGCCGCCACCCGCCCCCTGCTGGGCCCGAACGCGCTGGCCCGCTCCGAACGCGTCTACAGCGTGCTCGCCCGCGCCGGCCTGAGCGGGGCGGACCTCACCGCCGCCGTCGGCGCGCTGTCCTTCTACGTCAACGGGTACGTGGCGGCCGAGCACACCTGGTGGTCGCGCCTGCGCACCCGCGACGCGGACGCCGAGCTGCGGGACGAGGTCCGGCGGCACCTGGAGGACCGGCCGGAGCGCTACCCCACGCTCGCCGGCCGGCCCGTGGTGACCGACGGCGACTTCGACGCCCAGTTCGTCCTGGGCCTCTCCTTCGTCCTGGACGGCGTGGCCGCCCGGCTCCCCGGGCCGGGCCCCGCTTAGCCGGGGCCGCTCGCGGTAGAGGAAGGGGACGGCCCCCTACCCCGGACGGAGCGCACACCCCCGGATGACTCTCCTTTCGATCGCGATCCACCCGTTCCACGGCTTCTGCCTCGTCCGCCTGGCCGGCGACCTGGCGGGCGACACGCGGGAGCCATGGGCCAGGACGGTGGACGGCGACCTGCTCGGCTCGGGCCGCAGCAGGATCGTCGTCGACGCCGCCCGGCTGGGGTTCTGCGACCTCAGCGGGCTGCGCGCCCTCATGGCCAGCCAGCGCAGGGCGGAGGGCATGGGCGGCGCGCTGCGCCTGATCGGGGTGCAGGGGGCGCTGGCCAGGCTGATCGTGGTCGCGCAGGTGGTGGACCAGTTCCCGCCGTACTCGGGGCTGGCGCACGCCTCCTCCTGGCCCCGGCCGCCCTGACCGCGCGCGACGGGGTCAGCTCCCGGCGTCCGCCTGGTCGTCGGCCGTGTCACGCACCTGGGAGCCGGGCTTGGCCTGGAAGTACATGCGCAGCCTGGAGACGCCGTCGGGGTGGTCGACGGCGACCTCGTCGCACAGCTGCCTGATGATCCACAGACCGTAGCCGCGGGCCGCGGGCGGGGGCGCGCTGGCGTGCCGGTACAGGTGCGCGGAGGTCAGCGTGCCGGCCCGGTCGAGGACGTCCACCCGGATGCCCTGGCCGTCGGCTCCGAGGACGACGGCGCCCGCGCCGCCGCCGTGCTCCAGGACGTTGTCGGCGGCCTCGTTGACCGCGAGCACCAGGTCCTGTAACCGGGGCCCGGAGAACCCGGCGTCCGCCGCGAAGGCGCTGACGCGCTCACGCAGCAGGCCCAGATCCCAGGTGATCGGGCACCGTAGTTCTGACTCCTCGCCCATGCTCATCTCCTGCCAGGAACCGGCCCAGGCGGGAACTGCCCGCTGCTCGGCGCCGCATGCGCCCAGCTCCCCTGACCGCGCCTTTTCCGTGAGGGGCAGGCCGCCGTCGTACCTTCCCAGGGAGAGGCGAGCATATCCGATGCGGGTCACGACGAGGCCGGCTGGCCGCGTGCCGCCCGCGAGGCCTGCACGGCCGCCGTGGCGACGACGATCGCCGAGGCACTGCCCGGCAGCGCCCCCGAGAGCCCCACCGCCGCCTCGGCCGGCCCGGCGAGCGCGGCGCCGGAAAAAATCTTGGAAAAAGATGCGGGCGTCTGTCGAATCGGCGCCGGGCCGTTCGAAGCGTACGTGAAGGGCCGCGAGGAGCACCCCGAGCGCCCCAGGCACGACGAGCACGAGCACGAGGAGAAGGCCATGACGCAGCAGATGACAGCCCCTGGGCGAGTCGCCGCCGCCGAGCGCCTTACGGGATGGGCGCTCTGCTCCCGCCTGAGCGGCGCGCTGTTCCTCGCGGCCTTCGCCGCCGTCTCCACCGGGGCGGGCGCGGTCTGGGCCGACCTGGCGTTCACCGCCGGTGTTGTGATCATCTGGGCCTGGTTCTCGGCCGTGTCGCCGCACCTCTACCGGCGCGTCCCGTCCCACCACTGACCCGACAACCGTAACGAAATAACCCATCGAAGGAGAGACCATGCGTTACATGCTGATTCTCAGGGCCATCGACGTGCCGAACACCCCGCCGCCCGCCGAGCTCATGGAGGCCATCGCCAAGCTGGGCGAGGAGGCCGGCAGGGCGGGCGCGCTGCTCGACACCGCGGGCCTGGCGCCCAGCGCGCAGGGCGCCAGGGTCGAGGTGAGCGGCGGGAAGCTGAGCGTCACCGACGGGCCGTTCGCCGAGGCCAAGGAGCTCGTGAGCTACGCGCTCTTCCAGGTCAGGTCGAAGGAGGAGGCGGTCGAGTGGGCCTCGCGCTTCCTCAGGCTGCACCGCGACCTGTGGGAGGGCTGGGAGGGCGAGGCCGACGTCCTGCGCGTCTTCGGCCCCCAGGACCTGCCCGCCTGACGGCGCGGAGCCCGCCGAGAACCGCCGCCCCCGCCGGGACCTCCGGCCGGGGCGGCGGTTTCGCGTCCGGAGACTGCCCGAAAGGTACCGTACGCGCCTTCGAGGTGGTTGGATCGGTGCCCATGACGGAGCGCGATCCCCGGCGAGTGGTGGAGGCGGTCTGGCGGATCGAGTCGGCGCGGGTGATCGCGGCGCTCGCCCGCATGCTGCACGACGTCGGCCTGGCCGAGGAGCTGGCGCAGGACGCCCTCGTCCTCGCCCTGGAGCAGTGGCCGCGCACCGGCGTCCCCGGCAACCCGGGCGGCTGGCTGATGCTCACGGCCAAGCACCGCGCCCTCGACCTGATCCGACGCAGGGCGACGTACGAACGCAAGCTCGAAGAGGTCGGCCGCGACATGGAGATCCGTCAGGAGGCGGCCGAGGCCGAGCTGGACGACGCGCTCGACGACCACGTCGGCGACGACCTGCTGCGGCTGATCTTCACCACCTGCCATCCCGTGCTGCCCGCGGAGGGACGGGTGGCGCTCACCCTCCGCCTGCTGTGCGGCCTGACGACCGAGGAGATCGCGCGGGCCTTCCTCGTGCCCGAGCCGACCGCCGGCCAGCGCGTCTTCCGCGCCAAGCGCACCCTGGCCGACAAGCGGGTGCCGATCGAGCTGCCGCCGCCGCCGGAGCTGCCGCAGCGCCTGGCGTCGGTGCTGGAGGTCGTCTACCTCGTCTTCAACGAGGGCTACGCCGCCACCGCCGGCGACGACTGGATGCGCCCGTCGCTGTGCGAGGAGGCGCTGCGCCTCGGCCGCCTCCTCGCCGCCCTCATGCCGGGCGAGGCGGAGGTCCACGGCCTCGTCGCCCTGATGGAGCTGCAGGCGTCCCGCATCCCGGCCAGGACCGGCGCGGACGGCGAACCCGTCCTCCTGCTCGACCAGGACCGCGGCCGGTGGGACCGGCTGCTCGTCCGCCGGGGCCTCGAGGCGCTGGAGCGCGCGCGGGCGCTGGGGGCGTTCGGGCCGTACTGCCTGCAGGCGGCGATCGCCGCCTGTCACGCGCGCGCCGCCGCACCCGAGGACACCGACTGGGAGCGGGTCGCCGCCCTGTACCGGGTGCTCGTCCACGTCGCGCCCTCCCCCGTCGTGGAGCTGAACCGCGCGGTGGCGGTGGCCATGGCGTACGGGCCGGAACGCGGCCTGGAGATCGTGGACGGCCTGCTGGACGAGCGCGCGCTCAAGGGCTACCCGCAGCTCCCCGCGGTGCGCGGCGACCTGCTGGACAGGCTCGGCCGGCACGACGAGGCCCGCGCCGAGTTCGGGAGGGCCGCCCGGCTCACCCGCAACGCCCGCGAACGCGCCCTCTTCCTGTCCCGAGCGGGCGGATAGCACGCCCCGGCGCGGTCGGGCACGCGGCGCCGTACCGGGCGGACGGACTCAGGCGGGCGACGCCGCGAGCGCGGTGAGGCGGGCGACGGCGGCGGCGACGCCGTCCTCGGCGGAGAGGCGGGCGGCGAGCGCGCGGGCCGCCGGGGCCAGCTCCCCGGCGGCGTCGATCGCGCCGGCCAGCCGCCCGGCGGTGAGCCTCCCGGCGACGGGGGCCGAGGCCACGCCGGCGCGGTGCAGCCGGTCGGCCCAGAACGGCTGGTCTCCGAGGAACGGCCGCACGACCTGCGGGACGCCCGCGCGCAGCGCCGCCGCGACCGTGCCGGCACCCCCGTGGTGCACGGCGACCGCCACGCGCGGCAGGAGCCAGTCGTGCGGAGCCTCCTCGATCGCCAGGACGTCGTCCCCCAGCGTGCCAGGGCGCAGGGCGCCCCACCCGGTGGCCAGCACGGCCCGCCGCCCGGCCAGGCGCACGGCCTCCAGCACGGCGGCGGTCAGCCTCTCCGGGTCGCGGCCCACCGAGCTGCCGAACCCGACGTAGACCGGCGGCTCGCCCTCCTCCAGGAACCTGGCCAGCCGCTCCGGCGGCGTCCACCCGCCGGGCGCGGGCATCGTCCAGAACCCCAGCGGACGCGCCCGCTCGGGCCAGTCATCGGGCGCCGGCAGCAGGAGCGGGCTCCACGCCGACAGCACCGGGCCCTCCTCGACCAGGTCGGCCAGCGGCCGGAACCCGCCCTCCAGGCGGAGCGCCTCGGCCCGCCACGCCCGCACCATGCCGCGGTACGGCGCCTCGACCGCCGACGTGACCCGCCAGCTCGCCCTGTTGAGCGCGCGCGGCACCCGGAACGGCAGGATGGGCGAGGGGAACGCCGCCGTCGGCAGGTAGAGCGGCAGCAGCAGGCCGGCGACCGCGGGGACGCCCAGTTTCTCCGCCACGTACGGCCCGCCCAGCGACTTCGGGTGGTACACGACCACGTCGGCCGGCCCGTCGGCCAGCGCCGCCTCGTCGTCGAGGAGCCGGCGCAGCATCGGCTTCACCGCCCGCGCGCCGGCGACGGCCGCCCGCACGCCCTGCCCCTTCGCCGCGTCCTGCGCCCGGAGCAGCTCATCCGAGAGCGGGACGAACTCGACCCCGTGCCCGGTGGCGAGCGGCTCGAAGCGGCGGGGCGCCGCCAGCACGGGCCGGTGCCCGGCGGCGCGCAGGCCGAGCGCCAGCGCCAGGTACGGCTGGACGTCGCCGCGGCTGCCCACCGTGATCAGCAACGGTCTCATCGCTCGCCCTTCAGCTCGTCCCACTCGTCGAGCAGGCGCGGGAAGCGGTCCATCATGAACGCGTACATGTCGCGCATGAGCTCCAGCCGGCGCCGGCGCGCGGGATCGTCGCCGACCGCGGCCAGCCCCTGCTCGGCCAGAGCGCGGAAGCTCTCGAGCTCGGCCATCTTCGCGCGGAAGGCGCGGGCGAAGACGTCCTCGGCCAGCCGGTAGCGGTCGCGCCGCTCCCCGCGCACCCGGAACCGCTCGACCAGACCGGCCTGTTCGAGCTGCCGGAGCGCGACACTCATGCTGCTCTTGGCCACCGCCAGGGCCTCGGCCAGCTCCGGCGCGTCCGCGCTGCCGGCCTCGGCGGCGAGCAGCCACCCCATGACCCGGCCGGCGGTACGACTCAACCCGAGCCTCTCGTAGAAGAGCCCGGCATCTTCGACGAACAGATCGACACTCACGACAGCAGCATATCGGACTGTTCGGATAGATCCGAACAGTCGGACCTGAGCTGTGCACGGAACCTGCCCGTCCGTACCGCGCGGCGCGCACTCCCCCGGCACCCGCGGTAGCGTCAGGACAGGTCGCCCGTGTGGCGACGTGACGTCGTCCCTGCTGCGCGTCGGAGGTGATCACGGTGCATCCGGTCTCATGACGGCCCCAACCCGGGGCGTCACGGAGCCGAAAGGTGACCGTATGAGCAAGACCGACAAGACCCGGCCCTGGTGGGTGCGCATCGCCGACGCGCCGATGGTGACCTGCGTACCGGCGCACGACCACCGGTTCGCGCCGTGCACGCTGCCCGACGAGATCACCGCGGACAGCGCGTCCCTGAACCCCCGCCCGAGCGGCTGCCACTGGCGCGCCACCGCCTCCTACCTGTGCGACGGCGGGCTCAGCGGCGGCCGCGAGTGGAACCTCATCCGCCGCGAGGAACGCCGCCGCGACCGCCACCGGGCACGCCGCGAACTGCGCGCCTACCGCGGCGAAGACTGAAGGAAGGCACACCGCGAGACCACACGGCCACGGCGGCGTGCCGGGCGAAGACCCGCGCCGCCGCCCCCGTACCCGGTCAGGGCCGTACGCGTTCGATCTCGATGGCGAGCACGCCGAGCGCCTCCTTCTCGGGCGGATATATGTGGCGGACGGCGTCCAGCTGCTCGTCACGGGCGGCGTCCGGGTTGACCCGCTCCACCCCCTCGGCGTCGAGCAGCTCCTCGAAGTCCGCATGGCGGGCGACCCGGACGACGCGGGTGAGCACCTGGTCCTGCCCGCACACGAACCGGATCAGGTCACCCGCCGCGAGCCCGCGAACCTTCGGAGAGAGAACGCGCACCTCAACAGTCTTCCGCCCGTCCGCGACCAACTCGAAGTACGGCCGCGACAGCCGCATCTCACGCACGTACCACAGCCTCCCCTCCCAGGAGACGTGCGAATCCCCCGAGCCGGTCGCGGCACCGAACGCCGCCGCTCGCCCGCCGGGGTGGACGTCGTCCGCGTGCCGGCTCTGCGCGCGAGCACGGGGCTGGCGATCAGCGGAAGATCAGCGGAACTCGCCGGCGTGCTCCCGCGCCCACTGGGCGAACCCGCGCACCGGCACGCCCGTGATCCGCTCGACGGTGTCGGTGACCAGCTCCGACCGGGAGCGCGCGATGGCGGCCAGCAGTGCCTCCCCCAACGCCGGCGGGCGACCGTCGGCCCGCATCCGCCGCCGCGCCTCCCCGGCCGGCACCCCTCGAACCGCAGCGGGCGCCCCAGCGCCTCGCCGAGCAGCCGCACCTGGTCGGCCCTGGTCAGGACCTGCGGCCCGGTCAGCACATGGGTGGCTCCCATGTCGACGGCGGCGGAAGGGCCGAGGCCGGCGCCGGGGTTGGCCGCGCAGGCGGCGAGGAACGCGAGCGCTTCGGTCATGATCTGGTCGGCCTGGCGGGCGTGCTCGGGATGGTCCTCGCTGATCCGGGCGGCCAGCCTGTCGAACAGGGCGGGCGTGACCAGCGTGCGGGGGTCGGCCAGGGTGGGGCGTTCGATCGTGACGCTCATCTCGTCCTCCGAGCGATCGTGCCTCCGCGGTTTGGGAGGCGTGCTCTCACGATGGCCGCGCACCCCGCGCGTGGTCATTGACGGCGCCGGCGGCGCTCATTGAGGGTCTGCCGTCAATCATGGGGGTAGGGCCTGCACGGAAAGTGCCGATGCCGCTACAACGCATCCAGGTGTTCGCGAGTCGTGGCGGCCCCGTGGGGCAGATCACCAGGTCAAGGCGTGCACAGATCCAGCGCGAGGCGATGAGGTGCACGCAGCCCGCGCCCACCTCGCCCTCGCCGCCTCCCTCGGTGAGCGCACCGGAGACACTCGGCTGGCCGCGTGGGCGCTCCCGAGCACAGAGCATGCTCGCCCGCTACGCGCCGCGACCTTGACGCCTCGCTCTCCTACGACCAGGCCGCGCCCCGACGCCACTCGTACGGGCCCAGCTTCTCGGATGGGCGGTGCTGCCGTCGCTCGCCCTGCTCGGGCGACTTCCGGAGGCTGAGCGTGCCCTCGGCGAGGCCACGACAGCCCTCAGCGGATGCGAGGAGGAGCCGGGACGCTTCGGCTTCGACGTCGCGGAGCTCGCCCTGCATGAGGCTGAGGCGTGGCTGGCGCTCGGCCGGACCGACCGTGCGGCCACACGGGCGGAGGCATCCGCCGCGGCCTGCGTGCCATGGACGCCGGGTCGGGCTGCGGCCACGCTCACGCCCGCCCAGGCGGAGGCCCCGGGGCAGCCGGGCGGCTCCGCGGCGCGGGCTCTCGACGTGCTGGAGCGCATCCCCGCTGCCCGGCTGAGGTCTACCTCCCGTGACCGTCTCAAGGTCCTCGTGGAGCATCGTCAGTTGTCTATGCCCGGGTCAGAGCTGCAGGCTAACTCCGGGCCAGCAGCGCCACGCACTCCACGTGGTGGGTCATCGGGAAGGCGTCGAAGGCGCGGAGGTCGGTGAGGGGGTAGCCGAGGGCGGCGAACCAGGACAGGTCGCGGGCGAGGGTGGCCGGGTCGCAGGAGACGTACACGATGCGGGTGGCGTCGAGCGAGGCGACGCGTTCGACCACCTCGCGGCCGAGCCCGGCGCGGGGCGGGTCGACGACGACGAGGTCGGCGCGTTCGATCTGGAGGCGGTCGAGGCCCTCCTCGACGCGCCCGCGCTCGACGCGGACCTGCGGCAGGTCGCGCAGGTTGGCGCGGGCGTCGCGGACGGCGGCGGCGTCGGACTCCAGCCCGAGGACGGCGCCCTCGGGCCCCACGGCCTCGGCGAGCCCGGCCGCGAACAGGCCGACCCCGCAGTAGAGGTCGAGCGCCCACTCCCCCGGTTCGGGCGCCGCGTACGCGAGCACCGCGTCGAGGAGGGTCTCCGCGGCGCCGGGGTGCACCTGCCAGAAGCCGCTGCCCGCCACGCGGAACTCGCGCTCGCCCACCCGTTCGCGCAGCGTGCCGGTGCCGCGCCTGGGCACGGTGCGTCCCTTGCCCTGGTCGAGCAGGATGGACGCGGGCGTGTCGAGGTCGGGCACCTCCACGCCGCGGCGCGGCCTGGGCGTGACGACGACGGCGTGGTCGCCGCCTGACGAGGCGATCACCTCGACGCCGGCGGCGCCGGGCCAGGCGCGCGTCTCGGCGCCGACGGCCTCCACCTCGGGGTGGGCGATGAGGCAGGCGTCGACGGGCTGGATGTCGTGGGAGCGGTGCTTGCGCAGGCCCACGACGCCGTCGGGCCGGACGGCGAACTGGACGCGGGTGCGCCAGCCGAGGCCGTCGGCGGCGCCCGGCACCTCCTCGACGACGATCTCGCGCTCGATGCCGGCGAGCCGCCGCAGTTGTTCGGCGACGACGTCGGCCTTGAGCCGCCGCTGCGCCTCCAGCGACGCGTGCTGCCAGTCGCAGCCGCCGCAGCGGCCGGGCCCGGCGTACGGGCAGGGCGGGACGACCCGGTCGGGCGACGGTTCGAGGATCTCCACGGCGTCGGCCCGCAGGAACCGGCTGGTCTCCTCGGTGACGCGGGCGACCACCCGCTCGCCGGGCAGCGCGTGCCGGACGAAGACCACGCGCCCTTCGTGGCGTGCCACGCACCAGCCGCCGTGCGCGACCGGCCCAACCGTCAGCTCCAGAGATGCCTGATTCACACCGACACCCTATGCCCACCGCGTGCCCTGACCTGCCGGACCGCGGTCCGCCTTGATCGACTACCCTTGGTGCCCGTGAGCAGGGGCCGGGTGGTACGGAGGCCTCCCGGGTTCGGGGGGACGCTCGCCGCGGCCCTGTTCGCGTGCGCCTCGCTCACGCCGTCGCTGCTGCCGCGCACCTGGCTGCTGCAGGGCGTGATGGGCGCGGTCACGGGTGTCATCGGCTACGGCGTGGGCGCGACGCTGGGCGCGCTGGGCCGGTCGGCGGTCGCGTACCGGCCGCCGGAGCGGGCGCGCAGGCTCGCGTGGGCGGTGATGCTCGGGCTGTGCGCGGCGCTGGCCGCGGTGACGCTCTGGTACAGCGTCGACTGGCAGCGCGACCTGCGCGAGCTCATGGGCATGGACACGAGGATCACCTGGTACCGCCCGGTGATCCTCGCCGTCACGGTCGCCCTGTTCGGGGTGTTCCTGTTACTGGCCCGGTGTGTACGGCTCGCCGGCCGCGCCCTCATCGGATGGCTCGACCGGTTCGTACCGTTCTACGTGGGCCATGTCGTCGGCGTCGTGGCGATCACCCTGGCCGTCACGGTGTTCGCCAACGACGTGGTGTTCTCCGCGTTCGTCGCGAGGATGAGCGACGTGTCGTCGGTCACCAACCGCGGCACCTACCCGGGGGTGCGTCCTCCTGCCTCGCCGCAGCTGTCGGGCGGCCCCGGCTCGTACGTGAGCTGGCAGTCGCTGGGCCGCGAGGGCCGGCTGTTCACGGGCACGGCGACCAGCGCGGCGAAGCTGCGCGCGTTCTCGGGCCGCCGGCCCGAGCAGCCGATCCGCGTGTACGTCGGCCTCGACGCGGCGGCGACCCCGCAGGCGCAGGCGGCGCTCGCGGTGAAGGAGCTGGAGCGCGCGGGCGCGTTCGAGCGGCCGGTGCTCACCGTGCTCGGCACGACCGGCACCGGCTGGGTCGACCAGCACATCGCCGACGCCCTGGAGTACATGTACAACGGCGCCTCGGCGATGGTCGCGGTGCAGTACTCGTACCTGCCGAGCTGGGTGTCGTTCCTGGTGGACAGGGAGAAGGCGGCGGCGACCGGCAGGGCGCTGTTCGAGGCGGTGCGCGCCCGGTGGGCGCTCCTGCCGCCCGGCCGCCGGCCGCGGCTGGTCGTGTCGGGCGAGAGCCTCGGCTCGTACGAGATGGAGCACGCCTTCGGCGACCTGGCCGACCTGGTGAACAGGGCCGACGGGGCGCTGTTCGTGGGCCCGCCGAACGCCAACGGCATCTGGCGGGCGCTCACGTACGGCCGCGACCCGGGCAGCCCGGTGTGGCGGCCGGTGCACGACGCGGGCCGCACGGCGCGGTTCGCGCAGGGGCCGGGTGACCTGGCGGCGCCGGGCGGTCCGTGGCCCCGGCCGCGCGTGGTCTACCTGCAGAACGCCTCGGACCCGGTCGTCTGGTTGTCGCCGTCGCTGCTCTTCAGCAAGCCGCCGTGGCTGAGCGGCGAGCGGGGGCCTGACGTCAACCCGCAGATGAGCTGGTTCCCGCTGGTGACGTTCTGGCAGGTGCTGGTGGACATGGCGTCGGCGCTGTCGGTGCCGTCCGGGCACGGCCACCGCTACGGCGGCAACATCGCCGACGGCTGGGCCGCGGTCGCGCCGCCGCCGGGCTGGACGGCCGCCGACACGGCGCGGCTGCGCGCCCTGCTCAGCGGTTTGTGACGTGCCCCTCGTCGGTGGTGCCCGCCGCGTGCCAGGGACGGCGCACCGATCCGGGCGCGAACGGCTCGGGGCGGCCCTTGAGCCGGTCGGACGAGTGGAGCTGCCACGGCACGCTGGTCACCATGACGCCGGGTTTGAACAGCAGCCTGGCCTTCAGCCGCAGGGCGCTCTGGTTGTGCAGCAGGTGCTCCCACCAGCGGCCGACGACGTACTCGGGGATGAACACGGTCACGACGTCGCGCGGCGAGCGGCGGCGCATCGTCTTGACGTAGTCGAGGACCGGCTGCGTGATCTCCCGGTAGGGCGAGTCGAGCATCTTGAGCGGCACGGGGATGCCGCGCCGCTCCCACTCCTCCTGGAGCTGGCGGGCCTCCTCGCCCTCGACGCCGACGGTGAGGGCCTCCAGCGTGGACGGCCGGGTGGCGCGGGCGTACGCGAGGGCCCGCATGGTCGGCTTGTGGATCTTCGAGACGAGGACGACGGCGTGGTTGCGGGCCGGGAGCATGGTGGGCTCGTACTCCTCGGTGATCTCCAGTTCGGTCGCCACGTTGTCGTAGTGGCGCCTGATGCCCTTCATCATGAGGAACAGCACCGGCATGGCGATGCACACGATCCACGCGCCGACGAGGAACTTCGTCAGCAGCACCACGACGAGCACGAGACCGGTCATGACGCCGCCGAAGAAGTTGATGACGCGCGAGCGCTGCATCTGGTGGCGCGTCTTGGGGTCGGTCTCGGTCTTCAGGTGGCGGGTCCAGTGGATGACCATGCCGGTCTGGCTGAGCGTGAACGAGACGAACACGCCGACGATGTAGAGGTTCAGCAGGCGGCTGACGTCGGCCTGGAAGCCCCACAGCAGCAGGCAGGCGCCGAGCGCCAGGATGATGATGCCGTTGGAGAAGGCCAGCCGGTCGCCGCGGGTGTGGAGCTGGCGCGGCAGGTAGCGGTCCTGGGCGAGGATCGAGCCGAGCACCGGGAAGCCGTTGAAGGCGGTGTTGGCGGCCAGGAACAGGATGAGCGCGGTCACCGCCGAGATCACCACGAACGGCAGCGACCCGCCGCCGAACACGGCGTCGGCCACCTGGGAGATGATCGGCTGCTGGTAGTAGCCGGGGCCGACCGGCCGGCCGTCGGCCCCGATCAGGTCGGTGGCGACCACGGACGGCTCGGCCATCTTCACGCCGGACGCCAGGCCGAGCGCGATGATGCCGCCGAACATGGTGATCGCGACGAGGCCCATCATGAGCAGCGTGGTGGCGGCGTTCTTGCTCTTGGGCTTGCGGAAGGCGGGCACGCCGTTGCTGATGGCCTCGACGCCGGTCAGCGCGGCGCAGCCGGACGAGAACGCGCGCAGGATGAGGAACGCGGCGGCGAAGGCGGTGAGGTTGGCCTGCTCGGGCTCGATGGTGAACTCGGCGCTGGGGGCGTGCAGGGGCTCGCGCAGGATCAGCAGGCGGAACCCGCCCCACAGGACCAGCCCCAGCACGGCGATCATGAACGCGTAGGTGGGCACGGCGAACGCCGCGCCGGACTCGCGGATGCCGCGCAGGTTCACGACGGTCAGCAGGATCACGATGAGGATCGCGATCTCGGGCTTGTTCTGCCCGACGAACGGGATGGTGGCGCCGACGTAGTCGACGCCGTTGGCGACCGACACCGCGACGGTGAGCACGTAGTCGACCATGAGCGCGCTGGCCACGGTGAGGCCGGCGTTCTTGCCGAGGTTGGTGCTGGCGACCTCGTAGTCGCCGCCGCCGCTGGGGTAGGCGTGCACGTTCTGCCGGTACGACGCCACGACGGTGAGCATCACGACGACGACGGCCAGGGCGATCCACGGGCTGAAGTGGTAGAACGACACTCCCGCGAGGGAGAGGATCACCAGGATCTCCTGCGGGGCGTACGCTACCGAGGAGAGGGCGTCGCTGGCGAAGACGGGCAGAGCGATGCGTTTGGGCAGCAGTTGCTCATGGAGCTGCCCGCTGCGTAGGGCACGCCCCACGAGCACGCGTTTGACAAGATCGGTTACCTTCGCCACGTTACGAGATGCTAGCCCCCTGTCCAGACCCTAAACCCGGCGCTCCCCCCCATCGGGCCATACTGGTGTCGAGCAACCGGCCGACCGCGAAGTGCGGGGGAGTATGCATATTGTGATCATGGGTTGTGGCCGGGTGGGTTCCACCCTCGCCCACATCCTCGAGGACAGCGGCCATTCCGTCGCCATCATCGACCGCGACCCGCAGGCGTTCCGGCGGCTGCGCGCCGGTTTCCGCGGTCGCAGGGTGACGGGCATCGGCTTCGATCGCGACGTGCTGACCGAGGCCGGCATCGAGACCGCCGCCGCGTACGTCGCGGTCTCCAGCGGAGACAACTCCAACATCATCTCGGCGCGGGTGGCCCGTGAGACGTTCGGCGTCGACAACGTGGTGGCCCGCATCTACGACCCCCGGCGCGCCGAGGTCTACCAGCGGCTGGGCATCCCCACCGTGGCGACGGTGCGCTGGACGGCCGACCAGATCCTGCGCCGCCTCCTCCCCGAGGGCGCCGAGCCGCTGTGGCGCGACCCGACGGGCAGGGTCGTGCTGGCCGAGGTCACCGTCAACCAGTCGTGGATCGGCACCCGGGTGGTCGACATCGAGTCCCGCGCGGGCGTGCGGGCCGCGTTCGTCAACCGCATGGGAGAGGCCCTCACCATCACCGACGACACCGTGATGCAGGAGGGCGACGTGCTGCACGTGATCGCCGCGGAGAACGACATGGACCGGATCAACAAGGTGCTCGCCGCGGCACCGGAACAGGACCACTGATGCGCGTCGCCATCGCGGGGGCGGGGGCCGTCGGCCGTTCGATCGCCGCCGAGCTGCTGGAGAACGGTCACGAGGTCCTGCTCATCGACGTCGATCCCAAGGCCATCAAGATCGACAGCGTGCCGCGGGCGGAGTGGCTGCTGGCCGACGCGTGCGAGATCGCCTCGCTCGACGAGGCCGGGCTCAACAACTGCCACGTCGTCGTCGCCTCCACCGGCGACGACAAGGTCAACCTCGTGGTGTCGCTGCTGGCGAAGACCGAGTACGGCGTGCCCAGGGTGGTGGCCCGCATCAACCACCCGAACAACGAGTGGCTGTTCAACGAGTCGTGGGGCGTGGACGTCGCCGTCTCGACGCCGCGCCTGCTGAGCGCGCTGGTGGAGGAGGCGGTCAGCGTCGGCGACCTGGTGCGGCTGATGACGTTCCGGCAGGGCCAGGCCAACCTGGTGGAGCTGACGCTCGCCGAGGACGCCCCCGTGGTGGGCCAGCGGGCCGGCTCGGTGCCGTGGCCGTCCGACGCGGCGCTGGTGGCGATCCTGCGGGAGGGCCGGGTGCTGGTGCCGACCGACGACGACCCGCTGGAGGCGGGCGACGAGCTGCTGTTCGTCGCCGCCCAGGAGGTGGAGCAGGAGCTCGCCCACCTGCTCTCCCAGCACTGAGCCCCTCCGGCTCTCCCTGGCGCTGAGCCCCTCCGGCTCCGCCGGAGCCGGGCCCCCTGGCTCCCGGTCCTGAGCTCTCCGGCTCTTCCACCGGTGAACCCCCGCATGCGAGGAGCGCGCGTCCCAGAGGGACGCGCGCTCCTCGTTCGTCACCGGGGATTCAGGAGGCCACCTGCGGGTTGATCGGGGTGCGGCCGCGGCCGAGCAGCCAGAGCATGGCCGCCAGCGCCGCCACCTGCAGCGGCCAGCCCATCGCGATCTTGGCCAGGCCGAGCGCCGCCACCGCCTCGTCGCCGCCGCCGAACAGGTACACCGGCCCCTGCACCGCCACGCGCACCGCGCACGGCAGCATCAGCAGCCAGGTGAGCCGCGTGCACAGCCGGACGATGCCGGCGTCCTTGTGCCAGGCGGTCGGGTCGCCGGTGACCGAGCCGATGAGGAACCCGACGACGGGCCAGCGGGCCACGATCGACACGAGCATGGCCAGCAGGTAGCCGGCGTTCCACAGGATGCCGGGCAGGAAGTAGTCTTTCGCGTCGCCCGTACGGCTGGCGAAGAACGCCCCGATGGCGATGCCGATGAGGCTGTTGACGACGAACTGCGGCGTGGACCGCTGCACCAGCCTGACCAGCAGCAGCACCACCGCGAGCGAGACGCTCACGACGAGCGACAGCTTCAGGTTCTCGGTGCTGATCCACGACAGCGTGAACGCGATCGTGGGCACCGCCGCCTCGATGATGCCGCGCGCGCCGCCGAACGCCTTGGCCAGCTGGGCCCGCACCGCCGCCTCGACGGTGTCGTGGGCCACCTCTTCCGCCTCAGCACTCACGTGACTCAACTCCCTGGGCGCAGCTCGTACCGCGGATTGAACATCACCTTGCGCCCGTCCTGCATGCTGACCAGGCCCTCGGCCTTGACCGTGCGCCCCGGCTCGATGCCCGCGATCTTGCGGCGGCCGAGCCAGACGAGGTCGATGACGTCGGACCCGTCGTAGAGCTCGGCCTCCAAGGCCGGGGCGCCACCGCGCGGGCGCAGTGTCACAGTGCGTAGCGTACCGGCTACGCAGAACCGGCGGCGACCGCCACACGAGGCGATCGGGGTGGCGCCGACCTCGTCGGCGTCCTCCCGCAGCTCCTGGGCCTCGATCTCGGACTGGGTGGTGGCCAGCCGCCTGAAGAAGCCGCGCAATCCCCCGCGTTTCGGAGGCTCTGCCGTACTCATGATGAATCAGCTTATGTGATGTGGGCCCTCAGCGAAGCTCGCTGATCTCCGGCCCCCTCCTGAACGGGTTGAACGCCGTGGCGTCCTCGGCCGGGGCCTGCGGGTCGTTCGGGCGGCGCAGCGGGATCGCCTCCTCGCGGGCCATCGGCTCCTCGCCGCGCACGACCACGACGTCCTTGAGGAAGTCGACGAAGGCCGCCGCCACGGTGTCGTCGACCGCGCCCCTGCCGGTGACGATCGCCAGCAGGAGCCAGCGCGGCCCGTCGACGCCGATGTACCGCGCGGGCCTCGGGCCCCCCTCGGTGACGATCTCGCCGAACAGCTCGGGCCCGAACGGCCCCTCCTGCTCGTGCAGGGTCTTCGCCTGCGACGTGATCTTGGCCCTGACCTCGTCCCAGAGGCCCGTCGAGCGCGGCGCGGCCAGCGCCTGCACCTGCAGCGAGCTCTCCTCGTACAGGACGACGACGCCCACGTGCTGGTCGCCGATCGACGCCAGGCGCACGTCGAAGTCGGGGTTGTGCGGCAGCCGCAGGCCGCCGAGGTCGATCCTGTCGGTGTCGGGGTGGGGCTCGTCGGCGTCCCACGGGCCGGACTCCCGCACCGGCTGCGCCGCGGCCTCCTCGACCGCCTGCTCCTGCTGCTCACGACGGCGGCGTCGGAACACGTTCCTCACTCTCCCTGCTCAGGCGGGCCGCGGGCGCGGCCCTCACGTCAACGTCCGGTCGAACCGAACCCGTCGGCCCCGCGCGCCGACCCCGGCAGGCGCTCGACCTCGTAGAAGGCCACCCGCTCGACCCGCTGCACCACGAGCTGCGCCACCCGGTCGCCCCGCCTGACCCTGAACGGCTCCTTGGCGTCGGTGTTGATGAGCGTCACCCGGATCTCGCCGCGGTAGCCGGCGTCGACCGTGCCCGGCGCGTTGACCAGGGTGACGCCGTGCCTGGCGGCCAGCCCGGAGCGCGGGTGCACGAACGCCGCGTAGCCGTCGGGCAGCGCGATCGACACCCCCGTGCCGATGACGGCGCGCTCGCCGGGCAGCAGCTCGGCGTCCTCGGCGGCGTAGAGGTCGGCGCCCGCGTCGCCCGGGTGGGCGTAGGACGGCAGCGGCAGCCCGGGGTCGAGCCGCTGGATGAGGACCTCCACGTCGCTCAAGGGTTCACCTCGTAGTCCTGGTGTTCTGCGGTGATGGCGGCCAGGTCGCCGTGCTCGGCGAAGTGTCGCATGCTCACCTCGACGAACAGCGCCGCCGCGCGGACGGCCACCGGCCCGTCGGGGGCGCCCACGCGCCCCTCAGCCTCAAGGTACGCCTTCCTGCCCGTGATGCCGTTGCACCAGGCGCGCAGGTGGAGTGTCGTGCCCACGGGCACGGGCAGCACGTAGTCGGTCTCCAGCCGCGCGGTGACGTACGGCTTCCTGAACAGGTAGACCGACATGCCGAGGACCTCGTCCATGGCGGCGGCGAGCACCCCGCCGTGGGCCAGCATCGGCGCGCCCTGGTGGGCCTCCCCCACGGTGAACGTGGCCTCGACGGTGGTGCTGTCGGGGGTGACGGCCGCGAGGTGCAGGCCGGTGGGGTGGTCGGAGCCGCAGCCGAAGCAGCGGCTGTAGTGGGAGCCGAGCGCGCTGCCCGGGGGCGGCGCGCCGAGCTGCGCCGGGGGCACCGGCGTGCCCGGCGGCGGGCTGGTGCGGGAGGAACGGGTCACGGGTGACGAGGTTACTCCCTGTCTTCGGCCCGTTCGTCCTCGGAACGCTCGGGCCGCTCGGCGGACCCGCCGGTCTCACCGGCCCCCGAGCCGTCGCCGCTCGGGGCGGGCGGCGGCGCGCCCGCCGGGACCTCCTGCTCGGGCGGGGGCAGCGCGAGCGGCTTGCGGGCCAGCTCGGGCAGCGCCCGGTAGATGACGGCCGCGATCGGCACGGCCACCGCGGCGCCCGCGATGCCGGCGAGGATGCCGCCGACGGCGAGCACCAGGATGATCGCGAGCGGGTGGAAGTTGAGCGCCCGCCCGACGATGAGCGGCTGGAGCACGTGGTTCTCGAGCTGCTGCTCGACCACCAGGATGGCCAGGAAGATCAGCGCGTAGACCAGGCCCTTGGCGCCCAGCGTGACGAGGGTGGCGACGGTGCCGGCGAAGAAGATGCCGACGATCGGGATGAAGCTGGCGAAGAAGATCAGCACCGCCAGCGGGGCCCACAGCGGCACGCCCATGCCGGCCAGCACGATGCCCATGATGACGCCGTGCACCGCGGCGACCGCGACGGTGCCCTGCACGTAGTGGGAGAGCGTCGCCCACGCCGCCCGGCCGGCCCTGTCGACGCGCGGCGCGACCGCGCCGAACGCCCGCAGGAACCACGACCAGATGCGGTCGCCGTCCTTCAGCAGGAAGAACGTCACGAACAGCAGCAGCACGATGGACGCGAGCACCTCGAACGCCACGGCGCCCGCCGACAGCACGGTGCCGGTGATGGCGGTGCGCTGCGCGTTCACCATCGCCGCGACCTCGTCGACGTAGCTGGTGATCTGCGCCTCTTTGAGATGCAGCGGGCCGGTGATCAGCCACTCCTGCACCGACCTGGCGGTGGCCTGCACCTGCTCGACCAGGTTCGGGAACTCCTCGCTGGCCCGCGCGCCCACCAGCCAGCCGGTGCCGGCGAGCACGGCGAGCGCGACCAGCATGGTGATCCAGGTGGCGTAGATGGGCCGCATGCCCGCCCTGCGCAGGCTGTCGGTCAGCGGGAACAGCAGCGCGGTGAGCAGGATCGCCACCGCCACCGGCAGCGCCACGAACATCAGCCTCGCCACGACCTGCGCCGAGAAGTAGACGACCACGCCGACGAGGATCAGGCACGCGCACCAGGCGGCCAGCTTGGCCAGCGTGGGCGGTACGAGCTTGGTTGGGCGGTCGATCTGCACGTGTTCCAGACTGGCACGTCCGGCGGCGCGATGCGCACCGGATATCCGTCCGCCCCGGGGGCGCGCGGGCCCCCGGGACGGGACAGCGTCAGACCAGGGTCACCTCGACGGCGAGCTCGTCGCCCTGCTCCAGGACGAACTCCTCCACGTTGCCCGCCGCGCACACGTCGTCCTGCGCCCGCAGGACGAGATCGGTGCGCGGCGCCCGGACGGTGAGGCGCGAGACCTCGGCCCGCATCGACAGCTTCGCCTCGGACTTGGCCTTGCGGACCCGGCCGAGCACCTCGGAGGCGACGGCCAGCACCGCCGGGTCGCCCTGGCCGCGCTCGGGCGCGGGCCAGTTCGCCCGGTGCACCGACCCCTCGCGCCACCACGACCAGACCTCTTCCGTGACGAACGGCAGGAACGGTGCGAACAGCCGCAGCAGCACGTCGAGCGCCTGGCGCAGCGCCGCGTGGGCCGAGGCCGCGCCCGGCCCCGACTCGTACGCGCGCGCCTTGACCAGCTCCAGGTAGTCGTCGCAGAACGCCCAGAAGAAGCGCTCCACGGCCTCCAGGGCCCTGGTGTGCTCGTACGACTCGAACGCCTCGGTGGCCTCGCGCGCCATGTCGGACAGGGCCGCCAGCATCGACAGGTCGAGCGGCTCGGTGACCTCCGCGCCGGTGTCGCCGCCGGCCAGGCCGAGCACGAACTTCGACGCGTTCAGGATCTTGATGGCCAGCCGCCGCCCGACCTTGAGCTGGCCCGCGTCGAACGCGGTGTCGACGCCGTAGCGGCCGCCCGCCGCCCAGTAGCGCACCGCGTCGGAGCCGTGCCGCTCCAGGAGGTCCATCGGGGTGACGACGTTCCCCTTGGACTTCGACATCTTCTTGCGGTCGGGGTCGAGGATCCACCCGGAGATGGCCACGTCGCTCCAGGGCAGCGTGCCGGACTCCAGGTGCGACCTGACCACCGTGGCGAACAGCCAGGTGCGGATGATCTCGTGCGACTGGGGCCGCAGGTCGGCGGGGAAGACGCGCGCGTACAGGTCGTCGTCGGTGCCCCACCGGCCGGCGATCTGCGGCGTCAGGGACGAGGTGGCCCAGGTGTCCATCACGTCGGGGTCGGCGGCGAACCCGCCGGGGACGCCGCGCTGCTCCTCGGCGTAGCCGGGCGGCGCGTCGGAGGACGGGTCGACGGGCAGGCTCTCCTCGGACGGCACGATCGGCGCGTCGTACACGGGCCGGCCGTCGCCGTCGAGGGGGTACCAGACCGGGATCGGCACGCCGAAGAAGCGCTGGCGGGAGATCAGCCAGTCGCTGGTCAGCCCCTCGACCCAGTTGTCGTAGCGGACCCGCATGTGCGGCGGGTGCCAGCGCAGCTCGCGCCCGCGGGCGAGCAGCCGCTCGCGCAGCTCCTCGTCACGGCCGCCGTTGCGGATGTACCACTGGCGGGTGGTGACGATCTCCAGCGGCCTGTCTCCGCGCTCGTAGAACTTCACCGGCCGCTGGACGGGCCGCGGCTCGCCGTCGAGGTCGCCGGACTCGCGCAGCAGCTCGACGATCCGCTCGCGGGCGCTGTGGACGGTCTTGCCGGCCAGCTCCTTGTACGGCTCGGGCTCGACGCCCTCGGGCGGCTCGGGCAGCAGGCGGCCGTCCCAGCCGATGACGGGCCGGGTGGGCAGGTGCAGCTCGCGCCACCAGGTGACGTCGGTGACGTCGCCGAAGGTGCAGATCATGGCGATGCCGGAGCCCTTGTCGGGCTCGGCGAGGTGGTGGGCGAGCACCGGCACCTCGACGCCGAACAGCGGCGTCAGCACCGACGTGCCGATCAGGTCCTGGTAGCGCTCGTCGTCGGGGTGGGCGACGAGGGCGACGCAGGCGGGGATCAGCTCGGGCCTGGTGGTCTCGATCCAGACGGGGCCCTTCTCACCGTAGAAGGAGACGCGGTGGAAGGCGCCGGGCCACTCGCGGTCCTCCAGCTCGGCCTGGGCGACGGCGGTGCGGTACGTGACGTCCCACAGCGTGGGGGCCTCGGCGAGGTACGCCTCGCCCCTGCCCAGGTTGCGCAGGAAGGCGCGCTGCGACACCGCGCGGGCCTCGTCGCTGATCGTGGTGTAGAGCAGCGACCAGTCGACCGACAGGCCGACCCGCCGCCACACCTCCTCGAACGCCTGCTCGTCGATCACGGTCAGCTTGTGGCAAAGCTCCACGAAGTTGCGCCGGGAGATGGAGATTTCGCGTTTGCCGGGCTTCTCCGGTGGAACGAACTCCGGATCGTAGGGCAGCGACGGGTCGCAGCGCACGCCGTAGACGTTCTGCACGCGGCGCTCCGTGGGCAGGCCGTTGTCGTCCCAGCCGATGGGGTAGAAGACCGACTTGCCGATCATCCGCTGGTAGCGGGCCATGATGTCGGTGTGGGTGTAGGAGAAGACGTGGCCGATGTGCAGCGAGCCGGACACGGTCGGCGGGGGCGAGTCGATCGCGTAGATCTCGTCGCGCGGCTTCGAGCGGTCGAAGCGGTAGGTGCCCTCGTCGTCCCAGCGGGCTACCCATACCTTCTCCAGGCCGTCGAGAGTGGGTTTCTCGGGCATGGATGCATGGCGTAGTCGCTGTTCAGTCATGCCTCCTTATGGTACGGCTTTCGCGGCACGAACAGCGGTACAGACTAGTGTTCGTTACATACGGGAAGGAGATCGGCAATGGCGGAGGAGAAGCCCGACATCGCCTGGCGCGTGATCGGCGGTCTCACGGGTCTGGCCACCGCGTGGGCCGCGAGGAAGCTCCTCGGGTTCGTCTGGGTGAAGGCGACCGGCAAGGAGCCGCCCGTCGACACGGACTCACCCGAGGTGAGCATGGGCGAGGCGATCGGTTACGCCGTCCTCATGGGCGTGGGCATGTCGGTGGCGCAGATCGTGGTCAACCGGACCGCCAAGAAGCGATATGACGCATGGAAGACAGTGAAGCAGGTGACTCCAGGGCACTGAGGAACTCACTGGCCCAGCGGTCGACGTCGTAGGTGGCGACCCGGCGGCGCATCGTGCGCATGCGCCGGGCCAGCTCGTGCGGCGTCGCCCGCATCGCCGCCATCATCTGCCGCTTGACGTCCTCTATGTCGTACGGGTTCACCAGGTACGCCTGGCGCAGCTCGTCGGCGGCCCCGGCGAACTCGCTGAGCACGAGCGCGCCCTGCAGGTCGTGGTGGCAGGAGATGTACTCCTTGGCCACGAGGTTCATCCCGTCGCGCAGCGGCGTCACGACCATGACGTCGGCCGCGAGGTAGAGCGCCGCCAGCTCCTCGTGGTCGTACGACTGGTGGAAGTACTGCACCGGCTGGTAGCCGAGCTGGGCGTGCTCGCCGTTGATCCGCCCGACCTGCAGCTCGATGTCGTCGCGCAGCCGGCGGTACTCGTCCACGCGCTCCCTGCTGGGCGTGGCGATCTGCACGAACACCGCTTCGCCGCTCTGCAGCCGCCCGTCGTTGAGCAGCTCGCCGAACGCCTCCAGCCGCTGGCCGATGCCCTTGGTGTAGTCGAGCCGGTCCACGCCGAGCAGCACGTGCTCGGGGTCGCCGAGCTCGACCCTGATCTCCTTGGCGCGGGCCACGATGTGCGGCTCGCGGACGAGGGAGTCGAGCTGCGCGAAGTCCACGGAGATCGGGAAGGCCTGCGTGGTGACGACCCGGTCGTCCAGGAAGATCTCGTTCCCCTTGTACGGCAGCCCGAGCAGTCTGCGGCACAGCCGGCGGAAGTTCGAGGCGCCGCCGGGGAGCTGGAAGCCCACGAGGTCGGCCCCGAGCAGGCCCTCGACGAGCTCCTTGCGCCAGGGCAGCCGCCAGAACAGCTCGACGGGCGGGAACGGGATGTGGAGGAAGAACCCGATCCGCAGGTCGGGCCTGAGCCTGCGCAGCATTGCGGGCACGAGCTGGAGCTGGTAGTCCTGCACCCAGACCACCGCGCCCTGTTCGGCGGCGTCCGCGGCGGCGGTGGCGAAACGCTCGTTGACCGAGCGGTAGGCCTCCCACATCTCACGGTGGTACACCGGCGGCGCCACCACGTCGTGGTAGAGCGGCCACAGGGTGGCGTTGGAGAAACCCTCGTAGTAGAGCTCGACCTCGCGCGCCGACAGCGGGACGGGGATGAGGCTCATCCGGTCCTGGTCGAACGGCTCCAGCTTCTCGTCGGGCGCTCCGTGCCAGCCGAGCCAGGCACCGTGGCGGCGCTGCATCACCGGGGCGATGGCGGTGACGAGGCCGCCGGGGCTCCTGCGCCATGAGGCCGTTCCGTCGGGTTCGATCGTGCGGTCCACCGGCAACCGGTTCGCGACGATCAGAAACGAGCTACGGCCAGTCACGCAGTCCTCCTCGGGCTCAAGACCAAGAGAGCCGCGACGCGCGGCTCACAGCGGCCGCCACCGCTTCCGGTCCCGCATGGGGGATGATCGCGGCGATGTGGGAGTCGGGCCTGATGAGCCATGCCTCCTCCGGCCTCGCGCCGAGTGTGCCGGCGAGCGTTCCCGTCCCATCGATCTCCGCGAACTCGCGAACGGCGAGCGGCGCCGTAGTGACCTTGCCCAAGACCTGCACAAACAAACTCGAATCGCACATATCGCCCAGTAGTACGAGGAAACCGTCCCGGCAGAGTTCCCGCAGCCGCCTGCCCCCTCCGAGCGGGGCGTCGGGCAGGATCACGCCGGGCGCAGGGGCGCACGCCGCGCCCCTCGCCGGCCTGCCGGTGAAGGGCCTCGACGGCTCGGGCGTGGTGAGCGGCGAGTCCACGTACCAGAACGGCTCGGCGAAGCGGCCGGAGTCCACCTCGCCGGCCGCGCCGCGCTCCAGCACCGACCTGCGGCGCGCCCGGTCCTCGGGGGTGCGCGGCGCGAGGAAGCGCATGGTCGCGGCCGTCACCTCCAGGTTCTCCAGCGCGGCGGCGTGCCGCTCGTCGTGGTAGGTCTCCAGCAGCTCCTCGGGCGCCCACCCGTGGAGGACGAACGCGAGCTTCCACGCGGCGTTCTCGGCGTCGGGCACGCCGGAGTTCAGCCCGCGCGCCCCGAACGGCGCCACCAGGTGGGCGCAGTCGCCGGCGAGCAGCACACGGCCGACGCGCATGCGGGAGGCGACGCGCGAGTGGAAGCGGTACGTGCTGTTCCAGAGCAGCTCGTACGGCCGGTCGCCAATGATCTGCCGGACTTTTCGCGAAATATCGGCTTGTGTTGGGATGAAGTCGGGCGCGATCTGCCAGTCGATCCGGAACGTCCCCCCAGGGCAGGGATGGATGAGCACCTGCCGCCCCGGGTTCCAGGCCGGGTCGAAGTAGAAGCGGCGCTCGCTCTCCCACCCCGGCAGGTCGGCCCGGATGTCGCAGATGAGGAACTGCTCGTCGAACGTCTCCCCCTCGAACGCCACCCCCAGCGCCTGCCGCAGCGGCTGCGCCCGCGCCCCCGCGCACACCAGCGCGTACGCCGCGCGCACCGAGCGCGGGCCGCAGTGCACCGTCACGCCGCGCCCGTCCTGGCTGATCCCCGTCACCTCGTGGCCCCAGCGCACCTCGACGAGCGGCTGCCCGGCGATGGCCGCGTCGAGGAGCTCCTCGGTGCGCGCCTGGGAGATGTTCACGAACGGCGGCAGCGGCCCCTCCCCCTGGAAGGACCACGAGAACAGCTCGCGGTCGCGGTAGTAGGTGCGGGCCGTGGTCCAGGTCAGGCCCTCCTCCGCGATGCGGCCCGCCCCGGCTGCCGTCCAGACGTCGAGCACGTCGCGCTGCTGGCAGATCGACTTCGACCCGGCCGGGTCGCGTCCTGGTCGCCGGTCGAGCACCACCACCCGTACGCCCCAGCGGGCCAGCAGCAGCGCGGCCGTCTGCCCCACGGGACCCGCGCCCACGACGACGACCTGCGGCTCCTCCCCCGCCCGCGCCCCTCCCGTCGCTGCGGCGGTCATGACTGGAGCTCGTCCCAGACGGCGCGGTCGCGCTCGGCGGTCCAGATCCGCGGCCGCTCGATCCCGTGCAGCTCGTCCCAGAGCCGGGAGACGTTGAACGGCAGGCAGTGCTCGAAGATCGGCCAGGAGCCGTAGCGGGGCGCGAGCGCCCGGTGCGCGTTCGCGAACGCCTCCTTCAGTGTGGCCGCCCCGCCCACCTCCCTGATCAGCACGTCGAGGAAGTCGCGGGTCTGGCCGATCGCCGCCGCCACGCCGTCCGCGCCGCGCGCCACCGCGCCCCTGCCCCCGACCAGCGTGAGCGCCCCGTACGACGCCACCCGGTCGAGCGTGGACGAGGCCCACTCGCGGTGGAAGGCGTCGCCCGTGTAGAGCGCCGCCTGCGACTCGACCAGGTCGCCGGCGAACATGATCCGCTGCCGCGGCAGCCAGGCGACGAGGTCGCCCTCGGTGTGGCCCCGCCCGCAGTGGGCGAGCACGAGGTCGCCGCGCCCGCCGCCGAGGTCGATCGTGAGCCGGTCGGAGAAGGTGAGCGTGGGCCAGGTCAGCCCGGGGATCGACTCCGGCTCCCTGAACAGGCGCGGCATCCGCGCGTACTCGCTGGCCCAGTCCTGCTCGCCGCGCTCGGCGATCAGCTCCCTGGTCCTGTCGTGCGCGACGACGACGTCCGCGCCGAACGCCGACGCGCCCAGCACCCGCACCGCGTGGTAGTGCGACAGCACCAGGTACCTGACCGGCTTGCCGGTGTGCTCGCGCAGCCTGGCCAGCCACTCTCGGGCGGCGACCGGCGTGGCCAGCGCCTCGAAGCAGACGAGGAAGTCCTCGCCCTCGATCGCGCCGACGTTCGGGTCGCCCTCGGCCGTGAGGGCGTACACGCCGTCGGCCAGCACCTCCAGCGTCTGCCGCTTCTCACCGAGATCCGCCGACGAGGCGAACGGCTTGGCCATCGCTCCTCCCGCATCCTGCTCGACTCCGACCGTGACATACCCCGCCACACCCCGGCGCATGGTCTTGACACGGGACGTCCCGCCGGGCGACTGTTTACCGAACATTCGGTCAGTTAGCGAGGAGCACCGAACGTGGACAGCGCCCGTCGCATGATGGACGCCGACACCGCCTCCGCCGCCCTGGGCATCGAGCTGGTGGTGCTGGGCGAGGGCCGCGCGGTGTGCCGGATGGCGGTCACCGCCGCGATGATCAACGGGCACGGCCTGTGCCACGGCGGCTACGTCTTCCTGCTGGCCGACACCGCCTTCGCCTGCGCGTGCAACACGTACGGGCCGGTCACGGTGGCCGCGGGCGCCGAGATCACCTTCGTCGCGCCCGCCCACGAGGGCGACGTGCTGGTGGCCGAGGCCGCGGAACGCGTTAGGTACGGGCGCAGCGGCCTCTACGACATCACGGTGAGGAAGTCCGACGGTCAGGTGGTCGCGGAGTTCCGCGGCCGCGGCAGGGAGTTGCGATGACGTCCGTGAAGCGCGCCGACCCCCCGTCCCCCGACGAGCTCGACCCCGTCGAGCGCGTCTCCCGGGACGAGCTGGCCGCGATCCAGCTCGAACGCCTGCGGTGGACGCTGCGCCACGCCTACGAGAACGTCCCGCTCTACCGCAGGAAGTTCGACGAGGCCGGGGTCCACCCGGACGACTGCCGGGAGCTCTCCGACCTGGCCGCCTTCCCCTTCACCACCAAGCAGGACCTGCGCGACTGCTACCCGTTCGGCATGTTCGCGGTGCCGCGCGAGCGGGTCGCCCGGGTGCACGCCAGCAGCGGCACCACCGGCCGGCCCACCGTCGTCGGCTACACGAAGGGCGACCTCGACGTGTGGGCGGACGTGATGGCCCGCTCGATCCGCGCCTCGGGCGGGCGTCCCGGCGACATCGTGCACGTCGCGTACGGCTACGGCCTGTTCACCGGCGGCCTCGGCGCGCACTACGGCGCCGAGCGGCTGGGCTGCACGGTGGTGCCGGTGTCCGGCGGCATGACGCCGCGGCAGGTGCAGCTCATCACCGACCTGCGGCCCGACGTCATCATGGTGACGCCGTCGTACATGCTGGCGCTGCTCGACGAGTTCGAGGCGCAGGGGATCGACCCGCGTGCCAGCTCGCTGCGCGTCGGCGTCTTCGGGGCCGAGCCGTGGACCGAGCGGATGCGCGAGGAGATCGAGGAGCGCTTCGACCTGCACGCCGTGGACATCTACGGCCTGTCGGAGGTGATGGGTCCCGGCGTGGCCTGCGAGTGCGTGGAGACCAAGGACGGCCTGCACGTCTGGGAGGACCACTTCTACCCGGAGACGGTCGACCCGTTCACCGGGCGGCCGGCCGACGCGGGCGAGCTGGTGTTCACCAGCCTCACCAAGGAGGCCATGCCGGTGATCCGCTACCGCACCCGCGACCTGACCCGGCTGCTGCCCGGCACGGCGAGGCCGGCGTTCCGCCGCATGGAGAAGGTGACGGGACGCACCGACGACATGATCATCCTTCGCGGGGTGAATCTCTTCCCGACGCAGATCGAGGAGCTGGTGCTCGGCACGCCGGGCCTGTCGCCGCACTTCCAGCTGCACCTGACCCGTCCCCACCGGCTGGACGTGATGACCGTCATGGTGGAGGCCCGGCCGGGCTTCGCCGGCCGGGAGGAGGCGGGCGCCGCGCTGCGCAGGGCCGTCAAGGAGCGGGTGGGAGTGAGCGTCGAGGTGGAGGTCGTGGCCCCTGAGACGCTGGAGCGCTCGGTCGGCAAGCTGAAGAGGATCGTCGACAGGCGCGGGACGAGCGCAGGCGCCGGGGCCGGGACGCCCTGAGGCGCCGGCTGGTCAGCGGTCGAGCCGGGGCCGCACGGGGATTCCCTGCGGCTTCACCCGCAGGTCGGCGCGGATCGTCTCGCCGAGCTTCTTCGTCGCCAGCCGGTTGAGCGCGCCTCCGGCCACGGCCCCCGTGAGGAACGGGCCGAACGTGGTGAGGTGGCGGCCGAGCGTGCGCATGAGCCGGTTGCGCAGGGCCGTCTTGGTCGCCGCGCCGAGCGCGAGCGAGACGGAGGCGGGGGCGAGGGGGTCGATCCCCCGCTGCCTGGCCCAGGCGGCCGTGAACGCGACCGCGCGCTGCGCGCCGTTGCCCTGGACGCGCACGCCGTAGACCTCGTGCAGCTCGGCCAGGAGCTTGACCTCGATGGCCGCGACCACGATGGTCTCCGCGACGAGCTGCGCGGGGGCGGAGAGCAGGAGGGGTGGTGCGGCGAACTCTGCCGCCGCGAGCGCTCCGCCGATGGCGCCGACCGCCATGGTGGCCTTCTGCGCCGTACGGACGAGATCGTCGGCGAGTTCCTCGCCGGTGAGGCCGTGGTGGTGCTCCGACAGCGTGTGCAGGTCTCTGATCGGGATGCGGGGCGCGATGTTGAGGAAGACGTCGGCGAGCCAGCGCCCGCGGCCCGCGCCGGAGGCGCGTGCCCTGCTCGCCCCGGCGGAGAGGGAGCGAGCGAGTCGGCCGAGCAGCCTGCGCCGCTCGGCCGGCTCCAGATCACCGGGGCCGGTGAGCCTGCTGACGAGCTCGCCGACCTCTTGGCCGGGGTCGGCGATCTCCTTGCCCGGCTCCTTGCCCGGCTCCCTGCCGGGTTCTTCGCCCGGCTGGTTGTCCTTCTCTCGTACGGCCACGCGATGCCTCCTCGATCAGGCGGCGCACTCCCGGCAGACCTGCTGGCCGTTCTTCTCGGACGCCAGCTGGCTTCGGTGGTGCACCAGGAAACACCGCGAGCAGGTGAACTCGTCGGCCTGACGGGGGATCACCCGCAGGGACAGCTCCTCGTTCGACAGGTCGGCGCCGGGCAGTTCGAGCGACTCGGCCAGATCGGTCTCGTCGATGTCGATGCTGCCGGACGACTTGTCCGTGCGCCGCGCCTGGAGTTCCTGGAGGCTGTCCTCCCCCAGGTCGTCGTCTGTCTTGCGCGGGCTGTCGTAGTCGGTAGCCATTGTGCTTACTCCATCCCCCTCATCTATATGCCTCTCGCGCTCGTCGCGCGTCTTCCAACGTCTGGGAGGCCCGTCTTGTGCCCGTTCCGCCCGGGAGATTTCCCATCGGTACCCCGCTGGAACGGACACTGAACCTCCCAACACGTGAGGGCCTGCTGCCGCCGCGCGCGGTTAGCCAAATATGGCGAAACCCACAGCCTTGGCGCCATGCACCACCGTGTTCGACGGCACATCCAACCACATGTACGGCGCGAACGAGACGCCCCCACCGCATCAACACGCAGACCAGCACATCGGATCAGCGTCTCGGCAGGCTGATGGTGACCACCAGGCCCCCGCCGTCGCGCGGGACGGCGGAGACGTTCCCGCCGTGCGCCTGCACGACAGCGCGGACGATCGACAGCCCGAGACCCGATCCCTTGGCCGATTCGACCCGGTCGGCATTGAGCCTCCGGAACGGCTCGAACAGGCTGTTCACCTCGTACGCCGGGACATGCGGTCCCGTGTTGGCCACCTGAACAACCAAGGCACCGTCGGCCATTCCCGTACGAATCCAGACTTTTCCGTCTTCGGGGATGTTGTACTTCACGGCGTTCTCCAGCAGGTTGCTGACGGAACGCTCCAGCAGCACCGGATCGCCCACCGCGGGGGCATCGGCCAGCTCGGCGCTCACCGTCACGCCGTGCTCCTCCGCGAACGGCGTCACCTGCTCCACGGCCGTCTGGGCGACGTCGCGCACGTTCACCGGCTTGCGCACCGCGAGCTCGCGCTCGCTCCTCGCCAGCAGCAGCAGGCCCTCGATGAGCTTCTCGTTGCGGGCGTTGACCTCCAGCAGCGTGCGGCCGATCGCCTTGAGGTCCTCCGACGCCTCAGGGTCGGACAGCGCGATCTCCAGCACCGTCCTGTTGATCGTGAGCGGCGTGCGCAGCTCGTGGGAGGCGTTGGCCACGAACCTGCGCTGCGTGTCGAAGGCGACGTTCAGCCGGGTCAGCATGCCGTCGAAGGTGTCGGCCAGCTCCTTCAGCTCGTCGTTCGGGCCCTGCAGGTCGATGCGCTGGTGCGCCAGCGTGCTCTCCGACAGCTTGCGCGCCGTGGCCGTCATCTTCGTCACCGGCCGCAGCGCCCGGTCGGCCACCACGTAGCCGAGCACGAGCGCGAGGATGCCGACCCCTGCCAGCGCGAGGATCGCGTTCGCCAGGAGCTCGTCCCGCGCGGCCTGCACGGTCGCCTCCTTGGCGTCGGCCCACTGCGCCTGCGCGATGGCCGCGTCGATCGCGTCGAGCCCCTGGGTGTTCAGCCGCGGCCAGACCGTGACGATGGACGCGCCCACGATCGCGTACATGGAGAACAGCAGCACCGCCGCGGCGAGGAAGACCAGCGCGGCGTAGGTGATGGTGAGCCGCCAGCGGACGCTGACCTTCCCCTGCAGCCCCCGCACGACGTCCACCGGGGTGCGCTGCGGCTGCTGCCCGGGCGGCGGCGGCCCGTCCCAGGCCGGCGGGCCGCTCGGTGGTGGCGCTTCCTGCACGCGCGTCGCCTTCCTGGCCGAGTGCGGACTGATCATCGGGTGCGTCGGCTCCGATCCGCGGTCCGGCCGCCCGCTCACAACTTGTACCCGACCCCGGGCACGGTCTCGATCACGTGAGGCTCGCCCAGCTTCTTGCGCAGCGTCATCATCGTGACGCGCACGACGTTCGTGAACGGGTCGATGTTCTCGTCCCATGCCTTGTCCAGCAGGTCCTCCTGGCTGACCACGGCTCCCTCGGCCCGCATCAGCTCCTCCAGCACCGCGAACTCCTTCTTGGTCAGCACGATCTCCTTGCCGTCGCGCTCCACCAGCCGCTTGCCCGGGTCGAGCCTGATCCCGGCCCGCTCCAGGACGGGCGGCAGCGCCGGAGCCGACCGGCGGCCGAGCGCGCGCACCCTGGCCACCAGCTCGATGAACACGAACGGCTTGGCCAGGTAGTCGTCGGCGCCCAGGCCGAGACCCTCCACCTTGTCGTCGACGTCGCCCGACGCCGTCAGCATCAGGATGCGCGAGGCCGTGCGCTGCTCCACCAGGCGGCGGCACACGTCGTCGCCGTGCACGACGGGCAGGTCGCGGTCCAGCACGATCACGTCGTAGTCGATGTAGGAGGTCTTCTCCAGCGCGGCGCCGCCGTCGTAGGCGACGTCCACCGCCATGGCCTCGCGCCGCAGCCCCGTCGCGATCGCGTCGGCGAGCACCCGCTCGTCCTCTACCACCAGCACGCGCACGCCTGGTACACCTCTCTCCGGTTCCGGTGCCTCATTCTGTTCACAGCCTCGATAAGCGCACGGTAAGGCATGTCAAGGGGTAGGTGAGGCACGGTGGGGCAACGCACAGCAAGATTCATGTTTCAGGTGCCGACGCCCCGGGGTATGCCAGCGGGACACCCATCGCCCGGACACGCGTCGGGCGATGGACGACATCTCCGCCCCTGCGAGCGAACCCTGAGAGAGAAGGTGAGATGGGCGAGTTCACCACCACGATCGAACGCCGCCTCGACCAGGCTTACGAGGGGCTGCGGGAGGCCCGCAGCACCGGCGACGACTACCTCGCCGACACCCTCACCGCCGAGATCGAGGACCTGCGCCGCCTGGCCGACGATCACGGCGTCCCGTTGCCCCGATAGGCGCGGACAGCGGAACGGCCGGAGCCAGGAGGGAGGGCTCCGGCCGTTCCGCTGTCGCGGCCTCCTTCAGCCGTCCAGGAGCAGCCGTCCGGTGAGCGGCCGTCCAGTGGGCGGCCGTCCGGTCAGTCGGCGTCGCGGTCGGGGTCGAGCGGCGCCAGCAGGTCGTGCAGCTCCTCGAACAGGCCGGGCGCCGCGCAGATCGCGAAGTCGGGGCTGACCGGCCGGCCGCGCAGCCCCGCCAGCGTCGCCCCCGACTCTGTGGCCACCAGGCCGGCCGCGGCGTAGTCCCACGGGTTGATCCCGCGCTCGTAGTAGCCGTCGACCCGGCGCGCCGCGACCGAGCACAGGTCGATCGCGCACGAGCCGCCCCGCCTGATGTCGCGCACCCGCGGCAGCACCTCCGCCACCACCCGGCCCTGCACCGCGCGCCTGGCCACGCCGTAACCGAACCCGGTCGCGACCAGGGCCTGCGCCAGCGGCACGCCCGTGGCGCAGCGCAGCCGCTCGCCGCCCAGCCAGGCGCCGTGGCCGCGCACCGCCGTGAACATCTCGCCGCGCGCCGGGACGTTGACCGCCCCGGCCACGACCGTGCCCTCGACCTCCACGGCGATCGACACCGCCCAGTCGGGCAGCCCGTACAGGAAGTTCACGGTGCCGTCGATGGGATCGACGATCCACCGCACGTCGGTCTCGCCCGGCGCCTCGCCGCCCTCCTCGCCGAGGATCCTGTCCTCGGGCCTGGCCTCCAGGATCCGGTCGCGGATCAGCCGCTCCGACGCCGTGTCGAGGACGGTCACGACGTCCGTCGGGCTCGACTTCGTCGCGACCGCGCCGGACATGGTGGGCCTCTTGGCGACGAGCATGTCGCCCGCCTCGCGGGCGATCTCCTCGGCCAGCCGGCCCAGCTCGGTCGGGTCGGCCGTCACGCCACCGACTCCGGACGCTTCCACTCCTGCCCGAGGACGTGCTGGGCCAGGAAGGCGAGGACGGTCTCGTACCAGGCGACGACGTTGCCCGGCTTGAGGATCCAGTGGTTCTCGTCGGGGAAGTACAGGAACTTCGAGTCGACCTCGCTGCGCCGCAGGTCCCACCACAGGCGCAGGGCCTCGCCGATGGGCACCCGGTAGTCCTTGTCGCCGTGGATCACCAGCATCGGCGTGGTGATCGCGTCGAGGGCCAGGTGCGGCGACAGCAGGTCGTACCGCTCCGAGCCGGGCGCGCCGAACTCGCGCTGCCAGTACATGGGGACGTCGGTGGTGCCGGCGAACTGGTCGAGGTGCCACAGCGAGGCGTGGGTGACGATCGCCTTGTACCTGTCGCTGTGTCCGGCCAGCCAGTTGGCCATGTAGCCGCCGAACGACCCGCCCATGGCCGCGACCCTGGTCTCGTCGATGTCGTCCCTGGCCAGGGCGGCGTCCACGATCACGTCGAGGTCGGCCTGGGTGCGGGGACCCCAGTTGCCCCAGCCGCGGTCGATCATCTCCTGGCCGTAGCCGGTGGACAGGCACGGGTCGGGCATCAGCACCGCGTAGCCGTGCTCGGCCATGATCCACGCCTGCCAGCGCCACTGCCAGTCGTTCCAGGACGAGACGGGGCCGCCGTGGATCCACAGCAGCAGCGGGGCGGGGTCGCCGGCGCGGGCGCCGTCGGGCAGCACGAGCCAGCCGCGGATCCGCGTGCCGTCGTCGGCGGTGGCGGTGACCTCGGTGAGCGTGCCGGGCACCTGCGGGCGCGGGGCCGGCGACGGCAGGTCCACGATCTCGCCGCCGGCCACGTCGATCCTGGCCGGGCCGGGCGCGAGGTCCACGGCGCTGCGCAGGGCGTAGACGGAGCGGCCGTCGGCGGACGGGCAGAGCCCGAGGTAGGCGGCGTCGTCGGGCGTCAGGCGCACCGGCTCGCCGTCGAGCGGGACGCGGAAGACCGGGCGGCGGCCCTGGTGGTCGGCGGCCACGTACACCGAGGCGGAGTCGGGCGCCCAGGCGACGTCCGACGGGAACAGGTCCGGGGCGTACGCCGCGCCCTCGCCGGTGGCGAGGTCGCCGATCCACAGCTCGAAGCTCTCCGAGACGTCCCACGACGTGTGCCGCTCCCGCGCGCAGGCGACGCGCGTGCCGTCGGGCGAGACCGCGACGGGGCCGATGAAGTCGTGGCCGTCCTGGCTGAAGAGGGTGCGCCGCTCGCCGGTGGCCACGTCGATGGCGACGAGGTCCACGCGGTGCTGCCCGCCCGGGAGGTACACCTTCCAGGTGGTGACGACCGTGGCGCCGTCGGGCGTCAGCTCGAACGCGGCGTCGCGCAGCGCCTCGTCCGGCTCGGGGGTCAGGTCGCGGACGTCCTCCAGCCGGTCGTCGCCGAGCCTGGCCGCGAACAGCCGGGTGCGGCCGGGGCCGAGGTCGTGGTCCCAGTAGCGCACCGGGTGGCCCTCGTGCAGGATCGCGCTGATCCCGGCGTCCTTGCGGGCCTTGCGCCGCTCCTCCTCGGCCGCCTCCTCGCCGTCGAGCACGTCGGCGGCGAACACGACGACGTCGCCCGCCGTGCGCACGGCGGCGATGCCGCCCGGCCTGGACGCCACCTGGCGGGCCTCGCCCCCGGCCCTCGGCAGCAGCCACAGCGCGGGCGTCTCGTCGGAGGAGTCCTTGACGGTGGGGTCGGGGCGGGCGGAGGTGAACAGCAGGTCGCCGGCGTCGGTGAAGACCGCGCCCGTCTCGCCCTTCGCCGACCGTGTGAGCCGGTACGGCTCGCCGTCCACCGGGACGGCCCAGAGCGCGGTGCCGTACGATCTGCCGTCGGGGTTGAGCGACTGGACGGCGGAGACCAGCCGGGAGCCGTCGGGCGAGAGCTTCAGCGAGAGAACCCGGGGGATGGCCACATAGTCGCGTATGTCGTTGAATGCGCTCACCTGATCGAACCTACCTCGCCGCAAGGACCATGCCCACTCCGACATAGGGTTTGCCCCGTGGGAGATTACGACGCGTTGCTGGTCCTGTCGTTCGGCGGGCCGGAGGGTCCCGACGACGTGATGCCCTTCCTGGAGAACGTCGTGCGCGGCCGCGGCGTGCCGAGGGAGCGGCTGCTCCAGGTGGCCGAGCACTACCAGGGCTTCGGCGGCGTCAGCCCGATCAACCGGCAGAACAGGGAGCTGGTCGAGGCGCTGCGCCCGGTCGCCGGCGTGCCCGTCTACTGGGGCAACCGCAACTGGCGCCCGTTCGGCGAGGACGTCGTCCGGCGGATGAAGGCCGACGGCGTGCGCAGGGCGGCGGTGTTCGCCACCTCGGCGTTCGCCGGTTACTCCAGCTGCCGGCAGTACTACGAGGACATCGCGCGCATCTCCATCGAGGGCGGCCCCGAGCTGGTCAAGATGCGGCACTACGGCGACCACCCGGGGTTCGTGGCGGCCATGGCCGACCACGTCCGGGCGGCGTACGGGCGGCTGGGCGACGACGACGCCCGGCTCGTGTTCACCGCGCACAGCGTCCCCGTGTCGATGGCCGAGACGGCGGGGCCGTCCGGCGGGCTCTACGAGGCGCAGCTGCGCAGGAGCGCCGAGCTGGTCAACCGGGCGCTGGGGCGCGAGGGCCGGCCGTGGGACCTCGTCTGGCAGTCGCGCAGCGGCCCGCCGCAGGTGCCGTGGCTGGAGCCCGACGTGTGCGACCACCTGCGCGCGCTCGCCGAGGACCCGGCGAACGCCTCGGTGGTGCTCGCGCCCATCGGGTTCGTCTCCGACCACATGGAGGTCGTGTACGACCTCGACACCGAGGCCAGGCAGGTCGCCGGCGAGCTGGGCATCAGGATGGAGCGGGCGGCGACCGCCGGCACCCACCCGCGCTTCGTGCGCATGGTGCGCGAGCTGATGGACGAGCCCGAGCCTGTGCCGTGCCCGCTCACCTGCTGCCCGCCGCCGCGCCGCCCCCGGGCGTAGCGGGGGCCGGGGTCAGGCGTAGGCGCGGGCGTACGCCTCGGCGATGCCCATGACCTTGTTCACGTAGTCCCACGAGTGGTTGTAGAACCAGATGGCCTTGCGCAGCTTCTCCCCGCCCTTCCCCGCGCCGTTGGCGCAGAGGTAGCCGGCCGCGGCCGGCACGGCGTCGTACGGGCTCCAGATGTCGGCCTTGCCGTCGCCGTCGCCGTCGACGCCGTAGTGCTTCCAGGTGGCGGGCATGAACTGCATCGGCCCGAGCGCCCCGGCGCTGGACGGCCCGTTGTTGCGCCCGTGCCCGCTCTCCACCTGGCCGATCGCGGCCAGCACCGTCCAGGACAACCCGGGGCAGCGGGTGGCGGAGGCCTTGTAGAGCTCCAGGTAGCTGCCCGGCCTGCCGACGTTCACCTGCTGCTGCGGCTGCTGCTGGGGCTGCTGCTGCCCCTGGCGGGGCGCGGACCTGGCCGCGGCGTCGAGCGCGACGACCTGCGCGCCCTTGCCGAGGACGCGGCGCACGGCCGCCTCGCTGATCGTTCCGGGCTTGCCGTGCAGCAGCACCGCGACGCCGGGCGCGAACCCGAGCGACCGGCCGACCTCGGCGCCGACCAGGCCGTCCACGCCGGTCAGCCCGAGCGGGGCCGAGGCCGCCAGGCGCAGCCTGGGCCCGCCGTCCACCTGGTAGACCGCGCCCAGCATCAGGCTGAGCCTGCGCGTCGCGTTCGCGTCGGCCACCAGCTCGCCCCTCGACAGCGCGCTCCACACGCCGGGCTCGTCGGCGACGGGCTGGGGCGTCCACGACCGGAACGCGGCCGGGTCGACGGCGAGCAGGTTCAGCCCGGCGCCCGACATCCTGACCGCGCCCGCGTCCACCACGGCCACCTTCTGCACGTGCTTGAGCGCGCCCAGCCGCAGCCTCGTGCGCCGGGGCACCTCGCCGGGCGCGATGGCGAGCACGCGCGGCGGCGTCGAGGTGACGCCCGGCCCGCCCTTGCCGAACTCCCGCGTCTGCTCCTCGACGGGTTCCTTCACGGGTTCCCGCACGGGGCGCGTGGCCGGCGCGAGGCGGTCGAGCCCGGCCGCGGCCCGCGGGGCGCGCTCGCGCGCGGGCGCTCTGGCGGACGTCTCCGACGACGTCCACATCGTGCCGTCGTCCAGCATCAGCGCCACGCCTCCCGCCACGGCGGTGACGGTGAGCACGGCGATGACCATGAGCAGGACCGCCCGCAGCGAAGGAAGACCGGACACGCGGCACACGTTAACCCACTCGCCCGGTTAATCACTTGCTGTCCGTACAGTAATGCGCGATCGTTGGCTCGGTCGTAAGGGGGAATCAGCGTGGTCGGGCCTTACCGGGGGCTGTTCGACAAGCCGGGTGTCAAGGGATTCGTGCTGGCGGGATTCGTGGGACGCATGCCCATGTCCATGCTCGGCATCGGCATCGTCCTGCTGGTCTCCGCGCTCACCGAGTCGTACGCCACCGCGGGCGCCGTCGCCGCCACCATGAACATCTCCTTCGCCGTCGCCGCGCCCCTGTCGGGACGCCTCGTCGACCGGTTCGGGCAGAGCCGCGTGATCGTGCCGTTCACCGTGGTCAACGGGCTGGCCCTGGCCGCGCTCATGCTGTGCGCCGGCCTCGGCCTGCCCGAGTGGACGCTGTACGCGTCGGGGCTGCTGATCGGCGCCACCTCGCTGTCGCTGGGCTCGATGGTGCGGGCCAGGTGGTCCACCATCCACGGCGGCTCCGCCAAGCTGCACACCGCGTTCGCGTTCGAGTCCGTCGCCGACGAGGTCATCTTCGTGACCGGCCCCGCCCTGGTCACCGTGCTGGCGACGAGCGTCAACCCGTTCGCCGGGCTGATCGTGGCGCTGGTGTGCATGGTCGCGGGCAGCATGGCGCTGGCGGCGCAGCGGCGCACGCAGCCGCCGGTGCAGGAGGTGCGCTCCGCGGGCGGCACGCCCATCCTGATCCCGGGCGTCGCCCTGCTCGCCGCCGTCTACCTGGCGCTCGGGTCGGTCTTCGGCTCCGTCGACCTCATCACCGTGGCGTTCGCCGAGGAGCACGGTGTGAAGGGCGCCTCCGGGTTCCTGCTGGCGTCCTTCGCGGGCGGGTCGATGGTGTCGGGGCTCTGGTTCGGCTCGCGCACCTGGCGGATCTCGCTGCGCGGCCGGTTCGTGCGGGCGCTGTGCGTGTTCCTGGTGGGACTGCTGCCCATCGCGTTCATCGGCGACGCGCGCGTCATGGCCGTCGCGCTGTTCGTGGCGGGGCTGGCGATCTCGCCGACGCTCATCACCGGCTTCTCGCTGACGGAGCGGCTGGTGCCGCCGTCGCTGCTGACCGAGGGCATGGCGTGGATCTCGACGTCGATCGGGTTCGGCGTGGCGGTCGGCGCGTGGGCCGGCGGGCGGCTGACCGAGGCGTTCGGCGCCTCCAACGCGTACGTCTTCGCGCTGTGCGCGGCCTTCGTCGCCGTCGTCGTCGGTCTCGGAGGTTCGGGTTTGCTGAGACTTCCCGAGGCGCCTTCACCCGCGAAGAGCTGATCCGCTACGGTCGGGACATCCCTCACAACACCGATCACACCGGAAGCTTTGCTATGTCCCGACATCAGATCTCACTTCTCGCCATCGCCGTCGCCGCTGTCACGGCCCTCGCCCCCTCGCCCGCGTCGGCGCAGCCGAAGAAGGCGCCCGTCGACTGCGAGCAGGTCAAGTGCATCGCGCTGACCTTCGACGACGGCCCAGGACAGTACGCGGGCACGCTGCTCGACACGCTGAAGAAGTACGACGCCAAGGCGACGTTCTTCCTCGAGGGCCAGTACGTGAAGAGCCGCCCCGCGTTCGTCAAGCGCATGGCCGCCGAGGGCCACGAGCTCGGCAACCACAGCTACTCCCACCCCGACTTCACGAAGAGCGAAGCCGGGAAGATCCGCAGCGAGATCCAGAAGACGCAGGACGCGGTCAAGCAGGCCGCCGGGGTCGAGCCCAAGCTGCTGCGGCCCCCGTACGGCCTCGCCGACCTGCAGGTGTCCGACATCGCCACCGAGTTCGGCATGCCGATGATCCTCTGGACGGGCGGCTCCCACGACTGGGACACGAAGAACGTCGAGGCGATCAAGAAGAAGACGCTGGAGGTCGCCCAGCGCGACGGCATCATCCTGATGCACGACTGGGTCAAGCAGACCGTGGACGCCATGCCGTCGATCGTCAAGACGCTGCAGTCCAAGGGCTACACGCTGGTGACGGTGTCCGACATCGTCAAGCGGCAGAACCTCCAGCCCGGCGACATCTTCCCCGTTCCCCAAGGCTGGGAGAGGTGAGTATCGTTCACGTTTAACCGGAACGATGCTCTAGGTCAGGGGTGCGCATGATCTTCACCAACTGGGCCCGCAACCAGTCAGCCACCCCGGCCGAGGTGCGCACCCCCGCGTCCGTCGAGGACGTCGTCCGCGCCGTGCGCGACGCCACCGCCGGCGGGAGGCGCGTCCGCATGGTCGGAACGGGCCACTCCTTCACCGGAGTGGCCCTCACCGACGGCGTCATGCTGCGGCCCGACGCGCTCACCGGGATCAGGTCGTACGACGGCGACCGGGTGACCGTCATGGCGGGCACCCCGCTGCGCGTCCTGAACGAACTGCTCCACGAACGCGGCGCCGCCCTCGCCAACATGGGCGACATCACCGAGCAGACCGTCGCCGGAGCCATCCAGACCGGCACCCACGGCACCGGGCGCGACAGCGGCGGCCTGGCCGACCAGGTCGCCGAGCTCGAACTCGTGCTCGCCGACGGCACCGTCGCCACCGCCGCCCCCGGCGACGAACTGTTCGACGCCGCCAGGGTCGGCCTCGGCGCGCTCGGCGTGCTCACCGCCGTCACCTTCCGCGTCGAGCCCGCGTTCCTGCTGCACCAGCGGCGGCGCAGGATGACGCTCAGCGAGATCCTCGGCTCGCTCGACGACCTCACCTCCGCCAACGAGCACCTCGACTTCTTCTGGCTCCCCCACACCGACGCCTGCCTCGTCAAGACCAACAACAGGCACCCCGGCCCGCCGCGGCCGCCCGGCGCGTTCAAGCACTGGCTCGACAACGTCTTCCTGGAGAACACCGTCTTCGGCGCCGCCTGCGCCACCGGGGCCCGCCTGCCCGGCCTCATCCCGCGCATCAACGCCGTCAGCGCCGCCGCGCTCGGCGACTCCGAGGCGGTCGACACCTCGTACAAGGTCTTCACCGCCCGGCGGGACGTCCGGTTCCTGGAGATGGAGTACGCCGTCCCCCGCGAGCACCTCGGCCAGGCCATCCGCGAGACCCGCGACCTCGTCGAACGGATGGACTGGAAGATCACCTTCCCGGTGGAGGTGCGGGTCACCCCGCCCAGCGACGCGTGGCTGTCCACCGCGTACGGGCGGCACTCCGCGTACGTGGCCTGCCACGTCTACCGGGGCACGCCCAACCCCGCGTACTTCGAGGGCGTCGAGGAGATCATGGTGCGGCTGGGCGGGCGGCCCCACTGGGGCAAGCTGCACACCCGCGACGCCTCCTACCTGCGCCAGGCGTACCCGCGGTTCGGCGACTTCGTCGCGCTGCGCGACCGCCTCGACCCCGGCCGCCTGTTCTCCAACCCCTACCTGGACACCGTCCTCGGCTGAGCCCCACGCCCGCCCGCGCCGTCGTCAGGGCGTCGGGGCCTGATCCGCGCCCTCCCCTGGAGAGGCGGGCGGGGCGGCCGGGTCGCCGCCGCCGTCGCCCGGGGTGCCCTGCTCCTGCGGCTGCGTCGGCGCCTGTTCCGACGGCTCGGGTGACGGGTCCACCTGCGGCGACCCCGTCGGCGTCGGGTCGGGCGTCGCCGTCGCCGTCGGCGTGGCGGACGGGCTCGGCGTCGGCTCGGACGGCGACCGGCTCTCCGACGGCCGCTCGGACGGCGCCTGCGAACCGTACGTGGAGGCGGGCTGCTGCGACTCGCGTTCCTTGCGGGCCGGAGGGGCGTCCCGGTGGCCCGACGTCTTCGGCGTCTTGCCCGTCACCTGCTCGTGCACCGTCGTGTGCGCCACCGCCTGGTAGACCAGGATGCTGCCCATGCTGACCGCGAACACCAGCGCCGCGGCCACCGCCACCTTCAGCCACGGCAGCCGCGAGCGCTCGAGCGGCGCCGGGGGCGTCTCCAGCTCGCGGAGCTCGACCGCGGGCAGCTCCAGCGTCGACTCCTGCGGCGTCGCCTGCGCCGCCGCCGCGAGCAGCCCCTCCCCCGGGGCCGCCTGCGGCGCGCCCACCTGCGCCTCCTCGGCGCCGGGGTGCCAGGCCGACAGCGTCCGCTCCTTGACCCTGTCGCCCGTCCGCTTCAGGTAGTGCGTATAGATCGCGCTCGCGACCGTGCTCGCCACGCTGACCACGGCCGCCCCCACGACCGTGCCCGCCACGCCCAGGTACGACGCCGCCACCGCCGCCGTCACCGAGGCGAGCGCGCCTCCGAGGATCTGCGGCACGCTCAGCTCGAACCTCCGCTGCTCGCCGCTCATCCCCTGGTCACGATCCCCTCATGCATGCGTACGGTAAAGAGCTTCCTCGTGAATAGACGCCGTCGCGTGTCCCGTTGTTCCTGTGACCTGCGTGACAACCAGGCTCAGAGCTCGTGCCACGACCATCAGGGTCACCCGCGACGGGCCGTGCGACGGGCCGCAGAGACGGCCCCACCGCTTCGTCACCCAGCGTGACGCCCACGCCTGGATTCGCCCGGCCCAGGGCCCCGCACCTGGAGCGCCACCCTGCCGCCGGAACCTCCGCTCTGGCATGCTGGCTGAGGTGCACGATGGCGCGGGGCGCGATTCGCCAGAATCCATCAGGGGCCTCTAACCTCCTCATGCACTACGGCGGGCGATAGAGGGATGGATTCCACAAATGTGACCGGCGTCACATCGCCGCGGGGCTATCCCAGGAAGGCGATGTTCGGACATGCCGGGTACGGTGCTGGCAGGCAACCGGCACACGCGAGAGACTCAAGGGTCCGGGGGAAGAATGGCGACGCTGACGAAGGGACTCGCATGCAGGAGCTCCGACTCGTCGCGGTGAGTGAGGACGGCACCTACCTCGTGCTGGCTACAGCCGGACGTGGTACGCGCTTCACACTTCCCGTGGACGACCGGCTCCGTGCTGCCGTCCGCGGCAACTTCTCCCGTCTCGGCCAGTACGAGATCGAAGTGGAGAGTCCGTTGCGCCCCAAGGAGATCCAGGCCCGCATCCGCGCCGGTGAGACGGCCGAGGAGATCGCCGCCACCGCCGGGATCCCGGTCGAGCGCGTCCGCTGGTTCGAGGGGCCTGTGCTCCAGGAGCGCGAGTACGTCGCCCAGCAGGCGCAGCGCGTCTCCGTCCGGATGCCCGGGGAGTCCGCGCCGGGGCCGACGCTCGGCGAGCTCGTGGCCGAACGCCTCAGCAGGCGCGGCGTGCCCACCGACGAGATCGACTGGGACTCCGCCAAGCGCGACGACGGGTTGTGGCGGGTCAAGCTCGGCTACGTCTGGAACGGTCACACCCGCCACGCCGAATGGCTGTACGACCCGCGCAAGCGCCACGTCACGCCGCACGACGACGAGGCCATGCGGCTGTCGTCGGCCGACTTCGACCCCGACCCCGTGGTCGAGGACAGCACGGTGACGCCGTTCACGCCGCGCGTGGCCAAGCTGCAGCCCGTGCCGCCGCTCAACTCCGACGCCCTGCCCTTCCCGTCCGTGGTGCGCCGCGAGCCGGAGGAGCCCGCCGTCGGCTACACGCCGTCGTCCAGGAACGACGCCTCCGACGCCCGCACCTCCTTCCAGGACCCGACCGGCCCCTTCCGGCAGGAGCAGCCGGGCCCCTTCCGCGGGCCCCAGAGCGGGCCCTTCCGCCAAGACCCGGCGGCCCGCGACGGCTCCGACCTGCGCGGCGACACCGGCCCGCGCCACGACGCCCGCGAAGCCACCCTCCGCCACGAGCCCCCCGCCCGCGAGGGCACCTTCCGCCACGACCCCTTCCGGCACGACGACGACTTCCGCCACGACGGCACCCGCGACGACTACCGCCAGGACGGCAGGGACGGCTTCCGTCAGGACGGCACCCGCGACGGCTACCGTCAGGAAAGCGGCCGCGACGGCTTCCGTCACGACCCCGCCGCCCGCGACGGCTACCGGCACGACCCGGCTGCCCGCGACGGCGGCCCGCGACAGGACCCGGCCACCCGCGACAACGGCTTCCGCCCGCAGCCGCCCGGCTTCGCGCGTCCCGGCGACGCGCCGTCCCGCCGCGGCGTCTCCTCACCGTGGCTGCCCGACTTCGGCCCGGGACGCGCCTCGGACCACGAGTCGATCTACGCGCCGGGCACCCACAACCGCCCGGCACCCACCGCCCCCGCCCACCCGGGCGACCAGAGCAGGCGAGACACCGCACACCCGGGCGATCTGAACCCCCGCGACACCGCACACCGGAATGACCCGAGCAATCGCGACACCGCGCACCAGGGCGACCGGAGCAATCGCGACACTGCGCACCCGGGCGACCTGAGCGCCGGCGAGACCCTGCCGGCCTCGGCATCCGCCCACCTCGCGCCGACCACGGCCCCGCCGACGCCGCCCACGGCCCCGGCACTGCCGACCGCGCAGCAGCCCGCCGCGCAGGTCACTGCCGGAAACCAGGCAGCGGAGCAGCCCGCCGCGCAGGTCACTGCCGGAAACCAGGCAGCGGAGCAGCAGCCGCCCGCTCCGGAGCAGCAGGCGTCGATGCCGGCCAAGGCGGAGCAGGAGACCGCTCAGCAGCCACAGCCCGCCGAGGACAAGGCGGAGCCCCAGAGCGCTCAGCAGCCACAGCCCGCCGAGGAGACGAAGGCCGCGGCGGAGTCGCACGGCGCCGGCGCGACGTCGGAGTCGGAGGCCGCTGCGGTGACCACGGAGTCGCCGGCCGTCCCGCAGCCCGAGACCACCCCGGCGACCGCGACGGCAACGGCGGAGCCTGAGGCGAGCGCAGTGACAGAAGCCCACTCGGAGTCGCAGACAGCTGCGGAGGCGCCGGCCGCCCAGGAGGCCGAGGCAGCCGGGGAGACCCCGGCCACCCCGAATACGGTGACCGCCGCCCCCGAGGGGGAGGCCACCGCAGAGGCCGGAACGTCCCAGGCCGACGCAGCCACCCTGAAGGCCGAGGCCGCAGGGGCCGGAGAAGCGCAGACGGTTGAGGCAGCGGAGGCGTCCACTACCGCTGATTCCGAAGAGCCGACAGAGACCGGCGCTGCCGCTGCCTCCCAGGGGCTGGCAGAGGCGCGGGCCACCGCTGACGCCGATGCGCCCGCCGAAGCGGAAGCCGCCACCGAAGCGGAGGCCACCGCAGCAGCGCCGGCCCCGGCACTCGCCGGCGACACGCAGGCCCCGGGAGAGGCGCAGGCCGCCGCGAAGCCGGAAGCCGCCACCGACGCATCGATCGCTACGGAATCGAAGCCGACCACCGAGGCGCAGTCCGCTGCCGACGTGCAGGCCGCTGCCGAGCCGAAGGCCGTGGCGGAAACGCAGGCAGTTGGCGAGACGCAGGACTCTGTCAGAGCGACTGCCGCGGAGGGGGCGAAGGCCACCGGCGAGGCGGACACCGCCCAGGTGACAGCCACTGCGGAGACCCAGGCCGCCGAGGCGTCTCACACCCGCGAGGCGGAGGCGGCCCGCCAGGCCGAGGCCGTCGGCGAGGCGGAGGCTGCTCAGGCGGAGGCTGCTCAGGCAGAGGCTGCTCAGGCAGAGGCTGCCGGCGAGGCCGACGCTGCTGCCGAGGCGGAAGCCACCCCGGTGGCAGCCGCTGCGGAGGCGCAGGCCGTCGAGCCGGAAGCCGCCCCGGAGCCGGTGCGACCTCCGGCTCCCGCTCCCAAGCCGAAGCCCGCCCCGCCGAGAGGGCCGGCCGTCCCAGCGGCCCGGTCGGGCAAGGAGCAGGAGACGAAGGAGGAGACGCCGGTCCCGGTGCCCTCCCCGCCGCCCGCCCCTGCCGCCCGCCCGGCGCGCAAGGGTTCCCGCGGACGCCGTGCGTCCGTCCCGACCTGGGACGAGATCATGTTCGGCGCCCGCCGCCAGGACTGACCATCACCCGCACCGGGCCGCCCCTAGGGTCGCCAGCACCAGTCCTGGCCGCGGCCGGCACGGGCCAACGCCAGGACTGACCAACGCCAGCGCTGCCGTCCCCGACGGCTGGCCATCACCAGGAATGACCGTCGCCAGCACTGGACGTCAGCAAAGCTCACCGCCACCAGAACCGGCGATCACCAGAACGGCGTACGGCTGGGTGGTTGGTCACGCGGCCGGTGGTCGGTTATGGGGCAGGTGGACCGTTAGGGCTGGGTGGTCGTGCGGTCGGGGTGGTCGGTCAGGAAGGGGGACAGCCAGGAGGGGGTCACCTCTGCGGGGAGGCCCGCCGCCTGCTCGCCCGACACGTCCACCGCCGAGTAGCCGCCCTTGCCCGCGCCGACGCCCGCCGTCACCGTGTACACACCGGCCCGGCGCTGGAACCAGGTCTGGCGGACCCGCCAGCCCACCACGGCCCGCTGCTCCACCACGGCCTGGGAGCGGCGCAGCGAACCCGAGCGCACCGACAGGCGGGTCCCGTCGTATCCGTGGCCGAGTGAGGCGTACCTGTCGAGGCCGAGCGGCACGCCCACGGCGGCCAGCAGCAGCGCGGGCGCGAGCAGGAACCACCAGAGAGCGGTCCCGGTCAGCCAGAGGCCGGCGACGGCCGTCGCGGCGAGCACCAGCCACGGGAAGACGGCGCGGAACAGGCGGCGGTTGCGGGCGACGGGCGGGTGCGGGCGCAGTTCGGCCTGGTAGGGGCCGATGGCGTCGGCGGTCACCTGCGTGGCGGTCACGCGCGGCACGACGGGCAGGAGCTGGCCACGGGTCTCGGAGTCGCCGAGCCCGGTGACGATGGCCCAGACGCGGCACACCCCGGCCCAGCGTTCGGCGAGTCCTTCGACGACCTCGTACCCGCGCACCCTGCGCGACTCCAGCGAGACGCTCCGGCGGTTGATCAGCCCGCGTTCCGCCACGAGGTAGCCGTCGCGGTGCAGGAGCACGAAGTCCCAGGTGAAGACGGCGTACATGAGGCCGCCTGCGAAGGGCATCGCCACGACCAGCAGGAGGGCGACGACGAGCAGCAGGTACGGGTGACCCCAGAGCCACTCCCCCGCGGAGAAGGCGGCGTCGCGGCCGAGGCCGAGGTCGTTGCCCCACTGCACGGCGAGACCGACGGCGCCGCCGGCGAGCGCGAACGGGGTCAGCAGGTACGAGCCGGACAGCGGGCCGTACACGAGCCAGGCGCGGGGCACGCGCATGACGACGTGCTGGGAGGGGCCCGCCGGGGCATGGGCGGCGGAGGCGGCGGACGCGGCGGAGGTCGTGGGAGCGGCGGACGGGGGGTGGCGGGCGTCGGCGTGGGCCGCCTGGTGCGTCGCGGAGTGGGCGGCGTTGTCGGCGGTGCGGGCGCGGCGCAGGAGGACGGCCCTGAGGCGTTCGGCCTCGGCGAGCGTGACGCCGTCGAGTTCGGCCTCCTCGTCGCCGCCGCTCGCCCCGGTGTCGATCTTGACGACGGCCAGGCCGAGCAGGCGGTGCATGGGCGGGGTCGAGACGTCCACGCCGCGGACGCGCTCCAGCGGGATCGTCCGCACGGAGCTGCTGATCAGCGAGCGGCGCGTCTCCAGGCGGTCGCCGACGATGACGTACGTGAAGGTGGCCCACCTGACCAGGGCGAACAGGACCGCGACGCCGAGCCCGGCGAGGGCCCAGACGTAGGACGTGATCGAGAAGCCTCCGACGAACAGCACGCCGGCGAGCGGCAGCAGGAACGACGGCAGCGTCCGCACCGGGTGGATGAGCAGCACCTTGGGACTGAGCCGCAGCCCCGAGAGCCCGGCAGCCTGAGGAGTTCCCTGGGGAGCAGGGGGAGGCCCCTGGGGATGCCCCGGGGCGGGGGGTGGTCCTTGGGGAGGCCGCCCAGGTAGAGGCAGCGGGCCGTACGGGCCCGCCGGAACCAGCGGAGGCGGCGGAGGCGGCGTGGCTCCGGGCCCGGTCCCCACCTCAGGCCCCGCTGCGGTCGCGCCACCGCTGAGAGACCCGGGCGCATGACCGTCATCGGCGGCCGGGGCACCGGCGGCTGAAGAGCCAGGCGCGTGGCCGTGGCCCTCGGACGGCGGGCCGGGGGTGGCCGGGGTGGGCGGGTGGTGCGGGTCTGCGCCGCCCGCGGGGTCGCCCGGTTGGCCGGTCGTCATGTGGCGTCGTCCCTGAGTTCTTCCGCGCGGTGCGCGAGCCGTTCGGCCAGCCCGGCCGCGACGGCGTGGTCGAGGCCCGCGATCGTGGACGACCCCGCGTGGGAAGCGGTGCGGATGCGCAGCGTGGCGATGCCGAGGAGGCGTTCCAGCGGCCCCTGCCCCTTGTCGACGGTCTGGATGCGGCTGACGGGCACGAAGACCCACTCCCTGGTCAGGAACCCCGACCTGGCGTAGATCACGTCTCCGGAGAGCTCCCAGCGGTGCACGGCGTACCGTACGAACGGTTCGGCCACGAGGAACGGCGTCACGACGACGAGGACGGCGAGCGGCGGCAGCCACCACCGGCCGCCGAGCCAGGCGGGCGCCAGGGACCAGCCGCTGACCCAGCGGCCGAGCAGCGCGGAGCCGCCGGCGAACAGCGCGAACGCGATGAGCGACTGGAGCACCCAGAGGCCGACCGCTTTGGGCGATACGCGGTTCGCCGGGTCACGCAGCAGGCCAGGAGACGTCACAAGGCCAGCTTAGGGGGCGAAACGGACCGCCGATCAGCGGTGCGGAAAGATCCGACGTCAGCGGCCCTCCAGACGTCCGGCGCGTTTCGGCCCGCGCCCCGCGGCGGTGGGCCGGGGGCGTAAAGGAGCCGTCCGGCCTGGGAAACAGGCAGCTAGGACGGGGTGTGCCGACGGCAGGGCGGCGACGGTCAAGGTCATCTTTGTGTCCAAGGTCACTGTCCCTATGCCGGGGTTCCGGCTGGTTTCGGCTCCTTTACCGGCGACCGACCATCGAGAAACGGTCTGCGCACCGCCGAGACGCGCGTAGCATCGTCGGACATGGGGCTGTGTAACGCGGCAGCACGCGTGCGACGGGCCATCGTCAGTGTGACGGTGGTGACCGTCGCGCTCGCGTCGTCGGGTTGCTCCAGCTTCATCGGGCTCTCGCAGGCGAAGGAGATCCCCGAGATCAACGTCTCCAGCCCCGAGCTGCACGAGGGCAAGCCCCTGCCGAGCGAGTACTCCTGCCGCGGAGACCAGGGCAGCCCGCCGCTGCGCTGGTCGAGCGGCACGCTTCCTGACGCGAAGTCGATCGCGGTCGTGGTCGACTCCCACACCCCGTCGGCGTCGGCGGTGCACTGGGTGCTCTACAACATCCCCGCCACCACCACCGAGCTGGGTCCCGACGCCGCCGCCGACCCGCCGGAGGGCTCCGGCCAGGCGAAGGTGACGAGCGGCAAGACCGGTTACGAGCCGCCCTGCGACGCCAAGGGCACCTACCGCTTCAGCGTCTACAGCCTGAGCGGCAAGGTGAAGGTCAAGGAGGGCGCCCCCCTCCCCGAGGTCCTGAAGAAGATCGCGGACCTGACCATCGCCCGGGGCCGGCTGACGGCGGTCGACATCCAGTGAGAGGCCGGACACCGCAGGTAGTGGTCCTTACCAATTCTTCGCGCAAGGTGTGACAACGCTCGTCGTGGTCCGACACAATCAGATCCAATTGTTAGGTATCGGTGATCAAAGGGGGCAGATCGCGTCGATGGCCGCGCGATCTCACCGGTGCCACAGGGAGGCCATGGCTTTGAGGGTGGTGCAATGATCGCGGTCGTAGTGAGCTTGGTCGCTGTCGTGCTCCTCGTGCTCGTCGTCGTGGCACTGGGCATGCGTTCGATGAACCGCCGGGAGAGTTCCCTTCCTCCGGAGCGGCTGAAGGAGATGGCCGAGAAGGAGGAGAGCAAGCCGACGCGCTCCACCGACGAGTTCGCCAACCACGAGCCCCGGATGAACAACTTCAGCCCCGACTTCAGCCCCATCGACGAGGTGAAGCCGAAACCCGTCCGCACCGGCCAGCGCGGCAGGCGCGGCGTCGACGAGTGGGGCAACCCCACCACCGACGTCGAGGACGAGGAGTTCTGGGCGAACATCCGCAGCGACGCGGAGGAGGGCGGTTTCGGCGCCGACGGCACGGTGGCCGCCAGGAAGGGCGCCTCCCGCCCCGTCGACCGTCCGGTGGGCGCGCCGCGCCCCGTGGAGGCCGAGCGCACGGGCGAGCCCCGCGCGCCGAAGCCCCGGCCGGTGACCGCCGCCGACCCGAACGCCGCCACGATGCAGGTCCCGCTGCCGCAGCGTCCCACCCCCGCTGCCGCCCCTGCTCCCGCCGCCGCCTCGGCCGGGCTGGCCGATCTGGTCGAGCCCGCGCCGCGTCCCGCACCCTCCGCCTCCGACCTGGCCAACCAGCGCACGGTCACCTTCACCAAGCCTCCCGCCGACATCCTGAGCGCGCTGGGCGCGCAGGCCGCCGCCCCCGCCGCTCCCTCCGCCCCCTCTCCCAGGCGCCCCGACCCGATGCCCGCCACCGGCATGTTCGCCGCCGCCACGGGCGGCAGCGCCACGCCGGCGGGCGCGGGCGGCGCCACGCCGGTCGGCGCCGGCACCACCGCTCCTGTCGGCGCCGGCAGCGGCGCGTTCCCCGCCACCGGCCCCGCCTCCAGCGGCAACTTCCCGCTCAGCGCGCCCACCGCGCCCATCAGCTCGGCCCCGACGAGCGACGCCTTCCCCGCGTACGGCTCCGGGCCCGGCGCGCGCGACGCCGCGTGGACGCCGTCCGGCCAGGGCGCCACGCCCGCCGCCACCACGTCGGGCTCCTGGCCCGCCTCCCCCGACATCCTCGACGACCCGGCGCCCACCCCCTCCTACAACGGCAACAGCGGCTCCTGGCCCGCCTTCGAGACGCCGGCCAGCCGCTCCTCCTACGAGGTGCGCGCCGGTTGGGCGGTGGCCGACTCCGACCCGGTGACCGGCCCGTCGCCCGCCACCGGCGTCCCCACCGCGCCTGGCCGCGCCGTCACCCCGTACGACGACGTCCTCGCCGCCCCCGCGCCGGGCGGGTCGGCCGCGCCGTCCCCGGCCGGAGCCCCGTCGTCGTTCGGCGCGTACGAGACCGGCGACTACGCCGCCCCCGCCGCGCCCGCCTGGCCCGAGCCGCCGGCCGCGGACTGGCCTGCCCACGGTCAGCAGCCCGCCTCGGGCGCGCAGGGCGCGACCGGCGGGCAGCGCCGCCCCGGCGACCCCGACTACGGCGACTACTACCGCTGATCACCGCGCGGCCCCGGGTGCCATGAATGGGTAAAACCCGCGATGACGGGGTAAAGGACGGGGCCGCTGCCGAATAGGGTTTGCCGCATGAGCGGCGACACCCTGCGTAACTGGCGTTACACGCTGAGGCACGATCTGCCGGCTTCGTTCGTGGTCTTCCTGGTCGCGGTGCCTTTCGCGCTCGGCATCGCGATGGCGTCCGGCGCGCCTCTCGGGGCCGGGCTGATCTCCGCCGTCGTCGGCGGGATCGTGGCGAGCGCACTGGGAGGCTCCGCCGTGCAGGTGAGCGGGCCCGCCGCGGGCCTGACCCTGGTGATCGCGGACCTCGTGCAGACGTACGGCTGGCGGGCGACCTGCATGGTGACGCTGCTGGCCGGCGTGGTGCAGCTCGTGCTCGGCGTGTTCAGGGCGGCGAGGGCGGCCCTGGCGGTGTCGCCGGCCGTCGTCCACGGCATGCTGGCGGCCGTCGGTGTGATCATCGGGCTGGCGCAGCTGCACGTCGTGCTGGGCGGCAAGCCGCAGCAGTCCGCGGTGGCGAACCTGGCGGAGCTGCCCGGGCAGATCGCCGGCCTGGAGGGGCACAAGGTGGCCGTCGGGCTGCTGACGATCGGCGTGCTCATCGTCTGGTCGCGGCTGCCGAAACCGGCGCGGGCGGTGCCGGCGCCGCTGGCCGCGCTGCTCGTCGCCGCCGGCACGGCGTGGGCGTTCGGCTGGGACGTCACCAGGGTCGACCTGTCCAAGGCGTTCGGCGACTGGGCGTTCCCCGTGCTGCCGCACGGCGACTGGCACCTGATCGTCGGCGCGGTGCTGCTCGTGGCGCTGCTGGCCAGTGTCGAGTCGCTGCTGTGCTGCGCGGCGACCGACGGCATGCACGGCGGCAGCCGCGCCGACCTCGACCAGGAGCTGTCGGGGCAGGGCGTGGCGAACATGGTGTCGGGGGCGCTGGGCGGCCTGCCGGTGGCGGGCGGCATCGTCCGCAGCACCGCGAACGTGCACGCGGGCGGGCGCAGCAGGTGGTCGGCGATCCTGCACGGCGTGTGGGTGCTGGTGTTCGCGCTCGGGTTCGGCTGGGCGATCAGGCTGATCCCGCTGGAGGCGCTGGCGGCGCTGCTCGTGTTCATCGGCGTCCAGATGGTGAACCTGGGCCACGTCAAGAAGGTGCACGGCCACGGCGAGGTGCCGGTGTACGTCGTGACCATGGCGGGCGTGATCCTGCTCGGACTCGGCGAGGGGGTGCTGGCCGGGCTGGCGCTCGCGGTGCTGCTGGCCCTGCGCAGGCTCACCGGGGTGACCGTGCAGAAGCGGGAGGAGCCCGACGGGCGGGTGCACGTGACGATCTCCGGCTCGCTGACGTTCCTCGGCGTGCCTCGGCTGACCAGCGAGCTGCGCGCGATCCGCACCGGCGCCGCCGTGGACCTCGACCTCAACATCGACTTCATGGACAACGCCGCGTTCGAGGCGATCCACTCCTGGCGGCTCGACCACGAGCGGCTCGGCGGCAGCGTCGACATCGACGAGCTGCACGACGAGTGGTACGCGCTCGCGGCGAGCGGCAACCGGATGTTCCCGGCCAAGTCGCCGCCCAAGGCGCCCGACCGGTCGTGGCTGCCGTGGGCGCACCGGCGCCACCGTCCCGCGCGGCGTACCGTGGTGGGCGGCAACGGCAGCTCGACCGAGGTGGAGTGCCGGCTCACGGCGGGGGCGCACGAGTACCACCGGCGCACGGCGCCGCTGGTACGTCCCATCTTCAGCGAGCTGGCGCGCAAGCAGCAGCCGTCGCACCTGTTCATCACCTGCGCCGACTCGAGGATCATGCCCAGCCTGATCACCTCCAGCGGGCCCGGCGACCTGTTCACGGTGCGCAACATCGGCAACCTGGTGCCGCGCAGGGGCACCGAGCCGCACGACGACTCCGTGGTGGCGGCCATCGAGTACGCCACGCAGGTGCTGGGCGTCCGTACGATCACGGTGTGCGGGCACTCGGGCTGCGGCGCGATGGCGGGCATCCTCAGCGGCGGGGTGCGGGCGGGCAGCATGCCGGGGCTGCGGCGCTGGCTGCGGCACGGCAACCACAGCCTGGCCAGGTTCATCGAGACCGAGGGCGACCGGCTGCACAGCGGCGCCCTGGACGTCCTGTGCCGGGTCAACGTGCAGCAGCAGCTGGAGAACCTGCGGACGTACCGGAAGGTGGACGAGCAGGTCAGGGCGGGCAAGCTGGAGCTCGTCGGGCTGTACTTCGACATCGCGTCGGCGCGGGTGCACCTGGTGCCGCCGCTGTCGTCCCGCTCCCGCCCGTCCCCCACGGCCTTCTCGGTGGCGGACGGCGGCGCCACGGCGAGCTAGGGCGGGTCTGCGGCCGGGACGAGCGCTGATCAGCGTTCGGGGCCGCGGATGCCTTCGAGCACAAGCGTGACGTGCCTGCGCCAGGCACCGGGGCCGGTCATGTTGGCCATGGCGCCGCGGGTGACCATGACGAAGTCGGCGGCGCGGAAGTCTTCACGGAGGCGGCCGGCGTGCACGGCGCGCCGCACGATGCGTTCGATGATCGCCGAGAAGTCGGTCTTCTCGGCGACGATGTCGTTCCAGCTCGGCTTCTCCGGGCCGAGGATCGCGAAGCGGAACGCGGCGTCGGCCTCCGCCGACTCCAGGTAGCCGTAGAGCAACGTCTCGAACGACTCCCAGGGATCGTCGGCCTCGTCGGCGGCGCGGGCGAGGGCGGTCATCGCCTCGAAGCGGCGGCCGATGATCGCCGCGAGCAGCGCCTGCTTGTCGGCGAAGTGCCGGTAGAGGGTGCCGACTCCCAGGCCGGCGCGCTCGGCGATCTCGTCCATCTGCACGGCGTCGCCTCGCTGGGCGAACAGCTCGGCGGCGGCGTCGAGGACGGCCTCGCGGTTGCGCCGGGCGTCGGCGCGCAGCGCGCGTTCGGGAGCGTTCATGGTCACTCCACTTTAGTTGACGACGCGCGGACGCCGTCTCTCCAGGCGCTGTTCCGGGTGAAGTGCTCGCGCCAGGCCGCGACCTGTCCTGGCGTGTGGTGGCAGGAGAACGGCAACAGCTCGACGCCCCTGGCCTCGGCCGCCGCGCGGTCCGGTTCCGGGAAGCGGTCGGCGCCGCCGCCGAGCTGGTGGGACAGGGAGCCGACCCCGCCGGCCGCGCCCGAGACGAACACCACGTCCCCGGAGTTCATCATGTACATCCGGGAATGGGGCGAGCGCTTCGTCCGGGCCGCGCCGGGATCAGACGGGGTTCGCGGTACCGCCTGACAGGGGGAAAGGGTGACGAGCCGGCCTGTAGGCCGGGTTCTGTCCTTCGTCGCCGAAGGGGCGGCCATCCATCTAGGACCGCCGTTGCCGGCGGCCTCAAGCGGTCTACCCGCGCGGCTCGGGCGGGCTACCCTCGAACGCCGCGCGCGGGACGCTCCGTGGAGTGTCCCTTCTTGACCTTGCTCCGGGTGGGGTTTACCGAGCCGCCCACGTCACCGTGGGCGCTGGTGGTCTCTTACACCACCCTTTCACCCTTACCTCCCCCGGAGGGGAGGCGGTCTGCTCTCTGTGGCACTGTCCCGCGGGTCACCCCGGGTCGGCGTTACCGACCACCCTGCCCTGTGGAGCCCGGACCTTCCTCGGCGGGCCCTCGCGGGCCCGACGCGGCCGCCCGGCCGGCTCGTCTCAGGGAGACTACCAAATCCCAAGCCGGTCCCAACTCACCTACAAGATCCATCGGATGGAATGACGCACGTCACCGCCTGAGGGGGGCGGTGGCGCGGCGGCCGTGCCGGGTGTTCTGGCGGTACCCGGCACGGCCCCGAGGCTCAGCGCAGGTGCGCGGTGTCGTTGAACGACTTCACGACGGCCGGGCCGTCGGCGTAGTACTCGATCAGCGACAGGCAGGCCAGGTCGAGGTGCATCCGGTAGAGGGACTGCGGCGGCGCCATCAGCGCGAACCGCAGCAGCAGCTTGATCGGCGTGACGTGCGAGACGGCGAGGACGGTCCTGCCCTCGTACTGTTCGACCAGCCGCTCCCCCGCCGCCTGGACGCGGCCGGCCGCCGCGGCGAAGCTCTCGCCGCCGGGCGGGGCGACGTCGGGGTCGGCGAGCCAGGTGTCGAGCTCGGCGGGCCAGCGGCGGCGCACCTCGGTGAACGTGTGCCCCTCCCAGGCGCCGAAGTCGGTCTCCCGCAGGTCCTCGACGACCTCGACGGGCAGGCCGGTGCGGCGCGCCACCTCCTCCGCCGTCTGCCTGGCGCGCCGCAACGGCGAGGTGACGATCACATCCGGCCGGTACGGCTCCTTGGACAGCCGCTCGGCCGCGGCGGCGGCCTGGGCGAGCCCGTTGGCGGTCAGCTCGGGGTCGCCGAGACCGGAGAACCTGCGTTCCACCGACAGCGGCGTCTCGCCGTGCCTGAGCAGGAGCAGCGAGGTGGCGACCCGGGTGGGCGGCCGCCAGCCGGTGCCGCGCTGCTGCGCCGCCGCGACGGAGGCGGCGGGGGCGGACAGTTCGGCGATGTCACCGGCGTCGAGCAGGTCGGTCTGCTGGGGCGCGGACGGCGCCGCGCCCGAGGGACGCGCCAGGCCCGGGGCGGCGCCCGCGGGCTCGGCGAGGGGCGGGGCGGCGGGCTCGGCGGAGCCGCCCGCCTTCCAGGTCAGGCCCTTGGCGGCGGCGTCCATGGCCTCGTTGGCCAGCCGGTCGGCGTGCTGGTTGCGCTCGCGCGGGATCCAGGTCCACTCCGTGACGCGCAGCCGCCTGGCCAGGCCCTGCGCCTCCAGCGCGAGGGGCCGCAGCCCCTCGTTCTTGATCTTCCAGCGTCCGGCCATCTGCTCGACGACGAGCTTGGAGTCCATGCGGACCGCGACGGACGCGCCCTCGCCCGCCAGCCCGAGGACGGCGCGCAGGCCGGCGATGAGGCCGCGGTACTCGGCGACGTTGTTCGTGGTGACGCCGATGGCCTCGGCCGCCTCCGCCAGCACCTGGCCGTCGGAGGCGTCCTTGACGACGGCCCCGTAGCCGGCCGGGCCTGGGTTGCCGCGCGAGCCGCCGTCGGCCTCGACGACGTACGAGGCCGAGGAAGAGCTCGGGGTCACAGGCCCGACTCGGGGGTGCGGACAAGGATGCGGCGGCACTCCTCGCAGCGCAGCACCTCGTCGTGGGGCGCGGCCTTGATGGCGTTCATCTCGGCGATCGACAGAGCCACCTTGCAGCCCTGGCAGCGGCCGTGGCGGAGCATGGCGGCGCCCACGGCGTACTGGTCCTTGAGCTTCGTGTACAGGGCGAGCAGGTCGGCGGGGATCTCGGCGGCGACGGCGGTGCGGCGGCCCTGGGCGTCGGCGGCCTCCTTGTCGATCTCCGCGAACGCGGCGTCGCGGCGGTCCTCGGCGGCGGCGCGGGCGGCGGCCACCTCGTCGCGCTGGGCGACGAGGTCGCGGACCTTGGTGTCGGCGGCCTCGCGGCGCTCCATGATCTCCAGGACGACCTCCTCCAGGTCGCCCTGGCGGCGCTGGAGGGAGCCGATCTCGGACTGCAGGCTCGCCAGGTCTCGGGGCGAGGTGACGGCCCCAGAGTCGAGGCGCTTCTGGTCGCGCTCGGCGCGGGCGCGCACGGTGTCGACGTCGCTCTCGGCCTTGGTCTGCTCGCGGGCGAGGTCGCCCGCCTCGGTCTCGGCCTCGATCACCTGGGTGGCGAGCCTGGCGAGCCGCTTGGCCAGCTCGTCGATCTCGGCCAGCTCGGGCAGGGTGCGGCGGCGGTGCGCCAGGCGATCAATCACGGAGTCGAGCTCTGCCAGGTCGAGCAGGCGCTTCTGTGACTCAGGGGCTGCTTTCATGATCAATATCCTCTTGTCCAAGCATCGGTGACCGTGGCGGAGACGCGCGTCTCAACGTTAACGCCACTGGAGGCCAGGATGGACGCCGCGCTGTCGAGCCATGGCCACTCGGTGGCCCAGTGGGCGGCGTCGATGAGCGCGGGGCCTCCCGACTCCACGAACTCGCTGGCCGGGTGGTGTCTGAGGTCGGCGGTGAGGAACACGTCCACGCCGGCGGCGCGGGCCGTGCCGAGGAGGGAGTCGCCGGCGCCGCCGCTCACGGCGACGCGGGTGACCGTCCTCGACAGGTCGCCCGCCACGCGGATGCCCCCGGACGTCCTGGGGAGCCCGGCGGCGGCCCGCGCGGCGAACTCGCCGAGGGTGAGGGGCTCGGGCAGCTCGCCGACGCGGCCGAGCCCGCGCCAGGGGTCGTCGGGGAACGGCTGGAGCGGCACCAGGTCACCGGTCAGGCCCACCGCCCTGGCGAGGGCGTCGGAGACGCCGGGGTTGGCGACGTCGGCGTTGGTGTGGGCGGTGTAGAGGGCGACGTCCCGTCTGATGAGGGTGTGGACGAGGCGGCCCTTCGGCGTGTCGGCGGCGACGGTCGTGGTGCCGCGCAGGTAGAGCGGGTGGTGGGTGACGATCAGGTCGGCGTCCCACTCCAGCGCCTCCTCGGCCACCGCCGCGACGGGATCGACCGCGAACAGCACCCGCCGCACCTCCTGGGCGGGGTCACCGCAGACCAGGCCGACCGCGTCCCAGGACTCCGCCCGCGCGGGCGGGTAGGCCGCCTCCAGCACTTCGATCACGTTCGTCAGCGTCACTGCAGCCACCTGCGCAGACTATCGGTGCAGGGGACGCGGGGGTGTCACCGGAGGTGCCGGGCGATCTCCGTCCGGGAGGACGAAAACGGGGCGGGAAATCCGTTCTGTCGCGCATTGGAGCAGGCCGGGGCCGCGCGATACCGTCCACGCATGACGAATCCCCTGCACCGAAGCGCCGTCGTGGCCGACACCCACAACGACCTCCTCATGGCCGTCTCCGCCCGGCCGCCGGGGCAGTGGGCCTCGTTCTTCCGCCGCCGCTGGCTGCCGCAGCTCGTGGAGGGCGGGGTGAACCTGCAGGTGCTGCCGGTGTTCATCGACGACCAGTACCGGCCGGAGGGCGCGCTCAGGCAGACGCTGCGGATGATCGAGTGCGCGCACGTCATCGCCGAGGGCAACCCCGACAGCGTCCGGCTCTGCCTGGACGCGGGCGACATCGACAGGGCGCTCGACGAGGGCCTGATCGCGCTCGTGCTGGCGATGGAGAGCATGCCGGGGCTCGACGCGAGCGTGGAGCTGATCTCGACCGTCCACCGGCTCGGGGTGCGCATCGCGTCGATCGCGCACTTCGGCCGCACGCCGCTGGCCGACGGCAGCGCCGAGGACGCCACCGGCAGCGGCCTGACCTCGCACGGCGTGGCCGCGCTGAAGGAGATGGAGCGCCTCGGCATCGTCTTCGACGTCTCCCACCTCGGCGCCTCGGGCGTCGCACACGTCCTCGACCTGGCGACCAAGCCGGTCATGGCGACGCACTCCTCGGCCCGCGCCCTGCGCGACCACCACCGCAACCTCACCGACGAGCAGCTGCGCGGGGTCGCCGCGACGGGCGGCGTGGTCTGCGTGAACTTCTTCGCGCCGTTCCTCGCGGGCGGCCGCGACGCCACGCTCGACGACCTGCTCGACCACATCGAGCACATCGCGGACGTCGCCGGCGTCGACCACGTCGGGCTGGGCCCCGACTTCATCCGCGAGATCATGGAGGACCTGACGCCGCCCTGCTGCGAGGGCGTGGTCGCGGGCGACCTCGACCCGCTGGCGGCGATCCCCGGGCTGGAGGGCCCGTCCGGGCTGCCCATGGTGACCGAGGGCCTGCTCGCGCGCGGCCTTCCTGAGAAGGACGTCGAGAAGATCATCGGTGGGAACGTCCGCCGCTTCCTCGGGGAGCGGCTCGCGTGAGCGGGTCGTCGGCGCAGTCCGCCGCCCTGGTGCAGGACCTCGAGGAACTGGTCACCTGCGAGTCGTTCTCCAGCGACCTGGAGGCCGTCGCCCGCAGCGCGCAGGTGGTGGCCGGCATGGGCGCCCGCCACCTGGGCGCGCGGCCCGAGCTCCTGGTGATCGACGGCGTGACGCACCTGCGCTGGACGTTCGGCACGCCGAGGGTCCTCCTGCTGGGGCACCACGACACGGTCTGGCCCATCGGCACGCTGCGCACCCATCCCTGGTCGGTGGCCGACGGCGTGGCGCGCGGGCCCGGCGTGTTCGACATGAAGGCGGGCCTGGTGCAGATGTTCCACGCGCTCGCCGGGCTCGGCTCGCTCGACGGGGTCACGCTGCTCGTCACGGGCGACGAGGAGACCGGCTCCGCCACCTCCTCGAAGCTGATCGAGGACACCGCGCGCGGGCTGACCGCCACGTTCGTCACGGAGGCGAGCGCCGACGGCGGCGCGCTGAAGACGGCCCGCAAGGGCACGTCGCTCTACACGGTGGACGTGCACGGCAAGGCGGCGCACGCCGGGCTCGAACCGGAGAAGGGCGCGAACGCGGGCGTGGAGCTGGCCCACCAGATCCTGGCGATCGCCGGGCTGGGCTCGGGCGGCACCACGGTCACGCCGACCGTGCTGTCGGGCGGCACGACGTTCAACACCGTCCCCGCGCGGGCCACGGTCGGGGTGGACGTCCGGGTGGAGACGCTCGCGGAGCAGGCCAGGGTGGACGCGGAGATGCGGGCCCTGCGCCCGGTCGTGCCGGGCACGCGGCTGGAGGTGCAGGGCGGCCCGAACCGGCCGCCGCTGGAGGCGCGGATGTCCGCCGGGCTCTACACGCTGGCCCAGAAGCTGGCGGCGGAGCTGGGCCTCGCGCCGCTCGCGTCGGCCGCGGTGGGCGGGGCGTCCGACGGCAACTTCACGGCCGGGGTGGGCTGTCCCACGCTCGACGGGCTCGGAGCGGTGGGCGGCGGGGCGCACGCCGACCACGAGCACGTCGTCCTGGCCGAGATGCCGGGGCGTACGGCCCTGCTGCGGGGCCTGGTCGAGGCGACTCTCGGGCGTGGGTAGCTCTTCGCGATCGAACGGTTACGGAGAGCTGTCTCTCCGGTAAGGGTGGCGGCCCGGTCACGGACGGTACTGAAAGGAGCGTGCGCGTCCTCATCCCCGAGGACGCGCCGCCGACCTGGGAGGTCCCATGACCGTTGCGACGACGGCCGCCCGCCGGTTCGCCGCGATCACCCTCTGCGTGGCCGCGCCGCTCGCCGCCTCCTGCCTGACCGCCCGGGCCGACGCGACGGCCCGGCGGCCGGGGGCGGAGCTGTTCATCACCGTCCGAACGGCCGCGGGCGAGGCGCGCTCGATGCGGCTGACCTGCGAACCCGACGGCGGCATCCACCCGCGCCCCGAGGAGGCGTGCGACGCGCTGCGCGAGGTGGACGGCGACATCGACGCGCTGCCCGTGGACGACCGGCCGTGCACCTTCCTGTACCAGCCGGTGCGCGCCGAGGTCCGGGGCCACTGGGGTGACACCGAGACGGACTACGCCCGCGACTTCCCCAACGCCTGCGTCATGCGGCGCCACCTCAGCCCCCTCGTCTGACCCCCCGCCACCCCTCGGTGCGCGCCGAGCCCCCCGGACGCGCACGCCGGGCGGGGCGCGCCCGGCCCCCCGGACGCGCCCCGCCCTTTCCCGTAGTTGACCTCAAGCAGGCTTGAGGTTGCACCCTCGGGTGCATGAAGGTGATCGAGGTGACGAGATTCGGCGGGCCCGACGTGCTCAGGCCGGCGGACGCGCCGGAGCCCGAGGCGGGCCCGGGGCAGGTCGTGATCGGCGTGTCCGTGGTGGACGTGATGTCGCTGGACGCCCAGCTGCGTACGGGCTGGGGGCAGGAGTGGTTCCCGAACCGGCCGCCGTTCGTGCCGGGCACCGGCGTGGCGGGGCGGGTGCTGTCGGCGGGCCAGGGCGTCGATCCCGGCTGGGTGGGGCGGCGGGTGGCGGCGCTGCTGCCGGGCGGCGGCGGGTACGCCGAACGGGTGGCGGCCGGCGTGGACACGCTGGTGGAGGTGCCCGGCGGGCTCAGCCTGCGCAGGGCCGCGGCGCTGCTCCAGGTGGGCCCCGCGGCTCTCGGCCTGACGGACGCGGCCGGGCTCGGGCCCGGCACGCGGGTGCTGGTCACCGGGGCGGGCGGCGGGCTGGGGCTGCCGCTAGTCATGCTGGCCGCCGCGGCGGGCGCCAGGGTGACGGCGGCGGCGCGCGGGGAGGCCAAGCGCGAGGCGGCCCTGCGGTACGGCGCCGCCGAGACGGTGGACTACGCCGCGCTGACCGACCCGGAGGAGCACGGCGGGCGGGCGTTCGACGTCGTCCTCGACGGCGTGGGCGGGCAGGTCGGCGGGGCGGCCTTCCGGCTCGTCGCCCCCGGCGGGGTGTTCTTCGCCTACGGCGTGCCGAGCGGCTCCACCGCGCCCGTCGACCAGGCCGAGGCGGAGCGGCGCGGTGTGCGGCTCGTCGGCATGGAGCAGGTGCGGTTCGGGCCCGAGGAGTTCAGGCGGCTGGCGGCCAGGACGATGGAGGAGGCCGCGGCCGGCCGCCTGGCGACCGAGATCGGCCTGGCCGTCCCGCTGGAGCGGGCGCCGGAGGCGCACGCGGCCCTGGAGTCGCGCGCGCTGGTCGGCAAGGCGGTGCTGCTGGCCACCGCGCGGGCGGCCAGGTACCGGCGGCACGGCGGGCCCGAGGTGCTGGAGGTGGAGGAGGTGCCGCTCCCCCAGCCCGGCCCCGGCCAGGTCCGGGTCGCGGTGCGCGCCGCCGGGGTGAACCCGATCGACTGGAAGCTGCGCGCGGGCCTCATGGGCGGCGCGCCGCAGGGCCCGGTGGGCACCGGCATGGAGCTGGCCGGCACGGTGGACGCGCTCGGTCCCGGCGTCGAGGGGCTGCCGCTGGGGCTGCCCGTGTTCGGCCAGGCGCCGCCGGGCGCGGTCGCCACGCACGCCCTCGCCGACGCCTCCACGCTGGCTCCCATCCCGGACGGGCTGTCGTTCGAGGAGGCGGCCGCGCTGCCCGTCGCCCTGGAGACGGCCCGCCGCGCGCTGCTCCTGCTCGGCCCGCGGCCCGGCGAGACGCTGCTGGTGCACGCGGTGGCGGGCGGCGTGGGGCTGGCCGCCGCGCAGCTCGCGGCGGCGGAGGGGGTGCGGGTCGTGGGCACCGCCAGCGAGCGCCACCACGCGCGGCTGAAGGAACTGGGGATCGAGCCCGTCACGTACGGCGAGGGGCTGGAGGAGCGCGTGCCGGGGCCGGTGGACAAGGTGCTGGACGCCTCGGGACGCGACGTGCTGGAGGTGTCGGTGAAGCTGGCGGGCGGCCCCGACCGGGTGGTCACCATCGCCGACCCGGCGGGCGCGGCCCGGCACGGCGTGCGGTTCTCGTCGAGCGGCGGGCACGCGGCGCCGCCCCCGAACCCCGGAGCGGTGCGCGTCCCGGTGGCGGAGACGTTCCCGCTGGAGCGGGTGGCGGACGCCCACCGCCGCAGCCAGGACGGCCACTTCCTCGGCAAGCTCGTGGTCGTCATGGACGCGGAAGGACTCTTGCCGCGATAGCGGGCACACTGGTCGGCATGCTCGAAACGTCGGCACGCCTGCTCAAGCTGCTCTCCCTGCTCCAGGCGCACCGGGACTGGCCCGGCCCCGAGCTGGCCGCCCGCCTCGGCGTCACCACCAGGACGATCCGCAACGACGTGGAGCGCCTGCGCAGCCTCGGCTACCCGGTGCACGGGACGCCGGGCGTCGCGGGCGGCTACCGGCTGGGCGCGGGCGCGGCGCTGCCGCCGCTCCTGCTCGACGACGAGGAGGCGGTGGCGGTCGCCGTGGGCCTCGGGCGGGCGGCGGGCGGCGGGGTCGAGGGCATCGAGGAGAGCTCGGTGCGGGCCCTCGCCAAGCTGGAGCAGGTGCTGCCGGCGCGGCTGCGCCGCCGGGTGGGGGCGCTGAACGCGTACACGGTGCAGGTGCCGGTGCGGCTCGCGGCGGAGGGCCAGGCCGTGGCCCCGGAGACGCTCACCACGATCGCGAACGCCGCGCGCGACCGCGAGCGGCTGCGCTTCGACTACACGGGCCACGACGGGTCGGCCACGCTGCGCGACGTGGAGCCGTACCGGCTGGTGCACCGGCGGGGCCGCTGGTACCTGGTCGGCCACGACGTCGAGCGGCGCGACTGGCGGACGTTCCGCGTGGACCGCCTGCGGCTGCGCACCCCGGCCGGGCCCCGGTTCACCCCGCGTGAGCTGCCGGGCGACGGCGACGTGGCGGCGTACGTGGAGAAGGGGGTGAAGGACGCGATGTGGCGCCACCGGGGCACGGTGCTGCTGCGCGCGCCCGCGTCGCGCCTGCGGGGGCTGCCGCCCAGCCTGGTCCCCGAGCCCGTGGACGACGCCACCTGCCTGCTGCGCGTCGGCGGCGACGACCTGGACGGCATCGCGGCCTGGATCGGCGTCCTCGGCGTCGACTTCGAGGTGCTCGACCCGCCGGAGCTGGGCGAGGCCGTGCTGCGCCTGGCGGAGCGGTACCGCAGGGCCGTCAGCGGCCGGTCAGCGGACGGTCAGCCGCGCCTCGCACGCTGAGCCGTATGAGGAACTTGACGCAGGTCGCGGGGGGCAGGGACGACTTCCAGCTCGTCCACCACCTGACGGTGACGGGTGGCCAGGTGGAGATCGGCGCGGCGCTGGCCGAGGAGGCGCGCAGGCTGGGCTGGGCGCCGGCGCCCGCCGACCCGGCCGTGAACAGGGCGCGCAGGACCTGGTTCGAACGGCACTGGCCGCAGCACCACGCCCGCATGGACGGCGCGGCCGAGGTCCTCGGCCTCGACCCCGACCAGGACGACGTGGCGCTCGACGGACTCGGCTTCGTTCCCGAGGGCTCCGGCTGCTCGGCGCTGTGGGTGCCGCCCGGGTCTGCGTCCGACGGGCACGGCAGGATCGGACGGAACTACGACTTCTTCCCGCTCACCACGAGCGAGGTCATGGGCGGCGCGCCCCGGCCGCGCGAGCTGCCGATGGCGTCGCGCCCCTACGTGATCACCACGGTGCCCGCCGACGGCGGCCTCGCCTCGGTCGTCGTCACGATGAACGAGCTGGACGGCTGCATGGACGGCGTGAACGCCGCCGGCCTGGCGGTGGTGCTGCTCCTCGCCGACATCGAGCGGGCGGCGCCGCCCGAGCACGTCGCGCCGCAGGTCGGGGTGAACCCGGTGCAGCTCCCCCGCTTCCTGCTGGACACCTGCGAGAACGTCGCGCAGGCCAGGCAGGCGCTGCTCGGCGCCAAGCAGTACGACCACGGCACGCCCCTGCACTACCTGGTGGCCGACGCGCACGGCGGCGCGTTCGTGTGGGAGCGCGGCAGGGACGGCTCCGAGCACGCCGTCGAGGCGGGCGACGGCGGCCCGCTGTGCGTCACCAACCACCTGCTGCACCGCCACCCCGACCCGGCGGGCCTGCCGGAGGACGGCCCGGCCACGTTCGGGACGTACGGGCGGCTGCGGACGCTGCACGAGCGCGGCCGGGGCGGCGTCCTGTCGCCGGACGCCCTGCGGGAGTCGCTGCGCGCGGTCGCGCAGGGCGAGGACCCGGCCGTGCCGTTCCGCACGCTGTGGACGTCCGTGCTGGACACCGCCGGCCGCACCCTGGCGATCCGCTTCCACCTGGGCGACGGCCGGGGCTACAGCGACGAGCTGGTCTTCTCCGCCAGGTAGTCCTCGCGCACCCGGGCGCGGGAGAGCTTGCCCGCGGGGGTGCGCGGCAGCCGCTCCCTGTACTCGACCGTCCTCGGCTGCTTGAACCTGGCGATGCGGGGCGCGCAGTGCTCCAGCAGCGCGGCGGTGAGGGCCGGGCCGGTCTCGACGCCGGGGACCGGCTGGACGAGGGCGACCACGCTGTGCCCCCACTCCTCGTCGGGGACGCCGATGACGGCCACGTCGGCGACGGCGGGGTGTTCCAGCAGCGCGGCCTCGACCTCGGCCGGGTAGATGTTCACGCCGCCGGACACGATGAGGTCGGTGCGCCTGTCGCACAGGAACAGGTAGCCGTCGGCGTCGAGGTAGCCGATGTCGCCGGGCGTGTACCACTCGCCGCGCATGCTGGCCGCGGTCTTCTCCGGGTCCTTGCGGTACTCGAAGGTGCCCATGCTGGACTTGACGTACACGAGGCCGGGTTCGCCGGGCGGCAGCTCCTTGCCGTCCTCGTCGAGGACGCACGCCTCGAACATGGGCGAGACCCTGCCCACGGTGCCGGGCCTGTCCAGCCACTCGCGCGGCTTGACGGCGAAGGCGGCGGTGGACTCGGTGGACCCGTAGTACTCGTACAGGACCGGGCCCCACCACTCCATCATCGCCTGCTTGACCGCGACCGGGCAGGGGGCGGCGGTGTGGATGACCTGGCGCAGGCTGGACACGTCGTAGGCGGCCCTGACCTCGGCGGGGAGCTGGAGCATGCGGTGGAACATGGTCGGGACCATCAGGGCGTTCGTCACCCGGTGCCGCTGGATCAGCTCCAGGACCGTCTCGGGCTCGAACTTCGGCGCGATCACCACGGTGTGGCCGAGGTTCAGCGCGAAGTGGGTGTGCGCGCACGGCGCCGAGTGGTACATGGGCGCGGTGACGAGGTGCACGCCGGGGCCGGGCGCGAGGTCCACGATGTGGCCGAGGAACCGGGCGTGCAGGGGCGCGACCGCCTCGGGCGGGACGCCGGGCAGGGGGCGCTGCACGCCCTTGGGGACCCCGGTGGTGCCGGAGGTGTACCACATGGCGGCCCCGCAGGTGCGGTCGCCGGGCGGGGTGACGGGCTGCCCGGCGGCCAGCCCCCGGGTGCCGACCTCGGCGCCGGGCACGGGGTTCGCCTCCCCGGTGACGACGATCTTCGCGTCGCAGTCGCCGAGGATGTAGGCGATCTCGGACGGGGTGAGGTGCCAGTTGACCGGCACGTAGTACAGCCCGATCTGGGCGGTGGCCATGAGCATGACCACGGCGTCGAGCCCGTTGGGCAGCACGCCCGCGACCACGTCGCCGGTGCCGGCGCCGCGGGCGCGCAGCCCGTGCGACACCTGGTTGACGCGCGCCAGGAGCTCGCCGTACGTGGTGGCGGAGCCATCGGTGTCGATCACGGCGAGGCGGTCGGGGTCGGCGGCGGCGATGGCGTAGAAGCCCGGCAGGCCGTCGATGTCCATTCACAGCTCCAGGAGTCGGGCGAGGCGGGCTCGGTGGACGCGCGGCGGGCCGAGCAGTACTTCGTCCGCCTTTGCGCGTTTGTAGTAGAGATGCGCGTCGTGCTCCCATGTGAAACCTATGCCGCCGTGCAGGAGCAGATGATCGCGGGCCACCTCGAAACAGGCCCTGCCCACGTACGCCTGCGCCAGCGCCGCCGCCCCCGGCAGCTCGTCCGGGGCCTCGTCGGCGGCCCAGGCGGCGTACCTGACGATCGACTCGGCCTGCTCCAGCTTGGCGTGCATGTCGGCCAGCCGGTGCTTCACCCCCTGGTACGAGCCGATGTACCGGCCGAAGGCGACCCGCACCTTGGCGTAGGCGACGATCGCGTCGAGCGCGGCCCGCATGACGCCGAGCTGCTCCGCCGCGAGCGCCACGCACAGGAGGTCGGCGACGTCGGGCGCGGGCCCGAGCACCCGCCCCCTGGCGCCGTCCAGCGTGACGCCGGCCTGGCCGCGGGTGAGGTCGAGCGTCTCCAGGGGCGTGCGGGTGACACCGGGACCCGTCAGGTCCACCGCCGTCATCACCACGCCGTCCTCCGCGCCGTCCTCCGCGCCGTCCTCCGTGCCGTCCTCCGCCCGCGCGGGCACGAGCAGCACCGACGCCTCCGCCCCGCCGAGCACCCGCTCCAGCGTGCCGGTCACCGCCGCCCCCTCGCCACGCACGCGGGCGGCGACGGCCTGCGACGGTGGCAGCGCGAGCGTGGCGACGGTCCTGCCCTCCGCGACGCCGCCGAGCAGCTCCTTGTCCGGGGGCATGCGGGTCAGCGCGATCGTGGCGAAGACGGTGGCGAGGAACGGGCCGGGCAGCAGCGCCGCCCCGGTCTCCTCCAGCAGGACCGCCAGCTCCGCGAAGCCCGCGCCCGCGCCGCCGTGCTCCTCGGGGACGATCAGCCCCGAGGCGCCCAGCTCGCCGTTGAACCGCGCGTACACCCCCGGGTCGTAGCCCTCGCGGACCTTCGGCAGCGGCGAGGCGGCGCCCAGGAAGGAGCGCACCGCGTCGCGCAGCCCGCGCTGGTCGTCGTCGAGTACGAGCTTCACGCCTGCGTCCCCACCTTCAGGTCCTTGAACGGCACATCCTTGTCCACCCTCGGCTCGGGCGGCAGGTTCAGCACGCGGTCGCCGACGATGTTGCGCATGATCTCGTTGGTGCCGCCGCCCAGCGACATGCCGGGCGCCATCGCGATCGCGTACGACAGCGGGTGGTCACCCACCACGGACTCAGGGCCGACCAGCCGGGTGGCGAGGTCGGCCTGGAACAGCGTGAGCTCGGCCAGCAGCAGCTTGGCGGCGCTGCCGCGCGCCCCCGGGAAGATCCCGGCCCTGGTCTCCTGGGCGAGGCGCTGGTTGAACAGGGCCAGCGCGCGGGTGCGGATGTGCAGCTCGACCAGCTCGTCCCTGACGATCGGGTCGGAGGTGTCGACCGAGCGGCGCAGCGCCTCGAACGACGCCGGGTCGTCCTTCTGCCCGCCCATGCCGACGCCCGCCGAGATCGACAGGCGCTCGTGCAGCAGCGTGGTGACGGCCACGCTCCAGCCGTCGTCGACCTCGCCGACGCGGTGCTCGTCGGGGATCGTCACGTCGTCGAAGAAGATCTCGTTGAAGTGCGCCTTGCCCGACATGTCCCTCAGCGGCCTGACCGTCACCCCCGGGTGGCGCATGTCCACGACGAACATCGTCAGGCCCCGGTGCTTGGGCACGTCCACGTCGGTGCGGGCCAGCAGCAGGCCCCAGTCGGCGTGCTGCGCCACCGACGTCCAGACCTTCTGGCCGTTGACCACCCAGGCGTCGCCGTCGCGCACCGCCCGGGTCTGCACGGCGGCCACGTCGCTGCCCGCGTTCGGCTCGGAGAACAGCTGGCACCAGATCTCCTCGCCGCGCAGCAGCGGCCGTACGAACCTGGCCCGCTGCGCGTCGGTGCCGCGGTCCACCAGGGTCGGCCCCGTCATGCCGAGCCCGATCGAGAAGACGTAGGTGGGCAGGGAGAACGCGCGCACCTCGGCGGCGAACGCGCGCTCCTCGGCCTGGGTGAGGCCCTGGCCGCCCCACCGCCGCGGCCAGGTGATGCCGGAGTAGCCGGCGTCGTACAGCCTGGCCATGAAGTCCTTGGCGCGGGCGACCGGGTCGCCGGGGCCCTCCTCGCCGGAGGGGGCGTTCTCCAGCAGCCACGCCCTCGCGGCACGCCGATACTCGGCAAGGTCCACGTCGCCTCCTCGGTATCAGTGTTCACTTACTCTAACCAGCGGCCGGAGGCCCGTACAGATCGATGTCCGGGAGGCCGCAGGGGAAGGTTTGGGCGGCGTTTAGTGCGGCTTTGTCGGCGAATCTCCGCGAATTAGGAGCCCGAGCCCCGCGTGTGATGACCTGATCAGCGGGGGGAAGGTTTGAGGAGACGGCGGATCAGATCCGTGCGGGCGCGGCTGACACTGTTCGCCAGCGTCAGCATGGCGCTGCTCTCCCTGCTGGTCACCGCGTTCGTGCTGTGGGCGGTGCACAACACGGCCGTCGACTACAAGCGCAACCAGGTGCTCAGCACCGCGCTGCGCGTGGTGCACCTGATCAAGCGCGGCACCCTGCCCCCGGCCCTCACCAGTGACCTGCAGGGCGTGCAGGTGGTCGATCCCTCCGGCCGCGTCAGGTCCTCGACGCGCAACCTCCTCGGCCAGCCCCGCATCACCAGGATCGAGCCGGACGACGACAACGCCAACCGCTCCACCGAGGTCTGCGGCCTGCGCGTCTTCCCGGAACAGTGCGAGATCCTCGTCGTCCTGCGCGTCTACCAGAACGACGGCGACTGGCTCGTCTACGCCTTCGACCACATGGTCCCCTGGTACGTCAGCCCCGCCGTCCTGGCCTTCCTGCTGGCGGGATCGGCCGCGCTGGCGGCGGTGACCGGGATCGGCGTCTCCCACGTCGTGGCGAGGACGCTCGCGCCCGTCGACCGCATCCGCTCCAGGCTGGCCGAGATCACGGTGGGCGACCAGAGCATGCGCGTGCCCGTGCCCGACACCGACGACGAGATCAGGTCGCTGGCGGTCACCGCCAACGAGACCCTGGAGCGGCTGGAGCAGGCGATCGAGCAGCAGCGCAGGTTCGCCTCCGACGCCTCGCACGACCTGCGCAGCCCGATCACGGCCATGCGCGCCCAGCTCGAGGACGCCATGCTCCACCCGGAGGACGCCGACTGGCAGGGGATGGGCGACGAGCTGCTGGCCAGCCTCGACCGGCTCCAGGCCATCGTCACCGACCTGCTGACGCTGGCCAAGCTCGACGCGGGCGCGCCCGGCAACCTCGAATCCGTCGACCTGGCCGAGCTGGTGGCCGCCGAGACGTCCAGGCCGCGGCGCAAGAGGGTGGTGACCAGCCTGCAGCCGGACGTCGTCGTCACGGGCGACAGGCTCCGGCTGGCCCGCCTGCTGACGAACCTGCTCGACAACGCCGAGCGCCACGCCGAATCGACGATCATCGTCACCGTCAGGAAGAACCACCAGGCGACCCTGGAGGTGCTCGACGACGGGGCCGGCGTCGCTCCCGAGCACCGCGAGATGGTCTTCAGGCGGTTCACCCGGCTGGACGCGTCCCGCAGCCGCGACGCCGGAGGCACCGGGCTCGGCCTGCCGATCGCGCGCGAGATCGCCGAGCACCACGGGGGCACGCTGACCATCGAGGACTCCGACACCGGCGCCCGATTCGTCCTACGAATACCGCTGCGGGAGGAGCGGGTACCATGATCACGAAAGGCGGATTTGTCCCGCATATACCTTTGACCAGTAGTGAGAGTTACTCACCGTGACAACAGGGTTCAGCCGATTACGGCGCGAGGATTTGCTGAAAACCGCCTGCGAGGTGATCGCGGCACAAGGATTCGGCCACACCAGGACGCTCGACATCGCCAGAGCGGCAGGCGTGAGCCAGGCCCTGCTCTTCTACCACTTCGAGACCAAGGAAGGGCTGTTCGCGCAGGCCTTCGGCTACGCGGCCCGGCTCCACCTCGGCACGCTGGAGGACATCGAGCAGGCCGACGGCAGCCCCCTGGAACGGCTGCGCATCCTGCTCAGACGCTGCTCCCCCGCCGCCGGGGCAGACGGCTGGCGGCTCTGGATCGACGCCTGGGCCGAGGCCATGCGCAGCAGCGAACTGGAGGAGATCTCCCGCAGGATCGACGCCAGAGGCCGCGCCCTCCTGCTGGACATCATCAGGGAAGGCACCACGACCGGCTGCTTCACCTGCGCCGACCCCGAAGGCGCGACCTGGCGCATCCTGGCGCTGATCGACGGTCTGGCCATCCAGATGCACGTCCACCCGAAGAGCCTGACCAAGCGCCGCGCCAACGCCCTCGTCCGCGAGGCGGTGGCCCAGGAGCTCGGAATCACCACCGAAGACCTCTGACCAGGGCTTCCACCTCCGCCCCGGCGCCCTGAGGACCGGCCCGCGCCACCGGACCTCCCCCGACCACCCGCACGCCGCACCACGGGCGGACCGGTTCGCCGCAGGTGGCACCATAGACGGGTTCCCAGAAGGCTCGACGGAAGGTGCTCGGTGCGGCGCTTGCTCACGGTCCTGCTGCTCGCCTGTTCGGCTGTGACCTGCTCCGTGGTGGCGGCGGGCACTCCCGCGCTGGCCCACAACGTGCTCGTCGGCAGCGACCCCAAGGACGGCGCCACCCTGACGGCCGCGCCCGCGCGCGTGACGCTCGTGTTCGACCAGGCGGTGCGCCAGGGGTACGCCCACGTCTCCGTGACCGGCGCCGACGGCTCGTCCTGGGCCGACGGAGCGGCCGAGGTGGCCGCCGAGCGCGTGTCGGTCAAGGTCGGGGCGCTGCCCGCGGGCGGCCCGTACGTGGTCGGCTACCGCATCCTGTCATCCGACGGCCACCCCGTGACCGGCAAGATCACATTCACCGTCTCCGCCACCGCCACCAATGCCGCTCCCGCTCCTGGAGACCCGGCCCAGCCCGGCTCGGGCGCCCCGTCCCCCGGCGCCGTGAGCGCATCGCCCGGCACCGCACCGGCATCGCCCAGCACCCCGGAGGCGTCACCCGGCACTGCGGAGGCGTCGCCCGGCACCGCGGGGGCGTCACCCGGTTCCGCGGAGGCGGGATCGGGCTCTGAAGCGGCGCGGCCGGGGGCGGCCGAGGCCGCCGAGGCGGCGGCGAACGGCGGCGCGGGCATGGCCGTCGTGTGGATCGTCGGCGCGCTCGTCGTGCTCGCGGCGGGCACGGTCGTGGCCCTCCGCCGCACCCAACCGGCCGCGGCCCCCACCGCCGCGCAGACCACCGCACCGGCCACAGCACCGGCCACAGCACCGGCCACAGCACCGGCCACCGTGCCTCCCGCCGCTCCGCACCCCGAGGACGCCGCCGGGGCCTCCGGTGACGATGGCGGTGCCGGCGGCTCCGGTGAGGGGGTGCGGGCGTGAGCGTCGTCGCGTCCGACGTGCGGCAGCGGCGGGCGGGCGGCGGGGCCGTCGCGGGCGCCTTCGGCGTGTGCGCCGTCGTCGCGGCCGTCACCGCCAGCACGCTCACCGCGCAGGAGGCCGTGCCGGGCATCGCCATGCCGGGCCCGATGGTGACGTTCGGGCTGCCGCTGGTTCGGGTGCTGCTCGACGTCGCCGCCGTGGCGGTCGTCGGGCTGAGCCTGCTGCCCAAGCTGCTCGGTTTCGACGATCCCGCACGTACGGAGCCGGTGCTGCGGCGGGTCAGGCCGCTGGCCGTGACCTTCGCATGGGCGTGGGCGATCTGCGCCCTGCTCACGATCGTGTTCCAGACGGCCGAACTGAACCCGGGCGCCGTGCCGACGTTCGGCATGATCGCCGCGTACGTCGACGGCGTCGGCACCGGGCAGGGACTCCTGTTCAGCGCGGCGTGCGCACTGGCGGCGGCCGGCATCGGGCTGATGGCGGTGCGGTTCGGCGAGAAGGTGCCGGCCGAACTGCGGGTGATCGTGGCGCTGTTCGGGCTGCTGCCCATCCCGGTGACCGGGCACGCCGTCGACTCGGTGTGGCACGACCCGATCATGATCTCGATGGAGATCCACGTCATGGGGTCGGCCCTGTGGACGGGCGGGCTGATCACGACGGTGGCGTTCGTGGGGCGGCACAGGGACCTGCTGGCCGAGGTGCTTCCCCGGTTCTCCAGGCTGGCCACGCTCTGCCTGCTGCTGGTGGGGGTGTCGGGCCTGGCCAACGGCCTCGGCACGATGGCGCTCACCCCCGGCGTCGAACTGCCTGGCGCGATCGTGACCAGCCACTACGGCCTGCTCGTGGTCGCCAAGACCGCGCTGGTGGCGCTGCTGGTGCCGCTGGCGGCGCACATCCGCTTCCGGCTGCTGCCCGCCGTGCGCAGGGCCGAGGCCACCGCCCTGATCGGCTGGGCGGCGGCCGAGGTGGCCGTGATGGGGCTGGCCTACGGCGTGGCGGTGGCGATCACGCGGGCCTCGATCGGCTGAAGCCCGCGCCTGGCGGCGAGCCATTCGACGGTGAGCCAGACGGCCATCAGGCCCAGCCCCGCCCACAGGGCCGACGCGGGGACGAGGGGCGGCGCGCCGAGGAGCCCGTTCTGGCCCTTGACGGCGCCGTACAGGTGGCCCAGGAGCACGCTCTGCGCGGCCAGCGCGCCGTACGCGACCGCCGTGACCCCCGCCGCGCCGAGCACGGCGCGGGCGGCGGGCATCCTGACGAGGAACGCGACGTCCACCACCAGGCCGCACGCCACCAGGAAGAACGGCACCGCCGACGGCGGGAAGCCGGTGAAGGTGAGCAGCGGCCAGATCAGCGTGCGGAAGCCGACGTACGCGCCGGCGACGAGCGTGGCGGCGCCGAACCTGCCGATCATCAACCGGGCCGCCACCAGCACCGACGCCCCCACGACCACGGCGTAGACCGGGTAGAGGTAGTCGGGCACGGGCAGGGCGAAGCCGACCATCATGACGCGGTCGACGGGACGGCCCATCTGGTCGGCGGCGAACTGGAGCAGGATCGGCTCGGCGTACGTGGCGTGGTTGTCCCACGCGCCGATCGACAGCACGCCGTACTCCTGGTGCTGCTCCGGGAAGTGCACGTTCTCCAGGAAGAACGCGAAGAGCGCGCCGAGCACGACCGTGCGCTCGCGCCCCGGCGGCGCGCCCATGAACCAGCCGCGGACCACCCCCGCGATCATGAAGAACGTGCCGAGGTACAGCATCATGTGGGACGGGCTCCACGAGGTGATGTCGAGCCCGTTGACGCGGTGGTTGATCAGGTCGAGCGGCACCGCGACCAGGAACACGCCGGTGCCCCACTGGATGAGCCTGAGCGCGATCTTGTCGACGCCGTAGCCGGTGTAGCCGTGGATCACGGTGAGGGCGACGACGAGGGCGGTGCCCGCGGAGTTGAGCAGGTGGGGCGGGGCGAGGTCGTCGCGCAGCCACTTGAAGTGCCACGAGACGTCCCAGGCCGAGCCGAGCAGCTTGAGCGTGAGCGCCACCAGCCACCCCAGGTAGAGGACCCTGAACAGGTCCTGCGGCGTTTCGCGCCCGGCCTGTCCCCTGGTCCAGTACGGCAGGGCCCAGGCGGCGGCCCTCTTGACGGTTGCGGGAGGCTTCACGGGAGGAAATCTTACGGTCCCCGCGGACCAGCGCCCCAGACGCGCCGAACGCCTGACATGGGCTCTTCGCCACGCTCCCGCCCGGCGACCCGACGACGAGGGCCCGGCCCGCGAGGAGCCCGACCGGCTTCAGGGAGGGCCGGGTCTACGAGGTGGCCGGCCGGCTTCGGGAGGGCGACGGCCCCGAGCGTGGCCGGAGCCGTACGGGGAGGTGCTTGAGACCGTTCTGGAAGTTGGACGTCAGGCGCTCCGGCGGGCCCGCGGGCTCCACGTCCCACGAGAGCAGTTCGCCGAAGACGGCGCGCATCTGCACGCGGGCGAGGTGCGCGCCCAGGCAGACGTGCGGGCCGAACCCGAAGCTGACGTGGTCGTTCGGGCTGCGCGTGACGTCGAAACGGTCGGGGTCGGAGAAGACGGTCTCGTCCCTGTTCGCCGAGGCGTGGTAGACGACGACCTTCTCGCCCGCCCGGATCCTCGTGCCGCCGAGGGTGAGATCGCGGGTGGCGGTGCGGCGGAAGTCCATGACCGGAGGCCAGAACCGCAGCATCTCCTCGACGGCCGGGCCGAGCAGGGACGGGTCGGCCCGTAGCGCGGCCAGCTCCGCCGGGTGGTCGAGGAGGGCGAGCAGCCCGCCGGGGACGGCGTTGCGCAGGGTCTCGTTCCCGGCGACGGCGAAGAGGAAGAACATGTTCTCGAACTCGGCCTCCGTCAGACCGCCGCGCAGCATGGCGGACATGACGGACTCGTCGTCGACGGGGGTGCGCGCCAGGGCGTGCGCGTACGCGAACATGTCGGCCAGCGCCACGCGCGACCGGGGGTTCACGCCGGGCCGCGGCGCCGGTCTCGACGCGACCGCCAGCCGGCCCATCGGCGTGAGCGAGGCGGCGTCGGCGCTGGACATGGCCGCGTAGTCGGCGTCCTGGTAGCCGATGACGCGCGACGCCCAGTCGTACAGCAGGCGCTTGTCCTGCGGCGGCACGCCCATGACGTGGGCGAGCGTCCAGACGGGCAGGTCGGCTGCCACCTCCACGAAGTCGCACTCGCCCTCGGCGAACAGCGCCGCCGCCCGCGCCGCGATCGTCCGTTCCAGGGCGCGCACGGCGCGCGGCGTGAAGGCCGCCGCGACGATCCTGCGCAGCCGGGAATGGTCGGGAGGGTCCATGTTGAGCATCATGGACCGGACGAAGTCCAGGTCGGCCGGGGTGTCGGGGTCGCGGATCTGCGTGGCGCCGAGGTTGGAGGAGAAGTCCTGCGGGGTGCGCAGCACGTGCTTGACGTCGGCGTGCCGGAACACGCCCCAGTAGCCCGGCCCCGCCCGCCAGGGCCCGACGGCGGGCTCGGGGATCCAGCACACGGGCGCCTCCCGGCGCAGGCGGGCGAACAGGGCATACGGCACGCCCCGCCCGTAGGTGGACGGAAGGAACACCGTGGCGCGAACATCATCGGAAAGCACCTCCCCACGGGACGATCCGCCCGCAGAGGCGGCGGCCCGGGAGGGGTCGTCCACAGGCTTCGCGGTTTTGGGCGAGTCATCCACAGGGCGGTCGCCGTACTCCTCGGCCATGGCACCCAGCGTGCATCATGGGCGCGTGACTTCAGAAGACGCGCAGGCGATTCTCCGGGAATACTTCGCCCCCTGGATCCAGCGGCTCGGCCTCGTCGTCGAGGAGGTGGGCGAGCGGCACGCCGTCCTGCGGCTGCCGTGGTCCGACGATCTCGCCCGAGAGGGCGGCGGGCTGTGCGGGCAGGCGATGATGGCCGCCGCCGACACCGCCACGGTCGTCGCCGTGTCCGCCGCGCGGGGCGGGTTCGTGCCGATGACCACGGTGCAGCAGTCCACCACCTTCCAGCGGCCCGTGGTCGGCAAGGACGTCCAAGTCCACGTGCGGCTGACCAAGCTGGGCCGTACGCTCGCCTTCTCCGAGATCACCCTCACCGCCGACGGCGCCGAGGAGCCGGTCGCGCAGGCGAGCACCGTGTACGCCGTCCTCGGCTGACGGTGACGGCCACGCGCCGTCTCAGCGATCTCTGCGGCGTCTCAGCGATCTCTCAGGATGCGGAAAGTAGGCTCACCACATGAAGCGTGTGGCCGCGCTGGTCGTGGCGCTCGCCCTCATCGGGGTGGCGGGGTGGCTGGTGTGGCCGTCCGCCCCTGCGGTGCGGGGCCAGGACCAGACCATAACCGTCGTCGACGGACCCTCCGACGACCAACGCGTGCAGCTCGACGCGACCTTCTTCCCGCCGCCCGGCGGGGGCAGGGCGCCCGTCGTGCTGATCGCTCACGGGTTCGGCGGGAGCAAGGAGGGCGTCCGCGAGCAGGCGGTGCGGGTGGCGCGCGAGGGCTACGCCGTCCTGACGTGGTCGGCGCGCGGCTTCGGCCGTTCCACCGGCGAGATCGCGCTCAACTCCGCCGACTACGAGGTCAAGGACGTCAGGCAGCTCATCGACTGGCTGGCGAAGCGGCCCGAGGTGCGGCTCGACGCGGCGGGCGACCCGCGCGTCGGCATCGTGGGCGGCTCGTACGGCGGCGCCATCGCGCTCATGACGGCCGCGTACGACCAGCGGGTCGACGCGATCGTGCCGCAGATCACCTGGTCCGACCTGGCCGACGCGCTCTTCCCCGACGCCTCCGGCCAGGGCGCCGCCAACGGCGTCTTCAAGCGCATGTGGGCCGGCATCTTCTTCGGACAGGGCGTCTCGCTCGACAGCCTCAGGCAGCGCGGCCCCCAGGAGCGCGCCGAGCCGCTGACCGAGGAGCAGGCGCGGTGCGGCAGGTTCCTGCCCGCGATCTGCGACGTCTACCAGCGGGTCGCCACCGAGGGGAAGGCCACACCCGAGGCCGTCGAGCTGCTGCGCAGGTCGAGCCCGTCCGCCGTCGCCGCCCGGATCAAGGCGCCCACCCTGCTCCTGCAGGGGCAGCGCGACTCGCTGTTCCCTCTCGGCCACGCCGACGCCAACGCCAAGGCCATCGCCTCGGCGGGCACGCCGGTCAGCGTCGCCTGGTTCGACGGTGGGCACGACGGCGGCGACGGCGAGGCCGACTGGCTGTTCGAGCAGACCACGGCCTGGTTCGCCCGCTATCTGAAGGGTGAGGGAGCGCCGGGCACGACTCCGGTCAGCGCGTTCACCGTCACCCGCGACGGCGGCCGCGACCCGGGCACCCGCCAGCGCATCAGGCTCCATCCCGAGGCGGCCTCCTACCCCGGCCTGTCCGGCACCGCCACCACGGCTGTGGAGCTGCGCGGGCCCGAGCAGGTCGTCGTCAACCCGCCCGGCGGCTCGCCCGCCGCGATCTCGGCGGTCCCGGGCATCGGCGGGCTCCTCGGCGGCCAGAGCGCCGCGGGCGTCGCGCTCGACATGCCGGGGCAGAGCGCCGCCTTCGAGTCGGCGCCGCTCACCGCGCCGCTGCAGCTCACCGGCAGCGGCTCGGTCAAGGTCAGGGTGTCGGGCAAGGGCCAGGCCACGCTGTTCGCCAAGCTGTACGACGTGGCCGACGGCACCCCGCCGGTGCTGCCCGCCGGGCTCGTGGCGCCGTTCCGCGTGACCGTCCCCGACGGCGCGGGCAGCGTCGAGGCCACCGTCACCCTGCCCGCGGTCGACCACCAGTTCGCCGCGGGGCACCGGCTGCGGCTCGTCGTGACCACCACCGACATGGGGTACGCCACGCCCGCCCAGCCTGCCTCGTACCGGGTGGCGCTGGCCTCGCCTGCGCTGGCCGTCCCGACCGTCGCGACGCTGGCCGCCGCGCCCACGGGGCTCGCGTGGTGGGTGTGGGCGATGCCGCTGGCCGCCGTGGTGGTCGCCGCCGTGCTGCTGGCGACCGGCCGCACCACGCGCCGCCGCCGCGCCGCGGCGTCCGCCGCGTCCGGGCCCGGCGTCGCGCCACGGGAGCTCCAGCTCGCGGCGGCCGCCCGGGAAGCCGGCTCCGCCGCGTCCGGCAACGGCCACGTCACCGCGCCGGACGGGAAGGAGACGGGCGCCGGCGTTCCCGGCGACGGGTCTCCGGCGCCGCTGGAGATCGTCGGGCTGACCAAGGCGTACAGGAACGGCGAGCGCGCCGTCGACGGCCTGTCGTTCCGTGTGGAGCAGGGGCAGGTGCTCGGCCTGCTCGGCCCCAACGGCGCGGGCAAGACCACCACGATGCGGATGATGATGGGGCTCATCCATCCCGACGACGGCGAGATCCGCATCTTCGGCGAGCCGGTCACGCCCGGCGCGCCCGTCCTGTCCCGGCTCGGCTCCTTCGTCGAGGGCCCCGGGTTCCTGCCGCACCTGTCCGGCCGCGACAACCTGGAGCTCTACTGGGCCGCCACCGGCCGTCCCGCCGCCGACGCGCGGTTCGACGAGGCGCTGGAGATCGCGGGTCTCGGCAAGGCGCTGGAGCGGGCCGTACGCACCTACTCCCAGGGCATGCGCCAGCGGCTCGCCATCGCGCAGGCCATGCTCGGTCTCCCCGACCTGCTCGTGCTCGACGAGCCCACGAACGGTCTCGACCCGCCCCAGATCAGGGAGATGCGCGAGGTGCTCAAGCGCTACGCCCGCGACGGCCGTACCGTGATCGTCTCCAGCCACCTGCTCGCCGAGGTGGAGCAGGCGTGCAGCCACGTCGTGGTCATGCACCGCGGACGGCTCGTGTCCACCGGCCCGGTCTCGACCCTGCTCGCGTCGGCCACCACCAACGGCCACGGCCCACGGCTGGAAGACGTGTTCCTCGACCTCATCGGAGAGAAGTGATGACCGCCGCGACCGGCCATGCGGCCAGGCAGGCCCCCGGCTACGCGCCCGGCCGCACGCTGCCCCTGCGGGTGGAGTTCGTCAGGCAGTTCAAGCGGCGGCGGACCCTCGTCATGTTCGGGCTGCTGCTCGCCCTGCCGTGGATCCTCGTGATCGCGTTCCAGTTCGGGCCGCAGTCCAGCGGCCAAGGGCAGTCCGCGCTGCGCATCTCCGACCTGGCCACCGCCGGCGGGCTGAACTTCGCGGCGTTCGCCCTGTCGGTGTCGGCGAGCTTCCTGCTGGTGGTGGCGGTGGCGCTGTTCTGCGGCGACACGGTGTCCAGCGAGGCCAACTGGTCGTCGCTGCGTTACCTGCTCGCCGCGCCCGTGCCCCGCGACCGGCTGCTGCGCCAGAAGCTGATCGTCGCCCTGGGCTACTCCGCCATGGCGGTGATCTGCCTGCCGCTGATGGCGCTGCTCGCCGGCACGCTCGCGTTCGGCTGGAACGACGTCCAGGTGCCCGGCACCGGCGAGATCATCCCGGCGCTGGAGGTGCTGCCGCGTTTCGGCATCGTCATCGGCTACGCGCTGGTGAGCCAGCTCGTGGTCGCCGCCCTGGCCTTCCTCGTCTCGACCATGACCGACTCTCCCCTGGGGGCGGTCGGCGGCGCGGTCGGCCTGTGGATCGTCTGCAACATCCTGCAGGCGGTGGAGGCGCTGGGGTCGCTCAGGGAGTTCCTGCCGACGTTCTGGAACAACGCCTGGCTCGACGCCCTCGCACCCGAGCCCGACATGAGCGGCATGGCGAAGGGCGCGTCCCTCTCGATCACGTACGCGGCCCTGTTGATCGCGTTCGCCTTCCGCCGCTTCCGCCACAAGGACGTGGTCAGCTAGACGGGCAGGCGGTGCACCGCTCGCCGGGGGATTCGGGGGGAAGGTATGGGGTCCCGGGTCGTTGATCTGTCAGCAGGCCCGGGTCGTTGATCTCGACAGGCCCGGGTCGTTGATCTTGGCGTTGGCGACGATGTCGGCCTTGCCGTTCGCTCCGGCGAGCTGCTCCCACCGGCCCTGACGCCAGGCTTCGCAGCCGGCGGGCACGCCGTTCGCGACGTCGGCCATCTGCTGAACCAGCCCGAACAGCGCTCCGAGCAACCAGCCGCTGTGGTGGATGACGGCGAACGCGGCGTGTTGGAGGCGGTCTGAGGTGCGGTCATGAAAGTGCTCCCTGTCCTTCTGCCGCGCCGTTGGGGGTGCAGCGGTAGCGCCGGGCCCTGGGAGCGTGCGACGGTAACGCCGGGCCCTGGGAGCGTTCGGCGGTAGCGCCGCGTGCGGCAGTGCGTGGGCTCTCCTTTCCGCCGCGCCATGGGACGTGCGGCTGCTCTGGTGCTCAGCTCGACGAAGCGCACGGCGCTGCGCATGGCGGTGCCCGTGGCGGTGCCCGTGGCGGTGCCCGTGGCGGTGCCCGTGGCGGTGCCCGTGGCGGTGCGCGTGGCGGTGGTTGCCTTTGCGGCGAGTAACGGGGTGCTGGGGCTGCGCGGCGGGGGGTTGGGCGCGGGCAGGGCTCAGGCGCGGCGGGCTGCCCAGACGGTGCGCTCAGTGCGTACGGCGAGGTCGTCGCGGCGCAGGATGCTGTGCGGGCTTTCGGTGTCGAGGAGCTCGTCGAGTGCGGCGAGGTCTTCGGGGCTGAGCGCCGGTGCGGCGGCGCCGCGGATGCGCTGCAGGCTGCCCTGGGCGTAGCGGCCGATGGCTTCGCTGCCGTCGCCTTCGATGTTCACGGTGATGGTGCGCACGTCTTCGACGGTGAAACCGGCGGCGGCCAGCATCCGTCCCCAGTCAGCGCCCCGGTGCCGGACGTGCTCGGCGTGGAAGCCGTCGGTCGCCCTGTGGCAGCGTTCTTCGAGACCGGGCCTGTTCTCGGGGGCGTCGGCGGGCAGGAAGCGGGGGAAGCCGTCCAGCTCGACGACGGCGAACAGGCCGCCCGGGGCGAGCAGGTCGTGGACGCCGGCCAGGGCCCGGTCGGGGTGGGCCATGTGGTGCATCGAGGCCGAGGCCCACACCAGGTCCGGCGTCCCGAGATCGGGCCAGTCAGCGGCGTCGAGGTCGGCCTGCACGGTGCGCACGCGCTCCTCCACCCCGCGGGCGCACGCCTTCTCGCGCAGGCGCTGCAGGTACCCGGTCGAGGTGTCGACGGCGGTGACGTGCGCCTCAGGGAAACGATCGAGGAGCGCGAAGGTGCCCGCCCCCGTGCCACAGCCGAGATCCACGATGTGGCGCGGCTCGGCCTTGAGCGGCAGCCAGGCGGTGATGAACGCCAGGTGCTCGGCGAGCACCTCGGCATCCAGGTCGAGGATCTCCGCCTGGCTGCCATCATCGTGCGCCGGGTGGTGGCCACCGTCTCCGTGACCATGGCCGTGGCCACCGTCACCGTGACCAAGGCCGTGGCCACCGTCGCCGTGACCAAGGCCGTGGCCACCGTCGCCGTGACCATGGCCGTGGCCGTCTTCGCCGTGACGGTGGCTGTGGTCGCCTTCGCCGTGCGGGGTGTGCTGGTGTGTTTGGGTCATGGCGACACCGTAAGACGCTCATGCGCCTGAAGCACAGCCACTTGCGATATACGCAAGAAGCTCGCATCACCTGCTGCCCCTCACGCAAGGTCCCGCGCGTGCCGGTCCTCTGGCCCCGTCATTCGTAGGGGGTCTGAGCGTCGCCGCGGTCGCCGGCCTCGGCGACGTCGCGTTGGTGGCCGCGGCGGGCATCGCGGTCGAAGATGCCCAGGATCTCGCACGGCCCACCCTCAGCGCCGATCGCGTGCGGCATCATCGTGGGGAACTCGGCGGCCTGGTTGGTCTCGATGCGGAACCGGCGGTGCCCGAGCATGAGGATGGCGGTGCCGGACAGGACCACAAGCCATTCGCGGCCGGGGTGGGCGCGCATGCGGGCAGGGTTGTCGGGCGGCGGGTCGGTCATCCGCTGACGCATCACGCTCATGCCGGGGTCGCCCTTTATCGGCCAGCGCATCAGACCGTGGGCGCCGTCGATCATCGGGCTGATGACGACGTCGTCGGCGGCGTTCTCCACCAGTTGGTCCAGGCTGGTGTCCAGGGCGCGGGCGAGGGTGACGAGCTGGTCCAGGGCGAGGCGGCGCCGGCCGTTCTCGATGCGGCTGAGCGAGGACTGGCTGAGGTTGGCGCGGGTGGCCAGTTCCTCCAGGGACCAGCCCTGGGCGACCCGCAGGGCGCGGATCCGTTTGCGTACGAGGCTTTCCAACTGCCCATCTTCTTGCGTCATAAGCAACATGCTATGCCCATACGGCAAGGCTGACTTAACGTCGACTACGGGTGGCTCGGAACAGGGGCCACGCACGACGAAAGGGCGCGACATGTCTGCGCACATTCGCCGAGCCCTCCTGGCCGCCGGGGACGACGGCGCGGCCCCCGCTGCAGCACGGAGCGAGGACGCCACCGTCTGAACCCCTCCGCCGCTGAGCCGCGCGGCCGCACCCGGCGGTCCTCGCGGTGAGCGAGTACGGGCCTTCCCCTCATCGATTCGGCGACCGGCCCTGCTCCGGCGCTGATCCCGTCTGCCCTCTTCTGAAAGGAAAGCATGAGTACGAACCAGCCTCCCCAGGCGGCACCGGCGAGCGGCGGGGGCACACCGGACGAGCGCGAGCTGCGCGCGATCCTGATCGCCGTCTCCGTCGCGCTGATGGCCGTCATCGCGTCGGTGTCCGGGCTGAACGTCGCCCAGACCCACCTGGCTGTGGAGTTCGGCGCCCCGCAGAACACCGTTCTGTGGATCATCAATGTCTACACCCTGGCCCTGGCCGCGCTGCTGCTGCCGCTCGGCGCCATCGGTGACCGGCTGGGCCGTAAGCCCATGCTGATCACCGGGCTGACCGTCTTCGGTGCCGCCGGCATCGTCGCGGGGCTGGCTCCGTCGACCGAGGTGATGATCGCCGCGCGCCTGGCCGGCGGTGTGAGCGCTGCGATGATCATGCCGATCACGCTGGCCGTCATCACGAGTACGTTCCCTGAGGGGCAGCGGAGCAAGGCGATCGGCGTGTGGACGGGTGTCGCCGGGGGCGGCGGCATCCTGGGCATGTTCCTGTCCGCGCTGCTGGTCGACGTCGCCGACTGGCGCTGGCTGTTCGTCCTGCCCGTGGTCCTGGCCGTCGTGGCTCTGGCGATGACGCTGAAGTCGGTGCCCGACTCCCGCGAGCGCTCCGCTCATTCCTTCGACGGCATCGGCGCCTTGCTGTCCGCCGTCGCGGTGATCGGTCTGATCCTTGTCCTGCAGCAAGGCCCCGAGAGCGGCTGGGCCGCCCCGGCGACTCTGATCAGCCTGATCGCCGGTGTCATGGCCGCCATCGGGTTCGTGGCCTGGGAGCTGCGCCGCCGCGACGCCTCACTGCTGGACGTGCGCCTGTTCCGTGAGCGTGGCCTGGCCGGCGGCTCGATCACGCTGCTGGCGGTCTTCGGGGTCCAGGCGGGTATCGCCGTGGTCCTCTTCCCGTTCTTCCAGGCCGTGCTGGGCTGGTCGGGGCTGTTGTCCACCGTGGCGATGATGCCGATGGCCGTCATGATGATGATGGCGTCCGGCCTGGCCCCCAAGATGGCCGCGCGCTTCGGCGCCCGCTCCACCATGACCGTGGGCGTCGCCCTGGGCGCCCTCGGCCTGGCACTGATGGCTCTGTTCGTCTCCGTTGACGGCGGATACCTCTCCATCCTGGCCGGCATGCTCGCCATGGGCGTCGGCATGGGCCTGTCGATGACGCCCTCCACCGAGGCCATCACCAGTTCCCTGCCGCGCGAGAAACAGGGCGTCGCCTCCGCACTCAACGACGTCACCCGCGAGTTCGGCACCGCTCTCGGTGTCGCCCTGCTCGGCGCGCTGCTGTCGGCCGGCTACCGCGGCGCCATCGACGGCAGGCTGCACGGCATCCCGGCGGGGACCGCGGACACCGCGCGAGAAGGCATCGCCAACGCCGTCGAGGCTGCGCGTAGCGCGGGCTCTCACGCACAGGACCTGGTTCACGCCGCTCAGCAGTCCTTCGTCGACGGCTGGCAGCAGGCGATGTGGGCAGGCGTCGCCGTCATGGGCGTGCTGCTCGTCTACGTCGCTTTCCGCGGCCCGAAGGACTCGGCTTCCACCACCGCGGACGAGACGGAGACCGCAGAGACCGTCGCCGCCCGATGACCGCGTAACACCCGGGCCGGATCATCCGTCAGGCATCGCGGTACCGCGATGCCTGACGCCCCAGCCGCCGGACGGGCTGCCGGACCGCGAACCGTCCCTGGCCGAAGACCGGCCCGGCCTGCTCGTCATCGCGGACAAGGGCTTCGCCTCCCCCGTGTTCGAGACCGATCCCGCCTTCCGGGGCGCCGAGTCACTCCGCCCGTCCTTCAAAGCGGGAGAAGCGCCGCAAGGGCGAGTCTCCGCCGAAGCCGGTACGGCACCTGATCGAGTCCGTCAGTCACATGCCCGAGGCCGGCTCGATCTGGAACAACATGGTGGACGGACCTTCGAGGCCGTCGCCTGTCGCGGAGAGCCGAGGGGCGGGGGCTGCCGACCCGTACGAGTGGCCGCGGCGGGGGGCGAAGGCGATCATGCCCGGACGGCCGGGAGCGGCGGCGATTGCCGCTGCGGAGAGCCGGAGGAACCGAGCGGAGGGCCGCTGCACGCGGGCACCCAGCGGTCGAGCGCTCCTGGAGGTGCGGGCCGCGATGACGGGCTGGGGAGGGCGTCGGCCGGGTGGGAGAAGGTCAGCTCCAGTGGGGCGGCTTGTTCTCCAGGTAGAAGGTGTCGGGGTTGTCGTCGCGCCAGTCGCCCCAGCCGAGGTCGGTGTCGTCGGACGTCTGCTCCGGGAGAAAATCGTTCACGCCTTTCATGCTACCTAGAGGGAGAAAGCCAATCCTCAGGTCTCGGTGGCTGCCCAGACAGGCGGGTTTCCCGGCGGTACGATGCGAGGGCAGGTGTCCGCCTATCCCCCGTGAGGCTGCCCATGGCCACCCCGACAGGTTGGCGGCGAGAAGGCAATCTACCGGCGGAGCTCACAAGCTTCGTGGGACGTACGCGCCTACTCGCCAATCTGAAGAGGCACCTGAGCGAGTCGCGGCTCGTGACCGTGACCGGCATCGGCGGTGTGGGCAAGTCCCGCACGGTGCTGCGGCTGGCGCACCAGGTGCGTGCGCAGTACCCCGACGGCGTCTGGTTCGCCGACCTGGCGCGCCTGCAGGACGCCGGCATGGTGAAGCACACGATCGCGTCGGCGCTCGGCATCGCCGACCAGTCCTCGCGCGCCACCTCCGAGTCGCTCGCCGAATGGGTGGGCACGCGCGACATGCTGCTCATCATCGACACCTGCGAGCACCTGGTGCAGGGCTGCGCCGAGCTGATCAACGAGCTGCTGGAGGCCGCGCCCAATCTGAAGGTGCTGGCCACGAGCCGGCAGTCGCTGCATCTGCCGTACGAGCACGTGGTGCCGGTGCCGCCGCTGCAGGTGCCGGGCGACGACCCCGCCGAGAACCTGTTCGCGAACGAGTCGGTGCAGTTGTTCGCGGCCAGGGCGGGCGGGGTGGTGCCCGACTTCGTCCTGGACGAGGAGAACATCGGCTCGGTGGCCGAGCTGTGCCGCAGGCTCGACGGCATCCCGCTGGCGATCGAGCTGGCGGCGGTGCGGCTGCGCGCGCTGTCGGTCGACCAGATCCTGGCCCTGCTGACCGACCGGTTCAGCCTGCTGGCCGGGGCCAGCCGCACGGCGCTGCCGCGACACAAGACGCTCAGGGCGGCGATCGGCTGGAGCCACGAGCTGTGCGAGCCCGCGGAGCGCCTGCTGTGGGCGCGCCTGTCGGTGTTCGCGGGCGACTTCGAGCTGGACGCGGCACGTTTCGTCTGCTCCGACTCGCGCCTGCGCGCCGAGGAGATCACAGACCTGGTGTCCGGCCTGGTCGAGAAGTCCATCCTGCTCATCAGGAGCAACCACGCGGGCGTCCGCTACAAGCTGATCGACACCCTGGCCGAGTACGGCGAGGAGTGGCTGGACAAGCTGGGCGAGACCGAGCGTCTGCGTCAGCGGCATCTGGAGTACTACCTGAGCCTCGCGTTGCGCAGCGAGGACGCCTGGTCGGGGCCGCGGCAGATCTACTGGTTCGTACGGATGCGGCAGGAGCACGACAACGTCCGCATGGCGCTGGAGCACGCGCTGCGGACTCCCGGGATGAGCGCCCTGGCGCTGACCCTGCTGTCGTCGCTGTGGTTCATGTGGGTGTGCTGTGGTTTCGCCAGAGAGGGGCGGGTCTACCTGGAAAGGGCCCTTCAGGCGAACCCGGGGTACAGCAAGGAGCGCTGCAAGGCGCTCTGGGTGCTGTCGTACGTGTGCAGCGCGCAGGGCGACAGCGTGGGCGCGCTGGAGGCGGCGGAGAAGTGCAGCACGGAGGCGGTCCGGGTGGGCGACTCCAGGGCGGTCATCCTCGCCTCGAAGATGCAGGGCACGGCGGCACTGCTCCAGGGAGATCTGCAGAAGGCGAGCGCGCTGCTGGGCGTGGCGATCGAGTTCAACACCGACAACAAGGAGCTGAACCCGGGCCTGCTGCCCGCGATCGTCGAACTGGCCATCGTGCTCACCTCCCAGGGCGAGCTGTACGAGGCCGAGTCACTGCTGATCGACTGCCTGCAGGTGTGCAGGGAACGCGGCGAGCTGTCGGTCAGCTCGTACGCGCACTGGGCTCTGTCCTCGACCCGCCTGCAGACCGGCCGGGCGGACGCGGCCCTGGAGAACGCGCAGGAGAGCCTGCGGATCAAGCGCCACTTCCACGACACCCTGGGCACGCTCATCGCGTTGGAGACGACCGCCAGGATCTACACGGCTCTGGAGGAGGTCGACGTCGCGAGCCAGTTGCTGGGCGCGCTGCAGGAGAACTGGCGGACGGCCGGTCTCCCCATGCTGGGCGCTCCGTTCCTGCAGCTCGAACACGAGAAGTGCGTGAAGGAGCTCGAGCGCCTCATGGGCGAGGACGCTTACCGGGAGGCCTTCACCCGGGGAACGAACCTCGACCTGGACGAGGCGACGATTCTCGCCCTCGGCGACAACGCCGCCTCGCCCTAGGCCGTCTGCGGAGGTCTCAGGAGAGCTGCTCCCAGTGGGTGCCCGCCGGCCAGGCGTGCACGTAGCGCGCGCTGCCGAGGGAGTACTCGATGTGGCCCCGTACCCAGTGTTCGAGGCCCTGGATGTACGCGAGCACCGCGGGCGACCCCCACTTCTCGACCGCGGTGCGGAGCCGTACCATCTCGGCGACGGCCTCGTCGTGCATCGAGGCGACCTCGTCGAGGGCGTCCTGCAAGGAGTAGCCGCGGTGGGTGACGAGGACGTTCACCAGGTTGTGCCGTGCCTGGTCGTGCTTGCGCTCCTTGGCGTAGGAGAACAGGTCGTTGTCCCAGACGACAAGGTCGTTGGCGTGCTCGGTGAGCGCCCGGACGTCGGGGTGGTGCCATTCCTCGGGCGCCAGCCGCCGGCGTCCGGCGATGTCGATGAGCGCGTAGACGGGGTACATGGCTCCGGTCCTGCGCCGCATGAAGATGTAGTCCTCGGGCGTCGGCACGATGTCGGTCTCCCGGTTGGACGCCTCCCACACCTGCGCGAAGATGTACTCCTTCGTGGCGGTGCTCCACCGGTCGAGCTGGTCGCGGTCGGCGTGGACGGCGATGCGCTCCTTGAGCCCCTGCAGTGATTTGGCGAAGACGTTGGTGATCGGCTGATCCGTCTCGATGTCGTGCAGGACGCGGAACATCTCGGGGAGCGCCCTGGCGATGAGCGCGGTGTGCTTGCTGAGGTCTTCTGACTCGCAGAAGCCGTCGTCGAACGCGAACAGCCAGATGCACCAGTCCATGAGCAGCTTGAGCATGTCGCGGTCGACGAGGGGGTAGGCGCGCGCGGTGAGCCAGCCGAACCTGGCGCTGCGGTAGCGCTCCAGGATTTCGGGATCTCGCAGCATGCCGGATTCGAGGAGCCAGGCGAAGCTGTCCTCGCTGGCCTCGGCGACGTGCGGGTTCACCTCGCTCGCGAAGGGGCACAGCAGCGGCGGGATCCGGAGGGGGAGGCTGGCGTGCGCTGGGGTAGCAGACATGCCATAGATGATCGCAATGATCAACCCTATTGCCTATATAGCGGGATGACCGCTTTTATTTACCTCGCTTGATTGGTCTTTATGAAGCGAGCCAATCTCCCGGGCCGGGCATTCGCCTCGTTCCGGCCCCTGACGGTGGCCGGAGGCGATGACGTGGTGCGCGGCCTCTCAGCCTGGTGACGGTCCGGCAGCTCCGGGGCTTGTGGGGTTGGCGGGGGTTGGGGGTCGGTAGGGTGCCGTGCGCGGAATCGTTCTGACTCGCCGTAGGTTCTGGAGAAGAGTACCTAGGGAAAGGCTGTCCAACCGTGTTCGACCCGAAGGATCTCTACGAGCTCGCCGACGACGTGCCCGAGCTGACCGATCCGGTGATGTTGTACCACTTTGACGGGTTTGTCGACGCGGGCGGCGCCGGGCGCCTCGCGCTGGGCCACCTGCTCGCCGAGCTGGAGCACCGCGTTGTGGCGACGTTCGATGTGGACCGGCTGCTGGACTACCGGTCGCGTCGGCCGATCATGACGTTCGACACCGACAGGTGGGTGGAGTGCGAGAGCCCCGAGCTCGCGCTGCACGCGACGAAGGACGCGACGGGCACCGACTTCCTGATCCTCAGCGGGCCCGAGCCCGACAGGGAGTGGGAGCTGTTCGTCAGGGCGGTGGCCGCGCTGGTGGAGCGGCTGAAGGTGAGCAAGCTCGTGACCCTGCACGGCATCCCCATGGCCGTGCCGCACACGCGCCCGCTCGGCATCACCGCCCACGCCAGCAAGCCGGAGCTCGTCACCTCGCAGTCGAGCGTGTTCGGCCGCGTGCAGGTGCCGGGCAGCGCGGCGGCGCTGCTGGAGCTGCGGCTCGGCGCGATGGGCCACGACGCCGTCGGGTACGCCGTGCACGTGCCCCACTACCTGTCGCAGGCGGAGTACCCGACGGCCGCCGTGACCGGGCTTGAGGCGGTCACCCGGGGCACCGGCCTGGTGTTCCCGATGGAGCAGCTGCACGAGGCGGCCCGCCGGACGACGACCGAGATCGAGGAGCAGATCCAGGCCTCGACCGAGCTGTCCACCGCGATCGTCGGCCTGGAGCAGCAGTACGACGCGTTCGCCGCCGGGGCGGAGCGCGAGAGCCTGCTCGCCGAGACGGTGCCGATGCCGACGGGCGACGAGCTGGCCGCCCAGTTCGAGCGCTTCCTGGCCGAGCGGGACGAGGAGTGACACCCGTTAGCCTGTGGGGATGAGTGAGATCCGGGTCGGGCTGATCGGTTACGGCACGGCAGGGGCGTTCTTCCACGCCCCGCTCGTCGCCGCGACACCCGGGCTGCGGCTGGCCGCCGTGGTGACGCGGGACGCCGGCCGGGCCGCCGAGGTCGCGGCGCGTTACGGCGCCGAGGCGGTGCCGGGCGTGGACGAGCTGTGGCCGCGCTGCGACCTGGTCGTGGTGGCCTCCCCGAACCGGACGCACGTCGCGCTGGCGACGGAGGCGCTCGGCCAGGGGCTGCCCGTGGTCGTCGACAAGCCGGCGGCCCGCACCGCCGAGGAGGCTCGGGGTCTGGTGCGGCTGGCCGAGGAGCGCGGGCTCATGCTGACGGTGTTCCAGAACCGGCGGTGGGACGGCGACTTCCGCACGGTCCGGAGGCTGGTCGCGGAGGGGGCGCTCGGCGAGGTGCGGCGGTTCGAGTCGCGCTTCGAGCGGTGGCGTCCCGTGCCGAAGGGCGGCTGGCGGGAGGCCGGCGGCCCCGAGGACGTCGCCGGGCTGCTCTACGACCTCGGCAGCCACCTGGTGGACCAGGCGCTGCTGCTGCTCGGGCCGGTCCGCGAGGTCTACTGCGAGAGCGACGTCAGGCGTGCCGGGGTGGCCGCCGACGACGACACGTTCGTCGCGCTGACGCACGAGAGCGGCGCCCGCTCACACCTGTGGGTCAGCTCGGTGGCGGCGCTGTCCGGGCCACGGCTGCGCGTGCTGGGCTCGGCGGGCGCGTACGTCAAGTACGGGATGGACGTGCAGGAGGAGCGCCTGCGGGCGGGGCGCTCGCCCGGCGAGCCCGGGTTCGGCGTGGAGGACGACGGCCGGTGGGGCCTGCTGGGCACGGACGCGGAGCAGCGCCCCGTCCCGACGGAGCCGGGGTCGTACCTCGACTTCTACGTCGGGGTGGAGGCGGCGCTGCGGGAGGGGACGCCGCCGCCCGTCGACCCGGCCGCCTCGATCGACACGCTGGCGGTGATCGAGGCGGCCCGCCGGTCGGCGACGGAGCGGACGGTCGTCAGCCTGCCCTGACCCCCTCGGTGTCCGTCGTGCGGAGTCCGTCGTGCGGTGTCCGTCGTGGCGGGCCCAGGTGCGTGGTGCGGTCGGCCCTCGCAGGGGCGGTCGGGGCGATGGTCAGTTGCCGCGGGGGGCGGGCGGGGGCGGTGGCTTGGCGCGGGAAGCGGGCACTGTCAGTCGCGGAGGCGGGCGCGCAGGGCGGCGGTGTCCGCGTCCGTCCAGCCGTGGCTGCCGAGCCAGTCCATCGGCCCGCCGAAGCGGTCGTCCAGCACGCCGAGGAACTGCTCGATGTAGCGGGCGCGGGGCAGGTGGTCGTCGGCGGGCCGCGAGTCGAGGTCGTCGCGGTACGTGGCGCTGGAGCGCAGCCGCTTGAGTATCAGCTCCAGCCGCTCGCCGGTGGCGGTGTAGTCCTCGACGACGGCCTCCCTGGTCACCCCGGCCACTTCGAGCGCGAGCGCGCACACGACGCCGGTGCGGTCCTTGCCGGCGGCGCAGTGGACGAGGGCGGCCCCGTCGTCGAGCGACAGCGCGCGCAGCGCGGCGAGCACCGAGTCGGGCCTGTCGCGCAGGTAGCCGAAGTAGAAGCCGGTGACGCGCAGTTCCTCGTCCACGGCGCGTTCCTGCCAGGGCAGCACCTTGTCGATGTCGATGCTGTCGGCCTCGACGTCGGTGTGCCTGCCGCCTTCGGCGAACAGGGTCAGGTGGTGGTGGGTCACGTCGGGCACGCGGGTGAGGGGTCCTGGCCCTTCGAGGGTCACCTCGGCGGTGGAGCGCAGGTCCACGACGTGCCGCAGTCTCAGGTCGCCCACGAGGAGTGCCACGTCGGCGGGAGTGAGCGCCTGGAGGTTGTCGGCCCGCAGGATCCGGCCGTGGCGGGTGACGCCGCCGTCGCGGGTGGGGAGTCCGCCCAGGTCGCGCGCGTTCACCGCGCCTTCCAGATCAATCCATCTCGTCATCTCTTTCACCGTAACGACCTTATATGTCCGCCAAATCTCAGCGAATTCATCGTTCATAACGCAGCATGAACGTATGGATCCACGAGCACTGCCTCCACGGCTGGTGGTCGATCCATCGCTGCCCCCGGAGATCTCCGCCGAGCTGAAGTCCAGCCCGCACATCCTGCGGATGGCGAGATCCGGCCGGCGCATGGACCCCTCCTACAACCCCGCCATGCTGTTCGTGCTCCCCGGCTTCCTGGTGCTGATGATGGTGCTGCTCAACTCCCCCGGCCTGATCGTCGCCGCCGCGGGCAGCACGCTGGTCATCCTGATCAGGTGGCTGGCGCTTGACGGCCCGTACCGGGCGAACAAGCGCAGGCTGCGGCTGGCGCAGGAGTACGCGAACCACTACATCCTCCCCGAGGACGTCGATCACCCCTGCCAGATGCTGCTGCGCCGGGCGCAGAACGCGGCCGAGGCGATCATCTCCTCCCGGGTGAACAGGGACGGCCTGATCGACACCATCGACAACCAGGTGACTTTACGGGAGGAGGTGTGGCAGATCGCCCAGCGATTGCGCCGCCTGTCGGCCATGCACGCCGAGCACGGCAGGATCGTCCCCCGCGAGCTGCCCCCGGGCATGGAGGACGCGTTCAAGCCGTACGGCGAAGCGCTGGACGCCGCGTGGACGTCGCTGGCCAGGCGGGTGCGGCACCTGGAGAAGTACGCCAAGCAGGTGCTCAAGGCCGACCGGGTCTACCACGCGCACCGGCGGCTGGAGACGCTGGCGGCGCGCACGCCCGACTACCAGCGGCTGATCGCCGACACCGTGCGGGACGAGCTGGCGAACGTCCGCATCAAGGAGCTGGGCGACCAGGCGGCGCACGTCCGCAGGATGTTCGAGGACAGCATCCTGCAGGCCAAGCTGGCGGCGGGCGAGCTGTTCAGAACCCCGCTCCCCTGACCTCCGTCCGGAAAGCCGTTCACCTGACCGCCGGCCCCTCTCCGCCCCCGCCCGGCGCCGGCGGTCCGGACTCCGCGCGCCGCAGCAGCTCCAGGGTCCTGCGCATGCCGGCCTCGTTGCCGAGGCTGCGGTAGATGTCCCTGGCCTGCCGCAGCGGCGGGACGGCGGCCGGCCGGTCGCCCGCCTCCAGGTGCGCCTCGCCGAGGTGGCGCAGGCTCAGCGCCATCCACCAGCGGTCCTCCAGCTCCTCGAACGCGCGCATGGCCCGGCGCAGCTCCGCGTCGGCCTCGGCGATGCGGCCGAGCCTGGCCAGCACGCGCCCGGACGACAGCGCCGTGCGCGCCACCCCCCAGGCGTCGCCCAGCGCGGTCAGGATCTCCTCCGCCCTGCGTACGTGGTCGAGCTCGCGCAGCCCGTTGGACGGGTCGCCGACCTCGCCCGCGGCGCGCAGGCAGCGGGCCTCCTCCCACAGCTCGCCGCGCTGCCTGAACATCTCGCCGGCCCGGTCGAGGCTGAAGCCGGCCCGGGTGAACAGGTTGGCGGAGGAGCGGGGGTCGCCCTCGCGGTGGGCGTTGCGGGCCTGGGCGGCGAGCACCTCGCCGTACACGCGCAGCGTCTGCGCCTCGGAGTAGCGGTTGCCCTCGCGCTTGAACACCTCGAGCGCGGTCTCCAGCAGTTCCCTGGCCTCCTCGGGGCGGCGTTCGGCCATGCGCATCTCGGCCAGGTTGCGCTGGGTGCGGGCCATCCACCAGACGTCGTCTTCGCCCTTGAAGGCGGCGATGGCATCGATGAGGTAGTCCTGGGCGCGGTCGAGGTTGCCCTCGGCGAACAGCGTCATGCCGACCGCGCGCATGGCCCTCGCGGCCCACCAGCTCTCGCCCAGCTCGGTGAAGATCTCCAGCGCCTGCCCCGACTCCTTCAGCGCCCGCTCGCGCACGCCCATGCCGCCCCGCGCGGCGGCGCTGTCGAGCAGCGCGATGGCGAGGGCGCGGCGGTCGCCGGTCCGCCCGGCGGCCTCGCAGCCCAGCTCGGCGACGCTCGCCCAGTCCGCCCAGTACGCCCGCAGCGAGTGGCACAGCGAGCAGAACGCCCTGGCCAGGCCCCCGGTCAGCTCCCACAGCCCGAGCCGGCGGGATAAGTCGATCATGGCGAGCAGGGAGAGGCGTTCGGCGTTGAGCCAGTCGCCGGCCCGGACCTGCACCTCGGGGGTGGAGCGGCGGCCGCCCTTGCTCCAGTCCTGCGGCCAGCGGTCCTGCGCGGCCTCCTCTGCGCGGCGGCGGTAGCCGTACAGGACGCGCTCCACGGCGGCCCTGCGCCGCTCCTCCTCGTCCTGGCCGGCGAGCTCGGCGGCGAACACCCTGACCAGGTCGTGCAGCCGGTAGCGCAGGGCGCCGGTCTGGTCGGCGCCCGAGCACTCGGCGAGCTGGGCGTCGATCAGCGCCTCCAGCTGGTCGGCGCCGTCGAGGACGGAGATGTCGAGCAGCTCCCCCGCCACCCAGCCGGGCACGTCGGGCGCGGGCAGCGCGCTGAGCAGGCGCAGCAGGCGGCGCTGGATGCCGGTGCAGTCGTCGTAGCTGAGCTGGACGGAGGCGCGCACGCTCTTGTCGACGGTGGCGGCGACCTGGAGCTGGTCGAGGCGGCGGCGCTCGTCGGCCAGCCGGTCGGCCATCTGGCGCAGCGTCCACTGCTCGCGGGTGGCCAGGCGTCCGCCGCAGATGTTGATCGCCAGCGGCAGGTGGTCGCAGATCCTGACGATCTCCTTGGCGGCGTCGAGGTCGTCGACGACGCGGTCGCCGCCCGCGAGCCTGGCGAGCAGCTCCACGCCGTGGGCCTCGCTGAAGACGCCGAGCCTGGTGTCGTGGGTGCCGTTGAGGAACAGCGGCTGGCGGGACGTGACCAGCACCGCGCAGCCCGGCTCGGCGGGGATGAGGGGACGCACCTGGTCGGCGTCGTGGGCGTTGTCGAGCCCGATGAGCAGCTTGCGGCCCTTGGTCCAGGTGAGCCAGAGCTTGCGCAGCTCCTCCAGCCCGCCCGGGTCGGTGGTGAGGCGGACGCCGAGCGCCCGCAGGAACCCGATCAGCACCTCGTCGGGCCGCACCGGGGCGTCGGCGCCGCCGCGCAGGTCGGCGTACAGGCGGCCGTCGGGGAACCAGCGGGAGACCTCCTGGCCGAACCTGGCCATGAGCGCCGACTTGCCGACGCCGCCCCGGCCGTACACGGAGACGACGAGGGGTGGGGCGAGGTCGCCGGCCTTCCTGCGGGCCGAGAACACCTCTCGCAGCTCGCTGAGCGCCTCGGCGCGGCCGGTGAAGTGCTCGGGGCCGGGCGGCCAGTGGTCGGGCAGCATCGAGCCGGGGTCGGCCGGGGCCCGGCGCCGGGGCTTGACCTCGGTGGTGGCCCAGGTGGTGACGCCGACGAGCGCGGCGGCAGCGAGGGTCACGCCGATCTTGGCGACCGGTGGGATGTCCCATTCGAGCGAGGCCGCCAGGATGCTCGCGGCGGCGGCGGCGAGGCCCGCGGAGACGGGCGCGGCCACGGGCATCCTGCGCCACCGCTGCGGATGCGGCTGGGGCCGCGACTGCGGCTTGTCAGGCAGCTCCCCTGTCAAAGAAAACCCCCTTCGGGGGTGATTCAAGCCGATGGGGTACGGCCTGCGCCAGCCGTACCCCATCGTTCATCTAAAGGCCGACGACGTGACAGGTCGCCGTCACCGTCTTGGTCGGATCGCTCTCCGAGGTGGCGGTGAGCGTCACCTTGGCGAGCCTGTCGCCGCCGCCCGCGCGGACGGCGTTGACCGTGACGAGCTCCTTCTCGCCGAAGTCCACGGCGGCCAGGGCGTTGGGCAGCTGGGCGGTCCAGCCCTTGCCCTGCACCTCGGCCTTGAGCCGGTAGACGTCGCCCTTGAGGTACGCGCTGACGTCCTCGGGGTGCTGCCCCTGCGCGGGGGCGGCCTTCCCGGTGTTGAACAGCGGGAACCTGCAGGTGGACACGTCGCGCCCGGCCGGGACGCCGGCGGCGGGCAGCAGCCGCACGCCGCGCCGCTGCGGGCCGGCGCCGTCGAGCGAGCGGACGGCCACCGTGTACGACAGGACGCCCGCCTTGTCGCGCTTGACGTCGGTGACGTAGAAGTGCAGGCGGTTGGCCTCGTCCACGTACTCGTACTCGCTGCCGGAGTCGGTGCCGGCGTGGAAGAGCGCGTCGGACAGCTGGCGGTAGTCGCCGATCGTGATCGGCACCTTGGTGCCGTCGGGCATCACGTAGTCGGTCATGCCGATGTCCTGCGGGTTGGCGTCGATCACCCACTCGAACGGGGCCCGGTCGGCGTTCTTGGTCTTGGCCAGCAGGACGCCGGAGTCGGGGGTGAAGGAGTCGGTGCCCATGCGGTCGACGACCTCGACGGTGTAGTTGTCGTAGCCGCCGCCGTCGCACAGCGGGTCGGTCCTGGTGTCGCAGGCGGGGGCCTTGTCGCCGCTGTCGAAGGAGATGTTCACGCCGGACAGCCCGGCCGGGCCCGGCTGGACGGCGCGGGCGGTGATCCTCGCGGTGACCAGTCCGGAGTCGTCGAGCGCGTCACGCGAGAGCCGCAGGACGTTCTGCTCGTCCACCATCTCCAGCTTGATCTTGTTGCGGAGCATGTGCTGGGCGCCCATGGACGCGCCCGCGGTGGGCGGGATGAGCCAGCGCGAGTGCGGGCCGCCGGGGCCGTTGAAGCTGCCGCGGCTGAGCATCTCCCAGATGCCGGTGTAGGCCCGGCGCGGCGGCACCCCGTACGGGTTGTTGTAGTTGTCGGCGATGCCCATGATGTGGCTCAGTTCGTGGGCGTAGACGGCCATGCCGGAGCTCTCGGCCTGCACCGAGTCGATGCCGAAGCGGGCGTTGGGCCAGAAGGTGGACCCGGCCTGCCACGACGTCCAGTCCACGTAGCGGGTCTTCACCCAGTTGGGAAGGTTGGGGTCGGGCGGGCCCCACTCGTCCGGCACGTCCTCCTTGGTGGGGAACTTCATCATGCCGAACTCCTGCCAGGTGGACGACTCGTCCTGGCCGGCGCTGAGGTAGAAGACGAAGTCGAACTGCTTGGCGGCCTCCTCGCCGATGTCGGCGAGCCAGGCGGCGTTGCCCTCGGTGCGCAGGTTCTTGTCGCAGCTGTCGCCGGACGGGCAGCCGGTGCCGCCCTGGAACTCCATGGCGTACTCGTGGTCCTTGCCGGACAGCGTGTACGGGCCGAAGCCGGTCAGCTCGACGCCGTACCGGCCGCCGGAGTCCTCCATCCAGTACTCGTGGATGGTGTGCCCCTTGTTGAGGGCGTTCGGGGTGTTGAGGAAGTCCTGGTAGAACGTGGCGACCTGGTCGCGGGGCACGTCGTGCGCCTCGGCGCTGGGGTTGCCGAAGATCGTCGAGCCCTTGGGCTGGGTCACGACGAAGGGCTGGTTCGGGTAGTCGAGCAGCACCAGCGCGCCCTTGAAGGTGCGCTTGGAGCCCTTGACGGCGGGGTCGTTCCAGGCGGTGCCGGGGACCTTGGTGTAGTCCGCCCACGTCATGTGGTCGGGGTTCTCCCAGTTCTGGGGGTCGATCGGCGCGATGCCGCCGCCGGGGCGGCCGCGCAGTGCCTGCGCGTCACCGGGCTGGTCCTGCTGCCACGGCTGGGTCTGCGGCCAGTGGGCGCGCCGCCAGGGGTGCTCGGGGTCGTCGGCGGGGGGTGCTGCGGAAGCGGGGGTGGCCACGAGACTCGCCGGAACCAGGACGAGTACCGTCAGCAACCCCTTGAGCAGCTTCTTCGGGGCATTCACGCCCTGACGGTATAGACGTTCTTGACGGAGATCATCGATCAGTTGTAGGGAAGACGGATACCGACTCTTCCGACAGATGTTGAAATGCGCATGTAGACGGGTGTGACTGTGGCGGACCTCCAGCGGACCGTGGACGACCTCGCCGCGCGGCTGGGCCGCCCGCTGCTGCTGGAGGACCGGGTGCAGCGTGTCGTCGCCTACAGCGAGCAGAGCGGCCCGATGGACGACATCAGGCGCGAGTCGATCCTGCGCAGGCGGACCACGCCCGAGGTGCGGGAGTGGCTGCGAGCCGCCGGCATCCAGGACTCCCCCGGCCCCCTGCGCACCCCCGGCGCGCCGCACCTGCGCCTGCTGCCGCGCGTGTGCGTCCCGCTGCGGCACGCCGACGGGCTGCTCGGCTACCTGTGGTTCATCGACGCCGGGCCGCCCATGACCGACGCGCACGTCGCCGAGGCCGCCGCCGCCGCGCCCGGCCTCGCGCTCGCCCTCTTCCACGAGAGCCTGGCCACCGGGCTCGCCTCCCACAGGGAGCTGGAGGCGGTGACCGAGCTGCTGCGCGGCGAGCCGGGCGCCGCCGCCAAGCTCATCGAGGCCGGGACCGTGCCGCAGGCGCTGCCGGTGACCGTCCAGGTGGCCAGGCCGCTCGCGGCCGAACCGGGCGAGGGGCTGCGGCTGGCGCTCGAACAGGGGCTGCTCACGCTGCGCCGCCGCCTCGGCGGCCACCACCCGCTCCACCTCGTCCGGTACGACCACGCGGTGCTCCTGACGTCCGGGCCGCCGGTCTCGCCCGACGAGCTGCACGCCGCCATGCCGGTGCCGGTGGTCGTCGGCATCGGACGGCCCAGGCCGGAGCTGTCGGAGGCGGCGGGCTCGTACGAGGAGGCCAGGCACGCGGCGGAGGTGGCCGCCCGGGTGCCGGGGCTGGGCCGGTCGGCCGAGTGGGCGCGGCTCGGCGTCTACCGGATGCTCACCGGCCTGCCGGAACGGGAGCTGCACCCCGGGCTCGAGTACCTGCTCGGCGACCGGCAGCACCTGCCGCTGCTGGAGACGCTGGAGACCTACCTGGACCTGGCGGGCAGCGCGGTGGCGACGTCGCGCGCGCTGCGGCTGCACCGTACGTCCCTGTACTACCGGCTGCGGCGGGTGGAGGAGCTGGCGCGCACGGACCTGAAGGACGGCGGCGAACGGCTCGCGCTGCACCTCAGCCTGAAGCTGGCGCGGCTGTCGGGCCGGTACCGCCCGCGCGGGGCACGGGACCCGGAGTGACCTCGCCGGATGTCCGGTGGAGGCCGAGGAAGATCGTTAAACCCATCCCAAACGTGCCGTTCATCACATAACGGGCAAAACGGAAATCGGTTCCCAGGAGCCGCACGTTCTAAACCCCGGTATTCCGTCAAGCCTGGGAAAAGTTCTTGTCCACGCCCTCAGCGGCGCCCTCGGCCGCGCCCGCAGCACCCGCACCCGACGCTCCCCCGGCCCCCTCGGCCTCCTCCGCCGAAGCCGCACCCGAGCCGCACAGATCCTCCTCCCGGGCGTCGGTCACGTTCCGCGCCTTCCGCCACCACAACTACCGCCTCTGGGCGGGGGCCGACGTCGTCTCCGTGACCGGCACCTGGATGCAGGTGCTCGGCGTCAACTGGCTCGTCCTCAGCATGACCGGCTCCGCCACCAGCGTCGGGATCAGCCTCGTCATGCAGGCGCTGCCGACGCTCCTCCTCGGCATGTGGGGCGGCGCGCTCGCCGACCGGCTGCCCACCCGGCCCGTCGTGGTCGGCGCGCAGCTCGCGCAGGCCGCGCTCGCCGCCGTGCTGGCCGTCGTCGCGCTCACCGGCACCCAGTCGGTCGCCCCCATCTACGCCGTGGCGCTGGCCGGCGGCGTGGTGTCGGCGCTCGGCGGCCCCGCGCTCGGCCGTTTCGGCGCCGAGGTCGTGCCGCCCGGCGACCTGCCCAACGCCATGGCGCTCGGCTCCGTCATCAACTCGGCGGGACGCATCCTCGGCATGAGCCTGGCCGGCGCGCTCGTGCCGGTCATCGGCGCCGGCGGGCTGTTCGCCGTGAACGCCGCCAGCTTCTTCGTCGTCATCGCCGCCGTCGCCCTCATGCGGCGGGACGAGCTGCACCCGCTGGGCGCGGCCGAACGGCAGCCGGGCGCCGTCCGCGAGGGCCTGGCGTACGTGCTGCGCACCCCCTGGCTGGTCGTCGTGCTCGCGCTGTCGCTCGTGCTCGGCAGCCTCGGCCGCAACTACCAGGTGACCATGGCCGCCATGAGCGCGGGCCCGCTGGGCTCCGGAGCCGCCGGATACGGTCTGCTGTCCACCGCGTTCGCCGTCGGCACCGTCGTCGGCGGCTTCCTCGCCGCGGCGCGTCCCAGGCTGACGATCAGGCTGCTGCTCGTCACCGGGGCCGTCACCGGCGTCGCGCAGGCGCTCAGCGGCCTCATGCCGGGCCTGTGGACGTTCGCCTCCGTCATGCTGCCCATCGCGGCGGGGGCCGTCGTCATCGACACCACCGTCTCGGCGCGGGCCCAGCTCGACAGCCCCGAGGCCATGCGCGGGCGGGTCATCGCCGCGCTCGGCATCGTCGGCGCGGGCGCGGGCGCGGTCGGCGGCCCGCTGCTCGGCTGGTTCAGCGACGCGTTCGGCCCCCGGGCCGCGCTGGAGATCGGCGGCGTGAGCTGCGTGGCCGCCTCGCTCCTCGCCGCGGCGGTGCTCGCCAGACTGTCCGGCAGAACCCTCTGGCAGGCCGCCTGGGCGCGTCCCCTGCTCAGGAGCGCGTGAGGCTCGCGGCCGGGATTCGCCGGTGCACGGTGGGTAGGGGGCGCGTATGAGTGAACTACCTCCGGACCGATTCGGGATGAGCGACGAACAGGACATCGAGGTCAGGGAGTGGACCGACGACCTCGGGCTCACCCACGAGATCACCGAGGACGACCCGCGCCACGAGGACACCCTGGACGAGCGGCTGCGCCGCGAACTGCCCGACGACCGCCCGCGCCGCCGCCGGGAGACGCACCGGCTCACCCAGCCCGACGAGGGCCTGGCCCCCGACACCGAGGACGAGGAGATCGCCGAGGACTGGGGCAGCGACGACGAGGGGGCCTCGGCCGAGGAGCGGGCCGTCCGCATCGACCCCGACGAGAACCTCAGGTGAGAGCCGGGGAGCACCGGCCCTGGCGAGAGCGTCAGGTGAGAGCCGGGGAGCACCGGCCCTGGCCAGAGCGTCAGGTGAGGTCGCGCAGGCCGGGCAGCAGGCCGTGGAGGTCGTCGACCACCAGGTCGGCGGCCGCGGCCTCCGGGCGCGCCGCGTGCAGGTAGCCCCACGGGCCCCTGCGCAGCAGCGCCGTCCGCATGCCCGCGCGCGCCGCCGGCAGCACGTCGTTGTCCAGCCGGTCGCCCACGTACAGGACGGCTTCCGGCTCGACGCCCGCCACCTCCGCCACCCTGGCGAAGAACTCCGGCGCCGGCTTGGCCACCCCCCACCCCTCGGACGTGTGCACCGAGTCGGCGGGCAGGTCCATGGCGACCAGCGCGTCGTAGGCGCGGCTCGGCTGGTTGCCCGCGATCACCACCTGGTACCCGGCCTCCCTGAGCGCGGCGAGGGCGTCGCGGACGTCCGGGTACAGGTCGCCGGCGTCGAAGTGGTTGCGCAGGCCGCGCGGGTCGTCGCGTTCCCAGGCCGCTTCCTCCGCCTCCAGGTCGAAGCCGGGGCGTACCAGGGCGAGGGCGTCGGTGGCGGGACGGTCGAGGGCGGCCATGCCGCCGATCACCCCGAGCAGCGCGAACCTGGGCACGGCGAGCCGGTCGGCCCAGCGCGACCAGATGCGCGTCTCGTCGACGAGCGTCTCACCGACGTCCAGCACCACAGCCTTGATCATCGATCCCCCTGCCGGATTTGTAGCGGACAGGGGGATTTTTCCATGCCAGGCGACCGGACGGCACGGCCGGTCAGGGCGCCAGCCGCTCCATCGCCTTGGTGATGCGCTTCTCCGAGACCGGCGTGGGCGTGCCGAGCGTCTGGGCGAAGAAGCTGACCCGCAGCTCCTCGATCATCCAGCGCACCTCCACCACGTCCGGGTCGCCCCGCCGGGCCGGCGGCAGCTTCTCCAGCAGGTCGTGGTAGTCGTCCTCGACCTTGTGGACGCGCCGCATCCACTCCTCGTCGCGCCACGGCTCCTCGGGCAGCTTGGTGAGCCGGCGCTCGACCGCCCTGAGGTAGCGCAGGATGTCGGGCAGGCGCCGGTGTCCGGTGGCCGCGACGAAGCCCGGATGGACCAGGCGGCCGAGCTGGTCGCGGACGTCGTCGGTGGCCGCGCCCGGCCGCAGCGCGTCGAGCCTGGTGCCCGCCGCGTGCCAGACGCTCAGGATCTGCTCCACCCGGCCCAGCACCTCGGCGGCGGTGTCGTGCAGCTCGGCCCGTACGTGCTGGTGGAGGCGGTCGAAGCCGGCGGGGTCCCAGGCCGGGCCGCCCAGGTCGTGCATCAGCTTGTCGACGGCGGCGTTCACGACGTCGTCGAAGAGCGCCACCGCGCCGCCGTGCGGGCTGCGCGACAGGGCCAGCTTGGCCTGGTTGGACAGGCCGCCGAGCAGCGACTTGGCCGGGTTGGTGACGTTGAGCAGCAGCAGGCGGCGGGTGCCCGTCCAGTGGGAGCGGCGCTGCTCCGCCTCGGTCTCGAAGATCTTGATCGACACCGAGTCGCGGGCGTCGACCAGCGCCGGGTAGCCCTTCATGCGGCCCTGCTCGAACACCTTCGGCAGCGTGCCGAAGCTCCAGCCGCGCAGGCCGGTGCGTTCGAGGTCGTCGCCGGCCTCGGACAGCGTCCTGCGCAGCCGCGGCGCGAGCCGCCTTTTCAGCGCGTCGAGGTCCTTGTCCTCGGCCACGGTGCGCTTGCGCTCGTCGATCACCCGGTACGTGATGCGCAGGTGGTCGGGGACCTGGTCGAGCTGCCAGGCGTCGCGCGGCACCCGTACGCCGGTCAGCCGCAGCAGCTCGCGCTCGACCGCGTCGAGCAGCGGCTCGGAGCCCGCCCTGACGGCCGCCAGGACCTGCTTGGCGTAGTTGGGCGCGGGCACGAAGTTGCGGCGCAGGTTCTTCGGCAGCGACCTGATCAGCGCGGTGATCAGCTCCTCGCGCAGGCCGGGGATCTGCCAGTCGAAGCCGTGGGAGCTGACCTGGTTGAGCACCTGGAGCGGGACGTGCACGGTGACGCCGTCGGCGTCGGCGCCCGGCTCGAACTGGTAGGTCAGCCGCATCCGCTGGCCGAGCTGCTTCCAGGTGTCGGGGTAGTCGCGCGCGCTCACCCCGGCGCCCTCGTTGACCAGCATCTCCGGCGAGAACGTCAGCAGGTCGGGCTGCTCCTGCCTGGCCTTCTTCCACCAGGCGTCGAAGTGCCTGGCCGAGACCACGTCGGCGGGGACGCGCTGGTCGTAGAAGTCGAACAGGGCCTCGTCGCCGACGAGGATGTCTCGCCGCCGGGCCCGGTTCTCCAGCTCCTCGACCTCCTCCAGGAGCCGGCGGTTGTCCTTGAGGAAGCGGTGGTGGGTGTCCCAGTCGCCCTCGACCAGGGCGTGCCTGATGAACAGCTCCCGCGACAGGTCGGGGTCGATGCGGCCGTAGTTGACCTTGCGGCCCGCCACGATCGGCACGCCGTACAGGGTGACCTTCTCCAGCGCGATGACCGCGCCCTGGTTCTTCTCCCAGTGCGGCTCGGAGTACGTGCGCTTGACCAGGTGCTGGGCGAGCGGCTCGACCCACTCGGGCTCGATCTTGGCGTTGACCCTGGCCCACAGCCTGGACGTCTCGACCAGCTCGGCCGACATCACCCACTGCGGCTGCTTCTTGGCCAGCACCGAGCCGGGGAAGACGGCGAAACGGGCGTTGCGCGCGCCGATGTACTCCTGGATGGGCCTGCGCCCGTCGGAGGCGCGCTGCTTGTCCATGACGTCCTTGACACCGACGTGCGACAGCAGCCCCGCCAGCAGCGACACGTGCACGTGGTACGGGTCGGCGGGCGCGCTGTTCGGCTGGACGCCGAGCGACTGGCGCAGCTGGCTGTAGATGTCCTGCCACTCGCGCACGCGCAGGTAGTTGAGGAACTCGGCCTTGCACAGCCGGCGGAACGCGCTCGACGACAGCTCCTTCTGCCGCTCGCGCAGGTAGTTCCACAGGTTGAGGTAGGCCATGAAGTCGGAGTCGGGGTCGGCGAAGCGGCGGTGCTTCTCGTCGGCCTGCTGCTGCTTGTCGGCGGGGCGCTCGCGGGGGTCCTGGATCGACAGCGCCGCGACGATGACCATGACCTCGCGCAGGCAGCCGTGCTTGTCGGCCTCCAGCACCATGCGGCCGAGCCGCGGGTCGACGGGGAGCTGGGCGAGCCTGCGGCCGACCGGGGTCAGCGCGCCGTGGGCGTCGAACGCGCCGAGCTCGTGCAGCAGGTTCACGCCGTCCTTGACCTGGCGGCGGTCGGGCGGCTCGACGAACGGGAACGCCTCGATGTCGCCGAGGCCGATCGACGTCATCTGCAGGATGACCGACGCCAGGTTGGTGCGCAGGATCTCCGGGTCGGTGAACTCGGGCCTGGAGAGGAAGTCCTCCTCCTCGTACAGGCGGATGCAGATGCCGTCGGAGGTGCGGCCCGAGCGGCCCTTGCGCTGGTTGGCGCTGGCCTGCGAGACGGGCTCGATGGGCAGGCGCTGCACCTTGGTGCGGTGGCTGTAGCGCGAGATGCGGGCGAAGCCGGGGTCGACGACGTACTTGATGCCGGGCACGGTCAGCGACGTCTCGGCCACGTTCGTGGCCAGCACGACGCGCCTGCCGTTGTGGCGCTGGAAGACGCGGTGCTGCTCGGCGGCGCTCAGCCGCGCGTACAGCGGGAGGATCTCGGTGTTGCGGAACTCGGCCTTGGACAGCGCGTCGGCGGCGTCGCGGATCTCCCGCTCGCCCGACAGGAAGACCAGGATGTCGCCGGGGCCCTCGGTGACGAGCTCCCTGCACGCCTCGACGATGCCCTGCGTCTGGTCGTCGTCCTCGCCGAGCGGCCGGTACCGCACCTCCACCGGGTACGTGCGGCCGGACACCTCGACGACGGGCGCGCCGCCGAAGTGCCGCGAGAACCGCTCGGGGTCGATCGTGGCGCTGGTGATGATCACCTTGAGGTCGGGGCGCTTCGGCAGGAGCTGCTTGAGGTAGCCGAGGATGAAGTCGATGTTGAGGCTGCGCTCGTGCGCCTCGTCGATGATCAGCGTGTCGTACTGCTCGAGGAGACGGTCGTTCTGCAGCTCGGCCAGCAGGATGCCGTCGGTCATCAGCTTGACCAGGGTGCGGTCGCTCGCCTGGTCGGTGAAGCGGACCTTGTAGCCGACCACCTCGCCCAGCTCGGTGCCGAGCTCCTCGGCCACGCGCTCGGCGACCGTGCGGGCGGCGATGCGGCGCGGCTGGGTGTGGCCGATGAGGCCGCGCACGCCGCGGCCCAGCTCCAGGCAGATCTTGGGGATCTGCGTGGTCTTGCCGGAGCCCGTCTCTCCGGCGATGATCACGACCTGGTGGTCGCGGATCGCGGCGAGGATGTCGTCCTTGCGCTGCGAGACCGGCAGGCTCTCCGGGTACGTGATCTCCGGCACGGCGCGCCTGCGGCGGGCGAGGCGTTCCTCCGCCCGCTCGGCGTCGGCGAGGATCTCCGCGATGATCTTTTCGCGGGCCTCGCGGGAGCGCACCCGGCGCACGCCGTCGAGCCTGCGCCGCAGCCGCCGCTGGTCGCGCGGCATGAGCTCGGGCAGGCGTGACTGGAGCTCGGTGAGTGGAGAGGACAACGCAGAGGATCCCATATCGCTCTTCAGGATATTCAAGGCGCCGCGGCCGGGGTCCGTCCGGGAGCCAACGGTCCATGCTGCCCGAGGTCACCGGCGCGCCGCACCTCAATATCCGGGTTTCAGCGGTCGTGGACGGTGACCACGTACCCCTCGGGGTCGGCGAACGAGAACGTGCGCCCGAACGGGCCGTCCACCGGCGGGGCCACGATCGGGACGCCCGCCGCGCCCAGCTCGTCGTGCAGGCGCTGGGCGTCGTCGGCCTTGAGCCAGAGCGCCACGCCGGTGCCGGGCCGGTCCGGGAGCTCGACGCCGGGGAGCGGCTCGCGCACGGCGAAGGGGATGGGCTCGGTGTCGAACACGACGGCGTGCGGCGGCCCGGCGGGGGAACGCCTGAGCCCGAGGCGCTGCTCGTAGAAGACGGCGGCGGCCTCCAGGTCGCGTACCTGGAGGGCGACGAAGTCGATTCCGGTGACGGTCATGACGGTGCTCCCTATGTCAGAGTTTTGACATAGGGAAGCTTATGTCAGAATCCTGACATGAGACAAGAGGACCTCGGGCGCCTCGTCGGCTACCAGCTCAAGCGGGTGCAGGCCGCCCTGCGCGCCGCCATGGACGACACCCTGCGCGCCCACCGGCTCACCACCCCCCAGTACGTCTGCCTGGAGCTGCTCGGCCAGCGGCCCGGACTGTCCAACGCCGAGCTGGCGAGGGACGCGTTCGTCACCCGGCAGTCCATGAACGCGATGCTGCAGAACCTGCAGGACGCCGGCCTGGTGGAGCGGCCCGCCAGCGCGCCCCACGGGCGCGCCCTGCCCACCCGGCTCACCCCGCTCGGCGCGAGCAGGCTCGCCGCGGCCAGGGCGGACGTCCTCGCGATCGAGCGCCGCATGACGTCCGCCCTCGACGAGGCGCAGACCCGCATCCTGCTCGCCCAGCTCGACTCGATGGCCACGGCCCTGTCCGGCTGACGGGGCCGCCTCCCCCGGTCAGCCCCGGGCCGCCGCCAGGGCCGCGCCGATGATGCCCGCCTGGTTGCGGAGCGCCGCGGGCACCACCGGCGTGTCCAGCCGCACGTACGGCAGGAACTTGTCCGCCTTCCTGCTGACGCCGCCGCCCACGACGATGAGCGACGGCGAGAACAGCATCTCCACGTGCCGCAGGTACTCCTCCACGCGCTGCGCCCACTTCTCCCAGCTCAGGTCGTGCTCCTCACGCACCCTGGCGGCCGCGCGGTGCTCGGCGTCGCCGCCGTGCAACTGCAGGTGGCCCAGCTCGGTGTTCGGGACGAGTGTGCCGTCGGCGAACAGCGCGCTGCCGATGCCCGTGCCGAACGTCAGCACCAGCACCGTCCCCGCGCGGCCCCGGCCCTCGCCGAACGCCATCTCCGCGATGCCCGCCGCGTCGGCGTCGTTCAGCACGGCCGCCGCGCCGAACAGCTCCGCCGCGTCCACCCCGACCCACGACCTGTCCACGTTCGCCGCCGTCCTGACGACGCCGTCGCGCACCACCCCGGGGAAGGTGACGCCGACGGGGCCGTCCCAGCCGAAGTGCGCGCGGATCTGCCGCACCGCCTCCGCCACGCCCTCAGGAGCCGACGGCCGCGGGGTGGGGACGCGCAGGCGCTCCGCCGTCAGCGTCCCCGACTCCGTGTCCACCGGTGCGCCCTTGATCCCCGAACCTCCGATGTCGATGCCCAGCACCAGCATGGCTTCCCCTCTTCCCTCAGTGGACGGCGAAATCCGGACCCTACTGAACCCGCTTCCCGCCGCGCGCGTATCCCCCGTCACAAGCGCCAACTAGGAGGCACGATGCGGTCACGCATCCTCACGCTCTGCGCTGTCGCCGCCGCCGCGGGAAGCACGCTCACCGTCCCCGCGCAGGCGGCGGGGACGACGGCCGCCTTCCCTGCCAGGACGGCGGCCGCCGCGACCCGGTTCGACGTCGTCAACCTCGTCTCCGACGTCAAGGGCAAGGCTCCGGTGACCGACCCCAAGGTCGTCAACCCCTGGGGCATGGCCATGGGCAAGACCCTCTGGGTGTCCAACACCGGCACCGGCACCGCCACCGTCTACTCCGGCGCCGGCAGGAAGGAGCGGACCGAGGTCGCCATCCCCGGCGGGGCGCCCACCGGGCAGGTGTTCAACCCCGGACGCGGCTTCACCGTCAAGGGCCTGCCCGCCACGTTCATCTTCGCCAGCCCCAGCGGCGCCATCACCGGCTGGAACGCCCAGGCCGACCCGGCGAACGCGATCATCGCGGCGTTCACGCGGGGGGCCGACTACAAGGGGCTCGAACTCGTCCAGGGCGACGACGGCGACTTCCTGCTCGCCACCGACTTCGCCCACGGGCGCGTCCACGCCTTCGACCAGGACTTCCGGCGGGTCCGCCTGGCCCCCTGGCAGTTCAGGGACCAGGCGGTGCCGTCCGGGTACCACGCCTACAACGTCGCCGCCTTCGGCGGCAGCGTCTGGATCTCGTACGCGCTGCGCGACCCCGCCACCGGCAAGCCGGTCTTCGGGGCAGGCAAGGGGTTCGTGAGCCGCTTCACCCCCGGCGGGAAGCTCACCGGCCGCGTCTCGAAGGTCGGGCTCAACGCCCCGTGGGCCATGGTGGCGGCGCCGCGGGCGTTCGGCCCGCTCGCGGGGGCGCTGCTCGTGGGCAACTTCGGCGACGGGACGATCCACGCGTACAAGGGCGACCGGCACCTCGGCGCGCTGCGCGGCGCGGACGGCCGGGCGATCAGCGTGCCGGGCCTGTGGGACCTGGAGCCGGGCACGGCGCGGAACGGCGGCGCGAACGCCCTGTGGTTCTCCGCCGGGATCGACGGCGCCAAGCACGGGCTCATCGGGCTGATCCGCCCCGCCGGGGCCGCCGCGCCGCGTCAGCCGGCCCCCTCCTCCACCGCCACGGCGCCGCCGACCCGCGCCCCCGGCGGCGGCTACTGACCCCCTCCCTTCGACCGCCGCCGCCCCCGGCCCCGCCCACGCGGCCCACCCCGCCAGGGGGCGGCGGCTCCGAGCAGGGAAGGACGCCGCCCCTCCCCCGAGCCCCAGCCCCCTCCCCGGAAAGGACGCCGGCCCCCGGCTAGAGTCGGGGGTGTGAGTGAGGGATCCTTCAGCGCCTGGCTGCGTGAGCAGTGCGCGTCCGAGTGGGACGCCGTCGTCGCCCATCCGTTCGCGGCGGCCATCACCACCGGCGACGTCCCCGACGCCGCCATGCGGCGCTACCTGGAGCAGGACTTCCAGTTCGTCGACTCCTTCACCGCCCTGCTGGGCGCGGCCGTGGCCGCCGCCGACACCTTCGAGGCCCGCGTGCCGTACGGCAGATTCCTGGGCCAGGTGGCCACCACCGAGGAGAAGACGTACTTCCACCGGGCGCTGGAGGCGCTCGGCGGCAGCACCGAGGCCGCGACCGAGCCGGTGACGGCGGAGTTCGCGCGGCTGATGGACGACGTGCGCCGGTCGCTGGACTACCCGCTGATCGCGGCGGTGCTGTGCGTGGCCGAGTGGTGCTATCTCGGCTGGGCGTCGCGCCTGTCGGGGCCGCCGCCCGAGAACTGGGTGCACCGCGAGTGGATCGAGCTGCACGAGGGCGAGGAGTTCCGCGCCTGGGTGGCGTTCCTGCGGGGCGAGCTGGACCGCCTGGGCCCCGCGCTGGACGCGGCGCGCCGGGCGGAGGTGCTGGCCGTGTTCCGCCGGGCGGTGGAGCTGGAGCGGCGCTTCTTCGACATGGCCGGCGCCGGGCACTGACGGTCCCCGAAGCGGGCGGTCAGCCGAGGGCGGTGGCGAGGTCGTCGTAGGTGCGGTAGTGGACGCCGGTCATGCCCAGCTCCCTGGCCGCCGCGACGTTCTCCAGCCGGTCGTCCACGAACAGGCAGCGCTCGGGCGCGGCCCCGGCCCGCTCGGCGGCGATCTCGTAGATCCGCCTGTCGGGCTTGGCCACGCCGACCCTGGCGCTGCTGACGACGTCGTCGGCGAAGTAGGTGAGGCCGAGCCTGTCGAGGTGCTCCTCCAGGGTGTCCATGGCGTTGGTCACGAGGACGACGGGCACACGGGCCTGCGCCTTGGCCAGCAGCTCCCTGACCTGCTCGTCCACCCAGAACCGCACCTGCATGAACTCCGCCACGGCCAGCCTGGCGGGCTCGTCGCCGCCCAGGGCGGCCGCGATCGACTCGGCCCACTGCGCCTCGGTGACGCGCCCCAGCGTCGCCGGCATGATCAGCTCGGGGGCGAAGGCGGTGGCGGTGAGCGGGAGGCCGTAGCGGGCCTCGATGTCGGCCTGCTGGTCGTGGTCGAAGTGGCGGAGCACGCCGTCGAGGTCGCAGAGCACCGCGTCGAAGGGGGTCACAGCCCACATTCTGCCCCGCGCGCGGCACCCCGGGGGAACCCCGCGGAGATCGTCCACCGCGGAAGCCGCGGGAGCCGGTCGCGGCACTACCATCTCCGAGACGGGATTCGGCATCGGAACGGTAGGGCATGAAGGATCACCAGCTGCCGCGCGAGCTGTCGCAGCTGTTCGCCGACGGCGGCAGGGGGCGTACCCTGCCGGCCCGGCTGCCCGCGGGCGACGCCGTCTGGCCCGACCCCGGCTACACCGGGCTGGGCAGGGCGGCCAGGCCTGCGTTCTGGATGAGCGACGAGCCCGTGACCGCCGCGGAGTGGGCCCGGTTCCGCAAGGGGCACGCGCGCAGCGGGCTGTGGCCGATCCTGCTGGACGAGTCGGCGCAGCCCTGGGCGATCGGCCAGATCGTGCCGGACGATCCCCGGCAGATCGACCATTTCACGGCCGAGGGGTTCATGGCCGAGGTCTGGCAGGAGTGGGTGGCGCAGATGCCGCCGGAGGCGCTGGGCGAGCTGGAGCCGTTCGGGGCGATCTGCCCCGGGCTGGCGCCGCCCGGCGTGCTGCGCGCCGACCCCGGCGCGGTGGCCGACTGGTACGCGGGCGAGCTCGCGCCGAGGGGCATGCCGCTCGGCCTGGTGGCGGCGCACCGGGGCGCCGACGCGCTGGCCGTCATGGGCTGGCAGGGGGCGCTGCACCACAACGAGTGGATGGTGCCGATGGCGGCGGTGGTGCGCAGCTGGGAGGACCGGTTCGGCGCCCGGGTCGTGAGCGTCGGCTTCAACACCCTCGACCTCAGCGTGGCGGCGCCGCCGACCGAGCCGGAGCACGCGCTGCACGTCGCGGCCGAGCACTGGGCGTTCTGCCCCGACAACGTGGTGCAGGGCCCCGGCGACCTCCAGAGCTACGCCGAGCAGATCGCCGGAGGGCACGCCTGGTCCTTCTGGTGGGACTGAAACCGGATTTACGTTACCTTTACCCTCCGGGGAGGGAACGTGACCATGGCCCACGGGGATCTGACGCCGGAGCTGATCGGCTCGTCGGTGTGGACCGACTGGCTGGTCCAGGGGGCCGGCATCCCCGTCTACGACGTGCCGCTGGTGTCCGTCGGCGGCGGCTTCGGCTCGTTCACGCTGCTCGACGTCCTGCGCGTCCGCGGTGTGCCGACCAGCCACCTGCGCGTGCTGTCCACCAGTGACACCCCGTGGCAGACGTGGGAGTACCTCACCCGGGTCTCCCAGCTGCCCGCGCACGAGCGCATCCGCTCCGACTCCGGCGCCCGTCCCGACAACATCTGGGGCTTCCCCTCGTACGCGCTGCAGGAGGCCTGGCGCGACCGCTCGCTCAAGCCGCTCGCGCAGGTGCTGACGGAGCCGCTGCTCGCCGACTTCTACGCGCCCCGCGCCGGGCTGGTCATGGCGTCGGTGCAGCGTGAGGCCGAGCGCATCGGCTACTGGGAGATGCTGGCCAAGGGCCAGGTGCGCATGGTCAGGAAGCGCGCGGGCGGCGGCTACTACACGGTGCTCACCCCTCCGGCGGGCGCCTCGCCCACCAAGCGGGTGGCCCTGCGCTCCCAGTACGTGCACCTCGCGGTCGGCTACCCGGGGCTGAAGTTCCTCGACGACCTGCAGGAGTTCCGCCAGGCCAGGGGCGAGCGGTACCGGGTGGTCAACGCGTACGAGCCGCACGAGCACGTCTACGACCAGCTGAGGAGGCGCCCGGGGACGGTGGTGCTGCGCGGCGCGGGCATCGTGGCCTCCCGCGTGCTCCAGCGCCTGATGGACGACAGGGAGCGGCACGGCCTGCACACCCAGATCGTCCAGCTGTTCCGCACGTACGTCACCGGGCCGCACGGCCCGCACCCGTTCATGCGGCGCAAGGGCGGCGACGGGTGGGCCTACCAGGCGTTCACCATGCCGAAGTCGGCGTTCGGCGGCCAGCTCAAGGCGCGCTTCCGCAGGGCGTCGCCGGAGCGGCGGGCCGAGCTGGCGAAGCTGGTGGCGGGCACGACCACGCCGAAGCTGCGGCGCTGGCAGGAGCAGATGGACACCGGCAGGCGGCAGGGCTGGTACCACCCGCTGCAGGCCGTCGTGGAACGCATCGACCAGGCGCCCGACGGCCGGCTGGTGAGCTTCACCCGCAGCGCGAACGGCGCGCCCGCGCAGTTCGTCTCCGACTTCATCATCGACTGCACCGGCCTGGAGGCCGACATGCCGGAGCACCGGGTCCTCGACGACCTGCTCACGCACGGCGGCGCCCGGCGGAACAAGGCGGGCAGGCTCCAGGTCGGCGAGAGCTTCGAAGTGCTGGGCGCCGAGAGCGAGGGCGGCGTCCTGTACGCCTCGGGCGCCGCCACGGCGGGCAACCACTTCCTCGCCGTCGACAGCTTCCTCGGCATGCAGACCGCCGCACTCGACATCGCCGACGACCTGACCAGGCGCGGCTTCTGCGAGGGGCTCGGGCCGGTGCGGTCCGCCGCCCAGTGGCTGCGCTGGGCGGCCAACAGGAGGCCGGAGTGATCCCCACTCTTGCCGGGCGGATCCAGACCCGGCTGTTCGCGCTGTCCACCATCGGCGTCGTGCTGACCGCGCTGGTCACGCTGGTGCTGCCGATGTCGTTCACGCACGCCTTCCTCGTGCTGCTGGCCGTCGCCGTCGTGGGCGTCGGCTGGGAGCTGCTGTACCACCTGCTCATGCAGTTCCGCTGGGACAAGGACTGGCCGACCCTGTTCGGGCTGGTCACGGCCGTCCCCGAGGGGCTGCTCATGTGGGTGCTGCTGGACGCGGGCCTGGTGCCTGGAGTGCCGGGGCCCGTTCCGGTGTGGGCGTTCACGGTCATGTTCGCGACGGTCTGGCTGGGCCAGTGGCTGTTCGTGAACGGACCGATGCGCGTCCTGTTCGTCAAGTGGCGGCTGCGGGGGGGCCGCCTCCTGTGAATCCGAGGAGAGAGAACATGGGGGGCGTCGCGTTAGCCCGGCCGCTGTACTTCTGGCTGGGCTTCCTGGCCACGGTCGCGGGGGTCGTGCTCCATCTGCCGATGTACCTGCACGGCGCGGACATGCACTACCACCTGGCCGGGATGCCGATGGACACGCCGATGGCCGTCGGCATGGCGCTCATCGTCGCCGGCCTGCTGGTCACCGCCTACGGGCTGGTTCCGCCGGGGGCGCTGACCGCCAGACCCGCCGCCGAGGTGCGGGTCAGGGCCCTGGACGACGCGCGGATGCGTCCCGCGCACATCGGCCTGATCGTCGTCATGTCGGTCGCGGTCGTGATCGACGCGATGAAGCCGATCACGCTGGGCTTCGTCGCGCCCGGCATGGCCAAGGAGTACGGGCTGAAGTCCGCGCTCAACCCGGCGGGCGACCTGCCGGTGGCGCTGCTGCCGCTGGCCGGGCTCACCGGCACCGTGCTCGGGTCGCTGCTGTGGGGCTGGATGGGGGACAAGATCGGGCGCAAGCCGTCGATCCTGTTCGCCGGCGTGCTGTTCATCGGCACGGCGATCTGCGGTGCCATGCCGGACTTCGGCTGGAACCTCGCCATGTGCGTGGCCATGGGGCTGGGCGCGGGCGGCATGCTGCCGATCACGTTCTCGCTGCTGGCCGAGACGATCCCGCCCAGGCACAAGGGGTGGGTGATGGTGCTCATCGGCGGCAACCTGGCCGTGGCGTACCTGGCGGCGAGCTGGCTGTCGGCCTCGCTCGCGCCCACGTACTCGTGGCGGATCCTGTGGCTGGTCGGCATGCCGACCGGGGTCTTCCTCATCCTGCTCAACCGGTTCATCCCCGAGTCGCCGCGCTTCCTGCTGGCGCACGGCCGTGACGAGGAGGCCCGCGCCATCATGGCGCGCTACGGCGCGGCGGCCACGGCGCAGGCGCGGGAGGAGGAGGTGGAACGGGTGGAGGACGACCACGGCGGCGGCTACTCGCGGCTGTTCCGCCCGCCCTTCACCGGGCTGACGGTGGCGGTGGTGGTCCTCGGGCTGAGCATCGGGCTGGTGACGTACGGGTTCCAGCTGTGGATCCCGTCGAACCTGCAGCGGCTCGGCCTCGACCAGCAGACGGCCGATCGGGCGCTGCGCGACTCGACCCTGCTGGGGCTGCCGCTGATCCTCGTGTCCGCCGCGATGTACGGGCTGTGGAGCGCCAAGAAGACGATCGTCGTGCTGACGGCGCTGGTGGGCGCGGCGCTGGCGGTGCTGTCGTTCGCGGGTGAGACGCTGGCCCAGGACCGCACCTGGCTGTACCTGCTGCTGGCCGGGCCGATCGTCGGCACCGCGGCCATCGCGGCGGTGCTCGCGGCCTACAGCTCCGAGATCTACCCGACCCGGGTGCGCTCGCGCGGCTCCGGCCTGTCGGCGGGGGTCGGCAAGCTGGGAGGCGTGGCCGTGACCGCCGTGCTGGTGGCGGGCGCGACGGCCCCTTCCATCGGCGCGACCGCGCTGCTCGGCGCGGTGCCGCTCGTCCTGGCCGTCGTGGCCGTGCTCGCGTTCGGCGTCGAGCCGGCCAAGGGGTCGGCCGAGACGCCGGTGACCGCCTGACACGCCGCCGCCTGACTCGATGGCGGCCTGACTCGATGGCGGCCTGACTCGATGGCGGCCTGACTCGATGGCGGCCTGACTCGATGGCGGCCTGACGCGCCGTCGTCCGCCTGACGCGCCGTCGCCGGCCTGAGTGAGGGGCCGGAGGTCAGGGCAGGCGGGCCACGGCCCCGTAGTTGCCGGACGTGGTGGGCTGGTCGGCGCAGGCCGCGCCGCGGCCGTCGGGACGCCACTCGGGCACCCAGACCAGGCCGGGCTCCACCAGGTCCAGTCCGTCGAGCAGCGCCTCCACCTCGGCCCGGGTGCGGATCGCGTGGCCGGGCAGCGTCATCGCCAGCAGGTCCCTGATGGCGGGCACCAGCTCGGCCGGCACGCCGTCGAACGTCGTGTGGATGAGCGAGAGGTAGCTCCCGTCGGGGACCTCCTGGCGCAGCCGCTTGACCACGTAGTGGGCGTACTCGTCGTCGTCCAGGCTGTGGCTGGAGACCAGCAGGACGGCCATGGGCCTCTCCCAGTCGAGGAACGTCTGGACGACGTGGTCGTCCAGCAGCTCGTCGATCTCCCGCACGTCTCCCTCGACCACCCGCACCAGGTCCGTCACCGGCTCGATGGTGGCGCGCGCGGCGGCCAGCACCATCGGGTCGCTCTCGACGTACACGACGCGGGCGGCGCACCCGTACGCCTCGCGGGCGACGTCGTGCAACTGGCTGCCCGGCGGCAGCCCGCTGGGGACACCACTGCCGATGACCACGAACTGGTCCACACCCGACGCGGCCAGGTGGCGTACCACGCGGCCCAGATGCTCAAGGACGGCACGCGCCGCGGTGGTGGTGACGGGGGCCGCCATGTCGTACCGCCGCACGGCATCGCGGTCCGCCGTGAAATGGTTCTTTCCACCCGCGGCCGCATCAAGGACGCGAGTGATTCTCGCTTGGGTCATCTCGAGCTTCGCCAGGTTTCGGATAGCACGCTGACGCATTTGAGTGTTGCCCCTTTCCCCTCGCCCACTACGTCGGGAAAGAACGATCTTTTGGACCCCACTCGATGACCCAGACCATATGATCCCCCATGGCCCAGAGAAGACAACACAAATGCCCCTGAATTTTCAGGAAATATGCCTTACTGGCATAGCGCCTGATCATTGACATAAATGATCAAAAAGGCGCGATCAATGGCCGATCGTGCGCGAGATCCGTTCCCGGTGCCGAGTCAGCAGCTCCACGGTCTCCTCGCGGGTGGTGGTGGTGACCGACAGCTTCGTGAACGCCTGGTGGTACGCCTCCACCGCCCCCGGGTCGCTGATCAGCGCGTCGGACTCCACGCCGTGCACGCACGCCACGTCCGGCTCGAACGCCTCCGCGAAGCGCCACAGCGTGAACGGGCCGGTGCGCGGCAGGTACGCGGGATCGTCGACCGGCACGACGTGCAGCGAGACCGTCGGCCGCTTGGCGTGGCCGATCAGCGCGTCGATCTGCTCCAACTGGAGGTGCGGCTCGCCGATGCCGCGCAGCAGCACGCTCTCGTCGATCACCGCCCACAGCACGACCCCGTCGCGGCCCAGCGCCTCCTGGCGGGCCAGCACCAGCGGCAGCGCCTCCTCGACCGACGGCTGGCCGAGCGTCTCCGGGCCCGTCACGGCGAGCGCGGCGCGGGCGTACTCCTCGGTCTGCAGCAGCGGCGGCACGAACTGCGGGTGGTAGGTGCGGATCAGCGTGGCCCGCTCCTCCAGCGCGTACGAGGCGGCCAGCCAGACCGGCACTCCCTGCGCGTCGTACCAGGCGGCCTCGCGCTCTCCCCTGGCCAGGGACAGTACGTACTCGCGGATCGCGGGGGCGCTGACGCCGTACAGGCCGAGCAGCCGCTCGACGACGGCGGGCGCGGGTGCGAGCCTGCCCTCCTCGACGGCGGGCACGGCCGCGGCGCCCCTGCCGAGCGCCGTCTCGACCTGCTCGGCCGACATCTCGGCGGCCAGGCGCAGGCCGTGCAGCCGCGCGCCGAGCGCCCTGCGCTGCGGGCCCGACAGCGGGGCGGACGCCTCGGGGATGCCGGCGGCCCGCTCAGGCTGCTCCGGCAGGCCCTCGGCCCTGCGCGCGAGCTCGACCACGCCGCGCAGCAGGGCGAGCGACCCCTCGGACAGCCCGGAGGCCGACAGCCCGACGGCGGCGGCGCGGAACTGGAGGTCCTCGACGCTGCCCGACTCGACGTGGTCGTCGCCGACGAGCCAGCCCACGCTCACCTGGAGGCAGGAGGCCAGCGCGCGCAGCACCTGGAGTGTGGGGTTGGCCTGCTTGCCCGTGCGCAACTGACTGACGTACGCGCGCGTGATCGGGATGCCCGCCTCCGTCAGGGCGGAGGCGACCTGGGCGCCCGTGTAACCGCGCTTCGTCAGTGCGAGATCGAGCCGCTCGGCGAAGTTCGCCACGGCGTACCTCCTACCACCCGTGAACGCCTCCAGCGTAAGGGACTCCGGAGCCGGTGTCCTCTCCCGACGGGGCCACCTCTGCCGGGCATCGGGGTATCAACGTATGCGAAAACTGACAGTTGACATATCCCGGCGTGCCCGCACAGTATCAGAGACGCGTGGAAAGTGAGGCTTAACAGCCGGATGGGTCTCGGGAGTCTCCGGCGAGGAGGTGGCCGCACGTGACCAAGGAATCGCCGAGCGGCTCCTGGTTCCTGAAGGACCCGGACGTCCCCGGTCAGGAACGGGCGATCGAGCGGATCTGCGCCCGCACGGCGGGGACCCCGGTGCACGTCACCGGGCTGCCCTTCGGCGGCGCCCAGGTCTGGCTGGACTGCGCCGCTCACCGCTGGCGGCTGCACCACCGGATGGCCCGCGAGCTGCGGCTGGCCGGCTGGCACACGGAGACGGGCGCCGACCGGCTGCTCGTGCTCGGATGGAGCGCCTCCTTCCTGCGGCACCGCGTCAGGATGCTGAGCGCGGCGCTGAGCGGGCGGCTCGCCGACTTCGACAGGACGGCCTTCACCGCGGTCATGATCGCCACCCGGCTGCGCCACGACGGGTTCCCCGCCGCGGAGCTGCCCGGCGAGGTGCGGGCGCGCTGCGCGGCGGCGCTGCGCTGGCCCGACCGGCTGGCCGACCTGCGCGGTCTCGAACGCACGTCCACGCTGGAACCGCTGCGGCTCAGGCTCGCCCAGGTGGCGGGGCTGGAGGCCAAGGTGGGGCGGCGCTGCGCCGAACACCTGGCGCTCGCCGCGAAGGTGGCCAGGGCGGTCGCCGGAGGCGCGCCGCCCGGACTCGGACTGGTACCCCAGCCCCGCGCGCCGGGTCCGCGCGCCGGGCTGACGGAGCGGATGGTGTGCGTCTGCGTGCCCAACCGCCCCTGCGCGACCGCGACCGCCGGGACGTCGCCATGACGTCGCCGCGCCGTCCTCGCGCGACGGCGCCCGCCCGCCCCCTCGCGGGGCGGGCGGCGCCCACGACGCCGGCCCCGGCGCCGTCCCATCCCCCTGGCACCGTGTGTCACGTGCTCGACCAGGTCGGCACGGTGCCGCCGACCGGCGCGGAAGCGGCTGGCGCGCCGGTCAACCAAGGGGACGGCGCCTGGGGCCGGTTAGACCACGGAGGAGCGGCCTGGCGGCCCGGTCGGCGCGACGGGCGCCACCGTGCCGGCCGACCGGCCGTCACCGGACGGGCCGATGCCCGTGCGCGCCTCCGTGCCGGCGGACGGGCGCGGGTGGGTGCGCCTGGATCCGCCGTCGTGCTCGCCGCCACGGCGCTGGTGCGGGTCGCCGTGGCGTCGGGTCACGAACCGGTTCACAGGTCGGCTCACGGGTCGGCTCACGGGGCCGCGCCCGGCGGGGTGGGCCCGCCGGCCCGTCGGCGGAGCCACGCCGCCCGCCCCGAGCACGTCACGTCACGACGAACAGGAGCGACCATGCTCACCGACGAGCTGCCCACCCCGCGGCCCCACGGCCTGCGCGGCATCCGGCCGCGTCCGAGGCCCGACGCCCCCGAGCCGCGCGACGGCGACACCGGCCAGGCTCCCGCCGCCCGCGCCGTCCACGGGCTGCGCGCCGTACGCGCCAGGCCGGCGCACGCCGAGCGCCGCCGCGCGGACCGGCAGGAGCGGCCGCTCCCGACCGACCTCCTAGCCGGGCCCCCGCCCCCCGGGCAGCCCCGCCCCGACACCGGCCAGGCGCCGCGGCGCGCCTCCTGAACCCCGCCACACCCTCCCAGGAGGAGAGACAACACATGCTCCTTGACGTCCTCGCGCCCGCCGGATCCCCGCCCGGGGGCACGCCGTGAGCCGCGGCAGGGTCGGCGTGACCGTGGCGCCCGCCAACCCCTGGGCGGAGCCCGAGCTGACGCGCCTGCTCGGGTCGCGCGCCGACATCTACGTCACCCGCTTCCCCGTACGGCCCGGCCTGGACCACCACGAGCGCCTGGAGGGCTACAACGAGGCGCTGCCCGACATGGTGTCGGCCTTCGACGGCCTGCCGCTGAACGCCATGGTGATGGCCTGCAGCGAACCCCGGTACCTCCTCGGGCCGGAGGAGGACCAGGAGCAGTGCGCGATGCTCTCCGCGGAGACCGGCGTGCCGTTCGCGTCGTCCACGCTGGCCGTGCGGGAGGCCGTGGAGCACGCGGGGATCCACGACGTCGTGCTGGTCTCGCCGTACCAGCCGTGGCTGACCGAGCTGGCCGAGCGGTACTGGAAGAGCGCCGGGCTGGGCGTCACCCAGGTCGTCCAGCTGCGGGCCAGGAACGGCTACCTGCCGTACGCGATCACGCCGGCCGAGGTGGTGGACCAGGTCGAGCTGGCCGAGCCGCCGAGGGACGCCGTGCTGCTGCTCACCGGCACCGGCATGCCGACCCTGCCGGTGCTCGAACCCCTCAGCAAGGGCAACGACCGGGTGCTGCTGACCTCCAACCTCTGCACCGCCTGGTGGGCGCTCTCGCGGGCCATCGGCAGGCCCGTCACGCTCACCCGGGTGCCGTACCGGCGCTTCGCCGCCGCGCGAGGAGGGCGCACCGCATGAACGGCGTGATCGTGGTCGGAGCGGGACCGGCCGGGCTGACGGCGGCGCTCACGCTCGCCAGGGCCGGGATCCGGGTGGTGGTGCTGGAGCGGGAGAGCGGCCCGAGCCGGCAGCCGCGCGCCTGCACCTTCCATCCCGCCACGCTCGACCTGCTGGACGACCTCGGCGTCGCCGCCGGCCTGGTGGCCGACGGGCGGGTCGTGGACCGGGTGCAGTGGCGCGACAGGTCAGGCATCGTCCCCGCCGAGATGGGCATGCACCGGCTGGACGGGCTGACCAGGCACCCGTTCCGCGTCCACGCCGACCAGGCGGCGCTCACACCGCTGCTGCTCGCCGCCCTGCAGGCGCGGCCCGAGGCGGAGGTGCGCTTCGGCACCCGGGTGGACGGCGTGGCCGAGGGCGGCACCGGGGTCCGCGTCCGCATCGGTCAGGTCTGGGCCAGGGCCAGGTACGTGATCGCGGCCGACGGCGCCCACAGCACCGTGCGGGGCTCGCTCGGGCTGCCGTTCCCCCGGTCGTCGTACCCGACGCAGGCGCTGCGGGTGTTCACCGACTCGCCGCTCGACCGGCTGCTGCCCGACCTCGCGCCGCTCACGTACGTACGGGACGTGCAGCAGTCGTGCACGCTGATGGCGCTGCCCGACCACTGGCGGATCATCTTCAGGATCCCGTGCGACGCGCGCGAGCCGCTGTCCGTGCCGAACCTCTCCCTGCTGCTGCGCAGGGCGCTGCCGGGCACGAGCGGGCCGATCCGCATCACCGGCGCCGACAGGTACGGGCTGTCGCGGGGCGTGCTGACGTCGTACCGGTGCGGCCGGGTGCTGTTCGTGGGCGACGCGGCGCACCTGACCTCGACCGTGGGCGGGCTCAACATGAACGCCGGCATCCACGACGCCGCCGAGGCCGGGCAGGTGCTGGCGGCCGTGCTGGGCGGCTTCGCCCCGCCCGCCGCGCTGGAGGCGTGGGCGTGGCGGCGGCGCTCGGTGCTGCTGCAGCGGGTGATGCCGCGCGGCGAGACCCGGCTGGCGGGCGTGCGCGAGCGCGACAGCGCCAGGCTGGAGGCCGCCATGGCGGGGCTGCGCGCCATCGCGGGCGACCCCGACGCGACGCGCGCCTACCTGGCGCAGGCGTCGCTGCTGGACACCGTCCCCTCGCACGCCGCCGGGCGCGGCTGAGAAGGGGGAGCCGACATGACCGAGCCGAGGTCGAGGCCACCGCCGCGGCGGCGCGCCTCCGGTCCCGCGCACGACTGAGCCCGACATGGGCCGAGGTAAAGAGGTGTGACCCCGGATGTGGCAAGCCCTGTCCGACGAGGCCCGCCGGGCCGTCCGCGAGCTGTGCGCCGCGCACGGATCCCGGCTCTACGACTACTGCCGCACCGAGCTGGGCGCGTCAGGCGCCGAGCAGGCGGTCGCGGGGACGCTCCTGACCGCGCACCTGTACGCCGACCGGCTCGGCGACCCGGCGCTGCGGCGCGCCTGGTTCTACGCGCTGGCCCGCGCGCACCGCGCCGTGGCCGCGGAACCGGCGAGCATCGGCTCCTGGTCGCGCCCCGGACGCGTGTCGGAGCTGCTGCCCGAGGCGCTGCTCTCGCTGGACCGTCCGCACAGGGAGCTGCTCGACCTGTCCGTACGGCACGGGCTCGCCGACAGCGAGCTGGCCCTGATCTTCGAGCTGCGCGCGCAGGAGGTGCGGGCCGTCGTCACCCGGGCCGCGCGGGGCCTGGAGGGCTGGTTCGCCGCGGTGATCGCGGCGCGGTCCGGTGACGGCTGCCCCGAGCTGGCCGCGCGCGTGGACGCCTGGCTGGCGGCGCCGGGACGGCGGGCGCGCGCCAGGATCGGCCGCCACATCCCGTCCTGCGACGCGTGCAGGACGGCCCCGAGGACGGTGTCGGCGGGCGCGCTGCTGCGCCGCCTGCCGATGGCCGCCCTTCCGGACACGCTCGTGGAACGGCTGGAGTCGGCCGCGCCCCTGCCCGGCGAGGGGCCGATGTGGCGGGCGGACGGCTTCCCTGCGCAGGCCCGCCTCCTCCCGGAGCCCGCGCCGACGGCCTTCCCCGCCGTCCCCGAGCCCGCTGTTCCCCCCTTCCCCACCGTCCCCGAGCTCGCTCTTCCCTCCTTCCGCGCCGGCTCGGAGCACGGCGTGCCGCCCTTCCCCGCCGCGTCGGAGCCCGCCGTGCCGCCCTTCCCCGCCGTGCCTGACCTCGCGGGGGCGGGCGCCGGGAGCGGGGTGCTGAGCGCGCCGGTCGCGGAGGAGCTCCTGGACTCCCCGGTCGCCGACCCCACGACGGCGACCGGGGAAACCTCCTGGCCGGCGGCGGGCGCGGCCGCCGCCGGCCAGGAACCCTCGGCCCTGCAGAGGGGCAGGGCGGGGGGCACGGCGCACGGGCGTCATCCCTTCACCCCGCCCAGCCGGACCCGGGGCGTGCGCGGCGGTTCGCACGGTGGGGCCCACGGCGGGGCACCGGGCGGCGGCGCGTACGGCGACAAGCTCGTCTACGGCGCGGCCGCCAACGGCAAGGCGATCATCAGGTACGGCGGCATCACCTCCGCCGCGGACCGGCGCCCCGTGCCGGCCGGCGAGCGGGAGGAGCCCTGGCGCGACCGTCCGCCGCAGGACGACGAGGCGGGCCAGCCGGTCAGGGTCGTGGTGCGGGTCGCGCTCATGGCGGGCGTGGGCCTGCTGGTCGTCGGCCTGGTGTGGTCGCTGGCGAAGGCGCAGGAGCAGCAGCCGGTGACGCGGGCCTCCGCGCAGGCGGGCGCGCTGCCCGACCGGCCGGACCGCGCCGCCGCGCAGGACGGCCCGGCCGCCCGGGCGGGCGCGCAGCAGGAGGGGACGCTCACCCCCGCGGGCGCGCAGGAGGAGGGGACGCTCACCCCGGTGCGCAAACAGGCGGAACTGCCCCGCCCCGAGCCGCCCGCGGCCAGGCTGAGCCCGGCGTCGCTGCGCCTGGGCACGGCGCGGACCGGGTCGTTCACGCTCTCCTGCGGTGGCGCCTGCGCGATCGTCTCGGCCACCGGGACGGGCGGCGTCACGGTGTCGGGCACGACGTTCCGCGTGAAGGAGGTCGCCCCGCGTCCGGGCTGCCCGCCGGTGCCGGTGCGGCAGTCGGGGAAGATCGTCGTGCGCTGGAAGGGCACGGCCACGGGTGACGGCAGGCGCACGGCGGGCACCGCCCGCGCGTCGGGCACGCTGACGCTGCCGGTGTCCTGGACCGCCTTCAGATGCGGCTGAGGGCCCCGGACGGATGCCCGGAGCCCTCGGCCAGAATGCGACCCGCCGCGCCGGACACCGGCGCGGCGGGAGCCGGTCAGAAGAAGTCGAACGTCCGCTCCGGCTGCGGCAGCTCGATCCTGCCGGGCCCGCGGAACCTCGCCTTGTCCTTCGGCATGTCGGACAGCGGCAGCGACAGCGCGAACGGCACCACGACCGAGCTCTTCGCCAGGTCCACGGTGACGGCGGCGCCGGTGCCCGCCTCGCCGCTGTAGGTCGCGTCGGTGCCCGCGATCACCAGCGCGATCCTGTGGCCCTTCTTGAAGGTGTAGTCGTGCGGCATCGTCAGCCACTTGACCTTGCCGTACGTGCCCACGGGCAGCGGCGACGGCGTGTCGAGCGAGCCGCGGTTCTGCACGTCGATCCAGCCGCGGGCGACGATCTCCAGGGGCCGGGTGGCGACGTTCGTGGCGACCTTGTGGTAGCAGGCGTCGTCCTGGGCGGTGCTCTCGCCGTGGCAGTCCTCCTCGGCCAGCGTGGTGATGCCCTGGCCGGTGCGCCAGTCGACGCGGGTGTCGTCGCCGAGGTCGACGAGGAGCGCCGTCAGGTTCGCGGTCGGCTTGTCCAGCTTGACGCGCAGGTCGGCGGTCGGCGTGCCGGACAGCCGCAGGCTCAGCGGCAGCGCGCCGGTGGTGAACGCGACCCGGCCGTCCTTGGCCGTGCCGATGTCGGCGACCATGGCGTTCTCGCTCATGCGCACGTCGGTGAACGACGCCGTCTCGCCCTTGCCCGCGGGCAGGAGGCCGAGCGTGCCGTCGGCGGCCGGGCGCAGCGCCACCTTCGTGGCGAACGGGGCGGGCCAGTCGCGCTGCTTGATCCACTGCGTCGGGCCGAGCTGCACGTCGGCGCGGGGCTCGCGCATGACGCCGTTCTCCACGTCGAGCAGCCAGTAGTCGAACCAGCGGTGCAGTGTGTCCACCCACAGGTCCCTGCGGCCCTCGAAGTCGAACGGGTCGACGTGCTGGTACTGGCCGACCCAGATCTTGCGGGGCACGCCCCTGTCGGCCAGCGCCTGCCACCAGGCGGAGAAGTTGTCGGGCTTGACGTTGAGGTCGTTGGCCGTGTGGACGACGAACACGCTCGCCTTCACCTTGGAGGCGTCGCCGAGCAGGCCGGAGATGTAGTCGCGCTCGGCCCAGAACGGGTTGTAGTCGCCCGTGGCGTCGCCGTCCTGGGCGTCCATCTGGTCGCGCACCGCCTGGCACTTGGCCTCGGGGTCGGTGTCGACGTAGTTGGCCAGCCAGGACGCGTAGTCGTAGTTGTAGACCACGCCGTTCGCGCGCTGGTACTTGTACCAGGAGCTGATCGCGGAGATCGGGACGATCGTCTCCAGGCCCTCGACCCCGGTCGCGGCCACGGCGTTGGCCAGTGTGCCGTCGTACGACTTGCCGATCATGGCCGCCCTGCCGGTGGTCCAGTCGGCGGCGGCCGGGGTGCCGTCGGCGCGGTACGCCTTGGCGCGGCCGTTCAGCCAGTCGATCACGGCCTTGCCGCCCAGCACGTCGGCCTTGCCGCCGACGTCGGGGCAGCCGTCGGACTTGGTCGTGCCCAGCATGTCGACGTTGAGCACGGCGTAGCCGCGCGGCACGAAGTAGTTGTCGTAGAACAGCGGGAACTTCACCAGGTTGCCGTCGGGGCCGTAGACCTTGCGCTCCGACTCGTTGCCGCGGCCCGAGTTGTCGTAGTAGGGGCTCTCGTCGATGATGACGGGGACCTTCAGCCCGGGGCCGGACTCCTTGGGCCTGATGATGTCCACCCGTACCCTGTCGAGCTTGCCGTCTGCGTCGCTGTCGACCTCCGACTCGACGTACACGTGCTCGCGGACGGCGTCCGCGTAGGAGAAGACGGGCTGCGTACGGCCGTTCTCGATGGTGATCTCGGGACCGTTCGCGGCCTGGGCCGGTGTCGCGATCACCAGCGTGAGCGCGACGGACAGCAGGGCCGGGCGTATCTGTGGCACGCGTGACCTCCGTGACGTGCGGGAAAGTACCCGCAATGTCTCAGAGCCCCTGGCACCTGGCAAGATCCCTGACGTGTGTCGCGGCGGGTTGTCAGGACCCCGGCCGGTCCGGCCCTTCCCCAGGGCGCGGAGGGCGGGTGTCACAGTCGGTGCGGGCGGGCTGCGGCCTGCCCGGCAGGGAGAAGAGGGAACATGCGGAACGTCGCGCGGACCTCGCTGGTGGACGCCGCGATCGAGGAGCTCCGCAGGGAGATCGCCGGCGGGGCGTGGCCGGTCGGGACGAAGATCCCGTCGGAGAGCCGCCTGGCCGAGAGCCTCGGCATGAGCCGGCTGTCGGTGCGGGAGGCGGTGCGGGTGCTGGTCCACGCGGGGCTGCTCACCACCCGGCAGGGCGACGGGACGTACGTGACCGCCACCGACGAGTCGCGGGTGGCGCTGCGCAGACGGCTCGACACGGCGGCCGCCATGGAGATCATCGACGTGCGGCGCGGCCTCGACCTGGTGGCGGCGCGGCTGGCGGCGGCCCGGCGCACCGGCGAGGACGTGGCGGGGATGCGCGCGGCGCTGGCCCGCAGGGAGGAGGCGGCGCGGGCGGGCGACCTCGACGGGTTCGCCGACGCGGACGTCGACTTCCACCTGCGCGTGGCGGACGCCGCCCACAACGATCTGCTCGCCGACCTCTACCGGGGCATGGGCGAGGCGCTGCGCGACAGCGTGCGCAGCCTGGAGGAGGCGGCGCTGGAGCCCGACTCCTCGCACGAGGAGCTGCTGCGCGCCATCGAGGACGCCGACCAGGCGCGGGCGGTGGCCGTGTCGATGGCCATCCTCGACCGGCAGGAGCGGTCGATGGCGTGACGACGGGGGCCGGGGATGTCACCGGGCGTGCGGGCGGGCGCGCGGGGAGGGGCGGAACCGGGGGGAAGAAGGATCGGGCGCCGTGCCGTCGGTGCGCGCCGCCGCACCGACCGCGCGGCCGGTCACCCGGTCAGCCCTTGTTGCTCATGAGACGGGCGATCTTCCACTTGCCGTTGTCCTGCTTGGTGAGGATGAAGAACGCGCGCATGACCTGGCCACCTTGCATGGTGCTGGTGGTGCGGACGAACGCGTCCTCGCCGCCGACCGTGTGCACCTCGTCGATGGTGTGCGTGGCCTGGGCGTTCTGGCCGCCCTGAACCTGCTGCTGGATGACCTTGCGGATGGCGGAGGAGCCCTCCGCGGTGGGCACGCCGTCGAGCTCGACGACGGCGGTGTCGAGGAACAGCTTCATGATCTCGTCCACGTTGCCCGACTTGAGGGCGTCGAAGTAGGCCATGACGGCCGCGCCGACCTTGCCGCCCTTCACGGTCCCGGTGGGGGACGGCGACATCGTCGCGGAGCCGCTCTCGGTCGGGGACATCGACTCCGTGCCCGACTCGGTCGGCATCATCGACTCGGTGGGCTGGCTCTCCGCGCCCTTCATGGCCTGCGGGTTGCCGCTCGCGCCGCAGCCCGCGACGAGGAACGCGGGGATGACCGCGGCCAGCAGGAGCGCCTTGCGCTGTGAAATCGTGCTCATGGCCGCTTACTTCCCGCGCGGATCGCGAGCGAATGCGCGGTTTATGCACTTCGCACGACGCCTTTACCTGGTGCCGGTATTACTCACGGTAACGGTTCACGGAGTTTGGTGTGATCGTTCAGAGGTTCGATCGTTGCCGTACCGAGACCAGCGGGGGCCACCCCACCGCTACCGTCCGGCAGGTGCCGCGAACCGATACCGAGCCACTCCCCCAACGTGAGGACGCGGAGCGTTGCGAGAGCGTCGAGTCCGGACGCCGCTGCGTCCTTCCCGCCGGCCACCCCGGCGCCCACGTCTACCCACCCGCCGGTAGGTGAGAGCGGCTAACCCCGGGGCAGGTGACCGGGATGCGAGACCCTGTCACCGTGATCCCGTGCGAGGACGGCCCGCTGCTCGTCAGGGGCGACTTCGAGATCCTGACCCAGGACGGCGAGCGCGTCGACCCGGGCCGCGCGACCGTCGCGCTGTGCCGCTGCGGCCGCTCCTCGGCCAAGCCGTTCTGCGACGGCTCGCACAAGCTCGCGGGTTTCCGCGCGCCGAGCCGTCCCGGCCCGCCGGCGTAGCGCGCGCACCGAGTGGGCGGCCCGCCTGATCCTGCCCCCCGCGTACGGCACGCCGCCGGTGAGCGCCGCGCCGAGCGCGAGCCAGCCGCACACGGCCCTTTCGAGCACCCAGACGGGCGCGAGGAGCGAGGCGGAGAACGGGAACACCCGCCGTCCCCCCGCGCGGCGGCGTCCGCGTTCCGCGAGGCACACGAGCAGCGCGGCCCCCACGAGCGCGCGCCGCGCCCCGGGGCCGGTGCCGCGCGTCAGGAGGAGCGCGGGCAGCACCGGGAGGAACACCGCCAACCTGGCGGGCTGCGCCAGGTCGTCGTAGGCCTGCCTGACCCGCTGCGACCAGAAGCGCCGCGCGTCGCACGGCAGGCGGCGCACGTACAGGCCGGGCGGGCGCGCCTCCCTGCCGCCGTGCGCGCGGACGGTGCGGATCAGCTCCAGGTTCTCGAACAGGACGTCGCCGTCGTAGCCGCCCATCGCGCTGAAGAACGACCTGCGCACCCCGAACGTCCCCGGGTAGTCGGCGCCGAAGGCGCGGTTGAGCAGGGTGCGCGCGGTGTCCCAGCGGGCGTGCCACGGCAGCGGGTGGAAGTAGTTCTGCGGCCTGACCAGCTCGTACGCGCCCAGCAGGTCGTGCACGGCGGCCAGCGAGTGCCGGTCGTGGCGCACGTCGTCGTCGGCGATGACGACGCGCTCGCCCTCGGCCAGCCGTAGCCCGGTCGTCACCCCGCCGACCTTGCCGTTGGCGAACCGCGGCTCCGGGTCGGGACGTACGTGCCGCACCAGCCCCGTCCACCGGGCGGCGTGCCGTTCGAACAGCGGGCCGGGGCTGCCGTCCACGACGGTCACGCGGGCGTGCCGCGACAGCTCCCGCAGGTACGCGGTCAGCTCGTCCAGCCCGGCGTCGTCGTCCCAGCGCAGCGGCAGCACGTAGTCCAGATCGAGGTCCGGATCGAGGTCCGGATCGAGGTCCGGATCGAGGTCCGGTTCGGGGTCCGGTTCGGGGTCCGGTTCGGGGTCCAGGCCAGGGTCCATGTCCGGCCGCTCCCGCCGCTCAGGCCGCCACCGGCTCGCCGAGCAGCGACGTGCCGCCCCGCTCCCAGTACGCCATGACGTGCCCGGCCCAGCGGCGTTCGAGGGCGAGCGCGCAGGCCGCGCCGTACAGGACGTCGCCGGTCAGCTCCGGGTGGGCGGCGGCGAACCCGCCGCACAGGTCGGAGGCGGCGATCTGCTCGTGCACCGCGTCGGCCTGGACGTGCTCCTCGTAGAAGCGGACCGCCGTCGCGTCGCCGCCGAGCCTGCGCAGGCCCGCCGCGTACCGGCGGTTCGGCAGCGACGAGGTCATCTCCAGCGCGGCCAGGTGGCCGAGCAGGGCGCCGCGCAGCCGCCTGTGCAGCCCGAACAGCGACATGACGTTCGAGACGGCCAGCGTGACCCCGGGGACGTTCGGCACGTACGCGCCGTAGGAGTCGTCCAGGCCGACGGCGCGCATGGTGGCGCGGAACAGCTCGCTGTGCATCCGCTCGCGCCTGCCTCCGCCGTACTCGTCGGCCTGGATCTCCACCAGCGCCGCCTTGGCGCGGCCGCGCAGGCGCGGGATGCCCCAGGTGTGCGGGTCGGCCTCCTTCAGGTGGTAGACGGAGCGGTGCACGACGAACTCGCGGAAGACCTCCGGCCCGGCCTCGCGCTGGAGGAACAGCGACAGGGACGGCCCGCCGGCCGCGTCGTCGGCGGCGACGAGCGCGGTCAGCGCCCTGCGGACGTGCGAGGGCGGCACCGGCAGCGGCCGGGGCACCATCTCGGCCAGCGCGGACTCGAAGCGCCGCTCCAGCTCCGCCCGGTGGCGCAGCAGCGCCGGGTCCCACTCCCAGAGGTCGTCCACGCCGTCGAAGCCCTGGTAGTGCAGCTCGTAGCAGGCGAACAGGGCGAGCTGGAGGTCGTCGTCGTCCAGCGGGGACGCCGCGCCGGCGGGCGGCTCGGGCAGCGCGGTCCCCGGCGGCCCCGCCAGGCGGGCGAACAGCTCCTCGGTGACGGGTCCGCGCGGGGGCGGCAGTCGCATCAGTCGCTCCTGCGGTAGACGGTGACGTGCTCGCGGCTGTCGTCGGTGAACGGCGTGCCGAGCCAGTCGGACCAGCGGTGCTCGCGCTCCATGCCAGCCAGCCTCGCCATGAGGTCGAGCTCCGACGGCCAGGCGTAGCGGTGGTTCGCCGGGAGCAGCCGCACGCCGTCCCGGGTGAGCCTGACCTTGGTCGTGCGCATCAGCTGCTCGGCGGGGAACAGCCTGGCCGCCTCGGCGACGACGGCGTCCTCGCCCAGCGAGAGCAGCCGCAGCGCCGCGCCGTCCCTGAACGCGCCGGGGTCGGGCACCCACGCCTCGACCACGAACCTGCCGCCGGGCCGCAGGTGCGCCGCCGCGTTGCGGAAGCACCGCACCTGCGCCTCCTGCGACGGCAGCGCGAACACGGTGTTGAGCGTGAGCGCCACCAGCGCGTACTCGCCCTCGACCCGGGTCGTGGCGAAGTCGCCGACGGCGACGTGGACGCGGTCGCCGCCCGGCTTGGCGCGCAACACCTCGACCATCTCGGCCGAGCCGTCGATGCCGGCCACGCGCAGGCCGCGCGCCGCGAGCGGCAGCGCCAGCCGGCCCGTGCCGATGCCGAACTCCAGCACCGGCCCGTCACCGGCCAGCTCGTGGAGCCGGTCGACGGCGGGCCCGGTGGGGAGGTCCTGGACGGTGACGTCGTAGATGTCGGCGATGGCGCGCCCGTCGGCCGACTCGTCGAACGCAGGCGCCACACTCACCTCCCCTCGTCCCGCGAGTTTCCGGGGTGAATGCCCTGGCGACCCCCGGCTAAACGCTCACCTCCACCCGGCCGCCCGCCACCCGCGCCCGGTAGACGGCCACGGTGACGTCGTCCTGGTCGAGGCAGACGCCCGACACGAGCGAGAAGACCTGCTTGTGCAGCGGGGAGGCGACGGTCGGCTCGCCCTTCCTGGTGCCGACGATGCCGCGCGACAGCACGTACGCGCCGCTGAACGGGTCGAGGTTGTCCAGGGCGTGCACCCCGCCGTCGTACGTGCGGAAGATCGCCACCTGGACACCGTCCACCAGGGCGCACACGCCGCGCTCCGGCGGGATGGCGTGGTAGTCGCAGACGGGCACCCAGCTCATCGCGCCATCACCGGCCTGATCTGGCCGCGCTCGGCGGAGAAGACGATCGACGGGTCGGGCACGCCGGGCGCGTTGACGAAGCTCACGAACCTGGCGAGCTTGTCGGGGTCGTCGAGCGTCGCGCGCCACTCGTCGGCGTACGTGGCGATGTGGTGCTCCATCTGGGCGTCGAGGTCGGCGCAGATGCCGAGGGAGTCTTCCATGATCACCTCGCGGAGGCGGCCGAGCCCGCCGTCCAGCGACTCCAGCCAGGCGGAGGTGCGCTGGAGCCGGTCGGCGGTGCGGATGTAGAACATGAGGAACCGGTCGATGGTCCTGATCAGCTCGTCGGTGGTCAGGTCGGTGGCGAGCAGGTCGGCGTGGCGGGGCCGGAAGCCGCCGTTGCCGCCGACGTACAGGTTCCAGCCCTGCTCGGTGGCGATGACGCCGAAGTCCTTCGACCTGGCCTCGGCGCACTCGCGGGCGCAGCCGGAGACGGCCGACTTCAGCTTGTGGGGCGAGCGCAGGCCCCGGTAGCGCAGCTCCAGCGCGATGGCGAGGCCGACGGAGTCCTGCACGCCGTAGCGGCACCAGGTGGAGCCGACGCACGACTTCACGGTGCGCAGCGCCTTGCCGTACGCGTGGCCGGACTCGAACCCGGCGTCCACGAGCCGCCGCCAGATCTCCGGGAGCTGCTCGACGCGGGCGCCGAACAGGTCGATCCGCTGCCCGCCGGTGATCTTCGTGTAGAGCCCGAAGTCGCGGGCCACCTCCCCAATCACGATGAGCTTGTCCGGCGTGATCTCGCCGCCCGGGATGCGTGGGACGACCGAGTACGTGCCGTTCTTCTGGATGTTGGCGAGGAAGGCGTCGTTGGTGTCCTGGAGCGCCGCCCGCTCCCCCTCCAGGACGTGCCCGTTGTGCAGGGAGGCGAGGATGGAGGCCACGACCGGCTTGCAGATGTCGCAGCCGCGTCCCTGCCCGTGCCGGGCGATGAGCTCGGAGAACGTCGTGACGCCCCGCACCCTGACGATGTCGAACAGCTCCGCCCTGGAGTGGGTGAAGTGCTCGCACAGCGCCCTGCTCACCTCGACGCCCGACTTCTCCAGGAGCTGCTTGAGCATGGGCACGCAGCTGCCGCAGGTCGTGCCCGCCCCGGTGCACGCCTTGACCGCCGCGACGTCCCGGAGCCCCCGGTCGGCGACGGCGGCGCGGATCTCGCCCGCGCCCACGTTGTTGCAGGAGCAGACCTGCGCGTCGTCGGGCAGGTCGAGGGCCGCGCCCGAACCGCTGAACAGCAGGTCGGACGGGGAGGCCGGCAGCCGCTTGCCCACGTACGGCCGCAGCGTCGAGTACGGCCCCGCGTCGCCCACGCAGATGCCGCCGAGCAGCGTGCCGGCGTCGTCGCTGACGAACAGCTTCTTGTAGACCCCCGCCACCGGGTCCATGTAGGTGACGTCGAGCGCCCCGCTCATCGCGCCGAACTGGGCGACCTCCACGCCGAGCAGCTTCAGCTTCGTCGACAGGTCCGCGCCCTCGAAGACGGCCGTGCCGCCCGTGATCCGGTCGGCGGCCACCTCGGCCATCGTGTTGCACGGCCCGACGAGCCCGTACACCGTGCCTCCGGCGAGCGCGCACTCGCCGATCGCGTAGACGTGCGGGTCTGAGGTGCGCATGCCGGGGTCGACGACGACGCCGCCGCGCTCCCCCACCTCCAGGCCGCACGCCCTGGCCAGCTCGTCGCGCGGCCTGACCCCGGCGGAGAACACCACGACCTGCGCCTCGATCAGCGTGCCGCCCGACGTGCGCAGGCCCGTGACCCGTCCACCGCCGTCGGCGACGACCTCCTCGACGCCGGCGCCCGCGTGCACGCTCAGCCCGAGCCCCTCGATGTGGGACCTCAGCACCGCGCCGCCGCCCTCGTCCACCTGGCGCGGCATCAGCCACGGGCTCAGCTCGACGATGTGGGTGCGCAGCCCGAGCCCGCGCAGCGCGTCGGCCGCCTCCAGGCCGAGCAGGCCGCCGCCGACGACGACGCCCTCGGCGGCGTCCTTCGCGGCCGCCCTGATCGCGTCGAGATCCTCGATCGTGCGGTAGACGAACGCGTGCCCCGCCCCCGGCACGGGCGGCACGAACGGCGCCGAGCCGGTGGCCAGCACCAGCACGTCGTACGGCTCGACGCCGCCGTCGGCGGTGACGACGTGCCTGGCCCGCCGGTCCACGGCGGTGACGCGGGTGCCCAGGCGGGTGACGACGCCGCCGGGCACCGGGTAGGTGAGGTCCTCGGCCGAGGCGCCCGACAGGTAGGAGGTGAGCGCCACCCGGTCGTACGCCGGGCGCGGCTCCTCCCCGATCACCGTGACGGCGCCCGCGAACCCCTTCCGCGCCAGCGTCTCGACGAACCGGTGCGCCGCCGGACCGTACCCCACGACCACGATCTTGTTCATACGGTGATCCCTTCCTGCTCGCACAGCCAGCCGACGATGCCCTCCACGGCGTCCCTGCAGGTGCCGCACCCGGTCGTGGCCCTGGTGGCGGCCGCCACCCCGGCCACGTCGCGGGCGCCGGCCTCCCAGCACGCCCGGATCTGTCCCTTGGTCACGTCGTTGCACCGGCAGACCGTGGCCGCGTCCGGCATGAGGACGGGGCTGCCGGCCACCGGCGCCGCCGACAGCCCGGGGAACAGCAGCCCGGCCCGGTCGCCCGGCACCGGGCCGCCCCGGTCGAAGAGCTGGGTGAGCGTGCCCACCGCGTCGCTCTCGCCCAGCAGGATCGCGCCGACCAGCCGGCCGTCGCGGATGACGAGCTTGCGGTACGTCCCGCGGGCCCGGTGGCTGAACCGCACCACCTCGGCGTCCTCCTCGGTGAGCTGCGTCTCGCCCATCGCGGCGAGTTCGACGCTCCTGGCCTTCAGCCGGGTGACCAGCCGGGAGCCGCGGTAGAGCGCCTTGCCGCCGGTGATGACGTCCGCGGCGACGGCCGCCTGCTCCCAGGCGGGCGCGACCAGGCCGTACACGGTGCCGTCGTGCTCGGCGCACTCGCCGATCGCGAAGATCGACGGGTCGTCGGTGCGCAGCTCGTCGTCCACGACGACGCCGCGCCGCACCTCCAGCCCCGCCTCGGCGGCCAGCCCGGTGAGCGGGCGGACGCCGCAGGCCAGCACCACCAGGTCGGCCTCGGCCGGTTCGCCGCCGGTCAGCCTGACGCCGTCCTCCAGCACCGCCTCGGCGCTCACGCCGGTGCGGATCTCCACGCCCAGGCCCGCCAGCGTCTCGCCCAGCACGAGACCCGCCTCGACGTCGAGCTGCCGCTCCATCAGGTGCCCGGCCAGGTGCAGCAGCGTCACCGGCAGGCCGCGCCCGGCCAGGCCGCGCGCCGCCTCGACGCCGAGCAGCCCGCCGCCGACCACGACCGCGCGGCGGGCGCCCTCGGCGGCCCGCAGGATGCGCTCGCAGTCGTCGAGCGTGCGGAACGGGATCGCCCGCTCCACGCCGGGCACCGGCGGCACCACCGGCTCGCTGCCGGTGGCCAGCACCAGCACGTCGTACGGCTCGCGCCGCCCGTCGCCCGTCACCACGTGCCCGGCGTCCCTGTCGATCGACACGACCGGGCTGCCGAGCACCGCCTCGACCCGGTGCGCGCGGTACCAGGAGGGGTCGAGCAGCCGCACCTGTTCGGGGCGGGAGGTGCCCGCCAGCACGTTCGACAGCAGCACCCGGTTGTACGGGGCGCACGCCTCCGCCCCGAACACGGTGATCCGCACGTCCGGGTCGCGCTCGCGCACCTCGGCCACCAGGCGGGAGCCGGCCATCCCGTTGCCCACCACGACGAGTCTCATGAGTCCCTCTCCACCCTCACCGCGCAGACCTTGAACTCCGGCATCCTCGACATCGGGTCGAGCGCCGGGTTGGTGAGGCGGTTGACGCCCTCCCAGTGGAAGGGCATGAACACGGTGTCGCGCCTGACGGCGTCGCTGATCCTGGCCGGGGCCCGGTCCTCGCCCCTGCGGCTGCTGACCCGCACCACGTCGCCCGGCCGGATGCCGAGCCGCTCGGCCAGGTCGGGGTGCAGCTCGACGAACGGCTCGGGCGCGGCCCGCACGAGCGGCGCGATCCTGCGGGTCTGCGCGCCGCTCTGGTAGTGCGCGAGAACCCGGCCGGTCGTCAGGTGCAGCGGGTAGTCCTCGTCGGGCTCCTCGGCGGGCGGGCGGTGCCCGACCGGGACGAACCTGGCGCGGCCGTCCGGCGTGGCGAACCGGTCGAGGAACGGGCGCGGCGTCCCCGGGTGGCCCGGCTCCGGGCAGGGCCAGAACACGCCCGGCCCGGCCTCGACGCGCTCGTAGGTGATGCCGGAGTAGTCGGCGGCGCCGCCCGCGCTCGCGCGGCGCAGCTCGTCGAACACCTCGCGCGGCCGGGAGGGGAAGCGGTGACCGAGCCGCGCCGCCAGCTCCGCGATCACCTCCAGGTCGCTCCTGACGCCGTCCGGCGGCTCGACCGCCCGGCGGCGCAGCAGCACCCGGCCCTCCAGGTTCGTCATCGTGCCGGTCTCCTCGGCCCACTGCGTCACCGGGAACACCACGTCGGCGCGGGCGGCCGTCTCCGACAGCACCACGTCGCAGACGACCAGCAGGTCCAGGCCGGCCAGCCGCCCGGCCACCCGTTCGGAGGCCGGCGCCGACACCAGGGGGTTCGAGCCGAACACGAGCAGCGCGCGCGGGCCGCCCGGCGTGCCGAGCGCGTCCAGCAGCTCGTACGCCGACCGTCCCGGCCCGGGCAGGCTCTCCGGCGCGACGCCCCACACGCCGGCGACGTGCGCGCGGGCCGCCGGGTCGTCGATCCTGCGGTAGCCGGGAAGCTGGTCCGCCTTCTGGCCGTGCTCCCTGCCGCCCTGCCCGTTGCCCTGCCCGGTGAGGCAGCCGTACCCGGAGCCGTGCCTGCCGGGCAGGCCCAGCGCGAGCGCCAGGTTGACGAACGCCGTCACCGTGTCGGTGCCCTTGGCGTGCTGCTCGACGCCCCTGCCGGTCAGCACGTACGCGCGGCCGGCCGCCGCCAGCGCCCGCACCGCCTGCCGCATCCGGTACACCGGCACCCCGGTGATCCGTTCGACCCGCTCCGGCCACCACGACGCCAGCGACGTGCGCACCTCCTCGAAGCCCGACGTGCGCCCGGCCACGTACGCCTCGTCCACCAGGCCCTCGGCCACCACGAGGTGGAGCAGCCCGAGCGCGAGCGCGAGGTCCGTGCCCGGCGCCGGCTGCAGGTGCAGCCAGGCCCGCCTCGCCGTCGGCGTGCGGCGCGGGTCGACCACGATCGCGCGCGGCCCCTCCAGGTGGCGGACGAACGGCGGCATCGTCTCGGCCACGTTCGCGCCGGCCAGCAGCACCACGTCGGCCCCGGCCAGGTCGGTGACCGGGAACGGCAGGCCGCGGTCCATGCCGAACGCCCTGATCGACGCGGCCGCGGCCGACGACATGCAGAACCTGCCGTTGTAGTCGATCTGGCTCGTGCCCAGCGCGACCCTGGCGAACTTTCCCAGCGTGTACGCCTTCTCGTTGGTGAGGCCGCCGCCGCCGAACACGGCCACGGCGTCGGGGCCGTGCTCGGCGCGGATCTCGGAGAGCCTGGCGGCGACGTGGTCGAGCGCCGCCTCCCAGGCCACGGGCTCGCCGTGCAGGAGCGGGGTGGTCAGGCGGCTGCCGTTGGTGAGCAGCTCGGCCGCCGTCCAGCCCTTCTGGCACAGCGCGCCGGACGCGTTGGCCGGGACGTCCGTCCTCGGGGTGATCCTGATCTCCCGCCCGGTCCCGATCTCCATGCCGCACTGCAGCGCGCAGTACGGACAGTGCGTCTTGTGCGTCTTGTCCGTCTTGTGCGTCCTTCCCGCGGTCACGGCTCACACCCGGGCGTGGGCGAGGCTGGCGACCCTGGACACGCCCACCCTGCGCGTGTAGCACCACCAGGTCAGGGCCAGGCAGGCCGCGTAGAAGGCGGCGAACGCGGCGAACGCGGCGGCGGGGCTGCCGGTCGCGGCGAACGACATGCCGAACGCCCGGTTGATGAGGAACCCGCCGAGCGCCCCGACAGCCGAGATGACGCCGATCGCGGCGGACGCCTGACGCTTGCCGTACAGCAGCGACTCCTCGCTCCGGCCGCGCTCGGCCACCGCCTTCGCCTGGAAGATCGCCGGGATCATCCGGTACGTGGAGCCGTTGCCCACCCCGGCCGTGACGAACAGCAGCTGGAAGGCGAGGAAGAACAGCCAGAACGAGCCGGAGCCGCTCGCCGTCCACACGAGCACCACACCTGCGCCCATGGCGGCGAAGTTCCACAGCGTCACCGGCGCGCCGCCCAGCCGGTCCGCCAGCAGGCCGCCCACGGGCCTGACCAGCGAGCCGAGCAGCGGGCCCGCGAACGCCACCGCCGGCCACGGCGAGTCGGGGAACAGGCTCCTCGCCAGCAGCGGGAAGGCGGTCGAGTACCCGATGAACGAGCCGAAGGTGCCGACGTACAGGAACGACATGATCCAGGTCTGGGCGCGTCCCGCGACGGCGAGCTGCTCGCGCGGCGCGGCCTTCGCGCTCGCCAGGTCGTCCATGAAGAACCAGGCGCACCCGGCGGCCACGACGATGAACGGGATCCAGAACCACCCCGCCGCCGCCAGGCCCAGCGAGCCGATCACCAGCGGCATGACGAGCTGCACGGAGCTGACCCCGATGTTGCCGCCCGCCGCGTTCAGCCCGAGCGCCACGCCCTGCCGGTGCCGGGGGTAGAAGTACGTGATGTTCGCCATGCTGGAGGCGAAGTTGCCGCCGCCCACGCCCGCCGTAGCCGCGATCACCAGGAACAGCCAGTACGGCGTCTCCGGGTCGCTCACGGCCACGCCGAGCAGCACGGCGGGCACCAGCAGCAGGAGCGCGCTGACGGTGGTGAAGGTGCGTCCGCCGAACCGCGCCGGGCCGAACGTGTAGGGGACGCGCAGCGCCGAGCCGACGAGGTTCGGCAGGGAGACGAGCCAGAAGAGCTGGTCCGTGGAGAACGCGTAGGCGCCCATCTTGGCCGCCACGACGCTCCACAGGGTCCACACGGTGAAGCCGAGGTGCTCGGCCAGGATCGAGAAGATCAGGTTGCGTCGCGCCACCCTCTTTCCCGAGCTCTCCCAGAAGGCCGGGTCATCGGGGTGCCACTCGGTGATCCAGCGCGCCATCGGTCTCTCCTCGCTCGGCGTCGATGGCGCCACCGTAGGAAGGGCGCGTTACGCACTTCGACGCAGAGCCGCTGTGCGCTCGTTACAGGTGGCTCACCCGTGTAACAGGGCCCGCACATGCGTCACGGGGAAACGCGGCCGTAACACGGGGCCCGGACGCGGGGCGCGACCGAGAGGTTATGCCTCCTCACGGTGGGTAACAGCAATCACAGCAAAGGGGGACATCATGATCAAAATGCTCCACAAGATGGGCATCAAGTCCAACCACATGTACATCGCCGGAATCGCCTCCATCGGCCTCTCCGTCGCGAGCTGGGTGGCGTCGCGGAACCTGGAGACCAGAGGCATCGACAGGGCCGACCGCTGGGGGATCTTCGTCGGCCAGTGGGCGCCCACGCTCTTCTGCATGGGCGTGGCGCTCAAGCTGGAGGAGACCCACCCCGAGCCGGAGGAGCCAGGCATGGAGATGTTCGAGGGCACGCGCGAGCGGGCGACGACGCGCGCGGGCGTGTGACACGCACATCACGCGGGCCGCGCGAGCAGCGCGGCCCGCGCACCCCCTCGGACGCCGCCTCCCCGCCAGGCCTCACCCCCGCCGGACGCCGCCTCCCCGCCAAGCGTCACCCCCCGCAGGCCCGCGCCGCCTCTCCTGGACGGCGCCACCGCGTCCCGCGCGCCCGGGGCCGCCAGGGCTCTTTCACGCCCAGTCCGGGCATGCCCATTCATCCCATCGCGTTCGGCGCTGTTCGTGCGCATGAGGAAAGTGGTCTTGCCCAATGGGGGTGCCCCTCACGGGTAGACTGGCGCGGTTTTGAGGGAGGTCTGATGGCGGGGAAGTCCGCGCGGCTGCGCGAACACCTGCTGGCCCTGCTCCGCGACGGGCTCGCCCCGCACGACCGGCTGCCGCCCGAGCGAAGCCTGGCGGAGGAGTTCGGGCTGAGCAGGCTCACGGTACGCCGCGTGCTCGACGAGCTGGAGCAGGAAGGGCTCGTCTACCGGGTACGCGGCTCGGGCACGTTCGCCGGCGAGCCGCGCATCGCCAAGTCGGTCGAGCTGACCTCGTTCACCGAGGACATGCGGGCCAGGGGGCTGCGCCCCGGCTCGTCGCCGGTGACGCGCGAGCTGGTGCCCGCGGGCGCCGACGTCGGCTACGCCCTGCGGCTCAGCCCGTCGGAGGAGGTGCTGCGCCTCACGCGGGTCCGCACCGCCGACGGCGAGCCCATGTGCCTCGAACGCACCCACCTGCCCGCCGCGCTCGTGCCCGGCGGCCTCGACCTCGACGGCTCCCTGTACGAGGAGCTGGCCCGCAGGTACGACATCGTGCCGAGGCGCGCCGAACAGACCATCAACGCCACCGTGCTCGGCCCGGACGACGCCGAGGCGCTGCAGGTGGCGGCGTTCTCACCGGCGTTCCTCGTGCGGCGCACCGCCTACGACGACCGGGGCCGCCCCGTGGAGCGGGCCGAGTCGCTCTACCGGGGCGACCGCTACGCCTACCACCTGACCATCTACCGCACCTGAGCGGCGGAGGCCGGGGTCAGGAGGCGGTCGCGCGGACGGCCAGACGGCGCAGCGGCTCATCCGTCAGCCGGTACTTCACCCACTCGTCCTGCCGCTCCGCGCCCAGCGCGTCGTAGAAGCCGATCGTGGGGGCGTTCCAGTCGAGCACCGACCACTCCAGCCGCTGGTAGCCGCGCTCGTCGCAGATCCTGGCCAGCTCCGCCATGAGCGCGCCGCCGTACCCGGAACCGCGGTACTCGGGGCGTACGAACAGGTCCTCCATGTAGATGCCGTGGACGCCGCGCCAGGTGGAGAAGGTGAGGAACCACAGCGAGAACCCGGCGACCGCGCCCTCGTGCTCGGCGATGTGGGAGAAGGCCGCGGGCGTGTCGGAGAACAGCGCCACGCGCAACTGCTCCTCGGTGACGCGCACCTCGTGCGGCGCCTTCTCGTACTCGGCCAGCTCCCGGATCATCGCGTGGATCTCGGGCACGTCGTCAATGGTCGCGGGACGAATCATGCGGCCAGCGTAGGGGCAGGCGCCCGGTGCCCCGTCCCCGGACCCCGTCGTGGAGACTGGTACGTCGACGACGACGGAGGAGAGGTCGGCCATGGAGGAGCGGGTGCTGGGGCGTACCGGGCGGAAGGTCGGGGTGGTGGGCCTCGGCGCCTGGCAGCTCGGCGCCGACTGGGGCGCGGTGAGCGAGGACGACGCCTTCGCGACGCTGCGCGCCGCCGTGGAGTCGGGAGTGACGTTCATCGACACCGCCGACGTGTACGGCGACGGACGCAGCGAGCAGATCGTCGGCCGCTTCGCCAGGGAGCACCCCGGCCTGACGGTCGCCACCAAGATGGGCCGCCGCCTGGAGCAGGTGCCGGAGAACTACGTGATGGCCAACTTCCGGGCCTGGAACGAGCGCTCCCGCAGGAACCTCGGCGTCGACACCCTCGACCTGGTGCAGCTCCACTGCCCGCCCACGCCCGTGTACTCGTCGGACGCCGTCTACGACGCCCTCGACACGCTCGTCGCCGAGGAGAGGATCGCGGCGTACGGCGTGAGCGTGGAGACCTGCGAGGAGGCCCTGACGGCGATCGCCCGGCCCGGCGTCGCCACGGTGCAGATCATCCTCAACGCGTTCAGGCTGAAGCCGCTGGAGCGGGTGCTGCCCGCCGCACGGGCCGCCGGGGTGGGCGTCATCGCCCGGGTGCCGCTCGCGAGCGGCCTGCTGTCGGGCCGGTACGACGAGCGCACGACGTTCGCCCCGGACGACCACCGGGCCTTCAACCGGCGGGGCGAGGCGTTCGACGTCGGAGAGACGTTCTCGGGCGTGGACTTCGCGACCGGGCTGGAGGCGGTGCGCCGCCTGTCGCCGCTGGTGCCGGAGGGGGCGACCATGGCGCAGTTCGCGCTGCGGTGGATCCTCGACCAGCCGGGCGTCTCCGTGGTCATCCCGGGCGCCCGCAACCCGGGCCAGGCCACCGCGAACGCCACCGCCGCGAACCTGCCCCCGCTCCCCGAGGCCACGGCGGAAGCGGTGCGGGAGGTGTACGACACCCTGATCCGCCCGCAGGTGCACGACCGCTGGTAGGAACGCCGCGCGGTGATCGCGCTTCAGGCGGGGCAGAGTTCGGGGCTGGGCCGGGCGCCGGGGACCGGGACCCGGGGCGCCCCGGCGGCGGCCCCGTCACGGACGCCGAGGCCGGCGCGCCGGTCGCCCGGGTCGTCGAGCTCGTCCGGGTCGTCGTCGAGACCGTCGAGCAGGACCGCGGCCAGCTCGCGCCGCTGGGCGGGCGTGAGCGTCATGGGCAGGACGATCGGCATCAGCTCGATGCCGCCTCCGGCGAGCCGCCGGACGTGGCACGGAAGAAGGGGAGAGGTCTGAAGCACCCGCCCACTCTCGCACCCCGCACCGACATTTCCGCCCAGCCCTTCCCTTCTCCCCCAGGGCCCCTCACGTGACTTGTGTCTGGCTTGAAGCCGCCGCACAAGTTGATCACAAGCCAGCCTCAAGATCGTCTCCTTACTGTTCTCGCCAGGCCGGGGCGGATCCCCGGCCGCCGTCCCCCAGATCGGGGCCGGAGGACGAGAGGAACACATGTCGAAGATCACGATCGACGACCTGCCCTTCGAGGGCGCGGAACTGACCGACGCGGAGCTGGGCGAGGTCGCCGGCAGCCGCCAGAAGGAGTGGGTGGCCAGCGCCTGGACGCTCGACGACGTCGCCTACGAGTGGTGGCTCATCTGAGCCCTGCCCTCTGACGGGCGCCGCGGGGTGGGACGCGAGGTCGCGTCCCACCCCGCGGCTTGAACAGGCGGAGACGGGCGGGACGGACCGGTTGTGATTCTGATCATGAGCAAGCGCGGCGACGGCGCGGCGGAACGCGTGCTGGGCGGGCTGCTCCGGCGCGGCGCCCACCTTCTGGACCCCCACGGGGAGGAGCCGCCGGACGGCGGCGTGCCCGTCCTGTGGTGGGACAACGGCGAGTACCCGGCACGCAGCCGGATCACCGCGTCGTTCGCGGGCGGCCGGCGCAGATTGCTGCTGCACATCGACCGGCCCGACGGCGAGGGGCCGACCGTGGATCTTTCGCGGGTCACCGCCGTCTGGCGCAGCCGGCCGAGCGGCCCGCAGGCCCATCCCGCCGTCACCGACCCCACCCAGCGCGCCCACGCCGAGCTCCAGGCCGAGGTCATGCTCGACGGCGTCGGCAGCCTGCTGCCCGCCCGCTGGCTGCCCGGCACCCGGGCGGACGAGCTGCGCGCCCACAACAAGGTCCTCCACCTGGCGCGGGCCGTGGACCTGGGGTTCACGGTGCCGGACACGACGTACACCAACGACCCGGACGAGCTCGCCGCCGCCTACGCCGCCGCGTCCGGCCGGCTGGTGGCCAAGCAGATCGCGGCCGAACGGTTCCGGATCGACGGCGCGCCGCACCGCGCGTACACGACGGTCGTCACGCGGCGACACCTCACCTCGCGGCACCGGCTGCGGCACGAGCCCGTCATCCTGCAGCCGTACGTGGACAAGGCGGTCGAACTGCGGGTGATCGTGGTCGGCGAGCGGGTGTTCGCGGCCGAGATCGACGCGTCGGGCTCCACCGCGGCCAGGGACGACTGGCGGCACTACGACAACGACCGCGTCAGGTACGGCCCGCACGAGCTGCCCGCCGACGTGGCGCGCCGCTGCGCGCGCCTGGTGGCCGACGTCGGCCTCACCTACGCCGCGCTCGACTTCATCGTCACGCCCGCGGGCGAGTACGTGTTCCTGGAGCTGAACAGCAACGGCGCCTGGGGCTTCGTCGAGCTGTGGGCGGGGCTGCCGGTCAGCGACGCCATCGCCGCCTGGCTCATCGGGACGCCGGCAGAAGGACCAGCACCCACGGACGGAGTGAACCCGTGACCGATTTCGCCGAGGCCCTGGAGTCCGGGGTCGAGCTGCTGCGCGCGCTGCCGCGCCGCCGCGCCGCCGTCGCCGGTGCGCGCCGGGCCGCGGCGGACTGGGCCGCCCGCCGTCCCTGGCTGCGCGCCCAGCTCGTCGTGGACGAGCGTCCCGGCACCCCCGTCGTGGACTACGACCTGCTGCTCGACCACCCGGACGGCGGCACGGTGGCGCTGACGGCGCCGTCCGAGGACGGTGTGCCGTGGCTGGTGGACCACTCGACGCACTGGGCCGCCGGGCACCTGGTCAGCGTGGACGGGGTGCACGTGTCGGTGCCGCAGGCGCTGACGATGCTGCGTTCGCTGTCGCGGCGCGACGCCTCGCCGTACGAGGAGATCGTGGACCAGTGCCTGATCGCGGCGGCGGCCGAGGACGACACCGAGCCTCTGACCGCGGAGGAGCTGCAGGCGACGGCGGACGAGTTCCGCCGCGGGCGCGGCCTGCGCGACCGCGCCTCGACGCTGGCGTGGATGGCGGCGGCGGGGCTGTCGGGCGACCGGTTCGACGCCTACATCGCGGGGATCGCGCGGCGCCGCAGGTTCCGGCGGGCGAAGGAGGCGGAGCTGGCGCCGGCCCGCCTGGCCGCGCGCCCGGAGGACTTCGCCCGGGTCAGGGCCGTCTGGGTCGCGGCGCCGGAGCCGGTGACGGCCACCTCGCCCGCCGAGCTCCTCTCGGCTCCCACGGGGACCGCAGGCCCGGGGGCGGACGCGGCGGCTCCCGCCGGAGCCGCAGGCCCGGAGGTGGACGCGGCGGCTCCCGCCGGCGGGTCGCTCGACGGGCTCGGCGACCTGGTGGTGACGGTCGCGACCCGGTGGGAGGCGGAGCTGCCCGAGCCGCTGCGCGGGGCGCCGCCCGGCCGGGTGGTGGGCCCGGTGCGCGGCGACGACGGCCTCTTCCTCACCGGCGCCGTGCTGGCGAGGACGCCGGCCGCCGCCGACGCCGGGACGCTGGCCGCAGCCGGGCGCGCCGCGTTCTCGCAGTGGCTGGCGGAGCGCCGCGCGGCCGCCACCGTCGAATGGCACTGGACGTGACCGCCGACGGCCGGCACAGCCGGCCCCGTCAGGCGCCCCACCCGAGCACGCCGCATCCCGGCCCCCGGCAGGCCGCCGGTGCGAACGGGCGGCGCGGCGTGTACCGGGAGGAGGCGGTGCGCAGGCACATCCAGGCGCGGGCGGGGGCCCGGATGCCCCTGGTGATCAGCAGCCCGTCGTTCCTCGTGCTGTGGCTGGCCGTGGCGGCGGTGCTGGCCGCCGGCGCGCTGCTGACGGCGCTCGCCCTGGGAGCGTTCTGATGCTGCGCCGCATCCCGGTCGTCCTGCAGAACAGCGTCACCGAGTGCGGCGCGGCCTGCCTGGCGATGGTCCTGTGCCACCACGGACAGCGCACCACGCTGCACCAGGTGTCCGAGCGGCTCCAGGTCGGCAGGGACGGCCTGAACGCCAAGGCGATCGTGGACGGCGCCCGCGAGCACGGGCTGAAGGCGAGGGCGTTCTCGCTCGCCCCGGAGGACCTCGCGCGCGTGCCGCTCCCGGCGGTGGCGCACTGGGAGTTCAACCACTTCGTGGTAGTGGAGCGCTGGTCCCCCGACCGGGTGGACGTGGTCGATCCCGGCCAGGGCCGCCGCAGGCTGACGGCGGAGGAGTTCGGCGCCGGGTTCACCGGGGTGCTGCTGGTCTTCGAGCCGGGCGAGGGGTTCAGACGCGGCACGTCGTCGGTGGCGGGCGCGTGGCGGCGGGAGTTCGTCCGCACCCTGTTCCGCCGCAGGCGCGGCCTGCTCGCGCAGGTCGTCGCGGCGTCGCTGCTCCTGCAGCTGCTCGGGCTGGGCCTGCCGCTGTTCTCCGAGCTGCTGATCGACACCATCGTGCCGTCGGGCGCGGCGGACGTGCTGCCGATGCTGGGCGGCTCGATCCTGCTGGCGGGCGTGGCGCAGTTCCTCGTCGGCTACCTGCGGTCGGCGCTGCTGGTGGCGGTGCGGGCGCGCGCCGACCAGGAGCTCACCGAGGGGCTGGTCGGCCATCTCGTGGCGCTGCCGTACCGGTACTTCACCCAGCGCGGCAAGGGCGACCTGGTGACCAGGGCGGCGAGCGTGTCGACGCTGGGCGACATCCTGACGGGCCAGGTGGTGGCCGCCCTGCTCGACGGCCCGCTCGCGGTCGGCTACCTGGTGCTCGTGTTCGCCCGCGACCCGATGTTCGGGGCGGCGCTGAGCGGCGTGGCGCTGGTGCAGACGGTGCTGCTGGCCGTCACCGCGAACCGGATCGCCACGCTCACCCAGCAGGAGCTGACGGCGCTGTCGGCGTCGCAGAGCAGCCTCATCCAGGCGATCACCGGCATCGAGACGCTGAAGGCGTCGGGCGCGGAGAAGCGCGCGGTGGAGCAGTGGTCGGCCCACTTCACCAAGCAGCTCAACGCCGACGTGCGCACCGGGCTCACCCGGGGGCTGCTGGAGTCGGCGCTGTCGGCGATCCGCGTGATCGCCCCGCTCGGGCTGCTGTGGCTGGGCGCGTGGCGGGTGCTGGACGGGGAGCTCACGGTCGGCGCGCTGGTCGCGCTCAACGCGATCGCGCTGGCCGCCCTGACCCCGCTCGGCTCGCTGATGACGGGCCTGCAGAGCCTCCAGCAGGCGGGCGCCCACTTCGACCGGCTGTCCGACATCCTCGCCTCCGAGCCGGAGCCCGGCAACGGCATCGAGGTGCTGCGCCTGCGCGGCAGGGTCGAGCTGCGCGGCGTCAGCTTCCGCCACGACCCGCGCGGGCCGTGGACCGTCCGTGACGTGTCGGTGGACATCCTGCCCGGCCAGAAGGTCGCCCTCGTCGGCGCGTCGGGGTCGGGCAAGAGCACGCTGGCCAGGCTGCTGCTCGCGCTGCACACCCCCGTCGAGGGCGAGATCCGCTACGACGGCGTGCCCGCCTGCGAGCTGAACCTGCGCACGCTGCGCCGCCAGTTCGGCGTGGTCACGCAGGACCCGTCCCTGTTCAACGGCTCCATCAGGGAGAACATCGCGCTCACCGACCCCGGCGCCTCGCTGGAGCGGGTGGCGGCGGCCGCGCGGCTGGCCGGCCTGCACGACGAGATCATGGCGATGCCGATGGGGTACGAGACGGTCCTGACCGACGGGGGCGGGCTCTCCGGCGGCCAGCGCCAGCGCCTGGCCCTGGCCCGCGCCGTGCTGTCCCGGCCCAAGATCCTGCTGCTGGACGAGGCCACCAGCAACCTCGACAGCGCCACCGAGGCGCTCATCGAGACGAACCTGAGCGGGCTGTCGCAGACCAGGATCGTCATCGCGCACCGCCTCAGCACGGTCAGGGACGCCGATCTCATCCTGGTCGTGCACGGCGGCAGGATCGTCCAGCGCGGCACCCACCACGAGCTGATCGCCGTGCCCGGACCGTACGCGGCCCTCGTCGCCGCCCAGGCCGCCCGCGCCTGACGCCAGGACTTCCCCCGAGGGTGGAGGTTCCTCCCTCCACGGCTCGCATGTCTCTACCGGAGAAGGCGGCGGGGCTCATGGACGGGACGGGCGTTCGTGGGCAAGCTTGCCCCGAGTGGCCGTGCCGGCGCGAGCGGCACGGCCGCCGCCCCCCGTCCCCCCGAGGAGGAAGCGCCAGATGAGCACCGAGGTCATCAACACCGAGGCCACGACCACCTCTGCGACCAGCGCGGGCGCCGTGGCCGCCGGCCGCGTGACGGCCAGGCGGACCAACGACCACGTCGAACTCGTCCACGCCGACAGGCCGGACATCGTCCTGGACGTCCCGCGCCGCGACTGGCCGGCGTTCGTCGAGGCGGTCAAGGCGGGCGCCCTCGACCTGGAGGTGCTCAACAGGGCCGCCCAGGAGCACTCCGCCTGACCTCGTACGTCCCCGCCCCTCCCGCTCCCTCCGGAGGGGCGGGGATTTGCCCTGACACCGGCGTCAACCTTCTAGGGTGCCCCGTGCGCAGGGCCGAGGAGGGGGAACCATGAGGTTCGGAGTCAGCTACAACACCGCCTACTACGGCGTCGACCCCGACGCGCTGGTCGCGTTCGCGCGGCACGCCGAGGAATGCGGCTTCGAGTCGCTGTACGTGCCCGAGCACGTCGTGCTCCACCCCGGCGCGCGGGCCGGGCGCTTCGAGCTGCCGCCGTCGCTGCCGTACGCCGACCCGCTGGACCTCCTGGCCTTCGTCGCCGCGGCGACGCGGCGCATCCTGCTCGGCACGGCCGTGCTGCTGCTGCCGTACCATCACCCGGTGGTGCTGGCCAAGCGCCTCGCGACCGTGGACGTGCTGTCCAAGGGCCGCATGCGGCTGCTGACCGTGGGGCTCGGCGCCCTGCCCGGGGAGGCCGACGCGCTGGGCGTGGACTTCCGCAGCCGCGGCAGGCGCGCCGACGAGGCGATCGACGTGCTGCGGCTGCTCTGGGCCGGGGACGAGGAGGGCGTCAGCTTCGACGGCGAGTTCTTCACCCTGGACCGCGCGTGCAGCTTCCCCAAGCCGTACCGGGCGGCGACCCTGCCGGTGCACGTCGGCGGGTCGAGCGCGGCGGCGGCGCGCCGGGCGGGGCTGCGCGGCGACGGCTACTTCCCGGGCGGCGCGCTCACCGCGCGGGAACGGGCCGACCAACTGGAGCTCGCCCGGTCGACCGCGGCCGGGGCGGGGCGCGACCCGGACGCGCTGGAGTACACCCGCTGGGGTTCCGCCCAGATGACCGACGAGGAGATCGAGTCGATGGCCGCGCAGGGCGTCACGCGGATCGTCGTCACCGCCGTCTCCGCCGACCCCGCGGAACGGCTCGCCGAACTGTCGTCCTTCGCCGACCGCCACCTGCGCTAGAGCGTCGGCACGAGCCGGCCGGCCGGTGCGACCGATCTTGCCTCGTGGCGCGGTCCCGTCCAGGATGGGCCGCTGAACCCCGACGAAGGCGGCATGAGGCGACACCGTGGACTTCACCCTTACGTACCATCCCACGCCTGACGAAGTGGGGCGTGCGCTCCAGCACGGCGTGGGGCGGCAGCTCAGAGCCGTCCGCGTGGCGCTGCCCGCCGTCCTGGCCGCGTCCGGACTCGCCTGCCTCCTGCTCGGCACCGTCGGCCTCGGCGCCGGCCTGCTCGCCGGGGCCGTCGCCTTCCCGCCGGTCCTGACCGGCGTGATCCGCCGCACCGCCCGCAGGCAGCTCGGGTACCTCTGTGTGCCCACCACCCTGCACGTCACCGGCGACGGGTACAGCATGAGCACCGAGCAGTCCACCTCGGCGGTGAAGTGGTCGCTGTTCAGCGACGTCGTGGCCACGCCGGAGTTCTGGCTGTTCTTCGTCAACCGGCAGTTCGCCGGCTTCCTGCCCAGACGCGCCTTCGACCCGGCCCAGCAGACCGCCCTCGACGCCCTCTTCGCCCCCCAGCCGACCCCCGCCTCCCGCTGACGCCGGCCCCGCGGGGCAGCGGTGGAGGGGCTCCTCAGCGCGTCCCGCCGCCGGAGCGGGCCCGCCGGACGTGATCGAGGACGACCCCCACCACCACGTCCGGCCGGTACCGGTGGACGTGGTGTCCCGTCTCCTCGGCCACGACGTGCACCGCGTCCGAGGACAGCCGCGCCAGATCCTCCTGCAGCGGATACCAGACGGAGTAGAAGCGCCGCCGCTCCGCGATCGCCCGCGGGTCCGCGCACAGCGGGTCGTCCCGGCTGGACGACAGCACCGTCAGCGGGATCGCGCCCAGGCCGGCCGACCGGCGACGCACCTGCGCGGGCGTGACGGTGACCATGGCCGCCGTCTCCCGCAGCCCCGCGCGGCGCTGCCGATGGCTCAGGTCGAACGCGATCCTCACGGGGACCAGCTCCGGCGGCACGCACCGGGCCTCGGCCGCGCCGCGGGCCCGGCCGCTCCACCCCGCGTCGAACGCCAGGCGCCGCGGCCCGAGCGGCGTCAACACCTCTCTCAACGTCAGGCGCACCAGCTCCGCCCGCGACCCGGCCAGCCGCCGGAACTGCTCCGGATGGCTCGAATCGACGAGCACGACCGCCGCCACCTGGCCGGGCCGCTCCGCGGCGAACAACCGCGCGACGTGCCCGCCCGCCGAATGCCCCACCACCACGTACGGCGGCGGGATCTCCGCCTTCCGCAGGGCCCGCCGCAGGTCGCGTGCCGCCCGCAACGCCGACCCCGACCACGGCGACGGGTCGCTCCACCCGAGCCCGGCCCGGTCGTACAGCACGACGGACGACTCGGCCGACAGCTCCGGCAGCAGCCCGGCCCAGTTCAGCCCCGACTCGGCCAGCCCCGGCACGACCACCACGGTCGGCGAACCGGTGCCCGCCGTCCACAGATGAATCCGCCGCCCGCCGATGTCCACCATCCGCCCGGGAGGCGCGAACCGCCGCCGGTCCCGCCTCGCCCCGCGCACCTGGTACAGCACGCTGGCGGCCATCCCGCCCACAGCCACGCCCGCCACCGCCTTGGCGAATCCGCCCGCGCCGAAACTCCCGCGCCCCATGCACGTCCTCCCGCTGCCTCTGAACCGGTCCCCTCGCGGATCATCCACGGCCGAGCCCGCCTTGCCCAGAAGGAAAAGCGAACAAAGAAAGGAGCAGGAAAAACAGAGAGAGAAACCCGATTAACGAACCAACCGAAAACTGAGGCGTTTCTCGAACCGCTCGCTCCCAGATCGAATCCGCATGTAACGCAACAACTCCTCGCCGTCGAGCGTCTCCCCTCACCGAGACGCGTACACCAGGAGTCCCCCATGTCCCAGTACTACGGACCGCCACAAGGCCCACCCCCAGGACCGCCGCCCTCGAACTGGGCGCCCTACCCGCCCGTCACCCCGCCCCCGCCGAGGAAGAAGCACACGGCGCTGAAAGTGATCGCCGGAGTCCTCGGTGCGCTGCTCCTCATCGGGATCGGCGCTCGCCTGGGCGGCGGCGACCGGGCCGAGCCAACGGCGGAGCGCAGCGGACTCGACGTGGCGGCCCAGCCCGAAGCCGAGGCTCCGACACCTGCCGCCCAGCAGGACACTCCGGCGGTCACGCCCACTCCGACCTCGAGCCCCGCGGAGAAGCCGAAGACGTACCAGGGCGTCGGCGCGAAGGTGGTCAAGGTGAAACAGACCGAGCACGCCCTCCTCGCCGAACTCACCCACAGCGGCTCGTCCAACTTCATCGTCAGCCCGGTCGATCCTGGTGGCGCCGAGCAAGCCTCGATCGTCAACGAGATCGGCCGCTACAAGGGAACCGTCCTCGTCAACGAGGAGGACGGCAAGGTCCTCCGCGCGTTCAAGATCCAGGCGGACGGACCGTGGACACTCACGCTCAAACCGCTCGCCCTCGCCCGCGTGTGGGACGGCGGCAGCATCCGCGCCTCCGGCCGTGGCGACGACGTGATCGCCCTTGCCCCTCCGGCCTCCGGCCTGACCACCATGAAGGTCAACCACTCGGGCAGCCACAACTTCATCGTCGACTCCTACAGCGAGTCGTCCAGGGACCTGCTGGTGAACGAGATCGGCTCCTACCGAGGCGAGGTGCTGCTGCCGGACGCGACGTTCCTGATAGCCGTCCACGCGGACGGAAAGTGGAGCTTCACCAAGGGCTGAGCCACCACCGCGGCCCGCGCAGCGCACCACCTGGGGCCTCCAGGAGGAGAACCGTCGCATCCTCACTCGCCGTTCCGCCGGCGGTGCTCAACTGCTCACCATGCCGAGCGTGACGACGGCCCTGCGCCAGCGCGCGGCCCGCCGGCTAGAACGGCCAGTCGGCGTCGCGGCCGGCTTCGAGCAGCGGGACCAGGCCGAACGCGGCATCGGAGAGCCCGCCGAACGTGTGCCGGTTCCCCGCTCCCGAGGGGCCGTGACCGTGCCGGTAGCCCGCCAGGTTCCACGTGTAGACGGGAACGCGCGCCGGGACCTGCGCGGTCGGATCGGCGCCGCCGGGCCCGTCCCACACCTGCTCGTCGGTGAGGATCACCACCCGGTCGTGGCCGCGGTAGTGGGCGCGGACGGCCTCGGCGGTGTCGGTGCCGCCCAGGTTCCCGAACCGGTCCACCATGCGCAGCAGCGACTCGCCCCCGCCGAACCGCACCGCCCGGTGACCCGTGCCGAACTCGACCAGGTCCGCGGAGTGCGCGCGCAGCGCCAGCGCCGACCCGAAGACCGCGGCCGAGTCGGCCCGGTTGAGCCCGGACCTGTCCGAGATCGGTCCGAACATCGAGCCGGACCGGTCCACGAGGATCAGCGTCCGCCCCTTCAGCGCGGGCACGTTCGCCAGCGAGTGCGCGAGCGCCTGCTCCAGCGCGTACGCCCAGCGCAGCGACGGAGCGGCGCGGTAGGCGGCGAGGAACCGGAACGGGAACTGCTTCGACCGGCGCACCTGGCCCGCGTCGGCCAGCTTCGCGGCGACGCCGGCGGCGACCTCGTCGGAGACGCCGGCCTGGTCGAAGTTCCGCAGGTTCCTGGTGAGCGCCATCAGCCCCATCGACGGGATGACGGCCTCCCACGCCTCAGCGTCCATCGGCCCCTGGAGCCAGCCCGCGAGCGCCTCCCACGTCATCCCGGCCAGGGTGAGGCGTTCGCGGACGTCCGGGCGGGACAGGAACTCGCGGCGCCGCTCGACCGGGAGCGCCATGAGCTTCTCCCGCTCCGCCAGCGTGCGCAGCGAGGCGGGTACGTCGTCGCCGCGCTGGTGACGCCGGTCGAGGGCGTGCCTGAACAGGTCGCCCTGCCAGTGCTTGCCCGGGTCCGGCGCGGGATGGACGAGGTCGATGACGTCGCCGAAGCGGAAGCCCCTGCCGCCGGTGTCGTACTTGAGCAGGCTTCGCTCCGTGTAGAGGCGCTGGACGGCGTCGGCGACGCCCCGCTTGACCGGCTTGGGAACGGCCCGGCCGTAGGTGGAGGTCCAGTAGGCGAGCGCCTCCCCCGGCTCGTCCGCGCGCTGGAGGACGCTGCCGACGAGCTGCCGGTTCAGGCCCTGCTCGCCCGCGGCGAGGCGGGCCTTGACCGCCTCCAGGACGGCGACCATGGGCGCCGTCCGCATGTTCGCCTCACTGCGCAGCCACGGCAGGAACCGGGCCAGCCACCCGCCGTCCTCGACGGCCACCTGGTGGACGAGGGCGCGGAATCGCTGGTCTCGGTCGGACGCCTGCTCGTAGAAGGTGCCCTCGCCGGCCATGTTGACGACCGCGAGGAGGAACAGCTCGCCCTTGGCGTCCCGCGCGTAGCCCGGAGCGCCCTCGTAGGTGTGGCCGGACGGGGCCGCCTCGGTCCTGACCGGGCTGGACGCGGCCGTCCTGGTGGTCACGCGATTGAACTTCGCCATGCTGCGACGAGGCCCCCTGCTCTTTGTCGTACGGAGGGAGCCTCTTTTCCGGAGAACGTGCCCGAGAACCAGGTCGGCTACAGGAAACAAAGCGCTCTGCCTGCTGAGCTACATCCGCCGTGAAGGGCGGATGGCGGGACTCGAACCCGCGACCACTCGATCCCTAATCGAAGTACCTGTCGCCTGCGCACCGGGCACGCGCTCCGAAATCGTGTCCCTCCCGAGATCCGAGGTCGGCGACGGTGACACAAGTGTCCTGGGCCACTGGACGACACCCACCGGAGGTGGGAGGCGGGATTCGAACCCGCGTTTCTCCTATGGAGAGGAAGTAACCGTTGCCTGCGCACCGGGAGGTGCATATTCGGTTGTGAGCTTCAGAGGTCGAGGCGGCGCCGGGTCGGTTTCATTTAACAGATGAAGGAACCGGAGCCTTCGCACCTGAAGCGGTTCCCACGATAGCGAGCAAGATTACGGACCACATCTGATTTTCCGCCGTTCCCACGAAATATCAGGACATCGCACATAAGCAGCAGATCCAGCCACTTTCGCGAGCGTTCCGCCGACTCGCCCTTACGGACACCCCTCCCCGCTCCCCGCCTCGGACACGTCGGGCCACCTGCCGATGATCTCGACGCCGATGACGCGGCCGTCCTCGTCGAGGTCGAATCTCCGGGGGTAGGGCTGACACCGCTCCGCTGAGTGCGATCATCCCGCCATGACCGCCACTCCTCGTCCCCGCAGCGGCCGTTCCGGCGTCATCGGCTTCGCGATCTCGGCCTTGCCGGCGCTCGTCGGCCGTGCGCTCCTCCTGTGGAGGGCTTGGGCCGCGTGGGCGCCGCGCCCGGCACGTGGTTGCTGCCGGTGGCCGGAGCCGGGCACCTCTGGTTCCTGATGCTCGACGACCTGTAAGGAAGCGACCGTCCGCCCCGCGGAGGAGGACATCCGGGCCTCCGACCGCTCCCTCTGCCGAACGCCCCTGGGCTCGCTGCTGAGCCTGCACGTCCATCCGGGCGATCCCCTCCGGGATCTGCCGAGTGCGGGCACCGGGGTGTCCCTACCCGCCGCCGCAGCCGCCGCCACAACCGCCGCCCCCGCCGTCCCCACCCCCAGAACTTCCGCCCCCGCCGCCGCCCCCGCCGCCGGAGTTGTCCCACTTGTCGCGCCGGCTCGCGTCGTCGTCGGCCTTCCGTACGAGCCACCAGACGATAAGGACGCCGAGTCCGATCACAATCGCCATCTCCATCGATACAGTGAATCCCGCTTCCAGCCGGGGAGGTAGGGGTGTTCTCGATACACCGCAGAATCAGCATCGATCGCATGGCCCGGGTCGTCGACGGCTTGGACCTGCCCGATGCCGTCTTCAGGACATGCCCCTACCAGCCGCGCGAGCTTGTCGAGACCGGGCTGCGGCAGTGGCTGCGCTGCTGCGGCGCGGCGATGCGGGACCACCGCATCATCGGCATGCCGTCGCACGCCGTGGACGAGGCGTGGCACGGGTTCATCCTGTGCACCGCGCGGTACGCGGCGTTCTGCTCGGCGGCGTACGGCCGGTATCTGCACCACCACCCTGAGGGCGGCGGCCTGCCGGGCACGGCCGTCGCGGGCTCGATGCGCGATCAGCTGGACCGCACCGTCGTCGCCTGGACGATGGTGGCCCGGCCCGGCGAACGATGCGTCCTGTGGGACCTGGACGCGCAGGTCGGCGTGCCCGAGCCGTGGGGCGTCCCGGCCGAGCGGGTCGCCGCGATCGAGACACGGCTTCGAACCACCGCCTGAACGGACGAAAGAACCCGATCACCAGCGAAGGACCGCCTCCAGGAAGCTCGCCTGAGCCGATCCTCATCCCCCGGGGCAGTCGCTGTGCTCAGCGCAGTAACCGGACGGCAGCGGGGGCACAGGACGGTACAGCTCCGCCTGGCGTGCGTCGACGTACAGGCTCGCGTGAACGAGGACCCCGCACACTGCCGCGACAGGACCGAAGACCCAGGCACCCACCGCCCTCCGGGTGAGGACGCAGACGCCGGCGGCGAGGACGGGCGTCGCAACGAAGATCACCCCGGCCGCCGTCATCCACGCGTTCGCCTTGTCACCGTCGGTCATGCCGCCGACACCACCCGGCCCCCTGCCCCGTGCCTTCATGGTTGATGACGATCTCACGCACGGGGCGGTGCCTCGCTGGGCGAATCCGAGGAGCACGACGTTCAGTGGTGTGGGCGCATTCCGTCGAAGAGGACGGCCAGCGTTCGGGCGCGCAGCTCATCGCCCCACTGGTTGCGTTCCGCGGCCATACAGGTGGCCGCCAGCAGGGCCAGCGGCACCACCCCGACGGCATCGACCTGCCGCCCGCAGCGGCCGATCACCTCGGCGAGGTCTTCCGGTCCTCCCGCGGCACACTCGTCAACGGCATGAACACCGGCCGGTAGAGGAACACGCGGCCGAAGCTCATGGTCGGAGGCGGTCGAGCTCCCAGGGATCGTGCGCGGACACGACGGTCACCTCGTCGCCGTGTTCACGCACGAGCGCGCGCAGCCGGGCCTGGGTGGCGACGCGGGCCGCCCGGTCCACCTCGGATTCGTGCTGCACGACGTCCATGAGCGGGTGCCCGTGCGGCGTGTCGTCGTCCAGTTCACGGTGGTAGAAGTAGGCGTCGCCCGCGTGCAGCAGCCACCGGTCGTCGTGCCGTACGGCCACTCCTGCATGACCGGCGCTGTGGCCGCCGAGTGGCACCAGCAGGATCTCCGGCGGCAGCCCTTCCAGCGGACGCGCCCCGGGGAACCCGAACCAGTCCCGACCGCCGTCGCCGCCGTAGGTGATCCAGTGCGGATCGTGTGCCCAGTGGGCGGGGCGGTAGCGGCGGCTGGGGGCCTCGGCCAGTGCGGCCCGGCGTTCGGCTTCGAACACGTGCACCCTGGCGTGCGGGAAGTCAGGGAGCCCGCCGGAGTGGTCCACGTCGAGGTGCGTGACCACGATGTCGTGAACGTCGGCGGGGTCGTACCCGAGACGGACGATCTGGCGGACGGCGGTCTCGTCCGGGTCGAGAAGCGGTTCGGCCAGCGCGACCCAGTCGGCGGCCAGCGACTCCCCGGGCCGCCGGACATCGTCCAGCCCGAGGCCCGCCTCCACCAGTACGAGGCCGGCGTCGTCGGTTTCGACCAGCAGAGCGTGGCACACGATCGGCAGGGGAGCGAGGGGGCCGTAGGTCGGCTCGATCTTCCGCAGCGACCCGACGTTCAGGTGATGGACCTTCATGCGCCCTAGACTGCGACTTGAACCGCGGTTCAAGTCAAGGAGACGAGGAGGCCGTCGGGGTGGACGAGACGCTGCTGGACATCGGCGAGGTGGCCGAGCGCACGGGGCTGGCCCCTTCGGCGCTGCGGTTCTACGAGCGCAAAGGTCTCATCTCCAGCACGGCGCGCAACGGTCTGCGCCGCGCCTACCGGCCCGAGGTGCTGGAACGCCTCGGGCTGATCATGTGCGCCCGCGGTGCCGGCTTCACCGTAGCCGAGATCAGCTCGTTTCTCAGCGCGGGCCCCGGCGACCGGGAGGTACGCGAGAAGATGGCGGTCAAGGCCGGGGAGTTGAACCAGCGCGTCGCCCAGTTGACGAGGTTGCGCGACGCGCTCGACCACGCCGCGACCTGCGACCACGAGCCTCTGACGGACTGCCCCGACTTCAAGCGAGCCGTGTGGAACGCCCGGCCCGAATCGACAGCCTCTTCCCCCTGACGCGGAGCCACAGGCCCTGGCCCACCAGCACCGCACGGCGGAAAAGGATCATGATCCGTCAATGGCACAAGCCCCGCGTTCCCGCGCGGGATCCCAGCTGTCTAGCGCTGCTTGAGGCGGAGCGCTTCCTTGCGGGTCTCGGCCTGGACGGTCCGCTCGCGCTCCAGCCACGCCGGATTCTCCGCTTTCAGCGCATCGATCTCAGCGGTGGTGAGGGGCTCGGTGATCCCCCCTCTGATCAGGCCCGAAACGGAGACCCCGAGCTTCGCGGCGACGACCTGCTTCGGGTGCGGGCCGTTGCGGCGCAGGTCAGTGAGCCACGCGGGCGGCTTCGACTGCAACTCGTTCAGTTCGTCCCTGGAGACGACGCCCGCCTGGAACTCGGCGGGAGTGGCCGAGAAGAGGACACCCAGCTTCTTGGCCGCGGTCTCGGGCTTCATCGTCTGGACGGTCTTCGGTTTGGGCGAGGTCATGGCGCCAAGCGTAGTCAGTCGGAACGCGTTCCCTGACATCGGTACTCTGAGGCGGTGACTGATGGGGAGACCGGCAGGGTGTTCCGGCTGGCGTACGCACCCGGTGTGACACCGGCGAAATGGGTCAACGTCTGGACCGAGAGGATGCCCGGCGTGCCCCTGACCCTGGTCGCGGCTCCCGCCGCGGAGGTCGCGCAACTCCTGCGGGACGGCGGCGCCGACGCCGGATTCGTCAGGCTGCCGGTCGACCGGGACGAGCTCAGCGTGATCCCTCTCTACGTCGAGACCACGGTGGCCGTGGTGCCGAAGGACCACGCGGTGGCCGCCGCGGACGACGTGGCCCTCGCCGACCTGGCCGACGACGAGGTGTTCCACCCCCTCGACGACGTCATCGAGTGGACGGCCCGGCCCGGGCTGCCCGCGTTCACCCGCCCGGCCACGACGGCGGAGGCGGTCGCGCTGGTGGCGGCCGGCACCGGGCTTCTCCTGGTTCCGCAGTCGCTCGCACGCCTCCACCACCGCAAGGACCTCACCTACCGGCCGGTGCTGGACGCCCCGCAGTCCCAGGTCGCGCTGGCCTGGCCCACGGACGCGACCACCGACCTGGTGGAGGATTTCATCGGCATCGTCCGCGGCCGGACCGTGAACAGCTCGCGCGGCCGTACCCCCGCCTCCCCCGTGGAGAAACCGGCACCGCGGCAGGCCCAGAAACCCGCCAGGAACGGCTCCGGCCGCCGCGCCGTACCGGCGGGCCGCAAGAGAAAGGGTCACCGACCTCGGTGACCCGCGGCCCCCGAACCTCCGGCCCGGACGCTCGGGAGCAGCCGCCAAGCCCCCGTCCCCACGCTCCCGCGGCACGCCGACCCGCAGCGTTTCCGACGTGCTCGTCAACGGAACGGCACCTGCGTGATGTCACAGCACCCACGCCGACCTGGCAGCGGAGAGGAGCCCCGGCGCTGCACCGCGGACGCGGCTCGTGCCCGTCGCGATCGTCCTGGAACCCAGGCCCTCACCGGTGTCACGAGACCTTGACCAGCCCCGCGGCGGCGGACACTGTGGTTGGAGCGGTCACGACTGAAGGGGCAGAGGCATGCTGGGGTTGGGCTGGCTCGAAGTCCTGTTCATCTCGGCCCTGATGTTGGCCGTCGTAGTCGCCATCGCGCTCCTACTGCGCCGGCGCCGTTGACACCACGGGCGGGCTGCTCGGGATGCGCCCACGCGGCCTCCCTGGCCTGCACTTCCATGGTCTCCGGCTGGAGGGCGCATCGGCCGATGGCACGAAGCCCCGTTTCCGTGGTCGGAAACAGGGCTCATCCTGATGGTGGGCGGTACTGGGTTCGAACCAGTGACCCCTCGCTCGTAAGTCAACCCGAAAGGGGCGGGATCAGCACCGGCACCCGCCTTGATCTGGGCGCACACGACCACAGCTCCAACCGCTCGTCAGGTCGCGCTGGTGCTGTGCTGAAGGAGAGTGTGATCGAGCCCGTCTTCGTATCCGATCGAGTTGATCGAACGATGTCAACACCAGGGTCGCAGGGCTGTGGACAACGCTTCACGGCCCAGCGACTCTTTCCAGGCCAGGTGCCCGTCGGGCCTGATCAGCAGCTGTTCCCCGAAGCCCTTGAGCTGGCTCACCAGGCAGCCGTCCACAGGCTCGCCTGAGACATCGGCCAAGATCGGGCGACCCGTGCGAAGGTGCTCGAACAGCCGCGTCCCGTCGGGCAGGTCCCGGTCGGGTACGCGCGGTCCGAGTCCATAGGAGATGTCCAGCCCCGTGATCATCATGGCGATCTCCCGGGTCGCGTCCGGCGTCGCGAGCATGTCGCCGACGTGCACTCGAAGCGCATCCACATGCGCGCCGGGTGCGCTCAACGCGCTCTGCGCGCGCGTGTTCGACAGCACCCGGGCGCCCACGGGGTGCCGCTCTTCGTGGTACGTGTCGAGCAACTCCTCGTCGGCGCTCCCTCGCACGACGAGCGCCAGCTTCCAGCCGAGATTGAACGCGTCCTGCAGCCCGGTGTTCAGCCCCTGACCCCCGGCCGGCGAGTGGACGTGCGCCGCGTCCCCGGCCAGCAGCACACGCCCGCAACGATAACGCGCCGCCTGCCGCGCGACGTCGGTGAATCGCGAGATCCACCGTGGACTGTGCATCCCGAAATCGGTGCCCGCCACCCGAATGAGCATCGCCCGCAGATCTTCGAACCCGATGGCCATCCAGTCGGCAACGGTCGCCCCGGCCTCGTCCACGATCACCCGCCGCCAGCCCTCCTCGAAGCCGAGCACCGAGAAGTTGCCTCGTGGCGTTCGCTGGAGCAGAAAATGCTCCGCGGGCGGGTCGGCAAGTTCGACGTCCCCGAGGATCGACGTGGTGGTCGCCGGCGTGCCCGGGAAGTCGATGCCCGCCAGCCGGCGCACCACACTGCGGCCACCGTCACAACCGACCAGATAACGCGTCTCCACGGGCCCGGCCGTGGTCTCGACCACGACCCGCTCCGCGGCTGCCGACGCGGCTGCCGCCCCCGCGTCCGGCGACGCCGCACCCGCCGACGCCGGCCTGGGGCGTAGGCCCGTCACCTCGACCCCGCGGCGAATCCGAACGCCCAACTCCCGGGCGCGGGCCTCGAGCAGCCGCTCGATCCGACGCTGAACGATCACCAGCAGGAACGGATACCGGGTCGGCAGCCCCGACAGGTCGAGCGGCAGTCCGGCGAAGCGCGTGCCCGGCAGCGGACGCCCCTCAGCCAGGAACGGGTCGAGCATCCCCCGCTGATCGAGCACTTCCAGCGACCGCGGATGCAGTCCGCCGGCCCTCGATTCACGCGTGGGCTCGGCCAGCCTTTCGATCACCAGCACGTCCACCCCGGCCAGCCGCAGCTCGCACGCCAGCATCAGGCCGGTTGGGCCGGCGCCGACGATGACTACGTCCTCCATGATCGCCCCCTAACGGCATTAGACTCATCTCGAACATCGTTAGATTAAGCTCTAACGGTGCTAAATTGTCAACCGTGCCCATCACACCCGACCTGATCGCACGGACCGGCCTGCGGCTGCTGAACGACGTCGGCCTCGACGGCCTGACCATGCGGCTGCTCGCCAAGGAGCTGGACGTCCAGGCGCCCACGCTCTACTGGCACGTCAAGAACAAGCACGAGCTGCTCGACCTGATGGCCGGGCTGATCGTGGCCGAGGCGGCCGACGGCATTGAAGGCCCCAGTCGCAACGAGACCTGGCAACAATGGATCGCCGGCCTCGCACACAGAATGCGCGACGCGATGCTTCGCTACCGCGACGGCGCCAGGATCACTGCCGGGTCCTACTCCACGGGTCCGTCCATCGGGCGGATGCTCGAACTGGTTCTGCGTACGCTCACCGACGCCGGCTTCTCGGCCGCCGAGGCAGCCCGCGCGTTCCCCGCCGTCCTGCACTACGTCGTGGGCTTCACGATTGAGCAACAAGCGCGCACGGGCGAGAATTACGAAGGCCCCAACCCCTACGCACAGAAGATGACCATCGACGCAACCCGGTATCCCCTGACGGCAAGCGTGACGAAGGAGCTCTACGCCCTCGACAGCGACGACAATTTCGAGTACGGCCTGCACATCGTGCTGGCGGGCATGGAGGCCGTGCGTCAGAAGGTCAGCGGATAACGCTGGGAGTCAGACAATGGTATTGGACCCAGTGCCGCATCAGGCGACGTTCGCCCTGGTGACGACCGTGCGTAGGCAATGGTCGTCGGCGTGGCGGTTTGACCAGATGAGGTAGCGGCAGATCATGCGGGCCTGGGCTTTGTGGCCGGGATGGTCGGTGCCGTCGACGGTGAAGTAGCGCAGCGCGGCGAACAGGGCCTCGATCGGGTTGAGCCAGGAGGAATCGGTCGGGGTGTAGGCGATCTCGACGTTGTTCGCATCGGACCAGTCCGCCACCCGGCGGCAGCGTTCGGTGGTCAGGCGCGGGGAGCAGTTGTCGCACACGATCGCGATGCGGACGATCGCGGGATACAGGCTGCGTGGACAGCGCCAGAACTATTGCGGCTGGAGGTTGAGCGGGCCGAACTCATCCAGGCTGAAGACAACGTCGGGTTCGTCTTCCTCGGGGATGACCTCACCGTCCGCGATGGCGTACAGGTGCTCGATGCGCGCTGAACCGCCAGATCAAAAGGCCGAGATCCAAAGCTGATGGCACGTCAATGGCACCAAGCCCCGTTTCCATGGTCGGAAACGGGGCTCTTCTGGCTGGGTGGGCGGTACTGGGTTCGAACCAGTGACCCCTCGCTTGTAAGGACCGCCCGGACAAAACCGTCACCTGCCGGGATGCATCAAACCCCAGGTCAGACCGCGTTTCGGAGTGCGTTCAAGCGCGTTCGGAAACGTTCATTGGGAGACGTGATCTCCCATTCGTCTCCCACTCGGCGGCGGGCCGCCACAGAGCGAGCAGTGACGCGCCTTCCATGAGTAGCGCTCCCGGACCCCGTGCGGCTCGCTCTTCTCTTGGCCGGTGGTAGTGCGGCAGGGCTCGTACTCCAGCGCGCCACAGAAGTCATAGGGGCAGGCTGTCTCATAC
>NZ_FOBF01000040.1:0-4543 GCF_900109355.1 Nonomuraea pusilla
AGGTAATGCTCGCCGTACAGCTCGAACGGAGCGAGCGTCATCCACCCCGTCGTCCACTGCTCTTCCCAGACTTGGGTTATTTGCATAATGGGAGTCTTGCTTGCTGGTCGGACACGTGTCAACCGGCATAAGTCATCGGTATGATTCGCCTCTCCCGACCGAGCGAATCCGATCTGCATGATTTCCGGACAAGTGAATTGCCGATATTGTACGTTGAGCTGGCTGCCTGGGCAGGTCAAGGCGAGTGCCGAACGGGGCCGACCTGAGGGCTTTGGCCTACGTTCCGGTTCCGGTGCAGCCCGAATGCGATTAAGGGATTGGGGTCGGATCGCCCGCCACAACTCGATCAATGGTTGCAGGCGCGGGCCGTCACGCTCCCAAGCCCATTACTCCCGTCCTTTGACAGGTAAACGGTTATCCCTTCGTCGTGGAGGTCGATCAACCCGCCTCCATGCCCGTAGGGGGCATTCTTCACGCGTATAGAGGCGGCGTACAGGGTGCCCAGTCCATCGGAGCCGCGGCTGCTCCAGACTTTCACTGCGCCCGGGAAAAAGCGTGATGTCTCCGTCGCCGTCCTCAAGCCCCTTCACGTACCCCGGCAGCGACGCCGCTGACGGTGGCCTCGTCGGCGTACAAGGCCCCGCCTTCCTGGGAGGCAAATTCGCGCCGCACGTGCATCGCGCCCTCGGAGAAGGTGAAGGCTCCGTCGCCCTTGGTCGACCCCTGTACCCAGCCGGGCGGTGGGGGCGACAGTGACGTTCTCCAGCGTCAGCACCATGTAGTCACCGGGGCCGAAACTGATTGCCTTACCGCCCTGGTCGGTGACCTGGAGAGCGAAGCCTTGCGGCTGGACGGTCACCGGAGGGGTGCGGCCTGACCTGATGTCGGCGTACTCGCCTTCGGGCGTGATCGTGGTGAAGTCCGAGGCCTGGGTGAGGTGGCCGGCGCCAGTGCCGACGGGAACCGTCACCGTGATCTTGGAGTACGCCGTCTGCACGCCGGGACCTGTCAGTGGAAGACGTCGATCACTGGCTGTCGAGCAAGACGGGGGTCCTCGGTACCCGATCGCTCAAGCTCATTCACAACATCCTTGATCGCTCCGTACGCAACGCCATGCGCCGCGACGTGGTCAAGCGGAACGTAGTGGAGCTGTGCGAGGTCCCCGCGGGGAGGGTGGGCAGGCCGTCCAAGGCACTCACGCTCGACCAGGCCGAAGCGGTGCTCAAGGCTGCCGAGACCGCGGCGCGCCGCATGCGCGCCTACATCGTGATCTCCCTGCTCACAGGCGCTCGAACGGAAGAGCTGAGGGACCTTGGGCGGAATCACGTCGTGGCATACGACCTCACCCGAAATTCCTGGCAGGCCGTGACCGACGCCGGTTGGGAGCATGACCAGTTCGCCATATACGTGTGGCGTTCTCTGCGGAAGTCCGGCGATACCAAGACCGTCAAATCGCGACGTTCCCCGCGGATTCCGGTTCACTGTGTGACAGCGCGCAAGGCGCTGCTCGACGAGCGCGCCAAAGGTGAGAGCGTCGGCACGTTCAGCGAGAGTCGAGTGCTCGGCACCAGGAACGAGACCGCCGTGACCGCCGAGAAGGTTCGGCGTGACCTCCGAATTGCTCTCAAAGCGCCGAAGGCATCAACCCGGCGGAATGGACACCGCGGGAGCTCCGGCACAGCTTCGTCTCGCTGCTCTCAGCTCATGACGTCCCGATCGAGCACATCTCACGGCTGGTCGGCCACACGAACACCCTCGTGACCGAGATGGTCTACCGCAAGCAGATCCGACCCGTCATGCAGGAAGGAGCGACGGTGATGGACGAGATCTTCCCGCTCGCTCCGGAACCGTAGTCACGCAGATAGACACGCAGACACAAACATGCCCCGTCCATTTGATCATCGGCGGGGCATTCGTGCTGGTAAATAATAGTGGTCAGGGGCAGGGTCCGACTGCCGACCTTCCGCTTTTCAGGCGGAGCAATCATCCTGCGCGGATGATGGAGACCGTGATCAGGCGCGTGTGGACGGTGACGCGGATATGTCGGCGTGTGGGGACGTTGCTGTCAGCGCTGCTGTCACCTCAGCCGTAGTTATCCGGTGGCAAGCCGACCCGGAGCGCAGGGCCGCCAGGTCCGATCACCGGAAGCGGCGCGGCAGCCTCTTGTGATCTCACGGCAAACCGCTGCGTGAATTGTTATGCGTTGCCACGCTCTGTGGGATGACAATACGAGAATGACGGCTCGGCGATGGGTTCTGGTAGGAACGGCTGTGCTGGTGGTCGGTGTGGCCGTGATGCTGGTCTGGCTGCAGTGGGAGAGCGCGAACAAGGTCGCGACGGCGGTGTCGGCGCTGGCTGGGCTGGCGGCGGTCGGGGTGGCTGTGTGGGCGGGTTGGCCGGCGGCCGCCCGTTCGCCCTCTACTGGGAGACCCTCGACTTCCGCTGAACCGCCGACCGCCACTGGTTCGGCGCCTTCACCAGAACCTTCCGTCCGCGATGTAGCCCGGCATGAACCCGGGAGAGGTCGTCGCGAAGTCTCGGCCGACGGAGGTCGGGTGCGTGTCAGGAAGACGGGGGCGGCGACGGCTTCGGGGGCGGGGGATGCGAACACCGGTGTGGTGGGGAAGTCCGGAGCTGTGCCCGGAGATTTGGTGGTGGACGGGAGCGGGGATGCCAAGGCTTCGGGTGAGGGCGATGCCAATTCCGGTATCCGGTTGAGCTGACGCCGTTCGAAGGGCGGGGGTATGGACGGCGGGCGTTGGAAGGGCAGTGTCCGGCGGAGCGGGAAGGCGTCAGCCGAGTCCGGTGGGTATGCCAACACCGGCATCCATATCGGGGATGTCTATCGGGAGCCGGTGGCGCGGTCGGCGTACCTGGAGCAGGTTGAGCAGATCTTCCCGTGGACGTTGGAGGGCCGCTCTGAAGAGTTGGCTGAGCTAGCTGCGTTCTGCTTGGGCGAGGACGGGCCGGGTTATGTGTGGTGGCAGGGGCCGGCGTGGGCGGGCAAGTCGGCGTTGATGGCGACGCTGGTGTTGCACCCTCCTGCGGGGGTGCGGGTGGTGTCGTTCTTCATCACGGCCCGGTATGCCGGGCAGAGTGATCGTCAGGCGTTCTTGGATGTTGTGTTGCCACAGCTGGCGGAGCTGTTGGGGCAGTCGCTGCCTCCGTTGCTGGGAGCATCGACGCAGCAGGGGTGGTTCAACAAGTTGTTGAAGGAGGCCGCTCGCGCGTGTATGCAGGCCGGTGAGCGACTGGTCTTGGTAGTGGACGGACTGGATGAGGATCAGGGGGTGAAGGTCGGGCCAGGAACGCACAGCATCGCGGCGTTGCTACCACCGCTGGTGGTGGAGGGGTTGCGGGTGGTGGTGGCTGGGCGGCCCAATCCCCCGGTGCCGTCGGATGTGCCGGTGGGGCATCCGTTGCGGGATGCGCGGATCGTGCGGGTGTTGAGGCCGTCGGCTGCTGCGCAGGTCATCCGTGATGACGCTGAGCGCGAGCTGGAGCATGTGCTGTACGGGGACGCCGCCGACCGCGATCTGTTGGGGCTGCTGGTGGCCGCAGGTGGCGGTTTGAGCATCGAGGATCTGGCGGAGCTGACCGGTTCACCGGCGGCTGTCGTGCGCAAATGGTTGCATGCGGTGTCGGGACGGACGTTCGCCGGCCGGGAGAGCCAGTGGCGGGCGGGGGCGCGGGTATTCGTGCTGGCGCATGAGGAGCTTCACGCCGCTGCGGTGGAGTCGCTGGGGCACCAGACGCTGTCAGGGTGCCGTGACCGGATCCATGCGTGGGCACAGGGTTACCGGGATCGGGGGTGGCCGGCCGAGACGCCGGAGTATCTGTTGCGGGGTTATCACCGGTTGCTGGGTTCAGTGGGTGATCTGGATCGGATGGTCGCGTGCGCAACCGATTGGGTGCGGCTCGACCGGATGCTGGACATCAGCGGGGGCGACGCGGCGGCGCTGGCCGAGATCACGGCCTGTCAGGCGGTGATCTGCGAGCAGGAGGAGCCGGACCTGTCGATGATGCTGCTACTTGCCTACACCCGGGATCGGCTGGCCGAGCGCAATGCCAAGCTCCCACTTGGGTTACCTGCGGCGTGGGCACGGCTGGGTAACGTCGTTCGTGCTGAAGCCCTGGCCCGTTCCCTCCCCAACCCCGCCTCTCAAGCGGAGGCGTTGACGGCGCTGGTGCGGGCGCTGGCCAATGCCGGTGAACACGACCGGGCCCGGGTGATCGCCCAGGCAACCGAGACCGTAGCCCACTCCATCACCCACCCCGATTCTCAAGCGTGGGCGTTGGCGGCGCTGATAGTGGCGCTGGCGGATGCCGGCGAACATGACCGGGCCAAGACCATGGCCTGCACCATCACCCATCCCATCGTTCAAGCGGGGGCGTTGGCGGCACTGGTGAGGGTGCTGGCCGATGCGGGTGAATATGACCGGGCCGAGACCGTGGCCCGCACCATCACTTACCCTGCCTATCTAGCGGGGGCGTTGGCGGCACTGGTGGGGGCGCTGGCCAATGCCGGCGAACACGACCGGGC
>NZ_FOBF01000040.1:5863-25702 GCF_900109355.1 Nonomuraea pusilla
GGGCGCTGACAGAGCTGGTGAGGGCGCTGGCCAACCTAGGCGAACACGACCGGGCTGAGACCGTAGCCCGCTCCATCACCGATCCCGGCTCTCAAGCGTGGGCGCTGACAGAGCTGGTGAGGGCGCTGGCCAACCTAGGCGAACACGACCGGGCTGAGGCCGTAGCCCGCTCCATCACCGACTCACTCTCTCAAGCCAAGGCTATTGCTTCGATCGTGAACCGCAACTACGCATCCCGAAGTCGCCAACTACTTGCATGGGGGCTGAGCAGGTTAAACCATGTTGATCTACTCGGCAGTATCGCAAGGATCGAACCGGCCGCAGTCCGCCGACTCGCGCAAGCCATGGGGCAAGCTGATCGCCAGCTACGATGAAGAACCTTCGAAGCCCAACAGACTCGGTGAAGGCGGACGGCGCGTGGGCGGTGGTGAGTGAAGGGCGAGAGGTCTGGGTGCAGCTTCTCTCGCGGCACTCGGGTCCCTGGTCGAACGGTGGTGCGGCCTGGGGTTCGCTCACCGGCGCCGGTTGGCGGTGGGGGCGTGAGCGAATTGGTGACCTTTCATGGGCTGCATCCGGCCTCTGCCCTCGCCGACTGCGAGGAGGTGGACTGGCGCGCCCCGCATCTCCGGACGGAGCGCAGCCGCGTCCTCGACCACACCTGCGAGTGCCTCTATGAGCTCTGCGCGGCCGGCGGGTTGTTCTTCGTGCGGCGTACCGACCGGAGCAACGCGACGGAGAGGGTGCAGGAGAGCGCGTGGGTGGTCATGCGTGAGGGCCACGATCTGTGGCGCGGCATCTTGAGTGGGCAGGCCAGCTAGGAGGGCGAGAGGAGTAGCGCGCGGCGTGTCGCACTCTGCGTGCACGTTGTCCTCGGAGTGGATGTCCTCGAGAAGACCGTTACGCCAAGCATCAAGCACCAAGCCAACCGCAGCAGCGCTGACGAGCGCTGGTTCCTCGTCAGGATCGACGCCGGCGGTCAGCTTCAGCATCTGTTCCAGGCTGGCCGTCAAGTTAGCCGGCGAGAACTCAACACCGTCATCGTTTCCCACTTGGCCTCCCATTAGTAGGGATAGCTGATCGTAGAACGATGAGCGGACGTTGCTGTCACTGGAGACCAAAAAGCCCCGAACGGTGATCCGTTCGGGGCGTCTTCGCAGCTAGATGCTGGTGGTCAGGGGCAGGGTCGAACTGCCGACCTTCCGCTTTTCAGGCGGACGCTCGTACCAACTGAGCTACCTGACCCAGAGCGGTCCTGACGGGACTTGAACCCGCGACCTCCACCTTGACAGGGTGGCGAGCACTCCAAACTGCTCTACAGGACCTTGCGTTTTTCTTTCTGTTTGCGCTCGCTTAGCTTACCAGCTCTTCGGTGGTCTTTTGACCGACCGTTTCGCGGGTGCGCCAGGCGCTCGCGGTGCCCCCAACGGGATTCGAACCCGTGCCGCCGCCTTGAAAGGGCGGTGTCCTAGGCCGCTAGACGATGGGGGCTCAGGATTCCCTGCCGCCTTCCGTCGGGGACCCCTGAAGCATAGGGGACGATTGCCCCTGATGCCAAAGTGGCGTTCCGCCGGACTGCTTCGGTGTGCCGTCGACCGGCCCCGTTGGCGACGGGGAGTTCGTCGGCTCTGGGGAAATCATACGTCCCGGGTCGGGTTCCACGTGACGCTGGATGTACACGGACTGCTCCCCCAGCCCGCCCAGGGTGATGTCGTCCCAGGCCTGCAGGCGCCTGGTCTGGCGGTCGAAGTACAGCACCGACGCCTGCACGGGCGTGGGCTGGGCGTGTTCCAGCGCGCGCAGCCCGGCCCCGCCGGTGGAGCCCTGGACGAGCAGGCGGGTCCCGGTGGGCAGCATGCTGGTGGAGCGCTGGTGGGTGTGCCCGGCGAGGATCATCGGGGTCGCCCCCGAGAAGCCGCGGGCGATGTCGGGGTCGTGGACGGCCACCAGGTCCGGCTTGTTCAGCCGCGGCAGGCGGGAGCGGGCGTACTGTTCGAGGCTCCCCGGGTCGGAGTCGACGGCCACGGACTTGTCGGGGGTGAAGCGCGGGTCGCCCAGCCCGTAGATGGTGAGGCCGGCGACGGTTCTGGTGGTGTCGTCCAGGACGATGGCGTTCTTCTGCTTCGCCACGGCCCGCTGGGTGGTCATGGAGTCGTGGTTGCCACGCACGTACACGTACGGGACGCCGAGCCTGCCGATCTCCTCCACGAACTTGTTCTCCGCCTTGCTGCCGTGGTCGGAGATGTCGCCGGTGTCGACGACGAGGTCCACGGCGAACTGGTCCTTCAGCGAGCGGATGACGTTCCACGCGATCGGGTTGATGTGGATGTCGGAGATGTGGAGGACGCGGATGGACTTGGGGTCGGCGTCGTACACGGGCAGGTTGGAGACGGTGTTGTAGAGCTTGGAGACGTTCGTCACGAGCTTGGTGAGCTGCGACCGGTACGACTCGAACTTGGTCACGATCGACTCGGCGCTGCCGACGAGGGACGGCGCGGCGGCGACCAGCCCGGAGTAGCGCGGCTCCACGAGCGAGCTGGGACGGAACGTGAGGGCCGCGAGCGCCCCGGTGCCCGCGAGTGCCACGGAGGCCGCCAGAAGCCCCAGGAGGCCCACACGGGGCCGTCTGAAGGCCAGCAGGACCGCGACCAGGGCCCCCGCCCCCGCGCACAGCAGGGAGCGGACGACGAGCGCGCGCACGCCGTCGAGGAGGTCGCGCTCGATGATCGCGGGCAGCCGGTCGGCCAGGCGCCCGTCCTCGATGAACGCCTTGGCGCGTTCCTGGTCGATGTTCTCCAGCGTGATGCGGAGGGTCAGCGGCGCGTCGTGCGTGCGGAACGTGAGCGTGCCGAGCGGGCTCGCGTCCACGACGGTCTCGCCGTGCCACGACGGCCGCAGCGACATCCCCGTCTCGACGGGGCCGACCTCGGCGCGGACGGTGCCACTGAGGAAGATGCCCATCCACGCGCCGACGGCGGCCACGAGGAGGACTCCGGCCGCCTTGACCGTCCTGGAAGTGATGAGGGACCGGGCGATGCCGGAAATGTGGGAGAACGTCATGCCGGCTCTCGTCTACCTGACCGTCGGGGCAGAATGGCAGATGTGATCGAGGTGTCGCGCGAGAAGTTCGAGGAGCTGGTGGCGGAGGCGCTGGACACCATCCCGCCCGAACTCACCCGCGCGATGAGTAACGTCGTGGTCACCGTCGTCGACGATCCGCCTGAGCCCCACCTGCTCGGCCTGTACACCGGTGTCCCCCTCACCGAACGCGGCGACTGGTACTCAGCGGTTCTGCCCGACCGCATCGAGATCTACCGCAATGCCATCTGTGAGATTTGCGATACGGAGGAGCAGGTGGTGGAGGAGGTGCGCATCACCGTCGTCCACGAGGTGGGCCACCACTTCGGCATCGACGACGCGCGGCTGCACGAGCTCGGGTGGTGAGCCGAGGGGCGACCGGCGGGTGACCCTTTGCTTTTGGTTGACATCTTTGGGTTGCGGCTTGCCTGGTGTTCGGGCACCTTAGGTGACATACCGAACACTCTCAGTCAGTGCAGCGGAGTCCAATGGGGGCTATGCGGACGCGGCGGCTGCCGGGGCGGCATCGCCGCGCCGAGACCCGCCAGGCCACATACGGCGAGGTCGTCGCCATCAGGGAGTTCCGGGCGCTCTGGTACGGCCAGGGGCTCTCCCTGCTGGGCGACCAGCTCGCCCAGGTGGCGCTCGCCGTGCTCGTGTTCGACCGCACCGGCTCGCCGCTGGCCACCGCCGCCGTCTACGCGCTGACCTACCTCCCGTCCATCCTGGGCGGGCCGCTGCTGGCCGGCCTCGCCGACCGGTTCGCGCGCAGGGGCGTCATGGTCGCCTGCGACCTGCTCAGGGCCGCGCTGGTCGCGCCCATGGCGATCCCCGGCATGCCGTTCCCTGTGCTGTGCGTGCTGGTGTTCGCCGTGGTGCTGCTCAGCGCGCCGTTCTCGGCCGCGCGGGCGGCGCTGCTGCCGGAGATCCTCGAAGGCGACCGCTACGTCGTCGGCTCCGCCCTGCAGAACATGACGAACCAGGCCGCCCAGATGCTGGGGTTCGCGGCGGGCGGCGCGGTGATCGCCGCGATGGGGCCGTACCGGGCGCTGGCGTTGGACGCGGCCACCTTCCTCGGCTCCGCGCTGATCCTCGTCTCGGGCGTGCGCCGCCGCCCCGCGACGGCCCCCGAGTCCGGTACGCGGCCGTCGATGTGGCGCATGACCAGGGCCGGAGCGGTGCTCGTCTTCGGCTCGAAGAAACTGCGCACGCTCGTGCTGTTCGCCTGGCTGTGCGGCTTCTACATCCTGCCCGAGGGCATCGCCGTCCCGTACGCCTCCCGGCTCCAGGCCGGCGACCTGCCCGTGCCCGTCATCACCGGGCTGCTCATGGCCGCCATGCCCGCGGGCACCGTCGTGGGGGCGTTCTTCTTCAGCAGGTTCGTGGCGCCGCCCACCCGGATGCGGGTGATGGGCTGGATGGCCATGCTGAGCTGCGCCCCGCTCGTCGTGACCGCGCTGCGGCCGCCGCTGGCCGTGGTGCTCGGCGCGTGGATCCTGTCGGGCATCGGGGGTGCCTACCAGCTCGCCGCGAACGCCGCCTTCGTCCAGGCGGTGCCCGCCGAGCGGCGCGGGCAGGCGTTCGGGCTGGTGCAGTCGGGGCTGATGGCGGCGCAGGGGGCGGGGATCCTCATCGGCGGGTTCGCGGCCGAGCGTCTCGGCCCCGAGCCCGTGGTGGCGCTCGCGGGGATCACAGGCACCGGCGCCGCCGGCGTGCTCGCCCTGATGTGGGCCGGCTCGCGGGCCTCCAACAGGCGGGCCAGGGCCGCCGCCTGACCGGCGGCACCGCGTCAGTGCTGCTGGGGAGGCTGCTGCGAGTGATACTCACCGCCGCCCCAGCCGTCGCGGTTGCGCTGCTGCTTGGCCACGAGGTCCTGGACGATCGAGCTGTCCTTGCCCTCCTCCGGCATGAGCAGCCAGCCGATCGCGTACACGCCGACGCCGGCGCCCCCGAACAGCGTGGCGATCGCGAGGGCGATCCGCACCAGGTTCGCGTCGATGCCGAGGTACTCCCCGACGCCCGAGCAGACACCCGCGATGATCCTGCCCTTGTGAGTCCTGCGGAGCTTCTTGACGTTGTACTCGCTGTATTCGCTCATGACTCAAGACTGCCCCTGCCCCCGGTGTTCGCACATCAGGATTCCCCCTGGTAGAACCCTGGTAGTCCCTTACGCGAGGAGAGGACCCGCCATGGACGACCTGCTGCGCCTGGACGACCAGCTCAACGGCGACCAGCGCCTCATCCGCGACACCGTCAAGTCCTTCGTGGCCGACCGGGTGCTGCCGAACGTGGGCGACTGGTTCGAGCAGGGCACCTTCCCCGCGCGCGAACTCGCGCCGGAGCTCGGCGCGCTCGGCCTGCTCGGCATGCACCTGCAGGGGTACGGATGCGCGGGCACCGACGCCGTCTCCTACGGCGTGGCCTGCCGCGAGCTGGAGGCCGGCGACTCCGGGCTGCGCTCGTTCGTGTCCGTCCAGGGGTCGCTGGCGATGTTCCCGATCTGGCGGTACGGCTCCGACGAGCAGAAGGACGAGTGGCTGCCGCGGATGTCCGCCGGCGAGGCCATCGGCTGCTTCGGCCTCACCGAGCCCGACCACGGCTCCGACCCCGGCTCCATGCGGACGTACGCCAAGCGCGACGGCTCCGACTGGATACTCAACGGCTCCAAGATGTGGATCACCAACGGGTCGGTCGCCGACGTGGCCGTCGTCTGGGCCCAGACCGACGAAGGCATCAGGGGCTTCGTCGTCCCCACCTCCACCCCCGGCTTCTCCGCCCCCGAGATCCACAAGAAGCTGTCGCTCAGGGCGTCCGTGACCTCGTCCCTGTACTTCGACGACGTGCGCCTGCCCGCCTCCGCCGCACTGCCCGGCGTCACCGGGCTCAAGGGCCCGCTGTCCTGCCTGTCGGAAGCCCGGTACGGCATCCTGTGGGGCGTCGTCGGCGCCGCCCGCGCCTGCCTGGAAGCCTCCGTCGAGTACGCCAAGACCCGCGTCCAGTTCGACAAGCCCATCGGCGCGTTCCAGCTCACCCAGGAGAAACTCGCCTGGATGTACGTCGGCGCCGCCCAGGCCGGCCTCACCGCGCTACACCTCGGCCGGCTCAAGGACGCCGGGCAGCTGGAGCCGCGGCAGATCAGTTTCGGCAAGCTCGCGAACGTACGGGCGGCCCTCGACATCGCCCGCCAGGCGCGCTCGATCCTGGGGGGAAACGGGATCACGCTGGAGTACCCTGTGATCAGGCACATGAACAACCTCGAATCGGTGCTCACCTACGAGGGCACCCAGGAGATCCATACACTGGTGCTCGGCGAGGCGCTGACGGGGCTGCCCGCGTACCGGTGACGGAGTCGTCGCCCGGACGGCGATAATCTCTGTACCCTTGCTGAGGGAAGGGGCGTTAGCTCAATTGGCAGAGCTGCGGACTTTTAATCCGTAGGTTCCGGGTTCGAGCCCCGGGCGCCCTACCACTCCACACCCCATCTGACCTGGGCTTTCTCGGTTCTCAACTGTCTCCTGCGAGGCGAAGACGGCCGAGTTCATGCTCGCCACATGCTCTTCGGCACGCATCCGGCACATCGACGACCGGAACGGCGTGCCGCTCCTCCTGGCAGGTAAAGCCAGACCTGCGAGCAGCCCAAGCGAAGAGCCGCACAGAAGGATTGGCGGGCCGAGCCTCGCCCGGCTTTATCACGGGCCTGTCAAGCACGGGCAAAGCCGCCTGCGATCGAGGTCGAGCGCCTTCACTGTTGCTACCGCTCCGCCCGCGCCGGGGAGCCGGAACAGGGCGTTCTCGCCACACCTGATCAACACGGCTCCTGCCGGGCAGAGCCCGGCGCGGCGGCTGGCCGCGTTGAGCATCGCCGGCGCAGCCACCACCAGCGTGGAAGGCTGAATCGCCTCCGGGGTAATCCGCGGCCGGTCCAGCGAGCCCGAACGGCGCGATGCCGGCCATCCGCGTCGTGGCCGCCTGGACGAGGTCGCGCATGTCTGCCTCTGCGACCTCGTCCGCGAAGCCGAGCCCCTGCATTGTCAGGTAGCCAGCAGGCACTGCGCAGGGCTCACCATCAGGGTGTGGGGCGTCGTGCCGCAAGAACCGGGATCTCAGCAATCTGATCCACTCGCAGGTCGTCCCACATGATGCCCTTCGGCCGACGGGACCTCGGGCACGAGATGAGTTCCTCGGGGGTGACGATGTAGTCGACCCGGAAATCGTGTTCGGCCTCGGGAATGTCTTCGTCGATCACTTGGAGTCGGTGGACGGGCGCCACGATCACGGTCTCGGGCGTTACAAGACCAGCCTCGATCAGGAGAGCCACCTCCAGATCGGAGTAGCCAGCGCCTTTGCCAATGCGCGCCCCGGACCGATTCACCGCGACGCTGCCGCACACCACCAGGTCGATGGGCCGCATCTGATCTACACCTACCCGAGGCGCAATTCTCCTGGCCCCTTCCTTCCCGGCCGCCTCGTCTGGAGGAACATCAAGCGAGGAAGGGTCGAGAAGGTAGAACGGCTGGAGGCTGGCCATCCTCGGTACGGCCATGTAGAGGACCTTGCCCTCTCGTAGAGCCTGTGCGCGGACGGGAAGCTGGGCGTGATCGGGATTCGCCTTCACTGTCTCCGCGTGCCGCCACCCTTCCAACTCGGCCAGGCGCTCGGCTGTCGCGTTTGCGCCGTTGAAGTCGGGGATCGTGCCGTAAACATCTGGCGGTACGACGCCCGCGTTCGCGAGACGACGCCATACCTTGTCGCGGACCGCTTGCTTAGCTTGATCTATGGTCACGCCCCACCTGTCTCTACGCGGTCGACATCAGGGCGAAGAGGCGGTCATGGATTTCCTGAACCCAGGTCTCCCCTCGCCACTGCCGCAGCTCTCTACCGGCTGCGAACGCCAGGTTAAGACCGCCGCCGCCGCGTGTCAGCTCTACCGTGTCGATGGTCCGGTGTACGGCGTCTGCGGCTTCGTCGAGCTTGCGCTGGCGAATCAGGGCGAGGCTGAGGTTGCCAAGGGCGATGGCCTGGCTCTTGCGCTTCGATTCCAGCTCGGCGATGGTGGCACGCAAGATCGGCTCCGCCTTGCCGGGGAGACCAAGGAACAGATAGCAGGAGCCGGCTAGCCGGTTGAACTCGTTGACCGTGTAGTACTCCGCAGCGAGGTCCTCGGCGTTGACCCTGTCGAACTGAGTCTCGGCTTTCCTCAGAGCCTCTTCGCATGCCTTGAGTTCGCCTTTCATGGCGTGCCCCTCAGCGACATGAAGCAGGGACAGGCCCGTAAGCGACGGGCTGGCAAGCCCGGCAACCTCTGCTGCTTGCTGAGCCAGCGCTACCCCTTCGGCTGGGTCATTGGCGCCATATAGGGCGAGGTAACTCTTGCGCAGCACGGCGTACGCCTCCGCGAACGGATCTCGGACATGTCGCGCCGCGCTCACCGCATCGTCAAAGTAGGACTGTGGGGCCCGATGGTCATGCCTGGAGCTCGCATCCCAGATCAGTTGCCCCATGAACGTCGCCGAGGCGGCTTCCACTTCGCAGAGCGCGCGCCGTACACGGGCGCTGCTCGTCTTCTCGCGAAGGTACTTCACCTGGCCATGGACCTGGCCAGCCGGGCCTAAGAGAGTTGCTGACGGTGACTGGTTGTAGGAGTTGTCCAGTTCGCGCAGCCGTTCATGCAAATAGGCCACCGTCACCAAATCGGCCGCAGTGGGATTATCGAGCACATAAGTCATATGCTCGCTCGGTCTTTTCGCGGTGGTCGCCACATCATCAAGCAGGGTTTGGAGCTCGACCTCTGGCACCCCAAGCGCCCGGCATAGCCTGGGACGCAAGAATGGTTGCGGTTCGGTCTCCGCTCGTTCCCATCTGTTGACAGTTGACCGTTCAACCCCAAGGTGCGTTGCGAGGCTCTCCTGCGTGAACCCAGCGGCCTTTCGACGCTGGGCGAACCGCAGGCGCTTGGCCGCCATGACACATACCTCCAGGTACCAGCCCGTGCGCCAACCATAACTCTTGCTCGCTAACCCCGCAGGTCAGAAGCGCCTATGCAACATTGGTGCCTCATTTCTGCCTCATTTCCGCTGTTGGACTCTCCCACGCCAAGCGATTACCTGGCTAGGCACGGTGTTGCTGCTCGTCGCCGATTCGCACGATCTGGGCAGCCTTCACAGATCGATTCCCGAAAAGCGGAAACCCGCCAGCTGAATGCCATCACGCCGACGGGTTTCCTTGATCGCACATCGGAGGTGCGACCCAATGGACGACTGTAGAGCCACCTCACCACCGAGACCACCGCTTCTCAAGTGCGGCACTCAAGCGCTGGCATGGCGGGAGATCCGCCCGTGAGCGCAAAAGCCCGCAGAGAACGCATCAGGATGACCGACGACGCCAGCGGCAGGCTGAGCGACGAGAAAGCCCGCCTCCTGGCCACGCAGTTGCAGGAGTCATGGGACTGCCGCTGGCAGGTGATGTGGGAGCCCTGGGGCCGCAAGTTCCGGGCCTTCCCGGCGTACGACATGGACGTTCACACCCCGGTCGAGGGCGCCACTCTCCGCGAGCTGTGGCGTGCCGTCCTCGACGTCGACCAGGAGTTGCTGTTCGCCATGGCCGAAGCCATCCCGGCGCACCCGCCCACGGTCATCCACATACCCCCCGGCATCCTCCAAGAGGTGTTCGGGTGAGCGAGCGAGACATGGCCAGGCAGGCGGCCGCCCGCTGTGGGCGGACAGCTAGGTCATGTCCCGGCGCGCCCGGGCAGGCGGATCCCACGCTCACCGGATCGCGTACTGCGGCGCGGGCAAGCCAATCAACGATCACACTCAGGATGCCCGCGCCGTCCGTCCCCTCGCCGTCCACGTCAGAGATCGACGCTGCCGTGGATAGCGAGGTCCATTTCTCCCGGCCGCCGCCACGCGGCGCCCCTGGTTCGTTAGCTGCCTACCTGGGGCGGCCGGGAGACCGTGGGGAAGGCGGACTCGGGGCGCAGCCGCTCCGTCTTCCCCACAGCCATCAGCCGAGCCTTCCTCGGCTGCGGGCCGCGAACCCGCCTACCCCGGCCCGCAGCACCCCTCGCCCCGGGAGATCCGGCCGGGGCGACGCATGGCCGCGGGACGACGCATCCACCGCCGCCGCCCCACGGCGCTGCCCACCGATCCTCACTACTACAGCCCAACACGGTGATCACCATGAACCCGACAACCGTCGCCCACTTGCGGCTTTCCGATCTTCGCCGAACCAACCCGGCCTACGAGATCGTTCGCGGCAAGGATGAATTCGGCCAGGAGTGCTGGCAGGCAACGCTGTGCGTGGAGATCACCCAGCCCATGAAGGAGGCTGGCCTCGTGGAGGTCGTGCGGCGACCGGACTACCTCTCTTTCCTCTCCGCGCTCCACCGCCAGACGCCGATCCTTCACTCCTTCCGCGGCACCCACCTGAGCCCCCAGCCGCGCACATACGCGATGTGAGAGGAACCCGGATGGACCTCATGATCCTCGTCTATGCCGACCCGTGGAGTCCTGACCTCCCTGACGATGCAGCCCTCCGCCGTTGGTGCCTCCGAGCGTTCGCCCTCGCGCGCCGAGCCGCGCAACGAGTGATCGGCCGCCACGACCCACGTCAGCGGCCACACAACCAGCGTGGCCCCCGCTGCCGGCCCGGCGCCGCTCGCCCGGTCACCTCCTGGCGGTTGAGGTCGGCGAGGGCGGCCCACAGCACCACCGACACCATCCGACCCAACTGAAGGAAGGGGAAGTGCACCAGCACCACGCACTGTCCCGTCAACCCAAGGAGTGAAGCATGATTCTGATTCAGCCCGACTCCAGGCCGCCGGCCTTCATCAACTTGTCGAAGGAGCTCGAAGCCGCTCTGATCGAGATCGGAGGTGCGCTCCCCGCTTGGGACATGGCTGGTTCCTTCCTAACGGATGCCACGCTCAAGCGGTACCAGGCGCTGATGGAGTCCGTGCCGCTGGTCAAGGAGACCGCGGCGACGCTGCGCCACGCGCTGACCGGAAAGGGCGGCGGATACGCCGTGCTGCGCCTAGGAAACCTCGCCAAGGCGCTGGGGACCGACGACGACCGGTTCCTGCGGCTGGCGACGGCCTTCGCGGCCGAGGCGGCCGTCCCCTTCTCACCCTTCCCACGGTGGCCCCTCTGGAAGGACATCGGGGTCAAGATCGAAAAGGACCCCGGCAAGTCCAGCGGCATCGGGTACAACGCGTTCCACATGGACCTGGTGAACGCGACCCGGCCCCCGGACTACACCACGCTCCTGTGCGTCCGCCCCGACCCGCTCGGCGGCGGCCCCAGCATCCTTTCCGACCCCCACGCGGCGGTGGCGCGGCTGTCGGAGAACAGCCGCGCCCTGCTGGCCGAGTCGGCCTACCACTACGGGACCTTCTTCGACCTGCACGGCGTTGGCGAGGAGTACAAGCCGTTTCCGATCCTGGACGGCTCCGACTCGGGCGAGGGGTTCGTCCGGTTCACCGCCAAGATGCTGGAGAGGTCCGAGCTCGGCCAGGCGCACGCCGACGCCGCCAAGGAGCTCGCCGAGGAGCTCGTCCGGGGGCAGGTCTCCTTCATGCTCCAGTCCGGGGACTACCTCATCGTGAACCAGCGCCGCTTCCTGCACGGTCGGGAGGCGCTCCACAGCGGTCAGGAGAGCGTCCCGGTCGCCGACCGACGACTGCTCCTCCAGATGTTCCTGCGCGCGCCGGCCGGAGTCGGCTCGGCCGCGTAGCCGGCCGAAGGCACTCTGGTGACCCGTCGAGTCCCGCTCCCGGGCCCAGCCCCCGAGCACGCGGCACGCCCGCGGGGCGGGGCCCGGTTGGGCATCCCCGGAAACGGTCGCGCGGGCGTGTCGGGCCCGGGGGCGGACCTAGATGCGGGAGTTGCGCAGCGACTGCCACACGGCGCCAGCCAGCGCCTGCGTGGCCCGCAGGACCGACAGATGCTCGTGCTCGCGGTACACGGCCCAGTTGTACTGCACGAGCGACAGCTTGTTGGAGGAGAGCGATCCCGCCTGGTGGGCCCGATACACCGCAAGCGGCTCAGCCAGACCCCGGGCGACAGCACCGTCCCGCATGATCGACAGCCACAGCGCGTAGTCCTGACGCTTGCGCATCTCCGGCATCAGCCTCGTGCCCAGGACGTTGCGGTCGTACATGGCCGTCAACGCGCCGATGTAGTCCCGGCGCAGCATCGCGGGGTAGTCCACGTGCTCCCGCGCACGGACCACCCGTCCGTTCGGGACCCAGTCGGTGCTCTCGCCGGCGTAGTCGGCGTCCATCTTGAAGTAGCTGGTGAACGTCAGCGGCGCATCGCCCTCGGCGGCGAAGGCGAGCTGCTTCTCCAGCTTCGTCGGAAGCCACATGTCGTCGGAGTCGAGGAAAGCCACGTAGTCCCCGCGGGCCCGCTCGATCGCGAGGTTGCGGGCCCGTGCCGCGCCTCCCCGCTCGGGCGCCAGCTGCGGCAGAACGCGCTCGTCCTGGGCTGCGAACTCGCGCAGCAGATCCATCGAGCCGTCAGAGGACTGGTCGTCCGTGACCAGCAGCTCCACGTCGCTGTGCGTCTGCGTAAGCACCGATCGGACTGCCGCGCCGAGAGTGGCCGCCGAGTTGTACACGGGCATCACGACCGACACCAGAGGCACAGCACATCTCCTTGGCCAGACCAGGAACGACGGTCCATTCAAGCACCGCAACCGAGTAGGAGCTGACATGCAGATAATCGTTGCTGGTCAGGGCTACGTAGGGCTTCCGCTGGCCGTACGCGCCGCAGAGGTGGGGCATCGCGTGATCGGCTACGACGTGGACCTGCACCGTATCAAGCAGCTCATCGCCGGTGAGTCGTACGTGGAGGATGTGACCTCCTCGCGGCTCCGCGCGGTGCGGAACTCCGGGGCCTACTCCGCGACCGCCGACGTTGCCGCGCTGGCCGGCTTCGACATCGCGGTGATCACCGTGCCGACCCCGCTGCGGGACGGCGTGCCCGACCTGACCTACATCGAGTCCTGCGCCCGGACGCTGGGCGGACACCTTCGCCCCGGCGCGGCCGTGGTCCTGGAGTCCACCAGCTACCCGGGTACCACGCGGGAGCTGCTGGTGCCGATCCTGGAGGAGGCATCGGGCCTGTGGGCTGGGGACTTCCTGGCCGGGTTCAGCCCCGAGCGGATCACCCCCGGCAGCAAGCGGTTCTCGTTCGAGGAGACGCCCAAGCTGGTGTCCGGGATCGACGCGAAGTCCCTCGACGCCATCAAGGGTTTCTACGACACCGTGTTCGACATCACGGTGCCGGTCTCCAGTCCCGAGGTCGCCGAGATGGCCAAGCTGCTGGAGAACACGTTCCGGCTGGTAAACATCTCTATGATCAACGAGCTGGCAATGCTCGCCCGTTCTCTCGGCGTGAACATCTGGGAGGCGATCGACGCCGCCGCAACCAAGCCCTTCGGCTTCACGCGGTTCACCCCGGGGCCAGGAGTCGGCGGGCACTGCCTTCCCGTTGACCCGTTGTTCCTGTCCTGGAAGGTCCAGCAGGAGCTCGGCGTCCCTTTCCGGTTCGTGGAACTCGCCAACGACGTGAACCGCCACATGCCCGACTACGTCGTCTGTCGTCTCGTGGAAGCACTCGACAAGCGCAACATCCCCGTCAACGGCTCCCGGATCCTGCTGCTCGGCCTGACCTACAAGATCAATGCCACCGACCTCCGTGAGTCGCCCTCGGCACGTGTCGCCGAGCTTCTGATCAGCCTCGGCGCAGAGGTCCGCGGCGCCGACCCCAACGTTCCGGAAGGCGACGACACCAGGCTGAACGTGCCCTTGGTAGAAGCGAGCGCGGAGGAGATCGCGGCTTCTGACGCCGTAATGCTCCTCATGGATCACGCACGATTCGACCTCGCGATGATCGAGAAGAACGCGCCCTATGTTCTCGACTGCCGAAACCGCCTGTCCGGACCGAACGTCGAGGTTCTTTAACTTCTCGAAAGTCTCCCCCTGCCCAGCTTCCGACCGTCCATCTCGGGAGTTCTCATGCGCGACGAATGGGAACACGCGCACACGGACTACACCATGCCCGTGCAGCGTCGGACTCCTGCCTCGCTGGCCGAAAGTGAGAGCGACTGGCGCCACTACCTGGAACGCTCAACTCCCAACGGCTGGCTGATACGGAACAACGCCATGACCGAAGCGCTCCTCAGCGGGCAACGGATGTACCTGCTGCACACCACCAGGGACATCAACGCCATCCGCACCAGCCGGCAGTTGCACGTCTCCACCGGCTGCCTGGTCGGAGCCCTGTACTGCTCGCCCCTCACCAGTCAACGCGAGGGACTGCGCCCTCACAACCTCGGCGCCTACCTGATGCAGACCAAGCCCTCCACCAAGCCCCTGGTGTTCGAGGTCGTCCCGGACGGCCCCATCCGGCCCAAGGGCGTCGACTACCTGCATCTCGGCGCCATCCACCTGCGTATCTACCTGCGCTATCAGAGCTTTCTCGCCCCGGCTGAGAACGACCAGCTCGACCGCACCGTGCTGGCCGGGCTGCGGGCCGCCGCCCCGTTCCTCGACGTCGCCCTGCGCAACGCCGCCGGCCATGCCACTCCGACACCCGAGTTCATCGACCAACTGTCCGCCGCCGTGGCCCACGTGCCGTTCCTCGGCTACCTGTACTTCGAGGTTCTGTCCGAGTACCTGATGCTCCACTCCGTTACTCCGGAGACCAAGACCTATGCCCAGGCGGGAGAGCTGAACAATTGGCTCTACAAGCGACTCGCCTTCGCCGCGGTGGACGGCATGGACCAGTTGTTCGACCTGGCCCGCTTCAGACCGCGCCATGACCGGCTCGTCCAGCTCATCGAAGGCATAGAGCCGGATCTCAGCCCGGCCGCCGCCGAGTACGTACGGCGACGGCTGTCCCACCTGTTCGCCCGGACTGCCTTGCACCCGTCCCAGGACGCGGCGTCGGTTACCTTCCAGGGCGCCGACCTCAGTGCGATCCAGGAAGCCGCGCCCGGGCTCCTCGGTCAGATGATCTTCCGCGAGATCCGGTACATGTCCCGGTATCGGCAGCTGTACCACTGCTTCGAGAAGGCAAAGGCTCTTGAGGCGTGGGACTACTGGAACAAGGAGGGGATACCTACCCCCTTCAATGGAATTCTCCCCAAGGGGGAGATCGGAATTCACCCCGTCTACCCCCGGGCGTCAGTCAGAGCGTGGACGGCAGAACGGGACGAAAAGGGCTATCTACATCCGGTCGAGGAGATCCAGGCTGCCTTCACGCCGCACCTAGCGTCATGGTGGGCGCCTCCCCGCCAGCGCGAGATGCAGAACGCCACTGAATGATCTACGAGCCGAGTCAGCCCCATGCGCCCGATGTCTGATTCCTCCAACAGCTATACATGGATGGAGTTTCTGCATGACCGCCAAGCTCCTGACCATCCTGACTGGCATAAACCGCACCGCCGCGCCTTCGTCCGGGAGCACGATCCTCGTCCACGATCTCTACGGCGAGATGCCTGAAATCCGCACGATCTTCCTGGGTAGGGCGCCGGTCGATCAGGCGTGGAAGGCTGCGTTTGATCAGCTGGTCACCCTCTCCACGACGAAACGCCCCCACGGCCCGGACTTCGACCCCTACGTTGATGAGTTGACCCGCGAGGTCGGTGCGCTCATCAAGAAGACTCAGCCGAATGCCATTCACGCCCAGCACCTTGGGTTCGCTCTCAGCCTGGCCTTCACCCGAGCCGCCGGCAACGTCCCGATCATCGCCATCGCCCGCGGCCCCGACGTGATGGCGGCCGAGCGCAGCGCATGGGAGTGCGAGCTTCTGCGTGAAGTTGCTGCCGCAAGCGCCGCGATCGTCGCCCCGACCTCCGCCCTTGCCGACCGAATCGACCGTCTCACCGGACGCCGATTCACCGATCGGCTCACCGTCATCCCGTGGGGTATTCCGTTGTGCGGTACCCGGGTAAGCGATCAACCGCCTATCGGAACCGGGCCGCTATCGGTGGTGCACGCCGGTCGTCTGGATGCCAATAAGTCCACGATCACCGCCATCGAGGCCATCGCGGTGTCCGGTCAGCCGCACCGGCTGACCATCATCGGCATGGGCACCGAGGAGGACGCGCTTCGCGAGCGGGCCTGCTCCCTCGGCATCCAGGACCGGGTGGCGTTTGCGCCGTTCCTGCCCCGCCAGGAACTGTGGCAGCGCCTACCCGAGTTTGATGCCTTTGTTTTCACGACCTCCGGCTCGGAGGCGTTCGGCCTGGTGGCCGTCGAGGCGCAGGCCCACGGCCTCCCCGTCGTCTACTCCAAGGTTGCGGGGATGGCGGAGACCCTGGGCCAAGCCGGTATCCCGTACACGGCAGGTGACCCGGCGAGCCTGGCGTCCGCGCTCGATCAGCTGGCCCGCGACGTGCACTGGCGCAAGGCCCTGATTCGCGCCGGGCTGGTCAACTCCCGCCGGTACGACATCACCCACACCGCCAGGCGGGTGGCCGACCTGACCATCAAGGTCGCCTCCGCCGCCCCCGGCTGACCCACCCCATTGAGGAACACACAGCAGGTGCGCCACCTTCTCCTAGGTAAGCGCGGTGGTGCTGGTCCGGGCGGTGCCCCCCATCTTGGCCAGCATCGTCACGCCCGCCCGGATCGTCTTGGCTGCCATCAGATATTCGGTGGCCGAGCGAGTCGTGTTCCATGGCCCGGTCCTGCAGGAACTGCTCCAGTTCCTTCATCGCCGTGCTCCCGGCCGGAGCGCTCTTCCAGCCCAGATAGTCGGCCACCAACCGCAGATGATCGCAGCGTGTCTGCTCGCGCTGACCGTACTCGGCGAGAACGGCCGGATCTACCCCCGCGCTCGGCCAACCGGGCCACGGCCACCGGCGGAGCCGAGCCCACCTCATCCGGCACGAACCCCAAGCAGGGCAACGTGGCGAGCTGGACGGCAAGGCCTAATCGGTCAGTCGGGCCACGGCCGGGGTCAATGAAGGCGACGTCGGCGGGGGTCAGGGTGAAGTACCGGATCAGATCGTCCCGGCCGATATCAGGGTACGACCGCAACCGCTCCAGCTGGTCTTCGGAGAACATCCGGGTCGACGTCGAACCGCCCCCACACCGCCACCGGTCAGGACCGTACGAACGGTATCGGAAGTGATCAACAAACGGAACAGGCCCGCATAAGTGCAGGTCAGGCAAATCCGTTGGACATTCCCCTGGACTACAGCGAGGCCATGTAGGCGCAAGCGCAGGCCGATGCGCCGATAATCGTGCTCGAACTCAACCGGGACTGGTGCAGCACGAGGGGGCCCGGGAACATCCCAGGCCCCCTCACTTCTGTCGTGGGCAGGGGATCAGAAGTCGAACTCGCCCTTCTTGGCACCGTCGATGAACGCGGCCCATACTTCGGGTCGAACAACCAAGGCGGCCTGGTCAGGCGCTTCGGTGTCGCGGATGCCGACACGACCGCCAGACAATGGTGCGACTTCGAGGCAGTCTCCGCCGTTACCGGTCGAGCGTGTCGCCTTGCGCCAGGCCGCCGTCTCCAGCTCGGCCGTCAGGTCCATTTCTCCACCATCTTCCTGATGAACTCGACCGACGCCCTCTGGGGGAGAGCATCCGCCCGGATGGCGTCCAATTTCATGGTAACCATCTCAACCACCTCGGCATGGCTCGTGACGAGCGGTTCCGCGGCGGTCTCCAGATACACCGTGCGACGGGTGCCATTGGGAGCTTTCGCGATGACGATACCTCCGCTCAAGCCGGGGTTGGCGCCCAGCGGGCAGATCTGCACGGTGATGTGTGGGACGCGCGTAGCCTCCAGCAGACGCTCCAACTGCTCGCGCATAACTCCGGGCCCGCCGATGGGCCGGCTGAGTACCCCTTCGTCCAGCACCACCAGGTAGCGCGGCGGATGGGTGCGCGTAAGGACCTTCTGTCTGGCCAGACGGGCGGCTACGAGCGCGTCGATACGTTCCGTGTCGTAACCGTTCTCGCTTTCCAGTAGGGCTCGGGCGTAGTCGGCCGTCTGCAGCAGCCCGGGAACCACCAGCGGCTGCCAGGTGCGCAGGGACTGGGCTTGTTCCTCTTCCTGGAGCCAGGGGGCGAACCAGGTGGGGGCAGTGTCCCGGTGGCGCGACAGCGAGGACCATAGGTCACGCAAGCCAGGTCCGAGTGCCTTCTCGACCTCGGTGAGGAATTGTTCGGTGGGTGGGCGTTTGCCGACCTCGACCGCGCCGATCTGGCTGGATGAGTACCCGGCGCGGCGTCCGAGTTCGGCCTGGGTGAGCCGCGCCTCCTCGCGCATGCGCCGCAGCTCAGCGCCGAATGCCGCTGTCCTGCTTTCGTTCGGATCGAGTTGGCGTGCCGCGGGCATGTTCTACCTCCGCATGATTGGTCCACATCGGCCACGCATCCCACACTCAAGAATGCGACAACCTGTCGGATGAATGGCGGCGAAGACTGCGCCACAACTTACCGCCAAGACACCAAGCTATGGAGAGAACACAGGGAGTCAAGAGGTGCACAACTCTTCATCCCGCAAGCGATCTCGTAAATGGCGTGGCACTCCCGGCCACAAAGAGAACAAAAGCGACAAGGAGGCGTTTCGCGTGAATTCACATTCGTATGGTGATTCGGTGCGTATCGGCCTGAGCTTGCGTCGGACGCGGCACGCCGTCATCCAGACCGAGGAGATCCACGCCAGCACCAACCCGAGAGTCTTGGAGCAGGTCACCGAGGCTGGCAAGGCTCGTGAAACAATCCAGAAACCGGACAGGATGCGGCTGACGGAAACTGGCCTGGGACCCCCTGTGCAACCGTGCCGACTCAATGTCAACAGCCGGGCCTGCTTCCCGGAGATGCTTGGAAGCCGACGATCACCGCAGCGTTTGTCTTCACCTCATATGGACGCAGATGGCGCCAATGGAGGTCGGGACGTAGCGAGGCGAGTCCAGTGATCTATCCCATGGCTCCCATCGCCCACTTCGAAGAACTCGGTGTCACCCAGCTAGCCTGCAACGATCAAGCGCCATACCTGGCCCGTCAGACGGTGACAGCATGGCTGGGAACCGCACATGCAGCTCACGAGATCGTGACGCTGGCGACCTCAGAACTGGTCACCAACGCCGTGAAATACGCCGACACCACCGACACCGATGACAACTGTGGCTCGATCACACTCAAGTTGTCTCAAGACGAGGCCGTCCTCCGGCTGGCGGTGACCGATCCCGGCTCACGCTGCTCCGCACCTGCCCGCATCCCGATGCAAGAGCCGAACCTGCACTCCGAGCACGGGCGCGGGCTGGCGATCGTGGACAACCTGTCGCGTGGGCGGTGGGGAAGCTACCGGATGCCCGGAGGTGGATACCGCTGCGTGTGGTGCCACCTCGACCGCGAGCCCACCCCGGCGCAGATAGAGGAACTCTTCCAGGCCCCGATCTAGTGGCCCGTCACCGAATCTCGGACGGGTAATTGATCTCCGGCGGTGAACCCGTCAGGCTGGCTGCCTCTTCGACATTGGGAGGTGGTCGTGGCTCGCCGACCGGAAGTGTTCGTCCGGCCATTAACGATGGAGGAAGGCCGCAAGCTGCAGCGGATCACACGGAGCGCGAAGGATCCGGTCAAGCTGCGGCGGGCGATCGTGGTGATGATGTCCGGCCAGGGCCAAAGCGTCCCGGACATCACCTCGTTGATGCAGGTCAGCGACGACTACGTGCGCGATGTCATCCACGCCTTCAACGAGAAGGGGTTCGACGCTCTGGACCCAAAATGGAACGGGG
>NZ_FOBF01000042.1 GCF_900109355.1 Nonomuraea pusilla
GCCCAAGGCCAGGTAGTTAAGGTCGTCGTGGTGCTGTCAAGCACGCGAGTTCTCAGGACGTGGGAACGGAGATCCAGTAGAACGGTGATCTTCCACAACCAGCCGTCGAAGAACTGGATCTCCGTTGCTTGCCGAGTATGCCAGCTCTGCTGTTCCCCGCGCTGTCGAGACGGGCTCTTCGTCCCGCTCGGCAGCCGGGAGATTGTTCGCTCCCGGGCATTTGGGTGAGCTGACCGCGCTCGTGCCGGTCGAGCTCGTCGATGCTGTGCTGGAGGAGGCTCGCGGCGTGCAGCGTCGTCTGCGCGCTCTGCCCTCGCGTGTCGGGGTCTACTTCCTGCTGGCGATGTGTCTGTTTCCCGAGGTCGGCTACCTGCTGGTCTGGCAGAAGCTGACGGCCTCGCTGGCTGCCCTGCCGGTCGTGACGCCCACCGCCAAAGCGCTGCGTGACCTGCGCCGCAGGGTCGGCTGCGCGCCGATGCGGCGCCTGTTCGAGGTGCTGAGCGGACCGCTGGCCCAGCCCACGACGCCCGGAGTACGGTTCGGGGCCTACCGCATCGTCTCCTTCGACGGCTGCAGCTCGCTCAAGGCGCCCGACACCATCCGTAACCGGGCCTGGCTGGGCAGCCCCGGTCACGGCGGTTACCCGCTGCTGGAGCTGATGACGCTGGTGGAGACCGGAACGCGGGCCCTGATCGGCGCGGTCTTCGGTCCCACCAGCGAGGGCGAGAGCGGCTATGCCCGGCGCCTGCTGCACCTGCTGACGCCGGACATGCTGGTGTTATGGGACAAGGGCTTCGACGGCAACGCTTTCCTCGCCCAGGTCAGCGCCACCGGCGCCCAGGTGCTCGGCCGGCTGCGCAGCAACCGGCGCACCCCTATACTGGCCACCCTCACCGACGGCTCCTATCTGTCGATGATCGGTAGCTTGCAGATCCGCGTTATCGAGGCCCGCATCACGGTGACCTGCGCCGACGGCACCACCTTCACCGGCATCTACCGCCTGGTCACCACCTTGACCGATGCCCGCCGCTACCCCGCCGCCACCCTGGTCAGGCTCTACCACCAGCGCTGGGAACACGAGTCCGCCTACTACGCCCTCCGCCACACCATCATGCAAGGACGAATCCTGCGCTCGGGCGACCCGGCCGGACTGGAGCAGGAGATGTGGTCGGTGCTCACGCTCTATCAGCTGCTGCGCACCGTGATGGTCGACGCCGCCGAGTCCCGACCCGGCACCGATCCCGACCGCTGCAGCTTCTCCATCGCCCTGCATACCGCCCGCGACCTGGTCATTCAGCCGGGCGACAACCCCGGCATGGCCACCGGCTTGGTCGCAACCATCGGACGCCGTGTCCTAGCGGCGCTGCTGCCATCCCGCCGCCCGCGCGTCAGCACCCGCAAGGTCAAATCACCCACCTCCCGCTACAACGAACGGCTCGACGACGGCCGGCCCGACCACAGCCGCACCATCACTGACCTCGACATCACTCTCCTGCCACCCCCGCCCACGCTGCCCGCCGCGTCCCGGGACGAGCGACCCATGACCCCCACCGACCGCCGCAGACAACAACAGGTCCTGGCCCTCCTTCACCAAGATCCCAACCGCCCCTGGAAGGCCCGTGACATCGCCCAACACCTCGGCGAGGTCACCCTGAACACCATGTATCGGCAACTCTCGCGCTGGGCCGCCGGCCAACTCATCCGCAAAATCGGGCCAGGCGTCTACACCGCCGGGCCGATCCCCCCGGCACTCTTGCCAGCAGCTCAGAAACCTTAACTACCTGGCCTTGGGGGCTCGCCCCGAAGTGTGGACACGGGTGGTTATGCGGCGAGCAGCACCCTATCGATGGCCTGCTGCTCGTAGTCGATCGGGCTGAGGTGGCCGAGGGTGGAGTGTCTCCTGCGGGTGTTGTAGCGGTTGATCCACTTGAACACGGCCAGGCGGGCCTCACGCGGTGAGGCCCAGCGCTTGGCGCCCTGGAGGGTCTCGCGTTTGAGGGTGGCGTTGAACGCCTCGGCGGCGGCGTTGTCGGCGCTGGACCCGACGGCACCCATCGACTGGCACACGCCGAACTCGGCGCAGACCTTGGCGAACTCGGCCGAGGTGTACTGGGTGGATTCAAGCGGTGCTCGCAACACCTCGTCGTTGGAGGTGTTGGTGCATGGGCATGGGCAAGAAACAGCAGGCCGTCCGGTTGTATCGCGGTCAGATCCCCTCGCCGGGACGGCCGACTGTCGCCTGGCGACAGGACCGCGTCCGGTTCTGGCAAGCGATCGCTCGAGGGGCGAGCTCGGAGGACGCCGCGGCGGAGATCGGCGTGTCACCAGCGGTTGGGACACGCTGGTTTCGCCAGGCTGGCGGGGTGGGACCATGCCTTGCCCCGACGGTGTCGGGCCGTTACCTGTCGTTCGCAGAGCGGGAAGAGATCGCCTTATGCCGTGCCCAGAAGCTCGGCGTGCGCGAGATCGCCCGGCGCCTGGGGCGCTCGCCGTCGACGATCTCCCGCGAGATCCGGCGCAACGCCTCGACGCGGACGTATGACGTGGACTATCGAGCGACGGTCGCGCAATGGCACGCCGAACGCCGAGCTCGCCGACCGAAGACCGCCAAACTAGCGGCTAACCAGCAGCTGCGCGAGTATGTGCAGCAGCGGCTGGCCGGACAGGTCCGTCACCCGGACGGCACGCCGGTGGCGGGGCCGCAGACAGCGCCCTGGAAGGGACGGAACAAACCCCACCGTCAGGACCGCCGCTGGACGACATCGTGGAGCCCGGAACAGATCTCCCACCGGCTGAAGGTCGATTTCCCCGAGGACGACACCATGCGGATCTCACACGAGGCGATCTACCGGGCCCTGTTCATCCAGGGGCGTGGCGCGCTCAAGCGGGAGTTGGTCGCGTGCCTGCGCACCGGGCGTGCGCTGCGGGTGCCGCGGGCCCGCGCTCAGAAGAAGGCCGGCGGCCACGTGACCTCTGAGGTGCTGATCAGCCAGCGGCCCGCCGAGGCCGAGGACCGCGCGGTTCCGGGCCACTGGGAGGGTGATCTCATCATCGGCACCGGCAGGTCGGCGATCGGCACGTTGGTGGAGCGCACGACGCGGTTCACCCTGCTGTTGCACCTGCCCCGGATGGAGGGCTTCGGCACGCAGGAACGGGTGAAGAACGGCCCGGCGCTGGCCGGCCGTGGCGCCGAAGCCGTGCGGGACGCGATCACCAAAGAGATCACCGGGTTGCCCGAGCAGCTACGTCGCTCGCTGACCTGGGATCGGGGAACGGAGCTGGCGCAGCATGCCCAACTGCGTATCGACACCGGCTTGCTGGTCTATTTCGCCGACCCTCATAGCCCTTGGCAGCGTGGCACCAACGAGAACACCAACGGCCTGCTACGGCAGTACTTTCCCAAGGGCACCGACCTGTCACGCTGGGATGCCGAGGAGTTGGCGGCTGTTGCGTTCGCGCTCAACACCAGGCCCCGAAAGACCCTCGGATGGAAGACACCGGCAGAAGCCTTCAGTGAGCATCTAAACTTGCTGCTGAGCAGCAGTGTTGCGACGACTGATTGAATCCGAGGAGTACACCGCCGCCCGCTACCAGGCCGAATGCCGCAAGCACGGGGTCGTGCAGTCGATGGGCCGGGTGGGGTGCGCGCTCGACAATGCCGCCTCCGAGGCGTTCAACAGCACGCTCAAAGTCGAGTACGTGCATCGGCAGCGCTTCCGGACACGGGCCGAGGCTCGCCTGAAGATCGCGACCTGGATTACCGATTTCTACAACGCCAAGCGGAGACACAGCGCCAACGACGGGCTTCCGCCTGTCACATTCGAGCGTCAGATGATCGAGAAGAGGCAAGCGTCAACGGCCCCGCTGAGGGCTGCTGTGGCATAGGACCGTCTCTACGCTTTGAGGGGATTGACAACCCACACCGCGTTGGCCGTCCTGCGGTGAGCAAGGAGGTCCGGGAACTGGTTCTACGCCTGGCACGCGAAACACGAGGTGGGGGTATCGGCGGGTCCACGGCGAATTGGTCAGCCTCGGCGTGCAGGTCAGTGAGGCGACCGTGCGACGAATCCTGCGTTCACGCCGACACCGGCCGGCGCCACGAAACTCCAGACACACCCACTCCTAGGTACAGTTCGATCAGCGAACACTAGGGCCCGGGGGAGTGGGCGGAGGGCATGACTGACTTCAGGAGCTGGTGCACCCTCAAGAAATTGGTGCCCGTTGGCGACCACCATGCCGGCATGATCGAGTCCTACGACGATGCCGCGGGGGTTAATGCCCTGTCTGCGATTCTCCCGAACGCGTACGCCGAATCCGAGTCCCTTGCGCTGATCGCGGAGCGACTTGGGAAGGATGCGGTGGCTAAGTTCCTCCGCAACAAGTTTCCCACCACGGCAAGCGCTCGTTCCGGGGACATGGGCGAGATCCTTGCGACGGCGTACCTACACGAAGAGCGCGGGTATGTGGTTGGACCGAGCAGACTCATTCAGCGTGACCATCAAGAGTGGGCGATGAGGGGGGATGACGTACTCGGGGCAAGGCTCGACGCCGATGGCAAGCCTCACATCACCAAGGCAGAGGCGAAAAGCCGTGTCACGCTGCGCAAGGGTACGGTCGCGGAGGCTCGCGAAGGTCTAGCACGCAACGATGAGTTGCCCTCGCCGCACTCACTCACCCAGTTCGCCGAACGGCTCCTATCCACGGTCGACAGTGACGTCGGCGAGGCCGTGCTTGACATGCAGCTCTTGGAAGGTGTCCGCCCCGACTGCGTTGGTCACCTGATGTTCCTCTTCACGAGCAGCGACCCGAGTAGACACGTGACAGCAGATCTCCAGGCGTACTCGGGCGCTGTGCCACAGCTGACGATCACGCTTCGGGTTCAAGGCCACAAAGAGTTCATTGAGAACGCCTACGAAGGGGTGACCGTCGGTGGCTCGTGAGGCGCGGGATCTGGCAGAAAATCTTGCGACAGCCACCGACGCTGGCTTTCGCGGGCGCCTGCTGGCCCGTGGACAGGCCCAATCCATGATCCGGCGCGAGGGCGTTCTTCCTCGGGACGCACCCGCGTTCAGTCCCTTTCTGGATGCGGACCTGCTCAACTATGGGTACGCGTTGCTGGCCACAAGCCTTGAGCTGTTGGAAGCCGCGGACGATGACACGACCGAGCAGATCGCCCTCGCACAGCAGGGGTTCATCCAGAGCTCCTACGCCCTTGAGGCTGCCACCCGGAACGCGACGCCTGAAGCAGACCTGGTCTTTCATGGACTTGTCGCTGGCGCGGCCAGCCATCTCGGCGGCTACGCCGCGCGGGCGTTCTCGCTGATCCAAGCGAGCCGACAGTCGGGGCGGTTGACGCCGATGGAGCAGACGCTGGCGGACCTGGTATTGCGCGACTTGAGTTCGATCGAGGAGCGAACCCAGTCGCTGCGTTCCTCTCCTCAACTCTCCGATGACGCTCTGTTGATGAGCCTCACCGCAGTGGGCAGCAGCACGGAGGAAGACACACCGCCGGACCAGGTCGGCCCCATCGTCCTTCTCCTCAGCGAGAACTATCTCTCGGCCGTCTCGGCCGCCTTGTTCGCGATCGAGATCGGCAGCCGAGACCTGCTCGAGGCAGCCCTCGAAGAGTTGCGGCTCGGCGAGCGGGCGTCCTCGGACGTGAGCGCCCCCGGCCCGTGGTGGGTTTACCGGCTCACCCGATATCTGCTCGGAGGCCTGTTCGACACCAGCCTTGAGACGAACATCCCGAACGAACCACCGCCAGAAGCTGCTGACAACGCCGAACGGTGGCGCTATCTCCGACGCACCTTCGTTGAGTCGCTCCTGGCGCGAGAACGTTCCGAGATAGACCTGTGGCCCTCCCAACTCCACGTCGTCGGCAGGATCTTCCAGGACGCAGGGGATCTCGTTGTCGCGCTGCCGACCAGCGCTGGCAAAACCCGTATCGCCGAGCTGTCGATCTTGGCGTGTCTTGCACAGGGACGACGCACGGTGTACGTCACCCCGCTGCGAGCCTTGTCCGCCCAGACTGAGCAGGTCCTCGCGCGGACCTTTTCGCCGCTGGGCATCCGCGTCTCGTCCCTTTACGGCAGCATGGGGACGAGCGACGTCGACGAGGACACCCTGCGCTCCAGCGCAATCGTCGTGGCGACCCCGGAGAAGCTGGATTTCGCGCTTCGATCCGACCCGTCTGTACTCGATGACGTCGGCCTCGTCGTCCTGGACGAGGGGCACATGATCGGAGCCACCGAGCGCGAGGTCCGCTACGAAGCCCAGATCCAGCGGCTCCTGCGTCGCTCAGACGCTTCGACGCGCCGCATCCTGTGTCTCTCGGCTGTGTTTCCGTCCGGGAGCGAACTCGACGACTTCGTCGCATGGATCACTGATGATAACCCAGACGGCCTCCACCGCGAGGAGTGGCGCCCGACGCAGCAGCGCTTCGGCCTTGTCGAGTGGCGCAAAGACCATGCGCGACTGACCGTCACTCTCGGGCCCGACCAACCGTTCATCCCGCGTTACTTCGAGGCGAAGAAGCCGACCGGCCGGCGCAGGAAGAAATTCCCGGCGGACCAACGTGAACACGTCATCGCCACCGCGTGGCGTCTGGTCGAAGACAGCCAGACCGTCCTTGTCTTTTGCCCCCAGCGGAATTTCGTGGAGCCGTACGCCCGCGCGATCATCGATCTCCACCGCAGAGACCTTGTTTCCTCCGTCCTGCCCGCAGATGTCGACCTGCACGACGCGCTCGCCGTGGGTGCTGAGTGGTTCGGTGTCGACCATCCGATATTGGAGTGTCTTCGGTTAGGCGTGGCCATCCACCACGGAGCGCTCCCCGGTCCCTTCCGGCGCGAGATCGAGCGACTTTTGCAGAAGGGCAGCTTGAAGGTCACTATTGCCTCACCGACTCTCGCCCAGGGACTGAACCTGTCCGCGTCGGTGGTGCTCTTCCACGGCCTTCGCCGCGGCAGGGACGTGCTCAAAGGCTCCGAGTTCGCGAATGTGATCGGGCGTGCGGGTCGCGCGTTCGTTGACACTGAAGGGCTTGTTCTCTATCCGATCTTCGAGCCATCTCAAAGACATCGGCGGGAGTGGCTCGCACTCACGCAGGGAGATGGCGGCAAGGCCCTGCGATCCGGACTCATCGAAATCGGCGTTGAACTCCTGAAAAGGATGTACGCATCGCAGAGGCTCACTTCGGTGGAGCCCCTTCTCGAATACCTCACCGGCGGGCCCGACTGGTCCCTGCCTATCCTGTCCCAGGAGACTGATGAGGGACGGGCCGCCGCTGCCCAGAGTTGGCAGTCGAACCTCGCGTTGCTCGACATCGGCATCCTGAGCGTCGTCGGAGACAGCGGCTTGGACAACGTCGCCGACGCCGCGACGCAGATCGTCGCTGATGCCTTGCGCGATTCGCTGTGGGAACGGCAACTTCGCCGCTACGACGACACGTTAGCCGCTGCCGTACGCGGATTGGTGTACAGCCGGACCAACCACTTGTGGCAAACGTCCACGCCCTCCCAACGCCGCGGCTGGTTCTTGGCTGGGCTAGGTGCCAACGCCGGGTCCGAGCTCGCCCAAGTATCTGGAAGCATCATCGCCATGGCGGGCCAAGCCGAAGCCGCCATCGCCGACGCGGACCATGAGACGGCTGCCGACTTGCTCGTGACGATCGCCGACACTTTGTTCGCGATGGAAGTCTTCGCTCCTGAGACAGTGCTCGGCGATTGGCACGAGGTATTGAGGCACTGGGTTCACGGACTGCCCCTCGGCGACCTTGCTGGCGACCGCGTCGCGATGGCCCAGTTCATCGAGGCCGACGTCATCTATCGGCTGGTCTGGGGAATGGAAGCTGCCAGGGTCTACGAAACTGCCCAGGGCAACATCGAGGCCGACGCCTTGTTGGGGACGGCAGTAACCGCAATCGAGACAGGAACGTTCAATCGGGCAGCCTCGATCCTTATACGCTCTGGCTTTGACCATCGCCTCGCGGCCATATCGGCAGTCAAGAGCACCGGCGCCACATTCGACTCGGCTGCCGAGATGCGCCAATGGATCAACGACCTCGACCCCGCGCAGGCCCTCAGCGAAAACTGGCCTACACCCGAGTCACGGTCGGCTTGGGAGGCATTCGTGAACCCCTCGCGGGCACAGCGCTCGCTTCGATGGAGCCGCAGGACAGAGGACTTGCAGGAGGTCACCTGGTACGGGACGGTACCTGAGCCTGGTACCTGGCTGCGCGTGACTGACGCTGGACCAGACAAGATTGAGATCTGGTCCAGCGGCTACGACCTGCTTGGAGAAGCCGCCATTCTCCTCAACCGTGAGCGCCAGGGCGTGTTGCGCGCTCGACGACTTCGCACTGGCACCGGGGTCCGCCTGCTTTATCGCGGTCCGGGCGACTTGCTCCCGAAGGCGCCAAAGGCATAAGTGTTGGCATGATCGGACCCCTGAGGTTCGACCGCGCGGTAGAGCCGGCATCGATAGCTACGGAGCGGGGCGAGGGTGCGTTGATGATCATTATCGAGGCGTTCAGAGCCAACGCAGACGATGAAGCGGGTGCACTGCCCGTCGGTTCATACGGGCATCCCAGGGACGGCAGGCAGATGGTGGATCGACCGAGGCTGATGAGCCCCCCACGTGACGCTCAGGTTCTTCGACTCAGTCAGGGGGCAGCTTCAGCCGTCGTTGACATCCATACGGCAGCGGGCTTCCGTTTGGTAGCCGGCCTCCGCATGGATGGGTGATAGCCGCAGCGGCGACGCACGCGCCGCTTAGGGGCCACCGGGCTTGGAGCAGCGTGGCCAAGCAATCGGGGCACAACCAAGGCCTCCACGAAGACCGGGGAGGTTAAGCTGGCTCAGACCCACGACCGCGGACACGTACTGCGCTTTGACCGATCCCTGAACGCGTCACCACCACCTGCGCGGCCCTCCTGTCTGACGAAACGGCATTCACGGTGAGCCTGGAGAACGTCCCGCCGGCCCCCGCCGACGTCCGTAAGGCCGCCCGCACTACCTACGGCGACTCACTTGTGACGACCTCGGCGCGGAAAGGGGCGAACCTGTCAGCGTGCCCCGCTAGATTGAGCGCCGAGGCCAGTAGGACTCATGACACGGCCTCGGCGTGAAGGAGATCACCTGACGATGAGCCGCCTGACACAAGCCTGTAGCACCGATCTCGAGACGAGGGTGGTGACGTGGTAGTGGCTCCAGTGACCAAGGAAGTGCAGCGCGCCGAGCTTCACAAGACGATCTGGCGCATCGCCACCGACCTGCGCGGCAGCGTCGACGGTTGGGACTTCAAGAGCTACGTGCTGGGCATGCTCTTCTACCGATTCATCTCCGAGAACCTCACCGCCTACCTGAACGAGTTGGAGCGTGAGGCTGGCGACGCTGACTTCGACTACGCGCAGCTCAGCGACCAGGATGCCGAGTCTGGCCGCAAGGATACTGTTGAGGAGAAGGGCTTCTACATCCTGCCGAGCGAGCTGTTCGTCAACGTTCGTAGGCGGGCTAGCAGGGATGAGAAGTTTCGCGAAAATCTCAACGAGACGTTGGGGAAGATTTTCGCGAACATCGAGGGGTCAGCGGTTGGCACCAACAGCGAGGATGCCCTGAAAGGTCTGTTCGACGACCTTGATGTCAACAGCGCCAAGCTCGGCAACACTGTCGCCAAGCGCAATGAGAAGCTTGTCAAGTTGTTGGACGCCATCGGCGATCTGCCCCTCGGGAACTTCCAGGATAACGCCATTGACCTCTTCGGCGATGCCTACGAGTACCTCATGCAGATGTACGCGGCGAACGCTGGCAAGTCTGGTGGCGAGTATTACACGCCGCAGGAGGTGAGCGAACTCCTTGCGCGCATCACCGTCATGGGCAAGAAATCGGTCAACAAGGTCTACGATCCGGCCTGTGGCTCGGGCTCACTGCTATTGAAGTTCGCCAAGGTTCTAGGCAAGGGGAACGTCCGACGGGGCTTCTTCGGCCAAGAGATCAACCTCACCACGTACAATCTCGCGCGGATCAACATGTTCCTGCACGATGTGAATTACGAGCAGTTTGACATCGCGCACGGCGATACGCTGATCGATCCGCACCACTGGGATGATGAGCCTTTCGAAGCGATCGTCTCCAATCCGCCGTACTCGATTAGGTGGGCGGGTGACGCCAATCCGTTACTGATCAACGACCCGCGCTTCTCGCCTGCTGGCGTACTAGCACCGAAGAGCAAGGCTGACCTCGCCTTCACGATGCACATCCTGTCCTGGCTTGCCGTTAACGGCACGGCGGCCATCGTACAGTTTCCCGGAGTCCTCTACCGCAGTGGCGCAGAGCAGAAGATCCGTAAGTACCTGGTCGACAATAACTATGTCGACACGGTCATCCAGCTCCCGCCTGACTTGTTCTTCGGTACCAACATCGGGACCTGCGTCCTCGTGCTGAAGAAGTCGAAGAAGGACAATTCGGTACTGTTCATCGACGCCTCTGCCGAGTTCCTACACGTCGGCAGCAAGAACAAGCTCAGTGCAGTGAACCAGCAGAAGATTCTTAACGCTTTCGCGGTGCGCGAGGATATCGAACACTTCGCGAAGCTCGTGACCAATGCTGAGCTTACCCGGGCCGACTACAACCTCTCAGTTTCCTCCTATGTTGAGGCCGAGGACACCCGCGAGGTTGTTGACATCCAGAAGCTAAACGCTGAAATTGCACAGCTCGTGGCGCGGCAGCAGGAACTGCGAGAGCAGATCGATGCCATCGTTGCCGATCTGGAGGACGCGTCGTGAGTCGGATCGACGACCTGATCACAGAGCTGGCCCCCAAGGGGGTACCCATCAAGCCACTCGGCGAGGTTGGGAGCTTCATCCGTGGCCGCAGGTTCACTAAGGCTGACCGGGTTGACGATGGCCTGCCAAGCATCCACTACGGGGAAATTTATACGCACTACGGGGTCGCAACATCGGACACGATTTCTCACCTACGTGCCGACCTTGCGCCGACGCTCCGGTTTGCTCAGCCCGGCGACGTCATCATCGCAGCGGTGGGTGAGACCGTCGAGGACGTCGGAAAGGCTGTGGCCTGGCTCGGAACTGAGCAAGTGGCGGTCCACGACGACTGTTTCATATTTCGTTCCTCACTCGACCCAAAGTTCGTCGTCTACTTCATGCAGTCGGACGCCTTCAATAAGGCTAAGGAAGCTTTCGTCGCACGCGCAAAGGTAAAGCGGCTATCTGGTAGCGGGCTGGCAAGGCTCCGGATTCCCTTGCCACCAATCGAGGTACAGCGCGAGATCGTCAGAGTGCTGGACTCGTTCCAATTGCTGGAAGCAGAGTTGGTCGAGGAGTTGGAAGCCCGTAAACAGCAGCGCCTCGCGTTCGCATACGCCCTTCCCGAAACACCACACATTAGAGCTCTAAGCTCAGGTACCACAGAGCATGTACGGCTCGGCGAAATATCAACTCCGTACGTCGAGTCATTGCGCGTTCAGGCAGACGAGACCTATACAAACCTCGGCGTGAAATGGTATGGTGAAGGTGTTTTCGCCCGAGAGTCTAAACCTGGCAGCGCCATCAAGGGGACCACGCTCTATCGCGTAAAGCCGGGCCAGTTCATCTACAATCGGATGTTTGTAATCGAGGGATCGTTCGCAGTCGTTCCTCCGGAACTCGCTCATGGGGTCGTATCTAGCGAATTCCCAGTCTACGATCTCGACAGTTCGCGTGTACTACCGGAATGGCTGCTGTTGTACTTCCAGGACGAGTACACGCTCAAGCGAGTGTCAGCCGAGGTTACGGGCGTTGAGCGTGGCTCGACCAAGAGTCGTCGACGCTGGAAGCAGGAGCAATTCGAAGCGTTCCAAATTGAATTGCCATCAGTGCCGGCCCAGAGAGAGTTGCTGCGCGTACTCGGCACTGTCACCGCTCTGGAATCAGCTCTGCGCGACGAACTGGTTGCCCGCCGCAAGCAGTTCGCGTACTACCGCGATAAACTCTTAACCTTCGAGGAATTGTTGGTATGACCGAGCGCAAGACCACTTGTATCGAGCCGATCGCAGGCAGCACTGAGAGCACAGTTCTTGCAGAGTACGCCCCTGGCGCCACAACGGCTACTGCCTACCAGTCTGAGGCGGAGTTGGAGAAAGAGCTCATCAAGATCCTACAGTCGCAGGAGTACGAATACCTCCGGATCCGCTCGGAGGCAGAGCTCGTCGCCAATCTTCGCACACAGCTCGAGGCTCTGAACAACATCTCGTTCTCCGACACCGAGTGGGAAAGCTTCTTCAAGGGGCGCATCGCTGGTGAGAAGGAGGGCGTGATCGAGAAGACGGTGCGTCTCCAGGAGGACTACGTCCAGCTTCTCAAGCGCGACGACGGTACCACCAAGAATGTTCGGCTCATCGACAAGACCAACATTCACAACAATCGGCTGCAGGTCATCAATCAGTACAAGGTTGATCAGGGCCAAGGCGGAGCCAAGTACAGCAATTGCTACGACGTGACCATACTGGTCAACGGCCTCCCGATGGTACATATCGAACTCAAGCGTCGTGGTGTTGCCATACGCGAGGCGTTCAACCAGATCAACCGCTACCACCGGGACAGCTTCTGGGCCGGCTCAGGCTTGTTCGATTACGTGCAGCTCTTCGTGATCAGCAACGGCACGCACACGAAGTACTACAGCAACACGACTCGTCGTCAGCACATCTCCGAGACCACCCGCACAAAGAAGCCCAAGAAGACCAGCAGCTCCTTCGAGTTCACCTCGTGGTGGGCAGATGCGACCAATAAACCGATCCAGGACCTGACCGCCTTCGCGGTGACCTTCTTAGCCCGCCATACGCTGCTCAATATCCTGACCAAATACTGTGTCCTCACCGCCGACCAGATGCTCTTGGTCATGCGCCCGTACCAGATCGTGGCGACCGAGCGGATCCTCCAGAAGATCGAGATCTCGACCAACTACAAGAAGCTCGGCACCGTGGCCGCAGGCGGCTACGTGTGGCATACCACCGGCTCAGGTAAAACCCTGACTTCGTTCAAAGCCGCGCAGTTAGCCTCACGTCTTGCGGACGTCGACAAGGTGCTGTTCGTGGTCGACCGCAAAGACCTCGACTACCAGACGATGCGCGAGTACGACCGCTTCGAGAAGGGCGCAGCCAACTCGAACACGTCGACCCGAGTCCTGAAGAAGCAACTAGAAGACCCCAACGCTAAGATCATCATCACGACGATCCAGAAGCTCGCGACCTTCATCGCGGGCAATAGGGGCCACGAGATCTACAACGGTCACGTAGTAATCGTCTTCGACGAGTGCCATCGCTCGCAGTTCGGCGACATGCACACCGCCATCACCAAGGCCTTCAAACGCTACAACCTGTTTGGCTTTACTGGCACACCGATCTTCACTGACAATGCCCTCCCCGGCGGCAACCCGAAGCTCAAGACCACAGAGCAGGCCTTCGGTGACAAGCTGCATACCTACACGGTTGTTGATGCCATCAACGACAAGAACGTCCTGCCGTTCCGTGTCGACTACGTCAACACCATCAGGCTGGCGGAAGGCATCCAGGACAAACAGGTGTCCGCCATTGACACTGAGCGAGCCTTACTGGCGCCGGACCGCGTCCGGCAGGTCGTGGAGTACACGCTGGAGCACTTCAATCAAAAGACGAAGCGCGTCGAGCACTACACGCTGGGCCAGCGACGCCTGCACGGCTTCAATGCCCTGTTCGCAACCGCTTCGATCGCGGCTGCCAAGCTCTACTACACCGAGTTCAAGATCCAGCAGGAATCACTTCTACCGGATCGTCGCCTAAAAGTCGGCCTGATCTACTCGTACGCCGCCAACGAGGCTCTTGAAGACGGCGCGCTCGACGAAGAGGAGTTCGAGACCGGCGCACTCGACCAGTCGTCGCGTGACTTCCTCGAAGCTGCGATTCAGGACTACAACGCCATGTTTGGCACAAGCTTCGACACTTCGGCGGCCAAATTCCAGAACTATTACAAGGACTTGTCGCTGCGCCTTAAAAATCGCGAAATTGACCTGGTCATCGTAGTCAACATGTTCCTAACGGGCTTCGACGCAACGACCCTCAATACCCTGTGGGTCGACAAGAACCTGCGCACTCACGGCCTGATCCAGGCGTACTCGCGCACCAATCGTATCCTGAACTCGGTCAAGACCTACGGTAACATTATTAGCTTCCGTGACTTAGAGGAAGAAACCAACGACGCCCTTGCGCTGTTCGGCAACAAGGATGCCAGTGGCATTGTGCTGCTTAAGCCATATGGCGACTACTACCGCGAATACTCCAACAAAGTAACCGAGCTGCTCGGCCGGTTCCCGCTCGGGCAGCAGATCGTTGGTGAGCAGGAGCAGAAGGACTTCATCGCTCTGTTTGGCGCCATCCTGCGCCTGCAGAACATCCTGACCAGCTTTGATGAATTCGCCGGCAACGAGATCCTGACCGATCGCCAGGCCCAGGACTATCGCAGCATCTACCTTGACCTCTATGCGGAATTCCGCCGAATTCAGGAGGCGGACAAGGAATCTATCGTCGACGACGTCGTCTTCGAAATCGAACTGATCAAGCAGATCGAGATCAATGTCGACTACATCCTGATGCTGGTTCAGAAGTACAAGGCCGCCAAGGGCGATGGCACGGACAAGGAGATACGCGCCGAGATCGCCCGCGCTGTCGACGCCAGCCCGACACTGCGCAACAAGAAGGACCTCGTCGAAGCCTTCGTCGACTCTGTATCGGCCAGAAGCGTGGTCGCCGAGGAGTGGCAGGCGTTCGTCACCGCCAAGCGCGAGGCCGAACTTGACCAGATCATCGCTGAAGAGGGACTGCGAGCCGACGAGACCCGAAGATTCATCAACACCGCCTTCCGCGATGGCGCTATCCAGACTGATGGCACGGCCATCACGAGGGTGCTGCCGCCGGTATCACGCTTCGCTGCTCGCGGCGCCTTTGGCGAGAAGAAGCAGCGCGTGCTGACCAAGCTAGGTGCGTTCTTTGATCGCTTCTTCGGGCTTGGTGCAGATGGAGCTTCCACGTCTGGTGAGTGAGCGCTTTTCATCCTGCTTCGCGGAGTTGCAGGACGAGGATGGCTTTGACGAGCTGACCTGCGAGAAGAGAGCAGCAGCGTAGTTTGCGGAGGATGCGCCAGGTTTTCAGCTGCGCATTGGCGCGTTCCCCCGGTCCGCGGAGTCTGGCGTGCTTGTTCTTCCCCTTGTACGGCACGCACGCGGCTCACCTGCGCCGACGGTTGAACGTCCGAACGATACCCAAGATCATCCGCAGCTCGCCGGACACCTCTCATGCGCCGCCCCGGGGCGGCGCGTGATGGGTGTCCGGAGCCCACGAGGATCGGTCAGGCAGCCCGGCGGGCGGCGATCGCGCCGTTGAGCAGACGTACGGCGCGACCGGCTTCGCCCATGACGAAGGCGATGTCCCACATGTGGTTCCCGGTGAAGGCGTCGTCCGTCGGCAGGAAACGATGGTCGCCTAGCGGGATCAGGTCGGTGCCGACGGCGGAGCCGCCCGCGCTGCGGAGGGTGAGGCTCAGGCGCCCGTCCGCGTGCCCGACCTCGAACACCCCGTCATGGGTCTCGTAGAGTCCGACGTACGGCTCGGGCGAGACGCGCTGCGACGGGTCCGGCTGCGGCAGCGGCGGCTTCTCGATGCCCGCCTCCGCCCGCATGACCTCGCGGATCGCCGTGTCGGCGAACGGGTAGCCGCGGTCGGCCACGTTGACCAGGGTGGCCACGACCAGGTCGCGTTCCGGCACCCACAGCAGTGTCGAGGAGCCGCTCAGCGTGGTGCCGCTGTGCCCGTAGACGCGCACGCCGTCCCAGATCTTCAGGTACGGACCCACGCACCAGTGGTCGGCGAA
>NZ_FOBF01000038.1:0-12538 GCF_900109355.1 Nonomuraea pusilla
CCGAGGGCCCGGTGGGACCATCCCCGCGTGCGCGGGGAGCACATGGCGGCGCCGTCGGGGGAGGTGAAGATGTCGGGACCATCCCCGCGTGCGCGGGGAGCACCTCTTCCTCACCTGCGGTGATGTAGGCGGCAAGCGGTGATTTGGAGCAGTTTTGAAGAGTCGGACATTTCGGGCAGGGGCCTCGTCTTGTCATTCCGGTTGTCGTTGGTGGCCGTGCGCGGTTCTTGGTCAGGCTATGGCAGGGCCAACCTAGCTTGTCGTCGTTCCCGGCTTGGTGGCTTCCCAGATGCGGCGCATGGCGTCGTGTTGTTGGCCGTGGATGCATTTGGCGTAGACGCGGAGCAGGACGTTGACGCTGTGGCCGGCCCATTCCGCGACCTGGGGCGCGGGGACGCCGGCGTTGAGCCAGGTGGAGACGGCGGCGTGGCGCAGGGCGTAGGGGACGTCCAGGAGGGGTGAGGTGGCTTCTGCTTCGGTGAATGCTCTCGCTCTGGCTTCGTGGAAGACCTTGAGGTAGGCGCGGTCGGTCATGAGGCCGCCGCGGGGGCCGATGAAGATGCGGCCTTCTGGGCCGGTGCCGAACTGGTCGAGGTGCTCGCGGAGCATCGCCCCCAGCTCTGGGTGGATGGGGACGTGCCGGGTCTCGCCGGCTGCCCGGTGTTTGAGTTCGCGGCGTTCGCGGACGTTGCCGCTGTTGGTCCAGCGGCTGCCGGCTCGGGGTTCGGCGTTGGTGAGCCGCATCTCGCCCCAGTCGTTCTCGGGCAGGCTGATGAGGTGGTCTGTGCGCAGGTCCACCACCTCTTCGGGGCGGAGGGCGGCGAAGTACATGCAGCCGAAGAACGCCTTCATGCGCTTGCCGCGCTCGCTGTGCTGTTCCACGGCGGCGAGGAAGCGGCGGGCCTGGTGGATGTTGATGACGACCTTGGGGTCCACGGTGGTGAGGGTGCGCGGCTTTGTCCAGTTCACCGCCTTGAGCGGGTTGGCGGACAGGACGCCGATCTCGACGGCGTACTCCATGGCGTTGTTCAGGCACATGCGCTTGCGGTTGGCGGTGTTGGCGGCGGCGGTGCGGCCGTCCTTGGTGCGGCTGATGCGGTCGAGCATGCCGCGCGTGAGCAGGGCGCCCTTGCCGGGCTCCTCGAACGCCGCCATGGGGACGGTGTTGGCTTCCAGCCAGCGGATCACTGGGGCCAGGTCGGCAGGCGGGTCGGTGTTGTCGCGGACGCGGTTGCTGTAGGCCCAGCGCAGTGCGGTGCGGCGGGTGTCGGCTCCGAACGTGCTGTCGTCCTTGGCCAGGAGGGCTTCCGTGGCGTCGGTCAGGGCTTCGGCGATGCCGCGGCGGTGGTTCGGGGCGGCGTAGGGCCACTTCGCGTCCACGTACGCGAGGGTGAACGAGAACCAGGTGAGGACGTTCTCCTCGCGCTTCCACGACACCGGACGGCCGGTCGTGACGTCGAACGCCTCGCCTTGCCGGGCGGCGGTCATGAGCTGGGCCCGGAAGCTGTCGGCGTGGGCGAGGGTGCGGAACGGCTCCTTCCACTCACGCCCGTCCACCACCCAGCGGACGTAGTGCGTGGTCACCCTGTTGCCCTTGTAGGACTTGATCTTCCAGAACCGCACGCTGAAGCTGGTCCGGTTCATCAGGCGGCGTCCTCTCGTTCGGTCAGCCAGCGGTCCAGCTCGGAGCGGCGGATGCGGAGTTCTCGGTTGGCGAGGGTGATGCAGCGGGGGCCGCGCCGCTTGGCGCGCCAGTCGTAGAAGGTGGATCGGGAGATCTTCAGCTCGGCGCAGACTTCGGCGACGGTGAGCTTCTCGTCATGACGAGTGGCTGTGGGCATGGGCGGCTCCTCTTCAGGAGGTGTGCTGGTGGAGGTTCGGGTGGACGGCGTAGGCCGGGGAGGGGCGGCGGCCGGGGCCGGTGCGGGGTGGTTCGGGTTCGCGGCGGATCCAGCCGAGTTGCTCCAGCAGGTCGAGCGGTGCTTCCAGCTCGGTGACCTTGCGGAAGCGGCTGCGTGGGAGTGCGGTGAAGACTTCGCGGACGGTGAAGCGGGTGACGCGGGTCCGCTGGAGCCAGGCGTGGACGACGCGGGCGGCTTCGAGGTCCGGGTCGGCGCCCATGGCGTCGAAGGTGGCCAGGGCGTGGGCGGTGAAGTACTCGCCGAGGGTGATGGCGGCGCTGACCGTGTCGGCGGTGACGGGGCGTCGCCAGGCGTCGTCGATGTGGGCGGCGAGGTGGAGCAGGCCGGCCATGCGCATGACGGCGCCGTCGAACTTGCCCGCCCAGTCGGTGATGTGGCCGAGGTCGCCGGAGTCGGGGCGGAGCCTGGTCTCGGTTCTGCGGCGGTGTTCGGTGAAGAGGTCGGCGGCCTCGGCGGACAGGACGAGCCGGGCGGGGTCGTCCCAGGCGTGCATGGCGATGGTGAGGTGCTGCAGGTTGGCGTCGTAGCGGGTGGCGACGTGCTCGGGGACGGGTGGCGGGTCGATGCGCCGGTATCCGACGTTGCTCTTGGGCAGGCTGTAGAGGATGCGTCCGAGCAGGCCCTTGCCGCGGAAGCCGGGCATGCCGGCGATGTCGGCGATGATCTCGGGCTGGACGGCCAGGCCCATGGTGAGGGCGGCGTGGTCGACGCGTTCGGTGCGGCCTCGCCGGTCGATGATGAGCGGGTCTCCGGCGTGTCCCTTGAGGAACAGGTCGAGGTTGGGCGTGCCGGAGTAGCGGCCTGCGAGGGTGGCGAAGATGCCGCCTTCGGCGGACAGGACGGCCAGGCGTCCGCCCTGTTCGACGAGCAGGCTGGCGGCCGTCTCGGGCGTGATGTCGTCAGCGATCAGGCGCGGCTTGACCGGGACCTTGATGGACTCCACGGCCAGGGCGGCGCTCTGGGCCTCGGCGAGAGCCTCCGGGGCGGCCTCTCCCCTGGCGCTGCCCGCGGTGCGGGCGGCTTTCTCGGCCACGTCCATGGCCAGCCGTCGTGCCACCTCCGCTTCGGTGATCTGCGGGCCGATGCGTTCGAGGAGGGCTTTCTCGGCGTTGGACAGTGGCGTCGTCATGGCGCGGAACACGGCGGACTTGCGTGACCCGGGCGGCATGGCGACTAGGACGAACAGGTTGACCGGCTCGGTCCAGGAGCCGCGGACGTTGACCACGGCACGTCCCCCGGCGGCCGTGGACAGCGCGGCCAGGCCGACGCAGCCGGCCAGGTCGAGCGGGGTCTGCGTCTCCTCGGCGACGGCGCTCACCTGGTCGGCGACCCAGGACGGGAGCGCGTGCACGGGGAAGGATGGCAGTGGGCCGCGCTGACCGAGCGGTGCGGGCGGCTCCCAGGCGGGTGCGTGCAGTTCGGCCAGGACGGTGGAGGCGCCGATGCCGGCGAGGATGGCTTCTGCTGTCTGGGTGTTGTTGCGGGTGGTCAAGCGGCGGCCCTCCGCGGGTGGCGCTGTCCGGCGTCGAGTCCGGAGCGGATGGTGGCGGCCGTCTCGCGGAACCCGAGGCTGGCCAGTTCGGCGGCGTGGTGGAGGCATGCCTCGGCCAGGTGGCGGGGCAGGTAGCCGGCGGCGACGAGTCGGCCGAGGCGGAACGCGGCGGCGTTGAGGGTGTTGTTGCGGCTGCCCGTCGCGGCGGACAGGACGGTCTCCACCTCGCCGCGTAGTGCGGCCAGGGTGTAGGCCGAGACGTCCCCGTATGCGGCCGGCACGGCTCCCGTGAACGTGCCGGTCTTGGGCACTGCAGGTGTGGTCAAGCGTTCGGTGAGCCAGGTGGGCAGCGGGGCGGGGTTCGGCGCGTGCAGTACCTCGTAGGTGCCGTGGCTCACCACGCTTCCTGGGCCGACGACGTACCCGCCTCGTGCGCGGGTGTCGATCTTCCAGCCGAGGCGGCCGGCGGTGTTGCCCAGCACGACATCGGGTGGGGCGGCGAAGTACAGGTGCGTGCCGCCGCGCCCGGTCCGTACGGTGAAGGTCTCCAGCGGCAGCGGCTGGCCGGCCTGTTCGCACAGGGCCGCCAGGACGTCGGCGCCCTCGTGGACGCCGGGCAGGTTCCAGGCGGGTGGGGGTGATTCGCCGGGGTGCGGCCGGTCGAGGTCGAGCACGACCAGGCCGGAGGGGCCGCAGGCGATGCCGACGTTGAAGGGGGCGCGCGTCCACATGGCGTGGATGCGGTCGGGGTCGGTGGTGGCGTGGCGCTCCCAGTCGGTGAACCCGCGCAGCGGGCGCTTGTCGCTTGGCGTTAGCGGGAAGACGTGCCAGCCTCGGGCGGCGGCGGCCAGGGCGTGGCGGATCAGGGTGGTCTGCATGGTGGGTCTCCGGTCTGAGTCAGCGGGTGCCGTCGCGGTGCAGGCGGCGGGCGTAGTTGAGGAGGTGGCGGCCCCAGCGCAGCCGCAGGCCGGTGCCGTCGCAGCGGCGGCAGGGCCGGGAGCCTCGGCCGATCCGTCTGGGGATGCGGCCGGTGCCGCCGCACCTGCGGCAGCGAGTGAAGGGCAGGACGTGGCAGAGGATCGCGTAACGGATCGTGACGATGCTCAGGGCGGCGAGCACGGCGATAGGAGCGAGCGTGACGGGGTCCAAGACAGCCTCCGGGGCCGGTTTCCGGGCGTGGCAGGCCAGGGCCACTAGCGTGCTAACGGCCTGGTCGGGACGTGGATGCAGGTGCTAGCGGGGGTGCTAGCGCTAGCAGGGTCGGCTGCTAGCGCCGGCGGCCCGCCGCGGGTCAAGCGCTGTTGCGGCGCCGGTTACGTTCCGCGATGGCGTCGGTGAGGTCGTCGAAGCGGATGCCGCGCCGGGTCACGGCCTTGCCGTCGATGCGGCGGCCGATGTCCCCGACCGTCACTCCGTGCGGCTTGAGCGCGGCGGTGAGCTGTTCGGACTTCCACCCGGCGTAGAAGCCGGGGCGCAGCTCGGCGAGGCGGGAGCACAGCGCCTCGTTCCACGCGGCGTTCTCCCCGGCGGGCCAGACCTCGGCGAGGTCCGACAGGACGTCGAAGGTCGAGGCGTCCTCGCGGGTCTGCGTCCCGGGCTCGGGCAGGGTGCCGGCCAGGCCGCGCAGTTCCATGGCGCGGGCGACGACCTTCTTGGCGTCGTCGCCGTTGACGTAGAAGGAGCGTCGCGCGGCGGGCTTGCCGAGGCCCGCGAGGATGCCCCAGCCGGCGTCCACGACGGGCTCGAAGACGGTGGCGCGGTAGCCGTTCTTGTACATCGAGGTGCCGAGGATCATGTCGTTCGCGGTCTGGTCGGCGACGCTCATGCAGTAGCGGGTGTTGACGTTGCGGGTGATGCCGGTCGGCAGGCTGTCCTTGTCGGGGATCTGGGTGCCGATCAGCAGGATCACGCCCAGGGCGCGGCCCAGCTTGATGACCTTCTCGCAGATCTCCCCGGCCTCCTTGCCGTACTTGGGGTCGAGGAAGAGCTCCTGGACCTCGTCGATGGCGACGATCAGAGGGTGCAGGCCGGAGCCCTTGAGCGAGGCCAGCTCGGGCGTGACCTTGTTCTCCGGGGCCTTGCCGAGGGCGGCGTAGTGGTCGATGCGCTTGGAGCGGCGTTCGCACTCCTTGTACAGCCAGGCGATCATGGCCGCGCAGCGCGCCTTCGTCTCGTCGTCGAAGCCGTTGCCGTACTCGGTGCAGACCGGCTCCAGCACCTTGAAGTCGCCGACGCCCTTCAGCTCGTACACGCGCAGCTCGGCGCGCGGGTCGAGCGCGGCGGCCAGGACCTTCAGGCGCAGGGCGAACGTCTTGCCGGAGCCCGGCTGTCCGCCGTCGAGCCAGTTGCGGAACATCAGCTCGGCGTGGACCGTCTCCATCCGGGGCGTGGTGGCGAACGGGAACGGCTGGAAGACGTCCACCTTGCCGTCCTTCAGGAGCGGCCAGGCGGGCTGCTTCATCTTGGACGCGGGTTCGTAGCCGACCCAGAGCGCCAGGCGTCCGGGGTGGCCGGTGCCTGGCTCGGGCCAGACCTGGTCGAGCGGGAGCCGCATCGCCGAGGCCAGCCGTCCGCGCCGGGCGACGACGTCGGCGGCCTCCACGCCGTACGGCAGGTCCACGATGGCCAGGTGGCCGGGGCCCACGCGGTGGATGTCCTGCGGGAAGCTGATGGCGTGCTGGTCCTTGGCCACGGCCTGGTTGATCCCGGCCAGGCCGCACGACAGCAGCGCCCGGCGGACCAGCTCGGCCGTGAGCTTGCGGTAGCGCGGCCCCTGGGACACGCGGTCGGTGATCGGGGCGTCGGCCGGTCGTCCGGCACGGGCCAGCAGCGGCAGGGCCGCCCCGGCCACGACGAGCCTTGCCCACGTCGGCACCTCGGAGAGCAGGAGCAGCGCGACGGCGGTCGTGCAGCCGCCCGTCACCAGGACGAACCACCGCCAGCGGGACTGGCGCTGGCGCTGCTTGTCCAGCTTGAGCCACGTCTCCGGGTCGTTCCGGTCGGCGGCGTACTGGCGCAGCGCCCAGTTCCCCTCCTCGGCGGTCGCCCAGCGCAGCAGCCGGCCGAGGACGGTGAAGAGGCCGGGCAGGGCGTACCACAGCACCTTCACCGTGTACTTCGGGAGCCGCGCGGCGTGGTAGCCGGTCACGTAGGCGGCGTCCTTGACCTGCCAGAGCAGCATCGCGCGGACGCCGTTCCAGGTGCGCAGCGCGGCGGGGATGATGGGCGTCCGCTGCTGCCTGCCGCGCAGCCGGTACGGGACCGCGTCGTCGTCAGGCGGATCGACCGGCGGGCCCGCGACTCGTTCCTCGACCGCGACCGTCTCGCGGTCGAAGAAGTCGTCGGCGCCGTCGTGACGGTCGCGGCGTCGTGAGTCGAGCGGTACGACCTGGCCGCCCTGCTCGTCGTCGGATTCGTACGGGTGATGGGACATGATGAGTGCACCTCGTGTCGGTTACGGCGGGGTGGCGGGGCGCGGTCCTGGTTCTTGGCGGAGCTGGACCGCGCCCCGCTCGTATGGGTCAGGAATGCCGGTACGCGGACATGCGGGCGTGGATCTCAGCCCGGACGCGCCGTTCGGTCAGGCGCATCCGAACGAAGACGGACACCGGTACGGCCAGGCAGAGCAGGCTGATCGCCAGCGCGATGGTGAACATGTGTCAGTCCGCATCCGGGCCGGCGAGGGCGTCGCGTACGGCGCGGGCGGTGTCCATGCCGCACCGCAGCGCCCGCCGGATCTTGTCCGCTCCCGGGTCCGGAGGCAGCTCCCCGGCGTTGATGAGGCGGCGGGCCCGAGCGGTGAGAGAGACCAGGCTTGTGCTGTCCGGCGTGTACCGGTCGGGCGCGTTCGGCCTGTACGACGCCGCGGTACCGGGGGTACCGGCCCGCGTGTGGTCGAGGGCGGCGAAACCGGCCAGGATGATCGGCACCGAGATCACCACGGCGACCGCGACGATCGGTCCCAGCAGGTGCAGCACCAGCCGCGACAGGCTGAACGCCCCTGCGACGCCCGGCAGGTACGGCCAGGCGTTCATGCCCAGCGTGAGCCCCAGGAACAGCCGCTCGACCCTGACGAGCCGCCGGTCGGACAGCGGCGTTCCCTTCGTGCTCAGGTACGCGCGGGCGCCCACCACGACCAGCAGCGCCAGCGACATGAACGGCTCGACCAGCCAGGCGAACAGCCAGCCGGGCGTCCACGGCGCGGCACCGTCGGCGGCGAACACCTGCACGCCCGCCGTCGACCAGGCGAGCGCGAGCGCCAGGGACACCAGGGCCGCGCTCACCAGCAGACGACGCACGCGCGCCGCCTGCCAAGCACGCATCACCGGGTCCTGGCCCAGCGCGTGCAGTCGCGCGGCCTCCTGAGCAGCCTTGCGGCGCCTGCGCACGCGCCGGGTGTCGACGAGCAGCGGCGTGTCGTCCTCCTGGAGCCCGGCCAGCAGGTGCGCCTCGGCAACCTCGGCGCGCAGCCGCCGTACCCGCCGGGTCTCGCCGCCGTGCTCGGCGTGAGCAGGGCGCGGCAGGACGGGTGCGACGTCGGCGAGGTGGCGTTCCAGGGCCGCGAGGCCCCGGGAGACGTCCTCAGGGTGCGGTTCGGGACTGGCGACGCTCATTCCGCCCCCTCCCCGCAGCACCTGCGCCTCGGCTTGGGGACGGCGAGCCGCACGTCGTACAGGTAAGCGGCCCGGACGCCGGGCTTGCCGCGGCGGCGGGAGTGCCAGAGGACCTGCCCCTGCACGCCCTGGCCGCCGGGGCGGAGTCCTGCGGCGTCGAGCTGGCGGCGCGTCAACAGGTGCGCGGGCGCCTTCCCACGTGGGTAGCTGGGCAGCCCGAACCGTTCGCCGGTCGGGTCGCGGAAGCGGCTGGTCACGCCACCTCCAGCGACTCGACTCGCGAGGTGGTTTCGCCGATCTCGGCGGCCGTCCGGCCGGCCCACACGCCGGAGGACGGGCGCACGCTCAGCGCGTACCGGCCGCACCTGCGGCGGAGCGCGCAGTCGGCGCAGACCTCGCGGGCGACCTGCTCTCGCGCGGCGCGCTGCTCGGCGCTCTCGATGGTGCGGCGAGGGCCGGTGTGCAGCTCCGGGTCGTAGACGCACTCGGGAAGCGACGTCGCGCCGCCCAGGCGTGACCGCACTTGCTCCGCGGATAGGAAGGCGGGATGGCCATTGGAGTGGGTGGACCTGTAGGTCATGATGGTCGTGCTCCTTCTGCAAGGGAGTGCTGAGGGACGGCCCAGGTCTTGGCGGATGAGGGCCGTCCCTCGTCGTGTCTCGGCTCTAGCTGAGGTGGGCGATGAAGGTCGCCAGCGCTCCGGCGACGTTGAGGAAGCCGTTCATGAAGTTCGAGGCCATGTCGGCGGCCTTGGCCGGCTCCCGGACGATGAAGAACAGCGCGCCGATCACGAGCAGCGTCGGCACGAGTCTGGAGCGCTGGGGCGTAGGGATCAGCATGGTTCCTCCTGGTCGGCTGCCCGTGTAGGGGGTGCTACACGAGAGACCGTACAGCCCCCTCTGTACGACCGTCAAGGGGCCCCTGTACGCGGCGTGTCTAGTCCCCCCTGGACGAAGCGCGTACGCTTGCCTGCATGACCAAGGAAGGCGTGAGCGAGGCGGTCCTGTCCGCGCTTGCTGACCTCGAGCACGCTTTCGATGCGGCGCTCTCTGCGATCAACGAGGACACCGACCACAACCAGGCGTACAGCGGTGCGACGGAACTGGTCGAAACCCTGCGGCGGCTGTTCGAGACATCCGCGGACCAGCGGGCTCTAGCGGCTGCCCGGATCTTTGAAAAAGAACGCATGTCGCTGGCGGGCCTCGCTGACCGCATCGGAGTATCGAAGGCGCGAGCAGCCCAGCTCATCAAGACCGCGAAAGACGCCAACGAGCAGCGCGGAAGCGCGACGGAGGGACATCGGTGAACGAGCGGACAGAGGTCATCGTCGAGGTCTGGCCAGTCTCCGCCGACGACGTCGGCCTGTGGTTGATCAGCGGGACGGACGCATGGCGTTCCGAGCCGATCCGGAAGGACAGCGACCCCCACACCGCCGTCACGGAGCTCCTGAAGGCGAACGACGCCTCTGAGGGCGTCAAGCTCCTGCACTCCACGTCGTGGCGGGCGGAGGAGACGGCCGTGGTCCTCACGTACGTGGCGGTGGTCGGCTGCGGCGCGTTCGTCCGCGACAAGTGGCAGGACGCCGCGCCGATCAGCCCGGCTCTCCCGGACGCGGTGGGCAAGCCCATCGCCGTCGACGCGACGGAAGCCCCGATTCCGCGCTACATCGACGTCCTCATGCACGGCCTGCGCCACCTGAGCTTCCTGCTCCAGACGGACTCCGCCGCCCGCACCGCCCTGTGCGGCAGGTGGCCCGACCACCTCGCCCAGTTCCGTCCGGCCCTCGCCGGCATGTACGACCACGAACACGGCGAGGAGCCGATCACCCTCCCCGAAGGGGTCGAGGCGCGCTAGCCCGGTTTCGGACAGTTGGAGGTACGCGAATGCCGGAAGCCACCCGAGACCTGCTCCACCGGCAGCAACGCGCCGCCAAGGTGCTGGGACAGCTTCTGGGGCGCGCCGTCAACGAGAAGCTCCCGGCGATCAGCTGGGCCATCGCTGGCAGCCCTTCGCGCCCGGCCCTCGCGGGGAACTGCGACGCGGACGACGCCGCTGACCGGCGGCGCGACTTCGAGGCGTGGCGCGACGCGCTCGCGGCTGGCGTTCTGCCCGAAGAGGTGGACGCCGAAGGGAGAACCAGGCTGCGGGCGTCCGTGACGGACACCTACGAGGACATCACCATCGAACTGGTCGCCCACCTGTAACCGGGTCAGGTCTGCCGCGAAACCTGCAGAAACAGCGGTATGGCCTGCGGCGAAGGCGCCGGGCCTTGAGCGGCACCGGCGCGGCTCGACCGCGTAATGCCGCACTATGCCGCGATACGAGCTGGGGGTCAGCCGCCGCGTGCCGCCTTGAGCAGTTGGTCGGCGCGAGCCTTGGACACTCCCAGCTTCGTGGCGAGCACCGCCAGCGACAGGCCCTCGGCGTCGTGGATGCGCGCCGCGACCTTCGCGCGCGTCAACGCGGCGCCGTCGGCCATCTCCCGCAGGTCGTCCGCCAGGCGCGTGGCGCGGACGAACGCCTGCTGGAGGTCAGGCATGGTCTGCAGGGCGAGGGTGACCTCTTCGTACAGGCGCCTCATGGCGTGGAGGTTGACGTCGGCGCTGATCAGCTTGCTCATTCCACCGGTGTTCGTGTTCTCGGTCATGGAAGCCTTCCAGGAGGGTGGGGGCGGAGGTGGCGACGGGCTGGGCCTCATCGCAGGGCTGCCCGGATCTGGCGCGCGGCGTCCGCGTCGAGGGCGTAGACCCATTGGTTGCGCCCGCGGCCCCAGGTGAAGACCCAGTGCTGGCCGCGTACCGACGCCCTCACGCGCAGCGGCCCGACCGCCCGCGCCACCTGCACGAACGGCTCGCCGTCGCACGGCAGCTCCACCGAGACCGTCGAACCGGCCCAGCGTAAGTCCCACGCCAGCCGAACGAGATGGAGGTACTGCTGCTCGGAGTTGGTCTGCGTTGTCATCCCTTCGTCCTTCTGGGTGGGGTGGTCACGCGGCACGCTGGTCGGGCCGCTGGGCCGGCGCTGTGCTCGGGATCCTCGTGCCGTGGGTCAGCAGGTGCGCGATGACGAGGGCGTCCCAGACAGCGCGCGCCTGGCGGTACAGCCCACGTCCCGTCTCCTCATAGCCCTGCTTCGTGTGGCGGAGGACGAGGAACAGCCCTCCCTGACAGACCCACTCGTACGCACCGCAACACGACGTCTCAGTCACCCGAAGGCGGTTGCTTCGGCCGCTCTGGAAGGGTTCCCAGACGGTCATGTGGATGTCCCCAAGGGGGCCGATGGGGGAGTCTTCGAGGCACTGAGGCTCGATCAGGTGGCCGGCCTCGTCCGGTGGCGAGTCCGCAAGCGAGGACGGGACTGGGTGGTGTCTGATGGATCGCGCCTGGCCATCGGCTTGATCAAAACCTGGGGTCATGTGCTCCTGATCTCCCGTCGTGGGGCTTGAGGTGCCGTCGAGTAAAAAACCATCAGTGGGCAGCGTTTCCCCAGGTTACGTCTAGGGCCTCATGGCCACAAGGCTCATGGCAACATAGCCGCATGAAACTCATGTGGTGTGATCGACTACAGCTCCGGCGTGCCGCTGAACCGGCAGGTCGCGAACGCGATCCGCGCCGACATCGCCTCGGGCCGATATCGCCCTGGAGCGTGGCTTCCGTCGGAGGCCCAGTTGGCGCAGATGTACGGCGTGGGCCGCGACACGGTGCGCGACGCCCTGGCCCTGCTGCGCGCCGAGGGACGGATCACGACCGTGCGCAAGCGGGGGTCACTCGTGGTCGGTGAACCGAGCAGAGAACCGTACGAGGTGCCGGCCGGAGCGCGCGTGGTCACCCGCATGCCCACCCCGGACGAACGCCGCGACCTCGCCACACCGGAGGAACTACGCGAGTTCGGCGGCGTCCCCGAGGGCGTCCCGGTCTTCGAGGTCATCCCAGGCCCCCGCAAGCACCGAAGGGTGTTGCGTGGGGACCGTATCGAACTGGTCTTCAACACCACGCCACCCCGGAGGAATGAGCGCTGAGCCGAGGCCGCGCCATTCTGCGGATACCGCGGAATTGCGTGACCCTGCCTCCGCTGAGTGGTGTTGGAGGGCTGATCTGCCGCCAGGCCCTGCCAACCTGGGATTGCGCGGACTCTGCGTATTCTGCGAAACCGATCTATCAAGTCGACGATAGAGCGGCTATCCCCGCCTGCGCGGGAGTACATCACCGGCAAGGCCACGTTTCGGCATCCGGTGGGACCATCCTCGCGTGCGCGGGGAGCACCGCCGTTCAGGGTCGGCGGGGGCGGCGGATAAGGGACCATCCCCGCGTGCGCGGGGAGCACCCGTCCGTCTCGACGGCTACGCGGGTCAGGTCGGGATCATCCCCGTGTGCGTGGGGAGCACACCTGCTCCAGGTTGACTGACGGCAGCGATGAGGGACCATCCCCGCGTGCGCGGGGAGCACAGCACATCGGCCACCTGCTGCCACTTTGGTGCGGGACCATCCCCGCGTGCGCGGGGAGCACGCGCT
>NZ_FOBF01000038.1:13843-33268 GCF_900109355.1 Nonomuraea pusilla
GCGGGGACCATCCCCGCGTGCGCGGGGAGCACGACCTGCGCAGAGTGCCTGTCGGGCTGGAGGAGGGACCATCCCCGCGTGCGCGGGGAGCACTCTCGCCCCCACACACCCCCCACACGGGGCGCGGGACCATCCCCGCGTGCGCGGGGAGCACCCCACGACGTAGTCCCGGTCAGTCTCGGCGTCGGGACCATCCCCGCGTGCGCGGGGAGCACCGCAGAGGAGCGGACCACTGGAGAGGCCCGGTGGGACCATCCCCGCGTGCGCGGGGAGCACTCCCCGAAAACCCGTAACCGGTCTGACCTGCGGGGACCATCCCCGCGTGCGCGGGGAGCACGTCGCCGTCATCGAGGAGATGACGTGGAGCGAGGGACCATCCCCGCGTGCGCGGGGAGCACACTGCGTGACCTGGGGCGTTACGCGGGCCGAGGGCTGAATTTGAGCACTTCTTGAGACTTGGACATTTCGGTCACCCTTGGTCTTTGGCTCCATCGGCTCCGGAATCCTAGCTCCATCTGACCTCCGCGCTCTGAGTGCCCTGAGCTGACGAAAGCGACCATATCTTCTTATTTCGGACGAATGTAATTTCGGTTGCCTATTCACTGGCAGAAGACTTGATGTTATAGAAGCGAGTCCTGTGTTCCCAATATCTTCGTTCGCCATGGCCTTTAATGAGGGCCATGCTCGACGAGGAGCCCTTCCTGCGCTGGGAGGTGGATGATCTTTCGGCTGCCGCCCGTACTGTTTGGGCCAAGCATGACGCTGCGACCGACGGCTGGCTGCCGTTGTGGCGGCATCTACCTGACAGCGGGGCAGTGGCAGGGCTCCTGTGGGATCGCTGGTTGCCTCTGCAGGTCCGGCGGGTGATCGCTGAACCGCTGCCTGGCGGGCTCGAAGACGGGCGACGTCTCGCCGTCTGGTCGGCGGCCACCCACGACATCGGCAAGGCCACCCCGGCTTTCGCCTGCCAGGTCGAGTCGCTCGCGGACACCATGCGAGCAGCCGGCCTCGACATGCCGCCGTACAAGCTGATGCTCGATCGCAAGCTCGCGCCGCACGGCCTGGCTGGGCAGGTGCTCTTGAGTGAGTGGCTGATGGAGCGCCACGGCTGGGCGCGTTCGGCCACGGCGCAGTTCGCGATCATCGCGGGCGGGCACCACGGGGTGCAGCCGACCAACCAGGACATCCGAGAGCTGCAGGTGCATCCGCAGTTGCTGCGCACGCCAGGCTGCGACTCGTTCTGGCGGGACGTGCAAAGGGAGATCCTGGACGTGTGCGCCGAAGCCTGCGGGGTGGGCGAGCGGCTGTCCGCCTGGCGTGAGGTGAAGCTGCCGCAGCCGGTGCAGGTGCTTCTGAGTGGTCTCGTCATCGTCGCGGACTGGATGGCGAGCAATCCCGACCTGTTCCCCTATTTCCCTCAGGCTCAGCGCCAAGGCGAGCGGGAGCGGGTGGAAGCCGCCTGGAGAGGGCTCCAGTTGCCTCCTCCATGGCAGGCGCGCGAGCCGGAAGGGCCGCCGGCGAAGCTGTTCTTCGAACGCTTCCAGCTTCCGGCCGGGGCGCGGATCCGGCCGGTTCAGGAACGGGCCGTCGCGGTGGCGCGGGACATGGCCGGCCCCGGTCTGCTGGTGATCGAAGCGCCGATGGGGGAGGGGAAGACGGAAGCCGCGCTGGCCGCGGCCGAGGTCTTCGCCGCGCGTTCGGGAGCAGGGGGTTGCTTCGTCGCGCTGCCGTCCATGGCGACGAGTAACGCGATGTTCCCCCGCATGCTGGAGTGGCTTCGTCGCGTGCCCGATGCCGCGCTGGGGCAGAGCGAGCGGTCGGTGCTGCTGGCCCACTCCAAGGCTGCTCTGAACGACGATTTCGCGGCCCTGATGAGGGCCGGGCGGCGTGAGATCCGCGGCGTGGACGTGGACGGTTCGGGAGACGAGTGGCGTCCTCACGGTGATCGGAGCGTGAGCTCCGCCGGACTGGTCGCTCACCAATGGCTGCGGGGCCGGAAGAAGGGGATGCTGGCGTCGTTCGCCGTTGGAACGATCGACCAGTTGCTGTTCATGGGGTTGAAGAGCCGGCATCTGGCGCTGCGTCACCTGGCGTTGGCCGGCAAGGTGGTCGTCATCGACGAGGCGCACGCCTACGACACCTACATGAACTCCTACCTGGACCGAGTGCTGTCGTGGCTGGGCGCCTACGGCGTTCCTGTCGTCGTGCTGTCGGCGACGCTCCCTTCCCGCCGCCGGCGGGAGCTGGCCCAGGCGTATGCCGGTGCGGCGGCCGGGGATCTGGCCGAGGTCGAGGACGCGAAGGGCTATCCGCTGCTGACGTCCGTGGAGCCTGGCCGAGGCGCGGGGGTCGAAGCAGTGGCGGCCTCTGGCCGTGAGACCGAAGTCCACGTGAACCGTCTGGCGGACGACCTGGACGCGCTCGGAGATCTGCTGGAAAGCGAATTAGCCGACGGAGGTTGCGCGCTGGTGGTGCGCAATACCGTCGGACGGGTTCTGGAGACGGCGGCATATCTGCGCGGTCGCTTCGGCGATAGGGCGGTCACCGTCGCGCACGCACGTTTTGTCGATGTGGACAGGACGGAAAAGGACGCCGATTTGCTCAGGCGCTTCGGCCATCCGGAAAAGAGCAAAGGGCGCCCTGCCGGCCCGCATATCGTCATTGCCAGCCAGGTGGCGGAGCAGTCCCTCGACATCGATTTCGACCTGTTGGTGTCGGACCTCTGCCCGATCGACCTCTTGCTGCAGCGCATGGGTCGCCTGCACCGGCACCAACGTGGACAAAGCCAGTGCGACCGGCCGTCGCGGCTGCGTACCGCCCGCTGCTTCGTCACCGGCGCCGAGTGGACCGCGGAGGGTGTCGAGCCCGTGCGCGGTTCCGTCCTCATCTACCGGCGTCACGCGCTGCTGCGGTCGGCCGCCGTGCTGGAGCCGTACCTGGCGGGGACGGCCGACACCGGGCGCGTGGTGCGTCTGCCGCAGGACATCAGCCCCCTCGTCCAGACCGCGTACGGCACCGATCCCGTCGGCCCGCCGCACTGGCAGCAGGCCATGGAACGAGCCAGGGAAGAACACGACCTGCATCAGGCCCGGCAGGACAGCAAGGCGCAGGACTTCCAGATCAACCCGATCGCCAAGGCGGGCCGGGCGGTCATCGGCTGGATCGATGCGGGCGTCGGCGACGCCGACGACACGCGCCAGGGCCGGGCCCAGGTCCGGGACAGCCGCGAATGCCTGGAGGTGCTGGTCGTCCAGCGCAGGAGCGACGGCACGCTCGCCACGTTGCTCTGGCTCAGCAAGGGCCGCGGCGGGCGTGAGCTCCCCACTGACGCGCCGCCTGAGCCGAGGCTGGCGCGGACCGTCGCGGCCTGCGGCCTGCGGCTGCCCTTCCACTTCTCGCTGCCTGACGTGATCGACCGGGTGATTGACGAACTGGAGCAGAACTACGTGGCGGCGTGGCAGTCCAAGGACTGTCACTGGCTGGCCGGAGAGCTGATCCTCGTGCTGGACGAGAACTGTCGGACCCGCCTGGCAGGCTACGACCTGCGCTACACCCCGACAGACGGCCTGGAGGTGGTTCGTGCCGAGTGACTCTGCCCCGCCCTCGTTCGACCTGACCCGTCAGCCCTGGCTGCCCGTGCAGCGTCAGGACGGCAGCCAGGACGAGTTGTCACTGCTGGAGGTGTTCCGTCAGGCCGGCGAGCTCCGGCGGCTGGTGGGGGACGTGCCCACGCAGGAGTTCGCGTTGGTGCGGCTGCTGCTGGCGATCCTGCACGACGCGGTGGACGGCCCGGCCGATCTCGACGAGTGGCAGGACCTGTGGGAAGGCGGGCTGCCCGTCGATCGCATCACGAGCTACCTGGAGCGGCATCGCGACCGCTTCGATCTGCTGCATCCCGAGCAGCCTTTCTTCCAGGCCGCCAGCCTGCGCACCGCCACGGGCGAGGTCAGTTCTCTGGACCGCCTCGTCGCCGACGTGCCCAACGGCGTGCCGTTCTTCACCATGCGGGCGCGGGGCGTCAGCCGTCTCGGCTTCGCCGAGGCGGCCCGCTGGGTCGTGCACGCCCATGCGTACGACACCTCGGGGATCAAGACGGGCGTCGTCGGCGACTCCCGCGTCAAAGGCGGCAAGATCTACCCGCAGGGCGTGGCATGGGCGGGAACGCTGGGCGGCGTGCTCATCGAAGGCGAGAACCTGCGGCAGACCCTCCTGCTCAACCTGATCGCCTTCGACACCGACAACCTCCGCATCGCTCCCGACCAGGATCTTCCCGCCTGGAGACGCCCCCCGGCCCAGCCGGGAGCGGCCGACCCGCTCCAGATGGCCGGTCGCCCGGCAGGCTTGCGCGACCTCTACACCTGGCAGTCACGCAGGGTCCGGCTCTTCTTCGACGCCGAAGGCGTGAACGGGGTGATCCTCACGTACGGGGACGTCCTTGAGCCGCGCAACCGGCACCGCAGTGAGCCGATGACCACGTGGCGGCGCAGCCAGGCGCAGGAGAAGAAGCACGGGCTTGCCCTGGTCTACCTGCCTCGGGAGCACGACCCGAGCAGGAGCGCCTGGCGAGGGCTCGGTGCCCTGATCGCAAGCAGCGCATCGGGGGCGGGGCAGCGGGGCGAGGCCGCGAGCAGCATCCGTCCCCGCGTCGTGGACTGGGCCGCCCGCCTCACGGTCGAGGGGGATCTGCCGCCGGACCACCTGTTCCGCGCGCGGCTGTTCGGCGCCGTGTACGGCACCCAGCAGTCGGTCATCGACGAGGTCGTCGATGACGCGGTGACGATGCCGCTCGTCCTGCTGCACGAACGGGACAGCCGCCTGGGGCAGACGGCGATCGACGCGGTGTCCGACGCCGAGCGGGCCGTGACCGTCCTGGGAGACCTCGCCGCAGACCTCGCCCGCGCCGCCGGCGCCGACGGCGAGCCGGCCAAGGATGCGGCCCACAGCTCGGGTTACACCACCCTCGATGGAGCGTTCCGCACCTGGCTCGCCGGCCTCCGGCCGACGCACGATCCCTTGGAGCGCAGGGCGGCCTGGCAGCGGCGCGCCCATCGCATCGTCAGCCGTCTCGGTGACGAGCTGCTGCGGGCGGCCGGGCACGCCGCCTGGGAAGGGCGCGTCATCAAGACGAAGAACGGCCAGGAACTCTGGCTGAGCGCATCGCAGGCCGACCTCACCTTCCGGGCCCGGCTACGCGCGGCCCTGCCCGAGGCGGCCCCGGCCGGCTCTCCGCCTGACCCGGCGCAAGGCGAAGGTCAACCACGAGACGTGGAGGCACAGGTATGACCACATCCCCCGTCGCCGTCCGCCGACCGGCGGGCGACCTCGTCCGCGACATCGCCGGCCAGTACATCAGCGAGCTGCAGCAGGGATACCTCGCCGACAAGAGCGCCGCGGTGGCCGTGCTCGCCCAGCTCCGGCGTGGCGCGGGCAAGTTGCCGCAGGACGTCCCGGAGCTGTGGGGGATGGCGGGTACCGAACGGCTGTACGCGGAGAGGGAACTCACCTACAACGAGGCGGTCAAGGCGGAGGCGGCGCTGTTCCTGGCGGTCACCCTGTACGCGCTGCACCAGCAGTCCCACCCCGACCAGCGGATGCATCAGCACGGCGTCGAACTCGGAGCAGCGGTGCGCCGCCTGATGCCGCCCGGGGAGATCGACGAGCCGATCCGCCGGCGCTTCGTCCGCGTCGGGGCCGCAGGCACCCGGCAGGCCCTCGCCACCCGGTTGAGGGAGATCATCACCCTGCTTCGCGGCGAGTCGATCCCGCTCGACTACGCGTTGCTCGCCCGACAGCTCTATCTGGCGCAGCACCCTGAAGGAATGCGCCAGGTACGCCAGAGCTGGGGGCGCAGCTTCCACGCCTACCGGCCCGCCAACGCAGGGGCCGACGCCCGTACCGACAGTCAGCCAGCGGCCGAGAAGGAGTCCCAGTGACCCGTACCGTACTCGAACTCCACGTCCTGCAGACCGTCCCGCCGAGCTGCCTGAACCGTGACGACACCGGAACGCCGAAGAGCGCTGTCTACGGTGGCGTGCGCCGTGCCCGGGTCTCCAGCCAGGCGTGGAAGCGGGCGACCAGGCGAGCGTTCGAGGGGCTGCTCGACCCGGCGGAGCTGGGCGTCCGCACGCGGAGGGTGGCGGAGCTGCTGAGCGAGCGGATCATGCGCCTGGACGGCGGGATCGAGCAGGCGGAGGCATGGACGCTGGCGGCCGAGACCATTCAGCTCGCGACCGGCTCGAAGATCGAACGGCCCAAGCGGAAGGCGGCGGCGGAGGAAGAGCCGGCGCCGGAGTCGAAGTACCTGATGTTCCTCAGCGCCCACCAGCTCGACGGTCTCGCCGAGCTGGCCGTCAAGGCGCACGGCGCTCCCAAGGACTACTTCAAGGACAAGGCCGTCAAGGAGCAGGCGCGCCAAATCGCCAACAGCCGGCACTCGGTCGACATCGCGCTGTTCGGGCGCATGGTGGCCGACGGGGCGGACATCAACGTCGACGCCGCGGCGCAGGTGGCCCACGCGATCAGCGTCCACCAGGCCGAGAACGAGTCCGACTACTACACCGCCGTCGACGACTACAAGAACCGGGAGACCGACGACCTCGGAGCAGGCATGATCGGGACGGTCGAGTTCAACTCGGCCACCCTCTACCGGTTCGCGGCCGTCGACGTCGACCTGCTCCGCAAGAACCTCGGGAAGGGGCTGCGTGACGATCAGCCGGTCACGGAGCCGGTGCGCAGGTCGGTTGAGGCGTTCGTCGAAGGCTTCCTGACGTCGCTGCCGACCGGGAAGATCAACACGTTCGGCAACCACACGCTGCCGGACGCCGTGGTGGTCAAGGTGCGGTCGTCCCGCCCGATCAACTGCGTCGCGGCGTTCGAGGAGCCCTGCCGTACCGAGCCGGAGACCGGCGGGTACGTACGGCACGCCTCGGAGGCGCTGGCGTCCTACATCCCGGAGTTGGAGCGCGTCTACGGGGTGGCCGGCGAGGGGCCCACGTGGGTGCTGCGCGTGGGCAAGAACACCGGGGCGCTGTCCGGGCTCGGTACCGAGGTGACGCTGCGGGAGCTGATCACGGCCATCGGCGACGAGGTCGCCCGCCGGCAGGACGGGGCATGAGCGTTCTGCTGATGCAGCTTGCCGGGCCCCTGCAGTCCTGGGGGTCCTCCTCTCGCTTCGCCCGGCGTACGACCGAGGTCGCGCCCACGAAGAGCGGAGTCGTCGGTCTGCTCGCGGCGGCTCAGGGCAGGCAGCGCACCGCTGACCTGTCCGACCTGGCCACGTTGCGCTTCGGCGTCCGCATCGACCAGGGCGGTACCGTCCTGCGCGACTTCCAGACCGCCCACCACTTCGCCAGCGGTGAGGCGATGCCTGTCTCGCACCGGTTCTACCTGGCCGACGCGGTCTTCGTCGCCGGGGTGGAGGGCGACCGGGCGCTGATCGAGGATCTGCACGCCGCTCTGCGCGCTCCGGTGTACCTGCCGTACCTGGGGCGCCGCTCGTGCCCGCCGACCCGTCCCGTGGAGCTTCACGTCGATCACGAGCGGTCGCTGCAGCAGGCGCTGGAACGCGAACCGTGGCGGGCGGCGCGCTGGTACCAGCGGCGTCACCGCAACGCCGGACGCACCATCGAGCTGGAACTGCTCGTCGAGGCCGACGCGAGGGACGGGCAGGTCGACAGCCTCCGCGACCAGCCCCTCAGCTTCGACCCCCTGCACCGGCGTTACGCGCTGCGGGGCGTGCGGCGGAGCCGGGTGAGCGTCCCCAACCCGTACGCGCCTCGCGATCACGACCCGACGTCCCTCCTGGGAGGCGCCTGATGTACCTCACCCGGTTCCGCCTCAACACGGCGCGGCTGGGAGCACGCCGGTTGCTGTCCTCGCCGCAGAACCTCCACGCCGCGGTCATGTCCTCGTTCGCGGAGATCCCGGTCGCGGCCGATGGCGGGCCTCGGGTGCTCTGGCGGATCGACCGCAACAGCAGGGCGGAGACCTACCTGTACATCGTCAGCCCTGACAAGCCCGACCTCACGCACCTGGTCGAGCAGGGCGGGTGGCCCGAGACGGGGCGATGGGACACCTACGACTACGAGCCGTTCCTGTCGCGCCTGTCGGCCGGCGACCGGCTGGCGTTCCGGCTCACGGCCAACCCGGTGCACAGCATCCGGCGCAAGGACGGCGAACCGACCAAGGTCACCGCCCACGTCACCCAGCGCCATCAGCTGGAGTGGCTGCTGCAGCGCCAGGAGCGCTGCGGGTTCAAGGTCGTCGAGAGACCGGCTGAACGCCAGCTCGTGCCCGGCCACGACGAACACGAGGTCGTCGTCCACGATCGGCGCCAACTGTCCTTCACCAAACGCGGCCAGAAGAACCCTGTCACGCTGCTCGCCGTCACCTTCGACGGAAGGCTCGAAGTGACCGACCCGGACGCGCTCCGGCACACCCTCACCCGCGGGGTCGGCCGTGCCAAGTCCTACGGATGCGGCCTCATGACGCTCGCCGAGGTCTGAGCCGTGGCCACCGTCGGCCAGCGGGGCATGTCCTCGCCGCGCGAACTCACGCGCATGGGAGACCGCATCTCGTTCATCTACCTGGAGAGATGCGTTCTCCACCGCGAGGACAACGCCATCACCGCCGAGGACGCCGAAGGCGTCACCCACATCCCCGCCGCCACCATCGGCACCCTGCTCCTCGGCCCTGGCACCCGGGTCACCCATCAGGCGATGAGCCTGCTGGGTGACAGCGGGGCCGGCGTGGTGTGGGTGGGGGAGCAGGGGGTGCGCTTCTACTCGGGAGGAAGGTCGCTCAACCGTTCCTCCTCGCTCGTCGAGGCCCAGGCCACCCGATGGGCCAACCGGCGCAGCCGGCTTGAGGTGGCCCGCGAGATGTACAGGATGCGGTTCCCCGACGAGAACCCGGACGGCCTGACACGGCACGAACTCCTCGGCCGCGAGGGGCGCAGGGTCAAGGAGTGCTACCGAAGACAAGCGCAGCGGGTGGACGTCCCCTGGAACGGCCGGATCTACATCCCGGGCGACTTCAGCGCGGGCGACCCGGTGAACCAGGCCGTCACGGCAGCCGCTCAATGCATGTACGGCATCGCCCAGACCACGGTGGCCGCGCTCGGTTGCGCCCCGGGGCTGGGTTTCATCCACTCGGGGCACGAGCTGGCCTTCGTGCTCGACATCGCGGACCTGTACAAGACGGAGATCGCGATCCCCATCGCGTTCGACGTGGCGGCGGAGAGCCCTGACGACGTCGGGTCGCGGACGCGCAGGGCGATCCGTGACCACGTCAACAAGGCTCGGTTGCTCAGGCGGTGCGTGGACGACATCAAGCGGTTGTTGCTGTCGGGTGAGACGGTTCGTGATCTCCCGGATGAGGACGTCGATCGGGTGACGCTGCAGAGCGATCACGGCATCGAGCTGGAGTCCGGCCGCAACTACGCGGACGGCGACATCGACGAGGTCCCCTGGTGACCGTCATCGTGCTGACCCGCTGCCCGGCGGGGCTCCGCGGATTCCTGACCCGCTGGCTGATGGAGATCTCGCCGGGCGTCTTCATCGGCGGGCCGTCAGCCCGTATCCGGGAGGCGCTGTGGCTGGAGGTTCAGCAGTACGCCGACACCGGGCGGGCTCTGCTGGCGTACACGACGGACAACGAGCAGGGCTTCACCTTCGAAACCCATGATCACAAGTGGCATCCGATCGACCACGAGGGCCTCATCTTGCTGCGCCGCCCCAAGGCGCAGCCTGCGCCGTCGACCAACACGGCGCCGAGCAACTGGAGCAAGGCGGCGAAACGCCGCCGGTATGGCCAGCGCTGAACCGCCGCTGCCTGAGGCCCTTCTCGTCTCTTCCCGTTCGCCACGACCGGATGCCCGAGCGTCCCAATTGTCCGACTCTCTGAAAGTGCTCAATTTCGGCCCTCCCGCCAGCTATCGCCGCAGGTCGTCGAGTGTGCTCCCCGCGCACGCGGGGATGGTCCCTGACTCTTGAAGATCGCAGCCACCTGCACCTCGTGCTCCCCGCGCACGCGGGGATGGTCCCAACGGCCAGCTCTTCGCCGTCCAGATGGCCCGGTGCTCCCCGCGCACGCGGGGATGGTCCCCGACCCGAACCCCCCTTGCTTGCTGAACCGCAGTGCTCCCCGCGCACGCGGGGATGGTCCCGCCGCCAGGACCCGTCCGGCCCACCCAGCACGGTGCTCCCCGCGCACGTGGGGATGGTCGCTGGTACGACCCCGAGCCCGAAGACCCGGGCATGTGCTCCCCGCGCACGTGGGGATGGTCCCACGCTGGGGACGAGCGCCCACCAGATGCGGCCGTGCTCCCCGCGCACGTGGGGATGGTCCCCGCGTGTTCTCCTGCCGGGCCTCGATGAGCCGGTGCTCCCCGCGCACGCGGGGATGGTCCCACGTCGACGTTCATGCGGAAGTCGGTGGCGGAGTGCTCCCCGCGCACGCGGGGATGGTCCCGCCTGGCGTTCGCCACCGACCTTCTGCTCGAAGTGCTCCCCGCGCACGCGGGGATGGTCCCGGGATGATGCCCAGCTCGTACGTCAGGAACGGGTGCTCCCCGCACACGCGGGATGGTTTCGCCCCAGTCTCGCCGTACCAGCTCCTGCAGTGCTCCCCGCGCACGTGGGTACGGTCCCCTCACGCTCGCGTACCAGCGGTTCGGCGCTCGGTGCCCCCCACACGGGGATGGTCCCGATGACGACGGGCAGGGTCACTGCCCAGACCTGTGTTCCCCGCGCACGTGGGGATGGTCCCCGCAAGTCAAACGCCGTATCGGTTTGAGCATCGTGCTCCCTGCGCACGCGGGGATGGTTCCCGCACCGACCGCTACGAAGCCCGCCACGCGAAGTGCTCCCCGCGCGCGGGGATGCTCCCCGGTACGCGCGGCACCGCTGGCAGGTCACCACGTGCTCTCTGCGCACGCGGGGATGGTCCGCAGGACGGCCTGGATGGCGTCGCCGAAGTCTCGCTCTCCGCAGATGCGGGACGGCTTCCTTCGCTTGCGGGGCTGTTTCTCCAGGCACGTCAGCGACCTGCCTTGTAAACGGAGTGAGGTGCTCGCTGGGGTGCCACGGCCAATACGCGGCCAAATTCCCTGCGCCTTCCGTGTTCCTGCACGTCAGAGCCTCGTTGCGACGGGACTGTAAAACCGTCGGCTCAGCCTACGCAAGTTCGAACCTTGCACCTGCCACACCAGCAGAGAGAGGCCCTTCACCAGCGGAAACGCGGTGAAGGGCCTCTCTCGTTGTGTCCGGCCGTCCATGGTCATCACCGAGGACCCACGGCCCTCCGCGGCAAATACGCGGCCAAGTTTCCCGCCGGCCCCGCCCTTCTTCTCGGGTACCGGCACCCATTCGGTCTAAAGATCCATTGCTACGACGGGGGACCATCTCCGCATGCGCGGGGAGCACATGTCCTGCGGGGCGTGCGCGGCGGCGACGGCGGGACCATCCCCGCGTGCGCGGGGAGCACGAGAGAAGACCACCCCTAGCCGCACCCATGCGGGGACCATCCCCGCGTGCGCGGGGAGCACCGGGCCCGGGGCCGGGCGACCCCGGGTACGACGGGACCATCCCCACGTGCGCGGGGAGCACCGAGGGTCGCGACGACGTCGGTCGTGTCGCTCGGGACCATCCCCGCGGGCGCGGGGAGCACTCAACCGCCACGTCCAGCGACATCCACGCGCCGGGACCATCCCCGCGGGCGCGGGGAGCACTCTTCTTCACCTGCGGTGATGTAGGCGGCAGGCGGTGATTTGGAGCAGTTTTGAAGACTCGGACATTTCGGGCAAGGGCCTCGTCTTGTCATTCCGGTTGTCGTTGGTGGCCCTGCGCGGTTCTTGGTCAGGCTATGGCAGGGCCAACCTAGCTTGTTGTCGTTCCCGGCTTGGTGGCTTCCCAGATGCGGCGCATGGCGTCGTGTTGTTGGCCGTGGATGCATTTGGCGTAGACGCGGAGCAGGACGTTGACGCTGTGGCCGGCCCATTCCGCCACCTGGGGTGCGGGGACGCCGGCGTTGAGCCAGGTGGAGACGGCGGCGTGGCGCAGGGCGTAGGGGACGTCCAGGAGAGGTGAGGTGGCTTCTGCTTCGGTGAAGGCTTTCGCTCTGGCTTCGTGGAAGACCTTGAGATAGGCGCGGTCGGTCATGAGGCCGCCGCGGGGGCCGATGAAGATGCGGCCTTCGGGGCCGGTGCCGAACTGGTCGAGGTGCTCACGGAGCATCGTCCCCAGCTCTGGGTGGATCGGGACATGCCGGGTCTCGCCGGCTGCCCGGTGTTTGAGTTCGCGGCGTTCGCGGACGTTGCCGCTGTTGGTCCAGCGGCTGCCGGCGCGGGGTTCGGCGTTGGTGAGCCGCATCTCGCCCCAGTCGTTCTCGGGCAGGCTGATGAGGTGGCCCGTACGCAGGTCCACCACCTCTTCGGGGCGGAGGGCGGCGAAGTACATGCAGCCGAAGAACGCCTTCATGCGCTTGCCGCGTTCGCTGTGCTGTTCCACGGCGGCGAGGAAGCGGCGGGCCTGGTGGATGTTGATGACGAGCCGGTTTCCACCAGGGCGCAGACGGTCTGCCACTCCACCGCGTGCGAGGCCACGCGGGGCATGAAGCCTGCCGCGGTGCACAGGTTGGCGATCTGATCGTGAAGCTCCGGGTAGACGGTGCGGGGCAGGAGTACGAAGGGTGAGTCCGCCAATTGCGCGAGGCGGACTCTGCGGCGGGCCGCGAGCGGGTGCGCGGAACGGCAAGGGCCGCAAACGCTGGAAAGCCGCCCTCAACGCCTTCGCCATCACCTTCGAAGGCCGCCTGACCCCGACTACTCGATGACTAATCAAGAACGAGATACACCGTTAACTGGGTTCTGTCGCAGTTAACTGGACACACCCGACCCCGCTTGCCACCCTGATGAACACATGTTTACTATAGTAAACGTGTGTTCAGCACCTTCGGCGGACCTGACCGCCCAGGCCAAGATCCGTAACGCTGCCATCGCGCACTTCGCCCGCGACGGCTTCCAGAAGACGAACCTGCGCGCCATCGCGGCCACCGCAGGGGTGAGCGCCGCCCTGGTCATCCGGCACTTCGGCAGCAAGGACAACCTGCGGAGCGCCTGCGACGAGCACGTCCTGCAGATCCTGGTGCGGAGGGCCCGGACCGCGGCCGACCTGGTCGGCGTGCGGGATCTGTCCCAGGAATATCTGTCGGACTCGGAGGAGTACCGCCTCCATGTGCAGTACATGGTGCGCGCGATCGAGGAGGACTCCTCGGCGGCCACCACGTTCGTCAACACGCTGGTGGAGGAGACCGAGCAGCTCTTCCGGGACGGGATCGCCGGTGGCTCGATGCGCCAGTCCTCCGACGTGCGGGCGCTGGCCGTGCTCACCGTGCTGGTGAGCCTGGCCACACTGACCATGGCGCCGCCCCTGACCCGCGCGCTCGGCTTCGAGCGGATGGGCCCCGACGTGCTGCAGCGCATCGGGCTGCCCATGCTCGAGATCTACACCCACGGCTTGTACGCCGACGACACCATGCTCAAAGCCGCCCAGACCGCCTGGGAGACCCAGCAGGGAGACGATCTCTAGCCCTCTCCCATCACCGCACAAGGACACCCATGATGACTGAGACCGATGCCATCTCCATAGCCGGATTGGTCAAGTCGTTCGGCCCGGCACGGGCACTGAACGGCCTCGACCTCGTCGTACGGACTGGCGAGGTGCACGGCTTCCTCGGGCCCAACGGCGCGGGCAAGAGCACCACGATCCGGATCCTGCTGGGCCTGATGCGCCCCGACGCGGGCACCGCCCGGCTGCTCGGCGGCGACCCCTGGACACAGACCGCTGAGCTGCACCGCCGCCTGGCGTACGTGCCCGGCGACGTCACCCTGTGGCCCAACCTGTCCGGCGGTGAGGCCATCGACCTGCTCGGCAGGCTGCGCGGCAGCCTCGACCGGCGGCGCCGGGACGAGCTGATCGAACGCTTCGACCTCGACCCGCGCAAGAAAGGCCGCACCTACTCCAAAGGCAACCGGCAAAAGGTGGCCCTGGTCGCCGCGCTGGCCTCCGACGCCGAGCTGCTCATCCTCGACGAACCCACCTCCGGCCTGGACCCGCTGATGGAGGAGGTCTTCCGGCAGACGATCCAGGAGGTGCGGCGCGCGGGTGACCGTACGGTGCTGCTGTCCAGCCACATCCTCTCCGAGGTCGAGGCACTCTGCGACCGGATCACGATCATCCGCGACGGCCGTACCGTCGAGACCGGCACCATGGCCGAGCTGCGGCACCTCACCCGCACCTCCATCGACGCCGAGCTGGCCGGCCCACCGGACGGGCTGGCCGGCCTGCCGGGCGTGCACGGCCTGCGCGCCGACGGCGGCCGGGTACGCTTCAGCGTCGACGCCGCCGCGCTGGACCTCGCACTTCGCCACCTCACCCAGGCCGGCGTGCGCAGCCTGGTCAGCCGGCCTCCGACGCTGGAGGAACTGTTCCTGCGGCACTACGACCGCGCGACCGCGAACCTCAAGGGCCGGCACGCGGAGGCAGGACGATGAACGCGTTCGCCGGCACGGGAAAGCTGATCCGCCTGGTGCTGCGGCGCGATCGTGTGCTGCTGCCGCTGTGGGTGGCCTTCATCTGCATGATCCCTGTGGTGTTCGTCGGCGCCTTCACCGGCGCGTACCCCACGGCCGAGGCCCGCCAGCACTACTACGAGACCAGCGTCCACACCAGGGCCTTCACCATCGCCTACGGCGTGCTGAACGGATCCAGCCTCGGCGAGCTCGTCGCCTGGCGGTCGGGATTCGTCACGTTCATGGTCGCGCTGTTCGCGCTGCTCACGGTCATCCGGCACACGCGTACGGAAGAGGCGGCCGGACGGCGCGAACTGGTCGGGGCCACAGCGGTGTCCCGCCACGCCGACCTGGCCGCCACCCTGATCGTCACCTGCGGGGCCGCCCTCGTCCTGGGCGTGGCCTCGGCGCTGGCGCTGATCGGCCAGGGCCTGCCCGCCGCCGGTTCCCTGGCGCTGGGGCTCGGGTTCACGGTGGCCGGCTGCGTGTTCGGCGCGATCGGCGCGGTGACGGCGCAGCTCACGACGGGCGCGGGCGGCGCGCGCGCCATCGGGATCAGCACGCTCGGCGCCGCGATCCTGCTGCGCGGCGTCGGCGACGTCGCCGCGCAGTCCGGTGACGGACCCGCCTGGGTGACCTGGCTGACGCCGCTCGGCTGGGCGGAGGCACTGCGGCCCTACAGCGGCGAACGCTGGTGGGTGCTCGCGCTCGCGGCCGGCGCCGTGCTGGCGCTGATCGTGCTGGCCGTGGCGCTGTCGGAGCGGCGCGACCTCGGCGCCGGCATGTTCCAGGCCCGCCTGGGCCCGGCCGCCGCCGGACCCCGCCTGCGCAGCCCGCTGGCACTGGCCTGGCGGCTGCACCGCGGGCCGCTGATCAGCCGGCTCGCCGGACTCGCCCTGGTCGGGCTCGTGGTCGGCGCGATGTCGGCGAGCCTTGGGACGCTGATGGACAACAGCGGCGCCGCGGCCCGAGAGGCGCTGGCCCGGCTCGGCGGTCCCGGCACGCTCGTCGACCAGTTCCTCGCCCCCATGATGACCATGCTCGGCCTGGTCAGCGCCGGCTTCGCCATCCAGGCCGCGCTGCTGCTCAGGAACGAGGAGCGCGACGGGCGGGCCGAGCCCCTGCTTGCCACCCCGGTGCGCCGGCTGCGCTGGGCGGGCAGCCACTTCGCGTTCATACTGCTCGGCCCGGCGCTCGGGTTGATCGCTTTCGGGACGGCCGCCGGTCTGGCGCACGGCCTCAACACCGGCGACGTCGCCCGTGAGCTGTCCCGCCTCCTGGCCGCCGCTCTCGTGCAGCTCCCTGTGGTGTGGGTGTTCACCGGCGTCGCGTTCGCCCTGTTCGGGCTGCTGCCCCGGCTGGTCGCCGGCACGTTCGCGGTGGCCATGGTGAGCATGTTGCTCGGCTGGGTCGGCCAGGAGTTGCAGCTCGACCAGTGGGTCATCAACCTGTCGGTCTTCGAGCACGTACCGAAACTCCCCGGCGGGGTCATGACGGCCACGCCACTGATCGTCATGACCGTCGTCGCGGCGGCCCTCGTCGCGGCCGGCCTGGCCGGATTCACCCGACGCGACATGCCCACCACCTGAGCCTGGAGGACATCATGGGAGTGACCCTTCCCACCCTGACCCCGCTGCAGGAAACCCTGTGGACCGCCGTGCAGTGGTGATTGCCACCCTGTGGTCGGACCGGTATGCCGCCTATACCCAGCTGCCCGAGTCCGGCCGCCCAGACTCCCATGCCGAAGCGCGGGAACTGCTCGGTCTGGCCGAGGTGGTCCATCTCGACGCTGATCTGAGCCAGGACGAAGAGGAACGCGCCCGCACCGCTGCGCAGGGTGATGCACGGATCAAGCTGGCGCTGGAGTGCAGCGACTATGGCCTCTTCCAGGTCATCGCCGCTGCCCCGCAGCTGATCGACCGTTGGCGTGGCGCCGACGCGTATGCGGCCGCAATACTGATGGCGGCCGTCGATGCTGTCCGACTGGGAGTACGCTCGCCGCTGAGCGCGGACCTGCTCCGCGAGGCGGCCCTTGGCTACTGTGATGCTCGCCAGAGAGGCACCGCTCCGGGCAACTGGTTTGAGGCCTCGCTGGCCTACCTCACGCAGGAGCTTCACGGTGCGGCGGCTGTGCTGACTCCCGTGGCCCCGCCAGGAACGATGGGCCGTCCAGCAGGCTACGAACTTGCCGACTATCTGCAACAGCACCTCGGAACGCGGCACCGCACCGCCAAAGTGCCCGCCGCCACCTGGCGTGCTCTTGTCAGTCACCTTTCCGACCATAACGACAGGGAGCGCGCCGCGCAGGCGGCCTTTAACCGGCTGCTCTACGACTACGCCCGAGACCTGCTATTGCAAGCAACCAATATCGGCGACTGCGTACACGGCCCATCGACTCGTCGACCTACTGGTCGGGCAAGGGTGGATGGAGCAGGCAGTCGCCGTTCTGCGTGCCCGCGCCGACACTGGCCACTCATACGCGTCTGAGCGGCTGACCGACCTATTGGCCAAGCAGGGGCGAGTGGACAAGCCGCGCATCCCCGCTGATGCCGGGGACCAGGCTGCGGCCAAGCAATCCCGTGACTTGCCTTCCAGACAGGGGCGGGTGGACGAGCCGTGGACTCCGGCTGATGTAGGTAACTGGGCTGCAGCCGAGCACCTGAACAACCCGCTTTCCAACCGGGGAGGAAAGGACGAGGCGATCGGTGTTGTGGGGGCTCCTGCGCATGCTGGTGATAGCCGCGCGGTCCGGCGATTGGCTGGGTTGCTCGCGAAGCGGGGACGAAAAGACGAGGCGATCGATCTACTGCGGGCGCCCGCGGATGCTGGTGATAGGCGCGCAACGCGGCGACTGGCCGGTCTACTGATCAGACAGTTGCGGGAAGACGAGGCGATCGATGTTCTGCGGGCGCCTGCTGATGCCGGTGATTGGTCCGCGGCGCGGCAGTTGGCTGAGTTGCTTGCGAGGCGGGGACGAAAGGACGAGGCGATCGATCTACTGCGCGCGCCTGCGGATGCTGGTGATAGGGCTGCGGCTCGGCGACTGGCTGAGCTGCTCGCCAACCTGGGGCGGGCAGACGAGGCCATCACTGTCCTGCGTGTCCCCGCCGATGTTGGCGATCGGCCGCAGCCGAGCAGTTGGCCGATCTGCTGACCAAACAGGGGCGGGTGGATGAGCTGCGCATTCGTGTTGAGGCGGGTGACGGGAACGCCGCAAACCGGCTGGCCGATGCTTTAGAGCGGGTGGGGCGGGTGGAGGAGGCGAAGCATGTGCGCCGGTTCGGGCTGACGCTCGACGACGACTGACGTCGAACGTTTCAATGTGCCAATGACGTTGTCGGGAATCTCGGGACGTCATCAAAGCCCTCCCGAGTTGATACCAGGGCCTGGCTGGCGATGCGATCTCAGATTTTCCGGAGCTGGATGGGACGGTGCCGGGCAGGTTCGGTGGCACGCACTGAGTAGCGCTTTGATGTGCATCCGTCGTCTGACGAACCATTACTGGATCACATTGAAAGACTTCCCAGCGGTCCCGCGAGCTTGATCGTTCCCAATGTGTTCCCAACCCGAGGCATGCGTGGGTAGAGGCCCAGGTCAAGACATACTTGCGACGGGACTGTAAAACCGTCGGCTCAGCCTACGCAAGTTCGAACCTTGCACCTGCCACACCAGCGGAAAGAGGCCCTTCACCAGCGGAAACGCGGTGAAGGGCCTCTCGTTGTGTCCGGCCATCCACGGCTGCCAGCGGTCGTGGACGGTTGATCGTTCCCATTACGTTCCCGGGGGATCAAGGAACCCTGTCGGCAGCAATACTGGGGCTTTTTCAACCTGATCGCGCAGGTCAGCGGGGGCAGCGTCGGGACGGGTTGGCATGAGAAGAGGCTCTCGGCAAGACAGCAGTCGACCAAGATCCGATGCCTCTACCGGAGAGCCTCGTTGCTGTCTTGCCCTGCCGCGATTCCGCTGTCCAATCACACCCTGATCCGCATGGCCGAGTTGATCCGCGCCCAGCGTGCCGAGAGCCGCTGCTGGTGGCGGCGCCTGGACCCGTCCCGGCAAGCCCTGATCGTGCTCGCCCACCTGCGCAACGGCGACACCTACACGAGTCTGGCCGCAGGCTTCGCCATCGGCACCGGCACCGCCTGGCGCTACGTCCACGAGGCGGTCGACCTGCTCGCCATACTCGCCGACGACGTCCACGCCGCCGTCACAAGCGCCGGCCGGCTGGCCTACACCATCCTGGACGGCACCCTGATCCCGATCGACCGACTGGCTGACGAACGGCCGTACTACTCCGGCAAACACCGACGTCACTGCATGAACGTGCAGGTCCTGGCCGACCCGGCCGGCCGACTCGTATGGGCCTCACCTGCGCTGCCCGATGCCACGCATGACCTGACCTCGGCACGCCCTGGCGCCGTGCGGGGCGTGGGCCTGGCTTGGGGGGTGGAGCTCGTCACCGCATGAGCATGGTCAGCAGGAACGCGATCGCGAACACGCCGATGCTGACGCCGAACACGATCCAGAAGGTGTTGACGAACGAGGTGCGGAAGACGGGGTCCTTGAACATCCGGGTGTAGTTGGACAGCCCCGCCCACTGCATGGGGCCCGCGCCGGCCCAGTGGTTGAGGCTGATCCACAGCGTGAACACCGTCGGCGCCACCATGACGGCGGCGTAGACGACCAGCGCCGGGTACACGAACGGGACGAACAGCCGCCGGCGTGACCGCTCCAGCGGCGACAGGCGCAGGCGCCGGCTGCGGCGGGAGGCGGTCTCCGGCACGGGGGAAGCGACTGCGGGCATGGTGGTCACGCTGACGCCTTTCTTCAGGGGGTCCGGGCCGGCCGTGACGGCC
>NZ_FOBF01000051.1 GCF_900109355.1 Nonomuraea pusilla
CGGCGCGCTCCCGCCAGTGCTGGGCGTAGCGGTTCCACTGCTGTACGGTCCGCTCGGCATAGCCTCGGCGCAGTTCGTCGGCGCCGCCAGGGGCGAACACGCACGAGTCCGGGTCGATGCCTTCGCAGTTGTCGCAGCGGTGGCGGAGGTCTTCAGCCACGGTCCTCAGCCTCCTCCGCTCGTCGCTGGATTGACGCCAGAGCGTCAGCGACGGTCCAGCCGTTGCACGTCATCTTGGGGGCCGCCTCCATCGCGAGCCGCTTCGCGGTCTCTAAGTCGAACCGGTGTGTGGCCAGCCAGTCGTCTTCGCGCTCGGACGGGATGGACTCCCAGTCCCACTCGCCCGTTGAGGACAGGCACCAGCGGGAGTTGAGAACGGCCCACTTGTCGCGCCCCCGGTACTCGACCGTCACGGTGAAGCCGAGGGCGTTGATGTCGTCGAGCGGGAGGCAGGACACGTCGAAGCGGGTCGGCTGGATGACCGCCTTAGGCATGTCAGGCATGGTCGGTCCTCTCGGGTAGGGCGGCGCGGAGGGGCTGGTAGCGGCGGACGGGGATGCCTGCCTTCTCGGCTCGGCGGATGCAATCGGCGGTGCCCTTGGAGTTGCCGACCTGGAAGGCGAGGCACAGGTCCGCTCCGAGGTCCACCATCGCCTGGTTCCGGTAGACGCCGGCGGTCGGGCAGTACTGGGTGCGGTCGGCGCGGATCTTGTAGCCGTGGCGGCAGGTGGGGCGGCAGGGCGCGCCCCAGTCTGCCGGGTGGCACTCCTCGGTGAGGGTCTGGTTGCCGTAGTCGCTGTACCAGCCCGCCTGGTCCTCGCAGAACTTCGCCGCCAGTTCGTCGGCGCCTTTCGCGCCGCCGTGGACGACGACGTACCGGGCGTAGCCCTGGGCGTGCGCCTGCTCTATGGCGTCCTCCAGGGCGGTCCACACGGTCACCCAGTCAGTCCAGGAGCGGGAGCCGGTCACAAGGATGCGGTACGGGCTGGCGGCTTCTGCCGGGATGGGGTTAGGCATCGGGCTCTCCGTTCGCCAGGATCAGCAGCAGGGCGGCATGACACCAGTCGGCCTCTCCTGGTTCTGGCAGCGGGCACCAGCAGGCGAGGTCCCTGCCTGCGAGGTCACGCCGGATGTCCACACTCGTGTACGGGACCTCGGCCATCAGCCAGTAGGAGAAGAGTTCGACAGCGTGTTTCCGATCTTCTACGACGCCCTGTCTGGCTAGCGGCGTGCCGCCGATGGCGACGTTGAGGACGGACGATGGGCAAGGGTCTCCCACACGGAAGGGGTTGCCCCACCGCGTCGTGCGATCCACGCAGACCGCCCCCTCGGGGAGCTTGTAGCCCTTCGTGCGCTCCCGCCTGATGCGCTTCGGCTCTCGGTCAGCCACGGGGGTCCTCCTCTACGTAGCCGTAGGCGGGTGTCGCCAGCTCGGCCTCCCACCCCCGCACGAACACGTCATCAGCGGTCTTGCCTGCCGCGTACGACTCGGCGAGGATCATCGCCGTGATCGCCTGATTCCGGGAGTAGACGCCACGGCGTCCAGTGACGGTCCAGCCCCGGTCAGGCCAGCAGACAGCGACGGTGTCGCACTCGTCGGACACCATTCGGCCGGCGTCGTCGTCGATCGTGAAGCCCATCGGGTCAGCCCTCCTCGGGGTCGTTGGGACGCAGGAACGCGAGCCGGTTCGCCATGTCGAGTTCGCCGGCACGCGTCAGGAGTTCAGCTACGGTCGCCCCGAGTTGGCGAGCACGTCCGCTGAACACCGTGCCGTCTGGGCAGTCTCGGAGCTCTCGGGCGAGTTCCTGGAGCTTCTGGGTTGCGAACTCGACCTCGCGTTGCAGGTTGAGACGGGCGTTCTCTCGTTCGCTGGTGTAGCCCTGAAGCAGTAGGTGGTCCGGCAGGCGCTCGCTGGTCATGGGTCAGCCCTCCTCGGTCTGGTCGGCGGCGGCCGGCGGCCAGGTCAAGTCCTTGTCAGCGTCCCGGTGGAGCCCGTCGTGGCCACGACTGCGGTCGCAGGTCAGAGAGATGCCGCTGATCGTGGACAAGGACTCGCAGAGCGGCTCGCTCATCGGGAGCCCTCCTCGGTGGAGGAGTCCGGAGAGGCGGCCTCGCGCATGCAGACCGGACACAGGGCCGGGCCGCCGCACCGCGCCTTCAATGTCGGCTCGGGCTGTGCGGGCTCTCCGGGGCCGTACCAGTGTCCGTGAGACGTGTAGGGCATCGCTGCCTCCTTGTCGTTGATGGTCTTGGGTTGTGCCCTCTCCCGTGTAGGCGAGAGGGCGCAAGGGTCAGTCCTTCGAGGCGTCTCGAACAGCCGCCTTTGCCATCTCGATCAGCTCCCCCGTGCTGGGCAGCGGCGGCTGAGCTTCGGGCTTCAGCAAGGTGTTGAAGGCCAGGAAGTCGGCAACCATCTGGTCTTCGCAGTAGACGGCGTACTCGCCGCGCTGGCTCGGGTAGCAGATGCCCAGGTGGTCGATCTGGTAGATGCGGCCGTCTTCACCGACGTACTCGGCGACCATCTCGGCGGTGTCGCTCATCACGGCGCCTTCCTTGGCTGCTTGGGGGTCTGAAGTGCCCTCCCCGCGTCGTGAGCGCGGTGTCCCGGCAAGACCGGGGAGGGCTGAGGGTTACTCAGCGATGCGCAAATCAAGGTGGCGGTACCACCACTGGAAGGCGCGGGCGGTGGGGATGCAGAAGTCCTGCACGATCTCGTCGTTGGCGTCGAGGATATCCAACACCGCGTAGCAGTCGCAGGGCCCGCTGTCGGCCTCGCGATGTGTCGTCGCCTGGATGAAGCCGATGGCCTTGGCGCGGTGAATCGACGCCTTGATGGCTTCCCTCTTCGAGGGTGCCTCGCTGATCGTGTACTGGCGGCCCGTGCCATCCGGCAGGCCGCGAAAGGCCGAGACGGCTACTGCCTCGGGGTGCAGTTCAGGGAGTGGAGGTCTGCTCATCGGTCGGGTTCTCCGTTCAGGGGGTTGGCCGGTAGGGAGTACCGGGCCGGGGCGGGCGGGAAAGCGTTTCCCGGGCGGGG
>NZ_FOBF01000018.1 GCF_900109355.1 Nonomuraea pusilla
GTTTAGAGGCGTTGGATGTTGGGGCCGCGGCAGCGGTTGCGGGTGTCGAAGATGAAGGTGCATACCTGTTCGGCCAGGTGGTAGTCGAAGCAGTCGTGGTCGGTGAGGACCACCACGGCGTCCGCGGTCGCCGGGCACTTTGAGTCGCCGGGCACTTTGAGGCGGCGGCAGTGGCGGCGGTTGCTTGGTTGCCGGCTGGTCCGCCGGGTTGGCGTGCCGGTTGCTGGGGTGCTGGGTGGTTGCCAGGCAGGGTGGTGTGTGGTGGCTCGGTTGTTTGGTGGGTGGCCGGATTCGGTAGTTCGACGCTTGGTTGGGGTGCTGGCCTCGTCGAGCGCGCGGGTTTTGTTGGATTGGCGGGCTCTGGTGGTCTTGTGGGGCTGGCCGGTTCTGGCGTCTGGCCTGGTTCTGGTGGCTTGAATTCAGTACTGCTGGTTTGGTTGTTTGGGGCCGCCCGTTGGGGTGGCCCTTTTGCGTTTGTCGGGTGGTGATTTCTGGTCAGGAGAAGTGGGTGACGTAGCGGCGTTGCCAGGGGGTTTCCACTGCGTGTTTGGAGTAGTGCTCGCGGACGTACTTCACGGCTTCGCTGTTCGGGACGCCGTCGAGGACGGCTAGGCAGGCGAGGGCCGTTCCAGTGCGTCCCCGGCCGCCGCCGCAGGCCACCTCGACGCGCTCGCTCGGCGCGCGTTCCCATGCTTCGCGCAGCGCTTCGCGTGCGGCGGCGCGGTCGGAGGGAAGCCAGAAGTCGGGCCAGCAGATCCAGCGGGAGTCCCAGGGGACGGCGGTGGGTTCACGGCCCAGGAGGTAGAGCGCGAAGGTGGGCGTGGGGCCGTCCGGGAGCGGGTTCCTGAGACCGCGGCCGCGTACGAGACGACCGGAGGGCAGTCGCAGGACGCCGGGGGTCGTGGGGTCCCATGGTGTCGTCACGGGGCAGGAGCGTAATGGGTGGGCTGCTCCGATGGCGGGTTGCGGCTGTGGGACCTGCCGAACTTCGCGATCAGCGAAGGGCGAAGGGCGAAGGGCGAAGAGGGGCACGGCCGCTGTTCGGTCAGGGCGGGCCCCCTCGTGTGGCTCGGCATGGCCGCGTCGTGTGGCTCGGCATGGCGGCCGCGTGTGCCTCGGCCTTGCGGCCCGTTCGCGCAGTGCGACCGCCTCGGTCTTGCGGGTGTCCCCGCCGTGCGGCTGTCTCGGCCTTGTTCTTCGGGCTGTGGTCCTGCCGCGACCGCCGCCGCGTGTCTGCCGGGCGGTGCAGGCGCGCTGCGGCGCCCGGAAGCCGACACCTCCGGGCTGCCACCGTCTCGGGGCTGCGCCTCCTGGCTGCCATCGTCTCGGCGGTGGGACTGTGTCGGTGCTGCGGGTTGCGACCGCCCGCGTAGTGCGATCGGCTGGGCGGAACGGTCGCTTTCACGGTGCGACGGCATCCACAGGGTGAGCGCAGTGCATTCCGGGGAGGCGCCGGGCCTGCGTTCCCGTGCGGAGGAGGTTCTGGCGGGTGTTGCTCTGCTGAGGGTCAGTTCTCCTTGGTGTTGACGTAGGTGACGGCGTATTTGCTGGTCACTGAGGTCCAGGGGACGATGATGACCACACCGTTCCGTTCGAAGACGCGGGCGTGCTCGGCCTCCGTGCCGTACTGCTGGGGGAGGGTGGCGATCTCCTCGGCCTTGCCGGTGGCGGCGTTCAGGCGGACCAGGCGTGGGGGGAGGTCGCGGCGGTCGCCGGTCTCCAGGGCGAGCAGGCCCTGGTCGTCGGCACGGACGTAGGTGAGCATCGTGTCCTTCGTGCCGGACGACTCCCACAGCTGCTTGCCGGTCTTGAGGTCGAAGGCCAGCGCCTTGTTGCCGCTGCGCAGCTTCCCCTTGACGTTCTCGGGGAAGGTCGCGAGGTACAGGCGGTCGCCGTGGACGGCGTAGCGGTGCTGCTCGAACATGCCCCTGATGAAGGCGACGGTGTTCATGGCCAGCATGTCCACCTTGCCGGAGGTGAATTCGGCGGTCTTGCCGCTCTTGTCGAAGACGGTGAAGTGGCTCTTGTCGCCGCTCTCCTCGCGCTGGACGACGATCGGGTCGGCGGACAGGACCGTGCTCATGAGGCTGATCTCGCCTATGGGGAAGCGGGCGACCCGCCGGCCGGTGGCCGGGTCGAACGTGGCGACGCCGGTGCCCTTCGTGAAGGCGCAGTCGACGAGGGCGACCACCTGGGTGGGCGCGGCGTTCGTGTCCTTGAGGTGGCAGCCGTCGTCGAGGGAGATGGTCCACTGCTTGCGGCCGTCGGAGAGGCGGTAGCCGGACATGACGTCGTTCAGCTGGACGATCGCGATGTCCTTCGTGGTCATGATGCGGGGGACGTCGAGGGAGTTGGCCAGACGGGACTTCTCCGCAGGGATCTTCGTCTTCCAGGTCAGCTTGCCGGTGGCGGTGTCGATGCCGGCCAGGTGGTCGCACAGGTGGGTGCTGCCGTAGGCGATGGCGGCCTTGCCGCCGGAGAGGTCGGGTGTCGCGCCGCACACCTGCTGGCCGGGGGCGGGGATGCCCCAGGCGCGCTTGCCGGACGCGAGGTCGTAGGCGAGCACGCCGTCTCTCTGGACGCGGATCACCACCTTGTCCGTGAGCCAGCTGCCGTATGCGAGGCCGCTGGTGAAGTCCATGGTGTCGGCGTTGGCCAGGGGGACGGTCCACTCTGCGGAGCCTCCGCCGCCGGAGGCGGACGTCCCGGTGTCACCCATGCCCGCGACGAACCAGGCCGTGCCGGTGCCCACGGCCAGGAGCACCACGACGGCGCCGGCGATCAGCAGCGCGGTCAGGCCCTTGCTGCGGCGGGGCGGCGCCTGGGGTGGCTGGGGTGGCTGGGTGGCGTACGGCTGGGCGTCACCCGGGTGGGCGGCGTGGTACGGCTGGCTCTGGGGCTGCTGCGGCTGGCCGGGGACGGGCGGTGTGCCGTGGGGCGGTGGGGGCTGCACGAGGGTGTCGCCGGGGATCGGGTGAGGCGGCGTCGGCGGTGCCGTTGGGGGGTAGCCGGGGTTGAAGGTCCCACCCGCCTGGTGCGGTGCCGCGGGCGGGTAGGGGGGCTGCGGTCCAGAGGGTGGGATGGGGTAGGGGCTCTGCGGCCCAGGAGGCGGGGCTGCGGCCTGTCCTGGGAACGGGGCGGAGGACGGGCTGTACGGGGTCTGCTGGGGTGACTGGAAGGGCTGGGGGGACGCTGGGCCTGTCGGATAGGCCGCCGTGTGCTGCGGGCCCGGGGTGGCCGGGGGGTATTGGCCGCCGGGCGCCGGGTGCTGCGGGTTCGGAGTGGCCGGGAGGTGTTGGTTGGCGGCGGCCTGGTAGTGCGGGCCCGGGATGGCGGCGGTGGGCGCCGGCTGATGGGCGCCTGGGGTGGCCGGCGGTTGTTGGTTGGCGGATGCCGGGTGCTGCGGGTTCCAAGGGGTGGTGGGTGCTGGGTGACCGGCCCCGGTGGCTGTTGGGTGCTGCGGGTGTGTGGGCGGCAGCGGGTGTTGGGTCGCCGGGGTCGGGGGCGTGGGGTGGCCGTGGGGGGAGCCCGGGGTGGGGGGCCAGGAAGGGGGCTGAGGCGGGCCGTAAGGGGTGGAGTTGTAGGACGGGGCCGGGGTGTACGGGGAGGGTTCGCCCGAGCCGTACGCCGACGGCTGAGGTCCTGGGGCGCTGTTCGGGGCAGGGGCGCCCGACGAGGTGGGGTGGTCGGTCATGGTGGTCTCCGGTTACCCGAGCTGCTCGCGGACGTACGACGCCCACTGCCGTTCGAAGGCGGCCTTGGTCGTCCCGAGGGTCTTGAAGAGGGCGGCTTCGCTGCTGTCACCTGGCGCGCTGTAGGCGGCGAGGACGCCGGCGGCGAGTTTCTCCTCGCCGTACTCCTGCGCGATGTGGCGCATGGCGAGGTGGCCCATGAGGTAGTTGATGCTGACCATGCCCTTGAAGTCCCAGAGGGCGTTGGTGGGCAGTTCGCCGCGGAAGGGCACGGCGAGCTGCCCGGCCAGGTACGCGCGGCCTTCCTGGTAGCGGAGGTTCGAGGTGATGGGGCGTCCGCGGTTGGCGACGTACTCGGCGAAGCCTTCGACGATCCAGTTGGCCTTGCCGAAGAGGGAGAAGTCGGCGCTGTCGAGGCCGGCGACGAGCGCGTGGGCGATTTCGTGCGTGGAGACCTCGAGGATGCCCGCCTGGGTGGCGAAGAAGGGTGAGCGGGTGTCGAGGACGATGCGGCTGCCGCCGACCTTCACGGGGTCGCCGCCGCCTCCCCAGGTCGGCATGGGGATGGTGACGCCTTCCTCGGTGGCCTTCGACTGGCGGAACAGGCCGCCGAGCTGGGCCTTGCCCGCGGTCAGCGCGACCAGGAAGCCGGAGGGGACGGGCGCGGAGCTGTCGCCGTTGGCCTGCCAGTAGCCGAGGGCGCTGCGGGCGGCCCGTGAGACGGTGGGGGCGACGCGGCGGGCGAGGGCGGCGTCCTGCGGCCTGGCCAGGACGAGGCTGGCGCCGGCCTTGACGACGGCGATGTCGGGCCAGATGTCCCAGGGGCCCGGGTAGTACATGGTCTTGGAGCCCTCGTCGTCGCTGATCGGGGGCGGCGCGCCGCCGACCTTGGTGACGACGAGCGGCGCGTTCGCGGACGCCTTGCGCAGGGTCCAGCGGTACCACTCGGACACCGGGCGCAGGTCGATCCCGGCGAACTTGTGGACGAACGCGATGTCCTGGGTGAACGTCACGCCGCGTCCGAAGCTGTCCTCGGCGCGGCCTTCGCGCTGCAGCGTCTTGTACGACACCTCGGCGAGCGGCACTTTGCGCAGGTTGGTGAACACCCTGGTCTGCTGGCGGACGAGGGCGGCGTTCTTCTGGTCGAAGATCGAGGTGAACGCCTTCACGTCGCCGGAGGCGAGGGCCTTGCTGTGGCCGGCGACGAGTTGCGCGATCTCCTGGTCGGTGACGACGACGGTGCCCGGCTCGCCGGACGGGGTGGCGCCGACGGCCTGCTGCTGGCCGGCGCGCTGGCTCCTGATGACGAGGCCGACGCCGGCCCCGACGGCGACGACCAGCACGAGCGAGACGACGCCCAGGGTGACCCACAGCCCCGTCCTGCGTTTGGGGGGAGGCGGCGGGGGCGGGGGAGCCTGCCAGGGCTGCTGCCACTGGGGTGGATACTGCTGCTGATAACCGGGCCCCGTTGTCACTTACACCCCGATAGCCGTGCTCGTTACCGAAAGGGGTAAATCGTAGCAGCGGCCCCTTCAGTCGTTCTTGGTCGCGGCCTCCAGAAGGGGTTCGACGCGGTAGGGGATCTGGCTGGACAGCGCGATCGTGGTGTCGGTGCGCTGCACGGCGGGCGAGGCCAGGATGCGGGCGATGACCTCCTGCAGGTGGTCGGTGCTGCGGGCGACCACCCGGCACAGCAGGTCGTGCTGGCCGCTGGTGCCGTACACCTCGAGGATCTGCGGGAGGGCGCGCAGGGCTTCGACGGCCTCGGCGAGCCGCCCCTGGGCGATCTGCAGGGAGACGAACGCGAGGATGGGGAATCCGGCCTGGGCCGTCGAGACGGTGGGGCCGAAGTCGAGGATCACGCCGCGGGCGGTGAGCTTGTCCACGCGGGCCTGGACGGTGCCTCTGGCCACGCCGAGGAGCCTGGCGAGTTCGGTGAGGCCGACGCGCGGGTGGGCGCGCATGGTGACCAGCAGCCGGACGTCGAGCTCGTCCATCGGGGCGGCCTCCTAGGGGGCTGGGCGATCCGACCAGTCATCGCGCGTTCCATAGGGCGATTCTGAGCGTTTCGCGCAGTTTAGCTGCGCGCTCTTGCCAGCGAAAGCGGATACTTGCTGTTATCTGGGCATGTTTGAGGAAGCGCAGTACTTCGCACCCGTTTCCGAGCAGGAAGATGGGTCGGTGGTGGTGGAGTTGGCCTCGTCCCACCCGGGGTTCGCCGACCCGGTGTACCGGGCGCGGCGCAACGACATCGCCGCCCTGGCGCTGAACTACCGGCCTGGCACCCCCATCCCGGCCGCCGAGTACACCGCGCAGGAGCACGAGATCTGGGCAGTCGTCAGCCGGGAGCTGGCGGTCAAGCACGACAGGTACGCCACCGCCGAGTACCTGGAGGGCGCCGCCAGGCTGGGGCTGCCGCGCGACAGGATCCCCCAGCTGGAGGAGGTCTCCCGGGCGCTGGAGCCGCTCACCGGCTTCCGGTACGTCCCGGCGGCCGGGCTGGTGCCGCTCAGGGACTTCTACGGGGTGCTCGCGGACGGGCTGTTCCACTCGACGCAGTACATCCGCCACCATTCCGTGCCGTTCTACACGCCGGAGCCGGACGTCATCCACGAGGTGATCGGGCACGCCAACGCGCTCGCCCACGACCGGTACGCGGCCCTCTACCGGCTGGCCGGAGCGGCGGCGCGGCGGGTGGAGAGCGAGGAGGCGCTGGAGTTCGTCTCGAAGGTCTTCTGGTTCACCCTGGAGTTCGGGGTGATGCGGGAGCGGGGCGAGCTGCGGGCGTACGGGGCGGGCATCCTGTCGTCGTACGGGGAGATCGAGGAGTTCCGCGGGATGGACATCCGCCCGCTGGACGTGGCCGCCATGGGCACCACTCACTACGACATCACGAAATATCAGGACGTGTTGTTCCAGGCCGACTCGCTCCAGCACCTGGAGGAGGTGGTGGGCGACTTCTGGGCCACCTGCGACGACGATTCCATCGCGAAACTGGTCGCCACCGCCGTCTAGCGCGAGATCGCGATTTGTCGTGATAATGCGGCGATGATCGCAGGCAGGGCGGGGCGGGCGTCAGCACGGCTGGTGGTGACGCTCGCCCTGCTGTCGCCCCTCCTCGCACTCCCGGCCTCCGCCCAGACGCCGGTACGGGGCTCGCTGGCCGTCGTGGCGGAGGAGGCCGCGGTGCGGGAGAGCGCCGGTGTGCGGGCGGGGAAGCGGGCGCCGGTGCCCGCGAAGGAGATCGGCGAGCGGCTCGACCGGTTCCTCGCCGGACGTCCCGGCCCCGTCACCGCCATGGTGGAGGATCTCACGACCGGCCGACGCTACCGCTACCACCGCGGCGAGCGGCTGATCACCGCGAGCGCCGCCAAGGTGCAGATCCTCATGGCGCTGCTGCTCAGGACGCCGTGGCGCAAGCTGTCCGAAGCCACTAGACGCGACGCCGACCTGATGATCCGCTACAGCGACAACCACGCCGCCGACCGGCTCTGGCTGCACATCGGCGGGGCGCCGGGCTTCACGAAGGCGGGGAGGAGGTTCGGGCTGCGCCACACCGAGGGCGTGCCGGGCGCTTGCCTCGACCTGTACTGCTGGGGCATCACGAGGACGTCCGCCGAGGACCAGGTGCGGCTGGTGCGGGCCCTGGTGTCGGACGGCGGGCCGCTGCGGGCCGCCGACCGCGGGCAGGTGCTCAGGCTGATGGGCGCGGTCGTGGACGGCCAGAACTGGGGCGTCGGCGCCGCCGCGTGCAAGGGGGACCGGGTGGCGCTGAAGAACGGCTGGCTGAGGCGCGTCTCCACCGGACGCTGGGCGACGGTCAGCGTCGGCCTGATCCGCGGGAAGGGCGAGAGGCACGACTACGCGGTGGCCGTCCTGACGGAGGGCAGCGCCGAGGTGGGTCACGGCATCGCGACCGTCGAGGGCGTCGCCACCCGGATCATGCAATCGTTTCGGACATGCCGGGCGTGACGAGCCGGTAGCCGACGCCGCGTACGGTCTGGATGAGCCGGTCCTCGTCGTCGCCCAGCCGCGCGCGCAACCGCTTGACGTGCACCGCGATGGTGTTCGTCGACGTGGTCGCGGCGGCGTGCCAGACGTGCCGCATGATCTGCTCGCGCGTCACCGTGCGGTCGGCGTTGCGCATCAGGTACTGCAGCAGCTCGAACTCGCGCAGCGGCAGGTGGACGGTGCGCCCGCCCACCCGCACCTGGTACGCCTGCACGTCCAGCTCGACGCCGCCCACGGACAGCACCGTGCGCGACTCGGGGGAGGCCGCCTGGATGAACGGCAGCAGCTCGGCGACCCGGTAGGGCCTGGCCACGCAGGCGGCGGCGCCCGCCGCGAGCGCGCGCACCGCCTGCTCGGCGTGCCCCTCGCCGACGCCGAGCAGCACCGGCACCGTCCGGGCGACGCGTACCGCCCGGACGAAGTCGACGGCGTCGATCACCGGGAGCGTGGCGGAGACGAGCACCACGTCCGGCTGCAGCGCTCCGGCCTGCAGCAACCCCTGGGCGCCGTCGGGCGCGCCCGTGACGGCGACGCCCTCGCGTTCGAGGGCGGTCGCCAGGTCCTCCACGGCCGCGCCGTCGGGGTCGGCGATGAGCAGTACGGGCTTGGTCCTCGTGTCCCCGTTCATCGTGGATGCCGCCTGCTGGTGGGTCATCAGCCGAAGCGCCCCGTGATGTAGTCCTCGGTGGCCTTCTGTGAGGGGTTGGTGAACATGCGGGAGGTCTCGTCCATCTCGATGACCTTGCCGGGCTCGCCCTGGCCGGCCAGGTTGAAGAACGCGGTCCTGTCGCTCACCCGGGCCGCCTGCTGCATGTTGTGGGTGACGATGACGATCGTGTACTCGTCCTTCAGCTTCGCCATCAGGTCCTCGATGGCGAGCGTCGAGATGGGGTCGAGGGCCGAGCAGGGCTCGTCCATGAGCAGCACCTGCGGCCTGACCGCGATGGCGCGGGCGATGCACAGACGCTGCTGCTGACCGCCGGACAGGCCGGCGCCCGGCTTGTTCAGGCGGTCCTTGACCTCGTTCCAGAGGTTGGCGCCCTTGAGCGACTCCTCGACGACGCCGTCGAGTTCCGACTTGGAGACGCGGCCGTTGAGACGCAGCCCGGCGGCGACGTTCTCGTAGATCGACATGGTGGGGAACGGGTTGGGGCGCTGGAACACCATGCCGATCGACCGGCGCACGGAGACCGGCTCGACGCTGGGGGCGTACAGGTCCTCGCCGTCGAGCAGCACCTTGCCCTCGACCCGGGCGCCGGGGATGACCTCGTGCATGCGGTTGAGGGTGCGCAGGAACGTGGACTTGCCGCATCCCGACGGGCCGATGAAGGCGGTGATCGAGCGGGGCTCGATCGTCATCGAGACGTCCTCGATGGCCTTGTGCGATCCGTAGTAGGCGTGGAGGCCTGAAACCTGGATCTGCTTGGACATTGCGGCGGTTACCCCCTATCGGCCCCTGGCAGGCGCCCGCCACCAGGCGATGAGGCGCGCCACCAGGTTGAGCAGCATGACGATCAGGATGAGCGTGAGGGCTCCGGTCCACGCCCGGTCGATGGCGGTGTCGTTGGGACGGCCCGCCTGGTCGAAGACGAAGAGGGGAAGCCCCATCTGCGGCCCGCTGAACGGGTCGTTGTTGATGGAGTCGGTGAAGAAGACGGTCAGCAGCAGCGGGGCGGTCTCGCCGGCGACGCGGGCGACGGCCAGCATGACGCCGGTGACGATGCCGGTGAACGCCGTCGGCAGCACGACCTTCATGATCGTGCGCCACTTGGAGACGCCCAGCGCGTACGACGCCTCGCGCAGGTCGTTCGGGACGAGGCGGAGCATCTCCTCGGCCGATCTCACCACGGTCGGCATCATGAGGATCGACAGGGCGAGCGCGCCGGCGAAGCCCGAGAACGGCATGCCGAGGAAGAGGATCCAGAACGCCAGGATGAACAGGCCGGAGACGACGGAAGGGACGCCGGTCATGACGTCCACGAAGAAGCTGATGGCCCGGCTCAGCCGGCCGCCGCGACCGTACTCGACCAGGTAGATGGCGGTGAGCAGGCCGATCGGCACGGAGATGAGCGAGGCGAGCAGCACCTGTTCGAGCGTGCCGACGATGGCGTGGTAGGCGCCGCCGCCCGCGTCCCTCGCGCCGATGTTGCGCATCGAGTGGGTGAGGAACTCGAGGTCGAAGCGGGCCAGGCCGTTGGAGATCACGAGCCACAGCACCGAGACGAGCGGCACGACGGCCAGCGCGAACGCCAGATAGACCAGGCCCTGGACGACCCGGTCCTTGATCCGGCGGCTGGTGGAGATGTGTTGGATCGTGGTCATGCTCCAGCCCTCGCGTACTCCTTGCGCCGGTTGATGATCGCCCGGGCGGCCGTGTTGACCAGCAGCGTGATGATGAACAGCACCAGGCCGGAGGCGATCAGCGCGCCGCGGCCGATCGGGGTGGCCTCGCCGAACCCGTTGGCGATGTTGGCGGCGATGCTGTTGGCGTGCGGGGTGAGGATCTCGAAGGTGATGTCGAAGGTCGCGGGGAAGATGAGCGCGACGGCGATGGTCTCGCCCATGGCGCGGCCGAGGCCGAGCATCGCGGCGCTGATCACGCCGGGCCGCCCGAACGGCAGCACCGCCATCCTGATCATCTCCCAGCGGGTGGCGCCGAGGGCGAGCGCGGCCTCCTCGTTCATCTTGGGGGCCTGGAGGAACACCTCACGGGAGATCGCCGCGATGATCGGCAGGATCATGATGGCCAGGACGATGCCGCCGGCCAGCATGGTCTTGCCGCCGATCGCGCCCTCGCCGGCGAACAGGGGGAACCAGCCGAGGTGCTCGTTGAGCCACACCGACGGCTCCTTGAGCAGCGGTACGAGGAAGGCGACGCCCCACAGGCCGTACACGACGCTGGGGACGGCGGCGAGCAGGTCGATCAGGTAGCCGAGGGGGCCGGCCAGCCTGCGCGGCGCGTAGTGGGAGATGAACAGGGCGACGCCCACGGCGATCGGGGTGGCGATGACGAGCGCGAGGGCCGAGCTGAGCACCGTGCCGAAGGCGAGCGCGGCGATGCCGAAGACCTCGCCGCCGTTGGGGTCCCAGATCAGTTCGGTGAGGAAGTTGCCGTTGTTCGCCTGAAGTGCGGGGACGGCCTCGCTGATGAGGAACACGGCGATGGCCGCCATGATCCCCAGCAGGACGATGCCCGCCCCGGTGGAGAGATAGCGGAAGGGCACTTCTCCGCGGCTGCGCCGCGAGGCGGACCGGCCCGTGGCCGGCCCGCCTTCACGGGTACGAACGTTCGTCGTCATCGGGTGTCAGGAGATCGCCTCGACGGCGGCACGGACCTTGGTGAGCAGCTCGCCGGACAGCGGCGCGTAGCCGAGCTCCTTGAGCGCGTTCTGGCCCTCGTCGCTGGCGGTGTAGCCGAGGAAGGACTTCACCAGCTTGGCCTCCTCCGGCTGCAGGCCCTTCTCGCAGGTGATCTCGTACGTCACGAGGACGATCGGGTAGGCGCCCGCGGTCTTGGTGGCGTAGTCGATGCTCAGCTTGAGGTCGTTGCCGGTGCCCTTGACCTCGGCCGTCTCGACGGTCTTGGCGGCGCTCTCGGGGGTCAGCTCGACGAACTCGCCGGCGCCGTTGGCGACCTTGGCCTTCTGCAGCTGGGAGTTCTCGGCGTAGGAGAGCTCGACGTAGCTGACGGCGCCCTCGGTGCCCTTGACGGAGGAGGCGATGCCGTCGGAGCCCTTGGCGCCCTGGCCCTTGGCCTCGGCGGGCCACGCCTTGGCGGGCTCGTACGGCCAGTCGGCGGTGGCGGCGAGGAACTTGGTGAAGTTGTCGCTGGTGCCGGACTCGTCAGCGCGGTGGAACGCCTGGATCGGGGTGGACGGCAGCTTGGCGTCGGGGTTGTCGGCCTTGATGGCCGCGTCGTCCCACTTGGTGATCTTGCCGTTGAAGATGCCGCCGAGCGTCTTGGGGGACAGCTGGAGGCCGTCGACGCCGGGCAGGTTGTAGACGACGGCGATCGGGCCGGTCACCATCGGGATGTTGATGGCCTTGCCGGTCTTGCACCGGGCGTCGGCCGCGGCGGGCTCGCCCTTGTCGTCCTTGAGAGCCGAGTCGGAACCCGCGAAGGCGATCGTGCCCTGGATGAACGCCTGGACGCCGGCGCCCGAGCCGCTGGGCTGGTAGTTGAGGCTGACCCCCGGGTTCTTGGCCTGGAAGTCCTTCTTCCACTGGTCGATCGCGTTGCCCTGGGCAGAGGAGCCGGCGGCGTTGATCGTGCCGCTCAGGCCGTTGTCGTTGCCCGCAGCGGTGGCCGCGGCGGAGCTGGTGCTGCCCGCGGAGGTGTTGTTGTCTGTGCCGCACGCAGCGAGCGAGAGCGCGCCGACGACGGCGACGGCGGCGAGCCGGCCTGCATACTTCACGGTTGGGTTCCTCCCACTTGGTCCTTAGTCGTCATGAACGTATGCAGGCAAAGTGACTGAGATCCCTAGTGAGGGTGAACGGCCGGTGAACGCGCCAGGTCACCCTCATGATGGGATGTATGACCTCTGGGACTTATCGCATCTGCGTGGTGTGCTTGGGCAACATCTGCCGCTCGCCCATGGCCGAGGTGGTGCTGAGGAGGACGCTCGCCGACCACGGGCTGGACCGCCGTGTGGTCGTCGAGAGCGCGGGCACGGGCGGCTGGCACGTGGGCGGGCCCATGGACGCTCGCGCCGAGCGGATGCTCAGGCGCCACGGCTACGACGGCTCGGGGCACCGGGCCAGGCAGTTCACCCGTGACTGGTTCGACCGCTACGACCTGGTCCTCGCGATGGACCGCGACAACCAGGCGTACCTCCGCAGCCTGGCGCCGAAGAACGTGGAGGTGCGGCTGTTCCGCTCGTTCGACCCTGACGCGCAGCCGGGGGCCGAGGTGCCCGACCCGTACTACGGCGGCGACGACGGCTTCGAGGAGGTGCTGACCCTGCTGGAGGCCGCGTCGGAGGGGGTGGCCAGGCATGTGGCGCGTCAGATCGGTTGAGGAGCTCGGCTCGTCGCACGGGTGGCGGCTGCTGCGCGGCGTCCTGGACGACGGGCGGGAGGTGTTCGCGAAGCTCGGGGCCGCGTCCGGGGTGTTCGCCTCGGAGGCGGCCGGGCTGCGGTGGCTGGGCGAGGCCATCGCGGTGCCCGAGGTCGTGGAGGCCGGGCCCGACCGGCTGGTGCTGACATGGGTGCGGCAGGAGCGGCCCTCGCCGGCGGCGGCCGAGCGGTTCGGACGCGACCTGGCGCGGCTGCACCGGGCCGGGGCGGACGCGTTCGGGGCGCCCTGGCCGGGATTCATCGCGGAGCTGCCGATGGACAACGCGCCCGCCCCCGACTGGCCGTCCTTCTACGCCGAACGCCGGGTGCTGCCGTTCCTGGCGCGGGCCGGGCTGCCCGCCGCGGGCGCGGCCGCCGTCGAGCGGGCCGCGGCCCGGTTCGCCGAGGTGGCGGGGCCGCCGGAGCCGCCCGCGCGGATCCACGGCGACCTGTGGAGCGGCAACGTGCTGTGGTCGGGCGGCGCGGCCGTGCTGGTCGACCCGGCCGCGCACGGCGGGCACAGGGAGACCGACCTCGCCATGCTGGAGCTGTTCGGGCTGCCGTACCTCGACCGGGTGCTGGGCGCCTACCGGGAGGAGTTCCCGCTCGCGGACGGGTGGAGGGAGCGGGCGCCGCTGCACCGGCTCCACCCGCTGCTCGTGCACGCCGTGCTGTTCGGCGGGTCGTACCGGGACGCGGTGACGGCGGCGGCCCGGCGGGTGCTGGAGCTCTAGCCGTTGAGGCGCTTCAGCACCTCGGCGTGCAGGACGCCGTTGGTGCACACGAGGCTGCCGCCCTCCAGGCCGCGGACGCCGGAGACGTCGGTCCAGGTGCCGCCCGCCTCCTCCACGATCACGGTGAGCGCCGCCATGTCCCAGGCCGACAGCTCGGGCTCGGCCGACAGGTCCACGGAGCCTTCGGCGACCATCATGTGCGACCAGAAGTCGCCGTACGCGCGGGTGCGCCAGCAGGCCCGGCCGAGGTCGAGGAAGTTGCCGAGCCTGCCTGCCTCCTCCCAGCCGCCGAAGCTGGAGTAGGAGAACGAGGCGTCCTCCAGGCGGGAGACGGAGGAGACCCGCATCCTGGCCGCGTCGTCCAGGTTCCCGCCGGTCCAGGCGCCGGCCCCGGACGCCGCCCACCAGCGCCGGCCGAGCGCGGGCGCCGACACCAGGCCGACGACGACCTCGCCCTGCTCCATGAGCGCGATGAGCGTGGCCCAGACGGGGACGCCGCGGACGTAGTTCTTGGTGCCGTCGATCGGGTCGACGATCCAGGACCTGTCGCCCCGGCCGGTGTCGCCGTACTCCTCGCCGATCACGGCGTCGCCGGGCCGTTCGCGGCTCAGCGTGTCGCGGATCGCCTCCTCCACGGCCCGGTCGGCGTCGCTGACCGGGGTGAGGTCGGGCTTGGTCTCGACCTTGAGGTCGACCGCCCTGAAGCGGCGCATGGTGAGGTCGTCGGCGGCGTCGGCCATGACGTGCGCGAGGCGCAGATCGTCGGTGTAACCCTGCACGGCGGCCACGCTACCGTGCCGGGGCGTGGTGGCGGCACCCCTCCGGCGTTGGCCCCCTTCTGTTACTGGCCAGTAGCATGTGGGGCATGTCCTTCGACGTGGGCGCCTTCCTGCTCCAGTCCGTCCCCTTCGCCCGGACCCTGGGCGTCGTCTTCGACGAGGTCGCCGACGGCCGGGCCACCTGCCGGCTGCCCGACCGTCCCGACCTGCGCAACCACGTGGGCGGGCCGCACGCGGGAGCGCTGTTCACCCTCGCCGAGTCGGCGTCGGGGGCCGCGATGCTCTCGGCGTTCGGCGACCAGCTCGCGCGTGCCGTGCCGCTCGCCACGACCGCCACGATCGCGTACAGGAAGCTCGCCAAGGGCGAGATCTCGGCGCGCGCCCGCCTGCTAGCCGACCGCGACCAGGTGCTGGCCGTGCTCGACGCGGGGGAGCGGCCGGAGTTCGACGTCGCCGTGGACCTCCTCGACGGCGACGGCGTCGTGGTGTCGAGCATGACCGTCACCTGGACGCTGCGCCCGCACTAGACGCCACGCGCGGGCGCGCGGGTCAGGGCGCGTCGCCGGAGGCGGCGGCCCTCGGCGCGTCGTCGGCCGTGCCCTCCCTGCTCCCCAGCAGGCGGCGCAGCGACTCGAGGCGGGCGGGATCGGCGTTGCCCGCCGCCGCCCAGGCGTCGAGCGCGCAGCCCTCGCCCAGGTGGGTGCAGCCCTTCGGGCACTCGACCGTGCCCTCGACCAGGTCGGGGAAGGCCGCCAGCACCGTCTCGACGGACACGTGCGCCAGCCCGAAGCTGCGCACGCCCGGCGTGTCGATGATCCAGCCGCCCTCGGGCAGCTCCAGGGCCACGGCCGAGGTGGAGGTGTGCCGGCCGCGCCCGGTGACCGCGTTCACGTGCGACACCGCGCGGTTGGCGTGCGGGACGAGCGCGTTGACCAGCGTGGACTTGCCCACGCCCGAATGCCCCACCAGGACGCTGACGTGGCCAGCCAAGTGCTCGCGCAGCTCGTCCAGCGAGCCGCCCTTGCGCACGACGACGTGCGGGACGCCCAGCGGCTCGTACAGGGCCACCAGGTCGTCGGGCGGGGCGAGGTCGGACTTCGTGAGGCAGAGCAGCGGCTCGATCTCGGCGTCGTACGCCGCCACCAGGATGCGGTCGATCATGCGGGGCCGCGGCGGCGGGTCGGCCAGCGCCGTCACGATGACGAGCTGGTCGGCGTTGGCCACCACCGGGCGCTCGATGCCGTCGGTGTCGTCGGTGTCGTCGGCCGAACGGCGCAGCATCGAGGTGCGCGGCTCGACCCGCACCACCCGCGCCAGCGTGTCGGGACGCCCCGACACGTCGCCCACCAGGGCCACCCTGTCGCCCACGACGATGCCCTTGCGGCCCAGCTCGCGCGCCTTCATGGCGACCACCAGCCGGCCGCCCTGCCGCGCCTGCCTCCTGTGGCCCGAGCCCTTGCCGCGCTCCTCGACCAGCGTCGTGTAGCGGCCGCGGTCGACCGCGACCACGAAGCCCTCCACGGCGTCCTCGTGGGCAGGACGGATCCGGGTCCGCGGCCGCGAGCCCCTGCCCGGCCTGACCCGTACGTCGTCCTCGTCGTACTGCCGCTTCCTCAGCGGTCCACTCCCCTGCGCTCGCTTCCCCTGCCGGTCGTGCGGGCGCAGCGGCCCGCTCGTGCCGTCCTACGACTGTACGGCCCGCCGCCGGGCGGCCGGGAGCGCGCGGCGCCCGCGGCGGGACGGCGGGGACGTCCCCAGCGAGGTGCCCGGGAACGCCGGGCCGAAACCGGCACGCGCCGCGTCACCGGGATCCCAGCAGCTCCGTCCACATCTGGACGAACTCGGGGAGGGTCTTGCCGGTCGTGGCGACGTTCTCCACCTCGACGCCCGGCACGGCCAGGCCGATCACGGCGCCCGCGGTGGCCATGCGGTGGTCGTCGTAGCTGTGGAAGACGCCGCCGTGCAGCGGGCGCGGCCGGATGACGAGGCCGTCGGCGGTCTCCTCGGCGTCGCCGCCCAGCCGGTTGATCTCGGTGGCGAGCGCGGCGAGCCGGTCGGTCTCGTGGCCGCGCAGGTGGCTGACGCCCCTGATGCGGCTCGGCGTGACGGCCAGCGCGGCCAGCGCGGCGATGGTGGGCGTGAGCTCGCCCACCTCGTGCAGGTCGGCGTCGATGCCCCTGACCTCGCCCGTGCCGGTGGCGACCAGCCGCGCCGCGCCGCCCTCGGGCGACTCCAGCGCGATCGTGGCCCCCATGGACGTGAGCAGCCCGCGCAGCGCGTCGCCCGGCTGGGTGGTCTCCAGCGGCCAGCCGGGGACGGTCACCGTGCCGCCCGTGACGAGGGCCGCCGCGAGGAACGGCGCCGCGTTGGACAGGTCGGGCTCGACCGTCATGTCCCTGGCCGCGATGGGCCCCGGCTCGACCCGCCACACGTCGCGCTCGCGGACGTCGACCGTGACGCCCGCCTCGCGCAGCATCTGCACGGTCATCTCGATGTGCGGCTGCGACGGGACCGGCGGGCCGGCGTGGCGGATCGTCACGCCCTTCTCGAACCGCGCGCCCGTGAGCAGCAGGCCGGAGACGAACTGGGACGAGCCCGACGCGTCGAGCGTGACCTCGCCGCCCGTCAGCGGCCCCTCGACGGTGAACGGCAGCGCGTCGCCCTCGACGCGGGCGCCCAGCGCGCGCAGCGCGTCGAGGATGGGGCCCATGGGGCGCTTGCGCGCGTGCGGGTCGCCGTCGAAGGAGACGGGGCCGTCGGCCAGCGCCGCCATCGGCGGGACGAACCGCATGACCGTGCCGGCCAGGCCCGCGTCGATGCTCACGCCGCCGCGGACCGGGCCGGGCGTGACGTGCCAGTCGGCGGACGCCGCCGTCTCGGACGAGGCGACCAGGGTCGCGCCCAGCGCCCGCAGCGCGGAGACCATGAGGTCGGCGTCGCGGCTGCGCAGCGCCCCGCGCACCACGCCGGGGCCGTCGGCGAGCGCGGCCAGCAGCAGCGCGCGGTTGGTCACCGACTTGGAGCCGGGCAGACGGACGGAGGCGCTGACGGGCGCGGTGGCCGTCGGCGCCGGCCAGTGCGGAACGGGCGTGGTCGGCATGGGAAAAGCCTACTGGGCCTGCGGCACGCGCTCCTCGGCACGCCTGCGAGGCATGCGCGGCGGCGAGCAGGCGTGGCAGTGTGGGGGCATGTGCGGTAGATACGCCTCGGCGCGCAAGAAGCACGAGCTGCTGGAGGAGTTCCAGGTCGAGCAGGACGGCGACCCCGACAAGGAACTCGGCGCCGACTACAACGTGGCGCCGACGAAGAACGTCTACGCCGTGCTCAGCCGCGTCCCTGACGGGGCCGCGCGGGCGGTGCGGCAGCTCAGGGTCGTCCGGTGGGGCCTGGTCCCCGCCTGGGCCAAGGACCCGTCGATCGGGTCGCGGCTGATCAACGCGAGGATCGAGACGGTGGCGGAGAAACCGTCGTACCGGCAGGCGTTCGCCCGGCGCAGGTGCCTGCTCCCCGCCGACGGCTACTTCGAGTGGATGCCGGTGGACGGCGACAAGAAGAAGAAACAGCCGTACTTCATCCACCCGGCCGACGGCGGCGTGCTGGCCATGGCCGGCCTGTACGAGTTCTGGAAGGACAGGTCCAGGGACGACGACGACCCGCTGAAGTGGCTGGTGACCTGCACGGTCATCACCACCGACGCCGAGGACGGCCTGGGCCGCATCCACGACAGGATGCCCATGATGATCGAGAAGGAGCGGTGGGAGGAGTGGCTCGACCCGGCGCTCACCGACACCGCGCAGGCGTCGCGGCTGCTCGTCCCCGCCGAGCCGGGCAGGCTGACCGCCCACCCGGTCTCCACCGACGTCAACAACGTGAGGAACAACGGGCCCGATCTGATCAAGCCGTTGCCGGAAGGGGAGACGGCCCTGTTCTGAGGTGTGAAGCGCGTGCCCGGCGGGCATCCGCTGAGCAAAGCGTGTGCCGGGCAGGACATCCGGGGGGTTCTCGCTCGGCGCGGTAGCCCCTTTTCCCCCCCGGAGGTGCGGGCTCGTGGACCTCGCCACCGCTCGTCAACGGCTTGAGGAGATGCTGGCCGAACTGGACCGCTCGATCGGCGTGCTGCGGGGCGACCCGGCGGGCTCACGCGAGTTCAGCGCCGCCGACGCGGGCGCCGGCCTGACCGACGCCGACCGCGCCCGTGCCATGATCACCGCGGCCACCGCCCAGCGCGCCGCGGTGCTGGAGGCGATCGCGCGCCTGGACGAGGGCGTGTACGGCCGGTGCGCCGACTGCGGCGGGGCCGTGCCCGAGGGCCGCCTGGAGGCCCGGCCGGAGGCCGCCCGCTGCGTGCCCTGCCAGGGCAGGCGCGAACGCCGCCGCTGACCGGGGACACACCCTTTCAGCACTTGCGGGCGCTGGCCACCAGGTGGATGCCGACCGTGTCGTCGTCGTCGGGGTGCGCCTCCAGCTCGGTGCGCACCAGCCAGGTCAGCGAGCGGGCGTCGGAGGCGAGCACGTGGTCGACCGTGGACGGCGACAGCACCGTGCGCGGGCGCACCCACTCGACCTCCAGCCCGGCGCCCATGAGCAGCTCGCGCAGCTGGCCGCTGCTGAAGCAGCGGGTGATGCCGCCGTCGGGCCAGGGCACCAGCATGACCTCGCCGGTCTGCCGCAGGTGCTGCCAGTGCTCCTGCTCGGCCAGGATCGCCATGCCGAGCACCAGGGAGTCGACGCACACCAGCGCCCGGCCGCCCGGACGCAGCACCCTGGCCACGTCGCTCATCGCCGACTCGGCCATCAGCTCGATCGACATGGCGCGCTCCTCGGCGAGCACGGCGTCGACGCACTCGTCGGGCAGGAAGGACAGGTCGTCGGCGCGGACGTGGCGGACCCGTTCGGCGTCGCGCAGGCGCGACTGCGCGTCGGCGGCGCGGCGGAAGTCGAGCACCTCCAGCACGCGGTGCCCGGCCCTGGCGGCCTGCGCGGACCAGCGCCCGCGCCCTCCGGACAGGTCGAGGACGACGGAGGGGGCGGCGGGGAGCCATCGGTTGAGCTGCTCGGCGGCCACCGCGCGGTAGAAGGTCCAGTACGGCCCGAGGGTGCCTGAGCCGTTCAGTTCCTCGGCCGGAATGGGCAGCACACGCGACTCCTGGGTTGCGGAAAACGTCACCAGCCGGTACGTAAGGTCTTCCCCGCACCGGGTCCTTCTTACCTACTATCTTGCGGGAACAGACGCGGGCACGGGCGTGTTGCGACGAGCATGCTCACGATGCTCGAAACCCTCCCCGGTGACCGTCGGGTCGCTGACGAGCGGGTATTCTCCCCTGAGTACGGTGTTCCGCCACAGCAGGCCACCGGTGATCTTAGGGGGGTGGGTCCGGTGCCCGCGACAGGCGCGGAGACATTGGAACAGCGGACCGAGCGATTCGAGCGCGACGTCATGCCGTACCTCGAGCAGCTCTACTCCGCCGCGCTCCGGATGACCCGGAACCCCGCCGACGCGGAGGACCTGTTGCAGGAGACCTTCGCCAAGGCGTTCGCGTCCTTCCACCAGTTCCAGGAGGGCACGAACCTCAAGGCGTGGCTCTACCGGATCCTGACCAACACCTTCATCAACAGCTACCGCAAGAAGCAGCGGGAGCCGAAGCAGTCGGGCACCGAGGAGATCGAGGACTGGCAGCTGGCGCGCGCCGAGTCCCACACCTCCACGGGGCTGAAGTCGGCCGAGGTCGAGGCGCTCGAGCACCTGCCCGACGGCGACATCAAGGAGGCGCTCGCGGCGCTGCCCGAGGAGTTCAGGATCGCGGTCTACCTGGCCGACGTGGAAGGCTTCCCCTACAAGGAGATCGCCGACATCATGGGCACTCCCATCGGCACCGTGATGTCGAGGCTGCACCGGGGTCGCAGGCAGCTCAGAGGCCTCCTTGAGGACTATGCTCGCGAGCGTGGCCTGGTCCCGACGGAGGGATCGAAATGAGCTGTGGCAACCCGCACGACACCGACTGCCGAGAGGTGCTCGAGAAGGTCTACGCCTACCTCGACGGCGAGCTGACCGAGCACGACGTGGCCGACATCAGGGTCCACCTCGACGAGTGCAGCCCCTGCCTGAAGGAGTACGACCTCGACAAGGCGGTCAAGCAGCTGGTGGCCAAGCACTGCGGCTGCGACCCGCTGCCCTCCGACCTTCGCGACAAGGTTCTCGCGCGCATCGCGCAGGTGCGGTCGGAGCTGGCCGACTAGGATCTCCCCCATGCGCGTGCTTGTCACCGGGGGTGCCGGGTTCATCGGGTCCAATCTCGTCGATCGCCTGCTCGTGGAGGGACACGAGGTCGTCGCGGTCGACGACCTGTCCTCCGGCAGCAGGGACAACCTGGCCGAGGCGGCCAGGCACGACCGTTTCCGCCTGCACGAGCTCGACATCCGCGACCCCGCGCTGATCGGGCTCGTCGCGGAGCTGCGGCCGGAGGTCGTCTGCCATCTGGCGGCGCAGATCAGCGTGCGCAAGAGCGTCGCCGATCCGGTGCACGACGCCAGGCTCAACGTCGAGGGCACCGCCTCGGTGCTCACGGCCGCGCACGCGGGCAACACGCGCAAGGTCGTGTTCGCCTCGTCCGTGGCGGTGTACGGGCGGCCGGCCACGATCCCGGTGCCCGGCGACGCCCCCACCGACCCGCGCTCGCCGTACGCCGCCTCGAAGCTGAGCGCCGAGACCTACCTCGCCACCTTCCGCGCGCTGTACGGCATCGAGTACACCACGCTGGTGCTGGCCAACGTCTACGGCCCCCGCCAGTCGCCCGAGGGCGAGGCGGGCGTGGTGTCGATCTTCACCGACGCCCTGCTCAGGGGCACGCCCACGGTCGTCTACGGCGACGGCACCCAGACCCGCGACTACGTCTACGTCGACGACGTCGTCGACGGCTTCGTGCGGGCGTGCGGCTCCGAGGGCAACGGCCGCAGGTTCAACCTCGGCACGGGCATCCAGACCACCGACCGCAGGCTGCACACGATCATCGCCGACGCGGCGGGAGCGGCCGACAAGCCGGGCTTCGCCCAGCCCCGCCTGGGCGACCTGCCCGCCATGGCGGTCGACCCGGTGCCCGCGTTCGAGGGGCTCGGCTGGGAGCCGCGCACCGACCTGCCCACCGGCGTGAAGCAGACGGTGGAGTGGGCGAGGAGTCGCGGCCGGTAGTGGGTTGATTACACTTTGCTTGCGATTTTTCGCTCCGCCGGTGCGGCCACCTCGTCTTCTGTAGCGTGAGCTCCAGACGACGAGGTGGAGGCAAGCGCATGTCGAAGGTTACGGTCGCCCGGCTGTTCACGGCCATCGTGCTGATCACGCCCCTGGTCACGCTGCTCGCCGGCGGTAGCGGCGGGTTCGTCCCGCCGGGGGTGTCCTGGACCTGACGTCCTGAGGGGCCGCAATGCGTGATCTGCCGTGGCCCGCAAGGGTCTACCTGGTCGCCGTGATCGGCACGGCGGCCGTCCTGCTGGCGCACAGCGCGGTCGTCTCCGGTCCTCTGGTCAGGCCCGAGGACCTCGACGTCCTGCTGGTGCTCGCGCTGCTGTTCCTGGTGTGCGAGTCGATGCCGACGCTGCTCAACGTGGAGCAGTTCGCCGTGTCGGTGAGCTTCTCGGCGTCGCTGGCCGCCGTCGTGCTGATCGGCCCCGAGGGCGCCGCGCTCGTGGGCCTGACGGCCACGCTGAGCGTCCGGCCGGGGCTGCCGCTCGTCAAACGGCTGTTCAACGGCGCGCAGTTCGCGATCTGCGGGTACGTGGCCGGATGGGTGTACGAGGGCTGCCGCGGTCAGGTGGGCGTGCCGCAGGTCGACGCGTTCGACGACCTCATCGGCCCGTACGCGGCGGCCACGGCGGTGTTCGTGCCGCTGAACATCGTCCTCACGCTGACCATGATCAGGCTGGCGACGCGGGCGCGCGCGATGGAGCTGCCGCTGCGCGGCATGGCGCAGTTCCTGCTGTCGTACCTGGGGTACGGCACGTTCGGGCTGCTCGTCGCCGGGCTGTGGGCCACCGTCCAGTCGATCTCGGCGGTGCTGGTGCTGCTGCCGCTGTTCGTCGCGCGGTGGGCGTTCGGCCAGTACCACGCGCAGCAGCGCTCGTACGACGCCACGATCGCCGCGCTGTGCCAGGCCGTGGAGACGAAGGACTACTACACGCGGGGCCACTGCACCAGGGTCTCGCTCGCGTCCAGCATGATCGCCAGGGAGATCGGCATGGGCAGGGAGCGGGTGCGCGCCATCCGGTACGCGGGCATGCTGCACGACGTGGGCAAGCTCGGCGTGCCGACGAAGGTGCTGCAGAAGGAGGGGCCGCTCACCGAGGAGGAGTTCGCCGCGATCCAGCTCCACCCCATGCGGGGCCTGGAGATCGTGCGCGGCATCGGCTTCCTCGACGAGGCGTACGCCGGGATCATGCACCACCACGAGCGGCACGACGGCACCGGCTACCCGATGGGGCTGGCCGGCGACGAGATCCCCGAGTTCGCCAAGGTGATCGCGGTGGCCGACGCGTTCGACTCGATGACCTCCGACCGCTCGTACCGAGGGGCGCGGCCGGTGGAGGTGGCGGTCGAGGAGCTGCGCAAGTGCGCGGGCACCCACTTCGACCCGGTGATGGTGGCGGCGTTCATCAGGGCGCTGGAGCGTGAGCCGTGGCAGCCGCCACGCCGCGTCGAGCCGCCGCCCCCCGACGCCGCCGGCACCACCATCAAGGACCACGACGACCCGACGATGCCCATCCAGGTCGTGACCGGGCCATGACCACCACGGAGCGTACGAGGAGGACCGACCGGCCGCGCAGGACGGCGCTGCGCAGGCTCGACTCCGGCCAGCTGCTGCTCATCTGCGCCGCCGGCCTGGTGGCCGTGGCGGGCGTGGCCGACACGGCCGCCGTGGGGCTCGACCGGCCCGAGATCGCCATCGGGTTCGGCGCGCTGATCGCGGTCGGCGAGCTGGCCAGGCTGACCATGCCGGGCAACAGGGAGGTCGCGCCCATCGGCGCGGCGGCCGCGCTCGGCTACACGCTGCTGCTCGACCTCAGCCAGCACCCGCTGCGGCACTCGGCGCTGCAGGTCGTGGCCGTGATCGCGGTCGGCATGGTGGCGGGCGCGCTGCCGCACCTCGCGGTCGGCCGCCCGCCGCGCCTGGACGCGATGGCGCGCCGCCTGCTCACGGGCGCGCTGCTCGCGTTCGCGTTCCGCCCGCTGGCCGACCCGCTCTACCGGCTCACCGAGCCGCCGTCGAGCACCTGGTGGCCGGCGCTGGCCGTGATGGTCACGCTCATCACCGCGGCGCTGCTCCTGGACGTGCTGGTGGCGGCGCTGCTGCGGGCCGAGCAGGTGCGCACGGCCTTCCGGGTGGCGGTGCGCGACGAGCTCAGCATGGCGTTCCCGCTGGGCGCCGCCGTGGCGGCGTCGGGCGTGCTGCTGGCGCTCGCCACCCACAGCATGGACCTCGTCGCGCTGCTCGTCTTCGCCGCGCCGCTGCTGGTCACCCAGGTGGCCTTCCGCAAGTACGCCGGCATCAGGGCGACGTACCTGCAGACCGTGCGGGCGCTGTCACGGGTGACCGAGGTGGGCGGTTACGTCGAGCCCGGCCACTCGCGCAGGGTCAGCCGCCTGGCGCTGGCGGTCGGCAGGGAGCTGGGCATGGCCGAGCCGGAGCTGCTGGAGCTGGAGTACGCCGCGCTCATGCACGACATCGGCCAGCTCTCGCTGCGCGACCCGATCCCGGGCGGGGCCACCGTGCTGGCCGACCCCGAGCAGGCGCGGCGCATCGCCGAGCTGGGCGCCGAGGTGATCAGGCAGACGGGCGTGCTCGACCGGGTGGCCGAGGTGGTGCGCCGTCAGTGCGACCCCGCCGAGGACGACCCGCCGCTGTCGAGCCGTATCATCCGGGTGGCGAACGCGTACGACGACCTGGTGGGGCCGTCGAAGGACCGCGACCGGGCGACGGCGGCGCTCGAACGCCTCCGCCAGTCCGCCGGCTACGACCAGCGGGCGGTCGACGCGCTCGCCAGGGTGATCGACCGCGTGCGGCTGTGACCCGCGCAGGTCGGCACGGCTTTCGCCGGGTTCCCGGCGGTTGTCGGGGCCGCGCAGCGCGGTGTGTCGCTACCGCGTTTCGGGCCGCTCATCATTGTGGGGTTTCTACAGATCACGCTTGACGGTTCCGTGGTTTACGAGGAAAGGACTCCGGAGGCGCGCGGTCGTAAGGTGGTCGGCGTGCTTACTGAGACGCTCGGACCCGTACTGATCGCCAACCGTGGGGAGATCGCGCGGCGGATCATCCGCACGGTCAAGCGGCTGGGGCTGCGCGCCGTCGCGGTGCACTCCGAGGCCGACGCCGACCTGCCGTTCGTCCGCGAGGCAGACGAGGCGGTGCTGATCGGGCCCGCCAACCCCGCGCAGAGCTACCTCGACGCCGCCAAGGTGCTGGAGGCCGCCCGCGCCACCGGCGCGCGGTCGGTGCACCCCGGTTACGGCTTCCTCGCCGAGAACGCCGCGTTCGCGCGGGCCGTCATCGACGCCGGGCTGGTCTGGATCGGGCCCGCGCCCGACGCCATCGACCGCATGGGCGACAAGATCAACGCCAGGAACCTCATGGAGGCCGCGGGTGTGCCGGTCGCGGCGGGCACCCGCGAGCCCGTCACCGACCTCGTCGCGGCGCTCGACGCCGCCGAGGTCATCGGCTACCCCGTCATGGTGAAGACCGCGGGCGGCGGCGGTGGCATCGGCATGAGCGTCGCGCGTGACGACGGCGAGCTGGCCAAGGCGTTCGAGCAGGCCGCGCGGGCCGCGGCGCGGTTCGCCGCGGCGGCCGCCGCGGGCGGCGAGGGCGACGCGCTGGCCGGTCCCGCCGTGCTGCTCGAGCGTTACATCGAGCGGGCCCGCCACGTCGAGGTGCAGATCCTCGGCCTGCCCGACGGCAGGGTGGTGGCGCTCGGCGAGCGCGACTGCTCGGTGCAGCGCCGCCACCAGAAGGTGGTGGAGGAGTCGCCGTCGCCCGGCATCAGCCCCGAGCTGCGCGAGCGCATGCTCGCGGCGGCCTCGCGGGCCGGCGAGGCCGTCGGCTACCTCGGCGCCGGCACCGTCGAGTGCCTGGTCGACGCCGACAGCCAGGACTTCGTGTTCCTGGAGATGAACACCAGGCTCCAGGTGGAGCACCCGGTCACCGAGCTGGTCACCGGGCTCGACCTGGTCGAGCTTCAGCTCCGGGTCGCGGCGGGGGAGACCCCCGACGTGCGCCCGGCGAGCACGGGCCACGCGATCGAGTTCCGCGTCTACGCCGAGGACCCGAAGCGGTTCTTCCCCGGCCCCGGCACGATCACCGCGTGGGACGAGCCCTCGGGCGACGGCGTGCGGGTCGACTCCGGCTACACGGCGGGGAACACGGTGACGCCGTTCTACGACCCGCTCATGGCCAAGCTGTGCGTGTACGGCGCGAACCGTACCGAGGCGCTGGAGCGCGGCCGCAAGGCCGTCGCGCAGTTCGTCGTCGAGGGGCCGAAGAACAATCTGCCGTTCTGTGCAGAGCTGCTGGAGAACGCGGAGTTCGTCAGCGGCGACTACGACACCGGCCTCGTCGCGCGGATGCGCTCCTAAGATGTGTGAGATCCAAGAGAAGAGGGGAGCCCAGGGTGGCTGAGGTACGCGCGGAGATGGTGGCCAACGTCTGGAAGATCGTCGTCAGTGAGGGCGATCAGGTGTCCGAGGGCGACACCCTGGTCATCCTCGAGTCGATGAAGATGGAGATCCCGGTCCTCGCCGAGGACGACGGCGTCGTGGCCCAGATCAAGGTGGCCGAGGGCGACGTCATCCAGGAAGGCGACGTGATCGCCGTCATCGAGTAGCGCGGGCCAGGAACCTCTCCCGGTCCACCACCACGCGTTCGACCGTTCCCCGGCCGACCACGGCGTTCCTGTCGCGCGCCTCGAAGGTGAACACGAGGCGCCGGCCGTCGACCTCGGTCAGCTCGGCGCTGACCTGCACATGCGTGCCCACCGGGCTGGCGGCCAGGTGCTCCAGCTCGGCCCTGGTGCCGACCGACGTCTCGCCGGGGGCGAGGTGCGGGCCCACGGCCTGCACCGTCGCCGCCTCGGCCAGGGCGAGCAGCCGCGGCGTGGCGAGCACGGGCACGTCGCCGCTGCCGACCTTCTGCGCGGTGTCCGATCTCTCCACCATGATGAGCAGCTCCGCGCGGAGCCCAGGGGCGAGCGTCATGCGGTCAGACTACTGCGATCCCCGTTACTGCGATCTCCCGCGACACCCCCTGCGGGATCTCCGCGAAACGCGGACAAGTGCCGCCATAAGGCCGCAGGATAGGGTTTGTACGGCATGAGGCATTTGAGTGGCAGATGGGACCAGTGAGTCGTACACTCACGGAGTTCCGTGACCTCTGTGTTACCTCACCGCGACACAAGTTCGCTTTGTTGGAGAATCCCGGGGTGGGAGAGCACAGAGGCAGGGGGTAGCGGGGGAATCATGGTGGCCCAAGGGACGACGCTGGCGGGGCGATATCGCCTGGACGCCCGCATCGGCGCCGGAGGCATGGGCGAGGTGTGGCGGGGCGAGGACGTCGTCCTCGCCAGGACCGTCGCGGTGAAGGTGCTGCTTCCCGGCCGCATGCAGGACCCGGGGTTCGTCGCCCGCTTCCAGGGGGAAGCCAGGGCGATGGCCACGATCAACCACTCCGGCGTCGTCGACGTCTACGACTACGGGGTGAGCGGCGACAACGTCTACCTGGTGATGAAGTTCGTCGACGGCGAGCCGCTCGACCGGCTGCTCGCCAGGCTCGGACGCATCCCGCCCCAGGCCGCGATGGAACTCATCGCGCAGGCCGCCTCGGCGCTGCAGGCCGTGCACGACCAGGGGATCGTGCACCGCGACGTCAAACCGGGCAACCTGCTCGTGCAGCGCGACGGCACGCTGGTGCTCACCGACTTCGGCATCGCGCGCTCCGACCTGGCCAACCGGCTCACCGACGCCGGCATGGTGCTCGGCACCGCCGCCTACTGCGCGCCCGAGCAGGCCGAGGGCGCCCCCGTCACGCCCGCCGTGGACCTGTACGCGCTCGGCGTCGTCGCGTACGAGTGCCTGGCGGGCCAGCGGCCGTTCGACGGCGACAGCCCCGTCACCATCGCGCTCAAGCACATCCGCGAGACGCCGCCGCCGCTGCCACCCGACATCCCGCAGCCGGTGCGGGCCCTGGTGGAGCGGGCGCTGTCCAAGGACCCGGCGCGGCGTCACCCCACCGCCAGGGCCATGAGCGACGAGGCCAAGGCCATCGCCTCGGGGCAGCTGTCCGAGCCCGCCCCGCAGGCTCCCCCGATGCTGCCGGCTCCGCCGGTGGACTCCTTCCAGACCGGGGCCTACCAGGCGGGGGCGCCGCAGGGGCCGTACGACGGCGCCGGGCAGCAGACGGCGGCCGGGCAGCAGCTCCCGTACCAGACGGGGGCGCAGCAGCCGGTGGGGCCGCAGACCGGCTACCAGCGGGCGGCCACCACCGAGACCGCGCCGGTCGAGCGGCGCGCGGGCAGCCGCAGGGCGGCGAAGGCGCCGCGCAGGACGGGCCTGATCGCCGGGATCGCCGCGGTGGTGGTGCTGGGCGTCGGCGCGGGCGCCGTGGCGCTGACCGGGATGACGACGGGCGACCCCGAGCCGACGGTCGGCCCGCCGACCGCCGCCGCCACCACCCCTACACCGGGCAAGAGACGGACGACCAAGCCGCCGAGGCCCACCACGGCCGACACACAGCCTGCCGAACTTCCCACCCAGGCGCCGCCGGCGAAGCCCACCAGGACCGAGGAGCCCACGGAGGAGCCGACGGACGAGCCCACCAAGTCGCCCACGCCCACCCGCACGCCCACCACGACGAGGTCGCCGTCCTCCTCACCGTCGCCGACGGTGAAGAAGATGCTGGTGCCGAAGGTGGCCGGCCTGCCCTTCCACGAGGGCGAGGAGAAGGTTCAGGCGGCGGGCTTCAAGACGCGCGTGTTCGACGAGACGTCCACCACCAACGGCATGGCGTGCGGCAAGGTCGGCAGGACCGACCCTGCGGCGGGCACGCCCCTGGAGATGGGCAAGGTGGTCACGCTGTACATCATCGACGGTGTCTGCCCCACCGGCGGCGGCTCGTCGCCCAGCACCTCCGCCACTGCGAAGCAGTGACTCAGACGCCCGTGGTGGTGCGCGGGTAGGCGACCTCGGGGTCGGTGGCGATGTTCACCAGGTACGGCACGCCCGAGTCGAACGCCCTGCGCAGCGCCGGGCCGATCTCCGACGGCTTGGTGACCAGCTCGCCGCCGCCGCCCAGCGCGGTGACCACCTGGTCGTAGCGGCACTGCGGCTGCAGCTCGGCGGCGACGTCGTAGCCGTACAGCATCTGCATGGGGTGCTTCTCCAGGCCCCACATGCCGTTGTTGCCGCAGATCATGACGACGGGCAGCCCGTGGCGCACCAGCGTGTCGGCGTCCATCAGGGAGAACCCGGCGGCGCCGTCGCCGAGGAGCAGCACCACCTGCGAGGACGGCCTGGCCAGGCGGGCGGCCATGGAGTAGCCGAGCCCGGTGCCGAGGCACCCGTACGGGCCGGGGTCGAGCCAGTTGCCCGGCTGCCTGGGCTCGACGTACTTGCCGGCGTAGGAGACGAAGTCGCCGCCGTCGCCGATGACGACCGCGTCGTCGTCGAGCACCTTGGCCAGTTCGCCGTAGATGCGCATCGGGTGGATCGGGTCGGAGTCGGACGTCAGCAGCGCGGCGTCGGAGGCGATGGCGGCGGCGGCCGTGTCGGCGAGGCGTGACAGCCACGGCGCGTACCTGTCGGGCTTGACGCCGGCTTCCCCGCAGGCCGTGCCGAGGCTCCACAGCACCACCGACAGGTCGCCCGCGGCGGACGCGGCGGGCCGCATGTGGGTGGCGAGCTGGGACGGCGCGTCGGCGATGTGCACGACCCTGGCGAGCGGCGCGCCGTCCTTGCCGCCGAACCAGCCGTAGCCGAGGCGGAAGTCGAGCGGGGTGCCGACGACGATGACGAGGTCGGCCTGCGAGAAGGCGAGGCCGCGGGCGCGGGTGACGAGCAGCTCGTGCCCGGCGGGCAGGATGCCGCGGCCCTGGCCGTTCGGGATGACGGGCAGCCGCCAGGTCTCGGCGAAGTCGCGGGCGGCCTCCTCGGCGCGGTCCATCCACACGTCGGAGCCGTACACCAGCACGGGGCGCTCGGCCTCGGCGAGGAGCCCGGCGACGGCGGCCAGGTCGTCGGGGTCGGGTTCGAGGGGCGACGGCGTCTGCGTCTGCACCTCGTGCGTGGGCGCGGGCGAGAACAGGTGGTCCATGTAGAAGTCGAGGAACACCGGGCCGCGGTGCGGCGCGACGGCGGTGCGGAAGGCCATCTCGACGTCCTGGCCGACCGAGTCGGCTCCTGACGAGGTGAACGCGAGCTTGGTCACGGGGGCGAGCAGCGGCGGGTGGTCCATCTCCTGCAGCGCTCCGCTGCCCCAGCGCGACTGCGGCGCCCTGCCGCCCATGACGACGACGGGCGAGCCGTTGAAGTGGGCGGTGGCGACGCCGCTGACCCCGTTCGTGATGCCGGGGCCCGCGGTGAGCACGGCCAGCCCCGGCTTCCTCGTCAGCCTGGCGGTGGCCTCGGCGGCGAAGACGGCGCTCTGCTCGTGGCGGACGTCGAGGATGCGCATGCCCTCGTGCACGGCGCCGTCGTAGAGGGGGAAGACGTGCCCTCCCGAGAGCGTGAACATCGTTTCGACCCCGTACGCCTTGGACACGGCGACGGCGGCGTCACCGGCGTGCTTCGCAGACTCCATGCCCGGAACTTACCAACCAGTCACAGGAGTAAACAGGTCTTCACCGGCAGCAGACGAAGACGCTGCCCTCGGGCGCGGTCGCCGTGATCTTCCGTGACGCGGTGCCGGCCTGCTTGACGTCCAGTACGCGCTCTTTCGCCTGGGCTGTGACGTCGTACCAGGCGCGGGGCACGGTCACGGTCACGTCGCCCACGGTGCGCACCACCGCCCTGACCTTCGCGGGCGGGTTGACGAAGCCCACGTTCAGCACGCCCGCTCCGGTCTCGACGTCGGCCTCCTCGCCCAGCAGGTCCATGCCGACGATGTTCCCCGTGCCGCTCCTCGCCCACAGCGAGCCGAGGATTCCCGTGACCTCGATGTTGCCGGAGACGCTGGTGACCCGCACGTCGGCGAAGACGGAGGACACGCGCAGCCCGCCGTGGCGCGCCGAGGCGTCCACGCGGGTCTCCGGCGGCACGTACAGCACCCACAGGCCCTGGCAGATCGGGCCGTCCGGCTGGCGTGCGCCGGGGCACCGGGCGTCGAGGCGCAGGGTGCGGCCGTCCCAGTGCTCGATGATCCTCGGCTTCTCGCCCGACCACCGCACGGTGCGCTGCAGCAGCAGCTCCCCGTCGCGCCCCGCCGTGATGGCGACCTGGGAGACGCCGTCGCCCGCCTCCACCTTCAGGTCGGACAGCGTGAACGGGATGGAGCTGCGCATGTGCTCGGTCGGGGGTTCGGCGGTGGCGAGGACGTGCCACAGGTTCCCGGTGGACAGCGTCAGCGCGACCAGCGTGGCCACCGCCCCCGCCGCCAGCCACAGGGCCCTCACGGCGTGCTCCTGACCTTGAGGAAGCGCAGCACCGCGAGCACCCGCCGGTGGTCGCCCTCGGCGGGCGACAGGTCGAGCTTGGCGAAGATGTTGCCGATGTGCTTGCCCACCGCCCCCTCGCTGAGGACGAGCTCCTGGCCGATGCCGGCGTTCGAGCGGCCCTCCGCCATGAGCTTGAGCACCTCGTGCTCCCTGGGCGTCAGCCGGTCCAGCGGGTCGCTGTGGCCGCGCAGCAGGAGCTGGGCGACCACCTCGGGGTCGAGCACCGTGCCGCCCGCCGCGACCCTGCGCAGCGCGTCGATGAACTCGGAGACGTCCGCCACGCGGTCCTTCAGCAGGTAGCCGACGCTGCCGGTCGCCGAGCCGAGGAGCTGGGCGGCGTAGCGCTCCTCGACGTACTGCGACAGCACCAGCACCGCCAGGTCCGGCCGGGCGCGCCTGAGCACGAGCGCGGCCCGCAGGCCCTCGTCGGTGTGGCCGGGCGGCATGCGCACGTCGGTGATGACTAGGTCGGGTTCGTGCTCGTCCACGGCGCGCAGCAGCCCCTCGGCGTCGTCCACGGCGGCCACGACGCGCATGCCCGAGGCGTCGAGGAGCCTGATCAGCCCCTCGCGCAGCAGCACGGAGTCCTCGGCCAGCACTACTCGCACGGCAGCTCCACCTCGATCGTCGTGGGTCCGCCCGGCGGGCTGGACAGTTCGAACGTCCCGTCCACCGACCTGATCCGCTGGGCCAGGCCGCGCAGCCCGGTGCCGCGGTCGAGCGCGGCGCCGCCCCGCCCGTCGTCGGTGACGGACACCAGCAGCCGCTCGCCCGCGCGCCTGACCCTCACCTCGGCCCGGGTGGCGGAGGCGTGCTTGGCGATGTTCGTCAGCGCCTCCGACACCACGAAGAACGCGACCGCCTCGATCGTCGGCGAGGCGCGGTCGGCGATGTCCACCCGCAGCCGCACCGGGACGGGCGCGCGGGCGGCCACGCCCGACAGGGCCGCGTCGAGCCCCTGGTCGTTGAGCACGGCGGGGTGCAGCCCGCGGACGAAGTCGCGCAGCTCCTTCAACGCCTGCTTGGCCTCCTCGTGCGCCTGCTCGATGGCCGTCCTGGCGGGTTCGGGCAGGTCGGTGAGCGTGGCCCTGGCCAGGCCGAGGTTCATCGCCAGCGACACGAGCCGCTGCTGGGCGCCGTCGTGCAGGTCGCGCTCGATGCGGCGGCGTTCGGCGTCGGCCGCGTCGATGACGCCGGCGCGGCTCTCCGTCAGGGTCTCGATGCGCTGGCCCAGCTCGGCCCGGCTCGGGCCGAGGAGCGTGCGCGCGACGGACAGGTCCAGCGCCGCCATGGCCCTCGCCAGGACCGGCGCGAGCAGCAGGCACACGAGCCCCGCCCCCATGAACGCCGCCACGACGGCCGGCCGCCTCAGGTCGAGGGGGAACTCCAGGGGCGGGGGCTGCAGCCGCGGAGGGATGAACGCCAGCAGCCCCACGAGGGCGGCGCCCCACGCCAGCGCCACCAGGGCGGCGGCCGGGAGACTGACCAGGGGCGAGAGCAGGTGGTAGCCGACCTGCCTCCAGGTGGCCTGGCTGCGCCAGCTCACCGGCGTGCGGACCGGCGGGATGCGCGTGCCGAGGAAGGCGGCGATGCGCGAGCGCTGCACCCGGGTGAACCACGGCACGCCGCGCAGCAGCAGGGGCGGCGCGACCGCCAGCACGAGCGTGAGCCCGCCGAGCGCCGCGGCGACCGGCAGGCCGACCATCACGTGCGCCGTGTCCAGCCACGCTCGGGCCGACCAGGGGCGGGGGACCTTCATGACTCCACCGTATTGACCGTCGCGGGGGACGCGGAATGGGCCTGGTGTGCGGGTGGGTGGTGGGGCCAGCCCCACCCTCCTTCTCCCGCCTTATTCCGATGTTTCCGAACGAAACGGCGGTGGTGGGCGTCTCATCGGACGACACGCGAACAGGGAGGTCCAGATGGTTCAGACGGGAGTCGCCGCGCTGGCCGCGGCGCTGTCACTCGGCGGGCTGCCGCAGGGGACGCTGTTCATGGAGTCGCACCCGCCTGCGCGGCCGTGGGAGACGTACAAGGTCACGGAGTCCGCGCGCCTGCCGCTCCAGCTCAACCCGTGCATGAGGAAGACCCGCTGGGACGCGGGCCGGCTGACGGGCAGGGCCGTGCTCTACACGGCGGAGAACGAGATGAGGTACGAGCAGCTCGTCGTCTACAAGGACGTCCGCCACGCCCGGCTGGCGATGCGCGGCCTGCGGGCCGAGCTGCGCCGCTGCGCCGACGTCGGCAAGGGGCACGACCGCTACCGCTACTTCAGCAAGCCGCTGCGGGTGGGCGACGAGGGCCTGCGCGCGGGAGGCCGCTTCTTCGAGAACGGCGAGCAGGCCGTCGCCGTGCGCCGCGGCGCCGCGCTCTACCTGGTCGGCGAGTCGGCGTACCCGTCGAGGAGCCTGCCCCTGCGCTCCTTCCGCGGTCTCGTGGACCAGGCGGAACGCATGACGGTGAAGATCTGCGAGCTGCCGAGGTCGGCCTGCTGACCGTGGCCCGGCCGCCCGGAGGCGGGTCCGGCCGGGACACGGCGTGCGGCGCTGGAAGGGGCCGCCGCGCCCCTCAGGGCTCCAGGCTCTGGCGGAAGCGGGCGGGGTCGAACGAGCCGCCCAGGGGCGCGGCCAGGCCGCCGCGCGCCACCTCCGCGAACGCCTCGCGCTCCAGCGCCGCCGCCCCCGCCGGCAGCACGCCCGCCAGCGGGCGGGCAGCCAGCATCTCCAGGTCCGCGACGTTGCTCCGCTCGACGAGGCCCGGCCTGTCCGGCCAGGACCCGATCACCACCCCGGCCAGGTCGAGCCCGCGGTGGGCCAGCGCCTCCAGCGTGAGCGCCGCCTGGTTGACGGCGTCCGCCCCGGCCCCGGCGACGACGAGGACCTGCGCGTTCAGCAGCCTCGCCAGGTCGGCGATCGTCGCGCCGTCCTCGTCGTAGCGGGTCAGCAGCCCGCCGGTGCCCTCCACGAGCACCAGGCGGTTGCTCTCGGCCAGTTCCCGTACGAACCGCGCCGCCCGCGTCAGCGACACCGCGGGCACGCCCTCCAGCCGGGCGGCGGCCGCGGGGGAGAGCGGCTCGGCGAACCGGCCCAGCTCGAACGTCGTGGTGACGCCGGACAGCCGGATCACGTCGTCCAGGTCGCCGCCCCGGCCGGGCGGCGCGCCGGTCTGCGCCGGCTTGACCACCGCGACGCTCGCCCCGCGCGCCACGGCCAGTGCCGCGAGGGCGGCGCACACCACCGTCTTGCCCACTCCGCTGCCGGTGCCCGAGACGACGAGAACGCTCATCGGGCCAGCCTAGACAGGCCGCCCCTTCGGCGGGGGAGCGGCCCGCCAGGGACGGCGGTCAGGGACGGCGGTCAGGGACGGCGCAGGCGGGTGACGAACTTGTACCTGTCGCCCCGGTAGAGCGACTGCGCCCACTCCACGGGGTTGCCGTCGGCGTCGAAGGCGTGGCGGGTCAGGAGGAGCATGGGCAGCCCGACGTCCACGCCGAGCGCCTTGGCGTCGTACGGCGTGGCGAGCACGGTCTCGATGATCTCCTCGGCGTCGGTGAGGCGCACGTTGTAGGCGTTGTGCAGGGTCTCGTACAGGGAGGAGTGCACTTCGAGCTCGCGCCGCAGCCGGGGGAAGCGCCGCGCGGACAGGTGGGTGGTGTCGATCGAGACGGGCTCGCCGTTGGCCAGGCGCAGCCGGTGGATGCGCAGGACGCGGCCGCCCGGGTTGATGGCCAGGCGGCGGGCGAGCGCCTCGTCGGCCGTGATGTAGCCGATCTCCAGGATCTTCGTGTCGGGTTCGAGCCCCGCGGTGCGCAGGTCGCCGATGTACGACGTGAGCTGCAGCACCTGCGCCACCTTGGGCTGGGCCACGAACGTGCCCTTGCCCTGGATGCGCAGCAGCCGCCCCTCGACGACGAGCTCGGTCAGCGCCTGCCTGACGGTGGTGCGGGAGGTCTCGAAGCGCACGGCGAGGGCGCGCTCCGGGGGCAGCGCGGTGCCCGGGGACAGGCTCTTGGTGAGTTCGAGCAGGCTCCGTTTGACGTCGTAGTACTTGGGTACCCTGGGGCCTTCGTCTGTCACGCTCTCACCTTCACTTCTGCCACGGCGGTGAGGGCGTGTGTGGTCACCGCTAGATCATCGGAACTCAGATTGGCCCGAGCGGTCAACCGCAGGCAAGCGCGGGCTGCGGCCCCGACTGCCGCCGCGCGCGCGAGCCGGGGCGGCTCAGGCTGATGGTGAAGGATAACCGCAGCGGTCGGCGCCGCCGAAACCGAGCCCCCGGCCTCGCTGCGGGGGACCGTCGTGCCGGTCACCGTGCGGGTCACCGTGACCCTCCCTTCCGGCCCGCGCGCCCGGCCGCCCGGATCGCGCGGGATGTGACGCTTCTCACAATGTGAGATGCCGGAAAAGGCGCGATCGAGTGCGCCCTTCCGCGTCCCTGCCGGGTGTCCAGCGCGTCCATCCAGGCATTCAATCAGGGGGTCGGTTTGGTTCTGGCGGTGGAAAGCACGCATGATGCAGACGTGCCGACTCTCAGCGACCTCGTCGCCCGCCACACCGCACTCGACGCGGCGGACCTCGACTGGCTGCACTCGCTGGTCTCCGACTGGCAGCTGCTGGCCGACCTGTCGTTCGCCGACCTCATCCTGTGGGCGCCCCTGCTGGGGGAGAGCGGCTGGATCGCGATCGCGCAGATGCGGCCCACCACGGGCCCCACCGTCTACCACGACGACGTCGTCGGCAGCATCGTGGCCAAGGGCGAGCGCCCGCTCATCGACACCGCGTGGGACGAGCGCCGCATCTGCCGCGAGGGCGACCCCGACTGGTCCACGGGCGTCCCGGTGCGTGAGGAGACCATCCCGGTGCGCAGGGCGGTCGAGGGCGGAGAGGGCCGCTTCCTCGGCGTCATCCAGCGCTCCACGAACCTGTCGTCGGCGCGCACCCCGTCCAGGCTGGAGCTGACCTACCTGCAGAGCGCCTCCGACCTGGCGCAGATGGTGGCCGAGGGGCGCTTCCCGTTCTCCGGCGAGGAGCCGATCCTGGTCCGCTCGCCCCGCGTCGGCGACGGCCTGCTGAGGCTCGACAGGGCCGGCCGCGTCACGTACGCCTCGCCGAACGCGCTGTCGGCGTACCGGAGGCTGGGCCTGCACGCCGATCTGGTCGGCGCCGAGCTGGGGCGCGTGACGGCGCAGCTGTGCTACTCCGACGAGCCCATCAACGAGGACCTGATGATCGTCGCGAGCGGGCGCGCGGCGAAGGAGACCGAGGTCGAGGCGGGCGGCACCACCGTGCAGCTCAGGGCGATCCCCCTGGTGGTGGGCGGCGGGCGCATCGGCGCGCTGGTGCTCATCAGGGACGTCACCGAGCTGCGCCGCCGCGAGCGCGAGCTGATGACCAAGGACGCCACCATCCGCGAGATCCACCACCGGGTGAAGAACAACCTGCAGACGGTGGCCGCGCTGCTGCGGCTGCAGGCCAGGCGGCTGCGGGTGCCAGAAGGGCGCGAGGCGCTGGAGGAGGCGGTGCGCCGCGTCGGCTCGATCGCCATCGTGCACGAGACGCTGTCGCACGCGCCCGAGGAGTTCGTGGACTTCGACGAGATCGCCGACCGGGTGATCGCCATGGCCGGAGAGGTGTCGGCGGCGGAGGCCGCGGTCATGCCGCGGCGGGTGGGGGCGTTCGGCGTGCTGCCGTCGCTCATCGCGACGCCGCTCGCGATGGCGCTGACCGAGCTGCTGCAGAACGCCATGCAGCACGGCCGCCCCAGGCGGCTGGAGGTGGTGGTGGAGTCGGCTCACGACCGGTTGAACGTCACGGTGTGGGACGACGGAAGGGGTCTGCCAGAAGGCTTCGACCTCGACAGCTCCACCAGCCTGGGGCTGCAGATCGTCCGCACCCTGGTCGAGGGGGAGCTGTCGGGGAAGCTGTCGATCGAGCCTCGCGAGGGAGGGGGCACGGAGGTCGCGCTCTCGATCCCGTTGCCCGCCGCGTGAACCGCCCGCACCCGGTTCCCGCGGCGAGCGGGAGTGATCGGACGGACGGTCAGGCGGTGGCGCGGGCGCGCTGGCGGGCGGTGCGGCGCTTGAGCGCGCGGCGCTCGTCCTCGCTGAGGCCGCCCCAGACGCCGGCGTCCTGGCCGGACTCAAGCGCCCACTTCAGGCACGCGTCGACGGCCGGGCAGGAGCGGCAGACCTGCTTGGCCTCTTCGATCTGCATCAGGGCCGGACCGGTGTTGCCGATCGGGAAGAACAGCTCGGGGTCCACGTCACGGCAGGCAGCTCGGTGGCGCCAGTCCATGCGTCCACTCCTTAGTAGATGGAGCCTCTGGTCGGCTCCGTGCGGCTACTACTTTGTGAAGAGTTTCACTAACTACCGCGAACAAGGACCCGGAGCCTTGGTGGGGGACCGGGTCTTCTTCTCCGCGATGACCTCTGAAGGACCTCGGGGTTTGTTAAAGGTCCTACGTTCCGACGTCACTGTCGAGATTGTCAGCCACGCAGAGTGCACGCAAGAGGGTTGACGCGAAGTTTTGCCGGTTATGGCTGTCGGATGCGTCACACAATGACCGAATGTAACCGGCTAGACCAGAACTTGTAACGCGTGCGGTGTAGAGCGGAATGTCACTTTTTCCCGCTCGCCCAGGTAGTCGCCGTCCAGCTGGAAGGCCACGGGGCGGTCGGCCGACAGCGTGAACTCGGCCTCGTCGTGCAGCTGCACCAGATGCCTTCCCGACGGAAGCCGGTCACCCTCCGTGAGCATCTGGCGGATCAGCGGCGCGAGCGCCAGCGGGCCCATCCGCTGGAGCCCCAGCAGGTCGAGCCCCGTCTCGAAGCTCGCCCACGGCGTGGGCGTGACCGGGCGCGTGCCCACGTACGTCCACGGCGAGGTGTTCGTGACGATCGTCAGGAACAGCCCCTCGACCGCGGGGATGCCGGGGCCGGTCAGCGTCATCGCGGGATGCCGCTTGTCCGTGGCCAGATAGTGCCGCAGAGCCGTGTTCACATACCGAGCGGGGGTAGCCTTCCTCCCCGTACCCCTCAGGCCCTCCACGGCCCGTACAACCTCGGCGTCGTACCCCATGCCCGCGCAGAAGGTGAAGTAGCGCGACTGGTCCTCCCACAGCGCCCGCCCGAGGCCCACCGTCCTGCGCCGCCCCTCGCGCAGCGCCTCCAGCACCGCGCCCGTGGCCTCCACCGGGTCGTTCGGCAGGCCGAGCGCGCGGGCGAAGACGTTCGCGCTGCCGCCCGGGATGACGATCAGCGCGGGCCGGCGCGCGCTCGGGTCGGCGTCGCCCGACACGTCCTCGCCGGACTCCGGGTTGAGCAGGCCGTTCACGGTCTCGTTGATCGTGCCGTCGCCGCCGAGCACGGCCACGACGTCGTACCCCTTCGCGCGGGCGGTGCCGGCCAGCGCCGCCGCGTGCCCCCGGTAGGCGGTCTCCTCGACGGCCAGCTCGACGGCCGCGCCCAGCGCCCGGATCAGGACGTCCCTCGTCCGGGCGTTCGTCGTGGTGGCCTTCGGGTTGACCAGCAGCATCGCGCGCATGCCGCCAGCGTATCCGCTGGCCGTTGCCGGTTTATCGGCCGAACGTCCGATTCCTTGCCGCTTCCTTGCCGCGGGCCCGACCGGCGCCGGAGGTGGATAGGGTTTGCCTGTGTCGAAGCGTCCGTTGAGCTTGGTCGTCGCCGCGGCGATCGTCGCCCTCGAAGGGCTCGTCGCGCTGGGTCTCGGCGTGTACGTCGCCGTGGAGACCCTGGTGGGCAGGCCCGACGACCTGACGAGCGCGCTGGCCGAGGCCGCGTTCGGCCTGCTGGTCGGCGCCGGGCTGCTCTGGGTCGCCTGGGGCGGCCTGCTGAGGATGGAACGGTGGGGCCGCTCGCCCGCCGTGGTGGCCCAGATCTTCCTGCTGCCCGTCGCCTTCACCCTCGTGCGGTCGGGCCAGCCGCTGATCGGGGTCCCGGTCGGCGTGGCCGCGCTCGCGGCCCTGGTGGCGCTGCTCACGCGCGCCACCACCCGCGCGCTCTACGGCGACCAGGAGACCTGACCGGCCGGGGCTCGCCGGCCGGGTCAGTCCTCGGCGGTGAGGCCCTCGCGCAGCTGGGCGAGCGTGCGGGCCAGCAGCCGCGACACGTGCATCTGCGAGATGCCCAGCTCCGTCGCGATCTGCGACTGCGTCATGTTGCCGAAGAAGCGCAGCAGCAGGATGCGCTTCTCACGCGGCGGCAGCCGTTCGAGCAGCGGCTTGAGCGACTCGCGGTACTCCACGCCCTCCAGCGACTCGTCGACGATGCCGAGCGAGTCGGACACCGCGGGCGCGTCGTCGTCGCCCGAGTCGGGGGCGTCGAGCGAGACGGTGGAGTAGGCGTTGGCCGACTCCAGGCCCTCCAGCACCTCCTCCTCGGTCATCTTGAGGTAGGAGGCCAGCTCGGCCACGGTGGGGGCGCGGCCCTCGCGCTGCGACAGGTCGCTGATCGCCTTGGTGAGCGACAGCTTGAGCTCCTGGAGCCTGCGCGGCACCCGGACGGCCCAGCCCTTGTCGCGGAAGTGGCGCTTGATCTCGCCCACGATCGTGGGCGTGGCGTACGTGGAGAACTCGACGCCCCGGTTGAGGTCGAAGCGGTCGATGGACTTGATCAGGCCGATGGTGGCGACCTGGGTGAGGTCGTCGAGCCACTCGCCCCTGTTGCGGAAGCGGCGGGCCAGGTACTCCACCAGGGGGAGGTGGAGCTCCACCAGCTCGTCCCTGATGCGCTGGCGGCGTGGCTCCTCGGGACCCAGCTCGGCCAGCTCGGCGAAGAGCATGCGGGCGCGCACCCTGTCGGGCACGGCGTGTTCGCTGGTGGCCATGGCTCCAGTCCTTTCCGTCACGCCGGCCTCGCCGCGCCTCGGCGCTTACGCAGGACGATCGCCATGCGATCGGTGGAGTCGGTCACCGCGTCGACGTCGTCGGCCAAGGCGGTCAGCACCATCCAGGCGAAGTCGTCGCGCTTGGGCGCGGAACTGCCGACCGTCGCCACCTCGACCCTGACCTGCATCTCCTGCCCGGTCAGCTCGAACTCGGCCACCAGGTCGGTGCCGGGCACCGCCTCGCTCAGCAGCATCGCGCACGCCTCGTCCACGGCGATGCGGAGATCCTCGATCTCGTCCAGGGTGAAGTCAAGCCGCGCGGCCAGCCCGGCGGTAGCCGTACGCAGCACGGACAGGTAGGCGCTCGCGGCGGGGAGCCGGATGCTCACCACGTCGCGGATGCCGGCTTCGCCCCCCGCGCGCGTCTCGGTTTCCTCGGTCACGTTCCTCCTCGCGTTTCCAGCGCTGACTGCAACTTACCGCCCCTGAGAGGTGCTTGGCGGATTCAGACTCGCCCGCAACGGAAAAGGCTCTGTGCGGTCTGTGACCGCACAGAGCCGTTTGTGCCGGTTCAGGCGGCCTTGGTCTCCCAGAAGATCTTCGAAATCTCGTCGATCTTGCCCAGCAGCTCCTGCGCCTTGTCGACGTCGACGGTGCCCTTGGCGCCCGCCGCGCCCGCGAGCTTCGTGGCGTCCCAGAACAGCTGGTGGAGCTGGGGGTACTGCTCCAGGTGCGGCGGCTTGAAGTAGTCGGTCCAGAGCACCCAGAGGTGGTGCTTGACCAGCTCGGCGCGCTCCTCCTTGATGGTGAGCGCGCGGGCGCGGAAGACAGGGTCCTCGTTGGCCGCGTACTTCTCCATGATCGCCTTGACCGACTCGGCCTCGATGCGGGCCTGCGCGGGGTCGTAGACACCGCAGGGCAGGTCGCAGTGCGCCGAAGCGACATGCTTGGGTCGTAGCAGTCGTGCGAGCATCGGAAAGGTCCTTCCTTGATGCTGAATCAGCTTGGTCCACAACCGACCTTACTCGGGTCCGCACGCCCGCGAGGTAGGGGGTCACAGCCCATGAGAGTGCGTGTCGAAGGCGATTCGATGCGTCCGGCGCTGCTGCCGGGAGACTGGCTGCTCGTCCGCCGGGGGGCGGCCGTGCGGCCCGGCGACATCGTCGTGGCCAGGCTGCCCGGCGACCCCGGGCGGCTCATCGTGAAACGCGCGGGCTGGCACGGCGCCGACGGCTGGTGGCTGGAGAGCGACAACCAGCGCGCACCTGGCCGTCGCGACAGCTGGGACTTCGGCCCCGTCACCGACATCGTGGGCCGGGTCGTGCTGCGTTACTGGCCGCCGCGCAGGCGCGCCCGGTAGGCCCTGCCGGGTCACCGGCGGTCGCGGCCGGTCGCGGCCGGTCACCGGCGGGCGCGGACGGTCGTGGCGCTACCGGCCGTCGCGCAGGCGGGCGCGGGCCGGTCGTGGTGCTATCGGCCGTCGCGCAGGCGGGCGCGGTAGGCGGCCACGTTCGCGCGGCTGGCGCAGCGCGGCGAGCAGTAGCGGCGCGAACGGTTGGAGGAGGTGTCGAGGAAGGCGCGCCCGCAGCGGGGCTCCCGGCAGCGGCCGAGCCGGTCGGCGCCCAGCTCCGCCACCACGGCGGCCAGCCCCATGACGGCGCTGGCCGCGGCCTCCTCGTCGGCCGCCAGGTGCAGGTGCCAGCCCTGCCCGTCGTGCCTGGCCAGGCGCGGGCGCACCGGGTAGCGCGCCAGCAGGGCGTTCAGCCGGGCCGCGACGTCGTCGGGGTCGTCCCTGTCCGCCGCGTCGAAGACGGCGGACAGCTCCTCGCGCAGGCCGCGCAGCTCGGCGGGCGGGCCGGGATCGTTGACGAGGAGGACCGTCCACTCGGCGTAAGAGGTCAGGTCCACCCCCGACTACTACCACGCCCCGGTCAATCCTCCGGCCCCGGCTGTGCCCACGGCCCTGTCACCCCTCCGGCCCGGTCAATCCTCCGGCCGCAGCACCCTGGACAGGAAGGCGCGGGTGCGCTCGTGCTTCGGATCGCCGATCACCTGCGAGGGCGGGCCCTCCTCGACGACCACGCCGCCGTCCATGAAGACCACCCGGTCGGCGACCTCCCTGGCGAAGCCCATCTCGTGCGTCACCACGACCATCGTCATGCCGTCGAGCGCGAGCTCGCGCATCACGCCCAGCACCTCGCCGACCAGCTCGGGGTCGAGCGCGGACGTCGGCTCGTCGAAGAGCATCAGCTTGGGCTCCATGGCCAGCGCCCTGGCGATCGCCACGCGCTGCTGCTGGCCGCCCGACAGCTGCGAGGGGTAGGAGTCGCACCTGTCGCCCAGGCCCACCCGGGTCAGCAGCTCCCTGCCCCGCTCCATGGCCGACGCCTTGGCTTGCCGTTTCACCCTGATCGGCGCCTCGACGACGTTCTCCAGGGCCGTCATGTGCGGGAAGAGGTTGAAGCGCTGGAACACCATGCCGATGTCCCTGCGCTGCGCCGCGACCTCCTTCTCACGCAGCTCGTGGAGCTTGTCGCCGCGCTGGCGGTAGCCCATGAGCTGGCCGTTGACCCACAGCCGCCCGGCGTTGATCTTCTCCAGGTGGTTGAGGCAGCGCAGGAAGGTGGACTTGCCCGAGCCCGAGGGGCCGATGACGCAGACGACCTCGCCGTTGCGCACCTCCAGGTCGATGCCCTTCAGCACCTCCAGCTGGCCGAAGCTCTTCCACACCTGCTCGGCCTTGACCATCACCTCGCCCATGACCTCGCCCGTGACTTCGTCCATGACCTCGCTCACGGCGCGCCCCCGATCCTGGACATCCGCGCGCGGAGCCCCATCCTCGACTGCTGGGAGCCCCTCGCGTAGTGCCGCTCCAGGTAGTACTGGCCGACCATCATCAGCGACGACAGGATCAGGTACCAGATGCACACCATGACGAGCATCGGGATGACCTGGTACGTCGAGGCGTAGATGGTCTGCGCGGTGAAGGTCAGCTCCAGGTACGGCACCGCGGCCACCAGCGAGGTGTTCTTCAGCATCGAGATGGCCTCGTTGCCGGTGGGCGGCACGATGACGCGCATGGCCTGCGGCAGCACGACCCTGCGCATGGTCTGCATCCGGGTCATGCCGAGGGCCTGCGACGCCTCGTTCTGGCCGGGATCGACGGACAGGATGCCCGCCCTGATGATCTCGGCCATGTACGCGGCCTCGTTCAGCACCAGGCCGAGCGCCGCCGCCATGGCCGCGCTGTAGAGCGCGTTCGTCTGCGCGGTGACGAACTCGGGGCCGAACGGGATGCCGAGCCCGAGCTTGGGGAACAGGGCCCCGATGTTTCCCCAGATGAGGAGCTGGGTGTAGAGCGGCGTGCCGCGGAACACCCACAGGTAGAGCCAGGACGCGCCGCGCATCAGCGGGTTCGGCGACAGCCGCATCAGCGCGAGCACGATGCCGAACAGCACGCCGCCCACCATGGCGACCAGCGTCAGCCAGATGGTGTTGCGCACGCCGTTCAGCACGGGCGGCGAGAGGAAGTACTTCCACTGCTCCGCCCAGTTGTAGGCCGTGTTGGTGACGATGTTGTTCACCAGCATCGCGGCCAGCACGACGATGACCGCGGCCGCGACCCACCTGCCCGGGTGGCGGACGGGCACGGCCCGGATCAGACCGGGCCGGTTCCCCTGCTTCTCCGTCATGACGCGCCGTTGATCACCGGCTCGGTGATGGCGCCGTCGCCCACGCCGTACTTGTCGAGGATCGACTTGTACGTGCCGTCGGCGATGAGGGCCTTGAGCGCCCCCTGGACGGCCTCCTTCATCGTGCCGGAGTTCTTGCCGATGGCGTAGCCGTACGGCGCGGTGTCGTAGGCCGTGCCGAGGATCTCCAGCTTGTCGCCGGTCTGCTTGACCGCGTAGCCGATGATCGGCGAGTCGGCGAGCATGCCGTCGATCTTGCCGGACACCAGGTCGGCGTTGACCTCGGTCTGCTGCTTGCGCACGACGACGTCGATCTTGGGCTTGCCGGCGTCCTCGCACTTCTTGCTGCGGGCGTTGATGTCGTCGACCTGGACGGTGCCCTGCTGGACGCCGATCTTCTTGCCGCACGGCTCCTCGACGTTGAGCTGCTTCGGGTTGCCCTTCAGCGTGGCCCAGGAGGTGCCGGCCGAGTAGTACGTGACGAAGTCGACGACCTTCTCGCGCTCCTTGTTGTCGGTGAAGGACGACACGCCCATCTCGTACTTGCCCGACTGGATGCCGGGGATGATCGTGTCAAATCCCGCATTCTGGAACTCGGCGGTCAGGCCGAGCTTCTGCGCCACCGCCTTGGCCAGATCCACGTCCCAGCCGACGATCTGCTGCGTGGCCGGGTCGACCGACTCGTTCGGCGGGTACGACGCGTCCGTGCCGACGATCAACTTGCCGTCAGACTTGATCGCGTCGGGCACCTGGGCGGCCAGTGAGTTCTCCGGCGACGCGGGAGGCGCCGCCGCCGAGGGGGATGCGGTGGTGGTGTCGCCGCCGCACGCGCTGAGGGTCCAGACGGTGGTCAAAGCAAGCGCGCCGAGAGCGATCCGGCGATGGGTGGGCCAGAGGGCCATGGACGGCCTCCTTGAAGTCTTACGGCACGAAACGTTTGATTCGTGCAGTTTAAAGGGGTGGTGGCTGCGGGCCGTCATCTGGGATTTAACGATGCGTCAACAGAACGGAGTCGGGTCCGACACCGACCCGTCTCTCCATGCACCGTCTCACCATGTGGCACTATGGGGAGACGGGTGACCCCCGTAACCCCCCTCCCGGAACGATCGCGAGGGGAACATCTGGCAGCTACAGACGCCATCTCCTCTCGCGCCGTCCGCCGAAGGTCCTTCCGTTCATGACTACAGGGGTCGCTGTGGCTGCCACGCCCGCATCACCGTCCGCATCACCGTCGTCTCCGTCCCTCGAGACCCTCGACCTCGATCCCGCGTTCGCCCTCCACCGCGGCGGGAAGATCGAGATCCGCTCCACGATCCCCGTCCGCGACGCCGACGACCTGTCGCTGGCCTACACCCCCGGCGTGGCCAAGGTCTGCACCGCCATCGCCGAGACGCCCTCGCTGGTCAACGACTACACCTGGGTCTCCAACGTGGTCGCCGTCGTCTCCGACGGCACCGCCGTGCTCGGCCTCGGCGACATCGGCCCGGCCGCCGCCATGCCCGTCATGGAGGGCAAGGCGCTGCTGTTCAAGGAGTTCGGCGGCGTGGACGCCGTGCCCATCTGCCTCGACTGCACCGACGTCGACGCCCTCGTCGAGACCGTGGTCAGGCTCGCGCCGTCGTTCGGCGGCATCAACCTGGAGGACATCAGCGCGCCGCGCTGCTTCGAGGTCGAGGCGCGCCTGCGCGAGCTGCTCGACATCCCGGTCTTCCACGACGACCAGCACGGCACCGCCATCGTGGCGCTCGCCGCGCTGAAGAACGCCGCCCGCCTCACCGGCCGCTCCCTCGGCGACCTGCGCGCCGTCGTGGCCGGCGCGGGCGCCTCCGGCGTCGCCGTGAGCCGCATCCTCCTGGAGGCCGGCATCGGCGACATCGCCGTGGCCGACTCCAAGGGGATCATCCACGAGGGCCGCGACGGGCTCAACGACGTCAAGCGCGCACTCGCCCGCGACACCAACCGGGCCGGGCACAGCGGCTCCACCGAGCAGGCGCTCGCCGGCGCCGACGTGTTCGTGGGGCTCTCCGGCTCCACCGTGAGCGAGCAGGCCGTCGCCTCCATGGCGTCCGGCTCCATCGTCTTCGCGCTGTCCAACCCCAACCCAGAGATCGCCCCCGACGTCGCCGCCAGGCACGCCACGGTCGTCGCCACCGGACGCTCCGACTTCCCCAACCAGATCAACAACGTGCTGGCGTTCCCCGGCGTCTTCCGCGGCGCCCTCGACGTCAGGGCCACCGCCATCACCGAGAACATGAAGGTGGCCGCCGCCAACGCGCTCGCCGCCGTCGTCGGCGACGACCTCGCCGCCGACTACGTCATCCCGAGCCCGTTCGACCGGCGCGTGGCCCCTGCCGTCACAGCCGCCGTCGCCGACCAGGCCAGGGCCGACGGCGTCGCGCGCCGCTGAAGCCTCCGGCAGGCGGGGCCCCGGCGGGCCCCGCCTGCACCTTTTCCCGAGGTAGCCGGTGTTTTGCGCATGCATGGGCATCCCATGGGTATAAGCGGGATCTGCACGACCCGCCGCTGATGGAGCTCAGGTGAAGTCAGAGAACTGCCATGACGTATGTACGCAGCGTGCTATAACAAAGGCTCTCTGTAAGGAAGCGGGCGCCGGCTCCCGCGACGAGGAGAGCGATGGAACGCGAGCCGAACCGACTGCTACAGCAGCTCATCGCGGAGGCGGGCTTCTCCCACAAAGGACTTGCCAGGCGCCTCAACGACCTGGGCGCCGCACGAGGCACGCCCGGACTCAAATATGACCACAGCTCGGTGCTGCGCTGGATCGGTGGCCAGCGCCCGCGCGACCCCGTCCCCGGCCTCCTCACCGAGGTCTTCGCGCTGCGCCTGGGCAGACCGGTCACACCCGAGGACCTCGGCATGCCCGCCACCATCAGCCCCCTCGATCTCGGTCAGGAGTTCACGCACACGTGGCAGGAGGGGATCGCGACCGTGACGGCGCTGTGGCGGGCCGACGTGGAGCGGCGAAGGTTCCTCATCGACTCGACGTTCGCGATAGGGGCAGGCTCCGTGGGAGCGATGCGCTGGCTGACGTCCCCACCCGAAGGCCGGCCCACCGGCAGGGGCGCGCGCCGGGTCGGCACCGCCGACATCGCCGCGATCCACGAGGTCACCAGGTCCTTCGGCGAGCTCGACAACAGGTTCGGCAGCGGGCGGGTGCGCTCGTCGGTCGTCAAGTATCTCGACACCGCCGTCACGCCGCTGCTCAAGAACGGCTCCTACGGCGAGGCGACCGGCAGGAGCCTCGTCACCGCCGCCGCCGAGCTCACCAGGCTCGCCGGGTGGATGGCGTACGACATGGAGCAGCACGGCCTCGCCCAGCGCTACCTCATCCAGGCGCTGCGCCTGGCCAGGGGCGCCGACGACCACGCGCTCGGCGGCGAGATCCTCGCCGGCATGGCGCACCAGGCCGTCTACATGGGCCAGCACGCCCACGCCCTCGACCTGGCCAGAGCCGCGCAACTGTCCGCCGGCCGCGCCGGAGTGCACACCCTGCTCGCCTCGGCGCACGTCCTGGAGGCCCACGCCCACGCCGGGCTCGGCGACGCCCGCGCCTGCGCCGCCTCCCTGCACGCGGCCGAACTCGCCTTCGGCCGCCGCCGCCCCGGCGACGAACCCGACTGGCTCGGCTACTTCGACGAGGCGTACCTGGCGGCCAAGTTCGCCCACTGCTTCCGCGACCTGGGGGAGGGGCGGCACGCCGTCCTGCAGGCGCGCCGCTCCCTCGACATGGACCACCGGTACGTCCGCGGGCGCATGTTCAACCTGTCGCTGCTGTCGGCCGGGCTGCTGCAGTGCGGCGAGCTGGAGGAGGCCTGCGCCGTGGCGGGGCAGGCGCTGCGGCTCGGCGGGGAACTGCAGTCCGCCAGGACCCGCTCGTACGCGGCCGACCTGCGGCGACGGCTCGAACCGTACAAGGACGAACCGTGCGTGGCAGCCCTCCGCGAGAGCACCAGAGAACTCACCGCCGTCTGACGGACGCACCGGCACCCGGGGGACGTGTGGCCGTTTCAGCGAGAAGCGGAAGCGCCCAGGGGACATGCGGTCGTCTCCGCGGGAAGCGGAAGCGCCCGGGGACGTGCGGCCGTTTCCCTGGAAAGCGGAAGCGCCCGGGGGACGTGGCCGTTCCTGCGGAAAGCGAAGCGCCCGGGAGCCTGCACGGCTCCCGGGCGCTCGGCACCTCTCCTACTGGAGCAGCTCGCCGTTCGGGCCGACGATCTTCTTCGTCTCGGCGTAGCTCGCCTTGTCGTACACCGCGGCCGTCTCGCCGTCGAAGTACGCGGAGCTGATGTAGTCCACCCGGTCGTTGCCGTCCTGGTCGTGGAACATGCTGGTCACGCCGTTGACGTAGCCGGTGCGCTTGCCGTTGTCGTACCGCATGAGCCAGGGGCCGCCGTCGGCGCCGCCCGTCATGGAGCACTTCAGCACCTGGTGCTCCTCGACCCTGAACGTGTTGACCTGGTACGCCTTGTTGGCGGTGACGCCGGAGCACCACTTCGGCGTCACACCGGAGTAGGGCTTGTCACCGTCGGGGTGGCGGTCGGCGGGGTAACCGAACACGGTGACCTTCTGCCCGCGTGGCTGGTTCCACGCGAACCCCTGCCCACCCACGACATCCCCGAGCCGCCCGGTGTCCTTGGCGACGCCGATGTAGTAGTGGTCGCGGAAGTAGCGGACCGTCTTGCCCGCCTTGACCCACTGCTTCACGTAGTAGTGGGTCTCGTACCAGGCGGTCTCGGTGCCGTTCTTGTCCTTCTGGACGTCGAGCCAGCCCAGGAACTTGCCGTCGGCCTTCTCGGCCGCCAGCTTCTTGTACGCCTCCTGGCTGATCGGCGTCGGCCCGGACTGCTCGTACTGCTCGCCGTTCTTGTTGTCGGCCGTGGCCTTCGGCGCGGCCTCGTAGTCGGCCTTCGTCACCTCGACCTTGGTGAGGATCTTCTCGCCCGAGTAGTCGTGGCCCACCTTCTCAGGCGTGGCGTCGAAGTCCTTCGACCAGTACGGTCCCGCGGAGCCGTACTTGGCGAAGCCCGCGTCGTACTCGTCCTTCTTGATCTCTTCGTTCTTGACCCACTTGTCGCCCGCCCACTCGGCGAACTCGCCCTTCCCGACCTCCTTCTGGCCGACCAGGGAGAAGCCGTTGTGCACCGCGACGAAGGCGTAGTCGCCGTCGTAGTCGTCATAGACGTCGAGGTCGTAGGCGGTGAAGGCGTAGGCGCCGACGTACACGCCCCAGGGCGCCTTGCCCTGGTAGTAGCCGGGCACGAAGACCCACTTCTGGAAGACGTCCTTGCCGTTCTCGTAAACGCAGTGGCCGGCCGTCGCGACCAGGTTGCGGTGCCTGGACTGGATGGCGGTGGCCGAGCACCAGTTGTACCGGCCCTTGCTGTCGAGGAAGAAGACCTTGCCGATGGTCTTCGGCAGGTTGACGTTGCCCGACTTGGAGGCCTTGGGGGCGCCGGTCGGCGCGGTCATGCCGGGCTTGCCGTCGGGGACGTCCTTGCTCTGGGTGGCGACGACCTTGGTGACGTCCTTGGCGTCCCAGTGGTACTGGGCGGCCTTGCGGAGGGCGGCGCCGTTGGCGTCGAGCCAGAAGGCGGCGGCGCCGTACGCGTCGGCGGGCTTGGGCACCAGGTCGTCGGTGACCCACTGGGGGGCGGCGCCGGCGGGGACGGCGAGGGCGGCGGCGCTCAGGCCGGCGGCGGCGAGGGGGATGAGGAGGCGCTTCACAGGAGACTCCACAGAGTTAACAAAGAGGGGGTTAAGACCCTATCGGCGCAACGATCACGCTGGTACCGGCATCTGGAAATCTTGGAAAAGTCCCAGGAAAGGCCGAAGGGCCCGGCAGAAGCCGAGCCCTTCGGGTAATGCTGGGGTTCGAGCGGAGGTTTGGACCCTCAACCCGAGGTCATTCCCAAGATCAGCTGTCGCCCTTGGGGATGATGCTGCCGGACGCCATGTTCGCGGCGGCGGAGTACACCGCAGCGGTCTCACCGTCGAAGTACGGCGAGGACATGTAGTCCCAGCGGTCGTTGCTGTCCGTGTCGTACAGAACGCTGGTGACGCCGTTGACGTAGCCCATGCGCTTGGCGTTGCTGTACTTGAGGAGCCACGGGGCGCCGTTGTAGCCGCCGGTGACGGCGCACTTCAGCGACACGTGCTCCTCGATCTTCAGGCTGGCGACCTTGGTGGCCTTCGCACCGGTCTTGCCGTAGCACCACTTCGGCGTGACGCCGGAGTAGGGCTTCGAGCCGTCAGGGTGCTTGGCGTACGGGTAGCCGAAGGTGCGGACGATCTGGCCGGTCGGCTGGTTCCACGCGAAGCCCTGGCCACCGACGTTGTCGCCGAGCTTACCGACGTCCTTGATCTGGTGGACGACGATGTAGTACGCGCCGACCCAGTACACTTCCTTGGTGGTCGACTTGACCCACTTCTTGATGTAGTACTGCTGCTTGAACCAGCTGATCTCCTGACCAGCAGCGTTCTTCTCAGCCCAGAGCTTGCCGAGGTACTTGCCGTCGGCCTTCTCCGCGAGGAGCTTCTTGTACTCCTCCTGGCTGATCGCCATCTTGCTCGCGGCCGTGGGGCCCTCGAACTTGGCGTTGTTGTCCAGACCGGCGGGCGCCTTGTTGTAGTCGAACTCCGTGACCTCAACGGCGGTCAGCTTGACGCCGTCGATGCCGGTCGCGGTGTAGTACTTCAGGGCCTCCGCACCGGTGGTCACCGACGCGGGCTTGGCGACCGTCTCAGGAGAAGAGGTGATGCTCTCCTTCTGGAACGGGCCGTTCTCGCCGTACTTGGAGACACCGGCGGAGTACTCGTCCGCGGTGATCTCCTTCTTGTCGATGAACTTCTCGCCCTTGTAGGCGTCGTACTCGGTCTTGGTGACCTGCTTCGGCGCGTTGAGCACGCCGCCGACACCGTTGTACACGGTGACGAACGCGTAGTCGCGGTCGAAGTCCTCGTAGTTCGAGAAGTCGTAGTGGGTGAAGGCCTGCTTACCCACGTAGATGCCCCAAGGAGCCTTGCCCTGGTAGTAACCGGGCACGAACACCCAGCGGGACACGACCTCGTCGTTGCCGGCGATGTCGTAGACGCAGTGACCAGCCGTGGCAACCAGGTTGCGGTAGTTCGACTGGATCGAGGTGCCGGAGCACCAGTACAGCTTGCCGTCGCGACCCTCGAAGAAGACCTTACCGATGGACTTCGGCAGGTTCACGTTCTGGGACTTGACAGCGACCTTCTTCTCGGCGCCGATGGGCTCCTTCAGGCCGGGCTTGCCGTCAGCGACGTACCCGCCCTTCTGGACCACCTTCGGGACGTCCTTGTTGTCCCAGTAGTAGGCCGTCGCGCCCTTGAGGGCGGCGTAGTCCGACTTGGTCCAGAAGTCGAGGATCTCGGCGGCCTTCTGCTCGCTAGCGGCGAGAGCGGCGCCGTCGACGTCCGGGTCGGCCTGGGCGGCACCGGCGAGGCCGGCAGCCAGCAGACCAGTGGCGAGCAGGGCGCCACCGGCGGGGAGGAGGATGCGCTTCAAGGTAACTCCTTGCGCTGTCGTGGAACGCTTCTTGCGTCCCATGCGTCAGTAAAGGGATAGCCAGGAACATACAGTGTCGATCTTGAGAACCGGAAGCCGGTTTGAGAGGAAAAGATGCGACAAGGCGGGCGTTACCGTTCCGTGATGTTTAGACAGGCGAAGCGCGGGATCTAGAGAAGGTCGGCCTTGACGCCGTTTGGCCTGATCAACATAAGCCCGTTGTTAATGGGGCGAGCGGGGCGGAAGCGGCGCCGCCGATCGCCCGCCCGCGACAATGTGATGCAGATCACAGTCGCCGGATGGCACCGTCTGAGGCTCTCGTGCGTCCAAACGGCTTCACATTCGAATGGAATGCCGAAGGGCCCGGCGGAGCGCCGGGCCCTTCAGTTCACGCGGAGCGGTCGGATCAGACGAGCTTGCCGGACCACGAGTTCGCAGCGGCCTTGTAGACCACCGCGGTCTCACCGTCGAAGTACGGCGAGGAGATGTAGTCCACGCGGTTGTTGCCGTCCTGGTCGTTGAAGGTGCTCGTGACACCGTTCACGTAGCCGAGGCGCTTGGCGTTGCTGTACTTGAGGAGCCAGGGGCCGCCGTCGGCGCCCTCGGTCATCGCGCACTTGAGCGCGACGTGCTCCTCGATCTTCTTGGCGGCCGAACCCACCAGCTTCTTGGTGGTCTTGCCGTAGCACCACTTCGGCGTGATGCCGGTGTAGTTCTTGTGGCCGTCGGGGTGCGGCGCGGCCGGGTAGCCGAACACGCGCACGTACTTGCCGGTGGGCTGGTTCCAGGCGAAGCCCTGGCCGCCGACGTTGTCACCGAGGCGACCGGCGTCCTTGAGCTCGTTCACCACGATGTAGAAGGCGCCGACCCAGTAGACCTCCTTGGTCGTCGACTTCACCCACTTCTTGATGTAGTACTGCTGCTTGTACCAGGCGGTCTCGGCGCCGTTCTTGTCCTTGTCGGCCCAGAGCTTGCCGAGGAACTTGCCGTCGGCCTTCTCGGCCTGGAGCTTCTTGTACTCCTCCTGGCTGATCGCCATCTTGCTGGCGGTGGTGGGGCCGACGAACTTGGCGTTGTTGTCCAGGCCGTCGGGCGCCTTGTTGTAGTCGTACTCCGTGACCTCGGCGGCCGTCAGCTTCACGCCGTCGATGCCGGTCGCGGTGTAGTACTTCAGGGCGTCCTCGGCGGTCTTGACGGCCTCGGGCTTGCCGACCGTCTCAGGAGCGGAGGTCAGGCTCTCCTTCTGGAACGGGCCGTTCTCGCCGTACTTGGAGACGCCGGCGGAGTACTCCTCGGCCGTGATCTCCTTCTTGTCGACGAACTTCTCGCCGTTGTAGGCGTCGTACTCGCTCTTCGTGACCTGCTTCGGCTTGGCGAAGTTGCCCGTCACACCGTTGTAGACGGTGACGAACGCGTAGTCGCGGTCGTAGTCCTCGTAGACGTCGAAGTCGTAGTGCGTGAAGGCCTGCTTGCCGACGTAGATGCCCCACGGGGCCTTGCCCTGGTAGTAGCCGGGGACGAAGACCCACTTCGACATGACGTCAGAGTTGGCGCCCGTGTCGTACACGCAGTGGCCGGCCGTGGCGACCAGGTTGCGGTAGTTCGACTGGATCGAGGTGGCGGAGCACCACTTCTTCTCGCCCTTGCCGTTGACGAAGAACACCTTGCCGATGGTCTTCGGCATGTTGACGTTCTGCGACTTGGCGGAGGTCTTCTTCTCCTGGCCGATCGGGGGCGTCGTGCCGGGCTTGGTGTCGGCGCTGTAGCCGCCCTTGCTCTGCAGCTTGGAGACGTCGGCGTTGTCCCAGATGTTGGACTGGGTCGCGGCCTTCAGGGCAGCACCGTTGTTCTCGGCCCAGAACTGGGCGATGGCCTTGGCGTTGGCCGCGCTGGTCGCCATCGGGTCGGAGGCGACGTCGCTGTCGGCCGAGGCCGCACCGGCGAGGCCGGCGGCCAGCAGGCCGGTAGCCAGGAGGGCGCCACCGGCGGGGATGAGGATGCGCTTCAAGGGAACTGCTCCTTGCTCTGTCGTGGGTCGCAACATGCGTCCCATGCGTCAGTAAAGGGATAGCAAGGAACATAGCGAGCGATCTCCGCAGGTGAAACCCGAAGTGGGGCATCCGGAATGGGTCACGATCGGCGTTATCGTGCTGTTACCTGTCAGAGATCTTAGCGGGCAGTGATCGACAAGCTACGTTTTCGCTGGACAGGCGGCGACTCCTTCGGATCGGACAAAAGGGATGTCCGTGATCGTTCACGAAGCGTAGTCAGCAGGATGTGACTTAGATCACAGGAACCGAATGGAACCGGGTTGCGTCTAATCCGGCCTGATCCTCACAGGTGATCTTCAGGAAAGCGGCGAAATGCCGGGTCCGGGAAGCGCGAAGCCCCCTGGGACCGGTCTGGCGGACGGTCCCAGGGGGCTTCGCGGAAGAGGGTTTCGGGCCTTACCCGGAGGGCTTTCCGTTACTTGTAGAGCTCTCCGTTCGGACCGACGATCTTGCCGGACCAGACGTTCTTGGCCGCGTTGTACACGGCGGCCGTCTCACCGTCGAAGTACGGCGAGGTGATGTAGTCGACGCGGTCGTTGCCGTCCTGGTCGGCGAAGGTGCTGGTCACGCCGTTGACGTAGCCGAGGCGCTTGGCGTTGTTGTAGTTCAGCAGCCAGGGGCCGCCGTCGTAACCGGGCGTCACGGCGCACTTGAGGCCGATGTGCTCCTCGATCTTCAGCCAGCTCGCGCCCAGGGCCTTCGCCGTCGTGCCGCCGTAGCAGTACTTGGGCGTCACGCCGCTGTACGGCCGGCTGCCGTCGGGGTGCGGCGCGGCCGGGTAGCCGAAGGTGCGCACGGGCTTGCCGGTGGGCTGGTTCCAGGCGAAGCCCTGGCCGCCGACGTTGTCGCCGAGGCGGCCCGCGTCCTTCGACAGCAGGATGTAGTACCGACCGCCCCAGGAGCGCTTGGGGCCGGTGAAACGCTCGAAGTCCTTGCGGTCCACCTGCTTGACGCCGTTGAACTGGATGCCGTTGTAGACGGTGACGAACGCGTAGTCGCGGTCGTAGTCCTCGTAGGCGTCGAAGTCGTAGTGGGTGAAGGCCTGCTTGCCGACGTAGATGCCCCACGGGGCCTTGCCCTGGTAGTAGCCCGGGACGAAGACCCAGTTGTCGAGCACCGCCTTGTTGCTCTCGGTGTCGTAGACGCAGTGGCCCGCGGTGGCGACCAGGTTGCGGTAGTTCGACTGGATCGAGGTGGCCGAGCACCAGCGGAACTTGCCGGAACCGTCCACGAAGAAGACCTTGCCGATGGTCTTGGGGAGGTTCACGTTCTGGGAGTTGCCGGACGGGCGGCTCTCGCCGGTGGGGGCCGTGGTGCCGGGGGAGCCGTCGGGCGTGTATCCGCCCTTGGAGACCAGCTTCCTGACCTCGTTCGAGTCCCAGGTGTACTGCGTCGCGGCGCGGAGCGCGGCGCCGTTCGAGGCGATCCAGAAGGACGCGACGGAGGCGGCCTCGGCGGTGTTGCCGGCCATCGGGTCGTGCGTGACGTCCCCGTCGGCCTGGGCGGCGCCCGTCATGCCGGCGGCGAGGAGGCCGGTGGCCAGGAGGGCGCCGCCGGCGGGGAGAAGGATTCGCTTCAAGGTGACTCCAGGTTGCGCTGACGTGGGGGCTCCAGGCCCCCGGAACTCAGCAAAATGGACAAGCCTGGAACCTACAGCGCTGACTGTGATCACGTGAAATTCCGGATCTGGGAAGTCAAGGGGGGCGGCCGGGTCGTGATCGTTCTGAGATCGACGGAGCCCCTGATCGCCCAGCGCGACGAAGGAGTCGCTTATGAGTTAGGTCACATTTGCGGGGGTGGTCTGCGCCGCCGCCCGCTTGTAGACCTCGCCGGTCAGCGTGTCGAAGTACGGCGAGGACACCGCGTCGTACGCCCCCTTGGCGTCGCGGTTCCAGGTCAGGCTGTTGACGCCGCTGAGGCCGCCGAGCCGCCGGTTCTGGTCGTAGTCGATGAGCCAGGGGCCGCCGCTCGCGCCCGGACTGAAGTCGCACGGCTGGAGCTGGACGCCCTTCTGCAGGTCGCGGCTCGGGGCGACGGTCCAGCGCGTCGTGCCCTGGCAGGTGCGCAGCACCTTGCCGTCGAACGGGCGGGTGCCGTCCGGCTGCGCGCCGGCCGGGTAGCCGAAGGCGGCGACCGTGTACGTGGACGGCTTCCTGTTGAGCTCCAGACCCTGGCCGCCGACGTTGTCCTGGAGCCGGCCGACGTCCTGCATGACGTAGTGGCCGTCCTTGCCGGCCCAGACGAAGCCGCGGTGGACGGTCACGAAGGCGTAGTCGTAGTCGTAGTCGCCCTTGCCCGGCCAGTCCTCGTGCATGCTGATCGAGGCGCCGACGTAGATGCCGTCGGGCGTCTCACCGGTGGGCCCCGGGTTGGGAACGAAGATCCAGTACTCGGCGGGCCTGCCCTGCTGCGGGTCGTACGCGCAGTGGCCGGCGGTGGCGACGACGCTGCGGTTCTTCGCGGCGACGGCGCTGGCCGAGCACCAGTACTCCTTGCCGCCGAAGCGGAAGAAGACCTTGCCCATCGTCTTGGCGGCGCCGCCGTTGCGCGGGGCGGTGGCGGTGACGTCCTGGAGGAGGGCGTACTGCTGGCGCGTGACCGACGAGCGCGCGGTCGGGCCGGCGGTGGCGGCGGCCGAGGACGTGGGCGCGGCCCCCGAGCCGGGTGTGGCGGGGCTGTAGCTGTCGGCCTTCTTGAGCCGGTCGGGCATCCAGTAGTCGGCGACCTTCTTCACGTCCGCCGCGGTCTTGGCGAGGGAGACGGAGAACACCCTGCCGGCGGCCGCCGCGGTCCCCGCGAACACGGGCAGCACGAGCAGCGCGCTGAGCGCGGCTGCCAGCAGATGCCTGGTCCGGGGGATCATGAAAATGCCTTTCTTGGGGTCGTAAGGGTGGATTTTTCCAGATGTAGACCCCGTATTGCAGCTTGGATGGTGATTCGTTACCTGATCAAGGCTGCCGACCGTGCTATAAGGCGGACGTCAGCCGATGTGTCCTGATACGCCGGAAATGATCAGGCGTGTTGGTTGTTGCCGCAGGTCAGGGGGCTGATGGACGCTGCTGGCATGCGACGAATTCTGTGTCTCGCCGCGCTTTCCTGCGCGGCTTTCGCGGCCACGCCAGTGGCGTACGCCACGCCGTCGCCGCCCGATGTGCCGAGGTTCCACAAAAGGTTTTTCGTGATCACGGTAGGCGACAGGTACGGCCTGCTGGTCTGCGGACCGGCCCCGACGAGCCCTGCGGCGTGCGCCGCGCTGGAGCGGGTGGGCGGCGATCCGGCCCTGCTCGCCCGGCGCCCCGACGCCTCCTGCACGATGGAGTACGCGCCGGTGAAGGTGACCGCCAGGGGCGTCTGGGACGGCGTCCGCCGCCGCTACACGCACACCTTCCCGAACGCCTGCGAACTGGCCGTCACCGGCGGCTCCGTCTTCAGCGTCTGACGGCCGGAGGTCCCGGTCCTCTGCCGGCCGGGGGCCGGCGGGAAGGCCGCTGATCGCCGCTGATTCCTCCGCAGGGGCTTGCGGGGGTGGCGTCTGCTCCGCTGAACTGGGGGAGGCGCGTGGGCCGTCCTGACTCGGCCGGGACCGCGCGGGATCGCGGGGGTGCGGTGGCCGACCGGTTCGACGTCATCGAGGCAGGCGGACGCAGGCGCCGCCGGTGGATCGGTGTGGCGGTGGTGGCCGCCCTCCTGGTGGTCCCCGCCGTCAGTCTGCTGCTCAGCCGCGACCCCGGCCCGCCGCCGCCCGTTCCCGCGTCCACGTCCCGGCCGGTGGCGACGCCCGTCGCCGCCGACGACACCCCCAACGCCGTCCACCCGCGCGCCGTCCGCAAGGGCGGGGACGAGGTGATCGAGGTGGTGTTCCCCGACGGGCGGCGGGCCGAGGTGCGCTACCCGGCCGAGCTGGCCCTCGCCGGCCTCGGCGTGCGGCCGTTCCAGGGCGTCTGGGTGGACGGGCAGTACCGGCCGCTGACCGCGCCGTACAGCGTGGCCGCGGAGGTCGGCAGGGGCGGCAGGCCGCTCAGGACCTTGACCCCGAACGTCGCCCTCTGGCCCCCGCCGCCCAGTGGCGTGTCGAGGGGCGACGTGCTGCTGTTCACGTTCGGCCCGTGGCGGGTGGCCCTGCCCGACCAGCCGGTGGCGCTCACCTTCGAGCAGCGCCTGGCGGCGGCCGAGGGGCTGCGCGGCACGGTCACCGAGGACGGCTACCTGGTGCTGTCGGCCAGGGGCGCGGTCCGGCTGGCGCGGCCGGGCGAGACCCTGGCGGGCCTGAGCGTCGGGCCGCAGCTCTGGTTCGGCGGGGGTGCGGGCCCCCTGCTGGTGTTCACGCAGGCGCCGCACTGCCGCGCGGGCCAGGCCGCGCCTTCGGCGGTCCTCAGCCGGACGCAGCCGTCCGGCGCGGTCTGCCGCGACGGTGTGCAGATCGCCGTCTCGAGCTCCGAGGAGTTCCGCGGCAAGGCGCTCGACGGGATCCGGATCACGCTGAAGTAAGGTGCGGCCATGTTCGCCGTAACCGCCACACAGACCGATCCCGACAATCCACTCGCCGGGCTCACGCTCGGCGAGCACCCGGAGCCCGAGGCCAAGGACGGCTGGACCACCGTCTCCGTACGGGCGGCCGCGCTCAACCATCACGACCTGTGGACGCTCAAGGGCGTCGGCATCCGGCAGGACCGCCTGCCGATCGTGCTCGGCTGCGACGCGGCAGGCGTGGACGAGGACGGCAACGACGTCATCGTCCACTCCGTGATCGGCACGGGCGCCGACGAGACGCTCGACCCGAAGCGCAGCCTGCTGTCGGAGATCCACGACGGGACGTTCGCCGAGCGCGTGGCGGTGCCGCGCCGCAACCTCGTCCCCAAGCCAGCCGCGCTCAGCTTCGAGCAGGCGGCGTGCCTGCCGACGGCGTGGCTGACCGCGTACCGGATGCTGTTCGACAAGGCGGGGCTCGAACCCGGCTCGACCGTGCTCGTGCAGGGCGCGGGCGGCGGCGTCGCCACCGCGCTCATCGCGCTCGGCCGCGCGGGCGGCTACCGGATGTGGGCGACCAGCCGGTCGGAGGAGAAGCGGGAGCGGGCCAGGAGCCTGGGCGCGGACCAGGTGTTCGAGCCGGGCGCACGGCTGCCGGAACGCGTGGACGCCGTCATGGAGACCGTGGGGCAGGCCACCTGGGACCACTCGCTCAAGTCGCTCAAGCCGGGCGGACGGATCGTCGTGTCGGGCGCGACGAGCGGCGCCGTGCCGCCCGCCGACCTGAACCGGGTCTTCTTCCTGCAGCTCTCGGTGGTCGGCTCGACGATGGGGACGCGCGACCAGCTCCAGCGGCTGGCGGTGTTCCTGGAGCAGACCGGGCTGCGCCCCGTGATCGACAGGACGCTGCCGCTACGCGAGGCGCGGGACGGCTTCGCCGCCATGGCGGAGGGCGACCTCTTCGGGAAGATCGTCTTCACCGTCTGACGGCCGGCGGCGGGCCTGCCGCACGCCGCGGTTCCGGGTGGTACGGACGGATGAGGGCCGTATCACCCGGGCGACGGCATCAGGGAGGGGCGGCGTCACGGAGAGGTGGCGTCACCGAGGGGCGGCGCACCTACGGCAGGGGGGTGGCGTTCACCGCAGGCCGGGCGGACGTCGCCGCCGTCAGTCCTCCAGGATGCGGCGGACGTCCTCGGCCGCCCGGTCGAGCGTGCGGCGCAGCTCGGCCAGCTTCTCCGGCGTGAGCGGGGCGCCGGACGCCTCCTGGCGGGCCTGCGCGACGAAGTCGGCCAGCAGCTCGCCCAGCTCGGCGTCCAGATCGGCACGGTTCGGGGGCGCGCCGCCCATCGTGGCCCAGATCTCCGTCCAGATCCTGCGCCACTCGCCGGCCAGCCGCTCGCTCTCGCCCTGCCAGTGGTAGGCGTGGTCCATCCACTGCCGCTTCTGCTGCTCCTTGAGCCGCTTGAAGTCCTCCCGCTGCTTGGCGTGCATCCGCTTGACGTCCTCGCGGCTGCCGGTGCGGACGTCCTTGGCCATCCTGGTCAGCTCCTCGCGGAGCGACTTGACCGTGTCGCGGACGTCCTCCTTCACCTCGCGGGCGATGTCGCGGACCGAGGCGGAGATCTCCTGCTCCAGGTCGTCGAGCTCGTCGAGGCGCGCGTTCAGCTCCTCGCGGCCCTTGTCCGTGATCGAGAAGACCTTCTTGCCGTCGATCACCTCGTGCGTCACCAGGCCCTCCTCCTCCAGGCGGGCCAGGCGCGGGTAGATCGTGCCGGGGGAGGGCGAGTAGACGCCGAGGAAACGGTCCTGCAGCAGCCTGATCACCTCGTACCCGTGCTTGGGGCTCTCCTCCAGCAGCTTGAGCAGGTACAGCCGGAGCCGGCCGTGACCGAAGACTGGGCTCATTCCTTCTCCCCCCTGAGCAGCGCGACCTTGCCGGAGACCGTGGTCGCCGACAGCGAGGCCATGCCGCCGCCGAGCCTGCCGGACAGCGACTTCGCGCCGGGCCTGCTGCTGTCGATCAGTTCGTCGAACGTGCTGACCAGCCTGCCTGAGGTGGACCGCACGGCGACGTCCGCGTCCACGTCCTCCTGCAGTCTGACCAGGATGGCACCGGAGACGCTGTTCAACGTCACATGTCCGGTGGGTCGCAGCGTCAGGTCGGCGGTGATCCGGCCCGACACCGTGTTGGCCCGCAGCCGGCGCGGCACGCCGTCGGCCACGGTCAGGTCGCCCGAGACGCTCTTGAAGGCGAGGTCGCCCTCCATGGCGCGGCTCTCGACGGCCCCGGAGACCGTCGTCGCCGACACGTCGCCGCTGACGCCGTCGAGCACGATCTCGCCGGACACGCTCCTGACCTGAGTGGTCCGCTCGAACCCGGCCACGACGGCGGGCGCGGACACCACGCCGGCGTTGACCGTGCAGTGCTTGGGCACCGTGAGGGTGACCACCGTCCTGCGTCGGTCGCGCCGCAGCCAGCCCAGCAGGCCGTCCCAGGAGAGGTCCTTGTAGGTGATGGTCAGCTCGCCGGTGTCCTCGTCGTACGCGACCATCAGCGGGGACGCCGACTCGATCTCGGCCACCTCCAGAGTGGGCGGGCCGTCGCTGGCGAGCACCGCCAGGCGGCCCGCGACGATGCGCACGTCGAGGGAGTCGACCGGGCCGAACGTCAGCCGTTCGGGCTCCTTGATCGTCCACTGCTGCATGATCCCGCCCTCTCGTGTCAGACGACTCTCGTACAAGACACGATATGTCGCGTTTCGCGATTACTCAAGATGTATCGCGTTTTAGACTACTGGGCAGGGCTCTGGCATGGTGAACGGGCTGTCACGGGCGCTGGGAGGACGCGCGGGAGGGCTCGGCAGGCCGGCACGTCCGGCTCGGTGCGATGGCTCGCCACCACGCCTGGACGCACCCCTGATCAGGCGTTGCCGTTACCGGAGAGGGGGCTGTGCCCAGGGGCCTCAGGACCGGGGCCGGGCCCGTCGTGGGCGGTGGCTTCGGATGGTCGGCGAGCGCCCGGCCGACGCCCGGCGGGGCCGCCGGGCGCGGCTTCGGCCGGTTTACTCGTCCTCGTCGTCGAGCCGGGCCAGCCAGGTGGCGAGCCGCTCGACCGGCGTCTCGAACTCCGGGTTCAGATCGACGAACTCACGCAGGCGCTCGCCCAGCCACAGGAGGCTGACCTCCTCCTCGCCGCGCCGCTCGACCAGCTCCTCGATCCCCCGATCCGTGAAATACATGTGCACACTCTAGCCGGGCCGACGACCCCCTCCCGCCGCACCACCGGGGGTCCTCCCGGGGGCGGCTACGGGCCGACGACCCCCTCCCGCCGCACCACCGGGGGTCCTTCCGGGGGGCGGCTACGGGCCGACGACCCCCTCCCGCCGCACCACCAGGGGTCCTTCCGGGGGGCTACGGGGTGACGAACCCCTCCCGCCGTGAAGGCGTCGGTCGTCTCTTGGAAACGGAAGGCCCCTCGCCCTGGGCGGGCGAGGGGCCTGAGGGAGGTCCTGGGTCAGCTGAAGAGCTGCGACAGGATCTCCTCCAGCTCCGTGTCGTGGGAGTTGTGCGAACCCGTCGCGGGCGAGCTGTTCGGGGTGCGCGAGACGCGGCGGAGCGGGCGGCCGCCCAGCGTCTGCGGGTCCTCGGCCAGCTTCAGCGTCAGGTACGGCCACGGGCCCATGTTGACCGGCTCGTCCTGCGCCCAGACCAGCTCCGCCTGCGGGCTGAAGCGCGACAGCGCCGCGGCCAGCTCGTCGGCGGGGAACGGGTACAGGCGCTCCAGACGGACGATCGCGACGTCCTCGCGGCCCAGCTTCTCCCGCTGCGCGGCGATCTCGTAGTAGACCTTGCCCGAGCAGAGGATGACCTTGGTGACCTTCGACGGGTCGGCCGTCGTGTCGCCGAGGACCGGCTGGAAGGTGCCCGAGGTGAAGTCGGACGCCTTGGACGTGGCCGCCTTGTGGCGCAGCAGCCACTTCGGCGTGAAGACCACCAGCGGCTTGTGCCGGCCGGACTGCACCTGCCAGCGCAGCAGGTGGAAGTAGTTGGCCGGGGTGCTGGGCTGCGCCACCGTCATGTTGTCGAGGGCGCAGATCTGCAGGAACCGCTCGATGCGGGCCGAGGAGTGGTCGGGGCCCTGGCCCTCGAAGCCGTGCGGCAGCAGCAGCACGACGGACGACTTCTGGCCCCACTTCTGCTCACCGGACGAGATGAACTCGTCGATGATCGTCTGGGCGCCGTTGACGAAGTCGCCGAACTGCGCCTCCCAGCAGACCAGGGCGTCGGGACGCACGACGCTGTAGCCGTATTCGAAGCCGAGCGCCGCGAACTCGCTCAGCAGCGAGTCGTAGACGTAGAACTTCGTGGTGCCGTTGTTGAACGCCTTCAGCGGCGTGTGGTCGGCGCCGGTGAGGCGGTCGACCAGCACCGCGTGCCGCTGGGTGAACGTGCCGCGCCGGGAGTCCTGGCCGACGAGCCTGACCGGGTGGCCGTCGATGAGCAGCGAGCCGAAGGCGAGGGTCTCGCCCATGGCCCAGTCGATGGAGTCCTGCTCGACCATCTGGCCGCGGCGCTGCAGCACGGGCGCCAGGCGCGGGTGCGGCGTGAAGCCGTCGGGCAGGTTGAGCTGGGTGTCGACGATGCGCTTGAGCGTCTCGTCGGTGATGGCCGTGGGCGTGCTGTCGTGCGACCACTTGACGACCTCGGTGTGCGGCACGCGCATCGCGCCCGCCTCCAGCGGCTTCTTGGCCGCCTCGCGCACCTCGGTGAACGCCTGCTCCAGCTTGGCCTGGTAGTCGCGCAGCGCCGACTCGGCCTCCTCGACCGTGATGTCGCCACGGCCGATCAGCGCCTCGGTGTAGAGCTTGCGCGTGGAGCGCTTGGCGTCGATCAGGTCGTACATCAGCGGCTGGGTGAAGGCGGGGTTGTCGCCCTCGTTGTGGCCGCGGCGGCGGTAGCAGATGAGGTCGATGACGACGTCCTTGCGGAACGCCTGGCGGTACTCGTAGGCGAGCTTGCCGACGCGGACCACGGCCTCGGGGTCGTCGCCGTTGACGTGGAAGATCGGCGCCTGGATCATCCGCGCGACGTCGGTGGCGTACACCGACGAACGGGACGAGGCGGGCGAGGTGGTGAAGCCGACCTGGTTGTTGACCACGACGTGGACGGTGCCGCCGGTGCGGTAGCCGCGCAGCTGCGACAGGTTGAGCGTCTCGGCAACGACGCCCTGGCCGGCGAAGGCCGCGTCGCCGTGGATCAGCACGGGAAGGACGGTGAAGCCCTCCTCGCCGCGCTCCAGGAGGTCCTGCTTGGCGCGGACGACGCCTTCGAGGACGGGGTCGACCGCTTCGAGGTGCGACGGGTTGGCGACCACGGACGCGGTGATGGTGGTGCCGCTCGGCGCGGTGAACGTGCCCGACGCGCCGAGGTGGTACTTCACGTCGCCGGAGCCGTGCGCCGTGCGCGGGTCGATGTTGCCCTCGAACTCGCCGAAGATCTGCGCGTACGACTTGCCGACGATGTTGGCGAGCACGTTGAGCCGGCCGCGGTGCGCCATGCCGATGACGACCTCGTCGAGGTGCTCGTCGGCGGCGCTGCTGATCACGGAGTCGAGCAGCGGGATGAGGGACTCGCCGCCCTCCAGGGAGAAGCGCTTCTGGCCGACGAACTTCGTCTGCAGGAACGTCTCGAACGCCTCGGCCGTGTTGAGCCTGCTCAGGATGTTGAGCTGCTCGTCGCGGGCGGGGGAGGCGTGCGGCTTCTCCACCCGCGCCTGGATCCAGGCCCGCTCCTCGGGGTTCTGGATGTGCATGTACTCGATGCCGACGGTGCGGCAGTACGAGTCGCGCAGCACGCCGAGGATCTCGCGCAGCCTCATCAGCGCGCGCCCGCCGAAGCCGCCGGTGGCGAACTCGCGCTCGAGGTCCCAGAGGGTCAGGCCGTGGGACTGGATGTCGAGGTCGGGGTGCTTGCGCTGCTTGTACTCGAGCGGGTCGGTCTCGGCCATGAGGTGGCCGCGGACCCGGTAGGCGTGGATGAGCTCGATCACGCGGGCCGACTTGGCCACGTCGTCGTCGTGGGTGGCCGAGATGTCCTGGACCCAGCGGACCGGCTCGTACGGGATCCGCAGCGCCTCGAAGATCTCGTCGTAGAAGCCGTCCTCGCCGAGCAGCAGCCGGTGGATCTGGCGCAGGAAGTCGCCCGACTGGGCGCCCTGGATGATCCGGTGGTCGTAGGTGCTGGTCAGCGTCATGACCTTGGACACGGCCAGGCGCGACAGGGTCTCCGGGGCCGCCCCCTGGTACTCGGCCGGGTACTCCATCGCGCCGACGCCGATGATGGTGCCCTGGCCGGGCATGAGCCGCGGCACGGAGTGGACGGTGCCGATCGTGCCGGGGTTGGTGAGGGAGATGGTGGTGCCGGCGAAGTCGTCGACGCCCAGCTTGCCCGCGCGTGCCTTGCGGACGACGTCCTCGTACGCCATCCAGAACTGGCGGAAGTCCATCTCCTCGGCGCCCTTGATGGACGGCACGAGGAGCTGGCGGTCGCCGTTGCTCTTCTGGACGTCGATGGCGAGGCCGAAGCCGACGTGCTCGGGCTTGACGAGGGTCGGCTTGCCGTCGATCTCCGCGTAGGAGTAGTTCATCTCCGGCATCGCCTTCAGCGCCTTGACGATGGCGAAGCCGATCAAGTGCGTGAAGGAGACCTTGCCGCCGCGCCCCCGCTTGAGGTGATTGTTGATCACGATGCGGTTGTCGATGAGCAGCTTGGCCGGGATGGCGCGGACGCTGGTGGCGGTGGGGACCGCCAGGGACAGGTCCATGTTGGAGGCCGTGCGGGCCGCGGCGCCGCGCAGCCTGACCTCCTCGGCGCCCTTGGGCACCGGGGTGGCGGGCTGCTTCGGCTTCTCGGCCTCGGGCGCCTTCGGCGCCGCCTTGGTCGGAGGCGGGGCGGTCACAGTGCCGTTCCCCGCCTCTCTGGCCGGGGTACGGCCCGGTCCGTAGTCAGGGTTGTAGTCAGCGAAGAAGTTCCACCAAGCCTTGTCAACAGACTCGGGGTCTTGGAGGTACTTCTGGTACAGCTCGTCGACAAGCCACTCGTTCTGACCAAAGCTTGCCAGCGGGTTTGTCCGCGACGACTCAGACGACACGGCGGAAATCGCCCTCTTCCGCAGATCGGCGTTGATGTTAAGAGAACCTGTCCAAGGCTACTCGCCTGGACCGGCGGCGCGTGCCCGTGTGGGCGTGCCGCCTTGAACGATCCTCTCAGGAGACTCCAAAGAGGTCACGTCCCCCTAGTCAATCCAGGTGGTCACCCTCATTATTACTGTTTGATATCAACACCGGGGGCGGAGGTTTATTTCCCGGAAGCGATCACTCGGGTGGCGATCCTGACGTCCGGCGAGAGCCGTGTCAGCAGGTCGGCGAGCTCCTCTCCGGCCTCCTTCAGCTCCTCCAGCGTCATCGGCTCCAGCCGCTCCAGCAGGAACAGGGCGTTGACCGTCTCCTCGGTGAGCCGGGTGCGCGCCACCTGGCGCCAGTTCCAGCGGCGGCAGGTGACGCCGGTGTCGTCGCGCCAGATCACCTCGCCGGGCTCGGGCGTGCCGAGCGCCTCCTCGGACGCCTCGTCGCCGGCGGCGCGCACGAGCCTGGCCGGGCCGTCGTAGCGGTCGAGGTCCTCGCCGCCGATGGGCAGGGCGTGCCTGACGCTGACCGTGTTGTAGGCGTCGACGACCAGGTTGATCTCCGGCAGGGGCATGCGGCGGGTGAGTGCGTCGACGGAGGGGCGGGTGCGCTGGGGTTTGGCGCCGAAGCCGCGATAGGCGTCCTTCCACGCGTCGATCTTCTCGGGCTGCGGCTCGCACGCGGAGGCGGCGGCCAGCCAGGCGCGGGAGCGGTCGTCGGTGGGGCCGTTGGTGAGGCCGTGCGCGGTCATGGCGAGCACCGCGAAGTCGGGGCGCAGGTCGAAGACGGCGTCGTCCACCCGGATCTCGTCGAGCATCCACCCAGTCTACGAGGCGGGGAGAATCGCAAAATTCCCTTTGCAAAATTCCCCTTGCGGTCTACCGTGAAGGGATGGAGGAAGCGTTCAAGATCGACGATCCGCGGCTGCTGAAGGTCGTCGCGCACCCGCTGCGCGTGCGCCTGCTCGGCCGGCTCAGGGCGCAGGGCCCGGCCACGGCCAGCGAGCTGGGCCGCGCGGTGGGCGAGAGCTCCGGCCTGACCAGCTACCACCTGCGCGAGCTGGCCAAGCACGGCTTCATCGAGGAGGACCCCGAGCAGCGCGACGGGCGCGAGCGGCGCTGGCGCGCCCGCCACCGCTACACCTCGTGGGACAACCTGACCCTCGCCGCCTCGCCCGAGGGGCGTGAGGTGCTGAAGGTCATGCACCTGCGCCAGGTGGAGGCCGTCGCGCGCTCCGTCGAGGCGTTCGACGAGAGCGAGTGGCCGCGCGAGGTGGTCGACGCCGTCGGCATGAGCGACCACCTGGTCATGCTGCCGCCCGAGGGGGTGCGCGAGCTCCAGGAGCGCGCCGACGACCTCGTACGGGAGCTCGCCGCCCGCTACGCCGGCGCGGACGGCGCCGAGCAGTACCACGTCTGGGCCGGCGCCTTCCCGTACCCGAAGCACCCTGACCACCCGCAGAAGGAGGAGCAGTGACCGCGCGCTCGGCGTTACGCCGCTACCTGCTCGTCAGCTTCCTGACCTGGCTGCCGCTGGGGCTGATGATGGCCGTGATGGTGCTGCTGATGACGCAGCGGGGCCTCAGCCTGGCCCAGGTCGGCCTGTGCGTGACCCTGTTCTCCGCCGTGACCCTCTGCCTGGAGCTGCCGACGGGCGGGCTCGCCGACGTCGCGGGCCGCAGGACCGTGCTCGCCGTCTCCGCCGGGTTCCTCGCGGCGGCGCTGGCGCTGATGAGCGTGGCGCAGACGGTGTGGGCGTTCGCCGGCGTCGCCGTGCTGAAGGGGGTGGCCAGGGCGCTGTCCACCGGGCCCGCCACCTCCTGGTACGTCGACACGCTGCACGCGATCGAGGGGCCCGACGCCGATCTCAAGCCCGGCCTGGCCAGGGGCGGGGCGATGGAGTCGGCGTCGCTGTGCGTCGGCGTGCTGGTGGGCGGGGTGCTGCCGCTGGTCGCGCCCGGCGGGCCGGTGCCGCCGCTCGCGTTCTCGCCGGCGCTGGGAGCGGTTGCGGCGGTCGCGCTGCTGGTCGTCACCGTCTTCGCCCTCCCCGAGCCGGGCGGACGGCGTCCCGCGGGAGCGCGGCGCGGGGTGGTGGCCGGGCTGCTCAGGGACGTGCCCGCCACCGTGACGGCGGGCCTGCGGCTCGTGGGGGGCCGTCCCGCGCTGCGGCGCCTGATGCTGGCGTCCGCCGCCTCGGGGGTGGTGCTGTGCGTGATCGAGCTGCTCACACCCGGGCGCCTCGCCGAACTGGCGGGGACGGCCGAGGAGGGCAGCCTGGCCTACTCGGTCGTGGCGGCGCTCGGGTTCGCGGGGAGCGCGGCGGGCAGCGCCCTGGCCCCTCGTGTCGCCCGCCTCGCCGCTCCCGCCGCCGCGGCCTCGGCCCGGGGGTCGGTGCGCGGCGCCGTCGTGGGCGTGGTGGTGGCGGCGTCCTCGCTGGGGGCGCTGGCCGCGACGGCGGGGCTCGGGGGCGCGGCCGGGCTGGCCGGCGCGGGGATCGCGTACGTCGTGCTGTTCATGGGGCTCGCGGTGGCGGCGGTGCTGTGCCAGGAGATGACGCACCGGGCGGTCACCGCCGCGCAGCGCACCACCGTCACCTCGACCTCGTCGCTCGCCCTGCAGTCGGGCGCCATCGCGGCGAACCTGGGGTTCGGCGCGCTCGCCACGCAGGCGGGAACGGCCGTCGCGTGGGGGGCCGCCGCGGTGCTGGCGCTGGCCTCGGCGCTGCTGTTCGTGCGGATGCCGGCGCCGGCTCGGGAGCCGGCGCCGGTCAGAGCGTCCAGTCCAGATCCGGTCCGACCGGGACGATCCGGCTCGGATTGAGGTCGGTCTGGGTCATGTAGTAGTGCCGCTTGATGTGGTCGAAGTCCGTGGTGTCGCGGAAGGCCGGGATGGCGTACAGCCGGCGGGCGTAGGCCCACAGGGCCGGGTAGTCGGTCAGCCGCCGCACCGAGCACTTGAAGTGGCTGTAGTAGACGGTGTCGAACCTGGCCAGGGTGGTGTAGAGGCGGACGTCGCTCTCGGTGAGCGTGGAGCCGAAGAGGAACTCCGACCGCGACAGCCGCACCTCCAGCGAGTCGAGCGTGGAGAAGACCCTGGCCACCGCCTCCTCGTACGCCTGCTGGCCGCGCGCGAAGCCGGCCTCGTACACGGCGTTGTTGAGCCCGTGGTAGAGGCGGTCGTTCATGATGTCGATGTCGGGGCGCAGGCGCTCGGGGTAGAGGTCGGGCGAGGCGCCCCAGGTGGTCTCCAGGTCGAGGGTGATGCGCGGGAAGTCGTTGGTGACGATGCGGCCCTCGCGGGTGTCCCAGACGCAGGGGACGGTGTAGCGGCCCTGGTAGCCGGGGTCGGTGGCGTGGTAGAGCTCCGACAGGTACTCGGGGTCTCCGCCGGGGACGCGCCAGCCCTTCTCGTCGCGGATCGGGTCGACGATGACGACGTCGAGGACGTCCTCCAGGCGCAGGAGCGCGCGGACGATGAGGACGCGCTGCGCCCAGGGGCAGGCGTAGGAGGCGTACAGCCGGTAGCGGCCCGGCTCCGGCGGGCCGAGCGGGTCGGTGAAGCGGTTGGGCTGCCGGACGAAACGGCCGTCGTCGGCGATCTCGCGTGCCAGCTTCATGGTCCTAGTAGAACACGATTCGGGAATAGAACTTCATTCGGGCAGAATCGGGTCCATGGCGAAGTTCGTGGTGACCCCATCCAGCCAGGCGCAGCGCGACGCCTGGACCGGCGGCGGCTTTCCCGAGGTGGAACGGGTGCGGCCGGGGCTGTGGTCCGTGCCGGTGCCGATCCCGATCAACCCCCTCCGCTACGTCCTCGTGTACGTGCTGGAGCTGACCGACGGCGTGGCGATCGTCGACGCCGGGTGGAACACCGACGAGGCGTACGACGCGCTCGTGGCGGGGCTGCGCGTCGCCGGGTACGAGATCACCGACGTGAAGGGCGTGCTCGTCACCCACATCCATCCCGACCACTACGGGCTGGCCGGGCGGGTGCGCGAGGCGTCCGGGGCCTGGATCGCCCTGCACCCGGCCGACGCCGCGCTCGTCGGCGAGCGCTACGACGACGCCGCGATCGACTCGCTCGTCGCCCGCGAGCGCGAGCTGCTGCTGCGCTCCGGCGTCCCGCGGGCGACGCTCGACGAGCTGGCGGGCGCGTCGATGGCGATCAGGCACATGGTGGCCGTGGCCAAGCCGGACCGCCTGGTCGAGGACGGCGAGGCGCTGGGCCTGCCCGGCTGGGACCTGCGCGCCCTGTGGACGCCCGGCCACTCGCCCGGCCACCTGTGCTTCGTGTCGCCGTCGCGCAGGCTGCTGTTCTCCGGCGACCACGTCCTGGCCAGGATCACGCCGATCGTGGCGGTGCACCCGCAGTCGGGGCCCAACCCGCTGGCCGACTACCTCGACGCGCTGGCCGCCGTGCGCGAGCTCGACGTGGACGAGGTCCTGCCCGCCCACGAGTACCGCTTCCTGGAGCTGGCCGAGCGGGTGCACCACGTCATGGCGCACCACGACGAGCGGCTGGCCGAGATCGAGGCCGTCGTCGCCGCCGGACCGGGCGTCACCTGCTGGGCCGTCGCCACCCGCCTGACCTGGTCGCGGCCGTGGGAGACGATCGCGCCCTTCATGCGCCGCGCCGCCACCAACGAGACGCTCGCCCACCTGGTGTGGCTGGAGGCGCGGGGGCGGGTCAGGCGGGAGGGCGGCGTGCCCGAGCTCTGGCATCCGGCCGGGTGACGCGCGTCACGCTTGACGGGCGCCCCGCGGGTTATGGTGCTCATACCAGAATGTTGTTCTCCTGTGCTGGAGGGTTCGATGCTTCGGTTCGATGACAGGGTCGCGATCGTCACGGGGGCCGGGCACGGCCTCGGCAGGTCCCACGCGCTCCTCCTCGCCGAGCGGGGGGCCAAGGTCGTCGTCAACGACCTCGGCGGCGCGCTCGACGGCACCGGCGCGTCCGCCGGGCCCGCCGCCGAGGTCGTCGAGCTCATCACCAAGAACGGCGGCCAGGCCGTCGCCAGCACCGACGACGTCGCCACGCCCGAGGGCGCGCGGGCCATCGTCAGGTCCGCGATCGACGCGTTCGGCAGGCTCGACATCGTCGTCAACAACGCCGGCATCCTGCGCGACAAGTCGTTCGGCAAGATGACGGTCGAGGACTTCGACGCGGTGATCGCGGTGCACGTACGCGGCTCGTACCTGGTCAGCCAGGCCGCCTACCCGTACATGAAGGAGGCGGGCTACGGGCGCGTCGTCAACACCTCCAGCCCCGCCGGGCTGTTCGGCAACTTCGGCCAGGCCAACTACTCCACCGCCAAGATGGGCCTCGTCGGCCTCACCAAGACCATCGCCGTCGAGGGCGCGCGCAACGGCATCAGGGCCAACGCCATCGCCCCCATCGCCTGGACGCGCATGACGGAGGCGCTGCTGCCCGCCGAGTTCGAGCAGAAGTTCACGCCGGAACGGGTCAGCGCGCTCGTCGCCTACCTCGTCCACGACTCGTGCGAGGTCAGCGGCGAGGTGTTCAGCGTGGGCGGCGGCCGGGTGGCGCGCGTGTTCGTGGCCGAGGGGCCGGGCTGGAAGACCGACGACCTGACGCCCGAGGCGCTCGCCATGAACTGGGAGTCGGTCATGGCCGAGCAGCCGTACGTCCTCACCGCGTCCGACTCCATGAAGGCCATGCTCTGACCTTTCCCGAGCATCGAGACACCGCCCCGGCAGCCGTACGGGGCGGTGTCTTTTTGTGCCTGACGTGCGGACATATCCCGAGGACCGGCGATCTTTGTTCGTCGATCGGCGAAAGTGGCGGAAGTTCGGGCGATTCTCACTCTTGATTTGCCGGATCAGCGATCTTATTGTCGCGGCATGACCCCCCAGCCGGGCTCGCCCGGTGACGTCCTGACGCTCATCAGCACGGGCTCGGCCACGACCAGGTCCGACCTCGCGCGGGTGACCGGCCTCGCCCGCTCGACGATCTCGCAGCGGGTGGACGCCCTGATCGAGCGCGGCCTCGTGGAGGAGACCGAGACCGGCGAGTCCACCGGAGGCCGTCCGCCGCGCCAGCTCCGCCTGCACACCGAGGAGCACGCCTTCGCCGGCGTGGACCTGGGCGCCACCCACTGCCGGGTCGCGCTCATGGACATCTCCGGCGAGATCCTGGCCGCGTGCGAGGACCCGCTGCTCATCGGCGACGGGCCCGAGGAGGTGCTGGCCCACGTCGACCGACGGCTCGACGCGCTGCTCGCCGACGCGGGACGCCCGAGGGCGGCGCTGCGCGCCATCGGCATGGGGGTGCCGGGACCGGTCGAGTTCGCGACGGGGCGTCCCAACAACCCGCCGATCATGCCGGGCTGGAACGACTACCCCATCCCCGAGTACTTCGACGGCCCGTCCGTGCTCGTCGACAACGACGTGAACGTGATGGCGCTGGGCGAGCACCGCCACGCCTTCCCCGGGGCGCGGCACCTGCTGTTCGTCAAGGCCGGCACCGGCATCGGCTGCGGCATCGTCGCCGACGGCAAGCTGCACAGGGGCGCGCAGGGCTCGGCCGGCGACATCGGCCACATCAGGGTCAGCGGCCACGACGACGCCGGCTGCCGGTGCGGCAACAGCGCCTGCCTGGAGGCCGTCGCGGGCGGCGCGGCGCTGGCCAGGCGGCTGCGCGAGCTGGGCCTCGCCGCCGAGTCGGCCGCCGACGTGGTGGCGCTCGTCCAGGCGGGCGACACGCAGGCGCTGCGGCTGGTCAGGGAGGCCGGCAGGCTGATCGGCGAGGTGCTGGCCGGCCTGGTCAACTTCTTCAACCCCGAGGTCATCGTCATCGGCGGCGCCCTGTCACGGGTGCACGACCACCTGGTCGCCGGCGTCAGGGAGACGATCTACCGCAGGTCGCTGCCGCTGGCCACCCACCACCTGTCCATCACCCCGAGCCGCGCCGGCGTCGACGCCGCCGTGCTGGGCGCGGGCCTGCTCGCCGTCGAGCACTACCTGTCACCCGACAACATCAACCGCATCGTCAACGCCTGACAGACAACGCCTGAAGAGACAACCCCTGGAAGGGGCCATCGATGCTGGTCATGCGAGGCATCGTCAAGCAGTTCCCCGGTGTGCGCGCGCTGGACGGGGTGGACCTGGACGTACGGGCGGGCGAGGTGCACTGCCTGCTCGGCCAGAACGGCGCGGGCAAGTCGACGCTCATCAAGGTCCTGGCCGGCGTGCACCAGCCGGACGAGGGCACGATCACGTTCAACGGCGCCGAGGCGCGGCCGGGCAGCCCCATCGACGCCATCAGGCTCGGCTTCGCCACCATCTACCAGGAGCTCGACCTCGTGGACGGGCTGAGCGTGGCCGAGAACATCTTCCTCGGCCACGAGCACGCCCGCCTCGGGTTCGTGGACCGGGCGGCGGGCAGGCGGGCGGCCCGCGAGGTGCTGGAACGGCTCGGCCATCCCGAGATCCGCCCGAACGCCGAGGTGGGGCGGCTCCCGCCGGCGGCCAAGCAGGTGGTGTCGATGGCGCGGGCCCTCTCGCACGACGCCCGGCTCATCATCATGGACGAGCCGTCGGCCGCCCTCGCCCACGACGAGGTCGCCAACCTGTTCCGCATCATCCGCGAGCTCACCGCGCAGGGCGTGGCCGTCGTCTACATCTCGCACCGCCTGGAGGAGATCCGCGAGATCGGCGACAGGGTCACGGTGCTGAAGGACGGCCGGACGGTCGCCGTCGGCCTGCCCGCCCGCGACACGCCGACCTCGCGCGTCGTCTCGCTCATGACCGGCAGGGACGTCGAGTACGTCTTCCCGCCGCGCTCGTCGCGTCCTCCCGGCGAGGAGGTGCTGCGCGTCGAGGGGCTGAGCGCGCCCGGCGCGTTCTCCGGCGTCTCCTTCTCGGTGCGCGCGGGCGAGATCGTGGGGCTGGCCGGCCTGGTCGGATCGGGCCGCTCCGAGATCCTGGAAGCCGTGTACGGCGCCCGCCGCGCCGCCGGCCGGGTGCTGCTCGGCGGCCGGCCCGTACGGCGCGGCGTCACGCACGCCGTCAGGAGCGGCATGGGCCTCGCCCCGGAGGAGCGCAAGGCGCAGGCCCTGCTGCTCGACCAGAGCGTCACCGCGAACATCACGCTGGGCAGCCTGCCGGGGTTCGCCAGGTTCGGCTGGATCGACCGCGGCAGGGAGCGGGCGGAGGCCGCCCGGCTGGCGGACCTGCTCGACATCCGCCCGCCCGACACCGAACGCCCCGTCAGGACGCTGTCGGGCGGCAACCAGCAGAAGGCGGTGCTGGCCCGCTGGCTGGTCGGCGGGCGCAGGCTGCTCCTGCTGGACGAGCCCACCCGCGGCGTGGACGTCGGCGCCAGGGCGGAGCTGTACGCGGTGATCCGCGACCTGGCCGACAGGGGCATCGCCGTGCTGCTGGTCTCCAGCGAGGTGCCGGAGGTGCTCGGCCTGTCGGACCGGGTGCTGGTGCTGCGCGAGGGGACGGTCATCCACGAGGGTGACGCGGCCGTGCTGGACGAGCACCGCGTCCTCGACATGATCATGGAAGGGAGGGCGGCGTGATGAGCGAGCCCACTCCGCCTGTGCGCCAGGCCGCGGGGGCGCGGGGCGCGCAGGCCGACGCGGCGCGGACGAACCTGCTGTCCGGGTTGCGCGGCGTCGGCGAGCTGCGGCATCTGGGGCTGTTCGTGGCGCTCGCGCTGCTGGTCGCGGTCGGCCTGGTGACCAGGCCCGACGCCTTCGCCACCGCCTCCAACCTGGTCAGCGTCCTGTCCCTGGCCGCCACGATCGGCGTCATCACGGTCGGCGCGACCTTCGTCATCATCGGCGGCGGCATCGACCTGTCGGTCGGCGCCGTGATGGCGCTCGCCTCCGTCTGGGCGACGACGCTGGCCACCCAGTCGTACGGGCCGGTCGTCATGGCCGTCTGCGCCGTCCTCGTCGGCACCGGAGCGGGCCTGGTCAACGGCCTGCTCATCGCGTACGGGCGGCTCGTGCCGTTCATCGCCACGCTCGCGATGCTGGTGGCGGCGCGCGGGCTGGCGCAGCGCATGTCCGACCGCAAGACCCAGCTCGTCCAGCAGCCGGACAACGGCGCCATCGTGAGCCTGTCCACCACCCGCGTGCTCGGCATCCCGCTGCTCGTGTACGTGTTCGCCCTGGTCGTGGTGCTCGGCTGGGTCGTGCTCAACCGCACCACGTTCGGCCGCCGCACCTACGCCGTGGGCGGCAACCCCGAGGCCGCCAGGCTCGCCGGCATCGACGTACGCAGGCACACCATGCTGCTCTACGCGCTGTCGGGGCTCTGCTGCGGCATCGCCGCGATCCTCATCATGGCCCGCACGACCACAGGCTCGTCCACCCACGGCGACCTGTACGAGCTCGACGCCATCGCCGCCGTGATCATCGGCGGGACGCTGCTCACCGGAGGCCGCGGCACGATCATGGGCTCGATCCTGGGCCTGCTGATCTTCACGCTCATCACCAACCTCTTCATCCTCAACGGCCTCAACACCAGCGACCAGCTCATCGCCAAGGGCCTGATCATCGTCGTCGCCGTCCTTCTCCAGCGGCGGAACCTGAAGGAGAGAGCACCATGAGTGAGAACGTCGCGCGCCGCGGATTCCTCGTCGGCGGAGCCGTGCTGCTGGCCACCGGCTGCACCAGCAACGAGCCCGCCGCCGCCCCGTCCAGCGCCGCGCCCGCGCCCGCCCCGGCGGCGAGCGGCAACGACCAGCCCGGCGAGAAGGTCGTCATCGGCTTCTCGGCGCCCGCCGCCGACCACGGCTGGATCGCGGCCATCGCCAAGAACGCCGAGGCCGCCGCCAAGCGGTACTCCGACGTCGAGTTCAAGCCGGTCGAGCCGACCAACGACATCAACCAGCAGATCTCCGCCGTGGAGTCGCTGATCGCGGCGAAGGTGAGCGCGCTGGTCATCCTGCCCAACGACGGCCAGCAGCTCAACCAGGTGGCGTTACAGGCCACCCAGGCCGGCATCCCCGTCGTCAACCTCGACCGGGTGTTCCCCGACAAGCTGGCGTACCGGACGTGGATCGGCGGCGACAACTACGGCATGGGCGTCGCGGCCGGCCACTTCGTCGGCAGGAAGCTGAAGGAGAAGGGGGTCTCCGACCCCGTCATCGTCGAGATCCAGGGCATCGCCACGCTGCCGCTGACGCAGGACCGCAGCAAGGGCTTCGCCGACGCGCTCAAGACGTACGGCTTCTCCGTCACCGCCAAGCAGGACGCCAAGTTCACGGTCGAGACCGGCAACCAGGTCGCGACGTCGCTGCTGCAGGCGCACAAGAAGATCGACGCGCTGTGGAACCACGACGACGACCAGGGGGTGGGCGTGCTGGCCGCCATCAAGGAGGCGGGCAGGAACGAGTTCGTCATGGTCGGGGGCGCCGGCTCGCTGAACGCGATGAAGGAGATCCAGTCGGGCTCCTCCGTGCTCCAGGCCACGGTCACCTACAGCCCCACCATGGCGTCGTCCGCCGTCAGGCTGGCGCGGCTGATCGCCCAGGGGAAGGGCATGAGTGATCTCGTGGAGAACCAGGTCCCGCAGTCGATCACCCTGGCGTCCGAGACCATCACCAAGGAGAACGTCGAGAAGTACCTGCCGCTCGGCTTCGAATCCTGATCGGGGGTTGCATGTCAGACAAGACCACCATCGGCGTGGGCATGGTGGGCCACGCCTTCATGGGCCGCGTCCACTCGCAGGCGTGGCGCAGCGTCGGCGCCTTCTTCGACCTGCCGCTGGCGCCGCGCATGGCGGTGCTGGCCGGACGGTCGAAGGAGCGCGCCGCCGCCGCGGCCGCCCGGCTCGGCTGGGCCGACGTCGAGACCGACTGGAGGGAGCTGGTCGCGCGTGACGACGTGCAGATCGTCGACATCTGCACGCCCGGCGACTCGCACGCCGAGATCGCCGTCGCCGCGCTGCGCGCCGGCAAGCACGTCATCTGCGAGAAGCCGCTGGCCAACACCGTCGCCGAGGCCGAGGCGATGGTGGCGGCCGCCGAGGCGGCGCCCGGCAAGAGCATGGTGGCCTTCAACTACCGCCGGGTGCCCGCCGTGGCGCTGGCCCGCCGCTACGTCGAGGAGGGCAGGCTCGGCGAGATCAGGCACGTACGGGCCCAGTACCTCCAGGACTGGATCGTCGACCCCGAGTTCCCGCTCGTGTGGCGGCTGATGCGGGACAGGGCGGGGTCGGGCGCGCTCGGCGACATCGGGGCGCACATCGTCGACGCCGCCCAGTTCGTCACCGGGCAGGACGTCGTCGGCGTCTCCGCGCTGACCGAGACGTTCGTCAAGGAACGCCCGCTCGCGGCCGGGTCCGAGGGGCCGGCGGAGCGCGGGTCGGCCGCGAGGGGCGAGGTCACCGTGGACGACGCCGCGCTGTTCATCGGCCGGATGTCGGGCGGGGCGCTGGCCTCGTTCGAGGCCACCAGGTTCGCCACCGGGCGCAAGAACGCCATGCGGATCGAGGTCAACGGCTCGCTCGGCAGCCTCGCGTTCGACTTCGAGTCGATGAACGAGCTGTGGTTCTGCGCGGGCGGCGGCGGCTTCGAGCGCATCCTCGTCACCGAGCCCGACCACCCGTACGCGGGCGCGTGGTGGCCGCCCGGCCACGGGCTCGGCTACGAGCACACCTTCACCCATGAGATCAGGGACTTCCTGGAGGCGGTCGCCACCGGCGCCGCCCCGTCGCCGTCGTTCGCCGACGGGCTGCGGGTGCAGCGCGTGCTGGACGCCGTCGAACGCAGCGCCGCCGACGGGAGCCGTTACACCACCGTGGAGGAGCGATGAGACCGGTTACGTTGTTCACCGGGCAGTGGGCCGACCTGCCGTTCGAGGAGGTGTGCCGGCTCGCGGCCGAGTGGGGCTACGACGGCCTGGAGATCGCCTGCTCGGGCGACCACTTCGACGTGCGGCAGGCGGTGTCCGACCCGTCGTACTGCGAGGACAAGCGCGCCCAGCTCGACAAGCACGGGCTGAAGGTGTGGGCCGTCTCCAACCACCTGGTGGGGCAGGCCGTCTGCGACCACCCGATCGACGAGCGGCACCGGGCGATCCTGCCGGCCAGGATCTGGGGCTCGGGCGACCCCGAGTCGGTGCGTCAGGCCGCGGCCGAGGAGATGAAGGACACCGCGAGGGCGGCCGCCCTGCTCGGCGTGGACACGGTGATCGGCTTCACCGGCTCGTCGATCTGGCACACGGTGGCGATGTTCCCGCCGGTGCCCGCCTCCATGGTGGAGGCCGGCTACCAGGACTTCGCCGACCGCTGGAACCCCATCCTCGACGTCTTCGACGAGGTCGGCGTGCGTTTCGCGCACGAGGTGCACCCGAGCGAGATCGCCTACGACTACCACACGACGGTGCGGACGCTGGAGGCCGTCGGCCACCGCCCGGCGTTCGGGCTCAACTGGGACCCGTCCCACATGGTGTGGCAGGACCTCGACCCGGTCGGGTTCATCCTCGACTTCAAGGACCGCATCTACCACGTCGACTGCAAGGACACCCGGGTCCGGGTGGGCGACGGGCGACGCGGCCGGCTGTCGTCGCACCTGCCGTGGGCCGACCTGCGCCGCGGCTGGGACTTCGTCTCCACCGGCAGGGGCGACGTGCCGTGGGAGGACTGCTTCCGCGCGCTGAACTCCATCGGCTACGACGGCCCCGTCTCGATCGAGTGGGAGGACGCCGGCATGGACCGCCTCGACGGTGCGCGCGAGGCGCTGGCCTACATCCGCAGGCTCAACGCCATCACGCCGCCCGCGTCGTCGTTCGACGCCGCCTTCTCCACCACGTAGCCCGCCGCGGCCCCGGCGGGCGGTGATCCCCGCCCGCCGGGCTCCCGCCCGTCAGTCCATGAGGACGATCTGGCGCAGCACCTCGCCGCGGCGCAGCGCCTCGACGGCGTCGTTCAGGTCGCCCAGCCTGATGCGCGAGCTGATCATCGACTCCAGGTCCAGCTTGCCGGCCTTGTAGAGCTTGGCGAGGTACGGGAAGTCGTGCCGCACGTCGGCCTCGCCGTACAGGCTGGACAGCAGGTTCTTGCCCTCGAACAGCAGGTTGAAGGCGGGGATCGACCACATGTCGTCCACCGCGCCCGCGCCGACCACCACCACGTTCCCGCCCGGCCTGGTGGCCTGCCAGGCGGCCTGGATGGTCGCCGCCTTGCCGACCACCTCGAAGCCGTAGTCGAAGCCGGAGCCGCCGGTCAGCTCGTTCAGCGCCTCGGGCAGCCCCTCGGGCGTCGCCGTGTGGGTGGCCCCCACCTTCCTCGCCAGCTCGTGCTTCGACTCCAGCGGGTCGATCGCGAGGATCGTCCTCGCGCCGGACAGCCGCGCGCCCTGGACGACGGAGAGCCCCACGCCGCCGCAGCCCACCACCGCCACGGTGGAGCCGGGACGCACCTTCGCGGTGTTGATCACCGCGCCCACGCCCGTGGTGATGCCGCAGCCGATGAGCGCCGCCACCTCCCACGGCACGTCGTCGTCGACCCTGACCACGCCCTGCTGCGGGACCACGACCTCCTCGGCCCAGGTGCCGCAGCCCGCCATGCCGTACGCGGTGGTGTCGCCGCCGAAGCGGAACGCGCCCTTGCTGAACGACTCGATGACGTACTTCATACACATGTACGGCTGGCAGCCGACGCACAGGTCGCACTCCTGGCACGACGGGCGCCAGCTGATCACGACGTGGTCTCCCGGCTTGACCGAGGTGACGTGCTCGCCCGTCTCCACCACCTCGCCCGCCCCCTCGTGGCCGGGCACCAGCGGCACCGGCTGGGGCAGCACGCCGGACATGGCCGACAGGTCGGAGTGGCAGACGCCCGTCGCCCTGATCCTGACCCGGACCTCGGCCGGCCCGACGGGGGCCAGCGTGACGTCGTCGCGGATGTCGAGCTTGTCGTTGCCTACGGCGTGCAGGATCGCGGCGCGCATGAGGGGTTCCTCCTCCGGCTATTCCTCAAGGGTGAGGGCGGCTTTGGGGCAGGACCGGACCGCGTGGCGCACGCGGTCCAGCAGGTGCGGGGGCGGTTCGGGGAGCAGGATGTGCAGCCTGTCCTCGTCGTCCACCTCGAACACCTCGGGCGCGAGACCCATGCAGACGGCGTTGGCCTCGCAGACGAGCTCGTCGACCTTGACTTTCATGTGAGCCTCCCGTGATCCCATGAGACCACTCGCGTACGCTCCACACGGTAGGCGACCCGCTTGCGTCCCGTGTGCTCCACGTACGGGCGGAGCTGGTCGTCCGGCACGCCGGGCGTCATCCGGCGGGCGACCGCCAGGCCGACGGCCAGCACGCCGGCGGGGTCGCTCAGCTGCTCGGCCCGGCCGTACACCAGGACGCCGCGCAGCTCGTCGTAGGAGTCGCCGGCCTCGACCAGGCAGCTCACGCGAGGGTCGCGGGCCAGGTTGCGGGCCTTCTGCGCCTTGGCGTACGTCCAGAAGACGATGCGGCCCGCGTCGAGGCCGTAGAACATCGTGACCAGGTGGGGCGTCCCGTCGGGGTTGATGGTCGCGAGCTGGAGCTTGCGCGACCGTTCCAGGAACGCGGCGACGTCCTCGTCCGGCATGGCGACGCGTGCGCGCTGATTCACGTGCCAAGTAGAACAGGTTCCAGAAGAGCTGGGCAAGGGCTCCACGGAATGTTGTTCGGTTCGACTAGGGTGCAGAGCCATGGAGATGCCCCCCGACCTGCTGCACGCCGCCGAGAACGCCAAGGGCTTCATGCCGCGCGAGGAGGGCCTCGCCCTGTACGAGGCGGCCCTCAGATACGGCCCGCTCGGCCCGATCTGCGAGATCGGCACGTACTGCGGCAAGTCCGCGATCTACCTCGGCGCGGCGGCCAGGCAGGCGGGCTCCGTCGTCGTCACCGTCGACCACCACCGCGGCTCCGAGGAGATCCAGCCGGGCTGGGAGCACCACGACCCCACCCTCGTCGACCCCCGCTCCGGCAGGATGGACTCCCTGCCCGTCTTCCGCGCCACCATCGCGGCCGCCGGTCTCGAGGACGACGTCGTGGCCGTCGTCGGGCGGTCGGAGCAGGTGGCCAGGCTGTGGAACACGCCGCTCGGCATGCTGTTCATCGACGGCGGCCACTCCGAGGAGCCGGTGACCCGCGACTACGAGGGCTGGGCCCCGCACGTCGCGCCCGGCGGCGCGCTGGTGTTCCACGACATCTACCCCGACCCCGCCGACGGCGGCCAGGCCCCGTACCGGGTGTACCTGCGCGCGCTGGAGTCGGGCGCGTTCGCCGAGGCCGGCGCGCTGGGCTCGGTACGCGTCCTGGAACGCGTCGGCCCCGGAATCTGAGGGGCCCGCGTCCGAGGGACGGCGCGCGCGTCAGGGCCGGTGCCGGTGGGTCCAGGCCCGCCTGGTCCGCGCCTGCCAGTGGTGGAACTCCTCCTGCGTGCGGGCGTCGTGGCCGAGCGCGAGCAGCGCGTCGTCCGCCCACGAGGCCGCCTCCTCCGGCTCCGCCCCCGCGAGGATCGGCACGGCCCGCGCCACGTGCGCGGGCAGCGAGCCCGAGCGCAGCCGCGCCGCCGCCGCGAAGGCGCAGCCCTGCGCCAGGTGGGGCCTGAAGCCGTCGGCCCCCGCGTGCTCGGCCAGCCGCCACAGCTCGTCCGCCTCCGCGCCGCCGGTGGCCGTCGCGGCGAAGCCGACGCCGCTCCACAGGTCGGCCCGCCGCCCCGCCGGGTACGTGCCGACGCGCAGCGCCACGTCATCGGGCGACGCGCACTCGTGGTACCAGACCAGCCGGCCGAGCCCCTGGTCGAAGAGCGCGCCGTGGGCGCGGGTGAGCAGGTCGGGCGTGGCCCGCTCGCCCAGCATCCTGTCGGCCCTGCGCAGGCTCCACTCGAAGCCGAACCCGTCCAGGGCGAGCCAGCGCAGCAGCGGGTGCGCCCGCCGCGCCCCCCACACCGGCCGCAGCCGCAGCAGCGCGTACCCGCGCCCGGCCCCCAGGTACGCCGCGTGCCGGTGGAAGCGGGCAGGGCCGGCGAGCAGCTCCCGCAGCCGCCGCCCCCGCGCGAAGGTGAGGAGGTCGAGCACCGTGCAGGCGCACGCCGCGCCCTCGTAGGCGAAGGAGCGCTGCTCCAGCGGCACCTGCTCGATCGCGTCCGTGCCGCCCGCCAGCACGGCGTTGAAGCCGAACACGTGCCACGTCTCGGCGTCCGTGAACACCTTCTCGACGGCCCCGGCCCTGATCCGGAACCTGCGGCGGGTCAGATCGGCCTCCAGCGGGTTCTTCGCCAGGAGGCCGCGCAGCCCGCCCACACAGGGCGGGGCGGGGACGGATGCCGGTTCGATGCCGACGTGATCCAAGAACGATGATGTGCCCGTGTCGCCCACGCTTCCCCCGAAGACGCCTCGTACGGCCACGGACGACGCTAGTGACCGGCTCGGAACGCCCGCAGGCCGCCGCACCGGGCCACGCGGCAAAGAACCCGCAAAACCGCTTGCGCCCGGCAGGCAGGGTACGAGGGCCGCAACGAGTGCGACGCGGCTGCGAGCGCCGGGCCGCTACGAGGGCGACGCGGTCACGAGCGCCGGGCGGCGCGGGTGTCCGGCTGGTCGCCCGGCAGGTCCGCGCACCCGCACACCTCGGGGTCGGACGCCGCCGTGCCCGCGACGTCGCGGAACAGCCCCGACGCCGGGGACAGCCGAGCGAGCGCGTCGGCCGCCAGGACGACCGCCGCCGCCGTGTACGCCGAGCGCTCGTGCGGGAAGTGGCGGCCGTTCGCGAACTGCCAGCCCGTCCAGTACGAGCCGTCCTCGTGACGCAGGTGCTGCATGTCGGCGAACAGCCGCGCCGCCCGCTCCGCGTCGCCCAGCGCGTCAAGGGCGAGCACCAGCTCGCACGTCTCCGCCCCGGTCACCCACGGCTGGTCGGACACGCACCTGATGCCCAGCCCCCGCACCACGAACGTGGACCACTCGCGCTCGATCAGCGCGGCCCCCTGCGGCCCGCGCACCGCGCCGCCCAGCACCGGGTAGTACCAGTCCATCGAGAACCGGCTCTTGTCGGCGAACGCCTCCGGGTGCTCCGCCAGGACGTGCGCCAGCCGGTCGGCGGCCAGCTCCCAGTGGGGCTGCGGGTCGCCCAGCAGGTCGCCGAGCAGCACGCCGCAGCGCAGCCCCTGGTGGATGGACGAGCAGCCGGTGAGCAGCGCGTACGTCGAGGCCGCGCCGCGCGCGTCGCGCTCCCAGACGATCTCGCCGCGTTCGGTCTGCAGCCCCACCACGTAGTCCAGCGCGGACTTGACCATCGGCCAGCTCCGCTCGGTGAACCCGCGGTCGCCGGTCACCAGGTGGTGGTGCCACACGCCGACCGCGACGTACGCGGCGTGGTTCGACTCGCCGCCCTCCTCGGTCGCCACGCCGCCGACGAGCTTCATCGGCCACGAGCCGTCGGGCCGCTGGTGGCGCTCCAGCCACGCGTAGCCGCGCCGCACCGGCCCGTCCAGGCCCGCGACGGTCATCGCCATCAGGCACTCGACGTGGTTCCACGCGTCGACGTGGCCCTCCGGCCAGGGCACGCCGCCGTCGTCCTCCTGCACGGCGGCGATGCTCTCGGCCGTGCGCACCGCCTCCTCGCGGGAGATCATGGCTTCTTGACGTACAGGACGACGCTCTTGCCGATGATCGGGTTGAGCACGGCCTCGGCGATCCTCGTGGCGGCGGGGCGCTTCATGATGTCCCAGACCAGGAGCTGGTGGTAGGCCTTGGCGATCGGGTGGTCGTCGTTGCCGACGCCGACCGCGCACTTGATCCACCAGTACGGCGCGTGCAGGCCGTGCGCGTGGTGGTGCGGCCCGATCTCGAAGCCCGTTGCCTTCAGCTTGGCCGACAGCTCGGCCAGCGTGTAGATGCGGACGTGCCCGCCCGGCGCCGTGTGGTACGCCTCGTCGAGCGCCCAGCAGATCCGCTCGGGCAGGAAGCTCGGCACGGTGATCGCGGCGGTGCCGCCGGGCTTGAGCACCCGGAAGATCTCCCGCATCGCCGTCATGTCGTCGGGGATGTGCTCCAGCACCTCGGCGGCGATCACCCGGTCGAAGCTCGCGTCCTCGAACGGCATGTCCAGCGCCGTGCCCCGGACGGTCTCGCCGGTGGCGCCCTCCGGCACCTCGCCCGCCTTGTCCATCGCCACGAACATGCCGGCCACGCCGTCGAGCTCCGACTGGTCCATGTCGAAGGCGACGACGTCCGCGCCGCGGCGCAGCACCTCGAAGGCGTGCCTGCCGCCGCCGCAGCCCAGGTCGAGCACGCGTACGCCGGGGCCGACGGGCAGCCGGGCGAAGTCCACGGTGAGCACTTGTCGCTTCTCCTCGTCTGATCAGCTTCTGCGGCGTCGGGGGTGGGTCAGCCGGCGCGCCGGTTCGTGCGGTGGTTCGCGATGGCCTCGTGGTAGGCCTCGACGGTCCTCTTGGCCACGACGTGCCAGGTGTAGCGCTCCATGACGCGGTCGTAGCCGGCCTTGCCGACCCGCTCGCGCTCCTCGGGGGAGTCGTGCAGGCGCAGCAGCACGGCGGCCAGCGCCTCGGGGTCGCCCGGCGGCACCTGGACGGCCGCGTCGCCGACGACCTCGGGCAGCGCGCCGGTGCGGCTGGCCACCAGCGGGGTGCCGCAGGCCATGTGCTCGACGGCGGGCAGCGAGAAGCCCTCGTACAGCGAGGGCACGACGGAGATCTCGGAGGTGGCGATCAGCTCGCCCAGCTCCTCGTCGGAGATGCCGTGGACGAAGCGGACGCGGTCCTGCAGCGACAGCTCCTGGACGAGCTGCTCGGTGGGGCCGCCCGGGGTGGGCCTGCTGACGACGGTGAGGTTCACGTCGCGTTCGGTGGCGAGCTTGGCGACGGCGCGCAGCAGCGTGGCGACGCCCTTCATGGGGGAGTCGGCGCTGGCCACGGCCACGATCGAGCCCTTGCGGCGCGGCTTGTCCGGGCGCGGGTGGAAGTAGCGGGTGTCGACGCCCAGCGGGATGAGCCGCATGTTCGCCTGCGGCACGTTGAAGTCGCGGTGGATGTCGGCCAGCGACGACTCGCTGACGGTCAGGATGGGGCTGAGCCTCGGGGCCACCCTGGCCTGCATCTTGACGAAGCCGTACCAGCGGCGCAGGCTGAGCCGCTTGGCGCCCTCGGCCGCCTCCAGCTCGATGCGGCGGTCGACGCTGATGGGGTGGTGGATGGTGCCGACCACGGGGAACAGCTTCTGGATGCCGAGCAGGCCGTAGCCGAGGGTCTGGTTGTCCTGGACGACGTCGAAGTCGCCGACCCGCTTCTTCAGCTCCCTGTAGGCGCGCAGCGTGAACGTCAGCGGCTCGGGGAAGCCGGCCGTCCACATGGTGCCGACCTCCAGCAGGTCGATCCAGTCGCGGTACTCGTCGCGCCTGGGCGTCCTGAACGGGTCCTCGTCGCGGTACAGGTCGAGGCTCGGCACCTCGCGCAGGATCACGCCCTCGTCCAGCTCGGGGTACGGCTGCCCGGAGAACACCTCGACGTGGTGGCCGAGCGCGACCAGCTCGCGGCTGAGGTGACGGAGGTAGACGCCCTGCCCGCCGCAGGTGGGCTTGCTGCGGTACGACAGCAGCGCGACGCGCAGCTCAGGACGCCGGGTTGGCTCCCGCACGGACACCCCCTTCTTCACCGGTATCCCCCGAGACCGGGCGTGTACCGTGAAAGATGACCTTAGTCCGAGAAGGCTACCATTCGGTAGGCCGCCTGGAATTGTTCACAACGGCTTCCGCAGGCCGTGCGAACTGCACCGTTGCCGTGACCGAGCGTGATTCGGTAGAACGCGTTCTAGGTGGGGTTGCTGCCCCCCTGGGTGGATAGTTGTACATTCCGTCACAACGGACGCGGTTTGCGATAGTTGGAGGACCCTTGGCCAGGCGCGCGCTGATCACCGGGATCACCGGCCAGGACGGCTCCTACCTCGCCGAGCACCTGCTCGGCCAGGGGTACGAGGTCTGGGGGCTCGCCAGGGGACAGGCCAACCCGCGCGTCTCCCGCACGCGCAAACTGCTGTCGGACGTCCGGATCGTCCGCGGCGACCTGCTCGACCAGGGCTCCCTGATCTCCGCCGTGGAACGCGTCCAGCCCGACGAGGTCTACAACCTGGGCGCCATCTCGTTCGTCCCCATGTCATGGGAGCAGGCCGAACTGACCGCCGAGGTCACCGGGATGGGCGTGCTGCGCATGCTGGAGGCGATCCGCGTCTGCTCCGGCGTCTCACGCGGAGGCGCCTCCGGCTCGCCCGGCCAGATCCGCTTCTACCAGGCGTCGTCCTCCGAGATGTTCGGGCAGGTCAGCGAGACGCCGCAGAACGAGCGCACCGCCTTCCACCCGCGCTCCCCGTACGGCGTCGCCAAGGCGTACGGGCACTTCCTCACCCAGAACTACCGCGAGTCGTACGGCATGTTCGCCGTCTCCGGCATCCTGTTCAACCACGAGTCGCCGCGGCGCGGGCCCGAGTTCGTCACCCGCAAGGTCACGCTCGGCGTCGCCCGCATCAAGCTCGGCCTCGCCGGCGAGCTGCGGCTCGGCAACCTGGAGGCCCGCCGCGACTGGGGGTTCGCCGGCGACTACGTCGAGGCCATGCACCTCATGCTCCAGGCCGGCACGCCCGAGGACTACGTGATCGGCACCGGCCGGATGAAGTCCGTCAGGGAGCTCGTCGAGGCAGCCTTCGCCGCCGCCGGGCTCGACTGGGAGCAGTACGTCGTCACCGACCAGACCCTGCACAGGCCCGCCGAGGTGGACCTGCTCTGCGCCGACCCCAAGAAGGCCAGGGCGCAGCTCGGCTGGGAGCCGAAGGTGTCGTTCGACGAACTCGTGGCCATGATGGTCGAGTCGGACCTGCGCCTGCTCTCCGACGGCGACCACCCCGACCACGACAGCTCCTGGCCCTGATCGCCCCGGCGCGCCCCGTCAGCCGGCCGCGTGGCGGTAGACGCCGGGCGTGAGGCGGAAGCGTCGCGCTCGTCAGCCGGCCGCCTGGCGGTAGGCACCGGGCGTGAGGCCGAAGCGTCGCGCTCGTCAGCCGGCCGCCCGGCGGTAGGCGCCGGGCGTGAGGCCGAAGCACCGCGTGAACCAGCGGGTCAGATGGCTCTGGTCCGCGAACCCTGTGCGCGCCGCCACCTCGCCGATCGGCTCGCCGCGCGCGATGAGCTCCCTGGCCGCGCGCAGGCGGAGCTGGCGCTGGAAGTCGCTCGGAGAGAGCCCGTACTGGGCGCGGAAGGCCCGGTAGACGGCGTACCTGCTGGCGCCCGTCGCCACCGCGAGGTCGTCGATCGAGAGGTCGTCCAGCAGGCGGTCCTGCAGCAGCAGCCTGGCCCGCCTGGCGACCGGCGCCGACCCCGACGGCTCCGCCGCGCGAGGGGGAGCCGTCGCCGCCCTGCGCACCGTCGCCGCGATCGCCGAGGTGAGCAACTCGTCGCGGCGCAAGGTCGTCGCCCCGCCGCCGAGGAGCGAGGCGTGCAGCGCGCGCAGCGCCGACGCCAGCCGCGCGTCGGCGACCACGGGCTCGGGGAACAGCGGCAGGCCCGCGCGGTGGCCCGCGACATCCGACAGGACGTCCGCCAGCAGTTCAGGACCGATGTGGACGATCCGGTACGTGAAGCCCAGCGGGTTCGCGGCGTGGCCGTCGTGCGGGTCGTCGGGGTTGAAGGCCATGACCATGCCGGCGGCGCTCGTGTGGGCCGATCCCCGGCAGGTGAACGACTGCGCGCCCGCCTCCGTCACGCCGAAGGAGTAGGTGTCGTGGCTGTGCCGGTGGTAGACGTGCCGTTCGAAATGGGCGTGCATGGCCTCCAGCGGCCGGTCTCGCGCCCGCCAGTACCTGGACCAATCAGGTTCCACCACCCTCCCATTCTCTCCGGACCGTCGATGCGCTGATCGAGGTACTCGTCGAACGTGTGGAACGGCCCCCGCCCCCGGGATGTCGGCGGAGCAGGTCATGTTCAGCTCGTAGAGCGCCCATGTTCGGCCGTGTCACCGAGAGCCGCCATGACGGTGAAGCCGATGCCCGATCTTGTCAACGAGAGCCGCCATGACGGTGAAGCCGGCGCCGGCCTGTCGGCTGCGACGGAGAGGCTCTGTCCACAGAATGCGATTCGGCCCCGCCGTCCCCCACCTCCCACCGGCACCCTTACGCCGTGACCGCCGTGACCCCACCGCCCCGCACCCCCGTCCCCTCGCTGGCCGCGCGAGCCCGGCTCATCACCGACGCCGTCCCCCAGGCCGTGGTCTGCCGCCAGGCCGCCGCGCACCTCTGGGGCCTCAGCGTCCTCCCATGTCCCGAGTCTGAATGGCCCGTCGAGATCGCCGCCCCCGTCCACCTCCCCGTCCCCGACACGATCACGTACGTCACCGCCCTCCCCGCGGCCGACGTCACCCAGCACGCGGGCGTCCGCCTCACCACCAGGGAACGCACCGCCCTCGACTGCGCCCGCACCCTCCCGCGCCTCGACGCCGTGGCGGCGCTCGACCAGTTCGCCCGCCGGGGCGTCGACCTGGAGGCGCTGTGGCGCCATCCCCTCAACTCCTGGCACGTCCGCGACACCATCAGCATGGCCGACCCGGGCGCCGCCTCGCCCCGCGAGAGCTGGCTGCGCGTCATCCTCGTGGACGGCGGCCTGCCCCGGCCCGCCACCCAGGTCCCCGTGCCCCTCGGCCACCGCTGCGTCTACCTCGACCTGGGGTGGGAAGACTACCGGCTGGGCGTCGAGTACGACGGCCGCGAACACCACACCGCGCCTGGCGACGTGCGCCGCGACGCCGACCGCCGCGAGGAACTGCGGGCGCTCGGCTGGAGGGTGATCCCCGTGCGGGGAGACGTCGTGCCCGTACGAGCCGGCGACCTCCTCCAGGTCGTGGCCAACGCCCTGATCGAATGCGGCTGGCGACCGGGGCCCGACGGCATGACCCGCGTCCTCCGCCGCATCCGCGCCGCCCGCCGCCGCCCCGACGCGCCACCACTCCGCCGCCGAAGACACTGACCGAAAGACGGAGCCACGGTCGGGAGGGCACGGGTGACCGTCCGTTGCTGAAGGCGCTGGCTGGGAGGGGGAGGGTCGTCGGGAGGGCGCGGGGTGGTCGTCCGTTGCTGAAGACCTGACTGGGAGGGGGAGCCGTCCTCCGGAAGGCACGCGGTGGCCGTCCGTTGCTGAAGGCGCAGGCTGGGAGGGGGAGCCGTCGTCGGGAGGGTGCGGGATGGCCGGTGGAGCCCGGCGACGGGCGCCGGGTCACCGGCCACACGCTCGGCGCGACGGGCGGCCGCTTCCCCGGCCCTCGCCTCCGACGTCGCCTCCGACGCCGGCTCTGACGCGGGCTCCGATGCCGCCTCCGACGCCGGCTCCGACGCCGGTAGCCGGGTCACTCCGTCCAGGTCTCCACGGCGAGGAGGTCGCGCATGGAGACCATGCCGACCAGGCGGCCGGCCTCGTCCACGGGCATGTGCCGGATGCCGTGGTCGAGCATGCGGCGGGCCACCTCGCGGGTGTCCTCGTCCAGTCCGGCGACCTTCATGTCGGTGGAGGCGCAGGTCCCGGCCGTCAGCGAGAGGGGGTCCTCGGACGTGGCCAGGGCCGTCACGACGTCACGTTCGGTGATCACCCCGGCGACGCGGTCGCCTTCGAGCACGGCGAGCGCGCCGACGTTCTTCTCCGTCATCCGCCGTGCCACCTCGGGCAGCGCGTCGCCCGCCTGGCAGCCGAACACCATCGGGCGGTAAACGTTCGCGATCTGCATGGCTTCCCCCGTTCCTCCCTGCATGTTCAGCCAAGCACACCGTCCCGCGGCGAGGCCGGTCAGGGGCCGGTCAGGGGCTGGTCAGGGGGCGGGCGGAAGCGTGGCGGTCTCGGCGGGGATGCGGAGCAGGCCGAAGTCGAGCGACACCCGGAGTTCGGCACGCGCGGCGTCGCTGCGCAGCGTGACGTCCATGCTGGGGATCGCCCGTCCGAGCTGGTCGAGGGCGTCGACGAGCGGCGTGATGTCCCACCGGCAGTGCGGCGGGTGCGCGCGCAGGAACAGGGCGAGCCGCTGGTCGAACTCCTGCCGCAGGCCCGCGTCGTCGTGAACGTACCGGATGGTGATCCGCCGGATCCCGTCGTCGTCTGCCATGGCGGAGCCTGCCTTCCGAGCTGACGGATGGTGACCTTGCCGGACGGCGCCGGCGGGGTCCGTTCCGTCCCATCCTCGCCGTTTCGGTGGCACCCCTGCTGCCTGGGGGTACGCGGGAGCCCGTGACCTCCGGCGTGCGGCGTTCGAGAGGCCCGGTATTGCCGGGATTTGGGACGGATGTCGGTGACGGGGGCGGTGCGGGCGCAGGGGTGGGTAGGGAGACCTTCTGAGCGTCTGCCCCAGCCTGAGGGGGTGCGAACATGAAGGTCAGAGATGTGATGTCGGCGCCGGCGGTGGTTCTGGTGTCGTACGCGAGCATCCGCGACGTCGCACGGCACATGGACTACAACGGCGTCGGCTGCGTCGTCCTGCTGGACGGGCAGCGCGTCGTGGGCATCGTGACCGACCGCGATCTCGCTCTTCGCGCGCTGGCCCACGGCGTCGACGCCGACCTGCCGGTCAGGGAGGTGATGACGCCCGAGCCGGTGGTGACCGTGCGGCCAGGCGACGATCTCGATGTGGCGTTCCAGACCTTCCGCCGGCACGCGTTCCGCCGGCTGCCCGTGCTGGAGGAGGGGGTGGTGGTCGGCATGGTGAGCGTGGACGACCTGCTGCTGCAGGTCCACCAGGTCACCGCCGACCTGCTCAGGCCCTTGGCCAGCGAGATCAACGAGCCACAGTCGTCGATGTGACCCGCTCGTCCGGGCTCGTTGGGGGACGGGACGGATCAGGGTGTCCCGCCGCGTGTCGGTGCGGGCCGCCGGGGCGGCGGGCGTAGCAAGCGAGAGGGAGGTGAGCCGAGTGTTCGCTGATCGCCATGACGCGGGGGTGCGTCTGGCCGAGCGGCTGGCCGGACTCATCACCGATGAGAACGTGGTCGTCCTGGGGCTGCCCAGGGGCGGCGTGCCGGTGGCGTTCGAGGTGGCGCGGACCCTGGGCGCGCCGCTGGACGTGATCGTGGTCCGCAAGCTCGGCGTGCCGTTCCAGCCCGAGCTGGGGTTCGGCGCCGTCGGGGAGGGCGGCGTACGGGTGATCAACTCGGACGTCGTCCGCATGGCGCACCTGACGCACGCCGAGATGGACGTCGTGGAGGAGCGCGAGCGGGTCGAGGTGGAGCGCCGGGCGCGCCGCTTCCGCGACGACCACCGTCCGATCGACCTGGTGGGCCGTACGGTGATCCTGGTGGACGACGGCATCGCCACCGGAGGCACGGCTCAGGCGGCGTGCCAGGTGGCGCGGGCGCGGGGCGCCGGGCGGGTGATCCTCGCGGTCCCGGTCGGCGCGCAGGACACGGTGGAGCGGATGCGCGCGGACGCCGACGAGGTGGTCTGCCTGCAGACGCCCGCCGACATGCTCGCGATCGGCTTCTGGTACGAGGACTTCGCGCAGACGAGCGACGAGCAGGTGGTGACGCTGCTGCAGCGAGCCGCCGAAGCCAGAGCGAGCACCCTGGGCCACCCAGGCGGCACAGGCAGCGGGGGCACCGGTCAGGGCGGCGGCTGACGCAGGCAGGGCGGTGGCTGACACCGGCAGGGGACTTCCCGGGGTCCTGCCACTTTCCCGGGGGTGAGCTCCGCCTGGCCATGCCCCCTGCCACTTTCCTGGTGGTGAGCTCTGCTTTGCCATGCCCCTGTCACTTTCCAGGGGTGCCCGGCTTGGGCAGGGCGGTGGCTGACACCGGCAGGGGACTTCCCCGACGCCCTGCCGCTTTCCCGGGTGTGAGATTCGCCTGGCCGTGCGCCTGCCGCCTCCCCGGGGTGAGATCCTCTGGGCCATGGCCTTGGCCACTGCTCGGGGCTGCTGCGTCCTTGGGCTCTGGCTCGCCGTGCGGGCACAACGAATCTCCCGGTGCGTAACGAGGTCACCATCTTCGGCTGGTTGGTGTCATCGGGGCGAAACCGAGGTCGGCGAGGGCGGCCGCGCCGCGTTCGGCGTGGTGGCCGCCGGCGAGCACGAGGGTCCGCGCGAACTGGTAGCGGCAGCCGGCGGTGTCGAACGCGTCCGCCGTGGCGAGCAGCGCCTCCTGGTCGCCGTCGAGCAGGGCTGCAGCCCGTTCCACGATGGCAGCGGCGACCGGGTTGCCGGCCACGACGGTGCGGGCCTCGGCCACGATGTCGCGGGCGTCGGGGCTTTCGGCGAGCACGGCGGTCTCGCTGCGCAGCGCGACATACCAGTGGTGCCAGATCCAGGTGATCCACTTCCACATCTGCCGGGGCTCGGGGGCCATCCGCTCCAGCGCCTCCGGTGCCTGCCCGCGGTGCAGCAGGAGCATCGCGTCGAAGACCGCCCCGTAGCCGTAGGCATGCTCCGGCGAGGTGCCGACCCGGCCCAGGATCTCCTGCCATGCGCGCCTGGCGTCATGGTCGTCGCGCAGGCCGTGGATCATCGCCACACCGGCCACCGCCGGGGCGAGGATGGACCGGGCGGGGCTGCCTGCCCGCTGCCACGCGTCGAGGAACCGGACGCTGCCGGTGAGCACCTCGTCGACGTCGCCCGCCAGCGCGGCAACCATGAGCAGCCGACACGTGGCGCGATGACCTACCTCCGCCAGCGATGGGTGGTCGGCCAGTTGCCGTGCCCATCGGCGGGCGCCCCGCACGTCTCCCGCCCCGAGGCCGGCCTCGGCGACGATTCCGAGCGCGTCGATCAGCTCGTGGGTGCCGGCCGGCGAGATCGGCAGGGACGACAGGAGCATGATCCGGCGCCGGGCCGTGGCCGCGGCGGCGAACGTGTCGCCGGCCCAGCTCTGAGCGCCGGTGAGCGCGTCGAGCGCGGCCGACTCGGCGAGCGGGTCGCCGGTCCGGCGGGCGAGTTCGACCGCGTGCTCGGCGCGCTCACGCGTCTCCGGTACGGCGTTGCCGGGCGGGCCCTGGACGGCGCCGAACGCGTCGGTGAGCACCGCGGCCTCGGCCAGTGCGACCGCCGCCCGCGCGGCCGGATCGTCGCCGGCCTGCTCCCGCGCCTCGATGATCAGCTGGACCGCCTCCTCCTGAGACGGGCGCCGCACGAATGTGGTCGAGAACCGGAACGCGATGGTGGCGGCGGTCGCCAGGTCGGCGGCGGCGGCGGAAGAGGCGCCGGACGTGCGGGCGGCGTCCGCGGCCGCGCGGCGCAGGCGGTACATGTCATCGCCGGCTGTCCGGCACCCGGCCACGGCCGCGGCCTGCCGGAGCATCGAGGCGGAGGCGGCCGGGTCGGTCGCGAGTGCGGCGGCCTGCTCATAGCGCCGCTGGGACTCGCCGGTCAGGTGACGAGTGAAGGTCAGCTCCGCCAGGCACCGGGCGAGCTCGAACGCGTCGGCGCGCCGCTCCGGACGGCTGGCCGCCCACGCCAGGGCGGCGCGGAGGTCGTCGGCCACCAGGTCGAACCGGGCCCGCCAATCCTGGCGTGCCACTGCCAAGCCGGCCGCCTGCGCCAGGCACCAGCGGAGGTGCCGGGATCGAGCGTCGGTCAGCTCACCGGCCTCGGACAGCCGCTCCGTTCCGTACTGGCGGATGGTCTCCAGCGCCCGGTACGCGGTCCTGCCCAGGGATGTCGTCACCGTCAGCAGACTCTGTTCGGCGAGCCGGGCCAGGCCGTCGGCGACCAGGCCTTCCTCGTCCCCGGCCCCGGCCCCGGCCCCGGCCCCGGCCCCGGCCCCGGCCCCGCCCCCGGCCCCGTCCCCGGCCCCGTCCCCGGCCCCGGCCCCGTCCCCGGCCCCGGCCCCGTCCCCGGCCCCGGCCCCGGCCCCGGCCTCGGCCTGGTCCTCGTTCCCGGTCACCTGCGCCGCCGCCGTGGCGGTGAACGGCGCCACGAACACCGACACCCGGCGCAGCAGCGCCCGGTCGGCCGGCTCCAGCAGGGCGTGGCTCCAGTCCAGCGCCGCCCGCACCGAGCGGTGCCGGTCATCGGCACGGGAGCCGCCGGTGAGCATCCGCAGAGGGTGGGACAAGGCGGCGCTGATGCCGTCGAACCCGAGCATGGGATAGCGGGCGGCGGCCAGCTCGATCGCCAGCGCCATCCCGTCCAGCCGCTCACAGATCGCGGCCACCTGGTCGCGCGACGGCGGATCCAGCGGCCGGCCGACCGCCGCCGCCCGTTCCATGAACAACGCGACCGCGTCCGGCTCACCGTCGGCGGCCAGCGACAGCGGCGGGACCGGATACACCCGTTCGTACGGCACCATCAGCCGGGCCCGGCTGGTCGCCAGCACCGTCACCCGCGGGCACGTCGCCAACAGCCGCTCGAGAAACAGCGTCACCCCGTCCGCCACGTGCTCGCAGTTGTCCAGCACCAGCAGCGCATGACGGTCGGCCAACGCGGCGAGCACGGACTCGGTCATGTCGCGGCCGGGCTGCTCACCGAGGCCGAGCGCTCCCGCGACCGCGGTCGCGATCAGGCCCGGATCGGTGACCGGGACCAGGTCGGCGAACCACACTCCGTCGGCGTACTCGCCGCTCACCTCCGCGGCCACCGCCAACGCCAACCGGGTCTTGCCCACTCCGCCGGGACCGACCGCGGTCACCTGCCGGTGCGCCTTGGTCATCTCGGTCAGCTCGGCCCGCTCGCTCACCCGGCCGATGAACGAGGTCAGCGGGGTCGGCAGAACCGGTGCCTGGCCGGCACTGGCCGGCGTGGGCGCACGCTGGGCGAGCGCCCGCCGATCCGGCACCTCCAGCTTGCGCAGCAGCGAGGAGACATGGCTCTCCACGGTACGCACCGAGATGCACAGCCGTGCCGCGATCTCGGCATTGCTGAGATGGGCCCCGACCAGTTCCAGCACCTCGGCTTCCCGCGGCGAAGCCTCCACTCCGGTCACCACCGCCCCAGTTTGCCGCATTCCTCCGCAACCCATCCGTGCCGACGATCCGTGCCGACGATCCGTGCTGACGATCCGTGGTCACCACGGATGCGCGGCGGCCGAGCCGGGCGAAAAGCTGAGGACACGCAAACAGCGGGTCGATGTGACCCACGACGACAGGAGTGACCATGACCGGCTCTTCCTCCCCGGGGATCAAGACCGTGCTCCATCCCGTGTCCGATCTGGCCAAGGCCAAGGCGGTGTACGCGGCCCTCCTCGGTGTCGCGCCACAGAGCGACTCGTCCTACTACGTCGGCTTCGAGGCCGGGGGGCAGCACATCGGGCTGGTGCCGGGCGGTGGGCCGCAGGGCATGACCTCGCCGGTGGCCTACTGGCACGTACCGGACGTCGAGGCGAAGCTGGCCGAGCTGATCGCCGCGGGGGCCACCGTGAAGGAGGCCGCGCACGACGTCGGCGGTGGCCGCCTCGTGGCCACCGTCACCGACCCCGACGGCAACGTCCTCGGACTGCTTCAGGACCGATGAACGCCGACGCCGCCGCGACACCGAGCACCGGCTCACCCCCGACGACCTCAGGGCCTCCAGCGCCCTTCTCAAGATCAAGTACTTCAAGGTTTTCGGAGGGGAACCTGCCATGAGCAGCATCGAGACGACGGGCCGCCTCGCACCGGCCCGCCCACGAAGCTCCTTCCCCGGCCGACCCGACGAGAAAGGCAGTGATAGAGCATGAACGGGCATGTCAGCGCCGGCCTGCTCGGCGTCGAGAACGTCGAGCGGCAGCCTGAGAGGCGTGGGATGAGGCTCACGCTCAACGGCGCACTTTGGTCACTACAAGCGTTGTTCGGCTACTTCTTCGCCGGCAGCGGTTTCGGCAAAGTGCTGTTGTACGACGGAGCTCTGTACGCGGCAGCGCCCCGGGCGGTGGCTTGGTACGCCGCGGTGCCGCAGCCTCTGATCGTCTTCATCGGGGTCTGTGAGGTACTCGGCGGCGTCGGCCTGATCCTGCCGGCGATGGCGAAAGTCAGACCGATGCTGACGCCGCTCGCCGCCGTCGGCCTGACGCTGACGATGATCCTCGCCGCCGGTTTCCACATCACGCGCAACGAGTACGCATTGGTGCCCGCGAATCTCCTGCTGGGAGGCGTCGCGGCGTTCATCGCGGTCGGACGATGGAAGCTACGGCCCGTCGCACCCGCGCCCATCACCACCTCACGCGTACTCACGTCGGTCGCGGTCCTCGTCGCACTGGCCCTGCTGGCCTTCGTCCCGACGTGGTACACGATGACCAACGTCCAATTCTGATCACTCGTCGAAGAGATGACGGAGGAAGCGCCAGGGCCCTCTCCGGCGGGCTCGCCCCGAGTAGCCGGTCGCCGAGTGTGCGCCAGGGCGTGTCAGTCGAGGGCGTAGACCCGGTGGACGAATTCGGCGAGTTTCGTGTCCGGGAGTTCCTTGGCGAGGTCCGACTCGCTGATGATGCCGACGAGGCGGTGCTCCTCGATGACGGGCAGCCGTTTGACGTGGTGCTTCTCCATCCGGAACAGCGCCTCGTCGAGGTCCGCGTCCGCGTCCACCCACACCAGCCCGCGGGCGAGTTCCCCGGCCGTGGTCCTGTCGATGTCCTTGCCCGCGGCGCAGCAGCGCACGACGATGTCGCGGTCGGTGATGATGCCTTTGAGCTGGTCGTCCTCGCCGCAGATGGGCAGGGCGCCGACGCCGAGGTCGGACATCATCTGTGACGCGGTGCGCAGGGTCTCGTGCTCGCCGACGCACTGCACGCCTTCGTGCATCACGTCTCGGGCTCTCTTCTCGGTCCGTCCTGCAGCCATGAGTCGCCTCCCGGACGCGGAACTCCCGGACAGTCGCACCCGTCCTCGTACCCCGTGCCGGGCCAAGGAGCCACCCAAACTGCGCAAACAGTGCAAACCAGCTCAGCCGAGCGTGACGGGCAGCTCCTTGATGCCGTTGATGAAGTTCGAGCGCAGCCGCCGCGCGGGGCCGGTCCGGCGGATGCGCGGGTAGCGGCGGGCGAGCTGTTCGAACAGGACGCGCAGCTCCAGCTTGGCGAGGTGGTTGCCGAGGCAGAAGTGCGCGCCGCCGCCCCCGAAGCCGATGTGCGGGTTGGGGTTGCGGCCGATGTCGAAGACGCCGCCGTCGGGGAAGACGGAGGTGTCGCGGTTGGCGGAGGAGTAGAAGACGACGACCTTGTCGTCCTCCTTGATCTGCTGCCCGCCGAGCACCTGGTCGCGGGTGGAGGTGCGGCGGAACATGTTCACGGGCGACACCCAGCGGACGATCTCGTCGGCCGCCGTCGCGGCCAGGCCGGGGTCGGCGACGAGGCGGTCCCACTGCTCGGGATGCTCGAAGAGGGCGAGCATGCCGCCGGAGGCCGCGTTGCGGGTGGTCTCGTTGCCCGCGACGACGAGGAGGAGCACGAACAGGTCGAACTCGTTCTCGTCGAGCGTCTCGCCGTGCTCGTCGGGCTGGATGAGCTTGGTGACGATGTCGTTCCTGGGGTTGGCCTTGCGCTGCGCCGCGAGCTGGTTGGCGTACGCGTAGACCTCCATCGCGGCGGAGCTGCCCTCTTCCGGGGAGCTGGCGTAGTCGGGGTCCTGGGCGCCGATCATGCGGTTGGACCAGGTGAAGAGCTTGTCGCGGTCCTCGACGGGCGCGCCGAGCAGCTCGCAGATGACGAAGAGCGGGAGCGGGGCGGCGACCTGGGTGACGAAGTCGACCTCGTCGTCGCACTGGTCGAGCAGGTCGTCGCAGATGTCGCGGATGTGCGACTCCAGCGCGCCGATCGTGCGCGGCGTGAACCCGCGGTTGACGAGGGAGCGCCGCCTGGTGTGCTCGGGCGGGTCCTGGTTGAGCATCATCATGCGCTGGAACGCGCGCTGCTCCTCCGGCATCTCGTCGAAGAGCGCGAGCCTGCGGGAGGAGGAGAACAGGTCGGAGTGCCGCGAGACGTGCACGACGTCCTCGTACCGGGTGACGGCCCAGAAGCCGGGTTCGCCGTCGTGTCGGTGGACGGGCGAGTGGGCGCGCAGCCAGGCGAACTGGTCGTGCGGCGGCCCGGAGGTCGCGTAGCGGTCCCTGTCGACGAGATCGATGTGCACGCGGCTCACACCCTCTTGATCAAGCGCTTGTTCACACTTATTGAAACGTGTTCTATTACGCCACTGTACGACCGTCAAGGACGCGCCGCGCGATCTCTCCCGATGAACATCCGATGCGATCCGATGTTTCACGCCGCCCGTACGCCAGGAAGAAGCTCTGTGCCGGAGGCGCTACCCCCGGTCCACGGACGGATCAAGGGGTGGCCCCTTGACAGGCCGCCCTCCCTCGCATGAGCATCTGCACACGAGACATCGGATGTATGAGTGAAGGACGCGGTGTGAAGCTGCTGCGAGTGGGACCCGCCGGGCAGGAGCGGCCGGTGGTCATGGACGCCTCCGGTGCCCTGCGTGACATCGGGGAGCCCGAGATCGACGGGGCGTTCTTCGCCTCCGGGGGAGTGGCCCGGGTCAGGGCGGCGCTGGAGCGCGGCGACCTGCCCGTCGTCGAGGGCGAAGGGCTGCGGGTCGGCCCCCCGACCGCGCGGCCCGGCAAGATCGTGTGCATCGGGCTCAACTACCGTGACCACGCCGCGGAGTCCGGGCTCGCCGTCCCCGACGAGCCGGTCGTCTTCATGAAGGCCCCCGACACCGTGATCGGCCCGTACGACGAGGTGCTCGTGCCCAGGGACAGCGTGAAGACCGACTGGGAGGTGGAGCTGGCCGTCGTCATCGGCAGGCGCGCCCGCTACCTCGACAGCCGGGAGGAGGCGCTGGACGTCATCGCCGGGTACGCGATCTCCAACGACGTGTCGGAGCGCGAGTTCCAGCTCGAACGCGGCGGCCAGTGGGACAAGGGCAAGTCGTGCGAGACGTTCAACCCGTTCGGTCCGTGGCTGGTGACCGCGGACGAGGTGGGCGACCCGCAGGACCTCGCGCTGCGGCTGTGGGTGAACGGCGAGCTCCGCCAGGACGGCCGCACCAAGGACATGATCTTCGACGTGGCCGAGGTGGTGCGCTACCTGAGCCGGTTCATGGTGCTCGAACCCGGCGACGTGATCAACACCGGCACCCCGGCCGGCGTGGCGATGGGCCTGCCCGGCCAGCCGTACCTGCGCGCTGGCGACGTGGTGGAGCTGGAGATCGAGGGCCTGGGCCGCCAGCGCCAGACGGTGGGACAGGCATGACGCCCACCGGCGCCGCCCAGACAGGCACCACGCCGGCCGGTTCCGCCCACGCAGGCACCACGCCGGCCGGTTCCGCCCACGCAGGCACCACGCCGGCCGGTTCCGCCCAGGCGGGTGCGGCGGCCGTCCAGGGCGCGGGCGGCGGCCCCGGGTCGTACCGGATCGTCGCGATGGAGACGCACGACGTGCGCTTCCCCACCTCGCGCGAGCTGGACGGGTCGGACGCGATGAACCCCGACCCCGACTACTCGGCGGCCTACGTCGTGCTGAGGACGGACGACGGCGTCGAGGGCCACGGGTTCGCGTTCACGATCGGGCGCGGCAACGACGTGCAGACGGCGGCGATCGCCGCGCTGGAGCCGTACGTGCTGGGCCGGGACGCCGAGGACCTCGGCGCGCTGTACAAGGAGATGGTCAACGACTCGCAGCTGCGCTGGCTGGGCCCGGAGAAGGGCGTCATGCACATGGCCGTCTCGGCCGTGGTCAACGCGCTGTGGGACCTCAAGGCCAAGCGGGCGGGCAAGCCGGTCTGGCGCCTGCTGTCGGACATGTCGCCCGAGGAGATCGTCGATCTGGTCGACTTCCGGTACCTGAGCGACGCGCTGACGCGCGAGCAGGCGCTGGAGATCCTGCGCAGGGCCGAGCCGGGCAAGGAGGAGCGCGTCCGGCGGCTGGTGGCGGAGGGCTACCCCGCCTACACGACGTCACCCGGCTGGCTCGGCTACGACGACGAGAAGCTGCGCAGGCTCTGCCGCGAGGCCATGGACCAGGGGTTCGGCCAGATCAAGCTGAAGGTCGGCGCCGACCTGCGGGACGACATCCGCCGTTTCCGCACGGCCCGCGAGGTCTGCGGCCCCGGCTTCCCCATCGCGATCGACGCCAACCAGCGCTGGGACGTGGACTCCGCCATCGCCTGGGTGAACGAGCTGCGCGAGTTCGGCCCCCACTGGGTGGAGGAGCCGACGAGCCCCGACGACGTGCTGGGCCACGCCGCCATCGCCAAGGGCATCAGCCCCGTCCCGGTGGCGACGGGTGAGCACGTCCAGAACCGCATCGTGTTCAAGCAGCTCCTGCAGGCCGGGGCGATCTCGTACCTGCAGCTCGACAGCGCGCGGGTCGGCGGGGTGAACGAGAACATCGCGATCCTGCTGCTCGCGGCCAGGTTCGGCGTGCCGGTGTGCCCGCACGCGGGCGGGGTGGGGCTGTGCGAGCTGGTGCAGCACCTGTCGATGTTCGACTACGTCGCCGTCAGCGGCTCGATGGAGAACCGCGTCATCGAGTACGTGGACCACCTGCACGAGCACTTCGCCGACCCGGTCGTCATCGTCGGCGGCCGGTACGCCGCCCCGGCCGCGCCGGGGTTCAGCGCGCGGATGCGCGCCGAGTCGATCGCCGCCCACACCTACCCGGGCGGCTCCGTGTGGAGGGACGCATGAGTGTGAAGCCCAGCCTGAAGGCGGTCGTGACGGGCGGCGGCTCGGGCATCGGCCTGGCCGCGGCGACCCTGCTGGCCGAGCGGGGCATGGCGGTGGCCTGCCTCGACCTGAACCCGCCCAGCCTGCCGTTCGCCGGGATCAGGGCGGACGTCACCGACGACGCGAGCGTGCGCGCGGCGGTCGCGCAGGCGGCGGAGCGCCTCGGCGGCATCGACGTGCTGGTGAACAACGCGGGCATCGGCGCGCAGGGCACCGTCGAGGACAACCCGGACAGCGAGTGGCACCGGGTGTTCGACGTGAACGTGCTCGGCATGGTGCGGGTGGCGCGTGCGGCGCTGCCGTACCTGCGCAGGTCGGAGCACGCGTCGATCGTCAACACCTGCTCGATCGCGGCCACCGCCGGGCTGCCGCAGCGGGCGCTCTACAGCGCCACGAAGGGGGCGGTGCTGTCGCTGACGCTGGCGATGGCGGCCGACCACATCGACGAGGGCATCCGGGTGAACTGCGTCAACCCGGGCACCGCCGACACGCCGTGGGTGGCGCGGCTGCTGGAGGCGGCGGACGACCCGGAGGCGGAGCGGCGGGCGCTGAACGCCAGGCAGCCGATGGGCCGCCTGGTCAGCGCGGAGGAGGTCGCGGCGGCGATCGCCTACCTCGCCGGTCCCGAGTCCGGCTCGACCACCGGCACGGCGCTCGCGGTGGACGGCGGCATGCAGGGCCTGCGGCTGCGGCCGAAGAAGCAGGACCGGTGACGGCGCCGTCCGGGCGGGCCGCGCTCGACCTGCCGGAGAGGGGCTTCGGCGGCGCGCCCATCGGCAACCTCTTCCAGTCCGTCCCGGACGAGGAGGCCAGGGCCGCCGTGGACGCCGCCTGGGAGGCGGGCGTGCGGCTGTTCGACACCGCGCCGCACTACGGCCTCGGCCTGTCCGAGCGCCGCCTGGGCGCCGCGCTCGCCGGGCGCTCCGGCTACGTCCTGTCCACAAAGGTCGGACGTCTCCTGGTGCCTGCGGGCGACGGGCGGCGCGACGGCGAGGGCTTCGAGGTGACCTCCGCGTACGAGCGGGTGTGGGACTTCTCCGCCGACGGCGTGCGCAGGTCGCTGGAGGACTCGCTCGAACGGCTCGGGCTGCCCGCCGTGGACGTCGTGCTCATCCACGACCCCGACGACCACGCCGACCAGGCGATCGGCGAGGCGTACCCGGCGCTGGCCCGGCTGCGGGAGCAGGGCGTGGTGCGGGCGATCGGCGTCGGCATGAACCAGTGGCGGCTGCCGCTGCGGTTCGTCCGCGAGACCGACATCGACGTGGTGATGCTGGCGGGCCGCTACACCCTGCTCGACCAGTCGGGCCTGCCGCTGCTCGACGCCTGCGCGGAGCGCGGCGTGCGGGTCCTCGCCGCCGGGGTGTTCAACAGCGGCGTCCTGGCCACCCGCGACCCCTCGGGCACGTTCGACTACCAGCCCGCCGCGGGGCCGCTGCTGGAGCGGGCCCGGCGCATCGCCGCCGTCTGCGAGGCGCACGGCGTCGCCCTGCCCCAGGCCGCGATGGCGTTCCCGCTGCGCCACCCCGCGGTGGCGACGACCGTGCTCGGCGCCCGCTCGGCCGAGGAGGTGCGCGCCAACGCTGAGCTGTGGTCGCGTCCCGTGCCCGGCGGCCTGTGGGCGGACCTCGCCGCCGAGGGCCTGATCCCCGGCTGAGCGTCAGGAGGGGATGAACAGCCAGGACGTGCCGCGGCCCGGCTCGTACGGGGAGTCGAGCCGCTTGGCGACGACGCCGGGCAGGCCCTGCTCGCGGGCCGCCCGGCGCACCGGCCCGGGATCGCCCGGCCAGGACGGCGCCACCTGCCAGCGCGGCGCCGCCGGGCCGAGCGACTCCAGCGCGGCCCTGCGCTCCCGGTACGGCAGCGCCACCAGTGAGCGGCCGTCGTCGTACAGCAGGTCGTACAGGACGAGCACGTCGGCCCCGCCCAGCGTGACGATCTCGCCGTCGAGCACGGCGGAGCGGCTGCCGAGCGAGGCGGCGAGCGGGCGCAGCCACGGGTGCTCCCGCGCGGCCGCGGTACGCCCGCCCTCGACGGGCACCAGCAGCCGCCGCCCGCCCCACGCGAACTCGAACGCGTAGGCGGCGGCGTCCCTGGGCGGCTGCCCGCGCTCGGTGGGCAGCATCGGGTCGAGCGGGGGGAACGGGTCGCGGACGGGCGCGTCCATCCGGTGGATCATCCAGTTGCTGCCTCTCGTCTGGAACAGCACGAAACGGCCGCTGGCGCGCTGCCCGTGCAGCACCACCTTCACCTCGCGGTCCGACCACTTCTCCGTCTCGTACGTGCCGGTGTCCCAGACCGTCATCGTGCCGCCGCCGTACTCGCCCCGCGGGATCTCGCCGTGGAAGGTGAGGTACTCCATGGGGTGGTCCTCGGTGTGGACGGCCAGGTGGTTCGTGCCGGGGTCGGCCGGCAGGCCCTTCGGCACCGCCCACGACACGAGCACGCCGTCGCGCTCCAGCCGCAGGTCCCAGTGCAGCGAGCGGGCGTGGTGCTCCTGGATCACGAACGCGTCGCCGTGACCCGGTTCGGGAGGCGCGGCGGGGACGGGCTCCGGCGTCCGGCCGGCGTCGCGTCTGCTGCGGTATCGCGCGAGTTTGTCGGGCACGAGGCCGGTACTACCCCGAGCCGCCTCCGGCGATCGTCGCCGCCCGCATGTCACCTCCAGGGAAGGTCTCTGTGTCCTTGACACCCAGGCGGACCTCTCCTACCAGGCGATATCACGGAGAGTATGTGGATCACTACTGTTCGTGATGCTCGACCGGCGCCACCCCGAGCAGCCCTTGACAGACCCTCACGAGAAGAGGTGCCGAATGCGCTTCTCAGCACTCGCCCGGCGCGGCCTGGCCGCGGCGTCCCTGACGATCGTCGCCCTGGGGGCGGCCCCAGCGGTGTACGCCACGGCGGCCTCCGGCCCGCTGCGCGTCGACGTGTCCGTCCAGACGCGCGCCGACAAGTGCTTCGACGTCCGGGCGGGGAGCACCGTCAACGGGGCGGCGGTCATCCAGTACACCTGCAAGGAGTCGAGCAACCAGCGGTTCACGCTCCAGGGCGCCGGCGACGGCTCCTGGCAGCTCCGCACGCACGCCGACAAGTGCCTCGACGTCCGCGGCAGCAGCACCGCCGACGAGACCCCGGTCATCCAGTACACCTGCACCGGCAACGCCAACCAGCGGTTCAGGATCGTGTCGGTGCCCGGCGGCCTGGTGGAGATCCGCACCTTCGCCGGCAAGTGCCTCGACGTGCGCGGGGGCGACAGCTCCAACCTCGTGCCGATCATCCAGTACACCTGCAAGGCGTCGTCCAACCAGCGCTTCACGCTGGAGCAGCTGTGACCGGCGTCGCGTGATCGCGGCGTGAGCGGCCGAGCCGCTCGACCCGGGCGGCGCCCCGCCTTCAAGGGGGGCGCCGCCCGGCGGTGTTCCCGACCCGGGTGCGCCCTCAGGTGAGGGCGCGGCGGATCCACGACTCGACGTCCGCGATGTGCGCGGTCGCCCACGCGCGGGCCACCTCGGGCCGCCGCCCCGCGATGGCCTCGTAGATCGCGGTGTGCTGGTCGCGGGTCCGCTGGACGGCGTCCTCCTGGGTGAGGCCGCGCCAGGCGCGGGCCCGAGTGGTGGGCCCCGACAGGCTCTCGATGAACGAGCACAGCACGCTGTTGCCCGACCCCTGCGCGATGCGCTGGTGGAAGCGCAGGTCGTTGGTCACCAGCTCGTCGACCGTCGGCTCGGCCGGCAGCGACTCCAGCACCAGCCGCAGCTCCTCGACGTCGGCCTCGGTCATCAGCTCGGTGGCCATGGCGGTGGCCGCGGGCTCGAGGATGCGGCGTACCTCGAAGAACTGCAGCACGGTGTCGTCCCTGTGCAGGTCGAGCACGAAGGACATCGTGTCGAGCAGCAGCCGCGGCTCCAGGCTCGTCACGTACGTGCCGTCGCCCTGCCGCACGTCGAGGACGTTGACGAGGGCGAGCGCGCGCACCGCCTCGCGCAGCGAGTTGCGCGACAGGCCGAGCCGCTCGGCCAGGTCGGCCTCCTTGGGCAGCCGGTCGCCGGGCGCCAGCTCGCCCGAGATGATCATCTGCTTGATCCTGTCGATGGCCGCGTCGGTGACCGCCACACTCTTCTCCCTGGACATCGGATGTCTAGGAGTCTAGAGCCTGGAAACGGACGGGCCCGGCACCGGAGACGCGCCTGACGTGGCCGCGGACCTCCAGCGTGCGCAGGTGCGCGGCGGCCTCCCCGGCGGCCATGCCGCGCGGCACGGCCGACAGGTCGGCCCAGGGGCGGTTCCAGGTCATCATCGCGGCGACCTCCCAGATGGTGAGCGGTTGCGCCCGCTCGGCCAGGAGGATGCGCAGCCGCGCGAGCTTCTCCTCGTGATGGTGGCGGATCTCGGCCGCGCGCGCCGCCGCATTCGGGAACATCCACTCGTGTGCGGGCAGCGCGTCGAGGGGGCCCAGCTCGCCGACCCGGTCGAGGGAGCCGAGGAAGTCGCCCAGCGGATCGACGTCGTCCCTGTCGTACGGGTAGATGCCGATGTGCGGGGTGATGCCGGGCAGGACGTGATCACCCGTGAACAGCCGGCCGGCGTCCTCCAGGTGCAGGCAGATGTGCCCGGGGGTGTGGCCGGGGGTGTGCACGGCGCGCAGCACGCGCCCCGGGAGGTCCACCAGGTCGCCGTCGCGCAGTTCGCGGTCGGGCGCGGCGGGCGGCGCCGGACGCTCGCCGGTCGCCCGCGCCACGTCGTCCGGGCCCGCCCCGGCCCTGCGCAGCATCTCGGCCTGCAGGTCCGCCTGCCCGCCGCCCAGCTCCCGCATCAGCCTGACCAGCGCCGCGTCGGCCTCGTGCATGGCGATCCAGGCGCCCGACTCCTCCCTGACCCGCCCGGCGAGCCCCGCGTGGTCGGGGTGGAAGTGCGTGACCACCACGCCGCGCACCGCCGCCACGTCGAACCCCAGCGCCGACAGGCCGCCGCCGAGCGCCTCCCAGGCGTCGGGATGGTTCCACCCGGCGTCCACCAGCACCGGCCCGCCCGGCGACTCGATCGCGTACACGAGGGTGTAGCCGAGCGGGTTGCCGGGGATCGGCACGGGGACGCTCCACACCCCGCCGCCGGCGTCGCGCGGCCGCTGCTGCGCGTACGGCGCCCGCCCGGTCCTCGCCGTCACGCGACGCGTTCCAGGATCGTCGCCGTGGCGAGCGCCCCGCCCGCGCACATCGTCACGAGGGCGGTCGTCCCGCCGGAGCGTTCGAGCTCGTGCAGGGCCGTCGTGAGGAGCCGTGCGCCCGTCGCGCCCACCGGGTGGCCGAGCGCGATGGCGCCGCCGTTGACGTTCACCCGGTCCATGTCGGGCCCGTGGACGCTCGCCCACGACAGCACGACCGACGCGAATGCCTCGTTCACCTCGAACAGGTCGATGTCGCCGATCGTCATGCCGGCCGCCGCGAGGACCTTCGCCGTCGCGTCCACCGGCCCGTCCAGGTGGTAGTACGGTTCGGAGCCGACGAGCGCCTGCGCGAGGATCCGCGCGCGGGGGCGCAGGCCGAGCGCGCGGGCCGTCTCCTCGCCCGCCACGAGCACGGCCGCGGCGCCGTCGGAGATCTGCGACGACGTGCCCGCCGTGTGCAGGCCGCCCTCGACCACCGGTTTGAGCGCGGCGAGCCCTTCGGCCGTGGTCTCGCGCAGCCCCTGGTCGGTGCGTACCTCGCCGACCGGGACGATCTCCCTGTCGAACCGGCCCTCGGCCCACGCCCGCGCCGCGAGCCGCTGCGACCGCGCGCCGAACCAGTCGAGCCGCTCCCTGGTGAGCCCGCGCCGCGCCGCGATGCGCTCGGCGGCGGTGAACTGGTCGGGCAGGTCGATGGCCCAGTCGTCGGGCCTGGGGTCGGCGGGCAGCACGTTGCTGCCGAGCGGCGCGCGGCTCATCATCTCGACGCCGCAGCCGACGCCCACGTCGATCACGCCCGCCCTGATCATCGCCGCCGCCAGGTGCACCGCCTGCTGGGAGGAGCCGCACTGCGCGTCGATGGTGGTGACCCCCGTGCGGTACGGCAGCCCCGCGTACAGCCAGGCGTGCCGCCCGACATGACCGCCCTGCTCGCCCGCCTGCGTGACGCACCCGGCGAACACCTGCCCGATCGCGCCCGGATCGACGCCCGACCGCTCGACCAGCCCGTTCAGCGCCGTGGCGAGGACCTGCTGCGGCTTCAGGCCGGACAGGTGGCCGGCCCGCTTGCCGATGGGGGTGCGGACGGCCTCGACGATCACCGGTGTGCCCACGTCGCCTCCAGAAGGATGCTCTGGGGGCGACTGTAACCGGTTCTACTTTACGGCGGAAGCCTCCAGCAGCTCCGGCAGCTCGAACAGGTCGAACAGCCGCAGGTCGAGGAACATCACCACATGCCGCACCCGCTCGCCCGCCAGCCTCAGCACCAGCAGCGAGAACCGGCGGTGCACCGCCCCGTCGCGGAGGTACATGGCGAACGCCGGCTGCCCGTTCGCCGAGACCGGGACCAGCCGCAGATCGCCGGGCGCACCCGCCGGGCAGTGGGTGGAGATGAGCCGCACGATGTTCGCCGGACCCTGGTACCAGCCGGTGAACGGCGGCATCTCCCACACCGCGTCGTCGGTGAACAGCCGCACGATCTCGTCGACGTCGTAGCGCTCGAACGCGTCGGCGTAGCGGTCGAGCAGCTCGCGCTGGCCGGGCGACAGCGGCGCGACCGGGTCGTCGAGGCTCGGCTCCACCGCCGCCAGCTGGGCGCGGGCCCGCTGCAGCACGCTGTTGACCGCCGTGGTGGAGGTGCCCAGCGCCTCGGCCACCTCGGCGGCCCGCCACCGCAGCACGTCGCGCAGGATCAGCACGGCCCGCTGCCGCGGCGGCAGGTGCTGCAGCGCGGCGACCAGTGCCAGCCTGACGCTCTCGCGGGTGGTGACGACGGTCGCGGGATCGCCCCCGGCGACCCCCGCCAGGTGGTCGGGGACCGGCTCCAGCCACGGCACCTCGTCGTCGCGGGACAGCGGCGCGGCGCCCTCGTGGCCGGGCGCGCCCAGCCCGCTCGGCAGCGGCCGTCTGGCCCGGCCGTCGAGCGCGGTCAGGCACGCCGTGGTGGCGATGCGGTAGAGCCAGGTGCGCAGCGACGAGCGGCCCTCGAAGCCGTCGTAGCCGCGCCAGGCCCGCAGGTACGTCTCCTGCACGAGGTCTTCGGCGTCGTGGACCGAGCCGAGCATGCGGTAGCAGTGGGCGAGCAACTCGCGCCGCATGGGGTCGGCGAGCCGCAGGAACTCCTCGCTCGTCGGCTTCTCGCTCATCCCACCTGTATACCGACCCCCACCGACAAAACCACCCCACCCGCACCCCGGCGCGGGTGAGGAGGCGGTGTCAGCGGATGTCGCGCAGCAGGCGGTCGGAGGCGATCTCGATGCGCCGCTGCACCTGCTCGTACGTGCGCCGCCCCCGCAGCATCTCCAGCAGCTCCTGCACCCACACGCTGGACAGCGAGCCCGCGAGCGCGAGCTGCTCCTCGGTGGCCTCGTCGAAGGCGAGCCCGTCGGCGGCGACCCGCAGCAGCAGGCCCGTCATGCGGTCGCCGAACGGGGTCTCGACCTCGGCCAGGATCAGCGACCTGATGAGCGCGTCGGCCAGCTCGGGCTCGCGCATGAGCCCGCGCGTGGCGCGCATGAGGACGTCGACCGCGCGCCCCGAGGGCGTGGCCGCGCCGGGCGGCCTGCGCTCGATGCTGCTCTCCAGGAGATCGATCTCCTCGCCGACCACGGCCACGACGAGGTCCATCTTGGACGGGAAGTAGCGGTAGAGCGTTCCGAGCGCGACGCCCGCGCGCTCGGCGACCGTGCGCATCTGCATGGCCTCGACGCCGCCGCGCGAGGCGAGGGCGGCGGCGGCCTGGACGATGCGCTTGCGGCGCTGGTGCTGGCTGCGTGTGCGGACGCTGCTCCCGCCAGCCGGGGGGTGGCTCTCCATGGGCGCCTCCGTGTCGCTGGAGGGCACGGCGGTGGCCGCGTGCGGGGTGCGCATGAGAACACGTTATCTGATTTCGTCGCGGCGCGACTTGTTACTCGCGAGTCACAAAGCCTGCCTCATTGGCGCATGTCCAAGGCGTTACCGGGATTTATCCCCCGCGTTCGACGGGGGATTCCTATGGACAGAACTTAGAATCTGTTCTACTTTGCCATTCTGTTGAGCGAGCGCTTGGTGGAGGTGGGATGACGGCGGAGACGCTGGCCGCCCTGCTCCTCGCGCGGGCCGAGGACGACCGTCCGGGCCTGCGCTTCGAGGGCGGGACCCGGTCGTGGCGCGAACACGTCGCCGCCTGCCGCTCGACGGCCGCGGCCCTGGACGCCCTCGCCGAGGAACCAGACCTCCGCCCGGCGCCGGCGGGCCCGCCGTCCGCGCCCGGCGGCGCGCTGCACGTCGGGGTGCTCGCCGAGAACGTTCCCGAGCTGCTGGTTCTCATCGGGGCCGCCGCTCTGACCGGGCACGTCGTCGTCGCGCTCAACCCCACCAGGGCGCCGGACGAGCTGATCAGAGACGCCGCCGCCACGGACGTCGCGCTCCTGCTGGGGGACGGGCCGTACGAGGGGCGGGCCCGCGCCGTGGCCGAGGCGCTGGGCGTCCGCTCGCTGCCGCTGGCGGAACTCGCGGCCCAGGCGACGGCCCCGCCCCTGGAGCCGCCGGCGACGGCTGAGCCTGGTGGGCTGGTGATGCTGATCTTCACGTCCGGTACGTCCGGGCGGCCCAGGGCCGTGCGCGTGACGCAGCGCAAGCTCGCGGTCCCCGGCCTGACGCTCGGACGCCTGCTCACCCCCGCCGACGCCGTCTACTGCGCGATGCCCCTGTTCCACTCGGGCGCCCTCATGGCCGCGTACGCCCCGGCCGTCGCGTCGGGCGCGACGCTGGTGCTGCGCAGGAGGTTCTCGGCCTCCCGGCTGCTGCCCGACGTCAGGGAGCACGGCTGCACGTACCTCCACTACGTCGGCAAGGCCCTGTCGTACGTGCTGGCCACGCCTGAGCGCCCCGACGACGCCGACAACCCGCTGCGTGTCGCCTTCGGCAACGAGGGCGGCGCGGTGGCGACCAGGAGGTTCGGGGAGCGCTTCGGCTGCCGGGTGATCGACGCCTTCGGCTCCACCGAGACGGCCGTCTCGCTCGACCCCGACCCTTCGGGCCCGCCCGGGTCGCTCGGCAGGCTCCCCCCGGGCGTCCTGATCCTCGACCCGGCCACCGGGCGCCGCTGCCCGCCCGCCAGGATCGAGCACGGCCGCCTGCTCAACCCCGACGAGGCGGTCGGCGAGCTGGTGAACACCGCCGGGCTCGGCCTGTTCGACGGCTACTACAACGACCCCGAGGCGGAGGCCGAACGGGTCAGGGACGGCGCGTTCTGGTCGGGCGACCTGGCGTACGCCGACGCCGGCGGCCACGTCTACTTCGCCGGGCGCGGCACCGAGCGGCTGCGCGTGGACGGCGAGAACCTGGCCGTCGCCCCGATCGAGGCCGCGCTGCGCGAGTTCCCCGGCGTCGTCGAGGCGGCGGTGTACCCGGTGCCGGACGAGGCGGCCGGAGACCAGGTCATGGCGGCGCTCGTGCTCGACCGCCCCTTCGACCCCGGCGCGTACGCCGCCTTCCTCGCCTCGCGCGGCGACCTGGGCCCCAAGGCGCTGCCGCGCTACGTCCGCGTGGCCGGGCGGCTGCCCACGACGCCGTCCCACAAGGTCGTGAAGAGGGTCCTCGCCAGGGAGGCGTGGCGCACCTCCGACCCGGTGTGGTGGCGCACGCCCGCCGGGCTGCGCCCCCTGACCGCCACGGACGTCATGGCCATCGAGGACGGCTTCGAGCGGCACGGCAGGCGACACCTCCTGGAGGACTGATGGACTTCAACCTGGACGAGACCCAGCAGGACCTGCGGAAACTCGCCGCCGAGATCCTGGACAGGACGGCGGGGGGCGACGACGCCGAGGACGCGCTGCGCCGGGCGGGGCTGCTCGGCGTGTGCGTACCGGAGGAGGCGGGCGGCGCGGGGCTGGGGCCAGTGGAGCTGGCCGTCGTGCTGCGGGAGGTCGGGGCGCGGGCCGCGGCGGTGCCCGCGCTGCCGGTGCTCGCGGGCACGCTGGTGCTGGCCAGGCACGGCACGCCGGAGCAGGCCGCCGTGGACGGGCCGGTCACGCTCGCGCTGCGCGAGCCCGGCCGCGACCTCGCCGACCCGCCCCTGACGACCGCGACGCCGTCGGGCGACGGCTGGCTCCTGACCGGCCGCAAGACGTCCGTGCCCCTTCCCGGCGGCGGGCGGGACGCCGGTCGCGTGACGTCCGTGCCCCTTCCCGGTGGCGGACGGGAGGCCGGTCGCGTGACGTCCGTGCCCCTTCCCGGTGGTGAGGCGTCCGCGTCCCCGCCGCGTGGCGTGGCCGCGCTGGTCAGCGCCGACGCGGGGCTGTTCCTGGTGCGGGAGCCGCCCATGGCGCGTGAGCACGCCTCCACCGGGGAACCCCTCGCCACGCTGACGCTGGACGCCTTCCCCGCCGAACGCGTCGCGGGCCCCGAGGCGGTCACCGCCGCCCGGCAGGTCTACACGGCGGCCGTCGCCGCCCAGGCCGCGGGCGTCCTCGCCGGCGCGCTCAAGCTCACCACCGACCACGTCAGGACGCGCAGGCAGTTCGGCCGCGCCCTGGCCGAGTTCCAGGCCGTGACCATGCAGATCGCCGACGTCTACATCGCCGGGCGGGCGCTCGACGTCGCCCTGTGGTCGGCGGCCTGGCGGCTGGGCGAGGGGCTGCCGGCCGAGGAGGACCTCGCGCTGGCCGCGTACCACGCCTGCCGGGCGTGGGAGGCCGTCCACACCTGCCAGCACCTGCACGGCGGCCTCGGGCTCGACGTGACGTACCCGCTGCACCGCCACTTCGCCCAGGCCAAGCACCTGTCTCACCTGCTCGGCGGCGCCGACGCCCAGCTCGACCTGATCGGAGCGCTCGTCTGATGCTGATCGACCTGACCCCGGCCCAGCGCAGGCTCCGGGACGAGCTGCGCGAGTACTTCCGCGCCTGCCTCACCGACGAGGACCGCAGGAAGATCGCCGACGATCCGTTCGGCGAGGCGTACATGGAGCACTGCAGGCGGCTCGGCCGCGACGGCAAGCTCGGGCTCGGCTGGCCCGAGGAGTACGGCGGAGGCGGCCACGGCCCGCTGGAGCAGCAGATCTTCGCCAACGAGATCGCGCGGGCCGGGGTGCCGTACCCGATCATCACCGTGCAGACCGTCGGCCCCACCCTCATGCAGTACGGCACGCAGGAGCAGAAGGACTTCTTCCTCCCGCGCATCCTGGCCGGGGAGTGCCACTTCGCGATCGGCTACAGCGAGCCGGAGGCGGGCACGGACCTCGCGGCGCTGCGCACCACGGCCGTGCTGGACGGCGACCACTACGTGGTGAACGGCCAGAAGATCTTCACCAGCGGCGCGCACCACGCGCAGTACATCTGGCTGGCCGCCCGGACGAACCCGGAGGCGAAACGGCACAAGGGCATCACCATGATGATCGTCTCCACCGCTGATCCCGGGTTCTCCTGGACGCCGATCGTCACGATGGACGGCAGGCACCACACCAACGCCACCTACTACAGCGACGTCAGGGTGCCGGCGGACATGGTGGTGGGGGAGGTGGACAAGGGCTGGGACCTCATCGTCAACCAGCTCAACCACGAGCGCGTCACGCTCGGCCCGGCCGGGAACCTCGGCCAGACCTACGACCGCTTCCTCGCCTGGGCGCGGCGCGCGGGGCTGGCGGGGCATCCGGACGTCCGCAGGGCGCTGGGGGCGGTGCGGGCCGCGTTCCGTACGAACGAGCTGCTCAACTGGCAGGTCGCCGCGAACATGGACCTCGGCTGGCTGGGCGCCCCCGACGCGTCCGCGACCAAGATCTACGGCTCGGAGCGGATGCAGGAGACCGGGCGGCTGGTCTGCTCGGTCCTGTCCAGGTACGGCGACCCGTCCGACCCGGAGACGGCCGAGCTGATGGAGCGCATGGACCACGCCGTGAAGGGCGCGGTGGTGCTGACGTTCGGCGGCGGCGTCAACGAGGTGCAGCGCGAGCTGATCGCCATGCTCGGGCTCGGCCTGCCGAGGCCGCCCCGATGACCGCCGGGGAGCCCCGGGAGGGCGGGCTGCCCGGCGAGCGGGAGCTGCGCGAGCTGGCCGCCAAGCAGGCGGCGCTGGGGGAGATCCGGGGGACGCCCGCGGCCGACCCGGTCAACGCACCCATGATCAGGCACTGGCTCGACGCGATGGGCGACGAGAACCCCGTCTACCTGGACGAGGGCCTCGCGCCGCCCGCGATGGCGCAGGTCTGGACGATGCCGGGCGTGCGAAGGCGGGCCGGTGACCCCTCGCCGGTGGACGACGTGCTCGCCGCCCTCGACGCCGGCGGGTACACGGGCGTGGTGGCGACGAACTGCCGCCAGACCTACCACCGCTACGCCAGGGTCGGGGAGCGGCTGACGCCCGCCACGAGGTTCACGTCGCTCGCGGGCCCCAAGCGCACGGCGCTCGGCGAGGGGTACTTCGCCACCTGGGACGTCACCTGGTACGCCGAGACCGGCGAGGCGGTGGCCGAGATGATGTTCCGCGTGCTCAAGTTCCGCCCCCCGAGGAACCAGGAGCAGCCCCAGACCGTGGAGCCGTACCCGTTGCGGCCGGCGGTCAGCCCCGACACCGCGTTCTTCTGGGAGGGCGTGCGGCGCGGCGAGCTGCGCGTCCAGAGCTGCGGCGACTGCGGCGAACTGCGCCACCCGCCCGGCCCCATGTGCCCGCGCTGCCGCTCGGGCAACCGCTCGTACGCGGTGGCGTCGGGCGAGGGCGTCGTCCACAGCTACGTCGTCCACCATCACCCGCCGGTGCCGGGTCTCCGCCCGCCGTTCGCGGTGGCCCTCGTGGAGCTGCCGGAGGGCGTCAGGATCGTCGGCGGCGTCGTGGACTGCCCGCCGGGCGACGTGACGGTGGGCATGCCGGTGCGGGTGACCTTCCGCCGGATGGACGACGAGCTGACCCTGCCCCTGTGGAAGCCGAAGGAGCGACGATGACGACCGCCGGCGAGCCCGCCCGCGACGAGGCCGAGGTGGGGGCCGAGCTGCCCGCCCTGTCGATCGACCTCACCCCCACCGTGGTGATCTCCACGGCGCTGGCCACGATGGACTTCACCCCGGTGCACCACGATCCCGCGCTGGCCCGCGCCCAGGGCTCGAAGGACGTCTTCCTCAACATCCTGACGACCATGGGCCTGGTGGAGCGGTACGTCACGGACTGGGCCGGGCCGGGGGCGGTGATCAGGGGCATCGACGTCAGGCTGGGCGTCCCCGCGTACGCGGGGGATCGGCTGACCTTCGCCGGCGCCGTCGCCGCCCGGGACGCGGGCGAGATCACCGTGGAGGTACGCGGCCGGGTGAGCCTGGGCGACCACGCGACGGGCACGGTCACGCTGTCCCTCCCCCGGCGAGGGGAGGAGGGGCGGTGAGCGGCGGGCTGTCGGGGCGGGCGGCGATCGCCGGGATCGGCGCCACCGAGTTCAGCAAGGAGTCGGGCCGGTCGGAGCTGCGGCTCGCCGCCGAGGCGGTGCTGGCCGCGCTCGACGACGCCGGCCTGTCGCCCGCCGACGTGGACGGCCTGGTCACGTTCACGCAGGACGCCAACCAGGAGATCGCCGTCGCCAGGGAGATCGGCGCGGGCGACCTGAGCTTCTTCTCCCGCGTCGAGTACGGGGGCGGGGCGGCCTGCGGGACGGTGGCGCACGCGGCGATGGCGGTGGCGACCGGCATGGCGCGGACGGTGGTGTGCTACCGGGCGTTCAACGAGCGGTCGGGGCGCAGGTTCGGCAGGCCGGACGCGGGGCTGGGCGGCCAGCCGACGTCGCAGGGGCTGGAGATGAGCTGGCACGTCCCGTACGGGCTGGCGACGCCCGCCGCCTGGGTGGCCATGTTCGCCCGCCGCTACCTGCACGTCCACGGGGCGTCGTCGGAGGACTTCGGCCGGGTGGCGGTGGCCATGCGCAGGCACGCCGCGACGAACCCGGCGGCGTGGTTCCACGGGCGGCCCATCACGCTGGAGGAGCACCAGGCGTCGCGCTGGATCGCGGAGCCGCTGCGCCTGCTCGACTGCTGCCAGGAGAGCGACGGCGCGGTGGCGCTGGTGGTGACGTCGGCCGAGCGGGCGCGGGACCTGCGCAGGTCCCCGGCGCTGATCACGGCGGCGGCGCAGGGGTCGGCGGCGGGCCAGATGATGATGACGAGCTACTACCGCGACGACCTGACGGGGCTGCCGGAGATGGGGGTGGTGGGCAGGCGGCTGTGGGAGGCGTCGGGCCTGTCGCCCGGCGACGTCCAGACGGCCATCCTGTACGACCACTTCACGCCCTTCGTCCTGGTGCAGCTGGAGGAGCTCGGGTTCTGCGGGCGCGGGGAGGCGCCGGACCTCGTCAGGGACGGCGGCATCGAGCTGGGCGGCAGGCTGCCGGTCAATCCGCACGGGGGGCAGCTCGGGGAGGCGTACATCCACGGGATGAACGGCATCGCGGAGGCGGTGCGCCAGATCAGGGGGACGTCGGCGAACCAGGTGGGGGGAGTGGCGAACGTGCTGGTGACGGCGGGCACGGGGGTGCCGACGAGCGGGCTGGTCCTGTCGGCGGGGTGAGTGTGCGCGCCATGTTCGCGCTCGACGACCCAGGGTAATCACCCCACTATGGGTGGATATTGGGGGATCTTGGCCCAGCCGGAGTTGAAGATCGACTGGACCCGGATGCCCACCTACAACACGATCATGTCGGTCGCGGCCGGCGTGGGGCTCCTGCTGGTGGTCGCCTTCGGCCGCCGCGTGCTGCGCGGCGACCCCCTGGAGCACGTGGACGGCTGGGCGCTCGCGTTCGGCGCGCTCGGCGCCCTGCTCGCCGCCACCGGGCTGCACATGACGCTCACCTGGCCGCTCGCCGGCCAGGGCTTCCCCTTCGACAACATCGTCTTCGGCGAGCCGTCGCTCGCGTTCGGCACGCTGCTGCTGGCCGCCGCCCTCTACCTGTGGAAGCGGTGGGGCATCACCACGGTCACGCCCGACCGGGGCAGGTTCGTGGCGAGGACGATGGCGCCGATCTCGGTGTTCGTCCTCGCCATGGGGCTGGCCTGCTTCGGCATCGCGGCGGCCGGGTGGACGTACGCGCTGTTCGCCGCGCCGCCCCAGGAGCCCATCAGCGGCGCGTTCGCCCGCTGGCCGCTGCTGGAGGCGTCCTTCATCTCGGGCCTGTACGTGCTCGTCGGCGTGGGGGCGGTGCTGCTCCCTTTCGTGCTGCGCGCCCGCGTCAAGGCGGCGGGGAGCGGCCCCCTCGCCGTCGTGACGGGCGTCTGCTGGGGCGTCGCGGGCGTGGCGTTCACGCTGTTCGGCGCGCTGAACTACTTCACCCACATCGGACTGATCATCAACACCATGTAGGGGCTCAGGGGTGGACCATCATCGGCACCGAGAAGAACACGATCATCGCGATGGCCACGCAGATGAGGAACCCGATGAGCTCCCAGGCCCAGTCGTGGTGCCGCTCCCGCCGCCTGGCCGCCGCCCGCTTGCGCGCCCTAGCGGACGGCTTCCCGGACGGCTTCGCGGACGGCTTTCTCGATGGTGCCGCGGCCTCGGTGGTTTCCGCGGGCTCGGCGGTGTCCGGGGTCTTGGCGGTGTCCGGGGTCGCGCCTTCCGGCGTCCCGGTCACCGCGGCCCCCTGGACGGCCTCCCGCGCCTCGGCCGGGAGCGGCAGCCGGTAGACCGGCTCGTCCTGGCGTGGCGGCGTGGCGGGCCTGGGCGTGAACAGCGGCGCCGGGTGGCGGGACGCCGTCTCCGCGGAGCCCGGGACGTCGCGGATGGCGGGCAGTTCCAGCGTGATCGGCTCGTCGTCGAGCACGTCCGCGGGGACGGGCGCCGACAGGAGGAAGGGCCGCGCAGGGGGAAGGACGTCACCGGTGGCGGGCCCGCTGTCGGACCTGCCTGCCGGCCTGAACGCCTGGAACCCGCCGGACGCGGGCGGCTGGAGGTCGCCGGGCTCCGGTGGTTGCGGGGTGTCGGGCGCGGGCGCCTGGACGGGGCCTCCGCTGGTGAACGGGCGGAAGGGCTCCGGGCTGAGGGGGCGGAAGGTGCCCGGGCCGTCGTCCGGCAGGGGGCGGAAGGCGCCCAGGCCGCCGTCCGGCAGGGGGCGGAAGCTGCCGGGGTCGCCGTCCGGCAGGGGGCGGGCCCGGTCGAGGTCGGCGAGCGGGTCGCGCAGCCTCGGCATGGGCGCGGTGGTGGCCTCGTGGTCGGCGACGTGCCCGGGCGGGCGCGGCGTGAGCAGGTCGGCGGGGAAGACGCCGGTGCTGGTGGCCGGGTCGGTCCGGGCCAGCGGCAGCGGCCAGGCGGGCGGCACGGGCCAGCGTGGCCTGACGAACAGGGGCGCGGGCTCGGCCGGGCGCGACCCGGCGAACTGGACGCGCAGCGCGGCGGGCGGCAGGGGCCACGGCAGGCGGCCGAGCACGTCGCGCAGCGGCGCCACGCCGATGGCGCCGTACACGTCGGCGACCGGTTTCGGCACTCGGATGCCGGTGGAGGCGAGCGCGCCGCCCAGCGCCTGCCTGAACCGCTGGGCGGCGGCGGCCAGCAGCTCCTCGGCGGTGTCGGGGGCGACGTCGAGCGCGACGGCCAGCTCGGCTCCGCTCAGCCCGCACACGGCGCACAGCACGAGCACCTCGCGCTGGTGCGGCCGCAGCTCCCGCAGGCTCCGCTCGACCAGCGCGGACGCGGGATCGACGAGCGGATCGACGACGGGCGGCGCGTAGACGACGTCGCGCAGGCGGATCTGGCGGCGGGCGAAGGCGTAGAGCGCGGCGCGGGGCGGTTCGGTGTCGGGGACGCCGGTGAGGACGGACACCAGGACGTCGGCGGCGGAGCCGAGATCGCCGAGCTGGTCCGCGCAGTACGCGAACAGCCCGGCGGCGTGACGGTCGTAGAGCCGCGCGACGAGCTCGCCGCGCGGGCGCTGACCGGTCAGCGGGTGGGACACGGGGCCGGTTCCTCTGGGTGGACGTGCGGACGCTGACGGTGAGGGACGGCGTCGGAAGATTGTGGAGGTAATCATGCCAAGTCCGCCCGCTTCAGCGCACCCTCTGCTCCGGATTTTCGCGGAAATCGCCCAGCTCAGTGAAGCGCTTAAGGACGGGGCGGGGGGACATATCCGAAACATCCGCCGTAGTCTGGGCGATCAGGAGATCATGCGGCGGTCGTGGCATCGGGGGCCGCGGCCTCGCCCACGAGCGGAAGGTCGCGCGTGATCACATTCGACGAAGTCACCAAACGCTATCCGGACGGCACCGTCGCCGTGGACCGCCTCAGCCTGGAGGCGCCCACCGGCGAGATCACCGTGCTGGTCGGCCCCTCGGGCTGCGGGAAGACGACGTCACTCCGGATGATCAACCGCATGATCGACGCCAGTGAGGGCCGGATCCTCCTCGACGGCGTGCCCGTCGAGGGCATCGACCCGCCGACCCTGCGGCGCGGCATCGGGTACGTCATCCAGCAGGCCGGGCTGTTCCCCCACCGCAAGATCGTCGACAACGTCGCCACCGTCCCCTACCTGCTCGGCTGGGACCGCAGGAAGGCCAGGGACCGGGCGATGGAGCTGCTCGAACGCGTCGGGCTCGACCCGTCGCTCGCCGGCCGCTACCCGTTCCAGCTCTCCGGCGGCCAGCAGCAGCGCGTGGGCGTGGCCAGGGCGCTGGCCGCCGACCCGCCGGTGCTGCTGATGGACGAGCCGTTCAGCGCCGTCGACCCGATCGTGCGCACCAGCCTCCAGGACGAGCTGCTCCGCCTGCAGGCGGAGCTCAACAAGACCATCGTCTTCGTCACCCACGACATCGACGAGGCGATCAAGCTCGGCGACCGGGTGGCGGTGCTGCGGGTGGGCGGCACGCTGGCCCAGCTCGCCGACCCCAAGACGCTGCTGTCGCGGCCCGCCGACGACTTCGTCAGGGAGTTCCTCGGGCACGACAGGGGCATCCGCCGCCTCCAGTTCGTCCCCACCTCCGGACTGGAGCTGCGGACGGACCTGGCCGTGGCGCCGGGCGCGAGCGGCCCCGACGGCGAGCCGTGGCACCTGGCGCTGACCCCCGAGGGCCGGCCCGCCGGCTGGGTCCCCCGCGACGAGCCTGAACGCCTGGAGCGGTACGGGACGTTCGTCCTCGGCCGCGACTCCCTGCGCTCGGCCCTCGACGCCGCGCTGCTGTCGCCGTCGGGCTGCGCCGTGGCCGTGGACGGCGACGGCAAGGTGGTGGGCGTCGCCACCAGGGACGCGCTCGACCGGGCGCTGGCGGAGGCCGCCGATGGGTAGCGGACCCCCCACCCTCTGGGAGTGGATCGCGCGCAACTGGGACACCGGCCGGGCCGACAGCATCAGGAACCTCTTGCTCGACCACCTGGTCATGTCGCTGACGCCCGTGCTGTTCTCGCTGCTGGCCGCGCTGCCGCTGGGCCTGGCCTGTGCCCGGTGGCGCCGGCTGTACCAGCCGACGTCCGGCCTGATGAACGTGATCTACGCGCTGCCGTCGCTGCCGGTGTTCATGCTGCTGATCTCGGTCACCGGCCTGTCGCAGACCACCGTCATCATCCCGCTGACCTTCTACGGCATGGCGGTGCTGATCCCGGCCGTCGTGGACGGCCTGGCCTCGGTGCCCGACCACGTCCGCCAGGCCGCCGTGGCGATGGGCTTCACCCCCGCGCGGCGGCTGCTGACCGTGGAGCTGCCGATCGCCGTCCCCGTCGTGCTGTCGGGGCTGCGGGTGGTCGCCGTGTCGAGCATCAGCCTGGTCAGCGTCGGCGCCCTCATCGGGCAGGGCGGCCTGGGCGGGCTGTTCACCCGGGCCTACCAGAACCCGTTCACCCCGCCCGTGATCGTCGGGATCGTGCTCGTCGTGGCGCTGGCCCTGGTGGCGGACGGCGTCCTGGTCCTCGCGCAGCGGCTGCTCACGCCGTGGGTGCGGGCGAGGAGGCCCGCGTGAGCTGGCTGACGTCGTTCCTCGGCTGGCTGGGGGAGTTCTTCGGCGACCCGGCGAACTGGTCGGGGCCCGGCGGCATCCCGGCCCGGCTGACCGAGCACCTGGAGTTCTCGGCGCTGGCGCTCGCGCTGGCCGTGCTCGTCGCGGTGCCCGTCGGGCTCGCCATCGGGCACACCGGCAGGGGCCAGCTCGTCGTGGTCGTCGCGGCGAACCTGGCCAGGGCCCTGCCCACGCTCGGCGTGCTGGTGCTGTTCGTGCTGCTGCTCGGCACGTCCTCGATCTGGCCGGTGATCATCCCGCTGGTGCTGCTGGCCGTGCCGCCCATCCTGGTCAACACCTACGAGGGCATCAGGGGCGTCGAGCCCGAGCTGCGCGACGCGGCGTACGGGATGGGCCTGCGCGGCGGGCAGGTGCTCGGCCAGGTGCTGGTGCCGGTGGCGCTGCCGCTGATCCTGCTCGGGCTCAGGCTCTCGGCCATCCAGGTCGTGGCCACCACGACGGTGGCGGCGTACACGGGGCTGGGCGGGCTCGGCCGCTACGTGATCGACGGCTTCGCGACCAAGGATTACTCCAGCGTTGTCGGGGGTTCTGTACTGATTGTGGCTTTCGCTCTCGTGGTGCAGGCGGCGTTCACGCTCGTCCAGAGGGTGACCGTGTCTCCCGGCGTGAGCCGGCGACTGAAAGTTCGACAGCCTCCCGCTAGGAAGGAAAACTCACGATGAGACGCATGTTCGGCGGCGCGGCCGTACTGGTGTCCGCGATGCTCGCGCTGGCCGCCTGCGGCGGCGGGGGCGGCACCGGCGCCAACCCCCTCACCTCCGGCAGCGCCGCCCCCAGCGGCTCGGCCACCGCCTCAGGGGCAGGAAAGGCCGTCATCGGGTCCTTCGACTTCGACGAGAGCGTCCTGCTCGCCTCGATCTACGCCCAGGCCCTGGAGGCCAAGGGCGTGCAGGTCGAGGAGAAGCCCCGCATCGGCACCCGCGAGGTCGTCTACGACCAGGTCAAGAGCGGCGGCCTGACCGTCGTGCCCGAGTACAACGGCAACCTGCTCGGCTTCGTCGACCTGCAGAACACGGCGAGCACCACCGACGAGGTCGACGCGGCGCTGAAGGAGAAGCTGCCGCCCGAGCTGGAGGTGCTCGACTCGTCCCCCGCCGAGGACAAGGACACCCTCTCGGTCACCAAGGCGACGCAGCAGAAGCTGTCGCTGACCTCCATGGAGGACCTCGCCAAGGTCTCGAAGGACCTCGTCGTCGGCGGCCCGCCGGAGTTCAAGAAGCGCTGGGAGAAGCGCTTCAAGGACGTGTACGGCATCGAGTTCAAGCAGTGGGAGCCGAAGGGCCCGGCCACGGCCGACGCGCTCAAGGACGGCAGCATCCAGGTCGGCAACGTCTTCAGCACCGACCCGAAGATGACGGCCAACGGCCTGGTGCCGCTGGAGGACCCGAAGCACGTCTTCGCCGCGCAGAACGTCACCCCGCTCGTCTTCAAGAGCGCGGCGGACGACACGGTCAGGACCACGCTGAACGCCGTCTCGGCCAAGCTGACCACCCAGTCGCTGCTGGACATGATGCAGAAGATCTCGGTCAACAAGGACGAGCCCGCTACGGTGGCCAAGGAATGGCTGACCGCGAACGGCCTCGGCTGACCCGCCCGACCGGCGCCCCCGCACACCGGGTGGCGCCGGTGAGCGCGTTCACGGGGGAGTTCAGGGAGGCGATGGCCCAGCTCGCCTCCGGCGTGGCCGTCGTCACCGTACGCGACGGCCGCGACGACGTCGGCGCCACCGTCTCCGCGCTCATGTCCGTGTCGATGGACCCTCCGCTGGTGCTGGTGAGCCTGGCCGGCGCCGGCTACCTCACCGAGGTGCTCCAGCGGCAGGAGCGGTGGGCGGCCTCCCTGCTGTCGTCCGGGCAGGCGGCCGTGGCCAGCCGCTTCGCCGCGAAGGGACGCCCCAGCGCCCGCCTGCTGCTCGCGGGCACGCCCCACCACCGGGGCGAGCACTCGCAGGCCCTGGTCGTCGAGGGCGGCGTGGCCGCGCTGGAGGTCGAGACCGCGCAGGCGGTGCCCGCGGGCGACCACATCCTGTTCGTCGCCCGCGTCCTCGGCGTCCCGTACGTCGAGTCGTCGCTCCAGCCCCTGGTGCGGCTGCGCGCCCGCTACCGCAGCGTCGGCTGACCCGCCCCCGCCGCGGGCAGGGGCGGTCCCGGCGTCAGCGGATCGTGAGCCAGGGCGTCGACAGCGGACCCGCCGCGGGCAGGCCCAGCTCGGCCGAGAGCCGCGCCAGCGGCCCCCACGCGTCGAGCCGCACCCGCGCCAGCGCCGCGGTCTTGTCCTCGCTCGACTCGGGGCCCCGCAGGCGCTCCAGCGGGTGGGTCTTCGGGAAGTGGCGCACCGGCGCGTCCTCGGCGAGGCCGGCGCGCTTCCGCGCCGCGGCCAGCGCGTCCTCCAGCCCGCCCAGTTCGTCCACCAGGCCGCGTTCGCGGGCGTCCGCGCCCGTCCAGACGCGGCCCTTGGCCAGCTCGTGCGCCCGGTCCCGGTCGAGGCCGCGGCCCTGCGCGACCTTGCCCACGAAGTCGTCGTAGATGCGGTCCAGCCAGGCGTTCATCCGCTGCCACTGCTCGGGCGAGAACTCGCGCGAGGTGGAGAACATGCCCGCGTTGACGCCCTCGGCCATCAGCTCCGACGTCACGCCGATGCGCTCCAGCAGCTCGGCGAGGACCGGCTTGCCGCCGAACACGCCGATCGAACCGGTGAGCGTGCCGGGCTGGGCGAAGATGCGGTCCGCCGCCATCGAGACGAAGTAGCCGCCCGAGGCCGCCACGTCGCCCATCGACACGATGACCGGCTTCACCTTGCGGGTCAGCACGACCTCCCGCCAGATCGTGTCGGACGCCACGTACGAGCCGCCGGGGCTGTCCACGCGGAACACCACGGCCTTGACGTGATCGTCGCGCCGGGCGGCACGCAGGGCGGCGCTCACCGTGTCCGAGCCCATCGCGCCGCCGCCCCCGAGCGGGCTGCGGCCGCTGCGGCCGGTCCTGATCTGGCCGATGCCGTGGACCAGCGCGATGCCGGGCGCCGTGGGCTGCGGCAGCCTGCGCAGGTTCGCGGCCTTGGCGTACCTGGCGACGTACTGCAGGTGGGCGTCGGCGCCCGCGGCCCGCTTGACCTCGTCGTACACCTCGTCGCGGTAGGCGAGCCCGTCCACCAGGCCGGCCTCCTGCGCCTCAGCGCCGATGAAAGGCCCCCTGTCGATCAGCTCGCGCACCTTGCCGGGGTCGAGCCTGCGGCCCTCGGCGATGCCGGCGACCAGCTCGTCCACGACCGACTCCAGGATGCGGCCGGTCGACTCGCGGTGCGGCTCGGTCATGTGGTCGTGGGTGAAGGTGTTGGGCGCGGTCTTGTACTCGTGCCGCTGGCCCATGGCGACCCCGACGCCGAGCTTGGTCAGCGCGCCCTTGAGGAAGCGCTGCTCCAGCGCCACGCCGGTGAGGCCGACGTCGCCGCTCGGCTGGAGGTAGACCCGTTCGAACGCGCTGGCCAGGTAGTACGGGACGGTGCCGCTGGCGAACTCGCCGAACGTCTCGCCGAAGGCCACGGTCAGCTTGCCGGAGGCGCGGAACCTGGTGACGGCCTCGCGCAGCTCCTGCACCATGGCCAGCCCGATCGGGTTGCTCCCGATCTTGACGACGAGCGCCTTCACCCTGGAGTCGGTGCGCGCCCGCCTGAGACCCCCGAGGACGTCCGACAGGCGGGGCTTGCGGATGGACAGCACGGCGGTGAGGGGGTCCGTGGGCGGGCCCTCGGTCAGCCCCTCGGTCAGATCGAGTTCGAGCACCAGCGGGGCGGTGCGCCGCTGGCGCAGCTTGTCAACGGTTTCGAAGATCGCTTTGCCTGCGTCCATAGATGCCACCCTAAGCGACAGATCTCGACATATGCGGTGAAGTTGGCAAGACGTGGAGCCGGGGTCCACGCCCGCCCGCCCCGCACCGTCACCCGCGTCCGCCGGCCGCGACCCCCGACCGCCCCGCCTCGCGTCTCACCTGCGTGGATCGGCCGCCACCCCCACCGTGGCGGCGCCCACGTCGATCCGCGGCGTCGTCACCGTCGCGCCTCCCGACGGGTAGGAGACCGGCCTGCCCGTGCTCTGCAGCCTGCGCAGGCTCTGCAGCACCGTGTTCCGCGGGAACCGCTGCCTCATCAGCGCGAACGATCCCGCGACGTGCGGCGCCGCCATCGACGTGCCGCTCAGCTCCCGGTACGTGTCGTCGGGCACCGACGAGTCGATCGCCACGCCCGGCGCGAACACGTCCACCAGCTTGCCCCTGTTGGTGAACGAGGCGAGCCGGTCGCGGTCGTCCGTCGCCCCCACCGCGATCGCGGAGGAGATGCACGCGGGCGCCGAGACGCCGTCGGTGAAGCCGCTGTTGCCCGCCGCCACGACCGGCGCCACCCCCAGCGCGAGCAGGGCGTCGAAGTCCGGCTTGAGCGAGGCCGCGCCCGGCTGGCCGTCGCAGTGCTCCTTGAACGGGCCCCCGCCGCCCAGACTCATGTTCGCCGCGGCGACCCGGTACGTCGCGGCCACCTTGGCGACGTACTCGAGCGCCAGCTTCTGGTCGGAGGTGTAGCTCAGGAAGCAGGGCGCCGAGACGCCCATGCCGCCGCAGACCGTGCCGCTGTCGATCCGGCTGAACACCTGGATGGGCAGGATGCCGGCCGCGGGCGCCACCCCGTCGGACGGCGCCCCCGCCGTCAGCCTGCCCGCCGCGATGCCGGCGACGTGCGTGCCGTGGAAGCAGGCGTTGGAGCCGCCGGCCACGCACTGCGCGGTCTCCGCGTCGGCCGCGCCCGGCCCCGTCTGGCTGGGCTGCCCGTTCGGGCACAGCGACACCGAGCCGTCACCGGCGTACGAGGAGGAGAAGCAGGCCTCGTCCACGATCCTGCCGCGGAAGAACGGGTGGTCGCGGTCGATGCCGGTGTCGAGCACCGCGATCGTCGTGGCGACGCCGGTGACACCGGCGCGGTTGGCGCGGTCCGATCCGATGATCTTCGTGCTCGCGTCCAGGGCCGGGGCGCGCAGCTCGTCCTCGTAGACGGCCTTGACCCGGTCGTCCCTCATCAGCCGGCGCAGCGTGCGGCCGTCGAGCTCGGCGACGAAGAAGTGCGGCGACTGCGCCGCCTCCAGGATGCGCGCGCCCTTCGAGCCCTGCTCCAGGTCGGCGGCGACGTCCTGCGGGCGGTGGCCCGGCCTGACCTCCACGATGGACCTGACCCGGGTGCGCTCCCGCACCTCCGCCGCGAGAGCGGGGCTCACGGCCGGGCCGCCGTCGCCCGCGCCCGGGGTGTCGCGGGCGTCGGCGCCGAGCGCGGCAGGCGCGGCGAGCGTGGCCGAGATCGCGGCCACGGCCAGGGCGCAGGCCAGCAGTGGTCTCACGGGTTCCTCCGAGGGTGTCAGACGTCCTTCCCGCATACCTCTCCAGCCGGGACTGGAGTGATGTGGGAGGCGCCCGCAACCGGAGGGAACGGTGGGAGCTTCTTTGCCGGTGCCAGGCGGGGGCCGCGTCCGGCCCCCGCCCGCGGCCCGTGTCAGCGGGTGAGGGTCTTGGCGGCGCGCCTGAGCGCGGCGCTCGACGCCTTGCCGCTCAGCCGCACCTTCTCCGCCGCCTTCAGCGCCGTCGTGGCGTTCGCGCCGCCGTGCGCCCAGTTCAGCCAGCCCGTGAGCAGCGCCGCGTCGAGCTTCGCCTTGGCCGTCCCCGAGCTCTTCAGCACCCGGTAGGCCTTGCCCAGCGACGACGCCTTCGTCGTCTCGGGGAACACCTTGCTGGCCTTCTGGATCAGCTTCAGGTAGCAGACGAGCGTGGCGTCGGCGATCGTGCCGCTGCTGCGGTGGACCTCCACCGCCCACTGCCTGGCGCTCATCCTGCCGCCCGCCGTGCCCCGCGTGCACACCCCCGCCGAGGAGGACGGCGACGGGGTCGGCGTGACCGTCACCGTCACCGTGACCGTCGGCAGCGGCACGGGCGACGACGTGGCCGTCGAGGTCGGCGCCGGGTCCGGGTCCCCGGTGTCCCGCCCGTCGTCGGTCGGCCCCGGCGCGGGGGCGCCGCCGTCGGACGGGTCGTCGGGCGAGGCGTCATCCGTCGGCCAGGGCTCCGGGACCACCGGCGTCTGCGTGACCGGCGGCTGCGTGGCCGCGCCCGCCAGCGCCGCCGCCAGGTCGAGCCGCGGCGTCGTGACCTGCGCGCCGTTCGCCTGGTAGACGTACGGGCGGCCCGACGCCTTCAGCTTCTCGACCAGCTCAGCCATGGGCGTGTCGGGCGAGGCCGCCTTCATCAGCGCCAGCGCGCCCGCGACGTGCGGCGCGGCCATCGAGGTGCCGCTGTGCACCGCCATCTGGTTGTCGGGCACCGACGACTCGACGTCCACGCCCGGCGCGAACAGGTCCACGAGCGCGCCCCGGTTGGAGAAGTCCGCCATGGCGTCGGCGTCGTCGCTCGCGCCCACCGCCACGGCCGTGGACACGCAGGCCGGGTACGAGGCGCCCTCGAAGTACTCGTTGCCCGCGGCCACCACGGTGGCCACACCCTTCGCCAGGAGCGCGTCGATCTTCTGCTTGAAGACCGCGCCGTCCTCGCCCGTGTCGCACGCCGTCTCCGACAGCTCGCCGCCGAGGCTCAGGTTCACCGCGGCGACCGGCTGGGTGAGCGTCGCCACCCAGTCCATGGCCTGCCGCAGCGACGACTCGAAGGCCAGCAGGCAGGACGGCTCGCCGCACACGTCCTCGTCGTCCACGCGGCTGAACACCTGCACCGCCACGATGCCCGCCCCCGGGGCGACGCCGCCGCCGCCCGCCGCGATCCCCGCGACGTGCGTGCCGTGCTCGCACAGGTTCACCCCGTCGGCCAGGCACGCGGCCGTCGCCGCGTCCGCCGCGCCCGCGCCGGTCTGCTGCGGCTGCCCGTTCGGGCACAGCGACCTGACGCCCTGCTCGGCGTTGGAGAAGCAGGCCTCGGCGACGATCCTGTTCCCGAAGTACGGGTGGTCGCGGTCGATGCCGGTGTCGAGGACGGCGACCGCCTGGCCCGCCCCGGTGAAGCCCTTGGCGTGCGCCTGGTCGGCGCCGATCAGCTTCAGGTTGCCGCCGACGGCCGTGGGGGTGAACGTCCTGTCGCGGTGGATGGAGGTGACGCGCGGGTCCTCGGCCAGGGCGGCCAGCTCCTCGGCGGTGCCCTCGACCACCATGAACGGCTGCTCCTGCGTCCGCGGCTGGAGCACCACGTCGACGCTCTCGCGTGCCGCCTGCGCGGCCACCGGGGCGTCCTGGGCCGGGTCGGCCAGCTCGACGATGGCCCGGACGGTGCCGCCGTCCACGCCCAGCCCTTCCTCGACCTTGTCCTCGGGCGCCGGAGGGGCGCTGTCGGAGGGGGCGGCCTCGCTGGGCTCGCTCGGGGGCGCGTCGCTGGCCGGCGGCTCGGCGGTGGGCGGCTCGGTGGTGGGCGGCCCGGTGGGCTCCGTGGCCGGGTCCGTGGCGGGGTCCGTAGGCAGGGCCGTGGGAGGGGGCGGCGCCGTGGCCTGGGCGGCCGGGGCCGGGGTGGGGACCTGGTCGTCGGCGTACGCGGGGGTGGCCGCGGGCAGCAGGGCCAGCACGATCGAGCACACGATCAGGGGGCGAAGTCGCACGGGTCCTCCGAGGTGATGATCTCGGAGTTTATGGTGATTTGCCGGGCTGGCACAGAGCCAAAGCCCGTTCTCACCGAACTTTCAGCGTCCCTCCAGCCGCCATCCACCTCACCGTGGGCAAGCGCCGCTACGCGCAGGGGAGGGCCCACCGGGGGAAAGTCCCACCGGAGGAAAGGCCCAGCGGAGGAAAGGCCCAGCGAAGGGAAGGCCCAGCGGAGGGAGGGCGGCTTCGGACAGGGCGCTCACCCCGCGCGCTCACCCACGGCGCTCACGCCGCGCGCTCACGCCGCGCGCTCACGCCGCGCGCTCACCCCGGGCGCTCACCCCGGCAGGGGCCGAGCGCCCTCAGGGCGTTCGGGGGCGGTCGCTGAGGGCGCTGGGTTCAGGCCGGTTCGTTCGTGCGGGTGCCTGAGGCGTCGTCGCCTGTGGTCGTCGGCCCAGTCTCAGGGGCTTCCTTCCTCAGCCAGACCGCGCCCAGCGGCGGCACGCGCAGGGTCGTCGAGTACGGCAGCCCGTGGCACGGCGTCTCCGCCGCCACCACCTCGCCGAGGTTCCCCACGCCGCTGCCCCAGTAGTCGTACGCGTCCGTGTTGACCACCTCGGCCCAGGTCCCCTCGTACGGCAGGCCGAGCCGGTAGTTCTCGTGCGGCGCCCCGCTGAAGTTGACCACGCACGCGAGCGCCGACCCGTCGGAGGCGTACCGGACGAACGAGAACGTGTTGCCGGAGGCGTCGTCCGCGTCGATCCAGCGGAAGCCGTCGGGCGTGCAGTCCTGCTCCCACAAGGCGGGCGTCTCCTTGTAGAGCCGGTTCAGGTCGCGTACCAGCCGCTGCACGCCCTGGTGCCCGTCGAACTCCAGCACCCACCAGTCGAGCCCGCGCTCCTCCGACCACTCGGAGCCCTGGCCGAACTCGCCGCCCATGAACAGCAGCTGCTTGCCCGGGTGCGCCCACATGAACGCGAGCAGCGCCCTGAGCTGCGCGAACCGCTGCCACTCGTCGCCCGGCATCTTGCCGAGCAGCGAGCCCTTGCCGTGCACGACCTCGTCGTGCGACAGCGGGAGCACGTAGTTCTCGGAGTACGCGTAGATCAGCGAGAACGTCATCTGGTGGTGGTGGTACTGCCGGAAGATCGGCTCGTGCCGCAGGTACTCCAGCGTGTCGTGCATCCACCCCATGTTCCACTTGAAGCCGAACCCGAGCCCGCCGAGGTGCACCGGACGCGACACGCCGGGCCAGGCCGTCGACTCCTCGGCCACCGTGGAGATGCCGGGGGACTCCCGGTAGCAGACGGCGTTCATCTCCTTGAGGAACTCGACGGCGTCCAGGTTCTCCCTGCCGCCGTAGACGTTGGGCGTCCACTCGCCCTCGCGCCGCGAGTAGTCGAGGTAGAGCATCGAGGCCACGGCGTCCACGCGCAGGCCGTCGATGTGGTACTCCTTCAGCCAGAACAGCGCGTTGGCCACCAGGAAGTTGCGCACCTCGCGGCGGCCGAAGTCGAAGACGTAGGTCCCCCAGTCGGGGTGCTGGCCCCTGGCCGGGTCGGCGTGCTCGTACAGGGGGGTGCCGTCGAAGCGGGCGAGCGCCCATTCGTCCATGGGGAAGTGGGCGGGCACCCAGTCGAGCAGCACGCCGATGCCGCGCTGGTGCATCCGGTCCACGAAGTGGCGGAACTCGTCGGGGGTGCCGAAGCGCGCGGTCGGCGCGTAGTAGGACGTCACCTGGTAGCCCCACGACCCGCCGAAGGGGTGCTCGGCCACCGGCATCAGTTCGACGTGGGTGAAGCCCATGTCGGCGGCGTACTCGGAGAGCTGCTCGGCCAGCTCCAGGTACGACAGCCCGGGGCGCCACGACCCGAGGTGCACCTCGTACACGCTCATCGGCCCGGCCTGGGCCTGCCGTCCCGCGCGGCGCTCCATCCAGGCGTCGTCCTGCCAGGTGTACGCCGACTCCTCGATGACGGAGGCGGTCATCGGCGGGACCTCGGTGCGCCTGGCCATGGGGTCGGCCTTGTCGCGCCACACGCCGTCGGCGCCGAGCACCTGGTACTTGTACCGCTCGCCCGCGCCGATGCCCGGGACGAACAGCTCCCACACGCCGGACCGGCCGAGCGAGCGCATGGGGTGGGCCACGCCGTCCCAGTGGTTGAAGTCGCCGGCGACCCTGATGCCGCGCGCGTTGGGCGCCCAGACGGCGAACGCGGTGCCGCGGACGTCCTGGTGCGTCAGCACGCGGGCGCCGAGCGCCTCCCACAGCCGTTCGTGCCGGCCTTCGCCGATGAGGTGCAGGTCCACCTCGCCCAGGGTGGGCCAGAACCGGTAGGGGTCCTTCGTCTCGTACGGCTCGGCCCCCGCGTACCTGACGCGCAGCGTGTAGTCGGGCACCTTGTCGAGACCGGGGACGGTGACCTCGAACACCCCGTGCGCCTGGTGTCTCATGTCGTGGACGGACCCGTCGTCCAGCACCACCTGCACCCGCTCCGCCAGGGGGCGCAGGGCACGGAAGGTCATCCCGCCCGCCGCGGGATGCGCGCCCAGCACCGAGTGCGGGTCGTGGTGTGCTCCGCCCGCGAGGCGGTCGAGCTCTGTCCTCATCGGCATGCTCCCAACCCTGCCCTATGACGACCGTCCAACCCAGGCACTGCCCGCTTTCACCGCGACAATCACCGAAAGTGCGGAATCAGCCCCTCAATAACACCGACGAGCGGTATTTGTCCGACTTCGTACAGGGGGCGGCCGGAGGGGGTTCCCAACCCGGCCGAAATTCGTTATAACAACCTAACGACCTGATGACTCAGGAGGCCCCCCAATGAAGACGACGCAAGTGCTCGCGCTCGGCGCGGCCGTGATGGTGGTGGCGGCGGGCTGCGGCGGTGGAGGCACGGACCGGCCCGCCGCGACGAAGATCTCTTTCCTCACCCACTGGGGCCCTGACCAGGTCAAGGCCCTCGAAGCCGCCGCCACGGCGTTCGAGAAGCAGAACCCCGGCACCACCGTGGACATCCGGGCCGTGCCGTTCGGGAACCTGCTCACCACCCTGCGCACCCAGGGCGCGAGCCCCAATGGCCCGACCATCGCCGGCATCTACGACCTGTGGCTGCCCGAGCTCGTACGCGACGGCCTCGCCGCGTCGATGCCCGCCGACGCCGCCGCCGAGCTGGCCGCGAGCTGGCCGAAGAACCTTGTCGAGGGCGTGACCAAGCAGGGCGCCCCCCGCGGCTACCCCAACGAGGTCGACCTCTACGCCCTGAACTACAACAAGAAGCTCTTCCAGCAGGCCGGCATCGCCCAGCCGCCCAGGACGTGGGCCGAGCTGGAGGACGCCGCCGCCAAGCTGACAGGGAACGGCACCCAGGGCTTCGGCGTCATCACGAGCTGGCCCGCGGGCGCCGTCCACCCCTGGCTGTCGCTCGTCACCTCCAACGGCGGCGCGCTCATCGACGGCACCACCCCCAAGCTGGACGACCCCAGGACGGTCGCCGCGACCCAGCTGTACGCGCGCCTGATCGCCAAGGGCTCGACCAAGCCCGAGATGAGCAACGCCAACGCCAACACCACCGGCCCCTACCTCGACAACTTCGTCAACGGCAGGACCGGCATGATCATCATGGCGAACTGGTGGCAGAGCGCGCTCAAGGACGCCATGGGCGACCGCTACCAGGACGTCGGCGTCGCCCCCGTCCCCGTCGGGCCCGACGGCACGAAGAGCGCCCCCGTCTCCTACTCCTGGCTCACCGTCGTCAACGGCAAGGCCGACCAGGCCAGGCAGCAGGCCGCCTGGAAGTTCCTCACCTACCTCAACGGCGGGAGCAGCGGCAGGAACGGCTCGTCCGCGATGGGCGACATCCTCACCTCCATGGGCATCCTGCCCAGCAGGACCGGCGACCTGGAGGCGCACAAGGCCGAGCTGTCCGACCCGTTCCTGTCGGTCTATGTGCGGGAACTGCCCAACGCCGTGCCGTTCCCCTCCGTGCCGGGCGGCGAGGCCATGAGCCAGACCGTGCAGAAGCACCTGGAGAACGTGATCTTCGGCAAGGAGACCCCCGAGGCCGCGATGAGCGCGGCCCAGAAGGAGATCCCGGGCGTCCTGCAGAAAGCGGGAACGTGAGGCGCTCCGCCGCGGTGGCGTTCCTGTCGCCCGCCATGCTCGTGATCGGCCTGTTCACCGTCGTGCCGATCGCGCTGACCTTCTGGATCAGCCTGCACGAGTGGTCGATGTACACCCCGCTGGGCGACATGGCCTGGCGGGGGTTCGGGAACTACGCCGACCTCGCCGCCGACGACGGCTTCTCCACCGCGCTCGGCAACACCGCGCTCTACGTGGCGCTCGTCGTGGTGGTGACGCTGCCGCTGTCCGTGGCGCTCGGCATGCTGCTCTACTTCCCGAAGGCCGCGGGCAAGGGCGTGGCGCGGGCCGTGCTGTTCTCCACGTACGTCGTCCCGACCGTCGCCATCGCGATCGTGTGGGGTGGGCTCTACGCCCCCTCGTACGGGCCGCTGTCGGTGCTCTTCGGCGGCGCCACCTGGCTCAGCGCGCCCGGCACGGCGCTGGTCTCCCTGGTGATCTTCCACGTCTGGCAGATGACCGGCTACTACACCGTGCTCGTCATCGCCGGGCTCACCCAGATCCCCGGAGACCTGTACGAGGCGGCCCGCATCGACGGCGCCGGCTTCTGGCGGCAGACCGCGCACGTCACGCTGCCGCTGCTGCGCCGCACCACCGTGTTCATCGGCCTGGTGTCGATCATCAACGCGATCCAGGTGTTCGACCCCGTCTACATCCTCACCCAGGGCGGCCCCGCGGAGAGCACCGCCGTGCTCTCGTTCGCGATCCAGCGCTCCGCCTTCCAGCACGGCCTGGCCGGGCAGGCGAGTGCGATGGCGTTCACCCTGCTGGTGCTGCTGGTCGCGCTCGGCGGCGTGTTCCTCGCCGCGGTCAGGAGACGTTCATGAGGCGTGCCGCCGCCCGTGCCGCCGGCACGGCCGCGATCGCGCTGGTCATGGTGCCCGCGCTCTTCCCGCTGTACTGGATGGTGATCTCCAGCCTCAAGGGGCCGCAGGAGCTCCAGACCATCCCGCCGACCTGGTGGCCGCGCTCGCCGTCGCTCTCGGCGTTCACCGAGGTGTTCGACGCCGTGCCGTTCGGCGCCGCGTTCGTCAACAGCCTGCTGCTGGCCGGGCTCGCGACCGCGTCGGTGCTGGTCACCAGCGTGCTCGCCGGCTACGTGTTCGCCAAGTGCCGCTTCAGGGGGCGCGAGGCGCTCTTCTGGGGCGTGGTCGCCACCATGTTCCTGCCGCCCGTCGTCACGCTGGTGCCGCTGTACTGGATGGTCTCGTCGCTCGGGCTCGCCGACACCTACCTCGGGGTGCTGCTGCCGTGGCTGGCGAACCCGTTCGGCGTCTTCCTGATGCGGCAGTTCGTCGCCGACGTCCCTGACGAGCTGCTGGACGCCGCCCGCATCGACGGCGCGGGCGAGCTGCGGATCGTGTGGCGCGTCGTCACGCCGCTGCTGAAGCCCGCCGTGGTCAGCCTGGCGATCTTCTCGTTCGTCTTCTACTGGAACAGCTTCATCTGGCCGCTGTCGATCCTCCAGGACGACGCCAAGTTCCCCGTCGTGCTGGCGCTGTCGCAGCTGCTCAGCTACAGCACCTCCGTGCAGTACCAGAACGTCGTCATGGCCGGGGCGCTCATCGCCTCCCTGCCCACGATCGCGGTGTTCCTGGTGGCCCAGCGGGTGTTCGTGGCCTCGCTGTCGCGTACCGGGGTGAAGGGGTGAGCCGGGGATGAGACACGTCGGCGTGGACGTCGGGGGCACGTCGGTCCGCGTGCTGCACGAGCAGGACGGCACACGCGGCCCGGTGGCGCGCCGCGCCGTCCCCGGCTCGTACGAGGAGCTGGTCGAGCTGGTCGCGGACCTGGCCGGGCCGGGCGCCGACGCCGTCGGGGTGGGCCTGCCGGGCACGTCCGCGGACGGCGTGCCGCGCTTCGTGCCCGCCCTGCCGTGGACGCAGGGCCGCCCGCTCGCCCGCGACCTGGCGGAAGCGGTCGGCGCCCCGGTGCGGCTGGGCCTCGACGGGCACCTGACGCTGCTGGCGGAGTCCGTGGAGGGCGCGGCGAAGGGGCGGCGTTCGGCCGTGCTCGTCGCGGTCGGCACGGGCATCGGCGGCGCGCTGCTCGTGGACGGGCGCGTCTGGCGGGGCGCGCACGGCAGCGCAGGCTCCTGGGGCTGGCTCACCGCGACGGGCACCGCCGGGGCGGCGGAGTCGGCGGCGGAGGCGGCGGCGCACGGGCCGTACGAGCGGGCCGCCTCCGGCTCGGCCCTCGGCGGGCGCGGCCCCGCCCTGGTGGCCGCCGCCCGCGCGGGACGGGCGGCCCCCGAGCTGGAGGCGTACGCCGCCCGCCTGGCAGAGGGGATCGCGGCGCTGGCCAGCGCGCTCGACCCCGAGATCGTGCTGGTCGGCGGCGGCATGGCGGACGCGATGGACGTCCTCGGCCCGCTGCTCGCCCGCCACATCGCAGTGTCCGCCTCGCCCGACGGCCGGCGGGTGCCCGTCGTCCCGGCGGGCCTCGGGTCCGAGGCGGGAGTCGTGGGCGCCCTGCTCGCGGCCAGGATCGGGGAGGATTGGTGATCATGAAAGGGCTCGACCCCACGTCGGGCGTGCCGCTCTACCTGCAGGTCGAGCGTTCCCTGCGGCATCGCATCGACACAGGGGAATGGGTCGCGGGCGCGCAGCTGCCCAGCGAGGAGGAGCTCGGGAGACACTACGAGGTCAGCAGGGTGACCATCAGGCAGGCCGTCGCCAGGCTGGTGGACCGGGGGGTGCTCGTCCGCGAGCAGGGCAGGGGCACGTTCGTCCGCGACACCAGCCTCACGGCGGGCGCGCGCGGCGTCACCTCCTTCACCACCGAGCTGGCCGAACTCGGGCACGCCTCGGGGGCGAAGGTCCTGGAGCAGACGGTGGTCACCGCCGCCGAGTGCGACCTCCCTCCCGAGATGGGGCTCGGCCCCGGCGACCGGCTGCTGCGCCTGCGCAGGCTCAGGACCGACAGCGCCAGGCCGGTCGGCGTCCAGACCGCGCTGCTGCCGCTCGACCGCTTCCCCGGCCTCGACGGCCTCGGCTTCGACGACCGCTCGCTCTACACCACGCTGCGCGAGCGGTACGGGCTGGTGCCGCGCGAGGCGATCGAGACGTTCACCGTCGGCGGCGTCCTCGACGAGGACGCGCCCACCCTCGGCGTCGCGCCCGGCGCGCACGCCTTCTACGTCGAGCGCCTGACGTTCGACGCGCACGGCCCCTTCGAATACGTCCGCAGCGTCATGCGCGGCGACCGCTACCAGGTCCGTCTGGCCCTACGCAACCCCTAGGAAGTGATCATGACCTACACCCGTCTGATGATCGACCTGCTCGACCGCCTGGACCGCACCCAGGGCGAGGTGCTGGACACCGTGGCCGAGCGCTGCGCCGACGCCGTCCAGAACGGCGGCCTCATCCACCTGTACGGCAGCGGCCACTCCGTCATCCCCACCATGGACGCCTTCCCGCGCTACGGCAGCTTCGCCGGGCTGCACCCGCTGACCGACCCCCGCCTGATGTGGCACAACGTGCTCGGCCCCGGCGGCGTGCGCGAGCTGCTGTGGCTGGAGCGCACCGAGGGCTACGTGCAGCAGTACCTCGACCACGAGCCGCTGAGCGCGGGCGACGTCCTCATCGTGTACTCGCACGGCGGCCGCAACGCCGCCCCCGTCGAGGCCGCCATGTACGGCGCCAAGCGCGGCCTGTTCACGGTGGCCGTCACCTCGGTCGCCAACCTGGAGCGCCCGGCCGAGCACTCCAGCGGGCAGCGCATCGCCGAGGTGTGCGACGTGACCGTGGACACCGGCGTGCCGGTGGAGGACGCGATCGTCGCCGTGGACGGCTGGGACCGGCCCGTGGGCGGCGCCTCCACCGTGGTGGCCTGCGTGGTCAGCCACGAGATCGTCACCCGTACGGCGGCCGTCCTCGCCGGGCGGGGGGTCGTCGTGCCGACGTTCGTCTCGCCCACCGTGCCGGGGGCGACGGTGTCGTCCAACGACGAGGTCTTCGCCGACCACCGCCGCCGCCTGCACGCCGCCGAGTCGCGCACGCTGAGCTGACCCGGGCGCGGGCCGCCGCCTCGCCCCCCGGAGACGGCGGCCCGCGCAGGTGGCCTCCAGGAGGTGGCCCGGGGAGATCGCTCAGGGGGCCGGGGTGGCCGCGAGGAGGGCGTCGAGCGGCAGGCCGGCGCCCTCGGCCGCCAGGCGGGCCAGCGGCTCCGGCCCGAGCGCCGTCTCCAGGGCGGCGGTGACCCGGTCCACGTCGCCGCGCTCGCCCGCGGGGAGCGGCGCGCCCACCGACGCGCGCAACGCCCCCGCCTTGCCCAGCAGCCTGGCCGCCTGCTCCGGCGCGCCGCCGATCGACAGCGCGCCCGCCAGCCCCTCCAGCGCCAGCGCCGTCGCCCGCGGGTCGCCCACCGTGCGGGCCGCCGACAGCGCGTCGAGCTGGAGCCCGAGCGCCGCCGCCGCGTCGCCGCGCTGCTCGGCGACGAACCCCAGCTCCGCCAGGATCAGCGCCGCCCCCGGCTCGCCCGACACGTCCCTGACCCAGCCCAGCCAGGAGCGCAGCAGCCGCTCCGCCTCGTCCAGCCGGCCCTGCCGCCGCGCGCCCAGCGCCAGGCCGACCTCGGCGAACTCCTCCGCCGGACGGTTCGACTGCGCCACCGCCAGCGCCCTGGCCCGCTCGTGGTGGTCGGCGGCCCGTTCGTGGTCGCCCATCAGCAGCGCGATCCTGCCCAGGCGCGCCAGCGCGTCCGACACGGAGCTCCACATCCCCAGCTCCTCCGCCATCCGCAGCACCTCGCCCCGCAGCGCAGCGGCCCGCTCGTAGTCGCCGGTGATCTCCGCCAGCGTGGCCAGGTTCTCGGCGGCCCGCATCTCGCCCCACCGGTCGCCGAGGCGGCGGAACAGCGTCAGGCCCCGCTCGCCGTCGCGCCGCAGCGCCGCCAGGTCGCCGCGCATCGCCGCCCACCTGGCCAGGACGTTCAGCGCGGCCGCCACCCCCCAGTCGTCGCCGAGAGCGCGGAAGCCGGCCAGCGCGCTCTCCACCAGCCCGGCGCTCACCGCGAGGTCGTTGTAGCCGAACAGGGCGTACCCGAGGAACCAGCGCGCCCGCGCCCGCTCCAACGGGTCCTCCACCGCGTCCGCCGGCCCTGGATCGGCTGCCACCGGGCGGCCCGCCAGCGCCCGCATCCCCGCCAGCCACACCGCGGCCCGCGGGTCGGCGCTCACCTCCACCACCGTCTCCAGCGCCCGCTGCCCCTCGCCCAGCCTGCCGCGCAGCACCCAGTACCAGGCCAGCGCGTTGCCCAGGCGCACCGCCTCGGCCGGCGCGCCGAGCCGCGCCGCCGCCTCCAGCGCGGCCCGCAGGTTCGCGCCCTCCGCGTCGAGCGCCGCCAGGTGGGCGCGCTGGTCGTGGCCGCGCAGGTGCGGCTCCGCGCGTTCGGCCAGCTCCGCGTAGTGCCGCGCGTGCCGCAGCCGCACGCGGTCCAGCTCGCCCGCCTCGGCCAGCCGTTCCAGCCCGTACGCCGCCACCGACTCCAGCAGCCGGTACCTCGGGCCGGGCGCGCGGACCACGAGCGACCGGTCCACCAGGCCGGCCAGCGCGTCCAGCACGTCCACGCCCGGCTCCGCGCAGACCTCCTCGGCCGACTCCAGCGTGCACCCGTCCGCGTGGACGGCCAGCCGCCGCAGCACCACCCGCTCGGCGTCGGACAGCAGCTCCCAGCTCCAGTCGATCATCGACCGGAGCGTCTGCTGCCGGGCGGGCCCGCCCCTGCGGCCGGCGCCGAGCAGCCGGAACCGGTCGTCCAGGCGGTCGGCGAGCCGGTCGGCCAGCTGGCGCGGCGTCAGGGCGCGCGTCCTGGTCGCGGCCAGCTCCAGCGCCAGCGGGATGCCGTCGAGGCGGGCGCAGATCTCGCGTACCGCGTCGTCGCGCAGCGCCTCCCCGCCGAGGCCGGCGCGCGCCGCGAACAGCTCCGCCGCCGGGCCGGGCGCGAGCGGCGGCACGTTCCACGGCGTCTCGCCCTCGGCCCGCAGCGGCTCCTGGCCGGTCGCCAGCACCCGCAGCCGCGGGACCGCGCGGAGCAACCGGGTCACCAGCCCGGCCACCTGCTCGACGACGTGCTCGCAGTTGTCCAGGACGAGCAGCCGCTCCTCGCCCCGCAGTGCGCCCTCCAGCCGCGCGGTCACGTCGCCGGGACCCTCGTCACGCACCCCCAGCACGGCGGCGACGGCCTCCGCCACCTCCACGTCGGCGGCACCCCGCGGCACGCCCGCCAACTCCACCAGCCACACGCCCCCGGCATACGCGCCGCCGCCCGGGGCGGGCTGGGCGGGCGGGGTGGCGGCGGCGAGGGCGAGACGGGTCTTGCCGACGCCGCCGGGGCCGGTCAGGGTGACCAGGCGGTGGTCGCGAAGCAGGGCGCGCACCCGCGCCACGTCCGCCTCGCGCCCGACGAGCCCGGTCAGCGGCGCTGGCAGGTTGCCGCGGGGCCGGGCGGGCGCGTCCAGCTCGGGGTCCTGGCGCAGGATCGCCTCGTGCAGGGCGGCCAGCCCGGGGGAGGGGTCGGCGCCCAGCTCCTCGGCGAGCCGCGCGCGCAGGTCGGCGTATCCGGCGAGCGCCTCGCCCTGCCGCCCCGCCCGGTACAGGGCCCGCAGGTGCAGGCCGCGCAGGCGCTCGCGCAGCGGGTGGCGCGACACCGCCCCCGCCAGCTCGGCGGCCAGCTCCGCGTGCTCGCCCAGCGCGAGCCTGGCCTCGGCCAGGTCCTCCTCGGCGGCGAGCCGCAGCTCCTCCAGCTCCGCCACGGCCGCCCTGGCGAACCCCTCGTCGGCGAACTCCGCGTACGCGGGTCCCCGCCACAGGGTGAGCGCGCGTACCAGCAGGTCACGGCGTACGGACGGGTCGGAGGCGCGCCGGGCGGGCCCGAGGAGGGCCTCGAAGCGCCCGGCGTCCACGTCGTCGGCCGCCGCCCGCAGCACGTACCCGGGCGCCTGGTACGCCACGAGCTCCTTGTCGCCCAGCGCCGCCCGCAGCTGCGACACCTTCACCCGCAGCGCGGCGCGCGGGTCGGCGGGCGGGCGCGCGCCCCAGAGGTCGTCCACGAGCCGGTCGGCGGGCACGGGACGCCCCCGGTGCACCAGGAGGTCGGCGAGGAGCGCCCGCACCTTGGCCTCCGGCACCTGGACCGGCGTCCCGTCGGCGGCCCACACCGCCAGCGTGCCCAGCACCCCGAACCGCATCCGCCCCCCACCACCCCCGCCGTCCGTTACGTCCGAGCCGCTCCTCCCGGCCCCATAACCGGTTCGGAACCCGACCATAACCCCCCGCCGCCAGCCTGGAAGCACGCACCGTTCAACTGGAGGAATACCGATATGTCGGAGAATATTTCGATCATTGGCCTGGGCCTGATGGGCTCCGCCCTGGCAGGCGCGCTCCTGGACGCCGGGCACCGCGTCACCGTGTGGAACCGTTCGGCGGGCAAGGCCGACCCGCTGGTGGCGAGGGGCGCCGTCCGCGCCGCCACCGCCGCCGAGGCGGCCGGCGCGAGCCCCCTCGTGATCGTCTGCGTGCTCGACTACGCCGCCGCGCACCAGGCGCTCGACGGCGCCCCGCTGGACGGGCGCGTGGTGCTCAACCTGACGAACGGCAGGCCCGCGGAGGCCCGCCGCACCGCCGCCTGGGTGGAGTCGCAGGGCGGCACGTACCTGGACGGCGGCATCATGGCGGTGCCCCAGATGATCGGCCAGCCGGGCGCGCTGATCCTCTACAGCGGCTCGCGGGCCGCGTTCGAACGGCACGAGCAGGCGCTGTCGGCGCTGGCCGCGCCGCGCTTCCTCGGCGAGGAGCCGGGCCTGGCCGCGCTGCACGACCTGGCCATGCTCACCGGCATGTACGGCCAGATCGGCGGCTTCCTGCAGGCGGCGGCCCTGGTCCGGTCGGAGGGGCTGCCGGTGGCGGAGTTCACCGAGGAACTGCTGGTGCCGTGGCTCCACGCCATGGCGGCGCTGCTGCCGAGGTGGGCGGAGGAGATCGAGGCGAGAGACTACGCCACGGACGTCTCCAACCTGGAGATCAACCAGGTGGGCCTGGAGAACCTGGTGACGGCGTTCGAGGAGCAGGGCGTCAAGCCGGACCTGTTCCTGCCGATGAAGGCGATCCTCGACGCCCGGGTCGCCGGCGGCCACGGCGCGGAGGGCCTGCCCGGCCTGATCGAGGAGATCCAGCCACGCTAGCCGAACCGAAGCAGGTGTGGTGGGCTAGGTGGGGCGGGGGCGGAAGGCGGCCAGGGGGATGGGCACCCACGACGGCCGGTTGCGGGCCTCGTAGACCACCTCGTACACCGCCTTGGACAGCTCGAAGGCGTGCAGGAGCGCGGCGTCGCGCGCCGTGACGGCGCCGCCGCCCTCGATGTAGCCGTCGAGGAAGGCCATGCGGTTGCGGTCGGCCCACTCCTCGGCCCGGGGTTCCAGCTCGGCGGCCCTCGGGTTGTCGGCGAGGAGATGCCTGGCGGCGTAGTCGAACGAGCGCAGCATCCCGGCGACGTCCCTGAGGGGGGAGTACAGCGCGGTGCGCTCGGCCAGCGGCTGTCCCGGCTCCCCCTCGAAATCGAGCACGACCCACTCGGTGGGGGTCCGCATGACCTGGCCGAGGTGGTAGTCGCCGTGCACCCGCTGGACCCGCACCTCGGCGGCGAGCTGGTCCACCTTGTGGTAGGCCGCCTCCACCGCGTCGGCGTGCGGCCGCAGCGCGGGCACCTCGGTCATGGCCCGGCGCAGCCGCTGCCTGAACCCCTCGGCCATGCGTTTGACCTCGTGGCACTGGATGACGCCGGTGGGGAAGGCCTCGGCGAGCTCCTTGTGGACGCGGGCGGTGGCGACGCCGAGTCGCAGCGACTCGGCGGCGAAGTCGCCGCCCGCGTCCGCCGCGCTGATCTCGGGCATGCACGCGTACAGGTCGCGGACGCTGGCGAGGGCGAGGTCCCAGCCGTCGTTGGCGGTGCACAGGTACTCCTGCATGATCGCCAGCGTGGTGGCGGTGCCGTCGAGTTCGGTCTCGATCCACCCGTACGGCCTGGCGATGTGCGGGGCGTGCCGCTCGGCCAGCGCGGTGACGATCTCCAGTTCGGGGTTCACGCCGGGGATCAGGCGGCGGAAGAGCTTGCAGATGTAGGAGTCGCCGAAGACGAGGGAGGTGTTGGACTGCTCGGCGCCGAGCACGAGGCTCTTCGGGGTGGTGTCGATCTCGACGCCGGGGACGTGCCGCATGCGGATCCCGCCCCGGCTCTCGTCGCGCGCCATGCCGCCGAGCAGCAGGCCCATCAGGTCGGAGTCGTGGACGGCGTCGTACAGGTACGTGCCGCCGAGCGTGCCGATGAGGGCGTGGCCGAGGCGGTCGGGCAGTTCGGCCCGCTCGCCCAGCAGGATCTGGTACCGCTCGCGCGAGCCCTCCTGCCAGACCGCCGCGACCAGGTGCCTGAGGCCGGGCGCCAGTTCGACGTCCGACTCGATCGACAGTGCGTCGATCGCGCGCCCCTTGCCGCCGAACCAACGCTGGCGGCCGATCCATGCGGCAAGGAGCTCGTCGAGCACGTCCTACTCCTCCTGGGTGGAAGCCGGCGGGAGAGTGAACCAGTAGAACCCATGCCCAGGAAGCGTCAAAAGATACGGTAGTTCGCCAATTGGGGGGAACGGGACGCCGCCCATCGTCTCCACCGGCGAGACCCCGACGAATCTGCGCAGGTCCAGCTCCACGGGCTGGGGGAAGCGCGAGAGGTTGTTGACGCAGAGCATCCTGTCGTCGCCCAGCTCGCGGACGAACGCGAGGACGCTCGGGTTGGACGAGTTCAGCTCGGTGTACTCGCCCAGGCCGAAGACCGGGTGGCGCTTGCGGATCTCGATCATCCTGCGGGTCCAGTGCAGCAGCGAGTTGGCGTTCTTCTGCTGCGCCTCGACGTTGATGGCCTGGTAGCCGTAGATCGGGTCCATGATGACGGGCAGGTAGAGCCGCCCGGGGTCGCAGTCGGAGAAGCCCGCGTTGCGGTCGGGGTCCCACTGCATCGGGGTGCGCACGCCGTCGCGGTCGCCGAGCCAGATGTTGTCGCCCATGCCGATCTCGTCGCCGTAGTAGAGGACGGGCGAGCCGGGCAGCGACAGCAGCAGGGCCGTGAACAGCTCGATCTGGTCGCGGTCGTTCTCCAGCAGGGGCGCCAGGCGGCGGCGGATGCCGACGTTGGCCCGCATGCGCGGATCCTTGGCGTACTCGGTGTACATGTAGTCGCGTTCCTCGTCCGTGACCATCTCGAGCGTCAGCTCGTCGTGGTTGCGGAGGAAGATGCCCCACTGGCAGTGCTCGGGGATCTTCGGCGTCTGCGCCATGATCTCGGAGATGGGGTAGCGCGACTCCCGGCGCACGGCCATGAAGATGCGCGGCATGAGCGGGAAGTGGAACGCCATGTGGCACTCGTCGCCGCCGCCGACGGGGTCGCCGAAGTACTCCACCACGTCCGACGGCCACTGGTTGGCCTCGGCCAGGAGCACCCGGTCGGGGTAGATCCGGTCCACCTCGGCCCTGACCCGCTTGAGGTACTCGTGGGTCCTCGGCAGGTTCTCGCAGTTGGTGCCGTCCTCCTCGAACAGGTACGGCACGGCGTCCAGCCGGAACCCGTCGATGCCGAGGTCGAGCCAGAACCTCAGGACCTCCAGCATCGCGTCCTGCACGTCCGGGTTCTCGTAGTTGAGGTCGGGCTGGTGGTGGAAGAAGCGGTGCCAGTAGTACTGGCCGCGCACCGGGTCGTACGTCCAGTTGGACGTCTCGGTGTCGATGAAGATGATCCGGGCGTCCTGGTACCGCTCGTCGGTGTCGGACCAGACGTAGAAGTCGCCGTACGGCCCCTCGGGGTCGTGGCGGGACGCCTGGAACCAGGGGTGGGCGTCGCTGGTGTGGTTCATGACCAGGTCGGCGATGACGCGCATGCCACGTTTGTGTGCCTCGTCGACCAGCTTCACGAAGTCCCCCAGGTCTCCGAACTCCGGGAGGATCTTCATGAAGTCGGCGATGTCGTAACCGCCGTCACGAAGGGGTGAGTCGTACAGCGGCAGCAGCCAGAGGCAGTCGACGCCGAGCCACTGGAGGTAGTCGAGTTTGCCGATCAGGCCCCGGATGTCGCCGGTGCCGTCGCCGTTGGAGTCGGCGAATCCCCTGATCAGGACCTCGTAGAAGACCGCGCGCTTGTACCAGTAGGGATCGCGCGGCTTCTCCTCGTCGAAGGTGTTGGGAATGGGCGTGGTGGAGCTCATGAGCGCTCCCGGGAGTCGCTCATGAGGAGGGACCTTTCACACACGTTTGAAGACTCCCCGCTGAATTCAGTTCTACCGTGGCGCGGCTCGCACGGTGAGAATGTGGGCAGGCTGGATGTGGGGGTCGAGGCGCACGTAGTTGTTCTGCCTCCACCGGTACGACTCTCCCGACAGCTCGTCGTCCACGACGAACTCCGCGTTCCAGTCGAGGCCGAGGGCGGGCAGGTCGAGGTCCACCGTCGCCTCGTGGGTGTGGTGCGGATCGAGGTTGACGACCGCGATCACGACGTCGCCGACCCCGTGCCGTCGTGTGGCCGGGTCGTAGGCGCCGGGAAGCCGTTTGGAAAAGCAGACGATATCCGGCTGGTCGACCCTGTGGAACCGTAGATTACGCAATTCCTGGAGTGCCGGATGCGCTCTTCGGAACAAATTCAGGCGCGTGACGAAGGGCGCGAGACTCCGTCCCTCGCGTTCGGCGGTCATCCAGTCGCGAGGTCTGTACTGATATTTCTCGCTATCAAGGTATTCCTCGCTCCCAGGGCGAACTGGAATATTTTCCCCAAGTTCGTACCCGGAATACATGCCCCACGTCGGCGAGCCCAGCGCGGCCAGCACCGCCCTGATCTTGAAAGCGGGGACGCCGCCGTGCTGGAGGTACTCGTGGAGGATGTCCGGGGTGTTGACGAACAGGTTCGGCCGCAGGTACGCGGACGTCTCGCGGGCCAGCTCCGACAGGTACGTCTCCACGTCGTACTTGGAGTTCTTCCACGTGTAGTACGTGTACGACTGGTCGAAGCCGATCTTGGCCAGCGTCCGCAGCATCGCCGGCCTGGTGAACGCCTCGGCCAGGAACAGCACGTCGGGATCGGTGGCGTGGATGTCGTCCAGCAGCCGCTCCCAGAAGGACACCGGCTTGGTGTGCGGGTTGTCCACGCGGAAGATCCGCACGCCGTGGTCCATCCAGTGCCGCAGCACCCGCCTGACCTCGGCGTAGATCCCCTCGGGGTCCTTGTCGAAGTTGATCGGGTAGATGTCCTGGTACTTCTTCGGCGGGTTCTCGGCGTACGCGATCGTGCCGTCGGCCCTGATCGTGAACCACTCCGGGTGCTCCTTGACCCACGGGTGGTCGGGCGAGCACTGCAGCGCGAAGTCGAGCGCCACCTCCATGCCCAGCTCGCGGGCCCTCGCGACGAAGGCGTCGAAGTCCTCGATCGTGCCGAGGTCGGGGTGCACGGCGTCGTGCCCGCCCTCCTCTGAGCCGATCGCCCACGGCGAGCCCGGGTCGTCGGGCTCGGGGTTGAGCGTGTTGTTGCGGCCCTTCCTGAACGTGTGGCCGATCGGGTGGATCGGCGGCAGGTACACGACGTCGAAGCCCATCTTGGCGACGGCGGGCAGCCGCCCGGCCGCCGTGCGGAAGGTGCCGGACCTGGTGACGCCGGACGCGCTGACCTCCGCGCCCTCGGAACGCGGGAAGAACTCGTACCAGGAGCCGAAGAGCGCCCGCCGCCTGGAGACCCTGACGGTGTTCCACCTCGACCTGGTCACCAGCTCCCGGTACGGGTGCGCGTCGAGCAGCGCGGCCGTCTCGGGCAGCTGCGCCACCGACAGCCGCGCCCGCGGGTCGAGCTCCTCGTCACGCAGCGTGGCGGCGACCGACAGCAGCGAGGCGCGGTGGCCGCACGGGCTCTCGCCGTTCCTGGCCCCGGTCTGCGGCGCGGTCTTCGGCGCGGGGTGCGGGGCGGGGCAGTCGGCCTGCTTGACGGCTCTCGCCGCCTTCTCGAACAGGCGCGCGCCCTCCTCGCACATCAGGTCGGTGTCCATGCCACGGGGGATCTTGATCTCGGCGTCGTGCAGCCAGGTGCTGATCGGATCGCTCCACGCCTCCACGCGGAACTGCCAGTCGCCCTCCGACGGCAGGCAGACGTCGACGGCCCACCGGTCGGTTCCGGGGGCGATCTCCCGCATCCGTCTGAGCCGCCCGCGCTGCCCGTCGGGCGAGCTGAGCACCACACCGGCGGCCACGGCGTCGTGGCCCTCCCTGAACACGGTCGCGGAGAGCTCGAAGGTCTCTCCGGCGACCGCCTTGGCGGGCCACTGCCCGCAGTCGACGATGGGGGAGATGTCCGTGATGGGAATTCGTCCGATCATCGCTTTCAAGAGGTTTGCGGCGGTACTCCCGGTACCGCCGGAGGCTTTCCGTGGCAGGAACGATCCTTGCATGTAAATTGCGGACAGCAGCGGATAGACCTCCCGAGTCTCATCGGGAGAGGCCCAACAAAGCAGAAACGTGCCCCAATACTCCCTCTTCATGCTTGCTCCCGGAAGTGGTTTGAAGGGGGCTGATGGGGGTGAAGGACTCAGAGGTCCCTCCTAGCCCATAGGGTGCAGAAACGTGAGAGCTATTCGCCGGTTTACCGTCCGCACCGTCCTGCCCGCGGAGCTGGCCGCCCTCGGCGAGCTGGTCCACAACCTGCGCTGGTCATGGCACCCCGAGACGACCGACCTCTTCGCGGAGGTCGATCCCCGTCTCTGGGAGCAGGTGGGGCACGATCCCGTCGCCCTGCTGGGAGCCGTCACGCCGGCGAGGCTGAACGAGCTCGCCGCCGACCGCCGCTTCCTGCGCCGTCTCGCCGACGCCGCCGACGACCTGCGCGAGTACATCGTCTCGCCGCGCTGGTACCAGACACTGCCCGACGCCCCGCAGGCCGTCGCCTACTTCTCGCCCGAGTACGGCATCGCCGCCGCGCTGCCGCAGTACTCGGGCGGCCTCGGCATCCTCGCCGGAGACCACCTGAAGGCGGCCAGCGACCTCGGCGTGCCCGTCCTGGCCGTGGGCCTGCTGTACCGGCACGGCTACTTCACCCAGACGCTGTCGCCCGAGGGCTGGCAGCTGGAGCACTACCCGTCGCTCGACGCGGGCGGCCTGCCGCTCGCCCTGCTCAAGGACGACGACGGCCCCGTCAAGATCCGCATCAGCCTGCCCGAGCAGCGCGTCCTGCACGCCCAGGTGTGGGTGGCGCAGGTCGGACGGGTGCCGCTGCTGCTGCTCGACTCGGACGTCGCCGACAACGACACGGCCGCCCGCGACGTCACCGACCGCCTCTACGGCGGCGGCACCGACCACCGGCTCATGCAGGAACTGCTGCTCGGCATCGGCGGCGTGCGCGCGATCCGCGCCTACTGCCGCGTCACCGGCCACCCCGAGCCCGAGGTGTTCCACACCAACGAGGGCCACGCCGGGTTCCTCGGCCTGGAGCGCATCCGCGAGCTCACCGAGACGCGGCTGTCGTTCGACGAGGCGCTGGAGGCGGTGCGCGCCGGCACGGTCTTCACCACGCACACCCCGGTGCCCGCCGGCATCGACAGGTTCCCCACCGAGATGATCGAGCGCCAGTTCGGCGGCGACAACGCCTGGCCGACCGTGCCCGTCGAGCGCATCCTCGCCCTCGGAGCCGAGTCCGACCCGGCCAGGTTCAACATGGCCGTCATGGGCATGCGCCTCGCCCAGCGCGTCAACGGCGTGTCACGGCTGCACGGCGAGGTCAGCAGGGACATGTTCAAGGACCTGTGGCCCGGCTTCGACGTGGACGAGGTGCCGATCGGCTCGATCACCAACGGCGTCCACGCGCCCACCTGGGTGGGACGCGAGCTGATGGAGCTGGCCGGGCGCGAGCTGCCCTCGCTGATCGAGCGCGCCCGCGGCTGGGACGGCATCCAGAAGATCCCCGACGCCGAGCTGTGGGACATCAGGGGCCTCATGCGCCGCCGCCTGGTCGAGGGGGCCCGCAAGCGGCTGCGCGAGGCCTGGCGCGAGCGCGGGGCGTCCGACGCCGAGCTGGGCTGGATCGAGGAGGTGCTCGACCCCGAGGCGCTGACGATCGGCTTCGCCCGCCGCGTGCCGTCGTACAAGCGGCTCACGCTGATGCTGCGCGACCCGGAGCGGCTGGCCGGCCTGCTGCTCGACCCGGACAAGCCGGTGCAGATCGTGATCGCGGGCAAGGCGCACCCGGCCGACGAGGGCGGCAAGAAGCTGATCCAGCAGATCGTGAAGTTCGCCGACCAGCAGCACGTCAGGCACCGGATCGTCTTCCTGCCCGACTACGACATGGCGCTCGCCCAGCTCATGACGCAGGGCTGCGACGTGTGGCTGAACAACCCGCTGCGCCCGCTGGAGGCGTCCGGCACGTCGGGCATGAAGTCGGCGCTGAACGGCGGGCTCAACCTGTCGATCCGCGACGGCTGGTGGGACGAGTGGTACGACGGCACCAACGGCTGGGCCATCCCCACCGCCGACGGCGTGTCCGACCCCGACAGGCGCGACGCCCTGGAGGCCGCGGCCCTGTACGACCTGATCGAGCACGAGGTGGCCGACCGCTTCTACGACCGGGCGGGCGACGGGCTGCCGCGCCGCTGGATGGAGATGGTCAAGCACACCCTGACCTCGCTCGGGCCGAAGGTGCTCGCCGGGCGCATGCTCCGCGACTACGTGACCGACCTGTACACGCCTGCCGCGAGGTCGGCGCGCGCCCTGTCGGCCGACGGGTACGCGTCGGCCAAGGCGTTCGCCGCGTGGCGGCTGCGCGTCGCCCAGGCGTGGCCCGGCGTCCGGGTCGAGCACGTGGAGACGTCGGGCGTCGGCGAGGCGCCGGAGGTGGGGTCCTCGATCGAGCTGCGCGCCACCGTCGCGCTCGGTGACCTGGAGCCGGACGACGTGCTGGTCGAGGCCGCGTACGGCAAGGTCGGCGCGCACGACGAGCTGGTGCGGCCCACGTACGCGAAGCTCGCCGCCGACGTCGTGGACGACGACGGCCGCGCCCACTACACGGGCGTGGTCCCGCTCGACCGCACCGGCGCGTTCGGCTACACGGTGCGGGTGGTGCCGTACCACCCGCTCGCCGCGTCGCCCGCGGAACTGGGCCTGGTGACGGTGCCGGAGGAACCCGCGGGTATGACGAACGGCACATTGCGCTGAACGGGCGGCATAATCGGTCCGTGGACGACAGCGGCAACGGCCTGCGGGCCGACACTCTGGTGGCCACGGTCCGCGGTGTGCTGCCGTCCCTGACGCCCGCCGCCCAGACCGTCGCCCGGCTCATCCTGGAAGACCCCGCCATGGTGGCGCGCAGCACGATCACCGAGCTGTCCGCCGCCTCCGGCACGAGCGAGGCGACGATCGTGCGCACCGCCAGGCTGCTCGGCTTCGCGGGCTACCCGCAGCTGCGCCTGGCGCTCGCGGCGGCCGCGGCCCAGCCCGACCGGCTGGTGCCGGGCGACCTGGCCCCCGACGACCCGCTGTCCGAGGTCATCCAGAAGGTGGCGAGGGCCGAGTCCGAGGCGATCAACGACACCGTGGCCCAGCTCACGTCCGAGCGGCTGGGCCTGGTCATCGACGCGGTCGTCGGCGCCCGCAGGGTCGACGCCTACGGGGTGGGCGCCTCCGGCCTGGTGGCGGCCGACGTGGCCCAGAAGCTGCTGCGCATCGGCATCTCCAGCCACGCCTTCCAGGACGCGCACCTGGCGCTGACCAGCGCCGTCCTGCTCAAGCGCGGCGACGTGGCGATCGGCATCAGCACGTCGGGCGAGACGCCCGACGTGCTGGAGCCGCTGGGACGCGCGAAGGAGGCGGGCGCCACGACGGTCGCGATCACCAACAACCCCCGCTCGTCCATCGCGGAGCTGGCCGAGCACGTGCTCATCTCGGCCGGGCGCGAGACGGAGTTCCGCCCCGGCGCCCTGGCCAGCCGCATCAGCCAGCTCCTCGTCATCGACTGCGTGTTCGTCGGCGTCGCCCAGCGCACCTACGAGTCCTCGCAGGAGGCGTGGGACAGCACCAGGCGCGCCGTCCAGCAGTTCACCCGGAGAACGTCAGCTGCACGTCGTCAGCCTTGACGAACATGACCCGGTGCCCGAACTGGATCTCCAGGTACCTGGTCTTGCCCTTGACCACCACGTGGTCCTCCAGTTTGAAGGTGACCGCCCGGAAGTACTCGGTCGCCGCCGGCCCCGCGAGCGTGTACTTCTCGCCCGCCGAGAACGTGTACTGCAGCGGCGTCACCGCCTGGTAGGGGATGCCCGCCGGGTACGCCTCCTTCTCCGGGTACGCCCTGCCGTACACGGGGACGGTGGCCAGGCCCGGCTTGGGCGTCACCACCAGGCCGGCCGACGGCACGGCCGTGGGCGCGGAGGCCGGGTTGTGGAACCACGCCTTCTGGCCGAGGTACCAGATGGCCGTCCAGTCGCCCTGCCGGTCGGCCACGGCGAAGCGCTGCCCGGTGCTGGCGCGGGCGCTGTGGTCGTACACGCTGTAGAGCGACTCGCCGGTCGGGTGCTTGCCGATGTCCTTGACGAGCGGCGCGTCGGCGCGCGGCTCGGTGCGCAGCCAGACGGTGTTCGCGCTGAGCGGCGGGCAGTCGGCGGAGGGGTTCTCCTTGTCGCAGCCGTAGAAGTACGGCTTGTTGGTGGCGAAGTCCGGCTTGATCATGATCGAGCCGGCGTCGGGGCCGCCGAACTGGTGCAGCGGGGCGCCGATGAGCTGGAAGTAGTGCGCCCAGTCCCAGAACGGGCCCGGGTCCTCGTGCATGGGCTTGACCGTGGTCGGCAGCGTGCCGGGGACGTTGTCGTGGCCGAGGATGTGGGCGCGGTCGAGCGGCACCGCGTGCTTCATCGCCAGGTAGCGGACGAGCCGGGCGGACGAGCGGTACATCGCCTCCGTGTACCAGGTGCTGCCCCGGGCGAGGAAGCCCTCGTGCTCGATGCCGATCGACTTGGCGTTGACGTACCAGTTGCCGGCCTGCCAGCCGACGTCCTTGGTCTTGATGTGCTGGGCGATGTGCCCGTCACTGGCGCGGACGGAGTAGTGCCAGCTCGCGCCGTACTCGGGGTCCTGGTTCAGCCTGATCGACGGGAGGAAGTAGCCCTCCATGTCGTGGATGATGATGTAGTCGACCTTCTGGTTGACCGGCCGGTTCGACAGGTCGTAGTGGCCGTAGTCGTCCGGCGGCAGCTCCTGGTAGGCCGCGGGGATCCACTCGCACGAGATCGAGGCGGGGCACTCCACCCCGTCACGGCGGGCCGGCCGCAGGCCGAGCTTCTCCAGCCACTGCTCGGCGGCCTCCAGGCCGGGCACGGGCGGCAGGGTGACCTTCTGGCCGTCGTCGGTGACGCGCTCGGCGCCCTGCTTGATGGTGGCGAAGACCTCGTCGGCGAAGAACCTGGCGGCCTCCTGCTCCTCGGCTCCCGAGTACCTGGCCACGGCACCGTACCAGTCGGCGGGGTTGTCGCTGAGCGGCGCGCCGATCGCCTTCTGGTAGTCGGCGAGCAGCGCCGCGCCGCCCCTGATGTTGGCGGCGTCGTCGGCGCGGAGCCGCTCGTGGCTCTCGCCGGTGAGCGCTGCGGCCCGCTCCATGGTCCTGAGCGAGGCGGGCGGCGCGGCGGCCGCCTCCTGCGGGGCGGGCGCGGGCAGGGGGCGGCCGTCGTCGCCGCGGGCGTCCTCCTCGCCCTCGCCGTGGTGGTTGGCGCCGGTGAAGGCGGCGGCGTCGGTGAGGTGCATCGGGCCGAACCCGGCGTCGCTGGACGGCTGCCCGGCGTGGGCGTCCCAGCGCGACTCCAGGTAGGAGACGCCGAGCAGGACGCTCTCGGGGACCTTGAACTCCTTGGCCGCCGCGGCGAACGCCTCCTGGCGTCCCGCGGGCTCCTGTGCGTACGCCGCCGTGGTGATCGTTAAGGGCAGGGAGGCGATCGCCGCGACCGCCAGTGCTCTGCGCATGAACCGCTCCTTGGGTGGGGGGCGTGATGCCGTTCAGCGTCTCAACATTTTCCTTCTTAGGCGAGATCTTTAAGAAGGTTTTCTTCACTCATTGATCCGCTGCTCGCGGGGACGCCGACGGGCCTCCCGGGATGTCGCGGCGGCCGGGTGTTAGGTTCGGCCCATGGGTGAGTACGTGAGTGTCGAGGTGGCCGACCAGATCGCCACGATCCGTCTTGACCGTCCGAAGATGAACGCCCTCAGCAGCCAGGTGCAGCAGGAGCTCACCGAGGCCGCCCGCCTCGTCGACGCCGACCCCGAGGTGCAGGCCGTGATCCTGTACGGCGGCGAGAAGGTGTTCGCCGCCGGGGTGGACGTCAAGGAGATGGCGGACATGTCGTACGCCGACATGTCCGCTCACTCGCGCACGCTCCAGGCGTGCTTCGCCGCCGTCGCCGCCATCGGCCAGCCCGTCATCGCCGCCGTCACCGGCTACGCCCTGGGCGGCGGCTGCGAGCTCGCGCTGTGCGCCGACTTCCGCGTGGCGGGCGAGAGCGCCAGGCTCGGGCAGCCGGAGATCCAGCTCGGCCTCATCCCCGGCGCGGGCGGCACCCAGCGGCTGCCCCGCCTGGTCGGCCCGGCCAGGGCCAAGGACCTCATCTTCACCGGCCGTCACGTCCCCGCCCCGGAGGCCCTCGCCATGGGCCTGGTCGACCGCGTCGTGCCCGACGAGCAGGTGTACACGGCGGCGCTGGAGTGGGCCGCCACCTTCGTCGGCGGGCCCGCGGTCGCGCTGCGCGCCGCCAAGCAGGCCGTCGACAGGGGCATGGAGGTCGACCTCGAATCGGGGCTGGAGATCGAGCGCCTGCAGTTCTCCGGCCTGTTCGCCACCGACGACGCCAGGGCGGGCATGCGTGCCTTCGCCGAGAAGACCAAGCCCAAGTTCACCGGACGCTGACCTCGCCGGCGGCCTTCATGCGGGTTGGTGAAGGCCGTCCAAGCATGGTGGGGTTTGCCAGTATCGTGGCGTCCCATGATGCGCGTCCTGGTCCCTCTCCGGCTGCGTAAGGCCGTTCGTGCCTGGTTCGACTCCCGCTACATCTCGGTCGCCGACCACTGTCAGGACATCAAGGACGCGCTGTGGGAGGTGCAGACGCTGCGCCGCGAGGTGAGCGCCCTCCAGGCCGAGGTGGAACGTCTCAGGCAGGCCAGGCAGGCGGCGCCGGGCGGGCTCGGCCAGGCCGACCGCGCGAGGCTCGACGACGCGCACCGGCTGTCGCAGGAGACCGCCCGGTCGCTCGACGGCCTGCTCCAGAACGAGGTGCTGCTCTGGCAGGCCATCGACGGGCTCAAGGCCGCCGTGGAGCGCTCCGGCGAGCGGGCGGGGGAGCGGCCGTGCGCGTGACGTGGACCGGCGGCCGGCTGACGTTCAGGCTCGACCCCGAGGACGAGATCACCGGCAGGGCGTCCGACGAGCACCCGGTCAAGCTCGCGACCAACACCTGCTCCGTCGGCGGCGTGCCGGACGACGCCCACCCCGACCTCTTCGCCGTCGCCGCGTGGACGATCGTCGCCCCCTGGACGCGCAGGCGCGTCACCTTCGACCGGGCGATCTCCGCCGGCCTGGCGCGGGCGCTGCACGACGGCTGGGGGATCGAGGCGGGACCCGTCGGCGCCGAGCCGCGCCCGGCCGGCCGCACCCTGGCCATCTCCTACAGCGGCGGCGCCGACTCGGTGGCCGCCGCCGCGATGCACCCCGACGCGCCGTTCGTCCACTTCAAGCGCGTCCCGCACCCGCGCGTGCCGAACCGGTGGACGCACTACCGCTCCGACGTGCTCGCCAAGCTGGCCGAGCGCACCGGGCGCGAGCTGACCACCGTCACCTCCGACCTGGAGTTCACGCTGGCCGAGCCGCGGCCCGGCTACCCCGAGCACCACGCGGTGGCGGCCGGCGCCCTGCTGCTCGCCGACCGGATGGACCTCGGCGGGCTGGCGTTCGGCTACGAGCTGGGCTCGCGCTGGCTCGGGGGCGACCGCTACCTGCTGCGGTACACGCCCGACAACCCCATGTGGGCGCCGCACGGCGCGTGGGGCCGGCTGTTCGCCGCGGCGGGCGTCCACATCGTGCTGCCCGTCGGCGGCGTGAGCGAGGCCGTCACCATGCGGGTGGCGCTGAACTCCGACCTGAAGGACCACGTGCGCTGGTGCCTGCGCGGCACCGACGGCCCCTGCCGCACCTGCGAGAAGTGCCTGTACAAGGAGCTGATCCAGGCCGCCGTCGAGCGCCGCCCCCTCGACACGCCGATCACCCCCGACCGGCCCGTCGCCCGCAAGTGGCTCAGACCGCCGCCCTACGGCGGCCAGGAGATGGTCGAGTACGCCCTCGCCAGGATCCCCGGCATCGAGCGGACGCTGTTCGCCAAGGCCCTCGACCACTTCGAGGCCACCGAGGAGTCCACGAGCTGGCTCGACCACTGCTACCCGCCCGCGCTCGACGAGATCCCGCAGCCGTGGCGCGAGGAGGCCGCCGCCTTCGTCGGCGAGCACGTCGGGCTCATGACCGGTGACGAGGCGCGGCGGGTCGAGACCTGGGGCGCGGAGCCCGACGAGGAGGCGAGGAGCACGCGGTGAAGGTTTACCTGTCGGTGGACATGGAGGGCGTGACGGGGCTGACCGACCCCGAGGAGATGCACGCGGGGAAGCGCGGCTACGAGCGCGGCTGCGAGCTGATGACGGCTGACGCCAACGCCGCCGTCGCCGGGGCGTTCGAGGCCGGGGCGCGCACCGTCCTGGTCAACGACGCCCATGGCTCCACCAAGAACCTGCGGATCGACCAGCTCGATCCCCGCGCGACGCTCATCCGCGGCCCTGGCAAGGCGCAGCGGATGGCGCAGGGCCTCGACGGGTCGTTCCAGGCCGCCTGCTTCGTCGGCTACCACGCCCGCGCCGGCGTGCCGCACGGCGTGCTCAACCACACCTGGATGGGCAAGGAGATCCAGAACGTCTACCTCAACGGCGAGCTGTGCGGCGAGACCCGCCTGGTGGCCGCCTGCGCCGGCTTCCACGGCGTGCCCGTCGTTCTGGTGACGGGCGACGAGGCCGTGGGCGAGGAGGCGCGCGAGCTGCTCGGCGACGTCGAGACGGTCGCGGTGAAGAAGGGCATCGACAAGTTCTCCGCCGAGCTGCTGCCGCCGAGCGTCGCCCAGCTCCGCATTCGTGAGGCGGCGGCGCGGGCGCTCGGGCGGTTGAGCGACTTCACGCCGTACCGGGTGGAGGCGCCGTACACGCTGGGCGTCGAGTGGAACTCCACGGCGATCGCGGCGGCCGTGGCGCTCGTTCCCGGCGTGAAGACCGTGGGGGCGCGGCACATCGAGTTCACCACCGACGACTTCGGCCAGGTCATGGCGCTGTTCGGGATCTTCGCCACCATCGGCGGCCAGATCGCGTGCGGCAGCGGGCCGTACGGCTGAGACCCGGGACGTAGGAGCGGTGCGATGAAGGACGGCGCGACCCTGACCCGGCGCGGCCTGCTGGTCGGCATCGGGGCCGTCGGCGGCGCGGGCGCCATGTACGCCGCCATGGGAGCGCTGGGCCTGGCCCCGTCCGGCCAGGACAAGGAGTACACGCCGCCGAGGCCGGGCGACTTCTCGCTGCGCGGGAAGGCGGCGGCCTCCGTGGTGATCCTCGGGGGCGGCGTGGCGGGGCTGACGGCGGCGTACGAGCTGGGCAAGGCCGGCTACGACTGCACCGTGTTGGAGGCCAGGCCGCGGGCCGGGGGCAGGAGCCTCACGCTGCGCCGCGGCGACAGGCTCACCGAGGAGAACGGCCCGGCCCAGGAGGTGACGTTCGGCGAGGGCGTCTACTTCAACGCGGGCCCGGGCCGCATCGCGCAGTGGATGCTGGCCATCGACTACTGCCGTGAGCTGGGCGTCCCCATCGAGACGTTCATCAACAACAACGCCCAGGCGTACGTGCACACGAACGGCCGAACGGTCCGGGCCCGCACTGCCCGAGCCGACATGTACGGATATATCGCGGAATTACTCGCGAAGGCCACGAACCTCGGCGCCCTGGACAGGACCATCACCAAGGACGACCAGGAGCGGCTGCTCGAGTTCCTCCGCCGCTTCGGCGACCTCGGCCCCAAGCACGAGTACGACGGCTCCACCCGGCGCGGCTTCGTCAGGAACCCCGGCATGGACGGCGGCGTCCCCATCCCGCCCCCCGGCAGCCTGCACGACGTCCTGGCCGCCGCCACCGGCCGCTCCATCACCAACGACTTCGGCTACGACCAGGCCACCCCCATGTTCCAGCCCGTCGGCGGCATGGACGCCATCGTCCGCAAGCTGGAGGCGGCCGTCGGCCCCGACCGGATCAGGACCGGCGTCCGGGTGACGAAGATCACGAACCTCGACGACGGCGTCGAGGTCGCCTGGGCCGGCGGCGCCGTCAAGGCCGACTACTGCGTCGCCACCCTCCCGCCCCACCTGCTCGCCGCCATCCCGCACAACCTCGGCGCCCAGGTCACCTCCGCGCTGAGGACCCCGGTGCCCGTCGCCGCCGGCAAGATCGGCCTGGAGTACGGCAGGCGCTGGTGGGAGCTGGAGGACCGCATCTTCGGCGGCGTCACGGAGACCGACCTCGACATCACCCACATCTGGTACCCGTCGCACGACTACTTCTCCGACAGGGGCGTCCTCGTCGGCTACTACAACACCGAGCGCGAGGCCGAGCTGTACGCCGCGCTCACCCCCCAGGACCGCCGGCGCAAGGCCGTCACCCAGGGCAGGAAGATCCACGGCGACAAGTACGGCAAGGACCTCCTGTCCAGCGTCTCGATCGCCTGGGAACGCCAGGAGCACATCAAGGGCGGCTGGGTGCGCTGGCCCGCCTTTGATTCGTCCTTCACTCTTCTGCAACGCCCCGCGGGAAGGGTCTACTTCGCGGGCGACTGGCTCACCCACCTGATCGCGTGGCAGGCGGGATCCATGGAGTCGGCCCGCAGCGCCGTCACCCAGCTGCACCGCAGGGCGCTGCAGTCACAGTGACGCCGCGACGCTGCTCCCGCGACCGGCGTAGGGTCCTGGGAGAAGCGGAAGAGGAGATGGGATGACGTTGCACTGGGTGCCGGCGGCCGAACGCCCCGACCTGCTCGCCGCCCCCGTCGCCCGCGCCGTGCGCGAGGTCGAGGGGGCGGAGGTGGCCGAGATCGACCCCGAGCTGGCCGACACGGCGGCGTTCTGCGAGCGCTACGGCGTGCGCCTCGACGAGTCGGCCAACTGCGTGGTCGTCGCCGCCCGCCGAGGCGGCGAGACGCGCCACGCCGCCTGCCTGGTGCTCGCCACCATGAGGGCGGACGTCAACGGCGTGGTGCGCAGGCGGCTGGAGGCGCGCAAGGCGAGCTTCGCGCCCATGGCGGAGGCGGTCGAGCTGACCGGCATGGAGTACGGCGGCATCACCCCCGTGGGCCTGCCCGAGCACTGGCTGGTCCTGGTCGACGCGCACGTCGCGGAGCACCCGCGGGTCGTCATCGGCAGCGGCGTGCGGGGGTCGAAGCTCCGCGTCCCCGGCGCCGCGCTGGCCGCGCTGAAGACCGCGGACGTGCTCTCCCTGGCGATCCAGGACGAACCGAAGCCGATCTGAAGCCGATTCGAGACCGTCGGTTGGGAAACCGATGGGCCCGATCGGAACGTTGTACGAGTGGGAATGTGGCCTCATGGTTCATCTCGTGGGCGGGGATTAAGCCGGTATGGTGCTTCATGCCATGAACGATGACCGACTAGGCCCTTACCGGCTGCTCAGGCGGCTCGGTGAAGGCGGCATGGGCGTTGTCCACCTCGCTGTCGACCCCCAGGGGCGTCAGGTGGCGGTCAAGGTCCTGCGGGGAGAGGTCGCCGGCGACGAGGTCGCCAGGCGGCGGCTCTCGCGCGAGGTGGAGACCATGCGCCGCGTGCGCAGCTCGTACATCGCCGAGGTGGTCGACGCCGACGTCACCGGTCATCGCCCGTACATCGTCACCCGTTACGTGCCCGGCCGTCCGCTCGACGAGATCGTCAAGGACGACGGCCCGCTCGACCTGCCCGCGCTGGTCAGGGTGGCGCACGGCGTGGCGTCCGCGCTGGCCGCCGTGCACTCCGTCGGCGTGATCCACCGCGACCTCAAGCCGGGCAACGTCCTCATCCTCGACGGCGATCCCGTCCTGATCGACTTCGGCATCGCCCAGGCCGTCGACGCCACGCGGCTGACCCAGACCGGCATGTTCATCGGCACGCCCGGCTACCTCGCGCCCGAGATCATCGAGGGCCAGGAGGCGGGGCCCGAGGTCGACGTCCACGCCTGGGCCGGCACGCTGCTCTACGCCGCCACCGGCCAGCCGCCCTTCGGCAAGGGCACGCTGGAGATGATCTTCTACAACATCACGGCGGGCAAGGCCGACGTGAGCGCGGCGCCCGCCGAGCTCCAGCCCATGCTGAAGGCGGCGTTCCAGCGCAACCCGGCCAAGCGTCCCAAGGCGGCCGACCTCGCCGAGCAGACGGCCAGGATGCTGCCGCGCCCCGCGCGCGGCGCGGTGCCCGACGAGATCTCCACGGTGCCGCGCTCCGAGCCGCACGGCCTGCTCGCGCCGCCCCCGTACGCCTCCGACAAGCCGTCGTACGACGTCTCGACGCCGCCGATGACGCCGCGCAGCCTCATCGACGCCCAGCAGGGCGCGATGCCGCCGGCGGCGTCGGCGCCGCCCGCGCCGTCGATCCCGTCGACGCCGCCGGTGCCACCGGTGCCCCCTGTGTCCACGGCGGCGCCCGCGCAGCAGCAGGTGCCGCCGGCCCAGCCCGCCGTGTCGCAGGAGCAGCCGCAGTACGTCTCGCTGCTGCCCGGCGAGGCCGACCCGTGGCCCACGCGGCGGGTGACGCCCGAGGAGCTGGCGCAGGTCAACTCCGTGCCGCCGAACCGGCCGTGGCCGCAGGCGGGCCCCGGGAGCAGCGCCCCTCACAGCGCCCCCCACAGTGCGCTGCCCGGCGCCCCCAGCGTCCCCCAGAGCGCCCCTCACGGCGCTCCGCAAGGCTTCCCCGGCGTTCCCCAGGGCACGCCGTACGGTGCTCCTCAGGGGCCTCACGGGGCCGCGCACGCCGTGCCGCAGGGTGCCGCGCCCGTGCCCGCCTCCTCCGAGACCGACATGCCGACCCGGCGGGTGCGGCCGGAGTCGCCCGACTTCCCGCGGCCGAACCCCGTGCCGCCGCCGTACATCCCGGCGCAGCCGCAGTTCCCGCCCGACCCGGTGACCAGGGGCGAGCCGTTCATCCCCGCGGCGGTCCCCGGGCAGCCGCTCAGGCAGTCCAAGGCGTACGCCGTCGCGAGCGCCATGCTGGCGGTCATCATGATCGTCGCGGCGGTCCTCGCCCCGGTGCTCACCGCCGTGGTCGTGCTGCCGCTCGCCGTGCTGCTGCGCGCGGCCGAGATGGCGCAGCCGTCGCTGATCTCCCGAAGGCCGTCCGGGGCGGCGGCGCTCGACGTCGTACGGGTGCTGGCCCTGCCGAAGGAACTGGTCAAGTCCGTGGGCATCACGCTGGCGCTGTCGCTGTACGCGCTCGTCCTCGGCACGCCCGTCACCCTGATCCTCACCGTGTTCGCCGGGATGGACCCGTCGAACGCGCTCGCCTGGGGCGCCGCGGTGGCGCTCTGGACCGTCTGCGCCGGGCCCGCGGTGGTCGCGCCAGGACGTCAGATGCGCAGAACGCTCTCATCCCTCGTACCCTCGAGAACAGCGGCGATGGTGATGGCGGGAGTCCTCGCGGTGGGGGCCGCGCTCTCGCTGATCCTCGCCTACAGCACGTTCGGGGACGATCCGAGGGGGGCCGTATGGACTCCGCTGAACGTCACGCCGGTGACCGGCAAACTGGAGGAGTTGGGCGGGGGATGACACGGAGGTGGCGATGAGCACGCAGGCGCCGGAGCGGCTCGGGCCCTATCGTCTGGTCAGGAAGATCGGCGAGGGCGGCATGGGCGTCGTCCACCTCGGTCTCGACGGCGAGGGCCGCGAGGTCGCCATCAAGGTGCTGCACCCGCACGTCGCCGCCGACCTCAAGGCCCGCGACCGGCTCACCCGCGAGGTCGAGACCATGCGCAGGGTGCGCAGCCCGTTCGTGGCCGAGGTGATCGACGCCGAGCTGGCCGGAGGCCAGCCGTACGTGGTCACCAGGTTCGCGCCAGGCCGCACGCTGGAGGAGACCGTACTCGGCGACGGGCCGCTGGAGGCCCGCGAGGTCATCAGGCTCGCCGAGGGCCTGTGCCAGGCGCTGGTGGCCATCCACGCGGCCGACGTCATCCACCGCGACTTCAAGCCGTCGAACGTCATGCTGGTCGACGGCGAGCCGCTGGTGATCGACTTCGGCATCGCCCACCTGGTGAACGCCACCAGGCTGACCCAGACCGGCATGTTCGTCGGCACGCCCGGCTACCTCGCGCCCGAGATCATCCGCGACTCCGAGATCACCCAGGCGGCGGACGTCCACGCGCTCGCCTCCACCGTGTTCTTCGCCGCCACCGGCGCCCCGCCGTTCGGCACGGGCACGTTCGAGGCGGTCTGCTTCAACATCATGGAGGGGCGTCCCCAGCTCGACCGCGCGCCCGTGTGGCTGCGCGGCTGGCTGAGCCGGGCCCTGCACGTCGACGCCGCCTCCCGGCCGGGCGCTCGCGAGCTGCTGCGCATGGCCAGGTCGCTCGACCCGTCGGTGGTGACGTTCAACGAGACGGCCATCCTCGAGGTGGAGCCGGACCGGCCCGACGACCGGTCCGAGAGCCGGTCCGACGAGGGGCCCACGGGCACCAAGCGCGTCGGCGGGGGCACCCGCGCCATGGACACGTTCTCCGACCTGCTGCCGCCCGTGCAGTACGCCGAGCCCGAGCCGCCGCGGCGGGCGGCGCGCACGCCTCCGACCAGGCGCGAGGAGGTCCCGCCGAGCCGCGACCCGCGTCCGCGGCCGCGGCGCGAGGAGCGCCCGCCTCCGTACGTGCCCGCGCCCGTCGGCGCCAGGCCGGTGCCGTACACCGACCGGCGGGTGGCCGGCCACCCGCCGCCCGCGCCCGTGCCCGTGCCCGTGCCCGCGGCGCCGCCGCAGCAGCCCCGCTACGCGCCTCCGCCCGCGGCGGAGGCCCCGCGCGGGCACACGCCGCCGGGCGAGCGGAGGCGCTACGTGTTCGGCGCCCAGTTCACCGGCCTGCTCCTGCTGGTCACGCTGATCGCCATGACCGTGATGATGCCCGTCATGGTCGGCGCGGTGGCGGTCGCGCTGGCGCTGGTGCTGCGCATGGGCGGGTACCTGTTCGGCGACCTGGTCAAGCGGCGGCAGCTGCGCGGCTCCAGCGCCGCCGACCCGCTGCTCGCCGTCGTCGGCACGCCGTGGGCGCTCGTCAAGGCGGGCCTGGTCACGATGGTCCACGTGCCGCTCGCGGCGCTGTTCGGCATGTGCGTCTGGGGCCTGCTGCGCTGGGGCGGCGGCATGACCGTCAACGACGCCGCCGCGTACGCGGCGGGCGCCTTCTCGGCCGGCCTGTTCGTGCTGCCGGGAGGCGGCGCGCCCCGGCTGGCCGTCGTCAAGTCGCTCACCGGCGTGCTGCGCAGCCCGGGGGCGGCCCTCGTCGCCGTGCTGGTGGTCGGCACGGTGGCGATGTTCGCGGTGATGTTCGCGCTCGGCCAGGAGACCACCTGGAAGCCCTGGCAGGCGCCCGAGACCGTGATACACCGGCTCAGCCAGCAGGCCGAGCAGAGCACCGTCGGGCTGCTGACCGGGCTGGTCGACGACTTCCTCAGGAGGGTGGGGCTCGGCTTCCTGTCTCCCTGGTCCTGAGTGTCCCGGCGGGCGGGTGAGGGGAGAGTAGGGGTATGAGCGATCACCTCGGCCCGTACGAGCTTCTCTCCCGGCTCGGGGCCGGCGGCTTCGGGGAGGTGCATCTCGCGCTCGACCCCGAGGGGCGCACGGTCGCCGTCAAGGTGCTGCACCCGCACGTCGCGGCCGACGGCGCGGCGCTCGCCAGGCTCTCTCGCGAGGTGGAGACCATGCGCAGGGTGGGCGGCCCGCACGTCGCCGAGGTGCTGGACGCCTCGCTGGAGGGCGCCAGGCCGTACCTGGTGACCCGGTACGTGCAGGGGCGGCCGCTCAGCGCCGTGCCCGTCCCCGTGGCCGACCTGCGGCTGCTGGCGAGCGGCCTGGCCGACGCCCTGGCGGCCATGCACGACGCCGGGGTGGTGCACCGCGACCTGAAGCCGGCCAACGTGATGATGAGCGAGGGCGAGCCCGTCGTCATCGACTTCGGCATCGCGAGCGCGTTCGACTCCCTGTCGGTCACGGCCTCGGGCGCCGTCGTGGGCACGCCCGGCTACCTGGCCCCCGAGGTGCTGGAGGGCGGGGAGGCGGGCCCCGAGGCCGACGTGTTCTCCTTCGGCGCGACGCTCGCGTACGCGGCCACCGGGCGGCACCCGTTCGGTCAGGGGCCGCCGTCGGCGGTGGCGTACCGGGTGGTGCACCACCCGCCCGACCTCGACGGCGCGCCCGCGTGGGTGGCGTCGCTGTTAGCCGAGTGCCTCGACCCCGACCCGGCGAAGCGGCCGTCGGCCGGCGAGATCCTGGCGCGGCTCGGCACGGCTCCCGAGCGGCGGCCCCGGCGGGCCGCCTTCCGCATGGGGAGCGACCGCCCCCGGGCCGGGCGGGCCGGGAGGGCCGGGAGGGCCGCACGTGAGGACGTGGACGTGCACGACTCGGTCACGAGGGAGTGGCGTCCGGGCACGGGGCCGCGCGGGGGCCAGGTGGAGGAGTCCAGGGCCAGGCACAGGGAGAGGGTGCGCAGGCGGTGGCTCGTCGGGTCGGCGATGTTCATGGCGCTGCTCGCCGCGGCGGCCCGCGGGCCGCTGCCGGAGGTGGCGCTGTTCCTGCTGGCGGCGTTCACGCTGGGCGGGGTCGCCGACGCGGGGGTGGCGCTGCTCTCGCGCGCGCCGCTGCGCAGGGGCAGGATCATCGCCGACCTGGTGGCCGTGGCGGGCGCGGTGGGGCTGTGCTTCGGGCTGAGCGCGGTGTTCAGCACGTTCACGCTGGCGCTGTTCGCGGGTACGGCCCTGGTGGTGGGCGTCGTGTTCCTGCTGTCGGCGTGAGGCCGTCAGGTCCGGCGCGGTGACGAGGCGCACACCAACTCCGGAACAAAGTTCGGTATGGTGGAGGTGGCTTTCGCGCAGCCCCTGCCACCTGGCGGTTTGCGGGTAAGCTACTGATGGGTAACATGGCCGCGGGAGCCAGGGGCGACTCTGACCCACCCGCTGTCACGAGCCCGTCGCGGCACCTGGCAGTCTGGACAGCATGCATCCGGCGCCCACCGCAACGAGGCGGTGGCGCACGCGAACACGGGAGGTCGGCCACCGGCCATGAACATCGTCGTCTGCGTGAAGCAGGTCCCCGACACGGCGACCGAGCGCAAGCTGCGGTCCGATGACAAGACGCTCGACCGCGACGCCGCCGACGGCGTGGTCAACGAGCTTGACGAGTACGCGGTCGAGGAGGCACTGACGCTCCAGAAGGCCCACGGCGGTGAGGTGACCGTCCTCACCATGGGTCCGGGCAAGGCCACCGACACCATCCGCAAGGCCCTCGCGATGGGCGCCGACAAGGCCGTCCACCTCAGCGACGACGCGCTGCACGGCTCCGACGCGCTGTCCACCTCGTACGCGATGGCGCAGGTGCTCAAGAAGATCGGCTTCGACCTGGTCATCCTGGGCTCCGAGTCCACCGACGCGCGCACCGGCGTGCTGGCCGCGATGCTGGCCGAGCGCCTGGGCGTGCCGCAGCTCACCCTGGCCAACAAGGTCGAGGTCGAGGGCGGCTCGATCACCATCCAGCGCCTGACCGACTACGGCTTCGACCGCGTCTCCGCGTCGCTCCCGGCCGTCGTCTCGGTGGTCGAGAAGATCAACGAGCCGCGTTACCCGTCCTTCAAGGGCATCATGAGCGCCAAGAAGAAGCCGGTCGAGACGCTCGGCATCGCCGACGCCGAGATCGACGCCGCGCAGGTCGGCCTGGGCGCCGCCTGGTCGGAGGTCGTCGACTTCGCCGCGGCCCCGCCGCGCTCGGCCGGCACCGTCGTCAAGGACGAGGGCGACGGCGGCGTCAAGGCCGCCGACTTCCTCGCGTCCAAGAAGTTCATCTGAGAGAACGGGGGTTTTGCTGATATGTCGGAGATTCTCGTTCTCGTGGAGCACGCCGACGGCGAGGTCAAGAAGGTCACGCTCGAACTGCTGACCCTGGCCCGCACGCTTGGCTCGCCCTCCGCCGTGTGGGCCGGCCCCGGCATCACCGCCGAGGCCAAGGCCAGGCTCGCCGAGTACGGCGCCGACAAGATCTACGTCGCCGGCTCCGAGGAGATCACCGGGTACGTCGTGGCGCCCAAGGCCGAGCTGCTCGCCCAGCTCGTCGCCGAGAAGCAGCCCGCCGCCGTCCTCGTGGCCTCCACGGCCGAGGGCAAGGAGGTCGCGGGTCGCCTGGCCGTCAAGACCGACTCCGGCGTCATCACCGACGCCGTCGGCCTCGGCGAGGGCTTCGTGGCCGACCAGTCGATCTTCGGTGGCGGCGTCAACGTGCGGTCGCGGGTGCGCACGGGCACCCCGATCGTCGCCATGCGTCCCAACTCGACGGCTCCCGAGCCGTCCGCGGGCGCGGGCGCCGAGGAGGAGGTGGCGGTCACGCTGTCCGACGCCGCCAAGGCCGCGCGCATCGTCGAGCGGGTCAAGCAGGAGAAGGGCGCCCGCCCCGAGCTGACCGAGGCCGCGATCGTGGTCTCCGGCGGACGCGGCGTGGGCTCGGCCGAGAGCTTCTCGGTCATCGAGGCCCTGGCCGACGCCCTGGGAGCGGCCGTGGGCGCCTCCCGCGCCGCCACCGACGCCGGGTGGTACCCGCACCAGTTCCAGGTGGGCCAGACCGGCAAGACCGTCTCGCCGCAGCTCTACATCGCGGCGGGCATCTCGGGCGCCATCCAGCACCGGGCCGGCATGCAGACCGCGAAGACCATCATCGCGATCAACACTGCCGAGGACGCCCCGATCTTCGAGCTCGCCGACTTCGGCGTCGTGGGCGACCTGCACCAGGTCGTGCCGCAGCTCACCGAAGAGGTCAACAAGCGCAAGTAGCGCGCGCGGGAGCGGCGGCGCCGGTGGTCCGGCGCCGCCGCTTCGTGCTGTCGCGGCCCGTGTTCACACCGGGCTGGTCGTCCGCGGAGGCGCCGGGGCCGACACTCCGCGCGCCAGCCAGCCCACGATGACCCCGGCCAGCAGCGCGACGCCGTGGAGGTCGCGCAGCAGGGTCAGCGTGAGCGCGACGGCGACGGGGACGGCCCCTGGCAGCCAGGAGGGGAGCCGGTCGCGCCGGGAGACGAGCTGGAAGCCCGCGGCGGCCACGGCCGCGACGAGGACGACGCGGAGCGTGCCGTCCGCGCCGGTCACGCCGGCCGCGCCGCCGACGGCCGAGAGCACCCAGGCGCCCGGCAGCAGCGTGTAGAACGCCGCCAGCGAGCGTTCGAGCGGGCCCGCCGCGGACATCGCCAGTGCCGCGGCCAGCCCGCACAGGGCGACCGAGTTGCCCGCGCCCGGCTGGCCCAGGAGGTACCCGGAGGTCTCGCCCGCCAGCGCGCCGGTCGCGTAGAACAGCAGCCAGCGGGCCGGGCCGAGCGCGCGTTCCGCCAGGTGGCCGAGCACCGCCAGGAACCCCAGGTTCACGACGGTGCCCGCCACGCCGCCGTCCTGGACGACCAGGGCCGTCACGAGCCGCCACCACTGCCCGTGGGCGATGGCGTCGGGGTCGCGCATCAGGGCCGGTACGAGACCGGGGACGGCGAACTGCGCCACGCTGGGGACCCCGGTGACGGCGAGGACGGCGAGGGTGACGTAGGGCTTGAACACGTCCCTCAGCCTGACACACTCCCTGACATCGGGGCAGTGCAGTCGCTCAACTCACAGAAAGGGCATCGGTCATGCCCGCCGGTGGGAGGGGTTCCGCCTCGGCGGGAACCGGGATTACGGACAGCGGCCGCGAGGCGCCCGCCGGGCCGAATCATCGGCCGCGGCGGGCGCCACCCGGCGGTGGTCGGGCGGCCGGTTCGGCGGGCGCGACCGGGCGGCGGTCAGGCGGCCAGTTCGGCGGGCTCGGGCTCGCGTGCCGGCATCCGCCGCACGGCGGCCGGCTCGCGGCCGGGCAGGAGCCTGGAGGCCAGCGCGATCAGCGCGCCCAGCACCACGGCGACGCCGAGGGCGGTCCGCAGCGACGTGGCGTTCGACAGGAAGCCGATCGCGACCGGGCCGAGCAGCAGGCCCGCGTAGCCCATGGCGCCCGCCTGAGCGATGGCCGGGCCGGGGTTGTCGGTGGCCGTGCCGGCCAGCGACAGCGTCATCGGCGAGATGGTGGCCACGCCCAGCCCCACGAAGAACATCGCGGACACCGCGACCAGCGGAGCCGGCGCCAGCAGCACGACGGTGAAGAACCCACCGGTCGCCACGCCGGAGACGGTCAGCATGCCGCGCACGCCGAACCGCTCGCGCAGCCGGTCGCCGGTGAGCCGCGCCACCAGCATGCCCACCTCGAAGACGGGGTAGCCGAGCGCCGCCAGAGCCTCGGGCGCGCCGAGCGAGTCACGCATGTACAGGCCGTTCCAGTCGGCCACGACGCCCTCCACCATGAACGCGAAGAACATGATCGCGCCCAGCAGGTAGACGATCGCCGGCATGCGCCGCCGCCCCGCCTTCGCGCTCTGCCCGCTCTTGGCCTCCGGCAGGTACGTACGCCCGATGAGCAGCATGAGCGGCGCCGACACCAGGCCGACCAGTGCCAGGTTGGCCGTGAACGACAGGCCGACGGCGATCGAGACGCTGCCGAGGAGACCGGCGGAGATGGCGCCGACGCACCACCCGGCGTGCATGCCGTTCATGAGCGGGCGCCCGTAGGCCTGCTCGACGGTCGAGCCCTGGGCGTTCATGGCGACGTCCACGGTGCCGAAGGCCATGCCGAAGAACGCGGCGGCGGCCAGCAGCCAGGGGAGGTCGGGGGCGAACGCCACGGCCACCAGGCCGGCGGCGGTGGCGGGGCCGCCGAACCGCAGCACGGTGCCGCTGCCCACCAGGGCCATCACCCGCCGCATGGACTGCATCGTGACCAGCGCGCCCAGGCCCCAGACGAGGAGGATCGTGCCGACCGACGCCTCGGACAGGCCGAGTTTGTCGGTCAGTGCGGGGATACGCACGGTCAGCGTCCCCACCATCAGGCCGGACAGGACGAAGGTGAGGATCGCCCCGTAACGGGCCGTCCTCAGGTCGCGGGTCATAACGCACTCCTCATGCACAGTCGTGGTGTTCATCACATCCGGGCGCGCGGGGGCGCGCTCCGGCAAAAGTGGGGGGTGAAGGGGGCGAACGGATCGCCCGGGGGCGGGCACGCCGGAGGAGCCCGCGCGCGGGCTCGGGCCGTGCCCTGTCGTAAGGAACGGGTGGGATCGCAGGGACGCCTGGGGTTCCGCAGGCGCTCAACCCGGGGCGGGCCCCGGCTATTCCCCGGGGCGCGCGGACGCTAGGCCGGGGGCGCCGGGGCTTTGAGCAGGGCTCTCAGCCGGCCTTCGAGCGCGCGCAGGTCGCCCTCGGAGTTCAGCCCGGGGTCGTGGCTGGCGACGTCCCACAGGCCCTCGCAGGCCAGCCGGACGATCTGGGAGGCCAGCGGGTCGGGCTCCTGGCCGAGGCCCTCACGATGCCAGCGGGCCATGGCCTCGCGCAGGGGCGCGAGCAGGTAGAGGTTCCCCGACGCGCCGGTGACGACCGCCCACCGCCTGAGCCTGCCGGAACGTACGGCGGCCAGGGTGGCGCCGAGGTAGCGCTCGGTGTAGGTGGGGTCGGCCTGCGCGGCCACGAGCTGGTCGAACTCCTCGACGAGCCGCTCGACCATGCCCTTGATCAGGGCCTCTTTCGTGCCGAAGTGGTAAAGGAGGCCGCCCTTGCTCACGCCTGCCCGGTCCGCCACGGCGGAGAGGGTGAGCGCGGCCGAGCCCTGGTCGCAGAGGAGGTCCTCCGCCGCGTCCAGTAGCTCTTCCCTTCGCATGGGATCAACTGTACCGTCCGGACGGTACAGTGGCAAACGAGATACCCTGGGCGGGTGAGCAGACCGTCGGCCTATCTAGATCACGCGGCGACCACGCCCATGCTGCCCGAGGCGATCGAGGCCATGACGGAGCAACTCGCGCGCGTGGGCAACCCGTCCTCACTGCACACGGCGGGCCGCCGCATGCGCAGGGTCGTCGAGGAGGCGCGCGAGACCATCGCCGACGCGCTCGGCGCGAGACCCAGCGAGGTGGTCTTCACCTCCGGCGGCACCGAAGCCGACAACCTGGCCATCAAGGGGCTCTACTGGGCGCGGGCGCCGAAACGGCGCATCCTCATCAGCTCCGTCGAGCACCACGCCGGGCTCGACCCCGCCCACTGGCTGGCCGAGAGCCAGGGCGCGCGGGTGGAGCTGCTGGAGGTCGACGAGCACGGCCGCGTCCACCCCGAGACGCTGCGCGCCGCCATCGCCCGCGACCCCGACGACGTCGCCCTCGTCAGCGTCATGTGGGCCAACAACGAGGTCGGCACCGTCCAGCCGGTCCACGTCCTCGCCGCCATCGCCCGCCACCACGGCATCCCGTTCCACACCGACGCCGTCCAGGCCATCGGCCAGCTGCCCGTGTCGTTCACCGGCTCGGGCGCCGACGCGCTCACCGTGACCGGGCACAAGGTCGGAGGCCCCATGGGCGTCGGCGCGCTGCTGCTGGCCCGCGGCCTGACCCCCGTGCCCGTGCAGCACGGCGGCGGCCAGGAGCGCGACGTGCGGTCGGGCACGCTCGACGCGCCCGCCGTCGCCGGGCTCGCCGCGGCCGTGCGCGTCGCCGTCAAGGAGCAGGAGGCGCTCAACCTGCGGCTGTCGCGGCTGCGCGACGAGCTGATCACCCGGGTCAGGGATGCCGTGCCCGACGTGGTGCTCAACGGCGACCCCCGCGACCGCCTGCCCGGCAACGCGCACTTCTCCTTCCCCGGCTGCGAGGGCGACGCGCTGCTCATGCTGCTCGACGCCAAGGGCGTCGAGTGCTCCACCGGCTCGGCCTGCTCCGCCGGGGTGGCCCAGCCGTCGCACGTGCTGCTCGCCATGGGCGCCGACGCGGCGGCGGCGCGCGGGTCGCTGCGGTTCTCGCTCGGCCACACCTCCACCCGCGAGGACGTCGACCGCCTCATCGAGGTGCTCCCCGGCGCGGTCGAACGTGCCCGCAGAGCCGGCCTGAGCTGACCCCCGGGGGTCAGCTCATGAAGGCCGAGACCGCGGCCCAGGCGGGGTCGGCCTCCACGTCCACCACGGCCTTGCCCTCCTTCCACCGCGCGGCCAGCTCGCCCACCCGCGCGGCGGCGTCGCTCCTGGAGTCGGCGTACACGTGGACGACCCGGTGCCCCTGCGCGCTCAGGTGCGCGGCCAGCAGGGCGTCGTCGCGCGGCGCGAGCAGGGCGCCCAGCCGCTCGTCGAAGGCCCGCAGCGCCTCCTCGGACGCGCCGGCGGGCAGGCCGTCCGCGTCATGGTGGGCGTACGGGAGGGTGATCATGACGTGCTGGTCGAGCAGCGGGTGGTCGACGGGCCGCAGCGGATGGCGCGCGGCCGCGACGAGCGGCGCGCCGTCGCCGGTCTGACCCTCCAGCAGCAGCCACTGGTCCTCGCCGGCGCCCGACGCCACGTCGGCCACCACGGCGGGCAGGTACGCGGCCGCCACGGCGTCGATCGGCGCCGCGGTGGCCGGGGTGATCTCGCCCACCCACCTGGCCACCTCGTCCTCGCCCAGGATGCGGTCGAGCGCGAGCAGGGTCGCCTCCGTCCGGGTCTCCTCGTCCAGCTCGGAGAAGATCGGGTGGTAGGCGGACACGTCCACCCTGTCGCTGCCCCTGGGCACGCGCAGGCCCAGCACCAGCTTGTCGAGCCCGAACGTGAACCCGCCCACGTCGAGCGAGAGCCCCGCCGGCTGCGGGTCGGGCCGGCGCGAGGGGTGGAACTCCCACATCAGGTCGGCGGCGGGCGCGGCCCCGGCCCACCGGTGCGCGAGCGGGCGCAGCTCGGCGTCGCCCGCCGCCGTGACCACCAGCGCGTTCACGGCGCTCCTGCCGGGCGCCACCTCCCACACCAGGCCGGGGTGGACCGCCCCGACCGCGGGGGCCAGCAGCTCGGCCAGCCCCTCCTTGTCGCCCGCGGCGACGAGCGCCTCCACGCGCGGCCTGGACTCCTGCCACCACGCCCAGAACGCGGCGACCGCGTCGTCCTGCCGAACGGCCTCTTCGTTGTCGTGCTCGCGCCCGAACAGTCGCATGGCCTGCATCCTCCCAGACCCGGGGTCCGGTCGCGCACTCGCGCCGCAGCCGCGGGGGGCAGTGGCGCCGATGGGCGCCGATGGGCGCCGAGGGGGCACCGCACGCACTGCGCCGCGGCCAGTACGCTGGAGACGTCATGGGACTCCGTGTGCTTGCCGCCATGTCGGGCGGCGTCGACTCCGCCGTGGCCGCCGCCCGCATCGCCGAGGCGGGCCACGACGTCACTGGCGTGCATCTGGCCCTGTCGGCCAACCCCCAATCCCACCGCACGGGCGCCCGGGGCTGCTGCACGATCGAAGACTCGCGCGACGCCCGCCGCGCCGCCGACGTCATCGGCATCCCCTTCTACATCTGGGACATGGCCGAGCGCTTCCAGCGCGACGTCATCGAGGACTTCGTGGCCGAGTACGCCGCCGGCCGCACCCCCAACCCGTGCCTGCGCTGCAACGAGAAGATCAAGTTCGCGGCGGTGCTCGACCGGGCGCTCGCGCTCGGGTTCGACGCCGTGGCCACCGGCCACCACGCCAGGCTCGTCGACGGCGTCCTGTCCAGGAGCGTCGATCCCGCCAAGGACCAGTCGTACGTGCTGGGGGTCCTCACCCGCGAGCAGCTCAGCCACGCGATCTTCCCGCTGGGCGACTCGACGAAGGCCGAGGTGCGCGAGGAGGCCGCCAGGCGCGGCCTGACCGTGGCCGACAAGCCCGACAGCCACGACATCTGCTTCATCGCCGACGGCGACACCCGCCGCTTCCTCGCCGACCGGCTCGGCTCCGCCGAGGGGCCGATCGTCGACGAGACCGGCGCGGTGGTGGGCAGCCACCAGGGCGCCCACGGGTTCACCGTGGGCCAGCGCAAGGGGCTGCGCATCGACCGTCCCGCGCCCGACGGCAGGCCGCGCTACGTCCTGTCGATCGAGCCGGTGTCCAACACGATCACGGTCGGCCCCCGCGCGGCGCTGGAGGTCACCACGATCACCTGCGGGGCACCGGTCTGGAACGGGCCGCGGGCGCACGACGACCTGACGGTGCAGCTTCGCGCCCACGGCGAGGTGTACGGGTGCCGGTTCGAGGAGCTCGACGGCGGGCTCACCGTCGAGCTCGACCGCCCCGCTACGGGCGTCGCCGCGGGGCAGGCGGCCGTGCTCTACTCGGGCCCCACCGTGATCGGCTCGGCCACCATCGTCTCGGCGGCCTGAGCCTCAGAGCTCGACCGAGTCGCCGGGGGCGAGGCGGCGCATGTCCGCGCCCTGCTTGTCCGACTCCATCCTCAGGTAGTTGTCCACCAGCGTCAGGCCGACGTCGTTGAGCAGGCCGTCGTGCGTGGAGTACGCCCGCGCGGGCCGCACCGCGCGCAGGTACTCCACCATCTCCAGCAGCTTCATCCACGGCGCGTTCGTCGGCACCAGCAGCGTGGGCACGTCCACGCCCGGGACGGTCAGGGCGTCGCCGGGGTAGAAGACCTCGTCGTCCACCATGAAACCGACGTTCTGCACGACCGGCACGTCGGGGTGGTTCTTGGCGTGCCACTCGCCGAACACCTTCACCGAGAAACCGGCCGCCTCGAACGCGTCGCCGGCGCGCACCACGTGGACCCCGGCGGGCACGTCGCCCAGCGCGTCGGCCACGCCCTGGCACGTCCACACCTCGATCCCCGGCCCGGCCGCCTTCAGCCGCTCGACGTCCACGTGGTCGAAGTGCTCGTGGGTGACGAGCACCGCGTCGGCGCCGTCGAGCACCGGTTCACGGGTGAACGTACCCGGGTCGATCACCAGGACCTTGCCGTCCTTCTCCAGCCGTACACAGGAGTGCGTGTGCTTCGTGAGCTTCATCCGGCAGAGCCTACGCTTGTGCTCATGTCTACGTGGGAAGCCACCGGGGTCGGATCGCATCCTGGCGACGATCATCTCGAAGCGATCCGGGTCGTGTTCGGCGAGGTGCCGAACCTTCCGTACCTGCCAGAACTGCCCGCGAGGGGCGTGGGCGCCGACATGATCGGCAGGACGGCGGGGCTGCTGGTCGACCTGCCCGTCGAGGTGCAGCCGTCCGGGTGGCGGCTGGCCGACAGGCCAGGGCGCGACCACCGGCGCGCCGTCGACCACCTCAGGCGCGACCTCGACGGCCTGGAGGAGATCGCGCACGACTACGCGGGCCCGCTGAAGCTGCAGGTGTGCGGCCCGTGGACCTTGGCGGGCGCGGTCGAGCTGAAGTTCGGCGACAAGATGCTCTCCGACCACGGCGCGGTGCGCGACCTGACCGAGTCGCTGGCCCAGGGCGTCGCCGACCACTGCGCCGAGGTGCGGCGGCGGCTGCCCGGCGTCACCGAGATCGTGCTCCAGCTCGACGAGCCCGGCCTGCCCGGCGTGCTCGCGGGCACCGTGCCCACCGCGTCGGGGTTCGGGCGGCTGGCCGCCGTCGAGGAGTGGCGGGTCGAGGAGTCGCTGCGGCTGTTCCCCGACGCCGTGGTGCACTGCTGCGCGCCGTCCGTGCCGTTCGCGCTGCTGCGCAGGGCGGGCGTGCGCGGGATCTCCGTGGACGCCTCCCTGCTGCGGCGCAGGGACGAGGACGCCGTCGGCGAGGCCGTCGAGGCGGGCGTGACCCTGTTCCTCGGGGTCGTGCCCGGCCGCGACACCCGGCTGCCCGACGCGGGCGTGGTCGCCAAGCCCGCGCTGGAGCTGTGGCGGCGGCTGGGGTTCGACCCCGAGTCGCTGTCCGGCCGCGCGGTGCTGACCCCGGCGTGCGGCCTGGCGGGAGCTTCGCCCGGGTACGTGAAGGCGGCGCTCGCGGCGTGCAGGAAGGCCGCCCGCGTGCTCAGGGACGACCCTGCAAGCGGCATGCAAGGGGGCTAAGCCGGGCTGCAAGCGGCCTCGGTACCGTCGTTTTCATGATTCTTCGTACCTTGGCGGTCGGGGCCGCCGCCATCGTCACGGCGGCCGCCCTCGCCGTTCCGGCCCTCGCCTCCACCTCCTCCGCCTCCGCCAACCCCGAGACGTGGAGCTGGGGCGCCATCCACTCGTCCGACCGGGCGGGCATGGCCAAGGGCAAGGTCGTGCTCGACCGGCCGGGCTTCACCGTCAGCGGCAAGCTGTACGACCTCCCCGGCCGGCCGGGCTGCTCCTGGGTGAAGTTCCGCTGGTACAAGGACACCGGCGGCTGGGGGCACAAGACGTACCGCAACTGCTCCGACGCCAAGCCGCTGTCGTTCACCTTCCCGAGCGGCTACATGCTCAAGGTCGAGGGCAAGGTCTGCCGCGGCACGGCCAAGAAGATCACCGGCAGGTGCTCCGGCTGGGAAGCCATGTGGGCCCAGGGCGGCTGACAGGCCGTTCTTGTCGGTGCTCGGCGGTAGCGTTTGCTCAGGTCGTCGTGAGGAAGGAGACCCTGCGGTGAGCGAGCCGAGCGTCGAAGGCGTGCCCGTGGCCGTGCTGAAGCGCCACGCCGAGCTGAGCGAGCTGGTCGAGGACGCCCGCTGGCGGTACTACGTGCTTGACCAGCCCACCGTCAGCGACGCCCAGTTCGACGAGTGGTTCAGGGAGCTCGTCGCGCTGGAGGAGCGGCACCCGTCGCTCCAGACCCCCGACTCCCCCACGCAGAAGGTGGGCGCGCCGATCTCGGGCGACTTCGCCAAGGTGCAGCACCTCAACCGCATGGAGAGCCTCGACAACGCCTTCAACGACGCCGACATGGCCGCCTGGCAGGCGCGCGCCGAGCGGCTCGCCGAGCGCGACCCCGGCCCCTACCTGTGCGAGCTGAAGATCGACGGCCTGGCCATCGCCATCGTCTACCGCGACGGCAAGCTGGAGCGCGCCGCCACCCGCGGCGACGGCCGCACCGGCGACGACGTCACGGCCAACGTCCGCACCATCAAGGGCGTGCCGCACCGCCTCAAGGGCGACGACGTGCCGAGCCTGGTCGAGGTGCGCGGCGAGGTCTACATCCCGGTCGCCGACTTCAAGAAGCTCAACGAGCAGCTCGTCGAGCAGGGCAAGCCGCCCTTCGCCAACCCGCGCAACTCCGCCGCCGGCACCCTCAGGCAGAAAGACCCGCGCGTCACCGCGCAGCGCCCCCTACGCATGATCGTCCACGGCATCGGCGTGTGGGAGGGCGCGGCGGAGCCCAAGGCGCAGTCCGACGTCTACGAGCGGCTGCGCGACTTCGGCCTGCCCGTCAGCGACCTCTACCGGGTCGTCGGCAGCCTCACCGAGGTCAACGAGTTCATCAAGCACTACCACGAGCACCGGCACGACCCGGCGTACGAGATCGACGGCGTGGTCGTGAAGGTCGACGACTTCCGGCTCCAGCGCGAGCTGGGGTCCACCTCGCGGGCGCCGCGCTGGGCGATCGCGTACAAGTACCCTCCCGAGGAGGTCAACACCAAGCTGCTCGACATCCAGGTGGGCGTCGGGCGCACCGGGCGGGTCACCCCGTACGCGGTGATGGAGCCGGTCGTCGTCGCCGGGTCCACCGTCGAGCGGGCCACGCTGCACAACGCCGCGATCGTCGTCAAGAAGGGCGTGCTCATCGGCGACACCGTGGTGCTGCGCAAGGCGGGCGACGTCATCCCCGAGATCGTCGGGCCGGTCGCCGCGCTGCGCGACGGGTCCGAGCGCGAGTTCGTCATGCCGACCCACTGCCCCGAGTGCGGCACCGCGCTGGCGTACGAGAAGGAGGGCGACGCCGACCTGCGCTGCCCCAACGCCCGAGGCTGTCCCGCCCAGATCCGCGAGCGGCTCTACTTCGCGGCCGGGCGCTACGCCCTCGACATCGACGGGCTCGGCTACGTCGCCGCCACCGCCCTCACCCAGCCCCTGCCGCCGCAGGAGCCCGTGGTGCGCACCGAGGCCGACCTGTTCGACCTCACGCTGGAGCAGCTCATCCCCATCCGGTCGATCGTCCGCGACATGGAGACCGGCCTGCCCAAGATCGACCCGAAGACCGGCGAGCAGAAGGTCGTCTCCTTCTTCTCCAACCTCAACGGCGAGCCCAGCCAGAACGCCCGCAAGCTCATCGCCGAACTGGAGCAGGCCAAGCAGGCGCCGCTGTGGCGGGTGCTCGTGGCCCTGTCGATCCGGCACATCGGGCCGCCCACCGCCCGCGCGCTGGCCGACGCCCTGCGCTCGATCGACGCCGTCATGAACGCCTCCGAGGAGGAGCTCGCGGCCGTCGAGGGCATCGGGTCCATCGTCGCCACCACCGTCAAGGAGTGGTTCGAGGTCGACTGGCACCGCGAGATCATCGAGCGCTGGCGGGCGGCCGGGGTCCGCATGGAGGACGAACCCGCCCCCGAGAAGGGCCCCCAGATCCTCGACGGCCTCACCCTGGTGGTCACGGGCACTCTGGAGGGCTACACCCGCGACAGCGCGTCCGAGGCGATCACCAGCCGGGGCGGCAAGGTCGCCAGCTCGGTGTCGAAGAAGACGTCCTTCCTGGTGGCGGGGGAGAACGCCGGCTCCAAGTACGACAAGGCGGTGTCGCTGGGCGTACCGATCCTGGACGAGACCGCCTTCGACGCCCTCCTGAAGGAAGGCCCGGAAGCCGCCACGGCCCTGTCCACCACCCCGGAATCCTGACCGGAACGGCCCCTCCGCCCGGCCACCGCGCCGCCGACCGACGGCACCAGGCCGCAGGCGCGGCGCGGCGGGCGCCAGGGGCGGCGCGGCCGCCGGCGGCGGGGCGGGAGCCGGCGGCGGGGCGGGAGCACAGCGCGAGGTCGACGGTGCCTTCTGCGTGACCGCGGCGACCCGCCAGCCGGTGGGGAAACCGTCACCGGCCCCTCGTGAGGCGTGCCCCTCCCGGAAATGCGAGGGATCTCCACCCACCGGACCTGCCGCGTCTCCGCGAGCTCGACGTCCTGGTATTCAGGCGGGGCAGCGGCACGTTCGCGCCATCCGGCCGCCTGCGGTTCCACCTGCTCGGCACCTTCGACGAGTTCCTTCGCGAGCTCCTCGTCGTTCGGGATCACGCTTGCGTTCTGGGGGCCATCCCGGAGAAGACCGCTTGGAGCACGCGGTCGATGTAGTCGTGTGTCACCGGCTGTTGTGTGATCAGCAGCCGGAAGTACAAGGGGCCGGACAAGATCTCGAACGCCAGCTCCGGGTCGAAATCGGGGGCGAGCTGCCCCTGCTCTTTGGCGGTCTTGAGGCGGGACAGGGTGTCGGCGGTCTGAGGCTCGATGAAACGCCGGCTGAGCGCGGCGGCGACCTCGGGGTCGTGCTGCGCCTCGCCGATGAGGTCCTGATACAGCGGGCCCCACGGTGGCTGGCCCAGCAGGTCCGCGGCCCTGGTCATGACCACGCGTAGATCGGCCACGATGTCGCCGGTGTCGGGGTGGTTCAGGCCTGAGGTGTTCAGGCTGAGGACGGCGTCGAGGAACAGCAGACCCCGGGAGGGCCAGCGGCGGTAGACGGTGTGTTTGCCGACGCCGGCGCGGGCCGCGACCGCCTCGATGGTGAGCTTGGCATAGCCGAGCTCGCGGGCCAGGTCGAGGGCGGCTCGCATGATCGTTTTGGTGCGGTCGTCGGTACGGGTGGGGTGGTCCGTCATGCCGCAAGCTTAGCGAAACGGCACGTGCCGTGTTGACAGGGGCAAGGTATCTGGGTCACTCTGGGCCACGAGCGGCACGGCACGTACCGTGTCGCTCCTGGCTCGTATGCCTGGTCAACAGGCGACAACGGAATGGAAAGACATCATGAGCAAGGTGTGGTTCGTCACCGGTTCGTCCCGCGGTCTCGGCCGCAACTTCGTCGAGGCCGCCCTCTCTCGCGGCGACCGGGTGGCTGCGACCGCCCGAACCGTGGCCGACCTGGAAGAACTGGCCGCCACGTATGGCGAGGCGGTGCTCCCGCTCCAGATGGACGTGACCGACAAGGCCGCCGTCTTCGCGAGCGTGCGGCGGGCCGCGGAGCACTTCGGCAGGCTGGACGTCATCGTCAACAACGCCGGCTACGCCCAGGTCGGCGCGGTCGAGGAGCTGACCGAGCAGCAACTGCGCGCTCAGCTCGAGACCAACCTGTTCGGCGCGGTATGGGTGATCCAGGCGGCGCTGCCCCACCTGCGCGAGCAGCGTTCGGGGCACATCATCCAGCTGTCCTCGGCCGCCGGCCTCATCGCCATGCCGCTCGGCGGCGCGTACCACGCCTCCAAGTGGGCCCTTGAGGGCTTGAACGAGGCCCTCGCCGGCGAGGTCGCCGAGTTCGGCGTCAAGGTGACCATCATCGAGCCCGGCGGCTTCGCCACCCGCTCCGGCAAGAACCCCGACCCGCTCAACAACGGCCACATGGCTCAGCCCGACCCGGCCTACGACGGCCTCCGCCGGCGCCTCGGCGCCATCGCCGGCAAGCAGCCCGCCGGCGACCCGGCCGCCGCCGCCCAGGCGCTGCTCAAGCTGGTGGACTCCGACAACCCGCCGCTGCGGATCCTGTTCGGCCAGGGCTTCTACCCGATGATCCAGCAGGCGTACGCCGACCGGCTCAAGACGTGGGCCGACTGGCAGGACCTCTCGGCGGAGGCGCACGGCAAGGCCGACCAGCAGGCCGCGCTCTGAACCCTCCCCGGCACTGACGTGACCGATCCCGCGTCGAGATCACGGCGGGCCCGGCCGTCGCGGTCCTGCCCAGGCCCGCGTGCCGGGCTCGCCGACCTCGCCGTCCGGGAACGACTCGACACCCGCCCCTGACGTGATCGCATGCCGGCCACCGGCCGGCATGCGATCCGCCACTCAGAGCGTGTTTGAGAAGGGTTGATGACGGTGTGCGCGTCTCGCCGCCGTGACCGCTGTCGTCGCGATCATGGTTGGGTGCCCCGCGAACGCGGCTACCCTCCGATCTGACCGACGCTCGATGGGCGCTGATCGAGCCGCTTCTCCCGGCCCAGAACACCGGCGGCCGGAGAAGCACTCGCGCCGCGACATCGTGGACCCCATCTTGTACGTGGTCCGCACCGGGTGCGCCTGGCGGCAGTTGCCCTTCGACCTCCCGCCCTGGCAGACGGTCTACTGGTACACGGTCTATTGGTGCACGGTCTACTGGTACTTCGTCCGCTGGGAGAAAGCCAAGGTCACCGAGGAGGTCCTCGCGAGCCTGAGGCGACGCGTCCGCACGGCGCAGGGGCGGGCTGAGGAGCCCTCGGCCGGCATCATCGACTCCCAGAGCGTCAGGGCGCCGACACCGTCGGCCGCGAGTCGTGAGGGTGTGACGCGGGCAAGAAGATCAACGGTCGGAATCGGTTCATCGTCACCGACACCCTCGGCCTGCTGCTGGTCGTGTGCGTAATGGCGGCCTCAGTCCAAGACCGCGACGGAGCCGAGACGACCCTGCTCAGCGGGTACCTGGTCACCCCGATCCGGTTCGTGTTCGCCGACGACGGCTTCGCCGGAGCTCCGGTCGAGTGGAGTCAGCGGATCCTGCACACCACGCTGCACATCGTGCGACAAAGCGCCTGGGCAGATCGGGTTCGCTGTGATCGCCCGCCGCTGGGTCGTGGAACGCTCGCCGGCCTGGCTGGCCGCCGCCGCCGTCCGGCTCGCGACCACGAGCGCCAGCCCGCCACCTCGGAGCCCATGATCCCGGGGGCGGCGATCTCTGGAGTGGCCCGGCGTCTCACTCGTGGGCGCGCCGCCGCACATCAGCAGGCACGGGCGCTCAATCGGTCGACCTGGGCAGTGAGGCCGGGCGAGGCCATTCGTGCGCGGCGTCACACGCCGCGATCGTGCTCTGCGCGTGAACTCGGCTCCAGGTGCCGTTCGTACCGAAGCCCCGGGCGGCCGTCCAACACCGTCTCGCCGACGGGGACGAAGCCCGTGCGGCCGAGAACGGCTCGCGAACCGGCATTGTCCAATGTCGTACCCGCCCACAGGGTGGTCAGGCCGTACTCCGTCGCGGCCAGGACGCAGACCTGATGAACCGCGCGTGTGGCCAGGCCCCGTCCGGCGGCCGACACTCCGCGATCCGGTACCCCAGCTCGGCCGAGCGGTCTGCCACGTCGATCAGGTTCACGCGCCCCACCACCCTGCCCCGATCGTCCACGAGCACATGGAAGTAGCACACCCCGGCGGCCTGTTCTGCGAGCAGGGCGGCGAGCCGTTCATCGAATCGCGCGAAACAGCCGTCGCCGCGGTCGGGAATCGACGCCGAGAAATACGCCCGGTTCTCCTTCTCGAACGTGAGGAGAGCAGGAGCATGGTCGAGGCGGAGACGCCGGAGCTCGGGCATCCGGCAAGGCTATCCCGCGCGGCGGTCCGGGCTGGGAGCGTGAGACGCCACGAACCCTTCGTCATGACGTAAGACCCGCCGCGCCCTCGGGGCGGAAACGCATCGGATCGGAGGGGTGGCGGCGTTCGCGGGACCCCCGACCATGATCGCGACACGACAGCGGTCACGGCGGCGAGACGGCACGCCGTTATCAGTCCCCTTCCCGAACGCGCTCTCAGAGCGGCGGCCTGGCCCGGCTCAGGTGCAGTGGATCGAAGGAGCGCCGTGGAGGTCGTTCGGGTTTCACGAAGGGGAATGTGGTAGCTACGTGCGGTGATTTTGGGTATATGTCCGAAAGGAGAAGTGACGGAACGTACGCGCTTGGTTTCGCGAAGTGGGGTGAAGGTCGTACCCTCCCATAGTGACCTAATGGGGGTTCTGTTACCGATGGCTGACCCAACCGACACCCGCGACACAGGCCCGCGCGTGGGGACGCCGCTGTGGGCGTTCCTCGCCGGTATCACCGTTGTCGGCTTCACCGCGCTGGTCGTGGCCATGATCAGGCTTGACGTGGCCGGGCTGGTGCAACTGGCCCGTGGCCCGCTGTTCTGGGTGCTGGCCGTGCTGGTCGTCCTCGGCGAGCTGAGGCCCGTGATGGTGTCGTCCGCCACCGCCGTGGGCGGGACGTACCCGTCGACGATGTTCACGTTCGCCGTGCTGCTCCACTTCGGGCTGCCGGTCGCGGTGCTGATGCAGGCCGTGGCCGTCGGCATGAACGGGGTGGTCACGCGCAAGGCGTGGCACCGGGTGATGTTCAACATCGCGCAGTCCACGCTCGCGCTCACCGCCGCCGCCGTCGTGCTGGGGCTGTTCGGCGTGTCGCCCAGCCCGGGGGTGCCGTGGGTGCCGTCCGGGAGTGACATCGTCCCCATCGGGCTGGCCGGCGTGGCGTACTTCGCGACGCGGGCGACGCTGGTGTGCGGCGCGGTGGCGCTGCACGAGCGCCGCTCCATCACGCGTGTGCTCAGGGCCACGGTCGGCCCGCAGAGCCTCGTCTACACGGCGCTCCTCGGCCTGGCGCCGCTGGTGGTCGTCGTCATGGACCACTCGCCGGGGCTGGTGCCGCTGTTCGTGGCGCCGCTCGCCGCCGTCTACTTCACCGCGACGCTGTCGATGCGCCGCGACCACCAGGCCCTGCACGACGAGCTGACCGGCCTGCCCAACCGCAAGCTGCTCATCGTGAGCACCGAGGAGGCGCTGGCGGAGGCCCGCCAGGGCGAACGGGTGGGCCTGTTCCTCATCGACCTCGACCGGTTCAAGGAGGTCAACGACACGATGGGGCACCCGGTGGGCGACCGGCTGCTGCAGTTGGTGGCGCACCGGCTCACCCATTCCGTACGTCCAGGCGACGTCGTGGCGAGGCTCGGCGGCGACGAGTTCGCCGTGCTGCTGCCGTCGATCAGGGACGCCCACGCGGCGCGCGAGGTCGCGGCCAGGCTGCGGGCCGCGCTGACCGAGCCGGTACGCCTGGAGGGCATGTCGTTCGACCTGGACGGCTCCGTCGGCATCGCGCTCTTCCCCGACCACGCGCCCGACTTCGAACTGCTGCTCCAGCGGGCCGACGTGGCGATGTACCTGGCCAAGGAGGCACGTACCGGCGTCGAGCTCTACCAGCCCGACAAGGACCGCAACTCGCCCGAACGCCTCAACCTGCTCGGCGATCTGCGCCGCGCGCTCGACGGCGGCGAGCTGAAGCTCTACTACCAGCCGAAGGTGGCGCTCGCGACGGGGTCGGTGCACGGGGTGGAGGCGCTGCTGCGCTGGCGGCACCCGGTGCACGGGCTGATCCCGCCGTCGGAGTTCGTGCCGCTGGCGGAGCAGTCGTACCTGATGCGGCAGCTCACGGCGTACGTGATCGACGCGGCGCTGGAGCAGCTGGCGCGGTGGTGGCACACGGGGCTGCGGGTGCCGATCTCGGTCAACATCTCGGCCCGGGACCTGCTCGGGTCCGCGCTGCCCGAGCAGCTGGAGGTGGGGCTGGGGAGGTTCGGCCTGCCGCCCTCGGCCATCCAGCTGGAGGTGACCGAGCGCATCCTGACCGGCGACCAGGCCTACACGCAGGAGACGATCAAGGCGCTGGCCGCGCTCGGCGTCCCGCTGGCGCTCGACGACTTCGGCACCGGGTACTCGTCGCTGATCCGGCTGCAGCGGCTGGCGGTGTCCGAGGTGAAGATCGACTCCTCGTTCGTACGCCGCCTGGCCGACTCGCAGGACGACGATAGGATCGTCCGCTCGATCGTGGACCTCGTCCGGTCCCTGGGGCTGCGGTCGGTGGCCGAGGGGGTGGAGTCGGACGCGGTCGCGATCCGGCTGGCCGAGATGGGCTGCGACCTGGGCCAGGGGTGGCTGTTCTGCGAGCCGATGCCGGCGGCGGAGGCGACGGGCTGGCTGCGTGAGAGGTTCGGGTCGGGCCCGGAGTCGGAGTACGGCTACCGCCCGGAGGTCAGCCGCTCCGCGTGACCTCGGAGGGAGGCCGGGCAGGCGTCCGGCGGGGGTGTGGGGTGTTGCGGGGTTACCGCCGCGTTAACGGTTCGGTCGCGCTGCGTCAAGGCCCCTAGGATGACAGTGTCCACACTCCATCCACGAAACGGGTTCAACGACTCATGTCCGCCATAACCCGCGACGAGGTCGCGCACCTGGCCCGGTTGTCCCGGCTGGCGCTCACCGACGACGAACTCGACCACTACGCCACTCAGCTCGATGCCATCATCGAGTCGGTCGCGAAGGTGGCCGAGGTCGCCGCCGAGGACGTGCCGCCCTCGTCGCACGCGCTTCCGCTGAAAAACGTCTTCCGTGCCGACGAGGTGCGACAGTCCCTCACGCCCGAGCAAGCCCTGTCCGGCGCGCCCGCCGTCGAGGACGACCGCTTCCGGGTGCCGCGCATCCTCGGGGAGGAGGCATGAGTCTGATCAGCAAGACCGCCGCAGAGCTGGGCGCGATGATCGCCGCGGGCGAGGTGTCGGCCGTCGAGGTGGCCGAGGCGCACCTCGACCGCATGGTCGAGGTCGAGCCCAAGGTCCAGGCGTTCCTCCACGTCGAGCGTGAGGTGACGCTGGAGCAGGCCAGGGCCGTCGACACCAGGCTGAGGGCGGGCGAGAGGCTCGGCCCGCTGGCGGGCGTCCCGATCGCGCACAAGGACATCTTCGCCACGCGCGACATGCCCACCACGGCCGCGTCGAAGATCCTCGAAGGATGGCGCCCGCCGTACGACGCGACCGTCACCGCGCGGCTGCGCGAGGCGGGCCTGGTCATCCTGGGCAAGACGAACCTGGACGAGTTCGCCATGGGTTCGTCCACGGAGAACTCCGCCTACCACGTCACGCGTAACCCGTGGGACCTGTCGCGGGTGCCCGGCGGGTCGTCCGGCGGGTCGAGCGCGGCCGTCGCCGCGTACGAGGCGCCGCTGTCCACCGGCACCGACACGGGCGGCTCGATCCGGCAGCCCGCCGCGGTCACCGGCATCGTCGGCATGAAGCCGACGTACGGTGGTTCGTCCAGGTACGGTTTGATCGCGTTCGCCAGCTCGCTCGACACGCCGGGGCCGTTCGCCAGGAACGTCCTCGACGCGGCGCTGCTGCACGAGGCGTTCTCGGGCCACGACCCGCTCGACTCCACCTCGATCGACGCGCCCGTCCCGAGCGTGGTCGAGGCGGCGAGGCAGGCCGACATCGCCGGCATGCGCGTCGGCGTCGTCAAGGAGTTCGGCGGAGAGGGCTACCAGGCGGGCGTGCTGGCCCGCTACCACGAGGCGGTCGAGCTGCTGGAGTCGCTCGGCGCCAAGGTGGTCGAGGTGTCGTGCCCGTCGTTCAGGACGGCGCTCCCCGCGTACTACCTGATCGCGCCGTCGGAGTGCTCGTCCAACCTGGCGCGTTTCGACGCCATGCGCTACGGCCTGCGCGTGGGCGACGACGGCTCCCGCAGCGCCGAGGAGGTCATGGCGCTGACCCGGGCGGCCGGGTTCGGCCCCGAGGTCAAGCGGCGCATCATGCTCGGCACGTACGCGCTGTCGAGCGGCTACTACGACGCCTACTACGGGCAGGCGCAGAAGGTCCGCACGGTCATCTCGCGCGAGTTCGACGCGGCGTTCCAGCAGGTGGACGTCCTGGTCTCGCCGACCACGCCGACCACGGCGTTCGCGATCGGCGAGCGCGCCGACGACCCCATGGCGATGTACCTCGCCGACCTGTGCACGATCCCGTCCAACCTGGCGGGCAACGCGGCCATGTCGGTGCCGTGCGGCCTGGCCGACGAGGACAACCTGCCGGTCGGCCTGCAGATCATGGCGCCGGTCCTCGCCGACGACCGCTGCTACCGGGTGGGCGCCGCCGTCGAGAAGGCGCTGGAGAGCCGCTGGGGCGGCCCGCTGCTGAAGGAGGCCCCGTCGCTATGACCATGGTCTATGACGAAGCGCTCGAGAAGTTCGAGCCGGTGCTCGGCCTGGAGACGCACGTCGAGCTGGGCACCAAGTCGAAGATGTTCTGCGGGTGCAAGACGGCCTTCGGCGCTCCGGCGAACACGCAGGTCTGCCCGACCTGTCTGGCGCTGCCGGGTTCGCTGCCCGTGGCCAACGAGACCGCGATCGAGTCCACGATCCGCATCGGCCTGGCGCTGAACTGCTCCATCGCCGAGTGGTGCCGCTTCGCCCGGAAGAACTACTTCTATCCGGACATGCCGAAGAACTACCAGATCTCGCAGTACGACGAGCCGCTCTGCTTCGACGGCTACGTCGACGTCGAGGTCGACGGCAGGACCGTGCGCATCGAGATCGAGCGGGTGCACCTGGAGGAGGACACCGGCAAGTCCACGCACGTCGGCGGCGCCACCGGTCGCATCCACGGCGCCGACTACTCGATCGTCGACTACAACCGCGCGGGCATCCCGCTCGTCGAGATCGTCACCAAGCCCATCCCCGGCACCGACCGGATGGCGCCGGAGGTGGCGCGGGCGTACGTGACCGAGCTGCGCGAGATCATGCGGTCGCTGGGCGTCTCCGACGTACGCATGGAGGAGGGCTCCCTGCGCTGCGACGTGAACGTCTCGCTCATGCCGCGCGGCTCGTCCGAGTGGGGCACCCGTACGGAGACGAAGAACGTCAACTCGCTGCGCAGCGTCGAGCGCGCTGTCCGCAGCGAGATCGAGCGGCAGGCGGGCATCCTCTCCGAGGGTGGCAAGATCATCCAGGAGACCAGGCACTTCCACGAGGACACCGGCACGACCACGTCCGGACGGTCCAAGGAGGAGGCGCAGGACTACCGCTACTTCCCCGAGCCCGACCTCGTCCCGATCGCGCCCGACCCGGCCTGGGTGGCGGAGCTGAAGGCGGCCCTGCCCGAGCTGCCGTCGGTGAAGCGCAAGCGGCTGCAGTCCGAGTGGGGGCTGTCCGACCTGGACATGGCCGCCATGCACAACGCCGACGCGATCGACCTGGTCGAGGCGACGGTCGCGGCGGGCGCGCCGGCCGCCGACGCCCGCAAGTGGTGGATGGGCGAGCTGGCGCGGCGGGCCAACGAGAGCGGCATCGCGCTCGCCGACCTGCCGATCACGCCGGAGCAGATCGCCCGGGTCACCGAGCTGGTGGCGTCAGGGGCGCTCAACGACAAGCTCGCCCGCGAGGTGCTCGAAGGAGTGCTGGCCGGGGAGGGCTCGCCCGACGAGGTGGTCGAGCGGCGCGGCCTGCAGATCGTCAACGACGAGGGCGAGCTCCTCGTCATGATCGACGAGGTGCTGGCGGCCAACGCCGACGCCGCCGAGAAGGTGCGCTCCGGCAAGATCGCCGCGGTGGGCGCGCTGGTGGGCGGCGTGATGAAGGCCAGCCGCGGCAAGGCCGACGCGGCCCGCGCGCGGGCGCTCATCCTGGAGAAGCTGGGCGTCTCCGAGTAGCGCCGAGGCGCACGGCCGCGTTCGACGGTCGGCACGGGCCCCGTCACCGGTCCCACCGGTGGCGGGGTCTTCGCTTCCCCTCAGGCATCGGTCCCGGCTTGATCCGGCGGCCGGTGAAGGCACGTGATGGGATGGCTCTCATGAGCACCACGAAAGGCCCCGTTCTGGAGGGTTTCGACCTCCTGGCCAGAATGTCCTCGGACGGCGAACCCGTCTACCGCCGCCTCGGGTTCTCCGCCTGCGGCCCGTTCACCGACTACGCCATCACCTCGTCGCGCTGAGCGGCGTCAGGGGGGCGCAGGGGCGAGGGGGAGGCGGGCGACGAAGCGGGCGCCGCACGGGGAGTCCTCCAGGGCGAGGGTGCCGTGGTGGCGTTCGGCGATCTGGCGGGCGATGGCGAGGCCGAGGCCGGTGCCGCCCGTCTCCCTGTTGCGGGCCGTGTCCAGCCGGGTGAAGCGCTGGAAGACGTACTCGCGCTGCTCGACGGGGATGCCGGGCCCGTCGTCGCGTACTTCGAGCACGACCTGGCCCCGTTCGGGCCGCACCTCGACCGCCACGCTGGAGGCGGCGTGGCGTTCGGCGTTGTCGACGAGGTTCGTGAACATCCGGATGAGCTGCAGCCGGTCGCCGGTGACGACGGCGCCCGGCCGGATGTCGGTGACGACGGCCTTCTGCGGGACGCGCCTGGCCAGCTCGGCGCCGACGAGCTCGCCGAGGTCGAGCGGCTGGTCGGCGCTCGCGGCCCCGGCGTCCATGCGGCACAGGGCCAGCAGGTCGGTGACGATGGCCTGCAGCCGGTCGAGGCCGGCGAGCTGGGCCCGCGCCATGGACGGCCAGTCGGCGTCCTCCGGGTGCAGCAGCGCCTCCTCGACCTGGGTGCGCATGGCGGTGATGGGGCTGCGCAGGTCGTGGGAGGCGTCGGAGGCGAACCGGCGCTCCCGCTCGACCGCGGCCTGGAGACGGTCGAGGGTCTGGTTGACGGTGAGGGCGAGACGCTGGATCTCGTCGTGGTGGCCGGGCACCGGCACCCGGCGTTCCAGGTCGGTGGAGGTGATCTCCTGTAGTTCGCCGCTGATGGCCTCGACCGGGTCGAGCGTCCTGCCGACCGTGCGGTACGCGCCGATCGTGGTGGCGCCGACGAGCAGCAGCGAGCCGCCGACGAGCGTGGCCATGAGCAGGTGGTCCACGTACCAGGGGACGACGGGCTCGGCGCCGTAGACGGTCCAGTGTCCGCTGGGGGTGCGCAGGCGCATGGACACGACGTTCATGCAGGTGTCGTGGAAGCCGGGCGCGTCGCAGACCGTGCGGTGGACCTGGAGGTTTTCCTCCGGCGGGGTGAAGGCGGAGATCCTGGGCCTGCCGGCCATCGGCTCGGCCGCGGCGACGACCCGGCCGTCGGGCCCCACGACCTGGAGGACGTCGATCTCCTCGCTTCTGATCACCCGGGGCAGCGGCCGGCCGCGCGTGATCTGGTGGGCGACCCGCAGCACGGCGTCGTGGAGGACCTCGTCGGTCTGCCGGTGGGCGGCGGAGTCGCGCACACCGGCGAGGACGAGCGCGGAGATCCCGGCGCACAGGAGCGCCATCACGGCGCTGGACAGCAGCGTCAGCCGCGTGCGCACGGACCGGTTCCGCAGCAGGATCACCGTCGCTCGCCACCTTCCTCACAGCTCACGCTAGGGTCGGTTGGTTAGAGACGGAGACAGCCGCCGGACAAATTGCGACAAAACGCCCAGCCCGCGCGGCCTCGGGCGGGCGGTGGCCGGGGTGGGCCGCCGCCCGCCTCGGGTCAGTCCTCCCGGGAGGTGCGCAGCAGTTTCCTGCGGCCCAGCACCGTCCTGACCACGGGGGTGAGCAGTGCCGCCGCGGCCAGCGCCAGCAGCACCACGGCTGTGGGGCTGCCCACGAGCACGGCGGGGTCGCCCGCGCCGATGGCCAGGGCCCGCCGGAGCTGGATCTCCGCCATCGGGCCGAGGATCATGCCGATCACGGCGGGGGCGACGGGCAGCCCGAACCTGCGCATCGCGTACCCGAGCAGGCCGAGCAGGTAGAGCACGACCAGGTCCACGACGGTGCCGTTCAGGGCGTAGACGCCGAGCGCGGCGAACAGGACGATCCCGGCGTACAGGTACGGGCGGGGCACCCGCAGCACGCGCGCCCACAGCGGCGCCAGCGGCAGGTTCAGCACGAGCAGCATCGTGTTCCCGATGAACAGCGACGCGATCATGCTCCACACCAGCGCCGGGTTGTGGTCGAAGAGCTGCGGCCCCGGCTGCAGGCCGTACTGCTGGAACGCGGCCAGCATGATGGCGGCCGTCGCGGACGTCGGCAGCCCCAGCGTCAGCAGCGGGACGAGCGTGCCCGCGGCCGAGGCGTTGTTGGCCGCCTCGGGCCCGGCCACCCCTTCGATGGCGCCCTTGCCGTACTCCTCCCGGGCGACTCCGCGCGCGAGCCGCTTCTCGGCGGCGTACGACAGGAAGGTGGGGATCTCCGCCCCGCCGCCGGGGAGCGCGCCGAACGGGAAGCCCAGCGCGGTGCCGCGCAGCCACGGCCGCCACGACCTGCGCCAGTCGTCGCGCCCGAGCCACGCCCTGCCGACCGGTACGACCTCGGGCGGGGTGTGGCGCAGCCGCGACGCCACGTACAGCGCCTCGCCGACCGCGAACAGGCCCACCGCGACGATCACCACGTCGATGCCGTCGAGGAGCTGCGGCACGCCGAACGTGAGGCGCGCCTGCCCGGTCTGCTGGTCGATGCCGATCAGCCCGATGGTCAGGCCGAGGCCCAGCGACGCCAGGCCGCGCACGACCGAGCGCGACAGCACCGACGACACCGCGGTGAACGCGAGCAGCGCCAGCGCGAAGTAGTCCTCGGGGCCGAACGAGATGGCGAAGGCCACGACGGCGGGCGCCGCCACGACGAGCAGGCCGGTCGCGATGGTGCCCGCCACGAACGAGCCGATGGCCGCCGTCGCCAGCGCCTGCGCCGCCCTGCCGCGCCTGGCCATCTTGTTGCCCTCCAGCGCGGTGATCATGGAGGACGACTCGCCCGGCGTGTTGAGCAGGATGGACGTGGTGGAGCCGCCGTACATGCCGCCGTAGTAGATGCCGGCGAACATGATGAACGCGCTCGTCGGGGGCACGGTGAAGGTGACCGGCAGCAGCAGCGCCACCGTCATCGCCGGCCCGATGCCGGGCAGCACGCCGACGAGGGTGCCGAGCGTCACGCCGATCAGCGCGTACATGAGGTTCACCGGCGTCAGCGCGCCGCCGAACCCGTCAATCAGCAGACGGAACGATTCCACTCAGATCACCTCCCGCCGGCAGCGACACGCCGAGCCCCTTGACGAACAGCAGGTACGTGCCCACGCCGAGCGCCGCGCCGAGCAGCGCCGCGCGCACCTTGTGCTCGGCGCCGAGCGCGACGGACAGGCCGAAGAACAGCAGCGCGGCGCCGGCGATCCAGCCGACCAGGTTGAGCAGCGCGGTGAACCCGAGGAAGACGCCGCTGACCAGCCCGACGCTGCGCCAGTCCGCGGGCGCGTCTGGGTCTATGTCCTCGCTCTCCTCGGGGTCGCCCCGGCCGCCGCGCAGCACGTCCGCGACGTAGAACAGGCCGATGAGGATCATCGCGCCGCCCACCAGCGTGGGGAAGAACCTCGGGCCGAGGCCCAGCCGGGAGGCGGCGGCGGAGACGTCCAGCGTGCCGAGGACGACGACCACGCCGAGGCCGAGCACCAGCAGCGCGAGCCCCAGCTCGGGCCGCCACCACCGCCGCTTCTCCCGTACGTCAGGCGCGGACATCAGGAGACGACGCCCAGTTCGGCGATGACGCCCTTGACCCTGGCCGTCTCGGCGGAGAGGAAGTCGGCGAACTGCTGCCCCGTCTGGAACGAGTCGATCCAGCCGTTCTTGGCCACCGCGTCCTTCCACGCCTGCGAGTCGTGCATCTTCGTCACCAGGTCGGTCAGGGTCTTCTTGTCGGCGTCCGACAGGCCGCCGGGGGCGACGAAGCCGCGCCAGTTGGCCAGCTCCACGTCGAGTCCGCCCTCCTTCAGGGTGGGCGCGTCCAGGTCGGGCAGCCGCTGCGCCGACGTCACGCCGAGCGCGCGCAGCTTGCCGGACTTGACGTGCTCGGCGAACTCGCCGACGCCCGACACGCCCGCGCTCACCTTGCTGCCCAGCAGCTCGTTGAGCGCCTCGCCGCCGCCGGAGTGCGCGATGTAGTTGACCTGCTTGGGGTCGACGCCCGCGGCCTTGGCCATGAGCCCGGCCACGATGTGGTCGGTGCCGCCGGCCGAGCCGCCCGCGATCGACACCTTCGCCGGGTCGGCCTTCCACGCGGCCACCAGGTCGGCCAGCGTCTTGAACGGCGAGTCCGCGGGCACGACGACGATCTCGTACTCCTCGGTCAGCTTCGCGATCGGCGTGGTCTCGGCCAGCGTGACCTTCGACTTGTTCTGCTCGATGGCGCCCACCATGACCAGGCCCATCGTCATGAGCAGGTTGCCGTTGCCCTTCTCGCCCGCGAGCTGGGCGAGGCCGATGGTGCCGCCCGCGCCGGGCACGTTGTACACCTCGACCTTGCGGTCGGGCGCGGCCGACTTCAGCGCCTGCTCCGCGGTGCGGGACGTCTGGTCCCAGCCGCCGCCGGGGGAGGCGGGGGCCATGATCCGCAGGGTGCCCGAGGCGGCCGAGCCGCCCGCGCCTCCGCCGCCGCATCCGGCGAGGGCGAGCGCGGACATGGCCGCGACGGCGGCGAATATGCGTACACGCATGATCGACTCCAGTGGGGGGATTTCACGTCGTGGAAACTGGATGGTGAGGCGGCCGGCCCGTGCGCGTCGAGGGTTTGCGCGGTTGCCGTCATAGTGGTCGTATTGGTCGCGACCTGCCCGTGACCTGGCTTTGTTTCCATGGCCAGCGTGAGACGGGACGCCTCCCTCGGAACCCAGCTCTTCGTGCTCCAGACGGTGATCGTCCTGCTCGCCGTCGGAGGCACGGCGGGTGTGTGGGCGCGGCACACGCGCGAGCAGCTCGACGCGCTGCACCAGCAGCGCGCGCTCGCGATCGCCCAGTCCGTGGCCGCGCTCCCGCAGGTCAGAGCCGCGTTCACGCTGAAGAACCCCGAGACCGTGCTCCAGCCGCTCGCCCTGAGCGTGCAGGGCGAGACCGGCGCCGACTACGTGGTGATCGCCAACAGCGAGCAGACGCGCTACGCCCACCCGAACGCCACGCTCATCGGCAAGCGGCTGTCCACCGACGGCACCGCGGTGCTGAGGACGGGCAGGAGCTGGGTGGGCACCGAGACCGGCACGATCGGCACCACCGTCAGGGGCAAGGCGCCCATCCGCGACGAGTACGGCAACGTCATCGGCCTGGTCTCGGTGGGCGTGCTGCAGACGACCGTCACCGGGCAGCTCGCGGGCGCGCTGCCGCCGCTGCTCTGGACGGCGCTCGCGGTCCTGCTGGCCGGGCTGGCGCTCGCCGCGCTCATCACCGTGAGGGTGCGCAGGCAGACGTTCGGGCTGGAGCCGCGGGAGATCGCCGCGCTGCTGGAGCAGCGCGAGGGCGTCCTGCACGGAGTGAAGGAGGGCGTGCTCGCGCTCGATCTGGAGGGCAGGGTGACGCTGGTCAACGACGCCGCCTGTGAGCTGCTCGGCGAGGTGGGCGAGGACCTGACGAGGATGCCCGTCTCCGACCGGATGCGGGACGTGCTGGGCGGCGCGGACCCGGGCGAGGACCGGGTGGTGCTGCACGGCGACAGGATCCTCGTGCTGAACCGGACGCCGGTCGAGGTGCGCGGCAGGCACCGCGGCTGGGTGGTCACCCTGCGCGACCGTACGGAGCTGACGCGGCTGGCCCGCGAGCTGGACGCGGCGAGCAGCGCCACCGAGGCGCTACGGGCGCAGGCGCACGAGTTCGCCAACCGCATGCACACGGTGCTCGGGCTGCTGGAGCTGGGCGAGCAGGAGGCGGCGATCGGCTTCATCAACCGCACGGCGCACGGCGCGTACGCGACCGGGCTGCGCGAGCGGGTCCAGGACCCGACGCTGGCCGCGCTGCTGCTGGCCAAGTCGGCGGAGGCGGCGGAGCGGGGCGCGAGGCTGGTGCTCTCGGAGGACTCCGAGGTGCCGGAGGGCGTGCTCGGCGACCCGCAGGACGCCGTGCTGGTGGTCGGCAACCTGGTCGCCAACGCGATCGACGCGCTGGACGGCCAGGAGGGGACGGTCGAGGTGTCGGTGCGGGCGGGCGCCGACGGCCTGCGGGTCCGCGTCGGCGACTCGGGGCCCGGCATCACGCCTGAGCTGGTGGAGGAGGTCTTCAGGGAGGGCTTCACGACCAAGGCGGCCCGTTCGGGCCCGCGCGGGCTCGGGCTGGCGCTCACCCGGCAGGCGTGCCTGCGCAGGGGCGGCTGGGTGCAGGTACGTGACGCGGGGGGAGCGGCGGGGGGAGCGGTGTTCACCGCGTTCCTGCCCGCCAGGGCGGGGGCCCTGCGGTGAGCGACGTCAGGGTGCTCGTGGTGGACGACGACTTCATGGTCGCGCGCATCCACGCCGGGTACGTGGCGCGGGTGCCCGGCTTCCGGGTGGCCGGCGCGGCGCACAGCGGGGCGGAGGCGCTCGCCGCCGTGGCGGAGCTCCGGCCCGACCTGGTGCTCCTCGACATCTACCTGCCCGACATGTCGGGCCTGGCGGTGCTGAAGGAGCTGACCGGCTTGGACGTGCTCGTCGTCAGCGCCGCCAGGGACGTCCCGACGGTCAGGGAGGCCATGCGCGGCGGCGCGGTGAACTACCTGATCAAGCCGTTCACCGCGGCGGCGCTGGCCGAGCGGCTGCGCCAGTACGCCGACACCCGCAGGCGGTTCACCGCCATCGGCCCCGAGGCCCGCCAGGACGACGTGGACCGGCTCTTCGGCACGCCCCAGGCGGCGGCGCCGCTGCCGAAGGGGCTGTCGGCGGCGACGTGCGCGCTCGTGGCCGAGGCGCTGCGGGAGGCGGGCCGCGACCTGTCGGCGGCCGAGGCGGCCGAGCGCACCGGGCTGTCGCGGGTGAGCGCCCGCCGCTATCTCGAATACCTGTGCGCGGCGGGGCAGGCGGAGCTCCGCCCCAGGTACGGCACGGCGGGACGGCCGGAGCATCGCTATCGCTGGCTAGGTTGACATACTTCCGTGTTCATTTCTCGTGACATATGCCGATCCCCGTGCCTTACTGTTGCCTGAGACTGGCAGCGGAAGCGCGGGAGGAGATTGAGGCGTGCGGAACGCCGGACCGATCGGATCACCGACCGACCCGTTCGCCTCGGTGCCTCTGCCCACGTCGGGAGTCTCCAGGAGGCCGAGGATCGAAGCACTGCCCCCAGGCGTCTCACGCGACATCTTCGGTCCCCAGGACGGCCAGGAGCCGCGTCCCGCCGGGGGTCAGGCCGGGCAGAGCGGCCAGAGCGGCCAGAGCGGCGGCGCGCCGCCCCCTGTCGCCCCGCAGCCGTGGCCCATGAAGGACAAGGAGCCGTCGCCCGTCTTCGGCTCGCCCCCGCCGTCGCCCCCGCCGTCGGAGCCGGAACCACCCAGGCGGCGCCGCCTGCTCCCCGGGCTCGCCGCGCTCGTCGCCGTGCTCGCCGTCCTCGCGTACGTGGTGCCCGCCATGCTGATGTCCGGCGCCGTGCTGCGCGGCACCAGGGTCGGAGGGGTGGACATCGGCGGGCTCACCGTCACCCAGGCGGCCGACAAGCTCCGCGCCGAGCTCGCCCCCAAGCTGGCCAAGCCTGTCGTCGTCGAGATCGGCGACAAGCAGGACACCGTCCAGCCCGACGAGGCCGGTGTCGAGCTCGACGTGGTCGGCACCATCGGCGAGGCCCCGAGCGGCTTCCCCGGCCCGATCGAGGTCTGGCGCGGACTCACCGGCACCACCGACATCAAGCCCAGGATCACGGTCGACGCGTCGCAGCTCACCAGGACCGTCGAAGGGCTGGCCGAGAGCGTGGACAAGCCCGCGCGCGAGGGCCGCGTGACGTTCTCCGGCCTCACCCCGAAGGCCCGCGAGCCCGAGGACGGCGTGCTGCTCGATCGCGAGGACGCCGTCACCCGCATCGGCGAGGCGTTCCTCGCCGGCCGCGGGACCGTCGCGCTCAACCTCCGCCCCGCCAAGCCGGTGAGCACGCCCGAGGGGGTGCGCGCCGCGGAGACGCGCGCCAAGCGGGCCGTCTCCGCTCCCGTCACGCTGACGCTCGGCGGCAGGCAGGCCCAGCTCACGCCGGCCGTGATCGCCGCCAACCTCACGTACGCGCCCGGCGACGACGGCTCGCTCGTCCCCCGCTTCGACGCGAAGGCCGCGCTGGCCACGGTGGAGAACACCCTGGTGGACGCCGCCCAGCAGCCGCGCGACGCCACGTACGCCATCGTCGGCGGCAAGCCGGTGCTGGTGCCCGCCAGGAAGGGCCGCGGCATCGACGCCGACCGCTTCGCCCGCGACGTCCTCGGCGCGCTGGAGTCGGGGACCGGCAGGACGGTGCCCGTGACGCTCGCCTCCGTCGCGCCCGAGGTCACCACCGACCAGGTGCGCGGCCTCGGCATCAAGGAGAAGGTGGCCGAGTTCAGCACCACCTTCGACTGCTGCCTGCCCCGCGTCACGAACATCCAGCGCATGGCCCAGCAGCTCGACGGCCGCATCGTGCGCCCCGGCGAGACGTTCTCGCTCAACGAGGCCACCGGCCGGCGCACCGCCGAGGACGGCTACGTCGTGGCCGGGCAGTTCGTCGGCGGCCGGATGGTCCAGATCGTCGGCGGCGGCGTCTCGCAGTTCGCCACGGCGATGTACAACGCGGTCTTCCTCGGCGGCTTCGAGCAGGTGCAGCGCACCCCGATGGACTACTACTCCGACCGGTACCCGGCCGGGCGCGACGCGGCGCTGCTCTACCCGAGCGTGGACCTGAAGTGGCGCAACGACTCCGAGCACGGCGTGCTCGTCAAGACCGCCTACACCGGCACGTCGGTCACGGTCACGCTGTGGGGCACCAAGCGCTACGACCGCGTCGAGGCCGTCGAGTCGGAGCGGCGCGACCCCACGCCGTTCCGCAGCGAGACGAGCTCCGCCCCCGGGTGCGTGCCGTCCGCCGGGCAGCAGGGCTTCACCGTGGACGTGACCCGGGTGTTCCACCAGGACGGCAAGGTCGTCAAGCGGGACAAGAAGGTCACCACGAAGTACCGGCCGCAGGCGCAGGTGACCTGCACCGCTACCGGACGCTGACCTCCAGGATCCGGTCGTCGCCCCGGCGCGGCGACCCCCTGCCGTCCCTGTTGCTGGTGGACACCCAGATCGTGTCGCCCGGGGCGGCGGCGACCGCGCGCAGCCTGCCGTAGCGGTCCTGGAAGTGCGCGACCGGCGTGCCCGCCGCGCCCGACCGGCTCAGCGGAACCTGCCACAGGCGCTCCCCGCGCAGCGCGGCCACCCACAGCGAGCCGCCCGCGTACGCCATCCCCGACGGCGACGCCTCGGACGTCGGCCAGGTGACGATCGGGTTGACGAACCTCGGGTCGTCGCCGCGGCCCTCGACCTCCGGCCAGCCGTAGTTGGCGCCCGGCCTGATCAGGTTGATCTCGTCCCAGGCGTTCTGGCCCAGCTCGGAGGCGTACATGCGGCCCGACGGGTCCCAGGCCAGGCCCTGCACGTTGCGGTGGCCGTAGCTGTAGACGAGCGTGCCGAAGGGGTTGCCGGGGGCGGGGGCGCCGTCCTCGGTCATGCGCAGGATCTTGCCGCCCAGCGAGTCGCGCCGCTGGGCCAGCCCGCCCTCGCCGGTCTCGCCGGTGCCGGCGTACAGGTAGCCGTCGGGGCCGATCGCCAGCCTGCCGCCGTTGTGGATGGCGCCCTTCGGTATGCCCTGGACGATGACCTTCGGCTCGGTCACCGCGCCGCCGCGCAGCCGGTAGCGGACGATGCGGTTGTCCCGTTCCGCGGTGAAGTAGACGAAGACGAGGTCGCCCTTGACGGCGACGCCGAGCAGGCCGCCCTCGCCGCCGGGCGCCACCCCGGTGATCCTGCCGAGGTCCTTCACCCCGCCCAACCGGCTCACCCGCAGCAGCCTGGCCGTGTCGCGCTCGGTGACGAGGGCGTCGCCGCCGGACAGGAACGCGATCGCCCACGGCACCGCCAGGCCGCTCGCCACCGTCCGCGGCTCGCCCGCCGCGGGAGAGGACACAGGAGAGGACACAGGAGAGGACACAGGAGAGGACACGGGAGAGGACACAGGGGCGCCGGAGGGCGACGCGGGGGAAGCCCCCGCGGGCGTCTCGGCGGGCCCGGCGGGCGCCGTGCGCGCGGCCTGGCCGCCCGCGGCGGAGCACGCGGTCAGGGCGGCCAATGCCATGATCGTCCAGAGCTTCCTCATGTGTTCCATACTTCCCCCCGAGCCGTAAGGTTCTCCGCATGAAGATCTGGGTTCCCAACGATTCGGTGGCCGGCGTCCTGTCCGATCTCCCCGGCGTCGAGTGCGCGGTCTACGACGGCTCCGCCATGCCCGAGGGCGTCGAGGACGTTGAGGTCTGGATCCCGCCGCTGATCACGGTCCCCGACGTGCCGGGAACCCTGGCCGCGATGACGTCGCTGCGCCTGGTCCAGACGGTGACCGCGGGGGTGGAGCCGTACCGGCCGCACATGCCCGAGGGCGCGGTGCTGTGCAACGCGCGCGGCGTGCACGACGCGGGCACCGCCGAGTGGGCGGTCGGCGCGATGATCGCGGTGCTGCGCGACTTCCCCGCCTTCGTCGACGCGCAGCGCAGGGGCGAGTGGACCTACCACCACACCGGCGTCCTGGCCGACTCCACCGTCCTGATCGTCGGCCACGGCTCCATCGGCGCCGCGCTCGAACGGCGGCTCGACGGCTTCGAGGTGGAGGTGCTGCGCGTGGCGAGGAGCCCGCGCGAGGGCGTCCACGGCATGGAGGAGCTGCCGGCGCTGCTGCCGCGGGCCGACGTCGTGGTGCTGCTCGTGCCCGCCACCCCGGCCACCGCCGGCATGGTGGACGCCGCGTTCCTGTCCCGGATGAGGGACGGCGCGCTGCTCGTCAACGCCGCGCGGGGCGGCGTCGTCGACACCGACGCGCTCCTCGCCGAGCTGAAGAGCGGCAGGCTGCGCGCCGCGCTCGACGTGACCGCGCCCGAGCCGCTGCCCGAGGGCCACCCGCTGTGGAGCGCCCCGGGCGTGTTCATCACCCCGCACGTCGCCGGGAGCACCCCGGCCTCGGGGCGCCGCCTGCTGCGGCTGGTGCGGGCCCAGATCGCGCGTCATCTCTCGGGCGAGCCGCTTGCCAACGTCATCACCGACGCGTACTGAGAGGATTCCCGAACGTGGCTGGTCCGTGACCTTCAGTGCGTACGGTGTCCTCTGCAGGGAGTTCCTGACTCACTGTCAAGGCACTCTTGGCGGCAATTGATCGGTGTGGTTATCAGATCGGTGACGACATCGGCGTTGTCACCACCCGGGCGCCCGCGACCGCACACACTGGCGATGTGACCCGCCGGACTTCGGCGGCCACTGGTGCAGAGTTCGAGACGGGATGGGCAACGACTGTGATCCGCTGGCGTGATCCACGGGCGCCGCTGACCACCGCGGCGGCGGCCGGTGTGGCGGGCTTCGCCGCCGCGCTCCTCGCGGGCGGCCCCGCCCTGCTCACGGGCGCGATCGCCGGGACGATCGCGGCCTTCGCCGCCGCGGCCTCGCTGCTGACCGCCTCCCTGCGGCAGGACCGGCAGCTCCCCACCACGAACGGCGCCCGGTGGATGGGCGGCGGCGCGCTGGTGTGGGCCGCCGGCGTGGCGGTGCGCCCCTTCGCCGACAGCTTCGTCGTCAGCTTCGCCGACCTGCTGGTGCTGCTCGGCACCGTGCTGATGGCCGCCGGTGCGGTGGGCGCCGCCGGGTACCGGCCGCCCGCGGGCGTCGTCCTGCGGCACCTGACCGACGCCTTCCTGTGCGCGGCCTCGCTGTTCATCGTGGGCTGGGTGGTGGCGCTGCGGAACGTCTACGCCGACACCGCCGACCCGCCCACGTTCACCGTCGCCATGCTCATGCCGATGATCTCGCTGGCGGTGACGTTCGCGGTGCTGCCGGCGGTGCTCGGCAGCAGGACGAACGCCTGGCCGCTGGGCCTGGCCGGCATCGGCGTGCTCGGCACCACCACCGTCTGGGGCATGGCCAGCGCCGTGGCCCGCCTGAGCGGCGGCGACCCCCCGCTGTGGAGCCTGATGCTCGCGCCCGTGGCGTTCCTGCTGCTCGCGGCCGTGCCGTGGGGGCCCGACGCGAAGGAGGCGGGCGGTCCCTCCTCCGGGAACGTCGTGTCGATGCTGCCGCTCGCGCTCGTCGCGGTCGCCACCTGCACCCTCGTCGCCCACCTGGCCGGGGGCAGGCCGCAGGCGCCCGTCACCGGCGTCGTGGTGCTCGCCGCGTCCGTCGTGCTCCTCCTGCTCGTCCGCCTGTTCGTCCTGGCCGGCGTGAACATCAGGCTGCGCGGCCTGGTCAAGCTCGGCGACAGGCAGCTCAGGGAGCTGGCGGAGAGCAGCGGCGACGTCGTGCTGCTGTGCGACTACGAGGGCGTCGTCCGCGAGATCGGCCCAGGCGTCGAGGTCATGTACGGCTACCGCCCTGAGGAGCTGGTGGGCGGCTCGATCTTCGACTACGTCCACCCCGAGGACCTCCCCGGCATCCAGGCGGCGATGCGCGCCATGGGCCCCGACGAGGAGGCGGCCTCGACGGGCGCCTGCATGGTGGCCTGCCGGGTCCGCGCCGCCGACGGCACCTGGCGGCCCACGGAGTCCGTCGCCACCCGCCGCATCGGGGGCGAGGAGCTGATGCTCGTCACCACGCGCGACGTCAGCGACGAGGAGGCCCTGCGCATCCAGGTCGCCCACCTCACCTTCCACGACGGCGTCACCGGGCTGCCCAACCGCGCCTACTTCGAGGAGCGCACCCGCGAGGTGCTGGCGGGCCGCCAGCCCGGCCACGTCGCGGTCATCTTCGTGGACCTCGACGGTTTCACCTCCGTCAACGACTCCGTGGGGCACGCCAGCGGCGACTACCTGCTCGGCCAGGCGGGGCGCAGGCTGCGCGGCGCCGTACGGGCCGACGACACGCTGGCCCGCTGGGGCGGCGACGAGTTCGCGGTGCTGGTGGAGACGGGCGGCGAGGCGCAGGTCGCGGTCGACCTCGCCGAGCGCCTGGTGCGCGCGGTGTCGCAGGAGCCGTTCCGCGTGGCCGACCGCGACGTGGCGCTGACCGCGAGCGTCGGCGTGGCCTTCACCGAGGAGGGCATGCCGTCGGGCGACCTCATCAGAAACGCGGATGTGGCGATGGCGCGTTCCAAGGAGCTGGGCGGACGCCGGGTCGAGGTGTTCGCGGCGCAGATGCACGCCGACGTCGTCCGCAGGCTGGAGCTCGCGGCCGATCTGCAGCGGGCGCTGATCGAGCAGCAGTTCGCCATCGAGTACCAGCCGGTCGTCGATCTGGCCACGTCCCGGGTGACCGCGGTGGAGGCGCTGGTGCGCTGGTGGCGCGGCTCGGTGTTCGTGCCGCCCGAGCAGTTCCTCGGGCCGGCCGAGGACACCGGGCTGATCGTGCCGCTCGGTGAGTGGATCCTGCGCGAGTCGTGCCGCGAGGTGGCCGCCTGGCGGGCCTCGTCGCTGGACATCGGGCTGTCGCTCAACCTGTCGGCGCGCCAGATCACCGCGCCCAGGTTCGTCGAGACGGTCGAGGAGGCGCTGAAGGACAGCGGGCTGCCCGCCTCCGCGCTCACCCTCGAAGTGATCGAGGAGATGCTGGTCGAGGACGCCGAGGAGACCGTCAGGCGGCTGTCGGAGCTGCGCGCTCTCGGGGTGCGGCTGGCCATCGACGACTTCGGCACCGGGTACGCCTCGCTGGCGTTCCTCAGGCAGCTTCCCGTCGACATGATCAAGATCGATCCGTCGTTCGTGTCGGGGCTCGGCAGGGACGACACCCTGACCCTGCTCACCCGTACGATCGTGCGGCTCGGCCACGACCTCGGGCTGATCGTCGTGGCGGAGGGCATCGAGCGGCCCGAGCAGCTGGAGCTCCTGCGTGAGATGGGATGCACCAGAGGCCAGGGTTTCCTGGTGGCACGTCCGATGGCGGCGCGAGGCGTGGACTCCCTGATGCGCACGAGTCTCACCGTTTGAGACGTGCGTCCCACCAAGTTGACATCGGGGCGTTCAGAGCGGCTATGGTGTAAGCCATGCTTCGCAGTGAGATTCTCGTAGTACTTCGCCGGCGCGCAGGCCGTTAGCGAAGCACTTCGACCTGCGCGCCGCCCCAGTCCCGCCGACCCCGGTGGGGAGGGGCATTTTTTATGTCCTTAAGTGATCAGCCACGCAAGGAACGAGCCGATGACCGAACGCATGACAGGTGCACAGGCCCTGGTCAGGGCGCTGGAGCACGTGGGAGTCGACACCGTGTTCGGGATCCCTGGCGGCGCCATCCTGCCCGCCTACGATCCTCTCTACGACTCGACCAAGGTCCGGCACGTGCTTGTACGGCACGAGCAGGGCGCGGGCCACGCCGCCGAGGGGTACGCGCAGGCCACGGGCAAGGTCGGGGTGTGCATGGCGACCAGCGGGCCGGGCGCGACCAACCTGGTGACGCCCATCGCCGACGCCTTCATGGACTCCGTGCCGATCGTGGCGATCACCGGGCAGGTGGCGTCCCCGATGATCGGCACGGACGCCTTCCAGGAGGCCGACATCTCCGGCATCACCATGCCGATCACGAAGCACAACTTCCTGGTGACCGACCCCGCCGACATCGCCCGGACCATCGCCGAGGCGTTCCACATCGCCTCGACGGGCCGTCCCGGGCCGGTGCTGGTGGACATCTCCAAGGACGCCCTGCAGGCCGAGACGGACTTCAGCTGGCCGCCGACGATGCAGCTGCCCGGCTACCGGCCGGTGACCAAGCCGCATTCGAAGCAGATCCGCGAGGCGGCCAAGCT
>NZ_FOBF01000039.1 GCF_900109355.1 Nonomuraea pusilla
CTGCGGGCTCGCTGGCCGGGCGAGAAGCTGTATGTGATCGCCGACAACTACTCGCCCCACAAACATCCCCAGGTCCGCGCTTGGGCTGCCGATAGTGATGTTGAGCTGGTGTTCCTGCCGACCTACGGTTCCTGGTTGAACTGGATCGAGTCGGAGTTCGCCGCGCTGCGCTACTACGCGCTGAACGGCACCGACCATCGCAGTCATGACGAGCAGAACGCGGCGATCGGCGCCTACGTGCGATGGCGCAACGCCCGAGCCGAGCCCAAGACCAACTTCGCCGCCAGCTCACCGATCAGAAGCTGGACCAGTTACCCGGCCAAGGTTGCGTGACGGGCCACTAGCCGATGCGCTCGGCGATCCAGGCCTGGACGCGCTCGGCCACGCCCGGCTCACGGTAGAGCGGCGAGCTGTGCTGCGTGCCCGGCGCGGTGATCACCGTCACCGGCACGCCCACCTGGCCGAGCATCTGCTTGAGCAGGTCGCTCTGCACCGGCGGCACGAACTCGTCCTGGCTGTGGACGGTCAGCATGGGCGCGTCCTTGCGGCTGGCGTGCCAGGCGACCTCCATGCTCGCCCACACGCGCGAGCACTTGCCCTTCGGCTCGCACCCGCCGGCCAGCTTGATCGCCGCCATGCGCAGCTTGCGCTTGTACGCGTCGGTGCTCTTCTCGCCGTCGGTGTACGCCCGCAGCGGCGAGATGATCGGCGACAGCCCGACCACGCCCTTCAGCCCCGGCATGCCGTCGCCGTACGTGCCGACGGCCGCCGCGATGTGGCCGCCCGCGGAGAAGCCGACGACCACGAAGTTGGCGGGGTCGAACGCCCACCGCTCGGCGTGCCGGCGCGCGGTCGCGATGGCGTCGAGCGCGTCGGTGCGCTGCGCCGGCCACGGCGCGTCGCCGGACAGGCGGTAGTTGAGGTTGAAGACCGTGTAGCCGAGGTCGGCGTAGCTGCGCACGATCTCCGCCATGTACTTCTTGTCGCCGCTCGACCACCAGCCGCCGTGGATGACGAACACGCCGGGGCGCTTGACGCCGTCGGGGGTCCACCAGACGTCCATCTGCTGGCGCTGGTGCGGCCCGTACGAGATGGACTCGACCGAGAGGCCGCCGAGGCCGTTGGGGTCGGTGACGGAGGTCGCCGTAGGCGCCGGAGTGGGCTCCTTCGTCGCGTGTGCGGCCACGGGAGTGATCGCGATGGCAGCAAGCGCGAGAACGCTCACGGAAACCGCAGTTCGCACGGCCTTCCTTTCCCCCATGCACATGGTCGGCCCCATTGTGGTGGAAGAAACCCGTTCTTTGCATCTCGATGACGAGGATGAGGCCTGCGGGGAAAGGTGGCCGGTCTTGCGAGAATGGGGTCACGGCAGCCGAGGGCTGGGAGGATGAGGGGGTGAACAGCGTGCAGGACGTCCTGTCGGGTCTCGACCCCGAGCAGCGGGCGGTGGCCGAGGCCGTGCGCGGTCCCGTGTGCGTGCTGGCGGGCGCGGGCACCGGCAAGACGAGGGCCATCACCCACCGCATCGCGCACGCGGTGCGCAGCGGCGCGGTCGAGCCGCAGAGCGTGCTCGCGGTGACGTTCACCACACGCGCGGCCGGCGAGCTGCGGCAGCGGCTGCGCGCGCTGGGCGCGCCCGGCGTGCAGGCCCGCACGTTCCACGCGGCGGCGCTCAGGCAGCTCACCTACTTCTGGCCCCGGGTGATCGGGGGCGAGGCGCCGTCGGTCATCGAGTCCAAGATCCCGGTGCTGGCCGAGGCGTGCCGGCTGCTCAGGCGCACCCCCGACCGGTCCGAGCTGCGCGACGTCGCCGCCGAGCTGGAATGGGCGAAGGTCTGCCAGATCGGCTGGGAGGACTACACCGCCGCCGCGGCCAAGCACAACCGCACGCCGCCCGTCTCGGCCGAGGAGGTGGCGCGGCTCTACGAGGCGTACGAGCGGATCAGGCGCGAGCGCCACCTGGTCGATTTCGAGACCATCCTGGAGCTGACCGCGGCGGTGATGACCGAGCACCAGGAGGTGGCGGCGCAGATCCGTCAGCAGTACCGCTACTTCGTGGTCGACGAGTACCAGGACGTCAACCCGCTGCAGAAGCTCCTGCTCGACACCTGGCTCGGCGGGCGCGACGACATCTGCGTCGTCGGCGACCCGAACCAGACCATCTACTCCTTCACCGGCGCGTCGCCGCGCTACCTCACGGGGTTCGCCGTCGAGCACCCGAATGCGGCCGTGATCAAGCTGGTGCGCGACTACCGGTCCACCCCGCAGGTGGTCGATCTGGCCAATCTCGTCATCGCCAAGGGCGGCTCGCCCCACCGGCTGTCGCTCGTCGCCCAGCGTCCCGACGGCCCGAGGCCCGTCTTCGCCGACTACGACGACGAGCCGGCCGAGGCCGCGGGCGTCGCCAGGGCCATCAGGAAGCTGATGGACAAGGGCGTGCCCACGCGCGAGATCGCCGTGCTGTTCCGCACGAACTCCCAGTCCGAGTCGTACGAGGAGGCGCTCGCGAAGGCCGACATCCCGTACGTGGTGCGCGGCGGCGAGCGCTTCTTCGAACGCCCCGAGGTGCGCCAGGCCGTCGTGCTGCTGCGCGGCGCGGCCCGCTCCTGGTCGGGCGAGCCGCTGGCCTCCGAGGTCCACCACATCCTGGCCGGCGTCGGCCTCACGCCCGCGCCGCCCGGCGGCGGCAAGGCGAGGGAGAAGTGGGAGTCGCTCAGGGCGCTCGCCGACCTGGCCGAGGACGTCGCGGCCGAGGGCGGCGACCTGCCGGGGTTCGTGGCCGAGCTGGAGCGCCGCGCGTCGGAGCAGCACGCGCCGCCCGTCGAGGGCGTCACGCTGGCGTCCCTGCACGCCGCCAAGGGCCTGGAGTGGGACGCCGTCTTCCTCGTCGGCCTCACCGACGGCATGCTGCCGATCATCTACGCGGAGACGCCGGAGCAGATCGAGGAGGAGCGCCGCCTCCTCTACGTGGGCATCACCCGGGCACGCGAGCACCTCACGCTGTCCTGGGCGCTGTCGCGTGCCCCGGGCGGGCGCAGGTCGCGCCGGCCGTCCCGGTTCCTCGACGGCCTCACCGGGCGTGCCGCGGCGCCGCGTGCCGCCGCTCCGCAGCCGCGCGAGCGCCGCCAGGTCGCGGCCCCGGTGAGCTGCCGCGTCTGCGCGAAGACGCTGGTCGCCGCCGCCGAGCAGAAGCTCGGCCGCTGCGCCGCCTGCCCCGCCGACTACGACGAGGCCCTGCTCGAACGCCTCAAGGCCTGGCGCACCGCCATGGCGAAGGAGGCCAAGGTGCCGCCGTACGTCGTCTTCACCGACGTCACCCTGCAGGCCATCGCCGAGCGGGCGCCGACGAGCGAGCAGGAGTTGCTGTCGATCGCGGGCATCGGCCGGGTCAAGCTCGACCGGTACGGCGAGGCGGTCCTCGACCTGTGCAGGTCCACGCACTCCTAGAGCACCCGTACCGTAACCAGGACGAAACGCGCAGCCGCCATCATCGGTCAAGGCGGGACCACCCTTTAGGTGGATTTAGGCGACACGTCAAACTTGTCCTACGACGGCACACGCGAAGGGGGACCTGTGAACGAGGCGCTGAAGGAGCTGCTCGACCTGCTCGACCTGGAGCAGATCGAGCTGGACATCTTCCGTGGCAGGAGCCCGGAGGAGCGCATCCAGCGCGTCTTCGGCGGCCAGGTCGCCGCCCAGGCCCTCGTCGCGGCGGGGCGCACGGTCCCGTCCGACCGCAACGTCCACTCGCTGCACGCGTACTTCATCCGTCCCGGCGACCCGTCCGTCCCGATCGTCTACAACGTCGAGCGGGTGCGCGACGGGCGGTCCTTCACCACCCGCCGCGTCCTCGCCATCCAGCACGGCAAGGCCATCTTCACGATGTCGGCCTCCTTCCACGTCCAGGAGGACGGCGTCGAGCACCAGGCGCTCACCATGCCGTCCGTGCCCGACCCCGAGACGCTGCCCACCTTCCAGAGCCGCATGTACGAAGTGGCCGGCCAGAACCCCGAGCTGCGCGACTGGGTGTCGCGCCCGCGTCCCGTCGACGCGCGGTACGCCTCGCCGCTCACCTGGGAGGCGTACCAGAACCCCGAGCTGCGCAGCGCCCAGACGAACGTGTGGTTCCGCTACGACGCCGAGCTGCCCGACGACCCGCTGCTGCACGTCGTGCTCGCCGCGTACGCCTCCGACTTCACCCTCGTCGACACGATCCTGCTGGCCCACGGCATGGCGTGGGGCGCCTCCGACATCATGGGCGCGTCCCTCGACCACGCCATGTGGTTCCACCGGCCGTTCCGAGCCGACGACTGGCTGCTCTACGCGCAGGAATCACCCTGGTCCGCGGGGGCGCGCGGGCTCGCTCGCGGTGAGATGTTCACTGCGTCGGGTGAGCTCGTCGTGTCGGTCGTCCAGGAGGCGATGATCCGGCTGAGAAAGTAGCAAAATCGCAGGTAGAAAATATGTTGCCGGTTCCCGGCTTCCCGGTTTAGGGTCTTGGACAAGCGAGTCGGGCGCCCGTGCCCGACGATCCCAGAGTGGAGGTGAGCCCAATGATGATCAGCATGAACATGTCTGCCACTTCGTGGCTCGCCTCCGCGCGCCGTGACTCCGTGAGGCTTGCCAGTGGCCTCGCCAAGCCGCGGCAGGAGAAGTCTGCCCGTTGCCAGGCTCCCGCCTCCTACGCGCGTGCTCACTTCGGCGCCGCCGCCCAGGGCGCACCTGTCTTCGTCGCAGGTATCGCACAGCCGACCAACCCGATCACCAAGGGTGGGCTGCGTGGTCCGCAACCCTGGAGGGATGCTCCGGTCACAACCTGACCGGCGAACATCAGCCTCCAGGCCGCGGATCCGCAGACGGATCCGCGGCCTCTTTGTTTGTCCGTGATCCCCACCACCCACGAGGTGCCCGACCAAGATCAAAGATCCGATCAAAAGGAGAAGCAGATGGGGGCCAAGACGATCATGGACCTGATCGACGAAGCCAAGATCCCCTGTCGTACCGACCCTGACCTCTGGTTCGCCGAGTCGCCCGACGACGTCGAGTTCGCCAAGGCGCTCTGCGGCGGCTGCCCCATCCAGAAGGCCTGCCTGGACCGCGCGCTGGAGCGCGAGGAGCCATGGGGCGTCTGGGGCGGCGAGCTCATCCTCCGCGGGGCCATCGTTCCCCGCAAGCGTCCGCGCGGTCGTCCCCGCAAGCACCCGGTCGCTGCCTGAACCGCACCTTCACACAAGAAAGCCGAGACACGACGATGCACACCACCACCATCACCGGCCTCACCGCACCGAATATCTTTCATGATCTGGTGAACGACCGAATACAAACCCTCCACCGCGAGGCGGAGGAGCAGCGCCTCGCGATGCGGCTCAGCCGCCTGCAGCGGGCGCGGCGCGAGGTGGAGCGGGCCAACGCCCGCCTCCGCCAGGCACTGATCCGCCAGCACTGACCGGGAGATCCTGCCGCCGGCGCAGGATCTCCCCACGTCGGGCAACCCAAGAGCCGGGCCCCACCGGGGCCCGGCTCTCCCCGTACCAGAACCCAGGCCGCTCACCCGCGAAGGGCGCGGGCCTGTCCGTGCGCCCTGCCCTCCGTTGCCACAAGTCGCCGGAACGGTCGCAGGGTGCCCGCACTTCGCAGGCCGGAAGGCGCGGGGGCGACAGCAACCGAGCAGCAGCGGCGGCAGCCTGGCATGACATCGCTGGGAGCCGGGCTGCGCGAGCTCTACGCGGGTCCGGGCAACCTGCTCGGCTCTCTTCAGGACCGCACCGGGCGCCGGCCGGATGGCGACCTTTGGGCACGCCAGGAACTACCAGGGCCTGGCCGACTGCCGCCCGCCGACCTGTACGCCGCCTCGTGAAGGGCGTGATGCCCCGTCGACAGGAGCATTGCGGCGTCGCAGGCCGACGAGGTCGCGCGGTATGCCGCGATCCGGCGCGAGGTTGCCCGGCCGCGTGCTCGAACGCGAACCTCGGGGCAGCCGCTACGCCGCAGCCCAAGCGCGGGCCGGTGACTGGCCGTCCCCACCTCAGCCTCAGCGCCTGGCTGACGCGACCGCGGAACGAATGCCTGCTGCCGACCGCGCCCGGGCTCGACCAGAATCTCTGTCCGGGCAAGCCGCGCGCCGTGGCAGGCAGAAAGCGTCCTACGAGGTGCGGCGGGTGCGGAGCCTGCCGAGTGCGATGAGCAGCATCGCGACGGAGGACCAGGCGGCCCAGTCCCCCAGCCTGGTGTAGACGGTGGCGGCGCCCTGCTGCGGCAGCGCCGCGAACACCGTCGTCACGCCGGGCTTGCCGCTGCGCCCCTCGGCCAGCACCCGTCCCCGGGTGTCGCTCACCGTGAGGACGCCCTGGCGGGCGGCGCGAGCCACCGACAACCCGCTCTCCACCCCGCGGACCATCGCCATGCGGCTGTGCAGCCAGGCATCGTCGTCGAAGTCCCAGGCCGGGGCGAGCAGCGCCGTGGCGCCGGCCTGGCGGTACTGCCGCACCAGCCAGGGAAAGTCGAGGTCCTTGCAGATGATCAGGCCCATGGTGGTCCGGCCGAGGAAGGTCAGCGTGCGTCCGGGCGTGAACTCGGACTCCAGCCCGGGAATCAGGTGGTGCTTGTCGTAGCGGTCGCCGGACGGGCCGGCCAGCGCGCTGTTCGTCCGCGTCGTGCCGGTGCGGAGCGCGACGCCGGCGACGACCGCCACTCCCGGTCGGGCCAGCGGCAGGCGGGCGGTGGCCACCCCGAACGTCTTCTCCGGCAGCACCACGATCTCGGCACCGCGGGCGGCGGCGACGTCGATGGCCCGACCGTAGCGCTGGAGCAGGTCGCGCCCCTGCGGGGAGTCCAGTTCCCCGGTGTCGCGCGGTTCGTCGGTGGAGATCAGTGCGACCTCGCGGTGCTGCTCGTCCTCCTGGCCCGTGCCGAGCCGGGCGAAACCGTACGCCAGAGCGAGCGCCATCAGCGCGCCGCCGGTCACCGCGACGGGGAGCCGGCGTGGCGCGTCCGGTGCGAGAAGCGCGGCCACGGTGGCGGGCACGAACTGGAGCAGGAAGGTGATCCCCCAGACTCCGGTGACGGAGGCCGTCTGCAGGACGGGCAGCACGTCGGCCTGCGTGTAGGCCAGGCTCCACCAGGCGCCGTGCGGTCCGGCCAGCGCCATCAGGTATTCGACTCCGACCCACAGCGCCGGCAGGGCGAGCACGGCCGACAGCGGCCGCCGCCGTGCCAGCAGCGAGCGGTGAAGCAGCACACCGAGACCGAACAGCAGCGCCGGCCCGGCGAGGAGACCGGCCGTCACCGCGACGGGCATCTCGAGCGTCCCTGTGAGGTACGGCCACAGCCGCAGCTGGCCGCCGAGCCAGGCGAGCGTGCCCGCGGCGAAGGCCGGACCGCCCCTCACCCGGGGAGCGGCGAGCAGGACGGGCAAGGGAGCGAGCCAGGTCAGCCAGGCCACGGGGTGCAGGCCGGTGCCGAAGTGCAGCAGGACAGCCGAGGCGAGGGCCGCGGAGAGCGGGATCAGTACGCGCTTCATGGCGACGATGCTGCTCGCGGCCACCCTGGTGGCGCGTCAGTCGCGAGTGTGATCTGCGATGTCACTCTCACCGGCGACCACCAGGCCGCACTCGTAGGCGAACACCACTGCCTGCACCCGATCCCGCAGGTCCAGCTTGGTCAGGATGTGGCTGACGTGCGTCTTCACCGTGTGCTCGGTGACCACGAGCGCGGCGGCGATCTCGGCGTTGGACAGCCCGCGGGCGACCAGCGTGAGGGTTTCACGTTCCCGCTCGGTGAGCGCCTCCAGCCGGCCTGCCAGCCGCGGCATCGGGCCGTAGGCCGGCCGTCTGACCAGGTTCTCCAGCAGCCTGCGGGTGGCGGCGGGCGCCAGCAACGCCTCGCCGCCGGCGACGGTGCGCACGGCGTGCGCCAGCTCGTCCCGGCGGATGTCCTTGAGCAGGAAGCCGCTGGCCCCTGCGCGGACGGCGTCGTAGACGTACTCGTCCAGGTCGAACATGGTCAGGACGAGCACCTTGGCGCGGGTGGTGGCGCAGATCTCCCGGGTGGCCTCGATGCCGTTCTTCCCGGGCATCCGCACGTCCATCAGGACCACGTCCGGACTCAGCCGCCTGGCCAGCGCGATCGCCTCGTCACCGTCCGCTGCCTCGCCCACCACCTGCATGTCCGGCTGAGCACCGAGGATCAGGCCGAACGCGGCCCGGAAGAGATCCTGGTCGTCGGCGACGAGCACGCGCAGCATGCGCGCTATTCAAGCGGAAAGACGGCCCTGACCATGAACCCGCCGTCCTGTCCGGGTCCCGCGCTGAGCGTCCCGCCGCACGCGGCCGCCCGTTCCCGCATGCCGATCAGGCCGTAGCCGCTGCCGCCGCGACGCGGCCCACCGCCCTCATCGGCGATCTCGACGAGCAACTCCTCCGAGGTCCACCGCAGACGTAGTCGTACGGTGCCTACCCCGGCGTGCTTGCGCACGTTGGTGAGGGCTTCCTGGACGATCCGGTAGACGGCGGCCTCGATGCTGCCGGGCGTCCGCCGCCGCTCGCCTTCCACGGTCATGACCACGTCCAGGCCGCTCCGCTCGGCCAGTGAGGCGAGTCCGTCCAGGCGTGGCTGGGCCGGCCCGAGGTCCTCCGCAGCCGGAACGGCCGATGCGCGCAGCGCCGTGAGCAGGCCGCGTAACTCGGTGAGCGCTCCTCTGCCCGTGTCGGCGATCGCGTCGAAGACGGCCTCGGCCCTGGGCGCGTCGCTCCGCATCACCACGGGCCCGGTCTCGGCCTGAACGACCATCAGCCCGACGGCGTGAGTGATGATGTCGTGCATGTCGCGAGCGATCCGCGCCCGCTCCTCCGCCACCGCGGCGATGTGCTCCTGCTCACGGCGACGTACCCGCTCGGCCAGTTCCGCGGTACGTGACCGATTCGCCCGGGCGCTGGTGCCCAGCGCGTAGGCGGCCACGAAAGCGGTGCCGATCAGGCGGAAAGTCTCGCTGTCCTCCCCGGGCAGCGCCAGGGACACGCCGACGGTGGCGGCGATCGCCGGGATCGCGGCCAGCCGCTTCCACGCGGGACTGACGTCCGCGATGGTGTAGACGGCGACCAGGGGGCCGAAAGGGAGGAACGGCTTCTCCCAGAAGACCATGACGGTCATCGCGCCACCGACAAGCAGCGCCACCGCCATGGGCGCGCGCCTGCGCCAGTAGACGGGCGCGGAGGCGAGCACACCCAGAGCGACGATCCACCACGCCTTCGGACCGGACACCAGCAGCGGACCGAGGGTGGCCGCGGTGGTGGCCGCCCCGATCGCGCCGTCGGCCCACCTACCGGAGAGCCTGGCAGCCCAGCCCATCAGCACCCCGCCAGCGCGACCCCGGCTGATCATTCGCCCATTATCAGTCCAACAGCACGGAACGCCACCTTCTGCCCGCCACGGCGCACGGCTTGCCCGGACAGGTTTCGGACCGAGTCCAGGCGCGATCGGCAGCAGGCATTCGTTCCGCAGCCACGTCGGCCAGGGCTGAGACGGAGGTGGGGACGGCCAATCACCGGCCAGCGCGTGGGCTGGGGAGCGGTGGCTGCTTTGAGGCTTGCGTTCGGAGTTGTGTCGGACGGGGGTGGGGGAGGTGGGCTTGGCCAGTGGCCGGCCCGTGGGTCGGTTGCGGCGTAGTGGCTGCCCCGGGGCTCGCGTTCGGGAGTCGCGTCGGCCAGTGGCTGAGGTGGAGGTGGGGATGGCCAGTCAACGGCTTGCGTGTCCGCTGGGGAGCGGTGGGCTGCCCTGAGGCTTGCGTTCGGAGTTGCGTCGGACGGGGGCTGAGGGGGAGCTGGGGATGGCCAGCTGTCGGCCAGCGCGTGGGCTGGGGAGCGGTGGCTGCTCAGAGGCTTGCGTCGGACGGGGCTGGAGGGAGGTGGGCTTGGCCAGGCGACGGCCCGTGGGTCGGTTGCGGCGTAGTGGCTGCCCCGGGGCTTGCGTTCGGAGTCGCGTCGGACGGGGGTTGAGGTGGAGGTGGGGATGGCCAGTCAACGGCTTGCGTGTCGGCTCGGGAGCGGTGGCTGCCCTGAGGCTTGCGTTCGAGCCCCGGCCTGACCGCCTAGCGCCGGATCGCGGCATACAGCGCGACCTTGCCTGCTTGCGACGCCGCAGTGGGCCGGTTGACCGGGCATCACGCCCTTGAGAGCGTGATAACAAGGGCTTGTGAGAGCGTGAAAACAAGGGGCTTGGTTCCTGAGGTTGGGACCGGTGATTCGTCGCCAGCTCGTGTCAGAGGGCGGCTCTGCGCGTCCAGGAGCTCGGCCGCCGGGCGCGCGCCCGGCGACAGGGCGGCGGCTCCCCTGATGGCCGCGTGATCAGGCCCGCCGGTGGCCCACGCCTGGTTCACCGACGCCGGCCTCGCGGAGGCTTACGGCTTCATCCTCGTCCGCGGGCTCACACCTGAGCAGCGGATGTGCCGGATTCCGGCCGCGACATCCGCACCCCGGTGCGGCGCAACCCGAGTGATCACAGGCAGCCGTGGGGCGCGGGGAACGCCGGGCCCGGTCCACCGGGCTGCCGGTCGGGCGCGCTCATCTCCCGGCAGGAAGAGCTCTCGGGCAGGTCAGGTGAGGGGGACCGGTTCGCCGTTGGGGTCGTCGATGAAGCCGGGGACCCAGCGGATCACCTCGTCGCGGAAGCGTGCCGTCGTGCCCAGCTGGCACAGGACGCCGACGCCCGCCGCGTGCACCCGGTGGATCAGCACGTACGACACCGGCAGGTTGAGCTGGCGGACGACGTTGGTGGGGCGCAGGTCGGTGACGCTGGCGGCCTGGTTCTGGAGCCATTCGCGGCTGAACGTGAACTCCTCCACGGCCGTCGGTTCCACGTACGGGGCGAGGAAGGCGCGCAGCGCGTCCTTGTCCACCTCGATGTCCGGACGGATGAAGCCCTCGCGGCGCAGCCCGGCGACGACGGTGTCCATGTCGCCTTCGTTGAAGATGCGGGTGAGCTGGCCGAAGGCCTTGGGGTAGCCGTCGGGGAGGCGGTTGACGGCGCCGAAGTCGAGGATGCCGAGCTTGCCGTTGGCCAGCATGCGGAAGTTGCCAGGGTGCGGGTCGGCGTGCAGCATGCCGACCCGCGCGGGCGAGCAGAACAGGAACCGGACGAAGAGCAGCCCCGCCAGGTCGCGCTCCTCCGTGGTGCCGCCGGCGATGATGCGGGACAGCGGCGTGCCGTCCATCCACTCGCTGACCAGCACCATCTCGTTGGCGGCGACGACGTCGGGGACGTGGAAGTCGGGGTCGTCGGCGAACTCCTGGGCGAAGGCGTGCTGCGCCTCCGCCTCGCGCAGGTAGTCGAGCTCCTCGGCGACCCGCTCGCGCAGTTCGGACAGCACCGCCTTCATGTCGAGGCCCGGCAGCAGCACGCCGAACAGCTTGCCCAGCCGCGCGAGCTGGGCGAAGTCGCCGAGCAGCGCCTTCCCGGCCCCCGGATACTGGATCTTGACGGCCACCTCGCGGCCGTCGTGCCAGACGGCCTTGTGCACCTGGCCGATGGAGGCCGCCGCCGTGGGGCGGTCGTCGAAGGACAGGAAGTTCTCGCGCCAGTCGTCGCCCAACTGCTCGGTGAGCACCTTGTGGACGGTGGCGACGGGCAGCGGCGGCGCCGCGTCCTGGAGTTTGGTGAGGGTGGCCCGGTAGGGGCCGACGATCTCGGCAGGGAGCGCGGCCTCGAAGATGGACAGCGCCTGCCCGAGCTTCATCGCGCCGCCCTTGAGCTCGCCCAGGACTTTGAAGATCTGCTCAGCGGTACGCTGCTGGACCTCCTGGGCGACGATTTCAGCGCTTTTGCCGCCAAGGCGCTTTCCCAGGCCGAGTGCGGCACGACCGGCGAACCCGAGTGGAAGCGTGGCCAGCTTGGCGGAGCGCGTGACGGCGCGGCGCGGAAGATCGCTCACAGTCATGCGCGGAATCTCGACAGAGATGCCGCTTCCCCCCTTCATGGTCGTCCCCTGAGCGCGTCAGCCACAGGTGGTGACATGACCATTTTTAGCGAATATGGATTGTTTCGCATACAACGACATTGCGGATGATTGCTCCAGCCTTCACTTTTCCAGTGCCAATCAGGCATGACGTCGACTGTGCGGTTCGTCACAGCGGGCTCCTGGCCGTCGATGTAAGCGAGGACATGACCGGCGGCTTCGGCTGCGACGAGGGTGGCCAGGGCCGTGCCACAGGCGATCTCTCCCGGCGGGAACCCGCCCAGGCGGGCCGTCACCATGGCCCAGCCCGGGTCGCGGTCGCGCCGGGCGAGGTCGAGGCAGTGCAGGCATGCCGTACGTCCGGGCAGGACCAGCGGGCCGACGGACCCGTGGCCCTCGAACGCCGAGGCGAGCAGGTGGGGGATGCCCAGCTCCAGCAGTTCGTTGACCAGCAGGCCGTCGAGCGGCTCCACGGGGGCGAGGACGACCAGGTCGGGGCGGTGCGTGCCGTCGCCCAGGTAGGGGCCGCCCGCCCGCACGTCGACCGAGCACGCCCACGACGCTTCCTCCTCGGGCGACCACCGCCACTCCGCCTCCGCCCCAGTCGCCCCATGCTGGTTCGTGTTCCTGGCCGGCCCTTCCTGAGCCGCCACCTGCCGGGTCGTGTTCCGCGGCAGCCTTTCGTCCGCCGTAGGCCGTCGCTGCGCTTCTCCGGCGCCTTGACCGCGGGCCGGAGACGGCCGCATGACATGCGAAGTCGCCGCCCCCTTGGCGGTTGGGGGCTGCAGCCTCGCGTCCTCGGGCCTCGCCGTGCTGGTCGGCGGCCGTCGGCCGGAGGGAGAAGCCGGCCCGGCAGTGCCTGATGGTGAGCCGCCGCGTCCGGAACTCAGGGCCGCGTCCCTCCCGCCCGCGGCACGCGCGGCATGGGCTCCGGTGGCGGGGGCTGGAGCGGAGGGCCGGGAGGTTGTCGGGCGTGGCGAGCCGGGCCCGGCGGCGGTGCCAGGACGCAGGACCGTCCGGGGCGGCGGGGCAGCCGGGGCCGCGAGGTCGGAAGTGCGCGCGCCTGGAGTGCGGCGATTCACTCCGCGCGCCCCTGAGGTGACGCGGTTCCCGGCGTGCGCGTCCGGGGGGCGCTGGTCGGTGGGGGCGACCGCGGTGCGACGGTTCCGGGGGAGGGCTTCCGGGGTGTGGCGGGTGGGCGGGGGTGGGATGGAGCCGGCGGAGGTGAGCCTCCTGGCCACGGCCACGGCGCCGTCCTGGCGTGACAGACCGAGCTCCGACCAGGTGAGGCCGCCGGGTGTGATGTCGCGGGGACGTACGGGACCCTGGTCGAACACGCGGATGTCGCCCACGCCGGAGGCCGCGAGCAGGGCGACGACCTGTGCCCCGACACGCCCGGCACCGTAGACGCGCACTCGCGCCCGCCGCCGCCGCGCCATGCCCGCGATCCAGCTGTCGGGGGCGGTCGAGGCGAGGTCGAGGGCGTCGAGATCGGGCCGCAGGCGGTCGCGCTCGGCGAGGGGGACGTCGCGCAGCGGCGCGGGCGAGGTGGAGGCGTCGTGCAGGACGCCGCGGGCGGCGAGCCGGTCGAGCAGCGCGCGTGCGGCCTGCTCGTCGAGACCCGCTGCGGCGGCCTCGCGGATCGCCTGGGCCAGGTCGCGGGTGCCGTCGAGGCTCTCGATCCAGCGGCGGACCGGCCGGGCGAGGCTGGTCAGCACGACGGCTCTGAGCGGGTGGACGCCGAATTGCAGGGTGCGCTCGTCGCGGAGGATGCGCCGCAGCGCGGGCTTCACACGTGGCCTCATGGCAGCGAAGGCTTCCACGGCACACCAAGATCCCGGGCGGATTCCCCGCCGCCTGTGGATAACCCCGCGACCCCACGCTCACCCTGTGGAAACCGTCCCACCCGGAGCGCCCCGCTCCAAGCACCACGCGGGCCCCGAGCCTGACCCTCCCGGGGAGCTGATCGGCCTTCAGTGGGGCGGGTTACGCTCCCCGCATGAGTGAGCTTCTGTTCGATCGCAGCGACGACGGCGTCGTCCTGCTCACCCTCAACCAGCCCGAGACGCGCAACGCGATGTCCGACGCCATGACCGCGCGGTGGCGTGCCGCGATGGCGGAACTGGCGGACGACGGGGACGTGCGGTGCGTCGTGGTGACGGGCGCGGGCAGCGCCTTCTCCTCGGGCGGCGACCTGGCGTGGATCGGGGAGCGGGGCACGGAGGCCGTCCCGCGGCTGCGTGACCGCATGCTGGCCTTCTACCGCTCGTGGCTGGCGGTGGCGGAGCTGGAGGTGCCCACGATCGCGGCGGTGAACGGCCACGCCGTCGGCGCGGGGCTGTGCCTGGCGCTCGCCTGCGACCTGGTGTACGCCGCCGACGACGCCAAGCTCCTGGCACCGTTCACCGCGCTGGGACTGCATCCGGGAATGGCGGCGACGTACCTTCTGCCGAGGCGCGCGGGCGCGCGCGTGGCGGCGGAGATGCTCTTCACGGGACAGCCGCTGACAGGAGCCCAGGCAGCGGTTAAAGGGCTAGTAAATGAATCTTTCCCAAAAAATGATCTAATGTCGGAAGTGCTGACGGTCGCCGCGAGGATCGCCAGGAACGCGCCCATTGCGACAAGACTCACGAAGGTGGCACTGAACCAAGAGCATCAGGACCTGGAAGCCGCGCTGCGCTGGGAATCCCTGGCCCAGCCCGTGACCATGGTATCGGCCGACCTGGTCGAGGGGCTGGCCGCGCATCGGGAAAGGCGCATGCCCAAATTCACCGGCTCTTAATCATCTGACCAGCAGAAACAGCGTCCACCCTCTGTGGAATTCCGTCAGTCTCGGCTAACGTGCATATGTGCCCCCCGAGACAGTCGAGGTTCGTCGCAGTTCTCGTCGCCGGCGTACGGTCTCCGCCTACCGTGACGGCGACAAGACGATTGTGCTCCTGCCCGCGTGGCTGAGCGGTGAAGACGCGGATGAATGGGTGAGCCGCATGCTCGACCGGCTCGCGGCGAAGGAACGCCGGAGAAGGCCGACGGACGAGGACCTCCTGGAGCGGGCCAGGGAACTCTCGGCGAAGTACCTCGACGGCGCGGCCGAGCCGGAGAGCGTGCGGTGGGTCGACAACCAGCAGCACCGCTGGGGCTCCTGCACCCCGGAGAACGGCACGATCAGGATCTCGACGCGGCTCAGGGGTCTGCCGGAGTGGGTCATCAACTACGTGATCATGCACGAGCTCACGCATCTCCTGGTCCCCAGCCACGGGCCCGCGTTCTGGAAGCTGGTGGAGCGCTACCCGAAGGCGGAGCGGGCGCGCGGGTTCCTCGAGGGCTTCTCGGCGGCGGCGCACGGCACCCCGGAGGAGTGTTGACGGTCAGAGTCGCGGCCGTCCTGGTACGCCAGGGCATGGCCAAGGCCGCCCCGCCCGGGGTCGACCCCCGCGCGTTCCTGGAGGCGATCGCCGAGGACACGTACGAGACCGTGGCGGGGCTGGACCTCGTCACGCCGGTGCTGGTCACGAGCGTCCCCGGCCTGGAGGAGATCGTCTGGCCCGGCACCGAGATCGTCGCCGTCGACGACGACGAGCCGCTGAAGGCGGCGATCGGCCGCCTCAAGGGCGATCAGGTGGCCGTCATCGGCGCCGACGCGCCCGACCTGCCGCCTCTTCTCATCGGCAAGCTGTTCCGCGAGCTGTCCAGGGCGCAGATCACCGTCTGCCCGGCCGAGGGCGGGGGCGCCGTCGCCTTGGCCTGCGCGCTGCCCGCGCCCGCGTGGGCCGATCCCGACCTCGACGACCCTGACGTCGTCGCCACGCTCAGGGCGCAGGCCCCGGGCCGCCGCATGGTCGCGACCACCCCCGGCTGGCACCGGCTGCGCGCACCCGAGGACGTCGCCAGGCTGGATCCCGGCCTGGAGGGGTGGGAGAGCACCCGCGCCCTCCTGGCCTCCCGCTGATCCGTTCAGGGCACGCTGAGCACCGCGAGCACGGCCCGGTGGTCGGTGCCGGGCACGTCGCGCACGCTGACCTCCTCCACCCCGACCCGCTCGTCCACCAGGACGTGGTCGATGGTGATGATCGGCGGCAGGACGCGGCGGTTCGCCGGCCAGGTCGGCACCAGCCCGGCGCCCACCTGGTCGGCGGCGTCCTTGTAGCCGCGCGCCAGCAGCCGGCGCAGCGACGCGTGGTCGAGCGAGGCGTTGAAGTCGCCCGCCAGGACGCGGACGGTGTCGCGCGAGGCGGACGGCAGCCCGGCCAGCGCCTCGTTCCAGTTGCGCACCTGCGGCCCGAGCGGCGGGTACGGGTGCACGTCCACGAACTCGACGGGCCGGCCGCCGGGCAGCGAGACGATCGCGGCCGGCATGTTGTGCCCGACGGGCGGCACCACGTCCCACAGCGGTTCGAGCGGGTGGCGGGAGTAGAGCCCGCTGCCGCCCGCGCTCCACTCGTCCTGGAGCACCCGGTGCGGCATGAGCTCCTTGAGCCCGGCGGCGTCGAGGTCGGCCACGGCGCCGGGGGTGAGCTCCTGGGTGCTGAGGACGTCCGGCTGGAACTCCCGCACCAGCCGCATGATCGCCTGCGGGTCGGCCTTCCCGAAGAGCATGTTGATGGTCATGACCTTCATCGGACGGCCCGTCGCGGCCTCGGCGCCGCCGAGCGCCCTGGGCAGGACGGCGAAGCCGAGTGCCGTGGTGGACAGCAGCGCGACGGCGGTGGCGGCGCGCTTGCGTCCGAGCGCGGCGATGAGGAGAGGCACGAGGGAGCCCGCGGCGGCGTACGGGGTGGCGGTCATGAGCTGCGTGGGCAGCGAGCCGCGCTCCAGACCGGCGACCCTGGCCACCGCCCACGCCGCGAAGGGCGTGACGGCGAGCCAGGTCAGCACCGTGCCGGGGAGCCCGCGCCGCCTGCGAACCGGCGTCACGATCGTGCCGCCGACGGGATTGTCCACACAGCCCCCCTCGGGCCCCCTTTGGAACGACCCAAGGGACTCTAGCCGAGCGGGCGTGAACGCGAGGTAAGAGCGGCCCTCCCGCGTTTCGCGAGCCGCCGCGTGGCCTCGTCGGACAGCTCGGGGATCTCGTCGACGGGGAACCAGCGCAGGTCGAGCGACTCGTCGCTGATCACGGCCGCGGCCTCGCGGGGCGCGACGGCGGCGTACTCGACGTCGAGGTGCCAGCACTGCGGCGGGTGGCACCACACCGAGTGCCTGTCGAGCGCGAGCGGCCCCGGCAGCAGCTCCAGCCCCGCGATGCCGGACTCCTCCTCGGCCTCGCGCAGCGCCACGGCCGCCAGCGTCGCGTCGGTCGCCTCGCAGTGGCCGCCCATCGGCAGCCACAGCCCGGCCTTGGGGTGCAGCGTCAGCAGCACCTGGGAACCGTCGTGCGACAGCACGGCCGTGGTCGCGGTGAGATGCCCCGGCACGCAGCGGCGCAGCATCGCGTCGTCGTGGTCGCGCAGGTGCGCGAGGAACTCAAGGCGCAGCGCCTCCTCCTCGGGCGTGGGCGCCGTCCACGCCGAGAGCACCTCGACCGCGTCGCGGTGCAGGCTCAACTCTCGTCGCCCTTGTCGCCCTCGTCCGGCTTGGCCTCCAGCTCGGAGATGTCCCAGGCCGACTCGCCGCGGACGAACGCCTCGGGGTCGTCGAGGTCGTCGGCCGTCGGCATCAGGTCGGGGTGCGCCCAGACCGCGTCGCGCCCGTCGGCGCCGCGCTCCTCGCCGAGCAGCCGCCACAGGGCCGCCGCCTCGCGCAGCCTCCTGGGCCGCAGCTCCAGCCCCACCAGCGTGCCGAACGTCAGCTCCGCCGGGCCGCCGGTCGCGCGGCGCCGCCGCAGCGTCTCGGCCAGGGCCACCGCGGACGGCAGCTTCCCTGACGCGGCCTGGTCGACCACGGTGGCCACCCAGCCCTCGACCAGCGCGAGCATGGTCTCCAGCCGGGCCAGCGCCGCCTTCTGCCGCTCGGTCTCCTCCGGCTTGAGCAGCGCGCCGCCGCTCAGCGCCTCCTGGATGGCCGCCGGGTTGTTGATGTCGAGCCCGCGGATCTGCTCCTCCAGCGCGGAGGTGTCGAGCGTGATGCCCTTCGCGTACTCCTCGACGGCGCCGAGCAGGTGCGAGCGCAGCCACGGGACGTGCTGGAACAGCCGGTGGTGCGCGGCCTCGCGCAGCGCCAGGTAGATCCTGATCTCGTCGGACGGCACCTCCAGCCCCTCGCTGAAGGAGGCGACGCCGCCGGGCAGCAGCGCGGCCGTGCCGGACAGCGGCAGGCCGATGTCGGTGGTGCCGACCACCTCGCGGGCCAGCGAGCCAAGCGCCTGGCCGATCTGCTGGCCGACCATCATGCCGCCCATCTGCTTCAGCATGCCGAGCAGCGGCCCGGCCATCTGCTGCGCCTCAGGGGGCAGCCCCGAGCCGCCGAGCGCGCCGCCCATGGTCTCGACCATGCGCTCCGCGATCGGCTCGCACAGTTTCCGCCACACCGGGATGGTGTTCTCGATCCACTCGGAACGGCTCCAGGCCTGCGGCTGCGACACGCCGCTCGGCAGCGCGGTCGCCTCGTTCAGCCACAGGTCGGCCAGGCTCAGCGCCTCCACGATCTGGCGGCGCTCGCCTTCCATGACGCTCGGGTCGCCCTGGGCGACCACGGCGTGCCGGGCGATGTTCTTCGCCATGTCCCAGTTGACGGGGCCGGAGCCCTGCGGCGCCGACAGCATGTCGGCGAACTGGCGCATCGCCTGAGCCATCTGCTCAGGGTTGCCGAACATGGCGAACGGGTTCTCGTTAGGGTCGTTTTCGCGACCTGGCAGGTCAGTCACCGCTCTACCTCGTGCAGGATGGAGGAGTCCACATCCGCCACGTTAGTCGTCCCACGGCGGATCAGTGCAAAGTGAGGACCCGGTGCCTACCTCGAAACGCCCGCGCCAACCCGTCGTCGCCGTGACCGGCGCCGCCTCCGGCATCGGCCGCGAGCTGCTCGCGAGGCTCGTATCCGCCGCGGATTTCCGCAGGGTGGTGGCCATCGACGAGCAGCGCGGCGACATCCGGGAGGCCACGTGGAGAGTGATCGACGTACGGGATCCGCTCTTGGCGAACCGGATCTCCGACATCGACGTCCTGGTCCATCTGGCCGGTGACTACGCGGTCGACTCCGACCCGGCCGAGCGGCGCGCGTACAACCTGCGGGCCGCGCAGACCGTCCTGACCGCCTCCGCCGCCGCGCGGGTGCGCCGCGTGGTGCTCGTGACCAGCGCCATGGTGTACGGCGCCGCTCCCGACAACGAGGTGCCGCTGCCCGAGGACTCCCCGGTCGCGGCCGAGCCCGACACCGGCGTGGTGGGCGACTACCTGGAGATCGAGTCGCTGGTCCGCAGGTCTCTCCGCAGCCACCCCGGGCTGGAGGTGACCGTGCTGCGTCCGGCCGCCGTGGTGGGTCCGGGCGTCGACACGGTGATCACCCGCCACTTCGAGTCGCCCCGCCTGCTCACCGTCAAGGGCTGCGCGCCGCGCTGGCAGTTCTGCCACGTCGACGACCTGGTCTCGGCGCTGGAGCTGGCCGCGCACGGCGCGGTGTCGGGCGTGGTGGGCGTCGGCTCCGACGGCTGGCTGGAGCAGGAGCAGGTCGAGGAGCTGTCGGGCATCAGGCGCTTCGAGCTGCCCGCCGGGCTGACGTTCGGCACCGCGCAGCGCCTGCACCGGCTGGGCATCACCCCGGCGCCCGCGACCGACCTGCACTACGTCGTCTACCCCTGGGTGGTCGACTGCTCCTCCCTCCGGGAGGCGGGCTGGAAGCCGTCGTGGACGAACGAGGCCGCCTTCGCCCAGCTGCTGGAGCTGCGCGAGAACCGCACCACGGTGGTCGGCAGGCGCCTGCCGGTCAAGGAGGCCACGCTCACCGCCGCGGGCGCGACCGTCGCCGTCATCGGCACCGCGGCCATCGTCCGCCAGGTGCGCAAGAAGCGCCGCCTGTGAGGCACGCGACTCCGCCGTGAACCGCCGTGGCATTCGTATGTAGTCTCTTTTCGTGGACGTCATCCGCTTGCTAGGCATACGCGACACCTCGCTCTCCGTGGACGAGGCGCTGGCCGCCGTGGGCGACCACGCCGCCGGCGGCACCGCCCTGTTCGTCGGCACCGTGCGCGAGCAGGACCACGGCAAGCCGGTGACCAGGCTCTCCTACTCGGCGCACCCCTCCGCCGAGGACGAGCTGCGCCGGGTGGCCGAGAAGGTGGCGGCCGACTTCCCCGTCACCGCGCTCGCGGCCGTCCACCGGGTCGGCGACCTGGAGCTGGGCGAGCTCGCGGTGGTCGTCGCGGTCGCCGCGCCCCACAGGGGTGAGGCGTTCGAGGCGTGCCGCAGGCTGATCGACGACCTCAAGTCCGAGGTGCCCATCTGGAAGCACCAGCTTTTCGCCGACGGCACGACCGAGTGGGTCGGTGCCTGCGAATAAGCTCATCTCCATGTCACGACGCGCCTTGACCCTGCTGCTCGCGGGCTTCCTCGTGCTCGCGCTCGGTGTCGTGGGGGCGTTCCGTCCCGTTCCGTACGTCGTCCTCAGTCCGGGCCCGACCGAGAACACGCTGGGCGAGGTGGACAAGAAGCCCGTCATCTCGATCAACGGCCGCGAGACGTATCCGACGAGCGGGTCGCTGGACCTCGTGACGGTGGCCTACCAGGGCGGCCCGGCCGCCCCGATCGACCTGCTCACGGCGCTGCGCGGCTGGATCGATCCGACGGTGGCGGTGGTCCCGCAGGAGACCATCTTCGCTCCGAACCGCGACCCGAAGGAGGTCGAGGAGGAGAACACCGTGGAGATGACCAACTCCCAGGACTCCGCCACGGCCGCCGCGCTGACCGAGCTCAAGATCCCGTACACCACGGTCGTGAGGGTGCTGTCCACGGAGAAGGGCAAGCCGGCCGACGGCAAGCTGCTGAAGGACGACGAGATCAGCGCGGTCGACGGCAAGCCCGCGGCGGACGTCGACGTGGTCAGCGAGGCCGTCAAGGCGCACAAGCCGGGCGAGAGCGTGCTGTTCACGGTCACCCGCGGCACGGAGAAGGTCGACGTGTCGGTGCCGACGGTGGCCGACTCGAAGGGCCACCCGATGGTGGGCGTGGTGATGCAGGCCCGGTACAAGTTCCCGTTCGACGTCAAGATCAACGTGGGTGACGTGGGCGGGCCGAGCGCGGGGCTGATGTTCTCGCTGGGCATCATCGACAAGCTCACGCCGGGCGAGATGACCGGCGGCAAGCAGATCGCCGGCACGGGCACGATCCAGCCCTCGGGCGAGGTGGGCGCCATCGGCGGCATCGCGCAGAAGATGGTGGGCGCGCGCGACTCCGGCGCGACCGTCTTCCTGACTCCCGCCGACAACTGCGCCGAGGCCATGGAGAGCGTGCCGGACGGGTTGCGGCTGGTCAGGGCCAATACCCTGCACGACGCGGTGACCGCCCTGGACGCGCTGCGCACCGGCAAGGGGAATGTGCCTGCGTGCCAGGCCGGGTGAAACTTCCCGGGGCCGTCGTGCGTTAGCCGTAGGGCTGGCACAGCAGTGTAGGTTGCCAGATACGGACTGTTTCTTCATCACGACGAGGGGTTGGCCTTGAGCTTCCGGACCCCAGGAGCCGGCAGGGGGATGCGCTTGCCCCGCCGTCCGAGATTGCTTCTGCCTGTGGCGATCGCGCTGGTGGCGATTGTCGCGCTGTTCTTCCTTTTTTCCGGTTTTTATACCGACTATCTATGGTTTGACTCGATCAACTACACGACCGTCTTCTCCGGCGTGCTCCTGACGCAGGTCGTGCTGTTCCTGGCCGGGGCGCTGCTCATGGTCGCCGTCGCGGGCGGCAACATGCTGCTGGCCTTCCGCATGCGCCCGATGTTCGGCCCCGCCATGTTCGGCGGCGGCAGCGGCGCCGACCGCTACCGCATGGCGCTCGACCCGCACCGCAAGCTCATCTTCATCGTCGGCATGGGCCTTCTCGCCCTCTTCTCCGGCTCCTCGCTGGCGGGGCAGTGGAAGACGTGGCTGCAGTTCGTCAACGGCCAGCCGTTCGGCAAGACCGACGCGCTGTTCAAGATGGACGTCTCGTTCTTCATGTTCGACTATCCGTTCATCCGGATGGTCCTGAACTTCCTGTTCACCGCGGTGATCATCTCGATCGTCCTGGCGACGGTCACCCACTACCTGTACGGCGGGTTCCGCCTGCAGTCGCCCGGCCTGCACGCGTCCCGGGCGGCGCGGACCCACCTGTCCGTGCTGCTCGGCGTGTTCGTGCTGCTGAAGGCCGTCGCGTACTGGATCGACAGGTACGGCCTGGTCTTCTCCGACCGCGGCTTCGTCCACGGCGCCTCCTACACCGACGTCAACGCGGTGCTCCCGGCGAAGACCATCCTCGCGATCATCGCCCTCATCTGCGCCGCGCTGTTCTTCGCCGGCGTCGTCCGCCCCGGCGGCATGCTGCCCGGCGTCTCCTTCGGCCTGCTCGTGCTCTCGGCCGTCCTGATCGGCGGCGTCTACCCGGCGCTGGTCGAGCAGTTCCAGGTCAAGCCGAACCAGCAGCTCAAGGAGTCGGCGTTCATCAAGCGCAACATCGAGGCCACGCGCGACGCCTACGACGTCGCCAAGACCGAGATCATCCCGTACACCGCCGAGGCCGACCCCACCAAGGTCCGCACCGACGGCGACGCCTCGGTCTCGGGCGTGCGCCTGCTCGACCCGGCGCTGGTGTCCGCGACGTACGAGCAGACGCAGCGCATCCGCGGCTTCTACAGCTTCTCCGACCCGCTCGACGTCGACCGCTACCCCGGCGAGGGGGGCAAGCTGGTCGACCACGTCGTCGGCGTCCGCGAGCTGACCGGCCCGCCCGAGGGCCAGAACAACTGGATCAACAAGGCGCTCGTCTACACCCACGGCTACGGCTTCGTCGCCGCGCCGGGCAACAAGGTCGACGCCGGCGGCCTGCCCGACTACGACGCCAAGGACATGCCGGTCACCGGCCCGCTCGCCACCACGACGAAGCTGAAGGAGTCGCGCGTCTACTTCGGCGAGAACCCGGCCTCGTCCGAGTACGTCATCGCCGGCGGCAACCCGAACAAGCCGCAGGAGCTCGACTACCCCGAGACCGGCGGCACCGGCCAGAAGAACACCGCCTACACCGGCAAGGGCGGCGTGCCCGTCGGCTCGTTCCTCAACCGGCTGGTCTTCGCGGCGAAGTACAGCGAGAAGAACATCCTGCTCTCGGGCGACATCAACGACAACTCCAAGATCCTGTACGTGCGCAACCCGCGTGAAAGGATCGAGAAGGTCGCCCCGTTCCTCACGCTCGACGGCAACCCGTACCCGGCGATCGTCGACGGCCGCATCACCTGGATCATCGACGGCTACACCACGTCGAACGACTACCCGTACGCCCAGAGCGAGAGCCTCGGCGACATGACGCGCGACACGTCCACCGACCGACGCGTGATCGCCCAGCAGCCGATCGACAAGATCAACTACATCCGCAACTCGGTCAAGGCCACCGTCGACGCCTACGACGGCACGGTCAAGCTCTACGCCTGGGACGCCGGCGACCCGTTGCTCAAGACCTGGAGCAGCGCCTTCCCCGGCGTCATCAGGCCCGCCTCCGAGATGAGCGCCGACCTGAAGAGCCACGTCCGCTACCCCGAGGACCTGTTCAAGGTGCAGCGCTACACCCTGTCGCGCTACCACATCACCGACCCGGCCGCCTTCTACAGCGGCCAGGACTTCTGGAACGTCCCGGGCGACCCGACGCAGTCCGACAAGAGCGTCAACATCAAGCAGCCGCCCTACTACCTGACCACCACGATGCCGGGCAGCGAGCCGTCGTTCTCGCTGACCACGACGTTCGTGCCGCGTCAGGGCCCGAACCTGGCGGCGTTCATGGCGGTCGACTCGTCGGCCACCGGCAACGACTACGGCAGGCTCCGCATCCTGCGCATGCCGTCGAACACGCCCATCCCGGGCCCCGGCCAGGCGCAGAACGCCTTCCAGAGCCGCTTCGCCGGCGAGCTCAACCTGCTCGGCGTCGGCGCCTCCTCCGTCCGGTACGGCAACCTGCTGACCCTGCCGTACGCGGGGGGCCTGGTCTACATCGAGCCGGTGTACATCCAGGTCGCCGCCGGCGGCGGGCAGGAGCCGTACCCGATTCTCCAGCGCGTGCTGGTGTCGTTCGGCAGCAAGATCGGCGTGGCGCGCACGCTGGACGAGGCGCTGAAGGAGGTCTTCGGCGGCGAGCAGCAGAACACCAACGCCAACCAGAACAACCAGGCGAACCAGGGCCAGACGAGCACCGCGCTCACGCCGGCGATCGACGCCGCCAAGAAGGCGTACGACGACGCCCAGAAGGCCCTGCAGGCGAACCCGCCGAACTGGGACGAGTACGGCAAGGCACAGAAGCGGCTGGAGGAGGCGCTGAAGCAGCTGGAGAACCAGGGCCGCCAGGCCGCTCCCTCTGCCACGCCGTCCGCCACGCCGTCGCCCGCGCCCAGCGGGTCGCCGTCGCAGTCGCCGTCACCATCACCGTCGCCGGGGGCGCCGTAGCCTCTCGGTTTGCGTCACACCCGCGGCGCCGATAGTGTGGACAAGCACGACGACGCGGGGTGGAGCAGTTCGGTAGCTCGCTGGGCTCATAACCCAGAGGTCGCAGGTTCAAATCCTGCCCCCGCTACCAGTTTCGAAGGCCCCCGGTCTCCCAGAGACCGGGGGCCTTCGACGTTCCCGGGCCACGGCGCGAGCTGCGAGCAGGTCGCCGCCTGTCGCGGAGGCCTGCCGGTCAGGGGCGCAGGCGCAGCGAGTAGATCCGCTGCCGGCTGCCGTTGTAGGCGGCCGTCCGCTCGAAGGTGAGCCCCAGCTTCCCCGCGACCCGCTGCGACGGCACGTTCTCCGGATTGATGATCGCGATCAGCCGGTCGACGCCGAGCACGTCGCGGGCGTGGTCGCGGCAGGCGAGCGCCGCCTCGGTGGCGTACCCGCGCCCCTGCAGGCGGGCGGGCACCAGGTAGCCGACCTCGGTGAAGATCTCACCTTCGACGTTCTGCCTGGTCAGCCCGCAGTTGCCGGCGAACTCGCCGGTCTCGCGCACGGTGACGGTCCACAACCCGTACCCGTGCTCCTCGTAGCTGCGCAGGCTGCTCTCGATCCACCGGGCGGCCTCCTCCCGGGTGAAGGGGCGCGGGTAGTGGCGCATCACCTCGGGGTCGCCGAGGAGGGCGGCCATGTCGTCGAGGTCCGCGCGGGTCATCTCGCGCAGGGACAGCCGCTCGGTGGGAGCGGGCGGACGGCGTTCCACGGCCATGGGATGTGCCCTTCGTACGGGGTCAGTGGCAGCGCAGGTCCCAGCCCGGGTCGTGCATCTCGGTGAACTCGACGACGACGCCGCGCGAGCCCCCCTCCGGGGCGTCCTGCTCGACGTACACCTTGCCGCTCAGCGGCGAGCCCCGGTAGTAGTCGGCGATCTCCTGCCCGCTGAGCGACGTCGTCAGGGAGATCCGCACGATGTAGTCGCAGCGGTTGCCGTTGCCCGCCTGGAGGCCGACGGAGCCCTGGGGGCGAGGGTCGGCCCAGGTCGTGCGCGGCGGCAGCGGGAACGAGGTCACGCGGCGCACCATCTCGTCGAGGCGCGCGTCGTGCGCCCACACCGGGATCAGGACGGCCAGCGCCAGCAGGACGGGCGGGACGATCAGCCACCCGGCCCACCGACCGTGCCGCCGCGTCGGCCTGGCCGCGGCAGGGGAGAGGAGGACAGGAACCTCGCCGGAACGCATGCCGTCAGGATCGCACGCCGCTGACCGTCATCAGCACTGCCCGAAGCCCTGTATAGTTATGAATGCAACACCGACGCGGGGTGGAGCAGTTCGGTAGCTCGCTGGGCTCATAACCCAGAGGTCGCAGGTTCAAATCCTGTCCCCGCTACCAATCGAAAGTCCCTGGTCTCCCCACGGAGACCAGGGACTTTCGCCGTTTTCAGGCGTCCTGTGGCGATTGACCCTGCGCGGGGTTACCGGTTAGTTTCTGGCATTCGCACAGTTGAGGAGCCCTCGGTGAACCTGCGAGGAGCCGCTTCCGCCACGCTGCTCGTCGTCGCGGCCACCGCCTGCGGATCCGGCGCCGGCTCGGACGGCGAGCAGGCCAAGACCCTGACGTACTGGGCCAGCAACCAGGCGGCCGGCATCGAGCTGGACAGGAAGATCCTCGAACCGGAGCTCGCCGCGTTCCAGAAGAGCACCGGCATCAAGGTCAACCTCGAAGTCATCCCCTGGTCCGACCTGCAGACCCGGATCCTGAACGCCGCCGCGAGCGGCCGGGGCCCCGACGTGGTCAACATCGGCAACACCTGGTCGACGTCGCTCCAGGCCACGGGCGCGTTCGTGGAGTTCGACGACGCGACGCTCGCCAAGGTCGGCGGCAAGGGCAGGTTCCTCGCCAGCAGCATGTCCTCGACCGGCGCGCCCGGCCTGCCGCCCGGCTCGCTCCCGCTGTACGGCATGGCGTACGGCCTCTACTACAACAAGAAGCGCTTCGCCGAGGCCGGCATCGATGAGCCGCCGAAGACGTGGCAGGAACTCGTCGGCACGGCCAGGAAGCTGACCGGCGGCGGCCGCTACGGCCTGACCCTGCTCGGCGCGAGCTACACCGAGGGCGTCCACTTCGCCTGGATGTTCGGCAGGCAGAACGGCGCCTCCGTCTTCGACGGCGAGCACCCCGCGTTCGACACGCCCGAGATGGTCGCCGGCGTCAAGCGCTACCTCGACCTCATCGCCGTCGACAAGGTCGTCAACCCGAGCGACGCCGAGAAGACGCAGGACGCGCAGCTGTACACCGACTTCGCCTCCGGCAAGGCCGCCATGATGATCATGCAGAATCACGGCACGGCGGGCCTCGCCGCGTTCGACATGGACCCCGACGAGTACGGCGTCGTGCCGATCCCGCTGCCCGAGGACGCCAGGCAGCCGGTCACCAGCCACGTCGCCGGCATCAACATCACCGCGTTCGCCGAGTCCCGCAACCGCGAGGGCGCGCTGAAGTTCATCGAGTTCATGACGAGCCCGCAGGAGCAGACCAAGCTGAACAAGGCGTTCGGCTCGCTCCCCGTCGTGAACGGCGTCACCGACCCCGCCTTCGCCGCCGGCCACAACAAGGTGTTCGCCGAGGTGCTGGCCACCGCGCAGCCGCTGCCGATGATCCCCCAGGAGGCCCAGTTCGAGACGCTGGTGGGCACGGCCGTCAAGGACCTGTTCGCCCAGGTGGCCACCGGCGAGCGGGTCACCGAGTCCGACATCAAGGCCAAGCTCTCCGAGGCCGGGCAGAAGCTGCTCAACGGCGGATGATCAGCAAGAAGCGGCTGCCGTACCTGCTCCTGGCGCCCGCCGTCGCCGCCGAGCTGGTGATCCACGTCGTCCCCATGCTGGCGGGTCTGGGGATGAGCCTGCTCAAGCTGACGCAGTTCTTCCTGCGCGACTGGACGCGCGCGCCCTTCGCCGGTCTCGGCAACTTCGCGGTGGCCGTGGACGTGTCCGCACCGGTCGGCGCCGATCTGCTCAGGTCGTTCTGCGTCACCCTCCTGTACGCCGTGCTCGTCGTCACGGGAAGCTGGGCGCTCGGGATGCTCGGCGCGGTGCTGCTGCGGCGGCCCTTCCCCGGGCGCGGCGCCCTGCGCGCCCTGTTCCTCGTGCCGTTCGCGCTGCCGGTGTTCACCGGAGTGATCACCTGGTCGTTCATGCTCCAGCGGGACACCGGCCTGGTCAACGCCGTGCTCGACGCCGACGCGTTCTGGCTGATCGGCGGCAACAGCTTCGCGAGCCTCGTCGTCGTGACGATCTGGCGGAGTTGGTCGTTCGCCTTCCTCACGCTCACGGCCGGCCTGGCCGCCGTGCCGCCCGAGTTGCACGAGGCCGCGGACGTCGACGGCGCCGGCCGCTGGCGCCGGTTCAGGTCCGTCACGCTGCCGCAGCTCGCGCCGGTCAACCGGGTGCTGGTGCTGGTGCTGTTCCTGTGGACGTTCAACGAGTTCACGACGCCGTACACGCTGTTCGGGAAGGTGGCGCCTGAGGAGGCGAGCGTGCTGTCGATCCACGTCTACAACGCCTCGTTCTCCACCTGGAACCTCGGCCTCGGCTCCGCCATGTCGGTGCTGTTGCTGCTGTTCCTGCTGCTGGTGTCGCTGGGCTACCTGTGGCTGACGTCAAGGAGACGCCGTGTACCGGGCGTTTAGGGCGCTCGCGCTGGCGGCGCTGGCGCTGTTCACGCTGGCGCCGGTCTACGTCATGGCGATGTCCTCGGTGAAGCCGCTGCGCGACGTGCAGGGCCCGTTCACCTGGTGGCCGTCCGAGATCACCTTCGCGCCGTACGTGGAGATGTGGCGGACCGTCCCGCTGGCCGCGTACTTCGCCAACAGCGCCGTCGTGGCCCTGTGCGCGATGACGTGCTCCACGGCGATCGCCCTGTTCGCCGGGTACGCCGTCAGCCGGTACCGCTTCCGGGGGCGCCGCGCGTTCCTGGCCACGGTGCTCTCGACCCAGATGTTCCCCGGCATCCTCTTCCTGCTGCCGCTGTTCCTCATCTTCGCCAACGTGGACCGCCTCACCGGCCTGGAGCTGATCAACTCCCGGGCGGGGCTGACGGTGACGTACCTGACGTTCTCGCTGCCGTTCGCGGTGTGGCTGCTGGCCGGCTATCTCGACTCCGTCCCGCGAGAGCTGGACGAGGCGGCCGAGGTCGACGGGGCGACCCCGCTGGGCGCGCTGTTCCGCGTGGTGGTGCCCGCGGCCAGGCCGGGCATCGTCGCCGTCGCCGTGTACGCGTTCATGACGGCCTGGGGCGAGGTGCTGTTCGCGTCGGTGCTGACGGACCAGGACACCCGCACCCTGGCCGTGGGCCTGCAGGCGTACGCGACGCAGGCGAACGTCTACTGGAACCAGGTGATGGCGGCCTCGCTGGTGGTCAGCGTGCCGGTGGTGCTCGGGTTCCTCGCGCTGCAGCGCTACCTCGTCGCCGGCCTCACGGCGGGAGCGGTGAAGTCCTGACGCGCGTGCTGAGGCTCGCCCACGGGTCTCACGGCTTGCCGACCATCATGGCGGCCTTCAGCCCGGCCCAGCCGAGCAGCAGAAGGCCGAACACCGCCTGGACGACGCGCATCCACATAGCGGATGTCTGGTCCGCGTATACGACGATCCCAATCCACATAACGCCGAATATCCCGACGAAGAGGATTGCTGCCCAGTTCAGCCCCCGCTGCCACATAGGCGCAGTCTCGCAGCCGATCGACCAAGGGTGGGTATGCCCGGCGTTGTCATCTCACCAGTGCATCGTGATGAGATGCACCGGTGTGGAGGCAGTGTCCGGAGACGTGGCCTTTCACCCTCAGGAGTGAGCGGGAGTGCGGCACCTGCGTGGTCGGTTCACTGGCGGGGGAGGGGCCTGCCGGACCAGACGCAGCGCCGCAGCCGCAGCCCGCGCGACCGGCTCGGCTCCGGCTGCTCCATTGCCGCGAGGAGCGCGGCGGCCGTGCGGGCGTCCGCCAGGATCCGGTGCACGGCCTCGTCGTCCTGCGGGAGCTGTCCGCGCTCGGCCAGCTCGTGCCTCACGAACGTCAGTGGCTCCGGGTCGCCCACCATGCCCGCGGCCACGGACGCCCTGGCCGCCGTGAGCAGGCGCAGGTAGTGCGAGCGCAGGGTGGCCTCGCGCAGCCGCGCGTCCTCGAGGTCGTCGATCAGAGTCCGGGCGATGCGCAGCAGGTCGCCGGCGCTCGTCCCCTTGTCGGCGAGGAAGGCGCGGATGTCGTCGAACTCCGAGCGGGTCATTGCGGACACCTCCGAGGGCAGTCTGCTCGTAGGTAGTTCGTACCGGGGGACGATTGCGGTTGACTTGCCGGACGCTTGCCACTCGGGGTCGGTGCGGGAGTGCTTGTTCAGGTTTGAGGGTCCGGTGGTGAGGGAAGGACCTCACGATTACCAGAGTTGCGCGAAGCAGGTCTTGCGGGCTGCTAGAGTTGCTTCGCGCCAGGCAGCCCGGGGTCTTCCCGGAGATGCCAGGCGAATCCCTCTCCTTCCCGGATCATCCGGACGGTACAAAGCTGTCCTGAGGGGCTGGTAAGTTAGAGGGGTTGTCCCGGAAACGGGGCGGTGGTTATTCCGGAAAGTCGATCGAGTCCCGGTCAATTTGACAGAGACTGGAACGGCTGAAAGAATAAAGACACAACGAAAACGAAATGAACGCCTCGAAGTTCGAGAGCCGAACGGTTTGAGAACGACGAAGAACGCGTCCGTTTCTTGAGAACTCAACAGTGTGCTTAAAGCCAGTGCATGATTATCATGTAACACCCCGTCATTAATGACGGATTCCTTTTGGTTGGGATTCAACCAGCTTCAAACATTGTTTGGAGAGTTTGATCCTGGCTCAGGACGAACGCTGGCGGCGTGCTTAACACATGCAAGTCGAGCGGAAAGGCCCTTCGGGGTACTCGAGCGGCGAACGGGTGAGTAACACGTGAGTAACCTGCCCCTGACTCTGGGATAAGCCCGGGAAACTGGGTCTAATACCGGATACGACCACTCCAGGCATCTGGTGGTGGTGGAAAGAACTTTGGTCAGGGATGGGCTCGCGGCCTATCAGCTT
>NZ_FOBF01000046.1 GCF_900109355.1 Nonomuraea pusilla
GTCCCGCAACGCCGCACCCAACGGCTTCAACACCACCGACACCACACCCTCACCGGGCACGAACCCGTCCGCCCCCGCGTCGAACGCCCGCACCACGCCCGAGGGTGACAGGGCACGCAGGTTCTTCATGGCGATGTAGTGCAGCGGTGTCATCGCGACGCGGACGCCGGCGACGACGGCCTGCTCGCACTCGCCGTCACGGATGGAACGCACCGCCGTGTGCAGGGCGACCAGCGACGACGAGCACAGCGTGTCGATCGTCATGCTCGGCCCCCGCAGATCCAGGAAGTGGCTCAGCCGGTTGGCGAGGAAGGCGTTGTGGTTGCCGAGGCCGCTGTGGGCGTCCAGCTCGGGCGCGATGTTGTACTCGCGGTAGTGCTGGTAGCTGGCGCCCACGAACACGCCGGTGGCGGGGGACAGGTGCCGTGGGGGAAGTCCCGCCGACTCCAGCGCCTCCCACGTCGTCCGCAGCAGCCAGCGCGCCTGGGGGTCGAGCACCTCCGCCTGCTTGGGGAAGAAGTCGAAGAACCGCGCGTCGAACTCCTCGACGTCGTCGAGGAACCCGCCGACGTCGGGCTCCGTCCCGTTCGCGTACGCGCCCCACCGGTGCGGCGGGGCGGGGCGGATGGCGGTGCCCGCGCCCGCGAGCAGCGACCACAGCCCGGCCTCGTCGCGCGCGCCGGGCAGCGCGAAGGCGAAGCCGATGACGGCCACGTCCTTCGATTCGCGGGTGGGGCCGGCGGCGGCGGGCCCGGCCTCAGTGGCCGGGGCGACCACGCGGGGCACGGCCTCCGGGGCCTGGGCGACCTCGCGGGGGGCGGCCTCGGTGGCCTGGGCGAACGCGCCGGGGGCGGCCTGCTCGGCCACGTAGGCGGCCAGGTCACGGCAGTCCGGGGAGCCCAGGATGTCGGCGGGGCTCAGCTTCACGCCGTACGTCTCCTGGAGGTCGGCCGCGATGGCGGTCGCCAGCAGGGAGTCGAGCCCCACGGCGGACAGGGAGGTGGCCGGCGTGATCCCCGGGTCGTGGAAGGCGTTCCTCACGACCGCGAGCACCGCGGCCTCGGCCGCCGCCACGTGCTCTCCGCGCGGGGCGCGACCGGGCGTCCGGCCTGATGCGGAGCCGACGGCCGGGGGCCGCCGGGAACCGGCGGTCGTGCCGGGCGCGGCGGGTTCGGTCACGGTCCGGTACTCGATGTCGCCGAGCCGGGCCAGGACCTGGCCGTCGCCGGAGAGCAGGGTCACGTCGCCGCGGCGCACCCGGTCCGTCCGAGGGTCGCGGGCCTCCAGCAGCACGTACGCCGTCCGCGCCGGGTCGCCGCACCGCTCCACCCGCCCGACGGAGACCGGCAGGAACGTCCCCGTCGGAGCCGCCGGGTCGGCGAGGGTGAGGACGGCCATGCTCTGCAGGGCGGCGTCGAGCGCGACCGCCGTCCGCTCCAGCGCGCCGCCCGCCGGGCCCTCGACTCGGGCGAGCACGCGGGCGGGTCCGTAGCGCACGTCGGCGAGTGATCGCAGCGGCGCGTCGAGGTCCATGCCCTTCGCCGCGAACCAGGCGTACAGGCCGGCCGGTTCCAGCGTCCTGCCGAGCTCCGCGCGCAGGGCGGCGATGTCCCGCTCCGCGCCGGGCGGCGGTTCCTCGCGGGCGTCCGGTTCGAGGCGGGCGACGACCGTGTCGCCGTGCCGGAAGGCGGCGGGCCCGGTGCGGGCGGGGTCGTCCAGGTCGTCGGTGAGGGGCCGGACGCCGGTCCCCCGCGCGGGGAACGTGACCCGCCGCAGGACCCCGGCGTGCCGGAGTGCGAGAGCCAGCGGCAGGGCGGCGGGGACGGTCGGCTCGCCGAACACGCGGTGGGCACGGGTCAGCCGGTCCACGACGGCGTCCGGCCCCGTCTCCTCCGCGCTCCGCGCGTCCTCGGCGGGGGCGCGGAAGGGGTAGGGCGGCAGGGTGATCCGGCGGAGGGCCGCGCCGTCGTACACCTTGTGCCAGTCGACGGTCCCCCCGCTGACGTAGAAGTCGGCCAGCGCGCTGCTCAGGCGGCCGTCCCGCACGCGCAGCCGGGCTTCGAGCCGCTCCACCCCGACCGAGGTGAACGCCCCCAGCCGCTCCAGGAGCGCGCGGTCTGTCGCGGCGGCGCCGCCGCCGAGGACCGTACCGCCGCGCAGGACGGTCCCGTGGACGTCGCCTCCGCGGCGGACGATCCACGCCAGCCCGGCGCTCAGCTCGTCGGCGGTGGAGCCGAGGACGGCCACGCGGTGGCGCTGGTGGTCACGTCCCACGGCGGCCGAGCAGCACAGGACCGCCGGGGCCGGCGCGGTGTCCCCCCGCAGCAGCCGGTGGACGTCGGCGGCGCGCCGGACCAGGCCCTCGGGGGTGTGCGCGGACAGGACGAGGAGGTGCTCGCCGAGCACGCCGGGGGCGTCCCCGTGCCCGGCGGGCCCGTCGGCGGTGTACTCCTCCACCACGATGTGCGCGTTGGTGCCCCCCATGCCGAAGGCGCTGACGCCCGCCCGGCGTGGCCCGTCCGGGTGCCACGGCCGCGGCTCGGTCGGGACGACGAACGGCCCGGAGGCCAGGTCGAGGTGGGCCCCGGGGGTCTCGAAGCCGGCGAGCGGCGGGATCTCCCCGTGCCGCAGGCACAGCAGGACCTTCACCAGGCCGGCGAGCCCGCTCGCGGGTTCCAGATGGCCGATGTTGGCCTTGACGGAGCCGAGGTGGCAGGGCTCGCGGCGGGCCTGGTCGCCGCCGAACACGTCGGTCAGCGCGGCGATCTCGATCGGGTCGCCCAGCCGGGTGGCCGTGCCGTGCGTCTCGATCAGCGTGATGTCCGCCGGGGCCACGCCCGCGTCGTCCAGGGCCGCGCGGATGACCGCGGCCTGGGCCTCGCTGCGGGGCACCGGGAGGGCGCTGCCGCGGCCCCCGTGGTTGACGGCCGTGCCGCGGATGACACCCCAGATGGCGTCGCCGTCCCGCTCGGCGTCGGCCAGCCGCTTCAGCATCACGGCCACCGCCCCCTCACCCGGGACGAAGCCGTCGGCCCTGTCGTCGAAGGGCCGCGGCCGGGACTCCGACAGGGCCCCGAGCTGGCTCAGGCTGCGGTAGTACCACGGGGTGAGCCCGACGTGGCAGGCCGCCACGATGGCGGCGCCGCAGTGCCCGGCGCGCAGGGCCGCGACCGCCTGCTGGACGGCGACCAGGGAGGACGAGCACAGCGTGTCCACGGTCTGCGAGGGACCCGTCAGGTCCAGCGCGTAGGAGATCCGGTTGGCCAGCACGGCGTTCAGCGATCCGAGCGCCGTGTAGGGACCCACGGTCTCCAGCCCCTGCGCGTCGCGGTGATGCGTGTAGGTGGCGCCGACGAAGACGCCGATGTCGCGGCGGCCGGCGAGACCGCTGTCGTCGCGTACCGCCCAGGCGTGCTCCAGGAGGAGCTTCTGCTGGGCGTCCATGTCCTCGGCCTCCCGGACGGAGACGCCGAAGAACGCCGGGTCGAAGCGGTCGGTGCCGGTGAGGAACGCGCCGGTGCGGCAGTACGTCCCGGTCATGCGGGGTCCGCGCCGCTCGAAGTGGGCGTCGATGTCCCAGCGTTCGGCGGGGATCTCGGTGAAGGCGTGCCCGCCGGAGCGTAGCAGGGCCCACAGCCCGGCCAGGTCGGCCGCTCCTGGCAGATCGCCCGACACGGCGACCACGGCGACGTCCTCGGGGCGGGCGGCGCCCCCTCGGCGGGGGCGGGCGGCGGCGCCGGGCGAAGGGGCCGGCTCGCCCGCCGTCTGAGAGGCCGGTGCGGGCAGGGCCTCCGCCGCCCCGTACCGTTCCGTCAGCGCCTGCGCCAGCTCCGCGAAGCCGCCGTACTCCAGGAACAGCGTGGCGGGGAGACGGAGGTCCCACCGGCGCGACAGCTCCTCCGACAGCTCGACGCTCATGATCGAACTCATGCCGTAGTCCGCCAGCGGTGCGGCCCGGTCGAAGGACGCGAGGCCGAGACGCTCCGTCAGGAAGCGTTCCAGCTCGTCCTCGACGCGTTCGCGGCTCGCTCCCCCGGCGTGGAGGCCGCCGCCGACGGCGTCCGCGCCTGTCGCTGGACGGCGGGGCGTGTCCGCTTCGGCCACGGGTGTGTCGGGGTCGGCGAGGGTGTCCGAGGCGTCGGGGTGCGCGATGACGACCTGGCGCAGGTCCTCGCCCAGCACCGCGACGAGCGCGTCCAGGGCTTCGGCGGTGCCCAGGGGCCTGACGCCGCGGCGCCGCAGCTGTTCCGCGACGGCCGTGCCCATGCCCACCTCACCCCAGAGGCCCCAGTCGACGCTGAGCCACGGCTTGCCGCGCGCGTGAGCGAAGGCGTCCAGGTAGGCGTTGGCGGCGGCGTACCCGCCCTGCCCGAGGTTGCCGAAGGTGCCGGAGACGGAGGCGAACAGGACGGCGAAGTCCAGGTCCAGGCCTGCGACGGCGGCGGCGAGTTCGCGCACGCCGTCCACCTTGGGCCTCATCACCTCGGCGATGTCCCCGGCGGAGGCGGAGCGGATCAGCCCGTCCTTCAGCGTGCCGGCGGCGTGCACCACCCCGTGCAGCTCGCCGACGTCCGCGCGGACGCGCTCGATCAGTGCCCCGAGCTCGCCCGGCGCGGCGATGTCCGCGGCGTACGAGACGAGGGAGCAGCCGGGTGTCTCGATCCCGGCCGTCCCGGACCCGCCGGACCGGCTCACCAGGGCGACGACGCCGGCGCCCTCCTGCGCGAACCGGGCCGCGACCTCCAGGCCGAGGCCGCCGTGCCCGCCGAGGATCAGGTAACGCCCGCCCTTTCTGACGGGCCGCGCCGCGGAGGGGAGCGTGCGGGTGCGGACGCGGACGGGCTCGTGCCGGATGCCCTGCCGGTAGCCGACCTCGGTGGGGCCGTCGCCGAGTTCGGCCAGGTGCGCGTCGCCTGACGCGTCGTCGAGGTCGACGAGCCGGGGCCGCAGGCCCGGGTACTCGATCGCGGCCGTGCGGACGAGGCCCCACAGGGCCGCGCGTGCGGGGATCGGCCGGTCGTCGTCGGCGACCGGCTGCGCGGACCGGGTCACCACGAGGAAGCGGGCGCGGCGCTGCCGTTCGCCGAGGGTCTTCAGCGCGGCGAAGCACCCGTACAGCCCGGTGCCGAGTTCCGTCTCCTCCGTCCTGGTGGGGCCGGTGCTCCACAGGTGCACGGCTCCTGACACCTGGTCGCCCACCGACTCCCACAGCCGGCGGAAGTCCTCCTCGTCCGGGGATGCGAGGACGTGGCGCTCCGGGTCCCGCCCGCCCGCGCCGGGCGGCACGCCGAGGACGGCCTCCACCACGCGGGCGCCCTCGGCGCGCAACCGCCGGGCGGTGCGCTCACCGAGGCCGGCGGGGTCGCCGTCGTGCACGACCACCCAGGTGCCGGTCGCGGGCTCGCGTCGCGGGCCGGGCAGGTCGGCCGGCCGCCACACGATCCGTGAGACCGGGTGCGCGGCGCCGGACGGCGACCCCGGTGCGGAGCCCGGCCCGGTCGTCCGGCGCATCCGCACGCCGGTCAGCTCCACGGCGACGTCCCCGGACGGCCCGAGCACCAGGGCGTCCGCCGTGGCGTAGGCGCCCTCGACGCCGGTGCGGCGCACCAGCACGGTCACACCGTCAGAAGGGGCCGACAGGTCGGCGAGGACCGCGACGCGGGCGACGCCGATCGGCAGCATGGGCAGGGGGTCGTTCCCGGCGGCGAGGTCCTGGAGCGCGCAGCTGACGACCTGGAAGACGCCGTCCACCAGCAGCGGGTGGGCGTGCCACGGCAGGGGCTCGGCGTCGGTGCGCAGCGTCGCGCGGGCCGTGCCGTCCCCGACGGTGAGTTCCCTGACGGTGCGGAAGTCGGGCCCGTACTCGAGGCCCGCCCGCGACCAGCTCTCGTACAGCTTCTCCGCGGCGATCGCGCGCGTGCCGGCGACGTGCCAGGCCGGCGGGCGCGGCTCGCCGTCGCCATCGCCTTCACCGCCGCCCTTACCGCCGCCTTCACCGTCGCCGAGGAGGCGGCCGGTGCCGGTGGACAGCGGCTTGCGCTCCCCGGACAGGACGACGCTCAGTTCGAAGCGGGTCCGGTCCTGGTGCGTCACGTCGAGCCGGACGGCGGCGGTCGCGTCGCCGGCGAGGGTGAGGGGCCGCAGGAAGGTGACGTCGGTGAGTTCCAGCGGGACGAACGGCCGGCGCCTGGCGACCCCCACCATCGCCATCTCCAGCTGCACCGCGGCGGGCAGCAGCCCGGTCCCGCCGGCGCGGTGCTGGGCGATGAGGGGTTCGCGTCCCGCGAAGGTCTTCTCGTAGGTCTCTGCTCGTTGCGTCACTCTGACTCACTCCGGTGCTCGTGATGACGGTCGAACAGCGGGTGGCTGACGGCACTCGTCACGGTGCGGTGAGCGGGAGGCGCGGCCAGCTCCTGTCGGTTGAAGGGGTAGGTGGGAAGGTCGGTGGTGCGGTGGTTCTTGCCGGTGTGCAGGTCGCTCCAGCTCAGGTCGGCGCCGGTCACGTTGTGGTACGTGGCCAGGGCCTCGTGCAGCTGTCCCTGGTCGTTGCGCCCGCGGTGCAGCGTGGCGATCCAGGCCGGGTGCGGCTCGGCGAGGATCGTGCGGGCCAGCGGCAGGAGCTGTGGATGGGGTCCGAGCTCCCAGACGGCCCGCGGATTGCTCTCGCCGAGCGTGGTCAGGGCCTGGGCGAAGCGGACGGGCTGACGGACGGCCGCCGCCCAGTGCTCGGGGTCGGTGGCGGTCTCGGCGGTGTGCCAGGCGCCGGTGAGCGTGGTGGCGAACGGGAGCGCGGGCGGCTTCAGCGGCGTGGCGGCCACGGCCTCGGCGAACGGCCGCACGGCCGGCTCCATGGCGGCTGAGTGGAAGGCGTGGCTGACCGTGAGCGGCACGGTGCGGTGCGGGGTCTCCTCGCAGAACCGGGTGACGGCGTCGGCGGGGCCGGTGATCGTGTGCACCCGGGGCGCGTTGTACGCCGCGATCTCGACGCCGGGGTACGGCCGCAGCGCGTCGCCGAGCGTCTCGGAGTCGGCGTGGACGACGGCCATGGTGCCGTCGGCGGACTGCGCCTGCATGAGCGCGCCGCGTAACGCGGTCAGCCGCAGCAGGTCGGGCAGGGCCAGCACGCCGGCGGCCCAGGCCGCGGTGAGTTCGCCGAGGCTGTGCCCGGCGACGGCGTCGGGACGCACCCCCGCCCCCTCCAGGAAGCGCACCAGGGCGACCTCGACGCTGACGATGGCGGGCTGCGCGTACCTGGTCTGGTCCAGCAGGTGCCTGGCCTCGCCGTGGAGCAGGTCGAGCAGCGGGACGTCGAGGTGCGGCAGGAGGAGTTCCGCGCACTCGTGCAGCGCGTCGCGGAAGCGGGGTTCGGTCGTGAGGAGGCCCTGGCCCATGTCGCGGTACTGGGACCCCTGCCCGGTGAAGAGGAAGGCCGTGGCGGGCTTCCCCGTCTGCCTGACGGCGGGGATGCGGCCGTCCGCGACGTCGGTGAGCCGGGCGGCCAGGTCCGCCGCCGTGGCGCCGTGGACGGCGACGCGCCAGCGGTGGGCGGCGCGGCCCGTGTTCGCGGTGCAGGCGACGTCGCCCACCTCGTCGTCGGGGGTGGAGGCGAGGCGGTCGGCGTAGGCGGCGGCCAGGGCACGCACCGCCACCTCGTCCGCACCCGTCACCCGCACCAGATGACTGTCCTGAACCAGCGGCGCCCGCCG
>NZ_FOBF01000041.1 GCF_900109355.1 Nonomuraea pusilla
TGGGTTGTGGGGGGGTGCTGGGTTGTGGGGGGGTGCTGGCGGCGGCGTTGGGGCTGGGGGCTCCGGGGCCGGGGGTCCGGTCGGGGTGAGGAGGCGGGTGAGGGCGGTCGCCACCGCCTCCGTCTGGGCGCCGCGGGTCGCGTGGCGGACCTCGCCGGTCTCGTCCAGCAGTGCGGCCCAGCCGCCGATCTCCTTGGCGAGCCGGTCGATGACGGCGTGCGTGCCTTCGGGGCGCAGCGCGGCCCGCGTGAGCCGGCCCTGCGCGGCGAACGCGCGGGTGATCTCGTCGTACTGTTCGGCGGCGAGCAGTTCGCTGACGACCTTGCCGATCGCGATGAACGGCGTCTCGCGCGGCACCTCCAGCAGCGGCAGCCCCGCGGCCTCGGCGGCGGAGACGAGCGCGGGTGGCACGTGCTCGTGCGACAGGCCGACGCCGAAGCCGAGCCCGGCGACGCCCCGCGCCACCAATCGGTCAACATATGCCGAAAAATCGCCAAAAAGCCGCATGCCCGTCGTCAGCAGCAGCTCGTCCCCTTCCAGGAACGGCGTCGGGTCCTCCAGCTCGCTGACCGCCACCCACCGCACTTTCGCGTCGAGCGCTCCGGCCAGAGGCCGCAGCCCCATCCGTCGTACGAGGGTCCCGAGCGAAGGCGCCATTCCGCGTTTGTCCATTCCGGCAAAGGTGAGCACCCCCAGTGTGCCATATCGACGTATCGGAGCAGGTCGGAGGCCCACATACCGTTCAGTGCATGAGCATTCCGCAGGAGCGTCGCGTCGTCACCGCGATCCCCGGTCCCAAGTCGCAGGAGCTGCTGGCCCGCAAGCAGGCCGCCGTACCCACCGGCATCGGCACGACGCTGCCGGTCTTCGTCACCCGCGCCGGCGGCGGCGTGGTGGAGGACGCCGACGGGAACTCCCTCATCGACTTCGGCTCCGGCATCGCCGTCACGAACGTGGGCAACGCCGCGCCGAAGGTGGTCGAGCGCGTGCAGCGCCAGGTCGCCGACTTCACCCACACCTGTTTCATGGTCACCCCGTACGAGTCGTACGTCGAGGTGTGCGAGAAGCTGAACGCCCTGACCCCGGGCGACCACGACAAGCGCACGTTCCTGGTGAACTCGGGCGCCGAGGCCGTGGAGAACGCGGTCAAGGTGGCCAGGCACGCGACGGGCCGCCAGGCCGTCGTGGTGTTCGACCACGGCTACCACGGCCGCACGCTGCTGACCATGACGCTGACGGCGAAGAACATGCCGTACAAGCAGGGCTTCGGCCCGTTCGCGCCGGAGGTCTACCGGGCGCCGCTCGCGTACCCGTTCCGCTGGCCGACGGGCCCGGAGAACTGCGCGCAGGAGGCCGCCGAGCAGGCCATCGACATGATCAACAAGCAGATCGGCGCGGAGAACGTGGCCGCCGTGGTGATCGAGCCGATCGCCGGCGAGGGCGGATTCATCGAGCCGGCCAAGGGCTTCCTGCCGCGGATCGTGGAGTTCTGCCGCGAGAACGGCATCGTGTTCGTGGCCGACGAGGTGCAGACGGGCTTCGCCCGCACGGGTCACCTGTTCGCCTGTGAGGACGAGGGCATCGTCCCCGACCTCATCTGCACCGCGAAGGGCATCGCGGGCGGCCTGCCGCTCGCGGCGGTGACGGGCCGGGCCGAGATCATGGACAAGGTCCACGCGGGCGGCCTGGGCGGCACGTACGGCGGCAACCCGCTGGCCTGCGAGGCGGCGCTCGGCGTCATCGAGACCATCGAGGCGGAGGACCTGGTCGCCAAGGCCCGCCGCATCGGCGAGATCATGCTTCCCCGCCTGAAGGCGCTGCAGGAGCGCTCGCCGATCATCGGCGACGTGCGCGGCCGCGGCGCGATGACCGCGATCGAGCTGGTCAAGCCGGGCACGAAGGAGCCGAACCCGGCCGCGGTGCAGGAGATCGTCAAGCGCTGCCACGCCGAGGGCCTGCTGGTGCTGACCGCGGGCACGTACGGCAACGTGCTCCGCTTCCTCCCGCCGCTGGTCATCCCCGAGCACCTGCTTGAGGAGGGTCTGGGGATTTTGGAGAAGGCCATCTCAGGCCTGTAGAAGACCGTACGAATCGGGCATCCAGCTTGCGGCTGGATGCCCGATTTTGTTGGTGTACCTCACGTCAGGCGGGTAGAGAATTCACTCTGGCTTGACGCTCAGCTAGACGATCACGGGCGCGGCCGGGGTTATAACGGAGCAGACATGTGGCTGGGCGAGCGGTGCGGGGAGCCAGATGAGCTGGGGTTCGACCAGGACGGCACGGAGCGCGGTGACCTTCGACCCTGAGGGCCTGACCTGGGCCCAGCGCGAGGGGGACGCCTGCGTCGTCTGCCACAAGCGGTGGCCCCGGCCGCGGGTGCGCGTGGGCCGCCTGCCCGACGACTGCGCCGTCCTGGCCTGCGCCGACTGCGCCGACGCCCTGCTGCCCGCCCCCCTCGCCGACGTGGTGGCCTTCCCCGTCCGCTAGGGCACCGTCCCCGCCGCTAGACGCTCAGCGCGAGCGCGGAGTCGCGCATCGCCCAGGGCGAGCCGTACTCGCGCAGCAGGTCCAGGAAGGGCACGGCGTCGAACGCCTCGGGCCCGAGCACCCCGCTCCCCCTCCACGCGCCGGTCGCGACGAGTTCGAGCGCGACGACCGGGTGGATCGCCGTCTGCCAGACGACCGCCTGGGAGCCGTACTCCTGCATGGACCAGGCGTTGTCCACGACGTGGTAGAGGTACACCTCGCGGGGGGCGCCGTCCTTGCCGGTGCCCTTCACCCAGGTTCCCGCGCAGGTCTTGCCGCGCATGCGGTCGCCGAGGCCGGCCGGGTCGGGCAGGCTGGCGGCCACGAGGTCGCGGGGCGCCACCTCGGTCCCGCCCACCCTGATCTTCTGGGCGCTGTCGAGGCCCAGTTTGTGCAGGGTCTTGAGCACGCCGATGAACTCCTCGCCGAGCCCGTACTTGAAGGTGACGCGACGGGCCTGGACCCACCGGGGCACCAGCAGCACCTCCTCGTGCTCCACGTTCACGCACTCGACCGGCCCGATGCCCTCGGGGAAGTCGAACACCTCGGGCTCGCTGAACGGCTCGGTGGTGCGCCACTGCCCGTCCTCCCAGACGACGGGCGGGTTGAGGCACTCCTCGATGGTGGTCCAGATGGAGAAGGTGGGGGCGAAGTCGTAGCCGTCGACGACGAGGTTGGAGCCGTCCCTGATGCCGATCTCGTCGATGCTGGAGAACAGGTGGTCGGCGGCGTAGCGGGCGAAAACGTCGGCGAGGCCGGGCTCGACGCCCATGCCGACGAGCGCGAGCCTGCCCGACTCGCGCCAGGCGCCGTCGAGCGCGAACTGCTCGTCACCGAGCTTGACGCCGGGCCTGCTGTACGGGTCGCTGGGGTGCGGCCTGGACAGCGACATGGCCATGTCGAGGTAGTGGGCCCCGGCTTCGAGCGCGGCCTCGAACAGGGGCATGGTGAAGCGCGGGTCGACCGCGTTGAACAGCACGTCGCAGCGGTGCTCGCGGAGCGCGGCCACCACCTGGGCGCGGTCGGACGCGTCGAGCTGGATGGCGCTGAAGCGCGGGTCGTCCACCTTGGCGACCGCTCGGGCCGCCCGGCTCTGTTGAGAGTCGGCCACCACGATGTGTTCGAAGAAATGGCGGCGGGCGGCGATGGGGACAACGGCGGAGCCGACGCCACCGGCGCCGACAAGAAGGATTCTCATGGACAAACCATACTCACTGACTGGTCATTCAGTCGAATGTTTCGTCCCAGAATCTTCCCGGAGACGGCAAGACGCCCCGGAGCGGAAGGCTCCGGGGCGTCGCAGCAGGTCGGGGGCGGCTGCCGCCGAGAGTCGGACGTCAGGGGACGAGGGCGTCCCAGCGCTCCGTCCACGTCGCGTACGGCACGCACTTGGCCGCGCCGCCCTTGCAGCCGCCCGGCGGGCGCACCGCGAACAGCACGCGGTCGAGCCGCTTGTCCTGGTCCTTGGCCCGAGCGCCCGTCGGCGCCGGACCGGCGCCGTACATCTCGCAGACCGGCCTGGCCCGCCCCTTGCACGCCTTGACGTTGGCGGGGGCCAGCCCGGTCCAGGCGGCGGCGTCGCGCTGGGTGCCCGCCTGGGTCATCCAGTTGATCCAGCGGTAGGCGCAGGTGACGTCGGGGAGGTTCGCCCCGAGCACCCACGAGTCCACCCACCCGGTGGTCCTCTTCGCGTCGAGCGTCTTCACCGGCAGGCCGGCCTTGCGCAGCAGCACCCGGTAGTACGGCGTGGCCTGCGCGTAGTCCAGATCGCCCGTGGCGAACCCCTTGACCAGGTCGACCGGGTTCTGCCAGTACGTACGCCCCTTGGCCTGCTCCAGCAGGCGCACGGCCTCGCCCAGGCGGTCCTTGCCCAGCTCGTACGGCTCGTCGTCGCCGAGCGCGAGCGCCGCGTCGGCGATGGTCATCGGGCTGTTCCTGAGCGCGGAGCGCTCGGAGGTGAACGCCTCCTCGACGTCGCCGCCCTTCACCCGGCTCGCGTCGTACAGGAACTCGTGGTAGCCCCACAGGTACGGCACCCCGTACGCCTTGCCGGAGACCGTGGCGAGGTCGCGGAAGCGTTTGGGGATGTCCTGCCACCCGTCGATCTTGGCCGGGTCGACGGGCTGCGCCTGGCGGTTCTCGACGAGGCTCCCGAGCAGGGCGGGCCCGGCGGAGATCACGTCGTAGGGCCGCTGGGCGACCCTGGCCGCCATCTCCTCGGCCGTCTGGACGGTCTCCAGCCTGGCGATGCGGCAGCCCGTCTCCTTCTCGAACGAGCCCACCCAGTTCACCCGGGAGCTGACGCCGCCGTACTCGGCGTACCCGCGGTAGGTGAGGATCTGCAGCGTGCCGTCGCTCTGCGTGGGGCTGGGGGTGGGCGACACCGTCGGGGTGGGGGTGGGCGTCGAGGTGGGGGCAGCCGCGCGGGCGCCGCCCGCCTGCGCGGGGGCCGGGGCCGCCGCGGTGCCCGCGGTCAGCGCCGCCACGGCCAGCGCCACGACGGATGTGCGACGGCGATTCACGATGTCCCCCCTTGTCCGGTGTGGTGGAGCTTACCGGCCACCGGGCCGGGAGGGACGACGTCCGCCCCGGCCCGTGAGGGGTGGGTTACTTGTTCGTGGGGAAGCCCAGGTTCACCCCGCCGTGCGACGGGTCGAGCCAGCGCGACGTCACGACCTTGCCCCGCGTGTAGAAGTGGACGCCCTCCGCGCCGTGGACGTGCGTGTCGCCGAACAGCGACGCCTTCCACCCGCCGAAGCTGTAGAACGCCATCGGCACCGGGATCGGCACGTTGATGCCGACCATGCCGACCTCCACCTGGTTCTGGAAGCGCCGCGCGGCCCCGCCGTCGTTGGTGAAGATCGCCGTGCCGTTGCCGTACTCGCCGCCGTTGATGATCTCAAGGCCCTCCTCGTACGAGCCGACCCGCACGATCGACAGCACCGGGCCGAAGATCTCCTCGGTGTGGGTGCGCGAGCCGACGGGCACGTGGTCCAGCACGGTCGGGCCCAACCAGAAGCCCGGCGTCTCGGCGGCCTTGCCGCCGCCCGCGACCGGCGTCTCGCGGCCGTCCACGACGAGCTTGGCGCCCTCCTCCACCCCGAGGTCGAGGTAGGAGGCCACCTTGTCGCGGTGCGCCGCCGTCACCAGCGGGCCCATCTCCGACGCGGGGTCGTCGCCGGGGCCGATGGTGAGCCGCTCCACCCGCTCGACGATCTTCTGGACGAGCTCGTCGCCGACCGGGTCGACCGCGAGCACCACGGAGATCGCCATGCAGCGCTCGCCCGCGGAGCCGAACCCGGCCGAGACGGCCGAGTCGGCCACCAGGTCGAGGTCGGCGTCCGGCAGCACCAGCATGTGGTTCTTGGCGCCGCCCAGCGCCTGCACCCGCTTGCCGTGCGCGGTGCCGGTCTCGTAGACGTACTTCGCGATCGGGGTGGAGCCGACGAACGACACCGCGCGCACGTCCGGGTGCTCCAGCAGCCGGTCCACGGCCACCTTGTCGCCCTGCACGACGTTGAACACGCCGTCGGGCAGCCCTGCCTCCTGCCACAGCCGCGCCATCAGCAGCGACGCCGACGGGTCCTTCTCGGACGGCTTGAGCACGAACGCGTTGCCGCAGGCGATCGCGATCGGGTACATCCACATCGGCACCATCGCCGGGAAGTTGAACGGCGTGATGCCGGCCACCACCCCGAGCGGCTGGCGGATCGAGTAGGAGTCCACGCGGGTCGAGACGCCCTCGGAGAAGCCGCCCTTGAGCAGGTGCGGGATGCCGCAGGCGAACTCCACGACCTCCAGGCCGCGCGCGACCTCGCCGAGCGCGTCGCTGTGCACCTTGCCGTGCTCGGAGGAGATGAACGCGGCCAGCTCATCGCGGTGGGCGTACATGAGCTCGCGGAACCTGAACAGCACCTGCGCCCGCTTGACCAGCGACGCGTCCCGCCAGGCGGGGAACGCGGCGACGGCCGCGGCGACGGCGGCGTCGACGTCGGCCGCCGAGGCCATCGCCACGCTGCCGCTCACCTCGCCGGTGGCCGGGTTGTAGAGCTCGCCGGTACGGCTGGTGTCGCCGTCCGCGAGAGCCCCGTCGATCCAGTGCTTGACTGACTTCACTGAGCTGCCTCTGCGTTGATGACTTCGAGTGCGTTGACGATGATCCCCAGGCCCTCGCGTGCCTCGTCCTCGGTGAGGGTGAGCGGCGGGGCCATGCGGATGGCGGTGCCGTACAGGCCGCCCTTGCCGGCGAGGAGGCCGCCCTTCTTGCTCTCCTCCATGAAGCGCGCCGCCTGGGCGGGGTTCTCCAGCTCGACGGCGAACATCAGGCCCTTGCCGCGCACGTCCTTGACGATCGGCAGGCGCCGGGCCGCCTCGCGCAGGCCGTCGATGATGATCGCGCCGGTCCTGGCGGCGTTGGCCTGCAGGTCGTGGTCGAGGACGTAGTCGAGGGTGGCGTTGGCGGCGGCCATCGAGATGGGGTTGCCGCCGAAGGTGGCCAGGCCCACGGCGTGCGGGCCGTCCATGAGGTCGCCGCGCGCGACGACGCCGCCGACGGCGAAGCCGTTGCCCAGCCCCTTCGCGAACGTGATCATGTCGGGCGTGACGCCGTGGTTCTGGATGCCGAAGAAGGCGCTGCCGGTGCGTCCCCAGCCGGTCTGCACCTCGTCCGAGATGAAGTGGATGCCCTGCTCGTCGAGCACTTCCTTGTAGGCGGCGAACAGCCCGTCGGGGGCCATCGTGAAGCCGCCCACGCCCTGGATGGGCTCGGCGATGAGCGCGGCCACGTCGTTGGAGACGGACGTGGCGAGCACGTGGCGCAGGTCGTCCACGCAGGCCTTGATGTAGTCGGCGTCCGACAGGCCCTTGAACTGGGTGAGGTGGCGGTCGGCGCCGTGCAGGAAGTGCACGTTGAGCGGCGACAGCGAGTTGTTCTTCCACGCCCGGTTGGACGTCACGCTGAGGGCGCCGAAACTGCGGCCGTGGTAGCTCTGCCGCATCGCGAGGACCTGGTCGCTCTTGCGGGCGTACGTCGCCAGCAGGAGCGCCGTCTCGTTGGCCTCGGTGCCGGAGTTGGTGAAGAAGACCTTGGCGTCGGGGATGCCGGACAGCCGCGCGATCTTCTCGGCCAGCTCGATCTGACCGCGCAGCAGGTACACGGTGCTGGTGTGGACGACGCCGGTGGCGAGCTGACGCTCGACGGCCTCGCGCACCTCCGGCACGTCGTACCCGATCATGTTGGTCAGGATGCCGGCGAAGAAGTCCAGATAGCTGTTGCCATCGGCGTCGACGACGCGGTTGCCCTTGCCGCTGACGATCTCGATGGGCTCGTTGTAGTTGAGGGCCAGCCAGTTGGGCATGACGGCCCGGTGGCGCGCGAGAAGCTCCGACATGTTCTGAGTATCCCGTTCTCCCACGCGTCCTCCCACCTACAGCCTGTCGGCGAGCGGCAAAATCGCCTTACACGCTGTCATCTCCGGTCTCTGCCGCGCACTCACCATATGTCAAGACATAAGGACTTTTCAAACCTGACCCCTAGGGGATGTCCCGTGCGCCTGAGGGCGTACCGGAGGGCCGCGGAATGACGACCGCCGGACGACGACGAAGGCCAGGCCCGGCGGCGACCATCGACCCATGACAGATCGCATGGGAAACGGCACGGGAACCGCCCTCCTCGACGACCGCCCCGCGGCGCCCGCCGGGCCGCCCAGGCTCGACCGCGACGCGCTGCTGCGCGCCCAGCACGAGACGCTGGCCACGCCGCGCATGGCCTACGGCCTGCTCGCCAGGATGATGTTCAAGCCGGTCGACCTCCTGTACGGCAAGGAGGGCTCGTACACGAAGTTCGCGATGCTGGAGACGATCGCCCGCGTGCCGTACCAGGCGTGGGAGCGCATGGGTTACTGGGCGGTGCACCGGCACGCCGGCCGCTCGGCGCTGGCCAGGCGGGTCTTCGAACGGATCGTGGAGGCCCGCGCCGACCAGGACAACGAGCAGTGGCACCTGCTGATCATGCAGGACCTGGTGCAGCGGGCGGGCCAGCGGCAGAGCCTGCTGCTCCACAAGGTGGCGCCCTGGCTGATCGCGTTCTTCTACTACCACGTCTCGTGGATGCTGTTCCTCGTCAGGCCCGACTGGAGCTACCGGCTGAACGCCGAGTTCGAGGACCACGCCGAGCACGAGTACATGGAGTTCGTGGCCGCCCACCCGGAGCTCGACCACCTGCCCGACCCGGGCACGTACGGCGCCGAGTACGGCCGCCACCGCTCGGTGGCCGACCTGCTGCGGCAGATCGGCCACGACGAGCGGACGCACAAGCTCGACAGCCTGGAGCGCATGCGCGAGCCTCGGGTGCGGTAGACCCGGCCCGGCACGAGAGGTCACACGGCAGGGGCGCTCTCCTCGGGGGCCGGGGCGGGCGCGGCCGGCCGGCCCGAGCGCAGCACGGCGAACGCGAGCAGCGCGGCGGCCAGGGTGAAGCCGGCCCCGACCCAGGACCCGACGTGCATGGCCGTGGTGAACGCCTCCCCGGCCACCTCGCCGAAGCCCATCTGGTGGGCCACGCCGATCGACTCCCGCGCCGCCGCCGGCGCGTCCGGCGGCATCTCGGCGGTGAACACCCCGGCCAGGACGCTGCCCAGCACCGCGATGCTCATCGCGAGCCCCACCTGCTGGACGGTGTCGTTCATGGCGGAGCCGACGCCCGCGTGCTCCAGCGGGATCGCCCCCATCAGCGACGTGTACGCCGCGGGCCCGGCCAGCCCGCCGCCGATGCCCATGACGACCAGCCCTGTCGCCAGTGACGGGTAGCCGTCGCCCGTGGCCATCACGACGAACCCGGCGGCCATGACGAGCAGCCCGGACGCGACCAGCATCCGGTTGCCGACCCGCTTGCCGAGCCCCGCCCCGACCCCGTTGAAGACGGTCGCGGCGGCGGCGTAGGGCAGCATGGCGAGGCCCGCCTGCAACTCACCGTAGCCCAGCACGAACTGCAGGTACTGGCTGAGCATCAGCATGACGGCCCCGGCGCCGAACGACATCAGCAGGATCGAGAAGGACGCGCCGCTGAAGTCGCGGTTCCTGAACAGCGCGAGCGGCAGCATCGGGTGCTCCGAGCGCAGCTCCCAGACGACGAACGCCGTCAGGGTGACGACGGCCAGCGCGATGACCAGCGGGTTCCACTCCCGCTCGATGATGACGTACACGGCCGAGGTGAGTCCCGCGATCGACAGCACGACGCCCACCGGGTCGAGCCTGCGGCCGCCGCCGCGCGTCTCGGGCATCAGCGCGTACGCGGCGGCGATGGCGAGGGCCGCGACGGGCACGTTCAGCAGGAAGACCGAGCCCCACCAGTAGTGCTCCAGCAGGAAGCCGCCCAGCGTGGGGCCCGCGATGACGCCGATCATGGCGACGCCGCCCCAGATGGCCATGGCCTTGCGGCGCTCCTCCTCGTCGAAGACGGTCATGAGGATCGACAGCGTCGAGGGCATGAGGATCGAGCCGCCCACGCCCATGAGCGCCCGCGCGCCGATCACCTGCCAGGGCTCGGAGGCGATCACGGCCAGCATGGAGGCGCCGCCGAACAGGGCCAGGCCGACGACGAGGAAGCGTCTGCGGCCGTACCGGTCGGACAGGCTGCCCGCGGTGAGCAAAAGCCCGGCGAAGGCCAGCACGTACGCGTCGAGGATCCACTGGATGTCGGACGGCGTGGCCCCCAGCTCCTCGATCAGGGACGGGATGGCCAGGTTGAGCACGGTGCCGTCGATCGACAGCACCAGCAGCGAAAGACAGAGTACGACGAGCACCCACCAGCGTCGGGGGTCTCGTACGGTGTTCGAGTCCACTCGCACACTGTACGACCAGCCTCGCACAGTGTGCGAGTGGATTTATCCTTGGAGGATGACCGGCAAGTCGTTCTCCTCCGTCTGGCTGCGCGAACCGCGCAGGTCAACGAGCCCTGGCCGCAGCCGCGAGGAGATCGTCCGCGCCGCCGTCGAGCTCCTCGACGCCGAAGGGCTCAACGGGCTGAGCATGCGCAAGCTGGGCGCCAAGCTCATGGCAGGCGCCACCAGCCTCTACTGGTACGTCGCCAACAAGGACGAACTCCTCGAACTCGCCTACGACGAGATCTGGGGCGAGATCGAGCTGCCCGAGCCGTCCGGCGCCCGCTGGCGTGAGGTCACCGTCGCGGCGGCCCACGGCATGCGCCGCGTCATGCTCAGGCATGCCTGGGTCGCCGACCTGCTCGGCCGCGTGCCCGCCCTCGGCCCCCACGCGCTCGGCTTCACCTCGCGCCTGCGCGCCACCTTCCAGGAGGCCGGCTTCCAGGGCCTGGAGATCGACTACGCCACCTCCACCATGACGGCGTACGTCTTCGGCATGACCATCCCCGAGCTGGCCTGGCAGGTCAAGTACGCCGAGAGCGAGCTCACCGACGCCGACGTGCGCTCCCTGGTCGAGCACGTCGTCAAGGACCACCCCGGCCTGGCCGAGAGCATGAACGCCGCCTCCGCGCTCGACACGCGCGAGGTGCGCGAGATGTGCTTCGCGTTCGGCCTGCACTCGATGCTCGACGGCCTTGAGCGGCGGCTGGTGACGTAGCAGGATCCGCACATGAGCGATTTCCGCATGGCCCGTGACTTCCTGCTGAGCGCCGACTACGCCACCGCGCGGCGCGAGTTCCGCTGGCCCGAGCCGGCCGAGTTCAACTGGGCGCTTGACTGGTTCGACGGCGTCCTCGCGGCCGAGACCCCCGACGCGGTGGCGCTCAGGATCGTCGGCGGCGAGTCGGGCCCGGTGTCGTACACGTTCGCCGAGCTGTCGGCGCGCTCCAGCCAGGTCGCCCACTGGCTGCGCGAGCAGGGGGTGAACCGCGGCGACCGCGTCCTGCTCATGCTGGGCAACCAGGCCGAGCTGTGGGAGGCGCTGCTCGCCGCCATGAAGCTCGGCGCCGTCATCATCCCCGCCACCACGCTGCTCACCGCCAAGGACATCACCGAGCGCGTCGAGAGGGGCGGCGTCGCGCACGTCATCGCCAACGCCTCCGACGCCGGCAAGTTCGACCAGGGCGAGTACACGAGGATCGCCGTCGGCGACGCGTACGGGTGGCTGCCCTTCCACGAGGCGTACGAGCTGGACACCACCTTCACGCCAGAGGTCCCCACCCGGGCCGGCGACACCCTGCTGCTGTACTTCACCTCCGGCACCACCTCCCAGCCGAAGCTGGTCGAGCACACGCACGCCTCCTACCCGATCGGCCACCTGTCCACGATGTACTGGATCGGCCTGCGCCCCGGCGACGTGCACCTCAACGTCTCCTCGCCCGGCTGGGCCAAGCACGCGTGGAGCAACGTCTTCGCCCCCTGGAACGCCGGGGCCACCGTGCTCATCCACGACTACCAGCGCTTCTCCGCGCCCGCCCTGCTGGAGGTGCTGCGCGACGAGGCCGTCACCACCTTCTGCGCCCCGCCGACCGTCTGGCGGATGCTCATCCAGGAGGACCTCACCGCCTGGCGGCTGCCGCTGCGCACCGCCGTGGCCGCGGGCGAGCCGCTCAACCCCGAGATCATCGACCAGGTCTCGAAGGCGTGGGGCATCACCATCAGGGACGGCTACGGCCAGACCGAGACCACCGCGCAGATCGGCAACGTCCCCGGCGAGGCGCTCAAGCCCGGCTCCATGGGCCGCCCGCTGCCCGGCTACGACGTCGTGCTGCTCGACCCGCACACCGGCGAGCCCGGCGACGACGGCGAGCTCTGCCTGCCGCTCGACCCGCGCCCGATGGGCCTCATGGCGGGGTACGTCGGCGGCTCCGGCGAGGCGATGCGCGACGGCTACTACCACACCGGCGACATGGCCACCCGCGACGACGACGGCTACATCACCTACGTCGGCAGGACCGACGACGTGTTCAAGGCGTCCGACTACCGCATCTCGCCGTTCGAGCTGGAGAGCGTGCTGCTGGAGCACGAGGCCGTGGCCGAGGCAGCCGTCGTACCCGCCCCCGACCCGGTGCGGCTCGCGGTGCCCAAGGCGTACGTCACGCTCGCCCCCGGGTACGAACCGGACGAGGAGACCGCCCGGGCGATCTTCCAGCACTGCCGCCGGGAGCTGGCGCCGTACAAGCGGGTGCGCAGGCTGGAGTTCGGCGAGCTGCCCAAGACCATCTCCGGCAAGATCCGCCGGGTCGAGCTCCGGGTGCGCGAGCCCCGCCGCGAGTACCGCGAAGAGGAGTTCAACCGGTAACAGAATGTAATCGGTTGATTGTCCGTTTTAACATTCTGATCAGCTAGGCTCTGCCCCGTGCTACCCACCATCGCCGACGTCCTCGCCCTGGAGACCGTGCGCCGGGGGAACCCGCGCGTGGTCGCCGGCGCGGACCGGCTCGACAGCAAGGTGCGGTGGGTGCACGTCGGCGAGATCGCCGACATCGCCCACCTGCTGCGCGGCGGGGAGCTGGTGCTCACCACCGGCGTCGCCCTGCCCCAGGACCCGGAGAAGCTCGCCGACTACATCGGCGAGCTCGCCACCGTGGGCGCGTCAGGGCTGATCGTGGAGCTCGGCCGCCGGTTCGTGCGCGAGCTGCCCCGCGCCGTCGTCAAGTCGGCCGAGGAGCACGGCCTGCCGGTGATCGTGCTCACCCGCGAGACGCCGTTCGTGCAGATCACCGAGTCGGTGCACGCCTGGATCATCGACAACCAGCTGGAGGAGCTGCGGGCGTCCGAGCAGCTCCACGAGGTGTTCACCGAGCTGTCCGTCGAGGGCGCCTCCCCCGCCGCCGTGCTGTCGCAGGCCGCCCGGCTCGCCGGACGGCCCGTGCTCCTGGAGAACCTCGCCCACCAGGTGCTGGCCTTCGAGTCGGCCGGACGCGACGCCGGAGCGCTCCTCGCCGGGTGGGAGACCAGATCCAGGGCCGTCGCCCCCGCCGAACGCACCGCGTACGACCAGGCGTCCGGCTGGCTCGTCACCATGGTGGGCGCCCGCGGCCAGGACTGGGGCCGCCTCATCGTCCTCTGCGACACCCCGCCGACGCCGCGGCTCATGGTGCTGGCCGAACGCGCCGCCACCACTCTCGCCCTCGGCCGTCTCCTCGAACGCCACCAGGAGTCGCTGGAACGCCAGGCCCACGGCACGATCATCGCGGGCATCCTCACGCACGCCTACGCCGACCCCGACGAGGCCGCCGCGCGGGCCCGCGCCGTCGGCGTCCCCCTCACCGGGCGCAAGCTCATCAGCGTCGTCATCCGGCCCACCGACCCGCTCGACCAGGCGCTCGACGGTCAGGCTCAGCTCGGCGAGCTGGCCGAGGCCACCGCCGCCGCCTGCCGCGACGCCCGCCTGCCCGCCCTGGTGGGCGCGCTCGACCAGGAACGCGTCGGCGTCCTGCTGCCGCTGCCGCCCCGCACCAAGGCCGAACCCGCCCTCGGCGCGCTCGCCGAACGCCTGCGCATGCTGTGGCCGAGCGGCGGGTTCGTGCTCGCCGCCGGCTCCGTCGTCGAATCCATCAGGGACGTACGCCGCAGCTTCCTCGAAGCCGAACAGGTGGCGGACGTCGCCGTCCGCCAGCCCGACGGCCGGGCCTACTACCGCCTGCCCGACCTGCGCCTGCGCGGCCTGCTCCACCTGCTGCGCGACGACGCGAGACTCCAGACGTTCGCCGAACGCGAGCTCAGCCCGCTGCTCGCGCACGACGCGCAGCGCGGCGGCGACCTGACCAGGATCCTGCGCATCTACCTCGACGCCGGACGCAACAAGGCGGTCGCCGCCCAGAAGGCCCACCTGTCCAGGCCCGCCTTCTACGACCGCCTGCGCCGCCTCGAACGCATCCTCGACACCGACCTCGACGACGTCGAGTCGTGCCTGTCGCTGCACGTCGCCCTGCTCGCCCTGGAGTCGTTCCGCCGCGAGGGCCGCTGAGCCCGCCTCGCCGGGGCCCGTCGGTGCGTCAGGTCGATGTGTCAGTCGTCGATGGCCTGGTAGAGGGTGTTCCAGAAGTCGTGCATCAGGTGCATCGCATTCGGAACCGACGCCCCGAGCTGGGTGAGCAGGATCCCGACGAGCTGGTTGCCCGGGTCGGCGTAGGTCGAGCAGCCGCTGCCGCCGTCCCACCCGAACTGGCCCACCGGCGCGTAGTCGCCCCGGTAGGTGCGCACCGCCATCCCGAACCCCCACCCGCCGTGCTGACCCTGACCGAAGGAGATGTGCACGGCCTCGCGCGCCATCCTGTCGCGGGCGGCGGTCTGCTCGGCGGTCAGCCGGTTGGTCGTCATCAGCTCGACCGCCGGCCGCGACAGGATCCGCTCACCCTGGTGGACGCCGCCGTTGAGCAGCATCCGGAAGTAGGCGTGGTAGTCGTCCACCGTGGACACCAGCCCGCCCCCACCGCTGGGGAACGCCGGGGGGCGGCTCCAGCGGCCGCCCTCGGGCTCGTCCCACACCAGGAACTCCCCGGTGCCCGGGTCGGGGGCGTACAGCGCCGGCAGCCGGTCGATCTCACCGGCCGGTACGTGGAAGCCCGTGTCGGCCATGCCGAGGGGGGCGAAGAGGCGCTCGCGCAGGAACGTCTCGAACGGCCGGCCGGTGACCCTGGCCACCAGCACGCCGAGCAGGTCGCTGCTGATGTGGTACTGCCAGCGCTCCCCGGGCTGGTGCATCAGCGGAAGCTCGCCGAGGCGGCGCATCCACTCGTCCGGTTCGGGCATCGGCTCGGGCAGGTTCGGCGTCAACCCCCCTTCGAAGATCGCGTTCATGATCGGGGTGCCCAGGGAGGTGAAGTCCATGCCGAGCCCGAAGGTGGAGGTCAGCACGTCCCGCACGGTGATCGGCCGCCGCGCCGGCACGGTGTCGTCCAGCGGGGCGTCGATCCGGGTCAGCACCCGCCGGTCGGCCAGCTCCGGCAGCCACGCGTCGACGGGATCGTCCAGCCGCAGCCGGCACTCGTCCAGCAGCACCATGGCCGCGGCCACCGTGACCGGCTTCGAGGTGGACGCCATCCGGAAGATGGTGTCGCGGCGCATCGGCGCGCCACCGTCGTGACGCATCGTCCCGATCGCCTCGACATGCGTGTCCTCACCCCGGCCGACCAGCGCGACGACCCCGGGAATCCTCCCGGACTCCACATGCCGGACCAGCACCTCACGCACCCGGCGCAGCCCGGCGGCAGAGAAGCGGTGACTCATCATGGATCTCCTTCAGCGTGTTCGATCTCCGGTCCTGATGGCATTCACCATCGCCGACCACGCTGATACGGCGCCGTCACCGCACTGACATGGCGACCGGCACGCCACGCCGCCGTGCAGCTTCCTGCCCCTCCACCTCACCGGGTTGAGCTCCACGGGCCCCGGAGCAGAAAGGCGTGGGCCCCCCTGAGGGCCGCAGGTCCGGGACCGTCGGCCCTGGAAGGCCCTAGAAGCCCATCGCGGCCCTGACCTCGTCCAGGGTGGCGATCGCCCGCTCCCTGGCGCGCTCGTTGCCCTCCGCCAGCACCTCGCGGGCGTCCGCCTCGCCGTGCTCGCGCCGCCGCTTCCTGATGGGGGCCAGGAAGTCGTTCACCGCGTCGGTGACCACCCGCTTCAACGTGACGGCCCCGCCGTCGCCGATCTCCTCAGCGATCTCCTGCGGGGGACGGCCCAGGCACAGCCCCGCCAGCGTGAGCAGGTTCGCCACCTCCGGCCTGTGCTCCTCGTCGAACGTGATCAGCCGGTCAGCATCGGTGCGGGCCTTGCGGATGAGCGCCGCCGTCTCGTCCTCCGTGGCCGCCAGCGTGATCGCGTTGCCCCTGCTCTTGCTCATCTTCCCGCCGTCCAGGCCCCTGAGCATCGGGCTCGCGCCCATCATCGCCTGCGGTTCGGGGAACACCTGGCCGTACCGCTCGTTGAAGCGCCGCGCGACGAGCCGCGTCACCTCCAGGTGCGGAAGCTGGTCCTTGCCGACCGGCACCAGCGTGCCCTTGCAGAACAGGATGTCCGCCGCCTGGTGCACCGGATACGTGAACATCAGGCCGCTGACGGCACTCTGCGAGCTGTGCGCGATCTCGTCCTTGACCGTGGGGTTACGGCTCAGCTCCGCCACCGACACCAGGCTCAGGAACGGCAGCAGCAGCTGGTTCAACTCGGGGACGGCGCTGTGCTGGAAGATCGTCACCTGCCGCGGGTCGAGGCCGACCGCCAGGTAGTCGAGGAGCAGCTCGGTGATGTTGCGCTGGATCTCCCCCGGGGTGTCCCTGTCGGTGATCACCTGGTAGTCCGCGATCAGCACGTACATGGGGTGGACGCCCTGCAGGGCCACGCGATTGGCCAGGGTGCCGAAGTAGTGCCCCAGGTGCAGCTGCCCGGTCGGCCTGTCACCAGTGAGTACCACGTCACTCATGATGGTTCCTTCCTCAGTCGTCGCCGTCCCTGAGGAAGCCGCCTGCCGGGGCCGCCCTTCAGGACGGCCCGTGCATGCGAGATCAGCGGCCGTCTACCGGCCGCCACCACATGCAGGCGTTGGTCATACGCACAGTGTATACGCGGTGATGTCAATCTTGTAACCACTCACCGCCAATAGCGTGGTTTCCCCGCCTCCAGGGCCATGATCTCGCCAGGATGGTGCGGTCCGTCATCCGCCCTCTGGAGAGTTCATGTCTCGACGTACCCTTGCCGGCGGCCTGGCCGTAGCCGCGGCCCTCACGGTCACCACCCTGCCCGCCGCCGCCGCACCGCTCTCGGTGACGTTCCCGTCGGCGAAGTTCCCGCTGGGCGACGCGACCGTGCCGACCAAGACCGCCACCGCCGTCACGCAGGGCATCGACCTGTACGACGTGAAGGCGGGCACGGCCACCGACGGGTACACCGTGACCGTCCTCATGCCGAGCGGACGCGACTACGGGATGCAGGAGACCGCGCAGGCCAAGGCGGCCGAGGTTGAGGCGCTGGGCGAGACCCCCAGTGTGCAGAAGGTCGTGCGGCCCCAGGTCGCCGACGCCCCCGAGCAGATCGTCTACATGGTCCGCGTCGGCCTCTGGCCGCTGAAGGACAAGGCGAAGGCCGACGAGATGGCCAAGACGCTCAAGGACGGCGGCCTCAAGGTCAAGGTCGACTACCTCGGCGACGACGGCCTCAAGACCACCGGCCCCTGGGACGTCAAGGTCGTCATGATCGACGCGAAGACGTTCCGCGGCTCGTACGGCGCCACCCTCGGCAAGAGCGTCGCCGCGCGCGAGACCGTCTCGGCCATGGCCAAGGACCGCAACGCCCTGGTCGGCGTGAACGGCGGCTTCTTCAACATCCACACCGCGAAGAACCTGCGCGGCGAGCCCGTCGGCCTCTCCGTCGTCGGCGGCAGGCTGCTGAGCGAGGCCGTGCCCGGCCGCTCCGCCGTGGTGCTCAAGGGCCGCACGGCCCGCATCACCGAGCTGAAGACCACCGTCACCGCGATCTCGCAGGACGGCGAGAAGCTCACCGTCAACGGCGTCAACCGCGCCGCCGCGACCGACGAACTCGTCCTCTACACCGAGGAGTACGGCGCCAAGACGCCCAACGACAGCGGCTCCGACGTCGTCCTCGACGCCAACGGCAAGGTCGTCACCCTGCGCCCGTCCGGCTCCGCCGTACCCGCGGGCATGCGCGTGCTGCACGGCGCTGGCGCCGCCTCCGACTGGCTGAACGAGCACGCCTGGGAAGGCTGGACGGTCAAGGTCGACCAGAAGGTCGTCGACCTGCGCACCGGCAAGGCGCTCGCCCTCACCCCCGACCTGAACGTCATCGCCGGCGGCGTCGGGCTCGTCCGCAACGGCCGCGTCCACATCACGGCCAAGCGCGACGGCCACGACTCCGTGAACATGATCCTGCGCCGCCACCCGCGCACCCTGCTCGGCACCACCAAGAACGGCAGCCTCATCCTGGCCACCGTCGACGGCCGCCAGCCCGGCGTCACCGTCGGCGCCAACTTCACCGAAGCGGCCCAGCTCATGCGCTGGCTCGGCGCCACCCAGGCCATCAACCTCGACGGCGGCGGCTCCACCGCGATGGTGGTGAACGGCAAGCTCGTCAACCGCCCGTCGGACGGCGTGGAACGCGGCGTCGGCGACGCCCTGCTCGTCCTCCCGAAGTAGCCCGCGAACACGGACGAAGCAACCCGTGAACGCAGAGAGGGCCACCCCTGCCGTCAGCAAGGGTGGCCCTCTCACATCGACCCGCGGCACGCCGGAGCGCGTCCCCGGCGCCCGCGTGGGCGGGGCGTCATGTCCTGGGCTTCGGCCAGGGCCGGCAGACCGTCCTCGGAGCAGCGGCCCCGGCCCTGAAGGGCGCGCAGACCCGGGAGCCGAGGGCGCCGCGGGTGCGAACGACAGCCAGTCGATCAGGAACGGGGGCCCCGTCCGGATGTCACGACGGCGACGGTACGACTCGGGTGCCCGCCACGACGTCGTGCAGGGCGGCCCGGTCGCGGCGCACCAGCAGCAGCACGATCGAGATCCCCGCCAGTGCGTACGCCGCGACCAGGAAGGGCATGGCGACGATCACTTCGTGACCGCCTGACAGCCGGGACACCGCCATGTGACCGCACTGCCAGGGCAGCAACTTCACGACATCGCGCACCACGATCCGCGCCGCGCCGGGCCGTTTCCCGGTGGTGGTGGCCACGACGAGCCCTGCTCGTCGCTTGCCCCATGTGGCCTGGTGCCGCCCCGCCTCGCCGATCGCCAGATAGGCTCCGGCCGGCAGCACGCTCAGCGCAGTGATCAGAAGGTCGGTGCCCACCATCCCAAGCCCATCGAACACCACCACTCCCGCGAGGCGCAGCGGGACGAACACGGCGGCCAGCAGGGCCAGCCAGCCGGCGATCACAAGATAGTCCCAACCAAGAGCCACCAGTCGCGGACGTAACGCCGCCCGGCCAACCCGCGTCTTCCCCTGCTCGTCCAGCATGCGATGCCTCCCCGGCCCGGCAAGATGATCTCACCTGTGGCCGTTACGCTACCGCCACCCCAGAACGGGCCCACGCCTGCCCTTGACGGGACGCGAACGCCGCGCACTGAACCTGGCCCTCGACATCCCGAGCGAAACACAGACATCGCCGTCTCACGCACTCACCAGGCGGCCACGCAGACCCTTGTACGCCCCACCGCCCGTGTACGCCCCACCGCCCGATGACGCTTCAGCCCTGCCGAGGACGCTTCAGCCCTGCGCCGGGGTGGCCCGCCTTCTCCAGCCGGCACAGGGACCGACACAAATGAAAAAAGGCCCCACGCGTAGGCGTGAGGCCCTTTCTCATCTAAAGTTTGTGCGGCGGCGACCTACTCTCCCACACCCTCCCGAGTGCAGTACCATCGGCGCAGAGAAGCTTAACTTCCGGGTTCGGAATGTAACCGGGTGTTTCCTTCCCGCCATAACCACCGCAACACCATGAGACCGTTTGCTGTCTCAGAATTGCGTAGCGGACGCGAGCAAGAAAAGCTTTATGGTCAAGTCCTCGGCCTATTAGTACCGGTCAGCTCCACACGTTACCATGCTTCCACCTCCGGCCTATCAACCCGGTCGTCTACCGGGGGCCTTACCCACTCTCGTGGTGGGAGACCTCAT
>NZ_FOBF01000045.1 GCF_900109355.1 Nonomuraea pusilla
GCCAGCCCTATCGCGCTGACCTGCCGCTGCAGGCGCTGGACCGACTCCAGGGTGGCGTCGAGGAAGGTGTTGGCGGCAGCTGTGGCGATGGCCCGGTGGAAGGTCTCGTCGGCTCGGGTGAAGGCGTCGATGTCGTCGTCGGCCGCCGCGTCGGCCGACTGCTGTGCCGCCTGGCGCAGCGCCTTGACCTGGGCGGGGGTGGCGCGCTGCGCGGCCAGGCGGGTGGCGGCGGTCTCGACCAGACGCCGGAACTCGAACATCTCGTCCACCTGGCGCAGATCGGCGGGCAGGAACCGGGAGAACGACTCCTTCCACAGCGCGCCGTCCGGCTCGGCGATGTAGATGCCCCGGCCCTTCTGCACCGAGACCCGCCCGAGCGCGGACAGGATCTTCACCGCCTCCCTGACGATCGTCCTGCTCATCCGCACCGCCTCGGCCAGGTCCTTCTCCGTGGGCAGCCGATCACCCGGCTCGAGCCGTTCCCGCACGATGTACTCGAGAATCCGCTCCGCCGCGATCTCGTAACCCGGCCGGTAACCCCCCGCCTCACCGTGCTGCCGCGGCACCGACGATGACCACTCCGATCGGGCCAACCTCTTCCTCCGGTCTACTCTCGCGGCCACTCATGCCGTCGCATGCGACACCCTACAGCCCCAGGATATTTCATATCTATCGTGTCACGCTTCGCCAGTGAATCGCATTTAGGGTCTTGACGCGATCGGGGTTTCCACATCATCGTGACCAGCACGTGTTCAGCGTCGCCGGTCTTGGCGAGAGGTGTCCGCGACCCCCCACCTGTGGGTTCGGTGGAGAAGCTCGGGCCGAAGGGACCGGCCAGAGGATCCGATCTATTAGCTGGAAGTCGAACGTCAGAAGAGGCATGATGCGTACCAAGCCAGGAATGAAGCGTCGCGGGACACGCCTGTGGTCCTCCAGTGTGGTCGTCGGGTTGCTGCTCAGCGCCACGGCGTGCGGCGGCGGGGCGGCAGACGACGGGAAGGTCGAGCTCAGCTATCGCATCTGGGACAAGAACCAGATGCCGGCGATGCAGCGCATCATCGAGAAGTTCCAGGCGACGCACCCGAAAGTGCACATCACCATCCAGCTCACCGCGAACCAGGAGTACTGGACAAAACTGCAGGCCGACGCCACCGGCGGCAGCGCGCCCGACGTCTTCTGGATGAACGGCCCGCACGCCCAGCTCTACGCCGCCAACGGCATGCTGCTGCCGCTGTCGGACTCGATCACGAGCGGCCGCGTCAAGCCGGCGAACTATCCCGAGGCGCTCACCCGCATCTACAGCTACCAGGGAACCCAGTACGGCATCCCGAAGGACTTCGACACGGTCGGACTCTGGTACAACAAAAAGCTGTTCGACGCGGCCAAGCTCGCGTACCCGGACGACACCTGGACCTGGCAGAACGTCGCCGACGCGGCACGCAAGCTCACCGACCCCTCCAAGGGGGAGTACGGGATCCTCGCCCCGCCCTTCAACCAGGAGAACTACTACGACACCATCTTCCAGGCGGGCGGCCAGGTCATCTCCCCCGACGGGAAGTCCTCCGGCTACGACCAGCCCGCCACCCTCTCCGGGCTGCGCTTCTGGACCGACCTGATGAAGGCCGGGGTCTCCCCGTCGCTGAAGTCGATGACGGACACCTACCCCACCCAGCTGTTCGAGTCCGGCAAGATCGGCATGTACTACGGCGGGTCCTGGAACGCCATCGAGTTCGCCAAGAACGACGTCACCAAGAACGACGTGGACGTCACCGTCCTGCCGAAGGGAGCCAAGCGCGCCGTGGTGATCCACGGCCTGGCCAACGTCGTGTACGCCAAGACCAAGCACCCGAAGGAGGCGACGCAGTTCGCCGAGTTCCTCGGGTCGAAGGACGCCGCCGACATCCAGGCGCAGACGGGCGCCGTCATCCCCGCCTTCACCGGCACCCAGGAGGCCTGGATCACCTCCATGCCGCAGTTCCACCTGCGCGCGTTCACGGACCAGCTCGCCTACGCGGTGCCGTTCCCCGGGTCGAAGAACACCGACGCGTGGCAGAGCAAGGAGGCCGCCATCTTCGGGCCCGCCTGGTCCGGCACGAAGGACATCACGGCCGCCGCGCAGGAAATGGCGACGGCGATGAACGCGGCGCTGCGTGAGGAACAGTGATGTCAGCGGTGAACACCGCGGCGACCCGGCGCCGGCACCGGCATCCGGGGGGCCGCCGCCCATCGGGCCGCGCTCGTGGACGCCGTGCCGAGCAGGCGTGGGCGTACCTCATGGTCACCCCCATGACCATCGGCCTGATGATCTTCTACCTGTGGCCCGTCGCCCAGACCTTCTTCTACAGCTTCACCAAGTCGGGCCCCTTCGGGGGGCACACCTGGATCGGCACGGCGAACTACCGAGCGCTGCTCGACGAGCCGTCGGTCGGCCAGGCCGTGGCCAACACCCTGCTGTACACCATCATCCAGCTGGCGGGCATCCCGCTCGCGGTCCTGCTCGCCGCGCTGCTCAACCAGCGCGGACTACGGGGCCGCTCGGTGTACCGCACGCTGTACTTCCTGCCGGTGGTCACCATGCCCGTCGCCGTCGCGATGCTGTGGAGATGGATGTACAACGGTGACTACGGCCTGGTGAACCAGCTGCTCTCAGTGATCGGCGTCCAGGGGGCGCACTGGGCGTCGGACCCGTCCGTCGCACTGTACGCGCTCGCCGCGATCGGCATCTGGATGGCCCTCGGCTACAACATGGTCATCTTCCTGGCCGGCCTCCAGGGCATCCCCGCCACGTACTACGAGGCGGCAGCGATCGACGGCGCCGGCCCTGCGAGGACGTTCTTCCGTATCACCGTGCCGCTGCTCAGCCCGAGCATCTTCTTCGCGACCGTCCTCACGGTGATCAACTCACTGCAGATGTTCGACCTCGCGTACATGATGATGAGCACGCCCGGCAGCGCCGCCGGCACCGCCAATCCGGCGCTCCCGCGGGTCCGCACGATCTCCTACCTCTTCTACCAGAAAGCCTTCGTCGAGCACGATCTCGGCTTCGGCGCCGCGGTCGCCTTCGTCCTGCTCGCCTTCATCCTCGTCATGACGATCCTCCAGTTCCGGCTTCAGAGAAGGTGGGTGCACTATGCCTGACGGCACGACGGTCGCCGGTCGCCCGGCGCGCCGCCTGGGCACTGCCGCGACACACCTGGTGCTCGCCGCCGGGGCGGTCGTGATGGTCGGCCCGTTCGTGTGGCAGTTCCTCACCTCGCTCAAGACGTTCAGCGAGACCACCCATGTGCCGCTGACGTTCCTGCCGAGCGAGTGGCAGTGGTCCAACTACAGCCAGGTGTTCGACGTGCTGCCCTTCCGGCAGATGTTCCTCACCACGGTGCTCATGACCGCCGGACGAACCATCGCCCAGCTGGTGTTCTGCTCCCTGGCGGCCTACGCGTTCGCCCGGTTGCGTTTCCGCGGCAACAACCTGCTGTTCGGCCTGTTCCTGTCAGTGCTGATGGTGCCCGGCCAGCTCTTCCTCATCCCGCAGTACCTCATCGTGCAGGACCTCGGCTGGGTGAACACCCTGGCAGGCCTGATCGTGCCGGGGATGTTCAGCGCTTTCGGCACCTTCCTCCTCCGGCAGTTCTTCCTCGCCCTGCCCCGCGACGTGGAGGAGGCGGCCCGTCTCGACGGCGCCAACCCGCTTCAGATCTTCTTCCGCATCGCGCTGCCCCTGGCCAGGCCGGGCCTGCTGGCCCTGACGATCCTCACGGTCCTGTGGTCGTGGAACGACCTCATGTATCCGCTGGTCGTCAGCACCGATCCGGCCGCGATGCCCCTGTCGGCCGGCCTGGCGACCCTGCAGGGAGAGCACATGACCGACTACTCGCTGCTGATGGCGGGCTCGATCATGGCGACCGTACCGATGATCGTCGCGTTCGTCGTCCTCCAACGGCACTTCATTCAGGGCATCGCCCACACCGGCAGCAAAAGCTAGACGTCGAGAAAGGACGTGGCATGGACGACCTCAGGCTGGGTGTGGTCGGTCTCGGTGTGCGCAGCGACCTGGCCGGCCTCGCACACCGTCCGGGAGAGGGGTCGCGACTGGTCGCCTGCTGCGACCGGGATCCACAGACACTGCGCAAGGCCCGCGACCGATTCGGACCCGATCTGCTCACCGTGGCCGACCACCGGGAACTGCTGCACGCCGGGCTCGACGGCGTGCTCGTGCTGACCCCGGACCACACCCACGAGCCGATCGGGCTGGACTTCCTCCGGGCAGGGATCCCGGTGTTCATGGAGAAACCCCTCGCGATCACCATCGAGGGCTGCGACCGGCTCCTGGCCGCCGCGCAGAGTCACGGCACGAGGCTCTATGTCGGGCACAACATGCGCCACATGCCGGTGATCAGAACCATCCGCGAGCTGATCGAAGACGGCGCCATCGGGCAGGTCAAGGCCATCTGGTGCCGGCACTTCGTCGGGCACGGCGGGGACTTCTACTTCAAGGACTGGCACGCGGACCGGCGGAACACCACAGGCCTCCTGCTGCAGAAGGGAGCGCACGACATCGACGTCATCCACTGGCTGGGCGGGGGGTACACCCGGCAGGTGAACGCCATGGGGGGTCTGGTCGTCTACGGCGACATCACCTCGCGGCGGGACAGGAAGCCCGGAGAGCGGATGACCGACTGGCTCTCACCGGACAACTGGCCGCCGCTCAGCCAGCGGGACCTCAATCCGGTCGTGGACGTCGAGGACCTCAGCATGATGCAGATGCGGCTCGACAACGGCGTGTTCGCCAGCTATCAGCAGTGCCACTTCACCCCGGACTACTGGCGCAACTACACGGTCATCGGGACGGCCGGACGGCTGGAGAACTTCGGCGACTCCGAAGGAGCCGTCGTCAAGGTGTGGAACCGCCGCTCGGACTACCGGGCGGACGCCGACATCGAGGTGCCCGTGCACACGCCGCCCGGCACTCACGGAGGCGCCGACCCCCGGCTGATGGCGGAGTTCCTCGACTTCGTCCGGTCTGACGGAGCCACCGTCACCTCACCGGTCGCGGCCCGCGAGGCGGTGGCGGCGGGATACGCCGCCACCGCCTCCCTGCGGGACGGCGGCCGGGCGGTCGACGTCCCTCCGCCCGCCCCTGAGGTCGTCGCCTACTTCAGCAAGGCTGAGCCAGGGAAATGAGCTGGTCCACGTTCCCATGATCTGCCTGGCACCGCCGGCTCCGGAGAACCGGAGCCGGCGGTGCCCTTGGCGGCGTCGTCACGTCACGGTGACCTTCGGGTGTCGCCCGCCGCAGCGAACCGTCTGACACCGCTCTGCCAGGCCACGTCTTCGGCATGAGGATGCCGCAGGTCTCGCCCGCGGCGGTGATCCGGTTCCAGAACTCGCCCCGGACGCCACCGGTCTCGCTGGTGTGTTCACTGCTGTCGTCTTCTTGGCTCAGCTGTGCCGTCCGGGGACGGCGGCGGGTGCTCAGACATCTCGTGAGACGCAGGTCCGGCAGGTCAACTGGTCTCAGTGTTGCCGCCCTTCCTGAGCTGGGCGGCCAGGACGGTCACGTTGAAGGTGGAGGGCTTGATGCCGTCGGCGCGGTCGTTGTTTCGCGCAGGTCGCCGGTGAGTGGGACCACGGCGGCGCCGGTGTGTCCGGCGACCGGGCCCAGGCCGGTCGTCGTGGCGGTGACGTGGAACGAACGGGTCAGCGCCTGGCCGGAGAACGCCGCGTCGGCCGGTTCCACGCTCACCCCGGCGGATCCGGTGAGCGACAGCGCCGACTATTCGCGGGCGGGCGTGTCACCGCCGGTCTTGGCGATGCCGGTCTTGGCGATGCCGGTCTTGGCGATGCCGGTCTGGGTGGGGATGCCGGTGATGGCGCCGGTGTCCTGGTTCAGGGCCGGCCGGGAGCCGCCCGGAGGTGATCTCGTAACGGACGGTCTGGGGCGTGCTGGAGGTCACCTTGAACTCGTACAGCTTGCTGAGTTGGGCGTTCGGCGGCTGCGGGGTGGTGAAACCGAGGGCAGGGGCCTTGACGGGTCGCGGCTCGCCGACCGGCTTGCCGTCCGCGCAGATGCCAGTAGGTGGAGCCGTCGGCCAGTAGCTTCTTCTCCTCGGCCGTGAACGCCCCGTGGTTGCGCGCGGACTCCCACAGCTTGATGGCTTGAAGGACCGCGGAGGTGTTCGATCCCGAGTCGAAGCTCTTCACGCTGGTCTCGAAGTTGATGCCGGCGTCAAGAGAAGCCGCACGCGCCATGGTGGCTTCGATCGTCCGAAGGCTGGAACTCCCAGAGAGTGCTTGCTTGCCCAGCATCCCAGATATTGGACGAGAGATTGCCGCATTCGGTGACGAATCCATCTTTGGAGGCGAGCTGCCGGTAGACGCCGTTGACCAGACGCGCGAAGCCGTAGGCCAGGTGCCCGTTCGGCCACCCTCCCACGGTCGTGGCGACCTTCATGGGCACCGGGTCCCACAGCAGCGTCTGCACGTCGGTGCCCGGCGCGGGGTCCAGACCGACCACCTCCATAGTGGAGTAGGTCGGGAACCGGGCGACTTTCACCTTGATCGTCGCCTTGTCGGTACGTGCACCTTGTCCTGTGGGGAGTACTCCATCTTGGTGGGCGCCGCCTGCTGGCCGTCGGCCACCACGCTGACCAGTGGCACCGGCTTGTCCGCAGCCACGTAGTCTGCGCCGGTCCGCAGGTCAACCAGCCTGGTCACCCGCCCGATGTCACTCAGTTCCATCGAGAAGAAACCCGCGTCGACCTTCAGCGGTGGGCTCGCCTGAGCCGCGGGAGTGGCCAGGCTCACGCCCGCGAGGGCGAGGACCATGGCGGTGATGACTCGACGGTCGCCCGGCATGGTCGAGGACTGCCGCTCGAACCGAGGCGGTCGCGACCGGACTCGAGATGCTGAGACGAGGGCTTCTGACGTGGGGACGGACGGGCTCGGAAGCACCGCAACGCTGCGATGCCGTGCCAGGAACGTGTGGTAGCGAGGTTGTGTCGGTACCTGCTGAGACCTCTGACTCAGGAGTGTAAGGATATATATCGAATCAATCAACCCTGAATGATGCGTTTAGATCGCAGTCTTTGCGCGCGACTGGACGGCCGAGCCTGGCTACACCCTGCCCACCGCCGACCGCTCGCGGCGGGCCGATCCCGGGCGGGTACGGCGCGCACCCCCTCCCCTGCCTGCAGCAGGGAGGGTGTCAGCAGTTCAGGCGCCCGACGCCGGTCATGCGGTCGGGGCAGGAACGGCACCGCCGGCTGCGGTCGGCGCGGGTTCACCGGTGCGGTCCGCACCGACGGCGTTCCTCCAGAGCCGGGACTAGATAGATATGAAATATTGCGGGTAGTGTGTGCATGGCCGAGTATTGCGGAGCATCGTGAAACGGCCGCGAGAGTAGACCGGAGGAAGAGGTTGGCCCGATCGGAGTGGTCATCGTCGGTGCCGCGGCAGCACGGTGAGGCGGGGGGTTACCGGCCGGGTTACGAGATCGCGGCGGAGCGGATTCTCGAGTACATCGTGCGGGAACGGCTCGAGCCGGGTGATCGGCTGCCCACGGAGAAGGACCTGGCCGAGGCGGTGCGGATGAGCAGGACGATCGTCAGGGAGGCGGTGAAGATCCTGTCCGCGCTCGGGCGGGTCTCGGTGCAGAAGGGCCGGGGCATCTACATCGCCGAGCCGGACGGCGCGCTGTGGAAGGAGTCGTTCTCCCGGTTCCTGCCCGCCGATCTGCGCCAGGTGGACGAGATGTTCGAGTTCCGGCGTCTCGTCGAGACCGCCGCCACCCGCCTGGCCGCGCAGCGCGCCACCCCCGCCCAGGTCAAGGCGCTGCGCCAGGCGGCACAGCAATCGGCCGACGCGGCGGCCGACGACGACATCGACGCCTTCACCCGAGCCGACGAGACCTTCCACCGGGCCATCGCCACAGCTGCCGCCAACACCTTCCTCGACGCCACCCTGGAGTCGGTCCAGCGCCTGCAGCGGCAGGTCAGCGCGATAGGGCTGGC